>NZ_AP025741.1:0-5486912 GCF_030295155.1 Escherichia sp. 10290 | reverse complement strand
GAAAAATACTTACTAAGGCGTTTTTTATTTGGTGATATTTTTTTCAATATCATGCAGCAAACGATGCAACATTGCCGTGTCTCGTTGCTCTAAAAGCCCCAGCCGTTGTTGTAACCAGTCGACCAGTTTTGTGTCATCTGCCACTGCCAGGGTCGTCAGCAATGACATGGCTCGTTCGCGTAAAGCTTGCAGTTGATGTTGGTCTGCCGTTGTGTCACTTTTGGCCGGTTGTTGTATTAATGTTGCTAATTGATAGCAATAAACCATCACCGCCTGCCCCAGATTGAGCGAAGGATAATCTGCCACCATCGGCACACCAGTAAGAACGTCAGCCAAGGCTAACTCTTCGTTAGTCAGCCCGGAATCTTCGCGACCAAACACCAGCGCTGCATGGCTCATCCACGAGGATTTTTCCTCTAACAGCGGCACCAGTTCCACCGGAGTGGCGTAGTAATGATATTTCGCCCGACTGCGTGCAGTGGTGGCGACAGTGAAGTCGACATCGTGTAACGATTCAGCCAGAGTTGGGAAAACTTTAATATTATCAATAATATCACCAGATCCATGTGCGACCCAGCGGGTAGCTGGCTCCAGGTGTGCCTGACTATCGACAATTCGCAGCTCGCTAAACCCCATCGTTTTCATTGCCCGCGCCGCTGCCCCAATATTTTCTGCTCTGGCGGGTGCGACCAGAATAATCGTTATACGCATATTGCCACTCTTCTTGACCTAATAACCGCGCACAGGGTGATCATTGTCAACTTATTACGCGGATCGAATTTACAAACTCTTAACGTAAGTCGCAGAAAAAGCCCTTCACTTAGCTTAAAAAAGACTAAACTATTTCCTGACTGTACTAATGGTTGAATTGTTAAAAAATGCTACATATCCTTCTGTTTACTTAGGATAATTTTATAAAAAATAAATCTCGACAATTGGATTCACCACGTTTATTAGTTGTATGATGCAACTAGTTGGATTATTAAAATAATGTGACGAAAGCTAGCATTTAGATACGATGATTTCATCAAACTGTTAACGTGCTACAATTGAACTTGATATATGTCAACGAAGCGTAGTTTTATTGGGTGTCCGGCCCCTCTTAGCCTGTTATGTTGCTGTTAAAATGGTTAGGATGACAGCCGTTTTTGACACTGTCGGGTCCTGAGGGAAAGTACCCACGACCAAGCTAATGATGTTGTTGACGTTGATGGAAAGTGCATCAAGAACGCAATTACGTACTTTAGTCATGTTACGCCGATCATGTTAATTTGCAGCATGCATCAGGCAGGTCAGGGACTTTTGTACTTCCTGTTTCGATTTAGTTGGCAATTTAGGTAGCAAACATGCAGACCCCGCACATTCTTATCGTTGAAGACGAGTTGGTAACACGCAACACGTTGAAAAGTATTTTCGAAGCGGAAGGCTATGATGTTTTCGAAGCGACAGATGGCGCGGAAATGCATCAGATCCTCTCTGAATATGACATCAACCTGGTGATCATGGATATCAATCTGCCGGGTAAGAACGGTCTTCTGTTAGCGCGTGAACTGCGCGAGCAGGCGAATGTTGCGTTGATGTTCCTGACTGGCCGTGACAACGAAGTCGATAAAATTCTCGGCCTCGAAATCGGTGCAGATGACTACATCACCAAACCGTTCAACCCGCGTGAACTGACTATTCGTGCACGCAACCTGCTGTCTCGTACCATGAATCTGGGTACTGTCAGCGAAGAACGTCGTAGCGTTGAAAGCTACAAGTTCAATGGTTGGGAACTGGACATCAACAGCCGTTCGCTGATCGGCCCTGATGGCGAGCAGTACAAGCTGCCGCGCAGCGAGTTCCGCGCCATGCTTCACTTCTGTGAAAACCCAGGCAAAATTCAGTCCCGTGCTGAACTGCTGAAGAAAATGACCGGCCGTGAGCTGAAACCGCACGACCGTACTGTAGACGTGACGATCCGCCGTATTCGTAAACATTTCGAATCTACGCCGGATACGCCGGAAATCATCGCCACCATTCACGGTGAAGGTTATCGCTTCTGCGGTGATCTGGAAGATTAATCGGCTTTACCACCGTCAAAAAAAACGGCGCTTTTTAGCGCCGTTTTTATTTTTCAACCTTATTTCCAGATACGTAACTCATCGTCCGTTGTAACTTCTTTACTGGCTTTCATTTTCGGCAGTGAAAACGCATACCAGTCGATATTACGGGTCACAAACATCATGCCGGCCAGCGCCACCACCAGCACACTGGTTCCCAACAACAGCGCGCTATCGGCAGAGTTGAGCAGTCCCCACATCACACCATCCAGCAACAACAGCGCGAGGGTAAACAACATGCTGTTGCGCCAGCCTTTCAATACCGCCTGCAAATAAATACCGTTCATTAACGCCCCAATCAGACTGGCGATTATCCATGCCACGGTAAAACCGGTATGTTCAGAAAGCGCCAGCAAGAGCAAATAAAACATCACCAATGAAAGCCCCACCAGCAAATATTGCATTGGGTGTAAACGTTGCGCGGTGAGCGTTTCAAAAACAAAGAACGCCATAAAAGTCAGTGCAATCAGCAAAATAGCGTACTTAGTCGCCCGATCCGTTAATTGGTATTGATCGGCTGGCGTCGTCACTGCGACGCTAAACGCCGGGAAGTTTTCCCAGCCGGTATCATTACCTGAAGCAAAACGCTCACCGAGATTATTAGCAAACCAGCTGCTTTGCCATTGCGCCTGAAAACCAGACTCGCTGACTTCCCGTTTGGCTGGCAGAAAATCACCTAAAAAACTGGGATGCGGCCAGTTGCTGGTTAAGGTCATTTCGCTATTACGCCCGGCAGGCACCACAGAAAGATTGCCGGTACCGCTTAAATTCAGCGCCATATTCAGCTTCAGGTTCTGCTTCCGCCAGTCCCCTTCGGGTAAAGGGATATGCACGCCCTGCCCGCCTTGATCTAACCCGGTACCGGGTTCAATGGTCAGCGCCGTTCCGTTAACGTCAGGTGCTTTCACCACACCTATACCACGCGCATCCCCGACGCCAATCACAATAAATGGCTTGCCTAAGGTGATATTTGGCGCATTGAGTTTGCTAAGACGCGAAACATCAAAATCGGCTTTTAGCGTTAAATCACTATGCCAGACCTGACCGGTATAAATCCCAATCTTGCGTTCTTCCACGTTCTGATTGCCATCAACCATCAATGACTCAGGTAACCAAAAATGGATAAAACTTCGTTTCCGCTCCACGGTTTTATCCTCTTCCTGCACCGTATAAAGCTCGGTCACAGGAATAGCGATGAGCGGTCCAACAAGTTTCTGCGGCCCGCTGGTACTTTGCCGAATCGCATCTTCCACATCGCTACGATAATCGGCACGTTCGACAATCACCTGCCGAATCAGCATTATCGGAATCAACAACAGCAATACTGCAGCAAACAGGGTGGTCATTTTCCAGAACAGGGGGGATTTCAACATAGTCTTCTCCTTTGCAATGACCGCAGGTTACAAAGGCTATGTGGGAAGAATTTGAAGCTATGTGAAGTGACGGTGAAGTCGAAGCGAAGCCAGCACACCGCCTTGTGGCACGTTACACAGTGTGACTTCGCCATTAAGCAAACGGGCAACCTCACTGACGAACGCCAACCCCAGACCACTACTTTTTTGCCCATTCGCACGCGGCAAAGAGTAAAAGCGTTCAAAAATACGTGAAAGCGCGTAGTCAGGAATACCACTACCGGTATCCAGCACCTTAAGCGTGACGTGTTTCTGCTCCACTTCGGCGCTTAGCGTTATACGACCGCTCTCGGGGGTAAAATCGATGGCGTTATCCAGTAAATTCCCCAGCGCCTGCTCCAGTAACGTCGGTTCAGCAGCAACATTAACCTCGGTGGGCATAACATGTAGAGTGATGTTTTTTTCCGCCAACTGCACGGTGCGCGCTTCGCTGACGCGGCGAAATAATGCCGCCACATCAACAGCAGTCAAAACGACTTCCTGACGATTCTCCAGTCTTGCCTGGCGTAGTAACGTTTCCACCAGTGCCTGCATTCGCGCATTTTGCGTCAGAATGTTGTCGGTAAAACGAGCCACCACTTCCGGCGGCGGACCTTCGCGTAAAATTTCCGCCGCTCCACGAATCGCCGCCAGTGGGCTTTTTAGCTCATGAGTTAACGCATAAACATACTGCTCAATATAGTTTTTCCCTTCCAGCTTCACGCGCATACTTTCCAGCGCCTGCGCGAGTTTACGCAGCTCGCTACTACCGAGATCGGGGAGAGGAACGGGCTTATTGTCAGTGACAGAATCAGCATAGCGAGTGAGCCGGGCAATGGAGCGGTTGATCCACCAAACCATGCCTGCGCCAATCACCAGTGCAATCCCCAACAAAATGGCGCTGGCCCATAAAATTCGCCGCTCGCTGCGCTTAATGACCGGAGCCATCGCCGCGTTCGGTTTGCCTACGCTCAAAACGCCAATAAGCCGCGAGCCGTCCATAATTGGCGCGGCAACATACATCACAGAACTTTCGGGATCGTCAGGATTTTGCAATGTGCTGCGCGCACCATACTGACCACGCAACGTTAGCCAGACGTCATTCCAGCGCGAGTAATCCTGTCCAACGGCTTTATTTGCCGAATCGAACAATACTTTGCCCTGCGCATCGGTCATATAGACATGATATTCATTGCGCACTTTGTTAATGCCACCGATATTGGCGCGAAACGGGCGATGTTGTAGCTGATTAAACGCCTGCGCCAGTTGCCCATGCGTTGGGTCCCCAGAGAGCAAATCGGGACGCGCCAGCTCCGCCAGCAACGTTGCGGTGTCGATCAACGTCCCCTCCGTTGCTCTTCGCACGCCCGGTTTAACTTCTTTGACAAAAATAGCCAGTACGAACCAGGCCGCCACCGCCACCAGTAAAAAATAGCCCAGCAACAACCGCATGCCGATACGCATTACAGGCCCCTCAGGCTATATCCCATGCCGCGATGAGTATTAATCGGTGAAAGATCGGGGTTGATGGCGCGCAGCTTGGCACGCAGCGTTTTAATGTGGGTATCGACGGTGCGATCGTAGGTGTCCTGCGCATCTTCCCACACGCTATCCATCAGTTGCTGGCGGGACCAGACGCGGCCCGGCGACTTGAGTAATGTTTTCAGCAGCAAAAACTCATACCGCGTCAGCGTTAATGGCGTGTCAAACCAGCTGATCTGCGCCGCAGGTTCATTCAATTCAAAATGACCAATACGGATAACGGGAGACGGCGTCGAGAACTTCCTCACCCGACGCAGTAAGGTGCGCACTCTGGCGCACACTTCGCGAGGTGAAAACGGTTTAGCCACGTAGTCGTCAGCGCCAATTTCCAGCCCAAGCAGGCGATCGACCTCTTCACTTCGGGCCGTCAGGAACAGTACAGGTAACGCCGGATGGAGCGCCAGTAACTGGCGGCACAATTCAAAGCCGCTGATATCAGGCAAACCAACATCGAGAATCATGACATCGGGAACCTGCTGGCGAGCTTTATCCAGCACCGGCAAGCCTCGCTCAAAGACCTCGACGTCAAAACCTTCCTGTTGCAACATGTAGACCAGCGTGTCGGCTATCCCTTGCTCATCTTCCACTAACCAGACCGTTTCCCGTTGCATAAATCGCCTCTGTTATTGCCGCCACGGCATGACAGGAACCGCGCTAATCGCGTTTTTCGGCGAACCTTCTACAACTTTGTCGGAGTAAGCCAGATAAGCGAGCGCGTTGCGTTTGGCGTCATAAAAGCGCACGACCTGTAACGACTTAAAGACCAGGGACGTGCGTTTTTTGAATACTACCTCGCCCTGAGCTTTGCCGTTTTTAATACGATCCGACAGTTCAATCGGCCCGACTTGCTGACAAGAAATGGCCGCATCGGAGGTATCTTCTGCCAGGCCCAATCCCCCTTTAATACCGCCGGTTTTCGCCCGGCTCACATAGCAGGTGACATTTTTCACATCGGGATCGTCAAAGGCTTCTACGACAATTTTGTGATCAGGACCAATCATTTTAAATACAGTGTCGACCGAACCAATCTCTTCTGCATGAGCCAACGGCCCCAGCATTATCAGGCTTAAGGACAGAATCAAATGCTTGTATTTCATATTGTTACCATTTTTATCTATGACATGAGCAATTAGTTCACCACGATAAATAACATATTGATTAAGAACAAAATCTCAATACTTTTATTTCCGTCAAGACCTAAAACATACTCGACTAAGAAAAAAACACTGAATGCTAAAACAGCAAAAAATGCTATTATCCAATTACCTGATGTCAGGTGCTCGTTGTTGAAAGGATGAGGATATTTTATGGATCAGGCCGGCATTATTCGCGACCTTTTAATCTGGCTGGAAGGTCATCTGGATCAGCCCCTGTCGCTCGACAATGTAGCGGCGAAAGCAGGTTATTCCAAGTGGCACTTACAGAGAATGTTTAAAGATGTCACTGGTCATGCTATTGGCGCGTATATTCGTGCTCGTCGTTTGTCGAAATCGGCGGTCGCACTACGCCTGACTGCGCGTCCAATTCTGGATATCGCGCTGCAATACCGCTTCGACTCTCAACAGACATTTACTCGCGCATTCAAGAAGCAGTTTGCCCAGACTCCTGCTCTTTACCGCCGTTCTCCTGAATGGAGCGCCTTTGGTATTCGCCCGCCGCTGCGTCTGGGTGAATTCACCATGCCAGAGCACAAATTTGTCACCCAGGAAGATACGCCGCTGATTGGTGTTACCCAGAGTTACTCCTGTTCGCTGGAACAAATCTCTGATTTCCGCCATGAAATGCGTTATCAGTTCTGGCACGATTTTCTTGGCAACGCGCCGACCATTCCGCCTGTGCTCTACGGCTTGAATGAAACGCGTCCGAGCCAGGATAAAGACGACGAGCAAGAGGTCTTCTATACCACCGCATTAGCCCAGGATCAGGCAGATGGCTATGTATTGACCGGGCATCCTGTGATGCTGCAAGGCGGTGAATATGTGATGTTTACCTATGAAGGTCTGGGAACAGGCGTGCAGGAGTTTATCCTGACGGTATACGGAACGTGCATGCCAATGCTTAACCTGACGCGCCGTAAAGGTCAGGATATTGAGCGATACTACCCGGCAGAAGATGCCAAAGCGGGAGATCGCCCAATTAATCTGCGCTGTGAACTGCTGATTCCGATCCGTCGTTAACGCTGCAGCTCATCTAATGCAGGGGCGTCCAGATGCGAGATGTCCCCTGCGGTTTCAACCACCCAGCCAGACGCCAGCCACAAGCTTTCCTGATAATCCACGCGCGAAATAGAACAGTTACGCAGACGTAAGCGACGCTCTGCCCATGCTGGTAATCCGAGAATCGTACTCACCAGGCATCCCAGTGCAATACCGTGGCTCACCAGCAGCGGTCGGCTTCCCTGCGGTAATTCCCGGCAAGATTCCAGTGCCGCATTGACACGATCACTGAGCTCCTGCATAGACTCGCCTTCAGGAATACGTCCGTCGACAGTGCCATTGACCAGCTGGCGACGCCAGTTTTCTTCTTCTTCGGTGAGTGAATCGATATTTCTTGTTTCCAGTACACCCATATTTAATTCACGCAGGCGAGAATCAAAGATGATGTCACAGCCGCAGGCCTGGGCGATGATTTCCGCCGTGCGGCGGGTGCGCCCTAAATCGCTACTGATGATATGCGTAATGCCAAGCTCTTTGGCACGGGTCGCCACCTGCATCGCCTGTTGCTCACCTTTGGCAGTCAGCGGGCTATCAGACTGGCCCTGAATACGTCGCTCGGCGTTCCACTGCGTTTCACCGTGGCGGACTAGGTATACCTGTAACATGCTTTTTTTCCGTATACTGCTGTAACGTTAATTTTCTGAGTAATGCTGATTATGCACCAAGTTGTCTGTGCGACCACCAATCCCGCTAAAATTCAGGCCATTCTGCAGGCATTTCACGAGATCTTCGGCGAAGGATCCTGCCATATTGCATCCGTTGCCGTCGAGAGCGGTGTACCGGAACAGCCCTTTGGCAGTGAGGAAACGCGCGCTGGCGCACGAAATCGGGTAGCAAATGCCCGCCGTTTACATCCAGAGGCTGATTTTTGGGTGGCGATTGAAGCTGGCATTGATGGCGACAGCACCTTCAGTTGGGTGGTGATTGAAAACACCAGCCAGCGCGGCGAAGCGCGTTCGGCAACTTTGCCGTTACCTGCGGTGATTCTGGAGAAAGTGCGTGAAGGCGAGGCGCTCGGCCCCGTGATGTCGCGTTATACCGGCATTGATGAAATTGGCCGTAAAGAAGGTGCAATCGGCGTATTTACCGCCGGGAAGCTCACTCGCGCCAGCGTCTATCACCAGGCGGTGATCCTGGCGCTGAGTCCGTTTCATAATGCCGTGTATCAGTGATCTTTCAGCAACACCTCTTCCAGCCACTGGCGCAGCTCGACAGGCGCGGCTTTCAGACTGTTAGATCCACGCGTAATCGTCGCGATGCCAGCGCCGAGTTCATTTTTCAACTCACGCTGGCTCATTTCGCCGCGCAACAGCTCTTCGACAATACGCACGCGAGTCCCCAACGCTTCGCGCTCATCTGGCGTCAGCATCAGGTTTAACAACGGTAAATGGAGATCGTTTTGGTAGGCATTCTTAAGCAGGTCGACAAAACGTAACCACTCCTGGTGACGCTGTTCTGCCATCGCTGCTGAATAGGGTGATTGTTGGGCCATAATATGTCGCCATTGTTAGCGGGGGAAGCAAAATGCCTCCCCCGGTTGTACTCGCTAAAGAGTACGATAGCATATCATAAACGTGCGGATCAGTAACGACGTCCCCATTCCGTGGCGCTCATCAACGTTGGTTTATCCCCCATGAAATAGCGGTAGTAAGCGTCATAAGCCAGCACGTTCTTCACATAACCGCGCGTCTCAGAGAACGGAATACTCTCGACAAATGCCACTGCGTCGATTCGACCAGCGCTGTTGCCAAGCCAGGTGCGCACTCGTCCAGGTCCGGCGTTATAAGCTGCTGAGGCGAAAATACGGTTATTGCCAAACTGCTGATAAACATATTGCAGGTAACTGGTGCCGATGTTGATGTTCGTTTCCGGATCCAGCAATTGCCCAGGGCTGCTGTAGCCAGGAATAGAGAACATCTTCACCGTATGGGTCGCCGTACCAGGCATAATCTGCATCAGCCCGCTGGCCCCTACCGGTGACTTCACTTTCGGATTCCAGGCGCTCTCCTGACGGGCAATCGCCATCGCATAGCTTTGCGGGATCTCCTTACCGCTGGTGTAACGTTTGAAAAGATCGTTGTAGGCCAGCGGGAATCGCTCTTCCAGATGATCCCACAACTTCCCGGCGATCGTCGCCTGAACGCTGAGATCCCACCATTGGTTGTTGAAAGCATACCGTGCCAGCTGTGCCTGCTCTGTTTTTGACTTGCTCTTCACCAGATTGGCCCACTCGCTACGCGCGGTGTTATCGAGATTCCAGTACATCAACTCGCGCACGCGCGCCATCTCCGGCCCCTGAGTCAGGGTGCTGTCAACATTCTGCGGCGCTTTATCAATCTTCAGCTCATACTCTTCGCCGATGCGCTGTGCAGCAACCATCGGGTAGAAACCACGCTGTTGCATGAGTTGATGCAGAATCTCTTTCGCTTCAGCTTCGCGTCCGCGTTCCAGCAATAAATCGGCCTGCCAGTAACGCCATTCATCTTTCTCTTTCGCTTCCATCGGCAAACGCGCCAGCCAGGTATTCAGGCCACGCCGATCGCCAGTACCAAGCGCCATCCGTACTCGGCGTTCAATCAACGAGGTGGATTGCGAGCGCATAATGGCGTCATCGCGCCATTTCGCCTGCTCGTCGGTGACATCGTTGCCCATCAAACGCCAGGCGACGATATCGCGCAGTTCCTGAATCTGATCTTCATTAAGCTGCTGTGCCTGAGCAAGCGATGGGATCATCAGCCGTGCATTTTCAGCATCCTGCCGCGCCACACTGGCAAACGCCACCGCCGCCATTTGACGGGTAAAATCGGTCGCTCCGGTTGTACGCGCGAAGGTCAGTACCGTATTAGGGTTGTTCGCCAGTGAAATGATTGCCGAGGCGATAGTCTGGTAATCGGCAGGCATCTGCCCTGCCAGCACTGTCACCAGGCCTGTGTTACCCGCTTTCATCGCCAGACGGATACGCTCCAGATACGCCAGCGGATCTTGTTTGCCTGACGCACGCCAGACGCTAAATAACTTGTCACAGGCGTTAGGCTGGCTCTTGCCGGTTAGCCACAGCTCTTTCGCCCCTTGCCAGGCTTCTTCACTCTGCCCGGTATTCCATTTCGCATAGTAGTAATTACATTGCGCTTCGGTAGTTCCTGGCTTTTCCGGGCTAAAGGCTAACAAACCACGCCAGTCTTCACGCCGCGCCAGTTCATTGACGAAACGAGATTGTAGCGTGCGAGCGGGAGGAAGCGTGGGGTTAGCGCGAACAAAGTTAGTGACCGTCACCGCCGGTTGATTCATCAGATCATCGGTGATCTGGCGGTATTCCAGATAGGGATAAAGTGGATAATCCTTCAGTCCAGGCATCATTTGTTCGACCACATCCATTTGTCGATTATCCCAGGCCTGCTTAATTTGCGCGTAACGGCTACGCTGCTCATCCAGTGAGTCGGCTCGCGCCACGCTGCTGACCGTCAGCAGACAGACACCGACAGCCAACAGCCGCCAGGTAACGTGTTTGGCTTTTTCCACAAGCGCATCCTCTAAGTGTCAATACATCAATGCAGCGTCATGCCGCGTAATAGATTTATGCTAACCAGTCATTGCCGTTTACGCCACGTTACGGACACTTTTTTACTTTTACTGCGAGGGTGATCGACCGGCTGGGATTAGATAAGGAAACAGGCTACACTTCGCCTTTGAAAACTCATCATCACGATAAACATAGAGGCGAAGTCCAACGTGGCTCAATTCGTTTATACCATGCATCGTGTCGGCAAAGTTGTTCCGCCGAAACGTCATATTTTGAAAAACATCTCTCTGAGTTTCTTCCCTGGGGCAAAAATTGGTGTCCTGGGTCTGAACGGCGCGGGTAAGTCTACCCTGCTGCGCATTATGGCGGGCATTGATAAAGACATCGAAGGTGAAGCGCGTCCGCAACCGGATATCAAGATTGGTTACCTGCCGCAGGAACCTCAGCTGAACCCGGAACACACCGTGCGTGAGTCCATTGAAGAAGCGGTTTCTGAAGTGGTTAACGCTCTGAAACGTCTGGATGAAGTGTATGCGCTGTACGCCGATCCGGATGCCGATTTTGACAAGCTGGCCGCTGAACAAGGCCGTCTGGAAGAGATCATTCAGGCTCATGACGGTCATAACCTGAACGTTCAGCTGGAGCGTGCGGCTGATGCGCTGCGTCTGCCGGACTGGGACGCGAAAATCGCTAACCTTTCCGGTGGTGAGCGTCGTCGCGTGGCGTTGTGCCGCCTGCTGTTGGAAAAACCAGACATGCTGCTGCTCGACGAACCGACCAACCACCTGGATGCCGAATCCGTAGCGTGGCTGGAACGCTTCCTGCACGACTTCGAGGGCACCGTGGTGGCGATTACCCACGACCGTTACTTCCTCGATAACGTTGCAGGCTGGATCCTCGAACTTGACCGCGGTGAAGGTATTCCGTGGGAAGGTAACTACTCCTCCTGGCTGGAGCAGAAAGATCAGCGTCTGGCGCAGGAAGCTTCACAAGAAGCAGCGCGTCGTAAGTCGATCGAGAAAGAGCTGGAGTGGGTACGTCAGGGAACTAAAGGCCGTCAGTCGAAAGGTAAAGCACGTCTGGCGCGCTTTGAAGAGCTGAACAGCACCGAATATCAGAAACGTAACGAAACCAACGAACTGTTTATTCCGCCAGGACCGCGTCTGGGCGATAAAGTGCTGGAAGTCAGCAACCTGCGTAAATCTTACGGCGATCGCCTGCTGATTGACTCCCTGAGCTTCTCGATCCCTAAAGGGGCGATCGTCGGGATCATCGGTCCGAACGGCGCGGGCAAATCAACACTGTTCCGTATGATCTCTGGTCAGGAACAACCAGACAGCGGCACCATCACTTTAGGTGAAACGGTGAAACTGGCATCTGTCGATCAGTTCCGTGACTCAATGGATAACAGCAAAACCGTTTGGGAAGAAGTTTCCGGCGGGCTGGATATCATGAAGATCGGTAACACCGAGATGCCAAGCCGCGCCTACGTTGGCCGCTTCAACTTTAAAGGGGTTGATCAGGGTAAACGCGTTGGTGAACTCTCCGGTGGTGAGCGTGGTCGTCTGCATCTGGCGAAGCTGCTGCAGGTTGGCGGCAACATGCTGCTGCTCGACGAACCGACCAACGACCTGGATATCGAAACCCTGCGTGCGCTGGAAAACGCCCTGCTGGAGTTCCCGGGCTGCGCGATGGTTATCTCGCACGACCGTTGGTTCCTCGACCGTATCGCCACACACATTCTGGATTACCAGGATGAAGGTAAAGTTGAGTTCTTTGAAGGTAACTTTACCGAGTACGAAGAGTACAAGAAACGCACGCTGGGCGCAGACGCGCTGGAGCCGAAGCGTATCAAGTACAAGCGTATTGCGAAGTAATGCGTAAAATGCCGGATGCGGCGCGCCAGCATCGCATCCGGTAATAGTTAAATGATTAATGGGAGGCAAGTTCCCGGAAAAAGGCAGGATTTTCTTTAATTGTGGCAAGTACTTTTGCAGCCAATCCCGTAGGATTTCTTCGCTTCGATTCCCAGCTTTTAATGGTATCCACACTGGTTCCCAGAGCTTTTGCCATCTCACTTTGCGAAACGTTGAGTTGCTCACGAATAGCTTTAACATCCGCAATTTCGTAGCGGGTCACCCGTGCAGGTTCTTTTAAACCTTGTTTAATCTCGACAGCCTCTTCCAGAGAGGTTTTCAACTCATCAAAAAAACTCATTTTATACCTCACCTTTGAGCAGTTTCGTCAACTTCTTTAGTTGAGCTTTTTCCGTATCTGTCAGACTGTCTTTGGCATTCTTCGGATAGGCCATAATCAAATAAATAATCTCTTCCGTCGCCAGAAAGTAAATTATTCTGACACTACCACTTTTTCCCTGTGAACCCGCAGCCATTCGGACTTTACGCAATCCACCAGTCTGCTGAATGAGATCACCTTTATCGGGAGTTCCGATGAGTTCTTTTTGCAATTCCTTTAATTCATCATCGGTTGCAATCTGCTTGATCTGACGCGTAAACATTGGCGTCTCTATAAATATTATCGCCTTGCCCATTACCCTTCCCTGGCAGGTACATTGTACACCAAAATGGAGTACTAAGTACACTTTTGAATCAGTAATATCACTCAACATCTTATAAAGATGATTATCCCTGCTCCCCCATCATCTCCCGCACCAACTCCACGCAGCGCAGGAAACGGCTGTCGTAATCGTCCTCTTCAACCCGCACAAATTCGATATTGTTCTCTTCCAGCATTTCCACCAGCAAGTTCTGGAACTCTTTGCGATCCACCGAACTGCCGAGACTGCGTAAACCATCCGCCACCCACGGCGTGTTGTTCTCCAGCAGAATCACCAGATCAAAACGGTATTCATCGATCAGCGCCTGTACGAACGGATGCTCGCGCCCTTCGTACTTTTTGCAGAACGCCTGAGTTGTCACAAAATCGGTGTCGATAAACGCCACTTTATTGGCATATTTTACTGCAAAATCAATATATTGAGCGTGTCCAAGTGCGATTTTATCGTAGTCGGAATACTGCAATGCGATCTCATCGCCGCCAAGATGTGAAAAGACATAATCGCGACCATATTCCCATGCACTGGTAGTGTTGAAGATATTGGCAAGTTTGTTTACCAGGGTGGATTTACCGCTCGATTCGCCGCCGAGGATCGCCACGGTGCGCACAAAGAACGGCTTCACTTCGGTAGGAATATATTCCCAGTAGCGGAACGGATTTTCGCGGATCTGCGCACCACTGATACTCATAAAAGTACGTTTCGGATCGACCAATACCGTTTCGATCCCCAGATGTTCCATATACTGCGGCGCGTCGGCTTCTTCCGAGGTGTAGATCAGATCCGGCTGGATCCCTTTTTCAGCCATAAACTTTTTGATGCCGTTGCTCCACACATCCCAGCCATGCGGATACGGCTCCATGCCCTCTTCGTTGAATGCATGAATGCGAATATTTTTCTGATATTTAAAAGTTTGCAATAACCAGCGCAGACGATCCGGCACCGTGGGCTGCTGCGACATGGCGCTGTCTTCGAACAACGCGCGGTCGCGGGTAGCGTCAAAGCCCATAATGATATGCAGCTCGTCAACCTGACTACAGGCACGCTGGATAAGGTAGATATGTCCGGTATGCAGCGGGTAAAACTTACCGAATACAACACCAATAGTTTTCTTCTGCCGGGGAAATTCAAGTCCCAAATAACGGTGCAACGCCTCCAGCTTTTGCGCGCTGGGGCTTTTAATTTTGGCATTCAGTAACTGGCTTAAATACCCTTTGGTCATACCGCTGGCATCAGCCACCTGCTGTAGCGTACAGCCCTGTTGCTTGATGGCAGTTTTCAGATAATCAAATGACGACATATCTCCCTCCCTATCTCTCATTATAAGTCGTCGAACACGCTAAGCGCGTCGGAGAGTTTTTTAACGCCAAAAATCTGCATCCCTTCCGGCGCTTTTTTCGGCACGTTGGCTGCCGGAACAATCGCCCGCCGAAAACCGTGTTTCGCCGCTTCAGAGATTCGTTCCTGGCCACTGGGCACTGGACGGATCTCACCTGCCAGCCCGACTTCACCAAACACCACCAGATCCTGCGGCAGCGGTCTGTCACGCAGGCTGGAAACCATCGCCAGCAGTAATGCTAAATCGGCACTGGTTTCGGTTACCTTCACGCCACCGACCACGTTCACAAACACATCCTGATCGGCCATTTGCAGGCCACCGTGACGGTGAAGCACCGCCAGCAGGATTGCCAGACGGTTTTGCTCCAGCCCTACTGCGACGCGGCGTGGATTCGCCATCATCGAGTGATCGACCAGCGCCTGGATCTCCACCAGCAGCGGACGCGTTCCTTCCCACACCACCATCACTGAGCTGCCGGAGGTCACTTCATCGCCGCGACTTAAGAAGATGGCGGAAGGGTTGCTAACTTCACGCAGTCCCTGTTCAGTCATCGCGAAGACGCCCAGCTCATTCACCGCGCCGAAACGGTTTTTATGACTGCGTAAGGTGCGGAAACGGGAGTCGGCATCGCCGTCCAGAAGCACCGAACAGTCGATACAGTGTTCCAGCACTTTAGGGCCAGCCAGCGAACCATCTTTGGTTACGTGCCCCACCATGACAATCGCCACACCGCGCGTTTTGGCGAAGCGCGTCAGATAAGCCGCCGTTTCACGCACCTGTGCCACGCTGCCAGGCGATGACTGAACATCCGCCATATGCATCACCTGGATGGAGTCAATGACCATCAGCTTCGGTTGCTCTTCTTCGGCAATCAGGCAGATCTGTTCGATGCTGGTTTCCGACAACATATTGAGATTGTCAGTCGGCAGGCCGAGGCGATGAGCGCGCATTGCCACCTGTTGCAGCGACTCTTCGCCAGTGACATATAGCGTTTTCATCTGCTGCGCCAGTTTGCACAGCGTTTGCAGTAGCAGCGTGGATTTCCCCGCGCCTGGGTTACCGCCAATCAGAATAGCGCTTCCTGGCACTACGCCGCCGCCTAATACGCGGTCGAACTCTTTAAATCCGGTGGAAAAACGCGGCAACTCCTCAAGGCTGATATCGGAGAGTTTCTGGACTTTTGCTACCCCGGCGCTACCGGCATAGCCACTGAGACGCTCGTTACGCGCCACCGTTGGCGACGCAGCAAGACGCACCTCGGTGATGGTGTTCCAGGCATGGCAGGCGCTGCACTGCCCCTGCCAGCGCGGATAATCGGCCCCGCATTCATTACAAACAAAGGCGCGTTTTGGAGCTTTTGCCACGGTGTACCTCGTTAATGCTGTGCCGCCCGCAGGATGACGGGCGGGCAATTACTTCTGATTCAGGCTGCCAGAGAGGATGCAGAATACCCCCATCAGGTCAGCGTGACGGATGGTGACTTCCGTCTTTTCATTCACTTTTGGCTTGGCATGGTAGGCAATCCCCAGACCTGCCGCTTTGATCATCGGCAGGTCGTTGGCACCATCGCCAATCGCCACGGTTTGCGCCAGCGGGATTTCATACTCCTGCGCCAGGCGGGTCAGGGTTTTCGCTTTATACTGAGCGTCTACAATGTCGCCAATCACATTACCGGTAAATTTACCGTCCATGATCTCCAGTTCATTGGCTACTACGGCGGTCAGGCGCAGCTTATCGCGCAGGTATTCGGCAAAGAAGGTAAAACCGCCGGAGGCAATCGCCACTTTCCAGCCCAGCGTTTCCAGCTTGAGTACCAGTTGCGTTAAGCCTGGCATCAGCGGCAGATTTTCACGCACCTGTTGCAGAATATTGGCGTCAGCGCCTTTCAGCGTTGCCACTCGACTGCGCAAGCTGGCAGCAAAATCGAGTTCGCCGCGCATCGCCCGCTCGGTTACTTCCGCCACCATCTCGCCCGTTCCGGCCAGTTTGGCAATTTCGTCAATACATTCAATCTGAATGGCGGTGGAATCCATGTCCATCACCAGCAGACCTGGCGTGCGCAGATGCGGAATTTTCCCCAGCGGCGCGACATCCAGTTGTGCTTCATGGGCCAGGCGCGTAGCCCGGGCGGTAAGCGAACCTGCCAGACGAATCACCTGATAATCTTCCACGCACCAGGCGGCAACAATCACCATCGCCGCGCCCAGTTTGCTCTGGTATTGGGTCAGACGTTGTTTATCCAGCCCACGACCATACAGCAGCCAGCCGCTACGACCTGCGTGGTAATCCAGTGGCATCACTTCATCACCACTTAATGAAAGAGGCAGACCAGGCCATAAAGAGACATCTTCAGGCAGGTCGCACCAGGTAATGTTAGGCATTAAGGCTCCTGTAAAATCGTTCGAAGCAGGGAAAATAACGCATGAGGCTACCTTGTATCCATTGCTTCTGGCAACATTAAGTCTCAAATTTTCAAAGGGTGGAAGATGGCTCGCACAAAACTGAAATTCCGGCTGCATCGGGCAGTGATTGTCCTGTTCTGTCTTGCCTTGTTAGTGGCGCTGATGCAGGGGGCATCATGGTTTAGTCAAAACCACCAGCGACAGCGTAATCCGCAGCTGGAAGAACTGGCCCGCACCCTGGCGCGGCAGGTGACGCTGAACGTTGCGCCGCTGATGCGTACCGACTCGCCGGATGAAAAACGTATTCAGGCGATCCTCGATCAGTTAACGGATGAAAGCCGCATCCTCGACGCGGGCGTGTATGACGAACAAGGCGATCTTATCGCCCGTTCTGGCGAAAGCGTCGAAGTGCGTGACCGGCTGGCGCTCGACGGTAAAAAAGCGGGCGGCTATTTTAACCAGCAGATTGTCGAACCCATTGCAGGGAAAAATGGTCCGCTTGGCTATCTGCGCCTGACGCTCGACACCCATACGCTCGCCACCGAAGCTCAACAGGTGGATAACACCACTAACATTTTACGCCTGATGTTGTTGCTCTCGCTGGCAATCGGCGTAGTGCTGACCCGCACGCTGCTACAGGGTAAACGCACCCGCTGGCAGCAATCCCCCTTCCTGTTAACCGCCAGCAAACCGGTGCCGGAAGAGGAAGAAAGCGAGAAAAAAGAGTGACCCATTACTACAAGAAAGGAAATCGTTATGTCCACATTACGCCTGCTCATCTCTGACTCTTACGACCCGTGGTTTAACCTGGCGGTAGAGGAGTGTATTTTTCGCCAGATGCCCGCCACGCAGCGCGTTTTGTTTCTCTGGCGCAATGCCGACACGGTAGTGATTGGTCGCGCGCAGAACCCGTGGAAAGAGTGTAATACCCGGCGGATGGAAGAAGATAACGTTCGCCTGGCACGGCGCAGTAGCGGTGGCGGCGCGGTGTTCCACGATCTCGGCAATACCTGTTTTACCTTCATGGCTGGCAAGCCGGAATACGATAAAACGATCTCCACCTCGATTGTGCTCAATGCACTGAACGCGCTCGGTGTCAGCGCCGAAGCGTCCGGACGTAACGATTTGGTGGTGAAAACCGCCGAAGGCGACCGTAAAGTCTCAGGCTCGGCCTATCGCGAAACCAAAGATCGTGGCTTCCATCACGGCACCTTGCTACTCAATGCCGACCTTAGCCGCCTGGCAAACTATCTCAACCCGGATAAAAAGAAACTGGCGGCGAAAGGCATTACGTCGGTACGTTCCCGCGTGACCAATCTGACCGAATTGCTGCCGGGAATTACCCATGAGCAGGTTTGCGAGGCCATATCCGAAGCCTTTTTCGCCCATTATGGCGAGCGTGTAGAAGCGGAAATTATCTCCCCGGACAAAACGCCGGACTTGCCGAACTTCGCCGAAACCTTTGCCCGCCAGAGTAGCTGGGAATGGAATTTCGGACAGGCTCCAGCGTTCTCGCATCTGCTGGATGAACGCTTTACCTGGGGCGGCGTAGAACTGCATTTCGACGTCGAAAAAGGCCATATCACCCGCGCCCAGGTGTTTACCGATAGCCTCAACCCCGCACCTCTGGAAGCTCTCGCCGGACGACTGCAAGGCTGCCTGTACCGCGCGGACATGCTGCAACAAGAGTGTGAAGCGCTGTTGGTTGACTTCCCTGAACAGGAAAAAGAGCTACGGGAGTTGTCGACGTGGATAGCGGGAGCGGTACGGTAACTCGCTGATTAAAATATCCAGGGAAGGAAATATGATCGATCTGAAGAACCAGGAACGGGAGATTATCAATTTAATGTTCAGCCAGGGTATATCCTGGCTAACCGCCGTGCGTATCAGGCATAAACTATCACTTGCTGAAGTTAGTAAAATGTTGGGTATCTCGATTAATTCTCTAAAACAAATCGAAAAGACGGAACGGCTTAGTTCAAACATCAAAAACAAAATGGCAGGAATTTATGGTTGTCCGCCAGAGTTGCTGATATGCCCTTACTGGATGACGGCTGAACATAAATGAATAGTTTCGTGAATAGATACTCGAATGGATTTAATTTTCTATCCATATGAAAAATAATAGTAAATCTATAAATCAGTCGCTATTGATGAATAGATACTAAAAAGCCGGAGCGGTCTCCCGCTCCGGCTTCACACGACAATCGCCTTTCAGCGAAACACAATTACTCTTTATCGCCCAGCAGAACGGATTCCAGTGCGATTTTGATCATGTCGTTGAAGGTAGTCTGACGCTCAGCGGCAGTGGTCTGCTCGTGCGTGCGGATATGGTCAGATACGGTGCAGATGGTCAGGGCTTTCGCGCCGAATTCTGCAGCGACGCCGTAGATACCAGCCGCTTCCATTTCCACACCGAGGATGCCGTATTTTTCCATCACGTCGAACATTTCGCCGTCCGGAGAGTAGAACAGGTCAGCGGAGAACAGGTTACCAACGCGAGCATCAATGCCCAGTGCTTTAGCTGCATCCACTGCGTTACGCACCATGTCGAAGTCAGCGATAGCGGCAAAGTCATGGTCTTTAAAACGGATGCGGTTAACTTTGGAATCGGTGCAGGCACCCATACCAATCACTACGTCACGCAGTTTTACGTGCGGCAGAACTGCACCACAGGAACCAACGCGAATGATTTTCTTCACGCCGAAATCGGTGATCAGTTCTTTAGTGTAGATGGAGCAGGACGGGATACCCATACCGTGGCCCATTACAGAAATTTTGCGGCCTTTGTAAGTACCGGTGAAGCCCAGCATACCGCGAACGTTGTTCACTTCACGAGCATCTTCAAGGAAAGTTTCAGCAATATACTTCGCACGCAGCGGGTCGCCTGGCATCAAAACTACGTCAGCGAAATCGCCCATTTCTGCATTAATGTGTGGAGTAGCCATCATTTTATCCTTTTTGTGACATATTAAAGGCGGAGTCACTGCTCCGCCCAAATCCATCAGAACATGGCTTTGCCATATTCCATATCAGAAGTACCAAAATATTTTGCCAGAGTCTGGCCGATATCCGCGAAAGTTTCACGGTGCCCCAGCGAACCCGGTTTTACTTTCGGGCCGTAAACCAGTACCGGAATGTGTTCACGGGTATGGTCAGTACCGGTCCAGGTCGGATCACAACCATGGTCAGCAGTGAGGATCAGGATGTCGTCATCGCGCAGCAAAGACATCAGCTCTGGCAGACGGCGGTCGAACAGTTCCAGACCCGCAGCATAACCGGCAACGTCGCGACGGTGACCCCAGGAAGAGTCGAAGTCAACGAAGTTGGTGAAGACGATGGTGTTATCACCCGCTTCTTTCATCTCTTTGATGGTGGCGTCAAACAGCGCGTCCAGGCCGGTCGCTTTCACTTTTTTGGTGATGCCGCAGTTAGCGTAGATGTCTGCAATTTTACCGACAGAAACCACCTGGCCGTGTTTTTCATCAACCAGTTTCTGCAGCACGGTCGGTGCTGGCGGTTCAACAGCCAGGTCATGACGGTTACCGGTACGCTGGAAGTTACCGGCTTTGTCGCCGATAAACGGACGAGCGATAACACGACCGATGTTGTAGCCGCCGTTGGTCAGCTCTTCACGGGCGATTTCGCACAGTTCGTAGAGTTTATCCAGACCGAAAGTTTCTTCATGGCAGGCAATCTGGAACACGGAGTCAGCGGAGGTATAGAAAATCGGCTTGCCGGTTTTCATGTGCTCTTCGCCCAGCTGATCCAGAATGACCGTACCGGAAGAGTGGCAGTTACCGAGGTAACCCGGCAGATTAGCGCGCTCGACCAGTTTATCCAGTAGCTCTTGCGGGAAGCTGTTTTCGTGATCGGAGAAGTATCCCCACTCAAACAGAACCGGGACACCGGCGATTTCCCAGTGACCAGACGGGGTGTCTTTACCGGATGACATTTCGTGCGCCCATGCGTACGCGCCGATAACTTCAGCGTTGCCGTCCATTCCCGCCGGAATGAAACCGGTAGAACCTTCGTGTGCTTTCGCCAACCCCAGACGGGTCAGATTTGGCAGATTGAGCGGGCCTTTACGACCATTATCAGCTTCGCCTTTGGCACAAGCTTCTGCGATATGACCCAGGGTGTCAGCCCCGACGTCACCAAAGCGTTCTGCATCTTCTGTAGCGCCGATGCCGAATGAGTCCAGCACCATAATAAATGCACGTTTCATATGTTCTCCGTACTCAGTGCTTCAAATTTAAATGATCAGATCAGTATACCGTTATTCGCTGATACGGCGATAGACAGTTGGTGTGCTTTCCGGTGCTTTATCGGCAAGTTTAATTGCCGCTTTCACCGCTTTCGCCGCTTCCTGCCAGCTGTTTTCGTCTTTCGCGTGGATAACCGCCAGCGGACGCTGACCGTCTACCTGGTCGCCCAGACGCGCCATATCAGTAAAGCCGACGCTGTAATCGATGGTGTCAGATGCCTGACGGCGACCGCCGCCCATTGCAACCACTGCCATTCCCAGCGCGCGGGTATCCATTTCACTGACAAAACCTTCGGTATCAGCATAGACTGCTTTCGTCAGCATCGCTGTCGGCAGATACTTCGCGTAGTTCTCAACGAAGTCGGTCGGGCCTTTTTGTGCCGCTACCATACGACCAAAGACTTCTGCCGCTTTACCGTTGTCCAGTACCGCCTGCAATTTCGCGCGCGCTTCGGCGTCATCTTTCGCCAGTTTGCCGGAGATCAACATCTCCACGCACAGTGCCATCGTGACATCAAACAGACGCGGGTTACGATACTCACCAGTCAGGAACTGCACCGCTTCACGAACTTCAACCGCGTTACCTGCACTGGAGGCCAGCACCTGATTCATATCGGTGAGCAGCGCGGTGGTGCGCACGCCAGCGCCGTTAGCCACGCCAACAATCGCTTCGGCAAGGGCTTCAGAGAGTTCGTAG
This sequence comes from Escherichia sp. 10290, assembly GCF_030295155.1. NCBI lineage: Bacteria > Pseudomonadati > Pseudomonadota > Gammaproteobacteria > Enterobacterales > Enterobacteriaceae > Escherichia > Escherichia sp. 10290. The sequence goes on along the minus strand of NZ_AP025741.1, from coordinate 5,464,861 downwards.
GTCGGCATAAACGCGCCGCTACCGACTTTCACGTCCATCACCAGCGCGTCCAGACCTTCCGCCAGTTTCTTCGCCAGGATCGAGGCAGTGATCAGCGGGATGGAATCCACGGTTGCGGTAATATCGCGGGTCGCATAGAAACGTTTATCCGCCGGAGCCAGTGAACTGGTCTGGCCAATAATCGCCACGCCAACATCTTTAATAATTTCGCGGAAACGGTTGTCATCTGGGAAGATGTCGAAGCCAGGGATGGATTCCAGTTTGTCGAGCGTACCGCCAGTATGGCCGAGGCCGCGACCGGAGATCATCGGAATATAGCCGCCGCAGGCTGCGACCATTGGCCCCAACATCAGCGAAGTCACATCGCCGACGCCGCCGGTCGAGTGTTTATCAACAATCGGGCCATTCAGATGCAGGCTTTTCCAGTCGAGAACGGTTCCTGAATCTCGCATCGCCATCGTCAGCGAGACACGCTCCGGCATTGTCATATCGTGGAAGAAAATGGTCATCGCGAGGGCGGCAATCTGCCCTTCGGAGATAGTGTTGTCGCGAATACCGTTGATAAAGAAGCGAATTTCTTCATCGCTCAGCGCATGACCATCACGTTTTTTACGAATAATTTCTTGTGCGAGAAACAAGGTAACCTCCCGTGGAATAAGTTTGAAGGCGTTGTTGCCAGATGGCGGATGTTGTTATTGCCTGATGCTGACCGCTTCTTATCCTGCCTACACGGCAATCGTCCCGTAGGCCGGATAAGGCGTTCGCGCCGCATCCGGCATCCACCCTCTGGCAAAAGGCAGCTTAGTAGCTGCTGGCGCTCTTACCGTCGCCGTGGCCCAGCGCTTTCAGCAGGCTTGCCAGCAGGCTGGAAGCACCAAAGCGGTAGTGACGCGCATCAGCCCAGTCAGCACCGAACAGTTCATCTGCGATGGCAAGATATTTCTGCGCATCTTCCGCAGTACGCACGCCGCCCGCCGGTTTGAAACCAACGGTTTTTTCTACGCCCATGTCGCGAATCACTTCCATCATGATGCGCGCGCTTTCCGGCGTCGCATTCACAGCCACTTTACCGGTAGAGGTTTTGATGAAATCAGCACCCGCTTTGATGGATATTTCAGACGCTTTGCGGATCAGCGCTTCGTCTTTCAGTTCGCCGGTTTCGATGATCACTTTCAGCAGTACATTCGCTGCCGCGCAAGCCTCTTTACAGGCTTTCACCAGGTCAAAACCTACCTGCTCGTTACCCGCCATCAGCGCACGGTACGGGAACACCACATCAACTTCATCGGCACCGTAGGCGATTGCCGCGCGGGTTTCGGCCAGCGCGATTTCGATATCGTCGTTACCGTGTGGGAAGTTGGTTACCGTAGCGATACGGATTTCCGGGGTACCCTGCTCTTTCAGCGTTTTGCGAGCAATTGGGATAAAGCGAGGATAGATACAGATAGCGGCGGTATTGCCGACCGGAGTTTTGGCCTGATGACACAGGGCGATCACTTTCTCGTCGGTGTCGTCGTCATTCAGGGTGGTCAGGTCCATCAATTTCAGTGCACGCAGGCTGCTTGCTTTCAGATCAGTCATTTCATTCTCCTGGCTTGTCGCCAATAAAATTCACCTTGCGAGTTTGTTAGTATTCTAACATCGACTCCGCAACACACTTCGATATACATCACAATTAAGGAAATCTACTTACAAAATTGCATTACTGTAATGCGATCTGGTTCAAATAATTCACTTTCAAATGAATGCGTCAGTGGTGGCAAACGCATCAGGATCAAAGTGAACATCACGAAACTTCTTACAATGGCGCATCACCTTCGGCATAAAAAGGAACAGAAGATGCCCACTTCTCATGAAAATGCACTGCAACAACGTTGCCAGCAAATTGTCACCAGCTCAGTACTTAGCCCGGAGCAGAAGCGCCATTTTCTGGCGCTGGAAGCAGAAAACAATCTGCCTTACCCACAGCTTCCTGCCGAAGCCCGCCGCGCGCTGGATGAAGGTGTAATCTGCGATATGTTTGAAGGTCATGCGCCGTATAAACCGCGCTATGTCTTACCCGATTACGCCCGTTTTTTGGCCAACGGTTCCGAATGGCTGGAGCTGGAAGGCGCAAAAGATCTTGATGACGCACTCTCTCTGCTGACCATTCTTTACCACCACGTTCCTTCGGTCACATCGATGCCGGTCTACCTGGGGCAACTGGATGCGTTGTTGCAACCGTATGTTAGAATTCTAACACAAGACGAGATCGATATTCGAATAAAACGTTTCTGGCGTTACCTCGACAGAACCCTGCCAGACGCCTTTATGCACGCCAATATTGGCCCATCTGATTCACCCATTACCCGTGCGATTTTACGCGCAGACGCAGAGCTGAAGCAGGTTTCACCGAACCTGACTTTTATCTACGATCCTGAAATCACCCCTGATGACCTGCTGCTGGAAGTGGCGAAAAACATCTGTGAATGTAGCAAACCGCACATCGCCAACGGTCCCGTGCATGATAAAATTTTCACAAAAGGGAGCTACGGGATTGTGAGCTGTTACAACTCACTGCCGTTAGCGGGTGGTGGCAGTACGCTGGTACGCCTCAACCTGAAAGCCATTGCCGAGCGCAGTGAATCGCTGGATGACTTCTTTACGCGCACTCTACCGCACTACTGCCAGCAGCAAATCGCCATCATCGATGCGCGGTGTGAATTCCTCTATCAACAATCACACTTCTTTGAGAATAGCTTCCTGGTGAAAGAAGGGCTGATTAACCCTGAACGTTTTGTGCCAATGTTTGGCATGTATGGGCTGGCGGAAGCGGTTAACTTGCTGTGTGAAAAAGAAGGAATTGCCGCACGTTACGGTAAAGAAGCCGCCGCAAATGAAGTGGGTTATCGCATTAGCGCGCAACTGGCGGAGTTTGTCGCCAATACCCCCGTGAAATATGGCTGGCAAAAACGCGCCATGTTACACGCACAGTCGGGGATAAGTTCCGATATCGGCACCACGCCGGGCGCGCGTTTGCCGTATGGCGATGAGCCAGATCCGATCACCCATCTGCAAACTGTCGCCCCGCATCATGCTTATTATTATTCCGGCATCAGCGACATTTTGACGCTCGACGAAACCATCAAACGTAATCCGCAGGCGCTGGTACAGCTTTGCCTCGGTGCCTTTAAAGCCGGAATGCGTGAATTTACCGCCAATGTCAGCGGTAACGATCTGGTTCGCGTTACCGGTTATATGGTGCGTTTGTCGGATTTAGAAAAATATCGTGCCGAAGGTTCACGTACCAATACCACCTGGCTGGGAGAAGAAGCCGCACGCAACACTCGTATTCTGGAACGCCAGCCGCGCGTTATAAGCCATGAACAGCAGATGCGCTTTAGTCAGTAAGATTATCCCCTTCTCCTGCGTTGACGGGCCAGGCAGTCGTCTGGCTCTGTTTTTACAGGGCTGCAATCTGCGCTGCAAAAACTGTCACAATCCGTGGACGATGGGGCGCTGTAATGATTGCGGTAAGTGCGTGCCACAGTGTCCGCATCAGGCGTTGCAGATTATTAACAGCAAAGTAGTGTGGAACGCAGCCGTCTGCGAGCAGTGTGATACCTGTCTGAAGATGTGTCCGCAACATGCCACGCCGATGGCGCAATCCATGAGCGTGGATGAGGTGCTTAGACATATCCGCAAAGCGGTGCTGTTTATCGAAGGGATAACGGTAAGCGGCGGCGAAGCCACGACCCAGCTGCCGTTTGTGGTGGCGCTGTTTACTGCCATCAAAAACGATCCGCAACTGTGCCATCTCACCTGTCTGGTGGACAGTAACGGCATGTTGAGCGAAACCGGCTGGGAAAAATTACTCCCAGTGTGCGACGGCGCGATGCTCGACCTCAAAGCGTGGGGTGGCGCGTGCCATCAACAGCTAACCGGACGCGATAATCAGCAGATCAAGCGCAGCATTAGTCTGCTTGCCGAGCGCGGCAAACTGGCAGAACTGCGTTTGCTGGTAATCCCAGGCCACGTGGATTATTTGCAGCATATCGATGAGCTGGCGGCGTTTATCAAGGGTCTTGGCGATGTTCCGGTACGCCTGAACGCGTTTCATGCTCACGGCGTGTATGGCGAGGCGCAAAGCTGGGCGAGCGCCACGCCGGAAGACGTTGAGCAATTGGCTGATGCGTTACGGGAGCACGGGGTGAGCCGATTAATATTTCCGGCGCTGTATTTGTGACATGGCGGATGCAGCCTACGGTTCGGCACAGACCTGTAGGCATGATAAGACGCGTCAGCGTCGCATCAGGCATTGTGCGTCGACTGCCGGATGCGGTGTGACGCCTTATCCGGCTTACGGTTCGGCACAGACTTGTAGGCATGATAAGACGCGTCAGCGTCGCATCAGGCATTGTGCGTCGACTGCCGGATGCGGTGTGAACGCCTTATCCGGCTTACGAAGGGCAGACTACCCACGAACGTTAAACACCGCATACGTGTTATTAAGCAACACTTCGGCAATCTCATCCGCGGGTTCCGGGCGTAACTCGCACAGCACGGCAAACACACGGGCGGCCTGTTCAGGGCGATTAGGCTGCCCCTGAAAACCATTGAGCGGCATATCTGGTGCGTCGGTCTCCAGCAACATCGATGCCAGCGGCAGCTTTGCGATGACATCGCGGGTTTTACTGGCGCGTGGATAGGTGATAGTACCGCCTACGCCAATTTTGTAGCCCAGCTGCACAAACCGTTCGGCCTGTTGCAGGCTGCCAGAAAAACCATGAACCACACCAGTGCGTGGCAAATTTTGGCGTTTAAGATGCATCGCCAGTTTGTCGTGCGTGCGCCGTGAATGAAGGATCACCGGCAGATCGTAGCGTTTCGCCAGTTTCAGTTGTTCATCAAGCAACCACTGCTGCCTCTCAAATTGCGGATCGTCACCAAAGAGATCCAGGCCGATCTCCCCCACCGCCACCACCTTCGTCGGACGTCTTCCCAACGCCTGCTGTAACTGATCCAGCGATGCATCGTTATGTTTTTCCAACATCCCCGGATGGAACCCTAAAGCGGCATACAGCGGTTGATAATTTTCCGCTAACGCCTGCACGCGGGCAAAATTTGCCGCCTCGGTGGCCGGAACAATGATCTTGCCTACGCCCGCTTGTGCCGCGCGTTGCAGGCTGGCCTCTTCATCGCCACTAAACGGCGGGAAATCAAAATGGCAGTGGGTGTCGATAAAACGGCAAATCAAGCCAAATCCTCATTGTTAAATGTCGGGTCGTTCGCCTGTGGAGCGTCTATCACCTCGGTAACCAGCGTATCGTTGGCGACGGGTGCAGGCGGAATAACGATCGACTCCGGCGTCACCACCGGCACCAGATGGCGGCTCAGCGGCGCTTTTTCAGTCAATAACTTACCGACCGTTGCCAGAAAATAACGCCCGCATAAACGCCCAAGTTTATAGTCTTCACGCAGCGCCGGAATCCGACTGCCGAGCGCGATACTATGTAATGGCTTCGGCGGATAAATTTCGAATATCCTCAACTGGCCCGGTGGTTTCTCAATAAATTGCTGAATCTCACGATAGCTGGTTTCATGATGCTGCACCAGATTGACCAGCGGCTGCAGGCTACTGTCACCCAGCCAGCGTTCCATGCGTTTGAACCACTGCGGCGTATAGTACATTTGTGACGGCACAGTGCGGATAACGACCAACGTTTTTGCGCCCTGCCTTGCCGCCTCTTTAACCGGGATCGCATCACTGATCCCGCCATCCAGGTAATTAATGCCTTCCAGCGACACTCCGCTACGATAAAAGCCAGGTATTGCACTGGAGGCGCGAATCACATCCAGCCAGTTTTGTTTGGTTGGTAAAAAGTAATTCGGCGCGTAGTCATCCTGACGACAGGCGCACATATAAAACGATTTGCCGCTGTCAAATAGCCGCGCTGCGGTGTCCATTTGCAACGGCATCTGGCTTGCGGTGGCCTCCACCAGCCAGTCGAGATCGATAAGATTTCCTCCACGGACAAAGCGCAATGGATCGAAAAATTCGCGTTTTGTGGTATAGCGCATGATGACTTTGCGCGCGTAACCGGGCTGATTGCAGATATACGCCGAGAGGTTCTGCGCCCCGGCAGATGTGCCGAGATAAAGATCGAAAGGATTAAACTGCGCGCGCATAAACTCATCCAGCACGCCAGCTGTGAAAATTCCACGCTGCCCGCCGCCTTCGCACACCAGAGCTATTCGTCCAGGCTGGAACGGCCTTAGCGACAACGGCGCAATATTACCAAGCGTTACAGGTATTCGCTGCCCCACCTCTGCCTTCCTGTTTTTGTTGTGAAAGAATGACAAAGTAACGCAATTTATTATTCGCTAAAACCGCAAAAGCCAGTCCGCTGGACTGGCTTTGGATAAAATTTTCTTAATGGTCTGAAATCTAGGGTCGTTTTCGGCCCATGAACAAACTCACCAGGAACAGAATAATCCCGACGACAAAGACAATTTTAGCTGCGCCTGCAGCAGTACCGGCCAGACCACCAAACCCAAGTGCGGCGGCGATTAACGCGATAACCAGAAATATGATGCCCCAACGAAACATATAAGCGTCTCCTTTACCATAGTTAATGTCACCGCTTGATATGAGCGTGAAAATCACTCAATGCGATATTTTTAGTGTGGTGCACATCGCGCCTCCCGACAAAGTTCGGGAGGACGAATTACGACGAATTACTTAGTTTTCAGATCATTTTTAACGCTTTTCACACCATCTACCGCTTTGGCGATACTTTCAGCACGGTCACTTTGTGCCTGAGAATCTACGGTACCGGAGAGCTGAACCACGCCATCGGTGGTTTCAACTTTCACTTTACGTGAAGGGACGATATCGTCCGCCAGCAGCTTAGCTTTGATTTCACTGGTGGTGGCGGTGTCACCCGCGTAGCCCTTCACAGAGCCTTCTTTAGCGTCGCGAACGTGCAGTTTGTCGCTGACAGAGGTCACGCCTTCAACGCCTTTCGCCACTTTCACTGCCTCTTCGGCCTGGGCCTGGCTTTCAACGAAACCGCTCAGGGTCACGACTTTTTGATCGGTTTTGACAGAGATATCGGTGCTCTTGATGTTGTCATGATCCACCAGGGCCGCCTTCACTTTCGCGGTGATAGCGCTGTCATCCATGAAATTACCGACTTTATTCATAGAGCTATCGACTTTTTGCCCTGCGCTTTCATTGGTTGTCTGCGCGTTGTTTTCTGCGTAGGCAGAGCCGGTCGCGACGGCAGAGGTCAACATTACAGCCAGCAGAGTTTTCGAAATCTTCAGTCTTGTCATAGTCATCGATTTATTCCTGTATGTTTGCTCGTAATTTGAGCCTGGCAACACGAGGTTGCATTGCTGAATAGGGAGAGACTTCACCCTCTACAGAAGTCAACGGTCTCCATCACAAAATCGATGGGTGATGAATAACGACCATTACAGCCTCTGAATCAGTTATTAATATCGGTAGAATGACAATCGACGGCTTTAGATACTGATATCTACGCATTGAACGGTATTTAACGCCGTCAGAAATGTCATTACTTTGTTAAATATAGATCACAATTTTGAAACCGCTCGGGATATCAGCGAAAACATAAGCAAAAGTGAATGTTTTAAGAACATTCCGTAAGCGGCTAATAAGGAAGGGAAATTGACAGGGCGCAGCGGCTACCGCGCCCTGGAGGCAAGAATTAATGCTCGCGAGTCTGGTGGAACTGAACGTCCGGATAACGTTCCTGTGCCAGGCGCAGGTTGACCATGCTGGTAGCGATGTAAGCGAGGTTATCGCCGCCATCAAGCGCCAGTTGGCTTTCGTTCTTACGCTTGAACTCTTCGAATTTCTTCGCGTCCGCACATTCTACCCAGCGTGCAGTGGCAACGTTGACTGACTCATACACTGCTTCAACGTTGTATTCGCTCTTCAGGCGCGCTACCACCACATCAAACTGCAGCACACCAACCGCACCAACGATCAGGTCGTTGTTGGAGATCGGACGGAACACCTGCACCGCGCCCTCTTCGGAAAGCTGTACCAGCCCTTTGAGCAGCTGTTTTTGCTTCAGCGGATCTTTCAGGCGGATACGACGGAACAGTTCCGGCGCAAAGTTCGGGATACCGGTGAACTTCATCATCTCACCCTGGGTAAAGGTGTCGCCGATCTGAATAGTGCCGTGGTTGTGCAGACCAAGGATGTCGCCCGGATACGCTTCTTCAACATGCGAACGGTCGCCCGCCATAAAGGTCAGCGCGTCGGAGATCACCACATCTTTCGCGGTGCGCACCTGGCGCAGCTTCATACCTTTTTCATATTTACCAGATACCACACGCATAAACGCCACGCGGTCGCGGTGTTTCGGGTCCATGTTGGCCTGAATTTTAAATACGAAGCCGGTAAATTTATCTTCGCTCGCCTCTACGATACGGGTATCAGTCTGACGCGGCATCGGCGCAGGTGCCCACTCTACCAGGCCATCCAGCATATGATCGACGCCGAAGTTACCCAGCGCAGTACCAAAGAACACTGGAGTAATTTCGCCCGCAAGGAACAATTCTTTGTCGAACTCGTTAGACGCGCCTTTCACCAGTTCCAGTTCGTCACGCAGCTGCTGTGCCAGATCTTCACCAACCGCAGCATCGAGATCCGGGTTATTCAGCCCTTTAACAATACGGACTTCCTGAATGGTGTGACCTTTACCGCTCTGATAGAGATAGGTTTCGTCTTTATAAAGGTGGTAAACGCCTTTAAACAGCTTGCCGCAGCCAATCGGCCAGGTGATCGGCGCACAGCCGATTTTCAGCTCGTTCTCAACTTCATCGAGCAGCTCCATCGGATCGCGGATATCACGGTCAAGTTTGTTCATAAAGGTGAGGATCGGCGTATCGCGCAGACGGGTAACTTCCATCAGCTTACGGGTACGATCTTCAACACCTTTTGCGGCGTCGATAACCATCAGGCAGCAGTCCACCGCCGTCAGGGTACGATAGGTATCTTCCGAGAAGTCTTCGTGCCCGGGGGTGTCGAGCAGGTTAACCAGGCAGTCGTGATACGGAAACTGCATCACAGACGTGGTAATGGAGATCCCACGCTGCTTTTCCATCTCCATCCAGTCCGACTTAGCGTGCTGGTTGGAACCACGGCCTTTTACTGTACCGGCAGTCTGAATGGCCTGTCCGAACAGCAGCACCTTCTCGGTGATGGTCGTTTTACCGGCGTCCGGGTGAGAAATAATTGCAAAGGTTCTTCTTTTCGCTACCTCTGCGGCCAAAAGGCTTGTCATAATTGTTGTCTCTTTGATTATGTACAATCATATGTACAAAGAAAAATTCATGCCGCTGATTGTACATTTTGGAGGTATCAGAGCATAGCAGAACATGATCAGTAGGTGTATTTGTAGCCAAAGAACATTTGTACATGCAGCAATCTTTACTCTATTGACACTGTTTATTCATACAGTAAAAAATAGTGCTGTATACAAATACAGTATAGAGGGATTTTTATGCGTATTGAGATCTGCATAGCCAAAGAGAAAATGACTAAAATGCCAAGCGGTGCTGTTGATGCGTTAAAGGAAGAATTAACTCGGCGCATCAGTAAGCGTTATGACGATGTAGAAGTAATCGTAAAAGCCACCAGCAATGACGGGCTTTCTGTTACACGCACCGCAGATAAGGATTCTGCAAAAACATTTGTTCAGGAGACTCTGAAAGATACTTGGGAGTCTGCTGACGAGTGGTTTGTTCACTAATAGACACGTAAAATCGGTAACGGCTGGAAATAATTCAATACTCGCACTATCGGAAGTTCACCAGCCAGCCGCAGCACGTTCTTGCATACGACGTGCCTGCGGTTTCAACTCCCGCCAGCTCCACCACTTTTGATAGGACTGCAACCGGACAGCGGCAATAAAAACAGCCACTTACGGACACTGACCAGACAGTAAGCGGACTTAAAAAAGACAAAAATATACACGCAAAATGCACGTGCATTTCAAAAAAGCCTCTGATTGTGAAGTCAGAGGCTTTTCTATTTGTAACTAAGAGTAACAATTCAACATAACGCAACCTACCAATTACGTCACGTCAAACGCTCTGATTGAACGCAAATCATCCAGATTATTCAGTTGTTCCTTCATCTCGCGCTGGCGTTCGTGGATTTTAAAGCCCTCCGCCACCATGGCCACCATCATGGCATCGTTCAGCGCAATAAGTTTCTCCCTGGTCAGTATGACGTTGTTATTATCCGCATCAGTCCAGAAAAAACCATCCGGAAGCAGCCCGGCCTGCGCTGTTGCAACCACGGGCGCAAGGCGTGACTGCGAGGTTTTTCCGCCATCAAAACGACGGCCATCAAACGTGAAAATAAACTCAACGTTTTCCTGACTGTCGCGCCATGCCTCAATTTCCCGCCTTTTGGCATCCTTTGCCGCTGCAATAAGTTCCGGCGTGACGGTGAACGGGGCGATTTCGCCCCATTTCCCGCTTTGCAGCTCCTGCCAGACATGCTGGCCTGTCGGGGCCATATCATCCTGTATGGCGGTATACAGGACGAACTCCGTTTCACCTTCAAATAACACCTCGCAGTCAACCGCACCATTTTCAAGATAATGCGCGTTTCTGATGCCTTTCACCGCTCTGATTTTCATGTCTTATTTCCTTATTACTCAATGCGTACAAAAAGACCGATATAGCCACGCGTTGTATCGTGACTAATGCGGGTCCCCGAAAGCGCCGTGTAACGACCGGGGAAGTTGTATTCACCAGCACCGCCAATCACAACCTGCGGTGAGGATGCGTATGTCCCTGTATCGCTAACCCGTGCACTCATAGCCAGAGGGCCAAGACGGGAACCCGGCACAATATCACCGAGCCCCAGAGACGCATCTGCACCAAAACTCTCCCCCTGATATGCCGCCATAATCGGCACACCAACGGCCGGGTATTTATAATATGAGCCTGAGCCCGCCATCCTGGACAGCAGGTACGCCAGTGAATCTCCGTCGTATACAACTACCCGCGATGACATGTTCCAGCTGTTATCGCTGTCGTTGTACCGGTACTGCATATAGTGAATACAGTGTTCACCCTGATAATACTGGTTGTAGCACATCAGGGTTTTAAATTTGCGGACTGTGTCGGATTCACTGTTGGCGTACGGTGACCACATCACATCAATAATGCCGTTAAATTGCGTGGTACCGGTAAGCAGTTGCGAGGAGTCTGTAATACTGACCGCATACCGCCCCGGCGTGACTTTCTTCAACCACTCAACGAAATCAGACAGCCCCTCAAACGCCAGAGCGTCAGTGCTGGTGAATGCCTGTCCAAACCCATACATCCCGGACAGGGCCAGCCTGCCCGGTGTGCGGTCACGGATATCACTCTGGGGTTCCATCGTCGCAGCCGCGTTCAGCTCAAGCTCCGTGCGCATGGCTTCAGCCGTGTCATGCGCCAGTAATGCGCGGCCCTTCTCTGACAGCAGAGACAGTGAGGCATTCCCGTCTGTATTGAAGTACAGAAGATTATCTGCCCGTTGCGTCAGTGCGCTGATTGCCGTTAAGACGTCATTAAGCGGTTGTTTGCCTGCCAGCGCGTTTGTGATTGTCGTCGCAAAGTTCGGGTCATTGCCCAGCGCCGCTGCCAGCTCGTTCAGGGTGTCCAGAACTTCCGGCGATGAGCCAACCAGCGCAGCAAGCAGTTTGCGCACAAACGCCGCGTTCGCTGCTTCCAGACCGGCGGCATCATCCGGTGGGGTTGGGGTGGTTGGGGTGCCGGTGAAGGCCGGACTGTCCAGTGGCGCTTTTGTTTTCGCCTCGTCCATGACGTCTTTGACAGCCTTTGGCGTGGCAGCCAGTTCCTCGCTGTCGTTGTCCGTATCACTACAGAGTTGCACCAGACCTTTTTCTGTCGTGGAGGCATTTGTTGCATTCAGGTCATCAACTATCTGCTGCGTCTCATCCCTGTACTGTTTCGCTTCCTGCGCATTGTCTGCACCTGCATCCTGGCTGGCTTTAGCCTGTCGGGCGTATTCGGCGGCACTGTTTTTGTGCCCCAGCGCCGCATTTGCCGACAGTTCTGAACTGGTCGCTGCTGATGATGCGGCATTATGATAAAGGCGGGCGCGTTCGGCGGCATCGACTGATTCGTCCCGCGCTGTGCCTGATGACTGTGCGCTGTTTTCTGCCTCACCCGCAAAACGTTCCGCATCATCACGGGCCGTTGCGGTTGTCGTCACATCCTGTGCCGTCTGCTGTGCGTTTCCGGCTGCAGCTTCGGCGCTCTGCTGTGTCTGATTTTTTAGCTCTTCTGCCTCATCCTTACTAACCGCCGCAGATGTTGCTGCATTGATTGCATCATCAGCAGCTGTTTCTGCTCTCTCCCTGTCACTGACCACCTGCTCAGACAAGCGAACAACGGTATTTACCATTTCCTCAAAACGCTTCATTACCTCAGGGCGTAAATCACCCTCCTTTGGTGCATCCAGAAAAGCATTCAGCGTATCCGGCTCATCTGTCGGTGCAACATAAATTTCCCCCGCCTTTACAGGAGGATGCCCTGAGCGGGACAAAAATACATCATAAAATCCCGGCTCAGCATTAATAGTATACCCGCCATCACTTCCCGTAAGACAGGTTGCCACAATATTAACCACAACTGTCGGACTGGTTCTTCTGGCTCGCAATTCAATCGCACAGTTTACGACAGGCTCACCCGCTCCGTCCTTCAGGACACCTGAAATCTTTACTGCCATATTCACCCCACAAAAAAGCCCGCCTGAACCCGGCGGGCTGTCATAACACTGTGTTACCTGGCTAATCAGAACTTATAACCGACACCCACGATGAAACCGTCAGTGCGCCAGTCGCCACTGCCGGAGCCTTCATAAGCAATATCAATAGCCACGGATTCGGTCGGGTTAAACTGCACGCCAGCTCCCCACGCCAGAGACGTGTTGCTGTGGCGACCGTCATCACTTCCGGTCAGCACATCGTGCGTTTTCCCCTTATTGTCAGTTACGCGGAGATAATCCCCGGAGAAAGTCGACACACGGCTGTAAGCCACACCCGCCATCGCATACGCGCTGAACCATTCATTCACGCGCACAGACGGCCCCGCCATTACGCTGAACCAGCGGTTACGAACGGAATCTTCATGCCAGCGGGTATCGCTGTAACGGGTCAGCTGGCGATTCTTGTCTCCTGCATAGCTGAATGACGTCACCATACCCAGTGTGTCCGTAAACTCATAACGGTATTTCACGTTAATCCCGTTCAGATCATCGCTGCCGGGAACGTTCGTCGAGACATGAAGATACCCCGCGCTCAGCGTGGACTGATGTTCAGACGCCCATGCAGGCGCACCGGATAAGGCCAGACAAATGGCTGCGGACAAAATGGCGGCATAAAGTTTACGCATAATTACCTCTCGCTTTTCTGCAATAAAAAAGGCGTCATTTCTGACGCCCGTTATGGGTTATAAAATTCAGCTGATACTGATACCTGCTGTGGATTTCTTCATCACCACAACCAGCAGATCGCTGATACTGGTTGTTGGTGTCCAGTTATTCGCTCCTGATGAAGATACGGTGAATGTCAGTGTCAGCGTCCCCTGTCCGGCAGGCATATCTATAACTGAGGAAAATACGCCCTGAGCATCCGTCGTGGACTGATTAAAAATCTCCTGACCATTGCGGGTCACTCTTAACCGGCAGGTTGAATACCAGTATGACTGTTGGTTATTACTGTTGAAATTCTCATGCTTACCACCGCGGAATAACACTGGAGGTATCATGACCTGCCGGTCAAACTTCTGATCATCACTGATTCTTACCGTGATAGTGCCGCTGGCATAAGTGCTCGTGCGGGGGAAAGACTTGCTGACCGTTTTGACAATATCGCCTTCAATCTGGTTGGCTGACAGTTTCCCCTTAATCTGACAGTTCTCATTTATCGTGACGTTGTTGAGCGTCCCGGAGTTCGCATTCACGTTACCGCTGATATCGGCATTTTTAGCGGTCAGCTTTCCGTCCGGTGTCAGGGAAAATGCAGGAGGATTACCGCCGCTGGTAATGGTGGGAGCCGTCAGATATTTCAGGAACACTTCATTCATGAATATCTGATCACCCTGACCAACAAACATCGGTTTTGTGTTGCCATTTGCAGGATTAATCATCGCAATCCTGTCTGCCGCCAGCAGCACCTGACTCTGCATGCCGTCGGGGGTGTTCTCAATACCGGCACCGATACCCGCAATATAAAGGCGACCATCCTGCATCTGCTGCAGTTTCACGGCCCACATACTGTTCAGGTTATTACTGGTGTCCGTCTGAACCTTTTGTATCTGCTGGATGGTGGCCTCCTGATCTCCCAGCTTCTGGTCCGTTGTCGTCATGATTTCACTGCTTTTTTGATCCACATACTGGCGAACCTGCGCTATCTGGCGTGCATTCTCCTCATTACTCTGACTGACCGTCTGCGTGAGTTCGCTGCTGACGTTATCCACTCTCTGGCTCACCTGTGATATACCCAGTGACAGCTCATCATTTTTTTTCGCAACCAGCTGTGTGAGGCTGTTTTCTGTCTCCCCGATTTTTTGGGTCACTTCAGCAATATCACTCTCTATCTGCTGATTGATCTCATCCTCCAGTTGCTCAACTTCACTGCGCAATGCCGAGGCATTAATACGATCGTTCAGCTCCTGCCCCAGCAGGGTGCTGTTTATTTTCCCTTCAAAAAAATTGAGATACACCTCAGCATCATTAACCGGCTGGCCAACAGCTTCCACAAACGCTGATTTACCGACGATGTTCACACTGCGGATATAAAAGTAATAATCATGGCCCGGCCTGATATTAATACTGGCAGCTGTCCAGTACATCGCCGTACCAAGATAGCGGGCTGTGGTTTCAACCTGCCGGATATCCGTAATCTGATTTTCCGAGAACCAGAACTCAAACTGCACCGTCGGGTCATACACCGCAAGACGCGGGACTGCCGTTATCTGAAAATACCCCGGTATCAGTTCAATCTGTGACGGCGCTGCCGGGGCGTTAATCCGGAATGAGGTGGTGGCGGGTTCCCCCTGCTGGCCATAACTGTTTATCGCCCGCACCGTCAGGGTGTATTCCCCCAGTGGCAGACCACTGAAACGGTGCGCCGTGTCTGCAGTGATGGCGTTGGTCACCAGACGGCTGTCTTCACCGCTTCCACGGTTCAGGCGCAGACTGAAGCGCACACCCTTCACCACCCGCGGCGTGTCCCATTTCGCCTGCGCCAGATACTGGCCATCATCCGCGCTCACCTCCACCGTGAGGTGCTGCACTGCCGGAGGAGTGACGCTGTTCAGGGAGCCGGACAGCGGCTCAAAGGTGGCCCCGTTATCCACAATGGCTTCTTTTTCCGGTACGTGCTGCACCGCCGTGATGGCAAAGGTGCCGTCCGTGTTTTCCCGGATGGCCACACAGCGGAACAGGCGACGTCGAAGGCCGGGAATTTTCAGCCCCCATACCCCGTATGTCGCCACGCCATCAGGCAGGGCGCTGACCTGTATCCGGTCAGGAGCAGGCTGTGCCGTGATGTCCACACTCACCGGCTTACCGCTGCCATTAATCAGGTTCACCGTGGCGGTACCGGTCTCCGGAAGCGTCACCTCCCGGTCCAGCGTCAGGGTGAGACTGGCGGCATCGATGTTCAGAATGCGCCCGCCGGTCAGGGTCCCGGCGTAGTCGTTATCACAGACTTCAATGATGTCACCGGGCGTGTGGCGCAGCCCCTGTGATCCGAGCGTGAAATCCACCGTCTGCGTTTCCAGCAGTTCGGTCTTTATCACCCACAGTCCGGCACGGTGAGCCTGACCGCGACTGGTACAGCCGAACGCATCCATCTTCAGCAGATTACGTCCGTAGCGCAGTATGGCTTCCGGGTCTTCCACCAGTTCAGTGGAGGTCTGCCAACCGTTCTGCGGGTCGGTGTAATTCACCTCCACCGCCGTGTGCCGGTCCTTCAGGGCGCTGAAGCTGTAGCGGAAGCCCACACCGTTATCATCCACCACCACATCGCTGTTGGTGTAGGGCCACACCACATCCGACGGGCGGTCCTGCACGAACGTCAGCGTCTGCCCGTTCCATACCGGCATACAGCGCATCGCCGAGCAGAAATCACTGAGCACATCCCACGCCTTACGCTGTTGTGACAGGTACGCATTAAACGTCATCCGCGGTTCGGTCCCCCCGAAGCCATCCGGCACCGGCTGGTCGCAGTACTGCGCAATGGCATACAGAGCCCATTTGTCCACGTCTGCGGCCCCCAGACGTTTCCCCATCCCGTAGCGCGGGTGGGTCAGCATGTCCCACAGGCACCAGGCCGGGTTGTTGCTCCAGGCCGGTTTCATACACCCGTCCCAGATACCGCTGTAAGTACGTTTTTCCGGGTCATAGTTTGACGGCACCTGAATGATGCGACCGCGGATATGGTAGTTCACAGTTATCTGCTGACCGCCAAACTGCTCCGCATCCACCTGCAGGCCCACAATGGCCGTGTTCGGGTAGCACTGTTCCACATCGATGATTTCGGTGTATGACGACCACAGCGTTCTGTTCTGCAGCTGGTCCGTGGTGCTGTCAGCCGTCTCCCTGACCATCCGGATGTTAAAGGGGCGCTCAGGCAGATTATTCAGAATCACCGACGTCAGGTACTGCGAGGTGGTCTTACCGTTAATGGTGACATCCTTTTCCGTCACCCAGCTACCGTTACGCTGCAGCTGAATCAGCAGACGAACAGAAGCCGGATTACGGTCGCCCCTGGAGGTGGTCTCCACCAGTGACTGTACCCCGAAGGTGACCCGCAGGCGGTCAATGTTCGCGGACGTGATGGTACGCGTCACCGGCTTTGCCTTCGTCACTTCCACACCCAGCGCAGTTTCAGCCCCGGAGGACTCAAAACCTTCCGGCGGGGTCTGCTCCTGCTCCCCGGCGCGCCAGACGGCGGTCACACCGTGTATCACGGGATTGCCGTCCGTGTCCGTCAGCGGGGTTTTATTCACCAGGATACTCTGCAGTCCCTTCACCGGGCCTTCTATCGGTCCCTCTCCAATCGCATCAATCACGCTCATCATCTGCGTGGACTTAAGATTGTCCTTTGCCTCAACTGGCGTGTGCGCCTTGCCGCCACCTTTTCCCATTGCCTCACCCTTTACTGTGATAACTGTTACGCACAAAAGAACAGGCCCCCCGGGGATGCCTGTATCATAATGACTGAATAAAAATTCTGAGTTTATTCACATTTCCGGAAACTGACGGTTGCAGGAATAACTCCACATTTTTACAGTTCTTCAGCCTGATAAAGGCAATTGGTCAAAACTTAACTAATCAAGGTGACTATTCATTTCTCCCGTAATATTCGTGAGTATTACGGGAGATTTTTTTTATCCTCTGCCGATAACCACCACTTTCCCGTCACCACCTTCATCACGGGTACTGATGTCCTGGGATATCCGTCGGGAACCAACCAGCATTTCACCGTATGGCACCGGCACCGGATTACCCTGAGCAATCATATTGTCCAGCGAGGAAAAGTAGGTGTTCTGTCTGCCGTTATCCGTTGTCCGGTAATCCGGTGTTTTTGCCTTCGGGGCCAGCATCTGTGCCACCCCACCCAGCGCCATTGCAGTCCCCATGGCAAACATAATATTGCTGGCTGCAATACCGATACCCGGCATCCAGATAGCTGCCGCAGCCAGCGCAACGCCAAGAACCGCCTGAAACACACCCCCACTTTTGGCTCCTTCAGTCCGGGGTACCAGATGAATGACATCCCCCGGGCTCAGTGGCTCATGCAGTCGGGTCGATATCTGGTCCGGCGCAGTATCCTCACCGGCAATACGTACCCGGTACCAGCCTTCGGTCATCTGACGGCGGAATCCCGGCAGCTGCAGAGACAGCGCCCGGATGGCTTCCGCTGCCGTGTTCACATACAGGCTGAGGCGGCGGCCAAATCGTTGTAAATCCCCGTGAAGGCAGATGCGGACCAGTGGCGGTGATGCCAGACAGAATGCGTTCGTCGTTGCCATTTTTCAGAATACCTCTCCCGTTTACTCAGTTGTTCAGGTATATGGTGAAGCAGTTCACCGTTACCGCAGTAAATGGCGGCGTGATTGGCCACCGATGCGCCAAAGCAGCACAGCAGGATATCGCCCGGCTGTGCAGAGGGCAGGGGCACCCGGTAAAAGCCCGTGGCCTCCATATTGTCCAGGTACAGGTTCTGGCCGTTGCGCCACCACTCATCCTCGCGCGCAAAATCCGGCAGCGTTATCCCTGCCAGATGGTATGCATCCCGGAACAGGGTGTAACAGTCCGTCACACCATGTTCAAAGCGCCGTCCGGTCAGGTGCGGCACACAGCGGAACTTGTGAATCGCCCCCCGGCAGACCAGCCACCAGGACAGGGCACTTTTCACCTGCAGCCGCCGGTCCGCCTCGCTCAGCCAGGGCAGACCACCGGGATGACTGTGGACCAGTGCCACAATCTCCCCCTGCATCTCTGCCCGCAGCCAGTCCTCCGGTGCAATACGAAAATATGCCTCAGGCTCTGCGGAGGTATTCACGCAGGGAAGATACCTGTCTCCCTCCGGCGTTCTCACCACGAAGCCGCACGACTCCGCAGGCGCACACCGCCGGGCATGCGCCAGAATCGCTGATTCAGTCTGTGTCATAAAATGGGATTTACTGCGAAAGTTTATTAATGGAAAGGAAACCGCCAAAATTAGCGACCATGCCGCGCATCTCACACCCGCGCATGCACTTGCTGCATTTGTCCTTACGGATATCTGTGGTGGGTTTATCGAACTCATCCGCCACTGCCGGACCGTTATACCCGCATTCATCTCCCCGGTAATCCCACATACAGGTATTCGCCAGCATAATGCGACCGGGAAACAACGCCCCGTCCGTCTCGGTCGGAGTGGCCAGCACAAACGAGGCCGTCATGGCCGTCAGCTCTGACATCTGCTCCACCACCCAGCGGTCGCTCAGCTCCTGCTCCGGGTCCGCCTCCGGATTGCCCGCAACGAAATTCACCGCATCCAGAAAACGCGCATACACCCGGCGGCGGACCACCGTTGCCCCCACCAGACTCTGCAGGTCCTCCGCCATCCCGGTGACAAGGCCAAACAGATTGGACACCGTCAGCGACGGTCTGGCACTGCTGCCCTTCCCGTTCATCTCAAAGCCGCTGCCGTCAATCGGGTATGCCTGATATTCCCGCCCCTGCCAGGTCACCGGCTCCCCTTTTTCATTCAGCTCATTGCAGAAAAAATACCGCTCACCGCCCTGCACCGTCAGGTCGATTTCCCAGAGTACCACCCGCGGTGACTGCTCTGATTTAACCGACTCGTTAAGACTTTCTTCGTGGATATCCTGCATCAGTTCACCACCTGCTTAAACTCCGCGCTGAACTCAACGCGCAACATCCCGACCCGCGCAGACCACCCGGCACAGGTCACCTTTATCTGCCGGTATGCATAAGGCGGTGTCCACAGAAACGCCTTCCAGCCACCGTGCTCTGCCAGGAACGCCTCCAGATGCCGGGCCTCCTCCCGGGTCACGGAAAGCATCACCCTGTATGTTTTCAGGTCAGCATTCAGTCCCGCCGCCATGCGCTGCGAATACCCGTCACCAAAACGCACTTCACGCACCGATGACTGCGAGTTCACCTCCATATCCGGCTTCACTTTCCAGTGAAATGTTTTCATCGCCCGCTCCCTGATAACATACCGCCATCACGTAACTGCAGCCGGAGCTCATCCTGCGCCCCCTTACGGGCCATGTCATACACCGCTTTCATCAGCTGCGGCCCCGCCTGTCCGTTGATACCGTCGTTCTGAATCACCACGTGATTGTTCTGATTAAAATTAATGCCTTCCACCCGCCGCATCTGCGCCGGACTTCCGGCACCACCCACATAACCACCTTCCGCATAGCCATGCATCAGGCGGTACAGGTTGCCGACGCCAATCCGGCTGGTCGCCTCCTTCGTGAAGACAAACTCCCCGCGGTGAACAATCCCCGCAGGCTCGTATTTGCCGCCAGTACCTGTAAAACCACCACCGGCAAACCCAATGGCACTACCGATACTCCCGACAATCCCCACCATTGCCTGCTTAAGCAGAATTTCTGTCATCATGGACAGCACGGAGCGGGTGAAGCTGCGCCAGTTCTGTTCACTGCCGGTCAGCATCGCCGCCATATTCTGCGCAATACCATCAAAGGTCTGCGTGGCCGCGCTTTTAACCTGCGAAAAACTGTCCATGGCACTTTCCGCCCACTCACCCCAGCCGGATTTCAGCCCGACCATCCAGCTTCCACGAAGCTGCTCCTCCGCAGACCAGGTGTTCTTCAGTGCAGATGTGGCCTTCGCCAGCGCATCCGGATTATCACCGTACACGTCACGAAGGCGCTGCTCTTCCGACTCCCGCTGCGCCTGACGGTCGGTGAGGCCGCGGGCTTTTGCGCTGATGGCGGCCTGCTTCGCGCTCTGCTGCTGTTCAAACCGCGCCGCCTGCTGTGCCAGCTCATTCAGCCGTTTCTGGTGTTCAACCTTGTCGCCCAGGTCAGCCAGCTGGCGTTTGTACTCCAGCGTCTCTTTCTCATGGGCCAGCAGCGATTTTTCCTGCCCGGATAACTGCCGTTTCGTGGCGGCCTCTTTCAGGACCGCATACTGATTTTCCGCTTTCCATAAATCACGGCGCTGCTGGCTGATTTTCTCATTCGCACCGGCATGCTTCTCCAGCGTCCTGAGCTCAGTTTCAAGCGCCAGCATGGCTGCATGCGCCCGGTCTTCCTGACGCTCCCCGGCTGACACTTTGACACCTGACGACTTCGGTTTTTTCAGCGTCGATTCATAATCCTTTTTCGCCGCCGCCATCAGCGTGTTGTAATCCGCCTGCAGGATTTTCCCGTCTTTCAGGGCATTATTCAGCTCTTCCTGCCGGTCAGTATATTTCTCCAGTGGCGTCAGCAGGCGCTCATACGCCTTCTGCGCCTCTCCGGTATACTTCAGCTGTGACGCCTCACGCTCAGCCCGGTCCCTTGCCACCAGTTCACCGGCTTTTTCCATATCCGACTGCAGCGTGGCTGCCGCCAGCCCCAGACGGG
This sequence comes from Escherichia sp. 10290, assembly GCF_030295155.1. Taxonomy (NCBI): domain Bacteria; kingdom Pseudomonadati; phylum Pseudomonadota; class Gammaproteobacteria; order Enterobacterales; family Enterobacteriaceae; genus Escherichia; species Escherichia sp. 10290. The sequence goes on along the minus strand of NZ_AP025741.1, from coordinate 5,443,693 downwards.
CATTTTCACGGTCATCCCATGCACCCTGAAGGTTGGCACGGAAAGAGGAGGTCTTTCCCCGGCGCTGACTCCGGCTCTGGTACCACTGCCATTTTTTATCCGCCTCATCAAATGCCTTCTGCGCACTGGCGAGCATATCCGCTGAGGATTCAGGACGACCGATATCCAGGATGGCATCCCACATCAATTTGAATGCCTTCCCGGTTTTATCCGCCCAGGTTTCCAGCGTCCCCATGTTTTCTTTCAGGCGACGGGTCTGCTCATCAAAGCCTTTTGTGGCGATATCGTTCGCCGCCTGTAAGGCCCCTGCCTCATCACCCGAACGCTGCAGCTGCGCAACATACGCAATCTGCTCTGCCGTCACGTTACGGAACTGGCGCGCCATAGCCATCAGTCCCGACGTCGGGTCGGTGGTCAGCTTTCCAAAAGCCTCTGCAACCTTGTCCACTTCCACACCGGATACAGAAGCAAAACGCGCCACACTCTGGTTGATGGCATCAAACTGTTCACCACCACGCACACCGGCATTCACCAGGGCTGCCAGTGACTCACTCGCCTGGTTAAACGTCAGCCCTGCTGCCTGTCCGGCTCTGGAGAGCGTCAGCATGCGATCGGCAGTCAGTCCGGACTGATTACCGGAAAGAACCAGGGTTTTATTAAACGCTGAAAGCGTGGAATCCCCCTGGTACCAGGCATACGCCAGCGCACCTGTCGCCACCGCCAGCGAGGTGACCCCGACCATCGGCAGGGTGATCGCACCGGCAAGCCCCCTGAACATGGGGAGCATCCCGCCGAAGGCGTCCTTCACCTGACCGCCCTGTTGCAGCAGAATAAGCCAGGGATTCTGACCACCGGCAAGCTGCGTGGCGATATCCGTAAACTGTGCAGGCAGGGTACGCATGGCCGCTTTATACTGCCCGACGGAAATCCCGGCTTTTTGTGCAGCCAGCGCCTGACGGCTCAGGCCCTGTTCAACAGCACTGGCGGTTTTTCTGGCGTCGGTATCCAGTCCTGAAAAATGACGCCTTACCCGGCTTATCTGCTCATCGAAACGGACCGCATCCAGACTCAGGTCAATAACAAGATCACCAACCGGCTGGGACATATCTCACACCTCCAGGAATCCCCGCTGAAGCCATCATTAATGCGACATCATCCTCACTGACATCCACCACATCCGCAGAAGGTGAAATATCGCCCCCTCCTTCCCCACCAAACCGGATGCCTCCGGCAAGTCCTGCCGCTTTCTGCATCAGCATTTTTTCCTCATCCGCCATCTCCGTCTGCTCTTCCTCACGCCGGGGGGCAAGCAGACTGAAGTCCGAGGGATACATATCCGGATCGCAAAAAAACAGGCTGAGTACGGTGTACGTCAGCCCGGAAAAATGCATATCCAGCTGGGTATCGTGAAAATAATGCGTGCGGTAAAAATGTCGCCAGTCGGCATATTCGGTGGATGTCATCCCGGCAAGCATGGCGCGCCAGTCAGGCCTCCCCATCTCACGCGCCAGTCTGAGGGCAAAATTCAGCTCGCCGTCGAAGACTTTCCCGCAGAAAAATCATCATCAGTAAGCGCATTATTTTTCGCCACTTCGGTGATATCCGTATCCACATGAACAGGCTCACTCATCCCGGACAGACGCAACACCACGTCTTCCGCCCGGGCAATGGCATCAGCAGGCCAGGTGGTCAGGACTTCCTGCTCAATCTGCATCACAGCCTCATTCATTGACGGTGACTCCGTTTTCTGCGGATGGTTATGCCACAGGGACATCGCCACCAGAAACGCCCCGGTTCTGACAAGGTCTTCCACGCTCACCTGCAGGTTGCCGCTGGCTTCAGACTCTTCTGCCCGCCGTTTCAGGAGGGCAAGATGCTCTATACGCTGCAGCGCAGACAGTTCGGAAAGGGTGACGGACACACCGTTATATTCAAATTCTTCTGTTTTCAGAAACATGTATTACCTCCGTTTACCCTGCAGCGCCCGCTTCAGTAACGGTGACTTCAGCTACCGTGGCAAACTGACCATTACCGGAAATCACGGGGATACTCACTTTTCCAGCCTTAACCCCCGTCACAGTGATCACCATATCTTTCACAGCAATGGTTCCCGTTGACGGATCGGCGGAAACCGCTCTGAACGTCTTGTCGGTTGCACTTTCCGGCTCAAAAGAAACAGTCAGGGTGGTTGCTTTCCCTTTTTCCACAGTACCGGATGTCGGCGTCACCTTAATTGCAGTGACCGGCGTAATTTCGCTGCGTTCTTCCGCCACGGAGGGTTTGCCCACGTTGGTAACTTTCACTGTTCGGGTGATCACTTCTTTCGCCGTCACGGCCTTACCGATACTGCTGACCCAGCCACGAAACACATCCACCGTGCCATTCGGAAAACGGATTTTATAGGCCCGGACATCGCCGCTTTCAAACCAGCCTATAAGCCCTTTCTGGCCTTCCTCTCCCGGTTTCCAGGCCAGCGTAAAACTGGTATCACCCGCAGATTTCTGTCCCTGCCCGGTCGCGGTCCAGTCCGCGTCTTCATCATCCAGGTAGTTATCATCGTAGGATTCTGCCGTCATCTCGCCGGGTGTCAGATCCTTCACCTTAGCCAGTCGCTGCCAGTCATCGTCTGACAACGGGTTTGCATAAGCATCACCCGTGCCGGTGTAAACCCACAGTGTGGTACCGGCACCTTTTACCGGCGCCAGGGGATTTGGTGTTGCCATATCGTCCTCACATCTCGTATGTAATGGAATAAGTCAGATCTGCAGAACTCCACAATGCCATATCGTCATCACGACGATAGTCATAGCCCTGCGTAACCATCGTGGTAATCATGCCTGCCAGTGCAGGGATCGCCGCCATCGCCGGGTAAATCCGGCTTTCCATCCACTGATCAAGCTCTGAATCCGGTACCTGTGCCGGTAAAAACACCTCAATATGCAGTGTGGCCCGCCAGGTATCTGCATCCAGCTCTTCACCGGTATACTCTGCATCCGTCAGATAAACCGCGACCGCGGGAAAATCCTCTTCGTCAAAAACAACGGGGCGACCATCAAACAGCGTCGCCCCGTGTTCATGCTGCTCCAGTGCATCCAGCACTGCCCCGCGGATATCAGTATGTTTCATCGTTTTATCGCAATCCTCAGTTGTTGTTTCAGCGCGTATGCCAGTTCTTCTGGCAGGCGTTCACGCCGGATACGGTCAACGTTCTCATCAAACGCCTGTTTCAGCGGGGCCGCCATCGGGATTTTCACCACATCAATGGGGTAACGGTTTTTCCCGGCCACACGCTGCATGACATGCCAGCGACCGTTTTTTAATCGCTGGATAAATGCCCGCTGATACCGATGCTGACCAGCTTTAAGTATGCTGTTCGGACGACGGCCCAGCCTCCTGATCCCCAGCTTAATCACAGGAAGATCACCGCGGTTAACGATAATTTTTGCATTCGGATTTCTGACCGTCGCCCTTTTCAGCCTGGCCCTTTCCTTTACCAGTTTCCGGCGTACCTTTGTCTCACGGGCAACCTGTGACGCCGACTGATTTATTGCCGTTGTGGCCACACGGTTAATGGCCATTGCTGAAGCAGCAGGAATGGCGTTTTTACGAACCCGGCTCAGATTATCAATCGCCTGATCAAGCCCTTTTATCGCCATAATTTCACCCTGCGTTTATCGTCGCCGGTTAACTGCGGGTGGTTGCCCACGGTTGAGCCAGATATAACAGCTGCCCCCGTCATCCGGAGAAACACGATCCGCCCAGAACATCTCGCCGTTAATGGTCAGCGTGTCTCCACGCCGCAGTTGCCGCACATCATCAGTCCGGACAAACAGGGACGGGCTGGAGCCTTCAACGCGCACGCCCTGTCCGGCATAGCTGATATTTTCAGGGTCATCAAAAACACCACGTATCACAGCACCGGACTGCTCACCGGATGTCATGGTGGCTGACGTTCCCATGTACCCGCGTATCGTTTCATCGGCGCGGGCAATGGCAGCATCGAACAGGTTATCGAAATCAGCCACAGTGCCTCCCGTTATTGCATTCTGGCCAGGCCACGTTCTGTCATTTCGGCTGCCACACCGGCAGAGACACGAAACGCCGTTCCCGGCAGCACAAATGCCACAGGTTCATCCCGCGTGGCGTGAAGTGCATCGGTATGCAGCGTCACCAGTGCCACAACCGTGACCAGAGCAGCCGTATCCTGAATCACGGTATCCGGCTGCGCTGATACCACCTCATTTTCATGCCCGGTCAGCGCATTTTCCGGGCTGACAGACGTGTCCTGACCGGCTGCGTCATCCGTGTCATCAAGCTCCTCTTCCAGCTCTGCCACACGGAGCGCCAGTTCTTCTTTCGTCCCCGTCAGGCTGACATCACGGTTCAGTTGCTCACCCAGCGACCGGAGACGGGCAATCAGTTCATCTTTCGTCATGGACTCCTCCACAGAGAGAAAATGGCCCCGAAGGGCCATGATTACGCCAGTTGAACGGATACGAACTCATCAGGATCAGCCAGCAGCATCAGCGGTGCTGACTGAATCATGGTGAACTCTCGCGCCGGATCGCCGGATGTCTTCCAGTTTTTCGGATAACGGGGAGACGCATTAATACCCTCACTCAATGCATCCGCATCCTGAATACAGCCATAGGTGCGCAGACCGCGTGCATGAGTGTTACCCAGCACCATCGTGTTGTCCGGCAGGAAGTTCTTTTTGACGCCGTTTTCCACGTACTGTCCGGAATACACGACGATGGCCACATCGCCATACATTCCCTTATAAGACACCGCTTTGCCCAGGTCTTTTACCGCTGTCTCCAGTTCGGAATGAGAGCCGCGACGGGTATCCAGCTTCTCCCTGACGGCTTTGAAGGAACGGAACTGCGCCCAGCCTTTCGGATCAAACACGATGATATTCACCACACCGCTGGCGTTCAGCGCGTAGGCTTCGATATCGTCGGTCGGGTCATATGTGGACTTGTCACGCTTGCTCCACTCCGTGCCGCCGGACTGCGTGATGTTGTTCGCCGCACTGCGGCCCATATCCACCTCAACCGGATCGAAGGCTTCACCGGTCATGGTGTATTTGCCCTTGAGCACGGCAGAAACGGCCTGCATCTCTTCGACCTGAGCAATGGCCAGCTCTTCGTCTCGCATGTTCTGCATGATGATGCGACGGCGGCGGTAAGCCGGGTCCGCCAGATTCTGCGGATCTTCATCCGGCAGGCGACGCAGGGTCATCTGCGGATTCACCTCATGCTTGGGCTTGACATATCCCGGTGTAAATTCAGAGGTGGAGCCGCCACGGGAGCGGATAACCTCACCGGAAACAATCGGCGAAACGTACAGCGCCATGTTTACCAGTCCCGGAATTTGTGAGAGATAGACTTTCTCCGTGGTGAAGGGATAGCTCTCACGGAAAAAGAGACGCAGAAACAGCGGATCAAACTTAAATTTCTGCTCATTTGCCGCCAGCAGTTGGGCGGTTGTGTACATCGACATAAAAAAATCCCGTAAAAAAGCCGCACAGGCGGCCTTTAGTGATGAAGGGTCAGGTTAAACGATGCTGATTGCCGTTCTGGCAAACGCGGTCCGTTTTTTCGTCTCGTCGCTGGCAGCCTCCGGCCAGAGCACATCCTCATAACGGAACGTGCCGGACTTGTAGAACGTCAGTGTGGTGCTGGTCTGGTCAGCAGCAACCGCAAGAATGCCAACGGCAGCACCGTCGGTGGTGCCATCCCACGCAACCAGTTTACGGGTGGAGGTGTCCAGCATCAGCGGGGTCATTGCAGGCGCTTTCGCACTCAATCCGCCGGGCGCGGTTGCGGTATGAGCCGGGTCACTGTTGCCCAGCGGCTGGTAATGGGTAAAGGTTTCTTTGCTCGTCATAAACATCCCTTACACTGGTGTGTTCAGCAAATCGTTAACGGCATCAGATGCCGGGTTACCTGCAGCCAGCGGTGCCGGTGCCCCCTGCATCAGACGATCCAGCGCAGTGTCACTGCGCGCCTGTGCACTCTGTGGTGCTGCGGCCAGAATGCGGCGGGCCGTTTCCACGGTCATACCGGGGGTTTCTGCCAGCACGCGAGCCTGTTCTTCGCGTCCGTGAGCCTCCTCACAGTTGAGGATCCCCATAATGCGGCTGTTTTCTGCCGCAACCGCTGCGGTGATCTGCGCGTTCACGTCCGGCTGCGCCGCGCTGGCGTTCTCGCCCTCCTTCGCTGGCTCCACGCTGGTGATGTCAGCCTGCGAAGCAGTGGCTGAAACAGTTGTTGATTGAGTCTCTTTGGTCATTCGCCCTCCTGAGAGACGGGATTTACGTGCATCCAGTGCATCACGCATGACGGTGATCGCATCGGTGCTGTTAACAAGTTCATCAGCCAGTCCGGCATCAATGGCCTCCTGACCGCTGTACACTGCAGCCTCGGTATCCAGCACAGCCTGCACGGACAGGCCGGTATATGCCGACACCTTCTGTGCAAACATCCGGCGGGTTGCATCCATCCGGGACTGCAGTGTTTCCCGGACATCATCCGGTAGATGGCTGTAGGGGTTGCCATCCACCTTATGGCTGCCGCTGTAAATCAGCGTGATTTCCACGCCCTGTTTCTCCAGCGCAGCGCCGTAATTACTGTGAGCCATCATGACGCCGATGGAGCCTGTCCGGGCGGTCTGCGTGACCAGACGTCGGGAGGCGGCGCTGGCAAGCAACTGACCTGCACTGCAGTTCATGTCGTTGGCCAGCGCCCATACCGGCTTTATGTCACGCACACGGGCGATGATGTCAGCGCAGTCAAATGCCCCTGCCACCATCCCGCCTGGCGTATCCATATCGAGCAGAATGCCGGCCACCATCGGGTCGCTGGCAGCCTGTTGCAGACGGGCGATAATGCCGTTGTAACCGGTCATCCCCGAATACGGCTGCAGCGCCCGCGTCCGGCTGACCAGCGTGCCGGACACCGGCAGCACGGCGATGCCGTTCATGACCTGATAACTGCGGGCCTGTCGTGGTCCGTCATCATCACCGGATAACGCCAGCGTCGCGGGTGCCTCTCCGGCAGCCAGGCTGTCACCGGACACCGCATCCGTCAGGCGGCTGATCCCAAGCTGGCCAGCAAGCGCACAAAAGAAAACCCGCGCATAGGCGGGTTCAAGCATCAGCGGCTCATTAAAGGCCATGCTGGCAATATGCGGGAGATTACGCAGCTCTGCTGTCACTCTTCTCCTCCTCTGTTGATTGTCGCAGCCCGGATTCAAATGCCGCAGCCGCCCAGGCGGGCGGTTTAAGACCAGCTGCGCGGCGCTCCATCGTTTCACGGACCTGCTGGGCAAAAATTTCCTGATAGTCATCGCCGCGTTTTGCACACTCTTTCTCGTAGGTACTCAGCCCGGCTTCTATCAGCATCACCGCTTCCTGAACTTCTTTCAGACCATCGATGGCCATACGACCGGAGCCTATCCAGTCGCAGTTCCCCCAGGCACTGCGGGCTTCCTGAAAACTGAAGCGCGCTTTTGAAGGTAACGTCACCACGCGGCGAACAATGGCCTCTTCCAGCCAGCACAGAAACATCTGGCTCGCCTGACGGGATGCGACGAATTTTCGCCGCCCCATAAAGTACGCCCACGACTCGTTCGCACTGGCCCGTGCCGTGGAGTAGCTCATCTGGGCGTAATTCCGGGAAAGCTGCTCATACGAGACACCCAGCCCGGCAGCGATATACCGCAACAGTGACTGCTCAAACACGGAGTAGCCGTTATCCGTGTCCTGAGCCGTCTGCAGGTTCAGTGAGTCCCCCGGCATCAGGTGCGGCACTTTTGCGCCTCCCAGACGGACCGGTGCTGCGGCGTAATACGCGGCAATTTCACCAATCCAGCCGGTCAGCCTTTCCCGCTGCTCCTGACTGTTCGCGCCCAGAATAAAATCCATCGCTGACTGCGTATCCAGCTCACTCTCAATGGTGGCGGCATACATCGCCTTCACAATGGCGCTCTGCAACTGCGTGTTCTGCAGCGTGTCGAGCATCTTCATCTGCTCCATCACGCTGTAAAACACATTTGCACCGCGGGTCTGCCCGTCCTCCACGGGTTCAAAGACGTGAATGAACGAGGCACGACCGCCGGGTAACTCACGGGGTATCCATGTCCATTTCTGCGGCATCCAGCCAGGATAGCCGTCCTCGCTGACGTAATATCCCAGCGCCGCACCGCTGTCATTAATCTGCACACCGGCACGGCAGTTCCGGCTGTCGCCGGTATTGTTCGGGTTGCTGATACGCTTCGGGCTGACCATCCGGAACTGTGTCCGGAAAAGCCGCGACGAACTGGTATCCCAGGTGGCCTGAACGAACAGCTCACCGTTAAAGGCATGCATGGCCACACCTTCACGAATCATCATGGTAAACGTGCGTTTTCGCTCAACGTCAATGCAGCAGCAGTCATCTTCGGCGAACTCTTTCCATGCCGCTTCAACCTCGCGGGAAAAGGCACGGGCTTCTTCCTCCCCGATGCCCAGATAGCGCCAGCTTGGGCGATGACTGAGCCGGAAAAAAGACCCGACGATATGATCCTGATGCAGCTGGATGGCGTTGGCGGCATAGCCGTTATTGCGTACCAGATCGTCTGCGCGGGCATTGCCACGGGTAAAGTTGGGCAGCAGGGCTGCATCCACACTTTCACCCGGTGGGTTCCACGCCCGCAACTGCCCACAAAATCCGCTGCCACCGCCGTGATAACCGGCATATTCGCGCAGCGATGTCATGCCGTCCGGCCCCAGAAGGGTGGGAATGGTGGGCGTTTTCATACATAAAATCCTGCAGGTCCCCTGCGTCGCTGTGTCATGCCGGTCTGCACTTCCAGCTCTGCAATATATTTTTTCAGGTCAGACACGGAAGTGGTCGTAAACTCCACCCTTCGTCCGTCTTTCTGTACTGTTGCCACCCGTTTTCCTGTCATCAGGTCATGCAGTGCCGCACGGGCAGCGGCAAGTTCTTCCTGTCGCGTCATTCATCCTCTCCGGATAAGGCACGGGCGTAATCTGCCAGTGTTTTCTTGTTGGTTGCTGCACCATCCTCTTCCTGCAGGCTCGCCAGCAGCGCACTGAGATCCAGCTGCCAGCGGGAAATACTGATGCGCAGCGCCGCCAGCGCATAAACGAAGCAGTCGAGTGCCTCATTGCGTCGCTTTTTGCTGTCCCACAGTATTTTTTTCCTGCCATCCACCCATTTTTCGACCTGCTCTTCAGCAGTCAGCTGCTGCGCTTCGGTCAGATCAAAAATATCCGGGTTATTCGGGAAGTGAACGGCACCGGGAAGCGGTTCATCCCCTTCCGGCGTCAGTGTGAAGCGGTTATAAATCTGCTCTTTCGCGGTATCCGTACCGATTTCGGTAAGGTAAACCCCGTTTTTGTTTCGCTTACGTGGCATGCTGGCCACAGGCTTACCGTAGACGGATGCCCCTTTAATGGGGATCACCCGGAACAGCCCATGCTTTTTCGAGCGTTCATACACAATGGTCGGGTCAATGCCCCCAATATCCCAGCAGATACGGGATACCGACATTTCTGCACCATTCCGGCGGGTATAGGTTTTATTGATGGCCTCATCCACACGCAGCAGCGTCTGTTCATCGTCGTGGCGGCCCATAATAATCTGCCGGTCAATCAGCCAGCTTTCCTCACCTGGCCCCCATCCCCATACGCGCATTTCGTAGCGGTCCAGCTGGGAGTCGATACCGGCGGTCAGGTAAGCCACACGGTCAGGAACGGGCGCTGAATAATGCTCTTTCCGCTCTGCCATCACTTCAGCATCCGGACGTTCGCCGATTTTCGCTTCCCACGTCTCACCGAGCGTGGTGTTCACGAAGGTTTTACGTTTTCCCGTATCCCCTTTCGTTTTCATCCAGTCTTTGACAATCTGCACCCAAGTGGTGAACGGACTGTACGCCGTCCAGATGTGAAAGGTCACACTGTCCGGCGGCTCAATCTCTTCACCGGATGACGAAAACCAGAGAATGCCATCACGGGTCCAGATCCCGGTCTTTTCGCAGATATAACGGGCATCAGTGAAGTCCAGCTCCTGCTGGCGGATGACGCAGGCATTATGTTCGCAGAGATAAAACACGCTGGAGGGATCATCCGGCGTCCATTTGAGGCCAAACGGCGTCTCTTTATCGCCAAATTTAAGGTACTGCTCCTCCCCGCAGTGCGGGCAGGCAACATGAAAACGCATAAAATGCGGGGATTCACTGGCTGCACGCTCAATCTGACAGGTGCCTCTCACTTTGGGCGTGGAGCCACGGATGGACTTTGGCCAGACCGAGCCTTCAATACGCTTGTCACCCAGGAACGTCGGAGAGCCTTCCTGTTCAATATCATCATCAAAGGCAGCAAGTTCATCATAACCCGCCACATCCACTGACTTTTCACGGTAGTTTTTTGCCGCTTTACCGCCCAGGCACCAGAAACCACGCCCATTGGTGAAACGCTTCATGGTGAGCGTGTTATCCCGGTGCTTTTTGCCATACCACGGGGCCAGCGCCAGCAGCGACGGAATATCGCGGATGGTCGGCTCAACGTGGGTTTTCATAAAGTTCTCGGCATCACCATCCGTCGGCAACCAGATAAGGGTGTTGCGCTGCTTATGCTCTATGAAGTAGGCATAAACACCCAGCAGCATTTTGGAATAACCGACACGGGCAGACTTCACCACATTCACCTCACGGATGTAGTCGCTGCCCATCGCATTCATGATGGCCCGCTGAAAGGGCAGTGTTTCCCAGCGCCCTTCCTGGTATGCGGATTCTTTCGGGAGATAGTAATTGGTATCCGCCCATTCAACGGCGGTCTGTGGCTCCGGCCTGAACAGTGAGCGAAGCCCGGCGCGGACAAAATGCCGCAGCCTGTTAACCTGACTGTTCGATATATTCACTCAGCAACCCCGGTATCAGTTCATCCAGCGCAGCTGCTTTGTTCATGGCTTTGATGATATCCCGTTTCAGGAAATCAACATGTCGGTTTTCCAGTTCCGGAAAACGCCGCTGCAACGACAGGGGGATCCCGTCGAGAATACTGGCAATTTCACCTGCGATCCGCGACAGCACGAAAGTACAGAATGCGGTTTCCACCACTTCAGCGGAGTCTCTGGCATTCTTCAGTTCCTGTGCGTCGGCCTGCGCACGCGTAAGTCGATGGCGTTCGTACTCAATAGTCCCTGGCTGGAGATCTGCCTCGCTGGCCTGCCGCAGTTCTTCAACCTCCCGGCGCAGCTTTTCGTTCTCAATTTCAGCATCCCTTTCGGCATACCATTTTATAACGGCGGCAGAGTCATAAAGCACCTCATTACCCTTGCCACCGCCTCGCAGAACGGGCATTCCCTGTTCCTGCCAGTTCTGAATGGTACGGATACTCGCACCGAAAATGTCAGCCAGCTGCTTTTTGTTGACTTCCATTGTTCATTCCACGGCCAAAAACAGAGAAAGGAAACGACAGAGGCCCAAAAGCTCGTTTTCAGCACCTGTCGTTTCCTTTCTTTTCAGGGGGTATTTTAAATAAAAACATTAAGTTACGACGAAGAAGAACGGAAATGCCTTAAACCGGAAAATTTTCATAAATAGCGAAAACCCGCGAGGTCGCCGCCCCGTAACAGGCCGGATCGCCAGAAAGGACCCTAAAATGATAATAATTATCAATTAAATAAAAGTTATCTCAACCGACAAGTTCACCATGAAAGAGGACAAATAATGAGTTCGGTCTCAATGCATTAATTGATCTGCATCAAATTTAAGTAAAAACATCTTTGGACAATACAGAACACTGCCGTGAATATGGAAAAAGACAATGTCATCGAAGAACAAAACCAGCAAAACAACAACCCGTAACATCCGTTTTCCCAATCACATGATTGAGCAGATCAATATCGCCCTTGAGCATAAAGGCTCCGGCAACTTTTCGGCATGGGTTATTGAAGCCTGTCGCCGGAGGCTGGCAGCAGACATAAAATGTGCCCGTCAGTTAACTGTAACAAAGAATGATACACCGTCTGCTCTGTGATAACTGTTCATATAACCATTTCTTTATATTGCTGAATTTACAAAAAGTCGCAGTTATTAGTCGTATTTATTCCGAATTGAAATCATCCGTCATATAAAATAAAAAAGAATAACAATAATAATCTTCTACCCTTATCAGTACCTTTACTGCTGTGCTCCAACACAGCAGTTTTTTTGATTATGCTCACATATTTTTCATCCCCACCGCACTGCACATTATAACTGTTGCTTTTCAATTCAGGCTTTGTGCAGGTATGTCTGAATCTCCTCCGGGAGAGGTCTTCATCGTTATCAGCCCCAAAACACACCAGCGACACTGACAAAGAGCCTGCGAGTGCAGTTGCCCCGTTTTCATTTTATGATGTATTCACCCAGTCAAATAATGAGCAAATTCAATCCATGTCAGACGGCAGAGAATCATAAAATTTAACCATCGTGCTTACATAAACAATCCGATAAAGACTTAACATACTTAAAATCGCATATTGCATAAGAATAAATAATAAGTCATCAAAAAACATCGGGCAAAACTACCGCAACTCCAGTTAAAAAGACAATATATTAATCCAGCGACCTCATTTATTATTCAGAAATGCTTAATAATAAGATATTTCCTGTTATTCCTTTATGGAGATCGGGTAACTGCTCCATGCCAGTCTTGTTGAATGGCTCAAAAAATAAGAGAATAATTCATAACATATATTGTAATTCAGGCTCGGTTATTTCGAATTGAATACTTGCATTAAAATCTGATAAAAAATTCGTCATAACAACAACATTCTCTTCTGCATGTGCCATAACCTGCCGTAACAACCCGGCAGGTTTTTTTATTGAATAAATTTCCGGTTTCTTCCACCATCGCACCGGCCAGGCGACTATGAGGGGACAACGCCGCGCTCCGTTAACGCAGTAAACCCCGGTGTGTATCGTTTTTGATTATCCCCGCACACTCGCGCAGAGGAGTCTCCCTGTCGGGCTACGGTCTCTGTTAATACGGGAATACGGCGACAATACCGCGCATGGATAATAAGGTCGCTCAACACACTGGCTGTAATGCAGCCGATACCATGCGGCATTTAGCGGCATTCATCGTACACTCAACGGTTAGCTCTTCATTCGTGGCATTCACCTGAAAGATCCGGGAGTGTAATTGCGTACATTTACCACTGAACGAACCTTCAACAAGAACACGACCACGCTGCAAAATACGGAACAGAATTGTTCCCTGAAAAGGCTTTACGGTTACCAGTAATTTCTTCATGCATTCTCCGGATAACAAAAATACTAGTTAATACACTGAGTGCGGATATATTCCTGCGCCCCTTCCAGCTGCTTCTGCATCATCATCAACCGCTCTCTGAGAGTGAAATAATCCCGTTCAACTGTGTCTGCCAGTCGGGGGCCGGTTGCATTATCCACGCCGGAGGTGCCGGTGGCTTCACGCACGGTACCGGAGCAGGTGGCGTTGATCCGCAGGCGCTTACGACCAGCGGCAACATCAGCACGCAGAGTTTCATTTTCAGCTCTCGCATCGGCTAATTCCCTCGAGTATCTGGCATCAAGTGCAGCGACATCACGCTGGCGTATCTGCATATCAGTAATTGTCGCGTTCGCCAGCTCCAGCTCTCTGACTTTTTTATCGCGCTGCGCTTTGTAGGTGATGGCGTTATCGCGGTAATGATTCAGCCCCAGACCAAGCGCACCACAGGCTACCAGCAGGACAATAATCACCACACACAGAACACGGTTCATATCCCCCTCACCCCATCATCCCCGACGAAGACAACATCATCCAGCCTAAGAGCAACCAGCATTAGTGAAAATGAAATGCCGACGATTACACAGAGGATCTTCGCCAGCGTTATGAGCTTGTCTGACATGCTTAATCCTCTTCACGATTTCAACGCAATGACCAGTTTTGCCAGCCCATACAGCATCGGAGACACAGCAATACCGACCGCCACCCACTTAATAGCAAAAGCCAGCGCTCTGCTGATGTCATCAGTTACAGGCGCTTTCAGTTCAAGGCCGTTTTTCATAGTCAACCTCAACAGAATTCGTTTATACTTTTCCATGTTCTCCCTTGCCTTATCCAAGGTCAGAAACACAAAACCCCGCTTGCTGCCAACAAACGGGGTTTTACTTTTATTCACTTAGGTTTTGCCAGTTCGCAGGATTTCGTGTTATCCGTCCGCGTTGGTCAACGTCATTTTTCAGCAAAATATTCTGCTTATCTGTCGATTCCCCAGCACGCCAGCGCGCTCTCCTGGTCACGACGGGATATCTGACCGTAACAGTTGTTTGAGCGGATACGGCAGTCTCTGCCACCGTCCTTAATCCACCAGCGAATCGCTTCACACGCTCCCCTGCGATCGCCTGCATTAATTCGTTTATAAAACGTCGACGGGAAACACTTACCGGGGCCAATGTTATACGGGCAGAATGACGCGATCCCCGCTTTCTGGGGTTCAGTCAGTGGCACTTTGATGTTTTTCGCCACCCATGCCAGCGCCTTATCACGTTCAATGGCGTTAACCCGGTCGCATTTTTCCTTTGACAGCTTCATGCCAGGAATAACAGGCTTACCATCCACCCGGGTGGCTCCACGGCAGATGGTCCAGATCCCCGCACCATCACGGTATGCCGTGGTGTGGTTACCTTCCTTTTCATCCAGAAACTGGTCGAGGATTTCAGGCGCAGGCGCACCTGCGGCAATCAGCGCCAGAACGGCAGCCGACAGACCGTATTTGATTTTGGTGTTCATGGATATTTATCAGGATTTATCGGTTCCGAATCCCTGGATATGTTAAGTCTTCAGCCTGCCAGTGGTGGGCACTGGTGTTTTACCTGATGGCTGAAATATATCTGACAATTCCCGTCGAGGATTTAGCAATGTATAACGATGAACATAAATATACCGCCTGCATGCAGGCCATGAATGAACAATTTAAATCAGCATTCCTTAAACTCATTCAGCAAAACCACAAAGCAGTAAAATCCATTCAGGCTGAGCCGTATGGACACCTCACACCACCAACTCTCGACATTATGTCCAGAATATTAACACCAGCCATGCTTCTACGTCTGAAAGACAATATAAATGACTGGTTAAACGAAGAATTAAACTACCTTGAATGTGAGTGGGATCATCATTACGCCAAATCACAAAAAGAACGCATCTTCCGTCGATTATCCGGCAACAGATAACGAGCCAGCTTATATACGTCCTTTAAGATAAGTCAGTCCTGGATGAAACCAGTAAGCAGGCACTTTTTTAAAGGGTGGATTATCAAAATCACGAAGAAGAGCCTCCCGCACAACTGCATCCTTGTCCGCACCACTGGCCAGCGCTTCAATCTCAGCAGCTACCTGCAGATATCCCATGCAACGACCAATGCGCTTCATTAGTCCCTGCTTTTTATTGTTCTTCAGGTAATCAATGGCAAATTCAATGAGCGCCTCACTGTGCTGGTGCGATGCTGGTGTTACTTTTCCATCTTCACGGATCGTGATATTCCAGTCATCGCTTGTCACAATAAAAGATGGCCGATTCCCCCCCCATGCCTGGTCTTTATCCGGTGCAGACGCAATAAAATAACGTTTATTGCCTTCCTCTCCGGCACTTTTAACTGTAATGGAGTACTTTTCTGACAATGCGGTCGGTAAAAACTTTTCCTGCAAAATCTTCTCAAAGGTCCTGCGAGCAATTTTGATGCAATCATCGTAAAACGCTGCTTCCTGCTCATCGCGGCGTTTTTTTCATCTTCAGAAACCATCAGCACCGACAGTTTTTTATTCAGTTCAGTGATTTCATTTTCCAGGCAACTTATGCGCTGATTCATTTCTTCATGGTTCATCGTCTACTCTCCCCGCGCCGCCTTACGCCGGTCCTCTCTGATTTTGAAATACAGGTTAGTCAGGTACGTCAGCAGGCCAAACAGCAGACTCCCCAGCACACCTATCGCCACCCACTGGGACGGAGAGACTTTGTCCAGCAGCTGCAGTAACCAGTATCCCGTCCCCACCGCTGACGTGGTGTATGACACACCTGTTGTGATTTTTTCCATCTGGTACATACCCCGTCTCCCGTTATCCGGAAACTGACAACAATAAAAAAGCCACCCGTTAATTACTGATGGCTCTGATGCATAAACGTCATCATTCCTGACCGTTATGATTGACAATGGTTATCATTTTTATATAAAAATACTCCCGATATGTGTTACATATCATTTCTCCACGGGGAATATCCCCACGCCAGCGTCAGACTCGTTTTCCCGTTCTCTTCTGTGCTGGCGTTTTTTTTATTATGATGTCGGTACATTTATCTCCAGCACCAGGCTTTCAATCTCAACACCATACGCGGAATTTTTGGGCGTAAAAAATCCCCTCCGGTGAGGGGATTTGCTTATGTAAACATTTACACTGCTTACCTGCATGGTGCCGGGTGCCTCCCGGTGAATTCAGTATCAGCACCTGAATCCGCAATTATCCCATATACCTACTTGCTGATTGCCCCTCCGCACAGGGGGATTCACCATGCGAAATTTTTTTAACAAATGCTCAGTCTGACAGGCAACTGTCAACTGGCTGAATTGTGAGACATTTAAAATTTTCGGGGCGTAACTGATACCCGGTTAACTACCTGGCATGTCCTTTTTCACCAAAGGAAAAAGCACCACCACAATACCGACCACCAGCACTCCATCCGCCAGCACCGACATGATCCTGCTGGTGAAATCCACCATCACCACCAGAAACAGCAGGAGTGCCACAGCGGCCAGACGCAGTTTTACCGTCACAGGTGGTTCTCCAGTCGCAGGCCAAGAACACCAGCAATCTCTTCCAGAACCTTACGCTCTTCCGGCTCAATTTCACCATCTGCTTCAGCAATGGCCACCGCCACATCCAGCACATCTTCCGCTTCACGCGTATCGTGTTTCACATCTTCAATTTCACGCAACGCTGCACGACGACCAATTTTAAAATTGGTGTCAAGCTGACCTGTGATCGTGGCACTGATGGCATTAATTTCTGACGTAAACGTGGACAACGCTGGCTGGTTACGTAATACCTGTTCGATCTTCGCTTTCTCTGAAGTCTCACATTCACCATCTGCATAGGCCACTAGGTAGGCAGCATTAATAACCGCCTGTGCCAGATCGCGTTTCTCAAACTTTTTAATTTCAGTTGCTGCTCTGCGGGTTTTCTTTTTGAAAATACCAAACATCGTGACTTTTCCTTTTAGTGGGTGAGCCTGCGCCCTGCGGGGACCAGCCCACAGAGAAAGTCACACTGACCATCCCGTAAGCTCCCCCCTGAAAAGCTCTGTGGTTTTTGATATACGCCGGGCGTGGCGCGGATACAAAAAAGGCCCGCAAAAGCGAGCCAGGAAAATAAGTATGGCGCGTTGTACTGGATTCGAACCAGTGACCGATTGCTTAGAAGGCAATTGCTCTGTCCGACTGAGCTAACAACGCATGATGCAGATAATGGACCGCCATCGAGGACTCGAACCCCGCACCAACAACCCTGTTATCGTGTCGTCTGCTCTTCCTGATGAGCTAATGGCGGTACGTTATGGTGGCCCTGCTGGATTTGAACCAGCGACCTGGCGATTATGAGTCGCTCACTCTCACCACTGAGCTAAAGGGCCGGGCGCAGGATAATAACGGTACGTAACTAATTCTGCAATATCATCCGTTCTGACTGACTAAATCCTGAACTTCCTTGACCGTCTGCTCAAAACGCTCAGTCTCCAGCTCAACGCCAATTGCACGACGTCCCAGCGCCATCGATGCTTTGACCGTCGAACCCGACCCCATGAAAAAATCTGCAACCAGATCTCCCGGACGACTGCTTGCGCTGATTATCTGCTGCAACATTTCTGCCGGTTTTTCGCACGGATGTTTCCCGGGATAGTACTGCACCGGTTTATGCATCCACACATCGGTGTACGGCACCTGCACAGTCACACCGAAATACCGCCGCAAATTTTTATATTCTCTCAGCAGTTCCGTATACTGCCGGTTCAGTTCACTGTATGTGCTGACCAGCTGGTGGTGTGGCTGCTCCAGTTCACCGCGCTGATGTTTTTCTGCTGCAACACGCGCAAACAACGCCTGCAATTTGTTGTAATCAGCTTCGTTCGGTAACTGCCACTGACTGGTACCAAACCAGTGCGAAGCCATGTTTTTCTTTCCGGTGGCTTCCGCTATCTGTTTTGACGTTATTCCCAGTTCGGCACGAGCATCCCTGAAATACGATATCAGCGGTGCCATTATGTGCTGTTTGAGTTCCCTTTCTTTTGCCGCATAGCCGTCACTTTTGCCGCGATATGGCCCCTGGTAATGTTCAGCAAACAGAACGCGCTCTGTGGCAGGAAAATATGCGCGCAGACTTTCTTTATTACACCCATTCCAACGTCCGGACGGCTTCGCCCAGATGATATGGTTAAGCACGTTGAAACGTTCACGCATCATGATCTCAATATCAGATGCCAGGCGATGCCCACAGAACAGGTAAAGGCTTCCGGCAGGTTTCAACACCCGCCAGAACTGGGCCAGACAGTGGTCCAGCCACTTAAGATAATCTTCGTCCCCTTTCCACTGATTGTCCCAACCGTTGGGTTTCACCTTGAAGTAAGGCGGATCGGTAACAATCAGGTCAATGGAATCATCAGGCAGGGACTGAATAAAATGCAGGCAATCAGCGTTGATTAAATCAACACTGTTTATTTTTACAGTATTTTTCATGGATCAGTAAGCGTAACTCTGGTAGGCTCACTCTGCTTTTGCGCTAAAGCAGTGGGCCGTGGTTCGCTTGTGACCAGTAAGCATGAGCGAATGGCTGGCAGGTGCTACCAACACCCACCAGCCGCCCATTTTCACAGCAGGAAACCGCCATTACTGGCAGCGTCTGAATTTATTCCCGTACCCGCCGTTATCCTTCGCCAGACCCGCCAGAACTAACTGAGTCAGTATTAACTGGCACCGGACTTCGCTTACTCCGGTAGTTCTCGTCATCATGCGTGGCGTTACCCACTTGTCAGCAGGTAAGAAATGAAGGACTGCGGCGGCGGTTTCTGTCATATCTTGCTGTTTTAGCATGTTTTTTCCCTTCTGGTTAACATGACATACCAATAACTCTTGTCTAAAAAGCCAGCAAGATAAAAAGTCAGTATTCACGACCACCAGCGTGTTTACTGTACTGCACCAAGTTTACAGGTACAAAAAAACCGCTCAGCGGCGGGTTTAAGTTGTGTGGCGAAGTAACCACTCTTAACAGCATATTTGATTTTTTACGATTGTAAACGGTTGATTATTCATCTCCAATAAAAATAATTGTGTAGGTATGCCCTTAACAATGGATAAGAAACATGAATAAAATGACTGTATTATTACTTAGCGCAACTATCATTTCAGGTTGTACTTCTTCCGTACCATTGATAAAGAAAACTCAATCAGGAAAACCTGAGGGGGTTTATCAAAATACGACAAAAGATAAAGTCAAAGATGCCCTTGTGAATTACTGCAATAGTAGAGGGTTGATAATTTACAACGCGGATAACAGCAGTGTTATATGTGGTAAAGAACTGGAAGGCGGGTCTGCTGTTTTTGGACAAATGTTAATCGGCAATGCCTATTCAACAACCCCGGTATCAAAAGTCAGATTTACTATCGCTCAAGTTAATAACGATACAAAAGTGTGGGCCGATATGTGGATGGAAACTCAAATGGCAATGGGGCAAGTACAACAAATGGCTATAACAGACAACGCAAGCAAAAACACTATCCAACAACGTCTTGATGAATTAAAACCTTAAGTAAATTAATTAAATAAAATGGGGAGAAATAAATCGACTCCCCACACATTAAACTGATTCAATTACCCCCTCAATAAGAGATCTTCTAACGATCCATCTCTAGCTCAATTTCTAACATCATTAACATGCCATCAACTACACCTTCAGCCTTTTGCAATAAACGCCCAACCCAGCAATCAGAACGCCCATGTTTACGGGCAAGCGCCATAAACGTCATACCACCTACATAATAATCCACTAATAAATCGTGCAAATCGCTGTTGTTCTTTTTCAGGCGAGCCATGCACCCACAAATGATCATCGCGTCATCGTCACAACATTGCGGGCGGGATTTTACTTTTGAAGGGATTAGTCCTTTAAATCCTGCAGCAATAGACGACCAGGTGACATCCTCGTGATTATTTGCCACCCATGCCCCCCAACGTTCAAGAACCATTTGAATATCACGCATCAACTTTCTCCACAAAATCAGGCCAGAACGCCAATTGCCAGCGCACGATCGATAAAACGAAATATCAGCTCCAGCTGGGAGCCATACTTCTCTTCAAATGCCACGGTATCCGCATGCAGCTCGTCGTGATGCTTTCTGCACAAAGGCAACACAAAAAGGTCATGCGCTTTTGTTCCCATTCCACCCTGACCGTGACCTATCAGGTGGTGGGGATCATCAGCAGGCTTTCCACAACATGCACACGGCTGTGTCTTAACCCAGCGCGTGTACTTTTCATTAACCCAGCGGCGACGTTTGGGGCGTAACATAAAAGACTCCGGCGACTCCGGATCCACTTTCAGCGCCAGCACCTTTTTCGCTTTATCCTGGATGATGCTGGTGGCAGGAACCGAAGGCACAAGGTCACACTCCCGGGTGACAGACGGCACAACAGGCGTCGGTAATCTCAGTGCCTTACGGGCTGCACTTTCCGGTAAGGCATCCGCCAGGTCATTACGAGCCAGCCACCAGCACAGTTCCGGCATTGTCACAACGTGACTATCATCAAAACCGAGATCCCGACGCACGACAGATAACACCCACCGGGCACAGTTATCCGTTGCCATTGATTCCAGCCGTTCCGTGAACTGATCGCGCAGCTGGTTATCGCAGTGCCAGCACAGACGGATTGCGCCCGGAGCGTGTCGCATTGTGGTCATATTCTCGCTGTGCCAGTCGGAATGAGGCCACTGGCAGCCTTTTTCACGAAGTAACCAGCTTTCAAGACATTCCACGCCACCAGCACGACGGATTACCGCCTCATTGCGGAACATAGCCCGAACGGCAGGATCATCCGCCAGCGGTTGTGATGCCGCCGGAACGGCACCACTGGCAAAAGATGAATAACGTTCCGGCTCAGGCTCCAGCAGGACACGCCCCTGCATAAACAGGGGCATCAGCTCTGAACCGGGTCTGAACAATACGATCCCCATACGTGGGGCAATTTCAGGGGTCAGTAGTGCTCTCAACGTAGAACCTCACAGCACAATCTGTTTCAGTTTCTGTACCGCTTTCCCCATATCCGCCATAGCATCAACAAACTCATCAAATTTACGACTTGCCATTCCATACGCCTGGAGGATTTCCAGTTTCAGAGGATCCAGTTGCTTTTTAATTTCCGCACGATCATTAAATTTCTTCTCTGCTTCTTCCGCAGCCCTGATCAGCTCCTCAGCATGCCTGCGTAATTCATCCGGAGTAACGGTCTTTTTAATCACAACGGGTTCCTCTGTTTTTACTGGTATTTCACTATTTACTGCCTGATGTCCAAATTTAGGATGATGTAACGTTGTAGTTCTTCCATCATTCGCAACGACCAGAAGTCCACTGTCGCGGATAATGCCAATGAGTATCTCCTTATCCCTTTTATTCAGCAGACTGTACGCCTGCACTTTCTGTGATATCTGGGTCAGTGTTGCGCCTTCCGGCATTCGTTCAACAAAACGTTTAACCCTGGATAAAACTGGCTGCAGATGGGGTGGTGTAATTCGCATGCTCCACGCCTCCCATCAGTGAACGGTATCGAGCAGCTTTAACAGCTCAGGGAATCGGGATTCGAAGAAATGCGGCTGCGTCTCGCGCGGATTTGCAGGACTGGTGATGTTCTTGCCGAACATGCAGCCTTTCGCCGTCAGCGACCAGAATTTTTTGATGTTGTTAATCGCGGTACGGCTGTATCGTTCGCGTTGTTCAACGATCCCCAGCTTCGCCATCTGGTGATATGCC
Organism: Escherichia sp. 10290; assembly: GCF_030295155.1. Taxonomy (NCBI): domain Bacteria; kingdom Pseudomonadati; phylum Pseudomonadota; class Gammaproteobacteria; order Enterobacterales; family Enterobacteriaceae; genus Escherichia; species Escherichia sp. 10290. The sequence continues at coordinate 5,421,608 of NZ_AP025741.1, read as the reverse complement.
TGATTAGCCGTCAGGCGGATACCATACTGCTTCAGCAGTGCACTCAGCGACAGCGTAGGGCGGCTTGAACCATCTGGCGCATCAGCAGGTGCATCAATGGCATAGATCGGCATAAGTTCAGGAAGACCTGCTACCTTTGATAATTTCTGGTATGCACCAAGTTTCGAGGAGTTTGACAGATTTAGAGTCTTTGCTGCTGATTCAAGCAGAATGACCCCGGATTTAATTTTGTCGGATGTGGTTTCTTCTGGTGATGAATTATGAAGCGCATCAAAAGTACGTATCACTTTTAAGCTGAATGCCGGGCTGATCCACATTGCATATGCATAGACCAGCTCTTTACAGACATACGTCCCACCATTGCGCCCCTGAATGGTGATGACAGGAATACTACGGGAATCTCCCGTAGTTTCTTCTTCCAGTAATTCCACAAGAGCCTTCGTTTCAGGACGACGCATAAACTCGTGAACTTCCAGCGAACGGGAGGAGCGATTCTCACCAGCGGCAAGAAGAGCAGCTTTCTGAAGGTCGTTAAGACAGTAGTTAGATTCAAAGTACTGGCGCACAGAAACGCCATCAATTACAAGCAACTGATTCATTGGTTTCTCCACAAATTTCGGGACTGCACTCCCTTTTCGTTGATGCAAGATGAACTTACTGCGATTTTTAATAGTTATCAAGGATACACTGTTCATAAATACAGTATCTTTAACGAGGTAATACCCAAATTTAGGGTGTTGCTCAATTCCGTTACCGAGTTGCTAATTTGCAACTCGCTTTTTCGTACTTACTGATAGTGATCTCGACCTTACCTTCCGGGATAACCGGTCCCCACTCCACCAGCATTCTTTTCACCTGACTGTCGTCTTCCCACACCCCCGCGTGGGTCAGGGCGTCAAACAGCGCCTTGTTATAGTTGTCCAGATCGCGGATCCGGTTATCCGGAGGAAACAACACGATCTCCACTGAAGCAGGTGCCGACGTTGGTTTCGGCAGACGACGTAACTGCTCAACTATTGCTGCGCACGCCGCGCTCTGGAATTTTCGCCCCGCCGCGCTTATCAGGCTCTTACCAGCAAACGCCCCTTTGTTGGGGTGTCGCCAGTACGTGTTCACGCTGGGCGGGAAAGGCAGTATTAGCTTCATACTTTCAGGCCCCTCTCATGTAACCAGTGGGTTGCACGCAGCCTGGCGTTTTCCTCACCGGCAAGCAGTGAGCGGATAATCCCGACCGCCTCGCTGTCGTCGTCCTTCATCGCAGTATGAAGCGTTATCCCCCGGGCCACGCCACGCTTTATCGTGATGACGCCTTTTTTCTCCAGTGCGCGAAGATGCTCCACCGCTGCATTCACTGAACGGTATCCCAGCATGGTTGCCACCTCCTGATTGGTTGGCGGGAAGCCACGTTCTTTCTGATAAGAAATCAGCATATCCAGCACCTGCTGCTGGCATTGAGTTAACGTCGTCATGCCGCCATCTCCCTGACCAGTTTTTCCGCCTGCTGGCGAACCTGCGCCAGAAACGCCTCACCACATGCCTCAAGTTCATCGCGCCCGATGTAGCTGATTGCCGGTCCCTTCCAGGTCTGTCGAAAACAGCAATAGCACCAGCGAAGAAAGCGCCTGTCGGCACCTGCTTCTCATCTTTCGGGATAAACCAGGCAGGCAGTTCAAAACCAATACGCCCGCGAATAAAAGCAATATGATCTGCATCTTCCGGCCACCACACTTCGCTGGTGGCAGCTTTGATCAGGAAAACATAGCGCCCGCCTTTATCACGCATGGCACTGGCATGTTTCATGATGTAACGCATGCCGGTGATGTATTGCCCCTCATGCTGACTGGCGCGGCTGTATGGGGGATTACCAAAGGCAGCACCTTTAAGCTCCGCAAGACGTTCTGACCAGTCATGCGCCAGCGCGTTGTCTTCCGCCGTGTAATACGCGGTACATTTGGCGTTATCACCGTCAGTAAACAGATCCAGGACAAACGGGCCAAACAGGGTGTTAATTCCCCAGAAAATGTTACCCGGCGTGCGCCACTGATCGCCCACTTCCTTCAGTTCATGGGCTGGTTTGTTCCGCAGTTCCACCAGCGCCCGGCAATATTTATTACTCATTAAGCCCCCACGTAATTCCCTGACAGATACCACTCTTCACCCGATGCAGCGCGCTTGCTACTTTTCCGTAAGCACCGCTCACGACGCGCCAGAAAATTGTTTCGTTCTGGCAGGGAGTGGCTTTCACGGAATGCCGCCATCCACACGGTTGCAGCACGACGAAATAAGCCCCTGGACTCCAGTTCTTCCGCCTGGCGGGTCAGGCACAAAATCACCCGTGGATCGTTAGTGCCGACATAGAAATTGCGCACAGGTCTGGTTTCACGAACTGGTTGTGGTTCCGGCTCCTGCGCTCTCTCAGTCAGGCGTGGGAAATGTCTGCGTGTATCTCCTTCACAACGGTGAGCCACACGCCCACTCTGACGTAACTTGCTTGCTGACTGCAGAACGCGCTGTCGTGAGTAACCAGCAAAAGCATCCGCAATGTCTCCGGAAGTACACCCCGGATGGGCTTCAATGAATTTCTGAACTTCATTCAAAAGACTCATAATCCCCCCCTGAATCCTGCCGGGATCTGGCTGTAGTCCACGTTGTCGTAACTGGCTTTGAAGTACGGGTCCTCGCGTCTGGCTGCAGATACCGCAGGAACTTCCCAGGATTCTTCGAAATGACGATCCGGACCAAAGAACGTGACAGCCTGTTTCACAAATTGTGTGCCGCTGTTACCCATCGCAGATACCCAGCCCGCGTAGCGTTTCACACCTTCCAGCATGGTTTCGGGGTTTACTCCCTCATTCAAACGGGCTTTCCAGGCTTTGAAGGCTGCAGATTTTGAATTGCCACCAGCACGTTTGGGATATGCCAGCCATGCCTGCTCAAACTCCGGAGAGTATTCCGGTCGGTTTGAACGAACTCGCACGGACTCATCAACTGATGCACCAACAGCTATTGGTTCATTGACTGGTTCTTTGACTGGTTCAAAAGAGTGACTGGTTCTGGGTGAATCTCCTGCACTACCCCCTGGTGCAACTCCTGCACTACCTGGTGAATTTGCTGCACCAGATAGTGAATTATTTGCACTACCCCCTAGTGAATCTCCTGCACCATCCAGATGAAGGAGATAGATATTACTTGAGTTACCTTTTTCACCTTTCCGGGTGACTTTTTTTACCAGCCCGGACTCACAAAGGGCCGCAATATGATTCATCACAGAACGTTTGCTAATCTCGCACTGGTCAGCAATATGCTGGTAGCTGGGCCAGCACTCACCCTGATCGCTGGCATTATCAGCCAGCTTGATCAGAACCAGTTTTCGCAATGGATTACCCACTCGAATTTTCATCGCTTTAACCATCAGCTCCATACTCATGCTGCACCTCCGAGATGCTTCATGTTTTTTCCGGAGCGAAAGGCTATAAGCGGCATACTGACGCGGTAATTACGGCCCAGCGGTTCACAAATCACCTTCTGACATTCACGGTCAACCAGGCTAACACGTAGAACATGCCCTGCAGGCGTGGTGTACCACTGACCCGGTCGAGGACAACGGAAAGTCTGATTGGTAAACCGTTTGAAAATATTCCGGATCATTTGCGCCCCCTTACCTCGGAAGAGTTCAGCGACGAATGAATAAGACGGGCAAGAAATGCCGCATCGTTAATTCGGTCATACAGACTTACAGCCAGCGGTGATTCAGCTTTTTCCAGCATGGGATAAAGCTGCTGCAACCAGACCTGATGAATTGATGAAATGTAGGAATAGAGTACGCTGGCGTTATGTGCAACGTCGCTCGGTACAGCGGGCTTTGAAAGCTGTTTCTCCATCTGGTTAAAGGCATTGATGTATGCCTCTTTGAACTGGGCAGCACGTTTACCCGTGAAACCCATAGCAAGAAACGCAAAACCGTCGCGGGTTATTTGATAGCAAGGTAGTTTGCGGCCTGTGCAATCGGTGTAATCACTCACCGAAAAATTGCGGGCAGTGAATGATGCGGAGCATTCAAGCGTGCGGATCTTTTTCAGTACATCGTCATGACGTTTGGAGAAGAAGTTGGCAACAGCCAGGGATGAAGTAACAGCCTGACCATCAACGATGGCAATTTCAGGTTGAGTGAGGGTTGGGATCGTAGCCATGATGGCAGCCTCTTTGGTGATTTTTAATAACTCACCACCAAGGCTTTCCACGACCTTATTGGTGGTGAGACGTACAGGGGTGGAAATACCGGTCACCAAAGAACCCGGCCCAACCGAAGTTGGCCCTGCACGCCCCACCATAATTTGGGCGTAATGCTGCTCATGACACAAAAAAACCGCAAGAGCGCGGTTGTGCGCTTTGGTGAATTCCGGGTTTCCACGCCCGGCACCCGCTTTATAAGGTGCCTGAACAGTGTAACGTCCCGGAATGGCAGAATCAATGTGCTGGTGGTCCTTCACACTCAACAAAATCACGCCTGAATTTCCACAAAGGGCTAAAGCACTCATGCGGGTAGTCTTTGCGAAGATAGATAACGCGCTGTGTTTCTGGCTCCCAACGAATAACATGAACATAAAGTCCTCTTCCGTCACGAAACCAGCGGTTAAGTTCCTGCACAACTCGCCCCCCACAGTCAGGTAAAGTTCTCTGTGGTTACTTACAGCCAGGAGATTTGGTAATCTGCATTCATGCCGTAACAACAGGTGTTCAGCGACGCTGACCACCAGCTGTTGCGACAAATGGTTATTTGCCGTTAAACTGTTCATGCGTTAGTTTCTCCACAGACACAAAACGCCACGACGCCCGGAGCTGCACACTCGCGGGCGTCACTCTTTTCTGGAGCGCAAAAGATTTTGTAGACCAGTGCTGCATGCTCCTGGAGCTTCGAAATTGACAGATACAACTCATCATTAATTGCTGTCTGCTCGTGTGGCTCCACTACCCCATCTTCGATTGCCGAACGAATCTGCTTTGAGTAACTCCCGATCTGTTCGATGACTTCCAGCAGGCGCTGGTTTATATCGGCGTTCTCTACTTCCTCAATTTCAGGAAGCGATACAAACACCCCACCAGCAGACTGTGCGACAGCATCCGCAATGTAGTGAGTGCCAGCCGCGCGCTGTAAAATCATTGCCCATCCCAGCGGGAAAATCTGATCGCCATCTGCACGAAGGCGGTTGAATAAAGCGTTCTCTGTTACATCCAGCCACTCAGCAGCTTCAGCGTAACCCCCCGGCAACGCCGCGATAGTTTTTCTGACAGCTTTCACGTACCACTCAGGCTGTTTTTCTACTTTCCAGTGATGCTTACCCACGGTTAGCCTCATCGTTCTGTGGTTAAAAATTAAAGGTGTTCTGTTAATCTTTCGGATAGATATCCGGTCTTAAGTCAGATTTCGTAATTGCACCTGACGTGCATTGCTCAAGTTTTTTAGCCAGCACAAAACTGGCTTTTTTATAACCATTGAAAACCAGCCGTAAGTAGCCTGGTGTTGAGCCAACTTTTCCGGCCAACTCGCCCTGCTGTTCTTTGGTTAAAGAGTCCCAATACGCTTTCATACAATATGTACCTCTTATATACATATTACATGATTGAAATGAACCTTCAAGATACTTGTACCCTATCGGTACAAAGGTTTTAATTTCGTTATGAAAACAGTCCATGACATCCGGCGGTCTAACGCCAGAAAACTGAGAGATGGTGTTGGCGGGAATTCTTCCTTTGCCACCATGATTGATCGCGAACCAACCCAGACCAGCAGGTTTATGGGAGATGGTGCTACTAAAAATATCGGTGACAGCATGGCACGGCACATCGAAAAATGTTTCGACCTGCCTGTCGGATGGCTTGATCAAGAACACCAGACAACGAACATCACAAAAAAACCTGATGTTTCAATCACTAATAAACAAATAACGTTAGTCCCTGTCATATCATGGGTACAGGCCGGAGCATGGAAAGAAGTTGGCTATTCTGAGGTTGATTTGAGCACAACAGAAACATATCCCTGCCCTGTACCCTGTGGCGAAATGACTTATATATTGAGGGTGATTGGTGATTCAATGATTGATGAGTACCGTCCGGGGGACATGATTTTTGTCGATCCAGAAGTACCAGCCTGCCACGGCGATGACGTTATTGCATTGATGCACGATACAGGTGAAACCACCTTCAAAAGGTTGATAGAAGACGGGACACAGCGTTATCTCAAAGCATTAAACCCCAACTGGCCTGAGCCTTACATTAAGATAAACGGTAATTGCTCTATCATTGGTACAGTTATTTTCTCAGGAAAACCAAGAAGATACAAAATTAAAGCCTGATCAATGTCTATGAACCTGCTTCGGCAGGTTTTTTTATACTTGACAATGTACCATTAAGATACATAATGTACCTGCATAAGATATCGAACAGGCAGGACGCCCACGAAGTAGCCGTCCGGGGCATACGAAGACCGGAATGGTTCGTAAATAAAAAAGCGCCCAAGTGGACGCTTCACTTTTGAACTGGATTTATAATCAATTATTTTCTTCATAAATGTTTTGTAATGTATTTATGAGATTTGGTATTTCTTTTATGGGAAAAGAATATATTGGACTTTCGATAATTTTATCAGATTCAAATGGTGGTTGTTTGCAGGACAGTTGAACTATAACTGAATTATGATCTTTAACTGGCACACAGTACCAACCACATACATCAAAAACAGGAGTATTTTGATTATCCATTATGTCCTCGACAACTAAAAACACTGCGTACAAACCTCAAAAGCAGGGAGTTATTTATAAAATTTCATAAAGAATAATTACTGATAGCGACAATTCATTGTTCTTGAATTTTGAAAAATAGCAAGACAAAACAATGTAAACTTATTTAAGAAAAGTTCTTATTATGTAAACAAAACAACCAATTCGTTATATAGGAAAAACAAATAGTACGCAAGAAAATATTCAACAGGGGTATTACATTCAACCATAAGAGTAATCGTCTCTTTGGTAACTAATACCGAACATTTTATTGTAACACGTCGTATGGCACATGCGTCGTTAGCGGTCTGGGGACGTTAAAGGGGACAATCCACTCCTTGCTCGGGCAAACAAACCAGGTAGCCGGAATGTGCAAGTCAATGATGATGCTGATAAGACGCCTAACCAGCGTGGCGATCCGGTTTGACGCCTGGGAAGAGACCAGGGTGCAACGATGAGGGCATTTATGGAGCCGCGACAAAGTGTGGTGCCATAACTGGCTAAGTGCTCTCAGCGTTGTGGTAATCCGCGAAATGGCGCGGCGGTAAGTATGGCGGGGTTACTCTTTCCCCGTTGAGGACACCGGATTGTCAGGTTGACCATACGCCTGAGTGACAACCCCACCACAACAGCCACTGCTTTGGCGGTACCAGCTTGTACCCTTGCTTCCGGCTGGTACCGTCCTTTTTACAAAACAGAGAAGAGCATCACCGGACGACGGGCTCATAACCCAATCCATCCGGGCGGCTGCCACCGCAGGTGTTCTTCTCTGTTTTGTGGAGAAACCAACCGGCCTTGCAGGGTCGATATGATGAGGAGCAGCAAAATGGCTAGCGAACGCAGTACTGATGTGCAGGCATTTATCGGGGAGCTGGACGGCGGCGTATTTGAAACCAAAATCGGCGCAGTTCTCAGTGAAGTCGCTTCCGGTGTGATGAACACGAAAACCAAAGGTAAGGTCTCACTCAACCTGGAAATCGAACCATTTGATGAGAACCGTGTGAAAATCAAACACAAACTCTCATATGTTCGCCCGACTAACCGCGGGAAAATTTCCGAAGAAGACACCACCGAAACGCCGATGTATGTCAATCGCGGTGGTCGCCTGACTATTCTGCAGGAAGACCAGGGACAATTACTGACTCTTGCCGGTGAACCTGACGGAAAACTCCGCGCAGCAGGTCATTAATATCGTTCTTAATTAACTGATTATTTATCTCATCACTGAATATCTTTATATAGTGAGGACTTATTATGTCTCAGAACTTAGACGCAACCGCAATTAATCAAATCCATGCCCTTATTTCTGCTCAGGGTGTTAATGAAATTATCAGTAAGATTGGTGCCGATGCTGTGGCATTGCCTGAGAATTTCCGCATTCATGATCTGGAAAAATTTAATTTAAATCGCTTCCGTTTCCGTGGTGCGCTTTCCACTGCCAGCATCGATGACTTTACCCGTTATTCTAAAGATCTTGCAGATGAAGGCACCCGCTGCTTTATCGATGCTGATAATATGCGTGCCGTCAGTGTGCTTAACCTGGGTACTATTGATGAACCAGGTCACGCAGATAACACCGCCACTCTCAAACTGAAAAAGACAGCACCGTTCTCTGCCCTGTTGTATGTTAACGGCGAGCGTAACTCCCAGAAGTCACTGGCAGAATGGATTGAAGACTGGGCCGACTATCTTGTGGGCTTTGATGCTAATGGTGACACCATTCAGGCAACAAAAGCGGCTGCGGCGGTCCGTAAAATCACGATTGAAGCAAACCAGACCGCTGATTTTGAAGATAATGACTTCAGCGGCAAACGCTCCCTGATGGAGTCTGTCGAAGCGAAGACCAAAGACATTATGCCAGTGGCATTTGAATTTAAATGCGTTCCGTTTGAAGGTCTGAAAGAACGTCCGTTTAAATTACGCCTCAGCATTATCACTGGCGATCGTCCTGTACTGGTTCTGCGCATTATTCAGCTGGAAGCGGTGCAGGAAGATATGGCTAACGAATTTCGTGATCTGCTTGTTGAGAAATTCAAGGACAGCAAAGTAGAAACCTTTATTGGTACTTTCACCGCCTGATTTCATTACTGCAAATGCCCCTGCGGGGGCATTTATGGAAACGTAATTTACTCAATAATCGCCGGATGGTGAGGGATTCTTTTTACCAGAATTCAGCGCGGTGCAGCGCATATACGTGGAGAACAAAATGTCATTTATCAAAACTTTTTCTGGGAAGCATTTTTATTATGACAGGATAAATAAAGACGACATCGATATTAACGATATCGCGGTTTCCCTTTCAAATATCTGTCGCTTTGCCGGTCATCTTTCGCACTTCTACAGCGTCGCCCAACATGCGGTTCTTTGCAGCCAGCTGGTGCCGCAGGAATTTGCTTTTGAAGCGTTAATGCATGATGCAACAGAAGCGTATTGCCAGGACATTCCCGCACCACTGAAACGCCTTCTTCCTGACTATAAACGGATGGAAGAAAAAATAGACGCCGTAATCCGTGAGAAATACGGGTTACCCCCGGTTATGAGTACACCCGTGAAATATGCCGATCTCATCATGCTGGCAACCGAACGCCGCGATCTCGGGCTTGATGATGGCTCTTTCTGGCCTGTACTGGAAGGCATCCCGGCAACAGAGATGTTCAACGTGATTCCACTGGCACCGGGCCATGCCTACGGGATGTTTATGGAACGTTTTAACGATTTATCGGAGTTACGCAAATGCGCATGAATGTTTTCGAAATGGAAGGGTTTCTTCGCGGGAAATGTGTACCGCGAGATCTGAAAGTGAACGAAACAAATGCTGAGTACCTGGTACGTAAATTCGACGCGCTTGAAGCTAAATGTGCGGCACTGGAAAACAAAATAATACCAGTGTCAACTGAACTGCCACCAGCAAATGAAAGTGTTCTGTTATTTGATGCTAATGGAGAAGGCTGGCTGATTGGCTGGCGTTCTCTCTGGTACACCTAGGGACAAAAAGAAACCGGAGAATGGCAGTGGACATTTCAGGTCGGGGACCTTGAAAACGTCAATATCACTCACTGGGCAGTAGTGCCAAAAGCACCGGAGGCTGGAGCATAATGACCACATTTACCAATAAAGAACTGATTAAAGAAATCAAAGAACGAATCAGCAGCCTAGAGGTTCGAGACGATATTGAGCGCCGTGCTTATGAAATTGCTCTGGCATCGCTAGAAGAGGAGCCGGTGGCGTGGCTGCATTCAGAAAATGGCTTAGGTATTCCGGCAATAACGAGGAGTAAAAACATTGCTGACAGTTGGTTATCAAAGGGCTGGTATGTTCAGCCGCTATATATAGCCAAGCCAGTGCCGGTAGTGCCAGATGCTCGTCCGTCTTTAAATAATGGCATAGTCGGTTTTGATGAAGGCTGGAACGCCTGCCGCGCCGCCATGCTTCATGGTGCCGAACCTGTAAACCAAACTTACAAGTCACCACACACGCAGTTTGAACAAGTTGCTGACCTCTACGAAATGCAATTTGATGACGGTCGCACTTGTGCCTTTCACACTGATGCGCAAAAGGCTGCGCAATGGCTTCAGGTGTGCGACGGAAACAGGGTTCAGGAATACGTTAAGCTGGAACGGCTGCAGAACGCGCTGTCTGGCAACTCTCCGGTAAGTCCAGGTGGTTGGATAAGCTGTAGTGAGCGAATGCCGAATGATAAACAGTATGTTTGGTGTTGGGGGAAGTCTTACGGCTGGACTGAGTGCGATACCTTCGAAGGGTATTACGATTGGTCGAGAAACAAATGGTGGGCAGTTACTGACAATGAGGAAGAACAGGCATCGAAAGTAACCCACTGGATGCCACTACCGGAGCCGCCGCAGGAGGTGAAGTAATGAACAACTTAATGACAACTAAACAAGTCGCCGATTTCTGTGGTGTTTCAGTATCGACAGTTCTTCGCTGGAACAGCGTAAACAGGAGAACTGGTCAGAAATACAGGCCTGACTTTCCAGATCCTGATATTAAATCCTGCCCAAATAAATGGGCATCACACAAGATTTACAGATTTGCGGGAGTGATTGAGTAATATGTATTAGCTTAGATGTGAGCTGACACATCTATGCTTAGATGCCAAACCTAATCTGAGCGTCCACTCTTTACCAAGAGCGGACGTTACCAATGACCATATGACATGAATCGATAAGATCAAAACATTATCGCCAAGAAATGTCATACCATTGATACAAATAAAATTGATTACCCCCTTACTCTTGTTGAAAAGTTAGTCGTAGAGTACCTATCGCAATGTAATCAGCTTTAATCATCTGAAAATTACTCCTTAAAAATTAGCTTTTATATACTGAACAAATTAAATCTCTGTTTCTTTTCCTGCTCGGCTCAACCAATACTCCATTGTTTGAGTATGAATCTTTTCAGCGTATATTTTATCAATTAATTTATCTTGTTTTTCTTTAATGACTTCACGCAGTGAATCATATAACATAAAAAAACGTTCATCATCTTCCTCATTATTACCGTAATTTATTTGATTGAGCTCTGAAAAAATATGATAGTACCTTTTTTTCTTGGTCCCCGGCAATATTAAAACCAAGCCACATTGATCATATTCGAATTCACCTTTATGGGCAGCAAAGTTATGTCTAACATTCATAATAGAATCATGTAAATCTCTATATTTTTCTGGCACATGCTTTCTCTGCAATGTGAATCGACGCCCTTTCGCCTCTGTAAAACACTTACCGTAAGTAACAACTTTTGATATAAACAAAGACTTTAATATTAGATTCTTTTCTAAATCCGGATAAATAAAGTGTTGTTCTTTATTAATGTTATTACAAATATTTTTTATTATATTCTCCCAACCAATAACATTCCGAAGATCTTTATCAAGCAACTGTAAGGCCACATATTGTTCTACAAAGCGGCCTTTTAAAGGTATTCGTGGTAATATTACACCTTTCTGCTTATAAATTCTTTCTATCGTATTATCTGGATATTGGATCTTCCTTATTTCTATTCCGTCTTCTTCTGATACCCTTACTAATGGTTCATTTTTTAACTTTGACATGTTAACCCTCTTAAATAAAAAACTAACTTTATCCAGATAGTGTCCGTTAAGAAGTTTTCGTTACAACTAAGTTTCTAGGTAAATCATGAATCGACCTATAGTATCAAAAACATTTGGTGGTAAACATCTGCATTTATCAAATGGCAGGAGCGATTTAGGGGCATAGGGATAGTGATGATATCGATACCCGCCCCCTCTTATGTCAACACAATGGCGTAAACTTAACGCTCACATCTCGCTCAAAGTGTGCTAGGAGATTTGGTTATGTTCAGGTGATACAAACCGTCAGTTTGACAATTAACAATCGATTCAACCCTCTTCCACCATGCCAGGTAAGCTTTACGCTGTTCTTCTAGATAATCACTCTTATCATAAACTTGCCATACCCCTGGCAGCTTATGACCAAGCATAATTTCTGCGATATGAGGCGCAGTAAGATCAGAAAAATTTGTTCGAGCTGTACGTCTCAAGTCATGAAGAGACCAATGAGGGAATTGATATCCTAAACACCGCCATGCGTACTGCATTAAATTGTAAGGCAGCGACTGCAATGATGTCCGACCAACGGGTTCCCTGCTTCCTTCCTTAGTAAAAAGCATATCGGAACCATTGTTCATAGAGATAGCGTACTTTATAAGCTCTTCAACCGGTTCAATAATGGGCCGCTTTAGCGGTTCGCCTGTTATCTCCCCAGTCTTATGTCGTTCTGGTGGTACAGTCCATACTTTATTAATGAAATCAAAATCGTCCACCCGGGCGGTAATTAGCTCTGAACTACGGCAACCAAAATGCAGCAATAGTTTAATGAAGGCCCGGTATTTAGGAACCATTCGAGAACCATCGATCGCAGCATAAAGGATTTTAATTTCATCATGTGTCAGAAACCGTTTCTTCTGACCTTTACGGATATCCATATCTTTACCCGTGATATCCGACAGCGGGCGAGTTTCAATGAGCTTTCTCTTATACGCCCAGACATGGGCCTGCTTTGCGTTAATTAGCAATCGGTCTGCTATTGCTGGAGTCTTAGTGCTAAGAGGCTCCAGGACTTCTAACCAATCATGCAATGTAGCTGCATCGTGAGGGATATTCCCGATTTTAGAGAACAGGTGCAGCTCAAACGAGCGAAGTATCTGTTCAGAACCTTTTTTATTTTTTACACAATATGCTTCATACCAAGCACGGATCACAGACTCTACCGTCATGGCTTCAGTAGCTTTTCGTTTTTCAGCCTGCTTGACCAATCGTGGATTACGGTTTGACTCGAGTTCACCACGAAGACGGATAACTTCTTCTCTGGCCTCTTTTAATCCAGTTGCCGGGTAAGTTCCGATATCAAGACGCTCACCTTTCCCTGCCCATTGATAACGATATTGGAACACTACGCGACCTTTCGGTGATACTCTGACAGACAGACCATCACGATCGGATTTAACCAAAACCTTATCACGTTCCTTTCCAACGACTGAACGCAACCACGCATCAGACAGCGCCATTACTCACCTTGTACAAATCGCAAAACACCTCTGCTGTTTTGTACATTATGTACAAGCATATGTACAGATTTTTGATGAAAGCAAGCTGATCGATTTAAAGTTACATGAAAGAGTTTTCAATTAAAGAAGCTACATAACCAAATGTATTTAAATGAGTTACATAACTCAACCTAAATTAACTGAAAGGATTTTGAAAGAGTAAAAGAGCTTTAATTTGGGCTTAATTATTGGGGTGAGAAATAATGGCAAAAGTGCGGCGCTTCGCCACCTCTTGCAAATAAGGAGACAACGTCATAATTCTTTCTTCTTGAGTAAGCGGCATCGCGCCGCGCTTGTTGAAAACGAAAAATTGCGGCTATTTTACCCATCAACGGGGGGGAGGCAATCAGTGTTTACACAGGAGCTGCTCCAGTTCGTGCAACGAAGAAACGGTCCAGGTAGGCGCGATGCCTTCTGGTTGCTCGCGATTGTGAGCATTCAGCCAGCAGGTCGCAAGCCCGGCGTTGATGCCACCGAGAATATCGGACTCGGCAGTGTCGCCAACCATCAGCACGCGTGAACGGTCAGGATTGCCCGCCTGTTCCAGCGCATAATCGAAAATTTTCTTATTCGGTTTGGCTACGCCAACTTCTTCGGAAATCACCAACAAATCGAAATAATCACGCAGGCCCGTGCGTTCCAGACGCACTTGCTGCAAGGCGCTAAAGCCGTTGGTGATGATGCCGATTTTGGCGTTGCCGCGAATGGCATTAAGCAGGGAAACCGCGCCCGGCAGCGGTGTGCAAATTTCCGCCATCGCATTAATGAAGGCCTCGTTGAGTTTACCTGGCTCGACGTTCAGCCGTTCGGCCCAGCTCTCAAAACGCCCGTGCTGAAGCTGTAATGAAGTGATCGCACCGTTTTGATAATCTACCCACAGGGGCTTGTTAACGGCCTGATAGTCCTGAAAATCTTCAGCGGTAAAAGTGACGCTGTAATCAAGAAACATCCGCTGCAGGCCGGTGAACGAGTCAAAAGTAAACAGCGTTTCATCGGCATCAAAGAAAATCCAGTCCCACTTCATTATTCCACCTTGTCTTACATACTGATTGGCAACGCCATGATGATGGCGTCTTCGCGACCGTCCTTGGTGGGGTAGTAATTGCGGCGAATCGTCGCCTCGTTAAAGCCTAAACTTTCGTACAGGGCAATGGCGGCAGCGTTTGAGGCACGGACTTCCAGCCATAGTGTCGCCACGCCGCGTTTTTCCAGTTCGTCGATCAGATGTTCCAGCAGCGCCCTTCCCAGCCCCTGACGCTGATAGTCGGGATCGACCGCAATATTGAACAATGTAGCTTCATCCAGCACCACTTGCGTAATCGCAAACGCCGCCATTTTGCCGTTTTGCGTTAACTGAAAGTTGAGATAACGCTCGCCCTGGTTGCTGGCAAAGGTTTTTTCACTCCACGGAAAGGCGTGGGCGCGTTGTTCAATGTGGTAAGCCGCTGGTAAATCAGTCGTTTCGAGGGAAGAAATCGTGTTCATATGTGCAAATTTGTTGCCATAACGCGGCGCGTGCCGTTGGGTTTGCCCGTAATTCGGTGAGCGCTGGTGATGCCACCTGAGCGCCTTCCAGTGATAGCGGTTCATCAGTACCCAACCGCCAGCTGTTGCAGCGACTACCTTGCGGCAGCATCGCGATCTTTTCTGGCGTCAGTTGCAGCACCTGGTCGGGGCTGACGGTTAATGCACGCAGAACATCGCTCACTAAAGGATCGGTCAGGGCGGGAAGATCATTTGCCACCATCACCAGACGGACGTGTGCCGGGATCGCAATGGCAATCTCCCCCTGCAACGCGCCAGGGCGACGCAGCGACCACTGGGTAATGCCCAGCTGCTGTAACTGCCAGTCTCGTCGGGATGTCATAGCGAATCGCTCCTGTTGTCAGGGGCGCAAATATAGCAAATTCGTCGATACCGCGCCAACATATGGCTATAATCGCCGCCAGTATCAATTGAGGAGCATTCCATGTCTGCATTTACCCCGGCAAGTGAAGTCTTGCTGCGTCACAGTGATGATTTCGAACAAAGCCGTATTCTGTTTGCCGGAGACTTACAGGATGACCTGCCCGCGCGTTTAGATACCGCGGCCAGCCGTGCTCATACCCAGCAATTCCACCATTGGCAGGTGTTAAGCCGCCAAATGGGTGATAACGCCCGTTTTAGCCTGGTGGCAACGGCGGATGACGTCGCAGATTGCGATACTTTGATTTACTACTGGCCGAAGAACAAACCGGAAGCCCAGTTTCAGTTAATGAATTTACTTTCTCTGCTGCCGGTGGGGACGGATATTTTTGTTGTTGGCGAGAACCGCAGCGGCGTGCGCAGCGCCGAGCAGATGCTTGCAGATTATGCGCCGTTGAATAAAGTCGACAGCGCCCGTCGCTGTGGCCTCTATTTTGGTCGTCTGGAAAAACAGCCGGTATTTGATGCCGATAAATTCTGGGGCGAATACAGCGTCGATGGCCTGACGGTGAAAACGCTGCCTGGCGTGTTTAGCCGCGACGGTCTGGATGTCGGTAGCCAGTTGCTGCTCTCGACGTTAACTCCGCACACGAAAGGTAAAGTGCTGGATGTCGGCTGCGGTGCAGGCGTTCTTTCAGTTGCCTTTGCACGCCACTCACCGAAGATTCGTCTCACGTTGTGCGATGTTTCTGCGCCAGCAGTTGAAGCCAGCCGTGCAACACTTGCGGCCAACGGTGTTGAAGGTGAAGTCTTTGCCAGCAACGTCTTTTCTGAGGTGAAAGGTCGTTTTGATATGATCATCTCCAATCCGCCGTTCCACGATGGGATGCAAACCAGTCTGGATGCAGCACAAACGCTGATTCGCGGCGCGGTGCGTCATCTTAACAGCGGCGGCGAGCTGAGAATTGTGGCGAACGCCTTCCTGCCTTACCCGGACGTGCTGGATGAGACATTTGGCTTCCACGAAGTGATCGCGCAAACCGGGCGCTTCAAGGTGTATCGCGCCATTATGACCCGCCAGGCGAAGAAAGGTTAAGTATCCCGCCGCAAGCCTTGTTGGATGCGGCGTGCTCGCCTTATCGCCTTATTACAACCTACAAAACCTGTACGTTAGCCTATGTAGGCCAGATAAGACGCGCCCGCGTCGCATCTGGCATCTGCACCCAAATACCGTGTCGGATGCGGCGTGAACGCCTTATCCGACCTACAAAACCTGCACGTTAGTTTCCCGATGGACATTTTTCCAGCAATTACACCTCCGTCGATAATTAACTATTGACGAAAAGCTGAAAACCACTAGAATGCGCCTCCGTGGTAGCAATTCTTTTTAAGAATTGATGGTATGCGAAGGTGGCGGAATTGGTAGACGCGCTAGCTTCAGGTGTTAGTGTCCTTACGGACGTGGGGGTTCAAGTCCCCCCCCTCGCACCAAAAACCACGTTGATATTGCTCGCACTGGGCGAAGGTGGCGGAATTGGTAGACGCGCTAGCTTCAGGTGTTAGTGTTCTTACGGACGTGGGGGTTCAAGTCCCCCCCCTCGCACCAAACGAGGCGATATCAAAAAAAGTAAGATGACTGTGCGAAGGTGGCGGAATTGGTAGACGCGCTAGCTTCAGGTGTTAGTGTCCTTACGGACGTGGGGGTTCAAGTCCCCCCCCTCGCACCAATTATCTTTACTTCCTTCCTTGTTTTTTCATCCCTGATTCAAATTCATTATCATCAGCATGACGCCAGCAATAAGCACCAGGCACGATGGTAGCAAAATGTAATGCCGTAACTGTTTGTGATACAACATCACCGGCGTCAACACCAATCCCATCAGAATGACAATCCGCCACTGATCCGGCGATAAATCCGCATACGTCAGCCCTGCAATCAGCAATCCTGGCAGAAACACTCCCCAGCCACTGCCCAGCATACGTTGCAACATGGTTTCATCTCTTTCATTGATAATGATAACCAATATCATATGATAATTTTTATCATTTGCAAGTCAGAGAAATCCCTTGCTATCGAATAAACCTATCGCTAGGATTAGCAATCATTATCATTTAGATTACTATCCCGATTATGGCCTATCGTTCCGCACCGCTCTATGAAGATGTTATCTGGCGAACGCATCTCCAGCCGCAGGATGCTGGGCTTGCACAAGCAGTACGTGCGACGATCGCCGAACATCGTGAACATTTGCTCGAGTTTATCCGTCTGGATGAACCCGCCCCGCTTAACGCCATGACGCTGGCGCAATGGTCATCACCGAATGCGTTAAGTTCTCTGTTAGCTGTTTATTCCGATCATATCTACCGCAATCAACCAACGATGATCCGCGAGAATAAGCCGCTGATCTCCCTGTGGGCGCAATGGTACATCGGCCTGATGGTGCCGCCATTAATGCTGGCCCTGTTAACGCAGGAAAAAGCATTAGATGTGACGCCGGAACATTTCCTCGTTGAGTTTCACGAAACCGGACGCGCCGCCTGTTTCTGGGTCGATGTGTATGAAGATAAAAACGCAACACCACATTCACCGCAGCAGCGAATGGAAACGTTAATCAGCCAGGCGCTTGTTCCGGTTGTGCAGGCACTAGAAGCAACGGGAGAGATTAACGGTAAACTTATCTGGAGCAATACCGGTTATTTGATCAACTGGTACCTCACTGAGATGAAGCAGCTGCTCGGCGAGGCGACGGTTGAATCGCTGCGCCATGCCCTCTTTTTTGAGAAAACGCTCACTACCGGTGAAGATAATCCACTCTGGCGTACCGTGGTGCTGCGCGACGGCCTGCTGGTGCGCCGCACTTGCTGCCAGCGTTATCGCTTGCCGGATGTGCAGCAATGTGGTGACTGTACGCTGAAATAGAAAAATTTGCCGGGGAAGTAAACCCGGCATTAAGCGTATTAATAGGGGTGCAACACGTTACTTGCTTCGCAATGACGCATACATAACAGAATGTCTGCGGCCTCCAACAACCCTGCATCAGAACTGACGCCCAGTTTCGACATTACATTAAATTTATGCGCGCGGATCGTTTTGATATTGCGTTTAAGCTGCTCGGCAATTTGTGTCATTGAGTAGCCACGCGACATAAAACGCAATATTTCTCTCTCCGTCGGGCTTAGCGTCCGGCTTTGGTTAATGTACCACTGATTGTTCAATCGGTCGGTCGCCTGACGCACACCATTTAATGACAAAAAGAGTTCCTGATGAAAAATCTCCAGCGTCGACGCTTTACTTAATACACCGTCCAGCGGTGATGGCGACAATGAACCAATCAGCCGAGCTTCAATATCATCATCCGCAATAACTAAACGTCGGGTACGCGGAAACTTAATCGCCAGTTCAGTCAGGCAAGATAATCCCTCTCTGCGTTTACTTCTCATGGCAGAAAAAGAAAAAATGACCGCCGCAAATGAGATCCGCGACATGGCATCCTGAAATGACTCCTGACTGGTATAGATATGGAGCTTATAAGGGTTACCTGCAAACTTTCTGAATAAACTCTCAATACCGATACTGCTCATGACGCATTTTTCTATGAGTGCGACATTTCTCTTCTTAATTCGGCTGTGTTCCATTCTGCGGCATCTCCATAAACAGAAGGCAAGTTAAGTTCTCTTGCACCCTGCGCGCTATTTATCCATGCATACATTTCAGCGTTGCTGTGAATTGCCAGTCGACGCATCGCACTGTTTTTTTGGGCGCTGATAGTTTTATTACTTTTCTTAAGCAATGAAGCTATCTGGTTGATGCCCCATCCTTTACCTAATAGCCGCAGTACTTTGCGCTCTGAAAGAGTGAGAATAACGGAGCGATAGCTAAAATCATGCGTTTCAGTCATTGCCGGAGAGGTCAGCATGGCACTGATACGCTCTGCGTGCGTATTGCCAGAACGCACGGTCTTGACCAGATTCTCAATGGGTTCAACATCAGACAATAATGTCGCCGTAGGGCACATGAGCAGTTCTACCGCCTGGGAATACCAGGAGCGTGACACCATGAAAACCCAGTGAATTTCCCGATATTGTGAGATTAAAGAATAATAATGCTCACAAACAGAACGAGGATCTTCACTTTCACCGGCTAAATCTGCAATAACTAATCCGGAACGACGTAATTGTAATAAGGTAAGGTCCTCCGCAGAGGCGCTGGATATTATTTCATATTCAGGGAAGTGAGTCCTCATGACCTCTTTTAACCCTGCTTGCATAACAGGTATTTTACTGATAACAATTCCATTTTTGCAGCATCCTGGCAACATATTTCCTCCACATCCACTGTCTAAAAATCATGATGGTCTATTCAGGATATTCATTCCTTAAATGTTTCCAGCAAATTAATAGATTAAGCGAATAAATTATCCTTTGCATTCACTTTCATATCAGCATACTCCTGCTGCACAATAACTCCACTGCATGTGTCAGAAGGTTAGCATCAAATGATAACCTGGTGAAATAGCCTGGAGACATTTAAAATATCTACATTAAGTTGTTAGAAATACTTAATGAAAAACAGAATTCTCATTCATTTAATTTATAATTAAAAAATATTTCTTCTCGCAAAATAAAAAATCACACAATCAATATTTATTCAATAAAATCTGATAGTTTTATCTTTTTTAAAGCCTAAAAAAGCACTCAGTTATTGATAATCCCGATTCGTAAAAACCAGACCATACATTCATTATGCCGATAATATTCACGTTATAATTTGTTTACAGCTTGAGATTATTCGTTTTTTACCCTCCGAGCCTCTCCCGATAACCAGGATTAATCAGCGCAATTTTGATCTTAACCTGCCGCAAAACAACCGCGCTTCATGATACAAATGGATTCTCATAATTTGAACAATACGCAGCGCGTCTATGACAAAGGGCGAGTTATGCAAACTGAGCAACAGCGAGCCGTAACACGGCTTTGTATCCAGTGCGGATTATTTCTTTTGCAACATGGTGCGGAAAGCGCGTTGGTCGATGAACTTTCCTCACGACTGGGTCGGGCGCTGGGAATGGACAGCGTCGAAAGTTCTATCTCTTCGAACGCCATCGTACTGACAACCATTAAAGATGGGCAATGCCTGACATCGACACGTAAAAATCACGATCGCGGCATTAATATGCATGTGGTGACTGAAGTCCAGCACATTGTGATTCTGGCGGAGCATCATCTGCTGGATTACAAAGGCGTAGAGAAAAGATTTAGCCAAATTCAGCCATTACGTTACCCGCGATGGCTGGTAGCCTTGATGGTCGGCCTTTCTTGCGCCTGTTTCTGTAAACTCAATAACGGTGGCTGGGACGGTGCCGTCATCACCTTCTTTGCCAGTACGGCCGCGATGTATATCCGCCAGCTGCTGGCACAACGTCATCTTCATCCACAGATCAACTTTTGCCTCACCGCTTTCGCCGCCACCACCATTTCCGGTTTGCTTTTGCAACTTCCCACTTTCAGTAATACCCCCACCATTGCGATGGCCGCCAGCGTTCTCTTGCTGGTACCGGGCTTTCCGTTGATTAATGCCGTCGCCGATATGTTTAAAGGCCACATCAATACCGGACTGGCACGCTGGGCGATCGCCAGTCTGCTGACACTGGCTACCTGCGTCGGCGTGGTGATGGCACTGACGATTTGGGGGCTACGCGGATGGGTGTGATCGAATTTCTGTTAGCGTTGGCGCAGGATATGATCCTCGCCGCCATTCCTGCAGTCGGCTTTGCGATGGTGTTCAACGTTCCCGTTCGGGCGTTACGCTGGTGTGCGCTGCTTGGTGCGATAGGTCATGGTTCCCGAATGATCTTAATGACCAGCGGGCTGAATATTGAATGGTCAACCTTTATGGCCTCTATGCTGGTCGGCACCATTGGTATTCAATGGTCGCGCTGGTATCTGGCACATCCGAAAGTGTTTACCGTGGCGGCTGTTATCCCCATGTTTCCGGGCATCTCTGCTTATACTGCAATGATTTCGGCGGTAAAAATCAGCCAGCTAGGTTACAGCGAACCGTTGATGATTACCCTGTTAACCAACTTTCTTACAGCTTCATCGATTGTTGGTGCATTATCCATCGGCCTTTCCATTCCTGGATTATGGTTGTACCGCAAACGCCCTCGCGTATAAAATTGCCTCACTTAAAGCACGCGGATGAGAGACAGCCTCCTCTCCTCCGTGTGTTACTATAAAAGTTATCTCCCTTCTCGTTCATCGTTCCATATTTGAGAAACAGTATGTCTTCCAGAGTTTTGACCCCGGACGTCGTTGGTATTGACGCCCTGGTACACGATCACCAAACCGTTCTGGCAAAAGCTGAAGGCGGTGTGGTTGCCGTATTTGCTAACAATGCCCCGGCGTTTTATGCCGTCACGCCTGCGCGCCTGGCTGAACTGCTGGCGCTGGAAGAAAAGCTGGCGCGTCCAGGAAGCGATGTCGCTCTGGACGATCAACTCTATCAGGAACCGCAAGTCGCTCCCGTTGCTGTACCCATGGGGAAATTCGCCATGTATCCGGACTGGCAACCCGATGCCGACTTTATCCGCCTGGCGGCGCTATGGGGCGTGGCGCTAAGAGAGCCGGTGACCACCGAAGAACTGGCCTCATTCATTGCCTACTGGCAGGCGGAAGGTAAAGTCTTTCACCATGTACAGTGGCAACAAAAACTGGCGCGCAGCCTGCAAATCGGTCGTGCCAGCAACGGCGGACTGCCGAAACGAGATGTGAACACGGTCAGCGAACCTGACAGCCAAATTCCACCAGGATTCAGAGGGTAACGATGAAAAACGTTGGCGACCTGATGCAACGCCTGCAAAAAATGATGCCTGCCCATATCAAACCTGCGTTTAAAACGGGTGAAGAACTGCTGGCCTGGCAGAAAGAACAAGGGGCAATCCGCTCCGCCGCTCTCGAACGTGAAAACCGGGCGATGAAAATGCAGCGCACCTTTAACCGCTCCGGTATTCGTCCACTGCATCAGAACTGCTCCTTTGAGAACTATCGCGTTGAGTGTGAAGGGCAGATGAATGCGTTAAGCAAAGCACGCCAGTATGTCGAAGAGTTTGACGGCAACATCGCCAGCTTCATCTTTTCTGGCAAGCCAGGAACCGGCAAAAACCATCTGGCGGCGGCAATCTGCAACGAGCTACTGCTACGCGGTAAATCCGTATTGATCATCACCGTGGCCGATATTATGTCGGCGATGAAAGATACCTTCAGGAATAGCGGTACCAGCGAAGAACAACTGCTTAACGATCTGAGCAACGTTGATCTGCTGGTGATCGATGAGATCGGTGTGCAGACCGAATCGAAATACGAAAAAGTGATCATCAACCAGATCGTCGATCGCCGCTCTTCTTCCAAACGCCCAACCGGGATGCTGACCAACAGTAATATGGAAGAGATGACCAAGTTGCTGGGCGAACGCGTGATGGATCGTATGCGCCTGGGTAACAGTTTGTGGGTGATCTTCAACTGGGATAGCTACCGTAGCCGGGTAACGGGTAAAGAGTATTAATCCCAATTTCTGGCGGTATACTGCGACACAATTCCACCTTGAGTAATGATGATGAAAACTATTAAACATCTTCTGTGCTGTGCCCTTGCTGCCAGCGCATTAATTTCCACCGGGGTGCATGCTGCATCCTGGAAAGATGCGCTCTCCAGCGCCGCCAGCGAACTTGGCAACCAAAACAGCACGACACAAGAAGGCGGTTGGTCGCTCGCTTCATTAACTAGCTTGCTTAGCAGCGGGAACCAGGCCTTAAGCGCAGATAACATGAACAATGCCGCAGGCATACTGCAATACTGCGCCAAGCAAAAGCTAGCTTCGGTAACCGATGCCGAAAACATCAAGAACCAGGTGCTGGAAAAGCTGGGCCTGAACAGTGAAGAGCAAAAAGAAGACACCAACTATCTGGATGGCATTCAGGGTTTGCTGAAAACCAAAGATGGTCAGCAACTCAATCTGGATAACATCGGAACGACTCCGCTGGCAGAAAAGGTGAAAACCAAAGCCTGCGATCTGGTGTTAAAGCAGGGGCTAAACTTCATTTCCTGATCCGCGAAACGCCGCGTTTTAGCTGTTACCCGGCTGACGCGGCTCTCTCCTGCCCTTTTCCCTGCTCCTGTACGGTTTTCCCCCTGTTACACGGGAAGCGACCGTAATCAAAAAAGTCTGTTTATAAACTAATTCCTAACAACATCGCATTTTTTTGACACTAGAATTGCAGCAATATGGCGACGCCATTACATTGTGCTTCTCAAAAAGCTTAAACGTTGGCTAAACGGCCCGGTTTAGTGAGGATCGCCCGTTGTCAGAACTACTCTCTTTCGCCCTTTTTCTCGCCTCTGTGCTCATTTACGCATGGAAAGCGGGACGTAATACCTGGTGGTTTGCAGCCACATTAACGGTGCTGGGGCTATTTGTCGTTTTAAATATCACCCTGTTTGCCAGCGACTATTTTACTGGTGATGGTATTAACGACGCGGTTCTCTATACCTTAACCAACAGCCTGACCGGTGCTGGCGTCAGCAAATACATTCTTCCGGGTATCGGCATTGTGCTGGGGCTGACGGCGGTGTTCGGTGCTCTGGGCTGGATCCTGCGCCGTCGTCGTCATCATCCGCACCATTTTGGTTACAGCCTGCTGGCACTCTTACTGGCGCTGGGTTCAGTGGATGCCAGCCCGGCATTTCGTCAGATAACGGAACTGGTGAAATCCCAGTCACGCGACGGCGACCCGGACTTTGCGGCTTATTATAAAGAGCCGTCGAAAACTATCCCTGACCCGAAACTCAACCTGGTTTATATCTACGGCGAAAGTCTCGAGCGAACCTATTTTGATAACGAAGCTTTCCCGGATCTCACGCCTGAACTGGGCGCGTTGAAAAATGAAGGCCTGGATTTCAGCCACACGCAGCAGCTGCCAGGAACGGATTACACGATTGCGGGCATGGTGGCTTCTCAGTGCGGCATACCGCTGTTTGCCCCCTTTGAAGGCAACGCCTCCGCTTCTGTTTCCAGCTTCTTCCCACAGAACATCTGCCTGGGCGATATCCTGAAGAACTCGGGTTATCAGAACTATTTCGTGCAGGGCGCGAATCTGCGTTTTGCCGGTAAAGATGTGTTCCTGAAGTCGCACGGCTTCGACCATTTATATGGCTCAGAAGAGCTGAAAAGCGTGGTGGCAGACCCACACTATCGCAACGACTGGGGATTCTACGACGATACCGTGCTGGATGAAGCGTGGAAAAAGTTTGAAGAGCTTTCCCGCTCTGGCCAGCGATTCTCACTGTTTACCCTGACGGTCGATACCCATCACCCGGATGGTTTTATCTCGCGCACCTGTAACCGCAAAAAATATGATTTTGACGGTAAGCCAAATCAGTCATTCAGTGCGGTAAGTTGCAGCCAGGAGAACATCGCAACGTTTATCAACAAAATCAAAGCATCACCGTGGTTTAAGGATACCGTTATCGTCGTCTCGTCTGACCATTTAGCGATGAACAACACGGCGTGGAAATACCTCAATAAGCAAGATCGCAATAATCTGTTTTTCGTCATTCGTGGCGACAAGCCGCAGCAAGAAACGCTGGCGGTGAAGCGTAATACGATGGATAACGGCGCGACGGTGTTGGACATTCTCGGTGGCGATAACTATCTCGGACTTGGTCGTAGCAGTTTATCCGGGCAGTCAATGTCGGAAATCTTCCTCAATATCAAAGAGAAAACGTTGGCGTGGAAGCCGGATATCATCCGCCTGTGGAAATTCCCTAAAGAGATGAAAGAGTTCACCATCGACCAGCAGAAAAACATGATTGCCTTCTCAGGTAGCCATTTCCGTTTGCCGCTGCTGTTGCGGGTTTCAGACAAACGCGTGGAACCGCTGCCGGAAAGTGAATACTCAGCACCGCTGCGTTTCCAGTTGGCCGATTTTGCTCCACGCGACAATTTCGTCTGGGTTGACCGTTGCTATAAGATGGCACAACTCTGGGCTCCGGAACTGGCACTTTCCACCGACTGGTGTGTCTCGCAAGGGCAGCTTGGCGGTCAGCAAATTGTCCAGCATGTTGATAAAACAACATGGAAGGGCAAAACGGCATTTAAAGATACGGTCATCGACATGGCGCGTTACAAAGGCAATGTCGATACGCTGAAGATTGTTGATAACGATATTCGCTACAAAGCCGACAGCTTCATTTTTAACGTCGCCGGTGCGCCGGAAGAGGTGAAACAATTTAGTGGGATTTCCCGTCCGGAGTCGTGGGGCCGCTGGTCCAACGCGCAGTTGGGCGATGAAGTCAAAATTGAGTACAAGCATCCGCTGCCGAAGAAATTTGACCTGGTGATTACCGCCAAAGCATACGGCAATAACGCCAGCCGTCCTATTCCGGTACGCGTAGGCAATGATGAACAAACCCTTGTGCTGGGCAATGAAGTAACCACCACCACGCTGCATTTCGATAACCCAACCGATGCTGACACGCTGGTGATTGTGCCACCTGAACCCGTCTCAACCAACGAAGGGAATATCCTCGGACACTCGCCGCGTAAGCTTGGTATCGGCATGGTGGAAATTAAAGTGGTGGAACGTGAAGGGTAATTCCTGACTGATTTGTAGGTCGCATAAGGTGCGACCTACACACCTTCTCCGGCACACAACACATTATTAAGAAACAAAAAAAACAGCGCCCAACACTTCCCCGGACGCTGCATGGCAACTTTAATAATCTCGCCTTATAAGAAAGTAATTACACCCTTAATCAACTCACGATTGTTAATCACATCGCGCTCATAGGTTTCTGCCAGCGTGGCGAACGGATAGCGATGGGTTAACATCATGTCGGCAGTGATTTTTCCTTCCGCCATCAGTCGACCGACTTTAGCGAAATCTTCCGGCGTGGCGTTGCGGCTGCCCATCATCGTCGTTTCTTTTTTATGGAATTCCGGATCGGAGAACTGCAACTCACCTTTAAACAGACCGACAAATACCACCGTGCCGCCGTGACGAATCAGATTTACGGTGTTATTCATCGCATGTTGATTACCTGTCGCGTCGATCACTTTCTGCGCCAGCGAACCACCAAACTGCGCCCGCAGCTGCGCGTCAAAATCTTCGGCTGACGGGTCCAGCACGGGCAACTCCAGACGCGTTGCCACATGTTCTCGGCGTGCCGGACTGGTATCCGCCACCACCACCTGTGCGCCATCAGCTTTAGCGATTGCCGCCGCGCCCAGACCAATTGGCCCCGCCCCGACCACCAGCACCTGCTCGCCGGGAGCAATAGCCGCACGACGCACCGCATGAGCGCTAATAGCGAAAGGTTCAATCAATGCTGCCGCCTGCGGGTCAATACCGTCTGCGGGCAAAATGTTCGCCACCGGCACGCTCAAATACTCACTAAAACCACCATCCTGATGCACACCAATAACTGAAATTTTTTCACAGCAATTGGTGCGACCGCTTTTACATGCCGGGCATTGCTGACAGGCAACATAAGGGATCACCGCAACTTGCTGACCATTTTTAAGATCAGCAATATTTTTACCCAGCCCAACAATCTCCCCACATATTTCATGGCCTAAAACGCGTGGATAACTAAAAAATGGTTGATTTCCACCCCAGGCATGAATATCGGTACCGCAAATCCCGACAGACTTAATTTTTATTAATACTTCATTGTCACCCGGAATAGGTATCTCGCGTTGTTTCCAGACTAATTCTTTCGGCTGCTGGCAAATTAAAACATTCATCGTAGACATGATTCGGCTCTCCATTTTTTGTTGCCTTAGATATCAATGAAAATGAAAAATGGCAGCGGAACGGAAAATCTGTTTTGTGAAAACACACGCATAAAAATGTTTTAAATCGGGTTTTAATGGACTCACAAGGAGGAAAATATGAGTCGCTCACAAAATTTACGCCACAATGTGATTAACCAGGTCATTGATGATATGGCGCGGGGTCACATCCCTTCCCCACTTCCATCGCAAAGTGCGCTGGCGGAAATGTACAACATCAGCCGCACCACAGTGCGTCATATTCTCAGCCACTTACGCGAATGCGGCGTCTTGACGCAGGTTGGAAACGACTATGTTATTGCGCGTAAACCTGACCATGATGACGGTTTCGCCTGTACTACCGCTTCAATGAGTGAACAAAACAAAGTGTTTGAGCAGGCTTTTTTCACGATGATAAACCAGCGTCAGTTACGCCCTGGGGAAACTTTTTCTGAACTGCAACTGGCGCGGGCCGCGGGTGTCAGCCCGGTTGTAGTAAGAGAATATCTTTTAAAATTCGGCCGTTATAATCTTATTCAAAGCGAAAAGCGCGGCCAGTGGAGCATGAAGCAATTCGATCAATCCTACGCCGAGCAGCTGTTTGAGCTACGCGAAATGCTCGAAACTCATTCACTTCAGCACTTTCTCAACCTGCCTGATCATGATCCCCGCTGGCTGCAGGCGAAAACCATGCTCGAACGTCATCGGCTACTGCGTGACAACATCGGCAATAGCTTTCGCATGTTCTCGCAACTTGACAGAGATTTTCACTCCTTACTGCTTTCAGCTGCCGACAATATCTTTTTTGATCAATCGCTTGAGATCATCTCAGTCATCTTTCATTTTCACTATCAATGGGACGAAAGCGATCTTAAACAGCGCAATATCATTGCCGTCGATGAGCATATGACCATTCTCAGCGCTCTGATTTGCCGCAGTGACCTGGATGCCACCCTTGCGCTCCGTAACCATTTGAATTCAGCTAAACAATCAATGATTCGATCCATTAATGAGAACACGCGTTATGCTCATTAAGTACGGATTAAAAACAGCAAACTATTAGCGGGTGCACGGTTTTATCAAAAGATAAATACCGGAAAATTCCCGCTTACCTATGCTCACAATCAGTCGACTAAAAATGTTTTTGTGAGCGGTAGTAAAGTCCTAAAACTTTTACCTGCCGTTAATGTCAACCTTGCGTAATGCACAATTACGTAAACAATTAAAATTATAAATACAGGAGTCCGGCGTGGAAAAAGAAAATATCACCCTCGATCCGCGTTCTTCATTTACTCCATCTTCGTCGGCAGATATTCCCGTGCCACCAGATGGATTAGTTCAACGCAGTACCCGAATTAAACGCATTCAAACCACCGCCATGTTGTTATTATTTTTTGCGGCGGTAATCAATTATCTCGACCGCAGTTCACTGTCGGTAGCAAATTTAACGATTCGTGAAGAATTGGGATTAAGTGCCACCGAAATCGGCGCTTTGCTCTCCGTGTTTTCACTCGCTTACGGGATTGCGCAACTTCCTTGCGGCCCACTATTGGATCGTAAAGGCCCGCGCCTGATGCTGGGACTGGGGATGTTCTTCTGGTCACTGTTCCAGGCAATGTCTGGCATGGTGCACAGCTTTACGCAGTTCGTGTTGGTGCGTATAGGTATGGGGATTGGTGAAGCGCCGATGAACCCATGCGGTGTAAAAGTCATTAACGACTGGTTCAACATCAAAGAGCGCGGACGCCCGATGGGCTTCTTCAACGCAGCTTCTACCATTGGCGTTGCCGTAAGCCCACCGATTCTGGCGGCGATGATGCTGGTGATGGGCTGGCGCGGGATGTTTATTACCATTGGTGTACTGGGGATTTTTCTCGCCATCGGTTGGTATATGCTCTATCGCAACCGCGAGCACGTTGAACTGACTGCCGTTGAACAAGCCTATCTCAATGCCGGTAGCGTCAATGCCCGCCGTGATCCACTCAGTTTTGCTGAATGGCGCAGCCTGTTCCGTAACCGCACAATGTGGGGAATGATGCTCGGATTCAGTGGCATCAATTACACTGCGTGGCTGTATCTGGCCTGGCTGCCAGGTTACCTGCAAACAGCCTATAACCTGGATTTAAAAAGCACCGGGTTGATGGCGGCTATCCCTTTCCTGTTTGGGGCTGCCGGGATGCTGGTCAATGGTTACGTTACCGACTGGCTGGTCAAAGGAGGAATGGCTCCGATTAAAAGCCGTAAGATCTGCATTATTGCCGGGATGTTCTGTTCTGCCGCCTTTACGCTGGTCGTACCGCAAGCGACAACATCCATGACAGCGGTTCTGCTGATTGGCATGGCACTGTTCTGTATTCACTTTGCCGGAACATCCTGCTGGGGCTTGATCCACGTCGCAGTTGCTTCTCGCATGACTGCGTCGGTGGGCAGTATCCAAAACTTTGCCAGCTTCATCTGCGCCTCTTTTGCGCCGATCATTACTGGTTTTATTGTTGATACCACCCACTCATTCCGTCTGGCGCTAATCATCTGCGGTTGCGTCACCGCGGCGGGTGCACTGGCATACATCTTCCTGGTCCGTCAGCCGATCAACGACCCACGTAAAGATTAATTTCCCTATGCCCGATAACATTTTGCTTATCGGGCATTTTTATGGCGATTAAAACGTTTCCCAGTTCTCTCCGCTATCTGCCACTGCCACTTTGCGCGGCGCAGATGGCGTCACAGTTTTTACTACTGCCGATGCTTCGCGCTGGCGTTGCTGCTCTTGCTGAATCCGGAACACTGCCACAGCTTCGGTCAGGCGACTGGCCTGCTCCTCCAGCGCGGCGGCGGCGGCGGCAGATTCTTCCACCAGCGCGGCGTTTTGTTGGGTTACTCGGTCCATCTCAGCTACTGCTAAGCCAACCTGATCGATACCACGGCTCTGCTCATCAGAAGCCGAAGCAATTTCGCCCATAATGTCCGTCACGCGGGTCACAGCGCTGACAATCTCTGCCATGGTTTCCCCGGCGCTTTCGACCAGCGTAGAGCCAACATCCACTTTGCCCACCGAGTCTTCAATCAGGCTTTTAATTTCGCGAGCCGCCTGAGCGCTACGCTGGGCCAGATTACGCACTTCTCCCGCAACCACCGCAAAACCGCGCCCTTGCTCACCTGCACGCGCTGCTTCAACCGCCGCGTTCAAAGCCAGAATATTGGTCTGGAAGGCAATGCCGTCAATTACGCTGATAATATCGGCGATTTTCTGCGAGCTGGTGGAGATATCGCGCATGGTCTGCACCACGTTATCCACCACTTTGCCGCCACGTTGCGCCGTTTCGGAAGCACTTAACGCCAGATGGCTAGCCTGACGCGCATTCTCGGCGTTCTGTTTCACCGTTGCGGTCAGTTGTTCCATGCTGGCTGCCGTCTCTTCCAGCGAAGCGGCCTGTTGCTCGGTGCGCGAAGAGAGATCGTTATTGCCGGTGGCGATTTCGCTGGCACCGCTATAGATAGCATTGGCCCCGTTGCGCACATCACCGACGGTACGCATCAGCTCCCCCTGCATATGGCGCAAACTCTCTGCCAGTTGCCCCATCTCATTAGAACCATCCACCTCAATCGGTTTCACCAGATCGCCACCTGCAATATGACGAATGCTGTCAATCAGGCGATTCATTGGCGCTACCAACGAGGCTTTAATACCGAACCAGACGGCGAAGATGACCGCCAGTACGACGATCATCACGCCCACCAGAATCCACATCGCCTGGCTGTAGGAGGCATTATTATCGCTGACGGCGATATCATAGAGCCGATCGTTTTGCTCCATGTAAGCCACATACTGCTTCTCGAAACCGTCCTGATATCCCTGAGTCGGCTGATCAAAGAATTCGTTGATTTTGCCTGCACCTAACAGTTGGATCAGTTCCGCCAGCGCATTGTGATAAATATCGTAATTACGTTTGATCTCTGCCGCTGCGGCGGTGCTCTGACGCGGGTCACGCGGCAATGCTTCGTAATCCGCCCAGTTTTTTTCCGCCTGTTTCAGCGAAATACTGGCACTCTGCATCAGCTCGGCAACGGTTGAACCGCTACCAATATTGTTCTGATCCATCATGTAGCGGATCCCCGCGCGGTTGAGGGTGTTACGCGTCTGCAACAACGCGACCCAGCTGCCATTCAGCGTGGATTGCTGCTGGCGAATGGTTTGTAAAACAGTGAAATTTTCTTTGTCATTCTTTAAGGCATTAAAGAACAGACCGCCTGATGTCAGTTGTAAAAGGCCAAAAACGGCCAAAACCAGCAGTAAGCTGGTCACGATCTTGATACGTTTTAACATGGTTTCTCTTTCCACTAGACAGATACACTGGTTGTCGGCCTGGTGGTGGAAAACTTTATGCTGTGGAAAAGCGTCGGCACTGCTTTTGTTGCAGCAAACTTGCGTTTTTTGTGAGGGTCACACTCTATAGCGGCAGTTTATGGTACAAAGTATCAATCTTCTTCGAACCAGTGATACTCCTATGGCTTATAGCATCGATATCATCTCCTGCATTACCGAACGATTTATGGCGTTAACAGCCACTGAAAAGCGTATCGCACAATTTATTCTTGATGACGTCTCTGCCGCAGTAGAGTTGCCAATTGCTGAGCTGGCACGGTTAACGCAAACCAGTCAGGCGTCGGTGACGCGTTTTGCCCGTGCACTGGGGTGCAAAGATGTCCGCGAGTTGAAAGTCAAACTGGCGCAGTCACTGGCTGTCGGGCAGCGGTTTATTCTCGATGTACCGGATCTTGACGGTGTTCAGGGGATCTACGAAGCGATTATTAGCGTGCTGGAAACGCATCGTCGTTCGCTGGATATGAATGCCATCAGCCAGGCTGTAAGCTGGTTAAGTCAGGCGCGGCAAATTCTTGCGTTAGGAACTGGCGGCGGTTCCACTATCTGTTCACAGGAGATTCAGTACCGTTTATTCCGTCTGGGGCTACCAGTGGTCAGTCAGAATGATGCCCTGATGATGAGAATGATGTGCTCGGCAGTGATGCCGCAGGATGTGGTGATTGTGCTGTCGCTGGGCGGTTATACACCGGAAATCATCGAAAGTGCGGCAATCGCCCGTCAGTATGGCGCGCGTGTTATTGCCATTACGCCAGCACAAACACCGCTGGCAGAACAGGTAGATCTGGTATTGCCGCTGCTGGTTCAGGAGAGTGATTACATCTTTAAACCCACGCCTTCCCGCTACGCGATGTTAGCCATGGTCGATGTACTGGCAACGGAACTGGCAATGGCAAATAAAGCGCAGGCGAAAGATCGCCTGCGGCGGATAAAACTGGTGTTAGACAGCCACCGTGGGGGCGCTAACCGCCAGCCACTTGGCGATTAGCATTGTCGGTTATGCTTCTTCAGGTTTGGTGATCACGACACTCTGGTTTTCACGCTCATTGGTGATAATAGCCAAAGCTTCTTCCCGGCTGACCTGACTTGCTGGCGTTACCAACGTCACCAGTACGCCAGCGACCAGGCTGCCCAGCACTGACGGAATACACGGGTTACCCCAGTAAGCCAGCCAGTCGGCATTCATCAGCACCACAATTGACATCACCATACCGCTCACTAACGCCGCCAGCGCGCCCTGCCAGTTAAAGCGTAGCCAGAAGCGACCGAGAATCGAGCAGATAAACAGCCCGGACATCAGCATCGAAATCATTTTGGTAATGTAGCTGATGATGTCATTAGAGGTCAGAGCAAAGACCAGCGCCAGGCCAATAACAAAGGTCAACATCCAGCGTGAGTAAGTAATGGCCTTGTCCTCCGGCGGCATTCTGCCGGTAATCATGGTGTAGACGTCGCGCATCATAATCGCCACTGCCGCAATGGCATCAGAACTGGCAGAAGACATGGTGGCAGAAAGCCCGGCAATCAGCACCACCAGCCCAAGAATGGCAGGTAAGAAGCTGGTCGCGAACAAGAAGGCATAGTTACTGTTTTCCAGATTCGGGTT
The DNA here is from genome assembly GCF_030295155.1 of Escherichia sp. 10290. NCBI lineage: Bacteria > Pseudomonadati > Pseudomonadota > Gammaproteobacteria > Enterobacterales > Enterobacteriaceae > Escherichia > Escherichia sp. 10290. The sequence continues at coordinate 5,388,507 of NZ_AP025741.1, read as the reverse complement.
CATGGTGAACGCCGCCATGCCGATAATGGCAGGCAGAATCGAGAAGAACAGATACAACACGCCAGTAATAACAAATGAACGCCGTACAGAGGGAACGTCTTTTCCCGAGTAAATACGCTGGCGATAAGATGGTGTGGCCAGTACGCCGACACCAATAACCAGCGCCAGCGAAAGCGCAGGCAGCACGCCCATTTTATCAATCGCAAACAGGCTCATCGCTTTTGGGTCCATCGCCTGCTCAATCGCACTCCAGCCACCAACGTGAACAACGGCAAGAATAGCCATTAATATAAAGCCAAAGAACAGAATTAGGGCCTGAATGGTATCGGTCCACACTACCGCCGAATAACCGCCGATAATAACGTAAATCGCAAAAGCTAAGGCAATAATTAATTTTGCCACCGTAAGATCAATACCTGTTGCCCAGGCAAGATACATACTTCCACCTAATATATGCGCCCCCAGCCAGCCAATAGAGGCAATAAATATCATCATGCCGACAATGTTTTTAATTAAATGACTGCCGCCAGTATAATAAGATATTTCTTCACTCATGGTCATAAAACGTAATTTACGTACCGGTGCAAACAGCCACGCCACCAGTAATATACCTACGGCCCCACCGACGCCATAAAGCATTCCGGCCCAGCCATTGCTGTAGCCAAAGCCCACTGCGCCCATACTGGAACCCGTGCCAACCATCGTGGCAACGGTTGACCCCAGCGTCAGAAACAGCGGCAGCGAACGCCCGCCCAGCAGAAAATCTTCTCCGCTTTTCTGATTACGAGAAACAAACCAACCAAGCCAAATCATGGCGATGGCATAAATAATAAAGCCGACTAAAAAGATATGACTGTTCATAATTCACATCCTGCCAGTAGAGAGAGAATAATGTAAGAGTTCCCGGAGTGCTGAATGTATTCAGCACTCAATTGCGGTCTGTTTTTTTAATTCTTAAATTTATTAGCGGGTCGCGTTATAACAGGTCACATCGACTTCGACTTTACAATCGACAACCAGATCAGCCACACAACAAATACGTGCAGGCGGATTCTCGCCAAAAAATTCTCTGAATACTTTATTAAATGACTGGAAATAGCGGGCGTCGGTCAGGATCACTTTCACGTGAACCACATCCGCCAGGCTATAACCGGCTTCAGTCATGATGTCGACACAGTTTTGGATCGCCAGTCGTGACTGTTCAACGATTCCGCCTTCTACCACTTCACCGTTTTTCATGGGTGTTTGCCCGGAGACGTACAGCCAGCCGCCCGCCTCAACCGCCCTGGCAAAAGGCAAATGCTGCCCGCCAGTGCCTGTTCCACCTTCCGTACCGTAACGTTTAATGCTCATATTCACTCCTTAATGTGAGGTCTGCCGGCGCAGGAAGCGTCCCGCACGGCCTGTAATATGTTTATCGCGACCATAGCTCATAACGCCGTTCACCATCACCGCCTCAATGCCATCTGCCGGGCGTTTGGGATCAGAAAAGCTGGCAACATCACGAATGGTTTGTGGATCGAACAACACCAGGTCCGCAAAATAGCCAACTTTCACCAGTCCACGCTGGGGCAGGCGAAAACGGCTGGCAGAAAGCCCGGTCATTTTGTGGATAGCCGTGGTCAGAGGGAATAAACCTTCATCACGGCAATAGTGACCCAGCACGCGAGGGAAGGCGCCCCATAAACGTGGATGCGGCATGGGATCATTGGGCAGGCCGTCAGAGCCAATCATACTGACTGGATAACTCAATACTCTGCGGACGTCGCGCTCGTCCATGTTGTAATAGATAGCCCCGGCAGGCATTAGCAGCTTCGCGGCCTCCAGCATACTCATCTGCCAGTCGATGGCGATTTGCGCCAGTGTTTTCCCGGCCTGCTGCGGATGTGTTTGTGACCAGGTGATCACAATATCGAATTCGTCGGTGACTTGTTTGAGATCCAGCGTTGAAGAGCTGGCTGAGTAAGGGTAGACATCGCAGCCAATTTCCTGGTGTTGACGCATTTGGTCAAAAAAAGCCAACGTTTCTTTTGTCCGCCCCCAGTTTTTCGCCCCGGCGCATTTATGGTGGGAAACCACGACAGGCACTTTGCCATGACGCCCAATACGAAACGCCTCATCCAGGGCATCGAGAATCGGTTCAAATTCAGAACGCAGATGGGTGGTATAAACGCCCTTCTCACCGGCTAATTCTTCCGCCAGCGCCATGACTTCTTCGGTAGTCGCCTGAGATGCTGTGGCATAGGCCAGCCCGGAACTTAACCCCAGCGCCCCCTGACTCAACGCCAGACGTAAGTCGGCGCGCATGGCGGCAATTTCATCCGCCGTCGCCGGGCGAAACAGGTCGTCCATATGGTTATTACGCAGCGCCGTATGACCAATCAGCGTGCCAACGTTCAGTGACGGCCTGGCTGCTTCCACTGCCTGGGCATAGCTTTCAACGGTAGGATAAATAAAGTGCTCCGCTTCCCCCAACAGATTCATCGGGTCAGGAACTTCGCCTTTCATTTTCGCCGACGCCGCACTGATCCCGCAGTTACCGACAATCACCGTGGTGATCCCCTGGCTGATTTTTGGCAGATATTCCGGGATGCGAATAACGTTGATATCGTCATGGGTATGAACGTCGATAAACCCTGGTGCCAGCACCCGCCCTTCCCCGTCAATGACCTGCTGCGCCGTAACGTTAAGCGCAGGGGCAATATCGACAATCCGATCACCTGTTATTGCCACGTCACCGCGAAATTCAGGGCCGCCGCTACCGTCGATAACGGTCACATTTTTGATTAACCAGTCAACCTGCATGTTCGTCACTCCATTTCTGCAATGGTGACAAGTTAACCATTTACAAGGATGAAAAACAGTGGAAAACTACGCAAAACCCAGATGATTTTATGATACTTTTATTCATAAACTATAAGATAAATAAACTAAATATTTATATTTCATTTAGTTACAAATGATACTCACATCCGATACGGTGAAAAACTTAAAAGGTAAATGTTATGAAATACCACTCAGAACCTCTGGTTCCCCATAAATCGGCCCTGATGCAAATGCCCGCAAATCTCCTTGCCGAAGATGTCTGTTTACCTGCCGCGATCATTAAAAAGCAGGCCCTGGAGAACAACATTACGTGGATGCAGCGTTATGCTGACGCGCGCGGCGTTTCGCTGGCACCGCACGGTAAAACCACCATGACGCCGTGGATTTTTCAGGCGCAGCAGGCGGCTGGTGCCTGGGCAATAGGTGTCGGTAGCGCATGGCAGGCTGGTGCGGCAATGGCGAGCGGTATTCAGCGAGTGCTGATGGTTAACCAGCTGGTCGGCAAGGCGAATATGCAGTTGATTGCCCGGTTGCAACAACATTACCCGACGGTCGATTTTATCTGCTGTATCGACAGCATTGAGAACGCCCGCGCTTTGTCTGCCTTTTTTGCCAGTCAGCAACAGACACTGAACGTGATGATTGAGCTGGGTGTTCCCGGCGGACGCTGTGGTTGCCGCTCAACGGATGCCGCACTGGCACTGGCTAAACAGGCGGCCCAATTACCAGGGCTACGTCTGCGCGGGCTTGAGTTATATGAAGGTGTTTTACACGGTGACGATCCACAACCGCAGGTAGAAGCTCTGCTGCGGGATGCCGCACAACTGGCCTGTGATATGGCAAGTCTGGTTGATGGCGAGTTTATTCTCACCGGAGCAGGCACGGTCTGGTATGACGTGGTGTGCAATATCTGGCTGGCGGCAGAAAAGCCTGATAACTGCCGCATTGTTATTCGCCCTGGCTGCTACATCACTCACGACACCGGGATCTACGACGCGGCACAACAACAGTTGCTTGCCCGCGATCCTGTGGCCTGCGATCTTGCAGGCGATCTCACATCTGCGCTGGAACTGGTCGCCATGGTGCAATCGGTGCCGGAAGCTGATCGTGCGGTGGTAAATTTTGGTAAGCGTGATTGCGCCTTCGACGCCGGACTGCCGCAACCAGTCGCCCACTACCGCAACGGCAAATCACTGGCATTTGATCCACAGGCGATTCGCAGTACAGGTATTATGGATCAGCACTGCATGTTGCAACTGTCAGCTAATAGCGACGTGCAAGTGGGGGATATTCTGGTGTTTGGCACATCGCATCCGTGCCTGACCTTCGACAAATGGAAAACGTTGTTATTGGCTGATGACGACTACAACGTACTGGCAGAGCTGGATACGCTGTTTTGATAGCGCAGATGGCGGGTTCCTTCCCGCCATTAATTGTATGTATATCCTTAAGTATCTATCAGCTACTTATGGATCGAATATCATCATAGATTGACTGGCTGATCTCTACCCCCTGTTGCTCACTGCGCAATCGTGCCTGGTAGCGACGTTCTCCCGGCAGGCGCGCGCCCTGAGCCTGCATCTGACTAAACAGCGTTTCCGCCCTTGCCAGATGCCTCCCTGCATCCTCACCAAGAAAACGCTGCGGATCGAGTGCCAGGATCAACTCTCCACCATACGGCAAACCACCTGCACCGTTATCCCACGCAAGAGACTCAGCACTGGTCATATCGCCAATCAGTGGTCCCGCAATCAGCTCCACCATCGCTGCCAGTGCCGAACCTTTATGACCGCCGAAGGTTAACATTGCTCCGTCCAACACAGCTTGTGGATCGGTGGTGGCATTGCCATGGCTGTCGATCCCCCAACCTTCAGGAAGTGATTTCCCGGCTCGCTGATGTAACTGAATCTCCCCGCGTGCCGCCGCACTGGTCGCCATATCAAAAATAAATGGCGGCAGCTTGTCGCGCGGCCAACCAAACGCGATTGGGTTAGTACCAAAAAGAGGTTTGCCCCCCCCTTTCGGCGCAACCCAGGCATGGCTTGGCGTGGTCGCCAGCGCCACCAGTCCGGCTTCAGTCAGCGGTTCAACATCCGCAAATAAGGCGGAGTAGTGAACACAATGATTAATTGCCAGTGCTGCAATCCCGCACTGACGCGTTTTCTCGATCAGTAACGGTAGTGCCTGCTGATAAGCCAACAGCGAATAGCCACCTTTGGCATCGGCCTTAACGATTGCCGGAGCCTGAGATTCCACTGTCGGCAGAGCATCGGCAGAGACTTTCCCTTTTCGCAGCGTGTCAACAATCCCCAGCAGTCGCCATAAACCGTGCGAGGCACAACCGTCGCGCTCCCCGGCGGTAACGTTTTTCGCGATCACCACTGCATGTTGCTCACTAAATCCGTTACTAATGAGCGCATGATAGGCTAGTGCGTAAGCCTCTGATAACGAGAGGATTACTCTATCCATTTTCTACTCCTTTATTCTTCTTCATCCCCGTTAAAGTTCGCCCGAGGAAGACAGGTGTATGCGCCCCAGTAATAAATTCCCAACGACATCAGCGCGACGACGATAGTATCCCACGGGTGCCCTATAATGCCGCTACCGCCAAAGCTACCCAGCCAGGAAAACAGCATAATCAGGGCATAGAAGGCAATAAGCCACAATGAAGATTTAATCTGCTGCGCCAGGCTGACATGCTGAACAGGCACTTTCGACTTGCAACTCACGTAAACCACAAACATTACGATTTGTAGCCCCAGCAGCCAGGAAAGCGTCCCCCAACCAGACCAAAAAACAATCAGTGCGGAAATCATAAAAGAGAGTGGGCCAAGCACCGCAAAACCACGAACGCGGAACGGGCGCGGCATATCAGGTGCATTACGGCGCAGTCCTGCAGCTGTAACCGGCGCGATGGCGTAGCTCAGTACCAGAGCCGCAGAAACCACGCTAATCAATTGCTCCCACGACGGGAACGGTAGCGTCCAGAAGATAGATAAACCAAACGTCAGCCACAGTGCCGGACGTGGAATACCTGACTCCTTATCGATATGAGTAAAGGTTTTAAAGAATGTCCCCGCCTTCGCCCAGCCATAGATCACACGCGGTGTCGCATTCATGTAAATATTGCCAGTGCCGCTGGGAGACATAATAGCATCACATACCACCATAAATGCCAGCCAGCCCATCCCGAGAGTAATGGCGATATCGCGATATGGCAGCGAATAGTTCTTACTGATCTCCGCCCAACCACCACTTAGCGATTCAGTTGGAATACTGCCCAAAAAGGCGACCTGCAACAGAACGTAGATGATGGTCGAGAGAATTACCGAGAGGATCAGCGCAAATGGGATGGTACGTTGCGGATTTTGCGCCTCGCTGGCTACGGAGATAATCGGTGTCAGTCCAAGGTAAGCGAAGATAATCCCACCCGCGCTAATTGCCGCTTCCACTCCTGACATACCAAATGGAGCCATACCCTGTATATGCAGATTCTCCGGTTTGAAGAAGGCAAATAACGTTATTACCACCAGCAACGGCACCAGAAACTTCAGCACGCTAATAAAATTGTTCGAGCGAGCGAAAGTTTTAACACTGTAGTAGTTCAGGGCAAAAAAGAAGCACAACAGTAAGAACTGCACCACCCAGCCTAACAGCGTCGGGTCACTACTCCCCGTCTGCGTCAGCGCAGGAAACCAGGCGGCGGCATATTGCCGTGCGGCTACAATCTCAATGGAGATCAGGCTGGAGAAGGCAATCAGGGTAATAAAACCCAGCAGATAGCCCATCAATTCGCCGTGCGAAAATACCGGGTAACGAATAATACCGCCCGCGCGGGGAAGCGCCGCCCCCAGTTCGCAGTAAATAATCCCCAGTAGCAGCACCGCAAAACCGCCAATAACCCAGGAAGCAATCCCTGCTGGGCCAGCGATCGATGCGACATGGCTGGCAGCAAACAGCCAGCCAGAACCGAAAATCGCCCCCAGACCAATAAAGGTCAAGTCGGTGAGCGTTAACTGCTTTTTAAACTTCCCCGACTCAACAACGACGGTTTGCGTGCTTTGGGTAGAAGGAATTGTCATAGTGATGCCCTTCAATGAGTCAACAAGGAGGAAATGGCTTCCCGGGTCCACTGGCCGTTAACCAAGCGCAGCAGGTTTAATGGATTACTGTCCTGCAGCGCAGGCGGTAATAGTGCAGCGGGTGCATTTTGCAGGCATACCGGGCGCAGAAAACGAGTAATGGCCAGCGTGCCTACGGACGTGCCGCGCGCGTCGGTGGTTGCCGGGAACGGACCACCGTGTACCATGGCATCGCAAACCTCGACGCCGGTGGGATAGCCATTGAACAATACGCGTCCGGCTTTATCAGCCAACAATGGCAATAAACGACCAGCCAGTTGCCGGTCATCCTCATCCGCCTGAAGTGTGGCAGTAAGTTGCCCTTGCAGAGCGTTAATTACCTGCAACAACTCCGCTTCATCAGCGGCTTCAACCACAATCGCGAGCGGCCCGAACACTTCCTCCTGCAACAGAGGATCTTTTTCAAGTATGTTTGCCGCCTGAGCCTGATAGAGACGAGTTTCTGCTCGTCCGGCTTGATGATTATCGTCCCCCGCCAAACACCGAATAGTCGGATGTTCTGCCAGTTTCTCCACGCTGTGGCGATAGTGCTCAAGCGTGGAGGCGTTTAGCATGAGTTGCGGTGTGGCGGCATTCACTTTCTCAACCAGTTGCTGTAAAAAGTCCGCGTTTTTCTCCCCTTTCAGCAACACAATCAGGCCTGGTTTAGTGCAGAACTGTCCACATCCCAACGTGAACGACGCGACTAAATCGCGGGCCAGCGTATCGGCACGTACTGATAGCGCCTGCGGCAGAATGAAAAAGGGATTGAGAGCCGACATTTCGGCAAAAACCGGTATCGGCTGTGGACGCTGTTGGGCCAAACGAAAGAGCGCCATGCCACCACGTAATGAGCCGGTAAAACCCACCGCCTGAATTGCGGGATGTTTCACCAGTTCAGCACCGATATCAGTACCGAAAATCATATTGAATACGCCTGCGGGCATGGCGCATTTAGTCACGGCACGAGCGATCGCTGATGCGATAATTTCTGCCGTTGCCATATGCCCAGGATGCGCTTTCACAACTACCGGGCATCCTGCAGCCAGTGCCGCTGCTGTATCACCACCGGCGATAGAAAAAGCGAGTGGAAAGTTGCTGGCACCAAATACCGCCACCGGCCCGAGAGCCGTTTTATACTGGCGCAAATCCGGTCGAGGCAGAGGCTGACGCTCCGGCAACGCAGTATCAATTCTTACCTCAAACAGATCGCCCCGACGTAATAACCCGGCAAACATGCGCATCTGCCCGCTGGTTCTTGCCCGCTCTCCCTGTAAACGCGCCAGGGGTAACGCTGTCTCCTGATGTGCCGTAGCGAACAGTTCGTCGCCTGCTGCATCAAGTTCATCGGCGATGGTTTCTAAAAAATCGGCACGTTGCCCGGCATTGGTCAGTGAATAGCACACAAAAGCCTGCTGCGCCGCAATAGCCGCCTGCTCGGCCTCCTCCACGGAGGCCGGGTAAAAACGTTGCCCGGTAGGTTCGCCATCCTGCGCTCGCAGGCTGACCAGCGACGGTTCACCGCTGGCAACACGTTGCCCGGCGATGAACTGTTGCCCGGTGAAAGGGAAAGTTTCAGTCATAATCTCTCCCCCACCTCAAAGGCCCACGTCCGGCAGCGCAGGGCGAGTCGCCAGCGATTTCTCAACGATCGCCACAACCTGGGCACGCGTTTCGCCTTCCAGCGCCAGACGCGGCGGGCGAGTAACCTCACTGCCACGCCCCAACAGGGCTTCACACAGCTTGATACACTGCACCAGGTCAGGGCGCGCATCGAGATGTAGCAGTGGCATAAACCAGCGATAGAGCGCCATAGCCTCGGCAAAACGCTGTTGTTTTGCCAAACGGAACAACGTCTCACCTTCGCGTGGGAAGGCGTTTGACATCCCGGAAATCCAGCCTTCAGCGCCCACCGCAATGCTCTCAACCACGACATCGTCCAGCCCGGCAAACAGCACAAAGCGATCGCCTACCGCATTGCGAAGATCGATAAAGCGCCGGGTATCACCAGAGGAATCTTTAAAGCAGACGATATTTTCGCAATCAGCTAGTGTTTCCAGGATATCAGGGGTGACATCGTTTTTATAAATCGGAGGGTTGTTATAGACCATGATCGGCAGGTCGGTCGCCATTGCCACACTGCGGAAGTGCGCTGCAGTTTCATGAGGCTTAGATGAGTAAACCAAAGCAGGCATCACCATAACGCCATCAACACCGACCTTCTCGGCCTCTTTTGCCATCGTCCGGGCAAAGGCAGTGGTGAACTCAGCAACCCCGGCAATCACCGGAATTTTTCCGCCAGCAGCATCTTTCGCTACTTCGATGATTTGCAGTTTTTCCTGAGTGGTAAGTGACGTGTTTTCTCCAACGCTGCCGCACACTACCAGGCCAGAAACCCCATCTTTAACCAAGTTTTTCATCACCGCATGTGTGGCATCCAAATCAAGTGAGTAATCACTACGGAACTGAGTGCTAACCGCCGGAAAAACGCCACTCCAGTTAATCGCTTTATTGCTCATCTTTGGTTTCCTTATTGTCAATCTGTTGCGTCAATGTGAATTAAAAGTGAATCTTCATTAACAGATTGACCTCTCCTTGCGCTGGCGGCTTGTCGATTTTCTTTCCCCAGGATGACGAAATTAGCACAATGCCCAGTTGTGATTTGTCGTGTTACCCCATCAACGTCATCCGAAAATCACGCGGAGTTGAGCCTGTCATCGCCTTAAATTGACGGCTGAACGCACTATGGTCGGTATAACCGCACTGCAAAGCGATATCGGTAATCGGCGTAGTTCCGGCAAGTAACTCGGTGGCCTTTTCCAGTCGAACTTTGTGGATCATCTGGCGAGGCGTCAGGTGAAAAATCCGCTTACAGTAGCGTTCAATTTGCGCCACAGACATTCCGCTCATTTCAGTCAACTCTTCCATAGAGATCGCACGGTAGTAGTGATTGCGAATGTGCTCATCGATGATCGCCAGGCGTTGCCAGGCTGGATGACGCGCATGTGCTTCCTGGAGATCATGTGAGATCCCCGCCATTCCGATCACACGCCCCTGCATATCGCGCAGTGCCAGTTTCTGCGTCAGACACCAGCCGCGTTCGCGACCGTTATAGAGATGCATCTCTAGTTGATCACGTAACGCAACCCCTTCGCGTAGCACACGCAGATCCTGTTCGGTATATCCTCGTCCCAATGCAGAAGGGAAAACATCTGCCGATGTCTTCCCCAGTAGCGATGTCACATTTTTAAACCCGCAGCGTCGCGCCAACGTCATATTGACTAACAGATAACGGGCCTGCATATCCTTAATAAAAAACACCACATTAGGAATGGCGTTGAGAAGTGGCGCAATCAGCGCCAGTGCATTTAACAACGCCTGAATATTTTGTGGACGCTGCCGCGCCAGCCCCTCGCAAATCTGACTAAGTTCATCAACGGCCAGCGCAGTTTCTTCACAAGGGGAAAACTCAAAAGTCTGATGACATATGCTGGACATAGTTGTTCCTCATAGCGATTGAGGATGAATGTTTATTAACCTTTGATTAACATGACAAGTACTGAAAGTGCATTTTGCGATCCTTCCGTGTATTTCCACTTTCCGTTGCTCTCACTACTGACGAACGCTTGTTCCTGGTCTAACACATCACTAACAAAATGATTAATATTAAAAAAACATGACCACTCCTGGTGTCGCGAAATAATTCACTGTGCTGATTTCGTCATTTCCCTTGCAGAAACCCTTCAAGCGATAAAGTTGCAATTACGCCAGCATTTAGAAACATTTTGTTAACCACATGGAGCCAGAGCATGCATGTTCCTCACCAAATCACTGAACTCAGGGCTATCGACTCCCATACCGGAGGCGAGCCGACCCGGTTGATTATTGATGGCTTTCCCGATCTCGGTAGCGGCAGCATGGCCGAACGGCGCGAACGTTTTACCCGGGAATTTGACTGTTGGCGCAAAGCCATAATTCTTGAGCCACGCGGCAACGACGTGCTGGTCGGCGCGCTACTGTGTGAGCCGCTTTCCCCTCATGCCACGGCGGGTGTCATCTTTTTCAATAATGCCGGATACCTGAATATGTGTGGGCACGGCACTATCGGGCTTGTTGCCTCACTGGCCTGGTTGGGTCGTATTAAACCGGGCGTTCATCGCATTGAAACCCCTGTCGGAGATGTAAACGCCACATTGCATGATGATGGCAGTGTGTCAGTTGAAAATGTTCCGGCCTGGCGCTGGCAAAAACAGGTAAGTGTGGAAACAGCGGTGGGTACAGTTACAGGAGATATCGCCTGGGGTGGTAACTGGTTTTTTCTTATTAATGATCATCCATTTGATATTGTGCCGGAACAAATCCCGCAGTTAACTGAATACGCCTGGGCGGTACGGGAAGGGCTCGATAATGCGGGGATCGTCGGTGAAAACGGTGGCATTATCGATCATATCGAACTTTTTGCCGATGACGATCAGGCGGATAGCCGTAGCTTCGTCCTTTGCCCAGGTAAAGCGTGGGATCGTTCTCCCTGTGGCACAGGCACCAGCGCCAAGCTGGCCTGTCTGGCAGAAGACGGAAAACTCGCCCCCGGCGATAGCTGGCGCCAGGCCAGTATTATTGGTAGCCAGTTTACGGCTCACTATACCCGCCATGGCGAGAAGATTATCCCCACCATTCGTGGAGAAGCCTGGGTATGCGGCGACAATCGCCTGCTCCTTAATCCGGACGATCCCTTCTGCTGGGGGATTAGCCTGTGAACAGCACGGAGGTCATTGTCATCGGCGCAGGCATCATCGGGGCCTCCTGCGCATGGCAACTGGCAAAACGTGGTGTGAGAGTCACGCTAATTGACAACGGCCGAGCCGGAGCGACAGCTGCAGGAATGGGGCATCTGGTCTGTATGGATGATGATCCCGCAGAACTGACGCTCTCTGCCTGGTCGCTGGAACTGTGGCGCACGTTGACGCCTCAGTTACCGGAAAGCTGTGCCTGGTGCGGCTGTGGCACATTGTGGCTGGCGGAAACACCAGAAGAACTGGAAATTGCCCGAGAGAAGCAGCGACGTCTGGCATCGCATGAGGTCAACAGCGAAATGCAAAGCGCTGCACAATTGGCTGAGCGGGAAGTTATGCTACGCCCGGGGTTATCCGGCGGGTTATGGGTGCCGGGCGATGGCATCGTCTACGCCCCAAACGTTGCCCGTTGGTTTATTGCCAATGCAGGCGATAAGCTGACACATCTGGTTGATCCGGCCATTCGTCTGGAAGAACCTACAGTGACATTACAGAGCGGTCGCCAATTACGCGCCGATGCGATCGTCGTCGCCTGTGGTCTGGGGGCCAATACGTTACTGGGGGAGCCATGGCTGCGCGCGAAGAAAGGCCAACTGGCGATTACCGATCGCTATGGTCCACTAGTCAATCACCAACTGGTTGAACTTGGCTACGGCGCCAGTGCTCACGGCAGCGGCACGTCAGTGGCCTTTAATGTGCAGCCTCGTCCCACCGGACAACTGCTGATTGGCTCTTCACGTCAGTTCGATAACGAGGATCGCGAACTGGACCTTCCACTCCTGGCCGCGATGCTGTCCAGAGCGCAACACTTTCTGCCGTCTCTGGCAACGCTCAATATTATTCGTTGCTGGAGCGGTTTTCGCGCCGCCTCGCAGGATGGTAATCCCCTTCTCGGCCCGCATCCTTCCCGTGCTGGCGTCTGGCTGGCTCTTGGTCATGAAGGGCTTGGAGTGACTACTGCCCCCGCCAGCGCGTCGCTGTTAGTCGCACAGTTGCTGGGTGAACGCAGCCTCGTATCTCCTGCCCCCTGGCTACCCGCAAGACTTATCTCCCTGGAGGCCAGCGCATGAGTGGCACCATTAGAATTTTTATTGCCGGACAGCCCTGGTTTGTCCCGACGGGTATTAGCGTAGCGGCGGCACTGGCCTTAACTGATAACCCCATTACGCGCCTTTCGGTGAGCGGGCAACCACGTACGCCCTTCTGCGGCATGGGCGTTTGCCAGGAGTGTCGGGTGAGCGTTAATGGTCGTCGGGTACCCGGTTGTCAGACCCTTTGCCAGCCAGACATGCAGATTGAAAGGAGCGGATATGCAGACCTTACAGTGTGACATTTTAATTCTCGGTGCAGGCCCGGCGGGGCTATCAGCGGCTCTGGCCGCAGCAAAGTGCGATAAGCAGGTCATCATCCTTGATGATAATCCGCTTCCTGGCGGTCAAATCTGGCGCGATGGTCCACAAAGTCAGCTTCCTCCACTGGCCCGCCATTACCGTGATGCCGTTGCCAACGAATCGCGGATTCGTGTGCTCAACGGAGCGAGGTTAATCGCCCGCCGCAGCGAAAATTGTGTACTGTTCGAAACTGCAGAAGACTACGGCACAGTAAGCTGGAATAAGCTGATTCTCTGCTGCGGCGCACGTGAACTTGCATTACCGTTTCCAGGCTGGACGCTGCCCGGTGTCAGTGGCGCGGGTGGGCTACAGGCACAAATGAAACAGGGGCTGCACATGGCAAATCAAAAAGTGGTTATTGCCGGAAGTGGGCCACTATTACTGGCCGTTGCTGACACCGTTCGCCGTGCCGGAGGCGAAGTGGTGGCGATTGTGGAACAAGCCCCACGCGCAGCGCTATTGCGCTTTGGCTTCGGACTATGGCGTTGGCCGGGTAAGCTGCGCCAACTGGCGACACTATTTCCTCGTCGTTATCTCAGTGCAAGCCAGGTTATCGCTGCACACGGCGACGCCACATTGCGTGCTGTCACCCTCCGACACAATGGTAGGGAAATCACACTGCCATGCGACAAATTAGCTATTGGCTATGGTCTAGTGCCTAATCTTGAACCTGGGTTGTTCTTCAGTTGTGCCATCAGCAATGATGCCGTGCAGGTGGATGAACTGCAGCGAACCTCGGTTAAAAACATCTATGCAGCCGGTGAATGTACTGGATTTGGTGGCAGTGAACTGGCGCTGATAGAAGGTGAAATAGCCGGACTTTGTGCGGCCGATCGCGCCCATGAAACAAAGTTTCTGCAACAAAAACGCACCAGGTGGCAGCGCTTCGCCCTCGCGCTTCATAAAACCTTTGCCCTGCCCGAAAGTCTCAAGCGCGTTGCGACACCAGAAACGCTGCTTTGCCGCTGCGAAGACATTCGCTGTGGCGATGTAGAGCAAGCACAAAGCTGGCTGCAGGCCAAATTAACGACCCGCTGCGGCATGGGAGCCTGTCAGGGGAGAACCTGCGCCGCTACCGCACGATGGTTGTACGGCTGGCCATTACTGGAACCGCGAGCCCCCCTTTCCCCCTCTCGCAGCGAAACGTTAATTGCCCTGGCGCAACAACCACCTTCGCCACATTAAATCCCTGATAATAATTTGGCGTTAAGGGCTTATCTGGTCTGGTAAATCTTACAAATTCAATATATTGCAGAATCTATCCAGGCCAGATAAGCGTAGCGCAGCTGGCAATTATTGAGCCGTAAACGAGGAATCTACCCAGAAAAAATTTCGTGATCTCAATCACATATTAGCTCGATGAATAATTCTTGCCCAACCGCTCACCGCCATTCCTGACCGCTTACGTCCCAAATATAACCACTCAGTTATTTACCTTACTTTACGCGCGCGTAACTCTGGCAACATCACTGCAGGATAGCGGTCAATTTACCTCCTCAAACGCAACGCAAACCTAGAACGGCTTCGGCCAACTATTAATCAATACATGCCAGGTTTTACTATGGATACTAAAAAGATATTCAAGCACATACCCTGGGTGATTCTTGGAATCATCGGTGCATTCTGCCTCGCGGTAGTTGCATTACGTCGGGGGGAGCACGTCAGCGCCCTGTGGATCGTGGTCGCCTCTGTGTCAGTGTATCTGGTGGCTTATCGCTACTACAGTCTGTACATCGCCCAGAAAGTGATGAAACTCGACCCCACGCGCGCGACGCCTGCGGTTATTAACAACGACGGTCTGAACTATGTTCCGACCAACCGTTACGTGTTGTTTGGTCACCACTTCGCTGCTATCGCCGGTGCGGGTCCGCTGGTTGGTCCGGTTCTCGCCGCGCAGATGGGTTACCTGCCTGGCACACTGTGGCTGCTGGCGGGGGTAGTGCTGGCCGGTGCGGTACAGGACTTTATGGTGCTGTTTATCTCTTCTCGCCGTAACGGCGCATCTCTCGGTGAGATGATCAAAGAAGAGATGGGGCCAGTACCGGGGACTATCGCGCTGTTTGGCTGTTTCTTAATCATGATCATCATCCTCGCCGTTCTGGCGCTGATTGTGGTTAAAGCCCTGGCCGAAAGTCCGTGGGGTGTCTTCACCGTTTGCTCAACCGTACCAATTGCGCTGTTTATGGGTATCTACATGCGCTTTATCCGTCCTGGGCGTGTAGGTGAAGTCTCTGTTATTGGTATCGTGCTGCTGGTTGCCTCTATCTACTTCGGTGGCGTAATTGCTCACGATCCGTACTGGGGTCCGGCACTGACCTTTAAAGACACCACCATTACCTTCGCACTGATTGGCTATGCGTTTGTTTCCGCACTGCTGCCGGTGTGGCTGATCCTCGCACCGCGCGACTATCTGGCAACCTTCCTGAAAATCGGCGTTATCGTCGGCCTGGCGCTGGGTATCGTGGTGCTGAACCCGGAACTGAAAATGCCTGCGATGACCCAGTACATTGACGGTACTGGCCCGCTGTGGAAAGGCGCTCTGTTCCCGTTCCTGTTCATCACCATCGCCTGTGGTGCGGTATCTGGCTTCCACGCGCTGATCTCTTCCGGTACGACGCCGAAACTGCTGGCTAACGAAACCGACGCGCGTTTCATTGGCTACGGCGCAATGCTGATGGAGTCCTTCGTGGCGATTATGGCGCTGGTTGCTGCGTCCATCATCGAACCGGGTCTTTACTTCGCGATGAATACCCCGCCTGCGGGCCTTGGCATCACCATGCCTAACCTGCATGAAATGGGTGGCGAGAACGCGCCGATCATCATGGCACAACTGAAAGACGTTACCGCACACGCGGCAGCGACTGTCAGCTCCTGGGGCTTCGTGATTTCGCCAGAGCAGATCCTGCAAACCGCGAAAGACATTGGTGAGCCTTCTGTCCTGAACCGTGCAGGTGGTGCGCCGACGCTGGCGGTAGGTATCGCTCACGTGTTCCACAAAGTGCTGCCGATGGCTGACATGGGCTTCTGGTATCACTTCGGCATTCTGTTCGAAGCCCTGTTCATCCTGACCGCGCTGGATGCGGGTACCCGTTCTGGCCGCTTTATGCTGCAAGACCTGCTGGGTAACTTCATCCCGTTCCTGAAAAAAACCGACTCTCTGGTTGCCGGTATCATCGGTACTGCGGGCTGTGTGGGTCTGTGGGGCTACCTGCTGTATCAGGGCGTGGTCGATCCGCTGGGCGGCGTTAAGAGCCTGTGGCCGCTGTTCGGTATCTCCAACCAGATGCTGGCAGCCGTAGCGCTGGTACTGGGCACCGTTGTGCTGATTAAGATGAAGCGCACCCAATACATCTGGGTGACTGTTGTTCCGGCTGTATGGCTGCTTATCTGCACCACCTGGGCGCTGGGCCTGAAACTGTTCAGCACCAACCCGCAGATGGAAGGCTTCTTCTACATGGCAAGCCAGTACAAAGAGAAGATTGCTAACGGTACTGACCTGACGGCACAGCAGATTGCCAACATGAACCACATCGTTGTGAACAACTACACCAACGCAGGCCTGAGTATTCTGTTCCTGATTGTGGTGTACAGCATCATCTTCTACGGTTTCAAAACCTGGCTGAAGGTGCGTAACAGCGACAAACGTACTGACAAAGAAACACCGTACGTTCCAATCCCGGAAGGCGGCGTGAAGATTTCTTCGCACCACTAACCGGTTGCCGGATGCGCTGCGCGTATCCGGCCTACAAAGTGTCTATCGTAGGCCGGATAAGGCGTTTACGCCGCATCCGGCAAATCCCCGGCCCGGACCTTCCGGGCTTTACGCATATCTGGAAGGCAAAATGTTTGGTAACTTAGGACAGGCAAAAAAATATCTCGGCCAGGCGGCAAAGATGTTGATTGGCATTCCAGACTACGACAACTACGTCGAGCATATGAAGACCAACCATCCCGACCAGCCGTACATGAGCTATGAAGAATTCTTCCGCGAACGCCAGAACGCGCGCTACGGCGGCGATGGTAAAGGCGGTATGCGCTGTTGTTAATGGAGAGAGCATGAACCCGATTGCAGTTACCCTACTCACCGGTTTTTTAGGCGCAGGCAAAACCACCCTGCTGCGCCATATTCTTAATGAACAGCACGGCTACAAAATTGCCGTGATTGAAAACGAATTCGGCGAAGTCTCCGTTGATGATCAACTGATTGGCGACCGCGCCACGCAGATCAAAACGCTGACCAACGGCTGCATCTGTTGTTCGCGCTCCAACGAGCTGGAGGACGCGCTACTCGACCTGCTGGACAATCTCGACAAGGGCAATATTCAGTTCGATCGTCTGGTTATTGAATGCACCGGCATGGCCGATCCCGGCCCGATTATTCAGACCTTTTTCTCCCATGAGATTTTATGCCAGCGCTACCTGCTGGACGGCGTGATTGCGCTGGTGGATGCGGTACATGCCGATGAGCAGATGAACCAGTTCACCATCGCCCAGTCACAGGTTGGCTACGCCGACCGTATTCTGCTGACCAAAACCGACGTCGCAGGCGAAGCAGAAAAACTGCGTGAACGCCTGGCGCGCATCAACGCCCGCGCACCGGTCTACACCGTCACCCACGGCAACATCGATCTGGGCCTGCTGTTCAACACCAACGGTTTTATGCTGGAAGAAAACGTTGTCAGCACCAAACCGCGTTTCCACTTTATCGCGGATAAACAAAACGATATTTCGTCGATTGTGGTAGAACTGGATTATCCGGTAGATATCAGCGAAGTTTCCCGCGTGATGGAAAACCTGCTGCTGGAATCGGCAGATAAACTGCTGCGTTACAAAGGGATGCTGTGGATTGACGGCGAACCTAATCGCCTGCTGTTCCAGGGCGTCCAGCGCCTCTACAGCGCCGACTGGGACCGCCCGTGGGGCGATGAAAAACCGCATAGCACAATGGTGTTTATCGGGATTCAGCTGCCGGAGGATGAGATTCGGGCAGCGTTTGCGGGGTTGAGGAAGTAATTTTAGATGATGGCCGCCATGTGGCGGCCTGAATTATTTTTTATTCTGATCGCGCAGCATCGCTTCACGTAAAATTGCGTTCAGGCGAGTTTGATAGCCTTTACCTGGTCGCTTCAACCATTCCATCACATCAGCATCAATACGCACCGAAGCCTGAGTTTTCAATGGCCGATAAAACTTACCGCGTTCTGCGTTAGACCATTGCTCATCGCTGGAAGGTGGGATATCACTGTAATCAATATCTTCGTCGGATTTATTCGCCAGCGCCTTCAGTTCGGCCTCATGCTGCACATCGAGTGAAGAGGAGGTCCCTCGTTTATGTTTAACCATGCTCATAGCGGCTCCGTTCGTTGTGGCTCATCAAACACTAACACCGCATCTTCAAAGCGGATGCCATGTTTCACCCGATTACTTTTGGCCTTGTTTGCATCCCATTCAAACTCCATTGGCATAGTTGCCATCCCCAATTGTATATACAAAAATGTATCTACAATCATTCTGCAATTATAGCGTTGATGTTGGAAATAGCATCACGTTTTGGATAATCAACCATGAAATTGACAATGAGTGAGTTGGACTTGATTCATCCAATAGAATTTCTCGCCTGACATGGCACACTAAACACCTCGCTGTCGTTAAGGGATTACCGTGAAAAACTACAAAGTTATTACTCCGCTTTTTCCTACCTATGCGCAAGTTAAGGCTATGATGAAAGCCGTCTCAGGCTATTCCCTGAAAGCGGTACGCAATATGATTACCGCCATTCACGAGCAAACCGGTACGCCGCAAAAACCCGTTGACTGGTCGGAACCTGACCTGTGGATCAGCGAACGCTTAACGGGTGAAGATGCCGACATCGCCCGTCGTATTTGGGATACCGATAATCACATATTGAACCCGCGCCACAGCTACGGCTGCTACTTATTTCTCAACTATCCTCAGTTTGAGCTGATGGAAAGCACGCCAGATGATACCTGGCAGCCCACCTCGCGCGGGCAAAAATTCCTGCAAGATGACGAAAAAACGCTGCGTTCACTGGACGACCAGGAAGGCATTCTGCAACTGCTTGAGCTGCTGGCTGGCCGGGAAATGTCGCGCCGCGCCGATTTATTGCCGGAATGGCAGGCCTTTTTGCATCAGCATTCGAAATTCGCGTCAGCAAGTTCAGTGAAAAGCACGCTCTACTCCCGTCTCTATAACCTTATCGACCGTGACATGGTTAACCGTGAAGGCATGAGCTATCGCATCACCGATACCGGGCGCGCCTGGCTTGGAAAAGCGTTGCCTGCACGAAAAAGCGATCCGCGTAAAGAGCTGTTGGAAGCGGTAAAACGCTATAACGAACAGCAAAAAGAGCTGCTGCGCGAACAAATCAGCACGATGAACCCGTACAAATTTGAGCAACTGGTTGGTCAATTACTGGAAGCAATGGGCTACGAACAGGTTGAAGTGACCAAAGCCTCAGGCGACAAAGGTGTGGACGTGATTGGTCAGGTGCAGGTCGGCATCACCACTATTACCGAAGTGGTGCAGGTCAAAAGAATGCTGAACACTATCACTCGCCCGTATATCGACCAGTTGCGTGGGGCGTTGCCTTACCACAAAGCCATTCGCGGTACGCTCATCACCACCGGGAAATTTGCGGCGAAATGTGCAGAAGCGGCGCTCTTTCCGGGTGCCGCGCCCATTACGCTTATCGACGGCGATCGTTTACTGGAACTGTTAATCGAAAATAACGTCGGCATTCGCCGCAGCAATGCAGTGGAATTGCTGGATGTAGATTTGCAGTTGTTTGATGAGCTGGAGATGGATTAAAGGGCGAAATCCGCCGCCTCAACCATTACAATAGCGACCCAATTTATCTGAACAGAGTTCATCATGGCCAAAGCACCAACTAAAAAAGCCAAAGCAAAAAAAGGCTTTGAAGAAACATTATGGGATACCGCAAACCAGCTTCGCGGTAGCGTTGAATCCTCCGAATACAAGCACGTGGTGTTGAGCCTCGTGTTCCTGAAATTCATCAGCGATAAGTTTGAAGCACGCCGCAAAAAAATGATTGCCGATGGGCAAGCAGACTTCCTTGAGATGGAAGTGTTCTACCAGCAGGACAACATTTTCTACCTGCCGGAAGAGGCGCGCTGGTCATTTATCAAACAAAATGCCAAACAGGACGATATTGCGGTCCGTATTGACACCGCCCTCTCGACCATTGAGAAACGTAACCCAACGCTGAAAGGCGCGCTGCCAGACAACTACTTCAGCCGTCAGAATCTGGAAACCAAAAAACTGGCGTCACTGATTGATACCATCGACAACATCGAAACGCTGGCACACGAAACTGACGTTGAAACGTTATCGAAAGAAGACCTGGTCGGACGCGTTTACGAATACTTCCTCGGTAAGTTTGCCGCAACTGAAGGCAAAGGCGGTGGTGAGTTCTACACGCCTAAATGTGTGGTTACGCTGTTAACTGAAATGCTCGAACCCTTTCAGGGCAAAATTTATGACCCGTGCTGCGGCTCGGCAGGGATGTTCGTGCAGTCGGTGAAGTTTGTCGAGAGCCATCAGGGTAAAAGTCGTGATATCGCGCTGTATGGTCAGGAACTGACAGCCACGACGTATAAACTGGCAAAAATGAACCTCGCTATTCGCGGTCTTTCAGCTAACCTCGGCGAACGACCGGCAAACACTTTCTTTAGCGACCAGCACCCGGACCTGAAAGCTGACTACATTCTGGCGAACCCGCCGTTCAACCTGAAAGACTGGCGCAATGAAGCCGAATTAACCAAAGACCCACGTTTTGCTGGGTATCGTATGCCGCCAACCGGTAACGCCAACTACGGCTGGATTTTGCATATGCTCTCCAAGCTGTCGGCTAACGGCACAGCAGGTTTTGTACTGGCAAACGGTTCGATGAGTTCTAACACCAGCGGCGAAGGCGAGATCCGTGCACAGATGATCGAAAATGATCTGATCGACTGCATGATCGCCCTACCTGGACAGTTGTTTTACACCACGCAGATCCCGGTGTGTTTATGGTTTATGACCAAATCGAAGGCTGCCGACCCGGCCAAAGGTTATCGTGATCGTCAGGGCGAGACGCTGTTTATTGATGCGCGTAACCTCGGCACCATGATTAGCCGCACAACTAAAGAGTTAACAGCGGAAGATATTGCCACAATCGCCGATACTTACCATGCCTGGCGCAGCACGCCGGAAGAACTGGCTGCACGGATTGCGCGTGGTGACAGCAAGCTGGAAAAATATGAAGACCAGGCTGGCTTCTGCAAAGTTGCGACCCTGCAAGACATTAAAGATAACGGCTACGTTCTGACACCGGGCCGCTATGTAGGTGCAGCTGAGCAGGAAGAGGACGGCGTGGCATTTGAGACCAAAATGCGTGAATTGTCGAAGACGTTGTTTGAGCAGATGAAGCAGGCGGAAGAACTGGATCGTGCGATTCGCCAGAATCTGGAGGCGCTGGGTTATGGGGAGTAAGTGGGAAACAGTTAGACTTGGTGATTTAACAAAGTGGTCATCAGGTGGAACACCTAATAAATCGGAGGATTCATATTGGAATGGTACTATTCCGTGGATTAGCGCGTCCTCTATGGAAGGTCATTTATATAGCGATTCAAAGCTAAAAATAACTGAAGATGGCTTAATAAATGGCTCTCGACTCGCCCCTGCTAATAGCATTCTTCTTTTAGTAAGAGGCAGTATTCTTCATCAAAAAATTCAAGTAGGTTTGGCTACAAAGGCTGTTGCATTTAATCAAGATGTAAAATGTCTCATAGTCAATAATGATATGATTGATCCTTGGTATCTTTTGCTATGGTTTAAAGCAAAAGAACAAGATCTACTAAAAATAGTAGAAAGCACTGGGATAGGCGCAGGGAAGCTTGACACTAAATTATTAATGGATTACCCAGTTGAAATTCCACCAAAAGAGATTAAAGAATATATCCGTTTTTTGGGGAAAGCGATTTTTGATAAAATAACGCTCAACGAAAATATAAACTATAATTTGGAAAAAATGTCCCAAACCTTGTTCAAATCCTGGTTTGTGGATTTTGATCCGGTGATTGATAACGCTCTGGATGTCGGAAATCAAATCCCGGAAGCCCTGCAAGCTCGTGCCGAATTGCGTCAAAAAGTACGTAATAGTGCAGATTTCAAACCACTTCCGACGGAAATCCGCTCGCTTTTCCCAAGTGAATTTGAAGAAACGGAGTTAGGTTGGGTACCAAAAGGTTGGGAAATTGGAAAACTTCAAGACTTACTTATTTTACAAAGAGGATTTGATCTTCCTTCTACCCAAAGAAATATCGGTTTACACCCAATAATAGCTGCTAGTGGCTATAATGGCACACATGACATCGCAATGGTGAAAGCCCCTGGGATTGTTACTGGCCGCTCTGGTGTATTAGGTAATGTTTTCCTAATCCTTGAAGACTTCTGGCCTCTGAATACAACGTTGTGGGTAAAAGAGCTAAAACATGCTACACCATGTTACGGATATGAGTTACTTAAAATGATAGATTTCTCTTCATTTAATGGCGGTTCAGCTGTTCCAACATTAAACCGTAATCATATTCACAATTTGGATTACTTGCTTCCACCAAGAAATTTAATTGAGAAATTTGAGTTATTTTCTATGTCGTTATATAGACAAGTTCACGAATTCAAAAAACAAGCCCAAACCCTAACAGCCCTCCGCGACACCCTGCTCCCGAAACTCATCTCCGGCGAGCTATCCCTGGAAGATCTTCCGGATCTCAGCACCGATACAGAAGCTGCATAACGCATTTTGCCCCTGTAAAATCAGGGGCTTTCTGGTAAGGTTTTCTACTGATACGGGAATGCTTACCAGAAATTAGCCAGGGTTGGAGCGCGATATGAGTCTCTCTTTCAGTGAAGCAAAATTAGAACAAGCGATCATTGAACTGTTACAGGATCAGGGATATCAACACCTGATCGGCGATAATGTCCCACGTTCAAGTCTCGATCAGGTCATTATCGAAGACGATCTCCGTCATTATTTAGCGGCACGCTACCAGCCTGATGGCATTACTGAAGAAGAGATTCAGCGACTGATCAAACAGTTCACCACGCTCCCCGCTTCCGATCTTTATGAAAGCAACAAAACATTTTGTCGCTGGCTGGCAAATGGTTTTCTGTTCAAACGCGACGATCGGCAACAAAAAGATCTCTATATTGAATTGCTCGACACCCGGCATCTACCTGCCGCACTGCGCCAGATATTTGACGCCGAAGATGTCCCGTTGCAACAGGCGGCGGAACTCCCGCCCTCCTATATTAATCCGCCGCTTAACCGGATTAAGATTGTTAACCAGCTTAAAATCTCCGGTAAAGATAATCAGACTCGTATTCCTGACGGCATTCTCTATATCAACGGTCTGCCACTGGTCGTCTTTGAATTTAAAAGTGCGGTGCGCGAGCAGGATGCCAGTATTGGCGATGCCTGGAAGCAGCTCTGTAAACGCTATCGCCGGGATATTCCGCAACTGTTTATCTACAACGCGCTCTGCATTATTAGCGATGGCGTAAATAACCGGATGGGCAACCTGTTTGCGCCCTATGAATACTTTTACTCATGGCGCAAAGTCACCGGTAATGAAAACCGTGAACAGGACGGAATTCCGTCATTGCACTCAATGATTCAGGGGCTGTTTCATCCGGTACGTCTGCTGGATGTGATTAAAAACTTTATCTGCTTCCCGGATAAAGCCAGGCACGAAGTAAAAATTTGCTGCCGATATCCGCAGTACTATGCCGCCCGCAAACTCTATTACAGCATCAAGCAAGCGCGTAAACCTTTCGGTAGCGGTAAAGGCGGCACCTACTTTGGCGCAACGGGCTGTGGCAAAAGTTACACCATGCAATTTTTAACGCGTCTTTTGATGAAGAGCGTGGAGTTTGCCAGCCCGACCATTGTTTTGATCACCGACCGCACCGATCTGGACGATCAGCTTTCTGCGCAAATGTGCAATGCCAAAAATTACATTGGCGACGACACCATCGTTCCTGTTACCAGCCGTGAAGATTTGCGTAATCAACTGGCGGGACGCAATAGTGGCGGTGTATTCCTGACAACGATCCATAAATTCACCGAAGACACCGAACTCCTTTCTGAACGCAGCAATATCATTTGCATCTCGGACGAAGCACATCGCAGCCAGGTTAACCTCGACCAGAAAGTCATCGTCGATAAAGAAAGCGGAAAAGTGCGCAAAACTTATGGCTTTGCGAAATACCTGCACGATTCACTGCCAAACGCCACCTATGTTGGCTTTACCGGCACACCGATTGACGCGACGCTCGATGTCTTCGGTGAGGTGATCGACAGTTACACCATGACCGAATCCGTTCAGGATGAAATCACTGTACGCATCGTGTACGAAGGCCGTGCGGCTAAAGTGATCCTGGACTCCAGCAAACTGGAAGAAGTCGAAAAGTATTACGAAGAGTGCGCAAACGCAGGCACCAATGAGTGGCAAATCGACGAAAGCAAGAAAGCCACGGCTACCATGAATGCGGTTCTGGGTGATGAAGATCGGTTAAAAGCCCTCGCGGAAGATTTTGCTAAACATTATGAAAAACGCGTAGCCGAAGGTTCCACCGTAAAAGGCAAAGCCATGTTTGTTTGCACCAGCCGTGAAATTGCCTGGGATTTCTACCGCCAGCTTAAAGCTATTCGCCCTGCCTGGTTTGAAGTGAAGCAAGCCCCCGATGGCGTCGTCCTGACGGAACAGGAGCAGAAAGAGTTACCTCCTTCAGAAATGGTGAAGATGGTCATGACGCGCGGTAAAGATGACGACGAGGCGCTTTATGATTTACTGGGCACAAAAGAATATCGTAAAGAGCTGGATAAGCAGTTCAAAAACGCTAAATCGAATTTCAAAATTGCCATTGTCGTTGATATGTGGCTGACCGGTTTCGACGTTCCTGAACTGGATACTATCTATATTGATAAACCCTTACAAAAACATAACCTTATCCAGACCATTTCTCGCGTTAACCGTAAACTGGAAGGCAAAAGTAAAGGGTTAGTGGTGGACTATATCGGCATTAAGAGTCAGATGAACCAGGCACTGGCAATGTATTCCCGCATTGATGCCACCAACTTTGAAGATATTCAGCAATCGGTAATAGAAGTTAAAAACCATCTCGATTTGTTGGGGCAAGTCTTTTACGAATTTGACAGTCGGGATTATTTTAGTGGTGAGCCGCAAGCGCAATTATCCTGCCTCAACCGCGCGGCGGAATTCGTTCTGAGTACCCAGAAAGTTGAACGTCGTTTTATGGGACTGGTTAAACGCATGAAAGCCGCCTACGACGTCTGCTGCGGCAGCGAAGCATTATCACAGACAGAACGTGACTATATTCACTATTATCTTGCTGTTCGTTCAATTGTTTTCAAACTGACGAAAGGTGACGCACCGGATGTTACCCAGATGAATGCACGCGTTCGCGAAATGATTGCAGAAGCGTTAAAAGCTGATGGCGTAGAAGAGATTTATTTTCTTGGCGATAAAAAAGCGGAATCCATCGATATTTTTGACGAAGATTATCTGGCGCGAATTAACAAGATCAAACTTCCGGCAACGAAGATCCAGTTATTACAAAAATTACTGGAAAAAGCAATCAGCGACTTCAAGAAAGTGAACCAGTTGCAAGGGATTAACTTCACCCGCCGCTTCCAGGCGATTATAGATCGTTATAATGAGCGGCGAGAAGATGATGTACTCAACGGTGAAGAATTCGATACATTCAGTCAGGAAATGACCGATATTATCTATGATATTAAAACCGAAATGGGCACCTGGGCCGACTTAGGCATTGATATTGAAGAAAAAGCCTTTTTCGACATTCTTGCTCATATGCGCGATAAATATCAGTTCACCTATGACGATGAAAAAATGCTGTCACTGGCAAAAGAGATGAAAAGCGTGGTTGACAACACATCGAAATATCCTGACTGGAGTAAACGCGATGATATTAAAGCGAAACTGAAAGTTGAACTTATTCTGCTTCTACACAAGCATAAGTTCCCGCCAGTAGCGAATGATGATGTTTATATGGGTGTGCTGGCACAGGCAGAGAATTTTAAAGAACATCATATGAGTGCTTTAAATTACTATGAACGCCGGATACACTTTGTTATCCGGCCATTGTGAATTAACGTTAATTTCTCTTCCAGATATCTCCAGTAACGCTTTTATTATTTTCTATTTTTAGCTGGACTTTCCCTGTATTTACTGATGATATGTCCAGGTATTTAGCGCGGTGCGGATGTGCGCCAACACACCCGCACCGCTAATCACAATCCCTATTTCTAAGGAATAGTAATCATGACTGACACGCATTCTATTGCACAACCGTTCGAAGCAGAAGTCTCCCCGGCAAATAACCGTCAATTAACCGTGAGTTATGCGAGTCGCTACCCGGATTACAGCCGTATTCCCGCCATCACCCTGAAAGGTCAGTGGCTGGAAGCCGCCGGTTTTGCCACCGGCACGGCGGTAGATGTCAAAGTGATGGAAGGCTGTATTGTCCTCACCGCCCAACCACCCGCCCCCGAAGAGAGCGAACTGATGCAGTCGCTGCGCCAGGTGTGCAAACTGTCAGCGCGTAAACAGAAGCAGGTGCAGGAGTTTATTGGGGTGATTGCCGGTAAACAGAAAGTCGCCTGATACATTGACCCGGTAGCGCCAGTGCTACCGGGTATTATTCGCCACGTTATACCAACGCGCTCTCCATCTGTTTTTCAAATGCCTGACGGATTAATCCCATAATGTAAGGAAGTTGTGCGAGGTCGCTGAAACCAATTTCTACATCGCCATTGCCCCAGCGCCCAACATTTGTGACATCTTTGGCAATACCTTTCGGATCGACCAGTTCATGAAACTGCATATTAAGCGACAATCGCAGTCGGCTTTTTTGCGGCACAACATCAACAAAATTCGTTTCCGCTTTAAACGCAATATAGAGCTTCAATACTTCCTGCGTGATCCCTGCGTCCAGGCGCATAACTTCATCGCGAAGATGATCGAATAACACCCGGCTATGCGAACCATCAGCAAGAAAAGGATAATCACTCAGGCTGTAACTGGTTTTGTTCTCCGGCTGCGCCCGATAAACAGCTAAAACCTCTTCAGGAAGAGCAGGCGCTTGCCAGACCTGAACCGCGAGATCGGCCAGACGATCGGCTCGGGCGTGAATGGCAGCTTCATCCCATTTTTCGCACTGTCCAAGACCGATATTCAAATAGAGCGGGCTATGTTTAAAGCCATCTTCAATATCGCGTTTTTCCGCGAAAGGTCTGTCACTGTAGCGGGAGTTATAGCGCGTTAATGTGAGATTCCCCAACGTATGCAACAGTTCTTTATGCACACGCTGCCAGTCGCTTCCCAGCTCTTCACGCCATTTAGCCGACAAATTTTCGTTCTGCGGCATAATGTGCTCAATCGTAAACTCTTCCACGCGCTCTCTGCGTTTATCGTTTTCCAGTCGTCGTAACCAGTAACTGCGACTGCGGAAGTTATAGAGATCGCGAACTTTTAATTCCCGTTTAAATTCATCATCGTTGGGGAAACGACGATATGAAGGTAGATTCAGAAAATGTACCTGAATACTTTCCAGATAATTTTCTTTATTAATAACTTTATAAAAAGTGGCAAACGTCTTGTTAAGAGAATTTGTCGGAATCGCACATACTGCACGGCGGAAAACATAAGATTCAATTGAACGAATTATGCTCAGGAAATCTTCGTGAGACAAATCGCCATTTTTATAGTCATGATAAAGCGCCAGTAAGAAAGGATACGCTACATCGACCTTTAACTCGCGCAAATCCTGAAAAGCCGTAGCAAGCGATTTGTCACTTTCTTTTCCCAATGCCATTGCACAGTAATACTCCGCGTAGATGTGAATATCTTCAACCAGCCGATCTACGCCTTTTTCAGCAACACTCTGGCTACGGGCATGTAGTTTAAATGCCTCATAGACTTCATCTGTCCGAGGGATCTCCCCCGTTTTTACCGTCAGATAATGACGCATAAAACTGTCAAAATATTCGCTGTAACCTTGCTGACCAAAAGCGACTTCCATTGGACGCCAGTGATCTTCATACAACCGGGTTTGATGCTCTGGTTCGAGGCCCATCAGGATAAAATTGCGCACCAGATCGGCCTGACTTAACGCCTTACCGGTGGAGTTCATACTTTCAAAAATCAGTTGCGGATTATCCTGGCCACGATTAAGTGCCACATCGACAATTAATAACTTTGCTAACCCACGACATAAGGGGATCAAGTCATCACCGAGTTTGGCAATTTGCTCATCAAAGAAAGTAAAGTTTTCCATTATTCGATGGGAATAGTTTTCTGGCATTGGTCTTTGTTTTATTAACGCCAGTAGACTGTCTTTATCAGTCTCGGTCAGCAGTAATTTAAAACCTTTCTCGCCGGACTCATAAGGATTGAGCAAATAATAATTACGCAATTTCATTGCCGAAAAGCCATCAAAAACTTCGTCTTCGCCAAGATGGCGCGATAAAGCCTCAATCAGCAACATTGCGGTCGTCAGCCGCTGCTGACCATCAATGACCAGCAACGGAGAAATACCAGAAACCTGATACAACCCCTGCTCAATATAAACAACCGAACCGATAAAATGCGCTGATATATCGTCACGCTTTCCGGCACGAATGATGTCGTCCCAAAGTTGCCGACATTGTTGCCCGGTCCATGAATAGGTGCGTTGATAAATGGGAATAACAAACTGCTGCGAACGTTTTAAAAAATCGAGTAGGCGAGCCTCTGTGGCTTTCATCCTGGCGTCCTTCCGTGAAGCAATAATGACGCAATAATAACCACTTCCTTGTGAAGGTTATAGCGAAATCCGGTTTATCCGCGATGAATTGCCCCCTCACTCCACATCCTCCCTGCGTAACCCAATATCTCTCAACCGCTCATCACTCATCTGCTGTAACACGCGTCGGGTCTGCATTTGCCGCCGCCAACGCCTCACCGCCTGCCAGAGTTGCACCAGGCCGATAAACGGCGCTTTAGCTCTGTTTTCGTGAAATTCCATCTGCTGCCTCCTCATCTTTCAGAGGCTTCATCATCCGCCTTCTGGCAGTTCACAATACAGATGCAAATATTAGTTTTATTTAACATACAGACAGGTTAAAACAACATCTGCATCCGGTTTTTTAGCCTCATCTGTACCGGTTTTTCTCTCTGTATGGTCCAAATAAGGAGTACAGCATGACGCGTTATCAACATCTGGCGACTCTGCTTGCCGAACGGATTGAGCAAGGGCTGTATCGTCACGGGGAGAAATTGCCGTCGGTGCGTAGCTTGAGTCAGGAGCACGGCGTCAGCATCAGCACCGTGCAGCAGGCGTATCAGACGCTGGAAACGATGAAGCTCATCACTCCGCAGCCGCGTTCGGGGTATTTTGTCGCACAACGTAAAGCCCAGCCGCCAGTGCCACCAATGACGCGTCCGGTGCAGCGCCCGGTGGAAATTACCCAGTGGGATCAGGTACTGGATATGCTGGAGGCGCATAGCGACAGTTCCATTGTTCCGTTAAGCAAAAGCACGCCGGATGTCGAAACGCCCAGCCTGAAACCGCTGTGGCGGGAGCTAAGCCGGGTGGTGCAGCATAATCTGCAAACCGTTCTCGGTTATGACTTGTTAGCCGGCCAGCGGGTATTGCGCGAGCAGATTGCCCGCCTGATGCTCGACAGCGGCTCGGTGGTCACCGCCGATGACATCATCATCACCAGCGGCTGCCATAACTCGATGTCGCTGGCGTTAATGGCAGTGTGTAAACCGGGCGATATTGTCGCGGTCGAATCCCCCTGTTATTACGGTTCGATGCAGATGCTGCGCGGCATGGGCGTGAAAGTGATTGAAATCCCAACCGATCCAGAAACTGGCATCAGCGTTGAAGCGCTGGAACTCGCGCTGGAACAGTGGCCGATTAAAGGCATCATTCTGGTGCCAAACTGTAATAATCCGCTGGGATTTATTATGCCGGACGCACGCAAACGGGCCGTTCTCTCTCTCGCTCAGCGTCATGATATTGTGATTTTTGAAGATGATGTCTACGGCGAACTGGCGACGGAGTATCCGCGCCCGCGGACCATTCATTCCTGGGATATCGACGGCCGGGTGCTGCTGTGCAGTTCGTTCAGTAAAAGCATTGCACCAGGCCTGCGCGTGGGCTGGGTCGCGCCGGGACGTTATCACGATAAACTGCTGCATATGAAATATGCCACCAGCAGCTTTAATGTGCCGTCCACGCAAATGGCGGCGGCAACGTTTGTGCTGGAAGGTCATTATCATCGCCATATCCGGCGGATGCGGCAGAATTATCAGCGCAATTTGGCGCTTTATACCTGCTGGATACGGGAATATTTTCCCTGCGAAATCTGTATTACGCGCCCGAAAGGCGGATTTTTACTGTGGATAGAATTGCCTGAAAAGGTCGATATGGTCTGCGTCGCGCGACAGCTGTACCGCATGAAAATCCAGGTGGCGGCAGGCTCGATTTTCTCGGCTTCCGGCAAATACCGTAATTGTCTACGCATCAACTGCGCTTTACCGCTCAGCGAAACCTATCGCGAAGCACTGAAGCAAATTGGCGAGGCCGTGTATCGGGCAATGGAATGAATTCGAAATAGTGGCGAAGCGCCTGATTTCCTCTCACGAATCGCGTGTGACTCGTTTTATCTTTGCAGGGTCATCGTCACGTTCCAGCCTGAATTAAGCAAAGTACGCTTTGTTCATGCCGGATGCGGCGTGAACGCCTTATCCTGCCTACAAACCGCGCAAATTCAATAGATTGTAGAGAAAATGTAGGTCTGATAAGCATAGCGCATCAGGCAGCTTTGCGTTTGTCATCAGTCTCTGATTAGTACTCGATCCATGGATCACGCTTGCTTTCAGGCAAGGGCTGATCTAATGCCTGCATTTGTTCTGCCGAAAGTCCGGTATATCGTTGTATCCATTCAGGATCGGCCCCATTCTGCAACAACAATCGGAGGAGGCTCCGTTCCCCTTCTACTTTCCCTTCTTTCCTCCCCCTCTCCCTTCCCAACAGCCATCCATCATTATGAATTCGCTCTGCAATTGTCATTATTCGCTCCCTGTGGTGTGGCATTCGCCTGGTAAGTTCGCTGATAAACGCCTTAAAACGCGCTTCATCGCCAGTCAGTAAAATGTAATTTAACAGCGCAGTTATCTGGCTGTCATTAGCGCACCCTGTAACCAGTAATACTGCCAGTTGATCAATAAGCCCCATTAGATCGCGCTGGCGAATATGCTTTTGGATCAACTCCAACAGGGCGACTCTGCGGTGTTGCACAATCTCGTCGTCTGGCACGACAGTGATATCCACCAGCGGGAACGCGGCGGTATAAAGCTTCCGTGCGATAGTCGGGTCGGCAAATTCGTCCAGCCAGCACAAAGACCAGGGATAAGGACTACGGCTACCGTGATAAAACAGCATCGGGATGACCAGCGGTAGCGGTCGGCGTTTATCATGTTCGATATGGCGCTGCATCACCGCCATGGAATAGCGCATCAGGCGAAAAGCCATGTGAATATCCTCGCGGCTCTGATGTTCAATCACCACATAGATATAGCCATCGCCTTCGCGGGTCTTTACCGACCATAAAATATCGGAGTGTAGCGCCCGCAATTTTTCATCGACAAAGCTGGCGGATTCCAGTTTTAAGGTGTCGAGATCGCACAGTTCACGTAAATCTTTAGGTAAGTGAATCTCCATAAAATCCCGCGCAGTGTCAGGGTGCGTGAGAAAGGTTTTAAATAATGCATCATGCGGCGTACTGGTCGTGAAGTTTGTCATGGCGATCCGTCACCTGTAGATAAGATGGTCTGACTTTAGCGGCTAACAAAACCACTCTCACCCGGCAATTTCCCATTCCCCGAGGCGCTTTCCAGGCTATTTTTATTCTTCTGCAAACGATACATTTTTCCGGAAACAAGCTCGCGTTTTACATGTCCTGTACCCGGCAGATATTCCCCTTCCCACCGCGCTCTTTTGATTAACCGCAAATTTTAATTACACTTAAGGTGTATATTTTCTATGCAACCCATCAATTAAAGAGGTGTAATGTTCTGATGACTATTTGTAATCGTTATACATTCTGACCCGAAGTCAGAAAGTATTTCTCTGTCTGTGTGTTCACAGGCAGTGTGGTTGATTACATGAAATTCAGTACATTTGCAGTCTCGTTGCCCTTCTCACCTGCCTTTCGTCATTACCGACGGTATTGAATTTCGTTTTCCCCGTTGAGGTTCTCCGGACAAGGAGTTGTTTGTTATGCCACGTTTTTTTGCCCGCCATGCCGCCACGCTGTTTTTCCCGATGGCGTTGATTTTGTATGACTTTGCCGCGTATCTGTCGACGGATCTGATCCAGCCTGGGATCATTAATGTGGTCCGTGATTTTAACGCCGATGTCAGTCTGGCCCCGGCTGCCGTCAGTCTCTATCTCGCTGGCGGTATGGCGTTACAGTGGCTGCTGGGGCCGCTCTCCGACAGAATTGGCCGCAGGCCGGTGCTGATTACCGGGGCGCTAATTTTTACCCTTGCCTGCGCCGCGACAATGTTCACAACGTCTATGACACAGTTTCTTATCGCGCGTGCAATTCAGGGCACCAGTATCTGTTTTATTGCCACCGTTGGTTATGTCACGGTGCAGGAGGCGTTCGGACAGACAAAAGGGATCAAGTTGATGGCGATTATCACCTCCATCGTACTGATTGCGCCGATTATCGGCCCGCTTTCCGGCGCAGCTCTGATGCACTTTATGCACTGGAAAGTCCTTTTTGCCATCATTGCGGTTATGGGTTTTATCTCATTTGTTGGCTTACTGCTGGCGATGCCAGAGACAGTGAAGCGCGGCGCGGTTCCGTTTAGCGCCAAAAGCGTATTACGCGATTTTCGTAATGTCTTTTGCAACCGTCTGTTCCTCTTTGGCGCAGCAACCATCTCTTTAAGCTATATCCCGATGATGAGCTGGGTGGCTGTCTCGCCGGTGATCCTGATTGACGCAGGCGGCTTAACAACTACGCAGTTCGCCTGGACACAGGTTCCGGTGTTCGGCGCGGTGATTGTTGCGAATGCCATCGTGGCGCGTTTCGTTAAAGATCCGACCGAACCGCGGTTTATCTGGCGTGCCGTACCCATTCAACTGGTCGGCCTCTCGCTGTTGATTATCGGCAATCTGCTGTCGCCGCACGTCTGGCTGTGGTCGGTGCTGGGCACCAGTCTGTATGCTTTCGGGATTGGTTTGATTTTCCCGACCTTATTCCGCTTTACGCTGTTTTCCAATAACTTACCGAAAGGGACCGTCTCCGCATCGCTAAATATGGTGATCCTGATGGTGATGTCGGTCTCGGTCGAAATCGGCCGCTGGCTGTGGTTTAACGGCGGTCGCTTGCCGTTTCATCTGTTAGCCGTTGTGGCGGGCGTTATCGTCGTTTTCACCCTGGCGGGATTGCTCAATCGCGTGCGCCAACATCAGGCTGCCGAGCTGGTGGAGGAGCGGTGATTTTTGCGCGATCCTGCCGTCAGGCTCTATTCTTAACGTTATGAATAAACTCATCGAACTCAGACGCGCCAAAAGGTTGGCGCTCTCTTTACTGCTTATCGCCGCTGCTACCTTTGTCGTTACGCTGTTTTTGCCGCCCAATTTTTGGGTGAGCGGCGTGAAGGCGATTGCTGAAGCGGCGATGGTCGGCGCGCTGGCTGACTGGTTTGCGGTGGTGGCGCTATTTCGCCGCGTGCCGATCCCGATCATTTCTCGTCATACGGCGATTATCCCGCGTAATAAAGACAGGATTGGTGAAAATCTCGGCCAGTTCGTGCAGGAAAAATTTCTCGATACCCAGTCGCTGGTGGCATTGATTCGACGTCACGAACCGGCGTTGTTGATTGGCAACTGGTTTAGTCAGCCGGAAAACGCCCGCCGCGTTGGTCAGCATCTGTTGCAGATCATGAGCGGTTTTCTTGAACTGACCGATGATGCACGCATTCAGCGCCTACTTAAGCGCGCAGTCCATCGGGCGATTGATAAGGTCGATCTCTCCGGCACCAGTGCATTGATGCTGGAGAGTATGACCAAAAACGATCGCCATCAGGTGCTGCTGGATACGCTGATCGCACAGTTGATCGCCCTGCTTCAGCGCGATAAATCGCGCAAGTTTATCGCCCAGCAAATTGTTCGCTGGCTGGAGAGCGAGCATCCGCTAAAAGCCAAAATTTTGCCCACTGAATGGCTGGGCGAACATAGCGCGGAGTTGGTTTCTGACGCGGTGAATTCTTTGCTTGATGATATTAGTCGCGATCGTGCGCATCAGATCCGCCATGCGTTTGATCGCGCCACCTTCGCCCTGATCGACAAGCTGAAAAACGATCCGGAAATGGCAGCGCGAGCCGATGCCGTAAAAAGCTATCTGAAAGAAGATGAAGCTTTTAACCGCTATCTCAGTGAATTGTGGGGGGATTTACGGGAATGGCTGAAAGCGGATATCAACAGCGAAGATTCTCGTGTGAAAGAACGTATCGCACGAGCGGGTCAATGGTTTGGCGAAACGTTAATTGCCGATGATGCCTTGCGGGCGTCGTTAAATAGTCATCTGGAACAAGCCGCGCACCGTGTCGCGCCTGAGTTTTCCGCATTCCTGACGCGCCATATCAGCGATACGGTAAAAAGCTGGGATGCGCGGGATATGTCGCGGCAAATCGAGTTAAATATTGGCAAAGATCTGCAGTTTATCCGTGTCAACGGTACGCTAGTTGGCGGTTGTATTGGGCTAATTTTGTATTTGCTGTCGCAGCTCCCGGCCTTGTTCCCCCTCGGCAATTTTTAGAAATCCATGAAAAACTAAGTGGCTAACCGCGAGAGAGATCAAATAAACCACACTAAAAGAATGGTAATAATGTGGCCTCTTTTCATTATCTCCCGTGGTACGGGGAAGGAAAATCATGTCACTTGTCACCGATCTACCCGCTATTTTCGATCAGTTCTCTGAAGCTCGCCAGAAAGGCTTTCTCACCGTCATGGATCTCAAGGAGCGCGGCATTCCGCTGGTTGGCACCTACTGCACCTTTATGCCGCAAGAGATCCCGATGGCAGCCGGCGCGGTTGTGGTTTCGCTCTGTTCCACCTCTGATGAAACCATTGAAGAAGCCGAGAAAGATCTGCCGCGCAACCTCTGCCCACTGATTAAAAGCAGCTATGGCTTCGGCAAAACCGATAAATGCCCCTATTTCTACTTTTCTGATCTGGTGGTCGGTGAAACCACCTGCGACGGCAAAAAGAAAATGTATGAATACATGGCGGAGTTTAAGCCCGTGCATGTGATGCAATTGCCCAACAGCGTTAAGGACGATGCCTCGCGTGCATTATGGAAAGCAGAAATGCTGCGCTTGCAAAAAACGGTAGAAGAACGTTTTGGGCACGAGATTAGCGAAGATGCTCTGCGCGATGCCATTGCGCTGAAAAACCGCGAACGTCGCGCACTGGCCAATTTTTATCATCTTGGGCAGTTAAATCCTCCAGCGCTTAGCGGCAGCGACATTCTGAAAGTGGTCTACGGCGCAACCTTCCGGTTCGATAAAGAGGCGTTGGTTGACGAACTGGATGCAATGACCGCCCGCGTTCGTCAGCAGTGGGAAGAAGGCCAGCGACTGGACCCGCGTCCACGCATTTTAATCACCGGCTGCCCAATTGGCGGCGCAGCAGAGAAAGTGGTGCGCGCGATTGAAGAGAATGGCGGCTGGGTTGTCGGTTATGAAAACTGCACCGGGGCGAAAGCGACCGAGCAATGCGTGGCGGAAACGGGCGATGTCTACGACGCGCTGGCGGATAAATATCTGGCGATTGGCTGCTCCTGTGTTTCGCCGAACGATCAGCGCCTGCAAATGCTCAGCCAGATGGTTGAAGAATATCAGGTCGATGGCGTAGTTGATGTGATTTTGCAGGCGTGCCATACCTACGCGGTGGAATCGCTGGCGATTAAACGTCATGTGCGTCAGCAGCACAACATTCCTTATATCGCTATTGAAACAGACTACTCCACCTCAGATGTCGGGCAGCTCAGCACCCGTGTCGCGGCCTTTATTGAGATGCTGTAAGGAGTGGCAGTGGCATATTCGATTGGCATTGATTCCGGCTCAACCGCCACCAAAGGGATCTTACTGGCAGACGGCGTGATTACGCGCCGTTTCCTCGTTCCAACACCCTTTCGCCCGGCAACAGCAATTACTGAAGCCTGGGAAACTCTGCGCGAAGGGTTAGAAACAACGCCGTTTCTGACGCTCACCGGCTACGGGC
The DNA here is from genome assembly GCF_030295155.1 of Escherichia sp. 10290. Taxonomy (NCBI): domain Bacteria; kingdom Pseudomonadati; phylum Pseudomonadota; class Gammaproteobacteria; order Enterobacterales; family Enterobacteriaceae; genus Escherichia; species Escherichia sp. 10290. The sequence goes on along the minus strand of NZ_AP025741.1, from coordinate 5,351,961 downwards.
GGCAACTGGTGGATTTTGCCGATAAACAGGTGACGGAAATCTCCTGTCACGGGCTGGGCGCTCGGTTTCTTGCGCCAGCAACGCGCGCGGTAATTGACATCGGCGGTCAGGACAGCAAAGTGATTCAGCTTGATGATGACGGTAACCTGTGCGATTTCCTGATGAATGACAAATGCGCGGCGGGCACCGGGCGTTTCCTGGAGGTGATCTCGCGCACGCTTGGCACCAACGTCGAACAGCTCGACAGCATAACGGAAAATATCACGCCGCACGCCATCACGAGTATGTGTACAGTGTTTGCCGAATCAGAAGTGATCAGCCTGCGCTCAGCGGGCGTCGCGCCAGAAGCGATTCTCGCTGGAGTGATTAACGCGATGGCGCGGCGGAGTGCCAATTTCATTGCTCGTCTCTCCTGTGAAGCGCCGATTCTGTTTACTGGTGGCGTTAGTCATTGCCAGACGTTTGCCCGGATGTTGGAAACTCACCTGGGAATGCCGGTAAATACCCATCCTGATGCGCAATTTGCTGGCGCAATTGGCGCAGCGGTAATTGGTCAACGAGTGAGAAAACGCCGATGAAAGAGTTTTTATTTTTATTTCACTCCACGGTCGGCGTCATACAAACCCGCAAGGCGTTGCAGGCAGCGGGCATGACTTTTCGCGTCAGCGATATTCCCCGTGATTTACGCGGCGGCTGCGGGTTATGCATTTGGCTGACCTGTCTGCCCGGCGAGGAAATACAATGGGTGATCCCTGGGCAGACCGAAGCGATATATTGCCAACAGGGCAGCAACTGGCAGTGCGTGGTGCATTACGATTCAGAAGCGTCAACCAGGCAATAAGATCTTTAAATATAACGCCCGGATATTTGGCTGCACATAATCCTGCATGAAGGAAGTTGTATTAAATATCTCGCCTGCTGTGAAATATTTCCCATCCACAAAATGAGCGATTTTTGATAGCACCTTGCTATTGCGCGTCTAAAATACAATATACATTGTATTATACTTAAACCCATAATTATACATAGAGCAATAAAATGATTACCGGGTGTGGTAATGATAAAGATAAGTTTCAGTGTGAAGCTTATCTTTACCCACACCCCCTGATTATTTTAGATTTAGAAGAATATTTCACAATTCAAGGATAAAAATATGGGCTCCACATTTAACATATACGGCGATATTCTTCCAACACTCGACATGTATTCGGGACTAAAACCTTGCCATAAAAAAAGCAACCAACCATTTGACATTAACACGGAAATTGAAACCATACAAAAACAAATTAATTATGATATAAATCATTTGAATGATGGTTTTATTAAGCGTGTACTGAATGTTTTTATTCACCTTATCTCTAATCCCGACAATCTCGAATTAACCTTAAATCGATATTCATCAACAACAGAACAAATCATCGCCAAAACCAAAAGAAATGGTTTAAATGAGTTTGAAATTAACGATCTAAAAATAATATTTAATCGACAAGATGATAATGAAAGCGTATTAACTGTTTACCACAAAGATATAAGTCATAGTTGCAATGTTAAAACCGAGCAACTGCAGCAGTTTATTAAAATAATGGAACAAAAAGCGCAACTACCAATCTATATTGACAAGAACAATTTGAAAGAGAGCATTTTCTCTGTTTTGCGAAATGACCCACAGCACGTAGAAAAAGAGCAATACCTTCCCTTTGATAAGTTTTTAACACATGCCTGCAAAAGTTCAAATTCATTTGAAGTGAAATTAGATGCCACTCATCAATATCGACATCTGAATAACTTCATGATTTCTTTTGACCCAGTAGAAAGTCAATTAACCATACGGGATAATAATAACGAGACTGAAACTATCTCGTTGACAAACTTACAATGGGAAAATGTGCTGCAATACTACAGAGAAAATCACCAGCAGCCAAATATATCAGGATCACGAAATCTCACGGATAATAGAGATAAAATAAAAAATACAATATCCACCTCTGAAATTATAGAGTGCGCCTCTCCTGAAATAAAAAGTAGCGTCCTGAACGATCTTTATAGCATTGCTAATTTCCTCCCGGACAATAATCTGACACCAAATGAGAGCTGGAAAAGATTTTGTCATACATGTGAGCGCTTTTACGTTGCTCAGAAGAGTATCACTGGAGATAAGAGTGAACGTCTTACGCGAAAACTCTCTGTCTCTGATGCAGGAATTACAATGACCTTCAAGATAGGTGATATTGTCATCAATACTATTAGCACTGCTATTCCTAAAGATGAATCGGGTCAACGGTGTATCAAAGGGTTGAATTTAGCGGGAATGGATTTAACCGGCATAGACTTGTCTAAAATGGCTCTAAGGAATGTCAATTTTAATGGCAGCATTCTTAGAAAAGCGGATTTCTCCGGTACGATCTGTGAAGGCGTGGATTTTACAGATTGTGATCTGCGTAATGCAAAATTCGAAAATGCCACATTAGAAAATAATGATTTTCGTAAAGTTCGCCACTTGACTTATGTAAATTTCAAAAACGCAAATCTACGAAACTGTAACTTCAGCGGAAAAGTTCTCACTGGCGTTAATTTTACTGGAAGTGACCTTAGTAAGGCTTATCTTGAACACATAGATTTCACATCAGTCATTCTATATGAAACATCTGCAACATCTGCAACATCTGCAACATCTGATACTTCTAAAATACCTGAAATACCTGGAGCACCAAAAATACCTGCAACACCTCGAATACCTGGTACACCTAAAGTAATTCTTACTGGAGCAATACTAAATTATTCCGATCTATCGGATAAAGATCTTTCAGAATATGATCTTACTGATACTGTCTGCATGTTTACCAATTTTACAAACGCTAATTTAACAAAATGCAAACTGTTTAATACAAACTTTTCTGCTGCAACATTTAACAATACTAATTTCACTGGTACAGAAGGTTCTAATATTCTATTTAACCATGCATGGTTGTTCAATACGATATTTATAGATACGACTTTTAAAAATGCCTGTTTTTTCAATGCCAAAGTGAATAATGTTTCTCTTAAGAGTGCATATCTTTACAATGATAATATCGATAAAAAAGCCAAGAACAGTACCGAGCAACAGGACAGTAACAGTTTTAATCAAGCCCGTTTAAAGAAAGAAGTGAATAGCAGTTTTTCCATTCCGGGTTTAACGTCTTATCAGCCAACGTATATAGTTGACGAATAGTTCAATAATCACCCAAACAGAGTGAGTATGGCAGAGGATATAAATTGTTAACCGCCTCATCTATCATTCATGGATGAGGCGCATTTGTCAGCCAACGTAAGCTGAAAATGTTCTGCCATCCAAAGACAAACGCCGCAACTCCCCTGCGGCGTTTACTATTTCATCGCCCCGCGTTAAGAATTCATTAAGCTTCATCCGTATACTCCTTATCTGTCGCACTGAATTTGACGAGAAAAAAGCAATAATAAGGAGCAACAAGTTGAAAAAGCGCATCACCTTTATCGTTTTTCTTTGCGCCATCGTGGCGGTAAGCCTGTTTTTTGTGCAATCCTGCGTCCGTAAAAGCCAGCATGTCGCAGGGTTTCAGAATTATCAGGCCACTATCGATGGTAAAGAGATTACAGGAGTAACTAAAAATATCTCCTCACTGACCTGGTCTGCGCAGAGCAATACTTTGTTTAGCACTATCAACAAACCTGCAACCATCGTTGAAATGACGACCGAGGGCGATCTGATCCGCACCATTCCGCTCGATTTCGTTAAGGATCTCGAGACGATTGAATACATTGGTGATAATAAATTTGTCATCAGTGATGAACGTGATTATGCCATTTATGTGATTTCACTTAACGCTGATTCGGAAGTGAGCATCCTCAAAAAAATAAAAATCCCATTGCAGGAAACGCCAACCAACTGTGGCTTTGAAGGGCTGGCTTATTCCTCTCAGGACCATACCTTCTGGTTTTTTAAAGAGAAAAATCCGATAGAGGTCTACAAAGTAACCGGGCTATTGCGTAGCGATGAGTTGCATATCAGTAAAGATAAAGCATTGCAGCGTCAGTTTACTTTGGATGATGTTTCTGGTGCGGAATTTAACCCACAGAAAAATACGCTACTGGTGTTGTCACATGAGTCACGCGCCCTGCAGGAAGTGACCGTGACAGGTGACGTTATCGGCGAAATGTCGTTAACCAAAGGCAACTATGGCCTTTCACATAACATCAAGCAGGCGGAAGGGATAGCGATGGATGCCAGTGGCAACATCTATATCGTTGGCGAACCCAATCTTTTTTATCGCTTTACGTCGACAAAATCACAATAACAGTCTGGCAGGCTCGCTTTTTTTGTTATTAAATTGTTAACTCAATTAATACAAATCAGGCAGAACATGAATTCGACATCGCATCCCGTAGAACGTTTTTCTTTCAGCACCGCGTTATTCGGGATGCTGGTTCTGACCCTAGGTATGGGTTTAGGCCGCTTTCTCTATACGCCGATGCTGCCAGTCATGCTGGCGGAAGGCGAGTTTTCCTTTAGCGAACTCTCGTGGATCGCCAGTGGTAACTATGCCGGGTATCTGGCGGGGAGCCTGCTGTTTTCATTCGGCGCGTTTCATTTGCCCTCACGCCTGCGCCCATTCCTGTTAACTTCCGCCCTCGCAACCGGATTATTAATCCTCGCGATGGCGTGGTTGCCGCCGTTTCTTCTGGTTTTCATCATTCGCTTTCTGGCAGGGGTCGCCAGCGCCGGGATGTTGATTTTCGGCTCGACGCTTATCATGCAACACACCCGCCATCCCTTTGTTCTTGCGGCGCTATTTTCTGGCGTTGGCGTCGGTATTGCTCTGGGTAATGAATATGTACTGGCAGGCCTGCATTTTTCCCTCTCTTCACAAACGTTGTGGCAAGGTGCCGGGGCACTTTCTGCCATAATATTGCTTGTTCTGGCGCTGCTCATTCCGTCGAAGAAACATATTATCGCACCAGCACCATTGGCAAAAATTGCCCGACAACCCATGAGCTGGTGGTTACTGGCGATTCTGTATGGTCTGGCGGGTTTTGGTTATATCATCGTCGCCACGTACCTGCCGCTCATGGCGAAAGACGCGGGCCAGCCTGTGCTGACGGCTCACCTCTGGACACTGGTTGGCTTGTCAATTGTCCCAGGTTGCTTTGGCTGGCTATGGGCAGCCAAACGGTGGGGAGCATTACCTTGCCTGACCGCAAATTTGCTGGTGCAGGCTGTCTGCGTGCTGTTAACCCTCGCCAGTAGCTCTCCTTTATTACTCATCATCAGCAGTATTGGTTTTGGCGGCACCTTTATGGGGACTACCTCGTTGGTGATGACCATCGCCCGCCAGCTTAGCGTGCCGGGAAATCTTAATCTTTTGGGCTTTGTGACACTTATTTATGGTATCGGGCAAATTCTTGGCCCGGTGCTGACCAGCATGCTCGGCAACGGAACGTCGGCGCTCGCCAGTGCCACGCTCTGCGGCGCAGCTGCGCTATTTATCGCAGCGTTAATCTGCGGGATGCAAATATTCAAAATACATACGAATTACTCTTAGTTGATTTAATGAATTTAACTTTTCAGTACAGCACGTAAAATAACTAAAACACCCTTGTTCTTTGGCGGTGCTCAGCCACCGCCACTATTATTCATGGTTTAGCAAATTTACGGCTAATTCATTATTTCTGGTCATATTATAGTCAGGATCGTTTTATACCTCCGTGCTAGAAAAAACACGTTTAATTCTGTTTTTTCACGGAAGGTCACTATGGCTTCGACAAATGCGCAGCAAATAAAAAATAATGATCAAAACTCTTTATGCGGTCTGGGTGACAAAATACGCCGCCTGGCCGCCGGAGTTTGTTTATTCACACAAATTTTTTTCCCCGTCATCGCGACGGCACAAAATGTGGTACACGCTAAACCCCAGATGACAGTTTCATCTCCTCCCCCTCTTACAGAAAATAAAACCGTACCTTACACGCTTGGCGCGCTGGAATCAGCGCAAAGTGTTGCTGACCGGTTCGGTATTTCACTGGAAGAGCTTCGTCGTCTTAATCAGTTTCGTACTTTTGCTCGCGGCTTTGATAACGTGCGTCAGGGTGAAGAACTGGATGTTCCGGCAACAACCTCGCAGAGAAGTCATGAGCTACAAAATGCCGTATCACCGGCGAATGCCGAAAACACACTGGAGAATCAAATAGCCAGTACTTCACAGCGAGTTGGCACTCTGCTTTCACAAGGTATGAATAGTGAGCAGGCGAGCAGCATGGCGCGTGGTTGGGCGTCTTCAGAAGCCTCTGGCACGATGACTGATTGGTTAAATAACTTTGGCACCGCGAAAATCTCTCTGGGCGTGGATGAAGATTTTAGCCTGAAAAATTCGGAATTCGACTTCCTGCATCCATGGTATGACACACCCGATTATCTGCTCTTCAGCCAGCATACCCTTCATCGAACGGACGATCGCACCCAGATCAACACCGGTTTAGGCTGGCGTTACTTCACCCCCAGTTGGATGTCAGGCATCAACCTGTTTTTTGATCACGACCTGAGCCGCTATCACTCCCGCGCGGGACTTGGCGCAGAATACTGGCGTGACTATCTGAAGTTGAGCAGCAATGCTTATATCGGCCTGACCGGCTGGCGTAGCGCACCAGAATTGAATAATGACTACGAAGCCCGCCCGGCTAACGGCTGGGATTTACGCGCAGAAGGCTGGTTACCTGCCTGGCCGCATCTGGGTGGAAAACTGGTCTATGAACAATACTATGGCGATGAAGTGGCGCTGTTTGACAAGAATGATCGTCAAAGTAATCCCCATGCTATTACCGCAGGCCTCAACTATACCCCCTTCCCGCTTCTGACTCTCAGTGCAGAGCAGCGTCAGGGGAAACAAGGTGAAAATGACTCACGGTTTGCCGTTGATCTGACCTGGCAACCCAGCAGCTCAATGCAGAAACAGCTTAACCCGGACGAAGTGGCCGGACGGCGCAGTCTGGCCGGTAGTCGTTATGACCTGATTGATCGCAACAACAACATCGTTCTGGAATACCGCAAGAAAGAGCTTATCCGCCTGAGTCTGCTGGACCCAGTGAAAGGGAAATCGGGAGAAATAAAATCGCTGGTTTCCTCGCTACAGACCAAATATGCCCTGAAAGGCTATAAAATCGACGCTGCTGCGCTGGAATCTGCTGGAGGAAAAGTCAGCACTTCCGGAAAAGATATCACGGTCACGCTGCCTGGTTACCGCTTCACTAACACCCCGGAAACCGATAATACGTGGCCGATAGACGTTACCGCTGAGGATGTAAAAGGTAATCTGTCACATCGTGAGCAAAGCATGGTCGTCATCCAGGCTCCGACATTAAGCCAGAAAGATTCTCTGTTATCCGTTAATCCGCTAACCCTGGCAGCAGATAAAAAATCGACTACCACATTGACTGTGACTGCGCACGATTCCGACGGAACTCCGGTTCCGGGGCTGGCACTGCAAACCCGCAGTGAAGGTGTTCAGGATATCACGCTGTCTGACTGGACAGATAACGGGGATGGTAGCTACACACAGATGCTGACTGCAGGAACGACTTCAGGTTCAGTAACACTGACACCGCAACTTAACGGTGAGAGTGCGGTAAAAGAATCCATCGTCGTTAATATCGTCCCTGTTGTCTCATCCCGCGACCATTCTTCAATATCCATAGATAACATATTGTATTATGCCGGAGACGACATCAAAGTCAGGGTAGAACTGAAAGACGACAACAATAAACCGGTTGAATATCAAGAAGACGCGTTGGTAAAAGCCGTCACTGTCGAGAACAGCAAACCAGGCGCCACGGTTGTCTGGCACGAAGAGCATCCGGGCGTTTATGCAGCGAATTATCCGGCCCATAAGCAAGGAGCAGCCCTGAGGGCACAACTTAGCCTTCACAACTGGAATACTCCTCTGCAATCGCATATTTATAATATCGAAGCAAACCAGAATAAGGCTCACGTCGCTACATTATCCGCAACGAATAATGACGTTTACGCCGATAAAAAGACGTTTAATACCATCACTATTAACGTCACTGATGAGAGTGATAATCCCCTGAGAAATCATCAGGTCACCTTTAAGAATGAGAAAGGAAGCGCGGAATTTGTAGAACCGACGCAACAAAATACTGATGCACATGGTGTTGCCACAATCAACATGATAAGTCAGGTTGCGGAAGAAAATACGATTAGCGCTACGCTGCCAAATGGTTCTACTCAACGGGTAACTGCGAAATTTGTTAGCGATTCGAATACGCCAAAACTCAAACAACTGGTTGCCGCTCCAGATACCATTAGTGCTGGTAATAGCCAGGGTAGTACCCTGACCGCCACCGTCACAGACTTTCATAACAACCCGTTAAAAGATATGAAAGTGAATTTTGTGGCACCAACTGACTCGCAACTGGACAACACGACCGCCACAACTGACCAGTCCGGGATTGCGCGGGTGCACCTGACCAGTTCAAAAGCAGGTAACTATACCGTCGATGCCTCGCTTGAGGCGGATAAAAATATTCACCAGTCGGTTACGGTTACCGTGGTCCCAAACAGGGAACAATCGGTAATTATTTTGAATGCCGGATCGGGCAGTACGATTGCTAACAATACAGATACCGTTACCCTGACTGCCAGTGTGAAAGATGTTTATGGACACTCACTACCGGATGAGGATGTGAAATTTACCTTGCCAGCATCTATGACAGGGAACTTCACGCTAAGTAGTGACACCGCTCGCACCGATTCAAACGGCAATGCCGTGGTCACATTGCGAGGCACAAAAGCGGGTGAGTTTACAGTGACGGCGACACTGAGCAGAAATAATACCAGTGCTAATCAGCTAGTCTATTTTATTGGGGATACAAGCAGCGCGCAGCTCCAGCCGCTGACTGCCTCATTAAATACCATAGTTGCTGGCAACAGTACGGGGAGTACCCTGACAGCAACGATCCTGGACGCTTACCAAAATCCGCTTAAAGACCAACAGGTCACTTTCCAGAGTAACGATGTCACACTAAGCGGAACAGAAGTCACCACCAATACGCAGGGTCAAGCGACGGTAATAATGACCAGCAATATTGCCGGACAACATAACGTAGTGGTGAGCCGGAAAGCGCAATCATCCGATAATAAAACGTTTAGTTTATCAGTGCTCCCGGATGAAAGTTCGGCGAAGATAATAAGTATAACCGGAGCCGAAAAAACGATAATGGTTGGCGAAAACATCACGCTACGAATACACGTACAGGATGCGTTTAATAACGTCATAGCCGGTCAACGCGTCAGATTAAGTGCGCTGCCAACAGCTAACATTACGATAGACGATACGGCTTACACCGATAATAACGGCTATGCGTACGTTAACCTTATCAGCACCCAGCCTGGGGTCTATCAGGTGACAGCATCGCTGGACAATAACAGTAGTCGTAAAGTTGACGTGAGTGTGGCAAAGGGCAAACTCGAGTTAACATCATCGAAGCCAGAAACCACGGTCCATAACAGTGAAGGTATTACACTGACCGCAACGGCAAGAAATATTCAGGATGAATTGATGCCGGGGCAAATTATCACCTTTAGCGTAACACCTGATGGTGCAACGCTAAGCAATACAGGGGAAATCCTGACTGATCAGTCAGGTCAGGCCAAAGTGACGCTGACCAGTGACAAAGTCAATGTATATACCGTTACGGCCACAATGGGCAAAGACGTTCCCGTTCAGAGCCAGGTGACGGTTGCGGTTAAGGCTGATGCTACAACGGCACATGTTGTGAGTGTAGTGGCTTCTCCTGACACCATAATCGCCGACGGGGTTGATAGCAGCACCATCACTTCACGAGTAGAAGATGATTATGGATTCCCGGTTGAAGGTGTCGACGTTAGTTACAGCTTAGACACCAAAGGCAGCCCGGTGATTAATAATCCAACTACGCGTACCGATCAGTCCGGGCAAGTCACGGCGACAATAACAGGTACATTGGCAGAAGCTCTAATTGTCAATGTTCAGGTCCCTGGCACAGTCCACAAATCCGCAGCCATTACATTGATTCCTGGTACGGCAGATGAAAGTAAATCAACATTGAAATCTAGCGTTAGCTCTTTTATGGCTGACTTCCAGGAGAGCGCGACACTTACGTTAATATTGCAAGACAAGTACGGTAACCCGATAGTGACGTCTGATCATCTGGAATTTGTCCAGTCAGGTGCCTACGTGAACCTCCTGAAGTTGAGCAATATTGATTACAGCCAAAGAAATTACGGCGAGTACACCGTCACTGTCACTGGCGGCGTAGAGGGCAGAGCGACTCTCATTCCTATGCTGAACGGTGTTCATCAAGCAAACTTAAGCATATCACTGGATCTTGTCCGCTCAATAAAAGACATGCACGGTCATGTAACAGTCAACAACCATACCTTCACAACGGCTACATTCCCCAGTGAAGGTTTTATAGGGGCGTACTACACACTTAATGATGACAACTTTGAAGCGGGTAAAACCGTTAGTGATTATATGTTCACAAGTTCACAGAGTTGGGTGTCTGTCGATGCTTCAGGTAAAGTTTCTTTCACAAATACCGGCGACCAAACTTCAGTCGTAATAAGCGCTGTTCCCAGACAAGGAGGTACAACCTACCAGACATTAATTAAGCTGAAAGGCTGGTGGGTGAATCATGGGAATCAAACCAATATCTGGCTAACTGCCAATGCGTTCTGCAACGCGAAAAGTGATGGATATAATCTTCCTGGCGTCGCACATTTAACGTCTGGCGAAAACAAACGCACGTTGGGATCGCTATATGGTGAGTGGGGGAACGTTGGGGAGTTTTCCAGTGATTCGCAATTTACCGCGGGTGCTTACTGGACCAATCAACAGGATGATTACAATAGTCACGTCTATGTGCAGATGCTGACGGGCAGGATTGGAAGCGACGCAGATTCCAGCGCTCAACTAACTGCCTGCCGTAAATCACTTTAATTTCTGAAGTAGTTATTAAAGGATACCCTTTTGCGAGGGTATCCTTTCAGACTCATGACAAAAGCCAAATTGCCTGATGCGCTACGCTTATCAGGCTTACACTATCTCTCTAATATATTGAATTTTTATGCTTTTGTAGGGAGCACAAGGCGTTTATGCCGCATCTGGCACGAGCAAACATTAATCAGCTCTTTTCTCCGGGCACTCAAGAAACTCAACAGCAACCGTTGATGTCAGCCAGACCCCGTTTTCCGCTTGCCAGAAAGGGATGCCTCGTTTCGCCATTTCCTGTGCTTTGACGGTTAAAATAACCGGCGATCCGTGTCTTGCTCCCACTTTGCGTGCCGTTGCTTCATCAGCAGAGAGATGCACGTAATGACGCTCTCCTGGAATCAGCCCTTGTTTTTTTATCTCGTCAAGAAAGCGGCTTGCTGTACCGTGGTAGAGAAATTGTGGCGGTGTTTTTTCGGCAAAGGCAATGGCGACCTGCGAAGTCGAATGCCCCTGAACCGCGCGAATGCACCTACTATCACTGGAATAACTAAAACGCTTTTTATCGCTGGTGGCGACAACGGTATCCAGTAATGCACGGGTTAACCGCTTACCTGCTTTTTGTGCACAAAGTATGAGCTTATCAATATCCGCCCATCCTTCACGGTCAAGTACGATACCAATCGCCTCCGGTTTATGTCGGAGAACAAAACTTAAAAACTTGCTCGTATCCGCCAGCTCTTTTTCGTTGTACTTTGCCATCGCATTTTCGTCCCTGGATTTTCCGTTTTTATTTACTCACGTCATTGTCACTGGATTTATGAATTTTCTGCAACGAAATCCTTCGCAGCATCTTGTTCAAACAGCGTAATTTTTCCGCTATGCAAAAAACGCATAGCCAGAAACATACTTGCATTTTCCCCATACCCACATGGCTGATAAGGTTTTTCAGCTCCAGGAATTTTCCTGGCTAAAGCAACACACAAACACAAAAAAACAATGGGGATTGTTATGACACAACAAGGGGATGCTGTAGCCGGGGAGCTGGCGACAGAAAAAGTTGGCATTAAAGGGTATCTGGCTTTTTTTCTTACCATAATCTTTTTTTCCGGTGTTTTTTCCGGGACAGACAGCTGGTGGCGCGTTTTTGATTTTTCCGTTCTGAACGGATCGTTTGGGCAACTGCCTGGTGCGAACGGAGCCACCACCTCATTTCGCGGCGCGGGTGGCGCGGGGGCTAAAGATGGCTTTCTCTTTGCGCTGGAGCTGGCACCATCAGTCATTCTCTCTCTGGGGATTATTTCAATTACCGATGGTCTTGGCGGATTACGCGCCGCGCAGCAGTTAATGACGCCAGTGCTAAAACCGTTGCTTGGCATTCCAGGCATCTGTTCGCTGGCGCTAATCGCTAACCTACAAAACACCGATGCTGCCGCCGGTATGACCAAAGAACTGGCACAGGAAGGAGAAATTACCGAACGCGATAAAGTGATTTTCGCCGCATATCAAACCAGCGGTAGCGCCATTATCACCAACTACTTCTCTTCCGGCGTCGCGGTGTTTGCCTTTCTGGGGACGTCCGTAATCGTACCTTTAGCCGTCATCCTGGTATTTAAATTTGTCGGTGCCAATATTTTGCGCGTCTGGCTTAACTTTGAAGAACGTCGCAACCCAACGCAAGGAGCGCAAGCATGACAACTCAGGTCCGCAAAAATGTCATGGATATGTTTATCGATGGCGCGCGCCGTGGCTTTACTATCGCCACCACCAACCTGCTGCCCAACGTGGTGATGGCATTTGTCATCATTCAGGCACTGAAAATTACTGGCCTGCTCGACTGGGTGGGGCATATCTGTGAACCCGTAATGGCGTTGTGGGGATTGCCAGGTGAAGCGGCAACCGTCCTTTTAGCCGCATTAATGAGTATGGGCGGCGCAGTCGGTGTTGCCGCCAGTCTGGCGACCGCTGGCGCATTAACTGGCCACGATGTCACTGTTTTACTGCCTGCAATGTATTTAATGGGCAACCCGGTGCAAAATGTCGGTCGCTGCCTGGGGACAGCCGAAGTGAATGCCAAATATTATCCGCACATCATTACGGTCTGCGTCATTAACGCATTGCTGTCGATCTGGGTTATGCAGCTTATTGTTTAACAAGGAGTTATCATGATTGATTATTCCGCAGCCGGTTTTACCCTGCTGCAGGGAGCGCATTTGTATGCGCCGGAAGATCGGGGAATTTGCGATGTCCTCGTCGCTAACGGCAAAATTATCGCCGTTGCCAGCAATATCCCTTCTGACATCGTACCTGACTGCATGGTCGTCGATCTCCGCGGGCAGATCCTCTGCCCAGGTTTTATTGATCAACACGTCCATTTGATTGGCGGTGGCGGAGAAGCTGGTCCCACTACGCGTACGCCGGAAGTGGCGTTAAGTCGTCTGACAGAAGCGGGCGTCACGTCAGTGGTTGGACTGCTGGGCACCGACTCTGTCTCTCGCCACCCGGAATCCCTGCTCGCCAAGACCCGTGCGCTCAATGAGGAAGGCATCAGCGCCTGGATGCTGACCGGCGCTTATCATGTACCTTCCCGCACCATTACAGGTTCCGTGGAAAAAGACGTGGCAATTATCGATCGCGTGATTGGCGTGAAATGCGCTATCTCTGATCACCGCTCTGCCGCACCGGACGTTTATCACCTGGCCAATATGGCGGCGGAATCCCGCGTTGGCGGTTTGCTCGGCGGTAAGCCTGGCGTCACTGTGTTCCACATGGGCGACAGCAAAAAGGCATTGCAGCCTATCTATGACCTGCTGGAAAACTGCGATGTTCCCATCAATAAGTTGCTGCCGACCCACGTTAACCGCAACGTACCGTTGTTTGAGCAGGCGCTGGAGTTTGCGCGCAAAGGCGGTACCATCGACATCACCAGCAGCATTGACGAACCAGTCGCCCCTGCCGAAGGTATTGCCCGCGCCGTTCAGGCCGGTATTCCGCTGGCACGCGTCACCCTCAGCTCTGACGGCAACGGTAGCCAGCCGTTCTTCGATGACGAAGGGAATTTAACCCATATCGGTGTTGCAGGTTTTGAAACGTTGCTGGAAACCGTGCAGGTGCTGGTCAAAGACTACGATTTCAGTATCAGCGATGCCCTGCGCCCGCTCACCAGTAGCGTAGCCGGTTTCCTTAACCTGAGCGGGAAAGGCGAAATTCTGCCAGGCAATGACGCAGACTTGCTGGTCATGACGCCAGAACTGCGCATTGAACAGGTATACGCTCGCGGCAAACTGATGGTTAAAGACGGCAAAGCCTGCGTGAAAGGAACGTTTGAAACGGCATAAACGGTTGTCAGCCGCCCGAATGGACGTAGAATGCCCGCAAGGGCGGCTGACAGAGTAAAACGTAATGGATGACTGTGGTGCAGTTTTGCATAATATTGAAACAAAATGGCTTTATGATTTTCTGACCCTGGAAAAATGCCGCAACTTTTCCCAGGCGGCAGTCAGTCGCAACGTCTCACAACCCGCATTTAGCCGTCGCATCCGCGCGCTGGAACAGGCGATTGGCGTTGAATTGTTTAACCGCCAGGTGACACCTCTGCAACTCTCGGAACAAGGAAAAATCTTCCATTCGCAGATCCGCCATCTGCTGCAACAGTTAGAGAGCAACCTTGCAGAACTGCGTGGCGGCAGCGATTACGCGCAACGTAAAATCAAGGTAGCCGCTGCACACTCTCTTTCTCTCGGTCTTTTACCGTCCATTATCAGCCAGATGCCGCCGCTCTTTACCTGGGCGATTGAAGCCATTGATGTTGATGAAGCGGTCGATAAACTGCGTGAAGGGCAAAGCGACTGTATTTTTTCCTTTCATGACGAAGATTTGCTGGAAGCGCCGTTTGACCACATTCGCTTATTTGAATCTCAATTGTTCCCCGTCTGCGCCAGTGACGAACACGGAGAAGCACTTTTTAACCTCGCACAGCCACACTTTCCGTTACTGAATTACAGCCGCAACTCCTACATGGGGCGATTGATTAACCGTACCCTGACGCGCCACAGTGAGTTAAGTTTCAGCACCTTTTTTGTCTCGTCGATGAGCGAGCTTTTAAAGCAGGTTGCCCTCGACGGCTGTGGGATTGCCTGGCTGCCGGAGTACGCCATCCAACAAGAAATTCGCAGCGGGAAGCTTATCGTTCTGAATCGGGACGAACTGGTGATCCCGATTCAGGCCTATGCATACCGGATGAATACCCGTATGAATCCCGTGGCCGAACGCTTCTGGCGCGAACTGCGCGAGCTGGAGATTGTGCTTAGCTGACATTCTCCAGCGTCGCACTACACCAACCGCCACTATCCCAGACCAGATCATACGTTAGCGGTTCATCGTCGTGGTGCAGCATTATCTCAAGGCTGATCGCCAGCGTGTGGCTGTACGCTTCTTTCAAATTGACCTGCAACGCCGCAATCCGAGGCTCATGAAATAACAGTGCAGAACGTAGTTGACGGCAATACCAGCTCTGGAGATGTTTGTCGCTCTGGTTATGCACTTGCCACTCAGGCATACCTGAAACAAGTAATGAAGGTAATGCCGAATGAGGAGAATTAAAAAGAGTGAGGAGATCGCTGCATACCGATTTACGCAGTGATAACGTTTTATTGCCTGAAATTTCAGGTGAAACAGCCTGAAGTGATTGGCGCATCATTTTGCGCACTCCTGACGTTTAGCAACATATGTGGCTTGCCCTGAATACCGGGCACCACTGTATTGATGCTCATTTTCCATAGCCATTCCCTTTTGTTCATTACATCCATGTCAGTCTGAGACAGGCCTGAATCCTGTCAGCAAAGTATAAAACCTTACTTGCCTATGAATATCTACTGACTTTTCAGGAAAAAAGTCATGATTTGATAAAAATCATCAAACTCAAAAAAAAACCGCTAGTATATTCTGAATATTCCGAATAGTTACGTAGATGAAAATACTTGTCACCGCCGCTACTTAATTTCGGTGGGAGATTATTTATTTCCGCATAATCAGCCATGCATTATTTGAAACAATTAGTTTGTAAATAATATAAATTGATAACATATCAAATACATCAAAAACACCATTCACAGGCATTATTAATATAGACATCAATATAACAACATCAAATTCCAATTAGTAATAAGATATGCTTTTAAATTGCATGCAAATAATTTTAAATGAGCGTTTTTTGATACTTTAGAGTGTTTCCCACCCTTTAATATCACTGTGTAGAGTTGATATCACTACAACAGAAACATGCATGTCATTTGTTTACTTCTCTTTTTACTACAGAAAAATTTATCTATTTTTCTAAAACATCAGTGAAATACTCATAAAAGGTTATTAATATGTCTATGCCAATAAGCAATGCCGCTAACAACAAAATTTTTACAGATAATCATTTCGCTCATCATCCAAATGCCGATAAAGAATTAGCAGACAGTATGCCCTCGCATCTTAACTCGGAAAACATCTATGTCAGACCTCTTGTTCGTGGAAATAACCATAACTATGATGGGGGAAGTGTTGTCGAAATTAGACAGCTTGAAATTGGTAAACAAGGGTATTGGCCATTCAATTACGTAACAGCCGCATGTAAAGAATCCGATGGTATTTCAATCACAGGAAACATACGCTGTGGTACCTGGAAGGCCAGCTCAGTATTAGACGGAATATACGGTGGAGTATGTAAAAAGGCGCATGTTTCCGCAGCGTTAGAAGCTGGTCTACGGTTTAACCTAACTATGGATTCTAAAATTCCAAACACGATACATGAAATAACCCTAGGCCCTGGTTGCAATGTTCCAGGCTATGCGGGAACCACGATAGGATACCTGGCAACACTCCCCCTTGAAAAGGTTGAAAATTGGCAAGATACAACATTGCCAAGAATTGATATCTATATTGATCAGATAATGACTGTGTCAGGGGTAGCAAATTCTTCTGGATTCGCCCTTGCTGCATTACTTAATGCTAATATTGGAATGGGAAATGACCCAATAATTGGTATAGAAGCCTATCCTGGTACCGCTGAGATCCACGCTAAGATTGGATATAAAGTTATCCCCGGGGATGAAAATGCACATGTCAAACGTATGACTCTGCAACCGTCATCTCTCCCAGAACTGTTTGAATTAAAAAATGGTGAATGGAATTATATTGGTAAATAACCACTGGGAAGAATGAGTACTAACATTCAGGTTATACAGATATTTAAACAATACCCTGCAATTTACAAAGTAATACTCATTGCAACTTCTTAATTTAAGAAAGCGCAAGGAACGTTTACCCTTGCGCTTATCATAATAAGTCAGGCGTCGACTTTATCCAGCGGCCATGAATCAAACAGATAGCCATCAAAATAAATATCGTCAACGTTCGAGAATTCAAGCAGACGTTGCTTCACGTTTTCCAGATGCTGCCACATTGCCAGCTTCGCCGCTCGGGCGTCTTTTTTGATTAACGCGGCGAGGATCTGTTTGTGATCGCCCAACCACTCTTTGCGATACAGGCTGTCATCCAGATGGCTGTGCAATTGGATCCACATTGGATTGTTTTCCCGCCACTGCCAGGACTGACGGAATAGCTCCACCAGCATGCTGTTATGCGTTGCTTCGGCAATGGCGAGATGGAACTGCATATCACCGCTTTCGCTGCTACCCGGCGCGCTGGAAGCCAGTTCACGCTCTTCCAGTTGCAATGCCTGACGCATTTTGACGATATCTTCGCGGGTAGCCTGCAGGGCGGCAAATTCCGCGATGTTACTTTCCAGTAACTGACGCGCCTGTAACAGCTCAAAAGGACCCGCATCATTGCAAACGTTGGCATCCGGACCGTCTGTGTTCTGGCTGTCTGAGCTATCAAGAACATAAATACCGGCACCCCGGCGCACTTCCACCAGCCCTTTGATCTCCAGCATGATCAGCGCTTCACGTACCACCGTCCGCGTGACATCAAGCATTTCTGCAATTTCACGCTCCGGCGGCAGCCGTTCGCCAGGATTGTACGGCGTCTTTATGATCAGATCGCGGATCATCGCCCCGACTTCCTGGTAAGGTCTTTGCGCAGAGGTGGCAGATTTCATGGTGTTGTGTCCGTTAGGTGCAGTTAATCAAATTTTTGCCGGATGCGTCGTGCACGCCTTATCCGGCCTACAACGGGCGATTTTACGGCCCCCGTCAATCTCAAACTATACCATTAGCACTGGAAGTTGGCACGTACAGGTGGGCAAAAAACGAAAACTGGTCAACCAAATATTATTTTGATTGACCAGTAAGTCTGTTGGGTAATCAGTTAGTTACAGCGCAGCCACACACTCGCGCGCACCGCGTTCGCACAGCTGCTGATATGCCGCCGTCACCGCGCCAACAAAGTCGGCATTCTGCGGCAGATCATCGGCAAAAATACCGCTCAGGCCCAGCAGCGCTTTCACGCGGTCTGCGCCCTGATACTGCGCGTTAATCTTCTGGAACTCGGCCAGCATCGGGTCAACCACGTCAATGGCATTACCCTGCTCATCCACACCCTGGGTGTAGCGCATCCAGCCAGCCACGCCGAGCGCCAGGTGACGCCAGCTACCGCCGTTTTGTAGGTGCAGACGCACCGGGTCCAGCAAACGCTGCGGTAACTTCTGGCTGCCGTCCATCGCAATCTGCCAGGTACGGTGACGCAGAGACGGGTTGCTGAAACGCTCGATCAGCAGCGTCGCATAGGCGTTCAGGTCCGTACCTTCCGGCATCGACAGCGTTGGCGCTTGTTCCTGCATCATCAGGGCAAAGGCCGCTTTGCGATAATCCGGATTAGTCATGGTGTCGGCAATGGTTTCATAGCCGCCGAGGTAACCGAGGTACGCCAGGAAAGAGTGGCTGCCGTTCAGCATACGCAATTTCATCATTTCGAACGGCACAACGTCTGCAACGAACTGTGCGCCCACTTTATCCCAGTCCGGGCGACCATTAACGAAGTTATCTTCAATCACCCACTGACGGAACGGTTCGCAGGCAATGGCACACGGGTCATAAACACCCAGCTGGTCAGCAATTTCCTGTAAGGTTTCTGGCGTCGCAGCCGGAACGATGCGGTCAACCATGGTGCACGGGAAGGTGACATTCTCTTCAATCCATGCAGCCAGCTGCGGATCACGCGCCTGAGCCAGCCCCAGAACGGCAACTTTTGCCACGTGGCCGTTTTCACGCACGTTGTCGCAGGACATGACAGTAAACGCTTTCAGCCCTTTTTCACGACGCAGACGCAAAGCTTCAACGATGTAACCAATCGCGGACTTCGGCGCAGTCGGGTTTTCCAGATCGTGCTTGATCAGCGGGTTATTGAGATCCAGCTGACCGCTCGCCGCATCGGCGCAATAACCTTTCTCTGTGACTGTCAGGGAGACAATCGCCGTCTGCGGACGCGCCATCGCGTTGAGAATACCTTCACAACCGTCGATTTCCGGGTGCAGCGCTTCTTTCATCGAGCCAATAATTTTCAGCTCGGTGCTTTCTGCGCCTTTTTCCGCTACGGTGTACAGCAGTTGCTGTTTTTTCAGGTTTTCGATCAGCACACGGTCGTTGCCTGGCATCAGGTTAACTTCGCAGATCCCCCAGTCGCTATCCGTGCTTTCCAGCAGGTGATGGGTGTACAGCGCCTGGTGCGCGCGGTGAAACGCCCCGCAACCGAGATGCACAATGCGTGATTCCAGACGAGAATGATCCCATGACGGGCGGGCAACCGGCAGATTGCTGTCAACAATAGTAGTCATCGTAAACTCCAGAATCCGTCTTCAGAGAGTGACGGCAAGGAAGAAGGAACCGGCACGGCGCGCAGCCATGCCGGTGGATATTAACGGCTAAAGAAAGCGCGCTGGATCGCCATTTCGACGCCGCGAACTTCAGCCAGACCTTTCAGACGACCAATCGCGGAGTAACCTGGGTTGGTTTTCTTCTTCAGGTCGTCCAGCATCTGATGACCGTGGTCCGGACGCATCGGGATCAGGTCTTCTTTGCCTTCCGCTTTACGACGGTGTTCTTCTTCAACAATCGCTTTCACCACTTCGTACATATCAACGTCACCGTTCAGGTGCGCCGCTTCGTGGAAGGTTTTCGGGTTATCTTCACGCATGGTGGAACGCAGATGGGTGAAGTAAATACGCGGACCGAACTGCTTGATCATATCAACCAGATCGTTGTCAGCACGCACGCCGTAGGAACCGGTGCACATGGTGAAACCGTTCGCCATGCTGTTTACGGTATCAACCATCCACTGCATATCTTCAATGGTGGAAACGATACGCGGCAGGCCGAGGATTGGGCGCGGCGGATCGTCCGGGTGAACAGCCATACGCACGCCAACTTCTTCCGCAACTGGAATGATCGCCTTCAGGAAGACCGCAAAGTTTTCGCGCAGTTTGGCTTTGTCGATATCTTTGTACAGCTCCAGGTGCTTACGGAACTGGTCAAGGGTGTAGCCTTCTTCCGCGCCCGGCAGACCGGCAATGATGTTACGGGTCAGACGCGCTTTGTCTTCGTCGCTCATAGTGGCGAAGCGTTCAGCGGCCTGAGCAATTTCTTCTTCGGTGTAATCCGCTTCCGCGCCTGGACGCTTGAGGATGTGCATTTCAAACGCAGCAAATTCGATCTGGTCGAAGCGCAGAGCTTTGGAGCCATCTGGCAGCACGTATTCGAGGTCAGTACGGGTCCAGTCGAGCACCGGCATGAAGTTGTAGCACACGGTGCGAATGCCGCACTGCGCCAGATTGCGCAGAGTTTGCTGATAGTTAGCGATCCACTGCTCGTAGTTGCCAGTATGAGTTTTGATATCTTCGTGAATTGGCACGCTTTCTACGACAGACCACACCAGGCCTGCGTCTTCAACGATCGCCTTGCGTTTGAGGATCTCTTCTACGGACCATACTTCCCCGTTCGGGATATGGTGCAAAGCGGTAACCACGCCAGTCGCGCCCGCCTGACGGACATCAGCTAAAGTGACCGGATCATTAGGGCCGTACCAGCGCCAGGTCTGTTCCATGATTTTTCCTCTTTCACATAGTGGGTTCCACAGCAAAAAAACGCGGAATCCCGGAGTTGTTTAGGTATCCGGATGAACAACCAGACCGCAGCCGTGGCATTGCATCGGATGAGATGGCGTATAAGTTCTACCTTTTGGTAAGACATGTCAACCCGAATTCCAAAATTGGTTAACCACATCACAAGATTTTCACGCGCACGCTCGTTGCTGCAAATTGCAGCAAAGGGTAATTGATAGTTATTAATCAGAGGGTGTGACATTCATCGCAACAATGGTTGACCAATTTACATAACATGTCGCCCAAAATAACAACGGTTCAACCAGGTAAGGTAAAACGTTATGCATGTGCTTAACATTCTTTGGGTAGTATTCGGTATCGGTCTGATGCTGGTACTGAATTTGAAGTTCAAAATCAATTCAATGGTGGCTTTGCTAGTGGCGGCGCTATCCGTCGGGATGTTGGCGGGCATGGATTTGATGTCGCTGCTGCACACCATGAAAGCGGGCTTCGGCAACACGCTGGGGGAACTGGCAATCATTGTTGTGTTCGGTGCGGTCATTGGTAAATTGATGGTCGACTCCGGCGCGGCTCATCAGATAGCGCATACGCTGCTGGCGCGTCTCGGCCTGCGCTATGTCCAGATATCGGTGATTATCATCGGCCTGATTTTTGGTCTGGCGATGTTCTATGAAGTGGCCTTTATCATGTTAGCGCCGCTGGTTATCGTCATTGCCGCCGAAGCTAAAATTCCGTTCCTGAAACTGGCTATTCCGGCAGTAGCGGCTGCTACCACCGCACATTCACTTTTCCCTCCGCAGCCGGGTCCGGTGGCGCTGGTGAATGCTTATGGTGCAGATATGGGGATGGTTTATATCTATGGTGTACTGGTGACAATCCCAAGCGTAATCTGCGCAGGCCTGATTCTGCCGAAGTTCCTCGGTAATCTTGAGCGCCCAACGCCATCATTCCTCAAAGCGGATCAACCGGTGGATATGAATAATCTCCCCTCTTTCGGCGTTTCGATTCTGGTACCGCTGATCCCGGCGATCATTATGATCTCTACCACTATCGCCAATATCTGGCTGGTCAAAGACACCCCTGCGTGGGAAGTCGTTAACTTTATCGGTTCATCGCCGATTGCAATGTTTATTGCGATGGTGGTTGCATTCGTACTCTTTGGCACCGCGCGTGGTCATGACATGCAGTGGGTGATGAACGCCTTTGAAAGCGCGGTAAAAAGCATTGCGATGGTGATTCTGATCATCGGTGCGGGCGGCGTGCTGAAGCAGACCATCATCGACACCGGCATTGGTGACACCATCGGCATGTTGATGTCCCACGGCAATATCTCGCCCTACATCATGGCGTGGCTGATCACTGTGCTAATTCGTCTGGCGACGGGTCAAGGTGTGGTTTCGGCGATGACTGCCGCCGGGATTATCAGTGCTGCAATCCTTGATCCAGCAACCGGTCAACTGGTTGGCGTGAATCCGGCGCTGCTGGTACTGGCGACGGCTGCGGGTTCCAACACCCTCACCCACATTAACGATGCCTCATTCTGGTTGTTCAAAGGTTACTTTGACCTGTCAGTAAAAGACACGTTGAAAACATGGGGTCTGCTGGAGCTGGTCAACTCCGTGGTTGGGCTGATTATTGTGTTGATTATTAGCATGGTAGCGTAAAAGAACACCAGAGCCTGCCAATGGCAGGCTCAGTTCGGATTGTCGGCAAAGTGCGCTTTGTTTATGCCAGATGCGACGCTGGCGCGTCTTATCTGGCCTACAAAGGGCTAACGTGCGGGTTTGTAGGTAGCGTAGCGCATCAGGCAATATTGCGTACCAGCATTAGCAATGTCCTGTGATTTCTTTATTGATAAACAAAAGTCACGCCAATAATCGATTGCACATTCCCTGCAGTCACCTGCCCTCCGGTACGTGCGTAATTTGCCGTTAATCCCAGACTTACCGCCGAAGTCCCTACTGCTCCTAACGATACCGTGTTATTCGCTGGAATAATCGTACCGTTGCGCGTCAACTGTACGCCGACGCCCTGTGCTGGTGAAAACGACGCGGTATTGGTGAAAATCGAATTGCCCGCATCTGCGGTTGTGCCGGAGAGGTAATACCCCAGGTTCTGGCTTTTCGCACAATAAACGGTAAGAGGAATAGGTACCGAACCGGGATAGTCCGGCAGAGTCACGGTGACATCACGAGCAGAAACATCACAGCCGCCAGTAGGCACCACCACATCATTATTGGCGTAAATATTCCACACAAACTGGAAATCATCGCTGTTATAGTTATTGGTCTGTCGCAAAATTAGCACGGCAATTAATGAGCCAGCCTTAATCGCCACCCCACCCGCACTGCTCACAGGCGTCAAATAAAGCGCCACCGGCCACGGCTTATCCGTTCTCGAATTATAAACAACGCGCGGCGTTTCGCTGGTAGTCGGGAAAGGATAGCTACTGCCATTATATTTTACGGTCCCGGAAAAATTAGATAACACGCCGCCATAAGCCGAACCTCGTTGCAGTGTGACATAGTCTGTAATGGTTTCCGGGTAATCGTTATGGCAAAAGATTTGCGTCGAAAGATCTACGACCAGGTTTTGCCCCACATTCACGGCGGGCGCAAGGTTTACATAAACATTGGCGCTGCCACCGCCAATAGGGATAGCGGTGCCATTGGCGGTTTTACAGGCGAATGACCAGGCATTTACCGACCAGCCCATCAGCAGTACAGCAAACAGGGTAATAACTCTTTTCATTACAATCATCTCTTCGGATTCAGCTGTAGGTATAGGTGATGCTAATCACTGCCTGAATGGTTCCCTGAGTGGCTCCGCCATTTACCGTCAATGCTCTAACCTGTAACGGGAAGTGCGCTGATTGTGAGGAATCATCCACCTGAACTGTTTTGGTTGCGCCAGTATTCAATGTGTTGCCACTGTCATCTTGCAGCTCTAACTGGATGTTTTGCGCGGTCCCCTGGTTTTTATAATATCCCGTACTATCGGCTGCCCCGCTGAAGCTGGCGGTGACCCTCGATGTTCCCACCGGACAATGAGTCAACTCTAACGCAACATCATGCCAGGCCGATGCCGCACCGGCAGACACGAGACTGAAAGAATAAAGATCGCCGAGATCAACCGTGGCATTAGTGGTGGAAACCGTGCACGGTTTGGCGACGACCTTACCGTTCACGGTGATCGTGACATCGGCTGCCTGTAGCGTCGCACTTACGAGCGTCAACATTGCCGCCAATAAACACCCACGTATGCGCCATTTCATGAGCATCTCCTGTTACTGATATTCAAGAGTGAAGGTAGCCGTGGCATTGATATGCCCCGCAGTGACAGGCACCTGTGTCGCCATTAGCCGGGCGTAAAAATTCAGCGTATTTGGTTTACCCGGCGTCAGGGTCGTCCACGAAATCGCGGAGGATGGCGCATTAAGGGGGATCTGATTTTGTTGCTCATTCAGAAGCTGTATTCCCAGCCCCGCAGCCGCTGACACCGTATTTTCAAGTGCAAGCAGATTGGCATTGTGACTATCTGCAACGCCGGTAAACCCAACCTTTACGGCAGAAACGGCATTACCACAGGGTGACAGCAAAATACGAAATGGAACGACAGGAGTCGTCGCGCCAATGTTGTTAAATTGCTTCGCCGCGTTTTCCATCAGATCAACAGTAAAATTGGTTGATTCAGCGGCCACACTACAGCCGTTATCTCTGACATAGCCGCGGATAGTAATCGTGCTATCCGCAGCCAAAGCGTGACTTACCGCCAGCCACAAAAAAGCGCACAGAAGATAAAAAGGTTTGCTTTTCATCACGCCCCCTTAACGACATTCAGCTGATAGCTGGGTTAATAACTGCTGCTGACTCTCTGGTGGCAGTTGATAATTGGCGACACAGTGAGCATTTTCCTCTTCTCCCCATTTCACCTGAACTTTTCCCGCTAAAGGCATCCCGCTGAGATAAACCTGACCATTATCCGCAACAATGCCGCTACTCTGGCTACTCTCTGATGTGACCATCGCCCCAAACGGCAGCGGCTTATTATTATGGGTTAGCGTCATGAGCAGTTTTATCCCAACACGCGCTTTAAACTCTGCTCGCACAATTGCCCCACGGGTGGGAACAACGTTAGCGACCGCGTTATCTAAATCGACGTTATCAGCCAGGGTATTGGTATCCAGCGCCACTCTATTTTCCCGATATTCTGTGGCATAAGGCAGCACGGCATAGCCGCGCCAGTCGGTACGCACCCCCGTCTGGTTTTCAACTTTTGCATCTTTTGCGCCAGGCGCTTTAACAAGCACCACCGTATCGTTTAACGGCTGCCCCAGCGTTACGCCATTGGCATGAGCCAATACCCCACCGCTGATTCCGTAATAGAGCTGCTTAATATCATCGCTATGGCTGTAACCAATGTTGGCATTGCCGTAGCCACCGCGATAATTCAGCGCGGCGTAGCCTGTACTTCCGCTATTTCCATCGCCTCCCCCGGCATAGCCGGTTTGCACGCTATAACTGAGGTTGTTGTCTTCCAGCAACGTACCGTATACACCGGCCAGATTGGTCATCCGACCGTTGAGATCGTGTGACATGCTGTAGCTGGCACTGGCATGTCGCCACTGAGATTTACTGTCAGAACGCAGCCAGTGGCTGAAAGGAATATTGATGTTAAGAGCCAACATCTGATCCCGTCCTTTTTGCCACGCGTTTTTCGTCAGGCTATAGCTGAGCGTCCAGTTGATATCTTCGAAAGCAGTATTTAATCCAGCCTGGAATTGCTCATCGACATTACTCGTTCCCCAATAAGTTTGATGGCTACCACTCAAATACAGTGTTGATGTGCGTCCGAGTTGCTGAGTAACAGTGAGCTGTAATTTCCCGCGTTTGTTATAAGCGAGATTGTAATAGTCGGTAAATTTCGGCTTAACCTGAATAACACCATCCTGTGTTTCGATGTTGTAGCCACTCATTCGGCTGTATGTTGTATCAGCGAAATTAAAATACCCGCTGGTCGAGTAACGGTAACCCACTAACTGAAAATTCGTACCTGACTCATTGAGCGATTTGTTATAGAGAAAACGCACCGATTGACCGTCATGCTGACTGTCATCAGGAAGTGTGGAATTAGCCTGCGTCATATCCACGGACAGAGCGCCCAGTGCCCCCATGTTTTTCCCGATACCGAAATTAAAAGCGCGATAACGATCCGCCAGTTGCGTTCCACCATATATTGTCCAGCCAGCCGGAAGGCCGTGGAGTAATGTACTCTGGAAAAAACGGGGTTTATCCTGTTGCGCATTTCCACTACGGTATTCTCCAGCCGTAATGGAATAACGAGTATGCCCTTCACGTTGCAAAAGCGGGACTGACGAATAGGGTACGGTAAAGATCTGCGTGCTACCGTCAGCCTCTTTAATCGTTACCTGCAAGTCACCACTATTACCTGCGGCATAGATATCGTTGATGGTAAAAGGCCCCGGTGGCACCGTACTATTATAAATGTCATACCCATTTTGTTTAATAGTGACCTGTGCAGTACCACGCGCAATACCGTGGATCACCGGGGCAAATCCTCTTTGGCTATCGGGTAACATATTGTCATCTGAGGCCAATTGTGCGCCGCGAAAGTTAATACCATCGAAAATATCGCCCTGAGTATAACCATCACCCAGCGTCAGCCGGGAACGTAACGGAATTATGTCTCGCTCAAGCCAGGTATTGATATGTTGCCATTTATTTTTGCTACCTGATGAACTGTCGCTACTGTTATAACTCCAGGTGGTATTGTCGCGTAAACGCCATGCACCAATATTTAACCCACTCTGTAGGTTTAAATATGCATAATGGCTGTTACCACCAATCCGATTCTGTACACTATTTCCGCTGAAATTATAATTGAGCAATCCGGCATTAATACCGGGGTCCCATAACTCTGGAGGAATATAACCACGCGCGCGATTACTCATAAATGCCTGAGGGATCGTCAGGTTGAGTCGCTGCTGACCAACATCTAAATGCGCAGTAGCGTCATGGATCATTGTGGTTAATGGCACGCAGGCATCATCCGCCAGCAAATTCATACCGGAGACAGAAGCCGTATTCAGCCCCATACTGGCAAGTTGAGCGCGCGTCAGGCAGGGAACAATCCCTTGTTCACTGTCGCCCGTATTAAAGGTGACATCACGCGTTGCCATATAACCATTATTCAAATAGATATCGACGCGATACGTCCCAGGTGGTAATTCTTGACCATTCTCAAAACGCGATAAATCAGCCACAGCCTGGGGATCATCCGCTAAAAAACGCGGGTTAAAATAGAGTTCGGCAGATGACAAAGGTGCCTGTGTGGCAAAAACACAGGCAACAGAGAGCCGAACAAAAAAACCAGCCAGACGAGGCTTACGAATATGCAAGCATTGTGTGTTTCGCTGGTAAAGTCTTAAATTCAGATATGACATTATTCCTCCGGTTTAAAATTACCCGGCAGTCAATTCTTTTTATTCAGGCGAAAAATTCCCCCTGCGTTATACCATTACGCCCGTCATTTTTGGAGTAAGTGCGCCATAATCATTTATTGTTCGGTAAGTAATGTTGCTTCCTGCATCAGAAGGTAATTTAACTGTGCTTTCGCCCATTGGAGGCACCAATGCATTTTCAAGAACCCGAGTTCCGGCATTCAACTCTGTTACCGTCAGGTAATAGGGTGTCGGGTTAATCAGCGTCAGAGAATTCGCGCTACGACGAAATCTTAACTTTTCTGCGGCCTGATCGGGTGGCAACGCTAATTTAGCCGGGCGATAGTACAATTTAATGCGGCTGATAATTGCGAGCTGTAGCGTATTCTCAGTCAATTTTGATTTATCCATTGACGGAATCGCTTTAACGTTCATCCAGAATAAACTTTCCCGGTCCTGTGGCAATTGGTTATTTGTTGCATCAAGAATACGCAAGGTATTCTCTTTTTTTCCCTTCATCGCAAACAGAGGTGGTGTCACGATAAAACGACCATCCTTTACACCATCGGCATTTTCTACCCATGATTGAATTAAATAGGTGCTATTTTCATCATTATTTGTCACGGCAAGTTGTACTTGTTTTTGCCCTGCCGGATAAATAACGCGAGTCGCACCTAAGGCCACTCCTGCTTCCGCGCGTCCGGCAGCCATCATTGCCATGATCATCAGGATACCTGCCAGCAAGCAGAATGTTATTTCCTGCAATTTCCTTACATTGACGTTTTTATTACTCACTGTCCTGTTCCTGTTATCACATTATCTGCTGAACAATTACTGATAGGTTAAAGAGAACCAGGCCTGAGCATTGGCGATGCCGCCAGTAACCCGACGCCCGGTAGCACGATATTTGGCGATGAAATGTAACGAAGTAGAGCCTGAGTAAAGCCGTTTCCAGTTTGCTGGAGGACGATTAATCGGTACAAGGTTTCCTTCATCATCAAACAACGCTACGCCAATATTGGTGGCAATCCCTGGCCCCTCTCCCACGGAAAGCACATCCGGATTTTTACCATCCGCGACACCGTGAAACGCCACACCCACACGTTCACTCACCACCGTGCTACATTCCCGTAAATGAATAACAAAAGGCACCGGTGCGCTATCTTCCCCAACCGCATGAAACCGGTTACTGCTGATTTGCCCCATATTGACCGTCATTTGTTTATCACCAGCTTCAATCCGGCAAGCTTCTGCAATAATGACGCCCTGAAATTGCATATTTCCGCCGGGCAACGTGGTGTTCCATTTATTTCCGGCCAGAGCAAACATTGGCAGCAACGACGCTAATAGAAATAATCTCTTCCTTTTCATCGTTATTTTTATCGCACAAGGGTGGGCATCCCTGCCCGTAAAGACGTCCCTGAACCTGGGTAGGTTATTGATACTGAACCTTGAAGGTCGCATCCGCATTAGCAGCACCTGGGGTTGCGGCACCGGTTGCAAAGTAACG
The DNA here is from genome assembly GCF_030295155.1 of Escherichia sp. 10290. NCBI lineage: Bacteria > Pseudomonadati > Pseudomonadota > Gammaproteobacteria > Enterobacterales > Enterobacteriaceae > Escherichia > Escherichia sp. 10290. Next base: position 5,322,925 of record NZ_AP025741.1, on the reverse strand, counting down.
CGCCTGGAACGGAATGGTGTTAGTACCGTTATTCAGGGTTGTTTGTGCACTAAATGTCGCACCGTCCAGCGCCAGCGCAGCACCGGTTCTGTCCAGAATTTGCACACCAACGTTTGTTGCGCTACCTGTAGCAGAACTCTGCAGAGCCAGTACATCAGTATGCGTAGCATCAATTGCCGTACCTAAGAAGGCAACAGCGGCTTTTGTAGCAACAGTGGTATCGCAATCATTCAGCTGAATGTTAAAACCAACGGCAGAGCTGGTTGCTCCAGTCTGCTTCAGGCTAGCGGTACGAACCTGTCCTAACTGAACGGTTTGATCAACAGAGCCTGCATCAACTGCGCAAGCGGCGTTAACAACTTCCCCTTTGAAGTGAACGGTCCCACCATTTACCGTCGTAGTATCGGCCAGAGCCGCTGCGGAACTGAGGGACAGAGCCGACAGAACAACGATCGCCAAAGTTTTAATTTTCATGCTGCTTTCCTTTAAAAAAACTGTTTCTAAATCGACATGGGCAGTCGTTCTGTACACTTTGTTTTGAAACGAATTGGACTGCCAACACTGCACAGTTCTTCCCCAAAAGATGAAACATTTGGGGCCATTTTGACTCATAGAGGAAAGCATTACGCACGAACTTTCTTAGTTTATTATTTGGATTTATATTCTATTAATACATTCTTTTATAGATTTTCATATTGAACACGGTGGTTTTTGGAGAGATGAATGAGGAAGTTGCTTCGAGACACAGAAACGTTAACTTTACCTATAGCGGAGGTGATGTGAAATTAATTTATAAGAGAAACAATTTACATATCAAACAGTTAGTTGCTTTATATCGTTTTTTTATATTTTTATGCTTGAGAACAAATACAAAACTTTTTTATGATATGGACAGTTTGGCCCCAATTGTCTTATATTTCTTTATCTTTTCATATTATTATCAATAAGTTACATCAGGCATCTTCTCTTTTTAATTTTTCGTTTATGAGATTATTTCTTTCCCATAATCCGGCAAAACGTGCAGCATTACTGGCGGTATAACGCACAGTATGGCGAATATTTCGATGCCCGAGATAATCCTGAATTAAACGGGTATCTGCACCACGCTCCGCCAGTTCATAACCGCAAGCATGCCTTAACATATGAGGATGAGTCTGCGTCACGGTTCCAGCTTCAATACCGGCATCGCGAATAATGCGATAGGCCTGCTGGCGAGAAAGTCGACTCCCGCGGCGAGAAATAAATATGGCGTCGGTCTGGTCAGCGCCTTTCCAGTTAGTACGTTCCTGGGTCCAGCGCTCCACAGCTTCACGCTCATCAAAACGTAACGGGTGAACGGTAGAAAATCCGTTCTTCAGTCGGCGGATATTTATTCGACCTTCGTTAAGGTCAAGATCCTGATAATGCAGATCAAGCAGTTCACTAATACGCATCCCATGCCGATATGCCAACAAAATTAGGCAATAATCTCTGGCTCCCGTTGCCCCGTAACAAACCGCCTGCATCATGTCCTGAACTTCTTTACCGGTAAGATAACGACGTTTACTCACAATAGTAGTACTCCTGACTGAGATATATTTGAATGAATACCTATAGGAAACCTCGATCGGTTAAAATTAGCCCAATAGATAAAAAGATAACCACACAGGAAGTTATGTGGCTATCAGTCAATTACATTAAATATCATACAAAAATAAAATATCACTGATGTGACAACATCTATTTTCATTGATTTGATTCAATATAACAATAGATTGCAGCGGATTAACTTCCAGTTGCTTAAAAAATAAAGAAAAAAGTGCAGAAACAGGAGAACTTGAGTGATGTGTAAATTTATGAATGATTTTGTTTATTTATTTTGAAGAACATAAACCATTGTATTTTGTATGGATATGGTTAACTTAATGTTTATTATGATAATTAAGGATCACACTTACAATAACATCAATTAATAAATGGTTAATCATTTTTGATATATCGTAAGAATAATGTATTTTTTAACACCATCCCTGGTATCTCATCTATCTCTATAAAACAGCGTGATGCTGTCGTCCTCTGGCTCTATCCCAGATGCCGTAAAAACGCCCTGCATTGCTGGCGGTATACCAGACAGTATGACGAATATTGCGATGCCCAAGATAATCCTGGATAAGTCGTGTATCTATTCCCATATTCGCCAAAGCAAAACCACACGAATGGCGTAACATATGCGGATGAATCTCCAGTGATAACCCAGCATTACCACCAGAAGTCGAGATAATATGGTAAAACTGTTGCCGAGAAAGCGGGTTCCCCTTACGTGATAAAAATACCCACTCGCTCTCAGCATGCGGATAAGAAGTACGTATACTCAACCAGTTTTTTAAAGCCTGAACTTCTTTGTTCAATAGCGGGTGCGTTGTTGAAAAGCCTTTTTTTAATCGATGGATATATATACACTTTGCCTTAAGATCAATATCCGAAATCCTCAATCGACAAATTTCACTCGCCCGGAAACCATGAATAAAACAAAGCAAAGTCAGACAATAATTACGTGCTGCATGAGGCCCGGTATTTGCTGCTTTAAGGAGTGACTCGATTTCACTATGGGTCAGGAAGTTCCTTTTTTTGTTATCAGCCTTATTCTTCATCGTTTTCCCTTATAATTACAGACGCGCACTAGCTGTGCTGGGTTAGCAATAATCCAACATTTTAATCCTGATTATGTTTATAAAAGCGAACGTTTGCTTAATAACTAACGTAAGTGGACCAGTTCTTCTGAGTGAACTTAAATGGAGTAGCGATAGTTACTTATAATAACTTTGCCATACAAACGCCATGCTCTTGCATGCTATGTACCTTTATATATTTATCAATCTGATACGAATCTAATAATAACCCTCATCATTAATGCAACTAATCTTATCTATATATCATGTGATATGTTCTGTAACAAGTAAAATCAACATAAAAAATTCAGCAAAATTTAATATTCGTTCAACTAGCCGTCTCACATATGACATTATTAGTCAACTGCATTTGCCACAAGATGGCTATTTCATGGAACGCAGTAATTTCTTAGCGTCTATTATCATGCTAATTCTTAGGTCCCTAGCGATTATTCCAGCCTGGTTCGTCAGCTTACGCCATGAGATTGCTACATTCCTTTTTATCATGGAGATATGGGGGAAAGCAGGCGACGCTTTTTCATCTACATTCATTGGTAAATATGGCTTTGGTCACTACGCCTTAAACCTTCTTCAATCACAGCTATTCGCCGGGCGATACGGCAAACAAACTAAGTGAAGCATCATCCTGAAAACACCAATGCGTACTGAACATCAACAAGCCTCTCCTGATCGACTTCAGAAGTGACCAGTTACAAGCCACAAACCTGGAAACATATTTCATGATGAGAATTATGCTCAGCCTGATGGCGGGTAAACACTTATTTTCACCACGCTCACTGAGTTAGCCAGCAAAGGCCTCTTGTTTAGAGAGCAAATAAATTACATATAAAACAAATAGTTAATCAAATATCTTTGATTTGTGAAGGCCATCGTAAGTGTTCGTCTGACTTCACATGGCATCTTCTTCATAGAAAAATATAGACATATTTTGTGACACGAATTGCAAATCTGGTTTTGTTATATGGATTGTGTGATTTTTGATCTGGTATAACAGGTATAAAGGTGTACCGCAGTAGTCAATGAGACTGAGCATCTCGCAATCTATGACAAACATCACTTCAGTCTGAAAGGAATATGAAAATGAGATCAACAGACACTCTATTTTATGACTCTGGATAAAATGGATTGAGTAAGTGATATAGCTTACGAACATTCAAATCAATTAAACATCAGAAGAGATTTTATACTCAGGTATTTAATCTGGTTCTCTGTTTATTTAAATAATGTGGAAGATAATTTTCACAGGAGACCTTATACAAAAAATATAAAATACAGCTACCAGTTACCAAAGACACTATAAGCCTGGCAAAAAATATTACACAACATAAATGCTAATTGTTTATGCGGGCTTTGTATTGCTTTCTGTATCCTACAAATGAGTGAAATTTATGAAAAAGGCTAAAATACTTTCTGGCGTATTATTACTGTGCTTTTCGTCACCATTAATTTCTCAAGCTGCGACACTAGACGTACGTGGTGGATATCGTAGTGGAAGCCACGCCTATGAGACTCGACTCAAAGTCAGTGAGGGATGGCAAAATGGATGGTGGGCAAGTATGGAAAGTAATACCTGGAATACCATTCATGATAATAAAAAGGAAAATGCCGCACTCAATGATGTTCAGGTTGAAGTTAATTACGCGATTAAACTTGATGATCAATGGACGGTGCGCCCGGGAATGTTAACGCATTTTAGCAGCAACGGCACACGCTACGGACCCTACGTAAAACTGTCCTGGGACGCGACAAAAGATCTTAATTTTGGCATTCGCTATCGTTACGACTGGAAAGCTTACCGACTGGATTTGCCCCTATATTTCCAGACATCTGTTATCACTTAACCCATTACAAGCCCGCTGCCGCAGATATTCCCGTGGCGAGCGATAACCCAGCGCACTATGCGGATGCCATTCGTTATAATGCTCGAACGCCTCTGCAAGGTTCTTTGCTGCCGTTAACCCGTCTGGTTTGGGCATGATACTGATGTAGTCACGCTTTATCGTTTTCACGAAGCTCTCTGCTATTCCGTTACTCTCCGGACTCCGCACCGCCGTGTTCTTCGGTTCAAGTCCCAACATCCGGGCGAACTGGCGTGTTTCATTAGCCCGGTAGCATGAACCATTATCCGTCAGCCACTCCACTGGAGACGACGGAAGATCGTTGCCGAAGCGGCGTTCCACCGCTCCCAGCATGACGTCCTGTACTGTTTCACTGTTGAAGCCGCCAGTAGTCACCGCCCAGTGCAGTGCCTCACGATCACAGCAGTCCAGCGCGAACGTGACACGCAGTCTCTCTCCGTTATCACAGCAGAACTCGAACCCGTCAGAGCACCATCGCTGATTGCTTTCTTTCACGGCCACTCTGCCTGTATGTGCCCGTTTCGATGGCGGTACAGCAGGTTTTCGCTCAAGCAACAGCGCATTCTGGCGCATGATCCGGTAAACACGTTTGGCATTGATCGCAGGCATACCATCAAGTTCTGCCTGTCTGCGAAGCAGCGCCCATACCCGACGATAACCATACGTGGGCAGCTCTCCGATAACATGGTGTATACGGAGAAGCACATCCGTATCATCAGTGTGACGACTGCGGCGGCCATCCATCCAGTCATCGGTTCGTCTGAGAATGACGTGCAACTGCGCACGCGACACCCGGAGACAACGGCTGACTAAGCTTACTCCCCATCCCCGGGCAATAAGGGCGCGTGCGCTATCCACTTTTTTGCCCGTCCATATTCAACGGCTTCTTTGAGGAGTTCATTTTCCATCGTTTTCTTGCCGAGCAGGCGCTGGAGTTCTTTAATCTGCTTCATGGCGGCAGCAAGTTCAGAGGCAGGAACAACCTGTTCTCCGGCGGCGACAGCAGTAAGACTTCCTTCCTGGTATTGCTTACGCCAGAGAAATAACTGGCTGGCTGCTACACCATGTTGCCGGGCAACGAGGGAGACCGTCATCCCCGGTTCAAAGCTCTGCTGAACAATTGCGATCTTTTCCTGTGTGGTACGCCGTCTGCGTTTCTCCGGCCCTAAGACATCAATCATCTGTTCTCCAATGACTAGTCTAAAAACTAGTATTAAGACTATCACTTATTTAAGTGATACTGGTTGTCTGGAGATTCAGGGGGCCAGTCTACCGACAACAAGACTTATCCGGTGAGATGTCTCGTGATAACGTTCATCGTTGGGATGGATATGTCACTTACCATATTAATAGTGATTTCACCTTCGCATGGCAAACGACGCTATACAGCAAACAAAACGATTATCGCTATGCAAACCATAAGAAATGGGCGACGGAAAATGCATTTGTTCTACAATACCATATGACGCCTGATATTACGCCATACATAGAATATGACTACCTTGACCGTCAGGGTGTTTATAACGGCAGAGATAATTTATCAGAAAACAGTTATCGCATTGGTGTGTCATTTAAACTGTAGTAGACAGGAGACAGTCACAATGAATAAAACAATAACGGCGCTTGCTATCATGATGGCTTCATTTGCCGCAAACGCGTCTGTATTACCGGAAACTCCGGTGCCATTTAAAAGTGGTACCGGAGCAATTGATAACGACACTGTCTACATTGGTTTAGGTAGCGCAGGTACGGCATGGTACAAGCTGGATACACAGGCCAAAGATAAAAAATGGATAGCGTTAGCTGCATTCCCTGATGGGGCGAGAGATCAAGCAACCTCTGCATTTATTGATGGCAATCTGTACGTATTTGGCGGCATTGGCAAAAACAGCGAAGGCTTGACTCAGGTATTTAATGACGTACACAAATACAACCCCAAAACCAATAGCTGGGTTAAATTGATGTCGCACGCGCCGATGGGCATGGCGGGCCATGTGACTTTTGTACACAACGGCAAGGCTTATGTTACTGGCGGTGTTAACCAGAATATCTTCAATGGCTATTTTGAAGATCTCAACGAAGCTGGAAAAGATTCAACCGCTATAGATAAAATCAACGCCCACTATTTTGACAAAAAAGCAGAAGATTATTTCTTCAATAAGTTTCTGTTGTCTTTTGATCCCTCAACACAGCAATGGAGTTACGCTGGCGAATCTCCCTGGTACGGGACGGCTGGTGCAGCGGTTGTGAATAAAGGCGATAAAACCTGGCTTATTAATGGTGAAGCCAAACCAGGACTACGAACGGATGCCGTATTTGAACTTGATTTCACCGGTAATAATTTGAAATGGAATAAACTTGCTCCCGTCTCATCACCAGATGGCGTCGCTGGCGGTTTTGCAGGCATGAGCAATGACTCACTTATATTTGCCGGAGGGGCCGGATTCAAAGGTTCACGGGAAAATTACCAAAACGGTAAGAACTATGCGCATGAAGGCCTGAAAAAATCATATAGCGCTGATATTCATCTTTGGCATAACGGGAAATGGGATAAATCGGGCGAATTATCGCAAGGTCGGGCCTACGGAGTATCATTGCCCTGGAATAATAGTTTATTGATTATTGGCGGTGAAACTGCAGGCGGCAAAGCGGTAACGGATTCAGTATTGATCTCTGTGAAGGATAATAAAGTCACAGTGCAAAACTAACGCTTCAGGGCCCCAGTAAAGGGGCCCTACTATCAATTTATCATTTCAATTACGCGAAAATTATATGAACGCAATAATATCGCCCGATTATTACTATGTTCTTACCGTTGCTGGTCTGTCTAATGCCATGGCGTATGGCGAAGGACTGCCATTACCGGACAGGGAAGATACGCCTCATCCCAGAATTAAACAATTAGCGAGATTTGCGCATACGCATCCCGGAGGCCCGTCATGTCACTTTAACGACATTATTCCACTGACTCACTGCCCACACGATGTTCAGGATATGCAGGGTTATCACCATCCTCTGGCAACGAATCATCAAACACAGTACGGCACCGTTGGCCAGGCTCTGCATATTGCACGGAAATTACAGCCCTTTATTCCTGATAACGCGGGGGTTCTCATCGTTCCATGTTGCCGTGGCGGATCGGCTTTTACTGCGGGCAGCGAAGGGACATATTCAGAACGGCACGGAGCCAGCCATGATGCTTGTCGTTGGGGAACGGATACCCCTCTATACCAGGATTTAGTCAGCAGAACGCGAGCCGCACTGGCAAAAAATCCGCATAACAAATTCCTCGGCGTATGCTGGATGCAAGGCGAATTTGACTTAATGACAAGTGACTACGCGTCACACCCTCAACACTTTAATCATATGGTTGAAGCCTTTCGTAGGGATCTAAAACAATACCATTCTCAGCTTAATAATATTACTGGCGCGCCGTGGTTTTGCGGCGATACCACCTGGTACTGGAAAGAAAGTTTCCCTCATGCGTATGAAGCTATTTATGGCAATTATCAAAATAATATTTTAGCCAATATTATTTTCATCGACTTCCAGCAACAAGGTGAAAGAGGGCTGACGAACGCGCCTGATGAAGATCCGGACGATTTAAGCACGGGATATTTCGGTTCAGCGTACCGGTCACCGGAGAACTGGACGACGGCACTGCGAAGCAGTCATTTCAGCGCGGCAGCCCGTCGGGGGATTATTTCTGACAGGTTTGTAGAAGCAATTTTGCAGTTTTGGAGCGAAAGGTGAGCGGGGAGTTTATTCATGGGGGATGTCCTTGTCCGTTCCCAAAACAGGCAACAAAAAACAAATGAGATCAAGGTAATATCTCTTCACTTGCAGGCTCGAACAGCAGGCAATTGCCAATATAATAATCTGGCACAAGGGTGAAAAACGCGCACCGCATAAACCGTTGTTATTGCTTAAAGATTAGCCGGATGCCTTAATAGACATCCGCGCCTTTTCGATTATGGCTCGGAAATCTACGAACCTCTGCACAGTTTACTGGAACGTTTTGGACCACAGCGTTCACAGTACCGACCTGATATGCCGTTCTGGCGATTATAAGGCGACGGATTCTGGCAAATAGACGATGATAATATGCTTAATGATGTTCAAAGAAATTAGGCCATCATTATATTATTGCTTGCATTTTCTTTCATTCCCAAAAGCACCCGCCATTAATCCCAGGCGCATTATGCAAAGGAAAATGATTAGGTAAACAATAAGATTTATAATCAGGAAAGGCGACTCGCAATAAAACGCAAAGTCGCCTTAACATTGGTAAAATATGCCCTTTACTACTCCTGTATCATGAACGGCTCATCACATTTAAAGCTGACGTTGATCCAGACTGCTATATATTGCCTTTATTTCATTTTTTACGCTTTCGCCACGGTACACCAAAGACGTATCGTATCGTTGATACTTATCTTCCCGTGCAGCACTGAACCAGTTAAAAGATCCGACACACAGCAGTTCTTCATCCTCAATCACAATTTTGCTGTGGACACGATTAACCAATTTCGTAGCGATACCCATCTTATTGAGCTTTTCAACAGCATCATTCAGCAGATGTTTTTTCTCCTGACGCTTATCATCATCGACATGCGCTATATTGCAGTTTTTATCCGTCACCACAGTAATATCAATGCCCCGGGAACGGGCCAAAGCCATTGATGCCAGAAATCCCGTTTGCTCCATTTTTTGCCAGGATAACCAAGGGGAAATAATCGTTATTTTCTTTTGAGCTCCGGCAAGAGTCATGTTCAAAAATTCATCATGCTGCTCCACGCCATGCAGCGTTGAAATTTGTGTATGTGCGGAAATTAAATCCTGTCGTTTATGAAACTCAAATTGCAACGCATTATTATCTGAAGAAAAGAGATATTTTGCCAATAACCCTCGCGGCGAAAATGCGGGCTGCATCTCGATAAGGTCCATATCGCCAAATACCAGAAAACTATCTTTAGCGCGTGAGACAGCAACATTGAGGATACTGCTGTTGCTATCAAGAAACCTGCCATCTTCATGTTTTGAGTAGACTGGAGAAAAGAGAACAATCGCCCTTTCCGCCCCCTGCAAGGAGTGCACAGTCCCCACTGTCAGTGAACCCTCCTCGTCTTTGCCATTAATTTCCAGCTTACGCAATGACGTTTTGATAGCATTAACCTGCGCCGAAAATGGCGTCACAACACCAACAACTTTGTACAGTGGTTCCCCGTAATGGCGCTCTATATCATCCTTATGTGCCACCAGCCATGCTGCTATTGTTTCAGCTTCAAGAGGGTTATAACGGCTCCCCCCATTTGGCTTCATGCCTCTACCATCAATATGTAAATATCCCATTGCGGGGAAAATCGTCCCTTTTTCCATCCCTCTTTTAGGCTGCAACTTACCGTGATAGCAAAGTGAGTTACAGTAGCCGATGATGTTATTGAAACAGCGACGATGCTCATACAGATACATTCCGCGCTCGAACTTGGGATCATACTGGTAGTGAGAGTTAAACTGGGCTACCTGCATTACGCTGCCAGATGCTGCACTTTTTCCAGACCCACACACGTGAGTATATGTATTTATTAACTCTTCCTGAGTGCCACCAGAAATAATATTCTCCTCAAGCATATTGCCCATATCAGTGACGGGTAGACAATTCCAGATTGGAGCTATTTGCTCCGTATCGCCAATCACCAGCGCTTTCTTCGCCAATGCAAAGGAAGCTGCAGCAACCTCCGGGAGTACCTGCCCGGCTTCATCGACAATCAGTAAATCAGCAAAGTTATATAAATAATTATTATCCGATGTTCTATCGCCACCAAAAGATTTTCTTCTGTTCATATGGTAAGGCAACATGTAGCAGGTCATCACCACACAAGGAGTAAGTTTCATTCTTCTTAGCCAACGAGCCTCGGCGATAGTTATCCCGGTAATTCCTTTTTCTTTTTGCAAATTATCTATAGCTGCCATATCAATCAGCCAACGCCCCTCCCAATAATGGGTCGCTACCAAGAACGCTGGAAAACGAATCTGAGTATCGGCAAGTTCATCCGCTCCTGAAAGATTCAATTCATCGTCACCTCTGTAACCCAAAGCATAAGTCAACTCACGCCATTGTTTTGCAGCTTCTATTTCGCGTCGGGCTATATCCTTCGCATAGTTGATGTTCTGTTGGCACTCATCCTGCTCCTTTTGCGTTTTAGCAATCAAACTATCAATAAATTCATCAATATCTTCGGGATAATTTCCCTGGAACGATGTCATTCTTGTGCCAAACGTAGAGTCCAGGAAGAGGTTAATCTGGTAATGGCGTTTAGTACGAACAGCAGGAAGCCATGACAAAACCGCATACACTAGCGACTCATCAGCACGGTATTGCTGCCACTGCTTTTTACCTCTTGTTAAAAGTGAAATTTCATTGCCAATATTGAGAAGACGTGTGTTTTCGTCCTGAAGATACTGGTCGAGATTCTCACTGATGGCTCGCTGTTCATGGCGGATATCATTAAGCCTGCGCCATGTGGGTTCGATTTGCTGAAGTTGAATAAACTGTGAAGTTAAACGTTCATGCAAAAGCGTCACTACATGCTCTGGTGAATTGCACTCTCCAGCTCCAAACGCCACCTCCGCTTTTTCAAGGTAAAATGCCCGGGCTTTTTCCAGATATTCCTGGGATTCAACGTGGTTAAAAAAATCTTCAGTCTGGTATTTCTTCGCAGCCTCAACCTGACGGCTTTTAGACGGAAAATAAGCGCCATAGCTTATTACCTCCGGCAACCAACGACCAGCCATTACGCCAAAACCAGTAGAGAAATCTTTTCCAAAGGCTTCAATAATATTGGTGACGGCCTGATTGTTAGTTGATGTGGCAATAATTACAGGAGGTTCAGCTTGATTAAGTGCGGCTCTAGTCCATTCGGTGGCGATAATAGAAAGCACCAGCGTAGTTTTACCCGTTCCCGGAGGACCGTTAACAGCGAGCATATCCCCCTGCTGTTGAGTCAGATAATGGCTCAGGGCATCGCGCTGCGCCACTGCCAGCGGAAACTTATCGCCGGAATGCCCCAGACGTTCGCAGAACATAGCATTCTTAGCGAGAAGTGGCTCTAGTGGAACCATTTCATTTGAGGCAAAACGCGTTAATAGAGGAACCTTAACCTGGCTCATCAGCAGATGGTCATACAAAGGCAGGATATGAACACTGGCCCCTACATGCTGGCTAGCTTTAACAATATAACCGTATCCAGCCCGTTCGTATGGCTCAGATGTAGCGACCCAATTTCCAGCGACGTTTCTTAAAAGGTTATCTGACTGTTGAAGATAATTTTGCCAATGCTGACGATACCTGGCATGGCGTTCCGCTTTCTCTTCGTCAGTTTCTTTGTAATGTTCTGGTTGACCTTCATTAATGGTGGCTGTGTTATGCGTAGTTTTGTATTTGTCATATTGCACCAACTCACCAATAGAAAAATGACCGGAAGGGAGAGGTTCAAGCAGATCGCGGGGAATAGTGGCTGAAGCGGCAGGAAACAAAAAACCTTCCCTATTAAGAAGAGCGGAGGTAACCAGTGGCGTAATAATTGCGGGTGCACCTGCCGTTTGCTCTTTGCCATGCTTTACAATGCGGTTCCACACCTGGGGCCGTAACACGACTTCAACGTTTTTTACAGACTCCCCTTCACCGTCAAAAAATGCCCGAATAGTTTCGTCATCCAACTGCCCTGCGGTGATATTTATCCACCGAATGAATGATTCCGTATCTTTACGTGAAAACGTTCCTTTGCCAGATTCGGCGTCAGCTAGGGAGTTGCGCCAGTATGAAGTGAATCCCAATGTATTGCTGTCCATTTCTCATTCCGTGACATAATAGAAATCATTGATTTCATTGATGTAAATATTACTTATGATTAAACATTGTCCACGATGCGAGCGCGATCGCAATAAATATTGTGCCTGGAGGATGGATTAGATTTTCTGAAAGAGCTAAATCCTTAATAGATAAACGCGTACATACTTGGTTCGGTATTCTTAAGGGATTTAATATGGATTGAACCAGGTTGACGTTAGTTGAAAAAAACAGTGGAAAAGATTTGTGTGGCGCGGATTTCAGGCATAAAAAAAAGACCTCAGTTGAGGTCTATTTACATACTTTTGGTGCGAAGGCCGGACTCAAACATGTGACTTAACCTCATGATTTAAAATTGTTAATAATAAACAATATCATCTTATACCAACACAGATACCAACACGAAAAATCACTGGTTTTCGGCATCGAACCAGGACAATCAGCTCCTGATTGAGATACCGAGCTCTGTTACTCGTCATCTTCCTCGACAGGCTTCATTGCATCAAGTAGTACTCGCACCATCGCGATAGAACCAATCCGGATAAAAGCATCTTCTCCATCTATATCTGTTAACTGATATCGCTCACTTGATGCCGGATAATTGTGTCGATTTGCAGCAGTGAACTCTTTCGTACAGCCAGAATGTGGCGGATGCTGGTTGAGCAGATAACGTCCGTATTCCCGTTGACCACTTCCGGACGGTAGGCTGTGATATCAGACATAATCGATATTCCTTTTTGCAGATAAATGAAAATGCCAGCCCTGTTCAGGCTGGCGTCAGTGGAATGAAGTCTGGTGAGTAAGACTCACCGGTTCTGGTGCAGAAGCTGCAACTGGCGCAGTGTACGGATATCTTCCCTGGCCTGTTCAATACAGGGCAGCAGTGCTGCCGAATCCGTTTTATCCTCATCGTTGTCAAAGATAATTCCCGATTCGCAGTCGATATTGTCCTGCAGCCACGCAATCAGAATATCCAGTGCTGTTTCTGTGGTTAATGATTCCATACTGTGTCTTTTGTCCTGGTTACCAGTTGAAAGTGGGCAATCCCGGCAGGCATTCAGCGCTGGCATCCAGATGAATGAGACTGACGCCATAACGCCGGATTAGTGTGACAACCAGACGACGGAACGTTCTGGACAGGCCCAGGCGTTTAAGCCGCAGAACCGGATACGACCACGCATCGGTACGTAACAGATAGCCGCTGCCGGTAAAATGAATCCATTCTGATTCGCCGTCGTCATTAGTCTGGTGTGACAGCGAGTACAGCCAGGCGTTGTCTGTTTCCGTGATATGTGCGGTGCTGCAGCGTATGCCGGTAAGGGTTGTTAACGGTGGTGGTGTACTGGTTGACTGCTGGTCGGATTTATCGACCACGCGGAGTGAATAACCGTTTTCAGAGACCTTGTTAATCAGTTCAGCGAGATTAACACCATCGACGTCAACGACAATGCGCCCCATGTTCAGCGCCTGTACGTTAACGCTGTCGGCTTCCAGCGTCAGGGCCAGTTTCATCGTTTCGCCTCCGGATGCTTCCCTAGGGTAATGTTATTTACCGTTCTGTAATTGTCGCGAGTCATCAGGCCTGTTGCCCGGCGAGCCCGGAGGATATCGATGCTGTTTATTAACTGAGAGTGGGTACAGGCGCTGAATCCCGACTGGTCGGTACGTACCAGCGCGTATTTTTCAACGAGAAAGTTCACCGCGTCACACAGTGAAATGCCTGCCTCAATATGCTGCTCAATCACACGTTCATCGGCAAACGGTGTGTCATTCAGTGTAAGGCCGTAATGCTGGTCCAGCAGTCGGGAGAGCAGAGTCTGCCAGATGGTGACGGGAGACGGGCAGCGCGATGCCTCCCGTACGTGTGTATCGGGTAATGTTTTCATACTGAAGATTTTCCTGATATGCAGAGATAAAAAACGGGAAAGTGGCGTGGTGAAAAACACCAGGCCGGAGCAGAGGGTTATTCCGGTGGTTTACTTTTTCGTTTCGGGCGTCGGATAAACAGCCAGATAAACGTAACCACCGCTACCGAGGGTGTCAGCTTTGCAGGTCAGACCTTTCGCATACAGCGTGACGGTATGCTGATGGCGGGGATTCAGTTCACCGCTGGTGAGCATGAGTTCCAGTTGTTTCATCAGCAGCGGAAAGGCCTGGTCCAGATGGTATGCATCTGCGTCGCTGAAGCGGCCTCTGATACCGGCGCGGTCGGCAAGGTAATGCAGGCGGTTACCCTCCTGCACCAGACGGGCACCAAAACAGGGCCTCACTGTGCAGGGAAGCCCCCACCAGGGGCGGTCGTGATTGTCGTCGGGATGAGTTATCCCGGAGAGTTTGTCTGACACGATAAAATCCTCTCTGAAAAGTGGTTAAGAATGGTTTAACGATGACAGGTCAGCCGGCGCGCTGACCTGTTTCGGTGAAGATGTATGCATTGATGAGAATGGCCTCATCCACAGTGGCGTCTGAGTCCATCTGGTCGTACTCGCGGGTGACGGACATCAGTTCAGGGTGACGCTCATCAGCCGGACATACGGGCCAAAACTGTCCTTACGGCGTTCAGCAAACACGGCCAGCACACCGGGAATATCCTGCACTTCACGACCGGTATACGCCTCAGCACTGCCGTGCCAGCGGTATTTGCCGGTACAGAACGGAAAAAGACGGGATGCCGGATGCTGTTGGTGAATACGCATGGCTTCACCACGGGTGATAATTTTCATAATGGGATACCTCTGAAGACAGAAGATAAAAGTGAAAACAGGTGTGATGTGGTTGTGGCAGTGACGGGTTAAAGCAGACCGTGTTCCGCAAAGGAGAAAACCTGGTTGCCACCGACTATCAGATGGTCCGGCACCCGGATATCCACCAGGGCCAGTGCCTGTACCAGACGTTCGGTGATAAGGCGGTCTGCCTTACTGGGTGTGACTTCACCGGACGGGTGATTGTGTGCCAGTACCACGGCAGCGGCATTGTGGTACAGGGCGCGTTTAATCACTTCCCGGGGATGGACTTCCGTGCGGTTGATGGTGCCGGTAAAGAGGGTTTCACCGGCAATCAGCTGATTCTGGTTGTTCAGATACAGCACCCGGAACTCTTCACGCTCCAGTCCCGCCATGTTCAGAATCAGCCATTCCCGTGCTGCACGGGTGGAGGTGAAGGCCACGCCGGGTTCATGAAGATGGCGGTCCAGGGTTTTCAGGGCCCGCAGAATGAGACTGCGCTCGCCGGGCGTCATCTCTCCGGGCAGAAAGGAAAGCTGCTGCATTGTCCCTGCCTCCATTCAGTCGATAATGCGCATAATGGCGCTGCATTCCGGATGCTGCAGGACGTAATCCCGCAGCCGGTAATAATGGACCGTCATGGCATAACACTCCGTACGACAGGCATGATGGCTGTACGTCATCAGACAGGCGGCAATACCGGCGGCTTCCGGGCTCATTTCAGCGCGGTTACCGTTCATGGCATTGAACAGTACCCATGTTTCGTCATCATCGTCATCCGGTTCGGGCGCCATAAATGCCCCGCCGTTGTTCAGGGTGTACAGATTCCAGATACCACCGCAGTAGTCTTCGCACAGACGGTCCATCCAGCCGAAGACACGGGGCTCCAGGGTCACCCACTGTGGAATAAGGCCAAAATGTTGCGGCCAGAAGCTGATGCGCTGTTCATCAGGGACGAGAGTAGCAACCAGCTGAGGTGGGTTATTCCCTGATGCAGCGGTTACGGAAACAGAAGGTGTGGTGGAATTATGCGTAACGGTTGTCATGAGATTATTCCTTATAAAAAGTAAATGAATGGAAGAATGCCTGGGGACTGGTACAGACGTGAGTCAGAGCTGCACTTTCAGGGAAACAGCATCAGCGCATGCTCTCCAGCAGCGTTTCTGCCATCACCCACAATGCGCGGTTGAGCTTAATGTCAGTGTCAATGCTGTGAATGGCACGGGTATGGATACGTTTTCCTTTAGCGCTGCGACCTGAAATTCCGCCTTTCAGCATATTCTCCTGAATGGTCTGATAAGCACTCCACAGGTCCTTACCGTAATCCTCCCGGCGTCGTGGCGTCAGAATGTCGGCGGTGGTGACGGGCTGATGTTCGTCACCATAACGGTAAGTCAGTGCCGCCTGTGCCAGCGCCTGGCGTGCCGGTGGCGGCAGAATCAGCGACTGCATGGCATCACGCTTTTCCTCAATCCGGTCAAAAACCCCCACCACCTCGTAAGCCCCTTCAATGACTCTGTCCACCACATTTCCCCGGTGCGGAACACGCACTTCCCCCAGAGACTGACCACAGACGCATCCGTTCTGGCAGACGAACCTGAAGTAACCCGGCAGCATCTGGTAGCTGGAGGTACCGTCATGAGAGTTGAGCAGAATAATTTCAGGGACATGTTCTCCGTTTATCTCTCCGGCCCGCCGCAGACGCAGCATGTGTTTTGTGTATCCCCGGCGGCCCGGGTCGCGCACACGGGTCTGGCAGGCGAAGAATGGCTGAAAGCCTTCCCGCTGCAGGCTTTCCAGTACGGTGATGGTGGGGATGTACGTATAGTTCTGGCTTCGGGACGTGTGTTTATCTTCCCCGAAAATCCCCGGCACATAGTGCATCAGTTCTTCGTGTGTCAGCGGACGGTCACGGCGTATCTGGTTCGCATAACCAAAACGACTGGCTAGTCGCATAATTTGCTCCTTATCGGTGGTTAAGATTTACTGGTGTAATAAATGAAAAAGCCACGTCTCCCGGAGAAGACGCGGCCTGATGGGTGAAATGAATGACGTTTATTGTCTGAGAAGACCATCACTGGCGAGCCGCGTATTAAGCACCTTTCCGGCATCGGGTTCAGAATTCCGGCAGCGCCAGCGTCGCTGACCTTCCGCGTTGCGGATAACCCGACGGAAATGCATTCCCGGGTCATCCTGGATAAACACATTGCGGTAAGCTGTTATGACAGCAACCGCCTGCCCGTATGAGAAAGATCCTTCAGCCAGGACATACTCTGTGTAACCCGGCATATCTGTTTTCTCCTGATAAATAAAAAGCCTCTGCCACGCGTTGTGACAGAGGCTGAAGCATGAAACTGACTTCAGGGATCAGTTAACGTTTTTTCCGGAAACGGTAATCAGCAGTGGATGGTAGTCCTGGGGATTGAAAACCGATAACGGCAGACTGACACGATGGCCGTTACTTTCTTCAGTTGCTTTAATGATTTCGGTTGTGGCGACATTTTCCACGCACTCCGTTTCCAGAAATGCGTCTGTGGTTTGCGTGGCATTACTGTCACCAAAAGCTTCCGTTTCCATTTTTCTGGTCACCAGCGTCTGACCATATTTGTCTTTGAGTTGCAGAGTGATGGTGAGGGGGCCAAATCCTTCATCGTTTCCGCCATTATCCAGCCGGAACTGGTAAGCACAAATATTTCCCGGGAGCCATATCGTATCTGTATTGCGTATACTGATGTAACGTTGATCCTGTGCCCGGAGTGGGGCAGACCACGTTAACCCCAGAATGAAGGCGGTAATCATGCAGGTTTTGAACAGGTGAATCATGGTATTTACCTCTCTGAGTCATGACGATGACACTGACAAATCAGGTGATAAAGCGTAAAAGGCGCAGAATAGCCGTTATGCTGGTAACTCCGGGGGTAATGCTTCTTCCAGTCGGTTAACCATATTGCCGAGATGGGATGCATCATATTCCATGACGGGGCGTTGCCTGATGATACTGACCACCAGTGGTTTGATTAACATATTGGTCGCGGCCCGTTGTTGTATACCGGCGGCGAAAATGATCTCCAGAGCATTCTGATCGATAACACGGGCCAGATTCTCGTTCAGATTTTCAATCTCATGTCCGGTCAGCAGGAAACTGCCGGCAAGCCATGTCACCTGCTCCTGAATCATTGCCAGAATTTTGACGCGATCTTCTTCAACCAGCGCTCCGGCAATTTTTCCTGATACAGCGGAGGCAATCATTCCCCCCAGAACACCGCCAACCACACGCCCTGTCAGTACACCAAATGGTCCCAGTGGACTGAACAGTATTCCGCCCGCCACTGACCCGACAGCACCACCTGCCACACCGGAAGATGCCACGGCAAGATTCCTGATGAACTGCGTACCGGAGATCCGTCCCCGCAACATTTTGATCATGTCAGGGCCGGTTGTGACAGCTACCAGTGCCAGAGATGTCACCAGCGTACCCTTCATCACTTTGTTCAGGGCACTGATATTTCCTGCACCGGTCCCCTTCTGAAGAGCCAGTCGGACAGTCGGGCTGGCAGTCGAAAAATCAATGTGCTTCAGCATACCCTGAACAACACTGAGCCGGTGGAGTTGCTGGGTTGTGACGTAGACAGCCAGTGTGCGGGTGAAGGTTTTTCCTGCCTGGACAGCAGCTGTCTGCAGGGCAGCATCGCGATCGCCGGTGCTGAGCCAGAAGACCGATGCCGTCAGGGCAAAACTGATCCCTCCGGCCGCCAGACTGACAACCGAACCCTCGGCAATATCATAAGTGACCGATTCGATGGTCCCGAACCGGGTGATATTACGGGCCTGAGTATAAGTCAGATGTCCCCGACGAATCAGCCGGGACGCTTCTGCGGGATCGGTTACACCGGGTACTTTACCTTCGCGGATCTTATTCCTCATGGTTTCAACAGCGCCGGCATACTGATCACGGGGGACTTCCAGTTGCATGGGGCCATTATTTCCCATGTAACGATACTGTCCGTTTTGTCCGTCGAATGCCGCACCGACGCTACGGGCTGCAGTTGAACAATATTTCGTCTGGATTTCTGTTCCGCTGACCAGTCTGTCTGCTCCATTTCTGGCATTATTATCACCGAGGATCCGTGCGTTTTTCAGACGGACTCTGTCGACAATATGGTTTCCCCGTTCAGCGGCAAACCCATGTCCCTGCCCTCCGGAAGCAAACATTTTCTCATTTGTACTCCAGGTTTCCGGCAGTTTCATGAGAATCAGACCATTCGCCGTTGCATCGGAAATAAAGCTGTTGTAAGGGCGTTCATAAATTTCCTGACACAGTGTTTCTGTTTCGCGACAAAGAGAGGAGCAGTACCATTCCGGATCCGGCTTATGATTTTCCGGGGCATGATGTACTTCTGTCAGCCCGCAGGAGGCACAGATACGAAGCTCATCCACGTGATGGAATGATACAAAACGGCGACCTTCTGAAAAGGGATACCAGTCACCGCCGTCCAGGCAACGATCGAGAAAATCGTCATTCGCTTCCGGTGATAAATTCAGGCGGTTCCGGAAGAGCGTTTTCAGTTCATCAGGTGTGAATGACAGGTTCTCTTTCAACTGTTCGTTAAACCCTGCCATGTTTCTTTCATACCAGGCATTGTTCAGTAACCAGTTTCCGTCTGCCAGTTCAAATTCCCTCAGCTCTCCCCGGGAAATCCGTTGAGAAATGAGCGTCAGCCAGATGCGCTCCGTCAGTGAGTCAGGAAGGCTGTAATCGTTTTGCAAACTGGTCAGCCACGATTTACTGTTGAGCACCGGTTGTTCTTCCAGTGTCTGGCTGATGGCACAGGTCAGTTTTTTCAGCGCCTGGATTTGGCTGGCCGCCCATAGCAGCGTCACTAATGCAGCCAGCCAGTACAACAACCCGCCCCACCACATCAGTGACGGTGAAATATCGTACTGTAACGCGATCAATGGTGCGCATGCAGAACACGCCATAAGGAAAAAGGCAGTATAAAAACAGCAGTAATACCCGTTAATTTCCTTGCTGATATCTTCTGGTGTGATCCCGTTCTGCTGAATGTTTTTGATCTGCAGGGGAACAGCCAGCAGACCACCGGCGAGAGCGGTGGTCAGAATAAATTTCACAGAGTCAAAGGTGTGAGCCTCCAGCGCGATATGTTTACCATCAAGTCCCCACATGAAGCTGATGATCATTCCGGCAATCGTCAGAAATACGCCTGCCAGCCAGCGAATATGGAACAACCTGGTTATGCGTTCGGTGATATAGCCAGCCAGTAAGGCCGGGCCGAACAGACACAGCAATATGAGCCCTGCCAGCGCAGAAGCCGTGCTGATTAATGCTCTGAACAAAAGGCGAAGAATGGCAAATCCTGCGATCAGCAGGATCAGCGCGCCGACTATCTGTAACATAGTCACTCCGTGATGAATATCATGTTATTGTTAATGCCAGCGAATGTGGCGTTGAATATCCGTTGCGCCGGTCCGGGTCCCGATCATGATGACCGGGACCACAGAGAGGCGATGGTTCTGTCAGAAGGTCACATTCAGCGTGGCCTGACCGTTATAGCCTTCAGCGCTGCTGCCGCTGACGCTGTGGACATAACCAGCCTGAACGCCCAGGGTGATATTTTCCCGGACACGGGCTTCCAGTCCGGCCTGCAGGTCCAGTGACGTACCATTCTGTGACGGTGAGAACGTCATGTTACTGCCGGCTGCGGCTGTACCCATGCTCATGTCCCCCCGGGAGCTGAAGGTGCGGATAACAGAAGGCTGTACCCACCAGTTCACCGGCAGTTCACGCACACTGTGTTTGGCACTGCCGCGCAGGGTGTCACGGGATGAGGTGCCTTCACCAAAGGTCATATCGTTGTGGCTGCCCAGACGGAAACCGGCACGCACATGTTGTGCACTGCCATGCCCGAACTTCACATAACCGGCGTTATCCTGGCCGTCATCCAGGGAGAGTCCCTGCCAGGTGTACTGCAGTTGTGGCTCCAGCATCAGATTGTCAGTGATACTGAAGGGCAGACCGGTTTCCAGTGAGCCCAGCCAGCCCCAGCCCCGGGCGCGGAAGTCGTTATTGTCCGATGACGCTTTCATGCTGTGGCGGGTTCCCTGGGCCACAATGTCAGCCCACAGGCCGGAGGCGTTGTGTACCAGATTCAGGTATCCGCCCAGACTGCCGGCATCATCCCGGACCGTGCCGGCACGGGAGCCGTCATCATTCTTAACATCAACGGAAGAATGGCCTGCAGCACCATACACTCCTGTCGTCAGTGACATACCGGCAACCTCTGTTCTCAGCAGGTCACCCTCCAGACGGACGAGGCCATAGCTGCCGCTGATTTCCGGCGTGGCCCCACGGGCAATACCGCCGTTGTTATCGTGCCCGAGATGACCGCCCTGAATGCTGAGACGGACGCTGTTATTTTCACCGCTTACACCGGTCTGATGGCTGCGGGAGCCTGTCAGAATCCGGTCATAGTCCATTGCCTGTGTCAGCATGGAGGCATACAGGGGGACTTCAGCACGATAAGCATTTTCACTGCGCAGGTACCAGTCTTCATCGCTGTCACGGTTCAGGGTGTAGTTAAAGGCGCCGGCCTGAAGCGGGCGACTCAGGGCAAACGCACCTTCTTCTGTGGTGGCACCATTCTGTGCATCCACAACCCGGATACCCTGTCCGGAGGTTGCCACCCCGAGGTTACTGTTTCCGACATTTGTAAACGCAAGCCAGGTTTTGCCGGTTGCCTGACCACCATTAATCACCAGCTGGTCAGAGGCATTGCTGCCATCAAGGCGAACACGCATATTGATGGTGCCACCCTGACCGGTGAGGTTACTGGTGGTCAGTTTATGGAACGTTACCGGGGAGTCGCCTTTTGCAACAGAACGGCTCAGCACGGCATCCTGTGTCGTCTGATTATCAAAGCGAATCTCCCCTGCGTTAACAATATCGCCGGTACTGACCACATCACCATTCAGTACCATGCTGGCGCCTTTACTGAGCTGTGTTCTGCCACTCAGACTTCCCCCGGCAGCCAGCGTCAGTGTTCCACGATATCCGACAGTGGTGTTACCGGCCTGTCCCCCGGCATTAACCGTAAAGCTGCCGCCATTTTCCAGCAGCAGGCCGCTGGCCTGACCGGATATGCCATCAATACTGAACTTACCGCTGGCATTGGTCCCCTCAACAGTGGCACCACTGTCTGCAATCAGGGCACCACCGGATGTCATGGTGACATCTGTTGCCTTACCACCGGCAGACACTGCCAGGGTACCGCCGTCATCCACCCGTGTTTTCTGCGCTGAATGGCCCTCCAGTACATCCAGGCGACCGCCGGACTCCAGAACAACGCCGTCAGCCTTACCGTTTTCCACCGTGAAACTCCCCAGACGGTTGCTGCCAAGAACCGTTGCTGCAGTACTGGTGACCAGTGCGCCGCCCTGCTTCAGGGTGACATTCGTGGCTGTACCACCGGCGTTCACCTGCAGTTTGCCTTTCTGGTTAACGGTGGTGAAATCCGCCAGACCACCTTCCTTGATAATCTGCCAGCCGTCACTGTTTACAACAGTGCCAGACGCCGTACCGCCGTTGTGCACATACTGGTACCCCCCATTCAGCGTGGTATCCAGTGCGTGACCATGTACAGTCTGGTCGCCGCCGGCATAAACCACAGTGGTATTTGCCGTTCCTTCAGCAGCCACAATCTGACGACCATTTTTATTGATGGTGGTGCGTACGGCATCTCCGTAGACGGTCTGCCCGGTATCACCATTTTCTGCATCCGGTCCCCCTTCCGCGCCGGTATTCACAACCGTGTCGGTTGCCACTGCGCCGGATTTGACGGCCTGCCAGCCCTTCTCATTAATGACGGTACCCGTTGCAATCCCGCCTTCATGTACCCACTGCTCACCGCCGTTCAGAGTGGTGTTCACTGCCTGCCCCTGAAGGCTCTGTCCGCCTTCGGCACTGATAACCGTGTCTGAAACGCTTCCTCCGGCATTCACTCTCTGAAGACCACCACCGGTGACAGTAGTGTTGTTGGCGATACCGCCATTTTGTATCCATTGCCCGCCGGTATTGGCCTCGTTATCCGGCCCATACTCCAGCCCGGTACTGATGGTCATTCCGTTGGCCGTACCGAGGACAATCTGGTTGTCATGATTTGTCAGTGTTCCGCCGTTCACGGTTTCTCCCGCCTGTACAACCGTGTCAGCAGCCAGTGCCGGGACTGACGTGACAGCAGCAAGAGACAGCGCAACCGCCACACCGGCGCGTTTTCCCCGTGAGCGGGCCAGTTCGGAAGCCACCACCAGAGTGCCCGTAATGTGATTCCATACCAGCCTGTAGCTGGTGTTCAGATGTCGTTTCATCAGCTTTTCCTTACAGAGGGTGAATAAAAAAGCCGGTACCCACAAAAGTGGATACCGGCAGGTACAAAACAGCATGGTCAGATAAAGTGGTTTTTCCCGGACATAAATGCTTCCCCTCTCTCATCCGCCAGAGAAGTATCAGTCCGTTGTGTGCAATTCCGTTCTGCATGATGAAGAGATTCAGCTGCCTTTTCGCAGGCCATTAACCACCATAAACGATCGATAGTAACGATCGATACCTGTTTTATCGATCGTTTTATTCTATTAACAGCAGGGCAGTCACGCAAGAGAAACAGGAGGGGCATGAGGTGTTTGTATCATGTTTTCAGTTGGTTAACGTAATGTAATCAGGCATTTCCCTGGCAGACTGTTCAGAAGAAAATCCAGTTCCATACAGCGCGGGCAACAGAGACCACCGTGTCACGGACGGCTCGCAGAACCGTGCGTGCAACAGAGGCAATACAGACGCTCTCCGCCGTGTCAAATATCCGGTCCACCGCACCGGTAAACTGTTCACGGGCCTGAGACCGGACAGATTCCGTGCGCAGCTCGTCCTGCAGGCGGGTCATCAGGGGACTGGCGGCATGGTCGGGAAGTGCTGTCATGAGCGCACTGACCAGCGTATCCAGTTCCCAGCCGGTGCGGGCCGATACGGCAACAACCGGATGTACGGGCCGGAACAGCCGGAATACCGCCTCCGTTTTCTCGCGAATGTTCTGTGCCTGTGCGGGAGAAGGCTGAATGCCGGCCACATCCCATTCATGGCAGGGCTCCGTTTTATCGGCCTGCGTCACCACAAACAGCACCTGCTGATGTCCCCGGTGCAGGATGTGTCGCCAGAAATACTCATCCACAGACAGGGCACGGTCATCGGCTTTAATCAGCCACAGTACCAGGTCAAGTTCAGGCAGAATGTCACGGTACAGGGCTTCATACTCTGCATCCCTGTCCCGGCTCTCACCCACCCCGGGCAGGTCAGTGATAACCATGTTGTGACCATGGCCACTCAGACGGAAGCGCCGCACTTCCCGGGTGCCGGCGTGAACATCACTGACCGGGGTGACCTCCCCCTGAAACAGTGCATTACAGAGTGAGGATTTACCGGCCCCGCTTTTCCCCATAATGCCAATCACGGGTTCGTGGCTGGTGAGTTTGCGCAGATGTTCCAGGATGTGACGGGAAAGTGAGTAAGGCAGGGAGGAGAGCGGTTTTTCAATTGCCTCAATGGCATCAGACGGATTCATACATGTATTCCCGGTGAAAAAAGACAAAACCCCGCGCACCGGAAAGGTGGCGGGGGATTCACGGAGATAATATCTGTCTGAGATTATTTAGAATGTAACAGGTAATGAATTACTTCCTTCGCTTGTGTTCAAGATATTTTTCTGTAATCAGCATTTCAAAAAACTCTCCTGTTCTCAGACCGTAAACAGTTCTGAGTTCATCAAGCATTTCTTTCGCATTGCTTCTTATATGTATATTAATAGCCTTTTTACCATCATTCCGATATTTGTCTTTTTGTTTTTTTTGATGCCAGGCATGATTTATGCGTGTTCTGAACAGTTCAATGGTATCAGGTGCCTCTTTCCATAAAGCAAAGGCGACGAGAGAGGCAAGATAATATTCTTTCGTTGAAGATGGTATGAACCACCGGGTCACCGGGTTATGTACCGGATGTGTTTCATCCTGTTTTTGTTTCAGTCTTGTCCAGAACCACTGACACATTTCATCATCGTCAGGAAGGAGCCACTTAAACTTTTGACAAGCGCTTTTATTTTTAAGCCACGTCTGCCTGAGTTCCTCGAGGTATATGCTTTTTGCATTTTTATTAATTAAAGAATGACAGGAATCAAAATATAAAATGATTACTTTTATTCGTTCGTTATGGGATGATGGATTATCCGGAAGGTTACTTTTTTTGTAAGTATTTAACGTTTCATCGGTAACTGTTCGTCTTTTTCTGACTTCAATTCCGTTTTTTATCCCTGATGAATTATGGTTTATTTCCGGGAAATTTGTATGGTCTTCCTTCGACAGATAAATAGTAGTCCAGGTAAAGAAAGTCGCAAGTTCGTCAGTTTTCAACCAGAGAAAACTCTCTTCAGGCAGTATTGCCTGCCCTGCAATAATTTCAAGTTCATTAATTTCTTTGCTGAGAGCTTCTTCTGCAGTCGAACCAAAAACACCAAAAGAATTGTTTGAAGTATTACAATACTTTTCTTTTAAAAACGCATTAACATTTCTGATACAGTTTTGTGGGTTGTCAGGCGCAAACTGAGGGAATTCATTGGGGTATTTGTGATTCAGATATTCAGCATAAAACCGACATTTACGGGGATCTTTGCATTTGATAAGCATCTGTTCGTTATTCATTATCTCACTCCATGGCGCCTCTCTTATAACAAAATCGTCTCAATTTTATTTTGTCACTAAGTGATTATCAAATGTTTTTGTTGTGATTTGTTTATGTTTTTAAATGTTTATGTCATGTTATCAGTGTTTTTATATAAAGATACATTGATGTTTTTATGATGGTGAAAAATAATATTTTATTTTATATTCATTAGGTTATGCTTGTTTGTTCTGCATTTGGGGGATGACAGAAAAGAATGGGCTGTGTTGATCACATGCGCCGTATGCGCTCTCCAGGTTACAGGGCACCTCAATATTCAGTGTTTTCCTGTTGATTGGTGTTGTTAATCTTATGTTTTAGTTTTGTTTTAGTTTTGTTTTAGTTTTGTTTTATTGTGTGGTTGTAAATGTTGTATTTGTTTTGATGGTCGGGAAAGAAAAAAGAAGGCTATGATGCACTAATCAGGCAATATTTTCGATGCCGGTTGAGTTAGAAGAACAGATAGAGTGGACAGGTGTTATGTTAATAATTTACTGCTGACAGCATTCTTATTTTAATAACAGGTGTTATTATTTAGGGATTTATACAGATGATACTCCCGCTAAATAGTCAGGTGATGATGGTCGTTGAGTGGTTTTATAAGATACGTATAGCCCTGTAAAACTTATTAATTCAACGCTGACTACTGTTTGTTGATATATCTGTATTCGGGAAATGTCATAAAAAATGTCACGTTGTTTACAGAATCTTTTGTTTTTTAGTTTCTGATACGCAATGACTAAGCAGGAGGACTCACTTTGTTTATGTGCTGACCGTGATCGTCAGTGGAGATGAACGATTGACTCTTACACTGAAAAATATACTCTCTTGTATTTTATCGTTTATCTGCATGAAATAAATAATCTTCAGCATTTTTTATGTGAATTTTATCATCTTACCCTGAATGTTCATTTTATCAGTGTGATATTCCATTGTTTACTGATAAAATTAACCGATAAATGATCTTGTTAAGATTGCCAGAATGACAGTTTTCGCTGATTCCGTGCAATGGAAGATGTGTTATATCATCTATTTAAGCAATAAGTTTAATACAGATTTCAGAAGATGTGTTGGTGAGTTGATGACTGATTTTCAGAGGGGTATGGGAAAGTGTATGGGATCCCATAAAGAAAAAATCGTTATTGTTCAGTTGACGTATATTTCCGGGTGATGGCTCCAGTCAGCAGAACATGTGTTTTTCGATGAATGACCCAATAACTTTTTCGTGAATTTCCACGGAGCGTGAAAAGCAAATCGTTTTCCGGTTCAGCCGTTTGATGCGGGAACGGAGTGTCAGATGGAGGTGCTCAATGCACCGGGTAAATATCAATACGATTTGAGGAACCATTTGCTGGTTGATCTCTTTCCGATAGCATTGGATGCAGAAATAACCACATCCAATGTAAATAAGCATCAATTGCACAGAAGCAATATACCTGCGACCCTCTCCGGAAATTCCGGTATCACTGGCTACGTACCGTTTTCAGCAGAACGAAATGCGGCGAGGGTCATTTGGCGGACTGCCACAGATAGCCGTCCGGTTGTGTGCAACGATGAGGAAGGAATCCCGGGAGCGTTATGAATCAACAGGCGTATAACAGATACTCGTCAATCATCAGTTCAAGCTCGCGCTTTTCCCGTTTGCGCGCCACAGCCCAGCTTTCAAGCTCTGCGTGTGATTTATGCTTTAACTCTTCAGTCCAGGGCTGCATGGAGTGGGCACACATCAGATCATACCAGCACAGCCATATCAGCGTGTGGTAGAGATCGCGATCTTCGAAACGCCGGAGCAGACTGTTCAGCCTGTTTGCCAGCCGGCTTTCGCCCAGACGATGTAGCTCACTGAGTAAAACGCCGCCCAGATTAAAATGCGTAAGCAGCATGATTTCATGGGTCTGAATGCTGGTCATTAACCCTTCCTGAATGGCAGGAATGAACGGTGGCGTTCCCGGGTTGACGACCTGATAGAGTCCCTGTGGTGCCACTGAGATGATGGTGCCTTTTTCCGGTAGAAAAAAGTGGGCCAGGGTCAGGCGGTGATAACCATGAAGATGCGGAGAGCCCATTCCATGAGCGACAATAAACCGGGTTACACTTGCCATCCATTTCTGATGCTGAATTAGCAGCAGATCACACCGGTTTTCAAGTTTTTGCATAATATTCTCTCCTTTAGCACGCAGCAGAATGCTTCCGGAGGCCGGATAGTGTATTCGCTGCGGTTGAACGGATAACGGTCAGTAATTACGGACGGGATTGTGCAATACGCGCCTGCAACCAGGCTTCCACTTCACTTTTCAGCCATCGGGAGCTGCGGCCGAGTTTGATGGGGGCCGGAAAGGCACCATCTTTGATGAGCTTATAAAACCACTTATCGGTTAAGCCGGTCAGTTGAGTGATAAACGCCATGTCGACCATCTGGTCATCCATCAGCGAAACTGGGGTCTTCATGAAAATGTTCCTCCGGATGTTGTTAATCTCAACCGGCGTTGGTGATGAAAACGACGCACCACCTTCACCGGCATAACAACCGGGGAGAAACGTAAAAAAGTTGAGGAATATTCCTGCCAGGAGAGAAACTGTTGTGTACAGGCAATACAGGTTGTCTGTTTTGTCAGTGAAGCCGGTATAAACGGAAGATGATTTTGTGTTGCCGGAATATGGGATGGCGTTTTGCCGTGACGGGATCAGTATTTTCAGTGATGATTATTACTGCGCAGGGGAGTATCGGAGATAAACCACGCCCTGTACCTGCCAGAGCGGTGGTTTGTATTTACTGAACGGAAGATAAAGCAGAGGTAAACACTGTTGCGGTGAACGGAGAAGACTGAAATTATTCTCTGTAATTACAAACAACAGTGATCTGATCCGGTTTTTTTACCGTTAAGGGTTTCCGGGGATCAATTTTATAGACCGGGGTAATGACCACGCCGGAATTTATGGAGAAAAGCGGGATCCAGCAATAAACGTCCGGATATTTCTGTGTCTCCGGAATACCTTTTGCGCCAGAGGCCATCAAATCTTTAACGCTCACGAAAAATGACTGCCGCAGATCAAAAAAGTACTCGTCATATATCACGTCTTTTGCCAGCAGGATGACTGCATTACCAACAGCCGCTTTTACAGGTGTTTCACCGGATGGATTATCGTGATTGTATATTGTTCTTTCAATATAAATAAAACAGGCATATTTTGCCTTCTCCCCGGACAGTTGCATCTGGTATTCGCAAATGTCTTTGATACGCCGGCTTTCAACCCGTCCAATCATCTTATCCCGGCGATAGTGTCTTTTATGTTTCAGCGCGTATAGAACACCATTTGAACTGTCAAACTCCAGGATTCTTCTGGTGAAAAGTTTGTTTTCCCAGATTTCCAGACAATACTTCTCTGCACTGACGACATTGCGTTTGTGAGGAAGATCCCGTTGATACACTCCATTTAATAAGCGTGACTGCAGTTTGCCTGCAAGTTGATAATAACAGTTAATATCGTTAAGGACAGGTGCTGTGGCGCTGAGTAATGCGTCGATTACCTTAGAGCGCGAAAGTTTGTGGGTATGACAGTACTCATCCACAATTCGCAGCGTCTCATCACTGGTCATATTGAAAGTTATACGTGTTGTCATGATGAAGTTTTCTGTTAATCATATTGGTTGATATGCATAACATTCCATAAAAAACACTGTTAATTCATATAATTAATTTTTTGTGTGTTTTGTCATTGAGTGGTGGAAAGCAGGGTTACTGCCACTGTACTCAGCATAACTCTATCACATAGAACCACAGAAAATGAAGCATTGCTCAGGGGGGAGGTACTTATACGAGTTCTCTGAACCGTGATAACCAGTATTTTTCATTTTGGGTGATTTGTCGTTACAGCTACAGGCAGTTCATGTACTATTAAAAAATAATTAAGGTTAATT
This sequence comes from Escherichia sp. 10290, assembly GCF_030295155.1. NCBI lineage: Bacteria > Pseudomonadati > Pseudomonadota > Gammaproteobacteria > Enterobacterales > Enterobacteriaceae > Escherichia > Escherichia sp. 10290. The sequence continues at coordinate 5,293,132 of NZ_AP025741.1, read as the reverse complement.
AGTATTATTTATAGAAGTATGGTTATGTAAATGAACCCTGTAATTCTGTAATTCCACCTTGTAACCCAATCCTGTAGACGGATCTCTCATAAAGATATGCTCATAGAAGTATCTGTACAGAGATATTCTCTGTAGTAGTACTTGTAACTCTGTCCTTAACTCTCTCTGCTGTAATGTAATCTCGTAACACCTGAATATAAATCTGTCATGTACACACACTGACTGTAATGTACTTTGTTAAGTAATGCCTGTTGTGTGGAGGCTATTCTGGCTAAATAAGAGTATGAATCGTCAGTGTCAATAGTGTGGATAACGGTGGTTGAGGGAGAACTGTTAATGATCTGCTCTTGCAACTCACCTGATGAGTATTAGTGGTAATACATAATCTTACTCGTAAAAAAGTATACCTTATGCCATTAAACAGCCTTCCGGAGTGTTGTTTACTATCCGATTGCCTCTGTTACTTCTGTAATGCATTAATACGTGTAACGCTATGTTACTTGTAATATCTGGTTATGGCGTTATGCCTTCAGCATTTAAAATATTTTGATTATCGAAGAGACAGGAAAGTGGAAAGACTTCCGGGATGACGTCAGAATACGTTATTCTAACGGTATTATGTTAACGTTAATCACAGCACAAAATAACGAGAGGATAATGGAAGTTAAGACCAAAGAAGACTGGCTATATCAGTTTCGTCGTTGTTCATCCCGGGAGACACTGGAAAAAGTGATTTCCCACACGCGTTATAAACTTACCCCTGCGGAGCTGGAAGCTTTCAACTCTGCGGTCGATCACCGGCTGGCAGAACTGACCATGAACAAACTTTACGATCGTGTTCCCGCTTCAGTCTGGAAATATGTTACCTGATAAATGTTTCTGATGAAGTACAGTCGTCACAATGACATCACTTCAGAAGTTATCTGCGCTGTGATTGACTGTCACGTATGCCGTTCTCTGTATGTATGGTTCTGCTACCCGGGTGTGGTCTCACTTCCTCTGTGGCGCCCGGGGAGTTGTGAACTTGCACGTCTCCGTGCGATAACGTTTTCTTCAAAAATTACGCCAGCGCTTCTTCCTGTGTTACAGAACACGAGGAAGAAACATGAATACTTACAATGCCAATCCCGGTTACGAAATGGATCCCCAGCTCCTGACGCACTTTAATCAGCATCTGGATTCATTATTCGGGGTCTATTCGAAGCTGTTACCGTTCAGAATGGATTTTGCTTACCGAAAAAACACATTCAGCTACGGATGCGCCTGCAGGTACGCCATGTGCGCGGAGATGCTGCAACTGATTAACGAGGTGGGAGATAAACTGGTCGGGTATGCCTGGGTAATGGAATATACGGAACGTAAAGGGCTTCACATTCATTTTGTGGGCTATCTGAACGGTCAGAGCCACAGGAGTTCGTATCTGGTATCCAGATTGATGGGAGATATCTGGAGGCGGGTTACCGAGGGTGATGGTTACTACCACTGGTGCCGGTTTAATAAAAATTATCCGGTAAACATTAACCACGTCATTCACTATTCAGACCACAAAGCGGTGAATGCTTTACGCTATGCCATTAGCTACCTTGCCAAACGAGAACAGAAAGAATGTGGCATCGTTCTTGGTTGCAGCAGGCTTCCTGAAAAAAGTCACCGGGGGCGACCGCGACTGGACAGCACCCTGCCGGGGATATGTTCTCAGGTATAAGGTTCTGAGCGACAACTGCGGACTGGCTCTAATCTTTGCAGTCGGTTCCGGAGGCTACTTCAGAGGCACTATGCATTTTTTACGATGTGGTTACTCCGTATGAACGAAACCATACGGAGACTTAACCATACATGACACACCAGTAAAACCCCTGATGGCTGCAACGGTGCTGCATGCGCTGGATGTCCATCTCTGCTTGCTGACAGTTTTTTACGTCGGTGGGCCATTGTGTGACAACCACAGTGCTGTAACAGCAGCCTGCCTGTTTTACCTTAACCCCATTCCAGATTTTTAACTGAACCGCCATTCACACCCTGACCACGCTGCCCGTACCGGGACGGTTGCTGCCTGCGTGTCGTCTGGCGGCTGAGGAATATGACGATGTACGCAAAATCTTTTCTCGCATTCGATGGCAACGGACGCCTGACCGGTGCCCGTACTGCACAGGCCGCACCTTATGCTAACTACACCTGCCACTTGTGTGGCAGTGCACTCAGATACCATCCGCAATACGAAACTGAACTTCCCTGGTTTGAACACACTGACGACAGACTGACAGAGCACGGTCAACAGTGCCCTTATGTCAGGCCGGAGCGCAGAGAAATACAGTTGATTAAACGTCTGCAGCAATTCGTACCGGATGCCTTACCCGTGGTGCGTAAAGCCAGCTGGCACTGCAGACAATGCCAGCACGATTATTATGGGGAGCGGTACTGCACACACTGTCATACAGGGCGTTTCAGTGAGGAGGCAGTGGCAGGATGAACGGTCTAAAAACGGGGCTGGGGATCACGCCGGGTGAGCACATTATCAGTGCCGATTCTGCGCTCAGCAGAAATATCAGGCATTGTTTCTGCCTTTCCTGTCGTGGTCGGTTGATTTTGCAGACAGATGCTCAGGGGGCGTGGTTTGAGCATGATTTACATGCCCTGAGCGAGCAACAGAAGGCGGCCTGTGTGGTGCTGAATCCGGAAAAATCCCATCCTTACATTGATGATATGGCGATGTTTTTTTCGCCATTACCTGTCGTGCTGGAGTGGCATTGTGTGATGTGCGGGCAGCATTTTCCCGGGAAAAAGTTCTGTGAAGCCTGTGGCACGGGGATCTATTCCAGAGCGGTATGTACAAAGTATGTTTACAGCTACCAGCCAGACTTGTTCCAGGACTGTGGAAGTGCGAGCACTTAATCCGAAATGCCCGGTCTGCGCAGGGCGTTCAATCCAACTCGACGAACATCTTCCAGTGTTGAATTAGCTGATAGCTCCTCCATTTTTTGTAAAGAACAGTTATACAGGCTTATTTGAACAGCTCTCTTTTTATTCAAACACAGCCAACAATACTCAGATGTAAGTATTTTTATATTCATGAATGGAGAGGCAAGGTCTGATGAATTTAATTACAGAACGTTCTTGAGCCATTGTCCTCTCCAGTTCATTAAAATAGTTACTACGTTAATTCACACCCAGCGCCTTATAAACAGCATCAACCGGGTCTGAGTAAAAACTCACCTGAAACTTGGTAAATAACTCTGCCGGAACCGTTGGAATATCCATAGCCGAGGACATCGGCAACAGAACCCGTTTTGCACCGCTGTCGAAGGCGAGCTGTAAACTGGCGGCAAGATCCTGCACCGGGTTAATTACCCCACCAAGCGTCATACTGCCCAACACCACCATCTGTTCCTGCACCGGTTTTGCCAGCAATATCGAACATAAAGCGATAAGCGCAGCAAGACTGGTTGCGGTGCTTGGGCCAGTATTATGCAGTTCAACGACATGAAGGTGATATTCATGATCGGAGAATTTCGCGGCCGCGCTTACCCGATTCAAATTGCCTTTGAAGTAATCGAAACCGACGCGGATAGCTTCTTTCGCGGAGGTATTTGAACCCAGACCCGATACACTATGCTTACCATTACCGGCAGTCATCTGCGTTTCGAAACGATACAACCCGGTCATGCCGCTTTCTGCCTGAGTAACCAGATGCACAACGCCCGGCTTTGGCATTCCGGCAGGAATAAGTTCGCTGCCGCCCTGTTCCGGTACGCTTACAAAAAACTCTTCCAGCGTTTCGTTATCGATGTAGCTAAAGTTCACATCGAAGAACTCCAGACCGCCCAGTTTTTTAAGTTGCTCTTTCACGCGGCGACGAACTTCCATCGCATAGGTCAGGCAGACTCGCACATCTTCTTTGCTGTACGCGCCATCGGGATGCATGAGTTTTAACAACCCCGACACGGTACGTCGAACGGCAATAACGTCACGCTGGTTGAGGTTGTTACCCAGCTTAAAGAATTTATCAATCGCATCAGAGAAACTGCGTTTGCGCATTTCGCGCATATATTCAGCGAGATAATCCGTAATCAGCCCGTAACGGTTGGTAAAGAATTCCGGGCGCATTTTGGGGATTTCCCAACCGGGAATATAGGCATGAAAGCGGTCGAAAAATGCAGTATCAATCATCGCAGCCGGAAATGGCGCCAGCAAATGGCTGGTTTTAACGAGTGTCTCTACGCTTTGATTAATGTTGCCGACGAAAACCATCGACGCTTTACCTTCAATCGAATCTCTGCCGCGAGAGAAAGATCCTGACGCCATATAATCTTTCATGATTTGCACGCCGTCTTTATCTTTGAAAGTGATCCCCGCGACTTCGTCAAACGCTACCACATCCCACATGCCAACAAGGCCGATCTGGCGACTGGCCATGTTGTAGAACAGGTTGGCAACGGTCGTTTGCCCGCCAGAAACTAACAGGGAGTTAGGAGAACACTCTTTATACACATGGCTTTTACCGGTGCCACGCGGCCCCAGCTCGCAAACGTTATAGTTGTTCTCCACGAACGGGATCATACGGGTGATAAGGTGCCATTTGGTGCGTTGCTCAATATTGGCGGGCTCCATACCCACCGAGCGCAGCAGCACATCGATCCACTGGTCACGGTTAAAGTGTTTACGCGCATCGAACACTTCTTCCATATCCATATTCGGCATCTGGATAGGCTTGAGCGTCATCAATGAGAAGGGTGAGGTCTTCTGCCCTTCTTCAAAGAAATAGTTAACGGTAATCATGCACCAGATACCGCCCGTCAGTAGCTTCTCGTTGTCTTTAACCATCTGTGATGGCACCAGCGCGTCTTTGATGCCGAGGTTAGAAAGCTGGGCTTCGTAAACGTCTTTTTTCTGGTTCAGTTTCACCGACACTTTATCGATGATTTTGTACGAACCACGCTCGCGGATCAGCGACTTCACTTTCTCTGCTTCATCCGGGCGCACATAGTTATCAGCCAGAATACGCTTAACGTTTTGCAACCCTTGCTCGACCACGTCGTCATCGTCAGAGGCGCAGTACATGCCGAGCAGATACTCAAGCACATACACCGGGACGTTTGCCCCTTCCTTGAGTTGCTTGGTGAGATCTTTACGCACCACACGACCAGCAAAATGCTGGTTCAGCAGGGCGTCCAGATCGTAACCCTCGGAGGCTATTTCCCCTGCGGATACGCCTGAAACAGGTAAATCATGATGGGTTTGCATATCGCCTCACTTAGAAGAAATCATCCTGGAACGCCAGATCGATAATGACCGGGTACTTCTGATACCCCGTTTCCGTTTGTGCGTCTTCCAGTATCAACCAGTACTCATTGCGACGGTTGAAGTTAGCGCCAATCAGCTTCAGCGTAACTTCGCGTACGCGTTTTTCCATGGTGTTGTTATCACTATCAAAGCTGATGCGCTCTTTGCCCGACACCACATTATTAGCGTTATCTACAATGTAAATGTTCAGGATACGCGGTTCATAAAGTTCGCCCACCGGATGCGTCTGCAATAGGCTCACTTTATCGATATTGTTCACCAGCTTAATCATCGGATGGTAAGCGACAATATCCACCGGGCGGCGCTGCGGCTGTTTTTCTGCGGCGGTTTTTTGCAGTGCTTTTATCTGCAATACCGGAACACAAACCTCCTGCAACATGGTGCCGCCATGAACGAAGCGCGCGCCGCCAGAGAAATGGAAGCGTTGGATCCCTTTCGGAATCAGGAACTCGCTGTTGTCGCTCACGCCTGCGGTATCTGCTACTTTACCTTTCCAGCAAAAATCATCGGCGGGAAGCTGATGGCCGATAATAAAGCGTTTGTGGTTCTTGATAGTGTTTTCCGGCTTAATTTGCAGAGTGGTTTTATCCTGAACCGAAAGCGCCTGTTGCTGGAACAGGAAACCGTGATCCGCCGTAACAAAAATGCGTGTGCCGTGGAGACGGTTGATTACTTTGGTGACTAAATCTTTCAGTTCAGTCACCGCCGTGCGGCACGCTTCGAAGGTTTTATCTTCCGTGGATGCCGTGTCGCCGGTGGCATCAATCGTGTTATGCCAGATATACACCACTTCGTAATCGCGAATAAGGTCTCGCCCTTCCTGGTTTTTTAACTCCAGAAGGTCCTTCGATTTTATCGCCATTCCCTTATAGTTCTTCAGAATGGTATCGCGGTTAGGAATACCCGAGGTCGACAGCCCATCAGCATAAACGATGTCGCCGTTACTTGGTTGATAGCAAAGTTGTTCATGGGGCAGCAACGCCGCCATTCCCAGTTGGGTGTAGCTGGGGAGCACGCCGAGCTGCGAGCGCAGTTCTGCGGTAAAGCGTTTCTCGGTATTGATTTGATTCCCCAGCTCCTCCGCCACTTCATAACGCAGGGCATCGGAAATTATCACGAACACGCGTTTGATTTGCGGATTTTGGAACTGCGGCTTCACCACCTCATTGAAGAAGTTCTGCTGACGCGGCACGCCAGGGATTTGCCACGCCTGCATACGATTTTCCGCTTCCAGCACTTCGTTCCAGTTACGGCTTAACTCTGCCAGATACCAGTTGCTGTAGAGCGCCTCGATATAATCATCCAGGCTCTTGAGGATCATCGCCCCTTTGCTGTGAACCAGCAGGGCATATTCATTAAACAGGCGATAAGCCTGGTCGAAGCGGAACAGTTCTTCGCAGTAGGCTTTCCAGAAGGTGGCGCTGTCCTGGTAGTGGAAACCATCGATGTGGCGATTGCGCAGGTTCAGCAAACGCTCTGCCTGGCGCAGCGCGTCATAGATGGCGTAATACTCAGGTTGTGTCTGGCACCAGTATTTGCTCTGGCGTTCAGAGAGCAATTTTTTAAAGGCTTCCCGATCGAGCGTGGTGCTCTCTTCCAGCAGCTGCGTTACCAGCGCATGAATAATGGTTTGTTCGATGCTGAGGGTGGTTTCGCATTCGTGCAAATCATACGGCGAGCTGAGTCGGTAATGATCTTCCGGGTGCAGGGCGGCCTGCATTTGCTGAGCGCAGTAGTCATAAGCGTCTTTATAGCGACGATCGGCACGCCAGGTCACCATAAATGCCAGGGCGGATGCTCTGCCGGATGGCGTCAGCAGGACATTTTTTTCCAGCCAGGCGCGCTGCTGTGGGTCGGCCTGGGCAGAGAGATCGGTACAAAACAGTTTCAGGAGCAGGTTTTCCAGCGATGGCTCCTCTGCCTGGTAGCCCATTTCGTGGTTGAGCATTTCCCACAATACCGATTCCAGACCGTGGCGTTTCATCATCGCCTGCGTGTTTTCCAGTTCGCTGTCGTCTTCTGTTTGTTGGTTAACGTACTGGGTAATCAGGTTGAACAAAATGTCTTCGGTTTTCGCGGTCTTTGCGCCAGCGATCACCGCAATCATTTTCTTATCCAGCGAGGCTTCATCTTCCTGTTCTGTTACCAGGTTTTTCAGCGCCTGCGTACGTTTAGTGCTGAAGAAGGCCTTGCGTCGCTGAATATGCTCGCGCAGGCCAAGCTGCGGAATGCCCAGCGTGTTCAGGGTGATGGCGGCAAAATCGGCATGGAATTCGCCGCTGTAAAGGCGGATATCCAGCAGCCAGTCTTGTTCATGAGGCGGCGCATCATGGGGGAACCACAGCAGGAACTGCTGTTCTGGCTCATCAATCTCGATGCGTTTTTTCACCTCCAGCTGTGACGCGTGGGTCATGTTGATTAGCGTAACGTTTTCAAGCTTGAGCTGTTCCAGTTCCTCAATAAAACGTTTATCGGGATCGTGCCAGAAAACGATGCGATGTTCGGCAAATTTAGCTTTAAGGCCAGCAATAAAGTCCTGATTTTGCAAGTTCACAATCCCATGTTGTTACGATGAATAAGAAAGCGCCAAAACGCGAAAAGGAGATTTTGACACGGTGGCGCATTTTATCATGAAGTGAGGTGGAGAAATGCCAGCAGCGGCGCGTTTCCCGGTGGTATTTGCCACCGGGCAGAACCCGGCGGCAGGGGAACGCATCGTCTGGTTTAGATCACCTCTGGGGCATTGCCGGTGATGGCTTTGACATCTGCCAGCAGATCGCCAAACTTGCCGTAGTTAACCTTAACGCCATCGTCGAGATCAATACTGATTCTCATATCAGCATAGTGACGCAGGCGGTCGTCATAGCTACGCAGTTCGCTGAATTTTTTGATCAGGCTGTCGCGTTCGCGTTTCAGACGCGTAGTTTCGCCACCAGAAGCCTCATCAAGTTGATCGTTCAGGCGATCGATATTGGCCTGATAACGCGCCAGCAGCGGCACCACATATTCGGTACGCATTCTCGACAGCGTGGCATCGTTATAGCGATGCAGATACACCAGGCACTCAAACGCTTTCTCTTTACCGGAGCTGAATAGCCAGTAGATTGGACGCTTTTTATACATCTTCATATGATCTTTCCAGAACTGAGTGGAAAGATAGCGGCGAATGGTCTCCAGCGCAGATTCGCCTTTTTTCGGCTTGATCGCGTATAAACAGAGACTTTCGGCGATAAATTCGAGGTTTTCCTGCAGGTGCTCTTCACCCCAGACGGTGCGGACAAACTCTTTGATGCGAGAGGTGACGTCGTCCTCAAACCACTCGTCATCCATCAGCGGCAGGATACCGTCACTGTCGGCTGGGAAGGTTTTGTAGGCACCTTCGGCGACGAGATCGGCGAAGCCTTTGTTGCCTTCGTGGGCGTAGACAAGGCCTTCGCGATCGAGGGAGTAGCGGCCCATCATGCAGCCTATAGAATAGCTTAAAAATTCAAATGCTGTATCCGATCTTTTTCGAAATTGAATTATTTTTTCATCCGAGTCGTTGTATCGATAGAAAGGATTACATAATAAAGTGATATTTTTATCCGAGTGAATGGGATTTATTTCCTCATTTAAACCGTAAGCTTTTATAAAGCAGTTATCATTCTTATTCTCAAGTCTTGCCATTAACATTACTTTATTAGAGTCACTTTCCAATAGTTTTTCATAACTATCTTTGATGTTTTTTTTATGGGTTTTTAAAAGAGGGTTGACTTTATAATCCCACGATGTTTCATAGCTATTCCAGTCACTTTTAGAAATATCAATAAGAGACTTGACAGTATCCTCTATCTCGGTAGGAAATGTCTTTGGTAATGGAAGCCTTACAATATCTGCTATTTGCAAATTAATTGTAGGGTTAAGTAATTTTAAAAGTAAAGATGCAGGCTGAGAATTCATACAGCCCAAGATGAAATATCTTGTTTTTTCATCGGCAAATACACCTGGGCCGCCAGAGTCATATAGTGCGCCGGATTCGATCCAGCGCATGCTAAACGGACCACTAGTTATATATGAAAAACCAACGGAGGGTTTAAAATAATAAGGAATATTTACTATTGTACGCGTATAGGAACTATTAATAGATTTTGCATAAGTGATGACATCACGTCCTTGCTCCTCCCAGTTTACCAAGAACTCCATATAACCATACCACTTACGATACCCACCTCCCTTACTGTAAGGGAACCATTTAGCTAAAGACGAAGCTGCTTCTTCATGACTTAGAGATGACAGTGAAGTTTTTTTCTGAGAAACCTCTGGCCAAAATCTTAAAAACAACTCATTATTTGACGTTGTCATTCCCCTTTTAACATCAGAAATATCATTTAAAGATTTAGCACCAACAAATGAATTTATCAAGGCTGAGCTAACCCAGTATGCAATAGGAGAACCCGGTATTTTTTTAAAATTGTCTGGCTGCGCTTCATAAAACCATCCACAATTATGGTGTTGTATCGCTTCAAGAGTTTTGGGACCTTGGTTTGATGCACCACGAAAATCAGAGAGGCGGATATAGCTACCAGTAAAATGGTTAATATGACCTTTCTGTAATGTGAATGTGCAAATTGGCACAGTTGCACCGTCAAAGCCTGAATATTCAAGCTGCACAAGCGATGTAATAATTTCTTGCTCTATCAGTTTTTTTCTTAATTCTTCGTACGTAGTGATAAACATCCAGACAAATGGCGTCATGAATCCAAGTTGAGCCCCTTGTTTTGAAAGCTCTAAGTTTCTGACTATAAAGGCTGAAAATAAATCCTTATCATAACCAGTAAAATTATCTTTAAGATGTTTTTTTACACTTAATGATTGGTATTTGCTTCCCATATACGGCGGATTCGCCACCACCGCATCATATCGCTGTGCCAGAATCCACGCCTGCTGAATAAACGGAATAAACGCTTTTGCCGCAGCCTTCTGCTGGAAATCACCTTCCTGTTCCAGTCGATACAGCGCATCGAGAAACGCCTTCAGTTCCGCTTCTTCTTCCTGCGGTACCTGAATCAGTGAGCCCAGCGTTTTTGCATTCACAAAGCGTTTCAGCGTGCGCATCAGCAGCTGATATTCTGCGCTGTCGGTTTGGGTTAACGCGTTATTTTCAGCAAACATATCCCCCATACTGCCGGTTTGTACCTGCTGGTGGAAATTGAGCTGCTGCCAGAGTTTGGCGATATCCAAATGCAGGCTTTCCTGCAAAGAAACAATATTCAGACGCACATCACGGGTAAATATTCTGCGGTCATCCTGACGAGCCATCATTAATAATGCAAAACCGGAAAGCTGTGCTGCGCGGTCGTCGATATCAAGACCAAAAATATTATTTTCCAGAATCAGTTGTGGAATATCACGCCCGCGATAACCACGCTCTTCGTAGATATTTTTCAGCACATTATAGGCTTCAATCAAAATATGACCGGAACCGCAGGCCGGGTCGAGCACTTTAATACTTTCGGGTTCAATGCTGGCTGGGGTAATCGCCGCCAGCTGCGCCTGCACTTCCGGCGTTTGCTCCGCAGGCTCAATGTAGTACTCCATTTTGTCTTTCAGCGGCGAGTCCGGGTAGGTCTGCAACCACTGGCGGCCAACGGAGTTCTGTACCAGATACTGCACAATCCAGTTTGGCGTAAACAGCTGGGTGGCGGCAGGAATATCTTCGCTCTTCACCACTTTGCCAATCACGGCATCTTTCTTTTCCGAAATATAGAACTGATACAGCCAGCCGATAACCTCTACCTGCTCCCAGTCTTCTTCCGGAATATCATCAACCAACCCACGCAGAATGGAGTCGGTACGGGTCAGGTTATCCGGCAGCAGCAGTTCCGCTTCGTCATCTACCGCTTCAAACAGGAACGGCATCGCGTGGTGCAGGGCGTGGCACTGCCCCAGCAGCAGTTCACGGTACAGAACTTCATCCTGATTACCGGAAAGCTTCATTTCAACCAGCTGCGCTTTATTTTCCGGCAGCAGAGCTTCTGCCACTTCCGGTACATGATCCAGCACCTCAAACGCGGCCGGGGTTTCCGGGTGGGATAACATACGGAAGCCGTGATCAAGATAACCGTGCAGCTCCATATAGCGAATTGCACATAAGCGGTTAAACCAGGTGTAGGCGCAGTGCTCAACCAGCACCTCAAAACCCTGCTCACGGGCGCGTTTTACCAGCCGTTCGCGGCGGGGAAGGGTCGATAACGGGTAATCAAACTGACCGTAACGCACGGTCTCGCCAATGGCTTCGGCCTCGGCAATCTGCAAATTGCCTTTTTTATCTGAAGTGATCCCAAGCGTCGTTAGCTTCTGGATCACCGCATCGCGGAAATCGTTACGGGCCTGTGGGGCATATTTTTTGATGTTATTGGTATTCATAGAAAATCCTGCAAAGGGCAGCAGAGTGCTGCCCTGAAATGGGAGTTACTGAAGGCGAATGCGATCGCCTGCTTTAATGGCGGCCAGCAGCGTTGTGCGTAACGTGTCGAGCGCCTTTTCCACCTGTTCGGTCGTTTCCAGAACCTCACCACCGGTGGCATTACGCATCTCACTGGCAACATTCACCAGATGCGTTTTTTTCGGTACCGGTTGGATAACGGGTTTTTCTACCACAACATAAGTCTGTTCTGACTCGGCAGCGCGTTTGGCTTCATTTGCTGCCCGGAGTTGTGCTTCTTGCTTTTTACGCAGCTCGTCGATCCACAGGTTAATCTTTTTATCTGCATCCATTTGCAGCGCTTTTGTCTCTTGCTGTTCCGCCAAAATTTCCGGAATCGACTGGCTGACTTCAGCGCGTTTTCTGGCTTTTTGCATCGGCAGCAGAACGCTGTTTTGCAGCTCTGACGTGGCGTGCGCTTCCAGCAAGCGTTGACGACTTTCCTCAATGCGGGCGTCAATGCGTTCGAGGGCGTGCTGGCGGTGCTGTTCGACTAACTGATGGTTGACGTTCTGGACCTGTTCAACCAACGGCGTGATACGATTTAGATGCTTATAAGGTTCCTGCATTTGCCAGATGCTTTCCAGCTCGCCCAGCGCTTTAACCGCCGCGGCGTCTTTTTCCAGCGCGCTGCGGTTAGATTTAAAGCTGCCATTCAGCGCAGCCCCCAGTTTTTGCCAGGTGGCGAATTGCTTACGGTAGAAATCGACCAAATCTTCACGATCTTCGCTGAAATCCAGAAGTTCATCTTTCAGCGATGATACTTTTTCGATCAGGGCAAAATCTTCTTTCTCATTAAGAATGGCATTAAGCAGGCGCAGACCGGATTCAATCTCGTTTTTCCCCGGATTGTTTCCGCCCTCTGCCTTGGCGCGGAATACGTTCAGCTCTTGCTTCCACTCTTCAAATACCTGACGAATATGTTCAACCAGCGCCGGCTCTTCCCGTTCGTTAAACGGCTGCTGAGCGATGTCAGCCATGGTTTGCGCGGCTTTACGCACCTGCGTTTCATCATGACGGCGAACTTTATGCAGACGCAATTCGCTATGGCGGCGGCTGTTATTAAATAACTCCCACGCCTGTTTTCGCTCGACGTTGTTGTTTTGCTGGCTGAAGCTAAACTTACCTTTGCAGGCCAGACGGGCTACCAGCAGTTTCACTTCGTCTTCGGGCCAGCCATAAGGGCGACGCGCGAAATGGTTCAGAATATCGCGTAAATACACCGGTTTATTGTATTCGATATTCATGCTGATCCAGGTTTCTACCTCGCGCATGGCGTCGGGGTTGGACTCTTCGAGGTTACCGAGATCCAGTTCGGTGTCGTTCTCAACCGTCAGTAATGCATGAATTTCACGGGAGATGTCACCGTTAAAAGGCCGCAGCATCTTCAGCTTGCCGAAGGTGTTTTCAATCACGTAACGGCAGGCTTCATCGACAATGTTCGATGGCGTGGAGGATTTTTTCGGTAAGCGCTCGCCAATCGCCCAGACATCTGCTTCTGCAAGTAGTGATTCCAACTGAACACGGAGTAATTTTTCCCGGTTGCTGTTTTCACGCGCTTTTTCTGAGAGCAGGGTAGCCTGTTCCGGACGTTGCCCGGCGTTATCTTTGAGGAACTTTTCAGTCTGGACGACTAAATCAATATCGCTCCAGGTACGGCCCTCTTCGGGCAGACGAATCAAAATACAGCCGTCGCCTTCTGACGTATAAGGGCGACAGGTCGCATCGCTGTTATAGAACGAATAAGTCGGATCTTTAGGGGTCAGGATCTTCACCACCAGATCGTTAAGCACTGCGCCGTCTAATGGGTGCCCGTTCAGGAAGCGACTGATATCAAAGTCTTGCTTGTTAGCCGGATAACGATATTTACGGCTTTTCAGAATGTCATCAAAGATGATCGATGCCAGTTTTTTGTTGATCGCAGAGAAATCGACATCAACGTTACGGATCTCGTTTTCGATCTCTTTCTCTTCGTTGGTCAGGAACACATATTTATCTTCAACGCGCGCAATGAGCATCAGGCGTTCAAGCGTGTTCAGACTTTTTTCGACCCGGCGGCGCAACTCAACTTTATCGGCATCGATCCTATCGATAGACAATGTGACCAGGTTATCCAGGGTGCTTTTCAGCGTTTCCACATAGCGGATCAGGAACAGCGTTTTAAGCAGGTTGCCATCGAACTCATCAAGAATGCCATTCTGGCAAGCCTGAGTGATGGTGCGGCTAACGGCAGGTTCCAGGAAGCTCTCAATGGCGGCATAGAAGCGCCAGAAAGGCACCAGAGAATCCAGCCCTTGCGCTGAGATTTGCTGCGCCGCAGTCTGGAATGCCTCCAGCTGAGAACGCTCACCCATGGCCAACTGTTTACCCGCTGCACCTTTCGTCCGAATAGATTCAAACACTTTTTGCAGAATCTGATAGTGCCACGGGACAAACGGGTAGTTGTCAACGAACTCTTCTTCGCTGGTAAAAGGACGTAGTGCAGTAGTTGTTGTAGGGTCAAAAGCCAGCTGGTTACGCAGGATATCGCCTTTCTCTTGCCACACTTTTGCCAGCGCCGCTTTTGCTTCGTCAGTCTTGACCAACAAACGTTTCTGGATAACTTCTGATGTGTTAGAGCTGGAAAGTTGCAGGCGTGTAGAAAAGCGCCCCTGGATCTTGGAGAAGTCCTGTCCGTCGCGACTGCTCATACCACCGATTGCCGCGTTGATATCGGCCTGCGAAGTCACGATAACCCATGCGCGACCACCGCAGATTACCCCAAGGTTTTCAGTAATAGTCTGCAGCTTCAGCATCATTTGCGTATTTTTGCCAATGAACTGACCGACTTCATCCACCATAAAGAGGATGTTCTTACCATTATCATCCAGCCACTCTTTTACCCACTGGCAAAAATTATTGATATCCAGCGGGAAGTTTTTGTCGAGTTGTTCCACCCATTGACGGGAGGCTTCAAGACTCTGCTGCGTAGCCTGGCTTAATGCTTGTGCCATGTCATCGCTGATGAAGTAGTAAGCGTCGCGCTCGTCTTCCCAGCGTGAGCCATTGATATCGGCAAACGCGGCTTTAAAGGTTTCATACTGACCGCGTTTATCCAGTTCGCGCTCAAGATGGGCAATATGCGGAAAATCAGCGCAGTAGCCAATGCGTTCGTTGAAAACTTTCAGGAAGACTTTAAGAATGGCATCTTCTTTGTCATCTACGTTGGCACGCGAATCAATATTGAACAGAATGACTTCAGTTGGGTAATGCACCGCTTTGTTAATATCGGCAAGGAATAATGCATCTTTGATTTTATCTTCAAAGAAGGAGTAAGCATTACGTTCCGTTCCGTTATGTGTAACTTTGCGGTTAGATAAAAGATAAGAAAGAATCTTAATAAAGTGCGATTTACCTGAACCGAAGAAGCCTGAAACCCATACGCCGATCTTGTTTTCCATACGGATCCTTTCCGGGCCAGTGGCAGGAACATAGGATTCGAAGAAATGGCGAAGATGGTTTTCCAGTTCGCGGGTGATGACATATTCATCTAACTCGATGTACGCGCTGGCATCATCGGTTTGCTCTGCTTTGACTACCCCGTTTATATTTCGTTTTAGAGGTTTTTCAAAAATCTGTTCAATATTCATTGCTATGCTCTTCATTGAGGATTCAATGTTGCTGCGGGTCCCGTATCTGGTACCAGTCTGAAAGCGCGATAATAATTTTGTGAGCCGGTGTCTGTGAGCGGGGAAAGGTTGTACCCGCTGTAGGTGCCAGGATAAAACATCAGCAGTGGGGTGAACCCCATGACATCCTGCAAGGCACTCATCAGTTCATGACCGCGTACTAATGGCCAGGCGTTGCCCATACCGGTAAGAATGACAAAATCCAGGGAAGCCAGATCGACTTTTTTCGCTATAAAATCAGCGATCTTTTTCTGATTTAACGGACCAGCAAGCTGCTTTTTCAGCGTCTCAGTACCCACTTTGACTTCCTGCTGGCAGACGCGCTCGAAAAGGCCGCGTTCATTGAGCATATCGATGATGATTTGGAAGACATTCAGACAGGCAAATTTATGGTCCTTTTCCAGATGCCGGAGCAGATATTTCAAATGCTCCCGTACCTGCAGTTCGCACTGCGCGGGATAATCAAAGATCCAAAAACCAATTTCATTTCCGGAGCCGTTATTTTTGAGGAAGCGATCTTCGTTAATGCGACTCTGGATTTGAGACAGGCGATATTCAAGAACGGGATCTATCACCGTTTTCCCTCCAGAATAGATATCAAGTCCTGTTGCCCCAGGCGCTGTAACACTGCCTGAGTTTCCGGTAAAAGGTAAACTGCCTGCAGGTTACGTCTGCGGGGCGTATCCACATAACCCGCTTCAGCAAGCGCCTTCACCAGATTGTTTCCCATTTTTGCAATAGATGAATCTGAGTAGCTGGCGAGTACCGGATGTTGGCGAACCTGGCTATTAACAAATTCGTTCCAACTATTGCCAGGCAACTTTTCCTTGAACTGCCTGCGCAGATCGTTCACCACTTCAGCCAGAAAATCCTTAACTACCGGCGAATGTAGCGTCAGAGCCACAAACAGAAGTTGTTGGCGTTCCCGCTCACTACCTTCGGCAATCAATGTCCACGCGCTTTTATCAAGCGTGTTCAGGCGAAGCCTGATTGTTGCCGCGTAACGTTTTGCGGTGTTAGGAGAAGATGCTTGTAAAATGTTGTGGCCAACAATTTGCTCTTGCCATGTCTGTTCATCGGGATCGGTTAGCAACAGTTCGGCAATGACGCGGCTTTCCCTGCTCATGAGCGGTCCGCCCAGCAAGTCTCCTATCCATGCCTTGTCATTTTTAATCATCGAAAAACCCTCTGAAGACTGGAATGCAGCTCGCAAAAAACAAAAAGTGATTGTAATGGGGGACCGGGCGAGATGCCATGAGAAAAGGCAATTTGTGAGAGGGATGATCGCGTTATGTACAACACATAAACGGTTTTGGCGAGAGTCATGCTTTAGCCATTTCTATAAGTGAGACTGGAAATGACCCTATATGATTCCCATTTAGTGCATCAGCTTAATCGATTACAGCTCAGGAAATAAAATTTTTACTGTGTTAAAGTCCCTGTAAAATCAGTTAAAAAAGGAAGATAAACGTGGCGCTGTACAATATCGCAAATAAAGAACTACATGCTTTAGAAAAAACGACCTTTACTCTGGAAGGATTACAGGAACGTTATGATTTACAAGAAGCAATCAAAAAAAAATATAGATATTATTGCTCCTGATTGTCTGGTGATTTCCGAAGAGTTTTCTGACTGGGAAGATAGCCGTCGGCGAATTGATTTATTGGCAATCGATAAACAGGCAAATTTAGTGGTTATCGAATTAAAACGAGATGAAACGGGTGCGCATATGGAGTTACAGGCACTACGATATGCAGCGATGATTTCCACAATGAGTTTTGCGAAAGCATGTGAATATTTCCAGACGTATTTGAAAAAACAAAACTGCGATGCCGATGCGAAAGAAAAAATACTTGAATTTGTTGAGCTGGATGAAACTGAGCTTGTTGATTTCGGAAAAGATATCAGAATTGTTTTGGCTTCATCGGATTTTAGCAAGGAACTGACTACCACTGCGATTTGGTTAAGAGATAAGGGGGTAGACATTCGATGTGTTCGTCTGACGCCTTATAGATTTAATGATGATGTTCTGATCAATGCAGAGCAAATCATACCGGTTCCTGAATTGGAAGAATATCAAGTTAAATTTCGTGAAAAACGTGATGAGCAGCTAATTAGCAGTCAGAAAAAAGAGAAGGACTATACGTGGTATATATATAAAGATAAAGAACTTAATAAGCGTAAATTAGCGCTTGAATTATTACGCGATTGGATAAATCAATTTAATCCTGCAAGTTATAATGATTTAATAAATGGGTTAAGTGAAGACTTTAAAAAACGTACGGTTATGCTTGTCGATCAGATACCAGAGAAGCAAAAGAGTCGCTATCATATTAATGAAGATGCGTTGATTACACTTCCTTCTGGTGAAATTGTTGCTATTTCTAATCAATGGGGCATTGTTAATATTGAACTCTTGATTGAGTTTGTACGGCAAAATGGTTTTGTTGTTGAAAAAGCTGAACAGTAAGTTTTGATATTGCTATAAATGTCTACATTTAAAAATGGGGAGAACATTTGTAGCTTTTAATATCTCAATGCAAGAGATGGCAATATTATGGGGGCACGGTATTATCAACCTCACCCCCTAAAAACCTCTTTCCGATGCCACTCCACACCCCCCTCAAAAGGGTAATTTTTACGCACCTGTGGCAACGCAATAGTTTTCCCGTCAAAATCCCAGAATAATCTCTCAACGATCCCTCCGCCGTTTACCACATCCGAGACCAGTACCCGCATATTTTCATCCAGACCAATCGATCCTTTATCAAAGACTTTATGGTGAATTGCGCAAAACGCCAGGCCATTGGGGATTTCACAAGGGCCGCCGTGCTGTTTCCATTTTATATGTGCTCGCAGATTTTCTTCCAAGAAGGGAAGTGATTTTTCCGTTTGGGAAACTATGTCAATCATCTACAATTCCCAAATGGTGAGTCAATTGACATTATGCCTAAAACCACACTTTAAGCTCCTGCTGAGATAGTCCTTCTCTGTCAAATTTTACGCCGAATGCTAAGTGGCTATTTAAAGGGAACGGGTGATTGCGGTGCTATCAGCCGGAATAAAAAAGAAATTTATTGGAGCAGGTTGCTCTTCCCCATGGGGAAGAGCATGTGTGTGAATAGCCTTCTGTCACCTTCTCAGCGGATTGTTAACATTTGCGTATTCAAACGGACTGATACCCTTCTCCCGGTTCGCATCAAGAAAATCGGCCCACCATTGCAACATCAATCGCCGTTCTTCCAGATGTTCTGCTTTATGGATATACGCGGCCCTCACTGAATTTCGCTCCATGTGGCTCATCTGACGTTCAACAGCATCACGAGACCACAAACCTGATTCGATCAATGAACTACAGGCCATTGTGCGGAAGCCATGACCACAAACCTCAACTTTTGTATCATACCCCATGACCCGTAACGCACTATTTACCGTATTTTCACTCATAGGCTTGTGCGAATCGTGATCACCAATAAATATCAAGTCATGAGACCCACAAAACTGTTTTATCTGCTTTAAAATTGCAAGGGCTTGCGTTGAAAGAGGCACTAGATGCGTTGTACGCATTTTTGAGCCTCTATGGGAATGCTTCACTCCAGGAATAGGCTCCCGTTCCGGTGGGATAGTCCATATAGACGCTTCGAAATCGATCTCTGACCAGCGAGCAAAACGCAGCTCACTGGACCGAATAAAGATCAGCAAAGTGAGTTCTGTCGCCCATCGGGTTAGCGGCCTACCAGTATAGCTATCTATTTTTGTAAGCAACTCAGGGATGCGCTTTAATTCAAGCGCCGGACGATGTTGTCGATTACAGGAAGCAACCGCCCCAGCCATCTCTTGTGCCGGGTTATAATCAATTAACCCACTTTGTACTGCATAGCGCATGATGGCTGTAGTGCGCTGTTGAAGACGAGCTGCCACTTCAAGACGTCCAGAGATCTCCACGGCCTTAATGGGTGCTAATAAATCTCGAGTTTTTAACTCAGCGATATTACGTTCACCAAGCGCTGCAAAAAGATTATCTTCCAGACTTTTTAGCACACGATGGGCGTGATCTTCAGACCACTTTTTATTGGTGCTATGCCACTCGATCGCGACTTCTTTAAAGGTTCGTGCTTTACTCTGTTCAACCTTATCATTTTTCTTTTTGTCTCCCGGATCGACTCCATTCGCAAGCAGCTTACGCGCCTCGTCACGGCGTACTCTGGCATCCGCTAGTGTGATTTCAGGATAAACCCCAAGTGCCAACATCTTTTGCTTTCCCTCATAACGGTACTGCAAACGCCAGTACTTAGAACCATTTGGATGGACAAGCAGATGCATACCGCCACCATCAGTCAGCTTATATTGCTTATCTGTTGGCTTGGCTGTTCTGACTTTGATATCTGTTAATGCCATGCGTATTCCCTCCCTGTTGGTACAAGCATTATCGAACCGGAAATACCATCATCTGTACCAACATGTGTTGGTAGATGTACGTTGATATGGGTTGACCTTGAGAGAGTTAATATAGCGGGAAAGGTAGATAAATACTGGATTTCAGACATAAAAAAAGACCTCAGTTGAGGTCTATTTACATACTTTTGGTGCCGAAGGCCGGACTCGAACCGGCACGTATTTCTACGGTTGATTTTGAATCAACTGCGTCTACCGATTTCGCCACTTCGGCACTGAAGAGGTATGCGGAAAACGTTGTGGATTATACCTGTCGCACGCCACCATGCAAGCGCCAGCTTGCTCGCACCTCGCTAAGTGCTGAAATTTTCAGCATTGCATACAGCGATGTGCAACCTTTGTCACACTCCAGGCACCACGCCCTACCATGCTCTACACTTCCCAGACAACACCAGAGAAGGACAAAAATATGTCGATGATAAAAAGCTATGCCGCAAAAGAGGCTGGCGGCAAACTGGAAGTTTATGAGTACGATCCCGGTGAACTGAAGCCACAAGATGTCGAAGTGCAGGTGGATTACTGCGGGATCTGCCATTCCGATCTGTCGATGATCGACAACGAATGGGGATTTTCACAGTATCCGCTGGTTGCCGGGCATGAGGTGATTGGGCGCGTGGTGGCGCTCGGGAGCGCCGCGCAGGATAAAGGTTTGCAGGTCGGTCAGCGTGTCGGGATTGGCTGGACGGCGCGAAGCTGTGGTCACTGCGATGCCTGTATTAGCGGTAATCAGATCAACTGTGAGCAAGGTGCGGTGCCAACAATTATGAATCGCGGCGGTTTTGCCGAGAAGTTGCGTGCAGACTGGCAATGGGTGATTCCACTGCCGGAAAATATCGATATCGAATCCGCCGGGCCGCTGCTGTGTGGTGGTATCACGGTCTTCAAACCACTGTTAATGCACCATATCACTGCCACCAGCCGCGTTGGGGTAATTGGTATTGGCGGGCTGGGGCATATCGCTATAAAACTTCTGCACGCAATGGGATGCGAGGTGACGGCCTTTAGTTCTAATCCGGCGAAAGAGCAGGAAGTGCTGGCGATGGGTGCCGATAAAGTAGTGAATAGCCGCGATCCGCAGGCACTGAAAGCACTGGCGGGGCAGTTTGATCTCATTATCAACACCGTCAACGTCAGCCTCGACTGGCAGCCTTATTTTGAGGCGCTGACGTATGGCGGTAATTTCCATACAGTCGGCGCGGTCCTCACGCCGCTGTCTGTTCCGGCCTTTACGTTAATTGCGGGCGACCGCAGCGTCTCTGGTTCAGCAACAGGTACACCTTATGAGCTGCGTAAGCTGATGCGCTTTGCCGCCCGCAGCAAGGTTGCGCCGACTACCGAACTGTTCCCGATGTCGAAAATTAACGACGCCATTCAGCATGTACGCGATGGTAAAGCGCGCTACCGCGTGGTGTTGAAAGCAGATTTTTGAAAATCATTCGCAGCGCTGATCTGAGGCGCTGCCCTCTTTCGCACATATTCTGTTTTGTCTTATCGCCAGCACAGCCTGCCGACATTGTTCGGTGACATTGGCAATATCATGGTTGATATCAATGCGCACAATATCCTGTTCATCTGCTTGTGGTCGCTCCAGCGCCTCAAACTGACTTTTTAGTAACGCTACCGGCATAAAATGCCCAGCCCGACGCTGCATTCGCGCGAGAATAGTTTCATAATCGCCATCTAACCAGAGGAAATGAACATGGAGGCTACCCTTGCGTAAAATATCACGATACTGTTTTTTTAATGATGAACAGACAATAAATCCTGTTTCATTCTTTTTATAAAGACTGTATGAAGCATCATTTAAGCGTTCCAGCCAGGGAAGTCGATCTTCATCAGATAATGGAATGCCTTGCGACATTTTATCTATATTTTTGGCTGGATGAAGATCGTCACCATCAATAAATTTCGCAGACAATAACGCGGCAACCTTGCTACCAATTAATGTTTTACCACTCCCTGATACGCCCATCAAAATAAAGCTTTCACCCGCCATTTAAAATCTCCTGAATCATCTTACCTGCGGCGATACTACGCCTGGCGGCATAATAATTTCACGTTTTTTTATTTCTGTTGATAAGAATTACAAGGCACATCACGTTATGCGTAACATAGTAATGTAACAATTTTCTGACGTGATCTTCATCACAAATAATGACAATTAAAACCGCTTAAATGCTTCCGAGGTGTCTACCTGACCAGTGAGGAATTTATGCAAGTGAAAACACAGTCCTGCGTTGTTGCGGGCAAGAAAACTGTTGCCGTTACCGAGCAGACGATAGATTGGAATAATAATGGAACATTAGTACAAATAACCCGAGGTGGAATTTGCGGTTCCGATTTACATTATTATCAGGAAGGAAAAGTAGGTAATTTCATGATAAAGGCACCGATGGTGTTAGGTCATGAAGTTATCGGTAAAGTTATTCATAGCGACTCATCAGAATTACATGAAGGGCAAACGGTAGCCATTAATCCGTCTAAACCTTGCGGTCACTGCAAATACTGCATTGAACATAACGAGAATCAGTGTACAGAGATGCGTTTTTTTGGCAGTGCCATGTATTTCCCTCATGTTGATGGTGGCTTTACCCGTTATAAAATGGTCGAAACGTCGCAATGTGTCCCTTATCCGGCCAAAGCTGACGAAAAGGTTATGGCTTTTGCCGAACCTTTAGCCGTCGCGATTCATGCCGCACATCAGGCCGGCGAGTTACAGGGCAAGCGAGTATTTATTTCCGGTGTTGGGCCCATTGGCTGCCTGATTGTCAGTGCTGTGAAAACACTGGGGGCCTCGGAAATTGTCTGTGCCGATGTGAGTCCCCGTTCCCTTTTGCTGGCCAAAGAGATGGGGGCGGATGTGCTCGTAAACCCACAAAACGACGACATGGATCACTGGAAAGCGGAAAAAGGCTATTTCGATGTCAGCTTTGAAGTGTCCGGTCATCCTTCATCAGTGAATACCTGTCTGGAGGTCACTCGTGCACGCGGCGTAATGGTGCAGGTAGGTATGGGAGGCGCGATGGCAGAATTCCCAATGATGACGTTGATTGGTAAGGAGATTTCACTCAAAGGCTCTTTCCGTTTTACCAGCGAATTTAATACCGCAGTGTCATGGCTGGCGAATGGCGTTATCAATCCACTGCCTTTACTGAGTGCTGAATATCCCTTCACTGACCTGGAAGAGGCGCTACGTTTCGCCGGTGATAAAACCCAGGCAGCAAAAGTCCAGCTTGTTTTCTAAGAGATAAATAAAGGAATAATACAATGAACGATCTATTTTCACTGGCAGGAAAAAATATCTTGATTACCGGTTCAGCACAGGGCATTGGCTTTTTACTGGCAACCGGCCTGGGTAAATATGGCGCACAAATAATTATTAATGATATTACTGCCGAACGCGCAGAACTTGCTGTAGAAAAACTCCGCCAGGAGGGTGTTCGGGCCGTTGCCGCACCTTTTAATGTTACCCATAAACATGAAATTGATACCGCCGTTGAACATATCGAAAAGGACATCGGCCCCATTGATGTGCTGGTGAATAACGCCGGTATCCAGCGCCGTCATCCTTTTACTGAGTTCCCTGAACAAGAGTGGAATGATGTGATCGCAGTAAACCAGACCGCCGTGTTCCTGGTGTCGCAAGCGGTAACTCGTCACATGGTTGAACGCAAGGCGGGTAAAGTTATTAATATTTGCTCGATGCAAAGCGAACTGGGACGTGACACCATCACCCCTTATGCCGCATCGAAAGGAGCGGTAAAAATGCTCACCCGCGGCATGTGCGTCGAGCTGGCGCGCCACAATATTCAGGTCAACGGTATTGCGCCGGGCTATTTCAAAACAGAAATGACTAAAGCACTGGTTGAGGACGAAGCCTTCACCGCCTGGTTGTGCAAACGGACCCCCGCCGCACGCTGGGGCGATCCGCAGGAACTGATTGGTGCTGCGGTGTTCCTTTCTTCAAAAGCCTCTGATTTCGTAAACGGCCACCTGTTGTTTGTTGATGGCGGCATGTTGGTGGCTGTTTAACAGCCACTACCCTGCGTGCAGCGCGAAAGCGCTGCTTTTCTGGCACTAATAAGAGATAAAGACTATGCCATTAATCATTATTGCGGCAGGCGTCGCGCTGCTTCTTATCCTGATGATCGGCTTTAAAGTTAACGGCTTTATTGCCCTCGTTCTGGTAGCTGCCGTCGTCGGATTTGCCGAAGGGATGGATGCACAGGCCGTCCTGCACTCTATACAAACTGGTATCGGCAGCACGCTCGGCGGGCTGGCAATGATCCTCGGTTTCGGGGCCATGTTAGGCAAGCTGATTTCTGATACGGGCGCGGCACAACGTATCGCCACTACGCTGATTGCTACTTTTGGTAAAAAACGCGTGCAATGGGCGCTAGTGATCACCGGTCTGGTTGTGGGCCTCGCCATGTTTTTTGAAGTGGGTTTTGTCCTGCTGTTGCCGTTGGTATTTACCATCGTAGCATCATCAGGATTACCCCTGTTGTATGTTGGCGTACCAATGGTAGCAGCGCTCTCTGTAACCCACTGTTTTCTGCCGCCACATCCTGGTCCTACTGCCATCGCGACTATCTTTGAGGCTAATCTCGGAACGACTCTACTGTATGGATTTATCATTACCATTCCGACAGTTATTGTCGCAGGACCGCTGTTTTCTAAACTGCTAACTCGCTTTGAGAAAGCACCACCAGAAGGCTTATTTAATCCTCATCTGTTTAGCGAAGAGGAGATGCCCTCCTTCTGGAACAGTATTTTCGCTGCCGTGATCCCGGTCATCCTGATGGCTATCGCCGCCGTTTGTGAAATTACGTTACCGAAAACTAACACCGTGCGCCTCTTCTTTGAATTTGTCGGTAGCCCTGCCGTTGCGCTGTTTATTGCCATTGTTATTGCGATTTTCACACTGGGCCGACGTAATGGACGCACCATCGAGCAAATCATGGATATCATTGGGGATTCTATAGGCGCTATCGCGATGATTGTGTTTATTATCGCTGGCGGCGGCGCGTTTAAGCAGGTATTAGTAGATAGCGGTGTCGGGCAGTATATTTCACACTTAATGACCGGAACTACGCTTTCGCCGTTATTGATGTGCTGGACTGTTGCGGCGCTGTTGCGTATCGCTCTGGGCTCTGCCACCGTCGCGGCCATTACCACCGCGGGTGTGGTGTTGCCGATTATCAACGTTACCCATGCCGATCCCGCTTTAATGGTACTGGCAACCGGTGCGGGCAGCGTGATCGCGTCACACGTAAACGACCCTGGCTTCTGGCTATTTAAAGGGTATTTTAATCTGACGGTTGGTGAAACGTTGCGTACCTGGACGGTGATGGAAACCCTTATTTCTATTATGGGTTTGCTGGGCGTGTTAGCCATTAACGCCGTATTGCACTGAAAGAATAAAATATTGTGATGTAGTTTCGGGGGAAGATTGAAGATTCCCCCGACGTTGGGAGAAGTTATGCTCAATCACAGAATTTCTTTACAGGATATCGCTACGCTGGCTGGCGTAACAAAAATGACCGTGAGTCGTTATATCCGCTCGCCGAAAAAGGTGGCAAAGGAAACAGGCGAGCGCATCGCCAAAATTATGGAGGAGATCAATTATATCCCTAATCGCGCTCCCGGCATGTTGTTGAATGCACAAAGTTATACCCTCGGTATCTTGATTCCGTCATTTCAAAATCAACTCTTCGCTGACATTCTCGCGGGAATAGAATCCGTCACCTCTGAGCATAATTATCAGACCCTTATTGCTAATTACAATTACGATCGCGATTCCGAAGAAGAGTCGGTGATTAACCTGCTCTCTTATAACATTGACGGGATTATTCTTTCGGAAAAATATCACACCATCAGGACGGTGAAATTTCTGCGTTCAGCCACCATTCCGGTCGTGGAATTGATGGATGTACAGGGAGAACGGCTGGATATGGAGGTCGGTTTTGATAATCGGCAGGCCGCTTTTGACATGGTGTGTACCATGCTGGATAAGCGAGTCAGGCGCAAAATTCTGTATCTCGGTTCCAAAGATGACACCCGCGATGAACAGCGTTATCAGGGGTATTGCGATGCGATGATGCTGCATAATCTTTCCCCGTTACGCATGAATCCACGCGCCATCTCATCCATTCATTTAGGAATGCAATTAATGCGTGATGCCCTTAGCGCAAACCCGGATTTAGACGGTGTATTTTGCACCAATGACGATATTGCGATGGGTGCGCTTCTGCTGTGCCGCGAGCGAAACCTCGCCGTGCCAGAACAAATTTCCATTGCGGGTTTTCATGGGCTGGAGATTGGCAGGCAAATGATCCCAAGCCTCGCCAGCGTAATTACTCCCCGTTTTGATATTGGTCGGATGGCCGCCCAAATGTTGCTGAGCAAAATTAAAAATAACGATCACAACCACAACACTGTTGACCTCGGGTATCAGATTTATCACGGTAACACGCTTTAGGTTATTTTCTCTTCATTACACGTATTCTCTTTGCCGGACGTTGCCTATACTCCAGGCAGGAAACTGGAGGAAATCTCATGAGCGAACCCCTGTTAATTGCCCGCACGTCGGACACAGAACTGTTTTTATTGCCGGGAATGGCTAACCGTCACGGGCTGATTACTGGCGCAACGGGGACGGGTAAGACCGTTACGCTGCAAAAACTGGCGGAGTCATTGTCGGAAATCGGTGTACCGGTGTTTATGGCTGATGTAAAAGGCGATCTGACCGGCGTCGCGCAGGCAGGAACTGCGTCGGAAAAACTGCTCGCAAGGCTTAATAATATCGGCGTCAATGACTGGCAACCACATGCTAATCCGGTGGTGGTGTGGGATATCTTTGGCGAGAAAGGCCACCCGGTGCGGGCGACGGTTTCAGACCTGGGGCCGCTGTTGCTGGCACGACTGTTGAATCTCAACGATGTGCAATCTGGCGTGATGAATATTATCTTCCGCATTGCGGACGATCAGGGATTGTTGCTGCTCGACTTTAAAGATTTGCGGGCGATTACCCAGTACATCGGCGATAACGCCAAATCCTTCCAGAATCAGTACGGTAATATCAGTAGCGCATCGGTTGGTGCCATCCAGCGCGGGCTGTTATCGCTGGAACAGCAAGGCGCAGCACACTTCTTTGGTGAGCCGATGCTGGATATCAAAGACTGGATGCGTAGCGATACCAAAGGTAAAGGCGTTATCAATATCCTCAGCGCTGAGAAGCTTTATCAGATGCCGAAACTGTACGCCGCCAGCCTGCTGTGGATGCTTTCAGAGTTATATGAACAATTGCCGGAAGCGGGCGATCTGGAGAAACCAAAACTGGTGTTTTTCTTCGACGAAGCACATCTGCTGTTTAACGATGCGCCACAGGTACTGCTGGATAAGATTGAGCAGGTGATAAGGCTTATTCGCTCAAAAGGCGTGGGCGTCTGGTTCGTTTCGCAAAACCCGTCAGATATTCCGGATAATGTGCTCGGACAGCTCGGTAATCGCGTTCAACACGCTTTGCGGGCTTTTACGCCCAAAGATCAGAAAGCAGTAAAAGCTGCGGCGCAAACCATGCGGGCCAATCCGGCGTTTGATACCGAAAAGGCAATCCAGGAACTGGGGACCGGCGAGGCGTTAATCTCGTTTCTCGATGCGAAAGGAAGTCCTTCAGTGGTGGAATGGGCGATGGTTATCGCGCCTTGTTCGCGAATGGGGCCGGTGACGGAAGATGAGCGTAACGGCCTGATTAATCACTCCCCGGTGTATGGCAAGTACGAGGATGACGTGGACCGGGAATCCGCCTATGAGATGTTGCAAAAAGGCTTTCAGGCCAGTACCGAGCAGCAAAATAATCCTCCCGCGAAAGGGAAAGAGGTGGCGGTGGATGACGGTATTCTTGGTGGATTGAAGGATATTTTGTTTGGCACTACCGGACCACGCGGCGGGAAGAAAGATGGTGTGGTGCAAACAATGGCGAAAAGCGCCGCCCGCCAGGTGACGAATCAGATTGTACGCGGTGTGCTGGGGAGTTTGCTGGGGGGGAGAAAAAGGTAAGTCAGGTGCGATTTGTCTTTGCCTGATGCGACGCTGGCGCGCCTTATCATGCCTACACTACTGCAATATATTGAATTTTCATGATTTTTCAGGCATGAACGAAGCACACTTTGCTAACAATAATAAAGGGAGCTTTCGCTCCCCTTATACGTTCATCCAGTTACGATTTTCTCATTAACAGCCACAGGCTGATTAAGAAGAAGCTGGCGCTTGGCAACAGTGCGCCGATGATCGGCGGGATGCCGTAAACCAGCGTCAGCGGGCCGAAGATCTGGTCCAGTACGTAGAAGACAAAACCGAAGCTGATACCGGTGACCACACGCACGCCCATCGGCACGCTACGCAGTGGGCCGAAGATGAACGACAGCGCCATCAGCATCATCACCGCCACGGATAACGGCTGGAAGATTTTGCTCCACATGTTGAGCTGATAACGTCCGGCATCCTGACCGCTCGACTTCAGATACTTCACGTAGTTGTGCAAACCACTGATGGAGAGTGCATCCGGGTCCAGCGCCACCACGCCCAGTTTGTCTGGCGTGAGGTTGGTTTTCCAGGTGCCGCTCACCGTCTGCGAACCGGTGATCTGTTTCGGATTGGTCAGATCAGATTCATCAACCTGCGACAGACGCCAGACTTTATGTTCCGGGTCAAACTTCGCGGTAGCGGCATAGCGTACAGATTCCAGACGACGATTCTCATTAAAGGCATAGATACTGATGCCACCTAACTCTTCGTCACCTTTAACCCGCTCAATGTAGACGAAGTTGTTGCCATCTTTTGCCCATAAACCTTGCTGGGTAGAGAGCAACGAGCCACCGTACATCGCCTGCGCACGGTAGTTACGCGCCATCTGCTCGCCCTGCGGTGCGACCCATTCGCCAATCGCCATCGTCAACAAGACCAGCGGAATGGCGGTTTTCATCACCGACAGCGCCACCTGCATACGGGTAAAACCAGAAGCCTGCATGACCACCAGTTCGCTGCGCTGCGCCAACATCCCAAGACCAAGCAACGCCCCAAGCAGAGCCGCCATCGGGAAGAAGATTTGCACATCTTTCGGCACGCTCAGCAAGGTATACATTCCTGCGCCTAACGCGTCGTAACTCCCCTGCCCGGCTTTTTTCAGCTGATCGACAAACTTGATAATGCCCGACAGCGACACCAGCATGAACAGCGTCATCATGATGGTGGTGAAAATAGTTTTACCGATATAGCGGTCAAGTACGCCAAAAGGTTGCATCACACCGCTCCTTTACGCGAAAAACTGGCGCGCAGGCGGCGGACCGGCACGGTGTCCCAAAGGTTGAGAACAATCGCCAAAGCCAGATAAATCAGGTTTACGGTCCACATCCACAGCGTCGGGTCCAGCTTACCTTTACCGCCGTTCGATTTCAGGGAGGTCTGGATCAGGAAGAACAACAGATACAGCAGCATGGCTGGCAGCATCGACAGTACGCGCCCCTGACGCGGGTTAACCACGCTCAGCGGAACGACCATAAGCGCCATCATAAACACGGTGAATACCAGCGTGATACGCCAGTTCAGTTCTGCGCGGGCACGATCGGTGTCAGTGTTCCACAATGTGCGCATGTCCATCTGGTCAGTATCGTTCGGGTCGAGCGCCACCGCCTGGTGACCAATGATCGCCTGATAATCCTGGAAGTCCGTAATGCGAAAATCACGTAACAGTGCAGTGCCTTCGAAACGCGTTCCCTGGTTGAGAGTGACGACCTGGGAGCCGTCGCGCAGCTGGGTTAAATGTCCGGAATCGGCCACCACCACAGAAGGACGTGCATTACCTTTTGGTCGAATTTGCGCGAGGAACACATCTTTGAAATCGCTGCCGTCAACGCTTTCGATGAACAGCACCGAGCTGCCATTAGTCGCTTGCTGGAATTGCCCTTGCGCCAGCGCCGCCATGCCAGGGTTCGCTTTCGCTTCTGCTAACACTTCATCCTGATGACGCGATGACCACGGTCCCGCCCACATCACGTTAACCGCCGCGACGATTGCCGTGAATACCGCAAGGATCATTGCCGCTTTCACCAGAACCGCTTTGCTCAAGCCGCAGGCATGCATTACCGTAATTTCACTTTCGGTATACAGTTTGCCCAGCGTCATCAGCAGCCCGAGGAACAGGCTTAATGGCAGGATAAGCTGCGCCATTTCCGGCACGCCCAACCCGAGAAGGGAGAGCACCAGATTCGCCGGAATATCGCCGTCAACCGCTGCGCCGAGGATCCTCACTAACTTTTGACAGAAGAAGATCAAAAGCAAGATGAAGAGTATCGCCAGCTGGCTTTTGAGCGTCTCCCGCACCAGATATCTTATGATTATCACTTTAAATACGCCCGTAAAAACTCGTCTTTTGCAGGATTTTAGCTTGTTTCATGGCTTAAACGTCATTTATTCTCTTGAGTCGTCGAAATCGTCGCTAAGATAATTATACTCAACGGATTCACCTCTCAGATTTTGTTCTGACGTGCCAATGCCGTAATAACGTTAAGATTAACACGAAGTCATCGCAACAGCGGACATGAGTTACGAAAGCTTGCAATTCTATCTGTAGCCACCGCCGTTGTCTTTAAGATTCAGGAGCGTAGTGCATGGAGTTTAGTGTAAAAAGCGGTAGCCCGGAGAAACAGCGGAGTGCCTGCATCGTCGTGGGCGTCTTCGAACCACGTCGCCTTTCTCCGATTGCAGAACAGCTCGATAAAATCAGCGATGGGTACATCAGCGCCCTGCTACGTCGGGGCGAACTGGAAGGAAAACCGGGGCAGACACTGTTGCTGCACCATGTGCCAAACGTGCTTTCTGAACGCATCCTCCTTATTGGTTGCGGCAAAGAACGTGAGCTGGATGAGCGTCAGTACAAGCAGGTTATTCAGAAAACCATTAATACGCTGAATGATACTGGCTCGATGGAAGCGGTCTGCTTTCTGACTGAACTGCACGTTAAAGGCCGTAACAACTACTGGAAAGTGCGTCAGGCTGTCGAGACGGCAAAAGAGACGCTCTACAGCTTTGATCAGTTGAAAACGAATAAGAGCGAGCCGCGTCGCCCGCTGCGTAAGATGGTCTTCAACGTGCCGACCCGCCGTGAACTGACCAGCGGCGAGCGCGCGATCCAACACGGTCTGGCGATTGCCGCCGGGATTAAAGCAGCAAAAGATCTCGGCAATATGCCGCCGAATATCTGTAATGCCGCTTACCTCGCCTCTCAGGCGCGCCAGTTGGCTGACAGCTACAGCAAGAATGTCATCACCCGCGTTATCGGCGAACAGCAGATGAAAGAGCTGGGGATGCACTCTTATCTGGCGGTTGGTCAGGGTTCGCAAAACGAATCGCTGATGTCGGTGATTGAGTACAAAGGCAACGCGTCGGAAGATGCACGCCCAATCGTGCTGGTAGGTAAAGGTTTGACCTTCGACTCCGGCGGTATCTCCATCAAGCCTTCAGAAGGCATGGATGAGATGAAGTACGATATGTGCGGCGCGGCGGCGGTTTACGGCGTGATGCGTATGGTCGCGGAGCTGCAACTGCCGATTAACGTTATCGGCGTGCTGGCAGGTTGCGAAAACATGCCTGGCGGCCGAGCCTATCGTCCGGGCGATGTGTTAACCACCATGTCCGGTCAAACCGTTGAAGTGCTGAACACCGACGCTGAAGGCCGTCTGGTACTGTGCGACGTGTTAACTTACGTTGAGCGTTTTGAGCCGGAAGCGGTGATTGATGTGGCGACGCTGACCGGTGCCTGCGTTATCGCGCTGGGTCATCACATTACCGGCCTGATGGCGAACCATAACCCACTGGCCCATGAGCTGATTGCCGCGTCTGAACAATCCGGTGACCGCGCATGGCGTTTGCCGCTGGGTGACGAGTATCAGGAACAGCTGGAGTCCAATTTTGCCGATATGGCGAACATTGGCGGTCGTCCTGGCGGGGCGATTACCGCAGGTTGCTTCCTGTCGCGCTTTACCCGTAAGTACAACTGGGCGCACCTGGATATCGCCGGTACCGCCTGGCGTTCTGGTAAAGCAAAAGGCGCAACCGGTCGCCCGGTGGCGTTGCTGGCACAGTTCCTGCTCAACCGCGCCGGTTTTAACGGCGAAGAGTAATTGCATCAGGCTGTGTTGTTATTGTCGGATGCGGCGTGAACGCCTTATCCGACCGACACAGAGCACCGGACCCGTAGGCCTGATAAGACGCGACAGCGTCGCATCTGGCAATGTTGTTATTGTCGGATGCGGCGTGAACGCCTTATCCGACCGACACAGAATACCGGACCCGTAGGCCTGATAAGACGCGACAGCGTCGCATCAGGCAACGCTGTGTATTACCAAATGCATATTTAAATCCACCACAAGAAGCCCCATTTATGAAAAACGCAACGTTCTACCTTCTGGACAATGACACCACCGTCGATGGCTTAAGCGCCGTTGAGCAGCTGGTGTGCGAAATTGCCGCAGAACGTTGGCGCAGCGGTAAGCGCGTACTCATCGCCTGTGAAGATGAAAAGCAGGCTTACCGACTGGATGAAGCCCTGTGGGCGCGTCCGGCAGAAAGCTTTGTTCCGCATAATTTAGCGGGAGAAGGACCGCGCGGCGGTGCACCGGTGGAGATCGCCTGGCCACAAAAGCGTAGCAGCAACCCGCGCGATATATTGATTAGTCTGCGAACAAGCTTTGCAGATTTTGCCACCGCTTTCACAGAAGTGGTAGACTTCGTTCCTTATGAAGATTCTCTGAAACAACTGGCGCGCGAACGCTATAAAGCCTACCGCGTGGCTGGTTTCAACCTGAATACGGCAACCTGGAAATAATGGAAAAGACATACAACCCACAAGATATCGAACAGCCGCTTTACGAGCACTGGGAAAAGCAGGGCTACTTTAAGCCTAATGGCGATGAAAGCCAGGAAAGTTTCTGCATCATGATCCCGCCGCCGAACGTCACCGGCAGTTTGCATATGGGTCACGCCTTCCAGCAAACCATCATGGATACCATGATCCGCTATCAGCGCATGCAGGGCAAAAACACCCTGTGGCAGGTCGGTACTGACCACGCAGGGATCGCTACCCAGATGGTCGTTGAGCGCAAGATTGCCGCAGAAGAAGGTAAAACCCGTCACGACTACGGCCGCGAAGCTTTCATCGACAAAATCTGGGAATGGAAAGCGGAATCCGGCGGCACCATTACCCGTCAGATGCGCCGTCTCGGCAACTCCGTCGACTGGGAGCGTGAACGCTTCACCATGGACGAAGGCCTGTCCAATGCGGTGAAAGAAGTTTTCGTTCGTCTGTATAAAGAAGACCTGATTTACCGTGGTAAACGCCTGGTAAACTGGGACCCGAAACTGCGTACCGCTATCTCTGACCTGGAAGTGGAAAACCGCGAATCGAAAGGTTCGATGTGGCACATCCGCTATCCGCTGGCTGATGGCGCGAAAACAGCAGACGGTAAAGATTATCTGGTGGTTGCGACTACCCGTCCGGAAACCCTGCTGGGCGATACCGGCGTGGCCGTTAACCCGGAAGATCCGCGTTACAAAGATCTGATTGGCAAATATGTCATTCTGCCGCTAGTTAACCGTCGTATTCCGATTGTTGGCGACGAACACGCCGATATGGAAAAAGGCACCGGCTGCGTGAAGATCACTCCGGCGCACGACTTTAACGACTATGAAGTCGGTAAACGTCACGCCCTGCCGATGATCAACATCCTGACCTTTGACGGTGATATCCGTGAAAGCGCCCAGGTGTTCGATACTAAAGGTAACGAATCTGACGTTTATTCCAGCGAGATCCCGGCAGAGTTCCAGAAACTGGAGCGTTTTGCCGCGCGTAAAGCAGTCGTTGCTGCGGTTGATGCACTCGGCCTGCTGGAAGAAATTAAACCGCACGACCTGACCGTTCCTTACGGCGACCGTGGCGGCGTAGTTATCGAACCGATGCTGACCGACCAGTGGTACGTGCGTGCCGATGTACTGGCGAAACCGGCAGTTGAAGCGGTTGAGAACGGCGACATTCAGTTCGTACCGAAGCAGTACGAAAACATGTACTTCTCCTGGATGCGCGATATTCAGGACTGGTGTATCTCTCGTCAGCTGTGGTGGGGTCACCGTATCCCGGCATGGTACGACGAAGCGGGTAACGTTTATGTTGGCCGCAACGAAGACGAAGTGCGTAAAGAAAATAACCTCGGTGCCGACGTTGCCCTGCGTCAGGACGAAGACGTTCTCGACACCTGGTTCTCCTCCGCGCTGTGGACCTTCTCCACGCTCGGCTGGCCGGAAAACACCGACGCACTGCGCCAGTTCCACCCAACCAGCGTGATGGTATCCGGCTTCGACATCATCTTCTTCTGGATTGCCCGCATGATCATGATGACCATGCACTTCATCAAAGATGAAAATGGCAAACCGCAGGTGCCGTTCCACACCGTTTACATGACCGGCCTGATTCGTGATGACGAAGGCCAGAAGATGTCCAAATCCAAGGGTAACGTTATCGACCCGCTGGATATGGTTGATGGAATTTCTCTGCCGGAACTGCTGGAAAAACGTACCGGCAATATGATGCAGCCGCAGCTGGCGGACAAAATCCGTAAGCGCACCGAGAAGCAGTTCCCGAACGGCATTGAGCCCCACGGCACTGATGCCCTGCGCTTTACCCTGGCCGCACTCGCTTCTACCGGTCGTGACATCAACTGGGATATGAAGCGTCTGGAAGGTTACCGTAACTTCTGTAACAAGCTGTGGAACGCCAGCCGCTTTGTGCTGATGAACACAGAAGGTCAGGATTGCGGCTTCAACGACGGCGAAATGACGCTGTCGCTGGCGGACCGCTGGATTCTGGCGGAGTTCAATCAGACCATTAAAGCGTACCGCGAAGCGCTGGACAGCTTCCGCTTCGATATCGCCGCAGGCATTCTGTATGAATTCACCTGGAACCAGTTCTGTGACTGGTATCTGGAGCTGACCAAGCCGGTAATGAACGGTGGCACCGAAGCAGAACTGCGCGGTACTCGCCATACGCTGGTGACTGTACTGGAAGGTCTGCTGCGCCTCGCGCATCCGATCATTCCGTTCATCACCGAAACCATCTGGCAGCGTGTGAAAGTACTTTGCGGTATCACTGCCGACACCATCATGCTGCAACCGTTCCCGCAGTATGATGCATCTCAGGTTGATGAAGCCGCACTGGCCGACACCGAGTGGCTGAAGCAGGCGATCGTTGCGGTACGTAACATCCGTGCAGAAATGAACATCGCACCGGGTAAACCGCTGGAGCTGCTGCTGCGTGGTTGCAGCGCGGATGCAGAACGTCGCGTAAATGAAAACCGTGGCTTCCTGCAAACGCTGGCGCGTCTGGAAAGCATCACCGTGCTGCCTGCCGATGACAAAGGTCCGGTTTCCGTTACGAAGATCATCGACGGTGCAGAGCTGCTGATCCCGATGGCTGGCCTCATCAACAAAGAAGATGAGCTGGCGCGTCTGGCGAAAGAAGTGGCGAAGATTGAAGGTGAAATCAGCCGTATCGAGAACAAACTGGCGAACGAAGGCTTTGTCGCCCGCGCACCGGAAGCGGTCATCGCGAAAGAGCGTGAGAAGCTGGAAGGCTATGCGGAAGCGAAAGCGAAACTGATTGAGCAGCAGGCTGTTATCGCCGCGCTGTAATCAACACCGTGATGAAAACGAAGGCCGGAGCATGCTCCGGCCTTTTTTATCTCTTACAGAAATGGTAAAGAAGGCATAACTCCCCGAGAAATACTGGCTAAGAAGCCTTTATCTGGTTGTTCTTCTTTATTGATTAAAGGAAGGTCATCCAAATCGCCCAGCAAATACGTATTTTTTGCCTGCCAGTCAATCATCCATATTTTCAACAGTGGATAAGCCAGACCGCCCGTAATCCCGGATATCACCACCAACGCACACATGCGATAAAGCATACCGTGGTACGTTAAAGTTGAGCGAAAACGAATACGCCCATCATTCAGTGATAGGTTGCTCATAAAATGGTTTCGCAACGACACCGTTAAATAACTGGTGCTAACAGCAATCCCAAAATAATAGATTAACTGCGCGATTATCATTTTACGTTGCATTTCCATAAATTGCTGTAAATTCTCAATGTCATCATTTGCATATACAGAACTATCATACGCATTTAATATTTGATCGAAGATAATATAACCAGCAACAGCGAGAAAAGGCAATAAAGCTAAAAATGCGAGAATGGCATATTTTATACAATACGTAGTATCTAATTTCACCTTGAAACGATGTATACCGAAACTGGTATTGCTCCAGAGAAAACTCATTACCAGACTATATAAAGTACCATTAAAAATACCAATGGAAACAATACCAACTATTGCCATCAGAACCATAGATATAATAACACTACTTGAACTATTGGCATGTAGCATCTTTGTCGAGATAAAGAAAACAGTCCCCATCCCAACGGCCATTAAAATCGGCAAGAAAAAGGTCACCCACCAGAACCCTTTCATAGAGCAATTAAAACTAAATCTTACGCCGTTGAGACTGGTCATTAAGGCCTGATGACGCAGTCCTTTTGCTGCCATAAATATAAGCAAAACCAACAGTAACAAAGTCAAAACACAACCAACAAGCGGCATATCTGCTGACACTGTCATTAAGATTGCGAAATAGAAAAAAACAAAAACAAGACAACTAACAAAAACATTCCCACCGGTAATTCCATAAGAAAATCGTTGTCCGTTAACTTCCATATTAGCATAAAGATAACGCTTACATTTCATTAATGCCCATGGTAAATAGATACCTAACGTTATAATCGTTAACAACACATTCACCACACAAATAAGAAAATACCTCTCACCTGTACCATGAAAAACAAACGAATGGGACGGAACATCCATTTCATTAATAACTTGAGCCATAAAAAATCCCTGAATTAAAAAATCCATTGATATAACTTATATATACAGACAGTAAAATGTTCTGCCACGTTACAATACTCTTATCAGTAATAGACTGGCAAAAACTTTATTACTTTATAAGTCGCTTGCGCACGTAAGAAGAGAGTGGTATTAAACAAATGTATAATTACTTTATTTTTATTGGGTTAAACTATGAATAACATTGCGCCGCAATCACCTGTAATGCGTCGCCTGACGCTGCAGGATAATCCTGCTATCGCCCGCGTCATTCGTCAGGTATCCGCCGAATACGGTCTTACCGCTGATAAAGGCTACACCGTCGCCGATCCGAATCTTGACGAGCTGTATCAAGTGTATAGTCAGCCTGGCCATGCATATTGGGTAGTTGAGTACGAGGGTGAAGTGGTCGGCGGCGGTGGGATAGCGCCATTAACCGGGAGTGAGTCGGACATTTGCGAACTGCAAAAGATGTATTTTCTTCCGGCTATCCGCGGCAAAGGGCTGGCAAAAAAACTGGCCTTAATGGCGATGGAGCAGGCGCGAGAGATGGGTTTCAAACGCTGCTATCTGGAAACGACAGCTTTTTTAAAGGAAGCCATTGCGCTTTATGAGCATTTGGGCTTTGAGCATATCGACTATGCGCTTGGCTGCACGGGCCATGTCGATTGTGAAGTGCGGATGTTGCGCGAACTCTAAAAAAATGCCCGCGTGTTCAACTCGCGGGCATTCGAACATTAACAACGTACGTTTTGTTTATGCCGGATGTGACATGAATGCCTTATCCGGGCAACAAATTCACCAGGTTGCAGGAACTACCTGGGCCTGATGCGCTACGCTTAATTAGTGGCGAACTCCGTCATCGTCTTCATCGACAAAATCTTCATCGTCGCCATCTTCGCCGTTAGGATCTTCAAAGTAAGTGCCCCAACCGTCGTACTCAACGTCAAATTTCTCTGCCAGCGTCATCAGTTGTTCAACCTGGGCATCGATCAGATCGGCATTCAACGCGCACTCGCTGAGGATGTCGCAGCAAATCACCACATCACCATCCTCTACTTCCAGTTCTTCCGGATCGGTGACTTCATATCCGAGTTTAAACGCTTCTACCGCTGCTTTCTCCAGCGTTTCAAGGTCGTCTGCGGAAAGATGGTGCTCAATGGTGTACAGCGCATCTGGATCGCTGCCATCTTCCAGTAATTCTTCAATAATTAAACGTGTTTCTTCACGCTGTTCTTCCAGTTGTTCCGGGTTTGCCATGGCTCATTCCTCTTAATGTCCTGCCGATACTCTTATTGTCACACACCACTGACATTGCCTCCACCTTTGTGATAAAGATTTATGCTTTAGACTTGCAAATGAATAACCATACATATAAATTGAATTTTAATTCATTTAGGCGTTAGCCACAGGAGGGATCTATGTCCGGGTTTTATCATAAGCATTTCCTGAAATTACTCGATTTCACGCCAGCTGAACTTAACAGCCTGCTGCAGTTAGCCGCGAAGCTGAAAGCCGATAAGAAAAGCGGTAAAGAAGAAGCCAAACTCACTGGTAAAAACATCGCGCTCATCTTCGAAAAAGACTCGACCCGTACCCGATGCTCTTTCGAAGTTGCCGCATATGACCAGGGTGCTCGCGTTACTTATCTCGGTCCAAGCGGCAGCCAAATTGGTCATAAAGAGTCGATTAAAGACACTGCCCGCGTGCTTGGTCGCATGTATGACGGTATTCAGTATCGCGGCTATGGTCAGGAGATTGTCGAAACACTGGCGGAATACGCTGGCGTGCCGGTATGGAACGGCCTGACCAATGAGTTTCACCCCACGCAGCTGCTGGCGGATCTCCTCACCATGCAGGAGCATTTGCCCGGCAAAGCGTTCAACGAAATGACGCTGGTCTATGCAGGTGACGCACGTAACAACATGGGCAATTCGATG
The DNA here is from genome assembly GCF_030295155.1 of Escherichia sp. 10290. NCBI lineage: Bacteria > Pseudomonadati > Pseudomonadota > Gammaproteobacteria > Enterobacterales > Enterobacteriaceae > Escherichia > Escherichia sp. 10290. The sequence goes on along the minus strand of NZ_AP025741.1, from coordinate 5,254,317 downwards.
CTCGAAGCTGCAGCGCTTACCGGTCTGGATTTGCGTCTGGTCGCGCCACAGGCGTGCTGGCCAGAAGCTGCGCTGGTTACGGAATGCCGCGCCCTGGCACAACAAAATGGCGGGAATATTACGCTGACGGAAGATGTAGCTAAAGGAGTTGAAGGTGCTGACTTTATCTATACCGATGTATGGGTGTCGATGGGTGAAGCAAAAGAAAAATGGGCTGAACGCATTGCATTACTGCGTGATTATCAGGTGAACAGCAAGATGATGCAGTTGACCGGTAACCCGGAGGTCAAATTCCTCCACTGCCTGCCCGCGTTTCATGACGACCAAACGACGCTTGGCAAAAAAATGGCGGAAGAGTTTGGCCTACATGGCGGAATGGAAGTGACTGATGAGGTCTTCGAATCTCCCGCCAGCATTGTATTTGATCAGGCGGAAAACCGCATGCATACCATCAAAGCGGTGATGGTCGCGACGCTCAGTAAATAATTGACATCTCTATAAAGATGCCGGGAAATACAAAAAATATCCCGGCATCATATTATTTTATGCAGTGTGAGTTCTATCCTTCCACCCCCATTTTTCTATTACTGTTCGTAAATTTTCCGGAGGATTTAATTTTTCTAACTGTTTTTCATTAATATAATTATATATATTGATTTTCCCATCCCGGAGGACTTCCATCATTCTTGTTCTAATTTTTAATTCATTAACCATCTTTTCTTCAAAAATCTTAACGACATAACCCGGAAATTTATTTACAATTTCTTTTGTTTTTTCTTCATCACCATAAACATATCCTAACTCATTAAGATACAGCTGTTCGCCCTCATAACACTTAAGTAATTGATAGAAGTACCACTTAGCAAAATCAGGTTGCTTCATGAAAAAACCCTTCAAAAAAATATCATTTACTAAAATGCTGACAGGCACTTCATTAAATAGCAACTTAACATCATCAAATAACTTTAGTATTAAGCGTGATTTTTCTTGATTGCTTAAGTTAAAATCATTGACATATGCAACCAACTTATCCCAAATCAATTCCTGTAATTTACGGCTATTTTTATAGGGTTCTTTATCGAGATTGAAAAATAAGGTCTCAGCTATTTTAATTTTAGATTGATCGCAGCTAAAATCTTTAGATTGATCGCGGCTAAAATCAATATGATTTATCACAGAGCATGCATGCTTTATCTTTGCAGAATCACCAAAATATTGCATGCTTTTATTAAAACACCAATCCAGTATTCTTACATCATCAATATATGGGGATTTTAAAAAAGTCTCCAGAATCGAATCGATGACCGGTGTAAGGTTAACTTTTGCATCATCTAAGGAATCAATAAGAATATGAGACAGGTTAACTTTGATGTCATTAATTTCATTGTCAGTAGCTTTTTTATTATTAATAATATAATTATTTAATACGTTAAGGTCATCTATTTCTTTCAGTATCCCTTTTTTACCCAGCAAGTATGAAATCGATTCATTACATACATAAGGCATTAATAGCAGATGTTCTTTCCTTATTGCTAATAATGCATTATTCAATGGTTTTTCTAATAAATCCGTAATCGTAGAATCAACTGAACCTTTACAACTCACCTGCGAGTTATTTAAGCCATGAGAATTATTTAACTCCTGCGGAATATTTAATAGACGAGCTATTTCCTTGTTAGCTTCGCGTTGGTAACACGCCAGAATCTTGTTAGTAATCAGGTGTAATGAACTCTCATCTTTTCTTTCAAAGGACTTTCCTTCATAACGATTAGTCGAACCATCAGGTTGTTGAAATATAATAGCCGTATGTCCTTGACGAGTTCCCATAGTAGTGATAGTGGAAAGTGTAATTTCTATTTCCACCTTAGATAAATCCGCTCGTTCCCCTTCAGGATTATTCATAACAAACTTCATTATCTCACTGCCATCATTATTTTTGATATAAGATGAGGACTCAATATGAGCCATCATATTTCTTCCCGCTTCGTTGGAGCGTTTGCTAAAATCCACATAACCCAGGGTAAATATTTTTACCAAAAACTCCAAAAATGTCTTAGGATCAAGGATATTTCTTGTATTATCCTGCCCCTCGGCATTACGGGCAAAATTATTCATTCCAACACGCCAGGTATTTAAAACTTCACTTTTTTGTTTAAAATTGTCGGCTAATGTAATGTGTCGAGAATAATTCAAATCTGATATTTTGCTCATGACGAACTCCTTGAGTTAATAAGAACGTCTAAGCATTACAAATTTTACTCACAAAAAAATATCAAAAAACGCTCTTTTCACAAACTCGCCGTAAACCTGGAGTTATTTACGGCGAAAAGTCATCACGCCATCAGCATCTTCACTACTGCTTTGCGAACCTGGGCTGGCGCGCCCACTGCGCACAGCGGTTTATGCACTTCCCCCGGATAAAACACAACAAAATCACCTTCATTAAGGATAACTTTTTTCTCATCAACGCCTTCCGGCAAAAATGCGATGTCTTTGTCTGCTAACCAGTCGGTATCCGGGGTGCCTGCAGGTTGCGTGCTGAAGGTCATGCCTTCCTGACCTTTTAACACAATCTGAATGTCGAGATAGCGGGCATGGTACTCCGCACGGCGAGGTTCGTACGGCTCGGTCATATCTTCCGAGATAAGATAAAACAGACGATTGCCTTCGATATCGTGCTTGCCCTTGGGCGTTTCTGCCGTAACGTTTGCTTTGATATGCTCAATCGCCTGGCGTAACTCCTGGGGTAGCCACGGCTGAAGATTATGAATATTTCCGATGATCATCTTTTCCACTCCTTAATTAAAACAATGTTTCATTTCTATCGTTATACGAAAAGATGATCAATTCCGCCAGCCTTAACGCGTGAATTATTGTCTTATCACAACTTATCGGCAGGCGCGTTCCCGCCTTTCGGATCAAGGCCAGCATCACTCCTTGAGAAGAGTTTTTATCGCTTCCCCCGCCAGGGCAGCTGTTGCACAGAGTTGTTCGATGGAGTGCCCCTCTCGTGCCTTCGCAGAAAGCCCAGACATCACGGTACTCATAAAATCAGTCACACATTGTGCGCTTTGTGGATGCCGCCTTGCGATATAGTCATAAATGGTTGTTTCTGCGGCGTGATAATATTGAACGGCAATACCACGCGCTTGTGGATCATGACTATGAATACCTTCAAGAACCATACAGCCAGCGCAGCCGCCGTTTTGGCTATATCTGCGCGCCGCTTCTTTTAATACCTCAACCAGGCACTCGCCTACCGGACGATCATCACGAAGAATATCGGCAAGCGGAATAGCTTCCGTACCGACATATTCATTGAGTACACGGCTAAATAACCCAGCCTTACTGCCAAAAGCCGCGTAGAGGCTCGGGGGGTTAATACCAAGATAATCAGTAACTTCAGCAACACTGACAGCATCGAAACCTTTTTGGTGAAAAAGCACTTTTGCCGCAGAGACTGCCTGCTCAGGAGCGAAACGTCTGGGACGACCTGGAACGCGAGATTGTTTTTTAGTGACCATTACAAAACTTGTTGACAGAAAGTTAAAACAGTTTTGTAATGCATGTTACATAATAAATCAAGGAGTCCTTATGGGCGCTTTTACAGGTAAGACAGTTCTCATCCTCGGTGGCAGTCGTGGAATCGGTGCTGCTATCGTACGTCGTTTCGTCACCGATGGGGCCAATGTACGATTCACCTATGCGGGGTCGAAAGATGCCGCTGAACGCCTGGCACAAGAGACGGGAGCGACAGCAGTATTCACAGATAGTGCTGACAGAGACGCTGTCATTGATGTCGTTCGTAAGAGCGGTGCATTGGATATCCTGGTGGTAAATGCAGGTATTGGCGTCTTTGGCGATGCCCTGGAATTAAATGCCGACGATATTGATCGCCTTTTCAAAATCAATATTCATGCTCCTTACCATGCCTCTGTTGAAGCCGCCCGGCAGATGCCCGAAGGCGGGCGCATCTTAATCATCGGCTCCGTGAATGGCGATCGTATGCCTGTTGCAGGCATGGCTGCTTATGCCGCCAGTAAATCTGCCCTGCAAGGTATGGCGCGCGGGCTGGCCCGTGATTTTGGACCGCGTGGGATCACCATCAACGTCGTCCAGCCAGGGCCAATTGATACCGACGCGAATCCCGCCAACGGGCCAATGCGCGATATGTTGCATGGTTTTATGGCTATCAAAAGACATGGGCAACCGGAAGAGGTCGCTGGTATGGTCGCATGGTTAGCAGGGCCAGAAGCCAGTTTTGTTACCGGTGCGATGCATACCATTGATGGCGCGTTTGGCGCATAACCGACTACGCTCAATTAAGCCCAGCCATTATCCATGATGTCTGGGTTTTGTTTACTCACGTCGTCCCCTAAAAGCGGCTCCCGGTAAATATAAATCTTCTGTTCATGTCGTAAATCTTGAGGATAACCAAATGGTAGAAAGAAACGCTGTTTTCCCTGCTGGCCGACATTCACTGTATGCTGAACATCGTTATTCTGCGGCTATCCGTTCCGGCGATTTGCTGTTTGTTTCCGGGCAAGTAGGAAGTCGAGAAGACGGAACACCTGAACCCGATTTTCAGCAACAAGTCAGACTGGCATTTGATAATTTGCATGCGACCCTGGCAGCTGCGGGATGCACTTTTGACGATATCATTGATGTGACGAGCTTTCATACCGATCCGGAAAAACAATTTGAAGACATCATGACAGTCAAAAATGAAATATTTAGCGCCCCACCTTACCCAAATTGGACGGCGGTGGGTGTTACCTGGCTGGCAGGCTTTGATTTTGAAATTAAAGTGATAGCGCGCATCCCTGCGCAGTAAGCAATAGTGTTAGCCGTTCGTTTTCACACTCCGCCCTATAAGTCGGATGAATGGAATAAAATGCATATCTGATTGCGTGAAAGTGAAAAAGAAAAAAGCAGGAAATGTCTGCAATTATTGATACCGAACGACAGTTCTCCTCCAGAATCACATCAAATAAAAATGCATATATTTTGACTTATAATTCAAATAAACCGTTTGCGCAGACAAAATATTGCATCAAATGCTTGCACCGCTTCTGACGATGAGTATAATGCCGGACAATTTGCCGGGAGGATGTATGGTTCAGTGTGTTCGACATTTTGTCTTACCACGTCTGAAAAAAGACGCTGGCCTGCCGTTTTTCTTCCCGTTGATCACCCATTCCCAGCCCCTCAATCGAGGGGCTTTTTTTTGCCCAGGCGTCAGGAGATAAAAGATGGCTAATCCGCTATATCAGAAACATATCATTTCCATAAACGACCTTAGTCGCGATGACCTTAATCTGGTGCTGGCGACAGCGGCGAAACTGAAAGCAAACCCGCAACCAGAGCTGTTGAAGCACAAAGTCATTGCCAGCTGTTTCTTCGAAGCCTCTACCCGTACCCGCCTCTCTTTCGAAACTTCCATGCACCGCCTGGGTGCCAGCGTGGTGGGCTTCTCCGACAGCGCCAATACATCACTGGGTAAAAAGGGCGAAACGCTGGCCGATACCATTTCGGTTATCAGCACTTACGTCGATGCGATAGTGATGCGTCATCCGCAGGAAGGTGCAGCGCGTCTGGCCACCGAGTTTTCCGGCAATGTACCGGTACTGAATGCCGGTGATGGCTCCAACCAACATCCGACACAAACCTTGCTGGACTTATTCACCATTCAGGAAACCCAGGGGCGTCTGGACAATCTCCACGTCGCAATGGTTGGTGACCTGAAATATGGCCGCACCGTTCACTCTCTGACCCAGGCGTTAGCGAAGTTCGACGGCAACCGTTTTTACTTCATCGCGCCGGACGCGCTGGCAATGCCGCAATACATCCTGGATATGCTCGATGAAAAAGGGATCGCCTGGAGTCTGCACAGCTCCATTGAAGAAGTGATGGCGGAAGTGGACATTCTGTATATGACTCGCGTGCAAAAAGAGCGTCTGGACCCGTCCGAATATGCCAACGTGAAAGCACAGTTTGTTCTTCGCGCCAGCGATCTCCACAACGCCAAAGCCAATATGAAAGTGCTGCATCCGCTACCGCGTGTCGATGAGATTGCCACCGATGTTGATAAAACACCGCACGCCTGGTACTTCCAGCAAGCAGGCAACGGAATTTTCGCTCGCCAGGCGTTACTGGCACTGGTTCTGAATCGCGATCTGGTACTGTAAGGGGAAATAGAGATGACACACGATAATAAATTGCAGGTTGAAGCTATTAAACGCGGCACGGTAATTGACCATATCCCCGCCCAGATCGGTTTTAAGCTGTTGAGTCTGTTCAAGCTTACCGAGACAGATCAGCGTATTACCATCGGCCTGAATCTGCCTTCTGGTGAGATGGGGCGTAAAGATCTGATCAAAATCGAAAATACCTTTTTGAGTGAAGATCAGGTAGACCAACTGGCATTGTATGCGCCGCAAGCCACGGTTAACCGTATCGACAACTATGAAGTGGTGGGCAAATCGCGCCCCAGCCTGCCGGAGCACATCGACAATGTGCTGGTCTGCCCGAACAGCAACTGTATCAGCCATGCCGAACCGGTTTCTTCCAGCTTTGCAGTACGAAAACGCGCCAATGACATCGCGCTCAAATGCAAATACTGTGAAAAAGAGTTTTCCCATAATGTGGTGCTGGCCAATTAATTGCGGTTGGTAATAAAAGTCTGGCTCCCTATAATGAGCCAGACTTTTTACCGCTGTAATAAAGGAGAAATCATGAGCAAAACTATCGCGACGGAAAATGCACCGGCAGCTATCGGTCCTTACGTACAGGGCGTTGATCTGGGCAATATGATCATTACCTCCGGTCAGATCCCAGTAAACCCGAAAACCGGCGAAGTACCGGCAGACGTCGCTGCACAGGCACGTCAGTCGCTGGATAACGTAAAAGCGATCGTCGAAGCCGCTGGCCTGAAAGTGGGCGATATCGTTAAAACCACCGTGTTTGTGAAAGATCTGAACGACTTCGCAACCGTAAACGCTACATACGAAGCCTTCTTCACCGAACACAACGCCACCTTCCCGGCGCGTTCTTGCGTTGAAGTTGCCCGTCTGCCGAAAGACGTGAAGATTGAGATCGAAGCGATCGCTGTTCGTCGCTAATCTCTTTCAAAAAGATAATCCAGGTTTCGCGCCTGGATTATCTGATTCAACCACGGAGGGTTGAAGATGGCTAAATCCCGTTTCACAGATAAGCAAATTGCTGAAATTTTACAGCAGTCAAAAGAGGGGGCATCTAATAAGGAGCTTTGTGAACACTATCAATTTAGCGTTAACACGCTGCGGCGCTGGCAAGAACAGCACGCTGACGGCATCAGAAGCGAATTAAAAAAAATAGAATCTAAAGCACAGATCGTCTTTCTGCTTTTCATTGCTATCGTCATTATACTCACGCTTATATTTGGTAAACCTACAGGTGGATGGGCAATACCGCCTTTATTACTCTATTGTGTTTATTATATCCGCCTGTATCGCAACATCTCCGCCAGACATATAAAAAAAGAAGACATTTTTCTCTCTCGTTCTGTTAATAACAGCTATAGCGCCCTTTATAATTTGAGCTGGACGTTTATTTGTTTTTTTATTTTTGCAGTAATCTATTTTTTTATTCAAGTGTTTTCGTAACAGACTGACCTGAAAGAGTATTTCAGGCCAGCTTCATCACTTGCTTACTGCCAGCCGTAACGACGGCTATAGAACCCTTTCACCAGCTGGGTTAACGTCATATACCCTGCCAGAATCGCAACCAGCCACGGGAAATAGCTTAACGGCAGCGCCTGCAGTTGCAGATAACTGGCCAACGGCGAAAACGGCAATGCGATCCCGACTATCATCACAATCACGGTCATGATCATTAACGGCCACGATGCACAGCTCTGAATAAACGGTACACGACGGGTACGGATCATATGCACAATCAGCGTTTGCGACAGTAAGCCCACCACAAACCAGCCCGACTGGAACAGCGTTTGCGTTTCCGGCGTGTTGGCATGGAATACCCACCACATCAGGCAAAACGTCAGAATATCGAAGATCGAACTGATCGGTCCGAAGAAGATCATAAAGCGCCCCAAATCCGCCGGATTCCAACGCTGCGGCTTTTGAATTTGCTCGTCGTCGACGTTATCAAACGGGATCGCCACCTGTGACACATCGTACAGCAGGTTCTGGATCAGTAAGTGTAAAGGCAGCATCGGCAGGAAGGGCAAGAAAGCACTCGCCACCAGCACGCTGAACACATTACCGAAGTTAGAACTCGCCGTCATTTTTATGTATTTCAGCATGTTGGCGAAAGTCCGGCGTCCTTCAATAACCCCCTCCTCCAGCACCATCAGGCTTTTTTCCAGCAGGATGATATCAGCCGCTTCACGGGCAATATCTACCGCACCGTCCACAGAAATGCCGATATCCGCAGCGCGTAAGGCGGGCGCATCATTAATACCATCGCCCATAAAGCCAACCACATGCCCTTCGCGCTTTAGCAAGGTCACGATGCGTTCTTTATGCATCGGCGTCAGGCGAGCAAACAGCGTGGTGCGCTGTGCAAGATTTGCCAGTTCGTCGTCAGATAGCGTTTCAATATCACTACCAATGACCACCTCTCCCGCGTCCAGTCCCACTTCATGGCACACTTTCGCCGCCACTAACTCGCTGTCGCCAGTAAGGATTTTCACGGTAATGCCACTCGCTTTTAATGCCTTCAGTGCCGGAGCTGTTGTCTCTTTCGGCGGATCAAGGAAAGCAATATATCCTTCGAGGATCAGGTCGGATTCATCCGCCCGCTGGTAATCCCCTTCACGTGCTGGCAGGTATCTCGTCGCCACCGCAACCACGCGCAGCCCCTGACGATTCAGCGTATCAGTAACGCGCTTAATCTTACGCAGTATGATGTCATCAAGCGGCACAATCTCACCATTGTGACGCACCTGCGAACACACATTGAGGATTTCCTGCAATGCGCCTTTGCAAACCAGTTGATGATGTTCGGTATTCTCTGCCACTACCACCGACATCCGGCGACGCTCGAAATCAAACGGAATCTCATCAATTTTTTGCCAACGACTGGCCAGCGAGCGCGCTGACTCTTCATCCGTACCTTCGAGCACCGCTGTATCAAGCAGGTTTTTAAGTCCGGTCTGATAATGACTGTTCAACCACGCGCTATGCAGCACGCGTTCGCTGGTTTTACCGGAGATATCGGTATGATTCTCCAGCACAATTTTATCCTGCGTCAGGGTGCCGGTTTTATCAGTGCACAGAATATCCATAGCGCCAAAGTTCTGAATGGCATCCAGATGTTTGACGATCACTTTCTGTTTCGACAGCTTTACGGCACCACGCGCCAGCGTCGAAGTGACAATCATCGGCAACATTTCTGGCGTTAAGCCTACCGCGACCGAAAGTGCGAACAGTGCCGCTTCCCACCAGTCACCTTTGGTGTAACCGTTGATCAGCAACACCACCGGAGCCATCACCAGCATAAAGCGAATCAGCAGCATACTGACGCGGCTAATCCCTTGCTGAAAGGCATTCGGCTCGCTTTCCTGCTCACTAACACGCCCCGCCAGTTGACCAAACCAGGTGTTGGCTCCTGTAGCAATCACCATTGCTTGTGCCGTGCCGCTTACCACGGTGGTGCCCATAAAACACAGGGTGTCGCACTCCAGCGGATTGCTGTGCTCCGGCTGGCGAGTGGTAGCAGCTTTTTCCACGGGCAGAGACTCACCGGTTAACGACGCCTGAGCGACAAACAGATCCCGCGCCTGCAAGATACGTAAATCTGCCGGGATCATATCCCCCGCCGCCAGTTTTATAATATCGCCGGGCACCAGCTGGTCGATCGGGATCTCCAGCCAGCCATTTTCGCCTTTGTCGTTAATTACGCGCAGCACCGTCGCGGTATTGCTGACCATCGCTTTCAGGGCATCTGCCGCTTTGGTGGAACGAGCTTCCTGAATAAAGTTCAGCAACGTAGAAATAGCGACCATTAGCGCGATAACACCTGCGGCAAATAAATCTTCCGTGGCGTAAGAAATAGCACCGAGAATGGTGAGCAAAATATTAAAGGGGTTGCGATAGCAGACCCATAAATGCACCCACCACGGCGACGGTTGTTGCGCGGGTAATTTATTTTCACCATGTTGTTCGCGGGCAGATTCCACTTCCGCCTGATTTAACCCTTCCGGATGGGTATTGAACGTTTTCCATAATTCCTGTTCTGGCATCACTGCCATTTTCAGGCAATGCGCACTTAAGGACGGCGGGACCGCCGTATTCACTGTCTGCTGCGCGCCAGGCAATGGATCGCGATGAACCAGACGGGAAGGTAAATGGCGAATGAGCCGGGTAAAAATTTCTTTAAACATAAGGAGTCCCTCCGCACTGTCTGAAACAGTGCAGAAATGTCTTCAGGCGTGGCGAAGCCTTACCTGAAGGTAATAAAGCTGAGCTGGGACGTTAAAACGTCACGGCCTTACGCATCCGGTAACGCCGTGAAAAGACGGGCTTACCGGAAAAGTTTTAATCTCCGTCGAGGGAGAGGCGTGGGATCAGGTTCCATATAACCTCCGGTAAGTGAAAAAAGCGCCGCAAATAATAAGGAGAATCCAATAATATTCGTGGCATTTATGGCGATATAATACCTACTGGCAACTAAACCAACGATAAACCAGACTTTACCCATTGCTGAATGCACGGGTAAAGTTAGGCTCAAATAATGAAACGCAATTACGGGACAACAGGATGCAAAATCGGCTGACCATCAAAGACATCGCGCGCTTAAGCGGCGTGGGGAAATCTACGGTTTCCCGAGTGCTGAATAACGAAAGCGGCGTGAGTCAGCGCACGCGCGAGCGCGTGGAAGCAGTGATGAATCAGCATGGATTTTCCCCTTCCCGCTCCGCACGCGCTATGCGTGGGCAAAGCGACAAAGTCGTCGCCATCATCGTGACCCGTCTGGATTCGTTGTCAGAAAATCTCGCCGTCCAAACCATGCTGCCAGCGTTCTATGAACAAGGTTACGACCCGATCATGATGGAAAGTCAGTTTTCTCCGCAATTAGTTGCCGAACATTTGGGGGTGCTGAAACGGCGTAATATCGACGGCGTAGTGCTGTTCGGTTTTACCGGCATAACCGAAGACATGTTAGCCCACTGGCAGTCATCGCTGGTTCTGCTGGCGCGTGACGCAAAAGGCTTTGCTTCGGTCTGTTATGACGACGAAGGGGCAATCAAAATCCTGATGCAACGGCTGTATGACCAGGGACATCGTAATATCAGTTATCTCGGCGTGCCGCATAGTGACGTGACGACCGGTAAGCGACGTCACGAAGCCTACCTGGTGTTCTGCAAAGCGCATAAACTGCATCCCGTTGCCGCTCTGCCAGGCCTTGCGATGAAGCAAGGCTATGAGAACGTAGCAAAAGTGATTACGCCTGAAACTACCGCGTTACTGTGCGCAACCGACACGCTGGCACTTGGCGCAAGTAAATACCTGCAAGAGCAACGCATCGACACCTTGCAACTGGCGAGCGTCGGTAATACGCCGTTAATGAAATTCCTCCATCCGGAGATCGTCACCGTTGACCCAGGTTACGCCGAAGCTGGACGCCAGGCGGCCTGCCAGTTGATCGCGCAGGTAACCGGGCGCAGCGAACCGCAACAAATCATCATCCCCGCCACCCTGTCCTGATCGTTTCCTGAACGATAAATTGTGATCTTCGCTGCGTTTCGGGAACGTTCCCGTTTTTAAATTTTTCCGCGCACTATATTCTGCAGCCAACCAAAAATGTCATCTGCCATGGGGCTTTATGATGAGCAAAATAAACCAAACGGATATCGATCGGTTGATTGAACTGGTCGGCGGGCGCGGCAACATTGCGACGGTGAGCCACTGTATTACTCGCCTGCGCTTTGTCCTCAACCAACCGGCCAATGCCAGACCGAAAGAAATTGAGCAACTCCCCATGGTGAAAGGCTGTTTCACCAATGCCGGGCAATTTCAGGTGGTAATTGGCACCAACGTGGGTGATTACTATCAAGCGCTGATAGCGACGACCGGACAGGCGCAGGTTGATAAAGAGCAGGTGAAAAAAGCCGCCCGGCAGAATATGAAATGGCATGAGCAGTTGATCTCTCATTTCGCGGAGATCTTCTTCCCGCTGCTGCCCGCGTTGATTAGTGGTGGTTTGATCCTCGGTTTTCGCAATGTGATCGGCGATTTGCCCATGAGCAACGGTCAAACGCTGGCGCAAATATACCCTTCCCTGCAAACGATCTACGATTTTCTATGGTTGATCGGTGAAGCGATCTTCTTCTACCTGCCGGTCGGAATTTGCTGGTCAGCGGTGAAAAAAATGGGCGGCACGCCGATCCTCGGTATCGTGCTTGGCGTGACGCTGGTTTCCCCACAGTTGATGAACGCTTATCTGCTCGGGCAGCAGCTGCCGGAAGTATGGAACTTTGGCATGTTCAGCATCGCCAAAGTGGGCTATCAGGCACAGGTTATTCCGGCATTGTTAGCCGGGCTGGCGCTGGGCGTGATAGAAACTCGCCTTAAGCGTATCGTGCCGGATTACCTCTATCTGGTGGTGGTGCCGGTCTGTTCGCTGATCCTCGCGGTCTTCCTCGCCCATGCGCTGATCGGTCCGTTTGGTCGCATGATTGGCGATGGCGTTGCCTTTGCGGTGCGTCACCTGATGACCGGCAGCTTTGCCCCCATTGGTGCGGCATTGTTTGGCTTCCTTTACGCACCGCTGGTGATCACCGGCGTACACCAGACCACGCTTGCTATAGATTTGCAGATGATTCAAAGCATGGGTGGCACGCCAGTATGGCCGCTTATTGCGCTGTCGAATATCGCTCAGGGCTCCGCCGTGATAGGCATTATCATTTCCAGCCGCAAGAGCAATGAACGCGAGATCTCCGTACCTGCCGCTATCTCCGCCTGGCTTGGGGTCACTGAGCCTGCAATGTACGGCATCAACCTGAAATATCGCTTCCCGATGCTGTGCGCGATGATTGGTTCTGGTCTGGCTGGATTGCTATGTGGTCTGAACGGCGTTATGGCGAATGGCATCGGCGTAGGCGGCCTGCCGGGAATTCTCTCTATTCAACCGAGCTATTGGCAAGTGTTTGCGCTGGCAATGGCTATCGCCATCATCATCCCGATTGTACTCACCTCATTTATCTACCAGCGGAAATACCGCCTGGGTACGCTGGACATTGTTTAATTTTCTTCGGGGCGCAATTGCGCCCCCTCGCATTTGCAGGAATAACGTAATGACGAATCTTCCCCACTGGTGGCAAAACGGCGTTATCTACCAGATTTATCCCAAGAGTTTTCAGGACACCACGGGCAGCGGCACCGGCGATTTACGTGGCGTTATCCAACGCCTGGACTATCTGCATAAACTGGGCGTCGATGCTATCTGGCTAACCCCCTTTTATGTCTCTCCCCAGGTCGATAACGGATACGACGTAGCGAACTATACGGCGATAGATCCCACTTACGGTACGCTGGACGATTTTGACGAAATGGTGACGCAGGCGAAATCGCGCGGCATTCGTATCATTCTCGATATGGTGTTTAATCATACTTCTACCCAACATGCCTGGTTTCGTGAGGCGCTGAGCAAAGAAAGCCCTTACCGCCAGTTTTATATCTGGCGCGATGGTGAACCAGAAACGCCACCGAATAACTGGCGTTCAAAATTTGGCGGTAGTGCGTGGCGCTGGCATGCGGAAAGCGAACAGTACTATTTGCATCTCTTTGCACCAGAACAGGCGGATCTCAACTGGGAGAATTCGGCGGTACGCGCCGAGCTGAAAAAAGTCTGTGAGTTCTGGGCCGATCGCGGGGTCGACGGGTTACGCCTGGATGTAGTGAATTTGATCTCTAAAGATCTGCGTTTTCCTAATGACCTGGATGGCGATGGGCGTCGCTTCTACACCGACGGGCCACGAGCACACGAGTTTTTGCATGAGATGAACCGCGATGTGTTTACGCCTCGCGGTTTAATGACCGTGGGTGAAATGTCCTCCACCAGCCTTGAGCATTGCCAGCGATACGCGGCACTAACAGGCAGTGAATTGTCGATGACCTTTAATTTTCATCACCTGAAGGTCGATTATCCCGGTGGTGAAAAATGGACGCTGGCTAAACCTGACTTTGTGGGGTTGAAAGCATTGTTCCGCCACTGGCAACAAGGAATGCACAACGTGGCATGGAATGCCTTGTTCTGGTGTAACCACGATCAGCCGCGCATTGTTTCTCGTTTTGGTGATGAAGGGGACTACCGCGAACCTGCGGCAAAAATGCTGGCGATGGTGCTGCATGGCATGCAGGGAACGCCATATATCTATCAGGGCGAAGAGATTGGCATGACTAACCCACATTTCACGCGCATTACTGACTATCGCGACGTGGAGAGCCTCAATATGTTTGCCGAACTGCGCAACGATGGGCGTGACGCCGAGGAGTTATTGGCAATCCTCGCCAGTAAATCCCGTGACAATAGTCGCACGCCAATGCAATGGAGCAACGGCGATAATGCCGGGTTTACAACGGGTGAACCGTGGATTGGCCTGGGCGATAACTATCAAGAAATCAACGTAGAAGCCGCGCTGGCCGATGAGTCCTCGGTGTTTTACACCTACCAAAAGTTAATCGCACTGCGTAAGCAAGAAGCCGTCCTGACATGGGGCAATTACCAGGATCTGCTGCCAGACAGCCCTGTATTGTGGTGCTATCGCCGTGAATGGAAGGGGCAAACCTTGCTGGTCATTGCCAACCTTAGCCGTGAGACCCAACCCTGGCAGCCAGGGCAAATGCGCGGCAACTGGCAGTTGCTGGTGCATAACTACGAAGAAGCCTCAGCACAACCCTGTGCCATGACTTTACGGCCTTTTGAGGCCGTCTGGTGGTTACAGAAGTAAGTATCCGCTAAGCCCCGGTAATACTGGTCATTCCGGGGTTTTGCCTTTCAGCATGTTGTTTTTGTTGATTTTATAATCAAAAAATTCATTAAAAAATTTACATAACGCTGTAGCGCCCGTCATCCGTACGCTCTGCTTTTTACTTTGAGCTACATCAAAAAAAGTTCAAACATCCTTGATGCAAAGCACTATATATAGACTTTAAAATGCGTCCCGACCCAATATGTTGTATTAATCGACTATAATTGCTACTACAACTCCCCACGAAAAAGGTGCGGCGTTGTGGATAAGCGGATGGCGATTGCGGAAAGCGCCGGAAAACGAAACGAAAAAACCGGAAAACACCTTTCCCAATTTCTGTGGATAACCTGTTCTTAAAAATATGGAGCGATCATGACACCGCATGTGATGAAACGAGACGGCTGCAAAGTGCCGTTTAAATCAGAGCGCATCAAAGAAGCGATTCTGCGTGCAGCTAAAGCAGCGGAAGTCGATGATGCAGATTATTGCGCCACTGTTGCCGCGGTTGTCAGCGAGCAGATGCAGGGCCGCAGCCAGGTGGATATCAACGAGATCCAGACCGCCGTTGAAAACCAGCTGATGTCGGGTCCATACAAACAACTGGCTCGTGCTTACATCGAGTACCGTCACGATCGCGACATTGAACGTGAAAAACGCGGTCGCCTGAATCAGGAGATCCGTGGTCTGGTCGAGCAGACCAACGCCTCGTTGCTCAACGAAAACGCCAACAAAGACAGCAAGGTGATTCCAACCCAGCGCGACCTGCTGGCCGGGATTGTGGCTAAACACTATGCACGTCAGCACCTGCTGCCGCGTGACGTGGTGCAGGCGCATGAGCGTGGCGATATTCACTATCACGATCTCGATTACTCGCCGTTCTTCCCGATGTTCAACTGCATGTTGATCGACCTGAAAGGTATGCTGACCCAGGGCTTTAAGATGGGGAACGCCGAGATTGAACCACCGAAGTCGATCTCTACGGCAACCGCGGTAACTGCGCAGATTATTGCTCAGGTCGCCAGTCATATTTATGGCGGCACCACCATTAACCGTATCGATGAAGTGCTGGCACCGTTTGTCACCGCCAGCTACAACAAACACCGCAAGACCGCAGAAGAGTGGAATATCCCGGACGCCGAAGGTTACGCTAACTCTCGTACCATCAAAGAGTGCTACGATGCCTTCCAGTCGCTGGAGTACGAAGTAAACACCCTGCACACCGCCAACGGTCAAACACCGTTTGTGACCTTTGGTTTTGGTCTGGGCACCAGCTGGGAGTCTCGCCTGATTCAGGAGTCTATCCTGCGTAACCGTATCGCGGGCCTCGGTAAAAACCGCAAAACTGCGGTGTTCCCGAAACTGGTGTTTGCGATTCGCGATGGCCTGAACCATAAAAAAGGCGATCCGAACTACGACATCAAACAGCTGGCGCTGGAGTGCGCAAGCAAGCGCATGTATCCGGATATCCTGAACTACGATCAGGTAGTGAAAGTCACCGGTTCGTTTAAAACCCCGATGGGCTGCCGTAGCTTCCTCGGCGTGTGGGAAAATGAAAACGGCGAACAGATCCACGATGGTCGTAACAACCTCGGCGTGATCAGCCTGAACCTGCCGCGCATTGCTCTGGAAGCGAAAGGCGATGAAGCCACCTTCTGGAAGCTGCTGGATGAACGTCTGGTGCTGGCACGTAAGGCGCTGATGACCCGTATCGCTCGTCTCGAAGGCGTTAAAGCGCGCGTGGCCCCGATCCTCTATATGGAAGGTGCTTGTGGCGTTCGTCTGAATGCTGACGACGACGTTTCTGAAATCTTCAAAAACGGTCGTGCGTCTATTTCGCTGGGTTACATCGGCATCCACGAAACCATTAACGCGCTGTTTGGCGGCGAGCATGTGTATGACAACGAGCAGCTGCGCGCGAAAGGTATCGCCATTGTTGAACGTCTGCGTCAGGCGGTGGATCAGTGGAAAGAAGAAACGGGTTACGGTTTTAGCCTTTACAGCACGCCAAGTGAAAACCTGTGCGACCGCTTCTGCCGTCTCGATACCGCAGAGTTTGGCGTGGTGCCGGGCGTGACTGATAAAGGTTACTACACCAACAGTTTCCACCTCGATGTGGAGAAGAAGGTGAACCCGTACGACAAGATCGACTTTGAAGCGCCTTACCCGCCGCTGGCGAACGGTGGCTTCATTTGCTACGGCGAATATCCAAACATTCAGCACAACCTGAAGGCGCTGGAAGATGTCTGGGATTACAGCTATCAGCATGTACCGTATTACGGCACCAATACGCCGATTGATGAGTGTTACGAGTGTGGTTTTACCGGTGAGTTTGAGTGCACCAGTAAAGGCTTCACCTGCCCGAAATGCGGTAACCATGACGCCTCCCGTGTGTCGGTGACTCGCCGCGTGTGCGGATATTTAGGTAGCCCGGATGCGCGTCCGTTTAACGCTGGTAAGCAGGAAGAAGTTAAGCGCCGCGTTAAACATTTGGGAAATGGGCAGATCGGTTAATCTTCACTCTGCGCTAAGCAAATGCCGGATGCGGCGTAAACGCCTTATCCGGCCTACATTTGGCAACGGCTGTAGGCCTGATAAGACGCAACAGCGTCGCATCAGGCGTTGATTGCCTGATACCGCCTACACGCGGACTGATAAGCCAGGCGAAATAATGAATTATCATCAGTACTATCCTGTCGACATCGTCAACGGTCCCGGCACTCGCTGCACCCTGTTTGTCTCCGGGTGTGTTCATGAATGCCCCGGTTGCTATAACAAAAGCACCTGGCGGGTAAATTCCGGTCAGCCATTTACCAAAGCAATGGAAGACCAGATCATTAACGATCTGAACGACACCCGCATCAAACGCCAGGGTATTTCCCTCTCCGGCGGCGATCCGCTGCATCCGCAAAACGTGCCGGATATTCTGAAACTGGTACAACGCATCCGCGCCGAATGTCCGGGTAAAGACATCTGGGTGTGGACAGGCTATAAACTCGACGAACTCAACGCTGCGCAAATGCAGGTTGTTGATTTGATTAACGTGCTGGTCGACGGCAAATTTATGCAGGATCTAAAAGACCCTTCCCTGATCTGGCGCGGCAGCAGCAATCAGGTGGTGCATCATTTGCGATGATAAGTTCCCTGTTACCTGAGTGCAGGCAACAGGGAAATAAGGAATTAACGATACTTCTGGTGATAGGCGTTGCGGGTCGTTTTCAGTTGCTCTGCGGCAGCCTGCGCTTCTTTTACTTTACCTTCATTAGCCAGCTTCAGCGCGTCGTCAATCTGACCGACCAGAATGTCGAAACCGTGGCGGAAGTCTTTCATCTCCGGGCTGTCTGGCGATTTGCCTTCGAGCTTCGGCGGCGTTGCTTTTTGCGCATCCAGCGCCGCTGCGCGCATTTTGGTTAACGCGTCTTTGACTTGCGCCGCGTTATCGGCTTTTTCGACCACTTTTAAATTGTCGTTGAGGGTTTCCATATTGTCTTCAAGATCAGCGGCAAACGACGCCGAACTGAATACCAACGAGGAGACTGCAAGAATAGCTAACAGGCTTTTACGCATTGCTCACTTCCTTTTTCTTATTAAGATTTGGCGCGGCAGGTCGCGCCTTTTTTTACTGCCCGGCGATTTTCATCTCCGGCAACAGCACAGAACCACACTGTATATTGCTGCGTGTTTCAATATCGTTACCGACGGTGACAATATTGCGCCACATATCTTTTAAATTACCTGCGATGGTGATTTCGCTAACCGGATACTGAATTTCGCCATTCTCTACCCAGAAGCCCGCAGCACCACGGGAATAATCACCGGTAATGGCACTCACGCCCTGGCCCATCAGCTCCGTCACCACCAGCCCGGTGCCCATCTCTTTGAGCATTTGTTCGAAGCTTAGCCCTTGCCCGGCAATCCGCCAGTTGTGAATACCGCCCGCATGTCCGGTGCTTTTCAGCCCCAGTTTCCGCGCCGAATAGCTGGTCAGCAGCCACTGAGTCAGGATACCATCTTTGACGATATCGCGGCGCTCGGTGCGCACACCTTCGCTGTCGAATGGTGTAGATGCCAGTCCTTTCAGCAGATGCGGATGCTCTTCAATGGTCAGCCAATCCGGCAGAATTTGTTTACCCAGCGAATCCAGCAGGAAGGTGGATTTACGGTAAACCGATCCACCCGCTATCGCCCCCACCAGATGCCCAAAAAGTCCGGTTGCCACTTCATTGGCAAAAATTACCGGCGCTTTCATGGTGGAAAGTTTACGCGGTGACAGGCGCGATAAAGTACGACGAGCACAATCGGCCCCGACCCACTCTGGCGTCTGCAGATCGCTCATCGCGCGACCAATGGTGTAGGCGTAATCACGCTCCATATCGCCATTTTCTTCGGCAATTACGCAGCTTGAGAGTGAATGACGCGTTGAGCAATAACCCTGCAACATGCCGTGGCTGTTGCCAAAAACTTTTACGCCGTAGTGGCTGTTAAAACTGCCACCTTCGGTATTGGTAATACGCTTGTCCGCCTGTAATGCTGCCTGTTCTGCGCGAGCCGCCAGTTCAATAGCTTCATCCGGGGAAACTTCCGCAGGGTGAAACAAGTCGAGATCCGGCGCGTCAAAGGCCAGCAGCTCTTTGTCTGCCACGCCGGCACAGGGATCTGGCGAGGTATAACGGGCAATATCCAGCGCTGCCTGTACGGTGCGGGCAATGGCCTGCGGACTTAAATCGGTAGACGATGCGCTGCCTTTGCGGTTCTGGTGATAAACAGTGATCCCCAGCGCGCCATCGCTATTGAATTCGACATTCTCCACTTCGCCATATCGCGTGCTAACGCTAATGCCGGTGGTCTTGCTGACGGCAACTTCCGCACCGTCCGATTTGCCTGAGGCCAACTCCAGCGCAGTGGAAACTGCTTCTTCCAGAATCTTGCGCTGCGCTTCAACTTGAGAGATTACTTTCATTGCAAGTGCCATAATGTAGAGAGTTTCTCTGAAGTCTAACAGAGAACCGTTTTTCAGTGCGCATCTTAAC
The DNA here is from genome assembly GCF_030295155.1 of Escherichia sp. 10290. Taxonomy (NCBI): domain Bacteria; kingdom Pseudomonadati; phylum Pseudomonadota; class Gammaproteobacteria; order Enterobacterales; family Enterobacteriaceae; genus Escherichia; species Escherichia sp. 10290. Next base: position 5,234,316 of record NZ_AP025741.1, on the reverse strand, counting down.
TGGTAACATTAGCCTCTTTTTTTAAGGAGCCTGAGATGACTAAGCAGCCCGAAGACTGGCTCGACGACGTTCCCGGTGATGACATCGAAGACGAAGACGATGAAATTATCTGGGTCAGTAAAAGTGAAATTAAACGTGATGCCGAGGAGCTAAAACGCCTTGGCGCAGAAATTGTTGATCTGGGGAAAAACGCGCTGGATAAGATCCCGTTAGACGCGGATCTGCGCGCGGCTATTGAGCTCGCCCAGCGTATTAAGATGGAAGGTCGCCGCCGCCAGTTGCAGCTCATCGGTAAGATGCTGCGCCAGCGCGACGTAGAACCGATCCGTCAGGCGCTGGATAAGCTGAAAAACCGCCACAACCAGCAAGTGGTGTTGTTCCATAAACTGGAAAACCTGCGCGATCGTCTGATCGAGCAAGGTGATGACGCCATCGCTGAAGTATTGAATCTGTGGCCCGATGCCGATCGTCAGCAACTGCGAACTCTGATCCGCAACGCGAAGAAAGAGAAAGAAGGGAATAAGCCGCCGAAATCCGCGCGCCAGATTTTCCAGTATCTGCGTGAGTTAGCGGAAAACGAAGGGTAATTTTCGTTGTTGATGTGAGTATGGTTTGCCGGATGCGGTGCACCTGTAGGCCTGATAAGACGCATCAAGCGTCGCATCAGGCACTATGCTCAAATGCCGGATGCGGCGTGAACGCCTTATCCGGCCTACACACACTATATCAGGCTGAGGCCGAATTACTGCGCGGCTTCCGCTTTCTTCGCTAGCCCATCCAGCAGTTTCTGATGAATTCCACCAAAACCGCCGTTGCTCATCACCAGAATATGGTCGCCAGGCTGAGCGGTTTTCACCACCATATCTGCCAGCGTATCAACATCGCCACTCCAGTGTGCAGGCTGAACGCAGGCTTCTGCCACTTCTGCGACCTGCCACGGAATATGCGCCGGTTGCAGCAGGAAGACTTCATCGGCACGACCTAATGAAGGTGCCAAATCGTCTTTGCAGATCCCCATTTTCATGGTGTTTGAGCGCGGTTCCAGCACGGCAATAATGCGCGCCGTACCGCCAACTTTGCCGCGCAGCGCAGCCAGCGTTGCCAGAATCGCCGTCGGGTGATGGGCAAAATCGTCATACACCGTCACGCCATTTGCTTCACCGCGCAACTCCAGACGACGACGAGCGTTAATAAACGAACCCAGCGCGTTAGCAGCATCTGCCGGCGCTACGCCAACATGACGGGCCGCCGCAATCGCCATCAGGCCGTTATGCATATTATGTTCGCCCACCAGCGACCATTTCACTTCGCCCACTTTTTCGCCATCCAGCAAGACTTCCCATTCGGAAGCGTCAGTGGTCAGCTTTTTCGCCTGCCAGTGCCCCTGCTCGCCCACCAGCTCCTGCTCGCTCCAGCAGCCCATCGCCATGGTTTGTTTCAGGTTGATGTCGTTTTCCGGCCAGATAATACGCCCCTGCCCCGGAACGATACGCACCAGATGGTGGAACTGTTTCTGGATCGCTTTCAGGTCGTCAAAGATATCGGCATGATCGAACTCAAGGTTGTTGAGGATCAGCGTACGCGGGCAGTAATGGACAAATTTAGAGCGTTTGTCGAAGAAGGCGCAGTCATACTCATCCGCTTCGATAACAAAGAAGTCGCTTTCGCCTAAACGTGCCGAAACGTCAAAGTTCCCCGGAACACCGCCGATCACAAAACCCGGTTTATAGCCACACTGTTCCAGAATCCAGGTCGCCATTCCCGCGGTGGTGGTTTTGCCGTGTGTACCGGCAACGGCCAACACCCAGCGGTCACGCAGCACAAAATCGTGCAGCCACTGCGGGCCAGACATATAAGGGATGTTTTTTTCCAGTACCGCTTCCACACACGGATTTCCACGGGTCATGGCGTTGCCAATGATCACCAGATCCGGCTGCGGGTCGAGCTGGCTGGCATCGTAACCCTGAATCAGTTCAATGCCTTGCTTCTCAAGTAAGGTGCTCATCGGCGGATACACATTGGCGTCCGAACCCGTTACTTCATGGCCTAACTGGCGCGCCAGCATCGCCAGACCGCCCATAAATGTGCCACAAATTCCTAAAATATGAATGCGCATACGTCACTATCCTTTTTTAATCTGCCGCTCATTTTACGCATATGTCGGGCAAGTGAGAAACGCATTTCAGGATAATCCGTAATTTGCTGGCGCGATTCACCTGAGCGCGACATTGAGATTATTTGTTAAGATTGTTGCGGTCGCTTTACTCCATAAACATTGCAGGGAAAGTTTTATGAAAACGTTAGGTGAATTTATTGTCGAAAAGCAGCACGAGTTTTCTCATGCTACCGGTGAGCTCACTGCTTTGCTGTCGGCAATAAAACTGGGCGCCAAGATTATCCATCGCGATATCAACAAAGCAGGACTGGTTGATATCCTGGGTGCCAGCGGTGCTGAGAACGTGCAGGGCGAGGTTCAGCAGAAACTCGACTTGTTCGCTAATGAAAAACTGAAAGCCGCACTGAAAGCACGCGATATCGTTGCGGGCATTGCCTCTGAAGAAGAAGATGAGATTGTCGTCTTTGAAGGCTGTGAACACGCAAAATACGTGGTGCTGATGGACCCACTGGATGGCTCGTCCAACATCGATGTTAACGTCTCTGTCGGTACCATTTTCTCCATTTACCGCCGCGTTACGCCTGTTGGTACGCCGGTAACGGAAGAAGACTTCCTCCAGCCTGGTAACAAACAGGTTGCGGCAGGTTACGTGGTATACGGCTCCTCTACCATGTTGGTTTACACCACCGGATGCGGTGTTCACGCCTTTACTTACGATCCTTCGCTTGGCGTTTTCTGCCTGTGCCAGGAACGGATGCGCTTCCCGGAGAAAGGCAAAACCTACTCCATCAACGAAGGGAACTACATTAAGTTTCCAAACGGGGTGAAGAAGTACATTAAATTCTGCCAGGAAGAAGATAAGTCTACCAACCGCCCGTATACCTCACGTTATATCGGTTCACTGGTCGCGGATTTCCACCGTAACCTGCTGAAAGGTGGGATTTATCTCTACCCAAGCACCGCCAGCCACCCGGACGGTAAACTGCGTTTACTGTATGAGTGCAACCCGATGGCGTTCCTCGCGGAACAAGCGGGCGGTAAAGCGAGCGATGGCAAAGAGCGTATTCTGGATATCATCCCGGAAACCCTGCACCAGCGCCGTTCGTTCTTTGTCGGCAATGACCATATGGTTGAAGATGTCGAACGCTTTATCCGTGAGTTCCCGGACGCGTAATCTCCTGCGCCTCTCCACACGGAGAGGCGTTATTATTCCTGCGCAATATTGATTCTTGTCACTGGCGAACTCTGGCGATTCTCCCACAGCACCGTTAATCCACGCTGTAAGGCAATAAAAATGAACAGCAAAATGCCGATAGCGATTTTCGTCCACCATGAGCTCAGCGTGCCATCAAAGTTTATGTAAGTCTGAATTAGCCCCTGAATCGCCACGCCAAAAAGCGTCCCTAATACCGTTCCAACGCCGCCGCTCAAAAGTGTACCGCCAATCACCACCGACGCGATAGCGTCCAGTTCCACACCTACGCCCGCCAGCGCATATCCAGCCTGGGTATAAATCGAGAAGACTATCCCCGCCAGTGTTGCCAGCCCGGTGGAGAGCATATAAATGCGTATAGTGGTGCTGCGAGTGGAAATCCCCATCAGGTTCGCCGACGTCGCGTTGCCACCAATGGCATATACCTGATTACCAAAACGGGTACGATGCGCGAGGAATATGCCGATAACTACCACCGCCAGCATCAGTAGCCCCATCGCACTTAAGCGACCGCCGCCAGGGATTTTCCATGCAAGGCTTGAGAGCGTGTCATAAACAGGATGGTTTATCGGGATCGATTCTTCCGAAACGAGATAGCTGACGCCGCGCAAAAAGAACATTCCTGCCAGGGTAATGATAAACGCCGGGATCTTCAGGGCGTCGATCAGAAGCCCCATAAATGCGCCGAAGGCACAGCCCATCACCAGCACCAGTGGAAACGCCAGCAGCGGCGAGAGGCCGAAATCGCCAATCACTTTTGCCAGAAACACGCCGGTAAAGGCGATCACCGAACCGACGGAGAGATCGATCCCACCGGAGAGGATCACAAAGGTCATGCCAACGGCGATGATCCCCAGAAAAGCGTTATCGGTCAGGATATTGCAGATCACTCTTGTGGAAGCAAAACCGGGAAACTGCGTCAGACAGTAGAGATAACCCAGCACAAAGACGCCGATGGTGATCATAAGCGGCAGGTTACGTTTTATCACGGCTACGCACTCCTTTAATCAGACTGATAAAGCGTTGCGACTGAACAATCAGCACGCAAAGCACCACCACTGCTTTCACTACCTGGTTCATCTCTGGCGGAAAGCCAGAAAGTAAAATTCCGGTGTTCATCCCCTGAATAATCAGCGCCCCTACCACTGAGAGCAGCAGGTTAAAACGCCCGCCCATCAGCGATCCACCGCCAATCACCACCGCAAGAATGGCGTCCAGCTCCAGCCATAATCCGGCGTTGTTGGCATCGGCACCGCGAATATCCGCCGCCACGATAATGCCCGCAATCGCCGCACACAGCCCGCTCAACACATAAGTGAGCATGACGATGATTCGTGTGTTGACTCCGGCATTTTTTGCCGCCCGAATGTTGATACCAACGGCTTCGATAAACATCCCCAGTGCCGTTTTGCGGGTCAACAGCCAGAAGAGGAGAAGCGTCAGTACCGCAATAATGACTGGTGTTGGCAGGAACACCAGCGATCCGCTGCCAAACCATGAGAGATCCGGCGAGTTAAACGTGACGATCTGTCCGGAGGTGATCAGTTGCGCCACGCCGCGCCCGGCGACCATCAGGATCAGGGTGGCGACAAACGGCTGAATTTTGAGGATCGCTACAAGTATGCCGTTCCACAACCCCGCCAGGATGCCGGTGCCCAGGGCGCTTAACAAAACAATCGGCAGGCTGAATCCCGCGACCGTCATCGCAGCCGTTGTGGCTCCGGCGATAGCCATCACCGCCCCTACGGAGAGATCGATACCACCGGTGGCGATAACCAGCGTCATACCGATAGCCAACAGCGCAACGGGTGCCGCACGGTTAAGAATGTCGATGGGGCTACCGAACAAACGCCCATCCTGAAGCACGACCTGCCAGAAATGCGGGGCCACCAGGCTATCGACCAGCAGCACCAGCAATAGCGCCGCCAGCTGCGGCATTCCCGTTGGCCAGCGAAAGCGCCTTTTCGGCGGCGTAGTGTCCGGGAGAGATTGAGGCATCACACAGTTCTCCTTACGCCGCAATGGCGTTCATGATCGCCGGAACGGAAAGCTCTGCCAACGGGATCTCCGCAACCTGTTTGCGATCGCGCATGATAATCACCCGGTCGGCATAGCCCACCAGCTCTTCCAGTTCGGAGGAGATCACCAGCAGCGCCAGACCATCGGCGCATAGCGTTTCGATCAGGCGGATGATCTCAGCGTGGGCGCCAACGTCAATGCCACGCGTTGGCTCGTCGAGGATCAGAAATTGCGGCCGGGTCAGTAGCCAGCGTGAGAGCAGCACTTTTTGCTGATTGCCACCGGAGAGAAACTCAATCGGCTGTTCGCTGGAAGGTGTGCGAATGCCAAGCTGGCGGATAAAGCGTTCGGCAATCTCTTGCTGTTCTTTGCGCGAAATTGGCCGTAACCAGCCGCGCTGGGCCTGGAGAGCGAGGATGATATTTTCCCGCACCGAGGCGGCGGCGATGATGCCATCGGTTTTCCTGTCTTCCGGGCAGAAGCCGATACCCAGTACCGAAGCCTGATGTGGCGATCGCAGGGTTTGCTGTTTGCCTTTGATCAACGCCGTGCCGCTGTCAGCAGGTTTGATCCCGAAGATCACTTCGGCGGTTTCGGTACGTCCTGATCCCAGCAAGCCTGCCAGGCCAACGATCTCGCCGGGGCGTACTTCGAGATCAAACGGTGCGATCGTTCCTTTTTTGCCGTAATTTTTGAACGCGGCAACGGGTTTGTCGCTCAGCAATGTTCGTCCGGCACGCTGTAGCGCGTGGGTGTCCAGCTCGCGCCCCAGCATCATTTTTACCAGTTCGATCTGCGGTAGCTCGCGGGTTTCCCGACAGCCTACGAAACTGCCGTTGCGTAAGACGGTGATCCGATCGCTGACCTGATAGACCTGATCGAGAAAGTGAGTGACAAAGATCAGGCTGACGCCGCGATCGCGCAATTGACGCATCAGGCCAAACAGTAACTCTACTTCCTGAGTGTCGAGGCTGGCGGTGGGTTCATCGAGGATCAGCACTTTGGCGGAGAGATCGATGGCCCGGCAAATGGCGACGATTTGCTGCATCGCGACTGAAAAGCGGTTGAGCGGTTCCCGCACGTCGAGGGAGAAACCGTAAGATGCCATCAGTTCGGTGGCGCGCTTTTCCATCTCTTTACGGCGTAGAAGGCCGAAACGTTTGGGTTCGCGACCTATGAATAGATTATCAGCGACCGACATATTGGGTAGCAGGTTGACTTCCTGATAGACGGTGCCGATGCCGAGTTGTTGTGCGTGGGCGGTATTTTTCGGTGAGATAGTCTGGCCTTCCAGCCAGATGGTGCCACGATCGGCGTGGTAGACACCGGTTAATGCTTTGATTAGCGTTGATTTTCCCGCCCCGTTTTCACCGAGCAGCGCCATAATTTCACCACGGCGCAGGCTGAAATCAACGTTGTCTAACGCTTTGAGGCCGGGGAAAAATTTACTTAATCCTTCGGTGCGGAGGATTTCCTGGTGTTGGTTAGTATTCATAGTTTCCCCCGTAGTAAAGCGTGCGCCAGATAAGACACAACAGCGTCGCATCAGGCATCTCGCACAACCGCCGGATGCGGCGTGAATGCCTTATCCGGCGGCCCACAAGTCGGCATCAGGCATTGATGCCCCTCAATACCCCATGTTTTTCTTCTTCTCTAACTCTTCTTTTGCAGTATCAGGCAGATAAAGGGTGGACTTGGTCAGGGTCAGCTTTTCAGGCAGGGTGCCGTCTTTTTTATATTTCTCCAGCGCATCAAAAGCGGGGCCTGCCATGTTCGGCGTCAGTTCAACGCTGGCGTTCGCTTCGCCATCAATCATCGCTTTGTAGATGTCCGGCACGCCGTCGATAGAGCCTGTCAGGATATCTTTGCCCGGTTTCAGGCCCGCTTCTTTAATTGCCTGAATTGCACCAATCACCATGTCATCGTTATGGGCGTAAACCATGCAGATGTTTTTGCCGTTGTTTTCCGCTTTGATAAAGCTCTCCATCACTTCTTTGCCTTTACTACGGGTAAAGTCACCTGACTGCGAGCGGATAATTTTGATATTTGGCGCATTCTTAATGGCTTCGGCAAAGCCTTTCTTACGGTCAATGGCGACACTGGCCCCAACGGTGCCCTGCAGCTCCACCACGTTACACGGTTTGCCATTCACTTCTTTTACCAGCCAGTCACCGATCAATTTGCCTTCGAGGATGTTGTCGGCAGTGACGGTGGTCATATAGAGAGATTTGTCTTTCACATCGATGGAACGGTCAAGCAAGAAGACCGGGATTTCGGCATCTTTCGCCTCTTTTAATACCGGCTCCCAACCGGTCGCTACCACCGGAGCGATAAAGATCGCATCCACCCCTTGCGCGACGAAGGAACGTACCGCTTTAATCTGGTTTTCCTGCTTTTGCTGACCATCGGCAATTTTCAACGTAATTCCGCGCTTTTCGGCTTCACTTTTCGCCACATTGGTTTCTGCGGCGCGCCAGCCGGATTCCGATCCGACCTGCGAAAATCCAACGGTTAATGGAGCAGCCAACGCCATAGACGACATGGCTGCCGAGACTGCAGAGACTACAAGTAAGCGTTTCCACATAGGGTTGTCCTCGTCGGGGTAATTATTATTGGTGAAAAGATGTTCGCGAAAAAACTATAGACAATTCGTTATGTAACGGATTGCGTTACATCACACTTCAAAAAAGTAAATAAAACGTTAATCACAAGTTTGTAATCGCTTTCATCTCACTATGAAAAATGCGGCTACGGTTATGGATTTTCCTGCTCTGTAAACCTTCTTAAAACTGGCGAAAAAGGAAAATGAAGACGAAAACAAGCGAAGACATTCGGCGCGAGTTGGCTATAATACTCGGCACTTGTTTGCCACATATTTTTAAAGGAAACAGACATGAGCTTACTCAACGTCCCTGCGGGTAAAGATCTGCCGGAAGACATCTACGTTGTTATTGAGATCCCGGCTAACGCAGATCCGATCAAATACGAAATCGACAAAGAGAGCGGCGCACTGTTCGTTGACCGCTTCATGTCCACCGCGATGTTCTATCCGTGCAACTACGGTTACATCAACCACACCCTGTCTCTGGACGGTGACCCGGTTGACGTACTGGTCCCGACTCCGTACCCGCTGCAGCCGGGTTCCGTGATTCGCTGCCGTCCGGTTGGCGTTCTGAAAATGACCGACGAAGCCGGTGAAGATGCGAAACTGATTGCTGTTCCGCACACCAAGCTGAGCAAAGAATACGATCACATCAAAGACGTTAACGATCTGCCTGAACTGCTGAAAGCACAGATCGCTCACTTCTTCGAGCACTACAAAGACCTCGAAAAAGGCAAGTGGGTGAAAGTTGAAGGCTGGGAAAACGCAGAAGCCGCTAAAGCTGAAATCGTTGCCTCCTTCGAGCGCGCAAAGAATAAATAAGTTCTTCTAGTGCCATAACCCTGAACGCCGGGCTTCGGTTAGTAAGGGTTTTTTATGCCCGCGATAAATAAACTGTCTATTCCCCTATCATTATTCTCAGCGCTTGCAAGGCTTGAACGGTAAGAACAAGCAAACACGACCACCATTTTGCTGTTCATAGCCGCTTGCTGGAAATTAGCCGACCTCACTCATTCTCACCGTTCAAAGCATGCCCCCGTTTTACCCCTACGTAATTGTGAACGCCAGCAGAGTTTTTTATGCGTTTACGGATATGGAAAGCGGCTCGGAGAGAAAAGCTAAAGATAGGGAAGTTACAAAAAAAATCGCGAGATACATCGCATAAAACAACGCCACCCGAAGGTGGCGTGCTTTTATTATTACTTATCCCTGTCTAACCAGTCGCCGCTTTCAATTAGCTTTAATCCATCGACGGGTCGTTGATAAACGTACATCCATGCACTCCCGTACGGCGTCTGAATCAACTGGCGCGCGTATTCACCGCCCCTGGTGCGCAAGGCATCAAGTTCGGCCAGCGTGGCGTTGTCAATACGATAAACTTCACCGTGTACTGTTCCGTTCCCCGGAACTGCGCCTGGATAGTGGCCCAGGCTATACAACTGGTAGTTATCGATACTGAAATCGCCCAGTAACTGGGCATTGGTCATCCAGTGACTGTTGCCTTGTTTGTGGCGTAAACTGCCGTAGACAAATATTCGCATTGCTAAAACTCGAACTGATAGAGCAAATCCAGTGCCTGGTCTACACCAGACACGGCTTCCAGATATAGCTTAGGCATCAGGCGATAACGTAACGTGAGTGTTGCTATTGAGTCAAATATACCCACGCCGTATTTCACTTGCAGACCTGGCAATACATAGCCGCTGACCACCACCTGGGAGGAGTCGCCTACTCCCTCTGTGTCGAGCGCTAAATTGCTTACGCCAAACGTCTCGCCGATTTTACCCACAATCTGACCACTTTGTGCAACCCCCAGACCAATCAGCATTGAGGTCATCGCCGCACTGTCACTCTGATCGCTCTCCAACCCTTGTCCACGTAGCAGGTAGGAAAGCGCGGCCTGTTGCGACATCGCCGGGTCAGAGAAGATCTCCGCTTTCGGTTCGTCTGCCAGACCAGTGACGCGAACTCCGGCGATTACGTCGTCTTCTGTAGCATCCGGGTTACGAATAGCTTCGATATTAAGATACGGTTGATCCGGCGGACCAGAGAACAGTAGCTCACCCTTACGCACAATCAGATCCTGACCATAAGCATGGAAGCGACCTTCAGGGATGTTGATCTGCCCGTTCAGGCCCAGTCCTTGTTTGTCCTGTACGACGTTGAGATCGCCCGTCAGCCGCGCTTTCAGGCCGAAGGCGTCAATGCGCACATTGTTGCCAACGTGGACAATCAGGTTGCTGTTAATCGGAATCGACGCCGTTTTCGGCTCTTCCGGTTGCAGGTTATCGTTAAGCATCACCACATCGCTGGAAACGCCCACCGCGCTTTCCGGCAGCTCATGCACCACAATGCGCGCCCAAGGGACATCCACGCGACCGTCGAGAGTAAACAGGTTTGGTGTAGCCTCGAATACAACATCTGGTGATACATCCATTCGTACCATCGGCGGCACGGTGATACGCACTTTACTGCCCTTCGCTGTTACCCGCGCCCGCCAGTTTTCAATCTGGCTCCAGTCGGCGTCACCGCTCAGGTAGATTTCTCCCTGTTGGGTCCGCACAGTACCAGCAAGCGTCGAGCGCATACCGTTAAAGTTGACCGCAAGCTGGCTCGGTTGCATATCAAACGGCATAAAGTTGCCGTCGATATCCACACCCGTAACCTGGAGCTGACCAAACAACTGCGGGCTTTGTACATCACCCCCCAGACGCAAGTTGGCACTCACCATCCCCGCTGCTTTTTCCCCACGGGTAAAGATGGGGTTTATCATCGCAAGGTTGAAGTTACGGATATTGACGTTACCACCAAGATTACGGCGGCCTTGTGGATCGGTCACCTGCACCTGCCCATCAAACTGGCCGTTATTGGTCAGGCGGATGGTCCAGCCCAGTTCGGCACGGTTGTTACGCAACTCCGCTGTCAGATTCAGCGTCTGAAACGCCACGGGCAGCGCCGCATCGTTGACGGTTTGCGTTACCTGCACGTTACGCCCCGAAAGGGTGATACTCCCCTGTGGCAGCCCTTCTTTAGTGGTGTCCCAGGCGACATCCGCTTTACCCGTGAAGATACCGCTGGCCTGAGTGGTTTCTGGCATAAACGGTTTCAGCATGGCCAGGTCGAAGCGGTTGAGATTCACCACCGCACGCCCTTCAGCCCCGGCATCAATGGTTTGTGGCACGCACAGTTCTGCATTCGGGTTAAGCCAGCAGTGTGGCCCGATGCTGATTTTTTGCTCCTGATTGCGGTAGTCCAGCGCAATATCACGGGTCAGCGTCCACGGACCGACTGGTGTCTGGAAGCGGGTATTGCTAAGTGTTCCCTTCCAGCGTTCTTCTTTGCGATCAAAACTGCCTGCCAGATTAAGCTGCCCGGAAACCGGTTCGCCCTGAATCCGCAACTGTAGCTCATGCTGCTTTTCGCTGCCTTTGGCATTCAGGGTGACGAGGTTGATATTCACATCCGGCTGCGAGATTTGCTCAACGCGCACGTCGAGTTTACCCGCAATCTGGTCGGTGGATTTGATATCACCTTCTACGCGAACCTGCGCCACGGAAAGTTCCTGCCAGCGCAGGCCGCGCGCGGTGATATCGGCCAGCAGCTGCGGTGCTTCCACCGTGCCGCGTACTTTCACCAGCCCTTTCGCTGTACCGCCAAGCCCCGGCAGCGCGTTATCCAGCCCCGGCGCGTTGATGGTAGCATCAAGATTGAGATCTTTTACCCCCAGCTCGCCTTTCACTTCAGCACTGTTTGGCCCCAGTTCCAGATGCAACCCAGGGATCATCCACTGCATATAACTGTTGCCTTTCAGCGTGCCGTCAACGTTCACTTTGTTCTGTTTGACGTTACCAGTCAGCTTCAGTTCTGGCACCTCCATCTGCCAGGTGCCGCCGTAAAGGCTACCGCGGGTTTTAATCAAGCCATTGAGTTTCGACGGCCACTCCGGGAACTCTTTGGCGGTGTTAATGCCGTTAAGCGTTAGCTCACCGCGCCAGCTAATTGCCTGCTGCCAGTCGAGCAACGCCTTGAGTTCAGTTTTCCCTTCCAGCGCCGCGACGGTAAGTTTGTCGAGATTGACCTGCTGTTCATTACCTTTGGCATCAAGGGTAATGGTGGCTGGCGGGATCTCCTGTCCCTTCACTGCCGTGCGCATAGAGAGCGTGTAATCGGTCATTTTACCGGTGAGTTTCAATTTCAGACCATCCGCCTGATACTGTTTCTCACCAGTGAACGGCCAGTAAAGCTGTTTGCTGTTCACTTCCACGTTGAGCGGCAATCCAGCTTCTGCCAGCCGCGTCTGGGCGCGCAGATCCATATCTACCGGGCCAGAAAGGTTAACGCCTATCTCCAGCTGTTCGCGCAGCGCACCACCCACTTTCAGCTTCACCTTTTCGCCTTTCAGCGGCTCCACGTTCAGTGTGCTGTTGAGGGTGATATCCACCGGCCAGTTGTCTGATAGCTGCGCCGTGCCGCTGGCGTTGACGATCCCTTGATTGGAATCGATATCCAGGGCGTCCAGTTTGGTATTACCGTCGATGCTGCTCACTTTCAGCAGCATGGTGCTCACGGTGATGTCCGTGTCGCCCGTCACGCGCAGCTGCTCACCCTTAAACTCTTCAATATTCAGGTTGAGCGGCAAATGCACGTCGGTCATTTCCGGCAATACCGGGTGAGAAAAGAGATCTTTCAGCGTTTCGCCGAGCGGTTTTTCATCCGGCTGCGGATTTTCAATCTTCGGTTCGACCACTTCTTCCTGCGCCACTTCCGCCACTTTCGGCAAAGCAATCAACAGGCCTTTCAGCGACGTCGGTTTCAGGGTCAGGGTTTTCTCCTGCCAGTTCAGGCCGGAGGTGAAGTCCATCACCGACACCGTGGTGTCATCAATCTTGATGTTGACGTTGTCCAGCGCCACCCGCGTCAGGGTGATGGGATAGGGCGTGGAGAGATCCAGCGGCCCACTGTCTTCTTCTTCAACCTGTTCAGAAGGGGGCATTTTTTTGCTGTCGATGTTGACCTGAATGTCTTTCAGCGCCAGGTCATTAATGCAAACGCTGCTGTTCCACAGACAATCCAGCCCGACCGCCAGATGTAGATTACCCGCTTTTACCGCCACGCCTGGCTGCTCATAACGAACATCAGACAAGGTGAGATCGCGCCAGCCACCACTGACCTTGCCAATATCCAGCCCCGGCACCCAGCGATCCGCCGCTTTAAATACCAGATGCAAGCCGCTGGTGGTGCCCACCAGAAACGCCACCGAACCCAGCAACAGTAAAATAACGATAACTACGCCGAGGCTGATTTTTTTCCATAAACTCATAATTCTGGCCCCAGACCGATGTAAAACTGTAATCCGTGTTCGTCTTTATCCGCGACCGGTACGGCAAAATCGAGTTTGATTGGCCCGACCGGCGATTCCCAGCGCACGCCAACCCCGGTGCCAGTTTTAAAGTTACTACGACGGATATCGCTTACCGCTTCGCCGCTATCGACAAACACCGCGCCCCACCATTTTCCGGTGACGTTGTACTGGTACTCCAGCGATCCGGTTATCAACTTCGAGGCCCCTTTCAGGTCGCCGTCCGGGTATTTCGGGGCGATAGATTTGTATTTATAGCCACGAATACTGCGGTCGCCCCCGGCGAAGAAACGCAGATCCGGCGGTACTTTGTCGAAGTCACCCGTTTCAATCCAGCCCAACGTACCGCGCGTAACAAAACGATGGCGATCGTACAGTGTACGGATCCAGACGTTTTGCGCCTGGAAAACGGAGAAATCGACATCTGAGCCCCAGGCGGTGTTGGAGTAGTCGATAGAGTAGCGTTGCGAGTCGCCCCAGGTTGGCATCAGGCCACCGCGAGAACGCGTGCGGCTAATCATCACCCCCGGATAAAACAGCATCGTGGTGTTGGTGACTTCGCCCTGAGTAAAGTGGTCGAGACTCCAGCGCAGGTTAATCGCGCGTTGCCAGCCGCTGGAAAGATCCCAGTAGCGAGAAGCCACCAGCGTCGTGGAGTCAGACTCGGTATCGTTCAGGTCAGTACGCTTAAAACCGCCCTGCACCAAATAATATTGTTCCAGGGGGTTCTTAAGCAGTGGAATTTTATAGCTGAAATCAAGGATCTGCTCCGGTGCAGAAATACTGGTGCTGGTGGTCAGGCTATGACCGTACGAGTTCATCCATGGTTTTTTCCACGTCGCCTTAACTCGTGGCCCCACGTCCGTAGAGTAACCGACCCCGGTTTCGATGGTGTTTTCTGTGCGCGGCGAAACCACGCCCGTCAACGGTAATACTTTCGTTTCGCGCGCTTTATCAAATTGTGGTGCCACCACCACCGAATTAAACCAGCCGGTAGCAGAAAGTCGGCGGTTCAGTTCCGCCAGATCTTTCGATTCGTACTCATCGCCCTCTTTGAACGGCACCAGATTTTGCAGGTATTCGTCACGAATTTGTGATCCTTCAAAGGTCACATGCCCAAAGCGGTAACGTTCGCCACTATTATAATCAATATCCCAGAAGGCTTTATGCAGGCCGAGCGCAATGCCCAGCTGCGCTTTGGTAAATTCGCTATCGAAATAGCCTTTACGCAACGCAATGCTGGTTAAGGACTTTTTGAAATTTTCATAATCGCCCTGGTTCAGAACAGTGCCAATCGCCGGGCGAGTATCGAGCAATTTCAAATAGTCTTTATCGGTCCGCGCGCCACCGCGCAATACCACATCGGTGCCACCAATTAACACCGGAACGCCTGGCGTGACTTTGGCGATCAATACCTGCCGCCCTTTCTTTGGCGGTGGACGGAGATCAAATTCAATGGTCGGCTGGTAATAACCCAGCGCTTTCAGACCTTCGCGGATGGCATCATCGACGCGTGCGCGAAAGCGACGGTCTGGCGTCACTTCATCACTTTCAATTGTTGAAAGCTGTGCACGAACGTTCTTTTCCAGTTGTCCCGATAACCCTTCGACCTGTAGACGGACGTTCGCGGCGAAGGCAGATCCGCTTAAGCAGAGTAAGCTTACACAGCATAACTGTCGGATATAGCGCACATTTTCTCCTGAATATCCTTTATTCCTGCCCCTGGAACGCCGTTAAACGGCTTAACAAAAATCCAGTAATATGGATTAAAAAGCAGACTAAACCCCAAATATTTCTTATGTTTTACTTTAGACCTATTCACGGTGGTTATTGTGTGCAAATACGTCTCTTGTTACAACCTTAACCCCAATGACCGATTTTCGGGAGAGCGACACCATGAGTTTATTTGATAAAAAGCATCTGGTTTCCCCCGCCGATGCCCTGCCTGGACGTAACACCCCGATGCCCGTAGCCACGCTGCATGCGGTCAATGGTCACTCAATGACCAATGTACCTGACGGAATGGAGATTGCCATTTTTGCGATGGGTTGTTTCTGGGGTGTGGAGCGTCTGTTCTGGCAGTTACCCGGCGTTTACAGCACCGCCGCAGGTTACACCGGCGGATATACGCCAAACCCCACTTATCGGGAAGTGTGCTCCGGTGATACTGGTCATGCCGAAGCGGTACGCATTGTTTACGATCCTTCCGTCATCAGCTATGAGCAGTTGCTACAGGTATTTTGGGAGAATCACGATCCCGCCCAGGGAATGCGTCAGGGCAATGACCACGGCACGCAGTATCGTTCAGCGATTTATCCGCTGACCCCAGAACAGGATGCCGCCGCTCGTGCCAGTCTGGAGCGTTTTCAGGCGGCGATGCTTGCCGCCGATGACGATCGTCACATCACCACGGAAATCGCTAACGCCTCACCATTTTATTATGCCGAAGATGACCACCAGCAATATCTGCATAAAAACCCATATGGTTACTGTGGAATTGGCGGAATTGGCGTCTGTCTGCCGCCGGAAGCATAGCGTTACGGTTACAAATTCAGATTGTTGATAAAGTGAGCTTTGTATATGCCGGATGCGGCGTAAACGCCTTGCCAGGCCTACAAAACCCTCAAAATTCAATGCATTGCAGAGACTTCGTAGGCCTGAACAGCATAGCGCATCAGGCAGTTTTGCATTTATCAGTCGTCTGAATTTTAACCCTCTGGCGACTTTACAGTACCTTACGCTATACTAGCCACTGAAAATGCCGGTTCACTTTCTTCGAATCGGCTTTCAATGTGTATTTCACACAAATTAATCAACTTCCCCTTCCGAGGATCTGGCCTGAAAGGTCGGATAAGATATGTTAAACAGTATTTTTGTCATACTCTGCTTGATCGCTGTAAGTGCGTTCTTCTCGATGTCCGAGATCTCACTTGCCGCTTCACGCAAAATCAAACTAAAACTGCTGGCTGATGAAGGCAATATAAATGCCCAACGCGTTCTGAATATGCAAGAAAATCCTGGCATGTTCTTTACCGTGGTACAAATCGGTCTTAACGCAGTGGCGATTCTCGGCGGTATTGTCGGTGATGCGGCGTTTTCTCCAGCTTTTCACAGCCTGTTCTCCCGCTATATGTCGGCGGAACTCTCTGAGCAACTGAGCTTTATTCTCTCTTTCTCGTTAGTAACTGGCATGTTTATCCTGTTTGCGGATTTAACTCCGAAACGCATCGGTATGATTGCGCCAGAAGCGGTGGCTTTGCGTATCATCAACCCGATGCGCTTCTGCCTGTACGTTTGCACCCCGTTGGTGTGGTTCTTCAACGGCCTGGCGAACATGATCTTCCGTATCTTTAAACTGCCAATGGTACGTAAAGATGACATCACTTCTGATGACATCTATGCAGTTGTGGAAGCAGGTGCACTGGCGGGCGTGTTACGTAAACAGGAACACGAGCTGATAGAAAACGTCTTTGAGCTGGAATCCCGTACCGTTCCGTCGTCAATGACACCGCGTGAAAACGTGATTTGGTTTGATCTCCACGAAGATGAGCAAAGTCTGAAGAATAAGGTGGCGGAACATCCGCACTCGAAATTTCTCGTCTGTAATGAAGATATTGACCACATCATCGGCTATGTCGATTCTAAAGACCTGCTGAACCGCGTGCTGGCTAACCAAAGCCTGGCACTGAACAGCGGCGTACAAATTCGCAACACACTGATTGTGCCGGATACATTAACCCTTTCAGAGGCATTGGAAAGTTTTAAAACTGCGGGTGAAGACTTCGCGGTGATCATGAACGAGTACGCGCTGGTCGTTGGGATCATCACCCTCAACGACGTAATGACCACACTAATGGGCGATCTGGTCGGTCAGGGACTGGAAGAGCAGATTGTCGCCCGTGATGAGAACTCATGGTTGATTGATGGCGGCACCCCGATTGACGACGTAATGCGTGTGCTGGATATTGATGAGTTCCCGCAGTCAGGCAACTACGAAACCATCGGCGGCTTTATGATGTTTATGCTGCGTAAAATCCCGAAACGCACCGACTCGGTGAAATTCGCCGGCTACAAATTTGAAGTGGTGGATATCGATAACTACCGCATCGACCAGTTGCTGGTAACGCGGATCGACAGCAAGGCCACCGCCCTTTCGCCCAAACTGCCTGACGTTAAAGATAAAGAAGAAAACGTCGCGTAACCCCAAGAAACATCAACGGCTCCTGAATCAGGAGCCGTCTTATTTACTGCATAGCACTTTGGTTAAGCCATCTCTGTTTGCAGACGCATAACCTGACGGTTAACTTCGGACATCACTGACAAATGCAGCTTATCCTTCACTTTTGGGATAAGAATCTTACCCTTATCAAATTCAAAAGCGCCAACGTCCTTGATGTATAACCGTCCACGGAACAGGATCTTTACGTACTTCGCCACCTGCAGTGGGTTGTACCGTTGGAAAATTTTCATTGTTATCTCCTGCTGAGTATTACGCCTTTGCGGTGCCACAATCGGCCCAACTATTATGAGGCGCAAATTTTAATGCTTAGTGACTATAGACTATCCGGGTAATGTTTCCACCGCGTATAACTTTTTTTACCTAAAGGTTACAATTATTCAGAATTATCTTTTTACCGAAGCGCGGTCTTCAGTATAAGCATTCATTTTTCATATGATTTGTGCGCTTGACCGCAAACTGGCATCACACTTGCGGGAAATTCGATAAATAGCACATATGATTAAAATTCAGACCCCAAGTGGTCGGATCACCTGCATATCATAAGAAGGATACACCATGACCCTACGTAAGATTCTGGCACTCACCTGCCTGCTGTTGCCGATGATGGCTTCCGCACATCAGTTTGAAACCGGTCAACGAGTGCCACCGATAGGCATTACCGATCGGGGCGAGTTGGTGCTTGATAAAGATCAGTTTAGCTACAAAACCTGGAACAGCGCGCAGTTAGTGGGAAAAGTGCGAGTACTGCAACATATTGCTGGTCGCACCTCTGCAAAAGAGAAAAACGCGACGCTGATTGAAGCGATTAAATCAGCAAAGTTACCGCACGATCGTTACCAGACCACCACCATTGTGAACACCGACGACGCGATTCCGGGTTCTGGCATGTTTGTGCGCAGCAGTCTGGAGAGTAATAAAAAGCTTTATCCCTGGTCGCAGTTTATTGTCGATAGCAATGGCATCGCGCGCGGTGCCTGGCAGCTAGATGAAGAAAGTTCCGCTGTAGCGGTGCTGGACAAAGACGGTCGAGTGCAATGGGCCAAAGACGGTGCGCTCACTCAGGAAGAGGTGCAGCAAGTGATGAACCTGCTGCAAAAGTTGCTCAAATAATGTTAATAACATAAATTCTGGAAAAATAAATTTCCCCTATCGATATATATGGGATAGGGGAATTAAGTCTCTGAGTTTTTACGCCGAACTCATACTAGTATCAATAACCCTTATTCGCGTTTAACGGTTTTACCTCTTTTTTAAACGCTTCAATGGTAGATTTATATTTCTTGTGAATCTTGTCTTCGGTATAATTACCGTTTGCGGCCAGATTTGCACTTACAATCGCTTCCACTTGCTCGGTTATTTCCACTTGTTGGTAACCTGCATTAACCAGAAAATTATAAATAAGAGAGTAATCTTCACCCTGCAAAAAAATATAAGAGCCAGTTCGAAGTTCCTCATCCCCTCCATAGATTTTAAGAGCAAAGCCCAAAGATTCTATGACCATGGCATAATTTCCATTATTTATTTTCTCGCAAAAATACCATCCTTCACATTCTTTAATGCTACCTCCTGGCCCTTCAAGTTCAAATTTACCCCGTTTTAATTTGCTTACTACATTCTCCAAATAAGCAGAATCGTAAGATAAGTTACCCGCCGCCTTCCGAAAATAACCGTTAATCCTTTCAGGTATGTCAGACTGTTTTTTCTGCAAAATATCATAGGCATACAATCTTCTATTTTGTGCTAGTGGAAATTCACGGTTTTTAAAGTCTATAAATGAGTTATACTCATTTATTGTTATAGGGATTTCTTCGTATTCAAATCCAGTGCCTCGCAATGTCATTGTATATTCGGCACCGTTATCTTTAAGGCGGAAGCTGATAAGAAAATTATCCATGGAGTGAACGGTTTCATCTTTTAATGAAAGCACCTGATAACTATTTTTATCGATCTGTGTTGCTCTAAGAAAGAACTCCCTTAAAATTAACAGACTATCATAATTCGAAATCCAATCCCTTTTCTTAAATGCATGCTGAATATTATTAAAGAAATTATTTGAATGTATTTTTGTATGCGATGACTTTACAAATAACTCCACTGCACCAAAAAAATTATTGTGTCTAATCTTGGGTAACATATGACAACCTTATTATATTTGGTTATTCTATGTCGCCATTAAATATCTTGTTAAAGAAGTAAACTATCAAAAAATGCTCATTATTAAGATATAACTCATTAGCGTTAGAATATTTACACTTTAAATACAATCCCTTTATATCTATAACTTTTTAGGTTGGAAACAAATCAGGATGGCAGAATCAGGAAATACACTGTTTCTGCCATATATATTTAATAAATAGAGACTCTGAACCCAGGATTCAGGAACGACTCGCGCGGGGTATAATCCAGCGGTTTACCCTGCCAGTCGTGAACGTGCGCTCCGGCCGCTGCCGCAACTGCGTGACCGGCGGCGGTGTCCCAAATATTGGTTGGCCCGAAACGCGGGTAAAGCTGCGCCTGCCCTTCCGCCACCAGGCAGAATTTCAGCGAAGAGCCGATAGACGTGGTTTGATGTTCGCCAAGCTGTTGCAGATACTCTTTCAGCTCCGCATCCGCATGGGAACGGCTGATCACCACCAGCGGCGGGCGCGCATCGCGGACCTGAATCTGCTTGCGTACACCGCACTCTTCTTTCCAGGCTTTGCCGTCTGCCGCGCTGTACATTACGTTCATTACCGGCGCATACACCACACCTAAAATCGGTTTGCCGTGGTCGATGAGCGCAATATTAACGGTGAATTCACCATTACGTTTAATAAACTCTTTAGTACCATCCAGCGGGTCTACCAGCCAGTAACGCTGCCAGTGTTGACGGACTTCCCAACCGGGAGGATCTTCTTCAGAAAGGACCGGAATATCCGGTGTCAGCGTACGTAAACCGTCCATGATAACGGTGTGTGCGGCAATATCCGCTGCCGTTACCGGAGAATTGTCCGCTTTGCTGACGACGTCCATCGGTTTCGTCCCGTCGTAGACCTGCATAATGGCATCGCCTGCATTCCGTGCAAGCTGGCATACTTGATCTAACATTTCTCCACCTCGTCTCTGTGAGCGGTGTTAACTTATTGTTTTACTTATACCCTATCGTTAAAGAATGCGCCAACTGTGATAGTGTCATCATTTTCAAAGCGTTAAATTGTGGCATTCTTCACTGTTCTAAAAGTAAGAGGTTTATTCTCCCTTTTCTTTCGAATTCCCGATGATAAAAGGATGTCCCTGATGATTAAGTTTAGCGCAACGCTCCTGGCCACGCTGATTGCCGCGAGTGTGAATGCAGCGACGGTCGATCTGCGTATCATGGAAACCACTGATTTGCATAGCAACATGATGGATTTCGATTATTACAAAGACACCGCCACGGAAAAATTCGGACTGGTACGTACGGCAAGCCTGATTAACGATGCCCGCAATGAAGTGAAAAACAGCGTACTGGTCGATAATGGCGATTTGATTCAGGGGAGTCCGCTGGCCGATTACATGTCGGCGAAAGGATTAAAAGCCGGAGATATTCATCCGGTCTATAAGGCATTGAATACGCTGGACTATACCGTCGGCACACTCGGTAACCACGAGTTTAACTACGGTCTGGATTACCTGAAAAATGCACTGGCAGGAGCGAAATTCCCTTATGTAAACGCCAACGTCATTGACGCTAAAACCAAACAGCCCATGTTTACACCGTATTTGATTAAAGACACCGAAGTGGTCGATAAAGACGGAAAAAAACAGACGCTGAAGATTGGCTATATTGGCGTCGTACCGCCGCAGATTATGGGATGGGATAAAGCTAATTTATCTGGCAAAGTCACCGTTAACGATATAACGGAAACTGTGCGCAAGTACGTACCTGAAATGCGCGAGAAAGGTGCCGATCTCGTTGTCGTTTTGGCGCATTCTGGTCTCTCTGCCGATCCGTATAAAGTGATGGCAGAAAACTCAGTTTATTACCTCAGTGAAATTCCGGGCGTTGATGCCATTATGTTTGGCCATGCTCACGCCGTCTTCCCGAGTAAAGATTTTGCGAATATCAAAGGGGCTGATATCGCCAAAGGCACGCTGAACGGCGTTCCGGCGGTAATGCCGGGCATGTGGGGCGATCATCTCGGCGTGGTCGATCTGCAACTCAATAATGACAGCGGAAAATGGCAGGTGACGCAGGCGAAAGCGGAAGCACGGCCAATTTACGATATCGCCAATAAAAAATCCCTCGCGGCGGAAGACAGCAAGCTGGTAGAAACACTTAAAGCCGATCACAACGCCACACGCCAGTTTGTCAGCAAACCAATCGGTAAATCTGCCGACAATATGTATAGCTATTTGGCGCTGGTGCAGGACGATCCGACCGTGCAGGTGGTGAATAATGCACAAAAAGCGTATGTCGAACATTACATTCAGGGCGATCCGGATCTGGCAAAACTGCCGGTGCTTTCAGCTGCCGCACCGTTTAAAGTCGGTGGTCGCAAAAATGATCCGGCAAGCTATGTGGAGGTGGAAAAAGGTCAGCTGACTTTCCGTAATGCTGCCGATCTTTATCTCTATCCCAATACGCTGATTGTGGTGAAAGCCAGCGGTAAAGAGGTGAAAGAGTGGCTGGAGTGCTCCGCCGGACAGTTTAACCAGATTGATCCTAACAGCACGAAACCGCAGTCACTCATCAACTGGGATAGTTTCCGCACCTATAACTTTGACGTCATTGATGGTGTGAATTATCAGATTGATGTTACTCAGCCCGCCCGCTATGACGGCGAGTGCCAGGTGGTTAATGCCAATGCGGAAAGAATTAAGAACCTGACCTTTAACGGCAAGCCGATTGATCCGAACGCGATGTTCCTCGTTGCCACCAATAACTATCGCGCTTACGGCGGCAAATTTGCAGGTACGGGCGATAGCCATATCGCTTTTGCTTCACCGGATGAGAACCGCTCGGTGCTGGCAGCGTGGATTGCAGATGAGTCGAAGCGTGCGGGAGAAATTCACCCGGCGGCAGATAACAACTGGCGTTTAGCACCGATTCCCGGCGATAAGAAACTGGATATCCGTTTCGAAACCTCTCCGTCAGATAAAGCCGCAGAGTTTATTAAAGAGAAAGGGCAGTATCCGATGAATAAAGTCGCGACCGATGATATCGGCTTTGCGATTTATCAGGTGGATTTGAGTAAGTAAAACACTTTTCCCGTCTATAGATATGAACCGCATCCGGCATTTATTGGCGGATGCGGTGCTGCTGCATCTTATCCGCCCTACAGGTCATGAACCGTAGGCCGAATAAGCGCAGCGCATCCGGCTGTTATGCCGCACGTTCATCCCGCACTGCCAACACCTCAGGCAAATTCAACTCAATCCAGTCCGCCAGTGCAGCAACCTTTTCGCTCACCTGCTCGCCCAGCGGCGTGAGGCTGTATTCCACATGCGGCGGCACCACCGGATAAGAGATACGGTTAAGAAACCCATCCTGCTCTAACGCCTGTAACGACTGCGCAAGCATCTTTTCACTCACCCCACCCATCTTGCGGCGCAGGTCGCTAAAACGGTGCGTACCTTCGCGAAGCGCGACCAGAATCAATACCCCCCAACGGCTGGTGACGTGTTTCAACACCTCGCGCGACGGGCACTGTTCGGCGAAGAGGTTACCCTCTTTCAGTTGTTGCGACAGGCTAGCCTGGCTCATTCATACTTACCTTTTTGTACGTACTTACTAAAAGTAAGTTTAGGTGGTAGCGTATTTAAACACAAGACAAACCGATGGAGGCTTCCCATGATCGCAATTACCGGCGCAACCGGCCAACTTGGTCACCATGTTATTAACTCCTTACTGAAAACCGTTCCTGCCAGCCAAATAGTGGCTATCGCGCGTAACCCGGCAAAAGCACACGCACTGACAGCACAAGGCATTACTGTACGTCAGGCTGACTACGGCGATGAAGCCGCACTGACATCTGCGCTTCAGGGTGTGGAAAAACTGCTGCTGATCTCTTCCAGCGAAGTGGGGCAACGTGCCCTGCAGCATCGAAATGTTATTAATGCCGCTAAGGCGGCGGGCGTGAAATTTATCGCTTATACCAGCCTGCTACATGCTGATACCTCCCCGCTCGGCCTCGCCGATGAGCACATCGAGACGGAGAAAATGCTGGCTGTTTCTGGCATCGCTTACACCTTGCTGCGCAACGGCTGGTACACCGAAAACTATCTCGCCAGCGCCCCGGCAGCACTGGAGCACGGCGTATTTATCGGTGCCGCGGGCGATGGCAAAATTGCCTCAGCTACGCGAGCTGATTATGCGGTAGCTGCGGCGCGCGTAATTAGCGAAGCAGGTCACGAAGGCAAGGTTTATGAACTGGCAGGTGATAGCGCCTGGACACTGACACAGTTAGCGGCGGAACTCACCAAACAGAGCGGCAAACAGGTTACCTATCAAAACCTGAGCGAAGCTGATTTCGCCGCGGCGCTGAAAAGCGTCGGTCTGCCTGACGGGCTGGCGGATATGCTGGCAGATTCTGACGTTGGCGCATCGAAAGGCGGCCTGTTTGATGACAGCAAAACGCTGAGCAAATTGATTGGCCGCCCAACGACAACATTAGCCGAGAGCGTAAGCCATCTTTTTAATGTTAATAACTAGTTAATTAAAGTGGCATCCTCCCGTATCCTCTCTGATAATGACGGGATGCGGGGAGCAATCATGTCTGCTTCCTGAACTTTCTTCTGACAGACCAATGGATGCCAGTAATGATTAGCGGCGTGCTGTACGCCCTGTTAGCAGGGTTGATGTGGGGGCTTATATTTGTCGGGCCGTTGATCGTGCCGGAATACCCGGCGATGTTGCAGTCGATGGGGCGTTATCTGGCGTTAGGGTTAATTGCGCTACCCATTGCCTGGCTGGGGCGCGTGCGTCTGCGTCAGTTAGCGCGTCGCGACTGGCTTACGGCCTTGATGCTCACTATGATGGGCAACCTTATCTATTACTTCTGTCTTGCCAGTGCCATTCAACGTACTGGCGCGCCTGTTTCCACGATGATTATCGGCACCCTGCCGGTGGTTATTCCTGTCTTCGCCAATCTGCTTTATAGCCAGCGTGACGGTAAACTCGCGTGGGGGAAACTCGCCCCGGCGCTGGTTTGTATTGGCATCGGCCTGGCATGTGTAAATATTGCTGAGTTAGACCACGGACTCCCCGATTTTGACTGGGCACGTTATGCCTCAGGCATCGTACTGGCGCTAGTCTCCGTGGTCTGCTGGGCGTGGTATGCCTTGCGCAACGCCCGTTGGCTGCGGGAAAACCCAGACAAACATCCGATGATGTGGGCGACGGCGCAGGCGCTGGTCACGCTGCCGGTTTCGCTCATCGGTTATCTTGTCGCCTGTTACTGGCTGAATACGCAAACGCCGGACTTCTCCCTACCTTTTGGCCCCCGTCCGCTGGTGTTTATTAGTCTGATGATTGCGATAGCCGTGCTTTGCTCATGGGTTGGCGCACTTTGCTGGAACGTCGCCAGCCAGCGATTACCAACGGTGATTCTCGGGCCGCTGATTGTCTTCGAAACGCTGGCAGGTTTGCTGTACACCTTTTTGTTACGCCAGCAAATGCCGCCGCTGATGACGCTGAGCGGTATCGCGCTGTTAGTGGTTGGCGTGGTCATTGCGGTCAGAGCAAAACCGGAAAAACCCTTAATTGAACCTGTCTCTGAAAGTTGACACGCTTGCAGTGAGTTAAATAAGCCTCTGCTACGTAAGGGTTATAGCATTCACCTTAAAGATGCATTTAAAATACATCTTATCTTATTAAGAATGAGGTATCAGCTATGGCTTATCGCGACCAACCTTTAGGTGAACTGGCGCTCTCTATTCCTCGCGCTTCGGCTCTGTTTCGTAAATATGATATGGATTACTGCTGTGGCGGTAAGCAAACGCTGGCGCGCGCGGCGGCACGTAAAGAACTGGATGTTGAGGTCATTGAAGCCGAACTGGCAAAGCTTGCTGAACAACCGATTGAGAAAGACTGGCGTAGCGCCCCACTGGCAGAAATCATCGACCATATCATCGTGCGCTACCACGATCGTCACCGTGAACAACTGCCGGAACTGATTCTGCAAGCGACTAAAGTCGAACGCGTTCACGCCGACAAACCGAGCGTGCCAAAAGGGCTGACAAAATACCTGACCATGCTGCATGAAGAGCTTTCCAGCCACATGATGAAAGAAGAGCAGATCCTCTTCCCGATGCTCAAACAAGGCATGGGTAGCCAGGCGATGGGGCCAATTAGCGTAATGGAAAGCGAGCACGATGAAGCGGGTGAACTGCTGGAAGTAATCAAACACACTACCAATAACGTCACACCGCCGCCGGAAGCCTGCACCACCTGGAAAGCGATGTATAACGGTATTAATGAACTGATTGATGACCTGATGGAGCACATCAGTCTGGAAAACAATGTGCTGTTCCCGCGCGCGCTGGCGGGTGAGTGATCTAAAAGCTGGATGGCATTGCGCCATCCAGCATGATAAAGCCGTTACTTCCGCAGTTCAGCAGTCCGCTTCTTACCAATAAACAACCAGCCCAACCCCAGCGCGATAAACCACAGCGGGGTAACCAGCAGCGCCTGGCGAGTGTCATCTTCCAGTGTCAGCAGCACGATCACGAACACAAAGAACGCCATACATACCCAGCACATCAGCTTACCGAGCGGCATCTTGTAGATTGATTTCTCATGCAGGTGCGGACGCTGTTTGCGATACACCAGGTATGAGCAAAGGATAATCGTCCAGACGAACATAAACAGAATCGCGGAAACAGTCGTGATCATCGTGAACGCGCCAATTACACTTGGATTCACATACAACATCACCACGCCGCCGAGCAGACAGATACAAGAGAAGGTCAGCCCTTTCGCTGGTACGGCGCGCTTAGAAAGTTTAGCGAACGCTTTCGGCGCAACACCTTCCTGGGCCAGACCAAACAGCATACGGCTGGTAGAGAAGACGCCGCTGTTAGCGGAAGACGCCGCAGAGGTCAGCACCACAAAGTTGATTACGCTGGCAGCCGCAGGCAAACCCACCAATACAAAAAGTTCAACGAACGGGCTTTTCTCCGGGACTACCGAACTCCACGGCGTCACGGACATAATCACAATCAGCGCGAAGACGTAGAACATAATGATACGGATCGGAATGGAGTTAATCGCACGTGGCAGTGATTTCTCCGGATCTTTCGTTTCCGCAGCGGTTGTACCGACCAGCTCAATCCCCACGAAAGCGAAAACCGCTATCTGGAATCCGGCAAAGAAGCCACTTAAACCTTTCGGGAACCAGCCGCCGTCATTCCACAAATGCGCAAACGACGCTTCCACACCGGTCGGTGACTGGAAGTGCATCATGACCATGACCAGGCCGACGACAATCAGTGACACGATGGCGACAATTTTGATCATCGCAAACCAGAACTCCATCTCACCGAACATTTTCACGGTAGCGAGGTTGAGCGTCAGCAGCAGCACTATCACCGCCAGCGAGGCAACCCAGTCGGAGAGATCGGGGAACCAGAACTGAGCATAGGCAGTGATGGCCACCACGTCCGCCATACCGGTAACCACCCAGCAGAACCAGTAGGTCCAGCCAGTGAAATATCCCGCCCATGGCCCCAGTAAATCGGAAGCGAAGTCACTAAAAGATTTGTATTCCAGATTCGAAAGCAGCAATTCCCCCATTGCCCGCATCACGAAAAAGAGCATAAAACCGATGATCATATAAACGAAGATGATCGACGGTCCGGCAAGGCTGATTGTTTTACCGGACCCCATAAACAACCCCGTACCAATGGCCCCACCAATGGCAATAAGCTGAATATGTCGGTTTGTGAGATTGCGCCGTAGCGACTGTTCAGCCGGAGCCTGATCATCGGCAACGACTTTTACCTGATCTACCATGTTTTTTTCTTCCTGTACCTGTCTGTGTTGTTCAGGCTCTGCGGCCTTTAGTCAGTCTATGATACGACGAATCTGTATCGGGACTCATCGATATTAGGTAACAATACGCGGGATGAATACTAAGATTTAGATCTAATGTTAATTTTATGTTTAAAGTGAGTGTCATATCACGGTGATAACGCGAAACAGCTCACAAAAATACACGCTTACGTGGTCTTTGCAACACAAAATAGCGCCATTTGGCAAACTGAAGGGTTTATTGCTGAATGCCTGCTCCCCTCTGGCTCGAGGGGAACAGAATGCGCTGCTTAGAGGATTTCCAGCAGTTCGACTTCAAACACCAGGGTGCTGAACGGAGGGATGGACGCGCCTGCGCCACGCTCGCCATAGGCCAGTTCCTGCGGGATAGTCAGTTCCCATTTAGAACCTACCGGCATCAGAGTCAGTGCTTCAATCCAGCCAGGGATCACGCCGTTAACCGGGAATTCAGCTGGCTCGCCACGGGCAACAGAGCTGTCAAACACAGTGCCGTCGATCAGTTTACCGGTGTAATGAACACGAACGCGGTCAGTGCGTGCCGGAATTGCGCCTTCCCCCTGATTGATCACGCGGAATTGCAGGCCAGATTCGGTGCTATTCACACCTTCTTTTTTGGCGTTTTCTTCCAGGTATTTCACACCTTCAGCAGCCATCGCCTGGAAACGCTGACGACGAACGGCATCGGCGCGTTCGTGGATTTCACGCAGCGCGCGGTGCACCACATCAACCGGAACAGCCGGATGTTTGCCTTCCAGCGCATCGGCAATGCCTGCAACCAGGGCTTCTGGCAGCAGCCCTTCCAGGCCTGATTCACTCAGTTGTTGCCCTACCTGCAAACCAATGCCGTAGCTTGCTTGCGCTTCGATGGTGTCAAAAGTTGGGGTGGTCATCGTATTTCCTTTCTTAGGGTATAAAGTAGCGGGCAGCATATCAGCCACACTTCTTTGGGTAAAACTTTGTCGCGGGAATGATGACAAATCCCGGGGAAAAAGAAACAATAGCAATATCCCGTATGAATATAATAAAGGCGGGTTTACCACGGACATCATAGCGTTAGCTTATTCATAGGCTATGATTGAGGAACAAGACGCGGAGCAGGAGGAAACCATGCCCGGGCGCTTTGAACTAAAACCAACCCTGGAGAAAGTCTGGCACGCGCCGGACAATTTTCGCTTCATGGACCCGCTACCGCCGATGCATCGTCGGGGGATCATTATTGCCGCTATTGTATTGGTGGTCGGATTTCTACTCCCGTCGGATGATACGCCAAACGCGCCGGTGGTGACGCGTGAAGCACAGTTAGATATTCAGTCGCAATCACAACCGCCGACAGAAGAACAGCTGCGGGCGCAATTAGTCACACCACAAAATGATCCTGATCAGGTGGCTCCGGTCGCTCCAGAACCGATACAGGAAGGCCAACCGGAAGAGCAGCCGCAAACCTCGCAAGTGCAACCTTTCCAGCCAGATAGCGGAATTGACAATCAATGGCGCTCTTATCGTGTCGAACCCGGTAAAACAATGGCGCAGCTGTTCCGCGACCACGGACTGCCCGCTACCGATGTCTATGCAATGGCGCAGGTAGAAGGCGCGGATAAGCCACTGAGTAATTTGCAAAATGGGCAGATGGTGAAAATCCGCCAGAACGCCAGCGGCGTGGTGACGGGCTTAACCATTGATACGGGAAATAATCAACAGGTTCTGTTTACCCGCCAGCCGGATGGCAGTTTTATTCGCGCGCGGTAGATGAAGGGTCAACCAGAAGCCAGCTAAGGATCGTCTCTTTGATGACCTTACGCCTGGCTTCCAGTGCCTGCGGTGAAACCATACTGATGTGATAAACCAGGCCAAGCGTATGTTGGTTGATCAAATAATATCCTCCAAGAGCAGCAATATTAATATTCACCTGCAACGGGTCGATATCTGGCTTAAAAATATTGCGCCGTTTGCCTTCAGCTAATAATGACTCCATTAACTGTAAGTGTGCGTGGTTAATTTCTAAAAGGCGCTGTGATTTTGCATAATGCACCCCTTTACTCTGGTTTTCACTATGCACAATTTTTAAAAACCAGGGGTTAGCAATGTAATAATCCCAGGTGAAATCGATAATTTTCTCAATGGCTTTTTGTGGCGGAAGACCTGAGAAATCAAGGGATTTTTCTTTTTGCCGAATATCATTCCAGGTATATTCCAGCACTTCGATAAATAAATTTTCTTTATTACCAAAGTGATGATAAACCGTCTGTTTACTGCACTCCGCGGCCTTGACGATATTATCGACTCTGGCCCCTTCGTAACCATATTCGGCAAATTCATTAACCGCACATAACAACAGCTTTTCCTTCAGGCTTTGTACGTTGCTGGTATCAAGATACATTCCGCTTCCCCACGTCTTCTTCGTGATGACTATCTTAACCCGATTTGTTAGAAGCTCCACTAAAATGGCTAAAAACTCGCAATTTCATCGGGTTATCAAATGCTCTGTGATCATTATCGCATATCAACCAACTAGATGGTTGATCTTTCTTGCCACACATTGCAAGCTAATCGTCACTTAAGGAAATAATATTCAAAAAGAGGGTTATTGTATGAAGTCAACACGTCCTGTTGCTGTCATCACTGGAGCCGCACGTGGTATTGGAAAGGGCTGTGCACTGGAACTTGCGCGTGGCGGATTTAATCTGCTGATTAATGATCGTCCGGATGCCGACAGCGTAGAAAAATTACATGCCACACAACAAGAATGTCTGGCGGAAGGCGTGGAAGTGATTTGCTTCCCTGCTGATGTTGGCGATCTCTCCCTTCATGAAGAGATGCTCGACGCGGCGCAAAACCAGTGGGGACGTCTGGACTGTCTACTCAACAACGCAGGCATTTCAGTGAAAAAACGCGGTGACCTCCTCGACCTCGAACCAGACAGCTTCGACCAAAACATTGCCATTAACACCCGTGCGCCGTTCTTCCTTGCTCAGGCATTCAGTAAGCGATTACTGGCACAGCCGAAACCGGAAGCAGAACTGCCGCACCGCTCGATTATTTTTGTCAGTTCCATAAACGCCATCATGCTGGCGATGAATCGCGGCGAATATACCATTGCAAAAACTGCCGTCTCCGCCGCAGCTCGTCTGTTTGCCGCTCGCCTTTGCAATGAACAAATTGGCGTTTATGAAGTGCGCCCTGGCCTAATCAAAACCGATATGACCATTCCGGCAACGGCTTATTACGACGAACTGATTGCTAAGGGGTTAGTGCCGTGGGGACGTTGGGGTTATCCGGCTGATATTGCCTCAACGGTCCGCGCGATGGCGGAAGGCAAACTGATTTACACCTGTGGTCAGGCGGTCGCCATCGACGGCGGCTTAAGTATGCCGCGCTTCTGAGGCTGAATCATGAGAGATCTGTTACAACGCCCGGATTTATTCAGTATCAATACTGCGACACTGGGCTATAAAACGCCGCTACCTGCCATTATTGATGCCTGCGCCGCACGCGGTATTGGCGCGATTGCCCCCTGGCGCAGGGAGTTGCAGGGTGAAGATCTCCAGCAAATCGCCCGCCAGCTTGCTGCCAGTAACATGAGCGTTTCCGGTTTGTGTCGTAGCACCTATTACACCGCGCCGACGCTGACGGAACGCAAACTGGCGATTGATGATAACCGCCGGGCGCTGGACGACGCCGCTGTACTGAACGCCGCCTGTTATATGCAGGTGGTTGGCGGTCTGCCAATGGGAACAAAAGATCTGTACGAAGCACGGGAACAGGTGAAACAAGGGATTCGCCAGTTGCTGCCACATTCGAAAGAGGTCGGCGTGCCAATTGCACTGGAGCCACTGCACCCGATGACTGCTGCCGATCGTTCTTGTCTGTGCACATTACGTCAGGCGCTGGACTGGTGTGATGAACTCGATCCCGATGGCGAATTTGGCCTCGGCGTGGCGGTAGATGTCTACCATGTCTGGTGGGACCCGGATCTCGCCAGTCAGATCCTGCGTGCCGGAAAACGCATCCTCGCGTTTCATGTTTCCGACTGGCTGGTGCCAACCACCGATTTAGTCAATGATCGGGGAATGCCGGGAGATGGCGTCATTAATATTCCCTCTATTCGTCGGCTGGTTGAAAACGCCGGATTTAATGGCGCTATTGAACTGGAAATATTCTCGCCGTACTGGTGGCAGAAAGATATTAACAGCACGCTGGATATTAGCGTCGATCGCATCGCGCATTATTGCTAAGGAATGATCATGAGTGACCAACCCGTTCTGTTCAGCAGAGCGGCGGCTTCCTGCCGCCTGACATTGAACCGTGAAGATAAATGTCATGCTATTAATGAAGAAATGATCGAATCTCTCGACCATTATTTAAATGAAATTGAAAACGACACCACATTACGATTAGTCGAATTAACGGCAACCGGCGATAAATTCTTTTGTGCGGGCGGCGATATTAAATCGTGGTCAGCCTATTCGCCATTAGATATGGGCAGAAAATGGATTAAACGCGGCAATGACGTTTTTAATCGCCTGCGCAATTTACCTCAATTAACGGTTGCGAATCTCAACGGTCATACTATCGGCGGTGGTATTGAACTTGCCTTGTGCTGCGATATTCGTATTGCCCGCCCCAGTGCGAAATTCTCTAATCCGGAAGTAATGCTCGGCATGGTGCCTGGCTGGATGGGCATTGAACGCGTGCTTAATCAGGTCGGTCCGGTGGTCGGTCGCCAGATGCTGATGCTGGGTAAACGCCTGACGGCGCAGGAAGCTCAGGCGGCGAATTTAATTGATGAAGTGGTAGAAAAAGAACAGGTGGAAAGCTGGATGGCGAATCAGTTAGCGCAGCTGGAAAAATGCGGTCCGGTGGCGCTCGCACATATCAAGCAACTGATTCTGGCTCTAGAAAATAAACATGCTGATTACCCGCACCAGTTACTGGCTGGATTAATGTCCGCCACTCAGGATTGCCAGCAGGCGACGCGCGCATTTGCCGAAAAAAGTAGCGTGAGCTTCCAAAATCAATAAGGAAATTGTATGCGTAAGATAACAACCGCCGAGACACTGGCGGCGCAAATTCAGGACGGCGCAACCATTGCCATTAGCGGTAATGGCGGCGGCATGGTGGAAGCGGACCATATTCTGGCTGCTATTGAAGCGCGTTTCCTGCAAACCGGACACCCGCGCGATCTGACATTAATCCACTCGCTGGGCATTGGCGATCGCGACTGCAAAGGCACTAACCGCTTCGCTCATGCAGATATGCTCAAACGCATCATTGCCGGACATTTTACCTGGTCGCCCAAGATGCAGGATCTGGTGAAAAACAATGCTATTGAAGCCTACTGCTTCCCTGGTGGCGTAATTCAGGCACTGCTGCGGGAGATCGGTGCCGGACGTCCAGGGCTTTTTACCCACGTTGGACTGGGATCGTTTGTTGATCCGCGCAACGGCGGCGGTAAGTCGAACGCCAGCACCACTG
This sequence comes from Escherichia sp. 10290, assembly GCF_030295155.1. Lineage (NCBI taxonomy): Bacteria > Pseudomonadati > Pseudomonadota > Gammaproteobacteria > Enterobacterales > Enterobacteriaceae > Escherichia > Escherichia sp. 10290. The sequence goes on along the minus strand of NZ_AP025741.1, from coordinate 5,201,283 downwards.
AGGATCTGGTAGAACTGATTGAAATCGACGGTGAAACCAAACTTCGTTATCGCCCTTTCAAAGTGGATTACGCGATTTTGCGTGGCACTTATGCTGATCCGCGTGGCAACGTCAGCCTCGAAGAAGAGGCGATTGATATGGATAGCTATTCCATGGCGCTGGCAGCACACAACAGCGGCGGCAAAGTGTTCGTACAGGTGCGCGATGTGCTGGAAGCTGGTGCCATTGAACCACGCCGGGTCAAATTACCGGGCATTCTGGTTGATGGCATCGTTGAACACCGCGAACAACCACAAACCTATCTTGGCGGTTACGATCTGACCATTAGCGGTCAGCATCGCCGTCTAAGTTCTAACGACGCAATTGAACTGGTTAGTCATCCGGTGCGCCGCCTGATTGCCCGTCGGGCAGCACGCGAACTGGTAGCTGGCGCTTCAACCAACTTTGGCTTTGGCATTCCCGGCGGCATTCCTGGGGTTGCACTGCGCGAAGGCGTGCCTTATCAAAGTTTATGGCTGAGCGTCGAGCAAGGCGTGCATAACGGTATGATGCTGGATGATGCTCTGTTCGGCTGCGCCCGTAACGCCGATGCCATTATTCCATCACTCGATCAATTCGAATTCTACAGTGGCGGAGGGATCGATATCACCTTCCTCGGCATGGGAGAGATGGATCAGCATGGTAACGTCAACGTCTCCCATCTCAATGGCAATCTCATTGGCCCCGGCGGATTTCTCGAAATTGCGCAAAACGCCCGTAAAGTGGTGTTCTGTGGCACGTTCGACGCCAAAGGTAGCAAGATTGATGTAACACCAGATGGCTTGCATATCGCCCAGTCAGGTCAAATCCCTAAACTGGTTACCCAGGTGGAAAAAATCACTTTTAGCGCCGCCTACGCACAGCAAAGCGGTCAGGAAGTGTTGTATATCACTGAACGTGCAGTATTCCAGTTAACGGCAGAAGGCGTTGAATTAATTGAAATCGCGCCGGGTGTGGAGATTGAACGCGACATTCTGCCGCATATGGCTTTCCGTCCAATTATCAATCAGCCACGCCTGATGGAAAGTAGCCTGTTTACGCCGATGGAGGATGCATGAGTCAGCTTGATGACACCCTCCTTGATGCGCTGACGCACGTCACTTTCCCGAAGGGTTTTGTGTCAGCAGAGCCAGCGTCAATTGTCACGGTTGAAGATGTCGATTACCCGATCTGGCAAGTTGATGCGCTAGTCGTTGGTAGCGGCGCGGCAGGGCTGCGCGCAGCGGTTGAACTTAAGCGCCGCCAGCAAAATGTGCTGATCGCCACCGCCGGGTTATATATGGGGACATCGGCATGTTCTGGTTCCGATAAACAGACGCTGTTTACCGCCGCTACCGCGGGCAACGGCGATAACTTCGCTAAACTGGCGGAAGCACTGGCGAGCGGTGGGGCGATGGATCACGACACCGCTTATGTCGAAGCGGTAGGTTCTCTGCACACTCTTGGCGGGTTGCAATATCTTGGTCTGGAATTACCGGAAGATCGCTATGGCGCAATTCTTCGTTATCAAACCGACCATGACGAAGCCGGGCGAGCAACCTCGTGTGGGCCGCGTACTTCTCGCCTAATGGTGAAAGTATTGCTGGAGGAAGTGCAGCGTCTTGCCATACCACTACTGACCAGTGCAACGGTGATTAAGCTCCTGCATCAGCACGGAGAGAATGGCGAAGATCGCGTTGCGGGGGCTATTCTCGCAACCGGTTCCCGCGCCTATAACCCTTGGGGGCTGGCTATTGTGACGGCGCCCAATGTGGTACTGGCAACGGGCGGACCGGGCGAGCTTTATCGCGACAGTGTTTATCCACATAAATGCTTCGGCTCGCTGGGGCTGGCGCTGGAAGAAGGTCTGACGCTAACCAATCTGACCGAAAGCCAGTTTGGTATAGGCACGCCGCGCAGCACGTTTCCGTGGAATTTGTCCGGCACCTATGTACAGGTGATCCCATATATCTATTCCGTGGATGCCGGGGGCAACGAGTATAACTTCCTCGCAGATTACTATCGCACCACCCAGGAGCTGGCTTCAAACATCTTCCGTAAAGGCTATCAGTGGCCGTTTCACGCCACACGAGTGATGGATTTTGGCTCCAGCTTGTTAGATATGGCAGTAGCGCAAGAGCAGCAATCAGGGCGTCAGGTATTTATGGATTTCAATCGCAATCCTGAACCTGTGCCGGGTGACCTGCCGTTCTCATTAGATCGACTGGACGACGACGTTCGCGCGTATCTGGAAAATAACGACGCTCTGGCACCATCGCCCATCGAACGACTGCAACGAATGAATCCGCTGTCTATCTCGCTGTATAAGATGCACGGTTACGATCTCACCACGCAGCCATTGCAGTTTGCCATGAATAATCAGCATATGAATGGCGGCATTGAAGTGGATATCTGGGGGCAAACCTCCCTGTCCGGCTGTTTCGCCGTGGGGGAAGTTGCTGGCACACACGGCGTCACTCGCCCTGGTGGTGCGGCATTGAATGCCGGGCAGGTTTTTGCTGTTCGTCTGGCACGTTTTATTGGTTGCACGCAAAAGCGGTCCGTTGAGGATGATGTCGCGCAGCTAGTAGCCTCACCTCTGCATACAATCAGAGAAGTTATCGCTCAGGCACTGGCAAACGAGAACGGAATGACGCTGGCAACGGTAAAAGAAAAAATCCAGGCGCGAATGTCTGATTACGCGGGATTTATTTGCCATGCTGATAAAGTTCGTCACGCCGCCCGTGACGCCATGCTGTTAAATGAATTTGCGCAGCAACATGGTCTAACTATCAACCACGCCGGTGAAATTGCCGAGCTATTTATGTGGCGGCATATGGCATTAACATCCGCTGCGGTGTTAAGCCAGCTATCACATTATATTGATGCTGGCGGTGGTAGTCGTGGAGCGCGGATGATTATTGATCCACAAGGAGAATATCTTCCACAAACTCGTCGCGGCGCAATCGAAGATTGGCGTTTTCGCTCTGAACAAGCTGAAGATAAAAATCACAGACTAACTCTCTCCTTTTCACAAGGTTTATTTATTAATGAAATTAAGTTCTTGAGAAACTTACCGCATATTAAAGGTATTTACTTTGAGAAGAATTGGCCTGATTTTCTTAACGGAACAATTTATCAGACACGGCATGAATAATATTGCAAAGGTTAATCACTATGCGAAATATAATCAGATCTATTAATTCATTGCTTTCCACATTGAACATTACCATTTTGGCAATTATTGTGATGTGCGTTACATGGCAAGTAGTAGCACGATTTATCTTTAAAAGCCCCAGCATTTTTACAGATGAACTTAGTCGTTTACTATTTATTTGTCTTGGACTTTTTGGTGGTGCTTATACTGCCGGACAAAACCGACATCTGGCCATTGATCTTCTGCCAATGATGCTAAAAGGAAAATCCCGACGTTATTTATTCTTATGTATTCAGGCCATTGTTATTCTTTTTGCCTCTATCATTATGGTTTATGGTGGCGGGTTATTAACACTGGACACATTTGATTCAGGGCAAACTTCTCCGGCTTTAGGCTGGCAGATGGGATATATTTACATGAGCATTCCAATAAGTGGCATCCTTATTATTATATACACCATAGATACAGTTTTAACCGAACTTAAACAACCACTCTAAAATAAGTAGGGATGGAGAAAACATGGATTACTGGTTACCGATCATTGTGTTATTTGGTGCTTTCTTTTTTATGTTGGCATTAGGTGTTCCTATTGTCTATGCTATTGGTTTATCAACACTGGCATCAATTACTACACAACTCGATTTCAACTCAGCGTTAAGTGTGGTTTCCCAAAAGTTAGCCTCCGGGTTAGATAGTTTTACGTTGTTGGCAATCCCATTTTTTATTTTGTCTGGCAACATTATGAATCACGGAGGAATAGCGCGACGATTAATCAACTTTGCCCGAATTCTCGGCGGTCGTCTGCCAGGCTCACTTGCCCACTGTAATATTCTTGCCAATATGCTGTTCGGGGCAATTTCTGGTTCAGCCGTGGCTTCGGCGGCTGCGATGGGCGGCGTCATGCATCCGCAACAGGTTAAAGAGGGCTACGACCCGGCATTCAGTACTGCAGTTAACGTTGCCTCTGCCCCGACGGGTTTGCTTATTCCACCCAGTAATACGTTAATCGTCTATTCACTGGTCAGTGGTGGTACTTCTATTGCCGCACTGTTCCTGGCAGGATATGTCCCGGGAATTTTATTGGGCCTGGCGCTGATGACTGTGGCTGGTATTATCGCGGTACGCCGGGGTTATCCAAAACCAGAACGTCCGACTTTGCGCCAGGCTGGAGTGGCAATATGGATGGCGATCCCCAGTATTTTCCTGATTGTATTAATTATGGGTGGTGTACTAAGCGGTATTTTTACCCCGACAGAAGCATCTGCAATTGCGGTAATTTATACCCTTTTCCTTGCACTGGTTCTTTATCGTGAAATATCAGTTAAAGATTTACCTAAGATATTTCTGGAGTCCGTCATTACCACTGCAATTGTCTTGTTGTTAATTGGTTCTTCAATGGGAATGTCATGGGCAATGTCAAACGCTGACGTTCCCTTCCTGATTCTCGATTTGCTTAACACTATTTCTGACAATCCAATAATCATCCTGCTTATTATCAATATTATCCTGTTGATTATCGGCACATTTATGGATATGACACCGGCAGTACTGATTTTTACGCCGATATTTTTACCCGTTGTCACCGAACTGGGTATGGACCCGATTCACTTTGGTATTGTCATGGTACTGAACATGTGTATCGGTATTTGTACTCCGCCTGTAGGCAGTGTGTTATTTGTCGGTTGTAGTGTATCTAAATTACCGATTAATAAAATTATCAAACCTATGCTGCCATTCTATGCCGTGATGGTATTGGTGCTGGCAATGGTTACCTATATTCCGCAAATCAGTATGGCATTGCCAAGAGCACTGGGCTACTGATATGCATTAACTGGCGGCACCTGCCGCCATATTTATTAGAAAAGGAACATCTATGAAAATAAAAGTATCCGCTGGCATTATCGGTGCTGTTCTTATGCTATCCGCAAGCCAGTCCTGGGCAGTAACATTAAAACTTAGCCATAATCAGGATAAATCTCATCCTGTTCATAAAGCGATGGAGTTCTTTGCGAAAAAGAGCAAAGAGTACTCTAACGGTGATATTACTATTCGTATTTATCCAAATGGAACATTGGGTACTCAACGAGAAACAATGGAGCTGATTCGTTCTGGTGCTATTCCGCTGGTAAAAACCAATGCGGCGGAGATGGAAGCCTTCGAGAGTTCGTATAAAATATTTAGCCTGCCTTATTTGTTCCGCGATCGTGATCATTATTATCAGGTCATGCAAGGCGATATCGGAAGGAAAATCCTCGACTCAACGAAAAGCAAAGGTTATTTCGGGCTGACTTTCTATGATGGAGGCGCCCGCAGTTTCTACGGTAATAAACCGGTACTGAAACCAGACGATCTGAAAGGCATGAAAGTCCGTGTCCAGCCAAGTCCTGGCGCAGTTGAAATGATCAAAGTCATGGGCGGTAACCCGACGCCACTGGATTACGGCGAGCTGTATACGGCCTTACAGCAGGGCGTGGTCGATATGGCAGAAAACAGCGTGATGGCACTGACCACTATGCGTCACGGTGAAGTGGCAAAATCCTTTAGCCTTGATGAGCACACCATGGTGCCCGATGTGGTTCTGATGAGTAATGCTGCATTTGATAAACTCAGCCCTGAAAATCAGGCAGTTATATTAAAAGCAGCGAAAGAATCGATGAGTTACATGAAGGAGTTATGGAGCGAGCAAGAGAAACAAGAATTTGCAAAACTGGATAAAATGGGCGTAAAAGTCTACCCGGTTGATAAAGCACCGTTTATCGAGAAAGTACAACCGATGTACGCAAACTTCGCTAAAGATAACCCTGCCCTTGCCCCAATGCTGGCTGATATTCAGGCGGCTAAGTAATTACCTTCATGGGGCTGCTTATTGTGGCCCTTATCGATATCAGCAAGTGCTCGCTATAAAAGCAAAACGCCGACCAATGGTCGGCGTTTTTACGTCTCGTTGAATAACGAATTATTCAGCTACTACGTTTACGATCACTTTCGCGAATACTTCGCTGTGAACCTGGAAGCTCACTTCGTGTTCGCCAGTGGTACGCAGAACGCCGTTCGGCAGACGAACTTCGCTCTTAGCCACTTCAACGCCAGCTGCAGTTACAGCGTCAGCGATGTCGCGAGTACCGATGGAACCGAACAGTTTACCTTCGTCGCCAGCTTTAGACGCGATGGTAACAGTTTCCAGTGCATTGATTTTCTCAGCGCGAGCATTAGCAGCTGCCAGAACTTCAGCCAGTTTAGCTTCCAGTTCAGCGCGACGTGCTTCGAAGAATTCAATGTTTTTCTTGGTAGCTGGAACAGCTTTACCCTGCGGTACCAGGAAGTTACGAGCATAGCCCGCTTTAACGTTTACCTGATCACCCAGGCTACCCAGGTTTGCTACTTTATCAAGCAGAATAACTTGCATTACCTTATCCTCTCAAAGTCGTATTAATGGACCGTGACCGATTACTGATGGCGATCAGTGTACGGCAGCAGGGACAGGTAGCGAGCGCGTTTGATAGCGCGAGCCAGCTGACGCTGGTATTTTGCACGGGTACCGGTGATACGGCTTGGGACAATCTTACCGCTTTCGGTGATGTAGTTTTTCAGCGTAGCGATATCTTTATAGTCGATCTCTTGAACGCCTTCCGCGGTGAAACGGCAGAACTTGCGACGACGGAAATAACGTGCCATATGGCTAGTCTCCAGAATCTATCAATTCAATCTGCTCGGCATGCAAAACCATTTTGCTCAGACCGTTCTTTGCCTTGTGGCATGAAATGAACCCCTGAACGGTTATGCGACTGCCGACCGTTATACTGTGAGTAATGGCCTGGTTTTCGTGTCCGCTAACAATAACGGGCATTTGACACCACGCCTGCCGGTGAAAGCCGGCTTCCTCCTGCACAGAACGATGCTCAAGCACGAACTGGCAGTGAGGAATTCCTGATGGACTGACCTTTCGAAGGGGAGTCCTGCACACGGTGCCGGACAACACCAGACGGTTGGTCATCAGAAATTACTCTTCAGAATCCCCAGCTTCAGCATCATCAGCGGTTTCGTTTGCGAAATCATCGCGACGCTCACGGCGCTCGTCTTTCGCTTTAACCATCGGAGATGCTTCGGTAACAGCGTGCTTGGTACGCATAACCATGCTGCGGATAACGGCATCGTTGAAGCGGAAGGTAGTTTCCAGCTCATCGATCACTTCCTGCGGAGCTTCAACGTTCATCAGAACGTAGTGTGCTTTGTGCAGTTTGTTGATCGGGTAAGCCAGCTGACGGCGGCCCCAGTCTTCCAGACGGTGGATCTTGCCTTCTGCACCAGTGATGGCAGCAGTGTAGCGCTCGATCATGCCCGGAACCTGTTCGCTCTGGTCAGGATGGACCATAAAAACGATTTCGTAATGACGCATCGAATTGCTCCTTACGGATTATTCAGCCTCCTGTCTGGGTCAGCCGAATCCCGGGGAGGCAAGGAACGTGTTAAAGGTCGGCTGAAAAATGACGCGTTATAGTACTGACATACCCCGTTAAACTCAAGGCCAGCCGACAAATAAATCTCATCTTTCACCAAATCGTACTAACACGCTGATTTGAAGTTCATCACACTTCATCATGGTGTTTTTTTGAACAACTGCATCAGAAATGGTCACCATCAACTTCTTTATCATTGATTAAAATTAAATCAGAAGATCACCACAAGAGGAGAGCACACAAAGTCAGCCGTCGAGGAGGTATCTATGTTCAGCCGTGTTTTAGCCCTTCTGGCTGTGCTTTTGCTAAGTGCAAATACATGGGCAGCCATTGAAATTAATAACCACCAGGCCAGAAATATGGACGATGTGCAAAGCTTAGGCGTGATTTATATCAATCATAATTTCGCCACTGAAAGCGAAGCGCGTCAGGCATTAAATGAAGAGACAAATGCGCAGGGCGCAACGTACTACCACGTGATTCTGATGCGGGAACCGGGGAGTAACGGCAACATGCACGCCAGCGCGGATATTTATCGCTAGCACCAGGTATAACCAACGAAACATTGCCATAGTTTGCTTTGCCCCCTTCTCAGGGGGCTTTTTTTGAAAAACGGCTGCGGACTTAGACCAGTTATCTCCCGAAGAAGGAAATTTCCGCAGCGCGTGTTTTACTTCTGCCCGTAATAGGCGTTAGGACCGTGCTTACGCATGAAGTGTTTATTCATGAGATAGCTGTCGATGTGATTCAGTTGTGGGTTAATGCCGCGGGCAATCCACGCCATTTTCGCCACTTCTTCCATCACCACCGCGTTATGCACCGCATCGTGAGCATCTTTCCCCCAGGCGAACGGCCCGTGCTGATACACCACAATTCCCGGCGTATGCAGCGGCTCGGCGTCACCCAGCGTTTCGATAATCACTTTGCCTGTGTTTAGCTCGTATTCCCCCTGCACTTCTTCTTCACTTAACCCACGCGTACACGGGATATCGCCAAAGAAGTAGTCAGCATGCGTGGTGCCTAATGCCGGGATCGCCAGCCCCGCTTGCGCCCATGCGGTGGCATGCGTGGAATGGGTATGGACAATGCCGCCAAGCGACGGATAACGACGGTAGAGTTCAAGATGCGTCGCAGTGTCGGAAGACGGACGATACTCCCCTTCCACCACCTTGCCGCTAATATCAACCACCACCATATCGTCTGCTTTCATGGTTTCGTAGGCGACACCGCTGGGCTTGATCACCACCAGCCCGCGTTCGCGGTCAATGGCGCTGACGTTACCCCAGGTAAAGGTCACCAGCCCGTAACGCGGCAGATCCATGTTGGCTTCAAATACCTGCTGTTTCAGCTTTTGCATTATGCCGCCTCCACCATGCCTGCTTTAGCCATGCGCGCTTTCACCCAATCACGCGCTTTCGCCACTTCTGCCGCCGGGTCTTCCGCCGTTTCGCTCCACATCTCAATCAGGTACGGCCCGCAATAGCCACTCTGTTTGAGCGTTTCAAAGCAACGTTCGAAATCCACCACACCCTCGCCAAACGGCACGTTTTTGAAGACGCCTGGTTTAGTGTCTTTCACATGCACCGCGACGATATGCCCGATTCCGGCCTGCAATTCCATCTGCACGTCGTTGTCCCACGCCGACAAGTTGCCGATATCCGGGTAGAGCTGGAACCACGGGTTGTTAAGATAGTGCGCGTAACCCAGCGCCTTGCTGATGGAGTTCATCAACGGGTAATCCATGATCTCCATTGCCAGCGTCACCTGCGCGCGGCTCGCCATCTCAACGCTCTCTTTCAGGCCGTCACGGAAACGACGACGCGTTTCGTTATTGGCTTCCTGATAGTAAACGTCGTAGCCCGCCAGTTGGATCACGCGAATACCGACATCCTGGGCGAACTGGATAGCTTTTCGCATAATCTCAAGCCCCTGCGCCCGCACTGCGTCATCTTCGCTGCCCAGCGGGAAACGACGATGAGCAGAAAGGCACATGGATGGTACGCGCACGCCGGTTTCAACAATCGCGTTCACCAGCGCCAGACGCTGCTCGCGGCTCCAGTCAAGGCGCGAGAGGCGATCGTCCGTTTCATCTACCGACATCTCGACAAAATCGAAGCCTAACGTTTTTGCCAGTTGCAGCCGTTCCAGCCAGCACTCCCCGGCGGGGAGCGCTTTTTCGTAGATGCCAAGCGGGATTTGTTTGGACAACATATCCGCTCCTTAGCCCCACAGTTCGGCGATGGAACGTTTGAACTGACGCGCGGCTTCAACCGGAGAGGCGGCATCACGGATACTACGCCCAGCGATAAACACATGAATCGGAATGCCTTTGAACAGCGGCAGGTCTTCCAGCGCCAGGCCACCGGTGACGGTGACTTTGAAGCCCATATCGGAAAGACGTTTGATCGCGGTGATATCCGCTTCGCCCCACGCCACGCCTGCGGCCTGCGCGTCACGGCTGCGGTGATAAACCACCTGCTGGATACCTGCGTCGCGCCACTGCTGCGCCTGTTCCCAGGTCCAGTAACCGGTCAGTTCGATCTGCACGTCGCCATTAAACTCTTTTGCCACGTCCAGCGCGCCTTTGGCGGTGTTGATATCTGCACAGCAAATTACGGTCACCCAGTCAGCGTTGGCTTCAAAGCACATACGAGAAAGGATTTTTCCGGCATCGGCGATTTTGGCGTCTGCCAGCACGATTTTGTGCGGATAAAGCGCTTTCAGATCGCGAACCGCACGCACACCTTCGCCCACGCACAGAATGGTGCCCACTTCGATAATGTCGACTTCTTCGGCAATCAGGCGAGTAGTTTCGTAGGCGCTAGCCATAGTCTGGTTGTCCAGCGCGACTTGCAACATCGGTAATGACATTTTCAATTCCTTCTTAAGCAGCCGCGTTGGTGCGGTCAATGAGATCCAGGATTTCCTGCTCGGTACGGCAGGCGCGTAAACGGTCGAAATTCTCTTCATCTTCAAACAGGTTGACGATCTGCATGATGCCCACTTCCTGATGCGTGTTGGCATCGACCGCCGCCATCGTGATGAGGATATCCACCGGGTCGTTATCTTCGTGGTTGAACTCCAGCGGCTTTTTCAGCGTCACCAGCGCAAAACCGGTTTTCTTAACGCCCTCTTCCGGGCGACCATGCGGCATTGCCAGGCCCGGTGCGAGCACAAAGTACGGACCGTGCTGTTCAACCGCATCCAGAATCGCCTGGTAGTAACGCGGCTCTACCACATCTGCCGCCACCAGCAGGTCAACGCCGATTTTCACTGCGTCCTGCCATGTCTCAGCTTCAGCCTGCAGACGGATAGATTTATTCTCCGCCAGCGAATCACGTAATTTCATAGGGCGCCCTTACTTCACGTCCTGCGGGAAATGTTCTTTGATCACTTCCAGCAGTTTCGGGCCAAAGTCAGCAGGAGAGAGCATGTTGCGCACGCCAACGACATATTTGTTGCCGGTCACGGTGATCTCGCCCGCGATGTGCGTAGAAGCGATGATGATATCCGCGCCGCTCAACTCGCTTTTGTATTCACCAACCGCGCAGCTGTTTACCGTATGGTCGATGTTCGACTGGGTTAAAAACTGGTCCACTTTCATTTTCATGATCATGGAACTGCCTTGTCCGTTACCACACACAGCCAGAATACGTACGGTCATAATCAAAACTCCTTATTAAGCAGACTGTTCTGCCAGTTGTTTTTCTGCATCTTCTTCTGCGCGCAGCGCGCGGCCAGCGAAGAACATATAAGCCAGTGCAATGACAATGATGACGGCCATAAAGGCGATGCCGATGGAGAAGAAGCCCTGCATCATCGGTGGTGCCAGAATCGACCAGTCCGCCATGCCCATCCAGGCGCTCATACCGGTGAGTTTCACCGCCCAGACGCAACCAAAGATTTCAATCATCCCCATCACCAGACAAATCTTCAGCGCCGCGCGCCAGCCACCGAAGTGGTTAGCAAACACGCCGATGGTGGCGTTAGAGAAGAACATCGGGATAAAGCCAGGGATAATCAGAATGGAAGAGCCGCAGGCGACCAGGATGCCAACTGCAATCAGTTGACCGATGGTGCCCCACATAAAGCCCCAGACCACAGCGTTCGGCGCGAAGCTATAGATGGCCGCACAGTCAATCGCCAGAACCGCACCGGGGATCAGGCGCTGGGAGATACCGTTAAACGCTTCTGAGAGTTCCGCCACAAACATGCGCACGCCCTGAGTGATGATGAAGATCGCCACCGCAAAGGAGAAACCGGTTTGCAGGATGTACACCGTCCAGTGCACTTTGCCCGCCATCGCCTGCACGGTGTCGATACCGAAGGAGAGCAGAATGGCACCAAAGAAGATGGTCATGACAATCGCCGTGGAGACGATGTTGTCGTGGAAAATGTTCAGCCAGCCTGGCAGTTTGAGGTCTTCAACGCTTTCCTCTTTTTTGCCGAGGAACGGCGCAACTTTATAAGCAATCCATGATGCAAACTGCTGCTGGTGACCGATGGAGAAACCACAGCCGTCGGTGACTTCCTGAGTCGGCTTATACATCATGTTGGAGGTAATACCCCAGTAGAGCGAAACCAGAATCGCGGTGCAGATAATGGTCGTCCACATGGAGTAACCGAAGATAAACAGCGTAACGGCAATCAACCCGGCCTGCTGAAACATGATGTGACCCGTCAGCATGATGGTGCGAATACCGGTAATGCGACGTAGCAGCACGTAACAGATGTTCAGCGCCAGTGCCAGCAACACCGCGTAGCCCACCCAGCTATAGGCATCGCCCATACGTTCGATGGTAGCCATCATGGAAGCGTAAGTATCGGAAATCGCACCATTGATGCCATAAACCTCCGACATTTTCGCCACCACCGGTTTGAAGGTGCTGGTCAGGATGCCGGACCCGGCCTGCAACAACATGAAACCAATAATGGTTTTAATCGTACCTTTGATAATCACGCTGACACTTTTGCGCAGCAGGATGTAGCCCAGACAGGTCACAATACCCAGCAGTAACGGGGCATTAGTCATGACCTGGTTAAAAAACACGGTAAAGATGTTGTAGAGGATCTCCATAACGATCTCCTGAAGAAGAGGTAACCGGGTATTCCGCACACCCGGAATGTTGTGCACTCACTCTAATTTTCAAAAGTAATCACAACAAGATTATTTATGATTAAATGTGACGCGACACGCAAATAATTCCACATGGATAGAGTGGGATTCACACAACGAAACAATTATTCATTTAAATTCATTTAGTTAATTGAATTACACATTCCATTAAATCTTTCCATACTCAAAATCAACAACAACTTCCCTGGCAAAAAGTCAAAAAATGGTCATTGCCTTCCTGAAAAAATAGTGTCAGGATTAATCAAAACCAATCAAATATTGATTCAAATTGAACTATCATGAAGGTAAATGGCGATGAGTAAAGTGAAAAGTATCACCCGTGAATCCTGGATCCTGAGCACTTTCCCGGAGTGGGGTAGCTGGCTGAATGAAGAAATTGAACAAGAACAGGTAGCTCCTGGCACATTCGCGATGTGGTGGCTAGGCTGTACCGGGATCTGGCTGAAATCTGAAGGTGGCACCAACGTTTGCGTCGATTTCTGGTGTGGTACTGGCAAACAAAGTCACGGTAACCCACTAATGAAACAGGGTCACCAGATGCAGCGCATGGCTGGCGTGAAAAAACTGCAACCGAACCTGCGTACCACCCCATTTGTTCTTGATCCGTTTGCGATTCGCCAGATCGACGCGGTACTGGCAACTCACGATCACAACGATCATATCGACGTCAACGTCGCTGCTGCCGTGATGCAGAACTGCGCTGATGACGTGCCATTTATCGGGCCGAAAACCTGCGTGGATTTGTGGATTGGCTGGGGTGTGCCGAAAGAACGTTGCATCGTGGTCAAACCGGGCGATGTCGTTAAAGTGAAAGACATTGAAATTCATGCCCTTGACGCGTTTGACCGTACTGCACTGATCACTTTGCCTGCCGATCAAAAAGCGGCTGGCGTACTGCCAGACGGCATGGACGATCGCGCGGTAAACTACCTGTTCAAAACGCCGGGCGGTACCCTGTATCACAGTGGCGATTCCCACTACTCTAACTACTATGCGAAGCACGGTAACGAGCATCAGATCGACGTGGCATTAGGTTCATACGGTGAAAACCCACGTGGTATCACCGACAAAATGACCAGTGCTGATATCCTGCGTATGGCAGAAGCGCTGAATACAAAAGTGGTTATCCCGTTCCACCATGATATCTGGTCAAACTTCCAGGCCGATCCGCAAGAGATCCGCGTACTGTGGGAGATGAAAAAAGATCGCCTGAAGTATGGCTTCAAGCCGTTTATCTGGCAGGTCGGTGGCAAATTTACCTGGCCGCTGGATAAAGACAACTTCGAGTACCACTATCCACGCGGTTTTGACGATTGCTTCACCATTGAACCGGATCTGCCGTTCAAGTCGTTCCTGTAATCTGTCGTTTATACCGGATGGCGTGGAGAAGTTCGCGCTATCCGGCGTAGTATTTCCTGGCTATTTCAAATATCATCTAAAAAAATCAAATTTTATCGGAATAGCTCATGACTGAAGCACAAAGACATCAAATTCTCCTGGAAATGCTCGCACAATTGGGCTTTGTGACCGTTGAGAAAGTCGTTGAGCGTCTGGGAATTTCGCCTGCTACCGCTCGACGCGATATCAATAAACTTGACGAAAGCGGCAAACTGAAAAAAGTGCGCAATGGCGCAGAAGCCATTACCCAGCAGCGCCCACGCTGGACGCCGATGAATCTGCATCAGGCGCAGAACCATGATGAAAAAGTACGTATCGCTAAAGCAGCCTCGCAGCTGGTTAATCCGGGCGAAAGCGTCGTCATCAACTGCGGTTCCACCGCGTTTCTGCTTGGGCGGGAAATGTGTGGCAAGCCAGTGCAAATCATTACTAATTATCTACCGCTGGCGAATTACCTGATCGATCAGGAGCATGACAGCGTGATTATCATGGGCGGCCAATACAACAAAAGCCAGTCCATCACCTTAAGTCCACAGGGCAGCGAAAACAGTCTCTATGCCGGGCACTGGATGTTTACCAGCGGCAAAGGACTGACCGCAGAAGGGTTGTATAAAACCGATATGCTGACGGCAATGGCAGAGCAGAAGATGTTGAGCGTGGTAGGGAAACTGGTGGTACTGGTTGATAGCAGTAAGATCGGCGAACGTGCGGGGATGCTCTTTAGTCGTTCAGATCAAATCGATATGCTGATCACCGGCAAAAATGCTAACCCGGAAATCCTGCAACAACTGGAAGCGCAAGGGGTCAGCATTCTGCGTGTTTAAAGATGCTGGCGGAAAAATGTCACGGCGGTCTCTAACGCCTCGGGCGTAATGCGGTGACGCACGCCTGGCTGCCATGAACAGGTTAGCTGTTTATCCCGTCCCACCTCGCTTAAGGCCTGCTGCAAACGTAGTGATTCGTCGGCGGGGACGACATCATCGTCAAGGCCATGCCATAAGAGCAGAGGTCTGTTTCCCAACTCTTCCAGGTGGTTTGTCGCTTCCCACTCTGCCAGTGGCGCGATAATGTTATTAAATTCGTTCTGCTGTCCTGTCGTTTCAGATATCAGCGGTGGAAACAGTGAACGGGCGAGTGATGTAAAATAGCCCGATCCCATCATGCTGGCGGTACATTTCACCGTGGGGTAGCGAGCGGTAATTCCCAGAGCCGTCATCGCGCCCATCGATGCACCACCGATTGCCAGACGGTCATCAAGCAGCCAGTTTTCTTCAGCTACTGCCGCACGTAAAGTAATGAATTCCTGCATACTTTGTAGCAAGATTTGCCAAAATTGATTTAACCGCCGCGCTGCGTCGCCCCTAAAACGGCTACCGTGATCGGGCGCATCCGGCATGATCACCCGCAAACCAGCCTGCGCCAGCGCAACGGCAAAATAGCTATACACCAGACTGGACGAAGTAAAGCCGTGATAAAAAATCACGCACGGTAACGGGGTATCTTTTTGCCCGACAGGATAAGCATGAAGAACGGGAATATCTGCCAGCACGCGCGAGTCTATTTCAATCATCTGTCTCTCCTTTTTGTCTGGTATGACATGAAGAAATCCTTAGCACAAGTTTCTGCTGGCGGTATTAGTTCATAATGTTGAGATGTGGGTTACGCTTTCATCACGTTTTCATTCGAAAATCGCGTACCAGGTAACAATTCGGGAACATTCCCCCAAAGTTAAATTAATAAGGCACTACACTATGGTTAGCAGGAAACGTAATAGCGTTATTTACCGGTTTGCCAGTTTATTATTGGTGTTGATGTTAAGTGCCTGTAGCGCACTGCAAGGTACGCCACAGCCAGCACCGCCAGTAACGGACCATCCGCAAGAGATTCGCCGCGACCAGACGCAAGGGTTACAGCGAATAGGTAGCGTAAGCACGATGGTTCGGGGTTCTCCGGATGACGCATTAGCAGAAATCAGAGCGAAAGCTGTCGCTGCAAAAGCTGATTATTACGTTGTCGTCATGGTGGACGAAACCATCGTGACAGGACAGTGGTATTCACAAGCCATTTTGTACCGTAAATAAATCAGACAACTTACATAGTCAGCTTTACATTGCTTTGCGTCCCTATGCGTTTACCTGTGCACAATAAATTACCAGCTGGAAGCTCGGGCGTTTATTACCGCGATGGAATGCCCTGCAACATGTGGGGAAACGAAAAATGGAGCTGACGATGAAACAATTACTTGCCTCACCCTCGCTGCAATTAGTGACTTATCCTGCGAGCACCACGGCACAGTCTGCAGAATTCGCCAGTGCTGACTGCGTAACGGGCCTGAATGAAATAGGTCAGATCTCGGTTAGCAATATTTCAGGGGATCCGCAGGACGTGGAACGTATCGTGGCGTTAAAGGCCGATGAACAAGGTGCATCATGGTACCGCATTATTACCATGTACGAAGACCAGCAGCCTGATAACTGGCGCGTACAGGCGATCCTGTATGCGTGAGTGTCATCTACAGCAAATGAACAATGCCGGATGCGGCACCTGTGCCTTATCCGGCCAACAGTTCCTGAAATTTCATTGTGTTAGTTGATAACACGTAATGCTGCTGTTGCCATTATAAGACGCGCTAGCATCACATCTGGCTGACTCGTTTATAAACATACTCCCCCCGTCGCCCGCAGCAATAAATCATTCTGGATCTGCTCTGACAACCGCACGCCGCCGCGCGTATCAAACATCATCTGACACCACGCCTGCGCCATTGGCGGAGAGGCATATTTCAACATTTGCGCGCCGCAACCCAGCAGGAATAGCTGACGAGTAATCTCTCGCCCCATTTCTTCAGCTGGCTTACGCAGTTGCTGCTGCAAACGACGAACCGCGCGATCAAAATAGCGATCCTGTCCTTTCACTTCCACAAATGCTTCTGTCAGCAAATCGTATACCCCAGCCTGCTTATTGAGAACGCGCAGCACATCGAGGCACATAATATTGCCAGAACCTTCCCAGATGCTGTTCACTGGCATTTCCCGATAAAGTCGCGGTAGTTCGCTCTCTTCGCAATAGCCAATACCGCCCAGCACCTCCATCGCTTCAGCCACAAACGGAATGCCACGTTTGCAGATAACAAATTTCGCCGCAGGCGTAAATAAGCGCGCCCACAGGGCTTCTTTGGCATCGGCACGCCGATCCCACGCTCGCGCAAGACGAAACAGCAACGCTGTTTGCCCTTCAAGTTGGAGCGCCATGCGGCTTAAGACATGACGCATCAAAGGCTGTTGGATCAATGGATTACCAAAAACATGGCGTTGATGGGCATGATAAATCGCCAGCGAAAATGCACGGCGCATCATGGCATGGCTACCCAGGGCGCAATCAAAACGCGTCATCCCACCCATTTTCAGGATCAGACGAACTCCTTCCCCTTCCTGCCCCAACAACCAGCCAATGGCATCCTGAAACTCCACTTCGCAGCTGGCGTTAGAGCGATTACCCAGCTTATCTTTCAGCCGCTCGAGGCGAATCGCGTTGCGTTGCCCGTCAGGCAAAAAGCGCGGCACAAAAAAGCAGGACAAACCGCCCGTAGTCTGCGCCAGCACCAGATGCGCATCGCTTTGCGGCACCGAGAAAAACCATTTATGCCCCACCAGCCGATAAGAGCCATCGTCCAGACGCTCTGCGCGGGTAGTGTTGCTCATCACATCGGAACCGCCCTGCTTTTCCGTCATGCCCATGCCAATCAACAAACCGCGTTTTTGCCCACCTGGCAATAAGTGGGAATCGTAGCGATCGCTCAACAGCGGCGTGGTCCAGTCCTGAAACGGCGCGGGTAACATCTGTAACAGCAATGGCGTGGCGGCAAAGGTCATGGTTATCGGACATAACGACCCTGCCTCAACCTGTGCGTGCAACATAAAACGCGCCGCGCGCGCCACAAATGCGCCGGAGCGAGCGTCTTCTTCCCAGGCAAGATTGTGCACCCGATTGGTACATAGCGCCTGCATCAGCAAGTGCCAGGCGGGGTGAAAACGCACATCGTCCAGACGGCGTCCTTGCGCATCGTAGCGCAATAATTCAGGCGGATTCACATTCGCCAGCCGCCCCAGTTCAAGAGATTCAGCCGTTCCTAACTGCTGACCAATACTGGCGAGAAAATCGCTATCCCAGCCAGCACCTTCACGCGTTACCGCTTCGCAGAGCGCGCCATCAGACAGGTATAAGTTGCTGTTATTTAATGGTATAGGTTGATTAAAAACGGTGTGAGTTTGCCAGTGCACTGTGTCTCCCTCCATCAATGGCAGTCACCCTTAGTATGGTCACTGCCATGGATTCCTGACAGAAAGAGATTGCTAAAACATTCTTACCCAGCAATGTAATGCGGAACGAAACGTGAGGTGTCTTTGGTGATCAGCGTGTTATCTTCACGGATTCCCATTCCGCACGCTTCATCATCGACAATCCAGCTACCGATGAGTGTGTAGCTATCGCCAAATCGCGGCAGAGGTTGAAACGCCTGATAGATCATCGGTTCATCGGCGTAATCACCCTCAGCGTGGTCAACGACGTTATTCTGACCGTCGAAAATGGTGACGTTTCCGCCTTCGCGTGAGTAGATCGGTTTACGCACATAGCTTTCGCCAGCGGCAATCTGCGGTTTTTCGCCATCAAACCAGGATGCAAGTAGGTTAGGATGACCAGGAAAGAAGCGCCAAAGCAGCGGCATTAACCCTTTGTTGCTCAAGATACTTTTCCATAACGGCTCCACCCATTGCTCGCGGCGCTTGCGCAGCAGAGGACCGTTATCGTCACGCATCATCCATTCCAGCGGATACAGCTTAAATGCACGCTGGATGACATTATCATCAAGATCGGTCAGTACACCGCCGACGCCCAAACCGAGATCTTCAATGTAGATAAACCGTGACTCCTGCCCAGCCTGCTGAGCGCAGTCCTGCAAGTACAGCACAGTACTCCTGTCTTCGTCGGTATCCTGACAACAGCAGAAATAAAACGGTTCCCGACTGTAAAGCTCGCTAAAACGCGAAATCAGGCGTTCCTGAATGGCATTGTACTGATCGGCATCACGCGGAATAATGCCGCTACGCCGCGCATCTTCCAGCCACAGCCACTGGAAATAAGCCGATTCATACAACGAGGTTGGCGTATCGGCGTTGTACTCCAGCAGCTTCACCGGCGCATTGCCACACCAGGCAAAATCCATCCGACCATACAGCGAAGGATCGCGTGCGCGCCAGCTTTCAGCGATCACATCCCAGTACAGCGGGGGGATCGCCAGTTGCGTCAGGATTTCTTCGTCTTGAACCGCACGATCCACCACCTCAAGGCACATCTGATGCAGTTCCGCAGTTGGTTTTTCGATCTGCTCTTCTATCTGACGCAGAGTAAAGCGGTAAGCCCGACTCTCATCCCAATAGATTTCATTGTCGATGATATGAAAGTCGAAACCGTTGTCGGCGGCGATCTGGTCCAGATCCCGTCGTACAGGAACGTTGTGTCTCAGCATGATTAGCCTCCCCAGTGCCCACGGGCGCTGGAAGAACGACCATAGCCGCCGCGAGAAACAGTTGACGCTTTTCTGGTGGTAAAGCCGCCCGAGGAGTAAGACTCTTTTTTGCCAGAACCGGAGCGCCAGGAGTAATCACCGGAAGTATTGCGCCAGACGGGGCGGGAAGCAAATGAGGATCCACCGCTGTTATAAACGAACGGCTCATCGCGATCTTTACGAATAACCCGGCTTAATAAAAATCCAGAAATGACCGGGATCCAACTCTGTTCAACATTGTCGTAGTAGCAATTTTCGTACTTAGACTGACAATTCTGCTGAGTCATATTCTTCGGAACATCGGCATAAAATGCCGCTTTGGCATTGTTCCAGCCATGAGCACAGATATCTGAATTATTACCGTCATCAATACAATCCTGCACTGTCGAGTAAAACGTTCCGTCACCGTCGTTATCGACATCACCACTATCGCCACAACCTTTCAATACAAAAAAAGCTGCACCGCCCATTAGCGCCAACGTTAAGTATTTTTGTGCGTAGCGATTGCGTCGCGGCTCAAAAGGATTATTAGGTCTTCCAATGCGACTGATCGCTCCGTGACCAATTTTACTGTTATTTCTTGATTTGCGTTTTCTGGCCATGATCGTCCATTACCATGTCATACAAGCTGCGTTAAAAATACCGCCAGCCAGCGCGGCGGTTCCCATAAACATTCCTGCTGCGGTATTGTGATTAATAATTTTTTCGCTTAATGCTGGCATATAAAGTCTGACGCCAGCAAAAACGAGTAACTGAATCACCAGTGCGATCCCGCCCCAGGCAAAATAATCCGGAATACTCACCGCATTGATTGCCGCACTAGATAATGGGATCACGTAACCCAACAATGTACCACTGAACGCCAGTGCCGCCGCGGTATTATTGTTTTTAATTAACTGCCATTCGTTGTGCGGTGTAATTTTGGAGTAGATAAACAGAAAAATAATCACCATAGCCACGCCAATAAAAAAATAGGCGCTAAAGGCAAGAAGTGAATCCAGTATATGCATCGTAAACGTCCTTGTAATTAACCAATAATATGAAGTGATGTCAGTGGGATATCAACACCCAGTGCGCGCGAAAATAACCACTCCGGCTCGCCGAGATCGTTAAAAGATTCCTCACCATTTAACAGCAAATATTCACAGGTATCTTCGGTCACCTGCCGTTCATAGCCCATGGTAAAATTATGCACTTCCCATTTGGCGTGGTTTTGATTTTCAACTTTTTCCAGCATATAGACGGGTTCGATATTCCCCGGTTCTTCGCTGTTAAAAAATCGCTGCCAGCGTTTTTCCTGCCAGTTTAATGTCATTGCCCCCATCGCTTTGGCGTTGATCGCTTCGCGCCAGTGGCTCTCTTTGCTGATACCGTAGCTCTCTTCATAGACAAAGAGCTTTATATCATCAATGTCATCAATATCTTCGCCGCCGGTGGTATTGATTTGCAGAAATTCATCGCCCGAAGTGTAGTAGCGGAAAATCTGACTACCGCCGCCCAGATCGATGTGGCTGACAGCGGCTACCGTAAATTCTTCACCCGGCAGCGCAATCAGCAATTCATCTTCCAGCAAACGAAACGCTAACGTGTCGAGCGTAAAGCCGCTATTGAGATGAAGTCCCAGCGGGCCACGTGCGGTTACAGGTTTATCATCCTTACCAAACAGACGCTTGAAAAAACTTGTCATATGCTTCCCTCAATGTCCTGCCATACCACTTCTTCAGCCAAAATACGGTTATTGCCAATAAGATGCAGCCACATACCGCCTTTAACTTCCGTTGCAATGACTGGATTCAGTTCCATTCCCCTACCATTTTTACAACTGCTTATTCCCAGGACGGTGGCATCATGATGAAGTTTCATATAATGCATCAATGCGCCATAACGCATCGAGGTAACCCGTTCAGGAATCGGTAAAACAAACCCCGTATCCCCCAGCATTGGATTCATAATCGATGCCACTGATTGAGATGAACCGGGATCTTGTATTGAACGGGAAAGTTGTTCTGCTGAAATATTTCGCACTATTTCAATACGTTGACAATGAACCTCTAATAAACGAGCGTAGCGTTCATCTTCCAGATAAGCGACGATATGGCATCTTTCAGGAATAAAATCCGCCAGGGATAGTGCGGTCGTGAACGTCTGCTCATCTGTTTGCGAAAAGATGATGACACTTTGGCAATTTGCCAGTCCCATGCGGGTATGTTCATGCGGATCATTAAAATTACTAATACGAATGAAATCGACCCAATTATTTCCAGGCATCGGATGTTGAATATCATCCCGCTCACACAAAAGTACCCGGCCAAATGCTCTTCGGGAATCAAACAACAATAATGAAATCATCTTTTCAGTCTGATGCCCGCGCCATCCAATGACCAGCATATGGTTGCGCAAATTGCTGTAGTCGCCCATTCCCGTCATTCCTTTCGCCAATATGTCTTGCACTAATGCAATGACTTTTCCCATTAAAGCGCCAAATAAACCAACACTCACAGGAATCTGCCAGAGCGCTGTGAACAGACGTCCCCCAACCGTTTGGGGTGTGATATCACCAAACCCCAGCGTTGATCCCACAACCGAGCAGTAATAAATAAAATTACTCAGTTGACCTACCAACGCCTCTTCATGCAACGCAGTTAACACCAGATAACAAAACAGATACTGTCCTGTAAATAATCCAGTCAATGCCGGCCAGGTAAGCCTGGAAAGGTGACGTCGGCAGGTTTTAATGATCCAGGAGAAGAACATTACTCGCCCTGTTGGCGTTGCAGTCTTGCTAATACATCCTGGGCGCTACTTTTGTTGCTACCGCCAATTCCGGCTTCCGCCAGTTTTTCATCAAGATCGCGACCATCTGCCACTTTTTCCAGCTGTGCGGCAGCATCCAGGCGAGCTTGACGTTCGGCCTGACGCGTTTGCAGACGCTTTAAGGATTCTGCCGCTGTCGAAACGCTGGAAGATGCGCCAACAGTAGAGGTCGTTACGGCCTGTTGTGCACGCTGCATGGCTTCAGTAGCTTTAACGACTTCCATTTGTTGCTCAAATTGAGCGATACGCTGTGCTGTCGCTGTAACCGCTTTTTCCACACCATCGCGAGAGACCTCCAGATTCGACAACACTTGCTCTTCAGCGGTAATGAGATTCTCAAGACGGGCGATTTCTTCAGCAACTTCGTTAATCAACGACGGATTAACATTCTTGCTTAACGCTTCCAGCGCGCGAGCTTCCAGACTGGCTTTACGCTCACGTAAATCTTTCAGTTTATCGTTGCTCAATTTCACTCTTGCCAGTAGATCGACACGTGATTTACCGGCCTTATCCAGTTCTGCTTTGGCATCGCGTATATGCTGTTCAAGCATTCTAACGCCCTGTGCTTCTTCAATGGATTCTTCCGCTTGCGAGATCACCGATTTACCCAGCGTAAATAAAGTTTTTAAAATTCCCATAAATACCTGTCCTTGTAATTAGTGTGAATATTCTTCTGTAATTTCAGCAAGATCCAAAGCGTTATCTACCAGCGTGGTTATTTCCAGCAGGATATCTTCAAGAGAAGATTTAAGCGATAACGCCCCGAAAACAATGTAATACTCTTCCTCTTGCACGCTGGAGATCCCTACCGATGACAACGGCATCATCTTCTGATTTCTTAATAAGAAGGTATTAAATTCATCTGGATTGCTGATACTACTTACCGGACAAATAAAGGTTTCGATAATCATTTGGCGGGAAGTAAAAAGAATATTGATTTGCAAATCGCCATAATCATTCATTTTAATAATTAATGCGTTTTCATTATTTGTTATATCAATATTTTGTTCAGGTACAGTTTGCAGCGCCGTCGCCAGCGCCAACGGATTCCATGTCATATATTATTCCATATAAATTAAGTTTAAATATTAATAAAATGAATATTTGTAGTACGTAATTATCTTACCAGCTATAGACAAAAAAAAACCATCCAAATATGGATGGTTTTTCATAATTCAGAGAAATTAGCTACGCTGGCGTACCGCTTCAAATAAGCAAATGCCTGTCGCCACAGAAACGTTCAGCGAAGAAACACTTCCTGCCATTGGGATGCTGATCAACTCATCGCAATGTTCACGGGTCAGGCGACGCATGCCTTCACCTTCTGCGCCCATCACCAGTGCCAGCCGTCCGGTCATTTTGCTCTGATAGAGCGTATGATCCGCCTCTCCTGCCGTACCGACGATCCAAATATTCTCTTCCTGCAACATACGCATGGTGCGCGCCAGGTTAGTCACCCGAATCAGCGGAACGCTTTCTGCCGCGCCGCAGGCCACTTTTTTCGCCGTGGCGTTGAGCTGTGCGGAGCGATCTTTCGGCACAATCACCGCATGAACGCCAGCGGCGTCCGCGCTGCGCAGGCACGCGCCGAGGTTGTGCGGATCGGTCACACCGTCGAGGATCAGCAGGAACGGTTGATCGAGCGAAGCGATCAGATCCGGCAGATCGTTTTCCTGATACTGACGTCCTGGCTTCACACGGGCGATAATGCCCTGATGCACGGCACCGTCGCTTTTCTCGTCGAGATATTGGCGGTTTGCCAGCTGGATAACCACGCCCTGGGACTCAAGGGCGTGAATCAGCGGCAACAGACGTTTATCTTCACGGCCTTTTAAAATAAAGACTTCCTGAAAACGTTCAGGGGCGCGCTCCAGCAGGGCCTGCACTGCGTGGATGCCGTAAATCATTTCACTCATTAATGTACTCGTTGTTTACGTTTTGCCTGATGCGCTACGCTTATCAGGCCTACATGATCCCTGCAATGTATTGAATTTGCGTGATTATGTAGGCCGGATAAGGCGTTCACGCCGCATCCGGCATGAACAAAGCGCATTTTGTCAGCAATCTGACCCTCTTCTGTTTGAAGGGGGTAATGATCACTCTGCCACTTTTTTCTTCGCCGCACGCTTCGCTTTAGTTGCAGCGGCTATTTTCTGCGTTTTCGCCGATGGCTTTTTCGCTTTTCTCGCGTCTTTCTTCGCCGCTTTCGGCTTCGGTTTTTTCTCGCCACGGAAGGCGCTGTCTGGCTCAAAGTTTACCTTTTTACCGACCTGGCGACGCTTGCCACCTTTTTTACCTGCATCGCCTTTTTTCGCTTTCTCGCGCGCGGTTTTACCGACGTTGCGCGGTGCGCGTTCGCTGGAGATCAGGCTAAAGTCGATTTTGCGCTCGTCCATATTAACCGCTTCGACGCGCACTTCCACGCGATCGCCCAGGCGATAAGTCTGGCCGCTGGATTCACCCATCAGGCGTTGTCCTACCTGGTCAAAGCGATAGTAGTCATTGTCCAGAGAAGAGACATGGACCAGACCATCGATGAACAAGTCATCCAGGCGAACAAAGAAGCCAAAACCAGTGACGCTGGAAATCACGCCTTTAAAGACGTTACCTACCTGGTCGAGCATGAAGTCACACTTCAGCCAGTCAGCCACATCGCGCGTTGCTTCGTCGGCACGACGTTCCGCCATCGAACAGTGCTGACCCAGTTGCAGCATTTCTTCCATCGAATAATGGTAGCCGCCGGTTTCAGTGGTGTTGCCCTGATGCCCCTGCTCTTTCGCCAGCAGATACTTAATGGCGCGGTGTAGCGTCAGATCAGGATAACGACGAATCGGCGAAGTAAAGTGCGCATAGGACTGCAATGCCAGACCGAAGTGAGCGCGGTTTTCCGGATCGTAAATCGCTTGTTTCATCGAGCGCAACAGCATGGTTTGCAGCATTTCTGCGTCAGGACGGTCAGCAACCGATTCCAGCAGTTCCGCGTAGTCACGCGGTTCCGGCTTGTTACCGCCAGGCAATTCCAGCCCCAGTTCCGCCAGCACTGAACGGAAAGAGGTTATCGCTTCAGTGCTCGGCTTGTCGTGAATACGGAACAGTGCCGGTTCTTTGGCCTTCTCAACGAAACGCGCCGCCGAGATATTCGCCAGAATCATGCACTCTTCAATTAACTTGTGTGCGTCGTTACGCTGGGTCTGTTCGATACGCTCAATACGGCGTTCAGCGTTGAAAATGAACTTCGCTTCTTCGCTCTCAAACGAGATCCCGCCGCGTTCTTCACGGGCTTTATCCAGCACTTTATAGAGGTTATGCAGCTCTTCGAGGTGCTTAACCAGCGGGGAGTACTGCTCGCGCAGATCCTGATCGCCCTGCAGAATATGCCAGACTTTGGTGTAGGTCAGACGCGCGTGAGAGCTCATCACCGCTTCATAGAATTTGTAGCCCGTCAGGCGACCTTTCGACGAAATGGTCATCTCACACACCATACACAGGCGGTCTACCTGCGGGTTGAGCGAGCACAGGCCGTTAGAGAGCACTTCCGGCAGCATCGGGATAACCTGCGAAGGGAAGTACACCGACGTGCCACGGTTACGCGCTTCCCTGTCCAGCGGCGTTGGCGGACGCACATAGTAGCTGACGTCGGCAATCGCGACCCATAAACGCCAGCCGCCGCCGCGTTTTTTCTCGCAGTAAACTGCATCGTCAAAGTCACGGGCGTCTTCGCCATCAATGGTGACCAGCGGTAAATCGCGCAGATCGACACGGCCAGCTTTCGCCTCTTCCGGCACTTCTTCTTTCAGCCCGGCAACCTGTTGCTCAACAGCCTGCGGCCAGATGTACGGAATTTCATGGGTACGCAGGGCGATATCAACCGCCATGCCGGTGCCCATATTATCGCCCAGCACTTCGACGATTTTACCCACTGCTTTGGTACGGCGAGTCGGGCGTTGGGTCAGTTCAACCACCACCACAAAGCCCATCCGCGCGCCCATGATCTGATCGGGCGGGATTAAGATATCGAAGCTCAAACGACTGTCGTCAGGAACCACAAAGCCGACACCCGCTTCGGTAAAGTAGCGACCAACAATCTGGCTGGTTTTTGGCACCAGTACGCGGACAATACGCGCTTCACGGCGGCCTTTACGGTCAGCGCCCAGCGGCTGCGCCAGCACCTGATCGCCATGAATGCATGTTTTCATCTGCTCGCTGGAGAGATACAAATCATCTTTACGTCCTTCAACCCGCAGAAAGCCGTAGCCATCACGGTGGCCAATAACGGTACCTTTCACCAGGTCGAGGCGTTCCGGCAGCGCATAGCACTGACGGCGAGTAAAGACCAGTTGACCATCGCGCTCCATCGCGCGCAGGCGGCGACGCAGGCCTTCAAGCTGCTCTTCGCCTTCAATGTGCAGTTCTACCGCCAGCTCATCACGGCTGGCCGGTTTTTCACGTTTGGTTAAATGTTCGAGGATAAATTCCCGACTAGGGATGGGATTCGCGTATTTTTCAGCTTCGCGTTCCTGGAAAGGATCTTGTGACATCTCGGTTCCTCCGTTGTCATCTCTGATGAAGATTTTCGTCACTCCACCAGCAATAATTTATAAAGCGGTTGATTCTCTTCAACCAAATCGGCAAGCGTGTAGTTATCCAGTTCCGTAAGAAAACTTTGCACGGCCTTAGAAAGTGCCTGTTTCAACCGACAGGCAGGTGTAATGTGGCAAAACTCACTGCTGCAATTCACCAGCGATAAGGGCTCCAGCTCGCGCACCACATCACCAATACGTATCGCACTCGCCGGTTTACCCAGACGAATGCCGCCATTTTTTCCACGAACAGCAGTCACGTAGCCGGCACGACTAAGTTGATTGATTATTTTGACCATATGATTACGGGAGACGCCGTAGACGTCAGTCACTTCAGAAATACTGGTCATCCGCCCTTCTGGCAATGACGCCATGTAGATCAGCGCACGTAATCCGTAATCAGTGAAACTCGTTAACTGCACATCAACCTCAAAAGGGAAAGCGGGAAAAAATACATTTATATTGATGATAAACCAGCCACAAGCTGTGTCGCTAATTTATTTCAGTTCGGGGAAGGAAAAAAGCGAGGATTTAACACTGTGTCGGATAGCATAATGGCTAACCCGACACAGCAATGTATCACACTGTTAGCCCGGCAGGCAAAATATCTGCCAGGCGTACCAGAATTACGCGTCGAACGGGTCGCGCAGAATCATGGTTTCAGTACGATCCGGGCCGGTAGAGATGATATCGATCGGCACACCGGTCAGTTCTTCAATACGCTTGATGTAGTTCAGTGCCGCCTGCGGCAGACCGCTACGATCTTTCACGCCGAAGGTGGATTCAGACCAGCCCGGCATGGTTTCGTAAATCGGCTCTACACCTTTCCAGTCATCTGCTGCCAGCGGAGTGGTAGTCACTTCGCGACCATCCGGCATACGGTAAGCCACGCAGAGTTTCACCTCTTTCAGGCCATCCAGAACGTCCAGTTTGGTCAGGCAGAAGCCAGACAGGGAGTTCAGCTGTACCGCACGACGAACGGCAACGGTGTCCAGCCAGCCGGTACGACGACGACGACCCGTAGTTGCGCCGAATTCGTTACCCTGCTTGCAGAGGAACTCACCAGTTTCATCAAACAGTTCGGTCGGGAACGGACCTGCACCTACACGAGTGGAGTAAGCTTTGAGGATACCCAGAACGTAATCAACATAACGCGGGCCCAGGCCGGAACCGGTCGCCACGCCACCTGCAGTGGTGTTGGAAGAAGTTACGTACGGATAAGTACCGTGGTCGATATCCAGCAGCGTACCCTGCGCACCTTCGAACATGACGAAATCGCCACGCTGACGCGCCTGGTCGAGCAGGTCAGAAACGTCAACCACCATAGAAGTCAGGATGTCGGCAACAGCCATCGTATCATCCAGAACTTTCTGGTAATCAACCGCTTCAGCTTTGTAGTAGTTAACCAACTGGAAGTTGTGATATTCCATCACTTCTTTCAGTTTTTCAGCGAAGGTTTCTTTGTCGAAAAGGTCGCCAACACGCAGACCACGACGTGCCACTTTATCTTCATAAGCAGGCCCGATACCACGACCCGTGGTGCCGATCGCTTTCGCGCCGCGCGCTTTCTCACGCGCGTTATCCAGCGCAACGTGATAATCAAGGATCAGCGGACATGCTTCAGACAGCAGCAGACGCTCACGAACGGGGATGCCACGGTCTTCCAGTTCTTTCATCTCTTTCATCAGCGCGGCCGGAGACAGCACAACACCGTTACCGATGATGCTGGTTACATTCTCGCGGAGAATACCTGATGGAATAAGATGGAGAACGGTTTTTTCACCGTTGATTACGAGAGTATGGCCTGCGTTGTGACCGCCCTGGTAGCGTACAACATATTTAGCCCGTTCAGTCAGAAGATCGACGATCTTACCTTTACCTTCGTCACCCCATTGGGTGCCCAGTACGACGACGTTGTTACCCATTTTTCAAAATCACCGTTTGCTTAAAAATGGATTCTACCATCGCTTTTTCAGAGTTACAGCACTTTTTGCACTCAAAAATGACCTCGATCAGTCTGTTTTTTGTTCAGCCAATCGTTTTCCTCAACATGTAGTAGACCACAACGCCCGCAACCACAAGTCCACCGCCAAAACGACGTAAAATATTATCGGGCAAATTGGTCATCGCAGCGATCATCTTCTTCCATGCCTTCGGGTAAAGCATCGGCCCTAAACCTTCCAGCACCAAAACCAGGGCAAGCGCCAGCCAGATTGTCGAATTCATTCATTATCCTTATAGAAAAAGAAAACCACCGACATCCCTGAGGATGCGGTGGCTTTATTGACCTGTACCGCAGTCGTTATATTAACGCGTTGCGGAAGTCGGCGTCTTCATGTAGCGGAAGAAATCGCTGTCCGGGCTCATGACCATCACGTCCTGATTGCCGGAGAAGCTGTTCTCATAAGCACGCAGGCTACGGATGAATGCGTAGAAGTCCGGATCTTTACTGAATGCATCAGCAAACAGTTTAGCTGCTTCTGCATCGCCTTCACCACGCATGATGCGGCCCTGACGCTCAGCTTCTGCCAACGTTCTGGTCACTTCATAGTCGGCAGTCGCGCGCAGTTTTTCCGCTTCTTCCTGACCTTGTGAACGGTGACGACGTGCTACCGCTTCACGCTCGGCGCGCATACGGTTGTAGATCGCTTCAGACACCTCGGTCGGCAGGTTGATCTGCTTGATACGCACATCGACAACTTCAATACCCAGCGCCGCCATACTGTTCGGGTTGATGACCGGTACTTTACCCTTCGTCTCAGCCGTTACGCGCTCTGCCGCTTCGGCAATGGCGTTATCTGCCGCCGGGGTAGTAACTTCATCTTCTGTACCCGCAGAACCGGAGTTCAGCGCGTCACGTACTTCCAGGGTCAGACGACCACGAGAATCGGTGACGATGTCTTTCACATCCAGACGACCAATTTCAGAACGCAGACGGTCAGAGAACTTACGTTTCAACAGCACTTCCGCTTGCGAAATGTCGCCACCGCCCGTTGCCAGGTAGTAACGGCTAAAATCACTGATGCGCCATTTGATGTAAGAGTCGACGATCAGGTCTTTCTTCTCTTTAGTCACAAAGCGGTCGGCCTGGTTGTCCATGGTCTGAATACGTGCATCAAGCATTTTCACCGTTTCAATGAACGGTATCTTGAAATGCAGACCCGGCTCATAAACCAGAGGTTTGTTGTCATCGTCACGCAGTACCTTACCAAAACGCAGCGTAATACCGCGCTCACCTTCTTTGACGACAAAGACAGACATGTAAAGCACTACCAGCACGATGATGATAATCGCGATAACTGACTTACGCATCGTTATTCCCCCTGACGCTGGTAGTCGTTACGCTGCGCGTTAGCGCGGCGTTGGTCCATAATATCGCCCTGACTGGTGGACGACGTGTTGCTTGCACCACTGGTTGTGGAGGAAGAGGCTGGCGGCAGACGCAGCAGATTGCTGGCACCGTTATCGCTCTTCGCCGCAGGGGCATTGCCACCTTTCAGCATCTGGTCTAACGGCAGAACCATCAGGTTGCCACCTTTATCGTTAACCAGCACTTTGCGGGTGTTGCCCAACACTTTTTCCATCGTCTCGATATACAGACGCTCGCGGGTAATTTCCGGCGCAGCTTTATATTCCGGCAGAAGTTTAGCAAAGCGTGCCACTTCACCCTGGGCTTCCAGGATAGTCTGAGCCTTGTACGCACGCGCCTCTTCGAGGATACGTTGCGCCTGACCGTTCGCACGCGGCTGAACTTCGTTGGTATACGCTTCTGCTTCACGAATGTATTGCTGTTCGTTTTCACGCGCGGCAATCGCATCGTCAAACGCCGCTTTTACTTCTTCCGGCGGACGAGCTGCCTGGAAGTTGACGTCCAGCAGAGTGATACCCATGTCATACGGACGAATCGTCTCTTCCAGTTCGCGCTGAGTATCGCTACGAATCACGGTACGACCTTCCGTCAGAATGCGGTCCATGGTGTATTTACCGATAACCCCACGCAGGGCGCTGTCGGTAGCCTGACGCAGGCTGTCATCCGGACTGGTCACGCTATACAGATATTTTTCCGGATTGGTGACGCGGTACTGTACGTTCATCTCAACGCGCACCACGTTTTCGTCCGACGTCAGCATCACACCGGAAGCAGCCAGTTCACGCACGGCTTCCACGTTCACCGGTTTGACTTCGTCGATAAACGTCGGTTTCCAGTTCAGACCCGGCTCAACCAGATGGCTGAATTTACCAAAGCGTGTTACCACGCCGCGTTCGGCTTCTTTAATGGTGTAGAAACCACTGGCCGCCCAAATAATGACAATCGCTGCCGCTGCGATGGTAACGACACGACCGCCAAGCTGCGGGCGCGGGCCTTGCGATGAATTACCACCGCCAGATCCGGTGCCTTTACCGCCGCCCAGACCACCGAGCTTTTTGCTCAGTTTGCGGAAGATATCATCTAAATCAGGTGGCCCTTGATCGCGACCGCCTTTGTTTCCATTTCCCTCAGAGTTGCCGCCAGGTTTGCTGCTTCCCCACGGGTCGCGGTCTTGTCCGTTATTACCGGGCTGATTCCACGCCATGTTTGTGCTCCATATTTGTTATGCGGTGATCCCTGTTGTCTTTCGACGCCAGAGGATATGACTCCACGCTTCAGACGCTACGCCGTTAGATCAAGTAATCGATCAACGCCGGTTCTTGTTTGCAGAGGCGACGCCAGTCAACGATCGGCATACGAACTTGCAGACTTACGCTGCCGTCCTCCTCCATCCACTCTTTTTCTATTGCCTGAAGCTGATAAAAACGACTTCTCAGACGCCCTTCCTGCGGCGGCAGACGCAATGTATGCTGCGCCACCTCGCCGGAAAGACGCTCCGTCAAAGCCTGAAAAAGCTGTGGTATCCCCGCTCCGGTCTGCGCAGAAAGCCAGACACGGATCGGTTTGTTCTCTTCGTCCCGATCAATACGCGGTTCAAAATCTTCCAGCATATCGATCTTGTTCATCACCAGCAGGGTTGGGATCTCGTGAGCATCGATCTCTTCAAGAACCGTATTCACCGCTTCGATGTTTTCTTGTACTCGCACATCTGCCGCGTCAATGACGTGCAGCAGCAATGTGGCTTGCCGCGTCTCTTGTAACGTGGCTTTAAATGCCGCCACCAGATCGTGCGGCAGGTGGCGAATAAACCCTACGGTATCTGCCAGCACGGTTTCACCGACATCCGCGACGTCAATACGCCGCAACGTCGGGTCGAGGGTGGCAAACAACTGGTCTGCCGCATAGACCCGCGCTTCGGTGATGCGATTGAAAAGGGTAGATTTACCGGCGTTGGTATATCCCACCAGCGAAACAGTAGGAACGTCGGCTTTGATACGCGATTGCCGCCCCTGCTCACGCTGTTTTTCAACTCTTTCCAGGCGCGACTGTATCTGCACGATGCGATTACGCAACAAACGACGGTCGGTTTCGAGCTGGGTTTCACCCGGACCACGCAAACCGATCCCGCCTTTCTGTCTTTCAAGGTGGGTCCAGCCACGCACCAGGCGCGTAGCCAGATGGCGCAACTGCGCCAGCTCAACCTGCAACTTACCCTCATGGGTACGCGCACGTTGGGCGAAAATATCTAAAATAAGGCCGGTGCGGTCGATAACACGACACTCGCACAAACGCTCCAGGTTACGCTCTTGCGCCGGGCTCAGGGCATGGTCAAAAAGAACGACCGAAGCACCCGTCGCTTTGACAGCTTCCGCAATTTCAACTGCTTTACCTTCACCTACAAAATACTTTGGGTGCGGCGCTTTACGGCTACCGGTAATCACCTGCAATGCTTCGACACCGGCGGAAGAGACCAGAGATTCAAACTCCTGGAGGTCTTCCATATCTTTGTCTTGCGTAAAATAGATGTGTACCAGTACCGCCTGCTCACCAGCATCATAACGGTCAAACAAGCGTATAACCCTCTAAATAGATCAGCGGGGAACGCAGGATCGCTGGCTCCCCGTGTAAAAAAAACAGCATGAAACCTTATTCGGTTTCTTCGCTGTCCTGTTGCGCGGAAGTATTCTGCGCACTGCTACCATGATGGTAGTTACTGCTGGTACCGCCACCGGCGTTGTTACTGTGATGAGAAACCGGGCGAGACGGGACAACAGTAGAAATCGCGTGCTTGTAAACCATCTGGCTGACCGTGTTTTTCAACAGGATCACGAACTGATCAAAAGACTCGATTTGTCCTTGCAGCTTAATACCATTCACCAAATAAATAGAAACTGGAACACGTTCCCGACGCAGTGCGTTCAGGAACGGATCTTGTAAAGATTGCCCCTTAGCCATTCTCTCTTTTCCTTATATGCTTATTTGTACTTTGAACCTTTCGATTCTGAAAAAATTGCGCACGATACGTCTCAATTGTACACATTCAGCCTGCGATAGCACCAACAACCTGTAATACTTCGTCACGCGCCTGTTCTGGTTTTTCACTGTCAAGCCAGTGAACCCCTTCCCAACCACGCAGCCAGGTTATCTGCCGCTTCGCCAACTGTCTCGTGGCG
This sequence comes from Escherichia sp. 10290, assembly GCF_030295155.1. Classification (NCBI taxonomy): domain Bacteria; kingdom Pseudomonadati; phylum Pseudomonadota; class Gammaproteobacteria; order Enterobacterales; family Enterobacteriaceae; genus Escherichia; species Escherichia sp. 10290. The sequence goes on along the minus strand of NZ_AP025741.1, from coordinate 5,167,613 downwards.
CAAACACCTCGATAAACCATTTCATCGTATGAGATTTCGCCTTCAAGGTAAGACCACATCTGGCGATAACCCACACAACGAATGGAAGGCAAGTCCGTATGCAAATCTCCTCGGGCAAAAAGCGCCCGGACTTCTGCTTCAAAACCTGAAGCCAACATCTGATGAAAACGCTGCTCAATTCGTTGATGGAGCAGTTCACGGCTCGCCGGGGCGATGGCGAACTGATGCACCTGATACGGTAGAGCGTCTCCTGACGTTTGCGTCAGTTCCGTTAAAGTTTTACCCGAAATGAAAAAAACTTCCAGTGCCCGGGAAAGCCTTTGTGGATCATTTGGATGAATCCTTGCTGCCGCAACCGGATCTACCTCCTGAAGTTGACGATGCAATGACTCCCAACCTTGCTCTGCCGCCTGTTGCTCAATTCTGGCCCGTACTTCGGGGTCTGCCGACGGTAGCGGCGACAACCCTTCCAGCAATGCCTTGAAATACAACATCGTACCGCCCACTAATAGTGGGATCCGCCCCGCCGCGGTGATATCGGCCATTTCCGCCAGCGCATCGCGGCGAAAATCAGCGGCCGAATAAGCCTGCGACGGATCGCGAATATCCAGCAATCGGTGCGGCGCGGCGAGTAACTCTTCAGCGTTCGGCTTCGCCGTCCCGATATCCATCCCTTTGTAAATAAGGGCAGAATCAACGCTTATCAACTCTACTGGTAAAATTTTACGCAGCTCAATGGCTAACGCCGTTTTACCGGAGGCCGTCGGCCCCATCAAAAAAATCGCCTTAGGCAGGCTCGCCTTACTGATATCACTCATCTTTCAGGGCTTTTATCGCCGGATGTAAATCAACAGATTGTAACAGACCACCCGGCGGCGTTTTCACAAGTTGCGGACATAACCGTTCCACGTCCGCCAGCAGGGTGATGGCCTGTGCCATTGACCACTGCGCATGTTCGCTCATCAGATTTCGTGCAATCCACTGCGCAATATTGCCAGGTTCGAATACGGACTGCTTCGCCAGGTAGCCTATCAGTTCAGGAATCAAGATTTGTAAATTTTGTTGGCGTAAGGGTAAAGGCACGGCCCTGATGGTCACATACTGTGCATCGGACTGGAAATCAATACCCAATTCCGCCAGGGCAGACTGCGCTTTTTCTAATGCCGATTTTTCTTCGCCAGAAACTTTTAGCCGCAACGGAATAAGCAACGGCTGGGCGCAAACTGGCGTTTCACCCGGCGTCAACTGCGCCTGACGCAGCCAACGTTCTGCCACTGGCAGGGCTAAAAGTGAAATGTTGCCGTCGCGCTCCAGCAACGCACAGTCGGAATGGACGATAGTCAGTACCCGACCAAAACTCTGACTGTTCGCCGCAAGCGCTGGCTCCTGCGGTTCAGGTGCTTTTGGTTTTTGCATCGGCGCAGGCGTTTGCAAAAGCTGGCGATACACTTCACCTTGCTGTTTCTGGTAGCCTGGCTGCGCATTTGGCCAGGGGGCAGCCGGACGACTGCCTGAGGCGGGCGCAGGAGTGTAGCGCGGAGCTACTGGCTCACGAACTGCCGGTTCAGCAAAATGATTGCGCCCCGCCGCCACGCGGTTTTCCGGGATGGCGCGCGGTGCGGGTTGTGGTTCATCGTCCAGCGGTAGCGGCGTTTCCAGTTGCTGTTGTAGCACGCTCAGCACGCCCTGATAGATAAAGTCATGCACCAGACGCGACTGATGGAAACGCACTTCGTGTTTGGCAGGGTGCACGTTGACGTCCACCTGATGTGGGTCGATCTCCAGATACAGCACAAATGCCGGTTGCTGATCGGCCCCCAGTTTGTCTTCACAGGCCTGGCGGATCGCGTGATTGATCAGGCGATCGCGCATCATGCGACCATTCACGTAGCAATACTGAATTTCTGCCAGTGTGGGCGTGGTGTGGTTTGGATCTGCCACCCAACCGCGCAGCGTGAGATCGCCGTGCTGCCATTCAATCGCCAGCGCATGTTCGAGAAAAGCGGTGCCGCAAATCGCGCCTAAACGCCGTTCTTTTTGCCCGCCTTCCGGCACTGCGCGGTACTGGCGAACTATTTTGCCGTTATGCGACAGATTGATAGTGACGTCGAAACGCGCCAGCGCAATGCGGCGGATGATTTCATCAATATGGTTAAATTCGGTTTTCTCGGTACGCAGGAATTTGCGCCGCGCCGGGGTATTGTAGAACAGATCCAGCACTTCCAGCGTCGTTCCCACCGGATGCGCCGCCGGTTTAACCGTCACGTCCATATCGCGCCCTTCGGCATACGCTTGCCATGCCTCCTGCTGCTCTGCGGTGCGCGAAGTGAGCGTCAGACGGGAAACTGAACTGATACTCGCCAGCGCCTCACCGCGGAACCCCAGGCTGATAATAGCTTCGAGATCGTCCAGAGAGGCGATCTTACTGGTAGCATGACGCGCCAGCGCCAGCGCCAGTTCATCTTTTTTGATACCGCAGCCGTTATCACGAATGCGGATAAGTTTCGCCCCACCGCGTTCGATATCAATATCAATACGCGTCGCACCCGCATCGAGGCTGTTTTCCACCAGTTCTTTGACTACCGACGCAGGTCGCTCGACCACCTCACCTGCGGCAATCTGGTTCGCCAGTTGTGGCGGTAAGACCTGAATTGGCATCAATCATCCTTAGTTTGGCAGCGTGCGATCTGGCGTCGTCACCGTGCTGGCCGTTTGTGCCGTTGCCCCCTGCGGCGCAGATTGCATCGGATGCGCAAGGAAATAATTGCGCAGGCCTTTGTAAATGGCTTCTGCCAGCTGTTGTTGGTAATCGTCGCTCGCCAGCAAACGTTCTTCGCTGTTGTTGCTGATAAAACCGGTTTCGACCAGTACTGATGGGATATCCGGCGAACGCAGAACGCCAAGGCTGGCATGTTCTGGTCGACGTTTATGAATTTCGCCGATGCGTTGCAACTGACTGATCATACTGGTCGCCACATCATACCCTACCCGCTGGGAATGACCGAACTGTAAATCCAGCACCGCCTGGCTTAAATAGGGGTCAGACTGACTGTTCGCCAGCACATCGCCCGCTCCGCCCAGCAGCTCCGACTGTTTCTCATGCTGCTCCAGCCAGCTGGCCATTTCGCTGTTGGCGCGACGGTTAGAGAGCACCCATACGGAAGCGCCAGTCGCACTGCGGTTCGGTGCGGCATCAGCGTGAATCGAGACGAGGAAATTGGCGTTTTGCTTACGTGCCACATCGCTGCGCCCCATTACCGAGATAAAGTAATCCCCGTCACGGGTTAAAACGCCCTTAAACATCGGATCATCATTGAGTAAAGTACGCAATTTACGTGCGATGGCGATGGTGACATTTTTCTCCCGCGTACCACCAGGGCCGATAGCGCCAGGATCCTGACCGCCGTGTCCGGCATCAATAGCGATGATAATTTTATCGCCTGTGTTAGCCGTCGCGCGCGCTGCCGGACGCGTTACCGTATTACTGCTGATAACACCCGTAGTGCGGTTACTTTCCGTTTTAAACGGATTGCGCGCCGGTTCGCTGACGCGCGGTGCGACAACCGCAGGCGTTTCAACGCGCTTCGCAACCACTGGCGGCGGTGGAGGCGGTGGCGGCGCATCAGCGTTAATCGTAAAGACGACAGTGTAATTGCTACCATTCTGCCGCTTCACCGCTTCGGTTTTACCGTTTTCGGTGAGATCGACCACCAGCCGTAGCGTTTGTGCATCTTTAGGCGTTCCAGAGCGAATCGCCTTCACCAGATTATTACCGCTGAACAACAACGGTAGCCCCTGAATCACGCCCGTTTGTTTGATATCGAGCGCCACGGTGCGTTTGTTTTGATGGCTAAACGCGTAATCAGGATCGCCAGTAAAACTCAATGTTATTCGCGCCTGTTGATTACCGTTAGAAACCTGAATATCAGAGAGCGTAGCGGCGCCAGCCTGCGCGCACAGCAGCAGCAACGTCGCTACCAACCAATTTCTGATGCGATACATCATCCCGCCACCTTTCAAAGGTTAACCGGCTAAACGCGCCAGCAACAATTCACCCGCAGAGGAAACCGCACTCACGCGCGCCTCACGGCCTTGTGCCTGATAATCAATGTGTATTTCGACATCCGGGTCAGGAAGAACACCTGTACCTTGTTGTGGCCACTCCACCAAGCAGATGGCATCGTTGGCAAAATAATCGCGGATCCCCATAAACTCCAGCTCCTCGGGATCGGCAAGGCGGTATAAATCAAAGTGATACACCATTAAGTTGTCGAGCGTATAGGGTTCGACCAGCGTATAAGTGGGGCTTTTGACATTACCCTGATGACCCAGAGCCTGTAAAAAGCCCCGGCTAAAGGTGGTTTTACCTGCGCCTAAATCGCCATACAGATAGATTACGGTTGCACCATCGCAGGCTTTCGCTACCCGCTCGCCCAGGTCTAATGTTGCCTGCTCATCAGGGAGCGGAATTACTCGATTCATCATGGTTTTTATCAGTCACTTCCGGGTTAACAATACGCTGTAGCGTGGAAAAGAGATCGGTCGCCAGCATTCCGCGCGTTCCAAAACGCGCCGCCAGTACGTCAGCTGCCGTACCGTGGGCGACACAGCCCGCGCACGCTGCATCATACGGCGACAGTTTTTGCCCAAGCAATGCGCCAATAATACCAGAGAGCACATCACCCATCCCGCCGCTCGCCATGCCTGCATTTCCGGCATCAATAATGCCTAAAGCGTCAGGATGCGCGGCAACTACGGTTCCGGCACCTTTCAGCACCGCTACGCCGCCATAACGTTGTACCAGACGTTGGGCGCAATGTAAGCGGTCACTTTCAATTTCTGTTACGGAACAGCCCAACAACCGTGCGGCCTCGCCAGGATGCGGCGTGATCACGCGATTGTGACGCTTATCAGGATTGATTGCCAGCAGGTTCAATGCATCGGCATCCCATAACATCGGTTTGCGAAAATTCTCAACTTTTTGCAGGGCTTTTTTCCCCCACTCTTGCTGGCCCAGACCGGGACCAATCACCACCACATCGGCCCATTCCAGGCTTTCGGTAAGAGAGTCCATAGTCAGTTCATGCACCATCAATTCCGGTCGTGCAGTCAGCAGCGGCGCAATGTTCTCACTGCGGGTCAGTACTCGGACTAAACCAGCACCAGCACGCAGTGCCGCTTCCCCCGTCATACGAATAGCCCCCGCCGTGCCGTGATCGCCACCAACAATCACCAGCCGCCCGTGATCGCCTTTATGCGAAGTCGGGCGACGCGGTTTCAGCCAGTGAGAAAGTTGTTCTGCCGAAAACCGCTGAATTTTCGTCTCCTGACCTGCCAACCAACTGTCCAGCCCCAGCGAGTCAAAATGCAGATTTCCGGTAACATCCCGGGCTTTCCCGGTGAGCAAGCCAGGTTTCAGCGCAATAAAAGTGATGGTGTGATCGGCGTTGATTACCGCGCCTGGCGTAGCGCCAGTTTCAGCCAGCAGGCCGGAAGGGATATCAACCGCCACAATCGGCGCAGGGTGAGTATTAGCGTGGTCGATTAACTGGCTAATGGATTCGCGGGGCGCGTGCTGCAATCCGGTACCGAGCAGCGCATCAACAATCAGATCTACTGACTCGGGCCAGACAATATTCGAAGCATGGATCTCGCCTCCCGCGTTTAACCATGCATCGCGTGCCAGCGCGGCCTCTTCCAGTAACGGTTTGTCACTTTCCTGGGCCAGCAGCGTGACCTCAATGCCGACCGCTTTTGCCAGCCGCGCAATCACATAACCATCGCCGCCGTTATTGCCATGACCGCACAGCACCAGCCAGTGGCAGGCATCAGGATAAGCCGAACGACACACCTGAAATGCGGCTTCACCAGCGCGAAGCATCAGCTCATAGAGTGTAAGCCCCAGCGCATCTGCCGCCTCGCGTTCGCCGCGGCGGATATCGTCGGCGTGCCAGACGGTGTGTGGTATACTTACGGGGTTTTTCTTCATTGTATGGTCCGTCATGTCAGAGCCCCTCGATCTCAATCAGTTAGCGCAAAAAATTAAACAGTGGGGGCTGGAACTGGGCTTTCAGCAGGTAGGTATTACCGATACCGATCTCAGCGCGTCCGAGCCCAAACTGCAAGCATGGCTGGACAAACAATACCACGGCGAAATGGACTGGATGGCGCGTCACGGTATGCTGCGCGCTCGCCCCCATGAGTTATTGCCTGGTACGCTGCGCGTCATCAGCGTGCGGATGAATTACCTTCCTGCTAACGCCGCATTTGCCAGCACGCTGAAAAACCCCAAACTCGGCTATGTAAGTCGTTATGCGTTGGGCCGTGACTATCACAAACTTCTGCGCAACCGACTCAAAAAGCTGGGCGAGATGATTCAGCAACATTGTGTTTCGCTGAATTTTAGACCGTTTGTCGATTCTGCGCCTATTCTCGAGCGCCCGTTAGCTGAAAAAGCAGGTCTTGGCTGGACAGGTAAGCACTCACTTATCCTCAATCGCGAGGCCGGTTCGTTCTTCTTTTTAGGTGAATTACTGGTCGATATTCCGCTGCCCGTGGATCAACCGGTCGAGGAAGGATGCGGTAAATGCGTGGCCTGTATGACGATTTGCCCGACCGGCGCCATCGTCGAGCCATATACCGTCGATGCTCGCCGCTGTATCTCTTATCTCACCATTGAACTGGAAGGGGCGATCCCGGAAGAGCTGCGTCCATTGATGGGAAACCGTATTTACGGTTGCGATGACTGCCAGCTTATCTGCCCGTGGAATCGCTATTCGCAACTCACTAAAGAAGACGATTTCAGCCCGCGCAAACCACTACACGCACCGGAACTCATTGAGTTATTCGCCTGGAGTGAAGAGAAGTTTTTAAAAGTCACGGAAGGTTCGGCGATTCGCCGTATAGGTCACCTGCGTTGGCTGCGTAATATCGCCGTGGCATTAGGCAATGCCCCCTGGGATAAAACGATTTTGACAGCGCTGGAAAGTCGTAAAGGTGAGCACCCACTTCTTGATGAGCACATAGCGTGGGCGATTGCGCAGCAAATCGAGAGGCGAAATGCGTGCGTCGTAGAGGTACAACTACCGAAAAAACAGCGTCTGGTTCGGGTGATTGAAAAAGGGTTACCGCGTGACGCCTGATTCATCCACAGCTTGTGAATAAAAATAAAAACGCATTGCAATTCAAGGCGAATAAAATCGTCAAGTGATCGACTCGACAAAACGAGATCTTAATTTTCAACCTATATATCAATAAGTTAAAAAAATACTATTCACCGTGCGAAGTTTCTTTGAAATTAAGATTACGACATGAGGCTGTGGATAACTCTGTTTACAAGAGTTTGTCAGAGACAACAAAAACCAGCAATAACGCATCGCGTCGCTGTGGATATTTTATTGAGAGAAGAATTTGGAGCGGGAAACGAGACTCGAACTCGCGACCCCGACCTTGGCAAGGTCGTGCTCTACCAACTGAGCTATTCCCGCTTGGGTGGTCTGTGCTTTGCAGCACTTTCAAATTTTGGAGCGGGAAACGAGACTCGAACTCGCGACCCCGACCTTGGCAAGGTCGTGCTCTACCAACTGAGCTATTCCCGCTTAATCTTCGTCTTTCGAACCGCTACTGCCTTGGCTGCCTTCACTCACCTTAGTCACTTACTTTTGTAAGCTCCCAAGGATTCGTTCAGTTGCCGCCTTGTCGCAATTCGAAATACTGCGATTGGGTGGTCTGTGCTTTGCAGCACTTTTCAAATTTTGGAGCGGGAAACGAGACTCGAACTCGCGACCCCGACCTTGGCAAGGTCGTGCTCTACCAACTGAGCTATTCCCGCGTACTGCTTAATTTTGCTTTCGTAATTTTCGCATTTCTGCGTCGTTACGGGAGGCGCATTATACGAGAAATCTTTCCCTCTGCAACCCCCCTAAAAAAATTTTTTTGAGTTTTTATCTCAAGTGCTGAAATTATCAGCAAGACGTTCAATTTAGCGTCAAAATCACGCCGCCGCAAGTGGATTCCGGCGCTTACGTGACCAGGAAAAATTTTACAGCTTGATAAAATGCTCGCGGTAGTAAGCCAGTTCTGCCACCGACTCACGGATATCATCCATCGCCTGATGCGTCCCCTGCTTGGTAAAGCCGTCAAGAATTTCCGGCTTCCAGCGGCGCGCCAGCTCTTTCAGTGTGCTGACATCCAGATAACGGTAGTGGAAGTAGGCTTCCAGCTCCGGCATGTATTTAAACAGGAAGCGACGATCCTGGCCGATGCTGTTACCGCAAATCGGCGATTTTCCCGCAGGCACCCACTGTTTTAAGAATTCGAGCGTTGCCAGTTCAGCTTCACGATCGCCCATTGTGCTCGCTTTCACGCGCTCCACCAGCCCGCTGGCGGTATGGGTGCGCACGTTCCAGTCATCCATCAGCGCCAGCTGTTCATCAGACTGGTGTACTGCAATGGTCGGCCCTTCTGCCAGAATATTCAGGTTGGCATCGGTCACCAGCGTGGCAATCTCAATAATGCGATCGCGCTCGGGATCCAGACCGGTCATCTCAAGATCGATCCAAATCAGGTTGTTTTCATTGGCACTCATGCTATTTTCCACCCATTCACAGTGACTATATTGATCCACAATTGCGTGTATCATAGATGTTTTGCCCATCAGGGGCGACCAGGAGTCAGTACGATTGAGTAAAAATAAACTCTCCAAAGGCCAGCAGCGCCGCGTGAACGCCAATCACCAGCGTCGTCTTAAAACGTCTAAGGAGAAGCCCGACTACGACGACAATCTGTTTGGCGAGCCTGATGAAGGTATCGTCATCAGCCGCTTTGGTATGCACGCTGATGTGGAATCCGCCGATGGCGACGTTCACCGCTGCAATATTCGCCGTACCATCCGTTCGCTGGTGACCGGCGATCGCGTAGTCTGGCGTCCGGGTAAACCGGCGGCAGAAGGCGTAAATGTCAAAGGGATCGTGGAAGCGGTGCATGAGCGCACCTCAGTGTTGACGCGCCCGGATTTCTACGACGGTGTGAAACCCATTGCTGCCAACATCGACCAGATTGTCATTGTCTCCGCGATTTTGCCGGAGCTGTCGCTCAATATTATCGACCGTTACCTGGTGGCCTGCGAAACCTTGCAGATTGAGCCGATTATTGTGCTCAACAAGATAGACCTGCTGGACGACGAAGGCATGGAATTCGTCAACGAGCAGATGGATATCTACCGCAATATCGGTTATCGCGTATTGATGGTTTCCAGCCATACTCAGGATGGACTGAAACCGCTGGAAGAGGCGTTGACCGGGCGCATCAGTATTTTTGCCGGGCAGTCTGGCGTCGGCAAATCCAGCCTGCTGAACGCGTTGCTGGGGCTGCAAAAAGAGATCCTGACCAACGACGTCTCGGATAACTCGGGGCTTGGTCAGCACACCACGACTGCCGCGCGGCTGTATCACTTCCCGCACGGCGGTGATGTGATTGATTCCCCAGGTGTGCGTGAGTTTGGTCTCTGGCATCTGGAACCGGAACAAATTACTCGGGGTTTTGTCGAATTCCATGACTACTTAGGTCTGTGTAAATATCGCGATTGCAAACACGATACCGATCCGGGCTGCGCTATCCGGGAAGCAGTTGAGGAAGGGAAAATCGCGGAAACCCGTTTCGAAAACTATCACCGTATTCTGGAAAGCATGGCGCAGGTAAAAACGCGTAAAAACTTTTCTGATACGGATGACTGACAATTAAGCTAACCGTCGTTAGAATCGTCCCCTTTTTTTCAGGATCCGGCATGTAGGCCGGATCAGGAACGACAAAACAATGGCCTGGAGGCTACCTTGTTAAATTCATTTAAACTTTCGCTACAGTACATTCTGCCGAAATTATGGCTTACTCGCCTGGCGGGTTGGGGCGCAAGCAAGCGGGCAGGATGGCTGACAAAACTGGTTATCGATCTGTTCGTTAAATACTACAAGGTCGACATGAAAGAGGCGCAAAAGCCGGACACCGCCAGCTACCGCACCTTTAACGAATTCTTTGTCCGTCCGCTGCGTGACGAAGTACGCCCAATCGATACCGATCCTAATGTACTGGTCATGCCTGCCGATGGCGTTATCAGCCAGTTAGGTAAAATCGAAGAAGATAAAATCCTGCAAGCTAAAGGCCACAACTACAGCCTCGAAGCTCTGCTGGCAGGGAACTATCTGATGGCGGATCTTTTCCGTAACGGTACGTTTGTGACCACTTACCTCTCTCCGCGTGACTACCACCGCGTGCACATGCCGTGCAACGGTATTCTGCGTGAGATGATCTATGTGCCGGGCGATCTCTTCTCCGTTAACCATCTCACCGCTCAGAACGTGCCGAATCTGTTTGCCCGTAACGAACGCGTGATCTGCCTGTTCGATACCGAATTTGGCACGATGGCGCAGATTCTGGTCGGGGCGACGATTGTTGGCAGCATTGAAACTGTCTGGGCGGGCACCATTACGCCGCCGCGCGAAGGCATCATCAAGCGCTGGACCTGGCCTGCCGGAGAAAACGACGGTTCAGTGGCGCTGCTGAAAGGCCAGGAAATGGGTCGCTTTAAACTCGGCTCTACCGTTATCAACCTGTTTGCACCGGGTAAAGTTAATCTGGTTGAGCAACTGGAAAGCCTGTCTGTCACGAAAATTGGTCAGCCGCTGGCAGTATCTACCGAAACCTTTGTTGCGCCAGACGCAGAACCTGCCCCGCTTCCTGCCGAAGAGATCGAGGCAGAACACGACGCCAGCCCATTGGTTGACGACAAAAAAGACCAGGTCTAATCCATCAAAGGAAACGCTGACGTGCGCCTGATTATCACTTTTCTGATGGCCTGGTGCCTCAGTTGGGGGGCGTACGCCGCGACGGCCCCCGATAGTAAACAAATCACCCAGGAACTGGAGCAGGCAAAAGCGGCGAAACCCGCGCAGCCGGAAGTCGTAGAGGCACTCCAGTCCGCCTTAAATGCGCTTGAGGAACGAAAAGGTTCCCTTGAGCGCATCAAGCAATATCAAGAAGTCATTGATAATTACCCGAAACTTTCCGCTACTCTGCGCGCGCAATTAAACAACATGCGTGACGAGCCGCGCAGCGTATCGCCGGGAATGTCTACCGACGCGCTGAATCAGGAAATTCTCCAGGTCAGCAGCCAGTTGCTGGATAAGAGCCGTCAGGCCCAGCAGGAACAGGAACGTGCCCGCGAGATTGCCGATTCGCTGAATCAATTACCGCAACAGCAAACCGACGCTCGCCGTCAGTTGAATGAAATCGAGCGGCGGCTGGGAACACTTACCGGCAATACCCCGCTTAATCAGGCACAAAATTTCGCGTTGCAATCTGACTCTGCACGACTGAAGGCGCTCGTTGATGAACTGGAATTGGCGCAGCTGTCTGCCAATAACCGCCAGGAATTAGCGCGTTTACGCTCAGAGCTGGCGGAAAAAGAGAGCCAGCAGCTGGATGCATATTTGCAGGCCTTGCGTAATCAGTTGAACAGCCAACGTCAGCTTGAGGCGGAGCGGGCGCTGGAAAGCACCGAACTTCTGGCGGAAAACAGTGCCGATTTGCCGAAAGATATCGTCGCGCAATTCAAAATTAACCGCGAGCTGTCGGCGGCGTTGAATCAACAGGCGCAGCGGATGGATCTCGTTGCCTCGCAACAGCGTCAGGCTGCCAGCCAGACGTTACAGGTCCGGCAGGCGTTGAATACGCTGCGTGAACAATCACAATGGCTGGGATCGTCCAACCTACTCGGTGAAGCGTTGCGGGCGCAGGTGGCACGGCTGCCGGAAATGCCAAAACCACAACAGCTTGATACCGAAATGGCGCAGTTGCGTGTGCAACGGTTACGTTATGAGGATCTGCTCAATAAACAGCCGCTGCTACGGCAAATCCATCAGGCAGACGGTCAGCCGCTGACCGCCGAGCAAAACCGTATTCTGGAAGCACAGCTACGCACTCAGCGTGAGTTGCTGAACTCATTGTTGCAGGGTGGTGACACGTTACTGCTGGAGCTGACCAAGTTGAAAGTCTCCAACGGGCAACTGGAAGATGCGCTGAAAGAAGTGAATGAAGCGACGCACCGCTACCTGTTCTGGACTTCTGACGTGCGCCCGATGACCATCGCCTGGCCGCTGGAGATCGCTCAGGATCTGCGTCGTCTCATTTCGCTGGACACCTTCAGTCAGTTGGGCAAAGCCAGCGTAATGATGCTGACCAGCAAAGAGACGATTTTGCCGCTGTTTGGCGCGTTGATTCTGGTCGGTTGCAGTATTTACTCACGCCGCTATTTCACCCGTTTTCTTGAACGTTCGGCGGCGAAAGTCGGCAAAGTGACTCAGGATCACTTCTGGCTGACGTTGCGCACCCTTTTCTGGTCGATTCTCGTCGCATCACCGCTACCGGTGCTGTGGATGACGCTGGGTTACGGCTTGCGCGAGGCGTGGCCTTATCCGCTGGCGGTCGCAATTGGTGATGGCGTAACGGCCACCGTACCGCTGCTGTGGGTAGTGATGATTTGCGCCACCTTTGCCCGTCCGAACGGCTTGTTTATCGCTCATTTCGGCTGGCCACGCGAACGGGTTTCCCGGGGGATGCGTTACTACCTGATGAGCATCGGGCTTATTGTGCCGCTGATTATGGCGCTGATGATGTTCGATAACCTCGACGACCGTGAATTCTCCGGTTCGCTGGGACGGCTTTGTTTTATCCTCATTTGCGGTGCGCTGGCGGTGGTCACCCTCAGCCTGAAAAAGGCCGGCATTCCGTTGTATCTCAACAAAGAAGGCAGCGGCGACAACATTACCAACCATATGCTGTGGAACATGATGATTGGCGCGCCGTTGGTTGCCATTCTGGCGTCGGCGGTGGGTTATCTGGCAACGGCGCAGGCGCTGTTAGCGAGGCTTGAAACCTCGGTTGCCATCTGGTTCCTGCTACTGGTGGTTTATCACGTTATCCGCCGCTGGATGCTGATCCAACGCCGCAGGCTGGCGTTTGACCGGGCGAAGCATCGCCGGGCAGAGATGTTAGCGCAGCGTGCGCGTGGCGAAGAGGAAGCGCATCATCACAGTAGCCCGGAAGGGGCAATTGAAGTCGATGAAAGTGAAGTCGATCTCGATGCCATCAGTGCACAATCCTTGCGGCTGGTGCGCTCAATCCTGATGTTGATCGCCCTACTTTCAGTCATTGTGCTGTGGTCAGAAATCCATTCCGCTTTCGGCTTCCTCGAAAATATTTCGCTGTGGGATGTCACTTCCACGGTACAGGGCGTGGAAAGCCTGGAGCCGATTACCCTCGGTGCGGTGCTAATTGCCATTCTGGTGTTTATCATCACCACGCAGCTGGTGCGCAACCTGCCCGCGCTGCTGGAACTGGCGATTTTGCAGCACCTCGATTTAACGCCGGGTACCGGCTACGCCATCACCACCATCACCAAATATCTATTGATGCTGATTGGCGGGCTGGTAGGTTTCTCGATGATTGGTATTGAGTGGTCGAAATTACAGTGGCTGGTCGCCGCGCTCGGTGTTGGTCTGGGCTTTGGTTTGCAGGAAATTTTCGCCAACTTTATCTCTGGCCTGATCATCCTGTTCGAAAAACCGATTCGCATTGGCGATACGGTGACGATCCGCGATCTCACCGGTAGTGTGACGAAAATTAACACCCGCGCCACCACCATCAGCGACTGGGACCGCAAAGAAATTATCGTGCCGAACAAGGCGTTTATTACCGAGCAGTTTATCAACTGGTCGCTCTCTGACTCGGTCACGCGCGTGGTGTTGACGATTCCGGCCCCTGCCGATGCCAACAGTGAAGAAGTGACGGAAATCCTGCTCACCGCAGCGCGTCGCTGCTCGCTGGTGATCGACAACCCGGCGCCGGAAGTCTTCCTGGTGGATCTGCAGCAGGGGATTCAGATTTTCGAGCTGCGTATTTACGCCGCTGAGATGGGTCACCGTATGCCGCTACGCCATGAGATCCACCAGCTGATTCTGGCTGGCTTCCACGCCCACGGTATCGATATGCCATTCCCGCCCTTCCAGATGCGTCTGGAAAGCCTCAACGGTAAACAAACGGGGAGAACATTAACTTCTGCGGGCAAAGGTCGTCAGGCAGGAAGTTTGTAAGGTCTTTGTGGCCGGATGAACCCATCCGGCTCACAAGCAAAACTGATAGCGCAGAAAAAACTGCCACAACCAGTAGCCGAAAATAGCCAGGGCGGTGGCGTACATAAACCAGCCGCGTTTTTTTCGCCACAAAGCGAACCAGAGAAAAGGGAAAAAGAGCGGTAACGTCATTATCACACCGACATCGCGAGTATCGTCATCTTCGAGATACATCAAAACATCACAGACGTTGTTAATCCCGCGTCCATCAATCATCCACTCTTTGTCCAGCGCGGAGGTAATGGTTATCCAGAGGAACGCCACAATGAACCAGATGCAGCACAAGACAAACATGCGCGCACTCATGAGATAATCGGTCGCTTAATTTCGCTATAGCGCATACGAAATCCCGCTAATTCCCTGTCATTGCGCCCTATCGTCAGGCAGACGATAGGGCATCGGGTTATTCCACCGCCCACTGCGGATTTTTTGCCACTCTGCTGCAATAGTTCTGGTAAATCGCCATCGCTAACAGCGAGAAGAAGACAGGGCCGCCAATCATCCACAATGTGCTGTCCCAGTCTCCGGCTTCAACCACAGGTTGAATGATGGTGAAGACGTTCGCAAATGTCACCACCAGTACGACAACCACTGTCGCAATCATTGCCGACATATGTGTTTTGAAAATCACAAACGGTCTGTCGAGATCCTGACGTGCTTTAAAGAACGGGAAAGCCAGTGCAAGGAACAGGTAAGGAAGCGTCATAGACACGTTCGCCATCAGCGTTAGCTTGTTAAAGAATGCCGATGCGGTGCCACCACCAAACGAAACCAGCAGGATGAAGACAGTAACCAACCCGCACTGCATCCACATGGCGATAGACGGCATGCCCATCGCATTCAGCCGCGTCATCGGTTCCGGCCACAACGCTTTCGGCGTCCCCTGGATGATAGCTTTCAACGGTGAATAGCAAAGCGTAAAGAACGCGCCAGTGTAAGCGAGGAACATCGAAAGCCCGGTAATACGCGCAAACCATACACCCAGCGACAATGACGCTTCAGGTGACAAATGCAGTGCGTTACCCAGCGTCAACCCGAGGCTCTTCATCAGCACATAGGTAATATTGCCAAGGTTAACGGAACCATTACTTAATACCTGCTGCCAGTTTGTGCTGACGCCCCATAAAAATATTGCCAGCGAATAACCGATTGAAATAACAATAGCGGCAAAAACAATACCTTTGGCAAAGTTCTTTTCTGGATTTTCCGTTTTATCGACCAGACCACCAACCGCTTCAATTCCGCCATAGGCAAAAATAGCAAATACCACAAACGATAGCATTGCCAGACCGGACTGATAACCTGGATTCGGTGATGTCAGGAAATTAATATCCTGCGCGAAATGCCCACCATTTAATAACAAAATAGTAATGCTTACTAACAGCAATACTAAATTAAGACACATTACTGCAATACCGCCCACCGCAGTAATACGGGCAATTTTATTAATCCCTTTTGAAGCAACGACGGTGACCAGAATCATCCATGCCACTGCCAGCAGACCAACCACCTGCGTAGGTTCCAGTCCGGCAATACGCCAGTGCTGGGTCATGTCGCTACCGTAGAGAAATGTTGAGAACGGTACCCAAACTTTCGCGGAGGTGCTCACCATCCAGATGATATAAGAGGAAAACCACATAAACGTACCAATGAAGGCAAAACGTGGTCCGACACTATTATTCATCCAGGAATAGATACCGCCTTCTTCTTTGCGATACGCAGCGCCCATTTCAGCCATCATTAAGGCGAATGGAATAAAGAATAACAATGCAGAAAATATATAAAAGGGAATCGCACTATAACCCATTAAGTAATAAGCCGATGGGCTATTGGCAAATCCAAATACAGAAGTAAAGATCATCAATATGAGCCCTATCAGACTCATCTTTTTTATCGTGTGAGGCATGAAACCATCCTTCATTTCAGCGCGTGTCTAAAACGCGCCCACTGAACTGCACTACCCTATCATTGAGTGGGCAGCGTAAAAACCAATACAGAATTGATACCTGGATGATATCAAATATCCAGTCTTAAATTGTGGCCTTTAGCGGAAAAATGAAAACATATGCTACAGAATGGCGCTCATCACGCCATTCTTCGCGGTTAATTCAGTAATTTTTCAGAATTATGCCCGGTCAACGCTAAAGGCGATGACTTCAGCCAGTGTCTCCGCACCCAGCGCCAACATCACCAGACGATCAACGCCTAATGCCACGCCGGAACAGTCAGGCATACCGACTTTCAAGGCTTCAATAAGATTCTCGTCAATGGGGTGCTGCGGCAAACCGCGCGCCGCGCGCTTACGGTTATCTTGTTCAAAACGTTGTTGCTGCTCACGGGCATCCGTCAATTCATGGAAACCATTCGCCAGCTCAATACCTTTATAATAAACCTCAAAGCGTTCAGCGACCCGATGATCTTCGGTACTGATTTGCGCCAGTGATGCCTGGCTGGCCGGAAAGTGGTACACAAAGGTCGGTTTTTCTTTGCCAATATTTGGCTCTACGCCAAAGGTAAACAGCAGTTGTAGCAGCGTGTCGCGGTCTTCTTCGGTATCGGCAACGTTGCTCAAATCCAGTTTCGCTGCCACTTCCCGCAGTTGCGTTTTGTCGGCAGAGAGCGGGTCAATTTCCAGATAACGCAAGAAAGCTTGTTGATAAGAAAGACTTTCTGCTGCCGGGCAGTCCAGCACCTGTTGCAAGAGATCGTCCACCTCGTTCATCAACCGGTACATATCATAGTGCGGTCGATACCACTCAAGCATAGTGAACTCAGGGTTGTGATAACGCCCCATCTCTTCATTACGGAAGCTGCGGCACAGCTGGAATACCGGCCCACAACCGGCAACCAGCAGGCGTTTCATGTGGTATTCCGGGCTGGTCATTAACCAGAGATTCATCCCCTGCGAATGCCCGGGGCCAACGAAACGCGTCTCAAACGGGACCAAATGAATATCGGTTACCGTCGCCTGGCTCATACAAGGCGTCTCCACCTCCAGCACTCCACGATCGGCAAAGAAACGACGGATCTCCGCCATAATCGCCGCGCGTTTTAATAAGTTAGGAATGGATGCGCTCGGCTGCCAGGATGCCGTTTCGCTCATAGTTAAATCTCCATTTTTTGACAAGGGCACGAAGTCTACTCGCAACGCGGCGGCAAGACAAATTTTACGCAGGTATCAATCAACGGTGGGCGGTGACTAAAAAAAGCACGATCTGATGGTTTAGTAATTAAATTAATCATCTTCAGTGATAATTTAGCCCTCTTGCGCACTAAAAAAATCGATCTCGTCAAATTTCAGACTTATCCATCAGACTATACTGTTGTACCTATAAAGGAGCAGTGGAATAGCGTTCGCAGACCGTAACTTTCAGGCACTTACCCTGAAGTACGGGGCTGTGGGATAAAAACAATCTGGAGGAATGTCGTGCAAACCTTTCAAGCCGATCTTGCCATTGTAGGCGCCGGTGGCGCGGGATTACGTGCTGCAATTGCTGCCGCGCAGGCAAATCCAAATGCAAAAATCGCACTAATCTCAAAAGTATACCCTATGCGTAGCCATACCGTTGCTGCAGAAGGGGGCTCCGCCGCTGTCGCGCAGGATCATGACAGCTTCGAATATCACTTTCACGATACAGTAGCGGGTGGCGACTGGTTGTGTGAGCAGGATGTCGTGGATTATTTCGTCCACCACTGCCCAACCGAAATGACCCAACTGGAACTGTGGGGATGCCCATGGAGCCGTCGCCCGGATGGTAGCGTCAACGTACGTCGCTTCGGCGGCATGAAAATCGAGCGTACCTGGTTCGCCGCCGATAAGACCGGCTTCCATATGCTGCACACGCTGTTCCAGACCTCTCTGCAATTCCCGCAGATCCAGCGTTTTGACGAACATTTCGTGCTGGATATTCTGGTTGATGATGGTCATGTTCGCGGCCTGGTAGCAATGAACATGATGGAAGGCACGCTGGTGCAGATCCGTGCTAACGCGGTCGTTATGGCTACCGGCGGTGCAGGTCGCGTTTATCGTTACAACACCAACGGCGGCATCGTTACCGGTGACGGTATGGGTATGGCGCTAAGCCACGGCGTTCCGCTGCGTGACATGGAATTCGTTCAATATCACCCAACTGGTCTGCCAGGTTCCGGTATCCTGATGACCGAAGGCTGCCGCGGTGAAGGCGGTATTCTGGTCAACAAAAATGGCTACCGTTATCTGCAAGATTACGGCATGGGTCCGGAAACTCCACTGGGCGAGCCGAAAAACAAATATATGGAACTGGGTCCACGCGACAAAGTTTCTCAGGCCTTCTGGCACGAATGGCGTAAAGGCAACACCATCTCCACACCGCGTGGCGATGTGGTTTATCTCGACCTGCGTCACCTCGGCGAGAAAAAACTGCATGAACGTCTGCCGTTCATCTGCGAACTGGCGAAAGCGTACGTTGGCGTCGATCCGGTTAAAGAACCGATTCCAGTACGTCCGACCGCACACTACACCATGGGCGGTATCGAAACCGATCAGAACTGTGAAACCCGCATTAAAGGTCTGTTCGCCGTGGGTGAATGTTCCTCTGTTGGTCTGCACGGCGCAAACCGTCTGGGCTCCAACTCCCTGGCGGAACTGGTGGTCTTCGGTCGTCTGGCCGGTGAACAAGCGACAGAACGTGCAGCAACTGCCGGTAATGGCAACGAAGCGGCAATTGAAGCGCAGGCAGCTGGCGTTGAACAACGTCTGAAAGATCTGGTTAACCAGGATGGCGGCGAAAACTGGGCGAAGATCCGCGACGAAATGGGCCTGGCAATGGAAGAAGGTTGCGGTATCTACCGTACGCCGGAACTGATGCAGAAAACCATCGACAAGCTGGCTGAGCTACAGGAACGCTTCAAGCGCGTGCGCATCACCGACACCTCCAGCGTGTTCAACACCGACCTGCTCTACACCATTGAACTGGGCCACGGTCTGAACGTTGCTGAATGTATGGCGCACTCTGCAATGGCACGTAAAGAGTCTCGCGGCGCGCACCAGCGCCTGGACGAAGGTTGCACCGAGCGTGACGACGTCAACTTCCTCAAACACACCCTCGCCTTCCGCGATGCTGATGGCACTACTCGCCTGGAGTACAGCGACGTGAAGATTACTACGCTGCCGCCAGCTAAACGCGTTTACGGTGGCGAAGCGGATGCAGCCGATAAGGCGGAAGCAGCCAATAAGAAGGAGAAGGCGAATGGCTGAGATGAAAAACCTGAAAATTGAGGTGGTGCGCTATAACCCGGAAGTCGATACCGCACCGCATAGCGCATTCTATGAAGTGCCTTATGACGCAACTACCTCATTACTGGATGCGCTGGGCTACATCAAAGACAACCTGGCACCGGACCTGAGCTACCGCTGGTCCTGCCGTATGGCGATTTGTGGTTCCTGCGGCATGATGGTTAACAACGTGCCGAAACTGGCATGTAAAACCTTCTTGCGTGACTACACCGACGGTATGAAGGTTGAAGCGTTAGCTAACTTCCCGATTGAACGCGATCTGGTGGTCGATATGACCCACTTCATCGAAAGTCTGGAAGCGATCAAACCGTACATCATCGGCAACTCCCGCACCGCGGATCAGGGTACTAACATCCAGACCCCGGCGCAGATGGCGAAGTATCACCAGTTCTCCGGTTGCATCAACTGTGGTCTGTGCTACGCCGCGTGCCCGCAGTTTGGCCTGAACCCAGAGTTCATCGGTCCGGCTGCCATTACGCTGGCGCATCGTTATAACGAAGATAGCCGCGATCACGGTAAGAAGGAGCGTATGGCGCAGTTGAACAGCCAGAACGGCGTATGGAGCTGTACTTTCGTGGGCTACTGCTCCGAAGTCTGCCCGAAACACGTCGATCCGGCTGCGGCCATTCAGCAGGGCAAAGTAGAAAGTTCGAAAGACTTTCTTATCGCGACCCTGAAACCACGCTAAGGAGTGCAACATGACGACTAAACGTAAACCGTATGTACGGCCAATGACGTCCACCTGGTGGAAAAAATTGCCGTTTTATCGCTTTTACATGCTGCGCGAAGGCACGGCAGTTCCGGCTGTGTGGTTCAGCATTGAACTGATTTTCGGGCTGTTTGCCTTGAAAAATGGCCCGGAAGCCTGGGCGGGATTCGTCGACTTTTTACAAAACCCGGTTATCGTGATCATTAACCTGATCACTCTGGCAGCAGCTCTGCTGCACACCAAAACCTGGTTTGAGCTGGCACCTAAAGCGGCCAATATCATTGTAAAAGACGAAAAAATGGGACCAGAGCCAATTATCAAAAGTCTCTGGGCGGTAACCGTGGTTGCCACCATCGTAATCCTGTTTGTTGCCCTGTACTGGTAAGGAGCCTGAGATGATTAATCCAAATCCAAAGCGTTCTGACGAACCGGTATTCTGGGGCCTCTTCGGGGCCGGTGGTATGTGGAGCGCCATCATTGCGCCGGTGATGATCCTGCTGGTGGGTATTCTGCTGCCGCTGGGGCTGTTTCCGGGTGATGCGCTGAGCTACGAGCGCGTTCTGGCGTTCGCGCAAAGCTTCATTGGTCGCGTATTCCTGTTCCTGATGATCGTTCTGCCACTGTGGTGTGGTTTACACCGTATGCACCACGCGATGCACGATCTGAAAATCCACGTACCTGCGGGCAAATGGGTTTTCTACGGTCTGGCTGCTATCCTGACAGTTGTCACACTGATTGGTGTCGTTACAATCTAACGCATCGCCAATGTAAATCCGGCCCGCCTATGGCGGGCCGTTTTGTATGGAAACCAGACCCTATGTTCAAAACGACGCTCTGCGCCTTATTAATTACCGCCTCTTGCTCCACATTTGCTGCCCCTCAACAAATCAACGATATTGTGCATCGCACAATTACCCCGCTTATAGAGCAACAAAAGATCCCCGGTATGGCGGTGGCGGTAATTTATCAGGGTAAACCTTATTACTTTACCTGGGGCTATGCGGACATCGCCAAAAAGCAGCCCGTCACACAGCAAACGTTGTTTGAGTTAGGTTCGGTCAGCAAAACATTTACGGGCGTGCTTGGTGGCGACGCTATTGCGCGAGGGGAAATCAACCTAAGCGATCCCGCGACAAAATACTGGCCTGAACTTACCGCTAAACAGTGGAATGGGATCACACTATTACATCTTGCGACCTACACCGCTGGCGGCCTGCCGTTACAGGTGCCGGATGATGTTAAATCCTCAAGCGACTTGCTGCGCTTCTATCAAAACTGGCAGCCTGAATGGGCTCGAGGAACACAACGTTTGTATGCCAACGCCAGTATCGGTTTGTTCGGCGCACTGGCTGTGAAGCCGTCTGGTTTAAGTTTTGAGCAGGCGATGCAAACTCGTGTCTTCCAGCCTCTCAAACTCAACCATACGTGGATTAATGTGCCGCCCGCAGAAGAAAAGCATTACGCCTGGGGATATCGCGAAGGTAAGGCAGTGCATGTTTCGCCAGGAGCATTAGACGCTGAAGCTTATGGTGTGAAGTCGACCATTGAAGATATGGCCCGCTGGGTGCAAAGCAATTTAAACCCCCGTGATATCAATGAGAAAACACTTCAACAAGGGATACAACTGGCACAATCTCGCTACTGGCAAACCGGCGATATGTATCAGGGCCTGGGCTGGGAAATGCTGGACTGGCCGGTAAATCCTGACATTATCATTAACGGCAGTGACAATAAAATTGCACTGGCAGCACGCCCCGTAAAAGCGATTACGCCCCCAACTCCTGCAGTACGCGCATCATGGGTACATAAAACGGGGGCGACCGGCGGATTTGGTAGCTATGTCGCGTTTATTCCAGAAAAAGAGCTGGGTATCGTGATGCTGGCTAACAAAAATTATCCCAATCCAGCGAGAGTTACCGCCGCCTGGCAGATTCTCAACGCTCTACAGTAAAATTTCATCGGGTCCGAATTTTCGGACATTTTTCTCCGCTTTTCCTTGCTGTCATCTACACTTAGAAAAAAACCAGTAAGGAAACATTTATGCGCCTGCTCCCTCTCGTTGCCGCAGCGACAGCTGCATTCCTGGTCGTTGCCTGCAGTTCTCCTACGCCGCCGCGTGGCGTGACAGTAGTGAATAATTTCGACGCCAAACGTTATCTCGGTACCTGGTATGAGATTGCCCGTTTTGATCACCGCTTTGAACGTGGACTGGAAAAAGTCACCGCAACATACAGTCTGCGGGATGATGGCGGCCTGAATGTCATTAATAAAGGCTATAATCCTGACAGAGAAATGTGGCAGCAGAGTGAAGGGAAAGCGTACTTTACCGGCGCACCAACTCGCGCTGCGCTGAAAGTGTCATTCTTTGGTCCTTTCTATGGCGGTTATAACGTTATTGCACTCGATCGGGAATACCGCCATGCGCTGGTTTGCGGCCCGGACCGCGACTACCTGTGGATACTCTCCCGCACGCCAACCATTTCTGACGAAGTGAAACAGGAAATGCTGGCAGTCGCGACCCGGGAAGGGTTTGATGTCAGTAAGTTTATTTGGGTACAGCAGCCCGGTAGTTAGTGAGTGCTGAGTTTCAGACCAATAATCCCCAATACGATTAACGCCAGGCTCGCCAGGCGCATCGGGTTAGCGGACTCACCGAGCAGCACAATACCGGTGATGGCCGCGCCGACTGCGCCAATACCCGTCCACACGGCATAAGCTGTCCCTACTGGTAACGATTTCATCGCCCAGGCAAGTAGCGCCATACTGACAATCATCGCCGTCACGGTAATAACACTTGGCGTCAAACGACTAAAGCCGTGGGTATATTTCAGGCCAACGGCCCATACCACTTCCAGCAGGCCAGCAATAACTAAGATAATCCAGGACATATCAGGCTCCGGAGAATTGGGGCCGTCCCCGGTGAAAAGAGGCGTTTGCAGGTCGTCCTGCAAAGCTGATGGTTGAACGGGTATTTTGCCAGGTGGCAGGGGAATTTCAACTATTACCTTAGTGACTATCGCAAAAAAACAAACGGCACGACACAGCTGTCGTACCGTTATTGCTTATTGCTGTGCTTTTGTTGCTGCACCAGAAATCGCGTTACCGCCATCAGAGATATCTTCACCAACGCCACGCGTGGTGTTGCAGGCAGTTAATACTGTTGAAAGCACCAGAACAGAAAAGATCGCTGCAATTGTCTTCTTCACCATAACGTCTTCCTTTTAGGTAATGTTATTTATGTTTGCCTATAGCAAATTAATAATAGACAACATCGCCAAAAATGATGGAAATCTGATGATTTTTCGGAAGAGAAGAAAAATTAGCTGGCAGCGCGGGAGATGGAGTTGCCGAGATGTTTGATATCTTCGCCGAAACCGCGAGCGGTGTTACAGCCCGTGAGCAGCGTGCTGGCAAGCAAAACAAGAACGATAAGGCGTTTCATCATCTCTGACCAGAATAAGTGATGGTGCAGCCAACAGGCCGCACCAAAACCGCATTACTTCACGCGAGAGACGTATTCACCAGAGCGGGTATCCACTTTGATGACTTCGCCGATCTGCACGAACAGCGGAACTTTAACCACAGCGCCAGTAGACAGGGTAGCCGGTTTGCCGCCAGTACCTGCGGTATCCCCTTTCAGGCCTGGATCGGTATCAACGATTTCCAGTTCAACAAAGTTCGGCGGAGTAACGGAGATCGGCTGACCATTCCACAGAGTTACGATACACTCTGCCTGATCCAGCAACCATTTAGCGTTGTCGCCAATTGCTTTTGCATCAGCAGACAGTTGCTCGAAAGTTTCGTTGTTCATGAAGTGCCAGAACTCACCGTCGTTGTACAGGTAAGTCAGGTTCATATCGACAACATCAGCGCCTTCAGCGGAATCAGTAGATTTGAAGGTTTTTTCTACGCGAGTACCGGTCAGCAGACGACGCAGTTTAACGCGAGCAAATGCCTGGCCTTTACCCGGTTTTACGAATTCACTCGCTTCAACCGCGTAAGGTTCGCCGTCTAACATGATTTTAAGACCAGCACGAAAATCGTTGCTATAGTACGTTGCCATAAGGCCCTCTGAAATTTGTTAATTGGTAGCTAAGCCACAAAATGGCGCATATTGTAACCCTAAATACCCCATCCAGAGAAGATTGGTTAACGCAACTTGCCGATGTTGTGACCGATCCTGATGAACTTCTGCGTCTTTTGAATATAGACGCGGACGAAAAACTGTTGGCCGGACGCAGCGCCAAAAAGCTGTTTGCCCTGCGTGTTCCCCGCTCATTTATCGATCGCATGGAGAAAGGCAATCCGGACGATCCACTTTTGCGTCAGGTACTTACCTCGCAAGATGAGTTTGTCGTCGCGCCCGGATTCTCCACCGACCCGCTGGAAGAACAGCACAGCGTAGTGCCTGGTTTGTTGCATAAATACCACAACCGGGCGCTATTGCTGGTCAAAGGCGGCTGTGCGGTAAATTGCCGTTATTGCTTTCGTCGCCATTTCCCGTATGCCGAAAATCAGGGCAACAAGCGAAACTGGCAGACGGCACTTGAGTATGTTGCAGCGCATCCGGAACTGGACGAGATGATTTTCTCCGGCGGCGATCCGCTGATGGCGAAAGATCACGAGCTGGACTGGTTGCTCACACAACTGGAAGCCATCCCGCATATCAAACGTCTGCGGATTCACAGCCGTCTGCCGATTGTGATCCCGGCACGCATCACAGATGCGCTGGTCGAACGCTTTTCACATTCTACGCTGCAAATCTTGCTGGTGAATCACATCAACCATGCCAATGAGGTAGATGAAACATTCCGCCAGGCGATGGCTAAGTTGCGCCGGGTAGGCGTTACTTTGCTGAACCAGAGCGTTCTGTTACGTGGTGTGAACGATAACGCACAAACGCTGGCAAACCTGAGTAATGCGTTGTTCGATGCGGGCGTGATGCCGTATTACCTGCATGTGCTCGATAAAGTACAGGGCGCGGCGCATTTTATGGTGAGTGATGACGAAGCACGGCAGATTATGCGTGAGCTGCTGACGCTGGTATCTGGATATATGGTGCCGAAACTGGCGCGCGAGATTGGCGGCGAACCCAGCAAAACGCCGCTGGATCTCCAGCTACCCCAGCAGTAACTGATTAAACAGGGAAGTTTAATCTTTGCACGTTGCATAACCTTTAATTATTCATATACATTGCTGTTATTACTTTTTATATAACCAACACCAATAATTAACCTTTCTTTTCTGTTTATATAGAGTGAGCACGGCTATTTATGTTATTTTAACAACTATTACTACCAAGCCCATTTATCTGGCTTATAAATTAAAATTAATTATTTAATTGAGAAATGGTTAGGGAGAACCTACATGGCCATAAGCATCAAGGGTGTTAATACCGGTGTTATTCGCAAGAGTAATAATTTCATTGCACTGGCGCTGAAAATTAAAGAGCCTCGCAATAAAGAATCGTTGTTCTTTCTGTCTGTCATGGAACTGCGCGACCTGCTGATTGCGCTGGAAAGCCGTCTGCATCAAAAGCATAAACTGGATGCTGCAGCACGCCTTCAGTATGAGCAAGCTCGCGATAAAGTCATTAAGAAAATGGCAGAAAATATCCCAGAAATTCTGGTTGATGAGCTTAAAAATGCCGATATTAATCGTCGAGTTAACACGCTGGAACTTACCGATAATCAGGGTGAAAATCTTACCTTCGTATTAACGCTACATGACGGTAGCAAATGTGAGTTAGTCATCAATGAGTTGCAGATTGAAATGCTGGCGCGAGCAATCATTCATGCAATTAATAATGCGGAAATGCGTGAACTGGCATTACGTATTACCTCACTGTTAGATTTCCTGCCGTTATACGACGTTGACTGCCAGGACAATGGCAATCTGGAATATGACACCTATTCCCAACCAGAATGGAAACATAACTTGTTCAACCATTATCTGGCAGTGCTTTATCGCTTTAAAGATGAAAATGGCAAAGAGCAATTTAGCGGCGCGGTGGTGAAAACGCGTGAAGCAACGCCGGGTAAAGAAGTGGAGGCGATCACTCGCCGAATGCTTGATTTCAGCCCTAGACTGAAAAAACTCGCGGGTGTGCCATGTCAGGTCTATGTTCGCACCGTAGCGGCAAATAACACCCAACCGCTAACCCAGGATCAATGCTTACGCGCGCTGCATCACTTACGTGTTCAGTCCATCAGCAAAAGTGCACCACAAGCGAAATAATCTCATCTTTGCTAATGCGAGGCTGGAGTCATCCAGCCTCTGAATCACATCAATTCGGGCACTTATATACCTGGCCGATAATCTGGCTATCCGTCGGGACAAAACTGGACAACATTCCCTGCGACGGGCTGCTGATACCATAAATCACGTTACCACCCATTGCCGCTGCCTGGTTGCGCAGATCGTTTGCCGCACCACGCATAGAACCGCCTTCTTCACCGTGTTGCCCGGAAAGCCAGTTACTTTGCTTACCTGTCGCAGTACCAATCAACTGGCACTCTGCGCCTGGCTGCTCGTCCACAATGCGTACACTCTGACCGGCAGCACTCAATTCGTTGCTGGAGCTACAACCCGCCATCAGTAGCGCGGCACCGACAATCCCTGCTAAGTATTTTACGTGCATGTTATTCCCCATAATCAATGAGCTGGACGCCACTCGCGTCGTCCGTGTCTGAATCTTATACTAGAAAGATGACCAAAAGAAAAACCCCCAGACATTTCTGCCCGGGGGTTTGTTTATTTCTGCGAGGTGCAGGGCAATTACATCATGCCGCCCATGCCACCCATGCCGCCCATACCGCCAGCAGCGCCTAAGTCAGCTGCATCGTTTTTCGGCAGGTCGGTAACCATGCACTCGGTGGTGATCATCAGGCCAGCCACAGAAGCCGCGTACTGCAGAGCAGAGCGGGTTACTTTGGTTGGGTCCAGGATACCCATGTCGATCATGTTGCCGTATTCTTCGGTTGCTGCGTTGTAACCGTAGTTGCCGTCGCCGCCTTTAACGGTGTTAGCAACAACAGACGGTTCTTCGCCGCAGTTCAGGACGATCTGACGCAGCGGAGCTTCCATTGCACGCAGTGCAACTTTGATACCTACGTTC
The DNA here is from genome assembly GCF_030295155.1 of Escherichia sp. 10290. Lineage (NCBI taxonomy): Bacteria > Pseudomonadati > Pseudomonadota > Gammaproteobacteria > Enterobacterales > Enterobacteriaceae > Escherichia > Escherichia sp. 10290. The sequence continues at coordinate 5,140,329 of NZ_AP025741.1, read as the reverse complement.
TGGTCTTCGTTCTGACCACGCAGGTCTGCCAGTTTAGACGCTACGCGGATCAGCGCAACACCACCACCAGCAACCACGCCTTCTTCTACCGCAGCACGGGTCGCGTGCAGGGCGTCTTCAACGCGTGCTTTTTTCTCTTTCATTTCAACTTCGGTAGCAGCACCAACTTTGATAACTGCAACGCCGCCTGCCAGTTTCGCTACGCGCTCCTGCAGTTTTTCACGGTCGTAGTCAGAAGTTGCTTCTTCAATCTGCTGACGGATCTGAGCAACACGGCCCTGGATTGCAGCTTCTTCACCCACGCCATCGATGATAGTGGTGGTGTCTTTGTTGATCACAACACGTTTAGCCTGACCCAGGTCTTCCAGGGTTGCTTTTTCCAGCTCCATACCGATCTCTTCAGAGATCACGGTACCGCCAGTCAGGGTTGCGATATCCTGCAGCATAGCTTTACGACGATCGCCGAAGCCCGGAGCTTTAACCGCAGCAACTTTCACGATGCCACGCATGGTGTTAACAACCAGAGTTGCCAGCGCTTCGCCTTCTACATCTTCAGCGATGATCAGCAGCGGTTTGCCTGCTTTGGCAACAGCTTCCAGAACCGGCAGCATTTCGCGGATGTTGGAGATTTTCTTGTCAGCCAGCAGGATGAACGGGCTTTCCAGTTCTACTGCGCCAGTTTCCGGCTTGTTGATGAAGTAAGGTGACAGGTAGCCACGGTCGAACTGCATACCTTCAACCACGTCCAGTTCATCCTGCAGACCGGTACCGTCTTCAACGGTGATAACGCCTTCTTTACCGACTTTGTCCATCGCTTCAGCGATCAGTTTACCTACGGTTTCGTCGGAGTTAGCGGAGATGGTACCAACCTGAGCAATCGCTTTAGAGTCAGAGCACGGTACGGACAGGGCTTTCAGTTCTTCAACTGCAGCGGTAACGGCTTTGTCGATACCACGTTTCAGGTCCATCGGGTTCATGCCCGCAGCAACAGCTTTCAGGCCTTCAGTGATGATAGCCTGAGCCAGTACGGTTGCGGTGGTGGTACCGTCGCCTGCAGCGTCGTTCGCTTTAGAGGCAACTTCTTTCACCATCTGCGCACCCATGTTTTCGAACTTGTCTTCCAGTTCGATTTCACGAGCAACGGAAACACCATCTTTGGTGATGGTCGGTGCACCGAAAGATTTATCCAGAACTACGTTACGGCCTTTCGGACCGAGGGTAACTTTCACTGCATCTGCCAGTACGTTTACGCCGCGCAGCATTTTCACACGAGCGTCGTTACCGAATTTTACGTCTTTAGCTGCCATTATCTTTATTCCTTAAATTCGTATGTTCAGTGTCGTGCGCGGATTACGCTTCAACAATTGCCAGAATGTCGCTTTCGGACATGATCAACACTTCTTCATTGTCGATCTTCTCAGATTTCACACCGTAGCCATCGTTGAAAATAACGATGTCGCCAACTTTCACGTCCAGCGGCTTCACTTCGCCATTTTCAAGGATACGGCCATTGCCGACAGCCAGCACTTCGCCACGGGTAGATTTAGCCGCTGCAGAGCCGGTCAGAACGATGCCGCCAGCAGATTTAGTTTCAACTTCTTTACGCTTGACGATCACGCGATCATGCAATGGACGAATATTCATTGATAACTCTCCTTTGAGAAAGTCCGTATCTGTTATGGGTGACGCCGGACCTTAAGTGGTTTCCCGGCTGGTGACCAGAGAAATGGGGGTGAGGCTTCGCCCCTTCAAGGGGGAAAATGAAAAAAAATTCTGATCAGCACAAAATCAGGTGAAAACACTGATTCACCTCACATTTCATCGCAATTTATTCATCGCCGTCATAAGCGAATCTGATTGTGCTACCATCGAAAATCTACGCAGTTGCCCAAGATTTGGGCGCAATCGGACATCAACCCATGAGTGGACTCAAACAAGAACTGGGGCTGGCCCAGGGCATCGGCCTGCTATCGACGTCATTATTAGGCACTGGCGTGTTTGCCGTTCCTGCGTTAGCTGCACTGGTAGCAGGCAATACCAGCCTGTGGGCGTGGCCCGTTTTGATTATCTTAGTGTTCCCGATTGCAATTGTGTTTGCGATTCTGGGTCGCCACTATCCCAGTGCAGGCGGCGTCGCACACTTCGTCGGTATGGCGTTTGGTTCGCGGCTTGAGCGAGTCACCGGCTGGTTATTTTTATCGGTCATTCCCGTGGGTTTGCCTGCCGCGCTACAAATTGCTGCCGGGTTCGGCCAGGCGATGTTTGGCTGGCATAGCTGGCAACTGTTGTTAGCAGAACTCGGTACGCTGGCGTTGGTGTGGTATATCGGTACTCGCGGTGCCAATTCCAGTGCTAATCTACAAACAGTTATTGCCGGACTTATCGTCGCGCTGATTGTCGCTATCTGGTGGGCGGGTGATATCCAACCTGCGAATATCCCCTTCCCTGCACCTGGTAATATCGAACTTACCGGGTTATTTGCTGCGTTATCAGTGATGTTCTGGTGCTTTGTCGGTCTGGAAGCATTTGCCCATCTTGCCTCGGAATTTAAAAATCCAGAGCGTGATTTTCCTCGCGCGTTGATGATTGGTCTGCTGCTGGCAGGATTAGTCTACTGGGGCTGTACGGTAGTCGTCTTACACTTCGACGCCTACGGTGAAAAAATGGCAGCGGCAGCATCGCTTCCAAAAATTGTGGTGCAGCTGTTCGGTGTAGGGGCGTTATGGATTGCCTGCGTGATTGGCTATCTGGCCTGCTTTGCCAGTCTCAACATTTATATACAGAGTTTCGCCCGCCTGGTCTGGTCACAAGCGCAACATAATCCTGACCACTACCTGGCACGCCTCTCTTCTCGTCATATTCCGCGTAATGCCCTCAATGCGGTGCTCGGCTGCTGCGTGGTGAGCACGTTGGTGATTCATGCTTTAGAGATCAATCTGGACGCACTTATCATCTATGCCAATGGCATCTTTATTATGATTTATCTGTTATGCATGCTGGCAGGCTGTAAATTATTGCAAGGACGTTATCGACTACTGGCGGTGGTTGGCGGGCTGTTATGCGTTCTGTTACTGGCAATGGTCGGCTGGAAAAGTCTCTATGCGCTGATCATGCTGGCGGGGTTATGGCTGTTTCTGCCAAAACGAAAAACGCCGGAAAATGGCATAACCACATAATCCGGCGTTTCGGCATTAATCCTGGCGATCGTCTTTATGATCAAGGCGGTCGCGCTCATCATCCTTTCGCTGGTACTCACCATCAAAAGTATTACCGCCACCGGTCCCGGCGCTAAAACCGCCGCCTGGCATGCGAGAAAAGCGCAAATGCGGCATCAACTTCACCGTCAGATGCTTTTGCACCGGCGGTAATAAAAGCAGAAGGCCGAGGAAGTCGGTGAAAAAGCCCGGTAATAAAAGCAGCAAACCGGCAATGATCAGCGAAACACTTTTAATCATCTCCGCCGCTGGGTTTTCACCTGCCGCCATTTTTTGCTGCATCAGCACGAAATTCTTAAAGCCCTGGTTACGTACCAGTGACATACCGATAACTGACGTGAATATAACCAGCACGAGGGTCAGCAATACCCCCAATACATGGGCAACCTGAATAAAGATTGAAATCTCAATATAGACATAAAGGAAAATGGCAATAAAAGGTAACCAGCGCAAAGGTTTCTCCTGTAATAGCAGCCGGTTAAACCCGGCTACCTGAATGGGTTGCGAATCGCGTTCAGCTTATATTGTGGTCATTAGCAAAATTTCAAGATGTTTGCGCAACTATTTTTGGTAGTAATCCCAAAGCGGTGATCTATTTCACAAATTAATAATTAAGGGGTAAAAACCGACACTTAAAGTGATCCAGATTACGGTAGAAATCCTCAAGCAGCATATGATCTCGGGTATTCGGTCGATGCAGGGGATAATCGTCGGTCGAAAAACATTCGAAACCACATATATTCTGTGTGTTTAAAGCAAATCATTGGCAGCTTGAAAAAGAAGGTTCACATGTCAAACAACATTCGTATCGAAGAAGATCTGTTGGGTACCAGGGAAGTTCCAGCTGATGCCTACTATGGTGTTCACACTCTGAGAGCGATTGAAAACTTCTATATCAGCAACAACAAAATCAGTGATATTCCTGAATTTGTTCGCGGTATGGTAATGGTTAAAAAAGCCGCAGCTATGGCAAACAAAGAGCTGCAAACCATTCCTAAAAGTGTAGCGAATGCCATCATTGCCGCATGTGATGAAGTCCTGAACAACGGAAAATGCATGGATCAGTTCCCGGTAGACGTCTACCAGGGCGGCGCAGGTACTTCCGTAAACATGAACACCAACGAAGTGCTGGCCAATATCGGTCTGGAACTGATGGGTCACCAGAAAGGTGAATATCAGTACCTGAACCCGAACGACCATGTTAACAAATGTCAGTCCACTAACGACGCCTACCCGACCGGTTTCCGTATCGCAGTTTACTCTTCCCTGATTAAGCTGGTAGATGCGATTAACCAACTGCGTGAAGGCTTTGAACGTAAAGCTGTCGAATTCCAGGACATCCTGAAAATGGGTCGTACCCAGCTGCAGGACGCAGTACCGATGACCCTCGGTCAGGAATTCCGCGCTTTCAGCATCCTGCTGAAAGAAGAAGTGAAAAATATTCAACGTACCGCTGAGCTGCTGCTGGAAGTTAACCTTGGCGCAACAGCAATCGGTACTGGTCTGAACACGCCGAAAGAGTACTCTCCGCTGGCAGTGAAAAAACTGGCTGAAGTCACTGGCTTCCCATGCGTACCGGCTGAAGACCTGATCGAAGCGACCTCTGACTGCGGCGCTTATGTTATGGTTCACGGCGCGCTGAAACGCCTGGCTGTGAAGATGTCCAAAATCTGTAACGACCTGCGCTTGCTCTCTTCTGGTCCACGTGCCGGCCTGAACGAGATCAACCTGCCGGAACTGCAGGCGGGCTCTTCCATCATGCCAGCTAAAGTAAACCCGGTTGTTCCGGAAGTGGTTAACCAGGTATGCTTCAAAGTCATCGGTAACGACACCACTGTTACCATGGCAGCAGAAGCAGGTCAGCTGCAGTTGAACGTTATGGAGCCGGTCATTGGCCAGGCTATGTTCGAATCCGTTCACATTCTGACCAACGCTTGCTACAACCTGCTGGAAAAATGCATTAACGGCATCACGGCTAACAAAGAAGTGTGCGAAGGTTACGTTTACAACTCTATCGGTATCGTTACTTACCTGAACCCGTTCATCGGTCACCACAACGGTGACATCGTGGGTAAAATCTGTGCCGAAACCGGTAAGAGTGTACGTGAAGTCGTTCTGGAACGCGGTCTGTTGACTGAAGCGGAACTTGACGATATTTTCTCCGTACAGAATCTGATGCACCCGGCTTACAAAGCAAAACGCTATACTGATGAAAGCGAACAGTAATCGTACAGGGTAGTACAAATAGAGAAGGCACGTCAGATGACGTGCCTTTTTTCTTGTGAGCAGTAACTTAAAAATAACAATCTAATATCAACTTGTTAAAAAACAAGGAAGGCTAATATGCTAGTTGTAGAACTCATCATAGTTTTGCTGGCGATCTTCTTGGGCGCCAGATTGGGGGGAATAGGTATTGGTTTTGCAGGCGGATTGGGGGTGCTGGTTCTTGCCGCTATTGGCGTTAAACCCGGTAACATCCCGTTCGATGTCATTTCCATTATCATGGCGGTTATCGCCGCTATTTCTGCCATGCAGGTTGCTGGCGGTCTGGACTATCTGGTTCATCAGACAGAAAAGCTGCTGCGCCGTAACCCGAAATACATCACGATCCTCGCACCGATCGTGACCTATTTCCTGACAATCTTTGCTGGTACTGGCAACATCTCTCTGGCAACGCTGCCTGTTATCGCTGAAGTTGCGAAGGAACAAGGCGTTAAACCGTGCCGTCCGCTGTCTACTGCAGTGGTATCCGCGCAGATTGCGATCACCGCATCGCCAATCTCAGCGGCCGTGGTTTACATGTCTTCCGTAATGGAAGGTCATGGCATCAGCTACCTCCATCTGCTCTCCGTGGTCATCCCGTCCACCTTGCTGGCGGTTCTGGTGATGTCCTTCCTGGTCACTATGCTGTTCAACTCCAAACTCTCTGACGATCCGATTTATCGCAAGCGTCTGGAAGAAGGCCTCGTTGAACTGCGCGGTGAAAAGCAGATTGAAATCAAATCCGGTGCAAAAACGTCCGTCTGGCTGTTCCTGCTGGGCGTAGTTGGCGTGGTTATCTATGCAATCATCAACAGCCCAAGCATGGGTCTGGTTGAAAAACCGCTGATGAACACCACCAACGCAATCCTGATCATCATGCTCAGCGTTGCAACTCTGACCACCGTTATCTGTAAAGTCGATACCGACAACATCCTCAACTCCAGCACCTTCAAAGCAGGTATGAGCGCCTGTATTTGTATCCTGGGTGTTGCGTGGCTGGGCGATACTTTCGTTTCCAACAACATCGACTGGATCAAAGATACCGCTGGTGAAGTGATTCAGGGTCATCCGTGGCTGCTGGCCGTCATCTTCTTCTTTGCTTCTGCTCTGCTGTACTCTCAGGCTGCAACCGCAAAAGCACTGATGCCGATGGCTCTGGCACTGAACGTTTCTCCGCTGACCGCTGTTGCTTCTTTCGCTGCGGTGTCTGGTCTGTTCATTCTGCCGACCTACCCGACGCTGGTTGCTGCGGTACAGATGGATGACACGGGTACTACCCGTATCGGTAAATTCGTCTTCAACCATCCGTTCTTCATCCCGGGTACTCTGGGTGTTGCCCTGGCCGTTTGCTTCGGCTTCTTGCTGGGTAGCTTCATGCTGTAATGACCAATCGCGGGGCTTCAGGCCCCGCTTTCTTTCCCGCCGACTAACATCCTTCCCCCGTCCGTTGTATAGTGACCTCTCTCTTGCGGTTCCATCTGTTCTTGCGAGGTGTTTATGCTTGATGAAAAAAGTTCGAATACCGCGTCTGTCGTGGTGCTATGTACGGCACCGGATGAAGCGACAGCCCAGGATTTAGCCGCCAAAGTGCTGGCGGAAAAACTGGCGGCCTGCGCGACCTTGATCCCCGGCGCTACCTCTCTCTATTACTGGGAAGGTAAGCTGGAGCAAGAATACGAAGTGCAGATGATTTTAAAAACTACCGTATCTCTCCAGCAGGCACTGCTGGAATGCCTGAAGGCTCATCATCCATATCAAACCCCGGAACTTCTGGTTTTACCTGTTACACACGGAGACACAGATTACCTCTCATGGCTCAACGCATCTTTACGCTGATCCTGCTACTTTGCAGCACTTCCGTTTTTGCCGGATTATTCGACGCGCCGGGACGTTCACAATTTGTCCCCGCAGATCAAGCCTTTGCTTTTGATTTTCAGCAAAACCAACATGACCTGAATCTGACCTGGCAGATCAAAGACGGTTACTACCTCTACCGTAAACAGGTCCGCATTACGCCGGAACACGCGAAAATTGCCGACGTGCAGCTGCCGCAAGGCGTCTGGCATGAAGATGAGTTTTACGGCAAAAGCGAGATTTACCGCGATCGGCTGACGCTTCCCGTAACCATCAACCAGGCGAGTGCGGGAGCGACGTTAACTGTCATCTACCAGGGCTGTGCTGATGCTGGTTTCTGTTATCCGCCAGAAACCAAAACCGTTCCGTTAAGCGAAGTGGTCGCCAACAACGCAGCGTCACAGCTTGTGTCTGTTCCGCAGCAAGAGCAGCCCACCGCGCAATTGCCCTTTTCCGCGCTCTGGGCGTTGTTGATCGGTATTGGTATCGCCTTTACGCCATGCGTGCTGCCAATGTACCCACTGATTTCTGGCATCGTGCTGGGCGGTAAACAGCGGCTCTCCACTGCCAGAGCATTGTTGCTGACCTTTATTTATGTGCAGGGGATGGCGCTGACTTACACTGCACTGGGTCTGGTGGTTGCCGCCGCAGGGTTACAGTTCCAGGCGGCGCTACAGCACCCATACGTGCTCATTGGCCTCGCTATCGTCTTTACCTTGCTGGCGATGTCAATGTTTGGCTTGTTTACCCTGCAACTCCCCTCTTCGCTGCAAACGCGCCTCACGCTGATGAGCAATCGCCAACAGGGCGGCTCACCTGGCGGTGTATTTGTTATGGGGGCGATTGCCGGACTGATCTGTTCACCATGCACCACCGCACCGCTTAGCGCGATTCTGCTGTATATCGCCCAAAGCGGGAACATGTGGCTGGGCGGCGGCACGCTTTATCTCTATGCGTTGGGCATGGGCCTGCCGCTGATGCTAATTACCGTCTTTGGTAACCGCTTGCTGCCGAAAAGCGGCCCGTGGATGGAACAAGTCAAAACCGCGTTTGGTTTTGTGATCCTCGCACTGCCGGTCTTCCTGCTGGAGCGAGTGATTGGTGATATATGGGGATTACGCTTGTGGTCGGCGCTTGGTGTCGCATTCTTTGGCTGGGCCTTTATCACCAGCCTACAGGCCAAACGCGGCTGGATGAGCGTAGTGCAAATAATTCTGCTGGCAGCAGCATTGGTTAGCGTGCGCCCACTTCAGGATTGGGCATTTGGTGCGACGCATACCGCGCAAACTCAGACGCATCTCAACTTTACACAAATCAAAACGGTAGATGAGTTAAATCAGGCGCTCGTTGAAGCCAAAGGCAAACCAGTGATGTTAGATCTCTATGCCGACTGGTGCGTCGCCTGTAAAGAGTTTGAGAAATACACCTTCAGCGACCCGCAGGTGCAAAAAGCGTTAGCAGACACGGTATTACTTCAGGCCAACGTCACTGCCAACGACGCCCAAGATGTGGCGCTGTTAAAGCATCTTAATGTCCTTGGCCTACCGACAATTCTCTTTTTTGACGGACAAGGCCAGGAGCATCCACAAGCACGCGTCACGGGCTTTATGGATGCTGAAACCTTCAGCGCACATTTGCGCGATCGCCAACCGTGAACGACACTTGCAGTGGGAAAGACGGAGGAAAATAGCGTGCAACGTGAAGATGTACTGGGAGAAGCCCTGAAATTATTAGAATTACAAGGGATTGCCAACACCACGCTGGAGATGGTTGCTGAACGTGTGGATTATCCACTGGACGAGCTACGCCGCTTCTGGCCAGACAAAGAGGCAATCCTCTATGATGCGCTGCGCTATCTTAGCCAACAGATAGATGTCTGGCGTCGTCAGCTGATGCTGGACGAAACGCAAACCGCCGAACAAAAGCTGCTGGCACGTTATCAGGCGTTATCGGAGTGCGTTAAAAACAACCGCTATCCGGGCTGTCTGTTTATCGCTGCCTGTACGTTTTATCCCGATCCTGGCCACCCTATTCATCAACTGGCCGATCAGCAAAAAAGCGCGGCCTACGATTTCACCCACGAACTGTTAACCACGCTGGAAGTTGACGATCCGGCGATGGTAGCAAAGCAGATGGAACTGGTGCTGGAAGGCTGTTTAAGCCGAATGCTGGTGAATCGTAGCCACGCGGATGTCGACACCGCACATCGGCTGGCAGAAGATATCCTGCGCTTCGCTCGCTGCCGCCAGGGTGGCGCACTGACCTGACAGAAACACAGAAAAGAAGCGATTTGCCGCAATCTTAAGCAGTTGAATCGCTTTTACTGAAATTAGGTTGACGAGATGTGCAGATTACGGTTTAATGCGCCCCGTTGCCCGGATAGCTCAGTCGGTAGAGCAGGGGATTGAAAATCCCCGTGTCCTTGGTTCGATTCCGAGTCCGGGCACCAAATTCATATAAACGGACCTCCACGGAGGTCCGTTTTTCGTTTCAGGACGCCATGTGATTTAAGCGTTCTGCCTTCAAATCATTTCTAACAATCTCAACCAAATTTTCCCACATCGCCAGCATGTTGCGGGTATACCCCAGCTCTGGGAAATTTATCCCTAAGCTATGAATGACTCTCACGAAATGTCGTGCGGCTGCGTGATGCAGTTGAAAATCAAATGATGTCATCAAGAGCTTAACGGTATCGTTGCCGATGACATATATAAAGCACAACCTCGGGCAGAACGCCGACTGATGAGATTTTCTGAATGAGAACAAAGAGAAATGTATCAGTCCGCTTGCTCATGCAAAGACTAACAATCCATAAAAATAGTAAGCGCGCCGGGCAATTTCCCATGGATTATTTTCTGAACATTTTTCTTTGGCAAAGATGATGAATTTTGATGATAAGGAATATTACTTCTGGTTCTCAGTAAAATCCTTTCGTAATACTATGTAATCAAGAAGTTTATGGCTGGTAAAAATAACGTCTTGCATTCACCAATTATATGTAAATAAAACCATCTATAGATGGTAAAAATAGGTTGTGGCAATTATCATTGAACCATTCCCTTTTCGAATGAGTTTCTATTATGCAACAACCTGTAGTTCGCGTTGGCGAATGGCTTGTTACTCCGTCCATAAACCAAATTAGTCGCAATGGGCGTCAACTTACCCTTGAGCCGAGATTAATCGATCTTCTGGTTTTCTTTGCTCAACACAGTGGCGAAGTACTTAGCAGGGATGAACTTATCGATAATGTCTGGAAGAGAAGTATTGTCACCAATCACGTTGTGACGCAGAGTATCTCAGAACTACGTAAGTCATTAAAAGATAATGATGAAGATAGTCCTGTCTATATCGCTACTGTACCAAAGCGCGGCTATAAATTAATGGTGCCGGTTATCTGGTACAGCGAAGAAGAGGGAGAGGAAATAATGCTATCTTCGCCTCCCCCTATACCAGAGGCGGTTCCTGACACAGATTCTCCCTCCCAAAGTCTTAACATTCAAAGCACCGCAACACCACCTGAACAATCCCCAGTTAAAAGCAAACGATTCACTACCTTTTGGGTATGGTTTTTTTTCCTGTTGTCGTTAGGTATCTGTGTAGCACTGGTAGCGTTTTCAAGTCTTGATACACGTCTTCCTATGAGCAAATCGCGTATTTTGCTCAATCCACGCGATATTGACATTAATATGGTAAATAAAAGTTGTAACAGCTGGAGTTCCCCGTATCAGCTCTCTTACGCGATAGGCGTGGGTGATTTGGTGGCGACATCACTTAACACCTTCTCCACCTTTATGGTGCATGACAAAATCAACTACAACATTGATGAACCGAGCAGTTCCGGTAAAACATTATCTATTGCGTTTGTTAATCAGCGCCAATACCGTGCTCAACAATGCTTTATGTCGGTAAAATTGGTAGACAATGCAGATGGTTCAACCATGCTGGATAAACGTTATGTCATCACTAACGGTAATCAGCTGGCGATTCAAAATGATTTACTGGAGAGTTTATCAAAAGCGTTAAACCAACCGTGGCCACAACGAATGCAGGAGATGCTCCAGCAAATTTTGCCGCATCGTGGTGCGTTATTAACTAATTTTTATCAGGCTCATGATTATTTACTGCATGGCGATGATAAATCATTGAACCGTGCCAGTGAATTACTAGGTGAGATTGTTCAATCATCCCCCGAATTTACCTACGCGAGAGCAGAAAAAGCATTAGTTGATATCGTGCGCCATTCTCAACATCCTTTAGATGAAAAACAATTAGCAGCACTGAATACAGAAATAGATAACATTGTTACACTGCCGGAATTGAACAACCTGTCCATTATATATCAAATAAAAGCGGTCAGTGCTCTGGTAAAAGGTAAAACAGATGAGTCTTACCAGGCGATAAATACTGGCATTGATCTTGAAATGTCCTGGCTAAATTATGTGTTGCTTGGCAAGGTTTATGAAATGAAGGGGATGAACCGGGAAGCAGCTGATGCATATCTCACCGCCTTTAATTTACGCCCAGGGGCAAACACCCTTTACTGGATTGAAAATGGTATATTCCAGACTTCTGTTCCTTATGTTGTACCTTATCTCGACAAATTTCTCGCCTCAGAATAAGTGACTCCCGGGTTGACTCATGCTCGGGAATATTTGTTGTTGATTTTTTGTATGTTATTGTTGATATAATATGTTGCGGCAATTTATTTGCCGCATATTTTTTATAACAGAAATTTAACCGAAAAACATCTCTTAATTCATTGTAAATATTGAATGTTTATCTTTTCATGATATCAACTTGCGATCCTGATGTGTTAATAAAAAACCTCAAGTTCTCACTTACAGAAACTTTTGTGTTATTTCACCTAATCTTTAGGATTAATCTTTTTTTTTGAGTAATCTTGTCGCCAGTTTGGTCTGGTCAGTAAATAGTTACGCATCATGACCCGGACTCCAAATTCAAAAATGAAATTAGGAGAAGAGCATGAGTTCTGCCAAGAAGATCGGGCTATTTGCCTGTACCGGTGTTGTTGCCGGTAATATGATGGGGAGCGGCATTGCATTATTGCCTGCGAACCTTGCAAGTATCGGTGGTATTGCTATCTGGGGTTGGATTATCTCTATTATTGGTGCAATGTCGTTGGCTTATGTATATGCCCGACTGGCAACAAAAAACCCGCAACAAGGTGGCCCAATTGCTTATGCCGGAGAAATTTCTCCTGCATTTGGTTTTCAGACAGGTGTTCTTTATTACCATGCTAACTGGATTGGTAACCTGGCGATTGGTATTACCGCTGTATCTTATCTTTCCACCTTCTTCCCTGTATTAAATGATCCTGTTCCGGCGGGTATCGCTTGTATTGCTATCGTCTGGGTATTTACCTTTGTAAATATGCTCGGCGGTACCTGGGTAAGCCGTTTAACCACTATTGGTCTGGTGCTGGTTCTTATTCCTGTAGTTATGACTGCTATTGTTGGCTGGCATTGGTTTGATGCTGCAACTTATGCTGCTAACTGGAATACCGCAGGTACTACTGATGGTCATGCGATCATTAAAAGTATTCTGCTCTGCCTGTGGGCCTTCGTGGGTGTTGAATCCGCAGCGGTAAGTACTGGTATGGTTAAAAACCCGAAACGTACCGTTCCGCTGGCAACCATGCTGGGTACTGGTTTAGCAGGTATTGTTTACATCGCTGCGACTCAGGTGCTTTCCGGTATGTATCCGTCTTCTGTAATGGCAGGCTCCGGTGCTCCGTTTGCAATCAGTGCTTCTACTATCCTGGGTAACTGGGCTGCGCCGATGGTTTCTGCATTCACCGCTTTTGCGTGCCTGACTTCTCTGGGTTCCTGGATGATGCTGGTAGGTCAGGCAGGTGTGCGTGCCGCTAACGACGGTAACTTCCCGAAAGTTTATGGTGAAGTCGACAGCAACGGTATTCCGAAAAAAGGTCTGCTGCTGGCTGCAGTGAAAATGACTGCCCTGATGATCCTCATCACTCTGATGAACTCTGCCGGTGGTAAAGCATCTGACCTGTTCGGTGAACTGACCGGTATCGCAGTACTGCTGACTATGCTGCCGTACTTCTACTCTTGCGTTGACCTGATTCGTTTTGAAGGCGTTAACATCCGCAACTTTGTCAGCCTGATCTGCTCTGTACTGGGTTGCGTGTTCTGCTTCATCGCGCTGATGGGCGCAAGCTCCTTCGAGCTGGCAGGTACCTTCATCGTCAGCCTGATTATCCTGATGTTCTACGCTCGCAAAATGCACGAGCGCCAGAGCCACTCAATGGATAACCACACAGCGTCTAACGCACATTAATTAAAAGTATTTTCCGAGGCTCCTCCTTTCATTTTGTCCCATGTGTTGGGAGGGGCCTTTTTTACCTGGAGATATGACTATGAACGTTATTGCAATATTGAATCACATGGGGGTTTATTTTAAAGAAGAACCCATCCGTGAACTTCATCGCGCGCTTGAACGTCTGAACTTCCAGATTGTTTACCCGAATGACCGTGACGACTTATTAAAACTGATCGAAAACAATGCGCGTCTGTGCGGTGTTATTTTTGACTGGGATAAATATAATCTCGAGCTGTGCGAAGAAATTAGCAAAATGAACGAGAACCTGCCGTTGTACGCGTTCGCTAATACGTATTCCACTCTCGATGTCAGCCTGAATGACCTGCGTTTACAGATTAGCTTCTTTGAATATGCGCTGGGTGCTGCTGATGATATTGCTAACAAGATCAAGCAGACCACTGACGAATATATCAACACTATTCTGCCTCCGCTGACCAAAGCACTGTTTAAATATGTTCGTGAAGGTAAATATACTTTCTGTACTCCTGGTCACATGGGCGGTACTGCATTCCAGAAAAGCCCGGTAGGTAGCCTGTTCTATGATTTCTTTGGTCCGAACACCATGAAATCTGATATTTCCATTTCAGTATCTGAATTGGGTTCTCTGCTGGATCACAGCGGTCCGCACAAAGAAGCAGAACAGTATATCGCTCGCGTATTTAACGCAGACCGCAGCTACATGGTGACCAACGGTACTTCCACTGCGAACAAAATTGTTGGTATGTACTCTGCTCCGGCAGGCAGCACCATTCTGATTGACCGTAACTGCCACAAATCGCTGACCCACCTGATGATGATGAGCGATGTTACGCCAATCTATTTCCGCCCGACCCGTAACGCTTACGGTATTCTTGGTGGTATCCCACAGAGTGAATTCCAGCACGCTACCATTGCTAAGCGCGTAAAAGAAACACCAAACGCGACCTGGCCGGTACATGCCGTAATTACTAACTCTACCTATGATGGCCTGCTGTACAACACCGACTTCATCAAGAAAACACTGGATGTAAAATCCATCCACTTTGACTCCGCGTGGGTGCCTTACACCAACTTCTCACCGATTTACGAAGGTAAATGCGGTATGAGCGGTGGCCGTGTAGAAGGGAAAGTGATTTACGAAACCCAGTCTACTCACAAACTGCTGGCGGCGTTCTCTCAGGCTTCCATGATCCACGTTAAAGGTGATGTAAACGAAGAAACCTTTAACGAAGCCTACATGATGCACACCACCACTTCTCCGCACTACGGTATCGTGGCGTCCACTGAAACCGCTGCGGCGATGATGAAAGGTAATGCTGGTAAGCGTCTGATCAACGGTTCCATTGAACGTGCGATCAAGTTCCGTAAAGAGATCAAACGCCTGAGAACGGAATCTGATGGCTGGTTCTTTGATGTATGGCAGCCGGATCATATCGATACCACTGAATGCTGGCCGCTGCGTTCTGACAGCTCCTGGCACGGCTTCAAGAACATCGACAATGAGCACATGTATCTTGACCCGATCAAAGTCACCCTGCTGACCCCGGGGATGGAAAAAGACGGCACCATGAGCGACTTTGGTATTCCGGCCAGCATCGTGGCGAAATACCTCGACGAACATGGCATCGTTGTTGAGAAAACCGGCCCGTATAACCTGCTGTTCCTGTTCAGCATCGGTATTGATAAGACCAAAGCATTGAGCCTGCTGCGTGCTCTGACTGACTTCAAACGTGCGTTCGACCTGAACCTGCGTGTGAAAAACATGCTGCCGTCTCTGTATCGTGAAGATCCTGAATTCTATGAAGATATGCGTATTCAGGAACTGGCTCAGAATATCCACAAACTGATTGTTCACCACAATCTGCCGGATCTGATGTATCGCGCATTTGAAGTGCTGCCGACAATGGTAATGACTCCGTATGCTGCGTTCCAGAAAGAGCTGCACGGTATGACCGAAGAAGTTTACCTCGACGAAATGGTAGGTCGTATTAACGCCAATATGATCCTTCCGTATCCGCCGGGAGTTCCTCTGGTAATGCCGGGTGAAATGATCACCGAAGAAAGCCGTCCGGTGCTGGAGTTCCTGCAGATGCTGTGTGAAATCGGCGCTCACTATCCGGGCTTTGAAACCGATATTCACGGTGCATACCGTCAGGCTGATGGTCGCTATACCGTTAAGGTATTGAAAGAAGAAAGCAAAAAATAATTAGCTCGTACAAGGGAAGTGGCTTGCCACTTCCCTTTTTTGCTCATAAGGAGAACACATGAAAACACCCTCACAGCCGCGCGCGATATACTATATCGTGGCGATCCAAATCTGGGAGTACTTCAGTTTTTACGGCATGCGTGCCTTACTCATTCTCTACCTCACCCATCAGCTTGGTTTTGATGATAACCATGCCATCAGTCTGTTCAGCGCATATGCTTCTCTGGTTTACGTTACCCCTATTCTCGGCGGCTGGCTTGCCGACCGCCTGCTCGGCAACCGCACTGCAGTGATTGCCGGCGCGCTGTTAATGACCCTTGGCCATGTGGTGCTGGGCATTGATACAAATTCAACCTTTAGCCTGTATCTGGCGCTGGCAATCATTATTTGTGGCTACGGTTTATTCAAATCGAACATCAGCTGTTTGCTTGGCGAGCTCTATGCCCCTGACGATCATCGACGTGATGGCGGTTTTTCGCTGCTGTATGCTGCGGGCAATATCGGTTCTATCGCAGCCCCCATCGCCTGCGGTCTGGCTGCTCAGTGGTATGGATGGCATGTTGGCTTTGCCCTTGCGGGTGGTGGCATGTTTATCGGTTTGTTGATTTTCTTAAGCGGTCATCGTCATTTCCAGTCAACGCGTAGTATGGATAAAAAAGCGCTCACTCGCGTGAAATTTGCCTTACCGGTATGGAGCTGGTTAGTGGTGATGCTCTGTTTAGCCCCAGTATTTTTTACCCTACTGCTGGAGAACGACTGGTCCGGATATTTGCTGGCGATCGTTTGCCTTATTGCTGCACAAATCATTGCCCGCATGATGATCAAATACCCCGAACACCGTCGTGCTCTTTGGCAAATAGTATTGTTGATGCTTGTCGGAACGTTGTTCTGGGTACTGGCACAACAGGGCGGCAGCACCATCAGCTTGTTTATCGATCGCTTTGTGAATCGTCAGGCATTCAATATTGAAGTGCCGACTGCGCTATTCCAGTCAGTGAATGCGATTGCAGTGATGCTCGCTGGGGTTGTTCTGGCCTGGCTGGCGTCGCCAGAAAGCCGCGGCAATTCAGCATTGCGCGTCTGGCTGAAGTTTGCCTTTGGCTTACTGCTGATGGCTTGTGGCTTTATGTTGCTGGCATTTGATGCCCGACATGCAGCGGCTGGCGGTCAAGCGTCAATGGGCGTGATGATATCCGGGCTGGCGCTAATGGGCTTTGCCGAACTCTTTATTGACCCGGTGGCGATTGCGCAAATCACGCGTCTGAAAATGTCTGGCGTATTAACCGGTATTTATATGCTGGCAACAGGCGCGGTCGCCAACTGGCTGGCAGGCGTCGTGGCACAGCAGACGACAGAGTCGCAAATTAGCGGAATGGCAATTGCAGCTTACCAGCGATTCTTTTCTCAGATGGGAGAGTGGACGTTGGCTTGTGTCGCGATCATCGTGGTATTGGCCTTTGCTACCCGTTTTCTGTTTAGCACGCCGACGAATATGATACAGGAGAGCAACGATTAACTGTCGTAAAAACAATTGGTTATGAATAAATTAACTTTCAGTTTATCACACTAGCAAATCGAGATTAATAAGTCATTTAAACCATTTTTATGGTTATTTATTAGTGATATCAACTTGAGGTAAGCGTTAGTTTCGATAAGATAAACTGAGTTATTAATAGTCGAGGCAGATAATACAGTGTACCGATCTGTCTCTTTATCTACGCTAAATTGAAAGCTGGATTTAGAGGAACCAAAATGTCTGAACGAGAAACACGGGGAGCCAATGAGGCTATTGATTTTAACGATGAACTGAGAAATCGCCGCGAAAAACTGGCAGCACTGCGTCAGCAAGGTGTGGCGTTTCCTAATGATTTTCGCCGCGACCATACCTCTGACCAGTTGCACGAAGAGTTTGATGCGAAGGATAACCAGGAACTGGAATCCTTAAACATTGAAGTCTCGGTTGCTGGCCGAATGATGACCCGTCGTATCATGGGGAAAGCCTCCTTTGTAACGTTGCAGGATGTCGGTGGCCGTATTCAACTGTACGTTGCACGAGATAGCCTGCCAGAAGGTGTTTATAACGATCAGTTTAAAAAATGGGACCTCGGCGACATTATCGGTGCCCGCGGTACGCTGTTTAAGACGCAAACGGGTGAACTTTCCATTCACTGTACTGAGCTGCGCCTGCTGACTAAAGCACTACGTCCTTTACCAGATAAATTCCATGGTCTGCAGGATCAGGAAGTCCGTTATCGTCAACGTTATCTGGACCTCATCGCTAACGATAAATCCCGTCAAACGTTTGTTGTCCGTTCAAAAATTCTGGCCGCTATCCGCCAGTTCATGGTCGCGCGCGGCTTTATGGAAGTAGAAACCCCGATGATGCAGGTAATTCCAGGTGGGGCATCTGCTCGCCCGTTTATTACCCATCATAATGCTCTGGATTTGGATATGTACCTGCGTATTGCGCCGGAGCTATATCTGAAACGTCTGGTTGTAGGTGGTTTTGAACGGGTATTCGAAATCAACCGTAACTTCCGTAATGAAGGTATTTCTGTTCGTCATAATCCTGAGTTCACGATGATGGAACTCTACATGGCGTATGCGGATTACCACGATTTGATTGAACTGACGGAATCACTGTTCCGCACTCTGGCACAAGAGGTACTGGGTACCACTAAAGTCACTTATGGCGAGCATGTGTTTGATTTCGGCAAACCGTTTGAAAAACTCACCATGCGCGAAGCAATCAAAAAATATCGTCCAGAAACCGATATGGCGGACCTGGATAATTTTGATGCTGCTAAAGCATTAGCTGAATCTATCGGAATTACGGTAGAGAAAAGCTGGGGGCTGGGACGCATTGTCACGGAGATCTTTGATGAAGTGGCAGAAGCACATCTGATTCAGCCAACCTTTATCACGGAATATCCGGCAGAAGTGTCACCGCTGGCGCGCCGTAATGATGTTAACCCGGAAATCACCGACCGTTTTGAATTCTTCATCGGTGGTCGTGAAATCGGTAATGGTTTTAGCGAATTAAACGACGCAGAAGATCAGGCGGAACGTTTCCAGGAACAGGTTAACGCTAAAGCTGCAGGTGACGACGAAGCCATGTTCTATGACGAAGATTACGTGACTGCGCTGGAATATGGTCTGCCGCCAACCGCGGGTCTGGGTATTGGTATCGACCGAATGATTATGCTGTTTACTAACAGTCATACTATTCGCGACGTTATTCTCTTCCCGGCGATGCGTCCACAGAAATAAATTTCATTTTAACGAACGAAGCAGTCAGACGACTGCTTCGTTCGTCGTTCCACAAATCCAGTTTCGAGGAGAGACGCTTCGTTTCAAGATAACCAGCGGGTCCACTCAACTACAGCTCCTAAAAGAGAGAAAAAAGTAATGCCACAGGCAGGCTCATTGGCCAGGTTATTCCGACCAGAAATGCACTAAGTAAACGAATATGTGTTTTCTCATGTGAGATAAACCAGATAATGACAAAGGATATGTTCACACCAATCACATAAAAAATTAATATTTTAGAGAATAGTGCCATTTTTTATGTTCTTCTTATCCTTCCTGACTACTTGTAAAACTGACGGAAATAGTCATCAACGGTCATAATGTTGAGGTCAAAATCAATATCCGGTAAGTCTAAGCATTTGAGCCTGATTAAATCTTCGATTTCACTTGCGGCTAACGATGTCGTTATTGCGAAGGAATTTTCATTCAATTGTCGTGGTATCCCATATTCATCAGCCACGATAGAGGAGAAATTCATATCATACATCAATGATCTTAACCTTAAGAACACTGAGGAATAAGATGATGGATAATCAAAAGAAACAACATAAGTATTGAACTTGTTTTTACCTTCCATAATATGACTCCTATCAATATTAAAACGATCTGGGGACGCACAACTTATTAACCCCGATCGATGATTCTCATATAGGAGATATTCTTTTTTTTTTGCTCAGTAAAGGGGATGACTTGGGACAAGAAAACGCTCTCTCTGACCATTCTTTGTGCATCCCCCTACCCTTCAGATTCTCTCCTGCATCACACCGCGGAGAGCATGAAAAATATCGTGACTCTGTACTCTCCCATCAACTGCGAATATCATCATACTCCCGCGTTTTATCAAATTCGTGTTTCGCAAATGGACATAATGGGATAATTTTTCGTTTTTCCCGACGCATTTTTTCCACGACTTTCGCAACCAGCTGTTTACCAATCCCCTGCCCTTTCAGGCTTTCATCGACATCGGTATGTTCGATAATCGCTAAATTCTTGCCGGTCGGCACAAAGACAATTTCAGCAATTTGCTTGCCCTGTTCGTCATTAATGTAAAATTTATTGTGGCCTTCGCGTATTTCCATTTTACCCTCGCTTATTTATGACGGTATTTCAGCGCGCCGCTCGGGCACGTATCAATCACTTTAACCACAGTGGCAACGTCGACTTCATCCGGCATGATCCACGGCTTTCGTTTGAGATTAAATAACTTGCCGTTGCCACGTACGCAATTGCCAGAATGCTGACATATCGCAGTGTTGAAATAGACATCGATCTTTTCGCCGGTATAACAGCGATAACCCCCGTCCAGTAGCGCCTGATCCATGACCTTCCCTCTCTCATCAGTATGGTTTTCACTATAAGCATAGCCCTGGAATCTTCATACAGCACTGGCAGTTTCCGTTGCCAGAGTCTCTTCCCCTATATAGCCAATCATTCTTACTCCCTTTGAATTACCCGCCTCATCAGAGATAATGCTTAAGAAATTTGTCACACAAGGAAGCTGATGAGACATTCATTGCCCTACCGTATGTTACGCAAACGTCCGATGAAATTGAGTACCACTGTGATCTTAATGGTCAGCGCGGTACTGTTCTCGGTGCTATTGGTGGTGCATCTGATTTACTTCTCGCAAATCAGTGATATGACGCGAGACGGGCTAGCCAACAAGGCACTGGCAGTGGCGCGTACTCTCGCCGACTCGCCGGAAATCCGTCAGGGCTTGCAGAAAAAACCGCAGGAGAGCGGCATCCAGGCCATCGCGGAAGCCGTGCGCAAACGCAACGATCTGCTGTTTATTGTCGTTACCGATATGCAAAGTCTTCGCTACTCGCATCCTGAAGCCCAGCGTATTGGTCAGCCATTTAAAGGTGATGACATCCTTAAAGCGCTGAATGGCGAAGAAAATGTCGCTATCAATCGCGGTTTTCTGGCGCAGGCTTTACGCGTATTTACCCCCATCTACGATGAAAATCATAAACAAATTGGCGTGGTGGCGATCGGCCTTGAGTTAAGTCGCGTGACCCAACAGATCAATGACAGTCGCTGGAGCATCATCTGGTCGGTATTATTTGGCATGCTGGTCGGGCTGATTGGCACCTGCATTCTGGTTAAGGTACTGAAAAAAATCCTTTTCGGCCTGGAACCCTACGAAATCTCCACGCTGTTTGAGCAACGCCAGGCCATGTTGCAGTCTATCAAAGAAGGCGTCGTTGCCGTGGACGATCGCGGCGAGGTCACGCTGATCAACGATGCCGCACAAGAATTGCTGAATTACCGTAAGTCGCAGGACGATGAGAAACTGTCGACGCTAAGCCACGCGTGGTCACAGGTGGTAGATGTCTCGGAAGTGTTACGCGACGGTACCCCGCGGCGCGACGAAGAGATTACGATTAAAGACCGGCTATTACTGATCAACACCGTTCCGGTGCGCAGTAATGGCGTTATCATCGGTGCCATTTCAACCTTCAGGGACAAAACTGAAGTACGTAAACTGATGCAGCGACTCGACGGTCTGGTCAACTATGCTGACGCGCTTCGTGAACGATCCCACGAATTTATGAATAAATTGCATGTGATTCTCGGATTATTGCATCTGAAGAGTTATAAGCAGTTGGAAGATTACATTCTCAAAACAGCCAATAACTATCAGGAAGAGATTGGCTCTCTGCTGGGTAAGATCAAATCTCCAGTTATCGCTGGTTTTTTAATCAGCAAGATTAACCGCGCGACCGATTTAGGCCATACGCTGATTTTAAACAGCGAAAGCCAGTTGCCAGACAGCGGCAGTGAAGACCAGGTCGCGACGCTGATTACCACGCTGGGAAATCTGATAGAAAACGCGCTGGAGGCATTAGGGCCGGAACCCGGTGGCGAAATTAGCGTAACATTGCACTACCGTCACGGCTGGCTGCACTGTGAAGTTAACGATGATGGACCGGGGATCGCACCCGACAAAATCGATCACATTTTTGACAAAGGTGTCTCGACAAAAGGAAGCGAGCGAGGCGTCGGTTTAGCACTTGTCAAACAACAGGTAGAAAATCTCGGCGGCAGCATCGCCGTGGAATCGGAACCCGGGATTTTCACACAATTTTTTGTCCAGATACCCTGGGATGGGGAGAGGTCGAACAGATGATCAATGTATTAATTATTGATGACGACGCAATGGTCGCGGAGCTGAATCGTCGATACGTGGCACAAATCCCAGGCTTTCAATGCTGTGGAACGGCCTCGACGCTGGAGAAAGCCAAAGAGATTATCTTCAATAGCGATACGCCTATCGACCTGATATTGCTCGATATCTATATGCAAAAAGAGAACGGGCTCGATTTACTGCCTGTTCTGCATAATGCGCGTTGCAAAAGTGATGTGATTGTTATCTCTTCCGCTGCCGATGCCGCAACCATTAAAGATTCGCTGCATTACGGAGTCGTGGATTACCTGATCAAACCCTTCCAGGCTACCCGCTTTGAAGAGGCGCTCACCGGCTGGCGGCAAAAGAAAATGGCGCTGGAAAAACATCAGTATTATGACCAGGCCGAGCTTGATCAGCTAATCCACGGCAGCAGCTCCAACGAGCAGGATCCTCGTCGCTTGCCAAAAGGCTTAACACCACAGACGTTACGCACGCTGTGCCAGTGGATTGACGCGCATCAGGACTATGAGTTTTCAACCGACGAGCTGGCTAATGAGGTTAACATCTCGCGTGTTTCCTGCCGTAAATATCTCATCTGGCTGGTCAACTGCCACATCTTGTTCACCAGTATCCATTATGGCGTCACAGGTCGTCCGGTTTATCGTTATCGTATTCAGGCAGAACATTACTCACTACTTAAACAATATTGCCAATAACGATCACGGTTATCTGTAAGTAATAATTATTACAGTAATGCAAAATACCCCTGGCACAAGTTACATCGTTCATCAGTAAAACTTGTGCCAGATCAAATATAATTCCCCCTCTCTCACCGCTGAAAATTAATATCTCTTCGGATGAACGGTGTTTTTAATTTCAAAACGCTAACAAAAGTTAATTAACTATTATGTCGCCCACATTATGTGTATTTTTACCCACAAATGGGTAGTTAAGAATAATCTATAAACCTGATGATACCTACCCTGAGAACAAAAATTATACCAATAAGTATCAATAAGATAGCAGCAAACAAAACATTAACATCTGCGTAGTACAAACTATAAACCCATCGCCAGAGAGTATTTCTCTCTGAAAAAACCGCTTATCACAGTGCATAAATTTGCCGCTGCTTTAATCAGCCAATATTCACTGTGAGGTATTTACTCAAGCCGGTAACGACCAAACGGATATTTAGTCAAGCTCTGAAAACAGTTCATACAAAACAGAACGTGACTGTGATCTATTCAGCAAAAATTTAAATAGGATTATCGCGAGGGTTTACACATGTTATTTACTATCCAACTTATCATAATACTGATATGTCTGTTTTATGGTGCCAGAAAGGGCGGTATCGCGCTGGGTTTATTAGGCGGTATCGGCCTGGTCATTCTGGTCTTTGTCTTCCACCTTCAGCCAGGTAAACCACCGGTTGATGTCATGCTGGTTATCATTGCGGTGGTGGCGGCATCGGCGACCTTGCAAGCTTCGGGCGGTCTTGATGTCATGCTGCAAATTGCCGAGAAGCTGCTGCGCCGCAATCCGAAATATGTCTCCATTGTCGCACCGTTTGTAACCTGCACGCTGACCATTCTTTGCGGTACGGGCCACGTGGTTTACACCATTCTGCCGATCATCTACGACGTTGCTATTAAGAACAACATCCGTCCGGAACGTCCGATGGCGGCAAGTTCTATCGGTGCACAGATGGGGATTATCGCAAGCCCAGTGTCGGTTGCGGTCGTATCTCTGGTTGCGATGCTGGGTAATGTCACCTTTGATGGTCGCCATCTTGAGTTCCTCGACCTGCTGGCAATCACCATTCCATCGACGTTAATCGGTATCCTGGCGATCGGTATCTTCAGTTGGTTCCGCGGTAAAGATCTGGATAAAGATGAAGAGTTCCAGAAATTCATCTCCGTACCGGAAAACCGTGAGTATGTTTACGGTGATACCGCGACGCTGCTGGATAAAAAACTGCCGAAAAGCAACTGGCTGGCAATGTGGATCTTCCTCGGGGCAATCGCTGTAGTTGCACTTCTTGGTGCTGATTCGGACCTGCGTCCATCCTTCGGTGGCAAACCGCTGTCGATGGTACTGGTTATTCAGATGTTTATGCTGCTAACCGGAGCGCTGATTATTATCCTGACCAAAACCAATCCCGCGTCTATCTCAAAAAACGAAGTCTTCCGTTCCGGTATGATCGCCATCGTGGCGGTGTACGGTATCGCATGGATGGCGGAAACCATGTTCGGTGCGCATATGTCTGAAATTCAGGGCGTACTGGGTGAAATGGTGAAAGAGTATCCGTGGGCCTATGCCATTGTTCTGCTGCTGGTTTCCAAGTTTGTAAACTCTCAGGCCGCGGCGCTAGCGGCGATTGTTCCGGTCGCGCTGGCGATCGGCGTTGACCCGGCATACATCGTGGCTTCAGCACCGGCTTGCTATGGTTATTACATCCTGCCGACTTATCCGAGCGACCTGGCAGCGATTCAGTTTGACCGTTCCGGCACCACCCACATCGGTCGCTTCGTCATCAACCACAGCTTTATTCTGCCGGGGTTGATTGGTGTGAGCGTATCGTGCGTCTTCGGCTGGATCTTCGCTGCGATGTACGGGTTCTTATAAATGCACTTTGCGTGCCGCCCGTGACTGCGCGGCACGCCATTTTCGAATAACAAATACAGAGTTACAGGCTGGAAGCTATGTCAAACAAACCCTTTATCTACCAGGCACCTTTCCCGATGGGGAAAGACAATACCGAATACTATCTACTCACGTCCGATTACGTTAGCGTTGCCGACTTCGACGGCGAAACAATCCTGAAAGTGGAACCAGAAGCCCTGACTCTGCTGGCGCAGCAAGCCTTCCACGACGCTTCTTTCATGCTCCGCCCGGCACACCAGAAACAGGTTGCTGCAATTCTTCACGATCCAGAAGCCAGCGAAAACGACAAGTACGTGGCGCTGCAATTCTTAAGAAACTCAGAAATCGCCGCCAAAGGCGTGCTGCCAACCTGCCAGGATACCGGCACCGCGATCATCGTCGGTAAAAAAGGTCAGCGCGTGTGGACCGGCGGCGGTGATGAAGAAGCGCTGTCGAAAGGCGTCTATAACACCTATATCGAAGATAACCTGCGCTATTCACAGAATGCGGCGCTGGACATGTACAAAGAGGTCAACACCGGCACTAACCTGCCTGCGCAAATCGACCTGTACGCGGTAGATGGCGATGAGTACAAATTCCTCTGCGTCGCCAAAGGCGGTGGCTCTGCCAATAAAACGTATCTCTACCAGGAAACCAAAGCCCTGCTGACTCCCGGCAAACTGAAAAACTTCCTCGTTGAGAAAATGCGTACCCTCGGTACTGCAGCCTGCCCGCCGTACCATATCGCGTTTGTGATTGGCGGTACGTCTGCGGAAACCAACCTGAAAACCGTCAAGTTAGCAAGCGCTCACTATTACGATGAACTGCCGACCGAAGGGAACGAACATGGTCAGGCGTTCCGAGATGTCCTGCTTGAACAGGAACTGCTGGAAGAGGCCCAGAAACTCGGCCTTGGCGCGCAGTTTGGCGGTAAATACTTCGCGCACGACATCCGCGTGATCCGTCTGCCACGTCACGGCGCATCCTGCCCGGTAGGTATGGGCGTCTCCTGCTCCGCTGACCGTAACATTAAAGCGAAAATCAACCGCGAAGGTATCTGGATCGAAAAACTGGAACACAATCCAGGCCAGTACATTCCACAAGAACTGCGTCAGGCTGGTGAAGGCGAAGCGGTGAAAGTCGACCTTAACCGCCCGATGAAAGAGATCCTCGCCCAGCTTTCGCAATACCCGGTATCCACCCGTTTGTCGCTCACCGGCACTATTATCGTGGGTCGCGATATTGCACATGCCAAGCTGAAAGAGCTGATTGACGCCGGTAAAGAACTGCCGCAGTACATCAAAGATCACCCGATCTACTACGCGGGTCCGGCGAAAACGCCTGCCGGTTATCCATCAGGTTCACTTGGCCCAACCACCGCAGGTCGTATGGACTCCTACGTGGATCTGCTGCAATCCCACGGCGGCAGCATGATCATGCTGGCGAAAGGTAACCGCAGTCAGCAGGTCACCGACGCGTGTCATAAACACGGCGGCTTCTACCTCGGTAGTATCGGCGGTCCGGCGGCGGTACTGGCGCAGCAGAGCATCAAGCATCTGGAATGCGTCGCTTATCCGGAGCTGGGTATGGAAGCTATCTGGAAAATCGAAGTAGAAGATTTCCCGGCGTTTATCCTGGTCGATGACAAAGGCAACGACTTCTTCCAGCAAATCGTCAACAAACAGTGCGCGAACTGCACTAAGTAACCTCTTCGGCCCAGCGCCTGGCAGCATGCTGCCAGGTGATCCCCCTGGGCCACCTCTTTTGCGATTGTAATTTCACGCTTGCTGGTGAATAGTCAGTATTTTCCCTGACTTGCGAACTCACCATGACCCGCACACTCAAGCCGTTAATTCTTAACACCGGCGCACTGGCGCTAACGTTAATCCTGATTTATACCGGCATTTCGGCCAATGACAAACTCACCTGGCTGATGGAAGTGACACCGGTGATTATTGTCGTGCCGCTACTGCTTGCCACCGCTAAACGTTATCCGTTAACGCCGCTGCTCTATACGCTCATTTTCTTTCACGCCATCATCCTGATGGTCGGCGGGCAATACACCTACGCGAAAGTCCCCGTTGGTTTTGAGGTGCAGGAATGGCTGGGGTTGAGCCGTAATCCGTATGACAAGCTGGGGCATTTTTTCCAGGGGCTGGTGCCTGCACTGGTGGCGCGAGAAATTCTCGTTCGCGGGATGTACGTGCGCGGACGTAAAATGGTGGCGTTTCTGGTCTGCTGCGTGGCGCTGGCGATAAGCGCGATGTATGAATTAATCGAGTGGTGGGCAGCGCTGGCAATGGGTCAGGGAGCGGATGATTTTCTCGGTACCCAGGGCGACCAATGGGACACACAATCCGATATGTTCTGCGCGCTGCTTGGTGCATTAACTACGGTGATATTCCTTGCTCGCTTTCATTGCCGCCAGCTACGGCGCTATGGCTTAATCACCAGAGCGCCGGAAGCGATTACCTCTTAACGGTGTAACCAGCCTGGCAGCCAGTCGCCGTGGGCGGCAATCAGGTCGTCAATAAGAGCATAGATTTCATCAATGCCCAGCACGGCAGCGGTATGTGGGTCCATCATCGCGGCATGGTAAACACGGTCGCGATTTTCTGTGAGAATGGCTTCCGTCAGCAGCGTCTGTACGTTGATATTGGTTTGCATCAGGGCGGCCAGATGCGAAGGTAGCGTACCGACTTTGGTCGGCTGAATGCCATTAGCATCAACTAAACAGGCCACTTCCACGCAACATCCTTGTGGCAGGTTATCAATCAAACCATCGTTACGGACGTTGCCATAAATCACACTCGGCTCGCCAGTCCAGATAGCGTTCATGATTGTGCTGGCATATTCCCGTGACGGTTTAATATCAATCCGGGAGGCGTTCTTATACTCCTCCAGCTCTTTATGCCAGTTTGCCAATTGTTCGACGCAGCGTTTCGGGTACTCATCCAGCGGCACTTTATAACGCTCAATCAAATCCTCACGACCAGGCTTAATAAACCACGGTGTGTATTCAGCAAAATGTTCTGACGATTCCGTGACGAAGTAGCCCAGCTTTTTGAACATTTCATAACGCACAATATTCTGGCAGCGAGTATTGCCATGAATATTCGGCTTCGGTGCCTGCCCTGCGTCATACGCTGCCAGCAGTTCTGGGTAGAGATTCACGTAACTGCCGTCGGCGGTTTTGCGCTCCAGTTCCAGGTAAAACGCCATATGGTTGATACCCGCGCAACGGTAACGCAACGTAGCTGGGTCGATATTGAGATCACGCGCCAGCTCTTCCGCCGTTCCCTGCACCGAATGGCACAGCCCTACCTGTTTGATATGCGGATAGCGGGCATACATCGCCCAGGTATTCATCGCCATTGGGTTAACATAGTTGAGCATAGTGGCATCGGGGCAGACTTCCGTCATGTCCTCGCAAATTTGCCACAGGTGCGGAATGGTACGTAGCGCGCGCATAATACCGCCCGGCCCCAACGTATCGGCAATGGTTTGTTCCAGACCGTGGCGCTTACAGACCTCAAAATCAGTCACCGTGCAAGGTTCATAACCGCCAATCTGAAATGCCACTACGACAAAATCGGCATCCTGTAAGGCTTCTTTCTGTTGGGTGTGGCAGGTGATTTTGCCACTGGCCCCCGCTGAATCCATCAGCTTGCGCACCACAATGTGCGACTCTTCCAGGCGGATGGGATCAATGTCCATCAGGGCAATATGCGCCGTTTTTAGCGCCTCGCGATGGAACACATCACCAAGAATATTTTTAACGAAAATCGTCGAACCAGCGCCGATAAATGTAATTTTAGGTGCAGACATCATGCAGATCTCCTGGCTTGCTTGAATAACTTCATCATGGCAGGCGAATCTGCAGAAAACCTCCGGCTTCCAGGCTGAGCATTCCCATTAACTCAGATCCTGTGTGAAGCATCAGAAAATCTGAGTTTATGGGAATAAATTAGCTGAAAAGCAGAGTTTTCGGCCTCATGGTACTCGGATGATCCCTTCGCCCCTCAGGCAAGAGGGCGAAAACCGTGCTCCCACTCGCAGTCATATTCCTACACTCCTGCCATAATTCTGATATTCCAGGAAAGAGAGTCATCCATGAATACAGATACTTTTATGTGTAGCAGCGACGAAAAACAGACCCGCAGTCCGCTGTCGCTGTATTCGGAATACCAGCGGATGGAGATTGAGTTTCGCGCACCGCATATCATGCCCACCAGCCACTGGCATGGTCAGGTCGAAGTGAATGTGCCTTTCGATGGCGATGTGGAATACCTGATCAACAATGAAAAAGTGAGTATCAATCAGGGACATATCACGCTGTTCTGGGCCTGTACACCGCACCAACTAACAGATACCGGAACCTGTCAGAGCATGGCGATTTTTAATCTGCCGATGCATCTGTTTCTCTCCTGGCCGCTGGATAAAGACCTGATTAACCACGTCACTCACGGCATGGTGATTAAATCACTGGCGACACAGCAACTTAGCCCGTTTGAAGTGCGCCGCTGGCAGCAGGAATTGAACAGTCCGAACGAGCAAATTCGCCAGCTCGCCATTGATGAAATTGGCCTGATGCTCAAGCGATTTAGCCTCTCTGGCTGGGAACCGATTCTGGTCAATAAAACCTCGCGCACACACAAAAACAGCGTCTCGCGCCATGCGCAATTTTATGTCAGCCAGATGCTGGGCTTTATTGCCGAAAACTATGATCAGGCGCTGACCATCAACGATGTGGCTGAGCACGTCAAACTTAACGCCAACTATGCAATGGGGATATTCCAGCGGGTCATGCAATTGACGATGAAACAGTACATTACCGCGATGCGCATCAACCACGTTCGCGCGTTACTGAGCGATACCGATAAAAGTATTCTCGATATTGCCCTGACGGCAGGCTTTCGTTCGAGTAGCCGTTTTTACAGCACGTTCGGCAAATATGTCGGCATGTCACCGCAACAATACCGCAAACTTAGCCAACAGCGCCGCCAGACGTTTCCCGGCTAAAGACGATATCAGTATCAGCCAAAAAAATAGTTTAGCCGTCGATAATAAGCAGTGAAAATAAATCAAAATAATCACATAACATATTGTTTATAAAAATGAATATTTAAAAAATGTTTGTTTTTCATGCGCTTTACAGCCCGAAAAGGCCGGAAGATACTTGCCCGCAACGAAGATTCCTTCATAACCGGGTAAGCAATGATGAAAGTATTAATTGTTGAAAGCGAGTTTCTCCATCAGGACACCTGGGTCGGTAACGCCGTTGAGCGTCTGGCAGGGGCTTTAAGCCAGCAAAATGTTACCGTGATTAAATCCACCTCCTTTGATGATGGCTTTGCCATTCTCTCTTCAAACGAAGCCATTGACTGCCTGATGTTCAGCTATCAAATGGAACATCCGGACGAACATCAAAACGTCAGACAATTGATCGGTAAGCTTCATGAGCGCCAACAAAACGTGCCGGTCTTCCTGTTGGGCGATCGGGAAAAAGCCCTCGCCGCAATGGACCGAGATCTGCTGGAGCTTGTCGATGAATTCGCCTGGATTCTGGAAGATACCGCCGACTTTATCGCCGGACGCGCCGTTGCCGCAATGACCCGCTACCGCCAGCAGCTGTTGCCGCCACTGTTCAGCGCGCTGATGAAATATAGCGACATCCATGAATATTCCTGGGCAGCGCCAGGCCACCAGGGCGGCGTTGGCTTTACCAAAACACCCGCCGGACGTTTCTACCATGACTACTATGGTGAAAATCTGTTCCGCACCGACATGGGCATCGAACGGACTTCCCTCGGTTCTTTGCTTGACCATACTGGCGCATTTGGCGAAAGCGAAAAATATGCCGCACGCGTATTTGGTGCCGATCGCTCCTGGTCGGTAGTCGTCGGTACTTCCGGCTCTAACCGTACCATCATGCAGGCTTGCATGACCGATAACGATGTAGTGGTCGTTGACCGTAACTGCCATAAATCCATCGAACAAGGCTTGATGCTGACAGGCGCGAAACCGGTCTACATGGTGCCAAGCCGCAACCGCTACGGCATTATCGGGCCAATTTATCCGCAGGAAATGCAACCTGAAACCTTGCAGAAGAAAATCAGTGAAAGCCCGCTGACCAAAGACAAAGTCGGGCAAAAACCGTCTTACTGCGTGGTGACCAACTGCACCTATGACGGCGTGTGTTATAACGCTAAAGAAGCGCAGGATCTGCTGGAAAAAACTTCCGATCGTCTGCACTTTGACGAAGCCTGGTACGGCTATGCACGTTTCAACCCGATCTATGCCGATCACTATGCCATGCACGGTGAACCTGGCGATCACAACGGTCCTACCGTTTTCGCCACCCACTCAACCCACAAACTGCTGAATGCGCTGTCACAGGCCTCTTACATTCATGTGCGTGAAGGTCGTGGGGCGATTAACTTCTCCCGCTTTAATCAGGCATACATGATGCATGCCACCACCTCCCCGCTGTATGCCATCTGTGCATCTAACGACGTGGCGGTGTCGATGATGGACGGCAACAGTGGCCTGTCACTGACCCAGGAAGTGATCGACGAAGCGGTTGATTTCCGTCAAGCGATGGCACGGCTGTATAAAGAGTTCACCCATGACGGTAGCTGGTTCTTCAAACCGTGGAACAAAGAAGTGGTCACCGATCCACAAACCGGCAAAACCTACGACTTTGCTGACGCGCCAACCAAACTGCTGACCACCGTTCAGGATTGCTGGGTAATGCATCCGGGCGAAAGCTGGCACGGCTTCAAAGATATTCCGGATAACTGGAGTATGCTCGACCCAATTAAAGTCAGCATTCTCGCACCGGGAATGGGTGAAGATGGTGAACTGGAAGAAACCGGTGTTCCGGCGGCGCTGGTCACAGCCTGGCTTGGTCGCCACGGCATTGTGCCTACCCGTACCACTGACTTCCAAATTATGTTCCTGTTCTCTATGGGCGTGACCCGTGGGAAATGGGGAACTCTGGTTAACACCCTTTGCTCCTTCAAACGCCACTATGATGCCAACACACCGCTGGCGCAGGTGATGCCGGAACTTGTTGAACAATATCCTGACACTTACGCGAACATGGGGATTCACGATCTGGGTGACACCATGTTTGCCTGGCTGAAAGAAAACAACCCTGGCGCACGGTTGAACGAAGCCTATTCCGGCCTGCCGGTGGCGGAAATCACCCCGCGTGAAGCGTACAACGCAATTGTCGATAACAATGTCGAACTGGTATCCATTGAAAATCTGCCTGGACGCATCGCGGCAAACTCAGTTATCCCGTATCCGCCAGGAATCCCGATGCTACTGTCTGGTGAAAACTTCGGCGATAAAAACAGTCCACAGGTAAGTTATTTACGCTCCCTGCAATCCTGGGACCATCATTTCCCTGGATTTGAACACGAAACTGAAGGGACTGAAATTATTGACGGTATTTACCACGTCATGTGTGTGAAAGCGTAACCACTATTCCGCTGAAGGCGTAATTGTTAAATAACATTACGCCGCCTGGCTTGAGGCCCTTTTAGTATGGCAACGTTTTCATAAAAATTGCTGCAAACAAAAATGTCATACTTTTTGCGCGGTCCCACCCCGCGCTTTTTTTCGCCTGTTATTTATCCTGTAAAAAAATATGTACATGAGAAATTACTATAAAAATTTGTAATATTAGTAAAACTCGTTATTTTTATGCATGTTTATATTCATCATACAATTATATAACCATTTCCCGGTATCGCTTTGCTTTAGCGAGAACTGGTCTTTTATTCGCACTCAGGAGTACATGTATGAGGATTTGCAGCGACCAACCTTGTATTGTTTTATTGACTGAAAAAGATGTCTGGATAAGGGTGAATGGGAAAGAACCTATTAGCCTTAAAGCTAACCATATGGCGTTATTAAATTGTGAAAATAATATTATCGACGTCTCCTCTCTTAATAACACTTTGGTTGCTCATATTAGTCACGACATCATCAAAGATTACCTCCGGTTTCTGAATAAAGATCTCTCGCAAATACCAGTATGGCAACGTAGTGCTACGCCCATCCTCACCCTGCCATGCCTGACGCCAGACGTCTTTCGCGTTGCCGCGCAACATAGCATGATGCCCGCTGAAACTGAGTCAGAAAAGGAACGAACACGTGCATTATTATTCACTGTGCTATCCCGTTTTCTCGACAGTAAAAAATTCCTTTCATTAATGATGTATATGTTACGTAATTGTGTAAGTGACAGCGTTTATCAAATTATTGAAAGCGATATCCACAAAGACTGGAATCTTAGTATGGTAGCCAGTTGTTTATGTCTTAGCCCAAGTCTGTTAAAGAAAAAGCTGAAAAGCGAAAACACCAGTTATAGCCAAATAATCACCACCTGCCGCATGCGTTATGCCGTCAATGAATTAATGATGGACGGTAAAAATATCTCTCAGGTCTCACAATCGTGTGGCTACAACAGTACGTCGTACTTTATTTCTGTCTTTAAAGACTTCTACGGTATGACGCCTCTGCATTATGTTAGTCAGCACAGAGAACGCACTGTCGCCTGATTTTTAACCTTAACGAAGAGCTATATTAATAACGGCATCAGCGATAACCCGGTCGATAATAATTCAACTATCGAATGCAGGCGTATGATATGACGTAATTTATTGTCACGAAGCTCGCCTTCGCAGGAGTTTAATTATGTCTTCGGATGCTGATGCTCACAAAGTGGGCTTAATCCCCGTCACCCTGATGGTGTCGGGGAATATTATGGGGTCAGGTGTTTTTCTGTTACCTGCAAACCTGGCCTCCACTGGCGGGATTGCCATTTATGGATGGTTGGTGACGATTATCGGTGCGCTGGGGCTCTCGATGGTATACGCCAAAATGTCGTTCCTCGACCCAAGTCCTGGTGGTTCTTACGCTTACGCCCGCCGCTGCTTTGGCCCGTTTCTCGGTTATCAAACCAACGTCCTCTACTGGCTGGCCTGCTGGATCGGCAATATCGCCATGGTGGTCATTGGCGTTGGATATTTAAGTTACTTCTTCCCGATTCTGAAAGATCCACTGGTATTAACCATCACCTGCGTCGTGGTGCTGTGGATCTTCGTCCTGCTGAACATTGTCGGTCCGAAAATGATCACCCGCGTGCAGGCCGTTGCCACCGTGCTGGCGCTGATCCCCATCGTCGGGATTGCCGTATTTGGCTGGTTCTGGTTCCGTGGTGAAACCTATATGGCGGCATGGAACGTCAGCGGCCTGGGCACCTTCGGCGCGATTCAAAGTACCCTTAACGTTACGCTGTGGTCGTTCATCGGTGTGGAAAGTGCCTCCGTTGCCGCAGGTGTGGTGAAAAACCCGAAACGCAACGTCCCTATCGCCACCATTGGTGGGGTATTGATTGCCGCCGTTTGCTATGTGCTCTCCACCACCGCGATTATGGGGATGATCCCTAATGCCGCACTGCGCGTTTCTGCCTCGCCATTCGGTGATGCCGCACGGATGGCGTTGGGTGACACCGCCGGGGCCATTGTTTCCTTCTGCGCAGCTGCGGGTTGCTTAGGTTCACTGGGCGGCTGGACGTTGCTGGCGGGTCAAACGGCGAAAGCCGCTGCCGATGACGGACTGTTCCCACCGATTTTTGCCCGTGTAAATAAAGCGGGTACGCCAGTGGCAGGGCTGATTATCGTCGGTATTTTGATGACCATCTTCCAGCTCAGTAGCATTTCGCCAAACGCGACTAAAGAGTTCGGTCTGGTTTCTTCCGTGTCGGTCATCTTTACACTGGTGCCATATCTTTACACCTGTGCGGCGTTACTGCTGCTCGGCCACGGCCACTTTGGTAAAGCACGCCCTGCATATCTGGCTGTTACTACCATTGCCTTCCTCTACTGCATCTGGGCCGTAGTAGGGTCCGGCGCGAAAGAGGTTATGTGGTCATTTGTCACCCTGATGGTCATCACCGCCATGTATGCGCTGAATTACAACCGGCTGCATAAAAACCCGTATCCCTTAGATGCACCAATAAGCAAAGATTAATTCCCCTTAGTCAAGCAAACATAAAAGCCAACCTTAAGAACTTAAGGTTGGCTTAATTTTGCTTTGCGAGCATATGCGCACTTTGTTCGATGGAAACACCGTGATGTTGAAGCGCCTACTAAAAAGACCCTCTTTGAATTTACTCGCCTGGCTATTGCTGGCCGCTTTTTATATCGCTATCTGCCTGAATATTGCCTTTTTTAAACAGGTATTGCAGGCGTTGCCGCTGGACTCGCTGCATAACGTACTTGTTTTCTTGTCGATGCCGGTCGTCGCTTTCAGCGTGATTAATATTGTCCTGACACTAAGCTCTTTCTTATGGCTTAATCGACCGCTGGCCTGCCTGTTTATTCTGGTTGGCGCGGCTGCACAATATTTCATAATGACTTACGGCATCGTCATCGACCGCTCGATGATTGCCAATATTATTGATACCACCCCAGCAGAAAGTTATGCGCTGATGACACCGCAAATGTTATTAACGCTGGGACTCAGCGGCGTACTTGCTGCGCTAATTGCCTGCTGGATTAAAATCAAACCTGCCACCTCGCATCTGCGCAGTGTTCTTTTCCGTGGTGCCAATATTCTGGTTTCTGTACTGCTGATTTTGCTGGTCGCCGCACTGTTTTATAAAGACTACGCCTCGTTGTTCCGCAACAACAAAGAGCTGGTGAAGTCCTTAAGCCCCTCTAACAGCATTGTTGCCAGCTGGTCATGGTACTCCCATCAGCGACTAGCAAATCTGCCACTGGTGCGAATTGGTGAAGACGCGCACCGCAACCCGTTAATGCAGAACGAGAAACGTAAAAATTTGACCATCCTGATTGTCGGCGAAACCTCGCGGGCGGAGAACTTCTCCCTCAACGGCTACCCGCGTGAAACGAACCCGCGGCTGGCGAAAGATAACGTGGTCTATTTCCCCAATACTGCGTCTTGCGGCACGGCAACGGCAGTTTCAGTACCGTGCATGTTCTCGGATATGCCGCGTGAGCATTACAAAGAAGAACTGGCACAGCACCAGGAAGGCGTGCTGGATATCATTCAGCGAGCGGGCATCAACGTGCTGTGGAATGACAACGATGGTGGCTGCAAAGGTGCCTGCGATCGCGTGCCTCACCAGAACGTCACTGCGCTGAACCTGCCTGGTCAGTGTATCAACGGCGAATGTTATGACGAAGTGCTTTTCCACGGGCTGGAAGAGTACATCACTAACCTGCAAGGTGATGGCGTAATTGTCTTACACACCATCGGCAGTCACGGCCCGACCTATTACAATCGCTATCCGCCACAGTTCAGGAAATTTACCCCTACCTGCGACACCAACGAGATCCAGACCTGTACCCAAGAGCAACTGGTAAACACTTACGACAATACGCTGGTCTACGTCGACTATATTGTTGATAAAGCAATTAATCTACTGAAAGAACATCAGGATAAATTTACCACCAGCCTGGTTTATCTTTCTGACCACGGTGAATCGTTAGGTGAAAATGGCATCTATCTGCACGGTTTGCCTTATGCCATCGCCCCGGATAGCCAAAAACAGGTGCCGATGCTGCTGTGGCTGTCTGAGGATTATCAAAAACGGTATCAGGTTGACCAAAGTTGCCTACAGAAACAGGCGCAAACGCAACACTATTCACAAGACAATTTATTCTCCACGCTATTGGGATTAACTGGCGTTGAGACGAAGTATTACCAGGCTGCGGATGATATTCTGCAAACTTGCAGGAGAGTGAGTGAATGAAAATTCTGATTGTTGAAGACGATACGCTGTTATTGCAGGGATTGATTCTGGCGGCGCAAACCGAAGGCTACGCGTGCGATGGCGTGACAACCGCGCGGATGGCGGAACAAAGCCTTGAGGCAGGTCATTACAGCCTGGTGGTACTGGATTTAGGGTTACCCGACGAAGATGGGCTGCATTTTCTCGCCCGAATCCGGCAGAAAAAATACACCCTGCCGGTACTGATCCTCACCGCTCGCGATACGCTGACTGACAAAATCGCCGGACTGGATGTCGGGGCTGACGATTATCTGGTGAAGCCTTTTGCGCTGGAAGAGTTACACGCCCGTATCCGCGCCCTGCTACGACGCCATAATAATCAGGGCGAAAGTGAGTTGATTGTTGGCAATCTGACGCTGAATATGGGTCGCCGTCAGGTATGGATGGACGGTGAAGAGTTGATTCTGACGCCCAAAGAATATGCTCTGCTATCACGGTTAATGCTTAAAGCAGGTAGTCCGGTGCATCGGGAAATTCTCTACAACGACATCTATAACTGGGACAATGAACCCTCGACCAACACCCTGGAAGTGCATATCCACAATCTGCGCGACAAAGTGGGCAAAGCCCGTATCCGCACCGTGCGCGGCTTTGGCTATATGCTGGTCGCGAATGAGGAAAACTAATTGAATCTGATGCGTTTTCTGCGCCGACCAATATCGCTGCGCCAACGGCTGATATTGACCATTGGGGCCATTTTGTTGGTGTTTGAGTTGATCAGCGTCTTCTGGCTATGGCATGAAAGTACCGAGCAGATTCAGCTGTTTGAGCAGGCGCTACGCGACAATCGTAACAACGATCGCCACATCATGCGTGAGATCCGCGAGGCGGTCGCCAGCCTGATTGTCCCTGGCGTCTTTATGGTCAGCCTGACGCTATTTATCTGCTATCAGGCGGTACGCCGCATCACCCGCCCGCTGGCGGAGCTGCAAAAAGAGCTGGAAGCGCGCACCGCCGACAACTTAACGCCCATTGCCATTCACAGCGCCACCCTCGAAATCGAAGCGGTGGTTTCAGCGTTAAACGATCTGGTCAGTCGCCTGACCAACACGCTGGATAACGAAAGGTTGTTTACCGCTGACGTCGCGCACGAACTGCGAACGCCACTGGCGGGGGTGCGTTTGCATCTGGAACTGCTGGCGAAAACGCATCACATTGATGTAGCACCGTTAGTGGCACGACTTGATCAGATGATGGAGAGTGTCTCCCAGCTACTGCAACTGGCGCGTGCCGGACAGTCATTTTCTTCCGGTAATTATCAACATGTAAAACTGCTGGAAGATGTCATTCTCCCCTCGTATGACGAACTCAGTACCATGCTCGACCAGCGCCAGCAAACCCTGCTATTGCCAGAGAGCGCCGCCGACATCATCGTTCAGGGTGATGCAACCCTGCTGCGGATGTTATTGCGAAACCTGGTAGAAAATGCCCATCGTTACAGCCCGCAAGGCAGCAACATTATGATTAAGCTGCAAGACGATGGCGGAGCGGTCATGGCCGTTGAAGATGAAGGACCGGGTATTGATGAGAGTAAATGCGGGGAGTTGAGTAAAGCGTTTGTACGAATGGACAGCCGTTATGGCGGGATTGGTCTGGGGTTAAGTATTGTCAGCCGCATTACACAGTTGCATCACGGGCAGTTTTTCCTGCAAAACCGGCAAGAGACTTCCGGCACGCGGGCCTGGGTACGGCTGAAGAAAGATCAGTACGTGGCAAACCAGATATAAAGAAAGCTGCTGACCACCAGCACGCTGAACACGGTAGTTAAACTTTCATAAACACGGTTTTTCATTGCACTCTCCTCCGTTAACCTGGAGGAGAGTATGCGTGTCAGAGATTAAGTGAACCTTAAGAGTCAATTGTTGGCCTGATGAGACAGCATCCCATCAGGCAATTCGTTTCAGCTTACTCATCAATTCGCGGATGCTGCTGCACCAGGCGGGTACGTTTCTCCTGCAAATCGGCAATCTCGTGGTCAATATCATCGATTTTTTGCTCGATATTATCGTAATGCTCGACGAGAATTTCCTTCGCTTCCTGTATATCTGACGCCGCCGGTGTCGCACCTTTCAACGGACGATTCGCCGTCTCTTTCATGGTTACGCCGGTGATTAAACCAACCACCGCCACTACCATCAGGTAATAGGCAGGCATCATCAGATTCTGCGAGCTTTCGACCAGCCAGGCCGCCAACGTTGGCGTCAGACCGGCAACCAGCACCGAAATATTAAATGCCGCCGCCAGCGCGCTGTAACGGATATGCGTCGGGAACATCGCTGGCAAGGTAGAAGCCATAACGCCCGTAAAGCAGTTAAGGATCACCGCCAGCATCAGTAACCCGGCAAAAATCAGGCCGATGACGTTACTGTTAATCAGAATAAACGCCGGGATCGCCAACACAAACAGTGCAACACTACCAAGTAGCACAAACGGACGACGGCCAAAACGGTCACTCAGCAAGCCCATCACCGGCTGGACAAACAGCATACCGATCATAATGGCGATAATAATCAGCACCCCGTGGTCTTCGGAGTAATGCAGGTTATGCGACAAATAACTCGGCATATAGGTCAGCAACATGTAGTAAGTCACGTTGGTGGCAATTACCAGACCAATACATGTCAACAGGCTGCGCCAGTATTTAGTGGCAATCTCTTTAAACGAGACTTTCGGGCCATCCTGCAAACCTTCGCGGTCGCCCTGTTCCAGTTTATCAACATGCTGCTGGAACGCCGGAGTTTCTTCCAGCGCATGGCGCAGGTAAAGCCCGATAATCCCTAACGGCAGAGCAATAAAGAACGGAATACGCCAGCCCCAGTCGAGGAAGTTCGCTTCGCCGACAATGGTCGAAATTAACACCACCACGCCCGCACCCAGCACAAACCCGGCAATAGAACCGAAGTCCAGCCAGCTGCCCATAAAGCCACGTTTACGGTCAGGGGAGTATTCCGCAACAAATATCGACGCCCCGGTATATTCACCGCCGACCGAGAAACCTTGTGCCATCTTACAGATCAACAGCAGAATCGGTGCCCAAATACCAATCGTGTCGTAGGACGGTATTAAGCCAATACAGAACGTACTGATCGACATAATCACAATAGTGATAGCGAGGATCTTCTGGCGACCATATTTATCGCCCAACATACCAAAGAAGAGTCCGCCAAGCGGTCGAATCAGAAAGGGAACGGAGAAAGTGGCAAGTGCAGCAACCATCTGCACGCTGGGGTCAGCCCCCGGGAAAAAAACTTTACCTAATGCGTAAGCAACAAAACCATAAACACCAAAATCGAACCATTCCATTGCATTACCCAGTGATGCTGCGGTAATGGCTTTACGCAGTTTACCGTCATCAATAATAGT
The DNA here is from genome assembly GCF_030295155.1 of Escherichia sp. 10290. Lineage (NCBI taxonomy): Bacteria > Pseudomonadati > Pseudomonadota > Gammaproteobacteria > Enterobacterales > Enterobacteriaceae > Escherichia > Escherichia sp. 10290. Next base: position 5,100,172 of record NZ_AP025741.1, on the reverse strand, counting down.
GACATCACGAAGGGTAATCGGTTTTACTTTTTTCCTTTTCAGCATAGCTTTCCTCGCAGAGTTGGCCCATTTCCGCAAACGCCAGAAAAATCAGCGCGACGGCCGCAAAAGGGGAGCGGGAATTGCAGGATGCAATCTCTGTAACAAGCGTAGCGGGTTTGCTTACACCCTCCGGTTAAGGAATGTACAATCAAACCAGTTGACGCCTGAATTGGGCAGTTAATGACCTTTTTACCCTACCAGTGTTTAAATTTGTGATCAACTTCACACATGGATTTCGTTTAGGACTCATTGATGTAACTGATTATTTACGCCAAATTTACAGAGAAGATTTCCTCGACCATTGCCCCCACCAAACGCTGCGCTGAACAGAGTCGTGGCATCCCCAGCGCGACAGTTTGCCAGCGTTGGGTCACTGACCAGCAAACGGGTTGTTTATCTGCCGTGGACCACTTTCCCAGCCAACTTAAAAAATCAGCATGATCCCCACCCGTCGGGGCGGTTGAAGAGGTAAACCACTGATGGTAATAGTGACGCGTGGTCGTTGCCGCATTAATACTCTCTGCCAGATGTTGTGTCGCTTTCTCGCGCAAATCACCCAGCAACAACGCCACCGCTTGCGGGCTTCCTAGACGGCAGGCATCGCCAAATGCCCCCCAGCGCAGTTCCTCCAGAACGATAAAACAGCGCCCAGGCAACGACCAGGCGTTATACGCACCAGCACGCCAGCGGGTAAAAATTTGCTCACTCTGATCACCGGCCTGTACCAGTAATCCTCGTTGCGTTAACGCCTTTTCCTTCCAGCGACAACGGGCTGAAAACAACTCATACAAGGCGGCAATTTGCTGGGGGAGCTCCGGGAAAGCAGAGTGCTGGCGGTGATCCATTTTTTGCAGCAGCGCCAGATGCTGCGCGATCTGCGTCAGCGCCAGATGACCGGGATCCAGCATCGACGCCAGTTTTTCCACCAATGTCAGACGCAGGCTAAGCGGCGCATTTAACATGCCGCCGTTCGTCCATGCCTGAAGCTGCACGCGCGCAAGAAGTTCCTGCATCAGTCGTTCACGAAACTGCTGCTGATGGGCTTGTGGATGGCGGGCATCATCGCCCTGCGCCAGATCCACTAAAAAGCGGGAATGAATCGACTCCAGCACGCGACCGGGGCCGTCCAGTAACGTCTTGGTCAATATCGTTCTGCCGTGAAAAGTGTTTGAATATCATCGCGTAACAGCTGAGCGTCGGTGTAAATCCAGCCATGAGTCATCACAGTCTGCTGCAATTGCTGCTGCATCAGCCTGACCACCGATTCATTTTGTTGACGCAGAGCCAGACTTTCGCATAAACGCGTCTGTAATTCCGTCAAACATGAAGCGAACTCAGCGAAAAAAGTATTCATGCCTGCCGTAACAGATTCATCGACCTGCTCTGCCAGAACTTTAGCCATTTGTTGGCAATAAAGATCGACTTCTGCGCTTAATGCTCGTTGCAACGCACTGTAATCAACCGTCTCTATCGGGGATTTCTCATTTCCCCGTCCCCAGTCGGGCTGATTCAACCAGCGCGAAAAAGTCTCACGCACAACGCCTAAACGCGTGCTCTGCTCGTCCATTGCGTCCTGGCGCGAAATGACTTCACTGAACAGCTGGCGAGTGTTGAAGTGGGGAACTGCGCCGTGAAAAACAGGAAAATGAAACCCAGGACGAAACCCTGACTCGCTCAATTCCATTTTGACTTGTTGCTCAATGGGCCGAATAACATCGGTTAACACCCGGCAAAGAGTGGATTCAAGCTCGGCAAAACGCAGCGTAAAGTCGCGACTGATGGTGTTCTGCGCCGTCTGTAACAGTGTCTCACAGCAGGTACGAATCTCGCTTAATGACCCCGAATCATCCTGAAACAACGCGGCTAACTGGGCATTCACCGCATCTTGCTGTTGACGCAGAAAGAGGTTGGCGGAGGTCAGGGCCAGCTCGATTTCATGTTTAATCTCGCCGCTCACCTGAGCCTGATTGAGTTGAAATAGCTGCAAACTTTCTTCGATCTGGTGGATATTTTGCCGCAATTGTTCACAAGCGACGTTTAACCCGTGCGCACGAAAATCCAGGTATTCCCGCGCCTGCTGCGCGTAATTCAACAGTTTATGCGCGGCAGATCGCAGAGCATACAACGAGGCGTTAGCGTAAGCGGCATGAAGCAACGCCTGAATTGGCTGGGCGAACAGCGAATCTTCCCACAACTGATCGGCAGCATGACGAATATGTTCGAGGTCCGCCAGGTCGGCATGACGCCAGCGCCTGCCGAGCGCGGCATGGGCAAAATCTTCCACCCAGCGTTGTTGCTCTGGCGCGGGTAACTTACCGTTGTTGGCTAACTCATTACGCGCCCGATTCGCCAGGTAGCCCCACATCGACGACACTGGAAATATCTGCTGTGGCGTAATACAGCCTTTCATCAGCGTCCCGGAAATCAGTGCCCGCACCTGGTCGGCGTCGTCACTGTTACGATCCTGTTGATCGAACTTATTGACCAGCACATACAGCGGCACCGATTGCCCCACCGCCAAAATCGCCTCACGGACCTCTTCATCGGAGATCGATTTCAGTTGCGTATAATCCAGCACCGCCAGTACCGCCGAGGCGCGAGCCAGCTGCTGGTTAAGCATTTTTTGCAGATGCGGTTGCCCGGCTTCATTTGGCCCAGGGGTATCCAGTAACGTCAACTGACCGGGATAACTCTCCAGCCCCGCCAGATGGACAAACTCCACTTCAATCACGGGAATATGCTCAATGGCGGCGTAAGCAGAAAAAGGAAAATCGACGTCCAGCGCCTTCGCCAGTCGCACCAAATCATTCAAACTTTTCAGACAATGAAAAATAGGCTGGGCACCCAGATAATATTTTTCGAAAGCGACGCCATTTTCGATCCGCTGCATAAGCGCACGCATATCTTTATCTATTTCCAGCACATCGGTCAGATGCTTAATATCGCAGTCACGCAGGCGCTGTTGTAATTGTTGAATTAAACAGTCGATTGGCGCGACATGTGAAAAATGCAGTACCGGTTCTTTTTGCCCGGGCGTATGGCGAATAAGCGTCGGCAGCGCAGTCATTGGGCGATTGCGATTAGGCAGAACCTCCGTACCAACAATGGCATTAATGGTGGTTGATTTCCCTGCTTTCATAGTACCGACAATTGCCAGCACCATTTCCAGTCGGGAAATTTTACGCAACTCATTATTCAGCATCGCGTGACGTTCGGCGATATTAGGCTGACTCCAGGGTAAAGCCAGTTGTGGCGCATCGTCTCCGGGTACAGAGAGAGGCATTTTTTCTAGTAACTGCAACTGTTGGCGAGAAAGCTGTAACAGGCGTTCAGCCTCCTGACTTAACTCATACAGGGTCTGTGTGTACATAGAAAATTTTTCCTTAAAGCAAATTTTATTACTTTTATTTAGCCAGATTGTTTTTGAGTTCTGTTTTCGGCTTTTATAATTACTGCAAGAAATAATTTTATATTTAGAGTGTTGTTTTTTATTAGAATAAATAACGTCTTCCGATACGTTTAAAACGTCAGAAAGATAAAAATATCATTTGAATTAAAAAAAGAACAAGTAGAGCATTAACCTTATCTTAAATAATAAATGGAGGCAAAAAGATTATTTTCTTTTTGCGTTTCCTTTCAAATGAAAACGATCGTCGTCTAAAATCAGCAGTACCCCCGACAAACTCAGGGATTTTGTGTATAATTGCGGCCTTTTTCGGCAATCTGCCGTTTTTTGGCGCTTTTGCCCTGCTGACTTTTGAGGAAATCCACATGTCATTACCACACTGCCCAAAATGCAACTCCGAATACACCTACGAAGATAACGGCATGTACATCTGCCCGGAATGTGCCTACGAATGGAACGACGCAGAACCTGCACAGGAAAGCGACGAGCTGATCGTTAAAGATGCTAACGGCAATCTGCTGGCTGACGGCGACAGCGTTACCATCATTAAAGATCTGAAGGTGAAAGGTAGCTCTTCGATGCTGAAGATCGGTACCAAAGTGAAAAACATTCGCCTGGTTGAAGGCGACCACAACATCGATTGCAAAATCGACGGTTTTGGTCCGATGAAACTGAAATCTGAGTTTGTGAAAAAGAACTGATTGTATTGCTCAATGTAATATTGGCACATGATCGGTAGGCCGGATAAGGCGCTCGCGCCGCATCCGGCTACGGTGCCGACTGCCTGATGCGACGCTCGCGCGTCTTATCAGGCCTACAAATTCTCGCACCATCCGGCAACGGTGCCTAATGCGACGCTTACCGAGTCTTATCAGCCCCCGCTCATCTGTATAATTTTCGAACTACACTTAACTGGCTTCTCTTAACTGAGGTCACCATCATGCCGTTAAGTCCCTACCTCTCTTTTGCTGGTAACTGTTCCGATGCGATTGCCTATTATCAACGCACGTTGGGCGCGGAACTGCTTTATAAAATCAGCTTCGGCGAAATGCCGAAATCAGCGCAGGACAGCGCCGAGAACTGCCCTTCCGGTATGCAATTTCCCGATACCGCTATCGCCCATGCTAACGTGCGTATTGCCGGAAGCGATATCATGATGAGCGATGCCATACCGTCAGGAAAAGCCAGCTACTCCGGTTTTACACTGGTACTCGATTCGCAACAGGTCGAAGAAGGAAAACGCTGGTTTGATAACCTTGCTGCTAACGGAAAAATCGAAATGGCCTGGCAGGAAACTTTCTGGGCGCATGGCTTCGGCAAAGTCACCGATAAATTTGGCGTGCCGTGGATGATTAATGTCGTCAAACAACAACCAACGCACTAACCCGCCGGGAGGCCCGCCCTCCCGCACTGTCATCGAATTCCCGTTAACTCTTCATCTGTTAGTCACTTTTAGTTAACAAAATCGTCACGATAATCCGCCACGATGGAGCCACTTTTTTAGGGAGGCTGCATCATGCAAACGATTATCCGTGTCGAGAAGCTCGCCAAAACCTTCAATCAGCATCAGGCGCTGCATGCGGTTGATCTGAACATTCATCACGGTGAAATGGTGGCTCTGCTTGGGCCGTCCGGTTCCGGCAAATCCACCCTTTTACGTCATTTAAGCGGTTTGATTACCGGCGATAAATCTGCCGGTAGCCATATCGAGCTGCTGGGCCGCACAGTCCAACGCGAAGGCCGCCTGGCCCGCGATATCCGCAAAAGCCGCGCCAACACCGGCTACATCTTCCAACAATTCAACCTGGTGAATCGCCTGAGCGTACTGGAGAACGTGCTGATTGGCGCGCTCGGCAGCACGCCATTCTGGCGCACCTGTTTTAGCTACTTCACCCGCGAGCAGAAACAGCGCGCGTTACAGGCGCTGACCCGCGTTGGCATGGTGCACTTTGCCCATCAGCGCGTTTCCACCCTCTCCGGCGGACAGCAGCAGCGTGTGGCGATTGCCCGTGCGCTGATGCAGCAGGCGAAGGTGATTCTGGCCGATGAACCCATCGCCTCGCTGGACCCGGAATCGGCGCGCATCGTGATGGACACCCTGCGCGACATTAACCAGAACGACGGCATTACCGTGGTCGTCACGCTGCATCAGGTGGATTACGCCCTGCGCTACTGCGAACGCATCGTCGCCCTGCGCCAGGGGCACGTCTTCTACGACGGCAGCAGCCAACAGTTTGATAACGAACGTTTTGACCATCTCTACCGCAGCATTAACCGCGTCGAAGAGAACGCGAAAGCTGCCTGACATCCCCATCATTGAGGAAAACGAATGAACGCTAAGATAATTGCCTCGCTGGCCTTCACCAGCATGTTCAGCCTCAGCACCCTGTTCAGCCCGGCGCACGCCGAAGAGCAGGAAAAGGCGCTGAATTTCGGCATTATTTCAACGGAATCACAGCAAAACCTGAAACCGCAATGGACGCCTTTCCTGCAAGATATGGAGAAGAAACTGGGCGTAAAGGTCAACGCCTTCTTTGCTCCGGACTACGCGGGCATTATCCAGGGGATGCGCTTCAACAAAGTGGATATCGCCTGGTACGGCAACCTGTCGGCGATGGAAGCGGTGGATCGCGCCAACGGTCAGGTCTTCGCCCAGACGGTCGCGGCGGATGGATCGCCGGGTTACTGGAGCGTGTTGATCGTCAACAAAGATAGCCCGATCAACAACCTGAACGATCTGCTGGCCAAGCGTAAAGATCTCACCTTCGGCAATGGCGATCCTAACTCCACCTCTGGCTTCCTCGTCCCCGGCTACTACGTCTTCGCCAAAAACAATATCTCCGCCAGCGACTTCAAGCGCACCGTCAACGCCGGGCATGAAACCAACGCCCTCGCCGTCGCCAACAAGCAGGTGGATGTCGCCACCAACAACACTGAAAACCTCGACAAGCTGAAAACCTCCGCGCCGGAGAAGCTGAAAGAACTGAAGGTGATCTGGAAATCGCCGCTGATCCCAGGCGATCCGATCGTCTGGCGCAAAAATCTGTCCGAAACCACCAAAGACAAGATCTACGACTTCTTTATGAACTACGGCAAAACGCCGGAAGAGAAAGCGGTGCTGGAACGCCTGGGCTGGGCGCCGTTCCGCGCCTCCAGCGACCTGCAACTGGTGCCAATTCGCCAGCTCGCACTGTTTAAAGAGATGCAAAGCGTGAAGGACAACAAAGGGCTGAACGAACAGGACAAGCTCGCGAAAACCACCGAGATACAGGCGCAACTGGATGACCTGGATCGCCTGAACAACGCGTTAAGCGCGATGAGTTCGGTGAGTAAAGCGGTGCAGTAATGTGCTCGATCGGTCCCCTCTCCCTTGAGGGAGAGGGTTAGGGTGAGGGGGGAAATACGCACGCTGATGCCCTCACCCCGGCCCTCTCCCACAGGGAGAGGGAGAAAACATTAAACGGAGCCAAACATGCAAACCATCACCATCGCCCCACCCAAGCGCAGCTGGTTCTCGCTTCTGAGCTGGGCCATTGTTCTCGCCGTGCTGGTCGTCTCGTGGCAGGGCGCGGAAATGGCCCCGCTCACGCTGATTAAAGACGGCGGCAACATGGCGACGTTCGCCGCCGACTTCTTCCCGCCCGATTTCAGCCAGTGGCAGGATTACCTCACCGAAATGGCCGTCACGCTGCAAATCGCCGTCTGGGGCACTGCGCTGGCAGTCGTTCTCTCCATCCCCTTCGGCCTGATGAGCGCCGAAAACCTGGTGCCGTGGTGGGTTTACCAGCCCGTTCGCCGCCTGATGGACGCCTGCCGCGCCATTAACGAGATGGTCTTCGCCATGCTGTTCGTGGTCGCCGTCGGTCTCGGTCCGTTCGCTGGCGTACTGGCGCTGTTTATCCACACCACCGGCGTGCTCTCCAAACTGCTTTCCGAAGCGGTGGAAGCGATTGAACCCGGCCCGGTGGAAGGCATTCGCGCCACCGGTGCCAATAAGCTCGAAGAGATCCTCTACGGCGTGCTGCCGCAGGTCATGCCGCTACTGATTTCCTACTCACTCTATCGTTTCGAATCCAACGTGCGTTCCGCCACCGTTGTTGGCATGGTCGGCGCTGGCGGAATTGGCGTCACGCTGTGGGAAGCGATTCGCGGTTTCCAGTTCCAGCAAACCTGCGCCCTGATGGTGCTGATTATCGTCACGGTCAGCCTGCTGGATTTCCTCTCTCAACGGTTGCGTAAGCACTTTATCTGATAAGCGAGGCATTGATATCTATGCACTTGTCTACACCTCCGACCAGCTACCCAACACGCTATCAGGAGATAGCCGCAAAACTTGAGCAGGAGCTTCGTCAACACTACCGCTGCGGCGACTATCTTCCCGCCGAGCAGCAACTGGCAGCGCGCTTTGAGGTGAATCGCCACACCCTGCGCCGTGCCATCGACCAACTGGTGGAAAAAGGCTGGGTACAGCGCCGTCAGGGCATCGGCGTACTGGTGCTGATGCGCCCGTTCGATTACCCGCTCAACGCCCAGGCGCGTTTTAGCCAGAACCTGCTGGATCAGGGTAGCCATCCCACCAGCGAAAAACTGCTGTCCGTGCTGCGCCCGGCCTCCGGTCACGTCGCTGACGCGCTGGGGATAACCGAGGGCGAGAACGTTATCCACCTGCGCACCCTGCGCCGGGTCAACGGCGTCGCGCTCTGTTTAATCGACCACTACTTTGCGGACCTCACTCTCTGGCCGACGCTGCAACGCTTCGACAGCGGCTCGCTGCACGATTTTTTGCACGAGCAAACGGGAATTGCGCTGCGCCGCAGCCAGACGCGGATCAGCGCCCGCCGCGCCCAGGCCAAAGAGTGCCAGCGTCTTGAAATTCCGAATATGTCGCCGCTGCTGTGCGTGCGCACCCTTAACCACCGTGACGGTGAAAGCAGCCCGGCGGAGTACTCCGTCAGCCTGACGCGCGCCGACATGATTGAATTCACCATGGAGCACTGAATGCACGCAGATACCGCGACCCGCCAGCACTGGATGTCCGTGCTGGCGCACAGCCAACCGGCTGAACTGGCTAACCGCCTTAAAGCGCTAAACATCACCACCGACTATGACATTATCCGCGCCGCCGAAACCGGCCTGGTACAGATTCAGGCGCGAATGGGTGGCACCGGCGAACGCTTTTTTGCTGGCGACGCTACGCTCACCCGCGCCGCTGTACGCCTTACTGACGGCACGCTCGGCTACAGCTGGGTGCTGGGGCGCGACAAACAGCACGCCGAACGCTGCGCGCTGATTGACGCGCTGATGCAGCAATCTCGCCACTTTCAAAACTTATCAGAAACCCTTATTGCCCCGCTGGACGCTGACCGTATGGCACGCATTGCCGCACGCCAGGCCGAAGTGAACGCCAGTCGGGTCGACTTCTTTACGATGGTTCGCGGAGACAACGCATGACCCTGGAAACCGCTTTTATGCTTCCCGTGCAGGATGCCCAGCACAGTTTTCGTCGCCTGTTAAAGGCAATGAGCGAGCCGGGCGTGATTGTCGCCCTGCATCAGCTCAAACGCGGCTGGCAGCCGCTGAATATCGCCACCACCAGCGTGCTGCTGACGCTGGCCGATAACGACACGCCGGTGTGGCTTTCCGCGCCATTAAGTAACGATATCGTCAGCCAGAGCCTGCGTTTTCATACCAACGCCCCGCTGGTCAATCAGCCGGAACAGGCGACCTTCGCAGTGACGGATGAGGCGATTGCCAGCGAGCAGCTCAACGCCCTTTCCACCGGCACCGCCGTTGCGCCGGAAGCCGGTGCGACGTTGATTTTACAGGTCACCAGCCTGAGCGGCGGACGCATGCTGCGCCTCACCGGCGCGGGTATTGCCGAAGAACGGATGATCGCCCCGCAACTGCCGGAGTGCATTCTGCACGAACTCACCGAGCGCCCGCACCCGTTCCCGCTCGGCATCGACCTGATCCTGACCTGCGGCGAGCGCCTGCTGGCTATTCCGCGAACCACTCATGTGGAGGTGTGCTGATGTACGTTGCCGTGAAAGGGGGCGAGAAGGCGATCGACGCCGCCCACGCCCTGCAAGAGAGCCGACGCCGGGGCGATACCGATTTGCCTGAACTGAGCGTCGCCCAGATTGAACAGCAGCTTAATCTCGCGGTGGATCGCGTGATGACCGAAGGCGGCATTGCCGACCGCGAACTGGCCGCACTGGCGCTGAAACAGGCCAGTGGCGATAACGTTGAAGCAATTTTCCTGCTGCGCGCCTACCGCACGACGCTGGCAAAACTGGCGGTAAGCGAGCCGCTCGACACCACCGAGATGCGTCTCGAACGCCGTATCTCCGCCGTTTATAAAGACATTCCTGGCGGCCAGCTGCTTGGCCCGACCTACGACTACACCCATCGCCTGCTCGATTTCACCCTGCTGGCGAATGGCGAAGCGCCGACGCTGACCACCACCGACAGCGAGCAAGCCCCATCGCCGCACGTTTTCAGCCTGCTGGCGCGTCAGGGGCTGGCGAAGTTTGAAGAGGATAGCGGCGCACAGCCGGATGACATCACCCGTACACCGCCGGTTTACCCTTGCTCTCGCGCCTCCCGCCTGCAACAGCTCATGCGCGGCGACGAAGGCTACTTGCTGGCGCTGGCCTACTCCACCCAGCGTGGTTACGGACGCAATCACCCGTTCGCAGGCGAAATCCGCAGTGGCTATATCGACGTGTCTATTGTGCCGGAAGAGCTGGGATTTGCGGTGAACGTCGGTGAACTGCTGATGACCGAGTGTGAAATGGTTAACGGTTTTATCGACCAGCCGGATGAGCCGCCGCACTTCACGCGCGGCTACGGGCTGGTGTTTGGCATGAGCGAGCGCAAAGCGATGGCAATGGCGCTGGTTGACCGCGCTCTACAAGCCCCGGAGTACGGCGAGCACGCGACAGGCCCGGCGCAGGATGAAGAGTTCGTGCTGGCGCATGCCGACAACGTCGAAGCCGCAGGCTTTGTCTCGCACCTCAAACTCCCGCACTACGTCGATTTCCAGGCCGAGCTGGAGCTACTCAAACGTCTGCAACAGGAGCAGAACCATGGCTAATCTGAGCGGCTACAACTTTGCGTACCTCGACGAGCAGACCAAACGTATGATCCGCCGCGCCATCTTAAAAGCGGTGGCGATCCCCGGTTATCAGGTGCCGTTTGGCGGGCGCGAGATGCCGATGCCATACGGCTGGGGAACCGGCGGCATACAGCTTACCGCCAGTGTGATTGGCGAAAGCGACGTGTTGAAGGTGATTGACCAGGGCGCGGATGACACCACCAACGCCGTATCAATTCGCAACTTTTTCAAGCGCGTGACCGGGGTAAACACCACTGAACGTACGGATGATGCGACGCTTATCCAGACGCGCCACCGCATCCCCGAAACGCCGCTGACCGAAGATCAGATCATTATCTTCCAGGTGCCGATCCCGGAACCGCTGCGCTTTATCGAGCCGCGCGAAACGGAGACCCGCACCATGCACGCGCTGGAGGAGTACGGCGTGATGCAGGTGAAACTGTATGAAGATATCGCCCGCTTCGGTCATATCGCCACCACCTACGCCTATCCGGTGAAGGTGAACGGACGCTACGTCATGGACCCATCGCCGATCCCGAAATTTGATAACCCGAAAATGGACATGATGCCCGCCCTGCAACTGTTCGGCGCGGGGCGTGAGAAGCGTATTTATGCGGTGCCGCCGTTTACCCGCGTGGAAAGCCTCGATTTCGACGATCATCCGTTCACCGTTCAGCAGTGGGATGAACCCTGCGCCATCTGCGGATCGACCCACAGCTATCTCGATGAAGTGGTGCTGGATGACGCCGGAAACCGCATGTTTGTCTGCTCCGATACCGATTATTGCCGCCAACAGAGCGAGGCGAGAAGCCAATGAATCAACCGTTACTTTCGGTCAATAACCTGACCCACCTTTACGCGCCGGGCAAAGGCTTCAGCGATGTCTCTTTTGATTTATGGCCGGGGGAAGTGCTGGGCATTGTCGGGGAATCCGGTTCCGGGAAGACCACGCTGCTGAAATCAATCTCCGCCCGTCTGACACCGCAACAGGGGGAGATTCACTATGAAAACCGTTCCCTCTATGGCATGAGCGAGGCCGACCGCCGTCGCCTGCTGCGCACCGAATGGGGCGTGGTGCATCAGCATCCGCTCGACGGCCTGCGCCGTCAGGTGTCAGCAGGCGGCAATATCGGCGAACGGCTGATGGCGACCGGGGCGCGTCATTACGGCGATATTCGCGCCACCGCGCAGAAGTGGCTGGAGGAGGTGGAGATTCCCTCCAACCGTATCGACGACCTGCCGACCACTTTTTCCGGCGGTATGCAGCAGCGTTTGCAGATTGCCCGCAACCTGGTGACGCATCCGAAGCTGGTGTTTATGGATGAACCGACCGGCGGGCTGGATGTATCGGTACAGGCGCGCCTGCTCGATCTGCTGCGCGGTCTGGTGGTGGAGCTGAATCTGGCGGTGGTGATTGTCACCCATGATTTAGGCGTCGCCCGCCTGCTGGCGGACCGTTTGCTGGTGATGAAGCAGGGGCAGGTGGTGGAGAGTGGGTTAACCGACCGCGTACTCGACGACCCGCATCATCCGTATACCCAGTTGCTGGTGTCATCGGTTTTGCAGAATTGAGTTGCAACACTTTGCGCACTGATCCCCTCACCCCGGCCCTCTCCCGGAGGGAGAGGGAGAAAACCGGCGCAATATTCAACACCGTGCACAAGCGGTCCCCTCGCCCCTTTGGGGAGAGGGTTAGGGTGAGGGGCAATGTGCGCACCGCTCCCAAACATGCGAACCACGAGGCGAAAAATGATTAACGTACAAAACGTCAGTAAAACCTTCATCCTGCACCAGCAAAACGGCGTGCGCCTGCCCGTCTTACAACGCGCCTCGCTCACCGTCAACGCGGGCGAATGCGTGGTGCTCCACGGTCACTCCGGCAGCGGCAAATCAACTCTGCTACGCTCGCTGTACGCCAACTATCTGCCCGACGAAGGGCAAATCCAGATCAAACACGGTGACGAATGGGTAGACCTGGTCACCGCGCCAACGCGCAAAGTGGTGGAAATCCGCAAAACCACTGTCGGCTGGGTAAGCCAGTTTCTGCGCGTCATCCCGCGTATTTCGGCACTGGAAGTGGTGATGCAGCCGCTGCTCGATACCGGCGTTTCGCGTGATGCCTGCGCCGCTAAAGCCGCGCGTCTGCTCACCCGCCTGAACGTGCCGGAACGTCTGTGGCACCTGGCGCCATCGACCTTCTCCGGCGGCGAACAGCAGCGCGTCAACATCGCGCGCGGCTTTATCATCGATTACCCCATTCTGCTGCTCGACGAACCTACTGCCTCGCTGGACGCCAAAAACAGCGCCGCGGTGGTGGAACTGATCCGCGAAGCTAAAACCCGCGGCGCAGCCATCGTCGGCATCTTCCACGACGAAGCCGTACGCAATGACGTCGCCGACCGCCTGCACCCAATGGGAGCCTCTGCATGATTATCAATAACGTCAAACTGGTGCTGGAAAACGAAGTGGTACACGGTTCGCTGGAGGTGCAGGACGGCGAAATTCGCGCCTTTGCCGAAAGCCAGAGCCGCCTGCCAGAAGCGATGGACGGCGAAGGTGGCTGGCTGCTGCCGGGACTGATTGAGCTGCATACCGATAATCTGGATAAATTCTTCACCCCGCGCCCGAAAGTGGACTGGCCCGCCCACTCGGCGATGAGCAGCCACGATGCGCTGATGGTGGCGAGCGGCATCACCACCGTGCTGGACGCCGTGGCGATTGGCGACGTGCGCGACGGCGGCGATCGGCTGGAGAATCTGGAAAAGATGATCAACGCCATCGAAGAGACGCAGAAACGCGGCGTCAACCGCGCCGAGCACCGCCTGCACCTGCGCTGCGAACTGCCGCATCACACTACGCTGCCGCTGTTTGAAAAACTGGTGCAGCGCGAGCCGGTCACGCTGGTGTCGCTAATGGACCACTCACCGGGCCAGCGCCAGTTCGCCAATCGCGAGAAGTATCGCGAATATTACCAGGGCAAATACTCGCTCACCGATGCGCAGATGCAGCAGTACGAAGAGGAACAACTGGCGCTTGCCGCACGCTGGTCGCAGCCGAATCGCGAAACCATCGCCGCAATGTGCCGCGCGCGACAAATTGCCCTCGCCAGCCACGATGACGCCACGCACGCGCACGTTGCCGAATCCCACCAGCTTGGCAGCGTAATCGCCGAATTTCCCACCACGTTCGAAGCGGCGGAAGCTTCGCGCAAGCATGGCATGAATGTATTGATGGGCGCGCCGAATATTGTGCGCGGCGGTTCGCACTCCGGCAACGTGGCGGCCAGTGAACTGGCACAGCTTGGTCTGCTGGATATCCTCTCTTCCGACTACTACCCCGCCAGCCTGCTCGATGCGGCATTCCGCGTCGCCGATGACGAGAGCAACCGCTTTACGCTGCCGCAGGCGGTGAAGCTGGTGACTAAAAATCCGGCGCAGGCGCTTAATCTTCAGGATCGCGGGGTGATTGGCGAGGGCAAACGCGCCGACCTGGTGCTGGCGCATCGCAAGGGCAACCACATTCATATCGATCACGTCTGGCGTCAGGGTAAAAGGGTGTTCTGATGACGGGAAAACTGATTTGGTTAATGGGGGCCTCTGGCTCCGGAAAAGACAGTCTGTTGACGGAACTCCGCCAGCGGGAACAAACTCAGCTACTGGTAGCGCATCGCTACATCACGCGCGCCGCCAGCGCCGGAAGTGAAAACCATATCGCCCTGAGCGAGCAGGAGTTTTTTACCCGCGCGGGGCAGAACCTTCTGGCCTTAAGCTGGCACGCCAACGGCCTGTATTATGGCATCGGCGTCGAGATTGACCTCTGGCTGCACGCTGGATTTGACGTGGTGGTCAACGGCTCACGCGCCCATCTACCGCAGGCGCGGGCGCGCTATCAATCGGCGCTGCTGCCCGTTTGTTTACAGGTTTCGCCAGAGATCCTGCGCCAGCGCCTGGAAAACCGTGGTCGTGAAAATGCCAGTGAAATTAACGCCCGGCTGGCGCGCGCTGCCCGCTATACTCCTCAGGATTGTCTTACGCTCAATAATGACGGCAGCCTGCGCCAGTCGGTCGACAAGCTGCTGACGCTGATTGATCTGAAGGAGAAACACCATGCCTGCTTGTGAGCTTCGCCCGGCTACGCAGTACGACACCGACGCAGTTTACGCGCTGATTTGTGAGCTAAAACAGGCGGAGTTTGACCACCACGCGTTTCGCGTGGGCTTTAACGCCAATCTGCGCGACCCGAACATGCGCTACCATCTGGCGCTGCTGGATGGCGAAGTTGTCGGCATGATCGGCCTGCATTTGCAGTTTCATCTGCATCATGTCAACTGGATCGGCGAAATTCAGGAACTGGTGGTGATGCCGCAGGCGCGCGGTCTGAACGTCGGCAGTAAATTACTGGCATGGGCCGAAGAAGAAGCCCGCCAGGCCGGGGCCGAAATGACCGAGCTTTCCACCAACGTCAAGCGCCACGACGCGCACCGTTTCTATCTGCGCGAAGGCTACGAGCAGAGCCACTTCCGCTTCACCAAGGCGCTGTAACATGAGCCTGACCCTCACACTTACTGGCACTGGCGGCGCACAGGGTGTTCCCGCATGGGGCTGTGAGTGCGCGGCCTGCGCCAGAGCGCGGCGCTCACCGCAGTATCGCCGCCAGCCATGCAGCGGCGTCGTGAAGTTTAACGACGCGATCACCCTGATCGACGCCGGGCTGCACGATCTCGCCGATCGCTGGTCGCCCGGATCGTTCCAGCAGTTTTTGCTGACGCACTACCATATGGATCACGTGCAGGGGCTGTTTCCGCTGCGCTGGGGCGTGGGCGATTCGATCCCGGTCTACGGCCCGCCGGATGAACAGGGCTGCGACGATCTGTTTAAACATCCGGGCCTGCTTGATTTCAGCCACACGGTGGAGCCATTTGTGGTGTTTGATTTGCAGGGATTGCAGGTGACGCCGCTACCGCTTAACCATTCGAAACTCACTTTCGGCTATTTACTGGAAACGGCGCACAATCGGGTGGCGTGGCTGTCTGACACCGCGGGCCTGCCAGAAAACACGCTGAAATTTTTACTCAATAATCATCCGCAGGTGATGGTGATTGATTGCAGCCATCCGCCGCGCGAGGATGTGCCGCGTAATCACTGCGATTTAAACACCGTGCTGGCGCTGAATGAGATTATCCGTTCACCGCGCGTGATTCTGACGCACATCAGCCACCAGTTTGATGCGTGGCTGATGGAAAATACGCTGCCATCGGGGGTTGAGGCGGGGTTTGATGGGATGGAGATTGGGGTGGAGTGATGGGTGAGGGGCGATGCCTGCTCTAGACTCAACATCACCGCCCATACTCATCTTCCATTCTCCGCTCTTCATCTTCTAGCTGCCGACGCTCCTGATCCAGCTGGCGCTGGCGATCGTCCAGCTGCTTGCGGCGATCTTCAAACTGGCGGCGGCGATCGTCATATTGTCTGCGCCGATCGTCGTTCACTTCACGCTGCCAGCCGTCGTCGCGCGAATCTTCATAGTCTCGCCCACGGTCAGGGTTATAAGCATCGTTAATCGCCTGCTGAATATTGCCAATGGTGTCGTCGATAATATCGGCCTGGGCCGGAACGGTGGACAGCGTGAGCAGGGTGAATAAAATAAATAGCGGAAAACGTTTCATTAGCCAACCTCAAAAAGAAACTCTATCCACATTAGTCATTACTCATCCATGCAAGTAGTGGATGAATCTCAATTTTTCCGCTGCTCTATTGCCGTAATCGCCTCCACGCGTTGTTGATGACGACCGCCTTCGTACTGCGCGCCCAGCCACGCATCCACAATCATTTTTGCCAGTTCGAGGCCAACCACTCGTGAACCAAAAGCCAGTGCAACTTCACTGGCGTAATGCGGATAATCAGTGCGCTCTGACGACCTGGTTTCTTTATCAATCCCCTCACTCATTGACTATGAATAAAAGGCTGGCACAGCAACGCAGAATCCTGCGGTGCCAGCGACATGACCGCCCATTGCTCCGGTACGTTTTTTAATAAGAAACACCGGTTGCATTGATTAATTGTGCTCAGTATTTGCCGAAGTACAATATATATAATAAATATATAAAACACCTCATATTATTTACAGAGATAATGAATTCGCGTACTTTTCCCTCTTCAGCACAAATGCCTAATAAAATGGCTCGTTCCGCTCACACTTCCACTTATTAAAGTCGCAAATTCCCAATTATGATAACGCCAGCTTTAAATGACGTATTTTGCATGGATTACATATTTACGACATAAATGATAAATGGAGATTTATATGAATAACTCTCGGTTATTCCGTTTGAGCAGGATTGTTATTGCGTTAACTGCCGCCAGCGGCATGATGGTAAATACCGCTCACGCAACAGATGAAGCGAAAGCCGCGACTCAATATACCCAGCAGGTTAATCAGCATTACGCAAAATCATTACCGTTTAGCGATCGTCAGGACTTTGACGATGCCCAGCGCGGATTTATCGCCCCGCTGCTGGATGAAGGTATTCTGCGCGATGCGAATGGCAAAGTTTACTACCGCGCGGATGATTACAAATTTGATATTAATGCCGCTGCGCCGGAAACCGTAAACCCCAGCCTGTGGCGTCAGTCGCAGATCAACGGCATTTCTGGCCTGTTCAAAGTCACCGATAAAATGTATCAGGTACGCGGCCAGGATATCTCTAACATTACATTCGTTGAGGGCGAGAAAGGCATTATTGTTATCGACCCACTGGTAACGCCGCCTGCCGCAAAAGCCGCACTTGACCTTTACTTCCAGCATCGTCCGCAAAAACCGATTGTTGCTGTGATTTACACCCACAGCCACGCCGACCATTATGGCGGTGTGAAAGGCATTATCTCTGAAGCGGATGTTAAATCTGGCAAAGTGCAAGTGATCGCTCCGGCAGGCTTTATGGACGAAGCCATCAGCGAAAACGTGCTGGCGGGTAACATCATGAGCCGCCGTGCGCTCTACTCTTACGGTCTGTTACTGCCGCATAACGCGCAAGGCAACGTGGGCAACGGCCTGGGCGTGACGCTGGCAACGGGCGACCCGAGCATTATTGCGCCAACCAAAACGATTGTCAGAACTGGCGAGAAGATGATTATCGACGGCCTGGAATTTGACTTCCTGATGACTCCGGGTAGCGAAGCGCCAGCCGAAATGCACTTCTATATTCCGGCCCTGAAAGCCCTGTGTACCGCCGAAAACGCCACGCATACCCTGCACAACTTCTACACCCTGCGCGGCGCGAAAACCCGCGATACCAGCAAGTGGACAGAGTATCTGAACGAAACGCTGGATATGTGGGGTAACGACGCGGAAGTACTGTTTATGCCACACACCTGGCCGGTCTGGGGCAATAAGCATATCAATGATTATATTGGTAAATATCGCGATACTATCAAATACATTCACGACCAGACCCTGCACCTGGCGAACCAGGGTTACACCATGAATGAAATTGGCGACATGATTAAGCTGCCACCTGCGCTTGCCAATAACTGGGCCAGCCGCGGCTATTACGGTTCTGTCAGCCACAACGCCCGCGCGGTGTATAACTTCTATCTTGGCTATTACGACGGTAACCCGGCTAACCTGCATCCGTATGGTCAGGTGGAGATGGGTAAACGTTACGTGCAAGCTCTGGGCGGTTCTGCCCGCGTTATTAACCTGGCGAAAGAAGCGAACAAGCAAGGTGATTATCGCTGGTCGGCAGAACTGCTGAAACAGGTGATTGCCGCCAACCCGGGTGACCAGGTCGCGAAGAATCTGCAAGCGAATAACTTTGAACAGCTGGGCTATCAGGCCGAGTCCGCCACCTGGCGCGGTTTCTACCTGACCGGCGCAAAAGAGCTGCGCGAAGGGGTGCATAAGTTCAGCCACGGCACCACCGGTTCTCCGGACACCATTCGCGGGATGTCGGTCGAAATGCTGTTCGACTTTATGGCCGTTCGCCTCGATAGCGCGAAAGCCGCAGGTAAGAATATCAGCCTGAACTTCAATATGAGCAACGGCGATAACCTCAACCTGACGCTGAACGATAGCGTGCTTAACTACCGTAAAACGCTGCAACCTGAAGCCAACGCCTCTTTCTACATCAGCCGTGAAGATCTTCACGCCGTGCTGACCGGACAAGCCAAAATGGCGGATCTGGTAAAAGCGAAGAAAGCCAAAATTATTGGCAATGGCGCGAAACTGGAAGAAATTATTGCCTGTCTGGATAATTTCGATTTGTGGGTGAATATCGTAACCCCAAATTAATGCCACTCACTTTTGGGGGCGCTTAAGCCCCCAAAAGTATTTATTTTAAAAATACATACAACCAATTAATACATAAAATATATAAGTTATGAATGCGGTGGCTGAATAAAGCTATTTTTATTCATCGAGAAAATAGCCATACTGACGCCTTCAATGGATATTGATATTCACTACAGATATTGTTCGCAGCAGACAGGATGTATTTAATATGCCAACAGTTCTCTCTCGCATGGCGATGCAACTCAAAAACACAGCCTGGATAATTCCCGTCTCCATGGTTTCGGGATGCTCATTATCTCCGGCAATCCCGGTGATCGGCGCTTATTATCCCAGCTGGTTTTTCTGCGCCATTGCCAGCCTTATTTTGACGCTCATCACGAGGCGAATTATTCAGCGGGCAAATATCAATCTGGCATTTGTCGGAATTATTTATACCGCCCTTTTTGCTCTCTACGCCATGCTGTTCTGGCTGGCATTTTTCTAATCTATTTGAGACGCGCTCATGGAAAGTACGCCGAAAAAAGCTCCTCGCAGTAAATTCCCTGCTCTGTTAGTGGTTGCGTTGGCGCTGGTTGCCCTTGTTTTCGTTATCTGGCGCGTAGACAGTGCGCCATCAACTAATGACGCCTACGCGTCAGCAGATACCATTGATGTGGTGCCGGAAGTCAGCGGTCGCATTGTAGAACTGGCGGTCACCGACAACCAGGCGGTGAAACAGGGCGATTTGCTGTTCCGCATCGACCCGCGCCCGTACGAAGCCAATCTGGCGAAAGCCGAAGCCTCCCTCGCGGCGCTGGATAAGCAAATTATGCTCACCCAGCGTAGCGTTGACGCACAACAGTTTGGTGCCGACTCGGTTAATGCCACGGTAGAAAAAGCCCGTGCCGCCGCGAAACAGGCCAGTGATACATTACGCCGCACCGAGCCATTACTGAAAGAAGGTTTCGTCTCAGCGGAAGACGTTGACCGTGCAAGAACGGCGCAGCGCGCCGCAGAAGCCGATCTTAACGCCGTATTGTTGCAGGCGCAGTCAGCCGCCAGCGCCGTCAGCGGCGTGGATGCGCTGGTGGCGCAACGTGCGGCAGTGGAAGCGGATATTGCGTTGACGAAACTGCATCTGGAAATGGCGACCGTTCGCGCGCCGTTTGATGGCCGGGTCATTTCCCTCAAAACCTCCGTCGGGCAATTTGCTTCTGCCATGCGCCCTATTTTCACCCTAATCGACACCCGTCACTGGTACGTGATCGCCAACTTCCGCGAAACCGATCTGAAAAATATTCGCTCGGGTACACCCGCAACGATTCGCCTGATGAGCGACAGCGGCAAAACCTTCGCAGGTAAAGTGGATTCGATTGGCTACGGCGTGCTACCGGATGACGGCGGCCTGGTGCTGGGCGGCCTGCCGAAAGTGTCTCGTTCTATTAACTGGGTCCGCGTTGCCCAGCGTTTTCCGGTCAAAATCATGGTTGAAAAACCTGACCCGGAAATGTTCCGCATCGGCGCTTCGGCAGTCGCTAATCTTGAGCCGCAATAATGAGCGCGCTCAACTCCCTGCCATTACCGGTGGTCAGGCTGCTGGCGTTCTTTCATGAAGAGTTAAGCGAGCGGCGACCAGGCCGCGTGCCGCAGACTATGCAACTCTGGGTAGGCTGCTTGCTGGTGATTCTGATCTCGATGACTTTTGAGATCCCTTTTGTGGCGTTATCACTGGCAGTGCTGTTTTACGGTATTCAGTCGAACGCGTTTTACACCAAATTTGTCGCGATCTTGTTTGTGGTCGCCACGATGCTGGAAATCGCCAGCCTGTTTTTGATCTACAAATGGTCATATGGCGAACCGTTGATCCGATTGATCATTGCCGGACCGATCCTGATGGGCTGTATGTTTTTGATGCGCACCCATCGGTTGGGGCTGGTTTTTTTCGCCGTCGCCATTGTCGCCATTTACGGGCAAACATTCCCCGCCATGCTCGACTATCCGGAAGTGGTCGTGCGCTTAACGCTGTGGTGTATCGTTGTCGGCCTCTACCCGACGTTATTGATGACGTTAATCGGCGTGCTGTGGTTTCCCAGCCGCGCTATCACGCAGATGCATCAGGTGCTTAATGATCGGCTTGATGATGCCATTAGCCACCTGACGGACAGCCTCGCACCGCTACCCGAAACGCGGATTGAAAGAGAGGCGCTGGCGCTGCAAAAACTCAATGTCTTTTGCCTCGCGGACGATGCCAACTGGCGAACTCAGAGCGCATGGTGGCAAAGCTGCGTGGCAACGGTAACCTACATTTACTCGACGCTGAATCGCTACGATCCCACCTCTTTTGCTGATTCTCAGGCAATTATTGAATTTCGGCAAAAATTAGCCTCAGAAATCAACAAACTGCAGCATGCCATTGCCGAAGGTCAGTGCTGGCAAAGCGACTGGCGGATCACTGAAAGTGAAGCGATGGCGGCACGGGAATGTAACCTGGAGAATATCTGCCAGACATTGTTGCAACTGGGTCAGATGGACCCGAATACACCGCCAACGCCCGCCGCCAAACCGCCATCAATGGTCGCCGATGCTTTTACCAATCCAGACTATATGCGCTACGCGGTAAAAACGCTGCTCGCCTGTTTGATCTGTTACACCTTCTACAGCGGCGTGGACTGGGAAGGCATTCACACCTGTATGCTGACCTGCGTGATCGTCGCTAACCCCAATGTCGGTTCGTCGTACCAGAAGATGGTGTTGCGTTTTGGCGGGGCTTTTTGCGGCGCAATTCTGGCGCTGTTATTCACGCTACTGGTCATGCCCTGGCTGGACAATATTGTCGAATTGCTATTTGTGCTGGCACCGATTTTCCTGTTGGGCGCATGGATTGCCACCAGCTCTGAACGCTCTTCTTATATCGGCACACAGATGGTGGTCACCTTCGCGCTCGCCACGCTCGAAAACGTTTTTGGCCCGGTGTACGACCTGGTGGAAATTCGCGATCGCGCCCTGGGTATCATCATTGGTACCGTGGTGTCCGCGGTGATTTACACCTTTGTCTGGCCTGAAAGTGAAGCGCGCACACTGCCGCAAAAACTGGCTGGCGCGCTGGGTATGTTGAGTAAAGTAATGCGGATCCCACGCCAGCAGGAAGTCACGGCTCTGCGCACTTATCTGCAAATTCGTATAGGTCTGCATGCGGCGTTTAATGCCTGTGAACAGATGTGCCAACGCGTGGCGCTGGAGCGTCAACTGGACAGCGAAGAACGCGCTTTACTGATTGAACGTTCGCAAACGGTTATTCGTCAGGGCCGCGATATTCTTCACGCCTGGGATGCAACCTGGAACTCGGCGCAGGCGCTGGATAACGCACTACAGCCGGACAGAGCAGGCCTGTTTGCCGACGCACTGGAGAAATACGCCGCCGGCCTGGCAAGCGCACTCAGCCGTTCTCCTCAAATTACACTTGAAGAGACACCCGCCTCGCAGGCCATCCTGCCGACCTTATTAAAACAGGAGCAATACGTCTGCCAGCTTTTTGCCCGCTTGCCAGACTGGACTGCCCCGGCATTAACGCCCGCCACGGAACAGGCACAAGGAGCCACGCAATGATCAATCGTCAACTTTCACGCCTGCTGTTATGCAGCATTCTCGGCAGCACGACGCTGATTTCGGGCTGTGCCCTGGTACGTAAGGATTCTGCCCCGCATCAACAGCTCAAACCGGAACAAATCAAACTGGCCGATGATTTTCATCTCGCCAGCTCCGGCTGGCCACAGGCGCAGTGGTGGAAACAACTCAATGATCCGCAGTTGGATGCGCTGATCCAACGGACGCTAAGTGGTTCACATACCCTCGCCGAAGCGAAACTGCGGGAAGAAAAAGCGCAGTCGCAGGCGGATTTGTTAGATGCCGGTTCACAATTACAGGTGGCAGCGTTAGGGATGCTAAACCGCCAACGTGTCTCGACGAACGGCTTTTTAAGCCCTTATGCTATGGATGCGCCAGCACTGGGTATGGACGGGCCGTACTATACGGAAGCCACAGTCGGTTTGTTTGCCGGACTGGATCTTGATTTGTGGGGTGTGCATCGCTCAGCGGTTGCCGCCGCCATTGGCGCGCATAATGCAGCGCTGGCAGAAACCGCAGCAGTAGAGCTATCGCTGACCACGGGCGTAGCGCAGCTTTATTACAGTATGCAGGCCAGCTATCAGATGCTCGATCTGTTAGAACAAACACGCGATGTGATTGATTACGCGGTGAAAGCGCACCAGAGTAAAGTGGCGCACGGTCTGGAAGCGCAAGTGCCTTTCCACGGCGCGCGGGCACAGATTCTGGCGGTCGATAAACAAATTGCTGCCGTTAAAGGGCAAATCACCGAAACGCGAGAATCTCTGCGTGCATTGATTGGCGCAGGAGCCAGCGATATGCCGGAGATCAAACCGGTGGCATTACCGCAAGTCCAGACCGGCATTCCAGCGACACTCTCTTATGAGTTGCTCGCCAGACGCCCGGATCTGCAAGCCATGCGCTGGTATGTTCAGGCGTCATTAGATCAGGTGGATTCCGCGCGGGCGCTGTTCTATCCGAGCTTTGATATCAAAGCGTTTTTCGGCCTGGATTCTATCCACCTGGATACCTTATTCAAAAAAACCAGTCGCCAGTTCAACTTTATCCCAGGTCTGAAATTGCCGCTGTTTGACGGTGGACGGTTGAATGCCAATCTCGAAGGCACTCGCGCCGCCAGCAACATGATGATTGAACGTTACAACCAGTCAGTGCTAAATGCGGTGCGCGACGTTGCAGTCAACGGCACGCGTCTGCAAACGCTCAACGACGAGCGGGAGATGCAGGCAGAACGCGTAGAAGCAACGCGCTTCACCCAGCGCGCTGCCGACGCCGCCTACCAACGCGGCTTAACCAGTCGCTTACAGGCCACCGAAGCCCAGTTGCCGGTGCTTGCCGAAGAGATGTCATTACTGATGCTGGACAGCCGCCGGGTGATCCAAAGCATTCAGTTGATGAAATCGCTGGGTGGCGGGTATCAGGCGGCTCCCGTCGTCGAGAAAAAATAAAATGTCAGCCGCGTGATGGCTGTCACGCGGTATTTCGTTTCGTCACGTCAAAACTGACGACAGCCTGTTTTTCGTCAGAGTTTTGAATAAATAGTGCCCGTAATATCAGGGAATGCCCCCAAATAAAATGTGGCATAAAAGATGCATACTGTAGTCGAGAGCGCGTATGCGTGATTTGATTAACTGGAGCGAGACCGATGAAAAAAGTCGTCACGGTTTGCCCCTATTGCGCATCAGGTTGCAAAATCAACCTGGTCGTCGATAACGGCAAAATCGTCCGGGCGGAGGCAGCGCAGGGGAAAACCAACCAGGGTACCCTGTGTCTGAAGGGTTATTATGGCTGGGACTTCATTAACGATACCCAGATCCTGACCCCGCGCCTGAAAACCCCCATGATCCGTCGCCAGCGTGGCGGCAAACTCGAACCTGTTTCCTGGGATGAGGCACTGAATTACGTTGCCGAGCGCCTGAGCGCCATCAAAGAGAAGTACGGTCCGGATGCCATCCAGACGACCGGCTCCTCGCGTGGTACGGGTAACGAAACCAACTATGTAATGCAAAAATTTGCGCGCGCCGTTATTGGTACCAATAACGTTGACTGCTGCGCTCGTGTCTGACACGGCCCATCGGTTGCAGGTCTGCACCAATCGGTCGGTAATGGCGCAATGAGCAATGCTATTAACGAAATTGATAATACCGATTTAGTGTTCGTTTTCGGGTACAACCCGGCGGATTCCCACCCTATCGTGGCGAATCACGTAATTAACGCTAAACGTAACGGGGCGAAAATTATCGTCTGCGATCCGCGCAAAATTGAAACCGCGCGCATTGCTGACATGCACATTGCACTGAAAAACGGCTCGAATATCGCGCTGTTGAATGCGATGGGCCATGTCATTATTGAAGAAAATCTGTACGACAAAGCGTTCGTCGCTTCCCGTACAGAAGGCTTTGAAGAGTATCGTAAAATCGTTGAAGGCTACACGCCGGAGTCGGTTGAAGATATCACCGGCGTTAGCGCCAGTGAGATTCGTCAGGCAGCGCGGATGTATGCCCAGGCGGAAAGCGCAGCCATTCTGTGGGGCATGGGTGTTACCCAGTTCTATCAGGGCGTGGAAACCGTACGTTCTCTGACCAGCCTCGCGATGCTGACCGGTAACCTCGGTAAGCCGCATGCGGGGGTAAACCCAGTTCGTGGTCAAAACAACGTGCAGGGGGCCTGCGATATGGGCGCGCTGCCAGATACTTACCCTGGCTACCAGTACGTGAAAGATCCGGCTAACCGCGAGAAATTCGCCAAAGCCTGGGGCGTAGAGAGCCTGCCTGCACATACCGGTTATCGCATCAGCGAGCTACCGCATCGCGCAGCGCATGGCGAAGTGCGCGCCGCGTACATTATGGGCGAGGATCCGCTGCAAACGGATGCGGAACTGTCGGCAGTACGTAAAGCTTTTGAAGATCTGGAACTGGTCATCGTTCAGGACATCTTTATGACCAAAACCGCGTCGGCGGCGGATGTCATTTTACCGTCAACGTCGTGGGGCGAGCATGAAGGCGTGTTTACTGCGGCTGACCGTGGCTTCCAGCGTTTCTTCAAAGCAGTTGAACCGAAATGGGATCTGAAAACGGACTGGCAGATTATCAGTGAAATCGCCACCCGTATGGGTTATCCGATGCACTACAACAACACCCAGGAGATCTGGGATGAGTTGCGTCATCTGTGCCCGGATTTCTACGGTGCGACTTACGAGAAAATGGGCGAACTGGGCTTCATTCAGTGGCCTTGCCGCGATACTTCAGATGCCGATCAGGGGACTTCTTATCTGTTTAAAGAGAAGTTTGATACTCCGAACGGTCTGGCGCAGTTCTTCACCTGCGACTGGGTAGCGCCAATCGACAAACTCACCGACGAGTATCCGATGGTACTGTCAACGGTGCGTGAAGTCGGTCACTACTCTTGCCGTTCGATGACCGGTAACTGTGCGGCACTGGCGGCGCTGGCTGATGAACCAGGCTACGCACAAATCAATACCGAAGACGCCAAACGTCTGGGTATTGAAGATGAGGCAT
This sequence comes from Escherichia sp. 10290, assembly GCF_030295155.1. Taxonomy (NCBI): domain Bacteria; kingdom Pseudomonadati; phylum Pseudomonadota; class Gammaproteobacteria; order Enterobacterales; family Enterobacteriaceae; genus Escherichia; species Escherichia sp. 10290. The sequence goes on along the minus strand of NZ_AP025741.1, from coordinate 5,074,200 downwards.
TGGTTTGGGTGCACTCGCGTAAAGGCAAAATTATCACCCGTGCGCAGGTCAGCGATCGTCCGAACAAAGGGGCGATTTACATGACCTACCAGTGGTGGATTGGTGCCTGTAACGAGCTGGTTACCGAAAACTTAAGCCCGATTACGAAAACGCCGGAATACAAATACTGCGCCGTGCGCGTCGAGCCGATCGCCGATCAGCGCGCCGCCGAGCAGTACGTGATTGACGAGTACAACAAGTTGAAAACTCGCCTGCGCGAAGCGGCACTGGCGTAATACAGTCCTTTCTACAGCCTCCTGTCGGAGGCTGTTTTTTTATCCATTCGAACTCTTTATACTGGTCACTCCCTACCCAATCGTATTATCAAAATGAAAAAAATTATCGCATTGATGTTGTTTTTGACATTCTTTGCCCATGCGAACGGCTCCGAGCCTGGCAGTCAGTATCTCAAGGCTGCAGAGGCTGGAGACCGACGCGCACAATATTTTCTTGCCGACAGCTGGTTTAGCTCCGGCGATTTGAGCAAAGCCGAATATTGGGCACAGAAAGCCGCCGACAGCGGTGATGCTGATGCCTGCGCGCTGTTAGCGCAGATCAAAATCACCAATCCGGTCAGTCTGGACTATCCACAAGCAAAAGTTCTTGCAGAGAAAGCGGCGCAAGCGGGCAGTAAAGAAGGTGAAGTAACGCTGGCGCATATTCTGGTAAATACGCAAGCGGGTAAACCGGATTATCCAAAGGCGATTTCGCTGTTAGAAAACGCCTCTGAAGATCTGGAGAACGACTCCGCCGTCGATGCTCAGATGCTGCTTGGTTTGATTTACGCTAACGGCGTGGGCATTAAGGCCGACGATGAGAAGGCAACCTGGTATTTCAAACGCAGCTCTGCGATTTCACGAACCGGTTATTCCGAGTACTGGGCGGGAATGATGTTCTTAAATGGTGAAGAAGGTTTTATCGAGAAGAACAAACAGAAGGCGCTGCACTGGCTGAACCTGAGCTGTATGGAAGGGTTTGATACCGGGTGTGAAGAGTTTGAAAAATTAACTAACGGTTAATGTAGGCCTGATAAGGCGCGCCAAGCGTCGCATCAGGCATTGATGTCGGATGCGGCGTAAACGCCTTATCCGACCTACAAAATCACCCTAAATCAAGCTATTGCGCAGTCTGGCGTAGGCCTGATAAGACGCGGCAAGCGTCGCATCAGGCATCCACACATTGCCGGGTGTATGTCCCCGGCAATCCTCAATTATTGATCCGCAGTTTTATCAAATTTGCCCAGCACTTCGCGCTCATAAGCCAGCGCTTTCTTACGGTCAAATTTGTGTTCCCACTTGGCAATCACCAGCACCGCCAGCGCATTACCCACCACGTTCAGCGCAGTACGCGCCATGTCGAGGATACGGTCAACACCGGCAATAAACGCCAGACCTTCCAGCGGGATCCCTACGCTGCCCAGCGTTGCCAGCAACACCACAAACGACACGCCCGGCACGCCAGCAATCCCTTTCGAGGTCACCATCAGCGTCAGCACCAGAATGATTTCCTGCCAGATGGACAGGTCAATGCCATACAACTGCGCGATGAAAATAGCGGCAATACTTTGATACAGCGTCGAACCATCAAGGTTAAAAGAGTAACCGGTCGGCACCACGAAACTGGTGATCGACGCCGGTGCACCATAGGCTTCCATCTTCTCAATAATTCGCGGCAGCACGCTTTCAGAGCTGGCAGTGGAGTACGCCAGAATCAGCTCATCTTTCAGAATACGAATCAGGATCCAGACGCTTAACCCGCACAGGCGCGCCACAATTCCCAGCACTACCAGCGCGAAAAACAGAATGGCGAAATGCACCAGCAGCACCAGTTTCGCCAGTGGCCACAGAGACGAGAAACCAAAGTTAGCCACCGTCACCGCAATCAGCGCAAACACACCCACTGGCGCATAACGCATCACCATGTGAGTCACTTTAAACATGGTTTCAGAGATGGAGCGGAACACGGTCACCAGCGGTTCACGATGCGTTGCGGGCAGGGAGGAAAGCCCCAGACCAAACAGTACCGAGAAGAAGATGATCGGTAACATTTCGCCTTTCGCCATCGACGCCACAATATTCGTCGGCACCAGAGACAAAATCGTGCCCATAATACCGTGGGAACTGCTCTGTACCGCTTCTGTAGTGCTCTGATATTTCGAGATATCGACGGTTGCCAGCTGCGACATATCCACCCCGGCACCGGGCTGGAAGACGTTCGCCAGGGTGATCCCCAGAATGATGGCGACAGTGGTGATCACCTCGAAATAGATAATGGTTTTCGCGCCAATACGCCCGAGCTGTTTGGCATCACCAACACCCGCAATACCCACCACCAGCGTGGAGATCACAATCGGCACAACAATCATTTTGATCAGATGGATGAAGATATCACCCGCCGGAGAGAGCAAATTGACGACCAGCCATTCGCGACTGTCGCTATGGTAGTGCAGGTAGCTTCCCAGGAGAATGCCCAGCACCATAGCAAACAGAATCTGCCAGGCCAGGCTGAATTTTATATTTTTCATCAGAATAACTTCCTCAATGGAGCGCCGTTCCCGTTCAGAAACGCGAGAACGTGACATACTGCCAGGGCATGAATTGTGTTGCGTTGGTTTGTAGATTTTTTTAACGCTTATAATCAGTATCATTTGCGCGGTATGTTGCGCAACCCTTTAACAACAGAGCTTTTCGCTGCATTAATGCATAATAACGCGAGTTTATGGTAGGATTAATGAATAACCATTTGTTATGGAAAGATTTTTATTTGTTTAATCTGCAATAATACTGATTGGTGATTATTTTTGGTATATGTTCATTCGATTGTTTTTTATGCAGCTCAATAACATAATCTTCATCACCAAATGATTAATCCGATCTTCGCTGCAACAATTTCGCCATATTAATCGACTCGACCAGCTGTGTCCGGTTGATCCGGGGTGAGTTGAGATCCATCACTTTTTGCCATAATCCGATGGCCTGCGCGTAGTTCGCCTGCATAAACGCATCGGAAGCCAGCAGCATCAGAGCGGTGATTTCGTTAGAGTCCAGCGCGAGGGCTTTGTCGATCATTGCGCGAGTCTGGGCGGTCATATGCTGGCTGGCCTGGTAATACAGCACCGTCGCCAGCGCCGCATACAGTTCAGCGTTCTCACCACGTAGTTGCAACGCCTGACGGTACGCCAGCAGCGAATTGCTGTAATCGTTTTGCCACAGATAATACTCGCCCAGTAACGCCCATTGTTCGCTGTTTTGTGGATTAGCGCGGATTTTATCCTGCAATGCCTGAAGCTGCGCTTCCGGGGTTTGCTGGCTGGCAAACTGATGTAGCGGATCGCGCTGACGCTGATACTCCGCACGTACCGCCTGCCATTTTGGGCTTAACAGATAACTGCCGACACAGAGAAATACCATAAATATCGTGAGTGTTGTCAGCATTTTCACCGGTATTTGAGGCTGTTTCATCGCTTCGCCCTTACCCGCCAGAGGATCAGTATCATCAGCAGTAACAACACCACTGGCAGCGCCCACAACATCAGCGTCTGACCGGTTAACGGTGGGTTATAGCGAACAAAATCTCCGTAGCGTTCGGTCATCCAGCCAATGATTTCGACTTCACTTTTCCCCTCCGCCACCATGCTGTAAACCTGATGGCGCATACTGACTGCCACCGGCGCATTGGATTCCAGTAAGTTCTGATTCTGGCATTGCGGACAACGTAACTGGCTGGCAATAGTTAACGCCTGTTCCTGTTGTTGCGGATTGGCGAATTGCCAGGTGTCTACAACCTGAGCGCGCGCAAAACAGGTAAATAACAGCAGTAGCGTGAGAAGCCCTTTATTCATCGCGCTTCCTCCCCCGCCATCCGCTTAACAATGCGCCCGCAATCATCAACAATCCTCCCCCCCAGATCCAGCGCACACCGCGTTGTACATACAAACGAAAAGCGTAACGATCCGGTCCGGTTTTCTCGCCCATGACCGCATACCAGTCATGGATGCCGTTCCAGCGAATTGCCGGTTCCATCATTTGCTGACGACGTGCTTCGTAAAAACGCCGCTCCGGCGTCAGTTCACCAATGCGTTGCTGATGGTCAAACAGCGCCACTATCGCTTTTTCGCTGGTGTAATTACCTTTGGCTTGCAGATCGAGGCGCTCAAAACGGAAGGTATATCCTGCCAGAGTCACCTGCTGACCCGGCTGTAAATTCAGGCTGATCTCCTGACGGCTGACGCTTGAAACCACGATCCCCGCGGCAAATAACAGCACACCCGCATGCGCCAGCAGCGCCGGAAGCTGCACGCGTTTGCCAGAGACAAACGTCGCCAGCACAATCACCACCAGCATCAACAGACCAAACGGTAACGTCGCGCGGTTAAAATACGGCGCGCCAACGGAGAGGCGTCCCCAGCCCAGCAGGCCGTAAATCATCGGATAAAGCGTTCCCACCAGCACGATCAGTAGCACTGCGCAAAACAGCAACAGCGTAGCGAGGATTAACATTTCCCGCGATAACCCCGAAAAATGCACCGCCGGGCCACCGTCCCGCGCTCGCCAGCCATACAGAGCCAGAGACACAAGGCTAATCAACGCAAACAGGCTGAACAACGGCACGGCGCGGACGTTATCCAGTGCGAACGCATGAACCGAAACCAGAATGCCAGAGCGGACAATTAAGGTGCCCAGCAGCGACAGCATCAGAGTAACTATCGCCAGTAACAGCGACCAGTGGCGGAAAATCCCCCGCTGGCGTGTCAGGGACAAACTGTGCAGCAGCGCAGTGGCAGAAAGCCAGGGTAATAAAGAGGCGTTTTCCACCGGGTCCCAGAACCACCAGCCGCCCCAGCCCAGTTCGCAATAGGCCCACCAGGAACCAAGGATGATCCCCGCAGTTAATGCCCCCCAGCCTGGTAGTGCCCAACGCCAGCAAATTCGGGCGCTGGCAGCATCAAACTCACCGCGCAGTAGACTCGCCAGCGCCACACTCGCCGCCACCATCAAACCACCATAGCCGAGATAAAGCAGCGGCGGATGAAAGATAAGACCGGGATGTTGCAGCATCGGATTGAGATCGCGACCTTCGATTGCTGGCGGAAATATCCGCGCAAACGGATCGGACCACAGCACCACAAACAGTAGCAGTGCGGTGAGCATGAGAGATAAAACGGCTAGCGTCAGCGGAAATAGCGGATCGGTTTGCTGCCGATAATGCCAGGCAAACAGCGCACTCCACGCGGAAAGGAGTAGCACCCAAAGTAGCAACGAACCTTCATGCCCTCCCCACACTGCCGCCAGTTTGAGTTCCCACGACAGCAGGCTGTAGCTATGTTGGGCGACATAAATGACCGAGAAATCGCTGATGAGAAAACAATACGTCAGTACGCCAAAGGCGAGCAGCAGGAGCGCGAACTGCGCCAGAGTGCCGATGCAAGTGAGTCGCATCATGGCAGGCCAGCGCAACCGCACTCCCGCAAAGGTTGTCAACGGGGTCAACACGTTGACCCCAAGACTTAACAACAACGCCAGAAAACCGACTTCAGGAAGGAATACGTCCAGAAACCACCTCTTTTCTGGCTTACGCCACCGTCAACTGCCCAGCGTAGAGAATGAAAAAGCGCAGCATCAACACCCCGACCAGGCTGGCCCCACACGCCGCCAGCACGGCAGGAATCCCGGAACTGCGATTGACCCACGGTTTGAGCAACATTGGCACAATCAGCCCCAGCCCGGCGACACCAAGCCAGAACCACCACGTCCAGAAACCGCCGCCCAATGCCGCCACCAGCGCACGCACTTTACCGTCATCGCCCAGGGCCAGACCGACGAAAAACGCCACCAGCAGGAAGATTTCGCCCCATACCACAGGGATTTCCATACGGTGAACAAAGTGCGCTTCCGTGGAATGCGGGTTACTGCGTTGGCGTATCGCCATAGCGATCAACGCCACCGCCGCACCGGACGAAATGCCGGAGAAGAGGAATAGCACCGGCAGGATCGGGTTATTGAGGAACGGATATGATTTCAGCGCCGACAGCAGAAAGCCGGTATAAGCCCCCAGCAGCACCGCCAGCACCAGCATCAATGTTTCCAGTCCGCGATGAACGGGCGTCAGCAGACTCAGAACCTTTTGTACGATCCCCAGCTTCGGCAACCAGCGTTGTTGCAGGGCAAGCAAATCATGTTCAAAGATTTTCGCCAGCCACAGCACCAGCACCACCATGTAGAGCTGAAACAGCATCACCCCCATCGACATCACCGAGGTAAAACTGTAGTGGAACATCAGCTTCCAGAAGGTCCACGGTCTTGTCAGGTGGAAGACGAGGATCAACAGACCGAGGATCACCGCGCCAGGCCCGACAATCAGCGTGGTGCGCAGCAACGTACTGTCTGCACCGCCCGCCTGCGGGTAGAAGCGACGTAACAGCACGGCCAGCGTCACCAGACCGGCAGAAATACCAATCAAAAACAGGTAGATGGCAATCGGCCAGTCCCACACCAGCGATTCAAAATGAAATGCGGAAGTCTGCGTCATTGGCTCACCTCCCCGTATTTAAACGGTACGCGGTACAGCTTCGGTTTGGTTCCCAGCGCCAGCTTGTAGCGGTAAGTGGGCTTCTGGCGTAGCAGTTGTGAAATCTCACTGTTGGGATCGTCCAGATTGCCAAACGTCAGCGCCTTCGTCGGGCAAGCCTCAACGCACGCGGGGAGCTTACCGGCCTGCAAATTGGTCTTACGGCAGAAATCGCATTTGTCCGCCGTCTTCGTGACCGGATGGATAAAGCGCACACGGTACGGACAGGCGGCGATGCAGTACTGACAACCGACGCAGAGATCCGGGTTAACATCGACAATCCCGCTGGCAGCATCGCGAAAAGACGCACCCGTTGGGCAGACGTCAACGCACGGTGCATGGTCGCAGTGCTGGCAAGACTTACGAAAGAAGCGATATTTCACATCAGGAAATTCGCCCTGCGGCTCGCTACGAATAATTGTCAGGCGCGAGACGCCTTCCGGCACCTTGTTCACTTCCCGACAAGCATCCATACAGGCAGTACAGCCGATGCATAACGACTCGTCATGCACCATGCCGTAACGCACCCCATTGATATTCAACGTTTTCGCCACCACGCGTCCTGCGGTGCCGCTGACGGCTGCCAGCACGCCGACGCCGGTGAGAAACTGGCGACGAGACCAGGTCATGGCTGCTCCTTAAGCAACGGAACAGACGCCGGGTTAAAGTTCGGATTGGTGCGCTGATCGCTGTGGCAATCGACGCAAATCTTAATCCGTCCTTTGTCACTTAACGTCTGCATCGTATCTTGCTGTGGATGCAGGGAATGGCAGCTGGCGCACGCCACTTTGGTTACGTGGACATCGTGCGGCCAGAACGCTTTTTGCAACTGTTCCGGCAGATGGCAGGACATACAGACGCTGTTCTGCTCTCCAACCTTGTACATCGGCTCGTTAAAGCGCATCACATCTTTCACCCCTTCGCGGTGTTGCGGTGATGGCTGGCCGTGACAGTTGGTGCAGGTGACCGGCAGTTTGTTATTTGGGTTGATAACAGAAGCATGTTTGCCATGCATACCTTCGGTATCTGGTTTATGACAGTCCAGACAGGCGGCATCCGGGTTACGCTGCTGGGTAACTTCGTAGCAATCACCAGATGCCTGCGCCGCAGGGGTAGCGGTAATTCCGTTCAGGCTCCACAACAGGCCCGACGCCAGCACCCCGGCAGTTAATAACGAACGTAATACGCTCATATTCACTCCATTGTGTTTTCCGCCCCTTGCGAGGCGGAACGGGGTTATTGGCTTAACAGACCGTTTTTACGTGCCTGCTCTTCCCACTGCGGGATCACCGTTTTGATAAAGTCCTGCTTCTCAGCCTTGATTTGTTCCATGTTCAGGCCAATGGCCTGCTGGGCTTTCTCTTTGGTTGAGATATCCGGGATCTGGATTTCATGGGTGATGCCTTTGGTCGCCAGCAGGCGCGCCAGTTTGGTGCGCGCATCCGCCGCTTTATCCATCGCCGTACCGAGCATCCTCAGACCTTCTTCCGGTGCGTGCATATGAATGCCGTGGGAAGCGATCGCCAGATCCCAACGCCACTGAGCATGACGGATATCGTCCTGAATCGGTTTCATTTCGGCTTCCGTCGCGCCTGCATCCAGCGCCGCTTTCGCTTCGAAGTGAGCGTGAACCAGTTGATCTTCAACCTTGATTTTCAGGTCGTTAATCGACTGCTTACGTTCCGCGACCACTTTTTGCAGGGCAGCTTTGTCCTGGGTATGGCAGTTCGCACAAGTCTGGGCGAAGTTATCAAACGGATTACCAATTTTATGGTCGGTGTAGAGTTTGCCTTCAGCGTTCTGCACTTTTGGCATATGGCAGTCGATACAGGTCACGTTGTTTTTGCCGTGAATGCCCACTGTCCAGGTTTCATATTCCGGGTGCTGCGCTTTCAGCATTGGCGTTTTCGACAGGGAGTTAGTCCAGTCAGAGAAGGCAATTTTGTCGTAATACTGCTCCATATTTTCGACTTTCATGCCGTCATCCCACGGGAATTTAACGGCTTTGTTTTTGCCATCGAAGTAATACTCCACATGGCACTGACCGCAAACCATCGATTGCTGGTCGAAGCGTCCGGCTTTCTCAAAAGGTTTACCAATGGCTTCCATCGCGCGAGCCGCATACGGACGGGAAAGGGTTAACTCCGGTTTGCCTTTGGCGAACTCTGGTGAGGCAGTGTTATGGCAATCGGCACAACCTAAGTTGTTGACGATTTCCGGGCCGCCGCGCGCCCATTTACCGTGGAAGTAGCCATCTTCACCGTCTTTCTGGATCAGACGCGCCACATCCGGGCTTTTACAACTCCAGCATGCCATCGGTAGCGGACCATCTTCAGCGTTTTTCGGCGCACCGGTACGCAGGGTTTCACGAACATCGGTTACCGCAAAGGCATGTCCGCGCGGCTTGTTGTAATCGCGCGAGAAAGGATACCCCGCCCACAGAATCACCAGTCGTGGATCTTCCGCCAGGGCGTCAACACGCTCTGACTGTTCCGAGGTGGCTTTCCAGGAGAGATATTGATCGGGATGCTGCGGAGCGAAGGTTTCATTCTTCGCTTCCACGGTTACAGGTTTCGTGGGAGCGGCCGTTTGTTCAGCGTGAACAGAAGTGAAAAAGAAAAAAGGAATCAACAAGCTGAAGATACGGCGTGCGTTTATTTTTATCCTTGTCATAGGGGCTTCATCCGAATTGCGCCATTGTTGCAATGGCGGTTTTTATTGTTTTCACGACAGTAACCGCACCTACACTGCCATGACATTGCTCGCTCCTATGTGTAACAAATAACCACACTGTGAATGTTGTCTTTAATCAATTGTAAGTGCATGTAAAATACCACTTTAGAGTTAGTCAGTATTTTCCTCTTTTTCAATAGCATGCATAACTGCATGTTCCTCAAAGAATTAATCAACTTTTGTTGGTGGCCTTCAAAAATTACCCTGCCGTTTATTTGCACAATTCTACTTTTGCGTGATCTGTCGCCCAAATACTAAACAAAACTGCCAATACCCCTACATTTAACGCTTATGCCACATATTATTAACATCCTACAAGGAGAACAAAAGCATGAGTCAAATTCACAAACACACCATTCCTGCCAACATCGCAGACCGTTGCCTGATAAACCCTCAGCAGTACGAGGCGATGTATCAACAATCTATTAACGCACCAGATACCTTCTGGGGCGAACAGGGAAAAATTCTCGACTGGATCAAACCGTACCAGAAGGTGAAAAACACCTCCTTTGCCCCCGGTAATGTGTCCATTAAATGGTACGAGGACGGCACGCTGAATCTGGCGGCAAACTGCCTTGACCGCCATCTGCAAGAAAACGGCGATCGTACCGCCATCATCTGGGAAGGCGACGACGCCAGCCAGAGCAAACATATCAGCTATAAAGAGCTGCACCGCGACATCTGCCGCTTCGCCAATACCCTGCTCGGGCTGGGCATTAAAAAAGGTGACGTGGTGGCGATTTATATGCCGATGGTGCCGGAAGCTGCGGTCGCAATGCTGGCCTGCGCCCGCATTGGCGCGGTGCATTCGGTAATTTTCGGCGGCTTCTCGCCGGAAGCCGTTGCCGGACGCATTATCGATTCTAACTCACGACTGGTGATCACTTCCGACGAAGGCGTGCGTGCCGGGCGTAGTATTCCGCTGAAGAAAAACGTTGATGACGCGCTGAAAAACCCGAACGTCACCAGCATTGAACATGTGGTGGTACTGAAGCGTACTGGCGGAAAAATTGACTGGCAGGAAGGGCGCGACCTCTGGTGGCACGACCTGGTTGAGCAAGCCAGCGATCAGCACCAGGCGGAAGAGATGAACGCCGAAGATCCGCTGTTTATTCTCTATACCTCCGGTTCTACCGGTAAGCCGAAAGGCGTGCTGCACACTACCGGCGGTTATCTGGTGTACGCGGCGCTGACCTTTAAATATGTCTTTGATTATCATCCTGGCGATATCTACTGGTGCACCGCCGATGTGGGCTGGGTTACCGGACACAGTTATTTGCTGTATGGCCCGCTGGCCTGCGGCGCGACCACGTTGATGTTTGAAGGCGTACCGAACTGGCCGACGCCTGCCCGTATGGCCCAGGTGGTGGACAAGCATCAGGTCAATATTCTCTATACCGCGCCCACGGCGATCCGCGCGCTGATGGCAGAAGGCGATAAAGCGATCGAAGGCACTGACCGTTCGTCGCTGCGCATTCTCGGTTCCGTAGGCGAGCCAATCAACCCGGAAGCGTGGGAGTGGTACTGGAAGAAGATCGGCAACGAGAAATGTCCGGTAGTCGACACCTGGTGGCAGACCGAAACCGGCGGTTTCATGATCACACCACTGCCTGGTGCTACCGAGCTAAAAGCAGGTTCTGCAACGCGTCCGTTCTTCGGCGTGCAACCGGCGCTGGTCGATAACGAAGGTAACCCGTTGGAAGGGGCTACCGAAGGCAGCCTGGTGATCACCGACTCCTGGCCTGGTCAGGCGCGTACATTGTTTGGCGATCACGAACGCTTTGAACAGACCTACTTCTCCACCTTCAAAAATATGTATTTCAGCGGCGACGGCGCGCGTCGTGATGAAGATGGCTATTACTGGATCACCGGGCGTGTGGACGACGTGCTGAACGTCTCGGGTCACCGTCTGGGAACAGCGGAGATTGAGTCGGCGCTGGTGGCGCATCCGAAGATTGCCGAAGCCGCTGTCGTGGGTATTCCGCACAATATTAAAGGTCAGGCGATCTACGCCTACGTCACGCTTAATCACGGGGAGGAACCGTCACCAGAACTGTACGCAGAAGTCCGCAACTGGGTGCGTAAAGAGATTGGCCCGCTGGCAACGCCAGACGTGCTGCACTGGACCGACTCCCTGCCAAAAACCCGCTCCGGCAAAATTATGCGCCGTATTCTGCGCAAAATTGCGGCGGGCGATACCAGCAACCTGGGCGATACCTCGACGCTTGCCGATCCTGGCGTTGTCGAGAAGCTGCTTGAAGAGAAGCAGGCTATCGCGATGCCCTCGTAACTCTCAATTGCCGGATGCGATCCGGGCAACAAGTCGGAAACGATTTGTAGGCCTGATAAGACGCGACAGCGTCGCATCAGGCATTGATTGCCGGATGCGGCGTATAACGCCTTATCCGGCCTACATAAGGCAAGGGTTACCTGGGCGTTAACCCGCTCCCATAAGGGCGCGGGAATTAAAACAATCCCTACATTACCTCTGGAGAATCTGTGATGAATGGCACTATTTATCAGCGGATAGAAGACAATGCGCATTTCAGGGAGTTAGTCGAAAAACGGCAACGGTTTGCCACCATCCTGTCGATTATTATGCTGGCAGTTTATATCGGCTTTATTTTACTGATCGCCTTCGCGCCCGGCTGGCTGGGCACTCCGCTGAATCCGAACACCAGCGTCACACGCGGTATTCCGATTGGTGTTGGAGTAATTGTGATCTCCTTTGTTCTCACTGGTATCTACATCTGGCGGGCGAACGGCGAATTCGACCGTCTTAATAATGAAGTCCTGCATGAGGTACAAGCATCATGAAAAGAGTTCTGACGGCGCTTGCCGCCACACTCCCTTTCGCAGCTAACGCCGCGGATGCTATTAGCGGGGCCGTAGAGCGCCAGCCAACGAACTGGCAGGCGATTATTATGTTCCTGATTTTCGTCGTGTTTACGCTCGGCATTACCTACTGGGCGTCAAAACGCGTACGTTCGCGTAATGACTACTACACCGCAGGCGGCAATATCACCGGTTTTCAGAACGGGCTGGCGATTGCCGGGGACTATATGTCCGCTGCCTCATTCTTGGGGATCTCCGCGCTGGTGTTTACCTCCGGCTATGACGGCTTAATTTACTCGCTGGGCTTCCTGGTGGGCTGGCCGATCATTCTGTTCCTGATTGCCGAACGTCTGCGTAACCTCGGTCGCTACACCTTTGCCGATGTAGCCTCGTACCGCCTGAAACAGGGGCCTATCCGTATTCTTTCGGCCTGTGGTTCTCTGGTGGTGGTGGCGCTTTACCTTATCGCTCAGATGGTAGGCGCAGGTAAACTCATCGAACTGCTGTTTGGCCTTAACTATCACATTGCGGTAGTGCTGGTCGGCGTGCTGATGATGATGTACGTCCTGTTCGGCGGTATGCTGGCGACCACCTGGGTACAGATTATCAAAGCTGTGCTGTTACTGTTTGGTGCCAGCTTTATGGCCTTTATGGTGATGAAACACGTCGGCTTTAGCTTCAACAATCTGTTCAGCGAAGCGATGGCGGTACACCCGAAAGGTGTCGATATCATGAAGCCGGGCGGATTGGTGAAAGATCCTATCTCCGCGCTGTCGCTGGGTCTGGGGCTGATGTTTGGTACGGCTGGCTTACCGCACATTCTGATGCGTTTCTTTACGGTCAGCGATGCCCGAGAAGCGCGTAAGAGCGTGTTCTACGCCACCGGATTTATGGGCTACTTCTATATCCTGACCTTTATTATCGGCTTTGGTGCGATCATGCTGGTCGGTGCGAATCCGGAATATAAAGACGCGGCGGGCCATCTGATTGGTGGTAACAACATGGCGGCAGTTCACCTGGCCAATGCTGTGGGCGGCAACCTGTTCCTCGGCTTTATTTCAGCGGTTGCTTTCGCCACCATTCTTGCGGTGGTTGCGGGACTGACGCTGGCGGGTGCTTCTGCGGTTTCGCATGACCTGTACGCTAACGTCTTCAAAAAAGGTGCGACCGAACGTGAAGAGCTACGGGTATCGAAAATCACCGTGCTGATCCTCGGCGTGATTGCCATTATCCTCGGCGTGCTGTTTGAGAATCAGAACATCGCATTTATGGTGGGCCTGGCGTTTGCCATCGCGGCGAGCTGTAACTTCCCGATCATTCTGCTTTCCATGTACTGGTCGAAACTGACCACCCGTGGCGCGATGATGGGAGGCTGGCTGGGGCTGATTACCGCAGTGGTACTGATGATTCTCGGCCCTACCATTTGGGTACAGATCCTCGGTCACGAAAAAGCCATCTTCCCGTACGAATACCCGGCGCTGTTCTCTATCAGTGTGGCATTCCTCGGCATATGGTTCTTCTCGGCAACCGATAACTCAGCGGAAGGTGCGCGCGAGCGTGAACTGTTCCGTGCGCAGTTTATCCGTTCCCAGACCGGCTTTGGCGTTGAGCAAGGCCGCGCGCATTAATCTCTCCCCTTCCCCGGTCGTCTGACCGGGGAATACTCTTCCTCTCCAATATGCATCATCTTTTCCCATAATATTAAACAAATAAACTCATTAAAAAAATGAGCGATTTTTGACAGTCGTAGAAAATGATAATGCAGAGAATATGCCTTTTCTTTCTTGTTAATTATAAGGATATTTTATGCGCTATAATGGTTTAAATAATATGTTTTTCCCTCTTTGCCTGATTAACGATAACCACCCTGTCACAAGTCCATCACATACAAAGGAAACAAAATCAGATAATTATAGCAAACATCATAAAGACACGTTAATTGACAATAAAGCCCTCTCTCTTTTCAAAATGGATGATCATGAAAAAGTGATAGGCTTGATTCAGAAAATGAAAAGAACTTATGATACTTTACCATCAGGAAAAATCACTAAAGAAACTGACAGGAAAATTCATAAATATTTTATAGATATAGCTTTATATGCAAGTAATAAATATGACGATAGAATTACGAGAAGAGTTTACCTTAATAAAGATAAGGAAGTGTCAATTAAGGTAGTGTATTTTATAAATAATGTCACTGTCCATAATAATACTATCGAAATCCCACAGACAGTAAATGGTGGTTACGATTTTTCACACCTTAGCCTGAAAGGTATCAGGATTAAAGATGAAGATTTATCCAATTCGGATTTTGCAGGTTGCAGACTACAAAATGCTATTTTCCAGGGCTGTAATATGTATCAAACGAATTTTAATTTTGCCATAATGGAAAAAATAATTTTTGATAATTGTATTCTCGATGACTCAAATTTCGCTCAGATAAAAATGACTGACGGAACTCTAAATGCATGCTCCGCTATGCATGTTGAATTCTTCAATGCAACAATGATTAGAGCTAAAATTAAAAATACCTTCCTTGACTATTCAAATTTTTATATGGCGTACATGGCTGAGGTGAATCTTTATAAAGTAATAGCGCCATATGTTAATTTATTTAGAGCCGACCTTAGTTTCTCTAAACTCGATTTAATTAACTTTGAACATGCTAATCTTTCTCGCGTCAACCTGAACAAAGCAACCCTCCAGAATATAAACTTAATTAATAGCAAACTCTTTTTTACGCGGCTGACAAATACGTTCCTCGAAATGGTTATATGTACCGATTCTAATATGGCTAATGCTAATTTTAATAATGCCAATTTAAGCAATTGCCATTTCAACTGTTCTATTTTAACAAAAGCCTGGATGTTTAATACCCGTTTCTATCGGGTTAATTTCGATGAGGCTATCGTCCAGGGAATGGGCATATCCATTCTCCGTGGGGAGGATAATATTCCCATTAATAGTGATATCCTGATAACACTACAGCAACTCTTTGAAGAGGATTGTGCCACTCATACTGGCATGTCACAAACTGAGCATAATATTCAGGAAGTGTCTATGAATACCACTGAAGATACTATGCAATACGCAGATTGAGATTAAGCCGAAGAATAGCCAATGAATTGACTTTAAAAGAGAGATACTCACGGACTTCTGACTTATTTATTTTAGAATCATGAATGTTAGCCCGAGGTAATCTGAAAAAGGTGCAAAAGATTGCACCTTTTTCAGATTACCTCGGGCCTGGTTACGTCGCTTTCGGCTTACTGATTTTCCTCAATCAACAACGCTTCAAGCAAATCGAGATCGTGCAATAATTTTTGCAGCGTTTCATTGCTGATCTCCCGCGTGGCGCGCAGGTGGTACAGTTCAGCACGTTCAGAACGCAATGCCGCCAGACGGAAGCGACGCTCAAGGTTCTCTTCCTGCACGGAACTTTCAACGTCGTTACGTCCATCGGCGCGACGACGCAGGTTACCAATGACGCGAGAACTGACCTCCGTGAGCAGCTGGTTATCGATATTCTCTTCGGTATCCGCCGCCAGACGCTCCTCCATTTTCTGGATTGCCACAATCGCCACTTCTGCCGTTGCCGCTCGCGCAATACGCTCCTCTTTCAACTGCTGCGAATGGTCTGCGACTTCAATGTGTTGCAGCAAAATGGGCAACATCACCACGCCGACAAACAGCGAGAAGAGAATGACGCCAGCCGCCAGGAACACCAACTCATAGCGCGCCGGGAAGACGTTGCCATCCGGCAAGAGCAGCGGGATAGAGAGCACACCGGCTAGTGTGATCGCCCCACGCACCCCGGCAAAAGACGCAATCAGGATTTCTCGTGTGGTCCACGAACCAAACTCCATCGGCTTCTTCTTCAGAAAACGGTTGCTGAACTTTTTCATCGTCCACAGCCAGCCAAAACGGACCAGCATCAGCGCCGCATAAATCAGAATGATATCGGTAAACAGCATCCAGATTTCGACGTTAGGGTCGATTTCTGCCGCCATCAGCGACGTCTCCAGAATACCCGGCAACTGCAGACCTAACAGCAGGAATACCATGCCGTTGAAGACAAATTCCAGCATCGCCCAGGTGCTGTTTGCGCGCAGGCGCATCGCCAGCGGCGCACGGCGCATTACACCGGAGCGGGTGATGGTCATCCCGGCGGCAACCGCAGCAAGAATACCGGAAACGCCAATATGTTCGGCAATCAGATAAGAAGCGAATGGCAGCAGGAACAGCAGTACAATCTGCGTCGCGGGTTCATCACCGCCCCAGCGGCTGAGGAATCGCAGCGAACGACCATACAGCCAGCTCACCACAAAACCGGCGAGAATACCGCCTATTGCCACTTTCATAAATTCCACCGTTGCACCGCCGACGGTGAAGATCATCGTCCCCATCGCCACTGCCACAGCAAACTTTAATGACACCAGGCCGGAGGCGTCATTCATCAACGCTTCGCCCTGCAAAATACCCATGATTTTTTTCGGGATGCGCCCTTCGCCAACAATACCGGAAAGCGCCACAGCATCGGTCGGAGAAAGCACCGCCGCCAGCGCAAAGGCGGGAATCAGCGGAATGCCCGGCACCACCCAGTAAATAAGGAAGCCAATGCCAACCACGGTGACCACCACCAGCGCCAGCGCGAGGCCGAAAATCTCCCGACCATGTTCGAGAAATTCACGGGTCGGCGTTTTCCAGCCATCTGCGAACAGCAACGGCGGGATAAACAAGACTAAAAAGAGTTCAGGATCAAACTCCACATGCAAACCAAACGTCGGCCACGCCAGTAGCGCACCGATGGCGATTTGCATAAGCGGAAGCGGGATCTGAAAGGGCATGACACGAGTGACCACCCCGGACAGCGAGACCACGAGGGTCATTATCAGTATGGTGAAGAAGATTTCCATGCGTTCCCTGTTTGCGATGTTTTTTTATGATCTGAGAAAGGCGTTATGCCTGAATTCTCATTTTTTCAGAATATCGCAAAAGCTCACACAATGTGCGGAGAAAATAAAAACGGGCAGCCATTGCCACCCGTTTTCAGAATCTTATTAAAGCTTAGATAGCCCAGCCGCCCGCATAGAAGGTCACCAGCGCCACGGCGATAACGACCGTACCGATGTTCAACTTGCGCCATTCGCCGGAAACCAGACGACCAATCACCAGAGTCGCGAAGCCGATCATGATGCCTGTTACGATGTTACAGGTCAGCACGATGAATACCGCCGTAACCAGACCCGCCATCGCATCAACAAAATCAGCAAAGTCGATTTTCGCCACGTTGCTCAGCATCAGCAGGCCCACGTACATCAGCGCCGGAGCCGTTGCGTACCCAGGAACGAGGTAAGAGAGTGGAGAGAGGAACAGAATCAGCAGGAACAACACGCCAACGGTGATAGCCGTCAGACCGGTTTTTCCGCCCGCCGCTGTACCCGCCGCAGACTCGATGTATACCGCTGCCGGTGCTGCCCCCACCAGACCAGAGAAAACACTGCTCATGGAGTCGGTGGTCAGTGCTTTCCCGCCGTCGATAATTTGCCCGTCTTTATCCAGCAGGTTTGCCTGGCCCGCGACGGCCCGGATGGTTCCGGTGGCATCGAAAACAGCAGTCATCACCAGTGCCAGCACGCTCGGCAGAACCACAGGGTTCAGCGCGCCCATAATGTCCAGGCTGCCAATCAGTGAATTGCCGTTTTCATCGCTCAATGAAGGCATGGCGAAAACGCCAGAGAAGTGGACGTTAGGATCGAAGATCAAACCGACAATTGAGATACCGATAATGGTCAGCAGAATGCCACCGGGGACTTTCAGTTTTTCCAGGCCAATGATCACAGCCAGACCTACCAGTGACATAATCACCGGGAAGGTCGCGAAATCACCCAGCGCAACAGGCAGACCATCAAGCGGGTTTTTAATCACCAGACCGACACCATTAGCAGCAATCAGCAGCAGGAACAGACCGATACCGATCCCCGTGCCGTGCGCCACACCGTGCGGCAAGTTGCGCAAAATCCAGCTACGGATACCCGTGGCAGAAATTATCGTAAACAGCACACCCATCAGGAACACGGCACCCAGCGCGACAGGTACGCTAATATGTTGCCCCAGTACCAGGCTGAATGCGGTAAACGCCGTCAGGGAGATAGCGCAACCAATCGCCAGCGGCAGATTAGCCCACAACCCCATCACGATAGAACCGAGTCCGGCAACCAGACAGGTCGCAACGAAAACTGCCGCAGGCGGAAAGCCCGCTTTACCCAACATGCCTGGAACGACGATAACCGAGTAGACCATCGCCAGAAACGTTGTTAACCCGGCAACCACTTCCTGACGGACAGAGCTTCCACGTTGTGAAATTTTAAACCAGGCGTCGAGTGAACCGCCGGTACGCGCTGATGGCGTAGACATAAGAAAACATCCCCTGAGAGTTTAATTTTCGTCAAGATGCGTGGCGGACATTCCCCTGCCAGCGAAACGTTATCTTCCTGTTCCAGGTTTGCGACAATTTGGTGCGTCGCAAAAAAGCAAACGTTTAGCTCCGCGCATACAAAACGGGTGGTAAAAAAAGCAAACGATTATCCGGCGATCATAGCGGCTTTTTCAACCGAAGTTTGCTGCTTTTTTCTCTTTTATGGTCTTGACGATGAAAAACCAGGCAATTGATGCGCAAACGTTATCGTCGATGCGCAAGATTGCAGCGTTATCGAGCCGCATACCGTTCAGGATTGCGATAAAAAATCGTCTGAGATGACAAAAATATTGCGGCTAAAAAGTATACTTTTACACTGACGAAGAAACGCCGGTGACATACAATTAAAGCATCAACACCAACCGGAACCTCCACCACGTGCTCGAATGAGGTGTGTTGACGTCGGGGGAAACCCTCCTGTGTACCAGCGGGATAGAGAGAAAGACAAAGACCGGAAAACAAACTAAAGCGCCCTTGTGGCGCTTTAGTTTTGTTCATCTTCCAGCAAGCGTGCGCCTGTGCCTTCTTCTCCTAAGCGGTCGCCCGGGTTACGCAATGGGCAATCACTGCGCGAAAGGCAGCCACAACCAATACATCCGTCCAGTTCGTCACGCAGCGCCACTAAGGTATGAATGCGCCGATCCAACTCTTCTCGCCATTGGGACGAAAGCTGTTTCCACTCTTTCGCACTTAATGTATGCCCTTCGGGCAACACGCCAAACGCTTCACGAATGGTCGCCAGCGGAATGCCAATACGCTGAGCAATTTTGATGATTGCGACATATCGCAACACATCACGTTTATATCGCCGCTGATTGCCACTATTACGAATACTGCTAATCAACCCTTTGCTTTCATAGAAATGCAGCGCCGATACCGCCACACCGCTGCGTTTTGCCACTTCGCCGGGGGTTAGCAGCGCTTTAATGCGGGGTAATTTCTTTTCCATAAATCGCTTTACCTCAAGTTAACTTGAGGAATTATACTCCCCAACAGATGAATTAACGAACTGAACACTGAAAAGAGGCAGATTTATGTCCCATCAGAAAATTATTCAGGATCTTATCGCATGGATTGACGAGCATATTGACCAGCCGCTTAACATTGATGTCGTCGCAAAAAAATCAGGCTATTCAAAGTGGTACTTACAGCGGATGTTCCGCACGGTGACGCATCAGACACTTGGTGATTACATTCGCCAACGCCGCCTGTTACTGGCCGCCGTTGAGTTGCGCACCACCGAGCGTCCGATTTTTGATATCGCAATGGACCTGGGTTATGTCTCGCAGCAGACCTTCTCCCGCGTTTTCCGTCGGCAGTTTGATCGCACTCCCAGCGATTATCGCCACCGCCTGTAGTTTTATTGCCCGCGCGTTAACTCCTGCGCGGGTGATTGCTCCATCCATTGCATGAACACCTGCGGTGGCATCGCCTTAGCAAAGAACCATCCCTGGCAATAGCGCACGCCGCGTTTACGCAACCAGTTAACCTGATCCTCAGTTTCTACCCCTTCTGCAATCGTTTTCAGCCCCAGGCTGTGCGCCAGCTCGATGATGTGTTCCGCAATCAAATGACTGGTTTTATGGGTGGTCAGCGTCTCAACAAACGATTTATCGATTTTCAAAATATCGACATTCAATGATTTAAGGTTATGCAAGTTAGAGTAGCCAATACCAAAATCATCAATTGCCACTTCGTAACCAGCCTGGCGGAAAGCCAGAATAATTGGTGTCATTTTGTCGACATCAAGAAATGCATGTTCAGTCACTTCAAATTTAATTTGCTGTGGACGCACCGCGTATTGCTCTGTTTTCTGATTGGTTCGCGCTATCAACCGTGACGTATGAAAATCGGAGGCCGACAGGTTAATAGAAACATAGCGATCGGCATGTGTTGCCAGGTACGCGCCCAGATCGCGGAAGACATTATCAATAACATAATCAGTTACCTGTCCGATCATTCTCTCCTTTTCTGCCAGCGGAATAAACTCTGCCGGATTCATTACTTGCCCCTGCTCACCAGGCCAACGTAACAATGCTTCAGCGCCGATACATTTTTCTGTTTTGATATCGATTATTGGCTGGTAATAAAGGCAAAGTTGATGTTTTTCGAGGGCGCGTTGCAATTTGCGTTTGGGAGACAAATAGTTTTGTCGAATACGTAGCCAGAGTAATAACAGAACAAGACTCCCCAAAATGCCGGCGGGTAACGCAAAAATAAGATGATTATAAAAATGTGCTATAAGACGTTGATATGAAGTCGCAACAATGGCTGCAATTGGGCGTTTTGTCGAATAAACTGTCGCATATAAATAGCCATTTCTTTGTACGGTTAAATCATTCAAATGAATCAGCGGAGAAAACGTTGCTGCCGAGGCCTCGTTGCTTAACGAGAAAAAGGTTTTCGTTACCGTATCATACACACCCCATTGCAATGTCGGATCATCAGACATCACTTCACTCCAGAATAGAGGGTTGATGACCGCCACATAATTTCCCCGCTGCATATAGGTCATTTTATAGCCAGAGAAAAAAGGCGTATCGCGGTAATAATAGATAGAAACGTTAGGTTCACGCTTATAATCGGCCGGTGCAATCGTATAACCGTTTACAGGCGCTATCAGCGATGAGCATAAAAAATGGTTATCACGGGCATAGATCAATTCATTAATATAAAGATAGCCACGAATAATATTCAACATTCGCTTTTGATGGGCCGGAGTGCAAACTTGCCCCTGATAGCGTTCTGCTGCATCGCTCACTAAATCTGCCTGGCGAATGACCAGCTCGGATTTATCCAGCGCCAGCTGAGCAAAAGTTTGGAGCTGACTATTCACTTCTGATTTTGCCCAAAGGAAGGCAATCCATAGCGACAGAATGATGGGAAAGAGAACTAAAAAGATAATGCCCGGCAACGCCAGTAATTGGTGTCGTGCATGATGACTCATTGCTATCAATTTCCTGCCTGTTTATACCCGGTCATTGCAAGGCGAGAACCCTGGTTATCGACGTCTTTAGATAAATCTTACGGTATAAATAGCACTTTTGCCTGATTTGAAATTGATACCTTTTTAATCGTCACCTGAATAAAAATAATTCATTGATATTCAAAAATTAATTTCCTGCAGGAATGCAGAGGCGGCGGGAAGATATGCCCTTAATGCCGCTGAAAAAACACATAATCTGTACGGCAATAAAAGTCACGGCCTAATCTGGCTAACAAACAATCAATTGTGATATAGTTCACAAAATTAATGAAACAAACAGAGTGTTTCTTTTTTGTGTTTTGCAAGCCCCGCGATAGCCAGATTGTATC
The DNA here is from genome assembly GCF_030295155.1 of Escherichia sp. 10290. Lineage (NCBI taxonomy): Bacteria > Pseudomonadati > Pseudomonadota > Gammaproteobacteria > Enterobacterales > Enterobacteriaceae > Escherichia > Escherichia sp. 10290. Next base: position 5,052,233 of record NZ_AP025741.1, on the reverse strand, counting down.
ACGCCTCCCGTGAACAACGCCGCGCTGTCCAGGGCATCGGCTCTTTTCAGAGGAATTGTTTGATGGCTACCCTCACCACTGGCGTGGTTCTTCTTCGCTGGCAACTTCTTAGTGCCGTAATGATGTTTCTGGCCAGCACGCTCAACATCCGTTTTCGTCGGTCTGATTATGTCGGGCTTGCAGTGATCAGCAGCGGTCTGGGCGTGGTTTCCGCCTGTTGGTTCGCAATGGGGTTGCTTGGCATCACAATGGCGGACATCACCGCCATCTGGCACAACATCGAGTCGGTGATGATAGAAGAGATGAATCAGACACCGCCACAATGGCCAATGATTTTGACTTGATATGTAGAAGCCTCCATAACGGAGGCTTCTTTTTTTATGGCTGGCAGATGCTTTAATCATCCACCTTAAAACAATATAACCTATTGGTTTAATGACAAATCAGAACGGAATGTCGTCATCAAAGTCCATCGGCGGCTCGTTAGACGGCGCTGCCGGAGCGGACTGCTGCGGGCGAGACTGCGCGCCGCCGCTGAACTGATTACCACCCTGCGGCTGCTGAGGCTGACCCCAACCGCCCTGCGGCTGACCACCACCGATATTGCCACCTGCAGGTGCGCCACCGCCCTGACGACCACCCAGCATCTGCATGGTGCCGCCAACGTTCACCACGACTTCTGTGGTGTAGCGATCCTGACCGGATTGATCGGTCCATTTGCGGGTACGCAGCTGACCTTCGATATAAACCTGAGAACCTTTACGCAGATATTCGCTGGCTACTTCTGCCAGTTTGCCGAACAGCACAACGCGGTGCCATTCAGTCTGCTCTTTCATCTCGCCGGTCGCTTTATCACGCCAGGATTCGGAAGTAGCCAGCGTAATGTTGGCAACTGCGCCACCATTTGGCATGTAGCGTACTTCCGGGTCCTGACCCAGATTACCAACGAGAATAACCTTGTTTACGCCTCTGCTGGCCATGTTCGTGTCTCCTGAAAAAAAATCGTTCTGAATAAGTGTAAACGCGCGATTGTACCATTACCAATAGCGCTTTTACTATGTTGTGACCTCGGTTCAGGGAAACAAACCTGGCCAGACATTGTTACACAACACTCCGGGTAATGCATTCCAATACTGTATATTCATTCAGGTCAATTTGTGTCATAATTAACCGTTTGTGATCGCCGGTAGCACCATGCCACCGGGCAAAAAAGCGTTTAATCCGGGAAAGGTGAATGGATAAGATCGAAGTTCGGGGCGCCCGCACCCATAATCTCAAAAACATCAACCTCGTTATCCCCCGCGACAAGCTCATTGTCGTGACCGGGCTTTCGGGTTCTGGCAAATCCTCGCTCGCTTTCGACACCTTATATGCCGAAGGGCAGCGCCGTTACGTTGAATCCCTTTCCGCCTACGCGCGGCAGTTTCTGTCACTGATGGAAAAGCCGGACGTCGACCATATTGAGGGGCTTTCTCCTGCCATCTCAATTGAGCAGAAATCGACGTCTCACAACCCGCGTTCTACGGTGGGGACAATCACCGAAATCCACGACTATTTGCGTTTGTTGTTCGCCCGCGTCGGCGAGCCGCGCTGTCCGGACCACGACGTCCCGCTGGCGGCGCAAACCGTCAGCCAGATGGTGGATAACGTGCTGTCGCAGCCGGAAGGTAAACGCCTGATGCTGCTCGCGCCAATCATTAAAGAGCGCAAAGGCGAACACACCAAAACGCTGGAAAATCTGGCAAGCCAGGGTTACATCCGTGCTCGTATTGATGGCGAAGTCTGCGATCTTTCCGATCCGCCGAAACTGGAACTGCAAAAGAAACATACCATTGAAGTGGTGGTTGATCGCTTCAAGGTGCGTGACGATCTCACCCAACGTCTGGCAGAGTCGTTTGAAACCGCGCTGGAGCTTTCCGGTGGTACCGCGGTAGTTGCCGATATGGACGATCCAAAAGCGGAAGAGCTGCTATTTTCCGCCAACTTCGCTTGTCCAATTTGCGGCTACAGTATGCGTGAACTGGAACCACGCCTGTTTTCGTTTAACAACCCGGCGGGGGCCTGCCCGACCTGTGACGGCCTTGGCGTACAGCAATATTTCGATCCTGATCGCGTGATCCAAAACCCGGAACTGTCGCTGGCTGGCGGTGCGATCCGTGGCTGGGATCGCCGCAACTTCTATTATTTCCAGATGCTGAAATCGCTGGCAGATCACTATAAGTTCGACGTCGAAGCGCCGTGGGGCAGCCTGAGCGCGAACGTGCATAAAGTGGTGTTGTACGGTTCTGGCAAAGAAAACATTGAATTCAAATACATGAACGATCGTGGCGATACCTCCATTCGTCGTCATCCGTTCGAAGGCGTGCTGCACAATATGGAGCGCCGTTATAAAGAGACGGAATCCAGTGCGGTACGCGAAGAATTAGCCAAGTTTATCAGCAATCGCCCGTGCGCCAGCTGCGAAGGAACGCGTCTGCGTCGGGAAGCGCGCCATGTGTATGTCGAGAATACGCCGCTGCCTGCTATCTCCGACATGAGCATCGGTCATGCGATGGAATTCTTCAACAATCTCAAACTCGCAGGTCAACGAGCGAAGATTGCGGAAAAAATTCTTAAGGAGATTGGCGATCGCCTGAAATTCCTCGTTAACGTCGGCCTGAATTACCTGACACTTTCCCGCTCGGCAGAAACGCTTTCTGGCGGTGAAGCCCAGCGTATCCGTCTGGCGAGCCAGATTGGTGCGGGCCTGGTTGGCGTTATGTACGTGCTCGATGAGCCGTCTATCGGCCTGCACCAGCGCGATAACGAGCGCCTGCTGGGTACGCTTATCCATCTGCGCGATCTCGGTAATACCGTGATTGTGGTGGAGCACGACGAAGACGCGATTCGCGCCGCTGACCATGTGATCGACATTGGCCCGGGCGCAGGTGTACACGGCGGTGAAGTAGTCGCGGAAGGTCCCCTGGAAGCGATTATGGCGGTGCCTGAGTCGTTAACCGGGCAGTACATGAGCGGCAAACGCAAGATTGAAGTGCCGAAGAAACGCGTTCCGGCGAATCCGGAAAAAGTGCTGAAGCTGACAGGCGCACGTGGTAATAACCTGAAAGACGTGACGCTGACGCTGCCAGTCGGTCTGTTTACCTGCATCACAGGGGTTTCAGGTTCCGGTAAATCGACGCTGATTAACGACACACTGTTCCCGATTGCCCAACGCCAGTTGAATGGTGCGACCATCGCCGAACCGGCACCTTATCGCGATATTCAGGGGCTGGAGCATTTCGATAAAGTGATCGATATCGACCAAAGCCCAATTGGTCGTACTCCGCGTTCTAACCCGGCGACCTATACCGGCGTGTTTACGCCTGTGCGCGAACTGTTTGCGGGCGTACCGGAATCCCGTGCGCGCGGTTATACACCAGGACGATTCAGCTTTAACGTTCGCGGCGGACGCTGCGAAGCCTGTCAGGGCGATGGCGTGATCAAAGTGGAGATGCACTTCCTACCGGACATTTACGTACCGTGCGACCAGTGCAAAGGTAAACGCTATAACCGTGAAACGCTGGAGATTAAGTACAAAGGCAAAACCATCCACGAAGTGCTGGATATGACCATCGAAGAGGCGCGTGAGTTCTTTGATGCGGTACCAGCTCTGGCACGTAAGCTGCAAACATTGATGGACGTTGGCCTGACGTATATTCGTCTGGGTCAGTCCGCAACCACGCTTTCTGGTGGTGAAGCCCAGCGCGTGAAGCTGGCGCGTGAGTTGTCAAAACGCGGCACCGGGCAGACGCTGTATATTCTCGACGAGCCGACCACCGGTCTGCACTTCGCCGATATTCAGCAACTGCTCGACGTACTGCATAAACTGCGCGATCAGGGCAATACCATCGTGGTGATTGAGCACAATCTCGACGTGATCAAAACCGCTGACTGGATTGTCGACCTGGGGCCGGAAGGCGGCAGTGGCGGCGGCGAGATCCTCGTCTCCGGTACACCAGAAACCGTCGCGGAGTGCGAAGCATCACACACGGCACGCTTCCTTAAGCCGATGCTGTAATCGTTAAGGCCGCTTTCTGAGCGGCCTTTTCCTTTCAGAGTTGCACCAGCAATTTACGTTTTTCTTCCGGCAGTAAATTCACCGCCTGCTGATAAGACGCATCCACCAGATAATAGATTTGCGAATCTGGCAGCGAACCGTCGAGATACACGGTGCTCCAGTGCGCTTTATTCAGATGGCGGCTTGGACGCACATCGCTGTGCTGCTGACGTAGCAGCTCCGCCAGCTCCGGGCTGGTTTTCAGCGAAACAGCTGGGCGATTTTCTACTTCTTTCACCATCGCAAACAGTACATCTTCCACTTTGATCTGCGTCGCTTTCCAGTCGTTATGCACGCTCTGTTCTGCGCCTGGTTTTGCCATGCAATATTGTAGCAACTCCGAAATGGTCATTTTTTACTCCCCTTGTAGTGTCGCGATGATGCGACGCGATCCGCCGTGGATGCGATGTTCCCCCAGCCAGATGCCTTGCCAGGTGCCGGTCTGAATACGCCCTTTATGCACCGGCAATACAAGCGATGTTCCCAACATTGAGGATTTGATATGAGAAGGCATATCGTCGGCCCCCTCATAGTCATGCTCATAATTTCCGTTATCGGGAACGGTGCGGAGGAAAAAACGCTCCATGTCCTGGCGTACGGTGGGATCGCAGTTCTCATTAAGTGTCAGAGAGGCGGAGGTATGTTGCAGCAACAGATGCAGTAAGCCGATGTTAACACGCGGCATATCAGCCAGCTGATGCAGTATTTCATCCGTTACCAGATGAAATCCACGAGATTTGGCGCTAAGCGTGAGCGTCTTTTGATACCACATGTGCTGCTCCTTGATAAAACTCTCTTAATCAGTTTGCAGCAAGACAGCGAAAGGATAAAGGTGTGATTAAAAAAACAGCATTCGGGAGAGCATCACGCTCTCCCGCTCTGTCAGTATTCTGAATTGACGATCACCTCTTCACCAAACGCACCCGCTTGTGGCAAGGGTTTGTAGGTAGAGTTGGAGGCGCGTAGAATGCGGATACCACGAGCGCCGACTTCGCGTGCGGCGGTAATATCGTTATCGGAATCGCCATAAAAAATTCGGATATTTTTATCCTGTAGCCATTGCGATTTTGTATTTTGACCTGGTTTATCGCCTGCAAAAATTACCGGATTCATGTTGGTGGCAGGAATATGAAAATTATCCGCCAGCGTTTTTGAAACCGTTTCTGTTTTCGTCGGGCTACGACCAGTCACAAAGAAGATCGCGTCACCGCGGCGTACATGCATATCAATCAGCTGGCGAGCGACCTCTTTTGGAATGCTGAATTCATCCCAGCCATTGTTCATTTTTTCCCAGAACACAGGATTTTTCAGATAATCTTCGCTTTCTGGCGAGAAGGTTTTTTTGCCGCGCCAGAAGCCCGGACTGGAAAAAAGTACCGTGTCATCGATATCAAACCCCACCGCCATTGGCGGACGCCCTGCGAGGCTATTTTCAATTTGTACGACCGAAACCCAATGAATTGGTGCCTGTTCAGCAAGCCTGGCAACGTTAGTACCAGGATTAAGCGGTGAAGGTGACGAGGCCAGGGCAACAGCGGAACTGTTTAGAGCGAACAATAAGCAAACGGCACTGATTGCCTGTGTGATCTTGCGCATATTTTTCCCTAAATAGTCAGTCTATTGAAACGTTTTATTATGAGATTTGTTGCAAAAACCATCTGACCATAACGCCAGCTGCCAGGGAATAAAAGGATTATCTACGGCTTTTGTTAAGAAAGGGAGCAGGATCACATGCGATCAGACTATGTTTGTTGTATTTAATAACTTAATGGCTCTCTATTGTGTAAAAATATTCGGATATAAAAACTTCTATTTTCTCAGTAGGAAATATCGATTATCAGAACCCATTCCTTTGTACGATTAGCCGAAAAAATACGTATACCCACTTATTGATGATTGAGCAGGCGGCTGTTCATCCGCCTGCCAACGACATTACATCACCGCAGCAAACGCCTTTGCCACACGTTGTACATTTGCCGTATTTAACCCGGCGACACACATGCGACCGCTGGCGATGAGATAGACACCAAATTCTTCACGTAGTCGGTCAACCTGAGCGGCACTTAAACCGGTATAACTGAACATACCGCGCTGATTAAGCAGATAATCGAAATTGCGTTCTGGCATTTCTGTGCTCAATACCTTCACCAGTTCCTGACGCATCGCCAGAATGCGAGTACGCATCTCTTCTACTTCCGCCAGCCAGCTGGCTTTCAATGCCTCGTCATTCAGCACCGCAGCCACCACCTGCGCACCAAAATTCGGCGGGCTGGAGTAGTTGCGGCGAACTGTTGCTTTCAATTGCCCCAGTACGCGGCCTGCGGCTTCGGCATCTTCACACAGCACAGAAAGTCCGCCGACGCGCTCGCCGTAAAGGGAGAAAATTTTCGAGAACGAATTGCTCACCAGAGCGGGTAATCCAGCGCTGGCAATGGCGCGAATGGCGTAGGCATCCTCTTCCATACCGGCACCAAATCCTTGATAGGCAATATCAAGAAATGGGATAAGCTCGCGGGCTTTGAGAATTTGAATCACCGCATCCCACTGGTCATTAGTGAGATCGGCACCCGTTGGGTTGTGGCAACATGGGTGCAGCAACACAATACTGCGGGCAGGTAATGTTTTTAGCGTCGCCAACAGGTCATTAAAGCGCACGCCGTTAGTCGCTTCGTCATACCAGGGGTAAGTACTCACTTCGAATCCAGCCCCGGCGAATATTGCTACGTGGTTTTCCCAGGTAGGATCGCTGACCCAGACGCCTGATTCCGGGAAGTAGCGTTTCAGGAAATCTGCGCCCACTTTCAATGCCCCTGAGCCGCCAAGGGTTTGAATGGTTGCTACGCGCTGTTGTTGCAGTACCGGATGGTCCGCACCAAACAGCAGCGGCGCAATGGCATGGCGATAGCTATTAAGCCCTTCCATCGGTAAATAAAGCGAAGCGCCATGAGGCTGCGCATTCAGGCGCACTTCCGCATCCGCCACGGCTTTCAGTTGGGGAATAATTCCGTCTTCGTTGTAGTACAGACCGATACTTAAATTCACTTTGTCGCTGCGAGGGTCTTCTTTGAAACGCTCCATAAGCGTAAGAATCGGGTCGCCAGCGTAGGCGTCAACTTTTTGAAACACGCGATGGTTCTCCAGGTTTACGAGCAGGTGGTTAAAAACACAATAAACCGGAAGGTGGGGAAGATCGAGAGGATGTTCAGGGGTGAACGACAATTAGCAACAAAAAGTGACCAATGACAAACGCACATTCGCCAGAGGCACGACCTTTATAACAGCATGAAATAATATCAATTTATTGAATTAGTAAGATTTTATTAGCCGGATAGGCATTCATACCACATCCGGCACAGATAATCAGATATTACAGAACGATTAATCCACGTATTTCATCGCGACCCTTGAAGTCAGGCGCGTGATAAGTTCGTAAGCGCTCACTTTCGTCATTTCAGCGATACGTTCTACGGGCAAACCTTCGCCCCATAAAATGACCGGGTCCCCGGCTTTATCCTGCGCCTGTGGACCTAAGTCGACGCAGATCATATCCATCGCGACTCGCCCGACAATCGGCACTTCGCGACCGTTCACCAGCACTGGCGTACCGGACGGCGCGGCGCGCGGATAACCATCGCCATAACCCATAGCGACTACGCCAAGACGGGTATTACGTTCGCTTACCCAGGTTCCACCATAACCGACAGGCTCTCCGGCTTTATGCTCACGCACAGCAATCAGGCTGGAGGTCAATGACATTACCGGCTGACAGCCAAAATCGGCACCGGTGGAGCGATCTTCCAGCGGCGAGACACCGTAAAGAATGATGCCCGGGCGCACCCAGTCAAAATGTGACTGTGGCCACAGCAGAATGCCCCCCGACGCGGCAATGGAACGTTGACCAGGTTTGCCTTCACAAAAGGTATTAAAGATATCGAGTTGTTTCTCGGTTGCACCGCATTTTGGCTCATCCGCGCGCGCAAAATGGCTGACAATATTCACCGGCTGACGAACGTTTTTGCACCGCGTCAGACGATGATAAAACGCCTCAGCCTGTTCCGGCCTTACACCCAGACGGTGCATACCAGTATCGAGTTTCATCCAGACGGTAACCGGCTCGTCCAGGCTGGCCTCTTCCAGCGCAGCAAGCTGTTCTTCGTTATGCACGGCGGTATGAAAATGTTGCGCAGAAATCGTCGGTAGATCTCTGGCATCAAAAAAGCCTTCGAGTAAAAGTACAGGTTTGGTGATTCCCCCCGCACGCAGTCGCAGAGCTTCTTCGAGACGGGCTACGCCAAAGGCGTCAGCATCGGGGAGCGTTCGCGCGGTCTCAAGAAGACCGTGACCATAAGCGTTCGCTTTCACCACCGCAACCATTTTACTGGCAGGTGCCAGTTCACGAAGACGTTGCAGGTTGTGTCGCAGAGCGCGGCGGTTAATCACAACAGTTGCCGCTTGCATTTGTGTTCCTTGATAAGTGTTTGCTTTAATTACCTAATTCATAAAATAATTATTATTCGTCGTCGTACTGCGGCCCCGCATAGTTGTCGAAGCGCGACCATTGACCGTTAAAGGTCAGGCGTACCGTCCCGATTGGGCCGTTACGTTGTTTACCGATAATAATTTCCGCGATGCCTTTTAAATCACTGTTTTCGTGATACACCTCATCACGATAGATAAACATGATCAAGTCCGCATCCTGCTCGATAGAGCCAGATTCACGCAGGTCGGAGTTGACCGGGCGTTTGTCGGCACGTTGTTCCAGAGAACGGTTCAACTGGGACAGCGCCACCACCGGCACGTTCAGTTCTTTCGCCAGTGCTTTCAGCGAGCGGGAGATTTCTGCAATTTCCAGCGTACGGTTATCGGAAAGCGCCGGTACGCGCATCAGTTGCAGGTAGTCGATCATGATAAGCCCAATGCCGCCATGTTCTCGGGCAATACGCCGCGCGCGGGAGCGCACTTCCGTTGGTGTCAGACCGGAGGAATCATCAATATAGATATTACGTTTTTCCAGCAAAATGCCCATCGTGCCGGAAATGCGCGCCCAGTCTTCATCATCCAGTTGCCCGGTACGAATTTTAGTCTGGTCAACGCGCGACAGCGACGCCAGAGAACGCATCATAATCTGTTCTGATGGCATCTCAAGAGAGAAGATAAGTACCGGTTTATCTTGCAACATCGCCGCGTTTTCGACGAGGTTCATCGCAAATGTCGTTTTACCCATCGACGGACGCGCTGCGACGATGATCAAATCCGACGGCTGCAAACCAGCGGTTTTTTTGTTGAGATCGTCATAACCGGTGTTTACCCCGGTAACGCCATCGTGTGGCTGCTGAAACAGCTGCTCAATACGCGCCACGGTTGCGTCGAGCACATCGGCGATGTTCTTCGGCCCTTCGTCTTTGTTTGCACGACTTTCGGCAATTTTAAAGACGCGGGATTCAGCCAGGTCCAACAGGTCTTCGCTGGTTCGCCCCTGCGGATCAAAACCGGCTTCGGCAATCTCATTCGCAACCGAGATCATCTCACGGACAACGGCACGTTCACGCACGATGTCCGCATAGGCACTGATGTTCGCCGCACTTGGCGTATTTTTTGACAACTCTGCCAGGTAAGCAAAACCACCAACGCTGTCGAGTTGTCCCTGACGTTCCAGCGATTCCGCAAGGGTAATCAGATCGATAGGACTACCGCTTTCCTGCAAACGCGCCATTTCGGTAAAGATATGACGGTGTGGGCGGGTGTAAAAATCGTCTGCCACCACACGCTCGGCTACATCGTCCCAGCGTTCGTTATCCAGCATTAAACCGCCCAACACCGACTGCTCCGCTTCGATCGAGTGCGGAGGCACTTTCAGCCCGGCAACTTGTGGATCGCGTTCGCGGGGTTCAGCCTGCTGTTTGTTGAAGGGTTTATTTCCTGCCATAGTGAATGGAGTTACCGAGATAAAGAATGGGTCGAAACTTTACCATATGAAGCAGACCCTGACGATACGTTCTGGAGGACACATGGCAACACGAATTGAATTTCATAAGCACGGTGGCCCGGAAGTACTTCAAGCCGTAGAGTTCACTCCTGCCGATCCGGCGGAAAATGAAATCCAGGTCGAAAATAAAGCCATCGGCATCAATTTTATCGACACGTATATCCGCAGCGGCCTTTATCCGCCGCCATCGCTACCCAGCGGATTAGGTACCGAAGCGGCAGGCATCGTGAGTAAAGTCGGCAGTGGTGTAAAGCATATTAAGGCAGGCGATCGCGTAGTCTATGCACAGTCGGCATTAGGCGCTTACAGCTCTTTGCATAACGTCAATGCCGATAAAGCGGCGATTCTGCCCGCGGCAATTTCTTTTGAGCAAGCGGCGGCATCATTCCTGAAAGGCTTAACGGTTTATTATCTGCTGCGCAAAACCTATGAAATTAAACCCGACGAACAGTTCCTGTTCCACGCTGCTGCTGGCGGCGTTGGCTTGATTGCCTGCCAGTGGGCAAAAGCCCTGGGCGCGAAGCTCATCGGTACCGTGGGAAGCGCGCAAAAAGCGCAGAGTGCGCTAAAAGCGGGGGCGTGGCAGGTGATTAACTATCGCGAAGAAAACCTGGTCGAGCGGTTAAAAGAGATCACCGGCGGTAAGAAAGTGCGCGTGGTGTACGATTCCGTCGGCAGAGACACCTGGGAACGGTCGCTGGATTGCCTGCAACGTCGCGGCTTAATGGTGAGTTTTGGCAACTCATCAGGCGCGGTTACCGGTGTGAACTTAGGCATTCTCAATCAGAAAGGCTCGTTGTATGTGACACGCCCTTCCCTGCAAGGCTATATCACCACGCGGGAGGAATTAACCGAGGCCAGTAATGAACTGTTCTCTTTGATTGCCAGCGGTGTGATTAAGGTCGATGTCGCCGAACAACAGAAATATCCGCTGAAGGATGCACAGCGTGCGCATGCGATTCTGGAAAGCCGGGCGACGCAAGGCTCCAGCCTGTTGATTCCATAAAAGAAATAGGGCTTCCACCTGGGAAGCCCTTTCTTTTTATAGTTCGGCTGTATGTAGGGTACAGCACGATGAATCTGTTAGAGGCGCAATAGTGACAGATTTGATTATCAATTCCTATTTTGTTCTAAGGATAAAACCTTAGGTTGTGATCGTCCGCACAATCCCTTAGTAACGCCAACGGTCATAGCGCTGATATTTCGGCACTTTTGGTGCTTTAATCGCCTTAATAACCCACACCACCGCAATCGCCAATAACAGCCACGGCAGCAACTTAATCATCAATGCCAGCATACCGCCGAGGAACATAATGGCCGTCGCCACAACCAGCGCAGCGATAATACCCAGCAACGAAACGCCGGTGACCATCAGCATGACAAAAAAGCCAATCACAAAAAGTAGTTCCAGCATGATGCTCTCCCAAATATGAAATCTCTTGCTGGCATTACAAGAATCATGCCAAAAATAATCTATTGATTTAACAGCAAAACGCCCCGCGACGGTGCGCAGGGCGTGATGAATTTGACTACTTTTTGGTGAAAAGTTAACGCTTATCTGCCACCAGTTTGAGCGCGTGTTCCAGCACGTTAATGTCAGCACCCGCTTTATGGGCATTTTCACTTAAATAACGCCGCCACTGCCGCGCGCCAGGAATACCCTGGAACAGCCCCAGCATATGCCGGGTAATATGGCCGAGATACGTCCCCTGGCTGAGTTCACGCTCAATGTACGGATACATGGCACGCACCACCGCCACCGGATCGGCATCGGTATCCGAGGAACCAAAAATCTCTCGGTCTACCGCCGCCAGAATACCCGGATTCTGATACGCCTCGCGCCCTACCATCACGCCATCCATATGTTGCAAATGCGCTTTAGCCTCTTCCAGCGACTTGATACCACCGTTAATCGACATCGTCAGATGCGGAAAGTCACGCTTCAGTTGATACACACGCGGATAATCGAGCGGCGGGATTTCACGGTTTTCTTTCGGGCTTAACCCAGAAAGCCAGGCTTTACGTGCGTGGATGATGAACATCTCACACTCGCCTTTGCCGGAAACGGTGTTGATGAAATCGCAGAGAAATTCATAGCTGTCCTGGTCATCGATGCCAATACGCGTTTTCACCGTCACCGGAATCGATACGACATCGCGCATCGCTTTCACGCAGTCGGCAACCAGCTGCGCATTGCCCATCAGGCACGCACCAAACATGCCGTTCTGTACCCGGTCAGACGGGCAGCCGACATTCAGGTTGATCTCATCATATCCGCGCGTTTCTGCCAGCTTCGCACACTGCGCCAGCGCCGCCGGATCGCTACCGCCCAGTTGCAACGCTACCGGATGTTCTTCTTCACTGTACGCCAGGTAATCACCTTTACCGTGAATAATCGCCCCTGTGGTCACCATTTCTGTATACAGCAACGTATTGCGGGAAAGCAGACGCAGGAAATAACGGCAGTGTCTGTCCGTCCAGTCGAGCATTGGTGCAACGCTAAACCGACCACTCCAGTGAACGTCAGTTTTTTCAGGCATTGCGCTGGTTTGGTTGATTTTTTGCATTTCAGAATTACCGTGCATTTTCAAATGTAGAGATTATTTTAACGATATATCATGGAGTTATGTTATTCAGCATCACTGTTCAGGAGGCTCAATAGCGGGGTACTATACCATAACAACAGGAAGCGCCTGGCTCTTTGAAAAAGAAAAATGAGATTCCTTCAAAGCGTGACGCTCTCGCGAATTGAAGAAATAATCTTATTAGATGTTAGCGTGTGAAAAGCAATGATAAACAATTCAGTTTCGACGATAAATAAAAAATCACACATAAAACCGTGTTGAACTATCTCGCGGCGAATGGCATTGATAGATAAAAAAGAACCCAAGCAATGTTGGGTTCTTTTATGTAAAAAATCCCATACTACAGAGAAAATTCACATTTTATTTTTTTAACACAATATCGAATAGGTCATAAATGAACTTAATAATATCTTCGTTAATGAGATCGTTGTCATTTATATCTTTGTCATTCATATCTTTGCCAATTACAATGGGTCCCGTTGAGTCTGGGTCAAATGATTGAACGAATTTAATTAACGTCTCACCTGCAGTCTGCATTTTTGTAATGTCTGTGATGTCTTTATTGTCTTCTTCAGCCTTCTTTTTCCTCTCATTCAGAATTAAATTAAAATCCAGTTCATTTTTATCTACTAATTCTTTCATATCCCTCAGGCTTTTTTTCATCACTTGACGAGATAATATTTTTATCTTACTTGTTATGTGGTTTTCACAATAATCATTAACTCTTCGTGCTGTTGCTATGATATCAGCTGATGCACTACCATATGAGAATGAAAGTAAAAGGGAAGCCAAGGGTTTTAAGCGAGCATCGTTCTTTGCTTTATATGCATTTTCCAAATTTAAAAAACCTTCGCTTACAGTTTTTAGATGTAATGACGCTACAGGTACTTTACCATAGGGTTTATCATAAAATAGCTGAATTGCGGAGGGAAGGTCATTCTGATTTATTACATCGAAAGTACACCTGTCTATTAGAGTTGCATCGCTATTTTCCATTGGATTACAAACAAAATCCATCGCATAATGAAAAATCGCCCGTTCTACAAATGCAGAAATATAGTCACGATCACCTAATTGCTCATTAGTGCACTCTACAATACACTCGTCAACCCAATCTTTGAGAGCATTTATTCGTCCAATTAAGGAAACATTCTTTTCACTTGCAGTCCATAAATTATGGGTAATCCTCTGAATAAACAAATCTATTTTTGCAATAATCGCAGCGCGATTACTCATCGTTGCATAATCAACCGATTTATTATACAGATCCTTAAGTTTTCCCGAGCTTACATCTTTATTATCGTATTGATTTGAGTTGAGGCTTTTATTAAAGTAATCTCTTGAACTTCCTATTATACTTGACATAATTTATCCACCTTTTTACCGAGCTGTATCATTCATATAATTCATTTGACAAAAAGTCACTATCAAAAATCGCTCATAATTTCTGATCTGTAGGCATACTTTCAAACGCATTTAAATAAATAGCGAGTTAACTTCAAGCAATGTATTTAAAAATGGAGTAATAATTATTGTCATGTTGATAATGGTGTCACCTGGCTATACAACACCTTACCTATGAAACAGAAAATCAACATTACAACAACAATAAGGGTTCTCGGTGTTTTTCCTGGAACATGGTAAAGTAAGGACATTCTTAACCCACACCTTGAGGTGCCCGATGGAAAAGACCACAACGCAGGAATTATTAGCGCAGGCTGAAAAACTCTGTGCGCAGCGTAATGTGCGCCTGACCCCGCAGCGCCTGGAAGTGTTACGCCTGATGAGTCTGCAGGATGGCGCTATCAGCGCTTACGATCTGCTTGATTTGCTGCGCGAAGCTGAACCGCAAGCCAAGCCGCCAACGGTTTATCGCGCGCTGGATTTTCTGCTTGAGCAAGGTTTTGTGCATAAGGTGGAATCCACCAACAGTTATGTGCTCTGTCATCTGTTCGACCAGCCCACCCATACTTCAGCCATGTTTATTTGCGATCGCTGCGGCGCAGTGAAAGAAGAGTGTGCAGAAGGCGTGGAAGACATTATGCATACGCTGGCGGCAAAAATGGGGTTTGCCCTGCGGCATAATGTGATTGAAGCACATGGGCTCTGTGCGGCATGCGTGGAAGTGGAAGCGTGTCGTCATCCTGAACAGTGCCAGCATGATCACTCTTTGCAGGTGAAAAAGAAACCGCGTTAAGAGGGCGTACATCCTTGTACACGTCGGGCAGGAGGGATTAATTACCAGCGATATTCATTGCGGGTTTCCCAATCCACGACCTCTTTTTCTGCCTGATCTTTCTGATAACCATAACGTTCCTGGATTTTACCGACCAGTTGATCACGTTTACCTTCAATGATCGTCATATCATCATCGGTCAGTTTGCCCCATTGCTCTTTCACTTTACCTTTAAACTGTTTCCAGTTACCGCCGGCTTCATCTTTATTCATAATCAAGACCTCATCGTTAGGTTGTGAATGAGAGTACGCTCACTTTTCTTCTGAACGTGAGATTAAGTGTAGTCAGGAATTTTACCCAGGATTATTTATTCAGAATTTTTAACCGTCACGTTGCTGCAAACCAGGTACCGTTGCGCCAGTGACGCTGCCAGATAGCTGCCAGAGAAAGCCCGCGCAGCGCCAGAAAGACAGTTAACGCCAACCACAAACCATGATTGCCCAGCCACGGCAGCGTAAGGAGCGTCAGGGCAAAACCTGCTGCTGCTACCGCCATACTGTTACGCATTTCAGCCGCACGCGTTGCGCCTATAAACATGCCATCCAGTAGATAACACCAGACACCGACCAATGGCAAAATCACCTGCCAGATAAGATAGCAGTCGGCCAGCTGCTGAATCTGGGTTAACGACGTCAACAACGCAATGATGTGTTCCCCTGCCAGTAAATAAATCACCGAAAACAGCAGTGCAACGATCCCCGACTGGCGGCACGCTGCGCGCCAGACCTCCAATAGCTGGCTCCCGTCGCGCGCACCGTACGCCTGACCTGAATGCGCTTCAACCGCGTAGGCAAAACCATCAAGCGCATAGGCGGTAAAGGTGAGTAGAGTCATCAGAACCGCGTTTACCGCGATGATGTCACTTCCAAGTCGTGCGCCAAGTACGGTGATCGCACCAAAACAGAGTTGCAGCAACAGCGAGCGCAGCATGATATCGCGGTTAAGCGCCAGCAAACGGCGGAAATTACCTCGCCAGGCTTTTTTCAGCATTTCGCCGGAGATACCGCGTGTTTTGATGATTTTACGCACTAGTAGCAGACCAATCAGCAATGTTGCATATTCCGCAATAACCGTCGCCAGCGCAGCGCCCTGCACGTTCATATGCAGCCCCATCACCAGCCAGACATCCAGCACTATGTTGAGAATATTGCCGACTACTAACAAAATTACTGGCGCACGGGCATATTGCACGCCGAGTAGCCAGCCAAGTAACACCAGATTCGCCAGCGACGCCGGTGCGCTTAACCAGCGGATTTCAAGAAAGCGCCGCGCCTGTTCCAGCACTGCTTCGCTACCGCCAACAATATGCAGCGCCAGATCGATAATCGGCGTACGCAGTAGCGCAATTAACGCCCCAGCCCCCAGAGCCAACAGCAACGGCTGTACCAGCGCACGGGCTAATGCCTGGGGATTTTGGGCACCATAAGCCTGCGCAGTAAGCCCGGTGGTGCTCATGCGCAAAAACAGCAACAGCATAAAGAGAAAGCTGGTCGCCGTTGCACCAACCGCCACACCGCCCAGATAAACCGGACTATCAAGATGACCAATAACCGCCGTATCGACCAGCCCAAGCAACGGGACGGTGATATTGGAGAAAATCATGGGTAAGGCGAGATGCCAGAGTGCTTTATCAGATGAAGTGAGGAATGCCATGCAGACAAGCCTGATGAAGAGAGATGAAAAACAAACCGCGACGCCAGGCGGCATCGCGGTCTCAGAGATATGTCACAGCCAGTCGCCGTTGCGAATAACCCCAACCGCCAGCCCTTCAATCGTGAAGCTTTGCTGACGAAGGTCAACGACAATCGGTTTAAACTCACTGTTTTCTGGCAACAGTTCGACTTTATTGCCCTGTTTTTTCAGACGCTTAACGGTAACTTCGTCATCAATACGAGCGACGACGACCTGACCATTACGTACGTCCTGAGTTTTATGCACAGCCAGCAAGTCGCCATCCATAATGCCGATATCTTTCATCGACATCCCGCTGACGCGCAGCAGGAAATCCGCATTCGGTTTGAACAAGGAAGGATCAACCTGATAATGACCTTCAATGTGCTGCTGCGCCAGAAGCGGTTCACCGGCAGCCACACGACCTACCAGTGGCAACCCCTCTTCCTCTTCCTGTAACAGACGAATCCCGCGTGATGCGCCGGAAACAATTTCAATAACGCCTTTGCGTGCCAGCGCTTTCAGATGTTCTTCAGCCGCGTTTGGGGAACGGAACCCCAAACGCTGCGCGATTTCCGCACGCGTCGGCGGCATACCTGTCTGGCTGATGTGATCACGGATGAGATCAAACACCTCTTGCTGCCTGGCCGTTAACGCTTTCATTCCGCCCCCTGGGTGTATATACAGTTATGCTGTGAGTATATACAGCAAAAGGCGATTTTGGAACCATAAACTGCACAATAAACCAGAGATTTATCGAATTCTGGAAGGGTTATCCAAAATGCGACCATAACAGGATGCACCAGGTAATCACGGCGACGATAATCGCGATCAGTACCGCAGCGGACCCCATATCTTTAGCGCGTCCGGAAAGCTCATGGTATTCAGAGCCAATTCGGTCAACCACGGCTTCAATGGCACTATTGAGAATTTCCACAATCATCACCAGCATGACGGAGCTGATAAGCAGCACGCGAGTAATCGCGTCCACATCCAGCCAGCAGGCGATGACCACCGCCAACAATACCGCTACGCCTTCCTGACGGAATGCCGCTTCGTTGATCCATGCCGCGCGTAACCCCTTCCAGGAATAGCCAGCAGCTTTGATAATTCGAGTGAATCCAGTGGTATTATTGGCCATTGAAAGAACCTTTTTACATTATGAGCGTCAATATCAGTGTACCGTTAAATCCGATGATTCGGGTTTGCGTAACGCCGCGCGAAACATGAGCGGATACCACAGAATTTCCCATGAGTTTCTGCTATCCTTGCCGCGCATTTGCATTATTAACCAGAGGCTTTACATCGTTTATGTCCGGCTGGCCACGAATTTACTACAAATTACTGAATTTACCATTAAGCATCCTGGTAAAAAGCAAGTCTATTCCGGCAGATCCTGCCCCGGAACTGGGACTGGATACCTCTCGTCCAATTATGTACGTTTTACCGTACAACTCGAAAGCAGATTTGCTGACGTTGCGCGCCCAGTGTCTGGCACATGACCTGCCTGACCCCTTAGAGCCGCTGGAGATTGACGGCACGCTACTGCCGCGCTATGTGTTCATTCACGGCGGGCCGCGTGTTTTCACCTATTACACACCGAAAGAAGAGTCCATTAAGCTGTTCCACGACTATCTTGATTTGCATCGTAGCAATCCAAATCTGGATGTGCAGATGGTGCCAGTATCGGTGATGTTCGGTCGCGCGCCTGGGCGGGAAAAAGGTGAAGTGAACCCACCGCTGCGTATGCTAAATGGCGTGCAGAAATTTTTCGCCGTACTGTGGCTCGGTCGCGACAGTTTTGTGCGTTTCTCACCGTCAGTTTCTCTGCGCCGCATGGCCGATGAACACGGCACGGATAAAACTATCGCCCAGAAACTAGCGCGCGTGGCACGTATGCACTTTGCTCGTCAGCGTCTGGCTGCCGTAGGTCCACGTCTTCCTGCCCGTCAGGATCTGTTTAATAAGCTGCTCGCCTCCCGCGCCATTGCCAAAGCGGTAGAAGATGAAGCGCGCAGCAAAAAAATCTCCCATGAAAAAGCGCAGCAGAACGCCATTGCACTGATGGAAGAGATTGCGGCGAATTTCTCTTACGAGATGATTCGCCTGACTGACCGTATTCTGGGCTTCACCTGGAACCGACTTTATCAGGGCATTAACGTCCATAACGCTGAGCGCGTTCGCCAGCTGGCTCATGACGGTCATGAGTTGGTATATGTGCCTTGCCACCGCAGTCACATGGACTACCTGCTGCTTTCTTACGTGCTCTATCACCAGGGGCTGGTGCCACCGCATATCGCCGCCGGGATCAACCTGAACTTCTGGCCTGCCGGGCCGATTTTCCGCCGTCTGGGTGCGTTCTTTATTCGCCGTACGTTTAAAGGCAATAAGCTCTATTCCACCGTTTTCCGTGAGTATCTCGGCGAACTGTTCAGCCGTGGTTATTCCGTCGAGTATTTCGTGGAAGGCGGTCGTTCCCGTACGGGGCGTTTGCTGGATCCGAAAACCGGTACGCTGTCGATGACCATTCAGGCGATGCTGCGTGGCGGCACGCGTCCGATTACGCTGATTCCGATCTACATCGGTTATGAGCACGTCATGGAAGTGGGTACTTACGCCAAAGAACTGCGCGGTGCAACGAAAGAGAAAGAGAGCCTGCCGCAGATGCTGCGCGGTTTAAGCAAGCTGCGTAATCTCGGTCAGGGTTACGTCAACTTCGGTGAACCAATGCCGTTGATGACCTACCTTAACCAGCACGTACCAGACTGGCGTGAATCTATCGATCCCATCGAAGCGGTGCGTCCGGCCTGGTTAACGCCGACGGTCAATAATATTGCTGCCGATCTGATGGTACGCATTAACAACGCAGGCGCGGCAAACGCCATGAACCTGTGCTGTACTGCGCTTCTGGCGTCACGTCAGCGCTCACTCACCCGCGAGCAGTTAACCGAGCAACTCAACTGCTACCTGGATCTGATGCGCAATGTACCTTACTCCACGGACTCTACCGTTCCTTCAGCCAGCGCCAGCGAGCTTATCGATCACGCGCTGCAAATGAACAAGTTTGAAGTCGAGAAAGACACTATCGGCGACATCATCATTCTGCCGCGCGAACAAGCAGTGTTGATGACCTACTATCGCAATAACATTGCGCATATGTTGGTGCTGCCTTCGTTGATGGCGGCAATTGTCACTCAGCATCGCCACATCTCCCGCGACGTATTGATGGAGCACGTCAATGTGCTTTACCCAATGCTGAAAGCGGAGCTGTTCCTGCGCTGGGATCGCGACGAATTGCCAGACGTTATTGATGCGCTGGCAAATGAGATGCAGCGCCAGGGACTGATTACCCTGCAAGATAATGAATTGCATATCAACCCAGCGCATTCTCGCACGCTACAGCTGCTGGCCGCAGGCGCGCGCGAAACGCTGCAACGTTATGCCATCACCTTCTGGCTGTTGAGCGCCAACCCGTCGATCAACCGCGGTACGCTGGAGAAAGAGAGCCGCACCGTCGCGCAACGTCTCTCCGTGCTACACGGTATCAATGCGCCGGAGTTCTTCGACAAGGCGGTGTTCAGTTCTCTGGTGCTGACACTGCGTGATGAAGGGTATATCAGCGATAGCGGCGACGCCGAACCGGCAGAAACGATGAAGGTGTATCAGTTGTTGGCGGAGTTGATTACATCAGACGTGCGTTTGACGATTGAGAGTGCGACGCAGGGCGAAGGGTAATCAGTGAGAATTGCCGGATGCGGCGCAAACGCCTTATTCGGCCTACCATGATCTGCAAATTCAATAAATTGCGATATGTTGTGTAGGCCTGAGAAGCGCAGCGCATCAGGCAGCCCAGAAGAAAGCCGGATGATCATCCGGCTTTTTTACATCATCAGAAATGCCAGTAACTCATTGCCAGCCCTAAAAACAGCACCAGGCCAACATAGTTATTATTCATAAATGCTTTAAAGCAGGCTTCGCGCTCGCGGTTAGCAATCAGTTTTTGTTGATAAACAAACAGCGCACCTGCCACCAAAATTGACCAGTAATATCCCCAGCCTAAGCCATTTAACTCACCGATTATCGCCATCAGCACCAGTACGCCAATCTGCAAAATACCAATAATCAATTTATCGTACTGGCCGAACAAGATTGCAGTGGACTTAATGCCAATCTTCACATCATCATCGCGGTCAACCATCGCATACTGCGTGTCGTAAGCCACCGCCCAGAGAATATTGGCGAGGAACATTAACCAGCAACTCAACGGCACCGACTCACTCACAGCGGCAAAAGCCATTGGAATCGACCAGCCAAACGCCGCCCCCAGCACCACTTGCGGTAGATGGGTATACCGCTTCATAAACGGGTACACCCACGCCAGCGCCAGCGCGGCAATCGACAACAGAATGGTCATCGTATTCAGCGTCAGCACCAGTAAAAACGAAATCAGTACCAGCACGACAAACAGCGCACGCGCCTCTTTCTCCGTTACCGCGCCGCTGGGAAGTGGTCGGTTCGCCGTACGCTTAACATGACCATCAAACTTGCGGTCAGCATAATCATTCACCACACAACCAGCAGCGCGCATCAGCCAGACACCCGCGACAAACACCGCCAGGATCCAGAGCTGGGGAACGCCCGGCGTCGCTACCCACAGTGCCCATAATGTTGGCCAGAGCAGCAGTAACGCGCCAATTGGCTTATCCGTACGCATTAAGCGATGAAACGCCAGCAGCTTATTCTGCGTCAGACTCCACTCCATATTTTTTTCCTCTTAGTACAACGGTGACGCCGGTAAAAACAGTTCGGTTAGCAACAGCGGTTTACCGCTTAATCGCAGGCGGGAACGTCGCCCCCACAGTCCGGCATCACGGCCTATCTCAATAAAGTCCCGGGTTAATGTCGATGATGTGAACAGATAGCGTCCTAACGGCGTTTTACCCAATTTTTGTAACGCCAGCTCCGGCCCGCTTAACGTTGACTCAGGAACGACGGTACGACCGGCAAGCCACGGTTCACCATCGGCACATAACAAAATTTCACGTAACCAGTAACGGGACTCTTTCGGCAACAATGGCAGTTCTTCGTGGATTTCATTCTGCCCGACAAACCCTTCGCGGATCATCGTCACGCTCACTGTTTTTCCCTGCTGCTCAAAACGTTTCGTCATGGAATCTTCCAGCAACAACCAGTCGAGCAGTTGCGGATCCAGGGAAGGGATCTCTGTAAAATAGCGCAGCGCACGCAGTTGCGTTAACGCGGGGTGTGACATGCCGAACTCTCCGTTACATAACGTAAAGGCATTGTATCGCAGAAAAGTGTTTACGGGAGATGTATAGCAAATTAAGTGATCTAATGCGCAACAAAAACGCAACAATCGCATGAAGTGATAAAACGCTGTTGAACCTTACGCTTTGCCGATGCCCGTGCTGGCAAGAGCAACCAGAGGGGCATCACCGCCCGGGACGCCAGGAATGGTGATGTTTTCCTTTACTCACACACCTTTATTCTTTTTATGGATAGCTCGCCAACTTGCAGTAAAAATTGGGAAAAGCGCATGTTCATCATGAGATGTGGAGCCGAAAAGTGTTTCCGGAGTAATATTAACAGGCAGCATTTCATGTCTGGATTTAAAGATATAGGGGGAATTCCAATGGGTATCTTTTGTAGGATTCAACATATCATGTAAGCGCTGGGAGCTTACCACCATAACTGGCCCATCATCGACAGAGGAAAACAAGATAAAGATATTGTCGTTTTGTGTTAATTGCTTGGCGTTAAATGTTCTTAAATAATCGTCAACTTCTTTAAATATAGGTGATATATTATCACTGCGTATCCACTCTTTATAAAGATACCAGGCATTTTCTCTGATAATCTCATCCGATGATCGTAGAGCCTGATCGATAAGTTGGATAAAAAAATTATTATTTTGATCAATCAACCATTTATTCACACGAAATCTATTAATGAAAGTATTCATCTGTGTGACATCAAATTTCACCTTACTAAAACGATGTTGACGCATAAAAATATCGAACTTATCATCTTCATCATGATATAAATAGCTACGTATAATTGGATTGCTCACATAAGGATAATGACTAAATGTGTTTTTCATATTCTCAATAAAGTTTTTATTAACAATATTAAGAATTTTTAATTGTATCACCAGTTTGACTGCCAGAACGGATTTTAATTTCACTGCATTATCAGGCAACGTATTAATCATTTGGATAATGCCATTGATATAACCATCAAGATCTTCATTACCAAATATATCTGAGTAATCAATCGTTAATGCCAATTTCTCTGTAATGCAGTCTTTAAAATTCCCTGTCGACATTCGCACATTATCAAACATAACATTAGTCAGATTCGATTTAATAAATGATATTTCCTTATCAGAAAGAAAATATGCTCTGGTGAAGTGCGAAGCATAAAGATAACAATTATCGAAGTTTGAATTTTTAATCTGACATTCGCGAAAATTACTATGACCAAGTTGACTCTGCGAGAAGTCAACGGTATCAAGAATATTTTGGCTAAAATCAACACATTCGCCACTCGTTTTGAGAAAAATCACATTGTGTAAACGTCGACATTTAAATATGACATTATTAACTGTTGCCTTAGTAAAATTGCAATTCTCAATTTCTTTACATTCGAAAATTGCATGTTGTAGATTTGACGATAAAAAAGACACCTCCGAAATAACGTTACCTTTAAAATGGCAACTTGTTAAATCCAAATCAGACAGGTCGATATACCCCTGCGCATCTTTATCCATCAGAAAATCACAAGCACATTCTATTTCTTCATTTCTATAAAATTTTACGCTTATAATATCATTACTGATTGAGACTTCACGAAACATATTTATTGCATGATTTTTTTCGTTCCGTTGTTTTATATTTAAAAATATATCACTGATATAAATAAAATTTTCTCGATTTAAACCTGGCACCCCATTAAAATTACGTAGTAAATCAAGATCTAATTTATTATTTCCTTGCACCACATCATGTTTCATCAAAGAGTTATTGCCGCCAGAATTTGTGATATGACCTATCATAAAACCTCTGTATTACAGAAATAAAATAACCTGGAAAAGTAGCCTGAGCGTCCAGACACTACCGGCGAAAGGAAAAGAATCTCTGATATGGCATTGAGATAATGCACATTCTTAGTGAAGAAGAAGTGACGTACTATAAAAAATCGCTCATATCCCAGGAAAGAAGCACAAAAAAAGGTGCGCCAGGAGACGCACCAGTTGTTGCAAAATCAGCACTGTGGGGCGTAATTACCCCTTGCCTTTTACACTGCTGATAAAGGTGGAACGGGCAGATGTTGACCCCAGGCGTTCAGCTTCATCAAGCAGTTTTAACGCCTTATCAACATCACCTTTCGCGACAGCGTTTTTGATCGCGGTATTAAAATAACTTTCCGTGTCGTTGAGCATCGGCTCGCTTTTCTTCACCGGTGCCGGAGCGGGTGCGGCCACTGCTGGTGCTGCCGTGTTGCCTACCGTAACCGGAGCAGGCGCGGAAGAACCAAATAGAGGCCCCACCAACACGCTGGAACTGGAGTTCGTTTTCACTTTCAGTTTCAGTAAGCCATCGGTGGTATGACGAGCAACCGGATCGGGAATATCCGGGATCGAGTTACCGACGCCTTTGGCATAGGCTTTTGCCGGGTCGAGCAGTTGGGTCGTCTGCTGGAGATCTTTTTCCGTGGTAAAGACCAGTACATAAAGTTTCTGCTGCCCCAACGCCGGTGTCAGGCGCATAACGCCTTCCAGACGGTCTGCACTCATCACGCCTGGTTCCTGGTAGGTGAAATAACTGCTGGGGAAGAAGGCTGATGGGGTCATGTTCTGATCAAGAATCAGCACGTTCGGCGCAAATACGCTGGTTTGTTTGTTCACTTCGCTGGTCAGCGTTAGTGTCAGTTCGCCAATGTTTGCCGGGACGCTGTACGCAGCAACCGGACCACTGATGCCGGGGACTTTCAGTTGTTGGCCGCCGGTCGCCAGTTGGGTGGTCTGGGTTTTAGATTGATCGACCGGTGTCCAGGTGAGTTGTTGCAGCGCGGCAGATGGAATGGCTGGCGCGTCGCTGGTGTTTTGCGGTACGTAGTTAACATCGGCAAGGCTGATTCCAGGCGCGCTTGCCAGCAACCCTGCTGATAAACAGAGGGCGATGAGACTTTTATTCATTTTCATTGTTTTCACCTCAAAATCTGGAGTTCAGCGGTAGCCAGGCAATAGCGCGCCAAACCCGATAATCAGAGGGGCTTTCGCCCCTTTCAGATAATGACAACCTGTTTTTATGCCGGATGCGGCGCGAACGCCTTATCCGGCCTACATTTGACAGCCGTTGTAGGCCTGATAAGACGCGCAAGCGTCGCATCAGGCGCTGATTGCCGGAAGCGGCGCGAACGCCTTATCCGGCCCAGGTTTTGCTATTACCACCAGATTTCCATCTGGGCACCGAAGGTCCACTCGTCGCTGTCGCCACGTCCGAAGCTGCCGCCGTTGAAATCAGCTGGAACAGCTTTGCCGTAGTATGGGTTGGTTGAAGAGCTACCGTTGTAGTCGTAACCCCATTTCTCATCCCACTTGGCGTAGGTTGCGAAGACACGAATAGCCGGGCGTGACCAGATGCTGTCGCCAGCTTGCCATTGTTGTGCGAGGGTAATTTTGTACTGATTGTTCTTGTCACCAGTGCGCTGGGATTCGACGTTGTCGTAGCCGATTTCCATCACGGTGCTCATGATTGGCGTCCACTTGTACATCGGGCGAATACCAACGGTCCACCATTTGGTGCCGTTGTCGTTATCCCAGTTGATATCCTGGTACATACCCACGTACATCATGTCCCAGTTGTCGCCCATGGAGATCGCACCGTGGTCGAGGATACGAAGCATGTGACCGTTGTTATTGATATTGTAGGCGAATTTCTCGTTATCAAACGCAACGCCAGAACCCTGCGACAGACCTTTACCCTGTGAGGTCATCGAGTCAGTAGCGTACTGAACAACAAACTTGTTAAAGCCCTTCAGGACACTCTGAGTATGTTCTGCAGTGAATAACCAGCCATCTTTCGATGCACCATCAACCAGACGATAGTTATCACGCAGATTGGCACGACCGTAGTCGACACCCAGCTCTAACGTGCCGCCCGGGTTGATTTCCATCTGCGCTAAACGTACGTCGAATACGTCGTTCGCGGTTTCGTTGGTATAGTCATAAATATTATTGCTGGCGAAAGAGGAAGAACCACCAGCTTCAGAGGAACGGGTTGCTGCCAGAGAGAGTTTACCAAACCCAACATCGATGTTTTCCAGACCGGCACCAGGACCAGAAATATCCCAGTAGTAGAAGTCGATCATATGAACGTCATGACGTTGGTAGAAACGCTTACCTGCCCAGATGGTGGAGCCTGGCAGCCATTCAATCAGGTTTTTACCCTGCACGTTTGCTTCACGGAAGGCTGGATCGGTAGCTTCCCAGTCATTTTGTTGCGCGACGGAATAGGCCACGTTAGTGTCGAAATAGAAGCTCTTATCGCCTTCTTTCCACACTTCCTGACCCAATTTTAATTCAGCATAAGTTTCACATTCGTTGCCAAGACGGTATTTACTTTGAGCACCGGTAGTCTGGAAACACTGTTGTTCGCCGCCGCTACCTGTCCAGCCAATACCGGAACGTGCATAGCCGTGGAAATCAACAGCCATTGCCTGAGCAGACATTACGCCCGCTGCGACGGCAACCGCCAGAGGAAGTTTGCGCAGAGTAATCATCATTCTATCTCCTGAGTCATTGCTTTTCTTTTTTCACATCACCTGTGACAGGCTTTGTGTGTTTTGTGGGGTGCTTAAACGCCCGGCTCCTTATGCAGTCGACGACATGCAGTGCCATCCTCACGGAACAGATGGCAACGCTCTGGCGGCAGACCGATAGCGAATGTGGCACCTTCTTCTACCAACACCACGTCGTTCTGGCGGTACACCAGGTTTTGACGAATGGAAGGGATCTGGATATGGATTTGAGTTTCGTTGCCGAGCTGCTCGACGACCTGAACTTCACCCTCAAGGATGACGTCAGCGATATCACTCGGCAGTAGATGTTCCGGGCGAATACCCAGCGACATATTGGCTCCAACCTGGACATCACGGCTTTCAACCGGCAGCCAGACTTGCTGACGATTCGGCATCGGCAGTTCCACCTGCACTTGATCGATTGCGGTGGCGGTCACTTTTACCGGCAGGAAGTTCATCTTTGGCGAACCGATGAATCCGGCGACAAAGCGGTCTGCCGGATAGTGGTACAGCTCCAGCGGTTTCCCAACCTGCGCCACGCGACCGGCGTCCAGTACCACGATTTTGTCGGCCAGCGTCATCGCTTCGACCTGATCGTGGGTGACATAAATCATTGTGCGGCCCAGGCGTTTATGCAGACGGGAGATTTCGATACGCATTTGCACACGCAGTGCAGCATCGAGATTGGAGAGCGGTTCATCGAGCAAAAATACACTTGGCTCGGCCACCAGCGTACGGCCAATCGCCACACGCTGACGCTGACCACCAGAGAGCGCTTTCGGTTTGCGATCCAGCAAATGCGCCAGTTGCAGCACTTCCGCCACCTGGTTGACGCGTTGGTTAATCACCTCTTTTTTTGCGCCTGCCAGTTTCAGGCCAAATGACATGTTTTCTGCTACTGACAGGTGGGGATAGAGCGCGTAAGACTGGAACACCATACCAACGCCGCGTTCTGCTGGCGGAGTGTCATTCATCCGTTTCTCACCGATGAACAGGTCGCCGCTGGTGATCGTCTCAAGCCCGGCAATCATGCGCAGTAAAGTCGATTTTCCGCAGCCAGACGGCCCGACAAACACCACGAATTCACCTTCATGGATGTCGAGATTGATATCTTTCGATACCACGACCTCGCCCCAGGCTTTCGTTACATTTTGCAGCTGTACGCTCGCCATGCCCTTCTCCCTTTGTTACAACCTGTCATCGACAGCAACATTCATGATGGGCTGACTATGCGTCATCAGAAGATGGCTTAAATCCTCCACCCCCTGGCTTTTTTATGGGGGAGGAGGCGGGAGGATGAGAACGCGGCTTCTGTGAACTAACCCGAGACCATGTAAGGAATTTCGTGAAGTTGCTTGCAAAAATCGTGGCGATTTTATGTGCGCATCTCCACATTACCGCCAATTCTGTAACAGAGATCACACAAAGCAACGGAGGGGCGTAGGGGCAAGGAGGATGGAAAGAGGTTGCCGTATAAAGAAACTAGAGTCCGTTTAGGTGTTTTCACGAGCACTTCACCAACAAGGACCATAGATTATGAAAATAAAAACAGGTGCACGCATCCTCGCATTATCCGCATTAACGACGATGATGTTTTCCGCCTCGGCTCTCGCCAAAATCGAAGAAGGTAAACTGGTAATCTGGATTAACGGCGACAAAGGCTACAACGGCCTCGCTGAAGTCGGTAAGAAATTCGAGAAAGATACCGGAATTAAAGTCACCGTTGAGCATCCGGATAAACTGGAAGAGAAATTCCCTCAGGTTGCGGCAACTGGCGATGGCCCTGACATTATCTTCTGGGCGCACGACCGCTTTGGTGGCTACGCTCAATCTGGCCTGTTGGCTGAAATCACCCCAGACAAAGCGTTCCAGGACAAGCTGTATCCGTTTACCTGGGATGCCGTACGTTACAACGGCAAGCTGATTGCTTACCCAATTTCTGTCGAAGCGTTATCGCTGATTTATAACAAAGATCTGCTGCCGAACCCGCCAAAAACATGGGAAGAGATCCCAGCGCTGGATAAAGAACTGAAAGCGAAAGGTAAGAGCGCGCTAATGTTCAACCTGCAAGAACCGTACTTCACCTGGCCGCTGATTGCTGCTGACGGGGGTTATGCGTTCAAGTACGAAAACGGCAAGTACGACATTAAAGACGTGGGCGTGGATAACGCTGGCGCGAAAGCGGGTCTGACCTTCCTGGTTGACCTGATTAAAAACAAACACATGAATGCGGACACCGATTACTCCATCGCAGAAGCCGCCTTTAATAAAGGCGAAACAGCGATGACCATCAACGGCCCGTGGGCATGGTCCAACATCGACACCAGCAAAGTGAATTATGGTGTAACGGTACTGCCGACCTTTAAGGGCCAGCCATCCAAACCGTTCGTGGGCGTACTGAGCGCGGGTATTAACGCCGCCAGTCCGAACAAAGAGCTGGCGAAAGAGTTCCTCGAAAACTATCTGCTGACTGACGAAGGCCTGGAAGCGGTTAATAAAGATAAACCGCTGGGTGCAGTAGCGCTGAAGTCCTATCAGGATGAACTTGCGAAAGATCCTCGTATTGCCGCCACCATGGATAACGCTCAGAAAGGTGAAATTATGCCGAATATCCCGCAGATGTCCGCTTTCTGGTATGCCGTGCGTACTGCCGTGATCAACGCCGCCAGCGGTCGTCAGACTGTGGATGCAGCGCTGAAAGATGCACAGACTCGTATCACCAAGTAATGCAGTGAAATGCCGGATGCGGCGTAAACGCCTTATCCGGCCTACAAAACCGAAACGTATGTAGGCCTGATAAGACGCGTCAGCGTCGCATCAGGCAGTTGTTGTCGGATAAGGCGTAAATGCTTTATCTGTCCTGGAATGAGGAAGAACCCCATGGATGTCATTAAAAAGAAACATTGGTGGCAAAGCGACGCGCTGAAATGGTCAGTGTTAGGTCTGCTCGGCCTGCTGGTGGGTTACCTTGTTGTTTTAATGTACGCACAAGGGGAATACCTGTTCGCCATTACCACGCTGATATTGAGTTCAGCGGGGCTCTATATTTTCGCCAATCGTAAAGCCTACGCCTGGCGCTATGTCTATCCGGGAATGGCTGGGATGGGGCTATTCGTCCTTTTCCCTCTGGTCTGCACCATCGCCATTGCCTTCACCAACTACAGCAGCACTAACCAGCTGACTTTTGAACGTGCGCAGGAAGTGTTGTTAGATCGCTCCTGGCAAGCAGGCAAAACCTATAACTTTGGTCTTTACCCGGCGGGCGATGAGTGGCAACTGGCGCTCAGCGACGGCGAAACTGGCAAAAATTACCTCTCCGACGCGTTTAAATTTGGCGGCGAGCAAAAACTGCAACTAAAAGAAACAGCCGCCCAGCCTGAAGGCGAGCGCGCGAATCTGCGTGTGATTACCCAGAATCGTCAGGCACTGAGTGACATTACTGCCATTCTGCCGGATGGCAACAAAGTGATGATGAGCTCCCTGCGCCAGTTTTCTGGCACGCAGCCGCTCTACACACTCGACGGTGACGGCACGCTGACGAATAACCAGAGCGGTGTGAAATATCGGCCGAATAACCAAATTGGTTTTTACCAGTCCATTACCGCCGACGGCAACTGGGGCGATGAAAAGTTAAGCCCCGGTTACACCGTGACCACCGGCTGGAAAAACTTTACCCGCGTCTTCACCGACGAAGGCATTCAGAAACCGTTCCTCGCCATTTTCGTCTGGACCGTGGTGTTCTCGCTAATCACCGTCTTTTTAACAGTGGCAGTCGGCATGGTTCTGGCGTGTCTGGTGCAGTGGGAAGCGTTGCGCGGCAAAGCGGTCTATCGTGTCCTGCTGATTCTGCCCTACGCGGTGCCATCGTTTATTTCAATCTTGATTTTCAAAGGGTTGTTTAACCAGAGCTTCGGTGAAATCAACATGATGTTGAGCACGCTATTTGGCGTGAAGCCTGCCTGGTTTAGCGATCCGACCACTGCCCGCACGATGCTGATTATCGTCAACACCTGGCTGGGTTATCCGTACATGATGATCCTCTGCATGGGCTTGTTGAAAGCGATTCCGGACGATCTGTATGAAGCCTCAGCAATGGATGGCGCAGGTCCATTCCAGAACTTCTTTAAAATTACGCTGCCGCTGCTGATTAAGCCGCTCACACCGCTAATGATCGCCAGCTTCGCCTTTAACTTTAACAACTTCGTGCTGATTCAACTGTTAACTAACGGCGGCCCGGATCGTCTTGGCACTACCACGCCAGCCGGTTATACCGACCTGCTCGTTAACTACACCTACCGCATCGCCTTTGAAGGCGGCGGTGGTCAGGACTTCGGTCTGGCGGCGGCAATTGC
The DNA here is from genome assembly GCF_030295155.1 of Escherichia sp. 10290. NCBI lineage: Bacteria > Pseudomonadati > Pseudomonadota > Gammaproteobacteria > Enterobacterales > Enterobacteriaceae > Escherichia > Escherichia sp. 10290. Next base: position 5,021,485 of record NZ_AP025741.1, on the reverse strand, counting down.
CACGCTGATCTTCCTGCTGGTGGGTGCGCTGGCGATCGTCAACCTGAAAGCCACGCGAATGAAGTTTGATTAAGGGAGATAACAAAAATGGCAATGGTCCAACCGAAATCGCAAAAAGCACGTTTGTTTATTACTCATCTGCTACTGCTACTTTTTATCGCGGCGATTATGTTCCCGCTGCTGATGGTCGTCGCTATCTCTCTGCGTCAGGGGAACTTCGCGACTGGTAGCCTGATCCCGGAACAAATCTCCTGGGATCACTGGAAACTGGCGTTAGGTTTTAGCGTTGAACAGGCTGATGGGCGCATTACGCCACCGCCGTTCCCGGTACTGCTGTGGCTGTGGAACTCAGTAAAGGTCGCCGGAATTTCCGCGATTGGCATTGTTGCGCTCTCCACCACCTGCGCCTACGCTTTCGCCCGTATGCGCTTTCCTGGCAAAGCGACACTGCTGAAAGGCATGCTGATTTTCCAGATGTTCCCGGCGGTGCTTTCACTGGTAGCGTTGTATGCGTTATTTGATCGTTTGGGTGAGTACATTCCATTCATCGGCCTGAATACTCACGGCGGCGTAATCTTCGCGTACCTGGGGGGGATTGCGCTGCATGTCTGGACCATCAAAGGCTATTTCGAAACCATCGACAGTTCGCTGGAAGAAGCGGCGGCGCTGGATGGTGCAACACCGTGGCAGGCCTTCCGCCTTGTCCTGTTGCCGCTGTCAGTGCCGATTCTGGCGGTGGTGTTCATCCTGTCGTTTATCGCTGCCATTACTGAAGTTCCGGTCGCGTCGTTGTTACTGCGTGACGTAAACAGCTACACCCTGGCCGTGGGAATGCAGCAATACCTCAACCCGCAAAACTACCTGTGGGGTGACTTTGCCGCCGCTGCCGTGATGTCTGCATTACCGATCACCATCGTCTTCTTGCTGGCTCAACGCTGGCTGGTCAACGGACTGACGGCAGGTGGTGTGAAAGGTTAAAGATGTTGTTCTGCCAATGTTATGCCGCTACACCCTCAACTTACGTTATCCCAACTTGTGACTGTTATTCGGCGCTCTATGGAGCGCCTTTTTTTACTCCCGCTTCAGCCGTTTCGAATTACACAGCCATAAGGTGATCACCAGTAGCAGGATCGCTGCCGAGTAGATCAACACATCCAGTGGTGATTTATGATCGACGATGATCAAGCGCACAATGGCGGTGATCCCGATATAGACAAAATAACGTAAGGGAAAGTGAAAACCGGACTGAAAGTACTTCACAATCAGCGCGATAAATTCGAAATAGAGAAAGTAAACCACCAGCCCTTCCACCAGCTCATATTTGCTGGCTTGTTCTGGCGCGAACAGCACATCAGCCAGATGCACCGTTTCTTTGCCGAGGAAGACAACCAAAATCAGGCCGAGACACAACAGGCCAAGATTGAGAACGGTCTGCAAAATGGTGGAGATAAACTCCACGCGCGGACGAGAGAGTGACGTCATAGCAGTACCTCCTTCACAATGGCGAGGTTCCTGTATAACCCAAAAATGTGACGGAGATCTATATTTTTTGTGTATGTTTTGTTCAGATCGATTAAATGGGCATCTCCCAACCAACGCCGGATGCGGCGTGAACGCCTTATCCGTCCTACCCGTAGGCCGGATAAGCCGCGCCTGGCGGCGCATCCGGCAAGACAAACCGCACCATAGCCTGTAATGCAAAAATCACCCATTCAGGTGATTCCCAGCCACCAGCAATGCGCGAAAAATCGACAATGTTCCTCTGGAACAAATGAAACGTAACCTGATAAAGGTGGTAAAAATGAAGCCTTATTTTGCTGCTTTGATGTTATCAGTCTCTGTCCTTCCTGCTTATGCTGGTCCGCTCGGTACTGCTGATAAAGCCGACCTACCGCAAAGCAATGTCTCCAGCCCAATGATGGCCCAGTCGCTCAGGCAACCAGACCTGCAACCAATATCGACGGACAGGAAAACAGAATGTTTTCGCCTTTACACACCAGATCGCAAACCGGGGGTGAACTGCGTTCCTGATGGCTCGACAGGCCATTAAGAATGAAGGTGCCAGTGAGTGCGAAAACTGGCACCTTTCCTCTGACTTAGCGGAAATTGACGCTTCGGTCGCTGGTCATGTCATACAACTGGAACTTACGCCCAAGTTGCTGACCACCGTCACGCGTCAGCGGCGTCCAGCCAATTGCCGCTCGGCTACGAGTCGGGCCAGACGAGAAGAGATCCAACGGTACAGAGATATACACGCCTTTGGTGAAGTCCCCTTCGCCGTACTCCTCTTTCGAAACATTCGTGATCGTGGCATACCCACCCACTACCACGCCGCTGTCAAAGCGTTTGGCGATTTCCAGCGTGCCGCCTTTATCCCCTGCCAGATATTGCCCGACGCTGGCTTTCACTAACACATCCTGAGCGAAAGATGGCGTCCAGTAGGCGGTCAAATGACCAGTTTTCACGCTGTAATCGGTGAATTTCATCATATCTTTCGCGCTACGCCAGTCGCGCTGTTTAACGTAGTTAGCATCCAGACCAAACGCCCAGTTGCTATCCAGCGGGCGATACAACACCTCTGCCCCCGCGCCGCCAAACATGGTTTCGAGATAACCACCGTAGACCTGACCGTAGAAGCCGTTGCCCAGATGCTGGAAATAGTTGGCTTGCAGGTTATTCACATAGACATCATTCTGCACATACTCACGCACATGGGTACGAACGCGCGGTAAGTGCGAGTCCTGCGGTGGATTGGTGTAATTAAACTTGTCGTAATTGTTCGCCAGGTTAGCAAACAGGCTACCGGTGGTCAGCAGATGGTCCGTCAGCCACAAATCCGCCGTTCCCATCACGCCCAACTGGTACATGTAAAAGTTTTCCGGGCCCCCGACCGACTGGTTCAGCACCGGATCGATATGGAAATCAAAGCGTGATTTGTCGATATACCAGCCCTGCTCGGTGGACGCAGGAACTACCGGCTCGACGCGTTTTTGCGCCAGCGTCGTTTCGTGGCCCAACGGCTCTCCGGCAAGATGATTTTTCAGGCTGGCGACATCCGTTTCCGTCGTCACCTGCGGCATGTTAAGGCGATTTTCTGTAACGCGGATCGTCTTGATCCCCTCCGGCAGATCGTTCATCACGATCCGATTAGCACGGATGATCCCTTCACGCGAATCACGATATTTCACCTGCTCACCGGTGACGTACAGCGTATCGCCTTTCGTCTGGATCTGCGGATCGGCCAGTCCGGCGTTGTATTTCAACAGCGTTAACTGATTCGCCACCACCGAATGCTGCAAAATGGCATCCTGTGGTTGCGGTTGATATTGCGGACGGGCGTTATCATTGTAGGACGGGCGTAGATCGTTAAAGTTGGTACGCAGCGTGACGCCAAACATAAAGGTGTTACCGCGTTCATAGCTAAGGTTAACGTCGGCCCAATCGGTAACGCGATAAATCGCCCCGACGTTAAACTTACTTTTTTGCTCCAGCTTCCCGGCAAAATCCTGCTGATAATTATTGCCTTCATACTCCAGTTTCAGACGCAGCGGCTGCCAGGACGTCTGGTATTCCACGCCGCCAAACAGTGAGGCCGGACCGTGGAACATCTGGCTGCCGTCGATAGATCCCGCTTGTTTGTAGCTGTTATCGCGATAGCAATATTTGTCACTGGCTGAACAGAGCGGATTTTTCACGTTACCGCTGGTGCCCAGATATCCCCAGCCCAGGCCGAGCGTAAAATCGAATGGCCCCCAGGCTTTGCTGGCGACAAGATATTCCGCATCGAACAGCCCCGTACCGCCGATATCCCGCGCACCAACCGCCACCTGTGGCAGCCAGTAACTCTCTTCCCATAAACGCAGTTTGAGATCGAAGGCTTTATCTTTATACGTTTGATCACCAGAGAACGCTTCGACGCTGCTGTACTGCCGAGTGCGCACGTCGGTATAACGCAGCGTTGTTTCCAGCCACGGGAAGAGTTGCACTGAAGCTGAGTAATAACGGTACTGATCGTTATCGCGATAGTTCAGACTCAACTCCCCTTCCCGCGCCATGCGCGCGGTAGGTGTTTGTAATAATCCTACACCACCGAAATCCGATTGCGACGGACCAATGGGCGCAGGATATGTTTCGCCGTAGCAAGCTGTGCTAATGCCCAGCGCCAGTAAGCTAAGCAGATGTCTTTTTTTCATTATTGCGGTATCCGCTGCGTCAGAGTCTGAAGAATGTCAGCGTTAAGGGCATCAGGTGTCTCACTCCAGACGGAGTCCGCGAGGCCAACATAAATAATGCTGCCGGGCATCGGCTCTACGTGACGCTTGTTCCAGTAAGCCACCGGCGCTTTTTGCGTGCGTCCGTCCGGGTAAACCACCCACGCGTAGCTGCGATCCGCACCGCTGAGCAGGCTCTGGTCAGAGAGATAGCTCGCCACGTCGCGACCGGGAGTGAATGACTGCTTGCCTGGACGACTGATAAGCCCGAACAACGTGACCGTGGACGGCGGTGGTCCGACCCACAGCGTGTAGTTGCCCTGCAACGGCGGGTTACCGCGTTCGGCAACGCGCACGATATCAGAATCAAGATTGATTTTTTGTCTGCCCGTCACCTTCAACGCCTGAATTTGCTGGCGTAAGGCGTTAATGGCGGCAGCATCGTCGGCGCTGGAATCTGCAGCCAGTTCTGCCAGCCGTGTCAGCAACGCCTGCTGCTGACGCAATGCAGCCGCCGTTGCTAGCTCTTCGCTAATCACCGCTCCGGGCCACCAACTGTTTGCGAGCCGCGGTTGACCCACCAGATCAATTAAATGCTCTGCGCCTGTCAGCGTTTTGGCCTCATTGCTGCCATTGCTGAACACTTTGACGGTGCCTGCCGCAAAGACCGATGACGCTCCCACGCTCATAATCAACGCAGCAATAGTTTGTTTAATCATTGTTTTGCCGCCTTGATGAGAGTGGTTTTCACCGGGAAATAATCCGCGCCGAGATACTGTTCCGACTGGCGAATTTGCCCTTCGCTGTCGATCCAATAGCGGTTATGCCAGCGCGCCTGGTCGGTGGAGACTTCTTCGTCCAGCACACGAACCGGAGTTTCATCGCTACCGACTTTGACGGTATCGGTGCCATCCCATTTGAAAACCGAGCGTGCGGTGGCGTAGCGCACCTGCTGGTACTCGGTCCAGCCCATCGTGCGCGTCCAGGTTGCGCCATCAACAATTTGTGCGGGTTTTATCAGCGGGTCGGCGGCAAGGTTATTCACTTCAATCAGGTTATCGCCGCCAAGCAAAGTCTTCACCAGACGACCATGTTGTGTGACGAGAGTGGCCTGATCCTGAGTGACCCATTTTTGTTGTCCATCTTCAGCGAAGGCCAGCACCACAAACAACTGCGGCCCGCCATTAAGCTGCATGTACTGGCTGGCGTAGGGCATATTTTGAATATCATCGTCCGTCAGCTGTACGCCTGGCGTACCGAACAGACTGTCCCACAGTGAATTGCCCAGCTCTTTAGTCGTGGCTGAACAGGCCTGTAATAGCAGGCAGATAAGAATGAGTGCAGGTCGCTTCACGACTCTTCTCCAGAGGGGCAGAATAACCACACCGGAGTGTGGTTATGGTTAATCCCCGTCATACTTCAAGCCACAGATGCGATGACTCAAATTATTTTGGGGATACATACTTTATTACTGGGTACTGGTGGTCGTGGTTGTTGTGGTCCCGGTATTAGAACCATCACCGCCACCGGTTGCCGCGAGCGCGACACCCACCGCCGAGCTTACGGTGCTGACGCTGGTTGCGGAGGAGCTACCCGCCGAAACCGACGTTGCTGCAGACCCTGCCGCTTCGCCCACCTGTACAGGTGCAGCCCACGCAGAAGTCGCCGCAAGCGCAGATATGGCAAAAATGCCATACAGAACTTTTTTCATAACAATTTCCCTTCATTGAATGAATGGAGATTTACCCAAAAACATTTCGGGCGGGATCGAGTATACACAACTAAAGCATGCGAATTACGGCGCGGAGAATTAGTGATGGGGTTTTAGGATAATTGGAATGAATATCAAATATAAGCTTCAGCTTATATATAAATAACACTAAAAATCATAAGCTTAAAATAAAAATAAAAGTAATTAATCTGCGTATTTTCCGAAATCAATCATGATTAAAAATCTATTTTAGGATTAACCTCACGGTATGATTTTCGTTAAATCACAGACAAGGGGATTTATCTGATAAAACAATGCCGACTTATAGTCGGCATTGTTATTAAGGTTATTTAATTAACCGCGCCACGCTTTATAGCGGTTAATCAGACCATTGGTCGAGCTATCGTGGCTGCTGATTTCTTTGTCATCTTTCAGCTCTGGCAGAATACGGTTCGCCAGCTGTTTACCCAGCTCCACGCCCCACTGGTCGAAGGTGAAGATGTTCAGGATCACGCCCTGAGTAAAGATTTTGTGCTCATACAGCGCAATCAACGCACCCAGGCTGAACGGAGTGATTTCGCGCAGCAGGATAGAGTTGGTTGGGCGGTTACCTTCGAACACTTTGAACGGTACCACGTAGTCAAGCGTTGCCGGATCTTTACCCTGATCGCGATATTCCTGCTCAACCACTTCGCGGGATTTACCAAACGCCAGCGCTTCGGTCTGAGCGAAGAAGTTAGACAGCAGTTTCTGGTGATGATCAGAGAGCGGGTTATGGGTGATAGCCGGGGCGATGAAATCGCACGGCACCATCTTCGTACCCTGGTGGATCAGCTGGTAGAACGCGTGCTGACCGTTCGTGCCAGGTTCACCCCAGATAATCGGGCCAGTCTGGTAATCCACAACGTTACCGTTACGGTCTACATACTTACCGTTGGACTCCATATTGCCCTGCTGGAAGTACGCTGCGAAACGGTGCATATACTGGTCGTACGGCAGAATCGCTTCAGTTTCCGCGCCAAAGAAATTGTTGTACCAGATGCCGATCAGCGCCAGCAGTACAGGCAGGTTTTTCTCTGCAGGTGTGGTGGAGAAATGCTTGTCCATCGCGTGTGCGCCGGAAAGCAGTTCAACGAAGTTATCAAAGCCGATGGAGAGAACAATCGACAAGCCAATCGCTGACCATAAAGAGTAACGACCGCCGACCCAGTCCCAGAACTCGAACATGTTGGCGGTATCAATACCAAACTCACCAACGGCTTTGGCATTGGTTGAGAGCGCCGCAAAGTGTTTCGCAACGTGTTTCTCATCACCTGCCGCTTTCAGGAACCAGTCACGCGCGCTATGGGCGTTGGTCATGGTTTCCTGAGTGGTGAAGGTTTTAGATGCTACCAGGAACAGCGTGGTTTCCGGGTTTACTTTTTTCAGCACTTCCGCGATGTGAGTTCCATCGACGTTAGAAACAAAGTGCATGTTCAGGTGATTTTTGTACGGACGCAGTGCTTCGGTCACCATGTACGGCCCGAGGTCAGAACCGCCGATCCCGATGTTCACTACGTCAGTGATTGCTTTGCCGGTATAGCCTTTCCACTCACCGGAAATAATCGCTTCCGAGAAGGTTTTCATCTTCTCCAGCACGGCGTTAACTTCCGGCATGACATCTTTGCCATCAACCAGAATCGGGGTATTGCTACGGTTACGCAACGCTACGTGCAGTACGGCGCGGTTTTCAGTGCGGTTGATCTTCTCGCCAGAGAACATCGACTTAATCGCACTCGCCAGATCGCACTCTTTCGCCAGATCCTGTAATTTCGCCAGCGTCTCTTCAGTGATGCGGTTTTTGGAGTAATCCACCAGCATCTGATCGTCGAAGGTTGCGGAGAACTTAGAAAAACGATCGCCGTCTTTAGCAAAAAGATCGGCGATCGTAACGTCTTTCATTTCATCGAAGTGTTTCTGTAGTGCCTGCCAGGCCGCGGTCTGCGTTGGATTGATGTTTTTCATTAGCAATACTCTTCTGATTTTGAGAATTGTGACTTTGGAAGATTGTAGCGCCAGTCACAGAAAAATGTGATGGTTTTAGTGCCGTTAGCGTAATGTTGAGTGTAAACCCTTAGCGCGATGAAGCATTTATTAGTTGAACTACTGACCGCCAGGAGTGGATGAAAAATCCGCATGACCCCATCGTTGACAACCGCCCCGCTCACCCTTTATTTATAAATGTACTACCTGCGCTAGCGCAGGCCAGAAGAGGCGCGTTGCCCAAGTAACGGTGTTGGAGGAGCCAGTCCTGTGATAACACCTGAGGGGGTGCATCGCCGAGGTGATTGAACGGCTGGCCACGTTCATCATCGGCTACAGGGGCTGAATCCCCTGGGTTGTCACCAGAAGCGTTCGCAGTCGGGCGTTTCGCAAGTGGTGGAGCACTTCTGGGTGAAAATAGTAGCGAAGTATCGCTCTGCGCCCACCCGTCTTCCGCTCTTCCCTTGTGCCAAGGCTGAAAATGGATCCCCTGACACGAGGTAGTTATGTCTGAAATTGTTGTCTCCAAATTTGGCGGTACCAGCGTAGCTGATTTTGACGCGATGAACCGCAGCGCTGATATTGTCCTTTCTGATGCCAACGTACGTTTAGTTGTCCTCTCAGCTTCTGCTGGTATCACTAATCTGCTGGTCGCTTTAGCTGAAGGACTGGAACCTGGCGAGCGATTCGAAAAACTCGACGCAATCCGCAATATCCAGTTTGCCATTCTGGAACGTCTGCGTTACCCGAACGTTATTCGTGAAGAGATTGAACGTCTGCTGGAGAACATTACTGTTCTGGCAGAAGCGGCGGCGCTGGCAACGTCTCCGGCGCTGACAGATGAACTGGTCAGCCACGGCGAGCTGATGTCGACCCTGCTGTTTGTTGAGATCCTGCGCGAACGCGATATTCAGGCACAGTGGTTTGATGTACGTAAAGTGATGCGTACTAATGACCGATTTGGTCGTGCAGAGCCAGACGTAGCCGCGCTGGCGGAACTGACCGCGCTGCAGCTGCTCCCGCGCCTCAATGAAGGCTTAGTGATCACCCAAGGATTTATCGGCAGCGAAAGTAAAGGTCGTACAACGACGCTTGGCCGTGGAGGCAGCGATTATACGGCAGCCTTGCTGGCGGAGGCTTTACACGCTTCTCGTGTTGATATCTGGACCGATGTCCCAGGCATCTACACCACCGATCCACGCGTGGTCACCGCAGCAAAACGCATTGATGAAATCGCGTTTGCCGAAGCGGCAGAGATGGCAACTTTTGGTGCAAAAGTACTGCATCCGGCAACGTTGCTACCCGCAGTACGCAGCGATATTCCGGTGTTTGTCGGCTCCAGTAAAGACCCACGCGCAGGTGGTACGCTGGTGTGCAATAAAACTGAAAATCCGCCGCTGTTCCGCGCCCTGGCGCTTCGTCGTAATCAGACTCTGCTCACTTTGCACAGCCTGAATATGCTGCATTCTCGCGGTTTCCTCGCGGAAGTTTTCGGCATTCTCGCGCGGCATAATATTTCGGTGGATCTCATCACCACCTCCGAAGTGAGCGTGGCGTTGACACTTGATACCACCGGTTCCACCTCCACTGGCGATACATTGCTGACGCAATCCCTGCTGATGGAGCTGTCTGCACTATGCCGGGTAGAAGTGGAAGAAGGTCTGGCACTGGTCGCGTTAATTGGTAATGACCTGTCAAAAGCCTGCGGCGTTGGCAAAGAGGTATTTGGCGTACTGGAACCGTTTAACATCCGCATGATTTGCTACGGCGCATCCAGCCATAACCTGTGCTTCCTGGTGCCCGGCGAAGATGCCGAGCAGGTGGTGCAGAAGCTGCATTTTAATTTGTTTGAGTAAACACAGTATGGCCCGAAAGACATTATTTCGGGCCGTATGTTTTTCTTGTCATTATGCCCATCAATAAACGAGTCTATTTCCTGTTAACCAGCATCTTTATCTGAGAATAATTACCTTTAATTTTTTATCTGCATCTCTAGCTAATTATCGAGAGAGATAAATATTTAAGAGAAGGCAAAATGAATATTATCAGTTCTGCTCGCAAAGGAATTCCCGTACACTGAACTCTCCGGCTCACTGAGGGCACCATCATGGCACTCCCCCGTATTACCCAAAAAGAGATGACTGAACGCGAGCAGCGCGAACTAAAAACATTGCTGGATCGCGCGCGGATTGCGCATGGTCGCGTACTGACCAACTCCGAAACCAACAGCATCAAGAAAGAGTACATCGATAAATTAATGGTTGAGCGTGAGGCTGAAGCAAAAAAAGCCCGCCAGTTGAAGAAAAAGCAGGCTTATAAACCGGATCCTGAAGCGTCGTTTAGCTGGTCGGCAAATACGTCAACACGCGGCAGGCGTTAATCAACGCCCCTTCTTTTTGCGCCCCGGCGAGGTGAAACGTTTACCGTTGGACGCCGGGCGACCACCTTTTTCCGCCGTTTTTTCCATCTTAACGACTGGACGTTTGATGCCCGCCGTTTTCGGTTTGGCTTTCGCTTTAGGTTTTGCCTCGGAAGAGGAATTTTCGATGAGTTTAAAGAGGTCGATTAACTCATCGTCGGTTAAATCGCGCCACTCCCCCAGCGGAATGCCGCTTAAGCTGACGTTCATAATGCGCGTACGCTCCAGCTTTTTCACTTCGTAACCAAAGTGCTCGCACATGCGACGGATCTGACGGTTCAGTCCCTGCACCAGGGTAATGCGAAAAACAAACGGCGCTTCTTTTTTGACTTTGCACTTTTTCGTCACCGTCCCGAGGATCGGCACCCCCGCCCCCATACCACGAATAAACTCATCGGTGACTGGTTTATCAACCGTGACCAGGTACTCTTTCTCATGGTCGTTACCTGCACGGAGGATTTTATTCACCAGATCGCCGTGATTGGTGAGGAAAATCAGCCCCTGGGAATCTTTATCCAGGCGGCCAATCGGGAACACGCGTTTGCTGTGGTTAACAAAATCGACAATGTTATCGCGCTCGCCATCTTCGGTGGTGCTGACAATACCGACGGGCTTGTTCAGGGCGATAAGTACCAAATCTTCGGCTTCCCGAGGCTCAATCAACTGACCATTTACTTTCACAACGTCGCCGGGTTTCACCTGATCGCCAATGGTGGCTCGCTTGCCATTAAGGAACACATTGCCTTGCTCGATATAGCGATCCGCTTCGCGGCGTGAGCAAATTCCGCTTTCGCTGATGTATTTATTTAAACGGACTGATGAGTCGGGCAGCATAAATTCTCCTGTAAAAAACGGAATATACCGTACCTTTGGGTTGATAAAAAATAGTCATGAGCGAACTATTTGTTATTTCCATTGGCTTGAATTCGTTACCTGCTCAAATCACTTTCCAGAAGCAATGTGCGACATCGTGAGCCATGTCAGTAAGCGATTAAAATCACAGTGATAGCATGCCTCCCGTGATTTCTTACTAACCGGAGAAGTAATGGAACTGCTTTTATTGAGTAACTCGACGCTGCCGGGTAAAGCCTGGCTGGAACACGCGCTGCCGCTGATTGCTGAACAGTTGCAGGGTCGCCGTTCAGCGGTATTTATTCCTTTCGCGGGCGTAACGCAGACCTGGGATGATTACACAGCGAAAACGGCTGCGGTTCTCGCTCCGCTGGGTGTTTCTGTCACCGGTATTCATAGCGTTGTCGATCCCGTTGCCGCGATTGAAAATGCTGAGATCGTGATTGTCGGCGGCGGTAATACTTTCCAGTTGCTGAAACAGTGCCGCGAGCGCGGGCTGCTGACACCAATTACTGACGTGGTGAAACGTGGCGCGCTGTATATTGGCTGGAGCGCAGGCGCTAACCTTGCTTGCCCAACCATTCGTACCACCAACGATATGCCGATTGTCGATCCGCAAGGTTTCGATGCGCTAAATCTGTTCCCGCTGCAAATCAACCCGCACTTCACCAACGCGCTGCCGGAAGGCCATAAAGGTGAAACCCGTGAGCAGCGTATTCGCGAACTGCTGGTCGTCGCGCCAGAACTGACGATTATTGGTCTGCCGGAAGGTAACTGGATCACAGTAAGTAAAGGTCACGCTACGCTGGGTGGCCCGAACACCACTTATGTGTTTAAGGCTGGTGAAGAAGCGGTGCCGCTGGAAGCGGGTCACCGTTTTTAAGTGAATTGCCGGATGCATGATCCGGCATCTTGTACATAGTGCCTGATGCGACGCTTTACGCGTCTTATCAGGCCTACAGGGGCACGGTATTAATACTCGTCCCGTCCTTCATCTTCATCCGGCTGTTCCAGCACACTGTAAGCCACCGAACAAAACAGCGAGTTCAGACGCTGCATATCTCCCAGTAAGCCTAAATGAAGCGAACTGGTTTCAATGCTCTGCACGTTTTGCTGATGCAGGCGATCGACGTGGGCGTGGGAATAGCGGCGATTAAGAATGCGAAAACGATGTTTGCTGCGGCGCAAACGACGGGCGCTGGTAACATCGCCAGAGAAGAAAACCGACATTGCCAGTTTTAAATTACTGAGCAATTGCTCATAGAGCGCATCCAGTTCCTTCAAGCCATCAAGCGAAAATGCTCGCCTTGCAGCCAGCGATTTGTCGGCAATTTCACTCCCCATGCGCTCGACGATATCGGAGGCCTGTTCAAGGTTGAGCGACATTTCGATGATCTCCGCCCAGCGGCGCGACTCTTCTTCTGCCAGTTCCTCTTTTGGCATTCGCGCCAGATACAGCTTAATGGCGGTATAGAGAACATTGATATCATCTGCCAACTTACGCAGCTCTTTCTCCTGCCGTGGCTCGCCGTGCATCACTTTATTCAACCCTTCCATCATCTGTTCCATGGCGTCGCCAATGCGCAGGGTTTCGCGGGCAGCGTTCGCCAGAGCAAGCGTGGGCGTATCTAGCGCGCTGACATCCAGATGTTTAGGCCGTAGCTGGGTATCCAGTTCCGGTTCATCGCGAATAATCGTTTTGCAAAACCGTGCCATCGGGTCAACAAATGGCAGCATGACCAGGCAGCGTACAAGGTTGTAGAAGACGTGGAAATAGATCACCAGTTCCGCTTTTGGCAATGACAACTTCCCCATTGTCTCTGCCAGCAAATGAACAAACGGCAGGATAATCAGGCTACCCACCAGCTTAAACAGCAGACTACCCAGCGCGACACGGCGGGCTGCGGCATTGGCGGCACTGTTGTTGAGCATCGCCAGCAGGCCGGAACCGAGGTTAGCACCAATCACCAGACAGAGCGCCACCGGGAAGGAGATAATGCCTGCGGCGGTCAGAGTCGCGGTCAGCAGTACAGCAGCAAGGCTGGAGTAGCTGATAATGGCGAACATCGCGCCAATCAGCGCATCCAGCAGAATATCGCCGGTTAGCGAGGCAAAGATCACCTGAACGCCGTTTGCCTGGGTGATCGGCGTTACGGCCTGCACAATCAATTCCAGCGCCAGTAAAATCAGCCCAAGACCAATACCGACACGGCCTAGTTGCCCGGCGCGTGACTGTTTGCGGCCGAGGAAAAAAATCACGCCGATAAAAATAAGTAACGGTGACAGCCAGGATAAGTCGAAGGTGAGAATACGCGCCATTAGCGCCGTCCCGACATCTGCACCCAGCACAATCACCAGCGCAGGCGCGAGAGCAACCAGATCCTGGGCGACAAACGAGGTCACCAGCATGGTGGTGGCATTACTGCTCTGCACCAGTGCTGTAACGCCGATCCCCGCGCAAAAGGCAAGCGGCTTCTTTTCGACGCTTCGGCTAAGAACAGTACGCAAACGCGCGCCGAAGACGCGCATTACGCCGGTTCGAACAATATGAGTCCCCCAGACCAGCAGGGCGACGGCAGAAAGCAGGTGAAGCAGCGTTAACACGAGTTCAGGTTCTCCTTATCGTTATATGTTCCTGAAGCAATTGAATGACCAAAGGACCGGAAACACGCTGACTGGCATCTTTACTGTGCCTTTTGACCTTCGTTTTTCCGGCTAAGATTATTCCAGCCTGATTCCAGTATAAGTGTTTCATATTAATAAAGAGACAGGGCACTCATTGAGCGCCCTGTTTGTTGTAAGGAAAAGTGACAGATTTGTGAATCAGTCCGCGTCATACCCCAGATTCGGTGCCAGCCAGCGTTCAACATCTGAGACGCTCATACCTTTACGGCGGGCATAGTCTTCGACCTGGTCGCGCTGAATTTGCGCTACCGCGTAATACTTGCTGTCCGGGTGGCTGAAGTACCAACCCGAAACCGATGCACCGGGCCACATGGCGAAAGATTCTGTAAGTTTCATGCCGGTATGTTTTTCCACTTCCAGCAACTCCCAGATGGTGGCTTTTTCCGTATGTTCCGGGCAGGCCGGGTAGCCTGGTGCCGGGCGGATTCCCTGATAGTTTTCGCGGATCAGCTCTTCGTTGCTGAGGTTCTCGTTCGGCGCATAGCCCCAGTAGACTTTACGCACACGCTCATGGAGATACTCCGCAAAGGCTTCGGCTAAACGGTCGGCAAGCGCTTTCACCATGATTTTGTTGTAATCATCGTGCTGTGCTTCAAAGGCATCAGCCAGTGCGTCCTCTTCCAGTCCGCCAGTCACGGCAAATGCGCCGATGTAATCTGCTTTACCAGAAAGCTTCGGCGCAACGAAGTCAGCGAGACAGTAGTTAGCGAAGCCCGTTTTTTCGGTCTGTTGACGCAGATGGTGGCTGACGTTGATCACATGGGTACGCGTTTCGTCACGGTAGATTTCAATGTCATCGCCCACACGGTTTGCCGGGAACAGCCCCACCACGCCACGCGGATTCAGCGTTTTCTCGGCGCTTAATTTATCCAGCATGTCGTTGGCGTCTTTAAACAGCCGCTGCGCCTCTTCACCCACCACTTCATCTTCCAGAATGCGCGGATACTTCCCAGCCAGTGACCAGGTCATAAAGAACGGCGTCCAGTCGATGTAATTACGCAGCGTTTCGATGCTGGCTTCCACTTCCTGCACGCCGAGACGGTGCGCCACCGGCGGCGTATAAGCCTGCCAGTCAAAAGCGAAGTCGTTATCGCGCGCCGCTTCCAGCGTGACTGGCGGTGTGCGCGGTTTCTTGCGCCCATGTTGAATACGTACGGTTTCGTACTCTTTACGGGTACGAGCGACAAAATCATCACGCTGAGTGTCAGAAAGCAGCGCCGCCACCACACCAACGGTGCGTGAGGCGTTCTGCACATACACCGTCGGGCCACTGTAGTTTTGCTCGATTTTCACCGCCGTGTGCGCTTTAGAGGTGGTCGCGCCGCCGATCAGTAACGGAATGGTGAAACCCTGACGCTCCATCTCTTTCGCCACGTTAACCATTTCATCCAGCGACGGCGTGATCAATCCTGAAAGGCCAATCAAATCAGCATTCACTTCTTTGGCGGTACGGAGAATTTTTTCCGCAGGCACCATCACGCCGAGATCAACAATTTCGTAGTTGTTACATTGCAGCACCACGCCAACGATATTTTTACCGATATCGTGGACGTCGCCCTTCACTGTAGCGATCACCATCTTGCCGTTGGTTTTGCCCTGCTCTTTGCTGGCTTCAATAAACGGTTCGAGATACGCCACCGCCTGTTTCATGACGCGCGCCGATTTCACCACCTGCGGCAGGAACATTTTCCCTTCGCCAAACAGATCGCCGACCACGTTCATGCCGTCCATCAACGGGCCTTCAATCACTTCAATCGGGCGCGTAGCCTGCTGGCGGGCTTCTTCGGTATCCTGCTCGATAAACTCGGTAATGCCTTTGACCAACGAGTATTCCAGACGTTTATTCACTTCCCACGAGCGCCACTCCGCCTGCTGGGCGTTAGCGGTGTCGTCGGTTTTGCTGCCGCGATATTTCTCGGCAAGCTCCAGTAAACGCTCGGTGCCATCGTCGCGACGATTAAGAATCACATCTTCCACCGCGTCGCGCAGTTCAGCGGGTAGGTCGTCGTAAATCGCCAGTTGCCCGGCGTTGACGATCCCCATATCCATGCCATTGCGAATAGCGTAGTAGAGGAACACCGCGTGAATGGCTTCGCGCACCGGATCGTTGCCACGGAATGAGAACGAAACGTTAGAAACGCCGCCGGAAATCAGCGCGTGCGGCAGTTCACGTTTGATGTCTTCACACGCGCCGATAAAGTCCTGCGCGTAGTTGTTGTGCTCTTCAATGCCAGTTGCGACCGCGAAGATGTTCGGGTCAAAGATGATATCTTCTGGCGGGAAGCCAACCTCTTCGGTGAGGATTTTGTACGCCCGACGGCAAATCTCGATTTTCCGTGCGCGGGTATCGGCCTGGCCCTGTTCGTCAAAGGCCATCACCACGACTGCCGCACCGTAGCGACGCAACAGTTTCGCGTGATGAATAAAGGCATCGACGCCCTCTTTCATCGAGATAGAGTTAACAATGCCTTTGCCCTGGATACACTTCAGACCTTTTTCAATGACCTCCCATTTTGAGGAGTCGATCATAATCGGCACGCGAGCGATATCCGGTTCACCGGCAATCAGATTGAGAAAACGCACCATCGCCGCTTCGGCGTCGAGCATCCCTTCATCCATGTTGATATCGATAATCTGCGCACCGTTTTCCACCTGCTGACGCGCCACATCCAGCGCCTCGCTGTATTTCTCTTCTTTGATCAGGCGCTTGAACTTAGCGGAACCGGTGACGTTGGTGCGTTCACCCACGTTCACAAACAGGCTATCGTCGCCAATGTTCAGCGGCTCCAGGCCAGACAAACGGCAGGCTACGGGAATTTCCGGCAGTTTGCGCGGCGCTAATCCTTCTACAGCACGACTCATCGCTGCAATATGTTGTGGCGTGGTGCCACAGCAGCCGCCGACGATATTGAGAAAGCCCGCTTGTGCCCATTCACGTATTTGTTTTGCCATCGTGTCGGCGTCGAGATCGTATTCACCAAAGGCGTTGGGCAGCCCGGCGTTCGGGTGCGCGGTGACGTAGCATTCCGCAATCCGTGACAGCTCCTGCACGTACTGGCGCAGTTCATCTGGCCCCAGCGCACAGTTCAGGCCGAAAGTCAGGGCTTCGGCGTGGCGCAATGAGTTGTAAAATGCTTCGGTGGTCTGCCCGGAGAGCGTGCGCCCGGAGGCGTCGGTGATGGTGCCGGAGATCATAATCGGCAGCTCAACGCCCAGCGCTTCAAACTCCGTTTTCACCGCAAAGACCGCCGCTTTGGCGTTAAGGGTGTCGAAAACGGTTTCAATCAGGATCAGGTCCGCACCACCTTCCACCAGCGCTTTGGTGGATTCACGATAGGCCGCCACCAGCTGGTCAAAAGTGATGTTGCGGAATGCCGGATCGTTGACGTCCGGAGAAATAGACGCCGTGCGATTGGTTGGGCCGAGAACGCCGGCAACATAGCGCGGTTTCTCCGGCGTACGGGCGGTCCACTCGTCAGCACAGGCACGCGCCAGCTTCGCCGCCGCAAAGTTGATTTCCGCCGACAGGGATTCCATCTGGTAATCCGCCATCGCAATGGTCGTGGAGTTGAAGGTGTTGGTTTCGATGATATCCGCACCCGCTTCAAAGTAGGCGTTGTGGATAGCGGCGATCACTTCCGGTTTGCTGAGCACCAGTAGGTCGTTGTTGCCTTTGAGATCGCATGGCCAGTCGGCAAAGCGTTCACCACGAAAATCGGCTTCGTTCAGTCGATAGCTCTGGATCATAGTGCCCATACCGCCGTCCAGCACCAGAATACGTTCATTTAACTGCGCACGCAGTTGTTCCACTTTGCTGCTCACACTTGCTCCCGACACGCTCAACCCAGATTTAATAAAAATTCAACAAACCATACTGGCATAAACGCATCTGTGGTAAAAGCGAGCACCACGCAACATGAGATTTGTTCAACATTAACTCATCGGATCAGTTCAGCAACTATTGCATTAGCTAACAATAAAAATGAAAATGATTTCCACGATACAGAAAAAGGAGACTGTCATGGTCGCACCCATTCCCGCGAAACGCGGCAGAAAACCCGCCGTTGCCACCGCACCAGCGACTGGGCAGGTTCAGTCTTTAACGCGTGGTCTGAAATTACTGGAGTGGATTGCCGAATCCAATGGCAGTGTGGCACTCACGGAACTGGCGCAACAAGCCGGGTTACCCAATTCCACAACCCACCGCCTGCTAACCACGATGCAACAGCAGGGTTTCGTGCGTCAAGTCGGCGAACTGGGACACTGGGCAATCGGCGCACATGCCTTTATGGTCGGCAGCAGCTTTCTCCAGAGCCGTAATTTGTTAGCCATTGTTCACCCTATCCTGCGCAATCTAATGGAAGAGTCTGGCGAAACGGTAAATATGGCGGTGCTTGATCAAAGCGATCACGAAGCGATTATTATCGACCAGGTACAGTGTACGCACCTGATGCGTATGTCCGCCCCTATTGGCGGTAAATTACCGATGCACGCTTCCGGTGCGGGTAAAGCCTTTTTAGCCCAGTTAAGTGAAGAGCAGGTGACGAAGTTACTGCATCGCAAAGGGTTACATGCCTATACCCACGCAACACTGGTGTCTCCTGTACATTTAAAAGAAGATCTCGCCCAAACGCGAAAACGGGGTTATTCATTTGACGATGAGGAACATGCGCTGGGGCTGCGTTGCCTCGCAGCGTGTATTTTCGACGAGCACCGCGAACCATTTGCGGCAATTTCGATTTCCGGACCGATTTCACGTATTACCGATGATCGCGTAACCGAGTTTGGTGCGATGGTGATTAAAGCTGCGAAGGAAGTGACGCTGGCCTACAGCGGGATGCGGTGACATTTTCGCCTCTGATTTATACGAATCGCACGCTAAACCGTTGCCTGCGCCGGTACGCATAAACATCTTCCACATGCCCTTCACGTATGCGGTTTTGTAGTGCGCGCCAGTAATCGGCGCGGAACAGGTCGGCGTGCATCTCTTCAAACAGCGGACCAATGCGCGGATCGGCGCAAAGCCAGTGGCGGAATTCTTCCGGGAAAACATCGCCCGGCGAGACGCTGTACCACGGTTCGCTGGCAAGTTCGTCCTCCGGGTAGCGCGACGGTGGGATGTCGCGGAAGTTTACTTCCGTCATGTAGCAAATTTCATCGTAATCATAAAACACCACGCGCCCGTGACGGGTGACACCGAAGTTTTTAAACAGCATGTCGCCGGGGAAGATGTTGGCGGCAGCAAGCTGGCGAATGGCGTTGCCGTATTCTTCAATGGCGTCGCGCAACTGCTGACCTTCCACTTGTTCCAGCCAGATATTGAGCGGCACCATCCGCCGCTCAATATAAAGATGGCGAATCACAATTTGTTCGCCGAGATCGGTGATTTTTTCCGCTGCTTCCTGGAGCAGTAATGCCATTAATGCCGGGGAAATATGCCGCTTCTCCAGCACAAAGTTTTCAAACTCCTGGGTGTCCGCCATTCGACCCACGCGATCGTGCTCTTTAACCAGTTGGTAGCAGGCACGAACGTGAGCGGCAGACATCTCTTTCTGCGGCGCGAACTTGTCTTTAATCACTTTGAACACCCGGTCAAAACCTGGCAGCGTGAACACCAGCATCACCATCCCACGAATACCCGGCGCTTCAATAAACTGCTCATTACAGCCCTGTAGATAAACGAGATATTCGCGGTAGCTCTCGGTTTTAGCGTGCTTCTGGCAGCCGATAGCCATATACAATTCTGCGGTCGTTTTACCTGGCAGAATTTCCCGTAGCCACTCGACCAGTGCTGCGGGCAGCGGTGCATAAACCATAAAATAGGAGCGTGCGAAGCCAAAGACGATGCTCGCTTCGGCGGTCGTCGTCAGGCAAGTATCAATAAATAACTCGCCGTCGTCCGTCTGGTGGATCGGCAGCAAAAATGGCAATGTGCCGAAAGGCGTGATCAGTTTGCCCACCAGCCAGGCGGCTTTATTGCGATAAAACAGTTCGTTCGCCACCTGTAAATGGCTTTCCGCGAGGTTGTCTGTCCCCAGCGTTTCCGTCAGATGGCGAACGATGTAATGAATGTCACGGCTTTTATTTTGCCAGCGCAGACGCAACGGCAGATCGCTGATAACGCGCATCAGCAGAGATTCCCAGCCGTGATCGGGGTGAAAGTCTTTCGCCAGCGGGCGGGGAATGGTACGAAAACGGCGCTCTGGCTGGGAGCTAAAGATAAAAAGCCGCTCGGGAGTAAGCGAGCGGTGGTCAAATAACCGACAGTACACGGAGTTAAAAAAGCTCTCCGCAATCTCGAAACGCGGGTAGTCCGGCAACAGCCGGGTGTAATGCTCTTTAACGCGCAGTAAAAATGCCGCGTCCGTGCTTTGACCGTTAGTAATGCAGCGCAGTTGCTCCACCACCAGACCCACGTGATGATCGTAAAGATGGATACGGTTTTTCATCGCCTGCTGGACAGCGTGCCAGTCGGCTTGTTCGAAACGCTGCTGCGCCCCGGAAGTCACTTCGAGGAATCGACCATACTGAGCGTCGAAGCCTTGCAGAATGGTTTGTGCAATCAGTAATTCCAGGCCACGCGGCATTTATTGCCCTCATCAGGAGCAGTGAATTGCCGGATAAGACGCGCAAATCGTCGCATCAGGCGTTGATTGCCGGATGCGGCGTGAACGTCTTATCCAGCCTACGGTCAGCAACGGTTGTAGGCCTAATAAGACGCGCAAGCGTCGCATCAGGCATCGTGCACCGATTGCCGGATGCGGCGTGAACGCGTTATCCGGCCTACAATCAGCAACGTGTATCAGTTGCTTAGAACTGCGATTCTTCGGTGGAGCCGGTCAGCGCGGTGACTGAAGACGTGCCGCCCTGAATAATGGTCGTCACTTTATCGAAATAACCTGTACCCACTTCCTGCTGGTGAGATACGAAGGTGTAGCCATCTTTCGCGGCGGCAAATTCCGGTTGCTGCACTTTTTCAACATAGTGCTTCATACCTTCGCCCTGGGCATAGGCGTTTGCCAGGTCGAACATGTTAAACCACATGCTGTGGATGCCTGCCAGGGTGATGAACTGGAACTTGTAGCCCATATCCGACAGCTGCTGCTGGAAGCTGGCAATAGTTTTGTCGTCGAGATTTTTCTGCCAGTTGAAGGACGGCGAGCAGTTATAAGCCAGCAGTTTGCCTGGATATTTCGCGTGGATAGCTTGTGCAAAGCGACGCGCCAGTTCCAGATCCGGCGTAGAGGTTTCACACCAAACCAGGTCAGCATATGGCGCATACGCCAGGCCACGGCTGATTGCTTGCTCAATGCCTGCATGAGTACGGAAGAAGCCTTCGTTGGTGCGCTCGCCGGTAATAAATTCGCTGTCATACGGGTCGCAATCGGAGGTGATCAAATCCGCCGCATCAGCATCGGTACGTGCAACCAGCAGGGTTGGAACGCCCGTAACGTCGGCAGCCAGACGCGCCGCAACCAGTTTCTGGATTGCTTCCTGAGTTGGCACCAGTACTTTACCGCCCATATGACCGCATTTCTTCACTGATGCCAGCTGATCTTCGAAGTGAACTGCCGCTGCACCGGCTTCAATCATCGCTTTCATCAGTTCAAAGGCATTCAGGACACCGCCAAAACCGGCTTCCGCATCGGCAACGATCGGCAGGAAGTAATCGACATAGCGCGGATCGCCCGGCTCAATGCCCGCGGACCATTGGATCTGATCCGCACGGCGGAAGGTGTTGTTGATCCGCTCCACCACAGCTGGCACCGAGTTTGCCGGATAGAGCGACTGATCCGGATACATGCTGGCCGCCAGGTTAGCGTCCGCCGCTACCTGCCATCCCGACAGATAGACTGCTTCAATACCCGCTTTCGCCTGTTGCAGCGCCTGACCGCCAGTCAGTGCACCGAGGCTGTTGATGTAGCCTTTTTTCGACTCGCCATGCAGCAGACGCCACATTTTCGCCGCGCCCAGTTGCGCCAGCGTGCATTCAGGATTGACTGAACCGCGTAATTTCACCACATCTTCCGCGCTGTATGGGCGAGTAATGCCTTCCCAACGCGGTTGAGTCCACTCTTTCTGTAATTCTTCAATTTGTTGTGTACGGGTTTTCATGTGCAGATGCTCCATAGTTATGTGGTGGTTTACGCTAACAGGCGGTAGCCTGGCAGGGTCAGGAAATCAATTAACTCATCGGAAGTGGTGATCTGTTCCATCAAGCGTGCGGCATCGTCAAAACGCCCCTGGGAGAAACGTTCTTCGCCCAGTTCGCTGGCAATGACTTTCATCTCTTCGCCCAGCATCTGGCGGAACAAGGCTTTGGTCACCGGTTTGCCATTACTCAACGTTTTTTGGTGATGGATCCACTGCCAGATGGAGGTACGGGAAATTTCAGCCGTCGCCGCATCTTCCATCAGGCCATAAATCGGCACGCAGCCGTTGCCGGAGATCCATGCTTCGATGTACTGCACAGCCACGCGAATGTTGGCGCGCATACCTTCTTCGGTGCGTTCACCATCACAAGGTGCCAGCAGCTGATCGGCAGTAATCGGCGCGTCTTGTTCGCGCATCACTTCAAGCTGATTTTTACGGGAGCCGAGAATGTCGTTGAATACCGCCATTGCCGTATCCGCAAGGCCCGGGTGGGCAATCCATGTGCCATCGTGACCGTTATTGGCTTCCAGCGATTTATCCGCTTTTACTTTGTTGAGCACCTGGTTATTGCGCTCTTCATCTTTGCTCGGAATAAACGCTGCCATGCCGCCCATCGCAAATGCGCCGCGTTTATGGCAGGTTTTGATTAACAGGCGTGAATAGGCATTAAGGAACGGTTTATCCATCGTCACAGCCTGTCTGTCTGGCAGGACGCGATCGGGATAGTTTTTCAACGTTTTGATATAGCTGAAGATGTAATCCCAACGACCGCAGTTCAGACCAACAATATGGTCACGCAGCGCGTGAAGGATTTCATCCATCTGGAACACGGCGGGCAGCGTTTCAATCAGCAACGTCGCCTTGATGGTGCCGCGCGCCAGATTAAAGCGATCTTCTGCATAGCTGAAGACTTCGCTCCACCAGGCCGCTTCCTGCCAGGACTGGGTTTTTGGCAGATAGAAATAGGGGCCACTGCCTTTTGCCAGTAAGGCCTGGTAGTTGTGAAAGAAGTAGAGCGCAAAATCAAACAGGCTGCCAGGGATTGCCTCACCACGCCAGGTGACATGTTTTTCCGGCAAGTGCAGACCGCGTACCCGACAAATCAACACCGCTGGATTGGGCTTGAGCTGGTAAATTTTGCCTGCTTCATTGGTGTAACTGATGGTGCCATTAACTGCATCGCGCAGGTTAATTTGCCCATCGATCACTTTGTTCCAGTCCGGGGCCAGTGAATCCTCAAAATCGGCCATAAAGACTTTCACATTGGCGTTGAGCGCGTTGATCACCATCTTGCGCTCTACGGGTCCGGTAATCTCTACCCGACGATCTTCTAAGTCCGCAGGAATACCACGAATTTTCCAGTCAACATCACGAATGGAAGCTGTTTCCGAAATAAAATCAGGCAATGTTCCGTTATCGATATCCTGCTGCTGCTGAATGCGCGCTGCCAGAAGTTTATTGCGTTGTGGCGTAAAATGCGTCACCAGCTCAGTCAGAAACTCTACCGCTTCGGCAGTAAGAATTTGCTTCTCCTGCTCGCCATACGGCCTTGTGAAAACCAGTTCATCGGTTGTTGTTGCCTGTTCAGTCATCGTGCTGCTCCTCGTCATGGATCCGAAAACTTCCCCACTGTGAACGAAGGATCGTTGTGCGCTTTTCGTTCAGCACAACTAAGACTACTCATTTAAAATGCAAAATCAAAAACAATTTCCATTTTAATTAAAAATACTTAATAACTTATTGATAACAATATAAATAAAATTTGTTCACCTACTAAGGTGCGTTTCGGAAATAAAAAAGGCACCCGAAGGTGCCTGAGGTAAGGTGCTGAATCGCTTAACGATCGACTATCACAGATGATTAATCCAGCGTTGGATTCATGTGCCGTAGATCGTATGGCGTGATCTGGTAGACGTAATAGTTGAGCCAGTTGGTAAACAGCAAATTACCGTGACTACGCCAGCTCGCTCGCGGTGTATTTTGCGGATCATTATGCGGGAAATAGTTATACGGTACATCCGGGTCTAGTCCGGCTTCCACATCGCGGAAAAATTCCTGCGCCAGCGTTTGCGCATCATATTCGGGATGGCCCGTCACAAAGGCAATGCGCTTATCTTTGCTGGCAAACAGATAGGCATCCCCTTCTTCTGTCTCCGCCAGAATTTCCAGATCGGTGTAATCACGAATCAGCGCTGCCGGAAAGTCAGCATAGCGCGAATGCGGTGCCAGGAATGAATCATCAAAGCCACGCGTCAGAAGCGCATGAGGATGGAGAATATGATGCTCGTAAACGCCAGATAGTTTGTCGGTGCGGGTTTGCTTAGGAATGCCGTAGAGGATATTGAGCGCGGCCTGGACCGCCCAACAGACAAACAGCGTCGAGGTGACGTGATCTTTCGACCACTCCAGCACCTGTTTGATCTGCGGCCAGTAAGCGACATCATTAAACTCCACCAGGCCCAGCGGCGCGCCGGTAACTATCAGACCGTCAAAGTTTTGTTCCTGAATATCTTCAAAGTTACAGTAGAAGTTATTCAGATGCTCTGCGGGCGTGTTGCGCGATTCACGGGAATCGATGCGCAACAGCTGAATATCGACCTGCAAAGGTGAGTTTGAAAGCAGGCGCAGAAACTGATTTTCAGTTTCGATCTTCTTCGGCATCAGGTTAAGGATAAGCACCTTTAGCGGACGAATTTCCTGACCAGACGCGCGAGAAGTTGTCATCACAAAGACGTTTTCTTCACGCAAGAAATTGACGGCGGGTAGCTCGTCCGGCACACGAATCGGCATAACCTGATTACCTCACTACATACGCTTATACGTTTAGACATCCAGATAGCTGAAGATAACCAGAAAATTTGCCAATGTCGAGCCTGCATGTTGAAGGTGAGAAAGTTTCAAGGAAAAGGCTACGTTAGAATATAAGAATGACGAAAAGGAGAGAAAATGGTTATTAGTATTCGCCGCTCACGGCATGAGGAAGGGGAAGAACTGGTTGCGATTTGGTGCCGTTCTGTCGATGCCACTCACGATTTTTTATCAGCAGAGTATCGGGCCGAGCTGGAAGAGCTGGTACGTTCCTTCCTGCCGGAAGCGCCGTTGTGGGTCGCGGTTAATGAGCGGGATCGGCCGGTTGGGTTTATGTTGTTAAGTGGGCAGCATATGGATGCGCTGTTTATCGATCCTGATGTGCGCGGCTGCGGCGTGGGTCGGATGCTGGTGGAACATGCGCTCTCGATGGCACCGGAACTGACAACCAATGTTAATGAGCAAAATGCCCGGGCGGTAGGGTTCTATAAGAAGTTGGGATTTAAGGTTACGGGACGCTCTGAGGTGGACGATTTGGGGAAACCGTATCCGTTGCTGAATCTGGCGTATGTGGAGGCGTAGGCATTTTTTTTCTCATCCCGGTGAGCTGAACTTCAGGTTTCGTACCCACCAATGGTGACATGATTATTTCTGCTTAAGCATTGCCATGACCGCACTATCACTGAGCACCACTGATTGCGCATGGATGTGGAAATGGCGATATTTCATTAACGTTGCACCAGCGACCACTTCATGAAGAATGCGTTCCTCAACCTGTGACAAACCGCCCTCATTCATTTCCAGCGCGCTCACAACAATATCCATACGTTTTGCTGGCAAAAAAGAGTACCAGGGTGAACGTGGGTGGAGTTGCAAAACAAGATCTTGCAGAACTTTTTCTGCAACAAAGAAATTGGCGATTAACAGGCGCTGGTTACTGAAGGCAGCCTCTCCTGACACTTCACGTTTGCTTTCAAGATCGCGAACAGTAATTTGATTACGACGAATTTGGATATACAGAACTGACATGAGATTCCCTTCATCATGCAAATAATTGATATGCAAAAAACCCCGGCCTTATGGACCGGGGTTTTTCTAATTTGATGCCTGGCAGTTCCCTACTCTCGCATGGGGAGACCCCACACTACCATCGGCGCTACGGCGTTTCACTTCTGAGTTCGGCATGGGGTCAGGTGGGACCACCGCGCTAAGGCCGCCAGGCAAATTCTGTTTCATCAGACCGCTTCTGCGTTCTGATTTAATCTGTATCAGGCTGAAAATCTTCTCTCAATCCGCCAAAACATCTTCGGCGTTGTAAGGTTAAGCCTCACGGTTCATTAGTACCGGTTAGCTCAACGCATCGCTGCGCTTACACACCCGGCCTATCAACGTCGTCGTCTTCAACGTTCCTTCAGGACCCTTAAAGGGTCAGGGAGAACTCATCTCGGGGCAAGTTTCGTGCTTAGATGCTTTCAGCACTTATCTCTTCCGCATTTAGCTACCGGGCAGTGCCATTGGCATGACAACCCGAACACCAGTGATGCGTCCACTCCGGTCCTCTCGTACTAGGAGCAGCCCCCCTCAGTTCTCCAGCGCCCACGGCAGATAGGGACCGAACTGTCTCACGACGTTCTAAACCCAGCTCGCGTACCACTTTAAATGGCGAACAGCCATACCCTTGGGACCTACTTCAGCCCCAGGATGTGATGAGCCGACATCGAGGTGCCAAACACCGCCGTCGATATGAACTCTTGGGCGGTATCAGCCTGTTATCCCCGGAGTACCTTTTATCCGTTGAGCGATGGCCCTTCCATTCAGAACCACCGGATCACTATGACCTGCTTTCGCACCTGCTCGCGCCGTCACGCTCGCAGTCAAGCTGGCTTATGCCATTGCACTAACCTCCTGATGTCCGACCAGGATTAGCCAACCTTCGTGCTCCTCCGTTACTCTTTAGGAGGAGACCGCCCCAGTCAAACTACCCACCAGACACTGTCCGCAACCCCGATAAGGGGCCTACGTTAGAACATCAAACATTAAAGGGTGGTATTTCAAGGTCGGCTCCATGCAGACTGGCGTCCACACTTCAAAGCCTCCCACCTATCCTACACATCAAGGCTCAATGTTCAGTGTCAAGCTATAGTAAAGGTTCACGGGGTCTTTCCGTCTTGCCGCGGGTACACTGCATCTTCACAGCGAGTTCAATTTCACTGAGTCTCGGGTGGAGACAGCCTGGCCATCATTACGCCATTCGTGCAGGTCGGAACTTACCCGACAAGGAATTTCGCTACCTTAGGACCGTTATAGTTACGGCCGCCGTTTACCGGGGCTTCGATCAAGAGCTTCGCGTTACCGCTAACCCCATCAATTAACCTTCCGGCACCGGGCAGGCGTCACACCGTATACGTCCACTTTCGTGTTTGCACAGTGCTGTGTTTTTAATAAACAGTTGCAGCCAGCTGGTATCTTCGACTGATTTCAGCTCCACGAGCAAGTCGCTTCACCTACATATCAGCGTGCCTTCTCCCGAAGTTACGGCACCATTTTGCCTAGTTCCTTCACCCGAGTTCTCTCAAGCGCCTTGGTATTCTCTACCTGACCACCTGTGTCGGTTTGGGGTACGATTTGATGTTACCTGATGCTTAGAGGCTTTTCCTGGAAGCAGGGCATTTGTTGCTTCAGCACCGTAGTGCCTCGTCATCACGCCTCAGCCTTGATTTTCCGGATTTGCCTGGAAAACCAGCCTACACGCTTAAACCGGGACAACCGTCGCCCGGCCAACATAGCCTTCTCCGTCCCCCCTTCGCAGTAACACCAAGTACAGGAATATTAACCTGTTTCCCATCGACTACGCCTTTCGGCCTCGCCTTAGGGGTCGACTCACCCTGCCCCGATTAACGTTGGACAGGAACCCTTGGTCTTCCGGCGAGCGGGCTTTTCACCCGCTTTATCGTTACTTATGTCAGCATTCGCACTTCTGATACCTCCAGCATACCTCACAGTACACCTTCGCAGGCTTACAGAACGCTCCCCTACCCAACAACGCATAAGCGTCGCTGCCGCAGCTTCGGTGCATGGTTTAGCCCCGTTACATCTTCCGCGCAGGCCGACTCGACCAGTGAGCTATTACGCTTTCTTTAAATGATGGCTGCTTCTAAGCCAACATCCTGGCTGTCTGGGCCTTCCCACATCGTTTCCCACTTAACCATGACTTTGGGACCTTAGCTGGCGGTCTGGGTTGTTTCCCTCTTCACGACGGACGTTAGCACCCGCCGTGTGTCTCCCGTGATAACATTCTCCGGTATTCGCAGTTTGCATCGGGTTGGTAAGTCGGGATGACCCCCTTGCCGAAACAGTGCTCTACCCCCGGAGATGAATTCACGAGGCGCTACCTAAATAGCTTTCGGGGAGAACCAGCTATCTCCCGGTTTGATTGGCCTTTCACCCCCAGCCACAAGTCATCCGCTAATTTTTCAACATTAGTCGGTTCGGTCCTCCAGTTAGTGTTACCCAACCTTCAACCTGCCCATGGCTAGATCACCGGGTTTCGGGTCTATACCCTGCAACTTAACGCCCAGTTAAGACTCGGTTTCCCTTCGGCTCCCCTATTCGGTTAACCTTGCTACAGAATATAAGTCGCTGACCCATTATACAAAAGGTACGCAGTCACCCCATAAAGAGGCTCCCACTGCTTGTACGTACACGGTTTCAGGTTCTTTTTCACTCCCCTCGCCGGGGTTCTTTTCGCCTTTCCCTCACGGTACTGGTTCACTATCGGTCAGTCAGGAGTATTTAGCCTTGGAGGATGGTCCCCCCATATTCAGACAGGATACCACGTGTCCCGCCCTACTCATCGAGCTCACAGCATGTGCATTTTTGTGTACGGGGCTGTCACCCTGTATCGCGCGCCTTTCCAGACGCTTCCACTAACACACACACTGATTCAGGCTCTGGGCTCCTCCCCGTTCGCTCGCCGCTACTGGGGGAATCTCGGTTGATTTCTTTTCCTCGGGGTACTTAGATGTTTCAGTTCCCCCGGTTCGCCTCATTAACCTATGGATTCAGTTAATGATAGTGTGACGAATCACACTGGGTTTCCCCATTCGGAAATCGCCGGTTATAACGGTTCATATCACCTTACCGACGCTTATCGCAGATTAGCACGTCCTTCATCGCCTCTGACTGCCAGGGCATCCACCGTGTACGCTTAGTCGCTTAACCTCACAACCCGAAAATGTTTCTTTCGATTCATCATCGTGTTGCGAAAATTTGAGAGACTCACGAACAACTTTCGTTGTTCAGTGTTTCAATTTTCAGCTTGATCCAGATTTTTAAAGAGCAAATATCTTAAACATGACTCGTAAGTCATCTTTAACGATATCAAGGTCGGCGACTTTCACTCACAAACCAGCAAGTGGCGTCCCCTAGGGGATTCGAACCCCTGTTACCGCCGTGAAAGGGCGGTGTCCTGGGCCTCTAGACGAAGGGGACACGAAAATTGCTTATCACGCGCTGCGTGATATTTTCGTGTAGGGTGAGCTTTCATTAACAGAAAGCGAACGGCCTTATTCTCTTCAGCCTCACTCCCAACGCGTAAACGCCTTGCTATTCACTTTTCATCAGACAATCTGTGTGAGCACTGCAAAGAACAGTTCTTTAAGGTAAGGAGGTGATCCAACCGCAGGTTCCCCTACGGTTACCTTGTTACGACTTCACCCCAGTCATGAATCACAAAGTGGTAAGCGCCCTCCCGAAGGTTAAGCTACCTACTTCTTTTGCAACCCACTCCCATGGTGTGACGGGCGGTGTGTACAAGGCCCGGGAACGTATTCACCGTGGCATTCTGATCCACGATTACTAGCGATTCCGACTTCATGGAGTCGAGTTGCAGACTCCAATCCGGACTACGACGCACTTTATGAGGTCCGCTTGCTCTCGCGAGGTCGCTTCTCTTTGTATGCGCCATTGTAGCACGTGTGTAGCCCTGGTCGTAAGGGCCATGATGACTTGACGTCATCCCCACCTTCCTCCAGTTTATCACTGGCAGTCTCCTTTGAGTTCCCGGCCGGACCGCTGGCAACAAAGGATAAGGGTTGCGCTCGTTGCGGGACTTAACCCAACATTTCACAACACGAGCTGACGACAGCCATGCAGCACCTGTCTCACGGTTCCCGAAGGCACATTCTCATCTCTGAAAACTTCCGTGGATGTCAAGACCAGGTAAGGTTCTTCGCGTTGCATCGAATTAAACCACATGCTCCACCGCTTGTGCGGGCCCCCGTCAATTCATTTGAGTTTTAACCTTGCGGCCGTACTCCCCAGGCGGTCGACTTAACGCGTTAGCTCCGGAAGCCACGCCTCAAGGGCACAACCTCCAAGTCGACATCGTTTACGGCGTGGACTACCAGGGTATCTAATCCTGTTTGCTCCCCACGCTTTCGCACCTGAGCGTCAGTCTTCGTCCAGGGGGCCGCCTTCGCCACCGGTATTCCTCCAGATCTCTACGCATTTCACCGCTACACCTGGAATTCTACCCCCCTCTACGAGACTCAAGCTTGCCAGTATCAGATGCAGTTCCCAGGTTGAGCCCGGGGATTTCACATCTGACTTAACAAACCGCCTGCGTGCGCTTTACGCCCAGTAATTCCGATTAACGCTTGCACCCTCCGTATTACCGCGGCTGCTGGCACGGAGTTAGCCGGTGCTTCTTCTGCGGGTAACGTCAATGAGCAAAGGTATTAACTTTACTCCCTTCCTCCCCGCTGAAAGTACTTTACAACCCGAAGGCCTTCTTCATACACGCGGCATGGCTGCATCAGGCTTGCGCCCATTGTGCAATATTCCCCACTGCTGCCTCCCGTAGGAGTCTGGACCGTGTCTCAGTTCCAGTGTGGCTGGTCATCCTCTCAGACCAGCTAGGGATCGTCGCCTAGGTGAGCCGTTACCCCACCTACTAGCTAATCCCATCTGGGCACATCCGATGGCAAGAGGCCCGAAGGTCCCCCTCTTTGGTCTTGCGACGTTATGCGGTATTAGCTACCGTTTCCAGTAGTTATCCCCCTCCATCAGGCAGTTTCCCAGACATTACTCACCCGTCCGCCACTCGTCAGCAAAGCAGCAAGCTGCTTCCTGTTACCGTTCGACTTGCATGTGTTAGGCCTGCCGCCAGCGTTCAATCTGAGCCATGATCAAACTCTTCAATTTAAAAGTTTGATGCTCAAAGAATTAAACTTCGTAATAAATTACGTGTTCACTCTTGAGACTTGGTATTCATTTTTCGTCTTGCGACGTTAAGAATCCGTATCTTCGAGTGCCCACACAGATTGTCTGATAAATTGTTAAAGAGCAGTTGCGACGCGGCTTTCAGCTCACTGTCGCGAGGTGGCGTATATTACGCTTTCCTCTTTCAGAGTCAACCCTGAATTTCAGGATTTTTCTCTTCAACCGAACCGGCTGTTTGTGTGAAGTGATTCACATCCGCCGTGTCGATGGAGGCGCATTATAGGGAGTTCTCCGCAGGCCGCAATAGAAAAATTGCAGAAAAATGACTGACTGCTGCATTCCCCAGCAAAACCCCGCTTTATACCTTTTTACGCACAGAGTTATCCACAACCATCAATGTAATTTCTGTATTTTTCCCACGGTAAACACTGTCAAAATTGTGATCACCATTGAAAGAGAAAAATTCGCGAGCGTTGCGCAAACGTTTTCGTTACAATGCGGGCGAAAAATAAGGATGCCCCGTTAGGGGCGTTAGCTGAGTTTTTCGCGAAAAATTCAGCTAACGCTCTCTGTAATAGTCAAATCCAGGGGATTTACCATGCAACAACGTCGTCCAGTCCGCCGCGCTCTGCTCAGTGTTTCTGACAAAGCCGGTATCGTCGAATTCGCCCAGGCACTTTCCGCACGCGGTGTGGAGCTGCTGTCTACAGGGGGCACTGCCCGTCTGTTAGCAGAAAAGGGTCTGCCGGTAACCGAAGTTTCCGATTACACCGGTTTCCCGGAGATGATGGATGGACGCGTGAAGACCCTGCATCCGAAAGTGCATGGTGGCATTCTGGGCCGTCGCGGCCAGGACGATGCCGTTATGGAAGAACATCAGATCCAACCTATCGATATGGTGGTTGTTAACCTCTATCCGTTCGCCCAGACCGTGGCCCGTGAAGGTTGCTCTCTGGAAGATGCGGTTGAGAACATCGATATCGGTGGTCCAACGATGGTGCGCTCCGCCGCCAAGAACCATAAAGATGTCGCAATCGTGGTGAAGAGCAGCGACTACGACGCCATTATTAAAGAGATGGATGCCAACGAAGGATCGCTGACGCTTGCAACCCGTTTCGATCTCGCTATCAAAGCCTTTGAACATACCGCCGCCTACGACAGCATGATTGCCAACTACTTCGGCAGCATGGTTCCGGCTTATCACGGTGAAAGCAAAGAAGCCGCCGGTCGCTTCCCGCGTACGCTGAACCTGAACTTCATTAAGAAGCAGGATATGCGCTACGGCGAGAACAGCCACCAGCAGGCTGCCTTCTATATAGAAGAGAATGTGAAAGAAGCCTCCGTTGCCACCGCAACCCAGGTTCAGGGTAAAGCCCTCTCTTATAACAACATCGCCGATACCGATGCGGCGCTGGAGTGCGTGAAAGAGTTCGCCGAGCCGGCATGTGTGATTGTGAAGCACGCCAACCCTTGCGGTGTGGCTATCGGCAATTCCATTCTTGATGCTTACGATCGCGCGTATAAAACCGACCCCACCTCGGCGTTCGGCGGCATTATCGCCTTTAACCGCGAGCTGGATGCTGAAACCGCACAGGCCATCATTTCTCGTCAGTTTGTTGAAGTGATTATTGCGCCGTCCGCCAGCGAAGAAGCGTTGAAAATCACCGCCGCTAAACAGAACGTACGTGTCCTGACATGTGGTCAGTGGGCCGAGCGTGTTCCAGGCCTTGATTTCAAACGCGTGAACGGCGGTCTGCTGGTTCAGGATCGTGACCTGGGGATGGTTGGTGCAGAAGAACTGCGCGTCGTCACCAAACGTCAGCCGACCGAACAGGAGCTG
This sequence comes from Escherichia sp. 10290, assembly GCF_030295155.1. NCBI lineage: Bacteria > Pseudomonadati > Pseudomonadota > Gammaproteobacteria > Enterobacterales > Enterobacteriaceae > Escherichia > Escherichia sp. 10290. Next base: position 4,988,561 of record NZ_AP025741.1, on the reverse strand, counting down.
CGTGATGCGCTATTCTGCTGGAAGGTGGCGAAGTTCGTGAAATCTAACGCCATTGTCTACGCCAAAAACAATATGACCATCGGTATTGGCGCAGGCCAGATGAGCCGCGTGTACTCCGCGAAAATCGCCGGTATTAAAGCTGCCGATGAAGGCCTGGAAGTGAAAGGTTCGTCAATGGCTTCTGACGCATTCTTCCCGTTCCGCGACGGTATTGATGCCGCGGCCGCTGCGGGCGTGACCTGCGTAATCCAGCCTGGCGGTTCTATCCGTGATGACGAAGTGATTGCCGCCGCCGACGAGCACGGTATTGCGATGCTCTTCACCGACATGCGCCACTTCCGCCATTAATGGAGCGACAGATGAAAGTATTAGTGATTGGTAATGGCGGGCGCGAGCACGCGCTGGCCTGGAAAGCGGCCCAGTCGCCGCTGGTTGAGACTGTTTTTGTTGCTCCGGGTAACGCAGGCACTGCACTGGAACCCGCGCTGCAAAACGTCGCTATCGGCGTGACCGATATCCCGGCACTGCTAGATTTCGCGCAAAATGAAAAGGTAGATTTAACCATCGTCGGCCCGGAAGCGCCGCTGGTGAAAGGCGTGGTCGATACCTTCCGCGCCGCCGGGCTGAAAATCTTCGGACCAACCGCAGGCGCCGCACAACTGGAAGGCTCGAAAGCGTTTACCAAGGATTTCCTGGCCCGCCATAAGATCCCTACGGCGGAATACCAGAACTTCACCGAGGTAGAACCTGCACTGGCGTATCTGCGTGAGAAAGGCGCGCCAATCGTCATTAAAGCGGACGGTCTGGCTGCCGGGAAAGGCGTTATCGTAGCGATGACGCTGGAAGAAGCCGAAGCGGCCGTTCACGACATGCTGGCAGGCAACGCTTTTGGCGACGCGGGTCATCGTATTGTTATCGAAGAGTTCCTCGACGGCGAAGAAGCGAGCTTTATCGTGATGGTGGACGGTGAGCATGTGCTGCCAATGGCCACCAGCCAGGATCACAAACGCGTAGGCGATAAAGATACCGGGCCGAACACGGGCGGTATGGGCGCTTACTCCCCTGCGCCAGTGGTGACCGATGAAGTTCATCTGCGCACGATGGAACGTATCATCTGGCCAACCGTGAAAGGTATGGCGGCGGAAGGCAACACCTACACCGGTTTTCTCTATGCGGGCCTGATGATCGACAAACAGGGTAATCCGAAGGTTATCGAATTTAACTGCCGCTTTGGCGATCCGGAAACCCAGCCGATTATGCTACGCATGAAGTCCGATCTGGTTGAGCTTTGCCTGGCGGCCTGTGAAGGTACGCTTGACGAGAAAACGTCCGAGTGGGATGAACGCGCTTCTCTCGGCGTGGTGATGGCTGCGGGTGGATATCCGGGCGATTACCGCACCGGCGATGTGATCCACGGCCTGCCGCTGGAAGAAGTGTCTGACGGCAAAGTGTTCCACGCGGGCACAAAACTGGCGGATGACGAGCAGGTGGTAACCAGCGGCGGGCGCGTACTGTGCGTCACCGCGCTGGGTCATACCGTGGCAGAAGCGCAGAAACGCGCTTATGCCTTAATGACCGATATCCATTGGGACGATTGCTTCTGCCGGAAGGATATCGGCTGGCGCGCCATCGAACGCGAGCAGAACTAACGCGACAGTTTTGCCAATAGCGTTTTGCGCGTAATCCCTAACTGACGGGCGGCTTCGGTTTTGTTGCCGCCCGTTTTCTCCAGCGCCGCCAGAATCACTTCCTTTTCGACTTCCACCAGCGGCTGAATATCCTGACTTTGCACCAGCGGGATCGGCGTACTGGCAATCGCCAGCGGCAGCTCGCGTTCGGAAATATATTCCCCGGTCAGCAGCACCACCGCCCGTTCCACCGCGTTTTCCAGTTCACGAATATTTCCCGGCCAGTCGTAGTGAATCAGCAGATCCATCGCCTGGGGAGTAAACCCTTTTACCGCCTTGCGATTGCGTTCGGCAAAGCGCTGCAGAAAATGGTTAGCCAGCAGTGGAATATCTTCCCGCCGTTGCCGTAGCGAAGGTACTTCAATCGCCACCACATTCAGGCGATAGTAGAGATCCTGACGAAAACGCCCGGCCTTTACCTCAGCGGCAAGATCGCGATGAGTCGCCGCAATCAGCCGGACATCAACCGAGATAGTCTGATTGCTACCGACACGCTGGACTTCGCGCTCCTGAATCGCACGCAGTAGACGAACCTGCATCATCAGTGAGATATCGCCAATTTCATCGAGAAACAGCGTGCCGCCGTCTGCCTCCACAAAGCGCCCTTCCCGCCGTTTGTCGGCTCCGGTAAACGCCCCTTTTTCGTGACCGAACAATTCAGATTCCAGTAAGGATTCGTTGAGTGCCGCACAGTTGAGCGTTACCAGCGGCTTTTCACTCCGTGCGCTACTGGCGTGAATCGCCCTGGCGACCAGCTCTTTACCGGTGCCGGAATCGCCGTGGATCAGCACCGTGGCTTCCGATGGCGCGACAAGGGCGATTTCACTGAGCAGGTGTTGCATCGCCGGGCTTTTACCGACCATACCGAACTGGCTGGCAGACACCGCAGGCGTTTCAGCATCAACACTGTGCGTATGCGCAAGCGCCTTTTCCAGGGTTGCCTGCAGGTTATCGAAATCCAGCGGCTTGATGAGATAATCCAGCGCCCCGGTTTTCAACGCCTCTACCGCCGTCTCGACGCTGGAGTACGCGGTCATAATCAGTACCGGAATTGCCGGATTTAACGCTTTGATCTCTTTCAGCGTGGCGATGCCATCCATCTCTGCCATTCGCACATCACAAAGCACAAGATCAAAAACCTGTTCCCGCACTTGCTCCAGCGCCTGTCGCCCGCTGTTTGCCAGCACGACGTTATAGCCCCAGCCGCGCAGCAATGCCTGCAAGATAGTGCAGTGGCTAATGTCATCATCCACCACCAGAATATCGATATTATCGTGCGTCATCCTTGTGGGTCCTTACGCGTAATATTGACCGGAAGCCAGAGGGTGAACGTTGCACCTTTCCCCTCCTGGCTTACGACCTGAATTGTACCACCGTGTTGTTCAACAATATTATGCACAACCGCCAGCCCCAGTCCGGTGCCTTCGGCTTTGGTGGTGAAGTACGGGGTGAAGATGGCTTCAAGCTGATCCGCCGCAATTCCCTTACCGCTGTCGGTTACGTTTATTTTAACGCCTGCGCTGCTTTCGCTGGCCGTCACGCTAATCACGCCATGCTGACCAATAGCCTGAATAGCATTGAGATAGAGATTCAACAGGACCTGAGTCAGTCGGTCCGGATCGGCCTGTATCTTCGGCAATGCGTCGTTGGCGGTAAAGCGTAATTGGATCTCCCTACTGTTTGCATCCTGGCTTACCAGTTGTAATGAGTGGTTAATCAGCGTGTTGAGATCCACCGCCTTCAAAGCAAGATGCGTTGGCTTAACCAGCTCCAGCAGCTCGCTTACCACGCGGTTTAAACGGTCGGCTTCTTTCGCCATCACCTGCGCCAATTGATGTGCTTCTCCTCCTGCTGGTGCGCGTTCGGCAAAATATTTCGCCAGCCCTTTAATCGAGGAAAGCGGGTTACGGATTTCATGGGCGACGCCTGCGGCCAGATGTCCCAGCGCCACCAGCTTCTCTTTGCGCTTCATTTCATCCTGTAACAGCTGGCGCGAGCGAAGATAGCGGCGATACCAGAAGAATGACAACACGCTTGCCAGCAAGACCGTCGCCAGGGCGAAGAGGATAATCAGGGTGTTTCTCTGCTCACGCTCTTCGGCACTCACAATGTTACTGGCGTCGAAAGCGATAAAAATTGCTTGTGGTGTCGTGGCATACTGCTGCATATGGCGCATCCGGTGCATTCCAGCAGCAAACATCGGTTGAAACTGGCGATAAATTTCCAGAACAGGCTCGCCGTCTGCGCTATCGATCCGCCGCCACGCTTCTTCGTCTCCCGGATGTAACTGCTGCATTTCCTGCGGGGAATAAAGCTGTTTTCCCACCATGCCGGAGTTGCTATGCATCACGATTGTTCCTTGTTCATCCGTGACCGCAAACCAACGCACTCCTGGCTGCCCAGCCATTTCTTCCAGTAAAGCCTGCTGCTGCGCATGATGCATGCGCATCCCCATACCGACGCGCGAGCCGGATTCGAGAGCGCGGATAAGTACACTGCCTTTTTCCAGCAGAGTTTGTCTGGCGGCGGCAGTCTCGCGCCCATAATCGCGAATCACGGTCACCGCAAACAACCCCACCAGTCCAACAATGACTACGGGAAGGATCGCGCTTAACCATTTTGCTGAGGCATCTTTTGATCGCTGCATAAAACGCATCTTCTTCTTTGCCTGTTCATCCCTTTTTGACAGCAGAAATCATGCCATCTTTTATTAGCACTTACCCTGCGCTTTAACACAAAGGCTTAAGTTTCAATGAGTAAAAATGACTCGCTACACACAGCTGGCGAGTCATTTTTACTCGTTTATCATGTCATATTGCCCGTCATATCAGCGTTTCGCCGTTGGCACGAAAGATGCAATACACAAAGTAAGACAACCACTGGAGGATTAACCATGAAACGGAACACGAAAATTGCCCTGGTGATGATGGCGCTTTCAGCAATGGCGATGGGATCGACATCTGCATTTGCTCACGGCGGACACGGTATGTGGCAGCAAAATGCCGCGCCTTTGACCAGCGAACAACAGACAGCGTGGCAGAAAATCCATAATGACTTTTACGCTCAAAGCAGCGCACTGCAACAGCAACTGGTGACGAAGCGTTATGAATACAATGCCCTGTTAGCCGCGAACCCACCGGATAGCAGCAAAATTAACGCGGTCGCCAAAGAGATGGAGAATTTGCGTCAGTCGTTAGATGAGTTACGGGTGAAACGAGATATTGCGATGGCTGAAGCGGGTATTCCGCGCGGTACCGGAATGGGTTACGGCGGCTGCGGTGGTGGCGGTCATATGGGTATGGGCCACTGGTAAATCAGAACGTTTTCTCGTTGGGTTGCCAGCGACAGAAATCAGAGTTTGCCACTAACAGTAATTGCGAACCTTCGGGCGCTTCCAGCCATGCCACGCTGACATCAACAGAAGAGCGGCTCTGGCGGCGCTCGATATGCGCTATCGCCTGCGAATCTAAATCAGGTTTAATGGTTTGCCCTTCGCAGGTGGTCACGGTCTGTTCCATCGCATGCCAGCGCCCCTGGCGCAGCACGACTCTCCCCTGACGTAAGGCATCGCTAATCTGGCGGATCTGATCAGCACGATAACGGTATAAATCGATTTGGTCGTTAGAAAGCTGCTGCTTTTCCCCATCGGATTCACGTTGCATAAAGCTCAGATCGCCGCGATCGTCAAAACGCGCGCGAATGTTCACCGGCGGTTTGCTGTAAACATTGATATTGATGAGCGTGAGGTTATCGCCCTGCCAGCGATACTCTCGCGTCGTGGTATCGCCACTGCGCCACGGGCTAAACACAGCAAGCAGATGCACATTATCGCCACTGTCTTTTCGCCAGATACGTACCGCGCCCTGATCTTCAGCAAATCCACTGGCGGTAAAGGGAGGAAGTGAAGAGTTGTGGCTACAGGCAGTGAGAAACAGAGCGCCCGCCAGCATCAATGATCGACGCCAGAAAGACAAAAGGGGTGAAACCACCCCTTCGTTAAAACTGTTCACTGCCACGCAATCTTACTTAACTGCGTCTTTCAGTGCCTTGCCAGAAACAAATGCCGGCACGTTAGCTGCGGCAATTTTGATTTCTTTACCGGTCTGCGGGTTGCGGCCAGTACGCTCAGCGCGGTGGTTCACTTTGAAGGTACCGAAACCAACCAGTTGTACAGCATCGCCTTCTTTCAGAGACTCAGTAATTGCAGCCAGAGTGGACTCCAGAGCAGCTTTAGCCTGGGTTTTGGACAGTTCTGCTTTCTCTGCAATTACATCAATCAGTTGAGTCTTGTTCATAAGTTATCCTTACAATGTGTTTATCGCTTGCTAAGCATCGAGTGCGACGGAAATGCCAGAATAGCACTCTCCTGCATACACGCACCGATAGCCACTTTTTTTCGCCCCCCAAATGTAGACCAGACGGGGGGCGAAAGGGAAGACTCCAGGTATGACAAATCAGGCGTTAAATCACGTTTTCTGGTCTTATTGCTGAAAAATTATACCAATATTGCTCTCGCCCGCCTCACGCAGGTCTGCCCTAAGGCCTTTTATCAGCTCGATATCGCGTTCTTCGCACTCAGCTAAAAGTCGGAATATTTCCCACTGAATGTCCCACTCTTGCTCTACAGCTGGGTTTTCTTTGAGCTCTTCATCGCTCATTTCACGGCCAGCCTGAGTCATTTCCAGCATCGCCACGGTCGTGATGGAGGTCTTACTCACTTCTACCGCGTGTTCGAGCGTTTCGCCACTTAAACGCGAATGGACCAGTTCACTTAACGCCACGCAAGCATCGATTGCCGGATAAACGCCGTACAGATCGAAATCGTCGGCTGAAGGAATCGCTTCTTCAAATTTCTCCAGTTGGCTGTCGAAATTTACTTTTGCGTCTTTGACGGTCAGCGTTTCCCAGATGAGATCGAGAATACGGCGGTAAATTTGCCCATCACCAAAACCAGTTTGCTGACAGAATACGGCGTAATTAGGGTACATACGTTCGCATAAGCAGGCCATAAAAGTGACGTGCTGCCAGCTTTCCAGGCGCTCCAGACGCAGATGAATTGGGTTTTGTAACATGTTGAGTTCTCAAATACGGAAATTATCCGCAGTTTACCTGAATTAGGGCTGATTTGCTGTATAGCGCACGAATGCAGGACGTTCCGAGGCCACCGCGTCTGCCCAGCGCGTTGGCTCCGGCAGACGATAGCCTTTCATGCAGCGTTGTACCCAGGCCAGCGCACTATCCATGCTGACACGATGGCCAGTTGCGATAAATAGCGGGTTACAGCGCGCTTTACTGCGCCAGACCCAGGCCAGCTGCTCGCCTTTATCCATCAACGGTGCCAGCGCGCCCGGTTCGCTGGAGAGCGGCTCGAATTTACCGCATAACCGCTTTTTCGCTACGCCAATGGTCGGCACATCCACCAGCAAACCAAAGTGGCTGGCGACGCCAAGACGGCGAGGATGCGAGATCCCGTGACCATCGACAAACACTAAATCCGGCTTTTGCGACAGCATCTCCCACGCTGCCAGCAGCGCAGGATATTCGCGGAAGGAAAGAAAACCTGGAATGTAAGGCATGGTGGTGGCGATGCGTGCCACTTTATACTCCACCAGCTCAAGAGAGGGGTATTTCAGCAGCACCATCGCCGCTCGCGTCACGTCTCCGCCCTGCTCAAACCCGACATCGGCTCCGGCGATCAGATCCGGCGGATCTTTATCAAGTCGATCCTCACGGATCACAGAGGAAGCCAGTTCGATTTGTTGAGCGCGTAATGACGCGAGATCCATAATCGCTCCTTAGAGCCTGGTTCAACAGGCGTAATTGTTGAAGGCAGTTTGAGGCCGGACAGCGCGGAAAAACCGGAGCGTACACGTAGTACGTGAGGATTTTGAGCACTGCCCGGCCTCAAAATGGCAAATAAAATAGCCTGATGGACCAGGCTCTTAGCGGTGATACTGTTCAGACAGTCGATGCACAGCCTCCACAAACACGCCAGCATGTTCTGGCGGCACATCCTGGTGAATGCCGTGACCAAGGTTAAATACATGACCTTCGCCGTGACCGAAACCTGCAAGTATAGTCGCGACTTCTTCTTCAATGCGGGCAGGTGGCGCGTATAGCATCGACGGATCCATATTACCCTGCAGCGCGACTTTATTGCCCACGCGGCGGCGCGCATCGGCGATATCCGTTGTCCAGTCGAGACCCAGCGCATCGCAACCCGTTTCCGCCATAGCTTCCAGCCACTGTCCACCGCCTTTGGTAAACAGGGTGACCGGTACACGGCGACCGTCGTTTTCACGCAGTAAACCATCAACTATTTTATGCATGTAATAGAGCGAGAACTGTTGATAATCGCGCCCGGTGAGCACGCCGCCCCAGGTATCGAAGATCATCACGGCCTGAGCACCAGCTTTAATTTGCGCATTCAGATACAAAGTGACGCTTTTCGCCAGTTTATCGAGCAGAGCGTGCAGCGCCTGTGGATCGGCATACATCATCTTTTTGATCACGGTGAACGCTTTGCTGCTGCCACCTTCCACCATATAGGTCGCCAGCGTCCACGGGCTGCCGGAAAAACCAATCAGCGGCACTTCGCCTTTCAGTTCGCGGCGAATAGTACGCACCGCGTTCATCACATAGCCCAGCTCATCTTCCGGGTCCGGAATTGGCAGTTTATCAACGTCAGCTTTGCAGGTGACTGGCGAGGTAAAACGCGGACCTTCTCCGGCTTCAAAATAGAGCCCTAACCCCATCGCGTCCGGCACGGTGAGGATATCGGAAAAGAGGATTGCCGCATCCAGCGGATAGCGACGCAGCGGTTGCAAAGTCACTTCGCACGCCAGCTCTGCATTTTTGCACAGCGACATAAAATCGCCCGCCTGGGCGCGCGTGGCTTTATATTCCGGTAGATAGCGACCCGCCTGGCGCATCATCCATACTGGAGTGACATCAACGGGCTGGCGCAGCAGCGCCCGCAGATAACGATCGTTTTTGAGTTCGGTCATTTTGGCTGTTCCTTAGTGCGTCAGGCGGTCAGTGTATCATCACTCATACTCTGCCCGACACATCGCCACCGTATCTTCTATCAGACGGCGCGCCACGGTGCCGGGCGGCGGAAGTAACGGTAAATCATCGTAGCGATACCAGTTCGCCTCGAGCAGCTCTTTCGGATCAATCACGATGTCGCCGCTGTCATATTCCGCCATAAATGCGGTCATCAGCGACTGGGGAAACGGCCACGGCTGGGAAGTCACGTACCGCAAGTTTTTAACTTTAATTCCGCTCTCTTCCATCACTTCCCGCGCGACCGCCTGCTCGAGGGTTTCGCCCACTTCGACGAATCCGGCAAGTACCGTATGGACACCGTTACGATGGCGGGTATGCTGGGCGAGGAGGATCGAATCATCGCGACGGATGGCAACAATAATGCAGGGGGCGATTTGCGGGTAGTAACGCTCACGGCAATGGCTGCACAGCATCGCCCATTCGGTTTTGCTTGGATACATTTCATGCCCGCAGTAACCACAGTATTTATGCGATCGGTAAAACTCCGCCAGTTGCACGCCACGTCCGGCCAGTTGAAACAGCCCAACATCGAGATCAATGACCTGACGTACCGACCCCATATCGTGACGCCGCTGCTGTTGTACTAACCAAACAGGTTCCCCCTGCCATTCGCCGATTTGTAGTGCGCGCTGACCCACAAGATCGAAATTTGCCGCTTCGCCATATGGCAATTCTCCCTTCGGCAACCATAATTTTTGTTCATGGCTGACGACCCACCAGCCGTGATCTAATTTTTCAATTATACGATCCATAGCTCTTGCACTACCTTTGCATCACTGGCATGTTTAACATGGTTTTTACATTTCTCACTGAGCAGTTTTTGAATACAAACTTGCGGAGTCAATCATGCTTAACCAGCTCGATAACCTGACGGAGCGCGTCAGAGGAAGTAACAAACTGGTTGATCGCTGGCTACATGTACGTAAGCATCTGCTCGTGGCTTACTACAATCTGGTTGGCATTAAGCCTGGCAAAGAATCGTACATGAGGCTAAACGAAAAAGCCCTTGATGATTTTTGTCAGAGCCTGGTCGATTACTTGTCTGCCGGACATTTCAGTATTTATGAGCGCATTCTTCATAAACTGGAAGGCAATGGGCAACTCGCACGCGCCGCGAAGATTTGGCCACAACTCGAAGCCAATACCCAACAGATTATGGATTACTACGATTCCAGCCTGGAAACCGCTATCGATCATGATAATTACCTTGAGTTTCAACAGGTTTTATCTGACATCGGCGAGGCCCTGGAAGCGCGCTTTGTGCTGGAAGATAAGCTGATTCTGCTGGTGCTTGACGCCGCCCGCGTCAAACATCCTGCTTGAGTTCTGCGCTGTTAACGCGTAATTTACATTCAACGCCCCGTTTGCGGGGCTAATTTCTTGTCGGAGTGCCTTAACTGGCTGAGACCGTTTATTCGGGATCCGCGGAACCTGATCAGGCTAATACCTGCGAAGGGAACAAGAGTTAATCTGCTATCGCATCGCCTTTGCGGCGATCGTCTCTTGCTTCATCCGTCGTCTGACAAGCCACGTCCTTAACTTTTTGGAATGAGCTATGTCTGCAACAAAACTGACCCGCCGCGAACAACGCGCCCAGGCCCAACATTTTATCGACACCCTGGAAGGCACCGCCTTTCCGAACTCAAAACGCATTTACATCACTGGCACACAACCCGGCGTGCGCGTGCCGATGCGTGAGATCCAGCTTAGCCCGACGCTAATCGGCGGTAGCAAAGAACAGCCGCAGTACGAAGAAAACGAAGCGATTCCGGTCTACGACACCTCCGGTCCGTATGGCGATCCACAGATCGCCATTAACGTGCAGCAAGGACTGGCAAAACTGCGCCAGCCGTGGATCGATGCGCGCGGCGATACCGAAGAACTTACCGTGCGCAGTTCCGATTACACTAAAGCGCGACTAGCAGATGATGGCCTCGACGAGCTACGTTTTAGCGGCGTATTAACCCCAAAGCGCGCCAAAGCAGGACGCCGCGTCACCCAACTGCACTACGCCCGCCGGGGCATCATCACGCCCGAAATGGAATTCATCGCCATTCGCGAGAATATGGGTCGCGAGCGCATACGTAGCGAAGTTTTGCGCCACCAGCATCCGGGAATGAGCTTTGGCGCACGTCTGCCGGAAAATATCACTGCGGAATTTGTCCGTGATGAAGTTGCTGCCGGACGTGCGATTATCCCGGCCAACATTAATCATCCGGAATCGGAGCCAATGATTATTGGCCGTAACTTCCTGGTAAAAGTTAACGCCAATATCGGCAACTCGGCGGTCACCTCTTCCATCGAAGAAGAAGTGGAAAAGCTGGTATGGTCTACGCGCTGGGGGGCGGATACAGTGATGGATCTTTCCACCGGTCGCTATATTCACGAAACTCGCGAATGGATTTTGCGTAACAGCCCGGTACCGATTGGTACAGTGCCGATCTACCAGGCGCTGGAGAAGGTTAATGGGATCGCTGAAGATCTTACCTGGGAAGCGTTCCGCGACACGCTGCTGGAACAAGCCGAGCAAGGTGTGGATTACTTCACTATCCATGCGGGCGTACTGCTGCGCTATGTGCCGATGACCGCGAAACGCCTGACTGGTATCGTCTCTCGCGGCGGTTCGATTATGGCGAAATGGTGCCTCTCCCATCATCAGGAAAATTTCCTCTATCAACACTTCCGCGAAATTTGTGAAATCTGTGCCGCTTATGACGTTTCGTTGTCGCTGGGCGACGGCCTGCGCCCTGGTTCTATACAGGACGCCAACGATGAAGCGCAGTTTGCCGAGCTACATACGCTGGGCGAACTGACCAAAATCGCCTGGGAATATGACGTGCAGGTGATGATTGAAGGTCCAGGCCACGTGCCGATGCAGATGATCCGCCGCAATATGACCGAGGAGTTAGAGCACTGCCACGAAGCACCGTTCTATACCCTCGGGCCGCTAACTACTGATATTGCGCCGGGTTATGACCACTTCACATCGGGGATTGGCGCGGCGATGATTGGCTGGTTTGGCTGCGCGATGCTCTGTTACGTAACGCCAAAAGAGCATCTGGGTCTGCCTAATAAAGAAGATGTTAAGCAGGGGCTTATCACCTATAAGATTGCCGCCCACGCCGCCGACCTGGCGAAAGGGCATCCGGGCGCGCAAATTCGCGATAACGCCATGTCGAAAGCCCGCTTCGAATTTCGCTGGGAAGACCAGTTTAATCTGGCCCTCGACCCGTTTACCGCCCGCGCTTATCACGATGAAACCCTGCCACAAGAGTCCGGTAAAGTCGCCCATTTTTGCTCCATGTGTGGGCCGAAATTCTGCTCGATGAAAATCAGCCAGGAAGTGCGTGACTATGCCGCCGCGCAAACCATTGAAGTGGGAATGGCGGATATGTCGGAGAACTTCCGTGCCAGTGGTGGAGAAATCTACCTGCGTAAGGAGGAAGCGTGATGTATCAGCCTGATTTTCCTCACGTACCTTTTCGTTTAGGACTGTACCCGGTAGTGGACAGCGTACAGTGGATCGAACGTCTGTTGGATGCAGGCGTGCGTACTCTCCAGCTGCGCATCAAAGATCGGCGCGATGAAGAGGTGGAAGCCGATGTCGTAGCAGCAATTGCGCTGGGCCGCCGCTATAACGCACGGCTGTTTATCAACGATTACTGGCAGCTGGCGATTAAGCATCAGGCGTATGGCGTCCATTTGGGGCAGGAAGATTTGCAATCTACCGATCTCAATGCCATCCGCGCGGCAGGCCTGCGGCTGGGCGTTTCGACACATGATGATATGGAGATCGACGTCGCGTTGGCAGCACGTCCTTCTTATATCGCGCTAGGACATGTGTTCCCGACGCAAACCAAACAGATGCCTTCTGCACCGCAGGGGCTGGAACAGCTGGCACGGCATGTTGAGCGCCTGGCGGATTATCCCACCGTGGCGATTGGCGGTATCAGTCTGCCGCGCGCGCCTGCGGTGATAGCAACGGGTGTCGGCAGTATCGCCGTTGTCAGCGCCATTACTCAAGCCGCAGACTGGCGTTTGGCAACAGCACAGTTGCTGGAAATTGCAGGAGTTGGCGATGAATGACCGTGACTTTATGCGTTATAGCCGCCAAATCCTGCTCGACGATATCGCTCTTGACGGGCAGCAAAAACTGCTCGACAGCCAGGTGCTGATTATCGGTCTGGGTGGGTTGGGTACACCTGCTGCGCTATACCTGGCGGGAGCTGGTGTCGGGACGCTGGTACTGGCAGATGACGACGATGTGCATTTGAGCAATCTGCAACGACAAATCCTCTTTACGACTGAAGATATCGATCGCCCGAAATCGCAGGTCAGCCAACAGCGACTGACACAGTTGAATCCCGACATTCAACTGACAGCATTACAACAACGGTTAACGGGTAAGGCGTTAAAAGATGCGGTAGCACGGGCCGATGTGGTACTCGACTGTACCGACAACATGGCGACTCGCCAGGAGATTAATACCGCCTGCGTAGCACTTAACACACCGCTTATCATCGCCAGCGCGGTCGGATTTGGTGGTCAGTTGATGGTGCTGACACCGCCCTGGGAACAGGGGTGTTACCGCTGCCTGTGGCCGGATAACCAGGAGCCAGAACGCAACTGCCGCACGGCGGGCGTGGTTGGCCCGGTGGTCGGGGTCATGGGCACGTTACAGGCACTGGAAGCAATTAAGCTATTGAGTGGTATAGAGACCCCTGCGGGATATCTTCGACTGTTTGACGGTAAATTAAACCAATGGCGCAACCTGGCGTTGCGCCGTGCCAGCAGTTGCCCAGTATGCGGAGGAAGCAATGCAGATCCTGTTTAACGATCAACCGATGCAGTGCGTCGCCGGACTAACTGTTCACGAACTGCTGGAGCAACTCGATCAACAACAAGCAGGTGCGGCACTGGCAATTAATCAGCAAATCGTCCCGCGGGAGCAATGGGCGCAACATATCGTGCAGGATGGCGACCAGATCCTGCTTTTTCAGGTTATTGCAGGGGGTTGAGATGTTACGTATTGCGGGCAAAACGTTTGATTCACATCTGTTTACCGGCACCGGGAAATTCGCCTCTTCACAATTGATGGTGGAGGCGATCCGCGCTTCCGGCAGCCAACTGGTGACGCTGGCGATGAAACGTGTCGACTTGCGCCAACACAACGATGCTATCCTCGATCCACTTATCGCGGCGGGTGTGACACTACTGCCAAATACTTCTGGGGCGAAAACTGCGGAAGAAGCCATTTTCGCCGCTCATCTGGCACGTGAAGCGTTAGGCACAAACTGGCTAAAATTAGAGATTCACCCTGACGCCCGCTGGCTGTTGCCCGATCCCATCGAAACCCTGAAAGCCGCCGAAATGTTGGTGCAACAGGGATTTGTCGTGCTGCCTTACTGCGGTGCCGATCCAGTGTTGTGCAAACGTCTGGAGGAAGTGGGCTGTGCAGCAGTAATGCCGCTCGGCGCACCAATTGGCTCTAATCAGGGACTGGAAACCCGCGCCATGCTGGAGATTATTATCCAGCAAGCCACGGTTCCGGTGGTCGTTGATGCTGGCATTGGCGTTCCCAGCCATGCCGCGCAGGCGCTTGAAATGGGAGCCGATGCGGTGTTAGTGAATACGGCGATTGCCGTCGCGGACGATCCCGTCAACATGGCGAAGGCATTTCGTCTGGCGGTAGACGCCGGCCTGCTGGCACGTCAGTCCGGGCCGGGCAGTCGCAGTCATTTTGCTCATGCCACTAGCCCGCTGACCGGATTTCTGGAGGCATCGGCATGAAAACCTTCAGCGATCGCTGGCGACAACTGGACTGGGACGACATCCGCCTGCGTATCAACAGCAAAACGGCTGCTGACGTAGAGCGGGCGCTCAATGCCTCGCAACTCACTCGCGACGATATGATGGCATTGCTATCACCTGCCGCCAGTGAATACCTGGAACCACTGGCTCAACGGGCGCAGCGTCTGACCCGTCAGCGATTTGGCAACGTCATCAGCTTCTACGTCCCGCTTTATCTCTCTAATCTTTGCGCTAACGACTGCACTTACTGCGGATTTTCCATGAGCAATCGCATCAAGCGTAAAACGCTGGATGAAGCGGATATCGCCAGGGAAAGCGCCGCTATCCGGGAGATGGGCTTTGAACATCTATTGCTGGTCACTGGTGAACATCAGACGAAAGTGGGGATGGATTACTTTCGTCGTCATCTCCCTGTCCTGCGTGAACAGTTCTCTTCACTACAGATGGAAGTACAGCCACTGGCGGAAGCGGAATACGCCGAGTTAAAGCAACTTGGTCTGGATGGGGTGATGGTTTATCAGGAGACATATCACGAGGCGACATACGCCCACCATCATCTGAAAGGGAAAAAACAGGACTTCTTCTGGCGGCTGGAAACGCCGGATCGGCTGGGCCGTGCGGGGATAGATAAGATAGGCCTCGGCGCGCTAATCGGCCTTTCCGACAGCTGGCGCGTTGACTGCTATATGGTTGCCGAACATTTGCTATGGCTGCAACAACATTACTGGCAAAGCCGTTACTCTGTCTCCTTCCCGCGCCTGCGCCCGTGTACTGGCGGGATTGAGCCAGCGTCGATTATGGATGAACGCCAGTTAGTGCAAACTATCTGCGCCTTCCGCCTACTTGCGCCGGAGATTGAACTGTCACTCTCCACGCGGGAATCACCGTGGTTTCGCGATCGCGTTATTCCGCTGGCGATCAATAACGTCAGCGCCTTCTCGAAAACGCAACCAGGTGGTTATGCCGACAATCATCCCGAGCTGGAACAGTTCTCACCGCACGACGATCGCAGACCAGAAGCGGTGGCCGCCGCGTTAACCGCTCAGGGTTTGCAGCCGGTGTGGAAAGACTGGGACAGCTATCTGGGACGCGCCTCGCAAAGGACATGAGACAAAATGTAAGAACGTAAATTTATTCCGAGCAGCTACGGAAGATGAAAAACGCAAGGTTGTTGAAAGCGTTGCGTTTTTTTATGTTAGTACCGTCAGCAGGAATGTTGTCCAGGGCGAAAAGCTTCTTCCTCGTTTCGCCCTGCCTTTCTTAAAAATTCCGTAATGCAAAGTCTGAAGCCATCGCCTGTTGAGCAATGAAAGAGATCTGATTGTAAGAGAGTAAATACTCAACTATCATAGAGACGAAAATAAGAACACATGTTCTCATCTTCCAGGATGCAGCAGACTGAAGAAATTCAGACATCCCGCAACCTGCGATTATCGCAAGGTCAAGGCAAAGTCCGGTAATGGCGTTCTGAATACCAGAGATAATTCTCTGGCGAAACCCACCTTAAGGTGGGTTTTGTTATTTTGATGGCTGAGGAAGCTGCTTATTTCTCAATAAGTTGTAGGCAATGGTGAAAAATTTCACTGATTTACCTTTCTGTTTTTCAGAAATGGGATAAGCGCTAGTTACATGCAAACGAAGTTTTTTCTTTTCCCTGAAAGCCCTGAACGCAACAAAGTAAAATGCCTTGTCTCCTCCGTTTAAATCCACTTCAATCACGGCATAGCTACCATACCCAGCATGAATAACGTTGCTTTCTGGCAGCGCCAAAATGGTTCTTTTTAAGTGTATGCGCGCTAAGTTATAACGGTGCTGGCAGAAGGGACGAGATTCTTTAGGCGCGTGGTACATTAACGATTGTTTTTCTTCGTTAGTCTGATGTTCATAATCTTTTGTGAAGCAGTGAAGAGAGTAGGTAACCCAGAAGCGATACTCTAAAGGCTCTTTGCCCTCATGATGCTGAACGTAGACAGCCTGATGAGCATCAAGAAATGATAAATCACGAATATCACCATCCGGATGTCCAAAAGGTCGCCACTTCTCCACTTCCTGTTTCATTATCGTTCCTTAAGAAAGTCACACAGGAATAGTATCGAATTCTTGCCGAGCTTGACTCAATTAGTTCAGTCAGTTTCAGGATATTAGTCATCTCTACATTGATTATGAGTATCCAGAAATTCATTAAATATTCTGACAAATGCTCTTTCCCTAAACTACCCCCATAAAAAAACCCGCCGAAGCGGGTTTTTACGTTATTTGCGGATTAACGATTACTCGTTATCAGAACCGCCCAGACCTGCGTTCAGCAGTTCTGCCAGGCTGGCAGATGCGTCTTCTGCAGTCACCTGCGGTGCAGCCGGAGCTTCACCCGCAGCACGGCGACGCATACGATCCTGGTGGTACGCGTAACCGGTACCTGCCGGGATCAGACGACCCACGATAACGTTCTCTTTCAGGCCGCGCAGTTCGTCGCGTTTGCCCGCAACGGCTGCTTCGGTCAGCACGCGAGTGGTCTCCTGGAACGATGCCGCGGAGATGAAGGACTCGGTTGCCAGAGACGCTTTGGTGATACCCAGCAGATCGCGGGAGTAAGTTGCACCCACTTTGCCGTTCGCTTCCAGTTCGCGGTTTGCGATCTTGACGCGAGAGTATTCAACCTGTTCGCCTTCCAGGAAGTCGGAGCTGCCCGCGTTAACGATGGTAGCTTTACGCAGCATCTGACGAACGATAACTTCGATGTGTTTATCGTTAATCTTAACGCCCTGCAGACGGTATACGTCCTGTACTTCATTAACGATGTAACGAGTCACAGCATGAACACCACGCAGACGCAGAATGTCATGCGGCGCTTCCGGACCGTCGGAAATTACGTCACCACGTTCTACACGTTCACCTTCGAACACGTTGAGCTGACGCCATTTCGGAATCATCTCTTCATACGGCTCGCTACCGTCTACCGGGGTGATAACCAGACGACGTTTACCTTTGGTTTCTTTACCGAAGGAAACCACACCGCTGATTTCAGCCAGGATTGCCGGCTCTTTCGGACGACGTGCTTCGAACAGGTCCGCAACGCGTGGCAGACCACCGGTGATGTCCTTGGTACCGCCAGATTCTTGCGGAATACGCGCCAGGGTGTCACCGGAGCTGATCTGTACGCCATCTTCCAGCTGAACAATCGCTTTACCCGGCAGGAAGTACTGCGCAGGCATGTCGGTACCCGGGATCAGAACGTCGTTACCCTGAGCATCAACGATTTTCAGTGCCGGACGCAGATCTTTACCACCTGCGGTACGTTCTGCGGAATCCAGAACCACCAGCGAAGACAGACCGGTCAATTCGTCGGTCTGACGAGTAATGGTCTGGCCGTCGATCATGTCAGTAAAGCGTACAAAACCGCTTACTTCGGTGATAACCGGCATGGTGTGCGGGTCCCAGTTTGCAACGGTCTCGCCGCCAGCAACCTGTTCGCCATCGCCTTTCGCCAGTACTGCACCGTAAGGCACTTTATAGCTTTCTTTGGTACGACCGAATTCGTCGATCAATTTCAGTTCGGTGTTACGGGAAGTGATAACCAGTTTACCGCTGGAGTTCACAACCGACTTCACGTTGCTGAGCTTGATGCTACCTTTGTTTTTCACCTGGATGCTGGATTCAGCAGCCGCACGAGATGCCGCACCACCGATGTGGAACGTACGCATGGTCAGCTGTGTACCCGGTTCACCGATGGACTGTGCCGCGATAACACCGATTGCTTCACCTTTGTTGATGATGTGGCCACGTGCCAGGTCACGACCGTAGCAGTGCGCACATACACCAAAGTCGGTGTCACAAGATACAACAGAACGTACTTTAACCGCGTCGACAGAGTTCTCTTCCAGCAGGTCACACCACTGTTCGTGCAGCAGCGTGTTGCGCGGAACGAGGATATCAGCAGTACCCGGCTTCAGAACGTCTTCAGCAGTTACACGACCCAGTACGCGATCGCGCAGCGGCTCTTTAACGTCACCACCTTCGATAACCGGAGTCATCATGATACCTTCATGAGTACCACAATCGTCTTCGGTAACCACCAGGTCCTGCGCCACGTCAACCAGACGACGAGTCAGGTAACCGGAGTTCGCAGTTTTCAGTGCGGTATCCGCCAGACCTTTACGAGCACCGTGGGTTGAGATGAAGTACTGGAGTACGTTCAGACCTTCACGGAAGTTCGCGGTGATTGGCGTTTCGATGATGGAGCCATCCGGCTTCGCCATCAGACCACGCATACCCGCCAGCTGACGAATCTGTGCCGCAGAACCACGCGCACCGGAGTCGGCCATCATGTAGATGCTGTTGAAGGAAACCTGCTTCTCTTCCTGACCGTCACGGTTAATAACGGTTTCAGTTTGCAGATTATCCATCATCGCTTTGGATACACGATCGTTCGCCGCAGCCCAGATATCGATAACTTTGTTGTAGCGTTCGCCCGCAGTTACCAGACCAGACTGGAACTGCTCCTGAATCTCAGCAACTTCAGCTTCTGCCTCGGAGATGATTTCGTGTTTCTTCTCCGGGATGACCATGTCATCGATACCAACAGATGCACCAGAACGCGCTGCATATGCAAAGCCGGTGTACATGATCTGGTCCGCAAAAATAACGGTCGGTTTCAGACCGAGAATGCGGTAGCAGGTGTTCAGCATTTTGGAGATTGCTTTCTTACCCAGCGCCTGGTTGACGATGGAGTAAGGCAGACCTTTCGGTACAATCATCCACAGAATAGCACGGCCAACGGTCGTATCTTTCAGGCTGGTTTTCGCTACTAATTCACCGTTAGCATCTTTTTCATACTCGGTGATACGCACTTTAACGCGCGCATGCAGAGAAGCCAGACCAGAGCGATACAGACGTTCTGCTTCTTTCGGGCCAGTCAGCACCATGCCTTCGCCTTTGGCGTTAACACAGTCGCGGGTCATGTAGTACAGACCCAGTACAACGTCCTGAGACGGAACGATGATTGGTTCGCCGTTCGCCGGGGACAGGATGTTGTTGGTAGACATCATCAGCGCACGCGCTTCCAGCTGGGCTTCCAGCGTCAGCGGTACGTGAACAGCCATCTGGTCACCATCGAAGTCGGCGTTATATGCCGCACAAACCAGCGGGTGCAGCTGGATAGCTTTGCCTTCGATCAGTACCGGTTCAAATGCCTGGATACCCAGACGGTGCAGAGTCGGTGCACGGTTCAGCAGTACCGGGTGTTCGCGGATAACTTCGTCCAGGATATCCCAAACGACAGCTTCTTCGCGCTCAACCATTTTCTTCGCAGCTTTAATGGTGGTAGCAAGACCACGCAGTTCCAGCTTGCCGTAGATGAACGGTTTGAACAGTTCCAGTGCCATTTTCTTCGGCAGACCGCACTGATGCAGACGCAGGTATGGACCTACGGTGATTACAGAACGACCGGAGTAGTCAACACGCTTACCGAGCAGGTTCTGACGGAAACGACCCTGTTTACCTTTGATCATGTCGGCCAAAGATTTCAGAGGACGCTTGTTAGAACCAGTGATCGCACGACCACGACGACCGTTATCCAGCAGGGCGTCTACCGCTTCCTGCAGCATACGTTTTTCGTTACGTACGATGATGTCCGGCGCAGCCAGATCCAGCAGACGTTTCAGACGGTTGTTACGGTTAATGACGCGACGATACAGATCGTTCAGGTCAGAAGTCGCGAAACGACCACCATCCAGCGGAACCAGCGGACGCAGATCTGGCGGCAGTACCGGCAGAACGGTCAGGATCATCCACTCTGGTTTGTTACCAGACTGAACGAACGCTTCCAGCAGTTTGATACGCTTGGTCAGCTTTTTACGCTTGGTTTCGGAGTTGGTTTCGTTCAGCTCTTCACGCAGCTGTTCGCACTCTTGCTCCAGATCCATGCTCTTCAGCAGAGCCTGGATTGCTTCCGCACCCATTTTCGCGTCGAATTCGTCACCGAACTCTTCCAGCGCGTCCAGATACTGCTCTTCAGTCAGGATCTGCTGACGCTCCAGGTTGGTCATACCGCCTTCGATAACCACATAGGATTCGAAGTACAGTACGCGTTCGATATCGCGCAGCGGCATATCGAGCAGCAGGCCGATACGGGACGGCAGCGATTTCAGGAACCAGATGTGCGCAGTCGGGGAAGCCAGTTCGATGTGGCCCATACGCTCACGGCGTACTTTAGTCTGGGTCACTTCAACGCCGCACTTCTCACAGATGACGCCACGGTGTTTCAGGCGCTTGTACTTACCGCACAGGCACTCGTAATCTTTTACCGGCCCAAAGATACGGGCGCAGAAAAGGCCGTCACGTTCTGGTTTGAACGTACGGTAGTTGATGGTTTCCGGCTTTTTAACTTCACCGAAAGACCATGAACGGATCATGTCTGGCGAAGCCAGAGCAATTTTGATCGCATCAAACTCTTCGGTTTTAGTCTGCGCTTTCAGAAACTTTAATAAATCTTTCACGGATTTGCTCCCGTCGGAGTTAGCACAATCCGCTGCCGGGTTTTACCCCGACAGCAGTGACCTGTTTGAGCGAGAATTACTCGTCTTCCAGTTCGATGTTGATACCCAGCGAACGAATCTCTTTCAACAATACGTTGAAGGATTCTGGCATGCCCGGCTCCATCTGATGGTTGCCGTCCACGATGTTTTTATACATCTTGGTACGACCGTTCACGTCATCAGACTTAACGGTGAGCATTTCCTGCAGGGTGTATGCTGCGCCGTATGCTTCCAGCGCCCACACTTCCATCTCCCCGAAACGCTGACCACCGAACTGTGCCTTACCACCCAGCGGCTGCTGAGTAACCAGGCTGTAAGAACCGGTGGAACGCGCGTGCATCTTGTCGTCGACCAGGTGGTTCAGTTTCAGCATGTACATGTAACCCACGGTTACCGGACGTTCGAACTGTTCACCAGTGCGACCGTCGTACAGGCGGATCTGACCAGAAGTCGGCAGGTCGCCAAGTTTCAGCAGTTCTTTAATTTCTGCTTCTTTCGCACCGTCGAAGACCGGCGTTGCGATTGGCATACCTTTGCGCAGGTTTTCAGCCAGACGCATAACTTCTTCATCGCTGAAGGTACTCAGGTCAACTTTCTGACGAACGTCAGCGCCCAGATCGTAAGCACGCTGGATGAATTCGCGCAGTTTCGCGACTTCTTGCTGCTGTTTCAGCATGGCGTTGATCTTGTCGCCGATACCTTTCGCAGCCATACCCAGGTGGGTTTCGAGGATCTGACCGATGTTCATACGAGACGGTACGCCCAGCGGGTTCAGTACGATGTCTACCGGCGTACCGTTTTCATCGTAAGGCATATCTTCGATCGGGTTGATCTTAGAAATTACACCCTTGTTACCGTGACGACCTGCCATCTTGTCACCAGGCTGGATACGGCGTTTAACCGCCAGATATACCTTAACAATCTTCAGCACGCCCGGTGCCAGATCATCGCCCTGGGTGATTTTGCGGCGTTTCGCTTCGAGTTTCTTCTCGAACTCGTGTTTCAGTTCGTCATACTGCTCAGCCAGCTGTTCCAGCTGATTTTGTTTCTCTTCGTCGGTCAGGCCCAGCTCCAGCCAGCGATCGCGCGGCAGTTTGTCGAGCTTCTCAGCTTCAACGCCACCGGCTACCAGCACAGCACGGATACGGCTGAACAGACCCGCTTCGAGGATCTGCAGTTCTTCAGACAGGTCTTTCTTCGCCTGTTTGAGCTGCATTTCTTCGATTTCCAGCGCACGTTTGTCTTTTTCTACGCCATCGCGAGTAAAGACCTGAACGTCGATAACCGTACCGGATACACCGTTTGGTACGCGCAGAGAAGAGTCTTTAACGTCAGACGCTTTCTCACCGAAGATCGCACGCAGCAGTTTTTCTTCTGGGGTCAGCTGAGTTTCACCTTTCGGCGTTACCTTACCAACCAGAATGTCGCCACCGGTTACTTCCGCACCAATGTAAACGATACCGGATTCATCCAGTTTGGAGAGCGCAGCTTCACCCACGTTCGGGATGTCAGCGGTGATCTCTTCTGGCCCCAGCTTGGTGTCACGGGACACACATGCCAGTTCCTGAATGTGAATGGTGGTGAAACGATCTTCCTGAACAACACGCTCGGATACGAGGATGGAGTCTTCGAAGTTGTAACCATTCCACGGCATGAACGCTACACGCATGTTCTGACCGAGCGCCAGTTCACCGAGATCGGTGGACGGACCGTCTGCCAGCACGTCGCCGCGCTCTACCGGTTCACCCAGAGACACACACGGCATCTGGTTGATACAGGTGTTCTGGTTAGAACGGGTGTATTTGGTCAGGTTGTAGATGTCGATACCCGCTTCGCCCGGATACATCTCGTCTTCGTTAACTTTGATAACGATACGGGAAGCATCCACGTACTGAACGACACCACCACGTTTAGCAACCGCAGTTACACCGGAGTCAACGGCAACAGCACGTTCCATACCCGTACCAACCAGCGGCTTATCAGCACGCAGAGTCGGAACGGCCTGACGTTGCATGTTCGCACCCATCAATGCACGGTTGGCGTCATCGTGTTCAAGGAACGGGATCAGGGACGCACCGACGGATACCACCTGCTGGGTGGATACGTCCATGTAGTCAACCTGGTCGCGGCTGAACAAGCTGGATTCGCCTTTGCTACGGCAAGTTACCAGGTCTTCTACGAAGTGGCCTTCTTCATCCAGGTTGGAGTTCGCCTGGGCGATAACGTAGTTGCCTTCTTCGATAGCAGACAGGTAGTGAATTTCGTCGGTTACAACACCGTCGATCACTTTACGGTACGGCGTCTCAAGGAAGCCATATTCGTTAGTCTGTGCGTACACGGACAGGGAGTTGATCAGACCGATGTTCGGGCCTTCAGGAGTTTCGATTGGACATACGCGACCGTAGTGAGTCGGGTGTACGTCTCGAACTTCGAAGCCTGCACGTTCACGGGTCAGACCGCCTGGGCCGAGTGCGGAGATACGACGCTTGTGCGTAATCTCAGACAGCGGGTTGTTCTGGTCCATAAACTGAGACAGCTGGCTGGAACCAAAGAACTCTTTCACTGCTGCGGAAATCGGTTTGGCGTTGATCATATCCTGAGGCATCAGGGTATCCAGATCGCCCAGAGACAAACGCTCTTTCACCGCACGCTCTACACGTACCAGGCCAACGCGGAACTGGTTTTCCGCCATTTCGCCAACGGAACGGATACGACGGTTACCGAGGTGGTCGATATCATCGACTTCGCCTTTACCGTTACGGATATCGATGAGCTTTTTCATAACATCAATGATGTCGTCTTTGCTCAGGATACCGGAACCTTCGATTTCGTCGCGCAGCAGAGAACGGTTGAACTTCATACGACCAACCGCAGACAAGTCATAGCGGTCTTCGGAGAAGAACAGGTTCTCGAACAGGCTTTCAGCGGCTTCACGAGTCGGCGGCTCGCCAGGGCGCATCATGCGGTAGATTTCTACCAGTGCGCTCAGACGATCGTTAGTTGGGTCGACACGTAAGGTTTCAGAGATATACGGGCCGTGATCCAGATCGTTGGTGAACAGCGTTTCGATACGCTTGTGACCAGACTGGCTCAGCTTAGCCAGCAGATCCAGGCTCAGCTCCATGTTCGCAGCACAGATCAGCTCACCAGTAGACTCATCAATGTAGTCTTTAGCAACCACTTTACCTGCGATGTACTCAACCGGGACTTCGATCAGTTTGACGTCGTCTTTTTCCAGCTGGCGAATGTGGCGCGCAGTAATGCGGCGGCCTTTTTCTACGTACACTTTACCGTTAGCTTCGATGTCAAAAGATGCGGTTTCACCACGCAGGCGTTCCGGCACCAGTTCCATCTGCAGCTTGTTATCACGGATTTCAAAGATAACTTTTTCAAAGAACAGGTCGAGGATCTGCTCTGTGGTGTAGTTCAGGGCACGCAGAATGATGGTCGCAGGCAGTTTACGGCGACGGTCGATACGTACGAACAGGTTGTCCTTCGGATCGAATTCGAAGTCCAGCCAGGAACCACGGTAAGGGATGATGCGCGCGTTATACAGCACTTTACCCGAAGAGTGGGTTTTACCTTTGTCGGAGTCAAAGAAGACGCCCGGACTACGGTGCAGCTGGGAAACGATAACACGCTCAGTACCGTTGATAACAAAGGTACCGTTGTCCGTCATGAGCGGAATTTCGCCCATGTAGACTTCTTGTTCTTTAATGTCTTTTACGGTGCCTTCCGGCGCTTCGCGCTCATAGATCACCAGACGCAGTTTAACGCGCAGCGGTGCGGAATAGGTCACGCCACGGATTTGACATTCCTGGACGTCAAACACCGGTTCGCCAAGGCGGTAGCTGACGTATTGCAGCTCGGAATTACCGCTGTAGCTCTGAATCGGGAATACGGAACGGAAAGCAGCTTCCAGACCATACTGCCCTTCAGGATCTTGCTCGATAAATTTCTGAAACGAGTCAAGCTGGATAGAAAGGAGATAAGGTACATCCAGAACTTGTGGACGTTTACCAAAATCCTTACGAATACGTTTTTTCTCGGTATAGGAGTAAACCATAGGGTTCCTCAGCTCGCTGACAAGTCGACCCATCTGTCCATTGAGCGGACAGTTTGTGCAACACTATTTTGTTGACCGGAAAATGGAACACTTTCCGCAATGCCTGTTGCTATCACGCTTAAACCATTTCATTGCGATTTACACAGAACGGGCGTCCTGTCGCAGTATATTAAGTCGTCGATAGAAACAAGCATTGAAAGGCACAGCAGTAGTCAAACAGTGTGAAACGCTACTGGCGCCTTACAGCGCAAAAAGGCTGGTGACTAAAAAGTCACCAGCCATCAGCCTGATTTCTCAGGCTGCAACCGGAAGGGTTGGCTTATTTAACTTCAACTTCAGCGCCAGCTTCTTCCAGAGCTTTTTTCAGTGCTTCTGCGTCGTCTTTGCTCACGCCTTCTTTCAGAGCAGCCGGTGCAGATTCTACCAGGTCTTTAGCTTCTTTCAGACCCAGGCCAGTTGCGCCACGTACTGCTTTGATAACAGCAACTTTGTTAGCGCCAGCAGCTTTCAGAATTACGTCGAATTCAGTTTTTTCTTCAGCAGCTTCAACCGGGCCAGCAGCTACAGCTACAGCAGCAGCAGCGGAAACACCGAATTTTTCTTCCATTGCAGAGATCAGTTCTACAACGTCCATTACAGACATAGCTGCAACTGCTTCAATGATTTGATCTTTAGTGATAGACATTTAAATTGTTCCTGAATATCAGAATAAGTTTATACGTAAGCGAATGCGTTAAAAAGATAACTGCGATTAAGCAGCTTCTTTCGCATCGCGTACAGCAGCCAGAGTACGAACCAGTTTGCCAGCCGAAGCTTCTTTCATGGTTGCCATCAGGCGTGCAATTGCTTCTTCGTAGGTCGGCAGAGTTGCCAGGCGGTCGATCTGAGACGCCGGGATCAGCTCACCTTCAAAGGCAGCGGCTTTGACCTCAAATTTTGCATTCGCTTTCGCGAACTCTTTGAACAGACGAGCAGCTGCGCCCGGGTGTTCCATAGAGTATGCAATCAGGGTCGGACCAACAAACGCGTCTTTCAGGCACTCGAACGGAGTACCTTCAACAGCACGGCGCAGCAGGGTGTTACGAACAACACGCATGTATACGCCAGCTTCGCGACCTGCTTTACGCAGTTCAGTCATTTTATCTACAGTTACGCCACGGGAATCCGCAACTACTGCAGACAGCGCGCCTTTGGCTACTTCGCTGACTTCAGCAACAATCGCTTGTTTGTCTTGAAGATTTAAAGCCATTAGCTTTGCTCCTGGATGTTTGCCAGAGAAAATCTCTGGAACTCACTTCACTCCTCCAAACGGAGAGAGCGTCTTAATTACGGTGAGCAGAAACAAGCCAGAATATAAAAGAATAATCTTAGCGTTCTGTCACCGTCTACGCAGGGGATTAAGTTTCTTGCGAAACTCCTGCGGTCTTCGACGGAGGCCTGGATAGGCCAGGCTCCAACGAACAAATCTTTTCTATCCGTCGCTATTCAGCTTGTAGCGGCGTTGGCTTCCTTCGTTCGCACCAATCACATAGTTAGCTATGCTCCTGGCGACTCACTCAGTTGCCGCCTTGCTACAACCCGAATATCTCGGATATACGTCTGCATTAAGCATTATACGTGGGGGTAAGATTGTAGACAAAATCACCGCCCACGTAAAGGCATTAGTTTACAGAAGCGCTCAGGCCAGCCTGGTCAACTGCAACACCTGCACCCATGGTGGTGGAGATGCTAACTTTCTTGATGTACACGCCTTTCGCCTGAGTCGGTTTTGCTTTTTTCAGCGCAACCAGCAGAGCTTCCAGGTTTTCTTTCAGTTTGTCAGCGTCAAAGTCCACTTTACCGATGGTGGTGTGGATGATGCCGTTTTTGTCGTTACGGTAACGAATCTGGCCAGCTTTAGCGTTTTTAACCGCTTCAGCAACGTTCGGCGTTACAGTACCCACTTTCGGGTTTGGCATCAGGCCGCGCGGACCCAGAACCTGGCCCAGCTGGCCAACAACGCGCATTGCATCCGGAGAAGCAATAACAACGTCAAAGTTCATTTCGCCTTTCTTGATCTGGTCAGCCAGATCTTCCATACCTACCAGTTCAGCACCTGCAGCTTTAGCAGCTTCAGCATTTGCACCTTGGGTAAATACAGCTACGCGAACGGAACGGCCAGTACCGTGCGGCAGTACAGTTGCACCACGTACGTTCTGGTCAGATTTACGAGCGTCGATGCCGAGGTTAACAGCTACGTCCACGCTTTCTACGAATTTAGCAGTCGCCAGCTCTTTCAGCAGAGCGATAGCTTCGTTGATGTCGTACTGTTTGGTTGCATCAACTTTCTCGCGGATAACACGCATGCGCTTGGTCAGTTTAGCCATTTCTTAGTCCTCCACTACCAGGCCCATGGAACGTGCAGTACCTTCGATGGAGCGAGTCATCGCTTCAATGTCGGCACCAGTCATGTCGGCAGCTTTGGTCTGCGCGATTTCCTGCAGCTGAGCGCGGGAAATTTTACCCACTTTGTCTTTGTTCGGCTTACCGGAACCAGACTTGATACCAGCCGCTTTTTTCAGCAGAACTGCTGCCGGCGGAGTCTTGGTAACGAAAGTGAAAGAACGGTCAGCGTAAACGGTGATTACTACCGGAATCGGCAGACCTTTTTCGATGGAATCAGTTTTTGCGTTGAACGCTTTGCAGAATTCCATGATGTTTACGCCCTGCTGACCCAGAGCCGGACCTACTGGCGGACTCGGGTTAGCCATACCAGCTGCAACCTGCAGCTTGACATAGGCTTGTACTTTCTTAGCCATTATAAATTCCTCAAGTTGGGTGATAACGCCTCTGAGAGGCTCCCCGTGATATAAAAAAATCGTTTTACGGGCAAGGCCCATAAAAACAAAAGGCGCGAAATTGTATTCCAATCTCGCGCCTTGTGCAACGATTAAATCGCCGCTTTTTTGATCGCTGGGTTAGGCTTTTTCAACCTGGCTGAAGTCCAGCTCTACCGGGGTCGCACGACCGAAGATAGAAACAGACACTTTCAGACGAGATTTCTCGTAATCCACTTCTTCAACAACACCGTTGAAGTCAGCGAACGGACCATCATTAACACGGACCATTTCACCCGGTTCAAACAACGTTTTCGGACGCGGCTTATCACCAACCTGCTGCAGGCGGTTCATAATCGCATCGACTTCTTTATCGCTGATTGGCGCAGGACGATCGGAAGTACCGCCGATGAAGCCCATCACACGCGGTACGCTGCGCACCAGGTGCCAGCTCGCGTCGTTCATCACCATCTGAACGAGGACGTAGCCAGGGAAGAATTTACGTTCGCTTTTGCGACGCTGACCGCCACGGATTTCAACCACTTCTTCGGTTGGTACCATGACTTCACCAAACAAATCTTCCATGTTGTGTAATTTGATATGCTCACGCAGCGACGTTGCTACGCGGCCTTCAAAACCGGAAAACGCCTGAACGACGTACCAGCGCTTTTTAGGAGCTTCAGACATCTCAGAACCTCAGGCCAGTGATAAAGGATACCAGGCGAACCAGAATACCATCCAGTCCCCACAGGATCAGTGACATTACTGCGGTAACCGCAGCCACAATCAGCGTGGTGTGCAATGTTTCCTGGCGAGTCGGCCAAATGACCTTACGGACTTCGGTACGCGCTTCACGGGCAAAAGCAACGGTTGCTTTTCCTTTTGTCGTTAACAGCGCGACACCACCCGCTGCAGCAATCAGAATTACTACGGCCAGCGCACGCAGCGGCAGCATAATGTCGCGATAAAGGTAGTTGCCGACAATTGCTACCAGGAGCAATGCCACCACAACGACCCACTTCATCGCTTCCAGGCCGCGCCCGCTTCCTTGAGCTTCGGTATTCGCACTCATAAACCAACCTGTCAGAAGTATTCTACAAACATTTTCACCCCGCGATCGCGAGGCAAACCAAATCGAAACGCGTATTAGCTTTTCGGATTATACGCCCTCAACAGAGCCTGTCTCAGCAATGATTATGACAAAGAAAATCACTGATGAGCCAGGTTCTGGTACGAAAGCGTGCAAAAAGGGCATCAAATGATGCCCTTTTAGTGCGCATTGCGTCAAATGTTATCGGCAATTAGCTCAGAACTTTTGCTACAACGCCCGCGCCAACGGTACGGCCGCCTTCACGGATTGCGAAACGCAGACCGTCGTCCATCGCGATCGGGTGGATCAGGGTAACAACCATTTTGATGTTGTCGCCCGGCATTACCATCTCTACGCCTTCCGGCAGTTCGATGGTACCAGTCACGTCAGTAGTACGGAAGTAGAACTGCGGACGGTAGCCTTTGAAGAACGGAGTATGACGACCGCCTTCATCTTTGGACAGAATGTACACTTCAGATTCGAACTTGGTGTGCGGCTTGATGGTGCCCGGCTTAGCCAGTACCTGACCACGTTCGATTTCTTCACGTTTGATACCACGCAGCAGAACACCTACGTTCTCACCAGCACGGCCTTCGTCCAGCAGTTTGCGGAACATTTCAACGCCAGTACAGGTAGACTTCTGAGTCTCTTTGATACCAACGATTTCAACTTCTTCACCAACTTTGATGATACCGCGTTCTACACGACCGGTAACAACGGTACCACGACCGGAGATGGAGAATACGTCTTCGATCGGCAGCAGGAACGGCTTGTCAATCGCACGCTCTGGTTCCGGAATGTAAGAATCCAGGAAGCCAGCCAGTTCCAGGATTTTCGCTTCCCACTCTGCGTCGCCTTCCAGCGCTTTCAGAGCAGAACCACGAACGATCGGAGTGTCGTCGCCCGGGAAATCGTACTGAGACAGAAGTTCACGAACTTCCATTTCAACCAGTTCCAGCAGCTCTTCGTCATCAACCATGTCGCATTTGTTCAGGAACACGATGATGTACGGAACGCCTACCTGACGACCCAGCAGGATGTGCTCACGAGTCTGCGGCATCGGGCCGTCAGTCGCAGCAACTACCAGGATCGCGCCGTCCATCTGAGCAGCACCGGTGATCATGTTTTTAACATAGTCGGCGTGCCCCGGGCAGTCTACGTGTGCGTAGTGACGGGTCGGGGTGTCATATTCAACGTGAGAAGTGTTGATGGTGATACCACGAGCTTTTTCTTCCGGCGCGTTATCGATCTGGTCGAATGCGCGAGCAGCACCGCCGTAGGTTTTAGCCAGTACGGTAGTGATTGCAGCGGTCAGCGTTGTTTTACCATGGTCAACGTGGCCGATAGTACCGACGTTAACGTGCGGTTTTGTACGTTCAAACTTTTCTTTAGACATCGATTGTCCCTCTAAGACACGGATAAATCGGTGATATCACCACATCAACCAGGCAACATGCCCGACTTGTTGAATGCAATAAACAGAAGGAAAAAACAGGGAGGAGAAAAGAAGTGGTGCTGATAGGCAGATTCGAACTGCCGACCTCACCCTTACCAAGGGTGCGCTCTACCAACTGAGCTATATCAGCACATCTTGGAGCGGGCAGCGGGAATCGAACCCGCATCATCAGCTTGGAAGGCTGAGGTAATAGCCATTATACGATGCCCGCATCCTGGAACTCGGCTACCTGATTTTCATTCTGCACTGAATATCGAGAGAAGCTCTCTTTATTCGAGCCGGTAAGCGAACTTATCGTCTCGGGCTACGCCATCGCGTGGCCGAAATTGGTGGTGGGGGAAGGATTCGAACCTTCGAAGTCTGTGACGGCAGATTTACAGTCTGCTCCCTTTGGCCGCTCGGGAACCCCACCGGACTTGATGGTGCCGACTACCGGAATCGAACTGGTGACCTACTGATTACAAGTCAGTTGCTCTACCTACTGAGCTAAGTCGGCATCAAGTAGCGCGCATTCTATGGAGACATGCGAGTTCATGCAACTAAAAAATTGCATAATTTGTTTTATTGGTCACATTTTATGCGACACGATGAAGAAACAGTCGAACAGAGGGCAAATTAGCACACTTTTTCAACATCATTGTTCTCAACAATGCGCTCCTTCTAAAGCGCAATTCTTTTTATCAGATGGAATATCTGTCACATTGCTTTTCAACGATAGCTTCCTGGGAGAGATTTTTTCTTATTATTCCTCCCCATCTGGTGTTACCCTCCTGCCCATTAACCCATTCAACAGAACTGTGACGCGCCATGGCAAATATCGTTTTGCCGATAGAGCTATGACCGCCAGAAACATGCTTATGAGTATAAAAGAGCAAACGTTAATGACGCCTTACCTACAGTTTGACCGCAACCAGTGGGCAGCTCTGCGTGATTCCGTACCTATGACGTTATCGGAAGATGAGATCGCCCGTCTCAAAGGTATTAATGAAGATCTCTCGTTAGAAGAAGTTGCCGAGATCTATTTACCTCTGTCACGTTTGCTGAACTTCTATATAAGCTCGAATCTGCGCCGTCAGGCAGTTCTGGAACAGTTTCTTGGTACCAACGGGCAACGCATTCCTTACATTATCAGTATCGCAGGTAGCGTCGCGGTGGGGAAAAGTACAACCGCCCGTGTATTGCAGGCACTATTAAGCCGTTGGCCGGAGCATCGTCGTGTTGAGCTGATCACTACAGATGGCTTCCTTCACCCTAATCAGGTGCTGAAAGAACGTGGTCTGATGAAGAAGAAAGGCTTCCCGGAATCGTATGATATGCATCGCCTGGTGAAGTTTGTTTCCGATCTCAAATCCGGCGTGCCAAACGTTACGGCACCTGTTTACTCGCATCTTATTTATGATGTGATCCCGGATGGAGATAAAACGGTTGTTCAGCCTGATATTTTAATTCTTGAAGGGTTAAATGTCTTACAGAGCGGGATGGATTATCCACACGATCCACATCATGTTTTTGTTTCTGATTTTGTCGATTTTTCGATATATGTTGATGCACCGGAAGACTTACTTCAGACGTGGTATATCAACCGTTTCCTGAAATTCCGCGAAGGGGCTTTTACAGACCCGGATTCCTATTTTCATAACTACGCGAAATTAACTAAAGAAGAAGCGATTAACACTGCCATGACATTGTGGAAAGAGATCAACTGGCTGAACTTAAAGCAAAATATTCTACCTACTCGTGAGCGCGCCAGTTTAATCCTGACAAAGAGTGCTAATCACGCGGTAGAAGAGGTCAGACTACGCAAATAATTTAAAGGGGAGCTAATGCTCCCCTTTCTTATTTTTCTGCACTACGCAGGGATATTTCACCGCCCATCCAGGGTTTTATTATTCCATCCTGCTCAAGCAATAAAGCGCCTTGTTTGTCTATTCCGCGTGAAATGCCAAATATTTCTTTATCACCAATGATAAGTTTCACTGGGCGATTAATAAAATTATCCAGTTTTTCCCAGCGCGACAGATAAGGTGCCAATCCTTCTTGCTCGAAGAGTTCCAGCGCCGCACGTAATTCACGTATTAGCATGGCCGCCAACGCATTACGATCGAGATTGATCCCAGCTTCCTGCAGCGTGATCCACCCCTGATTAACGATATTCTCTTCAACACGACGCATTGCCATGTTGATCCCGGCACCAATGACTATTTGCGCCGCATCGCCGGTTTTGCCAGTCAGCTCCACAAGAATACCTGCCAGCTTGCGATCCTGCAGATAGAGGTCATTCGGCCATTTAACACGAACTTTATCAGCGCCCAACTTGCGTAATACTTCCGCCATCACGATACCGATAACCAGACTTAAACCAATCGCCGCAGCCGGGCCTTGTTCCAGACGCCAGAACATCGACAAATATAAGTTTGCGCCAAAAGGTGAAAACCATTTCCGACCTCGGCGACCACGTCCTGCCTGCTGGTATTCAGCAACGCAGGCATCACCCGATTTAAGCTCTCCGATACGATCAAGAAGGTACTGATTCGTGGAGTCAATAACTGGCAGCACGGCTACACTACCGCTATCCAGCTGACTCAATATCTGTTCAGCATTAAGTAACTGGATGGGCTCAGGCAGGCTGTATCCTTTACCCGGAACGGTAAAGACATCAACGCCCCAGTCACGCAGTGTTTGAATATGTTTATTAATGGCCGCCCGGCTCATTCCTAACGTTTCACCCAGCTGCTCACCAGAGTGAAATTCGCCATTCGCTAATAGCGTGATTAATTTTAGCGGAACGGTATTATCCTTCATGAAATCGTCTCCACTGCGCTAACTTCACCTGATGTACCAATAAAGCGAACTTCTGGCTCAAGCCAGACATTAAATTTTTCACCCACTTTCTGTCTTACATGATGTGCCAGGTGCACAATATCTTCGCTTTTTGCATTGCCTTCATTAATGAGAACTAACGCCTGTTGACGGTGTACCGCAGCCCCACCAATTTGTGTTCCTTTTAGCTGGCACTGATCGATAAGCCAACCAGCGGCCAGTTTTACTGAACCATCCGTCTGGGGATAATTTGGTGCTGTTGGAAATTGTGCCAGTAATGCTTTAGCCGTTTCGGCAGATACAACAGGGTTTTTGAAGAAACTACCGGCATTGCCATTCACTTTTGGATCAGGGAGTTTGGTGGTGCGCATATGACACACCGCATCAAATACTTGCTGTGGCGTTACGGTTGTAGGATCCAGACGAGTTAAGTCACCATACGTTAGTACAGGTTGCCACTCTTTTGGCAGGCGCAGACCTACGGCTACAATGGCGAAGCGGTCCTGGTATTCATGTTTAAAAATACTGTCGCGATAGCCAAAACGGCACTCTTTGGCAGTTAAGCGCACTTGCTTGCCTGTCGCCAGTTCAACACAGTCAACATAAGCGCAAACTCGCTGTAATTCTACGCCATAAGCACCAATATTCTGGATAGGTGATGAGCCGACACAACCAGGAATTAACGCCAGATTTTCCAGACCTGGCATACCTTCCTGCAAAGTGTATTTTACCAGGCGATGCCAGTTTTCTCCGGCTCCTACATGTAAATACCACGCATCAGGTTCATCATGAATTTCGATACCTTTGATCCGGTTGATGATCACCGTGCCGCGATAGTCTTCCAGAAAAAGTACATTACTTCCTTCACCCAGAATAAGAACGGGTTGCCCTTCTGCGGTTGCATGCTGCCAGGCATTGAGTAGTTGTTGTTCGTCTTCGGCACATACAATGTGCTGAGCATTATGATCAATGCCAAATGTGTTCCAGGGTTTTAAGGAGTGGTTCATAGCTGCTTTCCTGATGCAAAAACGAGGCTAGTTTACCGTATCTGTGGGGGGATGGCTTGTAGTTATGACGACAGGAAGAGTTTGTAGAAACGCAAAAAGGCCCAGTCTTCCGACTGGGCCTTCTGCTTAATTTGATGCCTGGCAGTTCCCTACTCTCGCATGGGGAGACCCCACACTACCATCGGCGCTACGGCGTTTCACTTCTGAGTTCGGCATGGGGTCAGGTGGGACCACCGCGCTAAGGCCGCCAGGCAAATTCTGTTTCATCAGACCGCTTCTGCGTTCTGATTTAATCTGTATCAGGCTGAAAATCTTCTCTCAATCCGCCAAAACATCTTCGGCGTTGTAAGGTTAAGCCTCACGGTTCATTAGTACCGGTTAGCTCAACGCATCGCTGCGCTTACACACCCGGCCTATCAACGTCGTCGTCTTCAACGTTCCTTCAGGACCCTTAAAGGGTCAGGGAGAACTCATCTCGGGGCAAGTTTCGTGCTTAGATGCTTTCAGCACTTATCTCTTCCGCATTTAGCTACCGGGCAGTGCCATTGGCATGACAACCCGAACACCAGTGATGCGTCCACTCCGGTCCTCTCGTACTAGGAGCAGCCCCCCTCAGTTCTCCAGCGCCCACGGCAGATAGGGACCGAACTGTCTCACGACGTTCTAAACCCAGCTCGCGTACCACTTTAAATGGCGAACAGCCATACCCTTGGGACCTACTTCAGCCCCAGGATGTGATGAGCCGACATCGAGGTGCCAAACACCGCCGTCGATATGAACTCTTGGGCGGTATCAGCCTGTTATCCCCGGAGTACCTTTTATCCGTTGAGCGATGGCCCTTCCATTCAGAACCACCGGATCACTATGACCTGCTTTCGCACCTGCTCGCGCCGTCACGCTCGCAGTCAAGCTGGCTTATGCCATTGCACTAACCTCCTGATGTCCGACCAGGATTAGCCAACCTTCGTGCTCCTCCGTTACTCTTTAGGAGGAGACCGCCCCAGTCAAACTACCCACCAGACACTGTCCGCAACCCCGATAAGGGGCCTACGTTAGAACATCAAACATTAAAGGGTGGTATTTCAAGGTCGGCTCCATGCAGACTGGCGTCCACACTTCAAAGCCTCCCACCTATCCTACACATCAAGGCTCAATGTTCAGTGTCAAGCTATAGTAAAGGTTCACGGGGTCTTTCCGTCTTGCCGCGGGTACACTGCATCTTCACAGCGAGTTCAATTTCACTGAGTCTCGGGTGGAGACAGCCTGGCCATCATTACGCCATTCGTGCAGGTCGGAACTTACCCGACAAGGAATTTCGCTACCTTAGGACCGTTATAGTTACGGCCGCCGTTTACCGGGGCTTCGATCAAGAGCTTCGCGTTACCGCTAACCCCATCAATTAACCTTCCGGCACCGGGCAGGCGTCACACCGTATACGTCCACTTTCGTGTTTGCACAGTGCTGTGTTTTTAATAAACAGTTGCAGCCAGCTGGTATCTTCGACTGATTTCAGCTCCACGAGCAAGTCGCTTCACCTACATATCAGCGTGCCTTCTCCCGAAGTTACGGCACCATTTTGCCTAGTTCCTTCACCCGAGTTCTCTCAAGCGCCTTGGTATTCTCTACCTGACCACCTGTGTCGGTTTGGGGTACGATTTGATGTTACCTGATGCTTAGAGGCTTTTCCTGGAAGCAGGGCATTTGTTGCTTCAGCACCGTAGTGCCTCGTCATCACGCCTCAGCCTTGATTTTCCGGATTTGCCTGGAAAACCAGCCTACACGCTTAAACCGGGACAACCGTCGCCCGGCCAACATAGCCTTCTCCGTCCCCCCTTCGCAGTAACACCAAGTACAGGAATATTAACCTGTTTCCCATCGACTACGCCTTTCGGCCTCGCCTTAGGGGTCGACTCACCCTGCCCCGATTAACGTTGGACAGGAACCCTTGGTCTTCCGGCGAGCGGGCTTTTCACCCGCTTTATCGTTACTTATGTCAGCATTCGCACTTCTGATACCTCCAGCATACCTCACAGTACACCTTCGCAGGCTTACAGAACGCTCCCCTACCCAACAACGCATAAGCGTCGCTGCCGCAGCTTCGGTGCATGGTTTAGCCCCGTTACATCTTCCGCGCAGGCCGACTCGACCAGTGAGCTATTACGCTTTCTTTAAATGATGGCTGCTTCTAAGCCAACATCCTGGCTGTCTGGGCCTTCCCACATCGTTTCCCACTTAACCATGACTTTGGGACCTTAGCTGGCGGTCTGGGTTGTTTCCCTCTTCACGACGGACGTTAGCACCCGCCGTGTGTCTCCCGTGATAACATTCTCCGGTATTCGCAGTTTGCATCGGGTTGGTAAGTCGGGATGACCCCCTTGCCGAAACAGTGCTCTACCCCCGGAGATGAATTCACGAGGCGCTACCTAAATAGCTTTCGGGGAGAACCAGCTATCTCCCGGTTTGATTGGCCTTTCACCCCCAGCCACAAGTCATCCGCTAATTTTTCAACATTAGTCGGTTCGGTCCTCCAGTTAGTGTTACCCAACCTTCAACCTGCCCATGGCTAGATCACCGGGTTTCGGGTCTATACCCTGCAACTTAACGCCCAGTTAAGACTCGGTTTCCCTTCGGCTCCCCTATTCGGTTAACCTTGCTACAGAATATAAGTCGCTGACCCATTATACAAAAGGTACGCAGTCACCCCATAAAGAGGCTCCCACTGCTTGTACGTACACGGTTTCAGGTTCTTTTTCACTCCCCTCGCCGGGGTTCTTTTCGCCTTTCCCTCACGGTACTGGTTCACTATCGGTCAGTCAGGAGTATTTAGCCTTGGAGGATGGTCCCCCCATATTCAGACAGGATACCACGTGTCCCGCCCTACTCATCGAGCTCACAGCATGTGCATTTTTGTGTACGGGGCTGTCACCCTGTATCGCGCGCCTTTCCAGACGCTTCCACTAACACACACACTGATTCAGGCTCTGGGCTCCTCCCCGTTCGCTCGCCGCTACTGGGGGAATCTCGGTTGATTTCTTTTCCTCGGGGTACTTAGATGTTTCAGTTCCCCCGGTTCGCCTCATTAACCTATGGATTCAGTTAATGATAGTGTGACGAATCACACTGGGTTTCCCCATTCGGAAATCGCCGGTTATAACGGTTCATATCACCTTACCGACGCTTATCGCAGATTAGCACGTCCTTCATCGCCTCTGACTGCCAGGGCATCCACCGTGTACGCTTAGTCGCTTAACCTCACAACCCGAAAATGTTTCTTTCGATTCATCATCGTGTTGCGAAAATTTGAGAGACTCACGAACAACTTTCGTTGTTCAGTGTTTCAATTTTCAGCTTGATCCAGATTTTTAAAGAGCAAATATCTTAAACATGACTCGTAAGTCATCTTTAACGATATCAAGGTCGGCGACTTTCACTCACAAACCAGCAAGTGGCGTCCCCTAGGGGATTCGAACCCCTGTTACCGCCGTGAAAGGGCGGTGTCCTGGGCCTCTAGACGAAGGGGACACGAAAATTGCTTATCACGCGCTGCGTGATATTTTCGTGTAGGGTGAGCTTTCATTAACAGAAAGCGAACGGCCTTATTCTCTTCAGCCTCACTCCCAACGCGTAAACGCCTTGCTTTTCACTTTCTATCAGACAATCTGTGTGAGCACTGCAAAGCACAGTTCTTTAAGGTAAGGAGGTGATCCAACCGCAGGTTCCCCTACGGTTACCTTGTTACGACTTCACCCCAGTCATGAATCACAAAGTGGTAAGCGCCCTCCCGAAGGTTAAGCTACCTACTTCTTTTGCAACCCACTCCCATGGTGTGACGGGCGGTGTGTACAAGGCCCGGGAACGTATTCACCGTGGCATTCTGATCCACGATTACTAGCGATTCCGACTTCATGGAGTCGAGTTGCAGACTCCAATCCGGACTACGACGCACTTTATGAGGTCCGCTTGCTCTCGCGAGGTCGCTTCTCTTTGTATGCGCCATTGTAGCACGTGTGTAGCCCTGGTCGTAAGGGCCATGATGACTTGACGTCATCCCCACCTTCCTCCAGTTTATCACTGGCAGTCTCCTTTGAGTTCCCGGCCGGACCGCTGGCAACAAAGGATAAGGGTTGCGCTCGTTGCGGGACTTAACCCAACATTTCACAACACGAGCTGACGACAGCCATGCAGCACCTGTCTCACAGTTCCCGAAGGCACCAATCCATCTCTGGAAAGTTCTGTGGATGTCAAGACCAGGTAAGGTTCTTCGCGTTGCATCGAATTAAACCACATGCTCCACCGCTTGTGCGGGCCCCCGTCAATTCATTTGAGTTTTAACCTTGCGGCCGTACTCCCCAGGCGGTCGACTTAACGCGTTAGCTCCGGAAGCCACGCCTCAAGGGCACAACCTCCAAGTCGACATCGTTTACGGCGTGGACTACCAGGGTATCTAATCCTGTTTGCTCCCCACGCTTTCGCACCTGAGCGTCAGTCTTCGTCCAGGGGGCCGCCTTCGCCACCGGTATTCCTCCAGATCTCTACGCATTTCACCGCTACACCTGGAATTCTACCCCCCTCTACGAGACTCAAGCTTGCCAGTATCAGATGCAGTTCCCAGGTTGAGCCCGGGGATTTCACATCTGACTTAACAAACCGCCTGCGTGCGCTTTACGCCCAGTAATTCCGATTAACGCTTGCACCCTCCGTATTACCGCGGCTGCTGGCACGGAGTTAGCCGGTGCTTCTTCTGCGGGTAACGTCAATGAGCAAAGGTATTAACTTTACTCCCTTCCTCCCCGCTGAAAGTACTTTACAACCCGAAGGCCTTCTTCATACACGCGGCATGGCTGCATCAGGCTTGCGCCCATTGTGCAATATTCCCCACTGCTGCCTCCCGTAGGAGTCTGGACCGTGTCTCAGTTCCAGTGTGGCTGGTCATCCTCTCAGACCAGCTAGGGATCGTCGCCTAGGTGAGCCGTTACCCCACCTACTAGCTAATCCCATCTGGGCACATCCGATGGCAAGAGGCCCGAAGGTCCCCCTCTTTGGTCTTGCGACGTTATGCGGTATTAGCTACCGTTTCCAGTAGTTATCCCCCTCCATCAGGCAGTTTCCCAGACATTACTCACCCGTCCGCCACTCGTCAGCGAATCAGCAAGCTGATTCCTGTTACCGTTCGACTTGCATGTGTTAGGCCTGCCGCCAGCGTTCAATCTGAGCCATGATCAAACTCTTCAATTTAAAAGTTTGATGCTCAAAGAATTAAACTTCGTAATGAATTACGTGTTCACTCTTGAGACTTGGTATTCATTTTTCGTCTTGCGACGTTAAGAATCCGTATCTTCGAGTGCCCACACAGATTGTCTGATAAATTGTTAAAGAGCAGTGCCGCTTCGCTTTTTCTCAGCGGCGCGGGGTGTGCATGATACGCTTTCCCGCTCCAGAGTCAAGCATTTTTTTGCTTTTCTCTGTCGAGATTCTCAGGAGAATCTCGCTGACCCGGCGGCGTGTTTGCCGTTGTTCCGTGTCAGTGGTGGCGCATTATAGGGAGTTATTCCGGCCTGACAAGAGGAAATTTAAAATAATTTTCCGACCGCGCAACATTCAACCAAATCAGTCTAAAACTGCCAGTTTTTCGAGCGTTTCGAAGCCGTAGCGCTGTAAAACGGGCAATAATTGTTCAGCTTCTGGCGTCATTGCCATACAAAAGGCAATATTCGCATCGGCGGATTTTGCATCCGGGGCTTCATGTTCTAACAACCATGCCGTTCGGCGAGCAATCGCTGCGCCAGAATCCACCAGCCGTGTTCCCTCTGGCAGCACTTGTAACAGTTCTTCTTGTAGTAGAGGGAAGTGGGTACACCCCAGAACAACGGTATCTGGTGGCTCTTTCATTCTTAACCACGGGCGCAAGATACGCTTTAGTGCATCCAGAGAAACATCTTCGCCATGCAGCTTCGCTTCAGCCAACTCAACCATCTCTGCCGAGCCCAGCATTTCTATCTGGCATTCATTAGCGAAACGCGCGATCAGCTCATGAGTATAAGAACGTTTAACTGTTCCGCGGGTTGCCAGTAATCCGACAATGCCATTAGCTGTCAGACGTGCCGCTGGCTTAATCGCCGGCACGACACCAACAACCGGGAAGTCGAACTTTTCGCGTAATGCAGGAAGTGAAACGGTACTGGCGGTGTTGCAAGCGACCACTGCCAGCGCAAGGGGATAGCGTTCTTGCACTGCGGTGACAATTGCCACCACTCGCTCAACAATAAACTCTTCGCTTTTTTCGCCATACGGGAAAGCGACGTTATCGAAAGCATAAATGTAATGGAGATCCGGTAAGAGATGCCGGATCTCGTCATAGACCGACAACCCACCGACGCCGGAGTCAAACACCAGCACGGTGGGACGTGGTTCAGAAGGTGTAGCTGCCAGACAAGGTGTATTCCCGTCCTGCAGTTTGGTAGCCATAGACTGTCTCATAATCTTTGTCGAACAGGTTGGCTATTTTACCACGAACTGTCAGGTGAGAGGTGACCGGATACGCAACCGCAAGATCCCACAAGCTCACACCGCCCATTTTCACGGTTT
The DNA here is from genome assembly GCF_030295155.1 of Escherichia sp. 10290. NCBI lineage: Bacteria > Pseudomonadati > Pseudomonadota > Gammaproteobacteria > Enterobacterales > Enterobacteriaceae > Escherichia > Escherichia sp. 10290. The sequence continues at coordinate 4,947,621 of NZ_AP025741.1, read as the reverse complement.
GATACGGCCAGGAGGAGTAATCCTTATCATAGCGAGTGCCTAAATACTGATAAGTAATACCCCAGTCGAAGTCATACAACTGCCAGTCGAGCTGGTATTTCACCTGCTGTTTAGCACGGCGTAACAACGGCGTGTCGGTAATTGCATTGTGCGCATCGACATAATCATAACTCACAGTATGCGTCAGTGGTCCGGTATCAAAATTGGCGATCGCCTCGACGCCCTTAATTCGCGCTTTCCCTTCGTTATAGTATTTCAGGGTGTGATCATCGTAATCGATCAAGTCACTGACATCGTTACGATATCCAGAAATACGCCAGTTCACCCCAGCGGTTAAGCCTTCAAACGCGCCTTCCCACTGTTTGCTTTTCTCAGGTTCCAGATTTGGATTTCCGTAGAAGCCATACAGTTGTCCAAGATTTGGTGCCTTATAAGATGTCCCGTAGGAAGCAATGAAGCGATAGCCTTCGATGAATTCCCAACCAGCGCTGGTTTGCCAGGTTCCATGACGACCAAACTGTGAGTTATCGTCGCTGCGTGCTGCGCCTTCAAAGGTAAAATCGCCGACTTGTTGCAGCCCGGTCAGATAGATGCCGGTATTACGTTGATCATATCCATCCTCAACATAACCTGTACCCGGCGTCGTAGTCTGTTTCTGCCAGTCGACACCCGCACCAATACTACCGTGACCAACGATGACATTGTTTGCCCACTGGACGGTGTATTGCTTCATCTCATCGAGCGTCGCCGACGAATCATAACGACCATAATGCGGATCGTAGTTGTAATCTTTGCTATGGCTATAGCTGGTAATGAGTTGTGATTTAATCAGTTCGCCGTTATAGCGCAGCCCGGCGTCCCAACTTTGGCTATAGAGTTTACGGGTATCGAGCAACGGTGAGCCGGGAGAATAATATGCGTCATAATTGGTACGGTTATCATAGCCATAGCCGCGCACAAAACCGCTCCAGACATCAGTAAAGTTATGCTCCAGCGCGCCATAAAGCGTTTTACTTAAAAAACCATCGTTATCTGGCTGAGCTTGCGTTCCGGTATTACCATAGGCGACAACATCATAACCATGAGTATGGGCATAATCGCCCAACAGCGTTACCCGTGTCTTATCTCCCAGTTGTTGCTGTGTAGAAACATCATAGTTCTGATAGCTATTGCTTCCCCACCCTGCTGAAATTTCCGTTCCGGGTTGATCGCGCGTCGTGATGATATTCACGACCCCACCTATTGCATCGGAACCATAGACGGCGGAGCGCGGCCCACGGATATATTCAACACGCTGGACAAGCGCAATAGGGAACTGGCTAAGGTCGGCAGAACCACTCACCCCCGCCAGATTCAGGCGGACGCCATCAATTAATACCAGCACATGACTGGCATTTGTACCGCGAATAAAAATAGATGAGAGCTGACCTGAACCGCCGTTTTGGGTGATATCGACACCCGGAAGACGGCGCAGCACATCATTGACCGAGGTCGACTGCCAGCGGTCGATATCCTGACGCGTCACAACGGTGGTTGGTGCAAGCACAGTGCTGCGCGGCTGTTCAAAACGGTTAGCAGTAACGACGAGAGTATCCGGGCTGGTATCCTGTGCCCAAGCGGAAAAGGCTGTGACAGAACACGCCGTCAGCAGCGAAGCTTTTTTAATCATTGTAAAGCATCCACAATAGAAGAAGGATGCCGCAGGCTTCATCAATATTACGCGATGATGAGAACCAGATGCGACGTTAGCCGGCAGGTCTTCGGGCTTGGAGGGGTATATAAAATACTAAGAGATGATGACTTCCCACCGGATGGCAGTGTCCGCATAACGCAATCATCGCACCTTTCCTTACCGCTGCGCGTCAGCTCCAGATTTGCACTGGATTCCCTATTAACTCACAGGACCGGCGAGTGGATGCTACAGGTTGTAACAAGTTGCTGTCCAGACGTAGCTCACAAATAGGAATACATCAAGATCTGGACATCTGATGAGCAATCCCTACAATCGCCGCGTACATTTCATTTTCAGGATACATCATGACCCCCGAACACCTTCCAACAGAACAGTATGAAGCGCAGTTAGCCGAAAAAGTGGTACGTTTGCAAAGTATGATGGCGCCGTTTTCTGACCTGGTTCCGGAAGTGTTTCGCTCGCCGGTCAGTCATTACCGGATGCGTGCGGAGTTCCGCATCTGGCACGATGGCGATGACCTGTACCACATTATTTTTGATCAACAAACCAAAAGCCGCATCCGTGTAGATAGCTTCCCCGCCGCCAGTGAACTTATCAACCAGTTGATGACGGCGATGATTACGGGTGTGCGTAATAATCCCGTTCTGCGCCACAAGCTATTCCAGATTGATTACCTCACCACGCTGAGCAATCAGGCGGTGGTTTCCCTGCTGTACCATAAAAAGCTGGATGACGAATGGCGTCAGCAGGCGGAAGCTTTGCGCGATGCGTTGCGCGCACAAAATTTAAATGTGCATCTGATTGGTCGGGCAACGAAAACCAAAATCGCGCTGGATCAAGATTACATCGACGAACGTCTGCCGGTCGCAGGGAAAGAGATGATCTACCGTCAGGTAGAAAACAGCTTTACCCAGCCGAACGCGGCGATGAATATTCAGATGCTGGAATGGGCGCTGGACGTCACCAAAGGCTCAAAAGGCGATTTACTGGAGCTGTACTGCGGCAACGGTAACTTCTCATTAGCCCTGGCGCGCAATTTTGATCGGGTATTAGCCACCGAAATCGCCAAGCCTTCGGTCGCTGCCGCGCAATACAACATTGCCGCTAACCATATTGATAACGTCCAAATTATTCGTATGGCGGCAGAAGAATTTACTCAGGCGATGAATGGTGTGCGCGAGTTTAATCGCCTGCAAGGGATCGACTTGAAGAGTTATCAGTGCGAAACCATTTTTGTCGACCCACCGCGCAGCGGTCTGGACAGTGAAACCGAGAAAATGGTGCAGGCGTATCCACGTATTCTGTATATCTCCTGCAATCCGGAAACGTTATGCAAGAATCTGGAAACATTAAGCCAGACGCACAAGGTTGAACGTCTGGCTCTGTTTGATCAGTTCCCCTACACGCACCATATGGAGTGCGGCGTATTACTGACCGCGAAGTAAAATCTATGCCGGATGCGCCAGCATCCGGCATGATACCGATTACTCAGCAACTTCCTGCTTACGGTTACGCATCTTCGCGCCAATCCAGAACACCATAATGACGGACAGTACTGCCGGGAAGAAGTTAGAGCCGATATCCGGATATTCCGCACGAACTACCGTGCTGTACAGCAGTACGCCGAGAATAAAACAAGCAGCAGCCAGACCCGGCAAGCCTACCGGCATAGTGCGATTAAGATAACGTTGATGCAGGCAGTAAACTGTCAGCACCAGGGAAATAATCGGGAATACAGAAAATGGCACAATGGAGCTAAACAGCGCTGCGAAAGTACCATTAATCGATAAGCCAGCAACTAACGCCAGCAGCAGCGTACCTCTATCTTGATTTGCTTGTTTCATTACTCGTCCTTCACATTTCCCGGAATAATTGCGGTTTTCTCTTGTTCACGGCGATACCAGTAATAAGCCCCTTTCGAAATCATTCGCAGTTGCAGTACCAGTCGCTCTTCTAATTGCCGACGTTGTTCGACGCCGACGTCCAACGCCTCGGCACCCGCACTGAAGACAATCGTCACCATGGCTTCGGCTTGCGCTTCAGTAAACGCACGCGGCATATGGTTTTCGAGTTCCAGATAGTCCGCAAGTTCCGCAATGAAGTGCTGAATTTCACGCGCAACGGCGGCACGAAACGCAGCGGAGGTGCCGGAGCGTTCCCGCAATAATAACCGGAAGGCGTTAGGATTATTACCGATGAACTCCATAAATGTGGAGACCGAGGTGCGGATCACACTCCCACCTTTGGCGATACGCTGACGCGCCTGGCGCATGAGTTGGCGCAGCATTAAACCGCTCTCATCAACCATGGTCAGACCGAGTTCGTCTACGTCGCGAAAATGCCGATAAAAAGAGGTGGGAGCAATGCCCGCTTCACGCGCCACTTCACGCAAACTCAGGCTGGCGAAGCTGCGTTCAGCACTTAATTGGCTAAATGCGGCTTCCACCAACGAACGGCGGGTTTTTTCTTTTTGTTGCGCTCTTACGCCCATCACGATGTCTGAATCCTTGCCAAAAGTACTGCTGGCACTATACCAGAGAATGAACATACTGGATTGCTCCAGTGTTGTGAATGAACCGTAACGCAATAAAACATATTTACTGCAATTCTTTGGCCGGTTCTTTTACGAACATCGGAAACCTGCCGCTTAAACGGTGAGTATTGGCGATAAAAATCCAATAAAACGTTCAAGGCAAAAGTAAGAAACAGACAAAGCAAAGGCCGCTCACGATATAGCCAGATAAATGACGGGGATCAATTGGCTTACCCGCGATAAAATGTTACCATTCTGTTGCTTTTATGTATAAGAACAGGTAAGCCCTACCATGCCACATTCCTACGATTACGATGCCATAGTAATAGGTTCCGGCCCCGGCGGCGAAGGCGCTGCAATGGGCCTGGTTAAGCAAGGTGCGCGCGTCGCAGTTATCGAGCGTTATCAAAATGTTGGCGGCGGTTGCACCCACTGGGGCACCATCCCGTCGAAAGCTCTCCGTCACGCCGTCAGCCGCATTATAGAATTCAATCAAAACCCACTTTACAGCGACCATTCGCGACTGCTCCGCTCTTCTTTTGCCGATATCCTTAACCATGCCGATAACGTGATTAATCAACAAACGCGCATGCGTCAGGGATTTTACGAACGTAATCACTGTGAAATATTGCAGGGGAACGCTCGCTTTGTTGACGAGCATACGTTGGCGCTGGATTGCCCGGACGGCAGCGTCGAAACACTAACCGCTGAAAAATTTGTTATTGCCTGTGGTTCTCGCCCTTATCATCCAACAGATGTTGATTTCACCCATCCACGCATTTACGACAGCGACTCAATTCTTAGCATGCACCACGAACCGCGCCATGTACTTATCTATGGTGCTGGAGTGATCGGCTGTGAATATGCGTCGATCTTCCGCGGTATGGATGTAAAAGTGGATCTGATCAACACCCGCGATCGTCTGCTGGCGTTTCTCGATCAGGAGATGTCAGACTCTCTCTCCTATCACTTCTGGAACAGTGGCGTAGTGATTCGTCACAACGAAGAGTACGAAAAGATCGAAGGCTGTGACGACGGTGTGATTATGCATCTGAAGTCGGGCAAAAAGCTGAAAGCCGACTGTCTTCTCTATGCCAACGGTCGTACCGGTAATACCGATTCGCTGGCGTTACAGAACATTGGGCTGGAAACTGACAGTCGTGGACAGCTGAAGGTCAACAGCATGTATCAGACCGCACAGCCGCACGTTTACGCGGTGGGCGACGTGATTGGTTATCCGAGCCTGGCGTCGGCAGCCTATGACCAGGGGCGCATTGCCGCGCAGGCGCTGGTGAAAGGTGAAGCCACCGCACATCTGATTGAAGATATCCCTACCGGCATTTACACCATTCCGGAAATCAGCTCTGTAGGCAAAACCGAACAGCAGCTGACCGCGATGAAAGTGCCGTATGAAGTGGGCCGCGCCCAGTTTAAACATCTGGCACGTGCACAAATCGTTGGCATGAACGTGGGTACGCTGAAAATTTTGTTCCATCGGGAAACAAAAGAGATTCTGGGCATTCACTGCTTTGGCGAACGCGCTGCCGAGATTATCCATATCGGGCAGGCGATAATGGAACAGAAAGGTGGCGGCAACACTATTGAGTACTTCGTCAACACCACCTTTAACTACCCGACGATGGCGGAAGCCTATCGGGTAGCCGCGTTAAACGGTTTAAACCGCCTGTTTTAACACTTTATCGAAATGGCCATCCATTCTTGCGCGGATGGCCTCTGCCAGCTGCTCATAGCGGCTGCGCAGCGGTGAGCCCGGACGATAAACCAGGCCAATAGTGCGGCGTGGTTCCGGCTTAATACACGGCAAATAAACAACCCCATCGCGTTTGCGCTCCGGCGGCACAGCCAGTGCAGGCAGTAAAGTGATCCCGCTACCTGCCGCCACCATGTTGCGCAGAGTTTCCAGGCTGGTCGCGCGGAAGTGTGTATCTTCATCCGCCCCGGCTTCAAAGCAGAAACCCATTGCCTGATCGCGCAAACAGTGACCATCTTCCAGCATCAGCAGTTTTTCCCCTGCCAGATCGGCCATCGGTACGCATTCGCGGTTCGCCCACGGGTGATCTTCATAGATAGCCAGCAACATTGGCTCATCAAACAACGGCACTTCAATGAATGCTTCGCTCTCTTTCACCAGCGCGAGGATCACGCAATCGAGTTTGCCGCTGTCCAGTTGCGCCAGTAACTGGTGGGTCTGTGCTTCATGCAGATACATTTCCAGCTTTGGAAAGGTCTGGTGCAGCATCGGAATAATATGCGGTAACAGGTAAGGCCCAACCGTGGGAATCAAACCAATATGCAGCGGCCCGGACATTGTCTCGCCCTGCTGGCTTGCCATCTCTTTAAGGACTTTCACCTCACGCAGCACGGTACGCGCCTGATCCACCAGCAGCATTCCCGCCTGGGTGAACAACACTTTACGGCTGGTCCGCTCCAGCAACATCACGCCCAGCTCATCTTCCAGCTTACGAATTTGCCCGCTAAGCGTCGGCTGGCTAACGTGGCAGGAATCTGCCGCACGCCGAAAATGACGGTGTTCAGCCAATGCCACCAGGTACTCAAGATCACGAATATTCATTATCCATCCTCCATCGCCACGATAGTTCATGGCGATAGGTAGAATAGCAATGAACGATTATCCCTATCAAGCATTCTGACTGATAATTGCTCACAGAAACGGAGCGGCACCTCTTTTAACCCTTGAAGTCACTGCCCGTTTCGAGAGTTTCTCAACTCGAATAACTAAAGCCAACGTGAACTTTTGCGGATCTCCAGGATCCGCTTTTTTTTATTCTACAGGCCCACAGCAAGAGAGCCTGATAGTAACAGTTACTCAATCCGATCTTTGACAATAAAGAAGTAACACAGCGCCCCGGTGAACGTCACACAGGCCGCGATAACCAGCGCCAGATTAAACGAGTGCGTGGTATCCACTACCCAACCGGTTACGATCGGAGCAAAGGAAGCAAAAACAAAACTGCCAAAGTTTTGAATCCCGGCGATGGAAGCCACTTTTGTTTCTGACACCATCACCTGCACCAGTCCCCATGCAGATGTTCCCGCGAAATGCACGCAGAACAGCGCCATTGAGATAAACGCTACAGCCTGGGCTGGCGAGGAGGATTGCACGACCAGCAACGTGCCTAATGCCGACATCATCAAACCGCAAACAATAGCCGTTTTACGCGTCTTCGCCAGGTCGTAGCCTTTTTTCGCCAGCCGATCGACAACAATACCGTTAACCCACATCCCGACCGCCGCCGCGAGGAAAGGAATCGCCGCCACCCAACCGGTTTTCGCCAGACTGAAGCCTTGCTCGGCTTGTAAATAACCGGGTAACCACGCGATGTAGAGCCAACCGGTATAATTGACGCCAGAGAAACCTAAAATCATCCCCCAGGTTGTCCGATGCTTAAACAGCGCCAGCCACTCGCTAAATTGTAATTGTGGACGCGGTTTAACCGGCGCGGAGAGATAGGTCCGTTCTTCGTCGGTCAGGACAAACTGCGCCCGGTTGCGATACCACGCGTACCAACAGATCCCAACCAGAATCCCCGCCACGCCGATGATGACGAACATTGCCCGCCAGCCCCATGCCAGCTGCATCAATACAAGAGCAGGAGGCGCAATAGCCTGACCGATAACGGTAGATGAGTTAAAAATCCCCAGCGCCGTGCCGCGTTCTTTTTGCGCATACCAGTCGGTGATCGACTTTACTCCCGCAGGCATAAATGGCGCTTCGCCAATACCCAGACCGATACGCATTAAAATAAAGTGGCTAAAAGAATTAACCATTCCTGTTAATGCCTGCATTAATGACCAGAATATTAAGCCTGCGCCTAAAACTATTCGTGGGCCAAAGCGGTCTAGCAAAATACCGGAAGGGAGTTGTGAAAAACCATAAGACAGAGAAAATGCAGAAAGCAAAACGCCAAATTCTGTCGCCGATAATCCTAACTCGCCACGAATCGCTTCGCCTGCCACGCTCAATGACGAACGGTCGAGGAAATTAACGATCCCCGCCATAAATAATAAAACCAGCGTTACTGTCTGAATACGACGAATCCGTTGCGGTTTATTACCCGCAACACTGGTTGACACATCAACGTCCATTTTTAGCTCCTTGAGCGGAATTAATCGATTTGCTGACTATTCAGAAAATAATTAAGCGAACCGTTATTACCAGTTCCACAATGTGCCATCTTCCAGTCGTGCGACGGGGAGATACGCCGGGTCATACGGATATTTCGCCGCCAGTTTCTCATCGAAAGAAATACCCAGCCCCGGTTCATCGCCTGGGTGCATATAACCTTCATCGAAGCGCCAGCTGTGCGGGAAGACTTCAAGCATTTGTTCGGAATAGCCCATGTACTCCTGAACGCCAAAGTTTGGCACCCAGAGGTCAAAATGCAGCGCCGCCGCATGACAAACAGGCGATAAATCTGAAGGGCCATGCGAACCGGTACGTACCTGATAAAGCGATGCAAAATCGGCAATCCGTCGCATCCCGGTAATGCCGCCTGCATGGGTAATCGTCGTGCGAATATAGTCAATCAGCTGCTCTTCGATTAACTGCTTGCAGTCCCAGATACTGTTAAACACTTCACCGACCGCAATCGGCGTCACAGTATGCTGGCGAATCAGACGAAAACATTCCTGGTTCTCGGCAGGCGTCGGATCTTCCATCCAGAACAGGCGGTAATCCTCAATGCTCTTCCCAAAGCGCGCCGCTTCGATAGGAGTCAGGCGATGGTGCATGTCATGCAACAGATGTTCGTTAAAACCGAACTTATTACGCACCGCTTCAAATAACTTCGGTGTAAAATCGAGATACTTTTCTGAAGACCACAACTGCTCTTCCGGCCACAGGCCTTTGGTTGCCGGTTCATACGCCAGTCCTTTGCCCTTCGCCAGGCCATAAGTGGTTTGCATACCCGGTACACCGCACTGCACACGAATCGCCTTAAAGCCCATCAGCTGGTGCTTTGCATAGTCTTCAAGGACTTCATCAATCGTGCGCCCGGTGGTGTGGCAATAAACCATCACGCCTTCACGAGAAGCCCCACCAAGCAGTTGATACAATGGCATATTTGCCGCTTTGGCTTTGATATCCCACAACGCCATATCAATGGCAGAAATGGCCGACATCGTGACGGGGCCACGTCGCCAGTAAGCACCTTTATAAAAGAATTGCCAGATATCTTCGATACGGCTGGCATCGCGGCCAATTAATTGTGGACAAAGATGATCTTTCAGATAAGAAGCGACCGACAATTCGCGACCATTTAATGTGGCATCTCCCAATCCACAAAGTCCGCTTGCAGTGGTTATTTTAAGCGTAACGAAATTACGTCTTGGGCAAGTAACAAAAACATCTGCAGCAATAATTTTCATTATTGCAATCTCCTGTGTTGTAAATAGATGCTTCAAACTTAATTTTACGCCTACTACCATACAAGAGAGAAAGAGCGATTATTCAACCGTGATCACATTAAAAATAAAAATTTCCGCCGAGGAGAAAAAACACCCTCAAAAACCACCTGAATAATTAACCATTATCGTTAAAACAACACGTTAAATAATCACATAACAAACTCCATTAATCATTAAATATGAGCGCAGCAATAGAAATGAATTATATTCAATTAATTAAAATATGTATTGATTGATGTATTGAAAATATGATTTTCATGGGGAGAGTGAAGGTAAAGAAGACGCAAGAATAAAAAGGAATATGACAAATAATAGTTCTGGTTGGGCGTTAAATTTAAGGTCACCAGAATGCTGACAAATTTCTGCCTGAGGCAGTCCGCCTACGTAGTGTCGCTACTTTATAGGCGTGGTAAGCTCCCCATTTTCAGGGGAGCAATATAAACCAATTACCCCAACCGCGCCTGCGCAAAAGCAATCGCCTGCGCCACCTGCTGCGGGGAGACGCCGCCTTTTGCCGCACGCTTGTCGAGGCACGATTGCAGCGACAGAATCGGATAGACATCTTCGCCAATCACCTCGCTGAATTTCTGCAACTCACTGAGCGGCAGTTCTTCCAGCGGTTTGCCCTGACGAATGGCTTCCACCACCGCTTCACCAACAATATGGTGCGCCTCGCGGAACGGCACACCTTTCGCCACCAGGTAATCCGCCAGTTCAGTGGCGTTCGCATACCCCTGCTGCGCCGCTTCCTGGCAACGTGGGCGTTTCACCTGAATCCCGTCCAGCACCAGCGCCGCCATATGCAGGCAGTCCAGCCAGGTATCGAGCGCATCGAACAGACCTTCTTTGTCTTCCTGCATATCTTTGTTATAGGCCAACGGCAGACCTTTCAGCGTCATCATCATGCCGGTCAACGCGCCCTGAACACGACCGCATTTACCGCGAATCAACTCCAGCGCATCCGGGTTTTTCTTCTGCGGCATTAATGATGAACCGGAAGTAACACGATCAGAAAGCTCCACAAAACCCGCTTCGCCGGTGTTAAAGAAAATCAGATCTTCGGCAAAACGCGACAAATGCACCATACCGATAGCGGCGGCAGATAGCAGTTCCAGCACGTGGTCGCGGTCAGAAACGCTGTCGAGACTGTTACGGGTCGCCGAGGCAAAGCCCAGCCAGCCTGCTAACTGTTCACGGTCGATTTCATAGGCCGTTCCCGCCAGGGCGCCACAGCCTAGCGGGCTGACATCCAGACGCTTAAGCGCATCCTGCAAACGGCTTTCATCACGCGCCAGCATCTCAACATAGGCCAGGCACCAGTGCGCAAACGTCACCGGCTGGGCGCGTTGCAGGTGAGTGTAACCAGGCATTACCGCGTCCTGATTATTCTGCGCGGTTTCCACCAGCGCCGATTGTAACTGTCGGTTAGCCGTCAGCAACTCGCTAACGGTATCCTTGCACCACAGTTTCAGGTCAGTCGCTACCTGATCATTACGGCTACGCCCGGTATGCAGTTTTTTGCCTAACTGGCCCACTTTGTCGATCAGTTTGCCTTCCACCCAGCTATGGATATCTTCGGCGTCGCTTTCAAGAATTTGTTGTGGCCTGGCGCGAACATCTTCCAGCAGCACATTGAGCGCCTCTTCCAGTTGCACCTGTTCTTCTGCGGTTAACACGCCTACCGTTACCAGCGCTTTGGACCAGGCCACAGAGCCAACAATATCCTGCTCCGCCAGACGGTAATCAAAGCGCAGTGAGTCGTTGAATTGTTTAAACCGTTGATCTGCTGCCTGGGTAAAACGCCCGCCCCAAAGTGCCATAACTCTGTTTCCTTATTTTGAAATTCAATGCCAGAAAGCTACGTCTCTGGCCAACAAAACTTAAGCTAAAATCCGCGTACCCATCGGCATACCGTTAAACAGTGCCGGAAGCTGTTCCGCATGACGCCAGGAGGCAATATCTACCGGGCGACCCAGCGTGCGCGCAGCGTCCAGCGCCGCGTTCACTTTCACTATCATGCCGTCAGTAATAATGCCCTGCTCAATCAGTTGTTCTGCTTTCGCTGCGGTCATTTCGGCAATACGTTGCCCTTTGCCGTCGAGAATACCGCTGACATCAGAGAGCAAAATCAGATCCGCGCCCAGCGTTGCCGCCAGCGCCGTCGCCGCCTGGTCAGCATTGACGTTCATCAGTTGCCCTTCGTCCGTTACGCCAATGGAGCTGACCACTGGTAGATAACCGTTTTCCAGCAACGTGTTGATAAGCTTAGGCGAACCTGGCTGCGCCAGTCCAACATGGCCTAACTCTTCATCGAGCTGGGTCACTTTTACGCTGTCGCCGTCACCGAGAAACAAACCTACGGCTGCAATCTGATGTTTCTTCGCCCATGCCAGCAGGGTTTTATTTGCCGTTCCCGCCAGCGCTCCGGTGATAATGTCTATCTGATCCGCAGGCGTCACCCGCAGGCCGTTTTTCTTTTTCACCGGCAGATTCAGTCCTTTCATCAGCTCATCCACCACGCAGCCGCCGCCGTGGACAATCACCAGCGGACGCTGATGTGACTCGCGATAATTCACCAGGGCGCTAAACAGACGTTCCAGCGCCTCTTCACTATCCAGCAGTACGCCGCCCAGTTTGATAATTAATGGATTCATCATTGCACCCCTAAATAAGAGACTGCGTTTCCGCATAGCCGAAACGAATATTGGCGCACTGTACCGCTTGTGCTGCCGCGCCTTTCAATAAGTTGTCTTCGGTCGCCACAATAATCAGATGTTCCCCCTGAACGGCAAAACCGATATCGCAGAACGGCAGCCCGACGACATTTTTCAGCGCCGGAACGCCTTTGTCATACAACCGTACCAGCGGTTTATGGGCATACGCCTGCTGTAACGCTTGCGCGACTTGCGCCTGGTTCACGCCAGGCTTCAGGCGGCAGGTAATGGTTTCGAGAATGCCGCGCGGGAAATTGCCCAGATGCGGGGTAAAAATAACGTCAGCACCGAGATGCGTGGCGATCTCCGGCTGGTGGCGATGGGTAAAGACACCATACGGTTGCAGGCTAACTTCACAAAAACTATTTGAAATCGCTGCCTTACGTCCTGCTCCGCTCACACCACTGGTGGCGTTGATAACCGGCCACTGATTGAGGTCAAGAAGATCGGCATCAATCAACGGTTTCAGCGCCAATTGCGCCGCCGTCGGATAACAGCCAGGCACCGCAATTAAGTTCGCTTCTTTTAATTTATGACCGCACCACTCCGCCAGACCGTAAGCTGCCTGTTCCAACAGTTCCGGGTATTGATGGCTAAAGCCGTAATATTTTTCATAGAAGGTGGCGTCGTTAACACGAAACGCGCCGGAAAGGTCGAACACCACACAGCCCGCTTCAAGAAATTGTGGCGCTAAATCGTGACTAACTTCATGGGCAGTAGCAAGAAACACCACGTCCACCCCTGGGCTAAACTCACTGATATCCGACATCGGCTGCAACGGCAGATCAACGATGCCTTTTAGCTGCGGATGCAAATCGGAGATTAACTTTCCCGCATCATTGCTTTGCGCTGAAACAGTCAAAGCGGTTATGTTCATATGCGGATGGCGATTTACATAGGTCACTAGCTCTGCGCCAGCGTAACCGCTGGCACCCACAATCAGCGTATTCAACATCGGGGCTATTCACCTTCTTATGTCTGGTTGCCTGGTTAAACGTAAAACATTCACCTTACGGCTGGTGGGTTTTATTACGCTCAACGTTAGTGTATTTTTATTCACAAATACTGCATGAATATTGATACTATCATGACCAGAGGTGTGTCAACAATGAAAAACAAATTACCGCCATTTATCGAGATTTACCGTGCTCTGATTGCCACACCTTCAATAAGCGCCACGGAAGAGGCACTCGATCAAAGCAATGCAGATTTAATCACTCTGCTGGCGGACTGGTTTAAAGATTTGGGCTTCAATGTGGAAGTGCAGCCCGTGCCGGGAACTCGCAACAAATTTAATATGCTGGCAAGTACCGGACAGGGAGCTGGCGGTTTGCTGCTGGCGGGGCATACCGATACGGTGCCATTTGATGACGGCCGCTGGACGCGCGATCCGTTTACGCTGACGGAGCATGACGGCAAGCTTTACGGCTTAGGCACCGCCGACATGAAAGGCTTTTTTGCGTTTATCCTCGATGCACTACGCGATGTCGACGTCACGAAACTGAAAAAACCGCTCTACATTCTGGCGACTGCCGATGAAGAGACCAGTATGGCAGGAGCGCGTTATTTTGCCGAAACTACCGCCCTGCGCCCGGATTGCGCCATCATTGGCGAACCGACGTCGCTGCAACCGGTACGCGCGCATAAAGGCCATATCTCGAACGCCATCCGTATTCAGGGCCAGTCGGGGCACTCCAGCGATCCAGCACGCGGAGTTAACGCGATCGAATTGATGCACGACGCCATCGGGCATATTTTGCAATTGCGCGATAATCTGAAAGAACGTTATCACTACGAAGCATTTACCGTGCCATACCCTACGCTCAACCTCGGGCATATTCACGGTGGCGATGCATCTAACCGTATTTGCGCTTGCTGTGAGTTGCATATGGATATTCGTCCGCTGCCAGGCATGACACTCAATGAACTTAATGGTTTGCTCAACGATGCATTGTCTCCGGTGAGCGAGCGCTGGCCGGGTCGTCTGACGGTCGACGAGCTGCATCCACCGATTCCTGGCTATGAATGCCCACCGAATCATCAACTGGTTGAAGTGGTTGAGAAATTGCTCGGAGCAAAGACCGAAGTAGTGAACTACTGTACCGAAGCGCCGTTTATTCAGACGTTATGCCCGACGCTGGTGCTGGGACCTGGCTCAATTAATCAGGCTCATCAGCCTGATGAATACCTGGAGACACGGTTTATCAAGCCCACCCGCGAACTGATCACCCAGGTGATTCACCATTTCTGCTGGCATTAAAACGTAGGCCAAACAATGTCGGATGCGATGCTTGCGCATCTTATCCGACCTACACCTTTGGTGTTACTCAAGGCGATTTTTTAACATTTCCATAAGTTACGCTTATTTAAAGCGTCGTGAATTTAATGGCGTAAATTCCTGCTATTTATTCGTTTGCTGAAGCGATTTCGCAGCATTTGACGTCATCGCTTTTACGTGGCTTTATAAAAGACGACGAAAAGCAAAGCCCGAGCATATTCGCGCCAATGCGACGTGAAGGATACAGGGCTATCAAACGATAAGATGGGGTGTCTGGGGTAATATGAACGAACAATATTCCGCATTGCGTAGTAATGTCAGTATGCTCGGCAAAGTGCTGGGGGAAACCATCAAGGATGCGTTGGGAGAACACATTCTTGAACGCGTTGAAACTATCCGTAAGTTGTCCAAATCTTCACGCGCTGGCAATGATGCTAACCGCCAGGAGTTGCTCACCACTTTACAAAATTTGTCGAACGACGAGCTGCTGCCCGTTGCGCGTGCGTTTAGTCAGTTCCTGAATCTGGCTAACACCGCCGAGCAATACCACAGCATTTCGCCGAAAGGCGAAGCAGCCAGCAATCCGGAAGTGATCGCCCGCACCCTGCGTAAACTGAAAAACCAGCCGGAACTGAGCGAAGACACCATAAAAAAAGCAGTGGAATCGCTGTCGCTGGAACTGGTCCTCACGGCTCACCCAACCGAAATTACCCGTCGTACGCTGATCCACAAAATGGTGGAAGTGAACGCCTGCTTAAAACAGCTCGACAACAAAGATATCGCCGACTACGAACATAACCAGCTGATGCGCCGCCTGCGCCAGTTGATCGCCCAGTCATGGCATACCGATGAAATCCGTAAGCTGCGCCCAAGCCCGGTAGATGAGGCCAAATGGGGCTTTGCCGTAGTAGAAAACAGCCTGTGGCAAGGCGTACCGAATTACCTGCGCGAACTGAACGAACAACTGGAAGAGAACCTCGGCTACAAACTACCCGTCGAATTTGTTCCGGTGCGTTTTACCTCGTGGATGGGCGGCGACCGCGACGGAAACCCGAACGTCACTGCCGATATCACCCGCCACGTCCTGCTGCTCAGCCGCTGGAAAGCCACCGATCTGTTCCTGAAAGATATTCAAGTTCTGGTTTCTGAACTGTCGATGGTTGAAGCAACTCCGGAACTGCTGGCGCTGGTCGGCGAAGAAGGTGCCGCAGAACCGTATCGCTATCTGATGAAAAACCTGCGTTCCCGCCTGATGGCGACACAGGCATGGCTGGAAGCGCGCCTGAAAGGTGAAGAAGTACCAAAACCAGAGGGTCTGCTGACGCAGAACGAAGAACTGTGGGAGCCGCTCTACGCTTGCTACCAGTCCCTTCAGGCGTGTGGCATGGGTATTATTGCCAACGGCGATCTGCTCGACACCCTGCGCCGCGTGAAATGTTTCGGTGTACCGCTGGTCCGTATTGATATCCGTCAGGAGAGCACCCGTCATACCGAAGCGCTGGGCGAACTGACCCGCTACCTCGGCATCGGCGACTACGAAAGCTGGTCAGAGGCCGACAAACAGGCGTTCCTGATCCGCGAACTGAACTCCAAACGCCCTCTTATGCCGCGTAACTGGCAACCGAGCGCCGAAACGCGCGAAGTACTTGATACCTGTCAGGTAATTGCTGAAGCACCGCAAGGTTCCATTGCCGCCTACGTGATCTCGATGGCAAAAACGCCGTCCGACGTACTGGCTGTACACCTGCTGCTGAAAGAAGCGGGTATTGGATTTGCGATGCCGGTTGCACCGCTGTTTGAAACCCTTGATGACCTGAACAACGCCAACGATGTCATGACCCAGTTGCTCAATATCGACTGGTATCGCGGCCTGATTCAGGGCAAACAGATGGTGATGATTGGCTATTCCGACTCAGCAAAAGATGCGGGGGTGATGGCGGCTTCCTGGGCGCAATATCAGGCACAGGATGCATTAATCAAAACCTGCGAAAAAGCGGGTATTGAACTGACGCTGTTCCACGGCCGCGGCGGTTCCATTGGTCGCGGCGGCGCACCTGCCCATGCGGCGCTGCTGTCACAACCGCCAGGAAGCCTGAAAGGCGGCCTTCGCGTGACCGAACAGGGCGAGATGATCCGCTTTAAATATGGTCTGCCAGAAATCACCGTTAGCAGCCTGTCGCTGTACACCGGGGCGATTCTGGAAGCCAACCTGCTGCCACCGCCGGAGCCGAAAGAGAGCTGGCGTCGCATTATGGATGAACTGTCAGTCATCTCCTGCGATCTCTACCGTGGCTACGTACGTGAAAACAAAGATTTTGTGCCGTACTTCCGCTCCGCTACGCCGGAACAAGAGCTGGGCAAACTGCCGTTGGGTTCACGTCCGGCGAAACGTCGCCCGACCGGCGGCGTCGAGTCACTGCGCGCCATTCCGTGGATTTTTGCCTGGACACAAAACCGCCTGATGCTCCCCGCCTGGCTGGGTGCAGGTACGGCGCTGCAAAAAGTGGTCGAAGATGGCAAGCAGAGCGAACTGGAAGCCATGTGCCGCGACTGGCCATTCTTCTCGACGCGTCTCGGCATGCTGGAGATGGTCTTCGCCAAAGCAGACCTGTGGCTGGCGGAATACTATGATCAACGTCTGGTAGACAAAGCATTGTGGCCGTTAGGTAAAGAGTTACGTAATCTGCAAGAAGAAGACATCAAAGTGGTGCTGGCGATTGCCAACGATTCTCACCTGATGGCCGATCTGCCGTGGATTGCGGAGTCTATTCAGCTGCGAAATATTTACACCGACCCACTGAACGTATTGCAGGCCGAGTTGCTGCACCGCTCCCGCCAGGCAGAAAAAGAAGGCCAGGAACCGGATCCTCGCGTCGAGCAAGCGTTAATGGTTACTATTGCCGGGATTGCGGCAGGTATGCGTAATACCGGCTAATCTTCCCCTCCTGCAAACCCTCGTGCTTTTGCGCGAGGGTTTTCTGAAATACTTCTGTTCTAACACCCTCGTTTTCAATATATTTCTGTCTGCATTTTATTCAAATTCTGGATATCCCTTCAGATATCCTTAAGGAATTGTCGTTACATTCGGCGATATTTTTTCAAGACAGGTTCTTACTATGCATTCCACAGAAGTCCAGGCTAAACCTCTTTTTAGCTGGAAAGCCCTGGGTTGGGCACTGCTCTACTTTTGGTTTTTCTCTACTCTGCTACAGGCCATTATTTACATCAGTGGTTATAGTGGCACTAACGGCATTCGCGACTCGCTGTTATTCAGTTCGCTGTGGATGATCCCGGTATTCCTCTTTCCGAAGCGGATTAAAATTATTGCCGCAGTAATCGGCGTGGTGCTATGGGCGGCCTCTCTGGCGGCGCTGTGCTACTACGTCATCTACGGTCAGGAGTTCTCGCAGAGCGTTCTGTTTGTGATGTTCGAAACCAACACCAACGAAGCCAGCGAGTATTTAAGCCAGTATTTCAGCCTGAAAATTGTGCTTATCGCGCTGGCCTATACGGCGGTGGCAGTTCTGCTGTGGACACGCCTGCGCCCGGTCTATATTCCAAAGCCGTGGCGTTATGTTGTCTCTTTTGCCCTGCTTTATGGCTTGATTCTGCATCCGATCGCCATGAATACGTTTATCAAAAACAAGCCGTTTGAGAAAACGTTGGATAACCTGGCATCGCGTATGGAGCCTGCCGCACCGTGGCAATTCCTGACCGGCTATTATCAGTATCGTCAGCAACTAAACTCGCTAACAAAGCTACTGAATGAAAATAATGCCTTGCCGCCGCTGGCTAATTTCAAAGATGAATCGGGTAACGAACCGCGCACCTTAGTGCTGGTGATTGGCGAGTCGACCCAGCGTGGACGCATGAGTCTGTACGGTTATCCGCGTGAAACCACGCCGGAGCTGGATGCGCTGCATAAAACCGATCCGAATCTGACCGTGTTTAATAACGTGGTGACGTCTCGTCCGTACACCATTGAAATCCTGCAACAGGCGCTGACTTTTGCCAATGAAAAGAACCCGGATCTGTATCTGACGCAGCCGTCGCTGATGAACATGATGAAACAGGCGGGTTATAAAACCTTCTGGATCACCAACCAGCAAACGATGACCGCCCGCAATACCATGCTGACGGTATTTTCGCGCCAGACCGACAAGCAGTACTACATGAACCAGCAACGTACGCAGAGTGCGCGTGAATACGACACCAACGTGCTGAAGCCGTTCCAGGAAGTGCTGAATGACCCTGCGCCGAAGAAACTGATCATCGTTCATCTGCTGGGTACGCATATCAAATACAAATACCGCTACCCGGAAAATCAGGGCAAGTTTGATGGCAATACCGATCATGTTCCGCCGGGACTAAGCGCAGAAGAGCTGGAGTCATATAACGATTATGATAACGCTAACCTGTATAACGATCATGTGGTTGCCAGCCTGATTAAAGACTTTAAAGCAGCAGACCCGAACGGTTTCCTGGTTTACTTCTCTGACCACGGTGAAGAGGTTTACGACACGCCGCCGCACAAAACTCAGGGGCGTAATGAGGACAACCCGACGCGTCATATGTACACCATTCCGTTCCTGCTGTGGACGTCAGAAAAATGGCAAGCGACTCATCCGCGTGATTTCTCGCAGGATGTTGATCGTAAATACAGCCTGGCGGAACTGATCCACACCTGGTCAGATTTGGCGGGCTTATCTTACGACGGTTACGATCCAACCCGTTCAGTGGTGAATCCGCAGTTCAAAGAAACTACCCGCTGGATTGGTAACCCGTACAAGAAAAACGCGCTGATCGATTACGACACTCTGCCGTATGGCGATCAGGTGGGTAATCAGTAAATGACCTTTGTATCGCGTCTGGCACTATTTGCCGGATGCGATACTGGCACAATGTTTACATCGAACTCCCATCAGGCCACACTTTTCAGGTGGCCTTTTTTCATAATGCCAGTTACTGTTTTCCCGTCTATGTACCTAAGGGAATAACATGTATCACGACGTCAGCTATCTGCTCTCCCGCCTGATCAACGGCCCGCTGTCGCTGCGCCAGATTTACTTTGCCAGCAGCAACGGTCCGGCGCCCGATCTTGCGTATCAGGTCGATTTTCCACGGCTGGAAATAGTGCTGGAAGGTGAATTTGTTGATACCGGCGCTGGCGCAACGTTAGTTCCCGGCGATGTGCTGTACGTTCCCGCTGGCGGCTGGAATTTCCCACAATGGCAAGCCCCCGCGACCACCTTTAGCGTGCTGTTTGGCAAACAGCAACTCGGTTTCAGCGTCGTGCAATGGGATGGCAAACAGTATCAAAATCTGGCGAAGCAACACGTCGCCCGACGCGGCCCGCGCATTGGTTCTTTTCTGCTACAAACGCTCAATGAAATGCAAATGCAGCCACAGGAGCAGCAAACGGCAAGGCTTATCGTCGCCAGCCTGCTTAGCCACTGCCGCGATTTGCTTGGCAGCCAAATCCAGACCGCCTCACGCAGCCAGGCACTATTCGAAGCTATTCGCGATTATATCGACGAACGCTATGCCTCCGCGCTTACCCGCGAATCTGTCGCACAGGCGTTCTATATTTCGCCAAATTACCTCTCGCACCTGTTTCAAAAAACGGGGGCCATTGGTTTTAACGAATACCTGAATCACACGCGACTGGAACACGCTAAGACGTTATTGAAAGGCTATGACCTGAAGGTAAAAGAAGTGGCGCACGCCTGCGGCTTTGTTGACAGCAACTACTTCTGCCGTCTGTTTCGTAAAAACACCGAACGCTCGCCGTCGGAATATCGTCGGCAATACCATAGCCAACTGACAGAAAAATCGACTACTCCAGAATAAGATGGGTTTGCTGCGGCGCAGAAAGCACTTTGCGCACCGCGCTCATTACCCGCTGCGGCTCACGCAGGAATGCGTAGATGCTGCATTGCACATAGCGGCAATGTTCAAATCGCTCGGCACCGGCAAGCTCGATATCCGTAATTAACAGCGCAACATCCGCCCGACGGATATCCTCGTCCGCTAAACGATTCTCCGTCCCCAGCGCGCCCTGAGTTTCAATGCTGACGCCCCACTTCTCTAACTGGCACAACTTTTCCAGCCGTTCCGCCGCCATATAAGTATGCGCCACGCCACTGACGCAGGCGGTTACTGCCACCAGGTATGCCATTTTAACCTCCCACGGTAACCTGAAATCCGGCCCGTTCTGCCATGTCACGCATCGTTGCCACATCAGCTGACGACGGCGCAGCAACATCTTTCATCGACCATGTTTTCCCCAGCAGACGGTATTTCGGTTCGCCGTACTGATGAAACGGCAACAGATGGATCTGCCTGATATTCAGCGGGATCAGCACGTCCAGCGCCTGCTGCATATTCTCCCGACTGAGCGTGAAACCTGGGATCAGCGGTAAACGCGGTATCACGTTGACACCCTCACTCACCAGCAAACGCAGGTTCTCCAGCACGCGCGGCAGGTTCATCTTCACCACATCCCGCGCCTGAGTTGCATCCATTATTTTTAAATCGAACAACACTTCATCGCACAATTTCGCCAGCGGTAACAGCTTGCTGGCTGGCGCGTCTCCGGCAGTTTCGATGGCGCATGACACGCCCCACAATCGCAGCCGTTGCAAAAAACGGGTAGCAAACTCCGCCTGCATTAGCACTTCACCGCCAGAAAGCGTGACGCCGCCGCCAGACGTGCGAAAGAAAATGTCATCTTTCATCACTTCCCGTTCCAGCGCGTCGAGGCTGATATCACGACCAATCCGTTCAAACGCGCCGGAGGGACATTCATCCGCATCGCGCAAACATTTCGCGCAGTGCAGACATTTCGCCTCTCTGCGTACCGTCTGGATTTTGCCGGAGATCGACTCCGGATTAGCACACCACGGGCAAAGATGCGGACAGCCTTTAAAAAATACCACCGTACGAATGCCCTCGCCGTCATTCAGTGAATAACGCTGAATGTTGAAAATGCGCGCCACATCATCGCGGCGCGTTTCCACAACGTTACAGCTGATGCGCTGTCCGGCGGATGATGTCATCCTGGATCTCCTTCGACAATTCGACAAAGAAGGCGCTGTATCCGGCTACGCGCACCACCAGCCCGGCATAGTCCTGTGGGCGCTGTTGGGCTTCCCGCAACGTGTCAGCGTTCACCACGTTAAACTGAATATGCTGTAACTTAAGCTGGGTAAATGCCCGTAAGAAGTCGGCTAGTTTGCGTAATCCCGCTTCACCTTCCAGGGTCGCCGGAGTGAATTTCACGTTCAGCAATGTACCGTTAGAAAGCAGCGTGTTATCGAGCTTGCTGACTGATTTCAGTACCGCCGTTGGTCCTTGTGCGTCCTGGCCCAGCATGGGTGACAAGCCTCCGTCTGCCAGTTGTTCCCCGGCAAAACGACCGTCTGGCGTCGCACCAACCACCGCTCCCAACGGGACATGAGCAGAAACGGTATACGATCCTGGCGTGAAGTAGCCACCGCGCGGGTTCTGGTAATTTTCCACTTCTTTGCAGTAATGACGCAGGAGTTCGGCGCTAATGTTATCCACCTCGTCGATATCGTTACCGTATTTCTCAAAGCGGTTAATTAAGCGAGCGCGGACTTTTTCGCCTTCTGGCGTTGCGAAGTTGGCTTTTAATACCGACAGCAATTCGTCAAAACTTAAACGCTGTTGCTCAAAAACCATCCCTTTCAACGCATGGAGAGAATCGCTCAGGTTGGCGATACCGATCCCCTGTACGCCGGAGAAGTTATAACGCGCGCCGCCATCGGTAATATCGCGGCCATTTTCCAGACAATCGCTGATAAACGACGAGAGCAGCGGTACAGGAGCCCAGTCACGATGGCCGATATCACAAATATTGCTGCCTTCAACCATCAGGGTGATGTAGTGGCTGATCTTGACGCGGATCTGTTCCAGCAAACCTTCATAACTCAGCGCGGCATTGCCTTCATTTTCATGCAAGCAGATTTCCATCACTTTCAGCAGGTTAAACATCGCGATGTCATGCAAGCCGTAGGTTCTGCCAGGAATAGATAATTCCACGCAGCCCACTACGGAATAGTCGCGCGCATCTTCCAGCGAAACGCCACGGTTGAGGAACGCTGGCACCACCACTTCATCGTTAAAGATTTGCGGAATCCCCGTGCCGAGGCGGATGGTTTCTGCGGTTTTCATCAGGAAAGGCGTGTCGATCAAGGCGTTAGTGCGCACGCCGAGGTTCGGTTGCGGCAATTGCACGCTTTGATAAGCATCGAGACAGAGGAACGAAAGCACGTTCACTGCGCTACGTCCGTTCTCGGTTAACCCACCGAGCAGGGCGGTATAGCCGGTTGGGAAACCTGCGAAATAACGCGCGCTGCTGGTGGAGCGCAACAGCACGATGTCATTGCATTTCACCCATAAAGATTCGAGCAGTTCTTTCAGGAACGCCGGATCTTCGCCCTGGGTTAATGATGCCTGATAGAAAGGCAACATATACTGGTCGAAGCGCCCTAAAGACAGCGAGCTGGCGTTGGATTCGTATTGCAGAATGATGTTCATGTACCAGAACAACTGACACGCCTGCCAGAATGTCTGCGGCTTATGTTCGGCGTTATGGCGGGAGTTCTCCGC
The DNA here is from genome assembly GCF_030295155.1 of Escherichia sp. 10290. NCBI lineage: Bacteria > Pseudomonadati > Pseudomonadota > Gammaproteobacteria > Enterobacterales > Enterobacteriaceae > Escherichia > Escherichia sp. 10290. The sequence continues at coordinate 4,924,321 of NZ_AP025741.1, read as the reverse complement.
GATAGTCAGCAGTTCTTCGCGACGCTGGGCATCGGTGCAGTTTGCCGCCATCGTTTCCGCCAGTTCGGCGTAACGCAAAATGTGTTTCTGCGAGGCTTCGAGCAATAACAGCGCAGCCTGATAAAAGTGATTCTCCGGCTGTTGCTGGCAATGTTGCTGCATCTGCGCCACCAGCTCACCCAGCCCGTGATTCAGCAGGCGCGGGTAATCAATAATGATGTGCCCCTGGCCTTTATCTGTCTGGTTGATACTGAAAATCTGCGTGCTGGTCGCGGCTTTTACTTCATCCGTCATCTGCCCGTTAATAAAATCTTTCATCGAGCGTTTTTCCCAGTATGGGAACAGCTCTTCGCGGTAGATACGTTTATCTTCTTCACTAATGGCGAAGCGGTCCTGCGGTCGCGTCGGAAATTGATCCAGCTCTTTCAGCAGCCAGTAAGGGTCCATTTCCGGCGACATAATCCCGGCGCGCGGTTTTACGGTACGGTTACCAGCAATCAGTTCTTCATCACGAATCGAAATTTCAACATGTTCAAGGATATACGCTGTTGCTTTCGCCCGGCGCAATATCACTGGATCGCCTTCGGTTTGCCGATGGCTGGCGGTATAAAGCAGCGCCCGCTCCAGCGAGATTTCACGGGTATTAGCAAACAGTGCAGTTTTAAGGCGAGAGATACGATTCGTCATGAGGAACTCCTGTGGGGAAGCGAACCCGCCCTTGCGAGCGGGATAAGGACTTAAGCGGTTTGTGCCAGGTGAGCTTCAATTTTGCTCATAATGGCGTCAGCACGTTTTACCGCGTCGCTGATGTTGACGCGCACAATGGTCTTGCCAGCAAAACGCTCTTCAAACTTGATGCCGATATCTTTGGTCAGAATCACCATATCGGCGCTCGCCACGTCTTCCGCAGTCAGTTCATTTTCCAGACCAATCGAGCCCTGAGTTTCTACTTTCACTTCCCAACCTTTCGCTTTCGCGGCACTTTCCAGCGCCTCTGCCGCCATATAAGTATGGGCAACACCAGATGGACATGCGGTTACTGCAATAATTTTCGTCATGGCTCGTTCCTCAATTAATTAATTTCAAAATCCAGATCCAGGTCGTCTTCCTTCTCATCAGTCGAAGGCCCATTTTTACGCGCCAGACTTTTCAGCACGTTCACACAAACTGCTGTCACTACTGCCCCGACAGCCACTGCTGCGATATAACCCAGCTTGCCTTCAACCACAGGCAGCACAATCAGACCACCCCAGCCTGCATAGCACTGCGCACCGACCAGCGCCGCAGTCACTGCACCACAAACTGAACCGACCATGATGGAAGGAATGACACGCAGCGGATCGGCAGCGGCGAAAGGAATCGCCCCTTCAGTAACACCAACGCACCCCATCACCAGCGCCGCTTTGCCGGTTTCGCGCTCTTCTGCAGAGAAATTTTTACGACCAATCAGCGTCGCCAGCCCCATGCCCAACGGTGGAACACAAATCCCAACAGCGGCAATAGCCACCACGGTATAAACACCCTGAGCAACGCAAATCAGCATGAAGGCATAGGCCACTTTGTTAACCGGACCGCCCATATCGAACGCCAGCATCAGCCCCATGATCACCGCCAGCATAACAATGCTGCCCTGCTGCATCCCCTGTAGCCACTGAGTCAGGCTGTTGGTCAACGCACCCACCGGCTCGCCCAGTCCCCACATCATGACACCAGCGGTAATCAGTGTGCCGACGATCGGAATGATGAAGATTGGCATCACCGAGCGCAGAACTTTATGCACCGGAATTTTCTTCAGATAATGCACCACGATGCCGCCGATAATCCCTGCGATCAGCGCACCAAAGAAGCCCGCGCCAAAGCTGTTACCAACCCAGGCACCGATGGCGCACGGAGCCAGCGCAGAACGTTCTGCAATGGAATAACCGATGTACGCTGCGAGGAAAGGCACCATCAGCGTCAACCCCGCAACGCCGATATCAAACAGTTTTTTTAGATTCGGATCGGCTACGGCATCCGGCACTGCGCCTTTGCCATACAACATGACGGAAACCGCCAGCAAAATACCGCCCGATACCACGAAGGGAATCATATGTGAAACGCCCGTCATTAAATGCTGACGGGTATTTTTCAGGATCTGCACCAACTCATTCATAAGCTGCTCCCGGGCTTGCAAAAGCCCATGTCCATATTTTTGATGGAGGAAACAATAGGCAATCGCAGGCGGAGCAAACAGTGGATAAAAAGGCCATTTACTGGACTTTTGTAATATCAGTACAAAAATGCGATCCGCCTCATAACTTGCGATAATCCGGAAGCCTGCCGCAAAACGGCATCTTGTGAGACGCGTCGCAAATTGACGGTTACATTACATTTGTCCAGCTTTTGGCAGATTTGTCACATGGCAGGCCGTTGCCGTGCGCTCTTATCCTGTAAACAGAGAACCGTACCGGGAGAAAGGCAATGGCCCTGATTGTGGAATTTATTTGTGAGCTACCTAACGGCGTACATGCCCGTCCGGCAAGCCACGTTGAAACGCTGTGTAATACTTTTTCATCACAAATTGAGTGGCATAACCTGCGCACTGACCGCAAGGGCAACGCCAAAAGCGCCCTTGCGCTGATTGGCACCGATACGCTGGTGGGCGATAGCTGCCAGTTACTGATTTCCGGGGCCGATGAACAGGAAGCGCATCAGCGTTTAAGCCAATGGCTGCGCGATGAATTTCCCCACTGCGACGCGCCGCTGGCGGAAATAAAATCTGACGAACTGGAGCCGCTGCCGGTATCATTAACCAACCTGAATCCGCGTATTATCCGCGCCCGCACCGTATGCAGTGGTAGCGCAGGCGGCATTCTGACGCCAATCTCTTCTTTAGATCTCAACGCGCTGGGTAACCTCCCCGCAACCAACGGCGTTGACGCCGAGCAATCCGCGCTGGAAAACGGCCTGACACTGGTACTGAAAAATATTGAGTTTCGTCTGCTGGATAGCGACGGTGCTACCAGCGCGATTCTGGAAGCGCACCGCTCCCTGGCTGGCGATACTTCCCTGCGCGAACATTTACTGGCAGGCGTCAGCGCTGGATTAAGCTGCGCCGAAGCGATTGTCGCCAGTGCGAATCACTTTTGCGAAGAGTTTTCCCGTTCCAGCAGCAGCTACCAGCAAGAACGCGCGCTGGATGTGCGCGATGTCTGCTTCCAGTTACTCCAGCAAATCTACGGCGAGAAACGCTTTCCGGCACCGGGCAAGCTAACGCAGCCCGCCATTTGTATGGCGGATGAACTGACCCCTAGCCAGTTCCTCGAACTGGATAAAAATCACCTCAAAGGATTGTTGCTCAAAAGCGGCGGCACCACCTCACACACGGTGATCCTTGCCCGTTCGTTCAACATTCCGACGCTGGTTGGTGTGGATATTGATGCCCTTACTCCGTGGCAGCATCAAACGATTTATATCGACGGCAACGCTGGGGCGATTGTGGTTGAGCCTGGAGAAGCCGTAGCCCGTTATTATCAGCAAGAAGCCCGCGTACAGAACGCCCTTCGTGAGCAACAGCGTGTCTGGCTGACCCAACAAGCCCGTACCGCTGACGGTATCCGCATTGAAATTGCCGCTAACATCGCTCACTCCGTCGAAGCGCAGGCCGCATTCGGCAATGGTGCGGAAGGCGTTGGTTTGTTCCGCACTGAAATGCTCTATATGGATCGCACCAGTGCACCGGGCGAAAGCGAGCTGTACAACATTTTTTGTCAGGCGCTGGAGTCCGCCAACGGACGCAGCATTATTGTGCGCACTATGGATATTGGCGGTGACAAACCCGTTGATTATCTGAATATTCCCGCAGAGGCAAACCCGTTCCTCGGTTATCGCGCCGTACGTATTTATGAAGAGTACGCCTCGTTGTTTACCACGCAGCTACGATCGATCCTGCGCGCCTCCGCTCATGGCAGCCTGAAAATCATGATCCCGATGATCTCTTCAATGGAAGAGATCTTATGGGTGAAAGAAAAACTGGCAGAAGCTAAACAGCAGCTGCGTAACGAACACATTCCGTTTGATGAGAAAATCCAGCTCGGTATCATGCTTGAAGTGCCGTCAGTAATGTTCATCATCGATCAATGCTGTGAAGAGATTGATTTCTTTAGTATTGGTAGTAATGACCTGACGCAATATCTGCTGGCAGTGGATCGCGATAACGCTAAGGTAACTCGTCACTACAACAGCCTGAATCCGGCATTCTTACGAGCGCTTGATTACGCCGTGCAGGCAGTGCATCGCCAGGGCAAATGGATTGGTCTGTGCGGTGAACTGGGGGCGAAAGGTTCCGTGCTGCCGTTGCTGGTCGGTTTAGGGCTGGATGAGTTGAGCATGAGTGCACCGTCAATTCCGGCGGCGAAAGCGCGGATGGCGCAACTTGATAGCCGCGAATGCCGCCAGTTACTCAACCAGGCAATGGCCTGCCGTACTTCGCTGGAAGTGGAACACCTGCTGGCACAATTCCGCATGACGCAACAGGACGCACCGTTGGTCACCGCCGAGTGCATCACGCTGGAAAGCGACTGGCGCAGCAAAGAAGAAGTGCTCAAAGGCATGACCGATAACCTGCTGCTGGCGGGCCGCTGCCGCTATCCGCGTAAACTGGAAGCCGACTTGTGGGCGCGCGAGGCCGTTTTCTCTACCGGTCTGGGCTTTAGTTTTGCCATTCCACACAGCAAATCAGAACACATTGAGCAGTCCACCATCAGCGTGGCGCGTCTGCAAGCGCCAGTGCGCTGGGGCGATGATGAAGCACAATTCATCATTATGTTAACCCTTAACAAACACGCTGCCGGCGATCAGCATATGCGCATTTTCTCGCGCCTCGCTCGCCGCATCATGCACGAAGAATTCCGTAACGCGCTGGTTAACGCCGCCTCTGCCGACGCTATCGCCAGCCTGCTGCAACATGAACTGGAACTGTAAAAGGAAACATCATGGAACTGTATCTGGACACCGCTAACGTCGCAGAAGTCGAACGTCTGGCACGCATATTCCCGATTGCCGGGGTAACAACTAACCCGAGCATTATCGCGGCCAGCAAGGAGTCCATCTGGGAAGTGCTGCCGCGTTTGCAAAAAGCGATTGGTGATGAGGGTATTTTGTTTGCTCAGACCATGAGTCGTGACGCGCAGGGTATGGTGGAAGAAGCGAAGCGCCTGCGCGACGCCATTCCGGGCATTGTGGTGAAAATCCCGGTAACTTCCGAAGGTCTTGCCGCCATTAAAATGCTGAAAAAAGAGGGTATTACTACACTTGGCACCGCTGTATATAGCGCCGCACAAGGGTTATTAGCCGCGCTGGCAGGGGCAAAATATGTTGCTCCGTATGTTAACCGCGTCGACGCCCAGGGCGGTGACGGCATTCGTACGGTTCAGGAGCTGCAAGCGCTGTTGGAAATGCACGCGCCAGAAAGCATGGTGCTGGCTGCCAGCTTTAAAACACCGCGTCAGGCGCTGGAATGTTTGCTGGCAGGATGTGAGTCCATCACCCTACCCTTAGATGTAGCGCAACAAATGCTCAACACTCCTGCGGTAGAGTCGGCTATAGAGAAGTTTGAGCACGACTGGAATGCCGCATTTGGCACTACTCATCTCTAAAGGAGCAATTATGGACCGCATTATTCAATCACCGGGTAAATACATCCAGGGCGCAGATGTCATTAATCGTCTGGGCGAGTACCTGAAGCCGCTGGCAGAACGCTGGTTAGTGGTGGGTGACAAATTTGTTTTAGGTTTTGCTCAATCCACTGTCGAGAAAAGCTTTAAAGATGCTGGACTGGTAGTAGAAATTGCGCCGTTTGGCGGTGAATGTTCGCAAAATGAGATCGACCGTCTGCGTGGCATCGCGGAGACTGCGCAGTGTGGCGCAATTCTCGGTATCGGTGGCGGAAAAACCCTCGATACTGCCAAAGCGCTGGCACATTTCATGGATGTTCCGGTAGCGATCGCACCGACTATTGCCTCTACCGACGCACCGTGCAGCGCGCTGTCTGTTATCTACACCGATGATGGTGAGTTTGACCGCTATTTGCTGTTGCCAAATAACCCGAATATGGTCATTGTCGACACCAAAATCGTCGCGGGCGCACCTGCACGTCTGTTAGCGGCGGGTATCGGCGATGCGCTGGCGACCTGGTTTGAAGCGCGTGCTTGCTCTCGTAGCGGTGCGACCACAATGGCGGGCGGTAAGTGTACTCAGGCAGCGCTGGCGCTGGCTGAACTGTGCTACAACACGCTGCTGGAAGAAGGCGAAAAAGCGATGCTTGCCGCCGAACAGCATGTAGTAACTCCAGCACTGGAACGCGTGATTGAAGCGAACACCTATTTGAGCGGCGTTGGCTTTGAAAGCGGTGGGCTGGCTGCGGCGCACGCGGTGCATAACGGCCTGACTGCAATCCCTGATGCCCATCACTATTATCATGGTGAAAAAGTGGCATTCGGTACGCTGACGCAGCTGGTTCTGGAAAATGCGCCGGTGGAAGAAATCGAAACCGTAGCTGCACTTAGCCATGCGGTAGGTTTGCCAATAACCCTCGCTCAACTGGATATTAAAGAAGATGTCCCGGCGAAAATGCGGATTGTGGCAGAAGCGGCATGTGCAGAAGGTGAAACCATCCACAACATGCCTGGCGGCGCGACGCCAGATCAGGTTTACGCCGCACTGCTGGTAGCCGACCAGTACGGTCAGCGTTTCCTGCAAGAGTGGGAATAATCTATGCCAAACTCCCGGCTTGTCCGGGAGTTTGAACGCAAAATTGCCTGATGCGCTACGCTTATCAGGCCTACGAAATATCTGCAATGCATTGAATTTACGTGTTTTTTATGTCTGACAAGGCGTTCACGCCGCATCCGGCACTCTGTGCCATTAATCTGATACTCCCACGTTGTTCGGGAGTTTTTATCCGCTTCTGGACATTTTCTCCACAGAACAATCGTTAGCCCGGAAGGTCGAATCTGTGAATATTTTTTCACGGACGAAACAGATGAAAGCTTCACTGGCGTTGTTCAGTCTTCTGACGGTATTTACCAGTTACTCCTTAAAATCTCCCGCTGTTCCACCAACCGTGGTACAAATCCAGGCCAACACCAATCTTGCCATCGCAGACGGTGCCAGACAGCAAATTGGCAGCACGCTATTTTACGATCCGGCGTATGTGCAGCTTACTTATCCTGGCGGTGATGTCCCACAAGAACGCGGTGTATGTTCCGATGTGGTGATCCGCGCCCTGCGCAGCCAGAAGGTCGATTTGCAAAAACTGGTTCACGAAGATATGGCGAAGAATTTTGCCGATTATCCGCAAAAGTGGAAGTTAAAGCGCCCGGACAGCAACATCGATCACCGTCGGGTGCCTAATCTGGAAACCTGGTTTACCCGCCACGATAAAACGCGCCCCACCAGCAAAAACGCCAGTGACTACCAAGCGGGCGATATTGTCTCCTGGCGATTAGATAATGGGCTGGCGCATATCGGAGTAGTGTCAGATGGCTTAGCCCGCGACGGTACGCCGCTGGTGATACATAACATTGGCGCAGGCGCGCAGGAAGAAGACGTGCTGTTTAGCTGGCGGATGGTGGGGCATTATCGGTATTTTGCTAAATAAGCGCTCGCCCCACCTGTAAAAAATTCAGATCCTTTTTACGCTGACGGCTTCTTTTTTCTTACGGCTCACCAGCGCCAGTGCCAGCACAATCAGCACAATACCGCTGCCTTCAACCGCGCCGGGATTCTCACCGAGCAACCACCAGGAAAAGAGTACGCCGCAAACGGGAACCGCCAGTGTACTTAAGCTGGCAATACTGGCGGGCAAGTTTTTCAGCACAAACAGCCATAAGCTCCAGGCCAGCGCCGTCGCCAGAATCGCACTGTAGGCCAGCGCCCAGAATACGGTGGGCTGCCAGTCAATTTCACGTTGCGGCACCAGTAAAGCGACCGCACTCATCACCAGCGCCGCATACAACATCTGCCAGGATGTTAACGACAATAAATCTACGCGCGGATGACGGGCGTAAAGGCGTTTAGCGACAATGGCACTCGCCCCCCAACTGACACCAGAGAGGATCGCCAGCATGGCGCTTTTCATCGAAGAGAAATCGAGTTGCCACGGCTGCAACACCAAAAATAAGCCGAAAGCGGCAATCAGAATCGCCAAATATTGCCCGCGTCGCAGGCGTTCACCGAGAAACAACGCGGCGAAAATCACCACCCAGAATGGCATGGTATAGCTCAGGATCGCCACCTTCCCCGCTCCGCCGCTCACCAGCGCCCACTGCGCCAGGCCAACCATCCCGCAGGTTTGTAACAGGGCAATGGCTAAGGTGTATTTAAAGGGCGTCGGGCGCATGCCGCGACCGCGTAATAAAAGGACGATGAATAAAACGAGAGCGCCGAAAATGCAGCGTAAAGCGGTAAAGTCGAAGGCACCGATGTAGCTGGTGACTTGCTTCATGAAAATCCAGCTATAACTCCAGATAAGTGTGAGCACAACCAGGCCACTGATTGCCAGTGGGTTGCTCTTTCCTGCGGCAGACATGAGAGATCCAGTGTGTAGTTTTCCTGTGGACACTATACGCCGGTAAAGAAACTTCAGCGACTGCCTGAAAGACAGTCGCTGAAGAAGGTCAGATTACAGCAGGTCGAAACGGTCGAGGTTCATCACTTTCACCCATGCCGCCACGAAGTCTTTAACAAATTTCTCGTGGGCATCGCTGCTGGCGTAAACTTCCGCCACCGCACGCAGGACTGAGTTAGAACCAAAGACCAGATCCGCACGACTGGCCGTGTATTTCACTTCGCCGGTTTCACGGTCACGACCTTCGAACAGCTCTTTCGATTCGTCAGTCGCTTTCCACTCGTAACGCATGTCCAGCAAGTTCACGAAGAAGTCATTGCTCAATACACCAACGCGGTCAGTGAAGACGCCGTTTTTGCTGCCATCGAAGTTGGCACCCAGTACACGCATCCCGCCCACCAGCGCGGTCATTTCCGGCGCGGTCAGAGTCAGTTGCTGTGCTTTATCAATCAGCAGTGACTCAGTGGTGGAAACATCCAGACGAGCGCGGTAGTTACGGAAACCGTCAGCAATCGGCTCCAACAGCTCAAACATTTCAATGTCAGTTTGATCCTGACGCGCATCAACGCGACCCGGCGCAAACGGGACATGAATGCTCAAACCTGCGGCGCTTGCGGCTTTCTCGACGCCAACCACACCAGCCAGCACAATGATATCCGCCAGCGAAGCTTTGCCAGACTCTTTCTGAATTTTCTCCAGAACTGGCAGGGCACGAACGGCTGCGGCGTTCACGTCCCAGTCACGTTGCGGCATTAATGCCAGACGCGCACCGTTGGCACCACCGCGTTTGTCTCCACCACGGAAGGTTGAAGCAGACGCCCAGGCCACCGACACCAGTTCGCTGACAGACAGACCAGAATCCGCAATCGCGAATTTCAGATCGATAATGTCCTGCTCGGTCGGGTTGTAGATCGGCTGCGGCAGCGGATCTTGCCAGATCAGATCTTCTTTCGGTACTTCCGGTCCGATGTAACGAGATTTCGGCCCCATATCCCTGTGCGTCAGTTTGAACCAGGCACGGGCAAAGGCTTCGTTGAACGCCTGCGGATCATTAAGGAAGCGACGAGAGATCTTCTCGAACTCCGGATCAAAACGCAGCGTCAGGTCGGTGACCAGCATTGTCGGTTTACGTTTCTTCGACGGATCGAACGGATCCGGAATAATTTCCGGTGCGTCTACCGCTTCGAACTGGATTGCGCCAGCCGGGCTGCGGGTCTGTACCCACTCATATTTGAACAGGTTCTCGAAGAAATAGTTGCTCCACTGGGTCGGTGTCTGGGTCCAGACCACTTCCAGACCAGAGGTGATGGCATCTGCGCCAACGCCGCTGCCGTAAGTGCTCGCCCAGCCTAAACCTTGTTCTTCAATCGGTGCAGCTTCTGGATCAGGACCTACGTTTGATGTCGGACCGGCACCGTGGGTTTTACCCAACGTATGACCACCCGCAATCAGCGCCACGGTTTCTTCGTCGTTCATGCCCATGTTGCCGAAGGTCGCGCGGATAGCTGCTGCCGCAGAAAGCGGTTCGCCGCTGTGATCCGGGCCTTCCGGGTTAACATAAATCAGGCCCATCTCGGTTGCGCCCAGCGGTGCTTTCGCCAGCGCTTCCGGATGACGGTGAGTCAGCCAGGCTTTTTCATCACCCCAGTTAACGTCCAGATCCGGTTCCCAGACGTCTTCACGACCAGCACCAAAACCGAAGGTACGGAAGCCCGAGTTTTCCAGCGCCACGTTACCCGCGAGGATAAACAGGTCTGCCCAGGAGATTTTCTGACCATATTTCTGTTTGATTGGCCACAACAGACGACGCGCTTTATCGAGGCTGACGTTATCCGGCCATGAATTCAGCGGTGCAAAACGTTGCTGACCACGACCCGCGCCGCCGCGTCCGTCGATGGAACGGTAAGTACCCGCACCGTGCCAGGCCATACGAATAAACAGACCGGCGTAGCTGCCCCAGTCGGCTGGCCACCACGGTTGAGATTCTGTCAGCAGGGCTTTCAGATCTTTTTTCAGGCCGTAGTAATCTAATTTGCTGAATTCTTTGCGGTAGTCAAAGTCCTCACCCAGCGGGTTAGAACGATTAGAATGTTGGTTTAACAGGTCAACACGGAGTTGATTTGGCCACCAGTCGCGAGTGGTTGTGCCCGCCCCCGCGCTCTGGTCGTGACCGCCCTGATGGAACGGGCATTTGCCAGTGGCTGTCGTGTTATGGATATCGTCTGACGTGCTCATCAATGTGCTCCCCTCTACAGTGTTACCGTTACGATACACAGCGTTAGAGAGAAGTTATAATTGAATTAATCCACGGATGCGATAGTTGAGATCTTACATATTGTTGGTTAAAGAGATGTAGATCAAATTGATCGTAATTAAGACTTTTTGATTATGTCCGATTTCGGACAAATGCTTTATAAAAAAGGTTTTAGCTTCGTATTCTTCAAGAAATGAGGGAGAAAACAAGGCTGACTACCTTATTTTCTCACTCGCATTTCGAGGCAGCATTTTGTGCTCTGTTTAAAATTTGTGATCACAGTGTGATTTTCACAAAAGGCACACTATTTATAAACCAGGTCGAACACCCAGCGTATGGCAAATCGCATAACTCATTTCAGCGCGGTTAAGCGTATAGAAGTGGAAATCTTTCACTCCTTCACGGCTTAAAATCTTCACCATATCCATCGCGATATTTGCGCCCACCAGCTTGCGGGTTTCAGCATCGTCATCCAGGCCGTCGAACATTTGTGCCATCCACGCCGGAATACGCACGTTAGTCATGTCGGCAAATTTCTTCGCCTGTTTAAAGTTCGAAACCGGCAAAATGCCCGGAATAATTTCCACATCAATGCCTGCCGAGACGCAGCGATCGCGAAAACGTAGGTAGCTTTCAACATCGAAGAAGAACTGAGTAATGGCGCGGTTGGCTCCGGCATCCACTTTTCGTTTCAGATTAAGCAAATCTGCCTGGGCGCTTTTCGCTTCCGGATGCACTTCCGGATACGCCGCCACGGAGATATCGAAATCCGCGACCTCTTTTAACAACGTCACCAGGTCAGAAGCATACATTTCTGGCTTACCACTTCCCGGCGGCAGGTCGCCACGCAGCGCCACGATATGGCGAATACCGTTGTTCCAGTAGTCGCGTGCAATAGTGCGCAGCTCGTCGGGCGTCGCATCAATACAGGTAAGATGTGGTGCTGCTTCCAGACCAGTGCGATCTTTAATGCCTTTAATAATGCTGTGCGTACGGTCGCGCTCGCCGGAGTTCGCGCCATAGGTCACCGATACAAACTTCGGTTTCAGACTGCTAAGGCGATCGATGGAGTTCCACAGGGTCTGCTCCATTTCACTGGTACGCGGCGGGAAAAACTCGAACGAAACGTTAATCTGCCCCTGGACTTCTGCCAGACTCTGATTCAGGGCATCCCGCTGGCTGGCGTGAAAAAAGCTCATACCTTACCTCATCAATCGCTTGTAGTTATATGTTGTGTTGTGCACATCTATCCGTTTAGACGTCCAGATGTAAAGATGAAGGAAAAGCTGAAGGGCGTCAACCGAAAAATGACCAATGATGGTGAGGAAAAATCAGGGAAGATGAAAAAAATTCATCTTAATTAGAGGTAATAAATAGATTTCTTTATAGCGCAATCAACCTCACTCGTTTTGACTGATATACAGGCAACACAACGGCACCTGTTCTCATTCGAAAAACAACGCCCTGCCACCAGATGGTGATGCTAAAGCATCTGATTCGGCCTGCGCTCTCGTGTAGGCCGAATACAGAATCTGCGAAATCAACGGGTAACAAACAGCAGAGTCAACTCAGTGCGTACTTTTATTTAATATCTTTCACGCGCATACCGTTGATCTGTTCATCCGTGATGGTATTACCCGCTTTAAAGTAATCAACCACCGCGTGATAAACGTAATAACCGCCCGTCGTATTGCGCGCTTTACCCTCGGTAAACGCGGTAAAACCATCTCCACCATCAGCAAGGAAACTCTGAGTGGCAATGTGGTAAACCGTCGCATCTTCAATCGGTTTGCCATTCAAAGTCAGTGAGATAACCCGCTGACCAACCGGCTTGCTGCTGTCGTACTTCATTTCCAGGCCTTTCGATACCTGTAAAACGCCATTACTTAAACTTGCGCCGTGTTCCATCAAACTGCGTAATTGTTTACCCGTGAGATCCATCGTCACCAGTTCGTTGGGGAACGGGAAGGTACTGATGACGCCACCCATCGTAATTGCACCCGCCGGGATCTCATTGCGAATCCCGCCAGAGTTGGTTAACGCCAACTGGGTATTTTTACCCGCCGCTGCCAGCAAAGCGTCCGCCGCCAGGTTCCCGAGGGAAGCCGATTCACCATAGGCACGTTTTAATTCAACCGGCGATTGCGCCACCGTTTGCTGACTTCATCCAGCTTTTTGTTCCAACTATCAATCACCTGTTTCGTTTGCGGATCGGGCTTCCACTCATCGGCGTAAAGGGTTTTAAGCTCGAAGTTTTTCACCGTAAAAGTGTGCGGCTTCTCTTTGTAGTCGAGAACCAGTTTACCCACATCAATCCCGCCGCTGTCAGTGGAGAGGATTAACGTATTGCCGACTTTAATCGGTTCCGGCGTACCCACATGTGCATGCCCGGTGATCAAAATATCCAGCCCTTTCACCTGACTTGCCGTCTGAATATCTTTATCCAGCGCGCGACGCACATCTGTGCCTCCCATACTGGACTGGCGGGCCGGAACACCTTCGTGGATCAGGGCAACGGTCAAATCAACCTTGCCTTTGAGTTCATCGATATAACGTTGTAGCCATTTAATTTCATCACGCGCCTCAATACCCACTCGCGTTGCCGCAGATACCGTATCATTAAAGGCAAATACACCGTGCAAACCAATCACGCCAATTTTCACGCCGTCTTTTTCAATGATGGTATAGGGCTTATCCCAGAATGATTTACTGCTGTTCTGATAAAAAACATTACCCTGCACAATCGGGAATTTTGCCTGACTCAGCTGTAATAACGTATTGTCCCAGCCGTGATCAAATTCATGATTACCTATAGTGACCGCATCGAACGGCATGGTATTCATAATATCGATAATCGCCTTGCCTTTAGTCAGGCTGCTGATATACGGCCCGGTAAAATAGTCACCCGCATCAAAAAACCAGGTCGCTTTGTTTTTAGCTTTTTCTTGTTTAACAAGCGTAGTGATATTTGCCCAGCCGCCAATATCTCGTTTACCGTCAGCAATCCACGGCACTTTATAAGGCTCTACATGTGCATGGAGGTCGTTGGTATAAATGATGGTGACATCTTTGGCGCAAGCCCAAAACGGCAGTGTTAATGCGATACCCGCAGCAAGCATTTTAATTTTCATAAACAATCCCTTCCAGTGAGATAAAGGATTGCTACATTACGTTCTGAAAGGCTTTTTTATGTGAGAATACTCACATCCAGAGGCGATAACTGTAGGACAAAATCAACGACCTTATGAAATCGTTGGTGATATATGTCAAATCTGTTTGCGATTAATGTCTGTAAAACGTTCGGTTGTCGAAATTTGGGATTGGCCTCATCGGAAGATTACAGTTGGCCAGACTATAAACTGGGTTTTCCGGCACTACACTGCCAGGCATGCGGAAGTTACCCCCCTTTGTTTGATGAACAACAATTTCGTGACTGGTTGTCAGTTCACATGACTACGTGTGCCATAGAAACAGGGCATTTTTGTCCATCATGCTATTGTAAAGAAAAGATTTTTTATGGCCACAACCCGCAGGGAACACAACGCGTTCAATGCCGTTCATGCAAAAAAGTCTGGACTCCGAAACAGCAGCCAGCAAGAGAAATTACGTATCCCCAGTCCATTGAAACCGTTCAACTGTTCATGCCCTTTCAAGGAGCCAGCGCACTACAAAAGCTCTATGTTTTAGTCAGTCTTGACGCCACTCGTGGCAACATCCTTCATCTCTCCACGAATTATACGCAACATCAGACAGGAGACAGTCTGCGGTACAGTTACAGAGGCAATACAGAACCAACTGAGCACCATAGCGATATTGTGCAGAGGGTAGATATGCGTGAAGCGCAATTCTTGCGCCGGAGCCAGTTCGATGAAATTCAGTATGGCAGTGCTGTGCTCAAGCGCAATGGCAAGGGAGCCATACTACGCCCGGTTATCACGGCACACGGGCATTTCAGAATACTGAAAATCCGCTTTCCACATGTCAAAACGCATATCATTTCACACGAATGTTTTCTGAGAGGCGCAATTATTACAGCCTGGGCAGATCAGTTCCGCCAACAACAAGGCGAACTTTGGTTCGTAGAAGAAGAAATCAGCGACCGTAACGCTGATATTCCCTGGCATTTTCAGGGAACGACATACCATGGTTGGTGGCAAAATCAGTGGCAACGCTGGGGGCAGGGGAATAACAGCAAGATGGTCTGCCTGCTCACAGGAGTCTCCTTAGAAAGGGGCGCAAATGTTTCTCTGGCAACCAGTCGTTGCTTTATCACATGGCTGACAGACCAACACGACTTTACCCAAAGCGCGTTATTATCCGCAGGTCGCGTAACGAAAATGCTGACCTCACTGGCGTTAAAATACAATGAATCGCTCAATCCATCTTGTTAGTCAATACACTCGACAAACGACCATAAATTAATGGGATCACTATTTCTCATTTAATTAAATATATGAATGTATGACTGAAAAATATAATCACAGTCAATGTTTAATTAATAACATTATTTGTTACTAAGATCACATAATACTTTCCTGACCTATGCTTACATAAAAATAAGACACGGAGTTCCTTTTATTTAAATAATTCAACCAATGTAACAACCCCTATCAAGGAGGGATGATGAGAACTGTATTTACGACTTTATCAGTCATATTCAGCGTGATGTTTTCTCACAGTATACTAGCTCAGGACGTTACTATTTATTATACGAATGATATTCACGCACATGTCAATCCGGCAAAAATTCCCGCTGTTGATAAGAACAGACTTGTAGGTGGTATGGCTAATATCGCAGGCATCGTTAATGAAGCGAAGAAAAAAAACAAAGATGTCTTTTTCTTTGATGCAGGCGACTATTTTACCGGTCCGTATATCAGTACCCTGACCAAAGGTGAAGCTATTATTGATATCATGAACACCATGCCCTTTGATGCGGTGTCCGTTGGTAATCACGAGTTCGATCACGGCGTGCCCAATATGGTATCTCAGTTATCAAAAGCAAAATTCCCCATTCTGCTGGGAAATATTTACTACACCGATACAAATAAACCAGTTTGGGATCATCCGTGGACCATTATCGAAAAAGATGGTTTAAAGATTGGTGTGATTGGATTGCATGGTGCATTCGCTTTCTATGATACAGTCGCGGCAAAAGCACGTGAAGGCGTAGAAGCCAGAGACGAAATTAAATATTTAAATAAAGCACTTGCAGAATTAAAAGGTAAAGTCGACATTACCGTTTTGCTAATTCACGAAGGTGTTCCGGCGCGTCAATCAAGCTTTGGTAGTAAAGATGTGGAGCGGCTACTACAGGCAGATATTGAGACAGCTAAAAAAGTGAATGGTGTTGATGTCTTAATTACCGGTCACGCACATGTCGGAACACCGCAACCAATAAAAGTTAATAACACATTAATTGTATCTACCGATGCATACGGCACCGACATCGGAAAACTTGTGCTTGATTACAATCCGAAAACAAAGAAAATTGATAGTTATAATGGTGAGTTAATCACCATCTTTGCAGATCAATTTAAACCTGACACCATCGTTCAAAATACTATCGATAAATGGAGCGTAAAACTTAACAAAATAACACAGGAAGTTGTCGGCCATTCTCCCGTAGTTTTAACACGTGAGTATGGCAGTTCTTCTTCTACCGGTAACCTTATTCTGGATGCAATGATGGAAAAAACACCTGATGCCATTGCCGGATTTCAAAATAGCGGTGGGATGCGAGCTGATTTTCCTAAAGGTGATATCACACTGGGAGATGTTATTAGCACATTCCCCTTTAATAATGACCTCATCGAGATGGATTTGACGGGCCGCGATCTCAAATCGTTGATGACGCATGCAACCAATCTAACTAACGGTGTGTTACAGGTTTCAAAAAGCGTTGCGGTTGTCTATGACAGCAAAAAACCACTCAACCAACGGTTAATCTCTTTCACCATTAACGGCAAACCCGTGGAAGATAATCAAACATATCGTATTGCCACGCACTCCTTTTGTGCCAGTGGTGGTGACGGTTTTGAAGCATTTTTGAATGGAAAAAATGTGAAGACGATACCGGGAACAACCTCGGCGGAATCAATCATCGATTATTTCAAAAATCATAAACCTGTCACCCCAGACTTAACTAAACGAGTCATGGACGTCGCCAAATAAAATATCATTTATCAGTCTATATATTTAACAAGGAATGCGAATGAAAACAGTGCAGCGTACTTTACTTGCCGCAACATTGCTGACTATTTTTTCGGTCTCAGTCATGGCGCAGGATGGCACGATTATTTATACAAATGATCTTCACACTCATGTGGATTCTTATAAAGTGCCGTATATCGCAGACGGAAAACGCGACATTGGCGGCTTTGCCAATATATCTACTTTAGTAAAACAAGAGAAAGCGAAAAATAAAGCCACCTTTTATTTTGATGCTGGAGACTATTTCACCGGCCCTTATATCAGCAGTCTGACAAAGGGCGAAGCAATAATTGACATTATGAATACCATGCCTTTTGACGCAGTATCAATCGGCAATCATGAGTTTGACCATGGCTGGGATAATGCCCTGCGACAATTAAGCAAAGCGAATTTTCCTGTTTTATTGGGCAATGTTTATCATAAAGAGAGTGAGAAACCCTTCTGGAACAAGCCCTACACCATCCTGGAAAAAGATGGCATCAAGATTGGTATTATTGGGCTACACGGCGTATTTGCATTTAATGATACGGTCTCGGAGCTCTCTCTCCAGGGACTCGATAATGACAATAATAACCGCTTTGATAAATCTTCCGAGACCCTTAAGAATCAGGGGATTGAAGCACGTGATGAAGTGAAGTATTTGCAGCATTATATCGACGAGTTACGTGATAAGGTTGACCTCACTGTGGCGCTGGTTCATGAAGGCGTTCCGGCGCGTCAGTCCAGCATTGGCAATACAGATGTTAGACGCGCTCTTGATAAAGATATTCAAACCGCTAGCAAGGTGAAAGGATTGGATATTCTGATTACCGGGCATGCCCACGTCGGAACGCCAGAACCAATCAAAGTCGGCAACACCTTAATCCTTTCGACTGATAGTGGCGGTATCGATATTGGTAAATTAGTCCTTGATGTCAACCCTACAGCTCGTACCCATAAAATGAAGAGCTTTGAGCTGAAAACAGTTTATGCCGATGAATGGATACCCGATCCAACGACACAAAAAGTTATCAATGGCTGGAATAAAAAACTGGCGGATATTGTACGCCAACCAGTGGGTGAATCATCGATTGTATTAACTCGCGCCTATGGTGAGTCATCGCAACTAGGCAACCTGTTTACCGATGCAATGCTTGTCGCTGCTCCGACTGCACAGATTGCATTGATAAACTCCGGCAGCTTACGTGCGGATATAAATGCAGGCACGATTACCTTTGGCGACATTACCAGTACATTCCCCTTCAAGAATGAACTTACTGAAATGGATCTCAGCGGTAAGGATCTGCGTAACCTACTGGAACACGGGGCATCGCTTACCAATGGCATCCTGCAAATGTCAAAAGGCGCAGAAATGCGCTATACCCCGCAGAAACCAGTAGGTCAGCGCATAGTATCTTTTAAAATTAATGGTGAAGAGATCGTTGATACGAATATTTACCATGTTGCAACAACGACTTTCCTTGCACTGGGGGGCGATGGTTTTCTGGCATTCAAAGAAGGGAAAAATGTTCAGGTCCGCGCCAGAAATAACATGTCCGATGTCGTGATCGATTATTTGAAGAAAGGCCACAAGATTACGCCTGCACAGGTAAATGAAATGCGGGTGGACGTTAGCAAATAATAAAAAATTATAATGCCATTCATTCACTGAATGGCATTATTTTTCTCTAAATCAACAATAAATAATGAGATATATTTATGTGTATAAAAAAGCACGGGATAGCTTTATCGATTCTATTAATACCTTGCATTGGAAACGCTCAGGAAATTAAAAGTGAGGAAGGCTGGTTACATCAAAGCTTGAATGTCATTGGTCGCACAGACTCTCGCTTTGGCCCAAGGCTGACTAACGACCTCTACCCTGAATATACTGTAGCAGGAAGAAAAGACTGGTTTGATTTTTATGGTTATGTTGATCTACCAAAATTCTTTGGCGTCGGCAGTCACTATGATGTTGGGATCTGGGATGAGGGCTCACCACTATTTACGGAAATAGAACCTCGGTTTTCCATTGACAAATTGACCGGATTAAATCTTGCGTTCGGCCCTTTTAAAGAATGGTTCATTGCAAACAACTATGTCTATGATATGGGTGACAACCAGTCATCCCGGCAAAGTACATGGTATATGGGGCTTGGTACAGATATCGACACGGGTCTACCAATTAAGCTTTCTGCCAATATATACACCAAGTATCAGTGGCAAAACTATGGTGCCGCTAATGAAAATGAATGGGACGGATATCGATTCAAAATAAAATATAGCATTCCTCTTACCCATTTATTCGGAGGGCGATTGGTATACAATAGTTTTACTAACTTTGATTTTGGCTCCGATCTTGCGGACAAATCACACAATAATAAACGAACCAGTAATGCTATTGCTTCAAGCCATATCCTTTCCCTGCTATATGAACACTGGAAATTTGCATTTACACTACGTTATTTTCACAACGGTGGACAATGGAATGCTGGGGAGAAAGTTAACTTCGGAGATGGTCCATTTGAATTAAAAAACACAGGATGGGGAACCTATACTACTATTGGTTATCAATTTTAAATCAGGTGATGTTTTAGATATTTTTACTTAATGCCATTTTGTAATTGTCATAAATAACTTCACCATTCACACTGTGAATTCATCGCTCAACACAAAAGCCCCTTATTACCGGGGCACTGACCAAAGGCAAAATGACAATCAATCACCACCTCCGCAGGAGGTGGTTTAGAGGTGACAACAAAAGCTGGCAACTGCCAGCTTTTGTTCAATAATCACTACAACAACTGCGCCAGACGGTTAATATCCGACTGAATCGCCCCGGCGGTGACGTCGCGCCCTGCACCTGGCCCGCGGATCACCAGCGGGTTGTCGCGATACCAGCGGCTTTCGATGGCAAAGACGTTATCGCACGGTAGTAGTGATGCCAGCGGATGGTCTTCTCGCACCGCTTCCACGCCTACTCGCGCTTTGCCGTTGGCATCGAAACGCGCCACGTAGCGCAACACCAGCCCCATTTCACGGGCCGCTTCCAACCGTTGTACCATCTGCTCATTAAGTTCATCGCCATTTTCAAAGAAATGGTCGATGCTTCCACCTTCGCAATGGGTTGGCACCAGTGATTCAACACGCACCTGGTCCGGTTCAATGTTGTAACCCGCTTCACGCGCCAGAATCACCAGCTTGCGCATCACGTCTTTGCCGGAGAGGTCATCACGCGGGTCAGGTTCAGTTAAGCCCTGCTGCCACGCCTGATCCACCAGCTCGGTAAACGGCACGCTACCGTCGAATTGCAGGAACAGCCAGGAGAGTGTGCCGGAGAAGATCCCGCTGATCGACAAAATAGTGTCGCCGCTGTCGATCAGATCGCGCACGGTATGGTTGATCGGCAAACCTGCGCCGACGGTGGCGTTGTATAGCCAGTGACGCCCGGTTTTTTCGAACGCGTCGTGGATCTGGCGATATTTATTGCTGTCGCTCGCTCCCGCCAGTTTGTTGGCACTGATGACGTGGAAACCGTGGCTGGCGAAATCGAGGTATTGATCGGCCAGTTGCTGACTGGCGGTAACGTCCAGCACCACTAAATCATCATACGGATGGGCACGCATCCACAGGAACAGCGACTCTTCATCCTGTTCGACGGCTTCATCATTAAAGAAGGCTAGCGCACGGCTGGCGTCCAGCCCGTCATAGCTCAACAGGCTGCGACGGCTGTCCACCACGCCTGCCAGCACAAATTCAAAGCCGGTGCGCGCCGAGAGCGTGCTCTGCTCACGGGCGAACAGTTCCAGCCAGCGGGAACCGATATTGCCCTTACCGAACAATACCAGGCCGATGCGTTTTTCTGCGCGGAAGACGGACTGATGCAGCCCCTGAATCAGGCTTTCGGTCGGCCCGGTGCGCAGTACTGCCACCAGGCTGATGCCGTCATCGGACTGCCAGGTAAACTCGACCGGCTGGCCTTTCAGTTGCTGCCAGAAGCGGTGGCAATGCAGCGGGTTACGGGTGACGCCCGCCCCAACCATCGCCACCAGCGCCAGCCCCTGACGCAGGCGCAGTTCGCCAGGTAATCCTGCTTCGTCGAGGATTTTCAGCGCACTGTCGGCCACTTCCGAGGTGTAGCAAAATTGCAGCAACTGGCGATCGTTATGCACGCCAACCGCCAGTGGGCGCACCTGAGCACGTTTCAGGATTTGGTCGATCTCTTTATGCGCCAGTTTGAAATCCTGACTGGCGGGCACCTGAAACTCAATCAAACAGACATCATCGTGGCTGGTGACAATACGCGCGCCCGTACCGGAAGCCAGCACGCGTTCAATGCGCGTGGAACCTTGATCCGGTGTATAGCTACAGCGCAGCTGCAGGTCGATTTCACTGCCAGAAACTGGCTGTAAAGTACGCGCGTGCAACACTGGCGCGGCAAGACGCGCCAGTTCGCTGGCTTCATCAAGACGCAGCAATGGCAGCAGACAGGCATCTTTCACTTTACGCGGGTCGGCGCTATATACCCCGGCGACGTCACTCCAGATGGTTACGCGGGAAACTCCCGCCAGCGCACCGATTTGTGTCGCGGAATAGTCGGAACCGTTACGCCCCAGCAGCACCGTTTCACCGGCGTTGTTACGGCTGATAAACCCGGTCACCACCAGACGTTTGCCCGGATGTTGTACCAGTAGCTGTTGCAGCAACGGGTAAGAAAGCCCTTCATCAACCTGCGGCTGCGCGGCGCGTTCAGCGCGTAAAAACTCGCGGGCATCAAGCCAGGCCGCTGGCAATCCTTGTTGATTAAGTACCGCAGACATCAGGCGCGCCGACCACACTTCACCGTGGCCCACCACTTCCGCATACACCGCATCGTTAATACCGCTGTCGAGCAGCGCCGCCAGGCGTTCCAGATCGCTGACAAAAGCGCTAATGAGGCTATCGGCTTCTTCAGCGGGTAGCAGGCCGCTAATCAGATCGCACTGATAACGACGTAGCGTTTGTTGAACCTGATGCGCAGAGAGACGATCGGTCTGGCTTAGTTTCAACCAGTTAATCAACTGGTTAGTGGTGCTACCGGCGGCGGAAACCACCATCATATCGTCAGGCTGAGAGTACTCCGCCATAATGCCCGCGACACGCAAATAACACTTCACATCAGCCAGACTACTGCCACCAAATTTATGCAGTTGACGACCTTTCGCCCCTGCCTGCGCAATCACACTCATTTTTACCCCTTGTTTGCAGCCCGGAAGCCATTTTCCAGGTCGGCAATTAAATCTTCGCCATCTTCAATACCGGTGGAGATACGCAGCAGCGTCTCGGAGATCCCGGCGGCAGCACGCGCTTCTGGTGCCATGCCTGCATGTGTCATGGTTGCGGCGTGAGAGATTAAACTTTCCACTCCCCCTAATGATTCCGCCAGCGTAAACAACGACAGCCCACCCAGGAAACGACGCAGCGTCTGCTCATCGCCATCCAGTTCAAAACTCAACATTGCGCCAAAGCCTTTTTGCTGGCGCGCAGCAATTTCATGCCCTTGATTTTCCGGCAGCGACGGGTGATACAGTTTTTTCACCAACGGCTGGGTTTGCAGATATTTCACAATCGCCTGCGCGTTGCGCTGCGCCAGCTCCATACGCGGCACCAGCGTTCGCAAACCGCGCAGCAACAAATAACTGTCAAACGCGCCGCCCGTCACGCCAATATTGTTTGCCCACCAGGCCAGTTCGGTGACAACGTCCGGGTCTTTAGCAATCACCACGCCAGCCACTACATCTGAGTGACCGTTCAGATATTTCGTGCATGAATGCAACACCAGATCGGCACCTAATGCCAGTGGATTTTGTAATGCCGGGCTTAAGAAGGTGTTATCCACCACGCTCACCGCCCCGACTTCCCTTGCCAGATGGCAGATTTTCGCAATATCCACGACGCGTAACAATGGATTACTTGGGCTTTCTACCAGTACTAGTTTGGGTTTTTCTGCCAGTGCAGCCTGCAATGCCTGCTCATCTCCTTGATCAACAAACAGCACGCGATAACAGCCGCGTTTCGCCAGGCTGTCGAACAGGCGATAGCTGCCGCCGTAGCAGTCGTGCGGTGCAACCAGCAAATCGCCAGGTTTCAAAAAGACGGTCGTTACCAGGTGGATGGCAGACATGCCGGTATTAGTCAGCACTGCACCAGCACCGCCTTCCAGTTCAGCCAGCGCACGCTGAACCACATCGCGCGTTGGGTTGCCGCGACGCGAGTAATCATGCGCGCGCGGTTCATTAAATCCGGTAAAGTTATAGGTGCTGGAAAGATGGATTGGAGGGACAACGCAACCATACTGTTCGTCGTCATTTAACCCGCTACGCACTGCGATGGTGGCCTGTTTACGCGTCATGTGATGAAGTTCCCTGGGCTTTGTCGGTGAAATCTCAGGCACCAGAGTAAACATTGTGTTAATGGACGTCAATACATCTGGACATCTAAACTTCTTTGCGTATAGATTGAGCAAATCCCCAATAACCGTTAAAATTACATGCATTATCACGCCGACAGGTGCATTACACGATGTCACGGTAACGCCTGTACGGTAAACTATGCGGGTTTACGGTCAGTACCCACATAAATTGTGTGGTCTGGTCTCAATTTATTGACGAAGAGGATTAAGTATCTCATGGCTGAATGGAGCGGCGAATATATCAGCCCATACGCTGAGCACGGCAAGAAGAGTGAACAAGTCAAAAAGATTACGGTTTCCATTCCTCTTAAGGTGTTAAAAATCCTCACCGATGAACGCACGCGTCGTCAGGTGAACAACCTGCGTCACGCTACCAACAGCGAGCTGCTGTGCGAAGCGTTTCTGCATGCCTTTACCGGGCAACCTCTGCCGGATGATGCCGATCTGCGTAAAGAGCGCAGCGACGAAATCCCGGAAGCGGCAAAAGAGATCATGCGTGAGATGGGGATTAACCCGGAAACGTGGGAATACTAAAGCGGAAAAGAGCGGCGCGGAGTTAACCAGCCGCTTTTTTCATACATGGACGTTTAACTATGAAATACAGGCTACTGATCCTCAGCCTGCTGGTTTCTGTGCCTGCCTTTGCCTGGCAGCCGCAAACTGGCGACATCATCTTTCAAATCTCTCGCTCATCGCAAAGTAAAGCGATCCAACTGGCGACCCATTCCGATTACAGCCACACCGGTATGCTGGTGATGCGTAACAAAAAGCCCTACGTTTTTGAAGCGGTCGGCCCGGTGAAATACACCCCGCTCAAGCAGTGGATCGCCCATGGTGAAAAGGGCAAATACGTTGTTCGCCGCGTTGAAGGCGGACTGAGTGTTGAACAACAGCAAAAACTGGCGCAAACGGCAAAACGTTATCTCGGAAAACCGTATGACTTCAGCTTCTCGTGGAGCGACGATCGCCAGTACTGTTCGGAAGTGGTGTGGAAGGTTTATCAGAACGCGCTGGGGATGCGCGTAGGTGAACAGCAGAAGTTGAAAGAGTTCGATCTTAGTAACCCGCTGGTTCAGGCGAAACTCAAAGAACGTTATGGGAAAAATATTCCGCTTGAGGAAACAGTAGTTTCACCCCAGGCCGTTTTCGATGCGCCACAACTCACCACAGTCGCCAAAGAATGGCCGCTGTTTTCGTGGTAATACGACCAAAATTCAGACACAAAAAAAGCGCCGTGCGGCGCTTTTTTCGGAAATCCGGTCTTATTTGCTGCCCGGGATGTTGAAACGCTTGTTGAAGCGGTCAACACGGCCACCGGTAGCAACATCACGCTGTTTGCCAGTGAAGAACGGGTGGCACTTGCTGCACACGTCGAGGTTCAGATCATGACCAACGGTGGAGCGGATTTTCATTACGTTACCGCAAGAGCAGCTAGCAGTAATTTCTTCGTATTTCGGGTGAATATCTTTTTTCATGGGAAAACCTCGGTTTAAGGCCGCGTCGCTCTTCCAGCCCTAACGCCAGACACCACGCGATGTTTAAAGTATAGTTTGACACGATCATTTCGTATCAAAGGCGCCGAATCATACAGAAATTAACCAGCGTATGCAAACTGATCCGCACTCCTCTACGGCAATGTGTATACTGTTCCACCGAATTTCAAGTCAGGATGATGCTATGCCCGTTGCTCACGTTGCCTTGCCCGTTCCGCTTCCTCGTACCTTTGACTATCTGCTGCCAGAAGGCATGACGGTTAAAGCCGGGTGTCGCGTGCGTGTGCCGTTTGGCAAACAGCAGGAGCGTATCGGGGTTGTGGTGTCAGTTAGCGATGTCAGCGAGCTGCCGCTTAACGAGCTGAAAGCGGTAGTAGAAGTGCTGGACGTTGAGCCGGTATTTACTCACTCCGTCTGGCGATTACTGCTATGGGCCGCGGATTACTATCATCATCCGATTGGCGATGTGCTGTTTCATGCCTTGCCGATTTTACTACGCCAGGGGCGGCCTGCGGCGAACGCGCCGATGTGGTACTGGTTTGCCACTGAACAAGGTCAGGCGGTGGATCTGAACAGCCTGAAACGCTCACCCAAGCAACAACAGGCGCTGGCAGCGTTACGGCAAGGCAAAATCTGGCGTGCTCAGGTTGCCACGCTCGAATTTAATGATGCCGCGTTGCAGGCGCTGCGCAAAAAAGGTCTGTGTGATTTAGCAAGTGAAACACCAGAGTTTAGCGACTGGCGCACGAACTATGCCGTTTCTGGTGAACGGTTGCGATTGAATACCGAACAGGCCACCGCCGTTGGCGCAATTCATAGCGCGGCAGATACTTTTTCTGCCTGGCTGCTGGCGGGTGTTACCGGTTCCGGTAAAACGGAAGTCTATTTAAGCGTGCTGGAAAACGTGCTCGCTCAGGGCAAACAGGCGCTGGTGATGGTGCCGGAAATCGGCCTGACACCGCAAACTATTGCCCGTTTTCGTGAGCGGTTTAATGCGCCAGTGGAAGTTCTGCATTCCGGCCTGAACGACAGCGAACGTCTTTCGGCGTGGTTGAAAGCGAAAAATGGTGAGGCGGCGATTGTGATCGGCACCCGCTCCGCGCTGTTTACGCCGTTTAAAAATCTCGGTGTGATTGTCATTGATGAAGAGCACGACAGTTCCTACAAGCAGCAGGAAGGCTGGCGCTATCATGCCCGCGACCTGGCGGTGTATCGTGCGCACAGCGAGCAAATCCCGATTATTCTTGGCTCCGCAACGCCCGCGCTGGAAACGTTATGCAACGTCCAGCAGAAAAAATACCGCCTGCTACGCCTGACCCGTCGGGCAGGGAATGCGCGTCCGGCAATTCAACACGTGCTGGATTTAAAAGGTCAGAAGGTGCAGGCTGGTCTGGCTCCGGCGTTAATCACCCGTATGCGCCAGCATTTACAGGCCGACAACCAGGTTATCCTCTTTCTTAACCGCCGTGGCTTTGCACCTGCCCTGCTGTGCCACGACTGCGGCTGGATTGCCGAATGCCCACGTTGCGATCACTACTACACGCTGCATCAGGCGCAACAGCATTTGCGCTGTCACCACTGTGACAGTCAGCGTCCGGTGCCGCGCCAGTGCCCTTCCTGCGGTTCCACGCACCTGGTCCCCGTGGGGCTGGGCACCGAACAGCTTGAACAGACGCTTGCGCCGATGTTCCCCGGCGTGCCCATTTCTCGTATCGACCGCGATACCACCAGCCGCAAAGGGGCGCTTGAACAACAACTGGCGGAAGTACATCGCGGCGGTGCGAGGATTTTGATCGGCACGCAAATGCTGGCGAAAGGTCACCACTTTCCGGATGTGACGCTGGTGGCATTACTGGACGTAGACGGCGCGCTGTTTTCTGCCGATTTTCGCTCGGCAGAGCGTTTCGCCCAGCTTTACACCCAGGTCGCCGGTCGTGCCGGGCGTGCGGGTAAACAGGGTGAAGTGGTGCTGCAAACGCACCATCCGGAACATCCTCTGTTGCAAACATTGCTCTATAAAGGCTACGACGCCTTTGCCGAACAGGCGCTGGCTGAACGACGCATGATGCAACTGCCGCCGTGGACCAGCCATGTGATTGTGCGTGCGGAAGATCATAACAATCAGCACGCGCCGCTGTTCCTGCAACAGTTGCGTAATCTGATCCTCGCCAGCCCGCTTGCAGACGACAAACTGTGGGTTCTCGGTCCGGTTCCGGCACTGGCCCCTAAGCGTGGTGGCCGCTGGCGCTGGCAGATATTGTTGCAGCACCCTTCCCGCGTGCGCTTGCAACACATCATTAGTGGTACGCTGGCGCTCATCAATACAATACCGGATTCCCGTAAGGTGAAATGGGTGCTGGATGTCGATCCCATCGAGGGCTAATGCGCAAACGATGCGAGGCGGATCGAAAAATTCAATATTCATCACACTTTTCATGAAAATTCTGTAACCGTTTTCACGCGCTATCTGCTAAAAATGTTGCCGATGTGAAGTAAACATGGAAGTAGTACGCCTGCCGTGCCGGGCGAGGAGTGAGTGTGAAAGCGAAGAAGCAGGAAACTGCCGCGACCATGAAAGACGTTGCCCTGAAGGCAAAAGTCTCTACAGCGACCGTCTCCCGAGCATTAATGAATCCCGATAAAGTCTCCCAGGCCACCCGTAATCGGGTTGAAAAAGCGGCCCGGGAAGTAGGTTATTTGCCGCAGCCTATGGGGCGCAACGTCAAACGTAATGAATCCCGCACCATTCTGGTGATTGTCCCGGATATCTGCGATCCCTTCTTTAGCGAAATTATTCGCGGTATCGAAGTTACGGCGGCAAATCACGGATATCTGGTGCTGATTGGCGACTGTGCGCATCAAAATCAGCAGGAAAAAACCTTTATCGATTTGATTATCACCAAGCAAATTGATGGCATGTTGCTGCTGGGTTCAAGGCTGCCGTTTGATGCCAGCATTGAGGAACAGCGTAATCTGCCGCCGATGGTGATGGCGAACGAATTTGCGCCGGAACTGGAGCTGCCTACAGTTCATATCGACAATCTGACCGCGGCATTTGATGCAGTAAATTATTTATATGAGCAAGGTCATAAACGGATTGGCTGTATAGCCGGTCCCGAAGAGATGCCGCTGTGTCACTACCGCCTGCAAGGCTACGTTCAGGCGCTGCGTCGCTGCGGCATTATGGTTGATCCGCAATACATCGCCCGGGGCGACTTCTCCTTTGAAGCCGGAAGCAACGCGATGCAACAGCTGCTTGCTCTTCCGCAACCGCCTACTGCTGTCTTCTGCCATAGCGATGTAATGGCGCTCGGCGCACTTTCTCAGGCAAAACGCCAGGGGCTGAAAGTCCCGGATGATCTATCCATAATCGGTTTTGATAACATCGACCTGACGCAATTTTGTGATCCGCCGCTGACAACCATCGCGCAGCCGCGTTACGAAATCGGTCGGGAAGCTATGCTGTTATTGCTTGATCAAATGCAGGGGCAACACGTTGGCAGTGGCTCTCGTTTAATGGACTGCGAACTTATCATCCGGGGATCAACACGCGCGTTACCTTAAAGTAAACCTTTAAGACTGCCGTGACTGGTCAAAGGCCCGCCGCTTAAGTAACATGGCGGGCTGACGAACGAATAAATACAGCGAAACGATAGTGGCACAACGAGATTATGTACGCCGCAGCCAACCGGCACCTTCGCGGCGAAAAAAAAGCACCTCACGGAAAAAGCAACGAAATCTGCCTGCGGTTTCTCCCGCAATGGTCGCTATTGCTGCCGCCGTTCTTGTGACCTTTATCGGTGGTCTGTACTTCATTACGCATCACAAGAAAGAAGAGTCCGAGACGCTGCAAAGCCAGAAAGTGACCGGAAACGGATTACCACCGAAACCAGAAGAACGCTGGCGCTACATTAAAGAGCTGGAAAGTCGCCAGCCGGGTGTGCGTGCACCAACAGAACCTTCTGCCGGTGGTGAAGTGAAAACGCCGGAACAACTGACACCAGAACAACGTCAGCTTCTTGAACAAATGCAGGCTGATATGCGCCAGCAACCAACGCAACTGGTTGAAGTCCCATGGAATGAACAGACGCCGGAACAGCGTCAGCAAACGCTTCAACGTCAGGCACAACAGCGTCAGATTCAGGCGGCTCAACAGCAGCAGCGTCAGGCTGAGCAGGCATATCAACAACCGCGTACCGCGCAAGCGCAGCAACCACCGCGCCAGACGCAGCAGACTCGCCAGGCGGCTCAGCAGCCGTACCAGGATCTCCTGCAAACGCCAGCACACACTGCCGCGGCGCAGCCGAAGTCACAGCAAGTCGCGCCTGTTAGCCGGGCCGCTGACGCGCCAAAACCGACGGCGGAGAAAAAAGACGAACGCCGCTGGATGGTGCAGTGCGGTTCGTTCAGAGGCGCGGAACAGGCAGAGACGGTACGTGCTCAGCTGGCGTTTGAAGGCTTTGACTCGAAGATCACCACCAACAATGGCTGGAATCGTGTGGTCATTGGCCCGGTGAAAGGCAAAGAGAACGCAGACAGCACCCTCAATCGCTTGAAGATGGCGGGTCATACAAACTGTATTCGACTCGCTACCGGGGGTTGAAACCCTCAAAATCCCCCCCATCTATAATTGCATTATGCCCCGTACTTTTGTACGGGGTTTGTACTCTGTATTCGTAACCAAGGGGTCAGCTCGTGACAACTATAGTAAGCGTACGCCGTAACGGCCATGTGGTCATCGCTGGTGATGGTCAGGCCACGTTGGGCAATACCGTAATGAAAGGTAACGTGAAAAAGGTCCGCCGTCTGTACAACGACAAAGTCATCGCGGGCTTTGCGGGCGGTACTGCGGATGCTTTTACGCTGTTCGAACTGTTTGAACGTAAACTGGAAATGCATCAGGGCCATCTGGTCAAAGCCGCCGTTGAGCTGGCAAAAGACTGGCGTACCGATCGCATGTTACGCAAACTTGAAGCACTGCTGGCAGTCGCGGATGAAACTGCATCGCTTATCATCACCGGTAACGGTGACGTGGTGCAGCCAGAAAACGATCTTATTGCTATCGGCTCCGGCGGCCCTTACGCCCAGGCTGCGGCGCGCGCGCTGTTAGAAAACACTGAATTGAGTGCTCGTGAAATTGCTGAAAAGGCGTTGGATATTGCAGGCGACATTTGCATCTATACCAACCATTTCCACACCATCGAAGAATTAAGCTACAAAGCGTAAGGATCTCCCATGTCTGAAATGACCCCACGCGAAATCGTCAGCGAACTGGATAAACACATCATCGGCCAGGATAACGCCAAGCGTTCCGTGGCGATTGCACTGCGTAACCGCTGGCGTCGCATGCAGCTTAACGAAGAGCTGCGCCATGAAGTGACCCCGAAAAATATCCTGATGATCGGCCCGACCGGTGTCGGTAAAACTGAAATCGCTCGTCGTCTGGCTAAGCTGGCGAATGCGCCGTTCATCAAAGTTGAAGCGACCAAATTCACCGAAGTGGGCTATGTAGGTAAGGAAGTGGATTCTATTATCCGCGATCTGACCGATGCCGCCGTGAAAATGGTACGCGTCCAGGCTATTGAGAAAAACCGGTATCGCGCTGAAGAACTGGCAGAAGAACGTATTCTCGACGTGCTGATCCCACCGGCTAAAAACAACTGGGGACAGACCGAACAACAGCAGGAACCGTCCGCTGCTCGTCAGGCATTCCGCAAAAAACT
The DNA here is from genome assembly GCF_030295155.1 of Escherichia sp. 10290. NCBI lineage: Bacteria > Pseudomonadati > Pseudomonadota > Gammaproteobacteria > Enterobacterales > Enterobacteriaceae > Escherichia > Escherichia sp. 10290. Next base: position 4,893,600 of record NZ_AP025741.1, on the reverse strand, counting down.
GCGTGAAGGCCAGCTCGATGACAAAGAAATCGAGATCGATCTTGCCGCAGCACCGATGGGCGTTGAAATTATGGCGCCTCCGGGAATGGAAGAGATGACCAGCCAGCTGCAGTCCATGTTCCAGAACCTGGGTGGTCAGAAACAAAAAGCGCGTAAGCTGAAAATCAAAGACGCCATGAAGCTGCTGATTGAAGAAGAAGCGGCGAAACTGGTGAATCCGGAAGAGCTGAAGCAAGACGCTATCGACGCCGTTGAACAGCACGGGATCGTATTTATCGACGAAATCGACAAAATCTGTAAGCGCGGCGAGTCTTCCGGTCCGGATGTTTCTCGTGAAGGCGTTCAGCGTGACCTGCTGCCGCTGGTAGAAGGTTGCACCGTTTCCACCAAACACGGGATGGTCAAAACTGACCACATTCTGTTTATCGCTTCTGGCGCGTTCCAGATTGCGAAACCGTCTGACCTGATCCCGGAACTGCAAGGTCGTCTGCCAATCCGCGTTGAACTGCAGGCACTGACCACCAGCGACTTCGAGCGTATTCTGACCGAACCGAATGCCTCTATCACCGTGCAGTACAAAGCATTGATGGCGACTGAAGGCGTAAATATCGAGTTCACCGACTCCGGTATTAAGCGGATCGCGGAAGCAGCATGGCAGGTGAACGAATCTACCGAAAACATCGGTGCTCGTCGTTTACATACTGTTCTGGAGCGTTTAATGGAAGAGATTTCCTACGACGCCAGCGATTTAAGCGGTCAAACCATCACTATTGACGCAGATTATGTGAGCAAACATCTGGATGCGTTGGTGGCAGATGAAGATCTGAGCCGTTTTATCCTATAATCGCGTTCAATCATTTTCATCATTGTTTGATGGGGCTGAAAGGCCCCATTTTTATTGGCGCGTATTATGACTGAACAACAAATTAGCCGAACTCAGGCGTGGCTGGAAAGTTTACGACCTAAAACCCTCCCCCTCGCCTTTGCTGCAATTATCGTCGGGACGGCGCTGGCATGGTGGCAAGGTCACTTCGATCCGCTGGTCGCCCTGCTGGCACTGATTACCGCCGGACTGCTTCAAATTCTCTCTAACCTCGCTAATGATTACGGCGATGCAGTAAAAGGCAGCGATAAACCTGACCGCATTGGCCCGCTACGTGGCATGCAAAAAGGGGTCATTACCCAGCAAGAGATGAAACGGGCGCTCATTATTACCGTCGTGCTCATCTGTCTCTCCGGGCTGGCACTGGTTGCAGTGGCGTGCCATACGCTGGCCGATTTTGTCGGTTTCCTGATTCTTGGCGGGTTGTCGATCATTGCCGCTATCACCTACACCGTGGGCAATCGTCCTTATGGTTATATCGGTTTGGGTGATATTTCCGTACTGGTTTTCTTTGGCTGGTTAAGCGTCATGGGCAGCTGGTATTTACAGGCTCATACGTTGATTCCGGCGTTGATCCTTCCGGCGACCGCATGCGGCCTGCTGGCAACGGCAGTACTGAACATTAATAACCTGCGTGATATCAATAGCGACCGCGAAAATGGCAAAAACACGCTGGTAGTGCGCTTAGGTGAAGTGAACGCGCGTCGTTATCATGCCTGCCTGCTGATGGGCTCTCTGGTGTGTCTGGCGCTGTTTAATCTCTTTTCACTGCATAGCCTGTGGGGCTGGCTGTTCCTGCTGGCGGCACCATTACTGGTGAAGCAAGCCCGTTATGTGATGCGGGAAATGGACCCGGTGGCGATGCGACCGATGCTGGAACGCACTGTCAAGGGAGCGTTACTGACTAACGTGCTGTTTGTTTTAGGGATATTCCTAAGCCAGTGGGCAGCATAACTGACAAATATCAATTAACAATTGATGATTTTGCCAACAGCCCACATAGCGCGATATACTGAAAATTCTCGCAGCAACTGAATGTTAAGCCTATGAAATACGATACTTCCGAGCTTTGTGACATCTATCAAGAAGATGTTAACGTCGTGGAACCGCTGTTCTCCAACTTTGGCGGACGGGCGTCGTTTGGCGGACAAATAATCACGGTAAAATGTTTCGAGGACAACGGGTTGCTGTACGATCTGCTCGAACAGAATGGCCGTGGTCGTGTTCTCGTCGTTGACGGCGGTGGTTCTGTTCGTCGCGCACTGGTCGATGCTGAGCTGGCGCGTCTGGCAGTACAAAATGAATGGGAAGGCCTGGTCATTTACGGCGCGGTGCGTCAGGTAGATGACCTGGAAGAGCTGGATATCGGCATCCAGGCGATGGCAGCAATTCCAGTCGGTGCCGCTGGCGAAGGCATTGGCGAAAGCGATGTCCGCGTTAATTTTGGCGGCGTCACCTTCTTCTCCGGTGACCATCTTTATGCCGACAATACCGGAATTATTCTTTCAGAAGATCCGCTGGATATTGAATAAGTACCTGCCATGCGTTAAAAGGGGAATTAAATTCCCCTTTTTTATATGCAAAATATTCATAAAGACTATCGTTTGTTTTTATTTAATTCATTTTAAATATCAATAGTTCACATCTGACAATATAAATTAATTATCGATAAATCATTTCATAAAAATATGCAGCATTAAAAATTAATGCTATATGGTAAATTAACTATTCTGGGAATAGGGATATGAATCATCGTTAGTAGCGAACGTATTAAATAATAATGGATTGATATGAAATACGTTATCTTATTAATACTATGGATAATAACTACTTTTCTTAGTCATCTTCAGCACAGCAACCTACTGTCTGGAGATCCTGGCATGGTTGGCGAGTATATCGGTTCAGTATTTCTGGGGCCGTTGTTACTTCCCGTGCTTGTGTCAGGTATTCTGTGCGTATTTATTAAAAAAAAACGTAACTTCGCCAGTTTTACTCGCGGGTGCTGTTGGGTATTGGGAATCCTGCTTTTATCCAAAGTCGGCAATACGTTTCGTATGTTTACCCCGTGACAATATACCTTTGAGAATGCTGCGATAACCGTGACTATCCCGAACCGACACTGGAATACGGTTTCCATTAGTACTAATAAAACCATTGATATAAGAAGTGAGGATAATAGCGTCTTCATTTCTGCTTTCCGCCTGCCCGCAGGACGTAGCGCCGATGACCCGCTGGAAGCGTTAAAGAAGAAGCAGCGAGACAATCTCAAGGATCAATACAATGAGGAAGCCTTCCAGTTTCATGATTGTAATGCCAAACATTTCACCTGTAAGTATCAGGATGTGTTGATAAATTTTGATGGTCAGCAGAAAAGAACCATCAGTGTTTATCTTGAAGACACCCCTAGGGCTGTGGGGATCATTGCATTAATGGCGCCAGATACGGCAGATAAATATCGCCAACAGGCGATGGAGATTATGCTTTCCGCTAAAAATGCAGTGAAGTAAAAAATAAGGCGCCTTGCGGCGCCTCTGCGTGGAAGAGATTAAACCTCTTCCATGCGACCCAGCAGGGCCTGCAGACGTTCCTGCCAGCCGTTCTGCTGTTCTTTCAGATGGTTGTTCTCACGCTCCAGCTCTTCGCGCTGATGCTGGGCATTTTGAACTTCCTGCGACAGTGAGTTGTTTTTTTCTTTCAGCTCTTCGATTTCCATCTGCAACAGAGTGATGGTATCAATCGCCTGCTGTACTTTTGCTTCCAGTTTCTCAAACACTTCTAATGACATTGTCATACCTCTCCTGAATTGCAAGGCGTTGATGGATAAAAATCCTCGTCCCGATTACCGGTGACGCCTTAATAAATACGAGCGCACTTTAGTTAGCTCCGATTGTATGAAGCCGCGCCATCGCTGTCCAGCGGCACGCCTTGCAGATTACGGTTTGCCACACTTTTCATCCTTCTCCTGGAGACATAATCCACGCAAATCGAAAATGTTAATAAATTTGTTGCACGAATGATCTAACAAACATGCATCATGTACAATCAGATGGAATAAATGGCGCGATAACGCTCATTTTATGACGAAGCACACACATTTTAAGTTCGATATTTCTCGTTTTTGCTCGTTAACGATAAGTTTACAGCATGCCTACAAGCATCGTGGAGGTCCGTGACTTTCACGCATACAACAAACATTAACTCTTCAGGATCCGATTATGAGTCAAACATCAACCTTGAAAGGCCAGTGCATTGCTGAATTCCTCGGTACCGGGTTGTTGATTTTTTTCGGTGTGGGTTGCGTTGCAGCACTAAAAGTCGCTGGTGCGTCTTTTGGTCAGTGGGAAATCAGTGTCATTTGGGGACTGGGGGTGGCAATGGCCATCTACCTGACCGCAGGGGTTTCCGGCGCGCATCTTAACCCCGCTGTTACCATTGCATTGTGGCTGTTTGCCTGTTTCGACAAGCGCAAAGTTATTCCTTTTATCGTTTCACAAGTTGCCGGCGCTTTCTGCGCTGCGGCTTTAGTTTACGGGCTTTACTACAATTTATTTTTCGACTTCGAACAGACTCATCACATTGTTCGCGGCAGCGTTGAAAGTGTTGATCTGGCTGGCACTTTCTCTACTTACCCTAATCCTCATATCAATTTTGTGCAGGCTTTCGCAGTTGAGATGGTGATTACCGCTATTCTGATGGGGCTGATCCTGGCGTTAACGGACGATGGCAACGGTGTACCACGCGGCCCTTTGGCTCCCTTGCTGATTGGTCTACTGATTGCGGTCATTGGCGCATCTATGGGCCCATTGACGGGCTTTGCCATGAACCCAGCGCGTGACTTCGGTCCGAAAGTCTTTGCCTGGCTGGCGGGCTGGGGCAATGTCGCCTTTACCGGCGGCAGAGACATTCCTTACTTCTTGGTGCCGCTTTTTGGCCCTATCGTTGGCGCGATTGTAGGTGCATTTGCCTATCGCAAACTGATTGGTCGCCATTTGCCTTGCGATATCTGTGTTGTGGAAGAAAAGGAGACCACAACTCCTTCAGAACAAAAAGCTTCGCTGTAATATGACTACGGGACAATTAAACATGACTGAAAAAAAATATATCGTTGCGCTCGACCAAGGCACCACCAGCTCCCGCGCGGTCGTAATGGATCACGATGCCAATATCATTAGCGTGTCACAGCGCGAATTTGAGCAAATCTACCCAAAACCAGGCTGGGTAGAACACGACCCAATGGAAATCTGGGCCACCCAAAGCTCCACGCTGGTAGAAGTGCTGGCGAAAGCCGATATCAGTTCCGATCAAATTGCAGCTATCGGTATTACGAATCAACGTGAAACCACTATTGTCTGGGAAAAAGAAACCGGCAAGCCTATCTATAACGCCATTGTCTGGCAGTGCCGTCGTACCGCAGAAATCTGCGAGCATTTAAAACGTGACGGTTTAGAAGATTATATCCGCAGCAATACCGGTCTGGTGATTGACCCGTACTTCTCTGGCACCAAAGTGAAGTGGATCCTCGACCATGTGGAAGGCTCTCGCGAGCGTGCACGTCGTGGTGAATTGCTGTTTGGTACGGTTGATACGTGGCTTATCTGGAAAATGACTCAGGGCCGTGTCCATGTGACCGATTACACCAACGCCTCTCGTACCATGTTGTTCAACATCCATACCCTGGACTGGGACGACAAAATGCTGGAAGTGCTGGATATTCCGCGCGAGATGCTGCCAGAAGTGCGTCGTTCTTCCGAAGTGTACGGTCAGACTAACATTGGCGGCAAAGGCGGCACGCGTATTCCAATCTCCGGGATCGCCGGTGACCAGCAGGCGGCGCTGTTTGGTCAGTTGTGCGTGAAAGAAGGGATGGCGAAGAATACCTATGGCACTGGCTGCTTTATGCTGATGAACACCGGCGAGAAAGCGGTGAAATCAGAAAACGGTCTGCTGACCACCATCGCCTGTGGCCCAACTGGCGAAGTAAACTATGCGCTGGAAGGTGCGGTGTTTATGGCAGGCGCATCCATTCAGTGGCTGCGCGATGAGATGAAGCTGATTAATGACGCCTACGATTCCGAATATTTCGCCACCAAAGTGCAAAACACCAACGGTGTGTATGTGGTTCCGGCCTTTACCGGGCTGGGTGCGCCATACTGGGATCCGTATGCGCGCGGGGCGATTTTCGGTCTGACCCGTGGAGTGAACGCTAACCACATTATACGCGCGACGCTGGAGTCTATTGCTTATCAGACGCGTGACGTGCTGGAAGCGATGCAGGCCGATTCTGGTATTCGTCTGCACGCCCTGCGCGTGGACGGCGGCGCGGTGGCGAACAATTTCCTGATGCAGTTCCAGTCCGATATTCTCGGCACGCGCGTTGAACGCCCGGAAGTACGCGAAGTCACCGCATTGGGTGCGGCCTATCTTGCCGGTCTGGCGGTAGGCTTCTGGCAGAATCTTGACGAGCTGCAAGAGAAAGCGGTGATTGAGCGCGAGTTCCGTCCTGGCATCGAAACCACCGAGCGTAATTACCGTTACGCTGGCTGGAAAAAAGCGGTCAAACGCGCGATGGCGTGGGAAGAACACGACGAGTAATATCAGGCATCTGAACCAATTGCCTGATACTGATCGCCTGATGCGACGCTTACGCGTCTTATCAGGCCTACGAGCCGATGCCATTTTGTGTAGGCCGGATAAGGCGTTCACGCCGCATCCGGCATGTCGTAGACTCTGAAATCGTGCGGGGGCAACCCCCGCACACATCAATAATCCCGCCCTTCCCCTGTGCTACACTTCGCGCCATTCCTTACTGCTTAGAGTTTGCTATGAGACGAGAACTTGCCATCGAATTTTCCCGCGTCACCGAATCTGCGGCGCTGGCTGGCTACAAATGGTTAGGACGCGGCGATAAAAACACCGCGGACGGCGCGGCGGTTAACGCCATGCGTATTATGCTCAACCAGGTCAACATTGACGGCACCATCGTCATTGGTGAAGGTGAAATCGACGAAGCACCGATGCTCTACATTGGTGAAAAAGTCGGTACCGGTCGCGGTGATGCGGTAGATATTGCTGTTGATCCGATTGAAGGCACGCGCATGACGGCGATGGGCCAGGCTAACGCGCTGGCGGTGCTGGCAGTAGGCGATAAAGGCTGCTTCCTCAACGCGCCAGATATGTATATGGAGAAGCTGATCGTCGGACCGGGAGCCAAAGGCACCATTGATCTGAACCTGCCGCTGGCGGATAACCTGCGCAATGTTGCGGCGGCGCTCGGCAAACCGTTGAGCGAACTGACGGTAACGATTCTGGCAAAACCGCGCCACGATGCCGTTATCGCAGAAATGCAGCAACTCGGCGTGCGCGTATTTGCTATTCCGGATGGCGATGTGGCAGCCTCAATTCTCACCTGTATGCCAGACAGCGAAGTTGACGTGCTGTACGGTATTGGTGGCGCGCCGGAAGGCGTGGTTTCTGCGGCGGTGATCCGCGCATTAGATGGCGACATGAATGGTCGTCTGCTGGCACGTCATGACGTCAAAGGCGACAACGAAGAAAATCGCCGCATTGGCGAGCAGGAGCTGGCGCGCTGCAAAGCGATGGGCATCGAAGCGGGTAAAGTGTTGCGTCTGGGCGATATGGCGCGCAGCGACAACGTCATCTTTTCTGCCACTGGCATCACCAAAGGTGATCTGCTGGAAGGTATTAGCCGCAAAGGCAATATCGCCACCACCGAAACACTGCTGATCCGCGGTAAATCACGCACCATTCGTCGCATTCAATCCATCCACTATCTGGATCGTAAAGACCCGGAAATGCAGGTGCACATTCTCTGAGTGATTTGATCGATTGAGCCTTCCAGTCCTTCGGGACTGGAATTTTTTTGTTCGGAGAACGAAGATAAGGCAAGTCAATCAAAACAGGAGAAAAACATGGCTGATTGGGTAACAGGCAAAGTCACTAAAGTGCAGAACTGGACCGACGCCCTGTTTAGTCTCACCGTTCACGCTCCCGTGCTTCCATTTACTGCCGGGCAATTCACCAAACTAGGCCTTGAAATTGACGGCGAACGCGTCCAGCGTGCCTATTCCTACGTTAACTCTCCTGATAATCCCGATCTGGAGTTTTACCTGGTGACCGTGCCCGATGGAAAATTAAGCCCACGATTAGCGGCACTGAAACCGGGCGATGAAGTACAGGTGGTTAGCGAAGCAGCTGGCTTCTTTGTGCTGGATGAGGTCCCTGACTGCGAAACACTGTGGATGCTGGCAACCGGTACAGCGATTGGCCCTTATTTATCAATTCTGCAACTGGGCAAAGATTTAGATCGCTTCAAAAATCTGGTTCTGGTTCACGCCGCACGTTATGCCGCCGACTTAAGTTATCTGCCACTGATGCAAGAACTGGAAAAACGCTACGAAGGGAAACTGCGCATTCAGACGGTGGTCAGTCGGGAAACGGCGGCGGGTTCGCTCACCGGGCGAATACCGGCGTTAATTGAAAGTGGTGAACTGGAAAGTGCGGTGGGCTTGCCGATGGATAAAGAAACCAGCCATGTGATGCTGTGCGGCAATCCACAGATGGTTCGCGATACGCAACAGTTGCTAAAAGAAACCCGGCAGATGACGAAACATTTACGTCGTCGACCGGGCCATATGACAGCGGAGCATTACTGGTAAGCGGTTACTTATCGATAAACGGCACGATGAGCAGATCCGCTTTCAACTTATTGATCATCCCGCGGTATGCCGGCATCAAACGGTTGATAAATGAGTGGTGATGACCACAGACAAGGAGGTCGCACTGCTCTTGTTGCATAATATCCAGCAGTGTTTCCGGCATTTCCCCACGTTCAATACGCAGTTTTGTCTTCGGCCATTGAATATTTTTCGTCAGTTTATACAGCTTGTTATCCGACTTATTCTTCAACAATTGAAGAATATCCTCTGTTGCAGGGAAGTAGATACCCGGATACAACTCGCTTAAGCCATCATCAATATGAATTAACGTCAGGTGAGCGTCATTATGTCTGGCGAGCTCCAGGGCTTTATTCACCAGTAAGGCATCTTCTTCATTCCCGGAAATTGCCACGCCAATGTGTTTATAAGCCATGTTTAACTCCTTCTAAAGCAACTCCATCAAGCTAACGAACGCAGTGATAACTCAAAAATAATCATCTCGGCCTGGCATGAGAAGGTGAAGGCCGCATCAAGTTCAACTTGCCCCTCCAGATCCTTAATCTTATAGGCCACGCTGGCCCCTTCATCCGCAGAGGATGCAGCGGTGGCAAGCTCTTTCAGTTTAGTCATAAAGGACTCTGCTTCTTCGCGGGTGGCAAAAAAGCGCGAAAACTTACTGGTACAGTTGTCGTTATCAATCACCGTACCGATATCAATCGCACATCCTTTAGTACTGCATTTATCTACGACATCTTTCATAGGGCACCTCTGTATATTCGCCTCTCTGTCGATTACGACTTAAGAATAATGCGCCGTTAAGGGAAGAACAAACAAGTAATGATCTTATGGATTACCATTTTTTTTGATATTGCTTAAGGTGAAGAGCTCAGAAGGATTTTCCGGGCATTGTCATTTGCATGGTGGAAATAACAATCCCGGAAAAAAATAGCAGTAAGAGATATATTAAAGGTTAATTACTTGATTTATTGTCGGCTTTATACTTCACATCCTGAGTGTCTTTACCATATTTATTTTCGCCTTGTGTGCCAACAAACGCACCAAGATCGATAAGCATCATCACCAGAATCAACGTCGGGACAAAACGCCCCACCGCCCATTGCCAGACACCAGGTAAAATCGCCCAGTTACCCGCCAGCAGCATCCACGCCACAATCATCAGAAATGACCAGGCGCCGGAACGCCCGCGATCATGCAAGCGCTTAACGGTTACTGCCGCTGTTGGCCAAAGCAAGCACACAAGGCAAAACGCCGCGGTCTGAATATCGAGTAAATTTTTACCCGCCAGTGAGAAAAGCACCAGCATGCCTGCGAACCACAGGCCTATCCAAATCCAGAAATCACGGCGTCCAATACGCCCTTTAAATGAAAATAACCATTGCTGTATGGTCATGTAAGTTCCTTGATGGTTGTCTTTTCCAGGATTCTACCCTTTTGACAAGGGCGACAGATATCGTTTTAATCGGAGCCAGTCATAACAAAAGGTACTGTCAATGAAGCCAGGGTGTACGCTGTTTTTTCTCTTATGTTCTGCATTAACCGTTACAACAGCGGCGCATGCACAAACACCAGATACGGCAACGACCGCGCCTTATCTGCTGGCTGGAGCCCCTACTTTCGATCTCTCCATCAGCCAGTTTCGAGAAGACTTTAACAGCCAGAACCCCAGCCTGCCACTGAACGAATTTCGTGCCATCGACAGCAGTCCCGACAAAGCCAATCTCACTCGTGCTGCAAGTAAAATTAATGAGAACTTGTATGCTTCTACAGCGCTGGAGCGCGGTACCTTAAAAATCAAAAGCATTCAAATGACCTGGCTACCCATCCAGGGGCCAGAGCAAAAAGCCGCGAAAACGAAAGCTCAGGAATACATGGCAGCGGTGATCCGCACACTCACCCCATTAATGACCAAAACACAAAGCCAGAAAAAACTGCAGTCGCTACTAACGGCGGGGAAAAACAAACGTTATTACACCGAGACTGAAGGTGCACTACGCTATGTTGTCGCGGACAACGGCGAAAAGGGGCTGACCTTCGCTGTTGAACCGATTAAGCTGGCGCTATCTGAATCGCTTGAAGGTTTGAATAAATGACAAAAAGCAAAGCCTTTGTGCCGATGAATCTCTATACTGTTTCACAGACCTGCTGCCCTGCGGGGCGGCCATCTTCCTTTATTCGCTTATAAGCGTGGAGAATTAAAATGCGACATCCTTTAGTGATGGGTAACTGGAAACTGAACGGCAGCCGCCACATGGTTCACGAGCTGGTTTCTAACCTGCGTAAAGAGCTGGCAGGTGTTGCTGGCTGTGCGGTTGCAATCGCACCACCGGAAATGTACATCGATATGGCGAAGCGCGAAGCTGAAGGCAGCCACATCATGCTGGGTGCGCAAAACGTGGACCTGAACCTGTCCGGCGCATTCACCGGTGAAACCTCTGCTGCTATGCTGAAAGACATCGGCGCACAGTACATCATCATCGGCCACTCTGAACGTCGTACTTACCACAAAGAGTCTGACGAACTGATCGCGAAAAAATTCGCGGTGCTGAAAGAGCAGGGTCTGACTCCGGTTCTGTGCATCGGTGAAACCGAAGCTGAAAACGAAGCGGGCAAAACTGAAGAAGTTTGTGCACGTCAGATCGACGCGGTACTGAAAACTCAGGGTGCTGCAGCATTCGAAGGTGCGGTAATCGCTTACGAACCAGTATGGGCAATCGGTACTGGCAAATCGGCAACTCCGGCGCAGGCACAGGCTGTTCACAAATTCATCCGTGACCACATCGCTAAAGTTGACGCTAACATCGCTGAACAAGTGATCATCCAGTACGGCGGCTCTGTAAACGCGTCTAACGCTGCAGAACTGTTTGCTCAGCCAGACATCGACGGCGCGCTGGTTGGCGGTGCTTCTCTGAAAGCTGACGCTTTCGCAGTGATCGTTAAAGCTGCAGAAGCGGCTAAACAGGCTTAAGTCTGACAGGTGCCGGATTTCATATCCGGCACTTACTTTCCTTAACTCCTCGCCTTAACGCAAAATCTCACACTGATGATCCTGGATTTCCTCGGCTGAAGCACGGTTCAGCGTCAGTAGATTTCGTTGTGTCGCCAGCAACACAAACGAATTATCACTCTGCCGCACCATCGCCAGCCCGTAGCTTCCCATATGTTCCCGCGCCTCAGGCACTTCTTCTGCAAGCATCATAAATGGGCTGCGTTGTACCAGTTCGCTTTCCGTTACCCGACGCGCCAGGTATTCATGCCCGTGCAAACCACCTGGCAGTGGCAACCAGCGGCTGCTGATGTTCGCCAGATTGTTATCCAGCTGTTCGCGCACATCAGGACGAATACAAGAGATATGAATATGAAAATGGTTTTGCGTACGCCCGGTGCGAGAGTTGATCGCCAAAGAAACCGCGCGATCGGGAACCGGCTGGCCGTATTTTTTGCTCATAAAATCACGCGCCTGCCAGGCCAACCAAAAGAAGTTCGGCGTTGAAGGATCGGTCAACAAAGGACTTTCAGTACCGTTAATACGATACGTTGGCATCAACAGATATTGCAGTGGGCCATTAAGATCTTTTAAAACCACGTATCCGGCATTGGGTTTGACTTCCGCACATGGCGAAGGATTTTGATTTTGCTGCTGATTGGGTAAACATTCCTCAAGGACAATCTTACGTAATGTATCCGACTCTTCGCCGGTTAATTTCCAGTAACCAATACCAGCAGCCACAACGGCGATAACTATCATCACCAAAAAAAGAAGACCCGCTTTTTTCATCTTTTTTTCCCTGTACCTCAAAGAGATGCAAGGGTAACGCAAAATCGTGACAAATAAAAAACCCGGTCGCGAGAAACCACCGGGTTTGATAATTATCCTGGAGAAACTAGCGTTTGCTGATCTGATCGAACGTACCACCGTTAGCAAAATGCTCTTTTTGTGCTTTCGTCCAGCCGCCAAACTCTTCATCAATGGTAAATAACTTCAGCTTTGGAAACGCATTTTCGTACTTTTTCGCCACCTCCGCATCGCGCGGACGGTAGTAGTTTTTCGCGGCAATTTCCTGGCCTTCTGGCGAGTAGAGATATTTCAGGTAGGCTTCCGCCACCTCTTTGGTATCTTTTTTCTCAACCACTTTATCGACCACCGACACGGTTGGCTCTGCGAGGATAGACTCACTCGGCGTGACGATTTCGAATTTATCTTTCCCCAGTTCATTCGCTGCCAGCAGAGCTTCGTTTTCCCAGGCAATCAGAACATCGCCAATTCCGCGCTCGACAAAAGTGTTAGTGGAGCCGCGCGCGCCAGAATCCAGAACTTCGACGTTTTTATACAGTGCCCGAACAAAATCCTGCGCTTTTGCCTGATCGTTGTTGTTGTGGTGCAGCGCGTAGCCCCAGGCTGCCAGGTAGTTCCAGCGCGCGCCACCGGAGCTTTTCGGATTAGGCGTGATCACCGAAACACCCGGTTTAATCAGATCATTCCAGTCATGGATCTGCTTCGGATTGCCCTTACGTACCAGGAAAACAATGGTGGAAGTGTACGGTGCGGAGTTATCCGGCAGACGTTTGATCCACTCTTTATCAATCCGCCCGCGTTCCGCAATTGCGTCCACGTCATAGGCCAGAGCCAGAGTGACAACATCAGCTTCAATACCATTGATTACCGACGTCGCTTGTTTGCCTGAACCACCGTGTGACTGACGAATCACCACGTTATCGCCAGTTTGCTGTTTCCAGTGGGCGCTGAATGCCTTGTTGTACTGTTCGTACAATTCGCGCGTTGGATCATATGAAACGTTAAGAAGCTGAATATCCTTTGCCATAACGCTGGTTGCCGCCAGCAAAAATGTTAACCCTACGCCCCACTTGTTCATCGCCCGACTCTCTTATGTTGTGTTGTGATGAGCAAAGCGTGCCAGAAGGTTAACCAAACATTAAAGAATAAAAAAAGATTGGCTATAACTTGTGGGTATATGTTGGGGGATTAAAAAGGCGGAAGAAATCCGCCTCATATTGCTGACAAAGTGCGCTTTGTCCATGCCATATGCGGCGCGAACGCCTTATACGGCCTACAAAAGTTTGCAAATTCAATAAATTGCAGAATTCATGTAGGCCTGATAAGCGAAGCGCATCAGGCATTTTTGCTTCTGTCATCGGTTTCAGGCTAAAGGAATCTGCCTTTTTCCGAAATCATTAATACAGTTTTTTCGCGCAGTCCAGCCAGTCGCCTTTGAACGGACGCTTCATGTTTTCGATAGCGTCGATGATGTCGTGGTGAACCAGCTGTTCGTTCTGGATACCTACACAACGACCGCCGTAACCTGCCAGCAGCAGTTCAATGGCGTAAGCACCCATACGGGAAGCCAGAATACGGTCGTAAGGCACCGGAGAACCACCGCGCTGAATGTGGCCCAACACAGTTGCACGGGTTTCACGACCAGTTTCTTTCTCGATGAAATGCGCCAGTTCGTCAACATCACACATGTGTTCGGTAATTGCCACAATGGCGTGTTTCTTACCTTTCGCGATACCCGCTTTGATTTCATTTACCAGGTCATCACGGCTGAATTCAACTTCCGGAACCACGACGAATTCACAACCACCGGCGATGGCCGCAGCCAGCGTCAGATCGCCACAGTAACGCCCCATCACTTCCACCACGGAAATACGCTGGTGAGAAGAAGAGGTGTCACGCAGGCGGTCGATCGCTTCTACAACGGTGCTCAGCGCAGTGAAGAAACCGATAGTGTAGTCAGTGCCTTTGATGTCGTTGTCGATAGTGCCCGGCAGGCCGATGCACGGGAAGCCCATTTCGGTCAGACGCATTGCACCCATGTAGGAACCGTCACCGCCGATAACCACCAGCGCGTCGATACCACGTTTTTTCAGGTTTTCGATAGCCACGGCGCGGATGTTCTCGTCGCGGAATTCCGGGAAACGCGCAGAACCGAGGAACGTACCGCCACGGTTGATCATGTCAGACACGCTGTAACGGTCTAGCTGTACCATACGGTCTTCATACAGACCCAGATAGCCGTCATAAATACCCATTACTTCCAGACCTTCTGTCAGCGCAGAACGAACAACCCCGCGAATTGCGGCGTTCATGCCTGGCGCATCACCGCCGCTTGTCAACACACCGATTTTCTTAATCATGACTACCTCTGAACTTTGGAATGCAAAATGAAATCTGTTGCCGGAAGTCTTCTTGCACATCGAAGTGATCCAACGAATGTGCAAATAGTATAACAATCACTTCCTGCTGAATTGATTCAGGTCAGGCCAAATGGCGGTATTTTATACACAAAATGCGGGTCTGGCTCTCTTTTATACTGATTATGAAAGCATAGACCGTTTACCCTCCCTGGGTACGACGGAACAAGGATCCTGATGGATAATCACATCCGATCCCGGAAAACGCCGTAAAATAGCCTGCTCTACCTGATCCGCCACCATATGTGCCTGAACCAAAGGCAGAGAGTCTTCCATTTCCAAATGAATCTGAATAAAGCGGGTCGGCCCTGACTGCCGCGTGCGAAGATCGTGAGCGCCGCTAACACCCGGCCAGGAAGTCACGATATCAATAATTTCTTGCCGTTCCTCATCAGGTAATGCGCGATCCAGTAATGACTGTACCGCCTCATATCCCATGCGTAACGCGCTATATAAAATATAGATGCCGATTCCCAATGCAAACAGAGCATCGGCGCGATGCCAGCCGTACCAGGACAACCCCAGCGCCAGCAGAATTGCGCCGTTCATCATAACATCAGACTGGTAATGTAGCATATCAGCCCGCACCGCCTGGCTTTGCGTCCGGCGCACCACCCACCGCTGAAACGAGACAAGGATAATCGTACAAATTAGCGCCACAATTGTCACGATAACCCCGACGCCTGGATCTGTCATCGGTGTTGGAGATACCAGATGTTGAATACCCATCAAAAACAGGAATAGTGCCGAACCGGAGATAAACATACTTTGCGCCAGCGCCGCGAGGGACTCAGCTTTACCGTGACCAAACGAGTGATTATCGTCGGCAGGTTGCAGGGAATATCGCACCACCAGTAAATTCGTCAACGACGCGCCGATATCCACCAGCGAATCCACCAGCGCGGCGAGAATACTCACCGACCCGGTATACCACCATGCAAAAATTTTAATCAGCAATAGCAGCGAAGCCATCGCCGTTGCAGCAATCGCCGCCCGACTGACCAGCCGTCCATAAGATTGATTCATAAATACTCCCGCTATCAACTGACGGTAGTATAACGGAAGCAAATCATCTGCAATGCATTAAGCAGTAGGCAAATTGAGGATAAAAAAAACCCCCACATCATGTGGGGGAAGACAGGGATGGTGTCTATGGCAAGGAAAACAGGGTTTACTACTGGGAACGTGAGTTGCTACTACTCAATAGCTTCAACGATGAACTTTTTTGCCATTGCGTCACGTCGCGCAACTGCTCCATTCGTTGTTGATGTTTCTCGTTTAAAACCGCTTGCTGCTCCGGCGTTAACAGGCGATACATTTGGTTGCGGACTTTTGCCATCTCAACCTGGCGAGCAATTTGCTCATTCGCCATTTTTTCTGCCTGTGCGCGCACAGCGTTTTCATCAAAATTTTCTGCGGTGACAAGGCGATGCATTGTCTCCAGTTCGCTAACATTAACAGGAGGCTGTTCGTGCCGGGCCTGTTGCATAAGATCTCGCATCTGCTGACGCTGATGTTCGGTTAAACTTATGCCGTCAAACATATGGCTCTGCGTACTGCGCTGCGTAAGTTCTTCACCCGGATGCCAGTTATCGCCTGAACCGACTTCAGCAGCGTGGCTTAATGAACTGACTGCCAGCGTTGAGGCCATGACGGCAGCGGTAACTATGCGCATCATTTGCTCCCAAAATCTTTCTGTCGCGATTCAACGATAGAGAGTTTACGATTCAGGCTGCAAACATGCGTCAGGGGGTGTAAAACAACGTAAAGTCATGGATTAGCGACGTCTGATGACGTAATTTCTGCCTCGGAGGTATTTAAACAATGAATAAAATCCTGTTAGTTGATGATGACCGAGAGCTGACTTCCCTGTTAAAGGAGCTGCTCGAGATGGAAGGCTTCAACGTGATTGTTGCCCACGATGGGGAGCAGGCGCTTGATCTTCTGGACGACAGCATTGATTTACTTTTGCTTGATGTCATGATGCCGAAGAAAAATGGTATCGACACATTAAAAGCACTTCGCCAGACACACCAGACGCCTGTCATTATGTTGACGGCGCGCGGCAGTGAACTTGATCGCGTTCTCGGCCTTGAGCTGGGCGCAGATGACTATCTCCCGAAACCGTTTAATGATCGTGAGCTGGTGGCACGTATTCGCGCGATCCTGCGCCGTTCGCACTGGAGCGAGCAACAGCAAAACAACGACAACGGTTCACCGACACTGGAAGTTGATGCCTTGGTGCTGAATCCAGGCCGTCAGGAAGCCAGCTTCGACGGGCAAACGCTGGAGTTAACCGGCACTGAGTTTACCCTGCTTTATTTGCTGGCACAGCATCTGGGTCAGGTGGTTTCCCGTGAGCATTTAAGCCAGGAAGTGCTGGGCAAACGCCTGACGCCTTTCGACCGCGCTATCGATATGCACATTTCCAACCTGCGTCGTAAACTGCCGGATCGTAAAGATGGTCACCCGTGGTTTAAAACCTTGCGTGGTCGCGGCTATCTGATGGTTTCTGCTTCATGATAGGCAGCTTAACCGCGCGCATCTTCGCCATCTTCTGGCTGACGCTGGCGCTGGTGTTGATGTTGGTTTTGATGTTACCCAAGCTCGATTCACGCCAGATGACCGAGCTTCTGGATAGCGAACAGCGTCAGGGGCTGATGATTGAGCAGCATGTCGAAGCGGAACTGGCGAACGATCCGCCCAACGATTTAATGTGGTGGCGGCGTCTGTTCCGGGCGATTGATAAGTGGGCACCGCCAGGACAGCGTTTGTTATTGGTGACCACCGAGGGCCGCGTGATCGGCGCTGAACGCAGCGAAATGCAGATCATTCGCAACTTTATTGGCCAGGCTGATAACGCCGATCACCCGCAAAAGAAAAAGTATGGCCGCGTGGAACTGGTCGGTCCGTTCTCCGTGCGTGATGGCGAAGATAATTACCAACTGTATCTGATTCGTCCGGCCAGCAGTTCTCAATCCGATTTCATTAACTTACTGTTTGACCGCCCGCTATTACTGCTGATTGTGACTATGTTGGTCAGTACACCGTTGCTGTTGTGGTTGGCCTGGAGTCTGGCAAAACCGGCGCGTAAGCTGAAAAACGCGGCCGATGAAGTTGCCCAGGGGAACTTACGCCAGCATCCGGAACTGGAAGCGGGGCCACAGGAATTTCTTGCCGCTGGTGCCAGTTTTAACCAGATGGTGACCGCGCTGGAGCGCATGATGACCTCCCAGCAGCGCCTCCTTTCTGATATCTCTCACGAACTGCGCACGCCACTGACGCGCCTGCAACTGGGTACGGCGTTATTGCGCCGTCGTAGTGGTGAAAGCAAGGAACTGGAGCGTATTGAAACCGAAGCCCAGCGTCTGGACAGCATGATCAACGACCTGTTGGTGATGTCACGTAATCAGCAGAAAAACGCGCTGGTGAGCGAGACATTGAAAGCTAACCAGTTGTGGGGTGAAGTGCTGGATAACGCGGCGTTCGAAGCGGAACAAATGGGCAAGTCGTTTACGGTTAACTTCCCGCCTGGGCCGTGGCCGCTGTATGGCAACCCGAACGCTCTGGAAAGTGCGCTGGAAAACATTGTTCGTAATGCTCTGCGTTATTCCCATACGAAGATTGAGGTGGGCTTTGCGGTAGATAAAGATGGTATCACCATTACGGTGGACGACGATGGTCCTGGCGTTAGCCCGGAAGATCGCGAGCAGATTTTCCGTCCGTTCTATCGCACCGATGAAGCGCGCGATCGTGAATCTGGCGGTACGGGCTTAGGGCTGGCGATTGTCGAAACAGCTATCCAGCAGCACCGTGGTTGGGTGAAGGCAGAAGACAGCCCGCTGGGCGGTTTGCGGCTGGTGATTTGGCTGCCGCTGTATAAGCGGAGTTAAACTCCGCATTTGTAGGCCAGATAAGGCGTTACGCCGCATCCGGCGTTTGAGCAGAATGCCTGATGCGACGCTGATAGCGTCTTATCAGGCCTACTCTCCGGGGGTTATTTTCCCCACAACCGCCGTGAAAAATCTTCAATCTTGCCGCTAAGTCGGCGCTTCTGCATCGTTCGCGTCCAGCTTTTCGATAGTCCGGCTGCGGAAAGCAAACGGTGATACTGATCGTCATCAAACGGCATATGCCATGCGATGGCGGCAGCCTCCTGCACGGTCACATCACTGACACGGGAAACCAACTCCAGCGGCGCATCAGCAGATACCAACCCTGGCGCAATCACGCTATACAACCACCCCACTTTACCCGTGTTTTGCATCAACTGCGCTATATCGCTGATATCAAAATGGTAATTGAGTTTATAGCAAGGGGAGCGTGGCTGGCTGACCTGAATTAATGCCTCTCCCCAGCGGAAAATATCGCCAATATAAACATTACTTTCCGTCAGACCGTCGGTTGAGAGATTTTCGCCAAACGCAGGCGCAACAAACAACTCCGCCTGTTCCGGAAATTCCCGCGCCCAGTAGAGATAGTGCTCACGAGGATAATGACACAGCGCCCTGTCTGGCCCACCGTGAACGACTTTCTCTGCCTGCTCGTCACCTTCCAGCCCCAGCTCTGTAAGCATCAATTCGCCATCAACCTGGATTTTGGCAATTGCGCTGGGTTTGCCTTCGGGATAAGCCTGAATCTTGCCCGTGTATACATCAACCGGATATCGCATCTGTTCCCTCTCCACGAGAAATTTCCCCATTAGACCATATTTATTTTATGTCAGGCGTGCTGTTTTCGCGGTATGTATCCAGGCAGGAGCTCAATCGCAAACCGGACGAACGTTAGTTCATCCGGCTGTGGGGATTAAGGAAGCAGGTTTATTTTACCGTGCCTAAAATTTCGATTTTCGCCACTCTGGCTTTGACTTTACGTGACCAGATAGAGGTAAGAATTGGCACCAGAATCGAAGTCACAATGACCGCCGTCGCGACCAGCGAAGTTGCTGCCGGAGCCATCGGTTTAAACGCAGGCACCATTTCTGCAATCAGCACAGGTGTCGCTACCGCGGCCCCTGCGGAACTGGAAGCGGCAATTCCGGCAGTGCCATCGCCACCGCCAATCAATTTATCGGCGATAATCAACGGAATACCGGTCACGATAATTACTGCCACACCCAACAGGATCCCCAGCAAACCTGTCTGGGCAATTACAGTCAAATCAATGGTATTGCCCAGCGCGAAGGCAAAGAATGGAATCAGCGTCTGCACCGCTTTGCTGAAAAATTCTCGTAATTCAGGGTCAAGGTTCCCAAGGGCAAAGCCCACCAGGAACGGTAATACTGCGCCGACGAAAACATGCGGTTCAAACGAGGCAATCCCGGCAGTGCCCAGAATAATCATCGTCATGAGCGGCCCGGACTCCAATGACATCAACACAAATGCCCCAGCTTCTTCTTTCGTACCGTACTGCTGCATGATGGAAGCGTAAAGTCCACCGTTGGTCATATCCATCGCCGCCACCAGCGCCAGCGTTGAAAGTCCGGCAAAGAATCCAACTTCAACACCATGTTCCGGAATAATGCGCGAGGCAATTGCCGCAACCACCCACGCGACGGCAATTTTTGTTACCACCAGCGTACCGGATTTACGCAATACCGTTCCCGTCGCGCTTAATTTTATTGACGCCCCCATGCAAAAAAACCACACCGCCAGAATGGGCACCGTACCGGTAATCATCCCGTTGGTGAATGATCCAAAATATTTCCCCGCCCCCGGCGAGAAGGTGTGGCACAGTGCGCCAAGGAATAGCGGGACGAGCATCATCCCCCCCGGGATTTTTTCAATCGAGCGTTTTATCTGCATTTCCATCACCTGTCGGCATATTTTTAAGGGCTGATGCGTAATTCCTCAACGGAGCATCAGTGTTGATGAAAACGAAGATAGACATTCATTTAATCAATAAAAGTGATCAAAACCACATCAATTGAAACACTGTTTTATTTTTATCGGATAATTGTTTTTATTTTGAAATTGATCACAAAAAAACCACCGCCGTTGGCGATGGTTCATTTTTTAAGCTGATATGCGGCGTAAACGCCTCATTGCAGCAGGCGGCAAATGATTATTTTTTCGCCGCGAAACGTGCCGCTGCTTCGTCCCAGTTCACCACATTCCAGAACTCTTTGATGTAGTCCGGGCGGCGGTTCTGGAATTTCAGGTAGTAAGCGTGTTCCCACACATCCAGGCCCAGGATCGGGAAGCCGGAAGCGCCAGAAATAGTTTCGCCCATCAGCGGGGAGTCCTGGTTAGCAGTAGAAACCACCGCCAGTTTATCGCCTTTCAGCACCAGCCATGCCCAGCCGGAACCAAAGCGGGAAGCTGCCGCTTTCTCAAATTCTGCTTTGAAGTTATCAACGGAGCCGAAGTCACGTTCGATAGCCGCTTTCAGGTCACCCTGTAAGGTGGTGCCTTTTTTCAGACCTTTCCAGAACAGGCTGTGGTTAGCGTGACCGCCAGCGTTGTTGCGCAGTACGGTTTTCTTGTCTGCTGGCAGCTGGTCCAGTTTGGTGATCAGCTCTTCAACCGGCAGGTTGGCAAATTCTGGCAGGCTTTCCAGCGCCGCGTTGGCGTTGTTGACGTAGGTCTGATGGTGTTTGGTGTGGTGGATTTCCATGGTCTGCTTATCGAAGTGCGGTTCCAGGGCATCGTAAGCATACGGCAGGGATGGCAGGGTATAGCTCATATTCATCTCCAGTATTGTCGGGCGGCCGATTGTTAATGCCGCGTAAGCAGTTGGTTCATTATAGTTAATTAAATGATATTGAAAATGATTATCAATGCCGTACTTTTCGTAAGGGTATGGTTTTGCAGGAAAATGCCCGAGATGTGAAGCAAATCACCCACTTAATGCCGTGATTGCCAGTAAATCGACAACGGCGGCAACAGGCGAAAGGTTAATCGACAGCACGATTTTTACACTCATCTCGTCGGAGATGTGACGCGACGAAAAATGATGAGGATAAGAAGATGAGTAACGCGATTACGATGGGGATATTTTGGCATTTGATCGGCGCGGCCAGTGCAGCCTGTTTTTACGCGCCGTTCAAAAAAGTAAAAAAATGGTCATGGGAAACCATGTGGTCAGTCGGTGGGATTGTTTCGTGGATTATTCTGCCGTGGGCCATCAGCGCCCTGTTACTACCGAATTTCTGGGCGTATTACAGCTCGTTTAGTCTCTCTACACTGCTGCCTGTTTTTCTGTTCGGTGCTATGTGGGGGATCGGTAATATCAACTACGGCCTGACCATGCGTTATCTCGGCATGTCGATGGGAATTGGCATCGCCATTGGCATTACGTTGATTGTCGGTACGCTGATGACGCCAATTATCAACGGCAATTTCGATGTTCTGATTAATACCGAAGGCGGACGCATGACGTTGCTCGGCGTTCTGGTGGCGCTGATTGGCGTAGGGATTGTAACTCGCGCCGGGCAGTTGAAAGAGCGCAAGATGGGCATAAAAGCCGAAGAGTTCAACCTGAAAAAAGGGCTGGTGCTGGCGGTGATGTGCGGCATTTTCTCTGCCGGGATGTCCTTTGCGATGAACGCCGCAAAACCGATGCATGAAGCCGCTGCCGCACTAGGCGTCGATCCACTGTATGTCGCTCTGCCAAGCTATGTTGTCATCATGGGCGGTGGCGCAATTATCAACCTCGGTTTCTGTTTTATTCGTCTGGCAAAAGTGAAAGATTTGTCGCTAAAAGCCGACTTTTCACTGGCAAAACCGCTGATCATTCACAACGTGTTACTCTCGGCACTGGGCGGTTTGATGTGGTATCTGCAATTCTTTTTCTATGCCTGGGGCCACGCCCGCATTCCGGCGCAGTATGACTACATCAGCTGGATGCTGCATATGAGCTTCTATGTATTGTGCGGCGGTATAGTTGGGCTGGTGCTGAAAGAGTGGAACAATGCAGGTCGCCGTCCGGTAACGGTGTTGAGCCTCGGTTGTGTGGTGATTATTGTCGCCGCCAACATCGTCGGCATGGGCATGGCGAATTAATCTTTCTGCGAATTGAGATGACGCCACTGGCTGGGCGTCATCCCGGTTTCCCGGGTAAACACCACCGAAAAATAGTTACTATCTTCAAAGCCACATTCGGTTGAAATATCACTGATTAACAGGCGGCTATGCTGGAGAAGATATTGCGCATGACACACTCTGACCTGCCGCAGATATTGATTGATGGTCATTCCAGTCTGCTGGCGAAATTGCTGACGCAAAACGCGCTCACTGCACGATGCCTCATCACAAAATTCATCCAGCGCAAAGGGACTTTTCAGGCTGGCCGCCAGCCGGGTAATCAGCTTATCCAGCAACGTTTCGCTGGATGTTGGCGGCAACGAATCACTGGTGTAACGATGGCGATTCAGCAACATCACCAACTGCCCGAACAGCAACTCTGCCATTTCGTTAGCAAACGGCACATGCTGACTACTTTCATGCTCAAGCTGACCGATAACCTGCCGCGCCTGTGCCATCCCCATGCTACCTAAGCGCCAGTGTGGTTGCCCTGCGCTGGCGCTAAATCCCGGAATCGCCCCCTGCCAGTCAAGATTCAGCTTCAGCCGCTCCGGGCAATAAATAATATTCTGCAAAACCAGATCGTTAACGGAAGCGTAGGAGTGTTTATCGTCAGCATGAATGTAAAAGAGATCGCCACGGGTAATGCGATAAGGGCGATCGTTGAGTACATGCAGACCATTACCGCGCCAGACAATTACCAGCTCACAAAAATCATGTGTATGTTCAGCAAAGACATCTTGCGGATAACGGTCAGCCACAGCGACTGCCTGCTGGTCGCTGGCAAAAAAATCATCTTTGAGAAGTTTTAACTGATGCGCCACCGTGGCTACCTCGGCCAGAGAACGAAGTTGATTATTCGCAATATGGCGAACAAATACGTTGAGAAGATTCGCGTTATTGCAGAAAGCCATCCCGTCCCTGGCGAATATCACGCGGTGACCAGTTAAACTCTCGGCGAAAAAGCGTCGAAAAGTGGTTACTGTCACTAAATCCGCAGCGATAGGCGATGTCTGTAACGCTGGCCTCGCTGTGGCGTAGCAGATGTCGGGCTTTCATCAGTCGCAGGCGGTTCAGGTAACGCTGAGGCGTCAGTCCCGTTTTCTGCTTAAGCTGCCGATGTAGCGTACGCAGCGAAAGAGAAAATTGATCCGCCACGGCATCCCAATTTACCTCATCGGCAAAATGGTCCTCCAGCCAGGCCAGAAGCAAGTTGAGACGTGATGCGCTGTTTTCCAGGTTCTCCTGCAAACTGCTTTTACGCAGCAAGAGCAGTAATTGCATAAACAAGATCTCGCGACTGGCGGTCGAGGGTAAATCATTTTCCCCTTCCTGCTGTTCCATCTGTGCAACCAGCTGTCGCACCTGCTGCAACACGCTGTGGTTAACGCGCCAGTGAGACGGATACTGCCCATCCTGCTCTTGTGGCAGCAACTGATTCAGCCCGGCGAGAAACTGAAATCGATCCGGCGAGCGATACAGTACATTGGTCAGACACAGATTATCGGTATGTTCATACAGATGCCGATCATGATCGCGTACGAAACAGACAGTCCCACCGGTGATGGTATAGGGCTGCCCATTAAACACATGAATACCCGTGCCATGTTCGACAATCACAATTTCATGAAAATCATGATGATGTTCAGGAAAATCCGCCTGCGGGAGCCGGGGTTCTATCGCCACGGACGCGTTACCAGACGGAAAAAAATCCACACTATGTAATACGGTCATACTGGCCTCCTGATGTCGTCAACACGGCGAAATAGTAATCACGAGGTCAGGTTCTTACCTTAAATTTTCGACGGAAAACCACGTAAAAAACGTCGATTTTTCAAGATACAGCGTGAATTTTCAGGAAATGCGGTAAGCATCACATCACCACAATTCAGCAAATTGTGAACATCATCACGTTCATCTTTCCCTGGTTGCCAATGGCCCATTTTCCTGTCAGTAACGAGAAGGTCGCGAATTCAGGCGCTTTTTAGACTGGTCGTAATGAAATTCAGCAGGATCACATTATGACCTTTCGCAATTGTGTCGCCGTCGATCTCGGCGCATCCAGTGGGCGCGTGATGCTGGCGCGTTACGAGTGTGAATGCCGCAGCCTGACGCTGCGCGAAATCCATCGTTTTAACAATGGCCTGCATAGCCAGAACGGTTATGTCACCTGGGATGTGGATAGCCTGGAAAGTGCCATTCGCCTTGGATTAAACAAGGTGTGCGAGCAAGGGATTCGTATCGATAGCATTGGGATTGATACCTGGGGCGTGGACTTTGTGCTGCTCGACCTACAGGGTAAGCGTGTGGGTCTGCCCGTTGCTTATCGCGATAGCCGCACCCATGGTCTGATGACGCAGGCACAACAGCAACTCGGCAAACGCGATATTTATCAGCGTAGCGGCATACAATTTCTACCCTTCAATACGCTTTATCAGTTGCGTGCGCTGACGGAGCAACAACCTGAGCTTATTCCACACATTGCTCACGCTCTGCTGATGCCGGATTACTTCAGTTATCGCCTGACCGGCAAGATGAACTGGGAATATACCAACGCCACCACCACGCAACTGGTCAATATCAATAGCGACGACTGGGACGAAACGCTACTGGCGTGGAGCGGGGCCAACAAAGCCTGGTTTGGTCGCCCGACACATCCGGGTAATGTCATTGGTCACTGGATTTGCCCGCAAGGTAATGCAATTCCTGTCGTCGCCGTTGCCAGCCATGATACCGCCAGCGCGGTTATCGCCTCGCCGTTAAACGGTTCCCGCGCTGCGTATCTCTCTTCTGGCACCTGGTCATTGATGGGCTTCGAAAGCCAGACACCATTCACCAATGACACAGCGCTGGCAGCCAACATCACCAATGAAGGCGGGGCGGAAGGTCGCTATCGGGTGCTGAAAAATATTATGGGCTTATGGCTGCTTCAGCGGGTGCTTCAGGAGCGGAAAATCAACGATCTTCCGGCGCTTATCGCCGCGACACAGGCACTGCCGGCTTGCCGCTTCACCATCAATCCCAATGACGATCGCTTTATTAATCCTGACGAGATGTGCAGCGAAATTCAGGCTGCGTGTCGGGAAACGGCGCAACCAATCCCGGAAAGTGATGCTGAACTGGCGCGCTGTATTTTCGACAGTCTGGCGCTGCTGTATGCCGATGTGTTGCATGAGCTGGCGCAACTGCGCGGTGAAGATTTCTCACAACTGCATATTGTCGGCGGTGGCTGCCAGAACGCGCTGCTCAACCAGTTATGTGCTGATGCCTGCGGTATTCGGGTGATCGCCGGGCCTGTTGAAGCCTCGACGCTCGGCAATATCGGCATCCAGTTAATGACGTTGGATGAACTCAACAATGTGGATGATTTCCGTCAGGTCGTCAGCACCACCGCGAATCTGACCACCTTTACCCCTAATCCTGACAGTGAAATTGCCCACTATGTGGCGCAGATTCACTCTACACGACAGACAAAGGAGCTTTGCGCATGACCACTCAACTGGAACAGGCCTGGGAGCTGGCGAAACAGCGTTTCGCGGCGGTGGGGATTGATGTCGAGGAGGCGCTGCGCCAACTTGATCGTTTACCCGTTTCAATGCACTGCTGGCAGGGCGATGATGTTTCCGGTTTTGAAAACCCGGAAGGTTCGCTGACCGGTGGGATTCAGGCTACTGGCAATTATCCGGGCAAAGCGCGTAATGCCAGCGAGCTACGTGCCGATCTGGAACAAGCTATGCGGCTGATTCCGGGGCCGAAACGGCTTAATTTACATGCCATCTATCTGGAATCAGACACGCCAGTCGCGCGCGACCAAATTAAACCAGAGCACTTCAAAAACTGGGTTGTATGGGCGAAAGCCAATCAGCTCGGTCTGGATTTTAACCCCTCCTGTTTTTCGCATCCGCTAAGCGCCGATGGCTTTACGCTTTCCCATGCCGACGACAGCATTCGCCAGTTCTGGATTGATCACTGCAAAGCCAGCCGCCGTGTTTCAGCCTATTTTGGCGAGCAACTCGGCACACCGTCGGTGATGAACATCTGGATCCCGGATGGCATGAAAGATATCACCGTTGACCGTCTCGCCCCGCGCCAGCGTTTACTGGCAGCACTGGATGAGGTGATCAGCGAGAAGCTGGATCCGGCGCACCATATCGACGCCGTTGAGAGCAAATTGTTTGGTATTGGCGCGGAGAGCTACACGGTTGGCTCCAATGAGTTTTACATGGGGTATGCCACCAGCCGCCAGACGGCGCTGTGCCTGGATGCCGGACATTTCCACCCAACTGAAGTGATTTCCGACAAGATTTCCGCCGCCATGCTGTATGTGCCGCAGTTGCTGCTGCACGTCAGCCGTCCGGTTCGCTGGGACAGCGATCACGTAGTGCTACTGGATGATGAAACTCAGGCGATTGCCAGTGAGATTGTTCGTCACGATCTGTTCGACCGGGTACATATCGGTCTCGATTTCTTTGATGCCTCTATCAACCGCATTGCCGCGTGGGTCATTGGTACACGCAATATGAAAAAAGCCCTGCTGCGTGCGTTGCTGGAACCTACCGCTGAGCTGCGCAAGCTGGAAGCAGCTGGCGATTACACTGCGCGTCTGGCGCTACTGGAAGAGCAGAAATCGTTGCCGTGGCAGGCGGTGTGGGAAATGTATTGTCAGCGTCACGATACCCCAGCAGGTAGAGAATGGCTGGAGAGCGTGCGGGCTTATGAAAAAGAAATTTTGAGCCAGCGTGGGTAAACACTGCCGGATGCGGCGCGAGCGCCTTATCCGGCCTACGGGTCGTGCATCCGACAACACCGAATTTACAGGAACACAGAACATGCAAAACATTACTCAGTCCTGGTTTGCCCAGGGAATGATCAAAGCCACCACCGACGCCTGGCTGAAAGGCTGGGACGAGCGCAATGGTGGTAACCTGACGCTGCGCCTGGATGACGCCGATATCGCGCCTTATCACGACAACTTTCATGCACAACCGCGCTATATCCCGCTCAGCCAGCCCATGCCTTTACTGGCAAATACACCGTTTATTGTCACCGGCTCCGGCAAATTCTTTCGTAACGTCCAGCTTGATCCTGCGGCTAACTTAGGCGTCGTAAAAGTCGACAGCGACGGCGCGGGCTACCACATTCTCTGGGGGCTAACTCACGAAGCCGTTCCAACCTCTGAACTTCCGGCTCACTTCCTTTCCCACTGCGAGCGCATTAAAGCCACCAACGGTAAAGATCGGGTGATCATGCACTGCCACGCCACCAACCTGATCGCCCTTACCTACGTACTGGAAAACGACACCGCGCTCTTCACTCGCCAGCTTTGGGAAGGCAGCACCGAGTGTCTGGTAGTGTTCCCGGATGGCGTCGGCATTTTGCCGTGGATGGTGCCCGGCACGGACGAAATCGGCCAGGCGACCGCACAGGAAATGCAAAAACATTCGCTGGTGTTGTGGCCCTTCCACGGCGTCTTCGGCAGCGGTCCGACACTGGATGAAACATTCGGTTTAATCGACACCGCAGAAAAATCAGCACAAGTATTAGTGAAGGTTTATTCGATGGGCGGCATGAAACAGACCATCAGTCGTGAAGAGCTGATAGCACTCGGCCAGCGTTTCGGCGTTACACCACTAGCCAGTGCGCTGGCGCTGTAAGGAGCAAACATGATCCGCAAAGCCTTTGTCATGCAGGTTAACCCCGACGCCCACGAAGAGTATCAGCGTCGGCATAATCCAATCTGGCCGGAACTGGAAGCAGTGTTGAAATCTCACGGTGCGCATAACTACGCCATTTACCTCGACAAAGCGCGTAATCTGCTGTTTGCCACGGTAGAGATTGAATCTGAAGAACGGTGGAATGCGGTAGCCAGTACTGATGTTTGCCAACGTTGGTGGAAGTATATGACCGACGTTATGCCAGCTAACCCGGATAACAGCCCAGTCAGTAGCGAGCTGCAAGAAGTGTTTTACCTGCCTTAATGAGTTGCGGTGCCGGAAAATATCCAGCACCGCGCCTTCATCAGAAGAAGTATTTAAAGCGAACGCGTGCGCCGTAACGGTCATCAGTATCATCACCGTGTTTTTTATCACCGTCGCTATCCAGAATGGAGTAATAAGTACCAAGGTAAATATTAAAGTTCTCCATATCCATCACATTAGCGAACTGATAAGACGCATGAATGGTGTGAATGGTGTACGTCCCTTCATCATCAATCCAGCAGTCGTTATCACAAACTACACCGCTGAATTCATCAATCTTATTGTGCGCGTAGATATAACCCAGCTCGAAACGTTTCCACAGCGCGTTAATCCCGGCAGTGAAATCTTTTTCATTATTAGCATCTAAATAGGCGGTATTAAGATTAACCACGACGCCATTTTCCGGATCCGTTTTCAGGCCATTCCAGGTCATGCTCATACCATAGCCGGTACGATCGGACTGATCGACAAAATTACCCTTGCTATCGGTATAACCATAAGCATTATTTACTACGTTCGCTTCCATCGCTGCGGAAACGGTGAATTCTTCCGTCGGCGACCAGGCAATTACCGGACGCAGATAAGCAACATTTTTCTGCTGCTCCATATCGCGTCCATGATAATTACCGTCATTATATAAAGATGTTCCGTCTTCAAGTAACGTGTTTAATTCAAAATACCAGTTATCGAGTTGTTTGCTGACGAGGAAATTACCGCCAGCGTTAGAGCGCCCGCGGCCCTCTTTCATCATATAGATATAACCGCTGCCATCGTCATAAAGATCGTTCGCAGTATTACCGGAATGTTCAACAAAGGTATCCTGATTCAGCGGGAACATATCGTAGGCTTCAAAACGGCCTACTTTGACCTTCCAGTCGTTTTCTTTGCCAAAGAAGAATACCGCATCATCGATATTTACTGAACCGTGCATATCCCCCAGCGGTTGTGCGGAGAACCCGGCGAAATAACCATTATCCAGTTTTCGCATACCATCAAAACCTAACAGAATACGACCATTGAGATTCCACTGTTCATTAGTGGGATCACTATTCACATCAGCGTTGGTCATTGCCAGCAGGCCATGATTACTTTCTGCATCCATATTAAATTCTACGTCGCCGTAGATTTTTAAATCGCCATAACCTGAGAGCAAAAGATTAGGTGAGGTGGAATTTTTCTTTGCAGATTCCGCCGTTGTCTGTCCATTTACCGGCGTATTGCCCTGGGCAGCCTTAATTTCGCGGATCTCAGCGGCTTGTTGTGTCTGCAGCTGTTTTACCTGCCCCTCTGCTTTTGCTGCCCGCATTTCTGCCGCTTCCAGGCGTTCTTCCAGCAATGCCATGCGTTGTTCCAGCGTTAAATGCTGTGTTTTTGCCATTCCGGTACTACATGCCAATAATAAACCGATGGCTAAAGATAATGTCGATTTTTTCATTATTTACGTTCCCTGAAATAAAAGAGACCCTACGCTTTCCAAAAGGAATACGTATATAGAGAAATATAAGGTGTGCACTTTCGATTTTTTAATCCAACTTCAGCAGGCCGATGGATAGTATCCCGCTGCATAATATGAGTAAATCCGCTGATTTCCTGGAACGTGAGGAATATAACAATAGTGCCGTTTTTAACTAAATATCGTAAAAAATATTAGATATAATTCACGCTGACTCATAAACCACAAATATAAATAACCTTGCTGCAAAATATGTGCGGCAGTTAAACATTCACAACATCATTAAATAATGATTTTTTATTCACTGCATTTATTTTTCCCATCAATATGTGCCTTACACCGCAAAATTTATCCTTCACTCTGCCTTATATTGTCACGACTTCACGACATATCCGCGCTCATCACAAAACCGCCCCGCCGTTACAATTAACTATAATATTTTTTCATGGAGTCCAATAATGGCAGCACTTACTGCAAGCTGTATTGACCTGAATATTCAGGGCAATGGCACTTATTCCGTTCTGAAGCAGTTAGCGACAATAGCGTTACAAAACGGTTTTATCACCGACTCACATCAATTCCTGCAAACCCTGCTGCTGCGCGAAAAAATGCACTCCACGGGATTTGGTTCCGGTGTCGCCGTGCCGCACGGTAAAAGCGCCTGTGTTAAACAACCGTTCGTATTATTCGCTCGCAAAGCGCAGGCCATTGACTGGAAAGCCAGCGATGGCGAAGACGTCAATTGCTGGATCTGCCTCGGCGTGCCGCAAAGTGGCGAAGAGGATCAGGTCAAAATCATCGGCACACTGTGTCGCAAAATTATCCACCAGGATTTTATCAACCAACTGCGACAAGGCGACGCCGTCCAGGTGCTTGCTTTGTTAAATCAAACCCTCAGCTCATAAGGAAGTGGCGATGGAGTCATCCTTACGTATTGTCGCGATCACCAACTGCCCCGCCGGGATCGCTCACACCTACATGGTGGCGGAAGCCCTGGAACAGAAAGCCCGTTCTCTCGGCCATACCATTAAAGTGGAAACTCAAGGGTCAAGCGGCGTTGAAAACCGCTTATCCTGCGAAGAGATTGCCGCTGCCGATTATGTCATTCTCGCTACCGGGCGTGGCCTGAGCGGTGACGATCGCGCGCGGTTTGCCGGGAAAAAGGTGTATGAGATTGCCATCTCTCAGGCACTGAAAAATATCGACCATATTTTCAGTGAATTGCCGACAAACTCACAACTTTTTGCCGCAGATAGCGGCGTGAAGCTCGGCAAACAGGAAGTGCAAAGTGGCAGCGTAATGAGCCATCTGATGGCGGGCGTCTCTGCGGCGCTGCCGTTTGTCATCGGTGGCGGTATCCTGGTGGCGCTTGCCAACATGCTGGTGCAGTTCGGTTTGCCGTATACCGATATGTCGAAAGGTGCGCCGTCGTTTACCTGGGTGGTTGAATCCATCGGTTATCTCGGTTTCACCTTTATGATCCCCATCATGGGCGCTTATATTGCCTCGTCGATAGCCGATAAACCCGCTTTCGCTCCGGCGTTTCTGGTTTGCTATCTGGCGAACGACAAAGCCCTGCTCGGCACCCAGTCTGGCGCGGGCTTCCTCGGTGCGGTGGTGCTGGGGCTGGCGATTGGCTATTTCGTCTTCTGGTTCCGTAAAGTCCGTCTCGGCAAAGCGTTACAACCGCTGCTCGGTTCCATGCTTATCCCGTTCGTTACTCTGCTGGTTTTTGGCGTACTGACTTACTACGTTATCGGACCGGTGATGTCCGATCTCATGGGCGGGCTGCTGCACTTCCTGAACACCATCCCTCCATCAATGAAGTTTGCGGCGGCGTTTCTGGTCGGTGCGATGCTGGCGTTCGATATGGGCGGCCCCATCAACAAAACCGCCTGGTTCTTCTGCTTCTCACTGCTGGAAAAACACATTTACGACTGGTACGCCATCGTCGGCGTTGTCGCGCTAATGCCGCCTGTCGCGGCGGGTCTTGCGACGTTCATTGCGCCCAAACTGTTTACTCAACAGGAAAAAGAAGCCGCCAGTAGTGCCATTGTGGTCGGTGCCACAGTCGCAACCGAACCGGCTATTCCTTACGCTCTGGCCGCTCCGTTACCGATGATTACCGCCAACACGCTGGCGGGCGGTATTACCGGCGTGCTGGTGATCACTTTCGGAATCAAACGGCTGGCACCGGGTTTGGGTATCTTTGACCCGCTGATCGGCCTGATGTCGCCGGTAGGTTCATTTTATCTGGTGCTGGCGATTGGCCTCGCGCTGAACATTTCATTCATTATCGTCCTGAAAGGATTATGGTTACGCCGCAAAGCCAAAGCTGCGCAACAGGAGCTTGTCCATGAACATTGAGTTACTGCAACAGTTGTGCGAAGCCAGCGCCGTCAGCGGCGATGAACAGGAAGTTCGCGACATTCTGATGAACACGCTGGAACCCTGCGTGAATGAGATCACCTTCGATGGTCTGGGCAGCTTTGTTGCCCGTAAGGGGAATAAAGGGCCGAAAGTTGCCGTTGTCGGGCATATGGATGAAGTCGGCTTTATGGTCACCCACATCGACGAGAGCGGTTTTCTGCGTTTTACCACCATTGGCGGCTGGTGGAATCAGTCGATGCTCAACCACCGGGTAACCATACGCACACACAAGGGAGTGAAAATCCCTGGTGTAATTGGCTCCGTCGCGCCACATGCGTTAACCGAAAAGCAAAAGCAACAACCGCTGTCATTTGATGAGATGTTCATTGATATTGGCGCAAACAGTCGCGAAGAAGCGGAAAAACGTGGCGTGGAAATTGGCGATTTTATTAGCCCGGAAGCCAATTTTGCCTGCTGGGGCGAAGATAAAGTGGTCGGCAAGGCGTTGGATAACCGCATCGGCTGCGCAATGATGGCTGAGCTATTGCAGACGGTGAATAACCCCGAAATTACGCTGTATGGCGTTGGCAGTGTGGAAGAAGAAGTTGGGCTACGCGGGGCGCAAACCTCGGCTGAACACATTAAACCGGATGTGGTGATCGTGCTGGATACCGCTGTCGCGGGCGATGTTCCAGGCATTGATAACATTAAATATCCGCTGAAACTGGGCAACGGGCCGGGGCTGATGCTGTTTGACAAGCGCTACTTCCCCAACCAGAAACTGGTAGCAGCGTTAAAAAGCTGTGCCACGCAGAATGATTTACCGCTGCAATTTTCCACTATGAAAACCGGTGCGACGGATGGCGGGCGCTACAACGTGATGGGCGGCGGGCGTCCGGTTGTCGCGCTGTGCCTGCCAACGCGTTATCTGCACGCCAATAGCGGTATGATTTCAAAAGCCGATTACGATGCTCTGCTCACGTTGATAAGGGATTTTCTGACCACTTTAACCGCGGAGAAAGTCAACGCGTTTAGCCAGTTCCGTCAGGTGGATTAATGCTAAACGAACGCCAGTTAAAGATTGTCGATCTGCTGGAGCAACAGCCACGCACGCCTGGCGAGCTGGCGCAACAGACTGGCGTTTCTGGCAGGACCATCCTGCGTGATATTGACTATCTCAACTTTACCCTTAACGGCAAAGCCCGCATTTCCGCCAGTGGCAACGCGGGCTATCAGCTGGAAATCTTCGAGCGCCGCAGCTTTTTTCAGTTGCTGCAAAAGCACGATAACGACGATCGGCTGCTGGCGCTGTTATTACTGAATACCTTTACTCCCCGTGCGCAACTCGCCTCGGCGCTTAATTTGCCAGAAACGTGGGTAGCAGAGCGCCTGCCCCGCCTGAAACAGCGCTATGAACGCGGTTTTTGTCTCGCTAGTCGCCCTGGTTTGGGCCATTTCATTGATGAGACAGAAGAGAAACGCATTATTTTGCTGGCGAATCTTTTACGCAAAGATCCGTTTTTAATTCCGCTGTCGGGAGTAACACGAGACAATTTTCAACAATTAACCACCGCCTGCGAAAAGCAACGTCGCTGGCCGCTGATGCAAGGCGACTATCTCTCAAGCCTGATTCTGGCTATTTACGCGTTGCGTAATCAGCTTACTGACACATGGCCTGAATATCCCGGTAGCGAGATAAAACAGATTGTTGAATATAGCGGCCTGTTTCTTGGTGATAACGCTGTAAGAACGTTGACGGGGTTGATAGAAAAACAGCATCAACAGGCGCAGGTTATTTGTGTCGATAATGTGCTGGCATTGCTGCAAAGGGTGCCGGGCATTGCGTCATTGAATATTATTGATACGCAACTGGTTGAGAATATTACCGGGCATTTATTACGTTGCCTTGCCGCGCCGGTGTGGATTGGAGAGCACCGCCAAAGCAGCATGAATAACCTGAAAGCCGCCTGGCCTGCGGCCTTTGATATGAGTCTGCACTTTATTACGCTACTGCGTGAACAACTCGATATTCCCCTTTTCGACAGCGATCTGATTGGTTTGTATTTTGCCTGTGCGCTGGAACGGCATCAAAACGAACGCCAGCCGATCATTTTGCTCTCTGATCAGAACGCGATTGCCACTATTAATCAGCTCGCCATTGAGCGCGATGTCCTGAATTGTCGGGTGATTATTGCCCGCAGCGTAAGCGAACTGGTTGCCATTCGCGAAGAGATTGAGCCGTTATTGATCATTAATAACAGCCATTATTTACTGGATGACGCGGTCAATAATTGCATCATCGTAAAAAATATCATTACGGCTGCCGGTATCGAACAAATAAAACATTTTCTGGCGACGGCATTTATTCGCCAGCAACCGGAGCGTTTTTTTTCTGCCCCCGGAAGTTTTCATTATTCGAATGTACGTGGTGAAAGCTGGCAACATATTACCCGGCAAATATGTGCGCAATTAGTGACGCAACACCACATTACCGCCGATGAAGCACAACGGATCATCGCCCGCGAAAGCGAAGGCGAAAACCTGATTGTTAATCGTCTCGCCATCCCACATTGCTGGAGCGAACAGGAACGACGTTTTCGTGGATTTTTTATTACCCTCGCCCAACCGGTTGAGGTGAATAACGAAGTCATTAACCATGTGCTGATCGCCTGTGCCGCCGCCGATGCGCGTCATGAGCTAAAAATATTTAGCTATCTTGCCAGCGTATTGTGCCAGCATCCGGCAGAGGTTATTGCCGGGTTAACAGGATATGAGGCATTTATGGAGTTACTTCACAAGGGGTGAACTGTGTCGGATGCGCCGCATCCGACACTGCATTTATCACCAAAATCAAAAACATTTAACGCAGGCGATTATAATCATCGACCATTTCGTTGTACTCGCGTAACGCTCGCGGAAATGAGTCGTCGACCATCCAGCTTGTGTTTGCATCCTGAAGTTGCTCTTTATCCCAGTCAGAATACGGAACTTTATCTCTGACGCGGCGAACATATTTTTTAGCCTCGAGTTGATACTGGTCTGCCGAATTAATGAACGAGAAATTCATACCGCCTTTATCCGCTTCTTTGGCCTGCGCCACCAGCGTTTCCAGTTCAGAGACTTTCTTCATTGCCGCATCAACATCAAACTTCTCTTGCGAAATCAGGTTATTAATTTGTTTCGCTGAAATCATGACTGCCAGGGAGTAGTAGTGGAATGTTTTTCCTTCTGTTTCTTCAATATTTTTCAGTTCCGCAAGCTGACGCTTATCGTTAATTTCCTGAATCGCCGCATGATAAGATTCTGCTACAGGTTCAAAGGCTTCAAGATTTTTTAAGAATGTCTGGTGCAGCGTTTTCCCTTTCGCAAACGCATCGTCTTTATAATTTTCCTGGGTGTAATATTTATCCATTTCGTTAATGGTATTACCCAACGCCACGGCAGCATCAATATAACTCACCGCCACGCCATCAATAGGTTGCAGCGCAGGCGTTAACGCCACAGCACTTTTTACGCCTTTTTCACACTCAGCGAGGTTGGATTCACTAATACCGTAGATACCATAAACAGTACGCTCTTCACCGGTAGGGCCCTGTTTAAAATCTTTCAGCCAGTCAGCATAACGCGCCAGACTGCTCTGTACAGGAATCTGTAAGTTGTTGTAGCACTTGATATAGATATCCATTTTTTCGTCGAAAACCGCTTGTTCATCCACCACCGGTTGCGCAGGTGTTTCAGGTTTAGCTTCTGCTTTTGCAACGGGAGCTTCAGTAGGTTTCGCTTCAGGAGCTAGTGCGGCAGGTTGACTATTGGCAGGCGGGGGCGTTTCTGTTTCGGTTTTTTTATCATCACAACCCGTGATACCGAGAGCCATGATGGCGGCTATAATAGCGGAAGATAATAAATTCCTTTTCATTTAATTGCCTTATAAATATATAGATAAGAGAGTAAACATAATAAAGGAAAAAAGAAAATGCCACTACACGCGTTTTGTTTATAAATAAAACGATAAAATTCACGAAATGAATAAGTCCTGCAATTTAATATATATCGCAGGACTTATTTTAATTAATTACTCAAACGCTGCGGATGGGTATAAACCGTTGCCCGACCCGGCTTACAAAAGCCCACCAGCGTCAAATTACAGCGCTCAGCCACTTCTACGGCAAGCGTGGTCGCGGCAGACACCGCAAACAAAATTTCTACGCCGCACATCGCTGACTTTTGCACCATTTCATAACTGGCACGACTGGAAACCAGCACCGCACCTTGCTGCCAGCTTTCCCCTTCTTGTGACCGGCGGCCTAACAGTTTATCCAGCGCCACATGGCGACCCACGTCTTCATGCCCGCCTACTAGTTCGCCAGATGGCAACATCCAGGCAGCGGCGTGAGTACAACCAGTCAGTTGCCCCACTGGCTGGAAATCATTGAGATGGCGTAATGCATCATCCAGTTTGTTGAGATCAAATGTCTGAGTGAACGGCAGCGGCTGCACCGGTTTACCGATGTCATTAAGTTGCTCCACGCCGCACACGCCACATCCCGTACGTCCCGCCAGTGCCCGACGACGCTCCTTCAACCCCATAAAGCGGCGGCTGGAAAGCTCAATTTGCACTTCCAGACCATTACAGGAAGGAACGACATCCATACCGAAGATATCGCGCGGACTTTCGATAATCCCCTCGGAAAGCGAAAAACCGAGCGCAAAGTATTCAAGGTCTTTGGGCGACGCCATCATCACCACATGCGAAATGCCGTTGTAGACCAGCGCAACGGGAACCTCTTCCGCCACCTCATCTAACCGTGGGTGTTGTAAATCGTCACGCCGCCATAACTCAATTTGACGAACACCTGTGACATTTGTCACATTTTTGATTTCTTTTTGCTGTGTTTTTTTCACTTTCTATTAACCGGATAAGAACACACACACCAACATTATGGTATTCTGTTACAAACCCTTCCTGGATGGAGGGAAATTGAGCCAATTCTGGACCTTTGCGGCCCCTTCCGCAAAGAAAAATAACTCCCACTCCCTGCACAAGCAGCAAGCGAATGTAAATGGGACGTGACAATGTCGAAACAAGGAGCAATCCATGCAGGTCAGCAGAAGGCAGTTCTTTAAGATCTGCGCTGGCGGTATGGCAGGCACCACGGCAGCGGCACTGGGTTTTGCACCCAGCGTAGCACTCGCGGAAACCCGGCAGTATAAACTGCTGCGCACCCGCGAAACCCGTAATACCTGCACCTATTGTTCCGTAGGCTGTGGGCTGTTGATGTACAGCCTCGGTGACGGAGCAAAAAACGCCAAAGCATCTATCTTCCATATCGAAGGTGACCCGGATCACCCGGTCAACCGCGGTGCACTTTGTCCGAAAGGCGCTGGCCTGGTGGATTTCATCCACTCCGAAAGCCGTCTGAAGTTTCCGGAATACCGTGCGCCAGGTTCTGATAAATGGCAGCAAATCAGTTGGGAAGAGGCGTTTGATCGCATTGCCAAACTGATGAAAGAAGACCGCGATGCTAACTACATTGCGCAAAACGCCGAAGGCGTGACTGTTAACCGCTGGCTCTCCACCGGGATGCTGTGTGCTTCCGCGTCGAGTAACGAAACCGGCTATTTAACGCAAAAATTCTCCCGCGCGCTGGGTATGCTCGCGGTCGACAACCAGGCGCGTGTCTGACACGGACCAACGGTAGCAAGTCTTGCTCCAACATTTGGTCGCGGTGCGATGACCAACCACTGGGTCGACATCAAGAACGCCAACCTCGTCGTGGTGATGGGCGGTAACGCCGCTGAAGCTCACCCGGTCGGGTTCCGCTGGGCGATGGAAGCCAAAATTCACAACGGCGCGAAGCTGATTGTGATCGATCCTCGCTTTACGCGTACGGCGGCGGTGGCTGACTACTATGCCCCTATTCGTTCCGGTACTGACATTGCTTTCCTGTCAGGCGTATTGCTGTACCTGCTGAACAATGAAAAATTCAACCGCGAATACACCGAAGCCTATACCAACGCCAGCCTGATCGTGCGTGAGGATTACGGCTTTGAAGATGGCCTGTTCACCGGCTACGACGCGGAAAAACGCAAGTACGATAAATCCTCCTGGACTTACGAACTGGACGAAAACGGCTTCGCCAAACGCGATACCACGCTGCAACATCCGCGCTGCGTGTGGAACTTGCTGAAACAGCACGTTTCCCGTTATACGCCAGATGTGGTTGAAAACATCTGTGGCACGCCGAAAGACGCGTTCCTGAAAGTCTGCGAATACATCGCCGAAACCAGTGCTCACGATAAAACTGCCTCGTTCCTTTACGCGCTCGGCTGGACGCAACACTCCGTTGGTGCGCAGAACATTCGTACGATGGCGATGATCCAGCTGCTGCTCGGCAATATGGGGATGGCAGGCGGCGGCGTTAACGCCCTGCGCGGTCACTCCAACATTCAGGGGCTGACGGACCTGGGGCTGCTGTCGCAGAGCCTGCCAGGTTACATGACGCTGCCAAGCGAGAAGCAGACCGATCTGCAAACCTACCTTGCCGCCAACACGCCGAAACCGCTGCTGGAAGGCCAGGTTAACTACTGGGGCAATTACCCGAAATTCTTCGTCTCCATGATGAAGGCCTTCTTTGGTGATAAAGCGACGGCAGAAAACAGCTGGGGCTTTGACTGGTTGCCGAAGTGGGATAAAGGCTACGACGTCCTGCAATACTTCGAGATGATGAAAGAGGGCAAGGTCAATGGCTATATCTGCCAGGGCTTTAACCCTGTTGCCTCATTCCCGAACAAAAACAAAGTGATCGGTTGTCTGTCGAAACTGAAGTTCCTCGTCACTATCGACCCGCTGAACACTGAAACCTCTAACTTCTGGCAGAACCACGGTGAGCTGAACGAAGTGGACTCGTCGAAGATCCAGACCGAAGTGTTCCGTCTGCCATCGACCTGCTTCGCGGAAGAGAACGGTTCAATCGTTAACTCCGGTCGCTGGTTGCAGTGGCACTGGAAAGGTGCGGACGCCCCGGGGATTGCGCTGACTGATGGCGAGATCCTCTCCGGTATCTTCCTGCGCTTGCGCAAGATGTACGCCGAACAGGGT
The DNA here is from genome assembly GCF_030295155.1 of Escherichia sp. 10290. NCBI lineage: Bacteria > Pseudomonadati > Pseudomonadota > Gammaproteobacteria > Enterobacterales > Enterobacteriaceae > Escherichia > Escherichia sp. 10290. The sequence continues at coordinate 4,853,886 of NZ_AP025741.1, read as the reverse complement.
GGCGCGAACCCGGACCAGGTGCTGAACATGACCTGGAACTACGCCATTCCGCATGAGCCGAAGTCGGAAGAAGTAGCGATGGAGAGCAACGGTAAGGCGCTGGCCGATATTACCGATCCGGCAACCGGTGCGGTTATCGTCAAGAAAGGCCAACAACTTAGCTCGTTCGCACAACTGCGCGATGACGGTACCACCTCCTGTGGCTGCTGGATTTTCGCCGGTAGCTGGACGCCAGAGGGCAACCAGATGGCACGCCGTGATAACGCCGATCCGTCTGGCCTCGGTAACACGCTGGGCTGGGCATGGGCATGGCCGCTTAACCGCCGCATTCTGTATAACCGCGCCTCCGCAGATCCGCAGGGTAACCCGTGGGATCCGAAGCGTCAGTTGCTGAAATGGGACGGCACTAAGTGGACCGGCTGGGATATTCCGGACTACAGCGCAGCACCTCCGGGCAGTGGCGTCGGGCCGTTTATCATGCAGCAGGAAGGCATGGGGCGTCTGTTTGCCCTCGATAAGATGGCGGAAGGTCCGTTCCCGGAACACTACGAGCCGTTTGAAACGCCGCTGGGAACTAACCCGCTGCATCCAAACGTTATCTCGAACCCGGCTGCACGTATCTTTAAAGACGACGCCGAAGCATTGGGTAAAGCCGATAAGTTCCCGTATGTCGGAACCACCTATCGTCTGACCGAGCACTTCCACTACTGGACCAAACACGCGCTGTTGAACGCGATTTTGCAACCAGAGCAGTTTGTGGAAATCGGTGAGTCGCTGGCGAATAAACTTGGCATTGCCCAGGGCGATACCGTGAAAGTCTCCTCCAACCGTGGCTATATCAAAGCCAAAGCGGTGGTGACCAAACGTATTCGCACGCTGAAAGCGAATGGCAAAGATATCGATACCATCGGTATTCCGATTCACTGGGGCTATGAAGGTGTTGCGAAAAAAGGCTTTATTGCCAATACGTTAACGCCATTCGTTGGTGATGCGAACACGCAGACGCCGGAGTTTAAATCCTTCCTTGTGAATGTGGAAAAGGTGTAACGGAGACGACATATGGCTTATCAATCTCAAGATATCATTCGTCGTTCCGCGACTAACGGTCTGACCCCCGCGCCTCAGGCGCGGGACTTCCAGGAAGAAGTGGCGAAACTCATCGACGTCACCACCTGTATCGGCTGTAAAGCCTGTCAGGTGGCGTGTTCAGAGTGGAACGACATTCGCGATACCGTCGGCAATAACATTGGGGTGTACGACAACCCCAATGATTTAAGCGCCAAATCGTGGACGGTAATGCGCTTCTCGGAAGTGGAGCAGAACGACAAACTGGAATGGCTGATCCGCAAAGACGGCTGTATGCACTGTTCCGATCCAGGCTGCCTGAAAGCGTGCCCGGCGGAAGGAGCAATTATTCAGTATGCCAACGGTATCGTCGACTTCCAGTCCGAGCAGTGCATCGGCTGCGGTTATTGCATTGCGGGCTGTCCGTTCGACATTCCGCGCCTCAACCCGGAAGACAACCGCGTCTACAAATGTACACTGTGCGTTGACCGCGTGGTGGTTGGGCAAGAACCGGCCTGCGTGAAGACCTGCCCAACGGGCGCGATTCACTTCGGTACGAAAGAGTCGATGAAAACGCTGGCGAGCGAGCGCGTGGCGGAGCTGAAAACCCGTGGTTACGACAATGCGGGTCTGTACGATCCGGCAGGCGTGGGTGGTACACACGTTATGTACGTGCTGCACCATGCTGACAAGCCGAATCTGTATCATGGCTTGCCGGAGAACCCGGAAATCAGCGAAACCGTGAAATTCTGGAAAGGCATCTGGAAACCGCTCGCAGCTGTTGGCTTTGCGGCTACCTTCGCAGCCAGTATCTTCCACTACGTGGGTGTCGGTCCGAACCGTGCGGATGAGGAAGAGAATAATCTGCACGAAGAGAAAGACGAGGAGCGCAAATGAAACGACGTGACACCATCGTGCGCTACACCGCGCCGGAACGTATCAACCACTGGATCACCGCCTTCTGCTTCATCCTGGCGGCGGTGAGCGGGCTGGGCTTTTTGTTCCCGTCCTTCAACTGGTTGATGCAAATCATGGGCACACCGCAGCTGGCGCGAATTCTGCACCCGTTTGTCGGCGTGGTTATGTTTGCCTCGTTCATCATCATGTTTTTCCGTTACTGGCATCACAACCTAATCAATCGGGATGATATCTTTTGGGCGAAGAATATTCGTAAGATCGTCGTCAACGAGGAAGTAGGTGACACCGGGCGTTATAACTTCGGTCAGAAATGCGTTTTCTGGGCGGCGATTATTTTCCTGGTCCTGCTGCTGGTGAGCGGTGTGATTATCTGGCGTCCTTATTTTGCGCCTGCTTTCTCAATCCCGGTGATCCGATTCGCGTTAATGCTGCATTCATTTGCCGCAGTGGCGTTAATTGTGGTTATCATGGTGCATATCTACGCCGCCCTTTGGGTGAAAGGCACGATTACCGCCATGGTGGAAGGATGGGTTACCAGCGCATGGGCGAAGAAACATCACCCACGCTGGTACCGTGAGGTCCGCAAGACAACGGAAAAGAAAGCTGAATGAGTATTCGCATAATCCCGCAAGATGAGCTGGGTTCGAGCGAGAAACGTACGGCGGATATGATTCCGCCGTTATTGTTCCCTCGGCTCAAAAATTTATACAACCGCCGCGCTGAACGTCTGCGCGAGCTGGCAGAAAATAATCCGCTGGGTGATTACCTGCGTTTTGCTGCGCTTATCGCCCACGCCCAGGAAGTGGTGCTGTACGACCATCCGCTGGAGATGGATCTGACCGCGCGCATTAAAGAAGCCAGCGCACAAGGCAAGCCACCGCTGGATATTCACGTTTTGCCGCGTGATAAGCACTGGCAAAAGCTGCTGATGGCAATGATTGCTGAGCTGAAACCTGAAATGAGCGGCCCGGCGCTGGCAGTGATTGAGAATCTGGAGAAGGCATCAAGCCAGGAGCTGGAAGATATGGCCAGCGCACTGTTTGCCTCTGATTTCTCGTCCGTCAGCAGCGATAAAGCGCCGTTTATCTGGGCTGCACTGTCGCTCTACTGGGCGCAGATGGCCAATCTGATCCCTGGCAAAGCCCGCGCTGAATACGGCGAACAACGTCAATATTGCCCGGTTTGTGGTTCTATGCCGGTGTCCAGCATGGTGCAAATTGGCACTACTCAGGGTCTGCGTTACCTGCACTGCAACCTGTGTGAAACTGAATGGCACGTAGTGCGCGTAAAATGCAGCAACTGTGAACAGAGCGGCAAACTGCATTACTGGTCGCTGGATGACGAACAGGCCGCGATTAAAGCCGAAAGCTGCGATGACTGTGGCACTTACCTTAAGATTCTTTATCAGGAAAAAGAACCGAAAGTTGAAGCCGTGGCAGATGACCTCGCCTCTCTGGTACTGGATGCGCGAATGGAGCAAGAAGGCTACGCCCGCAGTTCCATTAACCCGTTCCTGTTTCCGGGTGAAGGGGAGTAATCTCTGACGTTTTCCGGGTGGCGCTGGTCGCCCGGATTACAGTTCATAGGGTATGACGACACCATCTCTCGTATTCCGCGTTACCCATTCAAGACTATGCTGTTAGTGCCTGTTTGGCCTCATTCTTCCCGCCAACACATCGATAAGGTTATTGGTATGTCACTGATGACAAGCGTAAGATTGCCTGATGCGCTGCGCTTATCAGGCCTACCAATAAACTGCAATATGTTGAATTTGCACGACTTTGTAGGCAGGATAAGGCGTTCACGCCGCATCCGGCATGAACAACTCGCACGTTGTCAGCAATCTGATTGATATCATTTTTTCCCATTACCATTCCTCGCGCAGCTTACGCTGGTATTCGACACCATCTTCCTCACATCCTTGCCAGATGCCAAAAGCACTGGTTCTTGCTGTTTGCGATTGATTTACCTGGTATTGATCTACCGCTTCCCGTAATAGCTCCGCACGAGGAAGATTACACTGCACCTCAAGATCATCAAGTTGCTTAATCACCTCATTCGATAAATCGAGTAAAATTCTGCCCATATCCATACCTGCCAGAGAGTTCATAAATATCTCGCCAATATCATTTTGAATCTATGGAGAGAAAAGTACCTTTGTCGAATGCTTAAAGAAAGTGCATTTACGTATCACTTTTATTTTTGCGAGGCGTTTTCCAGATATGATGTAACAGTTGCAGTTATTATAAGTTCAAGTAAAACAACCTTGTATTAATACCAGAATAAGGGCATCTGGTTTTTATATTCAAGAATAAAAAATTTTTTGTCATTCCTTATGCTCCTTACACTGATCATCGACCCCCACTGTCTCCCCCTTTTGCCTGCCTCCCTTTGCTTTACGCACCGGGAATTGCTGACGTTCCAGATATTGCTCTACCGCTTCGCGTAAAATTGCAGATCGTGAAACCTTACGCCAGCCCCTAAGCTTGTTCAGCCGTTTAATTGCCTCTTCTGATAAATGAAGAAAAACCGTATTCATCGTCATTGCCACCACCTAACATATATTACTCATTAATGTATGTGCGAAAATTACGCCGAAAAATCATTTAAAAAAAGCGGATTTTTGCATGCTGTTTTGTTTTTGCGAGACGTTTTCCAGAAATAATAAGAACGTTGCAGTTGTTTCATTTGTTAATCAAAAATGGTTTGGTTATCGCCCAGGATGAGATATGGGTGCTATAAATATATTATATTCAGGGATATTTATTTTTTGATTGGGTCTTCATTTGCATAATCTGAATGGTGTACCCGAAAAACGTCAGCATCCTAACAGCACCAGGATTTAAGGTGAAATTTAACATCCATCACAGACCGGTCAATGCTGCCACCAACCGGTCTTTACTTGCTCGTCGTTATAATTTTGTGGGTAACAGTTCGGGAAACAAGGAATTCCTTCCGGAACACCCCGGTATCATCCGATAGCATTGACGTCAATCATCAGCGCGACGGTGAGTTTTTTTAATCGAATCATAGGATGGTAACGTTAAGCACGATTACGGGTCATAGTAAAACTCCTGAGCTGGCGGCACTATGCCGCTTTCACAGGAGTTCTGAATGCTGGTGCTTTCTGTATGGCATAACCATGCCCCTCGCGGCTAAGTGCCTGCACACTTCTCTCTTTGTATGTCATTTTTGCAATGCATTGGCCGAATTCTGGTAATTCAAATGAGTTTTACTCTTCAGACTCCCATCCCTACGGTATACGAGTTAGATTCATGAATGAAATCGACATTTTTAAAAAACGAATCTTGTAAAACATCCGTGTTGATATTACCTTGCAAACCAACATTGAATTTGTTAGAGACATGAAGAATTCGAATATCAAACAGGTCTTTTAACATCATTAATTCTTCAGCTGTTAATGACTCGCAACTAAAATATCCCTGTTGATCAAAAAGGTTTTCAATTTCTCCACCATAGGCGAGGCGTTTTTCAATGAGTGTTTGCAACATCGAGTTGCCAAGGACAATGGATATCGTGCGATCTTTCGCAGATTTACACCCCATCACAACGGCAACATTCGTATCCCTCTCAGGAATTTCATTTATCGCCGTCGCTAAAATGGTGGTCAAACACGCAAACGGAACTGTATTTCTTTCGTGATTTAATTTATCTACCAGTTCATTCCATTTATCAAAAATCGGGCGATATTTGTTGCGCGCAGAAATATCCAACTGGTTAAACAATTCAGCCATGCGTTTTTTTATCATCTCGATATCCGGCGAGTCAGAAATACTTTTCGCATAATACGGGCCTGATGATGTTGCATACATTAAAGCAGCGCCCACACCTGTCACCATGATAGGTGCAACCACGGTTTTGGCAAAGGCGACGCTGCGATGGCTATGCGCTTCACAGTCTAAAGGAATATATTCCACTGGCTGCGGTAAATCCTGGCATGCCTCCCTCATCATTGCGGTATGTTTTACAAACAACGGTTTTTCATTGCCAAAAAAAACTTTCTGCTTAATTGCACTAAGAAAACGCAAATCAAAAATGATTGTTTTTGGTTTATTATTTTTGGGCACATTTCCTATTATCCCGCTAAGAACCTTCCTTGCTGCATGGAGATTTTTTTGCACAGCACATAACACAATTGACGAAGCCTTCTCTACTTCGTTATTGATTTTAATTTTAAAATCTGCATGATATACGTTGACGGGCAATGTAAGTATATCTGGACTTACATCTTTGGCTGAGTATTTATTGGTGATCGACGGTCGTGAATCCACGAGAAAACTTAGCTGCAAATTATGCTCTATATTACCAGCTGTTTTTGTAGTGTGATTAAACATAGAGATGCCACCTCTCATTCTTTCACACATATCCTCAACTTTTTCACTTCGTTCTTGAGGCAATTTGGCTTTAACGTTAATTTGATGATTTTTACCCGTGCATTCCTTAACTACAAGGGGAACGTTATCTAAAGCGCCATATAGGTTAATAACGTCACCAGGCTTTTTATCATGTAAGTAAGTTTGATTAATACTCGAGGCATTCACAAAGAGGTCAATATTATAACTGTTTATAACTTCACCTACATCAAATGTGTAGTGCTTACTCTGGAGGCTGCCATCCTTATTTAATTGTATATCAATCAATATATCCCCTGACTTTGTCACCATATCTTTGCCATAAACCATTTGCATAGCCATTTCGAGGAGGTTTTTATCTAACTGATTGCGGGCGTTGAGTAAGCGACTACCAAATAATTTATATACTGTTCCCGTCATTGCCAGCGCTGCGCTTTCTGTTACTTTGCGTTTCCACAGTGAGGTTTCTCTATTTTTGAACAGGCCATATTCATTATTACTCGACAACCCGAGTTTCAGTTCGTTAACACAATCGCACAGTTGCTCCTCACCTTCCATTTTAAGGCAAAGTGAAAAATGATTTAATAGCGTTTGCTTCGGTGATTCATTACTCGTTAGTTGTTTTTCTAAATTAACAATAGAATAACCTTCTTGTTTAATGAGATTAATATTGGCAACCATTACAGCCTCCTTCCCACGGTTTAAGAGCAAACATGCAACATAATTATTTATAACATCCAGAGCAGTAAATGAATGATACTGACAATGATACCAGTCCATTATCTTTGCATAATGTTTGTTAGCTATAGATTTTAAAAATATTTATGAGAAAAGTATGGTACCAGAGGGGGTTTTGGCTATCAAAAATCGCTCAAACCTGAAGTAAGATGATGAATTAAGCATTATCGGCGATAATTGCCACTCACCTCTACAAATAATATTTAAATGCTCCTGAACAGTGATGTAGCAAGACACGTATGGTGCCTACGAAGAACAAAAATTTATAGCGTTCTTATTCAATATAACCGGAATAGTCAGGGGCTGATGTAAATGACCTGAATGAGTGAGAGAGGCTACACCGCCCCTCTCCATCAGCTACTCTTCTTCGTTCCCGCCCTCTTCATACGGGCCAAATGGCTTCGCGGGCAGAACGATATACGTGCCTTCAAACACCGCCCCCGGCGTCTCGTCGCCAAAGATTTCGACCTGCATCTGCACCCGTGCTTTACGTCCGCGCGCCAGACGGTCGAGATCGCCGCTTAAGGCACCGAGGTCGGCTACCGCGTGTGGTTTACCGCTGATTGGTTTGCTGTAACGGATATGCGCATCAGCGAGAATAATGGTTCCGCCGAGGTGGCGTTCGCGCAGCATTAGCCAGATAAGCCCCCAACCGGTGAGCGTAGCCAGCGAGAATAAACTCCCGGCAAACAACGTATGATGCGGATTCTGATTGCCGGTTTCCGGCATGGTGGTGATAAATTTTTGCCCGGTATATTGCTGAATGCGCACGCCCATTTTTTCGCTTAGCGGGATATGTTCGTACCACGCCTGTTGCAGCTGCGCGCACCAGTCGCCGCGATGCAGAATGTCATCCAGAGTGGCGACAGGTTTTATCATCAAAAAATGGCGAATCGGCGTGGTGGTTGGCGTGGTGATTTCTCCCTGATTAACAAACCCCAGCTTGGCGAAAAACTCCACCGCGTCTTCGCGGGCGCTACAGGTCACGCGCTTAACACCTTCCTGACGCGCCACCGACTCCAGGGTCATCGCCATCAGCGTTCCTAACCCTTTGTCCTGCACGTCGGGATGAACGGCCATAAAGCGAATGGACGCTTCATTGTCGGCATTAATATACAGTCGGCCTACCGCCACCAGATTACCCTGCTCGTCGACGACCATCTGGTGATGCGCCATCGCATCCCACGCGTCGCGTTCCGAACCTTTCGGTTGATGCAAGGGCTTACGCAACATTTCCCAGCGAAACTGATAGTAACGCTCTAATTCTTCTTCTGTTTGTGGAACCCGAAGGTGATACATAGCGATACTCTCTCTTGTTTCCCGTGACAACCCTGGAAGCTGGCTCATACCTGCAACCAGAATGTCACGGGGCCATCATTGACCAGCGATACCTGCATATCCGCAGCGAAGCGTCCTGTTTGCGTGTTCATCTCTTGCTGACGGCAGCGTTCGACGAAATAGTCATATAACGCCTCTGCGCGATCCGGTGATGCGCCTTTGGAGAAACTTGGGCGCATCCCCCGTTCGGTATCTGCGGCGAGGGTAAACTGGGAAACCACCAGCACACTGCCGCCCGCCTGTTGCACGTTGAGATTCATCTTGCCTTCGGCATCGCTGAAGATGCGATAGCCAAGCACGCGCTCGCACAGACGGTTTGCTTTCTGTTCGTCGTCATCCTTTTCGACACCCAATAACACCAAAAGTCCCGCGCCAATTTCGCCCGTCACTTCTCCCTCCACGGTGACGCTGGCACGGGTTACGCGTTGAATTAATGCAATCATGGTTCGTCGTCTTCTTCTTGTTCAGCTGCTTGTTTTAGTTTGCGGTATTCCCCGAGAGTGACAGTAATTTCCGCACCAAGCAAGACGATACACCATGTCCAGTAGACCCAAACAAAGAGAATGGGGATCACCGCCAGCACACCGTAAATGAGCTGATATGAGGGGAACATGGTGATATAAAGCGCGAAACCTTTCTTTCCTGCTTCGAACAGGAGTGCGGCGACAAACGCGCCGACAATCGCGTCGCGATTAGGTACGCGGATAGTAGGAACAATGCTGTACAGCAACCAGAAGGAGATCCACGACAACAGCAACGGAAAAATACGCAGCACGTTGTCGATGACAGTATTGAGATCGCTCGCCCAGCGCAGGGAGAGCAAATAGGAACTGATCGCCAGACTGGCCCCTGCCAACAGCGGCCCCAGCGTTAAAATCATCCAGTACACGGCAAACGAGTAAATTTTGGGTCGCGCTCGTTTACTGCGCCAGATGGTATTCAACGCGCTATCGATGGAGTACATCAACAATAACGCCGTGACGATCAGCCCGCACGCCCCGACGGCGGTCATTTTGTTGGAATTGGCGACAAACTGTTCGATATATCGCTGGATAACATCGCCAGTAGCAGGCAGAAAGTTGGCAAAAATAAAGTGACGCAACTGAATGCTGACGTCCGAAAACATGGGAAACGCGGCGAAAAGCGCAAAAACAACGGCAACCAGCGGCACTAATGAGAGCAACGACACATAGGCAAGATTACCTGCCAGGGTTGTCATATTGTCCTCATCAATGCGTTGCCAGAGTAGTTTTAGCCAGGCCCATAGTGGACGGGTACGGTGCCTGGCTTTGTCCTGAATGGTTTTTAGCATAACACCTTCACGAAATAGTCCGGGATGGTGGTTTTATCTTTCACCAGAATGCTGGTAATGCCTAGCTGATTAGCTCCTTCTATATTATCGGCGTTATCGTCGAAAAAGACCGTATCGCTGGGTGAAAAACCTTCCGCCTGCAAAACATGCTGGTAAATTCGTGCTTCAGGTTTGCGCATCCCCAGATCTTGCGACATATAGATATGGTCAGCAGCATCACGAATTTCCGGGTATTCCTCCGGCCAGAAGGTGGTATGTAGGCGGTTAGTATTGGAAAGCACCACCACACGATGACCCTGCTCACGCAGTTTATGCATGATGGCGATCACTTCCGGGCGCAGCGCGACAAACACCGCCTGCCAGCCGTGGGAAAACTGCTCATAGCTTAGCGGTAGAGCCATCTCATGACACAGCGCCTCTGCGAACGCTTCGTCGCTAATTTCCCCACGCTCATGCTGATGAAACGCCTCGCCCATGTGGAAACTCTTCTTAAGCGTAGCCAGGGGAACACGCGTTAAATCGCTCCAGGCTCCCAGCACACGGTTAAAGTCGATATCGACAATCACATTACCTAAATCAAAGATATAGAGCATTTTTGCCTCCTTTCGCGCCACAAGAAATTAACTGTAGCGGGAAAGGATGGGTTTGGCTATGTGGTCAGGTATGAAGCAAGGTCAACGGTCACAAAATTCTACGCGTCTTCCTGGGGAAGGATGATTTCAATTTGGCTGTCTTGTAAGCGTGATTTTAGCGCAGCGGGCGGCAGCTCGTCGGTAAAGAGCGCAGTGACCTGTGCCACGTTACCAATTTCAACCGCCGCCGAAGCATGATACTTAGTGTGATCGGCGACCAGCAGAATATTTCTCGCGTGCGCCATCATCGTTTTCACCACGTTAGCTTCGTTTACATCAAACTCCATCAACGCGCCATCGCTCTCAATCGCCCCAACGCTTGTTACCAGATAATCAGCCCGAAAATCGGCCACAAAGGAAGCCGCTGAAGGGCCAATGATCCCGCTATTATGAGAGCGCAACGTACCGCCGGGCACCATCACTTCAAAGCGCGGGTTGTGGTACAGAATATGCGCCACACGCAGGCTGTTCGTGATTATCCGCAAATGATTATGGTTAAGTAACGCCCGGGCGACATGTTCGACAGTCGTACCGATGGTGATAAATATTGTCGATCCATCAGGAATATAGTCTGCCACCGCTTCGGCAATCGCTTTTTTCTCTTCAGTTTGCGAAACCTCACGCTGTTCGAACGCCGTATTAACGACGCTGGAGGCCCGACCCGCGCCACCGTGATGGCGCGTGATCAGCCCTTGCTCGCTTAATTTACGAATATCCCGGCGGACCGTCTGCGTGGAAACATCCAGCAGATTTGCCAGCTCATCAATATTCATATACCCACGCTCGGCGATCAGCATGAGGAGTTGGTCGTGCCGCGGGTTACCGGTCAGTTCGGTAAGGCTCATGAAAATTCCTCGAAAAACCATCACCCTGGCATTTTATACAAAAAGTGACAAAAAAGATCGGGTTTGATCACAGTCAGGGATCCCGGCACGCCCACCGGGACGCGTGCATTTTAACGCCGCCACACCGCTGGCAAAGCGGACGGAATCCGCTAAATCTCCACCTGTTGCCAGCGCCACCGCCAATGCGCCGTGAAAAACATCGCCCGCACCGGTAGTATCTACCACATCAACTTTGAAAGCTGGCTGATGCTGTCGCCCGCCATTCTCCAGCCAGTCACAGCCTGCACTGCCCTGAGTAACATAGACATGTCCATTTGTGAGCATTTGTGCCTGTTTTAGGGCACTCGCCATCTCTTTCACGCCCGTTAGCCGCGCCAGACCCGGTTCTGAAAAAGCGGCATGATCGCTTAACGCCACCAGCTCACTGATATCCTGCGGCGTAATATCACCGTCCAGCACGGTCATCACGCCCACCTGCCGGGCCAGGGTGAAGGCTTTTTTCGCGCCGTCGTGCCAGCGTACATCTGCCAGCACCACGTCCCACTGAGAGAAATCAATTTCCTCCAACCACTCTGCGTCAGGCAGCAGGTCCGGGCTGGGATAGTTAATGATGATTCGCTCTCCTTTGGCATCCACCATGATGGCGGATTGCGAAGATTTCGCCTGGTTATACCGTTTGGTGTAACGGGTGTTAACGCCCCAGGATTCCAGCTCTGCCAGCAGGCTGTTGCCCGTGTCGTCGTCACCGACGCGACCAATAAAATCGACCTGCGCACCCAGTCTGGCCGCCGCAACTGCTGCTGTAGCCGCTGGCCCGCCGCCAACTTCCGTATAATTTTTCGCCACGTATTTACCGCTCTCCGTCGGCAACCCTTCCACGTAATAGATGCGATCCATCACGGTAATTCCTACACAAGCAACACGAATCATGGTCATTCCTTAAGCATTTTGGGATGCGTTCATTTTAATTTCACCAATTGTTTAAAAAGTGACGGCTGTCAATTTTTTGACGATAAATTACAAATACGATCAAAAACAGACAAGCAAGGCATGTCATAAATGACAAAAAGTGACATCACTGTATTCAGGAGAGGGTTATGGCAGCAATCGCGTTTATCGGTTTAGGACAAATGGGTTCGCCAATGGCGAGCAATTTATTGCAGCAAGGGCATCAACTTTGCGTCTTCGATGTGAATGCCGAAGCCGTACAGCATCTGGTAGACAAAGGGGCGACTCCCGCTGCTAACCCAGCGCAGGCCGCTAAAGGTGCCGAATTTATCATTACCATGTTGCCGAATGGCGATCTGGTGCGCAGCGTGTTGTTCGGTGAAAACGGCATTTGCGAAAGCTTATCTACCGATGCGCTGGTCATTGATATGTCGACCATCCATCCGCTGCAAACCGATAAATTGATTGCCGATATGCAAGCCAAAGGCTTCAGCATGATGGATGTTCCGGTTGGCCGTACTTCCGCAAATGCCATTACCGCTACTCTGCTCCTGTTGGCTGGCGGCACTGCTGAACAAGTTGAACGCGCCACGCCGATCCTGATGGCGATGGGCAGCGAGTTGATCAACGCGGGCGGTCCGGGCATGGGGATCCGCGTTAAGCTTATCAACAACTACATGAGCATCGCGCTCAATGCGTTGTCGGCAGAAGCCGCCGTTTTGTGCGAAGCCCTCAATCTTCCCTTCGATGTTGCCGTCAAGGTAATGAGCGGTACTGCCGCCGGTAAAGGCCACTTCACCACTTCCTGGCCGAACAAAGTCCTCAGTGGAGATCTTTCTCCCGCCTTCATGATCGATCTTGCCCATAAGGATCTTGGCATCGCCCTCGATGTTGCCAACCAGTTGCATGTGCCGATGCCGCTGGGCGCCGCCTCACGAGAGGTTTATAGCCAGGCGCGCGCAGCAGGTCGCGGTCGCCAGGACTGGTCCGCCATTCTGGAGCAGGTCCGTGTCAGTGCCGGGATGACTGCCAAAGTAAAAATGTAACGACTGGATAAAGGAATAAATGAATGAATAAGTACACCATCAACGACATTACGCGCGCATCGGGCGGTTTTGCCATGCTGGCAGTCGATCAGCGCGAAGCCATGCGCATGATGTTTGCCGCGGCTGGCGCACCCGCTCCAGTAGTCGATAGCGTTTTAACTGATTTCAAAGTTAACGCTGCAAAGACCCTCTCGCCTTATGCCTCGGCGATTCTGGTAGATCAACAATTCTGCTACCGCCAGGTGGTTGAGCAAAACGCGATTGCCAAAAGTTGCGCCATGATTGTCGCCGCCGATGAGTTCATCCCTGGCAACGGTATTCCGGTAGATAGCGTAGTCATTGACCGCAAAATCAACCCGCTACAAATCAAACAAGACGGCGGTAAAGCCTTAAAACTGCTGGTGCTGTGGCGTAGCGATGAAGATGCGCAGCAACGCCTGAATATGGTGAAAGAGTTCAACGAACTGTGCCATTCACACGGTCTGGTGAGCATCATTGAGCCGGTTGTTCGCCCGCCGCGTCGTGGCGATAAATTCGATCGCGAACAAGCGATCATCGATGCCGCCAAAGAACTGGGCGACAGTGGCGCTGACCTCTACAAAGTTGAAATGCCGCTTTATGGCAAAGGTCCGCAACAAGAGCTTCTCAGTGCTTCACAACGTCTGAATGACCATATCAATATGCCGTGGGTGATCCTCTCATCCGGCGTCGACGAAAAACTGTTCCCGCGTGCCGTACGCGTGGCAATGACAGCGGGTGCATCGGGCTTCCTGGCTGGTCGTGCCGTCTGGGCATCGGTTGTCGGTTTACCGGACAACGAGCTGATGCTGCGTGACGTTTGCGCACCGAAATTACAACAACTTGGCGATATCGTCGACGAAATGATGGCTAAACGCCGTTAAGATGAGGATACAAAAATGAAATGGTTTAACACCTTAAGTCACAACCGTTGGCTGGAACAGGAAACCGATCGCATCTTTGATTTTGGTAAAAATTCCGTAGTACCGACTGGCTTTGGCTGGTTAGGCAATAAAGGGCAAATCAAAGAAGAGATGGGCACCCATCTGTGGATCACCGCCCGTATGTTGCACGTGTATTCCGTTGCTGCGGCGATGGGTCGACCTGGCGCTTACTCGTTGGTTGATCATGGTATCAAAGCCATGAACGGCGCACTGCGCGATAAAAAATATGGCGGCTGGTATGCCTGTGTCAATGACGAGGGCGTGGTGGATGCCTCCAAACAGGGCTATCAACATTTCTTTGCCCTGCTGGGTGCCGCCAGCGCGGTCACAACGGGTCACCCGGAAGCGCGTAAGCTGCTCGATTACACCATTGAAATTATCGAGAAATACTTCTGGAGCGAAGAAGAGCAGATGTGCCTGGAATCCTGGGACGAAGCCTTCAGCAAAACCGAAGAGTACCGCGGCGGCAATGCCAATATGCACGCGGTGGAAGCTTTCTTGATTGTTTATGACGTAACGCATGACAAAAAATGGCTGGATCGCGCGATTCGCGTGGCTTCCGTCATTATCCACGATGTCGCCAGAAATAATCATTATCGCGTTAACGAGCACTTCGATACCCAGTGGAATCCGCTGCCGGATTACAACAAAGATAACCCAGCGCACCGCTTCCGCGCATTCGGAGGCACGCCGGGCCACTGGATCGAATGGGGCCGTTTAATGCTGCATATCCACGCTGCCCTGGAAGCCCGTTGCGAACAGCCTCCGGCCTGGTTGCTAGAAGATGCCAAAGGTCTGTTCAACGCCACCGTGCGCGATGCCTGGGCGCCCGATGGTGCCGACGGGATTGTTTATACCGTTGACTGGGAAGGCAAACCGGTGGTCCGCGAACGTGTGCGTTGGCCTATCGTCGAAGCGATGGGTACGGCTTACGCGCTCTACACCGTTACCGGCGATCGCCAGTACGAAACCTGGTATCAGACAAGGTGGGACTACTGCATTAAGTACCTGATGGACTACGAAAACGGTTCCTGGTGGCAGGAGCTGGATGCGGACAACAAGGTCACCACCAAAGTCTGGGACGGTAAACAGGATATTTACCACCTGCTGCATTGCCTGGTGATCCCGCGTATCCCGTTAGCACCAGGCCTGGCACCGGCTGTTGCGGCGGGTCTGCTGGACGTGAATGCCAAATAACTGACTGAAAACCCTAACCCTCTCCCCAAAGGGGAGAGGGGACCGCCCGGCGCAGTTTTTTGGTTTGACATCAGCCTCATGGGAGGCTGTATGCCGTTTTTTAATTAAGGTGCCTCGTATGCAAATCACCAACATGCATTGCAGTGGACAAACCGTTTCACTTGCCGCGGGGGATTATCACGCGACTATCGTGACGGTTGGTGCTGGTCTGGCTGAATTAACTTTTCAGGGTTGTCATTTAGTCATCCCGCACAAACCCGAAGAGATGCCGCTGGCGCATCTGGGTAAAGTGCTTATTCCGTGGCCGAACCGGATCGCCAACGGCTGTTACCGCTATCAGGGACAGGAATATCAGTTACCCATTAATGAACATAGTTCAAAAGCCGCTATTCACGGGCTGCTTGCCTGGCGAGACTGGCAAATTAGCGAATTAACCGCCACCAGCGTTACCCTGACAGCTTTTCTACCGCCCAGTTACGGCTATCCGTTTATGCTGGCTTCGCAGGTTGTTTATTCGCTCAATGCTCGCACGGGCCTTTCCGTTGAGATCGCAAGCCAGAATATTGGTACTGTGACCGCACCTTATGGTGTGGGTATTCATCCTTATTTAACCTGCAACTTAACATCTGTTGATGACTATCTTTTCCAGCTTCCGGCAGAACAGGTTTATGCCGTCGATGAGCACGCAAATCCAACAACGCTTCACCCCGTTGATGAGCTGGATTTAAATTTCACGCAGGCGAAAAAAATAGCCGCGACAAAAATCGACCACACCTTTAAAACCGCTAATGATCTGTGGGAAATGACCATTACCCATCCACAGCAGGCGCTGTTGGTGAGTCTTTGTTCCGATCAACCCTGGGTGCAGGTTTATAGCGGCGAAAAATTACAGCGTCAGGGACTGGCAGTTGAACCTATGAGTTGCCCGCCTAACGCCTTTAATTCCGGCACCGATTTATTATTACTGGAACCAGGAAAAACGCATCGCCTGTTTTTTAATATTCACGGGCAGCACAATTAATTTCATTAAGAAAAAAACGAGATCATTGTTTAGGGTTGTATTTACACAACAGGAAATATTATGGACTTTTTTACGTTATTTTCGCCAGATGGGGCCATGCTGGAAACAAACGTGGTATGTATCGTTATCGCGTTGATGTTTCTTTATACCTTTGTGGGGATATGCGCGGGATTTGGTGGCGGTTTAACCACCATGCCACTCGTCACGTTAATGCTCCCCGTAAAAATGGCAACACCACTTTCGGTAATTGTCGGCACCGCAACCGCCTTGTACGCCACCTGGCTGTCACGTAAAGAAACGGATTGGCGATCGGCAATGGTACTGATTATTTTCTCGTTTCTGGGAATACCCGTCGGTTTATATGCGCTGTCGTATTTACCCGACCATTTTATGAAAGTGGGCTTAGGCGGATTCCTTATCCTTTACTCGTTTTACAGCATGTTTATTCCTCGCCTGCCGATTTATGACCGTAACTGGATCGCCGCACCTATCGGCGCAGTAGCTGGTGCATTAGGTGCGGCGTTCTCAACCAACGGACCGCCGATGGTTATCTACGGTATGCTGCGTAACTTAGGCCCGGCGGCATTTCGCGGCACTCTGAACGCTTTCTTCACCGCAAACAACATCGCGGTAATCGGCGGGCTGGCGACCAGCGGAATTTTGACTGTTTCTATCTTTAAACTGGTGCTGTTTTGTATTCCCACCATGATCCTCGGTTCACTGGTTGGACAATATGTGCATAAACGCATTTCAGTCAAAGTGTTCCGTGTGATGGTCTTTTTGTTGCTGATTGCCTCCGGTTCCATGTTGATAAAAGGTGCGTTGGGAATTCCCGCCGCTGCCGCACTTCTGCCTCCGTTTACCTTGTTAGTTATACTGCAACTGGCATTTGGTAAAAAAGTGGCGGCAATCCGCCGAGCTGAAGAAAGTAAATAATCACTTGCGCGGGTTTTAATTTATACCCGCACACATTCTTTGATTAATGAAACCTGTAATAACAGGATGGCATGAAATATTAGTTTTATACTCTATGGAGATTATTTATGGATACGCCACGCCCACAGTTATTAGATTTTCAATTTCATCAGAATAACGACAGTTTTACTCTACGTTTTCAAGACCGTCTTATTTTAATCCATAGCAAAGATAATCCTTGCTTATCGATTGGCTCAGGTATAGCGGATATCGATATGTTCCGCGGTAATTTCAGCATTAAAGATAAATTGCAGGAGAAAATTGCGCTGACCGACGCCATCGTCAGCCAGTCACCGGATGGCTGGTTAATCCATTTCAGCCGTGGTTCTGACATTAGCGCCACGCTGCGTATCTCTGCCGACGATCAGGGCCGTTTATTGCTGGAACTACAAAACGACAACCATCACCATAACCGCATCTGGCTGCGTCTTGCCGCACAACCAGAGGACCATATCTACGGCTGCGGCGAACAGTTTTCCTATTTTGATCTGCGCGGCAAACCGTTCCCGCTATGGACCAGTGAACAAGGCGTTGGTCGCAACAAACAAACCTATGTCACCTGGCAGGCCGACTGCAAAGAGAACGCGGGCGGCGACTATTACTGGACTTTCTTCCCGCAGCCTACTTTTGTCAGCACGCAGAAGTATTACTGCCATGTCGATAACAGCTGCTATATGAACTTCGACTTCAGTGCTCCGGAATACCATGAACTGGCATTGTGGGAAGACAATGCCACCCTGCGTTTTGAATGTGCGGACACATACATCTCCCTGTTGGAAAAATTAACCGCCCTGCTGGGACGCCAGCCAGAACTGCCCGACTGGATTTATGACGGGGTAACGCTCGGTATTCAGGGCGGGACAGATGTATGCCAGAAGAAACTGGACACCATGCGTAACGCGGGCGTGAAGGTCAACGGCATCTGGGCGCAGGACTGGTCCGGGATCCGTATGACCTCTTTTGGCAAACGTGTGATGTGGAACTGGAAGTGGAACAGTGAAAACTACCCACAGTTAGATTCCCGCATCAAGCAATGGAAAGAAGAAGGCGTGCAGTTCCTCGCCTACATCAACCCGTATGTTGCCAGCGATAAAGATCTCTGCGAAGAAGCGGCGCAACATGGCTATCTGGCAAAAGATGCCTCTGGCGGTGACTATCTGGTGGAATTTGGGGAGTTTTACGGCGGCGTTGTCGATTTGACCAATCCTGAAGCATATTCCTGGTTCAAAGAAGTCATCAAGAAAAACATGATCGAATTGGGCTGCGGCGGCTGGATGGCAGATTTTGGCGAATATTTGCCGACCGATACGTATCTGCATAACGGCGTTAGCGCCGAAATTATGCATAACGCCTGGCCCGCACTGTGGGCGAAATGTAACTACGAAGCCCTTGAAGAAACGGGCAAGCTTGGCGAGATCCTTTTCTTTATGCGCGCCGGTTCTACCGGTAGCCAGAAATACTCCACCATGATGTGGGCGGGCGACCAGAACGTCGACTGGAGTCTGGACGATGGCCTGGCGTCGGTTGTTCCGGCGGCGCTCTCGCTGGCGATGACCGGGCATGGCCTGCATCACAGTGACATTGGCGGTTACACCACCCTGTTTGAGATGAAGCGCAGCAAAGAGCTGCTGCTGCGCTGGTGCGATTTCAGCGCCTTCACGCCGATGATGCGCACCCACGAAGGTAACCGTCCTGGCGACAACTGGCAGTTTGACGGCGACGCGGAAACCATCGCCCATTTTGCCCGTATGACCACCGTCTTCACCACCCTGAAACCTTACCTGAAAGAGGCCGTCGCGCTGAATGCGAAGTCCGGCCTGCCGGTTATGCGCCCGCTGTTCCTGCACTACGAAGACGACGCGCAGACCTACACCCTGAAATATCAGTACCTGTTAGGTCGCGACATTCTGGTCGCTCCGGTGCATGAACAAGGCCGCAGCGACTGGACGCTCTATCTGCCGGAGGATAACTGGGTCCACGCCTGGACAGGTGAAGCGTTCCGGGGCGGGGAAGTTACCGTTAATGCGCCCATCGGTAAACCGCCGGTCTTTTATCGCACCGACAGCGAATGGGCGGCACTGTTCGCGTCGTTAAAAAGCATCTAATCACGTCCGCCCGTGGGGAAACTCACGGGCAAAGGGAGAACAACGATGAGTCACATCACAACGGAAGATCCGGCTACTTTACGTCTGCCCTTTAAAGAGAAACTCTCTTACGGTATCGGCGATCTGGCCTCTAACATCCTGCTGGATATCGGCACGCTTTATCTTTTGAAGTTTTATACCGACGTTCTGGGGCTGCCCGGCACCTATGGCGGTATTATCTTTTTGATCTCGAAATTCTTTACCGCCTTTACCGACATGGGTACCGGCATCATGCTCGATTCCCGGCGTAAGATCGGTCCAAAAGGCAAATTCCGCCCTTTCATTTTTTACGCCTCATTCCCGGTCACTCTGCTGGCGATCGCCAACTTTGTCGGCACACCGTTTGATGTCACCGGTAAAACGGTGATGGCCACTATTCTGTTTATGCTTTACGGGCTGTTTTTCAGCATGATGAACTGCTCTTATGGCGCAATGGTCCCCGCTATTACCAAAAACCCCAACGAACGCGCATCACTGGCGGCATGGCGTCAGGGTGGCGCTACATTGGGCCTGCTGCTTTGTACGGTGGGATTCGTGCCGGTTATGAATCTTATCGAGGGTAATCAGCAACTTGGCTATATCTTCGCCGCCACGCTGTTTTCACTATTCGGCCTGCTGTTTATGTGGATCTGCTATTCGGGCGTGAAAGAGCGTTATGTCGAAACGCAACCTGCAAATCCGGCGCAAAAGCCAGGCTTGTTGCAATCTTTCCGTGCGATTGCCGGTAACCGCCCGCTGTTCATTTTGTGCATTGCTAACCTCTGTACCTTAGGGGCATTTAACGTCAAGCTCGCCATTCAGGTCTATTACACCCAGTACGTGCTTAACGATCCCATCCTGTTGTCATATATGGGATTTTTCAGCATGGGCTGTATTTTCATCGGCGTGTTCCTGATGCCTGGTGCAGTCAGACGTTTTGGTAAGAAGAAGGTCTATATCGGCGGCCTGCTGATTTGGGTGCTGGGCGATCTGCTCAACTATTTCTTCGGCGGCGGCTCGGTCAGTTTTGTGGCGTTCTCCTGCCTGGCATTCTTCGGCTCGGCGTTTGTTAACAGCCTGAACTGGGCGCTGGTTTCCGACACCGTCGAGTACGGCGAGTGGCGCACCGGCGTTCGTTCGGAAGGTACGGTCTACACCGGCTTCACCTTCTTTCGCAAAGTATCTCAGGCGCTGGCAGGTTTCTTCCCAGGCTGGATGCTGACGCAAATCGGCTATGTGCCAAACGTGGCGCAGGCTGACCATACCATCGAAGGTTTACGCCAGCTGATCTTCATCTACCCAAGCGCACTGGCGGTAGTCACCATTGTTGCGATGGGTTGCTTCTACAGTCTGAACGAGAAAATGTACGTCCGCATTGTTGAAGAAATAGAAGCCCGTAAACGCACGGCATAAATAATAAACAACGCCCTGCGGGGCGTTATAAGGAGTGATTATGTCTGACCATAATCCACTGACATTAAAACTGAATCTGCGGGAAAAAATCGCTTATGGCATGGGCGACGTCGGTTCGAATTTAATGCTTAGCATCGGCACTCTGTATCTCCTCAAATTTTATACCGATGAATTAGGGATGCCTGCTTACTATGGCGGGATTATCTTTCTGGTGGCAAAATTCTTTACCGCGTTTACCGATATGCTCACCGGATTTTTACTCGACTCGCGGAAAAATATTGGGCCTAAAGGCAAATTTCGTCCCTTTATTTTATATGCAGCGGTTCCGGCGGCGTTAATTGCAACGCTCCAGTTTATCGCCACCACTTTTAGTTTGCCGATTAAAACGACGATTGCCACCGCGCTGTTTATGATGTTTGGACTTTCATACAGTCTGATGAACTGCTCGTATGGCGCGATGATCCCAGCAATTACCAAAAACCCCAATGAGCGCGCGCAGCTTGCGGCTTACCGCCAGGGTGGTGCAACCATAGGGCTATTGATTTGTACCGTAGCATTTATTCCACTGCAGTCGCTTTTTTCTGACTCCACTGTCGGTTATGCCTGCGCGGCACTGATGTTCTCCATTGGTGGCTTTATTTTTATGATGCTGTGCTACAGAGGCGTCAAAGAGCATTATGTGGACACGACGCCAACCGGACATAAAGCCAGTATTCTCAAATCTTTTTGCGCGATATTTCGTAATCCGCCATTGCTGGTTTTATGCATTGCTAACCTGTGTACCCTGGCGGCATTTAATATCAAACTGGCAATTCAGGTCTATTACACCCAGTATGTGCTGAATGATATTAATTTATTGTCGTGGATGGGATTCTTCAGTATGGGATGCATCCTCATCGGCGTATTGCTGGTGCCATTAACTGTAAAATGTTTTGGTAAAAAACAGGTTTATTTAGCTGGCATGGTGCTGTGGGCGGTGGGGGATATCCTGAATTATTTCTGGGGCAGTAACTCTTTCACTTTCGTCATGTTCTCTTGTGTCGCCTTTTTTGGTACGGCCTTTGTAAACAGCCTGAACTGGGCGCTGGTACCGGATACCGTAGATTATGGTGAATGGAAAACCGGTATTCGTGCCGAAGGTTCTGTTTATACCGGTTATACCTTCTTTCGTAAAATTTCAGCCGCACTTGCTGGCTTCTTGCCAGGCATTATGCTGACGCAAATCGGTTATGTTCCCAACATCGCGCAAAGCGATGCAACATTACAGGGTTTGCGTCAGCTCATTTTTATTTGGCCTTGTGCGCTGGCGATAATTGCTGCATTGACGATGGGATTCTTTTACACGCTCAATGAAAAACGTTTTGCGTTAATTATTGAGGACATCAACCAACGTAAAAATAAAGAGATTGAGACAAAAGAAAAAACTGCTTCTGTAACGTTATAAATGTCAATAGCCGCTATTTCCATCCTGATGGGTGGCGGCCCCCCTACGTTAAAAAAATGGACTTATTATGAAAAAGATTAATGCAATAATTTTATTATCTTCTCTGACCTCTGCCTCGGTATTTGCTGGCGCATACGTCGAAAACAGGGAGGCATATAATCTCGCCTCCGATCAGGCAGAAATTATGCTACGTGTAGGTTATAACTTCGATATGGGCGCGGGTATCATGTTAACCAATACCTATAATTTTCAGAGAGAAGATGAGCTTAAACATGGCTACAATGAAATTGAAGGTTGGTATCCTTTATTCAAACCAACCGATAAATTAACCATCCAGCCCGGTGGATTAATTAATGATAAGAGCATCGGTTCGGGTGGCGCAGTGTATCTGGACGTCAACTATAAATTTGTACCATGGTTTAATCTGACAGTGCGAAATCGCTATAACCATAATAACTATAGTTCAACAGATTTGAACGGGGAACTGGATAATAATGACACCTATGAAATTGGTACCTACTGGAATTTTAAAATTACCGAGAAATTCTCCTATACATTTGAGCCACATTATTTCATACGCGTAAATGACTTTAATAGCAGCAATGGAAAAGATCATCATTGGGAAATCACTAATACCTTCCGTTACCGTATTAACGAAAACTGGCTCCCTTATTTCGAATTACGCTGGTTAGATCGTAATGTCGAACCGTACCACCGCGAACAAAACCAGATTCGTATCGGGACGAAGTATTTCTTCTGATGTGAAACTGCCGGATGCGGCGTAAACGCCTTATCCAGCCTACGGTTGATACGGTTTTCATTGGCCGGATTAAACACATCCGGCCATTAATCAAGCTTCAGCCGCCAACATCTCTTTCTTACGTTGGCTAATTCGCTTAACCAGCATTACGGAAACCACCGCACCACAGAATGCGAAGCAGGCCATAATGCCAAACACGATTTTGTAGCCAATAATCCCCGGGTTTAAATCCAGAATGTAGCCATACAGACTGAAGCAGAACATCGCCGGGGCGTAACCGATAAAGCTACCCAACGCCATCGCCGCGCCTGTTTTATTTTCAGCAATTTTTGCTTCGCCGATAGGTGCAAAAAATACGGCTCGCTGTGTAAAGACTATCGCGCCAAAGCCTAATGTACAGGCCATCCCTAAATAGACCGGCATACTTTCGTGCGGCAGCATAATCAACAGTACGAGTGCCGCAGTGCTGATGATAAAGGTGTAGCACAGGTATTTACTTGGTGATTTCAGGATCTTATCTGAAATCATGCCACCAATAGGTCCACCGATCATTTTGAGGCAGTATTGGTTAATGATGCCATAAGCCCCCACCAGCGCAACAGGCAGCAGATAGATGTTTTTCAGGAATGGAATGAAGAATGTCAGGCCACAGTACACCGCGTAAACGAAGAAAACATTGAAAGCGATAAGCCAGATGGTTTTGTCTTTCAGCACCGAGGTCATACTGGTGTTTTGCGGTGCATCTTCATCTTTTTTCACCTCCACGGACGGTGCCTCTTCTTTGTCATTGAGTACTAAGAAAATGATAACGCCCACGGCAATCACAATAAGGGAATAGAACCAGATACCCGCTTTAAAGCCCAACAAGCCACTGCCAAACCAGGTAAATACTGCCAACGCAGAAAATGCCACCACAGTATCGACAATTCCACGCCCTGTTTCGAAGAAGCCAAACAAACGACCTTGTTGTTCGCTATTGCCCAGTCGACTTACCGACTTGAGCAAGACAGGCCAGTTCATCATGTCGCAGGTAACGCCAAATAGCGCCCAGACAAAGAGGATGCCCCAATACCCCGGCATTGTCGTCAAATAAACACCCAGTAATCCTGTCGCAATGAGTGAGAATGACATGGTGTATCTGCGCGGTAGTTTATCGGCAAAATAAATAGACAGAAAAAAGCCCACTGTGGTGACAAATGAGTTTACCGACATAGCATTACCAATTTGACCATTGGTCAAATGGAAATATTCCTGCATCGGGATATAAAACGCATCTTTCAACGACGGTAATTTATAAATTGTACCGCCACACAATGTTAATAGACTAAATAACGCCCATTTCTTTTTCGTGAGCATAACATCCCCTAAGCGATTTTGAAAATCACTGTTCTAAAGGCAATAAGATACCGGCCATTCTTATGGAATGGTTTTTATTAACAGCGGATGAGTTAAAGCTTATTAGTGGTTCAGAAGATGGCTTGCCTCTTGTTTGATTTGTTGTAGTACGTTACGCACATGATTTATCTGATTAATTGCATCTTCTTTTTCTTTACGTAACCGCGCATCCAGTAAATGATTTTCTGGCAATGGTGTTTCACTCATCTGGCGATAAGGGATCCACGGATTATCATCTTCGTCTTCAAAGCGGAACGCCGGAGCATAATAATCAACCTCTTCTTCCAGGCCATACGCTGTCACCTGCGGTTCTTCATCGCCAAGGCAGATAAGGTGTGTTAATAACTCTTTGAATGGCATATCACCCTGACCTGAAATACAGGCTTTATGGCCCAGGCCACCTTGTTCTTTAACAATCAAGGCATCTTTGATATGCACCTGAGTAATATGTGGTGCCATCGTTTTTAAAGCGTCTATGGGATGCTCATTCGCATTGATCATATTCGCAAAATCAAACAGTAAGGAAAGTGATTTCATCTCACTGTCTTTGACCAGCGACACCAGTTCATGGCTTTTTAAATCTTCATGCTGTTCGATCGTAAAGGTCAGGCCGCTGTCCTGATACGTTTCCCGAACATAGGCAATATCGTTAGCAATGATCGATAATACGTCGCGTAAATTACCTTCATAACGCGGATAAAAACGCACGGACGATGCCCCGGTTTTCAACGCAATGGCGACGGCTTCGTCAATAGATGCCTTATCTGAGGCACTGGTTTCAATATGAATATCAAGGTTCAGACGACGAGCTTTATCACCAAAGGCAGAGAGTTCTTTATCTGCCATATTGCCCAGAGAAAAACGCTCGCCATCCAGAACATGAATTTTGACGCCTCGCAGATTATTTTCACTTGCAATATCAAGTAAATCAGCCGGCAATACTCTTTCCAGCCGCATATTTAAATGAAAAGCGTAGGCATGCAAATAAAGAGGAAGAGTATCGACACGTTGTAGAATCTTTCTTGCGTTATTTATTGTCACCATAAAACACCTACAGATTAATGATGAGATCCACGGCCTCAAATCGCCAATATTCAATATCTATCTGGACAATATTGCCTTGCTGGTCGGCGCGATGTTTTTCAATTAAGATCGCAGGCATGCCCGCTGAACCGCCAAGAAATTTACTGATATCACCCGGCATTCTTACGGGTTTGAAAACCAGTTTTTTTACTACCGTCTCTTTTTGGTAGCATTTTTCCCAGACTGAAGAAAATGAGTGGTTTTCAAGTTGCTCTATAAAACCTGGGGCAACTTCAGGATTAATATATGTTTCGTGATAGAAAACTTTATGTCCTTCCAGCGCCCCCCAGCCGGTAATGCGATAGAGTTCAGTTGATGGCGTCACTGCAACCAGTGGCGCGAGCGTCTCGGGAATGTCGCTGGTACGGCTTTTCTCAGTAAAGCCCCAGGAAGGTTCCCGCCCTTGCTCAATTGCGGCCCGCTGAAAGCTCGCCGACAGCTCCGGACTGTAATTAAATCGCGGCTGAGTCACGAACCACCCTTTACGATCCTTACGGAAAATTTTGGATTCTGCCTCAAGGTTCAGCAACGCCTGGCGTAACGTCATACGTTTAATGCCCAGCAACTCTCCCAGCTCTCTTTCTGAAGGGAGTTTTCCACCCGGCGTGGTGATGCCATCTTTCAACCACCGATCCAGTTTCTCTTTTGCATTTTCTACGGTGGATTGATTCTCCGCCATTGTTTAATCCTTTTGGTTTAAACCAGATGAGGCATCTTACGCTTACGCCAAAAAAGAAAGCAATTAACAGCGTATGACTTTGCAGATAATTGTGACAAAGCTCTCTATTGACGTAACCACAAACTTATAAGGGAGATACTCGCACTGGTGAGAACTTACGACAGGCAAAAAAAAACCTGCCATCGCTGGCAGGTTTTTTATGACTAAAAAACGAAATTAATCGTCTTTCGGTGCGCGGTTGGCGCGACGACGATCGTTTTCCGTCAGGTGACGTTTACGAATACGGATAGAGGTCGGAGTCACTTCTACCAGTTCGTCATCATCGATGAACTCCAGAGCTTGTTCCAGCGTCATGCGGATAGGCGGAACCAGAACAACGGCTTCGTCAGTACCGGAAGCACGCATGTTGGTCAGTTTCTTACCGGTCAGGCAGTTTACAGTCAGGTCGTTAGAACGGCTGTGAATACCGATAATCTGACCTTCGTAAACTTCTGCACCGTGACCGAGGAACAGCTTACCACGGTCCTGCAGACCGAACAGCGCGAACGCTACCGCTTTACCCTGACCGTTAGAGATCAGTACGCCGTTCTGACGCTGACCCACTTCACCCGGACGTACGTCGTCGTAGTGGCTGAAGGTGGAGTACAACAGACCCGTACCAGAGGTCATGGTCATGAACTCAGAACGGAAGCCAATCAGACCACGGCTTGGGATCACGTAGTCGAGACGTACGCGGCCTTTACCGTCTGGATTCATGTTTTTCAGGTCGCCTTTTCGTTCGCCAAGCGCCTGCATCACAGAACCCTGATGCTGTTCTTCAACGTCCAGAGTCACGTTTTCATACGGCTCTTGTTTACGACCGTCAATTTCACGGAAGATAACTTTCGGACGGGATACCGCCAGTTCGAAACCTTCACGACGCATGTTTTCGATCAGAACAGACAGGTGCAGTTCGCCACGACCAGAAACGCGGAACGCATCGGCGTCTTCAGTTTCTTCTACGCGCAGCGCAACGTTGTGTACCAGTTCTTTGTTCAGACGATCCAGGATCTGACGAGACGTTACGAACTTACCTTCTTTACCGCAGAACGGCGAGGTGTTAACGCAGAAGAACATAGAAACGGTCGGCTCATCAACGGAGAGTGCCGGCAGCGCTTCAACGTTTTGCGTGTCGCAAACGGTGTCAGAAATGTTCAGTTCGCCCAGGCCCGTGATCGCCACGATATCGCCAGCTTCCGCCAGATCGGTTTCGATACGTTCCAGACCGAGGTGGCCCAGCACTTTACCGACTTTCGCGTTGCGGGTTTTGCCTTCGCTATCGATGATAGTAACTTGCTGGTTCGGCTTCACTTTACCGCGCTTGATGCGGCCAATGCCGATAACGCCAACATAGCTGTTGTAATCGAGCTGAGAAATCTGCATCTGGAACGGACCGTCAAGGTCAACGTCCGGCGCAGGAACGTGGTCAACAATTGCCTGATACAGCGGGGTCATGTCTTCCGCCATATCTTCGTGGTCCAGACCCGCGATACCGTTCAGCGCAGAAGCGTAAACGATCGGGAAGTCCAGCTGCTCGTCAGTCGCGTCGAGGTTAACGAACAGGTCGAATACCTGATCCACAACCCAGTCAGGACGCGCGCCAGGGCGGTCAACTTTGTTGATAACAACAATTGGCTTCAGGCCGTAAGCAAACGCTTTTTTGGTTACGAAGCGCGTTTGCGGCATCGGGCCGTCAAATGCGTCAACCACCAGCAGCACTGAGTCTACCATGGACATTACACGTTCAACTTCACCACCGAAGTCGGCGTGCCCCGGGGTATCAACGATGTTGATACGGTAATCATTCCATTTGATAGCGGTGTTTTTCGCGAGGATGGTAATCCCACGCTCTTTCTCCAAATCGTTGGAGTCCATCACGCGCTCTTGGGTTTCGGCACGAGAGTCGAACGTACCGGATTGTTGGAGCAGCTTGTCTACCAGGGTGGTTTTACCATGGTCTACGTGCGCGATGATGGCGATATTACGCAATTTTTCGATCACAACTTTGCCTCAGGCATTAGAAATAGCGCGTTATTGTACACGGATTAATCGCACTACAAAACAGGATCACAAACATCCTCCGCAAACAAGTATTGCAGAGTCCCTTTGTGATCGCTTTCACGGAGCATAAAAAGGGTTATCCAAAGGTCATTGCACCAATATGGTGCTTAATGTTTCCATTGAAGCACTATATTGGTGCAACATTCACATCGTGGTGCAGCCCTTTTGCACGATGGTGCGCATGATAACGCCTTTTAGGGGCAATTTAAAAGTTGGCACAGTTTTCGCTTTATCTTTTTTACGGCGACACGGCCAAAATAATTGCAGATTTCGTTACCACGACGACCATGACCAATCCAGGAGAGTTAAAGTATGTCCGCTGAACACGTACTGACGATGCTGAACGAGCACGAAGTGAAGTTTGTTGATTTGCGCTTCACCGATACCAAAGGTAAAGAACAGCACGTCACTATCCCTGCTCATCAGGTGAATGCTGAATTCTTCGAAGAAGGCAAAATGTTTGACGGCTCCTCGATTGGCGGCTGGAAAGGCATTAACGAATCCGACATGGTGCTGATGCCAGACGCATCCACCGCAGTGATTGACCCGTTCTTCGCCGATTCTACCCTGATTATCCGTTGCGACATCCTTGAACCTGGCACCCTGCAAGGCTATGACCGTGACCCGCGTTCCATCGCGAAGCGCGCTGAAGATTACCTGCGTTCTACGGGCATTGCCGACACCGTACTGTTCGGGCCAGAACCTGAATTCTTCCTGTTCGATGACATCCGTTTCGGCGCGTCTATCTCCGGTTCTCATGTTGCCATCGACGATATCGAAGGTGCATGGAACTCCTCCACCAAATATGAAGGTGGTAACAAAGGTCACCGTCCGGCAGTGAAAGGCGGTTACTTCCCGGTTCCGCCGGTAGACTCTGCTCAGGATATCCGTTCTGAAATGTGTCTGGTGATGGAACAGATGGGTCTGGTTGTTGAAGCCCATCACCACGAAGTTGCAACCGCTGGTCAGAACGAAGTGGCAACCCGCTTCAATACCATGACCAAAAAAGCTGACGAAATTCAGATCTACAAATATGTTGTGCACAACGTGGCGCACCGCTTCGGTAAAACCGCGACCTTTATGCCAAAACCGATGTTCGGTGATAACGGCTCCGGTATGCACTGCCACATGTCACTGTCTAAAAACGGCGTCAACCTGTTCGCGGGCGACAAATATGCAGGTCTGTCTGAGCAGGCGTTGTACTACATTGGCGGCGTAATCAAACACGCTAAAGCAATTAACGCCCTGGCAAACCCGACCACCAACTCTTACAAGCGTCTGGTCCCGGGCTACGAAGCACCGGTAATGCTGGCTTACTCTGCGCGCAACCGTTCTGCGTCTATCCGTATTCCAGTGGTTTCTTCTCCGAAAGCACGTCGTATCGAAGTCCGTTTCCCGGACCCAGCGGCTAACCCGTACCTGTGCTTTGCTGCCCTGCTGATGGCCGGTCTTGATGGTATCAAGAACAAGATCCACCCAGGCGAAGCCATGGACAAAAACCTGTATGACCTGCCGCCAGAAGAAGCGAAAGAGATCCCACAGGTTGCAGGCTCTCTGGAAGAAGCACTGAACGAACTGGATCTGGACCGCGAGTTCCTGAAAGCCGGTGGCGTGTTCACTGACGAAGCCATTGATGCGTACATCGCCCTGCGTCGCGAAGAAAATGACCGCGTGCGTATGACTCCGCATCCGGTAGAGTTTGAGCTGTACTACAGCGTCTAATAGTTGAAGTTGTACTACCCGGTGCTAAGAAGGCCGGGATTTAGTTGCCGTGGAAACTTTCAGCCCATCTCTGCATGGGCTTTTTTCTCCGTCAATTCTCTGATGCTTCGCGCTTTTTATCCGTAAAAAGCTATAATGCACTAAAATGGTGCAACCTGTTCAGGAGACTGCTTTATGGCAACAGGCACGCAGCCCGATGCTGGGCAGATCCTCAACTCGCTGATTAACAGTATTTTGTTAATTGATGACAACCTGGCGATCCATTACGCCAACCCCGCCGCGCAACAACTACTCGCCCAAAGCTCCCGCAAATTGTTTGGTACGCCGTTACCGGAACTGTTGAGCTACTTCTCATTAAATATCGAGCTGATGCAAGAAAGTCTGGAGGCGGGGCAAGGTTTTACCGATAACGAAGTGACGCTGGTGATCGACGGGCGCTCGCATATCCTTTCTGTGACGGCCCAGCGTATGCCGGACGGCATGATCCTGCTGGAGATGGCACCGATGGATAACCAGCGCCGCTTAAGTCAGGAACAGCTACAGCACGCCCAGCAGGTTGCTGCCCGTGATTTAGTGCGCGGCCTGGCGCATGAGATTAAAAATCCGCTTGGCGGTTTACGTGGCGCGGCCCAGTTGCTCAGCAAAGCATTACCTGACCCGTCACTGCTGGAATATACCAAAGTGATTATTGAACAGGCGGATCGGTTGCGAAATCTGGTCGACCGTCTGTTGGGGCCTCAACTGCCCGGTACGCGCGTTACCGAAAGTATTCACAAAGTGGCTGAACGCGTGGTGACGCTGGTGTCGATGGAACTGCCGGACAACGTGCGGTTGATTCGTGATTACGACCCCAGCCTGCCGGAACTGGCGCACGACCCGGATCAAATTGAACAGGTATTGCTGAATATTGTGCGCAATGCGCTACAGGCACTGGGGCCGGAAGGTGGTGAAATCATTCTGCGTACCCGCACCGCGTTTCAACTGACCTTACACGGCGAGCGCTATCGGCTGGCAGCGCGGATTGATGTGGAAGATAACGGGCCAGGCATTCCGCCTCATTTGCAGGATACGCTGTTTTACCCGATGGTCAGCGGCCGCGAAGGTGGCACCGGGCTTGGCTTATCCATCGCCCGTAATTTGATTGATCAGCATTCAGGCAAAATTGAATTTACCAGTTGGCCAGGTCATACCGAGTTCTCGGTTTACCTGCCTATCAGGAAATAAAGGTGACGTTTATGCAACGAGGGATAGTCTGGGTAGTCGATGACGATAGTTCCATCCGTTGGGTGCTTGAACGTGCGCTCGCTGGAGCGGGTTTAACCTGTACGACATTTGAGAACGGCGCAGAAGTACTGGAGGCGCTGGCGAGCAAAACGCCGGATGTGCTGCTTTCAGATATCCGTATGCCGGGAATGGACGGGCTTGCGCTGCTCAAGCAGATTAAACAGCGCCATCCGATGCTTCCGGTCATCATTATGACCGCACATTCCGATCTGGATGCTGCCGTCAGCGCCTATCAACAAGGGGCGTTTGATTATCTGCCCAAACCGTTTGATATCGACGAAGCCGTGGCGCTGGTTGAGCGCGCCATCAGCCATTATCAGGAACAGCAGCAACCGCGTAATGTTCAGCTTAACGGCCCGACGACCGATATCATCGGCGAAGCGCCAGCCATGCAGGACGTGTTCCGGATTATCGGTCGGCTTTCACGTTCTTCTATTAGCGTGCTGATTAACGGCGAATCCGGCACCGGTAAAGAACTGGTCGCTCATGCCCTGCATCGCCACAGTCCTCGAGCCAAAGCGCCGTTTATCGCGCTGAATATGGCGGCTATCCCGAAGGATTTGATCGAATCAGAACTGTTCGGTCACGAGAAAGGCGCGTTTACCGGCGCGAATACTATTCGTCAGGGGCGTTTTGAACAGGCCGATGGCGGCACGTTATTCCTCGATGAAATTGGCGATATGCCGCTCGATGTACAGACGCGTTTGCTGCGCGTGCTGGCAGACGGTCAGTTTTATCGCGTTGGCGGCTATGCGCCGGTGAAAGTGGATGTGCGGATTATCGCTGCGACCCATCAGAATCTCGAACAGCGGGTACAGGAAGGCAAGTTCCGTGAGGATTTGTTCCACCGCCTGAACGTTATCCGCGTTCATCTGCCGCCGCTGCGTGAGCGTCGGGAAGATATTCCCCGTCTGGCACGCCATTTTTTACAGGTTGCCGCGCGAGAGCTGGGCGTAGAAGCGAAGTTGCTGCATCCGGAAACCGAAGCCGCGCTGACGCGTCTGGCGTGGCCAGGTAACGTGCGCCAGCTGGAAAACACCTGTCGCTGGCTAACGGTGATGGCTGCCGGACAGGAAGTGTTGATTCAGGATTTGCCTGGCGAACTGTTTGAATCAAACGTACCGGAAAGCACTTCACACATGCAACCGGACAGTTGGGCAACGCTGTTAGCGCAATGGGCAGACAGAGCGCTGCGTTCCGGTCATCAAAATTTGCTTTCCGAAGCGCAGCCTGAGCTTGAGCGGACGTTACTGACGACCGCGTTGCGACATACGCAGGGGCATAAACAGGAAGCTGCGCGGCTACTTGGCTGGGGGCGTAACACCCTGACGCGGAAGTTAAAAGAGCTGGGGATGGAGTGATTCACAGCTTGTGTGTAAAGATTGATTATTGAGCGCAAATTGCTGGTATTTTGCGCTTTACTGTTCCGATAAGTTCAGTATGATCTTGCCCGGAAAACGGGGAGAGTCATTATGCTGGAATCAATAATTAATCTGGTATCGAGTGGCGCAGTTGACAGCCACACACCGCAAACTGCCGTTGCTGCCGTGCTGTGTGCTGCGATGATTGGGCTGTTTAGCTGAAGCTCGTTGTTTATGCCGGATGCGGAGAAAGTCGTAGGCCTGATAAGACGCGACCAGCGTCGCATCAGGCATCATGCTCAGATGCCGGATGCCGGATGCGGCGTAAACGCCTTATCCGGCC
This sequence comes from Escherichia sp. 10290, assembly GCF_030295155.1. Lineage (NCBI taxonomy): Bacteria > Pseudomonadati > Pseudomonadota > Gammaproteobacteria > Enterobacterales > Enterobacteriaceae > Escherichia > Escherichia sp. 10290. The sequence continues at coordinate 4,820,809 of NZ_AP025741.1, read as the reverse complement.
TACAAAAGCAATAATTTCTACAGGTTTTGTTGCCCAGCGCATCAGGCAATCTTGTTCTCAGCACATTGATGGCGCTTTCGTTTTCTACTTTGTAAACGAAGCGCCATTCACTATTTAAATCACCCGTGAGAACTGCTGCATCCGCGCTTTCTGGCGCAGATAGGTATCAAAGCACATGCAAATGTTGCGGATCAGTAAGCGACCTTTCGCCGTTACCTGAATCCCCTTCTCATCCACATCCACCAGCCCATCTTTTGCTAACGGGGCAAGCAGCTTGAGATCTTCTGCAAAGTAGTCAGCGAAGTGCAAATCCCACTGTTGCTCAATGGGGGCATAATCCAGACGGAAGTTGCAGATGAGCGACTTAATCACATCGCGACGAATACAGTCATCACGCGTTAGCGCAATACCACGCCACAGCGCATTGCCTTGTTCATCCACTTGCTGATAGTACTGCTTCAACTCTTTCTGATTCTGCGCGTAGCAGTCGCCAATCATGCTGATGGCTGAAACGCCCATCCCCAGCAGGTCGGTATCGCCCTGAGTGGTGTAGCCCTGGAAGTTACGATGCAGCACGCCTTCACGCTGGGCCACCGCCAGCTCGTCATCCGGACGGGCAAAGTGATCCATACCGATAAACTGATAGCCCGATTGTGTCAGGAAGGCGATGGTTTCCTGCAGGATATCCAGTTTTTGCTGTGGACTCGGCAGGTCAGCATCTTTGATTTTTCGCTGAGCAGCAAAAATGGTCGGCAGATGCGCATAGTTAAAGACGCTCAGACGATCGGGGTTCAGCTCCGCCACGCGTTTCAGGGTAAAGGCGAAACTCTCCGGCGTCTGTTTCGGCAGGCCGTAAATCAGGTCGATGTTGGTGGAGGTAAAACCAATCTCACGCGCATGGTTAAGCAGTGCAAAGATGAACTCTTCATCCTGCTCGCGGTTAACCAGACGTTGCACTTCTTTGTTGAAGTCCTGCACGCCCATGCTCAGGCGATTAAAGCCCTCGGCGCGTAAATGATCGAGTACATCCAGTTCGATTTCGCGCGGATCGACTTCGATCGAAATCTCCGCATCGGCATTGAACTGGAAGTTTTCGCGCAGCAGCTTCATCAGCCGGCTGATTTGCGCTTTATTCAGATACGTCGGCGTTCCTCCGCCCCAGTGCAATTGGCTGACGTGACGCCCGGCGAACAGCGGTGCACGATGGACGATTTCTTGCTCCAGCGCGTCCAGATACTGATCGGCCTTGTGCTGCTGGCGAGTAACAATCTTATTGCAACCGCAGAAGTAACAAAGCTTATGGCAGAACGGAATATGTACGTAGAGAGATAATGGACGCTCAGGATAGCGCGCCACGGCTTGTAAAAACGCCTGTTCGCCGAAGTCTTCTGAAAACTCCAGCGCGGTCGGGTACGAGGTGTATCGTGGCCCGGAATAGTTATATTTCTGGATCAGGGCCAGATCCCAGTCGATTTGCTGTACAGACATGCTCACTCCTTCCGATGGCGTCTCTGGCGGCTACGGCGTACCGGCGGATGCCCGTTTCGGGTCATCAGCCGGTTGCGCAGCCACTTTTGTCGCCGCGACAACCGCTGTAGTTTAACGAATAACCACACCAGATAACATATAACCGGAAGGGTTATCAGCAGAACGGGAAGGCCCACGGCGGCAATCCGTTAGTTGCCCCGCAGCAGACGCATCATGTCTTCTTGCTTCTCGTCTTCTTCCTCTTCTTCGTCATCGTCATAAGAGAGGCCGAGTTTCTGCATCAACTCATCAATACGATCCAGTTTGGCATCCACCCAGGATTGCTCTTCGGCGCTCAGGGTTTCGCCTGCCTCCAGACGTTCCAGCAGCGCATCCAGACGCTCATCCGTTTCCAGTAACTCCAACTCCGCCTGCGGTGAAAGCATAGGTTTCTCACTCTTCGGTTTGTGCTGTTTGGTGACTTTTTCAGTCACGCCCAATGGAATAGGGGTTTTACTGCCAATACGTGGATCTTTCGGTGCGTTCTGGCCTTTGCTGCCTGACGTGGTGTTACCGCCCGCTGCGCGGCTGCCCGGCGCATGACCACGACGTTTTTTCTGACGCTTACGGTCACGAGCTTCCTGATCCAGCTCCTCGCGTGTTTTTCGACGCGCTTTTGCATGACCTTTGCTGCGTGAGTTTGAAGATGATGGTTTCATAATGGTTCGTCTTTTAGCCGTTTTATTCAGTATAGATTTGCGGCGGAATCTAACAGAAAGCAAGCAAAGAAAAAAGGCGACAGATTACTCTGTCGCCTTTTTTCCTGACTCATAACCCTTAACGGGTCTTACAATCCTTGCAGGCCGCCAACACACCCTGTTTTTCCATTAGCCGGAACAATCCGTGTTGATTCCATTTCCGTTTAATTACGTCTCCGGACGTTTGTCTTCCTGACAATCCTCTGTCTTCGCCTCCTGGCGCTCCTGACCCTCATCCTGAGTCATTGTTCCTGTTAGCGTCCTCGCTCTATGGGTGCTACTTTACGCCTTTGCTTTAAACAAACAATCAACCGCCATCAGTATTTGCACATTTTCAGAGTTTTATATAAAAGCAATTAACTGATTTATATAGTTTATTTGACATGCATCGCAGAATTTTCTCTGCTATTTCGCATAAAGACTATCGGCAATGTCTCACAAAGCGTATGGCTTTTACTTACAACGCTCACGCCGAAAAATCCGCCTTTTATTATGGTTCAGGTATAATCGCCGCAAAGCTTTGACTGACGGAGACGACCGCTTTGACTAATTTGAATTATCAACAGACGCATTTTGTGATGAGTGCGCCTGATATTCGCCACCTACCTTCCGATACCGGAATTGAAGTGGCTTTTGCAGGCCGTTCCAACGCAGGTAAATCCAGCGCGCTGAACACGCTGACTAACCAGAAAAGCCTGGCGCGGACCTCAAAAACCCCAGGGCGCACCCAGCTTATCAACCTGTTTGAAGTGGCTGACGGCAAGCGTCTGGTTGACCTGCCCGGCTATGGCTACGCGGAAGTCCCGGAAGAGATGAAGCGCAAATGGCAACGCGCGCTCGGCGAATACCTCGAAAAACGTCAGAGCCTGCAAGGCCTGGTGGTACTCATGGATATTCGCCATCCGTTGAAAGACCTCGATCAGCAGATGATTGAGTGGGCGGTAGACAGTAATATCGCCGTACTGGTGCTGCTGACCAAAGCGGACAAACTGGCAAGCGGCGCACGTAAAGCACAATTGAATATGGTGCGTGAAGCAGTGCTGGCGTTTAACGGTGATGTGCAGGTTGAAACGTTCTCTTCGCTGAAGAAGCAAGGCGTGGACAAGCTGCGGCAGAAACTGGATACCTGGTTTAGCGAGATGCAGCCTGTCGAAGAAACGCAGGACGGCGAATAATTTTCTTGCCTTAATGCTTGTGCCGGATGTGGCGTATCCGGCCGGTAAATTCAATAGATTACAATTCTACCGTTGGCCTGATAAACATGGCGCATCAGGCATTACAGATCTTTTCTTTCGCCCAATAAAAAACGCCCCAGTCATTACTGACTGGGGCGGCTAAAATATTCAGCCAAATCCGATTACGTGAAGTAAAAGGTCTGAAAGATAGAACATCTTACCTCTGTACCCTACGCGACTAACTTTACTCTTTTTTGTTCAGTTCAGAAAGCATTTTTTGTAATTTTTTTTCAGTTGTTGCATAGGAATTTCTAATAGCCATCACAAAACGTGACAGCTTATGTTGCTTACTTACGAAAAAAGGGCATGTTCAGGCGAATCTTAGTGCGCCTGATCCCAGTTTTCGCCACTCCCCACTTCCACCAGCAACGGCACATCCAGACGAGTACAATTCTCCATCAGTTGATGGATTTTCTTCGCTACCGCCTCAAGATCATCTTTATGAACTTCAAATACCAGTTCATCGTGTACCTGCATAATCATACGCACACGCGGTTGCTCAGCTTGTAACCACGCATCAACGGCAATCATCGCTCGTTTGATAATGTCGGCGGCGGTTCCCTGCATTGGCGCGTTAATGGCTGCACGTTCAGCCGCTGCACGACGAGCACCATTGCTGGATTTGATATCCGGCAGATACAGACGGCGTCCGTCCAGCGTTTCAACGTAGCCCTGCTCTTTCGCCTGAGCACGGGTGCGTTCCATATACTCCAGCACGCCAGGGTAGCGTTCGAAGTAAAGGTCCATGTACTTCTGCGCTTCTTTACGCGGAATGTTCAATTGTCGCGCCAGACCGAAAGCACTCATGCCATAAATCAGACCAAAGTTGATCGCTTTCGCGCTACGGCGTTGCTCGCTGGTGACGGTTTCCAGTGGCAAACCAAACACTTCTGCCGCCGTAGCCCGGTGGATATCTTTTCCTTCCGCGAATGCGGTCAGCAAGCCTTTGTCACGCGAGAGATGCGCCATAATGCGCAGTTCAATCTGCGAGTAGTCCGCCGAGACAATCACATAATCCTCTGGCGCAATAAACGCCTGGCGGATACGACGACCTTCTTCGTTACGCACCGGAATGTTTTGCAGGTTAGGATCGGTTGACGATAAACGTCCCGTTGCGGTTACTGCCTGGTGATAAGAGGTATGTACACGCCCGGTTTTCGGGTTGATCATCAGCGGCAGCTTGTCGGTGTAGGTCGATTTCAGCTTCGCCAGACCACGATACTCCAGAATCACTTTTGGCAACGGATAGTCCAGCGCCAGTTCTTCCAGTACCTCTTCCGACGTTGACGGCGCACCACCCGGCGTTTTCTTCAGCGGTTTAATGCCCTGTTTTTCAAACAGAATGGTTTGTAACTGCTTGGTGGAAGAAAGGTTAAATTCTTCACCTGCAATTTCATGCGCTTTCTTTTCCAGCTCAGCCAGACGTAGAGTGAGCTCTTCAGAATGATTATGAAGCACTTTCGGATCGATCTTCACACCGTTACGTTCAATGCGTGAAAGCACCGGCACCAAAGGCATTTCGATATTCTCGAAGACGTTCAACGGCCCTTTGTGTTTTTGCAGATCCGGCCACATTTTCAGATGCAACTGCAAGGTGACATCTGCATCTTCGGCGGCGTAACGTCCGGCCTCTTCGAGGGCAATCTGGTTAAAGGTCAGTTGATTTTTGCCTTTACCAGCAATCTCTTCAAAAGTGATGGTTTTGTGCTTCAACCAACGTTCCGCGAGGCTGTCCATATCGTGACGTCCGGCAACGCTATTGAGAATGTAGGACTCCAGCATGGTATCAAACGCAATCCCACGTAGTTCAATGCCGTAGTTCGCCAGAATACCGCGATCGTATTTCAGGTTTTGCCCGACCTTCAGCGCCTTTTCATCTTCCAGCAGCGGTTTTAGCAACTCGAGTGCACGCTCGCGAGAGATTTGATCGGGCGCATCAAGATAATCATGAGCAACCGGAATATATGCCGCTACGCCTGGCTCGATAGCAAAAGAAAGCCCGACCAGGTTAGCAGAGATGTTATCAAGGCTGTCGGTTTCGGTATCAAATGCAAATACCGGCGCTTTTTCCAGCTTCGCAATCCACTCTTTCAGTGTTTCTTCATCAAGGATGGTGACGTAGTTGTCATAAGAAATCACCGTTGCCGTCACTTCTGGCGCTTCGTCTACAACACTGGTTTGCTGCGGCTTCGCGGCTGGTTTTTCCCCTTTGGCCTGTAGCCATTTTCCCGCTTCGACATCAGCAGTCCAGCGTTTGAACTCATACTTTTTGAACAGCCCTAACAACTCTTCTGCCGCCGGTTGCTGCACTTCCAGTTGTTCACAGGTCAGCTCCAGTTCAACGTCGGTTTTAATCGTCGCCAGCTGGTATGAGAGATAAGCCACTTCTTTGTTTTGCTCGAGCTTCGCCGCCATTGTTTTCGCGCCACGGAAGCTTAGGCCAGCAATTTTTTCCGGCTCGGCATACAGCGTATCCAGCCCGCCAAGACCCTGCAGCAGTGCCTGCGCGGTTTTTTCACCAACGCCCGGTACGCCAGGAATGTTATCAGAGGAGTCCCCCATCAGCGCCAGGAAGTCGATGATCAGTTCTGGCGGTACGCCGTACTTATTCACCACCTCTTCCGGGCCGAGGATGGTATTCGTCATGGTATTGATAAGCGTAATATTTGGCGTCACCAGCTGCGCCATATCTTTATCGCCTGTGCTTATCAGCACCGGACGTCCGGCTTTTTCGGCTTCCCGCGCCAGAGTACCGATAACGTCGTCCGCTTCTACGCCAGAAACCGCCAGCAGCGGCAGTCCCATCGCTTTAACCATCGCGTGCAGGGGTTCGATTTGTGCTCGCAGATCGTCCGGCATTGGCGGGCGATGTGATTTGTAATGTTCAAACAGTTCATCACGAAAGGTTTTTCCCTTGGCGTCAAAGACCACCGCTGCATGCGTCGGTTTATATTGCATGATCAGACTGCGCAGCATGTTGAGGACACCATACATCGCACCGGTCGGCTCGCCTGCGCTGTTAGTCAGCGGGGGAAACGCGTGATATGCGCGATAAAGATAAGATGAACCATCTACAAGGATAAGTGGATTTTGGGGGATCTGAACCATAATGTCCGTGCCTGTTTATCAGATTATGGGTAAAGGATGCCACAGACAGGATGAAAACATGAGTTTTTCACCGCTTTTCGTGAAAATCTTTTGTAGATCTTCTGGATCGCTCGCAAATCGTCATGTGGATAACTTTGTGCATAAATTATTTACATCGCTTTTAATTTATTATCATGCTTTTTACAGCATGATGTTTGTCTTTGCTTTTCATACAGTTAAATATAAAGCCATCCCTAATAATTGTGATAATGGGATTTTTTCTAATGTGGATAGATATGAATTATTTTTCTCCTTAAGGATCATCCGTTATTTGGGGCGTTTTCTGCTAAAATCGGCGCCTTGCGCTTCTTTAGCGCACTGTCTATGGCTAACCTTTTGAATAAATTCATTATGACGAGAATACTCGCTGCGATAACCCTTTTGCTGAGTATCGTATTGACCATTTTGGTCACTATTTTTTGCTCCGTCCCGATCATCATTGCCGGGATTGTAAAACTATTGCTACCTGTGCCAGTCATTTGGCGAAAGGTTTCGCGTTTTTGTGATTTTATGATGTATTGCTGGTGTGAAAGTCTGGCGGTATTACTGCATCTGAACCCACACCTGCAATGGGAAGTTCACGGGCTGGAAGGGTTAAGTAAGAAGAACTGGTATCTGCTTATTTGTAACCACCGTAGTTGGGCAGATATTGTCGTACTGTGCGTGCTGTTTCGTAAGCACATTCCGATGAATAAATATTTCCTCAAGCAGCAGCTTGCCTGGGTACCATTTCTTGGCCTGGCATGCTGGGCGCTGGATATGCCGTTTATGAAGCGTTATTCCCGCGCTTATTTATTACGTCATCCGGAACGACGTGGTAAAGATGTTGAAACCACCCGGCGTTCTTGTGAAAAGTTTCGCCTGCACCCCACCACCATTGTCAATTTCGTTGAAGGCTCCCGTTTCACGCAAGAAAAACATCAGCAAACCCACTCCACTTTTCAAAACTTGTTGCCACCAAAGGCAGCAGGCATTGCGATGGCGCTAAATGTACTGGGTAAACAATTCGATAAACTGCTTAATGTTACGCTGTGTTATCCGGACAATAACCGTCAGCCGTTCTTCGATATGTTAAGCGGTAAACTGACGCGAATTGTCGTACATGTGGATTTACAGCCTATTGCCGATGATTTACATGGCGACTACATCAATGACAAAAGCTTTAAGCGCCATTTTCAGCAATGGCTGAACTCACTGTGGCAGGAAAAAGACCGACTTCTGACGTCGTTGATGTCATCACAGCGTCAGAATAAGTAAGTTTTACTCGCCTCTGAATGAGCAGAGGCGAGTGAGTATTTTAATGAACAAAACGTCCGGCACGAGACATAAATTCTTCTTCGCTCATTTCCTGTCCGTTAAAAACAACTTTACCCGGTGTATAACGCAGTTGCAGCGAGGCGGTATTGTTGTCAATCGTGATTAACTGAAACATCTGACCTAATGTCATCATCCCGCTGATTTGTTTATCAGCCCGCTTTTGCGCTTTTTCAGCATCCATGCCTTCAGATAAATTAAGCTGTTTTGCGGTTTCTGTGACAACATTAAGCGGTAACTTCACGTCAAAATTGAGCGATTTAATATCTTTGTTTGTGGATGATGAAGATTTGGCTGGGTCGGCAATACTGATATCCAGATTGGCATTTAGTTCGCCGAGTGCGTTCTTCCATCTTACCGGTTGTTTAATGGTCGGCTCACTTTTTTGTAATAATGGTAAATACTCTTTGAACAATGCAGCATTCACTTCTTGCAGAGCAACTTCATCGTTTGCTAACTCAGGGTGTGCAGCAAGCTGCTTCTGCATCGCAATGTTATACTGAATGATAAATTGGCGCACCGCTGAGGGATCAATAGATTCCGCAATCAAGGACCACTCACCACTACCGAGTTGCTGATTTCCTTTTGTTAACTTATCAAGTTCGTAGGTCAGATTGACATTGATATAATCTTTGTCTTTAACGCGATCCAGCCTGGTTTTTGCAACGAAAGCATCGATTTGGGCAACGTCTTCTCCCTGATTGATAATGTTAATCTGATTGAATTTCGACTCGCTTTCGCCAACCGGAAATTTCTTTTCTTCTAATCGCGTCAGAGAATCAATGGTAAAACTTTTCGCCGTTACTTTGTTCAATGGCGATAATTCCAGAACAATATCTTCGACTTTGCCTTCAATATCCAGGTTAGACAATGAGCTACCATCACCATTAAAAGTAAACTGGCCTTCACCAAAAGAAAACTTTCCATATTTTGCAGGGGCAACATCTAATGTCGTGGAGAATGAGCCACCAAACGCGAATCGCAATGTCGCTTCCACGGGCGATTTATTTTTTGCGGCGATAAATAGCGGTTGTGTCAGTTCATTATTCACTAAGTTCACTTTTGCCGCTGCCAGTGCGGGGATGACATTACCACGCATTAACATTGTGATGGGCAACGGACCGTGCTCAACATCCACATCAAATGCAACTTTCTGGCCTGGCTTGATATTGAGATCGGGTGCACCGTTATCAAATGTCATTTGCATTTGAAAATGAGAATTAAAAAAGCCTTTGTCAAAGTTTTTATAACTTAACGTCATATCGTAGGCATGTTCACCTTTCTTTTTAGCATCGTTAAAATCTTTAATGAACTTTTCGACACCAGGCTGAATTTGCGTACCTGTGTACCATGTGCCACCACCCCAGATTACGGCTAACGCAACAATAACACCTGTAGCTGACTTACGTATCATATAAATATTCCCTGATAAAACAGCAAAACTTTGAATATCCACTTATGCTGAAATAATGTCCAGCGGCAGGACGCATTATCAGAATGTATTTATATTTATTAAATAATAAAAAAAGCCCGTGAATATTCACGGGCTTTATGTAATTTACATTGAATTATTTTTTCTCGGACAGATATTTCACAGTATCAGCATACTGCTGAACAAAAACATCCATATTGCTGGTATCCATACCCTGCGGATTCAGCTGATATTTACCATTAACAAACATCGCCGGAACGCCACGCAATTGCACGTCAGCTGCAGCTTTTTCCTGCTGAGCGACCAGGGATTTCACCACGAAGCTGTTCCACGCCGCGTCGTACTCTTCACCTTTAATACCTGCGTTGATAAATACATCGCGGATATCAGATGCTGAACGAATGGTCTGGGTTTTCTGTACGCCTTCAAACAGCGGAACAGTGACTTTGTCTTCCACGCCCAGTGCCATCGCCACTGCCCATGCCTGAGTCAGATCTTTGCCCAGGTCACCCCCCATGAAGTTGACGTGGTATTTAGTCATCTTCACGCCTTCCGGCAGTTTTTTCTTCACGTTATCAGAAATATGCAGAACTTCTTCAAACTGATAGCAGTGCGGGCAGAAGAAAGAGAAAAACTCCAGCACTTGCGGCGCGCCAGCTACCGGTTTTTCCAGGGTAGTGTACTGTTTACCATCTTCATACTGCGCCGCCGATGCGCTAAACGCTAAAACTAAACCAGCCAGCGCCAGCCAAATCTTTTTCATGATCTACTCTCTCCGATTAATACATAGGTGTTAATTGCAAAGGGGGTTCTTGTAGAACTTTTGCCTGTTCTATAAAAGTCGCCGTCTGTCGCAGCCAGTAATCTTCCCCGGTTAACCACGGGAAATTTTTCGGGAACGCGGGATCAGCCCAACGCCGCATTAGCCAGGCAAGATAATAAACCAAACGCATGGCGCGTAAAGGTTCAATCAGTCCGATTTCAGCGGTGTCGAACTCGCTAAATTCTTCATAAGCTTCAATAATAGTTTCCAGTTGCATCCGCTGCTCGGCTTTATCGCCATTGAGCAACATCCACAAATCCTGAATAGCCGGACCATTACGTGCATCATCCAGATCAACAAACATTGGACCATCGCGCCAGAGGATATTCCCGGCGTGGCAGTCTCCATGTAGCCGCAGAACGGTGAAATCTTCCCGCCAGTGTGCTGTAACGGCGGCGATCAGCTCATCTGTCGCTTTCAGGAATGCCGCTTTCAACCCGGAAGGTATCAGTGTAGCGTCCTCAAACAGCTTGCGTGGCTCAATGAGATATTCATTCAGACCGATGGTCGGGCGATGGATAAAAAGCTGTTTGCGCCCCGTCTGGTGCATACACCCTAAATAACGCCCAACAGCTTCCATCTGATCGATATTATCAGCTTCGAACTGGCGACCACCGACGCTTGGAAAAACAGCGAAATAAAATCCCTGATGATTCAATAAAGTCTGACCGTTAAAGGCCACAGGCGCTGCGACCGGAACTTCATCGTTAACCAGCTGCAACGCAAATTGATGTTCTTCGAGGATTTGATCGGCTGTCCAACGTTCAGGGCGATAAAATTTGACGACAAAACGTCGACGATCTTCGTCCTGAAATTGATAGACACGGTTTTCATAGCTGTTAAGCGGGGTAAGACCGGAATCCACCCGGATCCCATGCTCAAACAGAGCGTCCATGATGGTATCCGGGTGTAGTGTCTGGAAAGTAAAAGCGCTGTTGTTCATCCCATCATCCGGAAAACATTACGAATGATGAAGGATATCATTTCACGATGATTTTGGTGGCACCGCTTACAAGCTTTTACTCTTTAATTACGCCGCGAGCGCGTAACAGCGCCGTTTTGAAATCTTCTTCATAATCTTTCTGCAAACCCGGGATCACCGCACCTTTCGCAGAATCACGCATTTTCAGGTGATAGATCAGAATGTCATCCGTCAAATCCGCCAGTTCGCCGTCAAAACCTGACTCTTTCGCCAGTTTCTGCAAAAATTGCAGCAGGTTAAGGTCTGGCTCTTTTTGCCAGGCTGGCTGGAGGAGTTCAATAACTTCATTCAGACGTTTACATTTCATAGTAATGCTCCTTACTCTTGAGACAGACACGTTAGCAGGGTCAATCCCACAATAAAAGAGGCGATATCGGTGAATCTGATGACGACGATAACAGGCGTTGTGCTGGCGGGCGGTAAAGCCAGACGAATGGGCGGCGTAGATAAAGGATTGCTTGAATTAAACGGCAAACCATTATGGCAACATGTCGCTGACGCGCTTATGACGCAGCACTCTCACGTCGTGGTTAATGCTAATCGTCATCAGGAAATCTATCAGGCAAGCGGTCTGAAAGTGATTGAAGATACACTGGCGGATTACCCAGGCCCTCTGGCAGGAATGCTTTCAGTAATGCAGCAGGAAGCGGGGGAGTGGTTTTTGTTTTGCCCATGCGATACGCCTTACATTCCCCCTGATTTAGCTGCCCGGCTTAATCATCAGCGCAAAGATGCGCCTGTCGTGTGGGTCCACGACGGTGAACGCGATCACCCGACTATTGCTCTGGTAAACCGCGCAATTGAGCCTTTATTACTGGAATATCTGCAAGCAGGAGAACGCCGGGTAATGGCATTTATGCGTCTGGCTGGCGGTCACGCGGTCGATTTCAGCGATCATAAAGATGCATTTGTAAACGTGAATACGCCAGAGGAGCTTGCCCGATGGCAGGAAAAACGATGATACCGTTACTCGCCTTTGCCGCGTGGAGCGGCACTGGAAAAACTACGCTGCTGAAAAAACTGATCCCGGCATTATGCGCCAGAGGGATCCGTCCAGGGCTGATTAAGCATACGCACCATGATATGGATGTTGATAAACCGGGCAAAGATAGCTATGAGCTGCGCAAGGCTGGCGCGGCACAAACCATCGTTGCCAGCCAGCAGCGATGGGCCTTGATGACGGAAACACCAGACGAAGAAGAGCTGGATCTACATTTTCTCGCAAGTCGAATGGATACCTCAAAGCTGGATTTGATTCTGGTCGAAGGGTTTAAGCATGAAGAGATCGCAAAGATTGTGCTGTTTCGCGATGGAGCCGGACATCGACCGGAAGAATTAGTGATAGACAGACATGTTATTGCTGTAGCCAGTGATGTGCCGCTTAATCTTGATGTCGCGTTACTGGATATTAATGATGTTGAGGGGCTGGCTGATTTTGTGGTGGAGTGGATGCAAAATCAGGACGGATAAGCAAGAGTAGTCTGGATCAGACGCGCCAGCGTCGTATCCGACCTTTTTCTGCACCAGCGCAAAAAGGCCCAGTCTTCCGACCGGGCCTTCTGCTTAATTTGATGCCTGGCAGTTCCCTACTCTCGCATGGGGAGACCCCACACTACCATCGGCGCTACGGCGTTTCACTTCTGAGTTCGGCATGGGGTCAGGTGGGACCACCGCGCTAAGGCCGCCAGGCAAATTCTGTTTCATCAGACCGCTTCTGCGTTCTGATTTAATCTGTATCAGGCTGAAAATCTTCTCTCAATCCGCCAAAACACCTTCGGCGTTGTAAGGTTAAGCCTCACGGTTCATTAGTACCGGTTAGCTCAACGCATCGCTGCGCTTACACACCCGGCCTATCAACGTCGTCGTCTTCAACGTTCCTTCAGGACCCTTAAAGGGTCAGGGAGAACTCATCTCGGGGCAAGTTTCGTGCTTAGATGCTTTCAGCACTTATCTCTTCCGCATTTAGCTACCGGGCAGTGCCATTGGCATGACAACCCGAACACCAGTGATGCGTCCACTCCGGTCCTCTCGTACTAGGAGCAGCCCCCCTCAGTTCTCCAGCGCCCACGGCAGATAGGGACCGAACTGTCTCACGACGTTCTAAACCCAGCTCGCGTACCACTTTAAATGGCGAACAGCCATACCCTTGGGACCTACTTCAGCCCCAGGATGTGATGAGCCGACATCGAGGTGCCAAACACCGCCGTCGATATGAACTCTTGGGCGGTATCAGCCTGTTATCCCCGGAGTACCTTTTATCCGTTGAGCGATGGCCCTTCCATTCAGAACCACCGGATCACTATGACCTGCTTTCGCACCTGCTCGCGCCGTCACGCTCGCAGTCAAGCTGGCTTATGCCATTGCACTAACCTCCTGATGTCCGACCAGGATTAGCCAACCTTCGTGCTCCTCCGTTACTCTTTAGGAGGAGACCGCCCCAGTCAAACTACCCACCAGACACTGTCCGCAACCCCGATAAGGGGCCTACGTTAGAACATCAAACATTAAAGGGTGGTATTTCAAGGTCGGCTCCATGCAGACTGGCGTCCACACTTCAAAGCCTCCCACCTATCCTACACATCAAGGCTCAATGTTCAGTGTCAAGCTATAGTAAAGGTTCACGGGGTCTTTCCGTCTTGCCGCGGGTACACTGCATCTTCACAGCGAGTTCAATTTCACTGAGTCTCGGGTGGAGACAGCCTGGCCATCATTACGCCATTCGTGCAGGTCGGAACTTACCCGACAAGGAATTTCGCTACCTTAGGACCGTTATAGTTACGGCCGCCGTTTACCGGGGCTTCGATCAAGAGCTTCGCGTTACCGCTAACCCCATCAATTAACCTTCCGGCACCGGGCAGGCGTCACACCGTATACGTCCACTTTCGTGTTTGCACAGTGCTGTGTTTTTAATAAACAGTTGCAGCCAGCTGGTATCTTCGACTGATTTCAGCTCCACGAGCAAGTCGCTTCACCTACATATCAGCGTGCCTTCTCCCGAAGTTACGGCACCATTTTGCCTAGTTCCTTCACCCGAGTTCTCTCAAGCGCCTTGGTATTCTCTACCTGACCACCTGTGTCGGTTTGGGGTACGATTTGATGTTACCTGATGCTTAGAGGCTTTTCCTGGAAGCAGGGCATTTGTTGCTTCAGCACCGTAGTGCCTCGTCATCACGCCTCAGCCTTGATTTTCCGGATTTGCCTGGAAAACCAGCCTACACGCTTAAACCGGGACAACCGTCGCCCGGCCAACATAGCCTTCTCCGTCCCCCCTTCGCAGTAACACCAAGTACAGGAATATTAACCTGTTTCCCATCGACTACGCCTTTCGGCCTCGCCTTAGGGGTCGACTCACCCTGCCCCGATTAACGTTGGACAGGAACCCTTGGTCTTCCGGCGAGCGGGCTTTTCACCCGCTTTATCGTTACTTATGTCAGCATTCGCACTTCTGATACCTCCAGCATACCTCACAGTACACCTTCGCAGGCTTACAGAACGCTCCCCTACCCAACAACGCATAAGCGTCGCTGCCGCAGCTTCGGTGCATGGTTTAGCCCCGTTACATCTTCCGCGCAGGCCGACTCGACCAGTGAGCTATTACGCTTTCTTTAAATGATGGCTGCTTCTAAGCCAACATCCTGGCTGTCTGGGCCTTCCCACATCGTTTCCCACTTAACCATGACTTTGGGACCTTAGCTGGCGGTCTGGGTTGTTTCCCTCTTCACGACGGACGTTAGCACCCGCCGTGTGTCTCCCGTGATAACATTCTCCGGTATTCGCAGTTTGCATCGGGTTGGTAAGTCGGGATGACCCCCTTGCCGAAACAGTGCTCTACCCCCGGAGATGAATTCACGAGGCGCTACCTAAATAGCTTTCGGGGAGAACCAGCTATCTCCCGGTTTGATTGGCCTTTCACCCCCAGCCACAAGTCATCCGCTAATTTTTCAACATTAGTCGGTTCGGTCCTCCAGTTAGTGTTACCCAACCTTCAACCTGCCCATGGCTAGATCACCGGGTTTCGGGTCTATACCCTGCAACTTAACGCCCAGTTAAGACTCGGTTTCCCTTCGGCTCCCCTATTCGGTTAACCTTGCTACAGAATATAAGTCGCTGACCCATTATACAAAAGGTACGCAGTCACCCCATAAAGAGGCTCCCACTGCTTGTACGTACACGGTTTCAGGTTCTTTTTCACTCCCCTCGCCGGGGTTCTTTTCGCCTTTCCCTCACGGTACTGGTTCACTATCGGTCAGTCAGGAGTATTTAGCCTTGGAGGATGGTCCCCCCATATTCAGACAGGATACCACGTGTCCCGCCCTACTCATCGAGCTCACAGCATGTGCATTTTTGTGTACGGGGCTGTCACCCTGTATCGCGCGCCTTTCCAGACGCTTCCACTAACACACACACTGATTCAGGCTCTGGGCTCCTCCCCGTTCGCTCGCCGCTACTGGGGGAATCTCGGTTGATTTCTTTTCCTCGGGGTACTTAGATGTTTCAGTTCCCCCGGTTCGCCTCATTAACCTATGGATTCAGTTAATGATAGTGTGACGAATCACACTGGGTTTCCCCATTCGGAAATCGCCGGTTATAACGGTTCATATCACCTTACCGACGCTTATCGCAGATTAGCACGTCCTTCATCGCCTCTGACTGCCAGGGCATCCACCGTGTACGCTTAGTCGCTTAACCTCACAACCCGAAGATGTTTCTTTCGATTCATCATCGTGTTGCGAAAATTTGAGAGACTCACGAACAACTTTCGTTGTTCAGTGTTTCAATTTTCAGCTTGATCCAGATTTTTAAAGAGCAAAACTTCGCAGTGAACCTTTGCAGGTACACTCTGAAGTATTTTTTATTTAATCACTACAGAGATGGTGGAGCTATGCGGGATCGAACCGCAGACCTCCTGCGTGCAAAGCAGGCGCTCTCCCAGCTGAGCTATAGCCCCATAACATGTAGTTAAAACCTCTTCAAATTTGCGGTGCAAATTTGGTAGGCCTGAGTGGACTTGAACCACCGACCTCACCCTTATCAGGGGTGCGCTCTAACCACCTGAGCTACAAGCCTGTAGAGGTTTTACTGCTCATTTTCATCAGACAATCTGTGTGAGCACTGCAAAGCACAGTTCTTTAAGGTAAGGAGGTGATCCAACCGCAGGTTCCCCTACGGTTACCTTGTTACGACTTCACCCCAGTCATGAATCACAAAGTGGTAAGCGCCCTCCCGAAGGTTAAGCTACCTACTTCTTTTGCAACCCACTCCCATGGTGTGACGGGCGGTGTGTACAAGGCCCGGGAACGTATTCACCGTGGCATTCTGATCCACGATTACTAGCGATTCCGACTTCATGGAGTCGAGTTGCAGACTCCAATCCGGACTACGACGCACTTTATGAGGTCCGCTTGCTCTCGCGAGGTCGCTTCTCTTTGTATGCGCCATTGTAGCACGTGTGTAGCCCTGGTCGTAAGGGCCATGATGACTTGACGTCATCCCCACCTTCCTCCAGTTTATCACTGGCAGTCTCCTTTGAGTTCCCGGCCGGACCGCTGGCAACAAAGGATAAGGGTTGCGCTCGTTGCGGGACTTAACCCAACATTTCACAACACGAGCTGACGACAGCCATGCAGCACCTGTCTCACGGTTCCCGAAGGCACATTCTCATCTCTGAAAACTTCCGTGGATGTCAAGACCAGGTAAGGTTCTTCGCGTTGCATCGAATTAAACCACATGCTCCACCGCTTGTGCGGGCCCCCGTCAATTCATTTGAGTTTTAACCTTGCGGCCGTACTCCCCAGGCGGTCGACTTAACGCGTTAGCTCCGGAAGCCACGCCTCAAGGGCACAACCTCCAAGTCGACATCGTTTACGGCGTGGACTACCAGGGTATCTAATCCTGTTTGCTCCCCACGCTTTCGCACCTGAGCGTCAGTCTTCGTCCAGGGGGCCGCCTTCGCCACCGGTATTCCTCCAGATCTCTACGCATTTCACCGCTACACCTGGAATTCTACCCCCCTCTACGAGACTCAAGCTTGCCAGTATCAGATGCAGTTCCCAGGTTGAGCCCGGGGATTTCACATCTGACTTAACAAACCGCCTGCGTGCGCTTTACGCCCAGTAATTCCGATTAACGCTTGCACCCTCCGTATTACCGCGGCTGCTGGCACGGAGTTAGCCGGTGCTTCTTCTGCGGGTAACGTCAATGAGCAAAGGTATTAACTTTACTCCCTTCCTCCCCGCTGAAAGTACTTTACAACCCGAAGGCCTTCTTCATACACGCGGCATGGCTGCATCAGGCTTGCGCCCATTGTGCAATATTCCCCACTGCTGCCTCCCGTAGGAGTCTGGACCGTGTCTCAGTTCCAGTGTGGCTGGTCATCCTCTCAGACCAGCTAGGGATCGTCGCCTAGGTGAGCCGTTACCCCACCTACTAGCTAATCCCATCTGGGCACATCCGATGGCAAGAGGCCCGAAGGTCCCCCTCTTTGGTCTTGCGACGTTATGCGGTATTAGCTACCGTTTCCAGTAGTTATCCCCCTCCATCAGGCAGTTTCCCAGACATTACTCACCCGTCCGCCACTCGTCAGCAAATCAGCAAGCTGATTCCTGTTACCGTTCGACTTGCATGTGTTAGGCCTGCCGCCAGCGTTCAATCTGAGCCATGATCAAACTCTTCAATTTAAAAGTTTGATGCTCAAAGAATTAAACTTCGTAATGAATTACGTGTTCACTCTTGAGACTTGGTATTCATTTTTCGTCTTGCGACGTTAAGAATCCGTATCTTCGAGTGCCCACACAGATTGTCTGATAAATTGTTAAAGAGCAGTGCCGCTTCGCTTTTTCTCAGCGGCGCGGGGTGTGCATAATACGCTTTCCCGCTCCAGAGTCAAGCATTTTTTTGCTTTTCTCTGTCGAGATTCTCAGGAGAATCTCGCTGACCCGGCGGCGTGTTTGCCGTTGTTCCGTGTCAGTGGTGGCGCATTATAGGGAGTTATTCCGGCCTGACAAGAGGAAATTTAAAATAATTTTCCGACCGCGCATTTTTTACTCTTTATGCTTATTTCAGCGTCGGTTTGTCGGTTAAATGGGCGATTTCTCGGGCGAAATTCTCCACCTGCTGCCAATCGGTATAGACAACTTCTTTGCGCGTATCCGTTTCACCGCCTGACATCTTCATAATCAGCTTGATCATAAAGCGGTCGTACCAGCGGTAACGTGGATAACGTAGCGCCCCGGCAATGACGGCACAGCGATCGGGACGCCATTGTGAACTCATCAGAAACTTCCGCGCGTAGCTGTTGGTCTGTGGAGTACGCTTCTCCGGTTTACGCGCCACCAGGTTTACGGAGTAAAAGGCGCTCGGCATCGAATTCAGCCGCGTCGCATGCTTTTTGACAAATTCCTGGAACGCAGAGTGGTAGTGACCATAGCGAATAGAAGCACCAATGACCACGCGATCGTAGTTTTCCCACTGGGGTTCTTCAATGCGATGCACATTAGCGACATCTGCCTGGATCCCCAGTTCTTTCAGTTCCGAAGCCAGGTAGGCGGCAATCTCGCGCGTTTGTCCGTCCCTTGTTGAGAAAAGAATTAATGTTTTCACGTATTACTCCATCATTCACGCCAGAAAGTCGGGGTAAAGAGCACCAGCAATGTAAAGACCTCGAGACGACCAAACAGCATGTTGGCAATCAGGATCCATTTAGCCACCGGGTTCATACTGGTAAAGTTATCAGCAACCACGCCAAGCCCTGGCCCCAGGTTATTCAATGTCGCAACAACCGAGGCAAAGGCAGAAAAGTCATCCACACCCGTGGCGATAATCGCCAGCATACTGACAATAAACACCAATGCATAGGCGGAGAAAAATCCCCAAACGGCTTCGAGGATACGTTCCGGCAGTGCGCGATTCCCCAGCTTAATGCTATACACGGCGTTCGGATGCACCAGTCGTTTCAGCTCACGGTTCCCCTGCTTAAACAGCAGCAGAATGCGGATCACTTTCAGGCCACCGCCCGTAGACCCGGCGCAACCGCCAATAAATGCTGAACATAAAAGCAGTACCGGCAAAAAGAGCGGCCAGCGGGCAATGCTGTCAGTCGTAAACCCGGCGGTTGTCGCCATCGACACCACCTGAAAAAACGCCTGGTTAATTGTCATCAGCGCCGAACTATAGACATTATGAAACCACAGCACGAGGGTACAAATAACCACCAGCGTAAACTGTACGCCGATAAACATGCGAAATTCCGGATCGCGCCAATAAACCTTCAGACTACGCCCACTTAACAGCGAAAAGTGCAGACCGTAGTTACAGCCGGAGATCAGCAGGAAGATAGCAATGATGGTGTTAATAGTCGGGCTGTCGAAATAACCGATACTGGCATCATGTGTCGAGAAGCCGCCAATAGCGATAGTCGCAAAGCTATGGCCGATGGCATCAAAGGCATCCATTCCGGCAAACCACAACGCCAGCGCACAGGCGACGGTCAGCAAGACATAAATCAACCACAGGGTTTTCGCCGTTTCCGCAATTCGCGGGCGCATTTTGTTATCTTTCAGCGGGCCGGGCATTTCTGCGCGATAGAGCTGCATCCCACCCACGCCGAGGATAGGCAGTATCGCAACCGCCAACACGATGATCCCCATCCCGCCAAACCATTGCAGCATCTGGCGATAAAAGAGGATGGCGTGAGGGAGCGAATCCAGCCCCACCAGCGTAGTGGCTCCCGTGGTGGTCAGGCCAGAGAAAGATTCAAAAAATGCATCGGTAATCGTGAGGTTTGGGCTTTCCGAGAAGATAAAAGGGAGCGCACCGACGCTACCCAGCACGGTCCAGAACAGCACCACTATCAGAAACCCTTCACGGGATTTCAGTTCGCCCTTCTCTTTGCGGTTCGGCCACCACAGCATAGAGCCAATGGCGAGGGCGACAAAAAAGGTCTGGGTAAAAGCGCGGCCCGCTCCATCCCGGTAGATGAGTGCTACCAGCCCAGGGATAATCATGGTCCCTGAAAATAAGATGACCAGTAGTCCAACGATTCGGGTAATGGCGCGAAAATGCATCTCTGCCGCTTCCTTAGTTCTGCAAAACGAAGTGGGGATTATTCTTCAATCGCTAACAATTGCAATGAACCACGGCTAAAATCCGCCAGCTTTGCGGAAAATTCAGCCACTTTCGCCGCCGGAAGCGCCACCCGCAGCAGAACGAATGCCTGATAATCACTGTTGATAATTTTGCCGCCACACTGCCCCAGCAACGCTTCAATGCCGGTTAACTGACTATATTCACATTGCAAAGTATATTCGGTTAATGGCGTCTTGCGTTGGGTCGTTAGCTGGCGCAGTGCCTGATTCACGCCGCCGCCATACGCTTTCACTAACCCACCGGTGCCCAGCAATATGCCGCCGTAGTAGCGCACCACCACGGCGGTAATTTCCCCGACGCCGCTGCCCATAAGTTGGGCGAGCATCGGTTTACCTGCCGTTCCCGCCGGTTCCCCGTCATCAGAGAAACCCAGTTGTTGAGAATCATCCGGTGCGCCAGCTACCCACGCCACACAATGGTGGCGAGCATCGGGATGCTCTGCCCGCACCGATTCAACAAACGCTTTTGCCGCCTCGACGCCATCGGTATGCGCCAACAGCGTAATGAAGCGGCTTTTTTTGATCTCTTCAACAACCGTGACCGGTGCCGCAGGAATTAACCAGCTTTCCATCACGCCAGTTTCAGATCCCGGGTCATGTTTTCCACGTTGTTTTCGTGGATCACCACGTTGTCTTCGATACGAATGCCGCCGAACGGTTTCAGTGCTTCAATTTTCTGCCAATTGAAGTGTTTGCTGAACTGCCCTTCACGCCACGGTGCCAGCAGCGATTCGATGAAGTAGATACCCGGTTCGATGGTTAAGACCATGCCCGGCTGGAGAATACGGGTGCAGCGCAGGTACGGATATTTTGCCGGTGCCGCGAGGTGCGTACCGCTATCATCCTGCATAAAACCGGCCACGTCATGCACCTGCAGGCCCAGCGGATGGCCGATACCGTGCGGCATAAACGGTCCGGTAAGATCATTTTCGACCATCGCCTCTTCACTCATATCGGTGATGATTTGATGTTTACGCAGCAGTTTGGCGATACGCTGATGGAACTGGATGTGGTAATCCACATAGCTGACGCCTGCTTTCATGGTAGCGATCAGCGCCAGTTGTTCATCATTTACGTCTTTCACCAGCTGTGCGTAGTCGTTGTCGCTTTTTGCCGACCAGGTACGGGTCAAGTCAGCCGCATAGCCGTTATATTCTGCCCCGGCATCCAGCAGGAAGCTGCGCATCTCTTCCGGAGCCTGATGGTCCAGTTTGGTGTAATGCAGTACCGCAGCATGTTCGTTGAGCGCCACAATGTTGCTGTAAGGCACGTCGGTATCACGATGACCGGTCGCGGTCAGATAGGCAATGTTGATATCGAACTCGCTCATGCCAGAACGGAACGCTTCTTCTGCCGCGCGATGACCGTTGACCGCCATTTTCTGCGCTTCACGCATACAGGCCAGTTCGTACTCGGTTTTGAAGGAGCGGTAGTAATGCAGGTAGTCGATCACCCCTTTCGGGTTGATATTGCTGGCCTCAATACCCAGTTGCAGCGCACGTTCCGGCACCGGGCCGATATACCCGATATTGCCGCGCGCAGCTGGCAACAGGCTACCAATGCCATCGGCTTTCGGCAGCGCAATTACTTCCACGTCCTCAGTCCAGAAGGAGGTCGGCAGTGGTTCGACGTTGTGCCAGTAATCAACCGGCAGATAAAACCACAGTTTCGGCTTGTTCACGCCATCTACCAGCAACCAGCAGTTTGGCACCTGGGTTACCGGCACCCACGCTTTGAATTGCGGGTTCACTTTAAAAGGATAGGGATGATCGTCGAGAAAAACGTTGAACAGTTCGCCGGAGTGAATAAGTAACGCATCCAGTTTGAAGCGCGCCAGCGCATCGCGAGTCCGTTCCTGTAAGGTAGCTATATGATTTTTATAGAGCGAGGCCAGTGATTCCATTTTTTACCCTTCTGTTTTTTGACCTTAAGTCTCCGCATCTTAGCACAACGTTAATACAGAGCGTGATTTCTGCCGAGCGTGATCAGATTGGCATTTCTTTAATCTTTTATTTGCATATTTTTAACACAAAATACACACTTCGTTTCATCTGGTACGACCAGATCACCTTGCGGATTCAGGAGACTGACATGCTTTACAAAGGCGACACCCTGTACCTTGACTGGCTGGAAGATGGCATTGCCGAACTGGTATTTGATGCCCCAGGTTCAGTTAATAAACTCGACACTGCGACCGTCGCCAGCCTCGGCGAGGCCATCGGCGTGCTGGAACAGCAATCAGATTTAAAAGGGCTGCTGCTGCGTTCGAATAAAGCAGCCTTTATCGTCGGTGCTGATATCACCGAATTCTTGTCCCTGTTCCTCGTTCCTGAAGAACAGTTAAGCCAGTGGCTGCATTTTGCCAATAGCGTGTTTAATCGCCTGGAAGATCTGCCGGTGCCGACCATTGCTGCCGTCAACGGCTATGCGCTGGGCGGTGGCTGCGAATGTGTGCTGGCGACCGATTATCGTCTGGCGACGCCAGATCTGCGCATCGGTCTGCCGGAAACCAAACTGGGCATCATGCCGGGCTTTGGCGGTTCTGTACGTATGCCACGTATGCTCGGTGCTGATAGTGCGCTGGAAATCATTGCCGCCGGTAAAGATGTCGGCGCGGATCAGGCGCTGAAAATCGGTCTGGTGGATGGCGTAGTCAAAGCAGAAAAACTGGTTGAAGGCGCGAAGGCAATTTTACGTCAGGCCATTAACGGCGACCTCGACTGGAAAGCGAAACGTCAGCCGAAGCTGGAACCGCTAAAACTGAGCAAGATTGAAGCCACCATGAGCTTCACCATCGCTAAAGGAATGGTCGCACAAACAGCAGGGAAACATTACCCCGCACCCATCACCGCAGTAAAAACCATTGAAGCTGCGGCCCGTTTTGGTCGTGAAGAAGCCTTAAACCTGGAAAACAAAAGTTTTGTCCCGCTGGCGCATACCAACGAAGCTCGCGCACTGGTCGGCATTTTCCTTAACGATCAATATGTAAAAGGTAAAGCGAAGAAACTCACCAAAGATGTTGAAACCCCGAAACAGGCCGCTGTGCTGGGCGCAGGCATTATGGGCGGCGGCATCGCTTACCAGTCTGCGTGGAAAGGCGTGCCGGTTGTCATGAAAGATATCAACGACAAGTCGTTAACCCTCGGCATGACCGAAGCCGCGAAACTGCTGAACAAGCAGCTTGAGCGCGGCAAGATCGACGGTCTGAAACTGGCTGGCGTGATCTCCACGATTCATCCAACGCTCGACTACGCCGGGTTTGATCGCGTGGACGTTGTGGTAGAAGCGGTTGTCGAAAACCCGAAAGTGAAAAAAGCCGTGCTGGCAGAAACCGAGCAGAAAGTACGCCCGGATACCGTGCTGGCTTCCAATACTTCAACCATTCCTATCAGCGAACTGGCCAACGCGCTGGAACGCCCGGAAAACTTCTGCGGGATGCATTTCTTTAACCCAGTGCACCGGATGCCGTTGGTGGAAATTATTCGCGGTGAGAAAAGCTCCGACGAAACCATCGCGAAAGTTGTCGCATGGGCGAGCAAGATGGGTAAAACGCCAATTGTGGTTAATGACTGCCCCGGCTTCTTTGTTAACCGCGTGCTGTTCCCCTATTTCGCCGGTTTCAGCCAGCTGCTGCGCGACGGCGCGGATTTTCGCAAGATCGACAAAGTGATGGAAAAACAGTTCGGCTGGCCGATGGGTCCGGCATACTTGCTGGATGTCGTGGGCATTGATACCGCGCATCACGCCCAGGCAGTGATGGCAGCAGGTTTCCCGCAGCGGATGCAGAAAGATTATCGCGATGCCATCGACGCACTGTTTGATGCCAAGCGTTTTGGTCAGAAGAACGGCCTCGGTTTCTGGCGTTATAAAGAAGACAGCAAAGGTAAGCCGAAGAAAGAAGAAGATGCCGCCGTTGACGACCTGCTGGCAGAAGTCAGCCAGCCGAAGCGCGATTTCAGCGAAGAAGAGATTATCGCCCGCATGATGATCCCGATGGTCAACGAAGTGGTGCGCTGTCTGGAAGAAGGCATTATCGCCACTCCGGCAGAAGCGGATATGGCGCTGGTCTACGGCCTGGGCTTCCCTCCGTTCCACGGCGGCGCGTTCCGCTGGCTGGACACCCTCGGTAGCGCAAAATACCTCGATATGGCACAACAATATCAGCACCTCGGCCCGCTGTATGAAGTGCCGGAAGGTCTGCGTAATAAAGCGCGTCATAACGAACCGTACTATCCCCCGGTTGAGCCAGCCCGTCCGGTTGGCGACCTGAAAACGGCTTAAGGAGTCACAATGGAACAGGTTGTCATTGTCGATGCAATTCGTACCCCGATGGGCCGTTCGAAGGGCGGTGCTTTTCGTAACGTGCGTGCGGAAGATCTCTCCGCTCATTTAATGCGTAGCCTGCTGGCGCGTAACCCGGCGCTGGAAGCTGCGGCCCTCGATGATATTTACTGGGGTTGTGTGCAGCAGACGCTGGAGCAGGGTTTTAATATCGCTCGTAACGCGGCGCTGTTGGCAGAAGTGCCGCATTCTGTCCCGGCGGTCACCGTCAATCGCTTGTGCGGTTCATCCATGCAGGCACTGCATGACGCAGCACGGATGATTATGACTGGCGATGCACAGGCATGTCTGGTCGGTGGCGTGGAGCATATGGGCCATGTGCCGATGAGTCACGGCGTCGATTTTCACCCCGGCCTGAGCCGCAATGTCGCCAAAGCGGCGGGCATGATGGGCTTAACGGCAGAAATGCTGGCGCGTATGCACGGTATCAGCCGTGAAATGCAGGATGCCTTTGCCGCGCGATCACACGCCCGCGCCTGGGCCGCCACGCAGTCGGGCGCATTTAAAAATGAAATCATCCCGACCGGTGGTCACGATGCCGACGGCGTCCTGAAGCAGTTTAATTACGACGAAGTGATTCGGCCGGAAACCACCGTGGAAGCCCTCGCCACGCTGCGTCCGGCGTTCGATCCAGTCAGCGGCACGGTAACGGCGGGTACGTCTTCCGCTCTCTCCGATGGCGCTGCAGCCATGCTGGTGATGAGTGAAAGCCGCGCTCGTGAATTAGGTCTTAAGCCACGCGCCCGCGTACGTTCGATGGCGGTCGTTGGTTGTGACCCGTCGATTATGGGTTACGGCCCGGTTCCAGCCTCGAAGCTGGCGCTGAAAAAAGCGGGGCTTTCTGCCAGCGATATCGGCGTGTTTGAAATGAACGAAGCTTTTGCCGCGCAGATCCTACCATGTATTAAAGATATGGGACTGATGGAGCAGATTGACGAGAAGATCAATCTCAACGGTGGCGCGATCGCACTGGGTCATCCGCTGGGCTGTTCCGGTGCGCGTATCAGTACCACGCTGCTGAATCTGATGGAACGCAAAGACATTCAGTTTGGTCTGGCGACGATGTGTATCGGTCTGGGTCAGGGTATTGCAACGGTGTTTGAGCGGGTTTAACCACTTGCCGGATGCGGCGTAAACGCCTTATCCGGTCTACCGACCCGGCACTAATGTAGATACTGTTATGGCCTGCAAGTTTTTTTCTACCCTGGTTTCCCAGATTGCAGGCATGCCAGACACAGCGCCGTCAGGCGCTGTTTTTTTCATCCCTTCCGCGATTTTTACGCAGCTACCGGATTATGCCGTGACGCATCGAACGGTACGCCTGACTTCAGCACTCCATACGCCACCTGTGCCAGCTTGCGCATCATCGCGCCGAGAATCACTTTTCCTTTCTTGCCATTAGCCGCCAGACGGTCGCGGAACGCCCGTCCCCACTCAGTCTTACTGGTGGCTACCATTGCAGGCATATACAACGCCCTGCGAAGCGACACATGTCCGGCTTTACTCAACCGGCTTGCCCCTCTCACACTACTGCCTGATTCATAACGCCGTGGTGTCAGACCCGCAAAAGCGGCGAACTGTCTGGCATGGGCGAAGCGGTCCTTCAGACCTATATAAGCCAGTAATACCGCAGATGTTTTCTCTCCGATACCCGGGATACTTTCCAGCAGTTTCCTGCGGTGTTTCATATCCGGATCATCGTCTGTCAGGTCTTTTATCTGCTTCTCAAGACGCTTCAGCTCTGCTTCAAGCCACAGAAGGTGAGCATCAATGCTCGGTCTCTGGACTTCCCGCGCCGTTTCAGTGCGGTTCAGTTCCTGCGTGTGCATATCTGTCAGCGCCTGGTGGCGTACGACCAGGGCACGCAACGCGCGTTCAAGCGGGTGAGGCGCTTCCCAGGCTGCAGGGCGCTTCTGACGACAGAACTCTGCCAGCATGCGCGCATCCACGGTATCAGTCTTGTTACGCAGTCCTTCACTCTGAGCGAAAGCTTTACCCAGTGCAGGATTAATGACTGACACTATGTAGCCAGCATCGTAAAGGCACTCTGCGACAGGTTCCATATAGGTGCCGGTCGCTTCGATGCAGATATGCGCATGGTCAATCTTGTGACCTTTCAGCCAGCTCACCAGCTCATCGTGCCCTTTAGTGGTGTTAGCGAATTTTTTGGTGCGATGACGACCATCAGGACGCAACACATCGACATCCAGTTTCTCTTTAGCGGTGTCGATACCGATATAATGAAGTTCATGTTCCATAGTGAAACCAACCTTGCAAATACGGATTACCGGGAAAACCGGTCCATGATACTGTCCGGTTTATCACTTTGGGAGAAAGGCAGTCCGCTGCATAAATCTACGCAACAGGTTGAAAACCTAAGGCCCGATACGGCATGCGGACTGCAGGCAGAGAAAACTGGCCGATTTTCTCTGCACAGGAGGGATAATACAAGGCCTGATAAGACGCGCCAGCGTCGCATCAGGCATCGATTGCCGGATACGGCGTAAACGCCTTATCCGGCCTACCGACCCGGCACCAATGTAGGCCTGATAAGACGCGCAAGCGTCGCATCAGGCATCGTGTGCCGAATGCCGGATGCGACATAGATCTAAATGCCACTGTATAAAGTTTTAGTTGCCGTTCTTCCCGCCTGTCAGGGGCGGGTTTTTTATATCTCAGATAAACGCAAACGCATCGCCAAACAGGCGGTCTTCCCGCGCATTACGCTCACTGCAAAACAGGTCACGGGCAATTTTCGCCATCTCAAAACGCCCGGCAATGTAGATATCATGCTCTGCCAGGGTACCGTGATCTTGCAATACCGCCGTTAACACGGTGCCAGTACGCCCACGCCAACCCGCTTCCGGTTGTTCAACCACCGGCACCACTTGCAGACCAGGATGCTTCAGCGAAAGCGCCTCAAGCTCGGAGAGATCATAAAGATGCTGCTCTTCACGCCCGCCCCAGTAAATGGTGATATCACGGTTTGGGTTACGCGCCAGCGCCGTCAGCAAAATCGAGCGCGCATAAGAGAAGCCTGTACCGCCCGCAATCAAAATCATCGGACGCTCTTCATCATCGCGCAGCCACGCTTCTCCGTGGGGAATATCGACCACGATTTGATGATCTTTGAGGATGCGGTCCATGACTGCTTTCGCGTAAAGGTTGATTTCAGAAGCGCCAATATGCAGCTCGATAAACTCTTTTTCATCCGGCGTCGAAGCCATTGAGAATGGACGTTTATCGCGCTCATCCATCACCACCATCAAATACTGACCAGCACGAAAAGAAAAGGCCGCGTCTGGCACGATGCGGACACGATATACGGTATCGGTGATAGCTTCTACCGAGGTCACTTTACAGCTTAAGGTTGTCATGCGCTTTCTCTGTCGGATCGATAAATAGGGCAAAACAAACGCGCATCAGGCGCTTTTACCGTTGTTAAAAATAGCCAGTTCATCCCAGATGGCGTCAATATGCGCGACAACATCCGGATCTTTTTTGATGGGACGTCCCCATTCACGCTGGGTTTCCCCTGGCCATTTATTCGTGGCATCCAGCCCCATTTTTGAACCCAGCCCGGAGACAGGCGAGGCAAAATCCAGATAATCAATAGGCGTATTTTCGACCAACACCGTGTCCCGCGCCGGGTCCATACGGGTGGTAATCGCCCAAATCACATCGTTCCAGTCGCGTGCGTTGACGTCATCATCGCAAACGATCACAAATTTAGTGTACATAAACTGGCGTAAGAACGACCAGACGCCCATCATGACGCGCTTCGCGTGTCCGGCGTACTGTTTTTTGATTGTCACTACCGCCAGACGATATGAACAGCCTTCCGGCGGCAGGTAAAAATCGACAATTTCCGGGAACTGTTTTTGCAGAATCGGCACGAACACTTCGTTCAACGCTACGCCCAGTACCGCGGGTTCATCTGGCGGACGCCCGGTATAGGTGGAATGGTAAATCGCATCTTCACGCTGGGTAATATGCGTCACGGTGAATACCGGGAAACTATCGACTTCGTTATAGTAACCGGTGTGGTCGCCATACGGCCCTTCCGGCGCCGTTTCACCTTGTTCGATATACCCTTCCAGCACAATCTCCGCACTGGCGGGCACTTCAAGGTCATTGGAGATACACTTCACCACTTCGGTCTTGGTGCCGCGCAGCAATCCGGCAAACGCATACTCTGAAAGCGTATCCGGAACGGGGGTGACTGCACCGAGAATCGTGGCGGGATCAGCACCCAGCGCCACAGAAACCGGGAAACGTTCGCCCGGATGCGCCGCACACCACTCCTGATAATCCAGCGCGCCGCCGCGATGCGACAGCCAGCGCATAATCAGTTTGTTTTTACCAATTAGCTGCTGGCGATAAATGCCCAGATTCTGCCGCTCTTTATGCGGGCCGCGCGTCACTGTCAGCCCCCAGGTAATCAGCGGCGCGGCATCTTCCGGCCAGCAGGTCATAATGGGAATGCGATTGAGATCGACGTCATCGCCAGAGACGATTTTTTGTTGGCAGGGCGCACCACGCAGTCGCTTTGTCGGCATGTTCAATACTTGTTTAAACTGCGGCAGTTTATCAAACAGGTCGCGGAAACCTTTTGGCGGCTCCGGCTCTTTCAGAAAAGCCAATAATTTACCCACTTCACGCAGCGCCGAAACATCTTCCTGCCCCATGCCCATCGCCACGCGCTTCGGCGTACCGAACAGGTTGCAAAGCACCGGCATTGAGTACCCTTTAGGGTTTTCGAATAACAGCGCAGGCCCACCGGCACGCAAAGTGCGGTCAGCAATTTCAGTGATTTCCAGATGCGGATCCACCGGGAGCGTGATACGTTTTAGCTCACCCTGCTGTTCAAGCAGCGTCAGGAAGTCGCGTAAATCGTTATATTTCATGGCATCCATTGTAGCCTCTTAGTCTGCGCCCATTATACGGCGTTCATCTTTGCGATGCTGTAAATTTGTTAAATTAGCGTGAACTCTGACGGTATAACGCAAACCGGGGAATATAATTAACTTAGCGTAAAGCTTTTGCTATCCTTGCGCCCCGATTAAACGGATAAGAGTCATTATGCAATCCTGGTATTTACTGTACTGCAAGCGCGGGCAACTTCAACGTGCCCAGGAACACCTCGAAAGACAGGCTGTGAATTGCCTGGCACCGATGATCACCCTGGAAAAAATCGTGCGTGGCAAACGTACTGCAGTCAGTGAACCATTGTTCCCCAACTACCTGTTTGTGGAATTTGATCCAGAAGTCATTCATACCACGACTATCAACGCGACCCGCGGTGTCAGCCACTTCGTGCGCTTTGGTGCGTCGCCAGCGATAGTCCCATCGGCGGTGATTCATCAGCTATCGGTATATAAACCGAAAGACATTGTCGATCCGGCAACCCCTTATCCGGGTGACAAGGTGATTATTACCGAAGGCGCGTTCGAAGGTTTTCAGGCCATTTTCACCGAACCCGACGGTGAGGCTCGCTCCATGCTATTGCTTAATCTTATTAATAAAGAGATTAAGCACAGTGTGAAGAACACCGAGTTCCGCAAACTCTAAAACGCAATCCCAAACAGTGTTTTAACATTGGCATCCGTGGTGGCAGCCAGCCATGCGGCATCTTCTCCACGCCAGTGCGCAATACGTTGCAAAATATGGGGCAGATGGGCTGGCTCGTTGCGCCGGGATGATGGCTTCGGCGTGAGATCGCGCGGGAGCAAATACGGCGCATCAGTTTCGATCAGCAATTTCTCCGCCGGAATCAACGGCAACAATTCCCGCAGCTCCAGCCCGCGTCGTTCATCGCAAACCCAACCGGTAATGCCGATATAAATTCCACGCGCCGCGCACGCCTGCATCTCTTCACGTGTACCGGTAAAGCAATGAAGAACTGCACCAGGCAGTTTATCCAGCCACGGCTCCAGCAACGTCATAAACCTCTCGTGGGCATCGCGACAGTGCATAAATACCGGCATGTTTAATTCTGCAGCAATGCGTAGCTGGGCAACAAAAGCACATTCCTGCTCTTCTGGTGTAGAAAAGTTGCGGTTAAAGTCGAGGCCACACTCACCAATCGCCACCACTTCTGGCTGCGAGGCCAGTTCAAAGATCGCTTCTTCGGTCGCTGCTTGCCACTGGCTGCTGTCGTGAGGATGTACGCCCGCCGTTGACCAACAGGATGAATACTGACGCGCCAGTTTTTGTGCCTGCTGGCTTTCGTGCAGGTTAGTGCCAGTGATGAGCAGCCCATCAACTCCTGCGTCAAAAGCGCGTGCTACAACATCATCACGGTCTTTCGCAAATTGCGAACTGGTCAAATTAACGCCGATATCAAACATCCTGTACTCCATATGACAACCGCCCTGACGGGCGGTTGAATTTATTCTTCAGTTTTTTCGCTTTCTGCTTCAGCGTCGTTTTCCTCTTCCCGGTTTCGACCCTTACCAACGTAAAAGCGTGAGAAGAAGACACCGATTTCAAACAGGCAGTACATCGGGATCGCCAGCAGCGTTTGCGAGAAGACATCCGGCGGCGTCAGCAGCATCCCGACAACAAATGCGCCAACCAGCACATACGGACGTTTTTTGCGTAAGTCTTCTGGCGAGGTAATTCCCATCCAGCACAGCAGCACAATTGCCACCGGCACTTCAAAGGAGACACCAAACGCCATAAACAGCGCCATAACGAAGCTTAAATAGCTGGCGATGTCGGTGGATACCTGTACCCCTTCCGGCGCGGTATTGGCAAGGAAGCCAAATGCCAGCGGAAAGACCACAAAGTAGGCGAACGCCATGCCGATATAAAACAACAGAGAGCTGGAAACCAGCAGCGGCACCACCAGGCGACGTTCATGCTTATACAGCGCTGGGGCGATAAACGCCCAGACCTGATAGAGAATCACCGGCGCTGACAGAATCAGCGACACCATAAAGGTCAGCTTGATCGGCGTAAAGAACGGCGAGGCCACGTCAGTGGCGATCATCGTTGAGCCTTGCGGCAACTGCTTGATCAATGGCGCGGATACCAGGTGATAGATGTCATTGGCGAAATAGACCAGACACAGGAATATCACGATCACCGCGATAATGCAGTTCAGCAGACGCTTACGCAGCTCAATCAGATGCGTGATAAGCGGTTGAGTATCTTCTACAGACATGTTTACGGTTTATCACTCGACGAAGGGGGAAGGTGCAGCGGTTTTCGGTTCAGCGTCCGCAGCAGGTTTTACCACCGGCTCTGGCGTGGTTTCTGGCTTCTGTTCCGGCGAACTGGCCTGCGTTTGTGCAGCGGCAGGCGTTACGCCTTCATGCGCAGCTTCATTATCTTTCACCACCGGGTTATGGATGGTGTGCGCTTCATCGCTCGCCTTTTCAGGATCGTTTGCAACGTAGGAACGCTTCATCGACTCCGCGGCCTGGCGTAGTTCATCCATCGACGCTTTCAGTTCGGGCGTCAGGTTAGTGAGGCTCGCCTTTTCAACCTTTTTCAGGCTGTCCTGAAACTCCTGGAGTTTTAACTCCTGGGTCAGTTCGTTCTGCACCGTTGTCGCCAGTGAACGCAACGCGCGAATCCAGCCAGCTACCGTTTTTACCGCCACAGGCAGTCGTTGCGGCCCCAGAACGACGAGGCCGATGATGAACACCAATAGCAGTTCGCTAAAACCGATATCAAACACGGATTACACCTGCTCTTTATCGTGGCGCTTCGCGTCTTCTGTTTTAGCCTGTTCCTGATTCGTATCCGCCTGCTTATCGGCGATAGTTTTCGCAGTAAAATCAGCATCCTGACTGGTTTTATCCTGCTTTGGTTCATCATCGCTCATTGCTTTTTTAAAGCCTTTGATCGACGCACCAAGATCGGAACCGATGGAGCCGAGCTTTTTGGTGCCAAAAAGCAGTACAACGATGACGGCAATAATCAATAACTGCCAAATACTGATACCACCCATACATGTTCCTCTGTGGTAGATGATGATTAAACAAGGCCGCATTATACGTTACACGGCCCGCCTTGAGCGATGAAAAAATCAGCGTGTTTTGCGCCAACCGACAAACCAGGCGATCAGACCACCTGCCATTAACCAGCCGGGCATCAACCCCCATTCAGGGCGGCTGACCAACAAGAATGTGCCGCTTAATACTAACGTAGCGCCAATTCCGAGAAAATAACGCGATTGTCCCTGACGTACATGATTTGACTGAAGCTCGCGGGCAATCTTATCAACACTGTGCTGTAAATACTTGCCCTGGCGCAAACTGTCGTAAACCAGTTCAGGCAGTTCTGGCATTTTTTCGACCCAGAACGGCGCTTTTTCTTTAAATGCTCTCACCAGCGCAGGAATACCGACCTGATCTTTAATCCACGACTCCAGGAAAGGCTTCGCCGTTTTCCATAAATCGAGCTGCGGATAAAGCTGGCGACCTACCCCTTCGACGTAGAGCAGGGTTTTCTGGAGTAACACCAGTTGCGGCTGCACTTCCATATTGAAGCGACGCGCCGTATTAAAAAGATTTAACAGTACATGTCCAAACGAAATTTCGGCCAGCGGTTTCTCAAAGATAGGTTCACAGACCGTACGAATGGCAAATTCGAACTCTTCAACGTTGGTATCTGGCGGCACCCAGCCTGAATCGACGTGTAGCTCTGCCACTTTGCGATAATCGCGATTAAAGAAGGCGATAAAGTTTTCCGCCAGATAGCGTTTATCTTCTTTGTTTAGCGAGCCAACAATCCCGCAATCAATGCCGATATATTTCGGGTTTTCTGGGTGTTCATAGCTTACAAAGATGTTGCCAGGGTGCATATCGGCATGGAAAAAGCTGTCGCGAAAGACCTGAGTGAAGAACACCTGCACGCCGCGTTCTGCCAGCAACTTCATGTTGGTGCCGTTTTTCTCCAGCGCCGCGACATCTGAAACCGGAATGCCGTAAATGCGCTCCATCACCATCATCCCTTCACTACAATAGTCAGGGTAAACTTCCGGGATGTAGAGCATCGGGCTGTCTTCAAAATTGCGCCGAAGCTGAATGGCGTTGGCAGATTCCCGCAGCAAATTCAGTTCATCAATCAATGTCTTTTCGTACTCGCGCACCACTTCGGTTGGGCGCAGACGGCGACCATCCGGCAGCAAACGCGGCACCCAGCGAGCCAGACGGTAGATAAGTTTCAGATCCGCTTTAATCACCGGCAAAATATCCGGGCGGATAACTTTAATCACCACCTCTTTGCCATTCGATTTCAATCGTGCGGTATGAACCTGAGCAATAGAAGCCGACGCCAGCGGCTTGATTTCAAAATCGTCAAACCACGCTTCTACCGGCAAACCGCCCATTGCAGCTTCAATCTGTTGCTTCGCAAGCTTGCCATCAAACGGAGCAACTTTGTCCTGCAATAACGCCAGCTGATCGGCAATATGCGGAGGAAAAAGGTCGCGGCGGGTAGACAGCATCTGCCCGAACTTGATCCACACTGGCCCCAGTTCTTGCAGAGCCAGTCGTAGTCGCTCACCTAAAGGTTTGTCTTTATGCCGATTTGGCATCCAGAATAATGAGTATCGCCATAGTCGTAACGGCAGGGTGATACGCATTTTAGGGATCAGTTCATCAAGTCCGTAGCTTAAAAAAGTGCGAATGATGAAATATAGGCGCCGTACTTCACCTGGCGTCATTTAGCCTCCAGTTTTTCCAGCCGTTTGGTCAGGGCATCAACAGCACGCTCGACGGCAGCCGTCTCTTCCGCAAACCAGGCCACTTCAAGTGGACCGGGTGCCATACGCCACTCTTCAGTAATGGCTTCCGCCACATAACGTTGCTGGCGTTTAATACCGTGATGCAGGAGCTTTGCGCCTCCACGCAGGGCTTTGCTGATACCTTCAGCGGCGATATCACCGGTATAAGGGGCCAGCAGTTCCGCAGGGTCGAACTCTGCCAGATCTGCCAGCGCAACGAAGTTTTGCACCACCTGAATATCGCCCTGTACTTCCAGCTCACCGCTACGAATTAACGCAGCAAGCTGCTGGCGATCGCGAAGTTTCGGCAACACGCTGGCGTAGGCGATAACGGTGCAGTCAGCATCTCCTGCCCATTCGCCCAGCACATCGACCTGGCGTTCGCTGAACACCAGAATCAATGACGTCGAAAAGCCTTTTACCTCCACGCGCAAAACTTTACCCAGCAGACGCGAGCGGGCCGTTTTCAGCGCGGGTGAACGATACAGGAAGGTGTTGAGCAGACTTTCAATTCCTGCCGTCACTAAAGGTTTAAAAGGCATTTCCGGTCTCCTGTCAGAACTTATAACCACGATGCAGCGCCACAACCCCTGCCGTCAGGTTGTAATAGTCGACACTTTCGAATCCAGCATCCTGCATCATAGCTTGCAGGGTGTCCTGATCGGGATGCATGCGGATAGATTCAGCAAGATAACGGTAGCTGTCAGCGTCGTTCGCGACCAGTGAGCCAATACGCGGCAGCACATGGAAGGAGTAAGCGTCATAGGCCTTACTTAACGGCTCGATAATCGGCTTCGAGAACTCAAGCACCAGCAGTCGGCCGCCAGGTTTCAGAACGCGATACATTGAACGCAGAGCTTTATCTTTGTCAGTGACGTTACGCAGACCAAACGAAATGGTGATGCAATCAAAGGTGTTATCCGGGAACGGCAGCGCCTCAGCGTTCGCCTGAACATACTCAACGTTGCCAATCACACCAATATTACGCAGCTTCTCGCGGCCCATTTTGAGCATGGATTCATTGATATCAGCAAGGACCACTTTGCCAGTTTCACCCACCAGGCGGGAGAATTTCGCTGTCAGGTCGCCAGTACCGCCTGCCAGATCCAGCACGGTCTGCCCGCGGCGTACGCCACTGCAATCAATCGTGAAGCGTTTCCACAAACGATGTATGCCAAAAGACATCAAATCATTCATGACATCGTATTTCGATGCCACGGAATGGAAAACGTGGGCGACCATATCCGCTTTTTGTTCCTTCGCGACGGTCTGAAAACCAAAGTGCGTCGTTTCTTGTGACTTATCCACCATCTCAATGCCTGCTCATCAAAAAATTGTTCCAGAAGTGTAACAGATTGGGCGTCGATGCCCTAGATTTCTACCCGGCTTAACTACCCCCAATGGGCTAGCGCGACTGCTGATTATATTCATCATCGTGTTGATAAGCTTCATCATTCGGCTGCTCCGGTACCGACCGCAGTCGATACTCTTCATCCTGGCTCACCGCTTGTTCAGCCAAATCCGGATTAATCTCGCGTTTAATTTCTACTCCTAAACCGCGAAACGCTTCTGCTTGCGCCAGCACATTTCCGCGACCTGAAGAGAGTTTTTTCATTGCCTGGCGATAGTTATCCTGCGCTTTGTCGAGACTTTGACCAATCGCGGACATATCATCGACAAACAAGCGCATTTTGTCGTACAACTTGCTGGCACGATCGGCTATTTTCTGAGCGTTGCGGCTTTGATGCTCATAGCGCCAGAGGTTGGCGATAGTGCGCAGCGCCACCAGCAGCGTGGTCGGGCTAACCAGCATGATATTGTTTTTCAACGCTTCGGTGATCAGCTCCGGCTGGCGGTCAAGCGCCAGTAAAAATGCGGGCTCAACAGGGATAAACATCAGCACGTAATCCAGGGTTCGTAGCCCCGGCAGCTGTTGATAATCTTTACGTCCCAGCAAGCGGATGTGGTTACGCACCGACGCGATATGTTCCTGTAGCGAGCTTTCGCGGGTGTAGTCGTCTTCTGCGTTGAAATAGCGTTCATAGGCGACCAGCGTCATTTTGGCGTCGATCACCACATCTTTTCCGTGCGGCAACCGCACGATGACATCCGGCTGCATCCGCGAGCGGGCGTCATTTTCGATGCTGACCTGGGTTTCATATTCATACCCTTCACGCAGACCGGAAGCCTCCAGCACACGCGTCAATACTACCTCGCCCCAGTTGCCCTGGGTTTTATTGTCGCCTTTCAGCGCACGCGTCAGGTTGATCGCTTCCTGGGCCATTTGCGCGTTGAGCTGCTGGAGATTGCGTATTTCGTGAGTCAGGGTATGGCGTTCTTGTGCTTCTTTACCGAAACTGTCCTGAACCTGACGACGAAAACCGTCCAGTTGTTCACGTAGTGGCGACAACAGGCTGTTCAGACTCTGACGGTTTTGCTCATCAACCCGGCGATTGCTGTGCTCGAAAATACGGTTGGCGAGGTTTTCAAACTGCTCACTGAGGCGCTGTTCGCTGTTGATCATTTGGCGAATTTTATCGTCAGCATGTTGCTGTACAGCCTCCATTCGCGTGGTGACTTCACGCAGATCCGCCTCCAGCGAGGTGTTAATGCTTTGCAGACTGCGCACTTCATTATTGAGTAACTCGCACTCAGCACGCCAATGTTCGCTTTGGGTAATTTGTTGTTTTGCCGCACTTAACTCCGCGACCATCTCTTCACGTTCAGCGAATTGCTCGGCTTTTTGCTGCGCATGCTGATAACTGGCAATCAGCCAGCCAATCGCCACGCTCACCAACGCAATAACTGCGTAAACCATGATTGAGATATCCACAACGCCTCCAGCCTCATTACTTACCCGCACAAAATAGAATTGTGCTGTACAAACGTCCAGTTTGAAAGAAGTTTCCTGCGAGGCGCTACGCAAAACGATCCTTAATTTTTATTATTTTATCCCACAATATGAGACGTAGTTTATATTGTGGGATATATCACCTTTTCCCCACGTCATTATGTGGAACACTTCAGCAATATCATCAGGAGAAACGTATGGCAGATACCTCTTCAACCACCGCTGGCGCACAAACGTTATTACGCGGGCTGGCGGTTCTTAATGCTGTTTATAACGGCTGCCATGACCTGAAAAGTATCGGCGAGTTCACCGGCACGACCCGGAGCACAACCCATCGTTTAGTCACCGTTCTGGTGGAACAACGCTACCTGCGCCACGTCCCAACGCAGGGCTACCAACTGGGCGCCAAACTGATCGAATTCGGTGCCAGAGCGCTGGAAAGCACCTCGCTGTACGAAGTTGCGCTGCCCGTTTTGCAACGCCTTGCCCGTTACACCCTGGACACCGTGCATCTGGGGATCGTTGAAGGCGACGAAGTGCTGTA
The DNA here is from genome assembly GCF_030295155.1 of Escherichia sp. 10290. Classification (NCBI taxonomy): domain Bacteria; kingdom Pseudomonadati; phylum Pseudomonadota; class Gammaproteobacteria; order Enterobacterales; family Enterobacteriaceae; genus Escherichia; species Escherichia sp. 10290. The sequence goes on along the minus strand of NZ_AP025741.1, from coordinate 4,783,033 downwards.
TCTGGAGAAGATCAACAGCCAGCGCGGGCTGGAAATGCGCTCACGCCCAGGCCATCGCATGCCACTGGCAATCACCGGCATCGGCAAGGCATTGATCCTCAACCGAACAGAAGAAGAGTGGCGCACGCTGTTTAAGACCTGTGGTGATGAAACAAAACTGGGCGCATTTATTCAGAACATGCGTCGTTATGCCGCCAGTGGTTTTGCTTTTGATCTGGAAGAGAACGAGCCGACTATCCGTTGCGTTGCAGCGCCGGTTTACAACGCCCGGGATGAAATTGTGGCGGCTATTTCTGTCGCCAGTACCACTACGTATATGTCACTGGCGCGTCTGGAAGAACTGGCACCTTACGTCAAATCCTGTGCAGAAGAGATATCCGCTGAACTGGGCTGGGGTAAGCACGTTCACAAAAATAAATAAACCATGACTAAAGGAAACGGCTAATGTCGGGAAACACCTCATTTATTGCCCTGGACTGGGGAACGTCATCGCTTCGGGCATGGCGTTTTGGCGACTCACCCAATCCACAAGAAAAACGTGAATTCCCGTGGGGGATCATGAAATTACCCTCCCAGGCAGCAACACGTGAGGACGCTTTCCACGATACGTTTTTACGTGTCTGCGGCGACTGGCTGGCACAATCCCCATGCCCGATTCTGGCTTGCGGCATGATCGGCAGTGCGCAAGGGTGGCAACCCGCAGCTTATTTACCTTGCCCGGTCACTCTCGAGGGTCTGGCAAAGCAGTTGACGCCTGTTATCTACCAGCAGCAGACAATGCTGCACATCATTCCCGGCGTGATTAAAGAAGGTGAAATGCCCGAAGTGATGCGTGGCGAAGAGACACAAATCTTCGGTGCTATCTCGATGGAACCGGCCCTGCAAAACGCGCTCCGCCAGGGTATGCCTGTGCTGATTGGCTTACCTGGCACACATGCGAAATGGGCGGTAGTTGAAAACAACACCATTACCGATTTTCGAACCTTTATGACAGGCGAGTTATTTGATGTTTTATCCCGCCATTCGATTCTCGGTGCCACCATGCGTTCGGGAGATGAACCGCACTGGGATGCCTTCGCCCACGGGCTGACAGCGGCACAAGAGCATCATCAGACCGGATTATTATCGACGCTGTTTTCGACCCGTTCGCGCCTGCTGACCAGTAATCTTACGCCGTCCTCACAGGGGGATTACCTTTCAGGATTACTGATAGGCCATGAATTATGCGGTCTGGCATCCAGTTTGCTACGTGATTTACCCGCCACAACACCGATCGCCTTAATCGGTAGCGCCACTCTGAACAGCCGCTATTCACAAGCATTCAGCCACGTTTTTCCCGACAGACAGCTACACGCCATTCCTAATGCCACTGAACAGGGGTTATGGCGAATCGCCCACGCTGCCGGGCTACTCTCCACCAACGCCAGGGAATGTACTCATGCCATTTAATACGCTTTTGCAAAAAACCGGGTTAGTCGCCATTTTACGCGGCGTGAAACCGGATGAGATTGTCGCCATCGGTGAAAAGCTGTATGCCTCTGGATTTCGCCTGATTGAGATTCCCATGAACTCGCCGGAGCCGTTGCAAAGTATCAGTTTACTGCGCGACGCCCTGCCTAAGGACTGCCTGGTCGGAGCCGGAACTGTGCTTTCGGTGGAGCACGTCGTCGCGGTTAAAGAGGCTGGAGGCCAGATTATCGTGATGCCGCATTGCGATACTGCGGTGATCCGTCGTGCCCGTGCGCTGGGTATGTATTGTGCGCCTGGCGTCGCTACGCCCACCGAAGCTTTTGCTGCCATTGAGCATGGTGCTAATGCCATCAAGCTGTTCCCGGCTGAACAAATTACGCCTGAAGTCACCAAAGCCTGGCGTGCGGTTATTCCACAATCCGTTCCGATGTTACCGGTTGGCGGTATCACTCCGGAAACCATGGCGCGTTATCTGAGCCACGGTGCAAACGGCTTTGGTCTCGGTTCTGCGCTTTATCGCCCTGGCATGACGCCAGAGCAGGTCTATAAAAATGCAGTACTGTTTATGAACGCATGGACCAATTTAAACAACAACTAACTGATAAATAAGGATATAAAAACAATGATAAAACATCTTACCTTACCGAAAAAAATGGCTGCAATGGTACTCCTTGCCGGCGCTTCCCTCAGCACTGCGCCTGTGCAGGCGGCCTCCTACCCAACCAAACAGATCGAGTTAGTCGTACCCTACGCGGCCGGAGGCGGTACGGATCTGGTTGCCCGTGCCTTTGCTGATGCCGCCAAAAACCATTTGCCCGTCAGCATCGGGGTTATCAATAAACCTGGCGGTGGCGGCGCTATCGGCCTGAGTGAAATCGCCGCTGCCCGCCCTAACGGTTACAAAATGGGTTTAGGCACGGTTGAACTGACCACCCTTCCCAGCCTCGGAATGGTGCGTTTTAAAACCAGCGACTTTAAACCCATTGCCCGTCTGAACGCGGATCCGGCTGCTATCACCGTCCGTTCTGATGCGCCGTGGAATAGCTATGAAGAATTTATGACTTACGCCAAAGCGAATCCCGGAAAAGTACGCATTGGTAACTCAGGCACCGGAGCAATCTGGCATCTGGCGGCAGCTGCACTGGAAGACAAAACGGGCGTGAAGTTTTCTCATGTCCCATATGACGGCGCAGCCCCTGCCATTACAGGCCTGTTAGGCGGGCATATTGAAGCGGTTTCCGTAAGCCCAGGTGAAGTTATCAATCATGTGAAAGGCGGCAAGCTGAAGACACTGGTAGTGATGGCGGATGAACATATGAAAACCATGCCTGACGTACCGACGTTAAAAGAGAAAGGCGTTGATCTCTCCATCGGCACCTGGCGCGGTCTGATCGTGTCGCAAAAAACGCCGCAGGATGTGGTTGATGTTCTGGCTAAGGCCGCAAAAGAGACGGCTGAAGAGCCTGCATTCCAGGATGCTCTGCAAAAGTTGAATCTCAACTATGCATGGCTTGATGGTGCCAGCTTCCAGACCCAAATCAACGAACAGGAAAAGTACTTTGACGAGTTACTAACTCGGCTGGGCTTGAAAAAATAATCCCGAGGTACGGTCGATGAACACAAAACAGTCTGTTGCTCAACTCGCCGTACCGCACCGCAAGCGCCTTTCATCCACTGTGGTGGTGGCGCTGTTACTTTGTGTGGTTGCTGGCGCGGTGATAATTAATGCCGCTGATTTTCCAGCAACTGCCATTGAAACGGATCCCGGTGCAAGTGCCTTCCCTACTTTCTATGCCTGCGCTCTGATTGTGCTCGCTGTCTTACTGGTGATACGCGATCTTTTGCTGGCAAAACCAGTCCCTTGCGCCAACGCACAGGAAAAACCGGCATTAAGGAAAACGGCAACAGGAATTGCGGCAACCGCGTTTTATATTGTGGCGATGAGCTACTGCGGTTATCTCATTACTACTCCTGTTTTCCTCATCGTCATTATGACGTTGATGGGCTACAGGCGATGGGTACTCACACCGGGTATTGCGCTGCTGTTAACGGCAATCCTCTGGTTGCTGTTTGTCGAAGCGTTACAGGTGCCATTGCCTGTCGGCACATTTTTCGAATAACAGGGGCCTGCAATGTTTGAAAGTGAACTTTTAACTCAGGGGTTTTCGACATTACTCAGTAATCCTCAGGCGCTGCTGTTTGCCACGTTTGGAGTGATGCTGGGTATTATGATTGGCGCTCTGCCTGGCCTGACAGCGACCATGGGTGTGGCGATTTTGCTGCCTTTCACCTACGGCATGGAGCCTGTTTCTGGCTTATTGATGATTTGCGGTGTCTTTTTTGGTGGTGTGTATGGTGGTTCTATCACCGCAATTTTGCTCAAAATTCCCGGTACACCTGCCGCCGCTGCCACCGCCATTGACGGATATGAGCTGACGAAGCAGGGAAAAGCCGGGCTGGCGTTAAGTGCCGCCACGTTCTCTTCTTTTAGCGGTGGAACGCTCAGCATTATCGTATTGATGTTTCTCTCTCCGGTACTTGCCAGTTGGGCGTTGAAATTTAGTGCCTCGGAGTCCTTCGCCCTGGCAACCTTCGGGCTAAGTATTATTGCCAGTATTTCCGGTGAGTCACTGATTAAAGGGCTGATTGCCGGGGTTGGCGGATTGCTGATCGCAACGATAGGCCTTGATCCAATGGGCGGTTTTCCACGCTTTACAGGTGGATTTGTGGAGCTGATGAATGTGCCATTTATCCCGGTGATGATTGGTCTGTTTGCTGCTTCAGAAGCATTCCGCTCTATGGAGCAAAACCAGCAAATTCGTCAGGGGGCGAAGGTGGCTATCGGCAGTCTGTTACTGCCCTGGCAAACACTACGCCGCATCGCATTAACCATTTTGCGCTCATCAGGATTAGGGGTTTTTATCGGCATGATCCCCGGTGCGGGGGCAGATATTGCAGCTTTTGTTGCCTATAACGAAACTCGTCGTTTCAGTAAGACGCCTGAAAACTTTGGTAAGGGTGAGATTAAGGCGGTGGCCTCCTGTGAGGCAGGCGCGAATGGCTGCACCGGTGGCGCATTGTTACCTATGCTGACGTTGGGGATCCCAGGCGATGCGGTAACTGCCATCATGCTGGGCGCGTTAACGTTACAAGGGATGCAGCCAGGCCCACTGATGTTTACCGACCACGGCGATATGGTTTATACGCTGTTTGTCGGCATGATCTTTTGTTACTTCATGCTGCTAGTTCTTGGACTGCTCTCTTTGAAAGTCATCGGTAACGTGGTGAAGATCCCCGGCAATATTCTCACGCCGATGATCCTCGCGCTTTGTGTTGTTGGGACTTATGCGCTGAACAACAGCCTGTTTGATGTTGGCATTATGCTGATTGCAGGCGTGGTGGGCTATTTCATGCAAAAAGGGGGGTATCCGGCGTCACCCGTAGTGCTGGCATTGATTATGGGGCCAATGGCGGAAAGTAATTTTCGCCGTGCGCTGTCGCTTTCAGGGGGGTCACTCGACTTCCTGTATACCCGACCGATAACCCTGGCATTGCTGACTCTGGCAGCCTTTACGCTACTGACGCCAATAATACGCAAAATTATGCGCTTACGGCGTCAGTAATTGATATCGCTCCCCGACGTTGGGGAGTATGAGACTGATGACAAACGCTAAATTGCCTGATGCGCTGCGCTTATCAGGCCTACCACAGAAATGCAATATATTGAATTTGCATGCTTTTGTAGGCCGGATAAGGCGATCACGCCGCATCCGGCATGAACAAAGCACACGTTAACAACAATCGGAATGCTCCCCGACGTTGGGGAGCGTTTTTTTATTTCAGCAGACGACGCGCCGCTTCCACCACGATTTTCACCGCATGGCTTTCGGTTTGTTTCATCGTCTCAGCATTCGGGATCTCTTGCTGGGTACGATTGACGATAACGCCCGCCACCATACCCGCACGCAGGCCCTGGCTTGCACACATGGTCAGCAGGGTTGCAGATTCCATTTCATAGTTCATTACGCCCATCGCCTGCCACTCTTCCATAGAACCTTTAAAGTGACGGACTACACGACCAGAGTAAGTATCGTAACGTTCCTGACCTGGGTAGAAGGTATCAGAAGAAGCCGTCACACCAACGTGAGTGGTGGCACCAATTGACTTCGCCGCTTCAACCAGCGCGGTCGTACATTCGAAATCTGCGACAGCCGGGAACTCCAGCGGAGCGAAGTGCAGGCTCGCGCCATCCAGACGAACAGACGCCGTGGTCACCAGCACATCACCCACATTAATATGCGGCTGGATAGCGCCCGTTGTACCGATACGCAGGAAGGTGCGAATGCCCAGCTGTGCCAGCTCTTCAACCGCAATAGAGGTAGACGGGCCGCCGATACCGGTAGAGCAGACGATAACAGGTTTACCATCCAGCTCTGCACGCCAGGTGGTGAATTCGCGGTGAGATGCCAGCTTAACCGGCTTATCCATCAGCGCGGCGATCTTTTCCACACGATCCGGGTCGCCAGGGACGATGGCAAGCGTAGCCCCTTGTAAATCGTTTTTAGTGAGGCCGAGATGAAAAACATCAGACTTGGACATATACAACTCCTCTGTGAATCGGTTTAGTCAGAAGAAGCAAAAAGACACTTTACCGAAGGGTTTGACATTTTTTCGTGACACTCATCACCTTGATGCAAATGCGTTGCATAAATTTACCCAGCAAAAGTGATGCGAATCACATAAATCACTCTTCATTCTGCATGACTGCATAAAAGATGAGCCGATTCAGGCAATGTGATTTGTTGCATGCTGACTATAGTTAACATTGCGCAACATTTTTATAAGGGTACGGAGAATACCATGGCAACAACACAACAATCTGGATTTGCACCTGCTGCATCACCTCTCGCTTCGACCATCGTTCAGACCCCGGATGACGCGATTGTAGCAGGCATCACCTCTATCCCTTCACAAGGGGATAACATGCCTGCTTACCATGCCAGACCAAAGCAGAGCGATGGCCTACTACCAGTGGTCATTGTAGTGCAGGAAATTTTTGGCGTGCATGAACATATCCGCGATATTTGTCGCCGTCTGGCACTGGAGGGGTATCTGGCTATCGCACCTGAACTTTACTTCCGCGAAGGCGATCCGAATGATTTTGCCGATATCCCTACGCTGCTTAGCGGTCTGGTAGCAAAAGTGCCTGACTCGCAAGTACTGGCCGATCTCGATCATGTCGCCAGTTGGGCGTCACGCAACGGCGGCGATGTTCATCGCTTAATGATCACCGGATTTTGCTGGGGTGGGCGCATCACCTGGCTGTATGCTGCGCATAACCCGCAACTGAAAGCGGCGGTGGCATGGTACGGCAAACTGACAGGCGATAAGTCGCTGAATTCACCGAAACAACCTGTTGATATCGCAACCGATCTTAACGCGCCGGTTCTCGGCTTGTATGGTGGTCAGGATAACAGCATTCCGCAGGAGAGCGTTGAAACCATGCGCCAGGCGCTGCGGGCTGCTAATGCGAAAGCAGAGATTATCGTCTACCCGGATGCCGGGCATGCATTCAACGCCGATTATCGCCCGAGCTATCATGCCGAATCTGCGAAAGATGGCTGGCAGCGAATGCTGGAGTGGTTTAAGCGGTATGGTGGGAAACGGAATTAGTTTCCTCTTAGTCTATATTTGAGATGGTGAGTGAACGAATGCGTTTTGCTGCCATCTCTGTCCCCCAAAAAATAATCAGTATGAATTGATTGGAGAGCACGACTCCGCTATTTGACCTTAAGAAAGTCGGCAAGTCATAGTCATAAATGAGTCTCTTCACTGGCAGACACCTTAAAGATTTACCATCAACTCCCATTCTCAAACAAACATTAATTATTATCAACACATTCACATTAATTATAAATTATCTCAGACCTTCCTGATAAAAAGATATTAAAGTGAAACATTTTGTTTTTCACATTTTAGTTCATCCCTATTAGGCGTAAATAAAGGTAAAAAATAACAATACTATTTTTCTTTCACAAAAGAATTAACAAAAGGTTTTTCAAGGATGAGTGATATTATTTACCTGACCATAACCGGAGAACAACACGGATGTATTTCCTCTCGTTGTGGAACGAGCACATCAATAGGTAATCGCTGGCAGATTGGTCATGAAGATGAAATCTTCGCGTTCTCGCTCTCTAATAGTATTACGAATACAGGAAAAGGGTCACATTTGCATGGCCTTAGTTTCTGTAAGTTGATTGACAAAAGCTCCCCGTTACTTATTAACGCTATTAACAATAACGAGCAGTTGTTCATGGAGTTTGACTTCTATCGGATCAATAGATTTGGTCGATGGGAGAAATATTACAACATTCAACTCCGCGGCGCGCTCTTATCAGCAATCAATCACCTGTTTACGGAGAACAATCTGGATACAGAAACCATCACTGTCAGTTATTAATATATACTCTCCAGGCATCTGATTGCTAATACTGAATTTAGTTATTTGGCATTTCCCGATAACTACAATCGTCTGTTTATACCACGGCCAAAAACTAAAGATGATAATGGCCTCAAAACACTCAATAGTAAAGCTGTTGGCAGACTGCTTGCTGCTGGCGGCATATACAATGGGAATATCGAAGGATTCAGGGAAACAGCAAACAAGTTGGGGGGAGATGCACCTGCTGGTTACGATCAAGTTATGGATAACAAAGGGTTACTCATCGCTGGTGCTTCAATAGTTGCTGGAGCAGTTCTGGGGAGAATGAGACTCCCTGATTTGGAATCACTTGAGCATTTCGGAGCCAGAGGAGCAGTATCAGGAAGACCATTTAATCCCGACCTTGCCGGTGGTCCAATAGAAAATCTGACGACAGATGGCGTAACAATCAACAGGGAAGGTATCGCTATTGTTGAAAAACACATAGCCAGATTTGGTCATGACCCTGTAAATGAAGTGATGATCAATAGACTGAAAGACATTGAGAAAGGAAAAATCCCCCCAGAACAAGTAGATCTTAACTTCTATACTCATGAATGTCGGGAATATCAGCGTTACTGTAATCTTGGTTGGGAAACAGGACAACCTGATGGTGACGCAGGCTATGCACTCTGGAATCATACGCATACTGCTACTCTAGAAGATTATAAACTTAAGGGAGAACTTAATGACTTATACCACCAGGATGCACTTGACTATGATAACTGAAACTGAAATTAACGTACTGAAAGTTATGGCTGAGAAAGATATAAACTGGAACTGGATGAATCTCGATCGCACACTATCTATAAGGCAAATTCCAGGATTCGGTAATGTTGTTAACATTGTTAACAAATTAGCTAACGAGGGTTTGGTTATTATTGAGGATAGCGGACATAAGTCTATGCCTCACTACCACGTTACTGAAAAGGGATACAATCTCGTGAAAAGTGAGAATAAATAACGTAGCGTTGATTACTGAACAAATCGCTCAGGATTATATTTTGCGAAAAAAATGATTCGGTTATTTCTGTGTCTGAACGGCCGCAGATAGCAAAATGGCTTCCGGTGATGGAAGCCATCAGATTATTGGCAAAGTGCGTGTTGTTCATGCCGGATGCGGCGTGAACGCCTTATCTGGCCAACTAAATCTTGAAAATTCAATAAATTGAATAAATTATGTAGGCCTGGTATCAGGCAGTTTCGCCTCTTTCATCGTACTGCAATTTACAGTGACTCGTTAATACTCATCATCCCCGACGCAAATTCTGCGCCGCCTGCACCATGTTCGCCAGTGCCGCGCGGGTTTCTGGCCAGCCGCGCGTTTTCAGGCCACAGTCCGGGTTGACCCACAGACGCTCTGCCGGAATGCGTTGTGCCGCTTTCTTCAGCAGGGACTCAATCCATTCCACGCTCGGTACGTTTGGCGAGTGAATGTCATAGACGCCAGGACCGATTTCATTCGGATAATCAAACTCTTCAAACGACTCCAGCAACTCCATGTCGGAACGCGAGGTTTCGATTGTGATGACGTCAGCATCCAGCGCCGCAATCGAATCCATGATGTCGTTGAACTCGCAGTAACACATGTGAGTGTGGATTTGCGTGTCATCTTTCGCTACGGCAGCGTTGATACGGAAAGCCTCCACGCCCCACTGGAGATAGGCATCCCAGTCGCTGCGACGCAGCGGTAAACCTTCGCGTAGCGCCGGTTCATCAATCTGGATGATGCCAATTCCAGCGGCTTCCAGATCGGCCACTTCATCACGAAGCGCCAGCGCAATTTGTTTGGCGATGGTTTCACGGCTGACATCTTCACGCGGGAACGACCAGCAGAGAATGGTCACCGGGCCAGTCAGCATCCCTTTCACCGGTTTATCAGTCAGAGATTGCGCATACTTCGCCCACTCCACGGTAATCGGTGCCGGGCGGCTAACGTCACCAATAACAATCGGTGGCTTCACGCAGCGGGAACCGTAGCTCTGTACCCAACCGTTTTGCGTAAAGACAAAGCCATCCAGGTGCTCGCCAAAGTATTCCACCATGTCATTACGCTCGGCCTCACCATGCACCAGCACATCCAGACCCAGACGTTCCTGCTCAACAATGGCCTGCTTGATATGTTCTGCAATGCCCGTGCGGTAGTTGTTGGCGTCGAGATTACCCTTTTTGAAATCCAGACGCAGGGTACGGATTTCTGTGGTTTGCGGGAAAGAGCCAATCGTGGTGGTCGGCCAGGCTGGCAGTTTAAAACGCGCACGCTGGGCTTCAGCACGCACTTCATAAACGTTCGCACGCTGGCTGTCCTGGGCTGTGATCGCTGCCAGACGTTTTTCTACCGCCGGATTATGGACGCGGGTTGAGTGACGACGCGCCTGAATCGGAGCGCTCCACTCTGCCAGAGCTGCCGTGTCACCACTGTTCAACGCATCGCGCAGCAGCGCCAGTTCATGGCATTTTTGCAGGGCGAAGGCAAACCAGCTTTTCACTTCCGCATCAAGACGCGTTTCCACACTCAGGTCGATAGGGCTGTGCAGCAATGAGCAGGAAGATGCCACCCACAAATCACGTTTGCCGACAATGTCCTTAATTTGCGCATATTTCTCGGTAAGATCGGCGCGCCAGACGTTACGACCATTGATAAGACCCGCAGACAGCAGCCAGTCAGAAGGCAGACGCTTGTGCAGTTCAGCAACGTCATCTTTACCATGTACGAGATCGACATGCAGCCCCTGAACAGGCAGCGCAGTAATGGTGTCGAGGTTTGGCGTTACGCCTTCAAAATAGGTGGTCAGCAGCAGTTTCACCTGGCCCTGGAGCGCGTCGTAAGCGGGTTTATAGGCGTCCAGCCACGCCTGCGGCAGTTCCAGTACCAGAGCCGGTTCGTCGATCTGTACCCACTCAATGCCGCGTTTTGCCAGTTCTGCCAACACTTGCTGATAAACCGGCAGAATGTCGTTTAGCAGGCTCAGGCGATCAAACTGTTCACCTTTCACTTTACCCAGCCACAGGTAGGTAACCGGCCCCAGCAGCACGGGCTTGACCTTGTGGCCCAGCGCCAGCGCCTCGTCCACTTCCTCCAGCAGTTGCGTCCAGGTCAGTTTGAACTGTTGGCCTTTAACGAACTCCGGCACCATGTAGTGATAGTTGGTGTTAAACCATTTGGTCATTTCCGCTGCCGCCGCAGGTTCACCAGTCGGTGCACGTCCACGACCAATACGGAACAGGGTGTCGATATCTACCGAACCATCTTTGTTCTGGTGACGCGCCGGAACGTTACCCAGCAGCAGGCTGGTGGTCAGGACATGATCGTACCAGGCAAAATCGCCCACCGGCAGCAGGTCGATACCTGCTTGCTTTTGTTGATCCCAGTGACGGGCACGTAATTCACGCCCAACCGCCAGCAGTTCTTCACGCGTGGAGTTCCCCGCCCAATAACTCTCTTGCGCTTTTTTCAGCTCGCGACGCAGGCCAACGCGAGGGAAACCGAGGGTGTGATTCAATATTGTCATTTTTCTTCCTCTAATTATATGTAAATCCTATGGATTTTGAATTTAGGGAAGGCGGCAAGTTTATTCATCCCCGGGAGCTTACTGAAGTAAGTGACCGGGGTGAAGAAACGCAGCCAACGCACCATAAATTTAAAAGACGAAGGATTTTAGCCGTCCAGATGTTTACACATCCATAATTGGCGGTTACTGTATATTCCTCAAGCGCAAATTATTCATGCCGAAGTGAAGGACTTTCATGATCGAAGTAAAACACCTGAAAACGCTACAAGCGTTGCGGAACTGCGGCTCACTCGCAGCCGCTGCGGCGACGTTGCATCAAACGCAATCCGCCCTGTCTCACCAGTTTAGCGATCTGGAACAACGCCTTGGCTTCCGGCTATTTGTGCGTAAAAGCCAGCCGCTTCGGTTTACACCGCAGGGAGAAATCCTGTTGCAACTGGCGAATCAGGTGCTGCCGCAAATCAGCCAGGCACTGCAAGCCTGCAATGAACCGCAGCAGACGCGCCTGCGCATTGCCATTGAGTGCCATAGCTGTATTCAGTGGCTGACGCCCGCGTTAGAAAATTTCCATAAGAACTGGCCGCAGGTGGAGATGGATTTTAAATCGGGCGTGACGTTTGACCCGCAGCCCGCGTTGCAGCAGGGTGAGCTGGATCTGGTGATGACCTCCGATATTCTGCCGCGCAGTGGCCTGCATTATTCGCCGATGTTCGATTATGAAGTGCGTCTGGTGTTAGCGCCTGACCATCCACTGGCGGCGAAAACGCGAATCACGCCGGAAGACCTCGCCAGCGAAACGCTGTTGATTTATCCGGTGCAGCGTAGCCGACTGGATGTCTGGCGGCATTTTCTTCAGCCCGCAGGCGTTAGCCCGTCACTGAAAAGCGTCGATAACACCTTGTTGTTGATTCAGATGGTTGCCGCACGGATGGGCATCGCTGCGCTACCGCACTGGGTGGTGGAGAGTTTTGAACGCCAGGGTCTGGTGGTCACCAAAACCTTGGGCGAAGGCTTGTGGAGCCGACTGTACGCCGCCGTGCGCGATGGCGAGCAGCGTCAGCCGATTACAGAAGCGTTTATTCGTTCAGCGCGCAATCACGCCTGCGATCATCTGCCGTTTGTGAAGAGCGCGGAGCGACCCACTTACGATGCACCCACAGTGAGGCCAGGATCACCAGCGCGCCTGTAATAAACGTTGGCCAGTGCGGCTGTTGGTGCCAGATAGCCAGGTTAACCAGCAGCCCTGCCGGAACGTGCATATTATTCATAATGCCCAGCGTTCCGGCGTCCACCTGCGTCGCGCCGTAGTTCCACATAAAGTAGCCAATTCCGGAGGCCACCACGCCAAGAAACACCAGAATGCCCCATTGCAGCGTGGTTTGCGGCATTTTCTGCGCATTTCCCAGCAAAAACCATGCAATCACTGCCACCAGAAACGCGCCAAGATAGAACCACGCAAAGGCGTTATGCTGTGGCATCGGACGAGTTTCCATCAGGCGTTTGTAACCCACCATGCCGATGGCAAAAGTGATATTGGAGAGTTGCACCAGCAGCAGGCCAGTCCAGAAGTGGTCGGTGACCTGATCATAGCGAATAATCCCGGCACCAATCACCGCCAACAAGGCGCTAAAAGCATAGCCCCAGCGCAGACGGCGCTTACTCATGATGTCATAAATCAGCGTGATGTAGAGCGGAGTCAGTACGGTGAACAGCAACAGCTCGGAGACCGTCAGGTAGAGATAGGCGCGAAAACTCAGCATATACATCACGCCAAGCTGCATCGCGCCCACCAGCATATACAGGCCAACCGTTTTCAGGCTATTGCCACGGGTACGCAGAAACGGCAGAAACACGAGTGCCGCCAGGCCAACGCGCACCAGCACTGCAAAATAGCTATCGACGTGCCCCGCAAGGTACTCGCCATAAAAGCTAAAGGAGAAGGCCCACAGAATCGTGGTGATGATAAGTAGCGCCACAATGGAAAACTCTTTGATTAACGAGTATCCATTGTAGCGAAGTATCAGGTTGACAACTGACCAAATAAAGAACGATTACGATAAATAGAGTTTACGCAGATAATGCGGCACTGCATCCTCGGCGTTAGTACCAATCACTTCCAGCTCCGGATGCAGATCTTTCAGACGCTGGTGCGCACTGCCCATAATGCAGCCTTTACCTGCCATCGACAGCATTTCGGCGTCGTTCATCCCGTCACCAAAGGCAATACAATCTTTCAGACTGTAGCCCAGTTTCTTCGCCACCGCTTCCAGGGCATGGCCTTTTGAAACGCCGCCCGCCATCACTTCCAGACAAGTTAGGGTAGAGAAACTGACGTTGACGCGATCGCCCCAACGAGCGTTGATTGCCTGCTCCAGCGGCAGCAGTTGTTCATGAGAATCACAGGTGAAGAACACTTTGCTGACGCCTTCCGGATCCAGTAATCCTGGCTCATACAGCGCATATTTGAACACCGCTTCTTTAAAAAAGCGCATCTCTTCCGGGCGGTGGCGATTCATAAACCATTCGTCGTCGCGATAAACGTTAGTAATGATGTCCGGGTTGTCGTTGACCACGCCAAACAGATCGCTGGCAATGTCGCGATCCAGGTTATGAGCAAAAATCAGATTGCCATCCAGATCGTGAACGCGCGCGCCATTGGAGGTAATCATGTAAGACTTAATCTCCAGATTATCGCGAATTTGCCCCACATCAACGTGGTGGCGACCGGTCGCAAACACAAAGTTAATGCCGCGCGCGGTGAGCAGCTTCAGAGTTTCTTTGGCGTAAGGGGATAACGTATGGTCGGGAGAAAGTAACGTGCCATCTAAATCAGACGCAACAACCTGGTACATAAGAAATTTAAACCTCTGTAGAGCGGTTTCCGCTGGGTGAGTTATGCCTGTTGAAAAAATCAACAATGGCGTGGAGCGCGACTGAGCGCATTGCGTCCTTTTCAAAAAGGATCTCATGGTACGCACCTTTAATTACCAGCGGTCGTCCTCCTTCGACAGGATGGCCCGCAGCGGTGCGGAGTTCACAAAAACGGTCGTGCATGCGGTTATCCACCACGCGTTCCTCTTCAGCCTGCAAGAGAAGCGTTGGCGTAGCGTCATCACCCGCTCCGGCTAACACCTGTTCGCCAGCCAGAATACTTTCGCGTACCCAATGGTAGGTCGGCCCACCGACGCGAATCGTTGGGTCATCAGCATAAAAGCGTAAGTTACGTCGATATCGCTGTCTGCTGTGGGTCAGTACGTTGATAGCAAACGGCAACGCGCGCCAGCGCCCGGTGCCTATTGCATAGCCATCACGGAAACGTGGATGTGCTTCGGCCCAGTTAAGGATCTGCCGCGCCATAAATGACGGCATACGAATCACGATCCCAAACATTGGTGCAGTTAGCGCAATGGCGTCACATACACCTGGATGGCGTTGCAGAAATAACGTGGAGATCGCACCGCCCATCGAATGTGCCAGTATATAGCGCTTACGCCACGGACCGGGCTGGACCTCCTGTTGCCAGAATGCCGCCAGATCATCAACATAATCATTAAAGCGATTAACATGCCCAAGATGCGGATCGGCTAACAGGCGACCGGAACGTCCCTGCCCGCGATGGTCGATGATTAAGACATCAAACCCCAAATGGAACAGGTCGTAGGCCAGTTCCGCATATTTTACGTAGCTCTCAATACGCCCCGGGCAGATGACTATCACCCGGTCATGGTGCTGCGCGCGAAAACGGACAAAGCGCACCGGAATGTCATCCACACCAGTAAATTCTGCTTCATCACGCTGACGCCAGAAATCAGTCAGCGGTCCCATGGTAAAAGCAGCAAACGCGTTTTCTCTTGTTTCCCAGTCTTTTTGCTGCTGAAACATCGGGTAATCTGCCTCTTAAACCACGTAAAATCGTTTTTTTAAGCGTGCCTGACACAACGCTTCGACAGTAGCGTATTGTGGCACAAAAATAGACACACCGGGAGTTCATCATGACCTTAGAATGGTGGTTTGCCTACCTGCTAACATCAATCATTTTAAGCCTGTCGCCAGGCTCTGGTGCAATCAACACCATGACCACCTCGCTCAACCACGGTTATCGTGGTGCGATGGCGTCTATTGCTGGGCTTCAGACCGGACTGGCGATTCATATTGTGCTGGTTGGTGTGGGGTTGGGTACGCTATTTTCCCGCTCAGTGATTGCGTTTGAAGTGTTGAAGTGGGCAGGAGCAGCTTATTTGATTTGGCTGGGTATCCAGCAGTGGCGTGCTGCTGGCGCAATTGATCTTAAATCGCTGGCCTCTACTCAATCGCGCCGACATTTGTTCCAACGCGCAGTGTTTGTGAATCTCACCAATCCCAAAAGTATTGTGTTTCTGGCAGCACTTTTTCCACAATTCATCATGCCGCAACAGCCGCAAGTTATGCAGTATGTAGTGCTCGGCGTCACCACCATTGTGGTCGATATTATTGTGATGATCGGTTACGCCACCCTCGCCCAACGGATCGCGTTATGGATAAAAGGGCCGAAACAGATGAAGGCATTGAATAAGATTTTCGGCTCGTTGTTTATGCTGGTGGGAGCGCTGTTAGCATCGGCGAGACATGCGTGAAAAATAATGTCGGATGCGGCGTAAACGCCTTATCCGACTTACTCTGATGACGCGTCTGGCATCAACGCGAAATAATCAAATGAATACCAAATCCGGCAAATAACGCCCCGGCAAAACCATCAATCCACTTCGCCAGACGTTGATAACCACGGCGCATTTGCGGCAGGGCAAACAGGCTGGCAACGACGGTAAACCACGCCAGTGTTTCGACAATAATCAACGCGAAAATGCCCCAGCGCTCAGTGGTGCCGACGTTATCGCCGACAAACAGCGAGAATACCGAACCAAAGTAGATAATCGCTTTCGGATTGGCGAGATTGGTCAGTAAGCCTTTCAGGAAACTGCGCCCGCTTTTTGCCAGTTCTACCTGTGGCGCAGGCGCAGAAACGACCTCTTTTTTCAGTGCGCTACGCAGCATCTGATAACCCATCCAGCAGAGATACAGGCCACCGCCCACCATAATCAGCGTATGCAGCCAGGCCATTTTTTCGATAATTAAATGCAGGCCAAGCAACGCGATCCCTGCCCAGACCATTACGCCGCAGGTAATGCCCAGCACGCCCATCATCGCTTCTTTGCGCGAACGGCTAACGGCAGTCTGGGAGACAAAAAAGAAATCGGGACCGGGGCTCATAAGCGCCACGATATGAACCATGGCGACGGTGAGGAATAACATCAACATACAATTGACTCGCGGGGAAATCGTTTACGGAGTCTTCATCCTGGCACTTTTTTATGCTGCTGACTACTCTTCGTCATCGCCATCGACATGCGCACGGATAAGTGCCATAAACGGTTTGCCAAAGCGTTCCAGCTTGCGCATCCCAACGCCGTTAACGCTGAGCATTTCGCTGGCGGTGATTGGCATCTGTTCCGCCATCTCAATCAAGGTCGCGTCGTTAAACACCACATACGGCGGGACATTACTTTCATCAGCAATGGATTTACGCAGTTTGCGTAATTTGGCGAACAGTTTGCGATCGTAATTGCCACCGAACGATTTCTGCATCGCTTTCGGTTTGAGCGCCACAATACGCGGCACGGCAAGTTGTAAAGAGGATTCGCCGCGCAACACAGGCCGTGCGGCTTCTGTCAGTTGTAATGCCGAATGCTGGGCGATATTTTGCGTCACAAGGCCGAGATGAATCAGCTGGCGGATCACGCTGACCCAATGTTCATGGCTTTTATCACGGCCCATGCCATAGACTTTCAGTTTGTCATGACCATAGTCGCGGATACGCTGATTATTAGCACCGCGAATCACTTCCACCACATAACCCATACCAAAACGCTGATTCACCCGACCAATGGTGGAAAGGGCAATCTGTGCATCGGTTGAACCATCGTACTGTTTCGGCGGATCGAGGCAGATATCGCAGTTCCCGCACGGCTCCTGCCGCCCTTCGCCAAAATAGTTCAGCAGCACCAGACGACGGCAAGTTTGTGCTTCGGCAAACGCGCCCATCGCATTGAGTTTATGACGTTCGATATCCTGCAACTGCCCTTGCGGCTTCTCTTCAAGGCAACGGCGCAACCACGCCATATCCGCTGGATCGTAAAACAGCATCGCTTCCGCGGGCAGGCCATCACGCCCGGCGCGTCCGGTTTCCTGATAATAGGATTCGATATTGCGCGGAATATCAAAGTGAACCACGAAGCGGACGTTAGGCTTGTTGATGCCCATGCCGAACGCTACCGTCGCCACCACAATTTGCAGGTCATCGCGCTGGAATTTTTCCTGCACGTCCGCACGGACATCGTTTTCAAGCCCGGCGTGATAAGCCGCTGCGCTGATACCCTTGCTTTGCAGACGCGCGGCGGTGTCTTCTACTTTCGCACGACTATTACAGTAAATAATCCCCGACTTACCGCGTTGTTCCTGCACGTAGCGCATCAACTGATCGAGCGGTTTGAATTTCTCCATCAGCATGTAGCGAATGTTCGGGCGATCAAAACTGCTGATTTGAATCAGCGGATCGTTCAGCCCCAGCAGGCGCACGATATCCTGCCGCGTGGTGTCGTCGGCGGTGGCGGTTAGCGCCATAAACGGCAGAGTAGGAAAACGCTGACGCAGCTGACCGAGGGCAGCGTATTCCGGGCGGAAATCGTGGCCCCATTGGGAGATACAGTGCGCTTCATCAACGGCTAATAACACTGGATTCCAGTGCGCCAGATGCTCAAGGAAGTTATCCAGCATCAGGCGTTCCGGCGCGATATACAGCAGGCGGATTTGCCCGGTACGGCAGCCTGTCATTACTTCAAGCTGCTGCTCGCGGGTTTGCGTCGAGTTAAGACACGCCGCCGCCACGCCGTTGGCTTGCAGTTGATCTACCTGATCTTTCATCAGTGAAATCAGTGGTGAAACAACCACGGTAAGGCCGTTTAGCAATAAGGCAGGAATTTGATAGCAAAGGGATTTTCCGCCACCAGTGGGCATGACGACCAGGCAATCGCGACCGGAAAGTACGGTGTCAATAATCTCTTCCTGCCCGGGGCGAAACTGTTGGTAGCCAAAGGTTTCTTGTAAAACCTGTTTAGCCCCGGACTCCAGATTCAACACTTCCGCCTGCGCCACATTAACCCCGATTGCCTGAAATAAAAACAGGCGCTATTTTCAGCGCCTGCGCGAGAAACTGCAATGCTTTTAGTCTCTGAGAGGGTAATCCTGGATGCTGGATTCCAGTTTTGCCTTTCAATCAACTCACATTAGAACAAGTCGTTCAGCATAACCCCCACACCCACACGGGTCTGGTTAAAGTTATAGTCTATGAGCGATTCGCCATAACCGCTGTAAATCTGGGTATAAAGGCGCACATGCCTGGTGATCGGGTAACTTAAGCCTAACTCCGCACCACCGTAACCGGTGTTCCAGTTGTACTGTCCTTTCGCACTCAGCACCGCATCACCCAGGTGATAGCCGATTTTAAGCTGGTAGTAACCCATATATTTGGTGATATCTGGGTTATCGTCAGTATTCCCCACCACATACCACGGCTTCACCTCTACCAGCCAGTTACCGTTTTCTGCCATCAGACGGGTATAAAGGCGGTTCCAGCTGCGGGAAGTCGGGTCTGAACGCCCGTTAGAGTCGTGGTTATAACCCATCTCCACATCGCGCAGCGTCCAGCCAGCAAAGCGGTAATCGGTGGCAAAGCCAAGGAACAATTGCGGTTCGTAGTTGGTTTCACGAAACGGTGAAGACTCTTCGCTGTTGGACAGTTGCCACCAGGATTTTTGCGTGTAAGAAGCCCCCAACACCGAGTTTGGCCCCAATATTCCGCGCCACAGCGGAAATGCCAGGCTCAACTGGAATTTCACTTCATCCTTACGCGCATTTTCCGCCCAGTCGTAACTGGCAATCGCTTCTTTATTCAGATCGCTGGTTTGGGTGTAGATGAGGTAGTTGGTGTCATAAGGATAGAGCGTGAAAGGATTGTCATGCTCCTGCAGCATATTCGCGATAATACTGCCACGCACCGCAGGCGTGTCATGCACCTCTTTCACCGTTGCCTCTTGCGCATACACTGCCATTGGCAACATAAACACCGGCAACAACCAGCCCTGCAGAGTCCGCATCGGTCGTGTTCTCCGTAACGAATTATTGATTAGATGAATATTTTTCTGCGGGCTATTTTACATACTTAACTCCTTTGCCGTTAGTTATCCCTTCCTAAAGTAGAAACCAACAAAAAAGAAGCATAAAATCAACATTTCATTAACCAATGAAGTGTAAGGATGATATGTCTGCCGTACTGACCGCTGAACAAGCCCTGAAATTAGTGGGTGAGATGTTTGTTTATCACATGCCATTTAACCGTGCGTTAGGGATGGAACTGGAGCGTTACGAAAAAGAGTTCGCACAGCTGGCCTTTAAAAATCAGCCAATGATGGTGGGTAACTGGGCGCAAAGCATTTTGCACGGCGGGGTCATTGCGTCGGCGCTGGATGTCGCCGCAGGTCTGGTGTGCGTGGGAAGTACCTTAACCCGCCACGAAACCATCAGTGAAGATGAACTACGCCAGCGGCTATCGCGGATGGGGACCATTGATCTTCGCGTCGATTATCTGCGCCCAGGCAGGGGTGAGCGTTTTACTGCTACCAGTAGTCTGTTGCGTGCGGGCAATAAAGTCGCCGTCGCCCGCGTTGAATTACACAATGAAGAACAGCTTTATATAGCCAGTGCCACCGCCACCTATATGGTAGGTTGATAACGTAAAAGCAGGTAAACTGCTGTTACCAATTAAAAATGAGTATTCCCGATGGATGCAAAACAAACGCGGCAGGGCGTATTACTCGCTCTTGCCGCTTATTTTATTTGGGGTATTGCGCCAGCGTACTTCAAGCTGATTTACTACGTGCCCGCCGATGAGATCCTGACGCATCGCGTGATCTGGTCGTTTTTCTTTATGGTGGTGCTGATGAGCATCTGCCGCCAGTGGTCTTATTTAAAAACGCTAATTCAGACGCCACAGAAAATTTTTATGCTGGCCGTCTCTGCCGTACTGATTGGCGGCAACTGGCTACTGTTTATCTGGGCGGTGAACAATCACCATATGCTGGAAGCGAGCCTCGGTTATTTTATTAACCCACTGGTGAACATTGTGCTGGGGATGATTTTCCTCGGCGAGCGATTCCGCCGGATGCAATGGCTGGCGGTGATTCTGGCGATATGTGGTGTATTGGTCCAGCTCTGGACTTTTGGTTCGCTGCCAATCATCGCGCTGGGGCTGGCGTTTAGTTTTGCCTTCTACGGCCTGGTACGCAAGAAAATTGCCGTTGAAGCGCAAACCGGCATGTTAATCGAAACCATGTGGCTGCTGCCCGTGGCGGCGATTTACCTGTTTGCTATTGCCGACAGCTCAACCAGCCATATGGGGCAAAACCCGATGTCGCTTAATTTACTGCTGATCGCCGCCGGTATTGTCACCACCGTTCCACTGTTGTGTTTTACTGCGGCTGCGACACGCCTGCGTCTCTCAACGTTAGGCTTTTTTCAGTACATTGGCCCGACGCTGATGTTCCTGCTGGCTGTGACGTTTTATGGTGAAAAACCGGGTGCCGATAAGATGGTGACCTTCGCCTTTATTTGGGTGGCGCTGGCAATTTTTGTGATGGATGCGATTTATACGCAGCGTAGAACGTCCAAATAAAAAATAAATATATTCTGAAAAAATATGCCGACTCTTGCATGAGAGTGGGCATATTGCCATGCTGACAGGAGACTCACATAAGGAAAGGCAGAATTTCCAGACGTCGTTGTATATTTTCATTTGCTTTAATAAATTTCATTTTTGGTAAATTCAGCATTATGTTATTAGCGATGAGCAAGACCAATCATTAACCAAGTTCTCTTCAGAATGTAATGAAAAATGTGAAGTGCATTTCTTTTTTAAAATTTTTTTACCCTATTATTTCTTATCAAATTAACATTGCCCTTAATTATAAGAAAGGAGAATATAAATGAACAACATATTAGGCTCATCAATTAATATGCCCTGTACACTTTTCGAAACTATTACTTTATTCGATGATTTTTCTGCTGATGATATGCAGTATGGGGATATGGAAGAACAAGATTTTCTCTCACTCGGCTTAAGCGACATCTCTGCAAAAGTTGATCCTTACCGCCTCATTAAATACCATTTTCCTGGGCCGAATTCTACTTATGGTGCTTTTAGTGTTCCAACTTCTGGAACAAAAATATCACAAAGTGAATGTATTGATATTTTATTTGCAGAAATGAAAGATCTGGCAAAAATGTTTTCCTTTTTTGGACAATACAAAACACTCATCCAGGATCTGATTGATCATTTTAGATATGGAAATGGCAACAGTTTCCATAGCCAGGAATTGAACTTATCTTTTCATGAACGAATAAACAAATATGATTATAATAGCCCAATACGTGTAATCAAAGAATGTATCGAAAATGATATTTCTTCAACACCTACGATAGGATACCGGCCTCTTCTCCTACAAAAGATTAAGACCGAATTACTTTCATCAAGACTAAATAAATTCAATGATTTTAAAGATAATTTTAATGGCCTGGGAATCAGCATTCATGATATCTCAGCTCAAAAAATATCTCTTTTAAATTTTCAAAAATATCCTATGGGCTGGAGCGCTACCATTCATTTCATAGCACAAGACCACTTTGGTTTGGATGTGACTGATATAAAAAACAAGATTTACAACAAGTATAGATTTTTTCGCATATGGTTCTTTTTACAACGGCATAAAGACTTTGCTTTCAAACCTTTTTTTACCAATTTTAACACTATCGAAAGAATCGAAAATTATCTATGAAAAGCAAACTCCAGAAAATTATATTATATTTATTTCTTATATGCTGCATCTATAATTTATGGACATTGCGTCCTGTACAGATTTTGTATACATACTCTGATGCTGGCAATTCAGTCTTTCTGGTCGTTGATCATCTGCCATGGACTGATAGCGATAAAATAAATTGGTATCTGAAGCATCAGGATGAAATTAAAAGTCAAAATCCCCTACCAGAAGGTAGTTGGCATACCTGGTATGTTATTGATATCGGTAATGGCTTCACTGACTATAAAAAATATATCGAAGGGCTGTATGAAGATCTCTACTGTTTCCCGACGATTAAGAGCAATGATAATTGCATCGTAAAAAACTATTTAATGGTTATTAATGAATATCCTTACCGTAATACTCATTTTTTTATTGCTGATAACAATGAGTATCAACTAACCCAGGAAAATAAGATAGAGCGAGTGTTCAACCCGCATGACTTTGAAAAAGACAATTTTCAGCAATAAGCCGGATAAAGAACAATCTTTACCCGGCATTTATATTACAACCAGTTCTTCCGCTTAAAGTAAAGATACGGTGCCAGGCCCGCGAGGATCATAAAGATAATCGCGCCTGGGTAGCCGAAGCTCCACTTCAGTTCCGGCATAAACTCAAAGTTCATCCCGTAGCTGGAAGCGACCAGCGTCGGTGGCAGGAACACCACGGATACCACCGAGAAGATTTTAATGATGCGGTTCTGCTCGATATTGATAAAGCCCATCGCCGCCTGCATCAGGAAGTTCACCTTCTGGAACAGGGATTCGTTATGCGGCAGCAGGGATTCGATATCTCGCAGGATTTCACGCGCCTGCTCCAGTTGCCCACCCGGTAAGCGTGCTTTACGTACCAGGAAGTTGAGCGCGCGCTGGGTATCCATCAGACACAGGCGAACTTTCCAGCCGATATCTTCCAGTTCCGCCAGCGTGGAGAGCGCCTCGTCGTACTCATCGCCCTGATGCCCTTCCATAATCACCCGGCTCAACTGCTCCAGGTCGCTGTAGATATTTTCAATTTCATCTGCCAGCTGTTCGATTTTGGTTTCGAACAGATCCAACAGCAGCTCGTAGGCGTTACCGTCCACCATTGACTGGCTACGGGCGCGCATACGATACAGACGGAATGCAGGCAGTTCACGCTCACGCAGAGTAAACAGACGACCATCACGGATGGTAAATGCCACAGTGGAGTTACCGGCGTGATCTTCCGCATCTTCAAAGAAGAAGAAGGAGTGAATATGCAGGCCGTCATCGTCTTCAAAGAAACGCGCTGATGCTTCGATGTCTTCCAGTTCCGGGCGTGTTGCCAGGCTCTGGCCAAGTTCAG
This sequence comes from Escherichia sp. 10290, assembly GCF_030295155.1. Classification (NCBI taxonomy): domain Bacteria; kingdom Pseudomonadati; phylum Pseudomonadota; class Gammaproteobacteria; order Enterobacterales; family Enterobacteriaceae; genus Escherichia; species Escherichia sp. 10290. The sequence continues at coordinate 4,759,295 of NZ_AP025741.1, read as the reverse complement.
ATTGTACGCGCAGTCGCTCGTCGTCGTCCGGTTCGACAAGATCAATCCATACTGCATTTACAAGGGGTTGTGACTCTTCGACTTCCAGCCGGGTCAGTCGGTTATTTTCCAGTTGAAATGCGCTCAGCATGACCGGGACTCCCAATGCTTAAAATATCGGACAGTTCGGTGGGCACACAGAAACAAATTGGGTTTCAGACCATTAAACAGCCTGACTCAGCGCGACGGGAAAAATTGAGGTCGCTGACAACCGCTAAGGCTATCAGCAAAAAGGGATAGCCTTAGGAGTTGATCCTGGATGACAGGATAATGAGCCAGTATCTACTGGGTGTGTCCAAGGCGAATGTCCTCTTAGAGTGATCGTGCGCGCATGTTACGCCAGCAAAATTTTGCCGTCAACACGCAACAGAACACCACAGAACAATAGTTGAACTTCGCGCTTTTTGGTACTCGTCAAGGTCGCTAACAGGATAAAAAAATCCCACATCCAGGACCTATAATGGCGCATCGGCTACTCATTGGTAAAGGAATGATCACCTTGAATCTCAAACGGATTTTTCTCGCCCTCACCTTACTTCCCTTGTTTGCTGTTGCCGCTGATGATTGCGCACTATCAGATCCGACACTGACCATACAGGCGTATACCGTTAATCCTCAAACAGAGCGGGTGAAAATGTACTGGCAAAAAGCCAATGGCGAAGCGTGGGAAACGTTACATGCGCTGCTGACGGATATTAATAGTCAGGGTCAGGTGCAAATGGCGATGAACGGCAGCATCTATGATGAAAGCTATGCGCCGCTCGGTTTGTACATCGAAAACGGTCAGCAGAAGGTGGCGTTAAATCTCGCTTCAGGTGAAGGGAATTTCTTTATCCGTCCTGGCGGTGTGTTTTATGTCGCGGGAGATAAAGTCGGCATCGTTCGTCTGGATGCCTTTAAAACCAGTAAAGAGATTCAGTTCGCGGTGCAGTCAGGGCCAATGTTGATGGAAAACGGCGTCATTAATCCGCGTATTCATCCCAACGTCGCCTCACGCAAAATTCGTAACGGTGTTGGGATTAATAAACAAGGGAACGCCGTGTTTTTGTTGAGCCAGCAGGTGACAAATTTTTATGATTTTGCCTGTTATGCCAAAACGAAACTGAACGTTGAGCAACTGCTTTATCTTGATGGCACGATTTCACATATGTATGTGAAAGGCGGGGCAATCCCGTGGCAACGCTATCCTTTTGTTACCATGATTTCCGTCGAGCAGAAAAGTTAAAACAACCGTTTTGTGTCACTGAATATGGTGCAGATGCCGGATGCGGCGCAAACGCCTTACCCGGCCTACATGACATTGCAATTTATTGAATCTACATGATTTTGTAGGCCGGATAAGGTGCGCAGCACCGCATCCGGCAACGTTATACCGTCTCCAGCCGGGCGTAAGCCGCCACCAGCCATTTAATACCCTGGCCCTGGAATGCCACCTGCAAACGGCTATGCTCACCGCTGCCTTCCATATTGACGATGGTGCCTTCACCAAACTTGGCGTGGCGTACGCGCTGGCCGAGCTTGTAGCCGCTGTCGTTCTCGACCATCGGCGTACCCATCCGTTGATGGCTGACCGGGCGGCTTACCGTAGCGCGTAAACGCACCTCTTCCACACACTCTTCCGGCAGCTCACCAATAAAGCGCGACGGGCGATGGTAAACCTCTTTGCCATACAGACGGCGGGTTTCCGCGTAGGTCAGTGTCAGTTTCTGCATCGCGCGGGTTACGCCAACGTAGGCCAGACGGCGTTCTTCTTCCAGACGCCCGCCTTCATCCAGCGACATCTGGCTTGGGAACATGCCCTCTTCCATACCAACAATAAACACCTGCGGGAATTCCAGACCTTTCGCCGAGTGTAGCGTCATCAGCTGTACCGCATCCTGCCAGGTATCCGCCTGCCCTTCACCTGCTTCCAGTGCCGCATGGGAGAGGAACGCCTGCAGCGGCATTAAATCTTCGTCTTCTTCGTTGTAGCTGAACTGGCGCGTTGCCGTCACCAGTTCCTCTAAGTTTTCGATACGCGTCTGGCCTTTTTCGCCCTTCTCCTGCTCGTACATGGTGCGCAGGCCGGAGTCTTTAATTACCCGGTCAGTCTGTACATGCAGCGGCATATCGGCAGTTTCTTGCGCTAAGGCGTCGATCAGTTCCATAAACCGTTGCAAAGCGCTGGCAGCACGCCCGGCGAGCGCTTTTTCCTGCAATAATTCGCGGCACGCCTGCCAGAGTGTTAACTGGCGATCGCGCGATGTCTGACGTACCACGTCCAGCGTCCGGTCACCAATACCCCGCGTTGGCGTATTCACCACGCGCTCAAAGGCCGCGTCGTCGTTACGGTTGGCAATCAGGCGCAGATACGAGAGCGCATCTTTGATTTCCTGGCGTTCGAAGAAGCGCATCCCGCCATAAATACGGTACGGCATACTGGCTTGTAATAACGCCTCTTCCAGCACGCGCGACTGGGCGTTGCTGCGATAGAGAATGGCGCACTCGGCGAGCGCCCCGCCCTTGTCCTGCCAGGTCTTGATGCGGTTAACCACAAAACGCGCTTCGTCGAGTTCGTTAAAAGCGCAATAGAGGGAAATCGGCTCACCGTCCGCGCCATCGGTCCACAACTTTTTACCCAAACGCCCGTTGTTGTTTTCAATCAGGGCGTTCGCCGCGCTCAGGATATTGCTGGTAGAGCGGTAGTTTTGCTCCAGACGGATAGTTTCGGCACCGGGGAAATCATTGAGGAAACGCTGAATATTCTCTACCTGCGCCCCACGCCAGCCGTAGATTGACTGGTCGTCATCGCCAACAATCATCACTTTGCCAGTATCGCCCGCCAGCAGGCGGATCCACGCGTACTGAATGTTGTTGGTATCCTGGAATTCGTCCACCAGGATATTGGTAAAACGTTCGCGGTAGTGTTGCAGGATATGCGGCTTGTTAAGCCACAGTTCGTGGGCGCGTAGCAGTAGTTCAGCGAAGTCCACCAGGCCCGCGCGGTCACACGCTTCCTGATACGCCTGGTACACCTTCTGCCAGGTCTGCTCCACCGGATTACCGTAGCTTTGAATATGATGCGGACGCAGCCCTTCATCTTTCTGGCTGTTGATGTACCACATTGCCTGGCGCGGCGGCCACTGCTTCTCGTCGAGGTTCATGGCTTTGATCAGACGCTTAAGCAGGCGCAGCTGGTCTTCGCTGTCGAGGATCTGGAAATCCTGCGGCAGGTTGGCGTCCATATGGTGCGCACGCAGCAGACGGTGTGCCAGCCCGTGGAAAGTGCCGACCCACATACCGCCCTGGCTGGTACCCATCAGTTGCCCGATACGATGGCGCATTTCCGCCGCCGCTTTGTTGGTAAATGTCACCGCCATAATCGAGTACGGCGAGCAGTTTTCCACGCTCATCAGCCAGGCGATACGATGCACCAGTACGCGCGTCTTACCACTGCCCGCGCCCGCCAGCACCAAAAGGTTGCTGCGTGGCGCGGCCACCGCTTCGCGCTGTTTGTCATTAAGGCTGTCGAGCAGGTAAGAAACGTCCATTGGCACCGCCGCGTAAAAATAGGTTGGGCGGAGAAGCGCAACGCCCTCCGCCAAAAAGCTGGGTATATATACAGATTTGCTGATTATATCAGCGAGGTCAGAGATGCCAACCGGGAAATTTCCAGATGCGGGAGTAAACGGCTGTCCCAGGTTTGCATCAGATCGCCATTTTCCGGTCTGATCCAACAGGCCTGCATTCCGCTGCGAATTGCCCCACCCACGTCAGTGGTGAGATCGTCCCCGACATGTAAGATCTCGCCGATCGGCACGTTGAGTTTTTCCGCCGCCAGGAAGTACATATCGCTGAACGGTTTTGAGCGCCCGTGCGGGCCAGCACGCAGCACAAACTCAAAATAATCCCCCAAACCAAACAGCTCCGGCTGGGCGTTACCGTTGGTGATCGCCACCAGCGGCCATTTCTTCGCCAGCTGTTTTAAGGTGTCGTGGGTTTGCTGCGGAACGTCGATCCGGCTACGCCATTTGGCAAAGTTGATCATTGCCGCGTGTGCGCCTGCACTGGCTTCTTCTGCGCTCAGCCCGGCGTCAAGCATCGCTTGTTCTATTGAGCGAAAACGCCAGCGCGTCACATCATGATAAATCTCGGGTTCCGCTTCCCGTACCGCCTGACGCAGACGTTGCAGATCTTCATTCTGGAAGCTGCGCAGCGCCGGATGGTAATTTTGCACAAAGGTAAGCGCCTCCTGCTCAGTGCGCAAAATCACCGGACGGTTATCGTAAAGGGTATCATCCAGGTCAAAGGTGAGCGCCGAGATGCGCCCCAAAGGCCGGTAAAAACGCATTATTTCCCCCGTTTGGCGCGTGGATGCGCCGCATCGTACACCGAGGCAAGGTGTTGAAAATCAAGATGAGTATAGATTTGCGTGGTAGAAAGGTTCGCATGACCCAGCAGCTCCTGCACACCACGAAGATCACCGCTCGACTCCAGCATATGCGTAGCGAACGAGTGACGTAATTTATGCGGGTGAACGTGATTATTCAGCCCTTGTTTGATGCCCCATTCGGCAAAGCGTTTCTGCACATTACGCGCGGAGATACGCTTGCCCAGTTTCGACAGAAAAAGCGCGTCGTCTTCGCTACCAAACAGGTCGCGCAAATCAAGCCAGTGCTCAATCCACGCCACAGCGTTGCGACCAATCGGCAGGCGGCGCTCTTTGCTGCCTTTCCCCATCACCCACACTTCACCGGACTCCAGGTCGAGGTGTTTGATATCAAGCCCCACCAGTTCGGAAAGACGCAGACCCGCGCCGTACATCACTTCCAGCATTGCCCGATCGCGCACGGCGAGGGGATCGTTGATATCAATATCCAGCAGCCGATTTATATCATCGACGTCGATATTTTTCGGCAGATGACGCGGCGCTTTCGGTGCCGAAACACCTTTCGCCGGGTTGGCTTTAAGTTCGTTCTGGCTGACCAACCAGTCAAAAAAGCTACGTAGCGCAGAGAGGCGTAATGCGAGGCTTGCCGCGCCAAGCCCTTTACGGCGACTGCGTACAGCGAAATTGCGCACCATCGCCGCATCACATTGCTGCCAGCTTTGCAGGCCGTTTTCGCTGGCAAAATTGATGATCGCCTCAAGTTGGCGCTGGTAGTTAAGCAGGGTTATCGGGCTAAGCTGGCGCTCCACGCTCAGATAACGTAGGTAGCGTTCTACATCGGTGTGTAAATCGGTCATACGCGTTCAATCCAACGCTCCAGAAGCTCCGGCAACATCAGCGCAATTTCATGAAGTAACTGCGTTCCCTGCCCTTGTTGATAGTGACTGGCATCGCGGCTGGTGAACAGCACGACACCCAAATCAGCATCGCTTCCCAGCATCGACATCGCCACCGATCCCACCGCTTTCGCTTCCGGTAGCACCACCAGCAGCTCCGGTCCGTTAAGCGGCCCAAGATAGTGCTGTTCCTGCCCCAGACGCTGAATACGCAGCGGTTCGAAAGACTGACGGCTTAATGCGAGATGAGTGTAGTTTGACGGCGCACCTAAGCGCCAGCGATCCGGAAACAGGCGCAGACTCGCACCTGCCAGGCCGAGATCGCGCGCCCAGCGGTGAAAACGCATCAGCATATCGTCGAGACTGCTGGCGGCGGTGAGACTACGCTGCAGGTAAAGTAAGCGATAGAACAAGCCTTCGTTGGCGATAGCCTGTTCCATCAACAGCGCCATGTTCTCTTCCAGAACATGAATATGATGACGTGCGCGGGCCATGTGCCACTCGACCAACGAAACGGTGCCGCGTACCGGATGCGGCACACGTATCGCTTCTACTGCGCGCGCATTGCGGATAAAAAACTCAGGATTTTTAATCAGATAATCGACAACCGCCCGGTCATCTAGCTCCGTGAGTGTTTCCTGCAGTTCTTCCCCTGGTTGCTTCATAGATGAATAAATCCGTCGTAGACATGTACCGCCGGCCCCGTCATATATAAGGGGTGACCCGGACCTTTCCAGGCGATATCAAGACGACCGCCGGGGAGTTCCACGCGTACTTCTTCGGCCAGCAAACCTTGCTGAATCCCTACCGCCACCGCCGCACACGCGCCGCTGCCGCAGGCCTGGGTTTCTCCTGCCCCACGCTCATAAACGCGTAAACGAATATGTTCGCGTTTAACCACTTGCATAAAACCGATATTGGCGCGCTCCGGAAAACGTTCGTGGCTTTCCAGAACAGGACCAAGCGTTTCTACCGCCGCAGTATCGACATCATCAACCTGAATCACGCAGTGCGGATTTCCCATCGACACCACGCCGCATAAGATTGTCTGCTCGGCGGCGCGCATAATATAGGTCTTTTCCGCTTTGTTAGCGCGAAATGGCACGGCAGAAGGTTCGAAGTTGGGTTCGCCCATATTTACGCACACCAGATCGTCATCGGTGACGGTCAGAACCATCCGCCCGTTGGCAGTACTGACGCGGATATCGCGCTTATTGGTCAGCCCTTTCAGACGCACAAAACGGGCAAAGCAGCGCGCGCCGTTGCCGCACTGCGCTACTTCACTGCCATCAGCATTGAAAATGCGATAGTGAAAATCCAGTTCCGGATCATACGGTGGCTCAACCACCAGCAGTTGGTCAAACCCTATCCCCAGGTGCCGATCCGCCAGGCGACGAATCAGTTCTGGTGAAAAAAAGACATTCTGCGTTACCGCGTCGACGACCATAAAATCGTTGCCAAGGCCATGCATTTTCGAGAACTGCATCATTTACTCCAATCACGCGGGTACAGAAACTGACTTTTAGTAATTCACCTGGGATGGACCATCGCCAGTGGCGCGATCGTTTTTATCCGGCACCGTGGATTGCGTTTGCGTCTCTACCGGTTTGGTCGGTGGCGGTGCGTTTTTATCTGCAGGCGGGAAATAGAGCGGACCTTTCAGACCGCAGCCCGTCAGGCTGAAGAGAGTAAGTAATACAGTGAGTGCCTTAAACACGTTTTTCATTATGGATTGCCTGTAAAGTTCATCGCTTTCTGCTTTCTATCATCGCAGGAGAAGACGTAAAAGCAAGCGTTTAGCGACTCTTTATGAAGTCTGAAAAATGAGGAATTGCTGCGAGTATAACGCTTACACGTGGGGATTTATGTTTTGCTGGTAGTTTCGTGATCGGCACCTCGCGCCAGGATGGCTTTATGCACTATCGCAATGTGGTTTGTTTGTTGTCTTTTTTAGTTCCGTCAGCGTGGGGATGCTCGCTCGGTGAACCTGATCATAATATTTACCAGAAACAGGGAAAAGGCGTGGTATACCTGCGCCCTAATGAAGAGACAAATCTTTCGTTACCGGAAGTAAATTACCAGCGACTGCGTCGTTTACCTGATTTATTCATTGCTCCTGACACCCAGGACGATGGGGAAAAAGAACCGCCGTTAAACGACCTTACCACCGATTATATTGATCAGGGCGCATGGGCCTGGTATCCAAATTATGCTTACTTTAGCGATGGCCGTTTTGTCATTTATGCGGGCAAGATTGTACAAAATCCATCTGGTTATCCACCGGTCGATGTAGCCTCGTTCCATTCATGGGGCGATTTTGCCGTCGATAAAAACAGCATTTATTACAAAGGCCAACGGACAGATGAAAATGGCGGCAAGCAACGCGTCGATGAAAAAACGCTGCGCAAAGTAGGATTAGGTAGCCGTTGGATGCCTGATCGGCTGGGATTGGTGCTACGTGACGCGCATTTTCTTTATATCGATGGGCACCGTTTTGATAACCCAGAGAGTTTTTCCGTGATCGCGCAAAAATCCTGGGGTCAACAAGGGAAATTCGCTTCAACGTTTTTTCCCTGCATTGCCTACCCCTTTGGCCCGTGGGATATGCTTACCCGCACACGAACAAAGTTGCTGATCAATGGAGAGCAACTGGATGCCGATCCGGACAATTTTTCTGTCGTTCGCTGGATGCCCGGCACCCTGTTTAGCTGGCGTGATAAACACGGCGAGCATCGTAAAGTCATTGATCAGGTTCGTTTGGCAAGGAATGAAGATATATCCCGGCAATGTGACAACTTTACGCTGTTAGAAAAAAAGGTGTTCTGGCGCAAGGGGCCAGATTGTGAGCAGGAAGAATTACCCAGTCTCGACCCGGAGCAGTTTCACCCGATCAGTGACATCGTGGCGCAGTATCAGGACAAGTTGTATGCAATCAGTAAGACCCCCTTCGGTGAAAATCAGTTGGAGATCATCACCCTGGATAACCCGAATCTGATCATCAATAAACGTTTTAATGCAGGAAGGCATCATGGCTATTTACTCACCCGATCAACAAATTGGGACGGACATGAGAAAGACGGTTTACAGGTGTTTGAATCCGTTGGCCCACTGATACTGCTGGACTACCGTGTGCCGAATGAAGCAGATGCACACCGTGGCAATAACCCGCATTACAAAAAATGGTTTGCTCGCGACGATCGTTACGTTTATGCATTCGATGGTGCGCAGCTTTGGCGTTACCCTACGCAATATCCCAAAGCGGCACGTATCAAAGCCGCTAAAGACGACTGGCTGAACGTCAGCCTTAGCCAGTTGGACGGTGAGATAATGAAAGATGGCTCATTTACTCCCACTGGCATCAAGCACACATCCTCTTTAAAACCCGCCAAGGCATACGAAGATGGGGACAATGAATCTTCATTTATCGTAAATAAATCGGGAGTAGGCTGGCGAAAAGCGCTTTCACCCGACCTGCAATGGAGTGAGTGGCATTACCTGGAAGGCATTGATCCAAAAAAGTTTCATCTGATTACCGAACGTATTGCACAGTACAAAAACCAACTCTACGTCGTCAGGCGCTCGCATTTTGGAGAAGATCGGCTCGAAATCATAGAGTTGGAGTCATCTTTGCCCATCAAAAATAAACCGATAAATACGGGCAAGGAGCGTCATTACTTTCTGCAAAGTACCCGACAAAAACAGGATGTGCAGGTATTCACCAGCAGCGGTGCGCTGATAGCAACGGAGCGCTTTGCTTATGACGATAGCTATGTCTACACCTGGATTGACGATCAGCTTTATCGCACACCCTCCCCCTGCCCAGCGAAAACATACGTCAGAGAAAAGAATGTCCGTGAAATTCATAACAGCGACATTATTATTCCGGTGACGGAGGAATCGTGCCGGAACGCAGCAGCAGACGGGCAAACTTTGAAGCCCTGACACCATGCCGCTATACTGCCGCCATCACTTAAAAACAGGATACAACAATGAACGACAGTGAATTTCATCGCCTGGCTGATCAACTGTGGCTGACCATTGAAGAGCGTCTGGACGACTGGGATGGCGACAGCGATATCGACTGCGAAATCAACGGCGGTGTGCTGACCATTACCTTTGAAAATGGCAGCAAAATCATTATCAACCGTCAGGAACCGCTGCACCAGGTTTGGCTGGCAACCAAACAGGGCGGCTACCATTTTGATCTGAAAGGTGACGAATGGATTTGCGACCGTAGCGGTGAAACCTTCTGGGATTTGCTGGAACAGGCGGCAACGCAGCAGGCCGGTGAAACAGTCAGTTTCCGCTAAGATTGCATGCCGGATAAGCCTCGCTGTCCGGCACGCTCATCACGAAAAATACTGCTGTAATAGCGGCGTGTCGTGATCCTGATTGGCAGGCGGCATGTTACCGATAGATTTGGTGCGGAACGGAATCACCTGTTCACGACCATCAACCTTCACAATCTGATAGAACTGCGGCAGGTTGAAGTTGATGAAGCTTGAGCCGTAGGTAAAACGGTCGTGCGATGACGAGTAGAAGCGACTGACGTCACGCACCAGCTCCTCTTTGCTGCCTTCGCAGTGGTGATACACCTCAACCCGGTTGCTTTCGTCGAGAATGTAGATATTAAAGCCATTCTCGTCTTGCGTTTCTTCGAAGAAGAACTGGATGATCCCTTCGCTGGCAAAGCCGTCCACCACCGCCGGTAATTTGACGTGATTGGTTTCAACCTGCACTGACAGGCCGTGCAGTTTGTTATGCGAAATAGCGCCATAAAACTCGATGGCATTTTCCAGTTTCTGTACCGATACATTCAGCCGTTCGAAGAACAACCCCCAGGTTTGACCAGAAACGCGCAGCGCCTTGAAGCGCCCTGTTTCCTGACGGGTGCTGGACAGACGCAGTTCAATACACTCAGAAACCAGTTGCTGCACGCGAGTACGGATTAATCCGCGCAGATGCTGGCTGTAGCAGAAGACTTCCACGCTATCTGGCGGTGCGGCGTCCTGATGCATTTTGCCGAGAATAGTTTTCAGGGCTTCGATCATCGATTGCTCGCCGTTGAAGTGCAGCGTACGCACTTCGTTCCACGAGTTGCGGTACAGCAGGTCCACGCTACCTACCAGGCAATTTTGGTTTTCGCCAAAGCTGAAGACGTCCAGCTTACGGAAATCAAAATGCACCACCTGATTGCGGAACGCAGCTGTCGGGTCATATTCCAGGTTAACGATAATCGCCAGATGGCGAATTTCACACGGGCTGTAGAGCGCTTTTGGCGTCGGTGCAGGCAGGCGCAGCGGGAAATGGTGCGACACATCGGCGACCATCTCCTGCAACTTAGGCAAATCGACAATGCCGTTGCCTTTAATATACAAGCGGGTGCGCGAGGTCAGCAGGCCGTTAAACCATGCCCACGCCACCAGTTTATTAAGGTAACGGTTATATTCCAGCGGCTGATGGCTGATGATCGACTCAATATTTGGCGCGCGGTTATACAGATACCAACCTGAACGGTTAGCCCGGCCCGGCGGCACATAAATAAAGGTCAGATTCGGTTCCGAGAGATCGGGCGAAATCTGCGGGTTTACCAGCGTCACTTTACCTGGCAATGCTTCAAACGCGGCGTACAGTTTACGCGTCAGCACGCCGATATCCTGCGGACTGGCAGAGACGCTAAGGTTATTGCGACGCGCAAAGCGGATCAGATTGCGGTAGCTCTGCATCATTGCATCGAGCAGTTCGTTGTGCGCCTCGCGCACCTGATCAATCTTCCAGTTAGCGCGGTTATCGAGCATTGCCAGACGAGCATCGTCCCATTCCCACTCTTTCACTAACTGGGTTAGCACTTCACGACGCCAGCCTACACAGGCGCGTTCACGGCTGAGTTTTTCGCACACTTTTAAATAGAAGCAGCGACGCACTAAATCCAGACGGGTGAAATCTTCAATCGCCGTCAGGTACTCAGTAACACGCTCCAGCATCATGCAGTACGGATCGAGACCAAACGATACAATCTCGCCGTCGTGCAAACGCTGTTTGATATCTTTCGCCAGCAGACGTGGGTTCGGGTATTCCCAGGAATAGGCTTCCAGCAGTAGTGTTTTCAGCACCGCTTTGTATGGGGAATCGATACTCTTATAGAGCTGCCAAAGGCTGGCACCAAAGTACTCTTCGGCAGAAAGTGAGCTTAAGCCGCCGAGATCCAGCCATTCATTAGGAGTAAGCACGCCCTGCGCGTAAAGCGTCATCACATAGTCGTCGTAATGCTCTTCTTCGTCACACGGCACCATATTCCACAGAATACGTTTACCGGCGAGACGCACGGCGGTACGATAAAATTCGTCAAGCAGCAGTATATGCTGGGTGGAGCCACAATCTTCGCCCCCCAGGCTGCCGCTTTCATTATGACGGAAGCGATTTTCATCAATCAGGAAGAAGCTAACTTCCACGCCCAGCGAGGCGGCCCAGCTTTCCAGCAGGCTGCATTTACGTTGTAGTAACTGGCGCTCTTCGCTATCAAGCCAGGATTGATGACAGACCCAGATATCCAGGTCAGAGGAACAACTTTGCCCTACGGACGAGGTGCTGCCCATGGTGTATACACCAGTAATTGGAAGCTCACCTTTCGGCGGATCCTGTACTGACATTCCACGATACAGTTCAAGCTCGTTCAGGTAGTGGCGTTGAGTTTCATCAGGCGTGTAAAGGCAAATGCCTTTGGGAACGTTACCATCAAGGTAGCCCGGCATTAGCGGATGGTGATAGTGCAACAATGTCGGCAGTAGACTGTAGACCTGTTGGAATGCAGGCCCCATAGCAGCAAGCGCGCGATCCACACGCAATTGATTTATGGCATCCAGTCTCTGTTTCAGAGTCTCAATATAGAGGTACAAGACGTATCGCCTGATTTGCTACCCGTCATGACTGTGATTCCGCCAACATCAACGGTAACACGCGGCATTCGGGATATTTCGTATGTCAAAGGTAACCGTTACCACTTTTCGCGCCTGGTTTTTTTAGTTTCACGACGAAAAAATGGTCTAAAACGTGATCAATTTAACACCTTGCTGATTGACCGTAAAGAAAGATGCGCTACATACAAGTGTAGCACCGTTTATTCTCTGTAAATTCCTTATTACGACGGCGTGAAACGCCTGTCAGGATCCACTGCCAGACCTCATTTTTCGGTTTGCGCAGGCGTCTACGTTTCACCACAACACTGACATCGCTCTGGCAAGGATGTTAGGATGGACCACGGATGATAATGACGGTAACAAGCATGTTAGACAATGTTTTAAGAATTGCCACACGCCAAAGCCCACTTGCACTCTGGCAGGCACACTATGTCAAAGACAAGTTGATGGCGAGCCATCCGGGCCTGGTCGTTGAACTGGTACCGATGGTGACGCGCGGCGATGTGATTCTTGATACGCCGCTGGCGAAAGTAGGCGGAAAAGGCTTATTTGTAAAAGAGCTGGAAGTCGCGCTCCTGGAGAATCGCGCCGATATCGCCGTACATTCAATGAAAGATGTGCCGGTTGAATTCCCGCAAGGTCTGGGGCTGGTCACTATTTGCGAGCGTGAAGATCCTCGCGATGCATTTGTGTCCAATAACTATGACAGTCTGGATGCGTTACCGGCAGGCAGTATCGTCGGGACGTCCAGTTTACGTCGCCAGTGCCAACTGGCTGAACGCCGCCCGGATCTGATTATCCGCTCCCTGCGCGGCAACGTCGGCACTCGCCTGAGCAAACTGGATAACGGCGAATACGATGCCATCATTCTTGCCGTAGCCGGACTAAAACGTTTAGGTCTGGAGTCACGCATTCGCGCCGCGTTGCCACCCGAGATTTCTCTTCCGGCGGTAGGACAAGGTGCGGTCGGTATTGAATGCCGCCTTAATGATACTCGCACTCGCGAGCTGCTTGCCGCGCTGAATCACCACGAAACTGCACTGCGTGTTACCGCCGAACGCGCCATGAATACCCGTCTCGAAGGCGGATGTCAGGTGCCAATTGGTAGCTACGCCGAGCTTATTGATGGCGAAATCTGGCTGCGTGCGCTGGTCGGCGCGCCGGACGGTTCGCAGATTATTCGCGGTGAACGCCGCGGTGCGCCGCAAGATGCCGAACAAATGGGGATTTCGCTGGCAGAAGAGCTACTGAATAACGGCGCGCGCGAGATCCTTGCTGAAGTCTATAACGGAGACGCCCCGGCATGAGTATCCTGGTCACCCGCCCGTCTCCCGCAGGAGAAGAGTTAGTGAGCCGTCTGCGCACACTGGGGCAGGTGGCCTGGCATTTTCCGCTGATTGAGTTTTCTCCGGGTCGACAATTACCGCAACTTGCTGATCAACTGGCAGCGCTGGGAGAGAGCGATCTGTTGTTTACCCTCTCGCAACACGCGGTTGCTTTTGCCCAATCACAGCTGCATCAGCAAGATCGTAAATGGCCCCAACTACCTGATTATTTCGCCATTGGACGCACCACCGCGCTGGCACTACATACCGTAAGCGGACAGAAGATTCTCTACCCGCAGGATCGGGAAATCAGCGAAGTCTTGCTACAATTACCTGAATTACAAAATATTGCGGGCAAACGTGCGCTGATATTACGTGGCAATGGCGGTCGTGAGCTAATTGGGGATACCCTGACGGCGCGCGGCGCTGAAGTCACTTTTTGTGAATGTTATCAACGATGCGCAATCCATTACGATGGTGCAGAAGAAGCGATGCGCTGGCAATCCCGCGAGGTGACGACAGTCGTTGTTACCAGCGGTGAAATGTTACAGCAACTCTGGTCGCTGATCCCACAATGGTATCGTGAGCACTGGTTACTACGCTGTCGACTTTTAGTCGTCAGTGAGCGTCTGGCGAAACTCGCCCGGGAACTGGGCTGGCAAGACATTAAGGTCGCCGATAACGCTGACAACGATGCGCTTTTACGGGCATTACAATAACTCTCATAACAGGAAGCCATAATGACGGAACAAGAAAAAACCTCCGCCGTGGTTGAAGAGACCAGGGAGGCCGTGGACACCACGTCACAACCTGTCGCAACAGAAAAAAAGAGCAAGAACAACACCGCATTGATTCTCAGCGCGGTGGCTATCGCTATTGCTCTGGCGGCGGGCGTCGGTTTGTATGGCTGGGGTAAACAACAGGCCGTCAATCAGACTGCCACCAGCGATGCCCTGGCTAACCAACTTACGGCACTGCAAAAAGCCCAGGAGAGCCAAAAAGCCGAGCTGGAAGGCATTATCAAGCAACAAGCTACGCAGCTTGAACAGGCGAATCGTCAGCAAGAAACGCTGGCAAAACAGCTGGATGAAGTCCAACAAAAGGTCGCGACTATTTCCGGCAGCGATGCTAAAACCTGGCTGCTGGCTCAGGCTGATTTCCTGGTGAAACTCGCCGGACGGAAGCTGTGGAGCGATCAGGACGTCACGACCGCTGCAGCGTTGCTGAAAAGTGCAGATGCCAGCCTGGCGGATATGAATGACCCGAGTCTGATTACCGTTCGTCGGGCAATTACCGATGATATCGCCAGCCTTTCTGCGGTATCGCAGGTGGATTATGACGGCATCATCCTTAAGCTGAATCAGCTTTCTAATCAGGTAGATAACCTGCGTCTGGCCGATAATGACAGCGATGGTTCACCAATGGATTCCGACGGTGAAGAGCTTTCCAGTTCCCTCAGCGAATGGCGTATCAATCTACAAAAAAGCTGGCAGAACTTTATGGACAACTTCATTACGATTCGCCGTCGTGATGACACCGCCGTACCACTGTTAGCACCGAATCAGGATATCTATCTGCGCGAAAATATTCGCTCCCGCCTGCTGGTCGCGGCACAAGCCGTACCGCGTCATCAGGAAGAGACTTATCGCCAGGCGCTGGAGAATGTCTCCACCTGGGTACGTGCTTACTACGATACTGATGATGCCACCACCAAAGCGTTCCTCGACGAGGTGGACCAGTTAAGCCAGCAAAATATCTCGATGGATCTCCCGGAAACTCTGCAAAGCCAGGCGATGCTGGAAAAACTGATGCAGACGCGCGTGCGCAATCTGCTGGCGCAACCAGCAGCAGAGGCTAAACCTGCACCTGCACCTGCACCTGCACCTGCACCTGCACCTGCACCTGCACCGCAAGCTGATACTCCGGCAGCCGCGCCGCAAGGAGAATAACCATGCTAAAAGTGTTATTGCTCTTTGTGTTGCTGATTGCGGGGATCGTGGTCGGCCCGATGATTGCCGGTCATCAGGGTTACGTGCTGATCCAGACCGATACCTACAATATCGAAACCAGCGTCACGGGCCTGGCGATCATTTTGATTCTGGCGATGGTAGTGCTGTTTGCCATTGAGTGGCTACTGCGGCGGATCTTCCGCACAGGCGCACACACCCGTGGGTGGTTTATCGGACGTAAGCGTCGCCGTGCCCGTAAGCAGACCGAACAGGCGCTGCTGAAACTAGCGGAAGGCGATTATCAGCAAGTTGAAAAGCTGATGGCGAAAAATGCCGATCACGCTGAACAACCGGTGGTGAACTATCTGCTGGCTGCCGAAGCCGCGCAACAACGCGGTGATGAAGCACGCGCCAACCAACATCTGGAACGCGCAGCGGAGCTGGCCGGCAACGACACAATTCCGGTAGAAATCACCCGTGTACGTCTGCAACTGGCCCGTAATGAAAACCATGCAGCACGTCACGGCGTTGATAAGCTGCTGGAAGTTACGCCACGCCATCCGGAAGTATTACGTCTGGCGGAACAGGCGTATATCCGCACTGGTGCATGGAGTTCGCTGCTGGATATCATCCCATCAATGGCAAAAGCCCACGTTGGCGATGAAGAGCATCGTGCAATGCTGGAACAACAGGCATGGATTGGCCTGATGGATCAGGCGCGTGCCGATAACGGTAGCGAAGGTTTGCGTAACTGGTGGAAAAACCAAAGCCGGAAAACGCGTCATCAGGTGGCGTTACAGGTGGCAATGGCGGAACATCTTATTGAATGTGACGATCATGATACTGCCCAGCAAATTATCATCGACGGCCTGAAACGCCAGTATGACGATCGCCTGCTGCTGCCGATCCCGCGTCTGAAAACCAATAACCCGGAACAGCTGGAAAAAGTGCTGCGCCAACAGATCAAAAACGTGGGCGATCGCCCGTTGTTGTGGAGCACACTGGGTCAGTCGCTGATGAAGCACGGAGAATGGCAGGAAGCATCGCTCGCCTTCCGCGCAGCGCTGAAACAACGTCCGGACGCCTACGATTACGCATGGCTTGCCGACGCGCTGGACAGACTGCACAAGCCGGAAGAAGCCGCAGCGATGCGTCGCGATGGCTTGATGTTAACGTTGCAGAACAACCCGCCACAGTAGCTCTTTCTCACCCGGAGGCAAGCACCTCCGGGACCTTTCTGATATATAAAAAAACGCCTGCTCTTATTACGGAGCAGGCGTTAAAACAGGTCTGTATGACAACAAGTGGGTGCTTCACTCAACGTTGTGTCCATGGTGTCTGATGAGGCATAAGCGACATCTGTCAGTGGACGATAAGCACCGTAAACGGCTCTGCGTCATTCCGGAGTTTATGAGGCACTAAGGCGAACATAAGAGATGGAATGAGCATCTACTCGTTTATTATGCCACAGAGAACCGTGAAATAACATCCCTTAACACTTGTTATGAGATAATTCTGTAATCCTCTTTGCTTCCTGAGTAATAACTTCCTGAGTGAATATTTCTCCTGCGCACGATTCTACACATATATATAATGAATAATAAAAGTCATTCAATTAATAACATATATATTAATTGCCGTTAAAACTAAAAACAGCATCAATAATCAACGCGATATAACATCACCGCCTTACATATCACCTGCGCCAGAGGTAGGATTGAAAACGCTCTCCTGATTTTCCAATTCATTATCTGTATAAATAAATAATTTATTTTCATCACTATTATTTATGCAATCATCCTGTCAGGGAGAGGGATCTCAATTATCAATGCTTAATTACGTCAACATTTTGACGACATGAAACCGGAGCATTTTGCATGGAATTTTCGTTTTCACCCAAACTTCTTGTTGTGGCTGTCGCCGCCGCTCTTCCACTCATGGCCAGCGCAGCAGATACCCCGTCAACCGCCACCGCACGCAAAGGCTTTGCCGGATACGATCACCCAAACCAGTATCTGGTTAAACCGGCGACCACTATTGCCGACAACATGATGCCGGTGATGCAGCATCCTGCACAAGACAAAGAAACCCAGCAGAAGCTGGCAGAACTTGAGAAAAAAACCGGTAAGAAACCGAACGTGGTTGTTTTCTTGCTGGATGATGTGGGCTGGATGGATGTTGGCTTTAACGGCGGTGGCGTGGCGGTGGGTAACCCTACACCAGATATCGACGCCGTTGCCAGCCAGGGGCTGATTTTAACTTCGGCGTATTCTCAACCGAGTTCTTCCCCAACCCGCGCCACGATTCTCACCGGACAATACTCCATCCACCACGGCATTCTGATGCCGCCAATGTACGGGCAGCCGGGCGGTCTGCAAGGGTTAACCACGCTGCCACAGTTGCTGCACGATCAGGGCTACGTCACCCAGGCTATCGGGAAATGGCATATGGGGGAAAACAAAGAGTCGCAGCCGCAGAACGTTGGCTTTGATGATTTCCGCGGCTTTAACTCGGTATCTGATATGTATACCGAATGGCGTGATGTTCATGTCAACCCGGAAGTCGCCCTGAGCCCGGATCGTTCTGAATACATCCAAAAACTGCCGTTCAGCAAAGATGACGTTCATGCCGTGCGCGGCGGTGAACAGGAAGCCATTGCCGACATTACGCCGAAATATATGGAAGATCTGGATCAACGCTGGATGGAATATGGCGTTAAGTTCCTCGACAAGATGGCAAAGAGCGATAAGCCATTCTTCCTCTACTATGGCACTCGCGGCTGTCACTTCGATAACTACCCGAACGCCAAATATGCGGGTAGCTCTCCGGCGCGCACCTCTTACGGCGACTGCATGGTGGAGATGAACGATATCTTCGCCAATCTGTATAAAGCACTGGAGAAAAACGGTCAGCTTGATAACACGCTGATTGTGTTCACCTCTGATAACGGTCCGGAAGCTGAAGTTCCGCCGCACGGTCGCACGCCGTTCCGCGGTGCGAAAGGTTCTACATGGGAAGGCGGCGTTCGTGTGCCAACCTTCGTTTACTGGAAAGGGATGATCCAACCGCGTAAATCTGACGGTATTGTCGATCTGGCGGATCTCTTCCCTACGGCGCTGGATCTGGCAGGACATCCTGGAGCGAAAGTGGCGAATTTAGTGCCGAAAACCACCTTTATTGATGGTGTGGACCAGACATCTTTCTTCCTGGGAACAAATGGTCAGTCTAACCGTAAGGCCGAGCACTACTTCCTCAACGGCAAACTTTCTGCTGTGCGTATGGATGAGTTTAAATATCACGTACTCATCCAACAGCCATACGCTTATACCCAGAGCGGGTATCAGGGTGGATTCACCGGCACAGTAATGCAAACGGCGGGATCGTCGGTGTTTAACCTGTACACCGATCCGCAGGAAAGCGACTCTATCGGCGTGCGCCATATCCCAATGGGTGTACCGCTACAGACCGAAATGCACGCGTATATGGAGATCCTGAAAAAATATCCGCCGCGCGCGCAGATTAAATCTGATTAAGCCGGCGCTATCGCTACATCGGGCCACACTGACCTTGCCGGATGCGGCGTGAACGCCTTATCCGGCCTACAAGCCTTGCAAATTCAATAAATTGCAGCGTCCTGTAGGCCGGATAAGATGCGTCAGCATCGCATCCGGCAATCAACCGCAGGCGGCCACAAAATGGCTGCTTTTTTACTTATTCACCACCATCAAATGCGCCTGCATAATGTCGCTGGCCGGGCGACCGTGCGCCAGCAAATCAGCCATTGCTTTAAGATATGGCGGTAGATAGCGGAAATAACGCTGATACCCGGCACACAAATAATTCAGCCCCGGCTTACCGCTGGCATCGAGCATAAAGCGATGTTTCGGGCAGCCTCCCCAACATGCTTTTAACACGTTACAACTGCGACACTGCGCCGGTAACAGCTTAAATTTATCTTCTCCAAACACCTGCTGCTGCGGGGAATCTACCATTTCTGCAATTGTTTGCTGAAGCATATTCCCCAGTCGATATTGCGGATAAACATAGTGATCGCAGGCGTAAACGTCGCCGTTGTGTTCGACAATCACCGAGCGTCCACAAGTCGGCTGATGATGGCAAACCGCACCCGGCGCACCGACAAAATTGGCAAACGCCCATTCGATATTCATCACGAAAATCTTGCCGACGTCACGTTTGATCCAGTGGTCAAAAATTGCCACCAGAAACTCACCGAACTCATCGGGGCGCACCGACCATTCTGTCAGTTCCCCCTGAATATCACCAGGCGCATGTAATTTCAGTCCATTGCGGGCAGCTGTTTCATCAGCCAGGCGCTCCACCACCGGAATAAACTGGATAAACTCAACGCCTGCATTGCACAAAAAATCATAAACCTGTAACGGTTGCTGCGCGCTGGTGCGGTTGACACAGACCAGCACGTTATAGTCGACATGATGTTTTTGCAGGAGCGTCAGGGCACGCATCACCAGCTTATGCGTGGGTCTGCCACCTTTGGTCACGCGATAATGATTGTGGATCTCAGCCGGACCGTCCAGCGATAACCCAACCAGAAAATGATTTTCTGCCAGAAATGCACACCATTCATCATCGAGCAGCACACCGTTAGTCTGAAAGCTGTTACTTATCTTCCTGCCAGCACCATATTTCGCCTGTAGCGCCACGGCACGTCGGTAAAAATCCAGCCCGAGTAACGTTGGTTCGCCGCCCTGCCAGGTAAAAGCCACTTCGTTTTGGGGTTCGCTGGCGGCGATATAGTGACGGACATACGCTTCCAGCGTGTCATCGTCCATATGCGCAACTGGCTTTTCGCGGTAAAGGGATTGTTTTTCGAGATAAAAACAGTAGTCACAGTTCAGATTACAATCGGAACCGCTTGGTTTCGCCATCACATGAAAAGCACGCGTTGGAACCTGTTGCAGCATGGTCGCTCCTTGCCCGAAGTCATCCTTCAATACGTTAAGGGCGAAATCATACCGTGTAGCAATGAGTGATTACGGGCGTTTATTGCGAAGGGAGAGTGATGAAATGCACAGAAAACAAAAAACCCCGCCGAAGCGGGGTTCAAAATTGGTCGGCGAGAGAGGATTCGAACCTCCGACCCACTGGTCCCAAACCAGTTGCGCTACCAAGCTGCGCTACTCGCCGAAATACTGCTTTTTGAATTTTTAGTTCAATTCTTTAAAGTCGTGGTGCGAGGGGGGGGACTTGAACCCCCACGTCCGTAAGGACACTAACACCTGAAGCTAGCGCGTCTACCAATTCCGCCACCTTCGCATTGTCACAACTTCTAATAATGGGGTGGCTAATGGGATTCGAACCCACGACAACTGGAATCACAATCCAGGGCTCTACCAACTGAGCTATAGCCACCACTACAAATCTTGTTACGCGGTATTACTACCACCGCAGCTCAAGCGCCGGGACTAAATGGCGCGCCCGACAGGATTCGAACCTGAGACCTCTGCCTCCGGAGGGCAGCGCTCTATCCAGCTGAGCTACGGGCGCTTAGCGCCGTTGCGGGGGTGGATAATACGGACTTCCCACCCCTCTGTCTAGTCCCTTTTTAAATAAATTGCGCGTTTGGTTACGGTTTGTGCGTTTTGCTGCTTATTCCTCCAGTTTATGCGCTTTACCGTGGCGATTAAGCCCAAAAACTTTATAAATTGCCGTCACCGCCAGCATAAAGATGATGCCGACAAACAGCGACATACGCGTATCTTCATTAAAGTACATGCCGATCAAAACGCAAATCAGGAATGCCATTGTTACGTAGTTGGCCCACGGGAACAGGATTGAGCGGAACGGATGGCTGGCAATCGCCGCTTTATGCGCACGACGAAAACGCAGCTGGCTTATCAATATCACAAACCATGGCACCATCCCCGGAAGCACGCTGGCACTGTAGACATAGACAAACACACGCTGTGGATTGGGAATGATGTAGTTCAGGCATGAGCCAATTAACAGAATAGCAATTGATACCGCCACGCCTGCAACCGGAACACCTTGACGGGAAACTTTCGCCATTGCCGCCGGTAACTGACGGTTTTTCGCCAGTGCGTAGAGCATACGTCCACAACTGTACATGCCGCTGTTACAGCCAGAGAGCGCAGCCGTCAGTACCACAAAGTTGATAATACCCGCCGCTGCGGTAATGCCGATTTTGGCGAAAGTCAGTACGAACGGGCTGCCGTTACTGCCTATTTCATTCCACGGGAAGATGGTGACGATAACGAAAATCGCGCCTACGTAGAAAATCAGGATACGCCACAACACCTTGCCTACGGCACTGCGCAGCGTCACCTGCGGATTCTTCGCTTCACCGGCAGTAATGCCAATCAGCTCCACGCCCTGGTAGGACGCCACCACAATACACAATGCGGTCAGGAACCCTTTCCAGCCACCCGCAAAGAAACCGCCATGCTCTGTGAGATTGCTAAAACCAATCGACTGCCCGCCATTGCCAAAACCAAAGAAAATTACGCCCAGGCCAATGACAATCATCACGATAATCGTGGTGACTTTGATCATCGCGAACCAGAACTCGATTTCGCCGTACAACCGCACTGCCGCCAGATTCGCCAACGCCACCAGCGCCACCGCGATCAATGCGGGTATCCACTGCGCCATCTCCGGGAACCAGAACTGGACATAAACGCCAATGGCGGTGATTTCTGAGATCCCCACCGCCATCCACATAAACCAGTAAGACCAGGCGGTGAGATAGCCAAAAAACGGGCTCATATAACGATGCGCATAAACGGCGAACGAACCGGTAACCGGTTCGAGGAACAACATTTCGCCCATTGAACGCATGATGAAAAAGACGAACAGCCCGGCGATGATATAGGCCAACAATACGGATGGCCCGGCCCATTTCAGGGTACTGGCGGCCCCCATAAACAGGCCGACGCCAATGGTGCCCCCCAGGGCGATGAGTTCGATATGTCGAGCTTCCAGCCCACGCTGTAGCTCTGGTTTGTTATCTGCCATAAATCCTCGTGTTGTGTTTGCATGCTTTCCGGTGTTACCGGTTATCGTTATGGGTACATCGAGTGTTGCGAATGTTTTCGTAATTCAGGAGAAATGGCAAATAAAGCATTAAAAATTTGAATGCTTTGTGTAATAAAAAGACAGGCAGGCGACGAAGTGACCACTCCGTCGCTTTACAGAGAGAGGAAAATCAGAGGTTGCCGGTGTAATGCCAGCGTAAATAACGCAGCAAACGAAGCTGACGCTTAATGCGGCTCGGCTGCGAAAGCAGGCGGTAGAGCCACTCCAGCCCCAGCGTTTGCCAGATTTTCGGTGCGCGTTTCACGTGACCGGTGAAAACATCGTAAGTCCCGCCAACGCCCATATACAGCGCTTCTGGATGCACCAGACGGCAGTCGCGCATGAAGATCTCCTGCTTTGGCGATCCCATCGCGACGGTGACGATTTGCGCTCCGCTGGCATGAATGCGTTCAAACAGCGCCTGACGCTGCTCGGGTTTAAAATAACCATCCTGACTGCCAACGATATTCACATTCCACTGATTGCGCAGTTTAGCTTCAGTTTGCGCCAGCACTTCAGGTTTACCGCCCACAAGAAATACCGGCGTCCCTTCTTTGCCTGCGCGCGCCATCAGCTCTTCCCAGAGATCGGCCCCGGCAACGCGGGAAACCTGCGCCTGCGGGTACTTTTTACGTACTGAACGTACAACGCTGATGCCATCAGCATATTTAAATTCGGCAGCATTAATTAACTCCCTGACCTCGGCGTTATCTTCAATGGTCAGCATTTTTTCGGCATTAATGGCAACCAGCGTTCCCTGCTTAAGCTGCCCGTCAGCAAACAGATAATCGAGGGCGTGCTGCATATCACGCCAACCAATCAACTGTAAGCCACGCAGCGTATAGGTCGGTGCTGTGGTGTTGTTATTCATTGTTATCCTTCAACCTGCGTCCGGAGCGATGATTTTGTACGTTTATGAATGAGTCCGGCGCTTTCAAAAAGCCAGTACAACAGTTTTGCGATCATCAGACATGCGCCGAAGACCACGATAAAAAAGACCACGCGTGAGACAAACGAATCCAGCCCTTCACGCGCCAGCACGATCATATTGAAGATCGCCCCGAAGCAGAAACTGTGCAATATCGCAGCCTTATAGCGATTAGTTTCGCGATTGCCCAGTTCATACAGCCAGTCGAACCATTTGATGATCAGTCCAACCACAATCGCCCCGAGCGGGATGAACAACGCGCCGCCCATAACAACCAGTGAGCCTATAAGAGTAGGCGAGATCGCCAGCCCGGAGTGGTTATTCAGCACTTCCCAGGTAAAGTAGTTGGCGGAGTTCAGTACCATACTCGGGCGACCCGGCCACAGCCAGGAAGGGATAAAGACATAGAAATCGCGGACAATGGGAGCCAGGCCCTGGAAGTCGATGTTGTCGTAGTTCTGCAACAGCAATGCCAGATTCTCCCACGGCGAAAAGGTATCGCGGGTGAGATAGAGAAACGTATAGAACGCTTCATCGCCGCTCACATTCATTCCATAGCGTTTTAGCGCCAGCCAGAACATGCCCACAATCCCCAGCACGCCCGCCGCCGCCAGCATCCACAACGAAATCCAGCCGCGAATAATGCCAATAAACAGGAAGATAGCGAATGCGATGATGATATTGGCGCGAGTGCCGCCGACAATCATATAAGTCAGCAAGCCAAAGGCGACCGTGCTGACGAGGAAAAACAGCCACGCTTTGCTGTCCTGGCGCAGAAAATAAACCACCAGCATCGCCGGGATGAAAAAGTAAAAGAAACGTTTTAACGCCACGCCGGAGACTTCACTGGAGAAGATCTGACTGTAGGAGTTAAGACGGAACAGCAAAAAACCGTTGTGCATGAAGAAGATGCCGACGCTTACCAACGCAATGCCCATCAGGATCACCCACGTGAGATTGGTCTCCACGCGGTTCATGGTAAACAGCGGACGGCGCGGTACATCAGCAACGCGTTTGCGTAGGCGGGTTTTGTAGGTGACATAGTAAACCGCGTAGAAGCAGCCCGCAGAAAGCAACGCCTGCAACAAGATTTCTGGCGGCGCAACACCAACATCAAAGCGAAATACCAGCACGCTGGTCAGCGGAAAGCCGAAGAAAAAGGTGAGCAAAAACAGCAATGAAAAGAAGACATTGAAGTTAAAGCGCACACGGCGAAACTCAAACCAGGTCAGCGTGGCAATAAACAGCGTGCAGAGCAGCCAGACAACAAACAGGCCACTGAATTGCAGCAGACTCATGCGACCTCCCCGGCGGCAATCGCCAATGCCCGCTGCCAGCCTTGCAGATAGTTCGGGCTAAAGAAGGCAATGGTGTTTTTATCCACCGACGCCAACTGGCGCTGCGCTTCACGCACAATATCCTCGTTGAGATCGTCGGTAGTAAACAGCACCGGCAAATGCTGTTCCGTCATATCCTGCCAGAACGGATTTTCCCGGTTAAGCACACAAGGAATACCCGCCTGAATCAGTAAGCACAGCGTACCAATGCCCTGCTGGCGGGCAAAAATAAAGTAACCGAGATCGCACTGACGAAGTAGCGCCAGATAGGCATCAAATTCCAGTTTTTCGCTCAGAACTTGCAGATTTTCTTCGCTGAATAACGCCAGCCCCGCCTGGCGAACTTCATTGATATATGCATCGTTATTGGGTGGATATCCCATAGGCACCACGACTTTTACCGTATCGCCAAATTGCTGATGAACGGCGCGTAAGGCGGCGACATGCTCATTGCTGCGGTCACCGGAGTTCCCCACCAGAATGGTCATTTTCCCTTCACGTAGGCGATCGTTCGCCATCGTATTGAGAGAAGGGTCCATCCGCGTCGGGAAGTACAGCAGTTCGCCCCGCACCTTTGGATGCGTTTTGGCAAAAAAACTCAAATCACCGCGGGTGGCAAATACACAGCCGACTCGCTTTTGCGCCAGACGGCGCAGCGGATAAAAAAGCTTATATCTCAAGCCACTGGAAAGCTCATACAGGTCTGCCCCCCAGATATGCCAGAAAAACTGGCTGGGCTTAATGCCACCACTCAGCAGAGCCAGCCACAGTTTGGGATTGAACTGACCGTGGAAAAAAAATCGCTGCTGACGGTTAGCTTTTGCTTTCGCGATGACCGCTTCCGCCAGCGATTTTTTCCCAGGGAAAAATTGCACAGAAAGCGCCGGACAGCTATCACTTAAGCCGTCGTCCTTGCCAACAACCATAAACTCGCGCGCGTGCTCGCTCGTCGCGGCCAGCGCGTCGTTGAAAAACCGCAGAACGGTTTGGTTATGGTGAGGGATATCCGATCCCAGTACGTGAATCAGTACAGTCATGCCCGCCTACGCCAGAGTAAAAACACGCCACAACAAAGAGAAAAATAGACGATATAGGTTGCCATATAGGCCTGCGCCGCGCCCAGTGCACCATGCGCAGGGATTAGCCAGTGGGCAAATACCATCAATAAAGTGAACTGGCTGACTTCCGCCAGAATATAAAACCGCAGTGACGCTTTGGCGATCACCAGATAACCAAAGACATAAGCGCCCACTTTTAACACATCACCCACTAACTGCCAGGCAAAGAGATCGCGCATAGCGGTAAATTTATTCGACAACAGCAGCCAGATAGCAAAATCACGCAGCAACCAGACGGTAAAACTCGCCGCCGCCACTGCCGGTAAGACGAATTTCAGCGATTTAACCACTTCCCGGGTGATATCGCGCTTTTCCGTTAGCCGCGACAACGTGGGCAGCAAATATACGCTGAACGATGCCGTAATAAATTGCAGGTAGGCATCGGAAATACTGCTCACCCCTTGCCAGATCCCCACTTCATCCCAGCTATACTGCGCCGCCAGCAGTTTACGCATCATGATGTAAGCAACGGGCAAGGTCACCGACGTAATCAACGCCATGAGCGTAAATTTGCTCAACTGCCCTGCCAGGCCGTTATCCCAGCTGGGTTTCAGATAGCTTAACGGGATGGCACCACGTTTGATCAACATGATGACGGCAGGAATCACCACCAGCGCGGGAATCAACGCCAGCCCCAGCAACGCCCCTTCATAACCACCCAAACGGTAACTGACGTAGTACGCGAGAACGCCAATCAAGCTGCCGACAATCAGCGATAACGCATTACCTGCGGCATCGCGAAAGCCTTTCATCAACGCCAGTAACAGGTTGCCCCAGGCGATCCCCATTTGCACCAACGCCACTAAACGCACCAGCCCCTGATAGTCGGTATTACCAAACAATCCCTGGCTAATTGGCGCTGCCGCCAGCACAAAAACCAGCGCCATCAGCGTAGAGAAACCAAGCACCATCGCTGATGAAGTGCCGACCACGCGACGCAGCTGCTGCGGATTATCATGGTACTGAGCAACGTATTTGGTTACGCCATTAAAGATGCCCGCCCCGGCAAGCACGCCGAGCACGGTAATCAACTGGCGGAAATTTGCCGCCAGCCCAAGCCCCGCCGGACCAAATGACACCGCCAGCAACTTACCGACCAGTAACCCTGCACCAATCTTGACCAGTGTACTGGCCGCCGTCCATAAGGACGCTTTTGCCAACGACATATCAGGAGAAGTAATTCAACAAGGTCGCAATTACCGTACGCTGATTGACGGGCGACAGGTTGTAGAACAGCGGCAGGCGCAGCAGGCGCTCGCTCTCTTTGGTGGTGTAGCGATCTTCACCGTGGAACTCACCAAAGCGTTCCCCCGCAGGGCAACCGTGCAGCGGAATGTAATGGAACACCGCCATGATTTCCGCTTCTTTCAGAAAGTTAATCAACGCGCTCCGGTCATCAATATCCCGCAGTTTAATGTAGAACATATGCGCGTTCTGCACGCAGCCATCGGGAATCGACGGCAGCTCGATACGCCCGGCTTTCGCCAGAGGTGCTAACGCATCGTAGTAGTTTTGCCACAGCGCCAGACGTTGCTGATTGATACGATCCGCTGCTTCCAGTTGCGCCCACAGGTACGCGGCTTGCAGATCGGACATCAAATAGCTGGAGCCAATATCGCGCCAGGTATATTTATCAACCTGACCACGGAAGAACTGGCTGCGGTTAGTCCCTTTTTCACGGATGATCTCGGCTCGTTCGATTAACGCTTTATCGTTAATCAGCGTCGCGCCGCCTTCACCGCCCGCCGTGTAGTTTTTGGTTTCATGGAAGCTAAAGCAGCCAATATGACCAATGGTTCCCAGCGCACGCCCTTTATAAGTGGACATCACGCCCTGAGCGGCATCTTCCACCACAAACAGATTATGCTTTTTCGCCAACGCCATAATGGTGTCCATTTCGCAGGCCACACCCGCGTAATGCACCGGCACGATAACGCGCGTTTTGTCAGTGATCGCCGCTTCAATCAGCGTTTCGTCGATGTTCATGGTGTCCGGGCGAACATCCACAAAGACGATTTTCGCGCCACGCAGCACAAAGGCATTGGCGGTGGAGACAAAGGTGTAGCTCGGCATGATCACTTCATCGCCAGGCTGGATATCGAGCAGCAGCGCCGCCATCTCCAGCGAAGCGGTGCAGGATGGTGTCAGTAACACTTTGGCGCTGCCAAAACGTTGCTCCAGCCACTGCTGGCAGCGACGGGTAAAACCGCCATCCCCACACAGTTTGCCGCTACCCATTGCCGACTGCATATAGTCGAGTTCGGTTCCCACCACCGGCGGTGCGTTAAATGGAATCATGTGATCACCTATATAACCAGTACGCGGTGCTTTCTACATTCGCACCACTTTGTATGTATCGTTTAAGCGCGGCGGTGTTGCCCATCTGGGTCGCCACCCGCAAAGTTGTTTTACCGCGAGCATACGCCCAGTTTAGCGCTGTTTGCATCAGCTCAGCACCTGCACCGCGTCCAGCCAGCAGGCCAATTCGCGCATCTGTCGCATTGAGTTCCCGTAAAGAGACATAGCCGCGAATATCGCCGGACGCCGAACGTAAAATGAGGCATTGATGATCAAAGGTGCCGCGCACGGCATTTTCAACCCACTGCGCATAAAAGCGACCGCTGGCGTCAGGCGCATACCACGGCGCACGAAAACGGCTTTGCGCAAATGCGGCACTGGCTAACTCACGTAAT
Organism: Escherichia sp. 10290; assembly: GCF_030295155.1. Taxonomy (NCBI): domain Bacteria; kingdom Pseudomonadati; phylum Pseudomonadota; class Gammaproteobacteria; order Enterobacterales; family Enterobacteriaceae; genus Escherichia; species Escherichia sp. 10290. The sequence goes on along the minus strand of NZ_AP025741.1, from coordinate 4,730,650 downwards.
ACGGGAATATCTGTCTCTTGTGCCACTTCTGCGCCGCTATCACTGACATTGTTCACGGGTAGCGCCAAATCAACTTCACCTTCAACCAGGCAGAATCCCAGCTGTTGCAAGGCATCCAGCTCAACAGTATTTGATGCAGCAATTTTGGCCTGCACTCGTGACCACGGCGCTAACGCGTCTGGCGTCAGGAGTGGCGCATCAGGAGTGATGCGCACGATAGCGCTGTTAACGCCAAAGAAGGCATTTTCCCAGGCTAGTGGTTCAATACTGGCGCGGACGGGCACGGAGTAACTCCAGCAGATATTGGCCGTAGCCAGTTTTCGCTAATGAACTGGCAGCACGCTTCACACCTTCGTCATCGAGCCAGCCGTTACGCCAGGCAATCTCTTCCAGGCAGGCAATCTTAAAGCCCTGGCGTTTTTCCACCGTCTGTACAAAGGTACTGGCTTCAATCAGGCTGTCGTGTGTGCCGGTGTCCAGCCAGGCAAATCCGCGCCCGAGCAGTTCAACGGTCAGGTTGCCTGCCTCAAGGTACATCTGGTTGATGGAGGTAATCTCCAGTTCACCACGCTCCGACGGCTTCACCTGCTTTGCGTACTCCACAACTTTACTGTCGTAGAAATAAAGCCCGGTCACCGCCCAGTTTGATTTTGGCTGTTTTGGCTTTTCTTCCAGAGAGATAGCGCGGAAATTGTCGTCAAACTCCACGACGCCAAAGCGTTCTGGATCCATTACCTGATAGCCAAATACCGTCGCCCCTTGCGTGCGCGCCGCAACATGACGCAGCTTCGGACTGAAGCCCTGTCCGAAGAAGATGTTATCGCCCAGCACCAGACAAGAAGGTTCACCGTTGAGGAAGGTTTCACCGATGATAAAGGCCTGCGCAAGACCGTCCGGGCTGGGCTGTTCGGCATATTCCAGCTGGATACCGAACTCACTACCATCGCCCAGCAGGCGCTGGAAATAACCTTTATCTTCCGGCGTAGTGATGATGAGAATTTCGCGGATACCGGCCAGCATCAGCACCGACAGCGGATAGTAAATCATTGGCTTATCGTAAATCGGCAACAGTTGCTTCGATACGCCGCGCGTAATCGGATGCAATCGGGTGCCGGAACCGCCCGCCAGGATAATACCTTTCATGTTTGCCTCCGCTGAGAATTAGCCGTTCAGACCTAAACGCTCACCCTGATAGCTGCCGTCCTGCACCTGCTTCCACCAGCTTTCATTAGCCAGATACCACTGCACTGTTTTACGCATTCCACTTTCAAAGGTTTCCTGCGGCAGCCAGCCAAGTTCACGGGCAATTTTCGAAGCATCAATGGCATAGCGCAGGTCATGCCCCGGACGGTCAGCGACAAAAGTGATCAGATCACGATAGTGCGCCACACCGTGCGGTTTATTCGGGGCCAGTTCTTCCAGCAGCTCGCAAATGGTTTCCACAACCTCGAGATTCTTACGCTCGTTGTGACCACCAATATTATAGGTTTCACCGACTTTCCCGGTGGTCACCACGCAATACAGCGCGCGGGCATGATCTTCAACATATAACCAGTCACGGATTTGCTGCCCATTGCCATATACCGGCAGCGGTTTACCCGCCAGCGCGTTGAGGATCATCAGCGGGATCAGTTTTTCCGGAAAGTGGTAAGGACCGTAGTTATTAGAGCAGTTGGTGATTAACGTCGGCAGGCCGTAGGTCCGCAGCCAGGCGCGCACCAGATGGTCGCTGCTTGCTTTTGAAGCAGAATAAGGGCTGCTCGGCGAATACGGCGTGGTTTCGGTGAAGAAATCATCTGTGGAATGCAGGTCACCGTATACTTCGTCGGTGGAGATATGATGAAAACGGAACGCCGATTTTTTGTCTTCTGCCAGCGCATTCCAGTAAGCCCGCGCCGCTTCAAGCAGTGTATAAGTCCCGACAATGTTGGTTTCGATAAACGCTGCCGGGCCGTCAATAGAACGGTCAACATGGCTTTCAGCTGCCAGATGCATGACGCAGTCTGGCTGATGTTCTGTGAAAACACGCGCCAGTTCTGCCCGATCGCAGATATCAACTTTCTCAAAGGCAAAGCGATCGCTTTGCGCAACCGGTGCCAGCGACATCAGGTTTCCGGCGTAGGTCAGCTTATCGACCACCACCACCGCATCGTTCGTCTCGTTGATGATATAACGCACCAGCGCCGAGCCAATAAACCCGGCACCGCCTGTTATCAGAATCTTTCTCATTAGCGCCACACTCCTTTGGCATCGACGACATACTGCTGATGGACGTTGTCGCCATTGATAACTTTGAACTGACTATGATCGACCAACATCACCAGCACATCTGCCGTTGCCAGCGCCTCGTCAAGCTGCGCCAGAGTACAAAGCCCATTCAGTTTGTTCGGCAACTGGTGAATGTTAGGCTCAACAACCAGCGTTTCGCCGCTGTGCCACTGAGCGATCAATTCAGCGATTTCCATCGCCGGACTTTCGCGCAGGTCATCAATATTCGGTTTAAACGCCAGACCAAAACAGGCAATTTTCAGCTCACTGGCGCGTTTATCGGTAGCGGCCAGGCAGTCGGCAACCGCCGCTTTGACCTGATCAATCACCCAGAACGGTTTGTGATCGTTTACTTCACGCGCGGTACGGATAAGCCGCGCCTGCTGCGGATTCTGTGCCACGATAAACCACGGATCAACAGCGATGCAGTGACCACCCACGCCAGGGCCAGGTTGAAGAATATTGACGCGAGGGTGACGATTCGCCAGGCGAATCAGTTCCCAGACGTTAATCCCCTGATCGGCGCAAATCAGCGACAGTTCGTTAGCAAAAGCGATATTCACATCGCGGAAGCTGTTCTCGGTGAGTTTACACATTTCCGCCGTCCGTGAGTTAGTGACGACACACTCACCTTCGAGGAAAATTTTGTACAGTTCGCTGGCACGGGCCGAACAAACCGGCGTCATACCACCAATCACGCGATCGTTTTTAATCAGCTCGACCATAACCTGGCCCGGTAACACGCGTTCCGGGCAGTAAGCAATGTTGACGTCCGCCTGCTCGCCCACCTGCTGTGGGAAAGTCAGGTCCGGACGCATCTCTGCTAACCATTCTGCCATCTTCTCGGTTGAACCCACCGGCGAGGTGGACTCAAGGATCACCAGCGCGCCTTTTTTCAGCACTGGCGCAATGGAGCGAGCAGCCGATTCAACGTAAGCCATATCAGGCTCATGATCGCCTTTAAACGGCGTGGGTACAGCAATCAGCCAGGCATCCGCTTCAACCGGCGTCGTGCTCGCTCGTAAAAAACCGCCTTCTACGGCAGTTTTTACTACGCTCGCCAAATCAGGCTCGACGATATGGATTTCGCCACGATTGATGGTATCAACCGCGTGTTGGTTGATATCAACACCAATCACCTGTTTTTGCCGGGAGGCAAACGCTGCCGCCGTTGGCAGTCCAATGTAACCCAGTCCAATGACAGAAATGGTCGCAAAACTCATAGTGATATCCGATTATTTTTTAACGCTTCCAGAATGCGAGAGCATGCCTGACCATCACCATACGGGTTATGGGCGCGGCTCATGGTTTGATATTCGTTTTCGTCTTTTAAAAGACGCGTCACTTCCTCGACGATTCGCTGCTTATCCGTGCCGACTAGACGCACCGTACCCGCCTTCACTGCTTCCGGACGTTCAGTGGTTTCACGCATCACCAGCACTGGTTTCCCCAGCGAAGGCGCTTCCTCCTGAATGCCACCTGAATCGGTCAAAATCAGCCAGGCGTGGTTCATCAGCCAGACAAACGGTAAATACTCCTGAGGATCGATCAGAATGACATTTTTCACGTGCCCCAGAATGCGATTGACCGGCTCTCTGACGTTCGGGTTGAGATGCACCGGATAGACAATCTGGATGTCCTGGTGCGTGGTGGCGATGTCTGCCAGCGCATGGCAGATTTCTTCAAAGCCACGACCAAAACTCTCACGTCTGTGACCGGTCACCAGAATCATTTTTTTATCAGGGTCGATAAACGGATAATTTGCCGCCAGTTCTGAACGCAGCGTATCGCTGCTCATCACCTGGTCACGCACCCATAACAGTGCATCAATAACGGTATTACCGGTAATGAAGATTCGGCTGTCAGCAACGTTTTCACGCAGCAAGTTTTGCCGGGACGTTTCGGTTGGAGAGAAATGATACATCGCCAGATGCCCGGTCAATGTACGATTTGCCTCTTCCGGCCACGGCGAATAGAGATCGCCCGTGCGCAGACCAGCCTCAACGTGACCAACAGGAATACGCTGATAAAACGCCGCCAGACTGGTTGCCAGCGTCGTCGTCGTATCGCCGTGAACCAGCACGACGTCTGGTTTGAATTCGGCAAGAATAGGTTTTAGCCCTTCCAGAATCCGACAGGTTATCTCTGTCAGACCCTGTCCTGGCTGCATTATGTTGAGATCGTAGTCAGGTACAATGGAAAAGAGTTTCAGCACCTGATCGAGCATCTCCCGATGCTGCGCAGTGACGCAAACTTTAGCCTCAAAAAAAGGATCTTTTGCCAACGCATGCACCAACGGCGCCATCTTGATGGCTTCCGGGCGCGTACCAAATACAGTCAGTACTTTCACATCGATTCTCTTCGAATAAGCGGCGAGCGCCTTTGCGCTCACCGCAGCAGTGTTGCTATTTCGAGCAACGGCGGGTTAATGCGACACCAGCCCCGATCAGCCCCCCGACAATGCCCCACATAATCATCAGGAAGGCACGACGTGGGCTATCGCGTTTTACCGGTTCTTCCGGCGTACGCAAATAGCGATAGGTCTGAAAACGCGGATCCAGGGTTGGACCAACATTCAGGGTGTTTAACATGGCCCGATTCTGATCATAGTCGAGATCAAAGGCCGGACCGACGGCCTGTAAATTTTCCAGTCGCGCCTGGAGCATTGGACGCCCAAGCAGGAACATTTCTGAATCAGGTAGTTCCTCGGCAGGTACATCTGTCGCACTGCGCGAAATATTATGCTGCTCAGCAATTTTCAGCGCCTGTTCAATGCTGTTCATCCGGCGGTCGTAGATGGCTTTCGCCACTTCTTCCTGACGCTTCACCTGAGCTTTCATCTGGATGGTACGCGCCGCCCATGCGCCTTTCAGCTCATCATTCAGATGGCTGGCTGCTCGTTGGCTGGCAAACGCAACATACTGACGTAACAGGTTATTAGCGTCAGGCGCGGTTTCGGCAATCAGCTTAACGCTATCATTGACCGCACGCGTGAAGTCACCGGGAATAAACACGATGTTGTTAATCATTTCATCCAGCAACGCCGCATCGGCTTTGCTGTTCCCGACCATCCGCTGTTTGTAATAGTCTGTCTGCAACCAGAAATCGCGGCGGGTATCCCACGAGGCCAGTTGCATAACAAACTCTTTATAGGCTTCATCCATGACCGATGGTTGGTCGGCAGAAGCCATGTTCGAACGGACGTCCAGGTTACGCAAGAATTGCTGCTGCGAGTAGTATCCTCCCAGCATATTCACTGTTGGACGATCGGTAATCGCCGTCGAGCTCCACTCCTGACGAGCAAAAAAAGTATACGCCAGCGCGATTAACGCAAACGCCAGCCCCATGCCAATAATCCACAGCTTCCCAGCCCACAAGGTACGAAACAACCCACGAATATCCAGTTCATTTTCAGCGTCTTCGGCCGGTTTCCCAGGCATTGGTTGTGTCATCACATCCTCATTTATTTGGTTAAATTGGGGCTGCCACCACGATTTCTACGCAGTCTGCGTTTTACGCGCTTAATAAAGCGAGCAACTTTCCAGGCACGCTTAATGCAATATCCATAGAGGAAGAATGCTAGCAAAAAGAGCACCAGCATGACCCATTCCGGGACAAAATGAGAGTATTCTGCCAGCACGCCAATTGAAGCGAGCAGTGCTGCGGCAAGGGTAATCAGCACAAACGCCTGGCGGGAAGTAAACCCGGCACGCATGATCAAATGGTGAATATGCTGACGGTCAGGAGAGAATGGGCTCATGCCTTTACGCAGGCGACGGTACATAATCGCCACCATATCCATTAGCGGAATGGCGATAATCCATAATGCAGTAACCGGGCTTATTGGGTGCGTTTTTCCCTGAGTCGTTTCGAGCAGGATCCAGATAACGGTAAAACCAATCAGCGTACTGCCCGCATCACCCATAAAGACTTTGTAGCGGCGACCCAGGATACCAAGGTTGAGCATGATATAGGGCAGGATGGCGGCGATCATCGCAAAGCACCAGATAGCGAGGCTGGTTTGCCCGTCGAACCACAAAATCATACCGATTGCTGCAAACGAGACGCAGGACAACCCGCCCAGCAAGCCATCAATGCCATCAACCATGTTGAAAGCATTAATTGCCGCCCAGACGGCAAATAGCGTCAGGAAGTAGCCAAACGGTCCGAGCACCATCTCCCAGGAGCCAAAGATATAACCCAGGCTACTGAGATAAAGTTTGCCGAACACCATCATAACAATGCCAACAGCGGCCTGTATGGTGGCACGGATTTTTACGCTGATATCAAAACGGTCATCCAGCGCACCGATGAACACAAGCACACCGGCACAAGCGAGATAGAGAGATGCATGCGGAATATAATAATCGACAATTCCGAACGTGAAGCAAATCCCTGCGTAAACCGAAATACCCCCAACGAGAGGTATCAATCCCTGGTGACGTTTGCGGAAGTTAGGTTTATCCACTAAACCGACTTTTTTTGCTACCTTTCGGGCAAAAAACAGAAACAGTGTCGTGAATAAAAAAATACTGATGAGATCAGTACTCACTGTCAGTAAATTCACAATGCATGCTCTCAGAGAAAATTATTAGCAGAAGTATAACCACGAAGACCTTTATTCAGAAGGGAAAGTCCGTTCCGAACCCACCAGTCCTGTGCAAAAATTAATCATTCGATATGCAAATTGCATAACACACGAGCAAAACCCAGGAATTTTCCTAACATTGCCAGTGCGGCAATAAGATTACAGATATAAAAGCAAAACGCCACGTAAACACGTGGCGTTTTTGGCATAAGACAAATTTATGAGCGCTTCATCATTTCGAAGAAATCGTCATTGGTCTTGGTCATCGCCAGTTTATTAATGAGGAACTCCATGGCATCGATTTCGCCCATCGGGTGAATAATTTTGCGCAGGATCCACATTTTCTGCAGCTCTTCCTGAGTAGTGAGCAGCTCTTCTTTACGGGTACCGGAACGGTTGTAGTCGATTGCCGGGAAGACGCGTTTTTCAGCGATCTTACGAGAGAGGTGCAGTTCCATGTTGCCTGTACCTTTAAACTCTTCGTAGATAACTTCGTCCATCTTGGAACCGGTATCGATAAGCGCGGTAGCGATGATGGTCAGGCTGCCGCCCTCTTCCACGTTACGCGCCGCACCGAAGAAGCGTTTCGGGCGATGCAGGGCGTTGGCATCCACACCACCGGTCAGCACTTTACCTGACGCCGGAACAACGGTGTTGTAAGCACGCGCCAAACGAGTGATGGAGTCGAGCAGAATGATAACGTCTTTCTTGTGCTCAACCAGGCGTTTCGCCTTCTCGATCACCATTTCCGCAACCTGAACGTGGCGAGATGCGGGTTCGTCAAAGGTGGAAGCAACAACTTCACCTTTTACCAGACGCTGCATCTCGGTGACTTCTTCCGGACGTTCGTCAATCAGCAGAACCATCAGCACACAATCCGGGTGGTTGTAAGCAATGCTCTGGGCAATGTTCTGCAGCAGCATGGTTTTACCGGCTTTCGGCGGTGCCACAATCAGACCACGCTGACCACGACCGATAGGTGATGCCAGGTCCAGTACGCGAGCGGTTAAATCTTCAGTAGAACCGTTACCACGTTCCATGCGCAGACGAGAGTTTGCGTGCAGTGGGGTTAAGTTCTCAAAGAGGATTTTGTTGCGGGCGTTTTCAGGTTTGTCGAAGTTAACTTCGTTAACTTTCAGCAGCGCAAAATAGCGTTCACCTTCTTTCGGCGGGCGAATCTTACCAGAGATGGTATCACCAGTGCGGAGGTTGAAACGGCGGATTTGGCTAGGAGAAACGTAGATGTCATCAGGACCGGCGAGGTAGGAGCTGTCTGCGGAACGGAGGAAACCAAATCCATCCTGCAATATCTCCAGTACGCCATCACCAAAGATATCTTCGCCACTCTTTGCGTGCTGCTTCAGGATGGCAAAAATAATGTCCTGCTTACGCATACGAGCCAGGTTTTCCAGCCCCATATTTTCGCCGAGAGTGATCAGCTCAGAAACCGGCGTATTCTTTAATTCGGTAAGATTCATAGTGGTGTGAGTTCTTAAACTTGGGGTAAATCTCGAACTTAATGTTGTGAATGGTATGGCAGGATCATCCATGCCTGTTTACGGTCATCGACTCATGTCTTTTCGCTGCCTGGTCACAGGAGAGTACGCAGAGCTGAAACGACAAGACGGATTGAGTGACGAGCCAGAAATCTGTTCACTTCGCATTTAAGATAAAACGGGAAGCGTTGGAAATTACAAGATTCAAACTTAATAAGGTATGTTTAATACGAAGTCAACACTAAGTTAGCATGACTCACGCCGGGCGTCCAGTTTTTAGCGACAGGGCACCCGAACATGAAATTCCCTTACGCCAGGTTAGCGTCGAGGAACTCTTTCAACTGACCTTTAGACAGTGCGCCCACTTTGGTTGCCGCCACTTCACCGTTTTTGAACAGCAGCAGAGTCGGGATACCACGGATGCCATATTTCGGCGCAGTGCCAGGGTTTTGATCGATGTTCAGTTTTGCAACGGTCAGTTTGCCCTGATATTCGTCAGCGATTTCATCCAGAATCGGGGCGATCATTTTGCACGGACCGCACCACTCTGCCCAGAAATCAACGAGGATCGCCCCGTCCGCTTTGAGTACATCCGTGTCAAAACTGTCGTCAGTCAGGTGAATAATTTTATCGCTCATATATAACTCCACAGGAATAAGCCTGGCGTGTTGGTTTCGTTGTTGGTGTAACATTAACCAACTAAAGGTTGACTTTATTTCACCGGATACGCTTTCGTAAAGCAATAGTAAGCTGATATTCTACCACACTATGAGCAAAACACATTTAACAGAACAGAAGTTTTCCGACTTCGCCCTGCATCCGAAGGTTGTAGAAGCCCTTGAAAAAAAAGGGTTTCATAACTGTACGCCCATTCAGGCACTGGCCCTTCCGCTGACGCTGGCGGGTCGTGACGTAGCCGGGCAGGCGCAAACCGGTACCGGGAAAACGATGGCGTTTCTTACGTCAACGTTTCATTATCTTCTCTCTCATCCCGCGATTGCCGATCGCAAGGTGAATCAGCCGCGTGCCTTAATTATGGCACCGACGCGTGAACTTGCCGTGCAGATCCACGCCGATGCGGAGCCACTGGCGCAAGCTACCGGCCTGAAGCTGGGTCTGGCTTACGGTGGTGATGGCTACGACAAACAGCTGAAAGTGCTGGAAAGCGGCGTTGACATTCTGATTGGCACCACGGGTCGTTTAATTGACTACGCCAAGCAGAACCACATTAACCTCGGTGCCATTCAGGTGGTGGTACTGGACGAAGCCGATCGCATGTACGATCTGGGCTTTATTAAAGATATCCGCTGGCTGTTCCGCCGTATGCCGCCTGCAAACCAGCGCCTCAACATGCTGTTCTCCGCCACGCTTTCGTACCGGGTACGCGAACTGGCATTCGAGCAGATGAACAATGCCGAATATATTGAAGTGGAACCGGAACAGAAAACGGGCCACCGTATAAAAGAAGAGCTTTTCTACCCTTCTAACGAAGAAAAAATGCGTTTGCTGCAAACGCTGATTGAAGAAGAATGGCCAGACCGAGCGATTATTTTCGCCAACACCAAACATCGTTGTGAAGAGATCTGGGGCCACCTGGCGGCAGATGGTCATCGTGTCGGTTTGTTGACAGGCGATGTCGCGCAGAAAAAACGTCTGCGTATCCTTGATGAATTTACCCGTGGCGATCTGGATATTCTGGTTGCCACCGACGTTGCTGCGCGTGGTTTGCACATCCCTGCGGTGACGCACGTCTTTAACTACGATTTACCCGATGACTGTGAAGATTACGTTCACCGTATTGGTCGTACAGGTCGCGCAGGCGCAAGCGGTCACTCTATCAGCCTGGCCTGTGAAGAGTATGCATTGAATTTGCCTGCTATTGAGACCTATATTGGTCACTCAATTCCGGTAAGCAAATACAATCCGGACGCATTGATGACCGATCTGCCAAAACCGCTGCGCCTCACACGCCCGCGTACAGGTAATGGTCCGCGTCGTACTGGCGCTCCGCGTAATCGTCGTCGTTCAGGTTAAATAAAAAATGTCATACTCAAAATCATTCAAACTGTATCAAGATGGCAAGAGAGTTAATCCCAATGAGCTTACTGTAGTAAGTGATTCGGATGAAAGAACGCAGCCAACGCAGAGACAGATTGAAGGATGAAGAGTATGGGTTCCACCTCGTCATTATATGCAGCCATTGATCTCGGTTCGAATAGTTTTCATATGCTGGTTGTGCGCGAGGTGGCTGGAAGCATCCAGACGCTGACGCGAATTAAACGCAAAGTGCGTCTGGCTGCTGGCCTGAACAGCGAAAATGCCCTGTCTAATGAAGCAATGGAGCGCGGTTGGCAATGTTTGCGCCTGTTTGCTGAACGTCTGCAAGATATCCCTCCCTCGCAAATTCGCGTTGTCGCCACGGCGACATTACGCCTTGCCGTCAATGCCGGTGATTTTATTGCCAAAGCGCAGGAAATCCTCGGTTGTCCGGTACAAGTGATCAGCGGTGAAGAAGAAGCCCGCCTGATTTATCAGGGTGTTGCTCACACCACTGGCGGTGCCGATCAGCGCCTGGTGGTGGATATCGGCGGTGCCAGTACTGAACTGGTAACCGGTACTGGCGCACAAACCACCTCGTTGTTCAGCCTGTCGATGGGCTGCGTCACCTGGCTGGAACGCTATTTTGCCGATCGTAATCTGGGGCAGGAAAATTTTGATGCCGCAGAAAAAGCGGCACGCGAAGTGTTACGTCCGGTTGCCGATGAATTGCGGTATCACGGCTGGAAAGTGTGCGTTGGTGCTTCCGGCACCGTGCAGGCCTTACAAGAAATCATGATGGCACAGGGGATGGATGAACGGATTACCCTGGAAAAGTTGCAGCAACTGAAACAACGCGCCATTCATTGTGGTCGACTGGAGGAACTGGAGATCGACGGACTGACGCTGGAACGTGCGTTAGTGTTCCCGAGTGGTCTGGCGATCCTGATAGCCATTTTTACCGAACTGAATATTCAGTGTATGACCCTGGCTGGCGGTGCACTGCGTGAAGGCCTGGTCTACGGCATGTTGCATCTGGCCGTCGAGCAGGATATTCGCAGCCGTACGCTGCGTAATATTCAACGCCGCTTTATGATCGATATTGATCAGGCTCAGCGAGTAGCCAAAGTTGCGGCTAACTTCTTCGATCAGGTGGAAAACGAATGGCATCTTGAAGCGATTAGCCGTGATTTGCTCATCAGCGCCTGTCAGCTTCATGAAATCGGTCTGAGCGTTGATTTCAAACAAGCGCCGCAACATGCTGCTTATCTGGTACGTAATCTGGATCTTCCCGGTTTTACGCCTGCACAGAAAAAATTACTGGCGACGCTACTACTCAACCAGACGAACCCAATAGATCTCTCCTCGTTGCATCAGCAAAATGCCGTACCGCCGCGCGTCGCGGAACAACTCTGCCGTTTACTACGCCTGGCCATCATTTTTGCCAGCCGTCGCCGTGACGATCTCGTGCCAGAGATGACATTAAAGGCCAACCATGAACTGTTGACCTTGACGCTTCCGCAAGGTTGGCTAACCCAACATCCGCTGGGTAAAGAGATTATTGATCAGGAAAGCCAGTGGCAAAGCTATGTTCACTGGCCGTTGGAAGTGCATTAAAGAGTAATATGCTGGGTGCGATGCTCGCGCATCTTACCCGGCCTTGATTATTTCCCTCGTTTTGCTGCCATCATCGCCTTCAGATTTGCCAGATGGTTTTGGCCTTTCTGCATTCGTTCTTCGGCGCTGACAACTTTGCGCTCCTGTTCCCAAACCAAATCATCCTGCGGCAGCTCCAGCAGGAAGCGACTCGGCTCCGGGCGCACCAGTTCGCCGTACTGACGGCGTTCTTTACACAGCGTAAAGGTCAATTCCTTCTGGGCGCGGGTGATGCCAACATAGGCCAGCCGACGCTCCTCATCGATATTGTCTTCATCGATGCTGCTCTGGTGGGGCAAAAATCCTTCTTCCATACCGACCATGTAGACATAGGGAAACTCCAGCCCTTTTGACGCGTGCAGAGTCATCAGTTGTACCTGATCCAGCTCTTCCTCGCTCTCGCCGCGCTCCATCATGTCTCGCAGAGTAAAGCGCGTCACCACCTGAGTGAGCGTCATCGGCTCATCCAGTTCACTGCCTTCCAGCATCTCCGTCATCCAGCTAAACAGTTGGTTGACGTTCTTCATGCGCATTTCGGCAGCTTTCGGGCTGGGCGATGTTTCGTACAGCCAGGATTCATAATCCATGCCATGGATCAGATCGCGTACTGCGGCAATCGGTTCCCGCTCCGCCAGGCGCTGAATTTCCGCCAGCCAGTGAGTGAAGCGGGTCAATGCTTCATAACCACGTCCGCTAAGCGTCTGGCTCAGGCCCATATCAAAACTGGCGGTAAACATGCTTTTATTGCGCGTCATCGCCCACTCACCCAGCTTTTTCAGCGTAGCCGGGCCAATCTCTCGCTTCGGCGTGTTAACGATACGCAGAAATGCGCTGTCATCGTCCGGGTTAGTCAGCACGCGCAGATAAGCCAGCAAATCCTTGATTTCAGGACGAGAGAAAAACGACGTACCACCAGAAATTTTGTACGGGATGCGGTTTTGCATCAGGAATTTTTCAAACACCCGCGACTGATGGTTGCCGCGATAAAGAATGGCGTAATCTTTGTACTGCGTTTTATTGACGAAGTGATGGGCGATCAGCTCGCCAGTAACGCGCTCGGCTTCATGTTCCTCGTTATTCGCGCTTAAAACTTTTAGCTCTGTGCCGTAGCCCAGTTCGGAGAACAGACGCTTTTCAAAGACGTGCGGGTTATTGGCAATGAGGATGTTCGCCGCTTTCAGAATACGTCCGGAAGAGCGGTAGTTCTGCTCAAGCTTAATCACCTTCAGCGCCGGAAAATCCTGGCTCAACAGCACCAGGTTTTGCGGACGTGCGCCGCGCCAGGAGTAGATCGACTGGTCGTCATCGCCAACTACGGTAAAGCGCGCGCGGCTGCCCACCAGCAGTTTCACCAGTTCATACTGGCTGGTGTTGGTGTCCTGATACTCATCCACCAGCAGGTAGCGAATTTTGTTCTGCCAGCGCTCGCGGACTTCTTCATTGCGTTGCAGCAGTAACGTCGGCAATAAAATCAGATCATCGAAGTCGAGAACGTTACAGGCTTTCAGGTGTGAATCATACAGCCCATAACAATGGGCAAAAATGCGATCCCGCTCGCCCATTGCTTCTGCCGCCGCCTGCGCCGGTGTTTTGAGATCGTTCTTCCAGTTAGAGATGGTCGAAATCAGCTGTTGCAGAAGAACTTTGTCATCTTCAATCAGCCCCTCGGTCAGTTCTTTGAGCAACGCCAGTTGATCGGTATCGTCAAACAGTGAAAAGTTCGCTTTCATCCCAAGCGCCGCATACTCCCGTTTGATGATATCCAGCCCTAATGTATGGAAGGTGGAGATCATCAGCCCGCGCGCCTCTTTACGCCCCAGCGTCTGCCCGACACGCTCTTTCATCTCGCGCGCCGCCTTATTGGTAAAAGTCACCGCCGCGATATGTCGCGCCTGATAACCGCAACCGCGGATCAGATGGGCGATTTTATTGGTGATAACACGAGTTTTACCGGAACCCGCGCCCGCCAGCACCAGGCAGGGGCCGGTAACGAATTCGACAGCTTGTTGTTGGCCGGGGTTTAGACGCATAGGTGTATTGCTCAATCTTCGAACGGGGGGAGGATTGTAGCAGAATCGCATTTGAATGTGACCGAGTGAAAACCGCTAACCGGATGGCTGCGGATGTTTAAATCAGAGAGGGAAGGCCGAAACCGGAGTTCATCATGAATCCATTAGACTTAGAAAATATCGGGTCGTAACGTTGTGTTATTACTTTTTCAGAGTTTACTAAGGAGAGGTTTACTCGTGGCGATTAATTTCAGCCCCAAGGTTGGTGAAATACTGGAATGCAACTTTGGTAACTATCCTGTTAGCCAGAATGGACAGTTCAGCACGACGTATTACGATGGCCGCATTCCACCTGAGATGATAAAAAATAGGTTGGTTGTCGTGCTCAACGGAAAAATTAATGGCAACGCATGTATCGTCGTTCCATTATCAACCACTCGCGACCATGACAAGTTAAATCGTGGAATGCATGTTGAAATAGCCAGTAATGTTATCAATGACCTGCAATTCTTTGATCAGCAGATACGTTGGGCTAAAGCCGACCTGGTACAACAAGTCAGTCGAAACCGATTAAACAGAGCAAGGACTTATCGGGGGTATCTTAATCAATGTTTGCCACATGAGTTGGTTGCAGACATACAGAGGGCAGTCATCAAGTCAATCAATGCCATATCGCTCATAAATTGACAATAAAATCACCATCCCCGATAATGACTCTGTAGCCCATAGAGGCCCTAAGTTTTCTCCCCTTGAGGGACCTGCGAAGCCCGGATTTTCCGGGCTTTTGCCATATATGTCCCCCCTCCCTGACTGACAATTTTTAATTCAAGGCACGATCATGGCAAAAACAGCAGCAGCACTGCATATCCTTGTAAAAGAAGAGAAACTGGCTCTGGAACTTCTCGAGCAGATTAAGAATGGTGCCGATTTCGGCAAGCTGGCGAAGAAACACTCTATTTGCCCGTCAGGGAAACGCGGCGGTGATTTAGGTGAATTCCGCCAGGGCCAGATGGTTCCGGCGTTCGATAAAGTGGTTTTCTCTTGTCCGGTACTGGAGCCAACCGGTCCGCTGCATACCCAGTTCGGGTATCACATCATCAAGGTGCTGTACCGTAACTAACAGCAAGGCCTTCTCCGGGAGAAGGCCTTGAACTCTGAATCGCTATTAACCCGCAACAGCAATGCGTTTCATATCTGTCATATAGCCGCGCAGTTTCTTACCAACCTGCTCAATCGCATGGCTGCGAATCGCTTCGTTCACATCACGCAACTGCGCGTTATCTACCGCACCTTCCGGAATAGCTTTACCCAGGTCGCCCGGTTGCAGCTCTGCCATAAACGGTTTCAGCAACGGCACACAAGCGTAAGAGAACAGATAGTTACCGTACTCGGCGGTATCAGAGATAACCACGTTCATTTCGTACAGACGCTTACGGGCGATGGTATTGGCAATCAGCGGCAGTTCGTGCAGTGATTCATAGTAAGCAGACTCTTCGATGATGCCGGAATCAACCATGGTTTCGAATGCCAGTTCAACGCCCGCTTTCACCATCGCGATCATCAGTACGCCTTTATCGAAGTACTCTTGCTCGCCGATTTTGCCTTCAAACTGCGGCGCAGTTTCGAACGCGGTTTTGCCGGTTTCTTCACGCCAGGTCAGCAGTTTCTTATCATCGTTGGCCCAGTCCGCCATCATGCCGGAGGAGAATTCGCCGGAGATGATGTCGTCCATATGTTTCTGGAACAGCGGTGCCATGATCTCTTTCAGCTGTTCAGAGAGCGCGTAAGCACGCAGTTTCGCCGGGTTAGAGAGACGGTCCATCATCAGGGTGATGCCGCCCTGTTTCAGCGCTTCGGTGATGGTTTCCCAGCCGAACTGAATCAGTTTTTCTGCGTATGCCGGGTCGGTGCCTTCTTCCACCAGCTTGTCGAAGCACAGCAGCGAGCCAGCCTGCAACATACCGCACAGGATGGTTTGCTCGCCCATCAGGTCAGATTTCACTTCCGCAACAAAGGACGACTCCAGCACGCCCGCACGGTGACCACCGGTGGCTGCCGCCCATGCTTTAGCGATCGCCATGCCTTCGCCTTTCGGATCGTTTTCCGGGTGAACGGCAATCAGCGTCGGTACGCCAAACCCACGTTTGTACTCTTCACGCACTTCAGTGCCAGGGCATTTTGGCGCAACCATTACTACGGTGATGTCTTTACGGATCTGCTCGCCCACTTCGACGATGTTGAAACCATGTGAGTAACCCAGCGCCGCGCCGTCTTTCATCAGTGGCTGTACGGTGCGCACCACGTCGGAGTGCTGTTTGTCTGGCGTCAGGTTAACCACCAGATCTGCCTGCGGGATCAGCTCTTCGTAAGTACCCACTTTAAAACCGTTTTCGGTCGCTTTACGCCAGGATGCGCGCTTCTCAGCGATAGCTTCTTTACGCAGGGCATAAGAGATATCCAGACCAGAATCACGCATGTTCAGGCCCTGGTTCAGACCCTGCGCACCACAACCGACGATGACCACTTTTTTACCCTGAAGGTAGCTCGCGCCATCGGCGAATTCGTCGCGGCCCATAAAGCGACATTTGCCCAGCTGTGCCAGCTGCTGGCGCAGGTTCAGTGTATTAAAGTAGTTAGCCATGGTGATTCCTCGTGATGTTGTGCTTCTTATTGTTCGGTTCGCGTTTGCGAGATTGAATTCACTATATGACAGGAAATTTATTGCGGAAATTGATATATTCACAACGTCACATTGCAATTTTTGCAACGTCAACATTGAGGGCTGCGCCATTGGATTTACGCGATCTGAAAACCTTCCTGCATCTGGCGGAAAGCCGCCATTTTGGCCGCAGCGCGCGGGCGATGCACGTTAGTCCATCCACGCTTTCCCGACAGATTCAGCGCCTGGAAGAAGATCTCGGTCAACCATTGTTTGTACGCGATAACCGTACGGTGACGCTGACCGAAGCGGGCGAAGAACTGCGCGTTTTCGCCCAGCAAACACTGTTGCAGTATCAGCAATTGCGCCACACCATCGACCAGCAAGGACCGTCGCTCTCTGGCGAATTACATATCTTCTGCTCGGTGACCGCTGCCTACAGCCATCTGCCGCCGATTCTTGACAGATTCCGCGCGGAACACCCGTCAGTGGAGATCAAACTCACTACCGGTGATGCGGCGGATGCGATGGAAAAAGTGGTGACAGGGGAAGCGGATCTGGCGATTGCCGGGAAGCCGGAGACGCTGCCCGGTGCGGTGGCGTTTTCGATGCTGGAGAATCTGGCAGTGGTGCTGATCGCGCCTGCCCTACCGTGCCCGGTGCGTAATCAGGTTTCGGTAGAGAAGCCGGACTGGTCTACAGTGCCGTTTATCATGGCCGATCAGGGGCCGGTGCGCCGCCGCATTGAGTTGTGGTTCCGACGCAATAAAATCAGTAACCCGATGATTTACGCCACGGTTGGCGGGCATGAAGCGATGGTTTCGATGGTGGCGCTCGGCTGCGGCGTGGCATTGTTGCCGGAAGTGGTGCTGGAAAACAGCCCGGAACCGGTGCGTAACCGCGTGATGATTCTGGAGCGTAGCGATGAGAAAACGCCGTTTGAGCTGGGCGTTTGTGCACAAAAAAAGCGGCTGCATGAGCCGCTGATTGAGGCTTTCTGGAAGATTTTACCGAACCATTAACCTGCCAAAAAGAACCTGAACGCCGGGTTATGGGTTTCATCGTGGCAATCGTAGCCCAGCTCATTCAGCCGGGTTTCGAAATCCGGTTCGTGGTCGCCAAGCTCGAACGCCGCCAGTACGCGTCCGTAGTCGGTACCGTGGCTGCGATAATGGAAAAGCGAAATGTTCCAGTGGGTACCTAGCGTGTTGAGGAAGCGCAGCAGCGCGCCCGGCGATTCCGGGAACTCGAAGCTGTAGAGGCGTTCCTGCAACGGATGCGATGGACGCCCGCCAACCATATAGCGCACGTGTAGCTTCGCCATTTCGTCGTCGGAGAGATCAACCACGCTGTAGCCGCCATCGTTGAGCATCTGCAAAATTTCTTTGCGCTCTTCGAGGCCGCGGCTTAAGCGCACGCCGACAAAGATGCAGGCGTTTTTGGCATCGGCAAAACGGTAGTTGAACTCGGTGACCGAACGCCCGCCAAGCAACTGGCAGAATTTGAGGAAGCTGCCCTTCTCTTCCGGAATGGTCACCGCCAGCAACGCTTCACGCTGTTCGCCCAGTTCGCAGCGTTCCGAGACGTAGCGCAGGCCGTGAAAGTTCACGTTAGCACCGGAAAGAATATGCGCCAGCCGTTCGCCGCGAATATTGTGCTGGGTGATGTATTTTTTCATCCCTGCCAGCGCCAGCGCGCCAGAGGGTTCCGCCACCGCGCGCACATCTTCGAATAAATCCTTCATCGCCGCACAGATAGCATCACTATCGACGGTGATGATGTCGTCGAGATACTCCTGGCACAAACGGAAGGTTTCATCGCCGATGCGTTTTACCGCAACACCTTCGGCAAACAGCCCTACGCGCGGCAAATCAACCGGATGACCCGCATCCAGCGCCGCTTTCAGGCAGGCGGAGTCTTCCGCTTCCACGGCGATCACTTTGATTTGCGGCATCAGCTGTTTGATCAGCACCGCCACACCCGCCGCCAGGCCGCCGCCGCCGACCGGCACAAATACGCGATCGAGATGAGCGTCCTGCTGGAGCAGCTCCAGCGCCAGCGTGCCTTGCCCAGCGATCACCATCGGGTGGTCGAACGGTGGCACCCAGGTGAAGCCCTGCTGCTGTGACAGTTCGATCGCTTTCGCTTTTGCTTCGTCAAAGTTCGCGCCATGAAGCAACACTTCGCCGCCAAAGCCGCGTACCGCATCAACTTTGATATCGGCGGTGGCGGTTGGCATGACGATCAGCGCCTTCACGCCTAACCGTGCGGAAGAAAACGCCACGCCCTGCGCGTGATTACCCGCCGAGGCAGTGATCACGCCATGCGCTTTTTGTTCTTCCGTCAGGCCCGCCATCATGGCGTATGCACCGCGCAGCTTAAAGCTGTGTACCGGCTGGCGATCTTCGCGCTTCACCAGAATCACGTTATCAAGACGCGACGAGAGCTTTTCCATTTTTTGTAGCGGCGTGACCTGCGCCGCCTCGTAAACCGGTGCACGTAGCACCGCTCTTAAATATTCGGCGCCTTCCGGAGCACCAGACAGGGGTTGTGAGTCTGCCATCATTAACCCCCCAGTTTCGATTTATCGCGCACCGCGCCTTTGTCGGCGCTGGTTGCCAGGCTGGCGTAGGCGCGCAGGGCAAAGGAAACCTGACGTTCACGGTTTTTCGGCGTCCAGGCTTTGTCGCCACGGGCTTCCTGCGCTTCACGACGGGCCGCCAGTTCGGCATCGCTTACCTGTAACTGAATGCCACGGTTCGGAATGTCGATAGCGATCAGGTCACCATCTTCAATCAGGCCAATGCTGCCGCCGCTTGCCGCTTCCGGCGAGACGTGGCCGATGGAAAGACCAGAGGTGCCGCCGGAGAAGCGTCCATCGGTGATCAGCGCACAGGCTTTGCCGAGCCCCATTGATTTCAGGAAGCTGGTTGGGTAGAGCATTTCCTGCATGCCAGGGCCGCCTTTCGGGCCTTCATAGCGGATCACCACCACATCGCCCGCGACAACTTTGCCACCGAGGATCGCTTCTACCGCGTCGCCCTGGCTTTCGTACACTTTCGCCGGGCCGGTGAATTTTAGGATGCTGTCATCGACGCCTGCGGTTTTAACGATGCAGCCGTTTTCTGCGAAATTACCGTAGAGCACCGCCAGACCGCCGTCTTTGCTGTAGGCGTGTTCCAGCGAGCGGATACAGCCATTGGAGCGATCGTCGTCCAGCGTATCCCAGCGGCAATCCTGCGAGAATGCCTGTGTAGTACGAATGCCCGCAGGGCCAGCGCGGAACATATTTTTTACCGCATCATCCTGGGTCACGACGATGTCGTATTGTTCCAGTGTTTGCGGCAACGTCAGGCCAAGTACGTTTTTCACATCACGGTTCAGTAACCCCGCGCGATCCAGTTCGCCGAGAATACCGATAACACCACCAGCACGGTGAACATCTTCCATATGGTATTTCTGGGTGCTCGGCGCGACTTTACACAGCTGCGGTACTTTGCGGGAGAGCTTATCGATATCACTCATGGTGAAGTCGATTTCCGCTTCCTGTGCCGCCGCCAGCAGGTGAAGTACGGTGTTAGTCGATCCGCCCATCGCGATATCCAGCGTCATGGCATTTTCAAACGCCGCTTTGCTTGCGATGTTACGCGGCAGTGCGCTTTCATCATCCTGTTCGTAGTAACGTTTGGTCAATTCAACAATGCGTTTACCGGCATTGAGGAACAACTGCTTACGGTCAGCGTGGGTTGCCAGCAGCGAGCCGTTGCCCGGCTGCGACAGGCCCAGAGCTTCGGTCAGGCAGTTCATCGAGTTAGCGGTGAACATCCCGGAACACGATCCGCAGGTTGGACAGGCGGAACGTTCAACCTGATCGCTCTGGGAGTCAGAGACTTTCGGGTCTGCGCCCTGGATCATCGCATCAACCAGATCGAGCTTGATGATCTGATCGGACAGTTTGGTTTTCCCGGCCTCCATCGGGCCGCCGGAAACAAAGATCACCGGAATATTCAGGCGCAGGGAAGCCATCAGCATCCCCGGGGTGATTTTGTCGCAGTTAGAGATGCAGACCATGGCGTCGGCGCAGTGGGCATTGACCATATACTCAACGGAATCAGCGATCAGTTCGCGAGATGGCAGTGAATAAAGCATCCCCCCGTGGCCCATAGCGATCCCATCATCCACCGCAATGGTATTGAACTCTTTGGCAACGCCGCCAGCCGCTTCAATTTGTTCGGCGACCAGTTTACCGAGATCGCGCAGATGAACGTGACCCGGTACAAATTGGGTGAACGAGTTCACAACCGCGATAATCGGCTTACCGAAATCGGCGTCGGTCATTCCGGTGGCGCGCCACAGCGCACGAGCACCCGCCATATTACGACCATGAGTGGTGGTGGCGGAACGGTACTTAGGCATACTTTATTTACTCCCAGTGTCTGTCTCGTAAATGGGACGGTGCGTGCCGTCCCATTTTTTGTATTTATTGATTAACTTGATCTAACCAGCCCCATTTATCTTCGGTTTCACCAGTGAAGAGGCCGAAGAAGGCTTGCTGGATGCGTTTGGTAACCGGGCCACAACGGCCTTCGCCTACCTGGATACCATCTACACTGCGCACTGGCGTGATTTCAGCCGCTGTACCAGACATAAACACTTCATCCGCCAGGTACAGTGATTCGCGCGACAGCACCTGCTCACGCACTTCAATTCCCAGTTCTTTCGCCAGTTTGATGATGGCGTCACGGGTAATCCCCGGCAGCGCGGATGAGGTGAACGGTGGGGTAAACAGCACACCGTCTTTCACTTCAAACAGGTTTTCGCCCGCACCTTCAGAGATATAACCATTCACGTCCAGCGCGATACCTTCCTGATAACCGTGGCGGCGCGCTTCGCTACCCACCAGCAGAGAAGAGAGGTAGTTACCACCGGCTTTTGCCGCGGTTGGGATGGTGTTTGGCGCTGCGCGGTTCCAGGAGGAAACCATTGCATCGATCCCCTGCTCCAGCGCTTCTGCACCCAGATACGCTCCCCACGGGAAAGCGGCGATAATCACGTCGGTTGAGTATCCCGCTGGCGGGTTTACGCCCATGCCAACATCACCGACGAAGATCAGCGGACGGATATAGGCGCTGGTGAGATTGTTTTTGCGGATCACGTCACGACACGCTTCCATCAGCTCATCAATGCTCTGCGAAACCGGGAAGCGATAGATTTTGGCGGAGTCATGCAGACGCTGCATATGCTCACGATGGCGGAATACAACTGGTCCTTTGTGCGAATCATAGCAACGGATACCTTCAAAAACTGAGGTACCATAGTGCAGCGCGTGCGACATCACATGCACCTTCGCGTCTTCCCAGCGAACCATTTCCCCATTGAACCAAATGTAATCAGCTTTCTTCGTGGTCATTTTTATATTCCTTTTGCGCTCAGGCGCGGATTTGTTGTGATGTGGTTGTGCTCTGGCAGATGGCAACGTGTGCGACGTCCACCAGTTTATTTAACTGACTAAACAGTAAGTCGACCGACCGTGGGCTGGCAACGGTCAATTCGATATTTATATTTTGTGCATCGCTGGCGGCGGCCATATTCATTGAGCAGACGTGGAAACCACGATGACGCACCACGCGTAAAACACGTTCTAAGGTTTCCGGATTGAAGCGAGCCGATACATTGACCTGATGTTGCATCATGATAATTTCTCCAACATTTCTGAATTACTGGCGCCAGGCGGCACCAGCGGCCAGACGTTCTCAAGTTCGTCGATTGAGACATGAAGCAGGTATGGCCCATCACTGTTCAGCATGGTGTCGAGTGCCGCTTCAACCTGGTCTTTACGGGTGATGTGTTGGCCAGGGATGCCGAAGGCGCTGGCTAACATGAGGAAATCGGGATTATCGGTAAGGGTGGTTTCGCTATATCGTTCCTGGAAAAACAGTTGCTGCCATTGTCGAACCATCCCTAACCGTTGGTTATCGAGTAAGACGATTTTCAACGGTAACTGCTTGCGTTTTACGGTGCCCAGCTCTTGCACATTCATCATGAAAGAGCCGTCACCGGAGATACAGACGACGGTATCGTTCGGTCGCGCAACTTGCGCACCAACCGCTGCCGGTAAACCAAACCCCATGGTGCCTAATCCGCTTGAAGTGATGAAATTTTCCGGGCGAGTGTGGACGATGTGCTGCGCGGCCCACATCTGGTGCTGCCCTACATCTGTGGTTACTACACAATCTTCAGGTTTACGATCCGACAGTTGTTTTAACAACAACGGCGCGTAGATAGCATCACCGGGATGGTCATAACGCCAGGCGTGTTCACTACGCATTTGTGCGCAGTGTTGCTGCCAGTCATTGATATTTAACGGCTGCTGTAACGCAGGCAACAGCGTGTTTAAATCACCCTGTAATGCCACATGTGCCTGACGCAGCTTGTTCATTTCTGCCGGGTCAATATCCATATGGATAACACTGGCGTGTGGTGCGAAGGTGTTCAGTTTGCCAGTTACCCGGTCATCAAAACGTGCACCCACGGCGATCAACAAGTCACATTCCTGCACCGCAAAGTTCGCCGCTTTGGTGCCGTGCATCCCCAGCATGCCCAGATAGTACGGATAATCCGCATCAACTGCGCCAAGTCCTTTCAGCGTGCAGGTGGCAGGCATTTTTGTGGCAGAGAGAAATTCTCGTAATGCAGGAACTGCCTGCGCCATACCCACGCCACCGCCAACGTACAGCATCGGTTTTTGCGCTTTTGCCAACATCTGGCGCGCTTGCTCGACTTCGGCATGTGGGAAAGTCACTTCGTTTTCAACGGTGGTGAACCAGGGTTCCAGATCGCCGCTGGCTAACTGGATATCTTTTGGGATATCGACCAAAACCGGACCGGGACGACCTGAGCTGGCAACTTCGAATGCTTCAGCCATGATGCGCGGCAACTCTTCCATAGACTGTACGAGGAAGCTGTGTTTGGTACAGGCTAATGACAATCCCAGGACATCAACTTCCTGAAATGCGTCGGTGCCGATGAAGGGAGCGGACACCTGACCGGTGATGGCAACAACAGGGATGGAATCTAACAGTGCGTCCGCAAGCCCAGTTATCAGGTTGGTTGCGCCCGGACCAGATGTGGCGATACATACGCCAGT
This sequence comes from Escherichia sp. 10290, assembly GCF_030295155.1. NCBI lineage: Bacteria > Pseudomonadati > Pseudomonadota > Gammaproteobacteria > Enterobacterales > Enterobacteriaceae > Escherichia > Escherichia sp. 10290. The sequence goes on along the minus strand of NZ_AP025741.1, from coordinate 4,706,790 downwards.
TTTGCCGGTAGCACGGGCATAACCGATAGCCGCCATTGCCGCGCCCTGCTCATGCCGGCACAGCAAGTGCTCCACGCCGCCGTCATACAATGCATCGTAAACCGGCATAATTGCGCCACCCGGATAACCGAAAACGGTATTCACACCTTGTGTCCGCAACGCATGTACCACCCACTGTGCGCCATTCATAGTTAGTTCCCCGTCCTGAATCTTGAGAAACAGAATTTTGTGCTGTTATTCATTGTCTGCTCCTCGGTTATGTTTTTAAGGTCAAAAAAAACCCCCGGACCTTTCGGTGCGGGGGTCTTAGTTCGTTAAGGCTTGATCTCTAAGCCTTTCCTCGTCCAAGTGCAGCCCCGCACGGTGGGATAATAATCACCACCACGCTAATCACGACCAGGCTAATCACTCGTAGAAGGGCTGTCATTTTGTCTTTTCTTGCATCTTGTTCGAAGGAATGCCTAAAGAGTTACCATAGATTTTGCGAATAGCACAAGATATTTTTTGGCCGATTTTTATGATGCCTTTAATAATTTCAATAGAAATTGTTGTTTTTTAAAAAGAAAACAGTGAGTGAAAAAAATTCAATTTCAGTATGAATGTTGTTCCCTTCTTCGTAGTTAATCCTTTGTCCACTGCATTTTGCGAGCATCGTTCCACCGCCAGAACAACTCAACTTCACTTGCACAAATAAACAGGAATCAGCCACTAAAATTCACGAATTAGCGGGCTACAGCAGCGATATCTTATGTACATAATGGCGACTCAAGGAGGGCTTATGTCACTGTCAATTGTTCATACCCGCGCAGCCCTGGGAGTAAATGCGCCCCCAATCACTGTTGAGGTACATATCAGTAAAGGTCTACCAGGCTTAACGATGGTGGGCTTACCAGAAACAACGGTAAAAGAAGCTCGCGATCGCGTGCGCAGCGCCATTATCAATAGCGGATATGAATATCCGGCGAAAAAAATCACCATCAACCTTGCTCCAGCCGATCTGCCAAAAGAAGGGGGACGATATGATTTGCCTATCGCTATTGCGTTACTGACGGCCTCAGAACAGCTTACAGCCAATAAGTTAGATGAATATGAATTAGTCGGAGAACTGGCGCTTACAGGCGCTCTGCGTGGCGTTCCCGGTGCAATCTCCAGTGCAACTGAAGCTATTAAGTCGGGCAGAAAAATTATCGTCGCGAAAGATAACGAAGATGAAGTGGGGCTAATTAACGGTGAAGGATGCCTGATAGCCGATCATCTGCAGGCTGTCTGCGCGTTTCTGGAAGGTAAGCACGCTCTCGAACGTCCGAAACCAACTAATGCAGTATCCCGGGCGCTACAACATGATCTCAGTGATGTTGTCGGTCAGGAGCAAGGAAAGCGAGGACTGGAAATTACCGCCGCTGGCGGGCACAACCTTTTACTGATTGGACCGCCGGGAACAGGTAAAACAATGCTCGCCAGCCGTATTAATGGCCTGTTGCCAGATTTAAGCAATGAAGAGGCACTGGAGAGCGCTGCGATATTAAGTCTGGTAAATGCTGAATCAGTACAAAAACAATGGCGGCAGCGCCCGTTCCGCTCACCTCATCACAGTGCGTCGTTAACTGCGATGGTGGGCGGTGGTGCAATTCCAGGGCCTGGTGAAATTTCGCTGGCGCATAACGGCGTGCTTTTTCTTGATGAGCTACCTGAATTTGAACGGCGTACACTGGATGCCTTGCGAGAGCCGATTGAATCCGGGCAGATCCATCTTTCACGCACGCGAGCAAAAATAACCTATCCAGCCCGTTTCCAGCTTGTCGCGGCGATGAATCCCAGCCCTACCGGACATTATCAGGGAAACCATAACCGCTGCACACCAGAGCAAACGCTGCGTTATCTCAACCGGCTCTCTGGTCCCTTTCTCGACCGCTTCGATCTCTCACTGGAGATCCCATTACCGCCACCCGGCATTTTGAGTAAAACGGTAGTGCCGGGAGAAAGCAGCGCCACCGTTAAACAACGCGTAATGGCCGCCAGAGAGCGCCAATTTAAGCGGCAGAATAAACTGAATGCCTGGCTGGATAGTCCGGAAATACGCCAATTCTGCAAGCTTGAGAGCGAAGATGCGCAGTGGCTGGAAGAAACGCTGCTTCATCTGGGGTTATCGATTCGTGCCTGGCAGCGGTTACTTAAAGTTGCACGAACCATTGCTGATATTGATCAGTCTGACATTATTACACGTCAGCATTTGCAGGAGGCTGTTAGCTATCGTGCTATCGACCGCTTGCTCATCCATTTGCAAAAACTGCTGACATAAAAAAAGGGCATTTCGCCCTTTTTATTAATCGTCGGAATCGGTGTAGTCTTCAGCACCTTCAACCTGCGGTTTACCGCCGGAAAGGGTGTGAAAACGTTTTGGACGCTTGATACGCGTCATATACTTGGACCACACGCGTTCTGCTTCTGTCACTGGCTCACGTTCGCCACGGCATACTGCTACGAAGAGTTTCTCTTCCTCGGTAACCGGCTCGCGTTTGCCGAGATCCAGCTCATTGAAGGCATAACCATGACGCTCAAGCAGTTGTGCCTCTTTGATGGTGAAATCACCATGACGAGAGAATCCACGTGGATAATGTTTATTGTCGAAATATCGATTAGTCGTCGTAAAGCTTTCCGCCATCCTGCACGCTCCTAATTCTTTGACCGAGCTAGTTATGGCGCGGAGTATTAGTTACGCTTGACAGAGTGTAAAACAAAACATTTAAATCATAACGACAAATAATTTTGCGGAGAGCACTGTGGATACGGAATTGTTAAAAACTTTCCTGGAAGTTAGCCGAACGCGTCACTTTGGTCGAGCTGCTGAATCGCTCTATCTGACCCAGTCAGCAGTGAGCTTTCGAATCAGACAACTGGAAAATCAACTGGGTGTGAACCTTTTCACCCGCCACAGAAACAATATCCGTTTAACCGCTGCCGGTGAAAAACTACTGCCTTACGCAGAAACGCTCATGAGTACCTGGCAGGCCGCCCGTAAGGAGGTGGCGCATACCTCACGACATAATGAGTTTTCTATCGGTGCCAGCGCCTCGTTGTGGGAATGTATGCTTAATCAGTGGTTGGGACGCTTGTATCAAAACCAGGATGCCCATACAGGTTTACAGTTCGAAGCGCGAATTGCCCAACGGCAGTCTCTGGTAAAACAGCTGCATGAACGCCAGCTTGATCTTCTTATTACTACTGAAGCACCCAAAATGGACGAATTTAGCAGTCAGTTGTTGGGGTATTTCACTTTAGCGCTTTATACCAGTGCCCCTTCTAAACTAAAGGGAGATCTAAACTATCTGCGATTAGAGTGGGGGCCAGATTTTCAACAGCATGAGGCAGGTTTGATCGGTGCTGACGAAGTTCCCATTCTGACAACGAGTTCAGCTGAACTGGCACAGCAACAGATTGCGATGCTTAATGGTTGCACCTGGCTACCAGTCAGCTGGGCGCGTAAAAAAGGCGGTCTGCATACCGTTGTCGATAGCACAACACTTTCACGGCCGCTTTATGCTATATGGCTGCAAAATAGCGATAAAAATGCGTTGATTCGTGATCTATTGAAAATTAACGTGCTGGATGAAGTGTATTAATCAGAATGACTGGCAAGGATGCCGGTGGAAAGATTTACTTCGGAGAGGGTTATTACAGACAAAAAAAATCCTTAGCTTTCGCTAAGGATGATTTCTGGCAGGGGCGGAGAGACTCGAACTCCCAACACCCGGTTTTGGAGACCGGTGCTCTACCAATTGAACTACGCCCCTAATTAGGGTGGCGGAACGGACGGGACTCGAACCCGCGACCCCCTGCGTGACAGGCAGGTATTCTAACCGACTGAACTACCGCTCCACCGAATTCTTTTACAACCACCGGTTTTATGACCGGCTTACTGCTTAATTTGATGCCTGGCAGTTCCCTACTCTCGCATGGGGAGACCCCACACTACCATCGGCGCTACGGCGTTTCACTTCTGAGTTCGGCATGGGGTCAGGTGGGACCACCGCGCTAAGGCCGCCAGGCAAATTCTGTTTCATCAGACCGCTTCTGCGTTCTGATTTAATCTGTATCAGGCTGAAAATCTTCTCTCAATCCGCCAAAACACCTTCGGCGTTGTAAGGTTAAGCCTCACGGTTCATTAGTACCGGTTAGCTCAACGCATCGCTGCGCTTACACACCCGGCCTATCAACGTCGTCGTCTTCAACGTTCCTTCAGGACCCTTAAAGGGTCAGGGAGAACTCATCTCGGGGCAAGTTTCGTGCTTAGATGCTTTCAGCACTTATCTCTTCCGCATTTAGCTACCGGGCAGTGCCATTGGCATGACAACCCGAACACCAGTGATGCGTCCACTCCGGTCCTCTCGTACTAGGAGCAGCCCCCCTCAGTTCTCCAGCGCCCACGGCAGATAGGGACCGAACTGTCTCACGACGTTCTAAACCCAGCTCGCGTACCACTTTAAATGGCGAACAGCCATACCCTTGGGACCTACTTCAGCCCCAGGATGTGATGAGCCGACATCGAGGTGCCAAACACCGCCGTCGATATGAACTCTTGGGCGGTATCAGCCTGTTATCCCCGGAGTACCTTTTATCCGTTGAGCGATGGCCCTTCCATTCAGAACCACCGGATCACTATGACCTGCTTTCGCACCTGCTCGCGCCGTCACGCTCGCAGTCAAGCTGGCTTATGCCATTGCACTAACCTCCTGATGTCCGACCAGGATTAGCCAACCTTCGTGCTCCTCCGTTACTCTTTAGGAGGAGACCGCCCCAGTCAAACTACCCACCAGACACTGTCCGCAACCCCGATAAGGGGCCTACGTTAGAACATCAAACATTAAAGGGTGGTATTTCAAGGTCGGCTCCATGCAGACTGGCGTCCACACTTCAAAGCCTCCCACCTATCCTACACATCAAGGCTCAATGTTCAGTGTCAAGCTATAGTAAAGGTTCACGGGGTCTTTCCGTCTTGCCGCGGGTACACTGCATCTTCACAGCGAGTTCAATTTCACTGAGTCTCGGGTGGAGACAGCCTGGCCATCATTACGCCATTCGTGCAGGTCGGAACTTACCCGACAAGGAATTTCGCTACCTTAGGACCGTTATAGTTACGGCCGCCGTTTACCGGGGCTTCGATCAAGAGCTTCGCGTTACCGCTAACCCCATCAATTAACCTTCCGGCACCGGGCAGGCGTCACACCGTATACGTCCACTTTCGTGTTTGCACAGTGCTGTGTTTTTAATAAACAGTTGCAGCCAGCTGGTATCTTCGACTGATTTCAGCTCCACGAGCAAGTCGCTTCACCTACATATCAGCGTGCCTTCTCCCGAAGTTACGGCACCATTTTGCCTAGTTCCTTCACCCGAGTTCTCTCAAGCGCCTTGGTATTCTCTACCTGACCACCTGTGTCGGTTTGGGGTACGATTTGATGTTACCTGATGCTTAGAGGCTTTTCCTGGAAGCAGGGCATTTGTTGCTTCAGCACCGTAGTGCCTCGTCATCACGCCTCAGCCTTGATTTTCCGGATTTGCCTGGAAAACCAGCCTACACGCTTAAACCGGGACAACCGTCGCCCGGCCAACATAGCCTTCTCCGTCCCCCCTTCGCAGTAACACCAAGTACAGGAATATTAACCTGTTTCCCATCGACTACGCCTTTCGGCCTCGCCTTAGGGGTCGACTCACCCTGCCCCGATTAACGTTGGACAGGAACCCTTGGTCTTCCGGCGAGCGGGCTTTTCACCCGCTTTATCGTTACTTATGTCAGCATTCGCACTTCTGATACCTCCAGCATACCTCACAGTACACCTTCGCAGGCTTACAGAACGCTCCCCTACCCAACAACGCATAAGCGTCGCTGCCGCAGCTTCGGTGCATGGTTTAGCCCCGTTACATCTTCCGCGCAGGCCGACTCGACCAGTGAGCTATTACGCTTTCTTTAAATGATGGCTGCTTCTAAGCCAACATCCTGGCTGTCTGGGCCTTCCCACATCGTTTCCCACTTAACCATGACTTTGGGACCTTAGCTGGCGGTCTGGGTTGTTTCCCTCTTCACGACGGACGTTAGCACCCGCCGTGTGTCTCCCGTGATAACATTCTCCGGTATTCGCAGTTTGCATCGGGTTGGTAAGTCGGGATGACCCCCTTGCCGAAACAGTGCTCTACCCCCGGAGATGAATTCACGAGGCGCTACCTAAATAGCTTTCGGGGAGAACCAGCTATCTCCCGGTTTGATTGGCCTTTCACCCCCAGCCACAAGTCATCCGCTAATTTTTCAACATTAGTCGGTTCGGTCCTCCAGTTAGTGTTACCCAACCTTCAACCTGCCCATGGCTAGATCACCGGGTTTCGGGTCTATACCCTGCAACTTAACGCCCAGTTAAGACTCGGTTTCCCTTCGGCTCCCCTATTCGGTTAACCTTGCTACAGAATATAAGTCGCTGACCCATTATACAAAAGGTACGCAGTCACCCCATAAAGAGGCTCCCACTGCTTGTACGTACACGGTTTCAGGTTCTTTTTCACTCCCCTCGCCGGGGTTCTTTTCGCCTTTCCCTCACGGTACTGGTTCACTATCGGTCAGTCAGGAGTATTTAGCCTTGGAGGATGGTCCCCCCATATTCAGACAGGATACCACGTGTCCCGCCCTACTCATCGAGCTCACAGCATGTGCATTTTTGTGTACGGGGCTGTCACCCTGTATCGCGCGCCTTTCCAGACGCTTCCACTAACACACACACTGATTCAGGCTCTGGGCTCCTCCCCGTTCGCTCGCCGCTACTGGGGGAATCTCGGTTGATTTCTTTTCCTCGGGGTACTTAGATGTTTCAGTTCCCCCGGTTCGCCTCATTAACCTATGGATTCAGTTAATGATAGTGTGACGAATCACACTGGGTTTCCCCATTCGGAAATCGCCGGTTATAACGGTTCATATCACCTTACCGACGCTTATCGCAGATTAGCACGTCCTTCATCGCCTCTGACTGCCAGGGCATCCACCGTGTACGCTTAGTCGCTTAACCTCACAACCCGAAGATGTTTCTTTCGATTCATCATCGTGTTGCGAAAATTTGAGAGACTCACGAACAACTTGCGTTGTTCAGTGTTTCAATTTTCAGCTTGATCCAGATTTTTAAAGAGCAAATATCTCAAACATCACCCGAAGATGAGTTTTGAGATATTAAGGCAGGTGACTTTCACTCACAAACCAGCAAGTGGCGTCCCCTAGGGGATTCGAACCCCTGTTACCGCCGTGAAAGGGCGGTGTCCTGGGCCTCTAGACGAAGGGGACGTATCAGTCTGCTTCGCAAGACGCCTTGCTTTTCACTTTCTATCAGACAATCTGTGTGAGCACTGCAAAGCACAGTTCTTTAAGGTAAGGAGGTGATCCAACCGCAGGTTCCCCTACGGTTACCTTGTTACGACTTCACCCCAGTCATGAATCACAAAGTGGTAAGCGCCCTCCCGAAGGTTAAGCTACCTACTTCTTTTGCAACCCACTCCCATGGTGTGACGGGCGGTGTGTACAAGGCCCGGGAACGTATTCACCGTGGCATTCTGATCCACGATTACTAGCGATTCCGACTTCATGGAGTCGAGTTGCAGACTCCAATCCGGACTACGACGCACTTTATGAGGTCCGCTTGCTCTCGCGAGGTCGCTTCTCTTTGTATGCGCCATTGTAGCACGTGTGTAGCCCTGGTCGTAAGGGCCATGATGACTTGACGTCATCCCCACCTTCCTCCAGTTTATCACTGGCAGTCTCCTTTGAGTTCCCGGCCGGACCGCTGGCAACAAAGGATAAGGGTTGCGCTCGTTGCGGGACTTAACCCAACATTTCACAACACGAGCTGACGACAGCCATGCAGCACCTGTCTCACGGTTCCCGAAGGCACATTCTCATCTCTGAAAACTTCCGTGGATGTCAAGACCAGGTAAGGTTCTTCGCGTTGCATCGAATTAAACCACATGCTCCACCGCTTGTGCGGGCCCCCGTCAATTCATTTGAGTTTTAACCTTGCGGCCGTACTCCCCAGGCGGTCGACTTAACGCGTTAGCTCCGGAAGCCACGCCTCAAGGGCACAACCTCCAAGTCGACATCGTTTACGGCGTGGACTACCAGGGTATCTAATCCTGTTTGCTCCCCACGCTTTCGCACCTGAGCGTCAGTCTTCGTCCAGGGGGCCGCCTTCGCCACCGGTATTCCTCCAGATCTCTACGCATTTCACCGCTACACCTGGAATTCTACCCCCCTCTACGAGACTCAAGCTTGCCAGTATCAGATGCAGTTCCCAGGTTGAGCCCGGGGATTTCACATCTGACTTAACAAACCGCCTGCGTGCGCTTTACGCCCAGTAATTCCGATTAACGCTTGCACCCTCCGTATTACCGCGGCTGCTGGCACGGAGTTAGCCGGTGCTTCTTCTGCGGGTAACGTCAATGAGCAAAGGTATTAACTTTACTCCCTTCCTCCCCGCTGAAAGTACTTTACAACCCGAAGGCCTTCTTCATACACGCGGCATGGCTGCATCAGGCTTGCGCCCATTGTGCAATATTCCCCACTGCTGCCTCCCGTAGGAGTCTGGACCGTGTCTCAGTTCCAGTGTGGCTGGTCATCCTCTCAGACCAGCTAGGGATCGTCGCCTAGGTGAGCCGTTACCCCACCTACTAGCTAATCCCATCTGGGCACATCCGATGGCAAGAGGCCCGAAGGTCCCCCTCTTTGGTCTTGCGACATTATGCGGTATTAGCTACCGTTTCCAGTAGTTATCCCCCTCCATCAGGCAGTTTCCCAGACATTACTCACCCGTCCGCCACTCGTCAGCGAATCAGCAAGCTGATTCCTGTTACCGTTCGACTTGCATGTGTTAGGCCTGCCGCCAGCGTTCAATCTGAGCCATGATCAAACTCTTCAATTTAAAAGTTTGATGCTCAAAGAATTAAACTTCGTAATGAATTACGTGTTCACTCTTGAGACTTGGTATTCATTTTTCGTCTTGCGACGTTAAGAATCCGTATCTTCGAGTGCCCACACAGATTGTCTGATAAATTGTTAAAGAGCAGTGCCGCTTCGCTTTTTCTCAGCGGCGCGGGGTGTGCATAATACGCTTTCCCGCTTCAGAGTCAAGCATTTTTTTGCTTTTCTCTGTCGAGATTCTCAGAAGAATCTCGCTGACCCGGCGGCGTGTTTGCCGTTGTTCCGTGTCAGTGGTGGCGCATTATAGGGAGTTATTCCGGCCTGACAAGAGGAAATTTAAAATAATTTCCCGACCGCGCATTTTTTCAGCAAAAACCCCGTTAATGTGCCATAAAACAAGCAATTTGCCGTTTTTGCAACCGTAATCACACTTCCTGGTGGCATACTAAAGAGGAATAAAAAGAAAAAGGAAAATTAGTAATGCCTTTAAGCGCACAACAGTTAGCTGCACAGAAAAACCTTTCGTATGTTCTGGCTGAGAAGCTGGCGCAACGGATCTTAAAAGGTGAATATGAACCCGGCACCATTTTGCCTGGTGAGATTGAGCTGGGCGAGCAATTTGGAGTGAGTCGTACAGCGGTACGCGAAGCGGTTAAAACGTTAACGGCAAAAGGGATGGTTTTACCGCGACCACGAATTGGTACCCGGGTCATGCCACAATCAAACTGGAATTTTCTTGATCAGGAATTGCTTACCTGGTGGATGACAGAAGAGAACTTTCATCAGGTCATCGATCACTTTCTGGTTATGCGTATCTGTCTGGAGCCGCAAGCTTGCCTACTGGCTGCAACGGTTGGCACCGCGGAACAGAAGGCGCATCTCAATACGTTAATGGCCGAAATGGTGGCATTAAAAGAGAACTTTCGCCGTGAACGCTGGATTGAGGTCGATATGGCCTGGCATGAGCATATCTATGAAATGAGCGCCAATCCGTTTTTGACCTCATTCGCCTCGCTCTTCCATTCGGTTTATCACACTTACTTCACGTCAATTACCAGCGACACAGTGATAAAGCTGGATCTGCACCAGGCGATTGTTGATGCGATTATCCAAAGCGATGGCGACGCGGCATTTAAAGCTTGTCAGGCGCTGCTACGCTCACCTGATAAGTGACACCCCGATAACAGGACATTGAATGAGCGATAAAAAGAAGCGCAGTATGGCGGGTTTGCCGTGGATCGCGGCGATGGCCTTCTTCATGCAGGCACTTGATGCCACTATTCTGAATACCGCCTTACCCGCAATCGCTCATAGCCTTAATCGTTCTCCTCTCGCGATGCAATCAGCCATCATCAGTTACACGCTGACGGTGGCGATGCTTATTCCGGTAAGCGGATGGCTAGCCGATCGCTTCGGTACGCGTCGCATATTTACCCTTGCCGTGAGTCTGTTCACATTGGGTTCTCTGGCCTGCGCACTTTCTAACTCGCTACCACAGCTGGTTGTCTTCCGGGTTATTCAGGGGATAGGTGGCGCAATGATGATGCCTGTTGCTCGGCTGGCCTTACTGCGTGCTTATCCTCGTAATGAGCTTCTTCCTGTATTGAATTTTGTCGCCATGCCGGGTCTGGTGGGGCCAATTTTAGGCCCCGTACTTGGCGGCGTGCTGGTCACCTGGGCAACCTGGCACTGGATATTTTTAATCAATATCCCCATAGGTATTGCCGGCCTTCTTTACGCGCGCAAACATATGCCCAATTTCACCACCGCACGACGCAGATTCGATATCACTGGCTTTTTGCTGTTTGGCCTCAGCCTTGTTCTCTTCTCAAGCGGAATAGAGCTATTCGGTGAAAAGATTGTCGCCAGTTGGATTGCCTTGACGGTAATTGTCACCAGCATCGGGTTACTGCTTCTCTATATTCTCCATGCACGACACACGCTAAACCCATTAATTTCATTAGATTTATTTAAAACCCGCACTTTCTCGATCGGTATAGTAGGCAATATTGCAACCCGTCTGGGGACCGGCTGTGTACCGTTCCTTATGCCATTGATGTTACAGGTAGGATTTGGTTATCAGGCGTTTATTGCCGGCTGTATGATGGCACCGACAGCATTAGGTTCCATTATTGCAAAATCGATGGTTACCCAAGTCTTACGTCGTCTGGGCTATCGCCATACGTTAGTGGGGATCACGGTAATTATTGGGCTAATGATCGCTCAGTTCTCTTTGCAATCACCAGCAATGGCGATATGGATGCTGATCTTGCCGTTATTTATATTAGGGATGGCTATGTCGACGCAATTTACCGCGATGAATACCATCACACTTGCCGATCTGACCGATGACAACGCCAGCAGCGGTAACAGTGTTCTGGCGGTCACGCAGCAACTGTCTATCAGTTTAGGCGTTGCTGTAAGTGCGGCCGTCCTTCGCGTTTATGAAGGGATGGAAGGCACAACGACTGTCGAACAATTCCACTATACGTTTATCACAATGGGCATTATTACTGTTGCTTCAGCAGCAATGTTCATGCTTCTGAAAACAACCGATGGTAATAATTTGATCAAAAGACAGCGTAAATCTAAGCCGAACCGCGTTCCATCAGAATCGGAGTAAGTTGTAATCGTTGTTGCTGAAGGGTCGGCTGGGTTATCCGATGGATGAGTACATCAATCGCCAGCTCCCCCAGTTCATCTTTCGGTTGATGGATAGTGGTTAATGGTGGCGTCATAAAGCTTGCCAGTTCGATATCGTCATAGCCAATCACCGCGATATCCTGCGGAACCTGTAACTCTGCCTGATATAGCGCCTGGTAAACGCCAACAGCCATAGCGTCATTTCCGGTAAAGACGGCCTGAGGACGCAGCGGATGTGATAACAGTTGGCGCATAGCGTCAAACCCACCGTTAAATTCAAAATCACCCGTAACTTCATAACCATCGGGAATGTTGAGACCAGCTCTCTTCATCGCCGCCCGATAACCTTCTAACCGCAGGCGCGCCGGTGTTTTATCCAGCGGGCCAGTAATACAAGCAATACGGGTATGACCTTTATCGATCAGATATTGCGTTGCTAAGTCTCCGCCCAGCAACGAGTTATCCTGAATAAGATCGCTGTCGCCGTCGAACGGTGCCCAGTCCATCATCACGGTAGGCACTGTCGGATAACGTTGCATGATTTCACGCGAAGGCTGATGCGTTTCGGTGCACAGTAACAGCAAGCCATCAACGCGTTTTTGCATCAGCGTTTCCAGATTGCGATTCATCCGCTGTTCATCGCCTTCGGTATTGCAAAGGACAAGACTATAACCGCGTTCGAAGCAGCTGCGTTCAACGCCACGCACCAGTTCAGAATAGAAAGGATTGGTACTGGCAGTGATCAACATGCCAATAGTATGTGTTTGATTGAGTTTGAGGCTACGCGCCAGAGCTGATGGCGCGTAATTGAGTTCTTTAATCGCCGCTTCAACTTTGGCGGTAATCGCTTCACTGACGAAGCGATCTTTATTGATAACGTGAGAAACTGTTGAGGTAGAAACGCCCGCCAGGCGGGCAACATCTTTCATTGTAGCCAAGCGTCACCTCTGCCTGTCTAAAAATGCGTCGATCTCTTCACGCCACGGTACGGAAGGTTGTGCGCCTTTACGTGTTACGGCAATCGCAGCGGCGGCATGGGCAAAACGAATCGCCTCTGGCAATGGTTTTTCTTCCAGCAACGCCGTGATTAACGCGCCGTTAAAAGTATCTCCGGCAGCAATGGTATCGACAGCCTGCACCCGGAATCCAGGAACGCGCTGACCTTCACCATTCACGCTAGCCCACACACCACGACTTCCTAAGGTGATCAGTACGGTACGGATACCTTTTTCATGCAGTACCTGCGCGGCCTTCGCTGCATCTTCATCATTTTCAACGCGAATACCGGTGAGCTTTTCTGCTTCCGTTTCATTTGGCGTAATAATGTCCACCAGAGCCAGCAGTTCGTCAGGAAGTTCACGAGCCGGAGCTGGGTTAAGCGCAACGATAGTCTTATTTTGATGGGCGATTTTCGCCGCTGCCATCACACTTTCGAGTGGTGATTCCAGCTGCATTAATAATGCCGATGCGTTAGCAATACGCTCACGTTGCGCCTCCACCAACGCAGGGGAAAGGGCTGCGTTAGCGCCGGCATGAATACCAATGACATTCTCACCTTCGCCATTAACAAAAATCAGCGCCACACCTGTTGATTCGCCTTTGATCACGCTCACCGGAGAAATATCGATGTTATCAGTGGCGAGCTGCTGGCGAACGCTCTCACCAATACTGTCATCACCCGTACAGGCAATAAACGCGATATTCGCACCGCTACGCCCAGCAGCCACAGCCTGATTAGCGCCTTTGCCGCCAAATGCAACCTGATAGTGATTACCGGTTACGGTTTCGCCTGGAGTAGGAAAAGATTGAAGATTAAGAATGTGGTCAGCATTAATGCTGCCAAGAACAACGAGGCTGCCTGCGTTTTGCATATTCGGGATGTCCATAAAATGCGCCACCGTGTTAGGGTGGCGCGTGCCCTGCTTTTCTTTATTTTACACGTTCATCTGTCGATGACGTATTTATGTCACCATCAGGTCATACAACCTGATTAAAACTACTGCTTAACAACCAGTTTCAGATCAACCGGATACTTAGCCTGAACTTTCTCGCCTTTCAGCACTTTATCGGCGGTTTCGACGCCTTTCGCGCCAATCTGATCGGGTAGCTGAGCGATAGTCGCTGCTAGTTTGCCATCATTCACCGCTTTTTCGCCATCCGGTGTACCGTCAAATCCGACGACCATCACATCCGATTTACCAGCAGTTTGCAGTGCGCGCAGCGCGCCCAGCGCCATTTCATCATTCTGCGCGAACACAGCCTGAACATCCGGATGAGCGGTCAACAGGTTCTGCATTACGTTCAAACCTTTGGTGCGGTCAAAGTCCGCTGGCTGGCTGGCAAGAACATTAAACTTGTGAGCAGCAACGGCCTGCTGGAAACCTTCGCCACGCTCACGAGCTGCGGAGGTACCGGCAATGCCTTGCAGCTCGATAACTTTGGCACCTTCACCCGCTTTCTTCGCGATATAATCACCCGCGATTTTGCCGCCCAGTACGTTATCAGAAGCAATGTGGCTCACCACTTCACCTTTCGTGGCCTGGCGGTCAAGAGTGATAACCGGAATGTTCGCCTGGTTAGCCATCTTCACAGCATTACCCACTGCGTCGGAGTCGGTCGGGTTAATCAGCAGAATTTTGGTGCCGCGAACAGTTAAGTCCTGCACGTTCGCCAGCTCTTTCGCCGGATTGTTCTGGGAGTCCAGCACCACCAGGTTATAGCCGAGTTTATCCGCCTCTTTCTGCGCACCATCTTTCAGCGATACAAAGAACGGGTTGTTAAGCGTGGAAACCACCAGCGCGATGGTGTCTTTTGCCATCGCATTCGCACTGACGGTGGCGCTTAGCGCAACAGCGGAAACCAGGGTAGCCAGTTTTTTCATGTTCATATTCAAGATGTCCTGTAGTCGTTATTACTGTTTTTTGTTGTCTACCAGCACCGCCAGCAAAATCACCACCGCTTTGACGATCATCTGGTAATAGGAGGAAACACCTAACAAATTCAATCCATTATTAAGGAAGCCAAGAATTAATGCGCCGATCAACGTCCCAACAATGCGACCTTTTCCGCCCGCCAGACTCGTACCGCCCAGAACCACCGCAGCAATTGCATCCAGCTCATAGCCAGTCCCCGCCGTGGGTTGTGCGGAGGAGAGACGCGCCACTTCAATGATCCCGGCCAGCGATGCCAGCAGACCACAAAGAGAATAGACGATGATTTTGATTTTATTGACGTTGATACCAGAAAGACGCGTAGCCGCTTCGTTGCCGCCCAGCGCGTAGATGTAACGCCCCAAACGTGTGTGATGCAGCATGTACCAGGCCGCGAGGAACACAATCCCCATGATCCAGACTGGCGTCGGTACGCCCAGCGGACGACCAATACCAAACCAGCCGAACAGATCGGCGTTCTCAGTAAAGCCGGTATTCACTGGGCTACCGTTGGTATAAACCATGGTCACGCCGCGCAGTAAAAGCATCATAACCAGCGTAGCGATAAACGCCTGGACGCGACCTTTCGCTACAATCACCCCGGTTACCGCACCAATAGCGGCACCTAACGCGAGAGCGGCAGCGACAGCCACCAGCGCATTGACTTCAATGCCGACGATAGATGCAGCTACTGCGCCAGTCAGCGCCAACAGAGAACCTACTGACAAGTCGATGCCCGACGTCAGGATCACCAGCGTCATCCCGACCGCCATAATGGCATTCACCGAGGTTTGCTGGAGAATATTGAATAAGTTATTGATGGTGAAAAAGTTCGGGCTTAACGTCGAGACAATCGCGATCAGCACCAGCAGAGCGATAAGCGATTTCTGCTCCATCAGCCACGCTTTCGTGAAATAACGGCGACCAGAGACAGTCTGGGTTGTCATTTTTTTACTCCTGATTCACGCGATTAAGCTTGCCCACAGCGGCAGCCATTAACACTTCCTGGGTGGCCTGCTCACGAGTAAATTCCCCGCTGAGATGCCCTTCATGCATGACGATGATGCGATCGCTCATGCCTAATACTTCTGGCATCTCCGATGACACCAGAATGATGCTCAAGCCATCGGCTTTGAACTGGTTAATCAGTTGATAGATCTCTTTTTTCGCACCAACATCTACGCCACGGGTAGGTTCATCAAGAATCAACACTTTGGGGCGTGTCATCAGTCCACGGGCAATCGCCACTTTTTGCTGATTGCCACCGGAGAGCAAACCAATTGCCTGTTCCATCGACGGCGTTTTCACATTAAACAGACGAATAAAATCACTCACTGCCTGCTGTTCATCGGCATGCTTCAAACTGCCGCCAGTACGGCTAAAGTAACGCAGCGCAGTCAGCGACATATTCTCTTTGACTGACATACCCAGCACTAAACCGTCACGTTTGCGGTCTTCGGAGATATACACAATGCCGTTTGCCAGGCCATCCTGCGGTGAACGGGTAACGACTTCATGCCCATCCAGAGTGACGTAACCGCTGGTGCGCGGCAGTGCGCCGTAGAGCACTTTCATCAGTTCAGTACGACCTGCGCCCATCAAACCAGAGACGCCAAGAATTTCACCTTTGCGTAAGGTAAATGAAACATCATTAACGCCAGGTCCGCAGAGATTATCGACTTTCAGGCGGATATCGCCCGGCGCTTTGTCCAGGTGTGGATATTGATCTTCCAGCTTGCGGCCCACCATCATCTCAATCAGCGAATCTTCGGTCAGTGATGCCACTTCGCGCTCAGCAATAAATTGCCCGTCACGAAAAACAGTAACGTCATCGCAAATTTCGAAGATTTCTTTCATGCGGTGGGAGATATAGACAATACCGCGGCCTTGCGATTTCAGCTCGCGGATGACGCGGAACAAGGATTCGGTTTCGGTATCGGTCAGTGCATCGGTCGGTTCATCCATAATGATGACTTTCGACTCAAAGCTCAGCACTTTGGCAATTTCAACCATTTGCTGGTCACCGATGGAAAGATCGCCCACCAGCTTGTCACTTTTAAAACGCAGGTTAAGTTTAGCCAGCAATTTATCCGCTTCGGCATACATGGTTTTCCAGTCAATTTTGCCAAAGCGATTAACAAACTCACGACCGAGGAAAATGTTTTCGGCAATGGTTAACTGCGGGATCAGGTTCAGTTCCTGATGGATGATTCCAATGCCGGCTTCCTGGGATGATTTCGGTCCGGTAAACGTCGTTTCTTTCCCCAGCCATAAAAGCGTACCGGCATCGCGAGTATAGATACCAGTAAGCACTTTCATCATGGTGGATTTACCCGCGCCGTTTTCGCCCACCAGCGCCATCACGCGGCCAGGATAGACATTTAACGCTGCGCCCGAGAGGGCTTTTACGCCCGGGAAGGCTTTATCGATGCCTTTAAGCTGAAGTAATGCTTCCATGACGGCCTCAGAACGTCACGCCAGCATAGAGAATGATATTCGCATACGGAGAACATTCTCCGCTGCGAATTACCGCCTGACTTTCTGCGGTTTGTTGTTTGAATTGTTCATGCGTGGTGTAACGAATTTCAATGGTATTTCCCTGGTGTTTTTGCAGCTGCTCAAGGTGAGTGAGCAACGTTTCGTGGAGTTGCGGATTATGTTGTTTGATCTCTTCCGCGATAATGGCAGCCTCGACCTGCATTTCATTTGTGACGACGCCCAGCACCTGCATAAAAGAAGGTACCCCCTGGGTTAATGCCATATCGATACGCGTTGTACTTTTGGGGATGGGTAAACCAGCATCACACACCACCAGCGTATCGGTATGTCCCAGACGGGAGATCACCGAAGAAATATCAGAATTAAGAACGGTGCCTTTTTTCATTTTTTTCTCCATCAGCGAAACGTTTCGCTGACCCGCAGTTTAATCCTGACTGAGTTGGGAAAACCATCGTGACGTTACGGAAATGTGATCAACATCGAAACGTTTTACATGGTGATTAACCATGAAAACAAAAACGCCCCCTTATGGAGAAAGGAGGCGTCTGGCGTTAAATTTCGACCTGAGTACCCAGTTCGATAACCCTGTTTGGCGGGATTTCAAATTGATCCGGTGCGCGCAGCGCATTACGTTGCAACAGCAAATACAGCTTGCCGCGCAAACGCAAATACCACGGACGTTTGCCGAGGATCAGTGATTCATGCGACATAAAGAAGGAGGTTTCCATCATCCGGCAACTTAATCCTTCCAGACCACAGCGGTGGAAAACTTCTTCCACGTTTGGCGTTTCCCGCCATCCATAACTTGCCACCACGCGCCAGAAAGTGGGCGACAGTTGTTCAATCTGTACCCGACGGACGTTATGGACATATGGCGCGTCTTCAGTGCGCAGAGTTAACAGAATCACCCGCTCATGCAACACCTTGTTATGTTTCAGGTTATGCATCAGTGCAAAGGGAATGACGTTGATTGCACGCGACATATACACCGCGGTCCCTGGCACGCGAACGGGCGGTGATTTCTCCAGCGAAGCAATCATCGCTTCCAGAGAGTTGCCATGTTCATGCATCCGCCGCAGCAAGCGGAAACGCTCGCTCTTCCAGGTCGTCATCACGATAAACATTACCGTACCGAGACTCAGTGGCAACCAGCCGCCTGATAGCAGTTTATCGAGGTTAGCGGTGAACAATGGAATATCAACACAAAGGAAAGCAATCAGGATCAGCGCAACAAAATACTTATTCCAGTGCCAGTTCTGACGTGCCACGGTAGTTGAGAGAATAGACGTCAGTACCATGGTTCCGGTCACCGCAATCCCGTACGCCGCCGCCAGGTTGCTGGAGTGCTCAAAGCTGACAATCACAATCACGACCGCGACATAGAGCATCCAGTTCACAAACGGAATATAGATTTGCCCAGACTCCATTTCGGAGGTGTGAATAATGCGCATCGGCGACAAATATCCCAGACGTACGGCCTGACGCGTCAATGAGAAGACGCCAGAGATAACTGCCTGCGAGGCAATTACCGTCGCCAGTGCGGCGATGATCAGCAGCGGGATCAGCGCCCAGTCCGGTGCCAACAGGAAGAACGGGTTCTTAATCGCTTCCGGGTTCTTTAACAACAGAGCGCCCTGGCCAAAGTAATTAAGAGTTAATGAAGGCAATACGACGGTGAACCACGCCAGGCGAATCGGGAACTTACCAAAGTGCCCCATATCAGCGTACAGCGCCTCGACACCGGTAATCGACAGCACCACTGCCCCTAACGCAATAAACGAAACCGTTTTATATTCAAGGAAGAAATGCACCGCCCACATCGGATTCAGCGCATGCAGCACTTCTGGGTTAGCAATAATGCTACGCAACCCCAGTCCCGCCAGAATCAAAAACCAGGTCAGCATGATAGGCGCAAACAGCTTACCGACCATAGCAGTGCCATGTTTTTGAATCATAAACAGTAAAGTCAGAACGATGATTGAGAGGGGAACTATCCAGGTATCCAGCTGCGGGGCGACGATTTCCAGACCTTCAATGGCAGACATCACCGAAATAGCGGGTGTAATGACGACTTCACCATAGAAAAAGCTGCCGCCGATTAATCCCATAATCACCAGCATTGATGTGGTTCGCGCCGACGTATTGCGTCCGGCAAGCGACATCAACGTCAGAATGCCCCCTTCCCCGGCGTTATCTGCCCGCATCACGAAGGTGAGATATTTAATGGAAACCACAAAGATTAGCAGCCAGAAGATCAGCGATAAAAAGCCAAACACGGCATCGCGTTCAACGCCAAAACCAAACTGGCCGGACAAACATTCACGAAGTGTATATAACGGGCTGGTACCAATATCGCCGTAGACAACTCCAATCGCCGCGAGGGTAATCGCGGGCAACGATTGCTTATTATCAGTGCTCATAGACTAGTCTTTCGTTGAAATATGAAATGTGTGCTTAGTCCCTTGGCCCACAAAAAAGCGCACAGTATGCACGATTAACGACAAAATCGTACTCCTAAATGCGGCCACATTAACCTGGCTCAAAGAAAAATAGACCTCTTTTGAGACTATTTTAGCCACCAGCAAGAAACGTCTATACTCGCAATTTACGCAGAACTTTTGACGAAAGGACGCCACTTCATTATGGCTCACCCTCATTTATTAGCGGAAAGAATTTCCCGCCTGAGCAGTTCGTTGGAAAAGGGGCTTTATGAACGTAGCCACGCCATCCGCTTGTGTTTATTAGCGGCATTAAGTGGTGAAAGTGTGTTCCTCCTTGGCCCGCCAGGCATTGCCAAAAGTTTGATCGCCCGGCGCTTAAAATTCGCCTTTCAGAATGCCCGTGCGTTTGAATATCTGATGACCCGCTTCTCCACGCCGGAAGAAGTTTTTGGTCCCCTTTCCATTCAGGCGCTAAAAGATGAAGGGCGCTATGAACGTTTAACCAGCGGTTACCTGCCAGAAGCAGAAATCGTCTTTCTGGATGAGATCTGGAAAGCGGGCCCGGCAATTCTTAATACCTTGCTCACCGCCATTAACGAGCGCCAGTTCCGCAACGGTGCACACGTAGAAAAAATCCCGATGCGTCTGCTGGTGGCGGCCTCCAACGAGCTGCCGGAAGCAGACAGCAGTCTGGAAGCGTTATATGACCGCATGCTGATTCGTCTGTGGTTAGATAAAGTGCAGGATAAAGCGAATTTCCGCTCCATGCTGACCAGTCAACAGGATGAAAATGACAATCCGGTTCCTGCCTCCTTGCAGGTCACTGATGAAGAATATGAACGCTGGCAGAAAGAGATTGGTGAAATTACGCTGCCCGATCATGTATTTGAGCTGATTTTTATGCTGCGCCAGCAACTGGATAAATTACCGGATGCGCCTTATGTCTCGGATCGTCGCTGGAAAAAAGCGATCCGCTTATTGCAGGCCAGCGCCTTTTTTAGCGGTCGCAGTGCTGTTGCCCCGGTAGATCTCATTTTGCTGAAAGATTGCCTGTGGTATGACGCGCAAAGCCTGAATTTGATACAACAACAAATTGATGTATTGATGACCGGTCATGCCTGGCAACAGCAAGGGATGTTGACCCGCCTGGGCGCGATTGTGCAACGTCACCTGCAACTACAGCAGCAACAAAGCGATAAAACAGCCTTAACGGTAATTCGTCTGGGCGGCATTTTCAGCCGTCGTCAGCAGTATCAACTCCCTGTTAACATTACTGCTTCCACTCTGACTCTGCTGCTGCAAAAACCGTTAAAACTGCATGATATGGAAGTGGTTCATATCTCCTTTGAGCGTAGCGCGCTGGAACAGTGGCTGAGCAGAGGTGGTGAAATTCGCGGCAAACTGAACGGTATCGGCTTTGCCCAGAAACTGAATCTGGAAGTTGATAGCGCCCAACATCTTGTCGTACGCGATGTAAGTTTACAAGGCAGTACGCTGGCACTTCCCGGTTCATCGGCTGAAGGTCTGCCAGGTGAAATAAAACAACAACTGGAAGAGCTTGAAAGCGACTGGCGCAAGCAACACGCTTTATTCAGCGAACAGCAAAAATGTCTGTTTATCCCTGGCGACTGGTTAGGTCGCATTGAAGCCAGCCTACAGGATGTCGGCACCCAGATTCGCCAGGCACAACAATGCTAACGCTGGATACGCTTAATGTGATGCTGGCCGTCAGCGAAGAGGGATTGATCGAAGAGATGATCATCGCGCTGCTGGCCTCACCGCAGCTGGCAGTCTTCTTTGAAAAATTCCCACGACTGAAGGCGGCAATCACTGATGATGTTCCCCGCTGGCGTGAGGCGCTGCGCAGTCGGCTGAAAGATGCCCGAGTCCCGCCGGAACTCACCGAAGAGGTGATGTGCTATCAGGAAAGCCAGCTCCTCTCCACGCCGCAGTTTATTGTGCAGCTACCACAGATCCTGGACTTACTGCATCGTCTGAATTCCCCATGGGCAGAACAAGCCCGACAGTTGGTTGATGCTAACAGCACGATCACTTCAGCGTTACACACACTTTTTCTCCAGCGTTGGCGTTTAAGTCTGATCGTGCAAGCAACGACGTTAAATCAACAGCTATTAGAAGAAGAACGCGAACAACTGTTGAGTGAAGTTCAGGAACGCATGACGCTGAGCGGGCAACTTGAACCGATTCTCGCAGATAATAATACCGCAGCTGGTCGTCTGTGGGATATGAGCGCCGGTCAGCTTAAACGTGGCGACTATCAGTTGATTGTGAAATACGGTGAATTTCTTAACGAACAGCCGGAACTGAAACGACTGGCAGACCAACTGGGGCGTTCCCGGGAAGCCAAATCGATACCCCGTAACGATGCGCAGATGGAAACCTTCCGTACCATGGTGCGCGAACCGGCGACCGTTCCTGAGCAGGTTGATGGACTGCAACAAAGCGACGATATTTTACGCCTTCTACCACCGGAATTGGCGACGCTGGGGATAACGGAACTGGAATATGAGTTTTATCGTCGGCTGGTGGAAAAACAATTGCTCACCTATCGCCTTCACGGTGAGTCGTGGCGTGAAAAAGTTATCGAACGCCCGGTAGTTCATAAAGATTACGACGAACAGCCGCGCGGACCGTTTATTGTCTGCGTGGATACTTCCGGCTCAATGGGCGGCTTTAATGAACAGTGTGCGAAAGCGTTCTGTCTGGCATTGATGCGCATAGCCCTCGCTGAAAATCGTCGCTGCTTTATTATGTTATTTTCCACCGAGATCGTCCGTTATGAGCTTTCAGGCCCACAAGGCATCGAACAAGCAATCCGTTTTTTAAGCCAGCAGTTTCGTGGCGGTACCGATCTTGCCAGTTGTTTCCGCGCCATTATGGAACGCTTGCAAAGTCGGGAGTGGTTTGACGCCGATGCGGTGGTGATTTCTGATTTTATCGCCCAGCGGTTGCCTGACGACGTGACGAGCAAAGTGAAAGAGTTGCAGCGGGTACATCAGCATCGCTTTCATGCCGTGGCGATGTCGGCACATGGCAAACCCGGCATCATGCGCATTTTCGATCATATCTGGCGCTTTGATACCGGGATGCGAAGCCGCCTGCTCAGACGCTGGCGGCGATAAACAATTACAGCAGAGAAGGGACGCTCTCGCGAACAGCTGCCGGCCATACACCACACTGAACCTGGCCGATATGTGGCAGTTGCAGCAGCAGCATGGTCAAACGAGACTGCCCGATACCGCCGCCGATGGTCTGCGGCATTTCACCGCGCAGCAGCGCCTGATGCCACTCCAGCTGCAGACGATCTTCATCACCGGTCAGCGCCAGCTGATGTTTCAACGTATCGGCATCCACGCGGATCCCCATGGAAGAAAGCTCAAACGCATCTTCCAGTACCGGGTTCCATACCAGAATATCGCCGTTCAGACCCGCATGGCCCAGCTCTGACGGGGTGCTCCAGTCATCATAATCCGGTGCGCGCACGTCGTGACGATGACCATCACTCAACTTGCCGCCAATCCCGACGAGGAATACAGCGCCAAGATCTTTCGCAATCGCCCGCTCACGTCCTTTGGCATCGAGATCCGGATAACGAGCCAGTAACTCCTGGCTGTGTACGAAGTGGATCTGATCCGGCAGGAACGGTGCCAGGCCAAACTCTTCGCTAACTGCAGCTTCGGTTGCTTTAATTCCCGCCCAGATCGCCTCTACCGTGCTTTTCAGAGTCGAGAATTGACGCTCGCCGTCGCCCATTACGCGCTCCCAGTCCCACTGGTCTACATAGATCGAGTGCAGCGGGGAAAGACGGTCTTCATCGGGGCGAAGGGCTTTCATGTGCGTGTATAGCCCTTCGCCCGCGCTGAAGTCATGTTGCCCTAAGGTCTGACGTTTCCACTTCGCCAGTGAATGAACCACTTCGAACTGGGCATCAGGCAGAGCTTTCACTTTTACCTGCACCGCTTTTTCACAGCCCGACAAGTTATCCTGCGTGCCATCCCCCACACGGCTAAGAATCGGCGCCTGGACTTCGATCAGCCCCAGACGTTCTTCCAGTTGACGAGAAAAGTGAGATTTCACGAAGCTAATTTGACGTTGTTTGGCAATGTAAGCGGTTTTCATTTTTTATACTCCTGCGTCCTGTTGCTTATGATTAAGCAACAAAAACCGACACACATGCAATAATCATTCAATAAAAAGCCTCACACACTTTTGATTCATTAAAAAAGAAGGCTAAAATAGAGTGATTCTTCAATCTGCATAAGAAAATCCTATGGAAAATTATCTGATCGACAATCTGGACCGCGGCATCCTGGAAGCATTAATGGGTAATGCGCGTACCGCTTACGCCGAACTGGCGAAACAATTTGGCGTCAGTCCGGGGACGATTCACGTTCGTGTAGAGAAAATGAAGCAGGCGGGGATCATTACCGGGGCACGTATTGATGTCAGCCCGAAGCAGCTCGGTTATGACGTAGGCTGCTTTATCGGCATTATATTAAAGAGCGCCAAAGACTATCCTTCCGCGCTGGCAAAGCTGGAAAGCCTCGATGAAGTCACTGAAGCCTATTACACAACTGGCCACTACAGCATCTTTATCAAAGTGATGTGCCGTTCGATCGATGCTCTCCAGCATGTACTTATCAACAAGATCCAAACAATTGATGAAATTCAGTCCACTGAGACACTGATCGTCCTGCAGAACCCGATCATGCGTACCATTAAGCCATGATCGGCTTTTTTAATCCCATACTTTTCCACAGGTAGATCCCAACGCGTTCACAGCGTACAATACGCCACTCTTAATAAAGGTGGCGGTTTATGGCAGATATCACTCTTATCAGCGGCAGCACCCTCGGCGGTGCCGAATATGTAGCAGAACACTTGGCTGAAAAGCTGGAAGAGGCGGGTTTTACCACCGAAACGCTGCACGGTCCGCTGTTGGAAGATTTATCTGCCTCGGGGATCTGGCTGGTTATCAGCTCAACCCACGGTGCCGGAGATATTCCGGACAACCTTTCTCCTTTCTATGAAGCATTGCAGGAACAGAAGCCCGATCTTTCTGCGGTCCGCTTTGGCGCTATCGGTATTGGCAGTCGTGAATATGACACCTTTTGTGGGGCTATCGATAAACTCGAGGCAGAACTCAAAAATTCCGGTGCAAAACAGACAGGCGAAACACTGAAGATCAACATCCTTGATCACGACATTCCGGAAGATCCGGCAGAAGAATGGCTGGGATCGTGGATTAATTTACTCAAATAAGTATACAGATCGTGCGATCTGTTGTGGATAACTCTGTCAGGAAGCTTGGATCAACCGGTAGTTATCCAAAGAACAACGGTTGTTCAGTTTTTGAGTTGTGTATAACCCCTCATTCTGATCCCAGCTTATACGGTCCAGGATCACCGATCATTCACAGTTAATGATCCTTTCCAGGTTGTTGATCTTAAACGCCGGATCTTTGTTATCCACAGGGAAGTGCGATCCTAATAAGAGATCACAATAGAACAAATCTCTAAATAAATAGATCTTCTTTTTAATACCCAGGATCCCAGGTCTTTCTCAAGCCGACAAAGTTGAGTAGAATCCACGGCCCGGGCTTCAATCCATTTTCATACCGCGTTATGCGAGGCAATCACCATGTTTTATCCGGATCCTTTTGACGTCATCATCATTGGCGGGGGTCATGCAGGCACCGAGGCCGCGATGGCCGCGGCGCGTATGGGTCAACAGACTCTGCTTTTGACACACAATATCGACACTCTGGGGCAGATGAGCTGCAACCCGGCGATCGGCGGTATTGGGAAGGGACATCTGGTAAAAGAAGTGGATGCACTCGGCGGCCTGATGGCTAAAGCGATCGATCAGGCGGGTATCCAGTTTAGGATACTAAACGCAAGCAAGGGACCGGCAGTTCGCGCTACCCGAGCTCAGGCGGATCGTGTGCTCTACCGTCAGGCGGTACGTACGGCGCTGGAGAACCAACCGAACCTGATGATCTTCCAGCAGGCGGTTGAAGATCTTATTGTCGAAAACGATCGCGTGGTCGGTGCTGTTACCCAAATGGGACTGAAGTTCCGTGCCAAAGCCGTCGTGCTCACCGTTGGGACGTTCCTCGACGGTAAAATTCATATCGGTCTGGATAACTACAGCGGTGGCCGTGCTGGTGATCCGCCGTCCATTCCGCTTTCTCGCCGTTTGCGTGAACTGCCGCTGCGCGTTGGTCGTCTGAAAACCGGGACACCGCCGCGTATTGATGCTCGAACCATCGACTTTAGCGTGCTGGCGCAACAGCATGGCGATAACCCAATGCCGGTATTCTCGTTTATGGGCAATGCGTCCCAGCATCCACAGCAGGTGCCGTGTTATATCACCCATACCAACGAGAAAACCCATGACGTGATCCGCAGTAACCTCGATCGTAGCCCAATGTACGCAGGGGTGATCGAAGGTGTCGGCCCACGCTACTGCCCGTCGATCGAAGACAAAGTCATGCGCTTCGCCGACAGAAATCAGCATCAGATCTTCCTTGAACCGGAAGGGCTGACCTCTAACGAAATTTATCCGAACGGTATCTCCACCAGCCTGCCGTTCGATGTGCAGATGCAAATCGTCCGCTCCATGCAGGGGATGGAAAACGCGAAGATCGTGCGTCCGGGTTATGCCATTGAGTATGACTTCTTCGATCCACGCGACCTGAAACCGACGCTGGAGAGCAAGTTTATCCAGGGGCTGTTCTTTGCTGGTCAGATTAACGGCACTACCGGTTACGAAGAAGCCGCTGCGCAAGGTTTGCTGGCCGGTCTTAACGCTGCCCGTCTGTCTGCTGACAAAGAAGGTTGGGCTCCGGCGCGTTCTCAGGCGTATCTCGGCGTACTGGTTGATGACCTGTGCACTTTAGGAACCAAAGAACCGTATCGTATGTTTACCTCGCGTGCAGAATATCGCCTGATGCTGCGCGAAGATAATGCAGATCTGCGTTTGACTGAAATCGGTCGTGAACTGGGCCTGGTGGATGACGAACGTTGGGCGCGCTTTAACGAGAAGCTTGAGAACATCGAGCGTGAGCGTCAGCGTCTGAAATCGACATGGGTAACCCCGTCGGCGGAAGCTGCAGCCGAAGTGAATGCTCACCTGACTGCGCCGCTTTCCCGTGAAGCCAGTGGTGAAGATCTGCTGCGTCGTCCGGAAATGACTTATGAAAAATTAACCATGCTGGCGCCTTTTGCCCCTGCGTTGACAGACGAACAGGCGGCGGAACAGGTTGAGATTCAGGTTAAATACGAAGGTTATATTGCGCGCCAACAAGATGAGATCGAAAAGCAGCAGCGTAACGAGAATACCTTGCTGCCAGCGACGCTGGATTACCGCCAGGTATCCGGTCTTTCTAACGAAGTGATCGCCAAACTTAACGATCACAAACCGGCTTCTATCGGTCAGGCTTCGCGTATTTCTGGCGTCACGCCTGCTGCCATCTCCATTCTACTGGTGTGGCTAAAAAAACAGGGTATGCTGCGTCGTAGCGCATAACGCATTAAAAATGCCTGGTAAGCACCCGCTTACCGGGCTACGCATCAAGAACAGGTAATCACCGTGCTCAACAAACTCTCCTCTCTGCTGAAAGACGCAGGAATTTCGCTTACCGATCACCAGAAAAACCAGCTAATTGCCTACGTGAATATGCTGCATAAATGGAATAAAGCGTACAACCTGACTTCGGTCCGCGATCCTAATGAGATGCTGGTACGCCATATTCTCGATAGCATTGTGGTGGCACCGTATCTGCAAGGTGATCGGTTTATCGATGTCGGCACCGGACCAGGACTGCCTGGCATTCCACTCTCTATCGTGCGTCCTGAAGCCCATTTCACGTTGTTGGATAGCCTTGGTAAACGCGTGCGTTTCCTTCGTCAGGTGCAACATGAGCTTAAACTGGAGAATATTGAGCCAGTACAGAGCAGGGTAGAAGAGTTTCCTTCTGAGCCGCCATTTGATGGCGTAATTAGCCGCGCCTTTGCCTCTTTGAACGATATGGTGAGCTGGTGCCACCATCTTCCTGGTGAGCAAGGTCGTTTCTACGCGCTGAAAGGCCAAATACCGGAAGATGAAATCGCTTTGTTGCCCGAAGAATATCAGGTCGAATCAGTGGTTAAACTTCACGTTCCGGCCCTGGATGGCGAACGTCATCTGGTGGTGATTAAAGCAAATAAAATTTAATTTTTATCAAAAAAAACATAAAAAAATGACCGGTTAGACTGTTAACAACAACCAGGTTTTCTACTGATATAACTGGTTACATTTAACGCCACGTTCACTCTTTTGCATCAACGAGCTAACGTGGCTTTTTTGGGTAAGCAGAAAATAAGTCAGCAGTGAAAATATCAGGCTGCTAAAAATCGGCGCTAAGAACCATAATCATCTGTTAAAACATTATTAAAAATGTCAATGGGTGGTTTTTGTTGTGTAAATGTCACTTATTAAAAGAGTGTCTGTTTTTGGACTTAAATATCATAAACTTGCAATGGCATCATTTGCCAAGTAAATAAATATGCTGTGCGCGAACATGCTCAATATGTGATCTGAAGCACGCTTTATCGCCAGTGTTTACGCGTTATTTACAGTTTTTCATGATCGAACAGCGTTAGCAGAAAAGTCGCAATTGTATGCACTGGAAAAATATTTAAACATTTATTCACCTTTTGGCTACTTATTGTTTGAAATCACGGGGGCGCACCGTATAATTTGACCGCTTTTTGATGCTTGACTCTAAGCCTTAAAGAAAGTTTTATACGACACGCGGCATACCTCGAAGGGAGCAGGAGTGAAAAACGTGATGTCTGTGTCGCTCGTGAGTCGAAACGTTGCTCGGAAGCTTCTGCTCGTTCAGTTACTGGTGGTGATAGCAAGTGGATTGCTGTTCAGCCTCAAAGACCCCTTCTGGGGCGTCTCTGCATTAAGTGGAGGCCTGGCAGTCTTTCTGCCTAACGTTTTGTTTATGATATTTGCCTGGCGTCACCAGGCACATACACCAGCGAAAGGCCGGGTGGCCTGGACATTCGCATTTGGCGAAGCTTTCAAAGTTCTGGCGATGTTGGTGTTACTGGTGGTGGCGTTGGCGGTTTTAAAGGCGGTATTCTTGCCGCTGATCGTTACGTGGGTTTTGGTGCTGGTGGTTCAGATACTGGCACCGGCTGTAATTAACAACAAAGGGTAAAAGGCATCATGGCTTCAGAAAATATGACGCCGCAGGATTACATAGGACACCACCTGAATAACCTTCAGCTGGACCTGCGTACATTCTCGCTGGTGGATCCGCATAACCCCCCAGCCACCTTCTGGACAATCAATATTGACTCCATGTTCTTCTCGGTGGTGCTGGGTCTGTTGTTCCTGGTTTTATTCCGTAGTGTAGCCAAAAAGGCGACCAGCGGCGTGCCAGGTAAGTTTCAGACCGCGATTGAGCTGGTGATCGGCTTTGTTAATGGTAGCGTGAAAGACATGTACCATGGCAAAAGCAAGCTGATTGCTCCGCTGGCCCTGACGATTTTCGTCTGGGTATTCCTGATGAACTTGATGGACTTACTGCCTATCGATCTGCTGCCGTACATCGCTGAACATGTACTGGGTCTGCCGGCACTGCGTGTGGTTCCGTCTGCGGACGTGAACGTAACGCTGTCTATGGCACTGGGCGTATTTATCCTGATTCTGTTCTACAGCATCAAAATGAAAGGCATCGGCGGCTTCACGAAAGAGTTGACGCTGCAGCCGTTCAATCACTGGGCGTTCATTCCTGTCAACTTAATCCTTGAAGGGGTAAGCCTGCTGTCCAAACCAGTTTCACTCGGTTTGCGACTGTTCGGTAACATGTATGCCGGTGAGCTGATTTTCATTCTGATTGCTGGTCTGTTGCCGTGGTGGTCACAGTGGATCCTGAATGTGCCGTGGGCCATTTTCCACATCCTGATCATTACGCTGCAAGCCTTCATCTTCATGGTTCTGACGATCGTCTATCTGTCGATGGCGTCTGAAGAACATTAATTTACCAACACTACTACGTTTTAACTGAAACAAACTGGAGACTGTCATGGAAAACCTGAATATGGATCTGCTGTACATGGCTGCCGCTGTGATGATGGGTCTGGCGGCAATCGGTGCTGCGATCGGTATCGGCATCCTCGGGGGTAAATTCCTGGAAGGCGCAGCGCGTCAACCTGATCTGATTCCTCTGCTGCGTACTCAGTTCTTTATCGTTATGGGTCTGGTGGATGCTATCCCGATGATCGCTGTAGGTCTGGGTCTGTACGTGATGTTCGCTGTCGCGTAGTAAGCGTTGCTTTTATTTAAAGAGCAATATCAGAACGTTAACTAAATAGAGGCATTGTGCTGTGAATCTTAACGCAACAATCCTCGGCCAGGCCATCGCGTTTGTCCTGTTCGTTCTGTTCTGCATGAAGTACGTATGGCCGCCATTAATGGCAGCCATCGAAAAACGTCAAAAAGAAATTGCTGACGGCCTTGCTTCCGCAGAACGAGCACATAAGGACCTTGACCTTGCAAAGGCCAGCGCGACCGACCAGCTGAAAAAAGCGAAAGCGGAAGCCCAGGTAATCATCGAGCAGGCGAACAAACGCCGCTCGCAGATTCTGGACGAAGCTAAAGCTGAAGCAGAGCAGGAACGTACTAAAATCGTGGCCCAGGCGCAGGCGGAAATTGAAGCCGAGCGTAAACGTGCCCGTGAAGAGCTGCGTAAGCAAGTTGCTATCCTGGCTGTTGCTGGCGCCGAGAAGATCATCGAACGTTCCGTGGATGAAGCTGCTAACAGCGACATCGTGGATAAACTTGTCGCTGAACTGTAAGGAGGGAGGGGCTGATGTCTGAATTTATTACGGTAGCTCGCCCCTACGCCAAAGCAGCTTTTGACTTTGCCGTCGAACACCAAAGTGTAGAACGCTGGCAGGACATGCTGGCGTTTGCCGCCGAGGTAACCAAAAACGAACAAATGGCAGAGCTTCTCTCTGGCGCGCTTGCGCCAGAAACGCTCGCCGAGTCGTTTATCGCAGTTTGTGGTGAGCAACTGGACGAAAACGGTCAGAACCTGATTCGGGTTATGGCTGAAAATGGTCGTCTTAATGCGCTCCCGGATGTTCTGGAGCAGTTTATTCACCTGCGTGCTGTGAGTGAGGCTACCGCTGAGGTAGACGTCATTTCCGCTGCCGCGTTGAGTGAACAACAGCTCGCGAAAATTTCTGCTGCGATGGAAAAACGTCTGTCACGCAAAGTTAAGCTGAATTGCAAAATCGATAAGTCTGTAATGGCAGGCGTTATCATCCGAGCGGGTGATATGGTCATTGATGGCAGCGTACGCGGTCGTCTTGAGCGCCTTGCAGACGTCTTGCAGTCTTAAGGGGACTGGAGCATGCAACTGAATTCCACCGAAATCAGCGAACTGATCAAGCAGCGCATTGCTCAGTTCAATGTTGTGAGTGAAGCTCACAACGAAGGTACTATTGTTTCTGTAAGTGACGGTGTTATCCGCATCCACGGCCTGGCCGATTGTATGCAGGGTGAAATGATCTCCCTGCCGGGTAACCGTTACGCTATCGCACTGAACCTCGAGCGTGACTCTGTAGGTGCGGTTGTTATGGGTCCGTACGCTGACCTTGCCGAAGGCATGAAAGTTAAGTGTACTGGCCGTATCCTGGAAGTTCCGGTTGGCCGTGGCCTGCTGGGCCGTGTGGTTAACACTCTGGGTGCACCAATCGACGGTAAAGGTCCGCTGGATCACGACGGCTTCTCTGCTGTAGAAGCTATCGCCCCGGGCGTTATCGAACGTCAGTCCGTAGATCAGCCGGTACAGACCGGTTATAAAGCCGTTGACTCCATGATCCCAATCGGTCGTGGTCAGCGTGAATTGATCATCGGTGACCGTCAGACCGGTAAAACCGCACTGGCAATCGATGCCATCATTAACCAGCGCGATTCCGGTATCAAATGTATCTATGTCGCTATCGGCCAGAAAGCGTCCACTATTTCTAACGTGGTACGTAAACTGGAAGAGCACGGCGCACTGGCTAACACCATCGTTGTGGTAGCAACCGCGTCTGAATCCGCTGCACTGCAATACCTGGCGCCGTATGCCGGTTGCGCAATGGGTGAATACTTCCGTGACCGCGGTGAAGATGCGCTGATCATTTACGATGACCTGTCTAAACAGGCTGTTGCTTACCGTCAGATCTCCCTGCTGCTCCGTCGTCCGCCAGGACGTGAAGCATTCCCGGGCGACGTATTCTACCTCCACTCTCGTCTGCTGGAGCGTGCTGCGCGTGTTAACGCCGAATACGTTGAAGCCTTCACCAAAGGTGAAGTGAAAGGGAAAACCGGTTCTCTGACCGCGCTGCCGATTATCGAAACTCAGGCGGGTGACGTTTCTGCGTTCGTTCCGACTAACGTAATCTCCATTACCGATGGTCAGATCTTCCTGGAAACCAACCTGTTCAACGCCGGTATTCGTCCTGCGGTTAACCCGGGTATTTCCGTATCCCGTGTTGGTGGTGCAGCACAGACCAAGATCATGAAAAAACTGTCCGGTGGTATCCGTACCGCTCTGGCACAGTATCGTGAACTGGCAGCGTTCTCTCAGTTTGCATCCGACCTTGACGATGCAACACGTAAGCAGCTTGACCACGGTCAGAAAGTGACCGAACTGCTGAAACAGAAACAGTATGCGCCGATGTCCGTAGCGCAACAGTCTCTGGTTCTGTTCGCAGCAGAACGTGGTTACCTGGCGGATGTTGAACTGTCGAAAATCGGCAGCTTCGAAGCCGCTCTGCTGGCTTACGTCGACCGTGATCACGCTCCGTTGATGCAAGAGATCAACCAGACCGGTGGCTACAACGACGAAATCGAAGGCAAGCTGAAAGGCATCCTCGATTCCTTCAAAGCAACCCAATCCTGGTAACGTCTGGCGGCTTGCCTTAGGGCAGGCCGCAAGGCATTGAGGAGAAGCTCATGGCCGGCGCAAAAGAGATACGTAGTAAGATCGCAAGCGTCCAGAACACGCAAAAGATCACTAAAGCGATGGAGATGGTCGCCGCTTCCAAAATGCGTAAATCGCAGGATCGCATGGCGGCCAGCCGTCCTTATGCAGAAACCATGCGCAAAGTGATTGGTCACCTTGCACACGGTAATCTGGAATATAAGCACCCATACCTGGAAGACCGCGACGTTAAACGCGTGGGCTACCTGGTGGTGTCGACCGACCGTGGTTTGTGCGGTGGTTTGAACATTAACCTGTTCAAAAAACTGCTGGCGGAAATGAAGACCTGGACCGACAAAGGCGTTCAATGCGACCTCGCAATGATCGGCTCAAAAGGCGTGTCGTTCTTCAACTCCGTGGGCGGCAATGTTGTTGCCCAGGTCACCGGCATGGGGGATAACCCTTCCCTGTCCGAACTGATCGGTCCGGTAAAAGTGATGTTGCAGGCCTACGACGAAGGCCGTCTGGACAAGCTTTACATTGTCAGCAACAAATTTATTAACACCATGTCTCAGGTTCCGACCATCAGCCAGCTGCTGCCGTTACCGGCATCAGATGATGATGATCTGAAACATAAATCCTGGGATTACCTGTACGAACCCGATCCGAAGGCGTTGCTGGATACCCTGCTGCGTCGTTATGTCGAATCTCAGGTTTATCAGGGCGTGGTTGAAAACCTGGCCAGCGAGCAGGCCGCCCGTATGGTGGCGATGAAAGCCGCGACCGACAATGGCGGCAGCCTGATTAAAGAGCTGCAGTTGGTATACAACAAAGCTCGTCAGGCCAGCATTACTCAGGAACTCACCGAGATCGTCTCGGGGGCCGCCGCGGTTTAAACAGGTTATTTCGTAGAGGATTTAAGATGGCTACTGGAAAGATTGTCCAGGTAATCGGCGCCGTAGTTGACGTCGAATTCCCTCAGGATGCCGTACCGCGCGTGTACGATGCTCTTGAGGTGCAAAATGGTAATGAGCGTCTGGTGCTGGAAGTTCAGCAGCAGCTCGGGGGCGGTATCGTGCGTACCATCGCAATGGGTTCCTCCGACGGTCTGCGTCGCGGTCTGGATGTAAAAGACCTCGAACACCCGATCGAAGTCCCGGTCGGTAAAGCGACTCTGGGCCGTATCATGAACGTACTGGGTGAACCGGTCGACATGAAAGGCGAGATCGGTGAAGAAGAGCGTTGGGCGATTCACCGCGCAGCACCTTCCTACGAAGAGCTGTCAAACTCTCAGGAACTGCTGGAAACCGGTATCAAAGTTATCGACCTGATGTGTCCGTTCGCTAAGGGCGGTAAAGTCGGTCTGTTCGGTGGTGCGGGTGTAGGTAAAACTGTAAACATGATGGAGCTGATCCGTAACATCGCGATCGAGCACTCCGGTTACTCTGTGTTTGCGGGCGTAGGTGAACGTACTCGTGAGGGTAACGACTTCTACCACGAAATGACCGACTCCAACGTTATCGACAAAGTATCCCTGGTATATGGCCAGATGAACGAGCCGCCGGGAAACCGTCTGCGCGTTGCACTGACCGGCCTGACCATGGCTGAGAAATTCCGTGACGAAGGTCGTGACGTTCTGCTGTTCGTTGACAACATCTATCGTTACACCCTGGCCGGTACGGAAGTATCCGCACTGCTGGGCCGTATGCCTTCAGCGGTAGGTTATCAGCCGACCCTGGCGGAAGAGATGGGCGTTCTTCAGGAACGTATCACCTCCACCAAAACTGGTTCTATCACCTCCGTACAGGCGGTATACGTACCTGCGGATGACTTGACTGACCCGTCTCCGGCAACCACCTTTGCGCACCTTGACGCAACCGTGGTACTGAGCCGTCAGATCGCGTCTCTGGGTATCTACCCGGCCGTTGACCCGCTGGACTCTACCAGCCGTCAGCTGGACCCGCTGGTGGTTGGTCAGGAACACTACGACACCGCGCGTGGCGTTCAGTCCATCCTGCAACGTTATCAGGAACTGAAAGACATCATCGCCATCCTGGGTATGGATGAACTGTCTGAAGAAGACAAACTGGTGGTAGCGCGTGCTCGTAAGATCCAGCGCTTCCTGTCCCAGCCGTTCTTCGTGGCAGAAGTATTCACCGGTTCTCCGGGTAAATACGTCTCCCTGAAAGACACCATCCGTGGCTTTAAAGGCATCATGGAAGGCGAATACGATCACCTGCCGGAGCAGGCGTTCTACATGGTCGGTTCCATCGAAGAAGCAGTGGAAAAAGCCAAAAAACTTTAACGCCTTAATCGGAGGGTGATATGGCAATGACTTACCACCTGGACGTCGTCAGCGCAGAGCAACAAATGTTCTCTGGTCTGGTCGAGAAAATCCAGGTAACGGGTAGCGAAGGTGAACTGGGCATTTACCCGGGCCACGCACCGCTGCTCACCGCCATTAAGCCTGGTATGATTCGCATCGTGAAACAGCACGGTCACGAAGAGTTTATCTATCTGTCTGGCGGCATTCTTGAAGTGCAGCCTGGCAACGTGACCGTTCTGGCCGACACCGCAATTCGCGGCCAGGATCTCGACGAAGCGCGAGCCATGGAAGCGAAACGTAAGGCTGAAGAGCACATTAGCAGCTCTCACGGCGACGTAGATTACGCTCAGGCGTCTGCGGAACTGGCCAAAGCGATCGCGCAGTTGCGCGTTATCGAGTTGACCAAAAAAGCGATGTAACACCGGCTTGAAAAGCTCAAAAGCCAGTCTGGAAACAGACTGGCTTTTTTATATGTATTTTGCTGATTGATACAAAAATTATATTATTCATCAAAAAGTTAGCGTCTTGTTAAGTCGTTAATTGTCACCTTTTCTCCATAGTGATATCGTCCCTGTTGTTATTATTATTTCTATAATTATATGAGGGATCATATCTATGTCTTTTAAAACGTCTTTTGAAGGTGTCCAACCGGTTGTGATGACCGATCGCGCCACCTTTATCCGCCGTGCTTATATGCATCTGGCTGGGGCAGTTGTCGGGTTCATCATTCTCAGCGCGCTGTTTATCTTTAGTGGGCTTGGCAAAATGATGCTTAGGGTGCTGATGAACAGTGGTCAGTTTGGTTGGCTGGTGGTGCTGGGTGCTTTTATTCTGGTCAGCATGCTGGCGACTCGTCTGGCAGATAATGTGGAGTCTAATCAGACCCAACTGATTGGACTGGGGATATACGTACTGGCAGAAGCGTTAATTTTTGCACCTTTACTGACACTGGCAGCGTATATTAATCCAGCAATTATTGGCGCGGCGGGCATCACCACAGCACTGCTTGTGGGGGGTCTGACATTCACTGCCTTCACGACCAAAAAAGATTTCTCTTTCATGCGTTCGTTTTTAACCATGGCGGGCTTTATCGCTTTCGGTGCCATTATCGCGAGCATTTTTATGGGATTCTCACTGGGCGTCTGGTTCTCGGCGGCAATGGTGCTGTTGTGTGCTGGCTTCGTGCTGTACGACACGTCTAATATTATTCATCATTATCCTACCGATCGTCCGGCAGGCGCGGCGCTACATCTCTTCGCCTCTATCGCTACCATGTTCTGGTATGTTCTGCGCATTTTCATGTCCCGCGATTAACCCTGCTTGTATAAACCAGCGAAATTATTCGCTGGTTTTCCCGTTTATTTATTGATCGAAATAAGAGCAAAAACATCCACCTGACGCTTAAATGAAGGTACTGCCTTAATTTTCTGCAGACAAAAGGCGTGACGATGGTCGAAAATGGCACTTTCGTCAGCGGGGATAATCCGTTATTGAACAATTTATCCTCTGTCCATTTCACGATGAAAAAAATGTAGTTTTTTCAAGGTGAAGCGGTTTAAATTCGTTCTCAAATTACAGTCAGGACGCGTATGTTGAATAATGCTATGAGCGTAGTGATCCTTGCCGCAGGTAAAGGCACGCGCATGTATTCCGATCTTCCGAAAGTGCTGCATACCCTTGCCGGGAAAGCGATGGTTCAGCATGTCATTGATGCTGCGAATGAATTAGGCGCAGCGGACGTTCACCTGGTGTACGGTCACGGCGGCGATCTGCTTAAACAGGCGCTGAAAGACGATAACCTGAACTGGGTGCTTCAGGCAGAACAGCTGGGTACGGGCCATGCAATGCAGCAAGCCGCACCTTTTTTTGCCGATGACGAAGACATTTTAATGCTCTACGGCGACGTGCCGCTGATCTCTGTTGAAACACTCCAGCGCCTGCGTGATGCGAAACCGCAGGGTGGCATTGGTCTGCTGACGGTTAAACTGGATGATCCGACCGGTTATGGACGTATCACCCGTGAAAACGGCAAAGTTACCGGCATTGTTGAGCACAAAGATGCCACCGACGAGCAGCGTCAGATTCAGGAGATCAACACCGGCATTCTGATCGCCAACGGCGCAGATATGAAACGCTGGCTGGCTAAACTGACCAACAATAACGCGCAGGGCGAATACTACATCACCGATATTATTGCGCTGGCGTATCAGGAAGGACGTGAAATTGTTGCCGTTCATCCGCAACGTTTAAGCGAAGTAGAAGGCGTGAATAACCGCCTGCAACTCTCGCGTCTGGAGCGTGTTTATCAATCCGAACAAGCTGAAAAACTGCTGTTAGCAGGCGTTATGCTGCGCGATCCGGCGCGTTTTGATCTGCGCGGTACGCTTACTCACGGGCGCGATGTTGAAATTGATACTAACGTTATCATCGAGGGCAACGTGACTCTCGGTAATCGCGTGAAAATCGGCACCGGTTGCGTGATTAAAAACAGCGTGATTGGCGATGATTGCGAAATTAGCCCGTATACCGTTGTGGAAGATGCGAATCTGGCAGCGGCCTGTACCATTGGCCCGTTTGCCCGTCTGCGTCCTGGTGCTGAGTTGCTGGAAGGCGCACACGTCGGTAACTTCGTTGAGATGAAAAAAGCGCGTCTGGGTAAAGGCTCGAAAGCCGGTCATCTGACTTACCTGGGGGATGCGGAAATTGGCGATAACGTCAACATCGGCGCAGGAACCATTACCTGCAACTACGATGGTGCGAATAAATTTAAAACCATTATTGGCGACGATGTGTTTGTTGGATCCGATACTCAGCTGGTGGCCCCGGTAACGGTAGGCAAAGGCGCAACCATTGCTGCGGGTACAACTGTGACGCGTAATGTTGGCGAAAATGCTCTGGCAATCAGCCGTGTGCCGCAGTCGCAAAAAGAAGGCTGGCGTCGTCCGGTAAAGAAAAAGTAATTCTGGCTGGGTAATCCGGCCATATGGGGTGAGGAGATAACATAATCTCCCGCCCACAAGCAGTAACTATAAAAATAACCCCACTCTCTACAAAGGCTCGGGGCGCCCGAAAAACGGGCATACAGGTTGACCGACAACGATATAAATCGGAATCAAAAACTATGTGTGGAATTGTTGGCGCGATCGCGCAACGTGATGTAGCAGAAATCCTTCTTGAAGGTTTACGTCGTCTGGAATACCGCGGATATGACTCTGCCGGTCTGGCGGTTGTAGATGCAGAAGGTCATATGACCCGCCTGCGTCGCCTCGGTAAAGTCCAGATGCTGGCCCAGGCAGCGGAAGAACATCCTCTGCATGGCGGCACCGGGATTGCTCACACTCGCTGGGCGACGCACGGCGAACCTTCAGAAGTGAATGCGCATCCGCATGTTTCTGAACACATTGTGGTGGTGCATAACGGCATCATCGAAAACCATGAACCGCTGCGTGAAGCGTTAAAAGCACGTGGCTATACCTTTGTTTCTGAAACCGACACCGAAGTGATTGCACACCTGGTGAACTGGGAACTGAAACAAGGCGGTACTCTGCGTGAGGCTGTTCTGCGTGCTATTCCGCAACTGCGCGGCGCGTACGGTACGGTAATTATGGACTCCCGTCACCCGGATACCCTGCTGGCGGCTCGTTCTGGTAGCCCGCTGGTGATTGGCCTGGGCATGGGCGAAAACTTTATTGCTTCTGACCAGTTGGCGCTGTTGCCAGTGACCCGTCGCTTTATCTTCCTTGAAGAAGGCGATATTGCGGAAATCACTCGCCGTTCGGTAAACATCTTCGATAAAACTGGCGCGGAAGTGAAACGTCAGGATATCGAATCCAATCTGCAATATGACGCGGGCGATAAAGGTATTTACCGCCACTACATGCAGAAAGAGATCTACGAACAGCCGAACGCGATCAAAAATACCCTTACCGGGCGCATCAGCCACGGTCAGGTTGATT
This sequence comes from Escherichia sp. 10290, assembly GCF_030295155.1. NCBI lineage: Bacteria > Pseudomonadati > Pseudomonadota > Gammaproteobacteria > Enterobacterales > Enterobacteriaceae > Escherichia > Escherichia sp. 10290. The sequence continues at coordinate 4,668,057 of NZ_AP025741.1, read as the reverse complement.
TGAGCGAGCTGGGACCGAACGCCGACGAACTGCTGTCGAAGGTTGAGCATATTCAGATCCTCGCCTGTGGTACTTCTTACAACTCCGGTATGGTTTCCCGCTACTGGTTTGAAGCGCTGGCAGGTATTCCGTGCGATGTTGAAATCGCCTCTGAATTCCGCTATCGCAAATCAGCCGTGCGTCGTAACAGCCTGATGATCACTCTGTCGCAGTCCGGTGAAACCGCGGATACCCTGGCGGGTCTGCGTCTGTCAAAAGAATTGGGTTACCTTGGATCGCTGGCAATCTGTAACGTTCCTGGCTCTTCGCTGGTACGTGAATCCGATTTGGCGCTGATGACCAATGCGGGTACGGAAATTGGCGTGGCGTCCACCAAAGCATTCACCACTCAGTTAACCGTGTTGTTGATGCTGGTGGCGAAGCTGTCTCGCCTGAAAGGTCTCGATGCCTCCATTGAGCATGATATCGTGCATGGTCTGCAGGCGTTACCGAGCCGTATTGAGCAGATGCTGTCTCAGGACAAACGCATTGAAGCTCTGGCAGAAGATTTCTCTGACAAACACCACGCGCTGTTCCTGGGCCGTGGCGATCAGTACCCAATCGCGCTGGAAGGCGCATTGAAGCTGAAAGAGATCTCTTATATTCATGCGGAAGCCTACGCAGCAGGCGAACTGAAACACGGTCCGCTGGCGCTGATTGACGCGGATATGCCGGTTATCGTCGTCGCACCGAACAACGAATTGCTGGAAAAACTGAAATCCAACATTGAAGAAGTTCGCGCGCGTGGCGGTCAGTTGTATGTCTTTGCCGATCAGGATGCTGGTTTTGTGAGCAGTGATAACATGCACATCATCGAGATGCCACATGTAGAAGAGGTGATTGCACCGATCTTCTACACCGTTCCTCTGCAGTTGCTGGCCTATCACGTTGCTCTGATTAAGGGCACTGACGTTGACCAGCCACGTAATCTGGCAAAATCGGTAACGGTTGAGTAATTTTCATCATTGATATAAAAGGGCTGCCGACGGGCGGCCTTTTTTATAAAGTGTATCAACGATTTATTATTGATGTACAAATTAATATAAATATATTCTGAATTATTGGTGATGTCCTATTACGCACTTGATTTTTTACTGTTTTAATAATATTTATATAATAAATTTATATTTAATTTCGCATAATTAATATTATTTTTAGATAAAAATACCCCTTTGGTGTACTATGCCTTTGAATCATAAAATCACTTATTAATTTAAGTTATGATTTAGACTGAAGGATATATTATATCAATGGAGTTTGTATGAAACGTAATATTATTGGCGGTGCAATTACGCTGGCATCTTTAATGTTAGCCGGAAATGCACTTGCAGAAGATGGCGTTGTTCACTTTGTCGGTGAAATTGTCGATAGCACATGCGAAGTGACTTCCGATACCGCCGATCAAACAGTACCTCTTGGTAAGGTCAGTAAAAGTGCGTTTTCAGGAGTAGGCAGCCTGGCGTCACCACAGCAATTTAGTATTAAACTGGAAAATTGCCCAGCAACCTATACTCAGGCAGCCGTCCGTTTCGATGGTACTGAAGCACCTGGCGGAGACGGTGACCTGAAAGTGGGTACACCGCTGACATCGGGTACACCTGGCGATTTTACCGGTACAGGGCAAGCGATTGCGGCAACCGGCGTCGGTATTCGTATTTTTAACCGGGCGGATAATTCTCAGGTTAAACTTTATAACGACTCTGCTTATAGCACAATCGACGCTGACGGTAAGGCTGAAATGAAGTTTATTGCACGCTATGTTGCTACCAATACGACCGTAACGGCGGGTACAGCAAACGCGGATTCACAATTCACCGTCGAATATAAGAAATAATTAATACAGGGCCTTTTTATTCAGTTGGCTTTGGCCAGGGAGTCGTTATGTCCAGAAAAAGTTGTTTAATCAGGCTCTTTAAAACAACAATTTCGTGTAATTTATTGAGGATTATTATTCTAAGCATCTTTTTCCTCCAGCCGACATTGACCTGTGCAGGTGTTGTCATTGGCGGTACACGGGTTGTTTATTTGAGTAATAATGCTGATAAATCTATTTCTGTATTTAGTAAGGAAGAAAAAATTCCTTATCTCATCCAGGCATGGGTGGATCCGTTTAATAAAGATGATAAAACTAAAGCGCCATTTATTGTTATTCCTCCGGTATCACGGTTAGAACCCGCGCAAGAAAAAATATTACGTATTGTCCATACTAAAGGTTTGTCATTACCAGAGGATCGAGAGTCTGTCTTCTGGCTAAATATCAAAAATATTCCACCCTCTGCGAGCAGCAAAGAAGCGAACTCGCTGGAAATCGCCGTTAAAACGCGAATTAAGCTGTTCTGGAGACCGGCATCTATCCGCATGATTCCCGAAGATGCCGCACCAAAGGTGAAGTGGCATCGGGAAGGCCGAAATCTTATTGCTGAGAACCCTAACCCGATTCATATCAGCGTGATGGATGTCATTGTTGATGGCCATGATGTACCTCTTAACATGATCCGCCCTTTCGAGACGCTCACGTTACCGTTGCCTGCTAATTCTTCGGGTAGCCAAATGACCTGGCGATTTATTAATGATTACGGCGCGATAAGCGAACCATTAAAGCAAGCGTTGTAAGCATTGCATAAGGATAGGCGAATTATGGTTACGACCAGAATAGCGGTTGGTCTGACGGCAGGGACATGTCTCGTTTTCTCGCAAAGCCTGATGGCCGAGGTCAGCGTATTTAATCCGGCGCTGCTGGAAATAGACCATCAATCCGGAGTCGATATTCGCCAGTTTAACAAAGCGAATCACATACCTCCCGGCGCCTACAGTGTTGATATTTTTATCAATGGCAAAATGTTCGAGCGTCAGGATGTCACTTTTGTTCAGGATAACCCTGATGCCGATCTGCACGCCTGCTTTGTCGCGATTAAAAAAAAGCTGACTTCCTTTGGTGTAAAAGTTGACGCGCTGAAATCGCTCAATAAGGTGGATGACAATGCCTGTATTGACCCTGCACCACGCATTGAAGGCTCAACCTGGCAACTGGACGGCGATAAGCTGCAACTGAATATCACCATTCCCCAGATCTATATGGATGCGATGGCTTACGATTACATAAGCCCCACGCGTTGGGATGAGGGAATTAACGCACTGACTATCAACTACGATTTTTCCGGTTCACATACTCTGCGCTCGGATTACAACTCACAGGAGACCGATACCAGTTATCTCAACCTGCGTAACGGACTCAATATTGGGCCGTGGCGACTCCGCAATTACAGCACCTTGAACACCACCGATGGTCGTGCGGAATACAACTCTATCAGTACCTGGATACAACGTGATATTGCTGCGTTAAGAAGCCAGATTATGATTGGCGATACGTGGACGGCGAGCGATATTTTCGACAGCACGCAAATCCGTGGTGCACGACTTTATACTGATAAAGATATGTTACCCGCCAGCCAGAATGGCTTTGCGCCTGTGGTTCGTGGGATTGCAAAATCCAACGCCACCGTCATCATTCGACAGAACGGCTACGTAATTTATCAGTCAGCCGTGCCACAAGGTGCCTTTGAAATCACCGACCTCAATACTGCCAGCTCAGGCGGCGACCTGGACGTGACTATCAAGGAAGAAGATGGTAGTGAACAACGATTCACCCAGCCTTATGCGTCGCTGGCAATCCTCAAACGTGAAGGTCAGACCGATGTAGATGTTAGCGTGGGGGAGCTGCGCGATGAAGATGGTTTTACTCCTGACGTGCTTCAGGCACAGATCCTTCATGGCTTGCCCCACGGTTTTACCTTGTATGGTGGCGTACAGGCTGCTGAAAAGTATGGTTCTGTTGCTTTGGGGGTAGGTAAAGATCTCGGTTCTCTGGGAGCCATCTCTTTAGATGCGACACATGCCAGAGCGAAATTTGCAGATGATGATACGGAAACGGGTCAGTCATATCGTTTTCTGTATTCAAAACGTTTTGACGATACAGACACCAGCTTACGCCTGGTTGGCTATCGTTACTCCACCGAAGGCTACTATACCCTCAATGAATGGGCATCCCGGCAAAATAGTCCAGAAGATTTCTGGCAAACCGGAAACCGTCGCAGCCGTGTGGAAGGAACGTTAACGCAATCGCTGGGCAGAGATTATGGCAACTTATACCTGACATTAAGCCGCCAGCAATATTGGCACACAGATGATGTCGAACGATTAATCCAATTTGGTTACAGCAGTAGCTGGAAGCGACTCTCGTGGAACGTCTCGTGGAGTTATTCCAATACGGCCCGGCAAGGGACGAGTAATAGTTATGCCAGTGATAACACCAGCGAACAAATCTACATGCTCTCTTTATCAGTTCCATTATCGGGCTGGTGGGGAAATAGTTATGCCACCTATTCGGTTTCGCAAAATGATGATTCTGGTAGCTCGCATCAACTTGGCCTAAGCGGTACGGCGCTGGAGAAAAATAATCTCTCCTGGAATCTCATGCAGTCCTATAACAGCCGCGATGATCAAGTAGGCGGTAATATGTCGCTGACCTATGACGGTACCTACGGCACGTTAAACGGCAGTTATAACTACAGCCAAAATTCTCAGCGACTCAATTATGGTATCCGGGGGGGTATTTTGGCGCACAGTGAAGGGATAACGTTTAGCCAGGAACTGGGTGAAACCATTGCCCTTATTAAAGCACCGGGAGCCGCAGGTCTGGAAATTGATAATATGCGCGGGGCGGCAACAGACTGGCGTGGTTACACGGTTAAGACACAGCTAAATCCTTATGATGAAAACCGGGTAGCGATCAGCGACAACTATTTCTCTAAGTCGAATGTTGAACTCGATAATACCGTCGTTACGATGGTTCCTACCCGCGGCGCGGTGGTTAAAGCGGAGTTTGTGACGCATGTGGGTTACCGCGTTCTCTTCAGAGTGGTAAATGCAAATGGTAAACCGGCACCTTTTGGCGCCATTGCCTCAGTTCAAAACGCAAGTACCGCCGATTCAGGAATAGTTGGTGATTCTGGTGAGCTTTATCTCTCGGGTCTGTCAGATAAAGGGCAGGTCACTTTATCCTGGGGAGGAGACGCAGTCACGAAATGTACCTTTGGCTACTCACTTTCCGTACCAGAAAATGAGAATGGTTTAATTGAACAGAGTGTCACCTGTAAATAAAGGTTTTTTATGAAAAATAATATTCTGGTGTGGTGTTTTTCTATTGTTGCCATTTTTTACACGAGTACGACTCTTGCGGCTCCTAAAGGTATCTGTACTCCGGATAATGGCGTTTTTCATAGCGTGCTTGATTTTCCTGGATATGTTATTACGGCAGCTCAAAATAAAGCGGGGGGCACATTTAATACGACAGTAACTAATGGTGGGTCTTATCCGGCACACTGTCATTGTGATACTGGAACAGCCGGTGAATTTCCCTATATTTACTACACAGCAAGAATAAATGAATCTTTAAGTTATGCAGGCGTTCATTCTAATTTAAATTACTATAATCTTAATTCTCATCTTGATGTAGGTATGGCAATCGATCTTTTGGGAGTCGGATTTGTTAATGCACCATTCGAGTATCATGCTAACAATCCCTCTGGAACAACAGTATATAAGTGTAGTAGAGTCGACCCATTAAGTATTTCCAGTGGCGCTAAGGCTCAGGTTTATTTTTATATCAAAAAGCCATTTGCAGGAAAGTTAATTATTCCCGAGACGCTTATCGCAAAGTTGTATGGAACTATCAGTCGTGATACACCGGTTGATTATTCTAAACCGATGGCTGATGTTTATATTCGTGGAGACATTACTGCACCACAAAGTTGTGAAATTAATAGTTTGCAGCCTATTAATTTTGATTTTAGTACTATTCCAGCCTCAGATTTTTCATCTGTTGTCGGGAGTGCTGTGTCAGCGCATAAAATCACCAAAACTGTCACCATTAAGTGTGAGTATTTAGGAATACTGAATACGGATGATATCACTACCTCTTTTTACGCTACTGAATCCAGTAGCGATAATTCAATGGTTGTAACATCAAACCCAAATGTAGGGGTAAAAATCTACGATAAAAATAACAGGGAAATCAAGGTCAACGGTGGAGAACTGTCAACTGATATGGGAGCAACAAGCGTTTATGGCGAGAAAGCTGGCAGCGTGACGTTTTCTGCTGCGCCTGCGAGCCTCACGGGTGCTCGACCCGCGCCAGGAACATTTACCGCTACGGCAACTATCACCATCGAAATTGTTCGTTAATCAAAGGACAACGGTGCTCCTCGCACCGTTGTCATCAGACACCTATTTCTAACCTATTTGCACATGACATGACAAAAAGATGACATGGTTTTTCTTTTTGCCTGGTTATAAAAATCAATAAATTACGCATAAATCTCGTTGTGTCATAAAACTGTCATATTCCATACATATAACTGTCACCTGTTTGTCCTATTTTGCTTCTCGTAGCCAACAAACAATGCTTTATGAATCCTCCCAGGAGACATTATGAAAGTTATGCGTACCACCGTCGCAACTGTTGTCGCCGCGACCTTATCGATGAGCGCTTTCTCTGTGTTTGCAGAAGCAAGCCTGACAGGTGCAGGTGCAACCTTCCCTGCGCCGGTGTATGCCAAATGGGCTGACACTTACCAGAAAGAAACCGGTAATAAAGTTAACTACCAGGGTATCGGTTCTTCCGGCGGCGTAAAACAGATTATCGCCAACACCGTTGATTTCGGTGCTTCTGACGCGCCGCTGTCTGACGAAAAACTGGCTCAGGAAGGTCTGTTCCAGTTCCCGACCGTAATTGGCGGCGTGGTGCTGGCGGTTAACATTCCGGGGCTAAAATCTGGCGAACTGGTGCTGGATGGTAAAACCCTTGGCGACATCTACCTGGGCAAAATCAAAAAGTGGGATGATGAAGCCATCGCCAAACTGAATCCGGGTCTGAAACTGCCTTCACAGAACATTGCTGTAGTGCGCCGTGCAGATGGCTCCGGGACATCCTTTGTCTTCACCAGCTACCTGGCGAAAGTGAACGAAGAGTGGAAAAACAACGTCGGTACTGGCTCTACCGTAAAATGGCCGATTGGTCTGGGTGGTAAAGGAAACGACGGTATCGCCGCGTTCGTTCAGCGTCTACCGGGGGCAATTGGTTACGTTGAATATGCTTACGCTAAGCAGAACAACCTGGCGTACACCAAACTGATCTCCGCTGATGGTAAACCAGTTAGTCCGACCGAAGAAAACTTCGCTAATGCAGCAAAAGGCGCAGACTGGAGCAAAACATTCGCTCAGGATCTGACCAACCAGAAAGGCGAAGATGCATGGCCTATCACTTCTACCACCTTCATTCTGATCCACAAAGATCAGAAGAAACCTGAGCAGGGTGTAGAAGTGCTGAAGTTCTTCGACTGGGCGTACAAAACTGGGGCTAAACAGGCTAACGACCTGGATTACGCCAGCCTGCCGGATAGCGTAGTTGAACAAGTTCGCGCTGCGTGGAAGACCAATATTAAAGACAGTAGCGGCAAGCCACTGTACTAATAAAACACCATGCCGGATAAGGCATTAACAGCTTATCCGGCATTACAAAATGACTTTGTAAACGCGTTTAACTGAAGAGTAACTTATGGCTGCAACCAAGCCTGCTTTTAACCCACCGGGTAAAAAGGGCGACATAATTTTCAGCGTGCTGGTAAAACTGGCGGCGCTGATTGTGCTATTGATGTTGGGTGGCATTATTGTCTCTCTGATCATCTCCTCCTGGCCGAGCATTCAGAAATTTGGTCTGGCTTTCCTGTGGACCAAAGAGTGGGATGCGCCGAACGATATCTACGGGGCGCTGGTGCCGATCTACGGTACTCTGGTGACCTCGTTTATCGCGTTGCTGATCGCCGTCCCGGTGAGTTTCGGTATCGCCCTGTTTCTGACCGAGCTTGCGCCTGGCTGGCTGAAGCGCCCGCTGGGTATCGCCATTGAGCTGCTGGCAGCCATTCCAAGTATCGTGTACGGCATGTGGGGCCTGTTTATCTTTGCGCCGCTGTTCGCCGTTTACTTCCAGGAGCCGGTCGGCAATATCATGTCGAATATCCCGATTGTTGGCGCGCTGTTCTCCGGCCCGGCCTTTGGTATCGGTATCCTTGCGGCAGGCGTGATCCTCGCCATCATGATTATTCCGTACATTGCAGCGGTAATGCGCGATGTATTCGAACAAACCCCGGTGATGATGAAAGAGTCAGCCTACGGTATCGGCTGCACCACCTGGGAAGTTATCTGGCGTATCGTTCTTCCGTTCACCAAAAATGGGGTAATCGGCGGCATTATGCTGGGTCTGGGGCGCGCGCTCGGTGAAACCATGGCAGTGACCTTTATCATCGGTAACACCTACCAGCTCGACAGCGCCTCGCTGTACATGCCGGGCAACAGCATCACCTCTGCGCTAGCCAACGAATTTGCGGAAGCGGAATCCGGCCTGCACGTGGCTGCACTGATGGAACTGGGCCTGATCCTGTTTGTGATTACCTTCATCGTCCTCGCTGCATCGAAATTTATGATTATGCGCCTGGCTAAGAATGAGGGGGCACGCTAATGGCTATGGTTGAAATGCAAACCACTGCGGCGCTGGCAGAATCCCGCCGCAAAATGCAGGCGCGTCGCCGCCTCAAGAACCGTATTGCACTGACGCTCTCAATGGCGACGATGGCCTTCGGCCTGTTCTGGCTGATCTGGATTTTAATGTCCACCATCACCCGCGGTATCGACGGTATGTCGTTGGCGCTGTTCACTGAAATGACGCCGCCGCCAAATACGGAAGGCGGTGGTCTGGCGAACGCCCTGGCAGGTAGCGGCTTGTTAATTTTGTGGGCTACGGTATTCGGTACGCCACTGGGCATTATGGCGGGGATTTACCTGGCGGAATATGGACGTAAATCCTGGCTGGCAGAAGTTATTCGCTTCATTAACGACATTCTGCTCTCCGCGCCGTCGATTGTGGTTGGTCTGTTTGTTTACACCATCGTGGTGGCACAGATGGAGCACTTCTCTGGCTGGGCTGGCGTGATTGCCCTGGCGCTGTTGCAGGTGCCGATTGTTATCCGCACCACCGAGAACATGCTGAAACTGGTGCCGGACAGCCTGCGTGAAGCGGCTTATGCGCTGGGTACGCCGAAGTGGAAGATGATCTCCGCGATTACGCTGAAAGCGTCGGTGTCCGGGATTATGACCGGTATCCTGCTGGCGATTGCCCGTATTGCCGGTGAAACCGCGCCGCTGCTGTTTACCGCGCTCTCCAACCAGTTCTGGAGCACGGACATGATGCAGCCGATCGCCAACCTGCCGGTAACGATCTTTAAGTTTGCGATGAGCCCATTTGCAGAATGGCAGCAACTGGCCTGGGCCGGGGTGTTGATTATAACCCTGTGCGTCCTGCTGCTGAACATTCTGGCGCGCGTTGTTTTTGCGAAGAATAAACACGGTTAACACTTTGCCGGATGCAGTGTGAACGCCTTATCCGGCCTACGGTAAGCCTGATTAGCGAAGTGCATCAGGCACGATGAGGAAAAGATTGCAATGAGTATGGTTGAAACTGCCCCGAGTAAAATTCAGGTTCGTAATTTGAACTTCTACTACGGCAAATTCCATGCCCTGAAAAACATCAACCTGGATATCGCCAAAAACCAGGTTACGGCGTTTATCGGGCCGTCTGGCTGCGGTAAATCGACGCTGCTGCGTACTTTCAACAAAATGTTTGAACTGTATCCGGAGCAGCGTGCGGAAGGTGAGATTCTGCTCGATGGCGACAACATCCTGACTAACACTCAGGATATCGCCCTGCTGCGTGCGAAAGTGGGCATGGTGTTCCAGAAACCGACGCCGTTCCCTATGTCCATCTACGACAACATCGCCTTTGGTGTTCGTCTGTTTGAGAAGCTCTCCCGTGCGGATATGGACGAGCGCGTGCAGTGGGCATTGACCAAAGCCGCATTGTGGAACGAAACCAAAGATAAATTGCACCAGAGCGGTTACTCTCTCTCTGGTGGTCAGCAACAGCGTCTGTGCATTGCGCGTGGTATCGCCATTCGCCCGGAAGTGCTGCTGCTCGACGAACCGTGTTCGGCGCTCGACCCTATCTCTACCGGGCGTATTGAAGAGCTGATCACCGAACTGAAGCAGGATTACACCGTAGTGATCGTCACCCACAACATGCAGCAGGCTGCGCGTTGTTCCGACCACACGGCGTTTATGTACCTGGGCGAATTGATTGAGTTCAGCAACACGGACGATCTGTTCACCAAACCAGCGAAGAAACAAACAGAAGACTACATCACCGGTCGTTACGGTTGATTCAGGAGTGCGTTATGGACAGTCTCAATCTTAATAAACATATTTCCGGCCAGTTCAACGCCGAACTGGAAAGCATCCGCACGCAGGTGATGACCATGGGCGGCATGGTGGAGCAGCAGCTTTCTGATGCAATCACCGCGATGCATAACCAGGACAGCGATCTGGCGAAGCGGGTGATCGAAGGCGACAAGAACGTCAACATGATGGAAGTGGCGATCGATGAAGCCTGCGTGCGCATTATCGCCAAACGTCAGCCGACGGCGAGCGACCTGCGTCTGGTGATGGTGATCAGCAAAACCATTGCCGAGCTGGAGCGTATTGGTGACGTGGCGGATAAAATCTGCCGTACTGCGCTGGAGAAATTCTCCCAGCAGCATCAGCCGTTGCTGGTAAGCCTGGAATCACTGGGGCGTCACACTATCCAGATGCTGCATGACGTGCTGGACGCGTTCGCGCGGATGGATATTGACGAAGCGGTGCGAATTTATCGGGAAGATAAAAAAGTCGATCAGGAGTACGAAGGTATTGTTCGTCAACTGATGACCTACATGATGGAAGATTCGCGCACCATTCCGAGCGTCCTTACCGCGCTGTTCTGTGCACGTTCTATCGAACGTATCGGCGACCGCTGCCAGAATATTTGTGAATACATCTTCTACTACGTGAAAGGTCAGGATTTCCGTCACGTAGGCGGTGATGAGCTGGATAAACTGCTGGCCGGAAAAGACCCGAAAGAGTAACGCTAACTGTAGGTCAGATAAGGCTTTTACGCCGCATCTGGCAATCAGCCCGGTCATACATAGTTACCGGGCTGATAAACTTTCTCCTTGAAATATTGCCACACAAACTCACCTCGAAACTCTCCCCAGTGCAATGCAAATATATTATTTCATTTGAATTATTTTACTTATAATGTAGTGCCCCGTTATAAAATTTTTTTTGTTATTCCTTTCATTTATATCGTTACCCGCACAGAAAATGGAAAAGAAAACAAAAAAACCAGGGTAAAAGCCCTATATCGGAACATAAAAAATGAGCGATTTTTTACAGTATTCATAGGTGGTTTAGTCATAATCGTATCAAAACAACACCAAAGTGTTCTTTTTTATACAAAACGGTTATGTATTGTGAGCGGGCGAATAAATATTGTGTTCAGGAGAAATGATTATGGCTATATCATCATATAGTACAGTTACAGATAAATTTGCTACTCTGACTAAAATGCCAGATGAAAATCTGAATGAAAAAAATAGAACGCAAAAATATTCAGGAAAAATTGGTTTGTCTCTTGATGATGTGGGTAAGTATTCAGTAACTCATAAAGATATAACAAATATTTTAGCTGGTGATAGTCAATCTTTTCTTAAACGAAGTCTTTGGGAGTTTATACTCGATCTTTTTCCCATGTCTCATATTAAGGAGGCTAAACAAGCCATTGTAGATTTTGTGACGAAAACTGATGATAAAGTTGAGATGTTTAATAGAGTTAAATCTCTCGCCGATCAAGATCAACAATGGCGCTTTAATACGACTACAGAATTTACTGTAGATGAAAATAAAGACATTATTGTTAGTAGAGTATTTAATATAAATATTAATGCGCAAGATTATCATAATGATGCTGAAAAAAACACAATGCGTTCTTTATTTTCTGAAGAACTCAGCTTGGATATTTATAAGCATGATATTCATTTTGATCAGAAGGCTTTTCAATCAGGGATGCTGAAAATACAGTTCCCAAATGATAATGAAAAGCTTAGCGTATATTTAAAAAATAAAATCCCCTTTGAAAATATCACAATCGATTTATCTGCGCTGGAAAAAGAAGCCCTGGCATCTCTAAAATATTGTAACTTTAAAAAAGTGACATTCACTGGTGCTATATCTTACGAAAATCTTAATGGTTCAGTATTTGGAAATTGTTTTTTTGAGGACTGTATTTTTGAGAATGTGTCACTTGTTAGCTCCAGGTATCGAGTAAAACCAAATAATGAAATACCTATTTACGGCGTGTTTAAAGAGTGTTTTCTGTATCGATGTGAAATAAAAAATTTTAACATAGATACATCAAAAATATACTCTGTAAATCAAGATCCCAATGTGGGTAAGCCAGTTGGTGCATATCTGTTTATGCAGTCATTTGTAGATGAGTGTACTCTTCAGGATGGAGTGTGTAAAAATGCAAGTGTTATTGCAAGCAGTTTGTTATGTTGTAAAATAGCAAAGCTTAATGGTGCTGAAATGGATTTCATAGGGACTTCGTTTTATCACAAATATAAATGTGAATTAAAATATGATAATCATTTTTATAATTGTGATTTTAGCTCCTCTGATATGACATACAAGCGAAATGGAATTCGCAAAGATTTACTGGATTTTGATCCCAGAGAGTATTTCAAAAAGGATGGAGGTAAACTTAATCTGGATAAACACATTTCAAACCTTATCTACGTTAATCTTTTCCCTAATATGAGTGGCGGTCGTTATATAAATGATAAATACGTTGCTGATGATATAGATAAATATTTAAAACTTAGTAATTGCAATTTACTTAAAACTTGTTTGGGCGAGTCAATCAATGGAATTAAATTGGATGATTGTGCTATTGATCATTTAACCACTTGGTTAAGTGGTAATCTTGCTGCGAATAGCCAAATTAGAATTCCTGTTTATATGGACATGAAAGGAGCTATAGCTGAAAATGGCATTTCAGATTTCATGAAAAATTTAATGGAAATTAATTCATGGGTAGAAGAATTTAATAATTATGGCAAGGATGCGGAAAGTCATTACCAAAAGGAACTATTATATTTACAATCTTTGTTGGTCAAGCTGGGGCGCTTCAATCTTGATGATGAAGGAAAAAAATATCAACTTAATGGTGAAGCTATCCAGTATATTATATTAAAAGTTTTGTACAATATAGAAAAAGATATAGCCAATGAAATAGATATTGATAAAGTGAATTTCATGCATAAGCTCTATACTGGATTCTTTTGGCAAAGACCTTACGATCAACGTAACTATTTAAAAATAAATCGTTCTGCTATTTCAAACAGCAAAACATTTCACTTCCACTTTGATTTTAATGATTTGCGAAATATTTACAAAGAATATAATAAAAATCATAAAGATGATAGTTTTGATAAAATGCAAAAGATTTTTTTAGCATTGAATGAATTTAAGGAAAGAACGAAAATAAATTATAGGGATTATAGAAAAGTATCAAAATATGTAGATGATAAAGTCGATTTATTCTCTGGCATTGAGCAATACTTACGGTGGGTAATTGAGAAAAATAATGACTATAATAAGGAAAATTATGGCGATATAAAAGACAAATATGCCAAACTTATTGTCGAAAGAAATGATTTAGTCGATACTAAGGATCAATTGATTAAAGAGGATTTTTACTTAAATAATAAAGACAATAAAGATAAAAAAGATGCGGAAAGAATTAATGAGATTAAGGGGATAATAAAGGTGATAGATGGAAAAATACCAAATATAAGTAAAGAGATTCTACATCTTAAGGATGAAACAGAGAGATTGGAGAAAGAGTATCAACAAGAAAATACACTTAATGATGTAGTTCAAAATATCAGGAGTTGGCTAAAAGAAAATGAAAATATGGTGAAAGCTATTAAGAAAATTGATACTGAATAACATGGCGAATAAATAAACGGATCAAGTCGTTCCTGTGACAATGAGGTTATACGAAAAGACGCTTACTCATCAGAAATTTGGTATGCTTTAATTAAACCAGTGTCGCTGATGTGTAAGCGTTGACGTTGGGAGGCGATTAAATGGTTATACCACTCCTACGCCTTTTCCAGACGGCGTATAAGAGTGCAACATGTTGAGTTTTCCGAGCGAATGGTGCATTTTACTAACCGAGCCATTTGAAACAACCAACGCAATAAAAAAGACTGGAATAATAAGCCTGTATTTATTATTCATCGCAATCGCACTCTACGGTTTTATCCTGCAGAAATGAGACTACTTCCAGCGGTTGTGGATTATCCCTGGGCGATAGTCATAGTCTGGTGTCAGGATTCACAAATGACCTGTTACCTGACATGGATATAAACACAACATAGAGTGCGGTAGTTAATCTGAATCATCTATTTTTCGGCTACACAGCACAAAACAACATTATTGATTCTTTATAAGAGAGAATCTCTCCATTATTTTTATATAAATCATTATTAAGAAAATCCAGAAGCTCTTGCCTTACACTATAAATATTGACTTTTTGGTCAACCAACGACAGTAATATATCCTTGATACCTTTTAATTTCATATTTCTATCAGATATTGTATTAAAAGTGAAGATGATATTACGTTTATTACAACTGGAGAACCAATATTTTAGAGTATTATTCGTCCACTTTGTTGGTGTCTTAATTAGTTGCGCTGTTGTTGTTTTTACATTGTTAAATGTAGAACCGCTAAAATTTGTCCCGACGCACGAAATGAAATTCATCTCTGAATTGTCAAAATTGCAATTCTTTATCTCACACATATCAAGGTTAACATCATGAAATGTCGAATATTTCATGTTTGCATGTGAAAATAAACATGCAATAAACGTTATATATTGCAACCTGGCATTACAAAAAGATTTATTTTTAAAATCAAAACAAAAGGTTTTTTTTATTTTGAAATTGTTATTATATATGCAATGTAAAGAAATCATGTTTTTTATTAACTGATAACACCATTGTGATGATTCTGGTAATTCATAGGGATGTAAATGGATGTTTTCATCGAATATAACCTGTGAGTTATGGTTGTTTATTGAAGATATATGGAAGCTATCATTTGTTAAAGCTATGGTTGTGCTAAAATTATGGTGGTGATCAGCGCTCATGAAATCAAATGTAACAATGTCGTTGTTTTCTTTCTTTTCTTTGTGATATGCGTTTAAAAAAGAAATATTTTCGATCTGTTCATCAGTTAATGTCAATGGCATTTCGTCATCAAAGAAAGCGTAATCGGCATTTGGGACTGGAATATTTTCAATTGAGCATAGTTTTAATAAAAAAATATGAAAACAATGGAACTTATTTTTGTCAATAAGAGAACTTAATCTCTGTTGTATCTTCTGTAGTTGTCCTTTGGGAAGTAAATGCTGTAAATTTGAAAAAGAGCCATCTAAAACATATTTGTATGTAAAAAGGTCCTCTCTCTGACCAGTTATCAAAAAATCGTCAGGTATTTTAGAAAAACGATTGATATGACATAAATATTCCATTTGCTCCATGTCTATATACTTATGGGGAACTGCATAGTTTGGTGGAGTGCCAATAAGATTTTCCATAAATCACCTTGGTAACATATTATAAAATCTATTTATTCTAACATTGACAATATAACCAGCTATAAAAAATCGCTCATTTTCAGATATTGCGGTTTACCTGAGGGATGATTCGTTATGCCTAAAAATTGGGAATCCAGGGTAAACACCCTGGATTAAATCGGGGGAAATGAGCTATTTTTTATAGTCTTCACTAGTAATATAAGTAACACTTGTTGCTAACCTGGCTAGCGGTAGTGTTAATTAACAATCTAGATGTCGTTATTTTTAAACACCCTAATATTGCACACCGGAGGATTTATGGTTGCTAAATTAAGATCAGATGTTCTTATAAATGCTAATCCCTTTTCAGAGGTGAAAAATGAGAAGCATAAGCATAACGGATATTCTGACAAGGTTACTTTAGATATTAATAATAAGAAATACGATGTAAATTTTAAGGATATTGAAAATATTCTGGATGGTAATGGGGCATTATTTAAAAAACGTACACTGTGGGAGTTTATTCTCGATCTTTTTCCCGGATCGCATATTAAACAAGTTAAAAGCTTAATTTACGAATTTGTGACAAAAAATGATAATAAAGCGGAGATGTTCAAGAATATTAAATCTCTGGCCAAAGTAGAAGAACAATGGCGATTTAGTACTACTACAGATTTTACCACAAATGAAAATAATGAAGTGGTTGTGTGTAGATCTTTTAATCTCTACACGGGGGAGAGTGTAAATGAGGCCGATAAGCATCAAGTTTTTTCTGAAAGATTCACTCTTGATAACTATCTTGATGATTTACATTTTGATAATTCTCCCATGAAGAGATTAAAGTTTTCTGATAATGCTGTAAAACTTACGACGCTTATTAAAAATAAAATTCCTGTTTTTGATACAACTATCAATTTAACTTCGTTGCCTAAAGATGTATTAAATTCATTAAAATATTGTAGTTTTAAAAATGTAACTTTTTCAGGAAATATAGAAACTCCGACCCTTGAAGGCCCAGTTTTTGAAAATTGTTATTTCGAAGATTGTAAGTTCAACAACATACATTTTTATGATCCTAATGAAAAAACTGCAGAGTCAGGAAATGAAAAATCAATAATAGGTATGTTTAAAGGTTGTTTTATTTCTAAATGCGAAATAAATCATTATAGTTGTGAGACGTCTCAAGTCTACACTGTTAAACAACCCGTCAATATCCAAGAAAAATTAGGGGCTTATCTCTTTATGCAGTCTTTTGTTCAAGACTGTACAATTCAGGGAGGTAGTTGTCCTGGATCGAGTATACTTCTGAGTCATTTTTATAACTGTGATATCACAGGACTTGAAGCTCCTGGAATGAAATTTTTGGCAAACTCATTCAACAAGTCTAATAATAATTACATCAGGGGGAGGGATCATGGGCTAGTATTTAATAATTGTACTTTGAACTATATTAAAATAAACAGTGGTCTTGGTGAAGCTGGTTCAGGTAAATATATGTTTAACCCCATTGAGTATTTTTCTGAATGCATTGAAAGAAGATCGAGAACTCTTAAGTTAGATGATAATTTTATTAAATGTGCAGACAATATTAATAAAGGTATTAACTCTTCATATAGCAATGAAAATACAGAGAATAATAACGTTTTCTTTAAAAATAGTCGTTTGCGCGGGGCGGAACTGGGCTATTGTTACAGAGAGGACAGACTCGAAGGCTGTTCTATCGATTCTGCTACAATTTATTCACAAGGTAGTCTTACCGATAAAAAATACATTTATATGAATATAGACGGAGCTATAAGTAAAGAACAAATACCAAATTTCATAAGTCAGGCAGATGCTCTATATAAAGACATAGTGGAACTTAGAAAATCCTTGCCAAATACTCGGCTAATATATGAAAAAGCATTTGCAGAATTACAGTCGTTTTTGTCCGCACTCTATAATGAAAAAGGATCGTTTAAAGAGGAATTTTCTTTTGATATTGAAAAAGTTAATTTTTTTATTTTCAAAGATATGCATGGTAGGGCACAACATATCATTAACAATATGATAGGAAGTGACAGAATTAACTTTGTTGAATCTGTCATAAAAGAAATAATTTCGCAGTCAAATGCACAAGAAGATCCTAAATATTCAGAAGGATTTATCCGAAAAGAAAGGCAAGAGTCTCATAACCAATTTGATAGAAATTTAAATTTTAAATTTAAAGATCTTGTCCCCCTATTTGACGATGTTGATATAGACAACATTAAAGCGCTAAAAAATCAACTAGAAAAAATAAAATCTTTTAAAGAATTTTACGACTCAGCACTCAATAATTTTGCTTTCGATTTTCAAAATCTAGCAGGTATATTTAAAATTAACAAGGAAAGTTTAATCCAATATTATCAGGTAGTAAAAGAGTCCAATGAGGGTTACGAGGACATATTGCAAAAAATTAACGAATTAACAAATGATCATAATAAAATTGTGAAAGAGAAAGCACAACTAGTTAGTGAAAACAAAGATAATTTGACGCGTAATGATATACAAAGAAAATTAAATAACTTTAAGATTGATATTGATAAAATAGATGATGAAATACGAACTTACCAGGATATTGTTCAAAATTATAGTCGGGAGAAAAAATATAAAAAGTATAAAAAACTCAGTGAAATAATCTTGAATATTATTACATGGTTCGATAAATATCCCGATATTGTGAAAAATATAACCCAGGCTTAGCTAAGCAGAGAGTGATTGACTGGACGAATAACGACATAAATTTTTGAAAGGGAAACATACGCTTACTCATCAGACACTTGGTAGTCTTTATCTCAAACCAGCGTGACTGATGTGTAAGCGTTAAAGTTCGGAGCAATTAACGCGCTATATCCCAGCCGCGAGCCTTCCAGAGCGCAGGCAGTTGCGCCAGCTCGGTAAAGGTGGTGACTTTCGGGTGAACGATCGGCTTATTGTGCGGGTCAGCGCAGAAGTAAAACACTTCCATACCGGCATCTATCCCTGACTGCGCACCGGCGCTGGAGTCATCGACCAGAATGCAGTTTTCAACGTTCACATTCATCGCTTTTGCCGCATGGAACATTAATGCCGGATCGGGCTTCCAACGCTGGATATCGTAGCCGCTGAACAGTTTTTCCGGGAAGTAGTGCAGCATATTGAGCTTACCAAGCGAATGCTGCATTTTGCTCACCGGGCCATTAGAAACCACGCACATCGGCACGTTAACGCTCGCCAGCAATTCGTTCGCTCCCGCGATGACCTCTAGTTCGCTATCAAACAGGCGGGTGACTTCTGCGCGGTAAACGTGCTCTGCATCGGCCTGGACCATCGTCACGTCCTGCTCTTTACTGATGATATCGATGATTTCATAGAGTTTTACGCCTTTAAAACGGGTAAAAATCTCTTCCAGGTCTACGTTAATGCCAAATTCCCTGAACATCGTGACATAGGCGCGAGAGCAAATGACCTCGCTATCGACCAGCGTACCATCGCAGTCGAAAAATACCGCTTCTATCTGGGACATGTCTTTCCTTTATCATTAGTTTAACGTTTTCGTCATGCAAATTTGCACAACGCAATCGTTGCCGTATAAGCAAATACAATGAAAAAAAGTTAACTTCAGCCGTCCATATTGTCTCATTTTGGTATACGATAGCGACG
The DNA here is from genome assembly GCF_030295155.1 of Escherichia sp. 10290. NCBI lineage: Bacteria > Pseudomonadati > Pseudomonadota > Gammaproteobacteria > Enterobacterales > Enterobacteriaceae > Escherichia > Escherichia sp. 10290. Next base: position 4,648,724 of record NZ_AP025741.1, on the reverse strand, counting down.
GATTTTCCCTCCTTAGTTCGGAAATAGATAATGAGTCAACAACACACAACCCAGGCTTCTGGTCAGGGGATGCTGGAACGCGTGTTTAAACTGCGCGAACATGGCACGACGGCTCGGACCGAAGTGATCGCCGGTTTTACCACCTTCCTGACGATGGTTTACATCGTTTTTGTTAACCCGCAAATTCTTGGCGTTGCTGGCATGGACACCAGCGCCGTCTTCGTCACCACTTGTCTGATTGCTGCATTTGGCAGCATTCTGATGGGACTGTTTGCTAATCTGCCAGTTGCACTGGCACCAGCAATGGGCCTGAACGCATTCTTCGCTTTTGTGGTTGTACAGGCGATGGGCTTGCCGTGGCAGGTCGGGATGGGCGCAATCTTCTGGGGCGCGATGGGTCTATTGTTACTGACAGTTTTCCGCATTCGCTACTGGATGATTGCTAATATTCCGGTAAGTCTGCGTGTGGGCATCACCAGCGGTATCGGCCTGTTCATTGGCATGATGGGGCTGAAAAACGCGGGCGTGATTGTCGCGAATCCCGAAACGCTGGTGAGCATCGGTAACCTGACTTCTCACAGCGTGCTGCTGGGTATCCTCGGCTTCTTCATCATCGCTATTCTGGCCTCGCGCAATATTCACGCGGCGGTGCTGGTTTCTATTGTGGTGACGACGCTGCTGGGCTGGATGCTGGGTGATGTGCACTACAACGGCATCGTGTCTGCGCCACCGAGCGTAATGACAGTAGTGGGTCATGTCGATTTAGCCGGTTCGTTTAATCTCGGTTTGGCAGGGGTGATTTTCTCTTTCATGCTGGTCAACCTGTTTGACTCCTCCGGTACGCTGATTGGCGTGACCGATAAAGCAGGGCTGGCGGATGAGAAAGGTAAATTCCCGCGCATGAAGCAGGCGCTGTATGTCGACAGTATCTCTTCCGTGACAGGTTCGTTTATCGGTACTTCTTCTGTTACAGCGTATATTGAGTCCTCTTCCGGCGTTTCTGTTGGTGGTCGCACCGGTCTGACGGCAGTTGTTGTCGGCTTGCTGTTCCTGCTGGTTATCTTCCTGTCGCCGCTGGCGGGGATGGTGCCTGGCTACGCTGCAGCTGGTGCGTTGATCTACGTTGGTGTGCTGATGACCTCAAGTCTTGCTCGCGTGAATTGGCAGGATCTTACCGAATCCGTTCCAGCGTTTATTACCGCCGTGATGATGCCGTTCAGCTTCTCGATTACCGAAGGTATCGCACTGGGCTTTATCTCCTACTGCGTGATGAAAATCGGCACCGGACGTCTGCGCGATCTTAGCCCGTGTGTGGTTGTGGTGGCGCTGCTGTTTATCCTGAAGATTGTGTTTATCGACGCTCACTAAAATCGATAGCGCGTTAAAAACCCGCCATGCATGATTGCTGGCGGGTTTTTTATTTAGATCTTAACTCGCTGAATAAACTCACCAAATGCGGTTAATTGCCCGGTCAGGTGGTCAAGCGTACCCTGATCAATCACTTCTCCGGTTTGCGGATCAACTTTGTTCTGAATCACGCCGCCCATAAATTCAGGCTTGTTCATCACCATTGCATCGAGAAAAACCAGAATCTGGCGCAGATGATACTGACAGCGCGCGCCGCCAATCACGCCCATTGAGCTGGTCTGAATCAACACCGGTTTACCAGCCAGAGGTTGATCCGGCAGGCGGGAAAGCCAGTCGATGGCATTTTTCAGCCCGCCCGGTACCGAGTAGTTATATTCCGGCGTGACGATCACCACACCGTCAGCCTGACGGATCTGCTCCGCCATAGCTTCTACCGTTGCGGGAAAACCTTCTTCCTGCTGTACATCAGCGTCATACAGGGGAATGTCGGCAATGGAAGGTAATGCATTGATTTCCATGCTAGCAGGAGCAATTTTCGGCAGGGTACGTGCAACCATGCCATTAAATGAGCCTTTGCGCAGGCTTCCCAGTAACGTAACCACCTTCAATTTTTCAGACATGATGACTCCTGTGGTTGTCTATCAATTTGGCGAAAAAGACTTCATGGTAGAGAGTTGGGCAAAACGCATCATCCTGCTGGTAGGATTGTTGGCGCGGCTGTGAATATCCGGCAGGCTTTTCCAGCCGCGTTTGCCATCTAACTCCCAGACACTGAGCTTTTCAATTGTGGGCGTGACCGCCACGGACCACACCAGCACGTCCTCCGCGTCGCATAACGCTTCTACATGATTTACATGAGCACATTTCAGGCGTCCGGCAATGGGCAGCAGCTGCAGATCGCGCGGATCGTCATTCAAAACATCACCGGTTAGTTTTAGCACGCTTCGGCGCAACGTGATGAGTTGCGCCCGCGCTTCGTTAGGATCGTTTTGTTTACTGATCCATAGCGATTCATTGCTGGAAAAGGTGTGGTTATCGAGCGCGTGTGGGCTATGAAACCCGCGCGTCGCACGCTGCAGTTCCATATCGAGGCCACATTCACCTTCGGTTGTTAGCGCCACGCCAACCATATTCCCGGCATAGGAAATAGAAAACGAGGGCAAATTTTTATCACTGAAAACCGGTTTTCCTTTCGGCAGGGTGACGATTTCCGGTAATTCGCCGATGCCATACAGCATGAACATCAGTTCTGCGAGTAAACCTCTGGACGCCAGGAAACGGCTTTGACGATGAGGGGGAATATTTCGGGCTTCTTGATGACACTGGGAGGAGAGACGAACAGAAATCAGATGTCCTTCCGTTAAAATCCCTCGGGCAAAGTGAGTCGCCATTTTTCGCTCCATGCTTAATGGTCCATTATGAATACAAGAGTAATCATTTACTGGAATGATGGACAGACTAAAGCAGCTAAAAGTTCGATTCAGACAATCTTATTACAACTATTTTACATTTTATTGTGAAATAGGGTTGCGTTTCATACGATTCGGTTATGCCATCGACGCGTAAAGATTTTTAATGGTTTCCCGTAACCAGACGATCTTCGGATTATGGCTGTTCCGTTTATGCCACAGTAGGGTAAAAGGGACTTCCAACTTTTTTTGCTGGCTTTCGTCAAACGGGAGAGGTAGAGCAACTAACGGCAGTTGGTGGAGTTGATTGTAGTACTGACAGTAGCGTGGTGCGGTCGCCAGTAGCAGATTGTCGGGCTGCGCTGCCATAAACAGTGACTGCTCGAATTCCGGCAAACTCATAGCAATCGTGCGTTCGCGCCCCAGCTCCTGTAACACATTGTCCAGCGCCCAGGTATCGCTCTGTTCCCAGCAAATGCTGATATGTGGGTAACGTAAAAAGGTATCCAGATCCCACGCTTCATGCAGTGCTGGATGATCTTTGCGCAACCAGACGCAGGGCACATCACTAAACAGTACTTCATAATCAATGGCTAATGGCAGCGAACTTAGCAGCTCCCGCGAACGGGGATGGCTTTCGCGACCGGAAAAACCAATATCCACTTCGCCACGGGTAATCGCATCCAGTGAATCATAATCCCAGTTGCGCAATTTGATCGTCGCCTGGGGGTAACGCTGGTAGATCTGCTTAGTCAGCGTATTGAACATGATCATCATCAGCGGCGATTCCGCCGCCAGTTCAAACTTAAGACCGCGCGGCGTTTGGTGGTGCGGTTTATCCAGCAGCAGGTTGCTCATTTGCATCCATTCCGCCAGATTTTGCTCCATGCTGACCATTAGCGGTGTGGGCGACAGGCCCAGCGGTGAGTTCATAAAGAGCGGGTCGTCAAACCACGCTCTTAACTTTGCCAGAGACTTACTCACCGCTGAAGGCGTCACGTTCATCCGCTTAGCCGCTTTGGTCACGCTGCGTTCCTGCATCAGCAGTTGCAGGCAGAGCAGTAAATTGAGATCAAGCGTGGTGATGGATTTCTTCATGAGCGGCAACGGGGCGTCCAGGCGCGACGAACATAATCAGCAACAGGCTCACTATGCTACAGGCAATCAGAATCCCGATCAGCATATTCCATGCGCCGATACCAACCACCGCTGCCAGCCAAATCCACAGTGACGAACCGCAAACTTGCGCAATACCTAAGGTCGAGCTGGCAACACCCGCGCGTAATGAAAACGGCCCTAACGCCTGACTCATCGCTACGCCAAAACCTACCGAGAAACCGGCGCAAATCAGCGTGATACCAAACAGAGAAACCGCATGGGAAGGTGAAACGGCAAGAGTGATACCTGCCGCCAGAAATAACACCTGTGAGGTAATCATCAACGTACGTGGCTTAAAGATCCCCAGTGCAAATGGCGTGGAGAATGAAACGGTCATGCTGACCCCTGCGGTCAACGCCATTATGGTGGCGTATTCTCCGCGCTCAAAACCCATGATTTCCATCAGCAATACCGGCGACGTATTCACGAAGGTGAGGATCACCGAAACGCTGAGGGTGGTGATAACAACACGGCTGAGGAAAAACCGGTTAAGCAGCGACTCGCTATTTTCTCGTGGTTTGTCAGAAGCTGCGGGGGCGGCAGGGCGCGTTTCTTTTAAAATAAACAAAGACAACATCAGTACTGCGATGCCCATCGTTGCCATCGTCCAGAACAGACTCTGCCACGGGAATTTAAGCATAATCAGGTGTCCGAGCACTGGCGCTAACACCGGAATGATGCAGGTAATACCGTTGAGTAACGACAGCACTTTTGCCCGACGTCGATCGTCCAGTGTGTCACGTAAAATGGCGAACGCCACCACGTAACAACAGCCTGCGCCCAGCCCCTGTAGAAATCGTCCTGCAAGAAATAACGTGCTGGTTTCAGCCAGTGAACAAAACACCGAGGCAATAATAAATAGCGCCGCGCCGGGTATGGCGACAGGCTTTCTCCCTGAACGATCGGCCACTTTACCGGCAAATAACATCGCTGCTGCCATACCTGCCAGATAAACGGAGAACGCAATATGCAACTGCGCTTCGCTGGCATTGAGATCGGCGGCGATGCGCGGTAAACCAACGAGGTACATATCAATCCCTGCGGGATAAAGTAAAACCAGGGCAAAACTACAAATCAAAAAGCGGGACATGGGCTAAAGCGTCCTGATAGTAAGGTGACGCAAAGCATACGTGGTGAAGGAGAATCAGGCGAGTTGCCATTTGGACATAAGTGATTTCCTGACAGGCAAGAAGCCAGCTATTTCGCTGGCTTCTTAAACGGATTAGCCAAATTTAGGTAACACATTAAAGACGTTACCGAACCAGCATAAAATTACGGTTATACCAAAGAGAATGACAATCGCCGGAATAAGATTGCCGCCCCAGACCGTGAACATCTGATTGGGAAATTTCTTGCGAGCTTTGATTGCCAGCACCGCGGGGATAATGACTGCCCAGATGGTGGCGCATAGTCCGGCACCGCCGATCCCGTAAATAAAGCCGTTTGGGAAGACGAGATATAACAAAGCAGGTGGCAGGAAGGTTAACAGCACGGTTTTGAAACGCCCGCCGTGGGAGTTATCAATCTTAAACAGATCCGCCAGATAATCGAACAACCCCAGTGTGACACCAAAGAACGAACTGGCGACAGCTAAGTTAGAGAACACCAGCAGGCAAAACTCGATAATGCCGTGCTGTTTGGTGCCGAGGAACGATTTCACCAGCGAATCAACGTTGCCGCCTGAGGAGATAATCGCCTTAAAGCTTTCTCGCGGAATATTCCCCATCGTGCAATAGAGCCAGAAGAGATAAATCACCAGCGCCAGCAGCGAACCAAAAACCACACTTTTGATTAGCTTATCTTTGCGTTTGCCATAGCAAATAATCAGGCTGGGAATATTGCCGTGGAAACCAAATGACGCCAGACACACCGGCAAAGCCATAAAGATATACGGGAAATAAGACGTTCCCGCAGTGGTGCTGGTGGCATCGCGCAGAATGGAGTAATCGACCTGGAAGAAGAAAGAACCAAACACGATCACAAAGGAGATAATCTTCAACCCGAGGAACAACGAGGTAATACGGCTGGCGGCTAACGAGCTTATCCACAATACGCTGGCAACGAAAATGGCTGTGCAGATCCCGACAATACGTGGATTAGCGTGATAACCCAAATTCATTGATATCGTTTCACTAATGATCGCACCATTAGCAGAGATATAGGCATAAGTGAGGATATAGAGAACGAAGGCAACGGTAATACCGCTGATAATGTTCCAGGTGTTACCGATTAAATCTTTGGTGATGGTGTTAAAACTGGAGCCGACGGGATAATTTAAATTTGCTTCTAATAATAATAACCCGGAATGAAGCATTGAAAACCAGGCAATGATAAGGATAAAGGCACCCCAGAAAAACCAGGCACCGGCAAGATCAACAGGTAAAGCAAACATACCTCCACCGATTACTGTACCTGCTATAACCATAACACCCCAAAATGCAGAGTGCTTTTTTTCAGCTTGATCAGTCATGATGCCACCTTTAGAGGAAGGCTATTTTTGTTATTGAAGATGTAGGGAGTTAGAGTGGCTAACATCCTTATAGCCACTCTGAATGTATTAATTAAACTTCTTTCAGTTTTGCGGTGAAGTGACGCAATACTTTTGGCTCATAGGTAAAGGTTAAACCTTTAATATTCGCCGCGTTCTCTTTCACATGTTTGAAGGCTTCAATAATGAAGTCCATATGTGTTTGAGTATATGTTGCGCGCGGAATGGTTAAACGCAGCAGTTCAGCCGGGCATGGCAGTTGTTTACCGGTTTTCGGATCGCGGCCTAACAGGAAAGAGCCAATTTCTACCGCACGGATACCGGCGACTTTATACAGCTCGCAGGCCAGCGCCTGTGCCGGGAACTGATCTGCCGGGATATGCGGCAACAGTTTACCTGCATCAACGAATGCCGCGTGACCGCCCGCCTGCTGGCAGACAACGCCAATCTCTTCCAGACCATCAACCAGATACTGTACCTGCGCGATACGATAAGCCAGCCAGTCCAGATTCATGCCGTCATACAGACCTACCGCCAGACGCTCCATCGCACCGCCTTCCAGGCCGCCATATGTCGGGAAGCCTTCCTGTACCACGCAAAGGGTTCTGCATTCGGTATACACATCAAAGAAGCTGTCGTCTTTCATGCACAGCAAGCCGCCCATCGGCACCATTGCATCTTTCTTGGCGGACATCGCCAGCATATCGGCATATTTGTAGGTTTCGCGGGTGATCTGCTCGATGGTCCAGTCTTTGTATTCTGCTTCACGCTGCTTGATGAAATAGGCGTTTTCGGCAAAGCGTGCGGAGTCCATGACCACCGGAATATCGTATTTCTTCGCGATGCTGTACATCGCTTTTAAGTTTGCCAGTGAAACCGGCTGACCACCTGCGGAGTTACTGGTGATGGTTGCAACGATATACGGCACGTTATTCGGGCCAACTTCTTCAATACCGCGTTCTAATCCCTCAAGGTCAAAGTTGCCTTTAAAGTCGTAACGCACGCCCGTATCGAAGGCTTCTTTGATATAGACGTTACGCACGGTACAGCCGTTGATCTGGCTATGGCCCTGCGTGGTATCAAAGAAATAGTTAGAGAACGCCACCATTTTGCTGCGATCCAGGCCCTTTTCCTGCTCGCGTTTTTTAATCAGAACAGGAATATAGATTTGCTCTGCACCACGGCCCTGGTGAGTCGGAATAGTGTATTGATAACCAAAGATATTTTTCACTGACTCGGCTAACGCATAGTAGCTGCGGCTGCCGCTGTAAGCTTCATCGCCGCGCATCATCGCGGCCTGCATACTCTGCGTCACCGCCCCGGTGCCGCTGTCGGTCAGTAAATCGATAAACACATCTTCGCTATCCAGCAGGAACGGGTTCATACCGGATTTAATAATTGCCTCTTCACGGTAAGCGCGAGTCGTACGTTTTACTGGCTCAATAACACGAATGCGGAATGGTTCAGGGAGATGTTTAAAGTTTTCCATTACATAATCCTTCATTTATTTTAATTACAGTGATCCCTGTGAATATGATATTTGCAATATCTATTAATTCGCCAGTTATATATGCCAAGACCATCATTTACTAAAACAAGTAAATAAATGAGAGACAGCCTTTGCAAAAGGCAAAATTAAGATATAGCAAACAAATAGATCACATTGAATCTAATCGGTTTGGCTCTGGTGATGGCTACAGAAGGGCAAATCAAGGGCGGTGATCGACAATTTTATTGTCGATATTAAACCATTTTGAGGTCACACATATATGTAAGATATTCATAATGCACTTATCCTCGAAAGACACGCCGCTACATTATTACACTCAGAATTTTTGTCTATTCTGAAATTGTTTAAATGTGAATCGAATCACAATCGTTCGGAAAGCAATATTAAATGCTTTTTTAAAGATTATAAATTACGTAAGAATTTTAATGTTTAAAAAAGGCTTGAGGAATAACAGGAATACTAACAATAAAGCGAAGCCGCGTCTGACAGTCAGAATGCGGCTTCGATACAGAAGCTGGAAAATCGAGCTAACTCGTTAATCTATCAGCGATACGTTGCCTTGAAAACATGGCTATGGGCACATTCAAGGACACAAAAACCATTTTGTTCACAATGGCTGGTGGAACCACGGTTAAAACCATCACTCTATGAGGGCTTAGGGAAGTTCAGCTTTTATTGCAGATGTTCCCATAATGGCAATAGCTTTTGTCAATGAATCGAGCCTCCTGAATAACTGAGCGGGCGATTTTATGCAGCGCGCATAGCTCCTTGATATGAGGCGATAAGCATAGTTTTTGCGTACTGACTTGCGCTATAGTCCCCACGTTGCGGCAAAACCGCAACCGGAATTGGCGTTCCGAATTATCACGAGTGTCGGTAGCGATGTTTGCAGTGCTACTGGCGCGGCCTGCGCTCGCCCCTTCAATGGTGGCTCAGGCAGGGGCTTCGAAAGAAGCGCCGGGTCGTGATAACCGGTACGCCAACCCTGTCTGGGTCACCACCAGTGAGCCAGGCATCTCCGGTGGTGGCGTTAACCTGCTTATCACGAAGCGGAGCGTTGCGTATGTGTCCTGTCCCTGAATTTCCCATTGCACCAGCCTCCGCCGGAGGTATCTATGAAAATCACCGTAGAACAACCCTCAGCCAGAGAACTAGTCGATCGCTCGCGAGTCCTGGTGCATGTGATGCTCGAGCATCCTGACGATATCGGCCCGAATTATGCGTTGCTTCTCATCCTCGCCGACCAGCTACAACTATTAAGGGATGCTTTTGAAGAGGATGAGGTCAGACGGCTTAGAGATGAGAAATTACCTCAGTAATTCTTACTGCGACCACAGCATCAGGGACAGATGTTGTGGTTGATTCCCCCACCTGCTTTTCCCTGGCTGGCTCCCCCATATTCTCTGAGGTGAATTCCATGAGCACAGCAATGGCGCGGGTTGAAAGGGCATCCCCCATCTTTCGCTGTTAAAGGTGAATAATGTGGGGGGAGTCGAGTACCTGTCAGTGTATCCCCCACATATTCCGGGTTCCACCATCATTCCCCCGTATCCGGGAGCCGGATCTGTTCTCCATCGAGCACAATCAGTTGCTCGCGCAGCAGCTTCTCCAGCCAGCGCGAAAATTTCTTCTCGACGTTAATTCCCTTTGCGCGTAGATCGTCGCGCAAGAGCGCGCGGGTACAAGGCTTATTCTGGCTGATGCGTTGGTTAATACAGCGCCATAACGCCGTATGGTTGCGGGTGATATGAGGAACGTCGGGTGGTATGCCACTACTCAGTAAGTCATCGTCAGGTTGCCTAGGCTCGTCATTCAGCACCATTGAGGTCACTGGTTCGCCATCGCTATCGGTATAGATAACGACTTCCTCAAGATCGTAGGCGGTGACCTCCGGCATCTCCGCATCTTTCATCTTTGTACAACTCAGGGTGATAGCGTTGCGACGTCCCTCGCGCCTGACGTTAAACTCGGCATCCAGCGCAGCCTGAAAAGCACTTGAACCGCGTGCGCCCCGTTCCTGATCCTTACCCGAATGATGAACGATCATCATCGCTGCGCGCGTATGATACCGAATGGCGTCGCAACCCTAGATAAATGCGCCCATATCCCGCGCGGTGTTTTCATCTGAATTACCAAAACAGCGGGCCAGCGTATCGAGGATGATCAGCCGTACCGGCATTCCGGTCATGTTCTGAATGTCCTTTGCCGCCAGGATCACCTGCTCGATGCTTCCTGGAGCGGCTGGAAAGATCGGGCAGTCGACGCGAAACAGGTTATCGAGCGCCATCTCGTCATTAACGCTGAGTTCCCAGGCGCGGATCCGCCGCGATACACCGGTTCCTCCTTCTCCGGCGATAAACAGCACTGCTCCTTGATTGACTCGCCTTCCACCCCATGACGTACCGCTTGCAATATGGCACGCCAGCGATACTGCCAGAAAGGATTTAAAACAGCCGCCGGGGCCGTAAATACTGCACAGCGTCCCGGCGGGAATAAGTCCTTTCACCAGATAATCCTGACTGGTGTTAAACCCTTCCGAGCCCCGGCGCAGCGGAAGGGTGGTGGTGAGAGTACGGTCTGATGCTGTCATAGCTTACGACCTGAGATTTGCAGGAAGCTGCTGGTTGAACACAATCCGGGAAATGGATTCACCGTAGTGACGGTAAAATTCATCCCAGTCGCTCAATGTGGTGTCTGCAGGGAGAACCACACAGCCCTTCACTACCTCGGCAGCGGCGGTTGCATTCAGCAACCCGGTATTTTTCTCCTGACTGCAATCATTATCGCCAGCCAGGATAAGGTGGCATTCAGGCCACTGCGCCCGGAAAGCGATGGCCACATTTTTCAGGTTGTGCGCCGACAGGGCTGCAACGACTGGAAAATGATGAAGGCATGAGACCGCAAGCGCGGTTGGACACAGTGTGCTGTGCTGAACGATACCGGTGCGCCGGAGAATGCGCGGATGAGGTATGACGGGGTACGGTGATGCACGAATGCAGCCGCCTGCTCAGGCAGGTATATCCCCACAGGTAAAATGACCTGTCCTCCGGTATCGGTTCGGTAGTGCTGGTTTCTCCTCCTGGTAAGTGAATTACTGACATCTGTTTGAGTGTCAGCCTGTTTGTTGCAGTGGATTTGCAGGCAGTAGCTGGGTTGAAGCTGATCTGCGCGCTGGCGTCACTTTCACTCGCTTACGCTCTTAAAAGTGACGCCGCGTTTTGCACGTTCAGCAGGAAGTACGGACGCAAAGCCTTCGGCAATGCCGTCCGACTTCTCTACAGCGTTCTGTCTGTCGCTACGTTTGCAACAGGGTAGCGATATAGGGTGTGGTCACCTGTATCGAGACAGGAGGTCAGTTTCAGACCACGCTTCGTTCCCTGGTTGACCGGGGGGCTGACCGCCAAAGGCGCTTCTTACAGGTCACAGTTCGTCTTAGAACAGGAAGCTTTTAGGGGTACAGCTATGAGTTGGGGATAGGGTAGATCTGGGGAAGGGGGGAAAGCTGTGAGAAATTGTTTTTAGGATTTGAAAAATTAATTTTTCTGGAAAACCCATGATTAATTTAGGCCAAGCGTATAATGTAATACGCTTAGAAAAACTTATTCCAAGTTGTTCTGGGCATACTCAACAAAAATTCTGGTGCATATAGAAGTGCAGCAGAAATTATTTGTCTTTTTGTTTTTGTAATTTATGGATATTATCAGGCCCATATTTAATAACCATGCTTTTATAAAACGATGGCTCTATGTTTTTAGCGAATGCAAGTAGCCCAACTAATTTATTGTATTCGTCAGCAGGTAACTTTCCATTTATAAAATGATGGATCATGGCAGAGATTTTTCTTTTCCTTTCTCTACCTATAGATAATTTATTATCGTTTGTTAGAGTTATACCAGTAACGTGACGGTTATGCCCTTTTGAAGAAAATACTGTTTTCTCATGATTGATTCTAATCTTACCTAAAGAATATTTTGGTAGTATGTTTTCAAGCATGTCAGGTATATCAAACAAAACATCTTTATTATTTGTTGAAAAGGTTAAGTCATCAGCATAACGAGTATAGTTAACGCCAATTTTAGAGCATATTTTTTGAACCTCAATATCCCAAAAGTACATCACAAAATTTGATATTAAAGGTGAACTTGGTGCTCCAATGCTTAATCTTAAATTACTATTTCTCTTGGATTTGAAGAATAATATATTCTCAAGTATTACTTTATCATCTGCAGTTAAATCAATATTTGCAAGTCGTAACTTTGAGAAAAATAGACGTGGTGTTATGCTAGGGAAAAAATTCTCAAAATCCATCTTCAACAAGTATTTAGTATGAAGATGAATTTGAGCATTGGTCTTAATGCTACTACCCTTTTTATATGCAAATGCGCATTCATGAACGGGTAATTTATCGGATAAATACTCAGTAATTGCACGTTGTATAAATTTTAGCTCTTTCGATGGATGTGCAATAGTTCTCTTCTTGTCTGAGTTTCTTTTTGCGATTCTATATATTTTATAGCGATAAGGTGCCGTCAATGAAAAAGAAATGATTTCACTTTTCTTGGTTAATAGTAAGTCTGAAATATGCTGTAATATGTCCATTATTTTATCTCCTCAGCCATTTCTTTTTTTGCTATTATTTGACGTAGCGCTGTAATTCTTCGTTTTGATAATGGATCGGTTAATGTTACAAAAGATTGTCTAAACTTCATTGTCAATTGTGGATTATCTATGAGTTTATTTTCTTTAGTTTTACCAAATTTTACCCATTTGCGTTCTTTTAATGGAAAGTAATATTTGTTTGAGCTATATGATAAAACGTCTATAAAACCAACTTTCTGAAGTAAATAAATTGATCTGTTAATAATTTTTGTCGAGATATTAATCCCTGATGAATTTAGGGCTAGTTCTATTTCACTAAGTTGTATTGGGAAGCAAAGAGATATAATTTCAGTAATTAGAAGTGCTATATGCCCAGAATTATCCTTACTGAATTGTTCTGTTTTTGGGATTGATGAAAGTTTTTCTTTTATATTTACACATAAATCATCAAGAAAATCATCATCGTATTTTAAAACTTCAGGATCTGGCCAAGGATAGATTACAACAGAGGATGAAACTTTCTTCTTAATATACTCAAGTGGGCCTAAATAAATGAATGAGTCCTCACCGGATACTTCTTCCTCTGAAGCAACAATCAGTATTTTTTAAATAGTTCTGATTTGTTGCAAAATATACCTAGCTCAACTAATGATCCTGGACTTTCTAAAAAAATGATAATAAGAGATGAAATACTGGCTATATCATCTTCAAACACTAGAAGGTCCGGATAGGCATTCTCTTTAAAATAATCCTTGAATGTCTCAGCTAGAATGAAATGTTCGTGAAGTTCAGGGGCATGTTTTGCTGTGTAAGTAAGTAGTCTATCCCTAAAACTGGGTGGAATTGGTGCACGTACATCGACTTTGCCACCACATACGAAAAGGAGACGATGAGATATATCAACATTGAAGTTACTTATGTCTAACAATTCAAATTGTTTTTTAATAGTTTCTTCAAACATTGATTTAAACGTTATGTGTTTTTGATTTGTCTTCCGTTGATGAAAAAAACGAGCAATGTAGCTTTGCTCGTTTTTTACTCTTTACTAGAGGAGGCGCTAGAAAGTACTCAATAAGTTAGTGTCTGGCGAAACGCTCGACAAGGCTATAAATCAAAGCCTAACGCTAAAGAGTGGTGTTATTATGGTTGAGAAGTGCATCTTTTTCAACCGGTTAGATAGTATATTCTAATCAGTAACTACTATTGTTATATTTTTTATATTATTCAGTCGGTTACATTGTAAGCCTTCCCGAATTGTCCAATGATAACCTTCCTTCCAGTCTCAATCTGCGCATCAACAAAATCCGCCCAGGACTGAAGCATCTCCCGGCGCTGATTCAGGTACTCCGCGCGGTTGTAGACACCGCGAACGCCGCCGATCTTATGCGCGAGGCATTTCTCCACCCAGTCGGAGTTGTAGCCTTGCTCATGGAGCAATGTGCTGGCAGTACGTCGGAAGTCATGAATAACAAAATCCCTGACGTTCAGATCCAACGTACGCACCGCACAGTTCAGCGTTGTTTTGGAGATCGGGCGTCGGTGGTCGTTTCGGCTGGGGAAGACGTATGGAGAATCTCCGGCCAGAAATTTTAACTCTTCGAACATCGCCAGCGCCTGCTTTGACAGCGGAACAATATGCGGGTTATCCATCTTCATTCTTTCGCCGGGGATACGCCATTCCAGCGCGTTGAAGTTAACTTCACTCCATGTCGCTTCAATCATCTCCGATTTACGCACCATGCAGATGATCAGCAGGTGCAAAGCCAGCTTGTGGCGTCGGTTCATATTAGAGGTGTAGATCCCCCGTAACAGGATGCCGATCTCTTCTGCTGTTAGCGCCACGTCACGGCTTGTTGCTTGTGCGATATAACGGGCCTCGATAGCGGCTGCCGGGTTGTTGAAGATGATTCCCCTGGAAATCGCATAGGCCAGCATACGTTTAAGCACGTTGCGCGTCAGTAGCGCGACGTGATCCGAACCTCGTTGTTTGATGCGGTCGAGCACGACCTGAATGTGAGCAGTTGTGAGTTCTTCGAGTTCCAGCTTCCCGATGATGGGAATGATGTCCTTCTCGATAATGCGAGTGATGTTGCGCGGATCGCGGTTACTTTTTTCAACGATATCGGTCAGCCAGCGTTGGCGAATGTTTTGACTGTCGTTGGGTCTTTCTGTTTAAGCTTTTCTTCCTGCTTTTTCTGCGCGGGATTGATGCCATGAGCAACCATTGAGCGACACTTTTCACGCCAAAGCCGTGCTTCTGCAAGTGAGAAAGCCGGGTATTCGCCCAGCGTGATCTTTTGCGATTTGTTGTCAAAGCGGTAGCGGAAACGCCAGATTTTTCGTCCGGTGGGAAGAACTTCAATCACCAACCCGTCATGATCGGCAAGTTGCCAGGGGCGGTTTCTGGGAGTAAGTGTGCGTATTTTGGTATCTGAAAGTGCCATATCTCACCTCTACAGTGTGTCCATGAGCATCCTTTCTAATAGATTGTTTAATATTGGATTATTAACGCCTTCTTTTTCACTGTGTCCATGAGAAGGCAGATTTGAGCGTTTTTTATACCTTTTTTTGTGTCCATTTGATGTGATTTTTAGCTCAAAAAATAAACAATAGCACACGGGGGATTTAAAGATGGGCACAATTCAGGACACAAAAATCGCGGATGAACCCGCACGACTATGGACGAGTATGGAAAGTAAAAACCCGCATTAACAGGCAGTTAATGCGGGTTAGTGAACGTTCACGGACGAGGATGGACTAAAACTTACTTACCAATACAGAAGCTGGAGAAAATCCGCCCCAGTAGGTCGTCTGAAGTAAATTCCCCGGTGATCTCGCTTAAGTTCTGCTGCGCCAGGCGCAACTCTTCCGCCAGCAGTTCACCCGCCCAGGCACCTAACAGTTGCGCTTTACCCTGTTGCAGGTGCTCTGCCGCCTGTTCCAGCGCCTGTAAGTGACGACGACGCGCCAGGAAGCCGCCTTCCATATTAGTGTCAAAGCCCATGCTCTGTTTGAGATGGTTACGCAGCACATCCACGCCTTCACCAGTCCTTGCCGAGAGACGAATTAACGCGTGACCGTTCACTTCACTCATCCCCAGCGTTTCGCCGGTGATATCGGCTTTATTGCGCACCACAGTGATCGGCAGTTTCGCTGGCAGACGGGCGATAAATTCCGGCCAGATCTCTGCTGGATCAACAGCGTCTGTCGTAGTGCCATCAACCATAAACAGCACGCGGTCAGCCTGTTCGATTTCCTGCCATGCGCGCTCGATACCAATACGTTCCACTTCGTCGCTGGCTTCGCGTAGCCCGGCGGTATCGATGATATGCAACGGCATTCCGTCAATGTGGATATGCTCACGCAGCACGTCACGCGTGGTTCCGGCGATATCAGTCACGATTGCCGCTTCACGGCCCGCCAGCGCGTTTAACAGGCTCGATTTACCGGCGTTTGGACGCCCGGCAATCACTACTTTCATCCCTTCGCGTAACAAGCTGCCCTGACGAGCCTCGGCGCGTACTGCGTCGAGATCGGCAATCACGTCATTGAGCTGGGCTTCAATTTTGCCGTCGGAGAGGAAATCGATCTCTTCATCGGGGAAATCAATTGCCGCTTCGACGTAAATGCGCAAGTGGGTGAGGGCTTCCACCAGATGGTTAACCCGTGCGGAGAACGCGCCTTGCAGCGAGTTTAGCGCTGAGCGCGCCGCCTGTTCCGAGCTGGCGTCGATAAGGTCTGCAATCGCTTCGGCCTGGGCTAAATCGAGTTTATCGTTCAGAAATGCGCGTTCGGAAAACTCACCAGGACGGGCAATCCGCAGGCCGGGAATAGTCAGAATGCGTTTTAACAGCAGGTCGAGGATCACCGGACCGCCATGACCTTGCAGTTCCAGCACATCTTCGCCGGTGAACGAGTTCGGGCCAGGGAACCATAGCGCAATCCCCTGATCGAGCACGCTGCCATCGGCGTCTTTAAACGGAAGATAATCGGCGTAGCGTGGCTTAGGCAGTTTACCCAGCACGGTTTCGGCAACCTCACGGGCTTTGAGGCCGGAGATGCGCAGGATGCCAACGCCGCCACGTCCCGGAGGCGTGGCCTGGGCTACGATAGTGTCATTATCGCTCATGATGTTCCTGTTGCTTTGTGTGGCGGATGCGCGGTGCTTATCCACCCTACGAAAAGAAAAAAGGCGGTCAACTGACCGCCCTTATTTTAGCGAAAACTCACCGAATCAGGATTTTTTCTTCTCGCGGCTATGCAGGCCACGTTTCTCCAGACCACGGTAAATCAGCTGCTGCTGGATAATGGTAACCAGGTTGCTGACGATATAGTACAGCACCAGACCTGACGGGAACCACAGGAAGAACACGGTGAAGATGACCGGCATAAAGGTCATGATCTTCTGCTGCATCGGGTCGGTCACTGTGGTTGGCGACATCTTCTGAATGAAGAACATCGTTACGCCCATCAGGATCGGCAGGATGTAGTACGGGTCCTGTGCTGACAGGTCGTGGATCCACAGTGCAAACGGTGCCTGACGCAGTTCAACGGAACCCATCAGCATGTAGTACAACGCCAGGAAGATTGGCATCTGGATCAGCAGCGGGAAGCAGCCGCCCAGCGGGTTAACCTTCTCAGCTTTGTACAGCGCCATCATTTCCTGGCTGATACGCTGTTTGTCATCGCCCAGACGCTCACGCATTGCCTGAATCTTCGGCTGCAGCATACGCATCTTCGCCATGGAGGTGTACTGCGCTTTGGTCAGCGGGTACATGATGCCACGAACGATAAAGGTGATGATGATAATGGAGAAGCCCCAGTTACCCACAAAGCTATGGATCCATTTCAGCAGTTTGAACAGCGGCTGAGAGATGAACCACAACCAACCGTAATCAACGGTCAGATCCAGGTGCGGAGCAACTGCTGCCATTTTGTCCTGGATTTCCGGGCCAACCCACAGGGTGCTGTTCATTGCGCCAGCCTGACCAGGCTGAACCAGTACCGGCTGAGATTTATAGCCGATAGCGGCGATGCCGTTACCCAGATTAGCGGTGTAGAAGTTGTTGGTACCGTCGTTATGCGGGATCCACGCAGTCGCGAAATACTGTTGCAGCATCGCCACCCAACCACCTTTCGAAGAGATGTTCAGGTTTTCGTTATCGGCAATGGTATCGAACTTATATTTCTCGTACTTCTCGTCAGGCGTGGAGTACGCCGCGCCACGGAAGGTGTGCAGTGCGAAGTTGCTGCTTCCGGTGTCGAGATGCGGTGGCAGTGTAATGGATTGCTTCAACTGACCAAAGGTGGAGATCTCCAGCGGTTTCTCGCCAGCGTTCTGCACGTTGTAGTTGACGTTGACAGCGTAATCACCACGTTTCAGGACAAACGTTTTGGTAAACGTGTTGCCTGCCGCGTCGGTATACGTCATCGGCACCTGCAGTTCGTTTTGACCTTCAGCCAGCACATAAGCGTCTTTTTCAACGTTATACAGCGGACGCGGGCCGTTAGCCGGGTTATCCGGGCCATCACGACCGGTCAGACCGCTCTGTGCCTGATAAATAAACTGCGGTGAAGTTTCCAGCAGCTGGAACGGCTGGGTAGAGTTCAGCTCTTTCGGGTAAGCAGGCAGCAGAGCTTGCTCAACATCACCACCACGGGTGTTGATGGTCAGATCAAGCACGTCGGTCTTAACCGAGATCAGTTTCCCCTGGCCACTGGCCGGTACGCCCTGGTCGGCGGCGCTACCCGCTGCGGTGGTCGTTGTCTGCGTGGTCTGTTGGGCCTGAGGTTGCGGGTTTGTATCCTGCTCCCAGGCTTGCCAGATCATGAAAGACACGAACAGCAAAGCGATGACTAAAAGATTGCGTTGCGAATCCATCGTTAGTGTTCTCTGGTATCAAATGGTCCGGGCGGGACGGGATCGTCACCACCAGGGTGTAAAGGGTGGCATTTTAATACGCGTTTCACCGTCAACCAACTGCCTTTTATCACTCCAAACCTGCGCAATGCCTCAATTCCGTAGCTTGAACAGGTTGGAGTGAAACGACAATGCGGCCCGAGTAGCGGACTAATCAGGCGTTGATAGACCCGAATGAGGGCTATCAGGACCCGCGAGCCAGGCGACAGTGGCGGCGCCATAATTTTTCCAACGCTTCCGAGAGAGCACGGTTATCGAGGTCGGCAACCCCTTTTTTCGCCACCACCACGAAATCCATAGCCGGGAGTTCATGTTGGCGCAGACGGAAGCTTTCACGCGTCAGACGTTTAATCCGATTGCGTTCATGGGCGCGTCGAACGTTTTTCTTGGCGACTGTAAGACCGATACGGGGATGCCCCAGCGAATTCAGGCGGCCGAGAATGGTAATTTGCGGCGTGCCAGCCCGTTGTGGCTGCTGGAAGACGAATGTGAATTGACTGGGAGTTAACAAGCGTAACTCCCTGGGAAATGCGAGCTTAACCACTCAGGGGTTAGCTTTATTACTTAGAAACGGTCAGACGAGCGCGGCCTTTAGCACGACGACGTGCCAGAACCTGACGACCATTTTTAGTAGCCATACGAGCACGGAAGCCGTGAGAACGGTTGCGCTTCAGTACAGACGGTTGAAAAGTGCGTTTCATGGCGATTTCTACCTAAACTTGAATAAATTCAATGGCTTTATTGGATATCCGCCGAAAAATGAAACGATGGACACCGAAGCCATGGGTGATTAAAGAGGCCGGATTGTAATAATTGTACACTCCGGAGTCAATTCTCTTTCCTTATTTACCGCGCTTTTCCGCACCTTTTCGCAGGGAAAACGTACGGCCTCACACCAGTGAAAACCAGCATGGCGCGCCGGGTGGAGGATTATACGGGCTGACGGGTAAAGCGCAAGGATCGTCCTGGATCTTTATTAGATCGATTAAGCCAATTTTTGTCTATGGTCATTAAATTTTCCAATATGCGGCGTAAATCGTGCCCGCCTCGCGGCAGGATCGTTTACACTTAGCGAGTTCTGGATCATCCTGTGGATAAATCGGGAAAATCTGTGAGAAACAGAAGATCTCTTGCGCAGTTTAGGCTATGATCCGCGGTCCCGATCGTTTAGCAGGATCTTGATCGGGCATATAACCGCAGACAGCGGTTCGTGCGTCACCCTCAAGCAGGGTCTTTTCGACGTACGTCAACAATCATGAATGTTTCAGCCTTAGTCATTATCGACTTTTGTTCGAGTGGAGTCCGCCGTGTCACTTTCGCTTTGGCAGCAGTGTCTTGCCCGATTGCAGGATGAGTTACCAGCCACAGAATTCAGTATGTGGATACGCCCATTGCAGGCGGAACTGAGCGATAACACGCTGGCCCTGTACGCGCCAAACCGTTTTGTCCTCGATTGGGTACGGGACAAGTACCTTAATAATATCAATGGACTGCTAACCAGTTTCTGCGGAGCGGATGCCCCACAGCTGCGTTTTGAAGTCGGCACCAAACCGGTGACACAAACGCCACAAGCGGCAGTGACGAGCAACGTCGCGGCCCCAGCACAGGTGGCGCATGCGCAGCCGCAACGTGTTGCGCCTTCTACGCGTTCCGGTTGGGATAACGTCCCGGCTCCGGCAGAACCGACCTATCGTTCTAACGTAAACGTCAAACACACGTTTGATAACTTCGTTGAAGGTAAATCTAACCAACTGGCGCGCGCGGCGGCTCGTCAGGTGGCTGATAACCCTGGCGGTGCCTATAACCCGTTGTTCCTTTATGGCGGCACGGGTCTGGGTAAAACTCACCTGCTGCATGCGGTGGGTAACGGCATTATGGCGCGTAAGCCGAATGCCAAAGTGGTTTATATGCACTCCGAGCGCTTTGTTCAGGACATGGTTAAAGCCCTGCAAAACAACGCGATCGAAGAGTTTAAACGCTACTACCGTTCCGTAGATGCACTACTGATCGACGATATTCAGTTTTTTGCTAATAAAGAACGATCTCAGGAAGAGTTTTTCCACACCTTCAACGCCCTGCTGGAAGGTAACCAGCAGATCATTCTCACCTCGGATCGCTATCCGAAAGAGATCAACGGCGTTGAGGATCGTCTGAAATCCCGCTTCGGTTGGGGACTGACTGTGGCGATCGAACCGCCAGAGTTAGAAACCCGCGTGGCGATCCTGATGAAAAAGGCCGACGAAAACGACATTCGTTTGCCGGGCGAAGTGGCGTTCTTTATCGCCAAGCGTCTACGCTCTAACGTACGTGAGCTGGAAGGGGCGTTGAACCGCGTCATTGCTAACGCCAACTTTACCGGACGGGCGATCACCATCGACTTCGTGCGTGAGGCGCTGCGCGACTTGCTGGCATTGCAGGAAAAACTGGTCACCATCGACAATATTCAGAAGACGGTGGCAGAGTACTACAAGATCAAAGTTGCGGATCTCCTTTCCAAGCGTCGATCCCGCTCGGTGGCGCGTCCGCGCCAGATGGCGATGGCGCTGGCGAAAGAGTTGACTAACCACAGTCTGCCGGAGATTGGCGATGCGTTTGGTGGTCGTGACCACACAACGGTGCTTCATGCTTGCCGGAAGATCGAGCAGTTGCGTGAAGAGAGCCACGATATCAAAGAAGATTTTTCAAATTTAATCAGAACATTGTCATCGTAAACCTATGAAATTTACCGTAGAACGTGAGCATTTATTAAAACCGCTACAACAGGTGAGCGGTCCGTTAGGTGGTCGTCCTACGCTACCGATTCTCGGTAATCTGCTGTTACAGGTTGCTGACGGTACGTTGTCGCTGACCGGTACCGATCTCGAGATGGAAATGGTGGCACGTGTTGCGCTGGTTCAGCCGCACGAACCAGGGGCGACGACCGTTCCGGCGCGCAAATTCTTTGATATCTGCCGTGGTCTGCCTGAAGGCGCGGAAATTGCCGTGCAACTGGAAGGTGAGCGGATGCTGGTGCGTTCCGGGCGTAGCCGTTTTTCGCTTTCCACCCTGCCAGCAGCAGATTTCCCGAACCTCGATGACTGGCAGAGCGAAGTCGAATTTACCCTGCCGCAGGCGACGATGAAGCGTCTGATTGAAGCGACTCAGTTTTCGATGGCGCATCAGGATGTTCGCTATTACTTAAACGGTATGCTGTTCGAAACCGAAGGTGAAGAACTGCGTACCGTGGCGACCGACGGTCACCGTCTGGCGGTCTGTTCAATGCCAATTGGTCAGTCTTTGCCAAGCCATTCGGTGATCGTGCCGCGTAAAGGTGTGATTGAACTGATGCGTATGCTCGACGGCGGCGACAATCCGCTGCGCGTGCAAATTGGCAGCAACAACATTCGCGCCCACGTCGGCGACTTTATCTTCACTTCCAAACTGGTGGATGGTCGCTTCCCGGATTACCGCCGTGTTCTGCCGAAGAATCCGGACAAACATCTGGAAGCAGGCTGCGATCTGCTCAAGCAAGCGTTTGCCCGTGCGGCTATCCTCTCCAACGAGAAATTCCGCGGCGTGCGTCTGTATGTCAGCGAAAATCAGCTGAAAATCACCGCCAATAACCCGGAACAGGAAGAAGCGGAAGAGATCCTCGACGTTACCTATAGCGGTGCGGAGATGGAAATTGGCTTCAACGTCAGCTAT
This sequence comes from Escherichia sp. 10290, assembly GCF_030295155.1. NCBI lineage: Bacteria > Pseudomonadati > Pseudomonadota > Gammaproteobacteria > Enterobacterales > Enterobacteriaceae > Escherichia > Escherichia sp. 10290. The sequence goes on along the minus strand of NZ_AP025741.1, from coordinate 4,626,588 downwards.
GTACTGGATGTTCTGAACGCGCTGAAATGCGAAAACGTGCGCATGATGCTGACCGATTCGGTTTCCAGTGTGCAGATTGAAGATGCCGCATCACAGTCGGCTGCCTATGTTGTCATGCCAATGAGACTGTAATGTCCCTCACCCGCTTGTTGATCCGCGATTTCCGCAACATTGAAACCGCGGATCTCGCTTTATCTCCCGGCTTTAACTTTCTGGTTGGTGCCAACGGCAGTGGCAAAACCAGCGTGCTGGAAGCCATCTATACGCTCGGCCACGGTCGGGCGTTTCGCAGTTTGCAGATTGGTCGTGTTATTCGCCACGAGCAGGAGGCGTTTATTCTCCATGGGCGTTTACAGGGCGAAGAGCGCGAGACGGCGATTGGCCTAACCAAAGATAAACAGGGCGACAGCAAAGTCCGCATCGATGGTACTGACGGGCATAAGGTCGCCGAGCTGGCGCATCTGATGCCGATGCAACTGATAACGCCAGAAGGGTTTACTTTACTCAACGGCGGCCCCAAATACAGAAGAGCCTTCCTCGACTGGGGATGCTTTCACAACGAACCCGGATTTTTCACCGCCTGGAGCAATCTCAAGCGATTACTCAAGCAGCGCAATGCGGCACTGCGCCAGGTGACTCGTTATGAACAGCTACGCCCGTGGGACAAAGAACTGATCCCGCTGGCAGAACAAATCAGTACCTGGCGCGCCGAGTACAGCGCCGGTATCGCCGCTGATATGGCCGATACCTGTAAGCAATTTCTCCCGGAGTTTACTCTGACTTTCTCTTTTCAGCGCGGCTGGGAGAAAGAGACAGAATATGCTGAGGTGCTGGAACGTAATTTTGAACGCGATCGCCAGTTAACCTACACCGCGCATGGCCCGCATAAGGCGGACTTACGCATTCGCGCCGACGGTGCGCCGGTGGAAGATACCTTATCGCGTGGGCAGCTTAAGCTGTTGATGTGCGCCTTACGTCTGGCGCAAGGAGAGTTCCTCACCCGTGAAAGCGGGCGGCGGTGTCTCTACCTGATAGATGATTTTGCCTCTGAGCTTGATGATGAACGTCGCGGACTGCTTGCCAGCCGCTTAAAAGCGACGCAATCACAGGTCTTTGTCAGCGCGATCAGTGCTGAACACGTAATAGACATGTCGGACGAAAATTCGAAGATGTTTACCGTGGAAAAGGGTAAAATAACGGATTAACCCAAGAATAAATGAGCGAGAAACGTTGATGTCGAATTCTTATGACTCCTCCAGTATCAAAGTCCTGAAAGGGCTGGATGCGGTGCGTAAGCGCCCGGGTATGTATATCGGCGACACGGATGACGGCACCGGTCTGCACCACATGGTATTCGAGGTGGTAGATAACGCTATCGACGAAGCGCTCGCGGGTCACTGTAAAGAAATTATCGTCACCATTCACGCCGATAACTCTGTCTCTGTACAGGATGACGGGCGCGGCATTCCGACCGGTATTCACCCGGAAGAGGGCGTATCGGCGGCGGAAGTGATCATGACCGTCCTGCACGCAGGCGGTAAATTTGACGATAACTCCTATAAAGTGTCCGGCGGTCTGCACGGCGTTGGTGTTTCGGTAGTAAACGCCCTGTCGCAAAAACTGGAGCTGGTTATCCAGCGCGAGGGTAAAATTCACCGTCAGATCTACGAACACGGTGTACCGCAGGCTCCGCTGGCGGTTACCGGCGAGACTGAAAAAACCGGCACCATGGTGCGTTTCTGGCCAAGCCTCGAAACCTTCACCAATGTGACCGAATTCGAATATGACATTCTGGCGAAACGCCTGCGTGAGTTGTCGTTCCTCAACTCTGGCGTTTCCATTCGTCTGCGCGACAAGCGCGACGGCAAAGAAGACCACTTCCACTATGAAGGCGGTATCAAGGCGTTCGTTGAATATCTGAACAAAAACAAAACGCCGATCCACCCGAATATCTTCTACTTCTCCACCGAAAAAGACGGTATCGGCGTTGAAGTTGCATTGCAGTGGAATGATGGCTTCCAGGAAAACATCTACTGCTTTACCAACAACATTCCGCAGCGTGATGGCGGTACTCACCTGGCAGGCTTCCGTGCGGCGATGACCCGTACTCTGAACGCCTACATGGATAAAGAAGGCTACAGCAAAAAAGCCAAAGTCAGCGCCACCGGTGACGATGCGCGTGAAGGCCTGATTGCCGTCGTTTCCGTAAAAGTGCCGGACCCGAAATTCTCCTCTCAGACCAAAGACAAACTGGTTTCTTCTGAGGTGAAATCGGCGGTTGAACAGCAGATGAACGAACTCCTGGCAGAATACCTGCTGGAAAACCCAACCGACGCGAAAATCGTAGTCGGCAAAATTATCGATGCTGCTCGTGCCCGTGAAGCTGCGCGTCGCGCTCGTGAAATGACCCGTCGTAAAGGTGCGCTGGATTTAGCGGGCCTGCCGGGTAAACTGGCGGACTGTCAGGAACGCGACCCGGCGCTCTCTGAACTGTACCTTGTGGAAGGGGACTCCGCGGGCGGCTCTGCGAAGCAGGGGCGTAACCGCAAGAACCAGGCGATTCTGCCGCTGAAGGGTAAAATCCTCAACGTCGAGAAAGCGCGCTTCGATAAGATGCTCTCTTCCCAGGAAGTGGCGACGCTGATCACCGCGCTTGGTTGTGGTATCGGTCGTGACGAGTACAACCCGGACAAACTGCGTTATCACAGCATCATCATCATGACCGATGCGGACGTCGACGGCTCGCACATTCGTACGCTGCTGTTGACCTTCTTCTATCGTCAGATGCCGGAAATCGTTGAACGCGGTCACGTCTACATCGCTCAGCCGCCGCTGTACAAAGTGAAGAAAGGCAAGCAGGAACAGTACATTAAAGACGACGAAGCGATGGATCAGTACCAGATCTCTATCGCGCTGGATGGCGCAACGCTGCACACCAACGCCAGTGCACCGGCATTGGCTGGCGAAGCGTTAGAGAAACTGGTGTCTGAGTACAACGCTACGCAGAAAATGATCAACCGAATGGAGCGTCGTTATCCGAAAGCAATGCTGAAAGAGCTTATCTATCAGCCGACGCTGACGGAAGCCGACCTCTCTGATGAGCAGACCGTTACCCGTTGGGTGAACGCCCTGGTCAGCGAACTGAACGACAAAGAACAGCACGGCAGCCAGTGGAAGTTTGATGTCCACACCAATGCTGATCAAAACCTGTTTGAACCGATTGTTCGCGTGCGTACCCACGGTGTGGATACTGACTATCCGCTGGATCACGAGTTTATCACCGGTGGCGAATATCGTCGTATCTGCACGCTGGGTGAGAAACTGCGTGGCCTTCTGGAAGAAGATGCGTTTATCGAACGTGGCGAGCGTCGTCAGCCGGTAGCCAGCTTCGAGCAGGCGCTGGACTGGCTGGTGAAAGAGTCCCGTCGCGGCCTCTCCATCCAGCGTTATAAAGGTCTGGGCGAGATGAACCCGGAACAGCTGTGGGAAACTACCATGGACCCGGAAAGCCGTCGTATGCTGCGCGTTACCGTTAAAGATGCAATTGCTGCCGATCAGCTGTTCACCACGCTGATGGGCGACGCCGTTGAACCGCGTCGTGCGTTTATCGAAGAGAATGCCCTGAAAGCGGCGAATATCGATATTTAATGGCGTTAACAATGCGAGCGTGCATGATGCGCTACGCTTATCAGGCCTTGTATTATCCCTCCTGTGCAGAGAAAATCGGCCAGTTTTCTCTGCCTGCAGTCCGCATGCCGTATCGGGCCTTAGGTTTTCAACCTGTTGCGTAGATTTATGCAGCGGACTGCCTTTCTCCCAAAGTGATAAACCGGACAGTATCATGGACCGGTTTTCCCGGTAATCCGTATTTGCAAGGTTGGTTTCACGATGGAACATGAACTTCATTATATCGGTATCGACACCGCTAAAGAGAAACTGGATGTCGATGTATTGCGTCCTGATGGTCGTCATCGCACCAAAAAATTCGCTAACACCACTAAAGGGCACGATGAGCTGGTGAGCTGGCTGAAGGGTCACAAGATTGACCATGCGCATATCTGCATCGAAGCGACCGGCACCTATATGGAACCTGTCGCAGAGTGCCTTTACGATGCTGGCTACATAGTGTCAGTCATTAATCCTGCGTTGGGTAAAGCTTTCGCTCAGAGTGAAGGACTGCGTAACAAGACTGATACCGTGGATGCGCGCATGCTGGCAGAGTTCTGTCGTCAGAAGCGCCCTGCAGCCTGGGAAGCGCCTCACCCGCTTGAACGCGCGTTGCGTGCCCTGGTCGTACGCCACCAGGCGCTGACAGATATGCACACGCAGGAACTGAACCGCACTGAAACGGCGCGGGAAGTCCAGAGACCGAGCATTGATGCTCACCTTCTGTGGCTTGAAGCAGAGCTGAAGCGTCTTGAGAAGCAGATAAAAGACCTGACAGACGATGATCCGGATATGAAACACCGCAGGAAACTGCTGGAAAGTATCCCGGGTATCGGAGAGAAAACATCTGCGGTATTACTGGCTTATATAGGTCTGAAGGACCGCTTCGCCCATGCCAGACAGTTCGCCGCTTTTGCGGGTCTGACACCACGGCGTTATGAATCAGGCAGTAGTGTGAGAGGGGCAAGCCGGTTGAGTAAAGCCGGACATGTGTCGCTTCGCAGGGCGTTGTATATGCCTGCAATGGTAGCCACCAGTAAGACTGAGTGGGGACGGGCGTTCCGCGACCGTCTGGCGGCTAATGGCAAGAAAGGAAAGGTGATTCTCGGCGCGATGATGCGCAAGCTGGCACAGGTGGCGTATGGCGTGCTGAAGTCAGGGGTCCCGTTCGATGCGTCACGGCATAATCCGGTAGCTGCGTAAAAATCGCGGAAGGGATGAAAAAAACAGCGCCTGACGGCGCTGTGTCTGGCATGCCTGCAATCTGGGAAACCGGGGTAGAAAAAAACTTGCAGGCCATAACAGTATCTACGAGACTCCTGCAATATTTTGAATTTGCATGATTTTGTAGGCCGGATCAGACGTTAACGCCGCATCCGGCTAGAAGCTATAAGAAAAGGGCGGAGATCATCTCCGCCCTTTTTATTTCTGCAATCCGTAATTATCATTCCGCAGATCTATACTTTTTGAGTCAACACGTAACGCTTTACAGGTGATTATCATGGGGCTTTTTGATGATGTTGTCGGCGCCTTTCTGAAAGGCGATGCGGGGAAATATCAGGCTATTTTGAGTTGGGTTGAGGAGCAGGGTGGCATTCAGGTGCTGTTGGAAAAACTGCAAAGTGGCGGCTTAGGTGCCATTCTCTCAACCTGGTTGAGTAATCAACAGGGCAATCAGCCGGTGAGCGGCGAGCAACTGGAGTCGGCGCTCGGCACAAATGCGGTGTCCGATCTCGGGCAAAAACTGGGTGTAGATACCAGTACGGCTTCCAGCTTGCTGGCAGAGCAACTGCCAAAGATTATTGATGCTCTCTCACCGCAGGGTGAAGTGTCTTCGCAAGCCAATAACGATTTGCTTTCCGCAGGCATGGAACTGCTGAAAGGGAAACTCTTCCGCTAAGCAAAAGGGGAGCATGCAACGCGCGTTGCATCCCCCTTTTCCCTCGGGTGTTGTACTGATTTTTGAGCGGAATCGCGTTAGCATGGGTCAGGAACCAATCTACCTGGGGAACTCATGGCTATCAAACTCATTGCTATCGATATGGATGGCACCCTTCTGCTGCCCGATCACACCATTTCACCCGCTGTTAAAAACGCGATTGCCGCAGCTCGCGCCCGTGGCGTGAATGTCGTGCTAACGACAGGTCGCCCTTATGCAGGCGTTCACAACTACCTGAAAGAGCTGCATATGGAACAGCCGGGCGACTACTGCATTACTTATAACGGCGCGTTGGTACAGAAGGCCGCCGATGGTAGCACCGTGGCGCAAACCGCTCTGAGCTATGAAGACTACCGTTTCCTGGAAAAACTCTCTCGCGAAGTCGGTTCTCATTTCCACGCCCTGGACCGCACCACGCTGTACACCGCCAACCGTGATATCAGCTACTACACGGTGCATGAATCTTTCGTTGCCACTATTCCGCTGGTGTTCTGCGAAGCGGAGAAAATGGACCCCAATACTCAGTTCCTGAAAGTGATGATGATTGATGAACCCGCCATCCTCGACCAGGCCATTGTGCGTATTCCGCAGGAAGTGAAAGAAAAATACACTGTGCTGAAAAGTGCGCCGTACTTCCTCGAAATCCTCGATAAACGCGTTAACAAAGGTACGGGTGTGAAATCACTGGCCGACGTGTTAGGCATTAAGCCGGAAGAAGTCATGGCGATTGGCGATCAGGAAAACGACATCGCAATGATTGAATACGCAGGTGTTGGTGTGGCAATGGATAACGCTATTCCTTCGGTGAAAGAAGTGGCGAACTTTGTCACCAAATCCAACCTGGAAGATGGCGTGGCGTTTGCTATTGAGAAGTATGTGCTGAATTAATCAGTGGGCGGGCAAACTGCATAAATGCGTTTGCCCGCAGCGATTAACAATTTCTGGTCGTGCATAAAATCAGGAACTGGAGTGGTGACGTTACTATATCCAGCGTAAGAGTGACTGGTAGCAGCGCATTAGCGAGGCCGCGCGGAACGCCATCAGTTGCTTTGTACTTATAAAATCCCACCGTAAAGGGTTGATGGAAAACCATCACGTTTGAGTAATCCGCTTTTTTATTTTTCAGGTGGATAGAGCCTTTCAGGCCGTCAAGTACCCAGGTACAACGCTGGGTATTACAAATAAAACCATATTGTGTCGCCAGTGCTTTATCTTCCTCATTATCCCAGTCGTAATAGAGCGTTATTGAACCAGAAAAATTAGTATCACTGCTGCTTAAAATAAATTTCGCGTTATCGGAAACGGTGATTCTTTCGCCATGAATTGCCGGATCGTTCAGCATTTTAACCACCTCGCCGCCGCCCGTGGTCAACAGATAGTCCAACGATTCACCAACAAAAACATAGCCTTTCGTACCGTTACTATCCTCTGCCAGCGATAACCCCTTAATCGAGTCTGACCGCCATTGCTCGGCATGTGGCGGACTTGCGGTATTGAAAAGCAGTCCTGCGGTTAGACAACCGGTCAACGCAAATGCCAAAGAACACAAACCGGTAGCCTTAAAAAATCCCTTAAAATTCAACTTCATGACTAATCCTTTAAACGAGTAGCTAAGCCGTTGAAAGCATACTCTTCTTTCCCTCCTGTTTAGCGCCTGATATCCCTTTTCAGATTTCTGCCCGACGCATGTCATTTTTTATGCATTGTTCTTTTTGTGATCTAAATTGTAGTACAACAATATAACTTTGTACTACATTACGCATACAGCAAACGCGAACGTCATCACGCTGGTACTACAAAATTGCCGCGTTATGCATCGATCGGGGTAAAGTAGAGAAGTACATACAGAGCACAAGGACTCTCCATGACTCTCAATAAAACCGATCGCATCGTCATTACGCTGGGTAAACAGATCGTTCACGGCAAATACGTGCCAGGCTCGCCGCTTCCGGCCGAAGCGGAACTTTGTGAGGAGTTTGCAACCTCGCGCAACATCATCCGTGAGGTGTTTCGTTCGCTGATGGCGAAGCGGCTGATTGAAATGAAACGTTATCGCGGGGCGTTTGTGGCACCGCGTAACCAGTGGAATTACCTCGACACTGACGTACTGCAATGGGTGCTGGAAAACGACTACGACCCACGGCTTATCAGTGCAATGAGCGAAGTGCGAAATCTGGTGGAACCGGCGATTGCCCGTTGGGCGGCAGAGCGCGCGACTTCCAGCGATCTGGCGCAGATTGAATCAGCGCTGAACGAGATGATCGCCAACAATCAGGACCGCGAAGCGTTTAACGAAGCGGATATTCGCTATCACGAGGCGGTACTGCAATCAGTGCATAACCCGGTGTTACAGCAACTTAGCATTGCGATTAGTTCATTACAGCGGGCAGTTTTTGAACGAACCTGGATGGGCGATGAGGCCAACATGCCGCAAACGCTCCAGGAACATAAGGCGCTGTTTGATGCGATACGGCATCAGGACGGCGATGCGGCAGAGCAGGCGGCGCTTACCATGATCGCCAGCTCGACACGAAGGTTAAAGGAAATCACATGACAGCTCGCTACATCGCAATTGACTGGGGATCGACCAACCTGCGCGCCTGGCTTTATCAGGGCGACAACTGCCTGGACAGCAGGCAATCAGAAGCAGGCGTTACGCGTCTGAACGGAAAATCTCCGGCTGCGGTGTTAGCAGAAGTGACGACCGACTGGCGTGAAGAGAATACGCCAGTGGTGATGGCAGGAATGGTTGGCAGCAATGTCGGCTGGAAAGTTGCGCCGTATTTATCTGTTCCTGCCCGTTTTTCGTCTATTGGCGAACAATTAACGTCTGTTGGCGACAATATCTGGATTATTCCCGGATTATGCGTTTCTCATGATGATAACCACAATGTGATGCGCGGCGAAGAAACACAATTGATCGGTGCGCGTGCTCTGGCTCCTTCCTCTCTTTATGTCATGCCCGGTACGCATTGCAAATGGGTGCAGGCCGATAGCCAGCAAATCAACGATTTTCGCACCGTAATGACCGGTGAGTTACATCATTTACTGTTAAATCACTCATTGATTGGCGCAGGTTTACCGCCGCAGGAAAACTCTGCCGATGCCTTCGCGGCTGGCCTTGAGCGCGGCCTTAATGCGCCCGCAATATTGCCGCAGCTTTTTGAAGTTCGTGCCTCGCATGTGCTGGGAACACTTCCCCGTGAACAGGTCAGCGAATTTCTCTCTGGATTGTTGATTGGCGCAGAGGTCGCCAGTATGCGCGACTACGTGGTCCATCAACACGCCATCACCCTTGTCGCCGGAACATCGCTGACTGCACGCTACCAGCAAGCCTTTCAGGCGATGGGTTGCGGCGTGACGGCGGTGGCGGGCGACACGGCATTTCAGGCTGGTATAAGGAGCATCGCTCATGCAGTGGCAAACTAAACTCCCGCTGATCGCCATTTTGCGCGGCATTACGCCCGACGAGGCGCTGGCGCATGTTGGCGCGGTGATTGACGCTGGGTTCGACGCGGTTGAAATCCCTCTGAATTCCCCACAATGGGAACAAAGCATTCCCGCCATCGTTGATGCGTATGGCGACAAGGCGTTGATTGGCGCAGGTACGGTACTGAAACCTGAACAGGTCGATGCGCTCGCCAGGATGGGCTGCCAGCTCATCGTTACGCCCAATATCCATAGTGAAGTGATCCGCCGCGCGGTGGGCTATGGCATGACCGTTTGCCCCGGCTGCGCGACGGCGACAGAAGCCTTTACCGCGATCGACGCGGGCGCGCAGGCGCTGAAAATATTCCCGTCATCGGCTTTTGGGCCGCAATACATCAAAGCGTTAAAAGCGGTATTACCGCAGGACATCCCGGTCTTTGCCGTAGGCGGTGTGACGCCAGAAAACCTGGCGCAGTGGATAGACGCAGGTTGTGCAGGGGCGGGCTTAGGCAGCGATCTCTATCGCGCCGGGCAATCAGTAGAACGCACCGCGCAGCAGGCAGCAGCATTTGTTAAGGCGTATCGAGAGGCAGTGCAATGAAAATCACCAACATTACTACGTATCGTTTACCTCCCCGCTGGATGTTCCTGAAAATTGAAACTGATGAAGGCGTGGTCGGTTGGGGCGAGCCCGTGATCGAAGGCCGCGCCCGCACGGTGGAAGCGGCAGTTCACGAGCTGGGTGACTATTTGATTGGTCAGGATCCATCGCGCATCAATGACTTATGGCAAGTGATGTATCGCGCCGGATTTTATCGTGGCGGTCCGATTCTGATGAGCGCCATCGCCGGGATCGACCAGGCGTTATGGGATATCAAAGGTAAAGTGCTGAATGCGCCGGTCTGGCAATTGATGGGTGGCCTGGTTCGCGACAAAATTAAAGCCTACAGTTGGGTCGGTGGCGATCGTCCGGCGGATGTTATCGACGGCATTAAAACGCTACGCGAAATCGGCTTCGATACCTTCAAACTGAACGGTTGTGAAGAACTGGGATTGATTGATAACTCCCGCGCGGTAGATGCGGCGGTCAACACCGTGGCACAAATTCGTGAAGCTTTTGGCAATCAGATTGAGTTTGGTCTTGATTTCCACGGTCGCGTCAGCGCGCCGATGGCGAAAGTGTTGATTAAAGAACTGGAACCGTATCGCCCGCTGTTTATTGAAGAACCGGTGCTGGCGGAACAAGCCGAATACTACCCGAAACTGGCGGCACAAACGCATATTCCACTGGCGGCGGGTGAGCGCATGTTCTCACGTTTCGATTTTAAACGTGTGCTGGAGGCGGGCGGTATTTCGATTCTGCAACCGGATCTCTCCCACGCAGGCGGTATTACCGAATGCTACAAAATTGCCGGAATGGCGGAAGCCTATGACGTGACCCTTGCGCCGCACTGTCCGCTCGGCCCGATTGCACTGGCGGCTTGCCTGCATATCGACTTTGTTTCCTATAACGCGGTACTTCAGGAACAAAGTATGGGCATTCATTACAACAAAGGCGCGGAGTTACTCGACTTTGTGAAAAATAAAGAAGACTTCAGCATGGTCGGCGGCTTCTTTAAACCATTAACGAAACCGGGCTTAGGCGTGGAAATCGACGAAGCCAAAGTCATTGAGTTCAGTAAAAATGCCCCGGACTGGCGTAATCCGCTCTGGCGTCATGAAGATAACAGCGTAGCAGAGTGGTAATTCCTGCCACGTAAGCCCCTCATCGGGCACTAAAACAGCAATACAAAAATATAACCCTCTGTACATTACAGGGCATGGTGAGCGGCTTCGCTATGCCCAAAATCTGGAGAAAGCTCGCTATGGATATTCCCGTTAATGCAGCAAAACCGGGGCGTCGGCGTTATCTGACGCTGGTGATGATCTTTATTACGGTGGTCATTTGTTATGTTGACCGCGCTAACCTGGCCGTGGCTTCCGCCCATATTCAGGAAGAGTTCGGCATTACCAAAGCGCAAATGGGCTATGTATTTTCGGCCTTCGCCTGGCTTTATACCTTATGTCAGATCCCCGGCGGTTGGTTTTTAGATCGCGTAGGTTCTCGCGTGACTTATTTTATTGCGATATTTGGCTGGTCAGTGGCGACGTTATTCCAGGGCTTTGCCACGGGCTTAATGTCATTAATTGGTCTGCGTGCGATAACCGGTATTTTCGAAGCGCCCGCGTTCCCGACCAATAACCGGATGGTGACCAGCTGGTTCCCGGAACATGAACGCGCTTCTGCCGTGGGTTTTTATACGTCTGGTCAGTTTGTCGGTCTGGCGTTTCTGACTCCGCTGCTGATCTGGATTCAGGAAATGTTGAGCTGGCACTGGGTGTTCATTGTCACCGGCGGTATCGGCATTATCTGGTCGCTGATTTGGTTTAAGGTTTATCAGCCGCCGCGCCTGACCAAAGGCATTAGCAAAGCTGAACTGGATTACATTCGTGACGGCGGCGGTCTGGTGGATGGCGATGCGCCAGTGAAAAAAGAGGCGCGTCAGCCGCTAACCGCCAAAGACTGGAAACTGGTGTTCCATCGTAAACTGATCGGCGTCTATCTTGGGCAATTTGCGGTGGCTTCTACACTGTGGTTCTTCTTAACCTGGTTCCCGAACTATTTAACTCAAGAAAAAGGAATCACGGCGCTGAAAGCGGGCTTTATGACCACGGTGCCATTCCTTGCGGCGTTTGTTGGCGTCCTGCTCTCAGGCTGGGTCGCGGATCTGCTGGTACGTAAGGGCTTTTCACTGGGCTTTGCGCGTAAAACGCCGATTATCTGCGGTTTGCTGATCTCCACCTGCATTATGGGTGCTAACTACACCAACGATCCGATGATGATTATGTGCCTGATGGCGCTGGCATTCTTCGGCAACGGTTTTGCTTCGATTACCTGGTCGTTAGTCTCTTCTCTGGCACCGATGCGGCTGATTGGTTTAACCGGCGGCGTGTTTAACTTCGCCGGTGGTCTGGGCGGCATCACCGTTCCGCTGGTGGTGGGGTACCTGGCGCAGGGTTACGGTTTCGCGCCTGCACTGGTTTATATCTCCGCCGTCGCGTTGATTGGCGCGCTCTCTTACATCCTGCTGGTGGGCGATGTGAAGCGCGTTGGATAATCTTTAAACTGTGGAATATGCGCCACACCACTGCGCATAATCCATTTTCTTAAAGCCGGTGCGGTCAGGCATCGGCTTTTTACTATTTTGCCGAAGAGTTTTAAACGCAGTTTGCGGGTGGCGCGCCAGTAAGCGGTATTGAGCTTCTCTGGCTGCTTGAGTAACACCGAACGCAGAATCTCTGCGCTATCCAGCGCATAGCTAATCCCCTCCAGTGAGCTGGCGCTGATAAATCCCGCCGCTTCACCAATCAGAAAGGCGTTGTCCTTACCGCAAACAAAATCCTGCCAGCGTGAGGGAAACAGCACCGTGCATTTTTCGCTTTTCACCGCCTTACCAAACTGGAACTGAAAGGCGCTCATTTTCTCTTTCAGCGCCGCGAAACGCGCCTGGCCGTCTTTCATTGGATAGGCACCGCCAAAGATAAAATAACCGTCTTTGCTGATACTCCATGAATAACAGTCAGTTATCGCATTATCAAAGATGCAGGAGTAGAACGGCACCGGATGTTTCTCTGCGAACCACTGCTGGATAGCAACATATTTACGAATCTGATGATCCGGGTAGAGATGTCGCCGCACCATCGAGTTTGCACCATCGGCACCGACCAGATAGCGGGCGGTAATGTGTTGCTCCCAGCCGTCTGCGCGAAAAATGACATGCCATTTATCATCCTCATGCCAGATTTTCCGGCACAGGCTGTCGTGGTAAACCTCAACGCTGGTGGGAATGAGCGATTTCATCCATAAGTCGAAAGCATGGCGATTAATATTGATATAGCTTCGCTGGTAGTTACGTGTAAGCGATGCGGCGACGTCGACGGTTTTGACGCTGAAAATCTGCGGATTGGCGATCACATCGACAGGAAGCGTCAGTCCATCGCGAATAAAAGAACGCTGCGCGTCCGGTGCCAGCAGGCCGCCGCAAGGCTTGTTGAAACCTTCAGTACCATGCTGGTGCTTTTTATCCAGCGCGATCACCTGCATTTTGCCTGCTAACTGCCGCGCCAACGCCGATCCTGCCGGGCCGAGGCCAATAATTGCCACGTCGAAATGTTCCATCTTTTCACTCACATTCATTACGATGGCAAAAGACTATTGTCTGAAAGTGAAGTCCTTGTGAAGTATGATGGCGGAAACCGTTTTGTATCAGGACCGCGCCATGAAACAGATAACCTTTGCTCCCCGTAATCACCTGCTCACCAATACCAATACCTGGACGCCCGACAGCCAGTGGCTGGTATTTGACGTGCGTCCTTCTGGGGCGTCGTTTACCGGTGAGACCATTGAGCGCGTGAATATCCATACCGGCGAGGTCGAGGTTATCTACCGTGCGTCACAGGGCGCACACGTCGGCGTGGTGACCGTTCATCCGAAGTCAGAGAAATATGTCTTTATTCACGGCCCGGAAAATCCTGATGAAACATGGCATTACGATTTCCATCATCGACGCGGAGTGATTGCTGAAGGCGGCAAGGTGAGCAATCTCGATGCAATGGATATTACCGCGCCGTATACGCAAGGAGCGCTGCGCGGCGGCAGCCATGTGCATGTCTTTAGCCCGAACGGTGAAAGGGTGAGCTTTACCTATAACGACCATGTAATGCATGAACGCGATCCGGCGCTGGATTTGCGAAACGTCGGTGTTGCCGTACCGTTTGGCCCGGTCAACGTACAAAAGCAGCATCCGCGTGAATACAGCGGCAGCCACTGGTGCGTGTTGGTGAGTAACACCACGCCCACGCCGCAGCCTGGCAGTGATGAAATCAATCGTGCTTATGAAGAAGGATGGGTAGGAAACCACGCGCTGGCGTTTATTGGCGACACATTTTCGCCAAAGGGCGAGAAAGTGCCGGAGCTGTTTATCGTTGAGTTACCGCAAGATGAAGCTGGCTGGAAAGCGGCAGGTGATGCGCCGTTAAGTGGAACGGAAACAACCCTGCCTGCGCCACCGCGTGGCGTCGTGCAGCGACGTTTAACCTTTACCCATCAGCGGGCTTATCCGGGGGTAGTCAACGTTCCGCGCCACTGGGTGCGCTGTAATCCGCAGGGTACGCAAATCGCGTTTTTAATGCGTGATGATAACGGCATTGTGCAATTGTGGCTTATCTCACCACAGGGCGGCGAGCCGCGACAGTTAACTCATAACAAAACGGATATTCAGTCTGCATTTAACTGGCATCCGTCAGGAGAATGGTTGGGCTTTGTGCTGGATAATCGAATTGCTTGCGCCCATGCGCAAAGCGGCGAGGTTGAGTATTTAACCGAAAACCACGCCAATCCCCCTTCTGCGGACGCCGTGGTCTTCTCGCCGGATGGTCAATGGCTGGCGTGGATGGAAGGTGGCCAGCTGTGGATCACCGAAACTGATCGCTAAATCAGTTATCAGGCATTCTGGCCGGTGGAATAACCGCATTGGTGGCTTGCGCGTTGGCTTCGCTTTTTTCAACGCGTGAGCGCACCGAGCTGTCTTTGCGGAATACATCCCACGGCAGTAAAAGCGTATCCATCACAGCGGTAAACGGCATATCGAGAATCGCCAACGACTTAGTGCCCCAGTTGGTTTCATCGTCGCCAATCATGGTGGCGCTGGCGCGGGTGCCGGGATACGTTCCTTCTTTTCCTCCGGTATGGGACATCACGCTGGAGCATCCTCCGAGTAATGCCATTCCGCTGCATATCATGAACGCTAACAACACATTTCTTATCATAATAAATTCATCTGTTGATCGTGGGTGTTGGCCTGATGAGTTATAGCGATCCCTTGCTGAAAATAACATCATCATTACGTCGCACTGTGGCGGCTATCGCACTTTAACGTTTCGTGCTGCCCCCTCAGTCTATGCAATAGACCATAAACTGCAAAAAAAAGTCCGCTGATAAGGCTTGAAAAGTGCATTTCCAGACCCATTTTTACATCGTAGCCGATGAGGACGCGCCTGATGGGTGTTCTGGCTACCTGACCTGTCCATTGTGGAAGGTCTTATATTCTCGCTGATTTCAGGAGCTATTGATTATGCGTAACTTTGATTTATCCCCGCTTTACCGTTCTGCTATTGGATTTGACCGTTTGTTTAACCACTTAGAAAACAACCAGAGCCAGAGTAATGGCGGCTACCCTCCGTATAACGTTGAACTGGTAGACGAAAACCATTACCGCATTGCTATCGCTGTGGCTGGTTTTGCTGAGAGCGAACTGGAAATTACCGCCCAGGATAATCTGCTGGTGGTGAAAGGTGCTCATGCCGACGAACAAAAAGAGCGCACCTATCTGTACCAGGGCATCGCTGAACGCAACTTTGAACGTAAATTCCAGTTAGCTGAGAACATTCATGTTCGTGGCGCTAACCTGGTGAATGGTCTGCTGTATATCGATCTCGAACGTGTGATTCCGGAAGCGAAAAAACCGCGCCGTATCGAAATCAACTGATTCCCTAAGGCCGCCTGGCGCGGCCTGATATCTCCATGCTCGCCGTCAGGGAGCATATGCGAATCTTCGGATTTGCAGGTACTTACTCGCTTCTTAGAAGGAGAAATGACTATGCGTAACTTCGATTTATCCCCACTGATGCGTCAATGGATCGGTTTTGACAAACTGGCCAACGCACTGCAAAACGCCGGTGAAAGCCAGAGCTTCCCGCCGTACAACATTGAGAAAAGCGACGATAACCACTACCGCATTACCCTTGCGCTGGCAGGTTTTCGTCAGGAAGATTTAGATATTCAACTGGAAGGTACGCGCCTGAGCGTAAAAGGCACGCCGGAGCAGCCAAAAGAAGAGAAAAAATGGCTGCATCAAGGGCTTATGAATCAGCCATTTAGCCTGAGCTTTACGCTGGCTGAAAATATGGAAGTCTCTGGTGCAACCTTCGTAAACGGTTTACTGCATATTGATTTAATTCGTAATGAGCCTGAACCCATCGCAGCGCAGCGTATCGCTATCAGCGAACGTCCCGCGTTAAATAGCTAACTAGCTATTCTCTTTGCCCCACCATTCTGGTGGGGCTTTTTTTGTCTTTCTTACTCAACAAAGCGTTAAATTTCGCCTGTTTAAGATATTTCGGCACGTTCTTTCCCGTGATAATGTGCGTTATAAGGCAAATCTGCTTCACCGATTCAGCCATAATCCGTAGCAATTAAAATGTTATCTCAAGAGAAATGGACGATGAGTGATATAGCATTAACGGTCAGTATTCTGGCTTTGGTGGCAGTCGTCGGTTTGTTTATCGGCAACGTCAAATTTCGCGGCATAGGATTAGGTATTGGCGGCGTGCTGTTTGGTGGGATCATCGTCGGCCATTTTGTTTCTCAGGCGGGGATGACATTAAGTAGCGATATGCTGCATGTTATTCAGGAATTTGGCCTGATCCTGTTCGTTTATACCATCGGTATTCAGGTGGGGCCGGGCTTCTTTGCCTCATTGCGCGTCTCCGGATTACGTCTCAACCTGTTTGCTGTTCTGATCGTCATCATCGGTGGTCTGGTTACCGCCATCCTGCATAAACTGTTTGATATTCCACTGCCGGTAGTACTGGGGATTTTCTCCGGTGCGGTAACCAATACGCCAGCACTGGGGGCAGGGCAGCAGATCTTGCGCGACCTGGGTACACCAATGGAAATGGTCGATCAGATGGGGATGAGTTACGCGATGGCGTATCCATTCGGCATTTGCGGGATCTTGTTCACCATGTGGATGTTGCGGGTTATTTTCCGCGTCAATGTCGAGACAGAAGCCCAGCAGCACGAGTCTTCACGCACCAATGGCGGCGCGCTGATCAGGACTATCAATATTCGCGTTGAGAACCCTAACCTGCATGACTTAGCCATTAAAGATGTACCGATTCTCAACGGGGACAAAATTATCTGTTCGCGTCTGAAACGAGAAGAAACCCTAAAAGTACCTTCGCCTGATACCATTATCCAACTGGGCGATTTGCTGCATCTGGTGGGGCAGCCAGCGGATTTACATAATGCGCAACTGGTGATTGGTCAGGAGGTCGATACCTCGCTGTCCACGAAAGGCACTGATTTACGCGTCGAGCGTGTGGTGGTCACCAATGAAAACGTGCTTGGTAAGCGTATTCGCGATCTGCACTTTAAAGAACGCTATGACGTTGTTATCTCGCGTCTGAACCGTGCCGGGGTCGAACTGGTCGCCAGTGGTGATATCAGCCTGCAGTTCGGCGATATCCTCAACCTGGTGGGGCGTCCGTCCGCAATTGATGCCGTTGCCAATGTGCTGGGGAATGCGCAGCAGAAACTGCAACAGGTTCAGATGCTGCCGGTGTTTATTGGTATCGGGCTTGGCGTATTGTTAGGTTCTATTCCCGTCTTTGTGCCGGGATTCCCGGCGGCGTTGAAACTGGGACTGGCGGGCGGCCCGCTGATTATGGCGTTGATCCTCGGGCGTATCGGCAGTATCGGTAAGCTGTACTGGTTTATGCCGCCAAGCGCCAACCTCGCGCTGCGGGAGCTGGGGATCGTACTGTTCCTCTCGGTAGTGGGGCTGAAATCCGGTGGGGATTTTGTAAATACCCTGGTCAATGGCGAAGGGCTAAGCTGGATTGGATATGGTGCCCTGATCACCGCCGTTCCGCTGATTACTGTTGGTATTCTGGCGCGGATGTTAGCCAAAATGAATTACCTGACCATGTGCGGAATGCTGGCTGGCTCCATGACCGATCCTCCGGCGCTGGCATTTGCTAATAATCTTCATCCAACCAGCGGTGCGGCGGCACTCTCTTATGCCACTGTCTATCCGTTGGTGATGTTCCTGCGCATTATCACCCCACAATTACTGGCGGTGCTCTTTTGGAGTATCGGTTAACTCTTTTCCGGGTGGAGTCGCCGTAAATGGTACTCCACCTGGTATTCACTGGCATTTCTGAACATCACTGAATAATTCAAAAACTCACCGCTCTCACTATATGACAACGAGGTGATCCGCAGCAGTGGTGTGTGTTCCGCTACCTTCATTTGCCGCGCCAGCAGTCTATCGGCGAGAACCGGCGTCAGGCTTTCATAATTACCGCCAATAAGAATCCCGCACTCTTGTTCAATATATTCAAACTTCGACCCTTCCAGATGTTGCAGCGAAAGGTTGCGGAACAGTTTTACCGGCATATAGCTATCTTCCAGCATCAGCGGTTTCCCTTCCACAAAACGAACGCGACGGGAGAAGTAGATCTGCTCGTTGATTTGAATCCGTAATTGGCTGGCAATGGCCGGAGGCGCAGGCATGATTTCAAATATTAGCACCTGGCTGGTGACTGTTTTCCCCTGGCGTTTTAACACCTCCACCAGCCCGGTCAGGCTGGCAGTTTGATGCAGTACATCTTTGCGCACCAGATAAGTACCGCTGCCGTGGCGGCGGACCACCAACCCCCACGCCACCAGCAGGTCAATGGCTTTACGGATGGTCATCCGTGATACCGCAAACTCTTCCGCCAGCTTTTTTTCACCGGGAAGAAGACTGTTTAGCGTGAAATCCGCGGAGTTAAGTCGAATTCTTAACCGCTCCGCAATGCTTTTGTAGATCATCTCTAGATCTCTTTTTTGCCTGCAAGCCCGGGTAAAGCGCCCACAAATTTCGATTAATCCGTTGAAAAAGCATCTTTTTTTTAGTGATGTGTTCGATGCTGTGTACCCGTGTTCACAGATGTCTACTTTTTCGCGAAAACGTAGATCTCTACCGCTCAACGAAAAGCATGAAAGCGATCACGAATCCCACTGGGTCGTCATGTTCTGCCGATAGCATCTTCCTATCCTCGCTCCAGGCCTGCCGCATAACCAATCAGGCTTCCTACTTACAGAATTGAGAAAAGAGGATGTGGAAATGCTCAGTCAAATTCAACGCTTTGGCGGCGCGATGTTCACGCCAGTGCTGCTGTTTCCCTTCGCCGGGATTGTGGTGGGTCTTGCCATTTTGCTGCAAAACCCGATGTTTGTCGGGGAATCACTGACCGATCCGAACAGTTTATTCGCGCAAATCGTACACATCATTGAAGAGGGCGGTTGGACGGTATTCCGTAATATGCCGCTGATTTTTGCTGTCGGTTTACCCATTGGCCTTGCTAAGCAAGCGCAGGGGCGTGCTTGTCTGGCGGTGATGGTGAGTTTCCTGACCTGGAACTATTTCATCAACGCGATGGGAATGACCTGGGGAAGCTACTTCGGCGTCGATTTCTCTCAGGACGCAGTGGCAGGTAGCGGGCTGACCATGATGGCCGGAATTAAAACCCTCGATACCAGCATTATCGGCGCGATTATCATTTCTGGCATTGTGACGGCGCTGCATAACCGTCTGTTCGATAAAAAACTGCCGGTTTTTCTCGGCATTTTTCAGGGGACATCTTATGTGGTGATTATCGCCTTCCTGGTGATGATCCCATGCGCGTGGCTGACATTGCTCGGCTGGCCAAAAGTACAAATGGGGATTGAATCTCTGCAAGCGTTCCTGCGTTCGGCGGGTGCGCTTGGGGTCTGGGTTTACACCTTCCTCGAACGCATTCTGATCCCAACCGGTTTACACCACTTCATCTACGGACCGTTTATCTTTGGTCCGGCAGCTGTTGAGGGCGGCATTCAGATGTACTGGGCGCAGCATCTGCAAGAGTTCAGTCTGAGCGCCGAGCCGCTGAAATCGTTGTTCCCGGAAGGCGGTTTTGCCCTGCACGGCAACTCAAAAATCTTTGGTGCCGTGGGCATTTCTTTAGCGATGTACTTCACCGCTGCACCGGAAAATCGGGTAAAAGTGGCGGGCTTGCTGATCCCCGCAACCTTAACCGCCATGCTGGTGGGAATTACCGAACCGCTGGAATTTACCTTCCTGTTCATTTCACCGTTGCTGTTTGCGGTACATGCTGTGCTGGCAGCTTCAATGTCGACTGTGATGTATCTCTTTGGTGTGGTGGGCAACATGGGCGGTGGTCTGATAGACCAGGTTTTACCGCAAAACTGGATCCCGATGTTCAGCAACCACGCGGATATGATGCTGACCCAAATCGCCATTGGGTTGTGCTTTACCCTCTTGTACTTCGTTGTCTTCCGCACCCTGATTCTGCAATTCAACATGTGCACACCGGGGCGTGAAGATGCGGAGGTGAAGCTCTACTCGAAAGCCGAATACAAAGCCTCGCGAGGCCAAACTACCGCTGCAGAGCCCAAAAAAGAGCTGGAGCAGGCTGCCGGCATCCTGCAAGCCCTGGGCGGGGTGGGCAATATCTCCAGCATCAACAATTGCGCGACGCGTCTACGTATTGCACTGCATGACATGTCACAAACACTGGATGACGAAGTCTTTAAAAAGCTGGGAGCGCATGGCGTCTTCCGTAGTGGTGATGCCATTCAGGTGATCATTGGTTTGCATGTTTCCCAGCTGCGTGAACAGCTCGATAGCTTAATTAATTCTCATCAATTAGCAGAAAAAGTTGCCATTACGGAGGCAGTATAATGACCAAATTCTCAGTGGTTGTCGCAGGCGGTGGAAGCACCTTTACGCCAGGCATCGTGTTGATGTTATTGGCGAATCAGGATCGTTTCCCGCTTCGCGCACTGAAATTTTATGATAACGATGGCGCACGGCAGGAAGTGATTGCCGAAGCCTGTAAAGTTATTCTTAAAGAGAAAGCGCCGGAGATTGAGTTTAGCTACACCACCGATCCTGAAGTGGCGTTCAGCGACGTTGATTTTGTCATGGCGCACATTCGTGTCGGCAAATATCCGATGCGCGAACTGGATGAAAAAATACCGCTGCGCCACGGCGTTGTCGGTCAGGAAACTTGCGGACCCGGCGGAATAGCGTACGGCATGCGGTCTATCGGTGGCGTCCTGGAACTGGTGGATTATATGGAAAAATATTCACCAAATGCCTGGATGCTCAACTACTCCAACCCGGCAGCAATTGTGGCAGAAGCCACACGTCGTCTGCGCCCGAACGCGAAAATCCTCAACATCTGTGACATGCCAATCGGTATTGAAAGTCGGATGGCGCAAATTGTTGGGCTGCAAGATCGCAAACAGATGCGCGTGCGCTACTACGGCCTGAACCACTTTGGCTGGTGGACATCAATTGAAGATTTGCAGGGCAACGACCTGATGCCCCAGCTGCGGCAATATGTCTCTAAGCACGGTTATGTTCCACCGCAGCAAGATACACATACTGAAGCGAGCTGGAACGACACCTATGCAAAAGCGCGGGATGTCCAGGCACTGGATCCGGATACATTGCCGAACACCTATCTGAAATATTATCTCTTCCCGGATTATGTCGTTCAGCATTCCAACCCTGAACATACCCGCGCGAATGAGGTGATGGAACATCGCGAGAAACAGGTTTTCGATGCTTGCCGCGCCATTACGGCGGCAGGAAATTCGGCGGCGGGCAAGCTGGAAATTGACGAACATGCGTCATACATCGTCGATCTGGCAGCGGCAATCGCCTTTAACACTCAGGAGCGGATGTTGCTGATTGTGCCTAACAATGGGGCAATTCATAACTTTGATGATGAAGCGATGGTCGAGATCCCGTGTCTGGTCGGGCACAACGGACCAGAACCACTGGTGGTCGGCGATATCCCGCAGTTTCAGAAAGGGTTAATGAGTCAGCAAGTGGCGGTGGAAAAACTGGTCGTGGACGCCTGGGAACAGCGTTCATATCAGCACCTGTGGCAGGCGATTACCCTGTCGAAAACGGTACCGAGCGCCTCGGTCGCCAAAGCTATTCTGGATGAGTTGCTGGAGGCCAACAAAGCGTACTGGCCAGAGTTACGTTAATTGTGTGGACTGGCATCCGTTGGGTGCTGGTCCGTATTCTTCAGCACCGCTGACGGCGCATAACCAAATTTATGTTTAAAGGCTTTGCTGAAATGAAAGGAGTCGAAGAAGTTGAGCGTATCAGCGACTTCGCCAACCGAGTTACCTTGTTGCTTTAATAGCGATAGCGCCAGATCCAGACGTGCATCGAGGTAATATTCTTTCGGCGTCTTGCCGGTATAGCGTAAAAACAGACGACGCAACCAGGCTTCGCTACAGGGGATCGTGGCAGCCATTTCAGCTACGCTCCAGCGTTGTTGCAGACTGGCATGTAAAGTGGCAATTAGTTTTTCAATTTGCCGCCGTTGTGGATCTTTTTTACCGTCTGAGTACATAAGACAAATCCACTGATAAATAATTTTCGTCAGAAAAGCGACTGCCAGATTATTTTTTATTGCTTCTGGTGAAGTAATTAATTCAGCAACTTCGGTGAGTTCCTGATTATAAACTTCGCCATTATAAATAACGCTTTGCTGACCGACGGGAATATCCATCATACTGGTGGGGGTAAATTCCATCCAGTACTGTTCCCAGACTAAACCTTCACAGTGATAAGAGTGAATATCCATTGGCTTTAAAAATATAATACAGTTGCCATGCAGTGTTATTTGTTCCCCATTCTTTAAAATAATTTTCCCACATCCTTGTACGGTATACACCGCTACCCATGAGTTGGCGATAAGCGGTTTCTTCTTGTCCCGCGGCCAGATCACCCGATAATGCTCGTCGGCGTAGGTATGCCAGAGCGAGATCAGAGAAATTCCGCTGGAGATCACATTTTCGTTAATCAATAAGGGAATATTGTACGGAGTTTCGTTTTTTACATCCGAACTTTGCAATTTTCCATTCATTTTAATATCCCTCCGGCGAATTATGCTCACAACCTGAACTTAACAGAAAACAATCCGTTCAGGGATACGACGTTTGTATTTTAAGAATCTGACTGCCTGACCCGACGCATTTTACCTCTCCCTATATTCATGCGTCCGGGACATAAACATAAATAAGGGCTATGAGATGAATTCGTTACAAATCTTGAGTTTTGTCGGTTTTACGCTGCTGGTGGCGGTCATCACCTGGTGGAAGGTCCGCAAAACAGATACCGGATCGCAACAAGGCTATTTTCTTGCCGGACGTTCACTAAAAGCGCCGGTTATTGCCGCTTCGTTAATGTTAACCAACCTTTCCACGGAACAACTGGTTGGACTTTCCGGGCAGGCCTACAAAAGCGGCATGTCGGTGATGGGCTGGGAAGTCACTTCTGCGGTGACGCTGATCTTCCTCGCGCTAATCTTTTTACCGCGCTATCTGAAGCGTGGCATTGCCACCATCCCCGATTTCCTGGAGGAACGTTATGATAAAACGACGCGTATTATCATCGACTTCTGCTTCCTCATTGCCACCGGTGTCTGCTTTCTGCCGATTGTTCTCTACTCCGGCGCGTTGGCGCTCAACAGCCTGTTTCACGTCGGGGAATCGTTACAAATTTCTCACGGTGCGGCTATCTGGCTGCTGGTGATCTTGCTTGGCCTGGCGGGAATTTTGTATGCGGTGATCGGCGGACTGCGCGCGATGGCGGTGGCGGACTCCATTAACGGTATTGGGCTGGTTATCGGCGGCTTGATGGTGCCGGTGTTTGGCCTGATCGCGATGGGCAAGGGCAGCTTTATGCAGGGCATTGAGCAACTCACCACCGTTCACGCCGAGAAATTAAACTCAGTCGGCGGTCCAACCGATCCCTTGCCAATTGGTGCGGCATTTACCGGTTTGATTCTGGTTAACACCTTTTACTGGTGTACAAATCAGGGCATCGTGCAACGCACGCTGGCGTCAAAAAGTTTGGCGGAAGGGCAAAAAGGGGCGCTGTTAACGGCGGTGCTGAAAATGCTCGACCCGCTGGTATTGGTGCTGCCAGGGTTGATAGCGTTTCATCTGTATCAGGATTTACCGAAAGCTGATATGGCTTATCCGACGCTGGTCAATAACGTTCTGCCAGTGCCACTGGTAGGTTTTTTCGGCGCGGTGTTATTTGGTGCGGTGATCAGTACTTTCAACGGCTTTCTGAATAGCGCCAGTACGTTATTCAGTATGGGCATTTACCGACGCATCATTAACCAAAATGCCGAGCCGCAGCAACTGGTTACCGTCGGGCGCAAATTTGGTTTCTTTATCGCCATTGTTTCGGTGCTGGTCGCGCCGTGGATCGCCAACGCGCCGCAGGGGCTGTATAGCTGGATGAAACAGCTCAACGGTATTTACAACGTGCCGCTGGTTACCATCATCATTATGGGCTTTTTCTTCCCCCGCATTCCGGCGCTGGCGGCAAAAGTGGCGATGGGGATTGGCATAATCAGCTACATCACCATCAACTATCTGGTGAAGTTCGACTTCCATTTCCTCTATGTGCTGGCCTGTACGTTCTGTATCAACGTGGTAGTGATGCTGGTGATCGGTTTTATCAAACCGCGCGCCACGCCGTTCACTTTCAAAGATGCGTTTGCGGTGGACATGAAGCCGTGGAAAAACGTCAAGATCGCGTCAATTGGCATCTTGTTCGCGATGATTGGCGTCTATGCCGGGCTGGCTGAATTCGGCGGCTACGGTACGCGCTGGTTGGCGATACTCAGTTATTTCATCGCTGCCGTAGTGATTGTCTACCTGATTTTTGACAGCTGGCGGCATCGTCACGACCCAGCCGTAACCTTTACTCCCGACGCGAAGGATAGCCTATGAAACGCCCCAATTTTCTGTTCATCATGACCGATACCCAGGCCACCAATATGGTCGGTTGCTATAGCGGTAAGCCGCTGAATACGCAAAATATTGATAGTCTGGCGGCGGAAAGTATTCGCTTTAATTCTGCCTATACCTGTTCACCGGTTTGTACACCAGCGCGCGCCGGGCTGTTTACCGGTATCTACGCTAACCAGTCCGGCCCGTGGACCAATAACGTCGCGCCGGGCAAAAACATCTCCACTATGGGACGCTACTTTAAGGATGCGGGCTATCACACCTGTTACATTGGCAAATGGCATCTCGACGGTCATGACTATTTCGGCACTGGCGAGTGTCCGCCGGAGTGGGACGCTGATTACTGGTTCGATGGGGCGAACTACCTTAGCGAACTGACGGAAAAAGAGATCAGCCTGTGGCGCAATGGCCTAAACAGTGTTGAGGATTTACAGGCGAACCAGATCGACGAAACCTTCACCTGGGCGCACCGCATCAGCAATCGGGCGGTAGATTTTCTGCAACAGCCCGCGCGCGCCGAGGAACCCTTCCTGATGGTGGTTTCGTATGATGAGCCGCATCACCCGTTCACCTGTCCGGTGGAGTATTTAGAGAAATACGCTGATTTTTACTACGAACTTGGCGAGAAATCACAGGATGACCTGGCGAACAAACCGGAACATCACCGCTTATGGGCGCAGGCGATGCCATCGCCAGTCGGTGATGACGGGCTTTATCACCATCCGCTCTATTTTGCCTGCAATGACTTTGTTGATGACCAAATCGGACGGGTCATCAACGCATTAACGCCAGAGCAGCGTGAAAGTACGTGGGTCATTTATACCTCCGATCACGGCGAAATGATGGGCGCACATAAGCTGATCAGTAAAGGAGCCGCGATGTATGACGACATCACCCGTATTCCGCTGATCATCCGTTCACCGCAAGGGGAGCGGCGACAGGTCGATACACCTGTCAGCCATATTGACTTACTGCCGACAATGATGGCGCTGGCAGATATTGAAAAACCAGACATCCTGCCAGGGGAAAATATCCTTGCCGTGAAAGAGCCACGCGGCGTAATGGTGGAATTTAACCGCTACGAGATTGAGCATGACAGCTTTGGCGGTTTTATTCCGGTGCGTTGCTGGGTGACGGATGACTTTAAACTGGTGCTAAACCTCTTCACCAGTGATGAACTTTACGATCGCCGTAACGACCCAAATGAAATGCATAACCTGATCGATGATATCCGTTTTGCCGACGTTCGCCGCAAAATGCATGACGCCTTGCTGGATTACATGGACAAAATTCGCGATCCGTTCCGCAGTTACCAATGGAGTCTGCGTCCGTGGCGTAAAGATGCGCAACCGCGCTGGATGGGGGCGTTCCGTCCACGCCCACAGGATGGCTATTCGCCGGTAGTACGCGACTATGACACCGGCCTGCCAACACAAGGGGTGAAGGTGGAAGAGAAAAAACAGAAGTTTTGACGACAATGCCCGTTGGCGATAACCCAGCGGGCAAAATATTCAGGCTGCTTAAATCAGCGAACCGCCGGTCAGGAAGGAAAAGATAAGGAATATCAGCAAAATGCTGCACACGATGCCGATACCAAAAAGCAAGGTATGGAAAGCCAGCGTCCCGCCGCCAAAAACCAGCGCGCCGCGAATGCCCCAGCGATTTTCCTTACGCATACCGCCAACAAATGCGCAAAGTAGCGCAGCAATGGCCAGTGCGATACCGCTTTGATCGAGGATTTTATCGACATCTACATCCTCTTTTTTCTCCACGGTGGTAATTTTTTCGCCTTTTATTCCGGCGAGAAGACCTCTTTTAATTTCAGCCGTTTTGTCCGCCACGATGCTTTCAAGCGTTGGCGGTGGTGCGGAAAAAGGGCCGAATGAAAAGTGGATAATCCCCATCATTAAAGCGATGGCACCGAACAGCATGCCCAATGAACTGATTTTATTTTGCGCTATGATACCCATCTGACCTCCTTGTAGCGGATGGCAAAAGCATATCAGGAAACGGGCGGACGAAATTCTTAAAAAAACCGCTAAAGGTAGAGCGTTAGTGAAATTGCAAAGGAGCAACAATGAAAATTTCCCGCCTCGGAGAAGCGCCCGATTACCGCTTCTCGCTGGCTAATGAGCGTACTTTTTTGGCGTGGATCCGTACTGCACTAGGATTTCTGGCGGCGGGGGTTGGGCTTGATCAACTTGCGCCAGATTTCGCCACGCCCGTCATTCGCGAACTGCTGGCGTTGTTGTTGTGTCTGTTTTCCGGCGGGTTAGCGATGTATGGCTACTTGCGCTGGTTACGCAATGAAAAAGCGATGCGTCTGAAAGAGGACCTGCCCTATACCAACAGCTTATTAATCATCAGCTTAATATTGATGGTCGTGGCGGTGATCGTTATGGGACTGGTGTTGTATGCCGGATAGCCGCAAAGCCAGACGCATTGCCGACCCAGGGCTGCAGCCGGAGCGTACATCACTGGCGTGGTTTCGTACCATGCTGGGCTACGGTGCGTTGATGGCGTTGGCTATCAAACACAACTGGCACCAGGCGGGCATGTTATTCTGGATTTCGATTGGCATCCTCGCCATCGTGGCGCTGATCCTCTGGCACTACACCCGTAATCGCAATTTAATGGATGTCACGAATAGCGATTTTTCCCAATTTCACGTAGTCCGTGACAAATTTTTGATCTCCCTCGCGGTGTTATCTCTCGCAATACTGTTTGCTGTAACGCATATACATCAACTTATCGTATTTATTGAGAGAGTCGCATGACAGGAAGTCAGGTCATTGATGCTGAAGAGGACAGGCATAAACTGGTTGTAGAGTATAAGGATGCTCTGCAACCTGCCGATTTTTATTACAATTTCAAACAGCGGGGCATCCGCTCCGTACAGCTTATTCCCCATCTTGAATTTGATGACCGGGGCGATCTGACGGCCGCTTCGGTGACGGCAGAGCTGTGGGGGAAATTTTTAATTGCCCTGTTCGAGTGTTGGGTACGGGCAGATATCAGTCGTATCTCGATTGAGCTTTTTGACGCCACCCTACAAAAATGGTGTGGCAGCGAAAACCCGCAACCGGGCCGTGGCTGCCAGGCGTGCGACTGGCATCGGCTGTGCCCGCACGCTCGGGAGGAGACGCCAGACAACGTGCTTTGTGCGGGCTATCAGGCGTTTTATTCTTACTCCGCGCCGCATATGCGGGTGATGCGTGATCTGATAAAGCAGCATCGTTCTCCCATGGAGCTGATGACGATGCTGCGGTGACGTGAGCTTAAACGGGCTGCCCCTGATGCGACATCCGCGTCGCCAGCGGTAGCCAGCACAGCACGATCAACAATCCCATTAAGGTCATCAACAACCCCAGGCTGCCCTGACCGGTTTGCGGCAACATCGCAGAGAGCGACGCAAGCACGCCGGAACCAATGTTTTGCAGACCGCCGACCAGCGCGCCCGCGGTGCCCGCCAGGAAGGGGAACGGTTCCATTGCGCCGCTGGTCGCCAGCGGAAACAGCATCCCGGCACCGAAAAAGAACAGCGCGGCAGGAACAAGCAATGTCCAGACATTCATCACGCCAAACCAGTCGGGGATCCACATCAGCAAGCCAGCCAGCAGGCAGCAGATAACCGACTGCCACATCAACGTCGGGAATCGTTTATTAGGACGCCCGGCAAACCATGCTCCAAAAAATGCCGCCGGAATCGGCAGAATAAACAAAATACTGACCGTCATACTGCTCAGCCCTAATACCGCACCCATCAGCACGCCGGAGCA
The DNA here is from genome assembly GCF_030295155.1 of Escherichia sp. 10290. Lineage (NCBI taxonomy): Bacteria > Pseudomonadati > Pseudomonadota > Gammaproteobacteria > Enterobacterales > Enterobacteriaceae > Escherichia > Escherichia sp. 10290. Next base: position 4,598,054 of record NZ_AP025741.1, on the reverse strand, counting down.
GGCTTCAAAGGCGGCAATCCCGGCCAGACCGCCGATCAGCATCAGCAAATAACAGTTAAAACCGCTGTTACCGAAAAGTGTTTTATAACTGGTAAGCAGGCGCGTGCGCGGTGCATCTACCGGACGCGTTTCCGGCATCCAGCGCGCCATACTGAAGGTCACACCGGCACAAAGTACCAACAGGAAGAGATAACAGGCGCGCCAGTTCCACATCGTATCCAGCAGACCGCCGATTAACGGTGCGAGCAACGGACTGACGAGAATCCCCATATTTAACAGGCTGTTAGCATGACGCAACTGTGTCCGTTCATATAAATCACGCGGCAATGTACGCGCCATCACGCCGCCTACGCCGGTGCCCATCCCCTGCATCGCGCTGGCGGCAATCAACACCGTCAAACTGGAGGTCGTGACCGCGACCAGCGTTGCCAGCATAAAAATGGACATTCCGACGAGGATCACCGGTCGGCGACCCACACGGTCGGATATCGGGCCATAAAACAGCTGCGAGACACCGTAAGTCAGCAGATAAGCGCCCATTACGCTTTGCACCGCCCCTTCACGAACGTTGAGATCGCGCGCTATATCGGCAATAGCTGGAATATAAATAGTTTGCGCCATCTGACCGACGGCCACGAGTAATACCAACATCAATAACAAATTGACGTTTCTATGCCTTTTCATTATCACGGATGCTTTTATAAAAATAATTAGAATAAGTCACTACGCATTCCCATAAATGCGGGAGAGGAATCTATCACATTGATGAATGTTAGCCAGATATACGCCAGGAATGGGGAATTGTTTAGCGGCAGAATATGTAAACAAAAGCGGCAATAAATGTTGCCGGGAGGGATGGTAGGTCGGATAAGATGCGTCAGCATCGCATCCGACACCAACCCACACGCTAAATATAAAAGGGGAGCGGTTACCCGCTCCCCTTTGGTGCGACTTGAATCTGAATTACTTCAGGTATTTCAGAACAGCATCAAGCAGTTGCAGTGCTGCAACAATGAGTTTGAGGATAAGAATGGCGATATCCACCAGGCTCATACGCGTCTCCTGTGGTTCAGGAGCACTGCCAGCTGACGTACCTTTCCGCTGCCTGTTGCCAGCTGTTGTGCACGCGGTATCTCAAGGAGAAACGTTGTGCTTGTTGACATAACACAGTGTGCTCACGCGGGGTTAAGGCGCTGACGGCACCACCCGTTTCAGCCAGGACTTAGTGCGCCGGGTAACGATGCGGCCCCCGCATAACACATTGCGTACAGTGATATTATAGAAGTTTACTGTATAAATAAACAGTAATATTTAGACAAAACGTAAACTGTGATCGATACTCAACTATGTACTAAATACGTCAAAATTCGTGCCGAAATTGCGCGTTCTGCGCGGAACACGTATACTTTCTGTGTTGACATAATACAGTGTGCTTTGCGGTTACCAGCCGTGGGCGGCTGACGAAACCTCGCTCCGGCGGGGTTTTTTATTGCCTGCTTTTCAGTACAAAACGTGATCAACCCCTCAATTTTCCCTTGATGAAAAATTTTCCATTGTCTCCCCTGTAAACCTGTGCTTGTATAAATATTGTTAAACACAAAACCAACAAGGTCCCCAATGACTACTTCCGTGCTCAACGCAAAACTACTACCAACTGCGCCATCCGCCGCAGTGGTCGTCGTGCGTGTGGTGGTGGTCGTCGGCAATGCGCCGTAGGGACTGGAACAACACACGATTCCAAAACCCCGCCGGCGCAAACCGGGCGGGGTTTTTCGTTTAAGCACCTCCCGGAAAGTCGGCCCAGAAGAAAAGGACTGGAGCATGGCAAGTTCGGGCACATCATCGACACGTAAGCGCTTTACCGGCGCAGAATTTATCGTTCATTTCCTGGAACAGCAGGGCATTAAGATTGTGACGGGCATTCCGGGCGGTTCTATCCTGCCTGTTTACGACGCCTTAAGCCAAAGCACGCAAATCCGCCATATTCTGGCTCGCCATGAACAGGGCGCGGGGTTTATCGCTCAGGGAATGGCGCGTACCGACGGCAAACCGGCAGTCTGTATGGCCTGTAGCGGACCGGGTGCGACTAACCTGGTGACCGCCATTGCCGATGCGCGACTGGACTCCATCCCGCTGATTTGCATCACCGGCCAGGTCCCTGCCTCAATGATCGGCACTGACGCCTTCCAGGAAGTGGACACCTACGGCATCTCTATCCCCATCACCAAACACAACTATCTGGTCAGACATATCGAAGAACTCCCGCAGGTCATGAGCGATGCCTTCCGTATTGCGCAATCAGGCCGCCCTGGCCCGGTGTGGATAGACATTCCTAAGGATGTGCAAACGGCAGTTTTTGAGATTGAAGAACAGCCCGGTATGACAGAAAAAGCTGCCGCGCCTGCGTTTAGTGAAGAGAGTATTCGTGACGCAGCTGCAATGATTAACGCCGCCAAACGCCCGGTGCTCTATCTGGGCGGCGGTGTCATTAACGCGCCCGCGCGGGTGCGTGAACTGGCGGAGAAAGCGCAGCTGCCTACCACCATGACCTTAATGGCACTGGGTATGTTACCAAAAGCGCATCCCTTGTCGCTGGGTATGCTGGGGATGCACGGCGTGCGCAGCACCAACTACATTTTGCAGGAGGCGGATCTGCTGATTGTTCTCGGCGCGCGTTTTGATGACCGGGCGATTGGTAAAACCGAGCAGTTCTGCCCGAATGCCAAAATTATTCATGTCGATATCGACCGCGCAGAGCTGGGCAAAATCAAGCAGCCGCACGTAGCGATTCAGGCGGATGTTGATGACGTGCTGGCGCAGTTGATCCCGCTGGTGGAAGCGCAACCGCGTGCAGAGTGGCACCAATTGGTAGCGGATTTGCAGCGCGAATTCCCGTGTCCAATCCCGAAAGCGTGCGATCCGTTAAGCCATTACGGCCTGATCAACGCCGTTGCCGCCTGTGTCGATGACAACGCGATTATCACCACCGACGTGGGTCAGCATCAGATGTGGACTGCACAAGCTTATCCGCTCAATCGTCCACGTCAGTGGCTGACCTCCGGCGGGCTGGGGACGATGGGCTTTGGCCTGCCTGCGGCCATTGGCGCGGCACTGGCGAATCCGGATCGCAAAGTATTGTGTTTCTCTGGCGACGGCAGCCTGATGATGAATATTCAGGAGATGGCGACCGCCAGCGAAAACCAATTGGATGTGAAAATCATTCTGATGAATAACGAAGCGCTGGGGCTGGTGCATCAGCAACAGAGTCTGTTCTACAAGCAGGGCGTTTTTGCCGCCACCTATCCGGGCAAAATCAACTTTATGCAGATTGCCGCCGGATTTGGCCTCGAAACCTGTGATTTAAATAACGAAGCCGACCCGCAGGCCGCGTTGCAGGAAATTATTAATCGTCCTGGTCCGGCGCTGATCCATGTGCGTATTGATGCCGAAGAAAAAGTGTACCCGATGGTGCCGCCAGGTGCGGCGAATACTGAAATGGTGGGGGAATAAGCCATGCAAAACACAACCCATGACAACGTGATTCTGGAACTCACCGTTCGTAACCATCCGGGCGTAATGACCCACGTTTGTGGTCTTTTTGCCCGTCGCGCTTTTAACGTTGAAGGTATTCTCTGCCTGCCAATTCAGGACAGCGACAAAAGCCACATTTGGCTACTGGTCAATGACGACCAGCGTCTGGAGCAGATGATCAGTCAAATCGATAAGCTGGAAGATGTGGTGAAAGTGCAGCGTAATCAGTCCGATCCGACGATGTTTAACAAGATTGCGGTGTTTTTTCAGTAAGGAGCGACATTAAACCGCTCGGGGGAGTTACTGATGAGCGATTTTTGATAGATCCGTTCAGATATATAGGGTGAAATTGTGCCAGAGACCATCTCAGGCACAATTTATTAGCCCAGGACGTTAATTTAAGTCGCTGCACCGATAACCAGGGGGTTGACAGTTAGGGCTAAAAATTTCCAGCGATGGTGTTAAATTCTGATTGCTGTCTATACCAGTGGTCATGACCAGCATTCTATTAATTAATGGTTCATCGTGAGGTATATTATGGCAAGCCCTATAAACAGCGGAACAATGATGTCAAATCCCTGCCCTTCCACCTTTTTGGATAAAAATAGAATTATTGCTGCTGAGCTTAATATCACAAATAACGAGAAAAAATATTCACCTGGCAGTAATTTCGCAAAATGGATGTTACAGGAAATAAAACGCTTAATAGTAAATATCATGTCCGGTTCTCGCAGTGTTAATACCGAAATTCTTAACTATTTTCACCCTATGCCAGGCACTGAAAATAATGGTAATCGTACCTGGATGGCGGCAACTGGAGAGAACGAATACACCGTAATTGAACAAACAGGTGGCAAATCCTTTAATGTTTTTCAGGTTGGTGCAGGTAAAAATAATATAAAAGAAATATTGGGGAATACATCATATTCTGGAGTGGCTGTAGCGACTATTATCAAATCGCTATCTGAAAAAACTGCTGCGTTAGAAACACATTCTGCTGACACGGTTTTGAGGAAAAAATTAGTTAATAGTATTGTTCTGATGAATGCGGATTGTAATTACGAAATGCCTGCAGAAATTTTGAGTAATACATATGATTTATTAAACCTGCGAATTCAAAAAGATGAGGGGCATTTACCTGTTCAGGAAAAAATTGATATTGATGATGATTATTTATACTCTATGACTATGGATGCTCATAGATGTATAAAAGAACAAACTAAACCAAGTGGCGCTGCAAAAATAACTTGCTGTGGTGTTGAGTTAAGTAAAGATATTCTTAAAATATTTGCAAGCAAAATTGAAATAATTGAAAAAGATCTAAGTTATAGTCAAAAGACACCTGAACAATTGGTTGCACAGGTATGCTTTAATGATGATGATTGTGCTCGGGTAAGAGAATTATTAAAACAATCAAACGGTAATATTACGGATGATAAGATTGATGAAATAATCGCTTGCTTAGCCAGTCCTCAGGGGATTACATGTTTTTATTATTCTTCCGCACAAGGCTATCAGACTCGCTTACAACATACATCTCAAGATGTTCGCGAGTTACTCTCAAAGAGTTTGGATGGTGCCACTTCATTAACATTGCATTTAAAAAAATCAGGAAATGCTTTTTTTGGGTCTGGAAAGTATCTTAATGAAATGGATTTTACTATGAATGGGTTTAGTCAGAAGATATATTTGATGGCGGTTAATAAAATTGAAAATGAAGTTAATCTTCAGTGCGCTCGTTATATTACTACCGGTAGTGTCGACGAGAAAAACTCCACCAGCGATAAAGTCTCTTTTACATTTTCTGGTGCCGCAACAACTGCTGATTTATGATTTTTTCTTGATAAAGCGCGTTTATCATTAAGATGAACGCGTATTGTTAACCGTCTGTGTGTAAACAGTCTTTTTGAAAAAATGAGCGATTTTTGATAGTGAATAAGTAGTGTTAGTGATGCAATTGCATTGGGGAAATCGATAATAATTAATGGCACTATAGTCTTATTATTGAAATAAATGAAATATAGCGGTTAGTATTGACATATTTATCATGCTAACCATTGATACTTCTAAAATGTCAAAATATGCAAAGTGTCATATTGCGAGGTTACTATGGTTAGTGTGACGAGTTATACATATCCAACGGAAACAGAGAATGATAATAGCCAGTTTCAGAGTCAAACTCAGAGTCAGGGCCTGAGCCAGAGTCTAAGAGATAGTATCGAGGGTAATATTGCTGCATTTGATGCGATGGAGCAAAGCGGCCTGCTCGATAATTGTAGAACATTATCTAAAGATGCCACTTTTCGTGAAGTTTTCCGAAATATATTATTATACATTTTAGATTCTTTTCATATCTATCGGCATGATATCAGTGGTAAATTGGTTTCTTATTTTCATGTTACGCCTGAATCAGCGAATGCGAATTATAAGACATGGATCGCTACCACAGGCATGGATAGCTATATAAAAATTGAGCAGACCGGCAGTGATAAGTTTAAAGTCACTGATGTGTATCGTGAGTCAAAAGGCAACAGTTTGAAAAAACAGAGTAGAGACAGAGATTTTAGTGGTCGAAATGTGAAAGAGTTTATAGGGTTATTATCAGAGCACGATGTATTGGAAAAGTATCAACTCTCAAAAGTAACAGTTGCTGCAAATGCTCTTAAGCTAGAAGTTGTTAATAATAATTCTGAAAATAAACGCAGTTTTGGAGTTACTGATGCTGAGCGCCAATTAAAAAAAGCGTTAAATGAACAAACTCAATTAACTCCAGATAAATTAATTCCAGATGATTGTAGTTATAAATCAGACATAAAAAAACTAGATGTTCGGGAGGGAGAGTTTAGTTCACTTCTTGCTGATGCATCAAGACACGTTGAAGAGGGCAGCTCAATTATTTCATGTTGTGGAGTTAAAATAAATAGCACAATCCATGAATTTCTGAGGGATAAAACCATGGCTTTGTCTGGTCATGGAGGTGTTAGAAAATATAAAGATTTCGAAAAACTTTTTAGTAAAATTGTATTTACGTCAGATGAATGTAATATTGTGAGAAACTCTCTACAGAACGATGGTGTTGAGAAAAAAACCAGAGAAGATATTATTTCTTGCCTCTCCAGTATTTCAGGAATAGGTAACCTGTATTATGCTTGTTCACAGGCATTTCCTGTCGCGCTTGATAGGGGGGATATTAATGCAATACAGGCAAACGATTCTGTTTCTGCCGGGCTTGATAATAACCCAGGGTTTTGTGCTTTGCTGGGAAAAACAAATTTGCTTGTTGCTGATTTTTCACAGCATACATTCACACAAACTCATTATATTGTAAAGGCCGAAATAAATGAAGTTGGTAACGATTTTAATATAGCTAATTTCATTTATCGAACATACGGTGAGGATTATATTCATAACGACTCAGTGGATGATTCTCTTAATGAGCGTTCCGCTGAAGATTATAGGTTTCTGGATGACTCTTTGTTACCTGAAAACGATTTCCGCAACAGGAGGAGAAATTTTTCAGGCAATATTGCAATTGCAACCTACAAATAATTCGCTTTTTCTCAATAACACGCACCAAACGCTTACCTTTCAGGTAAGCGTTTTGACGATAAGCCCAACATCATTAAGCCAATACATACCCCATATCCAACTTGAACAACATCGCGCTTATCGTTAAGGTATGCGCGTTTTTTATCCGCCAGGACCCAATCATGATCACCATTGCCCTTATAGACGATCACCTTATCGTCCGCTCCGGCTTTGCGCAGCTGCTGGGGCTGGAACCTGATTTGCAGGTAGTTGCCGAGTTTGGTTCGGGGCGCGAGGCACTGGCGGGGCTGCCGGGGCGCGGTGTGCATGTGTGTATTTGCGATATCTCCATGCCCGATATCTCCGGTCTGGAGCTGCTAAGCCAGCTGCCGAAAGGTATGGCGACAATTATGCTCTCCGTTCACGACAGTCCGGCACTGGTTGAGCAGGCACTTAACGCGGGGGCGCGCGGCTTTCTCTCCAAACGCTGTAGCCCGGATGAACTGATTGCTGCGGTGCATACGGTTGCTACGGGGGGATGTTATTTGACACCGGATATTGCCATTAAACTGGCATCCGGTCGCCAGGACCCGCTGACCAAACGTGAACGCCAGGTGGCGGAAAAACTGGCGCAAGGAATGGCGGTGAAAGAGATTGCCGCCGAACTGGGCTTGTCGCCGAAAACGGTACACGTCCATCGCGCCAACCTGATGGAAAAACTGGGCGTCAGTAACGACGTAGAACTGGCGCGCCGCATGTTTGATGGCTGGTGATGAAGACGTTGTTCTCCCGCTTAATTACCGTTATTGCCTGCTTTTTTATCTTCTCTGCCGCATGGTTTTGCCTGTGGAGTATCAGCCTGCACCTGGTTGAGCGCCCTGATATGGCGGTGCTGTTATTTCCGTTTGGTCTGCGTCTGGGGCTAATGCTGCAATGCCCGCGCGGATACTGGCCAGTGCTGCTGGGCGCGGAATGGCTGCTGATTTATTGGTTAATGCAGGCGGTTGGTTTAAGCCATTTCTCCTTATTGATGATCGGTAGTTTGCTGACGTTACTGCCCGTGGCGCTGATCTCACGCTATCGCCATCAACGCGACTGGCGCACTCTGCTGTTACAGGGTGCGGCGCTGACGGCGGCGGCGTTGTTGCAGTCGCTGCCCTGGCTTTGGTACGGCAAAGAGTCGTGGAATGCGCTGCTGTTAACTTTAACTGGCGGCCTGACGCTGGCCCCGATATGTCTGGTGTTCTGGCACTATCTCGCCAATAACACCTGGCTGCCGCTCGGTCCGTCATTGGTTTCTCAACCGATCAACTGGCGCGGGCGGCATCTGGTCTGGTACTTGCTGCTGTTTGTTATCAGTCTCTGGCTCCAGTTGGGATTGCCGGATGAACTGTCGCGCTTCACTCCCTTCTGCCTGGCGCTGCCGATTATCGCGCTGGCATGGCACTATGGCTGGCAAGGGGCGCTGATAGCGACGTTGATGAACGCCATCGCGCTGATCGCCAGTCAAACCTGGCGTGACCATCCGGTTGATTTATTGCTCTCCCTGCTGGTGCAAAGTCTGACTGGGTTGTTGCTTGGCGCTGGCATCCAGCGGTTGCGTGAACTTAACCAGTCGCTGCAAAAGGAACTGGCGCGCAATCAGCATCTGGCTGAACGTTTGTTAGAAACCGAAGAGAGTGTGCGTCGTGATGTGGCGCGTGAATTACACGATGATATCGGTCAGACCATCACCGCCATTCGTACGCAAGCGGGCATTGTCCAGCGGCTCGCAGCGGATAACGCCCGCGTGAAACAGAGCGGGCAGCTCATCGAACAGTTATCCCTGGGCGTTTACGACGCGGTGCGCCGCTTGTTAGGGCGGTTACGTCCGCGCCAGCTGGATGATCTCACTCTGGAGCAGGCCATCCGCTCACTGATGCGGGAAATGGAGCTGGAAGGGCGCGGTATTGTCAGCCATCTCGAATGGCGAATCGATGAATCAGCGTTAAGCGAAAACCAGCGCGTGACGCTGTTTCGCGTCTGCCAGGAAGGGTTGAACAACATTGTGAAACATGCCGATGCCAGTGCGGTTACGTTGCAAGGCTGGCAGCAGGACGAACGGTTGATGCTGGTGATTGAAGACGATGGTAGCGGTTTACCGCCGGGTTCCGGGCAACACGGTTTTGGCCTCACCGGAATGCGCGAGCGAGTAACGGCGCTGGGTGGCACCTTGACCATCTCCTGTTTGCACGGCACGCGTGTCAGTGTTTCTCTACCTCAACGTTATGTCTAAGGCTTGATGATGTTGCCGTTTCTGAAAGCGCCAGCTGACGCGCCGTTGATTAGCGATAAACAAGAAATTGATGCCCGTTACCGTTACTGGCGTCGCCATATTCTGCTGACCATCTGGCTGGGTTACGCGCTGTTTTACTTCACGCGGAAAAGTTTTAACGCCGCCGTACCAGAAATCCTTGCTAATGGCGTGCTCAGCCGTAGCGATATCGGCCTGTTAGCGACCCTGTTTTACATTACCTACGGCGTGTCGAAGTTTGTCTCCGGCATTGTCAGCGACCGCTCAAATGCCCGTTATTTTATGGGGATAGGGCTTATCGCCACGGGCATCATCAACATTCTGTTTGGCTTCTCGACGTCGCTATGGGCGTTTGCCGTGCTCTGGGTGTTGAACGCCTTTTTCCAGGGCTGGGGTTCACCGGTGTGTGCGCGTCTGTTAACGGCCTGGTATTCTCGTACCGAGCGCGGGGGTTGGTGGGCATTATGGAACACGGCGCATAACGTTGGCGGTGCGCTCATTCCCATTGTGATGGCAGCAGCTGCGCTGCATTACGGCTGGCGTGCCGGGATGATGATTGCCGGTTGTATGGCGATAGTCGTGGGGATTATTCTCTGCTGGCGGCTGCGCGATCGCCCGCAGGCGTTAGGTTTACCAGCGGTCGGCGAATGGCGACACGACGCGCTGGAGATTGCTCAACAACAAGAAGGGGCAGGGCTGACACGTAAAGAGATCCTCACCAAATATGTGTTGCTGAATCCGTATATCTGGCTGCTTTCGTTTTGCTATGTGCTGGTCTATGTGGTCCGGGCGGCGATCAACGACTGGGGCAATTTGTATATGTCCGAGACGCTGGGCGTCGATCTGGTCACGGCGAATACGGCAGTGACAATGTTTGAACTGGGCGGATTTATCGGTGCGCTGGTAGCGGGTTGGGGCTCGGACAAACTCTTTAACGGCAACCGCGGGCCGATGAATTTAATTTTCGCCGCCGGGATTTTGCTGTCCGTCGGCTCGCTGTGGCTGATGCCATTTGCCAGCTACGTGATGCAGGCAAGCTGCTTCTTCACCATTGGTTTTTTTGTCTTTGGCCCGCAGATGTTAATCGGCATGGCGGCAGCAGAGTGTTCCCACAAGGAGGCGGCAGGGGCGGCAACGGGGTTTGTCGGCTTGTTTGCTTATCTGGGGGCGTCGCTTGCTGGTTGGCCGCTGGCGAAAGTACTCGATACCTGGCACTGGAGCGGTTTTTTTGTGGTTATCGCCATTGCCGCCGGGATTTCCGCACTGCTGTTACTGCCCTTTTTGAATGCCCAGACACCGCGCGAAGCGTGATGCATCTCACTTTTTCACTTCATATCCGGCAAAACTAAGAAATTTTCCAGGTTTTGCCTGGACGCTATCTCAGGCCTGATTTGCTGCTGATTTTTACAATGCATACCTCACGCAGGTATTCATTTCAGGAGTAACCCATGCTGGCTTTCTTAAACCAGGTTCGCAAGCCGACCCTGGATCTTCCGCTCGAAGTGCGGCGCAAAATGTGGTTCAAACCGTTCATGCAATCCTACCTGGTGGTCTTTATCGGCTACCTGACGATGTACCTGATTCGCAAGAACTTTAACATCGCGCAGAACGACATGATCTCGACCTACGGCTTGAGCATGACGCAGCTGGGGATGATCGGCCTGGGCTTCTCCATCACTTATGGTGTGGGTAAAACACTGGTTTCCTATTACGCCGACGGCAAAAACACCAAACAATTCCTGCCGTTCATGCTGATCTTGTCTGCCATTTGTATGTTGGGCTTCAGTGCCAGTATGGGCAGCGGCTCGGTTAGTCTGTTCCTGATGATTGCCTTCTACGCCTTAAGCGGCTTTTTCCAGAGTACCGGGGGATCGTGCAGTTACTCCACCATCACCAAATGGACGCCGCGTCGTAAGCGCGGGACGTTCCTCGGTTTCTGGAATATTTCTCACAATCTTGGCGGTGCGGGCGCGGCAGGTGTGGCGCTGTTCGGCGCAAATTACCTGTTTGACGGCCATGTAATCGGCATGTTTATTTTCCCGTCCATCATCGCGTTGATTGTCGGTTTTATCGGCCTTCGTTACGGCAGCGACTCCCCGGAATCTTATGGCCTCGGCAAAGCTGAAGAACTGTTCGGCGAAGAGATCAGCGAAGAGGACAAAGAGACAGAATCTACCGATATGACCAAGTGGCAGATCTTTGTTGAGTATGTGCTGAAAAACAAAGTGATCTGGCTGCTGTGCTTCGCCAACATTTTCCTCTATGTGGTGCGTATTGGTATCGACCAGTGGTCAACCGTGTATGCGTTCCAGGAACTGAAACTCTCTAAAGCGGTGGCGATTCAGGGCTTTACGCTGTTTGAAGCTGGTGCGCTGGTGGGTACGCTGTTGTGGGGCTGGCTCTCTGACCTGGCGAACGGTCGCCGTGGCCTGGTGGCCTGCATCGCGCTGGCGCTGATTATCGCCACGCTCGGTGTGTATCAACATGCCAGCAACGAATATATCTACCTGGCTTCTCTCTTTGCGTTGGGTTTCCTGGTCTTTGGCCCGCAATTGTTGATTGGTGTGGCTGCTGTTGGCTTTGTACCTAAAAAAGCCATTGGCGCTGCCGATGGTATTAAAGGCACCTTCGCTTACCTGATTGGCGACAGCTTTGCCAAGTTAGGTCTGGGGATGATTGCCGATGGTACGCCGGTATTCGGCCTTACCGGCTGGGCAGGCACCTTTGCTGCACTGGATATCGCCGCGATTGGTTGTATCTGCCTGATGGCGATAGTGGCGGTGATGGAAGAACGCAAAATCCGCCGCGAGAAAAAGATTCAGCAGTTGACAGTGGCATAAACGTAACTGGTGACTTTTGCCCGGCATGACGCCGGGCTTTTTTTATTATTCCGTGACTTCCAGCGTGGTGAAGGCAAACTTTTCACCATCAAACAGCCCCTGGCTGGTCAGTTTCAGTGCGGGGATAACTGGCAGGGAAAGAAACGCCATCTGAATAAACGGCTCATCCGGTAACGGACCACATTCACGGGCGGCAGCTTTCAATGCGTCAATTTGCTCCGCCAGCGACTGCGCCGTGTCGGTGCTCATCAGCCCGGCAATGGGCAATGGCAGATGGCTCTGTACCTGACCGTTACGTACTACGCATAGTCCGCCGCCATCCTGAATCACCTGATTGACCGCCAGCGCCATCTCTTCAGCACTACGACCGATCACCACAATATTATGGCTGTCATGGCTGACTGTCGCAGCCAGCGCGCCTTCATTCAGGCCAAAGCCGCCGAGCAAACCACAAGCCGGAGCCAGCCGTTGCCCGTAACGCTCAAGTACGGCAATAAAGCACACATCATCGCGATCAAAACCATTTTCGCTGTAGATGCTGGAGCGGGAGTGCGTAATCAATTCGTTATGGATGACGTCAATGACCCGATAGCGTTTTCCGGGTGTGAATTGCAGGGCAAAGTCGCTGGCAGAAACTGGCTGGCGGGCAATGGTATTGCCATACGGCGGAGCGGATTGTGCCAGTCTTGCCGACTCTTCCGCCTGTAAGGTTTGCGCGTCAATCGGTTCGCCTTTCACCAGTACCTGCTGCACCGTGACCTTACGTGCATCGCTCAACAGGACGATATCGGCCTGCTTGCCGGGTGCCAGTAAGCCGAGGTGATTCAGACCAAAATGGCGTGCCGTTGACCAGCTGGCGACGCGATAAGCCACATGCAGCGGTACATTGTGTTGTTCGATCAGGCGGCGAATTAAGGCATCGATATGCCCTTCATGGGCGATCTCCCACGGGTTACGGTCATCGGTGCAGAGCATACATTGCGGGCTGTTAAATTCGTTGAGCAACGGTGCCAGTGCGTTGAGATTGCGGGCAGCGGACCCTTCGCGGATCATCAACGACATGCCGAGTTGTAACTTCCGGCGACCTTCTTCCAGCAGATAACTTTCGTGGCAGTTTTCAATACCCGCAGCAATATAGGCATTAAGTTCTTTACCGCCCAAACCCGGGCAGTGACCGTCCAGCGTCAGGTGGCGAAATGCGTCCAGTTTATCGAGCAGCGCATTCTGTCCGCTAATTACGCCAGGGTAATCCATCATTTCAGCAAGGCCGGTAACCTGCGGATGGTCACGCCAGGCGAGCATCTGTTCAAGTGTAAAACTGGCACCGTTAACATCGCAGCCTTCCAGGGCAGGTACGCAAGAACTGACCTGCAAATACTGGTTTTGCCTTGCCTGTTCGGCACAGCGGGCAAACCAGGCGAATCCGGCTTCGCCCATCACGTTGACGATTTCATGGGGGTCGCAAATAACGGTCGTCAGGCCGCGCGGCAGGGTGGCGGTTTCAAAAGTAACCGGCGTCATCATGCTGGATTCAATATGCAGGTGAGCATCAATAAACCCTGGCACCGCCGTTGCGCCGCGTGCATCAATCCGCTGCAAAGCCGGAGCGTCAGCATATTCTGCGCCAACACCGGCAATGTAACGTCCTTTAATCACAATTGGCCCGGAAATTTCTCCGCCATTGATCAGATCGAGAATAGAGACATTATCAATAATATAATCGGCAACAGCGTCGCCACGGGAAACGGCTAACAATTCCTGGTATTCAACCCGGCTAATGTGATGAAATTTATGGTTAATGGAATTATTCATATTTTTCTCATTTTGATTTTATCAATTTGATTATTATTTATCATAAAGAAACGTCGCAAGATTATTAAAGAATATCCATTAATGTGCAATTGAAATGTGATAATTATCACTGAACCGTTGTTGTCATTTGTTTTACAAAAGCAAGGGATTAAATCTCCTCCAATGGACAAAAAAATGAATAATGACAATACCGATTACGTGAGTAATGAATCAGGGACGCTTTCGCGATTATTTAAACTACCTCAGCATGGGACCACCGTCCGCACAGAATTGATTGCGGGGATGACCACTTTTTTAACCATGGTGTACATCGTTTTTGTGAACCCGCAAATCCTCGGCGCGGCACAAATGGACCCGAAAGTGGTGTTTGTTACCACCTGTTTGATTGCCGGTATCGGCAGTATTGCGATGGGGATATTTGCTAACTTACCCGTGGCGCTGGCTCCGGCAATGGGGCTGAACGCCTTCTTTGCGTTCGTTGTCGTGGGGGCGATGGGCATCTCCTGGCAGACCGGGATGGGCGCAATATTCTGGGGCGCAATTGGGCTATTTTTGCTCACGCTGTTTCGCATCCGGTACTGGATGATCTCCAACATTCCATTAAGTTTACGTATTGGTATCACTAGCGGAATCGGATTATTTATCGCCTTAATGGGGTTAAAAAATACTGGTGTTATTGTCGCCAATAAAGACACCCTGGTGATGATTGGTGATTTAAGTTCTCACGGTGTGTTGTTAGGTATATTAGGGTTTTTTATTATAACCGTGTTGTCATCTCGTCATTTTCATGCCGCGGTGCTGGTCTCTATTGTGGTGACGTCTTGCTGTGGATTATTTTTCGGTGATGTTCATTTTAGCGGCGTCTATTCCATTCCGCCTGATATTAGCGGCGTCATTGGTGAAGTGGATTTGAGTGGCGCATTATCACTTGAACTCGCTGGTATCATTTTCTCCTTTATGCTGATCAACCTATTTGATTCATCAGGAACATTAATCGGTGTGACTGATAAAGCTGGCTTAATAGATAGTAACGGTAAATTCCCTAATATGAATAAGGCGCTGTATGTTGATAGCGTCAGTTCGGTGGCGGGCGCGTTTATCGGCACCTCGTCTGTTACCGCCTATATTGAAAGTACTTCTGGTGTGGCAGTTGGTGGTCGAACGGGGCTGACTGCGGTCGTGGTCGGCATTATGTTTCTGTTGGTTATGTTTTTCTCGCCGCTGGTGGCAATGGTCCCTCCTTACGCCACCGCCGGAGCGTTAATCTTTGTTGGCGTGCTGATGACCTCAAGCCTGGCGCGCGTTAACTGGGATGATTTTACCGAATCAGTACCTGCATTTATTACTACGGTGATGATGCCCTTTACTTTCTCGATCACCGAAGGGATTGCGCTTGGCTTTATGTCGTACTGCATCATGAAGGTGTGCACCGGGCGCTGGCGCGATCTGAACCTGTGTGTGGTGGTGGTTGCAGCTCTGTTTGCTCTGAAGATTATTTTGGTGGATTAGTAACTGGCGAGGGTTTCCAGATATCATGAGTTCTGATTACGCAGGAGAACTCATGATCTGGATAATGCTCGCTACGCTGGCGGTGGTGTTTGTAATTGGTTTTCGGGTGCTGACATCCGGGGCCAGAAAGGCGATTCGCCGTCTCAGCGATCGGCTGAATATTGATGTCGTACCCGTGGAGTCGATGGTCGATCAAATGGGAAAGTCAGCCGGTGAGGAATTTTTACGTTATTTGCATCGCCCGGATGAGTCGCACCTGCAAAACGCCGCGCAGGTGTTGCTCATCTGGCAAATTGTCATTGTCGATGGAAGCGAACAGAACCTGCTGCAATGGCATCGGATTTTACAAAAAGCTCGCCTCGCCGCGCCGATTACCGATGCTCAGGTCAGGCTGGCGCTGGGTTTTCTGCGCGAAACCGAACCTGAAATGCAGGATATTAATGCTTTTCAGATGCGCTATAACGCATTCTTTCAGCCTGCTGAGGGCGTTCACTGGCTGCATTAAAACCGTTTCGTCTTATTAGCCTACAGACCGCGCCTGAGCTGGTGGGTGGATAAGGCGTGCACGCCGCATCCGGCATCGGAACTGACAGTAGGTGAACGCATTATCTACGTTCTATTTACAGCAGCACCTCCAGCCCGTGTTTTTGCACAATGCTGAGCAGTTTTAATGAAATGCCATTGGGGCGTTTAGCGCCACTTTCCCATTTTTGTACAGTTGAAACGCTGGTATTGAGATAGTGAGCGAAGACGGGCTGACTCACTTTTAATTTTTCCCGCAGTGCTTTTATCTCAACAGGTTGTAAGTCTTGCACGCTGGTCAGGCAGGCTTTGTCAAAAGTACGCATCGTTTCGGCAGAAATAGCATCGACGCTGGACAATCCAGCAGCTGCGCTGTGAATAGCCTCAAATGCAGGACTTTTAAATTTAGTTTTTGCAGTCATAGCAGATCTCTGTCAGTTCTTTAGTGTTAATCATTGCTGTTAGTTGGGCTTTCGTCAGGAAGGCATAATGCTTTGCAAGTTCACGAAACCCAGCCAGTTCCTGACTATTGATGTTCGACATATCCTGTTTTGCATATAAAAACGTGTAAAACCAATTGCTTCCCCCTTTTGCCAGAATAATTGCACGCTCACGATTTTGGTGAAGGCGCTTTTTAAAAACGCCACCACCAAGTGCATCAGCTTTACCTTGCTCCGTTTCTAAAATGGCCCGGCACAACTCTTCATCTGTTATTGCATGAGACCTGGCTTCCCTTGCAAACCATTTGGTTTTAAACACGCGCATATCGTTGAGGTCCTGTTATTAAAGTATATCACCAAGTGCAATACTTTATCCCTTATTCCTAACCCAATCGCGAAAATGCATATCAGCTTGCCCTATGATTTTTATTTCTTCGAGCAGCCTCGAACTTTTCCCACAACACCGTAAAAGTTGCAAAAACGTTAAATGTGTCACACATTTCAGTGTTAAAGTGGTCGGCTTTTCCGTTGAAACATGCCACGGGTAACACCATGAGTGAATTTATTGCCGAAAACCGCGGCGCGGATGCCATCATCCGACCGAACTGGTCCGCCGTTTTCTCGGTAGCGTTTTGCGTCGCCTGCCTGATTATCGTTGAGTTTTTGCCCGTCAGTTTGTTGACGCCAATGGCCCAGGATTTAGGTATTTCGGAAGGGGTTGCCGGGCAATCGGTGACCGTGACCGCCTTTGTGGCAATGTTTGCCAGTTTGTTTATTACCCAGACAATTCAGGCCACTGACCGCCGCTACGTTGTTATTTTGTTTGCCGTTTTGCTGACGCTCTCCTGCTTGCTGGTTTCCTTTGCCAACTCATTCAGTTTGCTTTTAATCGGTCGTGCCTGTCTGGGGTTGGCACTCGGCGGGTTCTGGGCGATGTCGGCGTCGCTGACCATGCGTCTGGTACCAGCGCGTACGGTGCCGAAGGCGCTGTCGGTGATTTTCGGCGCGGTTTCTATTGCGCTGGTGATAGCCGCACCGTTGGGTAGCTTTTTAGGTGAGCTTATCGGTTGGCGCAATGTCTTTAATGCGGCGGCGGTGATGGGCGTGCTGTGTATTATCTGGATTATCAAATCATTGCCTTCGCTGCCTAGCGAACCCTCGCATCAGAAGCAAAATACTTTCCGCTTATTACAGCGTCCGGGCGTGATGGCCGGGATGATCGCCATCTTCATGTCTTTCGCCGGGCAGTTTGCTTTCTTCACGTATATTCGTCCAGTGTATATGAATCTCGCAGGATTCGGCGTGGATGGCTTAACGCTGGTGCTGTTGAGTTTTGGTATCGCCAGCTTTATCGGCACGTCGCTTTCGTCGTTCATTCTTAAACATTCGGTAAAACTGGCCTTAGCAGGTGCGCCGTTAATACTGGCTCTGAGTGCGTTGGTGCTGACGTTGTGGGGAAGCGATAAAATCGTGGCGACCGGCGTTGCGATTATCTGGGGGCTGACTTTTGCTTTAATTCCCGTTGGCTGGTCAACGTGGATCACTCGCTCACTGGCCGATCAGGCAGAAAAAGCCGGGTCTATTCAAGTGGCGGTTATTCAGCTTGCTAATACTTGTGGCGCAGCAATCGGCGGTTATGCGTTGGATAATATTGGTCTGACTTCGCCGCTGATGTTGTCCGGCACATTGATGTTGCTTACCGCGCTGTTAGTCACCGCAAAGGTGAAAATGAAGTAACGTATTTACAGGAGGGGTTACTGCTGTGGTGGGAAAGCTCTCCTGTTCTTCCCCCTGATAACCCTTGATCAGGTATTGTTCTTATCTTGTTGTTATTTCCATTATTCCGCCTGTATTCATCATTTACTCATCATGAATCATCATTTTCCCTCATGTTAAAGAAAGGTCATTTAATCTGAACGCATAGCGACAGGGATGACAAATGGCAGGGAAAGCGCATGGGAATGGCGATCGTCGGGGCGATAAAACCATATGTGGATTGGGGGATCGTTTACGTCGTCTGACCGCCGGTATTTGCCTGATAACACAAACTATTTTCCCTGTTATGGCTGCTGCCCCTACGCATGTTAACCCTGCGCATTCGGATACTGCCGCGTCACTGATCCTGTCGAACGTTAAAACTATTCCATACACCTTGGGGGCGTTGGAATCGCCACCAACGGTCGCGGCACGCTTTGGTATTACCGTTGATGAATTACGTCGCCTGAATCAGTTCCGTACCTTTGCGCGGGGCTTTGACAATGTGCGTCAGGGCGATGAGATAGATGTACCACTCATCAACAGTAACAGCCCTGAAGCGCGCACTCTGAAAGCAATGCAGATGGAGCGCGACGGTAAAGATCCACAAATGCAGGTCGCGGAAGTGGCGCAACAAAGTGGGACACTTTTAGCGCGCGATATGGACAGCGAACAGGCTGCGAGTATGGCGCGTGGCTGGGTGGCTTCTTCTGTGTCTGCGCAGGCGACAGACTGGCTCAGCCGCTGGGGAACTGCCCGGGTATCTCTGGGTGTTGATGAAGATTTCAGCCTTAAAAGCTCTTCATTTGAATTTCTCCATCCCTGGTACGAAACGCCAGATAACCTGGTCTTCAGCCAGCACACACTTCACCGTACGGATGATCGCACTCAAACCAACCACGGTATCGGCTGGCGTTATTTCACATCGAGCTGGATGTCTGGCGTCAATATGTTTATCGATCATGACCTGACCCGCTATCACACCCGAACCGGGATGGGCGTTGAATACTGGCGCGATTACCTGAAACTGAGCGGCAACGGTTATCTGCGCCTCAGTAACTGGCGTAGTGCACCGGAACTGGACAATGATTATGAAGCACGCCCGGCGAACGGTTGGGATCTTCGCGCCGAAGGCTGGTTACCGGCCTGGCCGCAGTTGGGTGGTAAGTTAGTCTATGAACAATATTACGGCGATGAAGTGGCGCTATTTGGTAAAGATGAGCGACAAAATGATCCTCACGCGATTACCGCAGGATTGAGTTACACCCCCGTTCCCCTGATCTCCTTTAGTGCCGAGCAACGGCAGGGCAAACAGGGAGAAAACGACACCCGAATTGGTATGGAGTTGACGTTGCAACCCGGTCATTCACTGCAAAAACAGCTCGATCCGGCTGAAGTTGCAGCACGACGCAGCCTTGCGGGCAGTCGCTATGACCTGGTCGATCGTAATAGCAATATTGTCCTCGAATATCGCAAGAAAGAGCTGGTGCGGTTGACGCTGACCGATCCGCTGAAAGGCAAGCCGGGCGAGGTTAAATCGCTGGTTTCTTCCTTACAAACCAAATACGCGCTGAAAGGTTATGACATCTAAGCCGCCGCCCTGCAATCAGCGGGCGGAAAAGTTGCTGTTTCCGGCAAGGATATTCAGGTCACCATTCCTCCCTACCGATTCACGGCAATGCCTGAAACCGACAACACTTACCCGATAGCGGTTACAGCGGAAGATTCGAAAGGAAATTTCTCCCGGCGTGAAGAAAGTATGGTGGTTGTAGAAAAACCCACACTAAGCCTCGCTGATTCAACGCTTTCTGTCGATCTACAAATTCTGCTTGCGGATGGAAAATCAATCTCAACGCTGACCTATACCGCGCGAGATTCCAGCGGCAAGCCTATCCCGGGTATGACATTAAAAACCCATGCGAAAGGTTTGCAAGATTTCGCCCTAAGCGAATGGAAAGACAACGGTAACGGAACCTATACCCAGTTAGTTACCTCCGGGAAGACGTCAGGCGCGTTGTCGCTGATGCCACAATTTAACGGCGACGATGTTGCTAAAACACCAGCGCTGATTGCCATTGTGGCTAATATGGCATCCCGAGCGGACTCCATGATTGAAACAGACCAGAATAATTACGTCGCGGGTAAGCCGATAGGCGTAAAAGTGACCCTGAAAGATGAGAATGGCAACGGGGTTACCGGAAGAAAAGAACTTCTTAAACAGGCTGTTAAAGTAGACAACACGAAGACTGATGCTGTTAGTGCCTGGACGGAAGAAAGTGAGGGAGTTTACAAAGCAAACTATACGGCCCATCTCATTGGCGACAAATTAACGGCCCAGCTGACGATGCCCGGCTGGCAAACCAAGCATTCGGATGCGTTCAGTATTGCGGGTGATAAAGATACCGCCAAAATCGCTGCGATGCAGATCACCGCGAATAACGCAGTCGCCAGACGCGATCACAATACCGTCGCTGTGACGGTCAGGGACGTGCATCAAAATTTACTGCAGGGACAAAATGTTACCTTCACGGTCGTGAATGGTGCGGCGGTTTTTGCCGATCCAAATGGCGGTATTGTGACGACAGATAAAGACGGGATTGCCAGCGTTAACCTTGCCAGTGACCAGGCGGTAAACAGTCTTATCAAGGCCGAGATCAATGGCAGTAGTCAGTCTGTGGAAGTGAGCTTTATCACTGGCGATATCTCGCAGCTAACCTCCACCATCAAGACGGACGATGTGTCATACACCGCGGGTGGCAAGATAAAAGTGTCAGTTACCCTTATGGATGAGCAGAAAAACCTGGTGAAAGGGATGGCTTCGCTGCTGGCGGGTAGCGGTGTGGTCGAGGTGAGCGGTACAGATAAAAATGAAACGGGTAACTGGAGCGAAGAGTCTGATGGCGTTTACACCACCACCCGAACCGCGAAGATTGCTGGCAATAGCCATTACGCCACGCTGAAACTATCGACATGGAGTAGCGCGCAGCAATCCGATGCGTATGTCATCCGCGAAAGCGGAGCTGTGCTGGCTTATTCCTCTATCGTTACCGACAAAACGACCTATACCGCAGGCGGTGCGATTAAAGTTACGGTAACGCTCAAGGATAGCTATGAAAACCTGGTCGGGGGGCAACGAGACGCTATCAGCCAGGTTATCCAGCTGCCAAATACAAAAGCGGAAAGCATTACCTGGAATGAAGATCAAAAAGGCATTTATACCGCAACGTATACCGCTTTACTTCCTGGCACCGGTTTAAAAGCACAGCTACAGATGTCCGGCTGGGCGAGCGCCCTGACTTCAAATGTTTACAGTATTAGTGGCGATGCCGCCAGCGCACAAATCGTCGCGATGCAAGTGACAACGGGTAGCCTGGATGTGCTGGCCAATGGTAGCGATCAACATACGGTGAATGTTCGGGTGGAAGATCAGTTTGGCAATGTGCTGCCAGAGCAGACCGTCACCTTTACGGTGACGAAGGGGGCGGCTGTATTTGCCAATGCAGGGCAGAGTGCAGACATCAGGACGGATGTGCATGGCATGGCGGAGGTTGTGCTGAGTAGTACCGTAGCGGATGCCAGCACTGTTGAGGCTAAGATCAATCAAAGCAGTGATAGTAAAACGGTGAACTTCGTTGCTGATGTCAGCACGGCGCGTATTGCTGATCTGGGGGTAACGCAGGATAACGCGGTGGCAGACGGCGCGACAGAGAACATGCTGTGGGTGAAAGTCACCGACGCGTTTGGTAATGCGCTGGGCGGGCAGACGGTCAGCGTGTTGGCGGACAACGGCGCAACGGTCGCTCCGACGGTGATTACAGAGCCGGACGGCACAGTGGAGATCCCTGTCACCAGCCAGACGGCGGGCACCAGTGCCGTCACTGCAACCATCAACAGCAGCAGCCAGAGCCGGGATGTGACGTTTATCGCCGATGTCAGGACGGCGCAGATCGCGGATCTGGAGGTGACGCAGGATAACGCCGTGGCTGACGGCGCAATGGCGAACACGCTGCGGGTGAGGGTGACGGATGCGTTCGGTAATGTGCTTGCCGGGCAGACGGTCAGCGTGACGGCAGACAACAGCGCAACGGTCACTCCGACTGTCATCACAGGGCAGGACGGGACGGTGGAGATCCCTGTCACCAGCCAGACCGCCGGAATCAGTGCGGTCACTGCCAGCATTAACAGCAGCAGCCAGAGCCGGAACGTCACGTTTGTCGCCGATGTCAGGACGGCGCAGATCGCGAGTCTGGAGGTGACGCAGGATAACGCCGTGGCTGACGGCGCAATGGCGAACACGCTGCGGGTGAGGGTGACGGATGCGTTCGGTAATGTGCTGGCCGGGCAGACGGTCAGCGTGACGGCAGGCAATGGCGCAACGGTCGCTCCGACGGTCACCACGCAACCGGACGGCACGGTGGAGATCAGTGTCACCAGCCAGACGGCCGGAACCAGTGTGATCACCGCCAGCGTCAACAACAGCAGCCAGAGCCGGAACGTGACGTTTATTGCGGATGTCAGCACGGCGCAGATCGCGGATCTGGTCGTTAGCCAGGATAACGCGGTGGCAGACGGCGCGACGGCGAATACGCTGCGGGTGAAGGTCACCGATGCGTTCGGGAATGCACTTGCCGGGCAGACGGTCAGCGTGTTGGCAGGCAACGGCGCCACGACTGCTCCGACGGTCACCACGCAGCCGGATGGCACGGTGGAGATCTCTGTCACCAGCCAGACCGCCGGAATCAGTGCGGTCACTGCCAGCATTAACAGCAGCAGCCAGAGCCGGACCGTGACGTTTATCGCCGATGTCAGGACGGCGCAGATCGCGGATCTGGAGGTGACGCAGGATAACGCCGTGGCTGACGGCGCAATGGCGAACACGCTGCGGGTGAGGGTGACGGATGCGTTCGGTAATGTGCTTGCCGGGCAGACGGTCAGCGTGTTGGCAGGCAACGGCGCCACGACTGCTCCGACGGTCACCACGCAGCCGGATGGCACGGTGGAGATCTCTGTCACCAGCCAGACCGCCGGAATCAGTGCGGTCACTGCCAGCATTAACAGCAGCAGCCAGAGCCGGACCGTGACGTTTATCGCCGATGTCAGGACGGCGCAGATCGCGGATCTGGAGGTGACGCAGGATAACGCCGTGGCTGACGGCGCAATGGCGAACACGCTGCGGGTGAGGGTGACGGATGCGTTCGGTAATGTGCTTGCCGGGCAGACGGTCAGCGTGACGGCAGACAACAGCGCAACGGTCACTCCGACGGTCACCACACAGCCGGACGGCACGGCGGAGATCAGTGTCACCAGCCAGACCGCCGGAACCAGTGTGATCACCGCCAGCGTCAACAACAGCAGCCAGAGCCGGAACGTGACGTTTATTGCGGATGTCAGCACGGCGCAGATCGCGAGTCTGGAGGTGACGCAGGATAACGCCGTGGCTGACGGCGCAATGGCGAACACGCTGCGGGTGAGGGTGACGGATGCGTTCGGTAATGTGCTTGCCGGGCAGACGGTCAGCGTGACGGCAGACAACAGCGCAACGGTCACTCCGACGGTCACCACACAGCCGGACGGCACGGCGGAGATCTTTGTCACCAGCCAGACCGCCGGAATCAGTGCGGTCACTGCCAGCATTAACAGCAGCAGCCAGAGCCGGAATGTCACGTTTATCGCCGATGTCAGGACGGCGCAGATCGCGAGTCTGGAGGTGACGCAGGATAACTCAGTGGCAGACGGCGCAATGGCGAATATGCTGCGGGCGAGGGTCACCGATGCGTTCGGTAATGCGCTTGCCGGGCAGACGGTCAGCGTGTTGGCGGACAACGGCGCAACGACTGCCCCGACGGTAATCACAGAGCCGGACGGCACGGTGGAGATCAGTGTCACCAGCCAGACGGCGGGAGCCAGTACTGTCACTGCCAGCATCAACAGCAGCAGCCTGAGCCGGAACGTGACGTTTGTCGCGGATGTCAGGACGGCGAAGATCGCGGATCTGGTGGTCATTAAGGACGGCTCAGTGGCAGATGGCGCGATGGCGAACACGCTGCGGGTGAAAGTCACCGACGCGTTCGGCAATGCGCTGGCCGGACAGACGGTCAGCGTCTCAGCGGGCAACGGTGCAGCGGTTGCCGCGACGGTTATCACCGGGCCGGACGGCGCGGCAATAATCACCGTCACCAGCCAGACGGCGGGCATCAGTGCCGTCGCCGCCAGCATCAACAACAGCAGTCGGAGCCAGGATGTGACATTTATTCCGGATGTCAGCACCGCGAAGATAGCGGATCTGGTGGTCATCAAGGACGGCTCAGTGGCAGACGGTTCGATGGCGAACACGCTGCGGGTGAAAGTCACCGACGCGTTCGGCAATGCGCTGGCCGGACAGACGGTCAGCGTCTCAGCGGACAACGGGGCAGCGGTTGCCGCGACGGTTATCACCGGGCCGGACGGCGCGGCAATAATCACCGTCACCAGCCAGACCGCCGGAGCCAGTACGGTCACTGCCAGCATCAGCAACAGCACTCTGAACCAGAACGTGACATTTATCCCGGATGTCAGCACCGCGAAGATCGCGGATCTGGTGGTCATTAAGGACGGCTCAGTGGCAGATGGTGCGATGGCGAACACGCTGCGGGTGAAAGTCACCGACGCGTTCGGCAATGCGCTGGCCGGACAGACGGTCAGCGTCTCAGCGGACAACGGGGCAGCGGTTGCCGCGACGGTTATCACCGGGCCGGACGGCACCGTGGAAATCTCCGTCACCAGCCAGACCGCCGGAGCCAGTACGGTCACTGCCAGCATCAACAACAGCATTCTGAACCAGAACGTGACATTTATCCCGGATGTCAGCACCGCGAAGATCGCGGATCTGGTGGTCATTAAGGACGGCTCAGTGGCAGACGGTTCGACGGCGAACACGCTGCGGGTGAAAGTCACCGACGCGTTCGGCAATGCGCTGGCCGGACAGACGGTCAGCGTCTCAGCGGACAACGGTGCAGCGGTTGCCGCGACGGTTATCACCGGGCCGGACGGCACCGTGGAAATCTCCGTCACCAGCCAGACGGCGGGCATCAGTGCCGTCACTGCCAGCATCAACAACAGCAGTCTGAACCAGAACGTGACGTTTATTGCTGATGTCAGCACGGCGAAGATCGCGGATCTGGTGGTCATCAAGGACGGCTCAGTGGCAGACGGTTCGACGGCGAACACGCTGCGGGTGAAAGTCACCGACGCGTTCGGCAATGCGCTGGCCGGACAGACGGTCAGCGTTTCAGCGGGCAACGGGGCAGCGGTTGCCCCGACAGTCACCACGCAGCCGGACGGCACCGTGGAAATCTCCGTCACCAGCCAGACGGCGGGCATCAGTACAGTTACCGCAACCATCAACAACAGCAGTCTGAGCCAGAACGTGACGTTTATTGCTGATATCAGCACGGCGAAGATCGCGGATCTGGTGGTCATTAAGGACGGCTCAGTGGCAGACGGTTCGACGGCGAACACGCTGCGGGTGAAAGTCACCGACGCGTTCGGCAATGCGCTGGCCGGACAGACGGTCAGCGTTTCAGCGGGCAACGGGGCAGCGGTTGCCGCGACGGTTATCACCGGGCCGGACGGCGCGGCAATAATCACCGTCACCAGCCAGACCGCCGGAGCCAGTACGGTCACTGCCAGCATTAACGGTAGCAGCCAGAGTCAGAGCATCACCTTTGTACCGGGTGATGCATCGCAGCTCACTTCAACCGTTGAAACAAATAAGTCGAACTATACGGTTGGAGAGACAATCACCATCACGGTAACGCTCCGGGATGCGTTCGATAATCTGGTAACCGGTGCAGCTTCACAGTTAGCCGCTAATGGTGTGCTTACGGTGGCTGGCACCGACCCGTCAGAAACGGGAAGCTGGATTGAATCAGGTGGCGTGTATACCACAACCCGTATGGCGACGATTGCCAGTACCAATCAGCACGCCAACCTGCAATTGCAGACGTGGAGTGATGGTGTAACGTCAGATCGCTATGACATACAGTCCGGTTCTCCGGCGCAAGCCACATCAACTATCGCTACGGATAAAAACGCCTACACCGCTGGCGACACTATAACCGTCGCCGTGACGCTGAAAGACGCGCACGGTAACCTGGTTGAAGGGGGCGAGTCCTTACTGTCTGGTGATAACGTAATAGTGGAAGGAGCCGTACGTTCAGGAGGATGGTCTGAAACCGCCGGTGTTTATACTGCTACATGGTCGGCGCAGATGGCGGGAGACTCTCACCACGCGACGTTGACTTTGCCTGAGTGGGGCAGCAGTAAACAATCAGAGAGTTATTCCATCCACAGTGGTGCTCCGGTGCAAACAAATTCAGCCATCAGGACAGATAAAACGACATATATCGCCGGGGAGTCATTAACTGTCACAGTAACGTTGCGGGATGAGTTTGGTAACCCGGCTTTAGGGCTGACATCAGGAGTTATCGAATCATATATCGATAATTTTACGGTGGGCGGCGCAGTCCCCGATTCGATGCAATGGGTCGAACAGAATAATGGTGAATATACCATGATCTGGACAGCATGGTTTGCCGAGAAAAATTTGGTTGCCAGTCTGAAATTAAAAACATGGGCAACGGAGATTAATTCCGCGCTATACGGGATACAACCAGGTGCAGCAGCAAAAACTCAGTCCACGATTATCACGGACAAAACGGTATATATCGCTGGGGAGAGCATAACGGTGACTGTTGTACTTAGTGATGCTCAGGGTAACTTTATTACTGATGGTGTCGCTCAGCTTAAAGAGGAAAACGTAAAAGTCAGGAATGCAGATCCTATCCAGGGTAATAATTGGATATACAACGGCAATGGGCAATATCAAAGACAGTATATGGCGCATTTCGCGGAAGTGTATTTGAATGCACAACTGAAGATGGTTGGTTGGAGCGATGCCAATTATTCAAATAATTATACTATTAAACCGGGTGAAGCGAGTCCGCATGGTTCACAGCTTCGTATAAGAGATGATGTTGTGGTTGTTGGGGCGGATTTACCTGTCAGTGTTTTATTAGCTGATGATTTTGGTAACCCGTTGGATAACGGTCTGGATTTGCTGGATAATGCAGTGTACTTACAAAATGTGGAGAAGAAAGAAGGGGCTAAATGGATATATTTGGGTGATGGCATATATGAGCGTACCTATATGGCCTACAAAGAAGGAGAGAACTTAAATTCATTTCTGCAGATTAACGGTTGGCGTGTAAACGGGCAACCTTCCTATACCATCCTTCCTTTTGTAGTAGTCGATTCTCTGAGTGTGAATGGTGCAATATTCAGGGCGACAGATGGTTTTCCTGAAACAGGATTTGATGGGGCTAAATTCACCTTAGTATTAACCCATAATATGAAGAATACAGATTATGATTGGACGGCAGGCATGTATGGTATTAATGTTAACAATAATGGAGAAGTCACAATAAGTCTGCCCCTAAATAGTGAAATCACTATTACCGGGAAACCAAAAGACGGTAAAGGGAATAATGTTGTATTCAAATTCAAGATGAAAAAATGGTTTACTAGTTTAGGTGCTGCCAGTAATAACACTTGGGATATTATAAATGCATCATGCAATAGCTATGGACAAGTGGCGTCATCTTTAGAATTAGCGCAGCGACCAAGTAATGGTGTAGTTCCACGAAAAGTAGGTACGTTGTGGGGAGAATATGGTAATTTGAAAGCTTATGGCAGTACATTTAGCAGCGCGGATTACTGGACAAGTACTGTACTTATAGGGGTTCACGAGAAATTCAATCCTGAAACTGGTATATCAACACCAGGATCAGGAAAGTCTTCTGGTTTGTGTGTGAGATATTTTTAACGAAATAACTACTAAATTGCCCTGCATCAGCAGGGCAATTTCTCTTCGTTCTTACGCAGAAGTACGCATCGCACTGATAGTATTAAATTCATTTTTTACATTGAGCAAACGAGGGTCGTGAAGCAAAACATTTGACCATAAATCATTCTCTTTAATTAATTGTTGCCAGCGCTTTTCATATTCTTTCTTACCATAAACAGTGTAAATTAACGGCAAGATCACACCATTGATTTTGTTAGTGTTAATATTTGCCAGTAACTTCATAATGTCATTTTTTATAGATGCGCCATAGATCAGAAACTTCGTATAAAGCGAGTTAACACAGCTGTAATCAAGATCATGCTCAGGATCAAGTTTAAGCAATAAACTTTTGGCTTTGTCATTATGTCCTTTCAGTGCCATGAACATAGCCAGAGTAGACGTAATAATTGGATTGTTATAGGAGTTTTGACTATTCAGATTTAACGCAAAAGATATCGCGTTATCGAGTGATGATGTGTAATAAAGTATAATTAGTTTAAGAACACTTATACCCATTTTATTGGGCTCAAGAGTAATGCTTTTTTCTATTAAATTAAACGCTCTTGCAAGGTCGCCGTTCAAAAAATATAGCAGCGACTGATAATAATAAACGTCTGGTGAATTAGGTTTGAGTAAATGTGCTTGTTTAAATAGCACATTAGACACTGAATGTTCATCTTTTAGCCCACTGATTAAACCTAGCAATCCTAATGCCTGAGAATTTGAAGGGTTAATTTCCAGAGCCTTTTCTATGGCTGTTACTGCTGTTTTTATAGCTTGTTTTTGTTCACTGAGCCCAAGGAGTGCCAATGATATATGGCATTCCGCCAGACAGCAGTAGGGCAAGGTATTTTGTGGTTGCGTACTCACACAATCTCTAAATATTACTAACGCTCGTTTCAAACTCTCTGGTGTATAACGGTACATTTCCATTCTGCCATTCATATACATAACAGCAGAATCAAGAGATGGCATTTGTTGTGTATTAATAGATTTAAAATTAATGTTAGGGATTTTTTCAATGAGGATATTAATTACTTGTGATAATAATACGGAAAGAGGATTGTCTGGGTTAAAATCAATACTTTGATGATCAATCAACTTATGCGTTCTGGCATGAATTAATTCAATAAATAAACGCCAGTTTTTACCATAGTGAACGACCTGGCCCATAATGTAATATTCTGGGCCTGTTTTATTGATAAACTGGTGGATAGTAGAAAAATCGCTTGCCTCATTCGTTACCGAGGCAGGTAAGATATCTAAACCACAAAAAGCATATTTTGAAAGGCCCTGCACAAGTTCGTAATGCAGTTTTAGAACATTGATTGAACCTTCGGTACGAAATGGAAAAACAGCAAGAGTGGTAGTCGACTTTACCGGTTCATTATCGGTTACAATCACAATGGGTACAGTAAAACGGTATCCACGACCATAGACCGTTTCGATATACTTACACTGTTTATTCTCATGCAAAAGTTTGCGCAATGCATAAATACACCGTGTTAAAGATTCATCACTGGCAACACTTGCGCTCCAGACCTTATCAATAATCTCTTCTTTGCTAACAATTTCACCGTCAGCATTAAGTAATAGAATGATAACCCCAAGTTCTTTGGGGGGAATATGGTATTCTTTATTCTTGAATAATAATATTCCATTGTTTTTTAATACAAACTCACCGAATATATATTGTTGTGTATTATTTTTTCCATGTAGCAGTTGCATAGAATGCTCCTTCCATTTTCTCTATTCATAGTATTAATTTGATTAATCTAAAATAAAGTATTGGCAGAATTGCTCTATCAAAAAGCGCTCATTTTGTGAGATAGTGATGAAGAAATTAATGAAAGGTGATGCTCGGTTATATGAAACACTGGTCCCATTTTACGAGACCAGATAGTGGACTATAATATTTGGTGTTACTTAATCAGAAACGTAAATAATCTTTCGCTGAATCAAATAACGCTGTAATGGTTGACGATAATAATTTTATAATCGTATCGTAGGTGGAGTTGGCTGTGCTGTATTTAGTCGTGATAACCTGCACATCGGTTTTCATGTTTTCTGCTTGCCCATTATAACCCGCTAACCATGCCTGGTATTCAGCTGTGCTTATTTCATAACCGGTGAATTCTTTAGATATATTTTTTTCCTTCCCTTTATTATCCCTGTGCACCATTGAATCTGAAGATTGACTCATACTGTCAATAATCTGAGGGTTGGGAATAATAACATATAAACCGCTACCTTGTGGTTCAACTTCGACAATCGGAGAAGGTGTGCGGTGTTTGGGATCGGGTGGAATTACCGGAAGTCCTAAAGCGGCGCACCATTTTTCTGCTTCTTCTAGTGGTACACCAATTTTGTCAGCAGGTGCCGGAGGGTATAAAACATAGTCTGGATTGTAATGATAGTGGAAATCACCATTAGGATATTTATCGATATAATAAAAATGCATCAAGGCTTTTTGGAATGCATTGACATCAAAAATTATCGCATCGCCTTTTTTATTAGAGTGAGTCCATTTTCCCATATTGCTTTGGATATGTTCACTGAAGTCCTGCCAGTATGCGCTCATTATCTCAACGCTATTCGCATAAATTTCGAGGTAGTCGCTACCGAGCACACTCATCAAATCAGCAATATCACTGCATATATATTTATCACTTTTAAATTCGTTTGAACTACTGGCCGTTAAAGTACTGCTGGTTGCTGAACTTCTCATTTCAGGCGCAGAACTCTCTAAAGAAGCGATAGCGTGATTTAAGGTTCCTTTGGTCGTTGCCATTGCACTTGACCCGGTTGTGTTGTGAGCAACGTTAGCCAGGGTTTTTCTCACAGAGTTATGCAGGGTCAATATTTTAGCGGAATCCTTTAATTTTCCGTCAATAGTATTAACATTTTCTGTAAGCTGCAGAACTTTTTTTATCAGCGAATAACTTTCGTGTAAGAGCGCAGATCCTTTCTCTGATAGGTTCTCAGTTGGGAAATTTCTGAGCATGTTTTTAACGAAGTTGAGTTGTATGTCATGCTGGCATTTCCAGTCTTCATTTCGCGGGCTACGTTCACTGACTAAAGTTGATAGTTTTTCAACATCTTTCTTGAGCATAGCGCCAATATTATTATCCTTACTGGCGCTGTTATACAAATTACCCTCGCTTTTGCTGTTTTCCAGTTGATGAGGCTCCTCACTTTGCGAGGATGCCTCTTTAAGAGGAATGTTTGCATTCTGCTGACGTAAAATATCTATATTTAAATTATTATCTTTATTAATCATGTGTCATTCCTCCTTAAATATAATTAACTATTATTGCAATAATTTATGAGCGAATGCCTTGAACGATAGCACTATCAGTATCAATAATGGTTTGTATTATTTGCTGTAATAAATTGAGTGCCTGATCTCTTCCTTGAACATCACGATTAATTTGATCCAGATAGCTACTCATAACTGAATGCATCACATTTTTAGCTTGCTCAACAATTTCTTTTTCTGCATGAGTAGTACTTTCTAGAATTCTAAGTGATGCTTGAGTTGATTGATTAACAAGCTGTGAAAGTACATCTGCTTTACCTATAGTAAAATATTTATTATATCTTTTGTTATGTTTTATACTAATACGCTCGTTTTTATCTCTAATCTTTTCTTCCGTAGTTTCTTTTTCTTTATCGTAATATTTCAGGGTCTCTTCTTTTTGTTCTTCATCAAGTGTTGTATCTTTCGTTGTTGTTTTTATTTCTTCATCTATTTGCTTGAGATAAGCTTGTTGATCTTGAACTTCCCTTTTTAATCCTCGCTGTGTTTTATCATCAGTTCCACTGATAGTGTGCTTCTGATCAGGTGTAAGGGTTTGCATCTTTTCGGGAGGGCTTCTGAAATTTGCTACAACAGATGCTGCAGCTCCGGCTGCGCCAACTGTTGACCCGGCAAGAACACCAGCCGAACTTGCCATTGTAGCGTGTACGGTTTCTGTTTTCTGATACTGGACAAGTTGTTCAAAAACGTTGCTCATAATAGCCTCAGACATAGCAGAGGCTTTATACATTGATGTGAATACCCTTAAAAATTCCTCCATAACAGCCTGTTGTCGCATGGTCAAATTATCTAGCATATCAAGGATATTATATTTAGATATTTTAATAGAACTCTGTTCTGCAGAACTGCTTGATTGACTGGATGAAATTGTAGCTTGGTCAAGGTCACCCCTCAAATTATCTAGCGTACTCCTTGAGTAATTAAGATTATCCAATAGTTTTACTCTTAGTTCCGGACAGACTTCTCTGTCTGTATTTTTTAATATTATAAACTGAGAGCTTATGTCATGATTAATATCTTTAAGGTTATAGTATTGCACAATTTTATTATCATTTGGTATGTTGTTTTTTTTACTATAATCTCTATCAAAGATTGTTTTATCAAGACTGTTAATATTAGATGTGCTGGACGCATTTTTAATTTCATAGGTGGCCATGTTAAAACCCTCTTATACGATAGAATGGGAAGCAAATTTTAAGGCTTCAGTTCGGTGTTGTAATACTCGTACCATCTGGCTTACCTCTTGTTCGACGGTTTTATCCACCCTTTGCAATACTGAAAGCATTTGTTCACGCGTTTTTGATAGATTACTCATGTCCTGTTGTAAAATTGCCATGTCGGCAGAGTTTCCAGCAACAAAACAATTCATCGTCGATGTTGCTATTGCACAGATGAGTAAGCCTATTTTCTCCAGGCCATTACTTATTTTGGCAATCAACTTCAACACTACGGCTGATGTTTGTAGCACGCTGCATACGCTGTCTAATACCTTTATAATATTTTTTGAAACTGAATTAATAATTGATTCAATGGTTGATTTTATAGTGCTTGTTATTTCTTTGGTGACTTCTTCGGCGGCTGTTTTTGATAATGCAGAAACAACGGCCCCTATTGCTACAGAACATATTACAGCTGCACCAATCATTACTGTCGCCATGACAATAGAAGCGGCTGCACTTGCGTAAATACTTTTAACCAGTTCAATCGTATCTTGATCGACACCAATAACGTCCAGAAGCGCGGTGATTGCGAGCAGAGTGGGATCAACTGTTTTAATCGCAGCCGAAAGACCTTCTACAACTTTCCCTAAAATCCAGCCGGTAGCCGTGGTGCCCAGAGCGATTTGACAAGTGATATCTACACCTAATACTACTGCGCCCGCTATTCCTCCAATAAGTGCCAATGCACCCGCAATACTTGAACCACCACTTGGAACTGCAGCAAGAAGACCAACAACAATTAAGACTGCGCTTACGGCAAAGGTAACTACAGTTACACACTCATTAACTATTTTTAAAACTTTAGTCGTGGTAGTATATTTATGTGCTGTTTCATTGAGTTTATTTTCCCTGACATGGTTGATTTCTTTCATTACCTCAGATTGATTTTTAATAGATTCGCAATTTGTATCGCCAATAACTTCCATTACTGAGGTAATCAAAAGGATAAATGTGGCTGTCGCGTTTCTGTTTTTCTGGTTTTCCTGTGTCAGGCAAATATTGGTGGTGAAGTTATTAATCTGTTCTTGCTGTTGAATTTCGTCAAAAACTTCCATACTTTGGCCGATCGCAGCATCAGCATCCATAATGGCTGTATTTAACGATTTCTCAGCTAACGATTTTTTTTGTAACGACAGCGTGAGTGTTTTTTCAGCCGCATTTTTTTGCGTCAGTACTTTATTGTATTGTGGATCGTCTGGTTGCAGTTGCGACAACTCTTGATCCAATGTGTTGACTTTTTTTTCCAGCGATTGCACTCTTTTATCGACTGCATTGTAATTATTGTTGGCCTGATGCAGATTATCGTTGGCTTTTTGCGCGGAATCTAATGATGAGGTGTAGGCGTCGCTTAATTCACGAAACTTATTATGTGCCATTTCGTGTCGAAGCAGGGTGTTGTCCAGGTTATTATGCAAGCGTGTAGTAATATCCTGATCGGCAATGCCTGATAAATTACCCAAAATCATCGTCAGGCGGGCATCGTTCGTCTTTGCTGTAGTGGCGTTGTCTGAATCTGAAACCTGCATTTCAGGCGGAGCAAGCATAGGTTTGTTTTCAAGACGAGCGCGAATATCGTTATCAAGGGACTTCGGGTTTTTATTAAGCCGCATGGGATCAACTTGCGTTTTGTTGCTGTCCTGCAGTCTTTTTTCCGCATCGCTATACTGTGTGCGCAATGTTTCACTGATTTGTTCAAATGTGATCGTTTGTCCCGTAATCGGTGTCGACATAATTCACCTCCTTTTTAAGCTATCATCGGGTGTAATTAATTTTTTTTATTTAACTCATGGCAGATGTTTATTCCCATCTAAAATGGCATCAACGGGAAAGTAAGTAATGTGTTTATTGTTATTCTTCTCATTTATTTTATCGCCATGGTTATTTTTTAAATCAACCGGGGCTTCCTCATGATATTTCCTGATTAACTCTTCAGGCGTAAAAGAAGAGTTTTTTCCGTTTATGTTCATTTTGCCGACTCACTCTGTTTGAACTTCCTCTTCGGAATTGGCTGTCAAGAGTTCAAGATAAGCATTAGCCATCTCTTTAACTTTTTCATTTTGACTGTAGGTTACTACTGTATTAAATAACTCCGTGGCCATTTTAATGTTTTTTAAGCCCATCTGGCATTGGCCCATATAATAAACCAAAGAGAAATCGTTATCGGGAGATAGCATCAAACAGATATGATACATGTCGAATGCCTTTTGATAATCTTTCTTCAACTGACAGACGGCGGCATATCCCTTTAAATAATTATAATTTTGGAAATCATAAATACAGAGAAATTTAAAAAAGAGTTCAGCTTCGTCAAGTCTTCCTTTTTCATAAAAGTTATAAGCGTAAGCATAAACGCCTTCAAGGGTATCCGGGGTTATGCCATGCAGTTCTGCAAGCGTTGCTCCCATACCTAATGCACGTTCGAACTTACTGGCAATTTCTTTATTTTCTTCTAAATCCAGATTTGCGCTTTCCATCTCTACTCTCTCCTTTCGAACATTCTTTGTTCAGACTTCACCATTTTTTAGAGGGTGGTGATATCAAAATTCGCTCATTTTTATGCCCATCCGTTGGACTTCCTTTTCTGCATTAAAAACAAGTATTGTTTCAATGAGATAAGATTTTCTATGTGATGAAATGAAAATAATGTAGAGGGAATTTTATCCACAATCCTGATGAACGGGTTCAATTCTGATTGGAATTTGAAAAAGCAGGTGATTTACTGATGTGCGAGCGTACGTCAGTGGCTGCTGGCCTGAGCGCGGAGGTGTGCGAAATTCACATATCCGGGCATTCCACCTTACCCAGCGCTTCCCAGTAGTTATTCTGATTATTACGCTCCATCGCCACAATAGCTTCGCGGATATGTTGTTTGTTACTCTCATCAGACAACATTAATTTTTCCCACGCTTCGTCTGATAATGACGCCTGTGGCGTGCAAATTTTACGTAAATCTTGCAATACCGTGGTCTTTTCTTTTGCCGACTGTAGAGAACTGAATGGCGACTCGGCCTGAGAAATGGCTGGGAAAGTCAGGAATACGGTAATCATGAGTAGCATCGTTGGCTTCATAGCTGCAACCTTCTGTAAATGTGCATCGAATGAAGCATAAGTGTAGTTTGCTTTTGCCGCTCTCATCATGCTGTACGAAAGGTGTTTGCGTGGTCAGTAAGAAGTGCCAGTTTTATATACCTTTTTCTTCTATTCGATAGCTTTTCGTTTTTTAAATCGTAGTGATCTTGCCATTATAGTCAGTTAACGATTAAAAAAAGGATAAAAAATGAAACTGACAACACATCATCTACGGGCGGGGGCCGCATTATTACTGGCAGGAATTCTGCTGGCAGGTTGCGACCAGAGCAGCAGCGATGAAAAGCACATTAAAGTGGGCGTTATTAATGGCGCAGAACAAGATGTCGCGGAAGTCGCTAAAAAGGTGGCAAAAGAGAAATATGGCCTCGATGTTGAACTGGTAGGATTTAGCGGTTCGTTGCTACCGAACGATGCGACAAATCATGGCGAGCTTGATGCGAACGTCTTCCAGCATCGACCCTTTCTTGAACAAGATAATCAGGCGCATGGTTATAAACTGGTAGCGGTGGGAAATACATTTGTCTTCCCCATGGCGGGTTATTCCAAAAAAATCAAAACCGTGGCGCAAATAAAAGAAGGCGCGACAGTGGCGATCCCCAACGACCCGACCAACCTTGGTCGCGCGCTTTTACTGTTGCAAAAAGAGAAGCTAATTACTCTGAAAGAGGGAAAAGGGTTACTACCTACCGCGCTGGATATAACCGAGAATCCTCGTCATTTGCAGATTATGGAACTCGAGGGGGCGCAGCTCCCGCGCGTACTGGATGATCCCAAAGTTGATGTGGCGATTATCAGCACCACTTACATTCAGCAGACCGGGCTTTCTCCGGTGCACGACAGCGTATTTATTGAAGATAAGAATTCGCCGTATGTGAATATTCTGGTGGCACGGGAAGATAATAAGAATGCAGAAAACGTGAAGGAATTTCTGCAATCTTATCAATCGCCCGAAGTCGCTAAAGCGGCAGAAACCATCTTTAACGGTGGCGCGGTGCCTGGCTGGTAATTCTCACTCATGCCGCGCCGGACGATTTATTTTTCTGGCGCGGCGACGGGAATCCATTGAAATCAAAATCACCGATGACAGAATCAGCAGTGTGCCCAGCCAGTCCGGCAATGTGAATGTGATCCCCAGCAACAGCAAAGAGAGCAGCGCGCTACTTAATGGTTCTGCACAGCTTAAAATGCTGGCTTTTGGACCGCCAATTAATTGTGCTCCTTTCAGGTACAGACTAAATGTCAGGGACGTACCAATGACCACCAAATAAAAAAACGCCAGAATCAAACTGCCATTAACCACAAAATTTGTCCCTTGTCTGGCATAAAATGGCAGCAGGATCAGACCACCAATGAGCATACTCCAGCCGACGACCGGTAACGTGCCATAGCGGGCAATCAGCGTTGAGGGATAGGTGGTATAGAATGCAGCAGCAAATGCCGAGGCAATGCCCCAGAATAACGCGGCCGGAGAGATCGATAATGACGTCGGATTACCGTGTGTCACCAATAAAAAAGTCCCGATCAGCGATGTCAAAATAGCGCAAAAAACCAGAATGCCCGGGCGGGATTTACGCACCAGTGAGAACCAGGCGACGATAATCGTCGGTGAGAGGAATTGCAGCACCGTTGCCGTGGCTGCGTTCGATTTTTCGATGGTTAGCAAAAAAGTGAGCTGTACGGTTAGCGCGCCAACCACGGAAAAAATCAGTAGGCTAATGGCATCTTTGTGATTGTTAATAATAGAAAAGATTTTATCACCATGAACAAATGATAGCGTCAGCAGAATCAAACCGGCGAATATCAAACGCGTCATAGTCAAAAACTGCGACGACATCTGGCTTTGCTCCATGATGTATTGCGCGCAGACCCCTGAACTTCCCCACAACACGGCGGCAATCAGAACGTTCAGCATCCCCTTTCTGGTGGAACCCATTTTTCCCTCTGCATACTGTTTTGTCGTTTATGTATGCAGGCATGATAGCAAAAATGGCGAGGATGGCTCTGTTTGCGCCACGCCGATTTTTCTTAGCTCAGACTGGTGAGCTAAATATCTTTAATAAACAGCAGGCAAATCATCGCAATACCCAACATCCCTATCGCCAGCCAGAACAACGCGTGGTAGCTCCAGATTTCAACCATAATTCCGTCAACAGAGCCGGCGATAATCCAGCCGACGCGTGAGGTATTTGCATATAACGTTGTCGCAGAGCCTATTTTTTCAGGCATCAGATCCTGAAAATAAAGCATGCCGATACCACAGAGAATACCAAGGAAAATGGCATTTAGAATTTGCAATTCCAGCTCAACTGCCGGAGTCGTCGCCATGAGTACGCTGGCGTAAAAACACATACCACTCACGATAGCAATGAGCATTAATAGTCGCTTGCCAATACGTTTCATGTAATAGCCTGCGATTAACATCATCGGAATTTCCAGACCGGCAGCAATACCAATCATTTCTCCAGCCAGTTTATCGGTTAGATGCAGTTCATCAATAATAAATAGCGGCATATTTATCATGTAGAGATTATTCGCCGCCCACATCATTGAACAGACTACAAAAAGTAGCCGTGTATCCCGCTTTCTATGGATGGAGGGTAAAATTTCTACGGGTTGGGTAACGACAGGAATATTTCTTTGTATTGATGGCAAAAACAACCAGACTATCAGCCCGCAAATAACAAATGCGATGGCAGCGGTGAGATACATCACTTTAAAACTAAATCCCATTGCCAGCTCATAAGCGAGCGGTGGCCCGATAACCCAGGCAAGCGAGATCTGAGCACGTAAAAATGTACTGAACATGACCGTCTCACGGCCTGTTCTGTCGGCGTGTTCACGGGCGAGGGCGAACATTTGCGGGTTTGCAGTGGAAGCAAAACTACTCAGAAGTACGCCCGTAGAGAGGAGAATGAAGTAGTTGCGATTCCACGCAAAAAGAGTGCAGGCCAACACTCCAAATAAGCAACATAGCAGGATCAGTAATTTACGGTCGCCTTGTTTATCGGAGTGCCTTGCCAGAAATTGACTGACCAGAATTCCCATAATAGCGCTACCGGTGAAGAAAAAACCTACCATTATAGGACGGGCTTTCAGTTCATCTGCGAGGAATATACTTAGGGTGGGAGTCTGGAGAGCGCCCGCAATACCAGTCAGAAAGGCGACAAGTAAAAATGCCGCGGCAGTGAGATCAAGTATTTTTGATGGAGTGGTAGCCATTTTTTGCATTCTTCTGAATCACCGGGCGACAAAATATAACTGAGTTACAAATAAGTACCAGTCGAATGAGTATTATATTAAGAATTTTTGAGTATCGCTGATACCACCAGAAAGCAATGCTAGCGCAATATTATAGGGCCAGCAATTGAGATTATTAGCAAAAGCATGTTAAGAATTAATCACCGAATTTATATATTAATTATAGTAAGGCAATGAGCTATTTTTGATAGTAAAAATAAAACAAGTTTATTTGATATATTAAATGAAAAAATTAATCTTGATGGCAGTCTGATTATTGGTGAAGTTTATAGGTCATTTTTTTTCGCCAGCGGTTAAAGGAATAGAATCGTCGTATAAAAAAAGGGTGTTTTGGGGCGTGTAAAACAACATCTTCACCTTAATGGCGATACAGTTGGCTGAGAGTCAGCAGGGGGGCAAATCACCTGCAAATAAACACGGCGCATGCTGGCGCGAATATCGCGGATGCGTTCGAGGACAGAAGAACCGACAGACGGATTCTTCAGTCGCTCATCGTCCATCACAAAACCTTTGATCAGGTATTCCTGAAGCCGATTAAATATTGAGCAGTAGAAAATATCTGGATTGACTGTATTACAAGGGATTGGAAAACGTCAGTAGAGGCAAATTGGCGGAAGATCACAGGAGTCGAACCTGCCCGGGACCGCTGGCGGCCCCAACTGGATTTGAAGTCCAGCCGCCTCACCGGAGACGACGATCTTCCGCGCCTCGATTGCTACATGGAGGCGGGGCGCATTATAGCTACTTCCTTGAGTTTCTACATCCCCCAGATCAGTTTTTTCCGCCTAATACATTCAGCGTATTATCACGAAAACATTATAGTTCATATAAAACCCATACTTTACAATGATATATGAGCGTAATTTACGCTACCACGATCACATAAAACAAGAATCATAAATTAATAACCAGATATCGGAATATTCGCTCTCACAGGGATGGTTTACAAAATGCGTTATCGGTCTCAGCACCCCTATAGCATCAAGGAAAAGCAGATGAAGAGTGAAGTGTTGTCCGTTAAAGAGAAAATTGGTTATGGCATGGGAGACGCCGCCAGCCACATTATTTTCGATAACGTAATGTTATATATGATGTTCTTTTATACCGATATTTTTGGCATTCCTGCCGGATTTGTCGGAACCATGTTTTTGGTCGCTCGTGCACTGGATGCGATTTCCGATCCTTGCATGGGGTTGTTGGCCGATCGAACGCGCTCTCGCTGGGGTAAATTTCGTCCATGGGTACTGTTTGGCGCACTGCCATTCGGGATCGTCTGTGTACTGGCCTATAGCACGCCAGATCTCAGTATGAACGGAAAAATGATTTATGCAGCAATTACTTACACCCTACTTACCTTACTTTATACCGTCGTCAATATCCCTTACTGCGCATTGGGTGGTGTAATCACCAATGACCCGACTCAGCGTATCTCGCTGCAATCCTGGCGTTTTGTGCTGGCGACCGCGGGAGGCATGCTCTCTACTGTGCTGATGATGCCGCTGGTTAATTTAATTGGTGGTGATAATAAACCACTCGGTTTCCAGGGCGGTATCGCGGTCCTTTCCGTGGTGGCATTTATGATGCTGGCATTTTGTTTCTTCACCACTAAAGAACGCGTTGAAGCACCACCTACAACGACGTCTATGCGGGAAGATTTACGTGATATCTGGCAAAACGACCAGTGGCGTATTGTCGGTTTCCTGACCATTTTCAATATTCTGGCGGTGTGCGTACGCGGCGGGGCGATGATGTATTACGTCACATGGATTTTGGGTACGCCGGAAGTGTTTGTCGCTTTTCTTACCACTTATTGCGTGGGTAACCTGATTGGTTCCGCACTGGCGAAACCGCTGACCGACTGGAAATGTAAAGTCACTATCTTCTGGTGGACGAACGCCCTGCTGGCAGTGATTAGCCTGGCGATGTTCTTTGTTCCTATGCAGGCCAGCATCACCATGTTTGTCTTCATCTTCGTGATTGGTGTGTTGCATCAACTGGTGACACCTATCCAGTGGGTAATGATGTCCGATACCGTCGACTACGGCGAGTGGTGCAATGGTAAACGCCTGACCGGGATCAGTTTTGCTGGCACGTTGTTTGTGCTCAAACTGGGGTTGGCCTTCGGCGGCGCTCTTATCGGCTGGATGCTGGCTTATGGCGGATATGATGCGGCAGAAAAAGCGCAGAACAGTGCCACGATTAGCATCATTATCGCGCTATTCACGATTGTTCCGGCGATCTGTTACTTGCTGAGCGCGATTATCGCTAAACGCTACTACTCACTCACGACGCACAATCTGAAAACCGTTATGGAACAGCTGGCCCAGGGCAAACGCCGTTGCCAGCAACAATTCACCTCTCAAGAAGTGCAGAACTAAGGAACGGCAATGAAAATTAGCGACGGAAACTGGTTGATTCAACCTGGCCTCAATTTGATTCACCCGCTTCAGGTGTTCGAGGTTGAACCGCAGGGTAATGAAATGGTGGTCTATGCTGCCCCCCGTGATGTGCGTGAACGTACCTGGCAGCTTGATACGCCTTTATTTACGCTGCGCTTTTTCTCCCCACAGGAAGGTATTGTCGGTGTACGGATTGAGCATTTTCAGGGGGCGCTGAATAACGGTCCTCATTACCCGCTCAATATTTTGCAGGACGTGAAGGTCACAATCGAAAACACAGAACGTTACGCTGAGTTTAAAAGTGGCAACTTAAGTGCGCGTGTCAGCAAAGGTGAGTTCTGGTCAC
This sequence comes from Escherichia sp. 10290, assembly GCF_030295155.1. Taxonomy (NCBI): domain Bacteria; kingdom Pseudomonadati; phylum Pseudomonadota; class Gammaproteobacteria; order Enterobacterales; family Enterobacteriaceae; genus Escherichia; species Escherichia sp. 10290. The sequence goes on along the minus strand of NZ_AP025741.1, from coordinate 4,556,309 downwards.
TGGATTTTCTGCGCAACGGCGAACGTATTACCGGTAGTCAGGTGAAAAATAATGGCTACGTGCAGGACACGAATAATCAACGAAATTATATGTTTGAGCGGCTGGATCTTGGCGTTGGCGAAACAGTTTACGGTCTGGGAGAGCGCTTTACTGCCCTGGTGCGCAATGGCCAGACGGTAGAGACCTGGAACCGGGACGGCGGCACAAGTACTGAACAGGCGTATAAAAATATCCCGTTCTATATGACTAACCGTGGTTATGGTGTACTGGTCAATCATCCCCAATGCGTCTCTTTTGAAGTGGGATCGGAGAAAGTCTCCAAAGTGCAGTTCAGCGTTGAGAGTGAATATCTCGAATACTTTGTTATCGACGGCCCGACGCCGAAAGCGGTACTTGATCGTTATACCCGTTTTACTGGTCGTCCGGCGCTGCCGCCCGCGTGGTCCTTCGGCCTGTGGCTAACCACTTCATTTACCACCAACTACGACGAAGCGACGGTAAACAGCTTTATCGATGGTATGGCGGAACGCAATCTGCCACTGCATGTTTTCCACTTTGACTGTTTCTGGATGAAAGCCTTCCAGTGGTGCGATTTTGAGTGGGATCCGCTGACCTTCCCGGACCCGGAAGGGATGATCCGCCGCCTGAAAGCGAAAGGGCTGAAAATCTGCGTCTGGATTAACCCCTATATCGGGCAAAAATCCCCTGTCTTTAAAGAGTTACAAGAGAAAGGTTATTTACTCAAACGCCCGGACGGTTCGCTGTGGCAGTGGGATAAATGGCAGCCAGGTCTGGCGATTTATGACTTTACCAATCCGGATGCCTGCAAATGGTACGCCGACAAACTGAAAGGTCTGGTCGCGATGGGCGTTGATTGCTTTAAGACCGACTTTGGCGAACGTATTCCAACCGATGTTCAATGGTTTGACGGTTCCGATCCGCAGAAAATGCATAACCATTATGCGTACATCTACAACGAACTGGTGTGGAACGTGCTCAAGGAAACCGTCGGCGAGGAAGAAGCCGTCTTGTTTGCCCGCTCGGCCTCCGTCGGTGCGCAGAAATTCCCGGTACATTGGGGTGGCGACTGTTACGCTAACTACGAATCAATGGCGGAAAGCCTGCGCGGTGGTTTGTCTATTGGCCTTTCAGGTTTTGGTTTCTGGAGCCACGATATCGGCGGCTTTGAGAATACCGCTCCGGCGCACGTTTACAAACGCTGGTGCGCGTTTGGTTTGCTCTCCAGCCATAGCCGTTTACACGGCAGCAAATCTTATCGTGTGCCGTGGGCCTATGATGATGAGTCCTGTGATGTGGTGCGCTTCTTCACGCAACTGAAATGCCGCATGATGCCGTATCTGTATCGTGAGGCTGCTCGTGCGAACGCGCGGGGTACGCCGATGATGCGGGCCATGATGATGGAGTTTCCGGACGATCCGGCTTGTGATTACCTTGACCGTCAATACATGTTAGGCGACAACGTGATGGTTGCTCCGGTGTTCACTGAATCGGGCGATGTGCAGTTCTACTTGCCGGAAGGTCGCTGGACACACCTGTGGCACAACGATGAACTCGATGGTAGTCGCTGGCATAAACAGCAGCACGGCTTCCTGAGTCTGCCCGTTTATGTGCGTGATAACACCCTACTGGCGCTGGGCAACAACGAGCAACGTCCCGATTACGCGTGGCACGAAGGCACGGCATTCCAGCTCTTTAATCTGCAAGACGGGCATGAAGCCATCTGTGAAGTGCCCGCTGCCGATGGTTCCGTTCTTTTCACCCTGAAAGCGGCGCGTACTGGCAACACAATTACTGTGAATGGTGCGGGCGTGGTGAAGAACTGGACGCTGTGCTTGCGCAATGTTGTGAAAGTAAATGGTCTGCAAGGCGGTTCGCAGGCTGAAAGTGAGTTGGGGGTAGTGGTGATGCCAGCGGCTAACTTGCTGACAATCACGTTGTAATCTATTGAAGAAATGCCGGGTATGTCTGAGCGTACCCGGCGAAATTGACTTTTACTGCACCGGCTCCGTCGACGTAACTTCACCACTGGAAACTACGCCCGCATTCATGGTTTGAGTCACTTGCTGCTTTGCGGCATTCACGGCATGCAATTGCCCGCTAACCGTAGGTTTCAGCGGGACATTGACCTGAATATCGCCACTGGCGGTAAGCTGAATATTGCCGTCGCCAGTCAACGGTAGTTCAGGCCATCCCCACTGTTGCAAAATATTCACCGGCACACCGCGTCCATTCAGGCTGATATGGGTCTGACGTTGTGGCGTTTGTGAAACACTGGCGGTGGCTTCCAGAATGCCTTTTTCAGTAAATGCACTCAGTTCGCTGATATTCACCGTGCTGCTGTTGGCAGTTAGCGCCAGCGACGGACGACGGACATCAACACGATTAAACGTTGCGGCGGCGGCATTCAGATTCGCCGAGCCACTCCAGACGCCCCATTTATGATCGGTAACCAGCGTCAGATTGGCACCGTAACCATCGAGCGCGGTGAGCTGCCACGGGAAGTCAGGGTCGATATCAATGATCAGATTGCGGCTGGCGCTAAATCTCTTCAGTTGCAGGCTGTTTAACCAACCGGGTGTCGTTTCCATCCATAACTGTTGCCAGTTTTTTGGCAAGGTATATTCCAGTCCGGCAATTGCCGCATCATCAAGGATCAACATTTTCCCGTCACGCAACCAGTTCCCTGACGTTCTGACCATGCCCCCTTCCCAGCGGCTGGTGAACTGGCGCAGTGCTACGCCCTGCGGGGAAAATTCCGCGTTTATAATCGGGTCAAATAAATGCAGCGAACCATAAATGAACTCGCTGGCGTTCATCGACAGTTTGCCTTCCTGTGTCTGCCAGTCATCTTTACTGAAGGTCATGTTGCGCAAGCTGAGATCGAGGTCGGTCACCGCCCAGTCCGGACCTTGCAGACGAGCGTCAATGACTTCCAGGCGACCAATCTGCAACGACGGGACAGAGCGTAATGGCGCAAAGAAGTCGGTTAGCGATTTTTCGCTTTGTAGACGGATATCCGCCAGCCGCAGATTTTCCACTTGCCAGCTGCCGTCGGCGTTACGCTGCGCGTTTCCGGTTAATGTCCCGCGGGCGATGTCGGCACCCAGGTTAGTCAGCGTAACGCGATCGTTATCAATACTGCCTTCAATCAGTACATTGGTGGCAGGAACATCATTGAGCGAAAGCGATCCGGCGCTGAATTGAATTTGCGCCTTCGTACCCAGCACTTTACCGGCTTCTGGTGACCACGGAACCACGCCGCCATTTACCCGTTGCGCGCTCAGTTTCCATTCGCTATTCGGGCTATTAAACGCCATATCACGCAGTTGCAGACGATCGGCTTTGAACGGCAGCGGCGCGGTCTGGTCGGTGAGATTCAGCGTCCCGTTTTCCAGCAGGATGGTATCGACATGGCGTGGTTCGGTCAGTTGCCGACTGCTTAGCGCAATGTCGACACTTTTTGCCACCAGGGTAGCGGGCTGACCATCACGACCAAACGTGACGTTCTCCAGCACGATATGAGATGGCGCGGAAAAACGGTGATCCATCGCCCCGAAGGCCAGATGATAGTCGCTATTATCGGAAACCCATGCGCTGATATGTTCTGCTCCCCAGCGGGTTTGCAGAAGGAAATAGAGGCCAGCGATCGCCACTAACAGAGCGATGAGAATGTAGAGAAGCAGCTTCCCAATAAATTTCATGGTCTTCCATCCCGTGAAATGCACATAAGGGAGTTATGCACGATTTACGCGCAATCCTCAAGGCGGGAATGGTGAAAGAGGTGAGACTACGGCGGTAATTATCTTACCGCCGCCAGTGAATTACTGTTTTTCTGGTGGGAAAATCAGATTCAGCACGATGGCAGTAATACCGCCCGCGGCGATCCCGGAGGAGAGCAGGTTTTTCAGCCATTCAGGGGCAAACTGCAAAATCAGCGGCTGCTGAGACACGCCCAGACCGACCGCCAGCGACAGCGCGATAATCAGAATCGCCCGACGGTTCAGCGGCTCACGAGAAACGATACGCACACCGGAGGCGGCGATGGTGCCAAACATTACAAGCGTTGCACCGCCCAGAACCGGTTCTGGAATGTGTTGTACAAAACCGCTCACTGCCGGGAACAGACCCAGCACGATCAACATCAGCGCGACGACAAAACCGACATAGCGGCTGGCAACACCGGTCAACTGGATCACACCGTTGTTCTGCCCGAAGCAGGAATTCGGGAAAGTGTTAAACACCGCCGAAACAAACGAGTTCAGGCCGTTTGCCAGCACGCCGCCTTTCAGGCGTTTCATGTACAGCGGACCGGATACAGGCTGTTCGGAAACGTCAGACGTCGCCGTGATATCGCCAATAGTTTCCAGCGAAGTGATCATAAAGACCAGCATCAGCGGCAGCAGCAGGCTCCATTCAATGCCAAGACCGTAGTAGAGCGGGGATGGCACCATAATCAGTTCTTGCGTCATCGGTTCGTTGCTTTCTGGCAACATGCCCATAAACCACGCCAGCGCATATCCTGCCGCCATCGCAATCACCAGTGAAGCCACGCGCAAATATGGGTTACGCTGACGGTTAAGCAGGATAATTAAGGCCAAGACCACGCCTGCCAGCAACAGATTTTTCGGTGCGCCGAAGGTGTTATCGCTCATGGCTGCGTAACCGCCGCCAATGGATGTTAGCCCAACCTGAATTAGCGACAGGCCGATAATCATCACCACAACGCCAGAAACCAGCGGCGTAATAATGCGGCGCGCCAGATGCAGAACACGGGAGATCACCATCTCGGTGCAACTTGCCAGCATCAACGTGCCGAACAAAGCCGCCATCATGGTAGGAACATCAGCACCACCGGTCTTCAGCGCTGTGCCGCCCATAATCAGCGGGGCAACAAAGTTGAAGCTGGTGCCCTGAATAGACAACAGCCCGGAGCCAACCGGACCCCAGGCCTTAATTTGAATAATCGACGCCACACCGGAGGCAAACAGCGACATACTAATAATGTGTTGCGTGTCTTGTGCCGGTAAACCCAGCGCCTGGCAGATTAATAGCGCTGGCGTGATCACCGCAACGAACATCGCCAGCAGATGCTGACAGGCGGCAAACAGAGTTTGAGGAAGCGGCGGACGATCTTCAAGACGGTAAATCAGTTCGCTGTTTTGAGTCTGCGCAACCGGTTGCGCATTTTCTGACTCGAGGGTGGAAACAGACATCGAAAACAATCCCGTGGAAGCAAAGCGGGCATTTTAGCTGAGCAAAAGAGAAAAGCAAACGTTTGCTACACCTTCTTCTAAATATTTAAATGAGATAAATGCACTTTTTTATATAACTTTTGGTATTTTTCTGCTTAAAATCCATGCCATTTGTTCATTAACAGCTGAGAATTTGACCCAGGAAAGCATGACTCGATACCCGTCATATTTCATGAAGGTGCCACTGCGCGATGAAGTATGACGAGTATGAAAGAGTGATGCGGATACAAAGGAGTAACTATGTTTCATCTCGATACTTTAGCAACGCTTGTTGCTGCAACGCTGACGTTGCTGCTCGGGCGTAAGTTGGTCCATTCCGTCTCCTTTTTGAAGAAATACACCATACCGGAACCTGTTGCGGGTGGTTTGTTGGTGGCGCTGGCGCTACTGGTACTGAAAAAAAGCATGGGCTGGGAAGTCAACTTTGATATGTCCCTGCGCGATCCGTTAATGCTGGCTTTCTTCGCCACCATTGGCCTGAACGCCAACATTGCCAGTCTGCGCGCTGGTGGGCGTGTGGTTGGTATTTTCCTGATTGTGGTTGTTGGCCTATTGGTGATGCAAAATGCCATTGGCATTGGTATGGCTAGCCTGTTAGGGCTTGATCCACTGATGGGGCTGCTGGCCGGTTCTATTACGCTTTCGGGCGGTCACGGTACGGGTGCTGCCTGGAGTAAATTGTTCATTGAACGTTATGGCTTCACCAATGCGACGGAAGTGGCGATGGCCTGTGCAACGTTCGGTTTGGTGCTGGGCGGCTTGATTGGCGGTCCGGTGGCGCGCTATCTGGTGAAACACTCCACTACACCGAACGGTATTCCGGATGACCAGGAAGTCCCGACGGCGTTCGAAAAGCCGGATGTGGGCCGCATGATCACCTCGCTGGTGCTGATTGAAACTATCGCGTTGATTGCTATCTGTCTGACGGTGGGGAAGATCGTTGCGCAACTTTTGGCTGGCACCGCTTTTGAACTGCCAACCTTCGTTTGTGTGTTGTTTGTTGGCGTGATTCTGAGCAACGGTCTGTCAATGATGGGCTTTTATCGCGTTTTTGAGCGTGCGGTATCCGTTCTGGGTAACGTAAGTCTGTCGTTGTTCCTGGCGATGGCGCTGATGGGGCTGAAACTATGGGAGCTGGCTTCGCTGGCGCTGCCGATGCTGGCGATTCTGGTGGTACAGACCATCTTCATGGCGTTGTATGCCATTTTCGTCACCTGGCGCATGATGGGTAAAAACTACGATGCGGCAGTGCTGGCAGCGGGTCACTGTGGTTTTGGCCTTGGTGCAACGCCAACGGCAATCGCCAACATGCAAGCAATCACCGAACGTTTTGGCCCGTCGCACATGGCGTTCCTGGTCGTGCCGATGGTTGGTGCGTTCTTTATCGATATTGTCAATGCGCTGGTGATTAAGCTGTATTTGATGTTGCCGATTTTTGCGGGTTAACCGATGAAGCGGCGGTAGAAGTGCCGCCGCAACAAAGACAAAAGCCTGATATGCTTCGCTTATCATGCCTGCGCATTGATTCACAATTTATTGAATTTGTAGTTTTTTTTAGGACGGATAAGGCGTTCACGCCGCATCCTACAGGAAGGTAGGGTAACCTGAAATGGCGGTTTTCTCACCGCCGCTTTTTACGCATTCGAGTAACGTTCCGTTTCCGGCATCCAGCGTTCTATCAGGGCTTTTGCCTGCTGTGGGTAACGTTCGTGAATATGGCGTGCCAGGCGCTGAACTTCCGGGATCATCGCCTGATCGCGCAGTAAATCTGCCACTTTAAATTCGGCATTCCCTGTCTGACGCGTACCTAGTAGCTCACCTGGGCCGCGTATCTCCAAATCTTTCTGTGCAATCACAAAACCGTCGTTGCTGTCGCGCAGCACTTGCAGGCGAATTTGCGCCGTTTTAGAAAGCGGTGTTTTGTAGAGCAACACGCAGTGAGAAGCCACCGCGCCACGACCTACACGCCCGCGCAGCTGGTGTAACTGCGCCAGACCCAGACGCTCAGGGTTTTCGATAATCATCAGGCTGGCGTTAGGCACATCAACGCCGACTTCAATAACGGTCGTGGCAACCAGCAGGTGTAACTCGCCTTGTTTAAATGATGCCATGACGGCCTGCTTCTCGGCTGGTTTCATCCGTCCGTGTACCAGACCAACATTCAACTCTGGTAGCGCCAGTTTCAACTCTTCCCAGGTAGCTTCCGCCGCCTGTGCTTCCAGTAATTCTGATTCTTCAATGAGTGTGCACACCCAGTACGCCTGACGCCCTTCAGTCATACAGGCGTGGCGCACGCGGTCGATAATGTCGTTGCGGCGGGTATCCGGGATTGCCACTGTCGTCACTGGCGTGCGGCCTGGCGGCAGCTCATCTATCACCGAGGTATCGAGATCGGCATATGCAGTCATTGCCAGCGTGCGGGGGATCGGCGTGGCGGTCATGATCAACTGATGCGGATGGAAGCCCTGCTGCTGGCCTTTCTCCCATAACGCCAGACGCTGATGCACGCCAAAACGATGCTGTTCGTCGATAATCACCAGCGCCAGGCCGTTAAACTGCACCTGTTCCTGGAAGATGGCGTGTGTACCGACAATCATCTGCACCTGACCGCTGGCGATGGCTTCCTGCTGTGCCAGTCGTGCTTTACCTTTCTGTTTACCGGCGAGCCAGCCCACTTCGATACCGAGCGGAGCAAACCAGTTACGGAAGTTATTGGCGTGCTGCTCGGCGAGTAATTCGGTTGGTGCCATCAATGCCACCTGTTTGCCGTGCGCAATCGCACGCAACGCGGCGAGGGCGGCGACCAGCGTTTTACCGGAACCTACATCGCCCTGCACCAGGCGCATCATCGGCACATCCAGCGCCATATCGCGCTCGATCTCCGCCACCACGCGTGCCTGTGCGCCCGTTGGCTTGAACGGTAAGGCTGCGAGGAGTTTATTTTTCAGCGCGTCATTGGCGCTCAGCGGCTGGGCATGAAAACGCTGTGCTCCGGCACGTAAGGCTAACATGCTGAGGTTGTGCGCCAGCAACTCTTCCAGAATCAGTCGGCGTTGTGCCGGATGCTGCCCGGTTTCGAGATCGCTAAGCTGTAGCGTCGGCGGCGGGCGGTGCAAAGTGCGCAACGCTTCCGGTAGCGTCATCATTCCTTGTGACAGTTCCGGCGGCAGGAGTTCTTCAATGGCGCAGGTGTCGAGCAGATCCAGCGCCTGGTCGGTTAATTTACGCAGCGTGGCCTGCTTTACGCCTTCCGTAGTTGGGTAAACCGGCGTGAGCGTCTCCTGCAACTCTGGCATACTGAGATCGCCCTGCACGCGGTATTCCGGGTGGATCATCTCCGCACCATATTTACCGCGCTTTGCTTCGCCATAGGCCAGCACGCGGCGGCCAGTCGCCAGGCTATTTTTCATTGCCGCGTTGAAGTTGAAAAAGCGCATGGTGAGAATGCCGGAACCGTCGCTGATCTGGCAGGTCATCATCCGCCGACCGCCGAAGGAGATATTGCAATTCAGCACTTCGCCTTCCACCGTGGCGTAAACGCCCGGCAGTAGTTCACCGATGGGGTAGAGATGGGTGCGATCTTCGTAGCGCAGAGGAAGGTGTAAGAGTAAATCCTGCACGGTATGCAGATTGATTTTCGCCAGCTTATTACTTTGCGCCGCGCCAACGCCCGTTAGCGAACTGAGCGGAACAGCATCTAACAGGCGACCTTTCATGGCGCTTACCCTGCTGCCTGCATAGTGGCCCACCAGTCGGCATCAGCTTCAATTTCGCCTTGCTGATTAACGTGGGGGTAGGGCAGGCCTTTGCGTTTTGCGACTTTCGCCAGCACCGGATAGCCGCCTTCAAACAGCAGGCGTTGTTGCTCTGCTTCCGGCAACATGCTGTTTTCACGCAGATACATACCTGCGTTTTGCCGCTGGCGCTGGGCTTCGTAAAGAATGAGGGCTGAGGCAACGGAAACATTCAGCGACTGCACCATACCGATCATCGGTATAATGATGTCCCGATCCGCCAGGGCTAACGCTTCCTGAGTGATGCCCGTTTTCTCCTGACCCATCAAAATACAGGTCGGGCGGGTGTAATCAATTTCGCGGAAATCGACAGCGTTATCAGAAAGATGGGTTGCCAGAATCTGCATGCCCTGGCCTTTCAGATGAGCAACGGCATCGCCAATGGTGCGGTGTGTTTTCACCTGCACCCAACTGTTGCTGCCAGCCGCAGCCGAAGCCATGGTGCGCATCCGACTGCCAGGCCAGACAGCATGAACTTCATGTACGCCAACGGCATCTGCAGTACGAATAATCGCAGAAACGTTATGAGGTTTGTGGACCTGCTCCATGCAGACGGTCAGATCAGGCTGCCGCCTGGCGAGCATTTCGCAGATGCGTGCATAACGTGTTGAGTTCATAAAACATTAATTTCGGTTTCGGGTGACTTTAATCACGTCTGGCATCACGCGGATTTTGCGCATGATATTCGCCAGATGCACACGGTCACGGGCGGTCAGACGAATAAAGGCGCTGTAGACGCGACCATCCTTTTCTTCTGTATTCAAACTTTGAATATTGGAGTTGGTCGTATTGATCGCTGCCGTCAGGTTAGCTAATGCCCCCTGATGATTGAACATCTCCACTTTGATCTCGGTGATGAACTCCTGTGCCGTCTCTTTATCCCATTCTACAGCCATAAATTTCTCTGGCTCTTTCTGGTAGCCACGGATGTTACGGCAGGATTCATGGTGGATCACCAGACCTTTACCGGGGCTGACGTGAGCGATAATCGGATCGCCAGGAATGGGGCGGCAGCATTTCGCAAAGGTGATCAACACGCCATCAGCACCTTTAATCGGCAGATGCCCGTGGCTTTGAGTCGCCGGCGGAATGGAGGCGTCCCCATGTTGCAGATTTTTCGCGACCACCACGCTCATTGCGTTACCAAGGCCGATTTCAGCCAGCAGATCGTCAAGCGTTGCCAGCTTCATGCGGTCCAGCTCGCGCTGAATATTTTCCGGCGGGATTTCATTGAGCTTACGGCTGCCACCTAACGCATGATTGAGCAGACGACGGCCCAGGCTTACAGAATCATCACGCTTGAGGTTTTTCAGCAACTGACGAATTTTGGCGCGCGCTTTCGAGCTAACGACAAAGTTCAGCCATGCGGCATTCGGGCGAGCGCCCGGTGCGGTAATGATTTCAACGGTTTGGCCACTGGAGAGCGGCTGCGACAGCGGGTAAGGCTGACGGTCGACGCGAGCGCCCACGCAGGCATGACCGATATCGGTATGCACCGCATAAGCGAAGTCGACGGGCGTTGCACCGGCAGGCAGCTCTACAATGCGCCCTTCCGGTGTGAAAACGTAAATCTCATCCGGGAAGAGATCGGATTTAACGCTCTCGATAAATTCAAATGAGCTACCGGCACTCTGTTGCAGCTCCAGCAGGCTTTGCATCCAGCGCTGGGCGCGAATTTGTGCGGTAGTACTGGTTTCGCCGTGCTCTTTATAAGCCCAGTGCGCAGCAACACCCATCTCTGCCATCTGATCCATATCTTCGGTACGGATCTGGACCTCAACCGGCACGCCGTGCGGGCCAATCATCGAGGTGTGCAAAGACTGATAGCCGTTCGCTTTTGGAATAGCGATGTAGTCTTTCACGCGACCCGGACGCGGCTTGTACAGGCTATGCATTTGCCCGAGCACGCGATAACAGGTGTCGGAATCATTGACGATCACGCGGAAGGCGTAGATGTCCATGATCGAGTGAAAACGCTGCTCTTTGAGCACCATTTTGCAGTAGATCGAATAAAGATGCTTCTCGCGACCACTGACGCGGCACGGTATTCCCGCTTCCTGCAAACGCCCTTCGATTTCCGAGAGGATTTTTTGGATCATCTCTTTACGGTTGCCGCGCGCGGCTTTCACCACTTCTTTAATTACGCGGTAACGGTTGGGATACAGCGCCTCAAAACCCAGCTCTTCGAGTTCGGTTTTAATGTGGTGGATACCTAAACGGTGCGCCAGCGGGCTGTAAATTTCGAGCGTTTCACGGGCGATGCGGCGACGTTTGTCCGGGCGAAGTGAGCCCAGCGTGCGCATGTTGTGGGTACGGTCGGCAAGTTTGATGAGAATGACGCGGATATCCTGCACCATCGCCATAATCATCTTGCGAAAGTTTTCGGCCTGCGCCTCTTTCTTATCGCGGAACTTGAGTTTATCAAGTTTCGACACCCCCTCTACCAGCTCGGCGACGCTTTTACCAAAAAGCTGTTCCATGTCCTGGTAGGTGGCGGGTGTATCTTCAATCACGTCATGCAGCAGCGCCGCCATTAGCGTTTCATAGTCGAGTTTCATCTCGGCCAGAATGCAGGCAACCGCTACCGGGTGCGTGATATAGGGTTCACCGCTTGAACGTGTTTGCCCCTCGTGAGCATCACGTGCAACGAGATACGCCTGCCGCAGACGCTTGATTTGGTCTTCCGGCAGGTAGGTTTGAATCAGTTGATTCAGGCTTTCAAACAGATACAAGGGCGACCCGCTTTGTGATTAACGACGACCTTCAGCAATAGCGGTAACGGCTTGTAATTCAGCGGCTTCCTGCTCTTGCTGTTCCTGGCGTTCGCGAACGTCGAGGATCTGGTTGTTGATCAGACCTTCTTCGATTTCGCGCAGCGCGATTACTGTGGTTTTATCGTTTTCTTCCGGTACCAGCGGATCCTTTCCGCCTACCTGCATCTGACGAGCGCGACGCGCGGCGACCAGTACCAGGTCAAAACGGTTACCAATTTTCTCTACAGCGTCCTGAACAGTTACGCGTGCCATACTTAAAAAGCTCCACAGGTGAAGAAATGACTGGGCATGATACTGAAATCAGGTTCAGTCTGCCAACAATTTGCTGATTAAAGCGTCATGACGCTGCTTTTGGCGGCTCATGCGCAGACGTTCGGCGCGAATAATGGTCTTCAAATCGGTCAACGCGGTATCGAAGTCATCATTCACAATCAGGTAATCATATTCGGCGTAATGGCTCATTTCTGCAACAGCTTGCGCCATACGCTTTGCAATGACCTCTTCGCTGTCCTGACCGCGACCGCGAAGACGGCGGTCCAGTTCAATTTTGGACGGCGGTAAAATAAAGATACTCCGCGCGTGCGGCATCTTCTGGCGAATTTGCTGCGCGCCCTGCCAGTCGATATCGAGAAAAACATCGACACCGGTCGCCAGTACTTGCTCAATGGCCTCACGCGAAGTGCCATAGTAATTACCAAAAACTTCTGCGTGTTCGAGGAACGCATCTCTGCTAATCATTTCTTTAAATTCATCATGATTAACAAAGAAATAATGTTCACCGTGAACTTCACCAGGACGCGGTTGGCGCGTGGTGTGTGAAACAGAAACCTGGGTGTCATACAACGGTTGGGTTTTTAATAAAGCCTGAATCAGGCTGGATTTACCCGCGCCACTGGGGGCAGAAACAATATAAAGCGTGCCTTGAGCCATGAGTATCTTTCGTATGTGATTAGCGAAATAAAGCCTACATACGAGCTTATTATACACGGCGCGGCCATGTGACGTAGCCCTTGCTCACACTTTTTGCGCAAAGTTGTTGCGTTTTGCGTAGCTGCTTCCGCATTTGCCTGTGATTCACTGCAATAAAGACGATTCTCAGGAAGCGTCCTCGCAGACTCCGTTTTTGCCACTCGGCTTTGCTTTCATCACGTTGTATATCTGCCTGACTATCTACAGCGGAGGTGATGATGAAAGTATGGATGGCGATATTAATAAGTATCTTGTGCTGGCAATCATCGGCGTGGGCGGTCTGTCCGGCCTGGTCGCCAGCCAGAGCACAGGAAGAAATTTCCCGCCTGCAACAGCAAATAAAACAGTGGGACGATGACTACTGGAAGGAAGGGGAAAGTGAGATTGAAGACGGTGTTTACGATCAGTTAAGCGCCCGTCTCACGCAGTGGCAACGCTGTTTTGGGAACGAGTCCCGCGACGCGATGATGCCACCTTTGGCAGGCACAGTTATGCATCCAGTTGCGCATACAGGCGTGCGTAAATTAGCGGATAAAAATGCACTACGTCTTTGGATGCGTGAACACAACGATCTTTGGGTGCAACCGAAAGTCGATGGCGTTGCGGTAACCCTGGTTTATCGGGACGGGAAACTGAACAAAGCAATCAGTCGCGGCAATGGCCTGAAAGGGGAGGACTGGACGCAGAAAGTTAGCTTAATTCCCTCTGTGCCGCAAACCGTTAGCGGGCCTTTAGTCAATAGTACACTTCAGGGGGAAATATTTCTCAAGCGCGAGGGGCATATCCAACAACAAATGGGGGGAATAAATGCCCGCTCAAAAGTTGCTGGTCTCCTGATGCGCCAGGGGAATAGCGACACGCTGAATTCACTGGGCGTTTTTGTCTGGGCATGGCCGGATGGAACGCAGTTAATGACCGATCGTTTACAGCAGCTGACTACCGCAGGTTTTACTCTAACGCAGACGTATACCCGTGCGGTTAACAATGCTGATGAGGTTGAGCGCATACGCAATGAGTGGTGGAAAGCGAAATTACCCTTCGTCACCGATGGCGTGGTTGTACGAGCGGCTAAGGAACCCGAATCTCGCCATTGGCTGCCGGGCCAGGCAGAGTGGCTGGTGGCCTGGAAATATCAACCTGTAGCTCAGGTTGCCGAAGTGAAGGCGATTCAGTTTGCGGTGGGCAAGAGTGGTAAAATCTCGGTGGTTGCGTCACTTGTGCCTGTCATGTTGGATGATAAAAAAGTTCAGCGGGTAAATATCGGTTCTGTCAGACGTTGGCAGGAGTGGGATATTGCGCCTGGTGATCAGATCCTCGTCAGCCTTGCCGGGCAGGGTATTCCTCGCATTGATAATGTGGTCTGGCGCGGTACAGAACGTACAAAACCGACACCACCAGAAAACCGCTTTAACTCGTTGACCTGCTACTTTGCTTCTGATGTTTGTCAGGAACAGTTCATTTCACGCTTAGTCTGGCTGGGGTCAAAACAAGTTCTGGGGCTTGATGGCATTGGTGAGGCCGGCTGGCGCGCCCTGCATCAAACTCATCGCTTTGAGCATATCTTTTCCTGGCTTTTATTAACGCCAGAGCAATTACAGAACACGCCGGGGATCGCGAAAAGTAAAAGCGCACAGTTATGGCATCAGTTTAATCTGGCTCGTAAGCAGCCTTTTACTCGCTGGGTGATGGCAATGGGAATACCACTAACCCGGGCGGCGCTTAACGCCAGTGATGAACGGTCCTGGTCGCAACTTTTATTTAGCACAGAACAGTTCTGGCAGCAGTTGCCGGGGACTGGATCGGGGCGCGCCAGACAGGTTATTGAATGGAAGGAAAATGCGCAAATCAAGAAGCTGGGCAGTTGGCTGGCTGCCCAGCAGATCACAGGTTTTGAACCTTAGTGACCTTCGTGGCTGTAGTAAAAGACCGGTAATCCCAGCTTAAGACGTAGCGCCAGTAAACGGGCAAAGAAACCGAAGACCAGGGTGGAGATAATCACCACATCATGGTTAGAAACATAGTGTTGCAGCGCGATGTACAGCACGGCGGAGGCAAATGAGACACCGGCATACAACTCTTTCTGGAATACCAGTGGGATGCGTTTACAGAACATATCGCGCAGTACACCACCAAACACACCAGTGGTTACCGCCGCGACAACGGCAATAATTGGGCCGTGTCCCATATCCAGTGCAACCTGTGCGCCAATGATAGAAAAGACTACCAGTCCGAGCGCATCGAGCACCAGAAACACTTTGCGCAGGTAAGGCATTACAGGAGCAACAATAGTGGTGAGTACTGCGGCGGTAGCGACGATAATCACATATTCCGGGTGTTTGACCCAGCCGAGCGGATAGTGGCCCAGCAGAATATCGCGCACTGACCCTCCGCCAATTGCCGTGGCGGTCGCAATAATAATTACGCCAAATGTATCCATGCGCCGTCGTCCGGCCGCCAGCGCCCCCGTCATGGCTTCGGCAGTAATGCCAACCAAATACAAAATGTGTAACAGCATGGTTCTCTCCCTAAAAATCTGTCTGGCAGGGTAGCGATTTGTGCACATTGTCACGATTGAGATTTTTTAAGGTGAGAGGGAATTGATAATTTGTAGTTATGTGAAATCGTTGTTTTCTGTAGCGTAGATGCATTCTTCTGACTTCTTGTCTGAGAAAATGCATAAGAAAAAGTAGGTTAAAACTGAGGGGTGGAAAAGAAAGGTGCAATGTTAGCCATTGTGTTCACTGCACCTGGACCTTGGCTTACGCATCGGGTGTCTCAATCAACAAAAAGAGTTTTTAGTTTCTGCTATTTTTTCTCTGTAATTTTTACACTGTTTTCCAACTGCTTGATGCTAACCTGCGGGGTCGGCAACTCCTCAGGCATGGTTCCGCCAAGTTCCTGAATGGTTTGCCTCACCTTGCGACCCACGTCAAAGTGTGTGGTGTTAGCTTGCTGTTTTGAATTCACGCCATCCCGCTTGAGTTTTTCTTCTGTTTGGGTAGCTCGAAAGAGATTAGCCGCCAGTTCTGTTGAACCCATATGATCCAGGATCTTCTGACTCTTTTTCAGCCCCTTCCGCTGATGGATGGCTTTCTGATCTAATCCACCATACAGTCCCCGGTAACCATGATTCTGAAATATGGCGAAATCGATAGCTGTCGCTACCCCAGCTTGCTGCGCTGCCTCAACTAATTGTTTGTTATGTTCTTTCAACTCATTTCTCAGAAAAAGACGCTTTTCGTCTTCACGAAGTTGCCTGAAAGCTTCATCGTCAGCCAGCTCCTGCCGTCGGGTCTGGATAGCAAAATAAGTTTGCCCTGCCGCAATAACCGGTTTCGCAGGGTCGCCGTTTTGTACTACCAGGTAACAGGCATAGCGGGAGAGATGAACATCTTCAAGTTCTCGTTGAGCCCCTGAACCTAATACAACCATTTTGGTGGTTTCAACGAAATGGTCAGATGCAGCTTGATTGCTGGCTTCGCACGCTTGAGTCGCGCGGGCCAGTACCTTTTGAAAATTGCGCCAGTCCCGATAATCCAGTAACGGTGCCAATTCTCTCGCTGACCAAAATTCTTGCCCTTCAGTGCCATAATGCCGTATTTCTTCAAAAGGTTGATGATGTTCGTTCATTGCCCACTCCATGTGATATCGATTGCAAAGAAAGTAAATCTGTAACTGTATTTGTATACAGTTGTGAGTATCTCACGTTCTCAGTGTGCTGGGCAAAAAAACATCGCAAAATCTGGAGCAGGCACGCAAAACAGAATTGAAGTTGCGGGGAAGAAAAATGCCGCTCTGTTTGAGTGGGCGGCATTTGTGAAGGCTGAAAAGTAAGAATTGGCGTTACGAGTTATTCAATGTTCTGAATCTGCTCGCGCATCTGCTCAATCAACACTTTCAGCTCGATGGCAGAGTTTGTCACTTCGGCATTGATAGACTTCGAGGCCAGGGTGTTTGACTCGCGGTTGAACTCCTGCATCATAAAGTCCAGACGACGACCAACGGCTTCTTTTTTCTTCAGAATGTTGTAGGTCTCTTTAACATGCGCTTCGAGGCGGTCCAACTCTTCGGCAACGTCAATTCGTTGTGCCAGCAGAACCAACTCCTGCTCCAGACGGTTGTTCTCCAACTGAACCTGAGCATCTTCCAGCTTAGCCACCAGACGCTCACGCTGCCATTGCAGGATTTCCGGCATATGGGCGCGGACTTTGACCACTTCGGCGGTAACGCCTTCCAGACGCTGCTCGATCAATGCTTTCAGCGCCTGACCTTCGGTTTCGCGCGCGACGATAAAGTCATCCAGCGTACCATCCAGCGCCGCGAGAATTTCAGCGGCAATCGCGTCGAGATCCTGTTCCTGGGCCGCCATCACGCCTGGCCAGCGGAGAATATCAACCGGGTTGATTTCCCCTTCGTCACTCTGCATTTTTACCCAGTTCGCGGCAGTTACCAGCTGTTTAGCCAGTTTTTCGTTGAGGATCAGCTCACCTTGCGCGCTGACATCGGGCTCATAGCGCAGGGTACATTCCACTTTACCGCGCGTCAGGCGAGAACGAATACGCTCACGAACGACAGGTTCAAGGCTACGGAACTGCTCCGGCAGACGAAAGTAAGTTTCCAGATAACGCTGGTTTACCGAGCGCATTTCCCAGGTTGCGCTCCCCCATTCACCCTTGATTTCACGCCGGGCGTAGGCGGTCATACTGCGGATCATAGACGTTCCTGTTTATAAAAGGAGAGGTGGAAGGATTATAGCCATCGATGCCTTGTCAGGATAGGAATAACCGCCGGAAGTCCGTATAATGCGCAGCCACATTTGTTTCAAGCCGGAGATTTCAATATGCGTCCAGCAGGCCGTAGCAATAATCAGGTGCGTCCCGTTACCCTGACTCGTAACTATACAAAACATGCAGAAGGCTCGGTGCTGGTCGAATTTGGCGATACCAAAGTGTTGTGTACCGCCTCTATTGAAGAAGGCGTGCCGCGCTTCCTGAAAGGTCAGGGCCAGGGCTGGATCACCGCAGAATACGGTATGCTGCCGCGTTCTACTCATACCCGTAATGCCCGTGAAGCGGCGAAAGGTAAGCAGGGGGGACGCACAATGGAAATCCAGCGTCTGATCGCCCGTGCTCTTCGCGCGGCAGTAGATTTGAAAGCGCTGGGTGAGTTCACCATTACGCTGGACTGCGACGTGCTTCAGGCTGATGGTGGCACGCGTACCGCTTCTATCACCGGTGCTTGTGTTGCACTAGCCGATGCCCTGAATAAACTGGTTGAAAATGGCAAGCTGAAAACCAACCCGATGAAAGGGATGGTAGCCGCGGTTTCTGTCGGGATTGTGAACGGCGAAGCGGTTTGCGATCTGGAATACGTTGAAGACTCTGCCGCTGAAACGGACATGAACGTGGTGATGACCGAAGACGGGCGCATCATTGAAGTGCAGGGAACGGCAGAAGGCGAGCCGTTTACCCATGAAGAGCTACTCACCTTGTTGGCGCTGGCCCGAGGGGGAATCGAATCCATTGTAGCGACGCAGAAGGCGGCGCTGGCAAACTGATTTTTAAGGCGACTGATGAGTCGCCTTTTTTTTGTCTGTAGAAAAGTAAGATGAGGAGCGAAGGCATGAAACCATATCAGCGCCAGTTTATTGAATTTGCGCTTGGCAAGCAGGTATTAAAGTTTGGCGAGTTTACGCTGAAGTCCGGGCGCAAAAGCCCCTATTTCTTCAACGCCGGGCTGTTTAATACCGGGCGCGATCTGGCACTGTTAGGCCGTTTTTACGCTGAAGCGTTAGTGGATTCCGGCATTGAGTTCGATCTGCTGTTTGGCCCTGCTTACAAAGGGATCCCAATTGCCACTACTACCGCTGTAGCGCTGGCGGAGCATCATGACCTGGACCTGCCGTACTGCTTTAACCGCAAAGAAGCAAAAGATCACGGTGAAGGCGGCAATCTGGTCGGTAGCGCATTACAAGGACGCGTAATGCTGGTGGATGATGTGATTACCGCCGGAACGGCGATTCGCGAGTCGATGGAAATTATTCAGGCCAATGGCGCGACGCTTGCTGGTGTGTTAATTTCGCTCGATCGTCAGGAGCGCGGGCGCGGCGAGATTTCGGCGATTCAGGAAGTTGAGCGTGATTACAACTGCAAAGTGATCTCTATCATCACCCTGAAAGACCTGATTGCTTACCTTGAAGAGAAGCCGGAAATGGCGGAACATCTGGCGGCGGTTAAGGCCTATCGCGAAGAGTTCGGCGTTTAAAGAAACTCGCCGGATGAAAAGTCATCCGGCGTCATATTACTGCAACTGTGCAGCAATTAGCGGCCAGCGGGCGTCAAAGTCATCCGTCGGGCGGTATTTAAACTCGCTGCGGACAAAGCGTGACAGCATACCTTCACAGAAGGCCAGGATCTGGCTTGCCAGCAGGGTTTCATCCGTCGCGTAGCCTTCGCCCTCACGCATTCTCTTTTCACGCAATACCTGACGCAACTGCGCTTCAATACGCTCGAATAGCTGGTTGATGCGCCCTTGCAGGCGATCCTGTTCAAACATTAGTGCATGACCAGTGAGGATGCGGGTCAGGCCAGGATTACGCTCACCAAAACCGAGAAGCAGCAACACAATCAGACGCAGGCGCGCTGTGGTGTCTTTCTCATCTTTCAGAATCAGATTGATGCGAGTAATCAGGCTATCTTCGATAAACTCAATCAGGCTATCGAACATGCGGGTCTTACTGGGGAAGTGGCGATACAGTGCCGCTTCGGAAACGCCGACAGAGGCGGCCAGTTTTGCCGTCGTGATACGTTGGCTTCCATCGCTGGATTCCAGCATCAGCGCCAGAGACTGAAGTATTTCTTCGCGACGGTTCCTTTTCGCAGTTTGTTTTTCTGCCATGTTACAAAATACCCCTGAAAATAAGCACTTGCCAGGCGGCACCCACGCTATGACCGCAAACGAAATGTTTGCGGCTATGTTATGACGTTATTCGGATGCGTATGTGTTATTGACGACCAGAGTGACCAAAGCCGCCTTCACCGCGGTCGGTGGCGTCGAAATCTTCCACCAGATTAAATTCAGCCTGTACTACCGGAACAAAAATCATTTGGGCGATACGTTCGCCAGGTTGAATGGTGAAGCTGTCCTGACCACGGTTCCACACAGAGATCATCAACTGGCCCTGATAGTCAGAATCGATCAATCCTACCAGGTTACCGAGCACGATACCGTGCTTATGTCCCAATCCGGAACGCGGCAGCATCATGGCTGCCAGTGAAGGATCGGCAATATGAATCGCCAGCCCGGTTGGAACCAGAGTAGTGGCACCCGGTGCCAGTTCTACGGCGTCGTCGAGACAGGCGCGCAGGTCAAGTCCGGCAGAGCCAGAGGTGGCATAAGTCGGGAGTGGAAATTCCTTCCCAACGCGCGGGTCCAGAATCTTAACGTCGATTTTTTTCATCATAACGGGTCACGATCTCGTCGAGTAATAATTGGCCAAGGAGCTCTTTGCGCTCAAGCGGTAAGACTTTATCTCCGTCCTGCCAGAAAAGGTGTAATGCGTTGTTGTCGCTGTTAAATCCTTGAGTTGGCTGGGAAACATCGTTCGCGCAGATCAGATCAAGGTTTTTACGGATACGTTTTTGCCGGGCGTATTCTTCCACATTATTTGTTTCGGCGGCAAATCCAACGACGTAGGGTCGATGGTCTTTTAGTGTGGCAACGCCTGCGACGATATCGGGGTTTTTAACCATTTTTATTGTTAATTCATCACCCTGCGTGGCCTGCTTTTTGATTTTCTCTGGGGCCACGGTAGCTGCGCGATAATCCGCCACGGCGGCGCAACCGATAAAAATATTTTGCTGCTGTACAGAAGCATTCACGGCGGCTTCCATTTCCAGCGCAGTCATTACATCAACACGTTTAACAAACGGTGGCGTCGGTAGTGAAACCGGACCTGATACCAGCGTGACGTTCGCGCCACGACGGGCAGCAGCGGCGGCGATAGCAAAACCCATCTTGCCGGAGCTGTGATTAGAGATATAACGCACCGGATCGAGCGGTTCACGCGTCGGGCCGGCGGTAATCATAATGTTCAGATGTTTCAGGTCGTTGACGGGCGAAAAATGCGCTACCGCCATATCAACAATGGTTAACGGATCGAGCATTCGCCCAGGGCCGATATCACCACAAGCCTGACTGCCACTGTCTGGCCCCCAGATGAGCAAACCACGGGAAGCAAGCACCTCTAAATTATGCTGCGTGGCAGCGGCACGGTACATCTGCTGGTTCATGGCGGGGAGCACGGCTACAGGCGCAGGTGTAGCCAGGCAAATCGTCGATACCAGGTCATTCGCCATTCCGGCAGCAACACGGGCAATCAAATCTGCCGTGGCAGGGGCGAGAATCACTAAATCAGCCCATTTACCCAGCTCAATATGGCCCATAGCGGCTTCGGCTGCCGGGTCAAGCAGACTGTCGGAAACGGGATACCCCGAAACTGCCTGCAAGCTAAGTGGGGTAATAAAGGCTTTTGCCGCTTCGGTCATGGCTACGCGGACGTCGGCCCCGCGATCGCGCAAACGACGCACCAGTTCAGGGGTTTTATAGGCAGCAATGCCGCCGCTAACGCCGAGAACGATTTTTTTACCGGCCAGGCTCATGATGATTTTTCCTGTTGGGTGACACCAGAAGTTGGCGATTTTATCACAATACTTTTGTTGTCGTGCCTTCACCTGAGAATCACTTTGCGAGGCGCTTTCCAGGATTGAAAACTGGCCGTCGATTTAACGGAACGGCTATGACAGGATGCGAGCACCACAAAGGAGGTGAAGGTGAAAAACAATGCACAGCTGTTGATGCCGCGCGAAAAAATGCTGAAGTTTGGTATTAGCGCCTTAACGGATGTCGAGCTGCTGGCGCTATTTCTGCGTACCGGAACGCGCGGTAAAGATGTATTAACCCTGGCAAAAGAGATGCTGGAGAATTTCGGCTCTCTTTATGGCTTGTTAACCTCTGAATATGAACAGTTTAGTGGCGTTCATGGAATTGGCGTGGCGAAATTTGCCCAGTTAAAGGGGATTGCTGAACTGGCGCGGCGTTACTACAACGTGCGGATGCGTGAAGAAAGCCCTTTACTCAGCCCGGAGATGACGAGGGAATTTTTACAAAGCCAGCTCACGGGCGAGGAGCGGGAGATCTTTATGGTGATCTTTCTCGACTCCCAACACAGGGTTATAACGCATAGCCGTCTTTTTTCCGGCACGCTAAACCATGTTGAAGTCCATCCTCGGGAAATTATCCGCGAAGCGATAAAAATAAACGCCTCGGCGCTGATCCTTGCACATAATCACCCTTCGGGTTGTGCTGAACCCAGTAAAGCGGATAAACTCATTACCGAACGGATAATAAAAAGTTGTCAGTTCATGGATTTACGCGTGCTCGACCATATCGTGATTGGGCGTGGAGAGTATGTTTCTTTTGCCGAACGCGGCTGGATTTAACCCGCTATGCGCGATCCTTCGGGATCTTTGTCTGTTCGGGACTTGAGCACATCGCTGAGTCAGCGTATACTACGCCACCTTTGAGAATCTCGGGTTTGGCATTTGGGCCTGGCAATCGAGAGTTCACATAGAACTGCGATGACCGGGCTGTAAAGCCTGACGAGGCGCCAATACCCCATACGAAGCTCGAGCTAATTTGATTTTTGGAGAATAGACATGTCCCGAGTCTGCCAAGTTACTGGCAAGCGTCCGGTGACCGGTAACAACCGTTCCCACGCACTGAACGCGACTAAACGCCGTTTCCTGCCGAACCTGCACTCTCACCGTTTCTGGGTTGAGAGCGAGAAGCGTTTTGTCACCCTGCGCGTATCTGCTAAAGGTATGCGTGTAATCGATAAAAAAGGCATCGATACAGTTCTGGCTGAACTGCGTGCCCGTGGCGAAAAGTACTAAGTACTTAGAGGAAATAAATCATGGCTAAAGGTATTCGTGAGAAAATCAAGCTGGTTTCTTCTGCTGGTACTGGTCACTTCTATACCACTACGAAGAACAAACGTACTAAGCCGGAAAAACTGGAACTGAAAAAATTCGATCCAGTTGTTCGCCAGCACGTGATCTACAAAGAAGCGAAAATCAAATAATTCTCGCTTTGATGTAACGAAAAACCTCGCTCCGGCGGGGTTTTTTGTTATCTGCTTGCCCCCATATTGACTGCATCTGTTCATTCCCGGAGATGCTATGCCTGAATTACCCGAAGTTGAAACCAGCCGACGCGGCATCGAACCGCATCTCGTTGGTGCAACCATTCTTCATGCGGTGGTGCGCAACGGTCGCTTGCGCTGGCCGGTTTCAGAAGAGATCTACTGTTTAAGCGACCAACCAGTGCTTAGCGTGCAGCGCCGGGCTAAATATCTGCTGCTGGAGCTGCCTGAGGGCTGGATTATTATTCATCTGGGGATGTCTGGCAGCCTGCGCATCCTTTCAGAAGAACTTCCTCCCGAAAAGCATGACCATGTTGATTTGGTGATGAGCAACGGCAAAGTACTGCGCTATACCGATCCGCGCCGTTTTGGTGCCTGGCTGTGGACCAAAGAGCTGGAAGGGCATAATGTGCTGGCCCACCTTGGACCGGAGCCGCTTAGCGACGATTTCAACGGTGAGTACCTGCATCAGAAGTGCGCGAAGAAAAAAACGGCGATTAAACCGTGGCTGATGGATAACAAGCTGGTGGTAGGCGTAGGGAATATCTATGCCAGCGAATCTCTGTTTGCGGCGGGGATCCATCCGGATCGGCTGGCGTCATCACTGTCGCTGGCAGAGTGTGAATTGTTAGCTCGGGTGATTAAAGCGGTGTTGCTGCGTTCGATTGAGCAGGGCGGTACAACGCTGAAAGATTTTCTGCAAAGTGATGGTAAACCGGGCTATTTCGCTCAGGAATTGCAGGTTTACGGGCGAAAAGGTGAGCCGTGTCGGGTGTGCGGTACGCCGATTGTGGCGACGAAACATGCACAACGGGCAACGTTTTATTGTCGGCAGTGCCAGAAGTAATTGATGCGCGCCGGATGGCATACCATCCGGCATAAACGCTACGCTAATTTTGCCATCAATGCCTGATGGACATTCTCCGGCAGGAAATGGGTAACATCGCCCTGATGGCGCGCCACCTCTTTCACCAACGATGAAGAGATAAACGACCACTCTTTCGAAGGCATCAGAAACACACTTTCCAGTTCCGGCATTAAGTGGCGATTCATATGCGCCAGCTGCATTTCATATTCAAAATCCGCCACCGCACGCAGGCCACGAATCAGCACCGTAGCGTGTTGATTACGGGCGAAGTTAGCCATCAAATCACTAAATCCGACCACTTCCACGTTTCCCAGATGCGCAGTTGCGTGCTGTGCCAGCGCCACACGCTCTTCCAGAGTAAACATCGGTTTTTTACTGGGGCTGGCGGCAATCGCCAGAATAACGTGATCGAACATTTGCGTGGCACGCGTCACGATATCGATATGACCATTGGTAATGGGATCGAAAGTACCCGGATAAATCGCCCGTTTTTGCATAACAACCTCAATGCGTTTTCGGTGGCAGGTAAGGTTCCAGCAGTTGAAGCAGACGCTGTAGCGCGCCCTGGTTTTGATACAGCACTTCAACGGCATGACGGCCATAGAAACTACGGTAATCGGCGTCGGTGAGTAAAGAGGAAACCTCTTTTGCAAGCGTAGTGGCATCGGTGACGGTAATCAGCCCGCTTGCCTGCTCCAGCCGTGCGCAAATATCTTTAAAGTTAAAGGTATGCGGTCCCATCAATACCGGAATAGCGTGTGCGGCGGCTTCCAGTGGATTATGCCCACCACGTTCAACCAGTGAACCACCAACAAAGGCGAGATCGGCAATACCGTACAGCAACATCAACTCGCCCATCGTATCGCCAACCACAACCTGCGTGCTAGTGGAAGGGACTTCCCCTGAAGAGCGTGTGATATAGCTTAGCCCAGCCTGGCGGACAAGGTTAATCGCATCCGGGAAGCGTTCCGGGTGACGTGGTACCAGGATGAGCAATAAGTTCGGGAATTGCTGTAACAATGCCTGATGTGCGGCAATGACCACACTCTCTTCGCCTTCGTGAGTGCTGGTGGCAATCCATACCGGGCGATGAGGTGCCCACTGGCGGCGCAGCGTTACTGCTTTGGCAGCCAACTGCGGCGTGACAGAGATATCGAATTTCAGGCTACCAGTGATGGTCACCTGATTATTTTTTGCACCCAGCGCCACAAAACGTGCACCATCTTCTTCATTTTGGGCGGCAATCAGCGTAATTCGACGTAGCAAGCGACGGACGAATTTGCCCAGTTTGGCATAACCTGCGGCAGAGCGTGCAGAGAGTCGCGCGTTAGCGATCACCAACGGAATTTTACGTTTATGTAGCGCCGCAATCAGGTTAGGCCATAGCTCGGTTTCCATAATCAACACCAGTTTGGGGTCGACTTTATTCAGGAAACGATTAAGCGCATCGGGTAGATCGTAAGGCAGATAAACGTGCTGAACATCCTTACCGAAAGCAGATTGTACGCGTTCCGAACCGGTTGGCGTCATGGTGGTGACGGTAATCGGTAAATCAGGATAACGATGACGCAGCGCGCGCACCAATGGGATCGCCGCCAGCGTTTCACCAACGGAGACGGAGTGCAGCATAATGCCGCCTGGTTTTAGCGGATGGCGGTAAAAACCGTAACGTTCACCCCAGCGTTTTCGATAGGCCGGAGCCTTACGTCCGCGCACCCAGAGCCGTATCCAGATCAGCGGCTGAATAAGGTAGAGAAGGGCGGTGTAAAGCAATTCGAGCATAGTAAATAGCTGACTTATGGATGTGCTGGGGATTCTATGTATTTAGCGGTGGCTTTACCATTACTTTTCCCGTTTTTGACTTAAATAGCTTCAGTTTGGTCTGATCTGCCGCTACATCTTCATTTTTTTTGTATTTTTATGCGATTCATTGAAACTCAGCCCCATTTTCAACTCTACATAAGCCATACCGACCTTATCGGTATGATATTTTTTATCTATTTGAATTTTATAATTAAAAAATATTTTGTGTATAAAAATCATTCGGGTCGGATTGCTGCGAAAGAAATGATACACTAGCACGTCAAAGTAAGTGCGTTATCAGTATTCAGGTAGCTGTTGAGCCTGGGGCGGTAGCGTGCTTTTTTTCTGCTTAACTAACCAGACAATCACACAAAAGAGTCGCTAGTGGAAAAGCCATTTCGAAAAATCCTGGTCATAAAGATGCGATATCATGGAGATATGTTATTAACTACTCCTGTCATCAGTACGCTCAAGCAGAATTATCCTGATGCAAAAATCGATATGCTGCTTTATCAGGACACCATCCCTATTTTGTCTGAAAACCCGGAAATTAATGCGCTCTACGGGATAAGCAATAAAGGTGCGGGAACATTCGATAAAATTAAAAATGTGCTTTCGTTGATAAAAACTCTGCGCGGAAATAATTATGACCTGGTCATTAATCTTACGGATCAGTGGATGGTGGCGCTGCTGGTACGTTGTTTACCTGCACGGATGAAAATATCGCAACTTTATGGTCATCGGCAGCATGGCATTTGGAAAAAAAGCTTCACTCACTTAGCGCCAATACACGGTACACATATTGTTGAGCGGAATTTATCGGTCCTTGAGCCATTAGGTATTACCGATTTCTACACTGACACAACAATGAGTTACGCCGAAGATTGCTGGAAGAAGATGCGCCAGGAATTAGATGCCCTGGGCGTAAAAGATCATTATGTTGTCATCCAACCGACAGCGCGTCAGATATTTAAGTGTTGGGATAACGATAAATTTTCTAAGGTTATTGATGCGCTGCAACAGCGAGGATATCAGGTTGTGCTGACCTGTGGGCCTTCGGCAGACGATCTCTCTTGTGTAGATGAGATTGCGCAAGGTTGCAAAACGAAACCCATTACTGGCCTTGCAGGTAAAACACGTTTTCCTGAACTGGGTGCGTTAATTGATCATGCAGTGCTTTTTATTGGCGTAGATTCTGCGCCGGGACATATTGCAGCGGCAGTGAAAACGCCAGTCATTAGTCTATTTGGTGCAACGGACCACGTATTCTGGCGCCCCTGGACCGAGAATATTATTCAATTCTGGGCGGGGAATTATCAGAAAATGCCGACCCGGCATGAACTTGACCGCAACAAAAAATATCTTTCTGTTATCCCAGCGGAAGATGTGATCGCCGCTACGGAAAAGCTGTTGCCAGAAGATGCCCCTTCAGCTGACAGGAATGCACAATTATGATCGTGGCGTTTTGTTTATATAAATATTTTCCATTTGGTGGGCTTCAACGTGACTTTATGCGTATTGCATCAACAGTTGCCGCTCGGGGCCACCATGTTCGGGTCTATACGCAGTCGTGGGAAGGTGATTGCCCAAAAGCATTTGAGCTTATTCAGGTGCCAGTTAAGTCCCATACCAACCATGGACGCAATGCAGAGTATTATGCCTGGGTACAAAATCATCTCAAAGAGCATCCCGCAGATCGCGTTGTTGGGTTTAATAAGATGCCAGGTCTGGATGTTTATTTTGCTGCTGATGTTTGTTACGCCGAGAAAGTTGCGCAAGAAAAAGGTTTTTTATATCGTTTAACATCACGATATCGCCATTATGCCGCATTTGAGCGGGCGACTTTCGAGCAGGGTAAATCGACGAAACTTATGATGCTGACCGATAAGCAAATCGCCGATTTCCAGAAGCATTATCAAACCGAACCTGAACGTTTTCAAATTCTTCCTCCCGGTATTTATCCGGACAGAAAATACAGCGAGCAAATCCCAAACAGTCGTGAAATTTATCGCCAGAAAAATGGCATAAAAGAGCAACAAAACTTATTACTGCAGGTTGGATCAGATTTTGGCCGTAAAGGTGTGGATCGCTCAATTGAAGCTTTGGCATCGTTATCGGAATCATTACGTCACAATACGCTTTTATTTGTTGTTGGCCAGGATAAGCCGCGAAAATTTGAAGCGCTGGCAGAAAAGCTCGGCGTGCGGAGCAATGTGCATTTCTTCTCCGGTCGCAATGATGTGTCAGAATTAATGGCAGCCGCTGATTTATTACTGCATCCCGCTTATCAGGAAGCCGCGGGTATCGTTCTTCTTGAAGCAATCACTGCTGGATTACCTGTTTTAACAACTGCGGTATGTGGGTACGCGCATTATATTGCGGATGCCAATTGTGGAACGGTTATCGCTGAACCATTCTCCCAGGAACAGTTAAATGAAGTTTTACGTAAAGCGTTAACTCAGTCTCCATTACGAATGGCCTGGGCGGAGAATGCTCGCCATTATGCCGATACTCAGGATTTGTATAGCCTGCCAGAGAAAGCCGCAGATATCATTACAGGTGGTTTAGATGGTTGAATTAAAAGAGCCGCTTGCCACACTTTGGCGTGGTAAAGATGCTTTTGAAGAAGTCAAAAAACTGAATGGCGAGGTCTTTCGTGAACTCGAGACGCGTCGCACATTACGCTTTGAACTGGCCGGGAAAAGCTATTTTCTTAAATGGCACAAAGGGACGACATTAAAAGAGATTGTAAAAAATCTACTCTCATTACGGATGCCCGTTTTGGGCGCAGACAGAGAGTGGCACGCTATTCATCGCCTGAGTGATGTTGGCGTTGATACAATGAAGGGCATTGGGTTTGGTGAAAAAGGGTTAAATCCATTAACTCGCACATCATTTATTATTACCGAAGATCTCACTCCCACGATTAGCCTTGAAGATTATTGTGCTGATTGGGCAGTCAACCCGCCTGATATACGTGTAAAGCGTATGCTGATTACACGAGTGGCAACCATGGTGCGTAAAATGCACGCCGCAGGGATAAATCACCGCGACTGCTACATTTGCCACTTTTTGCTTCATTTACCATTTACTGGCCGGGAAGATGAATTAAAAATTTCGGTTATCGATCTGCATCGGGCACAGATACGTGCAAAAGTACCGCGCCGTTGGCGCGATAAAGACCTGATTGGTTTATATTTCTCATCAATGAATATTGGCCTGACGCAAAGAGACATATGGCGATTTATGAAGGTTTATTTTGGGATGCCTTTGCGAAAAATATTGTCTCTTGAACAGAACTTATTGAACATGACAAGCGTTAAGGCCGAGCGTATTAAAGAGCGAACACAACGTAAAGGATTATAAAAATATTTATCAGTATGTACTGGAACTAACTTCATTATGACTATTTATTTTATAAACTGGGTTGCAGATTATGAATTAAAAATGATCCAGTACCTGAAAAAAAAGTACAAGATAAAAAACATAACGACACCAAAAAAATACAACTGGATTAATAAGAAAATCTCAAAAATAGGGATGGATAATGCATGGCTGGGGCGATTATTCATCAAACATTACCTAAATGATATTAAAAAAGATGACATAATTATCTTTAATGACAGTGTTATTAATAAAGGTATCAATAAACAAATATTAAAAAACATTAACTGTCATAAAGTTTTGCTTCTAAGAAATACTGTTAGCGAAGATTTTATTTTTGATAACGCCAATTATTTCGATGTTATATATGATTTTGAACATAGATTTATAGGGAATGAAAAGACCAAAGCAATAGAACAATTTTTTCCTATAGGGATGGAGGAGATTACGAATTATAACTTATCTGACAAAAATAACAGTCAGCCAATATGTTTCTTTCTTGGTCGAGATAAAGGGCGTCTTCAAATAATTAATGAGTTAGCCGATAGACTAGCAACACTAGGATGTAAGTTAGATTTTAATGTTGTCAAAGATAAGACATCATCACCGACTTCAAAGTATTTGATTGAAAAACAAATGCCTTATGAAGAGAATATTAGAAGAACATTAAATGCTAATATAATTGTTGATATAACTAAAGAAAACCAATCTGGTTGGACTCTTCGTATACTTGAGGCGCTATTTTTCAATAAGAAATTAATCACCAATAATATAAATATACTTACTTCAGAAATCTATAGTGAGTCTCGCTTTTTTATAATAGGTCATGATGATTGGGATAAGTTAGAGTATTTTATTAACTCATCTGTTAAACCAATGGATTATGATAGTTTATATAAATTCAGTCCAGATAAAATGATGTCAACGATTGTTTCTGATTTTATAGATAAATAAAACCGTTAAAACAGTGAGTTTTACTCAATTAATGAGATCTTCTATGAAAATAGCGTTTATCGGCGAAGCCGTTTCTGGATTTGGCGGCATGGAAACAGTCATCCGTGATGTCATTAGCAACTTCAGGCAACAACATATCCAAAGTGAAATGTTTTTCTTTTGTCGTAATGACAAAATGGATAAGGGATGGCTAGAGGGTATACAGTACTCGTGTTCATTTTCCAATATTCGTTTAGGCTTTTTACGTCGGGCGAAACATATTTATGCTTTAAGCAAATGGCTGCGGGATTATCAACCGGATATCGTTATTTGTATTGATGTGATCTCCTGCCTGTTTGCCGCAAAAGCACGTAAAAAATCAGGAATTGATGTGCCAGTATTTTCATGGCCACATTTTTCTTTAGATCACAAAAAACATGCTGAATATATCACCTGTGCCGACTATCATTTAGCAATCAGCTCTGGCATTAAACAGCAAATGATTAATCGGGGTGTAGCAGAATCGACGATAAATGTTATTTTTAATCCCGTCGAAGCCAAAGATTCAGTCATTCCCGCGCCCGAGGAAGCCGAAACGGCAACGTTCATTTATGTTGGGCGTATGAAATTTGAAGGCCAGAAGAGAGTTAAAGACCTGCTTGATGGCTTATCACAAGCGCAAGGTAACTGGAAACTCCATGTATTGGGTGATGGTTCCGATTTTGAAAAATGCCAGGCTTATAGTAGAGAACTAAATATTGATGATCGAATTGTCTGGTATGGTTGGCAACAACATCCCTGGGAATTGGTCCAGCAAGATATTAAAAAAGTGAGTGCATTATTGCTCACGTCATCTTTTGAAGGTTTCCCAATGACCCTACTTGAAGCCTTGTCATGGGGGATTCCTTGTATCAGTGCCGATTGTGTCTCCGGGCCTGCTGACATTATTCAACCTGATGTCAATGGTCATCTGTATCAACCGGGAGATATTGCTGGTTTTGTAACTCTTCTAAATAAATATATAGCAGGTGAAATTCATATCGAACATGAAAAAATTCCTGCGTCGATCGATAAGTTTTACCAATCGAAGTATTACGATAGATTACATAAGATAATTATTTCTGCTATTTCCCGGAGGAAATAATGCAGCAGGTGTTTTTCCAGGAAACTGAGTTTCTTAATTCAGTTATTGATTATAATCATAAAGTAGAAACAGAAAATCTTTGTCTGGACATCGCTTATGGAACTGACAAAAATTTTCTATTTGGTTGCGGAATTTCGATTGCTTCAATATTAAAGTATAATGAAGGAAGTCGATTGTGTTTCCATATTTTTACTGATTATTTTGGTGATGATGATCGTAAGTATTTTGATGCCCTGGCGTTGCAGTATGAAACCAGAATTAAAATATATCTGATTAATGGTGATCGACTGCGCTCATTGCCTAGCACAAAGAATTGGACTCATGCAATATATTTTCGTTTTGTTATTGCAGATTACTTTATTAATAAGGCGTCTAAAGTCCTTTATCTGGATGCAGATATCATTTGTCAGGGGAATATTGAGCCACTAATTAATTTCTCATTTCCTGGCGATAAAGTCGCAATGGTTGTTACAGAAGGGCAAGCTGACTGGTGGGAAAAACGCGCCCATTCGTTAGGTGTTGTGGGAATTGCTAAAGGTTACTTTAACTCGGGTTTTTTATTGATTAATACTGCCCAATGGGCGGCTCAGCAGGTTTCTGCCCGAGCCATTGTAATGCTAAATGAGCCAGAAATAATCAAAAAGATAACACATCCTGATCAGGATGTATTAAATATGTTGCTGGCAGATAAACTTATTTTTGCTGATATTAAATATAACACCCAGTTTAGCTTAAATTATCAACTTAAAGAAAGCTTTATAAACCCAGTAACCAACGATACTATTTTTATCCATTATATCGGACCAACCAAGCCCTGGCATGATTGGGCCTGGGATTATCCTGTATCACAAGCCTTTATGGAGGCAAAAAATGCTTCGCCATGGAAGAATACGGCGTTGCTGAAACCGAACAATAGCAATCAATTAAGATATAGCGCAAAACATATGCTTAAAAAGCATAGATATCTAAAAGGATTTAGCAACTATCTTTTTTATTTTATTGAAAAGATAAAGCATTAAAACTGGGAAACTATAAAGTAATGATATAAGGGTAGCATTGTGGACTCATTTCCTGCCATAGAGATAGATAAAGTTAAAGCCTGGGATTTTCGGCTTGCTAATATAAATACTTCTGAATGTTTAAATGTTGCCTATGGTGTCGATGCTAATTATCTTGATGGTGTAGGTATTTCCATCACATCAATTGTCCTAAATAATCGACATATTAATCTTGATTTTTATATTATTGCTGATGTTTATAATGATGGTTTTTTTCAAAAAGTTGCAAAGCTTGCAGAGCAATACCAATTAAGAATCACGTTATATAGAATTAACACTGATAAGCTCCAGTGCTTGCCTTGTACACAGGTCTGGTCAAGAGCAATGTACTTCCGTTTATTTGCATTTCAATTATTGGGTTTAACGCTTGATCGTTTGCTTTATCTTGATGCAGATGTTGTTTGTAAAGGCGATATTAGCCAACTATTGCATCTGGATTTAAACGGAGCGGTTGCTGCTGTTGTTAAAGATGTTGAGCCAATGCAGGAAAAGGCGGTATCCAGGTTGTCTGATCCTGAATTACTTGGGCAGTACTTTAATTCTGGTGTCGTTTATTTAGATTTAAAAAAATGGGCTGACGCAAAACTAACAGAAAAAGCGTTGTCTATTCTTATGAGTAAAGATAATGTTTATAAATACCCTGATCAGGATGTTATGAATGTCTTACTGAAAGGGATGACAATATTTTTGCCTCGTGAGTACAATACAATTTATACAATTAAAAGTGAATTAAAAGATAAAACACATCAAAACTATAAAAAGCTGATTACAGAAAGTACTCTTCTTATTCATTATACAGGTGCAACTAAACCGTGGCACAAATGGGCAATTTATCCATCGGTAAAATACTATAAAATAGCTTTAGAAAATTCGCCATGGAAAGATGACTCGCCACGAGATGCAAAATCAATTATTGAATTTAAAAAAAGATATAAACATCTTTTAGTGCAGCGTCACTATATCTCAGGAATTATAGCAGGAGTCTGTTATCTTTGCCGAAAATATTACCGTAAATAACATTTAACTGGTTTATTATGATTCAGAAGAGCAAGATCAAAGACTTGGTTGTTTTTACCGATGAAAACAATTCAAAGTATCTCAATGTATTAAATGACTTTCTTTCTTATGATATTAATATCATCAAAGTTTTTCGTTCTATAGATGATACAAAAGTCATGCTTATTGATACCGATTACGGTAAATTGATACTTAAAGTTTTTTCTCCTAAAGTTAAACGCAACGAACGTTTCTTTAAATCTCTTTTAAAGGGAGATTATTATGAACGCCTTTTTGAGCAAACTCAAAAAGTGCGTAACGAGGGGCTACATTCTCTCAATGACTTCTATTTGTTAGCAGAACGGAAAACATTACGTTTTGTCCATACTTACATCATGCTTATCGAATATATCGATGGCGTTGAGTTGTGTGATATCCCCGATATTGATGAAACGTTAAAAAATAAAATTCAACAATCAATCCGTTCATTGCACGAACATGGTATGGTATCTGGTGATCCTCACCGTGGTAATTTTATTATTGAAAATGGTGAAGTACGCATTATTGATCTTTCAGGAAAACGGGCATCTTCACAACGTAAAGCGAAAGATCGTATTGATCTAGAACGACATTATGGTATTAAGAATGAGATTAAAGATCTCGGTTATTATCTTTTAGTTTATCGTAAAAAAATACGTAATCTTATGCGCCGCTTGAAAGGAAAGCCAGCACGATAAAGTAAAAGTCTTACATTTAAACGTCTTCGTCAGAACATTTCTATGCGGAGTTATTATTTCACAGGTTTATCATGAAGAATATTAGATACATTGACAAAAAAGATGTTGAAAACCTGATAGAAAGTAAAACGTCTGATGATGTTATTATTTTTCTTTCCGGCCCCACATCGCAAAAAACACCATTGTCAGTTCTGCAGACAAGGGATGTTATTGCTGTCAATGGTTCCGCGCAATATCTACTAAGTCATAATATTATTCCCTATATTTATGTACTTACTGATGTTCGCTTCTTGCATCAGCGTCGTGATGATTTTTATAAATTTAGCCAGAGAAGTCGTTATACCATAGTAAACGTCGACGTTTATGAACACGCTTCCAAAGAAGATAAACTTTATATCCTCCAAAACTGCCTCGTATTACGGTCCTTTTACCGCCGAGAAAAAGGCGGTTTGATAAAGAAGATAAAATTTAATATATTAAGTCAGATTCATAAAGAACTGCTGATCTCTGTACCGTTGTCTAAAAAAGGTCGTCTGGTCGGATTTAGCAAGGACATCAGTCTTGGTTATTGCTCATGCCATACTATTGCCTTTGCTGCAATTCAAATAGCATATACACTTAAGTATGCGCGGATTATTTGTTCTGGTCTTGATTTAACTGGTAGTTGTTCTCGTTTCTATGACGAAAGTAACAATCCTATGCCCTCGGAATTGAGTAGGGATTTGTATAAAATCTTGCCATTTTTCCGTTTTATGCGTGATAATGTAGAAGATATTAATATTTATAATTTGTCAGATGATACGGCTATTTCTTACGATGTAATTCCATTTATTAAACCTCTCGATATCAGTACAGAAGAGTCAAAGGATAAGATAAGAAAAAAAATGGAATATAAAGCTTCAACTGATTCTTATGCTAATTAATCATCCTGAAACTAAAATTATATGGTATAAAAATGCGTTTAGGAACTTTTCACAAAAAGAAAAGATTTTATATAAACAAAATCAAGATTAATTTTCTTTCTTTTTTATTTCGTAAAAAAATCAATAACCAAGTTACAGATCTCGCACAAGTTAAATCATGCCTTATCATTCATGATAATAATAAACTCGGTGATTTAATTGTATTAAGTTCGATTTATCGTGAGCTTTATAGTAAAGGAGTTAAAATAACCATTCTCACAAATAGAAAGGGAGGGGAGTTTCTCTCTAACAATAAAAATATATTTGGATTCTGTATTAAAGAATCAACAGGTTTCCTTAAAATGCTTACTCTATGTAAGCATTTGCGGGATTTACAGTTCGATATTGTATTAGACCCCTTTGAAACTATGCCCTCATTTAAGCATAGCTTAATATTATCAAGTTTAAAAGATTCTTACATTCTGGGTTTTGATCAATGGTATAAGCGTTACTATTCATTTTACCATCCCCATGATGAATGTTTAAAAGAACATATGAGTACACGAGCAATAGAAATACTGAAGCATATTTATGGTGAGGGTGAATTTTCCACCGACTACGACTTGCATTTGCCTGTAGATGTTGAAAATAAAATAATAGATTTTATTGGGAATACAAGGATAGTCATCATTAACCCATTAGGTGCAAAAAAAATATGCCGACTTACGTTTGAGCAAATAAAAGTTATATATCAAGAAGTGAAAGTACAATTTGAGAATTATCGAGTGATATTTACTGGGTTGCCGCAAGATTTATTGACAATACCAATACCTGAAATCGAAACACTACCATTTGATGAGTTTATTTATACCGTTGCGTTGACCAGGTATAGTGATTTTGTCATTTCTGTTGATACAGCTCTTGTTCATATCGCTGCGGCTTATCATAAACCAACGCTTGCATTTTATCCTAATTCACGCACTCCGGAATATCCCTCACATTTAATTTGGTCCCCAAATAATCATCGGTCTATACAAATAGTATCCCCAACATTTACGGTAAAAGATATCGATCCTGAAACTTTAACTGATTCAGTAAAGAGATTAAGTTGTATAGATAAGAAGTGAGTTTTAACTCACTTCTTAAACTTGTCTATTCTTGATTAATAGTATTGTTGCGATTATTAATAACGAGTAAGAGGACTATAGCTGATATAACGATAATTGGAATGCTGCGTGCCCATATGATTACATCACTGAGTCCAATCCCCACTATGCCAAGCGTTAATATCAACAAACCCAATGCGCGTTTTTTATATGCTGTATAAAATAGTGAATAATAGAGGAAAAGGGTAGAAAAAATCCCCATCAGACCTTTTAGTGACGCTGCTTCAATTATCTCATTATGTAGGTGTACGTTAGAAAACTCCAATGCCCCTCTTAGCCTGTTGTGTTCTGCAACTAACAAATTCATACTTTCAGCGCGCGACTCTGCAGATCTAAATGAAAAAGGTGACTTTTTGAATATATCCAAACCAATTTCGTACATTGCCAGCCTTGCACCTAAGGAAGTCACGCTATTAGCATTGGTATAACTGTTTAAATCATTTAATGCTTCATTATAGCGATTCTGTATTGGTTTATTAAATATAATTACAATACTCGCCAATATAGCAATTAGAAGAACAATAGCGGAAGTAAATTTCTTAGGTGATTTATTATAATAAGCTATTAATGTAACAGCACAAATTCCAGGAAACAGGAGTAGTGTTGCTCTGGTTTGTGTTAGTGCCAGAACATAAAGTACCGCGCAACTATTTAATAAAAATAAAAAAGGATGGTTCTTCTTAGTATAAAGAATCGCAACACCACTAACTATCCCTATTAGCATTGTTGAATATGCCGCTCCTGTTGCCGTTCCTACACCAAAAGAAATACGGTCATATTCATGAATGCTATTAATATACATTGCATATCCAGCAATTATAAATGACAGAGAATATAAAATGTATAATACACTCTCTTTTTTATTTTTTAGCTGACTAGTTAGTGCTAAAAAAACAATAAAAGAACCAAATATAAATATTTTGGCAGTATTTAAATAACTATGGTAAGTAGCACGAAATGGCGAGTTATCTACTTTAAATATAGAATACCAAATTAAATCAAGCAAGCCTATAAAAAATATAGAAAGGGGCAGAATAATATTTTTTATATTGTAATTTCCTTGTCTGCCACGTAAAATTAGTGATAATAGGCAAACTATAGCAGTGATATTATATATCTTTATGCTGAAAGTGTTATCGACGAATGCAATTATCAATGAAAGAAAACATAATATATAAGTTATTACCTCTAAAATCATAGATGATTTCAGAGTGTAAGGTTTCCATGAATGAAGTTTAATGAAGGTTGGCATGTTTTACCTTTATAATGATGATAGTTTTTCCAAAACTGCTTGACCGTTGAGATTAATTAAACTTTTTCCCGGTGCCATGCAAACTACCTGATTCTTCCCATACCCACCAATTAATCCCGGATCGGTAGGTCCATAAACCGTGATATTGGGTCTATCCAGTGCCGCCGTTAAATGGCTTAACCCCGTATCCACCGACACCACAAATTTAGCGCCCGCCAGCACACGAGCAACGCCTTCCAGACTCATCTTCGGCAATACTTCAACATAAGCAAATCCTTCCGCCAGTCGTTTCGCCCGTTCTTCCTCATGCGGCGCGCCCCACGGAAGTTTAATCCGTATTCCTGAATCAGCCAGTAAACCAATCAATTCTCGCCAGTGTTCTTCCGGCCAGTGTTTATCATCACGGGTCGTCGCATGAAGAAATACGGCATATTCGCCAGCATCTGTAGGCAGGTTCGTCAGGAAATGCTGTGCGATAGCATAATCGCCCTGGGTTTGCGGTTTGCTATAGCCCAGACTTTTGGCAAACAGTTCGCGGGTGCGTTCTACGGCGTGCTGCTGTTTTGCAATATGATGCTTACGATTGTAAAACAGGCTGGCTAAGGGTTCGCGAGCGGTTTGCCAGTCCATTCCATGCTTTACGCCATGCGCCAGACGCGTCACCAGCGCCGCGCTTTTTACCAGCCCCTGAGCGTCGATAACTGCGTCATAGTTCTCTGCTTGTAGCGCTTCACGAAACGCTTTGCGTTCAGCTTTTATGGGGGCCGAGAACCAGGCTTTACGCCAGCGACGTATTGCCACAGGAATAACTCGCTCAACGGCAGCGTGCCAGGAAGGAATCTGTGCGAACCCTTCTTCCACCACCCAGTCAAACTTAATCCCTGGGATTGCCTGCTGGGCATCAGTGAGTGCGGGCAGCGTATGGAGAACATCGCCCATCGACGATGTTTTAACGATCAGAACCCGCATCCGTCAGGTTTCCTCTTGTAACAATAGCGCGTTGAGTTCTTCCAGTACGCGCTGGGGAGTAATGTCGATCAAGCTCTGGTGATAACCCTCCGCAGCGTCACCTTTACGCACTTTGTGATAGCCGGTAATCAGGCGGATCACGCGCGCTTTATGGGATAGTGGCGGTGTGAAGTCCGGGCTACTCGGACCATACAGGGCAACCAAAGGACGATTGAGCGCCGCCGCAACGTGCATCAGGCCAGAATCGTTAGTGACAATGGCTTTACAGGCTGCAATCAGGATAACTGCTTGATCAAGCTGTGTTTCCCCCGCCAGGTTCCGGCACCATGCCTGCTGCTCGGTATTCAAAGCGGCAAGAATCTCATTGCCCGCTTCATGATCTTTCGCCGAGCCAAACAGAACCACCTGATAACCTTCATCAATCAGCTGCTTTGCCAGCTCCGCATAGTGGTAGTGTGGCCAGCGTTTTGCCGGACCAAACTCCGCTCCGGGGCAAAAGCCAATCATCGGACGTTCTGATGAAAGCGAAAATTGATTACAGGTATATGATTTTTCACCTTCGCTCACCTGCAACTGCGGCCATAACAATGGCTGCGGCAGATCTTGTGCGGTACGCATAATGCCTTTGTCATAGGCCAGCGCGACATAGCGTTCCACCATTAGCGGCCAGGCTTCTTTATCGAGCACGCGTACATCGTTAAGTAAACCGTAGCGCATCTCGCCGCGCCAGCCGGTGCGATGAGGAATACCCGCGAAGAAAGGCACTAATGCGGACTTGAAGGAGTTGGGTAAGACGTAGGCGCGGTCGTAGCGCTTTTCACGCAGACTATGACCCAGTTTGCGGCGTTCGCCGATTTCCAGCGCTCCGTGACCGAGAGGCATAGGGATAGCTTCGTTAACTTCCGGCATCCGCGATAATAACGGACGGCACCATGCCGGTGCCATCACGTCGATTATCGCCTGGGGATAGCGCGCCTGGAGCGTGCGATAGAGACTTTGCGACATCATCATGTCGCCAACCCAAGACGGGCCGATCACCAGTATTTTCATGCAGAGCTCTTATGCGTCGCGATTCAGCCAGGCCATGTATTCCGTTACACCTTCAGCAACGGTTTTGAACGGTTTGTCGTAACCCGCCGCGCGCAGATTCGTCAGATCTGCCTGAGTGAACGCCTGATAGCGGCCTTTCAGTTTATCCGGGAACGGAATGTATTCGATCTGGCCTTTCTTGTGATAAGCAAGCGTAGCATCTGCTACTGCCTGGAAGGATTCTGCACGACCGGTGCCGAGGTTGAAGATGCCGGAAACGCCATTTTCCAGGAACCACAGATTCACATCAGCCACGTCGCCCACATAGACGAAGTCACGTTTGAAGTTCTCGCTACCTTCGAACAGCTTCGGTGATTCACCGTTGTTAAGCTGAGTGTTGAGATGGAAAGCGACGCTCGCCATGCTGCCTTTATGGCCTTCACGCGGTCCATAAACGTTGAAATAGCGGAAGCCAACAATCTGCGAGTTCGCTTCTGGCAGGATTTGGCGAACATATTCATCAAACAGGAATTTTGAGTAACCGTAGACGTTCAACGGTTTTTCGTACTCGCGGGATTCAATAAAGTCGGAGGTGCGACCGCCGTAAGTGGCCGCGGAAGAGGCATACAGGAACGGGATTTCGCGTTCCAGACAGTAGTGCAGCAGCTCTTTGGAGTATTGATAGTTGTTATCCATCATATACTTGCCATCCCACTCGGTGGTGGAAGAGCACGCGCCTTCGTGGAAAATCGCTTCGACATCGCCGAACTCTTCGCCAGCCATAATCTGGATCAGGAAGTCTTCCTTATCCATATAGTCCGCGATATCCAGATCGACCAGGTTCACAAACTTGGTGCCGTCTTTCAGGTTGTCCACCACCAGAATATCGGTGATGCCTTTATCATTCAGGGCCTTAACGATATTGCTGCCGATAAAGCCCGCGCCGCCGGTAACGATGATCATAACTGTAACCTTCGAATTATGGAGTCAGAGACAATCTCAGACACGAATGCTTCTATCATATCACTACACGGCGTTCGCTTCAGCCATTCGCCAAAAGTGAGATTGATGGACGTTATTTATCCTGAATTTTGCAGAAGTGTTAACGCGTCATCTCGTCGCAACCTATAAGTTTGGGTAATATGTGCTGGAATTTGCCCTGTCTGGAGAATCGCAATGCGTGGAGAATTTTATCAGCAGTTAACCAACGATCTGGAAACCGCAAGGGTGGAAGGGTTGTTTAAAGAAGAGCGCATTATTACGTCTGCGCAACAAGCAGACATCACGGTGGCTGATGGAAGCCACGTCATTAACTTTTGTGCCAATAACTATCTCGGACTGGCGAATCATCCGGATCTGATTGCGGCGGCAAAGGCGGGAATGGATTCTCACGGTTTCGGCATGGCTTCGGTGCGTTTTATTTGCGGCACTCAGGACAGCCATAAAGAGCTTGAACAAAAACTGGCGGCCTTCCTGGGGATGGAAGATGCGATTCTCTACTCTTCCTGCTTTGATGCTAACGGTGGCCTGTTCGAAACGCTGTTGGGCGCGGAAGACGCCATTATCTCCGACGCACTGAACCACGCGTCTATTATTGATGGTGTGCGTCTGTGCAAAGCTAAACGCTATCGTTATGCCAACAACGATATGCAGGAGCTGGAAGCACGTCTGAAAGAAGCGCGTGAAGCCGGTGCGCGTCATGTGCTGATTGCCACCGATGGTGTGTTCTCGATGGACGGCGTGATTGCCAACCTGAAAGGTGTTTGCGATCTGGCAGATAAATACGATGCCCTGGTGATGGTAGACGACTCCCACGCCGTTGGTTTTGTCGGTGAAAATGGTCGTGGTTCCCATGAATACTGCGATGTGATGGGCCGGGTCGATATTATCACCGGCACGCTCGGTAAAGCGCTGGGCGGGGCTTCTGGTGGTTATACCGCGGCGCGCAAAGAAGTGGTTGAGTG
Source organism: Escherichia sp. 10290 (assembly GCF_030295155.1). Lineage (NCBI taxonomy): Bacteria > Pseudomonadati > Pseudomonadota > Gammaproteobacteria > Enterobacterales > Enterobacteriaceae > Escherichia > Escherichia sp. 10290. The sequence continues at coordinate 4,515,093 of NZ_AP025741.1, read as the reverse complement.
GCTGCGCCAGCGTTCTCGTCCGTACCTGTTCTCCAACTCGTTGGCACCGGCCATTGTTGCCGCTTCCATCAAAGTGCTGGAGATGGTTGAAGCGGGTAGCGAGTTGCGTGACCGTCTGTGGGCGAACGCGCGTCAGTTCCGTGAGCAAATGTCGGCGGCGGGCTTTACCCTGGCGGGTGCCGATCACGCCATTATTCCGGTCATGCTTGGCGATGCTGTAGTGGCGCAAAAATTTGCACGTGAACTGCAAAAAGAGGGCATTTACGTCACCGGTTTCTTCTATCCGGTCGTTCCGAAAGGTCAGGCGCGTATTCGTACCCAGATGTCTGCGGCGCATACCCCTGAGCAAATTACGCGTGCGGTAGAAGCGTTCACGCGTATTGGTAAACAACTGGGCGTAATCGCCTGAGTGAGGATGTGAGATGAAAGCGTTATCCAAACTGAAAGCGGAAGAGGGCATCTGGATGACCGACGTTCCTGAACCGGAACTCGGACATAACGATCTGCTGATTAAAATCCGTAAAACAGCCATCTGCGGGACTGACGTTCACATCTATAACTGGGATGAGTGGTCGCAAAAAACCATCCCAGTACCGATGGTTGTAGGCCATGAATATGTCGGTGAGGTGGTTGGCATCGGTCAGGAAGTGAAAGGCTTCAAGATCGGCGATCGCGTTTCTGGCGAAGGCCATATCACTTGTGGTCATTGCCGCAACTGTCGTGGCGGTCGTACACATCTGTGCCGCAACACGATCGGCGTCGGCGTTAACCGTCCGGGCTGCTTCGCCGAGTATCTGGTGATTCCGGCGTTCAACGCTTTCAAAATCCCCGACAATATCTCCGATGATCTGGCTTCCATTTTTGATCCCTTCGGTAACGCCGTGCATACCGCGCTGTCGTTTGATCTGGTGGGCGAGGATGTGCTGGTCTCTGGTGCAGGCCCGATAGGTATTATGGCTGCGGCGGTGGCGAAACACGTCGGTGCACGCAACGTGGTGATCACGGATGTTAATGAATACCGCCTTGAGCTGGCGCGTAAAATGGGTATCACCCGTGCGGTTAACGTCGCCAAAGAAAATCTCAATGACGTGATGGCGGAGTTAGGCATGACCGAAGGCTTTGATGTCGGTCTGGAAATGTCCGGTGCGCCGCCAGCGTTTCGTACCATGCTCGACACCATGAACCACGGCGGTCGCATTGCGATGCTGGGTATTCCGCCGTCTGATATGTCTATCGACTGGACCAAAGTGATCTTTAAAGGCTTGTTCATTAAAGGTATTTACGGTCGTGAGATGTTTGAAACCTGGTACAAGATGGCGGCGCTGATTCAGTCTGGCCTCGATCTCTCGCCGATCATTACCCATCGTTTCTCTATCGATGATTTCCAGAAGGGCTTTGACGCTATGCGTTCGGGCCAGTCCGGGAAAGTTATTCTGAGCTGGGATTAACACGAACAAGGGCTGGTATTCCAGCCCTTTTTCCTGAGGATAATCCGTTAAATATGTAAAATCCTGTCAGTGTAATAAAGATATCGTAATTGCGCTGATCTCTTATATAGCTGCTCTCATTATCTCTCTACCCTGAAGTGACTCTCTCACCTGTAAAAATAATATCTCACAGGCTTAATGGTTTCTTAATACAAAGCCTGTAAAACATCAGGATAACTTCAGAGGTCGTCGGTATTTATGATGAACAGCACCAATAAACTCAGTGTTATTATCCCGTTATATAATGCGGGAGATGATTTCCGTACTTGCATGGAATCTTTAATCGCGCAAACCTGGACTGCTCTGGAAATCATTATTATTAACGATGGTTCAACGGATAATTCTGTTGAAATAGCAAAGCATTACGCGGAAAACTATCCGCACGTTCGTTTGCTGCATCAGGCGAATGCCGGCGCATCGGTGGCGCGTAATCGTGGGATCGAGGCGGCGACGGGTAAATATGTCGCTTTTGTCGATGCTGACGATGAGGTCTATCCCACTATGTACGAAACGCTGATGACCATGGCGTTAGAGGACGACCTCGACGTGGCGCAGTGCAACGCTGACTGGTGTTTTCGTGAAACGGGAGAAACCTGGCAATCCATCCCCAGCGATCGCCTTCGCTCAACCGGCGTATTAACCGGCCCTGATTGGTTGCGGATGGGGCTTTCTTCCCGCCGTTGGACTCATGTTGTCTGGATGGGCATTTATCGTCGTGATGTCATTGTTAAAAATAACATTAAATTTATTGCCGGATTACATCATCAGGATATTGTCTGGACAACAGAATTTATGTTTAACGCGCAACGCGTGCGATATACCGAGCAATCGTTATATAAATATTATTTGCATAATACGTCAGTGAGCCGATTGAATAGACAGGGAAATAAAAACCTTAATTATCAACGCCACTATATTAAGATTACCCGACTGTTGGAAAAGTTAAATCGCGATTACGCAGACAGAATAGTGATTTACCCGGAATTTCATCAACAAATAACTTACGAAGCATTACGTGTTTGCCATGCGGTACGTAAAGAGCCAGATATTATTACCCGCCAACGGATGATTGCTGAGATATTTACTTCCGGTATGTATAAGCGCCTGATTTCCAATGTACGCAGCATAAAGGTGGGTTATCAGGCGTTACTGTGGTCTTTCCGCTTATGGCAATGGCGCGACAAAACACGGTCGCACCATCGCATTACGCGTAGCGCCTTTAATTTGCGCTAGCGTTAAGTTTTGCCGCTTCGGGCTGCTTGCCCCAGCCTTGCCACTGATGCTGGAAGTAAACGATCAGCGTGCTCTGGCTGATGCTTTCGCTTAATACTTCAAAGAAGCGATTAGCATAAACCGGTTCCAGCGGTTTCTTCGGTTTACACAGTTTCACGCCACGGAACGGATTATGCGGTGCATCAGGCACAGCGTTTATCGGCGGTGTAGAAGTATCAACCTGCGGTTCATTCAGCAAGCTGCTGGCTTTCACCAGTGTAATGTCTGGCGGCAGGTTATAAACCATCTGTTGCAACACGCGTACCGTTGAAGGGTGAGGATGCCCAATGGCAATGGTTGAACCGTTGCGACGCGCCAGGTCAATTGCACGATTAAACTGCACACGGATGTCTGCTTCGTTCTGTGAATCGTCGAGGAACACCTTCCGTTTAATAACCTTCACGCCAGTGCCTTGCGCGGCGCGCATCGCCTGGGTATTACCGATGGTTACGCTGTCGAGGAAGTAAAGATTGTAACGCTCCAGTGCCTGCATCACTTTCTGCATACCAAACAGGTTAGAGGTCATCTTGCTGCCCATGTGGTTGTTGATCCCCACGGCATAGGGCACGTTATTGACCGCACTACGAATAATGCGCTCAATTTCGTCGCTGCTCATCTCCGGGCGCAGCGTATTTTTCTCCAGCGGCTGTTTACTCAACGGTGCCATCGGCAGATGAATCAACACTTCGTGACCGCTGTTATGCGCTTTGGTCGCCATCTCTCTGGCGTGCGGTGAATCGGGTAATACAGCGACGGAGATAGCGGAAGGCATCGCCAGCACCTGGTTTTCGTTGTGTGGGCGATACCCAAAATCATCAATGACGATGGCAAGTTTGCCAGCAAGTACAGGGGAGGAGAGCGCCAACAGAGCGGCAAATGCAAGAACGTTACGACGAAATGGAAACAAAACTTATCTTCCCAACCACGGCTGTGGATTGACCGCCTGACCCTGGCGGCGAATTTCGAAATAGAGTGAAGGCCGACCCTGACCGCCACTGCTGCCCACCAGTGCAATTGGCTGGCCCGCGCGAACCTGCGAACCAACGCTCACCAGTGCGCTCTGATTATAGCCGTAAAGACTCATGTCGCCTTTACCATGCTCAACCACCACCACCAGACCGTAGCCTTGCAGCCAGTCAGCCAGAATCACCCGACCGTCGGCAATCGCTTTAACTTCAGTACCTTCAGAAGCACCAATCACCATCCCTTTCCAGCGCAGCTCACCCTGTAGCTGCTCGCCATAACGATGCAGCGTCGGCCCGCGAACCGGCCAGAATGCCTGACCACGCGGCGCTCCCAGGCCACCAGTTCGGGACATCAGCGATTTTTCGCTTTCGGTCGGTTTGTAGGTGGTGCCTTTGCGCGTCGCTTCTTTCTGACGGTCGCGAACCGCCTGGGCTTCGCGCGCCTCACGTTCAGCACGCGCTTTCGCCGCCGCTTCCGCACGGGCAATGCTGTTACGTAGACGAGATTCGTTGGCGCGCAGCTCGCTCAACTGTTGTTGACCTTGCTGGATGGAAGACTCTAGCCCAGCCAGCGTCTTTTTACGATCGTTCAGCGCCTGGGTCAGCTTCGCCTGTTGGGCTCGCTGCTCATATAACAGTGTTTGTTGCTCGCTCTGTTTCTCTTCCAGCTCGGCGCGTTGCATAGCGACTTCTTCACGCGTTTGTTTCAACTGAGCAATGGTTTCTTGTCGCGCCTGGTTGAGATAGCCGAAATAAGCCTGTAAACGCTGTCCACGCTGGCTTTCTTCACCGCTGAGAATCAGCTGAATACCGGTATGCTCGCCCTGACGGAATGCGGCATCCAGTTGTGCGGCGAGGCTGCGCTCCTGGGCGGCTTTTTGCTGCTCCAGTTTGGCAATCGACGCGTTCATCTCATCAATCTGTTTATTCAGTTGATTGAGCGTGTTTTGCGTTTCGCGCAGCTTACGGGTGGCTTCCGAGATCGCTTCTTCCTGCTTTTTCAACTGAGCAAGCAGGCTGGAGCGTTGTTGTTGTTTTTGGCGTACCGCGCGCTCTTTCGCGGCGATATCGGCCTGAATGGATTTGAGTTGGTCGCGATCATCCGCGTGGGCGGAAAAGGCGCACAACAATACGCCAGCGCTAAGAACGCTGGCGTAGATGATGGGCCTGATTGCAAACCTGCGCGGTTTCACGGCCCGTGTCATGGTATTAATCGCCTTTCCCCTCATGGGGAGGGATTATTCCACGATGAACAGCGGCTTACCAGTCATCTCTTGCGGGATTTCCATACCCATCAGCGACAACATGGTCGGCGCGATGTCAGAAAGTTTGCCGCCTTCAACCGCTTTCACGTTCTTATCACCAACGTAAATCAGCGGAACTGGCAGGTTGGTGTGTGCCGTGTGTGCCTGACCCGTTGCCGGATCGCGCATCTGTTCAGCGTTACCGTGGTCAGCGGTGATCAGCAGTTGTCCACCTACAGACTCAACCGCTTTCGCAACTTCATCCACGCAGTGATCCAGCGCTTCAACGGCTTTAACCGCTGCTTCCATCACCCCGGTGTGACCTACCATGTCGCCGTTAGGATAGTTACAGATGATAGTGTCGTATTTGCCGCTCTTGATGGCCGCAACCAGTTTTTCGGTCAGCTCTGCGGAACTCATTTCTGGCTGCAGGTCGTAAGTTGCCACTTTCGGCGAGTTGATCAGAATGCGGTCTTCGCCTTTGAACGACTCTTCTACACCACCGTTAAAGAAGAAAGTGACGTGAGCATATTTTTCGGTTTCGGAAATACGCAGTTGAGTTTTGTCGTTTTTCGCCATCCACTCGCCGAAGGTGTTAACCAGAGAAGCTGGCGGGTAAGCAACCGCAGTTTTGATATCAGCGGCGTATTCGGTCAGCATCACGAAATCGATCTTAACCACTTTCTTACGCGCGAAGCCGTCGAAATCAGCGTTCACGAAAGCACGAGTGATTTCACGCGCGCGGTCAGCACGGAAGTTCATGAAAATCAGCGCATCGCCGTCTTCCATTGCCGCGTCTGGCTGGCCTTCAGCACGGATAACGGTCGCTTTCACGAATTCGTCGTTTTCGTCGCGAGCATAAGCAGCCTGCAAACCGGCAACAGCGGTGTCGGCCTGGAATTCGCCCTGCGCCAGCGTCAGCAGGTCATACGCTTTTTCAACGCGATCCCAACGATTGTCGCGGTCCATTGCGTAGTAACGACCAATGATGGACGCTACGCGGCCTTTGCCCAGCGCGGCAAATTTCTCTTCGAATTTTTTCAGCGAGGATTCAGCACTGCGCGGCGGGGTGTCGCGACCGTCAAGGAATGCGTGCAGGTAGATTTTTTCTGCGCCGCGTTCCGCTGCCAGTTCTACCATCGCCATGATGTGAACTTCGTGGCTGTGTACACCACCTGCGGAGAGCAGACCCATAATGTGTACTGCTTTGCCTGCGTTTTTCGCTTTATCTACCGCACCAGTCAGCACCGGATTAGCGAAGAAAGCGCGATCTTTGATTTCAACGTCCAGACGAGTCAGGTCCTGATACACGATGCGGCCGGCACCCAGGTTAACGTGGCCTACTTCGGAGTTACCCATTTGACGGTCAGGCAGACCGACTTCCAGACCGGAAGCGTCGATCAGGGTATGCGGACGATTGGCCCACAGTGCATCCATTACCGGGGTTTTAGCACTAAAAATGGCGTTATCCTGCTGTTCTTCGCGATAGCCATAGCCATCCAGAATCACCAGTACCATAGGTTTTTTAGAAACCGACATTGCGACAACCTCATACTCAAGAGTCAAAATTTGCGTAATTTTACTACAGCTGAATCGATAAAATAGCCTCTGAAGATCAAAATATACGACCGCTCGCGGCAAGCCGATGCCAGATTTACGCTTTTTTTTCGTAGCGCCCCGCAAAATTGCATTCCAGTTAACGCGCTGGCTGTATTTGCCGCACCGCGCAGGTATACTCCTTTCCTGGTTTTTTTAATCACTACGTCGGGAGTTGTTACCCCCCATGCAAGAAATTATGCAATTTGTTGGCCGTCATCCCATACTGAGTATCGCCTGGATCGCGTTACTGGTGGCGGTTCTTGTGACTACGTTTAAGAGCCTGACCTCGAAAGTGAAGGTGATTACTCGTGGTGAAGCTACACGTCTGATCAACAAAGAAGACGCTGTGGTTGTGGATTTACGTCAGCGTGATGACTTCCGTAAAGGCCATATCGCAGGTTCTATCAATCTGTTGCCGAGCGAAATCAAAGCCAATAATGTTGGTGAGCTTGAGAAGCACAAAGACAAGCCGGTTATCGTGGTAGACGGTTCTGGCATGCAGTGCCAGGAGCCTGCAAACGCGCTGACGAAAGCAGGTTTTGCGCAAGTATTCGTGCTGAAAGAGGGCGTCGCTGGCTGGGCTGGTGAAAACTTGCCTCTGGTGCGCGGCAAATAATTTACCTGTCGTCTTTCATGATGCAGGCCGTTAGCTGCAATTAGGCCCCCTGAGACTTATTGTTATAAGCTTCTGGGGACACTCCATTTTGCTGCCGCCCTGCAACATGAAATTTCAGGGTAAAAAAACAGGAGCTAATTTATGGCCAATGTTGAAATCTATACCAAAGAAACCTGCCCGTATTGCCATCGTGCGAAAGCACTGCTGAGCAGCAAGGGTGTGAGTTTTCAGGAGTTGCCGATCGATGGCAACGCCGCTAAGCGTGAAGAGATGATCAAACGCAGCGGTCGCACCACGGTTCCCCAGATTTTTATTGACGCACAGCACATTGGCGGCTGTGATGACTTGTATGCATTGGATGCACGTGGTGGACTGGATCCCCTGCTGAAATAACGTGTGAACGTTGGCATTACATTGTGCAGTATTGAAGGACAACACTTAAGGGTTTTCTACACATGTCAGAACAAAACAACACTGAAATGACTTTCCAGATCCAACGTATTTATACCAAGGATATCTCTTTCGAAGCGCCAAACGCGCCGCACGTTTTCCAGAAAGATTGGCAGCCAGAAGTTAAACTTGATCTTGATACGGCATCTTCTCAACTGGCAGATGACGTTTACGAAGTGGTACTGCGTGTTACCGTAACGGCATCCCTGGGCGAAGAAACTGCGTTCCTGTGCGAAGTTCAGCAGGGCGGTATTTTCTCCATCGCGGGTATCGAAGGCACCCAGATGGCACATTGCCTGGGCGCGTACTGCCCGAACATTCTGTTCCCGTATGCTCGTGAGTGCATCACCAGCATGGTATCCCGCGGTACATTCCCGCAACTGAACCTTGCGCCGGTTAACTTCGATGCGCTGTTCATGAACTATTTGCAGCAGCAGGCTGGCGAAGGTACTGAAGAACATCAGGATGCCTGATGAACCAACGTAATGCTTCAATGACTGTGATCGGTGCCGGCTCGTACGGCACTGCTCTTGCCATCACCCTGGCAAGAAATGGCCACGAGGTTGTTCTCTGGGGCCATGACCCTGAACATATCGCGACGCTTGAACGCGACCGCTGTAACGCCGCGTTTCTCCCCGATGTGCCTTTTCCCGATACGCTCCATCTTGAAAGCGATCTCGCTACCGCACTGGCAGCCAGCCGTAATATTCTTGCCGTCGTGCCAAGCCATGTCTTTGGTGAAGTGCTGCGCCAGATTAAACCGCTGATGCGCCCTGATGCGCGTCTGGTGTGGGCGACCAAAGGTCTGGAAGCGGAAACCGGACGTCTGTTACAGGACGTGGCGCGTGAGGCCTTAGGCGATCAAATTCCGCTGGCAGTTATCTCTGGCCCAACGTTTGCGAAAGAACTGGCGGCAGGTTTACCGACGGCCATTTCGCTGGCCTCTACCGACCAGACCTTTGCTGATGATCTCCAGCAACTGCTGCACTGCGGCAAAAGTTTCCGCGTTTACAGCAATCCGGATTTCATCGGTGTGCAGCTTGGCGGCGCGGTGAAAAACGTCATTGCCATTGGCGCGGGAATGTCCGACGGTATCGGTTTTGGTGCGAATGCGCGTACGGCGCTGATCACTCGTGGGCTGGCTGAGATGTCGCGTCTTGGCGCGGCGCTGGGGGCCGATCCTGCCACCTTTATGGGCATGGCGGGGCTGGGTGATCTGGTACTTACCTGTACCGACAACCAGTCGCGTAACCGCCGTTTTGGCATGATGCTCGGTCAGGGCATGGATGTACAAAGCGCGCAGGAGAAAATTGGTCAGGTGGTGGAAGGCTACCGCAATACGAAAGAAGTCCGCGAACTGGCGCATCGCTTCGGCGTTGAAATGCCAATAACCGAGGAAATTTATCAAGTATTATATTGCGGAAAAAACGCGCGCGAGGCAGCATTGACTTTACTAGGTCGTGCACGCAAGGACGAGCGCAGCAGCCACTAAACCCAGGGAACCTTTGTTACCGCTATGACCCGGCCCGCGCAGAACGGGCCGGTCATTATCTCATCGTGTGGAGTAAGCAATGTCGTGTGAAGAACTGGAAATTGTCTGGAACAATATTAAAGCTGAAGCCAGAACGCTGGCGGACTGTGAGCCAATGCTGGCCAGTTTTTACCACGCGACGCTACTCAAGCACGAAAACCTGGGCAGTGCACTGAGCTACATGCTGGCGAACAAGCTGTCATCGCCAATTATGCCTGCCATTGCTATCCGCGAAGTGGTGGAAGAAGCCTACGCCGCCGACCCGGAAATGATTGCTTCTGCGGCCTGTGATATTCAGGCAGTGCGTACCCGCGACCCTGCAGTCGATAAATACTCAACCCCATTGTTATATCTGAAAGGTTTTCACGCCTTGCAGGCGTATCGCATCGGTCACTGGCTGTGGAATCAGGGCCGTCGCGCGCTGGCTATTTTTCTGCAAAACCAGGTATCTGTGACGTTCCAGGTGGATATTCATCCGGCGGCAAAAATTGGTCGCGGTATCATGCTCGACCACGCGACGGGCATTGTGGTGGGTGAAACTGCGGTGATTGAAAATGACGTGTCGATTCTGCAATCCGTTACCCTTGGCGGTACGGGAAAATCTGGCGGCGACCGTCACCCGAAAATTCGTGAAGGCGTGATGATTGGCGCAGGTGCGAAAATTCTCGGTAATATTGAAGTTGGTCGCGGTGCGAAGATTGGCGCAGGTTCCGTGGTGCTGCAACCGGTACCGCCACATACCACCGCCGCTGGCGTTCCGGCACGCATTGTCGGTAAACCAGACAGCGATAAGCCATCAATGGATATGGATCAGCATTTCAACGGCATTAACCATACGTTTGAATATGGGGATGGGATCTGACGTCCTGTGATTGTGCCGGATGCGATGTAATCATCTATCCGGCATACAGTAACTAATCTCTCAACACCGCTCCCGGATACCCCAGCTGCCGCCAGGCTTCATACACCACGACCGACACCGCATTGGACAGGTTCATGCTGCGGCTGTCCGGCACCATTGGAATGCGAATTTTTTGTTCAGCGGGCAGGGCATCGAGAATGCTCGCGGGCAGGCCGCGTGTTTCCGGGCCAAACATCAGATAGTCGCCATCCTGATAACTTACGGCGCTGTGAGCAGGCGTACCTTTCGTGGTGAGGGCAAACAGACGCTGCGGGTTTTCAGCCTCAAGAAACGCGGCATAGTTATGATGGCGCGTAACGGCGGTAAATTCGTGGTAGTCCAGCCCCGCACGGCGCAGGCGCTTATCGTCCCAGGCAAATCCCATCGGTTCGATGATATGCAGGCGAAAGCCGGTGTTGGCGCAAAGACGGATGATGTTGCCAGTATTTGGCGGAATTTCTGGTTCGTAAAGTACGATGTTTAGCATACTGCCCCCTTAGTGCGGGGGCAGGATAGCAGAAAATTGAGAAGTGGTGCGGCCTTTTCCCCTCACCCCGGCCCTCTCCCCGGAGGGGCGAGGGGGAAACGACTATGCGGCATTCCCTTTCGCCATCGGAGCCAGCGCCGCAGGCAACTCTTTACCCAGCCCTTGCACCAGCGAATCTTGCGTAATTTCGCTAATCGATTTCGCGCCAGTGAGCGTCATCGCCACTTTCATCTCTTTCTCTATCAGATTAAGCAGATTTGCCACGCCCGCCTGGCCCGCCGTTGCCAGCGCATACAGGAAAGCACGACCCAGCAGTACAGTATCGGCACCGAGTGCAATCATACGCACGACATCAAGCCCGTTACGAATGCCGCTATCTGCCAGAATGGCGATATCACCTTTCACCGCATCTGCAATAGCAGGCAACGCACGGGCAGAAGAGAGTACACCGTCCAGCTGGCGGCCACCGTGGTTAGAAACCACAATGCCATCTGCGCCAAAACGTACCGCATCACGCGCATCTTCTGGGTCGAGGATCCCTTTGATCACCATCGGGCCATCCCAGAAATCGCGGATCCACTCAAGGTCTTTCCATGAGATAGAAGGATCGAAGTTATTCCCTAGCCAGCCGATGTAATCTTCCAGTCCGGTCGGTTTGCCGAGATAAGCCGAGATATTACCGAGATCATGCGGACGACCATTCAGGCCCACATCCCACGCCCATTGCGGATGCGTTACCGCCTGCAAGTAGCGGCGCATTGCCGCGTTCGGGCCGCTCATTCCAGAGTGCGCATCACGGTAACGCGCACCAGGCGTTGGCATATCCACAGTGAAGACCAGAGTTGAACAGCCTGCCGCTTTTGCACGCTCCAGCGCGTTACGCATAAAGCCGCGATCGCGCAGCACATATAACTGGAACCACATCGGACGCTTGATGGCGGGGGCGACTTCTTCAATTGGGCAAACAGAAACGGTCGAGAGAGTAAACGGAATGCCATGTGCATCCGCCGCTTTTGCGGCCTGAACTTCGCCGCGTCGCGCATACATGCCACACAAACCTACCGGACCTAGCGCCACCGGCATCGACAATTTCTCATTAAACAGCGTCGTTTCCAGGCTTAAGTCGGACATGTTTTTCAGAATTCGCTGGCGCAGCGCCACCTCTGACAAATCTTCCACGTTGCGGCGCAGGGTGTATTCAGAATATGCCCCCCCATCCATATAGTGGAACAGGAATGGCGGCAGAATGCGTTGTGCTGCGGCGCGATAATCGCTGGCTGCGGAAATAATCATGCGTTTTTCTCCCTCGAATTCTCATTATGGTCACCAGGCAGGCGGGTAATGCGTGCATGGCGAGCCTGATCTTCATCGAATCGTTTCATGGTGGTGTGAACAAAGCTAAGGTGCGCCATCATTGCTTTACGCGCCCCGTCAGCATCACCGGCAAAAATGGCGTCAATGACAGCCTGATGTTGTTCGGTCAGTTGTGAAAAAACCGGGGGCACCAGATACATCCGCTGACGGCTATGCTTCACTGAGGATTGCAGGACATCGAAGAAACCACGCATGGTTTGCAGCAACACAATGTTATGTGAGGCTTCGGCAATCGCCAGATGAAAACGAACGTCCGCTTGTGAGGCGAGATCCGGGTCTTCGCTGAGTGTTGCTTCAAAGCAAAGCTGAATTTTCTCTTTTTCGCCAGGCGTGGCGCGCATTGCTGCATGCCACGCGGTGCTGGCTTCTATGGCGTAGCGGGCTTCCAGAATATCGAAACTGTAATCCGGATCATCGGCCATCAGCGTTTTCAACGGCTGGACGATGTTTTGCTCCGACCATGTGTCATGACGCCAGCGAATAAACGTCCCGCCGCCGCGTCGACTGAGCAACACACCTTCGCTCACCAGTTTCGCCAGCGCCTCGCGCAGTGAATTTCGCGATACACCGAGTTGCATTGCCAGTTGACGTTCAGCGGGCAATTTCATGCCCGCCTCCAGGTTTTTTTCATCAATCAGCGCCCGCACACGATCGGCAACCTCGTCTGACAGGCGTCTGGGTAAAACAATCATTAAGGAATCATCCACGTTAAGACATAGGCCTGAAGCGTGGTGATCACGCCCACCATACAGGTGAAGATCAGGCTGTGTTTGACAGTAAAGCGGAACAAATCAGACTCTTTGCCCACCAGTCCTACCGCCGCACAGGCGATAGCGATAGATTGCGGAGAGATCATTTTGCCGGTGACACCACCGGTGGTGTTGGCAGCAACCAGCAACAGATCAGAAACGCCAATTTGTTGTGCGGCGGTAGCCTGCAAAGCGGCAAACAAAGCATTAGATGACGTATCCGACCCGGTCAGGAATACCCCAAGCCAGCCGAGGAACGGCGAGAAGAAGGTGAATGCATGACCGGTGTGCGCCAGTGCAAGCGCCAGTGTTGATGACAGTCCGGAATAGTTCGAAATAAAGGCGAATGCCAGCACCATACCGATGGAGTAGATAGGCAGAGCCAGTTCTTTTAGTGTGCTGCCGAAGGTGCTGATAGCGTCAGATGGTTTCATCTTCAGCCAGACAATCGAGAGCAGGGCAGCAAACAGAATGGCGGTACCGGTAGCAGAGAACCAGTCGAACTTAAACACGGCGGCATACGCTGTCGCTTCGCTGACCACTGGCGGCATACGGGCAACCAGTTTATCGAGGTACGGCACCGGAATATTGATCACCCACTCATACAGCGCGCCACCCGATGCGAACAGGGCTTTAAACGGCGGGATACTCCACAGTGTTACGGTAGCGGTCAGGAACAGGAACGGTGTCCAGGCACGTAATACCTGACCCGCGGTGTAACCGGTGTGGGCCAGCGTCATATCAACCTGTGACGCCCCCAAATCACCAAAACGGAATACGCGCACCGGCTGCCAGCGTTTGAGGAACAGTGTCAGGCAGAGCAGCGATACCAGCGAAGAGATAATGTCTGGCAGTTCCGGCCCAATGAAGTTAGAGCTGAGGTATTGAGCGATGGCAAACGAACCGCCCGCAACCACGACCGCAGGCCAGGTTTCTTTGATACCGCGCCAGCCGTCCATAATCGCCATAATCCAGAACAGCACGATAATGGTCATAAACGGTAGCTGACGCCCCACCATCTGGCCAATCTCAAAGCTGTCGATGCCTGTTACCTGCCCGGCGACCAGAATCGGAATACCCATCGCACCAAATGCCACTGGCGCGGTGTTAACAATCAGGCACAGCCCGGCGGCGTACAGCGGTTTAAAGCCCAGACCGACCAGCAATGCGGCGGTAATTGCTACCGGTGCGCCAAATCCTGCGGCCCCTTCGAGGAACGCGCCGAAACAGAAACCGACGATCAGCATTTGCAGGCGCTGGTCAGGGGTTATCGAAAGAATAGACGAGCGGATGATGTCAAACTGCCCGGTTTTCACCGATATCTTATAGACGAACACCGCTGCAATAATGATCCACGCGATGGGCCACAAACCGTAGAAGAAACCATAAATCACCGAGGCTAGCGCGTTAGCGACCGGCATTTTATAGAACAGCAAAGCCACGGCAAGGGCGATTGCCACCGTCCACGAGGCGGCGACGTATCCTTTCAGTTTGAGCTTAATCAGCGCAAAGAAGAAAAACAGGATGGGAAGCGATGCTATCAGGCTGGAAAGCCAGATATTCCCGGCGGGATCATAGTTTTGTTGCCAGAGATTCATTGCAGGTCTCCTGCAGTCCACACACGCCGCGTGATGAGTCTGTTGCTCATCTCCGTGTCACACGTTGTGTAAAAGTGGCACTGCCAATTATGTTGTGTAGGGATAATGACAATGAATAGTTAACTAAATGTTATGCATTGGCAACATTGATGTGAGTTTTAATTGGGGAACTGTGAACCAGAGGTCAGATAAGCGAAGAATTGGTAGGGCCAATTTGGAGTGAGGTAGATGTCTGTAAAGAAAAGGGCAATTCCCATCAGAGAATTGCCCTCAGATTGTTGATCTGGTACGCCTTATCTTGCCGGATGCGGCGTGAACGCCTTATCCGTCCTACAGGAATGTGCTGAATCATCCCGTAGGTCTGATAAGCGTAGCGCATCACGCAATTTGGCGTTTACCCATTCTTTAATGGATCATTACCACTGAATACCGGCACCGAGTGCGGCGGAGTATTCACCCTGGCTATTGGTACTACCTTGTAATTTGTAGACCCAACGACCATTGGCGCTCACCATCGACACACCTAAAGCAACAGCCGATTCGCCGTTGTAAGTACCACCACCAATAGAGGCCATGCTGGCTCCCGGCGTGTAAGCCTGCGGCAGACCGGTCATTGCCATTGCGGAAGCGATACCACCGCTCAGCTTGCTTTCGGTTTTGGACAGTTTGTTATCCATCTCAACCATGCGCTGATCGGTGTATTGCTTCGTTTCCTGCACACTTTGCTTCAACTGTGCATAGTTCACTGCGTCGTTGTTGTTCACGCCCGCAGAAACGTTGCTGATGCGAGTCGTACCGCCATTGCCGCCACCGAGAGTAATGTTGCTGTAGTCGATAGAGCCATCAGCTTTGGTGTCGTAGCGAACGCCACCTGCTTCGGAAGACTTCAGTTGCGAAACGTTAACCGCATCGGTGGCATTAACACCGGCAGCAACGTTGGTGATACGGCGCTGGTTGGTAGAAGAACCCACAGAGATTGTGTTTTCTTCGTTGGCCACGGAGCCTGTACCCAGAGCGACGCTGTTGTCAGCGGCAGCAATGGATCCAGAACCAATCGCCACACTGTCTTTACCCTGGGCGTTAGCATCTACGCCATCGGTGTTGGTCTTGAAGTACTTGGTGCTACCTGTGGTTACGATATCGCCAATACCGTTCTCGATATTGGTCACGCGAGTATCCAGATTCGTCACCTGATTGTTCAGGCTAGTAATGCTCTGGGTATTCTGGGAAACCTGCGCATCCGTTACTTTCAATTGACCCACGTTGACCGCATCGGTATCCGCCGAACCAGCCGCGACGTTGGTGATCTGACGTTGACCGTCTTCGCTACCTACGGAGAATTCACCCACAGAGTTCTGCGGTGTATCCATGTTGTAGGCGGTGTAGCCAGTTTGTGCGCCACGGGTAGTTTGAGAACCATTACCCATTGCAATGCTGTTTGCATGGTTTGCACGCGCGTTGCTACCGATAGCAATACCGTTAATCGCATCTGCCAGAACTAAAGTGTTCAGGCCGATACCAATACCTGCATTACCATTAACGATGGTTTTTGCGCCCATTGCCAGCGAGTCTTCACCGACTGCCAGTGAGTCTTCAGCCGTTGAGTTGGCGTGATAGTATTTGGTCGGCGTGGTGGCTACTGCACCAATCGCATTCTGCAACTGGCGAACCGTAACGGCATCATGGGCTTCAGAACCATCGGCAACATTGATGATTTGACGATATTTACCATCGTCACCGATCGACAATGCGCCAAGCAGTTCACCGTCAGTTGTGTCATAACCAATCACAACACCTTCTTCCGATACGCTGGTGTCACGAGAACCTTTAACTATTACACGGCTGGAAACGGAACTGCTACCCAGGGCGATACCCGTCTCAACTTCGCTGCGGCTGTCCTGACCAATGGCTACGCTGCTGGCTTTGGAAGCAACAGAGTTATAACCCACAGCGGTAGAGCCAATGCCTGCTGCGCTGGCATCGGTGAAGGTTAAACCGGTGTCATTGGTACGCACATAGTTAATACCTGCACCATTTTCTTCGATGTAGGTTTCACTGGTGTTACCGGCAAGCTGATTGATGACTTCGCTGTTCTGCTGGATCAGCATATTGGTGTTAAACAGCTGAGAACCGTTGATAGCATCGGTGCTACCTTCACCAATGTTACCATCAGCAACGTTTGTGATAATGCTGGCCTTGCCGTCATGACTGGCGTTGTAAGCCCCTTCGCCGTTATTGGCGGTCGCATCCCACAGCAGCGCGTTCTCATCAAGCGCATCCAGAGCGTCACCGACATTGTTGTACTCGGCATTTGCAATGGTGTAAGTCGGCGCAGTGATAGCACCGTCAGCGTTAACTTCTGCATCACCGCCCAGAGCATCAGCGATATATTTGTTAGTGGTATAGAGTTGTGAGCCGTTAATCGCGTCGCTGCTGGTGGCAGAGATTGCACCATTTGCGACGTTAGTAATCTTACTGGCAGTGTTATCTACCCCACGACCGGCGCTGAATGCACCAGCACCGTCATTGGCTGTTGCATCCCAGAGCAGGGCGTCATCCAGCGTGGTATCGATCGCTTCCAGTGCGTCACCAACGTTGCTGTAACTGCCGCCAGCGATGGCATAAGTCGGTGCGGTGATACTGCCATCCGCATTCACCACAGCGTTCCCGCCCAGAGCATCGGCAATGTAGTCACTAACGCCATAAAGCTGTGAACCGTTAATAGCGTCGCTACTGGTGGACGAGACTGCACCGTTTGCAATATCAGTGATTACACTGGGATCATTATTAATGCCGTGTTTGGCGCTGAATTTGCCTGCGGTTGTATCCCAGAGCAGAGCATCACCGAGAGAATCACTAAATGAAGTGTTAATCGCAGCCAGAGCATCCCCGACGTTAGTATAGTCAGTGCCGCCAATACTATAGGTTGGCCCGGTTAATACACCTGTATCGCTAATATCAGCACCACCACCCAGATAGGACGTGAATGAATCAGCCAAACCGTAAAGTTGTGAGCCATTTATGGCGTCAGTGCTGTCAGAGGAGACTATGCCAGCTTGTACGTTGCTGATTTTGTTGGTGGCGTTAGTGCCGTGTGCAGCGGTGAATGCGCCTGCGGCATCGTCCCATTTCAGGGCGTCTTCACCGAGGTTAGTCACCGTATCAGTCAGGTTAGTGATATTGGTGGTGTTAGTCGCCACGTTATCGTTAGTGGTTTTCAGCTGAGAACCGTTAACGGCGTCGGTGCTGGTGTCAGAGAGCTCGCCAGCGGTGACATTAGTGATTTTGCTGGTGACATCGGTGCCGTGTGCGGCGCTGAACGCGGTGCCATTCCACAGCAGGGCATCATCATTGAGACCGTCTATGGCATTGGTCAGGTTAGTGATATTGCTGGTGTTGGTGGCGATGTTGGTGGTGTTGGTAGCGATATTGGTGGTGTTTGCCGCCACATCGTCCTTGGTCGCTTTCAGCTGAGAACCGTTAACGGCGTCGGTGCTGGTGTCAGAGAGCTCGCCAGCGGTGACGTTAGTGATTCTGTTGGTGGCGTTAGTACCGTGTGCAGCGGTGAATGCGCCTGTGGCGTCGTCCCATTTCAGGGCGTCTTCACCGAGGTTAGTCACCGTATCAGTCAGGTTAGTGATACTGGTGGTGTTGCCAGCCACTTCGCTCGTCAGGTTAGTGATGTTGGTGGTGTTAGCCGCCACATCGTCCTTGGTCGCTTTCAGCTGAGAACCGTTGACGGCGTCGGTGCTGGTGTCAGAGAGTTCGCCAGCGGTGACATTGGTGATTTTGCTGGTGACGTCGGTGCCGTGAGCGGCGCTGAACGCGGTGCCATTCCACAGCAGGGCATCATCATTGAGACTATCTACGGCATCGGTCAGGTTAGTGATATTGGTGGTGTTGCCAGCCACTTCGCTCGTCAGGTTAGTGATGTTGGTGGTGTTAGCCGCCACATCGTCCTTGGTCGCTTTCAGCTGAGAACCGTTGACGGCGTCGGTGCTGGTGGCTGAAAGGTCGCCAGCGGTAACGTTAGTGATTTTGCTGGTGGCATCTGTACCATGTGCCGCACTATATCCCCTTTTAAGGTTGTCCCATTGTATCGTATTCGTGTTTAGATCCGCTAAGGCGTCGCCAACATTGCCATAAATACCATTTTTCAGTCTGTAATTCGGGGAAGTCACCACGCCCTGCGAATTGACGGTCGCTCCTCCACCAAGATTATCCGCTACTGACTTACTAATAGCATAAAGCTGTGATCCATTGATGGCATCAGTACTGTCAGTGTCGATATCACCTTTTGCCATATTGACAATTTTTCGCTGAGCTGTTGTGTTACCCACGGAGACAGTATCCGCTTCAGTCGCGACAGAATCAGCACCCAGAGCAATTGAATTTTTACCTTGAGCAGTGGCCTGAGCACCAATTGCAATGCCATTTTCTAAACCGGCATAACTGCCTTGTCCAAGAGCAATGGCATTTGCCCCACCGGTAATACTCCCATTTCCCAGTGCGATTGCATTTACGCCGTCAGCTTTATTCCCCTGACCGATGGCAATGGCACCCGCAGCGATTGCCTGGCTTTGATTACCCAGAGCAATCGTATTATCGGTATTTGCAATACTCCCGTAGCCCAACGCGATACTGTTAAGCCCATTTGCCTCAGCTTTAGTACCCACTGCCGTTGCATTTTCAGCGGCTTCGGTCTCAGCGCCAACCGCAACCGCGTTTGCGGCGCTGGCAATGGACAGTCTACCTAATGCAAGGCTGTCTTCACCACTAGCAGCACTCTCTCTACCTGCGGCAATGGAATTAGTTCCTGACGCCTTTGCCAGTCTCCCGAATGCAAGAGCATCCATAGCACTTGCTACTGTATCCTTGCCCAACGCTATGGTGCCTTCAGCTGTAGCTTGTGCAGAATTCCCCAGTGCAAGGGTATAATCGCTGGTCGCTTTAGCCGCACTGCCGATGGCGATTGAACGGCTACCCGTGGAAACCGTTGATTGCCCTAAGGCGACCGATCTTTCTCCTGACGAATTACTTGAGAAGCCAATTGCGGTACTTCCCACCCCGGCATTAGCTCTTGCACCGACAGCAACACTCCCGCTACCCGTTGTGCCTGTACCCATTGTATCTGATGAGGCGACGGCCTCTTTACCAATAGCAATCCAGTTATCACTCAGTGGCGTTTCGCCTGCAATTTCTTCTGCGCTTTTACCACCGTCAAGTGAAACCGAAGCATAGGCTCCAACTGATGAGAGTAACCCACCCGCAACCAGGGCAGAAATTAACAGCTTACTGCGCCCGCTCTTTTTGCCACGGCTCTTCGCCGTTTCGCTGGCAACGCTATAGCTGCCCGTCGCCGGATTCCAGATAACTTTAAATATTTTGTTCATTATTGATGCTCTCTATTCCTTGATATAAGCGCAGAAGCTGCATTTATTTTTTGTTTTTTCGCTGCCGATTTTCAGCAGGTTGAACAGTATCGAACTGAATATTGTCCATATTGATGGACAATTTCAGATACTTCAGGTTATTAGGTGAAACGCCTTTCAATGTCAGATTAATGTCTTGCCATTGACCAGGCATTAATTGCAGGGTGGAGTTCATGGTGGTGTTGAACAGTAATTGCTGCCATTTTGCCAGCGCTTTTTTATCGGTGGGTCTTTCATTGCCCCATGTAGCTTGAAAGCCAATATTTGATACGGGAACGCTTAATAGGTTGACCAGCGAAATACGAATAACGCTGCCATTTTCAACCGCATCAATAGCCAGCACCCGGCCAGCCAAACCAACCGAGCCATTGTTTAAAATGAAGTATTTTGTTTGTGCTGGGTTAAATTCGGTGAAGACAAATTCGTCCTGTTTGTCTTTAACCGCCTTTACTACACCTGCCAGCACTTTAGTGGTGTTTGCAATATTAATCTGTTGATTTTCAACAAACTCTATCTTTCTTTTATATTGTTCTTGTTGTTTTTCAAGAATCTCTATTTTACTTTTTTGCAATTCTTGCTGTTTGGCAAGATCGTCGATCAGATTCGCTTTCTCAATATAGTCACACCCAGTCAATACCCAGAGTGGCAATGTTATCAACATGCTTAATAGTGCTTTTTTGATGCTCATAGGGTGAATTCCTTTTCATGATCCCGATACGTTAACTGTTACGGCGTAATCATCCTTTTTATGAATGATTCGAGTGGAAAATATACGCAATATAAATTTATAAGAGACTTTTTCTATTAATTGTTGTATTAATTGGTAGTGCGAATATGACATTAAATGTCAGACAATTTCAGATTGTAGCCAATAATATTAATCGCGCGGATTTTAATTATCGATGTCAATCAATGTCAAATGTTTCACCGGATGAAAACACCGACCAGGAGAAATATTAATATTCAGCATGGTGATGTTTTCTTGGGAAGTGTGTGATGCTGAGCGATTAATATAAATAATTAATGGCTGTTACAGGCATTAATATGTATTAATTCATTGTTATCGCTTATATATCACTTTCTTATTCCATACCATAATTTCAGAATTTAGCCTGTAATATGCGCTTCAAAGAGCCGGTGAGATGGAAGCAATAGTGATAAGAATGTTAAAGACATTCGTATCTGGTAGCAGGCTCCTGCATGTGCCAGCAGGAGCGAGTAAATCGTAAGAGGCTGTGATTACAGCGGTGAGACAGGTACTTAAAATGCGGTCTTAGAGAATCCGGTCATCTCTTGCAGGCCCATTTCACGGCCCAGCGCGGTCATCGGATGCACAACTACCAGTCCGCGAACACTTTTCTTCAGCTTGCCCATATCAGCCTGCTCTTTTTTGGTAATCGCGCGCTGGAAGGGCATTTTCATCAGTTTTTGCGCTTCTTTACTGAGTTTCTGGCTGTGAACTTCACGCAGGCGAGCAATTTCGGCTTCCAGCGTGGCTTTTTCTTTTTCCAGTTCGGCATATTTATCTGCGGCTTCAACCAGTGACAGGTCAGCCTGCTGATGGCGGATAGCGTCCAGGCGATCGCTGAGACGTTTGATTTCGTTTTTTTCGACTTCTTTCATGTGATGACTTCTGATAGAGATAAATTTATAGCCTCTAGTATGCGCGACCAGGTGCTTTGTTCACAACAGATGGCATTGTAATAGTTCCAGATTGTAACCATTAATGTGTTTGAAAATCACCCAATCTATTGATTAATTAGGAAATTTAAAGAAAAAAGATAGACAACAGAAGAGGATCATTATTGAGGATTGAGCACGTTTTCCTTAATGTCATTTATACCGGGATCTAAACTAAAATTGGCGGCCGCGCATTCCCGGCGCGGGGTAATACGGAGATATCATCATGGGTAAATTAGGTGAAAACGTTCCGCTTCTTATCGATAAAGCTGTAGATTTCATGGCATCGAGCCAGGCGTTCCGGGAGTATCTGAAAAAACTTCCTCCCCGCAATGCGATTCCGTCCGGAATACCTGATGAAAGCGTGCCGTTATATCTACAACGTCTGGAGTATTATCGTCGGCTTTATCGGCCGAAACAGGTAGAGGAGAAGTAAGCGAAAGTACTTACTTTTGAAAGGCTTTTTTTAAGCTGATTTTGGAAATCAGCTCTGTCAGTGAAAGGACCATTGTTGATCGCACAGCCTGTTGGTAACGCTGAATTTGCATTGCATACAAACTGGAGTCTGCGGGTTCAAACTGTGGCGGCGGTGGTAACGCCGCCACACAGTGCAGCTCACCAAAGGGGCCAAGAATTTCGTCGTCGGTAAAGGCGTACTCATTGCCGTCGTGATTTAGTTCTTCACGCAATGCCATCAGCAGTTCCGCATCTTCATATTCATGGCGGTTAATGACACCCAACCCGTAAATGAGTTTTAAACGCACAGAAAGATCGCCCAGCGGGCCATCGCCGTCGAGTAACGGTTCTACAGCATACTTCACCGCGTAATCGTCTTTGCGGAATACCTGAAGCACCAGAAGATTTACCGCCTCGGTCAAAAGCTCGACGGCGGTAATCAGAAAGCTTCGCACGGTTTTGCCAGCATTCAGACGCTCAAGCACACGGTTTTCAAAGGCCTGGGTTTGTTCCATTGTTGCCTGCATATCTGACAATCTGTTATTCGGGCGCAGGGAGTCCTGCGCCTGGTCCACCATTATTGCATTGCTTTATAAGCGGTTACCGCCTCGGATACAACCTCGCTGTTAGCATCAAGGCCAGAAATCTGCGCCAGTGCGGCTTGCGGGCCTTTGTCGGCAATCAGTGCTGCCAGTTCCTGAGCCTGCGGATCATCTTCACTGCGGAAGTGCATTGCAGCGGCAATACCTTCAATCAGGTTTTTATGTGGCAGACCATATTCCAGCGTTCCGAGCAGTGGCTTGATCAGGCGGTCGCCAGCACTCAGTTTACGCAGCGGCTGACGGCCTACGCGCTCTACATCGTCTTTCAGATACGGGTTTTCAAAACGACCAAGGATTTTCTGGATGTATGCCGCATGTTTGTCAGCATCAAAGCCGTAGCGCTTGATCAGTACTGCGCCACTTTCTTCCATCGCCCCTTTTACTACCGCGCGGATTTTCGCGTCGAGAATTGCGTCACGAATGGTCTGATGACCTGCCAGTTTTCCGAGGTACGCGGTTATAGCATGACCTGTATTCAGGGTGAAGAGTTTACGCTCAACAAATGCCATCAGGTTGTCGGTTAACTCCATGCCTGGGATGTTCGGCAGTACACCTTTGAACTGGGTTTTATCGACAATCCATTCGCTGAAGGTTTCGACTGTCACTTCCAGCGGATCGTTCGTTGCCGAAGCGGAAGGCGGTACGATGCGGTCAACGGCGGAATCCACAAAGCCAACGTGTTCTTCTACCCACGCTTTGGCGTCTTCTGGCAGGGCGTTCATCACATGGCCTTTCAGTTGCGTGGTGCCGCGTACCATGTTTTCACAGGCGATAATGTTCAGTGGGGATTCATTACCTTGTTCTTTACGTTTCACCAGCCCTTTGGCGATTGCCGGAGCAATACGTTCCAGCACAACCGGGCCCACGGCGGTAGTGACTAAATCAACCTGAGCAATCAGATCAACGACATCATCACCAATGCTGCTGACAGCATTGACGCCAGAAACGGTATCTACCTGCTCGGTTTCACCGACTACATGAACCTGATAGCTATGACGGGCATTCAGGGCATCAAGTACCACCTGATTGACATCGGCAAACGTCAGTTGGATACCTGCGTCTGCCAGCAGTTTACCGATAAAGCCACGACCGATATTACCTGCGCCAAAATGTAATGCTTTCATAGTATTAACCTTCATCAATGTTTTTACCCGAGAGGGCTGGGGTGAGGCTTTTCCCTCACCCAAACCCTCTCCGTGAGGAGAGGGGCCGCGCCGGATGCGGCGCAAACGCCTTATCCGGCCTACAAGAACGTGCAAATTCAACAAATTGTGCTTTTTTTTGTAGGCCTGATAAGCGTAGCGCATCAGGCAATCAGCCCATCTTCTCCATGTGGAGAGGGGCCGCGCCGGTTGCGGCGTAAACGCCTTATCCGGCCTACAAGAACGTGCAAATTCAACAAATTGTGCTTTGTTTTTGTAGGCCTGATAAGCGTAGCGCATCAGGCAATTAGCCCCACCGTCTCCATGTGGAGAGAGTGGGGTTGGATTACTTACGACCTGCCAGCAGTTCCAGCACTTCATCCACGCTGGTGGTGTGCGCCAGACGCTCGATGACAGACTCATCATCCAGTGCGTTGGTCAGGCTGGTGATAACCTGAATGTGCTCGTTGTTACGGGCAGCAATACCAATCACCAGACGGGCAATGTCATCTTCTTCTTCACCGAAGCGCACGCCTTCCGGGTACTGGCAGAACACCACGCCCGTTTTCAGTACGCGATCTTTCGCTTCAACCGTACCGTGCGGTACCGCGATGGACTCACCCAGATAAGTCGGGGTCAGTTTTTCACGATCCAGCATCGCCTGAACGTATTCCGGCTCAACGTAACCGCCTTTCACCAGCTGCTCGCCAGCAAAACGAATCGCTTCTTCTTTGGTGGCCGCTTTGCGACCGAGGAAGATGTTCTCCGCGCCTAGCTTGAACAGGTTAGCACTGGAATCGTCAAAGCTGTCTTTCAGACTGTCTTTCACTTTTACTTCGTTTTCAGTATGGCGCTGGGCAGCAACCAGACGTTCGGTCAGGCTGGTGTACAGGCCGCTGTCGAGGAAGTTGGTCAGCGAAATATGCTGTGCCTGCGGAACCTGGCGCATAGCGCGTTCGGTCAGATCACGGTGAGTGATGACGAGGTCCACATCTGGTGGCAGGTTGTTGATCGCGCTGTTAGTAACAGAAATCTGCGACAGACCAGCATCCTGAATTTTCTTACGCAGCACGCCTGCACCCATCGCACTGGAACCCATACCGGCGTCACAGGCAACGATGATTTTACGTACGTGGCTCAGGTCGTTAGTCACATCGCCCGCAGACAGCGGAGACGCACCTTTAGATTCAGCTTTCATGTCCTGCATACGACGCGTTGCTGCTTCAATGTCATCTTCTTCTTTCACTTTGCTGGTTTTCAGCAGAATGGCAGAGACAACGAAGGAGACTGCCATAGCCGCACACACACCCGCGATGTTAGCGAAGTAAGCACCTTTTGGCGTCATCGCCAGTACAGCAAGGATAGAACCCGGAGATGCCGGAGAAACCAGACCACCGCCCAGGATAGTCAGCGTGAACACGCCAGTCATACCGCCGAGGATAACGGCCAGAATCAGACGCGGATTCATCAGCACATACGGGAAGTAGATTTCGTGGATACCCCCCAGGAAGTGAATGATTGCCGCACCGCCCGCAGACTGTTTAGCGCTACCACGGCCAAAGAACATGTACGCCAGCAGAACACCCATACCCGGACCTGGGTTAGCTTCAATCAGGAAGAAGATGGATTTACCCAGTTCATGGGACTGCTGAATACCCAGCGGCGAGAAGATACCGTGGTTAATGGCGTTGTTGAGGAACAGGATTTTCGCCGGTTCAACAAAGATAGACGCCAGCGGCAGCATGTCATGGACAACCATGAAGTTAACGCCCGCAGCCAGCATTTTGGACAGGGCTTCAACAATTGGACCAATGCCGAGGAACGCCAGAATAGCGAGGATCATCCCGATGATGCCTGCGGAGAAGTTATTCACCAGCATCTCAAAACCGGATTTGATCTTACCGTCTACCCAGCGGTCGAAGTGCTTAATGCACCAGCCGCCCAGCGGACCTGCAATCATAGAACCGAGGAACATCGGCATATCTGCGCCGACGATAACGCCCATTGTAGTGATGGCACCGACTACGCCGCCACGTTCGCCGCCTACCAGCTTACCACCGGTATAACCGATCAGCAGTGGCAGGAGATAAGTGATCATCGGCCCGACCAGCTTCGCCAGCGTTTCGTTCGGTAACCACCCTGTTGGAATAAATAACGCGGTGATGATACCCCACGCGATAAACGCGCCGATATTTGGCATCACCATGTTGCTGAGGAAACGACCAAAGCTTTGCACTTTGATCTTAATATCGGATGACATAAAAACACCCCTTCTTATGTTTGCTGTCGCGCAGGCTGGAAGCCCGAGGTTTTTTGTTAATGTGGCGGCAGAGGTAGCCGGACCTTGTTGATAGTGCGAAATCTGGCACTGAATCGGTTAACTGTCCAGTCGACGGCTTTTTGTGTGATATCGGTCACATAAATATAGGGGGGTAGAGAGGTAATTGACGTGATGTGCATCACAAAATACTTGTGTAAAAAAGCAACAAGACGGCGATTTTCGCTAAAAATGGTATTTAAATGTGAGTAATGTCACGTTTTTGTTTTGTTAGTTTGTTGAATCTTTGTGATCTGAATCACAAGATATTTTCTTACGGCGTTCACCTGATGTGATCTGCAGCATGTTCTGCCTTCGTCATAAAATCGTTATGTAACTAAGCAACTCATCACCTCTAAAAATTATTCTTTGGTGTTATGGCGAGAATCGCGAACCCGAATTATTGTCAAAATATCAGCCTGACTCCCTTCTGGCTGCCAGCCAAAAAACAACACCGATAAACGTGAATCCGAGGCAGATATGTTTCTAAACTATTTCGCGTTGGGAGTGCTGATCTTCGTCTTTCTGGTGATTTTTTATGGAATCATCGCGATACATGACATCCCTTATCTGATTGCCAAAAAGCGCAATCACCCCCATGCCGACGCTATTCATACGGCGGGCTGGGTGAGCCTGTTTACTCTGCATGTTATCTGGCCGTTCCTGTGGATCTGGGCGACGCTCTATCAACCGGAGCGTGGCTGGGGTATGCAGTCACATGTTGCGTCGCAGGAGAAAGCGACTGACCCGGAAATCGCCGCACTTTCTGACCGAATTTCCCGGCTGGAGCATCAACTCGCCGCCGAGAAAAACGCTGACTATTCCACGTTCCCGGAGATCTAATTATGGATCTGTTGATTGTTTTAACTTACGTGGCGCTGGCATGGGCGGTCTTTAAAATCTTCCGTATTCCGGTGAATCAGTGGACGCTGGCGACGGCGGCGCTGGGAGGCGTTTTTCTGGTAAGCGGTTTGATTTTGTTGATGAACTACAACCACCCTTACACTTTTACCGCACAGAAAGCGGTGATTGCTATTCCCATCACGCCACAGGTGACGGGGATCGTGACTGAAGTCACTGACAAGAATAATCAGCTTATTCAGAAGGGCGAGGTGCTTTTTAAGCTCGACCCGGTACGTTATCAGGCGCGAGTCGACAGACTTCAGGCTGACCTGATGACGGCGACGCATAATATAAAGACGCTGCGCGCGCAGCTCACTGAAGCGCAAGCCAATACCACCCAGGTTTCAGCGGAGCGTGACCGCTTGTTTAAAAATTATCAACGTTACCTGAAAGGCAGCCAGGCGGCGGTAAATCCGTTCTCAGAACGTGATATCGACGATGCGCGGCAGAATTTTCTCGCGCAGGATGCGCTGGTGAAAGGTTCGGTGGCGGAACAGGCGCAAATCCAGAGCCAGCTCGACTGTCAGCGCCAATGATATAAGACAGTAATTCACCATTTGGATTGTCCGCTCCACCCAACATGTTGTTTCCTTAAGGTTCCTACACCACAAAGGGAACACTCATGCTGAGCAGAGAGGACTTTTACATGATAAAGCAAATGCGCCAGCAAGGTGCGTATATTGTTGATATTGCCACTCAGGTTGGTTGCTCTGAGCGGACTGTCAGACGGTACCTGAAATACCCGGAACCTCCGGCCAGAAAAACACGCCACAAAATGGCCAAACTCAAGCCGTTCATGGACTATATCGACATGCGTCTGGCTGAGAATGTCTGGAACGGCGAGGTCATCCTGGCGGAAATCAAAGCGATGGGTTATACCGGTGGCCGTTCCATGTTGCGTTACTACATCCAGCCCAAACGTAAGATGCGGCCATCGAAGAAAACGGTTCGCTTCGAAACTCAGCCCGGTTACCAGCTACAGCATGACTGGGGAGAAGTTGAGGCTGAGGTTGCCGGGCAACGATGCAGGGTTAACTTCGCGGTTAATACGCTGGGGTTCTCACGTCGCTTCCATGTCTTCGCGGCACCAAAGCAGGATGCTGAACATACCTATGAGTCACTGGTCCGCGCCTTTCGCTACTTCGGCGGCAGCGTGAAAACCGTGCTGGTCGATAACCAGAAAGCCGCAGTGCTGAAAAATAACAACGGGAAGGTGGTGTTCAACTCCGGGTTCCTGCTGCTGGCCGATCACTATGGCTTCCTGCCACGGGCCTGCCGTCCACGAAGGGCCAGAACCAAAGGTAAGGTGGAACGGATGGTGAAATACCTCAAGGAAAACTTCTTCGTCCGGTACCGCCGGTTCGACAGCTTCGCCCATGTTAATCAGCTACTGGAGCAGTGGATGGCTGACGTTGCCGACAGGCGGGAACTTCGCCAGTTCAGGCAGACACCGGAACAGCGCTTCACGCAGGAACAGGTGCATCTGCAGGCGCTGCCAGGTACGGACTTCGATACCAGCTACTTCGATATCCGTCATGTCTCCTGGGATGGCTATATCGAGGTTGGCGGGAACCGTTACAGCGTGCCGGAAAGCCTGTGTGGCCAGCCGGTATCAATACGGATCTCGCTGGATGATGAACTGCGGATCTACAGTAATGAGCAACAGGTAGCATCGCACCGTCTCTGTTCGGCTGTATACGGCTGGCAGACCGTGCCGGAGCATCACGCCCCACTCTGGCAGCAGGTCAGTCAGGTGGAACACAGGCCGTTGAGTGCCTATGAGGAGCTGTTGTGATGCATGAACTGGAGACACTGCTGGGTCGTCTTAAAATGGAACATCTGGGCTACCACGTTGAAAGCCTGCTGGAGCAGGCGGCCAAAAAAGAACTGAACTACCGCGAGTTCCTGTGCATGGCGTTGCAGCAGGAATGGAACGGGAGGCATCAGCGCAGTATGGAGTCCCGGCTGAAACAGGCCCGCTTCCCGTGGGTCAAAACGCTGGAGCAGTTCGACTTCGGCTTCCAGCCAGGTATCGATCGTAAGGTCGTCCGTGAGCTGGCCGGGCTGGCGTTCGTGGAGCGTAGCGAGAACGTGATCCTGCTGGGTCCGCCTGGTGTGGGTAAAACGCACCTGGCAGTCGCTCTCGGGGTAAAAGCGGCGGACGCTGGTCATCGGGTGCTGTTCATGCCACTGGATAAGCTGATCGCCACACTCATGAAGGCAAAACAGGAAAACCGGCTGGAAAAACAGCTACAGCAGCTTGGTTATGCCCGGGTACTGATACTGGATGAGATAGGCTATCTGCCGATGACCCGCGAGGAAGCCAGTCTGTTCTTCCGGTTGCTGAACCGTCGATATGAAAAAGCGAGCATCGTGCTGACGTCAAATAAAGGGTTCGCCGACTGGGGAGAGATGTTCGGCGATAACGTGCTGGCAACGGCAATCCTGGATCGACTGCTACACCACTCAACCACACTGAACATCAAAGGAGAAAGCTACCGGTTAAAGGAAAAACGCAAAGCGGGAGTGCTGGCAAAAAACGCCACGCCAATCAGTGATGATGAAATGGCGGCAAGCGGACAACATTAATGACCAATAGCGGACATTAAAAATGGCGAAAAACGGCCAATAATCTTGGCGTTGACACGACAGTATGGTTAACGGTGAGCAGTCGCAGATTGTCAGCTTAAGGGCGCAGCTTACCGAAGCGAAATATAACCTTGAGCAGACCGTCATTCGCGCGCCGAGCAATGGCTACGTTACTCAGGTACTGATCCGCCCAGGTACATACGCAGCTGCCTTGCCGCTACGTCCGGTGATGGTTTTCATCCCCGAGCAAAAACGGCAAATTGTCGCCCAATTTCGGCAGAACTCGCTGTTACGTCTGAAACCCGGCGATGATGCGGAAGTAGTGTTTAACGCGCTACCTGGGCAGGTGTTCCACGGCAAACTGACTAGTATTTTACCTGTCGTGCCAGGTGGTTCGTATCAGGCGCAGGGGGTACTGCAATCATTAACCGTCGTACCCGGCACGGACGGTGTGCTGGGAACCATCGAACTGGACCCTAACGCTGATATCGATGCTTTACCCGACGGCATCTACGCCCAGGTGGCAGTTTACTCCGACCATTTCAGCCATGTTTCGGTGATGCGGAAGGTGCTGCTAAGAATGACCAGTTGGATGCATTATCTTTATTTGGATCATTGAGGGGGGCGGGGGAGATTATGGAACTTTGCTCCTTGTAAGGACTAATTATTTTTGCATATTACTTCATTGGCTGCGATGATTTTTCTTTAATATTCATTAGGTTGAGAAGTTCTTGATGAGTGTGCTCTCATTGGATTTTTTATCCGTCTTGTTCTGCCGCAGGATCAGACTATACATCGTCGAGATCGCAATGATTATGAATTGTTCCTCTGCGACGATGCTAATCAAAAAAGTGCTGGAGTGCTTTTCCATCTATTGCGATGATGGTTTTATTATCTGAAGAATGACAGTCACACATCCAGCTAATAAAGAACTCGTGAAATTTTCCAGGACTGATACAGGACACAACTCTGGTAATGATATCGTGAATAGGAATACCATATTAAAAATCACCATATTGCTTCAACAAATCGAGATGAGTCTCACCAGAATCCTCTATATCTTCCCATCCTTCAGCTCCGGAAATGATGGCGAAAATAATCAGCACTAGGATATCTGATAATTTATACTCTACTTTCCAGACTTGTCTGTAATCGGGACAGTAGAAATATGCTCCATTAATTTTTTAAGTTCCATTTTTTCTCCTTGTTTATGTAAGGAGTGTCTGAATATATATAAGCTATGAAAACACTTATTAAATAATAAGGGATATCTTGATTATTGGACATTTAGTGCTAATTGTTTAGTGCAAAAAATCGGCGTTATATGGTCTTTACCTTTATTACCCTTGCTGTTTTCCTCCAGCCTATGAAAAGCCAGCTTCAGTAAATCGTACCGCCCGAACATTGTAAGATACAATTTACTGACAACTTAGTACATTATTAATATCACATTTAAGCTTTTTTTTCAGATTATAAAGCCTGTCCACTTTATAATCTTTGCAATTATAAACGTATTCTTTTTTTGTTTTCATATCAATGACACTAACCCCTCGCATGTTACTACCGTTGTCGTAATTGCTAAACACGGAGTACTTATATCCACTTTGAATAAAACTAACGCTAAAGTAATCCGTTTGAAATCTGGAGTAATGATTATAAAAAATCCTGAATACATTGGTCCATCTGAAATGAATTGAAATTTATCCCATGCTGACT
Source organism: Escherichia sp. 10290 (assembly GCF_030295155.1). Classification (NCBI taxonomy): domain Bacteria; kingdom Pseudomonadati; phylum Pseudomonadota; class Gammaproteobacteria; order Enterobacterales; family Enterobacteriaceae; genus Escherichia; species Escherichia sp. 10290. Next base: position 4,483,983 of record NZ_AP025741.1, on the reverse strand, counting down.
ATTCATTTCATAAATCAACGTTTCACCAAAACTTGTTAATGACAAAGTTCCTTTGGATGTATTACATAAAAAATAATTATTTCCTGCGTTTAGAGTCCAGGGAATTCCAGATAAAAAAATAAAAATTAATGCTCTATCTATATTGCTCATAATTAGCCCTTATTCTGTCATCATATCCTCGCTGACTTTGCCCATTATAACATAGAGCAAAGTTAAGCCAATCTTTATCTCTAATAGCACGCAATAATACAGGATTAGATTTTATGAAGTTAATGAATGCCGCCAGATGGTTTTTCTCTGACTCTGAAATCGATATTATAAACTCTTCGGGCGAAGAGTACCCGGCAGCTTGGTAATTTGAAGCCAATATCTGAAATTTACCCCACGATGCCGATTTAAGCGCAGCTTGCTTATCTAAAACATATGCACGAAGTAATTTTTGATATTGCTCCGATCGTGTTCCATAACCGCCAGAACGGCTGTTGGAAATATCAGGTTGAGAATCATACACACCATTCGTATATCGATGGAAATGATGTCTTTCAAAAAGAATTGAGGGGACGTAATCATCTTCTTGTTCAAATTTAAAATAGCTACCGGAACTACCAGTTTCAGTTTTTGCAACAGCTTTAATTGCAGCCACTTCGCATTGTAGTGTCCTTGCAGCATTTTCATAGTCTGCATCATCAATGGTATCTCCGTTATAAAATCGTAAAAATTCCAATGGAATAAGTTCATTATTTACAGGAGTTTTTGGGTAATTGCTATTATTAATAGCATTCAAAAACACAACCGGATGAAAATGCCACACAGCATCATCACTATTAAACGGAGACACCCCGCTCATCCACTCCAGATCCAGCTGCCACTTTTCACAGTATGCCACTTCCTCGGGTCCAGATCTTTATAAAACCCTTCCCAGCGTCCCGTCGAGCGACCGCCGTACCACTCGCTGTGGTGTCTGACTGTCAGACGATTCACCACATTTCTCACCAGTGGTTCACGCACGGTCAGCGCCTGTCTGATCTCTTCCTCCGTCACTTTTCCATCACCGTCCTGATCCATACCCGCCATCAGCTCACGATAAAAGGGCGGTACCTGCTCATACAGCCACTCATCTCCCTGTTCTGCGGCACGGCTTATTGAGTCAAACGCTTCCGGCACCCATCCTTCGTACGGGCTGTACGTCATGTCACCGCTGCTGTTCTCCTCCAGCGGCTGAAAACCCAGCTTCAGTAAATCATACTGTCCGGCCTCTTCAACATCCTTCTGTGGCAGCCAGCCGGTTCCGGTGATATTAAGCCGCCTCTGGTTTCCTTTTAATAAAGCACTCGTGAAATTTTGCAGGACTGATACAGGATACAACTCTGGCAATGGTATCGTGAACAGGAATACCATTATCAAAATCACCATATTGCTTCAAAAAATCGAGATGTGTTTCCCCAAAATCCTCTATATCTTCCCAGCCTTCTGCACCCGAAATAACGGCACAAATAGTCAACAGTAGAATATCCGATAATTTATGTTGCACTTTCCAGGCTTGTCTGTAATCGGGGATAATAGAAATATGTCCCATCAATTTTTTAAGTTCCATTTTGTTCTCCTTAATTATGTAAGGAGTATTTGATCATGTATAAGCAATAAAAAACAGCTTTAGGTAATGAGGAATATCTCAATTTTCAAACATAAAATGCGAATTGTCTAGTACAAAAAAGCAGCGTTAAGTGAGTAGGCCACCGGAACCTCCCCGACAGCCTCTCGCAGAACCGTACGTGAAACTCTCGCTTCATACGGCTCCCGTCAGGCAAACGCGCTTCCTGGTCCTGCTTTCCAGTGGGCAAACAACTCCGGCTTCTCTTTTGACAGCCTTTCCATTAGCTGACACGCCTTCGTCTTTCTATACCGCAGGGTTTTATATTTCTTTCTCGCCCACGCAATCAGCGTCAGATTAATATATCTGCATACTTTCTTCATCGCTGATTTGTGGTATCTCGCGTAATAATTCAGCCACCCCGATATTATCGGATTCAGCCACTTCGCAATATCTTCGAGACTCATCTCCACCCTGCGTCTGATCCACAGTTTCCTGAGTTTTCCAATCATGCCTTTCTGCGCACGGTTACTCGCCGCCGGGCTGAAACTCGTAAAGAGGTTTCCCCGCCGGTGGTTACGTGCTCTTCGCGCTCTGAACGTATACCCCAGAAAATCAAACTGCACTGTTTCATGGTTCGCCTGTCGTTCGCTGTCTTTGCAGTAAACTATTTTCGTTTTCTCCGGATGTAATTCCAGTCCACATTCCTGAAAACGTTTTGCCAGCTTATTCAGTAATTCCTCTGCCTGTTGTTTACTGCCACAATGAATTAATCCATCATCTGCATAACGGCACCAGGGAATTTCCGGATAATGTAACGTCAGCCATTTATCAAACACATAGTGCAGAAATAAATTCGCCAGTACCGGGCTGATGACTCCACCCTGTGGCGTACCTTTATTTCTTTCCTTCAGTGTTCCATCCGGCATCTGCACCGGCGCTGTCAGCCACCGGCGAATAGACAGTCTTACCCATTTATCCGCACAATGTTTATCTACTGCCCTGAGTAATAAATCGTGGGAGATATTATCGAATAACCCTTTAATATCAAACTCAAGACACCAGTCGTATTGCCAGCAACGTTTTCTGGTGACTGCTATTGCATCCAGCGCTGATTTTCCATGCCGGTATCCGTATGAATCATTCAGGAAATAACGCTCCACTAATGGTTCAAACGTTACCAGCACCGTCATCTGCGCTATTCGATCGCTTACTGTCGGTATTCCTAAAAGTCTTTTGCTGCCATCCTTCTTCGGAATTTCCACCGCACGCACTGGCGGCGGCATCCAGCTTCCCGACGATAACCTGTTCCAGATTTTGTACAGATTTCCTTTCAGATCCCGCTCAAAATCTTTCAGCGTCTGGTTATCTACTCCGGCAGCTCCGGCATTCGCCTTTATCCGCCGGTACGCTTCCACCACATGCAATTTACTGACCTGAAACGGTTTTGTCTGTTCACACACAGCCTCCTCCTGCCTACAGTTGGGCTGTGATGCAGACTGCCCGACGCTGTCCCTTCGCTCCACGTTCATTACAAACGCTTCCTCACTACTACGAACAGCTCTGCCCCGGTTTCGCACATCGATACTCTCATACTCATAATTTCGGTTATTTGTATTTCTCTCTTGACATTGCGACGACCGGTTCCCGTAGTTCCTGCAAAGAGCCTGATACAGCGTCATGCCTGCTATACACCGGACACCATTCACGCAGCATTCGGAATTCACCCGTAAATTAATCCCGGCGGTATCACGAAACCTCCGGTTTTGATGTCACTTAGGACTAACGACGTTTCAACACAGGTTCGGGTTTACTCATCTCACTGTATCTCACATAGGATCAGATCTCGTCTGATCGTTCCCCCTGCGCTCACTACCATGGCTCTTTACCACAGCAGCCGGGGTTGTTTGGGACCGACTTCCGACAGCAGATCCCGGTGGGCCTGCCACCATCTCTTCACAAGCTTATGCTTATTACATGCAAAACGTCCCGTTTTGCATCTTTGTGCCTACGGCACACCGTGATCTTTCCCTGCCTGCCTGTACGATATCCCTCAAAAATAATTTTCCAGTCAGTTATTCATGTCTAACTTAAAATCATAAAACATTTAAATTAATAATAAACAAATTCAACCTAGTCGCATTATTATTTTAATAACACAGCATCGATTTCATAAAAAACTGCACAATGGTCATCCAGTCCATTTGCAATCAGTACCATCATCATTATATGCCTCAATATTTTCTTCAAACTCAGTTGTTTTCCCACTTATTGATTTATAATGAAACAAATTAAATCTTGCACCTTGTGTGGAAACAACATACAACCCATTAATTTTTCCATTTACAACCTCGCTCCATGCATAAGAAAATTCAGAAGGCCTGTCATCGAAAGTCACTTCTAATTTATTTATAAACGCAAGAGGTATAAATTTTGAGGATTTCTCATAAATCACATAACCTAAAAAAATATCGCCAGACGATATTTCAACAAACTTTAAATTTGTTTTCCCAGCGCTAAAACAGCCTACCGTTGTTTGTTGTTTAGCCAATAAACAACAAGGCACCAAACAAAACAGTAAAACCAATAAGTTAACTTTCATATCAATTACTCCAGTTCAGTTATTCGTCTCTCTACAAATGTGGATATATTCCTTTTTTCTATTCCATATACTTTTCTATCACCCTCACGCCCTTCCTGAGGAAACGGATGCAGGTCAATTAATTCTTTCGCCCTTCTATAACCTTTTAATGCTTCTTCGTTACTCTTGATCGTCCCTCTTCGGGAGCTATCAGGATCATGCCATATCCCCCATCCCAAAGCATATACTTTATTATCATATACGTCACTATCATCAAACAAGAAATCGTCGTTCATTGCTTTCTGATTTAAATGCTCGGCAGCAAGTGAGGTAACCAATTTATTAAATATCGACAACCGTTCATCATAATGATTATACCCTCCATTAATCACTGCTGTAATTTTATTAAAATCATCATTTTTAGCATCTTCATTTATTCTTTTGAATATATTGAAATACCAAAACGCAGATAATACGCAATGTGGGGAGGATATAAGTTTATCTCTTGCGGAATCTGAAGATGTTACGTCCTCATTGATATATTCCCCATAGGCGGTGTAATTACTTTCCCCTGTAACTTGTATTAAGCCTCGGCCATACCACGGACTATATGAAGCTGATTCACCATTAATTTCTTTGGTATATCTAAAATAACCGCTCTCGTGAATAATTTGAGCAAGAAAATGGGCTTTTTCTCTACAAGTGGTCATACCAAACCGAATAAACCCTGCATTTATATCGTAGAGGTACCTTTTGAGAAGACCTTCACTTACTGCAGGAGCAACTTTTTTTAATTCATCTAATGTTATATCTCTGTTGCAAGCACACACAGATTTGGAATTAATAGCGTCCAAAAACACAACCGGATGAAAATGCCACACAGCATCATCACTATTAAACGGAGATACCCCGCTCATCCACTCCAGATCCAGCTGCCACTTCTCACAGTATGCCACTTCCTCTGTGTCCAGATCTTTATAAAATCCTTCCCACCGCCCTGTCGAGCGCCCTCCGTACCATTCGCTGTGGTGTTTAACTATCAGATGATTCACCACATTTCTCACCAGTGGTTCACGCACGGTCAGCGCCTGTCTGATCTCTTCCTCCGTCACTTTTCCATCACCGTCCTGATCCATACCCGCCATCAGCTCACGATAAAAGGGCGGTACCTGCTCATACAGCCACTCATCTCCCTGTTCTGCGGCACGGCTTATTGAGTCAAACGCTTCCGGCACCCATCCTTCGTACGGGCTGTACGTCATGTCACCGCTGCTGTTCTCCTCCAGCGGTTGAAAACCCAGCTTCAGTAAATCATACTGTCCGGCCTCTTCAACATCCTTTTGTGGCAGCCAGCCGGTTCCGGTGATATTAAACCACCACTGCTGCGATTCATCCGTGATCGGTGTCGTGGCTTCCCGCGGAAGAACGCGCTGAGCACCCAGTGTGGCTGCGGTTGCGGTAAATACCTCCTGTCCCGGAACGGCCTGCCGGGTGTATAAAATTATCCCTTTTGGTGCCAGAACAGTCCGTTTTTCTCCCTTAACGCCTGCCGGGTTGGATAAGAACTTTGGCATATTCGGGTCTGTACTCAGAACCTCCAGATGGACGAACCACTCGCGCTCAATCTCACCGCTTCCCTCGCCAGGATAATCCTCGCATCCCATAAATCCGACCGGTGTTCCGGCACTGACTTTCCACTCTTCCGTTTCGTCGACCGTCTGTACCGAGTCAAAAATGCCTTTTGCCTTCGCCTTCTGCATCCACTCAGGCATCAGCATCTGTATTTCGCCATCTGACTCCATCAGATCCGGATCCAGGGTCACCCAGTACTGCTCATTCCCCGGTTTATTGCCTTCCAGCAGGCGAACCAGTCCGAATGTCGTCAGGACCGGCTGGCCGTTATTGGTCACGTAAAAACGTCCGGTCCGGGATGACACAAACCGATCTCCCGCATTAAGTGTCCTGTTTCCGCTGATTTTCGGGGGTATCCAGTACGTGGCATGATCTCCGCTTTCCTGCCCCTCGGGAAGGCCGTTCTTTCCCGGGATGTATCGGTGCAGCAATATGCCACCATGCCCGGTTTTAACTTTATAGCAGGGGGAGCCGGGATAATCGTTCACCGGGGCCAGATGCATATAGAGACAGTAAAATTCCAGCCAGCTTTCTTTTTTTTGCGGGTCTGGCTGGCACTGCGATTTCACCAGAACAAATGTGCTGCTGTAACGGAGTTGCTGCCCTTTGTAGGTGCCTTTCAGGTAATCATTATTTATCCGGTACGCCGCAATGGTGCCATCGGCCATAAACTGAAGAGGAACCGGTTCTCCGGTAGCGGCGGTATCCGGTTTCAGGGCTGATAACGGATTAGACACGTCACTGATATGTATCCCGCCGTGCCACAGCCCGTTTCCACCCAGCAGCCAGGTTCCGTGCGCTTCTTTGTCAATAAGCCGCATTATCTCATCCAGCGAGCGAAACTCTTTGCCTTCTTTATCCCTGATGGGATGGCTGATTTTCATGTTCAGTCCTTATCGTGAGAATCTTCCCGGCCGTTGTGGCGGTACCTTATCCTGCTGGGGAGGATCAAAGGCTTCCTGTACATTTTTCCGTGGTGGCTCCGCCCCTTCAGTTCCAGGTCCGCCATTGTCATAATCTGCCAGCGCTTTCAAAACCGCCGGTCGTAGTGTCGGCACCGGCGTTCCCGGACTACCGCCGCTATTGAGATTGATTTTCGGCCCGACGATGTCCACGCCCCCTGAATGGATGACCACAAACGAACCACCCACCTTCAGGGTGATTTTACCGCCACTCTCCAGTACGATTTCATCCCGGACCTTCATTCCCAGCGCACCGGTAATCTTCCTCGCCAGGTCGCCCTTCACCTCCAGACTGTGCGTTCCCTCCACCAGACTGATATGGTTCCCCGTCGTCTTATGCTCCTGCTTCCCTTCCACCGTCACTTTACGGTCGTTTCTGACATACAGGCCGTCATCGTGACTCACGCTCACCGTCCGGTCATTCGTCACCTTCAGCGTCTGGTCATTACGTACCGTTATGCGCCGGTCGTTCGCCACCGTGATACTCTGGTCGTGGCCCCCTTCTTTTCTGGTGCCGACCTCAACCGTCTGCCCCTTCACCACCCTTATCTTCTGGTCGTTACCGATGGTCTCCGTATGGTCATGCTTCACGTCCGTCGTCCGGTCGTTAAGCACCTCCGTGTCCATGTTCTTCTGCGCGTGGATATACACCTGCTCACTGTCCGTCGCATCCTCGAAACGCAGTTCATTAAAGCCGCTTCCTTTATAGGTCTTCGAGCGGATGGTCATCTGCGTCCGCGTGCCCGGTAAATCCCCCGGTGAACGGTTATCTTCATGGTAGGTCCGCCCCGTCACAATGGGCTGGTCCGGGTCGCCGTTCAGAAAGTCCACTATCACTTCCTGACCCACACGCGGTATCGCCAGATTGCCGAACCCCGGTCCCGCCCATGCCTGCGACACCCGTATCCAGCATGAACTCTCCTCCGTCATCCCGTGATAACGGTCCCAGTGAAACTTCACCCGTACCCGGCCATGCTCGTCGCAGAATATCTCCTCGCCCTTCGGCCCGGTCACGATGGCACTCTGCGGGCCGTCCACCTTCGGCTTCGGCAGGGGCTGTGAGCGCCAGGTCCGGTCTGCCGGGATGACCGTGATATGGTTACTCAGTGTCGTTCCCCTCCCCTGGCTCCCGTGCAGCGCCTGCGGCTGGCTCCCCGTCAGCGTGCTGCTCACCACCTGCCACTCACGGTTCGGGTTCGCTCCCTGTACCGGATGCCCCGTCAGGGTGAACCGCCGTCCCGGCCACAGCGCCGGGGAGTTACTGATACCTGTGGCGGTTTCAGCACTGTTACGCAGCCCTTCCAGCCGGTAGCGGGTAAAGTCCTGACCATGCTGCTCGTCCTTGTAGCGCCCCGGCCAGTCCAGGATTTTGTACTGCTTCAGTTGCTCGTTGAGGTTTTCAGCATCCTCAATGTAAATACCCGGCCAGTCCGGCACCTTAAACGTGTGGTCTTTTGAACGCACCTGCGAGGGCCGCACCTGCGCCTGGTAGCGGAACAGGCTGATGCACGCCGTCGTCACCTCACGGGTGTTCGGGTTAAACGGTATCTCCCCGTACACCGGCAGGCCCGCCACATCATCGCACAGCGTGAGCGTCTGCTCCGGGCTGTCGTCAGCGTATCTGTCATAAAAGAAGATGCCTTCCTCCGCCCACAGCCGGGTCAGAAACGCCAGGTCGCTTTCACCGTACTGGACGCAGAACTCCCGTGCCGGGTGGCTCTCATAAAAGCGCGGCGTCCACTGCGTCACTCCGTCCTCGTTTAACAGCGTGGCGGAGATGGCCTGAATGTCCTGCTGCTGGAAGATTCGGTAGTTCTGCCGCAGCCCGCTGCGCCACAGGGGCGGGCGTATCTGAAGGTGGTACTGCATCTGCCAGCCGTTGTGCTCCTTCATGCCTAACCCCGACACCACACCGCTCACATAACGCAGCGCCGTGCCACCCTGCCAGATGGTCAGCACGGCCCCCTTCTCCAGCAGCTTCTCCGCCGTCTGGCGGAACGAGTCGCTGGCAACGTCCACATCCAGGACGAACGGCGATGAGTATGCCTGCGTGAGGCGGAAATCCACCACCGCGAACGTCTCCGGCACCAGTCCGTCCACCGTCAGCGTAAAACGCAGCCCTTTTAATGACATGATGACCTCCCTGGTATTGCTACAGGAAAAAGTAATTAACCGATATTGACCGTACCTTCTGATATTCTCTCACTGATTCATTATCTGTATTTCCCATGAACATTCTCATTTCAACAGGAAAACCAACGAATTGTAGCCATGACAATAAGTTAACATTAATAATTCCTCAACGAATAAGGAGGAGATGCCCTGTCCCCATCAATAGTAACCACGACCTGATTTGATCTTATTTTGAATATATTATCATTACCGCCATGATAGCCAAATCGTGCTAAAAAATCCTGAAATAGACCAGGTCCTCTATAAGGTCCACAGATTCTCCAAACCCGCCACTCCTCTATGCCATACGTTATTTTATCTATAGGATTAGTACACTCTCTTTCTGCCCGCCAGTTCATAATAGAAAGAAAATACTCATATATATATTGTTCTGCAAACCACTCTTGATTAACTATTGTAAATTCTACCGTCCCTATATTATAACGATGAATGCCCGGTAAAAAGGCATAATAATCGTTCAATGTGACATCAAAGGATAGCTCTTTCCCTGGTAATATCTCGCGCCAAACAGATTTACTTTTCCATTCACCAAAGCTACATTTTGTTTTTTTTAAAAAATCCAACTGAATGTTATCCATTATCGGTATAAACACACCACTACACAAGGAAGAGTAAGGCCCGCCGTTAACGTCAAGAGGAAGAGTTAGTCGATGAACAAAATAAGATCCCTGGCTTTTATTCGATAAAACCACTGCAGCTGCTACAATATTTTCTTTCTGATGCACGGAAAGATGAAGATATATTTTATTTTTATCCTGATTATACTGACTCTCATTTTTACTGATAGTATAATATTGAAAAACAGCATAGGCTGAAAGATCATCATAATAATCATAATAATTAAGCCTTGTCGGTTCTACACGAGGATAGACACCAAGTTTTTCCATTACTCCATTCCAATGTAACTTCCCATATCTGTAATGAACCGCATAATCGCCAGAGATATCATAAGCAAATATTGGATGCACCCAAGAAAAAAAAGCAATAAAAACAATCCATCTAGCAAGCATATACTCCCCCGTCAAATAAAAGCATCAATATGGTACAGGAATCTCGAAATAACGTTCGATATTATATGCATTCTGAAACAGTTCTGATTTTTTATCATTTTTTAATTTAGTGGCATGAGCAATATATTCGTCACCTGTACTATACTCTATATCTACCGGCATATCTTCCGTCCACATGCCTCCAAACTTAAGTGAATCCCCGTACCTTATAAAGTGAGATAGTTCATGGCAGAGTGTCGATGCCTTAGAGTTTTCCCCAGTGAATGGCCTATCTATAAATCTTTGTCCTATAGTTATACTTACCAAACTTTTAAAGCTTCCAGATTTTACACCCAAAATCTGATCGTAAGTTACATTGGCAGCATAAGCGTCATTATCTGTACAATTCACAAAGTTACCAATTTTGGGCCTGATTACGTCTTTGTCAACATATTCATTACCCCCTTTGTCATTAAGAACAAGATTACAATTGGCATCACGTTTGAGGAAATGGTCATGAACGGTAACGTCTACACAATCACCTTCCACAGATAATTCCCCACATATCTCATACAGGCGAGTAACGCCATTTCTCATATAATCCCTTGCCTTTATATTCTCTGTAAACAGAGTATTACGCCCCCCGAAAGGGAACTTTAATTTAATATAAGTATTTCCATCAATGCCAAATATATTTATAAATTCCTGATTTTGTTCCGCCCCCCATTTATCACCAAGATCTTCTACTCTTTTTTTCAATACAGCCATCTGCGCCTTCAGAGCCTCTCTCATCATTATTTTAAAATCATTAGTAATTTTCCCCTCCTTTAAAACTACACACTGTTCACCACTCTGGCTTTTTCCGCTCGTACTACCCTTTTCATCTCCCATATAAATCCTCCTTGGTATATATTTTCACTACAAACCCTGTTCCATTTATGCAAAAACACGCCAATTACAGGCGGTCACTCTCTATTCATTAATCCCTCCCCATATCATATCGATATTCAAATGCAACAATCTGACGTCTATTGTCTGCTCGCTGTCAGTGGTGAATATTTCCGTATACCCATCCTTATCCGTTTCTCCGCGGGTCTGCGTGCCGTCCTCAAAGAAGGCAATGTAGCGTGTCTCTGAATACGGTATCCCGTCATCGTCTGTAAAATGGAACTGGAGAGTATATTTTTCAGGGTTCTCATCATCATTCTCATCCTCCAGCGCCTCCAGTACAACCGGTTGCAGCGTCGATACTGGCGTCCCCGGACCTCCCCCACCATTCAGGTTTATCTTCGGCCCCACTATATCCACGCCGCCAGAGTGTATCACCACGAACGAACCGCCCGCTTTCAGGCTTATCTGGCTGCTGCTCTCCAGCACGATATCCCCGTCCACCTTTATCCCCAGCGCGCCACTCACCTTCTCCGCCAGGTCACCCTTCACCTCCAGGCTGTGTTTCCCCTCCACCAGGCTGATATGGTTTCCCGTCGTCTTATGCTCCTGCTTCCCTTCCACCGTCACTTTACGGTCGTTTCTGACATACAGGCCGTCATCGTGACTCACGCTCACCGTCCGGTCATTCGTCACCTTCAGCGTCTGGTCATTACGTACCGTTATGCGCCGGTCGTTCGCCACCGTGATACTCTGGTCGTGACCCCCTTCTTTTCTGGTGCCGACCTCAACCGTCTGCCCCTTCACCACCCTTATCTTCTGGTCGTTACCGATGGTCTCCGTATGGTCATGCTTCACGTCCGTCGTCCGGTCGTTAAGCACCTCCGTGTCCATGTTCTTCTGCGCGTGGATATACACCTGCTCACTGTCCGTCGCATCCTCGAAACGCAGTTCATTAAAGCCGCTTCCTTTATAGGTCTTCGAGCGGATGGTCATCTGCGTCCGCGTGCCCGGTAAATCCCCCGGTGAACGGTTATCTTCATGGTAGGTCCGCCCCGTCACAATGGGCTGGTCCGGGTCGCCGTTCAGAAAGTCCACTATCACTTCCTGACCCACACGCGGTATCGCCAGATTGCCGAACCCCGGTCCCGCCCATGCCTGCGACACCCGTATCCAGCATGAACTCTCCTCCGTCATCCCGTGATAACGGTCCCAGTGAAACTTCACCCGTACCCGGCCATGCTCGTCGCAGAATATCTCCTCACCCTTCGGCCCGGTCACGATGGCACTCTGCGGGCCGTCCACCTTCGGCTTCGGCAGCGGCGCGTGACGCCACGTCCTGTCTGCCGGTATCACCTCAAACTGATTGCTCAGTGTCGTCCCTTCACCGTGACTCCCGTGCAGCGCCTGCGGCTGTTCTCCCCGCAGTGTGCTTCCCACAACCTGCCATTCCCGGTTCAGCGTCGCTGACGGATGGCCCGTCAGCCGGAACCGCGTTCCCGGCCACAGCCGCGCCGTGTTACACACCCCGCTCGCCGTCTCCGCCCCGTTCCGCCACCCTTCCGTCTGGTAACGCGCAAAATCCTGGCCATGCTGCTCATCCTTGAAACGCCCCGGATAATCAAATATCTCGTACTGCGTTCCCTGTCCGTTCAGGCTCTCCCCGTCATGGCTGTAGTACCCCGGCCACCCCGGCGTTTTGAACGTATAATCCTGCGTCTCCACCGACGCCACGCTTATCTGCGCACGGTAACGGAAGTCGCGGATGTACTCTGTCGTGCCTCCGGTCGTGGTATTCGGGTTAAACGCCAGCGCCCCCATTCCCGTCAGCCCCGCCACGTCATCACACACCGCCAGCTTCTGTTCCGGCCCGTCCTGACTGCAGCGTTCATAAAAGAAGATACCTTCCTCCGCCCACAGCCGGGTCAGGAATGTCAGGTCGCTCTCCCCGTACTGCACGCAGAACTCCCGCGCCGGGTGCGCCTCATAGAACAGCGGCATCCACGCCGTCACCCCGTTCTCTTCAAGAAGCTGCGCTGATATCGTCTGAATGTCCTGCTGCTGGAAGATACGGAAGTTCTGCCGTAACCCTGCCCGCCACAGCGGCGGGCTGATGCTCAGGGAATAACGCATCTGCCAGTCGTTGTTCTCACCGAGCTGCACCTCTGTCACGATACCGCTGACGTAACGCTGTGCAGTGTCGCCCTGCCAGACCGTCAGCACCGCGCTTTTCTCCAGAAAATCTTCTGCCGTCAGGTCAGACAGTCCGCTGGCGATATCCACATCCAGGATGAACGGTGTGCAGTGGTGCTGGTACAGACGGAAGCTCACCACCGCCGTCGCCATCTCCACAATACCGTCCACCGACAGCGTGAAACGTAATCCTTCTGCTGCCATATAAACCCCATAGCTACCGCACTCATAGTGCAAACCATACGGGCTTATAAGAAAGGCTTAAGTGAGATATCTGCCAGATAGCAACTATTAGGAAAATATTTATATCACCATGATAAATATGTGATTTATTGGGAGATAACAAACCATCAACATTTTCTGCCCTTTTTCCCATCACCAGGCCATACTGATATTTTTCCTCGCACAAAGGACTCGGCATGAAACTCGTCGGTAGCTACACCAGCCCGTTTGTACGCAAACTTTCTATTCTGTTGTTAGAAAAGGGCATAACTTTCGAATTTATTAATGAACTGCCCTATAACGCGGACAACGGCGTGGCGCAATTTAACCCGTTAGGGAAAGTGCCGGTGCTGGTGACCGAAGAGGGCGAATGTTGGTTTGATTCGCCGATCATCGCTGAATATATTGAATTAATGAATGTCGCTCCGGCGATGTTGCCGCGCGATCCGCTGGAGTCGTTGCGAGTGCGCAAAATTGAGGCGCTGGCGGATGGCATTATGGATGCCGGGCTGGTATCGGTGCGTGAACAGGCGCGTCCGGCGGCGCAGCAGTCTGAAGATGAATTGTTACGCCAGCGGGAGAAAATCAACCGCAGTCTGGATGTGCTGGAAGGATATCTGGTCGATGGCACGCTCAAAACCGATACGGTCAATCTGGCGACTATCGCCATTGCCTGTGCCGTCGGATATCTCAATTTCCGCCGCGTTGCGCCAGGCTGGTGTGTCGACCGCCCACACTTAGTCAAACTGGTCGAAAACCTGTTTAGCCGCGAAAGTTTTGCCCGCACCGAACCGCCAAAGGCTTGATGCGCGATATGTCCTCCTGACCCATCTCACGTTACAATCCGTGGTTATGTTAAACGCCCTTCTCCGTGTGAGAGGGCCTTGATCAACCAGGTTTCCTATGACAACCGAAACGCGTTCCCTCTATAGTCAACTTCCGGCTATTGATCGCTTATTGCGCGATAGCTCTTTCCTTTCTTTGCGTGATACCTATGGTCACACCCGCGTGGTGGAGTTGCTGCGTCAGATGCTTGACGAAGCGCGAGAAGTGATTCGTGACAGCCAGACGCTACCCGCGTGGTGTGAAAACTGGGCGCAAGAAGTTGATGCCCGGTTGACGAAAGAGGCGCAAAGCGCGCTGCGTCCGGTGATCAACCTGACGGGAACCGTGCTGCATACCAACCTTGGGCGAGCTTTACAGGCGGAAGCCGCGGTGGAGGCTGTTGCGCAGGCTATGCGTTCGCCAGTAACCCTCGAATACGATCTGGACGACGCCGGACGCGGACATCGCGATCGGGCGCTGGCGCAGCTGCTGTGCCGTATTACGGGGGCGGAAGATGCCTGTATCGTTAATAACAATGCGGCGGCGGTCTTGTTGATGTTGGCGGCCATTGCCAGCGGGAAAGAGGTTGTGGTTTCTCGCGGTGAACTGGTGGAGATTGGCGGTGCGTTTCGTATTCCCGATGTTATGCGCCAGGCAGGCTGCACACTACACGAAGTGGGGACCACCAACCGCACGCACACTAATGATTATCGTCAGGCGGTGAATGAAAATACCGCTCTGTTGATGAAAGTACATACCAGTAACTACAGCATTCAGGGGTTCACCAAAGCGATAGATGAAGCTGAACTGGTGGCGCTCGGCAAAGAGCTGGATGTTCCCGTAGTGACTGACTTAGGCAGCGGCTCGCTGGTCGATCTTAGCCAGTACGGTTTGCCGAAAGAGCCAATGCCGCAGGAGTTGATTGCGGCGGGCGTCAGTCTGGTGAGCTTCTCCGGCGACAAGCTGTTAGGCGGGCCGCAGGCAGGAATTATTGTTGGTAAAAAAGAGATGATCGCCCGCCTGCAAAGCCATCCACTGAAGCGTGCATTACGCGCGGATAAAATGACCCTCGCGGCGCTGGAAGCCACGTTGCGTCTTTATTTACACCCTGAGGCGCTGAGTGAAAAATTACCGACCCTGCGTCTGCTTACCCGCAGCGCAGAGGTCATTCAAATCCAGGCACAACGTTTACAGGCCCCCCTTGCCGCACATTACGGCGCGGAGTTTGCGGTACAGGTTATGCCATGTCTTTCGCAGATTGGCAGTGGTTCGCTGCCGGTTGATCGCCTGCCGAGCGCGGCATTAACGTTTACACCCCATGATGGACGCGGTAGCCACCTTGAGTCATTAGCCGCCCGCTGGCGTGAATTGCCAGTGCCGGTGATTGGTCGTATTTATGACGGACGATTGTGGCTGGATTTACGCTGCCTTGAAGATGAGCAACGGTTTTTGGAGATGTTGTTGAAATGATTATTGCGACTGCCGGACACGTTGACCACGGCAAAACAACCTTATTGCAGGCGATTACTGGCGTAAATGCCGACCGTCTGCCGGAAGAAAAAAAGCGCGGCATGACCATCGATCTCGGCTATGCCTACTGGCCGCAGCCGGATGGTCGTGTTCCGGGTTTTATCGACGTTCCCGGTCATGAAAAGTTTCTTTCCAACATGCTGGCGGGCGTCGGGGGTATCGATCACGCGCTGTTGGTGGTGGCGTGCGATGACGGCGTGATGGCACAGACCCGTGAGCATCTGGCGATTTTACAGCTGACCGGTAACCCGATGCTGACCGTGGCGCTGACCAAAGCCGATCGCGTGGACGAAGCGCGTGTTGATGAGGTTGAACGCCAGGTAAAGGAGGTACTGCGGGAATACGGTTTTGCTGAGGCAAAACTGTTTATCACCGCAGCAACCGAAGGCCGGGGAATTGATGCCCTGCGCGAGCATCTGCTTCAGTTACCAGAGCGTGAACACGCCAGCCAACATAGCTTCCGCCTCGCTATCGACCGTGCTTTTACCGTAAAAGGTGCCGGGCTGGTCGTCACCGGTACGGCGTTAAGTGGGGAAGTGAAGGTAGGCGATTCACTCTGGCTGACTGGTGTAAATAAACCGATGCGCGTGCGTGCGCTGCATGCGCAAAATCAGCCAACAAATGCAGCTCATGCCGGGCAGCGTATTGCGCTTAACATCGCGGGTGATGCGGAAAAAGAGCAGATTAACCGTGGCGACTGGCTGCTTGCCGATGCGCCGCCGGAGCCGTTCACACGGGTGATTGTCGAGCTTCAAACCCATACACCGCTGACCCAGTGGCAGCCGCTGCATATTCACCACGCCGCCAGCCACGTCACGGGACGCGTTTCGCTGCTGGAAGATAACCTTGCCGAGCTGGTGCTCGACACCCCGTTATGGCTGGCAGATAACGATCGCCTGGTGCTGCGCGATATCTCGGCCCGCAACACGCTGGCGGGGGCGCGCGTGGTGATGCTTAACCCGCCGCGTCGCGGTAAGCGTAAGCCGGAATATCTGCAATGGCTGGCGTCTCTTGCACGGGCGCAGAGCGATGCCGATGCGTTAGCTATTCATCTGGAACGCGGAGCGGTTAACCTTGCTGATTTCGCCTGGGCGCGCCAGCTCAACGGCGAAGGGATGCGTGAACTGCTGCAGCAACCGGGCTATATTCAGGCCGGTTACAGCTTGCTGAATGCACCGGTTGCCGCTCGTTGGCAGCGGAAAATTCTCGATACCCTGGCGACTTATCATGAGCAGCATCGCGATGAACCAGGTCCTGGGCGCGAGCGTCTGCGGCGCATGGCGTTGCCAATGGAAGATGAAGCGCTGGTGCTGTTGCTGATTGAAAAGATGCGCGAAAGCGGCGACATCCTCAGTCATCACGGTTGGCTGCATCTGCCGGATCATAAAGCGGGATTCAGCGAAGAGCAGCAGGCTATCTGGCAAAAAGCGGAGCCGCTGTTTGGTGACGAGCCGTGGTGGGTGCGTGACCTGGCAAAAGAGACGGGAACCGACGAGCAGGCAATGCGTTTGACGCTACGCCAGGCGGCCCAACAGGGGATAATCACTGCGATCGTCAAAGATCGTTATTACCGTAACGATCGGATTGTCGAATTTGCCAATATGATCCGCGATCTCGATCAGGAATGTGGTTCAACCTGCGCGGCGGATTTCCGCGATCGCTTAGGTGTAGGCCGAAAGCTGGCAATTCAAATTCTGGAATATTTTGACCGTATTGGCTTTACGCGTCGCCGTGGAAATGATCATTTATTGCGCGACGCATTATTATTTCCCGAAAAATAAGGGAATGATTAATTCATAATAAATATGAATTAATACAAAGTTCTTATTAATGTTAAGGAAGCACGTTATTTGATGAATGTAACGTGCTTTTTATTAAAAATATTTTAATAAACGGTAATGTTGATCATATTTTCAAATGAAAATCCTCAGTAAGCTGCCCGCCCTTTTTTACACTTTCAGGAGTGTGTTATGGCAGCTTCAACCTTTTTTATTCCTTCCGTGAATGTTATCGGCGCTGATTCATTGAATGATGCAATGAATATGATGGCAGATTATGGATTTACCCGTACCTTAATTGTCACTGACAATATGTTAACGAAATTGGGTATGGCGGGCGATGTGCAAAAAGCACTGGAAGAGCGCAATATTTTTAGCGTTATTTATGATGGCACCCAGCCTAACCCAACCACGGAAAACGTCGCCGCAGGTTTGAAATTACTTAAAGAAAATAATTGCGATAGCGTAATATCCCTGGGCGGTGGTTCTCCGCACGACTGTGCAAAAGGTATTGCGCTGGTTGCAGCCAACGGCGGTGACATCCGCGATTATGAAGGCGTTGACCGCTCTGCAAAACCGCAGTTGCCGATGATCGCCATCAACACCACTGCGGGTACTGCATCAGAAATGACTCGTTTCTGCATCATCACCGACGAAGCTCGTCACATCAAAATGGCGATTGTTGATAAGCACGTGACTCCGCTGCTTTCTGTCAATGACTCCTCGCTGATGATCGGTATGCCGAAGTCACTGACCGCTGCAACGGGTATGGATGCCTTAACGCACGCTATCGAAGCGTATGTGTCTATTGCCGCCACGCCGATCACCGACGCTTGCGCACTGAAAGCGGTGACCATGATTGCCGAAAACCTGCCGTTAGCCGTTGAAGATGGCAGCAATGCTAAAGCGCGTGAAGCAATGGCTTACGCTCAGTTCCTCGCGGGTATGGCGTTCAACAACGCATCTCTGGGTTATGTTCATGCGATGGCGCACCAGCTGGGCGGTTTCTACAACCTGCCGCACGGTGTATGTAACGCCGTTCTGCTGCCGCATGTTCAGGTATTCAACAGCAAAGTCGCTGCTGCGCGTCTGCGTGACTGCGCTGCTGCGATGGGTGTTAACGTGACAGGTAAAAATGACGCAGAAGGTGCAGAAGCCTGCATCAATGCCATCCGTGAACTGGCGAAGAAAGTGAATATCCCGGCAGGCTTGCGTGACCTGAACGTGAAAGAAGAAGATTTCGCGGTACTGGCGACCAATGCCCTGAAAGATGCCTGCGGCTTTACTAACCCGATTCAGGCAACTCACGAAGAAATTGTGGCGATTTATCGCGCGGCGATGTAATCATCATTCCCACAATGGCTGGCTAATTGTCAGCCATTTTTTCAACTCTCTCAAAATTTGCGATTTTTGAGAGAGTTTTAGTTATCTCTGTAATCCTTGCCCGTAAATTCGTGATAGCCGTCGTAAAGCTATCACCAGCTGGCGAAGATTTCGCCAGTCACGTCTACCCTTGTTATACCTCACACCGCAAGGAGACGATCATGACCAATAATCCCCCTTCAGCACAGATTAAGCCCGGCGAGTATGGTTTCCCCCTCAAGTTAAAAGCCCGCTACGACAACTTTATTGGCGGCGAATGGGTAGCCCCTGCCGACGGCGAGTATTACCAGAACCTGACGCCGGTGACCGGGCAGCTACTGTGCGAAGTGGCGTCTTCGGGCAAACGAGACATCGATCTGGCGCTGGATGCTGCGCATAAAGTGAAAGATAAATGGGCGCATACTTCGGTGCAGGATCGCGCGGCGATTCTGTTTAAGATTGCCGATCGAATGGAGCAGAACCTCGAACTTTTAGCGACGGCTGAAACCTGGGATAACGGCAAACCCATTCGCGAAACCAGTGCTGCTGATGTACCGCTGGCGATTGACCACTTCCGCTATTTCGCCTCGTGTATTCGGGCGCAGGAAGGCGGTATTAGCGAAGTGGATAGCGAAACCGTGGCTTATCACTTCCACGAACCGTTAGGCGTGGTGGGGCAGATTATCCCGTGGAACTTCCCGCTGTTGATGGCGAGCTGGAAAATGGCTCCCGCGCTGGCGGCGGGCAACTGTGTGGTGCTGAAACCCGCACGTCTTACCCCGCTTTCTGTACTGCTGCTAATGGAAATCGTTGGTGATTTACTGCCGCCGGGCGTGGTGAACGTGGTTAACGGCGCTGGTGGGGAAATTGGCGAATATCTGGCGACCTCGAAACGCATCGCCAAAGTGGCGTTTACCGGCTCAACGGAAGTGGGCCAACAAATTATGCAGTACGCCACGCAAAATATTATTCCGGTAACCCTGGAACTGGGCGGCAAGTCGCCAAATATCTTCTTTGCTGATGTGATGGATGAAGAAGATGCCTTTTTCGATAAAGCGCTGGAAGGCTTTGCACTGTTTGCTTTTAACCAGGGCGAAGTTTGCACCTGTCCAAGTCGTGCCTTAGTGCAGGAGTCAATCTACGAACGCTTTATGGAGCGCGCCATCCGCCGTGTCGAAAGCATTCGCAGCGGTAACCCGCTCGATAGCGTGACGCAAATGGGGGCGCAGGTTTCTCACGGGCAACTGGAAACCATCCTCAATTACATTGATATCGGTAAAAAAGAGGGTGCTGACGTGCTCACCGGTGGGCGGCGCAAGCTGCTGGAAGGCGAACTGAAAGACGGCTACTACCTCGAACCGACGATTCTGTTTGGTCAGAATAATATGCGCGTGTTCCAGGAAGAAATTTTTGGTCCGGTGCTGGCGGTAACCACCTTCAAAACGATGGATGAGGCGCTGGAGCTGGCGAACGACACGCAATATGGCCTGGGGGCTGGTGTCTGGAGCCGCAACGGTAATCTGGCCTATAAGATGGGGCGCGGTATTCAGGCAGGGCGCGTGTGGACCAACTGTTATCACGCTTACCCGGCACATGCGGCGTTTGGCGGCTACAAACAATCAGGTATCGGCCGTGAAACCCACAAGATGATGCTGGAGCATTACCAGCAAACCAAGTGCCTGCTGGTGAGCTACTCAGATAAACCGTTGGGGCTGTTCTGATGTAAGAAGCTGGTCGCATCGGGTATTCATTGCCTGATGCGACGCTTTCGCGTTTTACCAATTCAAATGTCTACGTCTTGAATGACTGAATATTGATTGAACTTAATTACGAGTCTCCTCGCATCTTTTCAACAAGTTACTGCACACCGTTATTCTTCTTCCGAACGGCATTCCTGAGTCAACTTTATCTCCCTGACGGCCCATATAAATCGCGCTATCGTGATTGTTATTGCTAAGTGTGTGTGTATCGTGTGTATAATCATGGAAGGGCAGGGATGTGAAAAGTGCAGACGTGATCGCCATCCTGAAGCAGCATGGCTGGGAACATATTCGAACCCGTGGTAGTCATCATCAGTTCCGCCACCCTGTCCATCCGGGTCTGGTGACGGTTCCGCACCCTAAAAAAGATATTAAGCCCGGTACGCTGGCGCAAATTGGGCGTCAGGCTGGTTTAACATTTTAAAATTTCAGGAGGCAATATGTTTTATCCCGCCTATATCCACAGTGATCCTGACGGCAGCGCCAGCGGTTTTTTCCCTGATGTTCCAGGCTGTTATTTTGCTGGTGATACGCTGGACAACGCTTTCCAGGATGCGCGAAGTGCACTGGTCGCGCACTTCGAAACCTTATGCGAGATGAATGAAGAGTTGCCGCTTCCAGGCTCTGTGGAAACACATCTGGTCCAGCGTGCGCAGGACTTTATTGGCGGGCAATGGTTGCTGGTGGATATCAATATGAATCAGTTCGAAGGTCGGGCTGAACGTATCAATATTACGATGCCGAAAAGATTACTGAACAAGATTGATACCTACGTGCGCAATAACCCAGACTACGCCAACAGAAGTGCGTTTCTGGCGGAAGCTGCCCGGCGTGTATTGCCGGGCGTTTAATCTCGCGTTTCGATGGTGAGCGGGCGGACCAGGCTGTACAGCCACAGACCAAAACAAGCGATGGTGCCAATCACCACGGTGAGGAACACACTGACTGACAGGCCTGCAAGCAATCCCGCAGGCAGGGCCAGCAGGCCGTGGATCACGGTGTCGTTCCATCTCACCTGATCGTAGCCAAACATGCCTAAAACGCCGCAAACCAGACCGTAAATCACCATTGGTGTTCCGAGGCCAATCAGCAATAAACGGTAGATAATTGAAGGTTTAATACGCTTTATCTGTACTGTGGATGTTTTACTGGGGTTATTCATTAGTTTGGTCAATAGTTCCATTATTTCAATATGATAAACCTCGACCTGTTGAAAAGCCAGGTAGCACACTTCAGAAAGTATATAAAAAACAATATGTCGTTATATAAATAAGGAAATTGCACTGCATCATGGCATTTCATAATATGCGTTAATTGTTCTTTTTTATATTCTCTGAGGGAAATATGTTCCTGGACTATTTTGCACTGGGAGTGCTTATTTTTGTATTTCTGGTGATATTCTATGGGATTATTATTTTACATGATATTCCCTACCTGATTGCTAAAAAACGTAATCATCCTCATGCCGACGCCATTCATGTTGCTGGTTGGGTGAGTCTTTTTACGCTGCATGTTATCTGGCCATTTTTGTGGATTTGGGCCACGCTTTACCACCCGGAGCGGGGATGGGGAATGCAAAACCATGACTCCTCCGTTGTGCAACTACAACAGCGTATTGCCGGGCTGGAGAAACAGCTCGCCGACATCAAATCCTCTTCTGCCGAGTAATACTTATGGATTTACTGATTATTTTGACCTATGTGGCTTTCGCATGGGCAATGTTTAAGATCTTCAAAATTCCTGTAAATAAATGGACCATTCCCACCGCGGCCCTGGGTGGCATATTTATTGTCAGCGGTCTAATTCTGTTAATGAACTATAACCATCCGTATACCTTTAAAGCGCAAAAAGCGGTTATTTCTATTCCTGTTGTCCCGCAGGTGACAGGCGTGGTGATCGAAGTGACGGACAAGAAAAATACGCTGATTAAAAAAGGTGAGGTGCTATTTCGACTGGACCCGACGCGTTATCAGGCGCGGGTGGATCGGCTGATGGCGGATATCGTTACCGCAGAACATAAACAGCGGGCGTTGGGCGCAGAGTTAGATGAGATGGCGGCGAATACTCAGCAGGCAAAGGCCACGCGGGATAAATTCGCTAAAGAGTACCAGCGTTACGCACGCGGCAGCCAGGCGAAAGTAAACCCGTTTTCAGAACGCGATATTGATGTGGCGCGGCAAAATTATCTGGCGCAGGAAGCCTCCGTAAAGTCATCGGCGGCGGAACAAAAACAGATCCAGAGCCAGCTGGATAGCCTGGTGTTGGGTGAACATTCTCAAATCGCCAGCCTGAAAGCGCAGCTCGCGGAAGCAAAATATAACCTTGAGCAGACGATAGTGCGTGCGCCGAGCGATGGTTATGTGACCCAAGTGCTGATTCGTCCGGGTACCTATGCCGCATCGCTGCCGCTACGTCCTGTGATGGTGTTTATACCCGATCAGAAACGACAAATTGTGGCGCAGTTCCGTCAGAACTCCTTGCTGCGACTGGCTCCCGGCGATGATGCGGAAGTGGTGTTTAATGCTCTGCCAGGTAAGGTATTCAGCGGTAAGCTGGCATCCATTAGTCCAGCTGTTCCCGGCGGAGCTTATCAGTCGACCGGCACCTTACAGACGTTAAACACAGCACCGGGTTCAGATGGCGTTATCGCGACCATTGAACTGGATGAGCACACTGAGTTGAGCGCTTTACCAGACGGTATTTACGCCCAGGTGGCGGTTTACTCTGATCATTTCAGCCATGTCTCGGTGATGCGCAAAGTGCTGTTACGCATGACCAGTTGGGTGCATTACCTTTATCTCGATCATTAATCTTCGCTTTCCGCCGCTTGTTCAGGCCGCAGTTGCTGCGACTGAGCAAGCTGGTGGCGAATTTCACGCAGCATTTCATCCAGCACATACTGGACCCGCCAGGGCTGGTATTCCCGTTTACGGAAGATAGCCACCAGATCCAGCCACCATTCATACGGTTGCTGAAAGCAGGGCACCAGCGTGCCGTCTTGCAGGTCGCTCTGCACACTTTTGTCTGGCGCAAACACAATCCCCAGGTGATTTCGTGCCAGCTCCAGCGCCGATTGCGTGTTGTCGCAAACGTAATTTCCCTTCACGCGATAATCCCGCACCTCTTTACTCCCGGCGACGTTGAAGCGCCAGATATTCGCGTCGTCGATCATCATCGAGTCGATCAAAATACAGGAGTGATGTTCGAGTTCGTCAGGACGGCTAATGGGATGTTTCTCAAGATAGCGCTGACTGGCATAAGCGGTTACGGCATATTGCGTAATAAAACTGGCAACCAGCGATTCATCTTTTGGTGGAGCATAGCTGATTAAAACATCACAATCATCGGGAAATTCGACACCTTCATAAAAGGCATTACGCTCAAGATTGCAGGTTTTTAGCGATAAGGTGATATCACCGATATCTTTAATTTTATCGATAACATGTTTGGATAAATAGGTAATTATGCCGGTTGGGGCGTAGATGGTGACCCGACCACGTTTCTCATGCTTATAATCTGCAATAAAATTATTAAGTTGCTCGTTTCTGTCCAGCATGTCGTTGATGTACGGTAACAGCGCGGTACCAAAAGGTGTGAGCATCAGCTGCCGGGTGGTTCGGTCAAAGACTTTTAAACCTACTTTTGATTCAAAATCAGCAAGATATTTGCTGACGTTGGCCTGTGCGAATCCAAGTACAGTCGCGGCATGGCTGATATTTTCACTGGCAGCGATTACCGAGATAATTTTTAACTCCCGGTACTTAAGTTGTAATTTTGTCATCGCAACAGCCCAATTATATATAATTTTATATATTACTATATAAATATGAATCTTGCACCGGAGAAATTGTAAGCATTATTATGCCGACTCTTTTTTATCTTATTTTAAAATGGAATACCGGACATGTTAATTAACCGCAATATTGTGGCGTTATTTACGTTGCCTTTTATGGCAAGCGCTACTGCTTCTGAATTATCCATTGGTGCTGGTGCAGCTTATAATGAATCGCCTTATCGTGGTTATAATGAAAATACAAAGGCAATTCCGCTGATTAGTTATGAAGGTGATTCTTTTTATGTTCGTCAGACCACGTTAGGTTTTATTCTGTCGCAAAGTGAAAAAAATGAACTTAGCCTGACCGCATCCTGGATGCCGCTGGAATTTGACCCTGCAGATAATGACGATCATGCCATGCAACAGCTTGATAAGCGTGATAGTACGGCTATGGCGGGGGTTGCCTGGTATCACCACGAGCGTTGGGGAACCGTGAAAGCCTCTGCGGCTGCGGACGTTCTGGATAACAGCAACGGCTGGGTGGGGGAGCTATCGGTATTTCACAAAATGCAGATAGGTCGCCTGTCGCTGACACCTGCACTGGGCGTTCTCTATTATGACGAGAATTTCAGTGACTATTACTATGGCATTTCAGAGAGTGAGTCCCGTCGTAGCGGTCTGGCAAGTTATTCCGCGCAGGATGCCTGGGTGCCCTATGTCAGCCTGACGGCAAAATACCCGATAGGAGAGCACATCGTATTGATGGCGAGTGCCGGATACAGCGAGCTGCCGGAAGAGATTACCGACAGCCCGATGATTGATCGTAATGAGAGTTTTACCTTTGTCACCGGCGTGAGCTGGCGTTTTTAATTTACCGGTGGATGTCGGTGCGGCTGGCCTACGCTCTCGCACTGACCTTCAGGCTTGATAAGACGCGTTAAGCGTCGCATCAGGCAATGTGCACCCTACGTTGGATGCGGCGCGAGCGCCTTATCCAACCTACGGATGGCAATGCTTTTCCTCATTCACCCAGATCCGCATTTCGCCTTCACCCCGGTTAGCCCAGCTAAACCACGGGATAAATGTCAGAGTTTGCGGCTGGCGTTTGGCTGGCGCGCTGTCGTAATGCCACAGCGGTTGCTGCTCTGGATTGCTCTGTTCATACCGGTAACCCGGTGCCTGGATTAAGATCTTATGGCGGAACAATCCATTACCTTCAAATGTCGTAAATGGCGCATCGGCGGGCAGCCACAGGTTATGCAGTGACTCGCCGTTGTCGGCCTGTTCCAGGCAATACACCAGCGGGCCGCGCTGAATCGCCACTTTTCCGGCGACGTGACGCACCAGCGGGTTACCGTAAACGCGACGTACCGGCATTGGCAAAGTCAGATTCAGCGTGTCGCCCTCCTGCCATTCGCGGGTAATGTGCAAATACCCTTTACGAATATCCTGCTCGACCTCTTCCCCATTCAATGTAATCTGCGGCTGTGTGCACCAGTCCGGCAGACGTAAAGCCAGCGTATGACGCACCGGCTGGGGCGATTCAACCGCAATTGTCACCTGTTCCTGCCACGGATAGTTTCCGCTAACCCGCAGACGCAGCGTGCCATTTTCTACCGGCACTTCCATGCTGTTTCCTGCGTAGATGTTGATATACAACGCATCTTCACGCGGCGTGTAGAGATAATGACCAATCGAGGTTAGCACGCGGGCGATATTTGGCGGACAACAAGCGCAACCAAACCAACGCTGGCGGATCGGCTTAACGTGATCGTAGATATGGTTGAATTTCAGCGATTTTGGATGTACTTCCAGCGGATTCACATAGAAGAAATGTTTGCCATCCAGCGCCATGCCGCCGAGCACGGTGTTGTACAGTGCGCGCTCCATCACATCGGCATATTGACTGTCGCCTTCCATTTCCAGCATTCGCCGGGCGAACATCATCAGGCCGATGGAAGCACAGCTTTCGGCGTATACCGTGTCATTCGGCAGATCGTAATCGCTGCTGAACGCTTCGCCGCTGCTTTGTGAGCCAATGCCGCCGGTAATATATAACTGACGCTGGGCCATATTGTTCCACAGCCGCAGGCAGTCCTGACGCTTGCTTTCATCGTGACTTAAACGCGCGAGATGCGCGACGCCGGTCATCAGGTAGACAAAACGTACCGCGTGACCAATGGCAGTTTGCTGCTGTGCGATGGGCAAATGTGCCTGGCTGTAGGCTTTGTCTTTCACCATCCACGCCGGGCCGTAGGTGTGCCAGTGCGAGGTCTGCCCGCGCTTTTCATATTCCTGGTCGTAATAGTGCGGTTGCGCACCACGCTGTTCGACAAAATAGTTCGTCAGCGCCAGGTAGCGCGGCTCTTCGGTCACTTCATATAGGCGCATTAGTGCCAGTTCAATTTCCGGGTGACCAGGATAACCGTGTAACTTACTTTCACCTGGACCAAATACGCTGTCGATATGATCGGCCAGACGGCAAACCACTTCCAGCAAGCGCCGCTTGCCCGTGGCCTGGAAGAAGGCGACTCCGGCTTCAATCAGATGACCGGCGCAGTAAAGTTCATGACACTCCGCCAGATTGCTCCAGCGTTCTTCGGGCGCTTTTACCGTAAAGTAAGTATTGAGATAGCCATCTTCGCACTGGGCGGAAGCGACCAGTTCGATTACCTCGTCAGCAGTTTTTTCCAGTTCGGCATCCGGCTTCTGGCACAGCGACCAGGCTACCGCTTCCAGCCATTTGGCGACGTCGCTGTCCTGAAACACCATCCCGTAAAATTCACCGTCTTGCAGTCCTGCGGCAATGCGAAAGTTTTCAATCGCATGGCTGGGTTCCGCTTCTGGGATACGATCGTTCAAGGCATCCCACTGATAAGGAATCACCACGTCGCGGACCAGTTGTTGGTACTGACCGAGGAACGGATCGCTGACCGTCAGTTTATGCAGATCGACTTCCGAAATGTTCATCTTGTGCTCCTTAAGGCTGTACATGACGCTGACGCAGGTCGCTAGCAATGCGTGACATCATAGGGTTATTGAGTTTGCAAAAGCGGATCGCCATCGCCAGCAGCAGGTGGAACAGCGCAGGCAGCAATGTTTCCATCGCTGCGATCCCGCCAAGCGAACTGGCGGTCTGGTTTTCCACGCCTGGCTGGTAGGCGACAAAAATAAACAGCAGGCTGATGATCCCGGCGCTGGAGGCCCAGGCCAGCTTGATGAAAAACAGATTGAAGGCGAAGTTCATGCCGGAAGAACGTACGCGGGTTTTCCACTCGCCGTAGTCATCGGCAAAGGCCATCAATGAGAAGTGCAATGGCAATGTGAAGCCAAGAATCACGCCATTACCAAGGATCACCGCCAGCCACAGCGTTTGATAAGCCGGGCCAGAAGGCAGGAACCACATCAACACCGCCAGCGCGGCGAGGAGCAGGTTGGTGTAGTAGTAAATTTTGACGGTATCGAAACGTCGCGTTAACGGGCTGACAATCACCGAGCCGATAATGGAGGCGAAGGTGACCATAGTGAAGAACAGCGACGTGTAGCCCGTACTGCCTTGTAAGACGTAGGTAATGAAGTACATATACCCACCGCCGCGAATATTAAAGACGTTAATCAGCAGGAAAGACATGACCAGCATCAGCAGCAGTTGGTCGTTGTTTCGCAGCCCGGCAAGATGTTCGCGCAGGGTAAATTTCCCCATTGTGGAGAGTGGCACCCGTTCACGAACCCAGAAGAAACAGCACAGGAACATCACCACAGCGATGGCGCACAGCACGCCGACGCCCAGTTGATAGCCGCGCGCGGC
Source organism: Escherichia sp. 10290 (assembly GCF_030295155.1). Lineage (NCBI taxonomy): Bacteria > Pseudomonadati > Pseudomonadota > Gammaproteobacteria > Enterobacterales > Enterobacteriaceae > Escherichia > Escherichia sp. 10290. The sequence goes on along the minus strand of NZ_AP025741.1, from coordinate 4,455,894 downwards.
ATTACCCTGACCGAAGAGATCCACCATCCACGGCAGGCCAACCGAAACCAGAAATCCCGCTACGCCGCAGAGAACGAATCGCCAGGACTGGCAGGAGATCACTTCATTGTGGCGGGTGGTCATGGTGTTGATCAGCGCGCAGTACGGCACGTTGATGGCGGTATAACCGACTGAAAGGAGCAGGTAAGTGCCGAACGCCCAGGCGATTTTTACTCCCATGCTGGCATCTGGCACGGTGAACGTCAGGATGCCGATAATGCCGATGGGAATGGCAATCCACAACTGCCACGGACGAAAGCGCCCCCAGCGACTTTGCGTCCGGTCGGCAATGACGCCCATCACCGGGTCGGAGATGGCATCAAACACGCGCAGTGCAATAAACAGCGTGCCGACCAGCGCCGGAGTTAAGCCAAAAACGTCGGTGTAGAAAAAGGTGAGAAAGTTCATGATCAGGCAAGTTATGACGGTGCCGCCAGCGTCACCCAGGCCGTAGCCTATTTTTTCCCGTACAGATAACGCGTCGTCAATTTTACCTTTAGCGATATCAGCGGTGGTAATCGGTGTAGAGGTCATAGATATTCCTCGCAAATAGAGAGCATTTTTTTGTTTTATTGCAATGACCTGATTAATTTCGCCGTTATCTGGAATATCAACAAGGCGAGAAAAGAGTAAAAAAAGGTGACGATTCCGACCTGAATTTAAAAGTGTGAATTGGATCAGGTGAAATTAATGTTTTTGATTAATAATCAAAAGGTAATGTGTTTAATCATTAATGAATAAGCGGGAAATTACATATCAATGCTCGAATTATCCATGACGTTACCGATTAAAGTGCAAAATGGTGGATTATTTATTTCCCGTGGCGTAGGGAGGCATCCGGCAAGGCGGCTGGAGTCATGGGAAATTATCTTTGTCGAAAAAGGTCGATTAGCGATTCAGGAAGAAGAGCGGATATTTCTGGTCGATGCGGGAGAGAGTTTATTACTCTGGCCGAACCGACAGCATGTTGGGGTAGAGGATTTTCCCGCCGATCTCAAATTTTACTGGCTGCATTTTGAGGTTAAAGCGCCGGATAGCGACCCGCGCTGGCTCACTCATCTTAGTGTGCCGCAACAAACGAAGGTTGCCGATCCGCAGGCGCTGGTGGCCCTGTTTCGCCAGTTCTTAAGCGAACAGGAAAAGCATCAACGCACTCCGGCGCTGGAGTTTATTGTGCTGCTGATTTTGCAGCAACTCACCCGTGACGCGCGTCTTGATGAACAGGCCGATGCCGCAGGTACCACGCTTGCCTGGAAAGCGCAGAAACTGATCCGCACGCAATATCATCGCCCGCTTTCCACTGCGCTTTTAGCCCGCGAGCTGTACTGCAATGCCGATTATCTTGGGCGCGTCTATCGGCGGGTGTTTCATCTGACGTTAACAGAAGCAATCCACCGCCAGCGGGTGCGCGAAGCCGAAAAGCTGTTAATTAGCGAAGCGCGATCGCTCACGGAAGTGGCGGCGTTGTGCGGGTTTAATGACGTTGGCTATTTCCGGCAGATTTTTCGCAAACACACCGGTTTAACGCCAGCTGCGTGGAAGCGACGTTACAGCAAGGAACATATCAATTCGTAGTGCCGGGGCAATGAAGCCCCGGCGTGAGAGATTACTGCCCGTAATAGGCATTGGCCCCATGTTTACGCAGGTAGTGCTTATCCAGCAGTTCGTTTTGCATCGCAGGGAGCTGCGGCGCAAGCTGGCGCGAGAACAGGCCCATATAGGCGCACTCTTCCAGCACTACGGCATTATGCACCGCATCGGCGGCGTTTTTTCCCCAGGCGAACGGGCCGTGAGAATGCACCAGTACCGCCGGGATTTGTGCCGGACTCCTGCCGCGTTCTTCGAAAGTTTCAATGATCACTTCGCCGGTCTGATATTCATATTCGCCGTTAATCTCCTCTACGGTCATCTGTCGCGTGCAGGGGATGGCACCATAGAAATAATCGGCGTGCGTGGTGCCCCAGGCGGGGAGATCCAGCCCGGCCTGTGACCAGATGGTGGCGTGGCGCGAGTGGGTATGCACAATGCCACCGATTTCGGCATAGCGACGGTAAAGCGCCAGATGCGTTGGCGTATCGGACGAGGGCTTTTTGCTACCTTCCACCACCTTGCCGCTGGCTATCTCAACCACCACCATATCGTCGGCGGTCATCACGTCGTACTCGACGCCGGAAGGCTTAATTACCATCCATTGCCGCGTCTCGTCTACCGCACTGACATTGCCCCAGGTAAACGTCACCAGATGGTGAGCGGGAAGCGCCAGATTTGCCGCCAGTACGTCGGCTTTCAGTTGTTCTAACATATAAATCCAGCCTCCTGCATACGCGCTTCAATCCAGCGCCGTGCCTGAATAATCTCCAGCACCGGCTCTTTGGCTTTTTCGGTCCACATCTCAATCAGAAATGATCCGCGATAGTTCAGTTCATGCAGCGTTTTGAAGATACCAACGAAATCGACGCAGCCTTCGCCAAACGGCACGTCGCGGAACTGTCCGGGGCTATGCTCGGTCACTGGCTGGGTATCTTTCAGGTGGATGGCGGCGATACGGTCAATGCCCAGTTTCAGTTCAGCGGGAACATCATTGCCCCAGGCGCTAAGGTTGCCGACGTCCGGGTAGACGGTGAACCACGGCGAGGCGAGCATCTCGTCCCACTTTTTCCATTTGCTGATGGAGTTCATAAACGAGGTATCCATAATCTCCACCGCCAGCATTACTTGTGATGCCGCCGCCTGTTCGACAGCCCACGTCAGCCCTTCAGCAAAACGTTGCCGGGTACCTTCGTCATGGTCTTCGTAATAGACGTCGTAGCCCGCCAGTTGAATGGTGCGAATACCGAGATCGCGCGCCAGGCGAATCGCTTTGCTCATGATCTCCCGCGCCCGTTCGCGCACCGCCTCGTCCCGGCTGCCAAAAGGAAAACGGCGATGGGCAGACAGACACATTGACGGAATGGTAACACCCGTTTCGATCATCGCGGTGACCAGCGAGGCACGTTGCGCGGCGCTCCAGTCAAGGCGTGACAGCCGTTCATCGGTTTCATCCACCGACATTTCGACAAAATCAAAGCCACAGCTTTTCGCCAGCACCAGCCGCTCGGGCCAGGAGAGATCTTTCGCCAGTGCTTTTTCATAAATCCCTAACGGATGATTACGCACGCGCGCCTCCCCAGATAGCGTCGATTTGCGCATGGAAGTCGGCAGCTACCTGTGCCGGATTTGCTGCGCCTGCCAGCGCCCGCCCGGCAATAAACGCTTTCACGCGGATATCTTTAAACAGCGGCAGGTCAGCAGGCGTAATCCCGCCGGTAATGGAAAGCTCAAGGCCGATATCGGAAAGCGCCTTCATGCGTGCCAGATCGGCTTCGCCCCACTGTTGCCCGCTGGCTTGCGCGTCACGGCCACGATGATAAATGGCCTGCCGCACGCCAATACGATGCCAGTCGCGGGCGTCGTCCAGCGTCCAGTTACCAAAAAGCTCTATCTGGATTTCACCACCGCAGCGTTGCGCCATTGCGTGGCCTTTTTCTACCGTCGCGAGCGGTGCAGCGCAGATGATGGTCATCCAGTTAGCGCCTGCGCCAAACGCCTGTTGCGCGAGCGTTTCACCAGCATCGGCGACCTTCCAGTCAGCAACGATGATTTTGTCCGGGCACTGTTCGCGCAAGGCTTTCACCGCGCCAAGCCCTTCGTTTAAACAGAGAATGGTGCCCGCTTCGACGATATCGACGCTGTCTTTTAACAGCGCAACGTCGCGCTGTGCGGCTTCAAGTGATGAGTGGTCGAGGGCCAGTTGCAGAAGTGGTCTGCTCATAATGTGTTCTCCTTAACGCGGGCATGAAAGCCCTGTAGTGCGGCAATGAGGTGCTGATAGCGTTGGTATTTTTGTTGGTAAAGCTGATGGGCGGTCATATCCGGTAACAGGGTGCGCACCGGGTGCTGTTGATCGCGCTGGGCTTCGCTGAAATCGCGATAAACACCGGTGCCGACGCGGGCTGCAAGCGCCGCGCCAAAACAGCCCGTTTCTTGCACCTGCGGCAGTTCGATACGCAGTCCGCTAACGTCCGCCAGCATTTGCATCCAGACATCGGAGTGCGCCGGGCCGCCAGTGACGCGCAGGGTGTGCACATCAGTAAAACGTTCGCGCATCCGGTTGAGGTGGGTCATATGGCTGAACACCACGCCTTCATAAATGGCCTGCAACAGGTGTGCGCGGGTGTGAATGGCCTGCATCCCGTAGAAACCGCTGGTCATCTCGAGTCCGGCGTTGCTGCCGTACAGGAACGGCAGGAAAAAGAGATCGCCACCGGCTTTCGGTAAGCTGGCAACAGCCTGGTTGATCTCTGCAAACGAGATTTCTCCCCACTGCGCGGTAAACCATTCGAGATTGCCGGAAGAGGTAGGGCTGGCTTCGTGAACGATAAATTCACCGTCGTTAACGTAGCGGCCATAGACATACGGATGCGCTTCACCGCCACCTAAACCGCTGGTTATGCCGCTGGTCACCGCCCAGGTCCCCATCACCGCATTGAGGGTAAATTCGTCTTCGATTCCGGCGCAGAGTGCGGTAGAAACCACATCAAACAGGCCGCCGACAACGGGCGTACCCGCTTTCAGACCGGTCAGTGCGGCTGTCTGAGCGGTGATTTCCCCGCAGATTTCGGCAGATCCAACAACAGGCGGCAGGGCGTGATTGATTTCACTGATCCCCAGCCAGTTGGTGAGGCACGGGTCATATTCCCCGCGACTCATGTTGTAGAGATTGGATTCGGAAATATTGCTCTCTTCGCAGCCTTTGACACCGGTTAAACACCAGCGCAGGTAGTCGTGCGTCATCATCACGCAGCCAATTTGCGCGTAGCGTTCTGGTTCGTGTTCTTTCAGCCAGCGTAACAGCGACACCGGATGCCCGGTCCACAAGGTTTGTCGGGTCAGCGGGTAGAGTTTTTCCGGGATGTTATCTTCCTGCCAGCGACGAACGATTTCCATCGCCCGGCGATCCGAGGACAAAATGGCGTTACCGAGCGGCTTGTCGTTTTTATCCAGCAAAAACAAGCCCTTTCCCTGTGCGGAGATACCGATGCCGACAATTTGCTCTCCGCTAACGCTGGAATGGGTAAGCAGGGCGCGAATGACAGCCATGCAGCATTGCCACAGTTCTTCTATATCGCGCTCTGCCCAGCCTGGCTGCGGGCTTAATGCGCACAGCGGCAGGCGCTGCACGCCTGCCTCCCAGCCTTCGCGGTCATACAGTCCGGCTTTTAGCCAGCTTCCGCCACAATCTAACCCCAGCCAGTATTGCGTCATGGCTTATTGCACCTCATCCACGGCTTTCAGCAGTTCATCGCCCTGCGGAACATCTTTTACAAACATGTCGCGGACCTGAGTACCCAGTACGTCGCTAAAGGCTTTGCGATCAAGTTCGGTGATGACTTCCACGCCAGCGTCTTTCATGCCGTCGATGATTTTTTGCTGATTTTCGGCGACCAATTTGCGCTGGTAATTACCCGCTTCTTGCGCAGATGAAATTAGCGCTTGCTGGAACTCCGGGCTTAAGCCATCAAACTTCGCTTTGTTGATCACCACCAGAAGTGGGGAATAGGCATGGTGCGTCAGAGAAAGGTACTTCTGCACTTCATAAAATTTGGCTGACCAGACGACGTTGATCGGGTGTTCCTAAGCGTCGATAGTGCGCGTTTCCAGCCCGGTATAGACTTCGGCAAATGGCATCGGAATCGGGTTAGCGCCAAAGACTTTGAATGCGGCGATATTCATCGGGCTATTGTTGGTGCGTATTTTCAGCCCTTTCAGGTCGGCAGGTGTTTTAACTGGCTGGCGTGAGTTGGTGACATCGCGCCAGCCGTTTTCCCAGTAGGCCAGTACTTTCAGTCCCTTACCTTCAAGGGAGGCCTTCAGTTCATCGCCGACTTTGCCGTCGAGTGTTTTATGCGCGTGGGCGGTATCGCGGAACAGGAAAGGAACATCAAGCAGGTTCATCACAGGTGATAATCCGGCAAAGTTATTCGAGCCAGACATCTCCATATCAATAGTGCCGCCACGCACGCCGCTGATCATCGCTTGTGCGTTGCCGAGAGTACTGTCCGGGAACAGTTTTAATTTCAGCTCGCCTTTGGTTCTCTCCTGTAATAATTCATTAAATTTTTTCGCTGCAATATGTTGTGAGTCGGTTTGTGAGGTTTCATAACCGAAACGTAATGATTGTGCCGCCAGCGAAGACGTACTGAATGCAGCGAGGCCAGCAATGAATAATGCGTAGGTTACAGAGCGTAATTTCATTATATTTTCCTTTTAATTAATCCATTTCAACGGGAGGATGATGAGATCGGGAATAAAAACAAATAAGGCTAATAAGGAATATAAAACCAGGACGTAAGGGAAAACGCCTCTGACTGCATCATCGAATTTGAGTTTAGCCACCCCTGAAATAACGTTAAGCACATTACCGATAGGCGGTGTAATTAAGCCGATTGAGCAGTTGATGATAAACATGACTCCGAAGTAAATCGGATCGATTCCTGCCTCTTTAACTAAAGGCATTAATACCGGGGTAAGAATTAACACCGTCGGCGTTAAATCCATTACCATACCGACTATCAAAATCGCCACCATAATGACGATAAACAGCAGACGCGGTGAATCGACCAACGGTTGCAGTAAATCAGAAACCATCATCGGCAATTCAGCAATGGTAATCAGCCAGGCAGAAACTTGTGCCGAGGCCACCAGAAACATCACCACTGAGGTGGTTTTCGCCGCGCCAATGAGTACATGCCAAAGTGTAGCGAAGGTCATTTCACGGTAAATAACTGTGGCGACAAACAACGCATAGAAAGCAGCAACGGCCCCGGCTTCGGTAGGGGTAAACAGACCGGAGCGAAAGCCGCCAATAATAATGACCGGAAGAAATAGCGCCCAGATACCGGAAACAAAAGATTGCCAGATTTCTCGTTTCGTTGCTTTTTGCTGACGGGGTAAATTAAGACGACTGGCCTGCCACCACCAGGTGAGCATCAGCGTTGCGCCCATCATAATGCCTGGGGCAATACCCGCCATAAACAACTTACTGATGGATAATCCGCTGGAAACACCGAAGATAATAAACGGAATGGAAGGGGGAATAATTGGCGCGATAATGCCGCCAGAGGCAATCAGCCCCGCAGCCCGGTTGACCGGGTAGTTAGCGCTGCGCATCATCGGCACTAATAGCGCGGCAACGGCGGCGGTATCCGCAACAGCAGAACCGGAAAGGCTCGCCATAATCATTGCCGCCAGCACGCCGACGTAGCCCAGCCCGCCTGGTTTATGCCCCACCAGTTTCATCGGCAGGTCAACAATGCGTTTTGATAAGCCGCCCGCATTCATGATTTCACCCGCCAGTACAAAGAACGGAATCGCCAGCAGGGAGAAGCTGTCAGCACCGTTTACCAGCGTTTGCGCCATGATCTGGACATCAAACATATCCAGCCAGAACATAAGCGCCGCCCCGCACAACAGTAGCGACCAGGCAATAGGCAAACCGATGGCAATGCCACCCAACAGGCAGCCCAGAAAAATCAGCACAGCCATGATTAAGCTCCTTGCGGTGGCGGCGTTAGAGAATTGCTACGCGTGATGAGTTGATATAAAAGGCGCAGCTCAAAGAATGCGATAACGAGGCTGGTGGGCAGACAAGCGGCATACATCAGGCCGATGGGCAAGCCGAGGATCGGTGAATAATCGCTCCAGTCCTGAATTGTTTTTAGCGTTGCGCCCCAGGCCAGTGCGCCACAAATAAATAAGATTAAGGAGTGGGTAACCAGAGCGACTCGTCGCTGCCACGCGGGGGAGAGTTTCTCCACCAGAAAGGTAACCTGAACGTGGGCGTTATCCATAAAAGCCACAATCGCGCCAATAAAGGTTAACCAGACAAATAAATAGCGCGACAATTCATCTACAGATAAAATACTTGTCTGAAAACCATATCTTAAAATAATGTTTATAAACACAATACAGGAAAGTACGGCGAGATTAATCGCCAGTATTGCTTCAAGTATTTTTTTCATAGCTATTCCTTGAGGCTATGTTTGTCATAATTCAAGTTGCATGTGCAGCAACCTGAATTATTAATATAGTTAGAGCAATAACATTACCCAGGCGTTCTGGTGTTCGATTAATTCAGCGCCGTTAATGAGACTTTAACCACAACTTTTCGTATCTCAGAGGCTGTTTGCAGAATACAGCCTGGTCGATGAACATCCTGAGGAAAGAAAATAGCGTAGCTACCCGGTATCATTTCTATAAATGATTCATGTTCACTATCGTGATAAAAAATAATATCGCGCTGCTCTAATAGTGATTCGCTGACTTTATTATTTCCTGTATCAATAGCAATGCCGATTTTCTCTTTGCCCCACGCCAGAAACTGAATATCAATATAGCGACGATGTACTTCCGGGCGATTTTCCTCCGCCGGACGTGTCGTTAAATCGATAATTTGCGCGTAAATATTTTTGCCGTCGATTTCGACAACGCCCGACTCCAGGACGTTGAAATCAGTGGCGCGCAGAAAATCGAGCGCCTTTTCAATAGCAGCGGGCAAACGGCACGGGTTAGGCTGCGCGATATGTCCAAAAATCATGGCTTATCTCCTTATAACGCCTGGATTTTTGCCCATACGCTGTCATCAACGGTAATACCGTTACGGCGGTTTTCTGCCAGCAGGGTGGTAAATTCGTGGCCGGGTAAGCGAATGGCCTGGTTTTCATCGGCGCGTTCAGCGGTAGTAACATAATCCATGATGCGTTGCAGCTTGGCATCGCGGGTGGGGCCGTCGATCAATTTATCCACTTCGATGGCGATAAAGATTTGCGAAACACCGTATTCGTCGCTGTTATCCTGGGTGACTTCAGCAACTGACGCGCCGTCAGAAAGAAGAGTAGCGATCATATCCAATACGATCGACATACCGGAACCTTTCCAGTAACCCATTGGCAAAATACGGCGATTTTTCTCGATTACACCAGGTTCTTTGGTGAGGTTGCCTTCATCGTCAAAGCCGCCATCGACCGGTAACTGACGGCCCGCCAGGCGGTTAACTTCTAACATGCCATAAGAGAACATCGACATCGACATATCGACCATAGTGATCGGCGTGGAAGGAATCGCGACGATCAGCGGGTTAGTGCCGATGCGACACTCTTTTGCGCCCCACGGCGGCATTACGGCGATGGAGTTGGTCCAGCAAATGCCAATATAGCCTTTTTCCGCCGCCTGCCAGCCGTAGCTGCCGCCGCGCATCCAGTGGTTGGCATTACGCAACGCCACCAGACCAATACCGTGATCGGCAGCCAGTTCAATGGCGCGATCCATCATCTTTTTCGCCGTCAGATTGCCGATTGAACGCTGGGCGTCCCACTGTTCAATTGCGCCGAGGCTGGTTATACGTTTGGGTTGGGCATCAGGAATGATATCGCCGTTTTCCAGTTGTTGAATGAAACGAGGGAAACGGTTGACGCCGTGAGAATAAACGCCGGATTCGGTGGTGCGGGCGAACATTTCGGCACAGGCATCAGCCGTTTCGCTGTCAACGCCGCGTGAAATTAAGACTCGATTAAAGGCTGCTTTTAACTGCTCAAATGTCACTTTCAACCCTGGCTTCCTTGTTTTTTTGATCGCTTTTTTGGTTTAAAATTTCAATATGCGAAATCTGATTTCAAATATATCGATCGCTTTTTAACAAAGCAATCTGATTGATGAATTTCAAAAAACTTAAAAATCAAGCGGTTATAAATTATCTGTCGAGATCGTGAACTACGACACACTTTGCGCTACCATCAGGACGCGACAAAATGGGGAAAGAAGTGATGGGAAAAAAAGAGAACGAGATGGCGCAGGAAAAAGAGCGTCCAGCCGGAAGCCAGAGTCTGTTTCGCGGGTTGATGCTGATTGAGATTTTGAGCAACTATCCAAATGGTTGCCCGCTGGCGCATCTCTCGGAGCTGGCAGGTTTAAATAAGAGTACCGTCCATCGCTTATTGCAGGGATTACAGTCCTGCGGCTATGTGACCACCGCGCCCGCCGCAGGGAGTTACCGCCTGACTACCAAATTTATTGCCGTCGGGCAGAAGGCGCTGTCTTCGCTGAATATCATTCATATCGCCGCTCCGCATCTTGAGGCACTGAACATCGCCACTGGTGAAACCATTAACTTCTCCAGCCGCGAAGACGATCACGCTATTTTGATTTATAAGCTGGAACCCACGACCGGGATGCTGCGAACCCGAGCTTATATAGGCCAGCATATGCCGCTCTACTGTTCCGCAATGGGCAAGATCTATATGGCGTTTGGTCACCCGGACTACGTGAAGTCATACTGGGAAAGCCATCAGCATGAGATCCAGCCGTTAACCCGCAATACCATTACCGAGCTGCCCGCGATGTTCGACGAACTGGCGCACATTCGTGAAAGCGGAGCGGCGATGGACAGAGAAGAAAACGAACTCGGCGTCTCCTGTATTGCTGTTCCGGTGTTTGATATTCATGGGCGGGTGCCGTACGCCGTGTCGATTTCTCTTTCGACATCACGTCTGAAACAGGTGGGGGAGAAAAATCTCCTGAAACCACTGCGTGAAACCGCGCAGGCTATTTCTAATGAACTGGGATTTACTGTCAGGGACGACCAGGGCGCGATCACATAACGCTCTGGACAAGTGCCAAAACTTTAACATTTCCTTCGTTGGATCAAAGCAGTAGAGACGCGCTCTCTGGCACTCTGCTGTTTTAGTGCAAAGGAGTGATCATGAACCGGTTTATTATTGTGGATGCGACGAAATGTATCGGTTGCCGTACCTGTGAAGTGGCTTGCGCAGTGTCGCATCAGGAGAATCAGGATTGCGCTGCGTTGTCACCCGGTGAGTTTATTTCGCGTATTCGTGTCATTAAAGATCATACTTACACCACGGCAGTAGCCTGTCATCAGTGTGAAGATGCACCGTGCGCAAATGTGTGCCCTGTTGACGCGATAAGTCGCGAACATGGGCATATTTTCGTTGAACAATCACGTTGTATTGGCTGTAAAAGCTGTATGCTGGCTTGCCCGTTTGGTGCGATGGAGGTCGTTTCTTCACGCACAAAGGCGAGGGCGATTAAGTGCGATCTGTGCTGGCATCGGGCGACGGGACCGGCCTGTGTTGAAGCTTGCCCAACACAAGCGTTGCAATGCATGGATGTCGAGAAAGTGCAGCGGCATCGGCTACGGCAGCAGTCTGTTTGAAACGTTTTTCCGGCGTTTTTTAACGCAGGAATAGTGCGCTTTGTTTATGCCGGATGCGGCTTAAACGCCTTATCCGGCCTACAAATTATTCCAAATTCAATATATTGCAGAAATGATGTAGATACTGTTATGGCCTGCAAGTTTTTTTCTACCCTGGTTTCCCAGATTGCAGGCATGCCAGACACAGCGCCGTCAGGCGCTGTTTTTTTCATCCCTTCCGCGATTTTTACGCAGCTACCGGATTATGCCGTGACGCATCGAACGGCACGCCTGACTTCAGCACTCCATACGCCACCTGTGCCAGCTTGCGCATCATCGCGCCAAGAATCACCTTTCCTTTCTTGCCATTAGCCGTCAGACGGTCACGGAACATCCGTCCCCACTCAGTCTTACTGGTGGCTACCATTGCAGGCATATACAACGCCCTGCGAAGCGACACATGTCCGGCTTTACTCAACCGGCTTGCCCCTCTCACACTACTGCCTGATTCATAACGCCGTGGTGTCAGACCCGCAAAAGCGGCGAACTGTCTGGCATGGGCGAAGCGGTCCTTCAGACCTATATAAGCCAGTAATACCGCAGATGTTTTCTCTCCGATACCCGGGATACTTTCCAGCAGTTTCCTGCGGTGTTTCATATCCGGATCATCGTCTGTCAGGTCTTTTATCTGCTTCTCAAGACGCTTCAGCTCTGCTTCAAGCCACAGAAGGTGAGCATCAATGCTCGGTCTCTGGACTTCCCGCGCCGTTTCAGTGCGGTTCAGTTCCTGCGTGTGCATATCTGTCAGCGCCTGGTGGCGTACTACCAGGGCACGCAACGCGCGTTCAAGCGGGTGAGGCGCTTCCCAGGCTGCAGGGCGCTTCTGACGACAGAACTCTGCCAGCATGCGCGCATCCACGGTATCAGTCTTGTTACGCAGTCCTTCACTCTGAGCGAAAGCTTTACCCAACGCAGGATTAATGACTGACACTATGTAACCTGCATCGTAAAGGCACTCTGCGACAGGTTCCATATAGGTGCCGGTCGCTTCGATGCAGATATGCGCATGGTCAATCTTGTGACCCTTCAGCCATCTCACCAGCTCATCGTGCCCTTTAGTGGTGTTAGCGAATTTTTTGGTGCGATGACGACCATCAGGACGCAACACATCGACATCCAGTTTCTCTTTAGCGGTGTCGATACCGATATAATGAAGTTCATGTTCCATCGTGAAACCAACCTTGCAAATACGGATTACCGGGAAAACCGGTCCATGATACTGTCCGGTTTATCACTTTGGGAGAAAGGCAGTCCGCTGCATAAATCTACGCAACAGGTTGAAAACCTAAGGCCCGATACGGCATGCGGACTGCAGGCAGAGAAAACTGGCCGATTTTCTCTGCACAGGAGGGATAATACAAGGCCTGATAAGCGTAGTGCATCAGGCAATTTTTAATGACTTTCAGCCCAGGCGCGTTCAATCTCTTCCGCCAGAATCTTCACCCCCGCTTCAATTTTATCCGGCTCCGGCACGTAGTTCATACGCATACATTGATGTGTATGTGGCCACGGTTTATCCAGCCCTGGGAAGAAGTTGTGCCCCGGCACCATCAGCACGCCCCGTGCTTTCAGGCGCTGGTAGAGCTGCTCGGTCGTAATTGGCAAATCCTTAAACCATAGCCAGAGGAAAATGGCTCCTTCCGGTTTATGAATCAGGCAGCGATCTTCCGGTAAATAGCGGCGAATGATAGCGATAGTTTCCTGAACACGTTGGTAGTAAAACGGTTTGATGACTGTTTCAGACAGGCGCAGCAGATCGTTACGCTTAATCATTTCACACATCATCGCTGGACCAATACCGCCAGGTGCCAGGCTGATAATGCCGTTCATATTGGTGATGGCGGTGATGATTTTTTCATTGGCGATGATAATGCCGCAGCGGGAGCCTGGTAGACCCAGCTTGGAAAGACTCATGCACAGTACGATATTCGGATTCCACAGCGGGCGCGCTTCGCTGAAGATGATCCCCGGGAACGGGACGCCATAAGCGTTATCAATCACCAGCGGAATGCCGTGCTGATTCGCCAGTGCGTCCAGTTTCAATAATTCTTCGTCAGTAATCACATTGCCTGTTGGATTCGTCGGTCGGGAGACGCAAATCATCCCGGTTTCTTCGCCAATATGCAGATGCTCAAAATCGACGTGGTATTTAAACTGGCCTTCCGGCAGCAGTTCAATATTCGGACGCGCAGAGACAAACAGATCTTCTTCCAGTCCGGCGTCAGCGTAGCCAATGTATTCCGGTGCCAGCGGGAACAGCACTTTTTTGACCCGACCATCGGCACGGCGTCCGGCGAACAGATTAAATAAGTAGAAAAACGCGCTCTGGCTGCCGTTTGTTAGTGCAATATTCTGTGGTTCGATATCCCAACCCAACTTCTCGCGTAGCATTCCGGCAAGCAGTGTGAGTAGCTCCGTTTTCCCCTGTGGACCGTCGTAATTGCACAGTGCATCAGTCGCTTTGCCACTTTCCAGCATGTCGGTCAGTAGCGTCTGGAAGTAGTCCTGCATTTCCGGGATCTGCGCTGGATTACCGCCGCCGAGCATAATCGCGCCAGGCGTGCGTAAACCGTCGTTCAGATCTTCCATCAGCAGCGTAATGCCGGAGTGGCGGGTAAATTTGTCACCAAAAAGGGAGAATGTCATAGCGGGATATCTGTCGAACTCTGTAGCAAGGAAGGTAACAATAACGCTACATTTGCTGGGGTGCAAATCGGTCTGTTGAAGTGGGAGCGGTGCTTTATCCTGCAACGCTGATTAGGGCTGACATTTTATCCTGGTTGGCGGCTTCCCGATGTACTCACGAACGGGAAGCCGGAAACGTTACTGTTGCCCCGCCCAGACGACCAGCACTTTATCGTCGTCATGCTCACGAACAAAGCCGTAGCCCTGCTTCAGCGAAAGTGTCGTTTGTTTGCCCGCGCCAATTGCGGGATGGCGGGCGCGGAACTGGCTGATTTTCTGCCAGTGCGCGACGCTAGCGGCAGATTTACCGCTAACATCCTGCCAGTTCATATCCGAACGCGTGCCTTGCAGCGGATCAGAACCGGTAGGACCGAACGGACGAGAGGATTCATCACCATAAAAGATTTGTACTGCACCTGGCGCTAATAACAATAACTCTGCTGCTTTGTCGCCCCCTTCACGAAACAAACGAGTATCATGCGACGAAAGATAGCTCAACACGTTGAAATCCTGCAATTTCTCTGCCATTTGCTGCCAGGTCGTATCCATCTGCGCCAGACAATCGACTGCTTTAGCCGCCTGCTCCTGATAATCGAAATTGATCATCGCATCGAAGCCGTGGCGATAGTAGTCACTTTGCATCACGCCGTGGCCCCAGGCTTCACCGGTCATCCAGAACGGTTTGTCATCTAACGCTTTATCGGGATTCGCTTTTTTCCATTCGACAAGCGCGGCGCTGGCTTCGGTTTTCAGTTGCTGCCAGGCGGGCAACTCAACATGCTTGGCGGTATCGACCCGAAAACCATCAATTCCGTAGTCACGGACCCACTGGCTTAACCAATGGGTTAAGTAATCTCGAGGGGTAAAGCCGTCAATGGCTTTAGCGTGGGTATCCGTTTTGTTGTTATAGAACACTGGCAGGCCAGAAGCGGTAGTTGATTCGGTTTTGATATCCGGTAAAAAGGCCAGCGACATGGTGAGATCGTCAAATCCAGGATTGTCGTAGTCGCCGATATCCGTTCTGATCCAGTTTTTTCCCCACCATTTATCCCAGCCTGTTTTGTCGCTGAAATTAATGTAATCGTTAAAGCTATGCCAGGTTTGTCCGGCGGCGGGCTTCCAGTCGCTCCAACGGTCACCTAACGTTTTTTTCACTTCGTCACCAGAAAGATATAACGCGCCAAACTGATACTCCTGCATATCCGCCAGTGTGGCATAGCCGGTGTGGTTCATCACGACATCAAAGAGAATACGAATACCGCGCTGATGCGCGCTATCAACCAGCGTCCGTAGATCGGCTTCGCTGCCCATATTGGCATCAAGATTCGTCCAGTCCTGGGTGTAATAACCGTGGTAGGCATAATGCGGGAAATCGCCTTTTGTACCGCCACCGACCCAGCCGTGAATTTGCTCAAATGGGGCACTTATCCATAAAGCATTGACGCCCAGCTGCTGGAGGTAATCCAGTTTGTTGGTCAGGCCGCGTAAATCGCCGCCGTGAAAAGTGCCAATTTCTGCCATACCGTCTTTATGACGTCCGTAACTCTGGTCATTACTGGGATCGCCGTTTTCGAAACGATCTGTCAGCACGAAGTAAACCGTGGCGTTATGCCAGTCGAAAGGGGCGGATGTGTCAGTTTCTGCCCGTTCCAGCAGGAGTAAACCGTTGCTGGTGGCAGCGGGTTGTAACGTTATTTGACCGTTCTTCACTATCGCAATTTGCTGGCTGTAATAATCCCGGACTGCGGCTCCCTCCGGAAAAGTGGCGCTGACATCCAGTGTGAGCGGTAATCCATCCCATTTCGGGCATTCACGGACCAGGCTTGCTACCGGTTCGACGGTGTTCTGGATGGAAATCATCAATGTTGGTGTACCGGAGCGGGTGTCTAGTTGCAGCGTATATTCGCCGTCCCTGAACAATCGCCATTGAGGTGGCGTGTTGCTACAAGGTTGCAGGGAAAGCATCTGATTGAGTTTTATCGCATCCGCAGGCTGCCAGCACTGTTGGTCAAAATTTAGCGTTAGTGGACGCGTACCTTTGGGCAACTGCGCGTGGCTGACAAATGTTCCCGTTCCCTGTTCGCTAAAGGCAGGGAACCCCGGAGAAGTCCAGCTGGCGGCAACGGCGAAGCCAGGAAGGAGTGTCAGAAAACAGGCGGCGAGTTTCATGGCGGATGAGTCCTTATTGCTGCGATTTCAGACAGTTTGCCAGCGATAAGCCAGACAAAACTCATCCCTGAGCGGTAAGTCCACAGGATGAGAAGCAAGGGTGAGCGATCGCGCGCAAAAAACGGCCGAATTTTGCGATAAACCCCACATTTTCTGCGATTTAGCGCCAATCTGAATCGTTAACACGTGACATAGTTTCAGATTTGGACTATTCCTTGGGGTGCTCTTGACGGCTATTTTTGATATGATTTGAGATTCAACTCTCAAATTTGTGAAAAATATAAGGTGTTGGAATGATTAAATCCGACCAGGAGACCTGATGATTTTGACTCCCATACGACGATATGGGGCGATGATTCTTATGTTACTCACTCTGGTGTTTTCGAGTGAGGTGTTAGCGAAGACGCACACAACAACAGCGAGTCAAAAGTCCCACTTAACTAAAGCTAGTAATAAACAGGTAAGCAGTAAACAAGAGTATTCTCGCAATAGTGCAAAGAGTAGTTCACTTCCTGATTTGCGAAAATACCCTTCCGGAACACCAAGGAAAAAAGCGTTTCTCCGGACCGTAATGCCTTACATTACCAGCCAAAATGCGGCCATTACTGCGGAACGTAACTGGCTCATTTCAAAACAGTATCAGGGCCAATGGTCACCTGCTGAGCGTGCGCGTCTGAAAGACATCGCCAAACGCTACAAGGTGAAGTGGTCCGGTAATACGCGAAAAATCCCGTGGAATACCTTGCTTGAACGCGTAGACATTATTCCTACCAGTATGGTGGCGACGATGGCTGCAGCAGAAAGCGGTTGGGGAACGTCGAAGCTGGCGCGTAGCAACAACAACCTATTCGGCATGAAGTGCATGAAAGGACGTTGTACCAATGCGCCGGGTAAAGTGAAGGGGTACTCACAGTTCAGTTCTGTCAAAGAATCGGTGAGCGCCTATGTCACTAACCTGAATACTCACCCGGCTTACTCTTCGTTCCGTAAATCGCGTGCACAGCTGCGTAAAGCGGATCAGGAAGTGACTGCCACAGCGATGATTCACAAGCTGAAGGGCTACTCGACCAAAGGGAAGAGTTATAACAACTACCTGTTCGCAATGTACCAGGATAACCAACGGTTAATCGCGGCGCATATGTAATTGCATTTCCTCGAGCCTTATCCGACTTGTCAGTCGGATAAGGCTTTTGCTCGCATCAGGTGGTTGTGCTGAGTTACCTGATGCGACGCCGACAATTCTCATCATCGCTACAACATGACCTCGCTATTTACATCGCGATACTCTTTTGGTGTCGTGTCATATGCTTTTTTAAAAACAGAGTAGAAATATTGCAGCGATGGATAACCGCACATTTGCGATATCTCATTGATCGACAAGGTGGTTGAAATCAGCAGACTGCGCGCTTTCTCCAACTTCTCGGCATGAATCATGGCATGGATGGTTTCACCCACCTCTTCTTTAAAACGCTTCTCAAGATTGGAGCGCGAGATCCCGACCGCATCGAGTACCTGATCCACTTTAATCTCTTTACAGGCGTGATTACGAATGTAATGCATGGCCTGAATAACGGCGGGATCGGTCAGCGAGCGGTAATCTGTTGAGCGCCGTTCAATGACGCGAACTGGTGGGACCAAAATCCGCTGTAGCGGCATTTCTTCTTTATCTAATAATCGATGCAACAGTTTTGCCGCCTGATATCCCATTTGCCGTGCGCCCTGAGCGACCGAAGAAAGGGCGACACGCGATAGATAGCGGGTCAGTTCTTCGTTATCGATGCCAATCACACATAATTTTTCCGGCACAGGAATATGCAGATGTTCGCATACTTGCAAAATGTGCCGCGCCCGGGCGTCGGTAACGGCAATGATCCCGGTTTGCGGCGGCAGCGTTTGTAGCCAGTCTGCCAGCCGATTTTGTGCGTGTTGCCAGTTCTCTGGCGCTGTTTCTAACCCCTGATAAACCACTCCGCGATACTTTTCTTCGGCGACAAGCTGACGGAAAGCATATTCGCGTTCAGTGGCCCAACGTTTGCCGCTTGATTCCGGAAGACCATAAAAAGCAAAGCGGTTAACGCCTTTCTCTTTTAAATGCAAAAATGCGCTTTCAACCAGCGCATAGTTATCGGTGGCAATGTAATGAACGGGTGGGTAACTTTCGGCAAGGTGATACGAGCCACCAACCCCAACAATGGGGACGTCGACGTTAGCCAGCGCTTGCTCGATTTGTTTGTCGTCGAAGTCGGCAATGACGCCATCTCCTAACCAGTCCTTGATTTTATCAATGCGGGCGCGGAAATCTTCTTCAATGAAAATATCCCATTCCGATTGTGACGCCTGTAAATATTCCCCTACGCCTTCTACTACCTGCCGGTCATAGGCTTTATTGGCATTGAACAGTAATGTGATGCGGTGACGTTTAGTAAACATGGTTCTTTTCCTGCTGAATCATGCAAAAACTCAAAACCGGTAATACGTTACCGGCTTTGAGAAAATTTTTATCAAAATCAAGAACGGCGTTTGGTTGCGGAGTCCATCCATACTGCCAGCAACAGAATCGCACCTTTAACGATATACTGCCAGAAGGTCGGTACATCCATCATACTCATGCCGTTATCCAGTGAAGCCATGATGAATGCCCCCATTACTGCTCCGGCCACGCTCCCGACTCCGCCTGCCAGGCTGGTTCCGCCAATCACGCAGGCGGCAATTGCGTCCAGCTCAGCGATATTCCCCGCAGAAGGTGAACCTGCGCCAAGGCGTGAACTAAGGATTAACCCAGCGATAGCGACCATTAATCCGTTAATAGCGAATACGGCAAGTTTGGTGCGTTCAACGTTAATCCCGGAGAGACGTGCCGCTTCCAGATTGCCGCCGATGGCATAAATGCGTCTTCCAAATGCCGTCCGCGTTGCCATAAACATTCCGCCGAGTAACAGCAACGTCAGCAGCAGTACAGGAGTGGGAACGCCACGGTAATCATTCAAAAGCCAGATTGCGCCTAAGACGATAATCGCCGTTAATGCCTGGCGGCCGACAACTGCGGTAGAGGCCGGAGACTGCAAACCCAAAGCCTGACGGCGCATTCTTCCGCGCCATTGCCAGCCAACAAAAGCCATTAAGCCAAGCGCGCCAATGATGAAGCCGGTGCTGGCAGGTAGATAGCTTTGCCCAATTTGTGACATCGCGGCACTGGTGGGGGAAACCGTCGTGCCGTTGGTGATGCCAATGAGTATGCCGCGAAATGCCAACATGCCCGCAAGGGTGACAATAAATGAAGGGACTTTGCGGTATGCAACCCACCATCCGTTCCAGGCTCCGAGAAGCAGTCCCAGAACCAACGTCACAATGATGGTGAGCGGCAAAGGCCAACCTAACCAGACGTCACAAATAGCCGCGACGCCACCTAATAGCCCCATCATTGAGCCGACGGAAAGGTCGATTTCAGCAGAAATTATGACGAACACCATTCCTACCGCGAGGATGCCGGTAATCGCGGTCTGGCGTAACAGGTTGGAGACGTTACGGGCGCTTAAGTAGGCACCATCGGTGGTCCAGGTAAAGAACAGCATGATTGCGATGATAGCTGCAATCATCACGAAGACCTGCAAATTCAGTGACTTCAGCCCGGAAAAGCCACCGGATGTCGGTACGGCCAATTTCACTTCAGACGGATTGCTTTTCGACATGATGTTCGCTCCTCAATGCGGCTTCCATCACCTGCTCCTGAGTCAGGTTATGATTTATCAGGTTGGCTTTTAGTTTCCCTTCATGCATCACCAGTACACGATCGCTAAGGCCGAGCACTTCAGGTAATTCGGAAGAGATGACAATAACGGCAATACCCTGCTGGACGAGTTGGTTAATTAATTTGTAGATCTCGTATTTCGCGCCAATATCGATACCCCTGGTAGGTTCATCAAGAATGAGAATGCGCGGGTTGAGTAACAGACAGCGAGCGAGGATCGCTTTTTGCTGATTGCCGCCGCTCAAACGTCCAATAGCAAGGTCGGGGGACGACGTTTTAACTTTGAGTTGCTGGATTGATTCCAGAATACATTTTTGCTCTGCCGCGTCATCAAGCTGGCTAATACCGCCGGTAAATTTATTGAGTGCGGCGAGGGTAATATTTTTACCAACCGCCATTACCGGAACGATGCCGTCGCGCTTTCTGTCTTCGGGTACCATCGCAATCCCCTGGGCGATGGCTTGCTGACAGTTACGAATATCTACCTGTTTGCCATCAATATAAATTTTTCCTTCCCATTGTCCGGGCCACACGCCAAACAGGCACTGAATGGTCTCGGTACGTCCGGCACCAACGAGTCCGGCAATACCCAGTATTTCGCCACGTTTCAGGGAAAACGAGACATCATTAACTCGTTTAATATGACGATTAACCGGATGCCATGCCGTCAGATGTTCAATACGTAATATTTCATCTCCGGTGGTATGTGGTTCATTAGGGTAAAGCGCGGTTAACTCTCGCCCGACCATCATGGTGATAATATCGTCTTCACTCATTCCGGCAGCATCACGCGTACCAATGTGCTGACCGTCGCGAATAACGCAAATCGTATCGGAAATCGCTTTGACTTCGTTGAGTTTGTGCGAAATATAAATACAGGCGATACCGTGCTGTTGTAGATCGCGAATAATATCCAGTAAAACCGACGTTTCCTGCTCAGTTAATGAGGCTGTCGGTTCATCGAGAATTAACAAGCGCACCTGTTTATTAAGTGCCTTAGCAATTTCAACCAGTTGTTGTTGCCCTAGCCCTAAATCGCCAACGCGGGTATCTGGTGAAATAAGTAAACTGACCTGTGCGAGCAGCTTCTGACAGCGTAGCGTCATCAGATCATAATCCATAATGCCATTATGGGTTATTTCGTTACCCAGGAAGATATTTTCCAGCACGGTTAATTCTTTCACCAGCGCCAATTCCTGGTGAATGATGGCGATACCTTTGCGTTCGGTATCGCGGATGTGACTCGCCTGAATCTCTTCTCCCGCAAAAATAATGTCGCCTTCGTAGGAGCCATGGGGATAAATACCACACAGCACTTTCATCAGCGTTGATTTACCAGACCCATTTTCCCCGCAGAGTGAGACGATTTCGCCAGCATTCAACCGCAAGCTAACGTTATCAATTGCCTTCACACTGCCGAAGGTTTTGGTAATGTTTTTCATTTCAAGTAGATAAGGCATAACGACTCCACCTAAGCCAATTAATTTACACGGCATGGAGAGAAATCACGCCCCCGCTCCTCGCCGGGGCGTAACGCTTACAGCTCGCTCTCTTTGTGGAATCCGTCTTTAACTACCGTATCTTTGATGTTGTTTTTATTCACATCGATCGGTGTCAGCAGGCGGGAGGGAACATCTTTCAGACCATTATTCAGTGTGGTATCTGCTTTTGGTTCCTGACCATTGCCCAACTCAACGGCAATTTCTGCGGCAGTATTTGCCAACAATGTAATAGGTTTATACACCGTCATAGTTTGCGTACCGGCAGCAATACGTTTAATACCTGCGAGATCGGCATCCTGGCCGGAAATTGCTACTTTCCCTGATAAACCTTGCGCGCTTAATGCCTGAATTGCCCCGCCGGCGGTGGCATCGTTTGAGGCAACCACGGCATCAATTTTGTTATTATTGGCGGTCAGCGCGTTTTCCATAATTTTCAGTGCGTTTTCCGGTAACCAGCCATCAACCCATTGGTCACCAACGACTTTAATTTTTCCGGAATCAACGTAAGGTTTTAACACTTTCATTTGTCCGGCGCGGAACAGCTTAGCGTTGTTATCTACCGGCGAACCGCCCATCAGGAAGTAATTACCTTGCGGAACAATATCGACCAGGGCTTTTGCCTGCAGTTCACCGACTTTTTCATTATCAAAAGAAATATAAAAATCGATATCTGCATCGTTAATCATACGGTCATAAGCTAATACTTTAATACCTTCTTGTTTGGCTTCTTTTACAACGTTACTTAATACCTGACCGTTATACGGAATAATGACAAGAACATCGACACCCCGGTTAATCATGTTTTCAATCTGCGACATTTGTGTTTCTTCATTGCCATTTGCAGACTGTACAAATACTTTCGCGCCGAGAGACTCTGCTTTTTTCACAAAAATATCTCGATCTTTTTGCCAGCGTTCAAGACGGAGATCATCAATCGCCATACCTATTTTGACTTCTTTGGCGTGCGCCGCAACGTTGGTAAGCAGAAGTGAGGTGCAAAGGGTGAGTAGAATGTTCTTTATTTTCATGTTGTAGGGCCTTCTGTAGTTAGAGGACAGCTTTAATAAGTAACAATCACCGCGATAAACGTAACCAATTTTTAGCAACTAAACAGGGGAAAACAATTACAGATTTTTATCTTTCGATTACGATTTTTGGTTTATTTCTTGATTTATGACAGAGATCTTACTTTTGTTGCGCAATTGTACTTATTGCATTTTTCTCTTCGAGGAATTACCCAGTTTCATCATTCCATTTTATTTTGCGAGCGAGCGCACACTTGTGAATTATCTCAATAGCAGTGTGAAATAACATAATTGAGCAACTGAAAGGGAGTGCCCAATATTACGACATCATCCATCACCCGCGGCATTACCTGATTATGGAGTTCAATATGCAAGCCTATTTTGACCAGCTCGATCGCGTTCGTTATGAAGGCTCAAAATCCTCTAACCCGTTAGCATTCCATCACTATAATCCCGACGAACTGGTGTTGGGCAAGCGTATGGAAGAGCACTTGCGTTTTGCCGCCTGCTACTGGCACACCTTCTGCTGGAACGGGGCGGACATGTTTGGTGTGGGGGCGTTTAATCGTCCGTGGCAGCAGCCTGGTGAGGCACTGGCGTTGGCGAAGCGTAAAGCAGATGTCGCATTTGAGTTTTTCCACAAGTTACATGTGCCATTTTATTGCTTCCACGACGTGGATGTTTCCCCTGAGGGCGCGTCGTTAAAAGAGTACATCAATAATTTTGCGCAAATGGTTGATGTCCTGGCAGGCAAGCAAGAAGAGAGCGGCGTGAAGCTGCTGTGGGGAACCGCTAACTGCTTTACAAACCCTCGCTACGGTGCGGGTGCGGCGACGAACCCAGATCCAGAAGTCTTTAGTTGGGCGGCGACGCAAGTTGTTACAGCTATGGAAGCAACCCATAAATTGGGCGGTGAAAACTATGTTCTGTGGGGCGGTCGTGAAGGTTACGAAACGCTGTTAAATACCGACTTGCGTCAGGAGCGTGAACAACTGGGCCGCTTTATGCAGATGGTGGTTGAGCATAAACATAAAATCGGTTTCCAGGGTACGTTGCTTATCGAACCGAAACCGCAAGAACCGACTAAACATCAATATGATTACGATGCCGCGACGGTGTATGGCTTCCTGAAACAGTTTGGTCTGGAAAAAGAGATTAAACTGAACATTGAAGCTAACCACGCGACGCTGGCAGGTCACTCTTTCCATCATGAAATAGCCACCGCCATTGCGCTTGGCCTGTTCGGTTCTGTCGACGCCAACCGTGGCGATGCACAACTGGGCTGGGACACCGACCAGTTCCCGAACAGTGTGGAAGAGAATGCGCTGGTGATGTATGAAATTCTCAAAGCAGGCGGTTTCACCACCGGCGGTCTGAACTTCGATGCCAAAGTCCGTCGTCAAAGTACTGATAAATATGATCTGTTTTACGGTCATATCGGCGCGATGGATACGATGGCGTTGGCGCTGAAAATTGCAGCACGCATGATTGAAGATGGCGAGCTGGATAAACGCATCGCGCAGCGTTATTCCGGCTGGAATAGCGAATTAGGCCAGCAAATCCTGAAAGGCCAAATGTCACTGGCAGATTTAGCCAAATATGCTCAGGAACATAATTTGTCTCCGGTGCATCAGAGTGGTCGCCAGGAGCAACTGGAAAATCTGGTAAACCATTATCTGTTCGACAAATAACGGCTAACTGTGCAGTCCGTTGGCCCGGTTATCGGTAGCGATACCGGGCATTTTTTTAAGGAACGATCGATATGTATATCGGGATAGATCTTGGCACCTCGGGCGTAAAAGTTATTTTGCTCAACGAGCAGGGTGAGGTGGTTGCTTCGCAAACGGAAAAGCTGACCGTTTCGCGCCCGCATCCACTCTGGTCGGAACAAGACCCGGAACAGTGGTGGCAGGCAACTGATCGCGCAATGAAAGCTCTGGGCGATCAGCATTCTCTGCAGGACGTTAAAGCATTGGGTATTGCCGGCCAGATGCACGGTGCAACCTTACTGGATGCCCAGCAACGGGTATTACGCCCTGCCATTTTGTGGAACGACGGGCGCTGTGCGCAAGAGTGCACTTTGCTGGAAGCGCGAGTTCCGCAATCACGGGTGATTACCGGTAACCTGATGATGCCCGGATTTACTGCGCCTAAATTGCTATGGGTTCAGCGGCATGAGCCGGAGATATTCCGTCAAATCGACAAAGTATTATTACCGAAAGATTACTTGCGTCTGCGTATGACGGGGGAGTTTGCCAGCGATATGTCTGACGCAGCTGGCACCATGTGGCTGGATGTCGCAAAGCGTGACTGGAGTGACGTCATGCTGCAGGCTTGCCACTTATCTCGTGACCAGATGCCCGCATTATACGAAGGCAGCGAAATTACTGGTGCTTTGCTACCTGAAGTTGCGAAAGCGTGGGGTATGGCGGCAGTGCCAGTTGTCGCAGGCGGTGGTGATAATGCAGCTGGTGCGGTTGGTGTAGGAATGGTTGATGCTAATCAGGCAATGTTATCGCTGGGGACGTCGGGGGTCTATTTTGCTGTCAGCGAAGGGTTCTTAAGCAAGCCAGAAAGCGCCGTACACAGCTTTTGCCATGCGCTACCGCAGCGTTGGCATTTAATGTCTGTGATGCTGAGTGCAGCGTCGTGTCTGGATTGGGCCGCGAAATTAACGGGCCTGAACAATGTCCCAGCTTTAATCGCGGCTGCTCAACAGGCTGATGAAAGTGCCGAGCCAGTTTGGTTTCTGCCTTATCTTTCCGGTGAACGTACGCCACACAACAATCCCCAGGCGAAGGGGGTTTTCTTTGGTTTGACCCATCAACATGGTGCTAATGAACTGGCGCGAGCAGTGCTGGAAGGCGTGGGTTATGCGCTGGCAGATGGCATGGATGTCGTGCATGCCTGCGGCATTAAACCGCAAAGTGTTACGTTGATTGGTGGCGGGGCGCGTAGTGAGTACTGGCGTCAGATGCTGGCGGATATCAGCGGTCAGCAACTCGATTACCGCACGGGGGGGGATGTGGGGCCAGCACTGGGCGCAGCAAGGCTGGCGCAGATTGCGGCGAATCCAGAGAAATCGCTCATTGAGTTGTTGCCACAACTGCCGTTAGAACAGTCGCATTTACCAGATGCGCAGCGTTATGCCACTTATCAGCCACGACGTGAAACGTTCCGTCGCCTCTATCAGCAACTTCTGCCATTAATGGCGTAAACGTTATCCCCTGCCTGACCGGGTGGGGGATAATCCACATCTATATATATCAGTAATTAATTAATATTTAGTATGAATTTATTCTGAAATCATTTGTTAATGGCATTTTTCAGTTTTGTCTTTCGTTGGTTACTCGTAATGTATCGCTGGTAGATATGGAGATCATTATGAAAACCTCAAAGACTGTGGCAAAACTATTATTTGTTGTCGGGGCGCTGGTTTATCTGCTTGGGCTATGGATCTCATGCCCATTGTTAAGTGGAAAAGGCTATTTTCTTGGCGTGTTAATGACGGCAACTTTTGGCAACTATGCATATCTTCGTGCTGAAAGACTCGGGCAACTGGATGATTTTTTTATCCGTGTCTGCCAGTTGGTAGCGTTAATCACAATCGGTCTCTTGTTTATCGGTGTTTTAAATGCGCCTATCAATGCTTATGAAATGGTGATTTATGCCATCGCCTTTTTTGTTTGCTTGTTTGGTCAAATGCGTTTGTTTCGCTCGGCATGAGCAACATAAAGCTCTTACACATTCAGGAATGAAAGGAATACTGTGATGGACAACAAAATATCAACCTATTCTCCGGCATTTAGTATTGTGTCATGGATAGCTCTTGTTGGTGGTTGGATTTGCCCCTATATTTCCAGACATCTGTTATCACTTAACCCATTACAAGCCCGCTGCCGCAGATATTCCCGTGGCGAGCGATAACCCAGCGCACTATGCGGATGCCATTCGTTATAATGCTCGAACGCCTCTGCAAGGTTCTTTGCTGCCGTTAACCCGTCTGGTTTGGGCATGATACTGATGTAGTCACGCTTTATCGTTTTCACGAAGCTCTCTGCTATTCCGTTACTCTCCGGACTCCGCACCGCCGTGTTCTTCGGTTCAAGTCCCAACATCCGGGCGAACTGGCGTGTTTCATTAGCCCGGTAGCATGAACCATTATCCGTCAGCCACTCCACTGGAGACGACGGAAGATCGTTGCCGAAGCGGCGTTCCACCGCTCCCAGCATGACGTCCTGTACTGTTTCACTGTTGAAGCCGCCAGTAGTCACCGCCCAGTGCAGTGCCTCACGATCACAGCAGTCCAGCGCGAACGTGACACGCAGTCTCTCTCCGTTATCACAGCAGAACTCGAACCCGTCAGAGCACCATCGCTGATTGCTTTCTTTCACGGCCACTCTGCCTGTATGTGCCCGTTTCGATGGCGGTACAGCAGGTTTTCGCTCAAGCAACAGCGCATTCTGGCGCATGATCCGGTAAACACGTTTGGCATTGATCGCAGGCATACCATCAAGTTCTGCCTGTCTGCGAAGCAGCGCCCATACCCGACGATAACCATACGTGGGCAGCTCTCCGATAACATGGTGTATACGGAGAAGCACATCCGTATCATCAGTGTGACGACTGCGGCGGCCATCCATCCAGTCATCGGTTCGTCTGAGAATGACGTGCAACTGCGCACGCGACACCCGGAGACAACGGCTGACTAAGCTTACTCCCCATCCCCGGGCAATAAGGGCGCGTGCGCTATCCACTTTTTTGCCCGTCCATATTCAACGGCTTCTTTGAGGAGTTCATTTTCCATCGTTTTCTTGCCGAGCAGGCGCTGGAGTTCTTTAATCTGCTTCATGGCGGCAGCAAGTTCAGAGGCAGGAACAACCTGTTCTCCGGCGGCGACAGCAGTAAGACTTCCTTCCTGGTATTGCTTACGCCAGAGAAATAACTGGCTGGCTGCTACACCATGTTGCCGGGCAACGAGGGAGACCGTCATCCCCGGTTCAAAGCTCTGCTGAACAATTGCGATCTTTTCCTGTGTGGTACGCCGTCTGCGTTTCTCCGGCCCTAAGACATCAATCATCTGTTCTCCAATGACTAGTCTAAAAACTAGTATTAAGACTATCACTTATTTAAGTGATACTGGTTGTCTGGAGATTCAGGGGGCCAGTCTAGTGGTATCGTTACCTATCTATTAGGGCTATGGAATGCAGAGATGCAGTTAAATGAAAAAGGATATTATTTTGCCGTGCTGGTGCTAGGACTGTTTTCTGCGGCATCTTATCAAAAGACCGTTCGTGACAAGTATGAAGGCATACCGACCACCTCCATTTATTATATGACCTGCCTGACTGTCTTTATTATCTCTGTTGCGTTATTGATGGTAGGTCTGTGGAATGCGACGTTATTACTCAGCGAAAAAGGTTTTTATGGGCTGGCTTTCTTCTTAAGCTTGTTTGGTGCAGTAGCGGTGCAGAAGAATATTCGTGATGCCGGAATAAACCCACCAAAAGAAACACAGGTTACCCAGGAAGAATACAGCGAATAATTCACGTAAGCCCGGTCAGTCCAATGTAACCGGGCTTTTACTTAACTCACTAGTCTGTTTCTGTCGATTCGTTGAAGCAGCACAGAAAGTAACAAACTCGCTGCCAACGTCGCGCAAAAGATCCAAATAATATCCAGTATTGGCCAGTTTTTAAGCTCAATCCCCTGGGTACGCAGCGCATGGATAATCAATGCGTGGAACCCGTATATACCTAAAGAATGGCGTGATATCAGCCCAAGCCCGGGAACAGTATGTGTATCCAGCGTGTTTTTAACCAGAGTCAATAGTGCGATTGCGCAGATAAAAACCATCGGCCCACAGTAAAGATACCAGGTATCGGCAAAATTTCCGCGCCACTGCAATTCATATAATGTCCCGCGAGAGATAATAAATACCCCCGCAACAAACAGTGTGGCGCTCACCCACGACAGTGCCTTATGCTGTGTGTCCATCATGCCAATGGCGCGCCCCAACATGCCATACAGGATGTAGTAAAAAGTATCGCCATTGATATATAAGTTAATTGGCAGCCATTCAAAACCGTCGATTTTCTGCGGCACAGTATTTGGATTAGCGATGATGCCAATCACCACCATTAGCACCAGCAACATTTTACCGCCGACGTTCTTCACCTGAATCAGCGGTGAAACCAGATAAATCACCGCAATCGCGAAGAAAAACCATAAGTGGTAAAAAACAGGCTTTTGCAGCAGGTTTTTTAGCGCCATCTCTACATTGATGGAGGTAAATAGCGCAATGTAGAGCAGCGCAACAGTGCTATAAAACAGCAGGCATAAGCCGATGCGTAAGAAATGGCGCGGCTGGGCGCTGCGTTCGCCAAAAAAGAGATAGCCGGAAATCATGAAAAATAGCGGCACGCTGACACGAGAGGCAGAATTCAGAACATTGGCGATATCCCAGGTAGCGGGGCTAACACTATGAGCATTGGTCACATACCAGGTTGTGGTGTGAATCATTACCACCATTAAGCAAGCTATCCCTCGCAGGTTATCAATCCAGTAAATTTTGGGCTGCATCTGTGTCTCTGTATCTGGTTAAAAAAAGTCTGACCGATAAATCATTCGGTTGGCACACTGGAATAATCTGAGTTTTATCACTACAGCTTATAGAGGCTTGAGGAAATTCGTAAGATATCAGCCACTATACCGATATAAATAATAAGACTCACCTGCAAACCAGACGGTAATTTAATGATGATGAACTCTTTCTTTCCGGCAATGGCGCTTGTAGTGTTAGTGGGATGCTCGACACCGCCACCCGTGCAGAAAGCACAACGGGTAAAAGTTGATCCGCTGCGTTCGTTGAATATGGAAGCGTTATGCAAGGATCAGGCGGCAAAACGTTATAACACCGGCGAGCAAAAAATCGACGTCACCGCCTTCGAACAGTTCCAGGGAAGCTACGAAATGCGTGGTTATACCTTCCGGAAAGAGCAGTTTGTCTGTTCTTTTGACGCGGATGGCCATTTTTTGCATCTTTCCATGCGTTAAGCCCTGCTTTTTCCCGTTTCGTACTGTATATCTTCCATCCAGCGGGTATACTGATCCCTTCCTTTAAATCCACACGTATCCAGCACGAAATAATATGCAAAAGTTTGATACCAGGACCTTCCAGGGCTTGATCCTGACCTTACAGGATTACTGGGCTCGCCAGGGCTGCACCATTGTTCAACCATTGGACATGGAAGTCGGCGCGGGAACCTCTCACCCAATGACCTGTCTGCGCGCGCTGGGGCCAGAACCGATGGCGGCTGCTTATGTTCAGCCTTCTCGTCGCCCGACCGATGGTCGCTACGGCGAAAACCCCAACCGCTTACAGCACTACTATCAGTTCCAGGTGGTCATTAAGCCATCGCCGGACAATATTCAGGAGCTGTACCTCGGTTCCCTGAAAGAGCTGGGCATGGATCCGACTATCCACGATATCCGTTTCGTGGAAGATAACTGGGAAAACCCGACTTTGGGTGCCTGGGGGCTGGGCTGGGAAGTGTGGCTGAACGGCATGGAAGTGACGCAGTTCACTTACTTCCAGCAGGTTGGTGGTCTGGAGTGTAAACCGGTTACCGGCGAGATCACCTACGGTCTGGAACGTCTGGCCATGTACATTCAGGGCGTAGACAGCGTTTACGACCTGGTCTGGAGCGACGGTCCGCTGGGTAAAACCACCTACGGCGACGTGTTCCATCAGAACGAAGTGGAGCAGTCCACTTACAACTTCGAATACGCGGATGTGGACTTCCTGTTCACCTGCTTCGAGCAATACGAGAAAGAAGCGCAGCAGCTGCTGGCGCTGGAAAATCCGCTGCCGTTGCCAGCCTACGAGCGTATTCTGAAAGCCGCCCACAGCTTCAACCTGCTGGATGCGCGTAAAGCCATCTCCGTCACTGAGCGTCAGCGCTATATTCTGCGCATTCGCACCCTGACCAAAGCAGTGGCAGAAGCATACTACGCTTCCCGTGAAGCCCTCGGCTTCCCGATGTGCAACAAAGATAAGTAAGAGGCGGCTATGTCTGAGAAAACTTTTCTGGTGGAAATCGGCACTGAAGAGCTGCCACCAAAAGCACTGCGCAGCCTGGCTGAGTCCTTTGCTGCGAACTTTACTGCGGAGCTGGATAACGCTGGCCTCGCACACGGCACCGTTCAATGGTTTGCTGCTCCGCGTCGTCTGGCGCTGAAAGTAGCTAACCTGGCGGAAGCGCAACCGGATCGTGAAATCGAAAAACGCGGCCCGGCAATTGCTCAGGCGTTCGACGCTGAAGGCAAACCGAGCAAAGCGGCAGAAGGCTGGGCGCGTGGTTGCGGTATTACCGTTGACCAGGCTGAGCGTCTGACTACCGATAAAGGCGAATGGCTGCTGTATCGCGCCCACGTGAAGGGCGAAAGCACTGAAGCACTGTTGCCGAATATGGTTGCGACTTCGCTGGCGAAACTGCCGATCCCGAAACTGATGCGTTGGGGTGCAAGCGACGTGCACTTCGTGCGTCCGGTGCACACCGTGACCCTGCTGCTGGGCGACAAAGTTATTCCGGCTACCATTCTGGGCATTCAGTCCGATCGCGTGATTCGCGGCCACCGCTTTATGGGCGAGCCGGAATTCACTATCGACAATGCTGATCAGTATCCGGAAATTCTGCGTGAGCGCGGGAAAGTCATCGCCGATTACGAAGAACGTAAGGCGAAGATTAAAGCCGATGCCGAAGAAGCGGCGCGTAAGATTGGCGGTAACGCTGACTTAAGCGAAAGCCTGTTGGAAGAAGTCGCTTCGCTGGTGGAATGGCCGGTTGTGCTGACCGCAAAATTCGAAGAGAAATTCCTCGCGGTGCCGTCTGAAGCACTGGTTTACACCATGAAAGGTGACCAGAAATACTTCCCGGTGTATGCGAACGACGGCAAACTGCTGCCGAACTTTATCTTCGTTGCCAATATCGAATCGCAAGATCCGCAGCAAATTATCTCTGGTAACGAGAAAGTCGTTCGTCCACGTCTGGCGGATGCCGAGTTCTTCTTCAACACCGACCGTAAAAAACGTCTGGAAGATAACCTGCCGCGCCTGCAAACCGTGTTGTTCCAGCAACAGCTGGGTACACTGCGCGACAAAACTGACCGCATCCAGGCGCTGGCTGGCT
Organism: Escherichia sp. 10290; assembly: GCF_030295155.1. NCBI lineage: Bacteria > Pseudomonadati > Pseudomonadota > Gammaproteobacteria > Enterobacterales > Enterobacteriaceae > Escherichia > Escherichia sp. 10290. The sequence goes on along the minus strand of NZ_AP025741.1, from coordinate 4,424,227 downwards.
GGATTGCTGAACAGATTGGCGCTGACGTTAACCACGCAACCCGTGCGGGCCTGCTGTCCAAGTGCGACCTGATGACCAACATGGTCTTCGAGTTCACCGACACCCAGGGCGTTATGGGGATGCACTACGCGCGTCACGATGGTGAAGCGGAAGATGTCGCAGTGGCGCTGAACGAGCAGTATCAGCCGCGTTTTGCTGGTGATGACCTGCCGTCTAACCCAGTGGCTTGTGCGCTGGCTATTGCTGACAAGATGGATACCCTGGCGGGTATCTTCGGTATCGGCCAGCATCCGAAAGGCGACAAAGACCCGTTTGCGTTGCGTCGTGCCGCGCTGGGCGTGCTGCGCATTATCGTTGAGAAGAACCTCAACCTCGATCTGCAAACACTGACTGAAGAAGCGGCGCGTCTGTACGGTGATAAGCTGACTAACGCCAACGTGGTTGATGACGTTATCGACTTTATGCTCGGTCGCTTCCGCGCCTGGTATCAGGACGAAGGTTACACCGTTGACACCATCCAGGCGGTACTGGCGCGTCGTCCGACTCGTCCGGCTGATTTCGATGCCCGAATGAAAGCGGTATCGCACTTCCGAACCCTGGATGCGGCGGCAGCACTGGCGGCGGCGAATAAGCGTGTATCTAACATTCTGGCGAAATCTGACGAAGTGCTGAGCGACCGCGTGAATGCCTCTACTCTGAAAGAGCCGGAAGAAATTAAACTGGCGATGCAGGTTGTGGTGCTACGTGACAAGCTAGAGCCGTACTTTGCTGAAGGTCGTTACCAGGATGCGCTGGTCGAACTGGCTGAGCTGCGTGAACCGGTTGATGCCTTCTTCGATAAAGTGATGGTCATGGTTGATGACAAAGAATTGCGAATCAACCGTCTTACCATGCTGGAGAAACTGCGCGAATTATTCCTGCGAGTTGCGGATATTTCGCTGTTGCAGTAATAACGTCGTTATTAAAAAGCCTGCCATCTGGCAGGCTTTTTTATCGCTAAATAATAGAGCAACCTTTAATAATCTTCTGCTGAATAAAGATTGTCTCATATATTAATTTTATGAGATTTTTTAGGATTATATCAAAGAGAAGAAAAGAACTTATTAAGCTAGAATAGCCACAGGTGCTTGAGACTGTTTGTCTCAGGTATTCACCGAAAGGCAGACAGAGAAAAGCCCCACCTGACTATAAATCAAAGTGAGGCCCCTCTATGCATAGACACCATAAGGTTAGCCTCTTACTCGTTGGAAATCAACACAGGAGGCTGGGAATGCCGCAGAAATATAGATTACTTTCTTTAATAGTGATTTGTTTCACGCTTTTATTTTTCACCTGGATGATAAGAGATTCACTGTGTGAATTGCATATTAAACAGGAGAATTATGAGCTGGCGGCGTTTTTAGCCTGCAAATTGAAAGAGTAAGAGTCTTCGGCGGGAAGTTATTCCCGCCTTTCTTACGGCGTTGCGCATTCTCATTGCACCCAAATTTATTCTTCACAAAAATAATAATAGATTTTATTACGCGAACGATTATTTATTTCCTGAATAAACAAATAAAAAAATCCCCGCCATTTGGCAGGGATCTTAGATTCTGTGCTTTTAAGCAGAGATTACAGGCTGGTTACGTTACCAGCTGCCGGGCCTTTAGCGCCGCTTTCGATGGTGAAGGACACTTTCTGACCTTCGTCCAGAGATTTGTAACCATCGTTCTGGATAGCAGAGAAGTGTACGAACACGTCTTTAGAACCATCGTCAGGAGTGATGAAGCCGAAGCCTTTGTCAGCGTTGAACCATTTTACGATACCAGTCATTTTACCGGACATAGTGTATTACCTTTAATAATTAATTGTGCCTTTCGGCGATATGGCGTGCTTTACAGATTTTGAAGCGTTAAAGGAAATGCACACTACGAGGGGTATCAACGATAACTCTTGAAGGGACTTGCCTTACTACACTGCTTTAATGGTCTGTACGTCAAACCGTTGAAGTGCATTAAGCCACGCATTGGTGGGTGATGCAACAATTATTTTTCATATTTATGATTAATCGGTTGGAAAACGGTCCTGTCATCAGGACCGTAAACAGCAATAAAGTGGATAAAAGTCTATTCCATCAACTGCTTACTTAACGCTGGGTTAGCTTGAATCAGACGCATCAATTTTAGTTCGGCACTTGAAGGCTTAACGCGTCGGGATTCCCATTCCTTTACCATGGCGACGGTAACGCCCAAAACCCGAGCGAAATCATCGATTTTTAACCCCGTACCTTTACGTAACTGCTCAATCTCGGTACAGGACGTTGTTCTATGCGTCAGAGTAATCTTCTGCGTTTCATCTTTAAAAACAATCTGTTCCAGGCTGCTCAACAGCTCATGCATGGGATCTTTATATTCCATTGAAAACTCCTCAAATCACACTGCGGGATCGTGAATTGCATCGAAGCTCATTAAGAATAGTCGGGAAAAGCAGACACAGCGGGAGTAAGGCAGGGCATGCTCTGCCTGTGATTCGATTCAGCCTTATACTTAGCGTGACTTATAGCGACCTAACGATCTGATAAATGCCGATATATCTTTTACCACTCCGGGATTGTAAAGATTTCGAAAATATGGCGTTCTGTAAAGACGTAAATCTCTGGCTAGAAAAAAGGCAACTGCAATGTCATTTTTTAACAATGAAACAACAAATTAACCTTGTTTCGTTTTCTCCATTATTTTACCAGGAAGATTACGTAGAAAGGGTATCCTGCAAGCCTGTCCTGGACTATCCTTGTCACGTCAGACACGCGTGTGTCGTTGTGCGCTTTTTTTGGGTGAAAGGAGTAAGAAAATGGCGACAGGAAAGTCCTGCTCTCGCTGGTTTGCGCCTCTTGCGGCGTTATTAATGGTAGTTAGCCTGAGTGGGTGTTTTGATAAAGAAGGCGATCAGCGTAAAGCGTTTATCGACTTCCTGCAGAATACAGTGATGCGTAGCGGTGAACGTCTACCAACCCTGACTGCCGATCAGAAAAAACAGTTTGGTCCTTTTGTCTCTGATTACGCGATTCTGTATGGTTATTCACAGCAGGTGAATCAGGCGATGGATTCCGGTCTGCGCCCGGTTGTAGACAGCGTTAACGCAATTCGCGTACCGCAGGATTACGTTACGCAAAGCGGCCCACTGCGTGAAATGAACGGTTCTCTGGGTGTGCTGGCGCAACAGCTGCAAAATGCGAAGTTGCAGGCCGATGCTGCGCACTCTGCGCTAAAACAGAGCGATGACCTGAAACCGGTCTTTGATCAGGCATTCACCAAAGTGGTAACGACGCCAGCTGATGCTTTGCAACCGTTGATTCCGGCGGCACAAACTTTCACGCAACAACTGGTGATGGTTGGAGACTACATTGCTCAGCAAGGTACTCAGGTGAGTTTTGTCGCAAATGGCATCCAGTTCCCGACTTCGCAGCAGGCAAGTGAATATAACAAACTGATTGCGCCATTACCGGCACAGCATCAGGCGTTTAATCAGGCCTGGACTACAGCAGTCACTGCAACCCAATAAAGAGTAAAAGCCCGAGCGATTATCGGGCTTTACTTCCCGCAGTCGCGGTTAGTCCGCGACGTGCGGATTCACACAGTTCTTCTCAACCTTTCCTTGTAACGCATCAATCAAGTTATCCACGGCACAGGCAGCCATGTCATAACGCGTCTCATGAGTGGCTGAACCAATATGCGGTACCGCGACGACATTTGCCATTGAGAGCAACGGCGAATCTACAGACAGTGGCTCTTGTTCGAAGACATCCAGCCCGGCGGCGTGAATTTCCCCTTTCTGCAATGCAGCAATCAGTGCATTTTCATCTACCACCGGGCCACGTCCGGCATTAATGAAAATGGCGGAGGATTTCATTTTGGCGAAATGTTCTGCGCCAAACAGATGATGCGTTTCATCAGTTAACGGCAGGATCAGGCAAACGAAATCTGACTCTTGTAACAGTGTATCCAAATCGCAGTAGCGGGCGTTGAAGCGTTCTTCTGCTTCTTTATGGTGGCGGCGCGCGTTATAGAGGATGGGCATATTGAAGCCAAAGTGCGCACGTTGTGCCAGCGCCATGCCGATCCGTCCCATCCCGACAATGCCCAGTGTTTTATGGTGAACGTCAGTGCCGTACCAGTCCGGGCCTATGCTCGCGGTCCATTCGCCTGCTTTTACCCGTTCTGCTACCTCCACAACCCGACGAGCGGTAGACAACACCAGCGCCATCAGCGTATCGGCGACGGTTTCTGTTAATACGGTTGGCGTGTGCATCAGCAGAATTTTTCGGGCGGTAAGCGCATCGACATCAAAATTGTCATAGCCTACGGAGATCGTTGAAGTGGCCCGCAGTTTTGGCATTTTTTCCAGTAATGCGGCGTCAACGTTTTCATTTGAACCCAGCAAGCCTTCGGCGTCGGCAAAAATTGCTGCATTTTGTTCGACGGTTTGTGGGCTGAGGTTTGCCACCTGATGAACGGTGAAATGCTCTTGCAGGCGTTGCAGTAAATCATCAGGTAAGGCTTTGTAGAGGATAACGGACGGCTTCATTCTTCTCTCCATTCACTGATAAGGCGATCACCTTAGCCTGAAATATGATGAAGGAAAACTGAAGAATGCCAGGTGATTTTTGCATCACCTGGCATGAAAGGGATTACAGCGGGCTTAAGGTAATTTCTACACGGCGGTTTTGCGCCTTACCTTCTGCGGTGCTGTTGCTGGCGATTGGGTTAGCCGGGCCAAGGCCCTGAGTACGGATGCGGCTGGCGTCCACGCCCTGGGTGATCAACGCGCTGGCAACAGAATCCGCACGCTGCTGGGAGAGACGCATGTTCAGGTCGTGACCACCCGTGCTGTCGGTATAACCAATCACGTTAACCGCCGTTTTCGGATACTCTTTCAGCACCATTGCCACGCCGGTTAGGGTGTTAGCGCCTGCCGGTTTCAGGGTCGCGCTGCTGCTGTCGAAGGTTACATTGTTCGGCATATTGAGGATAATGTTATCCCCGCTGCGGGTTACGCTAACACCAGTGCCGCGCATTTTGTCACGTAGCTTCGCTTCCTGCACATCCATGTAATAACCAACGCCGCCGCCCAGAGCTGCACCCGCTGCTGCGCCAATCAGCGCGCCTTTACCGCGATCTTTCTTCGAAGAAGAGAGCGCACCAATACCCGCGCCAACGAGAGAGCCCAGACCTGCACCGATAGCAGATTTACCTGCTTCGCGTTCACCTGTGTAAGGGTTAGTGGTGCAGCCAGATACCGCCAGAGCGCCACTCACTACGGCGGCAATAAGATAAACACGTTTCTTCATTGTTAATCCTTAATAACCTTTTTATTCTTTGCCACGGGTTCCGTGGCGGGAGATTATGCCGCGTGAACATGAAGATTATTCCTGGGAATACTCGGAAATTTGTAAGTAATATTTAACTGCTCAATACATCTAATCTTTCAGGAGCCTTCGGTTTGGCCAACTCATCCTCACGTTATTCTGTTCTTACTGCCGCTCACTGGGGGCCCATGCTGGTTGAAACCGACGGCGAAACCGTGTTTAGCTCGCGTGGCGCGTTAGTCACAGAAATGAAAAACTCCTTGCAGAGTGCGGTTCGCGACCAGGTTCACAGCAAAACACGGGTACGATTTCCAATGGTGCGCAAGGGCTTTCTCGCGTCACCGGAAAACCCGCAAGGCATTCGTGGGCAGGATGAATTTGTTCGCGTGAGTTGGGATGAGGCGCTGGATCTCATCCATCATCAACATAAACGCATTCGTGAGGCTTATGGTCCGGCATCGATTTTTGCTGGTTCCTACGGCTGGCGTTCAAACGGCGTGCTGCATAAGGCCTCGACATTATTACAACGCTATATGGCGCTGGCAGGCGGTTATACCGGGCATCTGGGGGATTATTCGACCGGTGCAGCACAGGCGATCATGCCGTATGTCGTGGGGGGCAGCGAAGTTTATCAACAGCAAACCAGTTGGCCGTTGGTATTGGAACATAGCGATGTCGTGGTGCTATGGAGTGCTAACCCACTCAATACGCTGAAAATTGCGTGGAATGCATCCGATGAGCAGGGGCTTTCTTACTTTTCCGCACTGCGTGACAGCGGGAAAAAGCTGATCTGCATTGATCCAATGCGATCGGAAACCGTCGATTTCTTTGGCGATAAAATGGAGTGGGTGGCACCGCACATGGGCACCGATGTTGCGCTGATGCTGGGGATCGCCCATACGCTGGTGGAAAATGGCTGGCACGACGAAGCGTTTCTGGCGCGTTGCACCACAGGTTATGACGTCTTCGCCTCTTATTTGCTGGGCGAGAGTGACGGAATAGCGAAAAATGCCGAATGGGCGGCAGAGATTTGTGGGATTAACGCAGAGAAAATCCGCGAACTGGCGGCTATTTTTCATCAAAATACCACCATGCTGATGGCTGGCTGGGGAATGCAGCGCCAGCAGTTTGGTGAGCAAAAACACTGGATGATCGTCACCCTGGCAGCAATGTTAGGGCAAATCGGCACGCCTGGCGGGGGCTTTGGTCTTTCTTACCATTTTGCCAATGGTGGTAACCCTACGCGCCGCGCTGCGGTGCTTTCATCTATGCAGGGCAGCTTGCCAGGTGGCACCGATGCGGTAGATAAAATCCCTGTAGCCCGTATTGTTGAAGCTCTGGAAAACCCTGGCGGTGCATACCAACACAATGGCATGAACCGTCACTTCCCGGATATTCGTTTTATCTGGTGGGCGGGCGGCGCCAACTTTACTCATCATCAGGATACCAATCGTCTGATTCGTGCCTGGCAAAAACCGGAGCTGGTGGTGATCTCCGAATGCTTCTGGACGGCAGCGGCGAAACACGCCGATATCGTCCTCCCTGCAACCACCTCGTTTGAGCGTAATGACCTCACCATGACCGGCGATTACAGTAATCAGCATCTGGTGCCGATGAAGCAAGTGGTGCCTCCACGTTATGAAGCGCGTAATGATTTTGATGTCTTTGCCGAGTTGAGTGAACGTTGGGAGAAGGGCGGCTGTGCGCGGTTTACGGAAGGAAAAAGTGAGCTGCAATGGCTGGAAACGTTTTATAACGTTGCACGGCAGCGCGGGGCAAGCCAGCAGGTTGAATTGCCGCCATTTGCTGAGTTCTGGGAAGCCAACCAGTTAATTGAGATGCCGGAAAACCCGGACAGCGAGCGGTTTATTCGCTTCGCCGATTTTCGCCGCGATCCGCAGGCGCATCCATTAAAAACCGCCAGCGGCAAGATTGAAATCTTCTCGCAGCGTATTGCCGATTACGCTTATCCGGATTGCCCTGGGCATCCAATGTGGCTGGAGCCGGACGAATGGCAGGGCAATGCCGAACCGGAACAGTTGCAGGTACTTTCTGCTCATCCGGCACATCGTCTGCACAGCCAGCTGAATTACAGTTCTCTGCGCGAATTGTACGCGGTGGCAAATCGTGAGCCTGTCACCATTCATCCTGACGATGCCCAGGCGCGCGGCATACAAGATGGCGATATTGTTCGGTTGTGGAACGCACGCGGGCAAATTCTTGCCGGAGCGGTCATTAGTGAGGGAATTAAACCTGGCGTGATTTGCATTCATGAAGGGGCATGGCCGGATCTGGATTTAACCGCTGACGGTATTTGTAAAAACGGCGCGGTGAACGTTCTGACCAAAGATCTCCCCAGCTCGCGGCTGGGGAATGGCTGTGCGGGTAATACGGCGCTGGCATGGCTGGAAAAATACAACGGTCCGGAACTGACACTTACAGCGTTTGAACCACCGGCCAGCTCATAATCCAGGTGGGTAGTTGGGTTTCATCCTGCCATGCGCAGTCGACAATGTGAAAACCCTGCGCATGGTAAAAATCTATCGCCGGTTGATTTTTTTGATAAACCTCCAGCATCAGATGGGGATGGCGCTGCTGCACATACTGCATTAGCGCCTTACCAATACCGCGTCTGACGGCCTTCGGTGCGACAAACATTGCAGCCAGAAATCGGCCTTCCATAATGCTGACAAAACCGAGAAGCTTACCGTCTTCTTCCCAGACCCAGTTTTGCGCGTTGGCAAGATAGGCATCCCGCACCAGCGGAATGCAATCACGCCAGTAATTCGCTTTTATAAAGGGATGCCCCCAGGTTGTACTTTCCAGCCACAATTCGAGGATCGCGGGGAGTTCTGAACGTTGCGCTTCCCGAATCATGGTTTATTTCCCGGATAGCAACAGCAGCCAACCACATGATCATTCACCAGCCCACATGCCTGCATAAAGGAGTAACAGATTGTGGTACCAACAAACTTAAAACCACGCTTTTTCAGGGCTTTAGATAGAGCGTCGGAGGCGGGCGTAGATGTAGGGATTTCGCTCAACGTTGTGGCTTGTGTCACCTGTGGTTGATGATTGACAAACGACCAAACAAAGTCGGCAAACGGTTCGCCGTTCTGTTCCATTTGCAGGTACGCCCGCGCATTACCAATAATTGCCTGAATTTTCCCGCGATGGCGGATAATCCCGGCGTCCTGTACCAGTCTTTCGACGTCCTCTTCCTGCATTGCTGCGACTTTCATCGGATCGAACTGATGAAAGCAGGCGCGATAGTTTTCGCGTTTTTTGAGGACGGTGATCCACGATAACCCTGCTTGTTGCCCTTCAAGGCAGATCATTTCGAACAGTTTTTTACTGTCAGTTTCAGGCACGCCCCACTCATTATCATGGTAGGCAATATAAAGCGGGTCCTGACTCACCCAGCCGCAACGTTCCATACTTTCCCTCGCTATGTACCCGATCGTAAAAATTTCAGCCGCTTTTCTTGACGCATCGGTGAAAAAGTCAATATTTAATACAGGGCTACTATGCCCGATATCCTTCATACAATGACAATAATATTGCCGAATTCGGCTCTTCCCTGGAGTCGTGTTAATGATCATAAAAAAAAGCGGTGGTCGCTGGCAGTTAAGCCTGCTGGCGAGCGTGGTAATCAGTGCCTTTTTTCTCAACACAGCTTACGCCTGGCAACAAGAATATATCGTTGATACGCAACCCGGACATTCCACAGAGCGCTACACCTGGGATAGCGATCATCAACCTGATTACAACGATATTCTGTCGCAACGTATTCAAAGTAGCCAAAGGGCGCAGGGACTGGAAGTCAATCTGGCGGAAGAAACCCCTGTGGATGTGACCAGCAGTATGAGTATGGGCTGGAATTTTCCTTTATATGAACAGGTTACAACCGGCCCGGTCGCGGCATTACATTACGATGGTACAACCACCTCGATGTATAACGAGTTTGGCGACAGTACTACTACACTGACTGATCCGTTATGGCATGCCAGCGTGAGTACCTTAGGCTGGCGTGTTGACTCCCGGCTTGGCGATCTCCGACCCTGGGCGCAAATCAGCTATAACCAGCAATTTGGCGAGAATATCTGGAAGGCGCAATCAGGCTTAAGCCGGATGACGGCGACAAACCAGAACGGCAACTGGCTGGATGTCACGGTAGGTGCTGATATGTTGCTCAATCAAAATATTGCCGCCTACGCTGCGTTATCTCAGGCAGAAAATACCACGAACAATAATGACTATCTGTATACGATGGGGGTTAGTGCCAGATTTTAACGTTATAGATACAATTGAAACCCATAAATAACAACTAATGTGGCGATAGTGGGGACTAACTTACTAAATAATAAATTTGGTGAATAATTGTCGAGTCATTCATTCCTGAACTAATGCATTTCATTCCGTTCTGATGGCATTTCATGCCGTTTTTCCCCAGGCATAAAGTGCACTTCGTTATGGTTGTCGGCAGAGATTTTTCCTTTTTATTACTGCAGGAATACTGCCATGACACCTTCAAATTATCAGCGTACTCGCTGGCTGACACTCATCGGTACTATCATTACCCAGTTTGCCCTGGGGTCGGTTTATACCTGGAGTCTGTTTAACGGCGCGCTTTCTGCCAAGCTGGGGGCTCCGGTAAGCCAGGTTGCTTTCTCTTTCGGCTTGTTAAGTCTGGGGCTGGCAATTTCGTCTTCTGTTGCGGGCAAATTGCAAGAACGTTTTGGTGTTAAACGCGTCACTATGGCTTCCGGCATTTTGCTGGGATTAGGTTTCTTCCTGACAGCACATTCCAACAACCTGATGATGCTGTGGTTAAGCGCCGGTGTGTTGGTTGGTCTGGCGGATGGTGCGGGCTACCTGCTGACGCTCTCAAACTGCGTGAAGTGGTTCCCGGAGCGTAAGGGACTCATCTCTGCTTTCGCTATTGGTTCTTATGGACTTGGTAGTCTGGGTTTCAAATTTATCGATACGCAACTGTTGGAAACGGTCGGTCTGGAAAAAACCTTTGTTATTTGGGGCGCGATTGTACTGGTGATGATTGTCTTTGGCGCAACATTAATGAAAGATGCGCCGAAGCAGGAAGTGAAAACCAGCAATGGTGTGGTGGAGAAGGATTACACGCTGGCAGAGTCGATGCGTAAACCGCAGTACTGGATGTTAGCAGTTATGTTCCTGACCGCCTGCATGAGTGGCCTGTATGTGATTGGCGTGGCGAAAGATATCGCTCAAAGTCTGGCGCATCTTGATGCAATTTCCGCAGCCAATGCTGTGACGGTTATTTCCATCGCCAACCTTTCTGGTCGTCTGGTGCTGGGCATTCTGTCTGACAAAATCGCCCGTATCCGTGTTATCACCATTGGTCAGGTCATTTCGCTGGTGGGCATGGCGGCCCTGCTGTTTGCACCATTGAATGCAGTGACGTTCTTTGCAGCGATTGCCTGCGTGGCATTTAACTTCGGCGGCACTATCACGGTGTTCCCGTCACTGGTCAGTGAGTTCTTCGGCCTAAATAATCTGGCAAAAAACTACGGTGTGATTTACCTCGGTTTCGGTATCGGCAGCATTTGTGGTTCGATTATCGCTTCACTGTTTGGCGGATTCTATGTGACTTTCTACGTGATTTTCGCCCTGCTGATTCTGTCACTGGCGCTTTCTACGACGATTCGCCAGCCAGAGCAGAAAATGTTGCGTGAGGCGCATGGCTCCCTTTAATGACCTGCCGCGAGCTACTGGGCTTTAGCCTTAGTGTGAATCAAACGCTTCAACGCAATGTATAAACAATGACGCGTAAAATTTGGGCCAGTGAACTGGCCCTTTTTACTGCTTTTTGTAACGCTAAAGTCTCTTTTCAAACTTGCATTTTTGTAAATTTGTGCTTCATGCACACTCTTTCCCCACACTTTTTCCCTTTGCTGTGGTCTACTTATTCGCGCGTGTAGATTTTACTTATCTGACTACCTCCGCACTTTTCCCCTGCCGGGCCTGAAAAGCCACTAAGCAGGGTGTTATCACCTGTTTGTCCAGGGTTTGTTTGCATGAGATACATCAAATCGATTACACAGCAGAAGCTGAGCTTTTTGCTTGCAATCTATATTGGCCTTTTTATGAATGGCGCGGTTTTTTACCGCCGCTTCGGCAGCTATGCGCACGATTTTACCGTCTGGAAAGGCGTTTCTGCTGTTGTTGAACTGGTCGCTACCGTACTGGTGACCTTCTTTTTACTGCGTCTGCTTTCGCTGTTTGGCCGCCGCAGCTGGCGAATTCTGGCATCGCTGGTGGTGCTCTTTTCTGCAGGTGCCAGCTATTACATGACTTTCCTTAATGTGGTCATTGGTTATGGCATCATCGCATCCGTCATGACCACCGATATCGATCTGTCAAAAGAAGTTGTTGGTCTGAACTTTATTCTCTGGTTAATCGCCGTAAGCGCATTACCTCTTATCCTTATCTGGAATAACCGCTGTCGCTACACCTTGCTCCGACAACTGCGAACCCCAGGGCAACGTATTCGGAGTCTGGCGGTCGTCGTACTGGCAGGTATTATGGTTTGGGCACCGATTCGTTTGCTGGATATCCAGCAGAAGAAAGTGGAGAGGGCGACAGGTGTTGATTTGCCGAGTTATGGTGGCGTTGTCGCGAACTCTTATCTGCCATCAAACTGGCTTTCGGCGTTAGGTCTTTATGCCTGGGCGCGGGTCGATGAATCTTCCGATAACAATTCTCTCCTTAACCCTGCGAAGAAGTTTACGTACCAGGCTCCACAAAACGTTGATGATACATATGTCGTTTTCATTATTGGTGAAACCACGCGCTGGGATCATATGGGCATTTTCGGCTATGAACGCAATACCACACCGAAACTGGCTCAGGAGAAAAATCTGGCGGCGTTTCGTGGCTATTCTTGTGACACGGCGACCAAACTTTCTCTGCGTTGCATGTTTGTGCGTCAGGGTGGAGCAGAAGATAATCCGCAGCGCACATTAAAAGAACAGAACATTTTCGCGGTATTGAAGCAGTTAGGATTCAGTTCTGATCTCTACGCTATGCAAAGCGAAATGTGGTTCTACAGCAACACGATGGCAGACAACATTGCTTATCGTGAGCAGATTGGTGCGGAGCCACGTAACCGTGGCAAGCCGGTAGATGATATGTTGCTGGTAGACGAAATGCAGCAATCGCTGGGGCGCAACCCGGATGGCAAGCATCTGATCATTTTGCATACCAAAGGTTCGCACTTTAACTACACCCAGCGTTACCCGCGCAGCTTTGCGCAGTGGAAGCCGGAATGTATTGGTGTTGATAGCGGCTGTACCAAAGCGCAGATGATCAACTCCTATGACAACTCGGTGACCTATGTGGATCACTTTATCTCCAGCGTGATTGATCAGGTTCGCGATAAGAAAGCGATTGTGTTCTACGCAGCTGACCACGGTGAGTCAATTAACGAACGCGAGCACCTGCACGGCACACCGCGTGAACTGGCACCGCCGGAGCAGTTCCGCGTACCGATGATGGTCTGGATGTCGGATAAATATCTGGAAAATCCAGCCAACGCGCAGGCATTTGCGCAGTTGAAAAAAGAAGCTGATATGAAAGTGCCACGCCGTCACGTAGAGCTGTACGACACCATCATGGGTTGTCTTGGCTATACTTCACCGGACGGTGGTATTAACGAAAACAACAACTGGTGTCACATCCCGCAGGCGAAAGAGGTCGTGGCTAACTAAGAGGCCTGCTGACTTTCTCGCCGATCAAAAGGCATTTTGCTATTAAGGGATTGACGAGGGCGTATCTGCGCAGTAAGATGCGCCCCGCATTCGGTGATTGGCGCAGCCTGGTAGCGCACTTCGTTCGGGACGAAGGGGTCGGAGGTTCGAATCCTCTATCACCGACCAAATTCGAAAAGCCTGCTCAGCGAGCAGGCTTTTTTGCATTTGAAGCCCATGAGGATGAGAACCTCCGGGGGCGGGGAGGTTCGACTCGAGCGAAGCGAGAGAACGTTGCGCCAGCAACGGCCCGCAGGGCGAGCCACGAAGTGGCGAGTAATCCTCTATCACCGACCAATTTAGAAAAACCAGCCTACGGGCTGGTTTTTTGCTTTCTGCGGCCTGAAGAGGATGAGAACTTCCGGGGGCAGGGAGGTTCGACTCCAGCAAAGCGAGAGAACGTTGTGGCAGCAACGGCCCGCAGTGGCGAGTAATCCTCTGGCACCGACCAAATCTGAACGTAGGCCTGATAAGACGCGTCAGCGCCGCATCAGGCAACGGCACCGCACTTATTGTCGGATGCGGCGTGAACGCCTTATCTGACCGACACACCACATATTTCCCTGCCAAATTTGCGCCCCACATCTCACTATCCATTAACGGATTTGTGACAGAATCCATTGTCTTTTTTTATATTTGCTTAAATCTTTTTTTGCGTTACTTATGGCTGGCGCTGGTATTTTCCGCTGTGCGTTTTAGCGTTCATGGTATTAATCGCTCAGATATCCATCTTTTCCTCAGATTTTTTTCATTAAATGCATAAAACTTAATCACCAAATGTTGCTAAATATTAAGCTGATTGTTCTGGTTATGTTGGCGTAGCACAAATTTCTCTGCTGCAAATAGCTGTTTGAAGTTTTTTTAATCTTTGTTTGTGGATTCTCACCGTTGGTGTAAATCCCGGTTGGCTGTATTGACGTTTTCACATTCTGTTGACAGATTGTAGGTCACGAGGGGCATTTTATGGAGGATCCGCACTGTTACACTGATGTTAATTAGTACGGCATCCCCACCTCATAACGTTGACCCGACCGGGTAAAAAACAAAAAAGGTCAGGCAGCGACAACCCACTGCAAAGGGTTAAAACAACAAACATCACAATTGGAGCAGAATAATGCGTATTTCCTTGAAAAAGTCAGGGATGCTGAAGCTTGGTCTCAGCCTGGTGGCTATGACCGTCGCAGCAAGTGTTCAGGCTAAAACTCTGGTTTATTGCTCAGAAGGATCTCCTGAAGGGTTTAACCCGCAGCTGTTTACCTCCGGCACCACCTATGACGCCTCTTCCGTACCGCTTTATAACCGCCTGGTTGAATTTAAAATCGGCACCACTGAAGTGATTCCGGGCCTCGCTGAAAAGTGGGAAGTCAGCGAAGACGGTAAAACCTATACCTTCCATCTGCGTAAAGGTGTGAAGTGGCATAACAACAAAGAATTCAAACCGACGCGCGAACTGAATGCCGATGACGTGGTGTTCTCGTTCGATCGTCAGAAAAACGCACAAAACCCGTACCATAAAGTTTCTGGCGGTAGCTACGAATACTTCGAAGGTATGGGCTTGCCGGAGCTGATCAGCGAAGTGAAAAAGGTGGACGACAACACCGTTCAGTTCGTGCTGACTCGCCCGGAAGCGCCGTTCCTTGCTGACCTGGCAATGGACTTCGCCTCTATTCTGTCAAAAGAATATGCTGACGCGATGATGAAAGCCGGTACGCCGGAAAAACTGGACCTTAACCCAATCGGCACCGGCCCGTTCCAGTTACAGCAGTATCAAAAAGATTCCCGTATCCGCTACAAAGCGTTTGATGGCTACTGGGGCACCAAACCACAGATCGATACGCTGGTCTTCTCTATTACCCCTGACGCTTCCGTGCGTTACGCTAAATTGCAGAAAAATGAATGCCAGGTGATGCCGTACCCGAACCCGGCAGACATCGCCCGCATGAAGCAGGATAAATCCATCAACCTGATGGAAATGCCGGGGCTGAACGTCGGCTATCTCTCGTATAACGTGCAGAAAAAACCACTGGATGACGTGAAAGTTCGCCAGGCACTGACCTATGCGGTGAACAAAGACGCGATTATCAAAGCAGTGTATCAGGGCGCGGGCGTATCAGCGAAAAACCTGATCCCGCCAACCATGTGGGGCTATAACGATGATGTTCAGGACTACACCTACGATCCTGAAAAAGCGAAAGCCTTGCTGAAAGAAGCGGGTCTGGAAAAAGGCTTCTCTATCGACCTGTGGGCAATGCCGGTACAACGTCCGTATAACCCGAACGCTCGTCGCATGGCAGAGATGATTCAGGCAGACTGGGCGAAAGTCGGCGTACAAGCGAAAATCGTTACCTACGAATGGGGTGAGTACCTCAAGCGTGCAAAAGATGGCGAGCACCAGACGGTAATGATGGGCTGGACTGGCGACAACGGGGATCCGGATAACTTCTTCGCTACCCTGTTCAGCTGCGCTGCCTCTGAACAAGGCTCCAACTACTCAAAATGGTGCTACAAACCGTTTGAAGATCTGATTCAACCGGCGCGTGCTACCGACGACCACAACAAGCGTGTTGAACTGTACAAACAAGCACAGGTCGTGATGCACGATCAGGCTCCGGCACTGATCATCGCTCACTCCACCGTGTTTGAACCGGTACGCAAAGAAGTTAAAGGCTATGTGGTTGATCCATTAGGCAAACATCACTTCGAAAACGTCTCTATCGAATAATTAAAAGCCATACAAGGTTGATGGCAAACGCAAAACTGCCGGATGCGCTCCGCTTATCAGGCCTACGAGAGTTCTGCAATGTATTGAGTTTGCACGATTTTGTAGGTCGGATAAGGCGTTCACGCCGCATCCGGCATGACCAAAGCGTACTTTGTCAACAATCTGCATACCCGGTGGTGCTGTGCCTTTAAGTGCAGCGCCATCCGGCAGCAATACTTAATTCCTTGTCCTATAAGGGCGGGAATTGATTTGTGAGCAATACAGACTCGCAGTTCCAGGCTGCGGGTCACTACAGAGAATCCGGGTTATGTTGCAGTTTATTCTCCGACGTTTGGGACTCGTCATCCCCACGTTTATCGGTATTACCCTTCTCACATTTGCCTTTGTCCACATGATCCCGGGCGATCCGGTGATGATCATGGCGGGCGAACGTGGGATCTCTCCAGAGCGTCACGCGCAATTGCTGGCAGAACTCGGCTTGGATAAACCGATGTGGCAGCAGTATCTCCATTACATTTGGGGCGTAATGCACGGTGATTTAGGCATTTCGATGAAAAGCCGAATTCCGGTATGGGAAGAGTTCGTGCCGCGCTTCCAGGCCACGCTGGAACTTGGCGTCTGCGCGATGATTTTTGCGACCGCGGTCGGTATTCCGGTTGGTGTGCTGGCTGCGGTTAAACGCGGTTCTATTTTCGATCACACGGCGGTTGGTCTGGCGCTGACCGGCTACTCCATGCCGATCTTCTGGTGGGGCATGATGTTGATCATGCTGGTTTCAGTGCACTGGAACCTGACGCCCGTCTCTGGTCGCGTGAGCGACATGGTGTTCCTCGATGACTCCAATCCGTTAACCGGTTTTATGCTGATCGACACCGCCATCTGGGGTGAAGACGGCAACTTTATTGATGCTGTCGCCCATATGATTTTGCCCGCCATTGTGCTGGGTACTATCCCGCTGGCGGTCATTGTACGTATGACGCGCTCCTCGATGCTGGAAGTGCTGGGCGAGGATTACATCCGCACCGCGCGTGCCAAAGGGCTGACCCGCCTTAGGGTGATTATCGTCCATGCGCTGCGTAATGCCATGCTGCCGGTGGTGACCGTTATCGGCCTGCAGGTGGGAACATTGCTGGCAGGCGCGATTCTGACCGAAACCATCTTCTCGTGGCCCGGTTTGGGGCGCTGGTTGATTGACGCGCTGCAACGCCGCGATTATCCGGTAGTGCAGGGAGGCGTATTACTGGTGGCGACGATGATTATCCTCGTCAACCTGCTGGTCGATCTGCTGTACGGCGTGGTGAACCCGCGTATTCGTCATAAGAAGTAAGGGGACATCATGTCACAGGTTACTGAAAATAAAGTGATTAGCGCACCGGTGCCGATGACCCCGTTACAGGAGTTCTGGCACTATTTTAAACGCAATAAAGGCGCGGTCATCGGGCTGGTTTACGTCGTCATCGTGCTGTTTATCGCGATCTTTGCCAACTGGATTGCACCCTATAACCCAGCGGAACAGTTCCGCGATGCACTGCTCGCCCCGCCAGCCTGGCAAGAAGGCGGCAGTATGGCGCACTTGCTGGGCACCGATGACGTAGGTCGTGATGTGCTGTCGCGGCTGATGTACGGCGCGCGCTTGTCGCTGCTGGTTGGCTGTCTGGTAGTGGTGTTATCGCTGATTATGGGCGTTATTCTCGGCCTGATCGCTGGTTACTTTGGCGGCCTGGTCGATAACATCATCATGCGCGTGGTCGATATCATGCTGGCGCTGCCAAGTCTACTGCTGGCGCTGGTGCTGGTGGCGATTTTCGGCCCGTCGATTGGTAACGCCGCGCTGGCGCTAACCTTCGTTGCGCTGCCGCACTATGTGCGCTTAACCCGCGCCGCCGTGCTGGTGGAGGTGAATCGCGATTACGTCACCGCGTCTCGCGTGGCAGGTGCTGGGGCGATGCGTCAGATGTTTATTAACATCTTCCCGAACTGCCTTGCGCCGCTGATTGTTCAGGCGTCGCTCGGTTTCTCTAACGCCATTCTCGATATGGCTGCTCTTGGTTTCCTTGGCATGGGAGCGCAGCCGCCAACACCGGAGTGGGGCACCATGCTCTCCGATGTGTTGCAGTTCGCGCAAAGCGCCTGGTGGGTCGTAACCTTCCCCGGTCTGGCGATCCTGCTGACGGTGCTGGCATTTAACCTGATGGGTGACGGTCTGCGTGACGCGCTCGATCCCAAACTGAAGCAGTAAGAGGTTCGAGATGGCGTTATTAAATGTAGATAAATTATCGGTGCATTTCGGCGACGAAAGCGCACCGTTCCGCGCCGTAGACCGTATCAGCTACAGCGTGAAACAAGGCGAAGTGGTCGGAATTGTGGGTGAGTCTGGCTCCGGTAAGTCGGTCAGTTCACTGGCGATTATGGGGCTGATTGATTATCCGGGCCGCGTGATGGCAGAAAAGCTGGAGTTTAACGGCCAGGATTTGCAGCGTATCTCGGAAAAAGAGCGCCGCAACCTGGTGGGTGCCGAAGTGGCGATGATCTTTCAGGACCCGATGACCAGCCTCAACCCGTGTTACACCGTAGGTTTCCAGATTATGGAAGCAATTAAGGTGCATCAGGGCGGTAATAAGAGCACTCGCCGTCAGCGGGCGATTGATCTGCTGAATCAGGTCGGTATTCCCGATCCGGCATCGCGTCTGGATGTTTACCCACATCAGCTTTCTGGCGGCATGAGCCAGCGTGTGATGATCGCCATGGCGATTGCCTGTCGGCCAAAACTGCTGATTGCTGATGAGCCGACCACCGCGCTGGACGTGACCATTCAGGCACAAATCATCGAACTGCTGCTGGAGCTGCAGCAGAAAGAGAACATGGCGCTGGTATTGATTACCCATGACCTGGCGCTGGTGGCGGAAGCGGCGCATAAAATCATCGTCATGTATGCCGGTCAGGTGGTGGAAACGGGCGATGCGCACTCTATCTTTCATGCGCCGCGTCATCCGTATACTCAGGCATTGCTGCGTGCGCTGCCGGAATTTGCTCAGGACAAAGAACGTCTGGCGTCGTTGCCTGGCGTCGTTCCTGGCAAATACGACCGTCCGAATGGCTGCCTGCTTAACCCGCGTTGCCCCTATGCCACTGACAGATGCCGCGCTGAAGAACCGGCGCTGAATATGCTCGCTGACGGGCGTCAGTCCAAATGCCATTACCCACTTGATGATGCCGGGAGGCCGACACTATGAGTACGCATGAGGCCACCTCGCAACAACCGCTGTTGCAGGCTATCGACCTGAAAAAACATTATCCGGTGAAGAAAGGCATGTTCGCGCCGGAACGTCTGGTTAAAGCGCTGGACGGCGTTTCGTTCAACCTTGAACGTGGCAAAACGCTGGCGGTAGTAGGTGAATCTGGCTGCGGTAAATCGACCCTCGGTCGGCTGCTGACGATGATCGAAACACCTACCGGCGGCGAACTGTATTACCAGGGGCAGGATCTGCTCAAGCACGATCCGCAGGCGCAGAAGTTGCGTCGACAGAAAATCCAGATCGTCTTCCAGAATCCCTATGGCTCGCTGAATCCGCGTAAAAAAGTCGGGCAAATTCTCGAAGAGCCGCTGCTGATCAACACCGGTTTAAGCAAAGAACAGCGTCGGGAAAAAGCGTTGTCGATGATGGCGAAAGTCGGCCTGAAAACCGAGCATTACGATCGCTATCCGCACATGTTCTCCGGCGGTCAGCGTCAGCGTATCGCCATCGCCCGTGGTCTGATGCTCGACCCGGATGTGGTGATTGCCGATGAACCGGTTTCCGCGCTGGACGTTTCAGTGCGTGCGCAGGTGCTGAATCTGATGATGGATTTGCAGCAGGAGTTGGGGCTGTCTTATGTCTTTATCTCGCACGACCTGTCGGTGGTGGAGCACATTGCTGATGAAGTGATGGTGATGTACCTGGGCCGCTGCGTGGAGAAGGGAACGAAGGAGCAAATCTTCAATAACCCGCGTCATCCGTACACCCAGGCGCTACTCTCCGCGACGCCGCGCCTGAACCCGGACGATCGCCGCGAGCGCATCAAGCTCACCGGTGAACTGCCAAGCCCGCTCAATCCACCGCCGGGCTGCGCGTTTAACGCCCGCTGTCGTCGGCGCTTCGGCCCCTGCACCCAGTTGCAGCCGCAGCTAAAAGACTACGGCGGTCAACTGGTAGCTTGTTTTGCTGTTGATCAGGATGAAAATCCGCAGCGGTAACTCACAAAACCGGGGCCATGCGCTCCGGTTTACTCAATCAGCTTCAACAGTGGCGACAAGCATAACAAAATGCCGTACAGCAGAATCATCCAGGCTTTAAACCCGCGAAGTTTTTCCAGTTGTGAGACTTTATAGATCAGGAAAAATGGAATGAGGCACGACACAATGCCATATAACGGGCTTCCCAACTGAAAGAACACCAGCACCGATACACGAAACGAAACCCAAATCGTCAACGTAATGACGATAAAAGCGCAGATCGCCAGAGTCAGCATGCGTGAGTTAATTTTCTGGGTATCAATAATTCGGCTTAACAGATTGAGAATAATGCCTTTAATGGCCTCGTGGAAACCGAGATAAATGCCAAAGAATGCGGTCAGTACGGCAAAGATATTCAGCACCGTAGAGGTGATATGAATGATATGCCCAGGGATCACCTGCGCGGCCAGTGCCAGTGCCGAGATATTTTGTTCAAAGGCAGAAACGGCTTCTTCGTGGCTAATTGAGAAGGTAAACGAAAAGGCAAAAAACAGGATCACCGCGATGAGCGTGACATAACTAATTCGGTGGGTACGCAGCGCGAGCCGGGTTGCCAGTACTTTATCCGCTTCCCGTTTACGATAGGCAATATTCATTGGGTTAAGTACCTGAATAAATACCGCAGAAAAGAAGCAAAAGGGAATGGTAAGCAGGACATCGCGGAAAAAGACGGAGGCTTGCGGGAAGGCGGTTATATTGGCGAAATTCCAGTGCGGGATCATCGCAAAACCGAACACGACGATAATCCCTACTTTGACCACCACCATTGGCCCGGAAATCTTAAACAGTAATCGTTCACCACCAGACGCAATTGCCACCAGTACGGCGAAAATGGCGACTTTATAAAGTAGAGATTGTGAAAGATCGGCATCGGTTAAACCGAAGGTTTTCAGGTACGAGGCGCTGTCGAAAACCACGGAGAGAGAGTAGATAAAAATCCCGTGGATAATCATCAAAAAGTAGATAACCCCGAGGAAAATTCCCCAGTTCTTCCCCAGGTAATGACTGATAATATCGGTGTAGTCATTACAGGAATCGCTTTCAGAAAGGGTTTTTAAATAAATGTCCTGCACTACCCAGGTGGCAGGATAAGCAATGATCGCTGCGGTAATAAATACCCAAATTCCCTTCAAGCCAATTTGTACTGGCATCAGCACGGTTCCGGCACCAATCGCCATGCCTATGCATAATAAAACCCAGCCGAAGTCGTAGCGTGTAAACGGCATTTTCTGATCGTGTTTCGGTAGTGTGTTGTGCTGCATAAAGTCCTGTCCAGAAAGAAGTCGGCCTCGCAAAAATGAATAAACCCAGTTTCTCTTGCGCAACAGGTGGAGAAGTCGAATACGCAGTATGTAAAAAATGAGGCAATAGATTCACTGGGGAGGTCGCGAGGAGGCGCAATTCTACAAAATTGCGCATTTCACTACCAGTCTGGAGTCAGCCCGGATATGAACTGCAACTATTGCAAATAAAGAAATTAAGCTGGAAGGCATCACGCAATGAGGAAGATTGCCGGGTGCTGACGGTAAAAAGCAATCGTAAAATCAGCGGCAAGCCGGAAAGGTTCCGGTGAGGCGCAATGTTGCGGGGGCTTAATCCCTGGTGGCATTGGTTGCTGGAGAGAGAAAACCCCCGCACGTTGCAGATATTCACCTGACAACATCACGGGGGCTAATCTTGAACCTAGACCACTCAAGAATAGCCGCGAAACGTTGTCATTACAACACAGGCGGCTATATGACGCTCGCAGAACTGGGCATGGCCTTCTGGCATGATTTAGCGGCTCCGGTCATTGCTGGCATTCTTGCCAGTCTGATCGTGAACTGGCTGAACAAGCGGAAGTAACGTGTCAGACGGGCGTCAGGCTGCCGTAATGGCAATTTGCGCCCGGACCAGGCCGCAGGGATAAAACTCTGCGGCCTTTTTCGTAAGAAAAATGCAACGGTTGCAAGCGGATAATATTCTGCGGAATGCGCAGCACAGAGTGAAGAAGTGATGGATTCTGGAACAGAAAAACAGTCGTAGAATCAGCGGCAAGCCGGAAGGGTTCCGGTGAGGCGCAATGTTGCGGGGGCTTTATCCCTGGTGGCATTGGTTGCTGGAGAGAGAAAACCCCCGCACGTTGCAGGTATGCACCTGACAACATCACGGGGGCCATTCTTGCATCCAAACAATACAAGAATAGCCGCGAAACGTTGTCATTACAACAGAGGCGGCTATATGACGCTCGCAGAACTGGGCATGGCCTTCTGGCATGATTTAGCGGCTCCGGTCATTGCTGGCATTCTTGCCAGTCTGATCGTGAACTGGCTGAACAAGCGGAAGTAACGTGTCAGACGGGCGTCAGGCTGCCGTAATGGCAATTTGCGCCCGGACCAGGCCGCAGGGATAAAACTCTGCGGCCTTTTTCGTAAGAAAAATGCAACGGTTGCAAGCGGATAATATTCTGCGGAATGCGCAGCACAGAGTGAAGAAGTGATGGATTTCGACGAACAAAAATGGCCGTAGAATCAGCGGCAAGCCGGAAGGGTTCCGGTGAGGCGCAATGTTGCGGGGGGCTTTATCCCTGGTGGCATTGGTTGCTGGAGAGAGAAAACCCCCGCACGTTGCAGGTATGCACCTGACAACACCACGGGGGCCATTCTTGCATCTAGACCATTCAAGAATAGCCGCGAAACGTTGTCATTACAACAGAGGCGGCTATATGACGCTCGCAGAGCTGGGCATGGCCTTCTGGCATGATTTAGCGGCTCCGGTCATTGCTGGCATTCTTGCCAGCATGATCGTGAACTGGCTGAACAAGCGGAAGTAACGTGTCAGACGGGCGTCAGGCTGCCGTAATGGCAATTTGCGCCCGGATCAGGCCGCAGGGATAAAACTCTGCGGCCTTTTTCGTAAGAAAAATGCAACGGTTGCAAGCGGATAATATTCTGCGGAATGCGCAGCACAGAGTGAAGAAGTGACGGATTCCGGAACAGAAAAACAGTCGTAGAATTAGCGGCAAGCCGGAAGGGTTCCGGTGAGGCGCAATGTTGCGGGGGCTTTATCCCTGGTGGCATTGGTTGCTGGAGAGAGAAAACCCCCGCACGTTGCAGGTATGCACCTGACAACATCACGGGGGCTAATCTTGAACCCAAACAACTCAAGAATAGCCGCGAAACGTTGTCATTACAACAGAGGCGGCTATATGACGCTCGCAGAACTGGGCATGGCCTTCTGGCATGATTTAGCGGCTCCGGTCATTGCTGGCATTCTTGCCAGTCTGATCGTGAACTCGCTGAATAAGTGGAAGTAACGTGTCATGCGGGCGTCAGGCTGCCGTAATGGCAATTTGCGCCCGGATCAGGCCGCAGGGGTGAAACTCTGCGGCCTTTTTCGTTCTTATTGCGGGTAAGGCACCCAGTCGCCGCCGTTCAGGCGAACGTACGGTTTATCCTGGTATTGAATAACTACTGCATTTGAGTTCTCGGAGACCGGTGCTGTTTGTGGCAACCCACTGGTGAGTTTTTTCCAGTCAACATTGTCTTCGGTGAAAATCTTACCATCAAGAACGCGAACCACCAGATCGGAGATAGCCAGGAAGCTGCTCGGTTGGTTGATGACAATCGGTGCCCCCTGATGTGGTGCCTTCATGCCGAAGAATTTCACCCCAACGGGGACGTCTGTGATAGACGGGCTAGGGATATCACGTAGGCCAGATACCTGCATTCTGTCGCCCTTCAGCGCGCCACCGTGTTCCGGCACCACTACCACCATCACTTTACGACCCGATTTCTCCAGTTCAGTAAAGAAGGCGTCCAGCTCATCAAAGAATTTCTGCGCTCGCGCTTTGTAATCCGCTGTTTTGCTGACGCCCGGATAATGGTTGCCGTCATGCAGTGGAAGCGTGTTGTAGAACGTGGCACTACGGCTGTTTTTATCTTTTTCGGTAACGTCCAGCCAGCGGTTAAGCACGGCGGTATCGTCATAAACCGGCGAACCATCAAAGCCCAACAAAATAACCGGCAGATTTGTTTGATCCATCAATTCGGTCTGCATGCCGCCATTTTCGCGAACTTCTTTCAAAAAACCGCCGAACTGGCCGTTATGTCCCATCATCAGGTGCTGGGTAAAGCCCAGTTTCGACAGGTTATCAAACAGATAGCAGTCGTTATTTGCCGGTTGATACAGATTAGTGTGCGAAGTCTGCCCGCAGCTGGCGCGCAGTAAACGGATCGCCGCCGGGCCACTGTAGGAGGTGGCGGAGTTAAAGTTCTTGAACTCAATATCGAAATGCGACCACAGCGGATGCGACATCAACCCGGCGGCTTCAATATCCGACCAGGAAAGCGAACAGATATTAATCACCAGTAGTTCAAATGGCTGAGCATCAGCGGGCAGCGAAGACGGGAAGGTCGATTTACGTTTCGCCTCCGCGTTATAGAAATTATTCAGCCAGGCGTTAAGGTTCGCCGTTGTTGGCGGTGCAGTTTGTGCGGGCATATCACCCACTACCGGTGCGCCACCCGTCGCCGCAACGGTTGCCGCTGCGTTACCACCCGTCGTTGTTACAGTGGTCGTCGGTTGACCGGCAGGCCACAAGGAGAAACTTGGTCCCGCCAGGGTAAGTACGTTCAGCCATAGCAGAATGGCAACCACAAAAACGGTAATGCGAATCCATTGTGACAGGAATAACCAGGCCACTAATAAAACAAAAATGGCCCCAATCATCTGCCAGTTAATAAAGCGTGTGACAAGGTCGATTAAATAATCGGTACTGAACCCCGCCACCTGCGAACCCTGGCTCATTATGCTTTCCGGGCCAGGCAACCAGGTGTCATGCCAGAACAAAGCAAAGCCGATCGGCAGGGCAATCCAGTGGCGTAAGCGATGCAGGCTGTAGCGCGGAATGGGCATCAGCAGAAACGCGGCAAACACCAGATTGAGGAGCGGATGGAAGTTAAGATATCCCGCCCACAACAGGCCGAACTTAACCAGAAAATAGAAGTTCCAGCCGGAAAGGCCGCGCCAGTATTGCCAGAGGGAAGAAGGCATGGCGGTATTTTGCGTAAATTGAGTCATTTTTTGGTTGCCCTGGCTTTTTCCGTGCGGCGTAACGTCCCGGCCGGTTTAACATAACGAGGTTTAGCAAAGAACAAACGTAAGGTGTCGCGAATGCGTCGCAAAGAGTGCCGCGCCAGATAGCCCAGCGGGAAAAATATCAGTGCGCAAACGACAATAATTTCAATGATATCGCTGATGGTCATCATGATGAGCGCTCCACAGCATCATCTAACAGTCGCATTGGTTCTGGTATTCTTCGCCAGTGGCGACCATCGTGCTCGGCATTGATGACCGGTTTAGAACTTTGCGTTAAAGGCAGCGGCATGCCCCATTGTTCTGGGGCAAGCAGGCGCATCTGCACCAGCTCGGCACTGATTTGATCATCTTCAAACCAGACCATACGGTTTGAGAAAATGTCGCCAGTCGGCAATGGGAAAATATGATTCAACGCGGTATCCAGATCGTTAATCCGACAGAATGAGAGAAACAGCACCAGCCGATTACCGCCAATGGTCATGATATCGCCGGTACGGTTAGGGCGACACAGCGTCAGGGCTTGCTCAACGCGGATACCCGGTACCGGACGTAGGGCAACCAGAACGCCTTTACCATGTGCAGGCAAGAGAGGGTTATTCATCATGTTGTTAACGGCATTACAGAACACATCCCACTTCTGGAAACCACGCAGTTTGAGCGGCTGGGTCATTGACAGCAAGGTAGTGATATCTTCCGGCACATAGCGACTAAACTTCTGCCCTTGCACGCTTTCGATCATCGTCAGACAGCGGGAGAGTGGCGCATTCCACGGGATAACCATATTTGCACCGCAGGCCAATAATAAACGTTCATCGGTGGCGCGCAGGCTTGCAGTATTTTCCCGTACGAGGATTTTCATCGCACTACCGCGCTGGCGACGCAGAGTATGAATGCTGCGGGCCAGTGGCTCGATTTGCGCATTTTGCTGTAAAGAAAAGACCACCGTCGCCGCCTGAGCTGTACGGGCTTCATTGAACAGAACTTCGTTATTGTTGAACAGTTGCCAGTGTTCCGATAGGGGCGGTGCACCTTCCAGTACAGCAACATTACTCAGAATGCGTTTTTCGTCGCTGCGTGGTTGGATCTCCGCCTCTTCGCTTTGAACTAATGTCCAGATACCATTTTGTTGCTGAACGCTAAGCTGCTGACGGGCGCTGACCCCTTTTTCGTTGCACCAGAAGGCAATATCCAGCAAATGTTGGTCGCCCTGAAAACGCAAACTGGCAAGACCAAAAAGTGAACGGTATTCCTCAAGCAACAATGAAAATTGTTTATCGTTATTATTTCCGG
Organism: Escherichia sp. 10290; assembly: GCF_030295155.1. Classification (NCBI taxonomy): domain Bacteria; kingdom Pseudomonadati; phylum Pseudomonadota; class Gammaproteobacteria; order Enterobacterales; family Enterobacteriaceae; genus Escherichia; species Escherichia sp. 10290. The sequence goes on along the minus strand of NZ_AP025741.1, from coordinate 4,397,735 downwards.
GATTAATTACCAAAAGCGAACAATGGTTTAACCTGCTCCATTTATTCATTTTATCCAACCATGAGCGAAGCCGCTCGGCAGGAATGTTTTGCCATGCGTTATTTGCGCAAACAAGAATAAAAAGGTAATTATTGGGATCAATAGAACACTGCAAATCACGGGCCAAATAGTATAGACCTTTTTCATGATTTAGCATTGAAAATAATTTTATTTTTTCCGGCCCTTGAGAATCATCTAATTGAAAGATTTTCGCCGGATCGCTGTCCATGCTAATGACCGCGACGTGTGCGGTTTCAGCCTGGGATGCAATTGTTTGATTCGCCAGACTGATAGCATCTTCATGGCGATCGACGTTAAACCACCAGACGCCGCCTGCTGGCATATGTCGCAGCTCATCCCATAATGATGAGATACCGATAGAGAATACAGGGTCCACAATGTCCCTCATGTCATCATTTTGTCTGATTATCAGTTTACTAGCGAAAGCTAAGAAATAAACCTACCATTGAAATTAAAACTTATCAGATTTAGCATGTGAATCAATTTAGCAGGTCACAAGACGTGTGATTTTAGTCTTTTCGTTTTTAACTTTTTTTGTTGCGTAACGGAAAGTCAAAAAGTGAGCAAATTCCCGTCTCGCCGTAAACAATAAACCGGCGAAATGCTCACGGTTAGAATTGTCTCATGAACGGTGCGGTTATTTCATAGGGATCAAGCAAATGAATAACAATGAACCAGATACTCTGCCTGATCCCGCGATAGGCTATATCTTCCAGAATGATATTTTGGCGTTAAAGCAGGCATTTTCACTGCCTGATATTGATTATGCCGATATTTCCCAACGCGAACAGTTGGCCGCGGCATTAAAACGCTGGCCGTTGCTGGCAGAGTTTGCGCAACAAAAGTAGGGGATTGGTGAATGGCCGTACTGGGATTGCAGGGGGTGCGGGGAGGCGTGGGGACAACAACCATCACTGCCGCATTAGCCTGGTCATTACAAATGTTGGGAGAAAATGTCCTGGTGGTCGATGCCTGCCCGGACAATTTGTTGCGCCTGTCATTTAACGTTGATTTTACCCACCGTCAGGGCTGGGCCAGAGCCATGCTGGACGGTCAGGACTGGCGTGACGCCGGGTTGCGCTATACCTCGCAGCTCGATTTGCTGCCTTTTGGTCAGTTATCCATTGAAGAACAAGAAAATCCTCAGCACTGGCAAACCCGGTTGAGCGATATTTGCTCCGGCTTACAGCAACTCAAAGCTAGCGGGCGTTACCAGTGGATTTTGATCGACTTACCGCGTGATGCCTCACAGATAACCCACCAGTTGCTGAGTTTGTGCGATCACTCGCTGGCAATCGTCAATGTGGATGCCAACTGCCATATCCGGCTGCATCAGCAGGCGCTGCCGGATGGCGCGCATATTTTGATTAATGACTTCCGTATCGGCAGTCAGGTTCAGGACGATATTTACCAGCTTTGGTTGCAAAGCCAGCGCCGATTACTGCCAATGCTCATTCATCGTGATGAAGCGATGGCTCAATGCCTGGCGGCTAAGCAACCAGTCGGTGAATACCGCAGTGATGCGCTGGCGGCTGAAGAGATACTGACGCTGGCTAACTGGTGCCTGTTGAACTATTCCGGGCTGAAAACGCCAGTCGGGAGTGCATCATGAGTATCCTGACCCGGTGGTTGCTTATCCCGCCGGTCAACGCGCGGCTTATCGGGCGTTATCGCGATTATCGTCGTCACGGCGCGTCGGCTTTCAGCGCGACGCTCGGCTGTTTTTGGTTGATCCTGGCCTGGATTTTTATTCCGCTGGAGCACCCGCGCTGGCAGCGTATTCGCGCAGAACATAAAAACCTGTATCCGCATATCAACGCCTCGCGTCCGCGTCCGCTGGACCCGGTCCGTTATCTCATTCAAACATGCTGGTTACTGATCGGTACATCGCGCAAAGAAACGCCGAAACCGCGCAGGCGGGCAATTTCAGGTCTGCAGAATATTCGTGGCCGTTACCATCAATGGATGGACGAGTTGCCTGAGCGCGTTAGCCATAAAACACAGCATCTTGATGAGAAAAAAGAACTCGGTCATTTGAGCGCCGGGGCGCGGCGGTTGATCCTCGGTATCATCGTCACCTTCTCACTGATTTTGGCATTAATCTGCGTTACCCAGCCGTTTAACCCGCTGGCGCAGTTTATCTTCCTGATGCTGCTGTGGGGTGTAGCACTGATCGTACGACGAATGCCGGGACGCTTCTCGGCGCTGATGTTGATTGTGCTGTCGCTGACTGTTTCTTGCCGTTATATCTGGTGGCGCTACACCTCTACGCTGAACTGGGACGATCCGGTAAGTCTGGTGTGCGGGCTTATACTGCTGTTCGCTGAAACGTACGCGTGGATTGTGCTGGTGCTCGGCTACTTCCAGGTGGTATGGCCGCTGAATCGTCAGCCGGTGCCATTGCCGAAAGATATGTCGCTGTGGCCGTCGGTGGATATCTTTGTCCCGACTTACAACGAAGATCTCAACGTGGTGAAAAATACGATTTACGCCTCGCTGGGTATCGACTGGCCGAAAGACAAGCTGAACATCTGGATCCTAGATGACGGCGGCAGGGAAGAGTTTCGCCAGTTTGCACAAAACGTGGGGGTGAAATATATCGCCCGTACCACTCATGAACATGCGAAAGCAGGCAACATCAACAATGCGCTGAAATATGCCAAAGGCGAGTTCGTGTCGATTTTCGACTGCGACCACGTACCAACGCGATCGTTCCTGCAAATGACCATGGGCTGGTTCCTGAAAGAAAAACAGTTGGCGATGATGCAGACGCCGCACCACTTCTTCTCACCGGACCCGTTTGAACGCAACCTCGGGCGTTTTCGTAAAACGCCAAACGAAGGCACGCTGTTTTATGGTCTGGTGCAGGACGGCAATGATATGTGGGATGCCACTTTCTTCTGCGGTTCCTGTGCGGTGATTCGCCGTAAGCCGCTGGATGAGATTGGCGGTATTGCCGTCGAAACGGTAACCGAAGATGCGCATACTTCTCTGCGTCTGCACCGTCGTGGCTACACTTCAGCGTATATGCGTATTCCACAGGCGGCGGGGCTGGCGACCGAAAGTCTGTCGGCGCATATCGGCCAACGTATTCGCTGGGCGCGTGGGATGGTGCAAATCTTCCGTCTTGATAACCCGCTCACCGGAAAAGGACTGAAGTTTGCTCAGCGGCTGTGCTACGTCAACGCCATGTTCCATTTCTTGTCGGGCATTCCACGACTGATCTTTCTGACTGCGCCGCTGGCGTTCCTGCTGCTGCATGCCTACATCATCTACGCGCCAGCGTTAATGATTGCTCTGTTTGTGCTGCCGCATATGATTCACGCCAGCCTGACCAACTCGAAGATTCAGGGTAAATATCGCCACTCTTTCTGGAGCGAAATCTACGAAACGGTACTGGCGTGGTATATCGCACCACCGACGCTGGTGGCGCTGATTAACCCGCACAAAGGCAAATTTAACGTCACCGCCAAAGGTGGACTGGTGGAAGAAGAGTACGTCGACTGGGTGATCTCACGGCCCTACATTTTCCTGGTATTGCTCAACCTGGTCGGTATTGCGGTCGGTATCTGGCGTTACTTCTACGGCCCGCCAACCGAGATGCTCACTGTCATCGTCAGTATGGTGTGGGTGTTCTACAACCTGATTATTCTCGGTGGTGCGGTAGCGGTATCGGTAGAAAGCAAACAGGTTCGCCGATCGCACCGCGTGGAGATGACGATGCCCGCGGCAATTGCCCGCGAAGATGGTCACCTCTTCTCGTGTACCGTTCAGGATTTCTCCGACGGTGGTTTGGGGATCAAGATCAACGGTCAGGCACAGATTCTGGAAGGGCAGAAAGTGAATCTGTTGCTTAAACGCGGTCAGCAAGAATACGTCTTCCCGGCCCAGGTGGCGCGCGTGATGGGTAATGAAGTTGGGCTGAAATTAATGCCGCTCACCACCCAGCAACATATCGATTTTGTGCAGTGTACGTTTGCCCGTGCGGATACATGGGCGCTCTGGCAGGACAGCTATCCGGAAGATAAGCCGCTGGAAAGTCTGCTGGATATTCTGAAGCTCGGCTTCCGTGGCTACCGCCATCTGGCGGAGTTTGCGCCTTCTTCGGTGAAGGGCATATTCCGTGTGCTGACTTCTCTGGTTTCCTGGGTTGTATCGTTTATTCCGCGCCGCCCGGAGCGGAGCGAAACGGCACAACCATCGGATCAGGCTTTGGCTCAACAATGATGATAACGCGATGAAAAGAAAACTATTCTGGATTTGTGCAGTGGCTATGGGGATGAGTGCGTTCCCCTCTTTCATGACGCAGGCGACGCCAGCAACGCAACCACTGATCAATGCTGAGCCAGCTGTAGCCGCCCAGACGGAACAAAATCCGCAGGTGGGGCAAGTGATGCCGGGCGTGCAGGGCGCTGATGCCCCCATCGTGGCGCAGAACGGTCCTTCGCGTGATGTGAAGCTGACCTTTGCGCAAATTGCGCCACCGCCGGGCAGCATGGTGCTACGTGGCATTAACCCGAACGGCAGCATTGAGTTTGGTATGCGCAGCGATGAAGTGGTGACGAAGGCGATGCTCAACCTCGAATACACGCCATCGCCATCGTTACTGCCTGTCCAGTCGCAGTTAAAGGTTTATCTCAATGATGAACTGATGGGCGTGCTGCCAGTGACCAAAGAACAGTTGGGTAAAAAAACGCTGGCACAAATGCCAATTAACCCACTGTTTATTACCGACTTCAACCGTGTGCGGCTGGAGTTTGTCGGTCATTATCAGGACGTGTGCGAAAACCCGGCCAGCACCACGCTTTGGCTGGATGTTGGGCGGAGCAGTGGACTGGATCTGACCTATCAGACCCTGAATGTGAAGAATGATCTGTCACACTTCCCGGTACCATTCTTTGACCCGCGTGATAACCGCACCAACACCTTGCCGATGGTCTTTGCGGGTGCGCCGGATGTTGGGCTGCAACAAGCATCTGCCATTGTCGCCTCGTGGTTTGGTTCGCGTTCTGGCTGGCGTGGGCAGAACTTCCCGGTGCTCTATAACCAACTGCCGGATCGCAATGCCATCGTTTTTGCCACTAATGACAAACGCCCGGACTTCCTGCGCGATCATCCGGCGGTAAAAGCCCCGGTGATTGAGATGATCAACCATCCACAGAATCCTTACGTCAAACTGCTGGTGGTCTTTGGTCGTGACGACAAAGACCTGTTGCAGGCAGCGAAAGGTATCGCTCAGGGTAACATTCTGTTCCGTGGTGAAAGCGTGGTAGTGAATGAAGTGAAACCGCTGCTACCGCGTAAGCCGTACGATGCGCCGAACTGGGTGCGTACCGATCGTCCGGTCACCTTTGGTGAACTGAAAACCTATGAAGAACAGTTACAATCCAGCGGTCTTGAGCCAGCAGCGATTAACGTTTCGCTAAACCTGCCGCCGGATCTCTACCTGATGCGCAGTACCGGCATTGATATGGATATCAACTATCGCTACACCATGCCGCCGGTGAAAGACAGTTCGCGGATGGATATCAGCCTGAATAACCAGTTCCTGCAATCCTTCAACCTGAGCAGTAAACAGGAGGCGAACCGCCTGCTGCTGCGTATTCCGGTATTACAAGGTTTGCTGGATGGCAAAACGGATGTCTCTATTCCGGCGCTGAAACTGGGCGCGACCAACCAGTTGCGGTTCGACTTTGAGTATATGAACCCGATGCCGGGCGGTTCGGTGGATAACTGTATTACCTTCCAGCCGGTGCAGAATCATGTGGTGATTGGTGACGACTCCACCATCGACTTCTCGAAGTATTACCACTTCATCCCGATGCCGGATCTACGCGCCTTTGCTAACGCGGGCTTCCCGTTCAGCCGGATGGCGGATCTGTCACAAACCATCACCGTGATGCCGAAAGCGCCTAACGAAGCACAGATGGAAACCTTGCTGAATACCGTTGGCTTTATCGGTGCGCAGACGGGCTTCCCGGCGATTAACCTGACGGTGACCGATGATGGCAGCACCATTCAGGGCAAAGATGCCGACATCATGATTATCGGTGGTATCCCGGACAAACTGAAAGACGACAAGCAGATCGACCTGTTGGTGCAGGCGACCGAAAGCTGGGTGAAAACGCCGATGCGCCAGACCCCGTTCCCCGGCATTGTGCCGGACGAGAGCGATCGCGCGGCAGAAACTCAATCAACGCTGACCTCTTCCGGTGCGATGGCAGCGGTGATTGGCTTCCAGTCGCCGTATAACGACCAGCGTAGCGTGATTGCGCTGCTGGCAGATAGCCCACGCGGTTATGAAATGCTTAACGATGCGGTGAACGATAGCGGCAAACGCGCCACCATGTTCGGCTCGGTCGCGGTGATCCGCGAGTCCGGTATCAATAGCCTGCGTGTTGGCGACGTCTATTACGTTGGCCATCTGCCGTGGTTCGAACGCTTATGGTATGCGCTGGCAAACCATCCGATTCTGCTGGCGGTGCTGGCGGCAATCAGCGTCGTGCTGCTGGCCTGGGTACTGTGGCGTTTGCTGCGTATTATCAGCCGTCGTCGTCTTAACCCGGATAACGAGTAATTGAAGATGAATGTGTTGCGTAGTGGACTCGTGACGATGCTGCTGCTGGCTGCCTTTAGTGTTCAGGCTGCCTGCAACTGGCCTGCCTGGGAGCAGTTCAAAAAGGATTACATCAGTCAGGAAGGGCGCGTCATCGACCCCAGCGACGCGCGCAAAATCACCACCTCCGAAGGGCAAAGTTACGGCATGTTCTTTGCCCTGGCGGCTAACGACCGTGCAGCTTTCGATAATATTCTCGACTGGACGCAGAACAATCTCGCTCAGGGTTCTTTAAAAGAACATTTGCCCGCCTGGCTGTGGGGCAAGAAAGAGAACAGTAAGTGGGAAGTGCTGGACAGCAATTCGGCCTCTGATGGTGATGTCTGGATGGCCTGGTCGTTGCTGGAGGCGGGGCGTTTGTGGAAAGAGCAGCGTTATACCGACATCGGCAGCGCGTTGTTAAAACGTATTGCGCGGGAGGAAGTGGTGACGGTGCCTGGGCTGGGTTCCATGTTGTTGCCGGGCAAAGTGGGATTTGCAGAGGATAACAGCTGGCGTTTTAACCCCAGCTACCTGCCGCCGACGCTGGCGCAGTATTTCACCCGCTTTGGCGCGCCGTGGACTACGCTGCGCGAAACCAATCAACGTTTATTGCTGGAAACCGCCCCGAAAGGCTTTTCGCCAGACTGGGTGCGCTATGAGAAAGACAAAGGCTGGCAGCTAAAAGCCGAAAAAACATTGATCAGCAGCTACGACGCTATCCGTGTTTACATGTGGGTAGGCATGATGCCTGACAGCGATCCGCAAAAAGCGCGGATGCTCAACCGGTTTAAACCGATGGCGACATTCACCGAGAAAAACGGCTATCCGCCGGAAAAAGTCGATGTGGCTACGGGGAAAGCGCAGGGTAAAGGACCGGTCGGTTTTTCTGCCGCCATGCTGCCCTTTTTACAAAACCGCGATGCACAGGCCGTTCAGCGCCAGCGCGTGGCCGATAACTTTCCCGGCAGCGATGCCTATTACAACTATGTGCTGACCCTGTTTGGACAAGGCTGGGATCAACACCGTTTCCGCTTCTCGACAAAAGGTGAGTTATTACCTGACTGGGGCCAGGAATGCGCAAATTCACACTAAACATATTCACGCTTTCCCTCGGTCTGGCCGTCATGCCGATGGTCGAGGCAGCACCAACCGCTCAGCAACAGTTGCTGGAGCAAGTTCGGTTAGGCGAAGCGACCCATCGTGAAGATCTGGTGCAACAGTCGTTGTATCGGCTGGAACTTATTGATCCGAATAACCCGGACGTCGTTGCCGCCCGTTTCCGTTCTCTGTTACGTCAGGGCGATATTGATGGCGCGCAAAAACAGCTCGATCGGCTGTCGCAGTTAGCGCCGAGTTCAAATGCGTATAAATCGTCGCGGACCACAATGTTACTTTCTACGCCGGATGGTCGTCAGGCACTGCAACAGGCAAGATTGCAGGCGACTACCGGTCATGCAGAAGAAGCTGTGGCGAGTTACAACAAGCTGTTCAACGGTGCGCCGCCGGAAGGTGACATTGCCGTCGAGTACTGGAGTACGGTGGCGAAAATTCCGGCTCGCCGTGGCGAAGCGATTAATCAGCTAAAACGCATCAATGCGGATACGCCGGGCAATACGGGCCTGCAAAACAATCTGGCGCTATTGCTGTTTAGTAGCGATCGGCGTGATGAAGGTTTTGCTGTACTGGAGCAGATGGCGAAATCGAACGCCGGGCGCGAGGGAGCCTCTAAAATCTGGTACGGGCAGATTAAAGACATGCCTGTCAGCGATGCCAGCGTGCAGGCGCTGAAAAAATATCTCTCTATCTTTAGTGATGGCGACAGCGTAGCTGCTGCGCAATCGCAACTGGCAGAACAGCAAAAACAGCTGGCCGACCCTGCTTTCCGCGCTCGTGCGCAAGGTTTAGCGGCAGTGGACTCTGGCATGGCGGGTAAAGCCATTCCCGAACTACAACAGGCAGTGCGGGCGAACCCGAAAGACAGTGAGGCACTGGGGGCGCTGGGCCAGGCGTATTCTCAGAAAGGCGATCGCGCCAATGCGGTGGCGAATCTGGAAAAAGCCCTCGCACTGGACCCGCACAGCAGCAACAACGACAAATGGAACAGTCTGCTGAAAGTAAACCGCTACTGGCTGGCGATCCAGCAGGGTGATGCCGCGCTGAAAGCCAATAATCCTGACCGGGCAGAACGCCTGTTCCAGCAGGCGCGCAGTGTCGATAACACCGACAGCTATGCGGTGTTGGGGCTGGGCGATGTGGCGATGGCGCGAAAAGATTATTCCGCCGCCGAACGCTATTACCAGCAGACGCTGCGCATGGACAGCGGCAATACCAACGCCGTGCGCGGGCTAGCGAATATTTACCGCCAGCAATCGCCAGAAAAAGCCGAAGCGTTTATCGCCTCGCTCTCTGCCAGCCAGCGGCGCAGCATTGATGATATCGAACGTAGCCTGCAAAACGATCGTCTGGCACAGCAGGCAGAGGCACTGGAAAAACAGGGCAAATGGGCGCAGGCAGCAGCACTTCAGCGGCAACGACTGGCACTGGACCCCGGCAGTGTATGGATTACTTACCGACTTTCGCAGGATCTCTGGCAGGCCGGACAACGCAGCCAGGCCGATACGTTAATGCGCAATCTCGTGCAGCAGAAGCCGAACGACCCGGAGCAGGTTTACGCTTACGGGCTGTACCTTTCAGGTCACGACCAGGACAGAGCGGCACTGGCGCATATCAACAGCCTGCCGCGTGCCCAGTGGAACAGCAATATTCAGGAGCTGGTTAATCGGCTGCAAAGCGACCAGGTGCTGGAAACCGCTAATCGCCTGCGAGAAAACGGTAAAGAGGCAGAAGCAGCAGCGATGCTGCGCCAGCAACCGCCTTCCTCGCGTATTGATCTGACGCTGGCTGACTGGGCGCAACAACGACGTGATTACGCTGCTGCCCGTGCTGCATATCAGAATGTCCTGACGCGGGAGCCAACTAACGCTGATGCCATTCTTGGCCTGACGGAAGTGGATATCGCTGCCGGTGACAAAGCGGCGGCACGTAGCCAACTGGCGAAACTGCCTGCCTCCGATAACGCCTCCCTGAACACACAGCGGCGCGTGGCGCTGGCGCAGGCGCAGCTTGGCGATACCGCAGCGGCGCAGCAGACGTTTAACAAGCTGATCCCGCAGGCAAAATCTCAGCCACCGTCGATGGAAAGCGCGATGGTACTGCGCGACGGTGCGAAGTTTGAAGCACAGGCGGGCGATCCAACGCAGGCGCTGGAAACCTACAAAGACGCGATGGTTGCATCCGGTGTGACCACGACGCGTCCGCAGGATAACGACACCTTTACCCGGCTGACTCGTAACGACGAGAAAGATGACTGGCTGAAACGCGGCGTGCGCAGCGATGCGGCAGATCTCTACCGCCAGCAGGATCTTAACGTCACCCTCGAGCACGATTACTGGGGGTCGAGCGGCACCGGTGGTTACTCCGATCTGAAAGCGCACACTACCATGTTGCAGGTGGATGCGCCGTATTCTGACGGGCGGATGTTCTTTCGCAGTGATTTCGTCAATATGAACGTCGGCAGTTTCTCCACTAATGCCGATGGCAAATGGGATGACAACTGGGGCACCTGTACATTACAGGACTGTAGCGGCAACCGCAGCCAGTCGGATTCCGGTGCCAGCGTGGCGGTCGGCTGGCGAAATGACGTCTGGAGCTGGGATATCGGCACCACGCCGATGGGCTTCAACGTGGTGGATGTGGTCGGCGGCATCAGTTACAGCGATGATATCGGGCCGCTGGGTTACACAGTTAACGCCCATCGTCGGCCCATCTCCAGTTCTTTGCTGGCCTTTGGCGGGCAAAAAGACTCCCCAGGCAATACCGGGAAAAAATGGGGCGGCGTGCGTGCCGACGGCGTGGGGCTAAGCCTGAGCTACGATAAAGGTGAAGCAAACGGCGTCTGGGCATCGCTTAGCGGCGACCAGTTAACCGGTAAAAATGTTGAAGATAACTGGCGCGTGCGCTGGATGACGGGCTATTACTATAAGGTCATCAACCAGAACAATCGCCGCGTGACAATCGGCCTGAACAACATGATCTGGCATTACGACAAAGATCTGAGTGGGTACTCACTCGGTCAGGGCGGTTACTACAGCCCGCAGGAATACCTGTCGTTTGCCATTCCGGTGATGTGGCGTGAGCGGACAGAAAACTGGTCGTGGGAGCTGGGGGCGTCTGGTTCGTGGTCGCATTCGCGCACCAAAACCATGCCGCGGTATCCGCTGATGAATCTGATCCCGACTGACTGGCAGGAAGAAGCTGCGCGGCAATCCAACGATGGCGGCAGCAGTCAGGGCTTTGGCTATACGGCGCGGGCATTACTTGAGCGTCGCGTCACATCCAACTGGTTTGTCGGTACGGCAATTGATATCCAGCAGGCGAAAGATTACGCGCCCAGCCATTTCCTGCTCTACGTACGTTATTCCGCCGCCGGATGGCAGGGTGACATGGATTTACCGCCGCAGCCGCTGATACCTTACGCCGACTGGTAAGTTTTCAGATAGCGCCTCTCTTAATGCCGCTGCGATCGGGTATACTCGGGCGGCAATCTGGGATTTCCGGGGGGAGACAATTTGCGCGTAAGTCGCTCGTTAACAATCAAGCAGATGGCAATGGTGGCAGCCGTTGTCCTGGTGTTCGTTTTTATTTTTTGCACCGTTTTGCTGTTCCATCTGGTCCAGCAGAATCGCTATAACACGGCTACGCAACTGGAAAGCATTGCTCGCTCTGTCCGCGAACCCTTATCTTCTGCCATTTTGAAAGGCGATATTCCCGAAGCGGAAGCTATTCTTGCCAGCATTAAACCGGCAGGCGTGGTCAGCCGTGCCGATGTGGTGCTGCCTAACCAGTTCCAGGCGCTGCGTAAAAGTTTTATTCCAGAGCGTCCGGTGCCGGTAATGGTTACTCGCATGTTTGAGCTACCGGTGCAAATCTCGCTGGGCGTTTACTCGCTGGAACGTCCGGCAAACCCGCAGCCAATTGCCTATCTGGTGCTACAGGCGGATTCCTTCCGCATGTATAAGTTCGTGATGAGCACCCTCTCAACGTTAGTGACCATTTACTTACTTTTGTCGTTAATATTGACGGTGGCGATTAGCTGGTGCATTAACCGCCTGATTTTGCATCCGTTACGCAATATTGCTCGTGAACTTAACGCCATCCCAGCCCAGGAGCTTGTTGGTCACCAACTGGCATTACCACGTCTGCATCAGGACGATGAAATCGGTATGCTGGTGCGCAGTTACAACCTCAACCAGCAATTGCTGCAGCGCCATTATGAAGAACAGAACGAAAATGCGATGCGCTTCCCGGTGTCGGATTTGCCGAACAAAGCCTTGCTGATGGAGATGCTGGAGCAGGTTGTCGCGCGTAAACAAACCACCGCGCTGATGATTATCACCTGTGAAACCCTGCGTGATACTGCGGGCGTGCTGAAAGAGGCGCAACGAGAAATTCTGCTGCTGACGCTGGTGGAAAAACTCAAATCGGTACTGTCGCCACGTATGATCCTCGCGCAGATTAGTGGTTATGACTTTGCTGTCATTGCCAACGGTGTACAGGAGCCGTGGCATGCTATTACTTTAGGTCAGCAAGTGCTCACTATCATGAGCGAGTGCCTGCCGATTGAACGTATTCAACTCCGTCCGCACTGTAGCATTGGCGTGGCGATGTTCTACGGCGATCTCACCGCCGAACAGCTTTACAGTCGCGCTATTTCTGCGGCATTTACCGCTCGCCATAAAGGTAAGAATCAGATTCAGTTCTTTGATCCGCAGCAGATGGAAGCCGCCCAACAGCGGTTGACGGAAGAGAGCGATATCCTTAATGCACTGGAAAATCATCAGTTTGCGATTTGGTTACAGCCACAGGTCGAGATGACCAGCGGTAAACTGGTCAGTGCGGAAGTGTTACTGCGTATCCAGCAACCGGATGGCAGTTGGGATCTGCCGGATGGCTTAATCGATCGCATTGAGTGCTGTGGGCTGATGGTTACCGTCGGTCACTGGGTGCTGGAAGAGTCCTGCCGACTGCTTGCTGCCTGGCAAGAGCGCGGCATTATGCTGCCCTTGTCGGTAAACCTCTCGGCGCTGCAACTGATGCACCCGAATATGGTGGCGGATATGCTGGAGCTGTTAACCCGCTATCGCATTCAGCCGGGAACGCTGATTCTGGAAGTGACAGAAAGCCGACGTATTGACGACCCTCATGCAGCGGTGGCAATCCTCCGCCCGTTGCGTAATGCCGGCGTTCGGGTGGCGCTGGATGATTTCGGCATGGGCTACGCAGGGCTGCGTCAGCTGCAGCATATGAAATCGTTGCCAATCGACGTGTTAAAAATCGACAAAATGTTTGTTGAAGGCTTGCCGGAAGATAGCAGCATGATTGCTGCAATTATCATGTTGGCGCAAAGCCTGAACTTACAAATGATTGCCGAAGGCGTGGAGACTGAAGCACAACGCGACTGGCTGGCAAAAGCGGGCGTTGGTATTGCCCAGGGCTTCCTTTTTGCTCGCCCACTCCCTATTGAAATCTTCGAAGAGAGTTACCTGGGAGAAAAGTAGCTACCCCAAACTGATTACAAAACTTTAAAAAGTGCTGGTTTGTGCGAGCCAGCTCAAACTTTTTAACCTTTTTGTTTCAATTATGATCCAGGTACATTTCTGTGATGTTGTCTGGGTGTTATTTTAAGGCCGCAGGTACCCCATAACCTTACAAGACCTGTGGTTTTACTAAAGGACACCCTATGAAAACCTCTCTGTTTAAAAGCCTTTACTTTCAGGTCCTGACAGCGATAGCCATTGGTATTCTCCTTGGCCATTTCTACCCTGAAATAGGCGAGCAAATGAAACCGCTTGGCGACGGGTTCGTTAAGCTCATTAAGATGATCATCGCTCCTGTCATCTTTTGTACCGTCGTAACGGGCATTGCGGGCATGGAAAGCATGAAGGCGGTCGGTCGTACCGGCGCAGTCGCACTGCTTTACTTTGAAATTGTCAGCACCATCGCGCTGATTATTGGTCTTATCATCGTTAACGTCGTGCAGCCTGGTGCCGGAATGAACGTCGATCCGGCAACGCTTGATGCGAAAGCGGTAGCGGTTTACGCCGATCAGGCGAAAGACCAGGGCATTGTCGCCTTCATTATGGATGTCATCCCGGCGAGCGTCATTGGCGCATTTGCCAGCGGTAACATTCTGCAGGTGCTGCTGTTTGCCGTACTGTTTGGTTTTGCGCTCCACCGTCTGGGCAGCAAAGGCCAACTGATTTTTAACGTGATCGAAAGTTTCTCGCAGGTCATCTTCGGCATCATCAATATGATCATGCGTCTGGCACCTATTGGTGCGTTCGGGGCAATGGCGTTTACCATCGGTAAATACGGCGTCGGCACACTGGTGCAACTGGGGCAGCTGATTATCTGCTTCTACATCACCTGTATCCTGTTTGTGGTTCTGGTACTGGGTTCAATCGCTAAAGCGACTGGTTTCAGTATCTTCAAATTTATCCGCTACATCCGTGAAGAACTGCTGATTGTACTGGGGACTTCATCTTCCGAGTCGGCGCTGCCGCGTATGCTCGACAAGATGGAGAAACTCGGCTGCCGCAAATCGGTGGTGGGGCTGGTCATCCCGACAGGCTACTCGTTTAACCTTGATGGCACATCGATATACCTGACAATGGCGGCGGTGTTTATCGCCCAGGCCACTAACAGTCAGATGGATATCGTTCACCAAATCACGCTGTTAATCGTGTTGCTGCTTTCTTCTAAAGGGGCGGCAGGGGTAACGGGTAGTGGCTTTATCGTGCTGGCAGCGACGCTCTCTGCGGTGGGCCATTTGCCGGTAGCGGGTCTGGCGCTAATTCTTGGTATCGACCGCTTTATGTCAGAAGCTCGTGCGCTGACTAACCTGGTCGGTAACGGCGTAGCGACCATTGTTGTTGCTAAGTGGGTGAAAGAACTGGACCACAAAAAACTGGACGATGTGCTGAATAATCGTGCGCCGGATGGCAAAACGCACGAATTATCCTCTTAATCTCACCACTTATGCCCGCACTCCCTTCCCCGAGTGCGGGTGTTTGCGCATAATTGACCCCTGTGCCTGAACTTACCACCTGGGTGAGTTCAGGTTTATTTCACTTCTTCCGTGACATTTTCATGTTCTTGCGGTCTAACACGAAGTGTTTTTAATGTCATTTAGACTGACCGACAACGGGCAGTTTTTTATTACCAGGATAGTTGATCAGGGGTTCACATGCAGGGCACAAAAATTCGACTTTTAGCGGGCGGTTTGCTGATGATGGCCACTGCTGGCTATGTGCAGGCAGATGCGCTCCAGCCTGATCCAGCATGGCAACAGGGGACGCTTTCCAACGGTTTACAGTGGCAAGTGCTGACCACGCCCCAGCGTCCCAGCGATCGCGTTGAAATTCGCCTGCTGGTTAATACCGGTTCGCTCGCCGAAAGTACACAACAGAGCGGTTACAGTCACGCCATCCCTCGTATTGCGTTAACGCAAAGCGGTGGCCTTGACGCAGCACAGGCGCGTTCATTGTGGCAGCAGGGGATCGACCCTAAACGCCCGATGCCGCCGGTAATTGTCTCTTATGACACCACGCTGTTTAATCTGAGTTTGCCCAATAACCGTAACGACTTGCTGAAAGAAGCGCTCTCTTATCTGGCAAATGCCACTGGCAAACTGACCATCACACCAGAAACCATCAACCACGCGCTGCAAAGTCAGGACATGGTGGCCACCTGGCCTGCCGATACTAAAGAGGGCTGGTGGCGCTATCGTCTGAAAGGATCAACCTTGTTAGGTCACGATCCTGCCGATCCGCTGAAACAACCCGTTGAAGCGGAAAAGATTAAAGATTTCTATCAGAAATGGTACACCCCGGATGCAATGACGCTGCTGGTGGTGGGAAACGTGGATGCGCGCTCGGTTGTCGACCAAATCAACAAAACGTTTGGCGAACTGAAAGGCAAACGTGAAACACCGGCTCCGGTGCCGACGCTTTCTCCGCTGCGTCCTGAAGCGGTGAGTATTATGACCGATGCGGTACGTCAGGACCGGTTATCTATCATGTGGGATACGCCGTGGCAGCCAATTCGTGAATCAGCCGCACTGCTGCGCTACTGGCGTGCGGACCTGGCCCGTGAGGCGCTGTTCTGGCACGTTCAGCAAGCGTTAAGCACCAGTAACAGCAAAGACATCGGTCTTGGATTTGACTGCCGTGTGCTGTATCTGCGTGCGCAGTGTGCCATCAACATCGAGTCACCAAACGACAAGCTGAACAGCAACCTTAATTTGGTAGCGCGTGAGCTAGCGAAGGTTCGCGATAAAGGTCTGCCGGAAGAAGAGTTCAATGCGTTAGTGGCGCAAAAGAAACTGGAGCTGCAGAAACTGTTTGCCGCCTATGCGCGAGCTGATACCGATATTTTGATGGGGCAGCGGATGCGTTCGTTGCAAAATCAGGTCGTTGATATCGCGCCGGAGCAATATCAGAAACTGCGCCAAGATTTCCTTAATAGTCTGACGGTAGAGATGTTAAATCAGGATCTGCGCCAGCAGTTGTCGAACGATATGGCGTTAATTCTTCTGCAGCCGAAAGGCGAGCCAGAATTTAACATGAAAGCGTTGCAGGCGGCCTGGGATCAAATCATGGCCCCATCTACTACTGCTGCCACAACCTCTGTTGCCACGGATGACGTACATCCTGAAGTGACGGATATTCCACCCGCACAGTAATGCCTGATGGTGATGAGTTAGCACAACCATCAGGTATTTATGGATGAGCTGGATAGAGGGGTAACACTTTATCCAGCCTTTTGCATATGCTGCTTTTACGCAGGCATCGCCTCACGCGGGATAATCGCGCCGCGATACTGAATAACGGTACTTGCGGTCAGGTGCCCGCGTTTCGCCGCATTTTCCGCACTGCCGCCCGTCAAACGTACCGCCAGATAACCGGCACTGAAAGAGTCGCCAGCTGCGGTGGTATCGATCACTTTTTCTTTCGGCAGTTTCACCGCCGGAACATCCACTAACCCTTCGCCAGCAATGGACACCAGGCAAGAATCCGCCCCGCGTTTCACCACCACTTCTTTCACGCCCGCGTTATGGGTGCGCGCAATGACGTCTTCCACCGGCTGTTGACCCCACAGCGCGTCTTCATCGTCCAGCGTCAGGAAGGCGATATCCGTGCATTCCAGCATTTGCTGGTACACCTGCTGTGTCTCTTCTTTGCTGGCCCACAGGCGCGGACGATAGTTATTGTCGAAAATTACTTTTCCGCCGTTGGCGCGGCATCCGCGCAACAAAGAAAGCAGTTTCTCGCGGCTGGTCGGGCTTAAGATCGCCAGGCTAATCCCGCTCAGGTAGAGATAATCGAAATTCGCCAGCTCTTCGCAAATCGCCGCAGATTGCTCGCTCTCCAGCCAGAATTTGGCGGCGGCTTCGTTACGCCAGTAGTAGAACGTACGTTCGCCGGTGCTGTCGGTTTCAATGTAGTAAAGGCCCGGCAGACGGTTTTCCATCCGTTGGGTCAGGGAAGTATCAACGTTCTCGCCGTGCCAGGCGTCCAGCATTTGCTGGCTAAAACTGTCCGTTCCCAGCGCCGTTACGTAATGAACGGTTAATGCCGCAGGATCGACCTGACGGGCGATATAGACGGAAGTGTTCAGGGTATCGCCGCCGAAACCGCGCTTAACGTCCGCGCCTTTCTCGGAAAGCTCAATCATGCATTCGCCAATCACGGCAATCTTTTTGGACATAGTCGTGAACCTGATCTGTAAAAATTAGCGTTAGTTTGCGCTGTGGTGGTTTGCTGGTCAACCATATTAAAACAGTGTTCCATTATTTTTTTGAGCCAGAACGTATTCCTGAAAGATTCCGTTGTGGAGTGGGGAAATTTAACCCGGCCAGGCGGTAAAGTTCTGCCCTTACGCGCCGATAATCTTTGTCGAGTCCGGGCAGCATCACTTTTAAACACAGGACATCTTTGATGATAAGGCAGGTTATCCAGCGAATAAGCAACCCTGAAGCAAGCATCGAGAGCTTGCAGGAACGGCGTTTTTGGTTGCAGTGTGAGCGTGCTTACACCTGGCAGCCGATCTATCAAACCTGCGGACGGTTAATGGCCGTGGAGCTATTAACGGTGGTCACGCATCCCTCGAACCCTTTACAACGTCTGCCGCCGGATCGCTATTTTACTGAAATCACCGTCAGCCATCGGATGGAGGTTGTGAAAGAGCAGATTGATTTGCTGGCGCAAAATGCCGACTTCTTTGTCGAGCACGGCCTGCTGGCATCGGTCAATATTGATGGTCCTACGCTCATCGCCCTGCGTCAGCAACCAAAAATCCTGCGCCAGATTGAGCATCTTCCCTGGCTGCGTTTCGAACTGGTAGAACACATCCGCCTGCCAAAAGACTCAACCTTTGCCTCGATGTGTGAATTTGGTCCGCTGTGGCTGGATGATTTCGGCACTGGGATGGCGAATTTCTCTGCGCTAAGTGAAGTACGTTACGACTACATCAAAATCGCCCGTGAGCTGTTTGTGATGCTGCGTCAGTCACCGGAAGGACGCACGCTCTTTTCTCAGCTTTTACATCTCATGAATCGCTATTGTCGCGGGGTGATTGTCGAAGGTGTGGAAACGCAGGAAGAGTGGCGCGATGTACAAAATTCGCCTGCATTTGCTGCACAAGGCTGGTTTCTTTCACGCCCGGCACCGATAGAAACGCTGAATTCGGCAGTTCTGGCGCTATAAGCTGCCTCATTTTCTGCCTGGCTGGACTATCTTTAGGACTGGCACAGGAAGAAATATGAGGAAGCGAATGATGAGCAAGGCAGGCAAAATAACCGCTGCGATTTCAGGGACTTTCTTGTTGTTGATTGTCGTGGCGATCATTTTGATTGCAACATTTGACTGGAATCGACTCAAACCGACCATCAACCAGAAAGTCTCTGCGGAGTTGAATCGTCCATTCGCTATCCGTGGCGATCTGGGCGTGGTGTGGGAGCGGCAAAAACAAGAAACCGGCTGGCGCAGCTGGGTGCCGTGGCCTCATGTGCATGCAGAAGACATCATTCTTGGCAATCCGCCGGATATTCCCGAAGTAACAATGGTGCATTTGCCGCGGGTAGAAGCGACGCTGGCCCCGCTGGCGTTGCTGACCAAAACGGTCTGGCTACCGTGGATAAAACTGGAGAAGCCCGACGCGCGTCTGATTCGTCTCTCTGAAAAGAACAATAACTGGACCTTTAATCTCGCCAATGATGACAACAAAGACATGAATGCAAAGCCGTCTGCGTGGTCGTTTCGACTGGATAATATTCTGTTCGATCAAGGGCGGATCGCTATTGATGACAAAGTAAGCAAAGCGGATCTGGAAATTTTTGTCGATCCGTTAGGCAAGCCGCTGCCGTTCAGTGAAGTTACCGGATCGAAAGGTAAAGCGGACAAAGAAAAGGTGGGCGATTACGTTTTTGGTCTGAAGGCGCAGGGACGTTATAACGGTGAACCGCTCACGGGCAAAGGTAAAATCGGCGGTATGCTGGCACTACGCGGCGAAGGTACACCGTTTCCGGTACAGGCTGATTTCCGCTCCGGGAATACTCGCGTCGCTTTTGATGGCGTCGTGAATGACCCAATGAAGATGGGCGGTGTCGATTTACGGCTTAAATTTTCTGGCGATTCGCTGGGTGATCTCTATGAACTGACGGGTGTTCTGCTGCCCGATACCCCGCCGTTTGAAACGGATGGTCGGCTGGTAGCGAAAATCGACACTGAAAAATCGTCGGTCTTTGATTATCGCGGTTTTAATGGGCGCATTGGCGATAGCGATATCCACGGTTCTCTGGTCTACACCACCGGCAAGCCACGACCAAAACTGGAAGGTGATGTCGAATCGCGGCAATTGCGGCTGGCAGATTTAGGGCCATTGATTGGCGTTGATTCTGGAAAAGGTGCAGAAAAGTCGAAACGGTCTGAGCAGAAGAAAGGCGAAAAAAGCATTCAGCCTGCGGGCAAAGTGCTGCCTTATGACCGCTTCGAAACCGATAAATGGGACGTCATGGATGCCGATGTCCGCTTCAAAGGTCGGCGCATTGAACATGGTAGTAGCTTGCCGATTAGCGATCTCTCTACCCATATCATTCTCAAAAATGCTGACCTGCGCCTGCAACCGCTGAAATTTGGCATGGCGGGAGGCAGCATTGCGGCGAATATTCATCTGGAAGGCGATAAAAAGCCGATGCAAGGACGGGCTGATATTCAGGCCCGTCGGCTGAAACTGAAAGAACTGATGCCCGATGTAGAACTGATGCAGAAGACGCTGGGGGAAATGAACGGTGACGCGGAACTACGCGGTAGCGGTAACTCGGTGGCGGCGCTTTTAGGCAACAGTAACGGCAACCTGAAACTGTTGATGAATGACGGGCTGGTGAGCCGCAACCTGATGGAGATTGTCGGCCTGAATGTCGGCAACTACATTGTCGGTGCGATATTTGGTGATGATGAGGTGCGGGTGAACTGCGCGGCGGCGAATCTGGATATTGCCAACGGTGTGGCGCGTCCGCAGATTTTTGCTTTTGATACTGAGAATGCGTTGATCAATGTTACCGGCACGGCAAGTTTTGCTTCGGAGCAACTGGATTTGACTATCGATCCAGAAAGTAAAGGGATTCGGATTATCACACTGCGTTCGCCGCTGTATGTGCGTGGGACATTTAAAAATCCGCAGGCTGGGGTGAAAGCCGGACCGTTGGTTGCTCGCGGAGCCGTCGCGGCGGCACTGGCAACGCTGGTAACACCGGCGGCGGCGTTACTGGCGCTGATCTCACCTTCCGAAGGGGAGGCTAATCAGTGTCGGACGATTTTGTCGCAGATGAAGAAGTGATGGAAACTGCCGGATGCGGCGTGAACGCCTTATCCGGCCTACAAATCCTTGCGAATTCAATATATTTTATGGAAATTCAGGCCTGATAAGCGTAGCGCATCAGGCTTTTCACTCTTATTACAACGATTGATGTCGCGTCTCATGGGTCAGCAGCAGGGCGATTAAGGTCAAGCCAGCCATCGCCGCCAGATATAACCCCACCGCACCTAACCCGTAGTTAGTCTGCAACCAGGCTGCGATATATGGTGCAACGGAAGCCCCGAGAATCGACGCTACGTTGTAAGAGAACGATGCTCCGGTGTAACGCACTTCTGTCGGGAACAGCTCTGGTAACAGCGCGCCCATCGGCCCGAAGGTCAGTCCCATCAGACTTAACCCCAGCAGCAGGAAGGCAAAAACCAGAATCGGGTTGCCAGAACCGAGCAGCGGGTTAAAGGCGAACAGCGCGAACAGGATGATCAGCGTGGTGATGATTACCATGCTTTTACGGCGACCAAAGGCATCAGCCAGTAATCCGGCGACTGGCACCATCACGCCAAAACCAATCACTGCCATCATCAGCATCCACAACACTTCGTTACGCGGCAGGCCAAGCCCAACTGGCGCGGCGGCGGTACTAAAGGTCATTGAGTAGACCGTCATGATGTAAAACAGCGTATAGGTTGCCAGCATAATGAACGTACCCAGTACGGTTACGCGAACATGTTTGGTCAGCAGCGTACCCAGCGGGATCTTCACCTGTTTTTTCGCTTTAGCGACTTTCTCAAACACCGGCGACTCATGCAGCGACACGCGAACATACAGGCCGATAATGACCAGCACCGCCGAGAAGATAAACGGCACGCGCCAACCCCAGCTCATAAACTGCTCGTCGGTCAGTAGCCAGGAAAGCAGTAAGAAAGTGCCGTTGGCAAAGAAGAAGCCAATCGGTGCGCCCAGCTGCGGGAAGGAGCCGTACAGCGCGCGTTTACGCGGTGGGGCGTTTTCTGTCGCCAGTAGCGCCGCACCGCCCCATTCGCCGCCTAAACCCAGACCCTGACCAAATCGAGCCAGCGCCAGCAACAGCGGGGCGAAAATACCAATCGTGGCGTAACCCGGCAGCAGACCAATCACCACGGTCGAAATCCCCATCGTTAGCAACGAGGCGACCAGCGTCGCTTTACGCCCAACGCGATCGCCAAAATGACCAAAGACGGCAGAGCCAATAGGGCGCGCGACGAAGGCGATGGCGAAGGTGGCAAGCGACTGTAGCGTTGCTGCCGTAGGATCGCCCTGCGGGAAGAAGATATGCGGAAACACAATAACGGCCGCAGTGGCGTAAATATAAAAGTCGAAGAACTCAATGGCCGTGCCAATGAGAGAGGCGACAAGGACTTTATTACGCGAGTTGATCGGCGTGTATTCTTGCTCGTGGTCGAGTGTTGTGGCTGTTGCTTGCATAATCTTTTCTTATTTTTTGGCTAACGAATAGCCATATTACGCACAGCAAAAGTGATATTTCAATGTGTAACAAATCGCGGAGTTGGTCGAAAATCAGCCAAAAAGGGAATAATGTTTAAGCTGGTGATTTTTCTTCTATGAAATGCTTCACATAATTTCATAAATGGTGGATAAAACTGGTTTTAGGTTAAATAAAAGTTACCAACTGGATTTATATGCTGGAGTAATGAGTTGGAATGAAATTGTTTGCTCCTAAGAGATGACAGAAAAGGCTCTGGGGAAGAGTTTAAGTGGTTATGTGCGCATGATAGCCGGATGCGATGCTGGCGCATTTTATCCGGCCTACGGGGAGCCAGGCCGAATAAATTCGTAGGCCGGATAAGGCGTTACGCTGCATCCGGCATATTTTAAGACTGCGTTTTCCCCGGCATTCTCGGGTCGTCTTTGTATTCGGCGGTGGCAATCCACGCCGCGCAAAACAGCGTCAGACGAGCGAAGAAGTAGAAAAACGCCATCAGTCCCAGCACGGAGCCAAATGCTGCGCCAGACGGAGATTTCATCAGCGATGGCAGTGTGTAGGTCATCACGATTTTAATCACTTCAAAACCTATAGCAGCAAGAAATGTTCCGCGAATTAGCGCTTTTTTGCGCGGACGGTGGCGCGGCAATCGCCAAAAGATCCAGAAGAAAAGCAGATAGTTGGCGAAGATGGAAATCGCAAGACCAATCAACCGCCACGTTGGTTTCAGCCACTCAATGCTGTTCAGGTGCAGGGCGCTAATAATCATTTGCTGCGCCGAACCGGCAACCGAGGTGATCGAAAGCGTCACAATGAGCGCAATCAACAAACCAATCAGCGAAATAAAATCACGCAGATATTTAACCCAAAATTTTTCCTGATCCTGTGGCGAACGTTCCCAGACATCGCGCGATTGAGCGCGAATCGCTTCACGCAGGTTACCCATCCAGTTGATGCCGGAATAAAGCGCCACCGCCAGGCCGACAAGCCCTACCGTCGTACGCTGTTGAACGGCGGTATTGATGGTGTTTTTCAATGTAGCTGCCAGCGTCGGATCGCTAATATTTTGCAGAATTTTGTCGAAGATATCCTGCAGCAGCATCGGATGGGAGGCCAGAACGAAACCAGCGGCGGCAAACGACACCATCAAAATCGGAATCATCGACAAAAATGAGAAATAGGTGATAGCCGCACCAAACTGATTACCCAGCCGATCGTTAAAGCGTTCAGTCGCGCGAATCAGGTGCGCAATAATCGGTTGGCGTTGGACTTTTTCGGCAGTAGTGGTGACGGTTTCCAGCGCCTGGCTAACTTTGCCGCCTTTCTCGCTATTATCCAACTGCTTAATCGGCTCGTGCTCCAGATCCTGGGTGGGACGTTTGATCTCGTTTTCCTGCGTCATCCGCTCTTTTGTCCTTCTGTCGTGGTCATTCTTAAAAAGTATAGTCGGTCAGTCCAGGTACTCTTTCATTACGCCAGCCAGCCACTGCATAAACAGGTTTACACGCCGGGAAAGCTCCCGACGCTGCGGATAAACCAGCGAAAGGGAGAGCGGCTCGGCACGGTAGCCAGGTAATACTTCAATAAGCCGCCCGGCACGCAGGGCTTCGCGCACGGCAATGCGCGGGATCTGAATAATCCCCAGACCGGCAAAACCGGCGGCGAGATAGTTTTCGCTACTGTTTACCGTCAACATGCCGCCAGACTTAAACCACTGGACGCCATTAACGCTGGCAACCTCAAAACCTAACGGATGTACACTCAGGTGGGGTGTGTAACGCACTATTGCGTGTGAAGTCAGATCGTCGGGGCTTTGTGGATAACCAAAGCGTGTCAGATAGTGTGGACTGGCACAGTTGACCATGGTTAGTTTGCCGAGGGGACAGGCGATAACACCATCTTCCGATAACGCGCCAGTGCGTATCACGCAATCAAAACCATCATGAAGAATATCTACCGGACGGTTATGGCTACTCAGTTCCAGCTCAATTCCCGGATGCTGATAGAGAAATTCCGACAGGCGCGGCAGTAACAGGCTTTTCGCGATTCCTGGTGGGATGTCGATGCGTAATTTACCGCTGATACTGGTGGCATCCTGTTGAAACAGACCGTCCAGTTCGTTGAGATTACTCAACACATCTTTTGCCCGTTGATAATAGGTCATGCCTTCTGGCGTGAGTTTGACCCGTCGCGTGGTGCGCTGGAGAAGCTGGGTGCCAAGTTGATGTTCCAGTGCCTGTATCTGGCGCGAAACACTTCCTTTTGGCAAAGCAAAGAAATCCGCTGCGCGGGAAAAACTTTCCAGCTCCGCGACTTTGATGAACAACTGCATTGCGTGAATTTTATCCATTTCTTTGACCGATTGTTGTTCACATCGAAACAGTAACGCGCATATCGCATTGTTTATTGTTTTTTCTAACATCTAATGCCGGGTTTCACAATGTTGTCATGACGAATGTGGCGATTTCTCAGTAGGAAAAGGGGAGAATAGCTTTATGAGAAAGGTGAATCCCCTTAAACAGAGCGTATTTTTCAGCGATTCCCTTTAAAGTGAATAGAGGACGTATTGGCTATTTGTGCTTATTTTTGTCTCATTGCCGTTTGTTATTTTGGCTTGTGGTCGCGGAATTTCATTTTTAATTGCATGCGTACTAGCCATCAATATAAGGAAATCCTCAAAATTGTTTTAAATAGTGCCCTCGACATGTAATTTCAGGCGTTTAGCTGTAACTATTTATATCGGTAACTATTTTCTACGCGTCATCTCTGTAGAATGGCCACCGCCAAATGGCGAATTCTTATTTTTTCTCGCGGGTAATACCCTTCCACTACTTAAGTCTTTTTAACGTATTCAGGTGGAGATTCAGTTATGCAAATAGTCATGTTTGACAGGCAGTCAATATTTATTCATGGAATGAAAATCAGTTTACAGCATCGTATTCCAGGAGTGAGTATTCAGGGGGCCAGTCAGGCAGACGAGTTATGGCAAAAGCTGGAAAGTTACCCTGAAGCCTTAGTGATGCTCGATGGCGATCAGGATGGTGAGTTTTGCTACTGGTTGCTGCAAAAAACCGTGGTGCAATTTCCTGAGGTTAAGGTGTTAATTACGGCGACGGATTGCAACAAACGGTGGTTACAGGAAGTTATTCATTTTAATGTGCTGGCCATTGTGCCTCGTGATTCAACCGTCGAGACATTTGCGTTGGCGGTCAATAGTGCGGCGATGGGGATGATGTTTCTGCCTGGAGACTGGCGAACGACGCCGGAAAAGGACATTAAAGATCTCAAATCGTTAAGCGCCCGCCAGCGGGAGATTTTAACCATGTTAGCGGCGGGCGAATCAAATAAAGAGATCGGCAGGGCGCTGAATATCAGTACCGGAACGGTGAAAGCGCATCTGGAATCACTGTATCGCCGTCTGGAAGTCAAAAATCGCACCCAGGCGGCAATGATGTTAAATATCTCCTCCTGAAGAGGATAATTTTACAGCCAGCAGGAAGTTAGCGGCTGGCTGTAAAAATATTATGGTTCGCCGTACAAACCAATTAAACGGCGTACCACACCATTAGTCCAGCCAAACCCATCCTGCAACGGATACTCGCCACCGCCGCCTTCGCGGGGAACACCATCGGCAATATGGTATTTCTCGATCAGTTTGTGCTGTTCCAGATAGAACTGATTCACCGTCTTCAGCCAGCTGCGCGCGATTTCATCACCCAGAAGGTCATCGCCGTACATTTTAAACCCCTGAATCGCCATCCATTGTAATGGTGCCCAGCCGTTAGGTTTATCCCACTGTTCACCGGTTTCGTACTCGCTTGCCAGAATCCCGCCAGGCGTAAGTAACCGACTGCGCACGGCGTTTGCCAGACGATCGGCCTGTTCATGGTTCGCCATACCGACATAGAGCGGCACAATGGCGGCAGCGGAAAAGAGCGCCAGTTGTTCGCGTCGCCAGTCGTAATCGCGGTAGATACCGTTTTCATCATCCCAGAGGTAACGGTTTACCGCATCGCGACGGGCACTGGCCTTCTGGCGGAACAGTGCTTCTGTCTCTTTCTCGCCTTTCAGCGCCGAGATGTTGGCGATGGCGCTCTCCAGTTTAAACAGGAAGGCATTCAGATCGATGGGGATGAACTGGGTGGTACGAATGCTCGCCAGACGACCGGTATCACGCAGCCAACGGGAAGAGTAATCCCAACCGGAGGCCGCCCCCGCGCGTAAATCGCGGTACACCTCGTTAGGCGGGCGACCAGAATGTTTCGCGGTTTCAACGTCCTCAAGCCAGGATTCGTCACGCGGCGTGTCGCGATCGTCCCAGTAACGGTTGAGCAGCGAGCCGTCGGGCATCCGCACAACATGGCGATAGGCCTGATTAGGGATCAACGATTCTGCGCCGTCCATCCAGAAGGCATATTCCATTTTCAGATGGTCGAGATAGCGGCGCGCGCCGCGTACACCATCTTCTTCAAACAACTCCACCATCAGCGCAAAAACCGGTGGTTGCGAGCGGCTCAAATAATAGGTGCGGTTGCCGTTGGGGATGTGACCATAGTTTTCGATCATCCAGGCGAAGTTATCGGCCATGCATTTCAGCAAATCTTCCCGACCACTTTCCGCCAGCCCCAGCATGGTGAAATAGGAATCCCAGTAGTAGGTTTCGCTAAAACGGCCCCCTGGAACAATGTAAGACTGTGGCAGCGCCAGCAGGGAAGACCACGGAATGTGATCTTGCGGTTCGCGGGTAAGCACCGGCCACAGCTGGTCGATATGTTCTTTCAGGGAATTTTGCGGGTCCGATACATACTCGCTGGAGTAGGTCTCCGGCAGCCAGAAGTGATTTTCAACAAACTTGCGCAAGTCAAAATCACGATGACGGCGCACTTTACGATAGCGGATTAAAATATCCAGCGGGTCCATTTTGGGTGCGCAGTCGGGAAAGGTTTTACTGTCGGGGAAAATTTTCGCCGACTGAACATGCTCGAACAGTTCGAGATAGCGATCGGCAGGCGTCAGCGCATCAGAGGCGGGCAGCCCTTCAATCATCTCGGGTTCTGGTTCTGCCTCGATCATCTCATCCAGTTTTAATTCATACGGGTCCAGTTCATAGCAGAGATCGACCTCGATCATCAGTTCGTCTGGATTAGAGTTTTGAATTTTCTGATTGAGCATAAGGATCCGACCTCCGAAATTCGTCGCTAATTATCGGGCTTTTCTTTAAGGGTAGTCATTCGCTCCGCCTGGTGGGCGACAAAGCGTGCGGTGGATCACGTTTATTAACTTGTCAAAAAATATAACGCACTAATATCAATAGAATTTATAAAAATACGGATTCCTTGTTGTTTTTCATTTTCAGAACATTCAATCCTGCTCTCGCCGCAATCATGATATGCCATTCCTGCTCTGTATAATAGGCGCAGGCTATCTTATTGATAGTTTATATTCATGTAATTGATTGATTCCTATCAAAAAGCGTATTTCCCTGTTTTTTATGATGGCTTTGTCTCGCAGAGACGTTTGCAGCATTCTGGAAAATTTTCTGGGTCACAATAACTCACCACCGTGAGGGAAGAATAATGAAAATGGTCTCACGTATTACCGCGATCGGCCTGGCTGGCGTCGCGATTTGCTATTTAGGGTTATCTGGTTATGTGTGGTACCACGATAATAAACGCAGTAAACAGGCCGATGTTCAGGCATCTGCTGTCAGTGAAAATAATCAGGTTTTAGGTTTTCTTCGCGAAAAAGGATGCGACTATTGTCATACGCCTTCGGCAGAATTACCCGCCTATTATTATATTCCTGGCGCGAAACAGTTGATGGATTACGACATTAAGCTTGGATATAAATCTTTTAACCTCGAGGCCGTGCGTGCGGCTCTGTTGGCAGATAAACCCGTTTCGCAAAGCGATCTGAATAAGATTGAATGGGTGATGCAGTATGAAACTATGCCGCCAACGCGTTACACCGCGCTACACTGGGCGGGTAAGGTGAGTGATGAAGAGCGGGCGGAAATACTTGCCTGGATTGCAAAACAGCGCGCGGAATATTACGCCAGTAATGATACTGCTCCGGAGCATCGCAATGAACCGGTGCAGCCTATTCCGCAAAAACTACCTACCGATGCGCAAAAAGTGGCGTTGGGTTTTGCGCTGTATCATGATCCCCGTTTATCGGCTGATAGCACCATTTCATGTGCACATTGCCATGCGTTAAATGCGGGTGGCGTTGATGGCAGAAAAACGTCGATTGGTGTTGGTGGTGCCGTTGGACCGATTAACGCACCGACGGTATTTAACTCAGTATTTAACGTTGAGCAGTTCTGGGATGGTCGTGCGGCAACATTGCAGGATCAGGCGGGTGGACCGCCGTTGAACCCGATTGAAATGGCGTCGAAATCCTGGGACGAAATTATTGCTAAGCTGGAAAAAGATCCGCAGCTTAAAGCGCAGTTCCTCGAAGTCTATCCGCAAGGTTTCAGTGGCGAAAATATTACTGATGCTATTGCTGAATTTGAGAAAACATTAATTACGCCGGATTCCCCATTTGATAAATGGTTGCGTGGAGATGAGAATGCGCTGACGGTGCAACAGAAAAAAGGCTATCAATTATTTAAAGATAATAAATGTGCAACTTGTCATGGTGGTATTATTCTCGGCGGACGTTCTTTCGAGCCGTTGGGGCTGAAAAAAGACTTTAACTTTGGGGAAATTACGGCGGCGGATATTGGTCGTATGAATGTTACTAAAGAAGAGCGTGATAAATTGCGTCAGAAAGTACCCGGTTTACGTAACGTTGCTTTAACGGCACCGTACTTCCATCGCGGTGACGTGCCGACGCTGGACGGGGCGGTAAAACTGATGCTGCGCTATCAGGTAGGCAAAGAGCTGCCGCAGGAGGATGTGGATGATATCGTAGCTTTCCTGCACAGTCTGAACGGGGTATACACGCCGTATATGCGGGATAAACAATAATTAATTTGATCGCCCGAACAGGAATGTTTGGGCGATTTTTATTACGACAATAAAGTCTGTTTTTAATATTATCATGTTAAATGTTTATATTATAAAAAGTCGTTTTTCTGCTTAGGATTTTGTTATTTAAATTAAGCCTGTAATGCCTTGCTTCCATTGCGGATAAATCCTACTTTTTTATTGCCTTCAAATAAATTTAAGGAGTTCGAAATGGACCAGAAGCTGTTAACGGATTTCCGCTCAGAACTACTCGATTCACGTTTTGGCGCAAAGGCCATTTCTACTATCGCGGAGTCAAAACGATTTCCGCTGCACGAAATGCGCGATGATGTCGCATTCCAGATTATCAATGACGAATTATATCTTGATGGCAACGCTCGTCAGAACCTGGCCACTTTCTGCCAGACCTGGGACGACGAAAACGTCCATAAATTGATGGATTTGTCGATCAACAAAAACTGGATCGACAAAGAAGAATATCCGCAATCTGCAGCTATCGACCTGCGTTGCGTAAATATGGTTGCTGACTTGTGGCATGCGCCTGCGCCGAAAAATGGTCAGGCCGTTGGCACCAACACCATTGGCTCTTCCGAGGCCTGTATGCTCGGCGGGATGGCGATGAAATGGCGTTGGCGCAAGCGTATGGAAGCCGCAGGCAAGCCAACGGATAAACCTAATCTGGTGTGCGGCCCGGTACAAATCTGCTGGCATAAATTCGCCCGTTACTGGGATGTGGAGCTGCGTGAAATCCCTATGCGTCCCGGTCAGTTGTTTATGGATCCGAAACGCATGATTGAAGCCTGCGACGAAAACACCATCGGCGTGGTGCCGACTTTCGGTGTGACCTACACCGGTAACTATGAATTCCCGCAACCGCTGCACGATGCACTGGATAAATTCCAGGCCGACACCGGTATCGACATCGACATGCACATCGACGCCGCCAGCGGTGGCTTCCTGGCACCGTTCGTCGCCCCGGATATCGTCTGGGACTTCCGCCTGCCTCGTGTGAAATCGATCAGTGCTTCAGGCCATAAATTCGGTCTGGCTCCGCTGGGCTGCGGCTGGGTTATCTGGCGTGATGAAGAAGCGCTGCCGCAGGAACTGGTGTTCAACGTTGACTACCTCGGTGGTCAGATTGGGACTTTCGCCATCAACTTCTCCCGTCCGGCGGGCCAGGTGATTGCACAATACTATGAGTTTCTGCGCCTCGGTCGTGAAGGCTATACCAAAGTACAGAACGCTTCCTACCAGGTTGCCGCTTATCTGGCGGATGAAATCGCCAAACTGGGGCCGTATGAGTTCATCTGTACCGGTCGCCCGGACGAAGGCATCCCGGCGGTTTGCTTCAAACTGAAAGATGGTGAAGACCCGGGATACACCCTCTACGACCTCTCTGAACGTCTGCGCCTGCGCGGCTGGCAGGTTCCGGCCTTCACCCTCGGCGGTGAAGCGACCGATATCGTGGTGATGCGCATTATGTGCCGTCGCGGCTTCGAAATGGACTTTGCTGAACTGTTACTGGAAGACTACAAAGCCTCCCTGAAATACCTCAGCGATCACCCGAAACTGCAGGGTATAGCCCAGCAGAACAGCTTTAAACATACCTAATAACATAATGTTGTAAAAACCGAATGCCCCGACCTTCAAAAACAGGTGGGGCATTCGGTTACTTATTAATGCAATAATATATTGGCTGTTTATTCATCGTGTTGATAAGATATATGTTATATGAATGTTATTAAGGGTGGCGAGACCGTTTAATATCACAATAAGGGATTATTTGCTTACTAATAATTCCTCTGCGTTTTAAACGTCTTTTTTTGTATTATAAATCCAGTTATCCAGCCCGACTATCATCACACATCATCATCCTGTTTTCCCGCTTCGTTTAAATTTATTTATCAATCAATTTGACTTAAGAGGGCGGCGTGCTACATTAATAAACAGTAATATGTTTATGTAATATTAAGCCGACTATGCAATCACTACATGGTAATTGTCTAATTGCGTACGCAAGACATAAATATATTCTCACCATGGTTAATGGTGAATATCGCTATTTTAATGGCGGTGAACTGGTTTTTGCGGATGCAAGTCAAATTCAAGTGGATAAGTGTGTCGAGAATTTTGTATTAGTTTCAAGGGACACGCTTTCATTATTTCTCCCGATGCTCAAGGAGGAGGCATTAAATCTTCATGCACATAAAAAAGTTCCTTCGTTACTCGTTCATCACTGTACCAGAGATATTCCTGTTTTTCAGGAGGTTGCGCAACTATCGCAGAATAAGAATCTGCGCTATGCAGAAATGCTCCGTAAAAGAGCATTAATCTTTGCGTTGTTATCTGTTTTCCTGGAGGACGAGCAGTTTATACCGCTGCTTCTGAACGTTTTGCAACCGAACATGCGAACACGAGTTTGTACGGTCATCAATAATAATATCGCCCATGAGTGGACATTAGCCCAAATCGCCAGCGAGCTGTTGATGAGTTCAAGCCTGTTAAAGAAAAAATTGCGCGAAGAAGGTACGTCATATTCACAGTTGCTTACTGAGTGTAGAATGCAACGTGCTTTGCAACTTATTGTTATACATGGTTTTTCAATTAAGCGAGTTGCAGTGTCCTGTGGTTATCACAGCGTGTCGTATTTCATTTACGTTTTTCGAAATTATTATGGGATGACGCCCACAGAGTATCAGGAGCGATCAGCACAAGAATTGCCGAACCGTGACTCGGTGGCAAGTATTGTTGCGCAAGGGAATTTTTACGGTACTAACTATTCTGCGGAAGAAATAAGATTATAGTTTTTACCCAGACATAAAAAAAACCCGGCATAGGGGACCGGGAAGAGGATAGTCTGCCGTCTCCAGACTAATAAACCGTTATAACACTCCCTGTTGGCACGGGAAACTTTGTGCTCTCAGTAAGTTAAATATAACTTTTACTGGAGATAAGATCAGCCATTTTTTTATAAACATAAGCTATGCGCTGTGTGAAAATATATTCTTCTTGCATTTTCTTATTATCAATTAACTGTTATGTCAAACTACTTTTTGGATAACTTTTGGTCCTACCAAATATGGCAGTTTATGCACGAAGAAGCGGTCTGGCATCATTTCATTAGTATACTGAAATTGAAATAATCGCAGTAATGAAATATAAGGGATAGTCATGACTCATGTCTGCTCGGTGATCCTCGTTCGTCGTTCATTGGATATTCATCATGAACAGCAAAAAATATCGTTGCACAACGAAAGTATTCTACTGCTGGATAAAAATTTGGCAGACGATTTTGCGTTTTGTTCACCGGATACACGACGACTGGATATCGATGAGCTGACAGTTTGCCATTACTTACAAAATATTCGTCAGTTACCGCGCAATTTAGGGTTACATAGCAAAGACCGTTTGTTAATTAACCAGTCCCCGCCCATGCCTCTGGTGACGGCGATTTTTGATAGTTTCAATGAATCCGGAGTAAATTCGCCGATACTGAGCAATATGCTCTACCTTTCCTGTTTATCTATGTTTTCTCATAAGAAAGAACTAATCCCCTTACTTTTCAATAGTATCAGCACTGTTTCAGGAAAAGTTGAACGCCTTATTAGCTTTGATATCGCTAAACGTTGGTATCTACGCGATATCGCGGAAAGAATGTATACCAGCGAGAGTCTCATCAAAAAAAAGTTGCAGGACGAAAATACCTGTTTCAGTAAAATATTACTCGCTTCCAGGATGTCGATGGCCAGACGATTACTCGAGTTACGTCAAATTCCTCTACATACTATTGCGGAAAAATGTGGGTATAGCAGTACGTCGTACTTTATAAACACATTTCGACAATATTATGGTGTAACGCCACATCAGTTTGCGCAACATTCGCCAGGTACCTTTTCCTGACATATTTCGCATTTGAATATTGGTCAGGATCTCACACGTGCTTCATGTGAAACTCTTCCCTGATGATTTCTGCCGGGCTACCGGCTAGTTCTCTTTCGCAGTATGCCAGGCGGTATAGGTATTTTCAGGAGGAAAAGACTCGGCATGTTTGGGATTATTAAGCTGACAATTCATACGATTACGGGAATGTGGGTCAGTATTGTGCTGTTCAAATTGATGACGAATGGCTGGAGTGGTTTTTACTTTCAGTGCTGTGTACTAAGCCTGGTATTCCTGACGGTTAGCTGGTTGTTGAGTGGTGAATGGTTAGCAGGAAAGAGTAAGGCTGAACCCTCACGTTCAACCTTACTCTCATTTACACGTTACGCTTTTTTAAAGCGGGCAAAGAGATGTTCCACTACAACGAAAAAGACTGGAACGAAGTAAATGGCCAGCACTGTTGCGGCAAACATCCCGCCCATCACGCCGGTACCTACCGCGTTTTGCGCGCCGGAACCGGCACCGTGGCTGATTACCAGCGGCAACACGCCGAGAATAAAGGCCAGAGAGGTCATCAGGATTGGGCGTAAACGCATCCGCGCCGCTTCGATGATTGCCTCTATCGGCGTTTTCCCTTCTTTCTGCATCATCTCAACGGCAAATTCGACGATCAGGATGGCGTTCTTGGCGGAAAGCCCGATGGTAGTCAGCAAACCAACCTGGAAGTAGACGTCATTACTTAAGCCGCGCAGATCGGTGGCCAGTAATGCGCCAACGACACCTAACGGTACAACCAACATCACCGAGAACGGAATTGACCAGCTCTCATAAAGTGCGGCAAGGGCGAGGAACACCACGACCAGTGAAATGGCATACAGCGCGGGAGCCTGGTTTGAGGATAACGCTTCCTGATACGACAGTCCGGTCCACGAGTAGCCGACGCCTGCCGGAAGTTTAGCGACCAGGTCTGCCATAAATTTCATAGCGTCACCGGTACTTTTCCCGGCCGCCGCTTCACCTAAAATCTCCATTGACGGGATGCCGTTGTAGCGTTCCAGTCGCGGTGAACCATAGGTCCATTCGGTAGACGAATAGGCCGAAAGCGGTGCCATCGTGCCAGAGGCGTTGCGTACATACCACTGGTTGATGTTATCCGGCAACATACGGAACGGCGTGCCTGCCTGGACATACACTTTTTTCACCCGCCCCTGGTTGAGGAAGTCGTTCACGTAGCTGCTGCCGAAGGCGGTGGAAATTGTCTGGTTGATATCAGACAGCGCCACACCCATTGCCTCGGCTTTCGCGGCGTTGACGTTCACTTTGAACATCGGCGTATCTTCCAGTCCGTTCGGGCGTACCCCGGTGACCTGATTCGGTGATTGCGCTGCCAGTGATAATAGCTCGTTTCGCGCCTGGGTCAGTTTTTCGTGCCCCAGGTTACCGTTGTCCAGCAGTTCCATATCAAAACCTGACGCGGTACCCAGTTCAGCCACCGCGGGTAAGTTGAACGGGAAGACGACGGCTTTATTGATACTGCTTAACGCAATCATTGCCCGCTGAATGATCGCGGTAACCGAGTTTTCCTCACCGACACGTTCAGACCACGGTTTGAGGCTGATAAACGCCAGACCGTTGTTTTGCCCCTGGCCACTGAAGCCAAAGCCGCCAACGGTAAACACCGACTGAACATTATCTTTCTCTTTTGTCAGATAATAATCAGTCACCTGTTGCAGCACTTTCTTGGTGTTAACCATGGTTGCACCGGAAGGTAACTGCGCGGTGGTCATAAATACCCCCTGATCCTCTTCTGGTAAGAAAGAGGTCGGCGTACGCAGGAACAGCACCGCCATCCCGGCGCAAATCAGCAGGTAGACCACCATGTAGCGACCGGTACAACGCAACAGCGAGCGGGTGCTGTCGGTATAGTGATGAGTCGATTTTTCAAACAGCGTGTTGAAGCGTGCGAACAGGGCGTTAGGTTTGTGACCGCCTTCCGGCGCGGCTTTCAGAATGGTGGCGCACAGGGCAGGGGTCAGGCTCATTGCCACAAATACTGAAAGCAGCATCGAGGAGATCAGCGTGATGGAGAACTGTCGGTAGATCTCCCCGGTTGCACCGCTCATAAAGGCCATCGGCATAAACACTGCGGAAAGAACAACGGCAATCCCGACCAGCGCACGTTGGATCTGCCCCATCGATTTATGCGTCGCTTCCTTCGGCGGTAGTTTATCTTCCGCAATGACACGCTCGACGTTCTCCACCACCACGATGGCGTCATCCACCAGTAACCCTATCGCCAGCACCATCCCGAACATAGTTAACGTGTTGATGGTGAAACCGACCGCCGACAAGATCGCAAACGTCCCGAGAATAACCACCGGTACGGCAATCGTCGGGATGATTGTGGCGCGGAAATTCTGCAAAAACAGATACATGACCAGGAAGACGAGGATGATAGCCTCAACCAGCGTTTTGAAAACTTCCTGAATAGAAATTTTGATAAACGGTGTGGTGTCGTAAGGATAAACCGTCTTCAGGCTTGCGGGGAAATAAGCCGATAAACGGTTCAGCTCCTCTTTCACCGCTCGCGAGGTATCCAGGGCGTTTGCTCCGGTAGCCAGTTTGATGGCGATCCCGGCAGCAGGTTTGCCGTTATAGCGCGCCACGGTGGAATAATCTTCCGCCCCAAGTTCGACGCGGGCGACATCACGCAGCAGTACTTGCGAACCATCTTGCTGAACTTTCAACAGGATTTTGCCAAATTCTTCCGGCGTTTGCAGACGCGTCTGCACAATGATCGAGGCGTTCAGTTGCTGGTCTGCCGCCTGTGGCATGCCACCCAGTTGACCACCAGAAATCTGGTTGTTTTGCACCTTAATCTGGGAAATAACATCGGAAGGTACCAGGTTGTATTTATTGAGTTTTTGCGGGTCCAGCCAGATACGCATGGCATACTCGGAACCAAAGAGTTGTACGCTACCAACGCCCGCGGTACGGCTTAGCGGGTCTTTGATATTAGACGCTACATAGTCCGCGATATCGTACTGGTTGAGACTGCCGTTATCAGAAATAAACGCCGCTACCATCAGGATATTACTGCTCGACTTATCGACGCTAATACCCTGCTGCTGCACCGCTTCAGGTAATGAAGGCATAGCGAGTTGCAGTTTATTTTGCACCTGAACCTGCGCGATATCAGGCGATGTCCCCGTCTCGAAGGTCAGAGTGATGGAGGCATTACCCGCCGCATCGCTGGTTGAAGACATGTACATCAGGCCATCAAGCCCATTCATATTTTGCTCAATCACCTGAGTGACCGAGTCTTCTACCGTTTGCGCATCGGCACCCGGATAGGTTGCGCTGACGGTAATGGTTGGTGGCGCAATCTGCGGATATTGCGCAACCGGTAAGTTCATGATCGCCAGACCACCTGCAAGCATCATAATAATGGCAAGTACCCAGGCAAAAACCGGGCGATCAATAAAATAGTTAGCCATGAAAGTCCCCTTAAGCCTGCAACGTTATTGTTTCGATTCGGTGCTGGCGTTTTCCTGGCTGGAGGAAATTGCACGTGCTTTGATACCCGGATGAATACGTTGCAAACCGGAAACGATCACCCGATCGCCAGCCTGCAAGCCAGAGGTGACAACCCACTGGTCACCGATGGCTTTGCTGGCTTCGATTTCGCGTAGCTGCACGACATCGTCTTTATCCAGAATGAGTGCCGTTGCTTTACCCTGGGCGTTGTGGGTGACGCCTTCCTGCGGCACCAGTAATACATTCTGGCGGCTACCTTCATCCACTAATGCCGTGACATACATACCTGGCAGCAAATCACCATTGGGATTGGGGAAAATTGCCCGTAAGGTCACGGACCCCGTGGTTTCATCCACCGTCGGGTCGGAGAATTTCAGCGTGCCGGTCTGGCTGTAACGTTTACCATTTTCCAGATTGAGCTGTACTGGCGTACTGCCCTGAACCTGTTTGATTTGTCCACTGGCGACCTCTTCTTTCATGCGCAAAAAATCCTGCACCGACTGCGTGAGATCGACATAAATCGGGTCCAGACGTTGCACGGTAACCAGTGAATCGGCTTGATTAGCGGTAACGAGTGCGCCGACGGTCACCGATGATTTTCCGCTGACGCCCGTAATCGGCGAGGTGACATTCGCGTATTGCAGGTTGATAGTCGCCTGTTCAACAGCCGCTTTGGCGACGGTGACATTGGCTTCTGCTTCATTCAGCTGGGTGCGTGCGGTGTCGTAATCCTGACGGCTAACGTAGTTGGTCTTCAGCAATGATGCCTGGCGGTTAAAGGTGATGCGGGCATTGCTGGCGGTTGAGAGTGCTTTCGCCAACGAGCCTTTGGCGGAGTTTAGATCGGCCTGTAAAGGCGCAGGATCAATCTGATACAGCGAATCGCCCTGGTTCACTTTATCGCCTTCGATAAAGTTGCGTTTAATGATAATACCGCCCACCTGGGGGCGTATCTCGGCAACTTCATAAGGAACGGTTCTACCGGGCAATTCGCTCAACACATTGACCGAACCGGGGGAGAGTGTGACGACACCGACCTCAGGCGTCATGGCGGCGGCGTTTTCCGTCGATTTGTCATCGCAGGCGGTGAGCATCGCGCCGCAGAATAACAACGGTATTAACAGTTTTCTTCTTCTGTTCATTTTAGTCCCTGAAAATTCTTGAGATATAACGGTTCTTTAAATTGCGCGCGAGGAGAGGTATGAGGGATTTACAGACCAGCGGCATAGTGGGGTTGTCAGCCAGTAAGATGGGATGCAAGCACAGTGATCGACATGGTGAGGTCAACGACAAAAAAAATGTTGCCGTTCTGCCAACAGTTCCTGCCAGCATTCGGGCAACGAAGGGTTCTACTGGTGGATACACATACCAGGGGAATAAAGTCGTTTTCGCCTCTCCTTTAGTCATCACCGGGGATAATGAAATCAGCATCTGCATCCCTCTTCATGCCTGCCATCATTTTCAGTTAATTATGTCCTGACTAAAAATAAGATGTGATACCCAGGGTGACGATGTCGCTCATACGTCTTAGTTTCAGCTTGTACATAATGTTGAATTTCTGAATCTTTAATGTTTGTTGCGAAATATTGAGCGTTGACGTGATATTGCTTTCGTTTTTGTTTTTCAGAATTAGCTGCATAATTTTGAACTGATTATGTGAAAAACATAATTGTGAATTCTTATGAGGCAAGTGTTTACCATAAGTAATCTCAAGAAGATTTTTGATACTTTCTTTGCGGCTGACAAAATAAATAGGCGCTTTAGCTTTTAGTTTACTGATGTGATAAGGTGCCAAAACAATAATTCTCTCGGCGTCTAATTTCTCCAGAAATTTAATCGCTTCTTCATCAAGGATATGGTTGTGATAGGTATCAATGATAACCTTGAAGGGTTTATTACCTACTTTTTTGATCTCTGACAGGGAATTGATTTTTATCATTTCGTGATTATCTTTCAACTGCCAAAAGCCCTGTAAAAGAAAAGAATCTTTCGTCATGAGAAAAATCATAACTTACTCCTTAGCCGTTATCGTTTCGAACATGTCATCCTTTTCATTATTTACATCCCTGTCCGAATCGTTGTTCAATATAGTAAACGCCTATAAGAACCTTGCCCTTCGTGAACTAATACGTCTATTAACACTAATCAATACTTCAGATTTATCCATCACGCACTCCATATATTGATCCTAAGTAAAATTCCTGGTTGTTATCAGATTGTAAGCTGCAAACAAAAAATTAACGTTTGCGGATTACTGCCCAAGAATAAGTTATCAATAACCAGTTTGTGATCTCTGAAGAATATTACTAAAGTTAAAATGTAATCCGATTTAAATATCGAGTCTCCTTGTTTCGACTTAAGCTGGCAATTGGATTGCCAGCTTTCTTTTAACGCATTGAAATTACCTGAGTAAATAACTCATTCATGTCTTCAGGTTTTTATATAGCGTCTGGAGACACGGATATTTATGCAATGTAATCAACGCCAGTTGCAAAAAAATGAACCCGGATTACTTATTTAACCGCCCATAGCATCAACGTTTACGGAACTCTTTGTTCACTTTCCCACAGCACTTTTAAAACATTAAACCTGACTACGGAAAATATCAGCCATGATAATGTTTGAAATGGCTAATTTGCCATGCAATGAAAAAAATCAGATAAAATTCAGTAGGTTGAAATACTCATCAGCAGGTAATTATTTCAATGATAGCGCGCAATTGATCTAAAATGCTGTGTAGCGGAGAGAGTATTAATTGGATCATAGTCACATCAAGTGACTATGATCCAGGTGGCAATAGGGATAATTATTGCTTTTTAACAAACAAACTGGCGAAGCTGAACAGGCTAGCGGCGCTAAATATCAGTTCAATTCCCACTAGTGTGGAAACCAGCGTTACAGAAACCATCGGCGTTGCACCAAGGAATATCCAGGCAATGACGATATCCAGCACACCAATAACGAGCTGTAGCCAACTGCCTTTCATTGAACGCTGACGATACCAACTCATCAGACGAATAACTCCTGCCACACAGAACAAACCGGCAATAAATGCCGCAATGGCAAAAATGCCCAGCTCCGGTGCGCGGATGAAGAAATAGCCGATCAATAAATAGGCGACTGCGACGAGGAAACCGGATAATACCGGCCAGAAATTATGACTGCGGTTGCTGAATAGCCCGACAATAAGCGCAATGCCCGAGCAGATTAATAATGCACCCACTACTGTGCTTAAAATGTCGCCAGAGACGAACGGAAAACTGATACACAGCAACCCGACGATAAACAGCAGCACGGCAATAAACTGGATTGCTCTGCGATGTTTTTTAAGCATCTCCAGATCAAACTTCAAAATTGTTGCCTTATCTATATATAACATAGAACCACCCTATAAAATTAAGAAGAAAATCCCCTGCTATCAATCTATGCCAAAAACGCGTCTAAGAATGCAGTCGATTTAATAAAAATTTCCTAATTACAGTATCTGATGCATCTGTAACTTATTGTATTGAAATAAAAATATCTGATTTTGATATTTTCCATCAACATGACATATACAGAAAACCAGGTTATAACCTCAGTGTCGAAATTGATTCGTGACGGCTCTTTCACTTTATAGTTGAGGATATTACGATGAAAAAAGTATTAGGCGTTATTCTTGGTGGTCTGCTTCTTCTGCCAGTTGTGAGCAATGCAGCGGATGCGCAAAAAGCAGCTGATAACAAAAAACCGGTCAACACCTGGACCTGTGAAGATTTTCTGGCTGTGGACGAATCCTTCCAGCCAACTGCAGTTGGTTTTGCTGAAGCACTGAACAATAAAGATAAACCAGAAGATGCGGTTTTAGATGTTCAGGGTATTGCAACCGTAACCCCAGCGATCGTTCAGGCTTGTACTCAGGATAAACAAGCCAACTTTAAAGATAAAGTTAAAAGCGAATGGGACAAAGTTAAGAAAGATATGTAATTCCGGGAATACGTTACATCGTACTTCCTTGCATATTGAACAGGTAGGAATACCTTCTTCAAAAGCAGCTATTCCTTCTGTTCATATTTAATCTCTATATTGAATGGGTTACAAAATGAATATTTCATCTCTCCGTAAAGCGTTTATTTTTATGGGCGCTGTAGCGGCTTTGTCACTGGTGAACGCACAATCTGCGCTGGCAGCCAATGAATCCGCTAAGGATATGACTTGCCAGGAATTTATTGATCTGAATCCAAAAGCAATGACACCGGTTGCGTGGTGGATGCTGCATGAAGAAACAGTTTATAAAGGTGGTGATACTGTTACTTTAAATGAAACCGATCTTACTCAAATTCCTAAAGTGATCGAATACTGCAAAAAAAATCCGCAGAAAAATTTGTATACTTTCAAAAATCAAGCATCTAATGACTTGCCGAATTAATGGGGCACAAGTAAAAAGGAGTAGCAAGTTGAGCCATCTTGCTGCTCCTTTTTGCATTTTTATATGACAGCAGAATTTATTATACGTCTTATACTCGCGGCAATTGCCTGTGGCGCTATTGGCATGGAAAGGCAAATGCGCGGCAAAGGAGCAGGGTTACGCACACATGTATTAATTGGCATGGGAAGCGCCCTGTTTATGATTGTTTCGAAATATGGTTTTGCTGACGTGCTGTCTTTAGATCACGTCGGACTGGACCCCAGCCGTATTGCTGCTCAGGTAGTGACGGGTGTTGGGTTTATCGGTGCGGGTAACATTCTTGTTCGTAACCAAAATATTGTGGGTCTGACGACGGCAGCCGATATCTGGGTGACTGCCGCCATTGGTATGGTTATTGGTAGCGGTATGTACGAACTGGGTATTTATGGTTCAGTGATGACCTTGCTGGTGCTGGAAGTCTTTCATCAATTAACCTTCCGCCTGATGAATAAAAATTACCATTTACAGCTGACATTAGTGAACGGTAATACGGTATCAATGCTCGACTGGTTTAAGCAGCAAAAAATAAAAACGGATTTAGTTTCGTTGCAGGAAAATGAAGATCATGAAGTGGTCGCCATTGATATCCAGCTTCATGCCACGACGTCGATAGAAGATCTGTTGCGATTATTAAAAGGTATGGCAGGGGTGAAAGGCGTTTCAATTAGCTAATCTGTGTGGTAGCGAAATCACACTCGCCACCCTACTGGAAATTCACACCAGATAATCAATATGCTGATGGCGTACCAACTCATTGATCCGCTTAAGATTGAGGATCATCATGATATTGTGTTTATGGCAGTAGAACGTTTTTAGCGATATTTTCAGTTTCTCCAGAATATCTTCCGTTGTCATTTGATTCGCAATGCAGCTTAGAACCTGATGCTGCTTGCGCGAAAGGGACACATCCGCTTCAGGCACAGAGCAGTAACTGCCATTGATGAGTGCGACAAAGTCGATGATGGTGATAGTTCGCGGAACAAAGGTCACCGGTACTTTCCCCAGGCAGCGTTTAATATTAAAGGGAGAGAAAATAATCACATGGACAGGTTTTAATCGTTCAATCTGAGTGAGCAAATTAGAATGAAATACATTATTCATTAATGTATCAATAATGACGAAGGCATGCTGATGCAACATTACGTCGATCTCTTCTTCGTTCTGTATATGAACGACATTACCTTTGCTCAGAATGTTTTTCATCGCAGTGAAGAACATCGTATCCCTGGTAATTATAAGAAACATAACCGACTCCTGGTGCGGACATTAACTTTATAATCAGTTTGCCAAAGGTAATTAACAGGACAGGGCTTATAATAATAATAGTTAGCTGGCTGTGTATTAATTTAATGTAATGCATGATGCAGATGCTGAGAAAGCATCTGCATCTCTCGGTGGTGTTATTTGACCAGCTCAGGTGTTACTTGACTCACCGCATTGGTGTAGTAAGGCGCGCCCCAGCCCGGTTCCGGCCAGAATGCACCATAGCCGTAATCCCACAGGTTATAGGTGGTATTAACCACTTCTCTCAAATGCCACACCTGGATTCCCTGCATATTCACTTCCAGGAAGTTATACGGGACTTTATTGATAAAGCCAGGTTGTTCACCCTGAATGGTACCGAGGATGGTAACAAAGTGATTACGATAGTTCACTGGATCAAGGAAGCCGCTTTGTCTGGCGAGCAGTCGGCCCTGATAGTTGGCTTCAATATCAGGCTTCGCATAGCTATCCAACGGTAATACAGCGATTTCTAACAACGTATCCGTTTTGCCATTGATAACGTTGATAACCTTCCCGCCAAAGCGCGCTTGTTGACCAACATATAACCCCGGCTGGTTATGAACAGCAACAAAACTTTTTTGAATATCAGGTTGGTTATTGCCTTTGATATTTTGCGGAATTGAACTACATGCGGCAAGCAAAAATGAAAGGCTGAGGATGAGTGCACCTTTTGTCATGTTCATGTTACTATCCTTATCAACAAATATTAAAACCATAATAGATATTTCTTTATAGTTTTCATCTGATTCTGAGGCGATATGCCTGATAGTAACGTAAACCTGTCTGATGTTTATATCCCTTCTGTTTAGTTTTATTCTGTTAATTTTGGGGCGTGACATGAGTATCCATCGCCCCATAAAATAGCCTTTTTTTAAAGGTACATAAAATCTATTTTTATTCAATACTTATAAAGCGCTAATGTTCAATATTATGGGATTATATTCTGGTAATGATTTGATAAGCGAATTCTTTTGCCAGTTGGTATTTCTATTTCCACCCCATAATTTATAGTTTTTTCATCAGGTAGCGATCTCTTTAAATAAGGTGCGTATGACATTTTTTTAGGATGAAACGTATCGTGTTGAAATATTTCGAATTGATATTCAGACATTTCTGCCCATGTTTGAATTTTATTGTATCGGGAGAGTGTCGTAAAGGCTTTAACTTGCTTATAACATTGTTTTTGGAATTCTTGCTGATATTTTATTATGTCGTTGTATGAAAGATTATTTACCCTGGTTTCTAATAATTCTATTATTGTCGAAGCAATTTCCGCTTTTGCTCTTAAAGAGTTGTCATTAATGGTTAATAATGTTGAAAATAAACCATTGATTTGTTTGTCAACATATTGTTCATCTTTATGTAATTTTGTGATAGGGTTTTCCTTATGTGAAAAAATAGTATCAAATAAATTTGCGTCAGTGAAGTTTACATTAAGTAGATCTTCGAAATAAAACCTTGACAAGGTTAGAACGAACCCGGACAGGTCCTGTCCTGTCATATTGAAATCAATAAAGTTGGTTCCAGCAAAGACTTTCATCCTGTTTTCATTTTTACTGTGCTCAATATACAACCTTGTCATTTTTTGGTACAAGCGTTGAATATCTTTTATATCAGTTGGTAGATCAGTTCGTTGCCCAGAAAAATTTTTATTTTCGGAAGAAACGGTTTGGACACTGAATCTTACTGGTATTCCCTCTTCTACGAGAATTTTAGTTATGATTGGCTTATTGGGCTTAGGATTAAAGACAACAATGATTTTAGATTCAGAGTTTTTATTCTTTTCGTATCTAATGTTATTAATCTGATTAAGTATTGATTGTGTCTGTTGCGTAAGTGGTGTCGAACTTATCGTTTCAATGTTATTAATAAGTTTTACAAGTTGAGCCACAACTTTTGAGTAGTCTGCATTTGTATATGTGGTGTTCGTGTGGCACGCATTAATTTGTTGGAGTTGTTGTTTCGCTAAATCAAATTGTTCAGCGTTATATCCTTCTTCAGACAATGAAAAATTAACGGGTTGCTGTTCTTCCTGATTATCACAAGGCCACATCGGTGTGTTTGGTGTTTTAACATTGTCGGTATCTGTTGTGCGGTTATAAATATCGCCGTGATATGTGTTTATCATACCTGGGGTAAAGTCAATTGACATAACATTCCTTATTGTTCATCTATTTCGCTAAATTTTTGCAAATCGGAGAATTAGAACAGGAATGGATTTTCTTCTACGCGGAAATAAACACAATGCGTCATATCTTCCTGATATAATTACCTTTAACTTCCCTTTCATTTCCACCCGGTAATATTTGTGTATAAAAAAAGGGCAGTGATAGTATCGTAAAGGAAAACATTAACAACTATCAAAAAGCGCTCATTTTAAAAAGTTATGATGTTCTCCGATAGTGTGTGAAGTGATATTT
Source organism: Escherichia sp. 10290 (assembly GCF_030295155.1). Taxonomy (NCBI): domain Bacteria; kingdom Pseudomonadati; phylum Pseudomonadota; class Gammaproteobacteria; order Enterobacterales; family Enterobacteriaceae; genus Escherichia; species Escherichia sp. 10290. Next base: position 4,353,121 of record NZ_AP025741.1, on the reverse strand, counting down.
TTGTGATGTTTTAGATGTGTAATAATGAACCAGGTTGAAGTGTATTTAAAAATGTGTTGTATTGGCGACTGAAATCTGCCCTTTAAAAGGGGGGATAGCACTGAGACAAAGAGGCATTGCTTCTCCGATAAAATGTCAGAGAAGCATGATTGCGTGGTGATTGTCGATTGATGACTTACTGACGGATCCGTCATCATTCTCAAAGCATTAGTTAAGTTATTTGTGATTTTTAAGGATTATCCTATCTATGATTTTCTACTCAGAAGGATAAGACACTCACAATGCTCCTTATAGTTTACTGCTGGCATCTATTTAAAATAGCATTTGAGTCAAATAGCCCATCAAGATAGCCATACCTAAGATAACCGTCAGGAATGCAACTATCATCGGTATTCTGAACATTGATTTAAGTAATATCACTTCCGTCAGGCTTGCTCCGGCACTGCCGATGATTAATGCCATTAATGCTCCCGGACCCATTCCTTTTGTCATCAGAACAGATGCCAGAGGGATAACCGCCTCTGCCCGGATATACAGCGGGATTCCGACAACGGCGCTCAATGGGATGGCGAAGGGATTATCTGCCCCTGCATGAGCGGCAATCCACTCTGAGGGAATAAAGCCATAAATAAAAGAGCCTATTAATACCCCTAACAAAAGATATGGCAGTACATCTTTAAACTGTTGCAACGCATCTTTGGTGGCTAGTTTTATGGGATTAATACTTACCACAGCTTTGGTACTGCAACAGTTTACTACAGGTTTCTCAATGGCTTTAGCCGCTGGACTACAGCAACTCACTTTTATTGGCGTATAAGTCGTCCCCGGCGAAGTTTTGGCTGGAGAGCAACAATTTGCTGATGAGCTTTTACTGGCAATGATATGACGTTCAAATCTCAGAGAATCCAGGATAATACTGGCAAGTACGGAGACGCCGGCGGCGATAATCGCGTACAACAAGGTAACTTTCCAACCAAAGGTCACCCACATTAACCCGACGATAATGGGATTAAGTAACGGTGAAACAAATAAAAAAGTGAGAGTCGGACCAAACCCGGCTTTCGCTGACAACAATCCACGTAGCATGGGTATTGTCGAGCAACTACAGAACGGGGTAACGGCTCCCAACAGAGCAGCCAGGAGATAGCCTCTCCCTTTTCTGGCCCCCATCATCTGCTGGATTTTATGGTCTGGCACCTTTTGTCTTATCAGGCTGACACCGGCACTAATCACTATAAACAGCAAAGAAAGCTCGACGGCGAGAAACACAAACATCTCTGCGGCATCTTGCAGCATCGCAAGCCAACTACTCATAAGTAACCTCATTGAATAAAACTATATTTCCAGAATAATCGAAATAAAGTTCAGATCAAGATATTTCTGGTATTATCGAAATATCAACCAGACAGAGGGGGTGACACATGCAATTGGAAGAGGTCGCTAAGGCACTGAAAGAGTTAGGTCATCCGACCCGTTTGTTCATATTTAAGCATCTGGTCAAAGCGGGGGAACAAGGTTTGCCGGTCGGTGAGTTGCAAAAGCAGCTTGGGATACCCGGCTCTACACTCAGTCACCATATTTCAGCACTGGTATCGGTAGGGTTGGTCAAACAAAACCGTGAGAGTCGGACGCTGATGTGTGTTTCGCAATACGCAATGCTGGAAGCGATAATTGAATTCTTACGTGAGGAGTGCTGCGTAAACAGCAAAACAGATAGCGAAGGAGCCACGAAGAACAAATAAGGGGGCATATCCCCCTATAGTTATTTCAGGCGTTTACCCGCTTCATCAACCACTTTCTCGCCATCTTCCTTGGTGAACGCGCCTTGTTGCGCATCTGGCAGAATTTCCAGCACGACTTCTGAAGGGCGGCACAGGCGAGTTCCCAGCGGCGTCACCACAATCGGGCGATTAATCAGAATCGGGTGCTGAAGCATAAAGTCGATTAACCGATCGTCAGTAAATTTATCTTCTGCAAGGCCCAGTTCCTCATACGGCTCGACGTTTTTACGCAACAGCGCGCGTACGGAAATCCCCATATCGGCAATGAGTTTGACCAGCTCATCGCGCGTTGGCGGTGTTTCCAGATAATAGATAATGGTCGGTTCTGTACCGCTGTTGCGGATCATCTCCAGCGTATTACGCGACGTGCCGCAGGCCGGGTTGTGATAAATAGTAATGTTGCTCATATCAGTATCTCATTACGATGTGAAAGAGAGACGAAGCGCCAGCGCGGTAAGCGTCACAAACAGCACCGGCAGGGTCATGATAATCCCTGTACGGAAGTAATATCCCCAGCTGATAGTCATATTCTTCTGCGAAAGTACGTGCAGCCATAGTAGCGTTGCCAGGCTACCAATCGGTGTAATTTTCGGCCCCAAATCGCAGCCAATCACGTTGGCATAAACCATCGCTTCTTTGATGACACCAGATGCCGTGCTGCCATCAATGGACAACGCGCCAACCAGTACCGTCGGCATATTGTTCATAATAGAAGAGAGGAAGGCGGTGAGGAATCCGGTGCCGAGTGTCGCCGCCCACAGGCCGTGATCCGCCAGCACGTTGAGTACTCCAGAAAGATATTCCGTTAGTCCGGCATTGCGCAGGCCATAAACCACCAGATACATGCCGAGCGAGAAGATGACAATCTGCCAGGGGGCACCGCGCAGCACTTTACCCGTATTAATCGCATGACCGCGTTTAGCGACGGCAAATAATATCAGCGCGCCCACTGCCGCAATGGCGCTTACCGGAATGCCGAGCGGTTCCAGGACGAAAAATCCCACCAGCAGAAGCAGTAAAACAACCCAGCCAGTTTTGAAGGTGGCAGGATCTTTAACCGCTTCTACGGGAGATTTAAGCAGCGCCATGTCGTAGTTCTGCGGAATATCTTTGCGGAAATAGAGATGCAACATCACCAGGGTAGCCAGTATTGCAGCGATATCCACCGGCACCATCACCGAGGCGTATTCGCGAAAGCCGAGGCTAAAGAAATCTGCCGAAACGATATTCACCAGATTGGAGACAATAAGCGGCAGGCTGGCGGTATCGGCAATGAATCCGGCCGCCATAACAAACGCCAGCGTAGTGCCTTTGCTGAACCCTAAAGCCAGCAGCATGGCGATGACAATCGGCGTCAAAATAAGCGCCGCGCCATCATTGGCAAACAGGGCCGCAACGGTAGCACCGAGCAGGACAATCCAGGTAAACAGCAAGCGACCGCGCCCATTGCCCCAGCGTGAGACGTGCAGCGCCGCCCATTCAAAAAAGCCGGACTCATCCAGCAGCAGGCTGATGATAATGACGGCAATAAACGCAGCCGTCGCGTTCCAGACGATATTCCACACCACCGGAATATCGCCCGGATGGACCACGCCAGTAACTAACGCCAGTACGGCGCCCAGTGTCGCACTCCAGCCGATGCCTAAACCTTTCGGCTGCCAGATAACCAATACGATGGTCAGGACAAAGATAGCGCCCGCCAGTAACATCATGCCTCCTGGATAAAACACATTCGAATATTCATATGTGTTTAGATAAATTTTTTAACTACAAATATTCTTACTGTCTGCGGAACAATTTTGTCTGGCGAGGTTACGGACAATCACCTGAACCTTTTCCTGTTCGCATCGCCAGGCCTGCTCAATAATTTTCGCCGCCCATGCTGGAATATGCGGCGATAAACGGTAATGAACCCACTTTCCTTGCTTGCGGTCCAGCAATAGCCCACTTTCACGCAGTAATGCCAGATGGCGGGAGATCTTGGGCTGCGACTGATCGAGGGCAGTGCACAGATCGCAGACGCATAACTCTCCCAGTTCGCTGAGCAGTAAAACGATGCCCAGACGGGTTTCATCGGCAAGAATTTTGAAGAGTTGGATGGGTAACAGAAATGACATATTGCGCTCCTGATTGTTGCACTTAGTGTCTCTCTTCGAAGCGGATAAGTCAAAAACATATATGTTTTAACGAATGCATAAGTGCAAAAGTAAGTAATAGGTGTGAATTTTGAGTTGGGTATTCATTTGAAAGGAAGGCTGAATCAGGATGTAAAAAAACCGACTTTGCGTCGGTTTTTTACTCTTCAGCCAGAGTTGGTGGCTCTGGCTGGAGTGAGAATGCCCACATCTAACGGTTCAATACTATTAGCCAGTGGCTAACATTGCAAGCGTTAGCGATTTCTTCAGCTGGCGAAGGGACAGTTTGCTATACATGGTGGTGAAAGAGGATTGATATACTTTCATCGGGTCGCTGCCGTACCAAGCCTTGTCCGAATCCGGACGTAAAAAAACCGACTTACGTCGGTTTTTTTACTCTTCAGCCCTGAGTTGGTGGCCCTGGCTGGAGTGAGATAGCCATCATCTAACACATCAATGCTAATACCATACTGAAACTATTGCAAGGACATGCTGGTTTTATAACCCGCAAGTACTGTATGATTATCCAGTTGGCTCTGAGGCATTTTCACTCTGGCAATGCGCATAAACGCTTTCAAAGTCCTGATCAGTGGTACGGGTGGTGCCGTTAACTGATGCTCTGGCCGGAGTGAGATAGTCGTCATCTAACAATGAGGCATGCGCCGTGACAGGCAGTGGATGAGTAAGCGGATGCATTCTCACTCCATCGCATGGAGAAAACGGGTGATTGATAAAGCAATCATCGTTCTTGGGGCGTTAATTGCGCTGCTGGAACTGATCCGCTTCCTGCTTCAGCTTCTGAACTGATAGCGGAAACGTAACTAAGGGCAAAGAGCACACCACTCTTTGCCCTTTAACATTTAACGCATGGTAACGAACTCTTCTGCCGCCGTTGGGTGAATGGCGACGGTATTGTCGAAGTCTTTTTTGGTTGCGCCCATCTTCAGCGCCACTGCGAAGCCCTGCAACATTTCATCCATACCAAAGCCAATGCCATGAATACCGACAATCTTCTCTTCCGGTCCAACGCACACCAGCTTCATGCGGCACGGCTGGCGGTGAGTGGTGACGGCGGTATACATCGCGGTGAAAGAGGATTTATACACTTTCACCTGATCGTCGCCGTATTGCTCGCGCGCCTGCGGTTCCGTTAAACCAACAGTCCCAATCGGCGGATGGCTGAAGACCACGGTCGGAATATTGCTGTAATCCAGATGCTCATCCGGCTTGTTATTAAACAGGCGTTCAGAGAGGCGGCGGCCTGCTGCAACTGCCACCGGTGTCAGTTCCACTGCGCCCGTGTTATCGCCCACCGCGTAAATACCTTCAACGCTGGTATTTTGATATTTATCGACGACGATATAGCCTTTTTCGTTGGTTTTTACGCCAGCGGCTTCGAGGTTAATGTTGTCATTGGCAGGCTCGCGACCAATCGCCCAAATCAGGCAATCCACCGTTTCACTGCGACCATCTTCCAGCTCCAGCGTCAGGCTGCCATCGGCATTTTTCACTACCGCTTTCGGGATGGCGTTGGTGTGCAACTGCGGACCTTCGGCGTTCATCACTTCGACCAGCGTTTCAGAGATCATCGGGTCGAAGCTGCGCAGCGGCGCATGTTTACGAACAAACAGATGCGTTTTCGCGCCGAGGCCGTTAATCACGCCCGCCAGTTCAACGGCGATGTAACCCGCGCCAACAACCGCTACACGCTCTGGCAAAGCAGGAAGGGCGAAGAAGCCATCGGAATCAATACCGTATTCCACGCCCGGAATATCCGGGTGGCTCGGGCGACCGCCGGTGGCGATCAGGATATGATCGGCCGTGATGGTTTCGCCGTTTACTTCAATTGTTTTGGCATCAACGAAGCGGGCAAAGCCTTTGATTACATCAACGTTATTTTTACCGAGCACGTTTTCATAGGAGGTATGAATACGGTCGATATAGGCGGTACGGCTGGCGATCAACGTTTCCCAGTTGAACTTATTGATGGTGGTATCGAAACCATAATCCGGGCCGTACATGTGGATCGCTTCACGGATTTGCGCCGCGTGCCACATCACTTTTTTCGGCACGCAGCCAACATTCACGCAGGTGCCGCCCAGTTCTTTGGCTTCAATCAGCGCGCATTTCTGACCGTACATAGCCGCGCGGTTGATGGAGGCGATACCGCCGCTGCCGCCGCCGATGGCGATGTAATCATAGTGTTTAGTCATGACATATTGTCCTTATCGTTGATTACCGCGATTGTAGCGCGAGACGTAATAGGTGCCAGCGATGGCTGCAATTACTCTGGCACGATCCAGCTTACGGTGGCATGCCCGGTGCCAGCCGGAACCAGTTTGCTGTGCAACCACGGCAACACGTTATTCATCTGCTGTTCCAGTTTCCACGGCGGGTTAATCACAATCATGCCGGAAGCGGTCATGCCACGGCGATCGCTGTCTGGCAGTACCGCCAGTTCAATTTGCATAATCTTGCGAATACCGGTCGCTTCCAGCTCGTGGATCATGCGCTTGATTTGCTGACGCAGCACCACTGGATACCACAGCGCGTAGACGCCTGTGGCAAAACGTTTATATCCCTCGTTAATGCCGCTGACCACCGCCTGATAGTCGGTTTTCATTTCATACGGCGGGTCGATAAGGATTAAACCACGGCGAGAAACCGGCGGCAGCTTGGCTTTAAGCTGCTGGAAACCGTCGGCTTTTTCCACACGCGCACGGCTGTCTTTCTGAAATTCAGCACGCAGCAACGGGTAATCGCTCGGGTGCAGCTCGGTCAGTTGCAGACTGTCCTGCTCGCGCAGTAGCTGGCGAGCAATCAACGGCGAACCTGGGTAGTAACGTAACTGCCCGCTACGGTTAAAATGTTCCACCACGCTGATGTACGGTTCCAGCTCCGCAGGCAGATCGTCCTGCTGCCAGATACGGGCGATACCTTCGAGATATTCGCCGGTACGCTCGGCATGTTCACTGCCTAACTGATAACGCCCCGCACCCGCGTGGGTATCCAGATAGAGAAACGGTTTATCTTTCTCTTTCAGTGACTCGATGATCAGGCTCTGAACGGTATGTTTAAGGACGTCGGCGTGGTTGCCAGCGTGAAAGCTGTGGCGATAACTGAGCATGGGTAAAGGTGTTCCGGTAAGTAAAAATCGGCCCGTATTCGGGGCGCACAAAAGCCTATCAGGACAGTATACCGAAAAGAGGCCGTCGCCGCGAAAGCGTAACGTTTCTCATTGAAATTCACTACACTTAACCCCATGCTACACACATTATGTAAAGCGCCTGTTGAGCGCTTCCTTAACCTCTTTAACCAGGACTGCGCTAATGACGAATCCGTTACTGACTCCCTTTGAATTGCCTCCGTTTTCTAAAATTCTCCCGGAACATGTCGTTCCAGCCGTGACGAAGGCATTGAATGACTGCCGCGAAAATGTGGAGCGCGTAGTAGCGCAAGGGGCACCGTACACCTGGGAAAATCTCTGCCAGCCGCTGGCGGAAGTAGACGATGTGCTGGGGCGTATCTTCTCCCCGGTCAGCCACCTGAACTCGGTGAAAAATAGCCCGGAACTGCGTGAAGCCTACGAACAAACCCTGCCACTGCTGTCGGAATATAGCACCTGGGTAGGGCAACATGAGGGGCTGTATAAAGCGTACCGCGACCTGCGCGATGGTGATCATTACGCCACGCTGAATACGGCGCAGAAGAAAGCGGTTGATAACGCCCTGCGTGATTTTGAACTCTCTGGCATCGGTCTGCCGAAAGAGAAACAGCAACGCTACGGCGAAATTGCTACCCGTCTTTCCGAGCTGGGCAACCAGTACAGCAACAACGTCCTTGATGCGACGATGGGCTGGACCAAACTCGTTACCGACGAAGCGGAACTGGCGGGTATGCCAGAAAGCGCGCTGGCGGCGGCAAAAGCCCAGGCCGAAGCGAAAGAACTGGAGGGCTACTTGCTGACGCTGGATATCCCAAGCTATTTGCCGGTAATGACCTACTGCGACAACCAGGCCTTGCGTGAAGAGATGTATCGCGCTTACAGCACTCGCGCTTCCGATCAAGGCCCGAACGCCGGTAAGTGGGATAACAGCAAGGTGATGGAAGAGATCCTCGCGCTGCGTCACGAACTGGCGCAACTGCTGGGCTTTGAAAACTACGCCTTTAAATCCCTTGCCACTAAAATGGCAGAAAACCCGCAGCAGGTGCTTGATTTCTTAACCGATCTGGCAAAACGCGCCCGTCCGCAGGGTGAAAAAGAGCTGGCACAGCTGCGCACCTTCGCCAAAGCCGAATTTGGCGTCAATGAGTTGCAGCCGTGGGATATCGCTTACTACAGCGAAAAACAAAAACAGCACCTCTACAGCATCAGCGACGAACAGCTGCGTCCGTACTTCCCGGAAAACAAAGCGGTTAACGGCTTGTTTGAAGTGGTGAAACGTATTTACGGCATCACCGCCAAAGAGCGCAAAGATGTTGATGTCTGGCATCCGGATGTCCGTTTCTTCGAACTGTATGACGAGAACAACGAACTGCGCGGCAGCTTCTACCTCGACCTGTATGCCCGTGAAAACAAGCGTGGCGGGGCGTGGATGGATGACTGCGTAGGCCAGATGCGTAAAGCCGACGGTTCGCTGCAAAAACCGGTCGCGTACCTGACATGTAACTTCAACCGCCCGGTGAATGGTAAACCAGCGCTGTTTACCCATGACGAAGTAATCACGCTGTTCCACGAGTTCGGTCATGGTCTGCATCATATGCTGACCCGCATTGAAACCGCCGGTGTATCCGGGATCAGCGGGGTACCGTGGGATGCGGTCGAACTGCCGAGCCAGTTTATGGAAAACTGGTGCTGGGAGCCGGAGGCGCTGGCGTTTATCTCCGGTCACTATGAGACTGGCGAACCGCTGCCGAAAGAACTGTTGGATAAAATGCTGGCGGCGAAGAACTACCAGGCGGCGCTGTTTATTCTGCGTCAGCTGGAGTTCGGCCTGTTCGATTTCCGTCTACATGCAGAATTCCGTCCGGATCAGGGGGCGAAAATCCTCGAAACTCTGGCAGAAATCAAGAAACTGGTTGCCGTGGTACCGTCTCCGTCCTGGGGCCGCTTCCCACATGCATTTAGCCACATCTTTGCTGGTGGTTATGCGGCAGGTTACTACAGCTACCTGTGGGCCGATGTGCTGGCGGCAGATGCCTTCTCGCGTTTTGAGGAAGAGGGCATTTTCAACCGTGAAACCGGACAGTCGTTCCTCGACAACATTCTGAGCCGTGGTGGTTCAGAAGAGCCGATGGATCTGTTCAAACGCTTCCGTGGTCGTGAACCACAACTGGATGCGATGCTGGAGCACTACGGCATTAAGGGCTGATCATTCAGTGAAAATCTGCTTAATTGATGAAACAGGCACCGGAGACGGTGCCTTATCTGTTCTGGCGGCTCGCTGGGGGCTGGAACATGATGAAGACAACCTGATGGCGCTGGTGTTAACACCGGAGCATCTGGAACTGCGCAAGCGTGATGAGCCAAAACTTGGCGGCATCTTTGTTGATTTTGTTGGCGGAACGATGGCGCACCGTCGCAAATTTGGCGGTGGACGCGGTGAGGCGGTGGCGAAAGCGGTGGGCATTAAAGGCGATTATTTGCCGGACGTAGTAGACGCTACCGCAGGACTGGGGCGCGATGCCTTTGTGCTGGCTTCGGTCGGCTGTCGTGTGCGGATGCTGGAGCGTAATCCAGTCGTTGCCGCGCTGCTCGACGACGGCCTGGCGCGTGGTTATGCGGATGCGGAAATCGGCGGCTGGTTGCAGGAGCGTTTGCAATTAATTCACGCCTCCAGCCTGACGGCGCTGACTGATATTACCCCACGCCCGCAGGTGGTCTATCTCGACCCGATGTTCCCGCATAAGCAGAAAAGCGCGCTGGTGAAAAAAGAGATGCGCGTGTTCCAGTCGCTGGTGGGGCCGGATCTCGACGCTGATGGATTGCTGGAGCCTGCACGCTTGCTGGCGACCAAACGCGTGGTGGTAAAGCGCCCGGACTACGCGCCGCCGCTGGCGAATGTCGCCACGCCAAACGCGGTTGTCACCAAAGGGCATCGCTTTGATATTTATGCAGGTACGCCGGTGTGAAAGTAAAGCAGGGTAGTGTTATTGCTACCCTGTGTTCTGCAAGAATAATTAATGGCTTTCCGGCGTCTCAATCATGCGTTTCAGCCACGGCACCATCAACAGCATCACTACTGCAACGCCTAGCGTGACCAGACCAATCTTACCAAACACGTTGGTATAGACAGGCAACGTCTCAAGCGGATCGGTAATGTTGTCTGGTACTGCGGTAAATGTTGCCACATAGCCGCCCAGCAAGAACGCGGCAGCTTGCGTCAGGAACCACATCCCGAGAATAAAGCCCATCAAATGCTGCGGCACCAGGGCAGCAATCATCGCCAGGCCAAGGGCACTAATAAACAGTTCACCTAAACTCTGGAATAAGTAAACCAGCACGATAAACCATGGCGATGTCAGCCCTTGTGCATCAGCAAACCACATTCCCGCAGCGGCGGCTGTAAGAAAGCCCAGCGAGCACATAAACATGCCGAGAGTAAATTTCATCGGCATCGAGAGGTCTTTGCCTTTGTTACCCAGATGCGTGTAAATGCCTGCCAGTATTGGGCTGGCGAGTACCACCCAGAACGGGTTAAGCGCCTGGAAGCTGACCGGGTTGATGGAAAAGCCGAGAATTTCATGATGCACGTTGTTGATGGCAAAGAAGTTCAGCGACGTTGGCATCTGGGCGTAGAGAATGTAAAACACCACCGCTTCGAGCATCAGAACAAAGGCGACAAACATTTTATTACGCCCGGTTTTATCCAGCTTGAATGCCTGACGAAAGAAGATGATGGTGACGACGATGGAGAGAACAATCAGCACCAGATTGGCGACTTCTACGTTGTGCATCAGCCATGCACAGACGAAGATCATCACCACGCTGCCAAGTAACACGTACAACAGTTTGCTGAAGCTCATCGGGCGGAAGTCGGGTTCAGAACCAATGTCTTTCACCATTCCACGACAGGCGATGTAAACCAGTAGCGCGATAATTAACCCCGCACCGCACAGGTTGTAGGTGACTGAATAGCCGAATCTATCAGCGATCACAGGGGCCAACGATAACGCTATCAACGAGCCGATATTGATCGACATATAGAACAGGGTGAATGCGCCATCAAGCCGCGGATCTTTCGGTGGATAGCACTTCGAAAGCAAGCTGGCAGGGTTAGCTTTAAACAGGCCGTTACCGACAGCGATAGTCCCCAGGGCGATGAAAATCAGGTCAGGCTTAAGTAGCGACATGCCGGTCATGAAGTAGCCAATCGCCAGCACAAGTGCTCCGAGAACAATGGTGCGTTTGGTCCCCAGCAGGTGGTCGCCGACATAGCCGCCAATGGAAATGAGGCCATAGACCAGCGCAGCAAACGCACCAAAAGTGACAAAAGCCTGCTCTTGCGAGAATCCAAGCTGTTTAACGAAGAAAACCGCCAGTACGCCCTGCACGCCGTAGTAGCCGAATCGCTCCCATAACTCGACAAAAAAGATCATGAAAAATGGGCGAGGTTGCTGCAGCATCCCCATGGGTGTTGTTGTATTCATATTTATTAACCTTCCAATACCATCCTGAAAAGTATGAACGCGTAAGGGATAACGCGCGAAAAAGTTTACATCTGTCAGAGATTCTTAATATTGATGCGGTGAATAGATTAATACACTATTACAACAGAAAATAACCAGCTGATCACACTAATGATGGAAAATATGATGGTGTTAAATGTTGTATTGGCTGGGGATTTTGATTGCGTACGCAGATCGTAGGCCAGATAAGGCGTATACGCTGCATCAGGTAACAAGGCGCGCCAAAAAGCAAAACGCCCGCATATGCGGGCGTTCAGGCACACGTCGTGGAGGGAAGATTATTCTTCTTCGTCGCGCAGCGGAACAATCAGCATATCAACGTGAACGGTGTTGATCAGCTGACGTGCGGAAGACATCAGTTTGCTCCAGAAGTCCTGGTGGTGACCACAAACCACCAGATCCATATCGTATTTCTTGATTGCATCGACCAGAACCTGGCCCAGATCGCCGCTGCCGCTCAGGGTTTCAGTGATTGGGTAGCCTGCATTAGTGGAAAGCTCGGTCAGCGCATGATGTGTCTCTTCAGAGATGCGTTTCTGCATATCACCCAGATTCACATCAATAAGCCCGGTGTATAGGTCAGAGTAGTTTACATCTACGTGGATCAGAGAAACTTTCGCATTGTAGGGGCGAGCCATAGAGACTGCTTTCTCTACCAGAACTTTGCTTTCCGGGGAGAGATCGACCGCGATGAGAATGTGTTTATAAGCCATAGTGTTACTCCTTCCATAAAGTTGTCGATGACTGGCCAGCTAGCGTTTCTTGTGCCGTTACGTCACCCGCGTCCTGCGAACTACGTGCGCGGGGCTAACCCAGCCGTAAAGATTCAGTGTTAAGACCATCCTTACCTTATAGCGACCCGGATGATCCGTCAATCCGCCTTGCTTACCCGTTAGATAAACAAATTTTCGGCATGAATATATTGATAGTGGTTAACCTTCTGGAAAAAAAACAACCTGATCTCCTACACTATCTATAGAGCCGCTCGGATGTTGGTCACCACAAAAGCGGTTTCTCCAGGACCTGGTGTTAACTGATTGGCAGCGTATCGGGAGCGGTAGCCCCGGGGTGGAACTCCGCGGGCAGGTCGCCGGGGAGGAGGTATGATAAGCACCGTCGCATTATTTTGGGCTTTATGTGTCGTTTGCATTGTTAACATGGCGCGCTATTTCTCATCACTACGCGCGTTGTTAGTGGTACTGCGTAACTGCGATCCATTGCTCTATCAATATGTTGATGGAGGGGGCTTTTTTACCTCACATGGCCAACCCAACAAACAGGTGCGTCTCGTTTGGTATATCTATGCCCAACGTTATCGCGATCATCACGATGATGAGTTTATTCGCCGCTGTGAGCGGGTGCGTCGGCAGTTTATTCTGACCAGCGCATTGTGTGGTCTGGTGGTGGTCAGCCTGATTGCATTGATGATTTGGCATTAAGCACTTCAGCAAAAATAACGCATAAAAAAAGCGGGCCAGCAAACTGACCCGCTCGAGACTGATTACAAACGCAAAATTGCCTGATGCGCTACGCTTATCAGGCCTTGTATTATCCCTCCTGTGCAGAGAAAATCGGCCAGTTTTCTCTGCCTGCAGTCCGCATGCCGTATCGGGCCTTAGGTTTTCAACCTGTTGCGTAGATTTATGCAGCGGACTGCCTTTCTCCCAAAGTGATAAACCGGACAGTATCATGGACCGGTTTTCCCGGTAATCCGTATTTGCAAGGTTGGTTTCACGATGGAACATGAACTTCATTATATCGGTATCGACACCGCTAAAGAGAAACTGGATGTCGATGTGTTGCGTCCTGATGGTCGTCATCGCACCAAAAAATTCGCTAACACCACTAAAGGGCACGATGAGCTGGTGAGATGGCTGAAGGGTCACAAGATTGACCATGCGCATATCTGCATCGAAGCGACCGGCACCTATATGGAACCTGTCGCAGAGTGCCTTTACGATGCAGGTTACATAGTGTCAGTCATTAATCCTGCGTTGGGTAAAGCTTTCGCTCAGAGTGAAGGACTGCGTAACAAGACTGATACCGTGGATGCGCGCATGCTGGCAGAGTTCTGTCGTCAGAAGCGCCCTGCAGCCTGGGAAGCGCCTCACCCGCTTGAACGCGCGTTGCGTGCCCTGGTAGTACGCCACCAGGCGCTGACAGATATGCACACGCAGGAACTGAACCGCACTGAAACGGCGCGGGAAGTCCAGAGACCGAGCATTGATGCTCACCTTCTGTGGCTTGAAGCAGAGCTGAAGCGTCTTGAGAAGCAGATAAAAGACCTGACAGACGATGATCCGGATATGAAACACCGCAGGAAACTGCTGGAAAGTATCCCGGGTATCGGAGAGAAAACATCTGCGGTATTACTGGCTTATATAGGTCTGAAGGACCGCTTCGCCCATGCCAGACAGTTCGCCGCTTTTGCGGGTCTGACACCACGGCGTTATGAATCAGGCAGTAGTGTGAGAGGGGCAAGCCGGTTGAGTAAAGCCGGACATGTGTCGCTTCGCAGGGCGTTGTATATGCCTGCAATGGTAGCCACCAGTAAGACTGAGTGGGGACGGATGTTCCGTGACCGTCTGACGGCTAATGGCAAGAAAGGAAAGGTGATTCTTGGCGCGATGATGCGCAAGCTGGCACAGGTGGCGTATGGAGTGCTGAAGTCAGGCGTGCCGTTCGATGCGTCACGGCATAATCCGGTAGCTGCGTAAAAATCGCGGAAGGGATGAAAAAAACAGCGCCTGACGGCGCTGTGTCTGGCATGCCTGCAATCTGGGAAACCAGGGTAGAAAAAAACTTGCAGGCCATAACAGTATCTACATAATCTCTGCAATCTATTGAATTTGCATGTTTTTGTAGGCCGGATAAGGCGTTCACGCCGCATCCGGCATGAACAAAGCGCACTATGTCAACAATCTGAAGCGGGCCAGCTGACCCGCTCGTTTTTGTGTGTGCGATTACAGGAACTGCAAGGAGAGCCAGTACAGCCCGCCGGAAAGCAGTACCGCAGCCGGAAGGGTAAACACCCAGGCCATCAGAATGCTGGTCACGGTTTTACGCTGTAAGCCGCCGCCATCTACCACCATCGTCCCCGCGACAGAAGAGGAGAGTACGTGGGTAGTGGAAACCGGCATCCCGGTATAACTCGCCAGGCCGATAGACACTGCCGCAGTCATCTGGGCAGACATCCCCTGAGCGTAGGTCATGCCTTTCTTACCGATTTTCTCACCGATAGTCGTTGCCACACGACGCCAGCCAATCATCGTACCGATACCTAACGCCAGCGCGACCGCCATGATGATCCACACCGGCGCATACTCGATGGTGCTAAGCATGTCGGACTTCAGTTTCTTCAACAGGCGCTGATCGTCAGCACTCACGCCTGGCATCTTCACCACTTTGTCGATAGTGTCAGAAACGCACAGCATAATGCGGCGCATCTGGCTACGTTGATCAAGCGACAGCTTGTCGTAGCTTTCCACATCAGTAGTCAACATGCCTTTCAGGCGGTTGAGCGCGTTAATGGTATTCGACGGATGGCAATGGAACTCCGCAGGTTGCGTTGCGCCAGCTTCCGGAGCCGGTACTAACTGATCAGCACCGGTAGCCTGTTTCAGCAGCGCAGGGTGCTGCTCAAAGTAAGCTTCCACGTTGTTGATGGCATCACGGGTACGGGTGATTTCGTAGCCAGTGGCATTCATATTCACCACGAAGCCTGCTGGCGCGACGCCAATCAATACCAACATAACCAGACCAATGCCTTTCTGACCATCGTTCGCGCCGTGCGAAAACGCCACGCCGATAGCGGAAAGGATCAGCGCAATACGCGTCCAGAACGGCGGCTTTTTCTTGCCGTCTTTCTTTTCACGCTCCGCTGGGGTCAGGTGGATACGGGCGCGTTTCTTGGTGCCGCTCCAGTAGCGGCGCAGCAAGAAAATCAGACCGCCAGCAAACACCAGGCCGACAATAGGGGAAACGATCAGAGAACCGAAAATACTTAATACTTTCGGGATATTGAGTGCATCCACCACTGACGTCCCGGTCATCAACGCATTGGTTAAACCAATCCCGATGATCGCGCCAATCAGCGTATGAGAGCTGGATGCAGGTAAACCAAAGTACCAGGTACCCAGGTTCCAGATAATCGCCGCTAATAACATAGAGAACACCATGGCAAGGCCATGAGACGATCCCATATTAAGCAGCAGATCCGTCGGCAGCATATGCACAATGGCATAGGCAACACTCAGACCACCCAGCAAAACACCCAAAAAGTTGAACACCGCCGCCATAACCACGGCGAGCTGAGAACGCATCGCGCGGGTATAGATAACGGTTGCCACGGCGTTGGCTGTGTCATGGAAACCATTGATGGCTTCGTAGAACAGCACAAAAGCCAGTGCAAGCAATAATAACAGCCCGGTATGCAAATCCAGGCCAGCAAACAAATGTAGCATAGGACGTTACGCCATTTTGAGGACATGAACGCGGCGCATTATCAGTGACTTTCGCGGCGCGGGCAAAGTGAAATATAGACTTTTTTTGATTTGCCTCCTGTATGGATTTCACTCAAAAAATAATTATCTTATATAATTCAGGCAAATACTTCCTTTTAGTAATATTGATGCTGGTGCGACCACTGAGGAATCTTTACAATTCACGCCCGTTTTTTCTTAGAGGAGCGCAACGTGGAAAGGTTTGATGCCATTATTATAGGCGCTGGTGCGGCGGGTATGTTCTGTTCTGCGCTGGCAGGTCAGGCAGGACGCCGGGTTCTGCTGATCGATAATGGTAAAAAACCAGGGCGCAAAATCCTCATGTCTGGCGGTGGGCGCTGCAACTTTACCAACCTTTATGTCGAACCGGGCGCTTATCTGAGCCAGAATCCGCATTTTTGTAAGTCTGCACTCGCGCGTTTTACCCAGTGGGATTTCATTGATCTGGTCAATAAACACGGCATTGCCTGGCACGAGAAAACGTTAGGGCAACTCTTCTGTGATGACTCCGCGCAGCAGATTGTCGACATGCTGGTGGCTGAGTGCGAGAAGGGCAATGTGACCTTCAGATTGCGAAGCGAAGTGCTGAGTGTGGCGAAGGATGAAACAGGCTTCACGCTTGAACTGAATGGCATGACCGTCGGTAGCGAAAAAATGGTCATCGCGACCGGTGGGCTGTCAATGCCGGGGCTGGGGGCATCGCCGTTTGGTTATAAGATTGCCGAACAATTTGGCCTCAACGTGCTGCCGACCCGCGCGGGTCTGGTGCCATTCACTTTGCATAAACCGTTGCTCGAGGAGTTACAGGTGCTGGCGGGTGTGGCGGTACCTTCCGTGATTACAGCTGAAAACGGCACCGTTTTCCGTGAGAACTTACTCTTCACCCATCGCGGCTTGTCTGGACCGGCAGTGTTGCAGATTTCCAGCTACTGGCAACCGGGTGAATTTGTCAGCATTAATCTGCTACCGGATGTGGACCTCGAAACCTTCCTGAATGAACAGCGTAACGCACATCCGAATCAAAGCCTGAAAAACACACTGGCGGTTCATCTACCGAAGCGGTTGGTTGAACGCTTACAACAACTCGGGCAAATCCCGGATGTCTCGCTAAAACAGCTCAACGTACGTGACCAACAGGCACTGATTAGCACATTGACCGACTGGCGTGTGCAGCCGAACGGCACTGAAGGCTATCGCACTGCCGAAGTGACGCTCGGCGGCGTGGATACCAACGAACTCTCTTCACGGACGATGGAAGCGCGTAAAGTGCCTGGGCTGTACTTCATCGGTGAAGTGATGGACGTCACTGGTTGGCTGGGAGGCTATAACTTCCAGTGGGCGTGGTCGAGTGCGTGGGCTTGTGCGCAGGATTTGATTGCAGCGAAGTCGTCCTGACCTATTACCTAAAGATGAAAATTATTAGAGCCGCATTAAAAATGAGCTAATTTTGATAGTGGCTATCTTGTGATTATTTTCTAATAAGCCCGTGAACTGAAACCCTCCATGCTTAAAATAAGGTGGGGGAATGGTGATTAAAAATCGACCGAAGTCCAGATCTTTATAAAATATGAACAGGTTGAAAAAAGACAGTAACTTTACTGTTTTTTATACTTAACCATCAATGTTAAGTTATTTCATGATACCTAAGAAAAACCAGCGTTACGCAATTGGTCGACGCTGGTTTTATCCGGTACGTTGCAATTATTTTTTAGCAGAACCTGCTTCTAATATTGAAACGATTGAGAACAACGTAAAGCATACCGCTCCCAAACCGACCAGAACCCGCGAAGGAATAAAATATCCCATGTCGGTCTGCGCCATTTCCGCAAGAAACGATGCCAGGAAAAGGCAAAACAGGCAGGTGAAGACGGGAATCATCGGAATTCTGTTGGCTAACGAACAGGTACGTCTCCAGACCAGTGCCAGTAGCCAGACTTTTGAGAATATGCTGTAACAGATCATTCCAAGGCAAATGAGAATAATGCCGGGAGCCAGCCGAGCGCTTGCATCGGAACTGACTAAGACGTATATGCCCTGCAGCACCGTGATTGAGCCGAGAAAAATAACCCAATAACACCACAGCCAGTGCTCTTTGGATGAGAACGTATTACGTGTTTGATGGACGATTGTGGCTACAAGGCCAATGAGACAGGCACAGATTGCGGTTAACCCAAGCAATACGTGACCGGCGACATAATGTGGGGTTATGTCGGCACTGCGTAACAGCGTTATCGACCAAATGAAACCGAGCAGGGTGAGTAATACGGGAACGGCAATGAGGCAATTACCGATTAATGAAGAATAAGCCTGTACCGGCGTTCCGTCGCTTTTGCTCCCCGATGCATTTTTGGGAATGAGCAGAAAGTGACCGGATGACGCTGCCACTGTCGATACACAGGCGGCAATCATACCAACGCCGAAAATCACATGACCGGCGACAAACTCGTCTGCCATCACATCATTGCCTGCTAACAGTGCCCAACCCCATATCATGGTGATAATTGACCCCGCATAGCCAATAATGGGGAACAGTGTATTGTAAAACGTATTAACGCCGCGCGTGAGCTGCGAAATGATAATAAATGCGGTAGTGAATAATGCCAGGCATATGGCTGCCAGAGAAATCAGCACATGACCCGCGACGAAATACTCGCTTTGCCCTGAACTTTCCAGCACAAAGCCACCTAACGCGATACAAATTAACCCCATAATCAAGGGGATTAATTTGAAAAGCCACCCGATATATATGTTCACTTTAAACTCCTCAGGTATCCCTGCTAATATCGAAATGTGCATTAATGATAATTTCAGCCTGTTAATAAAATGACGAGATATCATTAAAGACAAATGCATAGCATAACTATAGCTGGGTTTACTTTGCCGAGTGCCACTTTTCAGCGTTCAAAAGGCCATGGTAAATAAATATTTATCCTAAGATTAATTCTTATTCTGTAGTTCTTTACAATTATCTTCCAGGGAGGGATTATTTTTCATTATTGGTAAAAGACCGGATAGTCTCGGTGTTTAAAATCAGCGAACATATAATTATTATTGTTTTATATCGTCGTAAATATGTCTTTCAGACATGTATCGTTTATTTTGTAACAAACAATTCAAAAATATCATAGGTTATTTATGAAAGCAATTCATAATCTGATTGGAAACAACTCCTTAAGCCATGAATATAAGCATTCAGATAAAGTTAACAATCATCAACACCATGGCGAGGTTGATAAAAAACATCTTTCAAAGACAGTTGAAGTTAATATACTGGATAAATTTTCGCAAATAGGTAACAATGCAGGCCTGCATATCATCTATTTCCTGCAATATGGTCACTGGAATGTAAATGACTATTTTCATCAGACGGTGAAAACATCGCTTTACAATAGTGAACCTTCTATAGATATCCAAGAATATAATAGTTTCGCCAACATGGATACTGACACGTTTATCTTTACAATTATACCAGACAATAACCATGTGTTAAAATTATCATCTCCCATAACCGTTACGATTGAGCGTAGGGATGGTTATTATTTTATTAATTTCTCCGGAGATAAATCAGACATAATTTATAAAGTTGATGGGCTTTCTATCATATCTGAAAATTTCTTTACTCTTCTTAGCGGTAATTTTAAACCTGACTGGCGTTGGGATGTCTCTACTGAGATGCTCACTAAGGAAAAGTTTGATAACTATGTTAAATCTGTGTTTTCAGAAATAGATTTTTATAAACACTGTGGTGTGATTAACCCACAAAATATGAACACGGCTTATTTTGGCGATACAGATGGAAGAGTAGGCGCTATACTTTATGCATTGCTCGTTTCAGGGCATATAGGCATCCGGGAAGAGGGGTGGAGTTTAATATGTGAATTATTAAATCACGAAAATATGGCTTCATCTGCATACGAAAAGAAAAAAATGGGAGAGCTCTACGCTTTATTAAATGCAAGAGACATGATCTTGAATAAGTTGCATAATCATGTTTTTTTAAAAGGCGATGCGATTACTCCTTGTATTTTCCTTGGAGATCATACAGGCGACAGGTTTAGTACTATTTTTGGAGATCAATATATCCTTACTTTGCTAAATTCTATGCAAAATATGGAGGGTAATAAAGATAGTCGTATAAATAAAAATGTCGTCGTTCTGGCTGGAAATCATGAAATCAATTTTAATGGTAACTATAGTGCACGACTAGCAAATCATAGACTCTCCGCCGGTGATACATATAACTTAATTAAAACGCTTGATGTTTGTAATTATGACCCAGAAAGGAAAGTTTTAACCAGTTAGACTGGCCCCCTGAATCTCCAGACAACCAGTATCACTTAAATAAGTGATAGTCTTAATACTAGTTTTTAGACTAGTCATTGGAGAACAGATGATTGATGTCTTAGGGCCGGAGAAACGCAGACGGCGTACCACACAGGAAAAGATCGCAATTGTTCAGCAGAGCTTTGAACCGGGGATGACGGTCTCCCTCGTTGCCCGGCAACATGGTGTAGCAGCCAGCCAGTTATTTCTCTGGCGTAAGCAATACCAGGAAGGAAGTCTTACTGCTGTCGCCGCCGGAGAACAGGTTGTTCCTGCCTCTGAACTTGCTGCCGCCATGAAGCAGATTAAAGAACTCCAGCGCCTGCTCGGCAAGAAAACGATGGAAAATGAACTCCTCAAAGAAGCCGTTGAATATGGACGGGCAAAAAAGTGGATAGCGCACGCGCCCTTATTGCCCGGGGATGGGGAGTAAGCTTAGTCAGCCGTTGTCTCCGGGTGTCGCGTGCGCAGTTGCACGTCATTCTCAGACGAACCGATGACTGGATGGATGGCCGCCGCAGTCGTCACACTGATGATACGGATGTGCTTCTCCGTATACACCATGTTATCGGAGAGCTGCCCACGTATGGTTATCGTCGGGTATGGGCGCTGCTTCGCAGACAGGCAGAACTTGATGGTATGCCTGCGATCAATGCCAAACGTGTTTACCGGATCATGCGCCAGAATGCGCTGTTGCTTGAGCGAAAACCTGCTGTACCGCCATCGAAACGGGCACATACAGGCAGAGTGGCCGTGAAAGAAAGCAATCAGCGATGGTGCTCTGACGGGTTCGAGTTCTGCTGTGATAACGGAGAGAGACTGCGTGTCACGTTCGCGCTGGACTGCTGTGATCGTGAGGCACTGCACTGGGCGGTGACTACTGGCGGCTTCAACAGTGAAACAGTACAGGACGTCATGCTGGGAGCGGTGGAACGCCGCTTCGGCAACGATCTTCCGTCGTCTCCAGTGGAGTGGCTGACGGATAATGGTTCATGCTACCGGGCTAATGAAACACGCCAGTTCGCCCGGATGTTGGGACTTGAACCGAAGAACACGGCGGTGCGGAGTCCGGAGAGTAACGGAATAGCAGAGAGCTTCGTGAAAACGATAAAGCGTGACTACATCAGTATCATGCCCAAACCAGACGGGTTAACGGCAGCAAAGAACCTTGCAGAGGCGTTCGAGCATTATAACGAATGGCATCCGCATAGTGCGCTGGGTTATCGCTCGCCACGGGAATATCTGCGGCAGCGGGCTTGTAATGGGTTAAGTGATAACAGATGTCTGGAAATATAGGGGCAAATCCACCAGTCATCACGGAATAATAAGAAATGAAGAAAATGAATGTTATTGTCTCGGTGCTTTGCAGGTTCCATTTAAACAGATGAAAAATCCTACTGATCCTGAGGAATTAGCTAATATATTTAATAAAAAACATAAAGAATATATGGATGATCCTCTATTCCATCTAATCCGAAGCAATATTATGAAACCCACAGATTTATATGCTGATTATTTTAATAACACTACTGATTTCAGACCAACACGTAATCATATCTTCATATGTGGAGAGAAACTCAAATGCGAAGACCCCAGAAAATACATTAGACAAAAATATGGCCATCATGGGCTCGGGGTAGATCAGAATCAACTATTTGATAATGGTATTATGGGTCTAAATTCCCGGAAGAAAGTACGTGATAAAAATAATGAAATAATTTATTTATCAGGGCTTAGTTGTTTTCAATCTCATTAAAATTCCATGAATACTGTGGTATGTCTTATTAATCCTGAAAGTATTTCATAGGTTTTCTTAATCGATTGTAGAGGTATGTTCTGATAACGCCTCTACAATCTCTAGGGATTTTGTCTACTTTGAGATAAGAAATTTCATATTATGCCTTAAGGCTGAATGATTTGTGCAAAATATAATTGTTTTTCCATCGAACATGAGGTGTATGTCATAAGATTAAATATTAACTACGTATTCCTCGCAGTGAATAGCATGAGGTAAAAAATGAAAATTGGAGCTGTGACCGGTACTCACGACAGTACTATGACAATCCCCGCAAATGATATTATGCAAGATCATGTTACCAACTTCACTAAAGAACTGTTTGGGTATATAGCAAATGGCTTAGATGATGACATATCAAGTATTGCCAGGACAATGCTCGGTGAAGTTGTGGAAAAAATAGATGACTGGCAAATAGAACGTTTCCAACAATCTTTTCAAGATGACAAGATTTCATTTTCCATACAGACGTATCAATCAGAAAAATATAGTATGCTATCGGGCATGCGTGTTCATATCCTACGCAGGAATAATAGTTATCAGTTTATTGTGACAATTAATGGAAAAAATTACGGTTGCCCTCTTGATAACATAGAAATAAATTGGCGCAGCATTGTTTGTTTTCTTAATGCCATGACAGAAGATGGTAATATGAATGATATTGTAGTTACTGAGTCGTACAAACCCCTCTGGGACTGGAAAACTTCGCAATACAATATATTTGATATTAAATTCGAAACAGTAATAAAGGCCCATTTTGCTAATAGAGTCTATTTCTCAAATTGTTCACCCGTTGATCCTACAAGTACCAGACCGACCTATTTCGGTGATACTGATGGCTCAGTCGGTGCCGTTTTGTATGCGCTTACTGCAACAGGTCATTTGGGTATTATGGCTGAAGGAGAAAATTTCCTTAGTCAGTTGCTTAATATAGAAGATGAAGTTCTCAACGTATTGCTAAGGGAGAACTTTAATGAGCAACTTGACACTAATGTTAATACAATAATCAGTATTCTGAACAGAAGAGATATAGTTTTAGAAAGTCTTCAGCCTTATTTGGTTATTAATAAAGGCGCAGTGACGCCATGTACGTTTCTGGGTGACCAAACCGGCGATCGGTTTAGTAATATCTGTGGCGATCAATTTATCATCGATTTGTTAAAACGCATAATGAGTATCAATGAAAATGTTCATGTATTAGCTGGAAATCATGAAACAAATTGCAATGGTAACTATATGCAGAACTTCACGCGCATGAAACCACTTAATGAAGATACCTACGCTGGGATAAAAGATTATCCTGTCTGTTTCTATGACCCCAAATATAAAATAATGGCAAATCATCATGGGATAACTTTCGACATACAACGCGAACGTTACATTTTAGGTCCGATAACAGTCTCTAAAGATGAAATGACCAATGTTCTCGATCCGGTCGAATTAGCGGCAATCATTAATAAAAAGCATCATACCATAATTAATGGTAAAAAATTTAAAATTAGCCGGGCCATCTCTTGTCAATCTTTTAATCGTTATTTTTCCATCTCGACAGATTACAGGCCCAAACTTGAAGCACTATTAGCATGCTCACAAATGTTAGGTATAAATCAAGTTGTTGCACATAACGGTAATGGTGGAAGAGAACTCATAGGTGAAAGGGGGGCTGTTTTAGGTCTGAACGCCCGTGACAGTAAACATGCCGGAAGGATGTACAGTATGCATAATTGCCAAATTAATCCTGGTGCAGGGCCTGAGGTAACCGCTCCCTGGACGTCTTACCAGCATGAAAAAAACAGAAATGAACTTATGCCTTTGAGTAGAAGGCGCACGCTGTTACAGCTTTGAACCATAGACAACATGAATATTAATGTTACTATCTGGTTGAGACTGTTGATAAAACGTAAAAAGGAATGCTCTGTTCCTGCAACTGAACAGGCGTGAAACGCTATCCAACAGGATGGATACCGTTTTATCAGCCAGTTTTATAGATCACACTTATGAGTATGCGTGTTTCATTTACGGCCAGGAATGCTGATGATGACAACATTACTACCCGTTTTCACTAAGCCTTCCCCATTGGCGCTCAATGCTCTGTGCGCTGGTCGTATTTGCCGTTTCCTTCTTATCCCGGATGGATGAATCCGCTGAACGTCGTTCGGTGGCAGTTGTAACACGCGTCTTTTGCTTACAGGGATTATGGCGGGTCGATTATGGATAAGAGTAAGCGCCATCTGGCGTGGTGGGTTGTCGGGTTACTGGCAGTGGTTGCTGTCGTGGCGTGGTGGCTGTTGCGCCCGGCAGGTGTGCCGGAAGGCTTTGCCGTCAGCAATGGGCGTATTGAAGCGACGGAAGTGGATATCGCCAGCAAAATTGCCGGGCGTATCGACACCATTCTGGTGAAAGAAGGCCAGTTTGTTCGTGAAGGTGAAGTATTGGCGAAGATGGATACTCGCGTGTTGCAGGAACAGCGACTGGAAGCCATCGCGCAAATCAAAGAAGCACAAAGCGCCGTTGCCGCCGCGCAGGCTTTGCTGGAGCAACGGCAAAGTGAAACTCGTGCCGCGCAGTCACTGGTTAATCAACGCCAGGCCGAACTGGACTCCGTGGCTAAACGTCATACGCGTTCCCGCTCACTCGCCCAACGAGGGGCTATTTCTGCGCAACAGCTGGACGACGACCGTGCCGCCGCCGAAAGCGCCCGTGCTGCGCTGGAATCGGCAAAAGCCCAGGTTTCGGCTTCTAAAGCGGCTATAGAAGCGGCACGTACCAATATCATTCAGGCGCAAACGCGCGTCGAAGCGGCACAAGCCACTGAGCGGCGCATTGCCGCAGATATCGATGACAGTGAACTGAAAGCCCCGCGTGACGGACGCGTGCAGTATCGGGTTGCCGAGCCTGGGGAAGTGCTGGCAGCAGGCGGTCGGGTGCTAAATATGGTCGATCTCAGCGACGTCTATATGACCTTCTTCCTGCCAACTGAACAGGCGGGCACGCTGAAACTGGGCGGCGAAGCCCGGCTGATCCTCGATGCCGCGCCAGATCTGCGTATTCCTGCGTCCATCAGCTTTGTCGCCAGCGTCGCCCAGTTCACGCCAAAAACCGTCGAAACCAGCGATGAGCGGCTGAAACTGATGTTCCGCGTCAAAGCGCGTATCCCACCGGAATTACTCCAGCAACATCTGGAATATGTCAAAACCGGATTGCCGGGCGTAGCGTGGGTGCGGGTGAATGAAGAACTTCCGTGGCCTGACGACCTGGTGGTGAGGTTGCCGCAATGACGCATCTGGAACTGGTTCCCGTCCCGCCTGTCGCGCAACTGGCGGGCGTGAACCAGCATTATGGAAAAACCGTTGCGCTGAACAATATCACTCTCGACATTCCGGCCCGCTGTATGGTCGGGCTGATTGGCCCGGACGGCGTCGGGAAGTCGAGTTTGTTGTCACTGATTTCCGGTGCCCGCGTCATTGAGCAGGGCAACGTGATCGTGCTGGGCGGCGATATGCGCGACCCGAGGCATCGCCGTGACGTCTGCCCGCGCATTGCCTGGATGCCGCAGGGACTGGGCAAAAACCTCTACCACACCTTGTCGGTGTATGAAAACGTCGATTTTTTCGCCCGCCTGTTCGGTCACGACAAAGCGGAGCGGGAAGTCCGAATTAATGAGCTGCTGACCAGCACCGGGTTAGCACCGTTTCGCGATCGTCCGGCAGGTAAACTCTCCGGCGGGATGAAGCAAAAGCTGGGGCTGTGCTGTGCGTTAATCCACGACCCGGAATTGTTGATTCTTGATGAGCCAACAACGGGGGTTGACCCGCTCTCTCGCGCCCAGTTCTGGGATCTGATCGACAGTATTCGCCAGCGGCAGAGCAATATGAGCGTGCTGGTTGCCACCGCCTATATGGAAGAGGCGGAACGCTTCGACTGGCTGGTAGCGATGAATGCCGGAGAAGTACTGGCGACTGGCAGCGCCGAAGAGCTGCGGCAGCAAACGCAAAGCGCCACGCTGGAAGAAGCATTTATAAATCTGTTACCGCAAGCACAACGGCAGGCGCATCAGGCGGTAGTGATCCCACCGTATCAACCTGAAAACGCAGAGATTGCCATCGAAGCGCGCGATCTGACCATGCGTTTTGGTTCCTTCGTTGCCGTTGATCACGTCAATTTCCGCATTCCACGTGGGGAGATTTTTGGATTCCTTGGTTCGAACGGCTGCGGTAAATCCACCACCATGAAAATGCTTACTGGACTGCTGCCTGCCAGCGAAGGTGAGGCGTGGCTGTTCGGGCAACCGGTTGATCCAAAAGATATCGATACCCGCCGTCGGGTGGGCTATATGTCGCAGGCGTTTTCGCTCTATAACGAGCTCACCGTGCGGCAAAACCTGGAGTTACATGCCCGTTTGTTTCACATTCCGGAAGCGGAAATTCCCGCGCGAGTGGCTGAAATGAGTGAGCGTTTTAAGCTCAACGACGTTGAAGATGTTCTGCCGGAGTCATTGCCGCTCGGCATTCGCCAGCGGCTTTCGCTGGCGGTGGCGGTGATTCATCGCCCGGAGATGTTAATCCTCGATGAGCCTACTTCTGGCGTCGATCCGGTGGCGAGGGATATGTTCTGGCAGTTAATGGTCGATCTTTCGCGCCAGGACAAAGTGACCATTTTCATCTCCACCCACTTTATGAACGAAGCGGAACGCTGCGACCGCATCTCACTGATGCACGCCGGAAAAGTGCTCGCCAGCGGTACACCGCAGGAACTGGTTGAGAAACGCGGAGCCGCCAGTCTGGAAGAGGCATTTATCGCCTATTTGCAGGAAGCGGCAGGGCAGAGCAACGAAGCCGAAGCGCCGCCCGTGATACACGACACCACCCACGCGCCGCGTCAGGGATTTAGCCTGCGCCGTCTGTTTAGCTACAGCCGCCGCGAAGCACTGGAATTGCGCCGCGATCCGGTCCGTTCGACGCTGGCGCTGATGGGAACGGTGATCCTGATGCTGATAATGGGTTACGGCATCAGTATGGATGTGGAAAACCTGCGCTTTGCGGTGCTCGACCGCGACCAGACCGTCAGTAGCCAGGCGTGGACGCTCAATCTCTCCGGTTCCCGTTACTTTATCGAACAGCCGCCGCTCACCAGTTATGACGAGCTTGATCGTCGGATGCGTGCGGGCGATATCACGGTGGCGATTGAGATCCCTCCCAATTTCGGGCGCGATATCGCGCGTGGTACGCCTGTGGAACTCGGTGTCTGGATCGACGGTGCGATGCCCAGTCGTGCCGAAACGGTAAAAGGTTACGTGCAGGCCATGCACCAGAGCTGGATACAGGATGTGGCGAGTCGGCAATCCACGCCCGCGAGCCAAAGCGGGCTGATGAATATTGAGACACGCTATCGCTATAACCCGGACGTAAAAAGCCTGCCAGCGATTGTTCCGGCGGTGATCCCGCTGTTGCTGATGATGATTCCGTCGATGTTAAGCGCCCTTAGCGTAGTGCGGGAAAAAGAGTTGGGGTCGATTATCAACCTTTACGTGACCCCCACCACCCGCAGCGAATTTTTACTTGGCAAACAGCTACCGTACATCGGGCTGGGAATGCTGAACTTTTTCCTGCTCTGCGCCCTGTCGGTATTTGTATTTGGCGTACCGCATAAAGGCAGTTTCCTGACGCTCACCCTGGCGGCGTTGCTGTATATCATCATCGCCACCGGAATGGGGCTGCTGATCTCCACCTTTATGAAAAGCCAGATTGCCGCCATTTTCGGTACGGCGATTATCACGTTGATCCCGGCGACGCAGTTTTCCGGGATGATCGATCCGGTAGCTTCGCTGGAAGGTCCAGGACGTTGGATCGGCGAGGTTTACCCTACCAGTCATTTTCTGACTATCGCCCGCGGGACGTTCTCGAAGGCGCTGGATCTGACGGATTTATGGCAACTTTTTATCCCGTTGCTGATAGCCATTCCACTGGTGATGGGCTTAAGCATCCTGCTGCTGAAAAAACAGGAGGGATGATGCGCCATTTACGCAATATTTTTAATCTGGGTATCAAAGAGTTGCGCAGTCTGCTCGGTGATAAAGCGATGCTGACGCTGATTGTCTTCTCGTTTACGGTGTCGGTGTATTCGTCAGCGACCGTTACGCCAGGATCGTTGAACCTCGCGCCGATCGCCATTGCCGATATGGATCAATCGCAGTTATCGAACCGGATCGTTAACAGCTTCTACCGCCCGTGGTTTTTGCCCCCGGAGATGATCACCGCCGATGAGATGGATGCCGGGCTGGACGCCGGGCGCTATACCTTCGCGATAAATATTCCGCCTAATTTTCAGCGTGATGTCCTCGCCGGACGTCAGCCGGATATTCAGGTGAACGTCGATGCCACGCGCATGAGCCAGGCATTCACTGGCAACGGTTATATCCAGAATATTATCAACGGTGAAGTGAACAGCTTTGTCGCGCGCTACCGTGATAACAGCGAACCGTTGGTATCGCTGGAAACCCGCATGCGCTTTAATCCGAACCTCGATCCCGCGTGGTTTGGCGGGGTGATGGCGATCATCAACAACATTACCATGCTGGCGATTGTGTTGACCGGATCAGCGCTGATCCGCGAGCGTGAACACGGCACGGTGGAACACTTACTGGTGATGCCGATAACGCCGTTTGAGATCATGATGGCGAAGGTCTGGTCGATGGGGCTGGTGGTGCTGGTGGTATCGGGATTATCGCTGGTGCTGATGGTAAAAGGCGTGCTGGGCGTACCGATAGAAGGCTCTATCCCGCTGTTTATGCTGGGCGTGGCGCTCAGTCTGTTTGCCACTACGTCAATCGGTATTTTTATGGGGACGATAGCGCGTTCGATGCCACAACTGGGGCTGTTGGTGATTCTGGTGCTGCTGCCGCTGCAAATGCTTTCTGGTGGATCCACGCCGCGCGAAAGTATGCCGCAGATGGTGCAGGACATTATGCTGACCATGCCGACGACACACTTTGTCAGCCTCGCGCAGGCCATCCTCTACCGGGGTGCCGGATTCGAAATCGTCTGGCCGCAGTTCCTGACGTTGATGGCAATTGGCGGCGCGTTTTTCACCATCGCGTTGCTGCGATTCAGGAAGACGATTGGGACAATGGCGTAATTACGGGGTTAATCTTCCTTCGGCAAGCACTGCAAATGCCCATGCCGCACGCCGCGCTGGGCGATAACGTCATCGGCAAAATGCTGCACGTCGCCCATGTCACCTTTCAACACGGCGATTTCCAGGCAATCGTCGTGATTGATATGTACATGCAGCGTGGCGACTGAGAGGTCGTGGTGATGATGCTGTGTGGAGACAATACGGCTGGCTAAGTCGCGTTTTTCGTGTTCATACACATACGACAGCACCGCGAAACCTTGTGTGCCGTGCTGCTGGGTGGCCTCCTGCGCCAGAGCGCTACGCAAAATATCGCGGATAGCTTCGGAACGGTTGTTATAACCACGACGCTGGCTCAGGCTGTCCAGCGTCTCCAGTAAATCGTCATCAAGGGTGATGGTGACTCGTTGCATTGACTTAAACCTTTTCTGTGGCGCGACGGCGCACGGGGAATGCGGGTAATACCGCGTTTTGTAGCACACGTCCGGCGTCAGAGGAAAAGGTTAATTTATCTCCCACCACCTGGGTTTCGACAATTTGCCCGTTATCCATCACCATCACCCGCTGACAGAAGCGCTCCACCAGACGTAAGTCGTGGGTGATAAACAGGCAGGCGGTGCCAAACTGCTGTTGTAGCTTTTTCAGCAGGCGAATGACGCCCGCCTGTAACACGAGATCAAGGTTAGAAACGGCTTCATCCAGAATCAGCAGTTTCGGTTCGACCGCCAGCGCGCGAGCCAGGCAGACGCGCTGGAGCTGACCGCCGCTTAACTGCGGTGGGCGTTTGTCTAGAACGCTGTCATCGAGATCGACCGCCTTCAGCATTTCGCTGGCACGCGCCAGTTGTTCCGATTTTTTCAGCGATAGCAGGTGGCGCATCGGTTCACGCAGGATCTCGCGCACGGTTTTGCGCGGATTCACGGCGCTGATGGAGTCCTGAAATACCATCTGAATATCGCGGCGGAATGCTTTACGCTGGGCGCGATTGAGCTTTGCCAACGATTCGCCGCGCCAGCTAATATTCCCTTGTGAGGGAGACTCTAAGCCTACCAGCAGCCGCGCGAGAGTGCTTTTTCCGCAGCCGCTGCGTCCCAGCAGGGCGACGGTTTCACCGCTTTTCAGGGTCAGCGAAACGTTATTGAGCACTGCCTGATGCTGGTGCTTACCGCTGAATCCACCGTGTGCGTACTGGTGTGAAAGGTCGGAGACGTTAAGTAAAGTCATGATGCCAGCTCCATACCATAAAGCGCGAGGTGAGCAGAAACCAGGCTGCGCGTTACCGCATGTTTGGGGGCATTAAACAGCGTTTCGACATCGCCCTGCTCAACAATCTTACCGTGAGACATTACCGCCACATCGTCTGCCAGACGTGCTACCACGCCCATATCATGGGTAACCAGCAGCATTCCCGGCGCTTGTTTTTGCATAATGCTTTCCAGCAGATCCAGAATGCGCGCTTGCGCCACTACATCAAGGTCGGTGGTCGGTTCATCGGCGATGATAAACGGTGATTCACATAGCACAGCCATCGCAATCATCATGCGCTGCAACATGCCGCCGCTCATCTCGAACGGGTACAGCTTCAGCACGCGTGCGGCGTTTTCCAGCCCTACCGCTTCTATGGCAGCGGTAAGCGTGGCGTCATCGGCGGGTTTCCCCAGTGCCTGGCAAGTTTCCCGCGCGTGCGTGAGCATGGTGTGCAGCGGATTGAAGGCACTGCGCGGGTTCTGCATGATAGTAGCAATTTTGATACCGCGCAGGGCGCAGGGAGAAACCGGTTTGCCATCGGCCAAAATTTCCCCCGCCGTCTGGCGAACGCCAGCGGGCAGAATGCCCAGCGTCGCGGCACAGGTCAGCGACTTCCCGCTGCCACTACCGCCGACTAACGCCAGCACGCGTCCGCGTTGCAGGGTTAACGATACGCCGTGTACCAGCGGTTGCGCGGCCTGTAGCGCGATATTACGTAGTTCAATCTGTTGCGGCATTAGTGTGCGTGCTCCGTCA
This sequence comes from Escherichia sp. 10290, assembly GCF_030295155.1. Classification (NCBI taxonomy): domain Bacteria; kingdom Pseudomonadati; phylum Pseudomonadota; class Gammaproteobacteria; order Enterobacterales; family Enterobacteriaceae; genus Escherichia; species Escherichia sp. 10290. Next base: position 4,321,761 of record NZ_AP025741.1, on the reverse strand, counting down.
CCAGATGAGGGTCCAGATGATCGCGCAGTGCGTCACCCACCAGGTTAAAGGCCATCACGCTGATAAACAGCGCCAGTCCCGGCCAGAACATTTGCAGCGGCTGGGTCCAGATATACTGACGTGCATCGTTAATCATCACGCCCCATTCGGCGGTCGGGGCGGTCACGCCGAGACCGAGGAAGGACATCCCCGCGACGTGTAGCATCATATGGCCGATATCCAGCGTCGCCAGCACCAGCAGTGAAGGGATCACCGCGCCCGCCAGATGATCGATAAACACCCGCACATGGCCCGCGCCAGAAAGCCGTGATGCCAGCACAAACTCGCGCTGGCGCAGTGAAATCACCAGACTGCGCACCATGCGCGCGTACCACGCCCAGTGCGACAGGGCGATGGCGATAATTACGTTGGTCAACCCGGTGCCGAGCACGCCAACCATAAAGAACGACAGAATCGAGGTCGGGAAGGTCATAAACATATCCGCGACGCGCATGGTGGCCTGATCAACGCGCCCGCCAATCAGCCCGGCGCTGCCGCCAATAATCAGCCCTAATGTCAGCACCAACAGCAGGCAGGCCATTACCGAGCCAAGCGACACACGGGTCGCCGCCATCAGCCGTGAGAAAATATCGCGTCCTAAGTGATCGGTGCCCAGCCAGTGCTGTGCATCCGGAGAAAGCAGACGCGACGGCAAATCAATGACCTGGGGATCGTATGGCAGCCACCACTGGCTGGTGAGCGCAATCAGTGCCAGCAGGGCGATAATGATGAGCGCCAGGCGTACCGACCAGCGAGAAGAGAGGAAAAAGTTCACGCGTGCGCTCCTTCATGACGACGAATGCGCGGGTCCAGCGCGGCGTTGAGCAAATCGACAATCAAATTACAGACCACAAAAACCACCACCATCATCAGCGTAAAGCATTGGATCACCGGATAGTCACGGTTGAAAATCGCCGACACCGCATAGCGCCCGACGCCCGGCCAGGCAAAGATGTTTTCGATAATCATCGTCCCGCCAATCAGTTCGCCAATGTGCATCCCCACGGCGGTGATCATCGGCAGCGAGGCATTGCGCAGGATATGGCGGCGTTCGGTCTGTTTGTCGTTCAGGCCGCGCAGTCGCGCCCAGGTCACATGACGCTGACCCGCGACGTCCAGCATACTGGCGCGCAGCAGACGCGCGTTAATCGCCAGCGACATAAAAGCGATGGAAACCGCAGGCAAAATGATATGCTGCCAGCCGCCGTAACCCATCGCGGGCAGCCATTGCAGATACACAGAAAATGCCATCACCAGTAAAAACGCCAACCAGAAGTTAGGCATCGACACGCCAAGAAACGCGATAAAACGCACGGCGAAATCCGGCAGGCGGTCGCGATGGCGCGCCGCCCAGATGCCGAGCGGCACGGAAGTGAGCAGAATTAACACCAGCGCCGCGCCCGCCAGTTCCAGCGTGGCGGGCAGGAAGGTCAGCATATCGTCCAGCACCGGGCGTTGGCTGGCGAATGAGATACCAAAGTCAAGATGCAGCGCTTTCCACAACCAGGTTCCGTACTGCACGTACAACGGTTGATCCAGCCCCAGCATGGTGCGGGTAGAAGCCAGCATTTCCGGCGTCGGCGGTAGGTTAGACAGACGCAGATAATCGAGCGCCGGGTCGCCGGTGCCGAGGCGCAGCATCAGAAAAATGATCACCGAGGCGGCGAGCACCATCGGGATCAGCAGCAGAAAGCGGCGTAATACATAACGCAACATTAAGGTTTCACCGGTTTAATCTGTTCGAACGGGATTTCGGTGGCGATCGGCGCGTAGGGGATGTTACCCAGTTCCGGTTTTGAAACCACCATCATTGAGATATAGCTGATAGGCAGATAAACCGCCTCGTCATGCAGACGGGTCAGAATGTCGCGATACAGTGCCTGACGTTGGGTTTCGTCGTGTGTCGCCAGCACTTCGCCGATCTCTTTATCAATCAGCGGCTTGTCGGCTAAACCTTGCTGTGCCTGGAAGTCAGCGTGCGACGGTACGCGCATTGAACTCAGGAAGGCGTGTGGATCGTATGGCGCGCCCCAGGTACGGTGGAAAATCATGCCAAAACGACCGTCGCGTTGACGAGCATAGATACTGCTCTCTTCTTCGCCGATCAGCGTGACATCCGCGCCAATCTGGCGCATATCAGCCTGAATGATTTCGGCCATTGATTTGCTTAACGCATCGGTGCCGATGAACGACAGTTCAATGCGCAGCGGCTGACCATTTTTCTCGCGGATATCTTTGCCTGCGGGCAGCGTCCAGCCTGCTTGTTCCAGCAACGCTTTCGCTTTCTGCGGATCGTACTGGCGCGGTTTCAGGCCGAGATTGGCATAGGGCACGGAAGGGGCAAACAGGGTGTCGGCGACCTGCTGGGTGCCATACAACGCGTTATCGATCAGCGATTTTTTGTTTACCGCGTAATTGAGCGCTTCACGTACGGCCAGTTCGTTGGTGGGGGCTTTGGCGGTATTAAGCGCCAGCATCACGGTTTCGATCGGCTGTGACAGTTGGGTGTGGTAGGCCGGGTTCTGGCTAAAGCGGGCGAAGGTATCGAGCGGCAATAGCCCTTCATTACCGTATAGCAGATCGATATCGCCAGTTTCAAACGCCACCGCGCGGGTGGTCGGGTCCGGGATCACGTTAAAAGTGATCTTCTTCATCGCCGGCTTTTCGCCCCAGTAGTTTTCGTTACGGACGAAGACATCGTACTGATTCAGTTTCGATTCCTGCAAAACCCACGGCCCGGTGCCAATCGGCGCTTTAATCCCATTCATGGTTTCATGGTTTTTAAACTGCGAGGGGGCGATAAAGCGGAAAGGGCGGGGCAGGGCCAGTTCTTGCAGGAAAGGGTAGTAGGCGCTTTTCAGGGTGATTTGCAGCTCGGTTTTACTGAGAGCTTTGACATCAACAATCTGGTTTGCCAGCTCCAGCCAGGCGTGACGTTGACGGTTGTCGAGCACAGCGCGGAAGTTTTCTGCCGCGGCCTCTGCATCAAACGGTTCACCGTTAGAGAATTTCACATCATCACGCAGGGTGAAGGTCCAGGTTTTGCCATCTTCTGAATGGGTCCAGCTTTTTGCCAGCCACGGGATCACCGAACCGTCTGCCTGATATTTCACCAGTGGTTCATAAACCATGCTCTGGGCGAACATCTGGTTGGGTGTGTAAAGGTGCGGGTTTAGTGGCCCGACATTCACCGGCCAGGCGGTGGTGATTTCATCTGGTGCAGCGGCATGGACGATAAAAGACGCACAAGCCAGCAGCGCAAATAGAGTGCGGCGGAGTGTGGAGAGCATGGTAACCCCAATGGATTAAAATAGATGGCGGAAATAAGTATGACGATTTTAAGTATTCGTCATACTGATAACCTGTTCTGGATCAATAGATGGGCAGTCGGATGGGCTGGTCAGTTAACTGAATCGATCCATTGCACACTGTCGGCGGTGAGCGTAAAGGGAGTAGGGGTGCAGATCGCCAGACTTAAATTTTCAAGCTGACAATGGCTGACTGACAGCGAGGACTGATAGGTGCTGTCTACGCTGACGATTTGCCAGGCGCTGCCGCCACGTTGTTTAACGATGGCTTCTTTGCGTGTCCAGATGCGCCAGAACATTTCCAGTTGCTGATCTGGATGCACGGCGTCCATCTCGGCATGTTCTCCGAGGCTGAACACTGCGTTCGCCAGCCAGCGCCAGTTGGCACGCGGGCGAATCACTTCGATATCGCAGCCGACTTCGCCTTCATCGCTCAACAGTAGGGCAATATCGTCACCGCTATGGCTTAAGTTGAACCATAGCGGCGTTTCCGATGCGAATGCGGGTTTGCCTTGTTCACCGTAGATGATGTCCGGTAGTGGAGAAAGCGTGTGTGAAAGCAATGCACGCCCCGCCAGCCAGCGTTCGCGCCGTGGGCCTTGCGGTGCTTTATCGCGTAAAGCCGGTGGCAGTGGAGCTGCGCTTAAGGTCGAAACTTTCCCCAGAACTATCCGATACATATCAGGGCCAACGTTTAATGGAAAATGAAAGTGCGTATCGTATCACTTGTCGCCTCATCCCGGTAACCGACTTTTCGGTCTGCCCGGCCCCAGTAAGATCGCCAGTTTGCTACCGCCTTTGGTGGTTTCCATCCAGATTTTACACACGCTGGTTAATGGTACCGAAAGTAGCATCCCTACCGGGCCGAGCAGCCATCCCCAAATTAACAATGAAAGAAATACCACCATGGTGGACATCCCCAGGCGATGGCCCATCATCCGTGGTTCTAAAATATTGCCGATGACCATATGGACCACTAAAAACAATGCGCCGACCAGAATACATTCGTAAACGCCATTAAACAGCAGCACCTGAATCATTGGCGGTACGGCGGAAATTACCGCGCCGATATTGGGGACGTAGTTAAGCAAAAACGCCAGTACCGCCCACATCAGCGCAAACTGTACGCCCATAAGTTCCAGCCCCAGCCAGACGATAATGCCTGTCCATAAACTTAGCAGTGTTTTCAATGCCAGATAGTGCGAAACACCTTTTAAGGCGCGGTGTAGCCCGGCGATGTGAATCTGTGGATTATTCAACGCAAAACGCATTTTGTAGGGGACGTGGCGTACTTCAAACAGCATGAAAACTACGGTCATCACCAGCAAAAGTACGCTCGCCATTGCCCCGGAAAGCCCGGTCATTAGCGCCGTGGTGAAGGTAACCACTTTTTCCGAGTCCATCCGCTGCAGCATTCGCTCCGGCGACATATGCAAATTAAGAAAAGGCAACATCTCCTGCAATTTAAAAAGTTTGCGCGTCAGCTCCTTATTAAACTTCGGCAGCATAGAGATAAATTCGTTAAACGATGCCGCCAGTACGCCGACCAGCGCGGTTAGTGCGATCAGCATCACCACCACCACAATCGTAATGGCAACGGGGCGTTGTACTCCGCGACGAATAAACCAGGTGACGAGCGGGTTGAGGACGATGGCAAAAAACAGCGCCAGTAACAGTTGCACAATGATATCTGCCGCTGCGTGAATGCCCGCGAGGATCACTACCAGCGAGGCCAGTTTAAGCAGAATGTGCATGCCCGTTTTATCGGGTTGAGGGGTTTCCATTGGGGCTTCCTTGTGACTTTTTGTATTAAGTGTAGCGGGAGTCACGCCAGCAATATTCTGATTCTTACTGCTGATTTTCACGTCAGCACGTGGTAAAAATGAAACACTGTTGTAAAAATGTGGTGATCCTCATGCCCGAACCCGTAGCCGAACCCGCGCTAAACGGATTGCGCCTGAATTTGCGCATTGTCTCCATTGTCATGTTTAACTTCGCCAGCTACCTCACCATCGGGTTGCCGCTCGCTGTATTACCGGGCTATGTCCATGATGTGATGGGCTTTAGCGCTTTCTGGGCAGGATTGGTTATCAGCCTGCAATATTTCGCCACCTTGCTGAGCCGCCCTCATGCCGGACGTTACGCCGATTTGCTGGGACCCAAAAAGATTGTCGTCTTCGGTTTATGCGGCTGCTTTTTGAGCGGTTTGGGGTATCTGACGGCAGGATTAACCGCCAGTCTGCCCGTCATCAGCCTGTTATTACTGTGCCTGGGGCGCGTGATCCTTGGGATTGGGCAAAGTTTTGCCGGAACGGGATCGACCCTATGGGGCGTTGGCGTGGTTGGTTCGCTGCATATCGGGCGGGTGATTTCGTGGAACGGCATTGTCACTTACGGGGCGATGGCGATGGGTGCGCCGTTAGGTGTCGTGTTTTATCACTGGGGCGGCTTGCAGGCGTTAGCGTTAATCATTATGGGTGTGGCGCTGGTGGCCATTTTGTTAGCGATCCCGCGTCCGACGGTAAAAGCCAGTAAAGGCAAACCACTGCCGTTTCGCGCGGTGCTTGGGCGCGTCTGGTTATACGGCATGGCGCTGGCGTTGGCTTCTGCCGGATTTGGCGTTATCGCCACCTTTATCACATTGTTTTATGACGCTAAAGGCTGGGACGGTGCGGCTTTTGCGCTGACGCTGTTTAGCTGTGCATTTGTTGGAACGCGATTGTTATTCCCTAACGGCATAAATCGTATCGGCGGCTTAAATGTGGCGATGATTTGCTTTAGCGTTGAGATAATCGGCCTGCTACTGGTTGGCGTGGCGACTATGCCGTGGATGGCGAAAATCGGCGTCTTACTCGCGGGGGCGGGGTTTTCGCTGGTGTTCCCGGCATTGGGCGTAGTGGCGGTAAAAGCGGTTCCGCAGCAAAATCAGGGGGCGGCGCTGGCAACTTACACCGTATTTATGGATTTATCGCTTGGCGTGACCGGACCACTGGCTGGGCTGGTGATGAGTTGGGCGGGCGTCCCGGTGATTTATCTGGCGGCGGCGGGACTGGTCGCAATCGCGTTATTACTGACGTGGCGATTAAAAAAACGGCCTCCGGTGGAAGTACCTGAGGCCATCTCATCATCTTAAAACTTACTGAATAACCAGCGTATTAATGATGTTTTCTGCGGTGGTCTGTGCTTTTTGCTGATCGTCAGCTGGCAGCGTAATTTGCATGGTCAGCAGTTGATTACCCACATTACCCAGAATAACGGAAGAGTACGCCGTCTGGCCTTTCGCGGAGATAATGCTGTCTAACTGCTGCATTTTGTGACCTTTCAGCTCAATGGCTTTATTGGTTACCACTTGCAGCTGCGGATCGCGGCTACGTTGCTGATCTTCCAGGCGCTTCGCCAGCACCGCCAGATCTTCTTTCGGATCATCGCCCATGATGACGATGACTGCTTTTTGCCCGGTGGCGTCGGACCAGACATGCATGTTATTAGCCTGCGTTCCCAGCTTACCGCTCTGGTCGGTCATATCCGCTGGCAGCGAGAAACTTAACTTGCCATCAAGCAGGTTGACGGGATTCCCGGTAGCGTTACTTTCCGCGACCGAACCCTGCGCCGTAGCGTTAGTGTCTTTATCATCACAGGCCGCAAGCCCCATAACCAGCAGGCCAATTCCGACATATTTAACCAGATTGCGCATTGACTTCTTCCTTTCGATAAACGGCCATAACGGCTCATTCATCCATCTTATCACAACTCTGATAACGAACCTTTAACTCGCCTGCAAAGCGTTGATTTCGGATTTATCTGCCAGTCTTTTCAACAGCATATTGAGTAATACGCCATACATTGGCAGGAAGAAAACGATACTGATTAACACTTTGAAACAGTAATCGACCAGCGCGATTTCCATCCAGTGTTCGGCCATAAAGGCATCTGGGCTGCGCCAGAAGGCAATGAAGAAGAAGGCCAGCGTGTCGCTGACGTTACCAAACAGGGTGGAAGCCGTCGGTGCCAGCCACCAGCGACGACTCTGACGCAGGCGGTTAAAAACGTGCACGTCGAGGATTTGCCCCAGCGCGTAGGCCATGAAACTGGCGGTGGCGATACGGGCGACAAACAGGTTGAAGTGGGCGAGCGCGCCGAATCCCTGCCAGGAACCCATATAGAACAGCGACGAGATGACGTAGGAGATCAGTAACGCCGGGATCATCACCGCAAAGATGATACGACGGGCCAGCGGTGCGCCAAAAATACGCACAGTCAGGTCGGTAGCAAGGAAAATAAACGGAAAGCTAAACGCGCCCCAGGTGGTATGGAAACCAAAAATGGATACGGGAAGCTGAACCAGATAGTTACTGGAGGTGATCACCAACAGATGAAATAACGATAACCAGAACAACGCCTTATAGCGTTGAGTTTGCGAGAAAACGTTCATATTGTACCTTTTTGATTAACCATTGGGGTGAGGGAACCCAATACGTACGACACGTCTGTTACCTTAACATAATAACGTGCTGACCCTTTTTTCGAGCCGCCGCATGATACTGCTTTACGTTGACAATGCAATGGTTAATTTTCACGCAATCGTTAACCTGGTTTGCTTACGGACTCACAGGGCGTAAACTAGCGCCGTTTTTTTATGTGATGAGAAGAAAATGACCGATCTCTTTTCCAGCCCTGACCACACACTCGACGCACTTGGCCTGCGCTGCCCGGAACCAGTAATGATGGTGCGCAAAACTGTGCGCAATATGCAGCCAGGTGAAACGTTGCTGATTATTGCTGACGATCCGGCGACGACACGCGATATTCCTGGGTTTTGTACCTTTATGGAACACGAACTGGTTGCGAAAGAGACCGATGGACTGCCTTATCGTTATTTGATTCGCAAATCGGGGTAAGGTGGATCAGGCTAGCGGACCGATCGCGCTCAATTTTGCGGCTTGCAACCGGTTTGTAGGACGGATAAAACGTTCAAGCTGCATCTGGCGATACGGTGCACAATGCCTGATGCGACGCTGTCGCGTCTTATCATGCCTACGAGTTCGATGCCCTGTGTAGGCCAGATAAGGCGTTTACGCCGCATCCGGCACGCAAACGTAATGGAATGCACAAATGGATTATTTAATTCCAGTTTGTCTGGTATTGCTGGGATTGCTCGCGATCTTCACCCCCAATTGGCTGATCCCTGTTTTTATCGTCGTGGGGGGATGGCTGGGGGTACTTGCCTGGGGTTGGCTCTGGCTAATGATTTTTTTACCTTTACTTAACGGTGTCGGGCTTGCTTATGCCCTGTGGTTGATGTTCAAAAGGCCATCCATAGCATCCCGCTTGGTTGCTGCATGCTGTGTTATCTCCGTCATTCTGATGTTAGCGCTTTATTATGCTTTCCTGACTATGCCGCCGTTCCCGCCTCAGCACTAAGCCTGATAGCCAGAGGCTATCAGGCAACACTTTTACTTCCTGCGCAACAATCTTAACGCATTCGCTGTCACCAGCACCGTCGCACCCGTATCTGCCAGCACCGCCAGCCATAGTCCGGTCATCCCTAACAGCGTTGTGACGAGGAAGATCCCTTTCAGCCCCAGCGCAATGGTGATGTTCTGGCGGATATTGGCGTGAGTGGCGCGTGCCAGTTCAATCATCTGCGCCAGGCCGCGCAGGTGGTTATGGGTTAATGCTGCGTCGGCGGTTTCCAGCGCCACATCTGTGCCACTGCCCATTGCAATCCCTATGGCGGCAGCTTTCATGGCGGGCGCGTCGTTAATACCGTCACCGACCATCGCCAGAGGCGCATGTTGATTCAGCTCGGTCACCGCTTTGACTTTATCTTCTGGTAATAGGCCCGCTTTAAATTCCAGCCCCAGTTCACCGGCGATTGCCGCCGCTGCGCGTGGATTATCGCCAGTGAGGATCACTCCTTTGACGCCCAGGGCGCTCAGTTCGCTGATGGCAGTTGCGGCGTCGGCGCGCAGGGTATCCTGCAATGCAATGACACCCAGCACTTCATCGTTACGCACCACCAGTACTACCGTTTGCCCGGCGCTTTCCAGTTCGTTAATTAAACCAGCAAATGCAACAACCGGATGTTTTCCGGCAGCGCATATCAACACGCGCTCGCCGTTAATCAGTGCTTCAATACCAGACCCGACCAGCGCCCGCTGTGATTCGGCGGCAGGAATGGTTAGCGCAGCGACCTGTGCTTCACGCACAATGGCCTGCGCCAGTGGATGCGTCGCGCCTTGTTCTACCGCCGCTGCCAGCGACAGCAGTTCAGATTCACTAATCCCCGTTGCCGGATGAATCGCGGTAACGCGCGGTTTACCGACGGTCAGCGTACCGGTTTTATCAAACGCCACCTGGGTAACACGACCTAGTTGTTCCAGCGCCGCACCGCCTTTAATCAACGCCCCACGACGCGCTGCTGCCGCCAGCCCGGAGGTAATCGCCGCAGGTGTTGAGATCACCAGCGCACACGGGCAGCCAATCAGCAGCAGCGTCAGCCCTTTATAAATCCACTCTTGCCAGCTGGCGGCAAACAGCAGCGGCGGCACCAGAGTTACCAGCAGAGCGACCGCCATAATCGCTGGCGTGTAAATACGGCTGAAACGGTCGATAAACCGCTCAATCGGCGCGCGGCGCTCTTCGGCTTCTTCGATCAGTTTCAGAATGCGGTCAATGGCGCTGGCACCCGGTTCTGACAACACTTCCAGGGTAACCAGACGGTCTACGCTGGTGGCGCCTGCAGGAACTTTATCACCCGTCGCGCGCTCCACCGGAATGGATTCGCCGGTCAGGGCGCTTTCATCAAAACTGGCAAAGGGCGAGAGCAGTTTACCGTCGGCAGGTAAACGCCCACCTGCCGCAACTTCGATAACATCGCCCGGACGCAGGCTGTTAATTGCTACCTCTTCACGCTTGCCATTACGCAGGCGCGTGGCGGTTTCCGGTTTCAGCGCCATTAACGCGCTGACCCCTTGACGTGCGCGGCTGGCGGCCCAGCCTTCCAGTCGTTCACCAATCAAAAATAGCAGCAACACCATCGCAGCTTCGGCGGTTGCGCCAATAAACAGCGCGCCAATGGCGGCTACGCTCATTAACGTTTCAATGGCGAAGTAGCTGCCAGATTTGATCAGTCGTAATGCCTGGCGCGCAATCGGGTACAGCCCAACCAGCGTGGTCGCGATAAACGCCAGTTGCCCGAACGGATGATTAAACTGCTCCAGACCCCAGCTGATTGCCATCAACACGATTAGCGTAATCAGCGGCAGATTCTCTTTCAGGCGTGATTCTTGTTGTTCGTCGGCGGACTGTTCATCGCGCAGGGAATAGCCCGCTTTTTGCACCGCAGATTCAACCTGGGCACGGATGTCATTGTCGGCATCCACCACCAGTTTTTCGGTGGCGAACAACACCTGCACCTGATTCACGCCTGCAAGCTGGCGCACGGCATTTTCTACCTTGCGCGCACAGGCGGCGCAGTCCATGCCGCTGACTTTCCAGCTATAGCGGGTGCCGGAGACGTTTTCAGAGAGCGTTGGCGTGCTGGAACATGCGCCGTCGCAGCAACAGTCGTTGGCGTTCTGAACCGTGGTTAGCGGTTTGAACGCGGCAAATTGAGGGGCTTTCTTGCCGTGATTGTCAGGAGTCGACATGGCATCCTCCGGTTAAGTTTTTCTCATTAACCGAAGGATACACTCTGGAGTCGACTCCAGAGTCAAGTTTTATCAGAGATACAGCGAGCGGACGATGAGGAAGTGACCGGCAAAATAACAAGCGGCGGCAATCGCGTGGTCCGCACGGAAGCGTCGGCGATAGTGGCTACCCAGCCAGACAAAGTTACTGATAAACAGCAACGAAGCGCCGACAAATGCAGAAAGTGCCGGAGCGGTTGGACGGAAGAACCACAGTTCACCTGCCAGCCATACCATCACCAGCGTCATGCCGATAAACGTGCAGATAGGCCAACGATACTCTTCCAGACGCGTCCAGATAATCGCCAGTAACAGCGCACCCAGCACCAGCAACACCAGCGGCAAAGGCCAGAAGAAAGAGAGCGTCATCTGGCTGGCGAAATAGATGGTGTACAGCAGGTGCGAGAGGAAAAATGCGCCGATGGCATACATCAGACGTTGACGTGGCAACAGGGTTAGCGCATCGCCCAGCAGTGAGGCGCACAATCCCGCCAGCACCAGATAGCTAATGGCGTCGAACATCGGCGCTTGCCAGGCCAGCAACAGCAGGAGAAGAAGGGTTAATGGTTTAAATACCCAGCGTTGCCAGGTTGGCCCACGATACGATGCATCCACAGATAGCCATGCGGAAAGACAGACAGCGATAAACGACCAAAGCATCTTAGTTCCTTGAATTCGTTATTTTTTCGTAAGCGGAATGCCTACGGTCTTGCTTCCAGTTTAGTGGCGAGGGTGGACGGATGACAACACCATAACTGGCAGGGTATGCTTAATTCCGCATTTTCCGATGAGGGATAAAGATGAGCAAACCACCTCTTTTCTTTATTGTTATCATTGGCTTAATTATCGTCGCCGCATCGTTTCGTTTTATGCAACAACGACGGGAAAAAGCTGATAATGATATAGCGCCACTCCAGCAAAAGTTGGTGGTGGTGAGCAATAAGCGGGAAAAACCGATTAACGATCGCCGTTCGCGCCAGCAGGAAGTGACACCGGCAGGTACCAGCATGCGCTATGAGGCGAGCTTCAAACCGCAAAGCGGAGGAATGGAACAGACCTTTCGCCTCGACGCCCAGCAGTACCATGCCCTGACAGTGGGCGATAAAGGTACGCTGAGCTATAAAGGAACGCGCTTTGTCAGCTTTGTTGGCGAACAATAAGGTTATTTTTTAACTTTAAATTTCTTCTGCCAGACCAGCAGTTCAAACACGCCGAAAAGGAAAATGCGCACCTTTTCGGCGGTGGTCATCTGCGGGCCATCTTTCGGCAAAGTGGATTTCAATAGCGCCAGCTGCATACCATGCATCAGCACGGTAAAAATCAGCGCCACGTTAACGAAAATATTCAGCGGACGCGGGAAGGGATGCACCAGGTTGAGGATTAAAAATCCCCAAACGCAGAGCATTAACAAACGTCCAATATTAATCAACATCACTTTCTCCTTGTGCTTCGCGTTGATACAGCCGATAAGCCACCTGACCCGCCACTTTTTCCCGATGTAATGACCAGTTCGCCGGAACAGTGGGCAGACCGTTTTCGACTTCGCTTTCGACATAAATCAGGGCTTCGTCAGCCAGCCAGCCGTTATCTTCCAGTAAATTTATCGTCTCTTCTAACAAGCCACGGCGGAACGGTGGATCGACAAACACGATATTATGCGGTGTGCCTTTTTGCGCCAGGAATGACATCGCGTTGCTGTTCACCACGCGTGCATTGCCTGCTTTTAGTGTCGCCAGATTCTTAATTAACTGCTGAGAAACCGCGCGATCCATCTCAATCAACGTGGCCCCCGCAGCGTAGCGCGATAACGCTTCCAGCCCCAGCGCGCCGCTCCCGGCGAAGCAATCCAGACATTGGGCATCAACAATGACCGGAGCCAGCCAGTTAAACAACGTTTCGCGTACGCGGTCTGTGGTGGGGCGCAGACCTGGGCTATCAGGAACCGGGAGTTTACGGCCTCGCCACTGCCCGCCAATAATGCGGATTTGGCCGCTGCCGGAATGATTCGGTTTTTTCATGATAAATTGCTCAATCCGCCATATAACACATACTTGCAGGCGGTGATGTGAATTAAGTTAAGTGATAGACTATTTCATCATTTTTTTAGCTGCTATGTACATAGCGTTAACGCTGTGCCATGAAGCAACAGCGAGGAGTGTAGTCGCAAATGGCGAAAGAAAAAAAACGTGGCTTTTTTTCCTGGCTGGGCTTTGGTCAAAAAGAGCAGACCCCGGAAAAAGAGACAGAAGTCCAGAACGAACAACCGGTTGTAGAAGAAATCGTTCCGGCGCAAGAGCCTGCGAAGGCTTCTGAACAAGCCGTTGAAGAGCAGCCGCAGGCGCATACTGAAGCCGAGGCGGAAACTTTTGCTGCCGACGTTGTGGAAGTTACTGAACAGGTTGCTGAAAGTGAAAAAGCGCAGCCTGAAGCTGTTGCTGAACCGGAAGTTATTACTGAGCCGGAAACGATAGTTGAAGAAACGCCAGCGTCAGTCATTGAACCTGAAGTTACGCCAGAGCCTGTGGCTATCGAGCGTGAAGAGCTGCCGTTGCCGGAAGACGTCAAAGCCGAAGAGGTTTCGCCAGAAGAGTGGCAGGCCGAAGCGGAAACCGTAGAGATTGTCGAAGCGGCGGAAGAAGAAGCGGCTAAAGACGAAATCACCGACGAAGAGCTGGAAGCACAGGCGCTGGCTGCCGAAGCGGCAGAAGAGGCGGTGATGGTGGTTCCTCCGGCAGAAGAAGAGCAGCCGGTGGAAGAAATCGCTCAGGAGCAGGAAAAACCGACCAAAGAAGGTTTCTTCGCGCGCCTGAAACGCAGCCTGTTAAAAACCAAAGAAAACCTCGGTTCCGGATTTATCAGCCTGTTCCGCGGTAAAAAAATCGACGATGATCTGTTTGAAGAATTGGAAGAGCAATTGCTCATCGCCGATGTGGGCGTGGAAACCACGCGTAAAATTATCACCAATCTGACAGAAGGTGCGACCCGCAAGCAGCTTCGTGATGCCGAGGCGCTCTATGGCCTGCTGAAAGAAGAGATGGGTGAGATACTGGCGAAAGTCGATGAACCGCTGAACGTTGAAGGTAAAACGCCATTCGTGATCCTGATGGTGGGCGTCAACGGTGTGGGTAAAACCACGACGATTGGTAAGCTGGCGCGTCAGTTTGAGCAGCAGGGTAAATCAGTGATGCTGGCGGCGGGCGATACTTTCCGTGCAGCAGCGGTTGAACAGCTTCAGGTCTGGGGGCAGCGTAATAATATTCCGGTGATTGCCCAGCATACCGGTGCGGATTCTGCTTCTGTTATCTTCGACGCCATTCAGGCCGCTAAAGCGCGTAACATCGACGTTCTGATTGCCGATACCGCCGGGCGCCTGCAGAACAAATCGCACTTGATGGAAGAGTTGAAGAAAATCGTCCGCGTGATGAAGAAACTCGACGTTGAAGCTCCGCATGAAGTTATGCTGACTATCGACGCCAGTACCGGGCAGAATGCAGTAAGCCAGGCCAAACTGTTCCACGAAGCCGTTGGCTTAACCGGCATCACGCTAACGAAACTGGACGGCACGGCGAAAGGCGGGGTAATTTTCTCGGTGGCTGACCAGTTTGGTATCCCTATCCGCTACATTGGTGTCGGCGAACGTATTGAGGATTTGCGTCCGTTTAAAGCGGACGACTTTATAGAGGCACTTTTTGCCCGAGAGGATTAACAATGATTCGCTTTGAACATGTCAGCAAGGCTTATCTCGGTGGGAGACAGGCGCTGCAGGGCGTTACGTTCCATATGCAGCCGGGTGAGATGGCGTTTCTGACCGGTCATTCCGGCGCAGGGAAAAGTACCCTCCTGAAGCTGATCTGTGGGATTGAGCGGCCCAGCGCCGGGAAAATCTGGTTTAGCGGCCATGACATCACGCGTCTGAAAAACCGTGAAGTTCCGTTTCTGCGCCGCCAGATTGGCATGATTTTCCAGGATCACCATCTACTGATGGACCGTACTGTCTACGATAACGTGGCGATCCCGCTGATTATCGCCGGTGCCAGCGGTGACGATATTCGTCGTCGTGTATCGGCGGCGCTGGATAAAGTCGGGCTACTGGACAAAGCGAAGAACTTCCCTATTCAGCTTTCCGGCGGTGAACAACAGCGTGTTGGCATTGCCCGCGCGGTGGTGAACAAGCCCGCGGTACTGCTGGCGGATGAACCGACCGGTAACCTTGACGACGCGTTGTCAGAAGGAATTCTACGTCTGTTTGAAGAATTCAACCGCGTTGGGGTAACCGTATTGATGGCAACGCACGACATCAACCTGATTTCGCGGCGTTCCTATCGCATGCTCACCCTGAGCGATGGTCACTTGCATGGAGGCGTGGGCCATGAATAAGCGCGATGCAATCAATCATATCCGGCAGTTTGGCGGGCGTCTGGATCGCTTCCGTAAATCGGTCGGCGGCTCTGGCGACGGCGGTCGTAATGCGCCGAAACGCGCGAAATCCTCGCCAAAACCGGTAAACCGCAAAACTAACGTTTTCAACGAACAGGTGCGCTATGCCTTCCACGGCGCATTGCAGGATCTGAAAAGCAAACCGTTCGCCACGTTTTTAACGGTGATGGTTATTGCCATCTCTCTGACGCTGCCCAGCGTCTGTTATATGGTGTACAAAAACGTTAACCAGGCGGCGACGCAGTATTATCCGTCACCGCAAATCACCGTTTATCTGCAAAAAACGCTGGACGATGACGCCGCTGCGGGCGTGGTGGCACAGTTGCAGGCCGAGCAAGGTGTAGAGAAAGTAAACTATCTTTCTCGTGAAGACGCACTGGGCGAGTTCCGTAACTGGTCTGGTTTTGGTGGTGCGCTGGATATGCTGGAAGAAAACCCGCTTCCGGCAGTGGCGGTGGTAATCCCGAAACTCGATTTTCAGGGGACCGAGTCACTGAATACCTTGCGCGATCGTATCACCCAGATCAACGGCATTGACGAAGTGCGAATGGATGACAGCTGGTTTGCCCGTCTGGCGGCGTTGACCGGGCTGGTCGGGCGCGTTTCGGCAATGATCGGCGTATTGATGGTGGCGGCAGTGTTCCTCGTCATCGGTAACAGTGTGCGTCTGAGCATCTTTGCTCGCCGTGACTCCATTAACGTACAGAAACTGATTGGTGCGACAGATGGTTTCATCCTGCGCCCATTCCTGTACGGTGGCGCATTGCTGGGATTTTCTGGCGCATTGCTGTCATTAATTTTGTCGGAAATTCTGGTCCTGCGTTTGTCTTCGGCGGTTGCGGAAGTGGCACAGGTTTTCGGAACGAGGTTTGATATCAATGGCTTATCTTTTGATGAATGCCTGCTATTGCTGCTGGTATGCTCGATGATTGGCTGGGTGGCAGCCTGGCTTGCCACGGTACAACATTTACGCCACTTTACGCCTGAATAATAAAAGCGTGTTATACTCTTTCCCTGCAATGGGTTCCGTAGCAGGGAAAGAGACCCCGTTGTCTCTTCCCGGTATTTCATCTCTATGTCACATTTTGTGCGTAATTTATTCACAGCGTTGCATTGAACTTGTGGATAAAATCACGGTCTGATAAAACAGTGAATGATAACCTCGTTGCTCTTAAGCTCTGGCACAGTTGTTGCTACCACTGAAGCGCCAGAAGATATCGATTGAGAGGATTTGAATGACTGACAAAATGCAAAGTTTAGCTTTAGCCCCTGTTGGCAACCTGGATTCCTACATCCGGGCAGCTAACGCGTGGCCGATGTTGTCGGCTGACGAGGAGCGGGCGCTGGCTGAAAAGCTGCATTACCATGGCGATCTGGAAGCAGCAAAAACGCTGATCCTGTCTCACCTGCGGTTTGTTGTTCATATTGCTCGTAATTATGCGGGCTATGGCCTGCCACAGGCGGATTTGATTCAGGAAGGTAACATCGGCCTGATGAAAGCAGTGCGCCGTTTTAACCCGGAAGTGGGTGTGCGCCTGGTCTCCTTCGCCGTTCACTGGATCAAAGCAGAGATCCACGAATACGTTCTGCGCAACTGGCGTATCGTCAAAGTTGCGACCACCAAAGCGCAGCGCAAACTGTTCTTCAACCTGCGTAAAACCAAGCAGCGTCTGGGCTGGTTTAATCAGGATGAAGTCGAAATGGTGGCCCGTGAACTGGGCGTAACCAGCAAAGACGTACGTGAGATGGAATCGCGTATGGCGGCACAGGACATGACCTTTGACCTGTCTTCCGACGACGATTCCGACAGCCAGCCGATGGCTCCGGTGCTCTATCTGCAGGATAAATCGTCCAACTTTGCCGACGGCATTGAAGATGATAACTGGGAAGAGCAGGCGGCAAACCGTCTGACCGACGCGATGCAGGGTCTGGATGAGCGTAGCCAGGACATTATCCGCGCACGCTGGTTGGACGAAGACAACAAGTCCACGTTGCAGGAACTGGCTGACCGTTACGGTGTTTCCGCTGAGCGTGTGCGCCAGCTGGAAAAGAACGCGATGAAAAAACTTCGCGCTGCTATTGAAGCGTAATTACCGCTGTTAAGCAGAGAACCCTGGATGAGAGTCCGGGGTTTTTGTTTTTTGGACCTCTACAATAATCAATTACCCCCTCCGACAAAACGCCAATCCCCACGCAGATTGTTAATAAACTGTCAAAATAGCTATTCCAATATCATAAAAATCGGGTATGTTTTAGCAGAGTATGCTGCTAAAGCACGGGTAGTCATGCATAAAACGAAATAAAGTGCTGAACAACAACATCACAACACACGTAATAACCAGATGAATGGGGATTCTCAGGATGAATATAAAGGGTAAAGCGTTACTGGCAGGATGTATCGCGCTGGCATTCAGCAATATGGCTCTGGCAGAAGATATTAAAGTCGCGGTCGTGGGCGCAATGTCAGGTCCGGTGGCCCAGTACGGTGACCAGGAGTTTACTGGCGCAGAGCAGGCGGTTGCGGATATCAATGCTAAAGGTGGTATCAAAGGCAATAAACTGCAAATCGTAAAATATGACGATGCCTGTGACCCGAAACAGGCGGTCGCGGTGGCGAACAAAGTCGTTAACGACGGCATTAAATATGTGATTGGTCACCTCTGCTCTTCATCAACGCAGCCAGCGTCTGACATCTACGAAGACGAAGGCATTTTAATGATCACCCCAGCAGCAACCGCACCAGAGCTGACCGCCCGTGGCTATCAGCTGATCCTGCGCACCACCGGCCTGGACTCCGACCAGGGACCGACGGCGGCGAAATATATTCTTGAGAAAGTGAAACCGCAACGCATTGCTATCGTTCACGACAAACAGCAGTACGGCGAAGGTCTGGCGCGTGCAGTGCAGGACGGCCTGAAGAAAGGCAATGCTAACGTGGTGTTCTTTGACGGCATCACCGCCGGGGAAAAAGATTTCTCAACGCTGGTGGCGCGTCTGAAAAAAGAGAATATCGACTTCGTTTACTACGGCGGTTATCACCCGGAAATGGGGCAGATCCTGCGTCAGGCACGCGCGGCAGGGCTGAAAACTCAGTTTATGGGGCCAGAAGGCGTGGCTAACGTCTCGCTGTCTAACATTGCGGGCGAGTCAGCTGAAGGGTTGCTGGTAACCAAGCCGAAGAACTACGATCAGGTTCCGGCGAACAAACCAATTGTTGACGCGATCAAAGCGAAAAAACAGGACCCAAGCGGCGCGTTCGTCTGGACCACCTACGCCGCGCTGCAATCTTTGCAGGCGGGCCTGAATCAGTCTGACGATCCGGCTGAAATCGCCAAATACCTGAAAGCGAACTCCGTGGATACCGTGATGGGGCCGCTGACCTGGGATGAGAAAGGCGATCTGAAAGGCTTTGAGTTCGGCGTATTTGACTGGCACGCCAACGGCACGGCGACCGATGCGAAGTAATCATTAATCGGCAACTTTGGGTTGCCGCCAAATTGCTAATATCGAGTACGCATGCTTCATGCCGGATGCGGCGTAAACGCCTTATCCGGCCTACAAGATCCAAAGAAATCAGTAAATTGCAGCACACATTGTAGGCCTGATAAGCGTAGCGCATCAGGCAATTTCTCGTTGGTCATCACTTTTGAAATCAAACTTGACGATTAACGCTTCTCCCAGCCGCCCTGTTGTGCCGTAAACCCCAGCGCCTGCATAAACGCCGTCATCACGCCGCGATCTTCCACGCCTGCATCCGCCATCCACCAGCCTGAAACGCCAGGATTGTTACGCAAAACCTCTTCCAGCAGATATTGCCCCACACCGCGACGTCGGGTGACTTCCCGCACGCGCAGGGAATCCAGTGCCCCCTCGGTGCCGTTTAAGGTTACCCGCACGGCCGCGAGCAGGCGCTCGTTAAAACGCGCGGCGTAGATGCGGTGGTTATCGTCAACCTGTAAAGAGGAAGGGGAGTACTCCGGCCAGATCTTTTGCAGATCAATCCGGTCCTGGTCGCTAAAGTGTTCTAAACGAATGATGGTCAGCTTCATGGGAAACCCGTGTAAATCACAAAAGTGGAACCAGTGTAGCGAAATAATTTAATCGGAGGCTTTCTCTTTTTTATTTCTTTTGGCAGGTGATTAATTTTTTAACAGCAATAATTACAAATTAAAAACATTAGAGAATGAAAAATGTCCAGCATAATCCCCTGAATGGTAGTGAATTATTCCGCCCTTTGTACCGTTATTTTATGCTGACAACGGCGCTTTTTTCTGTTTATCTATCAATAAATTCAGAATATTATCTGTTCTTAATCGACTGAAAAATAGGGATTTTAATCGCTATTATCACAAAACACTGCGCTAAACCCTTAATCAGACAGGCAAAAACAGTGCAGTATAAAAAAAGTACAGTCTGATTTGTTAACACATAAAAACAAAGCAACACAACATCACGAATGGGGATTTTTGACTATGAAACGGAATGCGAAAACTATCATCGCAGGGATGATTGCACTGACAATTTCACACACCGCTATGGCCGACGATATTAAAGTTGCCGTTGTCGGCGCGATGTCCGGTCCGATTGCCCAGTGGGGCGATATGGAATTTAACGGCGCGCGTCAGGCGATTAAAGACATTAATGCCAAAGGGGGAATTAAAGGCGATAAGCTGGTGGGCGTGGAATATGACGACGCCTGCGACCCGAAACAAGCCGTTGCGGTCGCCAACAAAATCGTTAACGACGGCATTAAATACGTTATTGGTCATCTGTGTTCCTCCTCTACTCAGCCTGCTTCAGATATCTACGAAGACGAAGGTATTTTGATGATCTCGCCGGGGGCGACCAACCCGGAGCTGACCCAACGCGGTTATCAACACATCATGCGGACTGCCGGGCTGGACTCTTCCCAGGGGCCAACAGCGGCAAAATACATTCTTGAGACGGTGAAGCCCCAGCGCATCGCCATCATTCACGACAAACAACAGTATGGCGAAGGGCTGGCGCGTTCGGTGCAGGACGGATTGAAAGCAGCCAATGCCAACGTCGTCTTCTTCGACGGTATTACCGCTGGTGAGAAAGATTTCTCCGCGCTGATCGCCCGCCTGAAAAAAGAAAACATCGACTTCGTTTACTACGGCGGTTACTACCCGGAAATGGGGCAGATGCTGCGCCAGGCCCGTTCCGTTGGCCTGAAAACTCAGTTTATGGGGCCGGAAGGGGTGGGTAATGCGTCGCTGTCGAACATTGCCGGTGATGCCGCCGAAGGTATGTTGGTCACTATGCCAAAACGCTATGACCAGGACCCGGCAAACAAAGGCATCGTTGATGCGCTGAAAGCAGACAAAAAAGATCCGTCCGGACCTTATGTCTGGATCACCTACGCGGCGGTGCAATCTCTGGCGACTGCCCTTGAGCGTACCGGCAGCGATGAGCCGCTGGCGCTGGTGAAAGATTTAAAAGCTAACGGTGCAAACACCGTGATTGGGCCGCTGAACTGGGATGAAAAAGGCGATCTTAAGGGATTTGATTTTGGTGTCTTCCAGTGGCACGCCGACGGTTCATCGACGGCAGCCAAGTGATCATCCCACCGCCCGTGAAATGCGGGCGGTTTTAGAAAGGTTACCTTATGTCTGAGCAGTTTTTGTATTTCTTGCAGCAGATGTTTAACGGCATCACGCTGGGCAGTACCTACGCGCTGATAGCCATCGGCTACACCATGGTTTACGGCATTATCGGCATGATCAACTTCGCCCATGGCGAGGTTTATATGATCGGCAGCTACGTCTCTTTTATGATCATCGCCGCACTGATGATGCTGGGCATTGATACCGGCTGGCTGCTGGTGGCGGCGGGATTCGTCGGCGCAATCGTCATTGCCAGCGCCTATGGCTGGAGTATCGAACGTGTGGCTTACCGCCCGGTGCGTAACTCTAAGCGCCTGATTGCGCTCATCTCGGCAATCGGCATGTCTATCTTCCTGCAAAACTACGTCAGCCTGACTGAAGGTTCGCGCGACGTGGCGCTACCCAGCCTGTTTAACGGTCAGTGGGTTGTGGGCCATAGTGAAAACTTCTCTGCCTCTATTACCACCATGCAGGCGGTGATCTGGATTGTTACCTTCCTCGCCATGTTGGCGCTGACAATTTTCATCCGCTATTCCCGCATGGGGCGCGCCTGTCGTGCTTGCGCGGAAGACCTGAAAATGGCGAGCCTGCTTGGCATCAACACTGACCGGGTGATTGCGCTGACCTTTGTGATTGGCGCGGCGATGGCGGCGGTGGCAGGTGTGCTGCTCGGTCAGTTCTATGGCGTAATTAACCCCTACATCGGCTTTATGGCCGGGATGAAAGCCTTTACTGCTGCGGTACTCGGTGGGATTGGCAGTATTCCGGGAGCGATGATTGGCGGCCTGATCCTGGGGATTGCGGAAGCGCTCTCTTCTGCCTATCTGAGTACGGAATATAAGGATGTGGTTTCATTTGCCCTGCTGATTCTGGTGCTGCTGGTGATGCCGACCGGTATTCTGGGTCGCCCGGAGGTAGAGAAAGTATGAAACCGATGCATATTGCAATGGCGCTGCTCTCTGCCGCCATGTTCTTTGTTCTCGCGGGCGTCTTTATGGGAGTGCAACTGGAGCTGGACGGCACCAAACTGGTGGTCGATACGGCTTCAGACATCCGATGGCAGTGGGTGTTTATTGGCACTGCGGTGGTCTTTTTCTTCCAGCTTGTGCGACCTGCGTTTCAGAAAGGGCTAAAAAGCGTTTCCGGGCCGAAGTTTATTCTGCCCGCGATTGATGGCTCCACGGTGAAGCAGAAACTGTTCCTCGTGGCCCTGCTGGTGCTTGCGGTGGCGTGGCCGTTTATGGTGTCGCGTGGGACGGTGGATATCGCCACCCTGACCATGATCTACATTATCCTCGGCCTCGGGCTGAACGTGGTGGTGGGGCTGTCTGGCTTACTGGTACTGGGTTACGGTGGTTTTTACGCCATCGGCGCTTACACCTTTGCCTTGCTCAATCACTATTACGGTCTTGGCTTCTGGACCTGTTTGCCGATTGCCGGGTTGATGGCGGCGGCGGCGGGATTCCTGCTCGGCTTCCCGGTGTTGCGTTTACGTGGCGACTATCTGGCGATCGTTACTCTCGGTTTCGGCGAAATTGTGCGCATATTGCTGCTCAATAACACGGAAATCACCGGCGGTCCGAACGGAATCAGTCAGATCCCGAAACCGACTCTCTTCGGACTCGAGTTCAGTCGCACCGCCCGCGAAGGCGGCTGGGATACGTTCAGCAATTTCTTTGGCCTGAAATACGACCCGTCCGATCGCGTCATCTTCCTCTACCTGGTGGCGTTACTGTTGGTGGTGTTAAGCCTGTTTGTCATTAACCGCTTACTGCGAATGCCGCTGGGCCGCGCGTGGGAAGCGTTGCGTGAAGATGAAATCGCCTGTCGTTCGCTGGGCTTAAGTCCGCGTCGTATCAAGCTGACCGCCTTTACCATCAGCGCCGCGTTTGCGGGTTTTGCCGGAACGCTGTTCGCGGCACGTCAGGGATTTGTCAGCCCGGAATCCTTCACCTTTGCCGAATCGGCGTTTGTGCTGGCGATAGTGGTGCTCGGTGGTATGGGCTCGCAATTTGCGGTGATTCTGGCTGCAATTTTGCTGGTGGTGTCGCGAGAGTTGATGCGTGATTTCAACGAATACAGCATGTTAATGCTCGGTGGTTTGATGGTGCTGATGATGATCTGGCGTCCGCAGGGCTTGCTGCCCATGACGCGCCCGCAACTCAAGCTGAAAAACGGCGCAGCGAAAGGAGAGCAGGCATGAGTCAGCCATTATTATCTGTTAACGGCCTGATGATGCGCTTCGGCGGCCTGCTGGCGGTGAATAACGTCAATCTTGAACTGTACCCGCAGGAGATCGTCTCGTTAATCGGCCCTAACGGTGCCGGAAAAACCACGGTTTTTAACTGCCTGACCGGTTTCTACAAACCCACCGGCGGCACTATTTTACTGCGCGATCAGCATCTGGAAGGTTTGCCCGGCCAGCAAATCGCCCGCATGGGCGTGGTGCGCACCTTCCAGCATGTGCGTCTGTTCCGTGAAATGACGGTGATTGAAAACTTGCTGGTGGCGCAGCATCAGCAACTGAAAACCGGGCTGTTCTCCGGCCTGTTGAAAACGCCTTCTTTCCGCCGCGCCCAGAGCGAAGCCCTCGACCGTGCCGCAACCTGGCTTGAGCGCATTGGTTTGCTCGAACACGCTAACCGTCAGGCGAGTAACCTGGCCTACGGTGACCAGCGCCGTCTGGAGATCGCCCGCTGCATGGTAACGCAGCCGGAGATTTTAATGCTCGACGAACCAGCGGCAGGTCTTAACCCGAAAGAAACCAAAGAGCTGGATGAGCTGATTGCCGAACTGCGTAACCATCACAACACCACTATTTTGTTGATTGAACACGATATGAAACTGGTGATGGGGATTTCAGACAGAATTTACGTGGTCAATCAGGGGACGCCACTGGCAAACGGTACGCCTGAGCAAATCCGTAATAACCCGGACGTGATCCGTGCCTATTTAGGTGAGGCATAAGATGGAAAAAGTCATGTTGTCCTTTGACAAAGTCAGTGCCCACTACGGCAAAATCCAGGCGCTGCATGAGGTGAGCCTGCATATCAATCAGGGCGAAATTGTCACGCTGATTGGCGCGAACGGGGCGGGGAAAACCACCTTGCTCGGCACGTTATGTGGCGACCCGCGCGCCACCAGCGGGCGAATTGTGTTTGATGATAAAGACATTACCGACTGGCAGACGGCGAAAATCATGCGCGAAGCGGTGGCGATTGTCCCGGAAGGACGTCGCGTCTTCTCACGCATGACGGTGGAAGAGAATCTGGCGATGGGCGGCTTTTTTGCTGAACGCGACCAGTTCCAGGAGCGCATAAAGTGGGTCTATGAACTGTTTCCACGTCTGCATGAGCGCCGTGTTCAGCGGGCGGGCACCATGTCCGGCGGTGAGCAGCAGATGCTGGCGATTGGTCGCGCGCTGATGAGCAACCCGCGTTTATTGTTGCTTGATGAGCCATCGCTCGGTCTTGCGCCGATTATCATCCAGCAAATTTTCGACACCATCGAGCAACTGCGCGAGCAGGGGATGACTATCTTCCTCGTCGAGCAGAACGCCAACCAGGCGCTAAAGCTGGCAGATCGCGGCTATGTGCTGGAAAACGGTCATGTCGTGCTTTCCGATACCGGCGACGCGCTACTGGCGAATGAAGCGGTGAGAAGTGCGTATTTAGGCGGGTAATAACACGTTGATTGATAAGGAGTCAAAAGACTCCTTTGAGACAGGTTACAAATGTAAAATTGCCTGATGCGCTGCGCTTATCAGGCCTACTGGGTGAGTTGCAATATATTGAATTTGCACGATCTTGTAGGCCGGATAAGGCGTTTACGCCGCATCCGGCATGAAACGATGAGCAATCTGTAGAGTTTGATTCAGACCTTCTATTTTTCCCGCTTATCCGTGCCCCATCTCCCAATTTCCCTCACCTACGCCGTCACTGCCTTGTCATCTTTCTGACACCTTACTATCTTACAAATGTAACAAAAAAGTTATTTTTCTGTAATTCGAGCATGTCATGTTACCCCGCGAGCATAAAACGCGTGAATTCGCGCATTCGGTACAACAAGAGAGATAAACGATGAAACCGTTACATTATACAGCTTCAGCACTGGCGCTCGG
Source organism: Escherichia sp. 10290 (assembly GCF_030295155.1). NCBI lineage: Bacteria > Pseudomonadati > Pseudomonadota > Gammaproteobacteria > Enterobacterales > Enterobacteriaceae > Escherichia > Escherichia sp. 10290. The sequence goes on along the minus strand of NZ_AP025741.1, from coordinate 4,296,539 downwards.
ACTGGCGTTAATGGGGAATGCACAGGCAGTGACGACCATTCCGTTCTGGCATTCTATGGAAGGGGAACTGGGTAAAGAGGTGGATTCTCTGGCCCAACGTTTTAACGCCGAAAACCCGGATTACAAAATTGTACCGACCTATAAAGGCAACTACGAACAGAATTTAAGTGCGGGGATTGCCGCATTTCGTACCGGCAACGCGCCTGCTATTTTGCAGGTTTATGAAGTTGGCACCGCCACCATGATGGCGTCGAAAGCCATTAAACCGGTGTATGACGTGTTTAAAGAGGCGGGGATTCAATTCGATGAGTCGCAGTTTGTGCCGACGGTTTCAGGTTACTACTCCGACAGCAAAACCGGTCACTTACTCTCCCAGCCGTTCAACAGCTCGACTCCCGTTCTCTATTACAACAAAGACGCCTTCAAGAAAGCGGGGTTAGACCCGGAACAGCCGCCGAAAACCTGGCAGGATCTGGCAGACTATGCCGCGAAACTGAAAGCCTCTGGTATGAAGTGCGGCTACGCCAGCGGCTGGCAGGGCTGGATCCAACTGGAAAACTTTAGCGCCTGGAACGGTCTGCCGTTTGCCAGCAAAAACAACGGCTTTGACGGCACGGACGCGGTGCTTGAGTTCAACAAGCCGGAGCAGGTGAAACACATCGCCATGCTCGAAGAGATGAACAAGAAGGGCGATTTCAGTTACGTAGGGCGTAAGGATGAATCTACCGAGAAGTTCTATAACGGTGATTGCGCGATGACGACCGCCTCTTCGGGTTCTCTTGCCAACATTCGCGAGTACGCCAAATTCAACTACGGCGTAGGCATGATGCCATACGACGCCGACGCGAAAGATGCGCCACAAAACGCCATTATCGGCGGAGCCAGCCTGTGGGTGATGCAGGGCAAAGATAAAGAAACTTACACCGGCGTGGCGAAGTTCCTCGACTTCCTCGCGAAGCCAGAAAACGCTGCCGAGTGGCATCAGAAAACCGGTTATCTGCCAATCACCAAAGCGGCGTATGACCTGACCCGTGAGCAGGGCTTTTACGAGAAAAACCCAGGGGCGGATACCGCGACGCGTCAGATGCTGAACAAGCCGCCGTTGCCGTTCACCAAAGGGCTGCGTCTGGGCAATATGCCGCAGATCCGCGTGATTGTGGATGAAGAGCTGGAAAGCGTGTGGACCGGTAAGAAGACGCCACAGCAGGCGCTGGATACCGCTGTTGAGCGTGGGAACCAGTTACTGCGCCGCTTTGAGAAATCTACGAAGTCTTAACCAGTGAAATGTCGGATGCGTTTCGCTTATCTGACCTGGCATCGCGTGTAGGCCGGATAAGCGAAGCGCATCCGGCACAGTTCAGGAATTAACCGTAATGTCATCATCCCGTCCGGTGTTCCGCTCGCGCTGGCTGCCTTATTTGCTGGTCGCGCCGCAGCTTATCATCACCGTTATCTTTTTTATCTGGCCTGCGGGCGAAGCGTTGTGGTACTCGCTACAAAGCGTCGATCCGTTTGGCTTTTCCAGCCAGTTTGTCGGCCTGGATAACTTCGTCACGCTGTTTCATGACAGCTACTATCTCGACTCCTTCTGGACGACGATAAAATTCAGCACCTTTGTCACGGTCAGCGGTTTGCTGGTGTCGCTGTTCTTCGCGGCGCTGGTGGAGTATATCGTGCGCGGCAGCCGTTTCTATCAAACCTTAATGCTGCTGCCGTATGCCGTGGCTCCCGCCGTTGCCGCCGTATTGTGGATCTTCCTGTTTAACCCTGGTCGCGGGCTGATCACTCATTTTCTCGCTGAGTTCGGCTACGACTGGAACCATGCGCAAAACAGCGGTCAGGCAATGTTCCTGGTGGTGTTTGCCTCAGTATGGAAGCAAATCAGCTACAACTTTCTGTTCTTCTATGCCGCGCTGCAATCCATTCCCCGTTCGTTGATTGAAGCCGCAGCCATCGACGGTGCAGGCCCGATTCGCCGCTTCTTTAAGATTGCGCTGCCGCTTATCGCCCCGGTGAGCTTCTTCCTGCTGGTGGTGAACCTGGTGTACGCCTTCTTCGATACCTTCCCGGTGATCGACGCCGCCACGTCCGGCGGGCCAGTACAGGCCACCACGACGCTGATTTATAAGATCTACCGCGAAGGCTTTACCGGACTGGATTTGGCTTCATCTGCCGCGCAGTCGGTGGTGTTGATGTTCCTCGTCATCGTGCTGACGGTGGTGCAGTTCCGCTATGTTGAAAGCAAGGTGCGTTACCAATGATTGAGAACCGTCCGTGGCTGACAATATTCAGCCATACCATGCTGATCCTCGGGATCGCGGTGATCCTCTTCCCGCTGTACGTGGCGTTTGTCGCGGCGACGCTGGATAAACAGGCCGTCTACGCCGCGCCGATGACGCTCATCCCCGGCACGCATCTGCTGGAAAATATCCACAACATCTGGGTGAACGGGGTAGGCACAAATAGCGCGCCGTTCTGGCGGATGTTGCTTAACAGCTTCGTGATGGCGTTCAGCATTACGCTCGGCAAAATTACCGTCTCGATGCTCTCGGCATTTGCCATTGTCTGGTTTCGTTTTCCGCTGCGTAACCTCTTCTTCTGGATGATTTTTATCACCCTTATGCTGCCGGTTGAAGTGCGTATCTTCCCGACAGTAGAAGTCATCGCCAACCTGAAAATGCTTGACAGCTACGCTGGTTTAACGCTGCCGCTGATGGCCTCTGCGACCGCTACTTTCTTGTTCCGCCAGTTCTTTATGACGCTGCCGGATGAGCTGGTGGAAGCGGCGCGGATCGACGGTGCATCACCAATGCGTTTCTTTTGCGACATCGTTTTTCCGCTGTCGAAAACCAATCTGGCGGCGCTGTTTGTGATCACTTTTATTTACGGCTGGAACCAGTATTTGTGGCCGTTGTTGATTATTACCGATGTTGATCTCGGCACCACCGTGGCAGGAATCAAAGGGATGATCGCTACAGGCGAAGGCACCACGGAATGGAATTCGGTGATGGCGGCGATGTTGTTAACGCTTATCCCTCCGGTGGTGATTGTTTTAGTGATGCAGCGTGCCTTCGTGCGCGGCCTGGTCGATAGTGAGAAATAAGATGGCAGGACTGAAATTACAGGCAGTAACCAAAAGCTGGGATGGCAAAACCCAGGTCATTAAACCGCTGACCCTTGATGTGGCGGATGGCGAATTTATCGTGATGGTCGGGCCGTCTGGCTGCGGGAAATCCACGCTGCTGCGCATGGTTGCCGGGCTGGAGCGGGTCACCGAAGGCGATATCTGGATTAACGACCAACGCGTGACCGAAATGGAGCCGAAAGATCGCGGGATTGCGATGGTGTTCCAGAACTACGCGCTTTATCCGCATATGAGTGTCGAAGAAAACATGGCGTGGGGGCTGAAAATTCGCGGCATGGGCAAGCAACAAATTGCCGAGCGTGTTAAAGAAGCGGCGCGCATTCTGGAGCTGGACGACCTGCTCAAGCGCCGTCCGCGTGAGCTTTCTGGCGGTCAGCGTCAGCGTGTAGCGATGGGCCGCGCGATTGTGCGCGATCCGGCGGTGTTCCTGTTTGATGAGCCGCTCTCTAACCTCGATGCCAAGCTGCGCGTGCAGATGCGCCTTGAGCTGCAACAACTGCACCGTCGCCTGAAAACGACTTCACTCTACGTTACTCACGATCAGGTTGAGGCGATGACGCTCGCTCAGCGGGTTATGGTGATGAACGGCGGCGTTGCCGAACAGATTGGCACGCCAGTTGAAGTCTACGAAAAGCCCGCCACTCTGTTTGTGGCGAGTTTTATCGGCAGTCCGGCGATGAACCTGCTGACAGGCCGCGTGAATAACGAAGGCACGCATTTCGAACTGGATGGCGGTATCGCGCTACCGCTAAACGGTGGCTACCGTCAGTATGCCGGGCGTAAAATGACTCTTGGCATTCGCCCGGAACATATTGCGTTAAGCTCGCAGGCAGAAGGCGGCATACCGCTGGTGATGGACACGCTGGAGATCCTCGGCGCAGATAACCTGGCGCACGGACGCTGGGGCGAACAGAAGCTGGTGGTGCGACTGGCGCATCAGGAGCGCCCGACGACAGGCAGCACGCTGTGGCTGCATCTGCCGGAAAATCAGCTGCATCTTTTTGATGGTGAAACAGGACAACGAGTATGAGTAACTGGCCTTATCCCCGCATCGTCGCCCACCGTGGCGGCGGTAAACTGGCCCCGGAAAACACCCTGGCGGCAATCGACGTTGGGGCAAAATACGGTCATAAGATGATCGAATTTGACGCGAAGTTATCGAAAGATGGTGAGATCTTCCTGCTTCATGACGACAATCTCGAACGCACCAGCAACGGCTGGGGCGTCGCGGGCGATCTGAACTGGCAGGATTTACTGCGCGTGGATGCAGGCAGTTGGTACAGCAAAGCGTTTAAAGGTGAGCCGCTGCCGTTGCTTTCGCAGGTGGCGGAACGCTGCCGTGAACATGGGATGATGGCAAATATTGAAATCAAACCCACCACTGGCACTGGTCCATTAACGGGCAAAATGGTATCGCTGGCGGCGCGCGAACTGTGGGCTGGTATGACGCCGCCGCTGCTGTCATCGTTTGAGATTGATGCTTTAGAAGCCGCACACCAGGCTGCACCGGAACTGCCGCGCGGTTTGTTGCTGGATGAGTGGCGCGACGACTGGCGCGAACTGACCACGCGGCTGGGCTGCGTCTCTATTCATCTCAATCATAAGTTGCTCGATAAAGCGCGAGTGATGCAGTTGAAAGACGCTGGATTACGGATTCTGGTTTATACCGTCAACAAACCCCAGCGTGCGGCAGAGTTGCTGCGCTGGGGCGTGGATTGCATCTGTACCGATGCGATTGATGTGATTGGCCCGAACTTTACGGCCCAATAGTTTTCAACGGAATATCAGGCTGCGGCGTGCTGGGCTGATTCAGCATGTCGCCGTTTCTCCTCTCCGGCAACATATGCTGCTGATTCAACGAACTATCCGGATTACGGTTGCTGTTTAACATCCCGCCGTTGGTGTTGGGCAGCATTTGCTGCCGGGCGGGATTTAGCTCCCCCGGCTGTGACTGCAATACCCGCTGCGAGTTGCTATTAAGCTGATTTTCTAAATGCTGCTGTTGTAATTGCGTCTGAGTTTTCAGTTGCTGATTCAGCATCCCTTTTTGCTGGATTTGCTGCGTTTGCATTTGAGTTTGCATCCGCTGCTGGCTGGGGATCTGATACCCCGGCTGGTTAGGGTTGTTCAGAGTATTAATGGGCTGTGCAAAGCCGACAAAAGGCAGGAGTGCCGTCAAAAGCAGAAGTCGTTTCATCGCGTATCCTCCTCTGAAGATATTCTTTAAGTTTACTCCTTTCCTGCAATCATCAGGATTAATTCAGAGTTATATACCAGGCTTAGCTGGGGTTGCCCCTTAATCTCTGGAGTATAACGATGATAAAACCGACGTTTTTACGCCGGGTGGCTATTGCTGCTCTGCTCACAGGAAGTTGTTTTAGTGCTGTCGCCGCGCCACCTGCGCCGCCGCCAGTCTCGTATGGCGTGGAGGAGGATGTCTTCCATCCGGTACGCGCGAAGCAGGGGATGGTAGCATCTGTGGACGCCACTGCCACTCAGGTGGGGGTAGATATCCTTAAGCAGGGCGGGAATGCCGTTGATGCTGCCGTGGCAGTGGGCTACGCGCTGGCGGTAACACATCCGCAGGCAGGGAATCTGGGCGGCGGCGGTTTTATGCTGATCCGCACTAAAGATGGCAATACCACCGCCATCGATTTCCGCGAAATGGCACCCGCCAAAGCGACCCGCGATATGTTCCTTGATGATCAGGGCAACCCGGACAGCAAAAAATCTCTCACTTCGCATCTTGCTTCTGGCACACCCGGTACGGTAGCGGGCTTCTCGTTGGCGCTGGAGAAATACGGCACCATGCCGCTGAACAAAGTTGTGCAGCCTGCGTTTAAACTGGCACGCGATGGTTTTATCGTTAACGATGCGCTGGCAGACGATCTCAAAACCTACGGCAGTGAAGTGCTACCAAATCACGAAAACAGCAAAGCTATCTTCTGGAAAGAGGGCGAACCGCTGAAAAAGGGCGACAAGCTGGTACAGACGAATCTGGCAAAGAGCCTGGAGATGATTGCCGAAAACGGCCCGGATGAATTCTACAAAGGCACGATAGCGGAACAGATCGCCCTGGAGATGCAGAAAAACGGTGGCTTGATCACTAAAGAAGATTTAGCGGCCTATAAAGCGGTCGAACGTACACCAATAAGTGGCGATTATCGCGGGTATCAGATTTACTCCATGCCACCGCCATCCTCCGGCGGGATCCATATCGTACAGATCCTCAATATTCTGGAAAACTTCGATATGCAGAAATACGGCTTTGGCAGCGCCGATGCGATGCAAATCATGGCAGAAGCGGAGAAATACGCCTACGCCGACCGCTCGGAATATCTTGGCGACCCGGATTTTGTCAAAGTACCGTGGCAGGCGCTGACCAATAAAGCCTATGCCAAATCTATTGCTGATCAAATCGATATCAATAAAGCGAAGCCATCCAGCGAAATTCGCCCCGGCAAGCTTGCGCCTTATGAGAGTAATCAAACTACCCATTACTCTGTAGTGGATAAAGACGGTAACGCGGTGGCGGTGACCTATACGCTGAACACCACCTTCGGTACGGGTATTGTCGCGGGTGAGAGCGGTATTCTGCTTAATAATCAGATGGATGATTTCTCCGCCAAACCGGGCGTACCGAACGTTTACGGGCTGGTGGGTGGTGATGCTAACGCTGTCGGGCCGAATAAACGCCCGCTGTCGTCGATGTCACCAACCATTGTGGTCAAGGATGGTAAAACCTGGCTGGTCACCGGAAGCCCAGGTGGTAGCCGGATTATCACCACTGTGCTGCAAATGGTGGTGAACAGCATCGATTATGGCATGAATGTCGCCGAAGCGACCAATGCGCCGCGTTTCCACCATCAGTGGTTGCCGGACGAGCTGCGTGTCGAGAAAGGATTTAGCCCGGATACGCTCAAGCTGCTGGAAGCAAAAGGTCAGAAAGTGGCGCTAAAAGAGGCGATGGGCAGTACACAAAGCATTATGGTTGGGCCGGACGGCGAATTGTATGGCGCTTCCGACCCACGTTCGGTAGATGATTTAACGGCGGGGTATTAATATCTTAAGCCCTCTCCCGGTAGGTGAGGGCTTTTAGATTACAAATTCTCTATTTCACCCGCGCCATATAATACGCATCGACATATTCGCCATTACGAAAAGCGTAATTTTTGCCGGTACCTTCTATGAGAAATCCGAATTTTTTATAGACTGCGATTGCCGGGGCGTTATCCGCAAACACCGTCAACTCAATACGATCTATCCGTAACCAGTTGTCGCACATTTCAATCAATTCGCGGATCAGGGCGCTGGCGATGCCACGGTTGTGCCAGCGGGAGTCAACACAGATACCAAAAGTTGCAACATGACTGCGACGTGGGCCTTGATAAGCTTCCACGAAAAGATGACCCACCACGATACTATCAATGCAGGCAACCAGTTGTTTAAATCCCTGGCGATCTTTCAATCTTTCTGGCCACCAGCCTTCCGAAGGATGAGGTAGTTGTAGCGTGTTGTAATACACCTCCGGCTGGGCGTGAATTTGCCTGATGGCCTCGTAATCCCGTGTTTCTGCGTGGCGTATTACTATCTCACTCATTCCTTTGTCCTCTTTGGGGTAAATGTCCCTTTCAACATCATTGACTTTCAAATGCGAGTCAAATGCATTTTTTTGCAAAAAGTGTTGGACAAGTGCGAATGAGAATGATTATTATTGTCTCGCGATCAGGAAGACCCTCGCGGAGAACCTGAAAGCACGACATTGCTCACATTGCTTCCAGTATTACTTAGCCAGCCGGGTGCTGGCTTTTTTTTTGATCTTTCGTTTTCAATTTATCCACGGGAAGTGCTTGTGATCGTTATGCGCACTCCAGTAGGAACCACGTCCGCTTTGCGCTAAGGTGTAAATAATCACCTTAAAAAGGACGAAATCATGGTCATCAACTGCGCCTTTATTGGCTTCGGCAAAAGCACCACCCGTTACCATCTGCCGTATGTACTTAACCGCAAGGATAGCTGGCATGTCGCGCATATTTTTCGCCGCCATGCGAAGCCGGAAGAACAGGCCCCCATTTACTCTCATATCCATTTCACCAGCGATCTCGACGAAGTACTAAACGATCCCGATGTTAAGCTGGTTGTTGTCTGCACCCATGCGGACAGCCACTTCGAGTACGCGAAGCGCGCGCTGGAGGCTGGGAAAAATGTGCTGGTCGAAAAACCGTTTACTCCGACGCTTGCCCAGGCGAAAGAACTTTTTGCGCTGGCGAAAAGTAAAGGGCTGACCGTCACGCCGTATCAGAATCGTCGCTTTGATTCCTGTTTTCTGACGGCGAAAAAAGCGATTGAAAGCGGCAAGCTGGGAGAGATTGTTGAAGTGGAAAGCCATTTTGACTATTACCGCCCAGTGGCAGAAACCAAACCTGGACTGCCGCAGGATGGCGCGTTCTATGGCCTTGGTGTGCATACGATGGACCAGATTATCTCGCTGTTCGGTCGCCCGGATCACGTCGCTTATGACATCCGCAGCCTGCGTAATAAAGCCAATCCTGACGACACCTTTGAAGCGCAGCTATTTTATGGCGATCTAAAAGCCATCGTCAAAACCAGCCATCTGGTGAAAATCGATTATCCGAAATTTATCGTTCATGGGAAGAAAGGTTCGTTTATTAAATACGGTATCGACCAGCAGGAAACCAGCCTGAAGGCTAACATTATGCCCGGCGAACCGGGATTCGCGGCGGATGATTCGGTCGGTGTGCTGGAGTATGTCAATGACGAGGGCGTGACGGTCAGAGAAGAGATGAAGCCAGAGATGGGCGATTACGGACGCGTTTATGATGCGTTGTACCAAACCATCACCAGCGGGGCGCCAAATTACGTCAAGGAATCTGAAGTTCTTACCAATCTGGAAATCCTTGAACGCGGTTTTGAGCAAGCCTCTCCCTCCACAGTGACTCTTGCGAAGTAAGTTTGATGACCTCTCGAATAGTTCAATTTTTTTGAACAGAGGGGTCAATTTTCACCCTCTATCATCCCAGGCGGATCGGGTCCACACTAAGCCCATCGAAATCATTCAGGGGGCGAATACAAATGATCTACTTACGCAAAGCAAATGAACGTGGTCATGCAAATCATGGCTGGCTGGACTCCTGGCATACTTTCTCTTTTGCCAACTATTACGACCCGAACTTTATGGGCTTCTCCGCGCTGCGCGTGATTAACGACGACGTGATTGAAGCAGGGCAGGGCTTCGGCACTCACCCGCATAAAGATATGGAAATTTTGACCTACGTGCTGGAAGGTACTGTTGAGCATCAGGACAGCATGGGCAATAAAGAGCAGGTTCCGGCGGGCGAGTTCCAGATTATGAGTGCGGGTACGGGTATTCGTCACTCAGAGTACAACCCAAGCAGCACCGAGCGTCTGCATCTGTATCAGATCTGGATCATGCCAGAAGAAAACGGTATTACGCCGCGTTATGAACAGCGTCGCTTTGATGCCGTACAGGGCAAACAACTGGTGCTCTCGCCGGATGCGCGTGATGGTTCATTGAAAGTGTATCAGGATATGGAACTGTACCGCTGGGCGCTGGTAAAAGATGAGCAGTCGGTGCATCAGATTGCCGCTGAACGCCGCGTCTGGATTCAGGTAGTGAAAGGTAATGTCACCATTAACGGCGTAAAAGCTTCGACCAGCGATGGTCTGGCAATCTGGGATGAGCAGGCAATCTCCATCCACGCTGACAGCGACAGCGAAGTGTTACTGTTCGATCTGCCTCCGGTTTAAAACTTAACGGCATTTTTGAAGCCTGCCTTTTTGCGGGCTTCATCGCTCGCCCCGGTCGCGTGCTGATGTACGCGACCGGGGTTTTGTCGCGTCTTTAGCACAATGCGATGCAATTGATTTAGTGTATATCTAATAATTATAAACAAGCACTGTTTTCTCCGGGAAGGTTCTGATGCGTCCGTGTTAAACTAAGAGAATCTATCTCTTTTGTACCTTCAGGACGATGAAAAAGAAAAGACCCGTACTTCAGGATGTGGCTGACCGTGTTGGCGTGACCAAAATGACGGTCAGCCGTTTTTTACGCAACCCGGAGCAGGTTTCCGTCGCTCTACGTGGCAAGATTGCCGCCGCTCTTGATGAACTGGGTTATATTCCCAATCGCGCACCCGATATCCTCTCTAACGCCACCAGCCGGGCGATTGGAGTCCTGTTACCTTCACTCACCAACCAGGTTTTCGCTGAAGTATTACGCGGTATCGAAAGCGTCACGGACGCACACGGTTATCAGACGATGCTGGCGCACTACGGTTATAAACCGGAAATGGAGCAAGAACGCCTCGAATCAATGCTTTCCTGGAATATCGACGGACTTATTCTCACCGAACGTACCCACACGCCCCGCACCTTAAAGATGATTGAAGTAGCGGGTATTCCGGTGGTGGAGCTGATGGACAGTAAGTCGCCGTGCCTCGATATCGCCGTCGGTTTTGATAACTTTGAAGCGGCACGCCAGATGACCACCGCCATTATTGCTCGCGGGCATTGTCACATTGCCTATCTCGGCGCACGCCTCGACGAACGTACTATCATCAAACAGAAGGGATATGAGCAGGCGATGCTGGATGCAGGCCTGGTGCCGTATAGCGTGATGGTCGAGCAATCTTCTTCTTACTCTTCCGGTATTGAACTGATTCGCCAGGCGCGGCGGGAATATCCGCAGTTGGATGGCGTATTTTGTACTAATGATGACCTGGCGGTCGGCGCGGCGTTTGAATGTCAGCGTCTGGGGCTGAAAGTTCCTGACGATATGGCGATTGCCGGTTTCCACGGTCATGACATTGGTCAGGTGATGGAGCCACGGCTGGCGAGCGTGCTGACGCCGCGTGAGCGGATGGGCAGCATTGGCGCTGAGCGCCTGCTGGCGCGTATTCGTGGCGAATCTGTGACACCGAAAATGTTAGATTTAGGTTTCACCTTGTCACCGGGCGGATCTATTTAAGCTCACAAATTTGAAGTAGCTCACACTTATACACTTAAGGCACGGATGGATATTGCTTCTGTTTTTGTCCGGCTGGACAATGTTACCGATAACAGTTACCCGTAACATTTTCTGATTCTTGTATTGTGGGGGCACCACTTTGAGCACGACTAACCATGATCACCACATTTACGTCTTGATGGGCGTATCGGGCAGCGGCAAATCTGCAGTCGCCAGTGAAGTGGCGCATCAACTTCATGCCGCGTTTCTTGATGGCGATTTCCTCCATCCGCGCTGCAATATCGAAAAAATGGCGTCTGGCGAACCGCTGAACGACGACGATCGCAAACCATGGTTACAGGCGCTTAACGACGCCGCGTTTGCCATGCAGCGCACCAATAAAGTGTCGCTGATCGTCTGTTCTGCACTGAAAAAGCACTATCGCGACCTGCTGCGTGAAGGTAATCCGAATCTCTCTTTCATCTACCTGAAAGGCGATTTTGATGTAATTGAAAGCCGTCTGAAAGCGCGCAAAGGCCATTTCTTTAAAACCCAAATGCTGGTGACGCAGTTTGAAACGCTGCAGGAGCCGGGTGCGGACGAAACCGATGTACTGGTGGTGGATATCGATCAACCGCTGGAAGGTGTTGTGGCAAGCACCATTGAGGTTATTAATAAAGGCAAATAAGTAGTGACTACATTAACGCTTGTTTTAACAGCAGTAGGGTCTGTTTTACTGCTGCTGTTTTTAGTCATGAAGGCGCGTATGCACGCTTTCCTGGCTTTGATGGTGGTGTCTATGGGGGCTGGCCTTTTTTCCGGTATGCCGCTCGATAAAATCGCAGCGACGATGGAAAAAGGGATGGGAGGCACCCTCGGCTTCCTGGCGGTAGTTGTCGCCCTGGGAGCCATGTTTGGCAAGATCTTACATGAAACCGGCGCAGTCGATCAGATTGCCGTCAAAATGCTCAAATCCTTCGGTCACAGTCGTGCGCATTATGCCATTGGCCTTGCGGGTCTGGTCTGTGCGCTACCGCTGTTCTTTGAAGTGGCGATTGTTCTGCTGATTAGCGTTGCTTTCTCAATGGCGCGCCACACCGGTACGAACCTGGTGAAACTGGTAATCCCATTATTCGCAGGCGTGGCGGCAGCGGCGGCGTTCCTGGTGCCGGGGCCTGCGCCAATGCTATTGGCATCGCAGATGAACGCTGACTTTGGCTGGATGATCCTGATTGGCCTGTGTGCGGCAATCCCGGGAATGATTATTGCCGGGCCGCTGTGGGGTAATTTCATCAGCCGCTACGTGGAGCTGCATATTCCTGACGATATCAGCGAACCGCATCTCGGCGAAGGCAAAATGCCGTCCTTCGGATTCAGCCTGTCGCTGATCCTGCTGCCGCTGGTGGGGCTGAAAACCATTGCCGCGCGTTTTGTGCCGGAAGGCTCTACCGCTTACGAATGGTTCGAGTTTATCGGTCATCCGTTTACCGCAATTCTGGTCGCTTGCCTGGTAGCAATTTACGGCCTGGCGATGCGTCAGGGTATGCCGAAAGACAAAGTGATGGAGATTTGCGGTCACGCGCTGCAACCGGCGGGGATTATTCTGCTGGTGATTGGTGCAGGCGGCGTGTTCAAACAGGTGCTGGTTGACTCTGGCGTAGGTCCGGCGCTGGGCGAAGCGTTAACCGGCATGGGCCTGCCGATTGCCATCACCTGCTTCGTGCTGGCAGCTGCAGTGCGCATCATTCAGGGTTCTGCCACCGTTGCCTGTTTAACGGCGGTAGGACTGGTGATGCCGGTTATTGAACAACTGAACTACTCCGGTGCGCAAATGGCGGCGCTGTCGATTTGTATCGCCGGTGGTTCGATTGTTGTCAGCCACGTTAACGACGCCGGTTTCTGGTTGTTCGGTAAATTTACCGGCGCGACCGAAGCCGAAACGCTGAAAACCTGGACCATGATGGAAACCATCCTCGGCACCGTTGGTGCCATCGTCGGGATGATTGCGTTCCAGCTGTTGAGTTAAGTTTGTTCGCCCGGTAGTTGTGACGCTACCGGGCTCTTTTCGAAAAACTCTCCTCGTTACCCCTTCATCCACATTCGAATGCCGTCAAGGAACATCTGAGTTGCCATCATCACCAGAATCAATCCCATCAGGCGTTCAAGTGCATTCACCCCTTTCTCGCCCAGCAGACGTAAAAATAGCGAAGACTGTAGCAGGATGACAAAGGTGCCACCCCAGGCCAGCAGCAGAGCAATTACCAGATGTCCCATCTGATTCGGGTACTGATGAGACAGCAACATCAGCGTGGCGAGAATAGTCGGCCCGGCGACTAACGGAATTGCCAACGGCACGATAAACGGCTCTTCACCTGCCGGAAGCCCGCTGCTATTTCCTGAAGCACTGGGGAAAATCATCTTAATGGCGATCAGAAACAGAATGATGCCGCCAGAAATGGAGACGGTTTCTGCCCGCAGGCTAAGAAATGCCAGAATTTTCTCACCCGCAAACAGGAACACCAGCATCACCAGGAGAGCAATAAGCAACTCTCGCACCATGATTGCCCGCCGTCTTTTCGGTTCAGTATGTTTCAGTACGGACATGAAAATAGGTAGGTTTCCGAGCGGATCCATAATCAGGATCAATAAAACTGCTGCAGAAATGATTTCATTCATAACTCAAATTCCCTGATAATTGCCGCGGACTTTCTGCGTGCTAACAAAGCAGGATAAGTCGCATTACTGATGGCTTCGCTATCATTGATTAATTTCACTTGCGACTTTGGCTGCTTTTTGTATGGTGAAAGATGTGCCACGAGGAGACCGGCACATTTATACAGCACACATCTTTGCAGGAAAAAAACGCTTATGAAAAATGTTGGTTTTATCGGCTGGCGCGGTATGGTCGGCTCCGTTCTCATGCAACGCATGGTTGAAGAGCGCGACTTCGACGCCATTCGCCCTGTCTTCTTTTCTACTTCTCAGCTTGGTCAGGCTGCGCCGTCTTTTGGCGGAACCACTGACACACTTCAGGATGCCTTTGATCTGGAGGCGCTAAAGGCCCTCGATATCATTGTGACCTGTCAGGGCGGCGATTATACCAACGAAATCTATCCAAAGCTTCGTGAAAGCGGATGGCAAGGTTACTGGATTGACGCAGCATCATCTCTGCGCATGAAAGATGACGCCATCATCATTCTTGACCCCGTCAATCAGGACGTCATTACCGACGGATTAAATAATGGCATCAGGACTTTTGTTGGCGGTAACTGTACCGTAAGCCTGATGTTGATGTCGTTGGGTGGTTTATTCGCCAATGATCTTGTTGATTGGGTGTCCGTTGCAACCTACCAGGCCGCTTCCGGCGGTGGTGCGCGACATATGCGTGAGTTATTAACCCAGATGGGCCATCTGTATGGCCATGTGGCAGATGAACTCGCGACCCCGTCCTCTGCTATTCTCGATATCGAACGCAAAGTCACAACTTTAACCCGTAGCGGTGAGCTGCCGGTGGATAACTTTGGCGTGCCGCTGGCAGGAAGTCTGATTCCGTGGATCGACAAACAGCTCGATAACGGTCAGAGCCGCGAAGAATGGAAAGGGCAGGCGGAAACTAACAAGATCCTCAACACATCTTCCGTAATTCCGGTAGATGGTTTATGTGTGCGTGTCGGGGCATTGCGCTGCCACAGCCAGGCATTCACTATTAAATTGAAAAAAGATGTGTCTATTCCGACCGTGGAAGAACTGCTGGCTGCGCACAACCCGTGGGCGAAAGTCGTTCCGAACGATCGGGAAATCACTATGCGTGAGCTAACCCCAGCTGCCGTTACCGGCACGCTGACCACGCCGGTAGGCCGCCTGCGTAAGCTGAATATGGGACCGGAGTTCCTGTCAGCCTTTACCGTGGGCGACCAGCTGCTGTGGGGGGCCGCGGAGCCGCTGCGTCGGATGCTTCGTCAACTGGCGTAATCTTTATTCATTAAATCTGGGGCGCGTTGCCGCCCCTGTTAGTGCGTAATACAGGAGTAAGCGCAGATGTTTCATGATTTACCGGGAGTTAAATAGAGCATTGGCTATTCTTTAAGGGTGGCGGAATACAAGAGTATTTACAGCCTTACCTGAAGTGAGGACGACGCAGAGAGGATGCACAGAGTGCTGCGCCGTTCAGGTCAAAAAAATGTCACAACCAGAAGTCAAAAATCCAGTTGGATGGGGTGACACAATAAAACAGGAAGACAAGCATGTCCGATCGTATCGATAGAGACGTGATTAACGCGCTAATTGCAGGCCATTTTGCGGATCCTTTTTCCGTACTGGGAATGCATAAAACCACCGCGGGACTGGAAGTCCGTGCCCTTTTACCCGACGCTACCGATGTGTGGGTGATTGAACCGAAAACCGGGCGCAAACTCGCAAAACTGGAGTGTCTCGACTCACGTGGATTCTTTAGCGGCGTCATTCCGCGGCGTAAGAATTTTTTCCGCTATCAGTTGGCTGTTGTCTGGCATGGTCAGCAAAACCTGATTGATGATCCTTACCGTTTTGGTCCGCTAATCCAGGAAATGGATGCCTGGCTATTATCTGAAGGTACTCACCTGCGCCCGTATGAAACTTTAGGCGCGCATGCAGATACTATGGATGGCGTCACGGGTACGCGTTTTTCTGTCTGGGCTCCAAACGCCCGCCGGGTCTCGGTAGTCGGTCAATTCAACTACTGGGACGGTCGCCGTCACCCGATGCGCCTGCGTAAAGAGAGCGGCATCTGGGAACTGTTTATCCCTGGGGCGCATAACGGTCAGCTCTATAAATACGAGATGATTGATGCCAATGGCAACTTGCGTCTGAAGTCCGACCCTTATGCTTTCGAAGCGCAAATGCGCCCGGAAACCGCGTCTCTTATTTGCGGGCTGCCGGAAAAGGTTGTGCAGACTGAAGAGCGCAAAAAAGCGAATCAGTTTGATGCGCCAATCTCTATTTATGAAGTTCACCTGGGCTCCTGGCGTCGCCACACCGACAACAATTTCTGGTTGAGCTACCGCGAGCTGGCCGATCAACTGGTGCCTTATGCTAAATGGATGGGCTTTACCCACCTCGAACTGCTGCCCATTAACGAGCATCCGTTCGATGGTAGTTGGGGTTATCAGCCAACCGGCCTGTATGCGCCGACCCGCCGTTTTGGTACCCGCGACGACTTCCGTTATTTCATTGATGCCGCACACGCAGCTGGTCTGAACGTGATTCTCGACTGGGTGCCAGGCCACTTCCCGACCGATGACTTTGCGCTTGCCGAATTTGATGGCACGAACTTGTATGAACACAGCGATCCGCGCGAAGGCTACCATCAGGACTGGAATACGCTGATCTACAACTATGGTCGCCGTGAAGTCAGTAACTTCCTTGTCGGTAATGCACTTTACTGGATCGAACGTTTTGGTATTGATGCGCTGCGCGTCGATGCTGTGGCATCAATGATTTATCGCGACTACAGCCGCAAAGAGGGGGAGTGGATCCCGAACGAATTTGGCGGGCGCGAGAATCTTGAAGCGATTGAATTCTTGCGTAATACCAACCGTATTCTTGGTGAGCAGGTTTCCGGTGCGGTGACAATGGCTGAGGAGTCTACCGATTTCCCTGGCGTTTCTCGTCCGCAGGACATGGGCGGTCTGGGCTTCTGGTACAAGTGGAATCTCGGCTGGATGCATGACACCCTGGACTATATGAAGCTCGACCCGATTTATCGTCAGTATCATCACGGTAAGCTCACCTTCGGGATGCTCTACAACTACACTGAAAATTTCGTCCTGCCGTTGTCGCATGATGAAGTGGTCCACGGTAAAAAATCGATTCTCGACAGGATGCCAGGCGACGCATGGCAGAAATTCGCTAACCTGCGCGCGTACTATGGCTGGATGTGGGCATTCCCGGGCAAGAAACTGCTGTTCATGGGGAACGAATTTGCCCAGGGCCGCGAGTGGAACCATGACGCCAGCCTCGACTGGCATCTGCTGGAAGGCGGCGATAACTGGCACCACGGTGTCCAGCGTCTGGTGCGCGATCTGAACCTCACCTACCGCCACCATAAAGCGATGCATGAACTGGATTTTGACCCGTACGGTTTTGAATGGCTGGTGGTGGATGACAAAGAACGCTCGGTGCTGATCTTTGTGCGTCGCGATAAAGAGGGTAACGAAATCATCGTTGCCAGTAACTTTACTCCGGTGCCGCGTCATGATTATCGCTTTGGCATTAACCAGCCGGGTAAATGGCGTGAGATCCTCAATACCGATTCCATGCACTATCACGGCAGTAATGCAGGCAATGGCGGCACGGTACACAGCGATGAGATTGCCAGCCACGGTCGTCAGCATTCACTAAGCCTGACACTACCACCGCTGGCCACTATCTGGCTGGTTCGGGAGGCAGAATGACACAACTCGCCATTGGCAAACCCGCACCCCTCGGCGCGCATTACGACGGTCAGGGCGTCAACTTCACACTTTTCTCCGCTCATGCCGAGCGGGTAGAACTGTGTATCTTTGACGCCAATGGCCAGGAACATCGCTATGACTTGCCAGGGCACAGTGGCGACATTTGGCACGGTTATCTGCCGGATGCGCGTCCGGGTTTGCGTTATGGTTATCGCGTTCATGGCCCCTGGCGACCCGCCGAGGGACATCGCTTTAACCCGGCGAAGTTGTTGATTGATCCTTGCGCGCGGCAAATTGACGGGGAGTTTAAAGATAACCCGCTGCTGCACGCAGGTCATAATGAACCTGACTATCGCGACAACGCCGCCATTGCGCCGAAATGTGTAGTGGTGGTTGATCACTATGACTGGGAGGATGATGCCCCGCCGCGCACGCCGTGGGGCAGCACTATCATTTATGAAGCCCATGTCAAAGGATTAACGTATCTGCACCCGGAGATCCCCGTCGATATCCGCGGCACTTATAAAGCCCTGGGGCATCCGGTGATGATCAACTATTTGAAACAGTTGGGCATTACTGCGCTGGAGTTGCTGCCGGTGGCACAATTTGCCAGCGAACCACGCCTGCAACGTATGGGGTTAAGTAACTACTGGGGCTATAACCCGGTAGCGATGTTTGCGCTGCATCCGGCGTATGCCTGCTCGCCAGAAACGGCGCTGAATGAGTTTCGCGATGCAATCAAAGCACTGCATAAAGCGGGTATCGAAGTCATTCTTGATATCGTGCTTAACCATAGTGCGGAACTGGACCTCGACGGTCCGTTATTCTCTCTGCGTGGGATCGACAACCGTAGCTATTATTGGATAAGAGAAGACGGTGATTATCACAATTGGACAGGCTGTGGCAACACGCTCAATTTGAGTCATCCGGCGGTGGTGGATTATGCCAGCGCCTGCCTGCGTTATTGGGTAGAAACCTGCCACGTCGATGGTTTCCGTTTTGATCTGGCAGCAGTCATGGGCCGTACGCCTGAGTTTCGTCAGGATGCGCCGTTGTTTACCGCAATTCAGAACTGCCCGGTGCTCTCGCAGGTGAAGTTAATTGCCGAACCGTGGGATATTGCGCCTGGTGGTTATCAGGTGGGAAATTTCCCGCCATTGTTTGCTGAGTGGAACGATCATTTCCGTGATGCTGCCCGTCGTTTCTGGCTGCATTATGATTTGCCTCTGGGGGCGTTTGCCGGGCGTTTTGCTGCCTCCAGCGATGTTTTTAAACGTAATGGTCGTCTGCCGAGTGCCGCGATTAATCTCGTCACCGCGCATGACGGTTTTACGCTTCGCGACTGCGTTTGCTTCAACCATAAACACAATGAAGCAAACGGAGAAGAAAATCGCGACGGGACCAACAACAATTACAGTAACAATCATGGTAAAGAAGGATTAGGCGGTACTCTTGACCTGGTTGAACGGCGGCGCGACAGCATTCACGCCCTGTTAACAACGTTGTTGCTCTCCCAGGGTACGCCGATGTTACTGGCCGGTGACGAACATGGTCATAGCCAGCATGGCAATAACAATGCCTACTGTCAGGATAATCAATTAACCTGGTTGGACTGGTCGCAGGCAAGCAGTGGTTTAACCGCATTTACCGCCGCGTTAATCCATCTGCGCAAGCGCATTCCCGCTTTGGTGGAGAATCGCTGGTGGGAAGAAGGCGACGGCAATGTCCGTTGGCTAAATCGATATGCTCAACCTTTAAGCACGGATGAGTGGCAAAACGGGCCGAAACAGCTGCAAATTCTGCTCTCGGATCGCTTTTTGATCGCAATTAACGCCACGCTTGAGGTAACAGAGATTGTTTTACCTGCTGGGGAGTGGCACGCCATTCCCCCATTCGCTGGAGAGGATAACCCAGTGATTACGGCTGTCTGGCAGGGACCTGCACACGGATTGTGTGTGTTCCAGAGATGATAAAAAAGGAGTTAGTCATGGTTAGTTTAGAGAAGAACGATCACTTAATGTTGGCGCGCCAGCTGCCATTGAAATCTGTTGCCCTGATACTGGCGGGAGGACGTGGTACCCGCCTGAAGGATTTAACCAATAAGCGAGCAAAACCGGCCGTACACTTCGGCGGTAAGTTCCGCATTATCGACTTTGCACTGTCTAACTGCATCAACTCCGGGATCCGTCGTATGGGCGTGATCACCCAGTACCAGTCCCATACTCTGGTGCAGCACATTCAGCGCGGCTGGTCATTCTTCAATGAAGAAATGAACGAGTTTGTCGATCTGTTGCCAGCGCAGCAGAGAATGAAAGGGGAAAACTGGTATCGCGGCACCGCAGATGCGGTCACGCAAAACCTCGACATTATTCGCCGTTACAAAGCGGAATATGTGGTGATCCTGGCGGGCGACCATATCTACAAGCAAGACTACTCGCGTATGCTTATCGACCACGTCGAAAAAGGCGCACGTTGCACCGTCGCTTGTATGCCTGTACCGATTGAAGAAGCCTCCGCATTTGGCGTTATGGCGGTTGATGAGAACGATAAAATTATCGAATTCGTTGAAAAACCCGCTAACCCGCCGTCAATGCCGAACGATCCGAGCAAATCTCTGGCGAGCATGGGTATCTACGTCTTTGACGCCGACTATCTGTATGAACTGCTGGAAGAAGACGATCGCGATGAGAACTCCAGCCACGACTTTGGTAAAGATTTGATTCCCAAAATCACCGAAGCCGGTCTGGCCTATGCGCACCCGTTCCCGCTCTCTTGCGTACAATCCGACCCGGATGCCGAGCCGTACTGGCGCGATGTGGGTACGCTTGAAGCTTACTGGAAAGCGAACCTCGATCTGGCATCAGTGGTGCCGGAACTGGATATGTACGATCGCAATTGGCCAATTCGCACCTACAATGAATCATTACCGCCAGCGAAATTCGTGCAAGATCGCTCCGGTAGCCACGGGATGACCCTTAACTCACTGGTTTCCGGCGGTTGTGTGATCTCCGGTTCGGTGGTGGTGCAGTCCGTTCTGTTCTCGCGCGTTCGCGTGAATTCATTCTGCAACATTGATTCCGCCGTATTGTTACCGGAAGTATGGGTAGGTCGCTCGTGCCGTCTGCGCCGCTGCGTCATTGATCGTGCTTGTGTTATTCCGGAAGGCATGGTGATTGGTGAAAACGCAGAGGAAGATGCACGTCGTTTCTATCGTTCAGAAGAAGGCATCGTGCTGGTAACGCGCGAAATGCTACGGAAGTTAGGGCATAAACAGGAGCGATAATGCAGGTTTTACATGTATGTTCAGAGATGTTCCCGCTGCTTAAAACCGGCGGTCTGGCTGATGTTATTGGGGCATTACCCGCAGCACAAATCGCAGACGGCGTTGACGCTCGCGTACTGTTGCCTGCATTTCCCGATATTCGCCGTGGCGTAACCGATGCGCAGGTGGTATCTCGCCGTGATACCTTCGCAGGGCATATCACGCTGTTGTTCGGCCATTACAACGGGGTTGGCATTTACCTGATTGACGCGCCGCATCTCTATGATCGTCCGGGAAGCCCGTATCACGATACCAACTTATTTGCCTACACTGACAACGTATTGCGTTTTGCGCTGCTTGGGTGGGTTGGGGCAGAAATGGCCAGCGGGCTTGACCCATTCTGGCGCCCTGATGTGGTGCATGCGCACGACTGGCATGCGGGCCTTGCGCCTGCGTATCTGGCGGCGCGCGGGCGTCCGGCGAAGTCGGTGTTTACTGTGCACAACCTGGCCTATCAAGGCATGTTTTATGCACATCACATGAATGACATCCAATTGCCATGGTCATTCTTTAATATTCATGGGCTGGAATTCAACGGACAAATCTCTTTCCTGAAGGCTGGTCTGTACTATGCCGATCATATTACGGCGGTCAGCCCGACCTACGCTCGCGAGATCACCGAACCGCAGTTTGCCTACGGTATGGAAGGTCTGTTGCAGCAGCGTCACCGTGAAGGGCGTCTTTCCGGCGTACTAAACGGCGTGGACGAAAAAATCTGGAGTCCAGAGACGGACTTACTGTTGGCCTCGCGTTACACCCGCGATACGTTGGAAGATAAAGCGGAGAATAAGCGCCAGTTACAAATCGCAATGGGGCTTAAGGTTGACGATAAAGTGCCGCTTTTTGCAGTGGTGAGCCGTCTGACCAGCCAGAAAGGTCTCGACCTGGTGCTGGAAGCCTTACCAGGCCTTCTGGAGCAGGGCGGACAGCTGGCGCTACTCGGCGCGGGTGATCCGGTGTTGCAGGAAGGTTTCCTTGCCGCGGCTGCGGAATATCCCGGACAAGTGGGCGTTCAGATTGGCTATCACGAAGCATTTTCGCATCGCATTATGGGCGGCGCGGACGTCATTCTGGTGCCCAGCCGTTTTGAACCGTGCGGCTTAACGCAACTTTATGGATTGAAGTACGGTACGCTGCCGTTAGTGCGGCGCACCGGTGGGCTTGCTGATACGGTTTCTGACTGTTCTCTTGAGAACCTTGCAGATGGCGTCGCCAGTGGGTTTGTCTTTGAAGATAGTAATGCCTGGTCGCTGTTACGGGCTATTCGACGTGCTTTTGTACTGTGGTCTCGTCCTTCACTGTGGCGGTTTGTGCAACGTCAGGCTATGGCAATGGATTTTAGCTGGCAGGTCGCGGCGAAGTCGTACCGTGAGCTTTACTATCGCTTGAAATAGTTTTCAGGAAACGCCTATATGAATGCTCCGTTTACATATTCATCGCCCACGCTTAGCGTAGAAGCTCTTAAGCATTCTATCGCTTACAAGCTGATGTTTACGATTGGCAAGGACCCGGTCGTCGCCAATAAACATGAATGGCTGAACGCAACATTATTTGCTGTGCGCGATCGTCTCGTGGAGCGCTGGTTACGTTCAAACCGTGCCCAGTTGTCGCAAGAAACGCGTCAGGTTTACTACCTGTCGATGGAATTTTTGATTGGCCGTACGCTTTCCAACGCCATGTTGTCACTAGGAATTTACGAAGATGTACAGGGCGCACTGGAAGCGATGGGATTAAATCTCGAAGAGCTGATTGATGAAGAAAATGACCCGGGCCTCGGTAACGGTGGTCTGGGACGTCTGGCGGCTTGCTTCCTCGATTCTCTGGCGACGTTAGGGTTGCCGGGGCGTGGTTACGGTATCCGTTATGATTACGGTATGTTTAAGCAGAACATCGTTAACGGTAGCCAGAAAGAGTCGCCAGACTACTGGCTGGAATACGGTAACCCGTGGGAATTCAAACGCCACAACACGCGCTATAAAGTCCGTTTTGGTGGTCGCATTCAGCAGGAAGGTAAAAAAACGCGCTGGATCGAAACCGAAGAGATTCTGGGAGTGGCTTACGATCAGATTATCCCAGGTTACGACACCGACGCGACCAACACGCTGCGTTTGTGGAGTGCGCAAGCCAGTAGCGAAATTAACCTCGGTAAATTCAACCAGGGTGACTACTTCGCGGCAGTGGAAGATAAAAACCACTCCGAAAACGTATCCCGCGTACTGTATCCGGACGACTCCACCTACTCCGGGCGTGAACTGCGTCTGCGTCAGGAATATTTCCTGGTTTCTTCGACCATCCAGGACATTTTAAGTCGCCATTATCAGTTGCATAAAACCTACGATAACCTGGCGGATAAAATCGCGATTCACCTCAACGACACCCACCCGGTGTTGTCGATTCCTGAGATGATGCGTCTGCTGATTGATGAGCATCAATTTAGCTGGGACGACGCATTTGAAGTGTGTTGTCAGGTCTTCTCCTACACCAACCACACGCTAATGAGCGAGGCGCTGGAAACCTGGCCGGTTGATATGCTGGGTAAAATTCTGCCGCGTCACCTGCAGATCATCTTTGAAATTAACGACTATTTCCTGAAAACCTTGCAGGAACAGTATCCGAACGATACCGACCTGCTGGGACGGGCGTCGATCATTGATGAATCCAACGGTCGTCGCGTGCGTATGGCCTGGCTGGCGGTTGTGGTGAGCCACAAGGTTAACGGTGTATCAGAATTACACTCTAACCTGATGGTGCAGTCGCTATTTGCTGATTTTGCGAAAATCTTCCCTGGACGTTTTACCAATGTCACCAATGGTGTGACCCCGCGTCGCTGGTTAGCGGTAGCGAACCCATCGCTTTCAGCCGTTCTGGACGAACACCTGGGCCGTAACTGGCGCACCGACCTTAGTTTGCTGAGTGAGCTGCAACAGCACTGTGATTTTCCGATGGTCAACCATGCGGTGCATCAGGCGAAGCTGGAGAACAAAAAGCGTCTGGCGGAGTATATCGCCCAGCAGCTGAATGTGGTGGTAAATCCGAAAGCGCTGTTCGATGTGCAAATCAAACGTATTCACGAATACAAACGTCAATTGATGAATGTGTTGCACGTGATCACCCGCTATAACCGCATCAAGGCCGACCCGGATGCGAAGTGGGTACCGCGCGTGAATATTTTTGGCGGTAAGGCGGCTTCAGCCTATTACATGGCGAAGCACATTATCCATTTGATCAATGACGTAGCGAAAGTGATCAACAACGATCCGCAGATTGGCGACAAGCTGAAAGTCGTGTTCATCCCGAACTACAGCGTTAGCCTGGCACAGTTGATCATTCCGGCGGCCGATCTATCTGAACAGATTTCTCTGGCAGGGACGGAAGCTTCCGGCACCAGTAATATGAAGTTTGCACTTAACGGCGCGCTGACTATCGGTACGCTGGACGGTGCGAACGTCGAGATGCTGGATCATGTCGGTGCTGACAATATCTTTATCTTTGGTAACACTGCGGAAGAAGTGGAAGAACTGCGTCGTCAGGGCTACAAACCGCGTGAATACTACGAGAAAGATGAGGAGCTGCATCAGGTGCTGACGCAAATCGGCAGCGGTGTATTCAGTCCGGAAGATCCGGGGCGCTATCGCGATCTGGTTGATTCGTTGATCAACTTCGGCGATCACTACCAGGTACTGGCGGATTATCGCAGCTATGTCGATTGTCAGGATAAAGTCGACGAACTTTACGAGCTTCAGGAAGAGTGGACCGCAAAAGCGATGCTGAACATTGCCAATATGGGCTACTTCTCTTCTGACCGTACAATCAAAGAGTACGCTGATCATATCTGGCATATTGATCCAGTGAGATTGTAAGTTCACTAAAAAATAGAACGGGGCCAAATCGGTCCCGTTTTTTTTCGCCTTTATTTCGGAGAAGTGTCCAGAGGGGCAAGGGGACTCGGGGGAGTATAATTTCGCCATTCAGAAAGAATGGAAAGAATAATGCAAAACAAAAAATGGATTTTGACCTCGCTGGTAATGGCTTTTTTCGGCATCCCCATACTGGCGCAATTTTTGGCAGCGGTTATTGCCATGCTGGGGGCCGGGCTTGCCGCTATTCTTGAGGCTTGCAATTTACTCTTTACGCCAACAATTTATCTTCTACTCAACGTCTTTATGCTGACGCTGGGGGCGATAATCCTATTTTTCTCTGGTCGCGTGTGGGCCGGTGATAGCGCACCAGAAAACAGAGAAATAGCCGTCTGGCGGCAATGCTTTTTTCTTTTACCTGCACTGTTAACTCTGGTTGGCTGGATAATCACGCTACATCTGGCAGATTATCAATTTCGCCAAATGGGAGCAGGTTGGTTGGCAGAGCTTATGCTCCCCTGGCTGGGAGTTTTGTTAGTCTCATTAGTCGGAGGTGAGTTCTGGTGGATAGTCATTATACCCGTTGGTGCGCATATTAGTTTTTCACTGGGGTATGGCTGGCCGACCAGATATCCTTTAACCGGCACGTACGGGTTACGTTGCCGTAATTCCCTCCTGTTTATCCTTCTCATGCTTGGTTTTATCGCTGGTTATCAGGCTTATTTATATAAACAGATTAATCCCGGCGTCGGTGTGCGTGAAAATATTGATATCTGGGCCTGGCGACCCGATAAACTCAATAATCAACTGCCGCCACTGCGTGGTAAACCGCAAATTCAGTTTACACAAAACTGGCCGCGACTCGATGGTGCTACAGCGGCGTACCCAATTTATGCTTCTGCCTTTTATGCGTTGAGCGTTATACCGGAAGATTTCCACACTTGGGAATATCTGGAGAACTCTCGTACCCCCGATGCATATAACAGGATTGTTAAAGGTGATGCCGATATTATTTTTGTGGCGCAACCTTCCGGTGGGCAGAAAAAACGCGCAGAGGAATCGGGCGTCACTTTGAACTACACTCCTTTCGCCCGTGAAGCATTCGTTTTCATCGTCAATGCGGATAACCCGGTTAATTCCCTGACTGACCAACAGGTGCGTGACATCTTCAGTGGCGCAATTACCAACTGGCGCACGGTTGGCGGTAACGATCAGGAGATCCAGACCTGGCAACGCCCGGAAGACTCTGGCAGCCAGACAGTGATGCAATCGCAGGTCATGAAAAATGTCCGCATGATCTCGCCGCAGGAAACCGAAGTGGCAAGCATGATGGAGGGAATGATTAAAGTTGTTGCCGAATACCGTAATACAAACAACTCAATAGGCTACACCTTCCGCTATTACGCAACACAAATGAACGCCGATAAAAATATAAAACTGCTAGCTATTAACGGTATTGCACCGACTGCGGAAAATATTCGTAACGGCAAATATCCGTATATCGTCGATGCCTTTATGGTAACGCGGGAAAATACTACGTCAGAAACACAAAAACTGGTCGAATGGTTTTTAACGCCGCAGGGGCAGAGTCTGGTGGAAGATGTGGGTTATGTACCGTTGCATACAACAATGAAATAACTTTTGAGAGAACGGAATCAGCGCGATGAATAAATTCATAGGCGTTTTACTGCTAGGTGCGGTTTTACTGGCGGGATGTGTCGACCGGGAAGGGTACTATAACAGCGTCAGGGAAGAAGAAAGCCATGGACTGACGTCTCTGCGGGGGCAACCAGAATTACGTTACAGCGATGATTGGTCAAGATGGCCGAGAGTGTACGGCGCTACAGCCTTATACCCGCTGTATGCTTCCGCGTATTATGAATTAGTACCCGAGCCAAAAGATAAGGATCGAACCTCGCTGGCCTGGCAGGCGTATGGTTTGCAACAAACCCGAACAGCTGAAGCCTACGATAGTCTGATCAAGGTTACCGCGACGGTTATTTTTGTTGCACAACCGTCGGAAGGACAGAAAAAACGTGCAGAAGAAGCAGGCGTTAAACTGAAATATACCGCTTTCGCCCGCGAAGCCTTTGTCTTTATCGTTGATATCAAAAACCCGGTTAATTCACTTAGCGAACAGCAGGTCAAAGACATTTTTAGCGGTAAAGTGAGTCGCTGGAATAAAGTGGGCGGCGGTGACGAAAGTATAAAAGTCTGGCAGCGGCCAGAAGATTCTGGAAGCCAAACGGTTATGAAGGGACTGGTTATGCAAGATACTCCAATGCTGCCAGCCAAAAAATCCACTGTTATCGATCTTATGGGCAGTTTAATTACCGAAGTCGCCGACTACCAAAACACAACATCTTCCATTGGATACACCTTCCACTATTACGTCACGCGTATGAATGACAATATGCTCAAAATGCGCAAACAGATCAAACTGCTGGCTATAAATGGCGTTGCACCTACAGAGGAAAATATCCGTAACGGCACTTATCCGTACATAATTGATGCTTATATGGTGACGCACGAAAACCCTACGCTGGAAACGCAGAAATTCGTCGACTGGTTTTTAAGCCCGCAGGGACAGCAATTGGTAGAGGATGTGGGCTATGTGCCGATTCATGACGCATCATACGAATCATCAGTGCAATAATGATGAATAAAATCAGACTTTATATTCCTCCGTTAATTCTTGGTTTTTTTATTGTGCCGTTGTTGGTGTGGCCGACGGTGGTTGCGCTGGCTGCTTCTGTTATCACGCTGAGTTTTCTGGGAGAGATACTGTTCTCTATCCCGCTCATGATCAGGCATATTTCGCTTCTGCAATTACAACTATGGTTATCGGCTGAATATGCGCTTTTCTGCTGTGCAATGGTGGGCGTTGGTTGGCAATTTGCGCGCAGAACGCCACCTGAATCGAAAAGCAGACTGCATTGTTGGCTGGTATTTGCACCGGTTTATTTCTGGTTGCTCCTGTGGAATATCATTTTCTATGTCGCGCCAGCGAATATTGCGTTGCTGGAGAATATGCGCAGTTTCTTTCTGACAGTTGTCTGGCTCCCACTAAATTTTTCACCATTTTGGTCCCAACCGTGGATTGACTTTGTCGGTCCAATAAGCGCACAGCTTGGTTTTGCGTTGGGATATTATTGCCAGTGGCGTAGCAAAAATAGAAGCCAGATACGGAAGTGGAGTGAGTGGGGAACGTGCCTGAGTTTTGTTACGTTGGGTATGATGGCGTGGGCTTTGCGGTAATTCCCTGACTCAAAAAGTAGGTCAGATTGTTGACAAAGTGCGCTTTGTTCATGCCGGATGCGACATGAACGTCTTATTGGCCTACAAGACCATGCAAATTCAATATATTGCATAAGCCACGTAGATACTGTTATGGCCTGCAAGTTTTTTTCTACCCCGGTTTCCCAGATTGCAGGCATGCCAGACACAGCGCCGTCAGGCGCTGTTTTTTTCATCCCTTCCGCGATTTTTACGCAGCTACCGGATTATGCCGTGACGCATCGAACGGGACCCCTGACTTCAGCACGCCATACGCCACCTGTGCCAGCTTGCGCATCATCGCGCCGAGAATCACCTTTCCTTTCTTGCCATTAGCCGCCAGACGGTCGCGGAACGCCCGTCCCCACTCAGTCTTACTGGTGGCTACCATTGCAGGCATATACAACGCCCTGCGAAGCGACACATGTCCGGCTTTACTCAACCGGCTTGCCCCTCTCACACTACTGCCTGATTCATAACGCCGTGGTGTCAGACCCGCAAAAGCGGCGAACTGTCTGGCATGGGCGAAGCGGTCCTTCAGACCTATATAAGCCAGTAATACCGCAGATGTTTTCTCTCCGATACCCGGGATACTTTCCAGCAGTTTCCTGCGGTGTTTCATATCCGGATCATCGTCTGTCAGGTCTTTTATCTGCTTCTCAAGACGCTTCAGCTCTGCTTCAAGCCACAGAAGGTGAGCATCAATGCTCGGTCTCTGGACTTCCCGCGCCGTTTCAGTGCGGTTCAGTTCCTGCGTGTGCATATCTGTCAGCGCCTGGTGGCGTACGACCAGGGCACGCAACGCGCGTTCAAGCGGGTGAGGCGCTTCCCAGGCTGCAGGGCGCTTCTGACGACAGAACTCTGCCAGCATGCGCGCATCCACGGTATCAGTCTTGTTACGCAGTCCTTCACTCTGAGCGAAAGCTTTACCCAACGCAGGATTAATGACTGACACTATGTAGCCAGCATCGTAAAGGCACTCTGCGACAGGTTCCATATAGGTGCCGGTCGCTTCGATGCAGATATGCGCATGGTCAATCTTGTGACCCTTCAGCCAGCTCACCAGCTCATCGTGCCCTTTAGTGGTGTTAGCGAATTTTTTGGTGCGATGACGACCATCAGGACGCAATACATCGACATCCAGTTTCTCTTTAGCGGTGTCGATACCGATATAATGAAGTTCATGTTCCATCGTGAAACCAACCTTGCAAATACGGATTACCGGGAAAACCGGTCCATGATACTGTCCGGTTTATCACTTTGGGAGAAAGGCAGTCCGCTGCATAAATCTACGCAACAGGTTGAAAACCTAAGGCCCGATACGGCATGCGGACTGCAGGCAGAGAAAACTGGCCGATTTTCTCTGCACAGGAGGGATAATACAAGGCCTGATAAGCGTAGCGCATCAGGCAGTTTTTTGTTTATCATCAGTCTCAGGTCAGATTGAAATCTGACCTGGCCACATTACGTTAATTTACGACGCCAGCGACAACCTCTGCTGCGTATACTCCCCTAGCCACTGACTCACACGGGATTGTTGCTGCGCATTCAGCCACATGCCTTGTTTTGTGCGACGCCACAGGGCATCGTCGGCGCGGCGGACCCATTCGTGATCCACAAGGTATTTCAGCTCCGCTTCGTAGAACTCATGACCGAAATCCTCCCCAAGATCGCTTACCGCCCCCGCATTGCCGAGCAGCAGCTCGCTGTTGCTGCCGTAAGTGCGCGCGTAGTGACGTGCCAGCGATTCAGTCAGGAACGGGTAACGGCGGCGCAGGCGGGCGGCATAATCGTCGCGATCGCCTTCAATGGCACCACCCGGCAGCACGCTCTCTTTCGTCCACGCCGGGCCAATGCCCTGATAATACGGCGTCAGTTTTTCCAGCGCGTGCTCCGCCAGTTTGCGGTAGGTGGTCAGCTTACCGCCGAATACCGATAACAGCGGAGCTTTGCCGTTTTCATCATGGATATCAAGGGTGTAATCACGGGTAATGGCCTGCGGCGAATCAGATTCATCATCACACAGCGGACGCACACCGGAGTAGGTCCAGACGATATCGTCCCGGCTTAACTG
Organism: Escherichia sp. 10290; assembly: GCF_030295155.1. Taxonomy (NCBI): domain Bacteria; kingdom Pseudomonadati; phylum Pseudomonadota; class Gammaproteobacteria; order Enterobacterales; family Enterobacteriaceae; genus Escherichia; species Escherichia sp. 10290. The sequence goes on along the minus strand of NZ_AP025741.1, from coordinate 4,266,447 downwards.
CTTTTTAAAGTGCGTGTTATACACTTTCAGCAGGTAATTGATTTCACTCTCTTCAATCTTCACTGCTTTTGGATCACCTTTGTATTCCACATCGGTGGTGCCGATGATGGAAAACTCGTCCATCCACGGGATCACGAAGACAATACGTTTATCTTCGTTTTGCAGAATGTAGGCTTGCTTCTGGGTATGCACACGCGGCACGACAATATGGCTGCCTTTGATCAGGCGAATGCCATAAGGTGAGGGTAGATGCATCCCGTCGTCGAAGAACTGCTTCACCCACGGGCCGGTGGCGTTCACGAGGCCGCGCGCTTGCCAGCTATATTTTTTGCCGGTATCGATATCTTCCGCTTCCACAATCCACAGGCCGTTTTCGCGGCGAGCAGAAGTGGCACGAGTACGGGTAAGCACTTCACCGCCTTTACGCACCACCATCTGGGCGTTGGCGAGTACCAGACGGGCGTCGTCTACCCAACAGTCGGAATATTCGAATCCGCGCTTAATTTCCGGTTTTAACACTGAATTTGCGCCAAAACGCAAACCGGTTGATCCCGGCAGGCTGGTGCGTTTACCCAGATGATCGTACATAAACAGACCAATACGGATCATCCACGCCGGACGCAGATGCGGGCGATGCGGCAGGCGAAAACGCATCGGGAAAGCGATATGGGGAGCCATTTTCAGCAACACTTCACGTTCAGCCAGCGCCTCGCTGACCAGGCGGAATTCATAGTGCTCAAGGTAGCGCAGGCCACCATGAATGAGTTTTGAACTGGCGGAAGAGGTCGCACAAGCGAGATCCTGCGCCTCCAGCATCAGCACGGATAAACCGCGTCCAGCGGCGTCTGCCGCGATACCAGCACCATTGATGCCGCCACCTATCACAATCAGATCTTTGGTTTCCATGCTGCCCTCATTCACTTTCGTTAAAGCTCATAAATGTTCGTTATCGAACATATTAGCAAAGAATCGCGCTTTGGGTAACATTGAAAAAACATTTTAGAGTGATATGTATAACATTATGGCGTTTATCTGCCGCTTCGACGTAAACTGTGCGGTAAATTTGCCCACTTGTTTGTAAAGAAAGAGAGACGCATGGATCAGTTCGAATGTATTAACGTTGCCGACGCGCACCAGAAGTTGCAGGAAAAAGAGGCGGTGCTGGTCGATATTCGCGATCCACAGAGTTTCGCAATGGGGCATGCGGTGCAGGCTTTCCATTTAACCAACGACACATTGGGCGCGTTTATGCGTGATAACGACTTCGATACGCCAGTCATGGTGATGTGTTACCACGGTAATAGCAGCAAAGGCGCGGCGCAGTATCTGCTACAACAGGGCTACGATGTGGTCTACAGCATTGATGGCGGCTTTGAAGCCTGGCAGCGTCAGTTTCCTGCAGAGGTGGCGTACGGCGCGTAACGCTTTATACTGTCCCCTTTTGTGTGGAATAAGCGACAGCAACGATGTTGATGATTACCTCTTTTGCTAACCCCCGCGTGGCGCAGGCGTTTGTTGATTACATGGCGACGCAGGGTGTTATCCTCACGATTCAACAACATAACCAAAGCGATGTCTGGCTGGCGGATGAGTCCCAGGCCGAACGCGTGCGGGCGGAGCTGGCGCGTTTTCTCGAAAACCCGGCAGATCCTCGTTATCTGGCGGCCAGCTGGCAGGCGGGCCATACCGGCAGCGGCCTGCATTATCGCCGTTATCCCTTCTTTGCTGCCTTGCGTGAACGCGCAGGTCCGGTGACCTGGGTGATGATGATCGCCTGCGTGGTGGTGTTTATCGCCATGCAAATTCTCGGCGATCAGGAAGTGATGTTATGGCTGGCCTGGCCATTCGATCCGACACTGAAATTTGAGTTCTGGCGTTACTTCACCCACGCGTTAATGCACTTCTCGCTGATGCATATCCTCTTTAACCTGCTCTGGTGGTGGTATCTCGGCGGTGCGGTGGAAAAACGCCTCGGTAGCGGTAAGCTAATTGTCATTACGCTTATCAGCGCCCTGTTAAGCGGCTATGTGCAGCAAAAATTTAGCGGGCCGTGGTTCGGCGGGCTTTCTGGCGTGGTGTATGCACTGATGGGGTACGTCTGGCTACGCGGCGAACGCGATCCGCAAAGTGGCATTTACCTGCAACGTGGGTTAATCATCTTTGCATTGATCTGGATTGTCGCCGGATGGTTTGATTTGTTTGGGATGTCGATGGCGAACGGAGCACACATCGCCGGGTTAGCCGTGGGTTTAGCGATGGCATTTGTTGATTCGCTCAATGCGCGAAAACGAAAATAATTCCAGGGATTTATAAATGAAACAAACACAACGTCACAACGGTATTATTGAACTGGTTAAACAGCAGGGTTATGTCAGCACCGAAGAACTGGTGGAACACTTCTCCGTCAGTCCGCAGACTATTCGTCGTGACCTCAACGAGCTGGCGGAGCAAAACCTGATCCTGCGTCACCATGGCGGCGCGGCACTGCCTTCCAGTTCAGTTAACACGCCGTGGCACGATCGTAAGGCCACCCAGACCGAAGAAAAAGAGCGTATTGCCCGCAAAGTGGCGGAGCAAATTCCTAACGGCTCGACGCTATTTATTGATATCGGCACCACGCCGGAAGCGGTGGCGCACGCGCTGCTTAATCACAGCAATTTGCGCATTGTGACCAACAATCTCAACGTCGCTAACACGCTGATGGTAAAAGAAGATTTTCGCATCATTCTTGCAGGTGGCGAATTACGCAGCCGCGATGGTGGGATCATTGGCGAAGCGACGCTCGATTTTATCTCCCAGTTCCGCCTTGATTTCGGGATTCTGGGGATCAGCGGCATCGATAGCGACGGCTCGCTGCTGGAGTTCGATTACCACGAAGTTCGCACCAAACGCGCTATTATTGAAAACTCGCGCCACGTTATGCTGGTTGTCGATCACTCGAAATTTGGCCGTAATGCGATGGTCAATATGGGCAGCATCAGCATGGTCGATGCCGTCTACACCGACGCCCCGCCACCAGCGAGCGTGATGCAGGTGCTGACAGACCATCATATTCAGCTGGAGCTGTGCTGATCCTGCACGGCTTCCCACGTCAGACCAAAACGCGCCAGGTATTTGCGTAGCCGATCCGCGTCGTTGACGCTGGCTTTGCCCTGGCGCGAAACATCAAAGAGTTCACGCCCGGCAGCGGAAAGCGATTTTGCCTGACGGCAGATAGCGATAACGTGTTCCAGTTGCAGCCGATCAAAGAGGTCGATGTTTTCCGCTTCAGCGCCCAGTAGCTGTGTAAGCACGGAAGGGCGGCTCTCCTGCCAGTTATAGCGCAGACGGTTTATCTCATCTTCTACGGTTTCAAGGGTGATACGCCCACTATCGGCAAACGTCGCCATGCGTGTGACGCTGGCAGAAAGCTCGCGAAAGTTACCGCGCCATGTTGCCTGGGGAGATGTCGCAAAGGCCAGCCAGGCGCGCCTCGCTTCGGTGTTAAAACGCACGCTGTCGCCGGTGAGTGAGGCGTGGCGCTCCACTTCATAATCCAGGTTCGGTTCAATATCTTCCTGGCGCTGGCGTAGCCCCGGCAGGGTGAAGGTCCAGAGATTGATCCGCGCGTACAGGTCTTCGCGAAATTTGCCTTCGGCAACCAGCTGACGCAAATCGCGCACCGTTCCGGCGATCAGCTGAAAATCACTGCTCACCTGGCGATCGCTACCAAACGGGTAAAAGGTTTTCTCTTCAATGGCTTTCAGCAACATCGCCTGTTCGTCTGCGCCCAGTTCGCCAATCTCATCAAGAAACAACATGCCACCGTTGGCGCTGCGTAATAATCCTTCACGAGATTCCCGCGCCCCGGTGAACGCGCCTTTCACATGACCAAACAGCGCGGACATGGCGGTATCGCCACGCAGAGTGGCGCAGTTCACTTCCACAAACTCGCCGCTAAACTGATGCCTCGCCTGTTTTAACTCGAAGATGCGTCGTGCCAGAAACGACTTTCCCGCACCGGTTGGGCCGTTGAGCAGGATCGGCGCGCGGGATCTAATCGCCACTTTTTCGATCTGCTCAATCATGCGGTTGAAATGGGAGTTACGCGTGGCAATGCCGGATTTGAGGAAATCGAGGGTTTGCTGGCGTTCTTCGGCAAAGCGGCTGGCAATAGCGTTATAACGGCTTAAATCGAGATCGATAATCGTCACCGCACCAGGGCTGTTGGGCTGTTCTTTTTTACGCGGTGGCGAAGATTGTATTAACCTGGCGGGCAGGTAACGCGCTTCCGCCAGCAGAAACCAGCAAATCTGCGCGACGTGGGTACCGGTGGTGATGTGAATTAAATAGTCTTCTTTATCAGGTTCGAACGCGTAACCACGGGCGAAATCATGCAGGCAGGCGTAAACCTCCTCGAAATCCCACGGGTTATGCAGTTCAATCTCAACGCTCACCACTTCTGTTTCTGGCGAAACATTGGCGATATCGCGTTTAAGCGTTTCAAACAGCGAGCGTCGTGCAACAATTCCAGTCGATTGATGACTAACGATTCTTGCTGACATAGACAGAGTGACGGACGCCATTTCGACCATCGCTGACTGCCGCGCCCGGCATAATCCAGTACGGTGCCGACAAAGCCAAAAGCCACTGTTTTACGCATCTTAGATATCCTTATAAAAGACGATATTTCATTATCGGTAAATTGGCTTCGTGGAAAATCTCCGTTTACGGACTGGAAGATTTTATCTATTTAAAAACAATGAATTAAAAAATTAATCTGCTTATTTAATTTTCTGGCACGACGGTTGCAATTATCAGGACAGCAAACAACGAAAAGAGAAAAACAAAATGAATTACGAATTACTGACCACTGAAAATGCCCCGGTAAAAATGTGGACCAAAGGCGTGCCGGTAGAGGCCGATGCGCGTCAGCAACTTATTAATACGGCGAAGATGCCGTTTATTTTCAAACATATTGCGGTAATGCCGGATGTACACCTGGGTAAAGGTTCCACCATTGGTAGCGTGATCCCAACCAAAGGAGCGATTATTCCGGCGGCGGTGGGGGTAGATATCGGTTGTGGAATGAACGCACTGCGAACTGCGTTAACGGCGGCTGACCTGCCTGAAAACCTGGCGGAGCTGCGTCAGGCGATTGAAACTGCCGTGCCGCACGGACGTTCCAATAATCGTAGCCGTCGTGATAAAGGCGCATGGGAGCATCCGCCTGTTAACGTCGATGCTAAATGGGCCGAGCTGGAAGCTGGTTATCAGTGGTTAACGCAAAAATATCCGCGTTTCCTTAACACTAATAACTATAAACATCTGGGAACGCTGGGAACGGGTAACCACTTTATTGAAATCTGCCTTGATGAGTCGGACCAGGTGTGGATTATGCTGCACTCCGGTTCACGCGGAATTGGTAATGCCATCGGGACTTACTTTATCGATCTGGCACAAAAAGAGATGCAGGAAACGCTTGAAACGTTGCCATCGCGTGACCTGGCGTACTTTATGGAAGGTACGGAATACTTTGATGATTACCTGAAAGCGGTGGCCTGGGCGCAGCTTTTTGCCAGCCTTAACCGCGATGCGATGATGGAAAATGTGGTAACGGCGTTGCAGAGCGTTACGCAGAAAACGGTAAGACAGCCACAAACGCTGGCGATGGAAGAGATCAACTGTCACCACAACTATGTGCAAAAAGAACAGCACTTTGGCGAAGAGATCTATGTGACGCGTAAAGGCGCGGTGTCTGCGCGTGCTGGTCAATATGGAATTATTCCCGGTTCGATGGGGGCGAAAAGCTTTATTGTCCGTGGGCTGGGAAATGAAGAGTCGTTCTGTTCGTGCAGCCACGGTGCCGGGCGGGTAATGAGCCGTACTAAAGCGAAAAAACTGTTCAGCGTGGAAGATCAAATTCGTGCCACCGCGCATGTGGAATGCCGTAAAGATGCCGAAGTGATCGACGAAATCCCGATGGCGTATAAAGATATCGACGCGGTGATGGCGGCACAAAGCGATCTGGTGGAAGTTATCTACACCCTGCGTCAGGTGGTGTGTGTAAAAGGATAAATGATGAAAAGGATGATTGCGCTGGATGGCGCACAGGGCGAAGGCGGCGGGCAGATCCTGCGTTCGGCACTGAGTCTGTCGATGATAACCGGCAAGCCATTTACCATCACCGGCATTCGCGCCGGGCGGGCGAAACCGGGGCTGTTGCGCCAGCATCTGACGGCTGTAAAGGCGGCGACGGAAATTTGCGGAGCAACGGTGGAGGGCGCGGAGCTGGGGTCGCAGCGTCTGGTCTTCCGGCCCGGTACCGTGCGCGGTGGCGACTACCGCTTTGCTATTGGTAGCGCCGGAAGTTGCACGCTGGTACTACAAACGGTACTGCCCGCGCTGTGGTTTGCCGATGGTCCTTCGTGTGTTGAAGTGAGCGGAGGTACCGATAACCCGTCGGCCCCGCCTGCGGATTTTATCCGCCGGGTGCTGGAGCCGCTGCTGGCGAAAATGGGAATTCATCAGCAAACCACATTATTACGCCACGGTTTTTATCCTGCCGGAGGCGGCGTGGTGGCGAAGGAAGTCTCGCCCGTGGCATCGTTTAACACCTTGCAACTTGGCGAGCGCGGGAACATTGTGCAGATGCGTGGAGAGGTGCTACTGGCTGGTGTGCCACGCCATGTCGCTGAGCGTGAAATCGCTACGCTGGCGGGTAGTTTTTCCCTGCATGAGCAAAATATTCATAACCTGCCGCGCGACCAGGGGCCGGGTAATACCGTCTCGCTGGAAGTCGAAAGTGAAAATATCACTGAACGCTTTTTTGTCGTCGGTGAAAAGCGAGTCAGTGCCGAGGTGGTCGCGGCACAGTTAGTGCAAGAAGTTAAACGCTACCTTGCAAGCCCGGCGGCGGTGGGGGAATATCTCGCCGACCAGCTGGTACTGCCAATGGCGCTGGCGGGGGCGGGAGAATTTACGGTCGCCCATCCCTCATGCCATCTGTTGACCAATATCGCGGTGGTGGAGCGTTTTTTGCCAGTGCGGTTTAGTCTGACTGAAGCAGACAGCGTAACGCGGGTGAGCATTGAATGATGCAGAGATGTAAGCCGGATCCGACGTATTATCCGGCTAAACTCACACCCCATATCCCATCATCTTCAGCAGTTTCTGCGCGTGTTGTACCGCGGCCTGACGGTGGGCGACACCGAGTTTTTGGTACAGATTGCGGATATGCGTTTTGATGGTGGTTGCCGCCACTTCCAGCTCGCCTGCAATTTGTTCATTGCTGTAACCGGAGTAAATCAGCCCCAATACCTGCCATTCGCGTTGGGTCAGCGGGCTGGTACGGATCAATTCTGGTACTTCCGGATGATTTAGCAGACGTTCAACGAAATTCTCATCAAAATGGGCGAATTTATGCCGATGATGTTGATTTATTTCCCGCAGAATACGCTGTGCACGGTGCTGTTCCAGCTCAGGCAACGTATTGAGTTGAATCAGTTGGCGTAACTGTTGCGCCATCGCTTCGCCTTCGATGACAAAGTGACTGATAAATCCGGTACGATTCGCCAGTTTTAATGCCTCCAGCAACACACGCTGGGCATCATTTTTGCGACCGGCCTGCCAGTATAGTTGATTAAGCAGCAACAGGTTACGGTTGAGATCGCTCATTAACCGCAGACTGCGGGCGTTTTCATTGAGTTCTTCAAGAACAATTTCTGCCGGTTCAAACTCGCCCAGCAATATTTGTGCACGGGCGATGTTGCGCCATTGACCTTGCAGGAAGTGGTTATTCGCAAACTCCGGTTTGGCTGTGTGACGCAACCAGTTAGCGGCGGCAGCTTTGTCGCCGGTCATTTGCCAGTAAATGACCCGGACTTTGTTGGCGTTAGAGATCCAGTCGCTGTGATATTTGCCATTTCCCAGCAGGTTTTCCAGACGATTCAGTTGGCTACGGGCGTTATCCAAATCACCTCGGGCCAGCGAGCATTGAATCAACATTGCCAGGCACTGGAGCTGTTGCTGTGGCTGATAAGACGACAAAACTTCAATCCCGCTGCGTGCCGATGCTTCGGCTTCGTCCAGCCGTGCCCAGGCCCATAACAGTTGTGCTCGGATACGTACCAGAAATTCATGCATTGGCAGCTGTTCCAGATGCTGCTCGTTGATCAGCTGGAATGCTTTTTCCTGCGTTTCCCACGCGGTTTGCAGGAAACCCTGAGCAAACAGAATTTCGCTTTGCTGGATTAAACTCCACAAAGCGTAGTGCCAGACATCGTGCTGGCGTGCCATCTGTTCGGTTTGCTGCATTAACGCCAGCGAGCGGGTCAGTTCCCCTTTGCAGTGCAATACTTCACCCAACACCGAAGTTGCTACAATGCGGCTGTAGAACCAGCCGGGAGGCAGTTCTTCCAGTGCCAGTTTTGCCAGCCGTTCAGCTTCATCCGGGTTACCATCGTTAATTGCCACCTGGGCGCGCAGAGCATTAAATTCTGCGTGCATAGTGCCTTCTCTGATGTCTTTGATTTCATGTTCAGCACGAGCCAGCAGGGTGTTTACTTCGCCGTAGCGATGCTGGCTTTGCATCAGCCACGCTTGTAATAACACCAACTGCGGATTTTCCAGCAAACTCTCCCATGGCAGGGCTTTAAGTGACTCTTCAAGTAGCGAAAGTTCGCTGTGGTTGAACAAACTCCAGGCGTGATTAAGCAGAATATCGCGCAGCATCAGCGCATCGCCTGCCGCCAGTGCATGATGAATCGCTTCGCTGGGGAATCCCTGGGCCATCCAGCTTTCTGCGGCGGCACTGTGGATTTTCGGCAGCTCCGCCGCCAGTTCCCACTGGCAGCGCTGGCGCAGGAAGTTGCCAAACAGCGGGTGATAGCAGAACCACTCGCCGCTATCATCCATCCGCTGTAAAAACAGCCCCTGACGCTCAATCTCTTCGAGGCGCATTTGCCCGTTTTCTTCGCCGGTCACACGAGTGATGAGTGCATCGTTCATTGAGCGCAAAATGGCGCTTTTCAACAGAAAATGGCGCGTTGCGAGATCGACGTTGTCCAAAACCTCATCGACCAGATAATCCGAAAGATGACTGGCATTGATTCCCGCCAGGCGACGTGCCGACTTATGGGCTGAGTGGGTATTCTGCCGGGCGGAGAGGGCAATTAACTGTAGCGCAGTCGCCCAACCGGAAACGTCATCGCAAATCCGACTGCTTTCTGCGGCTTCAATCGGCGATGACAGGCGGCAATCAAAAAACTGCTTCGCTTCCTGGTGGGTAAACGCCAGTTGCTGACTGCCAATTTCCAGCAGTTGGTCGCGAACACGCAGATTGGCAATGCCCAGTTGCGGAAGATTGCGTGACAGCACCACCAGGGTGAGATTTTCTGGTTGATGGCGAATAAAGAAGCGCATTGACTCGTGGATCACCGGATTAGTGATCAGATGGTAGTCATCGATGACCAGATAAAGTGGGCTATGCCATTCCGCCAGCTCAATGAAAAGCTGGGCAAAGAGTGACGTCAGGCTGGCATATTGCCGTTTTTGCGCCATCGTCTCACAAATCGCACAGTGACCGTTGGTTGCCTGTTGCACGGCGGCAATGAAATAGCTGGCGAAACGCTCTTGCTGGTTATCGCCCTCATCCAGCGAGTACCAGCCCAAATCGTTTTTGCCTGCCGCCCATTGAGAAATGAGCGTGGTTTTTCCGTAGCCCGCAGGACTCGTGATCAGCGCCAGCCGGAAGTTGTTCGCGCCGGAAAGTTTAGCCAGCAGGCGCTCACGAACCACGGTATGGTCGAGTCGAACCGGACGACTTAATTTTGACGGAATCAGCATAGTTAATCACTTCACTGTGGAAAATGAGGAAATATTATTTTTTTTGCGCTTCGTAATTAATGGTTATAAGGTCGGCCAGAAACCCTTCTAATGCAAGCGATGACGTTTTTTTATGTGTCTGAATTTGCACTGTGTCACAATTCCAAATGTTTATTAACAACTCACCTAATAACGACGCTGATGCAGCGAGAATACTGGGTTTTACGGTATTTTCCTCATGTTCATCAGTTTCATTTAAGCAAGGGAGTCTTCTCAATTCCTGATGAAAGAGCCATCTAAAAAGAGGATCTTAATAAACCTATTAAGAATGAGATGGAGCAAACTGGATGTTTTACTTATGAAACTGTTTCACTCCTTTACTTAATTTATAGAGTTACCTTCCGCCTTTTGAAAATACACAACGGCCATTTTTTGCACTTAGATACAGATTTTCTGCGCTGTATGGCATTGATTTGCTGCTAATCCTGTGGATTGCACTAGGTTTAAGTGGTCGAGATCACATTTCCTTGCTCATCCCCGCAACTCCTCCCTGCCTAATCCCCCGCAGGATGAGGAAGGTCAACATCGAGCCTGGCAAACTAGCGATAACGTTGTGTTGAAAATCTAAGAAAAGTGGAACTCCTATGTCACAACCTATTTTTAACGATAAGCAATTTCAGGAAGCGCTTTCACGTCAGTGGCAGCGTTATGGCTTAAATTCTGCGGCTGAAATGACCCCTCGCCAGTGGTGGCTGGCAGTGAGTGAAGCCCTGGCGGAAATGCTACGTGCCCAGCCATTCGCTAAACCGGTGGCCAATCAGCGACATGTTAACTACATCTCAATGGAGTTTTTGATTGGACGCCTGACGGGTAACAACCTGTTGAATCTTGGCTGGTATCAGGATGTACAGGATTCGTTGAAGGCTTATGACATCAACCTGACTGACCTGCTGGAAGAAGAGATCGACCCGGCGCTGGGTAACGGTGGTCTGGGACGTCTGGCTGCGTGCTTCCTCGACTCAATGGCAACTGTCGGTCAGTCTGCGACGGGTTATGGTCTTAACTATCAATATGGCTTGTTCCGCCAGTCTTTTGTCGATGGCAAACAGGTTGAAGCGCCGGATGACTGGCATCGCGGTAACTACCCGTGGTTCCGCCACAACGAAGCACTGGATGTGCAGGTAGGAATTGGCGGTAAAGTGACGAAAGACGGACGCTGGGAGCCGGAATTTACCATTACCGGTCAAGCGTGGGATCTTCCCGTTGTCGGTTATCGTAATGGCGTGGCGCAGCCGCTGCGTCTGTGGCAGGCGACGCATGCGCATCCGTTTGATCTGACAAAATTTAACGACGGTGATTTCCTGCGTGCCGAACAACAGGGCATCAACGCGGAAAAACTGACCAAAGTTCTCTATCCAAACGACAACCATACTGCCGGTAAAAAGCTGCGCCTGATGCAGCAATACTTCCAGTGTGCTTGTTCGGTAGCGGATATTCTGCGTCGCCATCATTTGGCGGGGCGTAAACTGCACGAGCTGGCAGATTACGAAGTTATTCAGCTGAACGATACCCACCCGACTATCGCGATTCCAGAGCTGCTGCGCGTGCTGATTGATGAGCATCAGATGAGCTGGGATGACGCCTGGGCCATCACCAGCAAAACTTTTGCTTACACCAACCATACCCTTATGCCAGAAGCGCTGGAACGCTGGGATGTGAAGCTAGTGAAAGGCTTACTGCCGCGCCACATGCAGATTATTAACGAAATCAATACTCGCTTTAAAACGCTGGTGGAGAAAACCTGGCCGGGCGATGACAAAGTGTGGGCCAAACTGGCGGTGGTGCACGACAAACAGGTGCATATGGCGAACCTGTGTGTAGTTGGCGGTTTCGCGGTGAACGGTGTAGCGGCGCTGCATTCAGATCTGGTGGTGAAAGATCTGTTCCCGGAATATCACCAGCTGTGGCCGAACAAATTCCATAACGTCACCAATGGTATTACCCCTCGTCGCTGGATCAAACAGTGCAACCCGGCACTTGCGGCTCTGTTGGATAAATCACTGGAAAAAGAGTGGGCTAACGATCTCGATCAACTGATCAATCTGGAAAAATTCGCTGATGACGCGAAATTCCGTCAGCAATATCGCGAGATCAAGCAGGCGAATAAAGTCCGTCTGGCGGAGTTTGTGAAAGTTCGTACCGGTATTGAGATCAATCCTCAGGCGATTTTCGATATTCAGATCAAACGCTTGCATGAGTACAAACGTCAGCACCTGAATCTGCTGCATATTCTGGCGTTGTACAAAGAGATTCGTGAAAACCCGCAGGCTGACCGCGTACCGCGCGTCTTCCTCTTCGGCGCGAAAGCGGCACCGGGCTACTACCTGGCGAAGAATATTATCTTTGCGATCAACAAAGTGGCTGATGTGATCAACAACGATCCACAGGTTGGCGATAAGTTGAAGGTGGTGTTCCTGCCGGATTATTGCGTTTCGGCGGCGGAAAAACTGATCCCGGCGGCGGATATCTCCGAACAAATTTCGACTGCAGGTAAAGAAGCTTCCGGTACCGGCAATATGAAACTGGCGCTCAATGGTGCGCTTACTGTCGGTACGCTGGATGGTGCTAACGTCGAAATCGCCGAAAAAGTTGGTGAAGAAAATATCTTTATTTTTGGTCATACCGTGGAACAAGTGAAGGCAATTCTGGCCAAAGGCTACGACCCGGTGAAATGGCGGAAGAAAGATAAGGTGCTGGACGCAGTATTGAAAGAGCTGGAAAGCGGTAAATACAGCGACGGCGATAAGCATGCCTTCGACCAGATGCTGCACAGTATCGGCAAACAGGGCGGCGATCCGTATCTGGTAATGGCGGATTTCGCAGCCTATGTAGAGGCACAAAAGCAGGTGGATGTGCTGTACCGCGACCAGGAGGCCTGGACTCGCGCGGCGATCCTCAATACCGCCCGCTGCGGTATGTTTAGCTCGGATCGCTCTATTCGCGATTATCAGGCTCGTATCTGGCAGGCAAAACGCTAAGGAAGCTCGATGGAAAGCAAACGTCTGGATAATGCCGCGCTGGCGGCGGGGATCAGCCCCAATTACATCAATGCCCACGGTAAACCGCAGTCGATTAGCGCCGAAACCAAACGGCGTTTGCTTGACGCGATGCATCAACGTATCGCCACGAAAGTGGCGGTAACGCCAGTCCCGAATGTCATGGTCTATATCAGCGGCAAAAAAATGCCGATGGCGGTGGAGGGCAGCGGCGAGTATAGCTGGCTGCTGACCACTGAAGAAGGAACGCAGTACAAAGGCCATGTAACGGGGGGCAAAGCGTTCAATTTACCGACGAAGTTGCCGGAAGGTTATCACACGTTGACACTCACCCAGGACGACCAGCGCGCGCATTGTCGGGTGATTGTCGCCCCGAAACGCTGTTACGAACCGCAGGCGTTGCTGAATAAACAAAAACTGTGGGGCGCCTGCGTCCAGCTTTATACGCTGCGATCGGAAAAAAACTGGGGTATTGGGGATTTTGGCGATCTCAAAGTGATGCTGGTGGATGTGGCAAAACGTGGCGGGGCTTTCATCGGTCTGAACCCGATTCATGCGCTCTATCCGGCAAATCCGGAAAGTGCCAGTCCGTATAGCCCGTCTTCTCGTCGCTGGCTAAATGTGGTTTATATCGACGTTAACGCCGTCGAAGATTTCCATCTTAGCGAAGAGGCTCAGGCCTGGTGGCAGTTACCGACCACGCAACAGACGCTGCAACAGGCACGGGATGCCGACTGGGTCGATTACTCCACCGTTACTGCGCTGAAAATGACAGCATTGCGGATGGCGTGGAAAGGTTTTGCGCAACGTGATGATGAGCAGATGGCCGCGTTTCGCCAGTTTGTTGCAGAGCAGGGCGACAGCCTGTTCTGGCAGGCGGCGTTTGACGCGTTACATGCCCAGCAAGTGAAAGAAGACGAAATGCGCTGGGGCTGGCCTGCATGGCCAGAGATGTATCAGAACGTGGATTCACCAGAAGTGCGTCAGTTCTGCGAAGAACATCGTGATGACGTCGATTTTTATCTCTGGTTGCAGTGGCTGGCTTACTGCCAGTTTGCCGCCTGCTGGGAGATAAGCCAGGGCCATGAAATGCCGATTGGCTTGTACCGTGATCTGGCGGTTGGCGTAGCAGAGGGTGGAGCAGAAACCTGGTGCGACCGGGAGTTGTATTGCCTGAAAGCGTCGGTGGGCGCACCGCCGGATATCCTCGGCCCGTTGGGGCAGAACTGGGGATTGCCGCCGATGGATCCGCATATCATCACCGCGCGTGCCTATGAACCGTTTATCGAGCTGTTGCGTGCCAATATGCAAAACTGCGGCGCGTTGCGAATTGACCATGTGATGTCGATGCTGCGTTTGTGGTGGATACCGTATGGCGAGACGGCAGATCAGGGCGCGTATGTTCACTATCCGGTAGATGATCTGCTCTCGATTCTGGCACTCGAAAGTAAGCGCCATCGCTGCATGGTGATTGGTGAAGACCTCGGCACTGTACCGGTAGAGATTGTCGGTAAACTGCGCAGCAGCGGTGTGTACTCCTACAAAGTGCTCTATTTCGAAAGTGACCACGAGAAGACATTCCGCGCGCCGAAAGCGTATCCGGAGCAGTCGATGGCGGTTGCGGCGACACACGACCTGCCTACACTGCGTGGCTACTGGGAGAGCGGGGATTTAACACTGGGCAAAACGCTGGGGCTGTACCCGGATGAAGTGGTATTGCGCGGTCTGTATCAGGATCGCGAACTGGCGAAGCAAGGGTTACTGGATGCACTGCATAAACATGGTTGCCTGCCAAAACGTGCGGGGCATAAGGCATCGTTAATGTCGATGACGCCGATGCTTAATCGTGGTTTGCAACGTTATATCGCTGATAGTAACAGTGCTCTGTTAGGGCTACAGCCAGAAGACTGGCTGGATATGGCCGAACCGGTAAATATTCCCGGAACCAGTTACCAGTATAAAAACTGGCGACGTAAGCTTTCTGCAACGCTTGAGTCGATGTTTGCCGATGATGGCGTGAACAAGTTGCTGAAGGATTTGGACAGACGGCGCAGAGCGGCTGCGAAGAAGCAGTAGAGAGCGGTTGATGCCGGATGCGATGCATCCGGCAGTCAGTGTTATCAAATCACCATATTCAGCAGCAGACAGCCTACCAGACCGCACACCGAGATAATGGTTTCCAGCATCGACCAGGACTTGATGGTCTCGCCGATAGTCAGGTTAAAGTACTCTTTGAACAGCCAGAAGCCCGGATCGTTCACGTGAGAGAAAATCACACTACCGGAACCAACCGCAATAACCATCAGTTCCGGGCTAACACCCGTCGTTGCAATTAGTGGTGCCGCGATACCCCCCGCAGTGATTGCCGCAACGGTTGCGGAACCCAGCGCGATACGCAGTACGGCGGCAATCGACCAGGCCATCAGCAGCGGAGAAATGTTGGTTTCGTGCATCATGGAAGCAATGTATTTGTCCACGCCGCTGTCTACCAGCACCTGCTTGAACGCACCGCCACCACCGATGATCAACAGCATCATCGCGATGATTTTGATGGAAGAAACCAGCGTGTCGTTAATCTGATCCATTGAACGACCACGGTTCAGACCAAAGGTGAACATCGCAATCAGCACGGCAATCAGCGTTGCCATTACCGGGTCACCGAGGAACTCCGCCACCGGCAGGAAAGCGTGACCTTTCGGCAGGATCATTTCGGCAATTGCACGCATCGCCATCAGCACAACCGGCACCAGAGAAGTCCAGACGCTGACGCCAAAGCTTGGCATCTCTTCTTCGCTGAAGGTTTTCGCGCTGTACAGACCTTCCGGGATTGGCTTATCGATACCTTTCAGCACGCGAGCGTAAACCGGACCCGCGAGAATAACGGTCGGGATTGCCAGAATAGTTCCGTACAGCAGGGTCTTACCCATATCGGCATTGAAAATGGTGGCAATCGCAGTTGGGCCCGGATGTGGCGGCAGGAAGCCGTGGGTCACAGACAGCGCAGCCGCCATTGGTACACCAACATACAGCAGCGGAATATTCGCGGAAGCCGCGATGGTAAACACCAGCGGCAGCATTAGCACGAAGCCCACTTCATAGAACAGGGCAAAACCGACAGTAAAACCGGTTAAAACTACCGCCCATTGGATGTGTTTTTTACCAAATTTGGCAATCAGCGTGGTGGCGATACGTTGTGCACCACCGCAGTCTGCCAGCATTTTGCCCAGCATCGCGCCAAAACCCATGATCAGGGCAAGGCTACCGAGCGTCCCGCCGACACCAGCTTTGATGGAGCCAATAACTTTATCCAGCGGCATTCCCTGCATTAATCCAACAGCAAGCGCCACGAGGACGAGAGCGATGAATCCGTTCATTTTGAAGCGGATCATCAGGAGCAACAACAAGATTACACCGATAGCAACAATGACTAATGGCATGATTTACCTGGCCTTTCATTTGTTATGGGTAACGTCAATTTTCTGACGACAAACTCTAATTATCCCAATCGGGAACAGAGATATTGCGGCACCACGACTGATACCCACTAAAACTAATTATTGTAGTCAGATGTCAGGAGTATGTTTGGTACCCACGTGAATGATACGGGTAACATCTGGCGTTTGAGAATCACCAGAGCGGGGTAAATTTAAATTATGAGAGGTTGGTCATATTATCGCGGGGAAACGTATGGACTGGATTTGCCGAGGCAATGTAGCGCCAACGCCTGGCAGACGGCCCGATAAGACGCTTTAGCGTCGCATCGGGCAATCTATAAAAGAGAGGATAACTTAGTAGTAAGAGTGTTCGCCGCGCTGGTGTTCGGTGAGATCGCGTACACCTTTCAGCTCCGGGAATTCGTTCAGCAGCTGCTTTTCGATCCCTTCTTTCAGCGTCACATCGACCATTGAACAACCGTTACAACCGCCGCCAAATTGCAGAATGGCGTAACCGTCTTCGGTGATTTCCATCAGCGAAACGCGACCACCGTGACCGGCAAGCTGTGGGTTGATCTGCGACTGCAGCATATACTCCACGCGCTCCATCAGCGGCGCATCGTCAGCTACTTTGCGCATTTTGGCGTTTGGGGCTTTCAGCGTCAGCTGAGAACCCAACTGGTCGGTAACAAAGTCGATCTCTGCATCTTCCAGGTAAGGCGCGCTTAACTCATCAACATACGCGGTCAGCAGGTCAAATTTCAGGGCAGTGTCGGTGGCTTCCACAGCGTCCGGCGGACAATAAGAAACACCACATTCAGCGTTAGGCGTGCCAGGGTTAATCACAAATACGCGGATTTGTGTCCCTTCTTCCTGATTTGCCAGCAGTTTGGCAAAGTGCGCTTGTGCAGCATCGGAAATACGGATCATAGTAATGGCCTAATAGTTGACTATTTTAGTTGGTTATAATACGCCCATCATCGAGGCTCTACAAGGTTCGACAAAGGCACCAGACCTGGACAGTCGCCGCACCATTGCGTAAAAGCAACTGCGCAATCTCTGCGACGGTACTTCCGGTGGTAACGACATCATCCACTATCACCATATGGCGACCTTGCACCGGCAATTCAAGGCGAAAGGCATTTTTCAGGTTGCGTTTGCGCAGCCGGGCGCTAAGAAAATGCTGGGTCGCAGTGGCCCGTGTACGTGTGACGGCTTCGCTATCCCATTGGCAGTGCAACCAGCGTGATAACGGCTGACACAGCAAATCGCTCTGATTAAATCCCCGACGCCAGTGACGCCGCTGCCATAACGGCACGCTGATGATGCGGTCCGGCAATTGCAAACCGGTGGCGCGACGAGCGTGTAAGACTTCCAATAGTAACAGACGTGACAGGGCGCTGGCGATTTCGCAACGCCGGGAAAACTTAAGCTGGTGGATGAGCGGACTTAACGGTGGTGCATAGTCGGCAACCGTGACCAGTCTTTGCCACGGCGGTGGTTTTTGCAGGCAGCGACCACAGGGAAGATGGGAGTGTGTTGCGGGTAATCCACATTGTGGGCATAACGTTTTATCTGTACGGGTGGCGCGAGAGCATACCGAACAAATCCCCCAATGACCTAACGCCAGGGGCATTCGGCATAGCCAGCATAATCCCGGTACTGTTAGCATATGTTCATCCTTGTAAGTAAAAAGAGAACAATAGCGGATGAATAACATCTGGTGGCAGACCAAAGGTCAGGGGAATGTTCATCTTGTGCTGCTGCACGGATGGGGACTGAATGCCGAAGTGTGGCGTTGCATTGATGAGGAACTTAGCTCGCATTTTACGCTGCATCTCGTTGATCTGCCCGGCTTCGGGCGCAGCCAGGGATTTGGTGCGATGTCACTTGCTGATATGGCTGAAGTCGTGCTGCGACAAGCGCCGGACAAAGCTATCTGGTTAGGCTGGAGTTTGGGCGGACTGGTGGCAAGCCAGATTGCGTTAACCCATCCCGAGCGGGTTCAGGCGCTGGTCACCGTGGCGTCGTCGCCATGTTTTAGTGCTCGTGACGATTGGCCGGGGATAAAACCGGACGTGCTGGCTGGTTTCCAGCAGCAACTCAGTGAAGATTTTCAGCGTACGGTGGAGCGGTTCCTGGCGTTACAAACCATGGGTACTGAAACGGCACGCCAGGATGCGCGAGCGCTGAAGAAAACCGTTCTGGCGCTGCCGATGCCGAAGGTTGACGTGCTCAATGGTGGGCTGGAAATACTGAAAACGGTCGATCTCCGCCAGCCGCTGCAAAACGTGTCCATGCCGTTTTTGCGATTGTATGGCTATCTCGATGGTCTGGTGCCGCGCAAAGTGGTGCCGATGCTGGATAAACTCTGGCCACACAGCGAGTCGTACATCTTCGCCAAAGCGGCCCATGCGCCGTTTATTTCGCATCCGGACGAGTTTTGTCACCTGCTGGTGGCGTTGAAGCAGAGGGTGTAGACAGCTGTTGAAATGGCGAGACAGAACTTTACTGGCTCGCCGCAGCCAACTCCTCTTCTGACACCCCGGTAAAACGCATGATGTCCGCAAGAGGGACTCCGGATTCAAGCATTATTTTGGCTATATGCAAGGCTTTGGATTGTTCCCCTTCTTGCCGCAATCTTTCCGCAATAGTCATTAAACTCTCCTTGTGTTTCGGTGAACGTTCGGCCACACCATCGATAAAATCATTAAAACGTACTGCATCGCCAGTTTGCAGTATGTAATTAAACAGCCCTTTGATTTGTCTGTCATTAGCGTATCCACTACTTAATAAGCAGGCCATTTGCTCTACCAGCCCCATCAGGTCGCGTTGACGTATATGTTTTTGGATTAACTCCAGCAGCGCCATACGTCGGTGCTGCATGATTTCATCATCAGGCATGACAGTGACATCAATCAGCGGGAATGCAGAGGCATAAAGCTGTCTGGCCAGTTTGGGATCGGCGAAACAATCCAGCCAACACAGTGAATAGGGATATGGGCTTTCAATGCCGTGGTAAAACAACAATGGCACCACCATCGGCAACGTTTTGTATCCGGCATCCAGGTGATTTTGCATTGCGGCAATGGCGTAACGCATCATGCGAAATGCGATCAGTTTGTTTGAGGTGCTTTGATGTTCAATCAGACAATAGATATATCCCGGTCCTTGTTCCGTTTTCACCGACCACAGCACGTCGGAATAGCTTTCACGCAGATCGTCATCAATAAAGCTGCTCGACTCCAGCTTGAGGGTTTTCATATCACAGAGCGCGTGAATAGGTGCCGGTAAATGGAACGCAAGAAAATCGCGCGCCGTCTCCGGTTGGCGTAAAAAGAGTTTGAACAGCGCATCGTGTGGGGTGGAACTCTGCTTTTTGCTCATGGCGTTCCTTCACCTGTTGTTTGAATGCCGCGACTCTACGCGCCACTCCACACCTGTGCATTAGCGAGTTTTCATCCCTGCGAGACGCTTTCAGAGGAACTTACGTTGTACTGCAAGAGTTGCATTTTTATGGAAAGCCGCACGCAAAAAAGCCCGGTTGCAAACGCATACCGGGCTTTCAAAACAGGTAGTAAAACAAGGTTAACGTAACGCCCACCACTCACGCAGACAGGCTTTGCCTTCCGGGCAGCTTTTACAACTGCCAGAGAGGCAGCCGTCAGGTTCTTCCTGAATCCGCACGGCTTTGCCCATACTTTCCAGCTGTTGCAGCATGGCGTTAATCATTGGCTGCGGGGTGTTCAGTGTCTGGCTTATCTGGGCCGCTTCCATACGGCCCCGTAATGCCAGCAAATCACGCACCTGAATGAGCGAAGCCATTGCTGTATCCTTAGTGGCAATCGCCAGTGGTGCTGGCTGCACAGCAACTGCTTACCGATTTGCGTGTTGCCAGCAGTTCGATATCGACCCGGCTACGTGCGCGACGCAGCAAACCGATGACCACGATGTTAAACAGGATAACCGCCAGAATGCATACCAGACTGTAAGTTGGATGCTGGCTGTAGCTGGCGACCTGGTAGAACAATGTTGCCAACGAGTAAGCGATATTTAGCCCCCACAGGATGGAGAAGCCCATCCAGCCACGGCTTGATTCACGGGCGATGGCCCCCATCACCGAGATACACGGTACATACAGCAGAACGAAAATCAGGTAGCTGTAAGCAGCTGCTGCGCTTCCAAATTTCTGATCCATCACGCCCATCGCTCCGGTACCCATTTCACCGTCGCCTTTGCTCGCTTCAATGGGGTTCATCAGTACGCTAAGACTGAAGGTGTCTTTCAGACTCTGCCAGGTTTCATCTACCGCGCTGAATAGCTCTTCACCGAGGTTAAATTCCGCCGGATTGAACTCTTCGTCCTGAATATTTTCTGCGGTGTAGAGGGTGTTGAGCGTACCCACCACCACTTCTTTCGCCATTGCGCCCGTGAACAGGCCAACCGTTGCCTGCCAGTTATCTTCATGTACACCAATCGGCTTGAAAACTGGGGTGATCACCCGGCTGACAGAAGCCAGTGCCGAGTCGTTGATGTTATCGACGATTTTCCCGCTCAGAGAGAAGCTGTTGAAAGCGCTCAGGAAAATGCTGACGATGATAATCACTTTACCAGCACGCAGAACGAAGCCTTTCAGACGCTGCCAGGTCTGGATAATCAGGCTTTTAACGTGTGGTACATGGTAGACCGGTAGCTCCATGACAAACGGCGTCGCTTCACCGCGCATGATGGTGTACTTGAGCATCAGGCCAGTCAGCACCGCCATCACAATACCGAGCATATACAGCGAGAAGACCGCCAGCGCACCGTTCTGCCCGAAGAAGGCAGCCGCGAATACGGCGAAGATAGCCAGACGCGCGCCGCAGGACATAAACGGTGCCATCATGATGGTCATCAGACGTTCACGCGGTGCATCAAGCGTACGTGCGCCCATTACCGACGGTACGTTACAACCGAAACCAACGATCAGCGGTACAAAGGATTTCCCGGGCAAGCCCAGCGCCTGCATCAGACGGTCCATCACAAACGCCGCACGCGCCATATAGCCGGAGTCCTCGAGGAAGGAGAGGAACAGGTACATCATGCCGATCTGTGGCACCAGTGGCAGAACGGTGTTAATACCGCCACCCAAGCCCTGGGCGAGGAAGATAGTCAGCCAGTCCGGGAAGTGGAGCGTGTAGCCAATCCACTGAATACCATGCACAAATAGCGCCACGGAGCCGACGTCAAACAGCGGCTGTAACGCCCCGCCGATGTTGATAGCCAGCAGGAACATCAGGTACATCACAAAGAGGAAAATCGGCAGACCGAGGAAACGGTTGAGCACGATTTTATCTACCGCAGTGGTGAAACGGCTGGGTTCTGCCGTCAGGGTGTTGCTTACCACATCACAGATGGCAGCAATGCACTGGTAACGCGCATCGGCAATGTGCAGCGCCGGATCGTCCATCTCATTACGCAGACGGGCGAGGGCGGCATCAAGATGCTGCGACGCTTCACCGGCGTAGGCGCGGCTGTAGATATCGCCTTCCAGCATTTGCAGGCCCAGCCAGCGACGTTGTTTGAGCGGGATGTCGGAAGGCATCACTTTTGCCAGTGAATCTGCTTCGTTGAGCAGCGGCTGTGCGTAATGCACCAGTTCCACATTCTCGTTAGCTTTATAGCGATCAATCGCCAGCTTGAGCGCTTCAATACCGCGACCACGAGTTGAAACCAGCGGGATCACCGGGCAGCCAAGACGCGCCGACAGAGCATCAATTTCAATGCGAATATTTTGCTTCTCGGCAATGTCGAGCATGTTCAGCGCCACGATGCAGGGAATGCCGAGTTCCAGCAGTTGTAGCGTCAGGTACAGGTTACGCTCAAGGTTAGACGCATCCACCACGTTAATCAGCAGGTCAGCGTCGCCACTCAAAATGTAGTGACAGGCGATTTGCTCATCGAGCGAGGTCTGCGATGAGATGGTGGTCAGAGAATAGGTGCCGGGGAGGTCCACCAGCGTGACCTGATGATCGGTGGTGGAGAATTGCCCTTCTTTACGTTCGACGGTAACGCCAGCCCAGTTACCTACACGCTGACGTGCGCCAGTGAGCTGGTTAAATAAGGTTGTCTTGCCAGAATTTGGATTACCAATTAAGCCAATGGTTAATTTTTTCATTGTTGTTATCACCGTATTAACAGGAAACCGCTTCCACTTCTAATAAGGCCAGATCTTTTTTGCGTAATACCAGGCTCACACGACGGGTTTCGATATGAATGGGGTCGCCAAGTGGAGCGACGCGCACCACATTAAAAGAGGAGCCAGGTAACATGCCAAGAGAAAGCAGTTTTTGGCGATATGCCGGGCTGATTTCACGGGAAAAGCCAGTGATTTTCCACGCAGTATCTGGAGTGTATTGCATAGGTGCCTACTTGTTTCTCATTAACTGGATAACTACCTCATGGGGCGTTTGACAGCGACATGAGACCAGATGATTTGCCAACGAAGGAGAGATTAAATAATCAACAACACAATGATAATGAGAATGGTTTCTATCAGCAATACTTAAAATGTGTGCGAATGTTGGTTTAGATAATAATCTGCGTGAATGTTGATGTGGCTCAAGGTTATATCGCAGCGAAAATATAATTCGAATGGCGAATTATCAGGGCGGGTTAATGTTTAATTAAGGTTTCATTTGTTAATGAAGTGATAAATATTGACGAAATATAGTGTGAGTTTGGTTGTGGAATAAAAATGCCGGAGATATTCTCCGGCATTTTTATGTCAGGCATGGCGTTCGTTGCCAGATGCGGCGTGAACGCCTTATCTGGCAGGTTTACGTTTGTCTATCAGGGCGTTTAACGTTTTTTGCCCATTGCTGCCGCCAGCGCATCCATCATTGCGCTATTACCGGCAGGCTGCGCTTCACGCCCGCGCGGTTTGGCTGCCGGGCGGTTGTTTTGCGGGCGTTCATTACCGCCCCCGCGACGGGCGTTGGTTTCGCCAGGCTGCTCGTCCAGACGCATAGTCAGGGCGATACGTTTACGCTGAAGATCCACTTCCAGCACTTTCACCTTCACAATGTCGCCCGCTTTCACCACGGTATGCGGATCTTCCACAAACTTGTTCGACAATGAAGAGATGTGAACCAGGCCGTCCTGATGTACGCCAATATCAACAAAAGCACCAAAATTGGTGACGTTGGTCACCGCACCTTCGAGGATCATACCCGGTTGCAGGTCGTTCATTGTCTCGACGCCATCGGCAAACTGGGCGGTTTTAAATTCCGGACGCGGATCGCGACCCGGTTTTTCCAGCTCTTTGATGATGTCAGTTACCGTCGGCACACCGAATTTCTCATCAGTAAAGTCAGACGCTTTCAGGTTACGCAGTTCGCTGCTGTTACCCATCAGATCTTTCAGTGCCTGCTGTGTTGCTGCCAGAATGCGTTCCACCACCGGATAGGCTTCCGGGTGAACAGTAGAGGCGTCCAGCGGGTTGTCACCGTGGTTAATGCGCAAGAAGCCTGCGCACTGCTCGAAGGCTTTTGGCCCCAGGCGGCTCACTTTTAACAGTTGCTGGCGGTTCTGGAACTGGCCGTTCTCATCGCGCCAGGCCACAATGTTTTGCGCCATCATGCGCGTCAGGCCCGCCACTCGGGTTAACAGCGGAACGGAAGCGGTGTTGAGATCGACGCCAACGGCGTTTACGCAGTCTTCTACTACTGCATCCAGTTTGCGGGCCAGCTGCGTCTGGCTGACGTCATGCTGATACTGACCTACGCCGATAGATTTCGGATCGATTTTCACCAGCTCCGCCAGCGGATCCTGCAAACGACGGGCGATAGACACCGCGCCACGCAGCGAAACATCGAGATCCGGGAACTCCTGCGCCGCCAGTTCGGAAGCCGAGTAAACCGACGCGCCTGCTTCGCTGACGATCACTTTCTGTGCGGTCACTTTCGGAAACTGCTTCTGAACGTCGAGATAGAAACGCTCGGTTTCGCGGGAAGCCGTACCGTTACCGATTGCCACCAGTTCAACGTTATGTTTTTCACACAAGGCAGCAACGGTCATCGCTGCTTTTGCGGCTTGTCCGGTGTGCGGATAAATGGTGTCGGTCGCCACCAGTTTACCCGTCGCATCGACTACCGCTACTTTTACCCCGGTACGCAGACCCGGATCGAGGCCCATCGTTGCACGCAGTCCGGCAGGGGCCGCCATCAGAAGATCGTGCAGGTTACGGGCAAAGACGTTGATTGCTTCATCTTCCGCGCGTTCACGCACTGTGCCCATCAGTTCGGTTTCCAGATGCATCAGCACCTTGATGCGCCACGTCCAGCTCACCACGCCTTTGCGCCAGCTATCCGCCGGGGCATTGTTCAGGCGCAGGCCAAGGTGATCCATGATGATTTGCTCGCAGTAGCTCTCTTTTGGCGGTTCGTCGAACTGCGGATCGGCATTCAGCGAAAGTTGGAGTACGCCTTCGTTACGCCCACGGAACATCGCCAGCGCGCGGTGAGAAGGCACCGTTGACAGCGGTTCGTGATGATCGAAATAGTCGCGGAATTTCGCCCCTTCCTCTTCTTTACCGTTCACCACCGTAGAAACCAAATGCGCGTTCTTCCACAGATAATCACGCACTTTCGCCAGCAGCGCGGCATCTTCGGCAAACCGTTCCATCAGGATATAGCGCGCGCCGTCCAGCGCGGCTTTGGTATCTGCTACGCCTTTATCGGCATCAACATATTGTGCAGCGGCGACTTCTGGCGTGTGCGACGGATCGTTCCACAGTAGGTCGGCCAACGGCTCAAGCCCTGCTTCAATGGCGATTTGCCCGCGGGTGCGGCGTTTAGGTTTGTAGGGCAGGTAGAGGTCTTCGAGTTCGGTTTTACTTAAGGTGGCGTTGATAGCATTCGCCAGTTCGTCGGTCAGTTTGCCTTGCTCGGAAATGGACTTGAGGATTGCCTGACGTCTCTCTTCCAGCTCGCGCAGATAGCTCAGACGCGTTTCCAGATTACGCAACTGCGTGTCATCCAGACCGCCGGTGATTTCCTTACGATAACGTGCGATAAACGGCACAGTATTCCCTTCGTCAAGCAGGCGAACGGCAGCGTCAACCTGTTCCGGGCGCGCCTGAATTTCACCCGCAATAATGCGGCAGAACGAATCATTCATCATGGTTTGAGTTCATCTTTTCGGATCAAAAATCAGGGGATAGTTATACGGACTGGCTGGCAAAAATGCCAGCCATCGGCAGGAGGTTAAGACTCTTCCTTACGGTTTCACGTACTCGATAGCATTAACATACCAGCTCGCTTCCCCGGCAGGGGTATTGACCACTGCCAGATCGCCCACTTCTTTTTTCAGCAATGCGCGGGCCATTGGGGAATCGATAGAGATGTAATCTTTACGGCCAAAAATTTCATCGTAGCCGACAATGCGAAAACGGTGAGTCACGCCATCGTCGTTTTCAATCTCCACCCATGCGCCAAAAAAGACTTTGCCTTCCTGTTGCGGGGAGTAATCGACGATTTTGAGATTTTCCATGCATTTAGTGAGATAGCGCACGCGACGGTCGATTTCACGCAGACGCTTTTTATTATACTGATAGTCAGCATTTTCGCTGCGGTCGCCCAGACTTGCAGCCCAGGTCACTTTTTTTGTGACCTCCGGGCGCTCTTCACGCCAGAGATAATTTAGCTCTTGTTTGAGTTTTTCATACCCTTCCCGGGTAACCAGGGGCGTTTTCATCTCGTTGATTCCCTTTGTCTGTTTGATAATGCGCACATTGGGTATAACGTGATCATATCAACAGAATCAATAATGTTTCGCCGAATAAATTGTATACTTAAGCTGCTGTTTAATATGCTTTGTAACAATTTAGGCTGAAATTCATACCAGATTTAGCTGGTGACGAACGTAAGCTTTTTTAAGAATACACGCTTACAAATTGTTGCGAACCTTTGGGAGTACAAAGAATGCAAGAGAACTACAAGATTCTGGTGGTCGATGACGACATGCGCCTGCGTGCGCTGCTGGAACGTTATCTCACCGAACAAGGCTTCCAGGTTCGAAGCGTCGCTAATGCAGAACAGATGGATCGCCTGCTGACTCGTGAATCTTTCCATCTTATGGTACTGGATTTGATGTTACCTGGTGAAGATGGCTTGTCGATTTGCCGACGTCTTCGTAGCCAGAGCAACCCGATGCCGATCATTATGGTGACGGCGAAAGGGGAAGAAGTGGATCGTATCGTTGGCCTGGAGATTGGCGCTGACGACTACATTCCAAAACCGTTTAACCCGCGTGAACTGCTGGCCCGCATTCGTGCGGTGCTGCGTCGTCAGGCGAACGAACTGCCGGGTGCGCCGTCACAGGAAGAGGCGGTAATTGCTTTCGGTAAGTTCAAACTCAACCTCGGGACGCGTGAAATGTTCCGTGAAGATGAGCCAATGCCGCTCACCAGCGGTGAGTTTGCGGTACTGAAGGCGCTGGTTAGCCATCCGCGTGAGCCGCTATCCCGCGATAAGCTGATGAACCTTGCCCGTGGTCGTGAATACTCCGCAATGGAACGTTCCATCGACGTGCAGATCTCGCGTCTGCGCCGCATGGTGGAAGAAGATCCAGCGCATCCGCGTTACATTCAGACCGTTTGGGGTCTGGGCTACGTTTTCGTGCCGGACGGTTCTAAAGCATGAGGCGATTGCGCTTCTCGCCACGAAGTTCATTTGCCCGTACATTATTGCTCATCGTCACCTTGCTGTTCGTCAGCCTGGTGACGACTTATCTGGTGGTGCTGAACTTCGCGATTTTGCCGAGCCTCCAGCAGTTTAATAAAGTCCTCGCGTACGAAGTGCGTATGTTGATGACCGACAAACTGCAACTGGAGGACGGCACGCAGTTGGTTGTGCCTCCCGCTTTCCGTCGGGAGATCTACCGTGAGCTGGGGATCTCTCTCTATTCCAACGAAGCTGCCGAAGAGGCAGGGCTGCGTTGGGCGCAACACTATGAATTCTTAAGCCATCAGATGGCGCAACAACTGGGCGGCCCGACGGAAGTACGCGTTGAGGTCAACAAAAGCTCGCCTGTCGTCTGGCTGAAAACCTGGCTGTCGCCCAATATCTGGGTACGCGTGCCACTGACCGAAATTCATCAGGGCGATTTCTCCCCGCTGTTCCGCTATACGTTGGCGATTATGCTATTGGCGATAGGTGGGGCGTGGCTATTTATTCGTATCCAGAACCGACCGTTGGTCGATCTCGAACACGCTGCCTTGCAGGTGGGTAAGGGGATTATTCCGCCGCCGCTGCGTGAGTATGGCGCTTCGGAGGTGCGTTCCGTTACCCGCGCCTTTAACCATATGGCGGCTGGTGTTAAGCAACTGGCGGATGACCGCACGTTGCTGATGGCAGGGGTAAGCCACGACTTGCGCACGCCGCTGACACGTATTCGTCTGGCGACCGAGATGATGAGCGAGCAGGATGGCTACCTGGCAGAATCGATCAATAAAGATATCGAAGAGTGCAATGCCATCATTGAACAGTTTATCGACTACCTGCGCACCGGGCAGGAGATGCCGATGGAAATGGCGGATCTCAACGCAGTGCTCGGTGAGGTGATTGCTGCCGAAAGTGGCTATGAGCGGGAAATTGAAACCGCGCTTTACCCCGGCAGCATTGAAGTGAAAATGCACCCGCTGTCGATCAAACGTGCAGTGGCGAATATGGTGGTGAACGCTGCTCGTTACGGCAACGGCTGGATTAAAGTCAGCAGCGGCACGGAGCCGAATCGCGCCTGGTTCCAGGTAGAAGACGACGGTCCGGGAATTGCGCCGGAACAGCGTAAGCACTTGTTCCAGCCGTTTGTCCGCGGCGACAGTGCGCGCACCATTAGCGGCACGGGATTAGGCCTGGCAATTGTGCAGCGTATCGTGGATAACCATAACGGCATGCTGGAGCTTGGCACCAGCGAACGGGGTGGGCTTTCCATTCGCGCCTGGCTGCCAATGCCGGTAACGCGGGCGCAGGGCACGACAAAAGAAGGGTAAATAAAACGGGAGGAGAAGGAGCCTCCTGTTTTATTTTGTGCACTCAGTATCTACTGAATGAATACGGTTTCAGACATCGGCACCATACGAAGTAAAGTGTACTGTAAGCTGATTGCAGGCTAGCGTATCCTGATTAGTAAAGGCACACTAAAGGAATAGCTTGATGCAACTTACCAACGAAGAACAAGCACAGATTGCTCGTATAAAAGAAAAAATCCCACGCATTGCCGCACTGGATCCTGAATGTAAGTTATTCGGTTCTGAAGGTTGGAAATATCAATGGCCGAAGCCTGCCAGCGAGGCGGAAATAGCTTCCTGGGAGAAAAAACATAGCGTCACTTTGCCACGGGAATATCGAATTTTTCTTCGCTATATCGCTAATGGCGGTCCGGCACATGCCTACGGTCTTGAATCTTTAGGCGGTACAGATATTTATGGCGATATAACAAAAGAAAGCCCTGTACCGCTTTATATGACGCAGCAGGATGTTGATGTGTTGAATGCTGGCCGTACAGAAGATGATGAAGAATATAGTTTTTTTGACGGCGCATTGACCATTCTCACCCTGGGATGTACTTATGATATTTGCCTGGTGGTGACGGGGCAGTATCGCGGAAGGTTAATGCTGACTGATGGTGATGAAGATTATCCGTTTGATTTTATATATGATAAAAATTTCCTCAACTGGTATGAACGCTGGCTGGACGATTTTATTGCTGGCATGAGTATGAAGGGTTTCGATAGAAGTTTGCCAGGAACGCAAATTCAACTGCGTGAGTGGTTTTTAACTGAGAAAATCCCGGATTTACGTAGATCCATTTTATTCTCGCTATGCCGTTTTCCACAGATAGAACCCGAAACTTTTGCCCTTTGGGAACATGTTTGCCGCACAGAGAATGATAAAGAATTGTGTGAAGAGGCATTCACAAGATTACGCCAAAAAAAAGGTTCTTGTGCTGCAGATATTTTTCGACTCTATTTTACAATGCCAGGTGAATTACGTGATATTGCTATTAAAGATCTCCGTTTTGCCTGTAGAGATAGTGTGGTGAATATTGAGGATTATATTCATTCACTGTTAATAATAATGCCTGAACTTGACGATGACACTCTATCCTCAGCTGTCTTTGCTATACGAGAAACAGAGTATAATAAATATGATACTTTTCTGCCGCTTCTCGAACGTATCACTGATGACCGTCAGCAAACATTATTGTGGGCGATGAGTAAGGCGCCTGATTTCAATGAAAGCCGAGGATTCGTTGAGTTGGTATTACCGCTTTTTGCATCATCAAAGATGGAGAATGTAAGGAAGGCTATTTTGTTGCTCATTGAAGTTAAAGATAATCGTATTCCACCATTGGTTGATGAAGCTGCAACTCGTTTCCCTGAACTGACCATTTTACGAGAAAACTACTATCTCAGGACGTGGGGACATAAGCCATAAATTAATGGTTCAGAAATGATCTAACGCGGAGAAAAATATGATCAGGGAACATATTCAGCAAGCGATAAATAATAGGTTAGCATTTGATGGCCCATTCAATGTTGTTCCTGAACCTGCAAGCACTGCGTTTGATGGCCGGATCCCGACATTGAAAAACGGTGTCTGGCAGAAGGCCAGCCCTATGTTGCAGGCGCGTTTTGCACATTGTGGACGTTGGTTAAGCGCTACACATGGAAGCTGGCTAAGTATAAGTGACATGGAAACGCTTTGGCAGGAACACATAGAAGATACGTTTCTTGATGAAATCAAAATGAATGCTGTAGCTTCAAGTGATAATTGGGATAACCATGCCTTGGGACTATTTCGTTCTCATCGCCTGTCACTTTTTGCCGGTAGTGATTACAGTTATGAAATGGTTTTTCTCCTTTGGCTAGATAGTACCGTTGAGCCAGAGGTCTGGGTTTATGACTGCAATGGGGAATCACGTTATAAAGATCTTAATGATTACCTGAATGCATATATTAATGATGACGTAAGCGCCTGTGAGCGCTCCTGGCGAGTAGAATGAATAGCCCCCCTTGCCCCTTTGATCCACAAACCGCACATTACCTCGGTACAGTGCAAATCCACTACAGCCCAACCACCTTCAACGCTGCCGTTAAGCATTATACCTGTTACATTAAAAAGCGTTTTAAAGGGTTTAAATGGGGAATTGGAACCGCTGGCTTATTGGCTATATTGCCCATGATCCCACAATGGTTGAAACCTTCTCATGACTTTAAACTCAACGCAATCAGTACGTTAATTCTTCTATTAATGTTGCCACTCCTCTTATCAATGTTCCTGTTAAT
Organism: Escherichia sp. 10290; assembly: GCF_030295155.1. Taxonomy (NCBI): domain Bacteria; kingdom Pseudomonadati; phylum Pseudomonadota; class Gammaproteobacteria; order Enterobacterales; family Enterobacteriaceae; genus Escherichia; species Escherichia sp. 10290. The sequence continues at coordinate 4,235,824 of NZ_AP025741.1, read as the reverse complement.
CAGCAGAAGAATTAACGATTTTAAGTCAAAAACAAAGCAAGTTACTTTTACGAAACCCGTGCGTTATGCGTTTTATTTCGAGGGGATTGTTTTTTATGAATCTCATCAGCAGGGCATACTTCGCTGGGAAGATTTGTATAGCATTGACTATGAAGAAGATTATTTGTGGCTTTTTCTGCATTTACCGAAGAGTTTTCCCAGAGAAGCGACGAAAGCGTTTTGCGATATTTTCATTCCCGCCAGCGCGATAAAAGCGCAGCCTGAACTGGATACGTTTTTTCGTGAAACACGCCACTCGCTGGATTATCTGTTTGTCCCGTTTAATTCTGACAGAAAATAAAAAATCCCCCGTATCTGGTGAAACGGGGGATTTCGTCGCTTAACTTATCGGATTACAGTTTTGGACCAGCCGCTACCAGCGCGGCACCCGCAGGGGTGTCGGTGTATTTATCGAAGTTGTCGATAAACAGTTTCGCCAGCGTTTCAGCTTTTTCCTGCCACTGTTCCGGAGAAGCGTAGGTGTTACGCGGATCGAGGATTTTAGTGTCTACGCCCGGCAGTTCAGTCGGGATCGCCAGGTTAAACATCGGCAGAGTGAAGGTTTCTGCGTTATCCAGCGAACCGTTGAGGATAGCGTCGATAATGGCGCGGGTATCTTTAATGGAGATACGTTTGCCAGTACCGTTCCAGCCAGTGTTAACCAGATATGCCTGCGCACCCGCCGCTTGCATACGTTTCACCAGCACTTCTGCGTACTGAGTTGGGTGCAGCGACAGGAACGCCGCGCCGAAGCAAGCGGAGAAGGTTGGCGTCGGTTCGGTGATGCCACGTTCAGTACCGGCCAGTTTGGCGGTGAAGCCAGAGAGGAAGTGGTACTGAGTTTGATCGGCAGTCAGGCGAGAAACCGGCGGCAGCACACCAAAGGCGTCTGCGGTCAGGAAGATAACTTTAGTTGCGTGGCCCGCTTTGGAAACCGGTTTAACGATGTTATCGATGTGATAGATCGGATAAGAAACGCGGGTGTTCTCGGTTTTTGAACCATCGTCAAAATCGATAGTGCCATCTTCACGTACGGTGACGTTTTCCAGCAGCGCATCGCGACGGATAGCGTTGTAGATTTCAGGTTCCGCTTCTTTCGACAGCTTGATGGTTTTCGCGTAGCAGCCGCCTTCGAAGTTAAACACGCCGTCGTCATCCCAGCCATGCTCGTCATCGCCAATCAGGCGACGTTTCGGGTCGGTGGAAAGGGTGGTTTTACCGGTGCCGGAAAGACCAAAGAACACCGCAACATCGCCTTTCTCGCCAACGTTGGCGGAGCAGTGCATAGAAGCGATACCTTTCAGCGGCAGCAGGTAGTTCATCATTGAGAACATCCCTTTCTTCATTTCGCCGCCGTACCAGGTGCCACCAATCAGCTGCATGCGCTCGGTCAGGTTAAACGCCACGAAGTTTTCGGAGTTCAGACCCTGTTCTTTCCACTGCGGGTTAGTGCACTTCGCACCGTTCATAACGATAAAGTCTGGTTTGAAACCTGCCAGCTCTTCATCGCTCGGGCGAATAAACATGTTTTTGACAAAATGCGCCTGCCAGGCCACTTCGGTGATGAAACGGACGGAAAGACGAGTATCCGGGTTCGCACCACAGAAAGCGTCGACAACGAACAGACGTTTGCCGGAAAGCTGTTTGGTCACCAGGCCTTTAAGATGCTGCCAGGTTTCCGGAGAGAGAGGTTTGTTGTCGTTCTTACCTTTGCCTTTATCAGCCCACCAGAAGGTATCGCGAGTGGTATCGTCACGGACGATATACTTATCTTTTGGTGAACGACCGGTGAAGATCCCGGTATCGACGGCAACGGCACCCAGATTAGTTAACACCCCGCGCTCATAACCTGTCAGGCTCGGATCGAGCTCTTCCTGATACAGCAGGTCGTAGCTTGGGTTGTAAACGATATCATGTACGTCACTGATACCATAAGCCTCGAGTTCTTGCGGGGTCAAACCATTGTTAACGCGCATTTCACTGCTCCTTAGCCAATATGTATTGCCTGAATAGTAAAGTCTTTTTGGGGGTGTTAACCGCGACAAGGCTCATAGATTTACGTATCTGGAGAAATTCATATTTGACAAAAAACTCCGTGATTCCTGTCACGAAACGGTTGCTATTATCGCAGAAATAGCATTTTAGGTGTGGAAAATGTTCTTAAAAGGTTAAATCTTGGTTTATATGGCGGGAATATTGTGAGTGGAATCGCATTCCTGAATGAAATTGATGCAAATTCAATCAGTAAAGTATCGATTCACCACGCTAACTTTTTTTGATTATTTTCTGAAAAAAGCAAAATAGTACTGCCCGGATGCGATAATTAATCCACCTTTTGATTCTGGATAACTAACATGGATAACGTTGAACTTTCACCCGCAACACGCTGGGGGATGATTGCTACCGGATTACTTCAGGGTCTAGTTTGCTACCTACTGATCGCCTGGCTTTCCGGAAAAAATCACAGTTGGATTGTTTATGGCGTGCCTGCGACCGTCGCGTTTTCATCCGTTTTACTCTTCTCCGTGATCTCCTTTAAACAGAAGCGCCTTTGGGGATGGCTGGCGCTGGTGTTTATTGCCACGCTGGGAATGAGCGGCTGGCTGAAGTGGCAAACTGATGGCATGAACCCCTGGATAGCTGAAAAGGCGCTTTGGGATTTTGGTTGCTATCTGCTGCTGATGGCAATGTTGTTGCTACCGTGGATACAACAAAGCCTTCGCATCCGCAATGACAGTAGCCGCTATCGCTATTTTTACCAGTCAGTATGGCATAACGTACTTATATTACTGGTGATTTTTCTCGCCAATGGCCTGACGTGGCTGGTACTTTTACTGTGGGGCGAGTTGTTTAAACTTGTTGGCATCACGTTTTTCAAAACGCTCTTTTTTGCAACCGACTGGTTTATTTATCTCACGTTAGGTCTGGTTACCGCACTGGCGGTGATCCTCGCGCGTACACAGTCACGTTTAATCGACTCTATTCAAAAGTTGTTCACGTTAATCGCCACGGGGTTGCTGCCGTTAGTATCATTGCTAACCCTGATGTTTATCATCACCCTGCCGTTTACGGGCCTGAGCGCGATTTCTCGCCACATCTCCGCCGCCGGGTTGCTGTTGACGCTGGCCTTTTTGCAATTGATTTTAATGGCTATTGTCCGCGATCCGCAAAAAGCGTCACTTCCCTGGACGGGGCCGTTGCGTTGCCTGATTAAAACCGCTCTGCTGGCTGCTCCGCTGTATGTGTTCGTCGCCGCCTGGGCGTTATGGCTGCGGGTCGCTCAGTACGGCTGGACTGTCGACCGCTTGCAGGGCACGCTGGCGGTGCTGGTGTTACTGGTATGGTCGCTGGGGTATTTTGTCAGTATCGTCTGGCGTAAAGGGCAAACCCCTCTTGTTCTTCAGGGCAAAGTGAACCTTGCGGTTTCGTTATTGGTGTTGGTAATACTGGTGCTTCTTAATTCGCCGGTGCTGGATAGTATGCGCATTAGTGTGAACAGTCATATGGCACGTTATCAGAGCGGCAAGAACACGCCAGATCAGGTAAGTCTCTACATGCTCGAACAGAACGGTCGCTATGGACGTGCGGCGCTTGAGTCGCTGAAAAGCGATGCCGAGTATATGAAAGACCCGAAACGCGCACGGGATCTGCTGATGACGTTAGATGGAGAGCAACATCTTCAGGAACAGGTATCGGAAAAAGTATTAGCCGAAAATGTGTTAATTGCCCCAGGCTCTGGCAAACCGGATACGGCATTCTGGTCGGCCTTAATCCAGGATCGCTATAACGTGATGACCTGTATTGAAAAAGACGCCTGCGTACTGGTCGAGCAAGATCTGAATAGTGATGGTCAGGCGGAGCGGATCCTGTTTGCTTTTAATGATGACAGAGTCATTGTCTATGGCTTTGACTCAGATAGAAAAGAATGGGACGCGCTTGATATGAGTTTACTTCCGAACGAAATAACGAAAGAAAAATTACTCACAGCTGCGAAGGATGGAAAGCTGGGGACGAGGCCGAAAGCGTGGCGCGATCTGACGGTAGATGGTGAAACGCTAGAAATAAACTTAAGCAAATGACAATGCTTTTATCGGATACGACGCTTTATCTTACCAACAATAACTTGCGAATTATTGCGTAGGCCTGGTAAGCGCAGCGCATCAGGCCATTACGTCGTAAAATCCGGCAGAGCACTCTCTGCCGGACATACTCATTAATGAACTTGCGGATCTGCCGGAGACGCGTTGTTGCGGATTTCAGCAATATCCATCGCATTGAACAGATAGTGGTTACCGCAGTAATCACAATGCATGTCAATTTCGCCATCTTCCGCCAGGATACTATCGACTTCTTCATCCGGCAGCGTTTTTAGCGCGTCGGCGCAACGTTCACGCGAACAGGTGCATTTGAACTCCACATCCTGCGGATCGTAAACCGTCACCTCTTCTTCGTGATACAAACGCCACAACACTTCGTTTGCCGGTAAGGTCAGCAGTTCTTCGGTTTTGATGGTTTCGGTTAGCGTTGCCAGGTGGTCAAAGTCGTCCTGCTGGGCATTTTGCGCAGGCATTACCTGCAACAACATACCGCCTGCAGCCGGTTTGCCGTCTACGTCGCCGGTGCGAATAAACAGGCGCGTCGGCAGCTGTTCAGAACGCATAAAGTAATCTTCCAGGCAGGCCGCCAGGGTATCACCTTCCAGACCCACCACGCCCTGATAGCGTTCGCCTTTGCTCGGAGTAATGGTGATCACTACGTAACCATTGCCCACTAGCGTTTTCAGGTCGGCATTTTCTGGAATTTCGCCCTGCACGCGCGCCACACCGCGCATCTGCTGGTTGTTGTTACCATTAATAACCGCCAGATTCATCGGTCCGTCGCCTTGCAGTTGTACGGTGATATCACCATCAAACTTCAGCGTAGCGGTTAACAGGCTGGTCGCAACCAGCAGTTCTGCCAGCACGTTTTTAACGGGCTGCGGATAATCGTGATTCTCAAGGATCTGTTGCAGGGTTTCCGAAACGGTTACCAGTTCGCCGCGTACGGCAAAGTTTTCAAACAGATAGCGATGTAATTGGTCATGTTGCGGCATAATCATCTCTCTTGCAGGTGACAGTTATTCACTGTCGCCGTGTTTAAATCGTAACAGGTCGCGGCGCTCTTTTTTGTCCGGGCGTCGGTCCGGGTGCGGCATGGTTAAGGCATTAAGTTTACGTGCCAGCGCCATTTTTTCGCGTTTCTCTACACTTTCTGCAGTCTCTTCATACAGCAAGACTGCCTCGCTGGCGGGGCGACGCTGTTCAGTAATCGCCTTTACAATCACCGTTCGTTCGTCATTTCCCTGGCGCAGAGTGAGCGTGGCATTCAGCTCGACGATTTTGCTTGGCTTGCTGCGCTGCCCATTGTAGTGCACCTTACCGCCTTCGATCATTTCGCGGGCCAGCGCGCGGGTTTTATAAAAACGGGCGGCCCATAGCCATTTATCCAGTCGAACCTCAACAGCAGGTTTTTCTTTCATGGCGTCTCCTTCACATTAGCGAGGGGATCAGGCGGCGGTAGTCATTCAGTGACGGATGGTGCTGATACTGTTTCTCGGCAATCCCGGAGTCAGGATTAGTCACGCCGAGGCAGTAACGAATACCAAATTGTGCGGCAGCATCGAGAATCGCTTCGCTGTCATCAATAAACAGCGTTCTTTCAGCTTTCAGACCCGTAGCTTCGGCCACCGCATGCCATAACCGCTGATCCTCTTTCGGATAACCAAATGTGTGGGTGGAAAGTAATAAATCAAGGTGTGCGTCCAGACCGGTATGCTCAAGTTTTACCGCCAGGTTATGCGGATGAGCATTGGTGAGCAAAATTCGTTGCTTACCACTGGCTTTCAGTGCCTCAAGAAACGGAATGGTATCTTCACGCAGCACGGCACGCGGTCCCATCTCAGTGGTCATCGCACAGATATCCAGACCCAGTTGCTCACTCCAGTAATCAAGACAGTACCAGTTTAGCGTATGCTGCACGTCGTGATATTGCTGGCGCATATAGTCCATCGCTTCCTGTGGTGTGACCCCGTTTTTCGCCCCCCATGTTTCAGGCACCAGCTTTTGCCAGAAATAGTTATCGAAGGCGAGGTCGAGCAACGTACCGTCCATATCCAGCAGAACGGTATCTACGTCCTGCCAGGCAATGTTGATATGCATGAGGGAAATCTCCAGAGTGAAGCAATTTGCGCGACAGGGTAGCATAACCTGCCGCGCAAACGTGTTATTCGATAAGGCTTTCTGAAGGGGTGATCAGTTGCGGGTTCAGGCAGCTTTCATAATAGGCCTGAATCTCCATCATGCGAGTGCGATGACGCTGGTAACGACGCCATGCCTGTACGCCATTATAGATGGTGCTGCCCAGCATCGTCAGTAGCAAAAGTGTGGTGCTGAGATAGCGCCACAGGCCGGAACGATCCGGGATCGGATGAAGGCCTATATGCTGCGTACCATTGGCGTCGGTGAAGATTTTTGTGACGATGCCTTCGGCGTTAAACGGTGTATGCATCAGCATTTGCGCCAGTTTCTGGAAAGCGTTCCACTGTTCTTGCGGCGGGTAGTCGTAAAGTGATGTTGAAGGCCAGGGTTGATCAACAAAATCGCTGCCTTCGTCGCTGACAATCAGGAATCCGCCGGGGGCCGGACTGTTTAGTGATTGTGCCGCTCGCGCCGTTTCATGCGTGATAAACGGCGCGGTGGAGGTCGCCACCAGGTTATCCAGCGATTCCGCACTCACTGGGCGTAATAACACATTCACGCCATCGAGTTTCCCGGCGTTAGCGCGTTTAACCAGCGCGTCCCAGTCTTTACTGTTGCCGAGATTGACCAGCGCATTTTTCAGTCGCACACAATCATCTTTGGCAGAACAAAGATCCGCTGTCTTCAGTACGATATCGCCAAAATCATCAAGCAATACCATGCCGGATTTTTGAATTGCTGAACGTAATGAGGCGCTGACGCGAGATTCATCTTCCGGCTTTGGATGTAACTGGCGGTTAACTGCTTCGGTCAATGCCGTCGCTTTGTTGACCAGTTCAGATTCCGGTAATGGTAATGAACGGGCGTCATTCCAGATGATCTGCGAGCAGTCAAACGGTAAAAAAGGTGAGTTGGTTTTCGCGCTCCAGGTACCGGAAGTGCGAATATTACACATTCCCGTACCGCTAATACGCAATGTATCGCCAACCCGCACGCCAGCGTCAGCCAGTTGTTTCACGCTGGTGGCTTCAATGGTCTGCGCGCCTTTCATCCACGAGAGGGTGAATTTCAGCGGCATATCCAGCGGGATCCAGAATAACAGCATAAACAGCACCAGTAGCGAGCCCGCAGCGATAATCGTACTGCGCAGCCAGTGCTGTAACGGAAAGTTTTTTACTTCATCATGCAGCGAAAGATATCGCCCCTGACGCACTACGTGGCGGTCGAGATAGATATCGATATCGGTTTGTTGGCCGAGATCCTGAGCAATGTAGGGCTGCCAGTGTGCGGGATAGACCAGGTCGATAATACCGAGTGAAATATTGTTGATCTGTTCCTGATCGTTTTCGCCAAACAATCCCCAACGACGGGGTGTACCGCGCAGACAATGAATTTCCCGCAGGGAGGATTTTGCCGGGGGCGCGAATAGCCCCCACAGTCCTGCGCCCAGCAGCAGTAACGCGCCGCCTGCCAGCCACGGAACAAATACATCCGGGGTAATCAGGCAGAAAAAGAACATCAGGAAGGAGGCGACAATCAGCAACGCTTCGCGCAGCCCGCGCGGACGACTTAGCGCATACTCTTCGTGCGTTTCTTTGCGAATATTGAGTAGCTCGATTTGCTCACTCTCTTCCCCGCGAATAGACGCCTGTGTTGACGGAACAGGTTGCAAGGCATAGCCGCGAGTTTCCTGCATGTACTCCTGCAGCGTATGACCGTTTAGTGAAATAACCAGCGGCAGCGAATCGGTATGAATCAGTTCAACGCTATTCTCATCGTTGATGTACTGCTCCCAGAAAGGGGGCAGGTGGACTTCTACCGAATCGAGGTAGTAACGCCATTTATTCGGATCGTCGGTAGAGATGCCGTAACGCGTGATAGCGTGTGTCAGCATCATGACGTTGTTGCTTTCGGCATTCAGCGCCAGAGAGACCGGTGCCGCGCTGGCTCCCGTTGGGCCAGGCACCTGTAATACCTGCGTCAGGCTCTCAAGATAATTTTCAACGGCGCTACGTTCTTCAGGTGTGAGTTTACGCGTTTGCGCATCCGCGAAGGCGTTGGTCCAAGGCAGCTGACGCCGTCTGGATCGCACTTTTATCAGCCATCCCGCAAGTAGTGAGCAGGCCAGCAAAGCAGCTAAAAAAATCACAATGGTGCTCATGCTTTCCCCATCTTACTTAGTCTGTCAGGCGTGGTCAGTCGCACCGGACACAATACATGATTCTGCGGTTGGCTATCGGCAAGCGTGGAGTTTAACTTGAGCATCATTAAGCACATCACAGTAACCGCTGATCATAGCAAACCCTCTGAAGGCGGAATATCAGCAAATTCCTGGAGTTATTTCAACCTATTGACTTTTAATTTGATTTGAGGATGATTATTTAATAAGTTACATAAATGTAAATAACATGCAATTCACATTGCCGAAAGCGTGTCCGATATCGCACAATAACCGCTGATTTCACAGCATAGATCCCACGATGAGCAAATCATTACAAAAACCCACCATTCTGAATGTTGAAACTGTAGCCCGTTCACGACTGTTTACCGTCGAAAGCGTGGATCTGGAGTTCAGCAATGGCGTGCGGCGTGTTTATGAACGAATGCGTCCAACCAACCGGGAAGCGGTGATGATTGTGCCGATTGTGGACGATCACCTGATCCTGATCCGCGAATACGCAGTGGGAACGGAATCCTACGAATTAGGTTTTTCGAAAGGATTAATTGATCCGGGTGAAAGCGTCTACGAAGCCGCTAACCGCGAGCTAAAAGAAGAGGTTGGATTTGGTGCGAACGATCTGACTTTTTTGAAGAAGCTCAGCATGGCACCGTCTTACTTTTCCAGCAAAATGAATATCGTGGTAGCGCAAGATCTCTACCCGGAATCGCTGGAAGGCGATGAGCCAGAGCCGCTACCACAGGTGCGCTGGCCGCTGGCGCATATGATGGATTTGCTGGAAGATCCTGACTTCAACGAAGCACGTAATGTCAGCGCACTGTTCCTCGTGCGCGAGTGGTTGAAGGAGCAGGGGCGAGTGTAAATGCGTGAAGTTTGCCTGATGCACAATGCTTATCAGGCCTGCGAGACTCCTGCAATATATTGATTTTTCTCGATATTTTCAGACGGATAACGTGTTCACGCCGTATCCGGTATAAATAAAGTGACACTTTGTCAGCAAACAGAAAAAGGCGCCGAAGCGCCTTTTTAATCAGAACAATTCCTGTGCCTCGCCATTATCGATAATGGTCGTTCCCACCTCGTGCACCGCCTGTTGTGTCGGCTGTGTACCTTCGATGAAATACTCTTCGCGGCTGTTGCCACCATTAGCTAACTGCCCGGTGCTGCGATCGATATTCACCGTCACAATACCCGGCGGCGGCGTCAGCGGCTGTTCCGGCACGCCTTCAAGAACGGCTTTCATATAAGCGTCCCATGCAGGCTGGGCACTCTTGGCACCGCCTTCGTAACCTGAGATCTGATCTTTAATCGCTCCGGAAGCCGTTGTATGACCGAGATTACGACGGTGATCATCAAAGCCAATCCAGACCGAGGTCACAACGCCCGGACCGTAACCCGAAAACCACGCATCTTTCGAACTGTTAGTGGTACCGGTTTTCCCGCCGATATCGCGACGCTGCAAATCACGACCTGCACGCCAGCCGGTACCCTGCCAGCCTGGCTCACCAAAGATATTGGTGTTCAAAGCACTCTTAATCAGGAATGCCAGCGGAGTGTTGATGACGTGCGGTGCGTACTCCTGCGCGCCAGTCTTCGCGACTAACGCCTGATTCGCCTGCTCCAGCTGCGGCATTGGTACAGAAACATTCTGCTGCTCGCGGGAGATAGCGACATCTTCAACATCGTTATTTTCCAGCACGTTCGATTTCTGCGTATCACCGTAAATCACCGGAATATCGCATTCCGGGCAGGCTACTTTCGGTTTCGCTTCGAAAATCACGCCGCCCTGATCGTTTTCAATTTTGCTGATAAACCACGGGTCCACCAGGAAGCCGCCGTTCGCCATTACCGCGTAGCCGCGCGCCACCTGCATTGGGGTGAAGGACGCTGAACCCAGCGCCAGCGATTCGGTGTGGACAATGTTTTGCGCCGGGAAGCCGAAGCGTTGCAGATATTCTGCAGCGTAGTCGACGCCCATCGCCCGCATTGCGCGTACCATCACCACGTTTTTCGACTGGCCCAGTCCCTGACGTAAGCGAATTGGACCGGCATACTGTGGTGGTGAGTTCTTCGGCTGCCAGTCAGAACCGGCACCTGCATCCCAGCGGGAAATTGGCACATCGTTCAACATACTTGCCAGCGTCAGACCTTTATCCATCGCCGCGGTGTAGAGGAACGGTTTGATGTTGGAACCTACCTGACGCAGTGCCTGGGTGGCGCGGTTAAACTTGCTCTGATTGAAATCAAAGCCACCGACCAGCGCCATAACGGCACCGTTTTGCGGATTGATCGACACCAGCGCCGAGTTCACTTCCGGCACTTGTGCCAGCCACCATGCATCGCCAACCTGACGAACCCAGATTTGCTGACCCGTTTGCAGAACATCGGTCACTTTACGCGGCGTCGGTCCCTGCTGAGTATCCGAACGGTAAGGACGCGCCCAGCGAACGCCTTCCATACTCAATGCGACGGTCGACCCGTCCGCCAGCATCGCCGTCGCTTCCTGAGGATTGGCGCTGGTGACTGCGGCAGGCAGCAGCGGACCATAGGTCGGCAGCGCCTTCAGCGTATCGGTAATCTTGTTGTTATCCCACGCCGATTCGCCCACTTTCCACAGCACATTTGCCGGGCCGCGATAGCCGTGGCGCATGTCGTAGTCCAGCACGTTATTACGTACCGCCTGCTGTGCGGCCTGCTGCACTTTGCGGGTGATGGTGGTGTAAATGCGATAACCGTCTTCATAGGCACTTTCGCCATAACGGTTATACATCTCCTGGCGCACCATTTCGCTCAGGTACGGCGCAGAGAAAGCAATCTCCGGCGCGTGATAGTTAGCGTTAATCGCCTCAGTGCGTGTCTGATCGAACTGTTGTTGGGTGATATACCCTTCATCCAGCATCCGCGACAGTACGACGTTACGCCGCGCGACGGCACGATCCATTGAGTAGAGCGGATTAAAGGTGGAAGGCGCTTTCGGCAGCCCGGCTATCACCGCCATTTCGTTCAGCGTCAGTTGGTCGACCGTTTTACCGAAATAGACTTGTGCCGCAGCACCGACACCATAGGCGCGGTAACCGAGGTAAATCTTGTTCAGATAAAGCTCGAGGATCTCGTCTTTCGTCAGCAACTGTTCAATGCGAATCGCGAGGAAGACTTCCTTAATCTTACGCATCAGCGTGCGTTCTGGACTGAGGAAGAAGTTTCTCGCCAGCTGCTGGGTAATGGTACTCGCCCCTTGTGACGCGTGGCCGGAGAACAGCGCCACACTTGCCGCACGGAAGATCCCCACCGGGTCAACGCCGTGATGCTCGTAGAAGCGGCTGTCTTCCGTCGCGATAAAGGCTTTCACCATCTCCGGCGGGATTTGATCCAACGTAACCGGGATACGACGTTTCTCACCGTATTGAGCAATCAGCTCGCCATCGGCGCTGTAAATCTGCATCGGAATTTGCAGGCGAACATCTTTTAATGTCGCCACATCCGGCAGTTGTGGCTCGATGTAGCGGTATAGGCCATAAATCGAGCCTGCTCCCAGCAGAATGCAACAGACTGCAAGGATCAAAAAATACTTTACGAACTTCACTGGAAATTTCCCATTTAGTTTCATTTGGGCAGTTTATAAACAAACGCGCGGTAGTATAAAGGCAAGCCAGACGCATTGATATACCCGTCAGAGTGACGGGTGATAAGGAGATCATCACAATGGCATTTAAGATCTGGCAAATTGGTTTGCATTTACAACAGCAAGAAGCGGTGGCGGTTGCGATCGTGCGGGGCGCAAAAGAATGCTTTTTGCAACGCTGGTGGCGGTTGCCGCTGGCGAACGACATAATCAAAGATGGGCGGATTGTCGATGCACAGCGGCTGGCTAAAACGTTGTTACCGTGGAGTCGCGAACTGCCGCAGCGTCATCACATTATGTTGGCGTTTCCCGCCAGTCGCACATTACAGCGGTCATTTCCGCGCCCGTCGATGTCCCTTGGTGAGCGGGAGCAAACGGCCTGGCTGTCCGGGACGATGGCCCGCGAGCTGGATATGGATCCGGACTCCCTGCGCTTCGATTACAGCGAAGACTCACTCAGTCCCGCCTATAACGTGACTGCCGCGCAAAGCAAAGAGCTGGCAACGCTGCTTACTTTGGCAGAAAGGTTGCGTGTTCATGTTAGTGCGATCACCCCGGATGCCAGTGCATTACAGCGATTCCTGCCTTTTTTACCTTCTCATCAGCAATGTCTGGCCTGGCGTGATAACGAACAGTGGCTGTGGGCGACGCGCTATAGCTGGGGGCGCAAACTGGCGGTGGGGATGACTAGCGCGAAGGAGCTGGCGGCAGCGTTATCCGTTGATCCCGAAAGCGTCGCGCTATGTGGCGAAGGCGGATTTGACCCGTGGGAGGCGGTTTCTGTTCGTCAGCCGCCGCTACCGCCGCCAGGTGGAGACTTTGCCATCGCGCTGGGGCTGGCGCTAGGGAAGGCGTACTGATGAACCCGCCAATTAATTTTTTGCCCTGGCGACAGCAACGCCGGACCGCTTTTCTTCGTTTCTGGTTGCTGATGTTCGTTGCGCCTCTGCTGCTGACCGTCGGGATAACGCTAATATTGCGTCTGACAAGCAACGCCGAAGCTCGCGTAGATGCCGTTTTGCTTCAGGCGGAACAACAACTCGCCCACAGCTTACAAATAACGAAACCACGTTTGCTGGAGCTCCAACAAATTCGTGAGCAGCGTTTGCAAAGGCAGCGCCAGCGACAATTTACCCGTGACTGGCAATCTGCGCTGGAAGCACTGGCGGCGCTTTTACCCGAGCACGCCTGGCTGACAACGATAAGCTGGCAGCAGGGAACGCTGGAGATCAAGGGGCTAACAACAAGCATTACCGCGTTAAACGCGCTGGAAACGTCACTCCGCCAGGATGCTTCTTTTCATCTCAATCAGCGGGGGGCCACGCAGCAGGATGCGCAGGGACGCTGGCAATTTGAGTATCTGTTAACAAGGAAGGTTAGCGATGGACATGCTCTTTGACTGGTGGTTCGCCACATCACCCCGCCTCCGCCAGCTTTGCTGGGCATTCTGGTTGATGATGTTAGTTACGCTCATTTTTCTGTCATCGACACACCAGGAAGAGAGCGACGCATTAATTCGACTACGGGCAAGTCATTACCAGCAGTGGGCCGCACTGTATCGCCTGGTAAACACCACTCCCTTCAGTGAGGAAAAAACGCAGCCCTTTTCGCCACTGGATTTTCAGTTATCCGGCGCGCAACTGGTTTACTGGCATCCATCCGCGCAGGGAGGTGAGTTGGCGTTGAAAACGCTGTGGGAAGCAGTGCCGTCGGCATTTACACGGCTGGCAGAGCGCAACGTCAGCGTGAGCCGTTTTTCGTTAAGCGTGGAAGGTGATGACCTTTTGTTCACGCTACAACTGGAGACGCCGCATGAGGGTTAAACGCTGGTTGTTGGCAGGTATTGCATTGTGCCTTTTAACCGGTATGCGTGACCCTTTTAAACCGCCGGAAGATCTATGCCGGATTAGCGAACTTAGCCAGTGGCGCTATCAGGGGATGGTAGGGCGAGGCGAGCGCATCATCGGTGTAATAAAAGATGGGCAAAAAAAATGGCGACGGGTGCAGCAAAACGATGTGCTGGAAAACGGCTGGACGATCTTACAGCTAACGCCAGACGCACTAACGCTGGGAACCGGGACAAACTGCGAACCGCCACAATGGTTGTGGCAACGGCAAGGAGATACAAATGAAGCAATGGATAGCCGCACTACTGTTGATGCTGATACCCGGCGTACAGGCGGCAAAGCCGCAAAAAGTGACGCTGATGGTGGATGACGTTCCGGTAGCTCAGGTGTTGCAGGCGCTGGCTGAACAGGAGAAGTTGAACCTGGTGGTGTCGCCAGACGTCAGCGGTACGGTGTCGTTACATCTAACAGATGTTCCCTGGAAGCAAGCACTACAAACTGTAGTGAAAAGCGCCGGACTGATAACGCGTCAGGAGGGCAACATTCTCTCGGTGCATTCCGTTGCCTGGCAGAATGACAATATCGCCCGTCAGGAGGCGGAGCAGGCGCGGGCGCAGGCAAATCTGCCGCTGGAAAATCGCAGTATAACCCTGCAATACGCCGACGCGGGAGAACTGGCGAAAGCGGGGGAGAAGCTACTGAGTGCCAAAGGGAGTATGACCGTCGATAAACGCACCAATCGCCTTTTGCTGCGAGATAACAAAGCGGCGTTAAGCGCGCTTGAACAGTGGGTAGCGCAAATGGATCTGCCGGTCGGGCAGGTTGAGCTGTCGGCGCATATTGTCACCATTAATGAAAAAAGTTTGCGTGAGTTAGGCGTGAAATGGACGTTGGCTGATGCGCAACAAGCTGGTGGCGTTGGGCAAGTCACCACGCTTGGCAGCGACCTCTCCGTAGCGACGGCGACAACGCATGTCGGTTTTAACATTGGACGCATCAACGGACGTTTACTGGATCTTGAGCTTTCCGCGCTCGAACAAAAACAGCAGCTGGATATTATCGCCAGTCCGCGTCTGCTGGCCTCACATCTTCAGCCTGCCAGCATTAAACAGGGGAGCGAAATTCCATATCAGGTTTCCAGCGGGGAAAGTGGCGCGACGTCGGTGGAATTTAAAGAGGCCGTCCTGGGGATGGAAGTTACGCCCACGGTGTTACAAAAAGGTCGCATCCGGCTGAAATTACACATCAGCCAGAACGTTCCGGGGCAGGTGCTACAGCAGGCCGATGGCGAAGTGCTGGCGATTGATAAGCAGGAGATCGAAACGCAGGTCGAGGTCAAAAGCGGAGAAACGTTGGCGCTGGGTGGCATTTTTACCCGTAAAAATAAATCGGGTCAGGATAGCGTACCGTTGCTTGGCGACATTCCCTGGTTCGGGCAATTATTTCGTCATGACGGAAAAGAAGATGAACGACGCGAGTTAGTGGTGTTTATCACGCCACGACTGGTTTCCAGTGAGTAAACAGCCGTAAAAGCGGTAATGTTTTTACGCTGAACGTGTTTCATCTATTTGACGCGCGCAGGTATTTAGCATACAAGGAGTACCGATTTGAGAGTTGGTGCTCTTCGCTGCCTGCGTTCCATGATGATGATTTATCATTCAGGCGGCATTTTGCTGTCTTTTTTACGCTAATCTTACCCGGTGATTTATCGCCAGAGCGGTGGTAGCAAGGCAGCGCGCTTGCAGCGACCAGATATGCAGAGGGATGGGTGATTTATTCAGTTGCCAAACCCGCTGGAGTATTGAGATAATTTTCAGTCTGACTCTCGCAATATCTTATGAGGTTTCAGTTCATGTCCTGCGGCGCTCTCTGAGCGAAGCGGGTTTATCATTAACGAATAGTCTTAGTAGTACCGAAAAAATGGCAGAGAAACGCAATATCTTTCTGGTTGGGCCTATGGGTGCCGGAAAAAGCACTATTGGGCGCCAGTTAGCTCAACAACTCAATATGGAATTTTACGATTCCGATCAAGAGATTGAGAAACGAACCGGAGCTGATGTGGGCTGGGTTTTCGATTTAGAAGGCGAAGAAGGCTTCCGCGATCGCGAAGAAAAGGTCATCAATGAGTTGACCGAGAAACAGGGTATTGTGCTGGCTACTGGCGGCGGCTCTGTGAAATCCCGCGAAACGCGTAACCGTCTTTCCGCTCGTGGCGTTGTCGTTTATCTTGAAACGACCATCGAAAAGCAACTTGCACGCACGCAGCGTGATAAAAAACGCCCGTTGCTGCACGTTGAAACACCGCCGCGTGAAGTTCTGGAAGCGTTGGCCAATGAACGCAATCCGCTGTATGAAGAGATTGCCGACGTGACCATTCGTACTGATGATCAAAGCGCTAAAGTGGTTGCAAACCAGATTATTCACATGCTGGAAAGCAACTAATTCTGGCTTTATATACACTCGTCTGCGGGTACAGTAATTAAGGTGGATGTCGCGTTATGGAGAGGATTGTCGTTACTCTCGGGGAACGTAGTTACCCAATTACCATCGCATCTGGTTTGTTTAATGAACCAGCTTCATTCTTACCGCTGAAATCGGGCGAGCAGGTTATGTTGGTCACCAACGAAACCCTGGCTCCTCTGTATCTCGATAAGGTCCGCGGCGTACTTGAACAGGCGGGTGTTAACGTCGATAGCGTTATCCTCCCTGACGGCGAGCAGTATAAAAGCCTGGCTGTACTCGATACCGTCTTTACGGCATTGTTACAAAAGCCTCATGGTCGCGATACTACGCTGGTGGCGCTTGGCGGCGGCGTAGTGGGCGATCTGACCGGCTTCGCGGCGGCGAGTTATCAGCGTGGTGTACGTTTCATTCAAGTCCCGACGACGTTACTGTCGCAGGTCGATTCCTCCGTTGGCGGCAAAACCGCGGTCAACCATCCCCTCGGTAAAAACATGATTGGCGCGTTCTACCAGCCTGCTTCAGTGGTGGTGGATCTCGACTGTCTGAAAACGCTTCCCCCGTGTGAGTTAGCGTCGGGGCTGGCAGAAGTCATCAAATACGGCATTATTCTTGACGGTGCGTTTTTCAACTGGCTGGAAGAGAATCTGGATGCGTTGTTGCGTCTGGACGGTCCGGCAATGGCGTACTGTATTCGCCGTTGTTGTGAACTGAAGGCAGAAGTTGTCGCTGCCGACGAGCGCGAAACCGGGTTACGTGCTTTACTGAATCTGGGACACACCTTTGGTCATGCCATTGAAGCTGAAATGGGGTATGGCAATTGGTTACATGGTGAAGCGGTTGCTGCGGGTATGGTGATGGCGGCGCGGACGTCGGAACGTCTCGGGCAGTTCAGTTCTGCCGAAACGCAGCGTATTATAACCCTGCTCACGCGGGCTGGGTTACCGGTCAATGGGCCGCGCGAAATGTCCGCGCAAGCGTATTTACCGCATATGCTGCGTGACAAGAAAGTCCTTGCGGGAGAGATGCGCTTAATTCTTCCGTTGGCAATTGGTAAGAGTGAAGTTCGCAGCGGCGTTTCGCACGAGCTTGTTCTTAACGCCATTGCCGATTGTCAATCAGCGTAACAACAAGAAAGGTCAGGCCGCTTATCAAGCGGTCTATTAGCTTCAGGTTAATTGCAACGTGGTAAGCATTAACCTTTTAGTGGGGTGTTAAATGGATGAATTCAAACCAGAAGACGAGCTGAAACCCGATCCCAGCGATCGTCGTACTGGTCGTTCTCGTCAATCTTCTGAGCGTACTGAACGTGGCGAACCGCAGATCAATTTTGATGATATTGAACTTGATGACACTGACGATCGCCGTCCGACTCGTGCGCAAAAAGAGCGCAATGAGGAACCGGAAATCGAAGAAGAAATTGACGAATCCGAAGATGAAACCGTGGATGAAGAGCGCGTAGAACGTCGTCCGCGTAAGCGCAAAAAAGCAGCCAGTAAACCCGCTTCTCGTCAGTATATGATGATGGGCGTCGGCATTCTGGTTCTCCTGCTGTTGATCATCGGTATCGGTTCTGCGCTAAAAGCCCCCTCGACCTCTTCCAGCGATCAAACCGCGTCTGGCGAGAAGAGTATTGATCTTGCTGGCAATGCGACCGATCAGGCGAATGGCGTGCAGCCAGCGCCGGGAACCACGTCTGCGGAAAATACTCAGCAGGATGTTTCTCTGCCGCCGATCTCTTCTACGCCGACTCAAGGGCAAACCCCGGCGGCAACGGATGGTCAACAACGTGTTGAAGTGCAGGGTGACCTGAACAATGCGCTGACCCAGCCACAAAATCAGCAACAGTTGAATAATGTGGCGGTCAATTCCACGTTGCCGACTGAACCCGCGACGGTCGCGCCTGTTCGCAATGGCAATGCATCGCGTGACACGGCGAAAACGCAAACCGCTGAACGTCCGGCCACTACGCGTCCAGCTCGCCAGCAGGCGGTGATTGAACCGAAAAAACCGCAAGCAACCGTGAAAACGGAACCGAAGCCGGTAGCACAGACGCCGAAGCGTACTGAACCAGCTGCTCCTGTGGCGAGCACGAAGGCACCGGCTGCGACCTCTACGCCAGCACCAAAAGAGACCGCAACTACGGCTCCAGTACAGACGGCATCCCCGGCGCAAACCACGGCAACACCAGCCGCTGGAGGGAAGACCGCAGGTAATGTTGGTTCGTTGAAATCGGCACCGTCCAGCCATTACACTCTGCAGCTGAGCAGTTCCTCTAACTACGACAACCTGAACGGTTGGGCGAAGAAAGAGAATCTGAAAAACTACGTTGTCTATGAAACGACGCGTAATGGTCAGCCGTGGTATGTCCTGGTTTCTGGCGTGTACGCTTCGAAAGAAGAGGCGAAAAAAGCGGTATCTACATTGCCAGCAGATGTCCAGGCCAAAAACCCGTGGGCGAAACCGCTGCGTCAGGTACAGGCCGATCTGAAGTAATCAAGGTTATCTCCCGCAATGGTTTATCATCGCGGGAGTTGCCTGAAGCGCTGGATGCTGTCGGAGCTTTCTCCACAGCCGGAGAAGGTGTAATTAGTTAGTCAGCATGAAGAAAAATCGCGCTTTTTTGAAGTGGGCAGGGGGCAAGTATCCCCTGCTTGATGATATTAAACGGCATTTGCCCAAGGGCGAATGTCTGGTTGAGCCTTTTGTAGGTGCCGGGTCGGTGTTTCTCAACACCGACTTTTCTCGTTATATCCTTGCCGATATCAATAGCGACCTGATCAGTCTCTATAACATTGTGAAGATGCGTACTGATGAGTACGTACAGGCCGCACGCGAGCTGTTTGTTCCCGAAACAAATTGCGCCGAGGTTTACTATCAGTTCCGCGAAGAGTTCAACAAAAGCCAGGATCCGTTCCGTCGGGCGGTACTGTTTTTATATTTGAACCGCTACGGTTACAACGGCCTGTGTCGTTACAATCTGCGCGGTGAGTTTAACGTGCCGTTTGGCCGCTACAAAAAACCCTATTTCCCGGAAGCAGAGTTGTATCACTTCGCTGAAAAAGCGCAGAATGCCTTTTTCTATTGTGAGTCTTACGCCGATAGCATGGCGCGCGCAGATGATGCATCCGTCGTCTATTGCGATCCGCCTTATGCGCCGCTGTCTGCGACCGCCAACTTTACGGCGTATCACACAAACAGTTTTACGCTTGAACAACAAGCGCATCTGGCGGAGATCGCCGAAGGTCTGGTTGAGCGCCATATTCCAGTGCTGATCTCCAATCACGATACGATGTTAACGCGTGAGTGGTATCAGCGCGCAAAATTGCATGTCGTCAAAGTTCGACGCAGTATAAGCAGCAACGGCGGCACACGTAAAAAGGTGGACGAACTGCTGGCTTTGTACAAACCAGGAGTCGTTTCACCCGCGAAAAAATAATTCTCAAGGAGAAGCGGATGAAACAGTATTTGATTGCCCCCTCAATTCTGTCGGCTGATTTTGCCCGCCTGGGTGAAGATACCGCAAAAGCCCTGGCAGCTGGCGCTGATGTCGTGCATTTTGACGTCATGGATAACCACTATGTTCCCAATCTGACGATTGGGCCGATGGTGCTGAAATCTCTGCGTAATTATGGCATTACTGCCCCTATTGATGTGCATCTGATGGTGAAACCGGTCGATCGCATTGTGCCAGATTTCGCTGCCGCTGGTGCCAGCATCATAACCTTTCATCCAGAAGCCTCCGAGCATGTTGACCGCACGCTGCAACTGATTAAAGAAAATGGCTGTAAAGCGGGGCTGGTATTTAACCCGGCGACACCGCTGAGCTATCTGGATTACGTGATGGATAAGCTGGATGTGATCCTGCTGATGTCCGTCAACCCTGGTTTCGGCGGTCAGTCTTTCATTCCTCAAACACTGGATAAACTGCGCGAAGTACGTCGTCGTATCGACGAGTCTGGCTTCGACATTCGACTGGAAGTGGACGGCGGCGTGAAGGTGAACAACATTGGCGAAATCGCTGCGGCAGGTGCCGATATGTTCGTCGCTGGTTCGGCCATTTTCGATCAGCCAGACTACAAAAAGGTCATTGATGAAATGCGCAGTGAACTGGCAAAGGTAAGTCATGAATAAGTTTGAAGATATTCGCGGCGTCGCTTTTGATCTCGATGGTACGCTGGTGGACAGTGCTCCTGGTCTGGCTGCTGCGGTAGATATGGCGCTGTATGCGCTGGAGTTGCCCGTCGCAGGTGAAGAACGCGTTATTACCTGGATTGGTAATGGCGCAGATGTTCTGATGGAGCGTGCATTGACCTGGGCGCGTCAGGAACGTGCGACTCTGCGTAAAACAATGGGTAAACCGCCCGTTGATGACGACATTCCGGCAGAAGAACAGGTACGTATTCTGCGTAAACTGTTCGATCGCTACTATGGCGAGGTTGCCGAAGAGGGGACGTTTTTGTTCCCGCACGTTGCCGATACGCTTGGCGCATTGCAGGCAAAAGGCCTGCCGCTAGGTCTGGTCACCAACAAACCGACGCCGTTCGTCGCGCCACTGCTCGAAGCCTTAGATATCGCAAAATACTTTAGCGTGGTCATTGGCGGCGATGATGTGCAAAACAAAAAACCGCATCCGGACCCACTGTTACTGGTGGCTGAGCGGATGGGCATTGCCCCACAACAGATGCTGTTTGTTGGCGACTCACGCAATGATATTCAGGCAGCAAAAGCAGCCGGTTGCCCTTCAGTTGGCTTAACCTACGGATATAACTACGGCGAGGCTATCGATCTTAGCCAGCCTGATGTAATTTATCAGTCTATCAATGACCTTCTGCCCGCATTAGGGCTTCCGCATAGCGAAAATCAGGAATCGAAAAATGACTAAGCCCATCGTTTTTAGTGGCGCACAGCCCTCAGGTGAATTGACCATTGGTAACTACATGGGTGCGCTGCGTCAGTGGGTAAACATGCAGGATGACTACCATTGCATTTACTGTATCGTTGACCAACACGCGATCACCGTGCGCCAGGATGCACAGAAGCTGCGTAAAGCAACACTGGATACGCTGGCGTTGTATCTGGCTTGTGGTATCGATCCTGAGAAAAGCACCATTTTTGTTCAGTCCCACGTGCCGGAACATGCGCAGTTAGGCTGGGCACTGAACTGCTATACCTACTTCGGCGAACTGAGCCGCATGACGCAGTTTAAAGATAAATCTGCGCGTTATGCCGAGAATATCAACGCGGGTCTGTTTGATTATCCGGTGCTGATGGCGGCGGATATTCTACTGTATCAAACCAATCTGGTGCCGGTGGGTGAAGACCAGAAACAGCACCTGGAACTGAGCCGCGATATCGCTCAGCGTTTTAACGCGCTGTATGGCGATATTTTTAAAGTACCGGAGCCGTTTATTCCGAAATCTGGCGCGCGCGTAATGTCGCTGCTGGAGCCGACCAAGAAGATGTCCAAGTCTGACGATAACCGCAATAACGTTATCGGCCTGCTGGAAGATCCGAAATCGGTAGTGAAGAAAATCAAACGCGCGGTCACTGACTCCGACGAGCCGCCGGTAGTTCGCTACGATGTGCAGAATAAAGCGGGCGTTTCCAACCTGCTGGATATTCTTTCTGCGGTAACTGGCCAGAGTATCCCGGAACTGGAAAAACAGTTCGAAGGCAAGATGTATGGTCATCTGAAAGGCGAAGTGGCTGATGCCGTTTCCGGTATGCTGACTGAATTGCAGGAACGTTATCACCGTTTCCGCAACGATGAAGCCTTCCTGCAACAGGTGATGAAAGACGGCGCGGAAAAAGCCAGTGCACACGCTTCTCGTACGCTAAAAGCGGTGTACGAAGCGATTGGATTTGTGGCGAAGCCGTAATTTAACATTAATGCCAAAAACCGGGGGAACCCGGTTTTTTTATCCTCTTTTTGCAATAATCCGAAAAAATGTGAAGCGCCTCGCCATTTTCATATCTCACAGTTGCCACTTATCTTCAATTTAATGAAGATATAAATATTCACTTTATTGAAAATTTACTATGCGTCGAACGTTTATCAAAAAAGAAGGCGTCGTCATCACGACACTGGCCCGTTATTTGTTGGGTGAAAAGTGCGGTAATCGACTGAAAACCATAGATGAACTGGCAACTGAATGCCATTCATCGGTTGGTCTGACACAGGCCGCGTTGAAAACGCTGGAATCAAGCGGAGCGATACGGATAGAACGCCGTGGGCGCAATGGCAGTTATCTGGTGGAAATGGATAACAAAGCGCTGCTGAGTCATGTGGATATCAATAACGTTGTGTGTGCCATGCCTTTGCCCTATACCCGCTTGTACGAAGGTTTAGCAAGCGGGCTGAAAGCCCAGTTTGATGGCATTCCTTTTTACTATGCGCATATGCGCGGCGCGGATATTCGCGTGGAGTGTTTGCTTAACGGTGTCTATGACATGGCGGTGGTTTCCCGACTGGCGGCAGAAAGTTATCTCACGCAAAAAGGCTTATGCCTCGCGCTGGAGTTGGGGCCGCATACCTACGTTGGTGAGCATCAGTTGATTTGCCGTAAAGGGGAGTCTGCAAAGGTGAAACGCGTGGGGCTGGATAACCGTTCGGCGGATCAGAAAATTATGACCGATGTCTTTTTTGGCAGTAGCGATGTAGAACGTGTCGATCTCTCATATCACGAGAGTTTACAACGCATTGTTAAAGGCGATGTCGATGCGGTGATCTGGAATGTGGTAGCGGAGAGCGAACTGGCCATGCTGGGATTAGAAGCGATGCCACTGACGAACGATCTGCGATTTTTACAGGCTACTGAAGCCGTGATACTAACGCGTGCCGATGATTACCCAATGCAACAACTGCTGCGTGCAGTGGTTGATAAACAGGCCCTGCTTGCCCATCAACAACGAGTGGTGAGTGGGGAACAGGAACCCAGTTATTAAATGAAAGGCATCTGAAATGGAAACCAGACTCAACCTGCTTTGCGAGGCAGGCGTTATTGATAAGGACATCTGCAAAGGCATGATGCAGGTCGTCAAGGTACTGGAAACCGAATGCCATTTGCCAGTGCGCAGCGAGCAAGGAATGATGGCGATGACACATATGGCGAGCGCACTGATGCGCAGTCGCCGTGGTGAAGAAATAGAGCCGCTGGATAACGAATTGCTGGCAGAGCTGGCGCAATCCAGCCACTGGTCAGCCATTTTACAATTGCATCAGGTGTTGTTGAAGGAATTCGCACTGGAAGTTAACCCGTGTGAAGAAGGCTATTTGCTGGCCAACCTTTATGGATTATGGATGGCTGCTAACGAAGAGGTTTGAGGCTCCCGACAAATCCACGTCGCACAACCTAAATATTCAAAAAAATGAATATTTAATTCAAGGAACAGAAACGAGGCAACAAGATGTTTGTAGAAGCATTGAAACGCCAGAACCCGGCACTGATTTCCGCCGCACTAAGATTGTGGCAACAGGGCAAGATCGCCCCGGACAGTTGGGTAATCGACGTCGATCAGATACTGGAAAACGGTAAGCGGCTGATTGAGACGGCGCGGCTTTACGGCATTGAACTGTATCTGATGACCAAGCAGTTTGGTCGTAATCCGTGGCTGGCAGAAAAACTGCTGGCGCTGGGTTACAGCGGCATTGTGGCGGTGGATTACAAAGAGGCACGAATCATGCGCCGCGCAGGTTTACCGGTGGCGCATCAGGGGCATCTGGTACAAATCCCTTGTCATCAGGTTGCTGACGCCGTTGAACAGGGCACCGACGTCATCACCGTGTTTACACTCGACAAAGCGCGGGAAGTTTCTGCGGCAGCGGTGACGGCCGGGCGGGTCCAGCCTGTGCTGCTCAAAGTTTATAGCGACGATGATTTTCTTTATCCGGGGCAGGAGAGCGGTTTTGCACAGCATTCGCTGCATGAGGTGGTTGCTGAAATCCAGAAACTACCGGGGTTACATTTAGCCGGATTAACCCATTTCCCTTGCCTGCTATGGGATGAGGCTGCCGGGAAAGTTTTGCCAACACCGAACCTCCAGACGCTGGTCAATGCTCGTAACCAACTTCTGAAGTCTGGAGTTGTACTTGAGCAATTAAACGCGCCTTCAGCGACCAGCTGCACTTCGCTGCCATTACTGGCGGAATACGGTGTGACTCATGCCGAACCCGGCCATGCGCTGACGGGGACGATTCCGGCAAACCAGCAGGGCGACCAACCTGAACGTATCGCCATGCTTTGGCTGAGCGAAATTTCCCATCACTTCCGTGGCGACAGCTACTGCTACGGCGGCGGTTATTACCGTCGTGGTCACGCGCAACATGCGCTGGTGTTTACGCCAGAAAATCAAAGCATTACTGAAACATATCTCAAAGCCGTAGATGACAGCAGTATCGACTACACCCTGCCGCTGGCAGGCGAGCATTCGGTAAGCAGTGCTGTGGTGCTCTGCTTTCGCACGCAGATTTTTGTCAGCCGTAGCGATGTGGTGCTGGTATCGGGTATTCAGCGCGGCGCGGCAGAAATTGTGGGGCGTTATGACAGCCTCGGTAACCCTCTGGAGGCGTAATGGCGCGATTTGTGGTGTTAGTGATTGATAGCTTTGGCGTAGGCGCAATGAAAGATGTCACGTTGGTGCGCCCACAGGATGCCGGGGCGAATACCTGTGGTCACATCCTGAGCCAGTTGCCGCATTTGCAGCTACCAACGCTGGAGAAAATGGGGCTAATCAACGCATTAGGTTATGCGCCAGGCGATATGCAGCCGTCAGACTCCGCAACCTGGGGCGTGGCAGAGTTGCAACATGAAGGTGGCGACACCTTTATGGGGCATCAGGAAATTTTAGGCACGCGCCCGTTACCGCCGCTGCGGATGCCCTTTCGCGATGTGATTGACCGTGTTGAACAGGCATTAGTCACCGCTGGCTGGCGGGTTGAGCGCCGTGGCGAAGAGTTGCAATTTCTGTGGATTAATCAGTCGGTTGCCATTGGCGATAACCTCGAGGCGGATTTAGGCCAGGTCTATAACATCACCGCCAATCTCTCTGCGATCTCTTTTGACGACGCAATCAAAATTGGTCGTATCGTGCGTGAGCAGGTACCGGTCGGTCGGGTCATTACATTTGGCGGCCTGTTAACCGACAGCCAGCGCATTCTCGATGCGGCTGAAAGTAAAGAAGGGCGCTTTATTGGCATAAATGCGCCGCGTTCTGGCGCTTATGACAATGGCTTCCAGGTCGTACATATGGGCTACGGCGTCGATGAAAAAGTGCAGGTGCCGCACCAACTGCATCAAGTGGGCGTGCCCACGGTGCTGGTGGGTAAGGTGGCAGATATCGTCAGCAATCCTTATGGCGTGAGCTGGCAAAACCTGGTGGATAGCCAGCGGATTATGGATGTCACCCTTGACGAATTTAACACGCATCAGACGGCGTTTATTTGCACCAATATCCAGGAAACCGACCTCGCTGGTCACGCAGAAGACGTCGCACGTTATGCCGAACGTTTGCAGGTCGTTGACCGTAACCTTGTCCGGCTTGTTGAGGCGATGCAGCCAGATGATTGCCTGGTCGTGATGGCGGATCACGGTAACGATCCGACCATTGGTCACAGCCACCATACCCGTGAAGTAGTGCCAGTGCTGGTTTATCAGCAAGGGCTGGTCCACACGCAACTCGGTGTGCGCACCACGCTTTCTGATGTGGGGGCTACCGTGTGTGAATTTTTCCGTGCGCCACCGCCACAAAATGGTCGCTCTTTTCTTTCCTCCCTCCGGTTTGCAGGAGACACCCTATGAGTTTTGATCCGACGGGCTTCACCCTCGCCCATGAGCATCTGCATATTGATCTCTCCGGCTTTAAAAACAACGTGGACTGCCGCCTTGATCAGTATGCGTTCATTTGCCAGGAGATGAACGACCTGATGGCACTGGGGGTGCGTAATGTGATTGAGATGACCAACCGTTACATGGGGCGCAATGCACAATTTATGCTCGATGTAATGCACGAGACGGGGATCAACGTGGTGGCCTGCACCGGTTATTACCAGGACGCGTTTTTCCCGCAACATGTGGCGACCCGCAGTGTGCAGGAACTGGCGCAGGAGATGGTCGATGAAATTGAACAGGGTATCGATGGCACGGAGCTGAAAGCCGGGATCATCGCGGAGATCGGCTCCAGCGAAGGAAAGATTACGCCGCTGGAAGAGAAAGTTTTTATTGCCGCCGCGCTGGCACATAACCAGACCGGACGCTCGATCTCCACGCATACGTCGTTCAGCACGATGGGGCTGGAGCAATTGGCTCTGTTGCAAGCCCACGGAGTTGATCTTTCGCGCGTCACCGTTGGTCACTGCGATCTGAAAGACAACCTCGACAACATTTTGAAGATGATCGATCTCGGCGCCTATGTACAGTTCGACACCATTGGCAAGAACAGTTACTACCCGGACGAAAAGCGCATTGTGATGCTTCATGCGCTACGCGACCGTGGGTTGCTGAACCGCGTCATGCTGTCGATGGATATTACGCGCCGCTCTCATTTAAAAGCCAACGGTGGTTATGGCTATGACTATTTATTAACCACCTTTATTCCGCAATTGCGCCAGTCAGGATTCAGTCAGGCCGATGTGGATGTGATGTTACGTGAAAATCCCTCTCAATTTTTCCAATAAGGACAGACTCATGAAAAAGATTGGTGTTGCAGGCTTACAGCGTGAGCAGATTAAAAAAACCATTGAAGCGACGGCTCCTGGCTGTTTTGAAGTTTTCATTCATAACGACATGGAAGCGGCGATGAAGGTGAAATCCGGGCAACTGGATTACTACATCGGCGCGTGTAATACCGGTGCGGGCGCGGCATTGTCGATTGCCATCGCGGTGATTGGCTATAACAAAAGTTGCACCATTGCCAAGCCGGGCATTAAAGCGAAAGACGAGCATATCGCCAAAATGATCGCCGAAGGGAAAGTGGCGTTTGGGCTTTCCGTTGAGCACGTCGAACATGCGATTCCGATGCTGATTAACCATCTGAAATAAAAGGCACGACTATGGATCTGTATATTCAGATTATCGTGGTGGCGTGCCTGACGGGTATGACATCGCTTCTGGCGCATCGCTCGGCAGCCGTTTTTCATGACGGTATCCGCCCGATCCTGCCGCAACTGATTGAAGGCTATATGAACCGTCGTGAGGCGGGGAGTATCGCTTTTGGTCTGAGCATTGGTTTTGTGGCCTCGGTGGGGATCTCTTTTACCCTGAAAACCGGGTTGCTCAACGCATGGTTACTCTTTCTTCCTACCGATATCCTCGGCGTACTGGCGATAAACAGCCTGATGGCGTTTGGCCTTGGTGCACTCTGGGGCGTACTGATCCTCACCTGCCTGCTGCCGGTAAACCAGCTGCTGACCGCGCTACCGGTGGATGTATTAGGTAGTCTGGGGGAATTAAGCTCGCCAGTGGTTTCAGCTTTTGCACTGTTCCCGTTGGTGGCGATTTTCTACCAGTTTGGCTGGAAGCAAAGTCTGATCGCCGCCGTGGTAGTGTTGATGACCCGTGTGGTGGTAGTGCGCTATTTCCCGCATCTCAATCCGGAATCCATCGAAATCTTTATTGGCATGGTGATGCTGCTGGGGATCGCGATAACTCACGACCTGCGTCATCGTGATGAAAATGATATTGATGCCAGCGGGCTTTCGGTGTTTGAAGAACGCACGTCGCGGATTATCAAAAACTTACCGTATATCGCCATCGTAGGGGCGCTGATTGCCGCAGTTGCCAGCATGAAGATTTTTGCTGGTAGTGAAGTGTCGATCTTCACCCTGGAGAAAGCATATTCCGCAGGCGTTACACCGGAGCAATCGCAAACGCTGATCAACCAGGCGGCGCTGGCGGAATTTATGCGCGGGCTGGGCTTTGTGCCGTTGATTGCCACCACCGCGTTAGCAACAGGTGTGTATGCCGTTGCGGGCTTTACCTTTGTTTATGCGGTGGGCTATCTCTCTCCGAATCCGATGGTTGCGGCGGTATTAGGCGCAGTGGTTATTTCGGCAGAAGTCCTGTTACTTCGTTCGATCGGCAAATGGCTGGGACGCTACCCATCGGTACGTAATGCGTCGGATAACATCCGTAACGCCATGAATATGCTGATGGAAGTGGCTCTGCTGGTCGGTTCTATTTTCGCAGCAATTAAGATGGCGGGCTATACCGGATTCTCCATCGCGGTTGCCATTTACTTCCTCAACGAATCCCTGGGCCGTCCGGTACAGAAAATGGCGGCACCGGTCGTAGCCGTAATGATCACCGGCATCCTGCTGAATGTTCTTTACTGGCTTGGTCTGTTCGTTCCGGCTTAAGGAAGGTACCTATGAAGACGTTTCCTTTGCAAAGCCTGACGCTTATTGAAGCGCAGCAAAAGCAGTTTGCGTTGGTGGATACGATTTGCCGTCATTTTCCCGGCAGCGAGTTTCTTACACGCGGGGATTTAGGCTTAACGCCAGGGCTGAATCAACCGCGTATTACTCAGCGTGTGGAGCAGGTGCTGGCTGATGCGTTTCATGCGCCAGCGGCGGCGCTGGTACAGGGCGCAGGTACTGGAGCGATTCGTGCGGCGCTGGCAGCTTTGCTCAAACCGGGGCAGCGTCTTCTGGTGCATGACGCGCCGGTTTACCCGACGACTCAGGTCATTATTGCGCAGATGGGGCTGACGCTTATCACTGCTGATTTTAATGACCTGTCGGCACTGAAGCAGGTCGTCGACGAGCAACAACCAGATGCCGCGCTGGTGCAGCATACGCGCCAACAGCCGCAGGACAGCTATGTGCTGGCAGATGTGCTGGCAACATTGCGTTCGGCTGGCGTTCCTGCGTTAACCGATGACAATTATGCGGTGATGAAGGTGGCTCGAATTGGCTGCGAATGCGGCGCGAATGTTTCGACATTCTCCTGTTTCAAGCTGTTTGGACCAGAGGGTGTTGGCGCAGTGGTAGGTGATGCCGATGTTATTAACCGGATCCGCGCCACGCTCTATTCCGGCGGCAGTCAGATCCAGGGCGCACAGGCGCTGGAAGTATTGCGTGGTCTGGTGTTTGCGCCAGTCATGCACGCGGTGCAGGCGGGGGTATCTGAACGGTTGCTGGATTTACTTAACGGTGGCGCGGTGGCGGAAGTTAAAAGCGCCGTTATTGCCAATGCGCAGTCGAAGGTGTTGATTGTGGAGTTTCATCAACCGATTGCCGCCAGAGTGCTTGAAGAGGCGCAAAAGCGCGGCGCGTTGCCTTACCCGGTCGGCGCAGAGTCAAAATATGAAATCCCGCCGCTCTTTTATCGACTTTCCGGAACGTTTCGTCAGGCGAATCCGCAATTAGAACATTGTGCAATTCGCATTAACCCGAATCGCAGCGGTGATGAGACGGTATTGCGGATTTTGCGCGAGAGTATTGCCAGCGTTTAATTCTGGGAACGATGTTTTCGCAGAGGATGGAGAAAAATACGCCCTCGGAAAATTCAGAGGGCGTTAGCTCATTAAATCGGTGTTAGCCGATTTCTGTCAGAGACTTACTGTGCAGTAGGACCGCAACCGCCAATGATTTTAGAAATAGAAATTGCCGGGTGCAGCAGGTAGTCGTAAGAGCAGTTCTTATCACGGTTTTCAATATGACCAGTACATGCAGTTAACGTAGCCAGTACTGCACCTACCAGTGCAACTTTAATAAATTTGTTCATTTACATTCCCTATGTATTATATATTAATTAATATTCATTGATTATATGAATATAAGCGGACTGCTCATAAAGAACGATACAGGAATATTTAATTGGCGTCAGTGAGTGAATGACTTAATTTTGTAAGTCGCTGTAACGGTGAATATAATCCATTAGCAAATGATATTTATTAAGAGG
Organism: Escherichia sp. 10290; assembly: GCF_030295155.1. NCBI lineage: Bacteria > Pseudomonadati > Pseudomonadota > Gammaproteobacteria > Enterobacterales > Enterobacteriaceae > Escherichia > Escherichia sp. 10290. Next base: position 4,205,540 of record NZ_AP025741.1, on the reverse strand, counting down.
GTATGCTTTATTTGCTGAATATATAAAAAGAGTGATAAAGAGGGCCAGAATTATCTGGCCCGGGTAAAATTAATGGTTAGAGAACCAGTTCAATTTATCGCGCAGGCCAACGACCCGACCAATAATAATTAATGAGGGACTGTTCATTTGCTGCGCCAGCTCGCCCAGTTGCGTGAGCGTACCGTCAATCACGCGTTGCGTTACCGCCGTACCGTTTTCGACAATCGCCACCGGCATTTCGCAAGGCATTCCGTGTTCAATCAGTTTTTGCTGAATGGTCGCGGCCTGATTAAGCCCCATATAGAACACCAGCGTCTGTTTTTCGGCTGCCAGGTTTTCCCAGTCCAGCTCGCCACCGGTTTTTAAGTGTCCGGTAATTAAGCGTACGCTCTGAGCATAATCGCGATGCGTGAGCGGAATGCCCGAATAGGCAGAGCAACCAGACGCTGCGGTAATACCTGGAACCACCGAGAACGGAATGCCTGCATTGCACAGTGTTTCCAGCTCTTCGCCACCACGGCCAAAAATAAACGGATCGCCGCCTTTCAGCCGCACCACGCGTTTGCCTTTTTGCGCTTCCCGCAGCAGGATCTGGTTAATCTCTTCCTGCGGTACGCAGTGGTATCCCGCGCGTTTGCCGACGAAAACGCGATCAGCATCGCGGCGTACCAGATTCATAATATCGTCAGAAACCAGACGGTCGTAGACCACCACATCTGCCTGCTGAATTTGTTGCAGTCCTTTTAGTGTCAGCAGACCGGCATCGCCCGGACCTGCGCCAACCAGCACCACTTCACCGCGATGATCGAGCGGTTCATTGATTAACTGTTCGGTCGTTTCGGTAATGGCTTTCTGATCGTTGTTCGCCAGCGACTGCGCCAGGCGATCATTAACGAACAGTTTTTCCCAGAAACGGCGACGTTCACCCATCGTGGCGAACTGTCGTTTGACCCGACCGCGTAACTGCCCCGCATATTTTGCTACCTGGCCGAGATGCAGCGGCAGCAGTGATTCAAGTTTTTCGCGCAACAGTCGCGCCAGAACCGGAGAGGTGCCGCCAGAGGAGACCGCTACCATGAGCGGGGAGCGGTCAATAATCGACGGCATAATAAAGCTGGCGGCTTTCGGCGCATCGACCACGTTACAGAAGATACGACGAGATTCGGCGGCTTCGCTGACACGCTGGTTAAGCGCGTCATCATCCGTCGCCGCAATTGCCAGCCAGCAGGTGTCGAGAAGGCTTTCATCAAATGGCCCTTCGACGAGGGTTAACATGCCTGCATCTGCCCATGCGGTGAACTGTGGAATAAACGCTAATGCATTCACCGTTAAGCGAGCACCTGCGTCTAACAGCAACCTTGCTTTGCGTTCCGCGACATCACCACCGCCGACAATCAAACAGTCGCGGTCGCGTAATTGGCAAAATATAGGCAAATGATCCACGTAAAAACCCCTTAATAATTAACCGGCAGCCGTTTCAGTTTGATTAAATTTGTCCGCAACCGGACGATTAGCTTTCGGCGTAGCATACCAATAACCCAATCCCATGAATACGGCACCCGATAAAGTATTACCCAGCGTCACCCACAGCAGGTTATGACCAATACCCGCCAGCGTGTAGGCTTCGCTGTGGTTGCCGAACCATGAGAGCGCGAACAGCGTCATGTTAGCGATGGAGTGCTCGTAACCGGACGCAATAAACGCCAGCAGACACCACCAGATTGCGATAAATTTCGCCGCGCCTTCAGTACGCAGTGCCATCCAGATTGCCAGACAAACCAGCCAGTTACACAATGCGCCTTTGAAGAACAGTACCATTGCCGGTGCGGTGGTTTTAGCCAGCGCGACGGAGTGAACAATACTGGTATCTACTGGCAAAAGGCTACCACCGCCCCAGCTATAAAGCATGGCAACAAAGACGGAACCGACCAGGTTACCCAGCCAGGTTTGCGGCAGGATTGCCCACATTTGCCCGTGGCTAATGGTGCCCGCTTTCACCCCAAAGGTGAGGAACATGGTGTGTCCGGTGAACAGTTCAGAACCGGCGATAATGACCAGCGTTAAGGCGATACCAAAGGTCGCGCCCATCACCAGAGGACGTACGGACGGATCGAGCAAATTACCGAGCGTGAAAATCAGGATGATCCCCAGCCCCACATACGCGCCCGCCATCGCGGAGCTTACCCAGAAGCCGAGCGGGTTATTTGCCGACAGGCGTGCAATGCGCGCAGCGTTAGCCGCACACTTATTAATAGTGTCTGTAAACATTTGATTATCCTTTAAAAAATAAAAACAAAAAATAAAACAAAAAGTTTAAAAAATGTCCTGCAATATACTTAAGGTCATTACAGGACAATGCAAAAAGGGGAGGCATTGCGCCTCCCGTTAAAACAATTAACCGCGTAGCTGTACCACGCCGTCTTTCACTCGTGCCTCGTAATGCTTGACGGAAAACTGTTCATCTTCCATGCATAAACCGTCGCTTAAGCGAAAACGCTGTTTTTTCAGCGGACTGGCGGCCCACAGCTCGCCCTGGTGTTCCGCAATCAGCCCGCGTGACAGCACGCTGGATTCGAAGAACGGATCGATGTTGCTGATCGCAAACACCTGGTCGCTGTGATACGGGCGGAAAATCGCTACCTGCTCGTCACCTAACAGCGCGCAGACGCCGGTTTCAGGCAGGATGTCATCAATTTTGCAGATGTCTTTCCACTGGCTCATGCGTTGTCCTCCACCAGAGTTACCGGGATACGTTCATACGGCGTTGCCGGACGGTGCTGTTCGCGCTCTGGCACCATCTGCACGTTCGGGTCACGCTTGTCGCTGTTGATGAAGTGTTTGAAGCGAATCTGCGCGGACGGTGTATTGACCGTTTCAGTCCACTCACACACTACCGCTTCACGCAGGCGCGCCATCTCTTCTTCCAGATGTGCGTTCAGCCCCAGCTTGTCGTCAATGATCACCGCTTTCAGGTAATCGATGCCGCCTTCGAGGTTTTCTAACCACGGTGCGGTACGCGTCAGTTTGTCGGCAGTACGGATGTAGAACATCATGAAGCGGTCAAGATATTTGATCAGCGTTTCGCGATCGATATCCGCTGCCAGCAGATCCGCATGACGCGGTTTCATGCCGCCGTTACCGCACACATACAGGTTCCAGCCTTTTTCGGTGGCGATAATACCTACGTCTTTACCCTGAGCTTCTGAACATTCACGGGTACAGCCGGAGACACCGAACTTCATTTTGTGCGGCGTACGGATGCCTTTGTAGCGGTTTTCCAGTTCCACGCCGAGGCCGACGCTGTCGCCAACGCCATAGCGGCACCAGGTGCTACCCACGCAGGTTTTCGCCATACGCAGTGCTTTCGCATAGGCATGACCGGTTTCGAAACCTGCTTCAATCAGCTGACGCCAGATCTCCGGCAGATCGTCTTTCTGTGCGCCAAACATCGCCAGACGCTGGGAGCCGGTGATTTTGGTGTAGAGATTAAATTCACGCGCGATACGACCCACTGCCATCAGCCCTTCTGGGGTGATTTCACCACCCGGAGAACGCGGGATCACCGAGTAGGTGCCGTCTTTCTGGATGTTAGCGAGGAAGTTGTCGTTAGAATCCTGCAGCGGAGTATGTTCCGGCTTCAGAATGTATTCGTTCCAGCAGGAGGCCAGCAGCGAACCGACGGTCGGTTTACAAACCTCACAACCGTAGCCTTTACCGTGTTTCGCCAGCAGTTCTTCGAAGGTTTTAATGCCTTCAACGCGGATCAAATGGAACAGTTCCTGACGCGAATAAGCAAAGTGTTCGCACAGGTTATTGTTAACTTCGATACCCTGTTTTGCCAGTTCCGCGTTCAGTACCTGAGTGACCAGCGGGATACAGCCACCGCAGCCAGTACCCGCTTTGGTTTCGGCTTTCAGCGCCGCAACGGTGTGGCAGCCTTTGTTGATGGCAGCAATCAGATCGCCTTTGGTGACGTCGAAGCAGGAGCAGATTTGCGCGCTGTCCGGCAGTTTATCAACACCAATAGACGGCTTGCCGCTACCTGAGTGCGCCGGCAGGATCAGGGAATCCGGGTTTTCCGGCAGTTCGATTGCGTTCAGCACCAGTTGCAGCAGGTTACCGTAGTCGCTGGTATCACCCACCAGTACTGCACCGAGCAGGGTTTTGTTGTCTTCGCTGACAATCAGGCGTTTGTAGATCTCTTTACTTTCGTCGAGGTAAACGTAGCTACGTGCGCCAGGCGTGCGACCGTGAGCATCGCCAATACCGCCTACGTCTACGCCAAGCAGTTTCAGCTTGGCGCTAAGGTCAGCACCTTCAAAGGCGTTTTCGCTACCGAGAATATGGTCAACGGCGACCTGCGCCATTTTGTAGCCAGGTGCTACCAGACCAAATACACGGTTGTTCCAGCTTGCGCATTCACCGATGGCGTAGATATCTGGATCGGAAGTCTGGCAGGAATCATTAATGACGATACCCCCACGAGGAGCAACGTCCAGACCACACTGGGTTGCCAGCTTATCGCGCGGACGGATACCGGTAGAGAAGACGATAAAGTCGACTTCCAGTTCGCTGCCGTCGGCAAAACGCATGGTTTTACGCGCTTCGACACCTTCCTGCACAATCTCAAGAGTGTTTTTGCTGGTGTGAACGCGTACACCCATGCTTTCGATTTTGCGACGCAATTGCTCGCCGCCCATCTGATCAAGCTGTTCCGCCATCAGCATAGGGGCAAATTCGATAACGTGGGTTTCAATGCCTAAGTTTTTCAGCGCGCCAGCGGCTTCCAGACCTAACAGGCCGCCGCCAACAACGGCACCGCGCTTACTGCGACGGGCGCAGGATTCAATGGCGTTGAGGTCTTCAATGGTGCGATAGACAAAGCAGTCCTGAGTATCAGAACCTTTGATTGGCGGGATCCACGGATAGGAACCGGTCGCCATGATCAGCTTGTCATAAAAAACGGTACGTCCGGCGCTGGAGTGAATCACCTTCTCCTGACGGTTGATGGTGATAGCGCGTTCGCCGACCAGAACTTTAATACCGTGTTTTTCGTAAAAGCCTTCGCGCACCAGCGACAGCTCTTCGGCGGTGTGGTGAGAGAAGTAAGACGAGAGGTGTACGCGGTCATAAGCGATGCGCGGTTCTTCACAGAAAACGGTAATATCAAAGTTGGCCGCATCAGATTTATCAAGAAGATCTTCGATAAAGCGATGGCCGACCATACCGTTACCGATAATTGCGAGTCTGACTTTGCTCATTTTTGCCTCGATTTCTTTTCTATTACCGCCTACCTTAACGATTCAGCAACCCCGCTTATTGATGTAAATCAAATTCACCTTTATATACTCCTTAAGAGGTATATTGCTGATTTGTATAAATTTTCTTAAGTCACGGAATTGTCTGACATTTCATTCGTGTGCAAAAAATAGACAAAATGAAAGGGTTTATAGAAATAGACGTACGTAGCGGGGTAAGTGAGGAAAAGGCCGGACGACGATAGCGCCGCCCGGCATGAGCAATTAATGAGAGGTCAGGGTGTTATGCTGACGGTGACGGCTGACGAAACCTAACAGGAAGCACATCACAAAGACGACAGCGTACAGACCGTTTGCCGTCAGCAGCGCCGCCTTTGGACCGCTATGTTCAACAATCGGGCCGGTAACGACAAAGGTCAGCATGGTACCGATGGTCCCGCAGGTCAGGACAAAGTTAACCAGTTTTGGTGACGGTACTTTGGTTTGCTGTGAACCCAGGGTGATGATGGTGGTATAGATCGCGCTGGAGAAGAAGCCCAGGGCGAGAATTGACCACGCCATATGTGCCGGTGTTCCGGTGTTAAAGACGTACATTAGAATCGCAGCCAGACCGGCCAGTACGGTCAGAATACGTTGCAAATCAAAGAAGCGAAGAATAAAGCTGAACGCCCACATGCCGACCATATAGGACATCCAGAAGTTACTCACCAGCGTACCTGCGTCGTTCAGGCTCATGCCCAGGCCTTTGGCATACTCTGGTACCCAGGAGATAAAACCTAACTGACCGAGGATGTAGCACAGCGCCGCAACAGAGAGAAACAGCACGCCGATCCCCCATTTTTCTTTCGCTACCGGAGCATCCGTTTTTGGTGCATGTTTGCCCAGTGCCGGAAACTCACAGCCGAAGGTCAGAATAAAAATAGCGACGTAAACCAGCCCGATGCAGGCATAAACCCAGTACCACTCAATGCTGCGCGCCAGCAGAAACGCGGCGATCATTGGGAAAATCATCCCTGCCATACTGAAGAAGGAGTCGGTAAATAACAGGCGAGAACCGCGCTGACGCCCTTCATACATTTGTGTTATCAGGAATGTACCAATCGACATAGTGATACCGCTGACCACCCCGAGAATGAACATCGCTGCCGAGAAAAGCGCCAGGCTGTGGCTAAACATCAAACCAGCAACCGCTAGCACCATCAGGAGAAAGCCAAAACGTAACTGCGTTTTTAACGGGACGATTTCCATCAGCCAGGCATTGAGGAAGATAGAGATTAAAATGCCAGCATTGAGGAAGGTGAAGGTGTTACTCATACTGGAAACAGGCAGATTGAAATAATCGGCGATATTTCCCATCACCATCCCGGTGACAATAACCAACGCACCCGTCAGTGCGTAGGAGAGAAAGCTAATCCATGTGAGCTTGATGCGATTGCTGTTAGTCATGATTGGCCTGCGTTCAAAAATAAAATGGCATAGCGGGATATGCCGCGAGCGGGCGATTTTAGGTGATTTTGTGATCTGTTTAAATGTTTTATTGCAATCGGTTGCTAAATTGCATTTTAAGGGTGATTTTGATCACGGAATAAAAAGTAATCGTCAGGTTACATATATTTCAGATACGTAAAATTAGGTAAAGGGATGGCCTTGTTCTTGAAGGCTATTTAGAATCTCTTCACTTGCTTTTTTTCTGCTCTGTTTGTTAAGGAAATCTCATGTTCAAATCGACCCTGGCGGCGATGGCTGCTGTTTTCGCTCTTTCTGCTCTTTCTCCCGCAGCAATGGCAGCGAAAGGGGACCCGCACGTATTGTTGACAACCTCAGCTGGTAACATTGAACTGGAGCTTAATAGCCAGAAAGCGCCAGTGTCAGTGCAAAACTTTGTCGATTATGTGAACAGTGGTTTTTATAACAACACCACCTTTCACCGCGTCATTCCTGGCTTTATGATTCAGGGCGGCGGTTTCACCGAGCAGATGCAGCAGAAAAAACCAAACCCGCCAATCAAAAATGAAGCCGATAACGGCCTGCGCAACACGCGTGGCACCATCGCGATGGCGCGTACCGCTGACAAAGACAGCGCCACCAGCCAGTTCTTTATCAACGTTGCCGATAACGCCTTCCTCGACCACGGTCAGCGTGATTTCGGTTACGCGGTATTTGGTAAAGTGGTGAAAGGCATGGACGTTGCCGATAAGATTTCCCAGGTGCCGACTCATGACGTTGGTCCGTACCAGAATGTGCCGTCAAAACCGGTAGTTATCCTTTCCGCTAAAGTCCTGCCGTAATGATTTCTCGCGCGGGCAATCTTGCCCGCGCTTCTGCTCTCCCGGCGTAACCCGGATTTGCCGCTTATACTTGTGGCAAATGGACACGTTCAGGGAGGCATCAAGTGAAGAAACTCACCGATAAGCAAAAGTCCCGTCTCTGGGAGCTTCAGCGTAATCGTAATTTCCAGGCCAGTCGCCGTCTTGAAGGCGTCGAGATGCCTTTAGTTACTCTTACTGCCGCAGAGGCTTTAGCGCGCCTTGAAGAGCTGAGGAGGCACTATGAGCGATAAATTCGGCGAAGGGCGCGATCCGTATCTTTATCCTGGCCTTGATATCATGCGGAACCGGCTGAACATCCGCCAGCAACAGCGGCTGGAACAGGCCGCTTACGAAATGACGGCGCTGCGTGCTGCGACCATTGAGCTTGGTCCGCTGGTGCGCGGTTTACCGCATTTGCGCACTATCCATCGCCAGCTGTATCAGGATATTTTCGACTGGGCGGGGCAACTGCGTGAAGTTGATATTTATCAGGGCGATACGCCGTTCTGCCACTTTGCTTATATCGAAAAAGAGGGCAATGCCCTGATGCAGGATCTGGAGGAAGAAGGGTATCTGGTTGCCCTGGAGAAAACGAAGTTCGTCGAGCGGCTGGCACACTACTATTGTGAAATCAACGTCCTGCATCCCTTCCGGGCGGGAAGTGGTCTGGCACAGCGGATCTTCTTCGAGCAACTGGCGATTCATGCTGGTTATCAACTGAGCTGGCAGGGTATTGAAAAAGAGGCCTGGAATCAGGCAAATCAGAGTGGGGCAATGGGGGATCTCACTGCGCTGCAGACGATATTTAGCAAAGTGGTAAGCGAAGCCGGGGAATCTGAGTAAAATAGCGCGGTTCTTTCGTACCGGAGCCGCCATGATCCTGCTTATTGATAACTACGATTCTTTCACCTGGAACCTCTACCAGTACTTTTGTGAACTGGGGGCCGACGTGTTGGTTAAGCGCAACGATGCGTTAACGTTGGCGGATATCGACGCCCTGAAACCGCAAAAAATTGTTATCTCACCTGGACCCTGTACGCCGGACGACGCAGGGATCTCCCTTGACGTTATTCGCCACTACGCCGGGAGTTTGCCGATTCTTGGCGTCTGCCTCGGTCATCAGGCAATGGCGCAGGCATTTGGTGGCAAAGTTGTGCGCGCAGCAAAGGTGATGCACGGCAAAACCTCGCCGATCACACATAACGGTGAGGGCGTATTTAAGGGGCTGGCAAATCCACTCACCGTGACACGCTACCATTCGCTGGTGGTGGAGCCTGACTCATTACCGGAGTGCTTTGAAGTGACGGCCTGGAGCGAAACCCGCGAGATTATGGGGATTCGCCATCGCCAGTGGGATCTGGAAGGCGTGCAGTTCCATCCAGAAAGTATTCTCAGCGAACAAGGACATCAACTGCTGGCTAATTTCCTGGAACGCTGATTTCTGATTGCCATTTAGTGATTTTTTATGCATATTTTGTGATTATAATTTCACGTTGAGTTATGCGTAACAGGGTGATCATGAGATGGCAATTGAACAAACAGCAATTACACGCGCGACTTTCGATGAAGTGATCCTGCCGATTTATGCTCCGGCAGAGTTTATTCCGGTAAAAGGTCTGGGCAGCAGAATCTGGGATCAGCAAGGCAAGGAGTATGTCGATTTCGCGGGTGGCATTGCAGTTACGGCGTTGGGCCATTGCCATCCTGCGCTGGTGAACGCGTTAAAAACCCAGGGCGAAACTCTGTGGCATATCAGTAACGTTTTCACCAATGAACCGGCGCTGCGTCTTGGTCGTAAACTGATTGAGGCAACGTTTGCCGAACGCGTGGTGTTTATGAACTCCGGCACGGAAGCTAACGAAACAGCCTTTAAACTGGCACGCCATTACGCCTGTGTGCGTCATAGCCCGTTCAAAACCAAAATTATCGCCTTCCATAACGCTTTTCATGGTCGCTCGCTGTTTACCGTCTCGGTGGGCGGGCAACCAAAATATTCCGATGGCTTTGGGCCAAAACCGGCAGACATCATCCACGTTCCCTTTAACGATCTCCACGCAGTGAAAGCGGTGATGGATGATCACACCTGTGCGGTGGTGGTTGAGCCGATTCAGGGCGAGGGCGGCGTGACGGCTGCGACGCCAGAGTTTTTGCAGGGCTTGCGCGAACTCTGTGATGAGCATCAGGCATTATTGGTGTTTGATGAAGTGCAGTGCGGGATGGGGCGGACCGGCGATTTGTTTGCTTACATGCACTACGGCGTGACGCCGGATATTCTGACCTCTGCCAAAGCGTTAGGCGGCGGCTTCCCGATTAGCGCCATGCTGACTACGGCGGAGATTGCTTCTGCGTTTCATCCTGGTTCTCACGGTTCCACCTACGGCGGTAATCCACTGGCCTGTGCAGTAGCGGGTGCGGCGTTTGATATCATCAATACCCCTGAAGTGCTGGAAGGCATTCACGCGAAACGCCAGCGTTTTGTGGACCATTTGCAGAAGATCGATCAGCAGTACGATGTGTTTAGCGATATTCGCGGTATGGGGCTGTTGATTGGCGCAGAGCTGAAACCACAGTACAAAGGTCGGGCGCGTGATTTCCTGTATGCGGGTGCCGAGGAAGGCGTAATGGTGCTGAATGCCGGGCCTGATGTGATGCGTTTTGCGCCATCGCTGGTGGTGGACGATGCGGATATCGATGAAGGGATGCAACGTTTCGCCCACGCAGTGGCGAAGGTGGTTGGGGGTAAATAAGACGCATCAGGCAAAAGATGTCGGATGCGGCGTGAACGCTGTATCCGAAGGTAGCCTGTATTACGCCTTCGAATCCCGCAACTTGCGACTCAGCCAAATCCCATGATGTGGTCGCTGACGCCATGCCATCGACGAAATGGTGTGCATGGTGTTCAGATGACCAATAACCCGCTGTAAATGCTGCTCCAGTGTGCCTGCTGCACCTTCGTGCGGCTGCATCTCCGGCGCATCCATGATATTGGCATCGCCAGAACTACCTGGTTCGTCATACTCCAGTCGCTGCTGACAACGCTGAATGGCGATTTCACAAGACTGTAAATACTCTTGTGCCAGTTCAGGTGGCAATGCCCGGTGTTCCCGCGCCAGCGTGGTCATGGCATTAATATGCTCAACAATAAACTGGCTGTGCGTCACCCACAGTTTCATATCTGCCAGATAATGGCTGTTGAATGCCGGTTCCTGCATCGCCTGATTCAATGAGTTATACAGAGTGTTATGCGCCTGATTCACCCGCATTCGCTGCCAGGCCAGTGGCGTTGGTTGCGGATCTTCACTCAGAATCAAACGAATCGCTTCCTGATAGGCTTCTAAAGCATCATGGGCGTTTTTACGCAATAACCCGCTCTGCCACTGCGGCCACAGCCAGACAGTTCCGCCGAAAGCAATCAAACAACCAATAATGGTGTCAATAAGACGCGGAAGAATGTACTGCTCACCGTTCAGCCACAACAGTTGCAGGGTATACACTGCGGTAATAGTAAAACCGACCGTCGCCCAGCCGTAGTTTTTGCGCAATATCAGGTAGCTGGCGAGGGTGGTAATCAGCATCAACGTCAGGGTGTAACCTTCGGGAATTTTAAAGTGCAGGGCAACGCCCGCAATGATTAACCCGACCACGGTTCCCACAGAACGATTCACAATCCTCAGACGGGTTGCGCCATAGCCATTTTGCGTCACCAGCAATACCGTCATCAGGATCCAGTACGACTTCGGCAGATGCAGCGCGGTACCCATCAGGCTGGCAACACTTAACATCACACTCAGTCGTCCAGCATTGCGTAGCGCCGGAGATTTCAGTGACAGATAACTTTTCAGTGCCGGCAGTAACGGCATTCGCCGCTGTTTATCGGCCAGTAAGTCACGGGCATAGAGCGGTTTTTGGGTGCGCAGCACGCGGGCGATGCGGCTGAAGTGCCAATAGCAGAATTGCCCAACCGGATTATCCGGATGCTGGCGGGCGATTTTTTCCAGTGCGCCAATTTGTTTTTCCATCGTAAAGCGCGTCGGCAGGCGATGGTAAAGAATGTCATCAGCCAGCACGCGCAGGCGAGTGGCGACAGTTTGCGCATTCCAGCGGATAACTTCTTCTGCATGGCTACGCTCGACCAGCTTTTGCACCTCTTCCGGCTGATGCAAGCTGACCGAAATATGTTCCTGTAAATCCAGCGCCTCCTGGAAAATACGCAGCATCCGCTTGTAGTCAGTATTATTTTGCGCGGAAAGCATATGCATTTGCTGATAGCACTGAGTAATTAAATCGACCGCTTTTTGCTGGCGCACCAGCAGTGGTGGCAATGCTTTTTCAGGATCGGTGTGCTGGGTAAGCAGGCTGTATTTGGCTTCACAATAATCTGCCAGTTCACGGTACAGCAGACTTAGTGACTCGCGTAGCGGTTGTTCGCGCCAGAGCCAGAACCAAAACCAGTTAAACAGTCCGTACCACAACGTGCCCAGCGCATAGATCAGCAACGGTTCCCAGACTGGCATGTATCCCGCCAGACTGAGGGTAAAAATGGCGGCGAGCAGCGATGCGGGAAGCAATTTTGCGTGCAATGGCCCCAGCTCAGCAGTGACACCAAGCACCAGCGTTAACCCGGTCAGCAAAAAGGGCAGGGGAACATCTTTTGCCAGTAGTAGCTGTGTCAGCAAGCTACAGGAGGCAAACAGTGACGCACCAATGATTAAGCGTTTGAAAAAACGTTTATGAGGCGTATCAAGGCCCGCAATATTGCAACAGGCTGGAACGAGGGAGAAGAGCAGACCGAATCGTAATTCGCCAAGCATTAACCCAACGGCCACGGGCAAACATAGCACTAGCGTTTGTCGTAGTGCATAGTTGATATCGGGGTGATAAATCAGTCTGCGCCACATCGGGGGAAACAAAATGGCGCGCTACTCAGTAACGCGCCACTCCGACGGGATTAACGAGTGCCGTAAACGACGATGGTTTTACCGTGTGCGGAGATCAGGTTCTGATCTTCCAGCATCTTCAGAATGCGTCCCACGGTTTCACGAGAACAGCCGACAATCTGACCAATTTCCTGACGGGTAATTTTGATTTGCATACCGTCCGGGTGAGTCATAGCATCCGGTTGTTTTGCCAGGTTCAGCAGAGTCTGTGCAATGCGGCCCGTCACGTCGAGGAACGCCAGGTTGCCCACTTTCTCTGAAGTGACTTGCAGACGACGCGCCATCTGTGCAGACAGACGCATCAGAATGTCCGGGTTTACCTGAATCAATTGGCGAAATTTTTTGTACGAAATTTCAGCCACTTCACAGGCGGTTTTCGCACGTACCCATGCGCTACGTTCCTGGCCTTCTTCAAACAGGCCCAGTTCGCCAATAAAATCACCCTGATTCAGATAGGAGAGGATCATTTCTTTACCCTCTTCATCTTTGATCAGCACTGCCACAGAGCCTTTAACGATGTAGTACAGCGTTTCCGCTTTTTCACCCTGGTGAATAAGCGTGCTCTTGGATGGGTACTTATGAATGTGGCAATGAGACAAGAACCATTCGAGAGTCGGGTCTGTTTGCGGTTTGCCAAGCACCATGCGCGGTTATCCTCTGTTATAAGCTTTCTCCAGAGCCAGAAAACGCCGCTGTCTCTGGATTGCCGAAATTGTGCTTCCCGCTACCTGGGAAGGGGCTATCAACTGTACTGCACGGTAATGTGACGTCCTTTGCATACATGCAGTACATCAATGTATTACTGTAGCATCCTGATTGTTTTAGCATAGCTTTCGCTTTGTGTCTCCTGGTGTCTCGCTTCAGCATGACCCAGGTCGCCTTCCGTTGCGCGATTTGGTTAGTACGCGTACTCTGTCAGGAAAATTGACGCAGTGGAGTAGCAAAAATGCAAGCGCGAGTGAAGTGGGTCGAAGGGTTAACTTTTCTGGGCGAATCCGCCTCTGGTCACCAGATTTTAATGGATGGCAACTCAGGCGATAAAGCACCAAGTCCGATGGAAATGGTGTTGATGGCGGCGGGTGGTTGCAGTGCCATCGATGTGGTTTCTATCCTGCAAAAGGGGCGTCAGGATGTGGTCGATTGTGAAGTTAAATTGACCTCTGAACGCCGCGAAGAGGCACCACGCCTGTTTACGCACATTAATCTGCATTTTATCGTCACCGGTCGCGACCTGAAAGACGCAGCAGTTGCGCGTGCGGTTGATCTCTCTGCCGAGAAATATTGCTCAGTAGCGTTAATGCTGGAAAAAGCGGTAAATATTACTCACTCGTATGAAGTGGTGGCCGTGTGATTTAATGTCAGGAGTACGATGCCGGATAATTGTTTATCCGGCATATTAGCAGAGTTACTCGATTTTCTTTCCTTCCATCAATCGTTGCACCAGTGGCAGCATAATTAACTCCATTGCCAGACCCATTTTGCCGCCCGGTACCACTAATGTATTGATGTGGGAAATGAATGAGCCCTGTAACATCGCCAGCAGCCAGGGGAAATCGATCCCTTCCAGATTACGAAAATGGATCACCACAAAGCTTTCATCCAGTGATGGAATGCCCTTTGCCGCGAACGGGTTTGAGGTGTCGACAGTGGGAACGCGCTGGAAGTTAAGATGGGTGCGGGAAAACTGCGGCGTGATGTAGTTGATATAGTCTTCCATTGAACGCACTACTGAGTCCATCACCGCTTCTCGTGAGTGCCCGCGCTCGCTGGTGTCGCGGATCAGTTTTTGAATCCACTCAAGGTTAACGATAGGCACTACGCCGACCAGTAAATCCACATGCTGCGCAACGTTATGATGTGGCGTGACGACGCCACCGTGTAGCCCTTCATAAAACAGTACATCAGTGGGTTCCGGTAAAGGTTGCCATGGGGTGAATGTTCCCGGCACCTGATTCCACGGTACGGCTTCGTCGTACGTATGCAGATATTTGCGTGATTTTCCTTTGCCGCTCTGACCGTATTCAATGAAGGTTTGTTCCAGCAGGCCGAAGTCGTTCGCTTCGGGGCCAAAGTAGCTGATATGCCGCCCGGCATCACGCGCCTTGCGGATCGCCATGTCCATTTCCGGGCGCGTGTAACGGTGAAAACTGTCGCCTTCCACCTCAGCTGCATGCAGATTTAACTGCGCGAATATTTTACGAAACGCGAGACTGGTGGTGGTGGTCCCCGCGCCGCTGGATCCTGTTACCGCAATGACCGGATGTTTGGCAGACATAGTAACTCCATGACTTAGCTATCATTATTATCTCGTCCGCCGACGGCTGCAGGTTATTCACGAAACTGACTGCGCGGCATGATATTGACCGTTTCGTGCAGCTCCGACCATACCAGCACCGCTTCTCCGCACTGTAGCTGGCGTTTGACGTCGGCGACTTTCTGTTCAAGTGTACGCTCATGTTCACCATAATCGGTGCCTTCGCGTAACACAAAACTTTCAATTAAATTTTCCAGCGTTTCGGGGGAGAGTTCTTGCCACGGAATCAACATGATTTCGCCTCCAGATACGTTGTTAACCAGTCAGGAATGCGTGACTCCAGCCACATTTGCGGATGAAATAATGTACCGCCAAGAAAGCCAACATGACCACCATGTTCAGTCAGTTGATACTCCACCTGCGGGGGGAGATTTTCCGGTTTCGGGATCACCTGATGATCCATAAACGGATCGTCTTTGGCGTGAATAATCAGTGTCGGTTTGGCGATCTGGTTCAGCATCGGCATGGCGCTACACTGACGATAATAGTCGATAGCGTCAGCGTAGCCGTGAATTCTGGCGGTGATCAGATCGTCAAATTCACGGATGCGACGTACCGATTTTAACTGTGCGAGATTAATCGGCAGCGTACCGGGATAGGCTGCCAGTTTGCGCGCAGCATTGGCTTTTAACAGGTTCAGCAAGTAACGCTGATAAACGCGGGAAAAGCCCTTTTCCATATGATAACTACAGGCTTCCAGCATAAATGGCGCGGAGACAATTACCGCTGCATCAATCGGGAGGTTATTACCTTCTTTTGCCAGCAAACAGGCGAGCATATTACCGCCGAGCGAATAGCCGACGGCAGCCGTTGGCGCATGTCCAAATTCGCGCTGCAGCCAGCGTAAAAACCAGCTGGCGTCTTCGGTTTCGCCCGAATGGTAAATGCGGTGCATACGGTTTGGTTCACCGCTGCATCCGCGAAAATGCATCACCACGCCCAGCCAGCCGCGTTTTTGCGCCGCCTCGACCAGACCGTGGGCGTAAGGGCTATTGAGGCTGCCCTCCAGCCCGTGAAACACCACTAAACGCGGTTTCTGTTTCGCCTGGGCAGGGTCTTCACTCCATGCGAGATCGACAAAATCGCCGTCGGGCAACTCCAGTCGCTGCCAGTGCGGGGTGAATTTCACCTTGCGACGAAACAGACGCGGCAGCATGGTTTGCAGATGACAATTGCTAAAGCCGCGCATAGGGGTGAATTCAGCACTGCTGCTGAATTCATTGGCATCGGTCGTCGTTATCTGCGCCATCAGTTGCTTTGGCCTTCCAGCAGCATCTGCTCAAGCTGCTCCTGGGCTTCCAGCCACGCCATTTCGCACTCTTCCAGGCCGGATTTGGCGCTGGCTTGCTGTTGCAGGCAGGCGGTCAACTCCGCTTTACGGCTTTGATCGTACAGTTCGCTGTCGCCGAGTTTCTCTTCCGCCTGCGCCAGTTGCGCGTTCAGCTTCTCCATCTCTTTTTCCAGACGGGCGATTTCTTTACGCAGTGGCTGGGTTTGCGCACGCAGCTCCGCTTCCCGACGCTTCTGGTCTTTACGTGCCTGGGCGCTGTTCGCGTTCTCTTTTGGCGCGTCGTCGGTCTGGTTTTCCTGCTTTTGAACGTCGCTCAACCACTGTTGATAATCTTCCAGATCGCCGTCGAACGGTTCGACTTTACGATCGTGAACCAGATAGAGATCGTCAGTGGTGGAACGCAACAAATGGCGGTCGTGCGAAACGACAACCAATGCGCCTTCAAACTCGATCAACGCTTCAGTCAGTGCCTGGCGCATGTCGAGGTCAAGGTGGTTAGTCGGTTCGTCGAGCAGCAGTAGATTCGGACGCTGCCAGACGATTAATGCCAGCACCAGACGGGCTTTTTCCCCACCGGAGAAACGGCGCGTTTCTTCCGTCACTTTATCGCCCTGGAAACCAAAGCCACCGAGGTAATCACGTAGTTTTTGTTCTAGTTCCTGCGGTGCTAAACGTGCCAGATGTTGAATAGGCGATTCGTCGGCGCGCAGGTATTCAAGTTGATGCTGGGCGAAGTAACCGAGTTTGATCCCTTTCGCCAGGCCAATTTCACCGCTGACAGGCGCAAGTTCTCCGGCTAACAGTTTGATTAATGTCGATTTACCCGCGCCATTGCGGCCTAACAGACCAATGCGCGAACCTGGCACCAGATTCAGTTTAATCGAGTCGAGAATAATGCGATCGCCATAACCTGCGCTGACCTTTTCCATTTTCAACAACGGATTAGGCAGGCTTTCCGGCGCGCGGAAGCTAAAACGGAACGGGTTGTCGACGTGCGCTGGGGCAATCAGCTCCATACGCTCGAGCATCTTAATACGACTCTGGGCCTGCTTCGCTTTGGTGGCTTTGGCACGGAAACGGTCGATATAACTTTGCAGATGTGCCACGCGCTCTTGCTGGCTTTCATACATCGCCTGTTGCTGCGCCAGACGGGTGGCGCGCTGTACTTCAAACGAGCTGTAGTTGCCGGTGTACTCGAACATGTTTTGTTGTTCGATATGAATAATTTTATCAACAATCGGATCGAGGAAGTCGCGGTCGTGGGAGATCAGGATCAGCGTGCCCTGATAGCTCTTCAGCCATTTTTCCAGCCAGATAACAGCATCGAGATCGAGGTGGTTAGTTGGTTCGTCGAGCAGCAGCAAGTCTGAACGGCAAATCAGCGCCTGGGCGAGGTTGAGACGCATACGCCAGCCACCGGAGAAATCACTTACCGGGCGCTCCAGTTGTTCATTGCTGAAACCGAGGCCGTGCAGTAGGCTGGCGGCGCGGGAGCGAATACTCCATGCGTCAATAGCATCCAGCTTGCCATGAATGGTCGCAATGGCGTGCCCGTCGTTACGTTCGTTGGCGTCGTGTAGCTGCGCTTCCAGTTGACGATATTCACGGTCGCCGTCAATGACATATTCCAGCGCCGCTTGCGGTAGCGCTGGTGTTTCCTGATTCACCCACGCCAGTTGCCAGCTTCCTGGAAAGGTGTAGCTGCCGCCGTCGGCGCTGATTTCATTTTTCAGCAATGCCAGCAGGGTAGATTTACCACAGCCGTTTTTACCCACCAGGCCAACTTTCTGCCCGGGGTTGATGGTGGCGGTGGCATTATCCAGCAGGACGCGCACGCCGCGACGAATTTGTAACGAGGAGAAAACAATCATAAGGCGCCGTATGTTCAGACTATGTTAACTTATCATTATGATAATGTAATGTATGGGCGAGCTGCCGCACCGGGCGCAATGGTAGCCCAAAACAGCGACTATACACAAAAACCATACCGGGAGGGGGATGATGTCTCAGCCAGCGAAAGTTTTGCTGCTGTATGCCCATCCGGAATCTCAGGACTCGGTGGCAAACCGGGTACTGCTTAAACCGGCCACGCAGCTCAGCAATGTTACCGTGCACGACCTTTATGCACACTATCCCGATTTTTTTATTGATATCCCCCGTGAGCAGGCATTACTGCGCGAGCACGAGGTGATTGTCTTTCAGCACCCTCTTTATACCTATAGCTGCCCGGCGCTACTGAAAGAGTGGCTGGATCGGGTATTAAGCCGTGGTTTTGCCAGCGGGCCGGGAGGAAACCAACTGGCGGGAAAGTACTGGCGTAGCGTGATTACCACCGGCGAGCCGGAAAGTGCTTACCGTTATGACGCATTGAATCGCTACCCGATGAGCGATGTTCTGCGCCCCTTTGAGCTGGCGGCGGGCATGTGCCGGATGCATTGGTTAAGTCCCATCATTATTTACTGGGCGAGACGGCAAAGCGCACAGGAGCTGGCGAGTCACGCCAGAGCCTACGGTGACTGGCTGGCAAATCCGCTGTCTCCAGGAGGCTGCTGATGGAAGGTTCCGATTTTTTACTCGCAGGAGTGCTGTTTCTCTTCGCGGCGGTGGCTGCGGTGCCGTTGGCATCGCGGCTGGGTATTGGCGCTGTGTTGGGATATTTGCTGGCAGGGATTGCAATTGGCCCGTGGGGGCTAGGGTTTATTAGCGACGTCGATGAGATCCTCCACTTTTCGGAACTCGGCGTGGTGTTCCTGATGTTTATCATCGGCCTTGAGTTGAATCCCTCCAAGCTTTGGCAACTGCGGCGTTCGATTTTTGGCGTAGGCGCGGCACAGGTGCTGTTAAGCGCGGCGTTGCTGGCGGGATTATTGATGCTGACGGATTTCGCCTGGCAGGCGGCGGTGGTCGGTGGCATTGGCCTTGCGATGTCTTCCACTGCAATGGCGTTGCAATTGATGCGTGAGAAAGGGATGAATCGCAGCGAATCTGGACAGCTAGGTTTTTCGGTTTTGCTGTTTCAGGATCTGGCGGTGATCCCGGCGCTAGCGTTAGTACCGCTGCTGGCGGGATCGGCAGATGAACATTTTGACTGGATGAAGATCGGCATGAAGGTGCTGGCGTTTGTTGGCATGCTGATTGGTGGGCGCTATTTACTGCGTCCGGTATTCCGTTTTATTGCAGCTTCTGGTGTGCGGGAAGTGTTCACCGCCGCGACACTGCTGCTGGTGTTGGGTTCCGCATTGTTTATGGATGCGCTGGGGTTGTCGATGGCGCTCGGTACGTTTATTGCGGGCGTGCTGCTGGCGGAAAGTGAATATCGCCATGAGCTGGAAACGGCTATCGATCCGTTCAAAGGCTTGCTGCTCGGACTGTTTTTTATCTCTGTCGGCATGTCGCTCAACCTTGGAGTGCTTTATACCCATCTGTTGTGGGTAGTGATAAGCGTGGTTGTGCTGGTGGCGGTGAAAATTCTCGTGCTGTATTTGCTGGCGCGGCTGTATGGCGTGCGTAGCTCAGAGCGGATGCAGTTTGCTGGCGTGTTGAGTCAGGGCGGCGAGTTTGCCTTTGTCCTCTTTTCTACCGCTTCTTCACAACGCTTATTCCAGGGCGACCAGATGGCGCTATTGCTGGTGACGGTGACGCTTTCCATGATGACCACGCCGCTGCTGATGAAGCTGGTGGATAAATGGCTATCCCGCCAGTTTAACGGACCGGAAGAAGAAGACGAAAAACCGTGGGTCAACGATGATAAACCCCAGGTCATAGTCGTGGGCTTCGGACGTTTTGGTCAGGTGATTGGTCGTTTGCTGATGGCAAATAAAATGCGCATTACTGTGCTGGAGCGGGATATCAGTGCTGTTAACCTGATGCGCAAATATGGCTACAAAGTTTATTACGGCGACGCCACGCAGGTAGCTCTTTTACGTTCTGCGGGTGCAGAGGCCGCAGAGTCAATCGTCATTACCTGTAACGAACCGGAAGACACCATGAAGCTGGTGGAGATTTGCCAGCAACACTTCCCGCATTTGCATATTCTTGCGCGAGCGCGCGGACGTGTGGAAGCGCATGAGTTATTACAGGCAGGGGTGACGCAGTTTTCTCGTGAGACATTCTCCAGTGCGTTAGAGCTGGGGCGCAAAACGCTGGTCACGCTTGGCATGCATCCGCATCAGGCACAGCGGGCACAACTGCATTTTCGTCGCCTGGATATGCGAATGTTGCGGGAGCTCATACCGATGCATGCCGATACCGTACAAATTTCTCGCGCCAGGGAAGCCCGACGCGAACTGGAAGAGATTTTCCAGCGTGAAATGCAACAAGAACGACGCCAGCTGGATGGCTGGGATGAATTTGAGTAGAGGATAACGATGGCAATCCGAAAACGTTTTATTGCGGGAGCAAAATGCCCGGCCTGTCAGGCGCAGGATTCAATGGCGATGTGGCGCGAAAATAATATTGATATTGTTGAATGCGTTAAGTGCGGACACCAGATGCGAGAAGTCGACAAAGAAGCCCGCGATCATGTTCGCAAAGATGAGCAAGTGATCGGGATTTTTCATCCGGACTAGCGATATGCGCCGAGATTTTTTAAGCTAGTGAGTACACGGCTGCAGAATTCCGCTACAATCTGCGCCACTATTCTTCCCATGCTCAGGAGATATCATGAAAGTAGCAAAAGACCTGGTGGTCAGCCTGGCCTATCAGGTACGTACAGAAGACGGTGTGTTGGTTGATGAGTCTCCGGTGAGTGCGCCGCTGGACTACCTGCATGGTCACGGTTCCCTGATCTCTGGCCTGGAAACGGCGCTGGAAGGTCATGAAGTTGGCGACAAATTTGATGTCGCTGTTGGCGCGAACGACGCTTACGGTCAGTACGACGAAAACCTGGTGCAACGCGTTCCTAAAGACGTATTTATGGGCGTTGATGAACTGCAGGTTGGTATGCGTTTCCTGGCTGAAACCGACCAGGGTCCGGTACCGGTTGAAATCACTGCGGTTGAAGACGATCACGTCGTGGTTGATGGTAACCACATGCTGGCCGGTCAGAACCTGAAATTCAACGTTGAAGTTGTGGCGATTCGCGAAGCGACTGAAGAAGAGCTGGCTCATGGCCACGTTCACGGTGCGCACGATCATCACCACGATCACGACCACGACGGTTGCTGCGGTGGTCATGGCCACGATCACGGTCATGAACACGGTGGCGAAGGCTGCTGCGGCGGTAAAGGTAACGGCGGTTGCGGTTGCCACTAATACCGAAAAAGTGACAAAAAAGCGGGGAATCCCCGCTTTTTTTACGCCTCAATAATGTGGCGGTGGCGTTTCTTCAGCCTGCGACGCGATGTTCGACGGCTGGCTGGCTTTTAGCTTCTCGGTCAGCAGACGCAGATGATCGCGCAGTTTCGCCATCTCCATTTCATGAGCGGTCACCGTGACGTTCAGTTCTTCAATGGTGATTTCCTGAAAAGCCAGTCGGCTCTCCAGCTCTGCCAGGCGTGCTTCCAATGATAAATCCTGCATGATTCACCTCTTTTGTCGAATGGTCGCCGCGGATTCTACTTAACTTTGCTGCCCGAGACAGCACTCATTTCGCGGTCATCGAAACTAATTTAAACAAAAAGAGTCTGAAAATAGATGATAATAGGGCGTGTCTGTATGTAGATTTGTTCGACAACGCTTTATAGTACCCTTCTGATAATAGTTAACCCTGGGGTGAGATGCCCCGATCCTGGAGATATGGATGAAATCACTGTTTAAAGTAACGCTGCTGGCGACCACAATGGCCGTTGCCCTGCATGCACCGATCACTTTTGCTGCTGAAGCTGCAAAACCTGCTACAACTGCTGACAGCAAAGCAGCGTTCAAAAATGACGATCAGAAATCAGCTTATGCACTGGGTGCTTCGCTGGGTCGTTACATGGAAAACTCTCTTAAAGAACAAGAAAAACTGGGCATCAAACTGGATAAAGATCAGCTGATCGCGGGTGTTCAGGATGCATTTGCTGATAAGAGCAAACTCTCCGACCAAGAGATCGAACAGACACTGCAAGCATTCGAAGCTCGCGTGAAGTCTTCTGCTCAGGCGAAGATGGAAAAAGACGCGGCAGATAACGAAGCGAAAGGTAAAGAGTACCGCGAGAAATTTGCCAAAGAGAAAGGTGTGAAAACCTCTTCAACTGGTCTGGTTTATCAGGTAGTAGAAGCCGGTAAAGGCGAAGCACCGAAAGACAGCGATACTGTTGTCGTGAACTACAAGGGTACGCTGATCGACGGTAAAGAGTTCGACAACTCTTACACCCGTGGTGAACCGCTCTCTTTCCGTCTGGACGGTGTTATTCCGGGTTGGACAGAAGGTCTGAAGAACATCAAGAAAGGCGGTAAGATCAAACTGGTTATTCCACCAGAATTGGCTTACGGCAAAGCGGGTGTTCCGGGGATCCCACCGAATTCTACCCTGGTGTTTGACGTAGAGCTGCTGGATGTGAAACCAGCGCCGAAGGCTGATGCAAAGCCGGAAGCTGATGCGAAAGCCGCAGATTCTGCTAAAAAATAAGCATTAAGAACCGCCGCCTGACCAGGCGGCGGTTTTTTTATTACAGGCCGGATATAATTAGTGCTGGAAAGCGGAACCTCCGCTGTATTAATTTAGTTACCCGCATCATTAATGAGCCTGCCCTGAAAAGTTAACGACAGGCTCCTGAAAAGGAGTGTTTTTTTTCATGTCCAGGTCGCTTTTAACCAACGAAACCAGTGAGTTGGATTTACTGGATCAACGTCCTTTCGACCAGACCGATTTTGATATTCTGAAATCCTACGAAGCGGTGGTGGACGGGTTAGCGATGCTTATTGGCTCCCACTGTGAAATCGTTTTGCACTCTTTGCAGGATCTAAAATGTTCAGCCATTCGCATTGCTAACGGTGAACATACAGGCCGGAAGATTGGTTCGCCAATTACCGACCTGGCGCTACGTATGCTGCACGATATGACGGGAGCGGATAGCAGCGTTTCTAAATGCTACTTTACTCGCGCCAAAAGCGGCGTATTAATGAAGTCCCTGACTATCGCGATTCGTAACCGCGAACAGCGTGTAATTGGTCTGCTGTGCATCAATATGAATCTTGATGTTCCCTTCTCGCAGATTATGAGCACTTTTGTGCCGCCAGAAACCCCGGATGTCGGTTCAAGCGTCAACTTTGCCTCTTCTGTTGAAGATCTGGTTACCCAAACGCTGGAGTTCACCATCGAAGAAGTGAATGCCGATCGCAATGTTTCTAATAACGCCAAAAATCGTCAGATCGTGCTAAATCTCTACGAGAAAGGGATCTTCGATATTAAAGATGCGATCAACCAGGTTGCTGACCGCCTGAACATCTCCAAACACACTGTCTATCTCTACATCCGCCAGTTCAAGAGCGGTGATTTCCAGGGGCAAGATAAGTAATGCGTTTTGCCATCGTGGTGACCGGACCAGCATACGGTACGCAACAGGCGAGTAGTGCTTTTCAGTTTGCGCAGGCGCTGATAGCAGAAGGCCATGAACTAAGCAGCGTCTTTTTCTATCGGGAAGGGGTCTATAACGCTAACCAATTGACCTCACCGGCAAGCGACGAATTTGACCTTGTGCGCGGCTGGCAACAACTGAATGCGCAACATGGTGTGGCGCTGAATATCTGCGTAGCGGCAGCGTTACGCCGCGGTATCGTCGATGAAACTGAAGCAGGAAGGCTGCGATTGGCCTCGTCAAACCTTCAGCCGGGATTTACCTTAAGTGGACTTGGCGCGCTGGCGGAAGCCTCGCTGACCTGTGACAGGGTGGTACAGTTCTGATGAAACGAATTGCGTTTGTTTTTTCTACTGCGCCTCATGGTACCGCTGCAGGCCGGGAAGGTTTAGATGCTTTACTGGCAACTTCCGCATTAACTGACGATCTGGCTGTCTTCTTTATTGCTGATGGCGTTTTTCAGCTGTTGCCAGGACAAAAGCCCGATGCAGTGCTGGCGCGTGATTACATTGCCACTTTTAAATTGTTGGGTCTGTACGACATTGAACAGTGCTGGGTTTGTGCGGCTTCACTGCGCGAACGCGGGTTAGATCCGCAGACCCCCTTTGTTGTCGAAGCCACGCCGCTCGAAGCAGATGTCTTACGCCGCGAACTCGCCAACTACGATGTTATTTTGAGGTTTTGAGGCGTTTATGCTGCACACATTACATCGTTCACCCTGGCTGACGGATTTTGCTGCGCTGTTGCGTCTACTCAGTGAAGGCGACGAACTGCTATTATTGCAAGATGGTGTAACTGCCGCAGTTGACGGTAACCGCTACCTTGAAAGTCTGCGTAATGCCCCCATTAAGGTCTATGCCCTGAACGAAGACCTTATTGCCCGCGGTTTGACTGGTCAAATTTCGAACGACATCATTCCCATTGACTATACTGATTTCGTCAGACTTACGGTTAAGCACTCCAGCCAGATGGCCTGGTGATGGCGGGATCGTTGTATATTTCTTGACACCTTTTCGGCATCGCCCTAAAATTCGGCGTCCTCATATTGTGTGAGGACGTTTTATTACGTGTTTACGAAGCAAAAGCTAAAACCAGGAGCTATTTAATGGCAACAGTTAACCAGCTGGTACGCAAACCACGTGCTCGCAAAGTTGCGAAAAGCAACGTGCCTGCGCTGGAAGCATGCCCGCAAAAACGTGGCGTATGTACTCGTGTATATACTACCACTCCTAAAAAACCGAACTCCGCGCTGCGTAAAGTATGCCGTGTTCGTCTGACTAACGGTTTCGAAGTGACTTCCTACATCGGTGGTGAAGGTCACAACCTGCAGGAGCACTCCGTGATCCTGATCCGTGGTGGTCGTGTTAAAGACCTCCCGGGTGTTCGTTACCACACCGTACGTGGTGCGCTTGACTGCTCCGGCGTTAAAGACCGTAAGCAGGCTCGTTCCAAGTATGGCGTGAAGCGTCCTAAGGCTTAATGGTTCTCCGTTAAGTAAGGCCAAACGTTTTAACTTAAATGTCAAACTAAACTCGTAGAGTTTTGGACAATCCTGAATTAACAACGGAGTATTTCCATGCCACGTCGTCGCGTCATTGGTCAGCGTAAAATTCTGCCGGATCCGAAGTTCGGATCAGAACTGCTGGCTAAATTTGTAAATATCCTGATGGTAGATGGTAAAAAATCTACTGCCGAATCTATCGTATACAGCGCGCTGGAGACCCTGGCTCAGCGTTCTGGTAAATCTGAACTGGAAGCATTCGAAGTAGCTCTCGAAAACGTGCGCCCGACTGTAGAAGTTAAGTCTCGCCGCGTTGGTGGTTCTACTTATCAGGTACCAGTTGAAGTCCGTCCGGTTCGTCGTAATGCTCTGGCAATGCGTTGGATCGTTGAAGCTGCTCGTAAACGCGGTGATAAATCCATGGCTCTGCGCCTGGCGAACGAACTTTCTGATGCTGCAGAAAACAAAGGTACTGCAGTTAAGAAACGTGAAGACGTTCACCGTATGGCCGAAGCCAACAAGGCGTTCGCACACTACCGTTGGTAATCCCTTCGGAGTTTTAGTCACCAGGCGGGCGCTTCCAGTAAGCAGCCCGCTTTGGGCTACTTAAATTGAACGCCTAAAAGATAAACGAGGAAACAAATGGCTCGTACAACACCCATCGCACGCTACCGTAACATCGGTATCAGTGCGCACATCGACGCCGGTAAAACCACTACTACCGAACGTATTCTGTTCTACACCGGTGTAAACCATAAAATCGGTGAAGTTCATGACGGCGCTGCAACCATGGACTGGATGGAGCAGGAGCAGGAACGTGGTATTACCATCACTTCCGCTGCAACTACTGCATTCTGGTCTGGTATGGCTAAGCAGTATGAGCCGCATCGCATCAACATCATCGACACCCCGGGGCACGTTGACTTCACAATCGAAGTAGAACGTTCCATGCGTGTTCTCGATGGTGCGGTAATGGTTTACTGCGCAGTTGGTGGTGTTCAGCCGCAGTCTGAAACCGTATGGCGTCAGGCAAACAAATATAAAGTTCCGCGCATTGCGTTCGTTAACAAAATGGACCGCATGGGTGCGAACTTCCTGAAAGTTGTTAACCAGATCAAAACCCGTCTGGGCGCGAACCCGGTTCCGCTGCAGCTGGCGATTGGTGCTGAAGAACATTTCACCGGTGTTGTTGACCTGGTGAAAATGAAAGCTATCAACTGGAACGACGCTGACCAGGGCGTAACCTTCGAATACGAAGATATCCCGGCAGATATGGTTGAACTGGCTAACGAATGGCACCAGAACCTGATCGAATCCGCAGCTGAAGCTTCTGAAGAGCTGATGGAAAAATACCTGGGTGGTGAAGAACTGACTGAAGAAGAGATTAAAGGTGCTCTGCGTCAGCGCGTTCTGAACAACGAAATCATCCTGGTAACCTGTGGTTCTGCGTTCAAGAACAAAGGTGTTCAGGCGATGCTGGATGCGGTAATTGATTACCTGCCATCCCCGGTTGACGTACCTGCGATCAACGGTATCCTGGACGACGGTAAAGACACTCCGGCTGAACGTCACGCAAGTGATGACGAGCCGTTCTCTGCACTGGCGTTCAAAATCGCTACCGACCCGTTTGTTGGTAACCTGACCTTCTTCCGTGTTTACTCCGGTGTGGTTAACTCTGGTGATACCGTACTGAACTCCGTGAAAGCTGCACGTGAGCGTTTCGGTCGTATCGTTCAGATGCACGCTAACAAACGTGAAGAGATCAAAGAAGTTCGCGCGGGCGACATCGCTGCTGCAATCGGTCTGAAAGACGTAACCACTGGTGACACTCTGTGTGACCCGGATGCGCCGATCATTCTGGAACGTATGGAATTCCCTGAGCCGGTAATCTCCATCGCAGTTGAACCGAAAACCAAAGCTGACCAGGAAAAAATGGGTCTGGCTCTGGGCCGTCTGGCTAAAGAAGACCCGTCTTTCCGTGTATGGACTGACGAAGAATCTAACCAGACCATCATCGCGGGTATGGGCGAACTGCACCTCGACATCATCGTTGACCGTATGAAGCGTGAATTCAACGTTGAAGCGAACGTAGGTAAACCGCAGGTTGCTTACCGTGAAACTATCCGCCAGAAAGTTACTGATGTTGAAGGTAAACACGCGAAACAGTCTGGTGGTCGTGGTCAGTATGGTCATGTTGTTATCGACATGTACCCGCTGGAGCCGGGTTCAAACCCGAAAGGCTACGAGTTCATCAACGACATTAAAGGTGGTGTAATCCCTGGCGAATACATCCCGGCCGTTGATAAAGGTATCCAGGAACAGCTGAAAGCAGGTCCGCTGGCAGGCTACCCGGTAGTAGACATGGGTATTCGTCTGCACTTCGGTTCTTACCATGACGTTGACTCCTCTGAACTGGCGTTTAAACTGGCAGCTTCTATCGCCTTTAAAGAAGGCTTTAAGAAAGCGAAACCAGTTCTGCTTGAGCCGATCATGAAGGTTGAAGTAGAAACTCCGGAAGAGAACACCGGTGACGTTATCGGTGACTTGAGCCGTCGTCGTGGTATGCTCAAAGGTCAGGAATCTGAAGTTACTGGCGTTAAGATCCACGCTGAAGTACCGCTGTCTGAAATGTTCGGATATGCAACTCAGCTGCGTTCTCTGACCAAAGGTCGTGCATCATACACCATGGAATTCCTGAAGTATGATGAAGCGCCGAGTAACGTTGCTCAGGCCGTAATTGAAGCCCGTGGTAAATAAGCCTAAGGGTTAATACCAAAGTCCCGTGCTCTCTCCTGAAGGGGAGAGCACTATAGTAAGGAATATAGCCGTGTCTAAAGAAAAATTTGAACGTACAAAACCGCACGTTAACGTTGGTACTATCGGCCACGTTGACCACGGTAAAACTACTCTGACCGCTGCAATCACCACCGTACTGGCTAAAACCTACGGCGGTGCTGCCCGTGCATTCGACCAGATCGATAACGCGCCGGAAGAAAAAGCTCGTGGTATCACCATCAACACTTCTCACGTTGAATATGACACCCCGACCCGTCACTACGCACACGTAGACTGCCCGGGGCACGCCGACTATGTTAAAAACATGATCACCGGTGCTGCTCAGATGGACGGCGCGATCCTGGTAGTTGCTGCGACTGACGGCCCGATGCCGCAGACTCGTGAGCACATCCTGCTGGGTCGTCAGGTAGGCGTTCCGTACATCATCGTGTTCCTGAACAAATGCGACATGGTTGATGACGAAGAGCTGCTGGAACTGGTTGAAATGGAAGTTCGTGAACTTCTGTCTCAGTACGACTTCCCGGGCGACGACACTCCGATCGTTCGTGGTTCTGCTCTGAAAGCGCTGGAAGGCGACGCAGAGTGGGAAGCGAAAATCCTGGAACTGGCTGGCTTCCTGGATTCTTACATTCCGGAACCAGAGCGTGCGATTGACAAGCCGTTCCTGCTGCCGATCGAAGACGTATTCTCCATCTCCGGTCGTGGTACCGTAGTAACCGGTCGTGTAGAACGCGGTATCATCAAAGTTGGTGAAGAAGTTGAAATCGTTGGTATCAAAGAGACTCAGAAGTCTACCTGTACTGGCGTTGAAATGTTCCGCAAACTGCTGGACGAAGGCCGTGCTGGTGAGAACGTAGGTGTTCTGCTGCGTGGTATCAAACGTGAAGAAATCGAACGTGGTCAGGTACTGGCTAAGCCGGGCACCATCAAGCCGCACACCAAGTTCGAATCTGAAGTGTACATTCTGTCCAAAGATGAAGGCGGCCGTCATACTCCGTTCTTCAAAGGCTACCGTCCGCAGTTCTACTTCCGTACTACTGACGTGACTGGTACCATCGAACTGCCGGAAGGCGTAGAGATGGTAATGCCGGGCGACAACATCAAAATGGTTGTTACCCTGATCCACCCGATCGCGATGGACGACGGTCTGCGTTTCGCAATCCGTGAAGGCGGCCGTACCGTTGGCGCGGGCGTTGTTGCTAAAGTTCTGGGCTAATTACACGTTAATTAGTTTCGAATTAAAAAGGGCGCTTCGGCGCCCTTTTTGCTGCCCGTAATTTGAGCTCGAAATATTTAGTCGTAATTTCACTCGCTGAACTATGGCGCAAATTAAACTGTGCTATTGTAATCATAACCATTCTCATTTACACTTTGCGCAGAATTTGAACGGGAGCAATCATGTACGTTTGTTTGTGTAATGGTGTAAGTGACAAAAAAATTCGCCAGGCAGTCCGTCAGTTTCATCCGCAATCTTTCCAACAATTGCGTAAGTTTATTCCTGTGGGAAATCAATGCGGTAAGTGCATTCGCGCCGCGCGCGAAGTGATGCAGGACGAGTTGATGCAGATGCCAGAATTTAAAGAGATTGCCTGAAGCCCACGCTTATTTTTTGACATCCCGCTAGCCCCATCTACGCTCTAATAGTGGAAGCGGAGGGACTATAAAATGAAAGGTGATGTTAAAATCATAAATTATCTCAATAAACTATTGGGAAATGAGCTTGTCGCAATCAATCAGTATTTTCTCCATGCCCGGATGTTTAAAAACTGGGGCCTGATGCGTCTCAATGACGTCGAATACCATGAATCTATTGATGAGATGAAACACGCTGATAAATATATCGAGCGTATTTTGTTTTTAGAAGGAATCCCTAACTTACAGGATTTAGGCAAACTGGGGATTGGTGAAGATGTCGAGGAGATGCTGCAATCCGACCTGCGATTAGAACTGGAAGGCGCGAAGGATCTCCGTGAGGCTATCGCGTATGCCGACAGCGTTCATGACTATGTTAGCCGTGATATGATGATCGAGATCCTTGCCGATGAAGAAGGTCATATTGACTGGCTCGAAACTGAGCTGGATCTCATCGGTAAAATCGGTTTACAAAATTACCTGCAATCACAAATAAAAGTTAAAGATTAACGGCCTGCCAGCAAACTATCCCAGCCTACAACGAAACCCGCAGCCGCCAGAAATGGCCCAAACGGCAGCGGGTTTTTTAATGACTCTTTTCCTCTCATGAGCAGACCAATAACTACGGCTCCGCAAGCGAATGAGGCAGCAAGGAAAACCAGTCGTGGCAAGAAGGTCCATGTATGCCAGGCACCAAGGGCGGCGAGAAACTTCACATCACCATAGCCTAATCCTTCTTTATGACGCAGTATGCGATACCCCCAGTAAATGACAGCGAATGTGCCGTAACCAATAATCGCCCCCCATAACGCATCGGCTAAACCGTCAGGATTACAAATCTGATAGAACAAAAGACCTGACCAGAGTAACGGGCACGTAAATCTGTCAGGTAACAAGCCATGATTTGCATCCCAGAAAAAAAGTAGGGCTGATAAACAAGCGTACAAAATCAGAAAGGGAAGGGTAGTGTCCATAAAACATCCTCTGTAATTGGAGTATCACCATCGAATAACTGCGGATGCTCAGCAACAGAGAAATCGCTGATTTGTTAACCTGATTCCGGTGAAAAACGCTATCTTCACAACCTTACAAATTTCGTGGAATGCAGCTCGCAATCTGCGCGTTGCGATTAATTTCTACCCGATGCTTGCGTCAGGCTCAGATTTGCGTATAATGCGCGGGCTTGTCGTAGTTGACAGCAGGTTCAATCTGAACCTCAGTTAGCCGAATTTGGCTACCTAACAATGCTCCCAATCGGGGAGCTACGTAAGAACGGTTACACTCTCCCATCAATCGTAATGGGTCTGAGGAGTAATCATTTTCGTTTATAAAATAATTGGAGCTCTGGTCTCATGCAGAACCAAAGAATCCGTATCCGCCTGAAAGCGTTTGATCATCGTCTGATCGATCAAGCAACCGCGGAAATCGTCGAGACTGCCAAGCGCACTGGTGCGCAGGTCCGTGGTCCGATCCCGCTGCCGACACGCAAAGAGCGCTTCACTGTTCTGATCTCCCCGCACGTCAACAAAGACGCGCGCGATCAGTACGAAATCCGTACTCACTTGCGTCTGGTTGACATCGTTGAGCCAACCGAGAAAACCGTTGATGCTCTGATGCGTCTGGATCTGGCTGCCGGTGTAGACGTGCAGATCAGCCTGGGTTAATCAGGTCATTGAGCGATTGAGAGGTTGAAACAATGATTGGTTTAGTCGGTAAAAAAGTGGGTATGACCCGTATCTTCACAGAAGACGGCGTTTCTATCCCAGTAACCGTAATCGAAGTTGAAGCAAACCGCGTTACTCAGGTTAAAGACCTGGCTAACGATGGCTACCGTGCTATTCAGGTAACCACCGGTGCTAAAAAAGCTAACCGTGTGACCAAGCCTGAAGCTGGCCACTTCGCTAAAGCTGGCGTAGAAGCTGGCCGTGGTCTGTGGGAATTCCGCCTGGCTGAAGGCGAAGAGTTCACTGTAGGTCAGAGCATTAGCGTTGAACTGTTTGCTGACGTTAAAAAAGTTGACGTAACTGGCACCTCTAAAGGTAAAGGTTTCGCAGGTACCGTTAAGCGCTGGAACTTCCGTACCCAGGACGCTACTCACGGTAACTCCTTGTCTCACCGCGTTCCGGGTTCTATCGGTCAGAACCAGACTCCGGGCAAAGTGTTCAAAGGCAAGAAAATGGCAGGTCAGATGGGTAACGAACGTGTAACCGTTCAGAGCCTTGACGTAGTACGCGTTGACGCTGAGCGCAACCTGCTGCTGGTTAAAGGTGCTGTCCCGGGTGCAACCGGTAGCGACCTGATCGTTAAACCAGCTGTGAAGGCGTAAGGAGATAGCAATGGAATTAGTATTGAAAGACGCGCAGAGCGCGCTGACTGTTTCCGAAACTACCTTCGGTCGTGATTTCAACGAAGCGCTGGTTCACCAGGTTGTTGTTGCTTATGCAGCTGGTGCTCGTCAGGGTACTCGTGCTCAGAAGACTCGTGCTGAAGTAACTGGTTCCGGTAAAAAACCGTGGCGCCAGAAAGGCACCGGCCGTGCGCGTTCTGGTTCTATCAAGAGCCCGATCTGGCGTTCTGGTGGCGTGACCTTTGCTGCTCGTCCGCAGGACCACAGTCAAAAAGTTAACAAGAAGATGTACCGCGGCGCGCTGAAAAGCATCCTGTCCGAACTGGTACGTCAGGATCGTCTGATCGTTGTCGAGAAGTTCTCTGTAGAAGCGCCGAAAACTAAGCTGCTGGCACAGAAACTGAAAGACATGGCTCTGGAAGATGTGCTGATCATCACCGGTGAGCTGGACGAAAACCTGTTCCTGGCTGCGCGCAACCTGCACAAGGTTGACGTACGCGATGCAACTGGTATCGACCCGGTTAGCCTGATCGCCTTCGACAAAGTCGTAATGACTGCTGATGCTGTTAAGCAAGTTGAGGAGATGCTGGCATGATTCGTGAAGAACGTCTGCTGAAGGTGCTGCGTGCACCGCACGTTTCTGAAAAAGCGTCTACTGCGATGGAAAAATCCAACACCATCGTACTCAAAGTTGCTAAAGACGCGACCAAAGCAGAAATCAAAGCTGCTGTGCAGAAACTGTTTGAAGTCGAAGTCGAAGTCGTTAACACCCTGGTAGTTAAAGGGAAAGTTAAACGTCACGGACAGCGTATCGGTCGTCGTAGCGACTGGAAAAAAGCTTACGTCACCCTGAAAGAAGGCCAGAATCTGGACTTCGTTGGCGGCGCTGAGTAAGTCGGAGGAGTAATACAATGGCAGTTGTTAAATGTAAACCGACATCTCCGGGTCGTCGCCACGTTGTTAAAGTGGTTAACCCTGAGCTGCACAAGGGCAAACCTTTTGCTCCGTTGCTGGAAAAAAACAGCAAATCCGGTGGTCGTAACAACAATGGCCGTATCACCACTCGTCATATCGGTGGTGGCCACAAGCAGGCTTACCGTATTGTTGACTTCAAACGCAACAAAGACGGTATCCCGGCAGTTGTTGAACGTCTTGAGTACGATCCGAACCGTTCCGCGAACATCGCGCTGGTTCTGTACAAAGACGGTGAACGCCGTTACATCCTGGCCCCTAAAGGCCTGAAAGCTGGCGACCAGATTCAGTCTGGCGTTGATGCTGCAATCAAACCAGGTAACACCCTGCCGATGCGCAACATCCCGGTTGGTTCTACTGTTCATAACGTAGAAATGAAACCAGGTAAAGGCGGTCAGCTGGCACGTTCCGCTGGTACTTACGTTCAGATCGTTGCTCGTGATGGTGCTTATGTCACCCTGCGTCTGCGTTCTGGTGAAATGCGTAAAGTAGAAGCAGACTGCCGTGCAACTCTGGGCGAAGTTGGCAATGCTGAGCATATGCTGCGCGTTCTGGGTAAAGCAGGTGCTGCACGCTGGCGTGGTGTTCGTCCGACCGTTCGCGGTACCGCGATGAACCCGGTAGACCACCCACATGGTGGTGGTGAAGGTCGTAACTTTGGTAAGCACCCGGTAACTCCGTGGGGCGTTCAGACCAAAGGTAAGAAGACCCGCAGCAACAAGCGTACTGATAAATTCATCGTACGTCGCCGTAGCAAATAATTTTAGAGGATAAGCCATGCCACGTTCTCTCAAGAAAGGTCCTTTTATTGACCTGCACTTGCTGAAGAAGGTAGAGAAAGCGGTGGAAAGCGGAGACAAGAAGCCCCTGCGCACTTGGTCCCGTCGTTCAACGATCTTTCCTAACATGATCGGTTTGACCATCGCTGTCCATAATGGTCGTCAGCACGTTCCGGTATTTGTAACCGACGAAATGGTCGGTCACAAACTGGGTGAATTCGCACCGACTCGTACTTATCGCGGCCACGCTGCTGATAAAAAAGCGAAGAAGAAATAAGGTAGGAGGAAGAGATGGAAACTATCGCTAAACATCGCCATGCTCGTTCTTCTGCTCAGAAGGTTCGCCTTGTTGCTGACCTGATTCGCGGTAAGAAAGTGTCGCAGGCTCTGGATATTTTGACCTACACCAACAAGAAAGCGGCTGTACTGGTCAAGAAAGTTCTGGAATCTGCCATTGCTAACGCTGAACACAACGATGGCGCTGACATTGACGATCTGAAAGTTACGAAAATTTTCGTAGACGAAGGCCCGAGCATGAAGCGCATTATGCCGCGTGCAAAAGGTCGTGCAGATCGCATCCTGAAGCGCACCAGCCACATCACTGTGGTTGTGTCCGATCGCTGAGACTCTGGAGACTAGCAATGGGTCAGAAAGTACATCCTAATGGTATTCGCCTGGGTATTGTAAAACCATGGAACTCTACCTGGTTTGCGAACACCAAAGAATTCGCTGACAACCTGGACAGCGATTTTAAAGTACGTCAGTACCTGACTAAGGAACTGGCTAAAGCGTCCGTATCTCGTATCGTTATCGAGCGTCCGGCTAAGAGCATCCGTGTAACCATTCACACTGCTCGCCCGGGTATCGTTATCGGTAAAAAAGGTGAAGACGTAGAAAAACTGCGTAAGGTCGTAGCGGACATCGCTGGCGTTCCTGCACAGATCAACATCGCCGAAGTTCGTAAGCCTGAACTGGACGCAAAACTGGTTGCTGACAGCATCACTTCTCAGCTGGAACGTCGCGTTATGTTCCGTCGTGCTATGAAGCGTGCTGTACAGAACGCAATGCGTCTGGGCGCTAAAGGTATTAAAGTTGAAGTTAGCGGCCGTCTGGGCGGCGCGGAAATCGCACGTACCGAATGGTACCGCGAAGGTCGCGTACCGCTGCACACTCTGCGTGCTGACATCGACTACAACACCTCTGAAGCGCACACCACTTACGGTGTAATCGGCGTTAAAGTGTGGATCTTCAAAGGCGAGATCCTGGGTGGTATGGCTGCTGTTGAACAACCGGAAAAACCGGCTGCTCAGCCTAAAAAGCAGCAGCGTAAAGGCCGTAAATAAGGAGCGTCGCTGATGTTACAACCAAAGCGTACAAAATTCCGTAAAATGCACAAAGGCCGTAACCGCGGTCTGGCGCAGGGTACGGATGTTAGCTTCGGCAGCTTCGGTCTGAAAGCTGTTGGCCGTGGTCGTCTGACTGCACGTCAGATCGAAGCAGCACGTCGTGCTATGACCCGTGCAGTTAAGCGTCAAGGTAAGATCTGGATCCGTGTGTTCCCGGACAAACCGATCACTGAAAAGCCGCTGGCAGTGCGTATGGGTAAAGGTAAAGGTAACGTGGAGTATTGGGTTGCCTTGATTCAGCCGGGTAAAGTCCTGTATGAAATGGACGGTGTTCCGGAAGAGCTGGCCCGTGAAGCATTCAAGCTGGCAGCAGCGAAACTGCCGATTAAAACCACCTTTGTAACTAAGACGGTGATGTAATGAAAGCAAAAGAGCTGCGTGAGAAGAGCGTTGAAGAGCTGAACACCGAGCTGCTGAACCTGCTGCGTGAGCAGTTCAACCTGCGTATGCAGGCTGCAAGTGGCCAGCTGCAACAGTCTCACCTGTTGAAGCAAGTGCGTCGCGATGTCGCACGCGTTAAGACTTTACTGAACGAGAAGGCGGGTGCGTAATGACCGATAAAATCCGTACTCTGCAAGGTCGCGTTGTTAGCGACAAAATGGAGAAATCCATTGTTGTTGCTATCGAACGTTTTGTGAAACACCCGATCTACGGTAAATTCATCAAGCGTACGACCAAACTGCACGTACATGACGAGAACAACGAATGCGGTATCGGTGACGTGGTTGAAATCCGCGAATGCCGTCCGCTGTCCAAGACTAAATCCTGGACGCTGGTTCGCGTTGTAGAGAAAGCGGTTCTGTAATACAGTACACTCTCTCGATACGAATAAACGGCTCAGAAATGAGCCGTTTATTTTTTCTACCCATATCCTTGAAGCGGTGTTATAATGCCGCGCCCTCGATATGGGGATTTTTAACGACCTGATTTTCGGGTCTCAGTAGTAGTTGACATTAGCGGAGCACTAAAATGATCCAAGAACAGACTATGCTGAACGTCGCCGACAACTCCGGTGCACGTCGCGTAATGTGTATCAAGGTTCTGGGTGGCTCGCACCGTCGCTACGCAGGCGTAGGCGACATCATCAAGATCACCATCAAAGAAGCAATTCCGCGTGGTAAGGTCAAAAAAGGTGATGTGCTGAAGGCGGTAGTGGTGCGCACCAAGAAGGGTGTTCGTCGCCCGGACGGTTCTGTCATTCGCTTCGATGGTAATGCTTGTGTTCTTCTGAACAACAACAGCGAGCAGCCTATCGGTACGCGTATTTTTGGGCCGGTAACTCGTGAGCTTCGTAGTGAGAAGTTCATGAAAATTATCTCTCTGGCACCAGAAGTACTCTAAGGAGCGAATCATGGCAGCGAAAATCCGTCGTGATGACGAAGTTATCGTGTTAACCGGTAAAGATAAAGGTAAACGCGGTAAAGTTAAGAATGTCCTGTCTTCCGGCAAGGTCATTGTTGAAGGTATCAACCTGGTTAAGAAACATCAGAAGCCGGTTCCGGCCCTGAACCAACCGGGTGGCATCGTTGAAAAAGAAGCCGCTATTCAGGTTTCCAACGTAGCAATCTTCAATGCGGCAACCGGCAAGGCTGACCGTGTAGGCTTTAGATTCGAAGACGGTAAAAAAGTCCGTTTCTTCAAGTCTAACAGCGAAACTATCAAGTAATTTGGAGTAGTACGATGGCGAAACTGCATGATTACTACAAAGACGAAGTAGTTAAAAAACTCATGACTGAGTTTAACTACAATTCTGTCATGCAAGTCCCTCGGGTCGAGAAGATCACCCTGAACATGGGTGTTGGTGAAGCGATCGCTGACAAAAAACTGCTGGATAACGCAGCAGCAGACCTGGCAGCAATCTCCGGTCAAAAACCGCTGATCACCAAAGCACGCAAATCTGTTGCAGGCTTCAAAATCCGTCAGGGCTATCCGATCGGCTGTAAAGTAACTCTGCGTGGCGAACGCATGTGGGAGTTCTTTGAGCGCCTGATCACTATTGCTGTACCTCGTATCCGTGACTTCCGTGGCCTGTCCGCTAAGTCTTTCGACGGTCGTGGTAACTACAGCATGGGTGTCCGTGAGCAGATCATCTTCCCAGAAATCGACTACGATAAAGTCGACCGCGTTCGTGGTTTGGATATTACCATTACCACTACTGCGAAATCTGACGAAGAAGGCCGCGCTCTGCTGGCTGCCTTTGACTTCCCGTTCCGCAAGTAAGGTAGGGTTACTAAATGGCTAAGCAATCAATGAAAGCACGCGAAGTAAAACGCGTAGCTTTAGCTGATAAATACTTCGCGAAACGCGCTGAACTGAAAGCGATCATCTCTGATGTGAACGCTTCCGACGAAGATCGTTGGAACGCTGTTCTCAAGCTGCAGACTCTGCCGCGTGATTCCAGCCCGTCTCGTCAGCGTAACCGCTGCCGTCAAACAGGTCGTCCGCATGGTTTCCTGCGGAAGTTCGGGTTGAGCCGTATTAAGGTCCGTGAAGCCGCTATGCGCGGTGAAATCCCGGGTCTGAAAAAGGCTAGCTGGTAATTGTCACCAATTGAATCACGGGAGTAAAGACAGATGAGCATGCAAGATCCGATCGCGGATATGCTGACCCGTATCCGTAACGGTCAGGCCGCGAACAAAGCTGCGGTCACCATGCCTTCCTCCAAGCTGAAAGTGGCAATCGCCAACGTGCTGAAGGAAGAAGGTTTTATTGAAGATTTTAAAGTTGAAGGCGACACCAAGCCTGAACTGGAACTTACTCTGAAGTATTTCCAGGGCAAAGCTGTTGTAGAAAGCATTCAGCGTGTCAGCCGCCCAGGTCTGCGCATCTATAAACGTAAAGATGAGCTGCCGAAAGTTATGGCGGGTCTGGGTATCGCAGTTGTTTCTACCTCTAAAGGTGTTATGACTGATCGTGCAGCGCGCCAGGCTGGTCTTGGTGGCGAAATTATCTGCTACGTAGCCTAATCGGAGGAAAAAATGTCTCGTGTTGCTAAAGCACCGGTCGTTGTTCCTGCCGGCGTTGACGTAAAAATCAACGGTCAGGTTATTACGATCAAAGGTAAAAACGGCGAGCTGACTCGTACTCTCAACGATGCTGTTGAAGTTAAACATGCAGATAATACCCTGACCTTCGGTCCGCGTGATGGTTACGCAGACGGTTGGGCACAGGCTGGTACCGCGCGTGCCCTGCTGAACTCAATGGTTATCGGTGTTACCGAAGGCTTCACTAAGAAGCTGCAGCTGGTTGGTGTAGGTTACCGTGCAGCGGTTAAAGGCAATGTGATTAACCTGTCTCTGGGTTTCTCTCATCCTGTTGACCATCAGCTGCCTGCGGGTATCACTGCTGAATGTCCGACTCAGACTGAAATCGTGCTGAAAGGCGCTGATAAGCAGGTGATCGGCCAGGTTGCAGCGGATCTGCGCGCCTACCGTCGTCCTGAGCCTTACAAAGGCAAGGGTGTTCGTTACGCCGACGAAGTCGTGCGTACCAAAGAGGCTAAGAAGAAGTAAGGTAACACTATGGATAAGAAATCTGCTCGTATCCGTCGTGCGACCCGCGCACGCCGCAAGCTCCAGGAGCTGGGCGCAACTCGCCTGGTGGTACATCGTACCCCGCGTCACATTTACGCACAGGTAATTGCACCGAACGGTTCTGAAGTTCTGGTAGCTGCTTCTACTGTAGAAAAAGCTATCGCTGAACAACTGAAGTACACCGGTAACAAAGACGCGGCTGCAGCTGTGGGTAAAGCTGTCGCTGAACGCGCTCTGGAAAAAGGCATCAAAGATGTATCCTTTGACCGTTCCGGGTTCCAATATCATGGTCGTGTCCAGGCACTGGCAGATGCTGCCCGTGAAGCTGGCCTTCAGTTCTAAGGTAGAGGTGTAAGATGGCTCACATCGAAAAACAAGCTGGCGAACTGCAGGAAAAGCTGATCGCGGTAAACCGCGTATCTAAAACCGTTAAAGGTGGTCGTATTTTCTCCTTCACAGCTCTGACTGTAGTTGGCGATGGTAACGGTCGCGTTGGTTTTGGTTACGGTAAAGCGCGTGAAGTTCCAGCAGCGATCCAGAAAGCGATGGAAAAAGCCCGTCGCAATATGATTAACGTCGCGCTGAATAACGGCACTCTGCAACACCCTGTTAAAGGTGTTCATACGGGTTCTCGCGTATTCATGCAGCCGGCTTCCGAAGGTACCGGTATCATCGCCGGTGGTGCAATGCGCGCCGTTCTGGAAGTCGCTGGGGTTCATAACGTTCTGGCTAAAGCGTATGGTTCCACCAACCCGATTAACGTGGTTCGTGCAACTATCGATGGCCTGGAAAATATGAATTCTCCAGAAATGGTCGCTGCCAAGCGTGGTAAATCCGTTGAAGAAATTCTGGGGAAATAAACCATGGCAAAGACTATTAAAATTACTCAAACCCGCAGTGCAATCGGTCGTCTGCCGAAACACAAGGCAACGCTGCTTGGCCTGGGTCTGCGTCGTATTGGTCACACCGTAGAGCGCGAGGATACTCCTGCTATTCGCGGTATGATCAACGCGGTTTCCTTCATGGTTAAAGTTGAGGAGTAAGAGATGCGTTTAAATACTCTGTCTCCGGCCGAAGGCTCCAAAAAGGCGGGTAAACGCCTGGGTCGTGGTATCGGTTCTGGCCTCGGTAAAACCGGTGGTCGTGGTCACAAAGGTCAGAAGTCTCGTTCTGGCGGTGGCGTACGTCGCGGTTTCGAGGGTGGTCAGATGCCTCTGTACCGTCGTCTGCCGAAATTCGGCTTCACTTCTCGTAAAGCAGCGATTACAGCCGAAGTTCGTCTGTCTGACCTGGCTAAAGTAGAAGGCGGTGTTGTAGACCTGAACACGCTGAAAGCGGCTAACATTATCGGTATCCAGATCGAGTTCGCGAAAGTGATCCTGGCTGGCGAAGTAACTACTCCGGTAACTGTTCGTGGCCTGCGTGTTACTAAAGGCGCTCGTGCTGCTATCGAAGCTGCTGGCGGTAAAATCGAGGAATAAGTAGCAGATGGCTAAACAACCGGGATTAGATTTTCAAAGTGCCAAAGGTGGCTTAGGCGAGCTGAAACGCAGACTGTTGTTTGTTATCGGTGCGCTGATTGTGTTCCGTATTGGCTCTTTTATTCCGATCCCTGGTATTGATGCCGCTGTACTTGCCAAACTGCTTGAGCAACAGCGAGGCACCATCATTGAAATGTTTAACATGTTCTCTGGTGGTGCTCTCAGCCGTGCTTCTATCTTTGCTCTGGGGATCATGCCGTATATTTCGGCATCGATCATTATCCAGCTGCTGACGGTGGTTCACCCAACGTTGGCAGAAATTAAGAAAGAAGGGGAGTCTGGTCGTCGTAAGATCAGCCAGTACACCCGCTACGGTACTCTGGTGCTGGCAATATTCCAGTCGATCGGTATTGCTACCGGTCTGCCGAATATGCCTGGTATGCAAGGCCTGGTCATTAACCCGGGCTTTGCATTCTACTTCACCGCTGTTGTAAGTCTGGTCACAGGAACCATGTTCCTGATGTGGTTGGGCGAACAGATTACTGAACGAGGTATCGGCAACGGTATTTCAATCATTATCTTCGCCGGTATTGTCGCGGGACTCCCGCCAGCCATTGCCCATACTATCGAGCAAGCGCGTCAAGGCGACCTGCACTTCCTCGTGTTGCTGTTGGTTGCAGTATTAGTATTTGCAGTGACGTTCTTTGTTGTATTTGTTGAGCGTGGTCAACGCCGCATTGTGGTAAACTACGCGAAACGTCAGCAAGGTCGTCGTGTCTATGCTGCACAGAGCACACATTTACCGCTGAAAGTGAATATGGCGGGGGTAATCCCGGCAATCTTCGCTTCCAGTATTATTCTGTTCCCGGCGACCATCGCGTCATGGTTCGGGGGCGGTACTGGTTGGAACTGGCTGACAACAATTTCGCTGTATTTGCAGCCTGGGCAACCGCTTTATGTGTTACTCTATGCGTCTGCAATCATCTTCTTCTGTTTCTTCTACACGGCGTTGGTTTTCAACCCGCGTGAAACAGCAGATAACCTGAAGAAGTCCGGTGCATTTGTACCAGGAATTCGTCCGGGAGAGCAAACGGCGAAGTATATCGATAAAGTAATGACCCGCCTGACCCTGGTTGGTGCGCTGTACATTACCTTTATCTGCCTGATCCCGGAGTTCATGCGTGATGCAATGAAAGTACCGTTCTACTTCGGTGGGACCTCACTGCTTATCGTTGTTGTCGTGATTATGGACTTTATGGCTCAAGTGCAAACTCTGATGATGTCCAGTCAGTATGAGTCTGCATTGAAGAAGGCGAACCTGAAAGGCTACGGCCGATAATTGGTCGCCCGAGAAGTTACGGAGAGTAAAAATGAAAGTTCGTGCTTCCGTCAAGAAATTATGCCGTAACTGCAAAATCGTTAAGCGTGATGGTGTCATCCGTGTGATTTGCAGTGCCGAGCCGAAGCATAAACAGCGCCAAGGCTGATTTTTTCGCATATTTTTCTTGCAAAGTTGGGTTGAGCTGGCTAGATTAGCCAGCCAATCTTTTGTATGTCTGTGCGTTTCCATTTGAGTATCCTGAAAACGGGCTTTTCAGCATGGAACGTACATATTAAATAGTAGGAGTGCATAGTGGCCCGTATAGCAGGCATTAACATTCCTGATCATAAGCATGCCGTAATCGCATTAACTTCGATTTATGGCGTCGGCAAGACCCGTTCTAAAGCCATCCTGGCTGCAGCGGGTATCGCTGAAGATGTTAAGATCAGTGAGCTGTCTGAAGGACAAATCGACACGCTGCGTGACGAAGTTGCCAAATTTGTCGTTGAAGGTGATCTGCGCCGTGAAATCAGCATGAGCATCAAGCGCCTGATGGATCTTGGTTGCTATCGCGGTTTGCGTCATCGTCGTGGTCTCCCGGTTCGCGGTCAGCGTACCAAGACCAACGCACGTACCCGTAAGGGTCCGCGCAAACCGATCAAGAAATAATCGGGGTGATTGAATAATGGCAAAGGCACCAATTCGTGCACGTAAACGTGTAAGAAAACAAGTCTCTGACGGCGTGGCTCATATCCATGCTTCTTTCAACAACACCATCGTGACTATCACTGATCGTCAGGGTAACGCGTTGGGTTGGGCAACAGCCGGTGGTTCCGGTTTCCGTGGTTCTCGCAAATCCACTCCGTTTGCAGCTCAGGTTGCAGCAGAGCGTTGCGCTGACGCCGTGAAAGAATACGGCATCAAGAATCTGGAAGTTATGGTTAAAGGTCCGGGTCCAGGCCGCGAATCTACTATTCGTGCTCTGAACGCCGCAGGTTTCCGCATCACTAACATTACTGATGTGACTCCGATCCCTCATAACGGTTGTCGTCCGCCGAAAAAACGTCGCGTATAACGCCTCGTTTTCCAGGTTTGTTGGAGAAAGAAAATGGCAAGATATTTGGGTCCTAAGCTCAAGCTGAGCCGTCGTGAGGGCACCGACTTATTCCTTAAGTCTGGCGTTCGCGCGATCGATACCAAGTGTAAAATTGAACAAGCTCCTGGCCAGCACGGTGCGCGTAAACCGCGTCTGTCTGACTATGGTGTGCAGTTGCGTGAAAAGCAAAAAGTTCGCCGTATCTATGGTGTGCTGGAGCGTCAGTTCCGTAACTACTACAAAGAAGCAGCACGTCTGAAAGGCAACACCGGTGAAAACCTGTTGGCTCTGCTGGAAGGTCGTCTGGACAACGTTGTATACCGTATGGGCTTCGGTGCCACTCGTGCAGAAGCACGTCAGCTGGTTAGCCATAAAGCAATTATGGTAAACGGTCGTGTTGTTAACATCGCTTCTTATCAGGTTAGTCCGAATGACGTTGTAAGCATTCGTGAGAAAGCGAAGAAGCAGTCTCGCGTGAAAGCCGCTCTGGAGCTGGCTGAGCAGCGTGAAAAGCCAACCTGGCTGGAAGTTGATGCTGGCAAGATGGAAGGTACGTTTAAGCGTAAGCCGGAGCGTTCTGATCTGTCTGCGGACATTAACGAACACCTGATCGTCGAGCTTTACTCCAAGTAAAGCTTAGTACCAAAGAGAGGACACAATGCAGGGTTCTGTGACAGAGTTTCTAAAACCGCGCCTGGTTGATATCGAGCAAGTGAGTTCGACGCACGCCAAGGTGACCCTTGAGCCTTTAGAGCGTGGCTTTGGCCATACTCTGGGTAACGCACTGCGCCGTATTCTGCTCTCATCGATGCCGGGTTGCGCGGTGACCGAGGTTGAGATTGATGGTGTACTACATGAGTACAGCACCAAAGAAGGCGTTCAGGAAGATATCCTGGAAATCCTGCTCAACCTGAAAGGGCTGGCGGTGAGAGTTCAGGGCAAAGATGAAGTTATTCTTACCTTGAATAAATCTGGCATTGGCCCTGTGACTGCAGCCGATATCACCCACGAC
Organism: Escherichia sp. 10290; assembly: GCF_030295155.1. Lineage (NCBI taxonomy): Bacteria > Pseudomonadati > Pseudomonadota > Gammaproteobacteria > Enterobacterales > Enterobacteriaceae > Escherichia > Escherichia sp. 10290. The sequence goes on along the minus strand of NZ_AP025741.1, from coordinate 4,162,053 downwards.
GGTGATGTCGAAATCGTCAAGCCGCAGCACGTGATCTGCCACCTGACCGATGAGAACGCGTCTATTAGCATGCGTATCAAAGTTCAGCGCGGTCGTGGTTATGTGCCGGCTTCTACCCGAATTCATTCGGAAGAAGATGAGCGCCCAATCGGCCGTCTGCTGGTCGACGCATGCTACAGCCCTGTGGAGCGTATTGCCTACAATGTTGAAGCAGCGCGTGTAGAACAGCGTACCGACCTGGACAAGCTGGTCATCGAAATGGAAACCAACGGCACAATCGATCCTGAAGAGGCGATTCGTCGTGCGGCAACCATTCTGGCTGAACAACTGGAAGCTTTCGTTGACTTACGTGATGTACGTCAGCCTGAAGTGAAAGAAGAGAAACCAGAGTTCGATCCGATCCTGCTGCGCCCTGTTGACGATCTGGAATTGACTGTCCGCTCTGCTAACTGCCTTAAAGCAGAAGCTATCCACTATATCGGTGATCTGGTACAGCGTACCGAGGTTGAGCTCCTTAAAACGCCTAACCTTGGTAAAAAATCTCTTACTGAGATTAAAGACGTGCTGGCTTCCCGTGGACTGTCTCTGGGCATGCGCCTGGAAAACTGGCCACCGGCAAGCATCGCTGACGAGTAACCAGATCACAGGTTAAGGTTTTACTGAGAAGGATAAGGTCATGCGCCATCGTAAGAGTGGTCGTCAACTGAACCGCAACAGCAGCCATCGCCAGGCTATGTTCCGCAATATGGCAGGTTCACTGGTTCGTCATGAAATCATCAAGACGACTCTGCCTAAAGCGAAAGAGCTGCGCCGCGTAGTTGAGCCGCTGATTACTCTTGCCAAGACTGATAGCGTTGCTAATCGTCGTCTGGCATTCGCCCGTACTCGTGATAACGAGATCGTGGCAAAACTGTTTAACGAACTGGGCCCGCGTTTCGCGAGCCGTGCCGGTGGTTACACTCGTATTCTGAAGTGTGGCTTCCGTGCAGGCGACAACGCGCCGATGGCTTACATCGAGCTGGTTGATCGTTCAGAGAAAGCAGAAGCTGCTGCAGAGTAATCTGAAGCAACGTAAAAAAACCCGCCCCGGCGGGTTTTTTTATACCCGTAGTATCCCCACTTATCTACAATAGCTGTACTCTTTTTGTTCATCCCCTGGAGTATTTATGTGGTTACTTGACCAGTGGGCAGAGCGTCATATTACTGAGGCACAATCCAAAGGTGAGTTTGATAATCTTCCGGGAAGTGGCGAGCCATTGATTCTGGATGATGATTCACACGTGCCACCGGAATTACGTGCGGGGTATCGCTTGCTGAAGAATGCCGGTTGCTTACCGCCAGAACTTGAGCAGCGGAGGGAAGCAATACAGCTTCTGGATATCCTCAAAGGTATCTGTCACGATGATCCGCAATATCAAGAGGTTAGTCGTCGATTGTCATTACTGGAGTTAAAGCTGCGACAAGCAGGATTGAGTACCGATTTTTTACGCGGCGATTATGCTGACAAGTTGTTGAATAAAATCAATGATAACTAGTGGAGTATGTATGTATCGCATTGGTGAGCTGGCAAAAATGGCGGAAGTAACACCCGACACAATACGTTATTACGAAAAGCAGCAGATGATGGAGCATGAAGTACGTACCGAAGGTGGGTTTCGCCTGTATACCGAAAGCGATCTCCAGCGATTGAAATTTATCCGCCATGCCAGACAACTTGGTTTCAGTCTGGAGTCGATCCGCGAGTTGCTGTCGATCCGTATCGATCCTGAGCACCATACCTGTCAGGAGTCAAAAGGCATTGTGCAGGAAAGATTGCAGGAAGTCGAAGCACGGATAGCCGAGTTGCAGAGTATGCAGCGTTCCCTCCAACGCCTTAACGATGCCTGTTGTGGGACCGCCCATAGCAGTGTTTATTGCTCGATTCTTGAAGCTCTTGAACAAGGGGCGAGTGGCGTTAAGAGTGACTGTTGATTTTTTACACTGGCAGGATTACACTCGCGCCGTTAAATAACCAATTGGAGTTTTTATGAGCCGATATCAGCATACTAAAGGACAGATAAAAGATAATGCGATTGAAGCATTGCTACATGATCCTTTATTCCGACAGCGTGTAGAGAAAAATAAGAAGGGGAAAGGTAGTTACATGCGAAAAGGAAAACATGGCAATCGGGGAAACTGGGAGGCCAGTGGCAAGAACGTAAATCACTTTTTTACCACTGGCCTTCTGCTTTCAGGGGCTTTTTAAGAGCGGTTATTCTGCTCTTTCAGCAAATCACGGATCTCGGTCAGTAATACTTCTTCTTTAGTTGGTGCAGGTGCAGCTGCTGGTTCTTCTTTTTTCCGATTCAGTTTATTGATTAGCTTAATCGCCATAAAGATGGCAAAGGCCACAATCAGAAAATCAAAGACGTTTTGAATGAAGACACCGTAATGCATAACGACTGCTGGGATATCCCCTTGCGCATCGCGTAGCGTGACAGCAAACTGTTTAAAGTCGATCCCACCAATTAATAAACCCAGCGGCGGCATGATGATATCTGCAACCAGTGAAGAGACAATCTTACCGAAGGCCGCACCGATAATGACACCCACTGCCAAATCCACCACATTTCCGCGCATTGCAAATTCGCGAAATTCTTTAATAATGCTCATGTTATTCTCCCTATAAAGCCGACAATCATAAGTCTAACAAATGTTAAGCTATTTTCCTGCCGGGAATGAATTTAATTAATCCTTGAAAAAAAAAGGGAAATAATAAGGCGCCAGAAGACGCCTTATTAATTACAAGAAGAAAGGACTTGGCTGGAAGAGACGTTCGACGTCGGTAATAAACTTTTTGTCCGTCAGGAACATAATTACATGATCGCCTTGCTCAATACGCAGATTGTCATTGGCAATCATCACATCATTGCCGCGTACTACAGCACCAATAATCGTTCCTGGTGGTAGCTTGATTTCATCAATGACTCTGCCCACAACGCGTGAGGTGCTTTCATCACCGTGAGCAACAGCTTCAATAGCTTCTGCAACACCGCGGCGCAATGAGGAAACACCAACAATATCGGCTTTTCGCACGTGACTAAGCAACGCAGAAATAGTTGCTTGTTGTGGTGAAATCGCAATATCGATCACGCTCCCCTGAACCAGATCCACATAAGCGCGACGCTGGATCAATACCATCACCTTTTTCGCACCCATACGTTTGGCAAGCATGGCGGACATGATATTGGCTTCGTCATCGTTGGTGACGGCAATAAACAGATCAACTTGATCGATATGTTCTTCGGCTAGCAGTTCTTGATCCGACGCATCACCAAAAAAGACGATCGTATTCTGCAACTTTTCCGCCAGTTCGGCAGCGCGCTGCTGATTACGTTCGATGAGTTTAACGCTGTAATCTTTTTCCAGACGACGCGCCAGCCCTGCACCGATATTACCGCCGCCAACCAGCATGATCCGCTTATACGGTTTTTCCAGACGTTGCAATTCACTCATCACCGCGCGGATGTGTTGCGAAGCGGCAATAAAGAACACTTCATCACCAGCTTCAACAATGGTCGAACCTTGCGGACGAATAGGGCGATCGTGGCGGAAAATGGCTGCCACACGAGTATCGATATGCGGCATATGTTCGCGCATGGTCGAAAGTGCATTACCAATCAGTGGGCCGCCATAATAGGCTTTAACCACAGCCAGGCTGACTTTACCCTCAGCGAAGTTCACTACCTGCAGCGCGCCGGGATACTCAATCAGTCGGTAAATATTATCGATAACCAGCTGCTCTGGTGCGATCAGATGATCAATCGGTACAGCATCTGAATGAAATAGCTTATCGGCATCGCGCACGTAGTCTGGTGAGCGGATACGAGCGATGCGATTAGGGGTGTTGAAAAGTGAGTAGGCTACCTGGCAGGCAACCATATTGGTTTCATCTGAACTGGTTACAGCAACCAGCATATCGGCGTCGTCGGCACCTGCCTCCCGCAATACGCGTGGATGAGAGCCATGCCCCTGCACGACCCGCAGGTCAAATTTATCCTGCAAGGTCCGCAGACGCTCACCGTTGGTATCGACAACAGTAATATCGTTGTTCTCGCCAACCAGGTTTTCCGCCAGTGTGCCGCCAACCTGGCCGGCACCCAGAATGATAATTTTCATCAGTCGCGACCCGTTATCTCATCACTTTTTGATTAGCTTAGCGTAAAAGAAGCCGTCGCCCTCTTCGGCACCAGGCAGATTTTGCTTACCCGGTTGCTCTGGTGTTCCTGTTTCGCAAAGTTCGGCATCAGCGGTACGTTGCAAAAAGGCTTTAATCTGCAGGCTATTCTCTTCCGGTAACACCGAACAGGTGGCATAGACCAGGGTTCCTCCGGATTTTAAATGTGACCAGATGGCGTCGAGAATTTCAGACTGCAACTGCGCGAGTTCTGGGATATCGCGATCGCGGCGTAACCATTTAATATCCGGATGGCGACGAATCACACCGGTTGCTGAACAAGGCGCATCTAATAAAATGCGATCAAACTGTTGCTCGCCACACCATTGGGAAGGGTAGCGGCCATCACCTTGTTTCACGGTCGCCTTCATACCAAGGCGTTTTAAATTGTCGTAAACGCGAGAGAGGCGCTGTTCGTCAATATCAACCGCAAGAACCTGCGCTTCTGGTGCCACCTCAAGGATATGCGTTGTTTTACCGCCGGGGGCAGCGCAAAGATCCAGAATGTGTTCACCGTTTTGTGGCGCAAGCCAGGCCATGCAACCTTGTGCTGATGCATCCTGAACGGTAACCCATCCTTCTTCAAAACCTGGTAGCACATGAACAGGTGCAGGTGTTTCCAGCCGTACAGCATCAGGGTAATCCGCATGCGGGAAACCTTTCATTCCTGCTTCATCCAGCAATGCAAGCCAGCTGTCGCGGGAATGATGCGTACGATTAACGCGCAGCCACATTGGCGGACGCTGGTTATTGGCTTCAATGATGGATTGCCATTGCTCTGGATACGCTTTTTGCAGACGCTTCAGCAACCAGGAAGGATGCAGATAACGTGCATCACTGGCATTAAACTCGGCTAATAACTCTTCTTGCTGACGCTGGAACTGGCGTAATACGCCGTTAATCAACCCTTTAAGTTGCGGACGCTTAATTGCGACAGCACCTTCAACCGTTTCAGCCAGCGCAGCATGAGGTGGAATGCGGGTATAAAGCAGTTGATACAAACCAACCATAATCAGGTAATGCACAGTGCGCTGTTTGCCGGTCATCGGACGGGCCATTAACTTATTAATCAGCCAGTCTAACTGTGAAAGCGTACGCAGTACGCCAAAGCACAATTCTTGAAGAAGTGCTTTGTCTTTATCGGAAACTTTTTGCTGGAGCGGTGGCAGAATGTTGCTTAATGATTGCCCTTGCTCGACGACTTGTTCAACGGCCTGTGCCGCCATGCTACGTAAATTACGTTGTTTTTTCATAAGTATAAAAATGCCCGGCAAGACCGGGCTTAGAAGAGTGGACTATCAGACCAGACGGTTGCCCGGAACAAACCATTCCCGACGAGAATTCAGGAGGTCTTGCGCGCTCATCGCTTTCTTACCCGCAGGTTGTAACGAGAGCAGGTTCAGGATGCCACCACCCGTCGCAACCTGAATGCCTTGTTTATTGGCTTCAAGGATCGTTCCTGGTGCAGCGTTGGTTGCCGTATCAATGACCGACGCTTTCCAGACTTTAACCGGCTGTCCTTCAATTTCCAGCCAGCTCATTGGCCATGGATTGAAAGCGCGAACGCAGCGTTCAAGCTGCGCTGCCGAAAGCGACCAGTCAATACGCGCTTCTTCTTTACTCAACTTTTCGGCGTAAGTGACAAGAGTTTCGTCCTGAACTTCTGGTTTCGCCGTGCCGTCTGCCAGTTGTTTCAATGTGGTGATAAGCCCTTGTGGGCCAAGCTCTGCCAGCTTGTCGTACAGCGTACCACTGGTATCTTCTGCAGTAATCGGGCAGGAGAGCTTATAGAGCATGTCACCGGTGTCTAAACCAACATCCATTTGCATAATGGTCACACCAGTTTCTGCATCACCCGCCCATAGTGAGCGTTGGATTGGTGCAGCACCGCGCCAGCGTGGCAGCAGTGAACCATGAACGTTGATACAGCCAAGACGCGGCATCTCCAGCACAGCTTTCGGCAGAATTAAACCATAGGCGACGACGACCATAACATCAGCCTGCAGGTCGGCGACCAGTTGCTGGTTTTCTTGTGGACGCAGGGAAACAGGTTGAAAAACGGGCAGACCTTTTTCCTCAGCCAGAACTTTAACCGGGCTGGGCATCAGTTTTTTACCGCGTCCTGCCGGTCGGTCTGGCTGGGTGAACACGCCAACGACGTTATGACCAGAAGACAACAGCGCGTCGAGATGACGCGCTGCAAAGTCAGGTGTACCCGCAAAAATAATACGTAGTGATTCTGACACGTTAATTCTTATCCTTAAGCCCGGGCTTTCAGACGATCCAGTTTTTCAACTTTCTGACGAATACGTTGTTGTTTCAGCGGTGACAGATAATCCATAAACAGTTTGCCGACCAGGTGATCCATCTCATGCTGAATACAGATGGCTAACAGACCGTCTGCTTCCAGTTCAAATGGTTTACCGTCGCGGTCCAGGGCGCGAATTTTAACTTTCTCTGCGCGTGGCACTAAAGCACGTTGTTCAGGGATCGACAGGCAACCTTCTTCAATGCCTGTTTCGCCGCTTTTTTCTAAAAGCTCCGGATTGATTAACACCAGCCGTTCGTCACGGTTTTCCGAAACATCAATAACAATGATACGTTGATGGATATCAACCTGGGTTGCCGCCAGGCCAATACCTTCTTCTGCGTACATCGTCTCGAACATATCATCGACGATACGCTGAATTTCTGCATTCACTTCTTCTACCGGTTTAGCAACTTTGCGAAGCCGCTCGTCCGGAATATGTAACACTTGCAAAACTGACATAAATCTCCAGAGATGTGTTCAGGAGTTAGAAAGATTATTTCTTCTATTCTAGACAAATCCCCCTCTGATTGACAGCATCACTGACCAATCGCAAAGATTGCTAAGACTGCTTATGGCAGGGAGATAAGGATGGTCGATACAGAAATTTGGCTGCGTTTAATGAGCGTCAGCAGCTTGTACGGCGATGATATGGTCCGTATAGCTCACTGGCTGGCAAAACAGTCGCATATTGATGCGGTTGTATTGCAGCAAACAGGGCTTACATTGCGGCAGGCACAACGCTTTCTTTCATTTCCGCCAAAGAGTATTGAGAGCTCACTTTGTTGGTTGAATCAACCAAACCATCATTTAATCTCAGCGGATAGTGAATTTTATCCTTCCCAACTTCTGGCGACAGCAGATTACCCCGGTGCGCTGTTTGTTGCTGGAGAACTGCGCGCATTGCATTCATTTCAGCTTGCTGTAGTGGGGAGTCGGGCGCATTCATGGTATGGCGAACGCTGGGGACGATTATTTTGCGAAACTCTGGCGACGCGTGGAGTGACAATTACGAGTGGACTGGCGCGAGGAATCGATGGTGTGGCGCATAAAGCGGCCTTGCAGGTGAATGGCGTCAGCATTGCTGTATTGGGGAATGGACTTAATACCATTCATCCCCGCCGCCATGCCCGGCTGGCTACCAGTCTGCTTGAACATGGCGGAGCTCTCGTCTCGGAATTTCCCCTCGATGTTCCACCTCTTGCTTACAATTTCCCGCGAAGAAATCGCATTATCAGTGGTCTAAGTAAAGGTGTACTTGTGGTGGAAGCTGCTTTGCGCAGTGGTTCGCTGGTGACAGCGCGTTGTGCGCTTGAACAGGGGCGAGAAGTTTTTGCCTTGCCAGGTCCAATAGGGAATCCGGGAAGCGAAGGGCCTCACTGGTTAATAAAACAAGGTGCGATTCTTGTGACGGAACCGGAAGAAATTCTGGAAAACTTGCAATTTGGATTGCACTGGTTGCCAGACGCGCCTGAAAATTCATTTTATTCACCAGATCAGGAAGACGTGGCATTGCCATTTCCTGAGCTCCTGGCTAACGTAGGAGATGAGGTAACACCTGTTGACGTCGTCGCTGAACGTGCCGGCCAACCTGTGCCAGAGGTAGTTACTCAACTACTCGAACTGGAGTTAGCAGGATGGATCGCAGCTGTACCCGGCGGCTATGTCCGATTGAGGAGGGCATGCCATGTTCGACGTACTAATGTATTTGTTTGAAACCTATATTCACACAGAAGCTGAGTTGCGTGTGGATCAAGACAAACTTGAACAGGATCTTACCGACGCAGGATTTGATCGAGAAGATATCTACAATGCACTGCTTTGGCTGGAAAAGCTTGCGGATTATCAGGAAGGACTGGCAGAACCGATGCAACTGGCCTCTGATCCACTCTCCATGCGTATTTATACCCCTGAAGAGTGTGAAAGACTGGATGCCAGCTGCCGTGGTTTTCTGCTTTTCCTTGAGCAAATTCAGGTGCTTAACCTTGAAACCCGTGAAATGGTGATAGAGCGAGTGCTCGCGCTGGATACCGCTGAGTTCGACCTGGAAGACCTGAAATGGGTAATCCTGATGGTGTTGTTCAATATTCCGGGCTGCGAAAATGCGTACCAGCAAATGGAAGAATTACTCTTTGAAGTGAATGAAGGTATGCTGCATTAATCATTTCTTTAATTCAGCATAAGTTGTTATGGCGAAATCAGCACTGTTCACGGTGCGTAATAATGAGTCCTGCCCAAAGTGCGGGACTGAACTGGTTATTCGATCCGGGAAACACGGTCCGTTTCTTGGATGCTCACAGTATCCGGCGTGTGACTACGTCCGTCCTCTGAAATCTTCAGCGGATGGACATATCGTCAAAGTTCTGGAGGGACAGATTTGCCCTGCATGCGGCGCAAATCTGGTCTTACGCCAGGGGCGCTTTGGTATGTTTGTTGGTTGCAGTAACTATCCTGAATGCGAACATACCGAACTTATCGATAAACCGGACGAAACAGCAATTACATGTCCTCAATGTCGGACGGGCCATCTGGTCCAGCGCCGCTCCCGTTATGGCAAAACATTTCATTCCTGTGATCGCTACCCGGAGTGTCAATTTGCCATTAACTTCAAACCTATAGCCGGAGAATGCCCTGAGTGTCATTATCCGCTACTCATCGAAAAGAAAACCGCGCAGGGTGTAAAACACTTTTGTGCCAGTAAACAATGTGGAAAGCCGGTTTCGGCGGAATAATAACGTGAATAATAACCTGCAAGGAGACGCTATCGCAGCTGCGATAGATGTCCTCAATGAAGAACGTGTCATCGCCTATCCCACGGAAGCCGTTTTCGGTGTCGGGTGCGATCCTGATAGCGAAACAGCAGTGATGAGACTGTTGGAACTAAAACAGCGTCCGGTTGATAAGGGGCTGATTTTAATCGCGGCAAATTACGAGCAGCTTAAACCCTATATTGATGACTGCATGCTGACTGATGCGCAGCGTGAAACCATTTTTTCTCGCTGGCCAGGTCCCGTCACCTTTGTCTTTCCCGCGCCTGCGACAACACCGCGCTGGTTGACAGGCCGCTTTGATTCGCTTGCTGTACGAGTCACCGACCATCCGTTGGTGGTTGCTTTGTGCCAGGCTTATGGTAAACCGCTGGTTTCTACCAGTGCCAACTTGAGTGGATTGCCGCCTTGTCGAACAGTAGACGAAGTTCGCGCACAATTTGGCGCAGCGTTCCCGGTTGTGCCTGGTGAAACGGGAGGGCGTTTAAATCCTTCAGAAATCCGCGATGCCCTGACGGGTGAACTGTTTCGACAGGGGTAACATAATGGAAAACTATGCTGTTTTTGGTAATCCAATAGCCCACAGCAAATCGCCATTCATTCATCAGCAATTTGCTCAGCAATTGAATATTGAACATCCCTATGGGCGCGTGCTGGCACCTATCAATGATTTCATTAACACACTGAACGCTTTCTTTAGTGCTGGTGGTAAAGGAGCGAATGTGACGGTGCCTTTTAAAGAAGAGGCCTTTGCCAGAGCTGATGAACTTACTGAACGGGCAGCGTTGGCTGGTGCTGTTAATACCCTCAAGCGGTTAGAAGATGGACGCCTGCTGGGTGACAATACCGATGGCGTAGGCTTGTTAAGCGATCTGGAACGTCTGTCTTTTATCCGCCCAGGTTTACGTATTCTACTCATCGGCGCTGGTGGGGCGTCTCGTGGTGTATTACTTCCACTCCTTTCTCTGGACTGCGCGGTGACAATCACTAATCGGACGGTATCCCGCGCGGAAGAGTTGGCTAAATTGTTTGCGCACACGGGCAGTATTCAGGCGTTGGGTATGGACGAACTGGAGGGGCATGAGTTCGATCTCATTATTAATGCAACATCCAGTGGCATCAGTGGTGATATTCCCGCGATCCCGGCATCGCTCATTCATTCAGGCATGTGTTGCTATGACATGTTCTATCAGAAAGGAAAAACACCTTTTCTGGCATGGTGTGAGCTGCGAGGTTCAAAGCGTAATGCGGATGGATTGGGGATGCTGGTGGCACAGGCGGCTCATGCCTTTCTTCTCTGGCACGGTGTTCTGCCTGACATAGAACCAGTTATAAAGCAATTGCAGGAGGAGTTGTCCGCGTGAATCAGGCCATCCAGTTTCCGGACAGGGAAGAGTGGAACGAGAGTAAAAAATGCGTTTGTTTTCCCGCTCTTGTAAATGGTATGCAGCTCACTTGCGCTATTACTGGAGAGAGTCTGGCGAACCGCTTTGCAGGAGATACGCCAGAACAGTGGTTAGCGAGTTTTCGTCAGCATCGCTGGGACCTGGAAGAAGAAGCAGAAAGCTTGATTCAGGATCAAAGCGAAGATGATCAAGGTTGGGTTTGGTTACCCTGATCCAGATACTCGTCCTTCCATTTCACGTAGTTATTCGCGGAATAGCGTAATCCGGCCTTCTCTTCATCACTTAACGGGCGGATCTGTTTGACGGGGCTACCGAGATACAGATATCCGCTCTCCAGCCGTTTATTTTGTGGTACCAGGCTACCCGCACCAATCATCACATCATCTTCTACTATTGCACCATCAAGTAAAATTGATGCCATCCCAACCAACACTCGATTGCCAATGGTACAGCCGTGGAGCATCACCTTATGACCAACAGTGACATCTTCGCCAATGGTTAATGGGTTGCCATCTGGGTTGTATGAGGACTTATGGGTGACATGCAACATACTGCCATCCTGGATATTGGTGCGTGCTCCAATCTGTACATAATGTACATCACCACGAATCACAACGAGTGGCCAGATCCCCACATCATCAGCCAAACGAACGTCACCGATCACTACACTACTATCGTCGATCATTACGCGCTGACCGATTTGTGGAAAAAGATCGCGGTATGGGCGTAAAACATCAGACATACTTACCTCAACAATAAATGATTTACTAATGACTTTGGGTGCATTATTGGCCTTGTGCAAGTCTTTTAGTATGCAAAAAAGCACCGTTTTGTGTGCGAATGCAGCAAAAAGGGTGAAAAAACAACAAACAGAAAAAAAGATCAAAAAAGTACTTGTGCAAAAAAATGGGATCCCTATAATGCGCCTCCGTTGAGACGACAATGTGAAACACTTCACAAGATGGTCGGAACAACGAAGAGAAAAAATCCTGAAATTCAGGGTTGACTCTGAAAGAGGAAAGCGTAATATACGCCACCTCGCGACAGTGAGCTGAAAGCCGCGTCGCAACTGCTCTTTAACAATTTATCAGACAATCTGTGTGGGCACTCGAAGATACGGATTCTTAACGTCGCAAGACGAAAAATGAATACCAAGTCTCAAGAGTGAACACGTAATTCATTACGAAGTTTAATTCTTTGAGCATCAAACTTTTAAATTGAAGAGTTTGATCATGGCTCAGATTGAACGCTGGCGGCAGGCCTAACACATGCAAGTCGAACGGTAACAGGAATCAGCTTGCTGATTTGCTGACGAGTGGCGGACGGGTGAGTAATGTCTGGGAAACTGCCTGATGGAGGGGGATAACTACTGGAAACGGTAGCTAATACCGCATAACGTCGCAAGACCAAAGAGGGGGACCTTCGGGCCTCTTGCCATCGGATGTGCCCAGATGGGATTAGCTAGTAGGTGGGGTAACGGCTCACCTAGGCGACGATCCCTAGCTGGTCTGAGAGGATGACCAGCCACACTGGAACTGAGACACGGTCCAGACTCCTACGGGAGGCAGCAGTGGGGAATATTGCACAATGGGCGCAAGCCTGATGCAGCCATGCCGCGTGTATGAAGAAGGCCTTCGGGTTGTAAAGTACTTTCAGCGGGGAGGAAGGGAGTAAAGTTAATACCTTTGCTCATTGACGTTACCCGCAGAAGAAGCACCGGCTAACTCCGTGCCAGCAGCCGCGGTAATACGGAGGGTGCAAGCGTTAATCGGAATTACTGGGCGTAAAGCGCACGCAGGCGGTTTGTTAAGTCAGATGTGAAATCCCCGGGCTCAACCTGGGAACTGCATCTGATACTGGCAAGCTTGAGTCTCGTAGAGGGGGGTAGAATTCCAGGTGTAGCGGTGAAATGCGTAGAGATCTGGAGGAATACCGGTGGCGAAGGCGGCCCCCTGGACGAAGACTGACGCTCAGGTGCGAAAGCGTGGGGAGCAAACAGGATTAGATACCCTGGTAGTCCACGCCGTAAACGATGTCGACTTGGAGGTTGTGCCCTTGAGGCGTGGCTTCCGGAGCTAACGCGTTAAGTCGACCGCCTGGGGAGTACGGCCGCAAGGTTAAAACTCAAATGAATTGACGGGGGCCCGCACAAGCGGTGGAGCATGTGGTTTAATTCGATGCAACGCGAAGAACCTTACCTGGTCTTGACATCCACGGAAGTTTTCAGAGATGAGAATGTGCCTTCGGGAACCGTGAGACAGGTGCTGCATGGCTGTCGTCAGCTCGTGTTGTGAAATGTTGGGTTAAGTCCCGCAACGAGCGCAACCCTTATCCTTTGTTGCCAGCGGTCCGGCCGGGAACTCAAAGGAGACTGCCAGTGATAAACTGGAGGAAGGTGGGGATGACGTCAAGTCATCATGGCCCTTACGACCAGGGCTACACACGTGCTACAATGGCGCATACAAAGAGAAGCGACCTCGCGAGAGCAAGCGGACCTCATAAAGTGCGTCGTAGTCCGGATTGGAGTCTGCAACTCGACTCCATGAAGTCGGAATCGCTAGTAATCGTGGATCAGAATGCCACGGTGAATACGTTCCCGGGCCTTGTACACACCGCCCGTCACACCATGGGAGTGGGTTGCAAAAGAAGTAGGTAGCTTAACCTTCGGGAGGGCGCTTACCACTTTGTGATTCATGACTGGGGTGAAGTCGTAACAAGGTAACCGTAGGGGAACCTGCGGTTGGATCACCTCCTTACCTTAAAGAACTGTGCTTTGCAGTGCTCACACAGATTGTCTGATGAAAATGAGCAGTAAAACCTCTACAGGCTTGTAGCTCAGGTGGTTAGAGCGCACCCCTGATAAGGGTGAGGTCGGTGGTTCAAGTCCACTCAGGCCTACCAAATTTGCACCGCAAATTTGAAGAGGTTTTAACTACATGTTATGGGGCTATAGCTCAGCTGGGAGAGCGCCTGCTTTGCACGCAGGAGGTCTGCGGTTCGATCCCGCATAGCTCCACCATCTCTGTAGTGATTAAATAAAAAATACTTCAGAGTGTACCTGCAAAGGTTCACTGCGAAGTTTTGCTCTTTAAAAATCTGGATCAAGCTGAAAATTGAAACACTGAACAACGAAAGTTGTTCGTGAGTCTCTCAAATTTTCGCAACACGATGATGAATCGAAAGAAACATCTTCGGGTTGTGAGGTTAAGCGACTAAGCGTACACGGTGGATGCCCTGGCAGTCAGAGGCGATGAAGGACGTGCTAATCTGCGATAAGCGTCGGTAAGGTGATATGAACCGTTATAACCGGCGATTTCCGAATGGGGAAACCCAGTGTGATTCGTCACACTATCATTAACTGAATCCATAGGTTAATGAGGCGAACCGGGGGAACTGAAACATCTAAGTACCCCGAGGAAAAGAAATCAACCGAGATTCCCCCAGTAGCGGCGAGCGAACGGGGAGGAGCCCAGAGCCTGAATCAGTGTGTGTGTTAGTGGAAGCGTCTGGAAAGGCGCGCGATACAGGGTGACAGCCCCGTACACAAAAATGCACATGCTGTGAGCTCGATGAGTAGGGCGGGACACGTGGTATCCTGTCTGAATATGGGGGGACCATCCTCCAAGGCTAAATACTCCTGACTGACCGATAGTGAACCAGTACCGTGAGGGAAAGGCGAAAAGAACCCCGGCGAGGGGAGTGAAAAAGAACCTGAAACCGTGTACGTACAAGCAGTGGGAGCCTCTTTATGGGGTGACTGCGTACCTTTTGTATAATGGGTCAGCGACTTATATTCTGTAGCAAGGTTAACCGAATAGGGGAGCCGAAGGGAAACCGAGTCTTAACTGGGCGTTAAGTTGCAGGGTATAGACCCGAAACCCGGTGATCTAGCCATGGGCAGGTTGAAGGTTGGGTAACACTAACTGGAGGACCGAACCGACTAATGTTGAAAAATTAGCGGATGACTTGTGGCTGGGGGTGAAAGGCCAATCAAACCGGGAGATAGCTGGTTCTCCCCGAAAGCTATTTAGGTAGCGCCTCGTGAATTCATCTCCGGGGGTAGAGCACTGTTTCGGCAAGGGGGTCATCCCGACTTACCAACCCGATGCAAACTGCGAATACCGGAGAATGTTATCACGGGAGACACACGGCGGGTGCTAACGTCCGTCGTGAAGAGGGAAACAACCCAGACCGCCAGCTAAGGTCCCAAAGTCATGGTTAAGTGGGAAACGATGTGGGAAGGCCCAGACAGCCAGGATGTTGGCTTAGAAGCAGCCATCATTTAAAGAAAGCGTAATAGCTCACTGGTCGAGTCGGCCTGCGCGGAAGATGTAACGGGGCTAAACCATGCACCGAAGCTGCGGCAGCGACGCTTATGCGTTGTTGGGTAGGGGAGCGTTCTGTAAGCCTGCGAAGGTGTACTGTGAGGTATGCTGGAGGTATCAGAAGTGCGAATGCTGACATAAGTAACGATAAAGCGGGTGAAAAGCCCGCTCGCCGGAAGACCAAGGGTTCCTGTCCAACGTTAATCGGGGCAGGGTGAGTCGACCCCTAAGGCGAGGCCGAAAGGCGTAGTCGATGGGAAACAGGTTAATATTCCTGTACTTGGTGTTACTGCGAAGGGGGGACGGAGAAGGCTATGTTGGCCGGGCGACGGTTGTCCCGGTTTAAGCGTGTAGGCTGGTTTTCCAGGCAAATCCGGAAAATCAAGGCTGAGGCGTGATGACGAGGCACTACGGTGCTGAAGCAACAAATGCCCTGCTTCCAGGAAAAGCCTCTAAGCATCAGGTAACATCAAATCGTACCCCAAACCGACACAGGTGGTCAGGTAGAGAATACCAAGGCGCTTGAGAGAACTCGGGTGAAGGAACTAGGCAAAATGGTGCCGTAACTTCGGGAGAAGGCACGCTGATATGTAGGTGAAGCGACTTGCTCGTGGAGCTGAAATCAGTCGAAGATACCAGCTGGCTGCAACTGTTTATTAAAAACACAGCACTGTGCAAACACGAAAGTGGACGTATACGGTGTGACGCCTGCCCGGTGCCGGAAGGTTAATTGATGGGGTTAGCGGTAACGCGAAGCTCTTGATCGAAGCCCCGGTAAACGGCGGCCGTAACTATAACGGTCCTAAGGTAGCGAAATTCCTTGTCGGGTAAGTTCCGACCTGCACGAATGGCGTAATGATGGCCAGGCTGTCTCCACCCGAGACTCAGTGAAATTGAACTCGCTGTGAAGATGCAGTGTACCCGCGGCAAGACGGAAAGACCCCGTGAACCTTTACTATAGCTTGACACTGAACATTGAGCCTTGATGTGTAGGATAGGTGGGAGGCTTTGAAGTGTGGACGCCAGTCTGCATGGAGCCGACCTTGAAATACCACCCTTTAATGTTTGATGTTCTAACGTAGGCCCCTTATCGGGGTTGCGGACAGTGTCTGGTGGGTAGTTTGACTGGGGCGGTCTCCTCCTAAAGAGTAACGGAGGAGCACGAAGGTTGGCTAATCCTGGTCGGACATCAGGAGGTTAGTGCAATGGCATAAGCCAGCTTGACTGCGAGCGTGACGGCGCGAGCAGGTGCGAAAGCAGGTCATAGTGATCCGGTGGTTCTGAATGGAAGGGCCATCGCTCAACGGATAAAAGGTACTCCGGGGATAACAGGCTGATACCGCCCAAGAGTTCATATCGACGGCGGTGTTTGGCACCTCGATGTCGGCTCATCACATCCTGGGGCTGAAGTAGGTCCCAAGGGTATGGCTGTTCGCCATTTAAAGTGGTACGCGAGCTGGGTTTAGAACGTCGTGAGACAGTTCGGTCCCTATCTGCCGTGGGCGCTGGAGAACTGAGGGGGGCTGCTCCTAGTACGAGAGGACCGGAGTGGACGCATCACTGGTGTTCGGGTTGTCATGCCAATGGCACTGCCCGGTAGCTAAATGCGGAAGAGATAAGTGCTGAAAGCATCTAAGCACGAAACTTGCCCCGAGATGAGTTCTCCCTGACCCTTTAAGGGTCCTGAAGGAACGTTGAAGACGACGACGTTGATAGGCCGGGTGTGTAAGCGCAGCGATGCGTTGAGCTAACCGGTACTAATGAACCGTGAGGCTTAACCTTACAACGCCGAAGATGTTTTGGCGGATTGAGAGAATTTCAGCTTGGATCCAGAGTCCGAAGGATTTTGCGCTGAGACAAGGCGGCAAATGAAGCGAAGGAAGGAGCATACTGAAGTATGTGACTGATTTTCGCGAATGCAGCCAACGCAGTATCAGCACAAAAGACACAGGACAGAGCACAGGAATTTGCCTGGCGGCCGTAGCGCGGTGGTCCCACCTGACCCCATGCCGAACTCAGAAGTGAAACGCCGTAGCGCCGATGGTAGTGTGGGGTCTCCCCATGCGAGAGTAGGGAACTGCCAGGCATCAAATTACGAAGAATGGCACTGACCTTTGAGGCAGTTCACTACTCGATAAGAGAGTAGGACAAAAGCGAAAGCTTTTGAACGTTGCGAAGCAACGGCCCGAAGGGTGAATCGCGAAGTGATTCATAAACTGCCAGGCATCAAATTAAGCGTGCTGATATGGCTCAGTTGGTAGAGCGCACCCTTGGTAAGGGTGAGGTCCCCAGTTCGACTCTGGGTATCAGCACCACTTTTTAGGTTAAAGTTCGGCAGATTAGAAAAGAATTTGTCTGGCGGCAGTAGCGCGGTGGTCCCACCTGACCCCATGCCGAACTCAGAAGTGAAACGCCGTAGCGCCGATGGTAGTGTGGGGTCTCCCCATGCGAGAGTAGGGAACTGCCAGACATCAAATAAAACAAAAGGCTCAGTCGGAAGACTGAGCCTTTTGTTTTATCTGTTGTTTGTCGGTGAACACTCTCCCGAGTAGGACAAATCCGCCGGGAGCGGATTTGAACGTTGCGAAGCAACGGCCCGGAGGGTGGCGGGCAGGACGCCCGCCATAAACTGCCAGACATCAAATCAAGCGAAAGGCCATCCGAAAGGATGGCCTTTTTGCGTTTCGAATCCATGTACAATTTAATGGATAACCTGCGATAAAAATGCCCTCGTACGCTCCGATTTAGGATGCGCAAAAAATTCATCAGGTGTAGCTTGTTCCACTATCTCCCCACGATCCATAAAAATCACCCGATCAGCGACGGTTCGCGCAAATCCCATCTCGTGCGTTACGCACAACATTGTCATACCCGACTGCGCCAGCCCAATCATCGTATCCAGCACTTCTTTTACCATCTCCGGATCGAGCGCCGATGTGGGCTCATCAAACAACATAATTTTCGGCTTCATACACAGCGAGCGCGCAATGGCAACACGTTGCTGCTGACCACCAGAAATCTGTCCTGGAAACTTCTGGGCATGTTCGGCAATTCTCACCCGCTCAAGGTAATGCATCGCCAGAGCTTCAGCCTCTTTCTTAGGCATCTTGCGTACCCAAATCGGTGCCAGGGTACAGTTCTGTAGAACGGTCAGATGAGGGAAGAGATTGAAATGCTGAAAGACCATTCCCACTTCCTGCCTGACGCGCTCAATATTGCGGATATCTTCATTAAGTTCGATGCCATCCACCACGATCCGTCCCTGTTGATGTTCTTCCAGATGATTAATACAACGAATGGTTGTCGATTTACCGGAACCAGAAGGGCCACACAGAACGATCCGTTCTCCCGGTTGCACGGTTAAATTTATATTTTTCAAAACATGGAATTGTCCATACCATTTATTGACGTTTTCCAGCGTAATCATCGCGTTAGCAGGTTGCAGTAAAATTTGGCTCATAGTGTCCTCAATGCGGTGTACGCCCGGTGTTAAAACGTTTTTCCAGATGTTGGCTATAACGTGACATGCTGAAACAGAAGATCCAGTAAATCAGTGCGGCGAAAACATAACCTTCCGTCGACATACCCAACCAGGCGGGATCAACGGTTGCCTGCTGAACGCTACTGAAAAGATCGAACAACCCGATGATGATCACCAGGCTGGTATCTTTGAAGAGTGCGATGATGGTATTTACCAGCCCAGGAATCACCAGCTTCAACGCCTGTGGCAAAATAACCAGCCCCTGGGTTTTCCAGTAACCCAACGCCAGCGACTCTGCCGCTTCATATTGCCCTTTAGGCAGCGCCTGTAATCCGCCTCGCACGACTTCCGCAACATATGCTGACTGAAACAGGATCACGCCAACCAGCGCGCGGATCAATTTGTCGATACTGGTGCCTTCTGCCATAAACAACGGCAGCATGACCGAAGACATAAACAGAACGGTAATCAGCGGTACACCGCGCCAGAACTCGATAAAAATGACCGATAAGATACGCACAATCGGCATATGGGAGCGGCGACCTAACGCCAGTAAGATCCCCCACGGCAGCGCCCCCGCAATCCCAACTGATGCAATAATTAAAGTGAGCGTCAGCCCGCCCCATTGCCGGGTTTCAACCCGCTCAAGACCAAGAAACCCGCCATACATCAGCCACCAGACAATCAGTGGGTAAATCACCGCCCATACCGCAATATAGCGACCGCGATGCGGGAGTATTTTCCAGAACATTGGTGCGATAGAAACAAGGCCAATCAGTAATGCCAGGTTAATTCGCCAGCGTTGGTCGTGTGGGTAGAGCCCATACATAAACTGACCGAATCGTTCGTGGATGAAGACCCAACAGGCACCTGCTTTTGTGCAGTCGGCACGCGTTGAGCCAACCCAATTAGCCTGCAAAAATGCCCAGTTCAGCAACGGTGGGATCAGTTCCCACATCAACCATATGCAGCCAATAGTCAGCAGGCTATTGCTCCAGCTGGAGAACAGATTTTTTCGCACCCACACCATCGCGCGGCTTGAGTTATGGCTCGCCGGGCGCGGGGGATGAGACAGCAATACTTTTGTCATCATGACTCCTTAGCGTTCAACGATCGCGATGCGGCGGTTATAGATATTCATCAGCAGCGAGATAGTCAGGCTGATAATCAGATAGACCGACATGGTCATGGCTATCGTCTCGATGGCTTGCCCCGTCTGGTTCAGCACGGTGCCAGCAAACAGCGAAACCATATCGGGATAGCCAATAGCGGCGGCAAGAGAGGAGTTTTTGACGATGTTGAGATACTGGCTGGTTAACGGTGGAATAATCACCCGCAGTGCCTGGGGAATAATGACCTGGCGTAGCGTAACCGGGTTGGGTAATCCCAGTGACCGAGCAGCTTCATGTTGACCATAAGGCACTGCCTGGATCCCAGCGCGGATAATCTCGGCGATAAATGCAGAGGTATAAACCGAAAGTGCCAGCGTTAAGGCTGCCAGTTCAGGAATTAAAACCATCCCGCCACGGAAGTTAAAGCCTCGTAGGGCTGGAACATCCCAGTGTAGTGCTGCGCCAAAAAGCCATTGCGCCAGTAAAGGCAAACCGATGATCAACACAACGGCGACCGGCCAGGTTCGGCGCAATTGTCCGGTCTTTATCTGGTACGTTTTATTAAAACGGAATATTCCAACAGAAATGGCTATAGCAATAACAACAGTCAGGATAAACGCAATAAATCCGTCTCCCAGCTGCGGCGACGGAATATAAAGCCCACGATTGCTTAAAAAGGCCAGATCAAACGCACTCACTGCCTGGCGTGGTCCGGGCAAATTGCGCAACACGGCAAAGTACCAGAAGAAGATTTGCAGTAGCGGCGGAATATTACGGAAGATCTCAATATAAATTGTGGAAAGCTTTCGTAGCAGCCAGTTATCCGAAAGTCGTGCCAGACCGATAAAGAAGCCCAGAACAGAAGCGAATACAATACACAATGCAGAAACCAGCAGCGTATTGAGTAAGCCAACAATGAAAACGCGTCCGTAGGTATCACCCTGCTGGTAATCGATCAAATGCTGGACAATACCGAAGCCAGCGCCGCGATCCAGAAAGGCAAAACCCGAAGTAATGCCACGATTACTGAGATTCGTCACAGTGTTGTGAAATAGCCAACCAACAATGCCGACAACAGCAACAACGGCAAGGATCTGGAATAACCAGGCGCGAACCGTAGGGTTGGCAAAGGAGAGTGAGCCTTTAACGGTTGAGCGGCGATGAGACATAGAAACCTCGGAAAGCATAACGCTGAAGAGAGCGCCGCCGTAGCGACGCTCGTTACCTCACACCGACTTAACGCACGGGCGGCGCGTACTGAATACCGCCGTTATTCCAGAGATTATTTTGCCCACGTTTAATCTTCAGGGGGCTTTCTGAACCTACGTTACGCTCAAAAATTTCCGAGTAATTACCCACCTGTTTGATGATGTTGTAAGCCCATTTATTATCCAGCTTCAGATCTTTACCGTAATCGCCCTCTTTACCCAGCAGATGCGCCATATCAGGCGTTGCAGGATTAGCCGCTTTTTCATCAACGTTTTGCGAATTAACGCCCATCTCTTCAGCATTCAGCATGGCGAAAAGCGTCCAGCGCACTATAGAGAACCATTCATCATCGCCACGACGAACTACCGGCCCAAGCGGTTCTTTAGAGATAACTTCCGGTAAAACAATCCATTCAGCTGGGTTGCTTAATTTGATGCGCAGGGCATACAGTTGTGATTGATCCGAGGCCAGCGTATCGCAGCGGCCAGATTCCAGTGCCTTCGCGGATTCGTCAGAGCGATCGAAAGTCACTGGTGTGTACTTCATATTGTTTGCCTTGAAGTAATCGGCGACGTTGAGTTCGGTATCAGTACCCGCCTGAATACAGACTGTTGCGCCATCCAGTTCTTTCGCGCTTTTTAATCCCGCTTTATCGTGCGTCAGGAAACCAATGCCGTCATAATAAGTGACGCCAGTAAATGCCATTCCCATACCGGCATCGCGAGAGGAAGTCCAGGTCGTATTACGGGAGAGCAAATCCACCTCCCCTGACTGTAAAGCCGTGAAGCGTTCTTTTGCAGTGAGCGGGGTATATTTCACTTTCGTGTCGTCACCAAATACAGCTGCCGCAACACCACGACAAACATCTACATCAATACCTGAAAACTTACCGTCAGCATCGGCATAAGAGAACCCAGGTAATCCATCACTGATCCCGCATTGCACAAAACCTTTTTTCTGAACGGCATCAAGCGTCGCGCCAGCATGCGCCTGATTTGCAACGGCAAGCAGCACGCTGGCGGCAGCCAGTGTGGCTATCATCATCTTTTTCATAATGCTTCCTGTGAGGCGAAAATTATCGTTATAGGACGTTTGGGAAACGTCTTTTACCTGTCTGTGGCCATCCTCTTATAAGCAAAAGTAGTGCCAGCTTTTGCGCACGATTTCGCGTCGCAATAAGCTGAGTGTAGACAGGAAATAATAAAAACAGCGCCCCGCAATGGTGCGAAAATGAAACATGCGCCACATTTTGGCGCAAAATATTTACGCATTTTTTACTAAGCAGAATAATGATTGTTAGCGTGAGTATATTTCTGGTAGGAAGTGTGAAAATTAAATTGATGCGTTATTTCGAAAGCAGCGAAATAACGCGATATAACATGCTAAATCAGCAGGGAATTACCCAGCAGAATATAGCAATATTTTATCTTATGGAGAGATACTGTATCGTTAAACAGAGCGCGGTACTCCGCGCCCTGTTCAGTTATTTCGACAGAGCGATGATCCCCATCGTCAGGCCAGCAACAGCTGCTGCCCCGCCAGCAATAGCCCCAGCCGTTTCCCAGTTATCCTGAGTCGTGCCTTTCATACAGGTATTGGTGTGAACCAGTCGACCCTGATCGTCATAAACCGGAACGCAGGGCGAATCGTGAGCACAGCCCGCCAGCAATGCGGTGAGCAATGCTACAGGAATTAATCTTTTCATGGTGTTACCTCAGTAATAAACGCTAACGCTTAATAAGTTAACTCTCTTATTAACGAGCTGAATGCCATTTTATCACTGGAGGTTATAAATCTTGCGGCATGAATAATGACAAATTATGTGAATTGTAAAAATAGTGAAGGGAGCGGGAACTATAGAAAGTTTTTAAAGAGTGAGTAGAAGAATATCTTATTAATTTTTATGGGTTTCACTGAAAATAATAAAGGCACCCGAAAGCGCCTTTATGTTTCTGATTTATCCTTTAAAGCAACGGCGGATAACCACAAAGAACACCGGCACGAAGAAGATTGCCAGCAACGTTGCAGAGACCATCCCGCCCATTACCCCGATACCCACTGCGTTCTGCGCGCCACTGCCGGCACCGTTACTGATAGCTAGCGGTAATACGCCGAGAATAAAGGCGAGAGAGGTCATCAGGATAGGACGCAGACGCATACGTACTGCCACCAGTGTCGCTTCAACAACACCTTTACCCTCTTTCTCCATGAGATCTTTAGCGAACTCAACAATCAAAATAGCGTTTTTGGCCGACAAGCCAATTGTCGTTAGCAAGCCCACCATAAAGTAGACGTCATTTTTTTGATTAAAGAGTGTCGCCGCCAGTAGCACGCCGACAATCCCTAACGGCACGACTAACATAACCGAGACAGGAATTGACCAGCTTTCATAGAGTGCAGCAAGGCACAGGAAAACAACCACAAAGGAAATTGCTACCAGAGCGGGAGCTTGGTTGCCCGATAAGCGTTCCTGATATGACATACCCGTCCAGTCATAACCAATGCCAGCTGGTAATTGTGATGCAAGGTTTTCCATCAACGCCATGGCATCGCCGGAACTGGTTCCTGGCGCGGCTTCCCCCTGAATCTCCATTGACGGCAGACCGTTGTAGCGCTCCAGTCGCGGAGAGCCATACACCCAATGTGCAGTGGTAAAGGCAGAGAATGGCACCATTTCGCCGTTGGCGCTGCGGACATAAAGTTTATCGACATCTTCTGGCAGCATACGGAATTTGGCATCCGCCTGAACATACACCTTTTTCACGCGACCACGGTCAATGAAGTCGTTAACGTAAGTCCCACCCAACGCCGTTGAAATGGTCTGATTGATGTCAGAAAGTGAAACACCTAATGCCTGCGCCTTTTCCTGGTCAACTTCCAGTTTAAACTGCGCGGTGTCTTCCAGACCATTAGGACGCACGCTGACTAAGCTGGCAGGATGTTGCGCCGCCATGCCAAGCAACTGGTTACGGGCCTGGGTCAGGGCATCGTGACCCAGCCCAGCCTGATCAATTAACTCAAAGTCGAAACCCGTTGCCGTGCCCAGTTCAACAATGGCTGGCATATTGAATGGAATGACAAAACCGTCGCGGATCTTGCCCAATTCCATTTTGGCACGATGGATTACCGCTTCCGCACTGTTTTCGTCACCACTACGCTCTTCCCACGGTTTCAGACTGACGAAAGCCATACCGGCGTTTTGTGCCTGGCCGCTGAAGCTAAAGCCGTTAACCGTAAAGACACTTTCTACGTTCGCTTTCTCGTTCTTCAGATAGTAATCCGTCACTTGATCCAACACTTTTTGCGTCCGCTCTTGCGTCGCGCCAGCGGGTAACTGAATCATAGTCAGAAAGACACCCTGATCCTCTTCAGGTAAGAAGGAAGACGGAAGACGTAAAAACAACACCACCATTCCAGCAACAATTAGTGCATAGATCAGTAAATATCGTCCTGTGGAACCGAGGATTTTGCCGACGCTGTTGGTGTAGTGGTTAACGCTATGATCGAAGGTGGTATTAAACCAGCCGAAGAAACCGCCCTTATTTTCGTGATGCTCAGCAGAGACGGGTTTGAGCAGTGTTGCACATAACGCTGGGGTAAGAATCAATGCCACCAGAACAGAAAGCGCCATTGCCGAAACGATGGTGATAGAGAACTGGCGATAAATGGCCCCAGTAGAACCGCCGAAGAATGCCATCGGAATAAATACCGCTGACAGCACCATCGCGATACCCACCAGTGCGCCCTGGATTTGCGACATTGATT
Source organism: Escherichia sp. 10290 (assembly GCF_030295155.1). Taxonomy (NCBI): domain Bacteria; kingdom Pseudomonadati; phylum Pseudomonadota; class Gammaproteobacteria; order Enterobacterales; family Enterobacteriaceae; genus Escherichia; species Escherichia sp. 10290. Next base: position 4,137,463 of record NZ_AP025741.1, on the reverse strand, counting down.
TTTCCGTCGCTTCTTTTGGCGGGAGCTTATCCTCCATCATCACGCGCTCGACGTTCTCCACCACCACTATCGCATCATCGACGAGCAGCCCGATGGCAAGCACCATCCCGAACATAGTTAGTGTATTGATGGAGTAACCAAAAGCGGCGAGGATGGCAAACGTCCCTAACAACACCACGGGTACCGCAATGGTGGGGATCAGCGTTGCTCGCATATTCTGCAAGAACAGATACATCACCAGGAACACCAGCATAATGGCTTCGAACAGCGTTTTTACCACTTCGTGAATAGAAAGCTGGACGAATGGTGTGGTGTCATAAGGGTAGAGAACCTTCATTCCCTGCGGGAAGAATGGCTGTAATTCCGCCAGTTTTGCCTTAATGGCTTTCGCGGTATCGAGAGCATTCGCGCCGGTTGCCAGCTTAATACCCAGGCCCGCCGCCGGTTTACCGTTGATGCGAGCGATAACGTTATAGTTTTCACCGCCAAGTTCAACCCGTGCGACATCTTTCAGGCGTACCACCGAGCCGTCACTGTTTACGCGCAGGGTCACTTTGCCGAATTCTTCCGGATTTTTTAACCGCGTCTGAGCAATAATCGAGGCGTTCAACTGTTGCCCTGGTAACGCTGGCGTTCCGCCCAACTGTCCGGCAGCGATCTGATCGTTCTGTACCTTCAACTGGTTAATCACATCAACCGGCGTCAGTTTATATTTGTTTAGCAGATCGGCGTCCAACCAGATACGCATCGCATACTGTGCGCCGAAAAGCTGTACATCACCGACGCCATTCAGACGGCTAAGCGTATCTTTAACGTTAGAGGCCACATAGTCCGAGATATCGTCCTGTGTGGTGCCTGGGTTATCAGAGACAAAGCCCGCCACCATCAAATAGCTGCTACTGGACTTTTCAACACTGATCCCCTGCTGCTGTACCTCCTGCGGCAGCAACGGCGTGGCGAGCTGGAGTTTGTTCTGCACCTGCACTTGCGCGATATCAGGATCGGTCCCGGACTGGAAGGTAAGGGTAATTGTCACGCTACCGGCGGAATCGCTGGTGGAGGACATATACATCAGGTTATCGATACCATTCATATTCTGTTCGATAACCTGCGTCACCGTATCCTGCACGGTCTGCGCATCAGCGCCCGGATAGTTTGCCGAAACAGAAACCGCAGGCGGCGCAATGGTCGGGTACTGGGCGACGGGCAATTGTAGGATCGCCAGTGCGCCCGCCATCATCAGAATAATGGCCAGCACCCATGCAAATATCGGTCGTCGAATAAAAAAGTTTGCCATGTCAGATTGCCTTACTTCGATGCAGTATCTGCGGGGGTATCGGTAGTGGCTTTAACCTGCTCTCCCGGACGCGCTTTTTGCAGGCCGCTGACAATGACTTGATCGCCAGATTTCAGCCCTTCGCTAATCAACCATTTATCGCCAATCGCCTGGCTGGCAACGACAGGGCGCGCTTCAACCTGACTTTTATCGTTAACAATCAGCACGGTAGCATCACCACGCGGTGTGCGACTAACGCCCTGTTGCGGGATAAGAATGGCGTCAGGTTGAACGCCTTCATCAATCCGTGCGCGCACAAACATACCTGGCAAAAGCGTATGTTGCGGGTTAGGGAAGACGGCACGTAGGGTTATGGATCCGGTGCTTTCATCAACGGTCACATCGGAGAATTGCAACGTACCTTTCAGGGGATAGGTTTGACCGTTTTCCATGACCAACTCTACGTTGCTGGTGGCGTTTTCCTTATGCAAATTTCCTTGCTCTACGGATTGCTTCAGCCTCATAAAGTCGTTGCTGGATTGGGTCACATCAACATAGATAGGATCGAGCTGCTGGACAGTCGCCAGTTCAGTCGTTTGCCCATTAGTGACAAGAGCGCCTTCGGTCACAGTAGATTTGCCGATACGTCCACTAATTGGCGCAGTCACTTTGGTATAAGCGAGATTGATGCGAGCGCTTTCGACCGTGGCTTTTGCGGCAATCACGGCGGCATCGGCCTGGCGAGCATCAGCAATGGCCTGGTCGTACTCCTGCTGACTGATGTATTTCGTACCCACGAGCGGAACGTAACGTTTTACCGTCAAATGCGCGATGGCGGCGGCGGCTTCACTTTTCGCCAGTTCGCCTTTCGCGCTGTCATAACTTGCCTGATAGGTCGCGGGATCGATCTGGTACAGAGACTGGCCTGCTTGCACATCGCTGCCTTCAGTGAAATTGCGACTCAGTACGATCCCGCTAACCTGTGGGCGAACTTCGGCTATACGGTAAGCATTGGTGCGGCCTGGTAATTCAGTCTTAACTTCTAACGGGGCCGTTTTCACAATATGAACGGTAACCTGCGGTTCACCGACGTGAGCTTTCTCTTCTCCCTTATCGTTACAACCGGCGATTAAAGCCGCGGAGATCAGAATAAAGGAGGGCAGGAGGAAAAACCTGGCATGTTTCGTCATTACTATTCCTCAAAAAACCAAAAGCGCGTTATTTACCCAAAAAGGCAACGCGTTAACTCGCAGAAAGAAAAATACAGTTCGCTATCCTACAAATTATCATTCGTCGATGTAAGGAATAGTTATGAATACTGGCGTCTCAAGGCACATAAACACAAAAAAAGATTAATATTCTACTGTTTTATTTTGACGCGGGTTGAAAGAGGTAGAATCAAATCCTCGTAAATTGAAATATATATTGATAGAGTGAATGTATTTTAGGTAAATAATAAACGTTATTTATTTGACGATTTATAGCAACTCAATATTAGCCTCTCGTATAAATATACATTAGGTGATAGATTAACCTTCGCTATTTTCTCATCCTGTGTCGAATATATTTATTTCCTGAATAATTAATCATGGCAAAAAGAACCAAAGCTGAAGCCCTGAAGACCCGGCAAGAACTGATTGAAACTGCCATCGCCCAGTTTGCGCAGCATGGCGTAAGCAAGACGACGCTCAACGACATTGCCGACGCCGCTAACGTTACGCGTGGCGCTATCTACTGGCACTTCGAGAACAAGACCCAACTGTTTAATGAGATGTGGTTGCAACAGCCTTCATTGCGGGAGTTAATCCAGGATCACTTGACTGCTGGGTTAGAGCATGACCCGTTTCAGCAATTGCGTGAAAAATTGATTGTTGGCTTGCAATATATTGCCAAAATTCCCCGCCAGCAGGCGTTGCTGAAAATCTTATATCACAAATGTGAATTTAATGATGAGATGCTGGCAGAGGGAGTGATACGCGAAAAGATGGGCTTTAATCCGCAGACTCTCCGCGAAGTATTGCAGGCATGTCAGCAACAAGGTTGTATAGCAAATAATCTCGATTTAGATGTTGTGATGATTATTATTGATGGTGCCTTCAGCGGAATTGTTCAAAACTGGTTAATGAATATGGCGGGTTATGATCTTTATAAACAAGCACCCGCACTGGTCGATAACGTATTAAGAATGTTCATGCCAGATGAAAACATAACGAAATTAATTCATCAAACGAATGAATTAAGTGGCATATAAATTCACATTCTGTCCTGAAAATTCAGTTCGTCACAGTTAACCAGTTTTAGTGGATTAACTGAGTTCATATTGCGGCATTTGTCTGTTTCTGTTGCCAGCAGTTCAATCCACTGCATCAGTAAAGTATCAAACAGAAAAACGAAGACAGCGAAAACGACGAGCCACCAATACTTGCGAATCATTACCTGAGCCTGTGCATGTTTAACCAAGTCTGGCAGGAAATATACACGAAATGAATAATCTGAAAACCAGGCTTACACTTCCTTTACTTTGCAATGAGATCGGGGTCAACTTCGCTTAACCGGCTTCGTTTTGACAGGTTGCCGGTCTTTCTTTTTTTCACTTTCGCCAGTTCTTCCGCAGAGTAATGCGACGTGACATCCAGCCGTCGAAGCCCCATTTTGATGTACTCGCTGTTGATCTCAATACCAATGAATTTTCGCCCGCTGGCGGCGGCTACGGCACCGGTAGTAAAGCTACCGGCAAACGGGTCGAGAACGATATCGCCTGGGTTGGAAGAGGCGAGAATAATGCGTTTCAGTAAGGCTTCCGGTTTTTGCGTCGGGTGATTCTCATATTCATCCATCAAATAACGCACGCGCGGAAAATCCCAGACGTTACCCGGTACTTTTTGATGATTGTAAGGCTGTGGAGGATTTTTGCGATAATCGATCAACGCGCGCTGCGATCCGGTTTTGGCTTCTACCAGAATAGCATCACCGTTGAACGTGTAGTTCTTTGCGTCTTTCACCATCATCAGGATGGGTTCGTACATGGAGCCGTAGTGTTTTTTCGCCTGCACTCCAGAACTGTCATATGACCAGACGATGCGACTTTTGATGGTAAAAAGCTTGCGGCACTGGAGATCGATAAAGGGCATGTTTTCCGTGCTGTTCATGATGTACATGCTGCCCTGCTTTTTCAGAACGCGGTGGCACTCTGCAATCACTTCAAACAGCCAGTCGATAAACAGATCTTCTTTCCAGGCTTCGATCAGACCATCAAAATTTTTACCGATGTTATACGGTGGGTCGGCAAAGATCAGATCTACACTTTCGGCGGGGATCTTTTTAAGTTCGGTTAATGCATCACCCTGGATGATGGTCTTTGCTTCATTACCAAATCGGGTCGGTTCACATCCTGTTCTCATGGTCACTCCCTTTGTGACACCTATAAAAAAGGCGCTTCCCCATGCCGAGTAGCGCCTTTTTAATCAAGCATTTAGCTAACCTGAATTAGTTCATGCCGTATTTTTTCAATTTTTTACGCAGCGTACCACGGTTGATGCCCATCATCAGCGCAGCACGGGTCTGATTACCACGGGTGTATTGCATCACCATGTCCAACAGGGGCTGTTCTACTTCAGCCAGTACCAGCTCATAGAGGTCATTCACATCCTGACCGTTCAGTTGAGCAAAATAGTTCTTCAGTGCCTGTTTAACCGAGTCACGCAGGGGTTTTTGGGTTACCTGATCCTGAGAGTTAACGGTAGAAACGGTCAGTACGTCAGAATTTACGCGTTGTTCGAACATAGTTCTGTCAGCTCTTTATTTCTGTTTACGCAAAATTTTCGAAGTATGCCTCCAACGCCTCCAGCTGTTCGCTGGCATCCTCAATGGCGTTGAATGTGCGCCGAAACTGGTCATTTGGAGCGTGTTCCTGGAGATACCAGGAAACGTGTTTACGTGCAATTCGGTACCCTTTTGCCGGACCATAAAAGTCATGCAGTTCCCGAACGTGCGCGCAAAGCAAGCGCTTAACCTCTGCCAAAGGCAGCGGGGGCAGCAACTCCCCAGTGTCCAGATAATGCTGGATTTCCCGAAAGATCCAGGGTCTTCCCTGAGCTGCGCGGCCTATCATCAGGGCATCCGCCCCTGTATAGTCGAGCACAGCTCTGGCTTTAAGCGGGTCAGTAATGTCGCCATTCGCGATAACCGGAATGGAAACTTTCTGCTTAACTGCCCGAATACTGTCGTACTCAGCTTCTCCATTGAACAAACAGGCGCGTGTACGGCCATGAATGGTCAGAGCCTGAATGCCACAGTCTTCAGCCAGTTGGGCAATCTCTTCGCAGTTACGGTGTTCCGGCGCCCAGCCGGTGCGAATCTTCAGGGTAACAGGAACGTCCACTGCATTGACGACCTCGGTAAGGATCGATTTAACGACATCCGGGTACTGCAAGAGGGCTGAACCTGCGAGCTTGCGATTCACTTTTTTAGCCGGGCAACCCATATTGATATCAATAATCTGGGCACCGCTTTCCACGTTAATACGTGCTGCATCTGCCATTTCTTTCGGATCGCTACCAGCAATTTGCACGGTGCGAATACCGGGTTCATCAATGTGCACCATCCGTAAACGAGATTTGTCGCTTTCCCAAACCTGTGGGTTAGAAGACATCATCTCGGATACTGTCAATCCGGCTCCCATCTCGTAGCACAACGTCCGAAAAGGTCTGTCTGTAATGCCAGCCATGGGCGCTGCGATCAGGCGATTTCTGAGCTGATATTGTCCGATGCGCATGAGTTAAGAAATGACCATACTGTGACTGCAAGGCGGCGTATATTACGCATTTTTTGCACGAGATGAAAGGCCAAACTTTGACCAATCCTCTGAGATGGATCAAAGAATTGCATTTAAAATGAGCTTGGCGCGATAATTACTCATAAAAATCATTATATTAGAAAATAGTGACTAAAATTTACACTCCAAGAAATTTGAGTAAGTTCTCAATTTTTCTTTATGAATGAAAATTTTGGCACGCAAATTTGCGTAAATAATCGGCAAATTAACGTGCCTTTTGTGACCTTGCTCGCACTTCGCCTTGCGTCACCATACGGCGATGCGAAAGTTAATTCTTACGACCGGTAATGCGGCACCACTCTTCTTTTTCCACGACCGGGTCCAGAGCGAAGCTGTCGGCATAAGCTTCACAAACGCTCTCTGCCTGGCTTGCCAGAATACCGGAAAGGCCCAGCAAGCCACCTGAAACCGGCAGGACGCTGATTAACGGTGCCAGTTCACGTAATGGGCCTGCAAGGATGTTAGCGACCACCACGTCGGCTTTCATTTCTTCTGGCTGATCTTTAGGTAGGTAGAGTTCCAGACGGTCAGAAACGCCATTACGTTCGGCGTTGTCGCGGCTGGCCTGAATCGCCTGCGGATCAATATCAATACCAATGGCTTTTGCTGCACCCAGTTTCAGCGCCGCGATAGCCAGAATGCCGGAACCGCAGCCAAAGTCGATGACTGTTTTACCGGTTAAATCGAGGCTGTCGAGCCATTGCAGGCACAGAGAGGTAGTTGGATGAGTCCCTGTACCAAACGCCAGACCTGGGTCTAACATTACGTTGACGGCGTTTTCGTCCGGCACATCACGCCAGCTTGGGCAGATCCACAGTCGTTCACCAAAGCGCATCGGGTGGAAATTATCCATCCATTCGCGCTCCCAGTCTTTATCTTCCAGTTGTTCGATTTTGTGCGCGAAGCCTGCGCCGAGCAGCGGATGATTCTCCAGAATCGCCACTACTTCATTCATGTCGGTTTCAGCATCGAACAGACCAATCACATCGGTGTCGCCCCACAGGCGCGTTTCGCCCGGCAGCGGCTCAAATACAGGCGTATCGTGGGTATCCTGAAAAGTGATAGAAACGGCACCCGCTTCCATCAGCGCATCGCTAAGATCTTCCGCGTTCGCGCCGGTAGTGTTCAGTTTCAGTTGGATCCAAGGCATGGCAAAACTCTTTATTTATCAGTAGTCAAAACGGTAGCTTGCGGGACGGATGTACCGAAACGGTTTCCGACCAGGAAAGCCAGCAAACTTAGTAGTAACGAGGGCACGATAGGGTGGAAGCCCAGGTACTGAATATTCAGCGTCGCGAGTACGGCATACAGTACGCCGCCAACGATCATCGCACTTAGCGCGCCTTTGGCGTTGGCGCGTTCCCAGTAAAGACCCAGCACCAGCGGCCACAGGAAAACGGCTTCCAGCCCACCGAAGGCCAGCAAATTCAGCCAGATGATCATTTCTGGCGGCTTCCAGGCGGCAAGCAGCAGCAACGCACCGAGAACCAACGTGATCACCGCCGACATCCGCTTCAGACGCGTCTCGTTTTGCATTTGATCCGGACGGATATTCAGATAGAGATCTTTAATGATCGTAGCGGAACTTTGCAGCAACTGGGCATTGATCGTCGACATGATCGCAGCCATAGGTGCAGCCAGGAAGATCCCGGCAGCAAACGGTGGCAGCACTTTTACCATCAACGTCGGGATCACCAGGTCCGGTACGGTGAGATCGGGGATCACCGCCCGACCTAACGCTCCGGCCAGGTGCATACCGAACATCAGGATTGCGACCACAATCGTACCGATGATGATCCCCCGATGTACGGCTTTGCTGTCTTTATAAGAGATACAGCGCACCGCAGTATGCGGCAGGCCAATAACGCCAAAGCACACCAGCACCCAGAACGACGTCATAAAGGCAGGCGACAGAATATCGTCAGCGCCTTGTGGCGTAACCAGTTGCGGATCGATGGTTTGCAGCGTCTCTACTGCATTGCCTAAGCCGCCAGCAGCATGGACCACGCCAATAAGCAGCACAATGGTGCCAATCAGCATCACCAGCCCTTGCATGGTGTCGTTCAGCACGCTGGCGCGAAAGCCGCCAAAGGCGGTATACAACGCAATGCTGATACCGAAAATCAGCAGGCCGGTTTCATAAGGAATACCCGCCGCGGTTTCCAGCAGGCGCGCACCGCCGATAAACTGCACGGTCATCGCACCAACGAACGCAACCAGCAAACTCAAACTCGCCAGCCATACCAGAAGACGACTCTGGTAGCGGGCAAACAGCATATCGTTCAGCGTCACCGCATTGTAGCGGCGCGCGAGAATCGCGAACTTCTTGCCGAGAATACCGAGCGAAAGCCAGACCGCAGGTAGCTGAATCATCGCCAGCAATACCCAACCCAGGCCGTATTTATAAGCAGCTCCTGGCCCGCCGATAAACGAACTGGCACTGATATAGGTCGCGGTGAGCGTCATCGCCAGCACAATACCGCCCATAGAACGGCTGCCGAGGAAATACTCATTAAGGAAGGTGCCGGTGTTCCGTTTACGCATCGCATAAACTGAAATCCCGAACACCACCACCAGATAGGCGACCAGCGGTAGAATCACTTCAAGCTGCATCGTCATCCTCCAGTGGGATATCGCGATAGATAAATTTCACCATCGCCCAGCACAGTCCAATAAACAGCAGCGGCGTCAGGATGCAGGCCATCTCAAACCAGCGTGGAAAGCCGGTAAAACCGGGGGTAACGCCAGGTAAGTAAGCGGCTACTAACCATACCGCCAGATACAAAAGGGTCAGCCCCAGCGCCCAGCGCGCCTCTTTATGGGCCTGAACAAAACGAGTGTCCATTTTTTGTCCCTGATGGGTGAAGAAAGCGGGGATTGTACCTTATGGGGGTTGTCGATCCCCAGTAATAAAAAAGGCCGGAAAATCCGGCCTTTTGACGCTTTTGCAGTCTTATTTTTCCTGAAGACCGAGTTTTTTCTCCAGATAGTGGATGTTAGTGCCACCATGCTGGAAGTTCTCGTCATTCATGATGCGAATCTGCAGATCAACGTTGGTTTTGATACCATCGATGATCAGCTCCTGCAGCGCATTCTTCATGCGGGCAATCGCCACGTCACGGTTTTCACCGTAGCAAATCAGCTTACCGATCATTGAGTCATAGTACGGCGGTACGGTGTAGCCCGCGTAGATATGAGACTCCCAACGCACGCCAAAACCGCCAGGTGCATGGAAACGGGTGATTTTGCCCGGACTTGGCAGGAAGGTGTTCGGATCTTCGGCGTTAATACGGCATTCCACCGCATGGCCGCGAACGTGAACTTCTTCTTGCTTGATCGACAGTGGCTGACCAGCAGCAATACGCAGTTGTTCTTTGATCAGGTCAACACCGGTGATCATTTCAGTAACCGGGTGTTCTACCTGAATACGGGTGTTCATTTCGATGAAATAGAACTCGCCGTTTTCGAACAGAAACTCGAAAGTACCTGCACCGCGATAGCCGATATCAACACACGCTTTAGCACAACGTTCACCGATGTAGCGACGCAGTTCCGGGGTAATGCCCGGTGCTGGCGCTTCTTCGACCACTTTCTGGTGACGACGCTGCATAGAGCAGTCACGTTCCGCCAGATAGATAGCGTTGCCCTGACCGTCCGCCAGTACTTGGATCTCGACGTGGCGAGGATTTTCCAGGTATTTCTCCATGTAAACCATGTCGTTATTGAAAGCGGCTTTCGCTTCCGCACGGGTCATGGAGATGGATTGCGCCAGTTCAGCGTCGCCGCGTACTACACGCATACCACGACCGCCGCCGCCGCCGGAGGCTTTGATAATCACCGGGTAACCAATGCGTTTTGCAATGGCGCGGTTTTTATCCATATCGTCGCCCAGCGGGCCGTCAGAACCCGGTACGCAAGGAACGCCCGCTTTTTTCATCGCGGCGATTGCGGATACTTTGTCACCCATCAGGCGAATGGTGTCTGCTTTCGGGCCGATGAAGATAAAGCCGGAGCGTTCAACCTGCTCGGCAAAATTGGCGTTCTCGGAGAGGAAGCCGTAACCCGGATGGATTGCTACTGCGCCGGTGATTTCAGCGGCGCTGATGATTGCCGGGATGTTCAGATAACTTTTTACTGACGGAGCAGGACCGATACAGACCGTTTCGTCTGCCAGTAATACGTGTTTTAGATCGCGATCCGCACTGGAGTGCACAGCGACAGTCTTGATGCCCAGTTCTTTACAGGCACGAAGAATACGCAATGCAATCTCGCCGCGGTTGGCAATAACAATTTTATCCAGCATGTTCGCCTCGTTACTCGATGACGACCAGCGGCTCGTCAAATTCTACCGGTTGTCCACTTTCGACCAGAATTGCTTTCACGGTACCGGATTTGTCCGCTTCGATCTGGTTCATCATTTTCATGGCTTCAACGATGCACAGGGTATCGCCCACGTTGACTTTCTGACCCACTTCGATGAACGCTTTTGCGTCCGGGCTTGGGGTGCGGTAGAAAGTACCAACCATCGGGGAACGTACGATGTGACCACTGATTTCCGCTGCTGCTGGCGCTTCCATGGAAGGAACGGTCGCCGGAGCGGCTGCGTTAGATTGAGCTGGCTGCTGCATCATTGGTGCAGCGTAAGCTTGTTGCATCACAGGGAAACTTGCGGCAGGAGCTGCACGGCTGATGCGTACTGACTCTTCGCCTTCTGAGATTTCCAGTTCGGAGATGCCTGATTCTTCAACCAGCTCGATCAGTTTTTTAATCTTACGAATATCCATGAGTGGGTTCCGTACTCTTTGTTTAGTGTGATTGTGACAGGCGTTTCACCGCCGTCTGTAAAGCGTATGCCCCGACAGCTGTATGCATAGCGATAAATTCCAGCAGGCCGGGACGCCGGTCTATTTTGCCCCAGAGTGTCAATGTTAGACTTGACGGACATTGTGCAGCGATCTGCTGCTATCCTCCGGCAAAAAACAAAATATACCTTCGTTGCGCCAATGTCACCTTTTCCGCAGCGCAAAAACTGCGTCAGGGAGGACGAGGTCGCACATTATAACGATTTCGTAGCAATTGGCAGCTAAATACTGGTCTTATCAGGGAAGATAATCAACAGCTAACATGTAAATAACCTTCAACACCGTGTAATTTGCAACAAGCCGCACAATTCACGAAATTAGCGCTATCGTCGACGGAACTTCTTATAACGTAAGGCTAAAAGCTGTAAAGCCAGCTCTGCGAAGATGAGGGGCTGCAATGAGATGATCCTCACAGACCACAAATAATGTAGGGATGTCAGGATCGCGGCAAGATAGACGACATTACGCAGCGGTTGCTGGTGATTACTCAATTTTCACGGCATCGTCTGGATAAACGTGAATGCTAAAGCACGCAAAATCAACAAACTGACAATGCTCAGCATCAAATACGTTCGAGTGGTTAATTTGTAGGCAAATAAAATCAGATTATTCACCCCATGGTACCAGAAATCAGTAACAGGTTAAGCGTAGCGTCGCCCAGGCAAAGCACCATAAACCTAACAGGCGACGGAGGCGTATCAATAATGGCTGTTTAGTGGAGTAACAGTGCGCATCAATTTATGGTCAGTCGAAATCATGACTTTCCAGTTTGGATGATGTTGTACAACTTCATGACCAAGATGTTCGACGAAAGCTGTCCGGCTAACCGCTTTTCCCGTTAACCGATTGAATAATGATTTCAAAATGAGTTCCCTCTCTTATTAATCCTTGCTAAATGGTTAGTTAATCTTCACCAGCGTGCGACCCTGGATCTGGTTATTAATGATGGCTTCGGCAAATTTTGGTGCTTCTGCCAGAGATATCTCTTTTGCTGCCTGGGTATAGAATGATTCCGGTAAATCGGCGACCAGTCGCTGCCAGGCTTGTGCGCGGCGTGCTGGTGGCGTCATCACTGAATCCACCCCCTGTAAACGGACATTACGCAGAATAAATGGCATGACCGTGGTTGGCAGAGTAAAACCACCCGCCAGACCACAGGCCGCCACGCAGCCGCCGTAATTCATTTGCGCCAGCACTTTCGCCAGCACTTTGTCGCCAACGGTGTCAATTGCCCCAGCCCAGAGTTGTTTTTCCAGAGGACGGGATTCGGCAAACTCATCGCGAGGGAGAATACGGCTGGCACCTAAACTTTTCAGATATTCATGGGTACTTTCGCGACCGGAAACGGCAACGACCTGATAACCCAACTTATGCAGCAGCGCCACGGCGGTACTGCCGACGCCACCACTGGCACCCGTTACGACAATCTCGCCGTCCTGCGGGCGAACACCGGCATCTTCCAGCGCCATCACACACAGCATGGCGGTAAAACCGGCAGTACCGATAATCATTGCTTTACGCGCGTCCAGCCCTTGCGGCATGGCAACCAGCCAGTCACCTTTCACTCGCGCCTGCTCCGCCAGCCCACCCCAGTGGTTTTCACCAACGCCCCAGCCAGTGAGTAATACGTCCTGACCGGCATGAAAACGCGGATCTTCGCTGGTGCGTACAGTTCCGGCAAAATCGATCCCAGGAATCATCGGAAAATTACGGATGATTTTTCCCTTACCGGTAATTGCCAGCGCATCTTTGTAGTTCAGGCTCGACCAGTGAACATCAACCGTGACATCGCCCTCCGGCAGGCGACTTTCGTCCAGAGTCTGTACCGATGCGAGAGTTTTGCCGTCCTGCTGTTCTAAAAGTAACGCCTGCATAAGTGGTCCTCATGTGCATGATGGATTGGAAAATAATTTCTGAAGACTATACTCGCTAATGGAAAAGCAAAGCCGATGAAGCGCAATAAATTGCGAGATAAATCTGATTTGCTAGTATGCCCGCTTCCTCACTATCGGAGTTAACACAAGGATGAGATTAACGACGAAATTTTCGGCCTTTGTTACGCTGCTCACCGGGTTAACAATTTTTGTGACTTTGTTGGGCTGTTCGCTAAGTTTCTACAACGCCATTCAGTATAAGTTTAGTCATCGCGTTCAGGCGGTGGCGACGGCGATTGATACCCACCTTGTGTCGAATGACTTCAGCGCATTAAGGCCACAAATTACCGAATTAATGATGTCAGCAGATATCGTTCGTGTAGACCTGCTGCATGGTGATAAACAGGTTTATACCCTCGCCAGAAATGGTAGTTATCGTCCGGTTGGCACCAGCGATCTGTTTCGCGAACTGAGCGTTCCGTTGATAAAGCATCCGGGGATGTCGCTGCGTCTGGTTTATCAGGATCCGATGGGCAACTATTTCCATTCGTTGATGACCACCGCGCCGCTCACGGGGGCGATTGGCTTTATCATTCTTATGCTCTTCCTGGCGGTACGCTGGTTACAACGGCAACTTGCCGGGCAAGAATTGCTGGAAACCCGGGCTACTCGTATCTTAAACGGTGAGCGTGGCTCTAATGTGTTGGGAACCATCTATGAATGGCCGCCCAGAACCAGCAGTGCGCTGGATACGCTGCTTCGTGAAATTCAGAACGCACGCGAACAACACAGCCGTCTTGATACGCTGATCCGCTCTTATGCCGCCCAGGACATGAAAACCGGCCTCAATAACCGACTCTTCTTCGATAATCAGTTAGCAACGTTACTGGAAGATCAGGAGAAAGTAGGTACCCACGGGATCGTGATGATGATTCGTCTACCGGATTTCAATATGTTGAGCGATACCTGGGGGCACAGCCAGGTTGAAGAACAGTTCTTCACTCTGACGAATCTGCTGTCGACATTTATGATGCGCTACCCTGGCGCACTGCTGGCGCGTTACCACCGCAGTGATTTTGCTGCGCTGTTGCCGCACCGGACGTTAAAAGAGGCTGAGAGCATAGCCAGTCAGTTAATCAAAGCCGTCGATACCTTGCCGAACAATAAAATGCTCGATCGCGACGATATGATCCACATTGGTATCTGTGCCTGGCGTAGTGGTCAGGATACCGAGCAGGTAATGGAACATGCAGAGTCTGCCACGCGTAATGCGGGATTGCAGGGCGGCAATAGCTGGGCTATTTACGATGACTCGTTGCCTGAAAAAGGACGCGGTAATGTTCGCTGGCGTACGCTTATCGAGCAAATGCTGAGTCGCGGCGGCCCGCGCCTTTATCAAAAACCTGCGGTTACTCGCGAAGGTCAGGTTCATCATCGCGAACTCATGTGCCGCATCTTCGATGGTAATGAAGAGGTTAGCTCGGCGGAGTATATGCCGATGGTCTTGCAGTTTGGCTTATCGGAAGAGTATGACCGCCTGCAAATCAGCCGTCTTATTCCACTATTGCGTTACTGGCCGGAGGAAAATCTGGCGATTCAGGTTACCGTTGAGTCGCTGATTCGCCCGCGTTTTCAGCGTTGGCTGCGCGATACGTTAATGCAATGTGAAAGATCGCAACGAAAACGCATAATTATTGAACTTGCAGAGGCCGATGTAGGTCAACATATCAGTCGTTTACAACCTGTTATTCGTTTAGTGAATGCTTTAGGGGTGCGGGTAGCCGTCAACCAGGCTGGTTTGACGCTGGTAAGCACCAGTTGGATCAAAGAACTTAATGTTGAGTTACTCAAGCTCCATCCGGGGCTGGTCAGAAACATTGAGAAGCGAACGGAGAATCAGCTGCTGGTTCAAAGCCTGGTGGAAGCCTGCTCCGGGACCAGCACCCAGGTTTACGCCACCGGCGTGCGTTCGCGAAGCGAGTGGCAGACCCTGATTCAGCGCGGTGTTACAGGTGGGCAAGGGGATTTTTTCGCGTCCTCACAGCCACTTGATACTAACGTGAAAAAATATTCACAAAGATACTCGGTTTAACCTGCCGTTTAATCCGTTTTCACGTAGAATAACGCGCGCTGCGTCTCATGGGAGTGTGCTTGTCTGCTCGCCAGATTGTTGCAGCACATATGCAGATGAATGACCTTACGCGGTTGCAAACAGGCGAGGAATGCTGCTGATGCATTAAGCCTTTCTGGACTCAGGCAGAGATTTGTAACAAAGGAAACGAACTGCACTAATTTTCACCGTAGCAGATGATTTTTGCGCCTTGTCGCTGCTGCGTGTGGTTGGTAAAGTAAGCGGATTTTCTTTTCCGCCCCAGCTTTCAGGATTATCCCTTAGTATGTTGAAAAAATTTCGTGGCATGTTTTCCAATGACTTGTCCATTGACCTGGGTACTGCGAATACCCTCATTTATGTAAAAGGACAAGGCATCGTATTGAATGAGCCTTCCGTGGTGGCCATTCGTCAGGATCGTGCCGGTTCACCGAAAAGCGTAGCTGCAGTAGGTCATGACGCGAAGCAGATGCTGGGCCGTACGCCGGGCAATATTGCTGCCATTCGCCCAATGAAAGACGGCGTTATCGCCGACTTCTTCGTGACTGAAAAAATGCTCCAGCACTTCATCAAACAAGTGCACAGCAACAGCTTTATGCGTCCAAGCCCACGCGTTCTGGTTTGTGTGCCGGTTGGCGCAACCCAGGTTGAACGCCGCGCAATTCGTGAATCCGCGCAGGGCGCTGGTGCCCGTGAAGTCTTCCTGATTGAAGAACCGATGGCTGCCGCAATTGGTGCTGGCCTCCCGGTTTCTGAAGCGACCGGTTCTATGGTGGTTGATATCGGTGGTGGTACCACTGAAGTTGCTGTTATCTCCTTGAACGGCGTGGTTTACTCCTCTTCCGTGCGCATTGGTGGTGACCGTTTTGATGAAGCTATCATCAACTATGTGCGTCGTAATTACGGTTCTCTGATCGGTGAAGCCACCGCAGAACGTATCAAGCATGAAATCGGTTCGGCTTACCCGGGCGATGAAGTCCGTGAAATCGAAGTTCGTGGCCGTAACCTGGCAGAAGGTGTTCCACGCGGTTTTACCCTGAACTCCAACGAAATCCTCGAAGCACTGCAGGAACCGCTGACCGGTATTGTGAGCGCAGTAATGGTTGCACTGGAACAGTGTCCGCCGGAACTGGCTTCCGACATCTCCGAGCGCGGCATGGTGCTCACCGGTGGTGGCGCACTGCTGCGTAACCTTGACCGTTTGTTAATGGAAGAAACCGGCATTCCAGTCGTTGTTGCTGAAGACCCGCTGACCTGTGTGGCGCGCGGTGGCGGCAAAGCGCTGGAAATGATCGACATGCACGGCGGCGACCTGTTCAGCGAAGAGTAATCGGATACAGGCAGGGGAAGCGTCTGTTTACCCTGCCTGGTCTGATACGAGAATACGCATAACTTATGAAGCCAATTTTTAGCCGTGGCCCGTCGCTACAGATTCGCCTTATTCTGGCGGTGCTGGTGGCGCTCGGCATTATTATTGCCGACAGCCGCCTGGGGACGTTCAGTCAAATCCGTACTTATATGGATACCGCCGTCAGTCCTTTCTACTTTGTTTCCAATGCTCCTCGTGAATTGCTGGATGGCGTATCGCAGACGCTGGCCTCGCGTGACCAACTAGAACTTGAAAACCGGGCGTTACGTCAGGAACTGTTGCTGAAAAACAGTGAACTGCTGATGCTTGGACAATACAAACAGGAGAACGCGCGTCTGCGCGAGCTGCTGGGTTCCCCGCTGCGTCAGGATGAGCAGAAAATGGTGACTCAGGTTATCTCTACGGTTAACGATCCTTATAGCGATCAAGTTGTTATCGATAAAGGTAGCGTTAATGGCGTTTATGAAGGCCAGCCGGTCATCAGCGACAAAGGTGTTGTTGGTCAGGTGGTGGCCGTCGCTAAACTGACCAGTCGCGTGCTGCTGATTTGTGATGCGACCCACGCGCTGCCAATCCAGGTGCTGCGCAACGATATCCGCGTAATTGCAGCCGGTAACGGTTGTACGGATGATTTGCAGCTTGAGCATCTGCCAGCGAATACGGATATTCGTGTTGGTGATGTGCTGGTGACTTCCGGTCTGGGCGGTCGTTTCCCGGAAGGCTATCCGGTGGCGGTTGTCTCTTCCGTAAAACTCGATACCCAGCGCGCTTATACTGTGATTCAGGCGCGTCCGACTGCGGGACTGCAACGTTTGCGTTATCTGCTGCTGCTGTGGGGCGCGGATCGTAACGGCGCTAACCCGATGACGCCGGAAGAGGTGCATCGTGTTGCCAATGAACGTCTGATGCAGATGATGCCGCAGGTATTGCCTTCGCCAGACGCAATGGGACCAAAGTTACCTGAACCGGCAACGGGGATCGCTCAGCCGACCCCGCAGCAACCGGTGACAGGCACAGTTGCTCCGGCTGCTACTGCGCCTGCTGCGCCGACACAGCCTGCTGCTAATCGCTCTCCACAAAGGGCTACGCCGCCGCAAAGTGGTGCTCAACCGCCTGCGCGTGCGCCGGGAGGGCAATAGTGGCGAGCTATCGTAGCCAGGGACGCTGGGTAATCTGGCTCTCTTTCCTCATTGCGCTGTTGCTGCAAATCATGCCCTGGCCGGATAACCTGATTGTTTTCCGGCCAAACTGGGTGTTACTCATCTTGTTGTATTGGATCCTGGCCTTGCCTCATCGCGTAAATGTGGGCACAGGTTTTGTGATGGGTGCCATACTGGATCTGATCAGCGGCTCGACGCTTGGCGTACGCGTATTGGCGATGAGCATCATTGCTTACCTGGTGGCGCTGAAATACCAGCTTTTCCGCAACCTCGCATTATGGCAGCAGGCGCTGGTCGTCATGTTGCTTTCGCTGGTGGTGGATATTATTGTTTTCTGGGCAGAGTTTTTAGTGATTAACGTCTCTTTCAGACCGGAAGTGTTCTGGAGTAGTGTAGTCAATGGAGTGCTCTGGCCGTGGATTTTCTTGCTGATGCGTAAAGTCCGTCAGCAGTTTGCAGTGCAATAAAGGTTTCTATGACTTCTCTGTATTTAGCTTCCGGTTCTCCGCGTCGTCAGGAGTTACTTGCGCAACTTGGCGTGACCTTTGAACGTATTGTTACGGGCATTGAGGAGCAGCGTCAGCCGCAGGAGAGCGCGCAGCAATATGTTGTGCGTCTGGCGCGCGAGAAAGCACAGGCGGGTGTCACGCACACGGCGCAGGATCTCCCGGTGCTGGGGGCGGATACTATCGTTATCCTGAATGGAGAAGTGCTGGAGAAACCGCGCGACGCAGAACATGCGGCGCAGATGTTGCGCAAATTATCGGGCCAGACCCATCAGGTGATGACGGCAGTGGCGTTGGCCGACAGTCAGCACATTCTCGATTGCCTGGTGGTCACCGATGTGACGTTCAGAACGTTAACAGACGAAGACATCGCGGGCTATGTCGCCAGCGGAGAACCGTTAGATAAAGCAGGTGCATACGGTATTCAGGGGTTGGGTGGCTGTTTTGTCAGGAAGATAAATGGCAGCTACCACGCCGTAGTCGGCTTACCGCTGGTTGAAACGTATGAATTATTAAGTAATTTTAACGCACTGCGTGAGAAAAGGGATAAACATGACGGCTGAATTGTTGGTAAACGTAACGCCTTCGGAAACGCGAGTGGCGTATATTGATGGCGGTATTCTGCAGGAAATTCATATTGAACGTGAGGCGCGACGCGGAATAGTAGGCAATATCTACAAGGGTCGTGTAAGTCGTGTACTTCCGGGTATGCAGGCGGCTTTTGTAGATATTGGGCTGGATAAAGCCGCGTTTCTTCATGCATCCGACATCATGCCGCATACTGAGTGTGTGGCGGGTGAAGAGCAAAAGCAATTCACGGTGCGCGACATCTCGGAACTGGTCCGTCAGGGGCAAGATCTGATGGTGCAGGTGGTGAAAGATCCGCTTGGTACTAAAGGTGCGCGCCTGACCACCGATATCACTCTGCCATCTCGCTATCTGGTTTTTATGCCAGGTGCTTCTCATGTTGGGGTTTCCCAACGTATCGAAAGCGAATCCGAACGTGAACGCCTGAAAAAAGTGGTCGCAGAGTATTGCGACGAGCAGGGCGGGTTTATCATCCGTACAGCAGCGGAAGGGGTTGGCGAGGCTGAACTGGCTTCCGATGCCGCTTATCTGAAACGTGTCTGGACCAAAGTTATGGAGCGTAAAAAGCGCCCGCAGACCCGTTATCAGCTGTACGGCGAACTGGCGTTGGCGCAGCGTGTTCTGCGTGATTTCGCTGACGCCGAGCTGGACCGCATTCGCGTTGACTCGCGCCTGACTTACGAAGCATTGCTGGAGTTTACTTCGGAGTACATTCCCGAGATGACCAGCAAGCTGGAGCATTACACCGGACGCCAGCCGATTTTCGATCTCTTTGATGTCGAAAACGAAATCCAGCGAGCGCTGGAACGCAAAGTAGAACTGAAATCCGGTGGTTATCTGATTATCGACCAGACCGAAGCGATGACCACCGTGGACATCAATACCGGAGCGTTTGTCGGTCATCGCAATCTGGACGACACCATTTTCAATACCAATATTGAAGCGACGCAGGCTATCGCTCGCCAGTTACGGTTGCGCAATCTGGGCGGGATTATCATTATTGATTTCATCGACATGAATAATGAAGATCACCGTCGCCGCGTGTTGCATTCGCTGGAGCAGGCGTTGAGCAAAGACCGGGTGAAAACCAGCGTTAATGGTTTTTCGGCGCTGGGGCTGGTGGAGATGACGCGTAAACGCACCCGCGAAAGCATTGAGCACGTACTATGTAACGAATGCCCAACCTGCCACGGTCGCGGAACGGTGAAAACCGTGGAAACGGTATGCTATGAAATCATGCGCGAGATTGTTCGTGTACACCATGCTTACGATTCCGACCGTTTCCTGGTCTATGCTTCTCCGGCAGTAGCCGAAGCCTTGAAAGGCGAAGAGTCACACTCGCTGGCGGAAGTGGAAATTTTCGTTGGCAAACAGGTTAAAGTACAAATTGAACCGCTCTATAACCAGGAGCAGTTTGACGTCGTAATGATGTAAACAGATGCTGGGCCGCCATCCGGCAAAGGGTTTTTGAGTCACATTTTTAGCAGACAAGGAGTGACGGGTGAGGCGATTGCCGGGGATTTTACTGCTTACTGGAGCCGCGCTCGTTGTGATCGCTGCCCTGCTGGTTAGCGGCCTGCGTATTGCTTTACCGCATCTTGACGCCTGGCGTCCGGAAATCCTTAACAAAATAGAATCCGCGACTGGCATGCCGGTAGAAGCCAGTCAGCTCTCAGCCAGCTGGCAGAATTTTGGCCCGACGCTTGAAGCACACGACATCCGTGCAGAACTAAAAGATGGCGGCGAATTTTCGGTTAAACGCGTTACGCTGGCGCTGGATGTCTGGCAAAGCCTGTTACATATGCGCTGGCAGTTTCGTGATCTCACTTTCTGGCAGCTGCGCTTTCGCACCAACACTCCTATCACCAGCGGTGGTGGTAATGATAGCCTGGAAGCCAGTCACATCAGCGATCTGTTTCTTCGTCAATTCGACCATTTCGATCTCCGTGACAGCGAAGTCAGTTTCCTGACGCCATCCGGTCAGCGTGCTGAGCTGGCGATTCCACAACTCACCTGGCTAAACGATCCACGTCGACACCGTGCGGAAGGCCAGGTAAGCCTCTCCAGCCTTACCGGACAGCACGGCGTGATGCAGGTGCGCATGGATCTGCGTGATGACGAAGGGCTGTTAAGCAACGGTCGTGTCTGGCTCCAGGCGGATGACATCGACCTGAAGCCGTGGCTGGGTAAATGGATGCAGGACAATATTGCGCTGGAAACGGCACAGTTCTCCCTTGAAGGCTGGATGACGATCGATAAAGGCGATGTAACCGGCGGCGACGTCTGGCTGAAACAGGGCGGTGCCAGCTGGTTGGGTGAGAAGCAAACGCATACGCTGTCGGTGGATAATCTGACTGCGCACATTACGCGTGAAAATCCGGGCTGGCAGTTCTCTATTCCCGATACACGGATCACGATGGACGGTAAACCCTGGCCGAGTGGAGCATTGACGCTGGCCTGGATACCGGAACAGGACGTTGGCGGCAAAAACAATAAACGCAGTGACGAACTTCGGATTCGCGCCAGTAATCTGGAGTTGGCTGGACTGGAAGGCATACGCCCGCTGGCCGCGAAACTTTCACCTGCGTTGGGTGAGGTTTGGCGCGCCACACAACCGAGCGGCAAGATAAACACGCTGGCGCTGGATATCCCGCTTCAGGCAGCAGACAAGACCCGTTTTCAGGCATCGTGGAGCGATCTGGCCTGGAAGCAATGGAAATTATTGCCAGGTGCGGAACACTTCTCCGGGACGCTTTCCGGCAGCGTAGAAAATGGTTTGCTTACCGCGTCGATGAAACAGGCGAAGATGCCTTACGAAACGGTATTCCGTGCACCACTGGAAATCGCCGACGGCCAGGCAACTATAAGCTGGCTGAACAATGACAAAGGTTTCCAGCTGGATGGGAGTGATATTGACGTTAAAGCCAAAGCCGTCCATGCGCGCGGCGGTTTTCGTTACCTGCAACCTGCTAACGATGAACCCTGGCTGGGTATTCTGGCTGGCATCAGTACCGATGATGGTTCACAAGCCTGGCGCTATTTCCCGGAAAACTTGATGGGTAAAGACCTGGTTGATTACTTAAGTGGCGCGATTCAGGGCGGTGAAGCGGATAACGCGACGCTGGTTTATGGTGGCAATCCGCAACTCTTCCCCTATAAACACAACGAAGGTCAGTTTGAAGTGCTGGTGCCGCTGCGCAACGCGAAGTTTGCCTTCCAGCCGGACTGGCCTGCATTAACTAACCTTGATATTGAACTGGACTTTATTAACGACGGTTTATGGATGAAAACCGATGGCGTTAATCTGGGCGGCGTGCGCGCGAGTAATCTCACCGCAGTGATCCCTGACTACTCGAAAGAAAAACTGCTGATTGACGCTGAAATTAAAGGTCCGGGTAAAGCCGTTGGCCCTTACTTTGATGAGACACCGCTGAAAGATTCTCTGGGTGCGACCCTGCAAGAACTCCAGCTCGACGGCGATGTGAATGCTCGCTTACATCTTGATATCCCGCTGAACGGCGAACTGGTAACCGCGAAAGGTGATGTGACGCTGCGTAATAACAGTCTGTTTATCAAACCACTCGACAGCACCCTGAAAAATTTGAGCGGTAAATTCAGCTTTATCAATGGCGATCTGCAAAGTGAACCACTGACAGCAAGCTGGTTTAATCAGCCGTTGAACGTGGATTTTTCCACCAAAGAAGGGGCAAAGGCCTACCAGGTCGCGGTGAATCTCAACGGTAATTGGCAACCAGCGAAAACCGGCGTTCTGCCTGCAGCGGTGAACGAAGCATTGAGTGGCAGCGTGGCGTGGGATGGTAAAGTGGGCATTGTTCTGCCTTATCATGCTGGCGCGACGTATAACGTAGAGCTAAACGGTGATCTGAAGAATGTGAGCAGTCACTTACCTTCACCGTTAGCCAAACCCGCTGGCGAATCGCTGCCGGTTAACATTAAGGTCGATGGCAACCTCAATAGCTTTGAATTAACCGGACAGGCTGGTGCGGATAACCATTTCAATAGCCGCTGGTTGCTCGGTCAAAAGCTGACGCTCGACCGTGCTATTTGGGCGGCAGACAGTAAAACGCTCCCGCCGTTGCCGGAACAAAGTGGTGTTGAACTCAATATGCCGCCGATGAATGGTGCCGAGTGGCTGGCCCTGTTCCAGAAAGGTGCGGCGGAGAGTGTCGGTGGTGCAGCGAGTTTCCCACAACACATAACGTTACGTACGCCTATGTTGTCGCTGGGAAATCAGCAATGGAATAACCTGAGTATTGTTTCGCAACCGACGGCAAATGGCACCCAGGTTGAGGCGCAAGGGCGTGAAATCAACGCCACGCTGGCGATGCGTAATAACGCGCCGTGGCTGGCGAATATCAAATATCTTTATTACAACCCGAGCGAGGCGAAAACTCGTGGTGATTCAACGCCGTCATCACCTTTCCCGACAACGGAGCGCATTAACTTCCGTGGCTGGCCGGACGCACAAATACGATGCGCAGAGTGCTGGTTCTGGGGGCAAAAATTCGGTCGTATTGACAGTGATCTCACCATTTCTGGCGATACATTAACGCTGACCAATGGACTGATTGATACCGGTTTTTCGCGGCTCACTGCCGATGGTGAATGGGTTAACAATCCGGGAAATGAACGCACCTCGCTGAAAGGAAAACTGCGCGGGCAGAAAATTGATGCCGCCGCAGAATTTTTTGGTGTCACGACGCCCATACGCCAGTCGTCATTTAATGTGGATTACGATTTACACTGGCGCAAAGCACCCTGGCAGCCAGATGAGGCGACGTTGAATGGCATCATTCATACTCAACTGGGTAAAGGCGAAATTACCGAAATCAATACCGGACATGCCGGGCAATTGCTGCGCTTATTGAGCGTAGATGCCCTGATGCGTAAGCTGCGTTTTGATTTCAGAGACACTTTTGGCGAAGGGTTCTATTTTGACTCTATTCGCAGCACCGCGTGGATTAAAGACGGCGTTATGCACACCGACGACACGCTGGTGGATGGCCTGGAAGCGGACATCGCTATGAAAGGGTCGGTAAATCTGGTACGTCGCGACCTGAATATGGAAGCGGTTGTCGCACCAGAGATTTCTGCGACGGTGGGTGTGGCTGCGGCCTTTGCGGTTAACCCCATTGTTGGCGCGGCAGTGTTTGCCGCCAGTAAAGTGCTGGGGCCGCTGTGGAGCAAAGTCTCCATTTTGCGCTATCACATTTCGGGTCCGCTGGACGATCCGCAAATCAACGAAGTGTTGCGCCAACCGCGTAAAGAAAAAGCGCAATGATTTGACGAGGGCGCGTAATTGCCCCAATCTCATATGATAATCGTTGCCAAAGGCCAACGAGCCGGAACATAACCGTAGGCCGGATAGGGCGTTCACGCCGCATCCGGCAGCCGTAAAAAATCCTCTACTGCAGTAACTAACGAGTAGCAAAAACGATGAGTCTGAACCTGGTAAGTGAACAATTGCTAGCGGCGAACGGCCTGAAACATCAGGACTTGTTCGCGATCCTCGGTCAACTGGCCGAACGTCGCCTTGATTATGGCGATCTCTATTTTCAGTCGAGCTATCACGAATCCTGGGTTTTAGAAGACCGCATTATTAAAGATGGTTCTTACAACATCGATCAGGGTGTTGGTGTGCGTGCAATCAGCGGTGAAAAAACCGGATTTGCTTACGCAGACCAAATCAGCCTGCTGGCGCTGGAACAGAGTGCGCAAGCGGCGCGCACCATCGTCCGTGATAGTGGTGATGGCAAAGTACAGACGCTGGGCGCGGTAGAGCATAGCCCGTTGTATACCTCGGTAGATCCGCTGCAAAGCATGAGCCGTGAAGAGAAGCTGGATATCCTGCGTCGAGTCGATAAGGTTGCCCGCGAAGCGGACAAGCGCGTACAGGAAGTGACTGCCAGCCTCAGCGGCGTTTATGAATTAATTCTGGTTGCGGCCACCGACGGCACGCTGGCGGCGGATGTCCGTCCGTTGGTGCGTCTTTCCGTGAGCGTTCTGGTCGAAGAAGATGGCAAACGCGAACGCGGTGCCAGTGGCGGCGGCGGTCGTTTTGGTTATGAGTTCTTCCTTGCCGATCTCGACGGTGAAGTCCGTGCGGATGCGTGGGCAAAAGAAGCAGTGCGTATGGCGTTGGTCAATCTTTCTGCCGTTGCTGCACCAGCGGGCACCATGCCGGTAGTACTTGGCGCAGGTTGGCCGGGCGTGCTGTTACATGAGGCGGTGGGTCACGGTCTGGAAGGCGACTTCAACCGCCGTGGTACTTCGGTCTTTAGTGGTCAGGTCGGGGAGTTGGTGGCTTCAGAACTGTGTACCGTGGTTGATGACGGCACGATGGTCGATCGCCGTGGTTCGGTGGCGATTGATGACGAAGGTACGCCAGGCCAGTACAACGTGCTGATTGAGAACGGCATTCTGAAAGGCTACATGCAGGATAAGCTCAACGCGCGTTTGATGGGAATGACGCCGACTGGCAACGGTCGCCGTGAATCCTACGCTCATCTGCCGATGCCGCGTATGACCAACACCTATATGCTGCCGGGTAAATCGACCCCGCAGGAAATTATTGAATCCGTTGAGTACGGTATCTATGCACCGAACTTTGGTGGCGGTCAGGTGGATATTACATCCGGCAAATTCGTTTTCTCCACCTCAGAAGCGTATCTGATTGAAAACGGTAAAGTAACGAAGCCGGTGAAAGGCGCGACGTTGATTGGTTCCGGTATCGAAACCATGCAGCAGATTTCGATGGTGGGCAATGACTTGAAACTGGATAACGGCGTAGGTGTCTGTGGTAAAGAAGGGCAGAGTTTGCCGGTTGGCGTGGGCCAGCCAACGTTGAAAGTTGATAACCTGACTGTTGGCGGTACCGCGTAATCTATCCAGGCAGGTAAGCGCCGCATCAGGCATTGGTTGCCGGATGCGGCATAAACGCCTTATCCGGCCTCCGCACATGAACTACTTCTCTTTCCCGCGCCCGTGCATCTCCTGAAACAATTTACCGACCTCAACAAAATAATCCGTTAGCGAGTTGATCACGACTTGTACCTTCAGCGGCAGCTTATCTTTTTCGGTATATAACGCATAAACCGGGCGTGGATCTGACTGGTAACGTGGTAGCAGGATCTCGAGTTCCCCGCGATTGATCTCGTTGATCACCCACATCAGCGGCACGTAGGCGATCCCAGCGCCTGCAGTCAGCCAGCGCACCAGCGTCATCGGATCATTAGTCACAAATCTCCCTTGCGGGATCAGGCGAGTCGAGATCCCTTCCGGTGCGATCAGTTCAAATTCATTGTCGGGTCGCACGCTGTATTCAAGCCATGAGTGACTACTTAAATCGGCGGGTTTTTCCGGTATGCCGTATTGTGTGAGATAACTTTTTGCGGCGCACACCACCATTGGCATCGCGCCCAGACGGCGGGAAAACAGGCTGGAATCTTGCAACGCGCCGACGCGGATCACCACATCCAGACCGTCGGCAATCAGGTCGGGGGCAGGAATTCCGGTAACCAGATTAACGCTCAAACCTGGGTATTCTTTCAGCATCTTGGCTGTTAGCCCGGCGAGAACATTTTGTGCCATAGTTGAAGAACAGCCAATGCGCAGCGTCCCGATGGGGGTGTTATTGAAGGCATACAGTTGCTCATGAACATCCTGCACTTCATGAAGCATCCGACGGCAGCCCTGGTAGTAAATTCTACCGGCTTCGGTCAGGCCAATGCTGCGTGTGCTACGGTTTAACAGCTTTACCTGCAACTCATCTTCCAGTTTTGACACCGTCTGACTGATGGACGAAACGCTCATCTGTAGCTGTCTGGCGGCGGCGGTAAAAGAGCCAAATTCAACTACTTTGGCAAACACCGACATGCGTTTTAGTCGTTCCATTATTCACTCTGACTTAAAAGTGATTTAGATCACATAATATAGATAACAGCATAACAGTTACGTTAATATATTAAATATCAATCTACAGCAATGTTGCTCTCGCCCGGCTTTCCATGCCCTTCTCTGCGGCGACAGATGCTGAAAATAATAACGCCTGCTCTCTCTATACAACCAAGGTCAACATGAGTCTGTTTCCCGTTATCGTGGTGTTTGGGCTGTCCTTCCCACCGATATTTTTCGAATTGCTTTTATCACTGGCGATTTTCTGGCTGGTGCGCCGGGTACTTGTGCCAACAGGTATCTACGACTTTGTCTGGCATCCGGCGTTGTTCAACACCGCGCTCTATTGCTGCTTGTTTTATTTGATATCGCGACTGTTCGTTTGAGGTTGAAGTGAAAACACTAATAAGAAAATTCTCCCGTACGGCCATCACGGTCGTATTAGTCATTCTGGCCTTCATCGCAATTTTTAATGCCTGGGTCTATTACACCGAATCCCCGTGGACGCGTGACGCGCGCTTTAGCGCTGACGTCGTTGCGATCGCGCCGGACGTTTCTGGACTCATTACCCAGGTGAATGTTCATGATAACCAGCTGGTGAAAAAAGGACAGGTACTGTTCACCATCGACCAGCCGCGTTATCAAAAGGCGCTTGAGGAAGCGCAAGCCGATGTTGCTTATTATCAGGTACTGGCACAGGAGAAACGCCAGGAGGCCGGACGTCGTAACCGTCTCGGTGTGCAGGCGATGTCTCGCGAAGAGATCGATCAGGCCAACAACGTACTACAAACGGTTCTGCATCAGTTAGCGAAAGCGCAGGCGACCCGCGATCTGGCAAAACTGGATCTTGAACGCACGGTGATCCGCGCGCCAGCAGATGGCTGGGTGACCAACCTCAACGTCTATACCGGTGAGTTTATTACCCGTGGATCAACGGCGGTTGCGCTGGTGAAACAGAACTCCTTCTATGTACTGGCCTATATGGAAGAAACTAAGCTGGAAGGGGTGCGCCCTGGGTATCGTGCAGAGATCACGCCGCTTGGCAGTAACAAAGTGCTGAAAGGGACTGTTGATAGTGTTGCTGCTGGGGTCACCAACGCCAGCAGCACGCGTGACGACAAAGGGATGGCGACCATCGACTCTAACCTTGAATGGGTGCGTTTGGCGCAACGTGTTCCGGTTCGTATTCGTCTCGACAACCAGCAAGAGAACATCTGGCCTGCGGGCACCACTGCTACAGTGGTGGTCACTGGCAAACAAGATCGCGACGAAAGCCAGGATTCGTTCTTCCGTAAAATGGCCCATCGCCTGCGTGAGTTTGGTTAATCACGATGGGTATTTTCTCCATTGCTAACCAACATATTCGCTTTGCGGTAAAACTGGCGACCGCCATTGTACTGGCGCTGTTTGTTGGCTTTCACTTCCAGCTGGAAACGCCACGCTGGGCGGTACTGACAGCGGCGATTGTTGCCGCCGGTCCGGCCTTTGCTGCGGGAGGTGAACCGTATTCTGGCGCTATTCGCTATCGTGGCTTTTTGCGCATCATCGGCACATTTATTGGCTGTATTGCCGGACTGGTGATCATCATTGCGATGATCCGCGCACCATTATTGATGATTCTGGTGTGCTGTATTTGGGCCGGTTTTTGTACCTGGATTTCCTCGCTGGTACGAATAGAAAACTCCTATGCGTGGGGGTTGGCTGGTTATACCGCGCTGATCATTGTGATTACCATTCAGCCGGAACCGCTTCTTACGCCGCAGTTTGCCGTCGAACGTTGTAGCGAGATCGTTATCGGTATTGCGTGTGCAATTATGGCGGATTTGCTCTTTTCTCCGCGATCGATCAAACAAGAAGTGGATCGAGAGCTGGAAAGTTTGCTGGTCGCGCAATATCAATTAATGCAACTCTGTATCAAGCATGGCGATGGTGAAGTTGTCGATAAAGCCTGGGGCGATCTTGTGCGACGCACCACGGCGTTACAAGGTATGCGCAGCAACCTGAATATGGAATCTTCCCGCTGGGCGCGGGCCAATCGACGTTTAAAAGCGATCAATACGCTATCGCTGACGCTGATTACCCAATCCTGCGAAACTTATCTTATTCAGAATACGCGCCCGGAATTGATCACTGATACTTTCCGCGAATTTTTTGACACGCCGGTAGAAACCGCGCAGGACGTCCACAAGCAGCTCAAACGCCTGCGGAGAGTTATCGCCTGGACCGGGGAACGGGAAACGCCTGTCACCATTTATAGCTGGGTCGCGGCGGCAACGCGTTATCAGCTTCTCAAGCGCGGCGTTATCAGTAACACAAAAATCAACGCTACTGAAGAAGAGATCCTGCAAGGCGAACCGGAAGTCAAAGTAGAGTCAGCCGAACGTCATCATGCGATGGTTAACTTCTGGCGAACCACACTTTCCTGCATTCTGGGGACGCTTTTCTGGCTGTGGACGGGCTGGACTTCCGGCAGTGGTGCAATGGTGATGATTGCGGTAGTGACGTCACTGGCAATGCGTTTGCCGAATCCACGCATGGTGGCGATCGACTTTATTTATGGGACGCTGGCGGCGCTGCCGTTAGGGCTACTCTACTTTTTGGTGATTATCCCTAATACCCAACAAAGCATGTTATTGCTGTGTATTAGCCTGGCAGTGCTGGGATTCTTCCTTGGCATTGAAGTACAGAAACGGCGATTGGGCTCGATGGGGGCGCTGGCCAGCACCATAAACATTATCGTGCTGGATAACCCGATGACTTTCCATTTCAGTCAGTTTCTCGACAGCGCATTAGGGCAAATCGTCGGCTGTGTGCTCGCGTTCACCGTTATTTTGCTGGTGCGGGATAAATCGCGCGACAGGACTGGACGTGTACTGCTTAATCAGTTTGTTTCTGCCGCTGTTTCCGCGATGACTACCAATGTGGCACGTCGTAAAGAGAATCACCTCCCGGCACTTTATCAGCAGCTGTTTTTGCTGATGAATAAGTTCCCAGGGGATTTGCCGAAATTTCGCCTGGCACTGACGATGATTATCGCGCACCAGCGCCTGCGTGATGCGCCGATCCCGGTTAACGAGGATTTATCGGCGTTTCACCGGCAAATGCGCCGCACAGCAGACCATGTGATATCTGCCCGTAGCGATGATAAACGTCGTCGGTACTTTGGCCAGTTGCTGGAAGAACTGGAAATCTACCAGGAAAAGCTACGCATCTGGCAAGCGCCACCGCAGGTGACGGAACCAGTACATCGGCTTACGGGTATGCTCCATAAGTATCAACATGCGTTGACCGATAGTTAAGTCAAAACCGACGCCAAAAGCGTCGGTTTTTTCATGGCTATACTTAGCAATGAACGGCAGAACTCGCCGCGAAACGTGACGGTGGCAACAGATGAATATTTATACCTTTGATTTTGATGAGATTGAGAGTCAGGAGGATTTTTATCGCGACTTTAGCCAAACCTTTGGTCTGGCAAAAGATAAAGTACGCGATCTCGACTCTCTATGGGATGTGTTAATGAACGATGTCCTGCCGCTACCACTTGAGATTGAATTTGTTCATCTGGGAGAGAAAACGCGTCGCCGTTTTGGCGCGTTAATATTGCTGTTTGATGAGGCAGAGGAAGAGCTGGAAGGGCATTTGCGTTTTAATGTTCGTCATTAGCGCAAAAAAAAGCCCCCGAACCGGGGGCAATATCGTCGGACAAGACGATGAGGGTTTATTTGTACAGTTCAGCCGTAGCGTGCCAGGTGTCACCGCTACGAGCTTCAGTAATCTGGTAGGCCGTTGCGCCTTTCTCTTCCGCTTTTTTGTTCAGCATTTCACGCATATCCATTGGCGAAGACGCCACACCACTTACGGATACGGTCCCGATTGCTTCACGATTTTGTGCTTGTGCAGCATCAATGGAGTCGGCAGCGAATGCACCGAAAGAGAGAACAGAAAGTACGCTTAATGCAGCAACAGTGGTTTTGATTTTCATGATTTTTACCTCGACATAATCTTTTAGCTGGGCCTTTGTTTCGTGACCCATATCACAAAATCAAGTATACACTAATTATTGAACTAATTAATACCACGCTAACTGTTTCAGTTGATACTAAGTGTTAAAAGTGTGAGTTTTAATAACAAAAAAGAATTAAAAACACGGTTATTTATTATTAATTCTATTATTTTCAATTAGATAATGAATTTTGCATAATGTGCTTTTTTTAACTCATGTATTCATTATGTGAATGATATGTCGCGTTAAAACGCACTATTCGTTAAATTAATCGTAGGAGAAAGCAGGGGGATGAGAGGGAAAAGCAACATTTTCCCCGCCGCCAGAAGCGACGGGGCAGAGATTAAAGCTCCTGGTCGAACAGCTCTAAAATCGCTTCGTACAGGTCTTTGACGGTGAAACCGTTAGCAGGGGTAGTAAAGATGGTGTCATCGCCAGCGATGGTGCCCAGAATACCTTCTGCTTTGCCCAGTGAGTCCAGCAGGCGAGCAATTAACTGCGCCGCGCCAGGGCTGGTATGAATCACGACAACTGCATCGTTGTAGTCTATATCCAGCACCAGATTCTTCAATGGACTGGAGGTAGTTGGTACACCCAGTTCAGCTGGCAGGCAGTAAACCATTTCCATTTTGGCATTGCGTGTACGTACAGCACCAAACTTGGTCAACATCCGCGAGACTTTAGACTGATTAATATTGTCAAAGCCTTGCTCCTGCAACGCGGCGACGATTTCGCCCTGGGAGCTAAATTTCTCTTCTTTAAGTAATGCTTTAAATGCTTTAACTAGTTCTTCTTGCTTAGCCGAGCTTCGCATAAGTCACCCGATATGGTGGTTGATACAACATTATTGTGCATACAGATGAATTTTTATGCAAACAGTCAGCCCTGAAGAAGGCTGAAATAATGTTATGAAAGAGCGGGATTTTATCAAATTTCGTTATTGAGAAACATGCCTGCGTCACGGCATGCAAATTCTGCTTAAAAGTAAATTAATTGTTATCAAATTGATGTTGTTTTGGCTGAACGGTAGGGTATATTGTCACCACCTGTTGGAATGTTGCGCTAATGCATAAGCGACTGTTAATTACGTAAGTTAGGTTCCTGATTACGGCAATTAAATGCATAAACGCTAAACTTGCGTGACTACACATTCTTGAGATGTGGTCATTGTAAACGGCAATTTTGTGGATTAAGGTCGCGGCAGCGGAGCAACATATCTTAGTTTATCAATATAATAAGGAGTTTAGGATGAAAGTCGCAGTCCTCGGCGCTGCTGGCGGTATTGGCCAGGCGCTTGCACTACTGTTAAAAACCCAACTGCCTTCAGGTTCAGAACTCTCTCTGTATGATATCGCTCCAGTGACTCCCGGTGTGGCTGTCGATCTGAGCCATATCCCTACTGCTGTGAAAATCAAAGGTTTTTCTGGTGAAGATGCGACTCCGGCGCTGGAAGGCGCAGATGTCGTTCTTATCTCTGCAGGTGTAGCGCGTAAACCGGGTATGGATCGTTCCGACCTGTTTAACGTTAACGCCGGCATCGTGAAAAATCTGGTACAGCAAGTTGCGAAAACCTGCCCAAAAGCGTGCATTGGTATTATCACTAACCCGGTTAACACCACAGTTGCGATTGCTGCTGAAGTGCTGAAAAAAGCCGGTGTTTATGACAAAAACAAACTGTTCGGCGTTACCACGCTGGATATCATTCGTTCCAACACCTTTGTTGCGGAACTGAAAGGCAAACAGCCGGGCGAAGTTGAAGTGCCGGTAATTGGCGGTCACTCTGGTGTTACCATTCTGCCGCTGCTGTCACAGGTTCCTGGCGTTAGCTTTACCGAGCAGGAAGTGGCTGAACTGACCAAACGTATCCAGAACGCGGGTACTGAGGTGGTTGAAGCGAAAGCCGGTGGCGGGTCTGCAACCCTGTCTATGGGCCAGGCTGCTGCACGTTTTGGTCTGTCTCTGGTTCGCGCACTACAGGGCGAACAAGGCGTTGTCGAATGTGCCTACGTTGAAGGCGACGGTCAGTACGCACGTTTCTTCTCTCAACCGCTGCTGCTGGGTAAAAACGGCGTGGAAGAGCGTAAATCTATCGGCACCCTGAGCACATTTGAACAGAACGCGCTGGAAGGTATGCTGGATACGCTGAAGAAAGATATCGCCCTGGGCGAAGAGTTCGTTAATAAGTAATTGATTAGCGGATAATAAAAAACCGGAGCACAGACTCCGGTTTTTTGTTTTGAGCGCACGACTTAATTGGTTGCCGGATATTCCTGAATGGTGACCTGCAGCGTTAACTGCTTATCATCACGCATCACTACAACCGGGATCACCGAGCCAGGGCGAATTTCCGCCACCTGATCCATCGTCTCCAGAGCAGAGATGGCCGGTTTGTTATCCACCGAAATAATCAAATCATTGACCTGAATACCCGCATTCGCCGCCGGGCCGTCAGGTGACACTTCATTAACCACGATCCCTTGCAGTTGATCTATACCACCGCCCTGCGCGTGCAGTGGTGCGATCTCACGTCCGCCGATACCAATGTAGCCGCGGATCACGCGACCATCGCGGATCAGCTTATCCATAATTTTGGTTGCTAACTGGAAAGGAATCGCAAAGCCGATGCCTTCCGGCGTTTCGCCATCGTTACTCTTATCAAACGACAGCGTGTTAATGCCCATCAGTTCGCCCAGCGAGTTCACCAGTGCGCCGCCAGAGTTACCGTGGTTAATGGAAGCATCGGTTTGCAGGAAGTTTTGCCGCCCGGTCGGGTTCAGACCAATTCGACCCGTGGCACTAATAATCCCCTGGGTAATGGTCTGCCCGAGGTTGTACGGGTTACCGATCGCCAGGACCACGTCACCAATGTGCGGTACGCGACGTGCATTGATTGGAATGGTAGGTAAACCGCCAGTGGCATTAATTTTAAGTACCGCCAGATCGGTTAGAGAGTCAGATCCCACCAGCAATGCTTCAAATACACGTCCATCTTGTAAGGCGACGATGATCTGATCGGCGTCGTTGATGACGTGTTTATTGGTGATGATATAACCGCGTTGATCCATGATTACACCGGATCCCAGGGTGCGGATCTCAAGCTGGTTGTGAGAGTTGGTGTTCAAACCACGGTTGTAAACGTTAACCACCGCTGGCGCGGCGCGGCGAACCGCCAGATTATAGCTGGCAGGCGTCTCATCGGTACTGTCAAATTGCGGAGTGGAAAGCGGGTTAAGGCTGCGCAGCGAAGGCATGGCAACCAGCAGAATAGCGCCGACAATTAATCCAATCGCAACGGAACGTAAGAGCTTCACAAACATGATGGAGGCGTCATTAAAAAAGGGAACGGCAGCAGCATACCACGAGTTAACCGGACATCACACGTCAGCCTGATGCCCGGTTTACGACATTAACGCATCAGCAAATAGATGCTTTCATTGCCGCGTACAATTTGCAGGGCGATGATGGCCGGTTTTGCCGCCAGCACTTTACGCATTTCAGCAATCGAGTTCACCCGATCGCGGTTGACACCAATGATCACATCGTCTTTTTGCAAGCCTGCCTGAGCAGCTGGGCTTCCTTTGACAACCTCATCGATCTTAATACCTTTGCCGCCATCTTTTAGCTGACCATCGCTCAACGTTGCACCTTCCAGCGCTGGCGTGATCATTTCAGCACTGGCTGACGAAGAGGTACTGGTATCGAGCGTCACTTCTACTTCCAGTGGTTTGCCATTACGCAGCAGGCCGAGCTTTACTTTCGTGCCCGGCTCGGTGGTTGCGATACGAGAGCGCAACTCAGCAAAGCTATTCAGTGGTTTGCCGTTGAGGCTGGTAATAATATCGCCCGCTTTGACGCCCGCTTTTGCCGAGCCAGAACCTGGCAGCACTTCGCTGACAAACGCGCCACGCTGTACGTCAAGGTTGAAGGCTTTGGCGATATCGGCACTCATCTCGGTGCCTTTGATGCCTAACAGACCGCGTTTGATTTCACCAAAGTCGATAAGCTGCTGCGCCAGTGTTCGCGCCATATTACTGGGGATGGCAAATCCAATCCCGACGCTCCCACCGCCAGGCGCAAGGATTGCAGTGTTGATGCCAATTAACTCACCGTTAAGGTTTAACAGTGCACCGCCGGAGTTACCGCGGTTAATGGAAGCATCTGTCTGGATAAAGTTTTCAAGACCTTCAAGATTCAACCCGCTGCGGCCTAATGCGGAAACAATGCCAGAGGTGGCGGTTTGCCCAAGGCCAAATGGGTTACCGACCGCCACGGCAAAATCACCGACGCGCAATTTATCGGAGTCGGCAATAGCGATTTGCGTTAATTTGCTCGGGTTTTGAATTTGCAACAGGGCGATATCGCTCTGGTCATCGCTACCAATCAGTTTTGCATCAAACTCGCGCCCATCATTGAGCTGAATACTGATTTTCTGTGCCTGATTAATCACATGGTTGTTAGTCAGCACATAGCCTTTACTGGCGTTGATGATGACACCGGAGCCTAAACCTTCGAAAGGTTGTGCAGGTTGATCCGGTAAATCATCACCAAAAAACTTTTTGAATTCTTCCGGGATTTTCTGTCCCTGACTGGCCGTTCCTTCCACTCGTACGCTCACCACTGCCGGAAGCACTTTTTCTAGCATTGGAGCCAAACTGGGGAGGGGGGCCTGATCGGCAACCTGGCCTGGAATCGACGCAACGGCCTGAAATGACGCCGAGAGAGTTAACCCGACACTTAACGCTAATGCACTCAACAGCTGGGTTTGTTTTTTCATTATTCCTGCTCTCGTACCTGAATGATAAGAAAAGAGATTCAAAACAGTTTGATGTTATTGAATTTTCAGACGGCTAACAATGAGACACCAGATTAAATGATAGTCGGGGGAGGGAAAGAAGAGGAGGGCGCAATGGCTGCGCCCGAAAAATAAATTAGTCGCGCTTCGCGCCAGTACGCAGCAGGCCTGACGCGCCTTCAGAATAGTCGCGTGGCATTTGCACCGGTGCCTGATCGTTGCTGGCTTCAGACTCTGCCAGACGATTACGGAACGGGTTTGCTTCAGCAGACAGTTCCGGCAGCAGGCTGCTGGAGCTTTTCGCCATGTGTTGATACAGCTGGCGATAGTCGTGCGCCATGGTATCCAGTAATTCCGCGCTGCGGGCAAAGTGGCTAACCAGCTCTTCGCGATACTCGTCCAGTTCAGCTTTATTCTTTTCCAGTTCGTACTGCAACGCCTGTTGCTGGCGTAGTTTACGATTACCAAAACGCATGGCCACAGCACCAATAATGATGCCGACGACTAACCCAATTAGCGCATATTCCCAGGTCATGAACATCTCCCGTTGTCTTTTGTTTCCGTAGGGTGTTGGCTTCAGGCTCCATGCCTGCGGCTGATTATGCCACTATAACCGTTAATTCCACAGAAGTGGAATCCCGACTGCATATCGCGTAGTGTAGAACGGCCTTTTTTTCGTCAACCGTGAACAACGGCGCACCGATTATTCAAGGAATAACAATAAGATCATGCAAAGCGTTACCCCAACATCGCAATACCTGAAGGCGCTCAATGAAGGCAGCCATCAACCCGACGACGTTCAAAAAGAGGCCGTCAGCCGCCTGGAAATTATTTATCAGGAACTCATCAATAGCACGCCTCCAGCCCCCAGGACGAGTGGGCTAATGGCGCGGGTCGGTAAACTGTGGGGTAAACGCGAAGACACAAAGCATACGCCAGTGCGTGGCTTATATATGTGGGGCGGGGTAGGACGCGGGAAAACCTGGCTGATGGACCTTTTCTATCAAAGCCTGCCGGGAGAGCGGAAACAGCGTCTGCACTTTCACCGTTTTATGCTGCGGGTACATGAAGAGCTAACTGCTTTGCAGGGGCAGACCGATCCGCTGGAAATTATTGCCGATCGCTTTAAAGCAGAAACTGACGTGCTCTGTTTTGACGAATTTTTTGTTTCTGATATTACCGATGCCATGCTACTTGGCGGCCTGATGAAAGCCCTGTTCGCCCGCGGTATTACCCTGGTAGCGACGTCAAATATTCCGCCGGACGAACTTTATCGAAATGGCCTGCAACGTGCGCGTTTTTTGCCTGCAATCGATGCCATTAAACAGCATTGTGATGTAATGAACGTGGACGCCGGTGTTGATTATCGACTGCGTACGCTCACTCAGGCGCACCTGTGGCTTTCGCCACTCAACGATGAAACCCGGACGCAAATGGACAAACTGTGGTTGGCGCTGGCGGGGGCGAAACGAGAAAATTCACCGACGTTAGAAATCAACCATCGGCCATTGGCGACAATGGGCGTCGAGAACCAGACGCTGGCGGTCTCTTTTACTACGCTGTGCGTCGACGCCCGTAGTCAGCATGACTATATTGCGCTCTCACGCCTCTTTCACACGGTCATGTTGTTTGATGTACCAGTTATGACGCGGTTGATGGAGAGCGAAGCGCGGCGCTTTATTGCGCTGGTGGATGAGTTTTACGAGCGCCATGTCAAATTAGTGGTGAGTGCAGAAGTGCCGCTGTATGAAATTTATCAGGGCGATCGGCTGAAGTTTGAGTTCCAGCGTTGCCTGTCACGTCTGCAAGAGATGCAAAGCGAAGAGTATCTGAAGCGCGAGCATTTGGCGGGTTAAAACCTGCCACAAATCACAAAAAGGGGTCGATCTTTGACCCCGACTTCTCTATAATCCTGCGACCCCACGTTACAAGAAAGTTTTTTTCCCAAAACTTTTTGTGTGCTGGCATAGGCTATTCGAAGGGGTAGGTTTGCCGGACTTTGTCGTGTGAACCTCAACAATTGAAGACGTTTGGGTGTTCACCAACGTGTAACTATTTATTGGGTAAGCTTTTAATGAAAACTTTTACAGCTAAACCAGAAACCGTAAAACGCGACTGGTATGTTGTTGACGCGACCGGTAAAACTCTGGGCCGTCTGGCTACTGAACTGGCTCGTCGCCTGCGCGGTAAGCACAAAGCGGAATACACTCCGCACGTAGATACCGGTGATTACATCATCGTTCTGAACGCTGACAAAGTTGCTGTAACCGGCAACAAGCGTACTGACAAAGTGTACTATCACCACACCGGCCACATCGGTGGTATCAAACAAGCGACCTTTGAAGAGATGATTGCTCGCCGTCCTGAGCGTGTGATTGAAATCGCGGTTAAAGGCATGTTGCCAAAAGGCCCGCTGGGTCGTGCTATGTTCCGTAAACTGAAAGTTTACGCGGGTAACGAGCACAACCACGCGGCACAGCAACCGCAAGTTCTTGACATCTAATCGGGATTATAGGCAATGGCTGAAAATCAATACTACGGCACTGGTCGCCGCAAAAGTTCCGCAGCTCGCGTTTTCATCAAACCGGGCAACGGTAAAATCGTAATCAACCAACGTTCTCTGGAACAGTACTTCGGTCGTGAAACTGCCCGCATGGTAGTTCGTCAGCCGCTGGAACTGGTCGATATGGTTGAGAAACTGGACCTGTACATCACTGTTAAAGGTGGTGGTATCTCTGGTCAGGCTGGTGCGATCCGTCACGGTATCACCCGCGCTCTGATGGAATACGACGAGTCCCTGCGTTCTGAACTGCGTAAAGCTGGCTTCGTTACTCGTGACGCTCGTCAGGTTGAACGTAAGAAAGTCGGTCTGCGTAAAGCACGTCGTCGTCCGCAGTTCTCCAAACGTTAATTGGCTTCTGCTCCGGCAGAAAACAATTTGCGAAAAAAACCCGCTTCGGCGGGTTTTTTTATGGCTAAAATCTGAATCAGCGTAAAAAAAGGAATGTTGATTTTTGCTGTCGCCTGACAGACAGAAAACAAAAACCACATCGCCGATAAGGGACTAAGTCAACCATTTCAGACTAAAGCGCATCTCTTTTTCCCCATTTCCGGCATCGACTCACCACAAAGGTCACAAAATCTGGTAAACTATCATCCAATTTTCTGCCCAAATGTCGGGTATTGCTCATTTTTTGTTTGATTTTCGAACAAAGAGAGTCGTTCCTTACTGGGTAACACAACTTCTGACTGGCCACCTGGTGGCTGGTAGCAGTAAAAATTCTGACTATACCTGGAGGTTTTCATGGCTGTCGCTGCCAACAAACGTTCGGTAATGACGCTGTTTTCCGGTCCTACTGACATCTATAGCCATCAGGTCCGCATTGTGCTGGCTGAGAAAGGTGTAAGTTTCGAGATCGAACACGTGGAAAAGGACAATCCGCCTCAGGATCTGATTGACCTCAACCCGAATCAGAGCGTTCCGACCCTGGTGGATCGTGAGCTGACCCTGTGGGAATCTCGCATCATTATGGAATATCTGGATGAGCGTTTCCCGCATCCGCCACTGATGCCTGTTTACCCGGTAGCTCGCGGTGAAAGCCGTCTGTACATGCATCGCATCGAAAAAGACTGGTACACGCTGATGAACACCATCATCAACGGTTCAGCTTCTGAAGCAGATGCCGCACGTAAGCAACTGCGCGAAGAACTGCTGGCGATTGCGCCGGTCTTCGGTCAGAAGCCGTACTTCCTGAGCGATGAGTTCAGCCTGGTCGATTGCTACCTTGCTCCGCTGCTGTGGCGTCTGCCGCAACTGGGCATCGAGTTCAGCGGTCCGGGTGCGAAAGAGCTGAAAGGCTATATGACCCGCGTCTTTGAACGTGACTCTTTCCTTGCTTCTTTAACTGAAGCAGAACGTGAAATGCGTCTGGGCCGGAGTTAATCTGTATGGATTTGTCACAGCTAACACCACGTCGTCCCTATCTGCTGCGTGCATTCTATGAGTGGTTGCTGGATAACCAGCTCACGCCGCACCTGGTGGTGGATGTGACGCTCCCTGGCGTGCAGGTTCCTATGGAATATGCGCGTGACGGGCAAATCGTACTCAACATTGCGCCGCGTGCTGTCGGCAATCTGGAACTGGCGAATGATGAGGTGCGCTTTAACGCGCGCTTTGGTGGCATTCCGCGTCAGGTTTCTGTGCCGCTGGCTGCCGTGCTGGCTATCTACGCCCGTGAAAATGGCGCAGGCACGATGTTTGAACCTGAAGCTGCCTACGATGAAGATGCCAGCATCATGAATGATGAAGAGGCATCGGCAGACAACGAAACCGTTATGTCGGTTATTGATGGCGACAAGCCAGATCACGATGATGACACTCATCCTGACGATGAACCACCGCAGCCACCACGCGGTGGTCGACCGGCATTACGCGTTGTGAAGTAAAATGAAAACAGGCCCTGGCGGCCTGTTTTGTCTTTTTAATCGCTTAATAAAATAGCGTGATAGTGGCAATCATATTCACCACGAAACCGACTGACATGGGGATCGCTGTCCGCTTCACTACCGCAAAAGGCGAAACGCCTGCAATTCCTGACGTAACGACCACCACCGCAGTAATCGGCGAAACAGCGCGCGCTAGCGTCGTGGCAAAATGCATCGGCATAATCATTACAACCGCTGGTACATGTAGTCCGGCTGCGATATTCGGAATAAGACTGGCAAATGACATAAATGGCGCATTGCCTGAGCCCATCACAATGGCACAAATGGCAATGACCAGCGCCATAATAATCATCACGCCAATACCGCCCAGACCAGAATGCTCCGCCCCCCTGATAACCGCATCGACAGTGCCAATCGTCGTTAAGCCTTTCGCAAATATTTCACCCGCGACCACCAGCGTTACCACGTTGGCAAACTGCGTACCCATGCCGTCAAAAAACGCCTGCACATTGTCCATTGTTTCGCGCAAATTATGCTTGCGGAAAAACTCAACAAACATCGTCACCGTCAAACTCAGTAACATCACCACCACCAGATGCAGTTCTGACTGCATCAGTCCAGCGTGGGCGAGGAACAGCGAGCCGAGCATCAGGATTAACGGCATCACCGGTAAAATGGCGTAATAGAGCGGCGGGACATTATCGAGAGCTTTTTGCTCCGCCTGCTCGTGATTGATATTTTTATCTTTTTTGTCAAAAGCGCGTTGCACGAAAAAGTGAGAGATCGCTACCGAGATAATGACGCAAGAGGCGACCGGAAGCTGGTAGTGGAAGAAGTAAGTGGCAATTTTCATTCCTGCCACCTGGGCCGCAAAAATAGAGTTCGTTTCCAGAATCCCCCACTCAATGGACATCGTGGTTGCGATAACTGCCACCGCAGAGAGTCGACTTACTCCCAGACTCACTAGTGTTGGAAATAAGGTGACCATCAGCAACATACCCAGACCGGAGGCGCTGGTAATAAACTGCGCCATGATTTGGCCGATAACGTAAGTTGCCGACAGAATAAGATACGGCGAGCGAATGAGTTTTAACGGGCGGCTTAACAAGCTCACCATCGCCCGACTGGCTCCTATGCGCTCCATGTAGCGGGCATACCCGCCCACAGCCATAATCGACAACCCTAACCCGGCAATGCGGTTGGACAGCATGCGCAGGATTTCATTATAAATATCGACGATCAAGTAGCCGCTGCTTTTGGCGGGATCGAGTACTCCACCGAACCCTAACCAGACACCGCACATCATCAGGAAGATACCTGCGGCAGCCAGCACCACTTGAGGTTTGTAGTTTTTCAGGATCAAATAGCCCATCGTCATTAATACGATGACAGATATAATTATGCCGAACATTGTTGAACTCCGTGTCAAAAGAAAACGGTCAATCCCATAAACGGCAGATTGAAAACAGTGATGTTATATTTTTTGCAAGGCTATTTATGGTGTTGGTGTCGTATTTTTTAATTCTGGATGAGGCGATTTTTCATTATAAAATATGCATTTATGATTATTTTGTAAGAACATATTCGTAATATTCATAATGCTTGTGAATAGTCTTATGAATAATTCATTCAGGATGTTTTTATCGGCGTTACACTAATTTTCGCAATAGTTAATTATTACGTTAATTATGATAATAATGAGACACAAAGAGAAAAAACCGCCATTTCCCCCTACTTTCAATCCTGTGATAGGATGTCACTGATGATGTTAATCACACTGACCTTACAGAATGGGCCTTATGAACGCATTTGATTCGCAAACCGAAGATTCTTCACCTGCAATTGGTCGCAACTTGCGCAGCCGCCCGCTGGCGCGTAAAAAACTCTCCGAAATGGTGGAAGAAGAGCTGGAACAGATGATCCGCCGTCGTGAATTTGGCGAAGGTGAACAATTACCGTCTGAACGCGAACTGATGGCGTTCTTTAACGTCGGGCGTCCTTCGGTGCGTGAAGCGCTGGCAGCGTTAAAACGTAAAGGTCTGGTGCAAATAAACAACGGCGAACGCGCTCGCGTCTCACGTCCTTCTGCGGACACCATCATCGGCGAGCTTTCCGGCATGGCGAAAGATTTCCTTTCTCATCCTGGCGGGATTGCCCATTTCGAACAATTACGTCTGTTCTTTGAATCCAGCCTGGTGCGCTATGCGGCTGAACATGCCACCGATGAGCAAATCGATTTGCTGGCAAAAGCACTGGAAATCAACAGTCAGTCGCTTGATAACAACGCGGCATTCATTCGTTCAGACGTTGATTTCCACCGCGTGCTGGCGGAGATCCCCGGTAACCCAATCTTTATGGCGATCCACGTTGCCCTGCTCGACTGGCTGATCGCCGCACGTCCAACCGTGGCTGATCAGGCTCTGCACGAGCATAACAACGTTAGCTATCAACAGCATATTGCGATCGTTGATGCGATCCGCCGCCACGATCCCGATGAAGCCGATCGCGCGTTGCAATCGCATCTCAACAGCGTCTCTGCTACCTGGCACGCCTTCGGTCAGACCACCAACAAAAAGAAATAATGCCACTTTAGTGAAGCAGATCGCATTATAAGCTTTCTGTATGGGGTGTTGCTTAATTGATCTGGTATAACAGGTATAAAGGTATATCGTTTATCAGACAAGCATCACTTCAGAGGTATTTATGGCAACGAATTTACGTGGCGTAATGGCCGCACTCCTGACTCCTTTTGATCAACAACAAGCACTGGATAAAGCGAGTCTGCGTCGCCTGGTTCAGTTCAATATTCAGCAGGGCATCGACGGTTTATACGTGGGTGGTTCTACCGGCGAAGCCTTTGTACAAAGCCTTTCCGAGCGTGAACAGGTACTGGAAATCGTCGCCGAAGAGGCGAAAGGCAAGATTAAACTCATCGCTCATGTAGGTTGCGTCAGCACTGCTGAAAGCCAACAGCTTGCGTCTTCAGCCAAACGTTATGGCTTCGATGCCGTCTCCGCCGTCACGCCGTTCTACTACCCTTTCAGCTTTGAAGAACACTGCGATCACTATCGGGCAATTATTGATTCGGCGGATGGGTTGCCGATGGTGGTGTACAACATTCCGGCGTTAAGCGGCGTTAAACTGACCCTGGATCAGATTAACACTCTGGTTACGTTGCCTGGTGTCGGCGCGCTGAAACAGACCTCTGGCGATCTCTATCAGATGGAGCAGATCCGTCGTGAACATCCGGATCTGGTGCTCTATAACGGTTACGACGAAATCTTTGCTTCTGGTTTGTTGGCGGGCGCTGATGGTGGTATCGGCAGTACTTACAACATTATGGGCTGGCGTTATCAGGGTATCGTGAAGGCGCTGAAAGAAGGCGATATCCAGACCGCGCAGAAGCTGCAAACCGAATGTAATAAAGTCATTGATTTACTGATCAAAACGGGCGTATTCCGCGGCCTGAAAACGGTCCTGCACTATATGGATGTCGTTTCTGTGCCGCTGTGCCGCAAACCGTTTGGTCCGGTCGATGAAAAATATCTGCCAGAACTGAAGGCGCTAGCCCAGCAGTTGATGCAAGAGCGCGGGTGAGTTGTTTCCCCTCGCTCGCCCCTACCGGGTGAGGGGAAATAAACGCATCTGTACCCTACAATTTTTATACCAAAGCGTGTGGGCATCGCCCACCGCGGGAGACTCACAATGAGTACTACAACCCAGAATATCCCGTGGTATCGCCATCTCAACCGCGCACAATGGCGCGCATTTTCCGCTGCCTGGTTGGGATATCTGCTTGACGGTTTTGATTTCGTTTTAATCGCCCTGGTACTCACCGAAGTACAAGGTGAATTCGGGCTGACGACGGTACAGGCGGCAAGTCTGATCTCCGCAGCCTTTATCTCTCGCTGGTTCGGCGGCCTGATGCTTGGCGCTATGGGCGACCGCTACGGGCGTCGTCTGGCAATGGTTACCAGTATCGTTCTCTTCTCGGCCGGGACGCTGGCCTGCGGCTTTGCGCCAG
Organism: Escherichia sp. 10290; assembly: GCF_030295155.1. Taxonomy (NCBI): domain Bacteria; kingdom Pseudomonadati; phylum Pseudomonadota; class Gammaproteobacteria; order Enterobacterales; family Enterobacteriaceae; genus Escherichia; species Escherichia sp. 10290. The sequence continues at coordinate 4,093,705 of NZ_AP025741.1, read as the reverse complement.
GCTACATCACCATGTTTATTGCTCGTCTGGTCATCGGCATGGGGATGGCGGGTGAATACGGTTCCAGCGCCACCTATGTCATTGAAAGCTGGCCAAAACATCTGCGTAACAAAGCCAGTGGTTTTCTGATTTCAGGCTTCTCGGTGGGTGCCGTCGTTGCCGCTCAGGTCTACAGCCTGGTGGTTCCGGTCTGGGGCTGGCGTGCATTGTTTTTTATCGGCATCTTACCAATCATCTTTGCTCTCTGGCTGCGTAAAAACATCCCGGAAGCGGAAGACTGGAAAGAGAAACACGCAGGTAAAGCACCAGTACGCACAATGGTGGATATTCTCTACCGTGGTGAACATCGTATCGCCAATATCGTGATGACACTGGCGGCGGCCACTGCGCTGTGGTTCTGCTTCGCCGGTAACCTGCAAAATGCCGCAATCGTCGCTGTACTCGGGCTGTTATGCGCCGCAATCTTTATCAGCTTTATGGTACAGAGTACGGGCAAACGCTGGCCAACGGGCGTAATGCTGATGGTGGTCGTGTTGTTTGCTTTCCTCTACTCATGGCCGATTCAGGCGCTGCTGCCAACGTATCTTAAAACTGAACTTGCTTATAACCCGCATACTGTCGCCAATGTGCTGTTCTTTAGTGGCTTTGGTGCGGCGGTGGGGTGCTGCGTCGGTGGCTTCCTCGGTGACTGGCTGGGAACCCGCAAAGCGTACGTTTGCAGTCTGCTGGCCTCACAGCTGCTGATTATTCCGGTATTTGCGATTGGTGGCGCAAACGTCTGGGTGCTCGGTTTGTTACTGTTCTTCCAGCAAATGCTTGGACAAGGGATCGCCGGGATCTTACCGAAACTGATTGGCGGTTATTTCGATACCGACCAGCGTGCAGCGGGGCTGGGCTTTACCTACAACGTTGGCGCATTGGGCGGCGCACTGGCCCCAATCATCGGCGCGTTGATCGCTCAACGTCTGGATCTGGGTACTGCGCTGGCATCGCTTTCGTTTAGCCTGACGTTCGTGGTGATCCTGCTGATTGGGCTGGATATGCCTTCTCGCGTTCAGCGTTGGTTGCGCCCGGAAGCGTTGCGTACTCATGACGCTATCGACGGCAAACCATTTAGCGGTGCCGTACCGTTTGGCAGCGCTAAAAACGATTTAGTCAAAACCAAAAGTTAATCCTGTTGCCCGGTCCTGGACCGGGCCTTTTGCTAAGGGAAGATGTATGTCGTTACTTGCACAACTGGATCAAAAAATCGCTGCTAACGGTGGCCTGATTGTCTCCTGCCAGCCGGTTCCGGACAGCCCGCTCGATAAACCGGAAATCGTCGCTGCTATGGCATTAGCGGCAGAGCAGGCGGGCGCGGTTGCCATTCGCATTGAAGGTGTGGCAAATCTACAAGCCACGCGTGCGGTGGTGAGCGTGCCGATTATCGGGATTGTGAAGCGCGATCTGGAGGATTCTCCGGTACGCATCACGGCCTATATTGAAGATGTTGATGCACTGGCGCAGGCGGGTGCGGATATCATCGCTATTGATGGCACCGATCGCCCGCGCCCGGTTCCAGTTGAAACACTGCTGGCGCGTATTCACCATCACGGTTTACTGGCGATGACCGACTGTTCAACGCCGGAAGACGGCCTGGCTTGCCAAAAGCTGGGAGCCGAAATTATTGGTACTACGCTTTCTGGCTATACCACGCCTGAAACGCCAGAAGAGCCAGACCTGGCACTGGTGAAAACATTAAGCGACGCCGGATGTCGGGTGATTGCCGAAGGGCGTTACAACTCGCCTGCTCAGGCGGCGGATGCGATGCGACACGGTGCATGGGCGGTAACGGTCGGTTCTGCTATCACGCGTCTTGAACACATTTGTCAGTGGTACAACACAGCGATGAAAAAGGCGGTGCTATGACTACACTGGCGATTGATATCGGCGGTACTAAACTTGCCGCCGCGCTGATTGGCGCTGATGGGCAGATCCGCGATCGCCGTGAACTTCCTACGCCTGCTAGCCAGACACCAGAAGCCTTGCGTGAAGCCTTAGCCGTATTAGTCTCTCCGTTGCAAGCTCACGCGCAGAGGGTTGCTATCGCTTCAACCGGAATTATTCGCGACGGCAGTTTATTGGCGCTAAATCCGCATAATCTTGGTGGATTACTACACTTTCCGTTAGTCAAAACACTGGAGCAGCTTACCGATTTGCCGACCATTGCCATTAACGACGCGCAGGCCGCAGCATGGGCAGAGTATCAGGCGCTGGAAGGCGATATAACCGAGATGGTGTTTATCACTGTTTCCACTGGCGTCGGCGGCGGTGTAGTGAGCGGCGGCAAACTGCTTACCGGCCCTGGAGGTCTGGCGGGGCACATCGGGCATACGCTTGCCGATCCGCATGGTCCAGTCTGCGGCTGTGGACGCACAGGTTGCGTGGAGGCGATTGCTTCTGGTCGCGGCATTGCGGCGGCAGCGCAAGGGGAGTTGGCTGGTGCGAATGCGAAAACTATTTTCACGCACGCCGGGCAGGGCGATGAGCAGGCGCAGCAACTGATTCACCGCTCCGCACATGTGCTGGCAAGGCTGATCGCTGATATTAAAGCCACAACTGATTGTCAGTGCGTAGTGGTCGGTGGCAGCGTTGGTCTGGCAGAAGGGTATCTGGCGTTGGTGGAGACGTATCTGGCGCAGGAGCCAGCGGCATTTCATGTTGATTTACTGGCGGCGCACTACCGCCATGATGCAGGTTTACTTGGGGCTGCGCTGTTGGCCCAGGGAGAAAAATTATGATGATGGGTGAAGTACAGTCATTACCGTCTGCCGGATTACATCCTGCGTTACAGGACGCGTTAACGCTGGCATTAGCTGCCAGACCGCAAGAAAAAGCGCCGGGTCGTTACGAATTACAGGGCGATAATATCTTTATGAATGTCATGACGTTTAACACTCAATCGCCCGTCGAGAAAAAAGCGGAATTGCACGAGCAGTACATTGATATCCAGCTGTTATTAAACGGTGAGGAACGGATCCTGTTTGGCATGGCAGGCACTGCGCGTCAGTGTGAAGAGTTCCACCATGAAGATGATTACCAGCTTTGCAGCGCCATTGAGAACGAGCAAGCCATCATCTTAAAACCGGGAATGTTCGCCGTGTTTATGCCGGGAGAACCGCATAAACCAGGATGCGTTGTCGGCGAACCTGATGAGATTAAAAAGGTTGTGGTGAAGGTTAAGGCTGATTTAATGGCTTAAAACTTAGTTCGTTTTAAAGATTCTGCAGACACTGTCTGCAGAATTCGAAACCGCTGAAATTAACGGCGTCTATAGCCTTCCTCTAGCACCGCTTGTGTTCGAACGAGTTCATCCGCGAGTCGTTTTTCATCAGGTAGTTGCATCTTATATTCGCTTGCCAGAACGGTGTTAGGCAAACCAGCCAGTGCATAATGTGCTTCTCCGACTCCTTTTTCTGCACAGAGAACCAGACCGATGGGCGGATTTTCATCCGGTAGCGTCCAGTGCTCTTTGGCGTAGTTGAGATACATATTCATCTGTCCGGCATCGCTATAGCTGAATTTGCCCACTTTTAGATCGACGATTAGCAGGCAGCGTAAACGGCGGTGGAAAAACAGCAGATCGACACGAAACCAGTTGTCATCAATGCGTAACCTTCGCTGTCGACCAACAAAGGCAAAATCATCCCCAAGTTCCAGCATGAAATCCATCAGGTGGTTGATCAGCGCCTCCTCAAAATCGGATTCTGAGTATTCATCTTTCAATTCCAAAAATTCGAGCACAAAGGGATCGCGTATCGCCTGTTGCGGAAGAATATGCGTCTCGGCAGGGGCGTGTTGTTGCAGCATGGCTGATTTGTCATATGACAGTAGTGTCCGCTCATAAAATTGGGTCGCAATTTGCCGCTCTAGCTGGCGGACAGACCAACCACAGCGGAGCGCCTCTTTTTCATAAAAGCTGCGGGCGTCAGCGTTTTTAACGGAAAGTAGACGGACGTAGGTGGACCAGGGCAGTGGGAAGGATTTGGCAGACAGCGTCTGCCAAATCTTTGCCGATGGGAATTCTGCAGACGGTGTCTGCGGAATTCCCAATGGTGTTAATTCGCCAGACACTGTCTGGCGAATTTCAACATGTTGAAAAAAGAGGTAAAAAAGCCTCATTTGGCGTAAGTTTTTTGCAGAGAACCCACGCTTATACCTTAGACTTAAATCCTTTGAGAGCCGTTTGATAAGCTGTGCACCATAAGCCGCTCTGGCCTCGCCGCCTTGTTCAAATTCGACAATCCGTCGACCAATTTCCCAGTATGTCGCGGTCATTAACGCGTTAACGCTACGTACCGTTTCCGTGCGGGCGCTATCGACCAGGTGAATAATACCGTCGTGGATTTGCTGGTAGCCTGCTGTGGTTCCTTCTGAGAGCGATTCCATTATCTGTCCCTTTATATGGCGCTGCGTTGAATAATGGGATCAGCTATACGCCGGGCATCTGCCGGTAACAATCCAGGTGGGCTTGTTACATGGGTTTTCTTCACGTTATGCGAGGCGCTTTCCAGCAATTGTGCTGTAACGTTGTGCTGAAGATGAAGCAAATAAAAAGGCCGGAGCGGGCGCATCCGACCAGAATTTTCAGGAAGTTTCTCTTGCTGTCACTACGCCATTTTGCGCAGCCCACAGATTCACATCTTCCTTACGAATGGCGGCGGCCATCATGCCGGGGAATAAATCAGGGGTACAGGCAAAGGAGGGAATACCCATGGCGGCGAGTTTTCCTGCCAGTGACCGGTCGTAAAACGGTGCGCCTTCGTCGCTTAAGGCCAGCAGGGTAACCACCTGTACGCCGGACTGAATCAACTCACTGGCGCGTTGCAACAGATTGCGTTCCACACCACCTTCGTAGAGGTCGGAAATCAGCACCAGAATGGTATTACGCGGATCGCGAATCAAAGACTGGCAGTAACCTACCGCGCGGTTGATGTCGGTGCCGCCGCCCAGCTGCACGCCAAACAGCAGCTCTACCGGATCGTCGAGCTTCTCTGTCATATCAACCACTGCGGTGTCGAAAACCACCAGATGCGTTTTTACCGCCGGGAGCGATGCCATTACTGCGCCAAAAATACTGGAATAGACCACCGAGGAGGCCATCGACCCACTCTGGTCGATACATAAAATGATCTCCTTTTGCGTGCGTTGAGACTTGCGCCCGTAGCCGATTAACGTTTCAGGAACAATACTTTTGTACTCTTCCTGCCAGTGGCGCAGGTTGGCGCGAATGGTGCGCTGCCAGTCAATTTCCGCGTGGCGCGGGCGACGATTACGTACCGCACGATTAAGAGCGCCGCTTACCGCGCTACGCATTGGCTCTTCAAGCTGTTTCATCAATTGCTCGACAACTTTACGCACCACAATCCTGGCGGTTTCTTTGGTTTTGGCCGGAATTACGCCATTCAGCGACATCAGCGTGGAGACCAGATGAACATCAGGCTGGACGTTTGCCAGCATCTCTGGCTCCAGCAACATACTGTGCAAATTAAGACGTTCAAAGGCGTCTTTTTGCATCACCTGAACCACAGAAGAGGGGAAATACTGGCGAATATCACCCAGCCAGCGAGCGACTTTGGGTGACGATCCACCCGTGCCGCCGCGTAATCCATGTTTACCGTCTGGCTGATAGAGCGCCGCCAGCGCGGCATCAATCGCGGACTCTCTGGCATCCAGCGCCACGTTACAGGCATTGTCGGCATCTTCTCCAAGGATCAGACGCCAGCGGCGCAGCCGTTCCATCTCGTTACTCGACATGATTTTCCCTTTCGTGTGGTGGCAAAGCCAGAATGCGGCGCAGTAGCGGCAGCATTAACGCGGCACGCTGTTCATCCCATATACCGCTGGTCTCTTCTTGCTGCGCGACACGCTCGCCCTGCGCGGCGCGTTCGCCTAACTGGCGGCGTTCCGGGCTGGAAAAACGGCCGAATGTCCGCCGCAGCATCGGCAGGATCCGGGTGAAGTGATTGTCGTTCAGGCCGCTTAGCCAGGCATCGATCAACTGCCATAATTCGCTATTGTGCAGTAGCACCATCGCGCTGTCGTTGAGGAAACCTTCCGCCCATGCGGCACTTTCCGCCGGGGGATTGGCTGGCGATAGCGCCAGGTTCATCAGCGTGGTGATCCGTTCTGTCGTTAACGTTTGCAGATCAAACAACAGGCGCGTCGCCGTTCCGCGAAGCAGCGCGTGTGCGGTACTGCCCTCTGCCAGCACCATCAACGCCTGCAACCAGCCCGCCAACAGATCTTCGTTATCCAGCAACCGCAGCGCGGCGTGAGCGTCGATAACTTTTTCTCTCATACTGGCGGCGCTGTCGTCGTTGAGCGCCGAACAGGCACCGGGTAGGGCGATGGCGGCGCGCGGGGCGAGGCTCATCAGTACCTGCATTACCATACCAGAGTCGGTCTGGCGCACGTTGCCGTAGCGGACAATCGCCACCAGCGGTGCCAGGGCTTCCAGCAACTGTTCGATATTGCCCTGAGTGGCAGCCAGTGATTCCAGTGTATTGGCGATGGGGGCAATCGCGGCCTGTAAATCGGCCAGTAGCACTTGTTGGATAAGCTTTGCCAGTTCCGGCAGCGTGCTGGCGTATTGCGCCCTCACAATGGCATAGCGGGAGCTGGCCTGCTCAATGCTGTTACCCCAACGGCTGGCGGTAATGATGTTCATTGCCAGTGCCGGTTCCCAGCGCAGCGACCAGACTTCGTGGAACGTCCCTTTGCTGTTATTTCCTTGTCCAGCCAGACGGCCCCAGGAAATGTCGAGTAAGGTCAGGCGATGCAGTAAATGGCTACGCGCCAGATCGCCGGGTTTGCGCAGATCAAGATCCAGCACTTTTTCGCTGGCTTCTGCCTTCAGGCGCAGCGTTTTTTGCTGTTGCGTAATGTCGCGTTGGAGCGGCACGACGGGCGTATCATCCGGTACGCTTCCCAGCGCGTCGCCGACAATTAACTTCTGGCGAATCATCTGCATTGGCGCGCTTTCGCCCATACACACTACGGTTTGCAGCGCTTCGCAAAGTTCGTCAAGCCCCGGCTGCGGGTGATGGCGCATAATCGCCAGCGTCTGCGCCAGCCGCGCCGCTTCGATAATGTGGGCGCTGGAACAGTCGAGATCGGCTTCGCGAAACAGCCTTGCCGCGCGTGACAGCCAGCCGATATCGCGGTGAGAAGCGCCCTGATAACGCCACAGATGATCGTACCATTCCGGTGACACCACCCCTGCGCCATAACCGCTGGCGCGGCTTAACGCCTCGTAGCTCCAGGGCGTCCAGGCTGCCGCGACCTTGCACTTCGGCAAATTTTTCAGCAGTTCGTTATCATTCTTTGCGGGCGGCAGGTTTTCCAGCGCCGGAACGTGCCACGCACCGCAGACTACCGCGATGCGCGAGAAGCCCTCTTTTTTCGCCTGACGTAGCGTCTTGCGCATATACGCTTCACGCAGTTGATCTCTGGCTGAGTTTCGGGCTTCGGGAGTTGCCTGGCGTAGGGCAATCATCGCCTCGCGAATCGCCTCGAACAGAGACAAATCATCTTCGCGTTCCTCTACTCTGTGGCTCCACCAGCTTTCCCCATCGGTGTAACCGGCGGCGCGGCCCAGCCAGTCCAGCGGATCGCCGTCGGGACTGGCTTCAACGGCATCATCGTCATCGCTCTCTTTTTCGTCATCAAGCGCGAACTGATGACTGATGGGCAAGTCCATAAAGCGCACGGCGATATTTTGCTCAAAACCATAGCGCAGCGCCTGCCATTCCGGGGAGAACGCCGCAAAGGGGTAAAACGCGGCGTGATGTGAGTCGTCCGGGGCATAAATCAGTAGCGCGACCGGCGGTTGCATCTGTTCATGCTGCATGAAAGGCAGGATGGATTCGCCGTCGGGCGGCCCTTCCACCAGCAGGCAGTCGGGCTGTAGCGTCTCCAGCGCCTTTCGCAGGCTGCGCGCGCAGCCAGGGCCATGGTGACGGATGCCAAACAAATGAACGGTTTGTTCAGTCATAGTGGTTGCCTTGCTGATTACACAATTTCGCGGCAGGCGCGATAGAGATCGTTCCAGTCGCTGCGCTCTTTGACGATAGTTTCCAGATATTCACGCCATACCACGTCGTCCTGCACGGGATCTTTTACCACCGCGCCGATAAGGCTTGCGGCGATATCCCGCGGATGCAGCACGCCGTCGCCAAAATGGCCCGCCAGCGCCATACCGTTGTTGATAACGGAGATCGCCTCCGCGGTGCTGAGAGTACTGGTTGGCGACTTAATTTTCGTTTTGCCGTCAACCGTCAGGCCGTTTCGCAGTTCGCGGAAGATTTGCACGACTCGCTGGATCTCTTTAAGCGCTGGCGGTTTGGCAGGAAGTGCCAGCGCCTGACCCAGTTCGGCGACGCGGCGAGTGACAATGTTAATCTCTTCTTCTTCGCTGGCGGGTACGGGCAAAATGACCGTGTTGAAACGACGTTTAAGCGCGGAAGAAAGCTCGTTAACGCCTTTATCCCGGTTGTTGGCGGTGGCGATAACGTTAAAGCCGCGCGTCGCCTGGACCTCTTCATTCAGTTCGGGGATAGGCAGCGTTTTTTCCGACAGGATCGTGATCAGCGTGTCCTGAACATCAGCAGGAATACGCGTCAGCTCTTCTACGCGTGCAATCTGCCCGCGCGCCATCGCCCGCATCAACGGACTTTCTACCAGCGCCAAACGTGACGGACCTTTAGAGAGCAACTCCGCGTAGTTCCAGCCATAACGCATTTGTTCTTCACCGGTGCCTGCGGTGCCCTGAATAATTAACGTTGAGTCGCCGCTGATGGCAGCCGCCAGATGTTCAGATACCCAGGATTTCGCAGTGCCGGGTACGCCATACAACAGCAGTGCGCGATCGGTTGGCAGCGTGGCAACGGCGGTTTCGATAATCCGCCGGTTGCCGATATATTTCGGCGTGACCTCAAAGCCATTTTCCAGCTGCCCGCCCAACAGATAGGTGGCGACGGACCATGGAGAAATGGCCCAGTTTTCCGGGCGCGGATGAGTATCGTTTTTTTGCAGCTCATCCAGTTCTTCAGCAAATTGTTGTTCGGCATGTCGGCGTAAAACGGCGGCAGTAGCGGTAGCATTCATAAAGTGGTTTCTCCGACAAAAAGCGAATTAAGTTGAATTCGGTTCGCCAGCGCGGCGCTCAGGGCAGTAAAGGCTGCCTCGCAATAAGGCGTTTGTTGTGCGTCGTGCGGCCACTTGTCAATGACATCATTGAGGACTTCGGGGGCCAGCAGGCAGGCGAAATCACTCATCACATGGCGCAGGGCGTAGTCAAAGCGCGCGGAATCATATTTCACCCAACGGTGTAGCTCCGTGACCATTTGCTGGCTCAGGCGCAGGCTAAAGAGCGACGCATCCAGCGGTAACAGGCTGATGTAGCGATGTAAATGTTCGCCGCCCACCACTGAGAACAATGACCGTAACATCGGCTCGTGTTCTTCTACAGGCAGACATTGCAAAAGCTCAAAGGCGTTAATCTTCACGCCTGCAGGATGATGAATGCTCATTCCGACGGGCAGCATGGCGAGAAACGCCTGCGCCCACTGCGGATTTTTTTCGCGCAGTACGGCGTGATACCAGGCGCGCAGTAGCGCCTTCTGCCAGTCGGTTTTCCCGGCCCAGCGCAGCAGTTCAACGGGGGTAGCCTGCAGTTGCGTTTGCCACCAGTCGAGCGGAACCGCTGCAACTATCTGATACAGCCACCATGCGCGCTGGCCCAACTTTTCGCCTTTGGGCTTAGTTTCTTCCAGCGCATCGGCCTTCCACTCTGGTAAGAACGCCTCCGGGGCATCAAGGGCGACGTGCAGCATTTTTTCTTTGCCGGATAAGCCTTTTAGCCTTTCAAGTAAGGTCTCAGGAGCGGGGGATGAACTGAGCAACGGCGCTAACCGAGACTTCATGCGCGAGATCCAGGCGCTTTCCGGCAGACAACACAGTAACCGTGCCGCAGTTTGCCGCACCTCTTTGCTGCGATCGGATAATGTCTGTTCCAGAAAGGCTTCGTCGTGTTGGGAGATCTCCACTTCCAGCACAGCCAGCAGCTGTGCGCGTTCGCGGGCATCCAGCGAACTCATCTCCTGCGCCAGCCGATCGCGACCCTGTTCCGGGGCGCGAATGCGCATTTGCGTCAGATATTGCAGACGCTGTTCGGACGTGCCGTGCAGCCACATTTCTTCATCCAGCGGAGCGTCAACGGAGGCAAGAAAATAGCGCCAGTCGGCGTTAATTTGCGCCAGCCAGCGCCCGCGAGCGCCGAGGACATTGGGCAGAATGCCGCGTATTGATGGATTTTGTACGCCGTAATTCAGCAGTGCCGGTAACAGCAGGGGCGGAGAAAGAAGCTGACGCTGGACCAGGTGATCAAGCGCTGACCACAGTAAACGCGGCGGCCCTTCTGCCAGCAACAGATGCAGCAGTCCCGCAAAAGCCGGGTTGTTTATTGGCTCGGCATTTTCTTTATCGATTTCCGGCAGCGGTGCGGGGTCAATCGCCTGCGGCACCCAGCCAGCCAGATGGCAGAGCGCCAGAACGCCCGCCGAGCGCAGTAGCTGTTGCTCTGCGGATGTGTTATTCGCCAGTTCAGACAGTAACAGCCCAATCTCACTTTGCGACGCCGACGGTGTGAACGCTTTTTTGTCTGTGCCGAGTAGCGCTGTGCGGGTTAAATTTTGCCATTCGTTCATTGTGCGCCTCCGGTTGCCCAAATCACGCTACCGGCAAGCCAGGCGCTACAGGGCGTCAGCTGCTGACCATCCCATTCCCCCATTAGCATAAACGGCGCGCCGCCGCTGGCCGCCAGTAACCGCCAACCCTCGTCCGACGACAGGTGCGTCGGTAAGTGCTGGCCCTGTGTCGAGACGAATCGCCAGCCGCTCTCGTGCGGGTAAATCAATATTTCGCTTACTCGCAGCGGCAGAGGCCATTGCCAGGGATTCGCGCTAAGCCGCTGCGCCATGTCATGCAGCGCGTCCGGGAGGGGTAATTCTGCAAGCGGGAATCTTTCACCGCGGGTAAACGGCTCCACAATCCGCGCCCGTAGCGGTGATGCGCCAGGGAAAAAGGCAAGCGCGCCCTGGCAGACTTGCCCGGTGATAAAGTGCTGGGGAAAGTTTTTACCACCGTGTGAATAGTCCAGCAGTAGCGCGGTGCGGTGGCTCTTTTCTCCGTACAGCCAGACCCGGCGTCGCCACAGATTATTCTCTTCTTGCGCGCTTTGGCCTAAGACCTGCCAGTTATCAAGGCAGGTTAGTCCGTCAGCGATGTCATGTTTATCCGGGGTTATTCCCAATGCTGCATGGAGATCGCTAAGTTGTGCCGGGGATAACATTTGTTGCTGGCGCCAGGCGTCAATAATCAGCTGTAGCTGCCCCAGTTCTTTGCACAGGCTCGATGGCCATACCTCGGCGGTAGTAAAAAGAGTGGTCAGATTGTTCAGGCGAGCGGCAATTCCCGGTAGTTGAGCGTCGACCATGCGGGCGGCGATCCCGGCAAAAGGCAACTGTTGTGCAGAGATCTGCGCCAGACCGTGGCGGATCAGGTCGTGCATCCACTGTTCGAGGAAATCCAGCCCCGCCGTCATTTTTTGGTTGCGTGCCGCTTCCCGTTTGGCGGCAGCCTGCGGGTCGGCAGCTTTTGCCTCAGCCTGCTCTTTCTTTTCTTCTTTGCGAACCGCTCGCTGCTGGCGCGAGGTTAGCCACTCGCTTACCCATTCCGGCGGCTCGCCAGCGGTGAAACTTGCGGTGTGTTGCACCTGGAGCAAAAGCAACGCAAGGCTATGTTTACAGGGGAATTTACGGCTGGGGCAGGAACATTTACAGGCCAGATCCTGCCTGTCGACCCGTACCTGATAAGGGCGGGAGCCGCTGCCTTTACATTCTCCCCAGAACGCGGTCTCGCTATATCCCAGCGTCGGCCATTTTGCGGGGGCAACCAGGCCACGAGCCGCTTTAACCGAGGCGTCATCGGGCGCCAGGGCTTGCACTGATTCAACGGTCAGTTCCATTACAATTCTCTATTGGCGTGGGGAAATCGATGGGGTCAAGGAGGCGTTAAGCAAAGCAGGAGGAGACTGTTTTCCGTAACAGCGTATTGCGCGTCCATCGCAAATTTGTAGTGAGTATAGCGGGCGGTAAATTCAGGAAACAATGGCGGATAGCGGAAAGTGTAGTTTTTCGGAAAAAGATAACTTTATCCCGTGTAACCCGTTTTAAGCGGGCTACACGGGAGGCTGCAATTTAAACTTCCAGCCAGTTCATAATCCCATCTGCCGCTTTACGGCCTTCAGCGATTGCGGTAACGACCAGATCGGAACCACGGACGATATCGCCGCCAGCAAAGATTTTCGGGTTGCTGGTCTGGAAAGCGTTGTCGCTGCCTTCCGGGGCGATGATGCGGCCTTGCGAATCCAGCTCGACGCTGTGTTTTGCCAGCCATTCCATGCTGTGTGGACGGAAACCAAACGCCATGATCACCACATCTGCCGGAACGATATGTTCGGATCCTGCCACGATCTCTGCGCGGCGACGGCCTTTGGCATCCGGTTCGCCCATTTCTGTGCGCACCATTTTCACGCCGCTGACTTTGCCGTTGCCGTTCACTTCAATACCCAGTGGCTGGACGTTGAATTTGAACTCAACACCTTCTTCCCGCGCGTTTTTCACTTCGCGGCGGGAACCCGGCATGTTCTCTTCATCACGACGATAGGCACAGGTAACGTGCTTTGCCCCCTGGCGCACGGAAGTACGCACGCAGTCCATCGCGGTATCGCCACCGCCAAGTACCACCACGCGTTTGCCTTCCATGCTGACGAACGGTTCTTCGCGAGTTTCACCAAAGCCCATTAACTGTTTGGTGTTGGCGATAAGGAACGGCAGCGCTGCGTACACGCCATCGGCGTCTTCGTTTTCCAGTCCGCCGCGCATTGACTGATAAGTCCCGACGCCAAGGAACACGGCATCGTAATCACTCAGGAGATCGTCCAGCTGTACGTCGCGGCCCACTTCGGTATTGAGTTTGAATTCAATACCCATGCCGGTGAATATTTCACGGCGGCGCGTCATCACTTCTTTTTCCAGCTTGAAGGCCGGAATACCGAAGGTCAGCAGGCCGCCGATTTCCGGGTGACGGTCGAAGACGACCGCTTTTACGCCGTTGCGCGTCAGGACATCCGCACACGCCAGACCCGCCGGGCCTGCGCCGATAATCGCCACTTTTTTACCGGTTTGCTTCACGCCGGACATATCCGGACGCCAGCCCATTTCGAACGCTTTATCATTGATATAACGCTCAATGTTGCCGATGGTCACCGCGCCAAACTCATCGTTCAGCGTGCAGGAACCTTCGCACAGACGGTCCTGCGGGCAGACACGTCCGCAAACTTCCGGCAGGGTATTGGTCTGATGCGACAGTTCTGCCGCTTCAAAAATACGCCCCTCGTTGGCGAGCTTCAGCCAGTTCGGGATGTAGTTGTGTACCGGGCATTTCCACTCGCAGTATGGGTTGCCGCACGATAGGCAGCGGTCAGCCTGCGCTTTGGCCTGGCCTTCGGAAAACGGCTCGTAAATTTCAACAAACTCAATTTTGCGGATCTTCAGCGGTTTCTTTGGCGGATCAACGCGCTGCAGGTCGATAAATTGATAAACATTCTGACTCATTGTTGCTACCCCTTACTGCGCCTGCACGCGCAACTCTGCTGCGCTACGACTACGGTGACCCAGCAGTGCTTTTACATCACTGGACTTCGGTTTAACCAGCGCAAATTTCGTGGCGAAGGTTGACCAGTTAGCCAGAATCTCTTCACCACGCTGGGAACCGGTATGCTGAACATGCTCGGTGATAAGACCACGCAGATGCTCTTCATGGATCGCCAGGGAGTCAACGCTTAAGACCTCGACCAGTTCCGGGTTAACGCGTTTGCGGAAATCGCCGCTTTCATCGAGAACGTAAGCGAAGCCGCCGGTCATGCCCGCGCCGAAGTTAACGCCGGTTTTACCCAGAATACAGACAATACCGCCCGTCATATATTCACAGCCGTTGTCGCCAATGCCTTCTACCACGGTGATAGCACCGGAATTACGCACGCCGAAACGTTCACCCGCGCGGCCTGCGGCATACAGACGACCACCGGTCGCGCCATACAGGCAGGTATTGCCGATAATGCTTGCTTCATGGCTGCGGAAGGCTGAGCCAACCGGAGGACGAATGGCGATTAAGCCGCCCGCCATGCCTTTACCGACATAGTCGTTGGCATCACCGGTCAGGTACAGTTCCACGCCGCCCGCGTTCCACACACCGAAGCTCTGGCCTGCGGTGCCGTTGAAGTACGCTTTAATCGGATCGGCTGCCAGCCCCTGATCGCCGTGCGTCTGGGCGATATAGCCCGAAAGCGATGCACCCACGGAACGGTCGGTGTTGCGAATATCGAACCAGAAGGTTTTGCTCTGACGCTCATCGACAAACGGTTTTGCCTGTTGCAGCAACTGCGCGTTTAGCAGGCCATTATCAAACGGCGGGTTGTTTTCGGTACAGTAGAGCGCCTTACCTGGATGCGGCTCGGCAGTCTCCAGCAGCTTCGACAGCGCCAGTTTCTGCTGTTTGGCGGTGAAACCGTCCAGCTCTTTGAGCAGGTCGGTACGGCCAATCAGATCCACCAGGCGCGTTACGCCCAGTTGCGCCATCAGCTCGCGGGTTTCACGGGCGATAAATTCAAAGTAGTTGGTCACTTTGAACGGTAAGCCGTGATAGTGGTTCTTACGCAGTTTGTCATCCTGAGTTGCTACACCGGTGGCGCAGTTGTTCAGGTGGCAGATTCGCAGGTATTTACAGCCGAGCGCCACCATCGGGCCAGTGCCGAAGCCGAAGCTTTCTGCGCCGAGAATCGCCGCTTTGATGATATCGACACCTGTTTTCAGGCCGCCATCGACCTGCAAACGGATCTTATGACGCAAGCCGTTGGCAACCAGCGCTTGTTGTGTTTCAACAAGCCCCAGTTCCCACGGGCAGCCTGCGTATTTCACCGATGAAAGCGGACTTGCGCCAGTGCCGCCGTCATAGCCTGCGATGGTGATTAAATCGGCATAAGCTTTCGCTACACCTGTGGCGATGGTACCAACGCCCGGTTCGGACACCAGCTTCACGGAGATCATCGCTTTCGGGTTGACCTGCTTGAGGTCGAAAATGAGCTGCGCTAAGTCCTCGATAGAGTAGATATCGTGGTGCGGCGGCGGGGAGATCAGCGTCACTCCGGGCACCGAATAGCGCAGTTTGGCGATGTAAGGAGTGACTTTGTCGCCCGGCAACTGACCGCCTTCGCCCGGCTTCGCGCCCTGGGCGACTTTAATCTGAATGACGTCAGCATTGACCAGGTACGCCGGAGTAACGCCGAAGCGACCAGAAGCCACCTGCTTGATGCGCGACACTTTGTTAGTGCCGTAGCGCGCCGGATCTTCACCCCCTTCACCGGAGTTCGAGTTACCGCCGATGCTGTTCATCGCTTCCGCCAGCGCCTCGTGGGCTTCCGGGCTTAACGCGCCGATAGACATCGCAGCAGTATCGAAGCGTTTAAACAGTTCGCTTGCCGGTTCAACATCAGCAATGTTGACCGCGTTTTCACCCGGTGTAATTGCCAGCAGATCGCGCAGCGTGGTTGCCGGACGTTCATTAACCAGCTTCGCGTATTCCTGATAGTCGCTATACTCGCCGCTCTGTACCGCCTGTTGCAGCGTGCGCACCACGTCCGGGTTGTAGGCGTGGTATTCGCCACCGTGCACATATTTCAATAGGCCGCCCTGGCTGATGGGCTTGCGCGCCAGCCAGGCACGTTTCGACAGATTCAGCAGATCCTGCTGGAAGTCTTCAAAGCTTGCCCCACCAATGCGGCTGACCGCCCCCTGGAAGCACAGGCCCACTACATCATCGTGCAGACCGACCGCTTCGAACAGTTTCGAGCAGCGGTAAGACGCGATGGTGGAGATGCCCATTTTGGACATGATTTTGTACAAGCCTTTGTTGATGCCGTTACGGTAGTTGAGCATCACGGTACGATAATCTTTGGCAATCGCGTGGGTGTCTACCAGGCGGCCCAGCGTTTCATAGGCCAGGTACGGATAAATAGCCGTCGCGCCGAAGCCCAGCAACACGGCGAAGTGGTGCGGGTCGCGGGCGCTGGCGGTTTCGACGATGATGTTGGCATCGCAACGCAGGCTTTGATCGACCAGACGAGTCTGGATCGCGCCAACCGCCATTGGGGCCGGAACCGGCAGGCGATCTTTAGCGATATTCCGGTCGGAGAGCACCAGCAGCACGGTGCCGCTACGTACCATTTTTTCGGCTTTGTCGCACAGCTCTTTGACCGTCGATTCGAGCGTGGTTTTAGTGACGTCAAAGGTGATATCCAGTGTATCTGCGCGGTAGTGCTCCTCTTTCATCGTCGTGAGCTGTTTGAAATCGGAGTAGAGCAGAATCGGCGATTTAAAACTTAAACGGTGCGCCTGGCCCTCTGCTTCACAGAAGACGTTCATTTCACGCCCGATGCTGGTGGCGAGCGACATAACATGCGCTTCACGCAGTGGGTCGATTGGCGGGTTGGTGACCTGGGCAAATTGCTGGCGGAAGTAATCGTAAATAATGCGCGGCTGACTGGAGAGCACGGCGAATGGGGTGTCGTCGCCCATCGAACCGACCGCTTCCTGACCGTTTTCACCCAGTACGCGAATTACGGAGTCCAGCTCTTCCGCGCTGTAGTTAAACTGTTTCTGGTAGCTGGCAAGCGTGTCGTCGTCCAGTTCGCGGCTACCCACTTCTTCATCGGGCAGATCTTCAAACGGTACCAGACGGCGGACGTTTTTCTCCATCCACTCTTTATATGGATGGCGGCTTTTCAGATCGTCATCGGTTTCTGCCGAGTGCAGAATACGCCCACTGCGGGTGTCGATAACCATCAGTTCGCCTGGCCCCACGCGGCCTTTTTCGACCACTTCGTCAGGCTGATAATCCCAGATACCGACTTCAGAGGCGCAGGTGATGAGCTTATCTTTGGTGATGACGTAGCGCGCCGGACGCAGACCGTTACGGTCGAGGTTACAGGCAGCAAAACGACCATCGGACATCACGATGCCCGCCGGGCCATCCCACGGCTCCATATGCATGGAGTTAAAGTCAAAGAAGGCACGCAGTTCCGGGTCCATATCCGGGTTGTTCTGCCAGGCGGGTGGTACTAACAGACGCATGGCGCGGATGATATCCATCCCGCCCGCCAGCAGCAGTTCCAGCATGTTATCCATGGAACTGGAGTCAGAGCCGGTTTCGTTGACGAACGGCGCGGCGTCGTGCAGGTCAGGGATCAGCGGTGTCTGGAATTTATAGGTACGCGCGCGCGCCCATTGGCGGTTACCGGTGATGGTGTTGATTTCACCGTTATGCGCCAGGTAGCGGAACGGCTGTGCCAGCGGCCAGCGCGGTACGGTGTTAGTGGAGAAGCGCTGGTGGAACAGGCAAATGGCCGATTCCAGACGCAGGTCCGCAAGATCCAGGTAGAAGCGCGGCAGATCCGCCGGCATACACAGACCTTTATAGATGTTCACCAGATTCGACAGGCTACAGACGTAGAAGTCTTTGTCAGCTTCGAGACGCTTTTCAATGCGGCGGCGGGCGATAAACAGACGGCGCTCCATATCGCGCGGACGCCAACCTGCCGGGGCGTTCACAAAAATTTGCTCAATGCGTGGCAGAGAGGAGAGGGCGATTTCACCCAGCACGCCTTCGTTAGTGGGGACATCACGCCAGCCGACAATCGACAACGTTTCGCGTTGCAGCTCTTCTTCAACGATGCGGCGTGCGGTCGCGGCGAGTTCAGGATCTTTATTCAGGAAAAGCATCCCGACGGCGTAGTTTTTCGCTAAACGCCAGCCTCGCTCCTGCGCAACAATGTGAAAAAAGCGATCCGGTTTTTGTAACAGCAAGCCGCAACCGTCACCGGTTTTACCATCGGCGAGAATCGCGCCACGGTGCTGCATGCGGGCCAGTGCGTGTATTGCAGTACGCACTACCTTGTGGCTAGGTTCGCCTTCTATGTGGGCGATCAGGCCGAAACCACAGTTATCCCTCTCAAGGGATTTATCGTACAACATATCGTGAACCTCCCCCAGGCTCTGCGGGAACCCCACTTCCGAACCGCTGCGCACGGGCACAGAAAGAGCGTGGCGACGGGGTTTGCGTTTCATACGCGCGCCTCGCATTCGCCCCCTTGTTGTCCTTTTCGCATCGATTAATACGGTGAAGAGGGGATCTCAATTACTGCATAAATATGATGAGCAGGCTGCTCATCCAGAAAGCTTCCAGCGGATTTCCAACTTATCGGGAAAGCTGATACAGGTCAAATGGCAAGCTTATTGGTACAGAAATGTGCTTTAGCGCAAAATTCTTTATTAATTCATTGAAATTAAAAAGGATTTGTTAATTAAGTTGAAAAGAGGCGTCGTTAGGGAAGCAGTCATTTCCTGACTGTCATAAAGGCGTGTTAACCCTTATCCTGCCTTGAACTGATGAGAAAACCAGCATTTTATACTGCCTTAATTGGTAATGACGTTTCATGCTACTGTTTTTGCCTAAAATCCATAAGGAGATAAAAAAATCTGACACAAGATAAGCAAAAGTGATTTATGTGATTATGCATGAAATTTCGGTAATTTTGATTGATTATGCAATTGATAAAAGCAGGCTGGGACGATTGATCCAGGTCATCGCCGAATTGAGCTAAAAATGGCAGGCTTTGGCCTCTTTTCAAGGCGCGGTCTATCAGATTATGCAGTTACAGAAATTAGTCAATATGTTTGGTGGTGATCTCACCCGTCGTTATGGGCAAAAGGTGCATAAGCTGACGCTGCACGGCGGTTTTAGCTGCCCTAACCGTGACGGTACCATCGGGCGTGGTGGCTGCACATTCTGTAATGTTGCCTCGTTTGCCGATGAAGCGCAGCAGCATCATTCCATTGCCGAGCAACTGGCGCACCAGGCGAATTTAGTTAACCGCGCTAAACGCTATCTGGCCTACTTTCAGGCGTATACCAGCACCTTTGCCGAAGTTCAGGTGCTGCGTTCTATGTATCAGCAGGCGGTGAGCCAGGCCAATATTGTCGGTTTGTGTGTTGGTACCCGCCCGGACTGCGTGCCGGATGCGGTGCTGGATCTGCTTTGCGAATATAAAGACCAGGGCTACGAAGTGTGGCTGGAGCTGGGGCTACAAACCGCCCACGACAAAACGCTGCATCGCATCAATCGCGGTCATGATTTTGCCTGCTATCAGCGCACGACGCAGCTGGCGCGTGAGCGCGGGCTGAAGGTGTGTTCTCACTTAATTGTCGGCCTGCCTGGAGAAGGGCAGGCTGAATGTTTGCAAACGCTGGAGCGAGTGGTTGAAACCGGCGTGGACGGCATAAAGCTGCATCCGCTACATATAGTAAAAGGCAGCATTATGGCGAAAGCCTGGGAAGCGGGGCGTTTGAACGGTATTGAACTGGACGATTACACGCTCACTGCCGGAGAAATGATTCGCCATACGCCACCGGAAGTGATCTACCACCGCATTTCCGCCAGCGCCCGTCGCCCGACGCTGCTTGCTCCGCTGTGGTGCGAAAATCGATGGACGGGAATGGTCGAGCTGGATCGCTATCTGAATGAACATGGCGTACAGGGATCGGCGCTGGGACGTCCGTGGCTACCTCCAACGGAGTAGGCCATTGAGGGGAATTCCGCATTTCTCACACAATTTATAACGTAACTGTCAGAATTGGGTATTATTGGGGCAGGTTGTCGTGAAGGAATTCCCTAATGAAGCAAATTCGTCTGCTGGCGCAGTATTATGTTGACCTGATGATGAAGTTAGGTCTGGTGCGCTTCTCAATGTTGCTGGCGCTGGCCCTCGTCGTTCTTGCCATTGTGGTACAAATGGCAGTGACCATGGTGCTGCATGGTCAGGTCGAAAGCATTGATGTTATTCGTTCTATCTTCTTTGGTTTGCTGATTACGCCGTGGGCGGTCTACTTTCTATCGGTGGTCGTCGAGCAACTGGAGGAGTCACGACAACGTCTGTCACGGCTGGTGCAAAAACTGGAGGAGATGCGCGAGCGCGATTTGAGCCTCAACGTTCAGTTAAAAGATAATATTGCCCAGCTAAATCAGGAAATTGCCGTTCGTGAAAAAGCGGAAGCAGAACTGCAGGAAACCTTCGGCCAACTGAAAATTGAAATTAAAGAGCGCGAAGAGACACAAATTCAGCTCGAGCAGCAATCCTCATTCTTACGTTCCTTCCTTGATGCTTCACCCGACCTGGTTTTTTATCGTAACGAAGATAAAGAGTTTTCCGGCTGTAACCGCGCGATGGAGCTGCTGACCGGAAAAAGCGAAAAACAACTGGTTCATTTAAAACCTGCTGATGTTTACTCACCGGAAGCCGCTGCGAAAGTCATTGAAACCGATGAAAAAGTGTTCCGTCATAATGTGTCACTGACCTATGAGCAGTGGCTGGATTATCCCGACGGACGCAAAGCCTGCTTTGAAATCCGTAAAGTGCCGTACTACGACCGCGTGGGTAAACGTCACGGTTTAATGGGTTTTGGTCGCGACATTACCGAGCGTAAGCGGTATCAGGATGCACTTGAACGCGCCAGCCGCGACAAAACAACGTTTATCTCCACCATCAGTCACGAATTGCGTACACCGCTGAACGGTATCGTCGGCCTGAGCCGCATTCTGCTGGATACTGAACTTACCGCTGAGCAGGAAAAATATCTCAAAACCATCCATGTTTCTGCCGTCACGCTGGGGAATATCTTCAACGATATTATCGACATGGATAAGATGGAACGGCGCAAGGTCCAGCTTGATAATCAGCCGGTTGATTTCACCAGCTTCCTTGCCGACCTGGAAAATCTCTCCGCATTGCAGGCGCAACAGAAAGGATTGCGCTTTAATCTGGAGCCGACGCTGCCATTACCGCATCAGGTCATTACCGACGGGACGCGTTTACGGCAGATCCTGTGGAATCTCATCAGTAACGCCGTCAAATTCACCCAGCAAGGCCAGGTTACCGTGCGCGTGCGCTACGATGAAGGCGATATGCTGCATTTTGAAGTGGAAGACTCTGGTATCGGCATTCCGCAGGATGAGCTGGATAAAATCTTCGCCATGTATTACCAGGTGAAAGACAGTCATGGCGGTAAACCTGCCACTGGCACCGGTATTGGTCTGGCCGTTTCTCGTCGTCTGGCGAAAAATATGGGCGGCGATATTACGGTTACCAGCGAACAGGGCAAAGGTTCCACCTTTACGTTGACGATCCACGCACCATCGGTGGCTGAAGAGGTCGATGATGCGTTTGACGAAGACGATATGCCTTTACCGGCGCTGAATGTGCTGCTAGTAGAGGACATTGAACTGAACGTGATTGTCGCGCGTTCTGTGCTGGAAAAATTAGGAAACAGCGTTGATGTCGCCATGACCGGCAAGGCGGCGCTGGAGATGTTTAAACCGGGTGAATACGACCTGGTGTTGCTGGATATTCAGTTGCCAGATATGACCGGGCTGGATATCTCTCGTGAACTGACGAAGCGATATCCGCGCGAGGATTTACCACCGCTGGTAGCCTTAACCGCTAACGTGCTGAAAGACAAACAAGAGTACCTCAATGCTGGAATGGATGATGTGCTGAGTAAGCCGCTTTCTGTTCCGGCGCTAACCGCGATGATCAAGAAATTCTGGGATACCCAGGATGATGAGGAGAGTACGGTGACGACAGAAGAGAACAGTAAATCAGAAGCATTGCTCGATATTCCCATGCTGGAACAGTATCTCGAACTTGTAGGACCGAAGTTGATCACCGATGGGTTAGCGGTGTTTGAGAAGATGATGCCGGGATATGTCAGCGTGCTGGAGTCGAATCTGACGGCGCAGGATAAAAAAGGCATTGTTGAGGAAGGACATAAAATTAAAGGTGCGGCGGGGTCAGTGGGGTTACGCCATCTGCAACAGCTGGGTCAGCAAATTCAGTCTCCTGACCTTCCAGCCTGGGAAGATAACGTCGGTGAATGGATTGAAGAGATGAAAGAAGAGTGGCGTCACGACGTAGAAGTACTGAAAGCGTGGGTGGCAAAAGCTACTAAAAAATGACCCCGGCTAGACCGGGGTGCGCGAATACTGCGCCAACACCAGGGAAATCTTGGCTGCGCCGTAAATTATTATGATGAGTTACAAGGGCACAGCACTGTTTTTCAGGCCGCACGCAGTTAAGATAGCAAAACTTAAATGATTTGTTACATGAATCAGTTAAATGTGTGATGCGTAGCATTTTTATTAAAAAAATTAATGTGTTTCAGTCAATTGCGAAAGGATGATCACAATGAAGAAAATTGGCGTAATTCTGAGCGGATGCGGCGTCTATGACGGTTCTGAAATTCATGAAGCGGTGTTGACGTTGTTAGCTATTTCACGCAGCGGTGCGCAGGCGGTCTGCTTTGCACCGGATAAGCAGCAGGTTGATGTTATCAACCATTTAACTGGCGAAGCGATGACGGAAACGCGCAATGTGCTGATTGAAGCGGCACGAATAACGCGCGGTGAAATCCGTCCTCTGGCTCAGGCCGATGCCGCTGAACTGGATGCGTTGATTGTGCCGGGGGGGTTTGGCGCGGCGAAGAATTTAAGCAATTTTGCCAGTCTTGGTAGCGAATGCACCGTTGACCGTGAATTAAAGGCGCTGGCACAAGCGATGCATCAGGCCGGAAAACCGCTTGGTTTTATGTGTATTGCCCCGGCGATGCTGCCGAAAATTTTCGATTTCCCGCTGCGTTTGACCATCGGTATTGATATCGATACCGCAGAAGTGCTGGAAGAGATGGGCGCGGAGCATGTGCCGTGTCCTGTCGATGATATCGTGGTTGATGAAGACAATAAGATTGTCACCACCCCGGCATATATGCTTGCGCAGAACATTGCAGAAGCGGCGAGCGGCATTGATAAGCTGGTTTCCCGCGTGCTGGTTCTGACTGAATGAGTAAAAGCCGCTTAACGGTGTTTAGTTTCGTTCGCCGTTTTCTTCTACGGTTAATGGTTGTCCTCGCCGTTTTCTGGGGCGGGGGCATCGCGTTGTTTAGCGTTGCGCCTGTTCCTTTCTCAGCGGTAATGGCCGAGCGACAAGTCAGCGCCTGGCTGCATGGCAATTTTCGTTACGTGGCACATTCTGACTGGGTCAGTATGGATCAAATCTCGCCGTGGATGGGACTGGCGGTGATTGCCGCAGAAGATCAGAAGTTTCCTGAGCACTGGGGCTTTGATGTCGCTTCCATTGAGCAAGCCCTGGCGCACAACGAGCGCAATGAAAACCGTATTCGCGGCGCATCAACGATTTCTCAGCAAACAGCCAAAAATCTCTTTTTATGGGATGGACGTAGCTGGGTACGAAAAGGGTTGGAAGCCGGATTAACGCTGGGGATAGAAACAGTCTGGAGCAAAAAGCGTATCCTGACGGTTTACCTGAATATCGCCGAATTTGGCGACGGTGTGTTTGGCGTCGAAGCTGCGGCACAACGTTATTTCCACAAACCCGCGAGCAAACTTACCCGGTCGGAAGCTGCGTTACTGGCTGCCGTATTACCTAATCCACTGCGTTTCAAAGTCTCCGCGCCATCGGGCTATGTGCGTAGCCGTCAGGCGTGGATTTTACGGCAGATGTATCAGTTAGGCGGTGAGTCGTTTATGCAACAACACCAGCTGAATTAAGCTTCGCGCGAAGTGAGGGCCAGCGTTTTGCTCTCACGTGGTTGCAGATCTTTCTGTAGGGCAATAGCCAGTGCCGGCTGGGCGATAAACCGTTTCCATAACCGCTCTTGCTTTCGCTGACAACACCACTTTGACCAGGTCGCCAGTGGAATCAACGTGCTTTCACCAATGTTGTCGCAGACGACGGGGATAACCTCTGACTCACTGATGCGGTGACAGAGGATATTCTGCGGCTTCAACGACATCGTCACGATATGGTTATCCTGCAAATAACGTTTCAGCTGTTTCAGTAACTGGCGCAGCTGTGCAACGTCTTCTTCGTAACGGCATTGTTCTGCAAATTCGGTCAGCGTAACGGAGGGCTTACCGTCGAAATCGGCAATCACATCGTAGACATAACCCGTTCCGCAATCCGTCTCCACGGTACCGTGATAGCGCGGTATTCCACTCCAGTCTTTTAACCGGCGACCAAGATGCGCGTAATACTTTAACTCACGGCGGATCTCTTTATCACCACCATCACCACGGTGGTAGACAATCTTGATACAGCGTTGGGCATCTTCCGGATGCGCATAGCATTTCCGATGTCTTCCGGTGCCCAGGGGATTTTGTTCAGATAAGCGAATCATACCATCTCCTGGAAATATTTTCTGACGATCTCCAGTATGGTCGAATAACTTAAACAAAACCTAAACAATGCCTCTTAAGGTTTTCTTAAGGTTCTTCTGAAAGTGAAAAGCGCACAAAATGTACAATTTCCGTCATTAATAACGATTTCAGTACGCGCTTTTTTTATTGTCGGGGGGAGCTTGAAGGGATTTGTATGTCAAAGTGATGAAAATTAATCTTCATCAAAACCAGAGTTAAAGAGGGCGATAACGGCGGCCAGTGCTTCCTCTTCCTGTGGACCGGTCGCTTCGACTTCAATCTGCCGTCCTTTGGCAGAATCCAGCATCAGCAGCGCAATAACGCTGTTGGCTTCAGCTTCAGTGCCTTCATCGTTACGTAACAGCACTTCAGCGTCAAAACCCTGCATTAATTCAAACAGCTTCATTGCAGGCCGGGCATGCATGCCCAGCTTGTTTGTGATTTCAACAGTTTGCTTGACGGTCATGGTTTACGTTTTTCCAGCGTACGATGGCGTGACTGGACGTTTTTACCGCGTGAACGGAAGTAGTCTGCCAACTGCTCTGCAATATACACCGAACGGTGCTTCCCGCCAGTACAACCAATGGCGACCGTCAGGTAGCTACGGTTGTTGGTTTCCAGCATAGGTAACCATAGCTCAAGATAGCTTCGCGTCTGGTAAATAAAATTGTGTACTTCTGTGTGGCGGTCGAGGAACGCGGCGACAGGCTTATCAAGACCTGTCATCGGACGCAGTTTTGGATCCCAGTGCGGGTTCGGCAAGAAGCGCACGTCAAAGACGTAATCTGCATCGATAGGGATACCGTGTTTGAAGCCGAAAGACTCAAAGACCATGGTCAGTTCGCGTTCACGTTTACCCAGTAAACGGGTACGCAACATTTCTGCCAGCTCGTGAACGGACATTTCTGAGGTATCGACAATCAGATCCGCTCGCGAACGCAGTGGTTCCAGTAGATCGCTTTCTTTGTCGATAGCACTTTCCAGCGACAGGTTTTTGCTGGAAAGCGGATGCAGGCGGCGCGTGTCACTGTAACGACGAATTAAGGTATTACGGTCGGCATCCAGGAACAGGAGTTGCGGTGAGAAAGCGTCAGGTAGGTTACTCATCGCCTGTTCGAATATTTCTGGTGACTCCGGCATATTACGAACATCAATGCTGACGGCGGCAGAAATCTCGCGATCGGCCAGAGTTCGAGCCAGATCGGGTAACAACACTACGGGGAGGTTATCCACGCAGTAAAAACCCATATCTTCCAGAGCACGAAGGGCGACAGATTTACCTGAACCTGAACGTCCGCTGACGATCATCAGTACCATGTACTGTTTCTCCTCACAACGTCTAAAAGAGACATTACCGAATAACTACGCTTCATCCGGAGTACCTTCGGTATCCGTAATGATTTGATACAGCTCTTCATCGCTCTGGGCTGCGCGTAAACGGCGGCAGATGGTTTTATCCGCCAGACGTTTCGCTACCAGCGACAGAGTATGCAGGTGCGTTTTGGTTTGGTCAGCTGGAACCAGCAACGCAAACAGTAAATCTACCGGTTGGTTGTCAATGGCATCGAAAGCTATGGGCGTTTCGAGCTGAACGAAAACGCCAACGGCGCGCAGAGTATCTTCTTCCAGTTTGCCATGCGGAATGGCTATACCATTGCCGATACCGGTACTGCCCATTTTTTCCCGCGTCAGGATAGCTTCAAAAACCACCTGAGGCGGCAGGCTAAGTTGTTTCGCCGCCAGCTCGCTGATGATTTCCAGGGCGCGTTTTTTGCTCTGACAGTGGACGCGGCTTCGCGTACATTCCCTGTTAAGAACAGTGCTAAGCTGTAGAGTTGTATCATTATTTGTCATAATTTCACCTAAGAACCTGCTCACTCAAACGGTGGAACAGGTTCGGAGCATTAACTGTACAAATGGCCCGTTGTGCCGCACAACAGGCCGCCATGCACATGCTAATTGCCCGGACAATTAGTGTTGTTTCAGTTTATCTTTATGTTTGGTCAACTGGCGTGCCAGCTTATCAATTAAGCCATCAATGGCAGCGTACATGTCCTGACCTTCCGCGCTGGCATGAATTTCACCACCGTTTACATGCAGTGTTGCATCTGAGGTATGGGTGACTTTCTCCACTTTCAGAACAACATAGACCTGGTTGATTCGGTCAAAATATTGCTCAAGTTTGGCAAATTTAGCAGTAACAAATTCGCGCAGTGCCTCGGTGATCTCGACGTTATTTCCGGTAATGTTGAGCTGCATAGTGTCTTCCTTATCGGTTGGGTCAAACGAGCTGTTTACGCTGGTTTGACGGCGGAATGGATAAAGACTCTCGGTACTTCGCAACAGTGCGGCGTGCCACCATGATACCTTGTTCTGACAGCAAAGAGGTTAACTTGCTGTCGCTTAGCGGTTTCGCTGGGTTTTCCGCCGCGATTAATTTCTTCACCAGCGCACGAATTGCCGTTGAGGAAGCTTCGCCGCCGCCCTCGGTATTGACGTGACTGGAAAAGAAATACTTCAGTTCAAAAATGCCTCGTGGACTATGCAGGTATTTTTGCGTGGTCACGCGAGATATCGTCGATTCATGCATTTCGACAGCCTGGGCGATATCGGCCAGTACCATCGGTTTCATATATTCTTCGCCTTGCTCAAAGA
Organism: Escherichia sp. 10290; assembly: GCF_030295155.1. Taxonomy (NCBI): domain Bacteria; kingdom Pseudomonadati; phylum Pseudomonadota; class Gammaproteobacteria; order Enterobacterales; family Enterobacteriaceae; genus Escherichia; species Escherichia sp. 10290. Next base: position 4,066,567 of record NZ_AP025741.1, on the reverse strand, counting down.
AGGCTTGCTGCTGTTCAACGATACAGCGACTCACGCGTAGTAGCGTATCGTTACGGCTTTCCAGACTCTTGATCAACCATTTGGCATCCTGCAGATTGCTGCGGATAAACTGGCTGTCACCGTCGTTGCGCGCGTTATTGCACATCGAGGCGTAGTGCTGGTTGATTTGCAGACGCGGAATGCTGTCGCTGTTGAGTTCTACTATCCAGTGACCGTTATGCTTACGCACCAGTACATCTGGAATGACATACTCCGGTTCGCCAGTCTGGATCGACTGTCCGGGGCGTGGATCGAGCGACTGGATCAGATTGACGGCTTCTTTCAGCACATCTTCTTTCAGTCGCGTGACGCGCATTAAGGTACGGAAGTCGTGATTGGCTAACAGATCGAGATGATCGCTAATGATCAGTCTCGCCTCTTCCAGCCACGGCGTAGTTTTATCGAATTGGGAGAGTTGGATCAGCAGGCAGTCACGCAGATCTTTCGCCGCTACGCCGACCGGATCAAACCGTTGGATCCGCTTCAGGACGGCTTCAACTTCATCGATGTCGATTTCTTCATCGCCCATACTTTCGAGAATATCTTCCAGCGGAACAGTCAGATAACCGGTGTCATCAACGGCATCGACGATAGAGGTAGCAATAGCGCGGTCAGTGTCGGAAAACGGTGTCAGCTCGACTTGCCACATCAGGTAATCTTGCAAGGTCTGCGTTGTTTCGCCCTGATAGACCGGCAGCTCGTCGTCAATGTAGTCACCGCTGGTGCCGGAGGGTGTACCAGCGGTGTAAATGGTGTCCCAACTGGCATCGAGCGGCAGCTCTTCCGGCATCTCTTTTTGTTCGAGCGCGTCGGCGGTGTCCAGTGTTTCACTGTCTTGCGTTTCGCGGGTGTCGATTTCTTCATGAGTGTCGATTTGCTCAAGCAGCGGATTACTCTCCAGCGCCTGCTGTAGCTCCTGCTGAAGTTCCAGCGTCGACAACTGCAACAGACGAATAGCCTGTTGGAGCTGTGGCGTCATCGCCAGTTGTTGGCTAAGCCTGAGTTGCAAACCTTGCTTCATGTTCAGAATCGTACTCTCCTGATAAAACGTCGCAAACTTCTACCCTATCAGAGTCTGAAGTCTTCCCCAAGGTATACACGCTTAACATGTTCGTCTTGTAAGATTTCTGTAGGCGTGCCGTGGGCGATCAAATGCCCCTGACTGACGATATAAGCGCGTTCACAAACCGCCAGCGTTTCACGCACGTTATGGTCGGTGATCAGCACGCCCAGGCCGCTGTCGCGCAAGTGCTCAATGATGCGTTTGATGTCGATAACCGAGATCGGGTCAACCCCGGCAAACGGTTCATCAAGCAGAATAAATTTCGGATTCGCAGCCAGTGCTCGGGCAATTTCTACACGGCGACGTTCACCCCCGGAGAGTGACTGCCCCATGCTGTCACGCAGGTGTTCGATGTGAAACTCTTCCATCAGCTCGTTCGCGCGGTCTTCACGTTGTTCAGCAGACAAGTCGTCACGAATTTGCAGTACCGCCATCAGGTTATCGTAAACGCTGAGGCGACGAAAAATGGAGGCTTCCTGCGGCAGATAGCCGATACCGCGGCGCGCGCGCGCATGCAGAGGCAGCAGACTGATATCGTCATCATCAATAATGATATTGCCCGCATCGCGCGGCACAATGCCAACAACCATGTAGAAAGTGGTGGTCTTACCGGCACCGTTTGGCCCCAGCAGACCGACAATTTCCCCGGAGTTGACGGTCAGGCTGACGTCTTCTACCACGCGGCGGCCTTTATAGGCTTTTGCAAGGTTCTTTGCAGTTAATGTTGCCATAACGAATTAATTACCCTTCTTCTGTGCCGGGGTCTGGCCTTTGTTGTTTTTGTCCTGCAGCTGCGACGGCACCAGAACGGTGGTTACGCGCTTGCCTTTGTCGCTGAACGCCTGCATTTTCTGCTCTTTCACCAGGTAAGTGATCTTATCACCCTTAATGTTGCTATCGACCTGCTGCAGATAAGCATTACCCGTCAGAACGACAAAATCTTTTGCCAGTTCGTAGTGCATCTGGGAAGCGTGACCTTCAACGGGTTTACCGTTGTCCTGCATCTGGTAGAACGTTGCCGGTTTACCGTAGCCGTCAATCACTTCTTTACCTTGTTCGCCGCCCGGACGGGTAACGACCACTTTGTCGGCATTAATTTTGATGGTGCCCTGGGTGACGATGACATTACCGGTAAAGGTAACCACGTTGCCTTGCATATCAAGAGATTGCTGGTCCGATTCAATGTGGATCGGCTGATCAGTGTCTCCGGTTACGGCAAATGCCGGAATGCTGGCGGCCAGAAGTGAGCTGGCAAGCACAAGATTAAGGCTGAGTTTGTTTGTTTTGAATTTCATAGGATGTTCTAACCTTTTCAATCAGCTCGGCGTTCTTGCTGCGTAAGTTGCCGCGCATTTTCAGACCGCTGGAGTTAAATGTTGTTCCGTATAACGTGACAAGGTCTTCAGAGGTAACATCCTGCGTCACCAGATTGATCTGCGCGTTATCCGTCGTGATTCTGCGAAGTTGAGAGTCCGGCACGAGTGCGTTGACTTCAACGTGTCCATATAAATAGAGCATCCGGTCATTGGTCAGCTTGGCTTTATCTGCTTTTACGGACCATGTCGGGATTTTATCCTTATCAAACGTGGTAAGTACCGGCTGCGTAAACCACGAAACGGCCTGATCGGAATAATATTCAACGTGTTGAGCAATCAATCGATAGCTTAGTGCCCCTTCTGGGTTATAGACGAGCGTGTCCGTATGCTCGCTTTTATAGGTGGGATCATTGTTGTTGACGACCACCTGGGCGGTATCGTCTTTTTCGGCCATATTAATGCCGATCATCACCAGAACCGCCAGTGATAGCACAATGATAACCCAACGTCTGGCTTTACTCATATCGATTGCCCTTTGGCTTCATCCAGTTTGCCCTGCGCCAGGAGTAATAAGTCGCAAACTTCTCGCACTGCGCCACGACCGCCAGCAATGCGCGTTACGTAATCGGCGCGCGGGAGCAACAGTGGATGCGCATCGGCCACGGCGATGCTTAAACCCACTTTTTCCATTACCGGCCAGTCAATGAGATCATCGCCGACATAAGCCACATTTTCCGGGGCAATTGCCAGTTTTTCCAGCAGATCGCTAAAGGCGATCAGTTTGTTTGACTGCCCCTGATACAAGTGAGTGATCCCCAATGTGGCACAACGATCTTCTACCAGTTTAGCCTTTCGCCCGGTAATGATAGCGACTTCAATATCAGAGGTGAGCGCACAACGAATGCCATAACCGTCACGAACGTTGAACGCTTTCAGCTCTTCGCCATTATTGCCCATATAAATCAGGCCATCTGACAGTACGCCATCGACATCGAGGATCAGCAGACGAATGTTCTCTGCTTTTGCCATAACGTCGGCGCTGACAGGGCCGTAACAGGTCGCAAGCGACGCACCTGCTTTGCTCATTGTTGTTTATCCTTGAATCTTTACACTACGCCTGCACGCAGTAAATCATGCATATGTAACACACCGAGTAAATGGTCGCCATCGGCAACCATCACGGAGGTGATATGGCGGGACTGCATTAAGTTCAGTGCCTCAACGGCCAGAATGCCAGGGCGTACACGTATTCCCCCCGGCGTCATCACATCGGCAATACTTAACTGACGAACATCCACACCCATATCGAAGACACGGCGTAAATCACCGTCGGTAAAGATGCCTTCAATCATCATATTGTCATCGCAAATGACCGTCATACCAAGATTTTTGCGGGTAACTTCCAGCAACGCGTCGCGCAGGCTGGCCGTTTTCTTAACATGCGGGATCTCATCGCCCGTATGCATAATATCGTTTACGCGCAGCAGAAGTTTACGACCCAGTGCGCCGCCGGGGTGTGAGAGCGCAAAATCTTCAGCAGTAAAGCCGCGTGCTTTTAACAGCGCGACAGCGAGCGCATCGCCCATAACCAGCGTGGCGGTCGTGCTGCTGGTCGGTGCCAGCCCTAACGGACAGGCTTCTTTCGCTACTTTAACACACAGATGCACATCTGCGGCGCGCGCCATGCTGCTCTCCGGGCGACCGGTGATGCAGATTAACGGCACGTGAAGACGCTTAAGCACTGGAATTAAGGCCGTGATTTCGCTGGATTCACCGGAGTTAGAGATAGCAATCACCACGTCCTGCGGGGTGACCATACCCAAATCACCATGAGCAGCTTCACCTGGATGGACGAAAAATGAAGGTGTACCAGTGCTGGCAAACGTTGCCGCCATTTTGCGCCCAATATGCCCCGATTTCCCCATCCCCATGACGACAACTTTCCCTTTACACCAGAACATCTTTTCACAGGCAAGCGTGAAATTCTGATTGATGTATTGATCAAGCTCCGCCAGGCATTCACGTTCAATCGCCAGGACTTCTTTACCTGCTTGCTGAAAGTCAAAACCCGGTTGTAACTCTACGTGCGACATAATACGTTTCCAGTTATTCAACGAGTATTGGCGATAACCAGTACAACATCGCCAGCCATACGATAAATCCGCCAGTTAATAATACCCCTACACCACGGCCCGGTTGCTGGGAGCGCCGCCAGCACAGCAACGCAAAAATAATGCTCACCAGCAACATCACGCTGTAGTCACGACTGTACGCCAGTGGATCAATCTCTCCAGGCGTTATCAGCGCGGGTAAACCCAACACGATGACAATATTAAAAATGTTTGCGCCAATGATATTCCCGACAGCAATGTCGTTTTCACCTTTGCGAACCCCCGCGATTGCGGTTGCCAGTTCTGGCAGACTGGTTCCGATAGCGATTGCCGTCAGACCCATCGTCAACTCGCTGATGGCAAAGTAATTCGCCAGCACCGTGGCGTTATCAACCACCATCCGCGTGGCCACTGGCATGATGATCAGCGCAATGCCGAGCCATAAAAACGCGACGGGCAATCCGCCTTCACGCGGCAGCTCTGCAAGCTGCTCTCTGGTCAGGCTGTCAGTCCCCTGACGTTCAGCCAGACGTGCAAGTTTAACAATGAACAGCAGCCATAGCACAGCCAGAAAGAGGAGAAAGATACCATCGCTGCGACTAAGTTGTCCGTCATAGAGTACGGAACCGGCCACCACACTGACCAACAACATTAAGGGTAATTCGCGGCGCAGAACATCGGAATGGACGGTAAAAGGACGTACCAGCGCAGCCAGACCGAGGATCAGCAAAATATTGATAATGTTTGATCCGAGGGCTACACCAACGGCTAAATCGCGTTGTTCGTGCAGTGATGCGGCAAGCGAAACGATGATTTCTGGTAACGATGTGCCAATACTGACCACCGTCATGCCGATGATCAGTGGCGGTATGCCAAAGGATCGGCAAAGAATGGACGCGGCAAATACCAGGCGGTCGGCACTGTAAACGACCAAAAGTAAACCAACAATTAACAGTGCCGTAGCTAAAAGCATCTAACGTCCTTTCTTCAGGTATACTCGCCGGTCCGCTGAAGATTTTCAGAAAGCCGTAACGGATTCTTAATTTTGACTTTATGCGGCTAAAAAGTAAAACAAATGCCAGCTTTCGCTAACCACGGCGGGTAATATTCTGTAAATATGTTGGGTTCAAGGTTAAATTGAGCGCCATGCTTAGAAAATCAACGCAAGACGAAGGGTGAATTATGGAGCAGTCTGTGGCGAATTTAGTCGATATGCGCGATGTCAGTTTTACGCGTGGCAATCGCTGCATCTTCGATAATATTTCCCTGACCGTGCCGCGAGGGAAGATCACGGCGATCATGGGACCATCGGGCATCGGTAAAACGACGCTACTCCGTCTGATTGGCGGGCAAATCGCACCAGATCATGGTGAGATCCTTTTCGATGGTGAGAATATTCCGGCGATGTCTCGTTCGCGCCTGTATACAGTGCGCAAACGGATGAGCATGTTGTTTCAGTCCGGGGCGTTGTTCACAGATATGAACGTATTTGACAACGTTGCCTATCCACTACGCGAACATACCCAACTTCCCGCACCTTTGTTGCATAGCACAGTGATGATGAAGCTGGAGGCCGTGGGGCTGCGCGGAGCGGCTAAACTGATGCCTTCTGAACTTTCCGGAGGGATGGCGCGGCGTGCAGCGCTGGCGCGAGCAATTGCGCTGGAGCCGGATCTCATCATGTTTGATGAACCCTTTGTTGGGCAAGATCCTATCACCATGGGCGTACTGGTGAAGCTGATTTCTGAGCTGAACAGCGCGCTGGGCGTGACCTGCGTGGTGGTTTCTCACGATGTGCCGGAAGTGTTAAGTATTGCGGATCACGCCTGGATCCTGGCGGACAAAAAAATTGTCGCTCATGGCAGCGCCCAGGCGTTGCAGGCGAATCCTGATCCGCGCGTACGTCAGTTTCTGGACGGGATAGCTGACGGGCCTGTTCCGTTCCGCTATCCTGCCGGCGATTATCACGCTGATCTTTTACCAGGGAGTTAAGCCACTCATGCTGTTAAATGCGCTGGCGTCGCTCGGACATAAAGGGATTAAAACCCTGAGAACGTTCGGGCGGGCCGGGTTAATGTTATTCAATGCGCTGGTCGGCAAACCGGAATTTCGCAAACATGCGCCGCTGCTGGTGCGCCAGCTCTATAATGTCGGCGTCCTGTCGATGCTGATTATTGTGGTTTCTGGCGTGTTCATCGGAATGGTGTTGGGGCTGCAAGGTTATCTGGTTCTGACCACTTATAGTGCGGAAACCAGTCTGGGTATGCTGGTGGCGTTATCGCTACTGCGTGAACTGGGGCCGGTGGTTGCCGCGTTGTTGTTTGCCGGGCGTGCTGGTTCGGCGCTAACCGCAGAAATCGGCCTGATGCGCGCTACAGAGCAACTCTCCAGTATGGAGATGATGGCGGTGGATCCGTTGCGTCGGGTTATTTCTCCCCGTTTCTGGGCTGGGGTTATTTCATTACCACTGTTGACGGTTATCTTCGTCGCCGTGGGGATCTGGGGCGGATCTCTGGTCGGCGTCAGTTGGAAAGGCATTGATAGCGGGTTCTTCTGGTCGGCAATGCAAAATGCCGTCGACTGGCGTATGGATCTGGTCAATTGTCTGATTAAGAGCGTGGTGTTCGCCATCACGGTGACGTGGATTTCGTTGTTTAACGGCTACGACGCCATCCCGACGTCTGCCGGGATTAGCCGGGCAACCACTCGCACCGTTGTCCACTCGTCTCTGGCTGTTCTGGGGCTGGATTTTGTGCTGACCGCATTGATGTTTGGGAATTGAGTTCATGCAAACGAAAAAAAATGAAATTTGGGTGGGTATCTTTTTATTAGCAGCACTGCTGGCGGCGCTGTTTGTTTGCCTGAAGGCGGCGAACGTGACGTCCATACGTACTGAACCGACCTATACGCTTTATGCGACGTTCGATAACATTGGCGGCCTGAAAGCGCGCTCTCCGGTCAGCATTGGTGGCGTTGTTGTGGGCCGGGTGGCGGATATTACGCTGGACCCGAAAACCTATCTGCCACGCGTAACGCTGGAAATTGAACAACGTTATAACCACATTCCTGATACCAGTTCGCTGAGCATCCGTACTTCCGGCCTGCTGGGGGAACAATATCTGGCATTAAACGTCGGTTTTGAAGACCCGGAACTGGGGACTGCTATCCTGAAGGATGGCGATACAATCCAGGACACTAAGTCTGCGATGGTGCTGGAAGATCTCATTGGTCAGTTCCTTTACGGTAGTAAAGGCGATGACAATAAGAATAGTGGCGATGCGCCAGCTGCTGCGCCAGGTAATAATGAAACCACTGAACCTGTGGGTACAACGAAATAATTTCAGGAGAACCGACGCATGTTTAAACGTTTAATGATGGTCGCTTTGCTGGTGATTGCACCGCTGAGTGCGGCAACCGCGGCAGACCAGACCAATCCGTATAAGCTGATGGACGAGGCGGCGCAGAAAACGTTCGATCGCCTGAAGAATGAGCAACCGCAAATTCGGGCCAACCCGGATTATCTGCGTACCATTGTTGATCAGGAACTGCTGCCATACGTTCAGGTGAAATACGCCGGGGCTCTGGTTCTGGGCCAGTATTACAAGAGTGCGACTCCCGCCCAGCGTGATGCTTACTTTGCCGCTTTCCGTGAGTATCTGAAGCAGGCTTACGGTCAGGCATTGGCGATGTATCATGGTCAGACTTATCAGATCGCGCCAGAACAGCCTCTGGGTGATAAAACCATTGTGCCTATTCGCGTGACCATTATTGACCCGAATGGCCGCCCGCCGGTGCGTCTGGACTTCCAATGGCGTAAAAACTCCCAGACGGGCAACTGGCAGGCTTACGACATGATTGCAGAGGGTGTCAGCATGATCACCACCAAACAAAATGAGTGGGGGACGCTGCTGCGTACCAAAGGTATCGACGGCCTGACTGCGCAACTGAAATCGATTTCTCAACAGAAAATCACTCTGGAAGAGAAAAAGTAATGAGCGAGTCACTGAGCTGGATGCAGACGGGTGACACGCTGGCGTTATCCGGAGAGCTGGATCAGGACGTTCTGCTACCGCTTTGGGAAATGCGTGAGGAGGCGGTGAAGGGGATTACCTGCATCGATCTTAGCCGTGTATCCCGCGTTGATACAGGTGGACTGGCGCTGCTGCTCCATCTTATCGATCTGGCGAAAAAGCAGGGCAACAATGTGACGCTTCAGGGGGTAAACGACAAAGTGTATACCCTGGCGAAATTGTATAATTTGCCTGCTGATGTTCTGCCTCGTTAAATTTTTTCAGGCCGGATAAGGCGTTAACCGCCTGTCCGGCAAACCTGCCTGCAAGTTGAGCCTTGTCTGATTTATCAGCGAGGCTTTTTGCTTATTTATGCCAGCGCAACTTTGCTCTAAGATGTTTCGCTGGTTTATTAACTGATGATTGAAGATCCCATGGAAAATAATGAAATTCAGAGCGTGTTGATGAACGCTCTCTCCCTCCAGGAAGTCCACGTTTCCGGCGATGGCAGCCACTTTCAGGTTATTGCCGTGGGTGAGTTGTTTGACGGCATGAGTCGGGTTAAAAAACAGCAGACGGTCTATGGCCCGCTGATGGAATATATTGCGGATAACCGCATTCATGCTGTGTCGATCAAAGCGTATACCCCTGCGGAGTGGGCGCGCGATCGCAAACTGAACGGCTTTTGAGCTATGGGCGATTCGCCGGTAGCGGATATGAATTGTTAACTGAGAACAAACTAAATGGATAAATTTCGTGTTCAGGGGCCAACGAAGCTCCAGGGCGAAGTCACAATTTCCGGCGCTAAAAATGCTGCTCTGCCTATTCTTTTTGCCGCACTACTGGCGGAAGAACCGGTAGAGATCCAGAACGTCCCGAAACTGAAAGACGTTGATACATCAATGAAGCTGCTAAGCCAGCTGGGTGCGAAAGTAGAGCGTAATGGTTCTGTGCATATTGATGCCCGCGAGGTTAATGTATTCTGCGCACCTTACGATCTGGTTAAAACCATGCGTGCCTCTATCTGGGCACTGGGGCCGCTGGTAGCGCGCTTTGGGCAGGGGCAAGTTTCACTGCCTGGCGGTTGTACGATCGGTGCGCGTCCGGTTGATCTACACATTTCTGGCCTCGAACAATTAGGCGCGACCATCAAACTGGAAGAAGGTTACGTTAAAGCTTCCGTCGACGGTCGTCTGAAAGGCGCACATATCGTGATGGATAAAGTCAGCGTTGGCGCAACGGTGACCATCATGTGTGCTGCAACCCTGGCGGAAGGCACCACGATTATTGAAAACGCAGCGCGTGAACCGGAAATCGTCGATACCGCGAACTTCCTGATTACGCTGGGTGCGAAAATTAGCGGTCAGGGCACCGATCGTATCATCATCGAAGGTGTGGAACGTTTAGGCGGCGGTGTCTATCGCGTGCTGCCGGATCGTATCGAAACCGGTACTTTCCTTGTGGCGGCGGCGATCTCTCGCGGCAAAATTATCTGCCGTAACGCTCAGCCAGATACTCTTGACGCCGTGCTGGCGAAATTGCGTGACGCTGGAGCGGACATTGAAGTCGGCGAAGACTGGATTAGCCTGGATATGCATGGCAAACGGCCGAAAGCTGTTAACGTACGTACCGCGCCGCATCCGGCATTCCCGACCGATATGCAGGCCCAGTTCACACTGCTGAACCTGGTGGCAGAAGGCACCGGATTCATCACCGAAACGGTCTTTGAAAACCGCTTTATGCACGTACCAGAGCTGAGTCGTATGGGCGCGCATGCCGAAATTGAAAGTAATACCGTTATTTGTCACGGTGTTGAAAAACTTTCTGGCGCACAGGTTATGGCAACCGATCTACGTGCTTCAGCAAGCCTGGTGCTGGCTGGTTGTATTGCGGAAGGGACAACGGTGGTTGATCGTATTTATCACATCGATCGTGGCTACGAACGTATTGAAGACAAACTGCGCGCTTTAGGTGCAAATATTGAGCGTGTGAAAGGCGAGTAATCGTCCGAGAGCTGGCAGCCCCGTTCGCGGGGCTACCGCCAGACCACTCATTTTTTCGGTTTAGTGTAGCTACGCATCAACTGCGTTCTGTCGATAAACTCATGGGTCTGCGGATCATGGTAGCGTGATGGCCAGATAACCCAGGGGTCAGTTCCCAGTGCTTTCGCAATAATCATCTCTCCTTTCGGCCATGGGCGCGATAATGCGTTCGCCAGCGTTGAGGAACTCAAACCATTTCTACGAGATTCCGCCGCCATTGACGTTCCTTTCTTGCGTAAACCCGCAATGATGTCAGCGGGATGCCAGTCAATGAAATTACTTTCCATCTTTCCTCACTCCTTAAGTTAGTCGCTTTCATTCAGAACACTTCTTCTGTCGAGCATCACTATACTCCTGATGGCCTATTGCTCTAAAAAGTTCCTGTAAAGAGTGTGAATATTCAGAATATATAAAGATACATACACTGGTTTTTCAGGCGTTATTACGCTGAATAAGTGTTTTTATGGAACTTATTGGAATCATCCCGCGCACTGCGCGGGATGAGGGGGAGGGGATTAACGATCGCGTTGAACAGCGATGTGCGCGAGGCCGATGAGTGCTTCTCGCCACGGGGTGTCCGGGAGCACCTGTAACGCTGCGATGGCTTTGTCTGCTTCTTCCTCGGCACGCTGACGCGTCCATTCAAGAGAGCCACAAGCGTTCATTGCTTCCAAAACCGGTTCCAGAAGATGACGACCGTTACCCTGTTCGATGGCGGTACGGATCATCTGCGCCTGTTCAGGTGTGCCATGATGCATCGCATGCAGCAGCGGCAGCGTTGGTTTACCTTCGTTCAGATCGTCGCCGACGTTTTTACCCAACTGTTCGCCATCGGCATTGTAATCGAGCAAATCGTCGATCAACTGGAAAGCGGTGCCGAGATAACGCCCATAATCTTGCAGGCCTTTCTCCTCCTCCGGCGAACAACCTGCCAGAATCCCGGAACACTGCGCGGCAGCCTCAAACAGACGCGCGGTCTTGCTGTAGATAACGCGCATGTAGTTTTCTTCGGTGATGTCCGGGTCGTTAACGTTCATCAGTTGCAGAACTTCACCTTCTGCGATGACGTTTACGGCTTCAGACATCACTTCCAGCACTTTGAGCGAACCGAGGCTGGTCATCATCTGGAACGCGCGGGTATAAATAAAATCGCCTACCAGCACACTGGCAGCATTGCCAAACGCAGCGTTGGCGGTAGCTTTACCCCTGCGCATATCTGATTCATCCACTACGTCGTCGTGTAGCAGAGTCGCCGTGTGGATAAATTCGATCAGGGCTGCAATGGTGACATGCGCATTTCCCTCATAGCCAACAGCTCGTGCAGCCAGTACAGCAATCATCGGACGAATACGTTTACCGCCGCCGCTGACGATGTAATAGCCTAACTGATTGATCAGTTGGACGTCGGAATTAAGCTGCTCGAGAATTGCCGCATTAACACCCGCCATATCTTGCGCGGTTAACTCATTGATTTTTTCTAAATTCATCGCAAAAGCCGGGCTTTTCGCCCCGATTACCTTACTGTGAACAAAGGCAACTTAGGGTTTATGGTTAGGAATATAGGGTGATTGTACTGAAAAAATGGCACAGATAAACGTTACCGTACAAGTTGTGTTTTTTTTCTTCGTGTATTGACTGTAGCACTTGTCAAAGGCGTGCGTTTTGCGTAATATTCGCGCCCTATTGTGAATATTTATAGCGCACTCTGAATCATTGAAAAGGTGTGCGCGGAAGCGGAGTTTTATATGTACGCGGTTTTCCAAAGTGGTGGTAAACAACACCGAGTAAGCGAAGGTCAGACCGTTCGCCTGGAAAAGCTGGACATCGCAACTGGCGAAACTGTTGAGTTCGCTGAAGTGCTGATGATCGCAAACGGTGAAGAAGTCAAAATCGGCGTTCCTTTCGTTGATGGCGGCGTAATCAAAGCTGAAGTTGTTGCTCACGGTCGTGGCGAGAAAGTTAAAATCGTTAAGTTTCGTCGTCGTAAACACTATCGTAAGCAGCAGGGCCATCGTCAGTGGTTCACTGATGTGAAAATTACTGGCATCAGCGCCTAAGACCTGAGGAGAGATTTCAAATGGCACATAAAAAGGCTGGCGGCTCCACACGTAACGGTCGCGATTCAGAAGCTAAACGCCTGGGCGTTAAGCGTTTCGGTGGCGAATCCGTTCTGGCGGGTAGCATCATCGTTCGTCAACGTGGTACCAAATTCCACGCAGGCGCTAACGTAGGTTGCGGTCGTGACCACACTCTGTTTGCTAAAGCAGACGGTAAAGTGAAATTCGAAGTTAAAGGCCCGAAAAACCGTAAATTTATCAGCATCGAAGCTGAATAAGTTTTTCGCGTCCCGGTAACGGATGAAAGCCCCGCAACACGTTGCGGGGCTTTTTACATTCGATAACCGGTAAAAATTCGCATCGTGCGGCGTTAACTCGCAAATGCGTTTTGTAGGGAATACGGTATGAAGCAGCAGGCAGGCATTGGCATTCTTTTGGCGCTCACTACCGCAATTTGCTGGGGTGCGTTGCCAATCGCAATGAAGCAGGTGCTGGAGGTGATGGAACCTCCGACAATCGTGTTTTACCGTTTCTTGATGGCGAGTATTGGCCTTGGTGCCATTCTTGCGGTGAAGAAGAGGTTGCCGCCATTACGCGTGTTTCGTAAGCCACGCTGGTTGATTTTGTTGGCAGTGGCGACCGCCGGGCTGTTTGGGAACTTCATCCTGTTCAGCTCATCCTTGCAATACCTGAGTCCGACCGCTTCGCAGGTGATTGGGCAACTCTCGCCAGTTGGCATGATGGTTGCCAGCGTATTTATCCTGAAAGAGAAAATGCGCAGCACCCAGGTAGTGGGGGCATTGATGCTCCTGAGCGGCCTGGTGATGTTTTTTAACACCAGTCTGGTTGAGATATTTACAAAGCTCACCGATTACACCTGGGGAGTTATTTTTGGGGTCGGTGCGGCGACGGTTTGGGTGAGTTATGGCGTAGCGCAGAAGGTTTTATTGCGTCGGCTGGCCTCACCGCAGATCCTGTTTTTGCTGTACACTTTATGTACAATTGCGCTCTTCCCTCTGGCAAATCCTGGAGTGATAGCGCAGCTTAGCCACTGGCAGCTCGCATGTTTAATTTTTTGCGGACTGAATACATTGGTAGGATATGGCGCCCTGGCGGAAGCGATGGCTCGCTGGCAGGCAGCGCAGGTGAGCGCGATCATCACGCTCACCCCACTGTTTACGCTGTTTTTTTCAGATCTTTTATCACTGGCCTGGCCCGATTTCTTCGCCAGACCGATGTTAAACCTTTTAGGTTATCTCGGTGCGTTTGTCGTGGTTGCGGGCGCGATGTATTCCGCCATTGGTCATCGTATTTGGGGCGGATTACGTAAGCATACAACGGTGGTATCGCAACCCCGCGCAGGCGAATGATTTACGGAGAATAAAATGAAGTTTGTTGATGAAGCATCGATTCTGGTCGTTGCAGGTGATGGCGGTAATGGTTGCGTGAGCTTCCGCCGCGAAAAGTATATTCCGAAAGGCGGCCCGGATGGCGGCGACGGCGGTGATGGTGGTGACGTCTGGATGGAAGCCGACGAGAACCTGAACACGCTGATCGATTATCGTTTTGAAAAATCTTTCCGTGCAGAACGCGGTCAGAACGGCGCAAGCCGCGATTGTACCGGTAAGCGCGGTAAAGACGTCACGATTAAAGTGCCGGTAGGTACGCGTGTTATCGATCAGGGTACCGGTGAAACCATGGGCGATATGACCAAACACGGTCAGCGTCTGCTGGTTGCCAAGGGCGGCTGGCACGGTCTGGGCAATACCCGCTTCAAATCGTCCGTTAACCGTACGCCACGGCAGAAAACCAACGGTACGCCGGGCGATAAGCGCGAGCTGCTGCTGGAGCTGATGCTGCTGGCTGACGTCGGTATGCTGGGAATGCCGAATGCGGGTAAATCGACCTTTATCCGCGCGGTCTCGGCGGCTAAACCGAAAGTGGCGGATTATCCGTTTACCACTCTGGTACCGAGCCTGGGTGTGGTTCGTATGGATAACGAAAAGAGCTTCGTTGTTGCCGATATTCCAGGACTGATTGAAGGCGCTGCGGAAGGCGCAGGTCTGGGCATTCGCTTCCTGAAACACCTGGAACGTTGCCGCGTCTTGTTGCACCTCATCGATATCGATCCGATTGACGGTACCGATCCGGTTGAAAACGCGCGTATTATTATCAGCGAGCTGGAAAAATACAGCCAGGATTTGGCGGCAAAACCACGTTGGTTAGTCTTCAACAAGATCGACCTGCTGGATAAGGCAGAAGCTGAAGAGAAAGCCAAAGCGATCGCGGAGGCGCTGGGCTGGGAAGATAAATATTATCTGATCTCTGCGGCGAGCGGACTGGGCGTGAAAGATCTCTGCTGGGATGTGATGACTTTTATCATTGAAAACCCAGTTGTGCAGGCCGAAGAAGCGAAACAGCCAGAGAAAGTCGAATTCATGTGGGATGATTATCACCGTCAGCAGCTTGAAGAGATTGCTGAAGAGGATGATGAAGACTGGGATGACGACTGGGACGAAGACGACGAAGAAGGCGTTGAGTTCATTTACAAGCGTTAATCAGCTAAACCCCGGCCATGTGCCGGGGTTTCTCTTTAGACTAATTATTCTGATAAATATCTTTATACAAACGGCTTTCAAAACGCACTAACGGAATGCGGCGATTACGCTGAGCCGCGGGTTCTACCGCATAGCCAGAAAGATATTGTACAAACGCCATTCGTTGCCCGCTCGCTGTGGTAATGAATCCCGCCAGGTTATATACCCCCTGCAAAGAACCGGTTTTTGCTGAGACCTTTCCGTCCACGCCAGCCTGATGCAGGCCCGCACGGTACTGCAAAGAGCCGTCATAGCCTGCCAGCGGCAGCATAGAGATAAAGTTAAGTTCATTGTCATGTTGGGCAATGTATTGCAGCACCTGCATCATGGTGGCAGGTGCAATCAGGTTATGCCGCGAAAGCCCTGAACCATCGGCAATAATCGTGTTACCAATATCGATACCAGCTTGCTGACGCAGGATCTGACGTACGGCATCCGATCCGGCCCGCCATGTTCCGGGCACATTGAAGCGCGCATGGCCTATCATGCGGAAAACCGTATCGGCAATCATGTTGTCTGACTTTTTCAGCATAATCTTAAGCAGATCGTGCAACGGGGCCGACTGTTTACTGGCAACTACCGTTCCGGGTTCATTAACCTGAGTCTGGCGCAGTAGTGTTCCGCTCCAGGTGATACCTGCCTGTTTTAACTCATCTTTCAGAATTGCACCGGCATAGCTGGCTCCATCCTGTATGGCAAAAGCCAACGGGAGCGGCTCAGAACGTTGTGGCAGGCATCCGGTCAGCGTAAAGCGGTTCAGGTCGCCTGGCACCACATCCAGCTCGCAATATTGCGCTTCGGCAGAACCACGGGGGAGGGTGCGTACCTGGCTGAACATCGTAACAGGGTAATAAGATGCCACGCGTATAAAGGCCATATCACCGGGTTTTTGGGCACTGTAGAGCGAGACGGAGAAACAGTTGCGGTCAACTATGGCGGCGGCAGGCGGAGCGCTAAAGCATTGTGTCATGTCATTCCACGGCCAGCCGGGGGCTTTATCGTGGCTGGCAAAAATGGAGGTGTCTATCAACACATTACCATCAATTTGGTTGACGCCAGATTTTTTCAAAGTCGTGACCATATTGCGAATATCCTGACGTTTTAACGTCGGATCGGCACCAAATCGCGCCACTAAGTCACCCTTGAGTACGCCGTTTTCCACATTGCCTTTGGTTTCAAGCGTAGTGGTAAAACGAAAATCGGGGCCGAGTTGAATCAACGCCGCCAGCGCAGTAATCACTTTCTGCGTACTCGCGGGCAACGCCATCTGCTGGCTGTGGTAATCAATAGCGGGGGCCGACGCGCCGACTTTTTGCACCATCAGGGCAAGGTTGGCACCAGCGGGAAGTTGAGTAATGTACTCATCAACATTTGCGGCCTGAACACTGAACGCTATACAGCTGGTCAATCCGATGATAAATCTGGAAAATCGCATAATCTCGCGCTAACAACCTGGAATCGAGCCGTCATACTACGGCGCAACGCCCTATAAAGTAAACGATGACCCTTCGGGAACTTCAGGGTAAAATGACTATCAAAATGTGAATTGTAGCTGACCTGGGACTTGTACCCGGGTCGGTATTTTTTTGCTTCTGGTCCCGGTGAGGAGTTATGCCGGGCAGGCCGAACAGCTGGGGTGGGTGGAGACTCGCCCCATCAGGAATATTCAAGAGGTATAACAAATGCAAGCTATTCCGATGACCTTACGCGGCGCTGAAAAATTACGCGAAGAGCTGGATTTTCTGAAATCTGTGCGCCGTCCTGAAATTATTGCTGCTATCGCGGAAGCGCGCGAGCATGGCGACCTGAAAGAAAACGCCGAATACCACGCAGCTCGTGAACAGCAGGGTTTCTGCGAAGGTCGTATCAAAGATATTGAAGCCAAACTGTCGAACGCCCAGGTGATTGATGTCACCAAAATGCCTAACAATGGGCGCGTTATTTTTGGTGCTACCGTAACGGTGTTGAATCTGGATTCTGACGAAGAGCAGACTTATCGCATCGTTGGCGATGACGAAGCTGACTTTAAACAGAACCTGATTTCTGTAAACTCGCCTATTGCCCGTGGCCTGATCGGCAAAGAAGAAGATGATGTTGTGGTCATCAAAACGCCGGGCGGCGAAGTAGAATTTGAAGTAATTAAGGTGGAATACCTGTAAGAATTACCCAATACTCAAGATGTTGATGTATTGTAAAGAAAGGAAAAAGGCCGCTATGCGGCCTTTTATCAACGAACAGAGCGTGGCATTTTGCTCTCCTGCCTGCGGAAAACCCCTCGTTTTACACAGCAAATGTGTGTAACTTTAGGATAATCTTAGCGCGGCAGCGAGATTTTACGTTCTTTAGTTGGGCGATAAAGCACCAGCGTTTTACCGATGACCTGTACATTACAGGCGCCGGTTTCGCGCACGATAGCTTCCACGATCAAGGTTTTAGTTTCGCGATCTTCGGTGGCGATTTTCACCTTGATGAGTTCATGGTGCTCTAACGCTTGTTCAATCTCGGCCAGTACCCCTTCGGTCAAACCATTACTGCCAAGCAGAACAACTGGCTTGAGCGGATGTGCCAGACCTTTCAGGTGCTGTTTTTGTTTAGTACTCAGATTCATCGTATTTTTTGCTTACGTTGGGATTGAAAACGGGTCATTCTACCGCCATCTCCCATATATCACCAAATAGGCGCGTAAAAATTTACGCAATTGGTTACGATGAGTTATCCCCATGGGAAAGTTAAATGACAGGTAAGAAGCGTTCTGCCAGCTCCAGCCGCTGGCTTCAGGAACACTTTAGCGATAAATATGTTCAACAGGCACAGAAAAAGGGGTTACGTTCCCGTGCCTGGTTTAAACTTGATGAAATACAGCAAAGTGACAAACTCTTTAAACCGGGAATGACGGTTGTCGACCTTGGTGCTGCTCCGGGTGGTTGGTCACAATATGTGGTCACCCAAATTGGCGGCAAAGGCCGCATCATCGCTTGCGATCTTTTACCTATGGATCCTATCGTTGGTGTGGACTTTCTTCAGGGCGATTTTCGTGATGAACTGGTGATGAAAGCACTGCTGGAGCGCGTTGGCGACAGCAAAGTCCAGGTTGTCATGTCCGATATGGCACCAAACATGAGCGGAACACCGGCGGTGGATATCCCCCGTGCCATGTATCTGGTGGAACTGGCGTTAGAAATGTGTCGTGATGTATTAGCGCCAGGTGGCAGTTTTGTAGTGAAGGTGTTCCAGGGCGAAGGTTTCGATGAGTATCTAAGGGAAATTCGCTCCCTGTTTACGAAGGTCAAAGTTCGTAAGCCGGACTCTTCTCGTGCACGTTCGCGGGAAGTGTATATTGTAGCGACCGGGCGTAAACCCTAACCGGGAGATTTCAGACGAAAGTTTGAAAGATGCTGGATATAGAGTATCCTGACGCTGTTTTTAACACAGTTGTAATAAGAGGTTAATCCCTTGAGTGACATGGCGAAAAACCTAATACTCTGGCTGGTCATTGCCGTTGTGCTGATGTCAGTATTCCAGAGCTTTGGGCCCAGCGAGTCTAATGGCCGTAAGGTGGATTACTCTACCTTCCTACAAGAGGTCAATAACGACCAGGTTCGTGAAGCGCGTATCAACGGACGTGAAATCAACGTTACCAAGAAAGATAGTAACCGTTATACCACTTACATTCCGGTTCAGGATCCGAAATTACTGGATAACCTGTTGACCAAGAACGTCAAGGTTGTCGGTGAACCGCCTGAAGAACCAAGCCTGCTGGCTTCTATCTTCATCTCCTGGTTCCCGATGCTGTTGCTGATTGGTGTCTGGATCTTCTTCATGCGTCAAATGCAGGGCGGCGGTGGCAAAGGTGCCATGTCGTTCGGTAAGAGCAAAGCGCGCATGCTGACGGAAGATCAGATCAAAACGACCTTTGCTGACGTTGCGGGCTGCGACGAAGCAAAAGAAGAAGTTGCTGAACTGGTTGAGTATCTGCGCGAGCCGAGCCGCTTCCAGAAACTCGGCGGTAAGATCCCGAAAGGCGTCCTGATGGTCGGTCCTCCGGGTACCGGTAAAACGCTGCTGGCGAAAGCGATTGCAGGCGAAGCGAAAGTTCCGTTCTTTACTATCTCCGGTTCTGACTTCGTAGAAATGTTCGTCGGTGTGGGTGCATCCCGTGTTCGTGACATGTTCGAACAGGCGAAGAAAGCGGCTCCGTGCATCATCTTTATCGATGAAATCGACGCCGTAGGCCGCCAGCGTGGCGCAGGTCTGGGCGGTGGTCACGATGAACGTGAACAGACTCTGAACCAGATGCTGGTTGAGATGGATGGCTTCGAAGGTAACGAAGGTATCATCGTTATCGCTGCGACTAACCGTCCGGACGTTCTCGACCCGGCGCTGCTGCGTCCTGGCCGTTTCGACCGTCAGGTTGTGGTTGGCTTGCCAGATGTTCGCGGCCGTGAGCAGATTCTGAAAGTTCACATGCGTCGCGTACCATTGGCACCCGATATCGACGCGGCAATCATTGCCCGTGGTACTCCTGGTTTCTCCGGTGCTGACCTGGCGAACCTGGTGAACGAAGCGGCACTGTTCGCTGCTCGTGGCAACAAACGTGTTGTGTCGATGGTTGAGTTCGAGAAAGCGAAAGACAAAATCATGATGGGTGCGGAACGTCGCTCCATGGTGATGACGGAAGCGCAAAAAGAATCGACTGCTTACCACGAAGCAGGTCACGCGATTATCGGTCGCCTGGTGCCGGAACACGATCCGGTGCACAAAGTAACGATTATCCCGCGCGGTCGTGCGCTGGGTGTGACCTTCTTCTTGCCTGAGGGCGACGCAATCAGCGCCAGCCGTCAGAAACTGGAAAGCCAGATTTCTACGCTGTACGGCGGTCGTCTGGCTGAAGAGATCATCTACGGGCCGGAACATGTTTCTACCGGGGCGTCCAACGATATTAAAGTTGCGACCAACCTGGCGCGTAACATGGTTACCCAGTGGGGCTTCTCTGAGAAACTCGGTCCGCTGCTGTATGCGGAAGAAGAAGGTGAAGTGTTCCTCGGTCGTAGCGTAGCGAAAGCGAAACATATGTCCGATGAAACGGCACGCATCATCGACCAGGAAGTGAAAGCACTGATCGAGCGTAACTATAATCGTGCGCGTCAGCTTCTGACCGACAACATGGATATTCTGCATGCGATGAAAGATGCTCTCATGAAATATGAGACTATCGACGCACCGCAGATTGATGACCTGATGGCACGTCGCGATGTACGTCCGCCAGCGGGCTGGGAAGAACCAGGCGCTTCTAACAATTCTGGCGACAATGGTAGTCCAAAGGCTCCGCGTCCGGTTGATGAACCGCGTACGCCGAACCCGGGTAACACCATGTCAGAGCAGTTAGGCGACAAGTAAGTTCCCGCATTAGATGACTGTATTTGTACTGAAAACCCCGGGGCGTGCTCCGGGGTTTTTTCTTATCAATTCATACCAGGGATAACATCATGAAACTCTTTGCCCAGGGCACTTCACTGGACCTTAGCCATCCTCACGTAATGGGGATCCTCAACGTTACGCCTGATTCCTTTTCGGATGGCGGCACGCATAACTCGCTGATAGATGCGGTGAAACATGCGAATCTGATGATTAACGCTGGCGCGACGATCATTGACGTTGGTGGCGAGTCCACGCGCCCAGGGGCGGCGGAAGTTAGCGTTGAAGAAGAGTTGC
The DNA here is from genome assembly GCF_030295155.1 of Escherichia sp. 10290. NCBI lineage: Bacteria > Pseudomonadati > Pseudomonadota > Gammaproteobacteria > Enterobacterales > Enterobacteriaceae > Escherichia > Escherichia sp. 10290. The sequence continues at coordinate 4,045,620 of NZ_AP025741.1, read as the reverse complement.
AACGTGTTATTCCTGTGGTTGAGGCAATTGCTCAACGCTTCGAAGTCTGGATCTCGGTAGATACTTCCAAACCAGAAGTCATCCGTGAGTCAGCGAAAGTTGGTGCTCACATTATTAACGATATTCGCTCCCTTTCCGAACCTGGCGCTCTGGAAGCTGCTGCAGAAACCGGTTTGCCAGTTTGCCTGATGCATATGCAGGGAAATCCAAAAACCATGCAGGAAGCCCCGAAGTATGACGATGTCTTTGCGGAAGTGAATCGCTACTTTATTGAGCAAATAGCACGTTGCGAGCAGGCGGGTATCGCAAAAGAGAAATTGTTGCTCGACCCCGGATTCGGTTTCGGTAAAAATCTCTCCCATAACTATTCATTACTGGCGCGCCTGGCTGAATTTCACCATTTCAACCTGCCGCTGTTGGTGGGTATGTCACGAAAATCGATGATTGGGCAATTGCTGAACGTGGGGCCGTCCGAGCGCCTGAGCGGTAGTTTGGCCTGTGCGGTCATTGCCGCAATGCAAGGTGCGCACATCATTCGTGTTCATGACGTCAAAGAAACCGTAGAAGCGATGCGGGTGGTGGAAGCCACTCTGTCTGCAAAGGAAAACAAACGCTATGAGTAATCGTAAATATTTCGGTACCGATGGGATTCGTGGTCGTGTAGGGGATGCGCCGATCACCCCTGATTTTGTACTTAAGTTGGGTTGGGCCGCCGGTAAAGTGCTGGCGCGCCACGGCTCGCGTAAGATCATTATTGGTAAAGACACGCGTATTTCTGGCTATATGCTGGAGTCAGCACTGGAAGCGGGTCTGGCGGCTGCGGGCCTTTCCGCACTCTTTACAGGCCCGATGCCTACACCTGCCGTGGCTTATCTGACGCGTACCTTCCGCGCAGAGGCCGGGATTGTAATTTCTGCATCGCATAACCCATTCTACGATAACGGCATTAAATTCTTTTCTATTGACGGTACTAAGCTGCCGGATGCAGTTGAAGAAGCCATCGAAGCGGAAATGGAAAAAGAGATCAGCTGTGTTGATTCGGCAGAACTGGGTAAAGCCAGCCGTATCGTTGATGCTGCGGGTCGCTATATCGAGTTTTGCAAAGCCACGTTCCCGAACGAACTTAGCCTCAGTGAACTGAAGATTGTGGTGGATTGCGCAAATGGCGCGACTTATCACATCGCGCCGAACGTGCTGCGTGAATTGGGGGCGAACGTTATCGCTATCGGTTGTGAGCCGAACGGCGTAAACATCAATGCCGAAGTGGGGGCAACTGATGTTCGTGCGTTACAGGCGCGCGTACTGGCTGAAAAAGCAGATCTTGGTATCGCCTTTGACGGTGACGGCGACCGTGTGATTATGGTTGACCATGAAGGCAATAAAGTCGATGGCGACCAGATTATGTATATCATCGCGCGCGAAGGTCTGCGTCAGGGCCAACTGCGTGGTGGCGCGGTGGGTACATTGATGAGCAACATGGGGCTGGAACTGGCGCTGAAACAGTTAGGAATTCCATTTGCGCGCGCGAAAGTGGGTGACCGCTACGTACTGGAAAAAATGCAGGAGAAAGGCTGGCGTATCGGTGCAGAGAACTCTGGTCATGTGATCCTGCTGGATAAAACCACAACCGGTGACGGCATCGTTGCTGGTTTGCAGGTGCTGGCGGCGATGGCGCGTAACCATATGAGCCTGCACGATCTTTGCAGCGGCATGAAAATGTTCCCGCAGATTCTGGTTAACGTGCGTTACACCGCAGGTAGTGGCGATCCGCTGGAGCATGAATCAGTCAAAGCCGTGACCGCAGAAGTTGAAGCGGCGCTGGGCAGCCGCGGACGTGTGCTGTTGCGTAAATCCGGCACCGAGCCATTAATTCGCGTGATGGTGGAAGGCGAAGACGAAGCGCAGGTGACTGAATTTGCACACCGCATCGCTGATGCAGTAAAAGCCGTTTAAAACAGTAGAAGGCTGGCTAAAAAGGCGGCGATTGTCGCCTTTTTTCTCAGCGAACACATCGGTTTTGCTGTTTTTTTCCGCAGTTGATACAATGCGATAAAATTGCCCTTGCGAAGGTCATTCGCTTTGGTTAGTATTCACACCCGCTTCAGTGGGAAAGATTAAAAACTCCCGCTTTATTGGTTGAAGCATTGGTACGCGGCAACTCCGCAAGGAACAGGTTGATTATGTACGAAGCTCTTTTAGTAGTTTTCCTTATTGTGGCAATTGGCCTTGTTGGTCTGATCATGCTGCAGCAAGGTAAAGGCGCTGATATGGGAGCCTCCTTCGGAGCAGGCGCTTCCGCTACGCTGTTTGGTTCAAGTGGTTCTGGTAACTTCATGACCCGCATGACGGCGCTGCTGGCAACGTTATTCTTCATCATCAGTCTGGTGCTGGGTAACATCAATAGCAACAAAACCAATAAAGGTAGTGAATGGGAAAACCTGAGTGCGCCGGCCAAAACCGAACAAACTCAGCCAGCTGCTCCGGCTAAGCCGACCAGCGATATCCCGAACTAAAAAGTAGTATCCGTGCCGAGGTGGTGGAATTGGTAGACACGCTACCTTGAGGTGGTAGTGCCCAATAGGGCTTACGGGTTCAAGTCCCGTCCTCGGTACCAAATTCCAGAAAAGAGACGCTGAAAAGCGTCTTTTTTCGTTTTGGTCCTGGTCTGAGGAATGGTTGTCAGGTATCTGTATCTCGTCCAGTTGCTTTACTCGTAGCTGGTTCTTTGAAACGATGGTGCCGGTACGCCTTAGTTATAAACTTTTCCCTACTGCTGACATAATTGGCACTTTATTGTGTCAACTCCAGTTCCGGTACGAATACGGATATGTTTACTTCTCGATAAACCATCCTGCTCCTGTCAGTATAACTACTGATGGCTACGTTCTGCGTAATGTTTAGAGACGCATTGATAATGTTATTTAATTACTGAGAACAATGGCCGCATCATTTAAAAAGAAAAAACTAACAGTGTTTCGGTCTGATATGGATCAGCGTTGAAAAACATGTCTGATATAAAATTGAACATTGTTGATAATTGTTTATATTGGTTGTGAACTTGGATTTCTGGATGACAGTATTCAACAAATTTGTTAGAAGTTTTAAATCTCATTGGTTGTTGTATCTTTGTGTTATTGTTTTTGGTATTACGAACTTAGTCGCCTCTTCCGGAGCGCATATGGTTCAGCGATTGCTGTTCTTCGTTCTGACCATCCTGGTTGTTAAACGTATATCATCCCTTCCGCTTCGCCTGCTTGTTGCCGCATCATTTGTGTTACTGACAGCGGCAGACATGAGTATTAGCCTCTATTCATGGTGTACCTTTGGTACAACTTTCAATGATGGATTTGCGATTAGTGTGCTGCAGAGTGATCCGGATGAAGTTGTCAAAATGCTGGGGATGTATATCCCTTATCTATGTGCTTTTGCCTTTTTATCCCTTCTTTTTTTGGCAGTAATAATAAAATATGATGTTTCCTTGCCGACGAAAAAAGTGACAGGAATATTATTGCTGATTGTCATTTCGGGCAGTTTATTTTCCGCTTGTCAATTTGCTTATAAAGATGCAAAAAATAAAAAAGCGTTCAGTCCATATATACTAGCGTCGCGATTTGCTACCTATACACCGTTTTTCAATCTCAATTATTTTGCTTTAGCAGCGAAAGAGCATCAAAGATTACTCTCAATTGCAAACACGGTGCCGAATTTTCAATTATCAGTCAGGGATACAGGTATTGATACCTACGTGTTGATTGTGGGGGAGTCTGTACGTGTCGACAATATGTCTTTGTATGGATATACACGCTCTACGACACCGCAAGTCGAAGCACAAAGAAAACAGATCAAACTGTTTAATCAAGCAATAAGCGGTGCACCTTACACTGCGCTGTCGGTTCCCCTTTCTTTAACTGCTGATTCTGTTTTGAGTCATGACATTCATAATTACCCGGACAACATTATTAATATGGCTAATCAAGCAGGATTTCAGACTTTCTGGCTAAGCTCGCAATCCGCTTTTCGGCAGAATGGTACAGCAGTTACCAGTATCGCCATGCGCGCCATGGAAACAGTCTATGTCAGAGGATTTGATGAATTGTTGTTGCCGCATTTATCGCAAGCGTTACAGCAAAAGACGCAGCAAAAGAAACTGATTGTTCTTCATTTAAATGGAAGCCATGAACCGGCTTGTAGCGCCTATCCGCAATCCAGCGCCGTGTTTCAACCACAGGACGATCAGGATGCCTGCTATGACAACTCCATTCATTACACAGATAGTTTGCTAGGTCAGGTTTTTGAATTATTAAAAGATCGCCGAGCCTCGGTCATGTATTTTGCCGACCATGGCCTGGAACGCGACCCGACGAAGAAGAACATTTATTTTCATGGAGGCAGGGAGGCCAGCCAGCAGGCATATCATGTTCCGATGTTTATCTGGTATAGCCCCGTTCTTGGGGATGGCGTGGATCGCACAACGGAAAACGATATCTTTTCCACTGCTTACAATAATTACCTTATTAATGCGTGGATGGGGGTAACAAAGCCGGAACAGCCGCAAACGCTGGAGGAAGTGATTGCACACTATAAAGGAGATTCACGGGTTGTAGATGCAAACCATGATGTTTTCGATTTTGTGATGCTAAGAAAGGAGTTTACTGAGGATAAGCAAGGTAACCCCACCCCTGAAGGGCAGGGTTGATGTCGAATTACTGGCCTTTATTTTCCAGATTCTCCACCTGCGGCACGCCCGAAGCGGCAGAGGAGGAGAGCAGGCCAGTTTTGGCATAACCGAAAAGTTTCTCGCGGGTATCGGTGATATCCAGGTTGCGCATGGTCAGTTGACCGATACGATCATCTGGCGAGAACACCGAGTCGCCTTTTTCCATCGTCAGACGCTCTGGCTTGTAGGTCAGATTGTCAGAGACGGTATTAAGGATGGAGTAATCGTTCCCGCGGCGCAGTTCCAGGGTAACTTCACCAGTGATCTGGCTGGCAACCCAGCGTTGCAGGGAGTCACGCAGCATCAGCGCCTGGGAGTCAAACCAACGTCCCTGGTACAGCAGACGGCCCAACTGACGACCATGTGCATGATACTGCTCAATGGTGTCTTCGTTGTGAATACCAGTAAGCAGACGTTCATACGCAATGTGCAGCAGCGCCATCCCCGGAGCCTCGTAAATACCACGGCTTTTCGCTTCGATGATACGGTTTTCAATCTGGTCGCTCATGCCCAGGCCGTGACGACCGCCGATGCGGTTAGCTTCCAGCATCATTTCTACGTCGTCGCTAAAGGTTTTACCGTTCAGCGCCACTGGATGACCTTGCTCAAAGCGTACTGTGACTTCTTCTGCCGGGATCTTCACGCTCTCATCCCAGAACTTCACGCCCATAATCGGGTTGACGATTTTGACGCTGGAGTTGAGGTATTCCAGATCCTTCGCTTCATGCGTTGCACCAAGCATGTTGGAGTCCGTGGAGTAGGCTTTTTCGACAGACATTTTGTAGTCGAAACCGCAGGCAATCATAAATTCAGACATTTCATGACGACCGCCCAGTTCATCAATAAAGTCAGTATCAAGCCACGGTTTGTAAATCTGCAGTTCAGCATTGGTCAGCAGACCGTAACGATAGAAACGTTCGATATCGTTTCCTTTATAGGTGCTGCCGTCACCCCAGATATTCACGCCATCTTCTTTCATGGCAGCAACCAGCATGGTGCCGGTCACGGCGCGGCCCAGCGGCGTCGTGTTGAAATAGGTCAGGCCGCCAGTGGTGTTATGAAATGCGCCACACTGAATAGCGGCAATACCTTCGGCCACCAGTTGTTTGCGGCAGTCGATCAGACGTGCGTTCTCCGCGCCGTATTCCATGGCACGACGAGGGATCGCATCATAATCCTCTTCGTCTGGCTGGCCCAGATTTGCAGTATATGCATAAGGAACCGCTCCCTTTTGTCGCATCCACAGCAGTGCGGCACTGGTGTCCAGACCGCCGGAAAAAGCGATACCAATACGTTGACCTACCGGGAGATGCTTGAGAATCGTCGTCATAAAATAACACCCTGCTTAATTAACTGATGATGAGCCTGGATTTCCGCTCTCACTGAATTTTTATGCAAAATAAATGAGTTTTCATTTAATCATCTTTTATCGGTGACAGGAAGAGTTTAGTGTGTTTTTTGTAAAATAATGCGCTTAAGGAGGAGCAGTAGAGGGCAAAAGTATTCGACAAACGAAAGTGAACTGGATATTCATTCACGCGATTAGCAATAAATGTTGACAAAATGTGGCGTGGATCACTATAATGCCTGCAGATTTTACGTCCCGTCTCGGTACACCAAATCCCAGCAGTGTTTGCATTTTTTACCCAAAACGAGTAGAATTTGCCACGTTTCAGGCGCGGGGTGGAGCAGCCTGGTAGCTCGTCGGGCTCATAACCCGAAGGTCGTCGGTTCAAATCCGGCCCCCGCAACCACTTTCCCTTAGAGTCCTTTTTCAAATATACTGTGAAGACTTCGGCCTTCGTAGTGGGATTTGAAAAAATCCTTCTGGAAAGTGCTCCAGACCGCAGTTGCGGTTATAGGGTTCAGTTATATAAAGCCCCGATTTATCGGGGTTTTTTGTTATCTGACTACAGAATAACTGGGCTTTAGGCCCTTTTTTTATGTCTTGGGGGTGGGCTTGTCCACATTAGAGCAAAAATTAACAGAGATGATTACTGCGCCAGTTGAGGCCCTGGGTTTTGAACTGGTTGGCATCGAGTTTATTCGCGGTCGCACATCCACACTGCGCATCTATATTGATAGTGAAGATGGCATCAATGTTGATGATTGTGCTGATGTGAGCCACCAGGTAAGTGCTGTGCTGGATGTCGAAGATCCCATCACCGTTGCTTATAACCTGGAAGTCTCCTCACCGGGTCTCGATCGCCCACTGTTCACGGCTGAACACTACGCCCGTTTCGTCGGAGAAGAGGTGACTCTGGTTCTCCGTATGGCGGTACAAAACCGTCGTAAATGGCAGGGCGTTATCAAAGCGGTAGACGGTGAAATGATCACAGTTACCGTCGAAGGTAAAGATGAAGTGTTCGCGCTGAGTAATATCCAGAAGGCGAACCTGGTTCCCCACTTTTAATAGTCTGGATGAGGTGAAAAGCCCGCGATGAACAAAGAAATTTTGGCTGTAGTTGAAGCCGTCTCCAATGAAAAGGCGCTGCCTCGCGAGAAAATTTTCGAAGCGTTGGAAAGCGCGCTGGCTACAGCAACCAAGAAAAAATACGAACAAGAGATCGACGTTCGCGTACAAATCGATCGCAAAAGCGGTGATTTTGACACCTTCCGTCGCTGGCTGGTAGTTGATGAAGTCACCCAGCCAACGAAAGAAATCACTCTTGAAGCTGCGCGCTTTGAAGATGAAAGCCTGAATCTGGGCGATTACGTTGAAGATCAGATTGAGTCTGTTACCTTTGACCGTATCACCACCCAGACGGCAAAACAGGTTATTGTGCAGAAAGTGCGTGAAGCCGAACGTGCGATGGTGGTTGATCAGTTCCGTGAACACGAAGGTGAAATCATCACCGGCGTGGTGAAAAAAGTAAACCGCGACAACATCTCTCTGGATCTGGGCAACAACGCTGAAGCCGTGATCCTGCGTGAAGATATGCTGCCGCGTGAAAACTTCCGCCCTGGCGACCGCGTTCGTGGTGTGCTCTATTCCGTTCGCCCGGAAGCGCGTGGCGCACAACTGTTCGTCACCCGTTCCAAGCCGGAAATGCTGATCGAACTGTTCCGCATTGAAGTGCCGGAAATCGGCGAAGAAGTGATTGAAATTAAAGCAGCGGCTCGCGACCCGGGTTCTCGTGCGAAAATCGCGGTGAAAACCAACGATAAACGTATCGATCCGGTAGGTGCTTGCGTAGGTATGCGTGGCGCGCGTGTTCAGGCAGTTTCTACTGAACTGGGCGGCGAACGTATCGATATCGTCCTGTGGGATGATAACCCGGCGCAGTTCGTGATTAACGCAATGGCACCGGCAGATGTTGCTTCTATCGTGGTGGATGAAGATAAACACACCATGGATATCGCCGTTGAAGCCGGTAATCTGGCGCAGGCGATTGGCCGTAACGGTCAGAACGTGCGTCTGGCTTCGCAACTGAGCGGTTGGGAACTCAACGTGATGACCGTTGACGACCTGCAGGCTAAGCATCAGGCAGAAGCGCACGCAGCGATCGACACCTTCACCAAATATCTCGACATCGACGAAGACTTTGCGACTGTCCTGGTAGAAGAAGGCTTCTCGACGCTGGAAGAACTGGCCTATGTGCCGATGAAAGAGCTGTTGGAAATCGAAGGCCTTGATGAGCCGACCGTTGAAGCACTGCGCGAGCGTGCTAAAAATGCACTGGCCACCATTGCACAGGCCCAGGAAGAAAGCCTCGGTGATAACAAACCGGCTGACGATCTGCTGAACCTTGAAGGGATAGATCGTGATTTGGCATTCAAACTGGCCGCCCGTGGCGTTTGTACGCTGGAAGATCTCGCCGAACAGGGCATTGATGATCTGGCTGATATCGAAGGGTTGACCGACGAAAAAGCCGGAGCACTGATTATGGCTGCCCGTAATATTTGCTGGTTCGGTGACGAAGCGTAATAAACTGTAGCAGGAAGGAACAGCATGACAGATGTAACGATTAAAACGCTGGCCGCAGAGCGACAGACCTCCGTGGAACGCCTGGTACAGCAATTTGCTGATGCAGGTATCCGGAAGTCTGCTGACGACTCTGTGTCCGCACAAGAGAAACAGACTTTAATTGACCACCTGAATCAGAAAAATTCAGGCCCGGACAAATTAACGCTGCAACGTAAAACCCGCAGCACCCTTAACATTCCTGGTACCGGTGGAAAAAGCAAATCGGTACAAATCGAAGTCCGCAAGAAACGCACCTTTGTGAAACGCGATCCGCAAGAGGCTGAACGCCTTGCTGCGGAAGAGCAGGCGCAGCGTGAAGCGGAAGAGCAAGCCCGTCGTGAGGCAGAAGAATCGGCCAAACGCGAGGCGCAACAAAAAGCTGAACGTGAGGCCGCAGAACAAGCTAAGCGTGAAGCCGCTGAACAAGCGAAACGTGAAGCTGCGGAAAAAGACAAAGTGAGCAATCAACAAGACGATATGACTAAAAACGCCCAGGCTGAAAAAGCCCGCCGTGAGCAGGAAGCTGCAGAGCTCAAGCGTAAAGCTGAAGAAGAAGCGCGTCGTAAACTCGAAGAAGAAGCACGTCGCGTTGCTGAAGAAGCACGTCGTATGGCGGAAGAAAACAAATGGACTGATAACGCGGAACCGACTGAAGATTCCAGCGATTATCACGTTACTACTTCTCAACATGCTCGCCAGGCAGAAGACGAAAGCGATCGTGAAGTCGAAGGCGGCCGTGGCCGTGGTCGTAACGCGAAAGCAGCGCGTCCGAAGAAAGGCAACAAACACTCTGAATCAAAAGCTGATCGTGAAGAAGCACGCGCAGCAGTACGTGGCGGTAAAGGCGGAAAACGTAAAGGTTCTTCGCTGCAGCAAGGCTTCCAGAAGCCAGCTCAGGCCGTTAACCGTGACGTTGTGATTGGCGAAACCATCACCGTTGGTGAACTGGCGAACAAGATGGCGGTTAAAGGTTCTCAGGTCATCAAAGCGATGATGAAACTGGGCGCAATGGCAACCATCAACCAGGTTATCGATCAGGAAACCGCACAGCTGGTTGCTGAAGAGATGGGCCACAAGGTTATCCTGCGTCGTGAAAACGAGCTGGAAGAAGCGGTAATGAGCGACCGTGACACAGGTGCTGCGGCTGAACCGCGCGCGCCGGTTGTGACCATCATGGGTCACGTTGACCACGGTAAAACCTCTTTGCTGGACTACATTCGTTCAACGAAAGTGGCCTCTGGCGAAGCGGGCGGCATTACCCAGCACATTGGTGCATACCACGTTGAAACTGAAAACGGCATGATCACCTTCCTGGACACCCCGGGGCACGCCGCGTTTACTTCAATGCGTGCACGTGGTGCGCAGGCAACGGACATCGTAGTCCTGGTTGTTGCTGCCGACGACGGCGTAATGCCGCAGACCATCGAAGCAATTCAGCACGCGAAAGCGGCAGGCGTGCCGGTTGTGGTTGCAGTGAACAAGATCGACAAACCAGAAGCCGATCCAGATCGCGTTAAGAACGAACTCTCCCAGTACGGCATCCTGCCGGAAGAGTGGGGCGGTGAAAGCCAGTTCGTACACGTGTCTGCGAAAGCAGGTACCGGTATCGATGAACTGCTGGACGCTATCCTGTTGCAGGCAGAAGTTCTGGAACTGAAAGCGGTACGTAAAGGTATGGCGAGCGGTGCGGTTATCGAATCCTTCCTCGATAAAGGTCGTGGTCCGGTTGCTACCGTTCTGGTACGTGAAGGTACTCTGCACAAGGGCGACATCGTTCTGTGTGGTTTCGAATACGGTCGTGTTCGCGCAATGCGTAACGAAATGGGTCAGGAAGTGCTGGAAGCAGGTCCGTCCATTCCAGTTGAAATCCTTGGCTTGTCCGGTGTTCCGGCAGCGGGTGACGAAGTTACCGTAGTGCGTGACGAGAAGAAAGCACGTGAAGTTGCACTGTATCGTCAGGGCAAATTCCGTGAAGTTAAACTGGCACGTCAGCAGAAATCGAAACTCGAGAACATGTTCGCTAACATGACCGAAGGCGAAGTTCACGAAGTGAACATCGTTCTGAAGGCAGACGTTCAGGGTTCCGTGGAAGCGATCTCCGACTCCTTGCTGAAACTGTCTACTGACGAAGTTAAAGTGAAGATCATCGGTTCTGGCGTAGGTGGTATCACCGAAACCGACGCTACCCTGGCTGCGGCGTCCAACGCCATCCTGGTTGGTTTCAACGTACGTGCTGATGCCTCTGCACGTAAAGTGATTGAAGCGGAAAGCCTGGATCTGCGTTACTACTCCGTCATCTATAACCTGATCGACGAAGTGAAAGCGGCGATGAGCGGTATGCTGTCTCCGGAACTGAAACAGCAGATTATCGGTCTGGCGGAAGTTCGTGATGTGTTCAAATCACCGAAATTTGGTGCCATCGCAGGTTGTATGGTTACTGAAGGTGTGGTTAAACGTCACAATCCGATCCGCGTTCTGCGCGACAACGTGGTTATCTACGAAGGCGAGCTGGAGTCCCTGCGCCGCTTCAAAGATGACGTTAACGAAGTCCGTAACGGTATGGAATGTGGTATCGGCGTTAAGAACTACAACGACGTCCGCACTGGCGATGTGATCGAAGTATTCGAAATCATCGAGATCCAACGTACCATCGCTTAAGGTTTTTAGGGTTCTATGCGGGATAAGGCGTTTACGCCGCATCCGGCATGGATTGCCTGATGCGACGCTGGCGCGTCTTATCAGGCTACGTGAACAGCCCTTCTAACTGAAATTAATTTTAAAAAGGGGCTAACAGCCCCTTTTTTGTCAGGAGAATTTATTATGGCGAAAGAATTTGGTCGCCCGCAGCGCGTAGCGCAGGAAATGCAAAAAGAGATCGCTCTCATCCTGCAACGCGAAATTAAAGATCCTCGTCTGGGCATGATGACCACCGTTTCCGGTGTCGAAATGTCTCGTGACCTGGCGTATGCAAAAGTATATGTGACGTTCCTTAACGACAAAGATGAAGACGCGGTTAAAGCGGGCATCAAAGCGTTGCAGGAAGCTTCTGGTTTCATCCGCAGCCTGCTGGGGAAAGCGATGCGCCTGCGTATCGTGCCGGAACTGACCTTCTTCTACGACAACTCTCTGGTTGAAGGGATGCGCATGTCAAACCTGGTGACCAGCGTGGTCAAACATGACGAAGAACGTCGTGTTAACCCGGACGACAGCAAGGAGGACTAATGAGTCGTCCTCGTCGTCGCGGTCGCGACATTAACGGCGTTTTGTTGCTGGATAAACCGCAGGGGATGTCCAGCAACGATGCGCTGCAAAAAGTGAAACGGATTTATAACGCCAACCGTGCCGGGCATACCGGTGCGCTGGACCCGCTGGCGACCGGCATGCTGCCGATTTGCCTCGGGGAAGCCACCAAGTTTTCCCAGTATCTGCTGGACTCTGACAAACGCTATCGGGTGATTGCGCGTCTTGGACAGCGTACCGATACTTCTGATGCCGACGGACAAATCGTTGAAGAACGTCCGGTAACCTTTAGTGCAGAGCAACTGGCGGCGGCACTGGATACTTTCCGTGGTGATATCGAACAGATCCCATCGATGTATTCAGCACTGAAATACCAGGGCAAAAAACTGTACGAATATGCGCGTCAGGGAATTGAAGTCCCGCGTGAAGCACGCCCGATTACCGTTTATGAATTGCTGTTTATTCGCCACGAAGGCAATGAACTGGAGCTGGAAATTCACTGCTCAAAAGGCACCTATATCCGCACTATCATTGACGATCTCGGCGAAAAACTCGGCTGTGGCGCGCATGTTATTTACCTGCGTCGCCTGGCTGTAAGTAAATATCCGGTTGAACGGATGGTGACTCTGGAACATCTGCGTGAACTGGTTGAGCAAGCCGAGCAGCAGGATATTCCGGCAGCGAAGTTACTTGATCCATTACTGATGCCAATGGACAGTCCAGCTTCGGACTATCCGGTGGTGAATCTTCCGTTAACGTCTTCTGTTTACTTCAAAAATGGTAACCCGGTTCGTACATCCGGTGCGCCGCTGGAAGGACTGGTTCGCGTTACAGAAGGTGAGAATGGCAAGTTTATCGGTATGGGCGAAATTGACGATGAAGGCCGCGTTGCGCCTCGTCGCCTGGTGGTTGAATACCCGGCGTAATGTTAACCGTCTTGCGATAACAAGTCGCTACGAGTAGAATACTGCCGCTTAACGTCGCGTAAATTGTTTAACACTTTGCGTAACGTACACTGGGATCGCTGAATTAGAGATCGGCGTCCTTTCATTCTATATACTTTGGAGTTTTAAAATGTCTCTAAGTACTGAAGCAACAGCTAAAATCGTTTCTGAGTTTGGTCGTGACGCAAACGACACCGGTTCTACCGAAGTTCAGGTAGCACTGCTGACTGCACAGATCAACCACCTGCAGGGCCACTTTGCAGAGCACAAAAAAGATCACCACAGCCGTCGTGGTCTGCTGCGCATGGTTTCTCAGCGTCGTAAACTGCTCGACTACCTGAAACGTAAAGACGTAGCACGTTACACCCAGCTCATCGAGCGCCTGGGTCTGCGTCGCTAATTCTTGCGAGTTTCAGAAAAGGGGCCTGAGTGGCCCCTTTTTTCAAACTGACGGCAGCAATTCACTGGAAACTAATGTATTGTTGCTATGAATGATCTTCCGTTGCAGAGGTTCGCGCGGCTAATGAGAGGCTTTACCCACATTGGGCTGGGTTAGGGTTGTCATTAGTCGCGAGGATGCGCAGAAGATCGGGTATTAACACCAGTGCCGTAAGGTGCTGTCTAAGAAAGAGAAAGGATATTACATTGCTTAATCCGATCGTTCGTAAATTCCAGTACGGCCAACACACCGTGACTCTGGAAACCGGCATGATGGCTCGTCAGGCTACTGCCGCTGTTATGGTTAGCATGGATGACACCGCGGTATTCGTTACCGTTGTTGGTCAGAAAAAAGCCAAACCAGGTCAGGACTTCTTCCCGCTGACCGTTAACTATCAGGAGCGTACCTACGCTGCTGGTCGTATCCCGGGTAGCTTCTTCCGTCGTGAAGGCCGCCCAAGCGAAGGTGAAACGCTGATCGCGCGTCTGATTGACCGCCCTATTCGCCCGCTGTTCCCGGAAGGCTTCGTCAACGAAGTTCAGGTTATCGCCACCGTGGTTTCTGTTAACCCGCAGGTTAACCCGGATATCGTTGCGATGATTGGTGCTTCCGCAGCACTTTCTCTGTCTGGTATTCCGTTCAATGGTCCGATTGGTGCTGCCCGCGTAGGTTACATCAATGACCAGTACGTACTGAACCCGACTCAGGACGAGCTGAAAGAGAGCAAACTGGACCTGGTTGTTGCCGGTACAGAAGCTGCCGTGCTGATGGTTGAATCTGAAGCTGAACTGCTGAGCGAAGACCAGATGCTGGGCGCAGTGGTGTTCGGTCATGAACAACAGCAGGTTGTTATTCAGAACATCAATGAACTGGTGAAAGAAGCCGGTAAACCGCGTTGGGATTGGCAGCCGGAGCCGGTAAACGAAGCGCTGAACGCGCGCGTTGCTGCGCTGGCTGAAGCTCGTCTGAGCGATGCTTATCGCATCACCGACAAACAAGAGCGTTATGCGCAGGTTGATGTCATCAAATCTGAAACCATCGCGACGCTGCTTGCTGAAGACGAAACCCTGGACGAAAACGAACTGGGTGAAATTCTGCACGCTATCGAGAAAAATGTTGTTCGTAGCCGCGTACTGGCAGGCGAACCGCGTATCGACGGTCGTGAAAAAGATATGATCCGTGGTCTGGATGTGCGTACTGGCGTGCTGCCGCGTACTCACGGTTCTGCGTTGTTCACCCGTGGTGAAACGCAGGCACTGGTTACCGCAACGCTGGGTACTGCACGTGACGCACAGGTTCTTGATGAACTGATGGGCGAACGTACTGACACCTTCCTGTTCCACTACAACTTCCCTCCGTATTCCGTAGGTGAAACTGGCATGGTCGGTTCTCCGAAGCGTCGTGAAATTGGTCACGGTCGTCTGGCGAAGCGCGGCGTGCTGGCAGTAATGCCGGATATGGACAAATTCCCGTACACCGTACGTGTAGTGTCTGAAATTACCGAATCCAACGGTTCTTCTTCTATGGCTTCCGTGTGCGGTGCGTCTCTGGCGCTGATGGACGCAGGTGTGCCAATCAAAGCTGCTGTTGCGGGTATCGCAATGGGTCTGGTGAAAGAAGGCGACAACTACGTTGTACTGTCTGACATTTTGGGCGACGAAGATCACCTGGGCGATATGGACTTCAAAGTTGCGGGTTCCCGCGACGGTATCTCTGCACTGCAGATGGATATCAAAATTGAAGGTATCACCAAAGAGATCATGCAGGTTGCGCTGAATCAAGCTAAAGGTGCGCGTCTGCATATCCTGGGCGTCATGGAGCAGGCGATCAACGCGCCGCGTGGTGATATCTCTGAGTTTGCACCGCGTATCCATACCATCAAGATCAATCCGGACAAGATCAAAGACGTTATCGGTAAAGGCGGTTCTGTTATCCGTGCCCTGACCGAAGAAACTGGCACCACCATCGAAATCGAAGATGACGGTACTGTGAAGATCGCAGCGACCGACGGCGAGAAAGCGAAACACGCTATTCGTCGTATCGAAGAAATCACCGCAGAAATCGAAGTGGGTCGCGTCTACAATGGTAAAGTGACCCGTATCGTTGACTTTGGCGCGTTTGTTGCCATCGGCGGCGGTAAAGAAGGTCTGGTCCACATCTCTCAAATCGCCGACAAGCGTGTTGAGAAAGTGACCGACTACCTGCAGATGGGTCAGGAAGTACCGGTGAAAGTTCTGGAAGTCGATCGCCAGGGCCGTATCCGTCTGAGCATTAAAGAAGCGACTGAGCAGTCTCAACCTGCTGCAGCACCGGAAGCTCCGGCTGCTGAACAGGGCGAGTAAGGTTGCCATTTGCCCTCCGCTGCGGCGGGGGGCTTTTAACCGGGCAGGACGCCTTGTTAGCAACCGGGAACAGGACGTTCATTCAACCGTGGTCTTCGGGAGTGGGAAATGAAGCCTTTTTTGCGCTGGTGTTTCGTTGCGACAGCACTTACGCTTGCAGGATGCAGTAATACTTCCTGGCGTAAAAGTGAAGTCCTCGCGGTACCATTGCAACCGACTTTGCAGCAGGAAGTGATTCTGGCACGTATGGAACAAATCCTTGCCAGTCGGGCTTTAACCGATGACGAACGCGCACAGCTTTTATATGAGCGCGGAGTGTTGTATGATAGTCTCGGTCTGAGGGCATTAGCGCGTAACGATTTTTCGCAAGCGCTGGCAATCCGACCGGATATGCCTGAAGTATTCAATTACTTAGGCATATATTTAACGCAGGCAGGCAATTTTGATGCTGCCTATGAAGCGTTTGATTCTGTACTTGAGCTTGATCCAACTTACAACTACGCGCACTTGAATCGCGGGATCGCATTATATTACGGCGGTCGTGACAAGTTAGCGCAAGATGATCTGCTGGCGTTTTATCAAGACGATCCCAATGATCCTTTCCGTAGTCTGTGGCTTTATCTCGCCGAGCAGAAGCTCGATGAGAAGCAGGCTAAAGAAGTGTTAAAACAGCACTTCGAAAAATCGGATAAGGAGCAGTGGGGATGGAACATTGTCGAGTTCTACCTGGGCAACATTAGCGAACAAACGTTAATGGAAAGGCTCAAGGCGGACGCAACGGATAACACCTCGCTCGCTGAGCATCTCAGTGAAACCAACTTCTATTTAGGTAAGTACTACCTAAGTCTGGGGGATTTGGACAGCGCCACGGCACTGTTCAAACTGGCGGTTGCCAACAACGTTCATAACTTTGTTGAGCACCGATACGCATTGTTGGAATTATCGCTCCTGGGCCAGGACCAAGATGACCTGGCAGAATCGGACCAGCAATAGCTGACGTACACATCAGCCCGTAATCTTTTTTGATTGCCATCACCTTAACGGGTGAGGGCGTTGTTGTTCGTTAATACACCTACTTTGAGCCGGTTCACACTTTTCAATGAAAATTGCTGATCAATTTCATGATGAGTTATGTAGACTGGCCGCCATTAATTTTGAGGCACACGTACTACATGGCTGAATTCGAAACCACTTTTGCAGATCTGGGCCTGAAGGCTCCTATCCTTGAAGCCCTTAACGATCTGGGTTACGAAAAACCATCTCCAATTCAGGCAGAGTGTATTCCACATCTGCTGAATGGCCGCGACGTTCTGGGTATGGCCCAGACGGGGAGCGGAAAAACTGCAGCATTCTCTTTACCTCTGCTGCAAAATCTTGATCCTGAGCTGAAAGCACCACAGATTCTGGTG
Source organism: Escherichia sp. 10290 (assembly GCF_030295155.1). Taxonomy (NCBI): domain Bacteria; kingdom Pseudomonadati; phylum Pseudomonadota; class Gammaproteobacteria; order Enterobacterales; family Enterobacteriaceae; genus Escherichia; species Escherichia sp. 10290. The sequence continues at coordinate 4,028,562 of NZ_AP025741.1, read as the reverse complement.
CTGGCACCGACCCGCGAACTGGCGGTACAGGTTGCTGAGGCAATGACGGATTTCTCTAAACACATGCGCGGCGTAAACGTGGTTGCCCTGTACGGCGGCCAGCGTTATGACGTGCAATTACGCGCCCTGCGTCAGGGGCCGCAGATCGTTGTCGGTACTCCTGGCCGTCTGCTGGATCACCTGAAACGTGGCACTCTGGACCTCTCTAAACTGAGCGGTCTGGTTCTGGATGAAGCTGACGAAATGCTGCGCATGGGCTTCATCGAAGACGTTGAAACCATTATGGCGCAGATCCCGGAAGGTCATCAGACCGCTCTGTTCTCTGCAACTATGCCGGAAGCGATTCGTCGCATTACCCGCCGCTTTATGAAAGAGCCGCAGGAAGTACGCATTCAGTCCAGCGTGACTACCCGTCCTGACATCAGCCAGAGCTACTGGACTGTGTGGGGGATGCGTAAAAACGAAGCGCTGGTACGTTTCCTGGAAGCGGAAGATTTTGATGCGGCGATTATCTTCGTTCGTACTAAAAACGCGACTTTGGAAGTGGCAGAAGCTCTTGAGCGTAACGGCTACAACAGCGCTGCACTGAACGGTGACATGAACCAGGCGCTGCGTGAGCAGACTCTGGAACGCCTGAAAGATGGTCGTCTGGATATCCTGATTGCGACCGACGTTGCGGCCCGTGGCCTGGACGTTGAGCGTATCAGCCTGGTAGTTAACTACGATATCCCGATGGATTCTGAGTCTTACGTTCACCGTATTGGTCGTACCGGCCGTGCGGGGCGTGCTGGTCGCGCACTGCTGTTCGTTGAGAACCGCGAGCGTCGTCTGCTGCGCAACATTGAACGCACTATGAAGCTGACCATTCCGGAAGTAGAACTGCCGAACGCAGAGCTGCTGGGCAAACGCCGTCTGGAAAAATTCGCCGCTAAAGTACAGCAGCAGCTGGAAAGCAGCGATCTGGATCAATACCGTGCACTGCTGAGCAAAATTCAGCCGACTGCAGAAGGTGAAGAGCTGGATCTCGAAACTCTGGCAGCCGCACTGCTGAAAATGGCACAGGGTGAACGTACTCTGATCGTGCCGCCAGATGCGCCGATGCGTCCGAAACGTGAATTCCGTGACCGTGATGACCGTGGTCCGCGCGATCGTAACGACCGTGGCCCGCGTGGCGACCGTGAAGATCGTCCGCGTCGTGAACGTCGTGATGTTGGCGATATGCAGCTGTACCGTATTGAAGTGGGCCGCGATGATGGTGTTGAAGTTCGTCATATCGTTGGCGCGATTGCTAACGAAGGCGACATCAGCAGCCGTTACATCGGTAACATCAAGCTGTTTGCTTCTCACTCCACCATCGAACTGCCGAAAGGTATGCCGGGTGAAGTGCTGCAACACTTTACGCGTACTCGCATTCTCAACAAGCCGATGAACATGCAGCTGCTGGGCGATGCACAGCCGCATACTGGTGGTGAGCGTCGTGGTGGTGGTCGTGGTTTCGGTGGCGAACGTCGTGAAGGCGGTCGTAACTTCAGCGGTGAGCGCCGTGAAGGTGGTCGTGGTGATGGTCGTCGTTTCAGCGGCGAACGTCGTGAAGGCCGCGCGCCGCGTCGTGATGACTCTACTGGTCGTCGTCGTTTCGGTGGTGATGCGTAATTCGCTGACCCGCAGAACTCTGCCGTAAAGTAAAATATACAGCCCCGATTTTAACAATCGGGGCTTTTTTTCTGTCTTTTGTACTCGTGTACTGGTACAGTGCAATGCATAACAACGCAGTCGCACTATTTTTCACTGGAGAGAAGCCCTCATGGCAACACTAACCACCACCCAAACGTCACCGTCGCTGCTTGGCGGCGTGGTGATTATCGGCGGCACCATTATTGGCGCAGGGATGTTTTCTCTGCCTGTGGTCATGTCCGGGGCGTGGTTCTTCTGGTCAATGGCGGCGCTGATCTTTACCTGGTTCTGTATGCTGCATTCCGGCTTGATGATTCTGGAAGCTAACCTGAATTATCGAATCGGTTCGAGTTTTGACACCATAACCAAAGATTTGCTAGGCAAAGGCTGGAACGTGGTCAACGGCATTTCCATTGCCTTTGTGCTCTACATCCTGACTTACGCCTATATTTCTGCCAGCGGTTCGATTCTGCATCACACCTTCGCGGAGATGTCGCTGAATGTTCCGGCACGAGCTGCAGGTTTTGGTTTTGCGCTACTGGTGGCGTTTGTGGTGTGGTTGAGCACCAAAGCCGTCAGCCGGATGACGGCGATTGTGCTGGGGGCGAAAGTTATTACCTTCTTCCTCACTTTCGGCAGTTTGCTGGGGCATGTGCAGCCTGCGACATTGTTTAACGTCGCGGAAAGCAATGCGTCTTATGCACCGTATCTGTTGATGACCCTGCCGTTCTGTCTGGCCTCATTTGGTTATCACGGTAACGTGCCGAGCCTGATGAAGTATTATGGCAAAGATCCGAAAACTATCGTGAAATGCCTGGTCTACGGTACGCTGATGGCGCTGGCGCTGTATACCATCTGGTTGCTGGCGACGATGGGCAACATCCCTCGTCCGGAGTTTATCGGCATCGCCGAGAAGGGCGGTAATATTGATGTGCTGGTACAGGCGTTAAGCGGCGTGCTGAACAGTCGTAGTCTGGATCTGCTACTGGTCGTGTTCTCAAACTTTGCGGTAGCGAGTTCGTTCCTCGGCGTAACGCTGGGTTTGTTTGACTATCTGGCAGATCTGTTTGGTTTTGACGACTCTGCCCTGGGCCGCTTTAAAACGGCGTTGCTGACCTTTGCACCGCCTGTCGTGGGTGGCCTGCTGTTCCCGAACGGATTCCTGTACGCTATTGGTTATGCTGGCTTAGCGGCTACCATCTGGGCGGCAATTGTTCCGGCGCTGTTGGCCCGCGCATCGCGTAAACGCTTTGGCAGCCCGAAATTCCGTGTCTGGGGCGGCAAGCCGATGATTGCACTGATTCTGGTGTTTGGCGTTGGCAACGCACTGGTGCATATTTTATCGAGCTTTAATTTGCTGCCGGTGTATCAGTAATCAGCGGTGCCTTATCCGACATTTCTGCTGCCTACACAATGCCTGATGTGCTTCGCTTATCAGGCCTAGGTAGGACAGCGTTGCCAGCTCGGATAAGGCTTCCCACGTTAAAACACACTATCCCAGTAACTCTTCCTTAACATCCATCGCCAGCTCAAACGAATGCAGGCGCGCCTGGTGATCGAAAATCTGCCCGTTAACCATAATCTCATCCGCGTCGGTTTCGCGCAGGATCGACTGCAAACCATGACGCACTTTCGCTTTATCACCCACCAGCGACATATTCAGCGCCTGCTGCACGCCATACTGCTCAGACGGTGACCAGAACTGATCCATATTTTGAATCGGTGGCGGCAGTTGCCCGGTTTCACCGCGGCGCAGCTTCACAAAGGCTTGCTGCATTGAGGTAAACAGAAATTCAGCGTCGCGGTTGCTGTCGGCGGCGATAATATTGATGCACACCATCGCGTACGGTTTCTCCAGCCGCGCTGACGGTTTGAAGTTACTGCGATAAAGATGCAGCGCCTGGAACAGCATATCCGGTGCGAAGTGTGAGGCAAACGCGAACGGCAGACCAAGCTGCGCCGCCAGTTGTGCACTGTAAAGACTGGAGCCTAATAACCACACGGGGATTTTCTCGCCATAGCCCGGTACAGGGCGCACATGCGGATTGGGATCACGGGCGTCAAACCAGTCCACCAGCTCCGCGACATCGCGGGGGAAATTATCAATATCGCCGCTCATATGGCGACGTAGTGCCATCATTGTCCGTTGGTCACTACCTGGCGCACGACCCAGCCCCAAATCGATTCGCCCCGGATAGAGCGTATTGAGCGTACCGAACTGTTCGGCAATCACCAACGGTGAGTGGTTTGGTAACATCACGCCGCCAGACCCCAGATGCAGCGTGGTGGTATTTGCCGCCAGATAGCCAATCAATACTGATGTTGCAGCACTGGCAATGCCAGTCATATTGTGGTGTTCCGCCAGCCAGTAGCGATGATAGCCGCGCTTTTCAGCCAGACGGGCGAGGTCGAGAGAGTGGGAGAACGCTTCTCGCGCTGAAGAACCTTCGGGGATGGGGGCCAGATCGAGTAGCGAAAACGCAATGGTTTTATCAGTCATAACAGCTCACTTTGTTACCGATTAATCTTTAATACTGCATTAAAGGGTAGTTAAAGTTGTTAACAAAGTGAGCTATTTGCTTAGGCTTGCAGTTCCAGCCCAGCCAGCCGTCTCCAGTAGCCATTACAGTCGCTGTTTGCCGTCAACGGGAGTGGTGCAGCGCCATTTTCATTAGCGCGGAAGGCGTCGAGCATCGCGAAAGTGTCAGTACCCTGCGGTGACAGGCGGACCACATCAACCAGCCCCTGCATGGATGCCAGCTCGTTACCGAGGTTGTACACGTAGCCGCTCATGGTCTGAATGCCATTGAGCACAAACACTTGTTGGTTTTCCTGCGACAGCACGTTGCGCCCGTTCGGATACTTAATGCAGCAGGTTTCACACTCATCTTTTGGGCGGTCTTCCGAACGCGCGGTAAAGCAGCGGGCGGAGTAGGCCAGCGGCAGATGACCGTAGCTCAAGACTTCCACTTCAAACTGGTTGCGAATGCCCAGCTCATCGCACTGATTAAGCAGATTCACCAGCCAGTCGCGGGAAAGTTCCACCGGCATACACCAGCGCATCATTCCCTGTTTGAGCAATATTTTCAGCGTCACCGCGTTGTAGCAGTTCAGAGCGTGTCCGGCGACGAACGGCAGTTTGCGCTCAGCGCACATATTCACCACGCCGAGATCGCTGGCTTCAATCAGAAACTCACCGTTCTCAACATAGCGTTTCAGTTCGCCCAGTTCGGAGGATGCCTGCACCAGCGCCAGCGTGGAGAGCACAATCTGCTTGCCACTTCCGGCGAGCGATTTTGCCATCTCCAGCCAGTCGCCAACTTTGGTTGCCCGGCGTTTGCTACAGACCGCTTCACCGAGATAAATCACGTCTGCGCTGCTGGCGGCGGCCTGCTGATAAAAATCTTCCAGCGTCTCTTTTGGCCAGTACCACAGCACCGGCCCTAAGGAATATTTCATTACTTTTCTCACTGCCATTTACGGTGATACGCGCCAAGAGTGGTTTGTGTGCCTTCGGACATCGACCCGAGCGTCTCCATCCACGCGCTTTGCGGCACGAAGTTTTGCGGATCGGCCTTACAACGGTCGATAGCCTGACGCCAGACTTTCGCTACCTGGCTGACATACGCAGGGCTACGCTGGCGGCCTTCAATTTTCACCGAAGCGATATTCGCCGCCATTAACTCCGGCAGTAGCTCAAGGGTATTGAGACTGGTTGGTTCTTCCAGCGCATGATAGCGCTCGCCGTCCACCAGATAACGCCCTTTACACAGCGTCGGATAACCTGCGTTTTCGCCGTCCTGATAACGGTCGATCAGCACTTCGTTCAGGCGGGATTCCAGCCCCTGCGGCGTTTGCTGCCAGCGCACGAAACGGGCCGGAGAACATGCCCCCACGGTGTTGGGCGACTCACCCGTCAGATACGACGACAGATAGCAACGACCTTCCGACATAATGCACAGACTGCCGAAAGCGAACACTTCCAGCGGTACAGGCGTGACCCGCGCCAGTTGTTTCACCTGATGAATCGATAACACGCGCGGCAGCACCACGCGGGCAACGTCAAAATGGCGATGATAAAAGTGAATCGCCTCTTCATTGGTCGCCGAAGCCTGCACTGACACATGACGCTCAATATGCGGGTATCGCTGGGCGGCGTACTCCAGCATGGCGAGGTCGGCGAGGATCAGCGCGTCGGCACCCAGCTGCGCCGCCATATCCACGGCGCGCTGCCAGCGGGCGTAACCGTCCGGATGCGCAAAAGTGTTAATCGCGATGTGAAGTTTGCGGCGATGTTGATGGACAAAACTCACCGCTTCCTGCAATTTTTTCTCGGTAAAGTTAAGGCCGGCGAAGTGACGGGCATTGGTATCATCTTTTAGCCCGATATAAACAGCATCTGCGCCGTTTTCGATGGCCGCCTTAAGCGCCGGGAGATTTCCGGCAGGGCAGAGCAGCTCCATAATTTTTCCTGAAGGGTGCGCTATCAAAACGCAAAAATGTTAACGAACTGGGATTTTAGTTAACCTTGCAGCGACAATTTTTGATTTAAGGCAGTTAAAGTTGTATTGGTGGTAGCAGCAATTTCATATGGAATTGTTGATTTATACCGCTATGTTATTTTTCTGATATGGCAAAATAGGATGATTGTTGAAACAGGGAGTAAAACTCGTGTTGGATAAACTGCGTTCCCGTATTGTGCATTTGGGGCCATCTCTGTTGAGTGTACCGGTAAAACTGACGCCATTTGCGCTAAAACGCCAGGTTCTTGAGCAGGTCTTAAGCTGGCAATTCCGCCAGGCGCTGGATGATGGCGAGCTGGAGTTTCTTGAAGGCCGCTGGTTAAGTATTCATGTGCGTGATATTGACCTGCAATGGTTTACCTCGGTGGTGAATGGCAAACTGGTCGTTAGCCAGAACGCGCAAGCTGATGTGAGTTTTAGTGCCGACGCCAGCGATCTTCTGATGATTGCGGCGCGTAAACAAGATCCGGACACGCTCTTCTTCCAACGTCGGCTGGTGATTGAAGGCGATACGGAGCTGGGGTTATATGTGAAAAACCTGATGGACGCCATTGAATTGGAGCAAATGCCGAAAGCCTTACGCATGATGCTGCTGCAACTGGCGGATTTTGTTGAGGCGGGAATGAAAACCGCGCCTGAAACCAAACAGACATCGGTAGGTGAACCATGCTAATTCGAGTAGAAATTCCCATTGATGCGCCGGGTATTGATGCCCTGCTGCGTCGTTCATTCGAAAGCGATGCGGAAGCGAAGCTGGTTCACGATCTGCGTGAAGATGGCTTTCTGACGCTGGGGCTGGTGGCGACAGATGACGAAGGTCAGGTCATTGGCTATGTGGCATTTAGTCCGGTTGATGTGCAGGGCGAAGACCTGCAATGGGTCGGCATGGCACCGCTGGCGGTAGATGAAAAATACCGTGGACAGGGGCTGGCACGCCAACTGGTCTATGAAGGACTCGATTCGCTTAATGAGTTCGGCTATGCCGCAGTGGTGACGCTGGGCGATCCGGCGCTGTACAGCCGTTTCGGCTTTGAACTGGCGGCGCATCACGATCTGCGTTGTCGTTGGCCGGGCACTGAAAGCGCCTTCCAGGTACATCGTTTAGCGGATGATGCGCTGAACGGCGTAACCGGTCTGGTTGAGTATCACGAACACTTCAATCGCTTTTAATCTCCGGGGTTTGCAGGCTGCTCAACAGTTCTGCAAACCCTGCGCCTTCCGCTACCAGACGCTCTTTTTGCCGTTTGGTCAGTTGCTTGATGCGATATTCCATCCGTAACGCCAGCGAGCGGTCGCCCACTGGCGCGGAAAACGCCAGCGTCAGTTCTCCTTTCCCGCGCAGTGCTTTCGCCCCTTTTCCGCTTTGGTGCTGCTGATAGCGGCGTTCAACATCCGTGGTGATCCCGGTATAAAGCTTATTGTCGGCGGTACGGATCAAGTAAAGAAACCAGGGTGTCATCGTCTGCGTCACATGTTAAGGTCAGGCCCACAGTATAAAAGAGAACAGCTATGGAAACACTCACCGCCATCAGCCGTTGGCTGGCAAAACAACATGTTGTCACCTGGTGTGTGCAGCAGGAAGGGGAATTGTGGTGCGCCAATGCCTTTTATCTTTTTGATGCACAGAAAGTTGCCTTCTACATTTTGACGGAGGAAAAAACGCGTCACGCGCAGATGAGTGGGCCGCAGGCGGCAGTTGCTGGAACGGTAAACGGTCAGCCGAAAACGGTAGCGTTAATTCGCGGTGTGCAGTTTAAAGGTGAGATCCGCAGACTGGAAGGTGAGGAAAGCGACCTTGCGCGCAAGGCGTATAATCGTCGCTTTCCGGTTGCCAGAATGCTGTCGGCGCCGGTGTGGGAAATCCGGCTTGATGAAATCAAATTCACTGACAACACGCTGGGCTTTGGTAAAAAAATGATTTGGCTACGTAGCTCAGGCACCGAGCAGGCGTAACGCCTCGCGGTTAAACGCGGGCAAATCGTCCGGTGTCCGACTGGTAACCAGCTGATCTTTATCGACCACCACTTCCTGATCGTAAAATTCCGCGCCCGCGTTTTTAACATCAATCACAATCGGTTTAACCGCGGTCAGTTTGCGTCCCCGAATCACATCGGCGCTGATCAGCAGCTGCGGACCGTGGCAAATGGCAAACACCGGTTTGCCGCTATTCACAAAATCACGGGTAAAGGTGACAAAACGGTTGTCGCCACGCAGATAATCCGGTGAATGGCCGCCCGGTAGCAGCAGGGCATCAAACTCCGCTGGCGTCACTTCATCGATGGATTTATCGATGGTCACGCTGGCTTCTCCTTTTTTCCCTTTCACCGTTTTACCCGCTTGTTTTTCAATGGTAATCACTTCGTGTCCGGCTTTACGGAACTCGTCTGCGGGTGAAGTAAATTCTGAATCCTCAAATTCATCAGTGATTAAAACGGCAATTTTCTTACTCATGCTTCCTCCGCGTTGTTGCATTGGATGAGGCGAATTTCTCACAATCGGGGATAATTACCTCATGGTCTATTAAGCCTGGTGCATGAGCCGGGGAGCGCAAGGCAGACAATTCTGTAAAGGAGCGAAGATGAGTCAGGTACTGATTACAGGCGCAACGGGGCTGGTGGGCGGTCACCTGCTGCGGATGTTGATTAACGAACCGAAAGTTAACGCTATTGCTGCACCGACGCGACGTCCGTTGGGAGATATGCCAGGAGTGTTCAATCCCCATGATCCGCAACTGACCGACGCGCTGGCACAGGTCACCGATCCCATCGACATTGTGTTTTGTTGTCTCGGCACCACGCGGCGGGAAGCGGGGAGCAAAGAAGCGTTTATTCATGCCGATTACACGCTGGTTGTGGATACCGCATTAACCGGACGGCGACTGGGTGCTCAGCATATGCTGGTAGTCAGTGCTATGGGGGCCAATCCCCACTCGCCGTTTTTCTATAACCGCGTCAAAGGGGAGATGGAAGAAGCGTTAATCGCCCAGAACTGGCCGAAACTGACCATTGCCCGTCCGTCGATGTTGCTGGGCGATCGCAGCAAGCAGCGGATGAACGAAACGCTTTTTGCACCGTTGTTTCGTCTGCTACCGGGTAACTGGAAATCCATTGATGCGCGAGACGTGGCGCGGGTCATGCTGGCAGAGGCGATGCGGCCTGAGCATGAAGGTGTGACTATTTTAAGCTCTTCAGAATTACGCAAAAGAGCTGAATAATTATTCCCAAGAATTGATAGTGAGCGTAATATTCACGCGCTCAATTATCATAACTAATTCCTGGGGAATGCTATGACTGGTCAGTCTTCATCTCAGGCGGCAACGCCCATTCAGTGGTGGAAACCCGCGCTTTTCTTTCTCGTTGTCATTGCTGGTCTCTGGTATGTGAAATGGCAACCTTACTACGGCAAAGCGTTTACCGCCGCCGAAACTCACAACATCGGTAAATCAATACTCTCACAGGCGGATGCTAATCCGTGGCAGGCGGCGTTGGATTACGCGATGATCTATTTCCTCGCGGTATGGAAAGCGGCGGTGCTGGGAGTGATCCTCGGGTCGTTGATTCAGGTGCTGATCCCTCGTGACTGGCTGCTGCGTACGCTTGGGCAATCGCGCTTTCGCGGCACGCTGCTGGGAACGCTGTTTTCGCTGCCGGGCATGATGTGTACTTGCTGTGCGGCACCGGTCGCGGCGGGGATGCGTCGCCAACAGGTGTCGATGGGCGGGGCGCTGGCATTCTGGATGGGCAATCCGTTGTTAAATCCGGCGACGCTGGTGTTTATGGGTTTTGTCCTCGGCTGGGGCTTTGCGGCGATTCGTCTGGTGGCGGGACTGGTGATGGTGTTGCTGATTGCGACCCTGGTGCAAAAATGGGTGCGTGAAACACCGCAAACACAGGCACCGGTCGAAATTGATATGCCGGAAGTGCAGGGCGGATTCTTTAGCCGCTGGGGTAGGGCGCTATGGACGCTTTTCTGGAGTACGATCCCGGTATATATCCTTGCCGTACTGGCGTTGGGTGCCGCTCGCGTCTGGTTATTCCCCCATGCCGATGGTGCTGTCGATAACAGCCTGATGTGGGTGATTGCGATGGCGGTAGCGGGATGCTTGTTTGTCATTCCCACGGCAGCAGAAATTCCGATTGTACAAACGATGATGCTGGCAGGTATGGGAACCGCTCCGGCGCTGGCATTGTTGATGACGCTTCCTGCTGTAAGTTTGCCGTCGCTGATAATGTTGCGTAAAGCGTTCCCGGCGAAAGCCTTATGGCTGACGGGTGCGATGGTGGCGGTGTCTGGTGTGATTGTCGGCGGGCTGGCGCTGTTGTTCTGATTTGAGGGAAAACATGTCGGATGCGGCGTAAACGCCTTATCCGACCTACGGTTTGCATCGTTGCAGGCCTGATAAGACGCGGCAAGCGTCGCATCAGGCAACGGCAGTCGGATGCGGCGCAGGCGCCTTATCCGACCTACGGTTTGTGTCGTGTAGGCCTGATAAGACGCGGCAAGCGTCGCATCAGGCATTACAAGGTGCTGCTATTTAATAAACGTAAACGCTGTGGTTACACGTTTTACGCCGCTCACCCGACTGGCAATATCTGCCGCCGCTTTCGCTTCACGTTCAGTCACCAGCCCCATCAGGAACACTTCACCGTTTTCGGTGGTCACTTTCACGTTGGACGATTTCACCAGGTCGCTGGTTAAGAGCTGCGAACGCACTTTGGTGGTGATCCACGTATCGTTAGACGCTTCGCCCAGACCAATCGGCTGGCCCTGACGAATCTCGTTATACACTTCGTTGGCACCGTCTACGCCCATAGCAATCTGTTTGGCGCGAGCCGAAAGTTCAGCGTTTGGTGACTGCCCAACCAGCAGCACTTTGCCCTGATAGGCCGTTACATTAATGCGTGCTTCTTTCTTGATTTGTTCGTCTTTCGACAATGCGCTGTTCACGCGCACTTCCAGGGTTCCATCATCCACCTGGGTGCCGACACTGCGTGGGTCAGTTGCGGCTTTTGTACCCACAGCCGCGGTGCCCACTACGGCGGCAGCAACGCAACCTTGCAACAGCAGTGCGGAAATAAGGACTGCGATTGGCGATAATGCCTTCATGTATTCTCCTTAAACATCCTGGTGAGGGAAAAGCGTGTTATCGATCAGATCGCACAAGCAATTTACCGTCAGCATATGCATTTCCTGAATGCGAGCACTACGATGCGAAGGAATGCGGATCTCCACATCCTGTGGCCCTAACAACCCTGCAAGTTCACCGCCGTCATAGCCAGTCAATGCCACAATGGTCATATCACGCGTAACAGCAGCTTCTACTGCTTTTACGATATCGCGGCTGTTGCCACGGGTGGAAATGGCTAACAACACATCTCCCGCATGCCCCAGCGCCCGCACTTGTTTTGCATACACTTCATCATGTAAGCGATCGTTGGCAATCGCCGTTAAGACAACATTATCAGTATTTAGTGCAATGGCAGGTAAGCTGGGCCGCTCCGTTTCGAATCGGTTGATCATGCTGGCAGCAAAATGCTGTGCATTGGCAGCGGAAGTTCCATTACCACAACAGAGGATTTTGTTGCCATTGAGCAGAGACTGAACCAGCGTCATGGCTGCACGGGAGATGGCATCCGGAAGCGCCTCTGCTGCCGCAATTTGAGTTTGAATGCTTTCAGTGAAGCAAGCTTTAATTCGTTCTTGCACGCTAATCCTTAAACCTTAATTATGAGTGGTCATTAAAGGCATCCTTAATCCACTCAACTTCATTCCCGGTGAAGGCTACCACATCGAACCGGCAATCCACAGTATCAAAACTCCCATTATGACGCGCGAGCCACAAGCGGGCAGTCTGTAATAATTTGTGTTGTTTGCTGCGGGTCACACTGGCTGCCGCACCACCGTAAAGGGCTGAGCGGCGGTAACGCACCTCGACAAAAACGGTGGTCCTGCCTTCACGCATTATCAGATCGATCTCGCCGCCACGCTCGTTCACGTTAGCGGCGACAAACCGCAGTCCTTTGCTCTCCAGCCAGCGACGCGCTTGTGCCTCCCACGCATCGCCGGTCTGTTTAGTGGTTAACTGGCGGGGACTACCTGACCTTGTTGGTACTGTAGCCATGATAACTTCCTGTTAATTACGCAATCCGGGTTAGCCGTCAGACTTCCGGTATTACCGTTGATTTCGAAACCCTGAACCTGGCGCATCTGTGAGAAATGATTTGCCAACGACCAGGCATCAACGCCCATCGCATACATGCGAGCCAGCGAATAATCGTTATTCACCGCACTGAGCGCCTGCTGCATTAATGGCAGATTACCGCCCGCCAGCATCGGGATTTCGCTATATTGCAAACCTTCCATTTCCAGACGGAAATCCGGACCCGCGGTGCCTTGTGCGCTTCGGGAGCTTGCGTACAGCGTTGCACCGCTCTGGCTACCGTTACGCATGGCGATCATCGGTTTGATAAAAGCGATTTCACCCGGCGTTGCCACAATGTACACCGCATCGACACGACCGCCATTATTGGTGAACTGGTCATCGGTTGGCGTGGTTTGCAGCGTTGGATTGTTGGTCGTCATGCCGGAGTCGGTTGTTTCTCTGGGAGTAATCGGGCTACCGGTTAAAGCGATACCAGAACCACCGTTAACTCCCGCGCGTAATTCGCTGGTGGAACCAAATTTTTGTTGCAGAACGGTGCCGCCGCCCAGCTTCTGCCACTCTTGCGCAAACGCATTGGCTACGCGATCGCCCAGCGAACTGCGAGGGATCAGCACCAGTGGCGCTTGTTTACCCTGGTCACGAATATGACGCGCTGCATCGCGCGCTTCGTCTTCCGGTGAAAGCGCGAAGTAACAAATATTGACGCGGTTTTCGATATTTTCTGGCTGGTTCAGTGCCAGCACGTTCAGCGGGGTGTTGCTTTTCAGTAACTCTTCAACGTTATTTTTCAGCAACGGACCGACCACAATACTCGCGCCATCCTGCTGAACCTGGTTGAGGATCTGGCTAAGCGGTTGTGATGAGGTATCATAAATTTTCAGCTCTGCGGATGGATTCGCGGGGGCGCTTACCGCCGCAGTGTTTGCCGCCGGGGCGCTTACAGGCACTGGTTGAGCCGCGGTTTCTTCGCCTGTCAGATCGCTAACCGAGGCTTGTGCCGGGCTGGCAACGCCGTCAACAGTTTGCTGCTGGGGTTGTTCTGCAACGTCTGCGATTGGTGCGGCAGTTGCCTGTGCCGCCACTGGCTGAGTGCCGATATTTTTCGCCGCTTCAAAGCCTTGCTGAATAGTGCGGCCAAATACCGCTGCCTGGCCATTCAGTGGCAACAGCAGGGCTATTTTGTTGGTTGACGCTGGTTTAAATGCTTTTACGTTTACCAACTGCGTAGGCAGCATTTTCGCGCCCGGGTTGTTCGGATAACGTTTCTGCCAGTCGGCGATCCCAGCTTTCATCATGTCGGGATCGTTACGGTTATCAAACCAGACGCGCTGCAGATCAAGCCAGCCTTGCAGAATATTTTCGTCGGCGTTGATCACCAGCGTATTCGCCTGGTCCTGAGTCATGGAGGAGAGTGCCTGCCATGTAGCATCAATATTCTGTTGCTTTTCTTTCGCGCCGAGCAGGGGTTCCTGAGCAATTAAGGCGCGCAGTAAATCAATGGAAGGACGCCCCTGACTGGCATCGATTTTTGCCTGCCAGTAACGCGCCTGCTGGTTTTGATCTAAATCGGCAGGTGTGATTTTCGCCAGCAGGGTTTGTGCGCCAGCAAAATCTTTCTGCGCCAGCTTAATTTCTACTGCCAGAAGAGTTTTCTCGCGACGCTGGTAATCGTTCAGTTCCTGCGGCAGCTGGTTAAACAGCTCCACCGCCTGCCCGGTTTTACCTTCTTTCACCAGTGCACGAATGGCGAGTAATTGCCAGTTGATCCTGGTATCATCAGCGCTTTGCTGCATCTGCTGAAGATAAAAGGCAGAATCAGCCTGCGCCGTGCCCTGCATATAGGCAGTGGACTGATCGGGAGTATGGGTGCCACAACCGGCGAAAATCAGGGCTGCCAGAACAACAGGCAGACAACGCGCGGCTTTCAAACGAGAAAATGTTGAGGGTACCATAATGTATCCAGTGATATTTTTTTTACGCAATGCTCAATATTAAATCGGCAATACGGACGACACAATGAAACAACACCAATCGGCGGATAATTCTCAGGGCCAGCTTTACATTGTACCGACGCCAATCGGCAATCTGGCAGATATCACCCAGCGTGCGTTGGAGGTTTTACAGGCCGTTGATCTGATTGCCGCCGAGGATACGCGTCATACCGGTTTACTGCTGCAACATTTTGGAATTAACGCCAGGTTGTTCGCCTTGCACGACCATAACGAACAACAGAAAGCCGAAACGTTACTGGCGAAGCTGCAGGAAGGGCAAAACATTGCGCTGGTGTCCGATGCCGGAACGCCACTGATTAACGATCCCGGCTATCATCTGGTGCGTACCTGCCGAGAAGCGGGGATTCGCGTGGTGCCACTACCGGGGCCGTGTGCTGCTATCACTGCATTAAGTGCTGCGGGTTTACCATCCGATCGTTTTTGTTATGAAGGCTTTTTACCTGCCAAATCAAAAGGCCGCCGTGATGCGCTAAAAGCCATTGAAGCGGAGCCGCGCACGCTGATTTTTTATGAATCCACCCACCGTCTGTTAGATAGCCTGGAAGATATCGTTGCTGTGCTGGGTGAGTCCCGTTACGTGGTGCTGGCGCGTGAGCTCACCAAAACCTGGGAAACCATTCACGGCGCGCCCGTTGGCGAGCTGCTGGCGTGGGTAAAAGAAGATGAAAACCGTCGCAAAGGCGAAATGGTGCTGATTGTTGAAGGCCATAAAGCGCAGGAAGAAGACTTACCCGCCGATGCCCTGCGCACGCTGGCGCTGTTGCAGGCAGAACTGCCGCTGAAAAAAGCGGCGGCGC
Source organism: Escherichia sp. 10290 (assembly GCF_030295155.1). Lineage (NCBI taxonomy): Bacteria > Pseudomonadati > Pseudomonadota > Gammaproteobacteria > Enterobacterales > Enterobacteriaceae > Escherichia > Escherichia sp. 10290. The sequence goes on along the minus strand of NZ_AP025741.1, from coordinate 4,013,393 downwards.
TGGCAGCAGAAATTCACGGCGTGAAGAAAAATGCGCTGTATAAGTATGCGCTGGAACAGCAGGGGGAGTGATTACAGGCGTCGCAGCAAGAATAGAGCTGCAACGCCTACACCGGGCGATTTAACGACGACACATCTCATCAATCATGCATGTGAAATAGTTATGCAGCCATAAAAACGAAGCCGGGATAGCGGTAGAGACTTTAGCCGTGAGAAAACGTTCTGTCGCATCCTGCTTTCCTTCGCCAGTTATCAGTAACAAAACTTCGCGGGCATTGAGAATATCCTTCAGGCCTAAAGTGATCCCACGAGTCACGGGACGGCCCGCGGTTTTTAACATCTCATGTTGTTGCGTTCTGGTATCAAGCTGGCTGATATGGCTTGCTGGTTGCAGACTTTCTCCCGGTTCGTTCAGCCCAAGATGGCCGTTTTTTCCCAATCCGAGAACGCATAAATCCAGACCGCCTTTGCGCGCAATCAGGTTCGTTACCCGTTCGCACTCTGTCTCATTTATCTCTTCAGAGCGAAAGCTGATGAGCTGGTCTTCACGTAGCCCCAGCGGCTGCACGATATGCTGTTGAAGGAAAGTTTCGCAGGTGCCAGGCATTGTTAATGGCAGATCCACCCATTCGTCGAGCTTCACGAAGGTTAGTTGGCTGACATCAACCTGCTGCTGGTGGATTTTTTCTACCAGATAATGATACGTCAGTAATGGTGTGGCTCCGGTCGCCAGGCAAATCACGGCATCCGGTTTGCTACGGATCACGGCCAATAAATATTCGCTGGCACGTTCACTTAACGCCGTATAGTTTTCAACTTGTTGAAGGGTTTGCACAGGATGAAATTCCTTTAGTAAAGAGGCACCACCAGACGCAGTGCCTCGTTCCATTTACAAAATGCCGAATGCGGAACAAACAATAGAGAGCACAAAAGTCACGCCGATTAACAGCACCGGATGCGCTTTTTTCACCCGCAGGAAGTAATACATCAACAGGGTGTAGGCCATCGGTAAAATGTTCGGGAAGACTTTATCGAAGAAATCCTGCTGCAGCGCGACGCTGTGGGTACTGTCGATGGCAAACGATGTCACCACGTTAATATGCACATACGAAGCGATCAGCCCGCCGATTACCGTGATCCCGAGGATGGTTGCCGAACGAGCAATCATCTGCGAGTTCTCTCGCACTTTATCGATCGCCTTCACGCCGACTGAATAACCGACGTGGGTCCAGCCGACGCGCAGGAAGAAGATAAGCAGGTAAACGGCGAAAAATAGAATCGGCCCCAGCAGGTTTCCCTGACTGGCAAACGATGAGCAAATCCCCGCCATAATCGGCAACAAAGTAAACCAGAAAATCGCATCACCAATCCCGGCGATTGGGCCAAACAGCGCCACTTTGAGGCCTTTAATGGTGTCGCGGTTTTCTCCTTTTTCTTCCATCGAAATTAATAACCCCATCAGGAATCCGACCAGATTCGGGTGAGTATTAATAAATTCGAGGTTATCTTTCATCGCCGCGCTTAGGCCCGGTTTGTCGTCCTTATAAATCTTTTTCAGGAGCGGCAACATCGCCCAGGTAAAACCGCCCGCCTGCATCCTTTCGTAGTTAAAGCTCGCTTGCAGGAGTGACGAACGAAAGCCCAGACGGGTGATATCTTTTTTACTGATTTCAGATCCCATTGCTGTAGTCCTCTTCTTCATTTTTACTGGCAACGGGCTGCGGTTGCGCTTGCTGCCGGGATTTCGCATTGAAAAACTCATACACCGCAAAGCCTGCGCCCAGTACGGCAACCGGCAACAGGTTGCTGACCTGGATGTAGCAAACAAACAGGAAACCGGCGATCAGGTAAGGGATATATTGCGCTTTGAACATTACGCGCAGCAGCAAGCCAAAACCAACGGCAGGCAGAATGCCGCCAGCCACTTCAAAGCCGTGGGTCAGCCAGGCGGGCATCGCTTTCACCAGCGCCTGCATCGCCCCTTGCGCCAGGTAAGTACAGAGGAAAGCAATCACCGCATACGCTGAAGCGACGATGAGCATCGTTGTCCAGTTAAGTCGGGAAAACGCTGCTGTATCCGCCTCTTTCGCACAATTATCAGCTTTGGTCATAAATAATGAGAATGCCGAATAGAAGAACAGAATGACGTACTGCATTAACAAACTAAACGGCAGACCAAGGCCAATTGCCGTTTTGGCATCGACGCCCGTAGACCATGCAATGACGGTAGTCATCAGACCCGCCATAATTGGGTTGGGCGGCTGTACACCACCTGCGGGGGTTAATCCGGCGAAAGCCAGTTCTGTTAGGCCACCGGTAATTAAGCCAGTCTGAATATCACCGAGAATAGCACCTGTAAGGGTACAAACGATTATCGGGCGGAATAAAAATAAGGCTTCCAGCCAAAAATCAATCCCCAGAACGAAAACTAACGCCGCCAGGGATAATCCCTGAATTAGGGTTATTTCATGCATTTTTATTACCTCAAACCAGTATTAAGGCGATTTTAAATTTAGTCAGGGATTTGTTCTTTTTGATCGCCGGGGACGTCCTGAATAAAAATATTCACACCGCGTTGTTTAATAAAGCGTAAGTCCGTGAGATCCTGGTCATCGACATAAACTTTACTGCTGATTTGCTTTTTACCTTCCGAGAAATGCATATTGCCGACGTTGACATCTTTCAGGTCAATGCCACCTTCTATCAATTTACGTACCGTTTGTGGCGTACGGCAAATCAGGAAGATCTTCTGATGCGGTGCAGCTTTGCCGATGACGTTAATGGTTTTTTCGATAGTAAAGAAACGAATGCCAAAGCCGTAGGTTTCCGCGGTAATACCCATTAATTTCTGTTGAATATCATCGTTAGCGACAACATCATCCACGACCACCAGCAGATTTGCACCGATGGTAGATGTCCAGGTCACACCAACCTGACCGTGAACCAGACGGTTATCAATACGGGTTAAGAGAATATTTGGACTGCTCATTGTGTAATCCTCACCATAAAGTTGAATAATATAATTTTTTTAAATATATTATTGTTGCGATATTTTACTGATGTATTTATTAAGGTTTAGTTATCTCCTTTACCATTAAGGCACTCCCCGATATTAATCGGGAAGTACATTGGGATAAATCATAAAAAACTAATGATTATGCTGAAATTCGATTCGCTGAACCACAGACATTAATTTTATTTCTGACAACTTCTTTCATCGCATCCATACCGACGCGCATATAATAACGAGGATCATTACCCTGCGGATTTTCCGCAAACCAGGCTTTAACCGCGCCAGCGAAAGCTATTTTTAATTCTGTGGCAACGTTTACTTTTGTGACGCCAAGTTCAATAGTGCGGCGGACAAATTCATCTGGAACATCGCTGGCACCATGCAGCACCAGAGGAACATCTACCACTTCACGAATTTCCGCCAGTCGCTGGAAATCAATCTTCGGCGTTTTGCTGTATAAGCCGTGCGCCGTACCAATCGCTACCGCCAGGCTGTCGACGCCAGTCAGTTCGACAAAGCGTTTAGCTTCTTGTGGATCGGTCAGGAATGCACTTTCGGCGTCAACGCTCATGTCATCTTCAACACCGCCCAGGCGGCCCAGTTCTGCTTCCACGCTGCAATCCTGTGAGTGGCAGAAGTCGACAACCGATTTCACCAGCTTCACGTTCTCGTCAAACGGGAAGTGGCTGCCGTCGATCATCGCACTGCGCACGCCTGCGTGGACTTTACGGCGAATATCATCCAGCGATTCGTGGTGGTCGAGATGCAGCGCCAGTGGCATGTTGTAGGTTGTGGAATAGGCGCTACACAGGGCGTAGATCTCTTCCAGCGCGATATGTTTAAAGGTCCCCGGCGTCCCGGCGAGGATCACCGGCGATCGCATTTCACTGCACACTTCGAGGATCGCCTGGATCGTCTCGGCGTTATGAATGTTAAAAGCAGGCACCGCGTAGCCATTGGCCTGGGCGTCCTGTAACAGATATTTGGTGGAGATAATGCTCATAATGCGATCCTCTTATGCCTGCCACGGATGAATGATTACGCCTTGCACCACGCGGTTAACGGTGCCGCTGGCTGATGGGGTATCCGGCGTATTGCCCATGTGCAGCGATTGCATCAGTGCAAATGTCTGGGCGTACATCAGGAAGCAAAATGCCTGCTCAACGTCGATAAAGTGACGGGACGGCGGCAGGATGATATGTGGACCGGCGGTAATAACGTCGTTGCTTTCCGCGGCGATAGCGATTACGCGCATTGCCTGGTTGTCACGGCGGAGTTCTGCCAGCAGATCAAGATCATACTGACGCGTATAGGGGTGGCTGGAGACAAACACCACCACCAGCGTTTCGTCATCGACCAGTGATTTAGGCCCATGACGGAATCCGGTCGGGGAATCATAAAAGGCCGCCAGTTTACCCGCCGTTAGTTCAAGCACTTTCAGCGCCGACTCGCGTGCTGCACCCTGTAATCCACCACTGCCGAGATAAACGATCCGTTTCCACGGTGCGTAACCAAACACACCTTCGCTGAAATCGCCCAGTGAGGTCAGGATCGCCTGGCAACGATCCGCTACGTCGCGGAAGGTCTGGCTATTGATTGTCTCAGGTGCGAAAACCGCGAGGCAGCTGGCCATCATAGTGGTAATGCTGCTTGTCATCGCAAAGCCGCGATCGTGCGTTTCTGCGGGCATCAGCAGGGCAAACGCGTTGTCGCTGTTGATCGCGTTTTGGTAAAGAGCGCCCGCTTCGTTGCAGGTGATCGGCAGGTGATAGCATTCCGGTACAAACTGATTCGCCAGTTCCACGGCGGCGACGCTTTCCGGGCTGTTGCCGGATCGACCGAAGGAGATCATCAGCAGCGGATGAGCTGGATTCAGGTAGTCCATCGGATTGGTGACCAGATCGGTGGTTGGTACGGCGCTGAAGTTTTTACCGGTATGGCTGGCGAGCCACGGCGCGATGATGTCACCGATAAATGCCGAGGTTCCGGCTCCGGTCAGGATGATCCGCAGATTCTCTTTGCGCAGTAACGGTTCAAGGAAGTTATTGAGCGCGGAACGTAGCGCGTCGATGTTGGTGAGTGAACGGATCCATGCGCGAGGCTGATGGCGGATCTCTTCTTCAGTCCATGTGCCGGTGGTGGCGGCCGCTGGGGTGTAATTTTCTGGCATAACTCAATCCTTAGTCTGATGAACTTGACTTCCGGCATTGCAGGTTTCGCTTGCCTTTCGTTTCATTTCACTTGGTGATTCGTTTCGTTGATTAAAATCTATAGAAAAGAAATCGAAAGTTCAATGGAGAAAAAAGAAATAAAACGAAATTTGTGATCGTTGAAAGAAAAGACAAGGGAAGATTAAAGGATTGCGTGATGACGTCGCTATGTGTACCGATTGCTGGAAGCGGCGTACCGTTAGAGCGGATAAGACGCGCCAGCGTCGCATTCGACACCACTGCACAGATTAAAACGAAAGAAAAAGAAAGGCCTTACGGGGGAAGTGAAGGCCCAATAAAGGAGCAAATCATCAAAACGAAGCTAATTGACCCTGAATCCAGATTTGTTGCACATGCAGTCCGCTATCCAGCGCAACGACGCTGGCGCGTTTGCCCGGTTTAAGTGATCCCAAAACACCATCAACACCCAGCATTCGCGCCGGATGCAGCGACGCCATATGGATGGCTTCCGCTGGCGTTACGCCCGTCAGCTCGACCATATTGCGAACAGCCGCATCAACAGACAGCGTACTGCCCGCCAGTCCACCGGACGCGGTACGGACAACGCCGTCGTGCATCTGCACCTCTTCACCACATAACGTATAGCGACCATCCGGCATCCCGGCTGCCTGCATCGCGTCGGTGATGAGCACGATTCTCTCTTTCGCACAGCAACAACACAGCGACATCGCCGCCGGATGTACATGATGACCATCGGCTATCAGTTCCAGCCAGGCGCGCTTGTCCGTTAATCCTGCGCCAACCATTCCCGGTTCGCGGTGATGTAAACCTGTCATCCCGTTATAGCAATGCACCAGGCCGTCGGCACCAGCGTCAAACGCGGCGCGGGTTTGTTGCCAGGTTGCTGCGCTATGTCCCAGCATTACCCGCACGTTCTGCTGTTTAAGATGACGAATGGCTTGTAACGCGCCCGTTTTTTCCGGTGCCAGCGCCACCACGCGCAAGGTATGCCGTGAAACAGCAATCAATTGATCCAGCTCGGCAATTTCCAGCTCGCGAAACAGCTCCGGCGGATGTGCGCCTTTATTCTGCGGCGTGAAGTACGGTCCTTCGAGATAACTCCCCAGCACTTGCGCACCAGGTCCACCGCGCTGGCAGCGTAGAGCAATACGTTCCAGCGCCGCATGAATGGTATTAAGCGGCGCGGTTACGGTAGTCGGCAACCAACTGCCGACACCTTCCCGTGCCTTGTGCATTGCCAGCTTGTCGAGCACATCCGGCGCGTCATCCATAACATCAACGCCCGCACCACCGTGTACATGGGTATCGATATAAGCGGGGCAGAGCAGTTCCGCATCGCGTTCAGCCACGCCCACTGGAATCGGTTCGATTGCTGCAATTACACCGTCAGCAATATGCAACTGATGATCATCAAGCCAGCCCTCCTCAGTCAGCAGCCTTCTGGCGCGCAGAACGTGTGTCATATTCCTTCCTCGACCGGACATTCTTCATGGCAGCGGCCTAACTCGTCCACCAGACTGGTCAGCCCACGGTGTCCACTCTCCAGCGCCTGTACACGGAATTCTTCACCGCTTAACCCTTCGCGCTCCAGCACCATTTCCAGTAACAGTTGCAAATTGGTGCCGGTGATCACTTCATAGCCCGGTTTTTGCATCGCCAGCGTTGAAGCCACGCGAAACGGTGTGCCGCCCAGCAAATCTGTCAGAAAAACAATGCCGTCTTCACAATCCAGTTTGGCAATGGCTTCTTCAAGCTGCGATGTAAGCAGCGCAGTGCTTGAGGTTTCCGGAAAATCAATGGCGATAAACTGCGACTGCTCGCCGAGGATTTGCTTCATTGCTTTTTCCATGCCGCTGGCAAATCCGCCATGCCCTGTCAAAATAATACTTAACATCTAATACCTCATTGTATTTAAAGGAAATGACAGAATTTACCGACGATGCCAAGAACCACGGTAACCGCAATCAGGCGCAGCGGACTCCAGCCGCGGCGTACCAGCCAGAACATGGTCAGGGTGTAGACCAGCGGTAAGAAGGCAGGCATCAGTTTGTCGATAACGTCAGCCTGCAGCTTAACCACTGCGTCGCCCGCCGTGATTTCCAGCGTGGTGCTTAAACGAACATAGGTTGCCACCAGCGCGCCGATCACCGTCATCCCAACGATAGACGCTGCATGGCCGACTTTTTTGGTATTCGCTTTAATGAGTGGGATCGCCGCCACGCCCATGCGGTAAGCATAATGCGCCAGACCAAAACGCAGCCCCAGGTGTACCACGTTGAACAGCACAATAAAGACGACTGCGCCAAGAATAGAGCCTTGCAATGCCAGACTGGCACCAATCCCGCCACAAATCGGCAGTAACGTTAGCCAGAACATGGCATCGCCAATCCCGCCGAGCGGCGCACCGACGGCAATTTTGGTGCTCTGAATACTGTTAACGTCCTGCTTAGAACGCTCCATCGCGAGGATAATGCCAATAACAAACGTCACCAGAAATGGATGGGTATTGAAGAAACCCATATGTCCCTTCATGGCGCGCGCCAGGTCGCGTTTATTAGTGTGGATCTTTTTCAGAGCAGGCAGCAGACCGTACAACCAGCCGGAAGCCTGCATACGCTCGTAGTTAAAAGACGCTTGTAACAGCATGGAACGCCAGGCGACGCGGTTGATATCTTTTTTTGTTAGCTCCGCGCCAATGCTCTGATCTTCGTATACGTTTTCATTGACGCCTGTCAGTAGTGTCTCTTCATTTTCGCTGACGTTCGGCAGGGTGGTTTGATTAGATGCCATCTTCAAATTCCTCTTTCTGTGCCGCAGGTTGAGTCGGTTCAGGAGATTTACGCAGCAGGTCGATCAGCGCCATCGCCAGCGCGGCGGCAGCAATAGCCAGCACCGGTAACTTGAGCCAGGCGGCGGCAACGAAGCCCAGGATGAAGTAGGGGATATAGACGTTTTTCATCATGATTTTCAGCAGCACGGCAAAACCGATTGCTGGCATGATGCCGCCCGCGACGCCAAGGCCGTCGATTAACCGTTGCGGCAGGACATCAATGATGGTTTTTGCATGCTCCGCGCCGAAGTAGATAGGCAGGAAAGCGCAGAGAAAATAGAACGTGCCGAGTGCCAGCAATGCCAGATAGTTCACGCGTTCAATGCCGCGAGTATCGGCGTTCTCCGCCATCCGGTCGCAGCGGGACATCACGCCAGACATCACCGAGAACAGGAAGGTAATCCCCATCTGTACTGCGACAGCGAAAGGTACGGCGACACCGACCGCGACATCCGGTTTCACACCAGTAGTAATGGCAAATGCCGTGCCGACGATAGTTCCGATAATCACGTTAGGCGGCTGTGCGCCCGCCAGTGGTGCCAGCCCCATCCACACCAGTTCCAGCGTACCGCCGGTTAAAATACCGGTATGCAGATCGCCAAGCACCAACCCAACTAACGGGCCGAGGACCACCGGGCGGTGCATATGGGTCAAGCCGTTAAACATATCCAGGCCAGCGATAAAGGCGATAATGCCCAACGCAAATGCCTGCAACAGACTGATTTCCATAATGAATCCCTCAAAGTAATTTAAAGAGGTCCACAGCAGGTTCTGTCGGAACGCCCTGAACGAAGCATTCCACCCCAGCGGCTTTCAGGCCGTTAAATGCCGCGATATCGCTCGCATCCACAGAAACCGTTTTGGCAATTTGCTGCTTGCCATTGGCATAGTGCATGTTGCCAACGTTAATGCGACTCACCGGGACCCCACCTTTAACCAGCGTCAGGAAATCGGCAGGTGTTTTACAAACCAGCAGAATTTTCTGCCGATCGGCGGCGCGGTGGATGTTGTCGATCACTTTTTGCAGCGTCCAGAAACGTACGGCGATCCCTTCTGCCAGTACCATTTCCATCAGGTTTTGTTGTACCGGATCTTCGGCAACCTCGTCATTGGCTACCAGCACCAGATTTGCCCCCGCGAATCCGACCCACTGAACGCCGACCTGACCGTGAATCAAGCGTTCATCAATCCGGCTTAAAACAATATTTGGCATAGCGTGTTCCTCTTTGTTTTGCTTATTGGCCTTCACAGGCTGTGTGGTACTGCGCCAGGATGTCCTGAATATGGTTGATAATGAGTTCCCGTGGCGTTGGCTGCAGCTCGCCGGAGCGAACTTTCACGTATTGCAGCGGCAGGTACTGACTGATGAGCGGCAGCGGAATCGGTGAATCCGCCAGATTACGAACCAGATGAGCGAAAGCGTCATCAATCTGGCTGTCCGGCCAGTAATAGCGCACGCGATCCGAGTAGCTATAACCACGCGCCAGGCGACGTGCGTTGCCGTCACCGTGGTAGTGGCTTTGCCAGTATTCCGGGCGGTCGAGCATCACGTTTTCCAGTACCTGACGCAGACCGGAACAGGCTTTCGCTGGCACCAGTTCTTCTTCAATCGCTGCCAGTGAAAACAGTGCTTCACGCAGGGCGAAGGTCAGCGCTGGGCCAACTTTCAGAATGGAAAAGTGGTCAATCACCAGCTGGCGCAGCGATTGCGGCGTTTGATAATCGGTAGAGTGCGCTTCGAAAATCAGCGTTTCGTAGTTTTCGACCATCTGGCTTAAGGCGGTCGCTTTAGCTGGCTGATAATCAATAACGTTGGTGTGATCGAATTCGACGCCGGGTTGTACCACCAGAGCAATGATGCGTGGCCAGATGGCATTCAGACCTTGCTTTTCAAAGGCGTGACGATGGGCTTCCAGCGTGGCGCGGGCGGCATCCGGCGTGGTGACCGCCAGCTCGCTTAAGGTTTCATGCGCGCCGCCAGGTACCGGCACTTCGGTACCAATGACATAGACCAGATCGGCTTCGCCAAAGTGTTCACGGCAGGTTTCTTCCGCGACTTTAGCCAGTCGGGCGGCGCGTTCAGCCACGATGTCATCGGTTAAGGGAACCGGATCGTCCTGACAGGACATGCTGCAATCAAGGTGAATTTTTTTGAATCCTGCCGCCACGTAGCTTTTAATCAAATCATCGGCATTGGCCATCGCCTGAGCTGCAGGCAGGTTTTGCCAGCGGTTTGGCCCCAGATGATCACCACCCAGAATCAACGCGTCTTGTGGGAAATTCAATGAGTCGGCGAGCTGACAAACAAAGCCGCGAAAATCGGCGGGTGTCATTCCGGTATAACCGCCGAACTGGTCCACCTGATTGGATGTCGCTTCAATCAGTAACGGTGTTTGGTTTGCACTGGCGTAGCGGATTGCAGCTTCCAGCACCAGCGGGTGTGCGGAACAAACGGCATAAATCCCATTTGTTTTGCCCTCTTTGTGCTGCCTCACCATTTCTGTCAGATGTTTCACTTTCCTCTCCAGTTCAGATTGCTGCGATATTAATCTTTCGTTTTGTTTCAGTTGATACTGCGTCATGGTGAGATAAAAATAAAACGAAAGATAATAGTTTTCTGATCTGATTCACAAAAGAAACATAATGAAAGTCACTGAAACGAGAGTAGCTTGCGTCAATGGGCAAGGTGGGCTTGCATTTGCTCAATAGAAAGGCGTTAATAGACAAAACGAAATGAAACGAAAGTTTTACGAAAGGACTTACTATGAGTAATACCGACGCTTCAGGCGAGAAGCGAGTGACAGGCACCAGCGAGCGACGAGAACAAATCATTCAGCGCCTGCGACAGCAAGGGAGTGTGCAGGTTAACGATCTGTCGGCATTGTATGGCGTATCTACTGTGACGATCCGCAACGATCTGGCGTTTCTGGAAAAGCAGGGGATCGCTGTGCGGGCCTATGGCGGCGCGTTGATCTGCGATAGCACGACGCCGTCAGTCGAGCCATCAGTGGAAGATAAAAGCGCGCTGAACACTGCGATGAAACGCAGCGTTGCGAAAGCTGCCGTTGAGTTGATTCAGCCAGGTCATCGGGTGATCCTCGATTCCGGGACCACCACTTTTGAGATTGCTCGTCTGATGCGCAAGCACACTGACGTAATTGCGATGACCAATGGTATGAACGTAGCCAATGCACTGCTGGAAGCAGAAGGCGTTGAACTTCTTATGACCGGCGGGCATCTGCGGCGTCAGTCGCAATCTTTTTACGGCGATCAGGCTGAACAATCGCTACAAAATTACCACTTTGATATGCTTTTTCTCGGCGTAGATGCGATCGATCTGGAGCGCGGCGTCAGCACGCATAATGAAGATGAAGCCCGTTTAAACCGTCGGATGTGCGAAGTTGCGGAACGGATCATTGTGGTCACCGATTCCAGTAAGTTCAACCGTTCCAGTTTACATAAGATCATTGATACTCAACGTATCGACATGATCATTGTTGATGAAGGCATTCCTGCGGATAGTCTGGAAGGACTGCGAAAGGCTGGGGTTGAAGTGATTCTGGTCGGGGAGTGAGAAAGGGGGCCCGCTGGTCAACACCAATGTGTTCGGCGGGCATTGTGAACACCATCAATGGTTTTCTTCTGTCTCTTGGGTGAGGCTTTCCCAGCCGGCAGGAGGATGTCCTCTTTTTAACATTTTACTGAATACGGTATAGGCATCTGTTTTTTTACCGTAGGTGCGCAGCGTGTTTTCATCGTTCATCCATCCCAGAATGATGACTTTCTCTTTTTCACTGTAACGAAAGAAGAGACGATAGCGACCAGCACCAAATTTTACCCGTGACCAGTCTTTATTTTTCCCAGAGCCTAACGACTTGCCATGACGGAATGCCGGTGATGATGGATTGACCGTGATATGCTCCTCAATCACTTTATGGACCACCGCCAATAACTTTGTGGCAGCTTTTCTCTGATAATTTTCAGGATCTTTTCCCTTTAATGCCTCGACTTCGGCAACTAAAGCATCGTAGGTTTCCTGAAAACAGGGATGAGCATATAGCGCCCAACCATTAACCCTTTGTGGAAAATCCATTATTCGTCGTCGCCAATCTCATCGTCAATGTTGACGTCCATGCCAGCGACAAGTTTCTTTCCTTGTTGAATGTCGAATGGACGAGTTTTTTGCGGGTTATTCTGGATATCTGCATCCAGAAAACGCAAAAATGCATTCATAGTATGATCCTCCTGTTCATCTCCCAGTCGGCACATAAATACTTGCCCACCAGGCAGAATTTCGTAATGAATGCTGTCCAGGCCTGGCTTCAGTTTTAAGGCCTCACGCACTGGCGCGGGGATAGTTGTTTGTCCGCGTATCGTGACCTTTGATTCAGTGGTCAGTACAGCGTTAGAGCGAGCATTAGCGGGCATTATTTACTGTCCTTTTACAGCCTGTTTTCTGCTCAAATTATAAGCTTGAACTAAGGTAATGCAAATGCATTATTAATGGATGTGTGGACTTTAAACAATAAAAACATGGCACTAAGGCCATGTTTTGCGAGGGACGTTCCAAAAGAAATCAAGTCACCGGTGCCGGGTTAAACACCGCCAGCTGGTTATGCAGTCCCCATTGATCTGAGAAGGTTTTCTTCTTCCCGCTGGCGACGTCGAGAATAAAATGGAACAATTTCCAGCCCACCTCTTCAATAGTTTCTTCGCCGGTAGCGATGGTGCCCGCATTAATATCCATTAAATCAAACCAGCGGTTCGCCAGCTCGGTGCGGGTCGCCATTTTAATGACGGGTACCGCCATCAGGCCGTACGGCGTACCACGGCCGGTCGTAAACACTTGCACGGTAATCCCCGAAGCCACCTGTTGCGTGCCACAGACAAAATCGCTGGCTGGCGTCGCAGCGTAAATTAATCCGCGTTTAGTCGGGCGTTGACCGGGCGACAGCACTTCAACAATTGCACTTTTACCCGATTTAGCAATGGAGCCGAGCGCTTTCTCCACCACATTTGCCAGACCGCCTTTCTTGTTGCCCGGCGAAGGGTTGGCGCTGCGGTCGGTTTTTCCCATATTGAGATAGTTATCGTACCACTCCATCTCCTCCAGCAGCCGTTTGCCGACCTCTTCGTTCACTGCGCGCGGCGTCAGCAGATGGATCGCGTCACGCACTTCTGTGACTTCCGAGAACATCACCGTTGCACCGCAGCGCACCAGTAGATCAGATGCATAACCCACGGCTGGATTTGCCGTTACGCCAGAAAACGCATCGCTGCCACCGCACTGCATGCCGACAACCAGTTCTGAAGCCGGACAGGTTTCTCGCTGACGTTGATTCAGTTTTTGTAGATGGCGTTCGGCGACCTGCAAAATATCCTCGACCATGGACTGAAAACCGACATGCTTTTCATCCTGCAAACTGACAATGCTGGCGCTTTCTACTGGAATAGCTTGCACATCATCCGTTCCAGTCAGCAGGCGTTCAGGCTGCAACTTTTCACAACCCAGACCAATCACCATTACTTCGCCGCCAAAGTTAGGGTTCAGCGAAATATTGTGAATGGTACGAATAGGCACAACTGCCGCCGGTGCGTTAATCGCCACGCCACAACCGTACAAATGATTCAGCCCCACCACGCCATCGACGTTCGGGTATTTCGGTAGCAGATCGCGTTCAATGATTTTTACTACATAGTCCACCACGCCTGCCACACAGTGGACGCTGGTGGTGATGCCGAGCAGGTTTTTGGTGCCCACGCTGCCATCGGCATTGCGATAGCCCTCAAAGGTGTATCCTTCCAGTGGCGGTAAGGGGGCCGGGACTTTAGTTGCCAGTGGCAGCGTGTGTAACGGTGGCGCTTCCGGTAGTACAACCATTGATTCGTCGATCCAGCTTCCGCGTGGGATTGCGCGCACGGCGTAACCAATCACTTCACCATAACGAATAATTTCACCATTAGCCGGAATGTCCAGCAATGCGACTTTATGCCCCTGGGGAATATGTTCAATTAATTCCAGCCCATCCGGAAAACGCGTTCCTGCTTTCAGGCCATTATCATTAACAATAATTGCCACATTATCTGTGTCGTGAACTTTTATATAAAACGCAGTTGGCGTTTCTTGTCTGATTTCGATGTTGGCCATTGTGCAATATTCTCCAGCCAGGGGTTATTAAAATGAGGACCTGGTCTCATTTAAAAATAAATGACTTCATTGGGTGAAATAAGAATGTCAGGAGTTTAAACGCAGAAATGTGATCAATGTCAATCATTTCAGGGATTGCAGTGCCGCCCGGCAGGGTAAAGAGCAAATCTGTGCTTTAGCGCGCAACCTTATGTGCATATGCTCAAAATAATATTTAAATAGTAATAATTAAATTAGCATTTGCACAATGATTATTATTCTCTCGCTGCTTATACTAATTCCTGAGTTCATTGTCGTAACGGCATAAATAAAACTCATAAATAACACCTTCCCCATAATAATAAAAATCAGCATAAGTACCCGAGGTAAATAAAATGATTCTGGACACCGTTGACGTAAAAAAGAAAGGCGTGCATACCCGCTATTTAATATTACTGATTATTTTTATTGTTACCGCCGTTAACTACGCCGATCGTGCAACGCTGTCTATTGCTGGTACCGAAGTGGCAAAAGAGTTGCAGTTAAGTGCGGTTTCGATGGGTTACATCTTTTCTGCTTTTGGCTGGGCCTACTTGCTGATGCAAATCCCCGGCGGCTGGCTGCTTGATAAGTTTGGCTCGAAAAAAGTTTACACCTACAGCCTCTTTTTCTGGTCGCTATTCACCTTCCTGCAAGGCTTTGTTGATATGTTCCCGCTGGCCTGGGCAGGGATCTCCATGTTCTTTATGCGCTTTATGCTCGGCTTCTCGGAAGCGCCATCATTCCCGGCGAACGCCCGTATTGTCGCCGCCTGGTTCCCGACGAAAGAACGTGGTACTGCCTCCGCCATCTTTAACTCGGCGCAATATTTCTCGCTGGCGCTCTTTTCGCCTCTGCTTGGCTGGCTGACTTTCGCCTGGGGATGGGAGCACGTCTTTACCGTTATGGGGGTGATTGGTTTTGTGCTGACGGCGCTGTGGATCAAGTTGATTCATAACCCGACAGATCACCCACGTATGTCTGCGGAAGAGCTGAAGTTTATATCTGAAAATGGCGCGGTGGTCGATATGGACCACAAAAAGCCGGGCAGCGCGGCAGCAAGCGGTCCCAAACTGCATTACATCAAGCAATTGCTCTCTAACCGCATGATGTTGGGCGTATTTTTCGGACAATATTTTATCAACACCATCACCTGGTTCTTCCTCACCTGGTTCCCGATTTATCTGGTGCAGGAAAAAGGCATGTCGATTCTGAAAGTGGGTCTGGTCGCCTCGATTCCGGCACTGTGTGGTTTTGCGGGCGGCGTGCTGGGAGGTATCTTCTCGGATTATCTGATCAAACGCGGTTTGTCCCTGACCCTGGCACGTAAGCTACCGATTGTGCTGGGAATGTTGCTGGCTTCCACCATCATCTTATGTAACTACACCAATAACACCACGCTGGTGGTCATGCTGATGGCGCTGGCCTTCTTTGGCAAAGGATTTGGCGCGCTGGGCTGGCCGGTGATTTCTGACACCGCGCCGAAAGAGATAGTTGGCCTCTGCGGCGGCGTCTTTAACGTCTTTGGAAATGTTGCCTCCATTGTCACTCCACTGGTGATTGGCTACCTGGTAAGTGAACTGAACTCCTTCAATGCAGCACTGGTTTTCGTGGGATGTTCAGCGCTGATGGCGATGGTCTGCTACCTCTTCGTAGTTGGCGACATTAAACGTATGGAATTGCAGAAATAAGCAAAGGTATAAGCGATGAATAACGATGTTTTCCCGAATAAATTCAAAGCCGCACTGGCTGCGAAACAGGTACAAATTGGTTGCTGGTCAGCACTCTCTAACCCGATTAGCACTGAAGTTCTTGGTTTGGCTGGGTTTGACTGGCTGGTGCTGGATGGCGAACATGCGCCAAACGATATCTCCACGTTTATTCCGCAGTTAATGGCCCTGAAAGGCAGCGCCAGCGCGCCAGTAGTGCGAGTGCCGACCAACGAGCCGGTAATTATAAAGCGTCTTCTGGATATCGGTTTCTATAACTTCCTGATTCCTTTTGTAGAAACAAAAGAGGAAGCAGAGCAGGCGGTGGCATCAACCCGTTATCCACCGGAAGGCATTCGCGGCGTCTCCGTTTCTCACCGCGCCAATATGTTTGGCACCGTGGCGGATTATTTCGCTCAGTCGAACAAGAACATCACCATTCTGGTCCAGATAGAAAGTCAGCAGGGCGTAGATAACGTCGATGCCATTGCCGCTACCGAAGGTGTAGACGGTATCTTCGTCGGCCCCAGCGATCTGGCTGCGGCATTAGGCCATCTCGGCAATGCCTCGCACCCGGATGTACAAAAAGCAATCCAGCATATTTTTAACCGTGCCAGTGCGCACGGCAAACCCAGCGGTATCCTCGCGCCGGTCGAAGCCGATGCGCGTCGTTATCTGGAATGGGGCGCGACGTTTGTGGCTGTCGGCAGCGATCTCGGCGTCTTCCGCTCTGCCACTCAGAAACTGGCTGATACCTTTAAAAAATAACCACCACCGCAACAAGAGAGATGATTGATATGACTATGAAAGTTGGTTTTATTGGCCTGGGGATTATGGGTAAACCAATGAGTAAAAACCTTCTGAAAGCAGGTTACTCGCTGGTGGTTGCTGACCGTAACCCAGAAGCTATTGCTGACGTGATTGCAGCAGGTGCAGAAACAGCTTCTACGGCTAAAGCGATCGCTGAACAGTGCGACGTCATCATAACCATGCTGCCAAACTCCCCTCATGTGAAAGAGGTGGCGCTGGGTGAGAATGGCATTATTGAAGGCGCGAAGCCAGGTACGGTATTGATCGATATGAGTTCTATTGCACCGCTGGCAAGCCGTGAAATAAGCGAAGCGCTGAAAGCGAAAGGCATTGATATGCTGGACGCCCCGGTGAGCGGCGGTGAACCGAAAGCCATCGACGGTACGCTGTCAGTGATGGTGGGCGGCGACAAGGCTATTTTCGACAAATACTATGATTTGATGAAAGCGATGGCGGGTTCCGTGGTGCATACCGGGGAAATCGGTGCAGGTAACGTCACCAAACTGGCAAATCAGGTCATTGTGGCGCTGAATATTGCCGCGATGTCAGAAGCGTTAACGCTGGCAACCAAAGCGGGCGTTAACCCGGATCTGGTGTATCAGGCAATTCGCGGTGGACTGGCGGGCAGTACCGTGCTGGATGCCAAAGCGCCGATGGTGATGGACCGCAACTTCAAGCCGGGCTTCCGTATTGATCTGCATATTAAGGATCTGGCAAATGCGCTGGATACTTCCCACGGCGTCGGCGCGCAACTGCCGCTCACAGCTGCGGTTATGGAGATGATGCAGGCACTGCGTGCCGATGGTTTAGGAACGGCGGATCATAGCGCCCTGGCGTGCTACTACGAAAAACTGGCGAAAGTCGAAGTTACTCGCTAATGACGTCGTGCCCGGATGGCGTATTGCAATCCGGGCCTGGAATCCAGGCCGAATAAGAGAAACGCCCTCCGGCGTCATGTGGTAACAGGCATAGGTATGAAAATCGTAATCGCCCCAGACTCTTATAAAGAAAGTTTATCTGCCAGCGAGGTTGCGCAGGCCATAGAAAAAGGATTTCGGGAAATTTTTCCTGATGCACAGTATGTTTCCGTTCCGGTTGCCGACGGTGGTGAAGGAACGGTGGAAGCCATGATTGCAGCCACCCAGGGGGCTGAACGTCACGCCTGGGTTACAGGGCCGCTGGGCGAGAAAGTGAATGCCAGTTGGGGGATCTCCGGCGATGGCAAAACCGCGTTTATCGAAATGGCGGCGGCCAGTGGGCTGGAACTGGTACCTGCGGAAAAACGCGATCCACTTGTGACCACTTCACGCGGTACTGGCGAGTTAATCCTGCAGGCGCTGGAGAGCGGCGCGACAAACATTATTATCGGCATTGGCGGCAGCGCCACCAACGACGGCGGCGCAGGCATGGTGCAGGCGCTGGGGGCGAAATTATGCGATGCCAACGGCAATGAAATTGGTTTTGGCGGCGGTAGCCTTAATACTCTGAATGATATTGATATTTCCGGCCTCGATCCGCGCTTAAAAGATTGTGCTATTCGCGTCGCTTGTGATGTCACCAATCCGCTGGTGGGCGATAACGGCGCATCGCACATCTTTGGCCCACAAAAGGGAGCCAGTGAAGCGATGATTGTCGAGCTGGACAATAACCTCTCTCACTATGCCGATGTCATTAAAAAAGCGCTGCATGTTGATGTGAAAGATGTCCCCGGCGCAGGAGCTGCGGGCGGTATGGGCGCGGCGCTGATGGCGTTTCTTGGTGCGGAACTGAAAAGTGGTATTGAAATCGTCACGACGGCGCTGAATCTGGAGGAACATATTCACGATTGTACGCTGGTGATCACCGGTGAAGGGCGTATTGACAGCCAGAGTATACACGGCAAGGTTCCGATTGGCGTCGCAAACGTGGCGAAAAAGTACCATAAACCGGTGATTGGCATTGCGGGTAGCCTGACCAATGATGTTGGCGTTGTACATCAGCATGGCATTGATGCGGTCTTCAGCGTATTGACCAGTATTGGTACGTTGGACGAAGCATTCCGCGGGGCTTATGACAATATTTACCGTGCTTCACGTAATATCGCCGCGACACTGGCGATTGGAATGCGCAACGCGGGGTGACAAGGGCGCGCAAACCCTCTATACTGCGCGCCGAAGCTGACCAGACAGTCGCCGCTTCGTCGTCGTCCTCTTCGGGGGAGACGGGCGGAGGGGAGGAAAGTCCGGGCTCCATAGGGCAGGGTGCCAGGTAACGCCTGGGGGGGAAACCCACGACCAGTGCAACAGAGAGCAAACCGCCGATGGCCCGTGCAAGCGGGATCAGGTAAGGGTGAAAGGGTGCGGTAAGAGCGCACCGCGCGGCTGGTAACAGTCCGTGGCACGGTAAACTCCACCCGGAGCAAGGCCAAATAGGGGTTCATAAGGTACGGCCCGTACTGAACCCGGGTAGGCTGCTTGAGCCAGTGAGCGATTGCTGGCCTAGATGAATGACTGTCCACGACAGAACCCGGCTTATCGGTCAGTTTCACCTCTTCAACGAAAACCCGCCAGTGCAAACTGGCGGGTTTTTGCTTTTGAGGAGGGTGGTCGGAAAGATGAACGTCTTATCTGGCCTACAAAACAACGAAAATTTAATATATTGCACAGAGGAAATGTAGGCCTGATAAGCGTAGCGCCTCAGGCAATTTTGTGTTTATCATCAGTCTCGAACCTGCTTCGGCAAGCTTTTACTTTTGGTGCAGACGGAAAGATGAACGAGTATCTAAGCTATTAATAATAGACTTTGCAAGAAATCATTACATTTATATTTCATTTAAAAGATCGTAATCATACGTATATTCTTTGCTAATAAAACGACACTCGTTGAAGCTAAATTCATCGTCTGAAAAGGAATTGTCAACAGAATCTCTCTCTTCCTCCAGGCTATTATCTGAAAGCAAGTCGTTTGAGTTAGTGTAATCTAGGTTGTAATCGACAGTATAATTAATTTCTGGATCGGTTTGGTAATCATTTTTTTTGACGCAATCATATTCTTCAATAATTTTGTCGATATAATCATATGCTTTTTCTAATGAGAAGTTTTTCATCTCTGGTAATTTAACTTTGCTCAAATAATTATTAATTTTTGAGGAATTTTTATATATGCTTTTTGTTAATTCTTTTTCTAATTTGTCTGTTATATTTGCTGTTGGTATGGATTTTATAATCGCATATCTCATGATTTTTAATTGATCTTCGGTTAAATCTCCAAGCTCATTTAAACAACTTTCGACAAAGTTGATTTTTTCTCTGGAATAATCATCGCTGATACTTGTTAACGCTGGGGTGATTTTTAATAAAGAATTCCATGAGATAGTACCATTGTGTGTCGAACGCATAAAATTTATATTGTACATATTGGTTTTAGTAAACTTTGTTGCAAACAATGTAAAGGGATCTAAAGTCGCGTAAGCCATATGTTTATTTGAAAAATCATAACCAGTTAAATCGACGTTATGCAAGTCCAGATAGGATAAATCTATTACGTCGCCTGCTCCAGAGCTAAAGATTACATTTAGTCTTCTGATTTCATTATAAATTTCCTTTAATGAACAATTTATGTTCATGATGTCTGTTGAAATTTTTTTGTTATTTAACGGTTCACAAATTATAAGTTCGCAAGTATTGTCTGATCGTTGCGTTATTTGGGCATTATAACCTAAAAAGTCTATGCGAAGAGACGAGTTATTATAAAGTATTACATTTTTTAAGTATGCTAATTCTTGTTGAAAATCACCATCGATAATACATGTTCCACCTGGTTGCAACGCGCAGATTAACGTGAGCATTTGATTAGAAGTCTGTTTTAGTTTTACTACACCTGGTGCTAGTGCTTTGAGGTCATTTATTATGGGGGTTTCAGGAATGTCATTCATTTTTATACGTACTAAATCATTACCTAAGTCATTACCTATTGATGAAACCGGGAACATTATTTTATCCTTTTTAAATAATCAATGAGAATCATGATTAAAATGATCTGGTGAAAAAAAGAGAATTTGCCAACAATCTGAAACATTGTCAGTTTTATTAAAATGATTAAATTCCGTTAAGATAACTTCTTTTTGCGTGAACTTTGCGCAAAACTTAAAAATTGTCTCCTTGATACACTCCAGATCTTTTCTATTGATGGCTGAACAAGTACATTTTTCGCCAAAAGGTGAAAATGTGCCTACATCTAAAGTTTGTATTATATAATCATCATTTACTCCTGTAGAAATATCTATGATGAATGGACTTCTATTTTCCGGTTGGATTCGGATCATTACAGAAGAAACATCACCTTTATAGACATTCAATGCAGTAATCGCAGATAATATTCTCCGCAATTCATTGCTTATGCTGTAAATTTCATTAACGTCATTTGTCGATATAATCTCGGCAAATTTTATTTTTACCTTCCAATAATCAATGTTTCTATTATAAGTGTTAACAGTTTCGTACATTGGTGGTATCGAAGGGGGTAAAAAATGTGAAACCGAATAACCTTTCATTGATGCCTGCCTTGTCTTCATGACAAACAATAATCAATGCTTATTTTCCTTGCACGGTTCGCTCACAACTATCAAAAAACGCTCAATTACCCGGCATTACAGTCAACGAAGCAAAATTCTGTGGTCTACAACGATGTAAAGCACAACGAAAATCCTCCTTGTTCTCTTATTCTGATCGTATAGCGATGAACATCAATTATTCGTTTTGTGATCCTCAACACAAAATGCTATTTAGTAACTATGGTGACAGTAGAAACGAGGGGAAACGATTGCATTCACAAAATGACGTCCTGTAAGAAGGGTGAAAGTTGATGTTAATCAATTGTTCGAGATGATCAATATCTGTATTCGAAATTTTAAAACATTGATAAAATAAATGTTTGCCCTCCAACAAATAGCGAGAAAAAATGTGACGTGCCGCATTATTTATCGCTGAAAATGATTTATTTATAATAAAATTTGATAACTTGCTCATAAAATTTAACTCAAAATTTGCCTGGTAATTATCCGCTAATTGCTTGAAATATGGTCGCGGCTGCTTTTTTTTATTAACCACATAACGAATGATGTTATCGCCATAAAATATGGTTATCCCTGTCATTTTTTTTGACAAAAATCAGGGTTTATGCTGATTTATATACTTTAACTTATTGATATATAAAAGAATTTAATTGATACAGTGATATCCAGAAAAGTATTGAAAGTTAATTTGTGAGTGGTCGCACATATCCTGTTCATTTCATTTTGATACACTTCATGCCGTCAATGAGGTTATTAACGTAGGTAGTTATGAGCACTATTCTTCTTCCGAAAACGCAGCATCTGGTAGTCTTTCAGGAAGTCATTAGAAGTGGCTCTATCGGCTCGGCTGCAAAAGAATTAGGGTTAACTCAACCCGCCGTCAGTAAAATCATTAACGATATTGAAGACTATTTTGGTGTGGAATTAGTGGTGCGGAAAAATACCGGTGTAACATTAACACCTGCCGGTCAATTGTTACTCTCCCGTTCCGAATCCATTACCCGTGAAATGAAAAATATGGTTAATGAGATAAGCGGTATGTCTTCTGAGGCGGTGGTGGAAGTCTCATTCGGTTTTCCTTCATTGATTGGTTTTACTTTTATGTCCGGGATGATCAACAAGTTCAAAGAGGTGTTTCCGAAAGCGCAGGTTTCTATGTATGAAGCGCAACTGTCTTCGTTCTTACCGGCAATCCGCGACGGTCGACTGGATTTTGCGATTGGTACGTTAAGCGCAGAAATGAAGCTTCAGGATTTACATGTTGAGCCGCTGTTCGAGTCCGAGTTTGTGTTGGTAGCCAGTAAGTCCCGAACATGCACCGGCACCACCACGCTGGAGTCGTTGAAGAACGAACAGTGGGTGTTGCCACAAACCAATATGGGGTACTACAGCGAGCTGCTCACCACGTTACAAAGAAATGGCATCAGTATTGAAAACATCGTTAAAACCGACTCAGTTGTGACAATTTATAATCTTGTTCTCAATGCTGATTTCTTAACTGTAATTCCTTGTGATATGACATCACCTTTTGGTTCAAATCAATTTATTACTATTCCGGTTGAAGAAACATTACCTGTGGCACAATATGCCGCGGTATGGTCGAAAAATTATCGTATTAAAAAAGCAGCATCGGTTTTGGTGGAATTAGCCAAAGAGTATTCATCTTATAATGGGTGTAGACGAAGGCAATTAATTGAAGTTGGTTAGTTATTTGTTTTTATTTAAACATAAATAATCCACCTGTCTGTTTTGCAGGTGTCGGTTACGGTTACCTACATATTTAATTCAGGCTAAGAGGTTTTATAATGCATATTACATACGATCTCCCGGTTGCTATTGATGACATCATTGAAGCAAAACAACGACTGGCTGGGCGAATTTATAAAACAGGCATGCCTCGCTCCAACTATTTTAGTGAACGTTGCAAAGGTGAAATATTCCTCAAATTCGAAAACATGCAGCGTACCGGTTCATTTAAAATTCGTGGCGCATTTAATAAATTAAGTTCACTGACCGATGCGGAAAAACGTAAAGGTGTAGTGGCCTGCTCTGCGGGCAACCATGCGCAAGGGGTCTCGCTCTCCTGCGCGATGCTGGGTATCGACGGTAAAGTGGTGATGCCAAAAGGCGCGCCGAAATCCAAAGTAGCGGCAACGTGCGACTACTCCGCTGAAGTTGTTCTGCACGGCGACAACTTTAACGACACTATCGCTAAAGTGAGCGAAATTGTCGAAACGGAAGGCCGTATTTTTATCCCACCTTATGATGATCCGAAAGTGATTGCCGGTCAGGGAACGATTGGCCTGGAAATTATGGAAGATCTCTATGATGTCGATAATGTGATTGTGCCAATTGGCGGTGGCGGTTTAATTGCTGGTATTGCGGTAGCGATTAAATCAATTAACCCGACTATTCGTGTTATTGGCGTACAGTCAGAAAACGTTCACGGCATGGCGGCTTCTTTCCACTCCGGAGAAATAACCACGCACCGAACTACCGGCACCCTGGCGGATGGTTGTGATGTCGCCCGCCCGGGTAATTTAACTTACGAAATCGTTCGTGAATTAGTCGATGACATCGTGCTGGTCAGCGAAGACGAAATCAGAAACAGTATGATTGCCTTAATTCAGCGCAATAAAGTCGTCACCGAAGGCGCAGGCGCTCTGGCATGTGCTGCATTATTAAGCGGTAAATTAGACCAATATATTCAAAACAGAAAAACCGTCAGTATTATTTCCGGCGGCAATATCGATCTTTCTCGCGTCTCTCAAATCACCGGTTTCGTTGACGCTTAATTAATTCGTTGAGGATAGGATATGAGTACTTCAGATAGCATTGTATCCAGCCAGACAAAACAATCGTCCTGGCGTAAATCAGATACCACATGGACGTTAGGCTTGTTTGGTACGGCAATCGGCGCCGGGGTGCTGTTCTTCCCTATCCGCGCAGGTTTTGGCGGACTGATCCCGATTCTTCTGATGTTGGTATTGGCATACCCCATCGCATTTTATTGCCACCGGGCGCTGGCGCGTCTGTGTCTTTCTGGCTCTAACCCTTCCGGCAACATTACGGAAACGGTGGAAGAGCATTTTGG
This sequence comes from Escherichia sp. 10290, assembly GCF_030295155.1. Classification (NCBI taxonomy): domain Bacteria; kingdom Pseudomonadati; phylum Pseudomonadota; class Gammaproteobacteria; order Enterobacterales; family Enterobacteriaceae; genus Escherichia; species Escherichia sp. 10290. The sequence goes on along the minus strand of NZ_AP025741.1, from coordinate 3,989,028 downwards.
TAAAACTGGCGGCGTGGTTATCACGTTCCTGTACTTCTTCGCGATTTGCCCACTGCTGTGGATTTATGGCGTTACTATTACCAATACCTTTATGACGTTCTGGGAAAACCAGCTCGGCTTTGCACCGCTGAATCGCGGCTTTGTGGCGCTGTTCCTGTTGCTGCTGATGGCTTTCGTCATCTGGTTTGGTAAGGATCTGATGGTTAAAGTGATGAGCTACCTGGTATGGCCGTTTATCGCCAGCCTGGTGCTGATTTCTCTATCGCTGATCCCTTACTGGAACTCTGCAGTTATCGACCAGGTTGACCTCGGTTCGCTGTCGTTAACCGGCCATGACGGTATCCTGATCACTGTCTGGCTGGGGATTTCCATCATGGTTTTCTCCTTTAACTTCTCGCCAATCGTCTCTTCCTTCGTGGTTTCTAAACGTGAAGAGTATGAGAAAGATTTTGGTCGCGATTTCACCGAGCGTAAATGTTCACAAATCATCTCTCGCGCCAGTATGCTGATGGTTGCAGTGGTGATGTTCTTTGCCTTTAGCTGCCTGTTTACGCTGTCTCCGGCGAATATGGCTGAAGCGAAAGCGCAGAATATTCCAGTGCTTTCTTATCTGGCTAACCACTTTGCGTCCATGACCGGTACCAAAACAACGTTTGCAATTACACTGGAATATGCAGCTTCCATTATCGCACTCGTGGCTATTTTCAAATCTTTCTTCGGTCACTATCTGGGGACGCTGGAAGGTCTGAATGGTTTGATTCTGAAGTTCGGTTATAAAGGTGACAAAACCAAAGTGTCGCTGGGTAAACTGAATACTCTCAGCATGATTTTCATCATGGGCTCCACCTGGGTTGTTGCCTACGCCAACCCGAACATCCTCGACCTGATTGAAGCTATGGGCGCGCCGATTATCGCATCCCTGTTGTGCCTGTTGCCGATGTATGCCATCCGTAAAGCGCCGTCTCTGGCGAAATACCGTGGTCGTCTGGATAACGTGTTTGTTACCGTGATTGGTCTGCTGACCATCCTGAACATCGTATACAAACTGTTTTAATCCGTAACTCAGGATGAGAAAAGAGATGAATGAATTTCCGGTTGTTTTGGTTATTAACTGTGGTTCGTCTTCGATTAAGTTTTCCGTGCTCGATGCCAGCGACTGTGAAGTATTAATGTCAGGTATTGCCGACGGTATTAACTCGGAAAATGCATTCTTATCCGTAAATGGGGGAGAGCCAGCACCGCTGGCTCACCACAGCTACGAAGGTGCATTGAAGGCAATTGCATTTGAACTGGAAAAACGGAATTTAAATGACAGTGTGGCCTTAATCGGCCACCGTATCGCCCACGGCGGCAGTATTTTTACCGAGTCTGCCATTATCACCGATGAAGTCATTAATAATATCCGTCGCGTTTCTCCACTGGCACCCCTGCATAATTACGCCAATTTAAGTGGTATTGAATCGGCGCAGCAATTATTCCCGGGCGTAACTCAGGTGGCGGTATTTGATACCAGTTTCCACCAGACGATGGCGCCGGAAGCTTATTTATACGGCCTGCCGTGGAAATATTATGAAGAGTTAGGTGTACGCCGTTATGGTTTCCACGGCACGTCGCACCGCTACGTTTCCCAGCGCGCGCATTCTTTGCTGAATCTGGCGGAAGATGACTCCGGCCTGGTCGTGGCGCATCTTGGCAATGGCGCGTCAATCTGCGCAGTTCGCAACGGTCAGAGTGTTGACACTTCAATGGGAATGACGCCGCTGGAAGGCTTGATGATGGGTACCCGCAGTGGTGATGTCGACTTCGGGGCGATGTCCTGGGTCGCCAGCCAAACCAACCAGAGCCTGGGTGACCTGGAACGCGTAGTGAATAAAGAGTCGGGATTATTAGGTATTTCCGGTCTTTCTTCGGATTTACGTGTTCTGGAAAAAGCCTGGCATGAAGGTCACGAACGCGCGCAACTGGCAATTAAAACCTTTGTTCACCGAATTGCCCGTCATATTGCCGGACACGCAGCCTCATTACGTCGCCTGGATGGAATTATATTCACCGGCGGAATAGGAGAAAATTCAAGTTTAATTCGTCGTTTGGTCATGGAGCATTTGGCTGTATTAGGCGTAGAGATTGATACAGAAATGAATAACCGCTCTAACTCCTTTGGTGAGCGAATTGTTTCTAGTGAAAATGCGCGTGTCATTTGCGCCGTTATTCCGACTAACGAAGAAAAAATGATTGCTTTGGATGCCATTCATTTAGGCAAAGTTAACGCGCCCGCAGAATTTGCATAATTTAGTTGAAGTATTGTAGAGAGATTATTTTTCATGAAGGTAGATATTGATACCAGCGATAAGCTGTACGCCGACGCATGGCTTGGCTTTAAAGGTACGGACTGGAAAAACGAAATTAATGTCCGCGATTTTATTCAACATAACTATACACCGTATGAAGGCGATGAATCTTTTCTCGCCGAAGCGACGCCAGCCACCACGGAATTGTGGGAAAAAGTAATGGAAGGCATCCGTATCGAAAACGCGACTCACGCGCCGGTTGATTTCGATACTAATATTGCCACCACCATTACCGCTCATGATGCGGGATATATTAACCAGCCGCTGGAAAAAATTGTTGGCCTGCAAACAGATGCACCATTAAAGCGCGCGCTGCATCCGTTCGGCGGTATTAATATGATTAAAAGCTCATTCCACGCATATGGCCGTGAAATGGACAGTGAATTTGAGTACATCTTTACCGATCTGCGTAAAACCCATAATCAGGGCGTATTTGATGCGTACTCACCGGATATGCTGCGCTGCCGTAAATCGGGTGTACTGACTGGTTTGCCAGACGGTTATGGTCGTGGGCGTATTATCGGTGACTACCGCCGCGTAGCGCTTTACGGCATCAGTTATCTGGTACGTGAACGCGAACTGCAATTTGCCGATCTCCAGTCTCGCCTGGAGAAAGGCGAAGATCTCGAAGCCACTATCCGTCTGCGTGAGGAGCTGGCGGAACATCGTCGTGCGCTGTTGCAGATTCAGGAAATGGCGGTGAAATACGGTTTTGATATCTCCCGTCCGGCGCAGAATGCGCAGGAAGCGGTGCAGTGGCTCTACTTCGCTTACCTGGCGGCAGTGAAATCACAGAACGGCGGCGCAATGTCTCTTGGCCGTACGGCATCGTTCCTCGATATCTACATTGAGCGCGACTTTAAAGCTGGCGTGCTCAATGAGCAGCAGGCACAAGAACTGATCGACCACTTCATTATGAAGATCCGTATGGTGCGCTTCCTGCGTACGCCGGAATTTGATTCGCTGTTCTCTGGCGACCCGATCTGGGCGACGGAAGTGATCGGTGGGATGGGGCTGGACGGTCGTACGCTGGTGACCAAAAACTCTTTCCGTTATCTGCACACCCTGCACACTATGGGGCCAGCACCGGAACCAAACCTGACCATTCTGTGGTCGGAAGAATTACCGATCGCCTTCAAAAAATATGCCGCACAGGTGTCTATCGTCACCTCTTCCTTGCAGTATGAAAACGACGATCTGATGCGTACTGACTTCAACAGCGACGATTACGCGATTGCCTGCTGCGTTAGCCCGATGGTGATTGGTAAGCAAATGCAGTTCTTTGGTGCACGCGCTAACCTGGCGAAAACGCTGCTCTACGCAATTAACGGCGGGGTGGACGAGAAGCTGAAGATTCAGGTCGGCCCAAAAACAGCACCGCTGATGGACGACGTGTTGGACTACGACAAAGTGATGGACAGCCTCGACCACTTTATGGACTGGCTGGCGGTGCAGTACATCAGCGCGCTGAACATCATCCACTACATGCACGACAAGTACAGCTACGAAGCCTCGCTGATGGCGCTGCATGATCGTGATGTCTATCGCACTATGGCGTGTGGCATCGCGGGCCTGTCAGTGGCGACGGACTCCCTGTCTGCCATCAAATATGCCAGCGTGAAACCAATCCGTGACGAAAACGGCCTGGCGGTGGATTTCGAAATCGACGGTGAATATCCGCAGTACGGCAACAACGACGAGCGCGTAGACAGTATTGCCTGCGACCTGGTTGAACGCTTTATGAAGAAAATTAAAGCGCTGCCAACCTATCGCAACGCCGTCCCTACCCAGTCGATTCTGACTATCACTTCTAACGTGGTGTACGGGCAGAAAACCGGTAACACGCCGGACGGTCGTCGCGCCGGAACACCGTTCGCACCGGGCGCTAACCCGATGCACGGTCGTGACCGTAAAGGTGCCGTGGCCTCGCTGACGTCGGTGGCGAAACTGCCGTTCACTTACGCCAAAGACGGTATCTCGTACACCTTCTCAATTGTCCCGGCGGCGTTGGGCAAAGAAGATCCAGTACGTAAAACCAACCTTGTCGGCCTGCTGGATGGGTATTTCCACCACGAAGCGGATGTCGAAGGCGGTCAACACCTCAACGTCAACGTAATGAATCGGGAAATGCTGCTGGATGCCATCGAGCACCCGGAAAAATATCCTAACCTGACAATCCGTGTCTCTGGCTACGCCGTGCGCTTCAACGCACTGACCCGTGAACAGCAACAAGATGTTATTTCACGTACTTTTACCCAGGCGCTCTGACGCCGGAGGATGTATGAAAAAGATTATCGAAACGCAACGTGCCCCAGGCGCAATCGGCCCTTATGTTCAGGGTGTTGATTTAGGCAGCATGGTCTTCACCTCCGGGCAAATTCCGGTGTGCCCGCAGACAGGTGAGATCCCGGCTGATGTGCAAGATCAGGCGCGTTTAAGCCTCGAAAACGTCAAAGCGATCGTGGTTGCTGCCGGGCTGAGCGTGGGTGATATCATCAAGATGACCGTGTTCATCACCGATCTGAATGATTTTGCCACCATCAATGAAGTCTATAAGCAGTTCTTCGATGAGCATCAGGCGACCTACCCGACCCGGAGCTGTGTGCAGGTCGCGCGTTTGCCGAAAGATGTGAAGCTGGAAATTGAAGCCATCGCAGTACGTAGTGCGTAAAGCCTCGTGAGCGGGACGGTCGCAAGGTCGTTCCGCTCCACTTCACTGAACGGCAATCCGAGGGTGTGGATATGATTAGTGCATTCGATATTTTCAAAATTGGGATTGGACCCTCCAGTTCGCATACCGTGGGGCCGATGAATGCCGGAAAAAGTTTTATTGATCGGCTGGAAAATAGCGGCTTATTAACCGCGACGAGCCATATTATGGTCGATCTGTACGGGTCGTTGTCACTGACGGGCAAAGGCCATGCCACGGATGTCGCCATCATCATGGGACTAGCAGGAAACAGTCCGCAGGATGTTGTTATTGATGAGATCCCTGCATTTATTGAGTTAGTGACGCGCAGCGGGCGGTTGCCGGTGGCTTCTGGGGCGCATGTTGTTGATTTTCCTGTAGCAAAGAACATTGTTTTCCATCCTGAAATGTTGCCTCGTCATGAGAACGGGATGCGGATTACTGCCTGGAATGGGCCGAAAGAGCTATTAAGCAAAACTTACTACTCAGTCGGTGGCGGATTTATCGTTGAAGAAGAACACTTCGGTCTGTCGCACGCTGTCGAAACCCTCGTACCTTACGATTTTCACTCAGCAGGTGAACTGCTGAAAATGTGTGATTACAACGGCCTGTCTATTTCTGGCCTAATGATGCACAACGAGCTGGCGCTGCGCAGCAAAGCGGAAATTGATGCCGGGTTTGCCCGTATCTGGCAAGTGATGCACGACGGCATTGAACGCGGGATGAATACCGAAGGCGTGCTGCCAGGACCGCTTAATGTGCCTCGTCGTGCCGTTGCGTTGCGTCGCCAGCTGGTTTCCAGCGATAACATCTCTAACGATCCGATGAACGTCATCGACTGGATCAACATGTACGCGCTGGCAGTGAGTGAAGAAAACGCAGCCGGTGGGCGCGTAGTAACAGCGCCGACCAATGGGGCGTGCGGCATTATTCCGGCTGTGCTGGCTTATTATGATAAGTTCCGTCGCCCAGTAAATGAGCGGTCGATTGCCCGCTATCTACTGGCAGCGGGGGCTATTGGCGCGCTGTATAAAATGAACGCTTCCATCTCTGGCGCGGAAGTCGGCTGTCAGGGGGAAATTGGCGTGGCCTGTTCAATGGCGGCGGCAGGGTTAACTGAACTACTGGGCGGCAGTCCGGCGCAGGTATGCAATGCGGCGGAAATTGCGATGGAGCATAACCTTGGGCTGACCTGCGATCCGGTTGCCGGACAGGTACAAATCCCGTGCATTGAACGTAATGCCATTAATGCCGTGAAAGCAGTAAACGCTGCGCGGATGGCGATGCGCCGCACCTCGGCACCGCGTGTTTCACTCGATAAAGTGATCGAGACGATGTATGAAACCGGCAAAGATATGAACGATAAATACCGCGAAACATCACGCGGAGGACTGGCCATTAAAGTGGTCTGCGGTTGACATTGCTGTCAGCTTTCATCCTTGGGTGCACAAATGTGCACCTTTTTTTTGTGATCTGCCGCAAATAGAGAATGAATATTCTCTTGCGGTTAATTTAGTAGAAAATTCTTATCCATCTCCGTTATTTCAAAGTCTTGATTGTGAAGATTTTCTCTGACCTCGCGCGTATCATTTCCTTATTCTAATAACTCGCCTGCAAAAATGTAGACCGCATATCGCCTTGATGCGGCTCGGAAAAAAATAATAAGCCCTACAAAATATTGAGCGAGAAATTATGGAAATTGCATCGAATAAAGGCGTCATTGCAGACGCTTCGACCCCGGCAGGTCGTGCTGGAATGAGTGAGAGCGAGTGGCGAGAAGCGATCAAATTCGACAGTACTGACACCGGCTGGGTGATTATGAGTATCGGGATGGCGATTGGCGCAGGGATTGTTTTTCTCCCGGTGCAGGTCGGTTTGATGGGATTGTGGGTATTTTTGCTCTCATCGGTGATTGGTTACCCAGCAATGTATCTGTTTCAGCGGTTGTTTATTAATACGCTGGCAGAATCACCAGAGTGTAAAGATTACCCCAGCGTCATCAGCGGTTATTTAGGTAAAAACTGGGGCATCCTGTTAGGTGCGCTCTATTTCGTGATGCTGGTGATCTGGATGTTCGTCTATTCCACTGCCATCACCAACGATAGTGCTTCCTACCTGCATACCTTCGGCGTGACGGAAGGGTTGCTGTCAGACAGTCCCTTTTATGGTCTGGTACTGATTTGCATTCTGGTGGCGATCTCCTCACGCGGCGAGAAATTGTTATTCAAAATTTCGACGGGGATGGTGCTGACCAAGCTGCTGGTGGTTGCGGCGCTGGGCGTGTCGATGGTCGGAATGTGGCATCTGTACAACGTCGGTTCGCTGCCGCCGCTGGGGCTGCTGGTGAAAAACGCCATTATTACGCTGCCGTTTACCCTGACGTCGATTCTGTTTATCCAGACGTTAAGCCCGATGGTGATCTCTTATCGCTCACGGGAAAAATCCATTGAAGTGGCGCGGCATAAAGCATTGCGGGCAATGAATATCGCGTTTGGCATTTTGTTTGTCACCGTCTTTTTCTACGCCGTGTCGTTCACGCTGGCGATGGGACATGACGAAGCGGTAAAAGCCTACGAGCAGAATATTTCCGCGCTGGCAATTGCCGCACAGTTTATTAGCGGTGACGGCGCAGCGTGGGTGAAAGTGGTCAGCGTCATTCTTAATATTTTTGCCGTAATGACTGCATTCTTTGGTGTCTATTTAGGTTTTCGCGAAGCAACGCAAGGGATCGTAATGAACATCCTGCGTCGTAAGATGCCCGCCGAGAAGATTAACGAAAATCTCGTTCAGCGCGGCATCATGATTTTCGCCATTTTGCTGGCCTGGAGCGCCATCGTACTGAACGCACCGGTGTTGAGCTTCACCTCTATCTGTAGCCCGATTTTCGGCATGGTAGGGTGCCTGATCCCGGCGTGGCTGGTTTACAAAGTACCGGCATTGCACAAATACAAAGGGATGTCTCTGTACCTGATTATCGTCACTGGTTTGTTGCTTTGTGTATCTCCGTTCCTGGCATTTTCTTGATTTACCTGAAATTTTAAGGTTTTTATTATGTTTGATTCGACTTTAAATCCGTTATGGCAGCGTTACATCCTCGCCGTTCAGGAGGAAGTAAAACCGGCGCTGGGATGTACTGAACCGATTTCACTGGCGCTGGCGGCGGCGGTTGCTGCGGCAAAACTGGAAGGTCCGGTTGAACGTGTAGAAGCCTGGGTTTCGCCAAATCTGATGAAGAACGGTCTGGGCGTCACCGTTCCTGGCACGGGAATGGTGGGACTGCCGATTGCGGCGGCGCTGGGCGCGTTAGGTGGGAATGCCAATGCCGGGCTGGAAGTGCTGAAAGACGCAACTGCGCAGGCAATTGCCGATGCCAAAGCACTGCTGGCGGCGGGGAAAGTCTCAGTTAAGATCCAGGAACCTTGCGATGAAATCCTCTTCTCACGCGCCAAAGTCTGGAACGGTGAGAAGTGGGCGTGTGTCACCATCGTCGGTGGGCATACCAACATTGTGCATATTGAGACGCACAATGGCGTGGTGTTTACCCAGCAGGCCAGTGTAGCAGAGGGCGAGCAAGAGTCGCCACTGACGGTGCTCTCCAGAACGACGCTGGCTGAGATCCTGAAGTTCGTCAATGAAGTGCCGTTTGCGGCGATCCGCTTTATTCTCGATTCTGCGAAGTTAAATTGTGCGTTATCGCAGGAAGGCTTGAGCGGTAACTGGGGGCTGCATATTGGCGCGACGCTGGAGAAACAGTGTGCACGCGGTTTGCTGGCGAAAGATCTCTCTTCATCCATTGTGATTCGTACCAGCGCGGCATCCGATGCGCGTATGGGCGGCGCTACGCTTCCGGCAATGAGTAACTCCGGCTCGGGTAACCAGGGGATCACTGCAACAATGCCTGTGGTGGTGGTAGCAGAACACTTCGGGGCCGATGATGAACGGCTGGCGCGTGCGCTGATGCTTTCGCATTTGAGCGCGATTTACATCCATAACCAGTTACCGCGTTTGTCTGCGCTTTGTGCCGCAACGACCGCAGCAATGGGGGCCGCCGCCGGGATGGCATGGCTGGTGGATGGGCGTTATGAAACCATCTCGATGGCGATCAGCAGTATGATCGGCGATGTCAGCGGCATGATTTGCGATGGTGCGTCCAACAGCTGCGCGATGAAGGTTTCGACCAGTGCTTCGGCTGCGTGGAAAGCAGTGTTAATGGCGCTGGATGATACCGCTGTGACCGGTAATGAAGGTATTGTGGCGCATGATGTTGAGCAGTCGATTGCCAACCTGTGTGCGCTGGCAAGCCATTCGATGCAGCAAACGGATCGGCAGATTATCGAGATTATAGCGAGCAAGGCCAGATAAACACCTGGTTTTGGGTATCGTGTCGGATGCGATGCTGGTGCATCTTATTTGGCCTACGAGTTGTGCAATTTGTTGATGTTGCTGGTTTTGTAGGCCGGATAAGGCGTTTACGCCGCATCCGGCAACCTGTCTTTACGCGGTAGCTTCATCCTCGGCTAAACGCGTTTCAGCATCCGCGACAATGGCTTCCAGTTCGCTCAACATCTCTTCATAGCCAAAATTATTGGCGGTGCGAGCCGGTTCCTTCGCCACCACGGGCTTCACCGGCTGACGCTTTTTGGCCGATTTTTTACTCATCTTCATCTCCCTGTAAAAACAACTAGACAGGCAAATCTATCAGCAAAGCGCGCAGTGGGGAATCGGCAACCAGCGTAATGTTAGCCTCGTCACGAATAAACGCCCCATCACCGCAGGTCAGCACCGCTTTCTCTTCATGATGCGTAAGCGCATGAAATTGCCCGTGAATCGATTGCAAATACGCGCGTGGCCCATGCAACTGGAAATTCGCACTTTCGCCTTTGTCTAGCACGATATGATGCAGCCACACTTGCTGGCGCAACTGCAGGCTTCCCATCGCCCCCTCTGGCGAGGCGATTAATTGCTGCTTGCCCATATCAAGCGCCAGTTTTTGAATCAGCGGATTCTCTCGCTGCGGGCAGGCATCCAGCCAAAGCTGCATCCGTGTTAACGGTTTGTCTTTGCTGAGATTGTGTTCGCTATAGCTGATACCCGGCTGGGTAGAGAGCAGCAACGCTTCACCTGCGTAGGCCTGAATATGATTGCCTTCGCTGTCGCGATACTCAGCTTCTCCATCCAGAATCACATTTAAAATATCGACTTTGGGATAGGTTCGTGGCTGAAAGGCGGCACCTGGGGCCAGAACTTCCTGGTTAAGCACACGCAGGGAGGCATAACCTAACAATTTCGGGTCGAAGTAGTGTCCAAAGGAAAAAGTATACCGGGCCTGCAACCATCCGTAGTCTGCTTGTCCACACTGCCTGGCAGTTCGGGTAGTAATCATAATTCTTGACCTCTCTTTACTTCCTTTTATGGTAAGGGGCTGGACGCTACATTGTTAGCCAGATATTCTGCCCGGTATGTTCAAATTTCCTGAATGAGAACGAAATGGCCAAAGAAAGGGCATTAACGCTGGAAGCACTACGGGTTATGGATGCGATCGATCGCCGGGGCAGTTTTGCGGCGGCGGCGGATGAGCTGGGACGCGTGCCTTCCGCACTTAGCTACACCATGCAAAAACTGGAAGAAGAGCTGGATGTGGTGTTGTTTGACCGCTCGGGCCATCGCACCAAATTCACCAATGTCGGGCGAATGTTGCTGGAGCGAGGGCGCGTTTTGCTGGAAGCCGCAGATAAACTGACTACCGATGCGGAAGCCCTCGCGCGCGGTTGGGAAACGCATCTCACCATTGTGACTGAGGCGCTGGTACCGACACCCGCCTTTTTCCCGTTAATCGACAAATTGGCGGCAAAAGCCAATACCCAACTGGCAATCATCACTGAAGTGCTGGCAGGGGCGTGGGAACGGCTGGAGCAGGGGCGGGCGGATATTGTTATCGCGCCGGATATGCATTTTCGCTCCTCGTCGGAGATCAACTCGCGCAAACTCTATACCTTAATGAACGTCTATGTTGCCGCGCCAGATCACCCGATTCATCAAGAGCCAGAACCGCTCTCTGAAGTGACGCGTGTGAAATATCGTGGTATTGCGGTGGCGGATACCGCTCGTGAGCGCCCGGTATTGACCGTACAGCTGCTGGACAAACAGCCGCGCTTAACGGTGAGTACAATTGAAGATAAACGTCAGGCGTTACTGGCGGGGCTTGGCGTGGCGACGATGCCGTATCCGATGGTTGAAAAAGATATTGCGGAAGGACGGTTGCGTGTCGTCAGCCCGGAATCGACCAGCGAGATCGATATTATTATGGCCTGGCGTCGTGACAGTATGGGGGAAGCGAAATCCTGGTGTCTGCGGGAAATACCCAAACTTTTTAGCGGAAAATAATATTTGTTATTTTTAATAAAAAGGGGCGAAATATCGCCCCAATTCTAAGATTAATTTGAACCAAACTTCGGATCGTTTCCGTAACGATTGCTGCCAGAATTGCCTTCTAAACAGGCAAATACAAACAGAACTAACCAGCCAATGACCGGTACCAGATAGAGAAGCGCCCACGCACCTGAACGGTCAGTATCGTGCAGACGACGAACGCACAGAGCAATGACCGGAATGATTGTTGCTGCCAGGTAAATGAGAGAAAGGAATGGAAACTCTAAACCTAAAATCAATTGAATGACATTGATAATAGCGCCGACGATGGCGTTAATCAGAGTAAACATCCAGTACTCTTTACGACGTGCACGACCAGAGAAACCAACATAATTTTTTAATACGGCTAAATACCACTGCATAAAAACATCCCTTTAATTAAAAGTTGCGAAAGTCTATTCCGGGGATGGAGTAAATGCTATTCGTATCTTTCTTTTTCGGATGTTATAAAGGTTTTGATATTTAAGATAAATACATGGCCGTTTTTTATATGTAATTTATATAACGACATTGAAATAATTTAAATAAACATTAGTAGATTATTTATTCATCAACATGATGATAAAAGCCGGATGAGTCAGACATCCGGCGAGGAGATTTGTTTTAAGGTTCCAGTTTTGGATCTGGTCCAAAGCGGTTTTCGCCTGGCGTACCCGCCTGACAGTTAAAGACGATGATAATAAGCCAGCCGATAAACGGGATTAAGAACAACAGTGCCCACCATGCCGAGCGGTCGGTGTCGTGCAGGCGGCGGAACTGAACTGCCCACCATGGTAAAAACACCAGAATACCGTAGATTGTCGTCAGGATGCCTTCGCCACCGGCACGTTGCCAGCTGGATTTGCCCCTATATTTCCAGACATCTGTTATCACTTAACCCATTACAAGCCCGCTGCCGCAGATATTCCCGTGGCGAGCGATAACCCAGCGCACTATGCGGATGCCATTCGTTATAATGCTCGAACGCCTCTGCAAGGTTCTTTGCTGCCGTTAACCCGTCTGGTTTGGGCATGATACTGATGTAGTCACGCTTTATCGTTTTCACGAAGCTCTCTGCTATTCCGTTACTCTCCGGACTCCGCACCGCCGTGTTCTTCGGTTCAAGTCCCAACATCCGGGCGAACTGGCGTGTTTCATTAGCCCGGTAGCATGAACCATTATCCGTCAGCCACTCCACTGGAGACGACGGAAGATCGTTGCCGAAGCGGCGTTCCACCGCTCCCAGCATGACGTCCTGTACTGTTTCACTGTTGAAGCCGCCAGTAGTCACCGCCCAGTGCAGTGCCTCACGATCACAGCAGTCCAGCGCGAACGTGACACGCAGTCTCTCTCCGTTATCACAGCAGAACTCGAACCCGTCAGAGCACCATCGCTGATTGCTTTCTTTCACGGCCACTCTGCCTGTATGTGCCCGTTTCGATGGCGGTACAGCAGGTTTTCGCTCAAGCAACAGCGCATTCTGGCGCATGATCCGGTAAACACGTTTGGCATTGATCGCAGGCATACCATCAAGTTCTGCCTGTCTGCGAAGCAGCGCCCATACCCGACGATAACCATACGTGGGCAGCTCTCCGATAACATGGTGTATACGGAGAAGCACATCCGTATCATCAGTGTGACGACTGCGGCGGCCATCCATCCAGTCATCGGTTCGTCTGAGAATGACGTGCAACTGCGCACGCGACACCCGGAGACAACGGCTGACTAAGCTTACTCCCCATCCCCGGGCAATAAGGGCGCGTGCGCTATCCACTTTTTTGCCCGTCCATATTCAACGGCTTCTTTGAGGAGTTCATTTTCCATCGTTTTCTTGCCGAGCAGGCGCTGGAGTTCTTTAATCTGCTTCATGGCGGCAGCAAGTTCAGAGGCAGGAACAACCTGTTCTCCGGCGGCGACAGCAGTAAGACTTCCTTCCTGGTATTGCTTACGCCAGAGAAATAACTGGCTGGCTGCTACACCATGTTGCCGGGCAACGAGGGAGACCGTCATCCCCGGTTCAAAGCTCTGCTGAACAATTGCGATCTTTTCCTGTGTGGTACGCCGTCTGCGTTTCTCCGGCCCTAAGACATCAATCATCTGTTCTCCAATGACTAGTCTAAAAACTAGTATTAAGACTATCACTTATTTAAGTGATACTGGTTGTCTGGAGATTCAGGGGGCCAGTCTACCAGCCTAACATTTTATCCAGTAGCCCCAGCACGAACGTAAAGATGATGTTGACCAGAATAAACATCCAGTACTCTTTGCGCCGCGCACGACCCCGGAAACCGACATAATTTTTTAGTACTTTCAGATACCAGTCCATTTTTGCCTCAATTTTGCTCAATCACTTGTTTTTAAAGCAGCAAATTAAGAATAGACGTGAATGAAATGGCAGTAAATATTATCTCGATGAATTAATAAGGCGCTGTGAAGGATAAGGGCAAGCGCAAAATTGCCAGATGCGCTACGCTTATCTGGCCTGCGCGGTCATTGCAATATATTGAATATACAATGTTTTGTAGATCAGATAAGGCGTTCACGCCGCATCCGACATGAACAACACGCACTTAGCTAATTATCAGAGGCACCTCGTAAGGTGCTTTTTTTTAACCGAAGCGAACATCTCGTCCGTGCGGTTCATCGAGATCCTGCCACGGACCAATTGAAATAATCCCCGTAGGGTTGATGGTCTTATGGCTGCGGAAGTAGTGATTACGGATGTGAGCGAAATTGACGGTTTCGGCAATCCCTGGCATCTGGTAGATATCGCGCAGGAAGCCGTACAAGTTAAGGTAATCGCTGATACGGTGCTTATCGCACTTGAAGTGGGTGACATACACCGGATCAAAACGCACCAGTGTGGTCCACAGGCGAATATCGGCTTCGGTTAGCTGGTTGCCGGTCAGGTAACGATGCTGACCTAAAATCTGTTCCAGCCGCGCCAGCGATTCAAACACTTTCACCACTGCCTCGTCGTAGGCTTGCTGGCTGGTGGCAAAACCGGCTTTATACACGCCATTGTTAACGGTGTCGTAAATCCAGCCGTTAAGTTCGTCAATTTTCGGTTGCAGGGCTGGTGGGTAGTAATCTCCAGCTTTCGCACCCAGCGCATCAAACGCGGTATTGAACATGCGTATGATTTCTGCTGATTCGTTGCTGACGATGGTGTGGTTCTTTTTGTCCCACAGTACGGGAACAGTAACTCGTCCGCTGTAGTGTGGATCGGCGTGGAGATAAAGCTGATACAGAAATTCATGTTGATAGAGCGTGTCGCCGGTTGCTCCCGGAAAACTGTCATCAAAGGTCCAGCCGTTTTCCAGCATCAGCGGGTTCACTACGGAAACGGAAATAAACGGTTCCAGTCCTTTGAGCTTACGCATGATCAGTGTGCGGTGCGCCCACGGGCAGGCGAGTGAAACATAGAGATGATAACGATCTTTCTCTGCGGCAAAACCGCCTTTGCCAGTGGGGCCTGGCGCGCCATCGGCAGTGAGCCAGTTACGAAATGCGGAAGCTGAACGTTGAAATTTACCGCCGGTGGATTTGGTATCGTACCAGGTGTCATGCCAGACGCCGTCAATCAGTTGACCCATTTTTCTCTCCTCCAATAGCAAAAACGAGGAGCGTTTCTCCTCGTTTGAGACTGATGGCAAACGCAAAACTGCCTGATGCGCTATGCTTATCAGGCCTACGAGGTTTCTGCAATGTATTGAATTTGCATGTTTTTGTAGGCCGGATAAGGCGTTCACGCCGCATCCGGCATGAACAACGCGCACTTTGTCAACAATCTGAAACGAGGAGTGTTCCCCCTCGTTTTTTATCGTTAAGTATAGCGCGTACTTACCACTTTTTATTCAACAGACGGTCGATGCTATACGCGCCCGGACCGGTAATCGCCAGCAGCAGGAATCCGCCAGAAATAGTCAGGTTTTTCATAAACATCAGCGAGTTCATGCCTTCTGCAAAATTGCTGTGAAATAAAAATGCCGTCAGCAGCGTAAAGCCCGCAGTAAACAGGGCAGTGGTACGTGTCAGGAAACCGAACAGGATTGCCAGACCACCACCAAACTCAAGCAGAATCACCAGTGGCAACATAAAGCCAGGGACACCCATCGCTTCCATATATTGTTGCGTACCCGCGTAGCCAGTAATTTTTCCCCAACCTGCCGTAATAAACAGAATCGGCATTAAAATGCGTGCGACCAGTACCCCAACATCTTCTAATTTTTTCATCTTACTCTCCACTGCGCCGCTCAGGCTGCTGATTGTTTTTTTGTGCAAGGGCGCGGTATTAGCGTCGTTGCTTTCGATGGAGAGAATCATAAACGTGGCGAAGCGTGATTGTTAGCAAGGAAAACTGTCAAATATTTTCAAAAAATTTGAGGAATAAGGCCGGAATGTCTCCGGCCAGAGAGGAAGTTAACCGCGAAGCTGTTGTTGCTTGAGGGTTGTTTTCACCAGACGCCAGGCGCTCCATACACCAAAACCGCGTCTGGCCCAGCGGACCAGCATATTGGGATGACGAATCGTCCAGATAGCCATCACACTACTGCCAACCAGCGCCCAGGAGCGCAGACTCAGCAGCATATTCCAGCGACGATCATAAGCGCCTGTCGCCTCCAGCCATTCACGACGACTGGCGGAAAGATCCAGCCGTTGTTGCTGGATCTGGCTAAGCAGTTGCGCCTTACGTCGTTCACGTTCGACTTTACTGCTCACGGGACTCCTCCTCGAGCAGTTGCCGATCGTTTGCCAGCTCATGGCGCGTATGGCGCAGTAAGGTGGATTTACGCGATTTACGTAACGTCCAGATACCGCCAATGAGTGCCAGTAGCAGCAACACCACGGTGGTGGCAATCATCGCATTCAGGCGATATTGCGGATCAACCGCCCAGATAATCAGCACCATCAGGCTCATAAGACCAAATGCAGCGAAAAGCATCGTCAGGCCCAGCATCAGTAAAAGCTGAAAGAGATTGGCTTTTTCCTCTTCCAGCTCCACCACCGCCAGCCGCAGACGTGTCTCCACCATTTCAACCATGATGGAAACAATTCGCTGCCCGATGCCCAGAACGCTTTTACCGGGCCCTTGCGCGTGATGAGTGTCCGCCATAATTAACGACGCGACAGCAGAACGCCGAGCACTACACCGATTGCAGCGCCAATGCCCACGCCCGTCCATGGATTTTCACGCACATACTCATCGGCACGCGCCGCCGCGACACGGGTTTGTTTGGCAATGGCATCACCGGTTTCACCCAGGCGATAACGGCTCTGTTTCAGTGCCTGCTCCGCTTTGCTACGAATCTTACTCAACTCTTCTTTCGACTTCTCGCCAGATGAGCTAAGCACCTCTTCCAGCGTATCGGAAAGGGATTTCAACTCAGCACGCAGATGTTCCGTAGTGTGTTCTTTCGACATAGTTTTCTCCAGGTGAGTAAGTAGTGACTATTGTGAGTTAGTAGTCGCGCGCTTCCAGCTTTTTCAGCTCTTCCTGCGCTTCTGCCAGTTTCCGTTCGCGTTTGGCAATCTTATCGGCATCGCCTTTTTGCTTCGCCTCGGCTAAATCTTGCTGGCGTTCCGCCACCTCATCTTTCTGCTTTGCGATTTTCTTCTGATGATCGGCACGCAGCTGGCTATCTGAACAGTTGGCCCGGACTTCACTCAGGGCTTTATTCAGACCGTCAATACGATTCTGGTTTTGGTGTTTTTCGGCATAGCTGATCTCCTTAAGGATATTTTGCTCCTTTTCCTGACACAGGGTAGTGGCATAACTACCGGTACTAAGAGCAAAAAGAGAAACAGCTAAAGCGATGCGGTATTTCATTCTTGAACCTTCCATTGTGATTCGGACCTATTACAAAGGAACGATTGTCCAGACAACGAAGCGGTAGTGTTAACCACCGCCTCATTAATCATAGACAGTTACGGTGAAATCACCAAAGTGAGTGATCTGTTTCGGATAACAGGAAGTTATCCGAAGCGATGAGAGTTATCCCGCAATCGGGTTAGCCATTGCATAGCCTGACTATTATTGTCCTGCTGCGCAATGATGTAGCCATGGGGCAATGTTCTGTCGAGAACCGCTTTTGCTGCGGCACTCTGGTCGCTGGAGTCAAACGTAATTAACAGAGTGTCGTTTTTAGGGGTGATGCTTTTGAAGGGGATGCCGTGAGCGTCAAGGTGATGCCAGATTGAAAAACCGTCTGGCATCGTTGTGCCTTGATGAACGGCACGAATCGCCAGCGTAGACTCTTGCTGGCGAACCGCGGACCAGGCCAGCAACAGCGTGCCGACCAGAAGTAAAACAGCGCCGGACCAGGTTAGCTGGCGAAGCGACATGCGAGGTATTTGCATCCCTTACCCCCGATTTCCATATTTCTTTTTCCATAACACGACCAGAGAACCTGCCAGGCCAAACACCAGCAGCACCACCGGGAGCAGCATCAGGCATGACATCAGCTGGTCCTCGTACTTTAAAAATACCGGCGTTTTGCCGAGCATGTAACCCAGAGTTGTCAGGATTAATACCCACAGCAGACCGCTCATCCAGTTGAAGAACTGAAAGCGCGCGTTATTCAGCCCTGATAACCCGGCAATCGTCGGCAGCAGTGTTCTGACAAACGCAATAAAGCGACCAATTAACAGCGCCGATAAACCGTGTTTATGAAAAAGATGGTGTGCGCGTTGATGATAATGCGCGGGTAAATGAGATAGCCAGTTTTGTACGGTGCGGGTATTGCCCAGCCATCGCCCCTGAATATAGCTGACCCAGCAGCCGAGGCTGGCGGCAACGGTCAGTAGCAGAATCGTTTGCGGATAGCCCATCGCGCCTTTCGCAATCAATACGCCGACCAACACCAGTAAACTGTCGCCCGGTAAAAAGGCCGCCGGAAGCAAGCCGTTTTCAAGGAACAAAATTACAAATAAAACAAAATAGAGCATGCCAATCATCGACGGATTGGCCAGGGTTTCAAAATCCTGCGCCCACAGGGCTTGCAGCAATTGGGTCAAAAGTTCCATTCATTATTCCTGGTGAATCGGTTAACGCCACGCTGGTTTTAAAAGATGCACTACCGCAATGTTATTGCTGTTTTGGTATGTTCTGCGGGTTTGATACATCAACACAGCCTGAACTATTCCCTGTTAAATCGTGAGATAAGAAAGCATTCAAAAGCATAAATTCAAATTGAATCTAATTGTAACAAAGGTCAACGTTGTTCGTTATCAAAATTACATGTCCGTGGAGTCTGATTTTGCTGAATGCAGGGGAGGGTGGCGAGAGGATTTACACAGGCTGACACTTTATACTTTTCGCTTACCGACGAGGCAAACAGGCGCGTCGTTGCGCCTGCCGAATGGGGATTTCATTTGCTGCCGCTGGTGGCCGTATCAAGATGCACAACGGGATTTTCGGCGAACAGATAGCGGTCGGCATTGAACTCGAAATCGTCGCTGGTTTCGTTAAATAACATGATCTTGGTGTTTTCCAGATGCTGCCACATTGCCAGCTTCGCGGCATGGGGATCTTTACGAATTAACGCTTTGAGGATCTGATCGTGGTCATCGCACCAGTTATCGACAGTACGGGCATCAATATGCTCGTGCAGTTTTTTCCAGTATGGGTTATGGCTACGTTGGGTCCACATTTTTTCAACGATGGCTGCCAGGGCGGAGTTCTGCGTCGCCAGGGCAACCTGAATATGGAACTGCAAATCCCACTCGGAATCACGGAAGCATTGTTCGCCGCGCGCCTGCTCCTGGATGGCCATCAGTTTCATGATGTCCTGTTTGGTTACCTGGGTCGCTGCGAACTCGGCAATATTACTTTCGATGAGCTGACGTGCCTGAAGCAGCTCAAACGGACCGTAATTGGCGAATTCCATATTAGTGTCAGCTGATTGCTGATGGCGCGGCTGGTTGGAAACCACATGAATACCCGAGCCTTTACGCACCTCCACATAGCCTTCAACTTCAAGCATGATGATGGCTTCACGAACCACGGTGCGACTGACGTTCTTTTCATCGGCAATAAAGCGTTCAGCAGGCAGTTTATCACCCACCAGATAGACGCCCTGTTCGATGCGCTCTTTCAGATCAGCGGCAAGTTGTTGATACAAACGGCGTGGTTCAGTGATTTCCATATGCGCTCCAGGCATGATACGGCAGACTATATTTGTTATACCACTTTTGCGAGTTTAGCTCTACTCGCAGTGATGAAAAAGCCGCCTGAGAAGGCGGCTTTGAAGGGAAACTAAAACTTACACGAAGCCTTAATGTTGCGGTGCGGGATCGTTATGTGATTCCTGCGCCACCTCAATCGCCGGTTTGTTCTGCAACACAGTCCAGATAACCAGCGCACCCAGCAGGTCGAATACTGCCAGAACTGCGAACAGCGGGCTGAAGCCGATGGTGTCAGCCAGTGCACCGACTACCAGTGCAAACAGCGTACTTGCCAGCCATGCGGACATCCCGGTTAAACCGTTCGCCGTCGCCACTTCGTTACGACCGAACACGTCAGAAGAGAGCGTAATCAGTGCGCCAGACAGGGCCTGGTGAGCAAAACCACCGATACACAGCAGCATAATCGCGACATACGGGTTAGTGAACAGACCGATCATCCCTGGGCCAATCATCAGCACCGCACCCAGCGTTACTACCATCTTACGGGAAACGATCAGGTTCACGCCAAACCAACGCTGGAACAGCGGCGGCAGGTAACCACCGAGGATACAACCAAGGTCAGCAAACAGCATCGGCATCCAGGCGAACATCGCGATCTCTTTCAGGTTAAAGCCGTAAACTTTAAACATGAACAGCGGGATCCACGCGTTAAAAGTACCCCAGGCAGGTTCAGCCAGGAAACGCGGTAGCGCGATACCCCAGAACTGACGGTTACGCAGGATCTGACCAACGGACATTTTCTTCGCTGTGTCAACCTGGTGCTGGGCTTCCTGACCATTAATAATGTAGTCACGTTCTTCATCGGTCAGATGTTTCTGGTCGCGCGGATGCTTGTAGAAAATCAGCCATGCCATCGCCCAGATAAAGCTCAGCGCACCGGAGATGATAAATGCCATCTGCCAGCTGTGCATCACGATTGCCCATACCACCAGCGGCGGCGCAATCATCGCACCAATCGAAGAACCTACGTTAAAGTAGCCGACCGCGATGGAACGCTCTTTTGCCGGGAACCATTCGGAACTGGCTTTCAGACCCGCCGGGATCATCGCCGCCTCTGCAGCACCTACCGCACCACGAGCAACCGCCAGGCCACCCCAGCTACCTGCCAGCGCGGTTGCGCCACAGAACACAGCCCACAGTACAGCAAACATTGCGTAACCGATTTTCGTACCCAGCACATCCAGTACATAACCTGCTACCGGTTGCATGACCGTATAAGCAGCAGAATAGGCTGCGATGATATAGGAATACTGTTGGGTGGAGATGTTTAACTCTTCCATCAGAGTTGGCGCAGCTGCCGCCACAGTGTTACGCGTCAGGTAACCAAGCACGGTGCCGAGCGTCACCAGTGCGATCATATACCAACGTAACCCTTTAATTTTACGCATGTAAAACCTCATCGTTTTGTTATATCCGCAGGAAGCGCGGCCATCATCCCGCCAGAGGCTGAAGATGTTAGTTACGACCGGGTAACCGAAAAAAAACCGGCACGCCCCGAACGTTGCCATGAAAGTTTCGTGCTAATTCGGCTTCCGTACCGGTTAACCCGATTCATCTAACAAATGAATGAATCGGCAATTTGCATTCCGTCGACTTATGATTTGCGACGGCAGAAAGATAACTTGTCATACAACTTTAAAAGGTGAGAGCCATCACAAATGTGGGAATATTTGTAGGGACATTACCTGATGACAGCGAGGCCAGTACTGGCGCGGCTTGCAGCGAGATTTACCACTTTGAGAGTAATTTTTTTAACTACGTTTATTGATCTATCTCACGAAAATATCTTCGGACTCTGGAAATTGGTGTGATAACTTTGTCAGCATCGCACCATAAGCAAGCTAGCTCACTCGTTGAGAGGAAGACGAAAATGACTCCGTTTATGACTGAAGATTTCCTGTTAGATACCGAATTTGCCCGCCGTCTGTATCACGACTACGCAAAAGACCAGCCGATTTTCGATTACCATTGCCATTTGCCGCCGCAGCAGATTGCGGAAGACTATCGTTTTAAAAACCTGTATGACATCTGGCTGAAAGGTGATCACTACAAATGGCGTGCTATGCGCACTAATGGCGTGGCTGAGCGTCTGTGTACCGGTGATGCGTCTGACCGTGAAAAATTTGACGCCTGGGCGGCGACCGTTCCGCACACTATCGGCAACCCGTTATACCACTGGACGCACCTCGAACTGCGTCGTCCATTTGGTATTACCGGCAAATTGCTTTCCCCGTCTACCGCTGACGAAATCTGGAACGAATGTAACGAACTGCTGGCGCAGGATAATTTCTCTGCGCGCGGCATCATGCAGCAGATGAACGTGAAAATGGTCGGCACCACCGACGATCCGATCGATTCTCTGGAGCATCACGCAGAGATCGCCAAAGACGGCTCTTTCACCATTAGAGTGCTGCCGAGCTGGCGTCCGGACAAGGCCTTCAACATCGAACAGGCGACCTTTAACGACTACATGGCGAAGCTGGGCGAAGTTTCCGATACCGACATTCGCCGCTTTGCTGACCTGCAAACTGCCCTGACTAAACGTCTGGATCACTTCGCCGCTCACGGCTGTAAAGTGTCTGACCACGCGCTGGACGTGGTGATGTTTGCTGAAGCGAACGAAGCGGAACTGGACAGCATTCTGGCGCGCCGTCTGGCAGGCGAAACCCTGAGCGAGCACGAAGTGGCACAGTTCAAAACTGCGGTGCTGGTGTTCCTTGGTGCCGAATACGCACGTCGCGGCTGGGTACAGCAGTACCACATCGGCGCACTGCGTAATAACAACCTGCGTCAGTTCAAACTGCTGGGGCCGGATGTAGGTTTTGATTCCATCAACGACCGTCCGATGGCAGAAGAGCTGTCTAAGTTGCTGAGCAAGCAGAACGAAGAAAACCTGCTGCCGAAAACCATTCTCTACTGCCTGAACCCGCGCGATAACGAAGTGCTGGGCACCATGATCGGTAACTTCCAGGGCGAAGGTATGCCGGGCAAAATGCAGTTCGGTTCCGGCTGGTGGTTTAACGATCAGAAAGACGGTATGGAACGTCAGATGACCCAACTGGCGCAGCTCGGTCTGCTGAGCCGCTTTGTCGGTATGCTGACTGACAGCCGTAGCTTCCTGTCATACACCCGTCACGAATACTTCCGCCGCATTCTGTGCCAGATGATTGGCCGCTGGGTGGAAGCGGGCGAAGCACCGGCGGACATCAACCTGCTGGGCGAGATGGTGAAAAATATTTGCTTTAACAATGCGCGTGACTACTTCGCCATTGAACTGAACTAAGGTCTGGGGTTGATATGCAATACATCAAGATCCATGCGCTGGATAACGTCGCGGTTGCTTTAGCAGATTTGGCGGAAGGCACAGAAGTCAGTGTCGATAACCAAACTGTCACGCTGCGCCAGGATGTTGCTCGTGGACATAAATTTGCGTTAACGGATATCGCAAAAGGGGCCAACGTCATTAAATATGGCCTGCCGATTGGTTATGCATTGGCGGATATTGCGGCGGGGGAACACGTTCACGCCCACAATACGCGCACGAATCTCAGCGATCTGGATCAGTATCGCTATCAACCTGATTTTCAGGATCTGCCTGCGCAAGCGGCAGATCGTGAAGTGCAGATCTATCGTCGCGCTAACGGCGATGTCGGGGTGCGTAATGAGCTGTGGATCCTGCCAACCGTGGGTTGTGTTAACGGCATCGCGCGGCAGATCCAGAACCGTTTCCTGAAAGAGACCAACAACGCCGAAGGTACTGACGGCGTGTTCCTCTTCAGCCACACCTACGGCTGCTCGCAGCTGGGCGACGATCACATCAATACCCGCACCATGCTGCAAAATATGGTGCGCCACCCGAACGCGGGCGCAGTGCTGGTGATTGGCCTGGGTTGTGAAAACAACCAGGTTGCCGCATTCCGTGAAACGCTGGGCGATATCGATCCTGAACGCGTTCATTTCATGATCTGCCAACAGCAGGATGATGAGATCGAAGCCGGGATCGCGCATTTGCATCAGTTGTATAACGTAATGCGCAACGACAAACGTGAGCCGGGCAAACTCAGCGAACTGAAGTTTGGTCTGGAATGCGGTGGTTCTGACGGTCTTTCTGGTATTACTGCTAACCCAATGCTGGGGCGTTTCTCTGATTACGTCATTGCTAACGGCGGCACTACCGTACTGACCGAAGTGCCGGAGATGTTCGGCGCAGAGCAGTTGCTGATGGACCATTGTCGTGACGAAGCAACGTTTGAAAAACTGGTCACTATGGTCAACGACTTCAAGCAGTACTTTATTGCCCATGACCAGCCTATCTACGAAAACCCATCGCCGGGGAACAAAGCGGGCGGTATCACCACGCTGGAAGACAAATCACTTGGCTGTACCCAGAAAGCGGGTTCCAGCGTCGTGGTTGACGTGCTGCGTTACGGCGAGCGTCTGAAAACGCCGGGGCTGAACTTGTTAAGTGCGCCGGGTAACGATGCCGTAGCGACCAGCGCCCTGGCGGGTGCGGGCTGCCATATGGTGCTGTTCAGTACTGGTCGTGGCACGCCGTATGGTGGATTTGTGCCGACGGTGAAAATCGCCACCAACAGTGAACTGGCGGCGAAGAAAAAACACTGGATCGACTTTGACGCGGGTCAGCTGATCCACGGTAAAGCGATGCCGCAGTTGCTGGAAGAATTTATCGACACCATCGTTGAGTTTGCCAACGGTAAGCAAACCTGCAACGAGCGTAACGACTTCCGCGAACTGGCGATCTTTAAAAGCGGCGTAACGCTATAAAGTCGAAATGAGTTGTTAATAAAAAACGGCGTTTCATAATGTGAAGCGCCGTTTGCTTTTCCATACCTGCTAAGGATTTATCATGACCGCGTATTGGCTGGCCCAGGGCGTGGGTGTCATCGCCTTTCTGATTGGTATCACAACATTTTTCAATCGTGACGAACGTCGCTTCAAAAAGCAGCTTTCGGTCTATAGCGCCGTTATTGGCGTGCATTTTTTTCTTATGGGCACCTATCCCGCTGGTGCCAGTGCCATTCTTAATGCCATTCGTACGCTGATTACCTTACGCACGCGCAGCTTATGGATAATGGCGATCTTCATCGTGCTGACGGGAGGAGTTGGCCTGGCGAAGTTCCATCATCCCATGGAGCTGCTGCCGGTTATCGGCACGATTGTCAGTACCTGGGCGCTGTTCCGTTGTAAAGGGCTGACCATGCGCTGCGTGATGTGGTTTTCTACTTGTTGCTGGTTAACTCACAACATTTGGGCCGGGTCGATTGGTGGCACAATGATTGAAGGCAGTTTTCTGCTGATGAATGGCCTGAATATCATTCGTTTTTGGCGTATGCAGAGAAGGGGAATTGATCCGTTTAAAGTGGAGAAAACCCCTTCCGCCGTAGACGAAAGGGGCTAAGTATTAGTTACGCAGGGCGCTATTTGCCAGACGATCGTCTTCCGCCTGGCAAGCTGCTGCAGTGAACAGCACGTCAGTTGAAGAGTTCAGCGCGGTTTCGCAAGAGTCCTGCAATACGCCGATGATAAAGCCGACGGCAACCACCTGCATGGCGATATCGTTCGAAATACCGAACATATTACAGGCCAGCGGGATCAGCAGCAGAGAACCACCTGCCACGCCGGACGCACCACAGGCGCACAGAGAAGCCACTACGCTCAACAGCAGCGCCGTTGGTAGATCCACCGGAATACCCAGCGTATTAACCGCAGCCAGCGTCAACACGGTAATGGTGATTGCTGCGCCCGCCATATTGATCGTTGCACCTAGCGGAATAGAAACGGAATAGGTATCACGATCCAGATTCAGCTTTTCACACAGCGCCATATTCACCGGAATGTTCGCCGCAGAGCTGCGGGTGAAGAAGGCGTACACGCCGCTTTCGCGCAGGCACAGCAGCACCAGCGGGAACGGGTTACGACGAATTTTCCACCACACCAGCAATGGGTTAACCACCAGCGCCACCAGTAACATACAGCCAACCAGCACCACCAGCAGTTGCGCGTAGCCCCACAGTGTGGAGAAACCGGTGGTAGCCAGGGTAGAAGAAACCAACCCAAAAATACCGATCGGTGCGAAGCGAATGACCAGTTTCACCATAAAGGTGACGGCATTCGACATATCGTTGACCAGGTTTTTGGTGGTCTCGTTACCGTGACGCAGTGCGAAACCGAGGCCAATTGCCCACACCAGAATCCCGATGTAGTTACCTTTCAGCAGCGCGTCGATGGGGTTGG
The DNA here is from genome assembly GCF_030295155.1 of Escherichia sp. 10290. Classification (NCBI taxonomy): domain Bacteria; kingdom Pseudomonadati; phylum Pseudomonadota; class Gammaproteobacteria; order Enterobacterales; family Enterobacteriaceae; genus Escherichia; species Escherichia sp. 10290. The sequence continues at coordinate 3,963,141 of NZ_AP025741.1, read as the reverse complement.
AAACCATGCTCATTACCAGCCCGCGCATCACTTCGACAATGCCTGACGGCGGCGAAATATCACCCGCGCTACTGGACAAGTGCAGGGTAGAAGGGAAGGCAAAGCTGAAGACTACTGCGGCCAGAGCAGCAGAGAAGGTGCCCAGTAGATAGAGGAACAAAATAGGACGGATATTGGTTTTCTGCCCGTGCTGGTGGTTAGCAATAGACGCCATTACCAGCATCAACACCAGGATGGGGGCAACGGCTTTCAGTGCGCCGACGAACAAAGTACCTAACAGACCAACAGCTTCCGCCGCGGGTTTTGAGATCCATGCCAGAAGAATCCCCAGAACAAGGCCGACCAGGATTTGTTTTACCAGGCTGCCATGAGCCAGACGCCGGAATAGCCCCGGTGAACGTTGCGTAGTCATTTTTCGATCCTTTCATTGTGTTGTCGCACATCCCTGGTGCGTTCTGTCGACGCATCTTTCAGGATGTAACAAAGTGTTTGCAAGGTCGAGTATAAGGAAAGTTACAGCTTCGGGAAGCGAAAAATGCTGGATTTTAAAGAGAGGTCATATTTTGCAACTTAATGGTTACATTTATTTGACATAAACAGAGGGAAGGACTGGCTGCTGAGACTGATTAGATAACATATAGGCAAAACTATTTGGCATATGAGAACTGTTGCGCTCCTGTGATGTACGATGCCACATAAAGTCACTGGCGCAGGGAGCGGCCAATCGCCGCTGCCCCGGCCTGCAGGGAACGCTTCGGTGATTTTGACGCCACTAACACCCAAGCGATCTTTTTGTAAAGAGCTATAAGTCGGTTACATACTTAATCGCTCATCTTTGTCTGGAAGGAGTTATCACCCGTAGTGGCTTAATATACAGCGAATTATCCCACCCGCTGCTTATCATGCCGATAATTCACCCAGGCGTTGATAATAAACGTCATCACCAGAATACCAAACACCACGCCCAGCGAAACGGCGATCGGAATATGGTAGAAATCGACAATCAGCATCTTGATACCGATAAACACCAGAATTACCGCCAGACCATATTTGAGCATCGAGAAACGTTCTGCTACGCCCGCCAACAGGAAATACATCGCACGCAGGCCGAGGATCGCAAACAGGTTTGAGGTCAGCACAATAAACGGATCGGTGGTCACGGCGAAGATAGCCGGAATGCTATCCACGGCGAAAATCACGTCGCTCAACTCCACCAGAATCAGTACCAGCATCAGCGGCGTGGCATACAACAAACCATTCTTACGCACAAAGAAATGCTCGTTGTCGATGGTGTCGGTCATGCGCAAATGACCGCGCAGCCAGCGCACCAGCGGCTTGTCACCAATACCTGATTCATCTTCATGAGCCAGCGCCATCTTCACGCCAGTAAACAGCAGGAAGGCACCGAAGATATACAGGATCCAGTCGAACTGCGAAATCAGCCAGCTGCCAGTGAAGATCATGATGGTACGCAGAACAATCGCCCCGAGTACGCCATACACGAGCACGCGGCGTTGTAATGCCGCCGGAACAGAGAAATAGCTGAACAACATCAGCCAGACGAAGACGTTATCGACCGCCAGTGATTTCTCAATCAGATAACCGGTGAGAAACGCCAGTGCCTGCGGGTCCGCGACTTCGCGCCCCTGCGTCTGGACTAAATACCACCAGAAAGCGGCGTTAAACAGTAACGATAGCGTCACCCAGACCAGCGACCAGGCTGCAGCCTGTTTCATGGTCATGGCATGCGCGCCACGACGCCCCTGCAACAACAGGTCGATAGCCAGCATAATGGCGACAACGACAGCGAATCCGCCCCATAGCAACGGCGTGCCGACAGTATTCATAGAAGTTCCTTACACATAAAAAAACGGCCAACGTCGGAAGACGTCAGCCGCTGCTTTTTATGCATAGACCTCGCCTTCCGGCAAGGTCTCACTTACAACAAAAAAGGAATACGTCTGCGTATTCCTTTCGGGTTGCCCGGTGACCGGATGTGGTTTTTCACACATCGTAATGACGATCGACCGGCAATGAAGTTACTCCCCTTTGCAGGTAACAAAGTATGACAGACCATTCGGTCAGTCAATGGTCTGTTACATCCCTTTTACACTGTTTTACTTTGGCTATTATAGTTTTACGCTATCTGCCGGAAAAATCACCCCGGTCTGGCGGCGGATCTCGGTCAGCAGCCTGGCGGTGATACGACTGACCGCCAGCCCTGGATGATCTACCAGATGTTCATCCACCAGGGTAGCGAACAGCTCTGCTTCGTACAGCATGGTATTAATATGCTGCGGTTGGGTAAGATCCTGCATCTGGCTGCCGCGCGGCACAAAGCAAACTTTCTGGCATTCAGACAGTTTTTCAATCACCAGCGATCCCGCTTCGCCCTGAATCTCACTTGCCAGCACAGAATCACTGACCTTTGAGTGCTGCAAGGTAACGCTGAAATCACCGTAATCCATCACCACCACGCCGTGGGCATCCACACCACTTGCCAGCAAACTGGCGGTTGCCTGCACGCTTTTCGGTTCACCAAATAACGCCACCGCCGACGCCAGACAGTAAAAGCCGATATCCATAATTGAACCGTTGGAGAATGCCGGATTGAAGGTGTTGGGATTCTCGCCGTCCAGATAACGTTGATATCGCGAGGAATATTGGCAATAGTTGAAAAAGACTTTACGCAATTTGCCAACTTTCGGCAGTACCTGGCGTAACAAATGGAAATTCGGCAGGCTGGCGGTTTTAAATGCCTCAAACAGCACCACCTGATTTTCCCGCGCACAGGCAATGGCGGCATCCACTTCCGCCAGATTCGACGCCAGCGGTTTCTCGCAAATCACATGAATTTTATGGCTAAGGAAAAGTTGTGTCTGGGAAAAATGCAGGGCATTCGGGCTGGCAATATACACCGCGTCAATGGCATCGCTTTCTGCCATCGCTTCCAGCGATGTAAACAGATGCTCGACAGAAAAATCATTGGCGAAGTGCTGGGCCTGTTCAAGGCTGCGGGAATAGACAGCGGTTAACTTGTATTTACCGCTCTCATGGGCGGCCTCGACGAACTGGCGGGTGATCCAGTTCGTGCCAATCACAGCGAAACGTATCATAACGCGTGGATACTCCATAAAGGGATTCTGCCGTCAATGTAGCACGCCTTTTTCATCTTCGACGTGCGCAGATACGCATTATTCTTTCGCCGGACAGCCATGCTCGCTAAACGGCCCAATCATGACCGACGGCCCGAGATATTTCGGCTGTCGATGGAGGATTTTCGCGTCAATCACTGCGCTGACGCGAGCGAGTTTCTCCCGCAGCTGAGTATAAAAACCATGTTTCATATTCAGGTCTGGTGCGTTAAACCCGATGGCATCGATGCCGTACTGTTTTGCCAGCCAGATGGCGCGTTGGTTATGAAATTCTTGCGAAATAATAGTGATATGGCTTTCACCAAACACCTTTTTGGCACGCACCACCGAATCAAGCGTTGAGAATCCGGCGTAGTCGCAGAAGATGACTTTTGCGGGTACGCCTTTAGCGATCAAAGCCTGCTGCATGCCTGAGGCTTCATCGTAATTTTTACGTCCGTTATCGCCGCTCACTAGTAGCCATTTCACTTTTCCGGCGTGGTACAACTCTGCTGCGGTATCAATACGTCGGGTAAAGTAGCGATTACCCGGCCTCGCCCCCAGCAATAAACCCACGTTACGCGCCGGAACGGCGTTGACATCGCTCCAGGTCAGCTGCTTGCTGGCGTTGACCATAACGCGATCGGCAATAAAAATGGTCGCTCCTGCTATAAGCAACAATAAACAGCCAAGCTTTAGAGTCCGGCGAGAAAAACAAATACGGAGAAGAAGGCGGGCAAAGGCGCGCAGCATGGTCGTTATCCTTAACGAAAGGGGGGAGGTCGATTTTAGGCGCTAAAGGAAGAAAAGATAACGCCTGATATCATTTTCAGATTTTGTCCTGCCCAAGCGACAACTGCGTTAGCCACAGACGAGTGTCGAATTCAAGCTGGTGGTACTGCGGCTCCATATGACAGCACAATTGATAGAATGCTTTGTTGTGCTCTTTCTCCTTCAGGTGCGCCAACTCGTGCACCACGATCATGCGCAAAAACGGTTCCGGCGCGTTGCGAAACACGGTAGCGACGCGGATCTCTGCTTTTGCTTTCAGCTTGCCGCCCTGCACACGCGAAACAGCGGTATGTAACCCGAGCGCGTTTTTCAGCACATGGATCTTGTTGTCATACATCACTTTATTGATCGGCGGGGCATTGCGCAGAAACTGATTCTTCAGATCCTGAGTATATTGCCAGAGGGCTTTATCGGTGGCGTAGTCGTGCGTTCCTGGATAGCGTTTTGCCAGCACATCGCCCAGACGCTGTTCATTAATCAGCGTGCGCACCTGGGAAAGCAACTGTTCGGGATAACCCTGAAGATAAGTAAGATTGCTCATAACCGCCCACGAAAAAGAGAAAAAGGGTATACTCACGCACCCTTTTCAGGGGCAACGTCGAAATTTTATCATTCAGGAGGGCCGATGAGCCACTTAGACAACGGTTTCCGTTCACTGACACTACAACGTTTTCCGGCGACGGATGACGTTAACCCGCTACAGGCGTGGGAAGCGGCAGATGAATATTTGCTGCAACAGTTGGACGACACAGAAATCCGCGGCCCGGTGTTAATCCTGAATGATGCCTTTGGTGCGTTAAGTTGTGCGCTGGCGGAACATAAGCCGTACAGCATTGGCGACTCATACATCAGCGAACTGGCGACGCGCGAGAATTTACGCCTCAACGGGATTGATGAATCGAGCGTGAAGTTTCTCGACAGCACCGCTGACTACCCGCAACAGCCGGGCGTGGTGCTGATCAAAGTGCCGAAAACACTGGCATTGCTGGAACAGCAACTGCGCGCATTGCGCAAAGTAGTCACGCCGGATACACGTATTATTGCCGGTGCTAAAGCCCGTGACATTCACACCTCCACGCTGGAACTGTTCGAAAAAGTGCTCGGCCCGACCACCACCACGCTGGCATGGAAGAAAGCGCGCCTGATTAACTGCACTTTCAACGAGCCGCCGCTGGTTGATGCACCGCAGACCGTTAGCTGGAAGCTGGAGGGTACTGACTGGACTATCCACAACCATGCGAATGTCTTCTCACGCACCGGGCTTGATATTGGCGCGCGCTTCTTTATGCAGCATCTGCCAGAGAATCTCGAGGGTGAGGTTGTCGATCTCGGTTGTGGTAACGGCGTTATTGGCCTGACGCTGCTTGATAAAAACCCGCAGGCGAAAGTGGTGTTTGTCGATGAATCACCGATGGCGGTTGCTTCCAGCCATTTGAATGTTGAAACCAACATGCCAGAGGCGTTGGATCGCTGCGAGTTTATGATCAACAACGCGCTCTCCGGCGTGGAGCCGTTCCGCTTTAATGCTGTGCTCTGCAACCCGCCGTTTCACCAGCAACATGCACTGACCGATAACGTTGCCTGGGAAATGTTCCACCACGCGCGCCGCTGCCTGAAAATCAACGGCGAGCTGTATATCGTTGCCAACCGTCACCTGGATTACTTCCATAAACTGAAGAAAATTTTTGGCAACTGCACCACCATTGCCACCAATAATAAATTTGTGGTGCTGAAAGCGGTGAAGCTGGGGCGTCGTCGGTAAGATTGACAGCTACCTGCCGGATGCGGCGTAAACGCCTTATCCGGCAATGTCTGCCCAGTTCTGGAATCGCGCTTCCATAAAACAAAAAATCCCTGTCACCATCCTCTACATTCTCTTGTTTAGCGTTTTTCTACGTTTATTCTTCCGTCACACAGATAAATTCATCCGTTGCCAATCTGTCAACGGATGTTATCATGTTGCCAATTTGTCAACGGACGTGATGAAGAATGCACCTGATAACTCAAAAAGCATTGAAAGATGCTGCGGAAAAATACCCGCAACATAAAACGGAGTTGGTGGCTCTGGGGAACACGATTGCTAAGGGATATTTCAAAAAACCTGAGTCATTAAAAGCAGTATTCCCTTCTCTGGATAACTTCAAATATCTGGATAAGCATTATGTTTTCAATGTCGGGGGCAATGAATTACGTGTTGTAGCAATGGTCTTTTTTGAATCGCAAAAGTGCTACATACGTGAAGTTATGACGCATAAAGAATACGATTTCTTTACCGCCGTTCATCGTACTAAGGGGAAAAAATGATTGCGATTGCCGACATCTTGCAAGCAGGAGAAAAGCTAACTGCTGTGGCACCTTTTTTGGCGGGTATTCAGAACGAGGAACAATACACCCAGGCGCTGGAACTGGTAGATCATCTGCTGCTCAACGATCCTGAAAACCCCTTGCTGGATCTGGTGTGTGCCAAAATAACCGCGTGGGAAGAATCAGCGCCCGAATTTGCTGAATTTAATGCCATGGCTCAAGACATGCCTGGCGGTATAGCTGTGATTCGTACCCTTATGGATCAATATGGTTTAACCCTTTCCGATCTGCCGGAAATTGGCAGTAAATCGATGGTGTCACGCGTTTTGAGCGGGAAGAGGAAATTAACGCTGGAACACGCTAAAAAACTGGCAACGCGATTCGGCATTTCTCCCGCCTTGTTTATTGATTAACGCGACGTGCCGGATGCGTCACATCCGGCACTTCAAATAACGATTTAAATCTCCAGCGCCAACCGTGTTCCCTGGGCAATTGCCCGTCGTGCGTCCAGCTCCATAGCCACATCGCAGCCGCCAATTAAATGCACGGTTTTCCCGCTATCAATGAGCGGTTGTGCCAGCGTGCGGTTTGGCTCCTGCCCCGCGCAGATCACCACATGATCTACCGCCAAAATTTGCGGTTCGCCGTTGATCACCACATGCAGCCCTTCATCGTCGATCTTCTGGTAACTTACGCCTGGGATCATTTTCACGCCGCGCGCGAGCAGGGTGGTGCGATGGATCCAGCCGGTGGTTTTGCCTAACCCTTGTCCTGGTTTGCTGGCTTTGCGTTGAAGCATCACAATCTGTCGCGGGCTACGGGGGATCTGCATTCCCTGCGGGCTTAACCCACCACCCTGTTGCAGGCTACTGTCGATTCCCCACTCATTACAAAACTCGGTGATATTCTGGCTGGTGGACTCCCCTGGCTGACTCAAATACATCGCTGTATCAAAGCCAATCCCACCACAACCAATGATGGCGACGTTGTTGCCCACCGGCGCTTTGTCGCGCAGTACGTCGAGATAACTCAACACCTTCGGATGATCGATCCCGTCGATGGGCGGAATGCGCGGTACGATCCCACTGGCGAGGATCGTTTCATCGAACGCCTTTAACTGATCTGCGGTCACGGTGTGATTAAGTTTCAGTGTCACGCCAGTCACTTCGATCATCCGGCGGTAGTAGCGCAATGTTTCGTAAAATTCCTCTTTGCCGGGGATCTGTTTGGCGATATTAAACTGCCCGCCGATCTCGCTATGTGCATCAAACAACGTTACCTGATGACCACGCGCCGCCGCATTGATGGCAAACGCCAGCCCCGCCGGACCTGCGCCGACCACCGCCAGATTTTTTTTCTGCACGGCGGGAAGGATCGGCATTTTGGTTTCGTGGCAGGCGCGAGGATTCACCAGACACGAGGTGACCTTGCCGACAAAGATCTGATCGAGACAGGCCTGATTGCAGCCAATGCAGGTGTTGATCTCATCGGCTCGCCCCGATTGCGCTTTTGACAGCAGCTCCGCATCAGCAAGAAACGGTCGCGCCATCGATACCATATCGGCATCACCGCGCGAGAGAATATCGTCGGCAACCTGCGGATCGTTAATCCGGTTGGTGGTCACCAGCGGCAATGAGACGTGACCTTTCAGTTTGCGTGTGACCCAGCTAAATGCGCCGCGCGGCACTGGCGTGGCGATGGTCGGAATCCGCGCTTCATGCCAGCCTATTCCAGTGTTGATAATGGTTGCGCCCGCCGCTTCAATGGCCTGCGCCAGTTCTACCGTTTCGGTAAAAGTCCCGCCGCCTTCTACCAGGTCGAGCATCGACAGCCGATAGATAATAATGAAGTCGTTACCGACGCGCTCGCGCACCGCACGTACCACTTCAATAGCAAACCGCATCCGGTTGCGGTAATCGCCGCCCCACTGGTCGCTACGCTGGTTGGTGCGCAGAGTCAGAAATTCGTTGATCAAATACCCTTCAGAGCCCATCACTTCGACGCCATCGTATCCGGCCTCCCGCGCCAGTTGCGCGCAGCGGGCGAAATCGTCGATCAGTCGCAGGATCTCTTCATGGGTGAGTTCATGAGGAACGAAACGGTTGATGGGGGCCTGCAACGCGGAGGGCGCTACCAGATGCGGTTGGTAGCTGTAGCGTCCGGTATGCAAAATTTGCAGGGCGATTTTGCCGCCTTCCTGATGTACCGCTTCGGTAATGGTGCGATGGTGCGGGATCTGGCTGACGTCATTGAGCATTGCACCGCCTTCCATGCCAACGCCTGTTAAATCAGGTGCAATACCGCCGCTAACGATCAGCGCCACGCCGTGACGGGCGCGTTCAGCATAAAACGCCGCCAGCCGCTCGGCACCGTCCGGGTATTCCTCCAGCCCGGTGTGCATTGAACCCATCAACACGCGGTTTTTTAACGTGGTAAAACCTAAATCAAGCGGGGCAAACAGCGACGGGTAGCTCATAAATTATCCAGTATGTAAAATAATTGTTATGTGGTCGGATGAGTTCTAATTTAGCCGTCGCCGGGGAAAAGGGAAAAGGGGAATGCGGGGTTTGTGATGGGAATCAAAAAGAATACGCTGGTGGTAATGCCGGATGCGACGCTTGCCGCATCTTATCCGGCCTGGGGGAACGCACATGTAGTGCGGATAAGGCGTCCACGCCGCATCCGCCAGTGGCGCGGTGCAGATGTCGGATGCGATGCTTGCCGCGTCTTATCCGACCAGGGGGATTGCACATGTAGGGCGGATAAGGCGTTTACGCCGCATCCGCCAGCCGTTGCAAATTACTGCTTACGGAAAAAATCGTTATACAACATATACAAATGCGCGGCACTCCAGGAGAAATTTGGTGCGCCTTGCTGCGCGCCAGTCAGCGGGTTGTAATTCTCCTGAATCGGACCGTCGGCGGTTAATCCTTTGGCATGCTGGAAGAACGTATCCGCCAGTTTCAGGGCATCATCGCGATAACCGTAACGCTCCATTCCTTTCAGACCAAACCAGAACTGATCTACCCATACGCGCCCGCGCCAGTAGATATCCGCGCCAAAAGCCGGGTTGGTTAACGCCGCCGTTCCCAGCGGTACAAAGGTGTTGAACTCTTTGGTGTCCAGCATCACCTTCACCACCGCGTCGGCATTGGCCTGCGTTGCAGCACCGTTAAACAGCGGCGACCAGCCTTCAGGCCCTTTACCGCGCTCAACAATCGGTTTGCCCGCACAGCCGTTCGCCAGCGGTTTATCTTCAATGCGCACGTCATAGTAGAACTGCGTGGTCGGGTCGAACATACAGGTATTGATGTAGTCCGCGAGCTGCTGCGCCAACTGGCGATAGCGTTTGGCCTCTGCCGGCTTACCGAGGATAGTTGCCATCTCTGCCAAATAATGGTTATCGCTGTACATATAGCTGGCCTGATCCACCGACTCCTGCAATAGCGAGTAGCCCAGCAACGTTCCGTCCTGGCTGCGGTTCTCGGCGAATTTCACCGTCCAGTCGCTACGTTTGCCGCCGTTAGCGACATATTTATCCAGCTGTTCCTTGTCGATAAACCCAAAGACGGCGGCGTCATCACGGCCCGATTCCCACGACGCAGCAACTTGTGCCGGAATTTCCAGACTGTCGTACTGGCCTTTCTCCACCACGCGGGCGTAGTTGTTCAGCCCAGACAGCGTCTCTTCTTTATCGCCTTTTTTCACCGTAAACAGCATCTCGCCGCTCTCGGTGTTATGGGCTTTATCGCGGGTCGCGCCATATTCCGGCACGCCGTTGCCGTTATGATCGCGGTTACGTAACCACCAGTCGTGATAGGCCACCAGTTTCGGGTACATCTCTGCCAGCCAGGTTTTACCCTGGGTGACGTTGTACACTTCCATCACCGACCAGGCGGCAAGGCTGGGCTTGGTATTGCGTTCGTTCCAGTTGCCGCCATCGCCGCCACGCTCGGGGCTAAGGTTCCACGCAATCAGGTCGGGGACAAATCCCACATCCTGTGGACGCACGGTGTCGCCAGGTTGGATCTGCCAGGAGAAGACCGCGCGGATATTCTCTTTGGCGATGTCCGGATTGAAATGCGCCATCGCAAACGCCTGCTTCCAGGTATCCCACGGCCAGGTCTGATTGCCGGAGAACCAGCGCCCGGTCACCGACGGTGTGACGGTATTAAATTTCACCGCCCCGCCTGGCGAGCGCCAGTTACCGTTGAGTGTTTCGATCGCTTTCACCGCGACGCGCGCCTGTTCCGGCGTCGCATCCGGATTGGTTAACCCTTTCTTCAGATACTCTTCCCAGCGTTGCTGCGAGGCGGTGAGATAAAACGCCGGACGCGCCAGAATATCGCGGATCTGCATTTCCTCTTTGCTAACTTCCTGAGCGGTCAGCAGATGGGAATAGGTGGTGTAGAGCGTCGTCGAACCGTTGATATGCGCCTTACTGGTAAAGCGATTACCGTTGATTTCAGTCTGCACCGGCAGGGATTTATGCACCTGATATTCTGATTCACCGGAGGTCAGCAGATCCCAGGTGGCGCGCACTTTGCCAAAGGTGACTTTCAGGCCATCACGGGTGGCGCTGATTTTGCGCTGATAGTCAGGGTATTCGCCAGCAATGGTTTTATCGGAAAGCGGTTTCCCTTCTTTCGCTTCCAGTTTTTCCAGTAGTTCGCCGTCCCACACCAGATCCAGCGGTTTATTGCTGGTGATTTTGGTTTCCAGTAGTGACGTGCGCGGCGTGGCGAAGCGAAGAGTCATTTCAACCTGCACATCTTTTGCTGTCAGTTTTTGCACCAGCGCGCCGGGAATACTGTATGCCTCCAGCGTGAAGTCGACTTTCTTGCTGTCCTGCCAGACGGTCAGGCGGTCGAAATTGCTGGCCATAAAGTTGATGTATTCTTCCGTCAGCAGCGCAACGCCTGGAAAACCGCCCATGGTATTCGGGCCGTCTGGCAACAGATGGCCATGCCAGGCTCCGAGATCGAAAAACGGATTAAAACGCTGGTGATCGTCGTAATCGTAATCCTTCATGTACTGCGGCGCGCCAGTACGGTTAATCACGTTTTTATAATTGTCGGCGTTAGCGGCATGGGCGGAAAAACTTATCAGCAGAGCGCAGGTTACTGGCGTTAAAATAGTTTTGATTTTCATGAAATTACAGTCCTTATTACCAGTAGAAATATTGCATCAGGAAGAGTTGGTCGCTGGGATCGTTAGAGGCATTTTTCATGTAGAAGCGGCTATCAAAAGCCGTTGCGAAACGTCCGCCGCCGTATTCGTACCAGATACCAAACTGCATGAAAGAGGTGGTTTCATCGTCAGCGTGGTCAGGGCGATGTTTGGCGTAGGTGTAAGCGGTGGAGAGATAAACGCCCTTGAACGCTTCATACATGGCGCTCACCATCATCCCACTTTCACTTCCCGGTACGTCCAGCCCGTCGGCGCGTCCGGTATGGTGCCAGGCGCGAGCGGCAAAGTTAGGGGTAAGCAGGCCAGTGAGATAGAGTTGTCCGGTACCGTCGGTGATTTCCAGACCGTTCATCCAGGTGATGCCTTCGGCAAGGTCATACTGGATGTAACCGTTCATCATTGCCGGATAGGTGTATTTGTCGTCGTAGCGATCGTATTTGCCAAAATGTAGCCAGGCTTTGCTTTCGTCATGATGTCCGGCAGGTGTGGCGGTGACGCTATAACGAAAGTTGCCGGTTAAGTTCTGTACCTTCAGCGCGGTCATAATGTCGCGGGTATTGGGAATGACGTAGCCCAGATCGGGCGTGAAATCGCCCCACCATTGCAGGTCATCCAGCGAGGAATCCTGACGCAGACTGAGCATGATTTCGGTGCCATCATTGGTACGATAACCGCCATAGAAACGGTTAATCCCACCTTCGAAACCACCCCAGCTATGGTCAGGCACCCAGGCATTACCGTCGTGGTCGGCCTGCACGGTCCAGCCTTCGCCGTAAATCAGGCCGAACCAGGAGCCGTACTTCATCTCCAGGCCACCTTCAATATAGGTGCCGTCGCTGTATTTATGTTTATTCTCACCCTCTAAATCCATATATCCACCAACCCCTAATTCGCCGTAAAAACGAAATGAAGGAGAAGATGTCGAGGTCATTGCGGGTGTTTTTGTGTCGTCATGTTCTGCCGGACGTGCTTCTTCAGCGGCCGCAGAAAAGGCGTAGCAAAACGGCAGAGCAAGTAATGCTCTGCATGGTGCAGTGATTAATTTCATTGTGTTAATCCATGAGCTAAAGAAAAAGTACAGCCTTTTATCGTTGTAATTATAAAAATATAAAGGCAGAAACTATTTTCCCTCTCCCCATCCAGGAAGAGGGAAAATGCCTGCTCATTTTTTATTATTCTGCTTAATCAACATTGCTGGCTGGCGTCGCTTCAATATGGCGCTCTTCAGCCGTTAATCCCTTTATATATTTACTGTATTTCCACCACGCAAAGCCGAGGAAGATAACAATACCGCCGACGTTATAAAAAATGATGGTCAGAATATTCGCGCCAGTCGGGAATGTCGAAGCGACAAACCCTACGGCAAATATCGCAATCAGCATTGAAACAACGATAATACCTGTGCGGCGGGAGCCCATACGGAAATCGCGTGGCAGGTGATCTAATTTGGCGCGTAAATTCAGGTAAGCCAGCATGATGAATAATGGCGGAAGCATGGATGCTGCGGCGGTCATATTAATAATGGTATTCATCAGATCCTGCACGGTATTGGAACCGAGCATCGGGATAATCATCAGCGGGATGACAATCAGGAACTGGATCCATGCCGCGCGCGCCGGAACGCCGTTTTCGTTCAGTTCGACGGTTTTCTTACCAAAGATGCCTTCCGGGATTTCGGAGAAGAAAATTTTTACCGGCGTTGCGGTCCACATCAGCAGGGAGCCGAACATTGCGGTAAAGGACACCAGACCGACAAAGCGATTCATCAACGCTTCCGGCAGACCAAAATACGCCGCCATGCCATGGAATACCTGCACCGATCCGCCGGTAAACTTCAACTCTTTGCTGCTGACGAAGACGTTAATTAGCACCGAGGAGACGGAATACAGTACACCGATAAAAATCCCGGCGAGAATGATCACTTTAACGAACGATTTCGAACCGCCTTTGACGTCGTTAACGTACACCGCGACAGATTCCGCGCCACCTGCGGCCATAAAGATCCAGGTAGTAACGCCGAGGAACGCCCAGTTAAAGTTAGGGATCATCGCGTCAACGGTGATCGGATCGGCAGGCTGTACGCCGCCAACCAGCGCCGTGCCTGCCAGTAAAATGTAGGAGAGCGTTAACAGCAGCATCAGTGTTGAAGTGACGGAGGTGATTGGCCCCAGCATTTTCGCCCCGTTGGTGGAAACCCAGGTGGAGAAGGCGAACAGCACCATACTGATAATGGTGGTGGCAACCGGTGTCATAATATATTCGTAGCCGAGGAAAGCATACGAGGCGTAAGCAATAACGCGCGGCAATAATGAGGTGAAAAAGAACAGGTTTACGAACCAGTAGGTATAGGCAGTAATAAATGCCCAACGTCCGCCCAGCGAACTTTTTACCCACGCGTAGACACCGGCTTCCGAGTTTTTATTTAACGAAACAAATTCTGCGATGATCAGACAGAAGGGAATAAAATAAAAAATCGTCGCGAGGAAAAACATTGGTGCTGAGGCCAGTCCAAGCTCAATATTATTATTGATAACGTTGTTAAAGCTGTAAACGGCGGCAAAAGTCAGCGAGAGCAAGCCGAATTTGCCGATTGTATTACGTTTGGTATCAGACATAACACATCTCCGAAAATGAGTAGGGTAGCGGTGGCGGCAAACTCCTTATGCCGCCGTAATTGTTATTTGTTATGGAAATAACCATCTTCGATGGTGACTTTGAGAACGACTTTTTTGACCGCGTTATTACAGATAAATCGATACGCTTCATGGATATCACAAATAACGATTTGCCCTTCGTGGACCTCAACGGCTTCTCCGCAGCCTTTTAGATATTCACGGTCAGTTTCATCACGATAATATTCCACTACCTGTAATGTCTCTTTCGGCGCATATTCAATTTTTTGTTGTCCTTGCAGGTAGTAATGTACTTCAAAATAGCGTCGATGCCCGGTAAATAGCGCATCGGTCGCGGAGTCTGTCTCCACGCGGTAAGTCAATGAGTCACCGATGGAGTGGGCGACGCCAGGCTGAATGTTGTCGATATTTTCAATCGCTTCAACGCAGCGTTGCCACTTTTTGCCAGAGGCGTAAATCTGGCGGAACTGTTCTAAGTTATCGATGATCCTCATTGCTTATTCTCGCTGTGCAAATTCGTGGAAAAGAACCCTGCGCCGAACTCATACGACGCCAGGCTTTGCGCGGTAGCTTCCCCGCCAGAAACTGGCAGCAACGTAAAGCCGTAGCTGAAGTCACGGAACCTGACGCGCCAGGTGTCCAGCACTTCGCTGCCCCAGGAGTTAGAGCCGAGGCCAAGCAGTTGGTGGTCAAGATTCAGGGTGATGTCATCACTGCGCTGCAGTTCGTTACAGTGCTGGGCAGCGTGGATGTTTTCCTGGGTGTAGTGCCAGGCGCTGAAGTTAATGGGGCGCTGCGGAACAACCAGCAGACCATTGCCGTGGCGGTTAGTCAGTGCCGTCCAGCGGACATGCTGACGGTTACCGTTGTTCTGTGGGAAGGGATAGTTCTCGAACATGGCATCGACGGTACTGCGCCAGATATCAATGATGTTAGCTTGCTGGCTGTCGGCGTAGTTTTCGCCCGGTCCACGACCGTAATACGCCACCTGGTCGTATTCGCCGTTAATCCCCATGGTGAAACCGATACACGGAATGATGTGCGGATAGTCGCCGTAACGCTCGCCGGAAAGTGCCACGTTAACCTGGCCATCGGCAGCGATGCGCCAGATGTAGGTGCAGCGCATTCCGAAATCAAACACCGGTGGGGCAATAACCGTGCGGCTGATGATCAACACTTCATCATCACTTTGCTCAACGACAAAATCGCGCAGATGCTCCTGCATGATCTGCAAATGATTCGGTTGCCACAGCCCTTCGTACTCTTGCTTGTGGTTGTCGATCATCGGCTTGAAGAAGTTGATCTTTGGCTCGCGGGTCAGCAGCGACTCGCCATTCACCTGCCAGGATGTCGGTTTGCCACTCATTTTTGAGAAGGTGATCGCGAAGTTGTAGCCGCGAATGGTGCAGCCCAAGCGATCGTCTTCCAGCGTCAGCGGACGAGCATTATTTGGCGCGAAAGATACAGGCTGCGCGGTATTTTCCTTCAGCGGGAACTGATAAGTGGCGATAGGGTGCCCGGCGTCGCTGTAGCGGGTGCGGGAATCCTTGGTCACTGTAATGTTGAGGAACGCTTCACGGGCATCCAGTTGCGGCAGCGTAATGTGCAAGGGCGCTTCGCTGTTCGGTGCAACGTCGCGCAGTTTAATCTGCTGCGTCGCGAGTGTTTCACCTTCGGCGCGCACTTCTGCGTGCAGAGTGTAGTCATCAAGCGTGGTAAACCACAGTTTATTTTCTACTTTCAGCTCGCCGCGAGTCAGATCCAGCGCGTGGATTTTTACCGGCGCGATAACCTGTTTGTACTCTTTCAGTCCCGGCCCCGGCGTCTGATCGGAATAGATCAAACCATCAAGACAGAAGTTATAGTTGTTGGGATAGTCGCCGTAGTCACCGCCGAATTTATACCAGACATTGCCGTTGTCATCCTGCGCCTGGATCCCGTGGTCGCACCATTCCCAAACATAATGTCCCTGAATGCAATCGTGCTTATAGAATACGTTCTGGTACTCCGTCAGCCCGCCCGGACCGTTCCCCATCGCATGGGCGTATTCACAGATGATGCGCGGCTTCGGATGCGGATATTCACCAAACTCATTCATCAGCGGCACGCGGGTGTACATGGTGGAAATAATATCGACCACTTCAGCATCGCGATCTTCTTCGTAATGCACCAGTCGCGTGTCATCCAGCGCCTTCGCTGCGTGGTACATCGCGCGGATGTTACAGCCATAGCCGGATTCATTGCCCAGCGACCAGATGATGATCGACGGATGGTTTTTCTGCGCGTGGATATGGCGAACAATGCGCTCGACGTAGACTTTTTCCCACTGCGGATCGTCGGTAATACGGCTGATATCGCCGACATTAGCAAAGCCGTGCGATTCGACGTCGGTTTCCGCCATCACAAACAGGCCGTAGATGTCACACAGTTCGTAAAAACGCGGATCGTTCGGGTAGTGAGCGGTACGCACGGAGTTGATGTTGTGCTGCTTCATCAACTGGAGATCTTTCTCGACGCGATCCATTCCAACGGCGCGGCCTTTGCGATGATCGTTGTCGTGACGGTTGACGCCGTGCAGCATCACATAACGGTTATTGATCCAGAACAGACCGTCGCGCACTTTGATATCACGGAAGCCAACGCGTTGTGGCACCACTTCCAGAACGTTGCCGTCGGCGTCTTTCAGCGTCATGACCAGATGGTAAAGATAAGGGGATTCTGCTGACCATTGCTGGGGCTGTTCGACAGTAAAAGCAAAGCTGGCGCTGGTCAGTTTTTCAATTGCCAAATGATCAATGGTGCTGCTGTGCACCACGCGTTCGCCATCAAACAGGGTATATTCCAGCGTCGTTACGACAGGGGAGGCGGCGAGATTTTCCAGCACCACTTCGCAGGAAAGCGTGGCATCGCAATAGGCTTCGTCAAAGTCGGTACGCACGGTGAAATCGTTAATATGCGTGAGTTGTTTACCGACCAGATAAACATCGCGGAAGATCCCCGCCGACCACCACATATCCTGGTCTTCCACGTAGGTAGAGTCCGCCCACTGCATCACGCGCACACACAACAGGTTGTCGCCGGTTTTAACCATCGCGCTGATGTCAAACTCTGCGGTCAGGCGACTGCCCTTGCTGAAACCCACATACTGACCGTTAACGTAGACTTCAAAATAGGTTTCGACGCCGTCAAATTTAATCAGCGTCTGTTTACTCTGCCAGCCGTCACTGAGGGTGAAAATACGTTGATAGGCACCGGTTGGGTTATCGCTGGGAACAAACGGCACATCGATAGGGAACGGAAAACCTTCGTCGGTATATTGCAGTTTGCCGTGGCCTTCCATTTGCCACATGGCGGGGACGGTAATATGCCCCCAGTCAGCCATTAACTCAGAGGTGAAGGCTTCTGGCACTTGCAGCGGATGGTCAAAAAAGTGGAAATTCCACTGACCACTTAAGGGCAGAAACAGGCTGCTGGTTTCGCGGGCAAAGGTACGCGCTTGCGCAACAGAATCATATGAAAAAAAGTACGCACGCGGCGCAAGTCGGTTTTCGTGGGTGAGCTGAATGTTTTCCCAGCGATTCATAGGGCCTCCCGGTAGAGAGAAATCGGAACCATTCATGGTGATGGTAGTTTGTGTAATTGCTGGGGAGTTTAGTAAAATTTTTACTAAAATATAGCGAGTAAATGCATTTACTTTAACTGGATCACGAAAATAAACGGCAGCACTGTCCGGCAAAAACGATTGCCGGACAGTGTGTAAGGGGATTTAACGGGTCGTGCCGCGCAGTTTTAATTTGCTGGGAACGAAGACTAACAGCGGCAGCGCGCGACCATCGCGGGCTTTTTCATACACCAGGTTAACGCCCTGGCTTCCCATCATCTCGGAATGGATGCGCACGGTGGAGAGCGGCGGAAAGGTAAATCGTGCGGTGGGGATATCGTTAACGCTGATAAGCGAAATATCCTGTGGGATGTTCAGGCCACGTTCATGAATTGCCCGCAGTACGCCGATAGCAATGGAATCGGAAGCAACAAACAGTGCCTTCGGATAGTCTTCCTGCGCCAGCATCTGTTTTGCCAGTTCATAGCCCGACGAACTGGAAAAACCGCCGCGCCAGATATCCTCTTCGCGTACCACTTGTTTCAGTCGGCCATATTCCGCAAAGGCGACCTCACGAATATCCGCCTTGCCAGGCTCATCTTCACCGCCAATAAAACCAATACGATTAACGCCCTGGTTGATATAGAAGTCGATGATTTCTTTACTGATACGTGCCAGATCGATATCCACCGCATCGTAACCGCTGCCGGGTTCGTGAAAGTCGATAAAACAGATATTGTCGGTCAACGCGCAGGCGGCGGCGCGCAAGGCTGGCGTGGGTTTGCCGACAATCAAAATACCGGTGACGTTTTTAATGTCTGGCAAACCGTTGTGTTCATAACAGTTGGTCAGTTCGATCGCCAGTTTTTCGCACTGGGTTTCAATGCCGTGGCGGATCGCCAGATAGTAAGGATCGTTGATTTCCAGCTCTTGTTGGTAGCTGTAGATAGCCAAAATATGGTGCTGGTTGACTGCGCCTGTCTGTAGTTTACGGGCGCTACTGGTCTTGTACTCCAGCTTTTCGGCGATTTCGAGAATACGATGTTTCGTCTCTTCTTTCACATTCAATGTCGGATCGTCATTTAAGACCCTGGATACTGTCGCCAGGGATACGCCAGCTTCGATTGCGATGTCTTTTAGTGTTGCCATGTTTACCTTTTTTACTTTCCCTGATGTGCGCCCCCATTGTAGAGGAAGTGCTTATCGGGTCACCTGTTTTCAGTAAATAAAGCGCGGTTCTTTGACGCTGTAACGGTAACACAGCGGCTTACGAATGTGATCATGCCTGCATTCTCCATTTTTAGCCTACAGGATTGAGAAAATTTTTTGCTATAGTTTAGTAAAATTTTACTTGAAGGGGGATAACAATGGAAACCGTGGCTTATACCGATTTCGCGCGTCTGGAAATGCGCGTTGGAAAGATTGTGGAAGTTAAACGCCATGAAAACGCTGACAAGCTGTACATCGTACAGGTTGATGTTGGTGAAAAAACGCTGCAAACCGTGACCAGCCTGGTGCCGTACTACAGCGAAGAAGAGCTGATGGGGAAAACGGTGGTGGTCTTATGCAATCTGCAAAAAGCAAAAATGCGTGGTGAAACATCGGAATGCATGCTGTTGTGTGCGGAAACCGATGATGGCAGTGAAAGCGTGCTGTTAACGCCGGAGCGGATGATGCCTGCGGGCGTACGTATCGTATAAAACAATCGGATGGCGACGTCGTATCGCCATCCGATTTGATATTACGCTTCTTCGACACTTACTCGCATGGCCGCCAGCGCCTTACGCGCCGCTTTGATCACCAGTTCGCACTGTTCAATGGTCAGTGTCAGTGGCGGTTCAATGCGGATCGTTTTGGCGTTATTGAGCGTTCCGGCCACCAGGACGCGCTGGCGGAACATCTCGCTGGCAAAGTTATAGCCGATTTCGTTATCAACAAACTCAATCGCCATCAACATCCCTTTACCACGCGCTTCCTGTACCAGATCGGGATATTCCCGCGCCAGTTGACGGAAACCGTCCAGCAACATATCGCCTTTTTGCTCAGCCTGAGCCGGTAAGTTCTGCTCCAGCAACACATTGATGGTCGCCAGCGCCGCCGCACAGGCCAGCGGGTTGCCGCCAAAGGTGGTGGTATGCAGGAACGGGTTGTCGAACAGAACTGAGAACACCTCTTCAGTGGCGATGGTCGCGCCAATCGGCATCACGCCGCCGCCGAGGGCTTTTGCCAGACACAGAATGTCCGGCTGAACGTTCTCATGCTCGCAGGCGAACATCTTGCCCGTGCGCCCCATGCCCGTTTGTACTTCATCGAGGATCATCAGTGCGCCGAACTCATCGCACAGCTTACGCACGGCGGTGAGATAGCCCGGCGGCGGCAGAATTACGCCACCTTCGCCCTGAATCGGCTCAAGGATCACTGCGGCAACATCGTCACCGTTTTTTTTGCACTCGTTAAGAGCCGTGCGCATGGCTTCGATATTGCCAAACGGTACATGACGGAAGCCCGGCAGTAACGGCATAAACGGTTTGCGGAAGGTCGATTTCGCCGTGGCCGACAGCGCGCCAAGTGATTTACCGTGGAACGCGCCGCTGGTGGCAATAAAAGTAAACTTGCCGCGCGGCGACTGATAAGCCTTCGCCAGCTTCAGCGCTGCTTCAACGGACTCGGTGCCGCTATTACAGAAGAAGCTGTATTTCAGCTTACCGGGCGTTAGCGCAGCAAGGGTTTTCGCCAGCATCGCCCGTAACGGATCGAGCAGCTCCTGGCTGTGCAACGGTTGTTTCGCAAGTTGATTCTGTACGGCGGAAACCACAACTGGATTACGGTGCCCCACGTTGAAAATTCCAAAACCTCCAAGGCAGTCGATAAACTCCTGTCCCTGGGTGTCGACAAGCGTATTTAAACCTCCCGCTTGCCACTCTACGGCTCCGTAATCCCCGCCGGCGGTAACAGATTTGCGATACTCTAAAAACCCCGGATTGACATGCTCTTTGAAGTATTCAATGACCTCTCGGTTAAGTGCTTTCATCTCCTCATGATCCAGCGTTCGCTTCTCAATGAGATTCAGGGCGTGGGCGCTGCACGCTAAAGCCGATGCGCTCGAAGGTAACCTGTTCAAAATATGCTCCGGAGGCTCGCGTATCACATGATACCGATTTAAGTATTGCAGGGATTGCGCCACTCCGGCTGCGATCGCGAAAATCGGGATAAACACAAATGTGGTTATCATTTACGCAATATTTAATGCTATTTGTTAACATTTGCTGTTATTTTGCACGGTCTATATTGGGTATGGATGTGGCGATCGCTGCGCAAATGCACGCTTTTAGGGCAATAAATGCCTGATTTTTGGGCAAGATAATTAACGTTTTCGTATAGTAACAGAGTGAAATTATTTTAAATCAAGGAATTAGATTTGTGCTTTAATCGCAAATTGCGATCTAAATCAAATTAATCGGTTAAAGATAACCGCAGCGGGGCCGACATAAACTCTGACAAGAAGTTAACAACCATATAACCTGCACAGGACGCGAACATGTCTTCTCATCCGTATGTCACCCAGCAAAATACCCCGCTGGCGGACGATACCACTCTGATGTCCACTACCGATCTGCAAAGCTATATCACTCATGCTAATGACACTTTTGTGCAGGTGAGCGGCTATACCTTGCAGGAGTTACAGGGGCAGCCGCACAATATGGTTCGTCATCCCGATATGCCAAAAGCGGCGTTTGCGGATATGTGGTTCACCCTGAAAAAAGGGGAGCCCTGGAGCGGCATCGTGAAAAATCGCCGCAAAAATGGCGACCATTATTGGGTGCGGGCCAATGCGGTACCGATGGTGCGCGAAGGAAAAATCAGTGGCTATATGTCGATTCGTACCCGGGCGACGGATGAAGAGATCGCAGCGGTGGAGCCGCTGTACAAAGCGCTGAAGGCCGGACGTACCAGTAAGCGTATTCATAAAGGCCTGGTGGTGCGTAAAGGCTGGCTGGGAAAACTGCCTTCATTGCCGCTTCGCTGGCGGGCGCGTGGAGTGATGACGCTGATGTTTATCTTGTTGGCGGCTATGCTTTGGTTTGTTGCTGCCCCGGTGGTGTCGTATTTCCTCTGTGCATTAGTGGTATTGTTAGTAAGCGCCTGTTTTGAATGGCAGATTGTGCGCCCGATAGAAAATGTCGCCCGTCAGGCACTGAAGGTGGCGACCGGAGAACGTAATAGTGTTGAGCATCTGAATCGCAGCGATGAGCTAGGGCTGACATTACGCGCGGTAGGGCAGCTTGGCCTGATGTGCCGTTGGCTAATTAACGATGTCTCGAGCCAGGTATCCAGTGTCAGAAACGGCAGCGAGACGCTGGCGAAAGGCACTGATGAACTGAACGAACATACCCAACAGACGGTTGATAATGTTCAGCAAACGGTGGCGACCATGAACCAGATGGCGGCGTCGGTGAAACAGAACTCTGCCACGGCGTCGGCTGCCGATAAACTTTCGATCACCGCCAGTAATGCGGCCGTGCAGGGCGGGGAGGCGATGTCCACGGTGATCAAAACGATGGACGATATTGCTGACAGTACCCAGCGCATTGGCACCATTACTTCGCTGATTAACGATATTGCGTTTCAGACCAATATTCTCGCCCTGAATGCGGCGGTGGAAGCGGCGCGTGCCGGAGAACAAGGCAAAGGTTTTGCAGTGGTGGCAGGGGAAGTGCGTCATTTAGCCAGCCGCAGTGCTAATGCCGCTAACGATATTCGCAAGCTGATTGATGCCAGTGCTGATAAGGTGCAATCCGGTTCGCAGCAGGTACACGCCGCCGGACGGACGATGGAAGATATTGTGGCGCAGGTAAAAAACGTCACCCAGTTGATAGCTCAGATTAGCCATTCAACGTTGGAACAGTCCGATGGGCTTTCCAGCCTGACCCGTGCAGTGGATGAGCTTAACCTGATCACCCAGAAAAACGCCGAGTTAGTGGAAGAGAGTGCGCAGGTGTCGGCGATGGTGAAACACCGCGCTAGCCGACTGGAAGACGCGGTGACGGTGCTGCATTAATCGATATGCCGCATCCGGCGGTTGGCGCACAATGCCTGATGCGATGCTGGCGCATCTTATCAGGCCTACGGGGGGGTAGGGCACGCCACATCCGGCAATCGGTGATTAATCCAGTTGGGTAATATCAAAAGCGGCGCGGTCGATCACCGCAATGATCTTTTTTATTTGTGCATCAGTGATATCGCTCTGGTTGACGCGTAAATCCAGCACCGCTTTAAAATTATCCAGTGCCCGCTTCATTTGCGGGTTCTGACGGAGTGCAGCACCAACGCAACGCGCTTTGATGCGTTCTTCGATCATCTCCACCTGTTCGCGGTTTTCTTCCAGCCACTGCGCGCCCTGTTCGGTCAGCGCAATCTGCTTCTTACCACCTTCCTCTTCGCGGATGGTAATTAGCGACTGCTCCTGAAGAAAATCCAGCGTCGGGTAGATGACGCCCGGGCTTGGGGTGTAATTTCCCTGGGTCAGATTTTCAATCGCTTTAATCAATTCGTAACCGTGGCTGTCATCGCGCGAGAGAATATCCAGAATCACCAGACGCAATTCGCCGTGACCAAAGAAACGTTGCCGTCGACCGCCGCCGCGACCGTGGCGACCACCACAGCATTGACCGTGTTCATGCTGGTGACCGTGTCCACAGTGTTCGTGTTCTGATTTCTCACCTTTGCAGCAGCCTTCATGACGTGGCTGGCCTTCATGTTTACAACACCCTTCGTGATGATGGCTCATATCAGCCTCCTTTTGCTTAATTAGATATATCTAATTTATATCTGATATGAGCGCTCTTGCAAGTGTAAAAATGATTTTTAAACGTGGACTCATCTCACACGTAGGCCGGATAAGGCGTTCACGCCGCATCCGGCGTTGAGTAATGATGCCTGAGAAGAGGCTGTTCGTCTTATCAGACTATAGACATATCAATTCTACAAATCGCTTGCATTTATCATGATTAACAATCATTATCATTTACGAAAATTATTTAGATATATCTGATTACCATCACGAAGGCGATAACAATGAATAACTCCCCCCGCTACCCGCAGCGCGTTCGCAATGATCTGCGCTTCCGTGAACTGACTGTGTTACGCGTTGAGCGTATCAGTGCCGGTTTTCAGCGCATTGTCCTCGGCGGCGAGGCGCTGGACGGTTTTACATCGCGCGGCTTTGACGATCACAGCAAACTCTTCTTTCCTCAATCTGACGTTCACTTTGTGCCGCCAGCGGTAACGGAAGAGGGGATCGTCTGGCCGGAAGGACCACGCCCACCGTCGCGTGACTATACGCCACTGTATGACGAACAACGTCATGAACTGGCGATCGATTTCTTTATTCACGACGGCGGAGTCGCCAGCAGCTGGGCGATGCAGGCGCAACCGGGCGATAAACTCACGGTGGCAGGGCCGCGCGGTTCGCTGGTGGTGCCGGAAGATTACGCGTATCAGGTGTATGTTTGCGATGAGTCCGGAATGCCGGCACTGCGCCGCCGCCTGGAAACGTTGAGTAAACTTGCCGTTAAACCGCAAGTTACCGCGCTGGTCAGCGTACAGGATAACGCCTGTCAGGATTATCTCGTGCACCTTGATGGTTTTAATATCGAATGGTTGGCGCATGATGAGCAGGCGGTAGACGCACGCCTGGCGCAGCTGCAAATCCCTGCCGATGATTACTTCATCTGGATAACCGGCGAAGGCAAAGTCGTTAAGAATTTAAGCAGCCGCTTTGAAGCGGAACAGTATGACCCACAGCGGGTACGCGCAGCGGCTTACTGGCACGAAAAGTAACTGATATATAAAAAGAAAAAGGCTGACGATTTCTCGTCAGCCTTTGCTATATCTGGTGGCCCCTGCTGGACTTGAACCAGCGACCAAGCGATTATGAGTTGGTTGATACCCCTTTACTTACAGATACTTAGCGATACTTTTCAATACCTTAGTATTTTTTAAAACTACTGTATAAATACCTGTATATACCCCAAAATACTTCTTTACGGTATCCTATAGGTATCCTGGAGCAGAACAAGCGATTTTCCAGGATACCAGATCGCTTGGTGGGGTGTATGAGTGAAGTTATTCAGATTCTCTAAAGTAAAAATTGCAGAACTGCCAACGCCGGAACATGGACAGGTCGAATATGGTGATACGGAGGTTAACGGGCTGCGTGTCCGTGTAGGTTCGTCTGGTGTGAAAAGTTTCTGCATTTCCCGTAAGCGTAACGGAAAATTTATTCGTGCAACGCTGGGGCGTTTTCCTGATCTGAGCGTGGATAATGCCAGGGCTAAAGCTATGGAACTCCTTGGCGAAGTCGCCACAACGGGGATAAATCCGAACATAGCAAAGCGCACTAACAACAAGGCCATGATAACGCTGAGTGAGGCGATTGACGCCTACGTAAAAAATCGTGGCCACCGCCTGAAACCCGCCACAGAAAAACAGTACCGCAGCATATTACAGAATTATTCCGGTGACTGGATGGCCCATACCCTCGCCAGTATTTCCCGCGAACGGGTGGAACAACGGCATAAGGCCATCACTGATGGGGCTGTATGGTTCGGTGCTGATAAAACCACGTTACGGGCTGGGGTTGGTACAGGAAGCAAGGCACAGGCCGATTTATGGGCGCGTGCGCTACGTGCTGTGTGTCGGTTTGCGCATGATCATTACCGTGATGATGCGGGTAATACTCTTTTACCGGATCCGCCGACTCTGGTACTGAGCACCAAGCGCCAGTGGCACGGAACGGTAAGAAAAACGGAACGTATCCGCCTGCATGATTTTCCCCGCTGGTTTGCTGCTGTAGCTGCTGTGCGCGACCAGGGCGAACAGGAAAGGGATGATATAGCTGTTACGGTATGTGATGCCGTGGAAATGGCACTGTTTACCGGACTGAGGAAATCAGAAGTTTTTGGCCTTACGTGGGATCGCGTGAATATGGGCGGTCGCTTTTTCTGGATAGACACCACGAAAAACGGGGATCCGCTCGAATTACCGATCACTGATACGTTGCGGAAAATGTTTCTTCGCAGGCTAAAAAACAAAGCTGCTGATGATGTGCTGGTGTTTCCTGGCGTGAAGGGAGTGATTCAGGAGACACGGCACATCATAGACCGGATAAGCGCGGCTACCATTCCTGAGGCGAACGATGAAATGCTCTTCCCTGTCCCGTTTAAGTGGCACGACGCACGCCGGACGTTCGGAACGGTTGCTGAGCTGGTGGGCGTGGGTAATTACATCCTCAAGCGCCTGATGAATCACCGCACTATGCGAAGTGCCGACGTAACGCAGGGGTATTTACATTTCGGTGCTGATGAACTGCTGGAGCCTGCATCACGGATAGAACGGGCAATTCTGGAACATGCCGGGCTAGTTGAGAGTAAAAAATCTATCGATACGCAATTGCTTTCTGTACTGGAGAGTATGAGTGACAGTGAGAAACGCGCATTACTATTTAGTATCGTTAATTCAAATGGTGGTTTGAATGTCAGAAAATAAAATCATTGCTGCAATTGAATTTGACCATAATGATGCGAAGGATATTAATACTATTGCAGATTATATTAGAGATGAGCTGGCGTCTGCTTTTGTAAAAAAAATGATATGCGATATGGCAAATATCACGCCATCTAAAATGTCTCTGGAGGAGAGATTATCATTATCGTCAGAGATAGAAAATAAGGATTTAAAGGTTAATATTTCTGTATGTGCTGGGTATGGTGATGATATTGATAAAAAATTTAATAGTGTATATTCAGAATTCAATGATGTTTTGAAAGCTGCTATTATATTTGAAGTTCTTGGTTTCAACAGACTGGCAGACCAGTTACGTGAAAGATATGCGGTTTTAGTGTCGGAGAGTTTATTAAAATCAGTACGTGATATAGCTAATGTAAAGAAAATTATCAGTGAAGACCGTAGTAAAGCAAAGAAAGGAAAAACAAACAGGCATAAATCAACAGCGTTATCTATAGCTTGTAACACTTGGAAAAAATACCCTAATGCCAGTTTACCCGGGCTATCCGCAGAGATATACGCGCACTTACGCAATAAATGGAATGATGTCCCTGTAGTTGGGACTATAGAGAGATGGCTTAAGGAGTCGGGGATGAATCCAAAATCCCCGCAAAAAAACAGGGATTTTAAGTTAGTTATTGGAGACAAAGAATAAATCCAGTTTTATCCCCTGTAATCCAGATTTCAGTCAGGTAAACCAGATATGCGATTTTGTATCTGGTTTTCCTGTCTTCAAGAGTTCCCTGTCGCTAAATAACGTATACCTGTTCTTAATCAGAAGTATACGGTGATACTCATGCATTTAGAAAAGATGACCCGCAAAGAAGCTGCCGAGCATTTGGGGGTAAGTGTCCAGACTCTTGCTAACTGGGCGTGTACTGGCAAGGTAAAAATCCCTTTTCATAAGCTGGGGCGCAAAGTGCTGTATATGCGCACTGATCTCGATGCTTATCTTGCATCCACTCGCAGAACGCAGACGGTGTAAGGGGGGAGTGATGGCACATAAAACAAAGGCGACCGCAAAAGGGTCGCCAGTGGGAACAAGGGAAAACAAAAGCATCACCAACAATGCCACATTTGCGGCTGGTGGGCAATGTGATCAGTGTGCTGGCTTGCTGGTTAGCTGTCAGCCTTTGGGTTCTATGCCTTCTTTGCGTAGCTTATCACGACAAGCATTTTTTACCCATGAGCTGAAATTACCAGGTCCTGCAACTTCGTTAATTTGTTGCAACAATGTGTCTTCGAAGCGGATGTTTTTCTTTGTGCTGCCGGAGCGATCAAATTTTGGTTTCACATTTTCTTCTTGCATTGGTACGTACCATCGTTATAAACTGAAATCAAATGGTACGTACCACATTAAAAATACGCAACCATTAAATACAGCGAAGCCCGGCAGTGCGGGAACACTAACCGGGCTTCTAACCACCAACGATAGAAAGCGTATCGAGGCAGCTATGAGAAATTATACCATACACCCGCAAGGGCGGGACTCGTACAACCTGAATAAATACATCTGGCGTTTTATCGCCCTGAGCACCGCACAACCGCGCGTGATTCACATCGTGGCCACCAGCGAACAGGAAGCACGCCAGCAATCCCCGGCTGGCTGCGTGATGGTATTCGCCGCCCGTATTCGTCAGGGGGTGTGCCATGCCTGATATGTCAAATTACCAGTACCTGATTAATCCGCATTTTAACTGTGAGCATGATATTGCTAAAAAGGTTTATTCCGCTGCGGATGGGGCTACTGACAATATATCAATGGCTGTTGCGTCAATTGGTAGTCTGATGTGGCATGCGTCAGAAAATGAGGACTATGACGAAAAGGCTATGCGCATTGATATGGGTAATATCGGTTTGTTACTGGCAATGCTTGGGCAGTTTGATATTTCGTTACGGTGCACCATTGAAAATGCCACAGATGCATTAAATGCCATAAAGAAAGCGAATACTGATTCAAATCGGGGATAAATAATCATGAGAACATATTTATCTGGCTTGACTGCCAGCGGTTATGCACACCCCAAAATTATCCCCGGCGCTATTTATCTGGATAAGAACGGTAACAGAGTAACGGTAAAAGAACTGATGTTTGACCGTGTGTATTTTATTCGTGATGGCTATTCATTTCTTAGTTCGCTGAACGTGGAGATCTTTATTTGCAGATTCCGGCGGGAAATCCCGACTTCCAGAAATAACCATGTGTCACGTGTGGATGTGGATAAAAAACTACAGGAACTGAAAAACATGATTGCCGCGTGGAGAGAGCAGAAATGAAAAAAGCGCCAAATTTAAAACACCAGCCGCGTGACAAAATGACGGAAGTCATCATTTTTGCGGGTAGTGATGCGTGGGCACATGCGAAGCAGTGGCAGGAACAGGACGGGCGACTGGCTGGCGATAACGTGCCTCCTGTCTGGCTTGGAGAGCAACAACTTGCCGAACTGGACAACCTGCAAATCGTACCGGACGGACGCTATCGCGTGCGTCTCTATCAGGCGGGGTTATTGCGTCCGGGGCTTGTTAATACCATCGGGCAGAAACTGGCAGCGGCAGGTGTCAGGGATGCTGATTATTACCCTGAAGGAATGCACAGCCAGAAACGGGAGAACTGGCGCGAATATCTGGAACGTGAACGGGGAGAGCTGGCGGAAAAGAAAAAGGTAGTTGAACTGCCTGTAAAGAAAAAAGAGCGGGTAAAAGACGATAACGCTTCATCACTGGCGCTTAACCAGATGGGAGCAAGTCAACGCGGCGAAGTTCTCCTGGCACATTATGGCGGTGAACTGGCGATTCATGCTGACTCTGACACTGTTCACCATTACAACGGCGTTGTATGGGAGCCAGTACAGGATAAAGAATTACAGCGAGCTATGGCGCAGATTTTCATTGATGCAGAGATCAGCTATTCGCAGAACGCCATTAAATCGGCGGTCGATACCATGAAGTTAAGTTTGCCTGTAATGGGGAATACAGCCCGTAACCTGATTGGATTCAGTAACGGGGTATTTGATACCAGAACAGGTAATTTTCGGGAGCATAACAAAAACGACTGGTTGTTAATTGCCAGTGAATTACCTTTCAGCCCACCAGCAGAGGGGGAAACGCTGGCAACACATGCGCCGAATTTCTGGAAGTGGTTACGCCGTTCGGTGGCTGAGAATGACCGCAAGGCGGATCGCGTACTGGCTGCATTATTCATGGTGCTGGCGAACCGGTACGACTGGCAGTTATTCATTGAGGTAACAGGTCCAGGGGGAAGTGGTAAAAGCGTGATGGCGGAGATTTGCACCATGCTGGCGGGTAAGGCCAACACAGTATCGGCAAGCATGAAGGCGCTGGAAGATGCAAGGGAACGCGCGTTAGTGGTTGGCTTTTCGCTGATTATCATGCCGGATATGACCCGCTACGCTGGTGATGGGGCAGGAATTAAGGCCATTACAGGCGGTGACAAGGTGGCAATTGACCCGAAACACAAAGCCCCCTACTCAACGCGTATTCCGGCAGTAGTGCTGGCGGTTAACAATAACGCCATGTCATTCAGTGACCGCAGCGGGGGGATCTCACGTCGTCGGGTGATATTCAATTTTTCGGAAGTTGTACCGGAGAACGAACGCGATCCAATGCTGGCGGAAAAAATAGAAGGTGAGCTGGCGGTAGTGATTCGCCATCTGCTTACACGGTTTGCTGACCAGGACGAAGCCAGACGCCTGTTATATGAGCAGCAGAAATCTGAAGAAGCACTGGCGATAAAGCGAGAGGGGGATTCGCTGGTGGACTTCTGCGGCTATCTCATGGCGTCGGTAATGTGTGATGGCCTGTTAGTGGGTAATGCTGAAATTGTGCCATTCAGCCCACGCAGGTATCTCTATCATGCCTATCTGGCTTATATGAGGGCACATGGGTTTGGTAAACCTGTAACACTGACGCGCTTCGGTAAAGATATGCCGGGGGCAATGGCGGAATATGGCAGGGAGTATATGAAACGGAAAACGAAGCACGGTTTGCGTTCAAACGTGACACTGACGGAGGAATCAGAAGACTGGATGCCATCATGTGTATCGGTCACTAATGACGATAGCAAAAATTAAACTTATGGAATAACTGTTCACCACTGTTCACCCTGTCATAAATATCTTTTGTATCAGTATGTTATAGGGTGAACAGTTATTTATGAACTGTTCACCAAACTATTCACTGTTCACCTTTTTGATTGTTTATTGAGCTTCAAGGGTGAACAGTGGTGAACAGTTGGTGAATAGTTTTTGTGAAACTGTTCACCCCTTAACATTATGAATTAAAAGATAAAATATCAAAAGGTGAACAGGTGAAGGGTTAAAACGCAAAAATTTTAATTTACTGCTGTGAGATAAAGCCTATGACAGCGAAGCACACAAAAAAATCACAATCGCACGCCCTTGATTTGACGGAACACTGGTTAAGGGTGTCGATAAAAATCATCGACCGCAACGCCGGGGAAGGATATGCGAAAGCACATCCCGAACTGATTAGCTCATTCATGACAACGGCAGCTGCAAACTTTGCCACGCTGACAGAACGGGAGATTGCCGAAGCGGAACAGGTGACAACCATCAACGTTAAAACCGGAGAGCAGACAGCATGACAGCACAGATAGCGGCTTACGGGCGGCTGGTGGCTGACCCGCAGTTAAAGACCACCAGCAAGGGTACACAAATGACGATGGCGAGTATGGCGGTCCCACTTCCGTGCAGCCAGGCAGATGACGGAACGGCGACGATGTGGTTATCCGTCCTGGCGTTTGGCAGACAGGCCGACGCACTGGCAAAACACCACAAAGGCGAACTGGTGAGCGTGGCGGGTAACATGCAGGTAAGCCAGTGGACAGGCCAGAACGGCGAAACGCGGCAGGGCTGGCAGGTTATCGCAGACAGTGTAATCAGTGCCAGAACGGCGCGACCGGGCGGCAAAAAAGGTCAACAGGGCCAGGCTACTGACGCACTGAACAGGGCAAAACAACAGTCGGGGAATGATGATCCGTACGGCGATAATATACCGTTTTAAATTCTGCAAATAAAAAAATGCCGGAAGAAAATAGATTTTCCGGCATGCTACATAAATCCCGACCAAAGGAAGTAAATACATTAACACGAATTATCAGCACTGAAGTTGTCACGGCAGATTTTATACAACATTGCACTTGGTTGCATGTATTCGCATAGCAGACATCGGTAATAGAATATATTCACAATTATTTGTAATGAATGTAAAGAGGATGAGTATGGTTGATTTATATTCGCCTACACAGCTTGTGCAGGTGGCTAATGCTGAAGATGTGCAAAAAAAATTAAATGCGTTGTTTACCAGTTTGTTTTTCACTCGCTCGGTAATGTTTGAATCGAGAGACATTATTCTTGATACGATCGACGATCCAAATATCCCGATCGCGGCGTTTTGCTCTCCTATGGTGGGCAGTAAAGTTTCACGAGATGAGGGATACGAATCAAAAACAATTCGCCCTGGCTATATGAAACCGAAAAGCAGCATTGATCCAAATAAGTTAGCTGTGCGCCCTGCTGGTGTATCACCTGAACAATACAATGCTTTTGGGGCGCGTAATATTAAAGTTAAACAGGCGATTGTAAATCAGGCTAAAGCTATACGTGCACGTATTGAATGGCTTGCTGTTCAGGCAATCACAACGGGGAAAAATATCATTGAGGGCGATGGTATTGAACGTTATGAACTGGACTGGAATATTAAACCACAAAATATCATCACTCAGTCTGGCGGTGCTGAGTGGTCAGGTAAGGATAAAGGATCTTTTGATCCAAATGATGATATTGAGAGCTACGCAGAATTTAGTGAGGGAGTCACTAATATCATTATTATGGGCGGCAATGTATGGAAAAAATACCGCTCATTCAGAGCTGTAAAAGAGGCTCTGGATACCCGTCGAGGTTCTAATTCCGAACTGGAAACGGCCCTTAAAGACCTTGGTGATTCGGTGAGTTTTAAAGGGTATATGGGCGATGTTGCGATTGTTGTTTACAGCGGGCGTTATACCGACGAGGACGGAACTGAAAAATATTTCCTTGATCCTGATTTGATGGTGCTTGGCAATACGGCTCTTCAGGGGATTGTCGCTTATGGCGGTATTCAGGATCCGGAGCTAATTCGGATGGGGCTGACTAAAGCCGAACTTGCACCGAAAAACTATATTGTGCCTGGTGATCCGGCTATTGAATATGTGCAGACACATTCAGCACCACAGCCAATACCGGCCCGCATCAATCGTTTTGTTACCGTTCGCATTGGCTAAGGGGGAGCAATGGCTACTCATTACACTGAACTCATGTCTGGCACTGAAGCACTGGTTACTACGCTGGGGATATTTTCAGCCAATAAAGGGGTAATACCTGCGTTTACGCCACTGATGCAGGAAGATGCAACTGGTGCGCTAGTGGTATGGGATGGAACGAGCGCAGGCAAAGCGGTTTATGTTTCCGCTGTACAAATCGACACAGCGAAAAAAACACAGGCACAGGTTTATAAGACAGGTGTTTTAAATGTTGATGCTCTGAACTGGCCTGAGTCTGTAAAAGAACTGTCGGCAAAGGTTGCCGCGTTTGTTGGCTCAGGTATTTCTGTTCAGCCGCTGGCTCGTGTGTAAAGGGGGATACAATGCAGAATCATTACAATGACCTTAAGCCAATTGCCGAAATGATGTATCCGGATCCAGCAGTAGAGGAATTAAAGGCTATTGCTGACAAAATGCGTTTAAGTGAACGCCTTGTTGATATGAATCAGGTGATGGAACTTACTACCCTTAGCCGTCGCACATTGCTAAACCTTGAGGCTCGCGGAGAGTTCCCCGAGCGCGTACAGGTTACGGAAGGGCGTAAGGCCTGGTATTTAAGTGAAGTGATCGACTGGATAAACAATATTCCTCGAGCTTCTGAATATTGCCGCGTACCTGTCCCAAAAAAGCCAGATGCGGCGCTATGCCTCAAGATTGAGCGTGTACGTCGCAATGCACGGGATGGTCGCTATAAGTTGATTGGTTGATGAAATTAGGGCCCGTTCTGGCTGGCGGGTCCTTTCCGGCGATCCGGTAGGCTACGGGGCGGCGACCTCGCGGTTTTTCGCTATTTATGAGCTTTTTCAGGGTGGTGGTGGTGGTTTTGTTGTTTGCTCTATCTCCATGAATAAAAAGGGAAAGATAACACCAACACACCAACCTGAAACCTTGACCAAGTTGGGATATTGATGAAATCGCACCTGATGAACAAAAAAACCATGGCGCAAAGCTGCCGGGTAAGTGCTACAGCATTCGACAAGTGGGGAGTGACTCCCGTTGAACGTAAAGGCCGTGAGGCGTTTTATGATGTTGCCAGCGTGATAGACAATAGGGTTAACAATGCAATTAGCCAGCTTACAAACGACAAAGGCGAGATTGATGATGATGAACTCTTACGAGTCAGGATCAGATTACTGACAGCACAGGCGGAGGCGCAGGAACTTAAAAACGAGCGCGATCGCGGTGACGTGATTGATACAGAGTTTTGCATGTACGCGCTTTCAAAACTGGCGAGTCAGATTTCATCAATCATGGACAGCCTCCCGCTTACTATGCAAAGGAGCTTCCCACAGATGACCCCCGTCATGCTGGATGGCCTGAAAAAAGAAGTTGTCAGAGCCTGTAACGCATGCACAAAACTTGATGAAAACATCCCGCGAATGCTGTCCGATTATCTGATGGAAACTACCGGAAATGTGCCTGATAAGTTTCAGCCGGATAAAGACAAGTAACGTAGTGCACAATGACCGAAGCCAGTTTACTGACTGGCTTTCAGCGTTGCGCTGGTGGGCGTTATGCGTCAGTGATGAACAAAAAACAATCGAAATCGACACCGAAAAATAAAACATCAAGTCATATCAATATATTGCATTGGTGGTGATGACGAATAAAAATGCAAAAACTAGCCTTTTTCCGCGATGCTCCCGCCCCGTGGCAGGGCACCCCACAAGGAGGACCCGCCATCACTATGGAGGCCATGACCATGACCATGACCGAGACCGAAGCGCTCGGGATAATCCGCAGTATTACCGGAATCAGCCAGCAGGCTGGCGAACAGGAGGCCACGCAGCCGGACAGCGTGATAGCCGAAAATTACGCGCGTGTTGTTGCTGAGGTGATGCGCCGTGATGGTATTGAGCTTAACGGCGTGGATATGTGCAACATACGAACCAGAGTCCTTGAGTTGCTGGCATACCGTCGCCGTTCTCAACAACGGAGGGAGAGCGCGAAAAATACTTACCAGTGGAAGAAGCCGGAACGGCTGCGGCGGTAACTTGCTGATATTCCCGATAACGCAAAATTGCGTTGGCTGGTGGGTGAGTTGCAGATCTGCAACTCGACCATGAAATTACGGAAACTACCCGTAGTTTGGGTAGTAAGAGCAACACCCAGATTTTGGGGGTTACTTGTGATACCCATATTTTGGGTATCAGAGGAAGAAATATCGTTTCTCATATGTGAGTACCGAGGGCGGAATTCCGCCTTCGGTTACTTATTGTGCCCATGCACAGGGAGGGGCGGGTCAAATCTCTGTACCCTGACGTCTTCCGGACTGCCAGCCCCATCGATTTTTTATACCCGCGAAAAATGAAAAACGCTTCACGCTGGTGGGCCTGATGCCGATATGGGGATCCACATAACGGATTATCCGTGATCATCGACCAGCTATCATGTCGGATAGTTAAAGTTTCATGACAGGTATGATGTTGCGTAACTTGTTGTTTTTATACCTGCTTATACTCTGTCACGGTATCCTATAGGTATCCTAGAAAAAACGAAGGGGTCACGCTGTTAACGTAACCCCTTGATAGATATGGTGGCCCCTGTTGGGTTTGAACCAACGACCAAGCGATTATGAGTCGCCTGCTCTAACCACTGAGCTAAGGGGCCATGGTAGCGGATTATAAAGTAACTCCGTGTCGCAATCCAGCCATTACCGCTCGCCTGCTGTTTTTATAAACAATGTATTTTCAATCCGTTATACTTTTCCTGGTGATGTTAGAAAGGAGTAAATATGGTTGAGGATATTTTGGCTCCAGGGTTACGGGTTGTGTTTTGCGGTATCAACCCTGGTCTTTCATCCGCCGGAACTGGTTTTCCCTTTGCTCATCCGGCAAATCGCTTCTGGAAGGTGATATATCAGGCCGGGTTTACCGACCGTCAGTTGAAGCCGCAGGAGGCGCAGCATCTGCTGGATTATCGTTGTGGCGTCACCAAACTGGTAGACCGTCCAACGGTGCAAGCCAATGAAGTTTCAAAGCAGGAGCTGCACGCAGGCGGGCGTAAGCTGATTGAAAAAATTGAAGATTACCAACCACAAGCGTTGGCAATTCTGGGCAAACAGGCGTTTGAGCAAGGATTCAGCCAACGCGGTGCACAGTGGGGGAAGCAAACGCTCACTATTGGTTCGACGCAGATTTGGGTACTGCCAAATCCCAGCGGTTTAAGTCGCGTTTCACTGGAGAAACTGGTTGAGGCGTATCGGGAACTGGACCAGGCGCTGGTAGTGCGTGGGCGATAAAAAACGCCACCGAAAAGGTGGCGTTTGTGCAAAGGGAAAAGTGCCGGATGTGGCGTAACGCCTGATCCGACCTACCGATTAATCGTCCAGGAAGCTACGCAGCACTTCAGAACGGCTCGGGTGACGCAGTTTACGCAGCGCCTTCGCTTCGATCTGACGGATACGTTCGCGGGTAACGTCGAACTGTTTACCCACTTCTTCCAGCGTGTGGTCGGTGTTCATGTCGATACCGAAACGCATACGCAGAACTTTCGCTTCACGCGCGGTCAGGCCAGCCAGCACGTCGTGCGTTGCCGCACGCAGGCTTTCAGTGGTCGCAGAATCCAGCGGCAGCTCGAGGGTGGTATCCTCGATGAAATCCCCCAGATGCGAATCTTCATCATCACCGATCGGCGTTTCCATGGAGATTGGCTCTTTGGCGATTTTCAGCACTTTGCGGATCTTGTCTTCCGGCATCAGCATACGTTCAGCCAGTTCTTCCGGCGTCGGCTCGCGGCCCATCTCTTGCAGCATCTGGCGAGAAATACGGTTGAGCTTGTTGATAGTCTCAATCATATGCACTGGAATACGGATGGTGCGCGCCTGATCCGCGATAGAACGAGTAATCGCCTGACGGATCCACCAGGTTGCGTAGGTGGAGAACTTGTAACCACGGCGATATTCGAACTTATCTACCGCTTTCATCAGGCCGATGTTACCTTCCTGAATCAGGTCAAGGAACTGCAAGCCACGGTTGGTGTATTTCTTAGCGATAGAAATAACCAGACGTAGGTTCGCTTCAACCATCTCTTTCTTCGCACGGCGGGCTTTCGCTTCACCGATGGACATACGACGGTTGATATCTTTAACCTGCTCGATGGTCAGGCCGGTTTCTTCTTCAATCTGCTGCAGTTTCTGCAGGGCGCGATGCACTTCTTCAGAGACATCGTGCAGTTTTTCCGACCACGGCTTGTTCATCGCAATTGCCGCGTTGAACCAGGTATCGCTGGTTTCGTTGCCGGTAAACAGGGTAATGAAGTTTTTCTTCGGCATTTTGCACTGCTCAACGCAGAGCTTCATGATCAGACGTTCTTGCGTACGAACGCGGTCCATCATGACGCGCATGCTGTTGACCAGGTAGTCAAACTGCTTCGGCACCAGGCGGAACTGTTTGAATACTTCAGACAGTTTCAGGATCTCTTCCTGAGCGGCTGCGTGACTGCGACCTTTCGCTTTGATGGTGTCACGCGTTACAACGTACTGAGCGCGCAGTTCCGCAAATTTTTCGCGAGCCAGTTCCGGGTCGATGCTGTTGTCATCATCGGCGCTATCGTCATCGCCATCTTCTTCGTCTTCATCTTCGTCATCGTCCAGATCTTCCTGGGAAAGCTCAGAACCGACGTGAGTGGCGGTAGGTGCCAGATCTTCTTCTGCGTTCGGGTCAACAAAGCCGGTGATCAGATCGGACAGACGCGCTTCTTCTGCTTCAACACGATCGTACTGTTCCAGCAGATAGGTGATCGCTTCCGGATATTCAGCAACGGAGCATTGAACCTGGTTGATCCCGTCTTCAATACGCTTAGCGATGTCAATTTCGCCTTCGCGGGTCAACAGTTCAACGGTGCCCATTTCACGCATGTACATGCGTACCGGGTCAGTCGTGCGCCCGATTTCAGATTCCACGCTGGAAAGCACCTGCGCGGCGGCTTCGGCAGCATCTTCGTCCGCGGTGTTTTCAGCCAGCATCAGATCATCGGCATCCGGTGCTTCTTCCATCACCTGAATGCCCATGTCGTTGATCATTTGGATGATGTCTTCGATCTGATCTGAATCGACGATATCTTCCGGCAGATGGTCATTGACCTCGGCATAGGTCAGATAGCCTTGCTCCTTACCACGGGTGACAAGAAGTTTCAGCTGTGACTGCGGGTTTTGCTCCATAAGACGGTATCCACACTTATTTCATGAGGTTGGTGTTGGGCGATTGACCCGCTGTCCTTCAGCCGTTAACGCTGAAATCCAACGGTTATTTACCGCCAACGATAATTACGAGGGCGTACTTATATATTTGCCGCTGCCTCTCAGTGCGGCTGTCGGGGGCTTCCCGATCGCTCTTCGGCACTTAAGCCGTTAAATTACTTTTTCGCCAGCTCCTGGTTTAATGTCCAGAGCTCCAGGCGTTCTTCGTTGCTTAAACCATGCGTGCGCTCACGAGCGATTAACTCTTCCTGGCGCAGTTCAAGCAGCGAATCAAACATATGGTTGAGTGAGTCGGTGAAGGTTTGCTCAGCAATATTCCTATCTGCTATATCGTCCCACATCGACAGTTTTTCAAGGGTGGCAGCATTATTTGTACCACGATAGTGCTCTAAAAGTTGCCCGGTGGTCAGACCTGGCTGAGAGAGACAAGTGTTGACC
The DNA here is from genome assembly GCF_030295155.1 of Escherichia sp. 10290. Taxonomy (NCBI): domain Bacteria; kingdom Pseudomonadati; phylum Pseudomonadota; class Gammaproteobacteria; order Enterobacterales; family Enterobacteriaceae; genus Escherichia; species Escherichia sp. 10290. Next base: position 3,924,944 of record NZ_AP025741.1, on the reverse strand, counting down.
AGTTCTCTGAATAAGCCAAGTCCAGGGAGCTTATTTTCATCCAGATTCTCAAGCGGCGGGACCAATGTCGCTAATTCTGGATTTTGCACCAGCAACCCTATAAGTATACGCATGGTCGTGCGTTTTAGCTGTGGAACAGGGCGAGAAACGCTGCTCTCTGCCGTTTTTGGCATTAATCGTTCAAGCTGGCTGTCATCAAGTATGCCTAATTTGTTGCCTAATTCCTGACGAAGATATATTCGCAGCGTTTCGCCCGGCACCTGCGATATCAATGGCAGTGCCAGCGTACTCAAACGTGCGCGCCCGTCAGGGGTACTCAGATCAACTTGCGGCATCAGACTGTTAAACAGAAAAGCGGAGAGTGGCATCGCCTGCTCCATCCGCGCTTCAAACGCCTCTTTACCTTCTTTGCGTACCAGCGTGTCAGGGTCTTCGCCATCAGGCAAAAACATAAAACGTAGCTGCCGTCCGTCTGTCATGTAAGGCAACGCCGTTTCCAACGCTCGCCAGGCAGCATCGCGACCTGCACGGTCGCCGTCATAACAGCAAATGACATTGTTGGTCGCGCGGAACAACAACTGAATGTGATCGGCAGTGGTTGACGTGCCTAACGACGCAACGGCGTAATTAATGCCGTATTGCGCCAGCGCCACCACGTCCATATAGCCTTCGACCACAAGCAGACGATTGGGTTCAGCGTTATCCTGCTGCGCCTCATAAAGACCGTATAGCTGGCGGCCTTTATGGAAAATATCGGTTTCCGGCGAGTTCAGGTATTTGGGGGTATCGTTGCCCAGCACGCGCCCGCCAAAACCAATTACCCGACCGCGTTTATCGCGAATGGGGAACATCACCCGCTCGCGGAAACGATCGTAACTGCGACCCTGATCGTTGGTGACCAACATGCCCGCATCAATCAATGACTGACGATTTTCTGGATTACCGCCAAACCGTTTCAGGACGTTGTCCCAGCCGGGGGGCGCAAAACCAATCGCAAAGCGGGCAATAACCTCGTGGCTTAATCCGCGTTTTTCCAGATACTGGCGCGCAGACGTGGCAACAGGTTGCTGTAAAGATTGTTGGTAAAACGTATTCAGACCGTCCATCAACTGATAAAGCGTTTGCCGTTGATGGCGCTCGATCTGACTGGGGCCGCTGCCTGCTTCAAATGGCACTTCAAGATTGTGCATTGCCGCCAGCTCTTCGACCGTTTCGACGAACTCGAGCTTGTCATAGTTCATCAGGAAGTCGATCGCATTGCCGTGCGCGCCACATCCAAAGCAGTGGTAAAACTGTTTTTCACCGTTAACGGTGAATGACGGGGTTTTCTCGTTGTGGAATGGACAACACGCGTGGAAATTCTTGCCCTGCTTTTTCAGCTTCACACGAGCATCGATCAGATCGACGATGTCAGTGCGTGCCAGCAGATCATTAATGAATACGCGTGGGATTCGTCCAGCCATAGGCCCCGATTTTTAGCAATTCATAAACGAAAATAAGCCGCGCATTCCTTTCGGAAGCACGGCCTTACAACTACAACTCGGTCTGATCGGAGAGCAACGCTCTCGGGGAATTAGTACAGACGAGTGCGGCGTGCGTTTTCGCGAGCCAGTTTCTTCGCGTGACGTTTCACTGCAGAAGCTTTAGCGCGCTTACGTTCGGTAGTCGGTTTTTCATAGAACTCACGACGACGAACTTCCGCCAGAACACCTGCTTTTTCGCAGGAACGCTTGAAGCGACGCAGAGCTACGTCGAACGGCTCGTTTTCACGTACTTTAATTACCGGCATGTGCCTCTCACCTTTGATTAATTCGGTTTGCCGCTGGCATCAACGCCAGCTTATTTCAAAATGGTGCGGAATTTTACTGCAATTGCTGCTGCTTTGTAAAGCACCGCGGCCTTTTTTGAAAGGGACTTTTATAAGGGTGAGGAGTATACACGAGGCTTTCTCCAGGGGCGAACAAAGTTTTACATCAACCCGCATTGGTCCTACACTGCGCGGTAATAAAGCGAGGTAAAACAAGTCATGCGTGTACTGGGTATTGAAACTTCCTGCGATGAAACCGGCATCGCCATTTACGACGATGAAAAAGGTTTGTTAGCCAACCAATTGTATAGTCAGGTGAAATTGCACGCTGACTACGGCGGCGTCGTGCCTGAACTGGCCTCCCGCGATCACGTGCGTAAAACCGTACCGTTGATCCAGGCGGCGCTGAAAGAGTCCGGTTTAACGGCAAAAGACATTGACGCCGTGGCCTATACTGCAGGCCCTGGATTAGTCGGTGCGCTGTTGGTTGGCGCAACGGTCGGGCGTTCGCTGGCGTTTGCCTGGGGCGTTCCGGCGATCCCTGTACACCATATGGAAGGGCATCTGTTAGCGCCGATGCTGGAAGATAACCCACCGGAATTTCCGTTTGTCGCGCTGCTGGTTTCCGGCGGTCATACGCAGTTAATCAGCGTGACTGGCATTGGTCAGTACGAGCTGCTCGGCGAGTCTATCGATGATGCCGCCGGTGAAGCCTTTGATAAAACCGCGAAACTGTTAGGGCTCGATTATCCTGGTGGTCCGTTACTGTCGAAAATGGCGGCGCAGGGTACAGCCGGGCGCTTTGTCTTCCCGCGCCCGATGACTGACCGCCCAGGGCTGGATTTCAGCTTTTCTGGTCTGAAAACCTTTGCGGCGAACACGATTCGTGACAACGGCACCGACGACCAGACGCGTGCTGATATCGCCCGCGCCTTTGAAGATGCGGTGGTCGATACGTTGATGATTAAGTGTAAGCGAGCGCTGGATCAGACGGGCTTTAAGCGACTGGTAATGGCAGGCGGCGTGAGTGCTAACCGCACGTTACGGGCGAAGCTGGCTGAAATGATGAAAAAACGCCGTGGCGAAGTGTTCTACGCGCGTCCGGAATTTTGTACTGATAACGGCGCGATGATCGCCTATGCCGGAATGGTGCGGTTTAAAGCAGGCGCGACGGCGGATCTCGGCGTTAGCGTGCGTCCGCGCTGGCCGCTGGCAGAGTTACCGGCCGCGTAAAACTATTAGGTGCCGGAGAGTCACTTCCGGCACCGTCCTCACTTAAAGCAACACCACGGGCATCCACAGTAAGCCGGTAATCACCAGCAACACGAGGAATATCAGCCCAAAAATTGCACCCAGTCGCCAGTAATCCACCGTTGGCAGATAACCACTACCGTAGTAAATCGGACTGGGTCCGGTGGCGTATGGTGTAAGAATGCTCCCCAGACCAATGGCCGCGCCAACCATCAGGCAGAACACGGGAAGCGGGATTTCCGGCATCGCCAGCGCGGCGGCAATCATCATCGGCGCGAGAGCGGAGGTATACGCCGTGGCGCTGGCAAAGAAGTAGCGTAGCAGATAAAAGACCACAATCAACGCCACCATCACCATCGTTGGCGAATAACCGCTTAAGCTGCCTGCTAACAGTTTGCCAAACCAGCTAATAAAACCGGTGTTGTTGAGTCCGGTAGCGAGGGTGATAAGCGAGGCCAGCCAGAAGAAAACGTTCCACGCCGCTTTATTACTGACAATATCGTCCCAGCAGATAATGCGCAGAAGCAGCATCAGTGCCACCACGCTGTAACCGACCATCGCGGCATCGATATAATCACCGCCGAAAATCCACAGCACCAGTGCGCCTACCATCAGCCCCAGCATCCGTTTTTCACGCGAACAGAGCGGGCCCATTGCCTGCAGTTCCGTCTCTGCCCAGCGTGGCACCTGATCACCAGACTTCAGTACCGGCGGGTACAGCACGTAAGCCAGCCAGGGAACCAGCAGAACCAGTAAAATGCTGAGCGGCAACATGCCGAGAAACCAGTCGCCCCAACTCAGTGTGGCGTGAGATGCGCTTTTCATCAGGCCAATTAACAGCAAGTTAGGTGCCATCGCCGTCAGGAAAATGGCGCTGGTCACACAGTCGGCAACAATCCCCATCCACATGATGTACGAGCCAATGCTGCGCGAACTGCTGTCGTTTGGTTGTGATTGATAGAGCGGTGGCAGGTTACGGATGATGGGATAGATAATCCCCGCACCGCGCGCCGAGTTGGACGGTGTTACAGGTGCCAGGATCAGCTCGGAGAACATCACCGCATAGCCGAGAAACAGCGTACGATGCCCCATCTTTTTCACCAGAATCAGCGCGATACGTCGCCCCAGCCCGGTTTTTTCATAGCCTGTGCCAAACATAAAGGCGGCGAAAATCAGCCAGATAACCGAATTAGAAAAACCAGAAACCGCCCAGGAGAGGGATTTGGCGGTGAACTTAAAACCTGGCTGGGCGAGCTGCTCCGGGCTAAACAGCAGCCACGGCGAGAGAATGGCGATAATGGAGATACCCACCATCGCCACCACGGCACCCGGCACGGGTTCGAGGATCAGTCCAACGATCACGCCAGTAAAAACGGCAAAGTAGAGCCAGGTATGACTCTCCAGCCCTGCGGGAACCGGAATTAGAGCAATAATGGCGATGACCGCCAGCGGCGCAAGGTATCGCCACCATTCAGTGGAAGGTTTCATCGTGTTATGCCTGCGAAAAAGGAGAGGGGGTGAGCCTCTCCGGGAGGGTTATTTGATGTAGTGGACGTGCTCGCAAATCTCTTCCACGATGGGATCGCGGCGTTCGGCGAACAGCTTTTTGTTTTCGGCTATCAGGTTGTTGCCGTGGGTATCAATAGAGACAATCAGCGGACCGAACTCTTTGACCCGGCAGACCCACAGCGACTCCGGCATCCCGAGTTCTGTCCAGTGCACCTCTTCAATCTCTTCCACCTGGGTTGCCGCCAGTACTGCGCAGCCTGCCGGGAAAATCACATGCAGCGCCTTGAATTTCTGGCAGCCTTCTTCGGTCAGCGGCCCCATTCCGCCTTTGCCGACCACCAGTTTCACGCCGGTCTGTTCGATAAATTCACGTTCAAAACTTTCCATACGCATACTGGTTGTCGGGCCGACGGATACCATCTCCCATTTGTCGCCGTTTTTGCGCACGATGGGGCCAGCGTGGAAAATCGCTTTGCCGTTGAGATCGTAAGGGATCGGACGTTTGAGTTCGATCAAGCGACGGTGACAAACGTCACGGCAGGTTACCAGCGTACCGGTCAGGTAGATCACATCGCCGACGCGAATATCTTGCAGATCTTCAGCTTTGATCGGGGTTGTCAGGATCTTTTTCATAACGCGCTCCGGGTGTGAGACAGATTTTCAAAGGTGAGATCGGCATGAACCAGCAGTGTGCCGCGACGATGCGCCCAGCAGCCGGTAGAAACAGCAACGCCGATGGTTGACGGATGGCGGGCGGCAGATTCGATATGTACGCCCATCACTGAACTGTTGCCAGTCAGCCCCTGTGGACCAATCCCCAGACGGTTGAGTCCTTCTTCCAGGCGTAGTTCCAGCTCTGCCGCTTTTGGATTGGGATGGCGGCTGCCAATCGGGCGCAAAATGGCTTTACGTGAGAGCACAGCGGCGGTTTCCACCGAGGTGGCGATGCCCACGCCTACCAGTACCGGTGGACAGGCGTTTACGGCGAGGGTGGAGATATTTTCGAAGACGAATTTCACTACGCCTTCGTAGCCTTCCGACGGCATTAACACTTTCGAACGACCAGGCAACGTGCAGCCGCCGCCTGCCATGTAAACTTCGATTTCCGCATCGTCACCGTCGGGGACGATATCCCAGGTGACCCACGGTACGCCGCTGCCGGTATTTTTGCCGGTGTTCACTTCGTCAAAAATTTCTACCGCATTGTGACGCAGTGGCGCTTTGACGGTTGCCTCTTCCACGGCTTGCTTAAGAATGCTTTGCAGCTCGCCAAGCAGTGGGAAACGGGAACCGACCTTAACAAAAAACATGATTTCGCCGGTGTCCTGACAGGCAGGACGATTCAGGTCGATTGCTTTTTGCATGTTGTCGAACATCGTGTGGTAGATGATTTTCCCCATCGACGACGTTTCGGCATCCTTTAGCTGTTTTAGTTTGTCCACCACGTCATCGGGCATTCGGGTAGAAATCATGGCGGTAAAGTTAGCGACAATCTCCGTCAACTTATTCACTGCCTGTTGCTTATTACTTTCGCTCATCATGGCAACTCCAGTTTATGTATTTGTCTGGAAAAATTCACCGCCACAAACTACCACTAAAAATGTGGTTTTATATTTTTTGCCGCCGTGAATATGTAATTCACAGTTCGTGAATCAACGCGAAAATAAGAATGAATATTGCGCCAGAGCAGGGAATGGCAATGTTTTGCGAAATACACTGCGCTTATCACAACTGCGGATAATTAACGATGCTGAATAGCTGGCCTTTAGCCAAAGATTTGCAGGTACTGGTAGAAATCGTCCACAGCGGGAGTTTTAGTGCTGCAGCGGCGACGCTTGGGCAAACGCCTGCATTTGTCACCAAGCGGATCCAAATCCTTGAAAATACGCTGGCAACAACGCTGCTGAACCGCTCCGCCCGCGGCGTGGCGCTGACTGAAAGTGGCCAACGTTGTTACGAGCATGCGCTGGAAATCCTCACCCAATATCAGCGACTGGTCGATGACGTCACGCAAATCAAAACGCGCCCGGAGGGGATGATTCGTATTGGCTGTAGTTTTGGTTTTGGGCGCAGCCATATTGCGCCAGCTATTACCGAACTGATGCGCAATTATCCTGAGTTACAGGTGCATTTTGAATTGTTCGATCGGCAAATTGATTTAGTGCAGGATAATATTGATCTGGATATTCGTATTAATGACGAAATTCCTGATTATTATATTGCGCATCTTTTGACAAAAAATAAACGAATATTATGTGCAGCACCTGAGTATCTGCAAAAATATCCGCAGCCACTATCCTTGCAGGAATTAAGTCGTCATGACTGTCTTGTGACCAAAGAGCGTGATATGACCCACGGAATATGGGAGTTGGGGAACGGTCAGGAGAAAAAATCGGTGAAGGTAAGCGGGCACCTTTCCTCCAATAGCGGCGAGATTGTGCTGCAATGGGCGCTGGAAGGAAAAGGAATTATGCTGCGTTCTGAGTGGGATGTTTTACCGTTTCTGGAGAGTGGCAAACTGGTGCGAGTATTGCCGGAGTATGCACAAAGCGCCAATATCTGGGCTGTTTACCGGGAGCCGCTCTATCGCAGCATGAAATTACGTGTCTGCGTGGAATTTCTGGCGGCATGGTGCCAGCAGCGGCTAGGCAAGCCCGACGAAGGCTATCAGGTTATGTAGACTCGCGAAAAATCACTCAGGATCCTTTTCGCGCTTTCTTTTGAATTTCGTCCAGATTTTTGTCTCCTGACGACGCCACAGACGCTGGATGTTGTCATGATGGCGCAGCAGGATCAGGCATGAGAGCATCGAAACCGGGAAGGTGAATTGTGGCTTAAACCACCAGACGTAAAATGGAGCAATCAGTGCGCTGACAATCGCTCCCAGCGACGAGTATCCGCTCAATAGCACGGTCAGTAACCAGGTTCCCGCCATTACTCCGGTGAGATCCCAGCCAATTGGTGCGATGGCACCAAAAGCGGTAGCAACGCCTTTTCCTCCTTTAAAACCGAAGAAAACGGGCCAGATGTGTCCAAGGCAGGCGGCGATGGCAATTAAGCCTAGCCAGAAGGGGCTGACACCTAATTCATACGCGCCCCAGACGGGCAACATTCCTTTCAGAACGTCGAAAATCAGTACTGCTACGGCTGCTCCCTTGCCACCGATACGTAACACATTGGTTGCGCCAGGATTACCGGAGCCGCTGGTTCGCGGATCGGGCAGCCCACACAAGCGGCAAACCAGAATGGCACTGGAAATGGAGCCGCAGAGGTACGCGATGAGGATCATTCCAGGCGCGATTGCACTCATAAGCTGTTCCGTTTTGAAAATTCGTGTTCAACGATGAATCTGTGGATAATACGCACATTTCGCCGGAAGTGGTATCCGGTTAGCCAAAAAGCAGGCAGGACGTGATGGATATTGTATTTATAGAGCAACTTTCGGTAATCACCACTATTGGTGTTTACGACTGGGAACAGACCATCGAACAGAAGTTAGTGTTCGATATCGAAATGGCGTGGGATAACCGTAAAGCGGCGAAAAGTGATGATGTGGCGGATTGCCTCAGTTACGCTGACATTGCAGAAACGGTAGTCAGCCACGTCGAGGGCGCGCGTTTTGCGCTGGTGGAACGTGTGGCGGAAGAGGTGGCGGAGCTGCTGTTAGCACGCTTCAACTCGCCGTGGGTGCGTATCAAACTCAGCAAGCCAGGCGCAGTGGCGCGGGCGGCGAATGTTGGCGTCATCATTGAGCGTGGCAATAATCTGAAAGAAAATAATTAATTTTACAGCTGTTAAACCAAACGGTTATAACCTGGTCATACTGCAGTAGTTTGGACAAGCGTTACATTTTTATAATTTAGGGGTTTATTGATGAGCGATATGCACTCGCTGCTGATAGCGGCAATATTGGGTGTGGTCGAAGGATTGACAGAATTTCTGCCGGTATCCAGCACGGGCCATATGATTATTGTCGGTCACTTGTTGGGATTTGAGGGCGACACGGCGAAAACCTTTGAAGTCGTGATCCAGTTAGGATCAATTCTGGCGGTAGTAGTGATGTTCTGGCGGCGTCTGTTTGGCCTGATTGGCATTCACTTTGGTCGTCCGCTGCAACACGAAGGAGAAAGCAAAGGCCGTTTAACGCTGATCCACATTCTGCTTGGCATGATCCCAGCGGTAGTACTGGGGCTGTTGTTCCACGACACGATTAAGTCGTTGTTTAATCCAATAAATGTGATGTATGCGCTGGTCGTTGGCGGTCTGTTGCTGATTGCCGCCGAATGCCTGAAACCAAAAGAACCGCGTGCGCCGGGTCTCGATGATATGACCTATCGTCAGGCGTTTATGATTGGCTGCTTCCAGTGTCTGGCGCTGTGGCCGGGTTTTTCACGCTCCGGGGCGACCATATCTGGCGGGATGCTGATGGGCGTGAGCCGTTACGCGGCTTCCGAGTTCTCGTTCCTGCTGGCGGTGCCGATGATGATGGGCGCAACGGCGCTCGATCTCTACAAAAGCTGGGGCTTCCTGACAACCGGCGATATCCCGATGTTTGCCGTTGGGTTTATCACCGCTTTTGTGGTGGCGCTGATAGCGATTAAAACCTTCCTGCAATTGATTAAGCGCATTTCGTTTATACCGTTCGCCATTTATCGCTTTATTGTGGCGGCTGCGGTGTATGTTGTGTTCTTTTGATTGAGGAATAGTGTCGGATATGACGCTTGTGCGTCTTATCCGACCTGGCCGGTGTTTGCAATAAATTGAAATTCAAGTGCTTAATCAGGCTTTGGACAACGTTGTTCCTTCCAGCTGGCTACCGCCGCAATCCGCCGTCGGGTCAGCTCCTCGCGAATCTCCACACCTTTAAATCCCGCTTCAACGACGTCTTTTGTCGGCACTGACTGCGCCACTTCCCAGGCTTCGCGCAACCAGCGGCCTTGCGGGTAGTCCACCGATTCAAAACCGGTTCTGCCACGCACGTCAGCCTCGCTGGTCAACGCCAGTTGCTCGACACGCTGCGGTTTACGCCAGGCGTCGATGGAATCAAATAATTTGACGATGGTTTTTGGGTTCAGCATTGGGAAGGTATGGATGAGATCGTGAAACTCAGCCACCAGTCTGGCTAAATCGCGAATTTCATTTGGCACGCGCAGACGCTGGCATAGTTGTTCCACTAATTTCACACCCGCCGGGCCGTGACCATGATGACGCGGCCAAAGTTCTGGCGGCGTCAGGCCTTTACCGAGATCGTGGCATAACGTTGCGAAACGGACATCGACCTGCGGACTCAGCATTGCCGCCATGGAGAGCGTCATTAAGGTGTGAATACCGGTGTCGATTTCCGGATGCCACTTGGCGGGGGCCGGAACGCCAAACAGGGCGTCAATTTCCGGGAATAGAACGCGCAGGGCGCCGCAATCGCGCAGCACCTGGAAGAACACTTGTGGATTGCGGGTGGTGAGGGCACTTTCCGTCTCTTTCCACACCCGTTCAGGCGTCAGGTGTTCCAGTTCACCCGCGTGAGTCATCTCGCGCATTAGCGCCAGAGTTTCATCAGCAATACGAAAACCGAGGTGGGCATAACGTGCAGCAAAACGCGCCACGCGCAGTACACGTAACGGATCTTCGCCAAAAGCGGGGGAAACATGGCGCAACAGACGATTTTGCAGATCGCCCAGACCGTTGTACGGGTCGATAATCTCGCCGTTATCGTCCTGGGCCAGCGCATTAATGGTCAGATCGCGCCGCTTAAGATCATCTTCCAGCGTGACATCCGGTGCGGCATAGCAGGTAAAACCGGTGTAACCGGAACCGGATTTCCGTTCGGTACGTGCCAGCGCATACTCTTCATGCGTTTGCGGATGCAGAAAAACAGGAAAATCGCGGCCTACCTGCTGGTAGCCCGCGTCGAGCATCTCCTGTGGCGTACTACCGACTACCACCCAATCTCTGTCTTTGACCGGTAGCCCTAACAATGCATCCCGAACAGCACCACCGACCAGATAAATCTTCACGCCATCATCCCTTCGTCAAATACACAATTCCTAATAATAAGACAGTGCAACGAAGAAGGCGATTTAGTTCATCCAGCGATCTTTACGTTTGCGCGTTGGGATCAGGTGCGGCAGTACCAGACCGAGCAGCAAGCCAAGCCCCAGCACGCCGCCACCATACATAAACCACTGCATGATGATGGTGCGCTGTTTGTCATCCAGCTGCACGCTGGCGGCATCGACCTTTTTCTGCGCGACAATCAGCTCGTTTTTCAGTTTCTGATTTTCTTCTTTTAACCCGTTGATCACGCTGTCGCTCTGCGCCACTTTTTGCTGCATTTCTGCGGTGCGCTGATTCCAGGTGTTATCGATATTGGTGAGCTTATCGGTCAGGGTTTTGACCTGATTTTCCAGATCTGGCACACGGGAGCGCAGGCTTGGCTCTGTGCTAAGTTGTTTCAACGGGATCCAGGCGGTACGGCCAGAGCTGTCTTTCACCTGGGCATAATTGGTGTTGGCGTCAGTTTGTAATAAGGTCACTTCCTCGCCGGCGTTAACCGTGCCCACGAGGCGATAATGGTCTCCCGGACCGCTACGGACCCAGGTATTCAGTTCGTCGGAAACATAGCGCGTTTCTTCAGCGTGTGAGACGGCAGTCGCGCTAAGTGCGAGTAAAGTTAATCCGATCAGGCGTAATTTTGGCATCAGGCTGTCGTTATTGTCATGGAAAGTGGAACGATAGTAGTGGCATCAGTGTCGCTACGCAAAGCATTCGACATCAATCGGAATCCTCTGTGTCAGGTCTTGCCACTGCTTCAAACTTTTACGCCCGTCAAATTGCCCGTTGCATGGCAATTTGGCGCAAAATACTATCTACTGACAAAAAAGATCGCATTAAGTTCGCCGTTCATCGTCACTTATGTGACATAACCGATAAGTAAAGGCCTTGACATCCTCCCCCACCTTCGCGCAAAGCGACTCAGGAGGGGGATTCCCTTGTCAGGGTAGCAATACGTTGCCGCATTGCCCGGTTCCTCGCTCGACGGCTTACGCCGCCTTACGGGCGCGTCCTTTACGGACTGACGGCAATATTTGTCCTGCCGCCATGACTTCAAAACCTGCTGTTAATATATTTCGAGCGCCGTTTACATCGGCGTTTGCCGTATAGCCGCACGCGGTACAGATAAAGCTCGCCTGCGCCCTGTGGTTATTTTTCGATGTATGCCCACAACATGCGCATTTCTGACTGGTGTACGCCGGATTAATCGCCAGCACATCACCGCCGCGCCATGCCTGCTTATATTCGAGCTGGCGGCGCATTTCTGCCCAGCCCTGATCCAGTATCGCCCGGTTAAGACCTGATTTTGCCGCGACGTTGCGCCCCGGCTGGTCTACCGTACCCGCTGCTGATTTTGACATGTTCGAAACCTTTAAATCCTCAATGACTATCATCGCGTGGTTTTTGCTGATCGTCGTCGTGGTTTTATGAAGGTAATCGCGGCGGATGTTTGCGATATGAGAGTGGAAACGGGAAATCTTCGCTTTCTGCTTTTTCCAGTTGGCGGAGAATTTAACCTTCCGGGCCAGATGGCGCTGTAAGCGAGCCAGCTTATCCTGATTTTTTTTAAAGCTGTTTACCGGTTTAAAGACCGTGCCGTCTGAAAGTGTTGCCAGCTTCGTTATACCTGCATCCAGGCCTATTGCGCTGGTCGATGCGTGAATCGGATCGGTAACAGCTAATTCGACCTGAAAAGACACATACCAGTGTCCGGCATGCTGGCTGATGGTGCAATTTTTAATGACGCCTTCAATCTTCCGGGACTGACGAAATTTAACCCAGCCCAGTCCTGACGGGAGTTTCACACGGCCATAATCCAGCCCACAATATTTGCTGAAATTGACGAACCGAATAGAGTCGCAGCCTTTGGTTTTCTTTTTGAAAACGGGCTTTTCAGCCGTCAGGGATTTATCAAAACAGCGATCCCATGCGCTCCGCAGGTCTTTCAGTTTCTGCTGGAGGTTGTCAGTGTAACCCTCAGCAAGAAAGGCCAGCTCAGGGAGTTTTTTCCAGCCCGTAAGTCGTTTATTCAGGTCGAAAGCTGACGGAATTTTTCCGCCCGCGTCATGAATGCTCAGTGTTTCATTCAGTGCATAGTTCCAGACAAAGCGAGCGCAACCGCACAACTGACGCAACCTTTGCGCCTGCTGGTCAGTGGGGTAGAGCCTGTATTTATATGCTTTCTGGATTAACATTTTGCATTCAGTATGTGGTTATTTAGAATGTACAATATATCCACATTTTTTTGGGAGGATCAATACGTGTGCGAAATCAATCGTTCACGCTATTCAGCTTACCTGTTGCATGTTCACGTTGTTTTTATGACAAAATACCGCCGTCCAGTTTTTGGTGAATTGCATCATGCAAACATGCGTCAGTATGTAGCGGAGGTATGCGCGGACTTTGGCGCCGAGTTAAAGGAATGTGACGGCGAGGCAGATCATGTTCACATGCTGATTGAATACCCACCGTTGGTGCAACTCACAAAGCTGGTAAACAGCCTTAAGTCCGTTACCAGTAGGCGGCTGCGGAATGATTTTATTGATTTGCGCGCCGCGTATTCAAAGCCCGTACTCTGGTCACGCTCTTATTTCATCGGTTCATGTGGTGGAGCACCGCTGGAAGTTGTGAAAAAGTATATTCAGAATCAGCGTGGCTGATAAACTGCGGGCTTAACAGCCCAAATTCCCCTCCCGCCTACGTTGGGGGGGAGTACCCAGTGGAGGAAGGATGGCTCAGGAAATCGAATTAAAGTTTATTGTTAATCACAGTGCCGTTGAGGCGTTGCGTGACCATCTCAATACGCTGGGCGGCGAGCACCATGACCCCGTGCAGTTGCTGAATATTTACTACGAAACGCTGGATAACTGGCTGCGTGGGCACGACATGGGCTTACGTATCCGTGGCGAAAACGGTCGCTATGAGATGACCATGAAAGTTGCAGGAAGAGTGACAGGCGGCTTACACCAGCGCCCGGAATATAACGTGGCGTTGAGCGAACCGACGCTCGACCTGGCGCAGTTACCGACGGAAGTCTGGCCGAACGGTGAGTTACCAGCCGATCTCGCGTCCCGCGTGAAGCCACTGTTCAGCACCGATTTTTATCGCGAAAAATGGTTGGTGGAGGTCGATGGCAGCAGCATTGAAATCGCTCTCGATCAGGGCGAGGTGAAAGCGGGTGAATTTGCTGAGCCTATCTGCGAGCTGGAACTGGAGTTGCTTAGCGGCGATACGCGCGCGGTACTGAAACTGGCGAACCAACTGGTATCGCAAACCGGATTACGTCAGGGCAGCCTGAGCAAAGCCGCGCGCGGCTATAATCTGGCGCAGGGCAATCCCGCGCGTGAAATCAAACCGACCACCATTTTGCATGTTGCGGCAAAAGCTGATGTGGAACAGGGGCTGGAAGCGGCGCTCGAGCTGGCGTTAGCGCAATGGCAGTATCATGAAGAACTGTGGGTACGTGGCAACGATACGGCGAAAGAGCAGGTGCTGGCAGCCATCGGTCTGGTCCGTCATACGCTGATGCTGTTCGGCGGTATTGTGCCGCGTAAAGCGAGCACTCACTTACGTGATTTGCTGACTCAATGCGAAGCGACCATCGCTTCAGCGGTGTCTGCCGTAACGGCGGTCTACTCTACCGAAACGGCGATGGCGAAGCTGGCGTTGACCGAATGGCTGGTAAGCAAAGCCTGGCAGCCGTTTTTAGATGCCAAAGCGCAGGGCAAAATCAGCGATTCTTTCAAACGCTTTGCCGATATCCATCTTTCCCGCCATGCCGCTGAACTGAAAAGCGTTTTCTGCCAGCCATTAGGCGATCGCTACCGTGACCAATTGCCGCGCCTGACGCGTGACATTGACTCAATATTGTTGCTGGCGGGTTACTACGATCCTCTCGTCGCGCAAGCCTGGCTGGAGAACTGGCAGGGACTGCGTCATGCCATTGCGACCGGGCAACGCATTGAAATTGAACATTTCCGTAATGAGGCAAACAATCAGGAACCGTTCTGGTTGCACAGCGGAAAACGTTAATCAGGCAAGGATAAAATCGCTTATGAAGCCGCTCTCTTCACCGTTACAGCAGTACTGGCAGACCGTTGTTGAGCGGCTGCCAGCGCCTTTAGCCGAGGAATCACTTAGTGCACAGGCGAAGTCAGTACTTACTTTTAGTGATTTTCTGCAGGACAGCATAATTGCGCATCCAGAGTGGCTGACGGAACTGGAAAGCCAACCGCCGCAGGCCGACGAATGGCAGCATTACACTGCATGGTTGCAGGAGGCGCTCAGTAATGTGAGTGACGAAGCCGGGTTAATGCGCGAGCTGCGGCTATTCCGGCGGCGCATTATGGTGCGCATCGCCTGGGCGCAAACGCTGGCACTGGTTACTGAAGAGAGCATTTTGCAGCAGCTCAGTCATCTGGCGGAGACGCTGATTGTTGCGGCGCGTGACTGGCTGTATGACGCTTGCTGCCGCGAGTGGGGAACGCCGTGCAATGCGCAGGGCGAAGCGCAACCGCTGCTGATTTTAGGCATGGGTAAGCTGGGCGGTGGGGAGCTGAATTTCTCCTCAGATATCGATCTGATTTTTGCCTGGCCGGAACATGGTTGCACGCAGGGCGGACGCAGGGAACTGGATAACGCTCAGTTCTTTACCCGCATGGGTCAGCGGCTGATTAAAGTGCTGGATCAACCAACGCAGGATGGCTTCGTCTATCGCGTGGATATGCGACTGCGTCCGTTTGGCGAAAGTGGCCCGCTGGTGCTGAGCTTTGCGGCACTGGAAGACTATTACCAGGAGCAGGGGCGCGACTGGGAGCGATACGCCATGGTCAAGGCGCGGATTATGGGCGATAGCGACGGCGTCTATGCTAACGAGTTGCGTGCGATGCTGCGCCCGTTTGTTTTCCGCCGTTACATCGATTTCAGCGTGATCCAGTCGCTGCGCAACATGAAAGGAATGATTGCCCGTGAAGTGCGCCGACGCGGTTTGACCGACAACATCAAACTTGGCGCGGGTGGCATTCGCGAAATTGAATTTATCGTCCAGGTATTCCAGCTCATTCGCGGCGGGCGCGAACCGTCGCTGCAATCGCGCTCTTTACTGCCAACGCTCAGCGCCATTGCCGCGCTGCATCTGCTTTCTGAAAACGATGCTGAACAATTGCGAGTGGCGTATCTGTTCCTGCGGCGCCTGGAAAACCTGCTGCAAAGCATTAACGACGAACAAACCCAGACACTTCCTTCTGATGAGCTTAACCGTGCGCGGCTGGCGTGGGCGATGGACTTTGCTGACTGGCCGCAACTGACCGGGGCGCTGACCGGACATATGACCAATGTGCGCCGGGTGTTTAACGAATTGATTGGCGATGACGAAAGCGAAACTCAGGAAGAGTCGCTGTCGGAACAGTGGCGTGAGCTGTGGCAGGATGCGTTGCAGGAAGATGACACTACGCCAGTACTGGCGCATCTTAGCGAAGATGATCGCAAACAGGTGCTAACACTGATTGCCGATTTCCGCAAAGAGCTGGATAAGCGCACAATCGGGCCGCGAGGACGTCAGGTGCTCGACCATCTGATGCCGCATCTGCTAAGTGATGTCTGTGCGCGTGAAGACGCTGCTGTCACGCTGTCGCGCATTACCGCCTTGCTGGTGGGGATTGTTACCCGCACTACCTATTTAGAATTGCTTAGTGAATTCCCCGCGGCGCTTAAGCATTTGATTTCTCTGTGTGCCGCATCGCCGATGATTGCCAGCCAACTGGCGCGTTATCCATTATTGCTGGACGAACTGCTCGATCCAAACACTCTCTACCAGCCGACGGCGACGGATGCCTACCGTGATGAACTGCGCCAGTATTTGCTGCGCGTGCCGGAAGATGACGAAGAGCAACAGCTTGAGGCGCTGCGTCAGTTCAAACAGGCGCAACTTTTACGCATCGCGGCGGCGGATATCGCCGGTACGCTACCGGTCATGAAAGTGAGCGATCACTTAACCTGGCTGGCAGAAGCCATGATAGATGCTGTCGTACAACAGGCATGGGTTCAAATGGTTGCCCGCTACGGTAAGCCAAATCACCTGAACGAACGCGAAGGGCGTGGTTTTGCGGTGGTCGGCTACGGCAAGCTGGGCGGCTGGGAGTTAGGCTACAGTTCCGATCTTGACCTGATCTTCCTCCATGATTGCCCAATGGATGCAATGACTGACGGCGAGCGGGAAATCGACGGACGACAGTTTTATCTGCGTCTGGCGCAACGCATTATGCATCTGTTCAGTACGCGCACCTCTTCCGGCATTTTGTATGAAGTGGATGCTCGACTGCGTCCGTCCGGGGCGGCGGGAATGCTGGTCACCTCTGCAGAAGCGTTTGCCGATTATCAGAAAAACGAGGCCTGGACGTGGGAACATCAGGCGCTGGTGCGTGCGCGTGTAGTGTACGGCGATCCGCAGCTCACCGCGCACTTTGACGCGGTGCGTCGCGAGATTATGACGCTGCCGCGTGAAGGTAAAACTCTGCAAACGGAAGTGCGGGAAATGCGCGAGAAAATGCGCGCTCATCTCGGCAATAAACATCGCGATCGCTTTGATATCAAAGCCGATGAAGGCGGAATTACCGATATCGAATTTATTACCCAATATCTGGTGTTGCGCTACGCTCATGAAAAACCGAAGTTAACGCGCTGGTCAGACAACGTGCGTATTCTGGAGCTGCTGGCGCAAAACGACATTATGGAAGAGCAGGAAGCGATGGTGCTGACCCGTGCTTACACTACGCTGCGCGATGAACTTCATCATCTGGCATTACAGGAATTGCCGGGCCATGTGTCGGAGGATTGCTTCACCGCAGAGCGTGATCTGGTGCGGGCAAGCTGGCAGAAGTGGCTGGTGGAAGAATGAAGTATGGTATTATCGCGCGCAAATTTTGAATCTCTCAGGAGACAGGAATGAAAGTAACGCTGCCAGAGTTTGAACGTGCAGGAGTGATGGTGGTTGGTGATGTGATGCTGGATCGTTACTGGTACGGTCCCACCAGCCGTATCTCGCCGGAAGCGCCGGTGCCCGTGGTTAAAGTGAATACCATCGAAGAACGTCCGGGCGGCGCGGCTAACGTGGCGATGAATATCGCTTCTCTCGGTGCTAATGCACGCCTGGTCGGGTTGACGGGCATTGACGATGCGGCGCGCGCGCTGAGTAAATCTCTGGCCGACGTCAACGTCAAATGCGACTTCGTTTCTGTACCGACGCATCCGACCATCACCAAATTACGGGTACTTTCCCGCAACCAACAGCTGATCCGTCTGGATTTTGAAGAAGGTTTCGAAGGGGTTGATCCGCAGCCGCTGCACGAGCGGATTAATCAGGCGCTGAGTTCGATTGGCGCGCTGGTGCTCTCTGACTACGCGAAAGGTGCGCTGGCAAGCGTGCAGCAGATGATCCAACTGGCGCGTAAAGCGGGCGTTCCGGTGCTGATTGATCCAAAAGGCACCGATTTTGAGCGCTACCGCGGCGCTACGCTGTTAACGCCGAATCTCTCGGAATTTGAAGCTGTTGTCGGTAAATGTAAGACCGAAGAAGAGATTGTTGAGCGCGGAATGAAACTGATTGCCGATTACGAATTCTCGGCTCTGTTGGTGACCCGTTCCGAACAAGGGATGTCGCTGCTGCAACCGGGTAAAGAGCCGCTGCATATGCCAACCCAGGCGCAGGAAGTGTATGACGTCACCGGTGCGGGCGATACGGTGATTGGTGTGCTGGCAGCAACGCTGGCGGCGGGTAATTCGCTGGAAGAAGCCTGCTTCTTTGCCAACGCGGCGGCCGGTGTGGTGGTTGGCAAACTGGGAACATCCACGGTTTCGCCGATCGAGCTGGAAAATGCAGTACGTGGACGTGCAGATACCGGCTTTGGTGTGATGACCGAAGAGGAACTGAAGCTTGCTGTAGCGGCGGCGCGTAAACGCGGTGAAAAAGTGGTGATGACCAATGGCGTCTTCGACATCCTGCACGCCGGGCACGTCTCCTATCTGGCAAATGCCCGCAAACTGGGTGACCGCCTGATTGTCGCTGTGAACAGCGATGCCTCCACCAAACGGCTGAAAGGGGATTCCCGCCCCGTTAACCCTCTCGAACAGCGTATGATTGTGCTGGGGGCACTGGAAGCGGTCGACTGGGTGGTGTCGTTTGAAGAAGACACGCCGCAGCGCTTGATCGCCGGGATCTTGCCAGACCTGCTGGTGAAAGGCGGCGACTATAAACCAGAAGAGATTGCCGGGAGTAAAGAAGTCTGGGCCAACGGTGGCGAAGTGCTGGTGCTCAACTTCGAAGACGGTTGCTCAACCACTAACATTATCAAGAAGATCCAGCAGGATAAAAAAGGCTAACCGGAAAGCGGTTCACAGTTCTCGCGTTGTGCCGGATAGTCCTATTGACGCTGTTGTTTTTTCAACCTAAAGTAAAGGAACAAGGGTAAGGGAGGATTTCTCCCCCCTCTGAATGGCCGTTAATAAGCGTGGAAACTTATCAGTAACAGCACAATCAGTATGATGACGAACTTCATCATAACCCTTTCCTTATACAAGGCCCCTTCTTCGGGAGGGGCTTTCCCGTTTCAGCCCCTTGCTGATTCCCCGATTGTTGATGAGCGCCAGACCCCGCGCAATGCTTTCCCTGATGCACTTTTCTCTTCCCCGAGTCGGCTCGCAAAACGCTGTAACAACCTGATCATTTGTACTTTTTAGCGGAACGCAGATATAAAAAATCCCCGGCTTTTTGGGCCAGGGATATGTGTTAATGAAACCTTCTTGACGCTGATTTTTTTTCAACCTAAAGTAAAGGAACAAGGGTAAGGGAGGATTTCTCCCCCCTCTGAATTGGTTGTTAGTAAGTCGGGAAACTTAACAGTAACAACACAATCAGTATGATGACGAACTTCATCATAACCCTTTCCTTATACAAGGCCCCTTCCTCGGGAGGGGCTTTCCCGTTTCAGCCCCTTGCTGACTCCCCGATTGTTGATGAGCGCCAGACCCCGCGCAATGCTTTCTCTTATGCAGTTTTCTCTTCCCCGAGTCGGCTCGCAAAACGCTGTAACAACCTGATCATTTGTACTTTTTAGCGGAACACAGATATAAAAAATCCCCGACTTTTTGGGCCAGGGATGTTCATGGTTGAAAATTTATTCTATGTTTTCTGCTACGGGAGTTGTTGAGGTTAAGGGTGAAGTCAATGCCGCTAGCGAGCCGCCTGAAACACCAATTTCATTGAGCAAGGAGTCAATCAGCGGTGCCTGTGTGCGGTAAGAAAGCGCGGCTGATAACGCTTGTTCCGCCAGATTTCCTCCACCAACGCTACCTGATATTGCATCCCCTGCGGTACCACCACGGTTCAGACCATCGACCTGAATAATCTTAATACCGTCGATAGACTTCATTGGTTCCACAGATTTCTCAATTACCGCAGGGAGCGCCTGCAACAATGCCAGCTTGAATTTAAGGCTGGTTTGCTCGTCAGAAAGTACGTTGATAGCATCGTTCAGCGCACGTTGCGCTTCTGCTTCCGCCAGGCCTTTTTTACGCGTAGCTTCGGCTAACTCAACGATCGCCGCCGCCTGCATCTCTGCGGCTTCTTTCTCTGCTTTCGCCCGCACGGTCAGTTCAACCGCTTTGGTTTCTGCATCCTGCGCGGCAGCGATTAGGGCAACTTGTTTAGCACGATCGGCTTCTGCGGTCTGGCGAGTGGTTTCTACGTTTTGCTGGGCGCTTACCGCTTCTGCAAGTGCAAGGTTGGCACGCGCTTCCGTTTGTGACTGCTGTTCCGATTTGGCGGCAATAGCGATCGATTTCGTCTGGTTGGCGATTTCGGTGACCTGCTGCTGTTCGATCTCTTTAATGCGAACTTCACGTTCAGCTTCAACTTTTCTGGAACGGACGGCCTGTTCGCGGTCGATTTCCGTTTCCTGAATCTGTCGTTCAGCCAGAATTCGCGTCTGCTCTGCTTCCCGACGACGCTCGGCCTCAAAAGCCGCAATTTTCGCATTCTGCTCAGCGGTACGGGTTTTAACCTGCTGCTCCTGCTCAAGCGTCATAAACGCTTCTTGCTGTTCAATCTCCAGCTTCCGCGAAAGCGCATCACGGTTTTTCTCACGCACCGCAACTTCTACATCCTGTTCAACTTCGTTACGTTCGCGACGACGGCGCTCCGTCTCCTGCGTCAGCTTGGTTAAACCTTCGGCGTCAAAGGCGTTGTTAGGATTGAAATGTTCTTTCGACGTCTGGTTAAAGTTGGTAAGTGAAACGCTTTCCAGTTCCAGGCCGTTTTTCGACAGATCTTCAGCAACGGTATTTTGTACGCCCTGCACGAAGTTCTCGCGGGTATCCTGTAACTCATGCATGGTCATTTGTGCAGCTGTTGCACGGAGGGCATCGACAAATTTATCTTCAACCAACATACGTAAGTCTTCAGGCGACAGGGTGCGTTGCCCCAGCGTCTGGGCGGCGGTGGCAATACCTTCCACTGACGGTTTTACCCGCACAAAGAAAGCGACAACGACATCGACGCGCATACGATCTTTCGTAATCAGGCTATCAATGGTTGAGCGGCTGACTTCCAGCTTCAGAGTATTCATATTGATGGGGATTATTTCATGAAAGATCGGCATCACGATTGCGCCACCGCTCATTACCACTTTTTGCCCACCTAAACCAGTACGAACAAAAGCTTGCTCTGCCGAAGCGCGACGATAGAGCCTGGCGAAAATAATTCCAATAATTAACAGAATGCATACGGCAATAATTGCGGTAAACATCCAGGAGGGCACAGAATTAACAATATCATCCATTATTAAATTTCCTTTTGATTAATAAATTACAGTATTTGGGGCCAGGGATTTTTTTCCGCCAAATATCGCGTTGCAGAAAGTCGGCAAATAATTAATACTTTGTCTCCTTTAGTGAAAGTTTTTTCTTCTTCAGGTTCCAGTAGTAAATAATGTATTTGGCCAAATTGATCGGTGAGTTTTCCTTCACAGGGGTTACCTGAAGTGGCCTGATGTCCGGTAATTAATGCCATGCAGCCAATATAATCGTCTTCTGTAATAGCAGTGCTATGATCTCGTGGTAACCAGGGCGCAATTCCTTTACCGGTATAATGCACTGCAATAATCGTTAGCAGTAAACTGACAGGAACCACAAACAGATTTGTGAGTGGTGATTGCCAGACCATGATGCAGACCTGCTGTAGCAGGATGCCAATAAGGCCAAAAAAACCAGCATGTAAGCAGAGAACGACGAGAGCTGGCAATCTTCCAAAATTGAGATAATGAAGTGCCTGGCTAATATGACCTGTGGTTATGGAATCATAATGGTCAAGATGTGCATCAAGAGCACCGGAAAGCATGTGACCGCAGATAAGTGCAAAAATTTCTAAAAGGCCGATCAAAAGTACAAAAGAAATAGCGAAAAGATAAGGGGTGTTATAGTCAGCGAATAAACTCATATGTCACTCCAATGTCCATTTAGTGACGCAATATTTATTTTGCGATAATTTCCTTGCTTACATTTATCTTTGTTAATAATAACACATGTTAGAGATGTTCTGAAAGAGAAAGTCTTTTAATGTTGTTTTTTTATTTTTCACTAAAAAGTGTGATCGGGAACAATATATTTACGCACGTTATGTTTAAAGGCACTACACTGATTGGGGAATACTGAAATCAGAAAAAGCATATGGCCTTAAAAGGTATGCGATAACCGGAGGAGGTGCTTATGGATCATAGTCTTAATTCTTTAAATAATTTCGATTTCCTGGCGCGTAGTTTTGCCAGAATGCACGCAGAAGGTCGCCCGGTCGATATTCTGGCCGTTACTGGTAACATGGATGAAGAACATAGAACCTGGTTTTGCGCACGTTATGCCTGGTATTGCCAACAAATGATGCAAACCAGAGAACTGGAATTAGAACATTGATATTACGGGCCGTCTGGCCCGTTTTTGTGGTGCTTTATTCTGCTTTATCAACCGGCGGGATAGCCGGAGGAGATTGAAGATCTGCTACCGAATTATTGCGCGCTTCCAGTTCACTGATGCGCTGCTCCAGTAATGCCAGTTTCTCACGAGTCCGTAACAGGACTTGCGTCTGTACGTCGAATTCTTCGCGGCTCACCAGATCGAGACGCGTCAACTGCGCTTGTAGGGTTTGGCGGATTTTTTTCTCCACATCTTCCCCGAACTCCCTGATTCCTTTAGGCATTGATTCGTGAACCTGGCGAGCGATTTGCTCAATTTTTTTCGGGTCAATCATTGTAGTTTCCCTGTACTGATAGGTGTTGAGTGCCATTGTAGTGCGATAAGGGTAAGTCATAAACCAGAATTATGTGAAGCTATGCGTTGCTGCCGCTAATCATTAGCGTTATAGTGAATCCGCTTATTCTCAGGGCGGGGCGAAATTCCCCACCGGCGGTAAATCAACTCAGTTGAAAGCCCGCGAGCGCTTTGGGTGCGAACTCAAAGGACAGCAGATCCGGTGTAATTCCGGGGCCGACGGTTAGAGTCCGGATGGGAGAGAGTAACGATTCTGTCGGGCATGGACCCGCTCACGTTATTTTGGCTATATGCCGCCACTCCTAAGACTGCCCTGATTCTGGTAACCATAATTTTAGTGAGGTTTTTTTACCATGAATCAGACGCTACTTTCCTCTTTTGGTACGCCTTTCGAACGTGTTGAAAATGCACTGGCAGCGCTGCGTGAAGGACGCGGTGTAATGGTGCTTGATGATGAAGACCGTGAAAACGAAGGCGATATGATCTTCCCGGCAGAAACCATGACCGTTGAGCAGATGGCACTGACCATTCGCCACGGTAGCGGTATTGTTTGCCTGTGCATCACTGAAGATCGCCGTAAACAGCTCGATCTGCCAATGATGGTAGAAAAAAACACCAGCGCCTATGGCACCGGTTTTACCGTGACCATTGAAGCGGCTGAAGGGGTGACTACCGGTGTTTCTGCCGCTGACCGTATTACGACCGTTCGTGCTGCGATTGCTGATGGTGCTAAACCTTCAGACTTGAATCGTCCTGGCCACGTATTCCCACTGCGCGCGCAGGCGGGTGGTGTGCTGACGCGTGGCGGCCATACCGAAGCGACTATTGATCTGATGACGCTGGCAGGCTTTAAACCAGCTGGTGTGTTGTGTGAGCTGACTAATGACGATGGCACGATGGCGCGTGCACCAGAGTGCATTGAGTTTGCCAATAAACACAATATGGCGCTCGTGACTATTGAAGACCTGGTGGCATACCGTCAGGCACATGAGCGTAAAGCTAGTTAATAACTCAAAATATTGAAGATGAAAACGCCGGGATATTCCCGGCGTTTTTATGGCTAGTTGTAGTTGATTTTAACAATCAGGTCCTTTTGAAATGGGCCATAAACCAGTGTTGCACCTGGTTCTGTCGTTAGCTTCGCCTGGTAACTTCGTGTTATTACTGCTGGGGTTTCATTAGGTTTATAAGTAGTAAATAATTTATACTGATTAAATTTCATATCTGTCTTATCAACTTGATCTGTAATGTGCATTATAAGACCGTTTCCCATTTCTAAGTGTGTATTATCATATAATGTATCATCAGTGTAGAAACTGGTTGCGACATCAAATTGTTCGCTACAATTAGCAGTAGCATCCCGAATTGTTGAAACATCAAATGTAGCTGTTGGTGGTATAGTCACGATTGTACTCGGGTCAATACGTCCGAAATTAACGATTTGACTTTCAGGGAAAATGCGAATGTCTATGCTACAATCAAGAAAAGAAATATTGTCGAGTCCAGTAATATTAGCGTGTAAATTTTTGGCTCTATTATCGGTGTTTGCTCCTTGTGAACCATCGAATTGCAATATATTGACCGTACTGAAGTCAATTTTCGTGTCCTTTGGGGGGTGTTGTTTAAGTTTTACATACAAGCGAAATCGAGCATTGAAGGTGACCTCTGTTTGGAGGACACCAGTATTAGTGCATGTGTCAGTCACAATCTGAAATGGGTTTGCTCTATCCAGACAATATCCTGTATCAATGCCCTGATTGTTTCCTTCGTAATCCTGTCCATTATAAGTTACACCAAATGTTAAGTATGGGTTGTTTATCACAGAGGGATCATTGAACTCTGCTATTTTTATCCAGGCATGAACATTTTCATATGGATTGCTTTCTGACCAATTGACGGCCCTGTTGCAAAAAACTTTTGTATTAATATCATCGCTTTCCCAAATTTTCTGACCAATCTCAGCATCCTGTGGTACTTTGAACGCAGGCATAGGTTTATTTATTTCTGTATTACCAAAACGTTTATTCTGATAGCAATCGACTGCATAAGAAGAAACATTAACAAACAAGCACAATATTGCCAGGAGACGAAAAAGCATGATCATAATTTTCCCTTCTTCGCAGGTGTAGCTTGGCAGAGTGACTGAACGGAATTACAGTCAATTTTGAACATTTCCAGCCCACCGTAATCACCAACAAAACCCAGTAGGAAGGTCGTCGGAAGGTTTTTAATTTGCTGAGTTGCAGT
Source organism: Escherichia sp. 10290 (assembly GCF_030295155.1). NCBI lineage: Bacteria > Pseudomonadati > Pseudomonadota > Gammaproteobacteria > Enterobacterales > Enterobacteriaceae > Escherichia > Escherichia sp. 10290. The sequence continues at coordinate 3,899,767 of NZ_AP025741.1, read as the reverse complement.
CCCAAAAGGGGTAACCATAATGCTGTCTGTTCCGGGCATTAATGTCTTGCCGTTAGTTCCGATATAACCGACGGTAATGTGATAAGGCGTCGGGTTATTCAGGGTCAACCCGGCGGCGCTGTGGGTAATCGTCAATTTTTGCAGGGGTACCATCTCTCCCTCTTTTAATTCAATCGATTTGGGTCGCCAGAACAGTTTCAGACGACTTTGCATGGCGATTTGCATTACATTCTGTTCTTTGGCGCGCGGCGGAATTTCCCGCACGTTATAGTAAAACAGCGTTTCTCTGTCCTGTGGCAAGTTGTTTAATGCGGACAGCGCCATCAGGCGAATTTGCACTTGCTCATTGGCCTCGATACGTTCCATTGGGGGGAGCGTTGATATGTAATCGCGCGTTTTTTTACCGCTGGCGTCCTCAATCCACGATTGAGCTAAATAAGGATCGATTTTACTTTGGTTGGTCAGGCGAACAGTTGCGCTTTTATTTGAAGCATTAAAAATTATGCGCGTTCTGTCGGGGGAGACAGTCGCTTGGGCGAAGTTACAGAACCCCAGTAAACAAATCATTCCTGTTACGGTTAATAGCGATTTCATTTTTTTCATCCTGAATTAGTTGACTGTTTTACAAGGCAAAATAATGGCACTTTCGTTGATGTTACTTTGGTTCGGGGGGGTAATTTCACAGGAGTTATTACCCCAAGTTAAATGTAGGGTACTGTTTTCTTGAATCCCGCTGAGATAAACAAAGCCATCTTCCGCCACCAGGCCCACATCTTTACCTGTCGATTTATCCGTGACATTCACCCCCAGTGGTGGGAAGCGCCCATTTTCTTGACGAATAACGCCGACGATTTGGTATCCGGTGGTGGCATTCAGTTTTGCGTAGCCGATGGCACCCTGGGTGAGCGTAGTACGAATGACCGAGTTTTCGACATCGACACCTTCTGGCAGAACGTTATTATTCACCCGCAACATGGAGGTGGTGTAGTTCGATAATGAAGGTATCACGGCGATGCCCAGCCCATTGGTAACAGTACGGTTAGAGTTGATTTCAACGCCAGGAATACCATCGGTATCGACCATCATGCGGGCGTTATCGCCGTAGCTATAATCGTGAAGAGCGACACCATGACGCGTAGCTGTAATTGAACCGTACCAGCCTGCGGTAACAGAATTGTACTGATTCGGTTGCACACTACCGGTAAAGTTCAGACGTCCCCACGGTGAATTGTGCTGATAGCTGCCACGCAGCGTTGGTTCGCCATCGCGAATATTATCGTCCGTTGCTGACGCCGAAATATTCCAGATATTGTTGCGGTCTGACGAGTCATACCAGGAAACCATTTGCGAAGTATTACTACCACCCGTGCGCTGCATGCTGTAGGAAAGGTTGCGACTTTGCTGTAACGGCAGAGAGAATGAGAAGTAATACTGATTTTCTTCGTCATCATCCCAGCGAATGCGACTCACTGCCAGCGATGCGGAAATGCCCTTGAAATCACCAATATCAAAGTTTTTGCTTACTGATATCGAGTAATTAGTATTGGCAGGGCTGTCCCAATAAGTATTGCGTGTAACGTTGACATAAGAGTTTAATTCCAGCGATTCAAAGTACTGGTTCAGGGAAATAACATAACTTTCTTTTTCGTTATCGATTGACTCATCACCATTACGTGAGTTGAGGTACTCATTCATTGACACGTAATCTTTATCAGAGAAGCGATAACCCGCGAAGGTAATCTGGCTGCCCGTTGATTCGAAATGTTTTGCATAGTTAAACCGATAGCTGTAACCACGCAAATTGTCGCTATTTTGTTGCTGTAAAGAGGCATCAGCTCCGGTGACATCGAAAGAAAGCGAACCAAATTGATTGAGGTTAAAACCGATGCCAGTGGTGATCGCCTGGTAATCATCTGCAGTGAACATGCCGCCGCCATAGAGCGACACATTATTCAGCCAGCCCCAGGAGGCTTCAGCCGTCCAGAAAAAGGGGTTATTAATATCGTTATGTCCGACTGATGTTGGTTTTCCCAGCGATGTTTTGTAGCGTACTTGCCCTTTACGGGTTAAATAGGGGATGGAAGCGGAACCGACCTGAAAGGTATTGGTACGGCCATCTTCTTCTTCAACAGTGACATCCAGTTGACCCTGAAACGATTGACCCAAATCAGTAATAGTAAAAGGGCCTGGCGCGACTGTGGTTTGATAAAGTACACGACCATTTTGCGCTACTGTCACTTTGGCGTTGGTCTGCGCGATGCCGGTAATTTGTGGCGCATAACCCTGTAAATCTGGCGGCAACATGCTTTCATCACTTTCCAGTGATGCGCCAGTAAAATGGAAGGTATCGTAAAGATTGGAACTCAGGTCGTATTGTCCCATGGTGAACTTAGATGACCATGAGGGAATAGGGCGAAAGAGATAAGTTCGCGCAAATTCACCGCTATGGCTGACGGAACGACCATCAGCAAAATTCTGATTATATTGGTAATCGCTACGTAAGCGCCATGCGCCGAGGTTAAAGCCTAACGTACCATAGGAGCTGACATTTTGGGTACTGTCTCCCTGCTGTGGAGAATACTGGCTAGCGTATATGTTGTAATCAAGGATAAATCCGGCGATACCGTCATCCCAAAATTCGGGGGGCGTCCAGTTTGTTGCCTGGTATTTTAACCATGCTTGGGGAATGCTAAGCGATAATATCATTGTGGCTTTATCAAGCCGTATCGTTAATTCCTGACGTTGACTTAAATCTAAACATTCGCTGCCAGCTATGGTTTGCAATGATTCAATAAAGTCCGTATTAAGGCCGAAATTAGTCAGGTTTTCTTTGGTTAAGCAGAGTAACGAACCACTTTCATTATCGGCTTTTGCCCACTCCAGCATTAACGCTTGTGGTAACATGTTTTTGTTTATTTGCACACGAACGAGGTATTTTGCAGGGGTGATATAGCCTTTTTTTTCAAATCGCGAGAGATCAATGTTCGCACGATCTTCAACGTCAATCATATCAGCATTGAATTCTACGGCGCGGACTGGTAAAACGAAGAGTAGCGAAAACACAACACCAGACAGGGCATTTTTAATTGCGTAGGATAATTTATCCCCGGTAAACGTGTTTTTATTGTTCATAAAAATCCATTTCAAAAAAGACCCCAAGGTGCTGATGAAATTTCATCAGTTTTACCGCCTGGTGTTGTGTAGGTATTAATTGCCGATTACTTGTAGTCGAGTACGTAATTAGCCTGTGCCTGCACATTACCCGGGGTCGCGGTGCGTCCCAGAGATTCCATACGGGCTTTAAAGTTCAACTCCTGGTAGGAATTAGTTGTCGGGAAGTCGATGGTGATGGGGGTACCAAGAGTCACGTTGGTATTGTCTGATTTCACCAGACGTACTCCTACATCAGTTGCGCCGCCGATGTTACCTTCCTGTGTGTTTTTAAGCAGGTTGGAGTCGGTAGTGTCAACGCTGGCAGAGCTAAAGGTGATTTTGACTTTATCAACAGTGTTAGTGCCGTCAGATAAAATACAATCCTGCAAATGAATGGTGACATCTACAGGCAGAGATTTCTGTCCGCTTTTTAATACAGTATCAGCAACCTCACCGAGATTTATTGTTTGATCTTCATCACCAGGAGCAATAGAGCAAGGTGCATCGATAACTTCACCCTTAAACGTTATTTTACCGGAACCCTGATTAGGGTCATCAGCAAGCGCGTTAAATGCAACGCCAGATAATAGTGTGGTTGCGAATATAGATAATAATGTTTTTTTTAACATGACTTAATCCTTTATAAATAGGAAGAGCTATGGATGAGGAAAATATAGGTTTGAATCTAATATTAATTCCGCTATGGACATTACCATAATCAAAGATAATTTGGCTTGTTATTAATATTTAATACTGATTAAGTAAAACTTAAAATATACATTTTAGTTATATATTTTGATGCATATATCTAGATATTTGTTGAATTTCGTTATGTATGATACATTTTTTGTATGGGTCACGGTGAAAGAATGACCACTTATTGACAAAAGTTTACTTCTGATATTGTAAGGTGGTAGAGTATAATTATTATAACGAGTAGGAACGTAATAATCACGAAGATATAATATATATCTGGTGGTGCTTATTAATATTAATTAGTGATGTTCCATCCGGGAATAGGATGCATTAATAGTCTTGGTTGTTTCTTTTTTAATCGAGTATGGTGTATAATACAACACTTGCTATGATCGAAATCATATACTTGATCCACAATTATGCGAGTATATGAATATATTCAACGATGGATATGTGAAATTTTAATGCTAAATGTTTAGTAATGTTAAATTATGAAGGTGAAAAGGATGTTTATTGCCTGGTACTGGATTGTATTAATTGTTCTACTAGCTGGTGGCTATTTTCTTCATCTTAAACGTTACTGTAAAGCTTTTCGTCATGACAGAGATGCGCTGTTAGCTGCTCAAAGTAAATTAGATAAACGCTTCGATAAAGACGTATTTGAAAAGCATCAATAATACCTTTAATAACGATACAGATGTTGCCTTTAGCAATGGGCAACATCTGTCATAATCGTCTTTAACCAATTCCCGCCGTTTGTAACAGCACTAAACTGAATCCCATCACTGACATTCCACATAGCACGCCATAGCTGGGGTTATTATTGGGGTCAATCTCTTTAGCTAGCGGCATTAATTCATCAACCGAGAGCGCCACCATAATTCCTGCAACCGCCGCCATGATTGCCGCCATGACCACCGGAGAAATCATGCTACCGAGGATTAACCACGCCAGCACACCACCAAGAATTTCTGCCAGCCCAGAAATGCCCGCCCACAAAATTGCGGTGCGTTTTGACCCCGTTGCCGCGTAAACCGGCCCCGCAACTGCCAGACCTTCAGGAATATTATGCAATGCAACAGCCAGCGCGATGCCAAAGCCCAGCTCCAGGTTACTGCTCGCCGTGACAAAGGTGGCAATGCCTTCCGGGAAGTTATGCAGACTGATGCCGAGAGTGAGCAGAATGGCTGTGCGCTTGATCGATTTTGGCAACGGCTGCACCGATTTTTGCATTAAATCCTGCGGATGCGCATGTGGCAACATGCGGTCCAGGCCAAAATAGCCAAGCAGACCGAAGATAAACATTCCATAACCCAGCACAGGCGACATTCCTTCGGCGGCTAATGCGGCAGGAAGCATTTCCATTAATGAGATGAGCAACATAATCCCCGCCGCAAATCCTAGCGAAAACGCCAGTAAGCGGTTCGAGGGTTTTTGTCCGAGAACGCCGAGAAACGCGCCAATAAACGTGGCTGCCCCCGCCAGTATGGTCAGAATGAGAGGTACTGACATCGACAACTCCTTATAAATCTTTACCTTCAGGCAGATCGTCAAAATAACTGATGATCATCATCATTGTTATCCGGGTTCTTACTCCGCCGAACAAGCGTATTGTGAGGATATCAAAATGACACCTTTAGTTAAGGATATCATCATGTCTTCAACACGTATGCCAGCATTGTTTTTAGGTCACGGTAGTCCGATGAACGTGCTGGAAGATAATTTGTATACCCGCAGCTGGCAGAAGTTGGGGATGACATTGCCACGCCCGCAAGCGATTGTGGTGGTTTCGGCTCACTGGTTTACCCGTGGAACAGGAGTGACCGCGATGGAGACGCCGCCCACGATTCATGATTTTGGCGGTTTTCCGCAGGCGCTGTACGACACCCATTATCCTGCTCCGGGTTCGCCTGCGCTGGCACAGCGTCTGGTTGAGCTGTTAGCGCCGGTCCCTGTGACGCTGGATAAAGAAGCCTGGGGCTTTGACCACGGTTCCTGGGGCGTGCTGATTAAGATGTATCCTGACGCCGATATCCCGATGGTGCAGTTGAGTATCGACAGTACCAAACCTGCCGCCTGGCACTTTGAGATGGGGCGTAAACTGGCGGCTCTGCGAGACGAAGGAATAATGTTGGTCGCCAGCGGTAACGTGGTGCATAACCTGCGTACGGTGAAGTGGCACGGTGATAGTTCACCGTATCCTTGGGCGATGTCGTTTAATGAGTATGTGAAAGCGAATCTGACGTGGCAAGGGCCGGTAGAGCAGCATCCTCTGGTGAATTATCTCGACCATGAAGGTGGCGCGTTATCGAACCCAACGCCAGAGCACTATCTGCCGTTGTTGTATGTCTTAGGTGCGTGGGATGGGCAGGAGCCAATTACCATTCCGGTCGATGGTATAGAAATGGGCAGTTTAAGTATGTTGTCGGTGCAGATAGGCTAATAATTACCGGATGGCGAGTGCCATCCGGTATCATGGCTTATTCAACAAAAATATGTGGATAAAACCGAGACATATCCTGGGTGATCAATGCACGGTCTTCACGAATGCCAATTCCGGCAGGTTGATCGTTCACCAGCCAGCTACCAATCAGCATATAGCTGTCGCCGAATTTCGGTAACGGGTGGAATTGCTGAACAATCATCCCTTCTTCGCCATACGGACCTTCCGCTGCTTCAATGGTTTTGCCGTTCTCAATGATCGACACGTTTGCGCCTTCACGGGAGAAGATCGGTTTAACCACATATTTTTCCATTTGCGGATGATCATCTTCCGCAAAATAAGCGGGCAGCAGGTTCGGGTGATTCGGGAACATCTCCCACAGTAGCGGCAGAAGCGCTTTGTTGGAGATAATGCTCTTCCACGCCGGTTCCAGCCAGCGTACGCCTGCATCCTCCAGCTTGGTGGAGAACATCTCACGCAGCATAAATTCCCACGGATACAGCTTGAACAGGTTAGAAATCACCTGATCCTGTAAATCCGTGAACTGACCTTTTTCGCCTAAACCGATATCGTCGATGTAGAGGAATTCAGTAGCGATTTCAGCTTCTGTCGCGCAGTCCTGCAAATACTGAATGGTTCCGCGATCTTCCACCGTGTCGCGACAGCAGGTGAGATGCAGCAACTGGAAGCCATACTGTTCACGCAACTCGACAAAGCGATCGATCAGCTTCTCTTGCAGACTGTTAAACTGGTCGCTGCCTTCCGGCAGGTTGCCCGCGTTAAGCTGATCTTCCAGCCAGATCCACTGAAAGAACGCCGCCTCGTATAGTGAGGTTGGCGTATCGGCGTTATTTTCCAGAAGTTTAGGTTCGCCAGTGCCATCCCACGCCAGATCGAGACGCGAATAAAGCGACGGCTGGTGAGTCAGCCATGACTGACGCACAAAACTCCAGGTGTGTTTTGGAATGCGGAATTTAGTCATCAGCTCATCGCTGGCGATCACTTTTTCCACCACTTTCAGGCACATCTGGTGCAGTTCGGCAGTGACTTCTTCCAGCTTTTCAACCTGGGCGAGGGTCAACTTGTAGTAAGCATCTTCACACCAGTACGGCTCTCCGTACATGGTGTGAAAATTGAAACCGTATTCGTGGGCTTTTTCGCGCCAGTCCGGGCGCTCGGTAATACTGACTCTTTCCATCGGTATCAGCCACCCATTGAACGAGAAGAGGTGCCGGTTGCGCTACGCTGCATAGTGCTTTGTTTGGCAACAGATTCACCAAAACCGCCACGGGTAACAGTAGTGGTGGTCGCCGGTTTTGGTGCCATTGCCGTCTTCGGTACGGTCATGGTGCGGCCTGGCTGAGCTGCGCCATAGTTTTTACCGGTGGCATCAGTATATTTACCGTAAGCCGGGCTGGCTGGGTTTTTCGAGGAGAACAGCGGTTGTTGTGCAAAGCCCGCGCCGCCGCCCATCAGACGTCCCATCATGTAACCTGCCATCAGTGGCATCCAGAAACTTCCGCTGGATTGCTGGGCCTGCGCCTGATTTTCAGGTGCCATGCCAGCCTGGGCTGGTGCCTGCTGGCACTGACCTTCACCAAATTCGGCAACACAGTCTTCACGTGTGGCGTATTTCGGCGCAGTACGTTCGGCTTCTTTCAGCGCATTGTTATACGCAGTGGTACATTCTGCGCTTTTGCCTGGGTTTGCGGCTGAGCAGTCATCAGCATTTTGATAGAGAGACACTGTTTCATCACTCTTTTCACAGCCTGCCAGCATAAAAACAGTGGCAACAGCAAGAGCGACAGGTGTCAGATGGCGTGCGCTCCAGTTTTTGCGGAACGATGCGTGGCGTATGGATTTTGTCCGTTTCATTTTTGTCTTCCGGGACCAGTGGTAAATACCCATCAGAATAGAGGATGGCTGGTCGAAATTGAAGCGGGAAGGGGGAAGAATGCGGCAGATAACCCGTATCTTTACGTTGCCTTACGTTCAGACGGGGCCGAAGCCCCGTCGTCAGCATCAGTTACGGAAAGGGTTATGACCGTTACTGGTAGTCGTGCGTGCGGATGCTTGCTGAACGGCTGGGGCCGGGCTATCTGGTGCATAACCATCAGCAATAGCATTTTGTTCTGGCGTTTGCGGCGCAACGTTTTCTGGATTAGTGGAAACCGGTTTGCTCAGCGCATTGTTCAGTGCCAGCAGATCCTGCTCGTTCAACGTACCCAGAGCTGATTTAATATTCAACTGGTTAATCAGGTAGTTATAACGCGCATTCGCCAGCTCTTGCTTGGCGTTGTACAGCGTGGTGGTGGCATCCAGCACATCAACAATGGTACGCGTACCGACCGAGTAGCCCGCTTCCATCGCGTCTAATGAGCTTTGAGCGGAAACTACGGCTTGTTTGTAGGCGTTAATGCTGCTGATAGAAGCATTAATGTTGTTGAAGGAGGAACGCACGGTTTGCACGACGCTACGATGCGCGCTTTCCAGTTGTTCGCTGGCACCAACAAAGTTGTACTGTGCCTGTTTCACCTGCGAGTTAACCATTCCGCCCTGATAAATCGGCAGCGAGAAGCTCAGGCCAACTTTGTTCTGTCCCATATTGCTATCGTCATACTGGGTACCAGCGGCACCACGAGTTTTCGAACCGCTATATGAGGTGTCAGAAATCCCGGTAGAAGCCGTTAAATCCAGAGTCGGTAAGTGACCATCCTGCGCCTGGCGAATTTGCTCGCGCGCCAGGTCCTGACTCAAGCGTGCCTGTAACAGCGACAGGTTGCGTTTTTCGGCTTCTTTCAGCAGCGCGTTAACCGGCTGCGGTTTGTCGGTTTTAAAGTTTTCGACATTCAGCGCCGCCAGTTCCGGATAATAGTTACCGGTGATCTGGCGCAGCTGCTCTACCGCGTTATCGAGGTTATTACGTGCGGTCACTTCGTTCGCCAGCACGGTATCGTACTGTGCGCGGGCGTTCTGCACGTCGGTGATCGCCACCAGGCCCACGTTAAAACGTTGAGTGGTTTGATCTAACTGACGGTAGATCGCTTCTTTTTGCGCCTGCGTATAGGAAAGAACATCAATGGCATTCAACACGTTGAAATAAGCAGTCGCGGTGTTGAGGATCAAGGTTTGTTGATCGGTCTGGTACGTGACGTCCTGAATACCCGCAGCTTTTTCCTGTAGCGTTAACGCACGCCATTTCGACATATCAAAAATGGATTGAGTTAACTGCAGGGACGCACTGGTCGCGTTAGAGTTGATGCCGTTCGCGTCGCGGTAGCCGTTGCTATAGGTGTAATCTGCACCTAAACCTAGCTGTGGCAGTAATGGACTGCGTGCTTCATTAATTTTTTCAAAGGCAGCATCACGATCGGCGGCAGACTTACGCAATTCCGGGTTACTAAGGCGTGCTTGCTGATAAACTTGCATCAGGTTCTCGGCCTGGCTCAACGTACTGAACCCAGAAAGGCTCAGGCCGATAAGAATGGGGAGCAATTTCTTCATTTGCATTCCTTGTGGTGAAGCAGTATTTAGCGCGATCAAACTGTAAAATTATTGCGGATTCTAGCAGAAGCCGCTACCGCAAAAGGTTGGCGTTACGTGCCATAGGGCGTTAATGTGCCTCAATTTAACACATGACTGCTCAAACGGCAGTCAAACGTCGCTGAAATTCACATTTAATTCACTATTAGTGCCAGGACATTAACAATGCTTAAGCCAGACAACCTGCCCGTTACTTTTGGCAAAAACGATGTTGAAATTATTGCACGAGAAACACTTTATCGCGGCTTTTTTTCATTAGATCTTTATAGATTTCGTCATCGTCTATTCAACGGGCAAATGAGTCGTGAGGTACGGCGGGAAATTTTTGAGCGCGGTCACGCCGCAGTCTTGCTACCCTTTGACCCAGTGCGCGATGAAGTTGTGCTGATTGAGCAGATTCGGATTGCCGCGTATGACACCAGCGAAACCCCCTGGCTACTGGAGATGGTGGCCGGGATGATTGAAGAGGGTGAAAGTGTGGAAGATGTCGCCCGTCGCGAAGCGATTGAAGAGGCGGGACTGATAGTCAAACGGACCAAACCGGTGTTAAGTTTCCTGGCAAGCCCTGGGGGCACCAGTGAGCGTTCGTCAATTATGGTGGGCGAAGTGGACGCCACGACCGCAAGCGGTATTCACGGTCTGGCTGATGAAAACGAAGATATTCGCGTTCATGTGGTAAGCCGGGAACAGGCATACCAATGGGTAGAAGAGGGGAAAATCGACAACGCAGCGTCGGTCATCGCTTTGCAATGGCTGCAGCTGCATCATCAAGCGTTAAAAAATGAGTGGGCATAAATGAAGCGTTACACACCTGACTTTCCTGAAATGATGCGCCTGTGCGAGATGAACTTTTCACAATTGCGGCGTTTGTTACCACGCAATGACGCACCCGGCGAAACTGTAAGCTATCAGGTGGCAAACGCACAATATCGGCTAACGATTGTGGAATCGACCCGATACACTACCCTGGTGACAATCGAACAGACTGCGCCCGCGATCAGTTACTGGAGCCTTCCGTCAATGACGGTGCGTCTGTATCATGACGCGATGGTGGCTGAAGTGTGTTCAAGTCAGCAGATTTTTCGCTTCAAAGCGCGGTATGATTATCCTAATAAAAAGTTGCATCAACGCGACGAAAAGCATCAAATTAACCAGTTTTTAGCGGACTGGTTGCGATACTGTTTAGCACATGGAGCGATGGCGATTCCGGTTTATTAGCGTCGTGAAACCTAAGGACACCATTTGGAAAGCCTGTTAACCCTTCCTCTGGCTGGTGAGGCCAGAGTCAGGATTTTACAAATTACCGACACTCACCTGTTTGCGCAAAAGCACGAAGCCCTGTTGGGGGTAAATACCTGGGAAAGCTACCAGGCGGTGCTGGAGGCGATTCGTCCACACCAGCACGAATTCGAGCTGATTGTCGCGACCGGTGATTTAGCGCAGGATCAATCCTCTGCGGCCTATCAGCATTTCGCTGAAGGCATCGCAAGTTTTCGTGCGCCCTGCGTCTGGCTGCCGGGCAACCACGATTTTCAGCCTGCGATGTACAGCGCGCTACAGGATGCGGGGATCTCCCCGGCGAAGCGGGTGTTTATTGGTGAGCAATGGCAAATCCTGTTGCTGGATAGCCAGGTGTTTGGCGTGCCGCACGGTGAGCTGAGCGAGTTTCAGCTTGAGTGGCTGGAACGTAAACTTGCCGATGCGCCAGAACGCCATACGTTGCTGCTGCTGCACCATCATCCGCTACCTGCGGGTTGTAGCTGGCTCGACCAACACAGTCTGCGTAACGCGGGCGAACTGGATAACGTGCTGGCGAAGTTTCCGAACGTTAAATACTTGCTGTGTGGACATATCCATCAGGAGCTGGATCTCGACTGGAATGGTCGCCGCCTGCTGGCAACGCCATCGACCTGTGTACAGTTTAAGCCGCATTGTTCCAACTTTACGCTGGACACCATCGCGCCTGGCTGGCGTACGCTCGAGTTACATGCTGATGGTACGCTGACCACCGAGGTGCACCGCCTGGCGGACACACGTTTCCAACCTGATACCGCTTCAGAAGGCTACTGATGTCTACGCTTCTTTATTTACACGGTTTCAACAGTTCGCCGCGCTCTGCAAAAGCGAGTTTGTTGAAAAACTGGCTGCCGGAACATCACCCTGACGTTGAGATGATCATTCCGCAGTTACCGCCGTACCCTTCCGATGCGGCAGAACTGCTGGAATCCATTGTCCTTGAACATGGCGGCGATTCGCTGGGGATCGTCGGTTCATCACTGGGGGGATATTACGCCACCTGGTTGTCGCAATGTTTTATGCTGCCCGCCGTGGTGGTAAACCCAGCGGTGCGCCCGTTTGAACTGCTGACGGACTATCTCGGTCAGAACGAGAACCCCTACACCGGGCAGCAATATGTGCTAGAGTCACGCCATATTTACGATCTCAAAGTCATGCAGATTGACCCGCTGGAAGCGCCGGATTTGATCTGGCTGCTGCAACAGACGGGAGATGAAGTGCTGGATTACCGCCAGGCGGTGGCGTACTACGCTTCCTGCCGCCAGACTGTTATAGAAGGCGGCAACCATGCATTCACAGGCTTCGAAGATTATTTCAACCCGATCGTCGATTTTCTTGGTCTGCACCATCTCTGACGATCAACTCGAATTGCTAACTTAAACCATGACGCAAACTTATAACGCTGATGCCATTGAGGTACTCACCGGGCTTGAGCCGGTTCGCCGCCGCCCGGGGATGTATACCGATACCACGCGCCCTAACCATTTGGGGCAAGAAGTCATTGATAACAGTGTCGATGAAGCACTGGCGGGTCACGCAAAACGCGTGGACGTTATTTTACATGCTGACCAGTCGTTAGAAGTGATTGATGATGGTCGCGGGATGCCGGTGGATATTCACCCTGAAGAAGGCGTTCCGGCGGTCGAACTGATTCTTTGCCGTTTGCACGCGGGTGGTAAATTTTCTAACAAAAACTACCAGTTCTCTGGCGGCCTGCATGGCGTGGGGATTTCGGTGGTTAACGCCCTGTCGAAGCGCGTAGAAGTTAACGTACGTCGCGATGGTCAGATCTATAACATCGCCTTTGAAAATGGCGAAAAGGTACAGGATTTGCAGGTTGTTGGCACTTGCGGTAAACGCAATACCGGTACCAGCGTGCACTTCTGGCCGGATGAAGCCTTCTTTGACAGCCCGCGCTTCTCTGTTTCCCGTCTTACACATGTGCTGAAAGCCAAAGCGGTGCTGTGCCCAGGCGTTGAGATCACTTTTAAAGATGAGATCAACAACACCGAACAACGCTGGTGCTATCAGGACGGTCTGAACGATTACCTGGCGGAAGCGGTAAACGGTTTACCGACGCTGCCGGAAAAACCGTTTATCGGTAATTTCGCTGGCGATACTGAAGCGGTGGACTGGGCGCTACTGTGGCTACCGGAAGGCGGAGAACTGCTGACCGAGAGCTACGTCAACCTGATTCCTACGATGCAGGGCGGTACGCACGTTAACGGTTTGCGTCAGGGCCTGCTGGACGCAATGCGCGAGTTCTGTGAATACCGCAACATTCTGCCGCGCGGCGTGAAGCTATCAGCGGAAGATATCTGGGATCGCTGCGCCTATGTGCTGTCAGTAAAAATGCAGGATCCGCAGTTTGCCGGGCAGACCAAAGAGCGTCTCTCTTCGCGTCAGTGCGCGGCATTCGTTTCTGGCGTGGTGAAAGATGCCTTCACCTTGTGGCTGAACCAGAACGTTCAGGCGGCTGAACTGCTGGCGGAGATGGCGATTTCCAGCGCCCAGCGCCGTATGCGTGCGGCCAAGAAAGTGGTGCGTAAAAAGTTGACCAGCGGCCCGGCGCTGCCTGGCAAACTGGCTGACTGTACCGCGCAGGATCTTAACCGTACCGAACTGTTTCTCGTGGAAGGTGATTCCGCAGGCGGCTCTGCCAAGCAGGCGCGCGATCGTGAATATCAGGCGATCATGCCGCTGAAAGGTAAGATCCTTAACACCTGGGAAGTCTCTTCTGATGAAGTGCTTGCTTCGCAGGAAGTGCACGATATTTCGGTAGCGATCGGTATCGATCCTGATAGCGACGATCTTAGCCAACTGCGTTATGGCAAGATCTGTATTCTGGCGGATGCGGACTCCGATGGTCTACACATTGCCACGCTGCTTTGCGCTTTGTTTGTAAAACACTTCCGCGCGTTGGTGAAACACGGTCACGTTTACGTTGCTTTGCCACCACTCTACCGTATTGACCTTGGAAAAGAGGTTTACTACGCGCTGACAGAAGAAGAGAAAGAGGGCGTGCTCGAGCAATTAAAACGCAAGAAAGGCAAGCCGAACGTTCAGCGTTTTAAAGGTCTGGGGGAAATGAACCCGATGCAATTGCGCGAAACCACGCTTGATCCGAATACTCGCCGTCTGGTGCAGTTGACCATCGATGATGAAGACGATCAGCGTACTGACGCGATGATGGACATGCTACTGGCGAAGAAACGCTCGGAAGATCGCCGTAACTGGTTGCAAGAGAAAGGCGACATGGCGGAGATTGAGGTTTAAAGGAAAGAACATTGCCCGGTCAGGATGGCCGGGCAAACAAGGCAGGATTAAATCCCTGGCTGCAGAATACGAATATTCATCTCCAGCACGTCGCCTTTTACGGCTTCGCTGTACGCCTTCATGTGCGGGGTTTGCAGATGCGCTTCAAGATGCGCGATGCTTTCCCACTGCTCAATCATCACGATAGAATCCGGTGCCATAGACTGGAAACTCACGCCAGCAGCGCAATCCACCATTGGCGCATAGCCGTGGCAACCTTCTTCTTTCAGTACGGTTGGAACGATTTTAGCAAACTGATCCAATACCGCCTGACGGTGATGTTGACCAGGACGAGTACGGATTTCTGCGATTACGGTAAGCATGGTTAACTCCTTCTAAAGCCTGAGCTCTAGTTAACCAAAAATTTCCACAAGATGCTTGCGATATTCTTCAGTATAGCGGGGAACATCAGGCATTTTTATCACGTCATTAGCGATAAATGTCGGCAGCGGTTCCATACCGAGGAATTGGTTTGCTTTATGGAATGGTAGATACACACCGTCAACGCCAACGCCGTGGAAGAACTGATCTTTTTCGGTGAAGGCTTCCATTGGTGCGTTCCAGGTCAGGGAAAGCATATATTTTTTGCCCTGTACCAGGCCGCCGGAACCGTATTTTTTTGATGGATCTTTGCGGGTACGACCATCGCTGGCATACAGAGTCCCGTGACCTTCGGTGAATACATCATCAATATATTTTTTCACTGTCCACGGCGCGCCCATCCACCAGCCTGGCATCTGCCAGATCACCACATCAGCCCAGAGAAAGTTTTGTACTTCCGCTTTGACATCGTAGTCGCTCTCGGCGCGAACAATACGGACATCATGTCCGAGGTCGCGCAGCGTGCCATCCGCGACTTCGGTCAGGGTGTCGTTCAGTTGACCATTGGAGTGGGCGAATTTTTTCGCGCCGTTGATAATCAGGATGTTGCTCATTTTTTAACCTCAAGGTGAGACGTTTGCCGACTATAGTACGTCACAGAGCGGTACGGTGAAATTAGCAAAATGTGCAAAGTCTTTTGCGAATTTAGCAAAAGTCTGATCTTGCTCCGATTCACCGATGCAGGATAAATATTTTCTGAAAATGACAATACTGATAGCCATTCCTCATAATTCCTACTCGCACCGGATTAATTTACAGGTTTGGTTCGGTTTTTTGGGGATTAAAAATATGGCGTTGGATAAGTAAAAATGAAAATATCAACGCGTCACGTTGATAATTATAAATGGATTTTTATGAGCGTGCTAACATATGTTAAAGCATAAAATTCAAACAATATTTGAAGCTCTGTTATATATAATGCTTACTTATTGGTTAATAGATGCTTTTTTTGCATTCAATAAGTATGACTGGATGCTTGAGTCGGGAGACAATATTTGCAGTATACCTTCCGTTTCAGGCGAAGATCGTATATTGCAAACAATGATTGCAGCATTTTTTCTTCTGACGCCACTTATTATTATTATCTTAAGAAAACTCTTTGTGCGAGAAATGTTTGAGTTTTGGTTATATGTAATCTCGCTCGTTATTTGTTTGGTTTGTGGTTGGTGGCTTTTTTGGGGACGGTTTATATTTTGCTATTAATAAAATCTATGAGAGTCGTTTTAACGGCTCTCATAGACAGAGAAGTTACCAGCTTACTTTCGCCTCAAATCCACCTTGTTCCGCATTCCCAAACTCAACATTCATGCCATGCAGCTTGGCGATTCGCTGGACAATTGAAAGCCCAAGTCCACTGCCGGTAGCGGTTTGTCCGGGTGGGCGATAGAAGCGTTCGCCAATTCTCGCCAGTGCCTCTGGTGTCACACCGGGGCCGTTATCCCTCACGATGAAATTATCGGCATTCAGCGTGACGTCCACCACGCTACCTTGTGGACTGTAGCGCACGGCGTTATCCAGCAAATTTCGCACCAACAAACTTAGCAATAGCGGTTGTCCGGTGCGTTTGATGCCGTGGGCATTGAGTGTCAGTCGCACGTCAATTTTCGCCTGCTGCGCCGTGTGGTAAATATCCATCACCGACGATTGCAGGAGATCTTCAAGCGGGATCTCCGCGACGTCCTGAAGGTTATCCAGTGAGTCCAGCCGCGATAGCGTGAGCAGTTGATCAACCAGACGAGTAGCACGATCGATCCCGGAATGTAATTGGAGCAGTGCTTTTTTCCGCGCCTGCGGATCATCGTCAGAGAGCTGCGCAACTTCGGTTTGCACTTTCAGCGCCGTTAACGGGCTACGTAGTTCATGAGCTGCGTCGGAGGTAAAGCGTCGTTCACGAACCATCATCGCATGTGTGCGGGCGAACAGTTGATTCAACGACTCAACCAGTGGACGCACTTCGCTGGGTACGCCCGTCGCGTTTAGTGGTTTTTCCGAGTCAGGGTCACGCATACGTAGTGCCAGCGCCAGTTTGTTCAGCGGCGCGAGTTCACGACCCAGTAGTACCATCATGATGATTAACATAATCGGCAGTGCGACCAGCCACGGGATCAATTGCCCGGCAACAATCGCCAGCGCCATGTCTTCACGGTATTCCCATTCCTGACCAACAACGATGCGATATTTGCCATCAGGTGAGGTCATCCAGACAAAACGCCAGGGATCTTTATCGCCCACCAGTTGCCCGTCAGCAAAACCTTCCCGTTGATAGCTATAGGGAATATCTTCTCCGTTATCCCCATCGTTAAGCACCATTCTGCCGTCGTGGGTAAAGATGGCAAAGGTCAGCGCATCGTCATCAACATGACCGTGTTTTAATTTATTTGGCGTCTGTGCCATGCGATCTGCCGCGTTGATTTCGTTGAGATCGAGCGTACTTAACCGTTTGGCAAACAGCATCAGTTGGGTGTCGAACAACTCATCGACGTTATCCGTTGTTTGTTTCCATGCGACAAAGCTGGAAAGCAGCCAGGTCACCGAGGCCAGAATTAAAAAGATTAGCGTCAGCCTGACTCGCAGACTAAGACGTTGGGTAAATTTCATTTCTCACCTAATGTGTAGCCAATACCATGCACGGTACGAATAAAATCACTACCGAGTTTGCGTCGCAGATGATGCACATGCACTTCAACGGCATTACTGGTGACCTCTTCGTCCCAGGTATACAGTTTCTCTTCAATCAGTTTGCGCGGCAGTACCCGACCAGCGTTACGCATCAGTAATTCCAGCAGGGCAAATTCTTTTGGTTTCAGCGTTAAGGGTTCGCCAGCCAGCGTGGCGATACGTTTGCCGGGGTCGAGCATGACGTTGCCGTGGCGCAGCTCGTTGCTGGCCTGGCCGTTGGTTCGGCGCATCAGAGCTTCCAGCCTGGCGGCGACTTCTATCAACGCAAAAGGTTTACACAGATAATCGTCAGCTCCCAGACGCAGCCCTTCTACACGTTCCGCCAGCGCATCGCGCGCAGTCAGGATCAATACCGGCTCACGCTGACCTTTTTCTCGCCATTCGCGCAAAATATCGCGACCATCCATGCCCGGTAAGGTTAAATCCAGGATCACCGCATCATAAGGTGCGCTATATAGCGCCTCTTTTCCCTGACGACCTTGTGTAAACCAGTCGACGCTAAAACCCATTTTACTAAGGCCCGTTTTGATGCCGTCGCCAATCAGCATGTCATCTTCTATCAGTAAAATTCGCATTTTTTCATCCCTGCGATAACCATATTTGCTGCCAGTAAACCGTGTTGTAACGCGCTCTGTACAGCACTAAATTTTATTTTTTTCCCTTAAGAAGTTGTTAAGGACTATCTTGTTAAATGCTCGAAAACAGACATTAAAGGGAGTAATAAACATGAAAAAATTCGCAGCAGTAATCGCAGTAATGGCCCTGTGCAGTGCACCGGTGATGGCAGCAGAGCAGGGCGGTTTTTCTGGTCCATCGGCAACACAAAGTCAGGCCGGAGGATTCCAGGGGCCGAATGGCAGCGTAACGACCGTAGAAAGCGCAAAATCCCTGCGTGATGACACTTGGGTCACCCTGCGCGGCAATATCGTTGAACGTATCTCTGACGATCTCTACGTGTTCAAAGATGCCAGCGGTACTATCAATGTTGATATCGACCACAAACGCTGGAACGGCGTGACGGTGACCCCGAAAGATACCGTTGAGATTCAGGGTGAAGTCGATAAAGACTGGAACTCTGTTGAAATTGACGTCAAACAGATCCGCAAAGTAAATCCGTAATTGTTAGCGCTCCCGGGACACGTTCCCGGGAATAATTTCGCAGGGAGGCAAAATGAAAAACCTGACACTGGATGTAAATATTATCGATTTCCCATCAATCCCTGTGGCGATGTTGCCACATCGCTGTAGCCCTGAATTGCTCAACTACAGCGTGGCGAAATTTATCATGTGGCGTAAAGAAACGGGGCTTTCTCCTGTTAACCAAAGCCAGACTTTTGGTGTCGCCTGGGATGACCCTGCCACCACCGTACCGGAAGCGTTTCGCTTTGATATCTGCGGCAGCGTTAACGAACCGATTCCCGATAATCGTTATGGCGTGAGTAATGGTGAACTTACCGGTGGACGTTATGCCGTGGCCCGCCACGTTGGCGAGCTGGACGATATTTCACATACGGTATGGGGCATCATTCGCCACTGGCTACCTGCAAGCGGCGAGAAAATGCGCAAAGCACCGATTCTGTTTCACTACACCAATCTTGCCGAAGGGGTAACAGAGCAGCGACTGGAAACGGATGTTTATGTGCCGTTGGCGTGATGAAGAATCTTTACCGGAGTGTGAGCCAAATCACTCGCGATAAGTTTGAGCGAACAATGCCACAGGCGTAATGTTGTCCGCTCAGACTCTGACGGCACAGGATTTTGTCCTTCCACACAGAAACCGCCATTGGCGGTTTTCCGCTGCATAATCCTCAGGATTATGTCTATAGCAAAGAGTTGTATATCAAGGCACATTGATGCCTTTATCGCCGTCGGAGCACGTCCGGCGGCGCTATTCACGCTGATCTCCTGTGACTCGACGCGGCAGATAATGTAGTATCTCCGGCAATATTGCCCCTTTGAAGGCTGGCGAATAAGTTGAGGAATCAGAATTAATGAGCGATATGGCAGAGCGCCTTGCGCTACATGAATTTACGGAAAACGCCTACTTAAATTACTCCATGTACGTAATCATGGACCGTGCGTTGCCGTTTATTGGTGATGGTCTGAAACCTGTTCAGCGCCGCATTGTGTATGCGATGTCTGAACTGGGACTAAATGCCAGCGCCAAATTTAAAAAATCGGCCCGTACCGTCGGTGACGTACTGGGTAAATACCATCCGCACGGTGATAGCGCCTGTTATGAAGCGATGGTCCTGATGGCACAGCCGTTCTCTTACCGTTATCCGCTGGTTGATGGTCAGGGGAACTGGGGCGCACCGGACGATCCGAAATCGTTCGCGGCGATGCGTTACACCGAATCCCGGTTGTCGAAATATTCCGAGCTGCTATTGAGCGAGCTGGGGCAGGGTACGGCTGACTGGGTGCCAAACTTCGACGGTACTTTGCAGGAGCCGAAAATGCTACCTGCCCGTTTGCCGAACATTTTGCTTAACGGCACCACCGGTATTGCCGTCGGTATGGCGACCGATATTCCACCGCATAACCTGCGTGAAGTGGCTCAGGCGGCAATCGCATTAATCGACCAGCCGAAAACCACGCTCGACCAGCTGCTGGATATCGTGCAGGGGCCGGATTATCCGACTGAAGCGGAAATCATCACTTCGCGCGCCGAGATCCGTAAAATTTACGAGAACGGACGTGGTTCAGTGCGTATGCGCGCGGTGTGGAAGAAAGAAGATGGCGCGGTGGTTATCAGCGCATTGCCGCATCAGGTTTCAGGTGCGCGTGTACTGGAGCAAATTGCTGCGCAAATGCGCAACAAAAAGCTGCCGATGGTTGACGATCTGCGCGATGAATCTGACCACGAGAATCCGACCCGTCTGGTGATTGTGCCGCGTTCCAACCGCGTGGATATGGATCAGGTGATGAACCACCTCTTCGTAACCACCGATCTGGAAAAGAGCTATCGTATTAACCTCAATATGATCGGTCTGGATGGTCGTCCGGCGGTGAAAAACCTGCTGGAAATTCTCTCCGAATGGCTGGTGTTCCGCCGCGATACCGTGCGCCGCCGACTGAACTATCGTCTGGAGAAAGTCCTCAAGCGCCTGCATATCCTCGAAGGTTTGCTGGTGGCGTTTCTCAATATCGACGAAGTGATTGAGATCATTCGCAATGAAGATGAACCGAAACCGGCGCTGATGTCGCGGTTTGGCCTTACGGAAACCCAGGCGGAAGCGATCCTCGAACTGAAACTGCGTCATCTTGCCAAACTGGAAGAGATGAAGATTCGCGGTGAGCAGAGTGAGCTGGAAAAAGAGCGCGACCAGTTGCAGGGCATTCTGGCGTCCGAGCGTAAAATGAATAAACTGCTGAAGAAAGAACTGCAGGCAGACGCGCAAGCTTATGGTGACGATCGTCGTTCGCCGTTGCAGGAACGCGAAGAAGCGAAAGCGATGAGCGAGCACGACATGTTGCCGTCTGAACCTGTCACCATTGTGCTGTCGCAGATGGGCTGGGTACGCAGCGCTAAAGGCCATGACATCGACGCGCCGGGCCTGAATTATAAAGCGGGTGATAGTTTCAAAGCAGCGGTGAAAGGTAAGAGCAACCAACCGGTAGTGTTTGTTGACTCCACCGGTCGTAGCTATGCTATCGACCCGATTACGCTGCCGTCGGCACGTGGTCAGGGCGAGCCGCTCACCGGCAAATTGACGTTGCCGCCTGGGGCGACCGTTGACCATATGCTGATGGAAAGCGACGATCAGAAACTGTTGATGGCTTCCGATGCGGGTTACGGTTTCGTCTGCACCTTTAACGATCTGGTGGCGCGTAACCGTGCAGGTAAGGCCTTAATCACTTTACCGGAAAATGCCCATGTTATGCCGCCTGTGGTGATTGAGGACGCTTCTGATATGCTGCTGGCAATCACTCAGGCAGGCCGTATGTTGATGTTCCCGGTAAGCGATCTGCCGCAGCTGTCGAAGGGCAAAGGCAACAAGATTATCAACATTCCATCGGCAGAAGCCGCGCGTGGAGAAGATGGTCTGGCGCAACTGTACGTTCTGCCGCCGCAAAGCACGCTGACCATTCATGTTGGGAAACGCAAAATTAAACTGCGTCCGGAAGAGCTACAGAAAGTCACTGGCGAACGTGGACGCCGCGGTACGTTGATGCGCGGTTTGCAGCGTATCGATCGTGTCGAGATCGACTCTCCTCGCCGCGCCAGCAGCGGCGATAGCGAAGAGTAGTATGCCGGGGAGGGTATTGCTTCCTCCCGCTTGCAAGGAACGCCGGATGAAACGTTAAGTCGTCATCCGGCAGCATATTCCACCCCCGGAAACGATAAAAATTCCCTTGAAACCGTTGTTTATTCATGCGTTGCGATTAACAATACGCTTTTCCAGAGAGCGGCTTTTAACAATGCCCTAACCTGATTTCAGGTGACGTACAATGCCAGTCTCTCAGACCTTCAGAGGGTGTTATGCTATATATCTTTCGTCTTATTATTACCGTGATTTACAGCATCTTAGTCTGTGTATTCGGCTCCATTTACTGCCTTTTCAGCCCGCGTAACCCGAAACATGTAGCCACCTTTGGGCATATGTTTGGTCGTCTTGCGCCGCTGTTCGGCCTGAAAGTTGAGTGTCGCAAACCTGCAGATGCTGAAAGCTACGGCAATGCTATTTATATTGCTAACCACCAGAACAACTATGACATGGTGACAGCATCGAACATCGTGCAACCGCCGACGGTGACGGTAGGTAAAAAGAGTTTGCTGTGGATCCCCTTCTTTGGTCAGTTGTACTGGCTAACCGGCAACTTATTGATCGACAGAAATAACCGCACTAAAGCTCACGGCACCATTGCAGAAGTAGTGAATCACTTCAAAAAACGCCGTATTTCCATCTGGATGTTCCCGGAAGGTACCCGCAGCCGTGGTCGCGGCCTGCTGCCGTTCAAGACCGGAGCATTTCACGCGGCAATTGCGGCAGGCGTCCCGATTATTCCCGTGTGCGTCTCTACAACTTCGAATAAGATTAATCTTAATCGGCTACACAACGGTCTGGTGATTGTCGAAATGCTGCCGCCAATTGACGTCAGTCAGTATGGCAAAGATCAGGTTCGCGAGTTGGCTGCCCATTGTCGTTCGATAATGGAACAAAAAATCGCTGAGCTCGATAAAGAAGTCGCAGAGCGCGAAGCCGCCGGAAAAGTTTAAGTCGGCAATCTGTATTTTTGCGGGGAACACTTTCCTGCACGGTATTACTTTAGCCAGTTTTACATGGAGCAAATATGTCACTCAGTCGGCGTCAGTTCATTCAGGCATCGGGGATTGCACTTTGTGCAGGCGCTGTTCCCCTGAAGGCCAGCGCAGCCGGGCAACAGCAACCGCTACCCGTTCCGCCGCTGCTTGAATCTCGCCGTGGGCAACCGCTGTTTATGACTGTACAACGTGCGCACTGGTCATTTACGCCAGGGACACGCGCATCGGTCTGGGGAATCAATGGTCGTTACCTGGGGCCGACTATCCGCGTCTGGAAGGGCGATGATGTTAAGCTGATCTACAGTAACCGCCTGACAGAAAATGTCTCAATGACGGTGTCTGGTTTACAGGTGCCTGGCCCGCTGATGGGCGGTCCGGCACGGATGATGTCGCCAAACGCTGACTGGGCACCCGTATTACCCATTCGCCAGAACGCAGCGACATTGTGGTATCACGCTAATACCCCCAATCGCACGGCTCAGCAGGTCTATAATGGCCTTGCCGGAATGTGGCTGGTGGAAGATGAAGTCAGCAAGTCGCTGCCTATCCCCAACCATTATGGTGTGGATGATTTTCCGGTCATTATCCAGGATAAACGGCTGGATAACTTTGGTACGCCAGAATACAACGAACCGGGAAGCGGCGGCTTTGTTGGAGATACGCTGCTGGTCAACGGTGTACAAAGCCCGTACGTTGAAGTCTCGCGTGGCTGGGTGCGCTTGCGTCTGTTGAACGCGTCGAACTCTCGTCGCTATCAACTACAGATGAGCGATGGTCGCCCGTTACATGTGATTTCTGGCGATCAGGGATTCTTGCCTGCTCCTGTATCGGTGAAGCAACTTTCGCTGGCACCGGGCGAGCGCCGCGAGATTCTGGTGGATATGAGCAACGGTGATGAAGTGTCGATCACCTGTGGTGAAGCGGCGAGCATTGTAGATCGTATTCGTGGCTTCTTTGAGCCATCCAGCATTCTGGTTTCTACGCTGGTGCTAACGCTGCGCCCGACCGGCCTTCTGCCGCTGGTCACAGACAGTCTTCCGATGCGCTTGCTGCCAACTGAAATCATGGCCGGTTCGCCGATTCGCAGTCGCGATATCAGTCTGGGTGATGACCCAGGTATTAATGGACAACTGTGGGACGTCAACCGTATTGATGTCACCGCGCAGCAAGGAACGTGGGAACGCTGGACGGTACGCGCGGACGAGCCGCAAGCGTTCCATATTGAAGGCGTGATGTTCCAGATCCGTAACGTGAATGGCGCGATGCCATTCCCGGAAGACAGAGGCTGGAAAGATACCGTTTGGGTTGACGGACAAGTGGAGCTGCTTGTTTATTTCGGTCAGCCTTCCTGGGCGCACTTCCCGTTCTACTTCAACAGTCAGACGCTGGAAATGGCGGACCGTGGCTCGATAGGGCAACTGTTGGTCAATCCGGTACCGTAATGGACCAATTCAATGCCCCACAGAGTGGTGGGGCGATACAAGGATGAATCATGGATGGCATGGGATGGATGATTATTTTGGTACTTCCCTTTCTTTGGATGGGCTATGGACTGGCGTTGTTAATCATAACGGGGTGCGCTTTTGAATCTAAGAGGATTCGTCGCATTCTGCTATGGGGTGTTGCGCCCCAGTTTATTATTCTTTGTATTACGACCTTATTGCTTTATTGGATTAACTCTCGGTTAATTTATGTTTTTGTCTTTTTTCAGCCAGTTTTATGCATCACTACGGCAATTTTTTTGTTTGCTGGTAAAAAAACACAATATTCCAGATTGCTGTTTACTCTGTCTCATGTGATTTTTCTTGCTGGAGTTTTATATCAGGGGCATAGGGAAAATCTGCAACACATAATTAATAGCGACTGGAAGGAATATAAAATAACGCGTTTATTTGAGCAAGTGCAGGACAATGGAGCGCATGCGCTGAATAACGATGTAACTTGTTCAGAATTAATGCAACTACTCACCCTGGCAGCGGAACGTGATGACGTCAAAGAAGAGACGTTACGTACTCTTATTGCAAAGAGAGTATCGCCATTTCTGACAATGTCAGATAACTGTACGGGTGAGGATTCAGTAGAGATTTATTCTGTAGATACTACACCTTTTATGGCGGCTATTCAGAATCATAATATACATTCTGTTCGTTTTTTTAGTCAATTGCTTATGGGAAACTCACCAAAAGCAAAAAATAATCGTGACATTGTGCGCCGGGCAAACCCTTTGATCGAAGTGTATAAATATAGTCATGGTTCAAAAAAACAACGTAACTCAGGGTTAGAAATAAGTAAGCAATTAATGGCTATTATGCCAGAACTATTAACAGATGCCGTCTGGCGTGCCGTGCTCAATGTATATGATGCCGATGCAGCACGATGGTTCTGGCGTAAGCAACCACCAGAAAATCGGTTGTATCGCTTAAAGGCTATGGCATTAATACCACAAACAGATGCGCTGTTGGCAGAGATTCGACATACTCCAGAGGTACTGAATATCTCGTCTGAGGGGGACCTGAATGAAGAGGAGTTTCTCCATTTCTTAATTTATGGAGGAGATACCGCTGTAATACATGCACTGGTTGAAAAAGGAATAGTTAACTGGCAGCACCTTATGAACATTGAGGGGTTTGATAAGGACCCCTTAATATGGTCTATTTCAAAACTGGGAGAAAACGACAATGACCGGGAGGTTTTGGCATTAATTATTCATGATATTAATGCGCAAAACGCACTGCCGGAGGAACGCATTGCCAAATATTTAACGTGGACGGGAGCAATGGGCGAGATTTTTTTAAAGGCGGGCGTACATTGTGATAAGTTATATGCGGCAATTGAGTCCGACAAAAAGCGAAATAATGGCATGTATAGTCAAAACGCCAGGGAAGAAGTGGATCGCGTATGTACGCCCACAAAATAGGAGCAGTTTGGGGCGGTTAAGGGATAAAAAATAAATGCCTTTCGCTATCTGTCAGGGCGAATCTCACCATTTGCTATACCTTCCATTGGCGATGAACAGTATTCTACACGCACTTTTTTTACGATTGCGTTGAAGCATTACAACGCCCGCGCCATCCGCGCGTTTAGCCGCTTTCTGCAAGGAAATTCCTCAAAAGCGTAGGAATATCGCGCGATTGTTCATCAAAAAAATCCACTGCAGCAGATGTACCGGGGAATAAGTTTGCCAATTCGTTTTAGTGAAGAAGAGATCGCCCGCCACATTGTTGCCGCTCGCGAGATAAGCCTCACCTTGCTGCCCCTGATGCCAGAATTATTAAACGAAGAGGCGTATGAAAATGTCATTGATGCTAATGACAGCGCAACGCTGAAGGCTTTTTGGCAGATCCAGCTGCCGCCCACGCCGGTTTTACGCCTGGAAACGATGTCGGTAATTCCCATGACAGCGGCACTGGTTCAACAGGTGAGGGAGTCACCAAAGCGGCTTGAACTGGAAGATAAAAGTGGCAGGACAGTACTAACTTACATCGTGCGCTTTGGGAATATTGCCGCAGTACAGGCACTGATTGACGCTAATCTGATCGACTGGCAACGGCTCCGCCAATCGACAGGAAGGTCAACACCATTATTACTGGCGATCTGGCGACAAAAATACGACGATGATTATGTAATCTTCCCATTGATTTTAAAGGACATGCTGGCAAAAAATGCGCCACCCTCAGCAGAGGAAATAATGAACTGCATTAAGGATGGTATGACCGCAGATGATTTTTTATCTGCCGGAATGAGCAACACGCAATTCTGTTCTGCGATTGAACAAAGCCTCCAGGCGAAAACGTCAGTATTACCGGCGAATCGATTACGCCATCTGCAATCCTCGCGGTGTGCAAAGCTGTAACCAACCGGAAGTTAAGTCATCCGCTGAAAACATCGCATTAACTTTTCGATTTCTCTTTCGTTCCGGCTTATAATCCCCGGCCTTTGATTATTTTTTTATCATTTCTGGAAGCAAAATGAGCTCTATCTCCCTGATCCAACCGGATCGCGACCTGTTCTCCTGGCCGCAGTACTGGGCCGCCTGTTTTGGACCGGCACCGTTTTTGCCGATGTCTCGTGAAGAGATGGATCAACTTGGCTGGGATAGCTGCGACATCATTTTGGTTACTGGCGACGCGTATGTCGATCACCCAAGCTTCGGGATGGCGATTTGCGGTCGTATGCTGGAAGCGCAGGGCTTCCGTGTCGGGATCATCGCCCAGCCAGACTGGAGCAGCAAAGACGACTTTATGCGTCTGGGTAAACCGAATCTGTTTTTCGGTGTTACTGCTGGCAACATGGACTCGATGATCAACCGCTATACTGCCGATCGCCGTTTACGTCATGACGATGCCTACACGCCGGATAACGTTGCGGGTAAGCGCCCGGATCGCGCCACACTGGTTTACACCCAACGTTGTAAAGAGGCGTGGAAAGATGTGCCGGTGATCCTCGGCGGTATTGAGGCTAGTTTGCGTCGTACCGCGCATTATGATTACTGGTCTGATACCGTGCGCCGTTCCGTGCTGGTGGATTCCAAAGCCGACATGCTGATGTTCGGTAACGGTGAGCGTCCGCTGGTGGAAGTGGCGCATCGTCTGGCGATGGGTGAGCCGATTAGTGAAATCCGCGATGTGCGTAATACTGCGATTATCGTAAAAGAGGCGTTGCCAGGCTGGAGCGGCGTGGATTCCACCCGTCTCGATACCCCAGGGAAAATCGACCCGATCCCGCATCCGTATGGCGAAGATCTGCCGTGCGCGGATAACAAACCTGTTGCGCCGAAAAAGCAGGAAGCGAAAGCCGTAACCGTGCAGCCGCCGCGCCCGAAACCGTGGGAAAAAACCTACGTATTGCTGCCTTCTTTCGAGAAAGTGAAGGGCGATAAAGTGCTGTACGCCCATGCTTCGCGCATTCTGCACCACGAAACCAACCCTGGCTGCGCCCGCGCATTGATGCAAAAACACGGCGACCGCTATGTGTGGATCAACCCGCCTGCTATCCCGCTTTCTACCGAAGAGATGGACAGCGTCTTTGCGCTGCCGTACAAGCGCGTGCCGCATCCGGCTTACGGTAATGCCCGAATTCCGGCTTACGAAATGATCCGTTTCTCGGTCAACATTATGCGTGGCTGCTTTGGCGGCTGCTCTTTCTGCTCTATTACCGAGCATGAAGGTCGCATTATTCAGAGCCGTTCGGAAGATTCGATCATCAACGAGATTGAAGCGATCCGCGACACCGTGCCAGGCTTTACGGGCGTGATTTCCGATCTCGGTGGGCCAACTGCCAACATGTATATGTTGCGCTGCAAATCGCCGCGCGCCGAGCAGACTTGCCGCCGTTTATCGTGCGTTTACCCGGATATTTGTCCTCATATGGACACTAACCACGAACCGACGATCAACCTCTATCGCCGCGCGCGTGATCTGAAAGGCATTAAAAAGATCCTCATCGCTTCCGGCGTGCGTTATGATATCGCCGTGGAAGATCCGCGCTATATCAAAGAGCTGGCGACCCATCACGTTGGCGGTTATCTGAAGATTGCCCCGGAACATACCGAAGAAGGGCCGTTATCGAAGATGATGAAGCCGGGCATGGGCAGCTATGACCGCTTTAAAGAGCTGTTCGATACTTACTCGAAACAGGCAGGTAAAGAGCAATATCTGATCCCGTATTTCATCTCCGCACACCCGGGTACGCGTGATGAAGATATGGTGAATCTGGCGCTGTGGCTGAAAAAGCATCGCTTCCGTCTCGACCAGGTACAGAACTTCTACCCGTCGCCGTTGGCTAACTCCACCACCATGTATTACACCGGGAAAAACCCGCTGGCGAAGATTGGTTACAAGAGTGAAGACGTCTTCGTACCGAAGGGCGACAAACAGCGTCGTTTGCATAAAGCGTTGTTGCGTTACCACGATCCGGCAAACTGGCCGTTAATCCGTCAGGCGCTGGAAGCGATGGGTAAAAAGCATCTGATTGGCAGCCGTCGTGATTGCTTAGTGCCTGCGCCAACCATTGAAGAGATGCGCGAAGCCCGCCGTCAGAACCGCAATACCCGTCCGGCGTTGACTAAACATACGCCGATGGCGACCCAGCGTCAGACACCTGCTACGGCAAAAAAAGCGTCGTCTACGCCATCTCGCCCGGTGAATGCTGGCGCGAAGAAACGCCCTAAAGCGGTGGCAGGTCGTTAAGTGAAATGTGCCCGGCAGCAATGATGCTGCCGGGAAATTTATAACCTTGGTTTATAAGGACTGTTACGAACGTCTAAGCGGTAATGCGCTCTTGCTGTTTCGTCTTTAACTTGCTGAATTTCCGGACGCAGGGCGTCAATATCCTGTTGCAGTTGATTAATTTTGTTATTCAATGCCTGAATATCATGTTCCAGGTGTTCAATTTTGGCATTGCTGGTACAGCCAGCAAGACACAGCGCCAGCGGAATGGATAAGATAAGTTTGTTCATTATGAATTCCAGAACCGTCATTCCGCATACATACGTAAGCAGCGCAGGCAATCGAAATAGTCCTGGGCGTCAAGGCGCGTATTGGCTCTGTTAGCGTCGGATTTGGCAGCATAGATTTGCGGGCGTAATGCTTTCATATCCTGCTCAAGTCGGGCAATTTTGGCATTTAACGTCTGTACGTTGCTCGCCAGCTGATTGACCTTTTGCTCATTGACGCAGCCGCTGAGCAAGCAGGTTGCCAGAACAACAGCCCCCACGGTGAAAATCGTTTTCATATAGTATTCCCTTTTATTTATTGTTCCGACTAATTGTTATTTAATTCAGCTATTGCTTTAATCTGGCGGCGGTTTTTGCCTCAATTTGCTTAAGTAGGCTGCCGCTGTTCGGGCGGATAAAATCAGCGATTTCCCACTTACCTTCGCGCCGCTGTAAAACCAGTTCTTGCTCTTCGTTGTTGCCATTGGTCAGCGTAAAACGAACATGAATGCGGGCGGAATCGGTGGTTTTCTCCAGGACACGGATTTCATCAACGCGTGAAAATAGCGACTCTTCGCCAAAACAGATCGGATTGTCGTAAATAAATTGCCGTTCTATTTGCATATCTTCATCGGGATTGTTGGCAGTCTTGAAGGTGGTTTTATAGAAGGCATTGACCGCCTGGCGGTAAGAGTCGGAAACCACCCACGTCCACGGCCAGCTATAATCAGCAATATGTTCAAAGAGTTCGGCAACAAAGGCTTCCGGCTGTTCTTTTTGCAACGAAGCTATAGCTACCAGCGTTTTTTCATTCTCGCTATTAACTGCTTGTAAGACGCTGCCATGATTGCTGACAATATCGTCAATGACCCAACGACCATTTTCCGCCACCATTTTCAGTGTCTGCGTGGTCTTTTCTTTATCGTCTTTAAAGATACGAAAGCGCACAACGGCATCGGCATGATCGGCGTCAGGTTGGGTTATCGCTACGCTTTCTAACACCAGATCGCCAAAATCCTGACAATCACAAACTGGATCATAATCCAGCCAGCCAATATTGCCCGGCAGCGTAAGATTGTCGTTCAGGGTAAGCGCCTGTTGAATACGCGCAGAAGTTATCGCTCGCTCTCCGGTTTCACCAAAATAAGGCGTACTGGCATCTGATTTATAGTTCTGATAAATCTGCCGGACTGTTTGTTCTACGGTCTGTGAAGGAGGCTGCGCGTGTACGGTAAAACTTGCCAGGGCTGCTAAAAACAGAAGTATTATTTTCATCTGTTTTTCACCTCTCCGTTGCGTTCATCCCGGATGTAAATGAGTTGTTCCTTTAAGAGCTTCCGGCTCTGCATGATGATGCCCTTATATTTGGCGTTCCTGAACAAGGAAGAGTAACAATGGGCGTGACGCGAGGGGAATAAATGATTTCTGAAAAGTCCGGTAGCGGAACATTACCGCCACCGGAAGAATTTGCGCGTTAGCCGCCGAACTGGTCGGGATCGGGGCCGAGGCGTTTGCCCTGGTCGAGTTTGGCAATTTCACCTAGCTCGTCTTTGTCGAGACGGAAATCCCAGACATCAAAGTTTTCGGCAATACGTGAAGGTGTGACCGATTTCGGGATCACCACCAGGCCGTTATCCAGATGCCAGCGGATAACAATCTGCGCCGGGGTTTTGCCGTATTTATCTGCCAGATCGCGAATGACTTTCTGATCGAAAACGCCTTTCCCTCCTTGCGCTAATGGGCTCCAGGATTCGGTCTGGATTTTGTGTGTCGCGTTCCAGGCGTGAAGCTGGCGTTGCTGCATCAGCGGGTGGAGTTCAATCTGGTTTATCACCGGCGTCACGCCAGTTTCATCAATCAGGCGTTGCAGGTGGTGGATCTGGAAGTTGCACACGCCGATGCTTTTGATTAAGCCCTCTTTTTGCAATTCGATCATGCCCTTCCATGCTTCGACATAATGGTCGATAGCAGGAACGGGCCAGTGCATTAAGTAAAGGTCGACATAATCAAGCTGGAGTTTTTTCAGGCTGTCGAGCAGGGCTTCGCGGGGGCGCTTGTGGTCGTCGTTCCACAGTTTAGTGGTGATGAACAGTTCTTCTCTGTTAACTGAGGCATTTTTCAGGGCTTTGCCGACACCTTCTTCGTTCTTATAGGCCGCGGCGGTATCAATCGAGCGATAACCCACGTCTAACGCTTTTTGAATGGCAGTGATTACTTCCTCATTACTTGCTTGCCAGACGCCCAGTCCCAGCTGGGGCATGACATTGCCATCCTGTAGCTTAATAACGGTTGGATTAGCCATACGTTCCTCCTTTATATGAACTCACCGGAGCTGGCTCCGGTGAGGTGTTGTGAACTTAAGTCTGGACGAAATGCCCGAAAACGAAAGTTTGAGGCGTAAAAAGCTTAGCGGGCGGCTTCGTATATGCGGCGGCTGACATCCAGCGTAATGTCATGATTTTCACCCAGTTGGGTCATACCGTGCTCTTCCAGTTTTTTCAACAAAGCCGGGATGGAGCTGCCGTCCAGACCGTAGTCGGAGAGGTGGGTCGGCACGCCTAATTGCTCAAAGAAATTGCGGGTTGCGGCAATCGCGGCGTCAATACGCTCATCGTCAGAACCTTCTGTGATGTTCCAGACGCGTTCAGCATATTGCAGCAGTTTAGCGCGTTTAGTGTCGCGTTTCTCATTCCACAGTGCAGGCAGGACGATAGCCAGCGTTTGCGCGTGATCCAGACCGTGCATCGCAGTCAGTTCGTGGCCCAGCATATGCGTTGCCCAATCCTGGGGTACACCTGCGCCAATTAAACCGTTCAGCGCCTGAGTCGCCGCCCACATAACGTTGGCGCGTACATCGTAGTTTTCTGGCTCTTTCAGGGCTTTCGGACCATCTTCGATCAGCGTCAGCAAAATGCCTTCTGCGAAACGGTCCTGAATTTTGGCATCAACCGGTTTGGTAACATACTGTTCCACGGTGTGCACAAAGGCATCCACTACACCGTTAGCCACCTGACGCGGCGGCAGAGTGTAGGTATAAACCGGATCGAGCACGGCAAATACCGGCTGAACATGGGCAGAATGGAACGCCTGCTTGTCGCCTGTAGTTTTACGGGAGATGACCGCACCTGCGTTGGATTCTGAACCGGTTGCTGGCAGCGTCAGCACACAGCCCATCGGGATGGCGCTTTTAATCTCTTTACCGCCCGTTTGTAGAATGTGCCACGGATCGATATTTTCCGGATAATTAGCCGCTGCGGCGATAAATTTGGTGCCGTCCAGTACAGAACCGCCGCCAACCGCCAGCAGGAAAGTCACTTTTTGTTCGCGAACCAGTTTCACGGCATTCATCAGCGTTTCATAAGCCGGGTTTGGCTCAATACCGCCAAATTCCAGCACGTCCATGCCTTTCAGGGCATCCAGAACTTGATCGAGAACGCCGGTTTTTTTCACGCTGCCGCCGCCGTAGGTAATCAATACGCGAGCATCGTGAGGAATTTGTTCGCGTAAACCAGCGATTGCGCCTTTACCAAAAAGAATGCGGGTTGGGGTGTGCAGATTAAAGTTGTTCATTACTTGCTCCCTTTGCTGGGTCAATATGAGGGCAGAGATCGGTCTGCCTGATGTTTTTCATTGTGGTCGCCAGCGCCTTACCTCTCAATGCTCATTTCTGCCAATGTCTTGCCTATTTCTCCAGAGTGCTGGAGAAATGCGACAAAATTGCGCACAATCAAATTGCCGCATTATTCCTAAGAAATTACGCGATATGAAACGTGAAGAGATTTGCCGCTTGCTGGCGGGTAAAGTTAATAAACTGAAAAATAAAGAAAATAGTTTGTCAGAGCTATTGCCCGATGTGCGTTTGTTGTATGGCGAGACGCCTTTCGCACGTACGCCGGTGATGTACGAGCCCGGCATCATAATTCTCTTTTCTGGGCATAAAATCGGTTATATCAATGAACGCGTGTTTCGTTATGATGCCAATGAATATCTGCTGCTGACGGTGCCGTTGCCGTTTGAGTGCGAAACTTATGCCACGTCAGAGGTACCGCTGGCAGGGTTGCGTCTCAATGTCGATGTTTTGCAGTTACAAGAGCTGTTGATGGACATTGGCGAAGATGAGCATTTTCGGCCGTCGATGGCAGCCAGCGGGATTAACTCTGCCACGTTATCAGAAGAGATTTTATGTGCGGCGGAGCGGTTACTCGATGTGATGGAGCGACCGCTGGATGCGCGTATTCTCGGCAAACAGATCATCCGCGAAATTCTGTACTACGTGCTGACCGGACCTTGCGGCGGCGCGTTACTGGCGCTGGTCAGTCGCCAGACTCACTTCAGCCTGATTAGTCGAGTGCTGAAACGAATTGAGAATAAATACACCGAAAACCTGAGCGTCGAGCAACTGGCGGCAGAAGCCAACATGAGCGTATCGGCGTTCCACCATAATTTTAAGTCTGTCACTAGCACCTCGCCGTTGCAGTATTTGAAGAATTACCGTCTGCATAAGGCGCGGATGATGATTATCCACGACGGCATGAAGGCCAGTGCAGCAGCGATGCGCGTCGGCTACGAAAGCGCGTCGCAATTTAGCCGTGAGTTTAAACGTTACTTTGGTGTGACACCGGGGGAGGATGCGGCAAGAATGCGGGCGATGCAGGGGAGTTAAATGCGTTCCCGGTACCGCAACCGGGAACGGGGGAAATTGTCAGGCGTTACAGTATTTCTTTTTAATCACCACAAACAGCGTGCCTAACAAGCCTGCAGTTAACAAGGCAATCGGCAGGATCATCAGGAATGTCATTACCTGATCTTCATGCCGTTTAACGAACGGAATCATGCTTAAGGCATAGCCGAAACTAGTTACTACGCTGACCCACAGCAATCCGCTTAGCCAGTTGAAAAACTGGAAGCGGCGGTTTGGCAGACCGGAAATACCCGCCATGGTTGGCAACAGCGTACGGACAAATGCGAGAAAACGTCCAGCCAGCAGCGCCAGCAGACCGTGACGGTCAAACATACAGGTAGCACGCTGGTGATATTTGGCAGGAAGCTGTGCCAGCCAGCCTTTCACCGTTTTAGTATTCCCTAACCAGCGCCCCTGAATATAACTTAACCAGCAGCCCAAACTTGCTGCGGCGGTCAGAATCGCAATCGTTGGCAGAAAATCCATAACCCCCTGAGCAATCAATGCGCCTGCCAGTATCAACAAGCTGTCGCCTGGCAAAAATGAGGCGGGCAGCAGGCCGTTTTCTAAAAACAGCGTGGCAAACATGACAAAGTAAACAACGCTAACAATATGAGGATCCGCCAGCGCGGCAAAGTCGTGTTGCCAGAGCGCAGCGATGATATCTTGAATAACAGCCATGGACTTTCCTGTGGAACAGCGTTTAAGCCTTTATCTGCCTATTGTACTCCTGAATCACCCGGGACGCCTTGATCCCGGACGCAACAATTTAAGACTTTTCACAATTAAATGTCTGCAAATTTGTCCAAACTGGCAACATTACACAATTCGCGCAAAACCGGCGTCCAGATCGGCAATCAAATCATCGACATCTTCCAGACCAATATGCAGGCGAATCAAGGTCCCGCTAAAATCGATCTCGCCTTGCGGGCGAATGGCGGCGATATGTTCTGGTTGATTTGCCAGGATCAACGATTCATACCCGCCCCACGAGTAGGCCATGCTGAATAAACTGAAGTTATCCAGATAGTTCGCCAGCTCTTCATCATTGAGTTTTTTCTTAAGCACAAAGGAAAATAGCCCGCTGCTACCTGTAAAGTCTCGTTGCCAGAATTCGTGACCTTTACTGCCAGGCAGAGCAGGGTGGTTAACTCGCGCTACTTGCGGATGTTCCGCCAGCCATTCAGCTACTTTCAGGCTACTTTCGTGATGTTGACGCAGGCGAACACCCAAAGTGCGCAGGCCACGACTGGTTATATAGGCGGTATCGGCATCGACCATCTGCCCCATCAGATAGGCATTCTCCCGTAGCTGCTCCCAGCAACGGGCATTGCATACGGCAGTACCAATCATCGCATCTGAATGCCCAACCAGATATTTGGTAGCGGCCTGAATGGAAACATCAATGCCAAAATCCAGCGCCTTAAACAGCACGCCGGCCGCCCAGGTGTTATCGATCATAATGATGGCATCTGGCACTACACTGCGCACGGCGGCAACAATCGCCGGAACGTCGTGGACTTCCATGGTGATGGAGCCCGGCGATTCCAGAAATACAATTTTAGTGTTTGGCTGCAGATGTTTAACAATATTCGCGCCAATCAGCGGATCAAACCACGATGTCGTTACGCCCAGTTTGCTGAGGATTTTGCTACAGAAATCCTGACTCGGTTCATAGGCGGTGTTGGTCATCAACACATGATCGCCCTGTTCGACAAAAGCAAGAATGGAATTAGCAACCGCTGCTGCTCCGCAGGGGAACAGCACGCAGCCTGCGCCACCTTCCAGTTCGCACATCGCTTCTTGTAAGGAGAAATGGGTTAACGTTCCGCGCCGTCCATAAAACAACTCGCCATTGGCGCGATTGCGCGTCGCGTGTTTTTTGGCTTCCACACTGTCAAAGACCAGCGAAGAAGCGCGCTGAATCACGCTATTTACCGCGCCGAGAGTGTATTTTTTGCTGCGTCCTGCGTTGACCAGTTGAGTATCAAGCTTTTTGTCCGCCATCTCGGGATTCCTGTTTTTATACGTCTGGATGTCTAAACTAGCATGAATATTCGCGGGCGCATCCTGAAGAATTAGCATAAAGCAGAAAATTTTCGCAAATGGCGTGCTGGTGACTTTTTTACTGCGTAAACGCAAGGAAAAGAAAACAAAGGTACGGCAGTATGCAAATAGTAATGAGAACGACTATCAATTCGACGTCGTTTTGATATTATTATGCGCAGATTTTGTGATTTGCGTCCTGGAGATACACAGTGGGTAATAATTTAATGCAGACGGATCTTTCCGTCTGGGGTATGTATCAGCACGCCGATATTGTCGTTAAGTGCGTGATGATTGGGCTTATTTTGGCCTCCGTAGTCACCTGGGCAATCTTCTTCAGTAAGAGCGTTGAGTTCTTCAATCAGAAGCGTCGCCTGAAACGCGAACAGCAACTGCTGGCCCAAGCGCGTTCCTTGAACCAGGCCAACGATATCGCCGCTGATTTTGGTAGCAAAAGCTTAAGCCTGCATTTGCTCAATGAAGCGCAGGATGAGCTGGAACTGTCAGAAGGCAGCGACGATAACGAAGGTATTAAAGAACGTACCAGCTTCCGTCTGGAGCGTCGGGTCGCCGCCGTGGGGCGTCAAATGGGCCGCGGTAACGGCTACCTTGCAACCATCGGCGCGATTTCGCCGTTTGTGGGCCTCTTTGGTACGGTCTGGGGCATCATGAACAGCTTTATCGGTATTGCGCAAACGCAGACCACTAATCTGGCTGTCGTTGCGCCGGGTATCGCAGAAGCTCTGTTAGCAACGGCAATCGGCCTCGTGGCAGCGATTCCGGCGGTCGTTATCTATAACGTATTTGCACGTCAGATTGGCGGCTTTAAAGCGATGCTGGGTGATGTCGCAGCGCAGGTATTATTGCTGCAAAGTCGTGACCTGGATCTGGAAGCCAGCGCCGCTGCGCATCCGGTTCGTGTCGCCCAAAAATTACGCGCAGGATAATGTTCGATGGCAATGCATCTTAACGAAAACCTCGACGATAACGGCGAAATGCATGATATCAACGTGACGCCGTTTATCGACGTGATGTTGGTTCTGCTGATTATCTTTATGGTGGCAGCGCCGTTAGCGACGGTAGATGTGAAGGTGAACTTGCCTGCTTCTACCAGCACGCCGCAGCCTCGTCCGGAAAAACCGGTTTATCTGTCGGTGAAGGCGGACAACTCGATGTTTATCGGTAACGAGCCGGTCACCGATGAAACAATGGTTACAGCGCTGAATGCGTTAACCGAAGGTAAGAAAGACACCACTATCTTCTTCCGTGCGGATAAAACTGTCGATTACGAGACGTTGATGAAGGTAATGGATAAGCTGCATCAGGCAGGTTACCTGAAGATTGGTCTGGTTGGCGAAGAAACAGCCAAAGCGAAGTAAAGAGAATTGCCTGATGCGCTACGCTTATCAGACCTACATAATATATTGCAACATATTGAATTTGCATGACATGTAGGCCGGATAAGGCGTTTAGACCGCATCCGGCAAGAGTTAAATGCATAATGATGCCCGGTTGCTTTTCGCAACCGGGCATTTTTTTAGCCTAAATGTTCGCCGCCGCACACGCCGTGTACTTCTGCAGTGACATAGCTCGACTCCTGACTTGCCAGATAAACATACACTGGGGCCAGCTCCGCCGGTTGTCCTGCACGTTTCATTGGTGTTTGCTGACCAAACTGCGGGATCTTATCCTGCGTCTGTCCACCGGAAATTTGCAGTGCTGTCCAGATCGGGCCTGGCGCAACAATATTCACCCGAATACCTTTCTCCGCGACCTGTTTTGCCAGGCCTCGGCTGTAGTTCAGAATCGCCGCCTTCGTAGCCGCATAGTCCAGTAAATGCGGGCTTGGCTGGTATGCCTGGATTGACGAAGTGGTGATGATACTGGCACCTTTCGGTAGCAGGGGGATCGCTTCCTGGGTTAGCCAGAACAGCGCGAAAACGTTAATGGCAAAGGTCTTTTGAAACTGTTCGCTGGTGAGGTCTGCAATATCAGGAATGGCAACCTGTTTCCCGGCGACCAGCGCCATAATATCCAGCCCGCCTAACGCCTTGTGCGCTTCGTGAACCAGCGAACGGGCGAATTTCTCATCGCTTAAATCGCCTGGCAGCAGGACGGCTTTGCGTCCACATTCTTCAATGATCTTTTTCACATCCTGAGCGTCTTCTTCTTCCACGGGAAGATAACTGATCGCTACGTCAGCGCCTTCACGCGCGTAAGCGATGGCGGCAGCACGACCGATTCCGGAATCGCCCCCTGTCACCAGTGCCTTACGATCTTTCAGGCGACCGCTACCAACATAGGTTTTCTCGCCGCAATCCGGCACTGGTGTCATCTTCGCCTGGATGCCTGGCGTCGGTTGTTTCTGTTTGGGATATTCACCAGTGTAATACTGCGTGGTCGGGTCTTTTAAATGAGACATCGCTTTTCTCCCTTCAGGTTCAACGTCCTTTAAGGGTAGACGCTCTCGATGCGTTGATAAGGGAACCAGGAAAATCCCTAAACCTCAGAATTATGCGACAAAGGTTTAACGGATATGTTTATTTGCTGTTGCGTGCTGTTTACTCAATTGCGATATACTGTTGCCCGTTTTAACTACACGACAGGAATGTATGGAACGTTTTCTTGAAAATGCAATGTATGCTTCTCGCTGGCTGCTTGCCCCCGTGTACTTTGGCCTTTCGCTGGCGTTAGTTGCTCTGGCGCTGAAGTTCTTCCAGGAGATTATTCACGTACTGCCGAATATCTTCTCGATGGCGGAATCAGATTTGATCCTCGTGTTGCTGTCGCTGGTGGATATGACGCTGGTTGGCGGTTTGCTGGTGATGGTGATGTTTTCCGGTTATGAGAATTTCGTCTCGCAGCTTGATATCTCCGAGAACAAAGAGAAGCTGAACTGGCTGGGGAAAATGGACGCAACGTCGCTGAAAAACAAAGTAGCAGCGTCGATTGTGGCAATTTCTTCCATTCACTTACTGCGCGTCTTTATGGATGCGAAAAATGTCCCTGATAACAAACTGATGTGGTACGTCATTATCCATCTGACGTTTGTGCTCTCTGCATTTGTGATGGGCTATCTTGACCGACTGACTCGTCATAATCACTGATCTGATTCGGGCGCGGTTCTCGCGCCCGTTATTAACAGGTCATTTATCGGAAGACGCCTGCCACAGATTCAGCTCGCCATCGGCGATATGCTGATCAATCTGCGCCAGCTCCTCGGTGCTAAATGTCAGATTATTCAGCGCCTGGACGTTCTCTTCCAGTTGCTCCGCGCGGCTGGCACCAATCAATACCGACGTCACTCGCTCATCTTTCAGCAACCAGCTTAACGCCATTTGTGCCATTGATTGTCCACGCTGCTGTGCCATTTCATTCAATAACCGCAGGCTGTTGAGGTTGGCTTCGGTGAGCATTTTCGGCGTCAGACCACGAACTTTATTCCCTTCACGATGCATCCGTGAATCTTGCGGAATACCGTTGAGATATTTTCCGGTCAGCAATCCCTGAGCCAGAGGAGTAAAGGCAATGCAGCCCACGCCGTTATGTTGCAGGGTATCCAGCAGGCCGCTTTTATCCACCCAGCGGTTCAGTAAATTGTACGAAGGTTGATGAATTAACAGCGGAATTTTCCACTCGCGCAGCAACTCGACCATTTTTTGCGTCCGCTCTGGCGAGTAAGAGGAGATCCCGACATAAAGCGCCTTACCGCTTTGTACCGCATGAGCCAGCGCAGAGGCGGTTTCTTCCATCGGCGTATTTTCATCGACGCGATGAGAGTAAAAGATATCGACATACTCAAGCCCCATCCGCTTCAGGCTTTGGTCGAGGCTGGCGAGCAGGTATTTACGTGAGCCGCCAGAGCCGTACGGGCCGGGCCACATATCGTAGCCAGCTTTGGTAGAGATAATCAGTTCATCGCGATAAGCGGCAAAATCCTCCCGCAGCAGGCGACCAAAGTTCTCTTCTGCGCTTCCTGGAGGCGGCCCGTAATTGTTGGCTAAATCAAAGTGCGTAATGCCCAAATCAAACGCTTTGCGCAGGATCGCACGCTGTGATTCCAGTGCGTTAACGTGACCGAAATTGTGCCATAAACCGAGCGATAACGCGGGCAGGCGTAAACCGCTTTTTCCGCAATAGCGGTATTGCATCTGCCCGTAACGTTCGGGATTCGCTAACCAGACCATGACCTCTCCTTTCCACCATTCAATTTCGAAACAATGTTTCCAGTTTAGCGATTTACCAGGGGGGATCCCGTAGCATCGCTCACAGTGTGACGAAAAACTGGGCAAAAACACGTGCTTATGCTTTGCTTAAAAAAACACCAATTGAGGAGTGCAATGATGCCGCGTCTGACCGCTAAAGACTTCCCACAAGAGTTGCTGGATTACTACGACTATTACGCTCACGGGAAAATTTCGAAACGTGAGTTCCTCAACCTTGCGGCGAAGTATGCGGTGGGCGGGATGACGGCATTAGCGTTGTTTGATTTGCTCAAGCCAAATTATGCGCTGGCGACTCAGGTAGAGTTTACCGACCCGGAAATTGTTGCTGAGTACATCACGTATTCTTCGCCAAATGGTCACGGCGAGGTACGGGGTTATCTGGTGAAGCCCGCAAAGATGAGCGGCAAAACGCCAGCCGTGGTGGTGGTGCATGAGAATCGTGGACTGAATCCGTATATCGAAGATGTGGCACGGCGAGTAGCGAAGGCGGGGTATATCGCCCTGGCACCTGACGGCTTAAGTTCCGTTGGAGGTTATCCGGGTAATGATGATAAAGGTCGTGAGCTGCAACAGCAGGTTGATCCAACCAAACTGATGAATGATTTCTTTGCCGCAATTGAGTTTATGCAACGCTATCCGCAAGCGACAGGCAAAGTGGGTATTACCGGATTTTGCTATGGCGGTGGTGTATCGAACGCGGCGGCTGTCGCGTATCCGGAACTGGCCTGCGCGGTGCCGTTTTATGGTCGTCAGGCACCCACTGCCGATGTGGCGAAGATTGAAGCGCCTTTACTGCTCCACTACGCGGAACTGGATACCCGAATCAACGAGGGCTGGCCCGCTTACGAGGCGGCGTTGAAAGCCAATAATAAGGTCTATGAGGCGTATATCTATCCGGGGGTTAATCACGGATTCCATAATGATTCCACGCCCCGTTATGACAAATCTGCCGCCGATCTTGCCTGGCAAAGGACGCTGAAATGGTTCGATAAATATCTCTCCTGATAGGTTTATCTCTTACGGGATTACGTCTTAAACAAGCATGAAAAAAT
The DNA here is from genome assembly GCF_030295155.1 of Escherichia sp. 10290. Taxonomy (NCBI): domain Bacteria; kingdom Pseudomonadati; phylum Pseudomonadota; class Gammaproteobacteria; order Enterobacterales; family Enterobacteriaceae; genus Escherichia; species Escherichia sp. 10290. The sequence continues at coordinate 3,858,557 of NZ_AP025741.1, read as the reverse complement.
AGCGTGCGCAAAAGTCGTTCTTTGCCTAAAATATCGCTATATATGACAATATATAGCGAATGAGGTGAACGATGAATAACCATTTTGGTAAAGGCTTAATGGCGGGATTAAAAGCAACGCATGCCGACAGTGTGGTTAATGTGACAAAATACTGTGCCGATTATAAACGCGGTTTTGTATTAGGCTACTCACACCAGATGTACGAAAAGACCGGAGATCGCCAGCTTAGCGCCTGGGAAGCGGGTATTCTGACGCGCCGCTATGGACTGGATAAAGAGATGGTAATGGATTTCTTTCGTGAGAATAATTCCTGTTCTACGTTGCGCTTTTTTATGGCCGGTTATCGCCTCGAAAATTGATCAAACATACGTATTATCTTGCTTTAATTAATTACACTAATGCTTATTCCCTTCGTTTTAGTGCCCCGCCGCAGTATCATGATATCGATAACCATAATAAATGTGTGGTAAATGGCGCATCGATCGCATTATTGATTTTGCGATTGAGGCAAAATATATGCCAGGTCTTCGCAACGGAATAACTATAAATGACTGGAGATAACACCCTCATCCATTCTCACGGCATTAACCGTCGTGATTTCATGAAGCTTTGTGCAGCATTAGCCGCCACCATGGGGTTAAGTAGCAAAGCCGCTGCAGAGATGGCCGAATCGGTTACTAACCCGCAGCGTCCGCCAGTTATCTGGATTGGCGCGCAGGAGTGCACCGGTTGTACGGAATCTCTGCTTCGTGCAACGCATCCAACGGTAGAAAACCTCGTGCTGGAGACTATCTCTCTGGAGTATCACGAAGTGCTTTCCGCCGCCTTCGGTCATCAGGTCGAAGAGAACAAACATAACGCTCTCGAGAAGTACAAAGGGCAGTATGTGTTAGTGGTGGATGGCTCCATCCCATTAAAAGATAATGGTATTTATTGCATGGTTGCCGGTGAGCCGATTGTGGATCACATCCGCAAAGCGGCGGAAGGCGCAGCAGCCATTATCGCTATCGGTTCCTGCTCTGCGTGGGGCGGTGTTGCCGCAGCTGGAGTTAACCCAACTGGCGCAGTCAGCCTGCAAGAAGTTCTACCGGGCAAAACCGTTATCAACATTCCAGGTTGCCCGCCGAACCCGCACAACTTCCTCGCGACCGTTGCGCACATCATCACTTACGGCAAACCGCCGAAACTGGATGACAAAAACCGTCCGACTTTCGCCTATGGCCGTCTGATTCACGAACACTGCGAACGCCGCCCGCACTTCGATGCTGGTCGTTTTGCCAAAGAGTTCGGTGATGAAGGCCACCGCGAAGGCTGGTGCCTGTACCACCTCGGCTGTAAAGGGCCAGAAACTTACGGCAACTGCTCAACGCTGCAATTCTGCGATGTTGGTGGTGTGTGGCCGGTGGCGATTGGTCACCCGTGCTATGGCTGTAACGAAGAAGGTATCGGCTTCCATAAAGGCATCCATCAGCTTGCCAACGTCGAAAACCAGACTCCGCGTTCGCAGAAACCGGATGTTAACGCTAAAGAGGGCGGCAACGTCTCTGCGGGCGCTATCGGTTTGCTCGGCGGTGTGGTTGGGCTGGTTGCCGGTGTCAGCGTGATGGCGGTGCGTGAACTGGGTCGTCAGCAAAAGAAAGATAACGCTGACTCACGGGGAGAATAACCGTGAACAGACGTAATTTTATTAAAGCAGCCTCCTGCGGCGCATTGCTGACGGGCGCGTTGCCGTCTGTCAGTCATGCGGCTGCTGAAAACCGCCCGCCAATTCCGGGATCGCTGGGGATGTTGTACGACTCGACGCTGTGCGTAGGCTGCCAGGCTTGCGTCACTAAGTGTCAGGATATCAACTTCCCTGAACGTAACCCACAAGGGGAACAGACCTGGTCGAATAACGACAAACTGTCGCCGTACACCAATAACATTATCCAGGTGTGGACCAGCGGCACGGGAGTCAACAAAGACCAGGAAGAGAACGGCTATGCGTACATTAAGAAACAGTGTATGCACTGCGTCGATCCGAACTGTGTCTCAGTGTGCCCGGTTTCTGCGCTGAAAAAAGATCCGAAAACCGGCATTGTCCATTACGACAAAGATGTGTGCACCGGCTGCCGTTACTGCATGGTTGCCTGTCCGTACAACGTGCCGAAGTACGACTACAACAACCCGTTTGGTGCGCTGCATAAGTGTGAGCTTTGCAACCAGAAAGGTGTGGAACGTCTTGATAAAGGCGGTCTGCCTGGCTGCGTAGAAGTGTGCCCGGCGGGCGCGGTGATTTTTGGTACGCGTGAAGAGCTGATGGCGGAGGCGAAAAAACGTCTGGCGCTGAAGCCTGGCAGCGAATACCACTATCCACGTCAGACGCTGAAATCTGGCGACACTTACCTGCACACAGTGCCGAAATATTATCCGCATCTGTACGGCGAGAAAGAGGGCGGTGGTACTCAGGTTCTGGTACTGACGGGTGTGCCTTATGAAAATCTCGACCTGCCGAAACTGGACGATCTTTCTACTGGTGCGCGTTCCGAACATGTTCAACACACCCTGTATAAAGGCATGATGCTACCACTGGCTGTGCTGGCGGGCTTAACCGTGCTGGTTCGTCGCAACACCAAAAACGACCATCACGACGGAGGAGACGATCATGAGTCATGATCCACAACCGCTGGGCGGCAAAATCATCAGTAAACCGGTCATGATTTTTGGACCGTTAATCGTCATCTGTATGCTCCTGATTGTGAAGCGTCTGGTGTTCGGTCTGGGCTCTGTCTCTGACCTGAACGGCGGCTTCCCGTGGGGCGTGTGGATCGCGTTTGACCTGCTGATCGGCACCGGCTTTGCCTGTGGCGGCTGGGCGCTGGCGTGGGCGGTATACGTCTTTAATCGTGGGCAATACCATCCGCTGGTGCGTCCGGCACTGTTGGCAAGTCTGTTTGGTTACTCACTGGGTGGCTTGTCGATCACTATCGACGTGGGTCGCTACTGGAACCTGCCGTACTTCTACATTCCGGGTCACTTCAACGTGAACTCGGTACTGTTCGAGACGGCGGTCTGTATGACCATCTACATCGGCGTGATGGCACTGGAGTTTGCTCCGGCACTGTTTGAACGTCTGGGCTGGAAAGTGTCGCTCAAGCGTCTGAACAAGGTGATGTTCTTCATCATCGCGCTCGGCGCGCTGCTGCCAACTATGCACCAGTCTTCAATGGGGTCGCTGATGATCTCGGCGGGCTACAAGGTGCATCCGCTGTGGCAAAGCTATGAAATGTTGCCGCTGTTCTCGCTGTTGACGGCGTTCATCATGGGCTTCTCGATTGTCATCTTTGAAGGTTCGCTGGTGCAGGCGGGTCTGCGTGGCAACGGTCCGGATGAAAAGAGCCTGTTCGTCAAACTGACTAACACCATCAGTGTGTTGCTGGCGATTTTCATCGTGTTGCGCTTTGGCGAGCTGATCTATCGCGACAAGCTGTCGTTAGCGTTTGCCGGTGACTTCTACTCCGTGATGTTCTGGATTGAAGTCCTGCTGATGCTCTTCCCGCTGGTTGTTCTGCGTGTGGCGAAGCTGCGTAATGATTCCCGCATGCTGTTCCTGTCAGCACTGAGCGCACTGTTAGGTTGTGCAACCTGGCGTCTGACCTATTCGCTGGTGGCATTCAACCCGGGCGGTGGTTACGCCTACTTCCCGACCTGGGAAGAACTGTTGATTTCTATTGGTTTTGTGGCTATTGAGATTTGCGCTTACATCGTACTCATTCGTCTACTGCCGATACTTCCTCCTTTAAAACAAAACGATCATAATCGTCATGAGGCGAGCAAAGCATGAGCCAGAGAATTACTATTGATCCGGTAACCCGAATTGAAGGGCATTTACGCATCGATTGCGAAATCGAAAATGGCGTCGTTTCGAAAGCATGGGCTTCCGGTACCATGTGGCGCGGCATGGAAGAGATCGTGAAAAACCGCGATCCGCGCGATGCATGGATGATTGTGCAACGTATCTGTGGCGTATGTACTACCACTCACGCGCTGTCTTCTGTCCGTGCGGCAGAGAGTGCGCTGAATATCGACGTTCCGGTTAACGCGCAATACATCCGTAACATCATTCTGGCTGCGCACACCACGCATGACCATATCGTTCATTTCTATCAGCTTTCGGCGCTGGACTGGGTGGACATCACTTCTGCACTGCAAGCTGATCCAACCAAAGCCTCCGAAATGCTGAAAGGCGTTTCGACCTGGCATCTGAACAGCCCGGAAGAGTTCACTAAAGTTCAGAACAAGATCAAAGATCTGGTTGCCAGCGGTCAGTTGGGTATTTTCGCTAATGGCTACTGGGGGCACCCGGCAATGAAACTGCCGCCGGAAGTGAACCTGATTGCGGTAGCGCACTACCTGCAGGCGCTGGAGTGCCAGCGTGACGCTAACCGCGTCGTGGCGCTGCTGGGCGGTAAAACGCCGCACATTCAGAACCTGGCGGTAGGCGGTGTCGCGAACCCAATCAACCTCGACGGTTTGGGCGTGCTGAACCTTGAGCGCCTGATGTACATCAAGTCTTTCATCGACAAACTGAGCGACTTTGTTGAGCAGGTTTACAAGGTTGATACCGCAGTTATCGCCGCGTTCTACCCGGAATGGCTGACGCGCGGTAAAGGTGCGGTGAACTACCTGAGCGTGCCGGAATTCCCGACCGACAGCAAAAATGGTAGCTTCCTGTTCCCGGGCGGCTACATCCAGAATGCCGATCTGTCGACTTACCGTCCGATCACTTCTCATTCCGATGAATACCTGATCAAAGGGATTCAGGAAAGCGCGAAGCACTCCTGGTATAAAGACGAAGCGCCGCAGGCACCGTGGGAAGGTACCACCATTCCGGCTTACGACGGTTGGTCTGACGACGGTAAATATTCCTGGGTGAAATCACCGACTTTCTACGGCAAAACGGTAGAAGTGGGTCCGCTGGCTAACATGCTGGTGAAACTGGCGGCAGGTCGCGAATCTACCCAAAACAAACTGAATGAAATCGTTGCGATTTATCAGAAACTGACTGGCAACACGCTGGAAGTGGCGCAGCTGCACTCCACGCTGGGCCGTATCATTGGTCGTACCGTTCACTGCTGCGAATTGCAGGATATCCTGCAAAATCAATACAGTGCACTGATCACCAATATCGGCAAAGGCGATCACACCACCTTTGTTAAGCCGAACATTCCGGCAACGGGTGAGTTCAAAGGCGTTGGCTTCCTTGAAGCACCGCGCGGTATGCTCTCTCACTGGATGGTGATCAAAGACGGTATTATCAGTAACTACCAGGCAGTTGTTCCATCAACCTGGAACTCTGGCCCGCGTAACTTCAATGACGACGTTGGTCCTTACGAACAGTCGCTGGTGGGCACGCCGGTTGCTGATCCGAATAAACCGCTGGAAGTGGTGCGAACCATTCACTCCTTTGACCCGTGCATGGCCTGTGCGGTACACGTAGTGGATGCCGACGGCAACGAAGTGGTTTCAGTGAAGGTACTGTAATGCGTATTTTAGTCTTAGGGGTTGGCAATATTTTGCTGACCGATGAAGCCATCGGTGTGCGGATTGTCGAAGCGTTAGAGCAACGATACATTCTGCCGGATTATGTTGAGATCCTCGATGGCGGCACGGCGGGAATGGAGCTGCTTGGCGACATGGCAAATCGCGATCATCTGATTATCGCCGATGCCATTGTGTCGAAAAAGAACGCGCCGGGAACGATGATGATCCTGCGGGATGAAGAAGTTCCGGCGTTGTTTACCAACAAAATCTCTCCGCATCAGCTTGGCCTGGCTGACGTATTGTCGGCCCTGCGCTTCACCGGCGAGTTTCCGAAAAAGCTGACCCTGGTCGGCGTGATCCCGGAATCGCTGGAGCCGCACATCGGCTTGACGCCGACGGTCGAAGCGATGATTGAACCTGCGCTTGAGCAGGTTCTGGTTGCGCTGCGCGAATCAGGCGTGGAAGCCATCCCACGGGAGGCGACTCATGAATGAAGAGATAGCAGGTTTTCAGACCTCCCCGAAGGCGCAAGTACAGGCAGCGTTTGAAGAAATTGCCCGGCGTTCGATGCACGATCTCTCTTTTCTGCATCCTTCAATGCCGGTGTATGTTTCTGACTTTACGCTGTTCGAAGGTCAGTGGACGGGGTGTGTGATCACCCCGTGGATGCTGAGTGCAGTTATCTTCCCCGGCCCGGATCAACTCTGGCCGCTGCGCAAAGTGAGTGAAAAAATCGGTCTGCAACTGCCGTATGGCACCATGACCTTTACCGTTGGCGAACTGGACGGTGTTTCGCAATATCTCTCCTGCTCGCTGATGTCGCCGCTTTCGCACAGCATGTCGATTGAAGAGGGCCAACGGCTGACGGATGACTGCGCGCGGATGATCCTTTCGCTGCCGGTCACCAATCCGGATGTACCACACGCAGGGCGTCGTGCCCTGCTATTTGGCCGCAGGAGTGGCGAAAATGCATGAGTTGTCGCTTTGCCAAAGCGCCGTTGAAATTATCCAACGGCAGGCGGAGCAGCATGATGTTAAGCGCGTCACCGCCGTGTGGCTGGAAATTGGCGCGCTATCCTGCGTTGAGGAGAGCGCCGTCCGTTTTAGTTTTGAAATTGTCTGCCACGGAACGGTGGCGCAAGGGTGCGATTTACATATCGTCTATAAACCCGCCCAGGCCTGGTGCTGGGATTGTAGCCAGGTAGTGGAGATTCATCAGCACGATGCGCAATGCCCGCTCTGTCACGGTGAGCGGTTGCGCGTCGATACCGGCGATTCGCTAATCGTCAAAAGTATTGAAGTTGAATAACCGGAGTTAACAATGTGTATTGGCGTTCCAGGCCAGGTGCTGGCTGTCGGTGAAGATATTCACCAGCTTGCGCAGGTTGAAGTATGTGGTATCAAGCGCGACGTGAATATCGCCCTGATTTGTGAAGGTAATCCTGCCGATCTGCTGGGCCAGTGGGTACTGGTACACGTCGGATTTGCCATGAGCATCATCGACGAAGATGAAGCCAAAGCCACATTAGACGCACTGCGCCAAATGGATTACGACATTACCAGCGCGTGATGATTAGCTTTTGTAGGCCTGATAAGACGCGGCTGCATCGCATCAGGCATTGTGCACGATTGCCGGATGCGGCGTGAACGCCTTATCCGGCCTGGATGGCTTGCTGCGACGAACACCAACCCTTACCCCTGACGCTTATCTTCCGTATTCGTCTCGAAATCACTGGCGTCATGGCGCTCATGCAACTGCTCATTCAGCGGTCCGTTGGTGCGGTTAACAATACGCCCACGCTTCACCGCCGGACGTTCGCCTACTTCTTTCGCCCAGCGTTGTACATGCTTATAACTGCCCGCATCAAGAAACTCTGCGGCATCATACACACCACCTAACACAACGTTGCCAAACCACGGCCAGATTGCCATATCCGCAATGGTGTACTCATCGCCCGCAACAAACTTATGCTGTGCCAGTTGCTTATCCAGCACGTCGAGCAGGCGCTTGGCTTCCATGGTAAAGCGGTTGATGGCGTATTCAATTTTCACCGGCGCGTAATGGTAAAAGTGACCAAAACCACCGCCGAGGAACGGCGCGGCACCCTGTAACCAGAACAGCCAGTTCATTGCTTCAGTACGTTTCGCCAGATCCTGCGGCAGGAAGTAGCCAAATTTCTCCGCCAGATAAAGCAGAATCGATCCAGACTCAAACACGCGGATCGGCGGAGTATGGGTATGATCGCGTAGCGCCGGGATCTTCGAGTTTGGGTTCACTTCGACAAAGCCGCTGGAGAATTGATCGCCATCGCCAATACGAATCAGCCAGGCGTCGTACTCTGCACCAGTAACGCCCAGCGCCAGCAGCTCCTCAAGCATAATTGTCACTTTCTGACCGTTTGGCGTGCCCAGAGAATAGAGCTGCAACGGGTGCTTGCCCACCGGCAGCGTTTTCTCATGCGTTGGACCAGAAACCGGGCGATTGATATTGGCGAACGCGCCGCCAGCGGATTTATCCCACGTCCAGACTTTCGCGGGCTGATAAGTATTGTCTGTCATAGTGAGTTGCCTTCTGAGTGGTAGTGTTGAAGCAGTGTAGCAGGTCACTTGCTGTACAGAATGTGAATTTTTTAACCCTTTGCGCCAGCCGCTGCGATGAGGTGTATGATTAGTCTGACCTCTGTCCGGTTAATGTCGCTGAGCAGGTAATCAGAGCACAACAATTACGCCAACTGCTTAGGTTGTATTGTTAAAGGTAAAGTGATGAGCAAAGGAACGACCAGCCAGGATGCCCCGTTCGGGACATTATTGGGCTACGCCCCAGGTGGGGTAGCAATCTACTCTTCAGATTACAGTTCTCTCGATCCGCAGGAATACGAAGATGACGCCGTATTCCGTAGCTATATCGACGACGAATATATGGGCCACAAATGGCAATGCGTTGAATTTGCTCGCCGTTTTCTCTTTCTGAATTACGGTGTGGTCTTCACTGACGTGGGTATGGCGTGGGAGATTTTCTCGCTGCGCTTCCTGCGTGAAGTGGTTAATGACAACATCCTGCCATTGCAGGCATTTCCTAACGGCTCGCCGCGTGCGCCGGTCGCGGGTGCGCTTCTTATCTGGGATAAAGGCGGTGAATTTAAAGACACTGGCCATGTCGCCATCATTACTCAATTGCATGGCAACAAAGTCCGTATTGCGGAACAGAACGTGATTCATTCCCCGTTACCGCAAGGGCAACAGTGGACACGCGAGCTGGAGATGGTGGTCGAAAACGGCTGCTATACCCTTAAAGACACGTTTGATGACACCACCATTCTGGGCTGGATGATCCAGACGGAAGATACCGACTACAGCTTACCGCAGCCGGAAATTGCAGGCGAGCTGCTGAAAATCAGCGGAGCGCGTCTGGAAAACAAAGGTCAGTTTGACGGTAAATGGCTGGATGAAAAAGATCCGCTACAAAATGCCTACGTGCAGGCCAACGGTCAGGTGATCAATCAGGATCCGTATCATTACTACACCATTACCGAGAGCGCAGAGCAGGAGCTGATTAAAGCCACCAACGAGCTGCACCTGATGTATCTTCACGCAACCGACAAGGTGCTAAAAGATGACAACCTGCTGGCGCTGTTCGACATTCCGAAAATCCTCTGGCCACGTTTGCGTCTCTCCTGGCAGCGTCGCCGTCACCATATGATCACCGGTCGTATGGATTTCTGCATGGACGAACGTGGCCTGAAGGTCTACGAATACAACGCCGATTCCGCCTCCTGTCATACCGAAGCGGGCTTGATCCTCGAACGTTGGGCGGAGCAGGGCTATAAAGGCAACGGCTTCAATCCTGCGGAAGGGCTGATTAACGAACTGGCTGGTGCCTGGAAACACAGTCGTGCACGTCCGTTTGTCCATATCATGCAGGACAAAGATATCGAGGAAAACTATCACGCGCAGTTTATGGAGCAGGCGCTGCACCAGGCGGGCTTTGAAACGCGTATCTTGCGTGGGTTGGATGAACTGGGCTGGGATGCTGCCGGGCAACTGATTGATGGGGAAGGGCGACAGGTTAACTGTGTGTGGAAAACCTGGGCGTGGGAAACCGCGTTTGATCAGATTCGTGAAGTTAGCGACCGTGAGTTTGCTGCGGTGCCGATCCGTACCGGTCATCCGCAAAATGAAGTGCGTTTAATTGACGTATTGCTGCGCCCGGAAGTGCTGGTCTTTGAGCCGCTGTGGACGGTGATCCCCGGCAACAAAGCGATTCTGCCGATCCTCTGGTCGCTGTTCCCGCACCATCGTTACCTGCTGGATACCGATTTCTCCGTGAATGATGAACTGGTGAAAACCGGTTACGCCGTGAAGCCGATTGCCGGTCGCTGTGGCAGCAATATCGACCTTGTCAGCCATCATGAAGAGGTGCTGGACAAAACCAGCGGTAAATTTGCCGAGCAGAAAAACATTTACCAGCAACTGTGGTGCTTGCCGAAAGTGGACGGTAAATACATCCAGGTATGTACTTTCACCGTTGGCGGCAACTACGGCGGTACTTGCTTGCGCGGTGATGAATCACTGGTCATCAAAAAAGAGAGTGATATTGAACCGTTAATTGTGGTGAAAGAGTAATACATGTTGTAGCAACCCCGTACTGATTATGAAGAATAGTCAGTACGGGGATTAATCAAAATATTCAATATTTATATATTTCAATGTCTATTCATTTTATATGTGAATATATCAACCAGCAGAATACCTGTGTTCTAATTATTTTTAAATATTTTGAATGAATGCTTATTGTCTGATACACAAGAAATAACTCTCTTTTTATCGTTAAAAGATGATATTTCACTTTGCCCGCGCCGTGAAAGTCACTGATAATGCGTTCGTTCGTAAATTCAAAATGGCGTAATCTAATATATGCTAAATTTATTTGTTGGCCTTGATATATACACAGGGCTTTTGTTATTACTTGCTCTGGCATTTGTGTTGTTCTACGAAGCAATCAATGGTTTTCATGACACGGCGAATGCGGTGGCAACCGTTATTTATACTCGTGCCATGCAGCCACAGCTTGCCGTGGTGATGGCGGCATTTTTTAACTTTTTTGGCGTATTGCTAGGCGGACTTAGCGTTGCCTATGCCATTGTCCATATGTTGCCAACCGATTTGTTGCTGAATATGGGGTCAACTCACGGCCTGGCGATGGTCTTTTCCATGCTGCTGGCGGCGATTATCTGGAACCTGGGAACGTGGTTCTTTGGTTTACCGGCCTCCAGTTCGCATACCTTGATTGGTGCGATTATCGGCATCGGTTTAACCAACGCGCTTTTAACCGGCTCATCGGTGATGGATGCGTTAAACCTGCGTGAAGTGACCAAAATTTTCTCCTCGCTGATTGTTTCCCCTATCGTCGGCCTGGTCATTGCGGGAGGCCTGATATTCCTGCTGCGCCGCTACTGGAGCGGGACGAAAAAGCGTGACCGTATTCACCGCATTCCGGAAGATCGCAAAAAGAAAAAAGGCAAACGTAAGCCACCATTCTGGACGCGTATTGCGCTGATTGTTTCCGCTGCGGGCGTGGCGTTTTCGCACGGCGCGAACGACGGGCAGAAAGGGATCGGACTGGTGATGCTGGTACTGGTGGGGATTGCTCCTGCTGGTTTCGTCGTCAATATGAATGCGTCCGGCTATGAAATTACCCGTACCCGCGATGCCGTCACCAACTTTGAACACTATCTGCAACAGCATCCTGAACTGCCGCAGAAGTTGATTGCGATGGAACCTCCATTGCCTGCGGCATCGACTGATGGCACGCAAGTAACGGAGTTTCATTGTCATCCGGCAAATACCTTTGATGCGATTGCGCGCGTTAAAACGATGTTGCCAGGTAATATGGAAAGCTACGAGCCGTTAAGCGTGAGTCAGCGCAGCCAGCTGCGCCGCATTATGCTGTGCATCTCTGATACCTCTGCGAAGCTGGCGAAACTGCCAGGCGTCAGTAAAGAAGATCAGAACCTGCTGAAAAAACTGCGCAGCGATATGTTAAGCACCATTGAGTACGCTCCGGTGTGGATCATCATGGCGGTAGCACTGGCGCTCGGCATTGGCACCATGATTGGCTGGCGTCGTGTAGCGATGACCATCGGTGAGAAGATTGGTAAGCGCGGCATGACGTATGCGCAAGGCATGGCGGCACAAATGACGGCGGCAGTGTCTATCGGCCTTGCCAGTTATATTGGGATGCCCGTCTCCACAACGCACGTCCTCTCGTCTGCGGTAGCAGGGACGATGGTGGTGGACGGCGGTGGGTTACAGCGTAAAACGGTAACCAGCATCCTGATGGCGTGGGTGTTTACTTTACCGGCGGCGATTTTTCTGTCTGGTGGGTTGTACTGGATAGCATTGCAGTTGATTTAACCTTCCTGAAAATGCCCGGTCCTGACGATCGGGCATTTCCATTTTTGACTAGTGATAACCACACGCGGTCATAAAATCCGTAATCGCTTTTTCTGCATCAACCAGCACCTTTTCCAGTGGCTGATTGGCGTCGATATCAACCAGTTGTGCACCACCAAAGGTTAACTGTGGCGTTATGGCAATCTTTCTCGCCAGCGATTCCCGTTTATGGTCGGGTTTACGCGCGCAGGCAACTTCAAGGTCAACATTGAGTTTGATAACCAGATCAGGCTTATGGCTCGCCATCCAGTGAAATGCTTTACGTTCCTGGCTTGCCAGCCATGAGACAAACCGGCCGCCTTCAACGTTAGGTGGGAACACCGTACCATCGTAAGCGCCAGGAATTTGGTCCTGAGGATAACGATCGGTTAAGACAATCAGCCCGCGACGACGACAGGCGAGCATATGACGAAAGCGTAACAGTCGGCGGGCGACGAAAGCGGTGATCACCAGGGCCGGAACCGGACCCGGCAATTTTTTTGCCGTTTTCACTTCATTTTTTTCAATAGTCTTGTGCAGAGACTTTCCCATCAACGGTAATTTTGTCACTGCACGACCGACATTTCCGGCCTGTTTTCCTAAATGAACTCTTTCGGCAGCACCATATTTTTCGACAACGGTAATAAGATGTTCACACACCGTTGACTTGCCTGAACCATCGCTACCAATAACGGCAATTAATGGAGGTGTTATTGACTGCATGAATATATCCTTAAATTTAAATATCCATCCAAAATATTTATTTGGTTAATATGTTTTTATGAAAGCGTAATTCAGGTCAATGTCACAATTAACCATTGTCACAATAAGGTTGAACGGATATTCTGAGCACGGACCACGTAATATTCAATACATTATTTGCTGCCGGGTTTTTCGTGAATCAACGTAATATGTCAATAATTAATTCCACGCCAGTGCGTGTTATTGCCATTGTAGGATGTGATGGTTCAGGTAAATCGACCCTCACGGCAAGCCTGGTAAATGAACTGGCAGCAACAATGCCAACAGAACACATTTATCTCGGGCAATCGTCCGGGCGAATTGGCGAATGGATTTCACAGCTCCCTGTTATTGGCGCACCTTTTGGGCGTTATCTGCGAAGTAAAGCGGCACATGTGCACGAAAAGCCCTCCACACCGCCTGGCAATATTACTGCGCTGGTTATCTATCTGCTTTCCTGCTGGCGGGCGTATAAGTTTCGCAAAATGTTGTGTAAAAGCCAGCAAGGCTATCTGCTCATCACCGACCGCTACCCGCAGGTTGAAGTGCCGGGTTTTCGCTTTGATGGCCCGCAACTGGCAAAAAACACGGGCGGTAACGGCTGGATAAAAATGTTAAGACAGCGCGAGCTCAAACTTTACCAATGGATGGCGTCTTATTTGCCCGTATTGTTGATTCGTCTTGGCATTGATGAACAAACCGCGTTTGCGCGTAAACCTGACCACCAACTGGCGGCGTTACAGGAAAAAATCGCTGTTACGCCGCAACTGACATTCAATGGTGCAAAGATCCTTGAACTGGATGGTCGGCAACCCGCCGATGAAATTCTGCAAGCGTCACTACGCGCAATTCACGCCGCGCTTTCCTGATCACCAAATGGATAGGGGATGATTTAACGAATGGATGCACTACAAACACAAACTGTTAATAGTACAACCGCGCCGCAGCCCAACTACATTCCGGGGCTGATTGCGGTGGTCGGGTGTGATGGCACCGGTAAATCCACACTGACCACTGACCTGGTGAAATCGCTGCAACAACACTGGCAAACCGAGCGCCGCTATCTGGGGCTGCTCTCCGGCGAAGACGGCGACAAAATCAAACGGTTGCCGCTCGTTGGCGTCTGGCTGGAACGGCGACTGGCGGCCAAATCCTCGAAAACCCAAAGCATGAAAACCAAATCTCCGGCGCTATGGGCGGCGGTGATTATGTACTGCTTCTCGCTGCGAAGAATGGCGAATCTACGCAAGGTTCAGCGACTGGCGCAAAGTGGCGTTCTGGTGGTCAGCGATCGCTTCCCGCAGGCTGAAATTTCGGGCTTTTATTATGACGGACCGGGGATTGGCATCGAGCGTGCGACCGGGAAAATCAGCATGTTTCTGGCCCAGCGCGAACGGCGTTTATACCAAAAAATGGCGCAATACCGTCCTGAATTAATTATTCGTTTGGGGATTGATATTGATACTGCCATCTCCCGCAAGCCTGACCATGACTATGCCGAGCTGCAGGACAAAATCGGTGTCATGTCGACGATTGGCTATAACGGCACAAAAATTCTTGAGATTGATTCCAGAGCGCCCTACAGCGAAGTGCTGGAACAGGCACAGAAGGCGGTTTCTCTGGTTGCAATCGTTTCTGACCGCCGAAGTTTAACTTAAGGTTGGCGGGATACTTTTTATTATCAACGATAAGGTCAGGCTGAATTGGCGGGGTTTAACATCAAACATTGGTTTGCAGATGGCGCGTTTCGCACCATTATTCGCAATAGCGCCTGGTTAGGCTCCAGTAATGTCGTGAGCGCTTTGCTGGGTCTGTTGGCGCTCTCGTGTGCCGGTAAAGGGATGACGCCCGCCATGTTTGGCGTACTGGTGATTGTGCAATCGTACGCCAAGTCGATCAGCGATTTTATTAAGTTTCAGACATGGCAGCTGGTGGTTCAGTACGGAACGCCAGCCTTGACCAATAATAATCCGCAGCAATTTCGCAATGTCGTCTCATTTTCCTTCTCGTTGGATATCGTCAGCGGCGCGGTGGCGATTGTCGGCGGCATTGCCTTACTCCCTTTTCTTTCCCATTCATTAGGTCTGGATGACCAAAGCTTTTGGCTGGCAGCGCTGTATTGCACGCTCATTCCTTCAATGGCTTCCTCCACACCGACCGGCATTCTGCGTGCAGTAGATCGCTTCGATTTGATTGCTGTACAGCAGGCGACGAAACCTTTTCTGCGCGCAGCGGGGAGCGTCGTAGCCTGGTATTTTGATTTTGGTTTTGCGGGTTTTGTTATTGCCTGGTACGCATCGAATCTGGTTGGCGGCACCATGTACTGGTGGTTTGCCGCGCGCGAATTACGCCGCAGAAATATCCATAACGCCTTCAAATTGAATCTGTTTGAGTCTGCCCGACACATTAAAGGCGCGTGGAGTTTTGTCTGGTCAACCAACATTGCCCACTCCATCTGGTCGGCACGTAACTCGTGCAGCACAGTGTTGGTGGGGATCGTGTTAGGACCCGCTGCCGCCGGGTTATTTAAAATCGCCATGACATTCTTCGATGCCGCCGGAACGCCAGCGGGTTTACTGGGCAAAAGTTTTTACCCAGAGGTGATGCGTTTAGATCCGCGTACCACCAGACCGTGGTTGTTAGGCGTGAAGTCCGGTTTACTGGCGGGCGGAATCGGTATTCTGGTGGCGCTCGCGGTGTTGATCGTCGGCAAGCCGCTCATTTCGCTGGTGTTTGGCGTTAAGTATCTCGAAGCGTATGACCTGATTCAGGTGATGCTTGGCGCAATTGTGATTTCGATGCTGGGCTTCCCACAGGAGTCATTGCTATTGATGGCGGGAAAACAGCGCGCTTTTCTCGTGGCGCAAACCATCGCCTCAATCGGCTACATCGTATTGCTGTTCATGTTCTGTCATCTGTTTGGCGTGCTGGGGGCTGCATTTGCTTACTTCGGTGGGCAATGTCTGGATGTGGTGCTCTCGTTAATTCCAACCTTAAAGGCATTTTTTCAGCGCCATTCCTTGCTTTATAACGCAGCCGGAGAGAAATCCTGATGATGAGAAAATATTTCCCGCTTGAGGCGAGCGAGCGTCTATTTATTGCAGTTGAAGAAGATGATGTCGTTGATGCGCAGGTCAGTTTACCGCCGACTATCGCAACAGGTTGTACCACCGAAATCATTCATGATAATTACGCGTTATGCCTGCAATTCTGGCTGAATGGCGTTGATCGTCAGGAATTACTGCGTTTAATCCACAAACAAGCCAAAGGCGAGGGGCTTACGGCTGACGAGCGTAAACAGTTTAAATATATGCGGGCGCGTTATAAGCATCTACGTTTTGCCCAACGGTTGTATTTAAAAAAGCATCAGGCCGGATTTTTATTTGGCAAAACGACCGTTTTTCTTGGACGTTTTCAGGACGGCTTTCGTAACGGTAAGAAAAATATTGTGTCGTTTTACGGCAACCTTTTACGGATTTATTTAAGCTCTCCGGTCTGGTTGTTGGTGAACTATTCATTACGCCATAGCCAGTTAGAAAGCGTAAGCGGTTTTATTGCCTATCGGCAAAAGCAAATGCACCTCCTGAAAGAGATTATTGCCAAACCACGGCTAACTGGCAGGGAATTTCATGATGTACGAAAAATAATCAGCCAGCAGGTTTCTTATTACGACACCCTAAGATCGCTTGATCCTGAAAATAAAGAAGCGTTACAGATTTCCCGCTTCCTCGCCGCCATTAATGGCCTGATGGGGGATAAACACGACGACATGGTGGCGGATGATATGGAAAACCGCCAGTCGTATGATGCACCGATGGCGCTGGATAGCGATATTCGTCAGCGCTTAGAACTGCTGATTTCGCGTTTTCCGCTATAACCGGAGCAATGATGTCATCTCGTTTGATTATTGCGCTGATTATCATGCTCTTAGCCCCGGGTGTGCAGGCGCACAATTTCGTCACTGGTAAAACGGTTACCCCTGTTTATATCCAGGAAGGCGGCGAGCTGCTTCTGAATAGCGACGACGAAATTCACTACCAAAAGTGGAACAGCACACAGCTGGCGGGAAAAGTCCGCATTATTCAGTATATCGCCGGGCGTAAGTCGGCGAAGAAAAAGAACTCACTGTTAATTAAAGCGGTTGAAGCGGCAAACTTTCCGCAGGATCGTTTTCAGCCCACCACCATTGTGAACACCGATGATGCCATCTTTGGTACTGGCTATTTTGTCGTTGGCAAAATCGAAAAAAATAAACGCCGCTATCCGTGGGCGCAATTCGTTATTGACGGCAATGGACAGGGACGCGTTGTCTGGCGGTTGCCGGAGCAGAGTTCAACCATTCTGGTGCTGAATAAAGCCGGGCAAATTCAGTGGGCAAAGGACGGCAGCCTGACGCCGGAAGAGGTAGATCATGTCATTGCGCTGGCGCAGAAGCTGATCAATGAATAAAAAACTCAAAGGATTGAGGGCGTTAGTGAGATGAAGCTGGTTGAACACTACATCATGCGTGGTACGCGCCGTCTGGTGCTGATTATCGTCGGTTTTCTGATCTTTATTTTCGCCAGCTACTCCGCACAGCGTTATCTGACCGAAGCGGCAAATGGGACATTAGCTCTTGATGTTGTGCTGGATATTGTTTTCTACAAGGTGCTGATTGCACTGGAGATGTTGTTACCTGTTGGACTGTATGTGTCAGTTGGCGTGACGCTAGGGCAGATGTATACCGACTCGGAAATTACCGCTATTTCTGCGGCGGGGGGGAGTCCGGGACGCTTGTACAAAGCCGTTCTTTATCTGGCGATACCGCTAAGTATTTTTGTCACCCTTCTGTCGATGTATGGTCGTCCGTGGGCTTATGCGCAGATTTATCAACTGGAGCAACAGTCGCAGTCGGAGCTGGATGTTCGCCAGTTGCGGGCAAAGAAATTTAACACTAACGATAACGGACGAATGATCCTTTCGCAGACGGTTGATCAGGATAATAATCGCCTGACTGACGTGCTGATTTATACTTCTACTGCCAATCGAACCCGTATTTTCCGCGCCCGTTCGGTTGATGTAGTTGACCCATCACCCGAGAAACCGACCGTTATGTTGCATAACGGGACCGCCTATCTTCTCGATCATCAGGGGCGTGACGACAACGAACAGATCTACCGTAATCTGCAATTGCATCTGAATCCGCTGGATCAAAGCCCTAACGTCAAACGCAAAGCAAAATCGGTCACGGAGCTGGCGCGCTCCGCCTTTCCTGCCGATCATGCCGAACTGCAATGGCGACAAAGCCGTGGCCTGACAGCATTGTTGATGGCGCTGCTGGCCATTTCATTAAGTCGGGTAAAACCGCGGCAAGGGCGATTTTCAACGTTATTGCCACTGACGTTGCTGTTTGTTGCCATTTTTTATGGCGGCGACGTCTGCCGTACGCTGGTGGCTAACGGCGCGATTCCCCTCATTCCTGGTTTGTGGTTAGTACCCGGACTCATGCTAATGGGCCTGCTGATGCTGGTCGCACGCGACTTCTCTTTGCTGCAGAAATTTTCCCGATGAATGTTTTCAGTCGCTATTTAATTCGTCATCTCTTTCTCGGTTTTGCCGCCGCCGCAGGGCTATTGCTGCCGCTCTTTACCACCTTCAACCTGATTAACGAACTGGATGATGTCAGCCCGGGTGGTTATCGCTGGACTCAGGCGGTGCTGGTGGTGCTGATGACCTTACCGCGCACACTGGTCGAACTTTCGCCGTTTATCGCCTTATTGGGAGGGATTGTCGGCCTGGGGCAGTTATCGAAAAACAGTGAGCTTACCGCCATTCGCAGCACGGGGTTTTCTATCTTCCGTATTGCACTGGTGGCGCTGGTTGCCGGGATATTGTGGACTGTTTCATTAGGCACGATAGATGAGTGGGTGGCGTCGCCATTGCAGCAACAGGCGCTGCAAATCAAATCGACTGCCACTGCGTTGGGGGAGGACGATGACATTACCGGCAATATGCTGTGGGCCAGGCGTGGTAATGAATTTGTGACGGTGAAATCGCTGAACGAGCAGGGCCAGCCGGTGGGCGTGGAGATATTTCATTACCGCGACGATCTCTCGCTCGAATCCTACATTTATGCACGCAGTGCCACCATTGAAGACGACAAAACGTGGATCCTGCATGGTGTGAATCATAAAAAATGGCTGAATGGCAAAGAAACGCTGGAAACATCTGATAATCTTGCCTGGCAATCGGCCTTCACCAGTATGAATCTTGAAGAGTTATCGATGCCGGGAAATACTTTTTCTGTCCGTCAACTTAATCATTACATCCATTATTTGCAGGAAACCGGGCAACCCAGCAGCGAATACCGCTTTGCACTGTGGGAAAAACTGGGACAACCCATCTTGACCCTTGCGATGATTTTGCTGGCTGTGCCGTTTACCTTTAGTGCCCCGCGTTCGCCTGGGATGGGTAGCCGTCTCGCTGTAGGCGTCATCGTGGGGTTACTCACCTGGAGCAGCTATCAAATCATGGTCAATCTGGGATTGCTATTTGCGTTGAGCGCACCTGTTACCGCGCTCGGTTTACCGATAGCGTTTATGCTGGTGGCGTTGAGCCTGGTGTATTGGTATGACAGTCAACATTAAACCCGCCGTGGCGCAGCACCACAGCGGGCTCACATTACTGCTTCAGAGTAGCAAATGCCTGAATGATGGCATCGATTTGCTCACGAGTGTGGGCAGCGTTTACGCTACAGCGCAGCAGCGTGATGCCTGCAGGCGCGGCAGGTGGCAGGATAAGATTCACATAAACGCCCAGCGAAATAAGCTCGCGCCAGATGCGTAAACCTTCCTCTTTCGAACCGATTATTACTGGCACTACCGGGCTAATATGTGAACTTAACTCGTAACCCAGTTTTTGCAGACCGTCATACAGATGGCTGGCGTTATCCATCAGCTTTTGCCGCAACTCTGGTTGTGAGGCAATGGTTCTTAACGACGAGCGCACGGTCGCAATGCAGGACGGAGAAGGAGAGGCGGTAAAAATATACGGGCGGCTGCCGTAGCGCAGCACTTCCATCGCTTCCGAACCGACAGCAAAACCGCCAATCGAGGCCAGACTTTTACTGAAAGTACCAACGATAATATCCACATCATCTTCAACGCCAACGGCTTCAGCCAGTCCGCGCCCCGTTGCGCCTAACACGCCAAACGAATGCGCTTCATCGACAATCAAATAACCACCGAGACGACGTTTGATATCAACAATTTCCGCCAGCGGCGCAACGTCACCGAGCATACTGTAGATGCCTTCAACGATGATAATCGCCTCTTTTGCCCGTTCACCGAGGCGAACCATGCGCCGTTCCAGATCTTTAGCATCGTTATGGCGGAAACGAATAATTTCCGCTCCACCGAGAGAACAGGCGTCATAAATACTGGCGTGGCTATCGGCATCCAGTAACACCACGGCGTTATGGTCGGCAAGTGCGCTGATGACACCTAAATTAGCGGTATAACCGGTTGAAAAAACGATAGCGGTAGGGCGATTGAAAAACTCGGCAATCTCTTTCTCTAACGCCAGATGTGGCGCATAGCTGCCATTAGCCATACGAGAACCGGTAGTGCCGGTGCCTTGTGCCGCTAATGCTGCCTGACCTTCGGTGATGGCATCATGATTGAAAGTTAAACCGAGATAATTATTAGTCCCGGCCAGAATCACTTTTTTATTGCCGATACGGCCTTCAGTGGCGGAGTACACTTCATCAATACAGGTACCAAACGGCGTTAATCCGTTGTCACTAAATTGCAGTCGCTCGCCAGCAAGGCGCGCATATTTATCGTATAGCCCCATTATTTATTCTCCAGCCATGGAAGTAGAGTTTCCATTAATTGCGCAGGGGTTTTGACATCCAGCAGAATATTAATAGGAATGGAAATATCGAATCTGTCTTCCAGCATCATTAAGAGATCCATCACTTTGATCGACTCCAGGCCAAGATCGTTGACGAGATCGCTGTCGGGCTTAATTTCCACACCGTTTTCGACCAAATCCTGTAAACAGGAAAGGATGTAATCCATTACTATTTCACGATTTACCATAGAAACGTTAACACACCTTTAAACAAGACAATCAAAATAGCCCGCTGCGTAATGCGTGTTCCAGGCTAATCCCGGGAAACCAATTAATATCTTCAGAAATACGGTTATTACTTGCTGACCAGTCGGCGTGGGTTAATTCACGGATTTTCGAGCGGGTCAGCATAGGTTCTTTACCTGCCAGGCGACTCAACGCGGTACTGATATCCGCAAGGCAGGTGAGTACCGACAGAGGAATACCAACCATTCGAACGGAACCGCAACGGGCGTCGGCGGCAAGTTGCTGTACGCGTTGCCAGTCATAGCCGCCGGCGACGCCATCGCATAATTCATAGGTTTGCGTTTGTACAGTTTCGGCGCTTAACCACTGCCCCACGGCTTGCGCGAAATCGGTGACGTGCAGGAAAGAGAGCTGTGTATCTGGCGCACCAAGTCGTGGCAGCAGGCCGCGCAGCATCCAGCCAAACAGCGGTTTTAACTCTTTATCGCCGGGACCATACACGGCTGTCGGGCGAAAAATGCCCAGCGTAATTTCGTCAGCCATTGCGGTCAGTCGTTGTTCGGCGACGTGTTTGGAATTTGCGTACCAGGAGAGTTCGGGATGGCGCGCCGCCAGCGAAGAGATAAACAGAAAACGTTGGCAAAAGCCGCTCTCTTTTGCCGCTTGCATCAGGCGCAGGCTGCCGTCAACGTTACAGCGGGTAAAAATCTCTTCTTTGTGTCCGCGCACTTGCCCGGCGCAATGGACCACCGCGCTGGCTCCGGCAACCAGTTCGCTAAGCGAATGTGTATCTTCCAGCGAACCGCGCACCCAGATGAGATTATCATTGACGTGAGCGCGGGCAGTACGCGTCAATGCGCGAACGTGAAAGCCGCGGGCGAGCAGGTTATCGATAATATATTTACCGATAAACCCGGTAGCGCCCGTCACCGCGACAGTTTGATTCATGCCATGGATTCCTGCACATGAAGGCTTGCAGCATAACGTTTTTTCGCTTCCGCACGGGCAGGCTTGCCGGAGGACGTTCGGGGAATACTGTGGGGCGGCAACAGATCGATAGCCGCTGTTACGCCAAATTCGCTTTGGATCCGTGCTGCCAGTGCGTGGATAAGCTGCCCACGACGTTCTTCGTCGCTGATCCTACACTGGATCTGCAAAATGATTTTTTCCTGGGCGGTAACAAAAGCAATCGCATCGCCAGAATGAATTTCCGGTTCCTGTTCCGCAATATATTCAATATCCTGCGGCCAGATATTACGGCCACGAATAATAATCAGATCTTTAATGCGCCCGGTGACATACAGATAACCATCCAGCAGATAACCGAGGTCGCCGGTATCTAACCAGCCCGTCGCGGCAATCTCGTCTTGCGAAACCTGGTCGCCAAAGTAACCGCTCATCAGGCTGGGGCCGGAGATGCAAATATGGCCTACCACACGTTCCGCGACCGGCATACCTGCTTCATTGCGGATTTCAATGCCATGTTCCGGCAACGCTTTACCGCAGTTGACGAAAGTCGATACGGCGCGTGTTTCAGCACCCGGCGCGACGGCTTTGCCCTGATATTCAAGGATGTCGCGATCCACTTCGTTAACCACAACCCCGGAGGCTTCATCAGAGAAGCTGACAGCCAGCGCATTTTCTGCCAGTCCGTAGCACGGCATGAAAGTTTTATCGTCAAAGTTAACCTGACGGAAACATTCAGCAAATTGGTGGAGTTGTTCTGCGGAGATGGGTTCTGCGCCAATACCAGCGACGCGCCAGCACGAGAGATCCAGTTCAGCGAGATCTTTTTCATTCACGCGGCGCTGACACAATTCATAGCCAAACGGCGGCGCGACGGAAACTGTGCCACGATTTTTACTGATCAATTTAAGCCATTGCAGCGGACGCATGGCAAAATCCTGAGTGCGCAAATAATCTACTGAGAGCTGCGTGGCGACGGGGGTCAGGAGAAAGCCGACCAGTCCCATATCATGGTAGAAAGGCAGCCAGGAGACGCAGCGGTCGCCAGGGCGTAATTTAATGCCATCGTGGCTTATAGCACGTAGATTAGCCATCACTTCGCGATGGGTGATAATGACGCCACGGGGAAAACGGGTGCTGCCGGAGGTGTACTGGAGGTAGGCGATATCGTTCGGAACTGGACGCTGGAGTACAACATCGGCTTCCGGTAATGCCTTAAACCAGGCGTGGCTTAAAACATGTAATTCGGGGTTGTTATGCGTAGCAGCATTGACCAGTGGCAACCACTCATCACCAGTGATAATGGCTGCGGGCTGGCAACTAGCCAGTAAACCTTGCAGTTTAGCGCTCCAGGAATCCCGCTGACCGACGCCCATTGGAATCGCTAACGGGACGGCGACTAAGCCGGCATACTGGCAGGCAAAAAAAGCCTCTACAAACCCGCTACTCGTTTCGGCAATCAGCGCCACGCGATCGCCTTTTTTCAGATTTAGTGATAACAACCGCTTCGCACCAGCTTCGGCACACGCTTTTAACGTCTGATATTCCAGTTGATCTTCAAGTTGGCAACGTCTGTCATAAAAATTCATTCCGGCGCTACTCAGAGCGGCGTAGTCCAAAGCATCAACCAGCGTTGGAAAATCGGCATAGCGCATAGGTAGGGAATGCGTAAAGATGTTATTAGACATATACACCACGAAAAAAATTGGATATCAGAAATAAAATGACAATAATGCGGTGGATTATATAGGCATAAAAGATAAATGAGATAGTATTTTCATCGGTGCGATATTGAACATTGATTTAAATAATAGGTTTGGCTTTGTTGTTTTTATTGTGAATTATATTTAATTTATGAATATATTAAGAAGAAGCCTTGTTTGGTTGCCTTAAATCGACAAAAGGCATTGAGGCGCTTCTGTGTAGTCTCTGACCTTATCTTAATTATTAATAAATACTATTTATTCTTTGTTTGTATTCTTTGGGTTGATTATTAAGATGCCGTTCGTTGCTGTTGCAATCTGTTTGTCACCGTTAATTATTTGTTATCCACAGAGATATGGAATGCGATCTGCTGATGATTAAAATTGAAAAAGTAATTAATAAAAATGACCTTAAGGCATTTATCGCTTTTCCGTCATCACTTTATCCCGATGATCCAAACTGGATACCCCCTTTGTTCATTGAACGCAGCGAGCATTTGTCGGCGAAGAATCCGGGGACGGACCATATTATCTGGCAGGCGTGGGTAGCAAAAAAAGCGGGGCAGATAGTCGGGCGGATTACCGCGCAAATCGATACCTTGCACCGCGAGCGTTACGGTGACGATACCGGTCATTTCGGCATGATTGACGCCATTGATGATCCGCAGGTTTTTGCCGCGTTGTTTGGCGCAGCGGAAGCGTGGTTGAAGTCACAAGGTGCAAGTAAGATCAGCGGGCCTTTCAGCCTGAATATCAATCAGGAAAGCGGATTACTGATTGAAGGTTTCGACACTCCGCCCTGTGCGATGATGCCGCACGGTAAACCGTGGTATGCCGCGCATATTGAACAATTGGGTTATCACAAAGGTATTGATTTACTGGCGTGGTGGATGCAACGAACCGATCTCACTTTCTCTCCGGCGCTAAAAAAACTGATGGATCAGGTGCGCAAAAAGGTGACCATTCGCTGCATCAAGCGCCAGCGGTTTGCCGAAGAGATGCTGATCCTGCGTGAGATTTTCAACTCTGGCTGGCAGCACAACTGGGGATTTGTGCCGTTTACCGAACATGAATTCGCTACCATGGGCGATCAACTAAAGTATCTGGTACCGGACGATATGATCTACGTCGCCGAGATTGATTCTGCTCCCTGCGCGTTTATAGTCGGCTTGCCGAACATCAACGAGGCGATTGCCGATCTGAACGGAGCGCTCTTTCCCTTCGGCTGGGCAAAATTGCTGTGGCGCTTAAAAGTCAGCGGTGTGCGAACTGCGCGAGTGCCGCTGATGGGCGTGCGTGACGAGTATCAGTTCAGCCGCATCGGCCCGGTGATTGCGCTGTTATTGATTGAAGCCTTACGCGATCCGTTTGCTCGCCGGAAGATCGATGCGCTGGAAATGTCATGGATCCTCGAAACCAATACAGGCATGAATAACATGCTGGAACGCATTGGAGCGGAGCCGTACAAGCGTTACCGATTGTATGAAAAGCAGATTTGATGGCAGTCACCCCTGCTTCATCTCCAGCGGCACCGCCGAGCGAATCAAATGGTGGCCTTCCAGCTCGATATCGTGGAGATTCTTTTTCACGGTCCGCACATGATCGCGTGCTGCGCGCTGGGCGACGTGTGGCAGCCGCTGCAACACCGCGTTGTAGATCCGCGCATGCTGGCGATCGATCTGCTTTTTTTGCTGTGGTCGATGGTAGAGATTATTTACGCTGGCAAACACTGAATTAAACATCAGGTCGGTCAATGATTGCAGTGTAAACACCAGCACCTGATTGTGGGAAGCCTGACAAATGGCGAGATGGAAAGCGTGATCCAGTTGTGCATGTTCGATCAGCGAAATCTCTTTGTTGTTCTCACTGGCGGCGAGCATTTTTTCATAACAGCGGGTTATCACAACAAAATCAGCCTGGGTTCCCAGCGTTGCCGCCAGCCTTGCCGATTCGCCCTCCAGCAATGCGCGAACGTCGAGCAGATCGTACAGCGTTCGCGGCTGCGTACTGAACAGATGGATCAGCGGGCTGGTGTCCTGCACCCGATTGAGCCGTGCGACACGAGAATCGCGCCCCTGCGCCGTTTCAATAATCCCACGCCCGCGCAGCACGGTCAGCCCTTCACGCAGTGCGGAGCGTGAGAAGCCGAGCTTTTCACACAGTCGACGTTCCGAGGGAAGCGGCTGACCGACCTTCAGCACGCCGTCGATAATTAACCGTTCGATACTCTCTGCAACCACTTCGCAAATAGGGCGACGTTCATCTTTCATTCCCGGACCTCGTGCACAGGTAGGACCAATTTTTCTGTTCTTGATTCGCAAAACACGCACATCACGTAAGTGATTATGTTACATCAATTTAACATTAGTTTAACCAAAGAAAGGTCACAGAGCTGGAAAAAAAATGGTCTGACCGGTAGCTAAAGAGATAGACGAAAACGAAAAGCCCGCTTAATAACTGTTCACAGAAGCAGCGCGCAAAAATCAGCTGCCACACAACACAACAAAGCGAAGCCTACTCATGAGCATCTTGTACGAAGAGCGTCTTGATGGCGCTTTACCCGATGTCGACCGCACATCGGTACTGATGGCACTGCGTGAGCATGTCCCTGGACTGGAGATCCTGCATACCGATGAGGAGATCATTCCTTACGAGTGTGACGGGTTGAGCGCGTATCGTACGCGTCCATTACTGGTTGTTCTGCCTAAGCAGATGGAACAGGTGACGGCGATTCTCGCTGTCTGCCACCGTTTGCATGTACCGGTAGTGACCCGTGGCGCAGGCACCGGACTTTCTGGCGGTGCGCTGCCGCTGGAAAAAGGTGTGTTGTTGGTGATGGCGCGCTTTAAAGAAATCCTCGACATTAACCCCGTTGGTCGCCGTGCGCGTGTGCAGCCGGGCGTGCGTAACCTGGCGATCTCCCAGGCTGTTGCGTCGCATAATCTCTATTACGCGCCGGATCCTTCCTCACAAATCGCCTGTTCCATTGGCGGCAACGTGGCGGAAAACGCCGGGGGCGTCCACTGTCTGAAATATGGTCT
Organism: Escherichia sp. 10290; assembly: GCF_030295155.1. Classification (NCBI taxonomy): domain Bacteria; kingdom Pseudomonadati; phylum Pseudomonadota; class Gammaproteobacteria; order Enterobacterales; family Enterobacteriaceae; genus Escherichia; species Escherichia sp. 10290. The sequence goes on along the minus strand of NZ_AP025741.1, from coordinate 3,832,072 downwards.
GACCGTACATAACCTGCTGAAAATTGAAGTGCAAACGCTGGATGGCGAGGCACTAACGCTGGGATCGGACGCGCTGGATTCACCCGGTTTTGACCTACTGGCGCTGTTCACCGGATCGGAAGGCATGCTCGGCGTGACCACCGAAGTGACGGTAAAACTGCTGCCGAAGCCCCCTGTGGCACGAGTTCTGTTAGCCAGCTTTGACTCGGTAGAAAAAGCCGGACTTGCAGTTGGTGACATCATCGCTAATGGCATTATCCCCGGCGGGCTGGAGATGATGGATAACCTGTCGATCCGCGCGGCGGAAGATTTTATTCATGCCGGTTATCCCGTCGATGCCGAAGCAATTTTATTGTGTGAGTTGGACGGCGTGGAATCTGATGTACAGGAAGACTGCGAGCGAGTTAACGGCATCTTACTGAAAGCGGGCGCGACTGACGTCCGTCTGGCGCAGGATGAAGCGGAGCGCGTGCGTTTCTGGGCCGGCCGCAAAAATGCTTTTCCGGCGGTAGGACGTATCTCCCCGGATTACTACTGCATGGACGGCACCATCCCGCGCCGCGCGTTGCCTGGCGTACTGGAAGGCATTGCCCGTTTATCGCAGCAATATGATTTACGCGTTGCCAACGTCTTTCATGCCGGAGACGGCAATATGCACCCGTTAATCCTTTTCGATGCCAACGAACCCGGTGAATTCGCCCGTGCGGAAGAATTGGGTGGGAAGATCCTTGAACTCTGTGTTGAAGTAGGCGGCAGTATCAGTGGGGAACATGGCATCGGGCGCGAAAAAATCAATCAGATGTGCGCCCAGTTCAACAGTGATGAAATTACTACCTTTCATGCAGTCAAGGCGGCGTTTGATCCTGATGGTTTGCTGAACCCTGGGAAAAACATCCCCACACTGCACCGCTGCGCTGAATTTGGTGCCATGCACGTGCATCACGGTCATTTACCTTTCCCTGAACTGGAGCGTTTCTGATGCTACGCGAGTGTGATTACAGCCAGGTACTGCTGGAGCAGGTGAATCAGGCAATTAGCGATAAAACGCCGCTGGCGATTCAGGGAAGCAATAGCAAAGCCTTTTTAGGTCGTCCTGTCATCGGGCAAACGCTGGATGTGCGTTGCCATCGTGGCATTGTTAATTACGACCCGACCGAGCTGGTGATTACCGCGCGTGCCGGAACGCCGCTGGTGGCGATTGAAGCGGCGCTGGAGAGCGCGGGGCAAATGCTCCCCTGCGAGCCACCGCATTATGGTGACGAAGCCACCTGGGGCGGTATGGTCGCCTGCGGGCTGGCGGGGCCGCGTCGCCCGTGGAGCGGTTCGGTTCGCGATTTTGTCCTCGGCACGCGCATCATTACCGGCACTGGAAAACATCTGCGCTTTGGTGGCGAAGTGATGAAAAACGTTGCCGGATACGATCTCTCGCGGTTAATGGCCGGAAGCTACGGCTGTCTTGGCGTGCTCACTGAAATCTCGATGAAAGTGTTGCCGCGACCGCGCGCCACACTGAGCTTGCGTCGGGAAATAAGCCTGCAAGAAGCCATGAGTGAAATCGCCCAGTGGCAACTCCAGCCATTACCCATTAGTGGCTTATGTTACTTCGACAATGCGTTGTGGATCCGCCTTGAAGGCGGTGAAGGATCGGTAAAAGCAGCACGTGAACTGCTGGGTGGCGAAGAGGTTGCGGGTCAGTTCTGGCAGCAATTGCGTGAACAACAACTGCCGTTCTTCTCATTACCGGGCACTTTATGGCGTATTTCCTTACCCACCGATGCGCCGATGATGGATTTACCCGGCGAGCAACTGATCGACTGGGGCGGCGCGTTACGTTGGCTGAAATCGACAGCCGATGACAATCAAATCCATCGCATTGCCCGCAACGCAGGCGGTCATGCGACCCGCTTTAGTGCCGGAGATGGTGGCTTTGCCCCGCTACCGGCTCCTTTATTCCGCTATCACCAGCAGCTTAAACAGCAGCTCGACCCTTGCGGCGTGTTTAACCCCGGTCGTATGTACGCGGAACTTTAAGGAGCAGACTATGCAAACCCGGTTAACTGAAGAGATGCTTCAGAACGCACGTGCGCTGGAAGCCGACAGCATCCTGCGCGCCTGTGTTCACTGTGGGTTTTGTACTGCAACCTGCCCAACCTATCAGCTTTTGGGCGATGAACTGGACGGGCCGCGCGGGCGCATCTATCTGATTAAACAGGTGCTGGAGGGCAACGAAGTCACGCTTAAAACGCAGGAGCATCTCGATCGCTGCCTCACTTGCCGCAATTGTGAAACCACCTGTCCTTCTGGTGTGCGCTATCACAATTTGCTGGATATCGGGCGTGATATTGTCGAGCAGAAAGTGAAACGCCCACTGCCAGAACGAATGCTGCGCGAAGGGTTGCGCCAGGTTGTGCCGCGTCCGGCGGTCTTCCGTGCGCTGACGCAGGTAGGGCTGGTGCTGCGACCGTTGTTACCAGAGCAAGTCAGAGCAAAATTGCCCGCTGGAACCGTGAAAGCCAAACCGCGTCCGCCGCTGCGCCATAAGCGCCGGGTTTTAATGCTGGAAGGCTGCGCCCAGCCTACGCTTTCGCCCAATACCAACGCGGCAACTGCGCGAGTGCTGGATCGTCTGGGGATCAGCGTCATGCCAGCTAACGAAGCAGGCTGTTGTGGCGCGGTGGACTATCATCTTAATGCGCAAGAGAAAGGGCTAGCGCGGGCGCGAAATAATATTGATGCCTGGTGGCCCGCGATTGAAGCCGGTGCCGAGGCAATTTTACAAACCGCCAGCGGTTGCGGCGCGTTCGTGAAAGAGTATGGGCAGATGCTGAAAAGTGATGCGTTGTACGCCGATAAAGCGCGTCGGGTCAGTGAACTGGCGGTCGATTTAGTCGAACTTCTGCGCAAGGAACCGCTGGAAAAACTGGCAATTCGCGGCGATAAAAAACTGGCCTTCCACTGCCCGTGTACCCTACAACATGCGCAAAAGCTGAACGGCGAAGTAGAAAAAGTGTTACTTCGTCTTGGATTTACCTTAACCGACGTTCCCGACAGCCATCTGTGCTGCGGGTCGGCGGGAACGTATGCATTAACGCATCCCGATCTGGCGCGCCAGCTGCGGGATAACAAAATGAATGCGCTGGAAAGCGGCAAACCGGAAATGATCGTCACCGCCAACATTGGTTGCCAGATGCATCTGGCGAGTGCCGGTCGTACCTCTGTGCGTCACTGGATTGAAATTGTAGAACAAGCCCTTGAAAAGGAATAACAAAATGAAAACTAAAGTCATTCTTAGCCAGCAAATGGCGAGTGCAATTATTGCCGCAGGTCAGGAAGAGGCGCAGAAAAATAACTGGTCTGTTTCCATTGCTGTTGCCGATGACGGCGGTCATCTGCTGGCGTTAAGTCGCATGGACGATTGCGCGCCGATTGCGGCTTACATCTCCCAGGAGAAAGCGCGTACCGCCGCGCTGGGGCGTCGTGAAACTAAGGGCTATGAAGAGATGGTGAACAACGGACGTACCGCGTTCGTGACTGCGCCGTTACTGACGTCGCTGGAAGGTGGCGTACCGGTTATTGTGGATGGGCAAATTATTGGTGCCGTGGGCGTTTCTGGTTTAACCGGAGCACAGGATGCGCAGGTCGCGAAAGCGGCTGCAGCGGTGTTGGCGAAATAAGCGAAAACGAGGAGATAAACAATGAGTCAAACCATAACCCAGGGCCGTTTACGCATTGACGCCGACTTTAAACGTTTTGTGGATGAAGAAGTTTTGCCTGGCGTGGAACTGGATGCTGCCGCGTTCTGGCGCAATGTTGATGAGATTGTTCACGATCTGGCGCCAGAAAATCGTCAGTTGCTGGCAGACCGCGATCGCATTCAGGCGGCGCTTGATGAGTGGCATCGCAGCAATCCGGGGCCGGTAAAAGATAAAGCGGCCTATAAATCTTTCCTGCGTGAACTGGGCTACCTGGTGCCACAGCCTGACCACGTTACGGTGGAAACCACGGGCATCGACAGCGAAATCACCAGTCAGGCGGGGCCACAGCTGGTGGTTCCGGCAATGAATGCTCGCTACGCGCTGAACGCGGCGAACGCTCGCTGGGGCTCACTGTACGATGCGTTATACGGCAGTGACATCATCCCGCAGGAAGGGGCGATGGTCAGCGGCTACGATCCGCAGCGCGGTGAGCAGGTTATCGCCTGGGTTCGGCGTTTCCTCGATGAATCTCTACCGCTGGAAAACGGCAGCTATCAGGATGTGGTGGCGTTTAAGGTGGTCGATAAACAATTACGCATCCAGTTGAAAAATGGTCAAGAAACCACGTTACGTACTCCAGCACAGTTTGTCGGTTACCGTGGCGATACTGCTGCGCCGACCTGCATTTTGCTGAAAAATAACGGCCTGCATATTGAGCTACAAATCGATGCCAACGGGCGGATTGGCAAAGACGATCCGGCGCACATCAACGATGTTATCGTCGAAGCGGCCATCAGTACCATTCTCGATTGCGAAGATTCGGTCGCGGCGGTTGATGCGGAAGATAAAATCCTGCTGTATCGCAACCTGCTGGGCCTGATGCAGGGGACTCTGCAAGAGAAAATGGAGAAGAACGGTCGGCAAATCGTGCGTAAACTGAATGACGATCGTCAGTATACCGCCGCCGATGGCTCTGAAATTTCTCTGCACGGACGTTCGCTGCTGTTTATCCGCAACGTAGGTCATTTGATGACCATTCCTGTGATTTGGGACAGCGAAGGTAATGAAATTCCGGAAGGTATTCTTGATGGCGTCATGACTGGCGCGATTGCCCTCTATGATTTAAAAGTGCAGAAAAACTCGCGTACCGGCAGCGTTTATATTGTGAAACCGAAAATGCACGGTCCACAGGAAGTGGCTTTTGCCAACAAACTGTTTACCCGCATTGAGACAATGCTTGGTATGAAACCGAATACCCTGAAAATGGGCATTATGGATGAAGAACGCCGGACCTCGCTGAACTTGCGTAGTTGTATCGCTCAGGCGAGCAACCGCGTGGCGTTTATCAATACCGGTTTCCTTGACCGTACTGGCGATGAGATGCATTCGGTGATGGAAGCGGGCCCAATGTTGCGTAAAAACCAGATGAAATCGACGCCGTGGATCAAAGCCTACGAGCGCAACAACGTGCTTTCCGGCCTGTTCTGCGGGCTGCGCGGTAAAGCGCAAATCGGTAAAGGGATGTGGGCAATGCCGGACCTGATGGCAGACATGTACAGCCAGAAGGGCGATCAGTTACGTGCCGGGGCGAACACGGCCTGGGTTCCGTCGCCAACTGCCGCTACACTCCATGCGCTGCACTACCATCAAACCAACGTACAGAGTGTGCAAGCCAACATTGCCCAGACCGAGTTCAATGCTGAATTTGAACCGCTGCTGGACGATCTGCTGACCATTCCGGTTGCTGAAAACGCTAACTGGTCGGCACAAGAGATCCAACAAGAGCTGGATAACAACGTGCAGGGGATTTTGGGTTACGTGGTGCGCTGGGTGGAGCAGGGGATTGGTTGTTCAAAAGTACCCGATATTCACAACGTGGCGCTGATGGAAGACCGTGCAACGTTGCGTATCTCCAGCCAGCATATCGCCAACTGGTTACGTCACGGTATTCTGACCAAAGATCAGGTGCATGCGTCGCTGGAGAACATGGCGAAAGTGGTGGATCAGCAAAATGCTGGCGATCCGGCATATCGTCCGATGGTCGGGAATTTCGCTAACTCGTGTGCCTTTAAAGCTGCCAGCGATTTGATCTTCCTCGGCGTGAAACAGCCAAACGGTTATACCGAACCGTTATTACACGCCTGGCGTTTACGTGAAAAAGAAAGTCATTAATAGCATCAAAAAAGCCCCGGCAAGTTTTATTGTCGGGGCTATGATAGTAACTGCGGTAGTATATTTATCCCGGAAATAACCGGAGCGATTATCAGGGTTTAACAATATTAAATACCCGTAGCGCATCACTAGCGGGACTAAAACAACATTATGGACATCTTTACGATACTCTGCGCCTGTGTGTGCGGAACAGAAACCCTTACCCGATATACTTGTTATGCCAGAGGTAGCAATTGCGTTAGCGGCGTGCTGTTGCTGTAAAGTATAACGCCTATATTTTACAGTTCAGTCCTCTTTTGCTTATTACAAACCTTAAATATATCAAGTATATAAAGATAATAAGAGACTGAACAATATGGTTACCTGGACCCAAATGTATATGCCGATGGGAGGACTGGGGCTATCCGCTCTGGTCGCCCTGATCCCGATAATATTCTTCTTCGTTGCACTCGCGGTATTACGTCTGAAAGGGCATGTTGCTGGAGCAATAACCCTTATATTATCTATCCTGATTGCGATATTCGCCTTTAAAATGCCAATTGATATGGCATTTGCTGCTGCGGGCTATGGCTTTATTTATGGATTATGGCCTATTGCGTGGATTATTGTCGCGGCGGTATTCCTGTATAAATTAACCGTTGCCAGCGGGCAGTTTGATATTATCCGCAGTTCGGTTATCTCCATCACCGACGATCAGCGTTTGCAGGTGTTACTGATTGGTTTCTCCTTTGGCGCACTGCTGGAAGGAGCGGCTGGCTTTGGCGCGCCGGTGGCGATTACAGGCGCTCTGCTGGTGGGGCTGGGCTTCAAACCGTTATATGCGGCGGGGTTGTGTCTGATTGCCAACACTGCGCCGGTGGCGTTTGGTGCCTTGGGCGTGCCGATTCTGGTCGCTGGTCAGGTAACGGGAATCGATCCGTTTGATATTGGCGCAATGGCGGGACGTCAGTTACCGTTCCTGTCGGTTCTTGTGCCATTCTGGCTGGTGGCAATGATGGACGGTTGGAAAGGGGTGAAAGAGACCTGGCCAGCGGCGCTGGTTGCAGGGGGAAGCTTCGCTGTCACGCAGTTCTTTACCTCTAACTACATTGGTCCGGAACTGCCGGATATTACTTCGGCGCTGGTGAGTATTGTCTCACTCGCTTTATTCCTTAAAGTCTGGCGGCCGAAAAATACCGAAACGGCAATCAGCATGGGGCAATCCGCAGGTGCGATGGTGGTAAATAAGCCATCTTCTGGCGGTCCCGTGCCTTCAGAATATAGTCTGGGGCAAATCATTCGTGCATGGTCACCGTTTTTAATCTTAACGGTACTGGTTACCATCTGGACGATGAAACCATTTAAAGCGTTATTTGCTCCGGGCGGTGCGTTTTATTCGCTGGTGATTAATTTCCAGATCCCTCATTTGCATCAACAAGTGTTGAAAGCGGCACCCATTGTCGCTCAGCCAACGCCAATGGATGCGGTGTTTAAATTCGACCCTCTCTCCGCTGGTGGCACCGCTATTTTTATTGCGGCGATTATCTCGATCTTCATCCTCGGCGTGGGGATCAAGAAAGGTATTGGCGTCTTTGCCGAAACGCTAATTAGCCTGAAGTGGCCGATACTGTCGATTGGCATGGTGCTGGCGTTCGCCTTCGTAACCAACTATTCCGGTATGTCCACCACGCTGGCGCTGGTACTGGCGGGCACAGGCGTGATGTTCCCGTTCTTCTCACCGTTCCTTGGCTGGTTGGGTGTATTTCTCACGGGTTCGGATACGTCTTCTAACGCCCTGTTTGGTTCACTGCAATCAACGACGGCGCAGCAAATCAACGTCTCTGACACCCTGCTGGTGGCAGCAAACACCAGCGGTGGCGTGACCGGCAAGATGATCTCCCCGCAATCTATCGCCGTGGCCTGTGCCGCGACAGGTATGGTGGGCCGAGAATCTGAACTGTTCCGCTACACCGTGAAGCACAGTCTGATTTTTGCCAGCGTTATCGGCATTATCACCCTGCTGCAGGCGTATGTGTTTACCGGAATGTTAGTCTCGTAAATCAATTAAGCCGGATGATCGTTAATATCATCCGGCTTCATTCTTTGTTCATTACATTATTCTGTCTTATTAATTTAAAATCATTTCCTGCTTTATTATCTATACAGTAATAATGTATTGCATTCAGATAACATACTAAATAATTAAGGGTGTGAGAACATCTGTTTTTTTATCACGCAAAACAAGTCTGTATTAATTATGTTCGCTTGATGAGCAAACACCGTTCTATCTGTTGCTTTTGCAATCTAAATCGTTAAAACTATCAACGAATTTATATGGTTACGCTGTGAAAAGTTGTTGATTTTTTGTTTGTTGAAATTTCGTAAAAATAACCTGACAGATATCGTATAGGGGATATTCTTATAGATTTCACCTGTTTTTCTATAAATGATGCCGTTTTCTTAAGAATGGAGGAAGTTATTAGAGAAAATAAAGCATAAAACTATTTTCCCAGTTACAAATTCTTTAATTTTATTTTGTCACTTGCGTTATTAATGAATAAGAAATTTAAATATAAAAAATCGCTTTTAGCGGCTATTTTAAGCGCAACCTTATTAACCGGTTGTGATGGCGGTGGTTCAGGATCGTCCTCCGATACGCCGTCTGTAGATTCTGGAGCAGGGACTTTGCCGGAAGTGAAACCCGATCCAATACCAACCCCGGAACCGACACCTGAGCCGACGCCGGACCCAGAACCTACACCAGACCCGACACCCGATCCAGAGCCGACACCAGAACCGGAGCCAGAACCTGTTCCTACGAAAACGGGGTATCTGACCCTGGGCGGAAGCCAGCGGGTAACTGGTGCTACCTGTAATGGTGAATCCAGCGACGGCTTTACCTTTACGCCAGGCAATACCGTGAGTTGTGTGGTGGGCAGTACGACCATTGCAACATTCAACACCCAGTCAGAGACTGCGCGTAGCCTGCGTGCGGTTGACAAAGTGTCGTTTAGCCTTGAGGACGCGCAGGAGCTGGCGGATTCTGCAAATAAGAAAACCAACGCCATCTCTCTGGTGACGTCCAGCGACAGTTGCCCCGCAGATGCAGAACAGCTTTGTCTTACTTTCTCGTCAGTGGTTGATCGCGCGCGTTTTGAAAAACTGTATAAGCAAATTGATCTGGCAACAAACGATTTCAGTAAGCTGGTCAATGAAGAGGTGGAAAACAATGCTGCGACTGATAAAGCGCCGTCCACCCATACCTCAACGGTAGTGCCAGTCACGACAGAGGGAACAAAACCGGATCTGAACGCGTCCTTCGTGTCGGCTAACGCGGAACAGTTTTATCAGTATCAACCAACTGAAATCATTCTTTCCGAAGGCCATCTGGTGGATAGCCTGGGGAACGGTGTTGCTGGCGTAGACTACTACACCAATTCAGGCCGTGGCGTAACTGACGAAAACGGTAAATTCTCCTTTAGCTGGGGCGAAACCATCTCCTTTGGTATCGATACCTTTGAACTGGGCTCAGTACGCGGCAATAAGTCGACTATTGCGCTGACTGAATTGGGTGATGAAGTTCACGGCGCGAATGTTGATCAGCTGATTCATCGCTATTCGACAACCGGGCAAAATAATACCCGTGTTGTTCCGGACGATGTACGCAAGGTCTTTGCCGAATATCCCAACGTGATCAACGAGATTATCAATCTCTCGTTATCCAATGGCGCGACGCTGGATGAAGGCGATCAAAACGTTGTGCTGCCTAACGAATTTATCGAGCAGTTTAAGACGGGTCAGGCCAAAGAGATCGATACCGCGATTTGTGCGAAAACCGACGGTTGTAACGAGGCTCGCTGGTTCTCGCTGACGACGCGCAATGTTAATGACGGCCAGATTCAGGGCGTTATCAACAAGCTGTGGGGCGTGGATACGAACTACCAGTCTGTCAGCAAGTTCCATGTATTCCATGACTCTACCAACTTCTATGGCAGCACGGGAAATGCGCGCGGTCAGGCGGTGGTGAATATCTCCAACGCGGCATTCCCGATTCTGATGGCGCGTAATGATAAAAACTACTGGCTGGCGTTTGGCGAAAAACGCGCCTGGGATAAAAACGAGCTGGCGTACATTACGGAAGCGCCTTCCATTGTGCAGCCAGAGAACGTTACGCGCGATACCGCCACCTTCAATCTGCCGTTTATTTCGCTGGGGCAAGTCGGTGAGGGCAAACTGATGGTTATCGGTAACCCGCACTACAACAGCATTTTGCGTTGCCCGAATGGTTACAGCTGGGCCGGTGGTGTTAATGATAAAGGTGAGTGTACGCTCAGCGGTGATTCAGATGACATGAAGCACTTCATGCAGAACGTACTGCGCTATCTGTCAAACGACATCTGGCAGCCAAATACCAAGAGCACAATGACCGTGGGTACGAACCTGGAAAACGTTTATTTCAAAAATCATGGCCAGGTTACGGGGAGCCGTGCTGCGTTTGGCTTCCATCTGGATTTCGCAGGTATTTCTGTTAAACATTTGACCAGCTATGGCGATCTGAATCCGGAAGAAGTTCCGTTGCTGATCCTCAACGGCTTTGAATATGTGACTCAGTGGTCTGGTGATCCCTATGCAGTGCCTCTACGTGCAGATACCAGCAAACCGAAGCTGAGCCAGCAGGATGTGACCGATCTGATAGCCTATCTGGACAAAGGCGGTTCGGTGCTGATCATGGAAAACGTGATGAGCAATCTTAAGGAAGAGAGCGCGTCTGGCTTTGTGCGCCTGCTTGATGCCGCAGGCCTGTCAATGGCACTGAACAAGTCGGTGGTGAATAATGATCCTCAAGGGTATCCGAACCGCGTTCGTCAGCAGCGCGCAACGGGCATTTGGGTCTATGAACGTTATCCTGCCGTAGACGGTGCGTTGCCATACTCCATCGATAGCGAGACAGGGGAAGTTAAGTGGAAATATCAGGTAGATAACAAACCTGATGACAAACCGAAGCTGGAAGTTGCCAGCTGGCTGGAAGATGTAGATGGCAAACAGGAAACGCGCTATGCCTTTATTGATGAGGCGGAGTTTAAAACCAAAGAGTCTCTGGAGGCTGCAAAGGCAAAAATCTTTGAGAAGTTTCCTGGATTACAGGAGTGTAAGGACTCGGCATACCACTATGAGGTCAACTGCCTGGAATATCGTCCTGGCACGGGGGTTCCGGTTACTGGTGGCATGTATGTTCCGCGCTATACGCAACTGAATCTTGACGCCAACACGGCGAAAGCGATGGTGCAGGCTGCGGATTTAGGCACCAACATTCAGCGCCTGTATCAGCATGAGCTTTATTTCCGTACTAAAGGCAGTAAAGGTGAGCGTCTGAACAGCGTCGATCTGGAGCGTTTGTACCAGAACATGTCGGTCTGGTTGTGGAACGATACGGCTTATCGTTATGAAGAAGGCAAAAATGACGAGCTGGGCTTTAAAACGTTCACTGAGTTCCTGAACTGCTACACCAACAATGCATACGTTGGTACGCAGTGTTCTGCTGAGCTGAAAAAATCGCTGATTGATAACAACATGATCTACGGTGACGGTAGCAGCAAAGCAGGCATGATGAACCCGAGCTACCCGCTCAACTATATGGAAAAACCGCTGACGCGCCTGATGCTGGGCCGTTCCTGGTGGGATCTGAACATTAAAGTTGATGTCGAGAAGTACCCGGGAGCCGTATCGGAAGAGGGGCAGAACGTTACTGAAACCATCAGCCTGTACTCGAACCCGACCAAATGGTTTGCGGGTAACATGCAGTCTACTGGTCTGTGGGCTCCGGCTCAGAAAGAGGTCACCATTAAGTCTTCGGCGTCAGTCCCAGTGACTGTTACCGTGGCACTGGCTGACGACCTGACCGGACGTGAGAAGCATGAAGTTGCGCTGAACCGTCCGCCAAGAGTCACTAAAACCTATTCTCTGGCGGCTAACGGTGAATTGACGTTCAAGGTGCCTTACGGTGGCCTGATTTATATCAAAGGCGACAGCAACGACAATGAATCTGCCACCTTCACCTTTACTGGTGTAGTAAAAGCGCCGTTCTATAAAGACGGTAAGTGGCAACACGATCTGAACTCCCCTGCGCCGCTGGGCGAGCTGGAGTCAGACGCTTTCATCTACACTACGCCGAAGAAGAACCTGAATGCCAGTAATTACACGGGCGGTCTGGAGCAATTCGCTAAAGATCTGGATACCTTTGCCAGTTCGATGAATGACTTTTACGGTCGTAATGATGAAGACGGTAAGCACCGGATGTTTACCTATAAAGCATTGACGGGGCATAAACATCGTTTCGCCAACGATGTGCAGATCTCCATTGGTGACGCGCACTCGGGTTATCCGGTGATGAACAGCAGCTTCTCGCCGAACAGCACCACGCTGCCGACGACGCCGCTGAACGATTGGCTGATCTGGCACGAAGTGGGGCACAACGCCGCCGAAACGCCGCTGACTGTTCCTGGCGCGACCGAAGTGGCGAACAACGTGCTGGCGCTGTACATGCAGGATCGCTATCTCGGCAAGATGAACCGTGTCGCTGACGATATTACCGTCGCACCGGAATATCTGGATGAGAGCAACAACCAGGCATGGGCACGCGGCGGTGCGGGTGACCGTCTGCTGATGTACGCGCAGCTGAAGGAGTGGGCAGAGAAAAACTTTGATATCAAGAAATGGTATCCAGATGGCACTCCTCTGCCAGAGTTTTACAGCGAGCGTGAAGGGATGAAAGGCTGGAATCTGTTCCAGTTGATGCATCGCAAAGCGCGCGGCGATGAGGTTGGCAATGACAAGTTTGGCGGCAGAAATTACTGTGCTGAATCCAACGGTAACGCAGCCGACACGCTGATGCTGTGTGCATCCTGGGTCGCCCAGACGGATCTTTCGGAGTTCTTTAAGAAGTGGAATCCGGGCGCGAATGCTTACCAGTTGCCGGGAGCGAGCGAGATGAGCTTCGAGGGCGGTGTGAGCCAGTCGGCTAACGAGACGCTGGCGGCGCTTAATCTGCCGAAACCGCAGCAAGGGCCGGAAACCATTAATCAGGTTACCGAGCATAAGATGTCAGCTGAGTAAGCCTGTATGCCGGATAAGGCGCTCGCGCCGCATCCGGCATGAAATAAGGCGCATCGGGCCTGGAGGAAAGCCGTATGGCATACACCTGCAGGCCCGCATCCGGCAAGTTACAACAAATAACCTTTAACCATGTTTTTTGATGTTTTTCAGCAATACCCCGCGGCGATGCCCGTCCTGGCTACCGTCGGAGGATTGATTATCGGCAGTTTTTTGAATGTGGTGATTTGGCGTTACCCCATCATGCTGCGCCAACAAATGGCGGAGTTTCACGGTGAAATGCCGAGTACGCAGTCAAAAATAAGCCTTGCGCTACCGCGTTCGCACTGCCCACATTGTCAGCAGACCATCCGGATACGTGACAATATTCCGCTGCTCTCCTGGCTGATGCTCAAAGGGCGCTGCCGTGATTGTCAGGCGAAAATCAGCAAGCGTTATCCGCTGGTGGAGTTATTGACAGCACTCGCTTTTTTGCTGGCGAGTCTGGTCTGGCCGGAAAGTGGATGGGCGCTGGCGGTGATGATATTATCCGCCTGGCTGATTGCCGCGAGCATCATTGACCTCGATAACCAATGGCTGCCCGATGTTTTTACTCAGGGCGTATTGTGGACCGGGCTGATTGCGGCATGGGTGCAACAGAGTCCGTTAACGCTACAAGACGCAGTTACCGGCGTCCTGGTGGGATTTATCACTTTTTACTCCCTGCGCTGGATAGCCGGAATAGTTCTGCGTAAAGAAGCATTAGGCATGGGCGATGTATTACTCTTCGCCGCGTTAGGTGGCTGGGTGGGCGCGTTGTCGCTGCCCAATGTGGCTTTAATCGCCTCATGCTGCGGCCTGATATATGCCGTTATTACAAAAAGAGGATCAACCACACTGCCTTTTGGACCGTGTTTAAGTCTGGGCGGTATAGCAACACTTTATCTACAGGCATTGTTTTAATGATAACCCCGTCATTATCAAAGTGACATTTTAACTCTTATTAATAACCTTGGAGATTATTTACCATGTCGATAAAACAGATGCCAGGGAGGGTATTAATATCGCTATTGTTGAGCGTTACAGGATTATTAAGTGGCTGTGCCAGCCATAATGAAAATGCCAGTTTACTGGCGAAAAAACAGGCGCAAAATATCAGCCAAAACCTGCCGATTAAATCTGCGGGATATACCTTAGTGCTGGCGCAAAGTAGCGGCACGACGGTAAAAATGACCATTATCAGCGAAGCGGGTGCTCAGACCACGCAGACGCCAGACGCCTTTTTAACCAGCTACCAACGACAAATGTGCGCTGACCCGACGGTGAAATTAATGCTCACTGAGGGAATTAATTACAGCATAACGATTAATGATACACGTACAGGTAACCAGTATCAGCGGAAACTGGATCGCACCACCTGTGGAATAGTCAAAGCATAACGTCGGGTATATAAATTGGCGCGGGTTGTTTTTCGTGACGCACGAATTTATCTCATTCAATGGCTGACTAAAATTCGTCACACTCTTAACCAGAGACAATCTCTTAATACAAACAAAGAGCATCTTCGCAAAATTGTACGCGCGATGTTCTGGCTGATGCTGCTTATTATTTCTGCAAAAATGGCGTATTCACTCTGGCGCTATTTCTCCTTTTCTGCGGAATATACGGCGGTTTCTCCATCGGTGAATAAACAGCCCCATGCGGATGTAAAAACGTTCGATAAAAAAGATGTGCAATTAATCAGCCAGCAAAACTGGTTTGGTAAATATCAGCGCGTCGCCACACCGGTAAAGCAACCTGAACCTGTAGCAGAAACGCGTCTTAATGTGGTGCTGCGCGGGATCGCCTTTGGTGCCAGACCCGGCGCGGTTATTGAAGAAGGTGGCAAACAGCAGGTCTATTTGCAGGGTGAACGGCTTGGCTCTCACAACGCATTGATTGAGGAAATCAATCGCGACCATGTGATGCTGCGCTATCAGGGAAAAATAGAGCGGCTCAGTCTGGCAGAAGAGGAGCGTTCCACCGTAGCCGTGACCAACAAAAAAGCCGTCAGTGACGAAGCAAAGCAAGCTGTTGCTGAGCCTGCTACCCGTGCGCCCGTTGAGATCCCGGCTGCTGTGCGTCAGGCACTGGCGAAAGATCCGCAGAAAATTTTTAACTATATCCAGCTTACGCCTGTGCGTAAGGAGGGAATTGTCGGTTATGCAGTGAAGCCGGGGGCAGATCGTTCTCTGTTCGATGCCAGCGGTTTCAGGGAAGGCGATATCGCCATTGCGCTCAATCAGCAGGATTTCACTGATCCACGAGCAATGATTGCTCTGATGCGGCAGTTACCTTCAATGGATTCCATTCAACTTACGGTTTTACGCAAGGGTGCGCGCTACGACATTTCCATCGCGCTGCGCTAACCGCATTTAATCCAGGAGAATCATTCATCGTGTTTTGGCGTGATATTACGTTGTCGGTCTGGCGTAAGAAGACAACTGGCCTCAAAACAAAAAAGCGTTTACTGCCGCTGGTGCTGGCAGCGGTATTATGCAGTTCACCGGTCTGGGCGGAAGAAGCCACTTTCACCGCTAATTTTAAAGATACCGACCTGAAATCGTTCATCGAAACCGTCGGCGCTAACCTTAATAAAACCATCATTATGGGGCCGGGCGTACAGGGGAAAGTGAGTATTCGTACCATGACTCCGCTCAATGAACGCCAGTATTACCAGCTATTCCTTAACCTGCTGGAAGCACAGGGGTATGCCGTCGTACCGATGGAAAACGACGTGCTGAAGGTGGTGAAATCCAGCGCCGCGAAAGTCGAGCCACTGCCGCTGGTCGGTGAAGGCAGCGACAACTACGCGGGCGATGAAATGGTCACTAAAGTAGTGCCGGTACGCAATGTTTCGGTACGAGAGCTGGCGCCGATCCTGCGCCAGATGATCGATAGCGCTGGCTCAGGCAACGTTGTTAATTACGATCCCTCCAACGTGATTATGCTCACCGGGCGCGCCTCCGTCGTGGAACGGCTGACAGAAGTGATCCAGCGCGTGGATCATGCGGGAAACCGCACCGAAGAGGTGATCCCGCTGGATAACGCCTCGGCCTCGGAAATTGCCCGCGTGCTGGAAAGCCTGACCAAAAACAGCGGCGAGAACCAGCCTGCGACGCTGAAATCTCAAATTGTCGCCGACGAACGCACCAACAGCGTGATTGTCAGTGGTGACCCTGCCACGCGAGACAAAATGCGCCGCCTGATCCGTCGGCTGGACTCAGAAATGGAGCGCAGCGGCAACAGCCAGGTGTTCTATCTCAAATACAGCAAAGCCGAAGATCTGGTCGATGTGTTGAAACAGGTCAGCGGCACGCTCACAGCGGCTAAAGAAGAGGCGGAAGGCACGGTTGGTAGCGGGCGTGAGGTTGTCTCCATCGCCGCCAGCAAACACAGTAATGCCCTGATTGTCACCGCGCCGCAGGACATCATGCAGTCGCTGCAAAGCGTGATTGAACAACTGGATATTCGCCGTGCTCAGGTGCATGTCGAGGCGTTGATCGTGGAAGTTGCCGAAGGCAGCAATATCAACTTCGGCGTGCAGTGGGCGTCGAAAGATGCCGGATTAATGCAGTTTGCTAACGGTACGCAGATCCCTATCGGTACGCTGGGCGCAGCCATTTCTCAGGCGAAACCGCAGAAAGGTTCAACGGTGATCAGCGAAAACGGTGCCACCACCATTAACCCGGATACTAACGGCGATCTCTCCACGCTCGCCCAGCTTCTTTCTGGCTTTAGCGGTACGGCGGTTGGCGTGGTGAAAGGCGACTGGATGGCGCTGGTACAGGCGGTTAAAAACGACTCCAGCTCGAACGTTCTCTCCACGCCGAGCATCACTACGCTGGACAACCAGGAAGCCTTCTTCATGGTGGGTCAGGATGTTCCGGTATTAACCGGCTCTACCGTTGGCTCCAATAACAGCAATCCTTTCAATACAGTAGAAAGGAAAAAAGTCGGCATCATGCTGAAAGTCACGCCGCAGATTAACGAAGGAAACGCGGTACAGATGGTGATTGAGCAGGAAGTGTCGAAGGTGGAAGGACAGACCAGCCTCGACGTCGTGTTTGGCGAGCGCAAACTGAAAACCACCGTGCTGGCAAACGATGGTGAGCTGATCGTGCTTGGCGGTCTGATGGACGATCAGGCGGGAGAAAGCGTGGCGAAAGTGCCGCTGCTTGGCGATATCCCATTGATTGGTAACCTGTTTAAATCGACGGCGGATAAAAAAGAAAAACGTAATCTGATGGTGTTTATCCGCCCGACCATTCTGCGTGATGGTATGGCGGCAGACGGCGTGTCGCAGCGCAAATATAACTATATGCGCGCCGAACAGATCTATCGCGATGAGCAGGGCTTAAGCCTGATGCCGCACACCGCGCAGCCGGTACTGCCAGCGCAAAATCAGGCTCTACCGCCGGAAGTTCGTGCGTTCCTTAATGCCGGGAGAACGCGTTAATGGTGCCTGTAGCACAGGAAACCACCGCTAACACCGTGCGTCTGCCCTACAGTTTCAGCCGTCGGTTTAGTCTGGTGGCATGGTGCGAAGCGTCGCTGGAGATCCTCCATGTGCATCCGTTGTCGCTCTCTGTTTTGCAGGAGCTGCAACGGGGGCTGAACGCGCCCTTTACGCTGCGGCAAATCGACGAAGCCGAATTTGAACAGCGGCTGAATGCGGTCTGGCAGCGGGACTCTTCCGAAGCTCGCCAGCTGATGGAAGATCTCGGTTCCGCCGAGGACTTTTTTACCCTCGCTGAAGAACTGCCGGAAACGGAAGATCTGCTGGAAAGTGACGACGATGCGCCAATCATCAAACTGATCAACGCCATGTTGGCAGAGGCGATTAAAGAAGGCGCTTCGGATATCCACATCGAGACATTTGAAAAGAGTCTGGTGATCCGTTTTCGTGTTGACGGCACATTACATGAAATGCTGCGCCCGGGGCGCAAACTGGCCTCGCTGCTGGTATCACGTATTAAGGTGATGGCGCGGCTGGATATCGCCGAAAAGCGCGTACCGCAGGATGGCCGTATTGCGCTGCTGCTGGGTGGTCGGGCGATTGACGTGCGTGTCTCCACTA
The DNA here is from genome assembly GCF_030295155.1 of Escherichia sp. 10290. NCBI lineage: Bacteria > Pseudomonadati > Pseudomonadota > Gammaproteobacteria > Enterobacterales > Enterobacteriaceae > Escherichia > Escherichia sp. 10290. The sequence goes on along the minus strand of NZ_AP025741.1, from coordinate 3,814,018 downwards.
TGCCTTCCGCCTGGGGCGAGCGCGTGGTGCTGCGACTGCTGGACAAAAACCAGGCCCGCCTGACGCTGGAGCGTCTGGGTTTAAGTCAGCAACTGACCGCGCAGCTGCGCCAGTTACTGCACAAACCGCACGGCATCTTTCTGGTGACGGGGCCGACAGGTTCCGGCAAAAGCACCACGCTGTACGCCGGATTGCAGGAGCTGAACAACCACTCGCGCAACATTCTCACGGTTGAAGACCCCATCGAATACATGATTGAAGGGATCGGTCAGACACAGGTTAACACCCGCGTCGGCATGACCTTCGCCCGTGGCCTGCGCGCGATTTTGCGTCAGGACCCGGATGTGGTGATGGTCGGTGAAATCCGCGATACCGAAACCGCAGAAATCGCCGTCCAGGCGTCATTGACCGGACACCTGGTTCTTTCCACGCTGCATACCAACACGGCGGTGGGGGCGATCACGCGTTTGCAGGATATGGGCGTTGAGCCTTTCCTGCTCTCTTCCAGCCTGACGGGCGTGATGGCGCAGCGACTTGTTCGCACACTGTGCACCGACTGCCGCCAGCCCGCGCCTGCCACTGATGAAGAAAAACGCCTGCTGGGAATTACCGACGTGCGTACCGTCACGCTGTACCATCCGCAGGGCTGCCCCGCCTGTAATCACAAAGGTTTTCGCGGGCGTACTGCCATCCATGAGCTGATCGTGGTAGACGCCACATTGCGTGATTTGATCCACCGTCAGGCCGGGGAACTGGAGCTGGAACGTTATGTCCGGCAACACTCTGCGGGTATCCGCAGCAACGGCATTGAGAAAGTGCTTGCCGGAGAAACCTCTCTCGATGAAGTGCTGCGGGTAACGATGGAGGCGTAATGGCACTGTTTTACTATCAGGCGTTACAGCGTAATGGTCGCAAAACCAAAGGTATGATTGAGGCGGATTCCGCGCGTCATGCCCGCCAGTTGTTGCGCGGTAAAGAGCTTATCCCCGTACACATTGAAGCCCGGATGAATGCTTCGTCAGGGGGAATGTTGCAGCGTCGGCGACACGCACATCGTCGTGTGGCGGCGGCAGATCTGGCGCTGTTCACTCGCCAACTGGCAACGCTGGTGCAGGCAGCAATGCCGCTGGAAACCTGCTTACAGGCGGTCAGTGAGCAAAGTGAAAAACTGCATGTAAAAAGCCTCGGAATGGCGCTACGCAGCCGGATTCAGGAAGGTTACACCCTGTCGGACAGCCTGCGCGAACATCCCCGCGTCTTTGACTCCCTGTTTTGTTCGATGGTGGCTGCCGGAGAAAAATCCGGGCATCTCGACGTGGTGCTCAATCGCCTGGCGGATTACACCGAACAGCGACAGCGCCTGAAATCACGCCTGCTGCAGGCCATGCTCTATCCGCTGGTACTGCTGGTGGTGGCAACGGGCGTGGTCACTATTTTGCTGACGGCGGTGGTGCCGAAAATTATCGAACAGTTTGATCATCTCGGACTCGCGCTGCCTGCCTCCACCCGCGCTCTTATCGCTATGAGCGACGCGTTGCAGACCAGCGGCGTTTACTGGCTGGCGGGTCTGCTAGGGCTTCTGGTGCTGGGGCAACGACTACTCAAAAATCCTGCTATGCGCCTGCGCTGGGATAAAACCTTGCTGCGTCTTCCCGTGACGGGGCGTGTTGCGCGCGGACTGAATACGGCGCGCTTTTCCCGCACCTTAAGCATCCTCACCGCCAGCAGTGTTCCGTTGCTGGAAGGCATTCAGACCGCCGCTGCCGTGTCGGCAAATCGCTATGTCGAGCAACAACTGCTGCTGGCGGCAGATCGCGTCCGCGAAGGAAGCAGCTTGCGCGCTGCGCTGGCGGAGTTGAGCCTGTTCCCGCCGATGATGCTGTACATGATCGCCTCCGGCGAACAGAGCGGTGAACTGGAAACCATGCTTGAACAGGCCGCAGTCAACCAGGAACGGGAATTTGATACCCAGGTGGGGCTGGCGTTAGGGCTGTTTGAGCCTGCTCTGGTGGTGGTGATGGCGGGTGTGGTGCTGTTTATCGTCATCGCCATCCTCGAGCCGATGCTGCAACTGAACAATATGGTTGGAATGTAATTTACGGAGTTATCACATGAATTCGTTATCCCGCACACAAGAACCACGGGCAGGTTTTACCCTGCTGGAAGTGATGGTGGTGATTGTTATTCTTGGCGTCCTGGCAAGTCTGGTGGTGCCTAACCTTTTGGGCAACAAAGAGAAAGCAGATCGGCAAAAAGCCATCAGCGATATCGTGGCGCTGGAGAACGCGCTGGATATGTATCGACTGGATAACGGGCGTTATCCGACCACCGAACAGGGGCTTGAGGCGCTGATCCAGCAACCGGCCAATATGGCGGACTCCCGCAACTACCGTCCTGGTGGATACATCAAACGGCTGCCAAAGGATCCGTGGGGCAATGATTATCAGTATCTCAGCCCGGGTGAAAAAGGACTGTTTGATGTTTACACCTTAGGGGCGGATGGTCAGGAAAACGGGGAAGGTGCTGGCGCAGATATCGGTAACTGGAATTTGCAGGAGTTTCAGTAATCAGTGCCCAAACGTGGATTCACTCTTCTGGAAATCATGCTGGTGATTTTCCTTATCGGCCTTGCCAGTGCGGGCGTGGTACAGACTTTTGCGAGCCGTTCTGAACCGCCCGCGAAAAAAGCGGCGCAGGATTTCCTGGCCCGCTTTGCGCAGTTTAAGGACAGGGCAGTGATCGAAGGGCAAACACTCGGTGTGCTAATCGACCCGCCTGGCTATCAGTTTATGCAGCGTCGTCACGGGCAGTGGTTGCCCGTTTCTGCGACCCGGTTATCGGCACAGGTTACGGTGGCGAAACAGGTGCAGATGCTGTTACAACCCGGCAGTGATATCTGGCAGAAGGAATATGCGCTGGAGCTGCAGCGTCGCCGCCTGACGCTGCACGATATTGAACTGGAGCTGCAAAAAGAGGCGAAAAAGAAGACGCCGCAGATCCGTTTTTCTCCTTTTGAACCCGCCGCGCCGTTTACGCTGCGCTTCTACTCGGCGGCGCAAAACGCGTGTTGGGCGGTAAAGCTGGCGCACGATGGCGCGTTATCCCTCAATCAATGTGATGAGAGGATGCCATGAAGCGCGGATTTACCTTGCTGGAAGTGATGATCGCACTGGCGATTTTTGCGCTGGCTGCCACGGCGGTGTTACAGATTGCCAGCGGTGCGCTGAGTAATCAGCAAATCCTTGAGGAAAAAACGGTAGCGGGCTGGGTAGCTGAAAACCAGACCGCACTGCTCTACCTGATGACCCGTGAACAACGAGCGGTCAGGCACCAGGGCGAGAGTGATATGGCTGGAAGCCGCTGGTACTGGCGAACCACACCGCTGAATACCGGTAACGCGCTGCTCCAGGCGGTGGATATTGAAGTCAGTCTTCATGAAGACTTTTCGTCGGTGATTCAGTCACGACGCGCCTGGTTTAGCGCCGTGGGAGGCCAACAGTGAGAAGGACTCGCGCTGGTTTCACGTTACTGGAAATGCTGGTGGCAATCGCCATTTTTGCCTCGCTGGCACTGATGGCACAGCAGGTGACAAACGGCGTCACACGCGTGAATAGCGCCGTCGCCGGACACGATCAAAAACTGAACCTCATGCAGCAAACGATGAGTTTTCTGACCCACGATCTGACACAAATGATGCCGCGTCCGGTAAGAGGCGATCAGGGTCAGCGAGAACCTGCGTTACTGGCGGGCGCTGGCGTGCTGGCCTCTGAGAGTGAAGGAATACGCTTTGTGCGCGGCGGTGTGGTTAATCCATTGATGCGTCTGCCGCGCAGTAATCTGCTCACCGTCGGTTACCGCATTCATGACGGTTATCTCGAACGGTTAGCCTGGCCGCTGACCGATGCCGCAGGCAGCGTGAAGCCAACAACGCAAAAGTTGATTCCGGCGGATTCACTTCGTTTGCAGTTTTACGACGGCACTCGCTGGCAGGAAACCTGGTCATCAGTGCAGGCGATCCCTGTGGCAGTGCGCATGACTCTGCATTCGCCGCAATGGGGCGAGATTGAACGCATCTGGTTGTTACGCGGGCCGCAATTATCATGATCACCTCACCACCAAAACGCGGAATGGCACTGGTCGTGGTGCTGGTATTGCTGGCGGTCATGATGCTGGTAACCATCACGCTTTCCGGGCGGATGCAGCAACAACTTGGGCGAACGCGCAGCCAGCAGGAGTACCAGCAGGCGCTGTGGTATAGCGCCAGTGCAGAAAGCCTCGCGCTGAGCGCACTCAGTCTGAGCCTGAAAAATGAAAAGCGCGTGCATCTGGCGCAGCCGTGGGCTTCCGGCCCTCGTTTGTTGCCACTGCCGCAGGGGCAAATTGCCGTCACTCTGCGTGACGCTCAGGCCTGCTTTAACCTGAATGCCCTTGCTCAACCAACAACGGCGTCGCGTCCGCTCGCGGTACAACAACTGATTGCCCTGATCTCGCGCCTGGATGTGCCTGCTTATCGGGCCGAACTGATAGCCGAAAGCCTGTGGGAATTTATTGACGAGGACCGCAGCGTGCAGACGCGTCTGGGCCGTGAAGACAGCGAGTATCTCGCCCGTTCGGTACCGTTCTACGCCGCGAATCAACCGCTGACCGATATCAGCGAAATGCGCGTGGTACAGGGAATGGACGCCGGCCTTTATCAAAAACTCAAACCGCTGGTCTGTGCGCTGCCGATGACCCACCAGCAAATCAACATCAATACCTTAGACGTCACGCAAAGTGTGATTCTTGAGGCGCTGTTTGACCCGTGGTTAAGCCCTGTTCAGGCGCGGGCGTTATTACAACAACGTCCTGCGAAGGGCTGGGAAGATGTCGATCAGTTTCTCGCACAGCCGCTACTCGTTGACGTCGATGAGCGTACTAAAAAAAAGCTAAAAACCGTCCTGAGCGTGGACAGCAATTACTTCTGGCTGCGTTCAGATATCACCGTGAATGAGATTGAACTGACGATGAATTCGTTAATTGTCCGCATGGGCCCACAACATTTTTCGGTTCTCTGGCATCAGACAGGAGAAAGTGAGTGAGTTCCATCCTTGAGATTTATTTCCCGCTTTGCGCCGCTGATCCCCTCCGTTGGCAACGCCGTACACACGACGTGGTGCACGGTATCTGGCCTGACGTTGCTGACGAACGTCTCCAGCAATGGCTGCAAACTGATGCGATTCGACTCTACATTCCCGGCGAATGGATCAGCATCTGGCAGGTTGAACTGCCTGATGTCGCACGTAAGCAGATACCGACTATTCTGCCCGCCTTACTGGAAGAAGAACTGAACCAGGATATCGACGAACTGCATTTTGCGCCGTTGAAAATCGACCAGCAACTGGCAACCGTGGCAGTGATTCACCAGCAGCATATGCGCAACATTGCGCAGTGGTTGCAGACAAACGGCATTACCCGCGCCACCGTTGCACCGGACTGGATGTCCATTCCTTGTGGATTTATGGCTGGCGATGCACAGCGAATTATTTGCCGCATCGATGAATGCCGGGGATGGAGCGCCGGGCGGGCGCTGGCTCCGCTCATGTTCCGCGCACAGCTCAATGAGCAGGCGTCTCCGCTTTCGCTGACCGTAGTCGGAATCGCGCCGGAAGAGCTATCTGCATGGGCTGGCCCAGACGCTGAACGTCTGACAGTGACGGCCCTGCCAGCCGTTACCACTTATGGCGAACCGGAAGGGAACCTGCTAACAGGGCCGTGGCAGCCTCGCGTCAGCTACCGAAAACAGTGGGCGCGCTGGCGGGTGATGATTCTGCCGATATTGCTGATTCTGGTTGCGCTGGCAGTGGAACGGGGCGTGACGTTATGGAGCGTCAGCGAACAGGTGGCGCAAAGCCGCACCCAGGCGGAGAAACAGTTCTTAACGCTATTCCCGGAGCAGAAGCGGATTGTGAATTTACGCTCTCAGGTGACGATGGCGCTGAAAAAATATCGCCCACAGACCGACGAAACCGATCTGCTCGCTGAGTTGTCAGCGATTGCCAGCACGCTGAAATCAGCGTCACTTTCCGACATTGAGATGCGTGGTTTCACCTTTGATCAAAAACGCCAGACGCTTCATCTCCAGTTGCGGGCCGCAAACTTTGCCAGCTTCGACAAACTGCGTAGCGCACTGGCGGCAGATTATGTTGTGCAACAGGACGCGTTACAGAAAGAGGGTGATGCGGTTTCCGGCGGCGTAACGTTGCGGAGGAAATAACATGTTACGCGATAAATTTATTCACTATTTTCAGCAATGGCGTGAACGCCAGTTAAGCCGTGGCGAACACTGGCTGACACAACACCTGGCGGGGCGTTCTCCGCGTGAAAAAGGCATGTTACTGGCAGCGGTAGTGTTCCTGTTTAGCGCCGGATATTACGTTCTCATCTGGCAGCCGTTGAGCGAACGGATTGAGCAACAGGAGACGATGTTGCAGCAGCTGGTGGCGATGAACGCGCGACTGAAGAGCTCCGCGCCGGATATTATTGCGGCGCGAAAATCCGGCACGACAACGCAAGCACAGGTATCGCGGGTCATCAGCGACAGTGCTTCGGCGCATTCAGTGGTCATTAAGCGGATAGCCGAGCGCGGGGAGAATATCCAGGTCTGGATAGATCCTGTGGTATTTAATGATCTGCTGAACTGGTTAAACGCGCTGGATGAAAAGTATGCGCTGCGGGTGACACAAATTGATGTCAGCGCAGGTGAGAAGCCGGGGATGGTGAACGTGCAGCGACTGGAATTTGGACGGGGTAAAGTATCAGGAGATTAATATCAATAAAATTACTCTCGTTAACGTGGCGAGAGTAATCCCCCCAGACCTTATAAGCTAAGTTTTTTCGTGAAGGTTATTGCCAGATCCAAAAGCAAAAACCCGCCTTGTGGGCGGGTTCTTAAGAATAGTGGTGCCCGGACTCGGAATCGAACCAAGGACACGGGGATTTTCAATCCCCTGCTCTACCGACTGAGCTATCCGGGCAACGGGGCGCATTAAACCTGATTCGCCTCGTCTCGTCAATCAAATTTCTTCAATTTAGTGCAGACTGCACAATCTATCATCACTTTGCCGCTATTGCACGCATTGTCAGGCAAACCAGGCGGTCCAGGCTGCGGAAAGCGGCATTGCCAGAAGGAGTGCTGGAAGCATGTTGACCACCGGGAACATTTTAATGCCACAGATGCGTAAGCCGGTTGCCAGCAGCAATAAACCGCCCACGGCGCTGAAGTCTGCCATCATCGACGGTGTGGTCAGCGGTAATATCAGTGCGGCAGCCCACGCCAGCGTTAACTGGATGATCAGTAATGGAATGCTAATCACCGATACCGCGATGCCCAGTGAGCAGGCGAAGATCATTGCCGTAAAAAAATCAAGAAATGACTTGGCGATTAAAATACTCGGATCGCCGGTCATACCTTCGTTCATCGCACCGAAGATCCCGGTGCCGCTGGCGCAAAACAGGACAATAATCGCGACAAAATTCTGAATAAAAGATTCATGCGCTGGCTTCTTACGCGAGTGGCGAAACAGATTTTGCGCTTTGGCGACCGCGGTATTGACACCTTTTTCCAGCAGACAAATTTCGCCAATTAGAGCGCCAAGTAGCGTAGCTAAAACCATCGCTGGAAGGTTGGCGCATTTCACCACCAGTAAAATACCAATCCCCAGCGATGCCAGACCAAAAATTGATGTCATGGAGACGCGGATACGTTCCGGTAAACGTTGGCTGAGCAGTGCGCCGATAACGCCACCCAGTAAGACTGCACTCGCGTTGATAAAAGGGCCGATGACCACAAGAGTTCCTGTTAACTGTATTGTTTGATTTTCTTATTATGAACGTTTGGCTCCTTCGATGGCTTGTTTGTTCGCAAAGTCCTGGCTTGCGCGCTTTAGCGAAAGGTGCCATGATTGCGCGAATTTTCTCCTCTCTGTACGGAGTTTGCCCGATGCACGCCACCTCCTTACATTCTCTTGCTTATCGCCGTTTCGCGCGAAACTCCTCCCTTTTTCTGCTCATGCGGTGAAGTTAACGCACGCTCACTGCAGGACAACAGTAAAATCAGAGCGTTTCTGCTTTTACTGATGTCTGGCGGTCGGAGCTGGTGACCAGTTTGACCCATATCTCGTGGGGCAGGGTTTTTCACCTTGTCCGGTATTCTTACTTCCCCGAAACGGGTTTTGCGCTTATGAAATCAATGAGTATTGCCGCCAGTGGTGAACTGGTTTCCCGAATTTCCACCCATCGCTGCGTGGTGGCGCTGGAACATACTGATTTTACGGACGTCGCGGCAGTCGTCATTACCGCTGCGGATAGTCGCAGTGGCATTCTTGCGTTGCTTAAGCGCACCGGTTTTCATCTACCGGTGTTTTTGTATTCCGAACATGTTGTTGAATTACCTGCGGGCGTTATGGCGGTAATCAACGGCAACGAGCAGCAGTGGCTGGAGCTGGAATCCGCAGCCTGTCAGTATGAAGAGAATTTGCTGCCACCGTTTTATGACACGCTGACGCAGTACGTTGAGATGGGCAACAGTACCTTTGCTTGCCCTGGGCATCAACATGGTGCGTTCTTTAAAAAGCATCCTGCCGGACGCCATTTTTACGATTTCTTTGGCGAGAACGTCTTTCGTGCCGATATGTGTAACGCCGACGTGAAACTGGGCGATTTGCTTATTCATGAAGGTTCGGCGAAGGATGCACAGAAATTCGCAGCCAAAGTCTTTCATGCCGATAAAACCTATTTTGTGCTTAACGGCACATCGGCAGCAAATAAGGTTGTGACGAATGCGCTGTTAACGCGTGGTGATCTGGTGCTCTTCGACCGTAACAACCATAAGTCGAATCATCACGGCGCGCTGATTCAGGCGGGGGCGACGCCGGTCTATCTGGAAGCTTCACGTAACCCGTTTGGTTTCATTGGCGGTATTGATGCGCACTGTTTTAATGAAGAGTATCTGCGCCAGCAAATTCGCGACGTTGCGCCAGAAAAAGCAGACCTGCCACGTCCGTTTCGCCTGGCGATTATTCAGCTGGGAACCTATGACGGCACTGTCTATAACGCCCGTCAGGTGATCGATACCGTTGGGCATCTGTGTGATTACATTCTGTTTGATTCCGCGTGGGTCGGTTACGAACAGTTTATCCCGATGATGGCAGATAGCTCGCCGCTGCTGTTAGAGCTTAACGAAAACGATCCGGGGATCTTTGTGACGCAGTCGGTGCATAAACAGCAGGCGGGCTTCTCGCAGACATCGCAGATCCATAAAAAAGATAACCATATTCGCGGGCAGGCGCGTTTTTGCCCGCATAAGCGGTTAAATAATGCCTTTATGCTCCATGCTTCTACCAGCCCGTTCTATCCGTTGTTTGCCGCGCTGGACGTTAACGCCAAAATTCATGAAGGGGAGAGTGGGCGTCGGCTGTGGGCGGAGTGCGTTGCGTTGGGGATTGAAGCGCGCAAGGCGATTCTTGCGCACTGTAAGCTGTTCCGCCCGTTTATCCCGCCCGTTGTTGATGGCAAATTGTGGCAGGATTATCCGACATCAGTGTTAGCCAGCGACCGTCGTTTTTTCAGTTTTGAGCCGGGGGCGAAGTGGCACGGCTTTGAAGGATATGCCGCGGAGCAGTATTTTGTCGATCCGTGTAAGCTGTTACTGACCACACCAGGTATTGATGCTGAAACCGGTGAATATAGCGGCTTTGGCGTTCCGGCGACGATTCTGGCGCATTATCTGCGTGAGAACGGTATTGTGCCGGAGAAGTGCGATCTCAACTCCATTCTGTTCTTATTAACTCCGGCGGAAAGCCACGAGAAGCTGGCGCAACTGGTGGCGATGCTGGCGCAGTTTGAACAGCATATTGAGGATGACTCACCGCTGGCTGAGGTGTTGCCGAGCGTTTATAACAAATATCCGGTGCGCTATCGCGACTACACCCTGCGCCAGTTGTGTCAGGAGATGCACGATCTGTATGTCAGTTTCGACGTCAAAGACCTACAAAAAGCGATGTTCCGCCAGCAGAGTTTCCCGTCAGTGGTGATGAATCCCCAGGATGCGCATAGCGCTTATATTCGCGGTGAAGTGGAGTTGGTGCGGATTCGTGATGCCGAAGGGCGAATTGCGGCAGAAGGGGCGTTGCCTTATCCACCTGGCGTGCTTTGCGTGGTACCCGGGGAAGTCTGGGGTGGGGCGGTTCAACGTTATTTCCTTGCGCTGGAAGAAGGCGTGAATTTGTTGCCGGGATTTTCGCCGGAGTTGCAAGGTGTCTATAGCGAAACCGATGCGGATGGCATGAAACGGTTGTACGGGTATGTGTTGAAGTAAGAATAAAAAAACGGGTCACCTTCTGGCGACCCGTTTTTCTTTGCGTAATTAGTGGCTAACCGTCTGTGTACCTGTGGGGACACGAACGTGTTTATATTTGAACATCGCCATGAACGCGAAGGCCAGAACCACGGAGTAACCTGCGAAAATCAGCCATACGGTCTGCCAGTCGGTAATGCCGTTTTGGGTGTACATCTCAACCACTTTACCGCTCACGATGCCGCCGAGGATACAGCCGAAGCCGTTAGTCATCATCAGGAACATCCCCTGCGCACTGGCGCGAATTGCCGGGCTAACTTCTTTTTCGACAAACACCGAACCAGAGATGTTGAAGAAGTCGAATGCGCAACCGTAAACGATCATCGACAGTACCAGCAGCACGGTACCGAACGGAGTCGGGTCGCCGTAAGCAAACAGCGCAAAACGCAGGATCCACGCCACGATACTGATCATCATTACGTTCTTAATACCGTAGCGGCTTAAGAAGAACGGGATGGTCAGAATGAACAGGGTTTCAGAGATCTGCGAAATCGACATGATGATTGACGCATGCTGCACGATGAAGCTGCTGGCAAACATCGGATCTTTGTCGAAGCTGTGCAGGAAGGTATTACCAAACATGTTGGTAATCTGCAGTTCCGCGCCCAGCAGCATTGAGAAGATGAAGAAGATTGCCATACGCTTGTTTTTAAACAGCGCGAATGCATCGAGGCCCAGCAGGGTTGTCCAGCTCTGATTCGCTTGCTGTTTAGCAACCGGAATATGCGGCAGAGTCAGGGTAAACAGAACCAGAACGGCGGAAAGGGCTGCGCCAATATATAGCTGCATGTGGCTTAATTCGAAGCCGGACAGGCTCACCACCCACATTGCCATGATAAAGCCGATGGTGCCCCAGATACGGATTGGCGGGAAGTCAGTAACGATATCCATCCCGGCATTTTGCAGGCGATAGTAAGAGATGGTGTTGATTAACCCAAGCGTTGGCATATAAGCAAACGAGTTAATCAATATCACAAGGAACATCGCTTCCGGCGTCGTAACCTGTGCCGCCATGAACAGCGTGATAGCGCCAATGGTGTGGCAAATGGCATAGACCCATTTCGCACTTAACCATTTGTCGGCCACAATTCCCAGCAGCGCAGGCATAAAGACCGCGGCGATACCCAGTGAGCTATAAACTGCGCCAATAGAAGCACCGTCAAACTTCAGGGTAACAAACATATAGGAACCGAGGGTCGTCAGCCAACTTCCCCACAGACAGAACTGCAGAAAAGAGAGGATTTTCAGCTGCAGCTTAAGATTCATGTTAATTTCCTCACATCGTGATGCTGATGAGTGTTTGAAAAAGCACATTTGACCGTGCGAGATGATGCGATTCTATCAACTTCGCAGACTGGTTTTTTGTTACCTGTGGCAAATAATTGCAAACATTCCCAATTTGCAAAACGAAATTGTGATGTGGATAACATTTTTGCCCCTGAGCATCGTCAGGGGCGGTTAGTGGAATTATCGGCGGCGGTAGGATTTTTGCGCGGTATTCACTTTATAAAGATAACGGCGAGATTCCGCAGAGGGATGGCGGGTCGTCAGCGTCTGATAAACATCGCCCGGCGTCATGGTGTTAATAATATTAGCCGCCTGAATCTTATCATTCGAAAAGACTCGCAGCACGCTGCCTGCGCCGCCGTTATAGGCGGTGATGACGGCATAACGCCGCGACGTTGGGTTATCAATTCCGCCAAGATAAACATTATTCAGCATCGCCAGATACGCGGTGCCGGTATCAATATTGCTGGCAGGATCAAACAAGAAACTGCGGCTCGGCGTGCCGGATTTCCCCTGCGAGCGGAACACATCTTTCCCGGCAGTATGTTGTACCACCTGCATTAATCCCAGCGCATCGGAACGGCTGACCGCATACGGGTTAAAGGAAGATTCAGTCTGCATAATTGCCAGAATCAGCGACTCATCAACGCCATATTTCCGTGATGCCTGGCGGACCATACCGAGATATTTGTGCGCACGTTTATCAAGGTGGTTCGGCACCATGTTAATGGTGACGCTGTAGATGATACGCAGCCCGTTGCTGCGGCTCTTCAGACGGTTTTTCAGCAGATAATCCGCGAAGTTGCTCGCGCGACCTTCCCAGCGAATCGGCTGCCCGGTGTTGTCCACCACCTGACCGTAAAGGAAAGGTTCTTTCGAAATCGTAATATCATCAACGTCGGAATAGAGATCGACCGAACTCGGATCGTCACCCATCAGCAACGTTTTGATTATTGCCCGGCGCAAATGCGCGGCAGGTTCTGTCCCGGCGATGGTTTCGATAGTGATCGTACCGTCATCGAAGTTGATGTGGCTGCGGGTCTGATATTGATCGGTGTATTTCACGTAGTCCTTAGGACCGGCGATCACCACCTCTTTGAAGCCCCAGATGTTCTCAATATTGTGGGCAAATTGCCCCATCAGAATATCAAAACCGTTGGTATCTTTGACCCAGGCTTCGTTATAGGTATCGCCTTTTTTGGTCGTCGAACAGGAGATGAGCAACGGCGCAATCAAAGCCAGCGCGAGATATTTTTTCATCATTCCGGGTGCGTGTTGTGTTTGTTTTTATGCAAGTTGCCGGAGGTGATCTCCGGCTCTGTTTTTATTTTTTATCTTCCGGCGTATAGCCCTCGATATGTACCTCTTTACCCTCGAACAGGAAGTTGACCATCTCCTGCTCCAGCAGCTTGCGGTGCTCAGCATTCATCATGTTGAGTTTCTTTTCATTAATCAGCATGGTTTGTTTGTGCTGCCACTGCGCCCAGGCTTCTTTGGAGATCTCGTTATAGATGCGTTTTCCCAGCTCGCCGGGGTACAGCTGAAAATCCTGACCTTCTGCTTCACGTTGCAGGAAAGTACAAAAAATCGTTCTGCTCATAAATCATCCTCTTTATCGACTCACGCGCTAAACCGGCGCGCCAGTGCGTAACTGCTGTAACAAACGCTCCACGGGAGCCGCCAGTCCAACTGACGGCGGTTGCGCTAAGTTATACCAGAGCGCATTGCCTTCATCCATGCAGCCGGTGAATGACGACACGGGAAGCCACATAGGCACAATATCTAAGTGGAAATGGCTGAAGGTATGCCGAAACGCGGTCAGTTGCGTCAGGTTATCGGCAGAAATCTGTCGTTGCGCCAGCCACTGCCGCAAACTTTCTTCATCGGCAAACTGCGGGAAACAGTATAAACCGCCCCACAATCCGCTCGGCGGACGCTGCGCCAGCAATACTTCATCTTCGTGCTGTAACAGCAAAAAGTAGCCGGTGCGCTCTGGCAGCGTCTGTTTCGGTTTTTTGCCCGGATAAAGCGACCAGCTATTGTTGACGGCGGCAATACATCCGTTTTGTAGCGGACAGAGCGAACATTTCGGCTTCGAGCGCGTACAAATCATCGCGCCCAAATCCATCATCGCCTGGTTAAACCGTTCCACGCCAACCGCGGGCGTCACCTGCTCGCTTAAACTCCATAGTTTGTTCTCGACCTCTTTTTTCCCAGGCCAGCCGCTTACAGCATAGCAGCGCGCCAGCACCCGTTTGACGTTACCGTCGAGAATCGGAAAGTGCTTACCCAGAGAAAGCGAGAGAATCGCGCCTGCGGTGGAACGCCCGACGCCCGGTAACGCGGCAACCTCATCAAAGGTTTCCGGGAATTTACCGCCGTGTAAGGTGGCAACTTGCTGTGCCGCTTTATGTAGATTGCGCGCGCGGGCGTAATAGCCCAGTCCGGTCCACAAGTGGAGAACTTCGTCCAGCGGCGCATTGGCGAGATCGGTCACCGTTGGGAAGCGCGCCATAAAGCGTTCAAAATAGGGGATAACGGTCGCAACCTGAGTTTGTTGCAACATCACTTCTGAGAGCCATACTTTGTAGGGCGTCTTGTCAATTTGCCAGGGCAGCGTTTTCCGCCCGTATTTATCGTACCAGTCCAGAACCTGGGCTGAAAATTGCGACGCTTGCATGGTCACCGAATTCACTGTTGTTGGGGGCAAGATTGCAGCACAGCGACGGCAGGGTGTAAACCGGAACTTTCCGCAGCCACGGCCTTATCATGCTTGCATCCGGCAACTAACTTTGGATAATGCCCGTTTTCAGAACACTTTCACAAGCGACTAAATCTTTATGAAAAACGACGTCATCTCACCGGAATTTGATGAAAACGGCCGCCCACTGCGCCGTATCCGTAGTTTTGTGCGCCGCCAGGGGCGACTGACCAAAGGCCAGGAACATGCGCTGGAAAACTACTGGCCGGTGATGGGCGTTGAGTTCAGCGAAGATATGCTGGATTTCCCTGCGCTTTTTGGCCGTGAAGCGCCGGTGACGCTTGAGATTGGTTTCGGCATGGGGGCGTCGCTGGTGGCAATGGCTAAAGATCGCCCTGAGCAGGACTTCCTCGGCATTGAAGTGCATTCACCAGGCGTTGGTGCGTGCCTGGCTTCTGCGCATGAAGAGGGCTTAAGCAACCTGCGCGTGATGTGTCACGATGCGGTTGAAGTGCTACACAAAATGATTCCTGACAATTCATTGCGCATGGTACAGCTCTTTTTCCCTGACCCGTGGCACAAAGCGCGCCATAATAAACGCCGTATCGTTCAGGTGCCGTTTGCCGAACTGGTAAAAAGCAAACTGCAACTGGGGGGCGTATTCCATATGGCGACCGACTGGGAACCTTATGCGGAACATATGCTTGAAGTGATGTCTTCGATTGACGGTTATAAAAACCTGTCAGAGAGCAATGATTACGTACCGCGTCCGGCATCACGTCCGGTGACGAAATTTGAACAACGTGGTCATCGTCTTGGTCACGGAGTATGGGACTTAATGTTCGAGAGGGTGAAATAATGGCAAAGAACCGTAGCCGTCGTCTGCGTAAAAAAATGCACATCGACGAGTTCCAGGAATTAGGATTTTCGGTGGCATGGCGATTCCCGGAAGGTACATCGGAAGAACAGATTGATAAAACCGTTGATGACTTTATTAACGAGGTTATCGAACCGAACAAACTGGCCTTTGACGGCAGCGGTTATCTGGCCTGGGAAGGTCTGATCTGCATGCAGGAAATCGGCAAATGCACCGAAGAGCACCAGGCGATTGTGCGTAAGTGGCTGGAAGAGCGCAAACTGGATGAGGTACGCACCAGCGAACTTTTCGACGTTTGGTGGGACTAAGAAAGCATACGGGCGATGACAAATGCAAAACCGCCTGATGCGCTACGCTTATCTGGCCTGGAAAGATGCACAATCGAGTAGGCCGGATAAGGCGTTTACGCCGCATCCGGCATGGATAACGTGTACTTTGTTATCAATCTGGGGCCAGCAAATGCTGGCCTGATTTGTTCTTGAGGGAAGACTATGATGCGCAAAATGCTGCTGGCGGCAGCACTTTCAGTGACGGCAATGACCGCTCACGCCGACTACCAGTGCAGCGTCACGCCGCGTGATGATGTGATTGTCAGCCCGCAAACCGTGCAGGTGAAGGGCGAAAACGGCAATCTGGTGATCACGCCAGACGGCAACGTGATGTATAACGGTAAGCAATATTCCCTGAACGCCGCCCAGCGCGAGCAGGCGAAGGATTATCAGGCTGAACTGCGTAGTACGCTGCCGTGGATTGATGAAGGCGCGAAAAGCCGCGTCGAGAAAGCCCGTATCGCGCTGGATAAAATCATCGTTCAGGAGATGGGCGAAAACAGCAAAATGCGCAGCCGTCTGACCAAACTTGATGCGCAACTGAAAGAGCAGATGAACCGCATTATCGAAACGCGCAGCGATGGCCTGACGTTCCACTATAAAGCCATTGATCAGGTTCGCGCCGAAGGCCAGCAATTAGTGAATCAGGCAATGGGCGGAATTTTACAGGACAGCATTAATGAAATGGGCGCGAAAGCGGTGCTGAAAAGCGGCGGTAACCCATTACAGAACGTGCTGGGAAGCCTGGGGGGGCTGCAATCCTCAATCCAAACCGAATGGAAAAAGCAGGAAAAAGATTTCCAACAGTTTGGCAAAGATGTTTGTAGCCGCGTTGTGACTCTGGAAGATAGTCGCAAAGCCCTGGTCGGGAATTTAAAATAATCCTCTATTTTAAGACGGCATAATACTTTTTTATGCCGTTTAATTCTTCGTTTTGTTACCTGCCTCTAACTTTGTAGATCTCCAAAATATATTCACGTTGTAAATTGTTTAACGTCAAATTTCCCATACAAAGCTAAGGGATAATGCGTAGCGTTCACGTAACTGGAGGAATGAAATGGAGTTTTTCAAAAAGACGGCACTTGCCGCACTGGTTATGGGTTTTAGTGGTGCAGCATTGGCATTACCCAATATCACCATTTTAGCAACCGGCGGGACCATTGCCGGTGGTGGTGACTCCGCAACCAAATCTAACTACACAGCGGGTAAAGTTGGCGTAGAAAATCTGGTTAATGCGGTGCCGCAACTGAAGGACATTGCGAACGTTAAAGGCGAGCAGGTAGTGAATATCGGCTCCCAGGACATGAACGATAATGTCTGGCTGACACTGGCGAAAAAAATTAACACCGACTGCGATAAAACCGACGGCTTCGTCATTACTCACGGTACCGACACGATGGAAGAAACCGCTTACTTCCTCGACCTGACGGTGAAATGCGACAAACCGGTGGTGATGGTCGGCGCAATGCGCCCGTCCACGTCCATGAGCGCAGACGGTCCATTCAACCTGTATAACGCGGTAGTGACCGCAGCTGATAAAGCCTCCGCCAACCGTGGCGTGCTGGTGGTGATGAACGACACTGTTCTGGATGGCCGTGACGTCACCAAAACCAACACCACCGACGTAGCGACCTTCAAGTCTGTTAACTACGGTCCTCTGGGTTACATTCACAACGGTAAGATTGACTACCAACGTACCCCGGCACGTAAGCATACCAGCGACACGCCGTTCGATGTCTCTAAGCTGAATGAACTGCCGAAAGTCGGCATCGTTTATAACTACGCTAACGCATCCGATCTTCCGGCTAAAGCACTGGTAGATGCGGGCTATGATGGCATCGTCAGCGCTGGTGTGGGTAACGGTAACCTGTATAAATCCGTGTTCGACACTCTGGCGACCGCCGCGAAAAACGGCACTGCAGTAGTGCGTTCTTCCCGCGTACCGACGGGCGCTACCACTCAGGATGCCGAAGTGGATGATGCGAAATATGGCTTCGTGGCCTCTGGCACGCTGAACCCGCAAAAAGCGCGCGTTCTGCTGCAACTGGCTCTGACGCAAACCAAAGATCCGCAGCAGATCCAGCAGCTCTTCAATCAGTACTAATCACCTCGCCCCGGTATCGTGCCGGGGCTTTTCACTTCAGACTCACGTCCATTGCCAATTTTTATCACCCTAATGATAATCACCGGAATAAATTATTCCGCGCGAGGGTTTTCGGGTGAAAAAGCAATGGATTGTTGGCACGGCGCTGCTTATGTTGATGACTGGTAATGCCTGGGCAGATGGCGAACCGCCAACTGAAAATATCTTAAAAGATCAATTCAAAAAGCAGTATCACGGCATTCTCAAGCTTGATGCCATCAGCTTAAAAAATCTTGATGCTAAGGGTAATCAGGCCACCTGGTCAGCGGAAGGCGATGTCTCTTCCAGTGACGATCTCTATACCTGGGTCGGTCAGTTGGCAGATTACGAACTGCTCGAACAGACCTGGACGAAAGATAAACCGGTAAAATTCTCGGCGATGTTAACCAGTAAAGGAACGCCCGCGTCTGGCTGGTCGGTGAACTTTTACTCTTTTCAGGCGGCAGCCAGCGATCGTGGGCGGGTGGTCGACGATATCAAAACGAATAATAAATATCTGATCGTGAATAGCGAAGATTTCAATTATCGCTTTAGTCAGCTTGAATCAGCGTTGAATACCCAGAAGAACTCGATTCCTGCGCTGGAAAAGGAAGTGAAAGCGCTTGATAAGCAAATGGTGGCGGCGCAGAAAGCAGCGGATGCATATTGGGGAAAAGATGCAAACGGTAAGCAAATGACCCGCGAAGACGCATTTAAAAAAATTCACCAACAGCGTGATGAGTTTAATAAACAGAACGATAGCGAGGCGTTCGCGGTTAAATATGACAAAGAGGTTTATCAACCGGCGATTGCGGCATGTCATAAACAGAGTGCAGAGTGTTATGAAGTGCCGATTCAGCAGAAGCGAGATTTCGATATCAACGAACAACGGCGACAGACTTTTCTGCAATCACAAAAACTTAGCCGTAAATTGCAGGATGACTGGATAACGCTCGAAAAAGGGCAATATCCGTTAACGATGAAAGTTTCAGAAATAAACAGTAAAAAAGTCGCGATTTTGATGAAAATTGATGATATCAACCAGGCTAATGAACGCTGGAAAAAAGATACCGAACAATTGCGGCGCAATGGGGTGATTAAGTAATTTTTGCGATGACGCAAGAGTTGTAGCCGGATGTTGCGTACACGCCGCATCCGGCAATACAAATTTACTCAGCCAGAAAAAGCTCCAGCAGCGAATTTAAAAACAACTTCCCATGTTCCGTTATCTGCCAGTAATCCGCACATTCTGTGAGATAACCCTGAGCAATAGCCTCGTCTAACTGTGGGCGAATCACATCTTCGCAAAGCCCGGTATACGCACTAAACTCTGCGCGTGGTGCGGCCTCCAGCAAGCGAAAGCGGTTCATAAAGAACTCAAACGGCTTATCTGCGGCTTCGACATCACGCAGGCTTTCCAGATAACGCCCCTGCATAAAACCACGCGGGTGCCGCGTTTTGGTGGTGCGCAGAATGCGCCCATCCGGGAAGGTGACTTTGCCGTGCGCCCCGCAGCCGATGCCGATGTAGTCGCCAAATCGCCAGTAGTTGAGATTGTGCTGGCACTGATAACCCGGTTTGGCGTAAGCGGAGGTTTCATATTGCTGATAACCCGCAGCCGTTAATAACTGATGCCCTTGCTCGAAGATATCCCACAATGCATCGTCGTCCGGCAGTACAGGAGGGCGCGAGCCAAACAACGTATTAGGTTCGATGGTCAGTTGATACCAGGAAAGGTGCGGCGGATTCAGTTCAATGGCCTGGCGTAGATCGCCAAGCGCCTCTTCCAGTGATTGATCAGGCAACCCATGCATCAAATCGAGGTTAAAACTACGCAGCCCCAGCCCGCTTGCCAGATTTGCCGCCCGTTTCGCTTCTTGCGGGCCATGAATACGTCCAAGTCGTTTTAGCTTTTCTTCACTAAAACTCTGCACACCAATAGATATGCGGTTTACACCAGCACGCTGATAATCAACAAAGCGATCGGCTTCTACCGTGCCTGGGTTCGCTTCCATGGTGATTTCTGCATCCGCTGCCAGCGGCAAACGCGCACGCACGCCGTCCAGCAGCGTTTGCATCGCCGGGCCAGAAAGCAGGCTCGGCGTACCGCCGCCAATAAAGATTGTCTGCACTTCACGGCCCTGAGCGTAAGCCACATCGTTGTCCAGATCGTTAAGCAGATGCTGAACATAATCGTCGTGCGGCACTTCTCCTTTCAACGCGTGAGAGTTGAAATCGCAGTACGGGCATTTCTGCACGCACCACGGGATGTGAATGTAGAGACTCAGCGGCGGTAATTTAACCATTTCGTAAAGCGTCCAACAGCAGTTTCAATGCCTGACCACGGTGGGAAATGGCGCTCTTTTCTTCGCGGGTCAGTTCGGCAGCGGTTTTACCTTCGGAAGGCACGAAGAATATTGGATCATAACCAAAGCCGCCAGTACCCGCCGGTTCACGAGTAATCACGCCCGGCCAGCTACCGTGGCACACCAGCGGAGTCGGATCTTCCGCGTGGCGCAGATATACCAGCACGCAGTGGAAACGCGCTTGACGTTGGTCGTCCGGTACGTCTTTCAGAGTTTCCAACAGTTTTTGCAGATTCTTTTGATCGGTCGCGTCTTCACCGGAATAACGTGCGGAGTAAATCCCAGGCGCACCGCCAAGCACATCTACCGCCAGACCAGAGTCGTCGGCAATTGCTGGTAAACCGGTCACTTTTGCCGCGTGTCGTGCTTTCAGAATCGCGTTTTCGATAAAGGTCAGGCCGGTTTCTTCGGCAGAATCTACGCCGAGGTCTGTTTGGGCCACGATATCAAGACCGAAGTCGCTAAGCAGCGACGCCAGCTCACGCACTTTACCGGCATTGCCGGTTGCGAGGACAACTTTTTGCATAGGATACCTAATTAATTAACGCCGCGATTTCTGGCGGGATTTGTTGCGGATTAATGATTTTAATTTGTTTGTGGCGGCCAAGTTCGCCTTTCTCAATTACCACCTGGCTTTTGGCTACCCGGAATTGCTTGCCGAGAAACTTCACCAGATGGCTGTTGGCCTGGCCGTCAACCGGCGGCGCGGTAATGGCGACTTTTACTTCGTCGCCATGTAAACCGACAATAGAATCACGGCTGGCTTTCGGCTGAATATAAAGCCGTAAAACCAGACCGTCATCGTTAACTGTTACGGCACTCATAACGCCATCCACAGCCCCGGTAGCAGCATGTTTCCGGTCGCCTGCAGTACTTCTGCGACACCCATATTAATGACATACAGCAGCAGAACGAGGATCATCGGCGAGAAATCAATCCCACCCATTGCTGGCAGCAGGCGGCGAATCGGGCGCAGCAGTGGATCAGCAAGCTGGATCAGGACGTATTCAATCGGGCTACGACCCTGGCTTACCCAGCTCATAATCGCCATCACCAGCAGGACCCAGAAAATCAACAGGCCGATGGTTTTCAGCAAAATCAGTAAACCAGCAATCCAGATGATCGGCAGGAAAGTCACGACTTTAAACAGCACGATGGCTTTGATAAAACTCAAAATGTACGCAACCAGCAGCGAGGCGCTATCAATGGGGCCCATTGCCGGAATAACGCGGCGCAGTGGTCCGATAATCGGCTGCGTCACCTTCACCACAAACTGTGAGAAGGGGTTGTAAAAATCACAATGAGCCCACTGCATCCAGATGCGTAATAACAGCACCATGGTATACAGCTCAATGACCGTTGAAAGCAGGAAAGTCAACGTATTCATGGCGTTCCTTTGATTCCTTATTTTTTAGAGTAATCACGCGCACCAAAAATTGCAGTGCCGATACGAACCATCGTGCTACCTGCCGCAATGGCGGCTTCCATATCGTCCGACATTCCCAGAGAGAGCGTGTCGATATGCGGGTAGCGCGTTTTCAGTCCGGCAAATGCTACAGCCATTTGGCGTGCAACTTCAAACTGCCTTACATATTCTGACTCAGGCGCAGGGATCGCCATCAGCCCGCGTAGACGTAAACGCGGTAGTTCAGAGACCGCTGCTGCCAGCTCGTCCAGTTCAGCCAGTTGAATCCCGGACTTACTGTTTTCATCACTAATATTAATTTGAATCAGTACGTTAAGAGGGGGAAGTTCTGCCGGGCGCTGGTCGTTCAGGCGGGTGGCGATGCGCAAACGGTCGATGGTATGACACCAGTCGAAATGTTCTGCCACCAGGCGGCTTTTATTAGACTGCAACGGGCCAATAAAATGCCATTCTAATCCTGTTACGCCCAGTTCCTGAAAGTGGCGAATTTTATCTACCCCTTCCTGAACATAGTTTTCACCAAATTGACGCTGCCCGGCATCAATGGCTTCTGCGATGGCGCTCGCAGGTTTTGTTTTACTGACTGCAAGCAGCGTAATTTCTTCTGGAGAACGACCGCAACGCGTTGCAGCCGCTGAGATTTTGTCCCGGACCTGTGCCAGGTTATGCGCAATATCGTTCATTTTCCGAGGATCTTAGTATGAATATGGAAGAAATTGTGGCCCTTAGTGTAAAGCATAATGTCTCGGATCTACACCTGTGCAGCGCCTGGCCCGCACGATGGCGTATTCGCGGGAGGATGGAAGCTGCGCCGTTTGATGCGCCGGACGTGGAAGAGCTACTACGGGAGTGGCTGGATGACGATCAGCGGGCAATATTGCTGGAGAATGGTCAGTTAGATTTTGCTGTGTCGCTGGCGGAAAACCAGCGATTGCGCGGCAGTGCGTTCGCGCAACGGCAAGGTATTTCTCTGGCATTACGGCTGTTGCCTTCGCACTGCCCGCAGCTCGAACAGCTTGGCGCACCACCGGTATTGCCGGAATTACTCAAGAGCGAGAATGGCCTGATTCTGGTGACGGGGGCGACGGGGAGCGGCAAATCTACCACGCTGGCGGCGATGGTTGGCTATCTCAATCAACATGCCGATGCGCATATTCTGACGCTGGAAGATCCTGTGGAATATCTCTATGCCAGCCAGCGATGTTTGATCCAGCAGCGGGAGATTGGTTTGCACTGTATGACGTTCGCATCGGGGTTGCGGGCTGCATTGCGGGAAGATCCCGATGTGATATTGCTCGGAGAGCTGCGTGACAGCGAGACAATCCGTCTGGCGCTGACGGCGGCAGAAACCGGGCATCTGGTGCTGGCAACATTACATACGCGTGGTGCGGCGCAGGCAGTTGAGCGACTGGTGGATTCATTTCCGGCGCAGGAAAAAGATCCCGTGCGTAATCAACTGGCAGGTAGTTTACGGGCGGTGTTGTCACAAAAGCTGGAAGTGGATAAACAGGAAGGACGCGTGGCGCTGTTTGAATTGCTGATTAACACACCTGCGGTGGGGAATTTGATTCGAGAAGGGAAAACCCACCAGTTACCGCATGTTATTCAAACCGGGCAGCAGGTGGGGATGATAACGTTTCAGCAGAGTTATCAGCTGCGGGTGGGGGAAGGGCGTTTGTAAATCGCCTTAATATCCCTGCTCGAAATAACTTTCGAGAATAATAACCGCAGAGGCAGAGTCGACTTTACCTTTGTTGAGCGCCCGATAGCCGCCCTGTTCGAACAGACCGGAGCGCGCTTCCACGGTGCTAAGCCGTTCATCATGGAGCTTAACTTCAACACCGAAACGACCATGAATACGGTTGGCAAATTTACGCGCTCTGGCAGTCAACGGCTGTTCTGTGCCGTCCATATTCAGCGGCAAACCGACGATGATTTCGTCCGGCTGCCACTCTTTCAGTAAACGTTCGATGAGATTCCAGTCCGGCGTACCGTCCTGCGCTTTAATTGCAGGCAAAGGGCGAGCGGTGCCGGTAATGCGTTGGCCGACCGCTACGCCAATGCTTTTAGTGCCGAAGTCGAAGGCGAGTAAGGTTCCACTCATCAGGCGTGCCCCGCAACGCCAGGCATGGTGAGAATATCCACACCAATCAGTTTTGCCGCATCGCGCCAGCGGTCGGCAATCGGTGTTTTGAACAGAATATTCAGATCTGCCGGGGCGGTTAGCCACGCGTTATCGAGAATTTCTTGTTCCAGTTGACCTTTCTCCCAGGAGGCATACCCCAGCG
Organism: Escherichia sp. 10290; assembly: GCF_030295155.1. Taxonomy (NCBI): domain Bacteria; kingdom Pseudomonadati; phylum Pseudomonadota; class Gammaproteobacteria; order Enterobacterales; family Enterobacteriaceae; genus Escherichia; species Escherichia sp. 10290. The sequence continues at coordinate 3,790,229 of NZ_AP025741.1, read as the reverse complement.
CCACCAATACGTCAGACGGTTGTTTATCGGTGCCGAGCGTTTCCAGCACATCGCGGGAAGTGGTCATCACCGTGTTGTCTGAAATGCGAATGCTGGAAGCAAAATTGGAGGGCGGAGTATGCAAAATAAACCCGCGATCTTCAGCCAGTGGGCCGCCGAGCATAACCGGTTTATCCAGACGGATTGATTCATCACGCGGCTCCGGCGTGATCTTCAGCTTTTCCAGAATCCCTTCAATTTTGAGATTTTCCAGCGGCTTGTTGACGATGATCCCCATTGCACCATTGGTATTATGTTCGCAAATGTAGACCACGGAACGACGGAAAATCGGATCCTGGAGAGCAGGCATGGCAATAAGAAAGTGATGCTGTAAATTCATTGTCAGAGGTTCTGTTTCCTGGTTCAAAAAAGCAACAGCGCCCAGTATGCGTGGAAAGAAGGGCGCTGTCACTCAGAGTCTCAACGAGATCCTTCTCGCTAAGGTGGGTTACTGCTGCTGTAAACGTGCTTCGATGGCATCCATTAACATACCGGTGATCGACACCGGAAACTCTGCTTCAATCTCACGAATACAGGTTGGGCTGGTGACGTTAATTTCAGTCAGACGGTCGCCGATGATATCCAGACCAACAAAAATCAGCCCTTTTTCTTTCAGCGTCGGTCCGATCTGACGGGCGATTTTCCAGTCACTTTCCGTCAGCGGACGAGGTTCCCCGCGACCACCGGCAGCCAGGTTACCACGGGTTTCGCCGCCTTGTGGAATACGCGCCAGGCAGTACGGCACCGGTTCGCCATCCACCACCAACACGCGTTTGTCGCCATCTTTAATGGCTGGCAGGTAATTTTGCGCCATGCAGTAGCGAGTGCCATGCTCAGTCAGGGTTTCGGCAATCACGCCGAGGTTTGGATCGCCTTCTTTCACGCGGAAAATCGACGCGCCGCCCATACCGTCAAGCGGCTTAAGAATGATGTCGCTGTGTTTCTCCCAGAACGCTTTCAGCTGTGCTTTATTGCGCGTAACCAGCGTTTCTGGCGTTAAGTCAGAGAACCAGGCGGTAAACAGTTTCTCGTTACAGTCGCGCAGGCTTTGCGGCTTGTTAACGATCAGCGTCCCTTTCTCTTCGGCACGTTCCAGAATATAGGTCGCGTAGATAAACTCGGTATCAAACGGCGGGTCTTTACGCATCAGGATCACATCGAGATCGGCCAGCGGCAGATCCTGTTCACCGACGAACGAAAACCACTCTTCGTAGTTCTGCTTCACGTTCAGCGTGCGGGTATGGGCGCGGGCTTCGCCATTGATCAAATACAGATCGCCCATCTCCATATAGTGAAGTTCGTAACCACGACGTTGTGCTTCCAGCAACATAGCGAAACTGGAATCTTTCTTGATGTTGATGCTTGCGATGGGGTCCATCACGATGCCGAGCTTGATCATTATTCTTCTCCGTTAGCCCAAATCGCCAAATCGTACTTGTAGCGCGGTAATGGCGGTGAGCGCAGTTGTCTCTGTACGCAAAACGCGAGGTCCCAACAGGATATCAGTAAATTGATAGCGGGCAGTCATGGCAATTTCATCTGCCGATAAACCGCCTTCCGGGCCAATTAGCAGGCGGACGCGTTCAACCGGTAACGGCAACGTATTGATGCTGTTACTGGCGCGCGGGTGAAGATTCAGTTTCAGTCCTTCATCCTGCTCTGCACACCAGGCTTCCAGATCCATCGCTGGACGGATTTCCGGCACCCGGTTACGACCACACTGCTCACAGGCAGCAATTGCAATCTTCTGCCACTGCTGGAGCTTCTTGTTCAGACGTTCACTATCCAGTTTAACGCCGCAACGCTCAGAAAAAAGTGGCGTAATGAGGCTTACACCGAGTTCGATCGATTTCTGGATCGTAAATTCCATTTTTTCGCCACGCGACATCACCTGACCGAGGTGAATATGCAGCGGAGATTCACGATCGTCGAGTTGGCCTTCCAGCACTTTCACTTCCACGCTTTTTTTGCTGGCGCTGGTAATTTCGGCGTCAAAGACCTGGTTGCTGCCGTCAAATAATTGCAACGCCTGTCCCGGCCCCATGCGCAGTACGCGCCCGATATGGTTGGCGGCATCTTCGCAAAGCGCGATGTGAGAATGGCTGGTCAGTGGTTCAGGATGATAAATGCGGGGGATACGCATAGTTAAAAATCCGCGTCGTCTCCCCACGCGGTTGTACGCGTGGGGTAGGAGTTAACAAAAAGAATTCCGCTAGTGTAGGTTAGCTCTTTCGCGCCTGGCAAGCGCGTTGCACATACGGGTTATGATTGCCCTGCACCTTCGCGATGCGTTCATCGCGCTCGCACTCCCAGTCGGTAACCGGATACATCTTGTTCCATGCGTTAAACAGCTGCGTTTGCTGGCGAGAAAGCGTCAGGTTGTATTGGTCACGCATATAGAAGTATGTGCGCGCAATGGCACCGCGTGCACGAGCTGGTGGCTCGGCGACTTTTTCTTTGAAATCGACCTTCATAGCGCATTGACCGTACTGGCCTTCGCCGCCATTCCACTGGCTGTACATAAAGTTGCCGCGATCGCCATTCACCTCACCGACTGACGGTTGCAGGTTATGCATATCGCTTTCCATCTTGCGATAAACCGGATCTTTGGCACAGTTTTTACGTCCACCGTCCTGCCAGCACTGGCGCTGGTGACCGAACTGCCAGGCGGGAACAACGTGTTCCCACTCTACGCGGCTGGCGCGGTTTTCATTTTTGCGCACCTGATAGCCGCACGATTGCAGATCAACAACGCCTTTTTTGCCCTGCCAGTCAATTTTACATCCGCAGTAAAACGTACCCGGCGCGTCAGCGTGGATTTTTACCGCCACGGCTTTCGCCTGAGAAAAACTATTGATACCTTCGGCCAACGTCGGGCCGGAAAATGCTGCGCTCAGTACCACCGCAGCAATAGACAAATAACGGTACATCACTTACTCCGTGTTAAAACGAGCCAGCAACGTAGCGAAAGTTGTTTTGGTATGCAATCAGCCAGATCAGGAAAGTTCCTGATAGTTCAGGTGGTTATTTTGCAATCAGCTGTTCACCGCAATGAACACAGCGATAGACGGCCTCGCCACGAACTACGCGATTATGGCGGCGTACGGTAAGCTGATGTTCCTGGCACTTGCAGCGGTAGGGGAAGGTGTTGCGACGCACGGATTGCAGTTCAAACTGGTGCGTACGACGAGCGGGAACGCCCAGCACGCTTTCCATCATCCATTTCCACTCTTTGCCATGTGGCGCTACGCGGCCGAAATGTTTCCATACCAGCAAATGTGCCAGTTCGTGTGGCACCACTTCTTCAATAAAGGCTTCGCTGTTTTCCAACAGTAAAACCGGATTGAGGCGAATTTCATAGCTTTCAAGCCAGGCTGTTCCGGCGGAGGTTCCGCGCTGGGTGTAAGAGAGTTTTGGCTCCGGGTAGTTACGCCCTAGCTTCAGGTTGGCCTGGGCGAGTTTTTCCCGCAGGCGACGCATAACGGCCTGTTGGATGGCGATAGGGAGACGGGATGTTTTCATAGCGGCAGAGGATAGAGCGAAGAAAAGATGACTGCAAGAGGTGGCTTCCTCCGCGACGGGAGGAAGCCAGAGGAGATTAATCGTGAGCGCCGATTTCGCGCAGTTTACGACCTTTCATCAGATTACGTTCAATATGTTCCAGCGAAACGTGTTTGGTTTCCGGTACCAGCCACAATGTCAGCAGGATAAACAGTACGTTCAGAGCCGCATACACCCAGAAGGTGTTGGCGTTACCCAGCGTGTTGAGCATGGTCAGGAACGTTGCGCCAACGATCATGTTGGCAATCCAGTTGGTGGCGGTGGAGCAGGTGATGCCAAAATCGCGGCCTTTCAGCGGCTGAATTTCGGAGCACAGTACCCAAATCAGCGGACCGGCACTCATGGCAAAGCCGACAATAAACATCAGCAGCATGGCGATAGCGAAATACTGCGCCGACGGAGAGTGGATACCGATATGCATCATTGTACCGAGTATGCCCATGCCAGCAGCCATCACCAGGAAGCCCAGCGTTAGCGTTGGTTTACGTCCCCAGCGGTCAACAAGGCCGATTGCGATAAAGGTGGCGAGTACGTTGGTGAGACCGACGATCACTGTCCCCCACATTTGCTCGGTGGTGTTGGTATAACCCGCCAGTTCGAAGATTTTCGGCGCGTAATACATGATGACGTTCATCCCGGTGAATTGCTGCATTACCTGCAACAGTACGCCAAGGAACACCGCGCGGCGGAAGTTGCTGTTCTCTTTAAACAGCGCCCAGCCACTCTGTTTAACCTGCAAACTTTCACGGATTTCATCCAGTTCGCGTTTCGCTTCCGCACTGGTGTCGCGCAGGCGCAGCAGCACGCGCTCGGCATCAACAAAACGGCGTTTGGCGGCAAACCAACGTGGGCTGTCTGGCAGGAAGAAAACACCAATCAGCAGCAGAATTGCCGGGATGATAATCACACCCAGCATCCAGCGCCATGCACCAGTGTAGCTAAAGGCGGTATCAGAAAGATAAGCACCGAGGATCCCGATAGTGATCATCAACTGATACATCGAGATCATACTGCCGCGAATTTTTTCCGGCGCAATTTCAGAGAGGTAAAGCGGTGCGGTATAAGAGGCCACACCCACCGCCAGCCCCAGCAGAACGCGGGAAAGAATCAGTACTTCAACGTTTGGCGCAGCCGCAGAGAACAGTGAACCAGCAACAAACAGAATTGCGCCGATCATCAGGCTCTTTTTGCGCCCGAGTTTAAAGGAGAGCCAGCCGCTACCCACCGCACCGACTGCCGCACCGAACATCATGGAGCTTACGACCCATTCTTGCGTGTGCGAAGTAATCTGGAATTCATCAGCAATAAACGGCAGTGCGCCAGCAATTACACCGATATCCAGGCCAAAGAGTAATCCCGCCAGAGCGGCAAGGAAGCAGACGAAAAACGTCATTGCCTTGTTTGACCGCCCCTGTTTTTTAGCGTCAGGCATGATGCCCTCCAATATGGTTATTTTTTATTGTGAATTAAGATAGGTGAGTACGACGTAAAAAGATGTGAAGCAAATCACATCAGTGTAATCGCTTACACTAACATTTATCTTAGTTATGATTTAAGTGCATGAAAATAATTGAGTTATATCATCATAGATTAAACGCAGTTATCTGCAATTAAGACTTTACTGAAAAGAAATGTAACAGCTGTGAAAACTGAATAATAATATGAAAATATTACAAATATTTGGCTGGTGTGGTGGGTGTAATCGGTTTCAGTCGTGGTGATGATTTGAGGGTAAAACGTGTTCAGGAAGAATGATGTTATTGTGCAGGCGGTTTTTTTTGCCGGATGCGGCGTGAACGCCTTATCCACTTACATGTGACAGCGGTTGTGGGCCTGATAAGCGTAGCGCATCAGGCATTTCTCTGGAAAAGAAAAAGGCCAGCGCGAGGCTGGCCTTTGAAAGCAGGTGAAGAAAGATTACTTCAGACCGGCAGCATCGCGCAGCAGCTGCGCTTTGTCGGTTTTTTCCCACGGGAAATGTTCACGACCAAAGTGACCGTATGCTGCGGTTTCTTTGTAGATCGGGTGCAGCAGATCCAGCATCTGAATCAGACCGTATGGGCGCAGGTCGAAGAACTCACGTACCAGCAGAGTCAGTTGTTCAGAAGGCACTTTCTCGGTACCGAAAGTTTCCACCATGATGGAGGTCGGTTCAGCCACGCCGATTGCGTAGGAAACCTGAATTTCACAACGATCGGCCAGGCCAGCCGCAACGATGTTTTTCGCGACATAACGTGCTGCGTACGCTGCGGAACGGTCCACTTTTGATGGATCTTTACCAGAGAATGCACCACCACCGTGACGTGCCATGCCGCCGTAGGTATCAACGATAATTTTACGACCAGTCAGACCGCAGTCACCCATCGGGCCGCCAATAACAAAACGACCGGTCGGGTTGATGAAGAATTTGGTGGCAGAAGTCAGCCATTCTGCGGGCAGAATCGGCTTGATGATCTCTTCCATTACCGCTTCTTGCAGCGATTTCTGGTCGATCTCTTCAGAGTGCTGAGTGGAAAGTACTACAGCATCGATACCAACGATTTTGCCGTCGTCATACTGGAAAGTCACCTGGCTTTTCGCGTCCGGGCGCAGCCACGGTAGAGTGCCGTTTTTACGTACTTCAGCCTGACGCTGAACCAGACGGTGTGCATAGGTGATAGGTGCTGGCATCAGCACGTCGGTTTCATTGGTTGCGTAGCCAAACATCAGACCCTGGTCACCCGCGCCCTGTTCCAGCGGATCGGCACGGTCGACGCCCTGGTTGATGTCAGGAGACTGTTTGCCGATAGCGCTCAGGACCGCACAGGAGTTAGCGTCAAAGCCCATGTCGGAATGTACATAGCCAATTTCGCGAACGGTGTTACGGGTGATCTCTTCGATGTCTACCCAGGCGCTGGTGGTGATTTCACCGCCAACTAAAACCATGCCGGTTTTTACGTAGGTTTCGCAAGCAACACGTGCTTTCGGATCCTGTTCGAGGATCGCGTCTAAAACGGCATCAGAGATTTGGTCAGCAATTTTGTCAGGATGCCCTTCAGAGACGGACTCGGACGTAAAAAGGTGTTTTGCCATATTTAATATCACCTAAAGAGAATTTGGTTAGCTCAAACTGTTGTGTGGATTTTCTGTGGTAGCGGATCCTACCACGACTCTGCAGGTTAAAAACACTGGCAGTCTGAGTGTTAATCGGTATGGATGGATTAACATCTGGATGGCTATTTTAGGTCAGTTCTTCACCCAATTTCCACTTTTTTTTGAATCGTGTCTCATTCTGTTAAAAACGTGGCTGGAAATTTTTCCTGACAATGCTGGCATTCTGCGTATTTATCTTTTGCAATTTTCTGCCATTGTGGGGTATAAAACGCGGCGCGCGGCTTAAATAAAAAGCACACGACGTTTCTTTCGTGTTGCCACTTCCAGCCGGGTTGAAATCAGAGTTTTGGCTTGTGGGTTCGTCTTAACAGGCGGCCGTGGAGGTGATACGAAATAATGAACCGTTGTCTGCTGCTTAACCTGTCTCACCGTTCTGGTGAAGATTCGTTCCCCGCACTCTGCATCTCTGCTTTGCATACCTGCCGATGTTATACCCATCTCGGCGCTTCTCAGGATTCAAGAGCTGGTTACAGTTACTGAGGACTGAACAAGGGCGCTCTTGTAAAAACAAGAGTTTTCTCGTGGTTTCGCCGAACTGTCACACTTACGTTCGGTTATGTGTTTAATAATGTTATGAAAAAGAAACCGGTTGCGCAGTCGGAGCGTCAGCATACTTTGCTGGAAAATCCGTGTGCTTATGGGTTGTTATCGCAGTCCCAGGCTGCGATAGTCGTTAACTGTTTTACACTTAATAAAATAATTTGAGGTTCGCTATGTCTGACGACATGTCTATGGGTTTGCCTTCGTCAGCGGGCGAACACGGTGTACTACGCTCCATGCAGGAGGTTGCAATGAGCTCCCAGGAAGCCAGCAAGATGCTGCGTACTTACAATATTGCCTGGTGGGGCAATAACTATTATGACGTTAACGAGCTGGGCCACATTAGCGTGTGCCCGGACCCGGACGTCCCGGAAGCTCGCGTCGATCTCGCGCAGTTAGTGAAAACTCGTGAAGCACAGGGTCAGCGTCTGCCTGCACTGTTCTGTTTCCCACAGCTCCTGCAGCACCGTTTGCGTTCCATTAACGCCGCGTTCAAACGTGCGCGGGAATCCTACGGCTATAACGGCGATTACTTCCTCGTTTATCCGATCAAAGTTAACCAGCACCGCCGCGTGATTGAATCCCTGATTCATTCAGGCGAACCGCTGGGCCTGGAAGCCGGTTCCAAAGCTGAGTTGATGGCGGTACTGGCGCATGCTGGCATGACCCGTAGCGTCATCGTCTGCAATGGTTATAAAGACCGAGAATATATCCGCCTGGCATTAATTGGCGAGAAGATGGGCCATAAGGTCTATCTGGTCATTGAGAAGATGTCAGAAATCGCCATTGTGCTGGATGAAGCAGAACGTCTGAATGTCGTTCCTCGTCTGGGCGTGCGCGCGCGTCTGGCGTCTCAAGGTTCTGGCAAATGGCAGTCTTCTGGCGGGGAAAAATCGAAGTTCGGCCTGGCGGCGACTCAGGTACTGCAACTGGTTGAAACCCTGCGTGAAGCCGGACGTCTCGACAGCCTGCAACTGCTGCACTTCCACCTCGGTTCGCAGATGGCGAATATTCGCGATATCGCCACGGGCGTTCGTGAATCCGCGCGTTTCTATGTGGAACTGCACAAGCTGGGCGTCAATATTCAGTGCTTTGATGTCGGCGGCGGTCTGGGTGTGGACTATGAAGGTACTCGTTCGCAGTCCGACTGTTCAGTGAATTACGGCCTCAATGAATACGCCAACAACATCATTTGGGCGATTGGCGATGCGTGTGAAGAAAATGGTCTGCCGCATCCGACAGTAATCACCGAATCAGGTCGTGCGGTGACTGCGCATCACACCGTGCTGGTGTCGAATATCATCGGCGTGGAACGTAACGAATACACGATGCCGACCGCGCCAGCAGAAGACGCGCCGCGCGCGCTGCAAAGCATGTGGGAAACCTGGCAGGAGATGCACGAACCGGGAACTCGCCGTTCTCTGCGTGAGTGGTTACATGACAGCCAGATGGACTTGCACGACATTCATATCGGCTATTCTTCGGGCACTTACAACCTGCAAGAACGCGCGTGGGCTGAGCAGCTTTATCTGAGCATGTGTCATGAAGTGCAAAAGCAGCTGGATCCGCAAAACCGCGCACATCGCCCGATTATCGACGAATTGCAGGAACGTATGGCGGACAAAATGTACGTCAACTTCTCGCTGTTCCAGTCGATGCCGGACGCATGGGGGATCGACCAGTTGTTCCCGGTTCTGCCGCTGGAAGGGCTGAATCAAGTTCCGGAGCGGCGCGCCGTGCTGCTGGATATTACCTGTGACTCTGACGGTGCCATCGACCACTATATCGATGGTGATGGTATTGCCACGACAATGCCTATGCCGGAGTACGATCCAGAGAATCCGCCGATGCTCGGTTTCTTTATGGTCGGCGCATATCAGGAGATCCTCGGCAACATGCACAACCTGTTTGGTGATACCGAAGCGGTTGATGTGTTCGTCTTCCCTGACGGTAGCGTAGAAGTGGAACTGTCTGACGAAGGCGATACCGTGGCGGACATGCTGCAATATGTACAGCTCGATCCGAAAACGCTGTTAACCCAGTTCCGTGATCAAGTGAAGAAAACCGATCTTGATGCTGAACTGCAACAACAGTTCCTGGAAGAGTTCGAGGCAGGTTTGTACGGTTATACCTATCTTGAAGATGAATAATTAAGATTATTCCGCTACCGGGTCGATTTATTTACGTAAATCGGCCCGCTTTCTTTTTATATATTCTTAAAAATAATTTAGCTGCTTTCCTTATTGAATAATCTCCCTACAATCGCTGCATTAATTAAATGCAGAGGGAACGGTTATGAAAAAATGGAAAGTACGTAGCGCGTTGGTGGCATTAGTCGTGCTGCTGGCCGGTTGTTCCAGTAATGCGCAGTATAATAGCAGTGCATCGGGCAATGTCGGCACCGCCTGGGGTGGGGATGTGCACTCAACGGTACAGGGCGTAACTGCTGAACGAGCCTGGCGCGATCCGGCAGAGATGATCGTTATTAGTTATTCGACTAATGTTCCTTCCGGCTACGACCGCGTTTATAGCATTCGTATTAACGAACTTGAATATGCTATTCGCGATGGTAATTTTAATTCTCTACCTATTACGCGGGTTTATAATTCATCAGGTAAAGAACTACGCTATATAGTCCATGCCAGAGTAGGAATGAATTACCAATTATATGTCCGCAATTACAGTCGTAACACCAACTACGAGATCGTTGCGACAGTTGATGGTCTGGATGTTCTCAATGGTAAACAAGGTTCCCTGAATAACAACGGCTATATTGTGAATGCCGGGGATTCGTTGGCGATTAAAGGATTCCGCAAAGATAAACATACCGAAGCGGCTTTTCAGTTCGCCAACGTTGCGGATTCCTACGCAGCCAATTCGGCGCAAGGCGATGTGCGTAATACCGGTGTAATCGGCTTTGCCGCCTTTGAATTACAAGGCCCGGCGCAAAATGCGCTGCCACCGTGCTCTGGACAAGCGTTTCCGGCGGACAACAATGGCTATGCGCCGCCACCGTGTCGGAAATAGTAACCTCGCTTGATGCCTCGCCCATTTAAGGCGATAATTAGCACAAAATTGTGTTTCGCAAATCCAACCCTTCCTCGTCGGGCCTAACGACGCGGAAGGGTTTTTTTATATCGACTTTGTAATAGGAGTCCATCCATGAGCACCTTAGGTCATCAATACGATAACTCACTGGTTTCCAACGCCTTTGGTTTTTTACGCCTGCCGATGAACTTCCAGCCGTATGACAGCGATGCTGACTGGGTAATTACCGGCGTGCCGTTCGATATGGCTACTTCCGGTCGTGCGGGTGGACGCCACGGTCCGGCGGCGATCCGTCAGGTTTCAACAAATCTGGCCTGGGAACACAACCGCTTCCCGTGGAATTTCGACATGCGCGAGCGTCTGAACGTGGTGGACTGCGGCGATCTGGTGTATGCCTTCGGCGATGCTCGTGAGATGAGCGAGAAGCTGCAGGCGCATGCCGAAAAGCTGCTGGCTGCCGGTAAGCGTATGCTCTCCTTCGGTGGTGACCACTTTGTTACCCTGCCGCTGCTGCGTGCTCATGCGAAGCATTTCGGCAAAATGGCGCTGGTACACTTTGACGCCCACACCGATACCTATGCGAACGGTTGTGAATTTGACCACGGCACCATGTTCTATACCGCGCCGAAAGAAGGTCTGATCGACCCGAATCACTCCGTACAGATTGGTATTCGTACCGAGTTTGATAAAGACAACGGCTTTACCGTACTGGACGCCTGCCAGGTGAACGATCGCAGCGTGGATGACGTTATCGCCCAGGTGAAACAGATTGTAGGTGATATGCCAGTTTACCTGACCTTTGATATCGACTGCCTGGATCCTGCTTTCGCGCCGGGAACGGGTACACCGGTGATTGGCGGTCTGACCTCCGATCGCGCCATTAAACTGGTACGCGGCCTGAAAGATCTCAACATCGTTGGGATGGACGTAGTGGAAGTGGCTCCGGCATACGATCAGTCGGAAATCACCGCTCTGGCAGCAGCGACGCTGGCGCTGGAGATGCTGTATATTCAGGCGGCGAAAAAGGGCGAGTAAGCGCCAGATGCGATGTCGCCCGTAGGCCGGATAAGATGCGTCAGCATCGCATCCGGCATTGCGGACAGGGTAACAAATGTGCCATTCAAGTCAGATGCGGCGTGAACGCCTTATCTGACCTACGTTCGGCACCACCAGGCTTTACTTAACCCCATCCGCGCTCATACGATCGCGAATATGCTGGGCGCGTTCGGCGGATGCCGGATGGTCGTCAAACATTGAGCTTTGGCGGCCTTCTTCCAGTTTCGCCAGTTTTTCAAAGCTGGTGGCAAGACCAGCCGGGCTGATGCCGCGTTGGCGCAGAAGATCGTAAGAATAATCATCGGCTTCTGCTTCCTGGCGCTGGGAGAATTGCGAATTGACTAATTTCTCGCCCAGATCACCAAGTTGCGATTGCGATAAACTGCCGACAATCCCGCCCGCAGAGGCTGCCGCGACTCTCACGGCGTTGGTACCTAATGCAACTTGCATCCCTTTCTTCACATGGCCTAACGCGACGTGCCCCATTTCGTGACCGATCACCGCTTCGACTTCGTTATCCGTCATCATATCCATCAGCCCGCTATAGACGCGGATACAGCCGTTTGCCATCGCAAAAGCATTCACATCCTTCGCCATATACACTTTGTAATTCACCGGCTGACCGTTGATATTGTTGCCTAGCGCATTGGCAATAGTTGTCAGACGTTTAGCGTATTCGCTATTGGCTGGCGCAATCGTCGCCTTGCTGTCCATCTCCTGACATGCCTGATCGCTCAGGGCTTTCACCTGCGCATCACTCAAACTGTAAGCCTGAAAAGCTTCCGCTCCTGATGAGAGCAGTCCGTTGGAGTCCATATTCTGGCAACCGGTCAGTACCGTTGCCACGCTCATTACTACCAATAAGGCGCGAATTTTCATGTTTTCTCTTCCGCACAAGGTCAGGATTATTCTAAAAATGCGCCGTTTGCAGGTGAATCGACGCTCAGTCTCAGTATAAGGAAAAGCGCAGCGGACGGGCGAGCGTTTGCGCAACATGCGAGCATGATCCAGAGATTTCTGAAGCGGCAAAAGGATGTTCCATGTACATGACGCGCGGCTTGCGGTAAATTGTTGGCAAATTTTCCGGCGTAGCCCAAAACGCGCTGTCGTCAAGTCGTTAAGGGCGTGCCCTTCATCATCCGATCTGGAGTCAAAATGTCCTCACGTAAAGAGCTTGCCAATGCTATTCGTGCGCTGAGCATGGACGCAGTACAGAAAGCCAAATCCGGTCACCCGGGTGCCCCTATGGGTATGGCTGACATTGCCGAAGTCCTGTGGCGTGATTTCCTGAAACACAACCCGCAGAATCCGTCTTGGGCTGACCGTGACCGCTTCGTGCTGTCCAACGGCCACGGCTCCATGCTGATCTACAGCCTGCTGCACCTCACCGGTTACGATCTGCCGATGGAAGAACTGAAAAACTTCCGTCAACTGCATTCCAAAACTCCGGGCCACCCGGAAGTGGGTTACACCGCTGGTGTGGAAACCACTACAGGTCCGCTGGGTCAGGGTATTGCCAATGCAGTCGGTATGGCGATTGCAGAAAAAACGCTGGCGGCGCAGTTTAACCGTCCGGGCCACGACATCGTCGACCACTACACCTACGCCTTCATGGGCGACGGCTGCATGATGGAAGGCATCTCCCATGAAGTTTGCTCTCTGGCGGGTACGCTGAAGCTGGGTAAACTGATTGCGTTCTACGATGACAACGGTATCTCTATCGATGGTCACGTTGAAGGCTGGTTCACCGACGACACCGCAATGCGTTTCGAAGCTTACGGCTGGCACGTTATTCGCGGCATCGACGGTCATGACGCGGCATCCATCAAACGCGCAGTAGAAGAAGCGCGCGCAGTGACTGACAAACCGTCCCTGCTGATGTGCAAAACCATCATCGGTTTCGGTTCACCGAACAAAGCCGGTACGCACGACTCCCACGGTGCGCCGCTGGGCGACGCTGAAATTGCCCTGACCCGCGAACAGCTGGGCTGGAAATATGCACCGTTCGAAATCCCGTCTGAAATCTATGCTCAGTGGGATGCGAAAGAAGCAGGCCAGGCGAAAGAATCCGCATGGAACGAGAAATTCGCTGCTTACGCCAAAGCTTATCCGCAGGAAGCCGCTGAATTTACCCGCCGTATGAAAGGCGAAATGCCGTCTGACTTCGATGCCAAAGCGAAAGAATTCATCGCTAAACTGCAGGCTAATCCGGCGAAAATCGCCAGCCGTAAAGCGTCTCAGAATGCGATTGAAGCGTTCGGCCCGCTGTTGCCGGAATTCCTCGGTGGCTCTGCTGACCTGGCACCGTCTAACCTGACCCTGTGGTCTGGTTCTAAAGCAATCAACGAAGATGCTGCGGGTAACTACATCCACTACGGTGTTCGCGAGTTCGGTATGACCGCGATTGCTAACGGTATCTCCCTGCACGGTGGCTTCCTGCCGTACACCTCCACCTTCCTGATGTTCGTGGAATACGCACGTAATGCCGTACGTATGGCTGCGCTGATGAAACAGCGTCAGGTGATGGTTTACACCCACGACTCCATCGGTCTGGGCGAAGATGGCCCGACTCACCAGCCGGTAGAGCAGGTCGCTTCTCTGCGCGTGACCCCGAACATGTCTACATGGCGTCCGTGTGACCAGGTTGAATCTGCAGTAGCGTGGAAATACGGCGTTGAGCGTCAGGACGGCCCGACTGCGCTTATCCTCTCCCGTCAGAATCTGGCGCAGCAGGAACGTACCGAAGAGCAGCTGGCAAACATCGCGCGCGGTGGTTATGTGCTGAAAGACTGTGCCGGTCAGCCGGAACTGATCTTCATCGCTACCGGTTCTGAAGTTGAACTGGCGGTTGCTGCCTACGAAAAACTGACTGCCGAAGGCGTGAAAGCGCGCGTGGTTTCCATGCCATCTACTGACGCATTCGACAAGCAGGACGCGGCTTACCGTGAATCCGTACTGCCGAAAGCGGTTACTGCACGCGTTGCTGTGGAAGCGGGCATTGCTGACTACTGGTACAAGTATGTTGGCCTGAACGGTGCCATCATCGGTATGAATACCTTCGGTGAATCTGCACCGGCAGAGCAGTTGTTCGAAGAGTTCGGCTTCACCGTTGACAACGTTGTTGCGAAAGCAAAAGAACTGCTGTAATCGGTAAGATCAGTCTGAAGGGCCGCGAAAGCGGCCCTTTTTTACTTAGTAGAGATAAACGGAACTGTACTGCCGGGGATCATGGTATCGGGTAGCTTACCGTCCCAACGCTCAGCAGTGGTGAGGGCAACAAGTCCGGGATTATCCCGCAGAGCTTCACCGCGCAGGCGGATCGCTTCTGCTTCAGCCGCACTTTTTAAACGAATAGTTTCAGCCTCTGCCGCGCCTCTTACGCGAATAGTCTCAGCTTCTGCTTTGGCTGCCGCTAGTTTACTGTCTGCTTCTGCCTGGGCCTGAGTTACCGCTATTTGCGCCTGGATTTTCTCTGTTTCCAGATTTTGCTTACGTGTGGCAATGGCGACTTCTGCTTTCATTCGATCTTCAATCGATTTTTCATAAGCGTCAGAAAAATCAATATTTTCAATCTGGACACCATCAATCACCACCGGGCCAACAACGGCTTTACGCATTGCATTTTGCAGATCCTGAACCAGTTTTGTACGATCCTGTACCGCGCTGATGGCGGTATATTGGCCGAAAACGTTCTCCAGTTGAGTTGGCAACTGACGGACAATCAGACGATCTTTTAATGCTTCAATGGTGTTGTAGGTGGTATAAACCGCGCCTGCTTCTGAAGGTTTAATGTGGAAGCTGACTGATACTGTCATTTGTGCCGGTTGCTGGTCGCGGCTGTAGGCCTGTAATCCCTGATAAACCACAGCCTGATTACGCGTGGAAATTTTCTCTACGCTTTCCATAAAAGGGATCTTAAAACCCAGACCCGGCTCGGCAACTTTTACGATTTTTCCGTAGCGCAGCAAAATGCCGCGTTCACCTTCATTAACGGTGTAATACGAGAGAAATGGCAGCACAACCACGGTAAGCACGCCAATGGCGATAGCAATAGATTTTTGTGGGCGAAATGAGGTTATTGAAACAGGCGCTTTCATGAGAATCTTCCTTGAGTAAAGTGTGGGAATATGTCACATGAGGTGAGGAGAAAACAGCCAACAGGTGAGAATTCAGAATCTATAAAGGGGGAGAGCGAAAAACATCGGCTAAAAAAGTATGTTTTCGAACATTCAATAGATAAATAGAGATATGCATCACAAATACATAGGCAGATAAAACATTGGTTTTGTGATAAACATAACAAACACAAACTTGACTTTATAAGTATAAATTTCATGTTGTTGTTATTTAACATTTTATTATTTTGGTTCATGTTTTTTTTCTTCTCGCGTGCCCAATTGCTTTCATTAAATCGCACGAGTATTTTATTTTTACCGCCGGACGGTACCCTAAAAATAAAATAAGGATAATTTATGCGGCTTATTGATTATTTTCCAGAATCATCAATCTCAGTTATACATTCAGCAAAAGATTGGCAGGAAGCTATCAATTTCTCGATGGCATCATTGCTGGATAAAAACTATATCAGCGAGAATTACATTCAGGCTATTAAAGATTCCACCATTAACAATGGCCCTTATTATATTCTCGCACCAGGCGTGGCAATGCCTCATGCGCGACCGGAATGTGGGGCGCTTAAAACCGGGATGTCTTTGACGTTACTTAAACAAGACGTTTATTTTCCGGGGAATGACGAACCGATTAAATTACTTATCGGTCTTTCTGCTGCTGATGCCGATTCGCACATTGGCGCTATTCAGGCGTTAAGTGAATTGCTGTGCGAAGAAGAAATACTTGAACAACTCTTAACTGCAACATCAGAAAAACAATTAGCGGACATTATCAGCCGCGAATAATGACTCTCTCCTCTACAGGATAATATTATGGAAAACAAGTCTGCTCGTGCAAAGGTCCAGGCTTTTGGGGGCTTTTTGACGGCAATGGTCATCCCCAATATTGGTGCTTTTATTGCCTGGGGTTTTATTACTGCATTATTTATTCCTACTGGTTGGCTGCCTAACGAACATTTCGCCAAAATTGTCGGCCCGATGATTACCTATTTATTGCCCGTAATGATTGGTTCTACCGGTGGCCATTTAGTCGGCGGTAAACGCGGCGCAGTCATGGGCGGAATAGGGACAATTGGTGTAATCGTCGGCGCAGAGATTCCGATGTTCCTTGGCTCAATGATCATGGGACCGTTAGGTGGGCTGGTCATAAAATATGTCGATAAGGCACTGGAAAAACGCATACCTGCTGGTTTTGAGATGGTTATCAATAACTTCTCATTAGGTATCGCTGGGATGCTCCTTTGTCTGCTGGGTTTTGAAGTTATCGGCCCGGCGGTGTTAATTGCCAATACTTTCGTCAAAGAGTGTATTGAGGCGCTGGTACATGCGGGCTATCTGCCTTTGCTGTCAGTCATCAATGAACCGGCGAAAGTGCTTTTCCTCAATAACGCGATAGATCAGGGCGTCTATTACCCGTTGGGGATGCAACAGGCTTCAGTTAACGGTAAATCCATCTTCTTTATGGTGGCGTCCAACCCTGGGCCTGGCTTAGGACTGCTGCTGGCGTTTACTTTGTTTGGTAAAGGGATGAGTAAACGTTCTGCGCCCGGGGCGATGATTATTCACTTCCTCGGTAGGATCCACGAACTGTATTTCCCGTATGTGCTGATGAAGCCGCTGACCATTATTGCCATGATTGCCGGCGGTATGTCTGGCACCTGGATGTTTAACTTACTGGACGGTGGTCTGGTGGCTGGTCCAAGTCCGGGGTCTATCTTTGCTTACCTTGCACTGACGCCGAAAGGCTCGTTCCTGGCGACAATTGCCGGTGTTACGGTAGGTACCCTGGTGTCCTTTGCTATCACTTCCGTAATACTGAAGATGGAAAAAACGGTGGAAACGGAGAGCGAAGATGAGTTTGCGCAGTCCGCCAATGCGGTTAAGGCGATGAAACAAGAAGGTGCATTCTCGTTAAGCCGTGTTAAGCGTATTGCCTTTGTTTGCGATGCGGGAATGGGCTCCAGCGCGATGGGCGCAACCACCTTCCGTAAGCGCCTGGAAAAAGCGGGGCTGGCAATAGAAGTAAAACATTACGCGATAGAAAACGTGCCTGCGGATGTGGATATCGTCGTTACTCACGCTAGTCTGGAAGGGCGCGTGAAACGTGTGACGGATAAACCGCTGATATTGATTAATAACTATATTGGCGATCCCAAACTCGACACTTTATTTAATCAATTAACCGCTGAACATAAAAACTGATTGCCGAGGTAAAAATGAAAACCAAAGTTGCTGCTATTTATGGCAAGCGGGATGTCCGTCTGCGCGAATTTGAACTGCCCGAAATTACCGATAATGAACTGCTGGTGAGTGTAATTTCTGACAGTGTGTGTTTATCGACCTGGAAAGCGGCGTTACTCGGTAGCGAACATAAACGGGTGCCCGACGATTTAGAAAATCATCCGGTCATTACCGGGCATGAATGTGCCGGGATTATTGTTGAAGTGGGGAAAAATCTTACCGACAAATATAAAAAAGGCCAACGTTTTGTATTGCAACCGGCGATGGGGCTACCAAGCGGGTATTCTGCGGGATACAGCTACGAATATTTTGGCGGTAATGCTACCTATATGATTATTCCGGAGATCGCCATTAACCTGGGCTGCGTATTACCGTATCACGGATCTTATTTTGCTGCGGCGTCTCTGGCAGAGCCGATGTGCTGCATTATTGGCGCTTATCATGCCAATTATCACACCACGCAATATGTTTATGAGCATCGCATGGGCGTGAAACCTGGTGGCAATATTGCGCTGCTGGCGTGTGCGGGCCCGATGGGGATAGGCGCTATCGATTACGCTATTCACGGCGGCATACAACCGTCGCGGGTAGTGGTGGTCGATATCGACGACAAACGCCTGGCACAGGTGCAGAAGCTGCTGCCGGTGGAGCTGGCGGCCAGCAAAGGCATTGAGCTGATATATGTGAATACCAAAGGAATGGCCGATCCGGTACAGAAGCTGCGGGCGCTGACAGGAGATGCTGGGTTCGATGACATTTTTGTTTATGCGGCGGTGCCTGCTGTCGTTGAGATGGCTGACGAATTACTGGCGGAAGATGGCTGCCTGAACTTCTTTGCCGGGCCGACGGATAAAAACTTCAAAGTGCCGTTTAATTTCTACAACGTCCATTACAATAGCACGCACGTCGTCGGTACATCGGGTGGTTCAACGGACGATATGAAAGAGGCGATTGCCCTGAGCGCCACGGGGCAGTTGCAACCGTCGTTTATGGTGACGCATATCGGTGGCCTGGATGCAGTGCCAGAAACCGTTCTCAATTTACCGGATATCCCCGGTGGTAAAAAACTCATTTACAACGGCGTTACCATGCCGCTCACCGCCATTGCCGATTTTGCCGAAAAAGGCAAAACAGATCCGCTGTTTAAAGAGCTTGCGCGGCTGGTTGAGGAAACGCACGGCATCTGGAATGAACAGGCCGAGAAATATCTGCTGGCGCAATTTGGCGTTGATATCGGGGAGGCCGCGCAATGATGTCCCTGGCGTGGCCATTATTTCGCGTTACGGAGCAGGCAGCGTTGGCTGCCTGGCCGCAAACCGGATGTGGCAACAAAAATAAAATTGATGGCCTGGCGGTCACCGCGATGCGCCAGGCATTAAACGATGTCGCTTTTCGTGGGCGAGTGGTTATCGGCGAGGGAGAAATTGACCATGCGCCGATGCTGTGGATTGGCGAAGAGGTGGGCAAAGGCGATGGGCCAGAAGTCGATATCGCGGTTGACCCGATTGAAGGCACGCGGATGGTGGCGATGGGGCAAAGCAATGCGCTGGCAGTCATGGCCTTCGCCCCACGAGGCAGCCTGTTACACGCGCCCGATATGTATATGAAAAAGCTGGTCGTTAATCGGCTTGCGGCGGGCGCGATTGATCTGGCGTTACCCCTGGCGGACAACTTGCGCAATGTGGCGAAAGCGTTAGGCAAACCGCTGGACCAGCTACGTATGGTTACGCTGGATAAACCGCGCCTGAGAGCCGCAATTGAGGAAGCGACACAACTGGGCGTGAAGGTTTTTGCCCTGCCGGATGGCGATGTCGCCGCCAGCGTGCTGACCTGCTGGCAGGATAATCCTTACGATGTGATGTACACCATCGGCGGCGCGCCGGAAGGAGTTATTTCTGCCTGTGCTGTTAAAGCATTGAGCGGGGATATGCAGGCCGAGCTGATTGATTTTTGCCAGGCCAAAGGGGATTACACGGAAAATCGGCAGATTGCAGAACAGGAACGCCAGCGTTGCAAGGCAATGGGCGTTGACGTTAACCGTGTGTACTCGCTCGATGAGCTGGTGAAGGGGAACGATATCCTCTTTAGTGCTACGGGCGTGACGGGCGGCGAGTTGGTGAATGGTATCCAACAGACGGCGAATGGGGTGCGGACGCAGACATTACTGATCGGCGGCGCGGACCAAACGTGTAATATAATAGACTCCCTGCATTGATGGTGATCTATCGGAAGACGAATGGCGACGCTGACAGAAGATGATGTGCTTGAGCAACTGGACGCACAGGACAATTTATTGTCATTTATGAAAACTGCGCATTCTATTTTGCTCCAGGGGATACGCCAGTTTCTGCCGTCGCTGTTTGTCGATAACGATGAAGAGATCGTCGAATATGCAGTGAAGCCGTTACTCGCCTAAAGCGGCCCGCTTAACGATATTGATGTTGCACTGCGTTTGATTTATGCGCTGGGGAAAATGGATAAATGGCTGTACGCCGATATCACGCATTTTTCCCAGTTCTGGCATTACCTGAACGAACAGGATGAAACGCCCGGATTTGCCGATGACATTACCTGGGATTTTATCAGCAACGTCAATAGCATAACCCGCAATGCGACGCTCTATGACGCGTTAAAAGCGATGAAGTTCGCTGATTTCGCCGTCTGGTCAGAGGTGCGTTTTAGTGGGATGGTCAAAACGGCGCTGACGCTGGCAGTAACGACCACCTTAAAGGAATTAACGCCGTGAAAATCGAACTGACGGTGAATGGATTGAAGGTACAGGCGCAGTACCCGAACGAAGAGATTGAAAATGTGCATAAACCGTTGCTGCGTATGCTGGCAGCCTTACAGACGGTAAATCCGCAGCGGCGTACCGTGGTTTTTCTTTGCGCTCCGCCGGGGACGGGTAAATCTACCCTGGCCACTTTCTGGGAATATCTCGCGCAACAAGACCCGGAACTACCCGCTATTCAGACGCTGCCGATGGATGGTTTTCACCATTACAATAGCTGGCTGGATGCGCATCAATTGCGCCCCTTTAAAGGCGCACCAGAGACATTCGATGTGGCAAAGCTGGCGGAAAATCTGCGCCAGGTAATGGAAGGGGATTGTACGTGGCCGCAGTACGATCGACAAAAGCATGATCCTGTTGAAGATGCGTTGCACGTTACCGCACCACTCGTCATCGTCGAAGGAAACTGGTTGTTGCTGGACGACGAGAAGTGGCGGGCGTTGGCATCTTTCTGCGATTTTTCTGTTTTTATTCATGCCCCCGTTCAAATTCTGCGGGAACGCTTGATTAGTCGTAAAATTGCGGGGGGATTATCGCGGGATGAAGCTGAAGCTTTTTATGCCCGAACCGATGGTCCCAATGTCGAGCGTGTGCTGCTGAATAGTTGTCAGGCCAATCTGATATTAGAGATGACGGAAGAAGGCAGGTATCACTTCATAAGCTGACAATTTATTCCAGTTATTGCGTGGTTATTATTACGCCAGTCTGGAATAAAGCCTCCTACAAGAAGGGAAGAAAATGTGACGTAAGTCAGATAATTGTCTTCTTTGACTGGACAATCATTCCTTTTATTCCACGTTTCGCTTATCCTAGCTGAAGCGTTTCAGTCGATTAAATGTTCGACAATTAACCAATCAGTCGCAGTTTGCGACAGGTAAGGTTTCCCCGGACGATTTGCTGGATTACTCTGTTTGGCAAATTTGCTCAGGGAAAACCTTGCAGGAGATCTATGACCGTACGCGTAGCGATAAATGGCTTCGGTCGCATCGGGCGTAATGTGGTTCGTGCTTTGTATGAATCCGGACGCCGGGCGGAAATTACCGTGGTGGCAATCAACGAACTGGCGGATGCTGCGGGCATGGCGCATTTGTTGAAATATGACACCAGTCATGGCCGTTTTGCATGGGAAGTACGACAGGAACGCGATCAACTTTTTGTTGGTGATGACGCCATCCGCGTATTGCACGAACGTTCACTGCAATCGCTCCCATGGCGTGAACTTGGCGTCGATGTGGTTCTTGACTGCACCGGCGTATATGGCTCCCGCGAGCATGGCGAAGCGCATATTGCCGCCGGGGCCAAAAAAGTGCTCTTTTCACATCCTGGTAGTAATGATCTCGACGCGACCGTGGTTTACGGCGTCAATCAGGATCAACTTCGTGCGGAACACCGCATCGTTTCTAACGCTTCCTGTACCACGAATTGCATAATTCCCGTCATCAAATTGTTAGATGATGCGTACGGTATTGAGTCCGGCACTGTGACCACAATTCACTCCGCCATGCACGATCAACAGGTTATTGATGCATATCATCCTGACCTGCGTCGCACCCGGGCAGCCAGCCAGTCGATCATTCCAGTCGATACTAAACTGGCCGCCGGTATCACACGATTTTTTCCGCAATTTAACGATCGCTTTGAAGCAATTGCGGTGCGTGTACCAACCATAAATGTGACGGCAATCGATTTAAGCGTGACGGTGAAGAAACCTGTAAAAGCCAATGAAGTCAACCTGTTGCTGCAAAAAGCAGCACAAGGTGCATTTCATGGTATAGTTGACTATACGGAATTGCCGTTGGTCTCTGTAGATTTTAACCACGATCCGCACAGTGCCATTGTCGATGGCACCCAAACCCGGGTCAGTGGCGCACATCTGATCAAAACGTTGGTCTGGTGCGATAACGAATGGGGCTTTGCTAACCGAATGCTCGACACGACGTTAGCTATGGCTACTGTTGCTTTCAGGTAAGACGCAAGCAGCGTCTGCAAAACTTTTAGAATCAACGAGAGGATTCACCATGTCTGTAATTAAGATGACCGATCTGGATCTTGCTGGGAAACGTGTATTTATCCGTGCGGATCTGAACGTACCAGTAAAAGACGGGAAAGTAACCAGCGACGCGCGTATCCGTGCTTCTCTGCCGACCATCGAACTGGCCCTGAAACAAGGCGCGAAAGTGATGGTAACTTCCCACCTGGGTCGTCCTACCGAAGGCGAGTACAACGAAGAATTCTCTCTGCTGCCGGTTGTTAACTACCTGAAAGACAAACTGTCTAACCCGGTTCGTCTGGTTAAAGATTACCTCGACGGCGTTGACGTTGCTGAAGGTGAACTGGTTGTTCTGGAAAACGTTCGCTTCAACAAAGGCGAGAAGAAAGACGACGAAACCCTGTCCAAAAAATACGCTGCACTGTGTGACGTGTTCGTAATGGACGCATTCGGTACTGCTCACCGCGCGCAGGCTTCTACTCACGGTATCGGTAAATTCGCTGATGTTGCGTGCGCAGGCCCGCTGCTGGCAGCTGAACTGGACGCGCTGGGTAAAGCACTGAAAGAACCTGCTCGCCCGATGGTGGCTATCGTTGGTGGTTCTAAAGTATCTACCAAACTGACCGTTCTGGACTCCCTGTCAAAAATCGCTGACCAGCTGATCGTGGGTGGTGGTATCGCTAACACCTTTATCGCGGCACAAGGCCACGATGTGGGTAAATCCCTGTACGAAGCTGATCTGGTTGACGAAGCAAAACGTCTGCTGACCACCTGCAACATTCCGGTTCCGTCTGACGTTCGCGTAGCAACTGAGTTCTCTGAAACTGCACCGGCTACCCTGAAATCTGTTAACGATGTGAAAGCTGACGAGCAGATCCTGGATATCGGCGATGCTTCTGCGCAGGAACTGGCTGAAATCCTGAAGAATGCGAAAACCATTCTGTGGAACGGCCCGGTTGGCGTGTTCGAATTCCCGAACTTCCGCAAAGGTACTGAAATCGTGGCTAACGCTATCGCAGACAGCGAAGCGTTCTCCATCGCTGGCGGCGGCGACACTCTGGCAGCAATCGACCTGTTCGGCATTGCTGACAAAATCTCCTACATCTCCACTGGCGGCGGCGCATTCCTCGAATTCGTGGAAGGTAAAGTACTGCCTGCAGTAGCGATGCTCGAAGAGCGCGCTAAGAAGTAAAAAATCACAGGGCAGGGAAACCTGCCCTTGTTGCAGCGCGCTTTTAGAGCACGCATTTTTTCATACTCTAAATAATTCGAGTTGCAGGAAGGCGACAAGAGAGTGAATCCCCAGGAGCTTACATAAGTAAGTGACTGGGGTGAGCGAACGCAGACGCAGCACATGCAACTTGAAGTATGACGAGTATAAGGCCCGACGATACAGGACAAGAGACATGTCTAAGATTTTTGATTTCGTAAAACCTGGCGTAATCACTGGTGATGACGTACAGAAAGTTTTCCAGGTAGCAAAAGAAAACAACTTCGCACTGCCAGCAGTAAACTGCGTCGGTACTGACTCCATCAACGCCGTACTGGAAACCGCTGCTAAAGTTAAAGCGCCGGTTATCGTTCAGTTCTCCAACGGTGGTGCTTCCTTTATCGCTGGTAAAGGCGTGAAATCTGACGTTCCGCAGGGCGCTGCTATCCTGGGTGCGATCTCTGGTGCGCATCACGTTCATCAGATGGCTGAACATTATGGTGTTCCGGTTATCCTGCACACTGACCACTGCGCGAAGAAACTGCTGCCGTGGATCGACGGTCTGCTGGACGCAGGTGAAAAACACTTCGCTGCTACCGGTAAGCCGCTGTTCTCTTCTCACATGATCGACCTGTCTGAAGAATCTCTGCAAGAGAACATTGAAATCTGCTCTAAATACCTGGAGCGCATGTCCAAAATCGGCATGACTCTGGAAATCGAACTGGGTTGCACCGGTGGTGAAGAAGACGGCGTGGACAACAGCCACATGGACGCTTCTGCACTGTACACCCAGCCGGAAGACGTTGATTACGCATACACCGAGCTGAGCAAAATCAGCCCGCGCTTCACCATCGCAGCGTCCTTCGGTAACGTACACGGCGTATACAAGCCGGGTAACGTTGTTCTGACTCCGACCATCCTGCGTGACTCTCAGGAATATGTTTCCAAGAAACACAACCTGCCGCACAACAGCCTGAACTTCGTATTCCACGGCGGTTCCGGTTCTACTGCTCAGGAAATCAAAGACTCCGTAAGCTACGGCGTAGTGAAAATGAACATCGATACCGATACCCAATGGGCAACCTGGGAAGGTGTTCTGAACTACTACAAAGCGAACGAAGCTTA
The DNA here is from genome assembly GCF_030295155.1 of Escherichia sp. 10290. Lineage (NCBI taxonomy): Bacteria > Pseudomonadati > Pseudomonadota > Gammaproteobacteria > Enterobacterales > Enterobacteriaceae > Escherichia > Escherichia sp. 10290. The sequence continues at coordinate 3,765,345 of NZ_AP025741.1, read as the reverse complement.
TCTGCAGGGTCAGTTGGGCAACCCGAAAGGCGAAGATCAGCCGAACAAGAAATACTACGATCCGCGCGTATGGCTGCGTGCCGGTCAGACTTCGATGATCGCTCGTCTGGAAAAAGCATTCCAGGAACTGAACGCGATCGACGTTCTGTAAGTCATTCCTTTCTGCTTATCTCAAGGCCCGCTCTGCGGGTCTTTTTTTCGCCAAAAGAAAAAATGCCTGATGCGCTACGCTTATCAGGCCTACACGTATCCTGCAATATATTGAATTTGCAGGTTTTTGTAGGCTGGATAAGGCGTTAAAGCCGCATCCAGTATGACAAATCGCACATTGCTATCTGTCTGAGGCCCGCTCTGCGGATCTTTTTTCACCAAAAGCAAGGTGATGCAGATGAGAAATCTGTGATCTATTTGGCAAAATTATGCTTTATTGTTTACCCTTGTCAGACTGCCCGTCATAAGGCGGCGGAGTGTATTTCTCCATTTTGAGTCAGTTGAAAAGGAATATTGAATGGAAGATTTGAATGTTGTCGATAGCATAAACGGCGCGGGGAGCTGGCTGGTGGCTAACCAGGCGCTGCTGCTAAGTTATGCAGTAAACATCGTGGCGGCACTCGCGATCATCATCGTTGGTTTGATTATCGCGCGGATGATTTCCAACGCGGTGAATCGCCTGATGATCTCCCGTAAAATCGATGCCACCGTTGCTGATTTTCTTTCTGCATTAGTCCGTTACGGAATTATCGCCTTTACGCTAATCGCTGCACTGGGCCGCGTGGGCGTACAAACAGCGTCAGTCATTGCTGTACTCGGTGCCGCCGGCTTAGCTGTTGGTCTGGCTTTGCAGGGGTCACTGTCTAACCTGGCCGCTGGCGTGTTACTGGTCATGTTCCGCCCGTTCCGTGCCGGAGAATATGTTGACCTCGGCGGCGTAGCCGGTACTGTGCTGAGCGTGCAGATTTTCTCCACCACCATGCGTACTGCAGACGGTAAAATTATCGTTATTCCGAACGGTAAAATTATTGCCGGGAATATTATTAACTTCTCCCGCGAGCCAGTTCGCCGTAACGAATTTATTATTGGCGTGGCGTATGATTCCGATATCGATCAGGTTAAGCAGATCCTGACCAATATTATCCAGTCTGAAGACCGCATTTTGAAAGATCGCGAAATGACTGTGCGTCTGAACGAACTTGGCGCATCGTCGATTAATTTTGTGGTCCGCGTCTGGAGCAAAAGCGGCGATCTGCAAAACGTGTACTGGGATGTGCTGGAGCGTATTAAACGTGAATTTGATGCCGCCGGTATCAGCTTCCCGTACCCGCAAATGGATGTGAACTTTAAGCGGGTGAAAGAAGACAAAGCTGCATAATCAACGCTGAGGCCAGATAATACTCTCTGGCCTCTCTCTTATTAGTTTTTCTGATTACCAATTAATATTATCAATTTCCGCTAATAACAATCCCGCGATATAGTCTCTGCATCAGATACTTAATTCGGAATATCCAACGTGTTTTCTTATTACTTTCAAGGTCTTGCTCTTGGGGCGGCTATGATCCTGCCGCTCGGTCCACAAAATGCTTTTGTGATGAATCAGGGCATTCGTCGTCAGTACCACATTATGATTGCCTTACTTTGTGCTATCAGCGATTTGGTCCTGATTTGCGCCGGGATTTTTGGTGGCAGCGCGTTATTGATGCAGTCGCCGTGGTTGCTGGCGCTGGTCACCTGGGGCGGCGTAGCCTTCTTGCTGTGGTATGGTTTTGGCGCTTTTAAAACCGCAATGAGCAGTAATATTGAGTTAGCCAGTGCCGAAGTCCTGAAGCAAGGAAGATGGAAAATTATCGCCACCATGCTGGCAGTGACCTGGCTGAATCCGCATGTTTACCTGGATACTTTTGTGGTGCTGGGTAGCCTTGGGGGGCAGCTTGATGTTGAACCAAAACGTTGGTTTGCGCTCGGGACAATTAGCGCCTCTTTCCTCTGGTTCTTTGGTCTGGCTCTTCTCGCAGCCTGGCTGGCACCGCGTCTGCGTACGGCAAAAGCACAGCGCATTATCAATCTGGTAGTGGGATGTGTTATGTGGTTTATTGCCTTGCAGCTGGCGAGAGACGGTATTGCTCATGCACAAGCCTTGTTCAGTTAGGCGCTATCTGATGGAAAAATAAAACAGAGGCGCTAAGCTTGCCTCCAGAGGTCCTGAATTTTGGGCAAGTCAATTAACACGGAGAGACTAACGTGAAGTTCAAAGTTATCGCCCTGGCGGCATTAATGGGTATTAGCGGGATGGCAGCGCAGGCTAACGAATTGCCGGATGGACCGCATATTGTCACCTCCGGTACGGCAAGCGTGGATGCGGTGCCAGACATTGCCACTCTTGCGATTGAAGTCAACGTGGCCGCGAAGGATGCCGCTACTGCCAAGAAACAGGCGGATGAGCGCGTCGCACAATACATTTCCTTCCTTGAACTCAATCAGATCGCGAAAAAAGATATCAGCTCAGCGAACTTACGCACCCAGCCAGATTATGATTATCAGGATGGTAAAAGTATCCTGAAAGGCTACCGCGCAGTGAGAACGGTGGAAGTCACGCTCCGTCAGTTAGACAAACTGAATTCCTTGCTGGATGGTGCGCTGAAGGCGGGTCTTAACGAAATTCGTTCTGTATCGCTGGGCGTGGCGCAGCCGGATGCCTATAAAGACAAAGCGCGTAAGGCAGCGATTGATAACGCGATTCATCAGGCGCAGGAACTGGCGAACGGCTTTCATCGTAAACTAGGGCCGGTATATAGCGTGCGCTACCATGTTTCCAACTATCAGCCCAGCCCAATGGTGCGGATGATGAAAGCCGATGCCGCGCCGGTCTCAGCCCAGGAAACTTACGAGCAGGCTGCTATTCAGTTTGATGATCAGGTCGATGTGGTCTTCCAGTTAGAACCTGTGGATCAACAACCCGCTAAAACACCTGCCGCACAATAATACTTGTAGCCCGACGTATTGGTCGGGCTAATGCCTTTACCCGATATTGCCTCCTTTTTCTGTAATTTTCTGTAAAACCATGACGTAATCACCTATCTTTGCTCGCGGTTTCATCAAGGATAGGCTGACTGAAACGGTTAAGCGGACAAGGATGCGGGGGAGCGGGGATGGACATTTTTATTTCGAAAAAGATGCGCAATTTCATTTTATTAGCGCAAACCAATAATATTGCCCGGGCGGCAGAAAAAATCCATATGACGGCTTCGCCATTTGGCAAAAGCATTGCCGCGCTGGAAGAACAAATTGGCTATACGCTATTTACCCGCAAAGATAATAATATCAGCCTCAATAAAGCCGGGCAGGAACTGTATCAAAAACTGTTCCCGGTTTATCAACGGCTTTCTGCGATTGATAATGAAATCCATAACTCAGGACGTCGTTCACGAGAAATTGTGATAGGCATAGATAATACTTATCCGACCATTATTTTTGATCAGTTGATTAGTCTCGGAGATAAGTACGAAGGCGTGACCGCTCAGCCAGTTGAGTTCAGCGAAAACGGCGTTATCGATAATCTTTTTGACCGTCAGTTAGATTTTATAATCTCCCCACAGCATGTATCTGCACGAGTTCAGGAACTGGAAAACCTGACTATCAGTGAACTACCACCGCTGCGATTGGGCTTTCTCGTTTCTCGCCGTTATGAAGAGCGACAAGAGCAAGAGTTGCTTCAGGAGCTACCCTGGCTACAAATGCGCTTTCAGAACCGGGCCAACTTCGAAGCAATGATTGATGCGAATATGCGTCCTTGTGGGATCAATCCCACCATTATTTATCGACCTTACAGTTTTATGGCCAAAATCAGCGCCGTGGAGCGCGGACATTTTCTGACGGTGATCCCGCATTTTGCCTGGCGACTGGTGAATCCGGCAACGCTGAAATATTTTGATGCGCCGCACAGGCCGATGTATATGCAGGAATATCTTTATTCAATCAGAAATCATCGTTATACCGCCACGATGCTTCAGCATATTGCTGAAGATCGTGACGGGACGAGTCATTAACCCAGCATCGAGCCGGTTGCAATTAAATTACGGTGTAAATCGAAGACGTGGCTAAGATCGTGGTGAATATGTCCGCCGGGCGCATTTTCCAGATAGCGATGCAGATAATCCCGATACATAGGATGTGCACAATTATCAATGATGGTGCGGGCGCGTTGAAGCGGGGAAAGACCACGCAGATCGGCGATCCCTTGTTCGGTGATGATCACTTTGACGCTGTGTTCGCTGTGATCAACATGGCTGCACATTGGCACGACGGTTGAGATCTTGCCTTCTTTAGCAATCGACGGGGCCATAAAGATCGACAGATACGCGTTGCGTTCAAAATCACCGCTGCCACCGATGCCGTTCATCAGATCGACCCCGGCTACGTGCGTTGAGTTGGCATGCCCGTAAATATCAAACTCCAGGCCGACGTTCAGAGCGATGACGCCCAGACGACGGATGATTTCCGGGTTATTGGAAATCTCCTGCGGACGCAACACAATGCGGCTGGCAAAGTAATCCATATTGTCGTAAATCTTGCGCAGGGAATCGGCCGAGATAGTCAGGCTGGAGGCGCTGGCCCCGCTGATTTTGCCCGTTTCCAGTAAATGCACCACCGATTCCTGTAGCACTTCCGAATACATCATGAACGGAGGAATTTCCGGGTTTTCCCCTAGTCGCGCCATGACTGCATTATTGATATTGCCCACGCCACTTTGCAGCGGCAGAAATTCCGGCGGAATACGCCCATGCGCCATTTCCTGCAACAAGAACGTGACCACGTTATCGGCAATCTGCTGGCACATGGGATTTTGCTTATCCAGCATATTACCGGCGTCGGGCAAGTTGGTTTCCACGACGGCGACAATCTTTTTCGGATCGATTTGCACATAGCGGGTACCGACGCGATCCATTGCATGGAAGATCGACACGCTATTGCGCCGCGGTGGCGCGCCAGGAATCACAATATCCGCCAGTTCTGCAACGCGCGGATCGTGATAGTGATTGAGTTCAATGATCACTTTCTTCGCCCGCAGCAGCCAGGTCGGCGCATTACCGATCCCGCTGGTTAACCAGACTCGACCATCCGGTGCCAGTGCCGATGCTTCAATGACGGCAACATCAATTTCGCCGAAGAAACCGTAATTGACCATTTGCGCCACTTCGCTCAAATGCAGGTCAACGAAACTCACCGCGCCCTGATTGATCTTTTTACGTAAACCGGACGATGTTTGATATGGCGCACGCCAGGAAACAGCATCGGCGTCAGAAAGTACATCGTCAGCGGCGGCGCTGATTGACGCCCCCGTCAGTAGGCGGATTTGATACGGCTTTTTGGCCTCATGCTGTTCGTTAGCTCTGCGGGCAATGGCGGTGGGAAGGGCTTTCGGCGAACCCGCCGGGGTAAAGCCGCTAAATGCCACCATGTCGTTATGCTGGATAATTTCTGCCGCTTCATCGGCGGTCATCCTTGTCCACTGAGTTTCCATTTTTACTCCTTCGTTCGCAGGGATTAATGACCAACGAAATTAGGTTTACGTTTTTCGAGGAAAGCGTTCATCCCTTCCTGGTAATCTTCGCTGTCATAAACCGCGCGGCGCATCCCCTGAATACGTTCAAATTCATCGGAGTTCATGGTGTGTGCTTCGCCCAGTACACGCAGTTCTTCTTTGATAACGGCAATGGCTAACGGCGCTTTCTCAGAGATGTGATGCGCCATTTGTAAGGTGAAATCTTCCAGTTCTTCCACTTCCACAACATGGTTGAGGATGCCGACAGCCAGCGCGCGCTGGGCTGTGATTGGCGAAGCGGTAAAAATCAGCTCTTTGACAATGTGGAAGCCCGCGTCGCGGGTCAGGTTGTGAATGCCGACCAGGTTATACGGGACGCCGAGGTTTACAGGCGTCATTGAGAAGGTTGAGGTACTGGCGGCGATGATCAGATCGGAACTCATGATCATTTCAAATGCGCCCCCCCAAACACTACCTTCCACCATCGAAATGATCGGTTTCGGGAATTTTTGGATCATGCGGGTGATTTGACGCAACGGATCATCATAGGAGAGCGGATCGCGACCGCCAGACGGCAGTTCGTGAATATCGTGACCTGCGGAGAAGACTTTGGATCCACTCGGCGCGCGCAAAATGATACAGCGAATTTCCGGCCGGTTGAGATCGCTTAATGCCTGCATAAGATCATCAATAAAAACTTTACTTAAGGCATTAAGTTTTCGGCCATAGTTAAACTCAATGACCGCCACTTTGTTGATAGTGACAACGTTCACATACTGATAAGACATAAAAATTCCTTTAATCAAAATATTGCGTCTGGATAAATTCACTGAGCTGTCGCAGGCCGGTGCGCGGTGAGAGCGTATTGTTTTTGACCGCTAAAAGCGTCTGGCGGTAATAACGATCGAAATCTTCATTCGCGAACAGGTGATTCAGTACTTCTTCTTCGGTTTGTTTACGCAGCCATTCCACCGATTGTTGTTGCCGCACTTGCTGTAAACGACCACTGGCAGTTAGCGCGGTTTTGAAGTCGATGATGGCGTGCCAGATCTCATCGATTCCACGTTTTTCCAGTGCGCTACAAGTCAGAACTCGTGGCTGCCATTCGTCGTATTTACGTCGCAGAATATGCAGGGCACTCTCGTACATATGCCGGGCAATGGCGACATTGGTATGGTTATCGCCATCGTCTTTGTTGATAACGATCAGATCTGCCACTTCCATCAGCCCCTTTTTAATCCCCTGCAGATCATCGCCGCCACCGGCAATTTGCAACGAGATAAAACAGTCCACCATGCGGGCGACTTCCGTTTCCGACTGTCCGACGCCAACCGTTTCGACAATCACTACGTCATAACCCGCCGCTTCGCATAACAGCATTAATTCCCGCGCTCGCTGACTGGCACCGCCCAGATGGCCGGAGGATGGTACCGGGCGAATAAACGCCGCCTCGGCACGCGCCAGGTCATTCATGCGGGTTTTATCCCCGAGAATGCTACCGCCAGTGACCGGGCTGCTGGGATCGACCGCAATAACCGCAACCTTTAGTCCCTCACGAATCAACAACATGCCAAAGGCTTCAAGAAAGGTACTTTTCCCCGCGCCGGGTGTGCCGGTAACACCCAGTCGCAGGGCGTTACCACAGAACGGCATAATGGCATCAAGCAGTTGCGTACTTAGCGCCTGATGACGCGGGTGACGGCTTTCCACCAGCGTCATGGCCTGGGCGAGCGTGGCACGCTCACCCTGACGTAAGCGGCGAATACTTTCTGCCAGCGTGGCTTCATTAATCATGATGCTGGCTTATCAGATTCAGTACGTCGCGCACGCTGTCGAGCATAGGCGTACCTGGACCATAAATCGCCACCACGCCGCGCTCCTGCAGGAAGGCGTAATCCTGCGGCGGAATGACGCCACCCGCGACCACGCAGATATCTTCGCGTCCCCATTTTTTCAGCGCTTCGACCAGTTCCGGGATCAGCGTTTTATGACCGGCAGCCAGTGAAGATGCGCCCACTACGTGAACGTCGTTTTCTACTGCCAGGCGGGCGATCTCTTCAGGTGTAGAGAACATCGGGCTTAAATCTACGTCGAAACCGAGATCGGAATAGGCGCTGGCGATCACTTTCGCGCCGCGATCGTGCCCATCCTGGCCCATTTTGGCGATCAGAATGCGCGGGCGACGACCATTGTCGGCAAGGAACTGCTCCGTTTGCGCAACAATGGCATCGAACTCGGAGGCCGATTTCTCAGACTGATGATAGCTTTGCGCAATCACGCCGGTAACACACTGGCTTGGCACCAGATAACGGTCGAAAGCGGCTTCCAGCGCATCGGAAATTTCACCCAGGGTGGCGCGAACGCGAGCGGCATTAACAGCGGCAGCCAGCAGGTTTTCGTTATGCTGTGCGGCGTGAGTCAGGGCGTTCAACGCGGCGGTTACGGCGGCATCATCACGGGTGGCGCGAATGCGTTCCAGCGAAGCAATTTGCTCGTTACGCACCATCACGTTGTCGATCTCAAGTACATCGGTTTCGTCTTCGTGATCCAGTTTGTACTTGTTGACACCAACGATGACACGCTTGCCCTGGTCGATCAACGACTGTTCGCGCGCGGAGGCCTCTTCGATCATTCGTTTTGGCAGACCTGCTTCGATCGCTTTCGCCATACCTCCGGCTTCGTCGATCTGTTGGATAATGGCTCTGGCTTGTTTGACGATTTGATCGGTCAGCGATTCAACGTAATAGGATCCGGCCAGTGGATCGACGGTGCGGCAGAGTTCTGATTCTTCCTGAATGATGATCTGGGTATTGCGGGCAATGCGTGCTGAGAAATCGGTAGGCAAACCAAGCGCTTCATCAAAGGCGTTGGTATGCAGTGACTGAGTACCGCCCAGCGTTGCAGCCAGTGCTTCAATGGTGGTGCGGATAACGTTGTTATACGGATCCTGTTCAGTCAGGCTCCAGCCTGAGGTCTGGCAGTGGGTACGCAGCGCCAGTGATTTCGGATCCTGTGCGCCAAATCCACTGACCGCTTCGCTCCATAAATAACGTGCCGCACGCAACATGGCGACGTTCATAAACAGATCCATGCCAATGCCGAAGAAAAACGACAGGCGAGGAGCGAAGTCATCAATTTTCAGCCCAGCGGAGATTGCTGCTTTGATGTACTCAATCCCATCAGCGAGCGTAAATGCTACCTGCTGCACGCAGTTGGCACCCGCTTCACCCATATGGTAACCGCTGATACTGATGGTATTAAAGCGAGGCATGTTGCCAGAACACCAGGCAATGATGTCAGCAATAATGCGCATTGACGGTTTCGGCGGGTAAATATAGGTGTTGCGGCAGAGATACTCTTTGAGGATATCGTTCTGAATGGTGCCTGTCAGTTTATCGGGCGTAACTCCTTGCTCTTCTGCGGCGACGATATAAAACGCCAGTACGGGTAACACTGCGCCATTCATGGTCATCGAAACCGACATTTTATCCAGCGGGATCTGGTCGAACAGGACTTTCATATCTTCCACGGTGTCGATAGCAACGCCCGCTTTGCCGACGTCGCCCGCCACGCGCGGGTTATCGGAGTCGTAGCCACGGTGGGTGGCAAGGTCAAACGCAACGGAAAGACCTTTTTGCCCGGCGGCCAGGTTACGGCGATAAAAAGCGTTAGACTCTTTTGCTGTCGAGAAACCGGCATACTGACGGATAGTCCACGGTTGGGCGGTATACATAGTGGCACGCGGGCCACGAACGTAGGGTGGCAAACCAGGAAGGGTACCGGTCACTTCCAGATTATCGAGATCGGCTTCAGTATACAGCGGCTTGATGGCGATCCCTTCTGCGGTTTGCTGAACCAGCGAGTCGACAGTTTTCTCCCGACGGCTCAATTCCTTGTTGGCAAGCTGTTGCCACTCCTGCACGTTAGACATTATTTGCTCCATAAAACGCAATCAAAATGAGGGTATTTGCGCTTACGGTGAGCTTTTTACGTGGGTTTGTCGCCAGCAAAAAAAATGCATTCAGACGTCGTTTTTTGCCGCCTGAGATTTGTCTATTTTGTGATGTGATTCAAGGAATACAAAAAGAACTGGAGGTGATGCCTGGTATGTATTACCAGGCATTATTTGATGGATTATTCCTGACGAAGAACTTTGTGACCATAATCGAGCAACGCATCAGTGACTTTACGCATCATGCGGCTTTCAGGAGCAAAGCGGTGCCAGTAGAGCATCCGGCGTTGAAATAGCCCTGGCGTTAAGTCAATCAGTTCGCCGCTGGCCAGTTCTTTCTCGATTTGCAGATGTGGGATCATACAGCAGGTGGTCCCCTGACGAGCAAGTTGCACGAACGCTTCTGAAGAATTAACGATATGGCAGGGTACGCTGCCTGGAGGCAGATCAAAGTTTTGCTGCAAAAAGGCCTGGTGCATATCATCAAGATGGTCAAACGCGACCACTGGCGCTTTCAGTAATGCCGAACGCGTTACGCCGTTAGGGAAATATTTTTCGGCGAACGGTTTTGAGCTGACGAACAGATAGTCGAGCGCACCGAGCTTATCGACAAGACAACTCGGTAGCGCCTGATGTTGAATACTCACCGCGCCGACCACTTCGCCGCGACGCAGACGTTCCTGAGTGCGGGTTTCATCTTCTACCTGCAAGTTGAGGCGGATAGGCGAATCAGCTAACACAGGAGCCAGCGCCGGAAGCAACCACGTCGCCAGACTGTCAGCGTTGACCGCCAGTGAAAGCAGCAGCGGAGTTGAACCGGTTTGTTCATCGCCCAGCCACTCTTCTTCCAGTAACTCCACCTGGCGTAGCAGTGCCAGCAGTTTTTGCCCTTGTTCCGTCGGGCGCGGCGGTACGGTACGCACCAACAGCGGCTGCCCGAACATATTTTCCAGTTGCTTAATGCGCTGTGAGACGGCTGATTGTGTAATGCACAGCTTTTGTGCCGCGCGCTCAAATCCTCGTTCACGTATCACCGCATCCAGTGCCTGTAATGTTCTGTAGTCCGGGCGTTTCATTGCTGTTGTCTGCTCCTGGTAAATGCTTTTTCCTGCACTATGACACAATTTTGCGTCAGGTTGCATATACCGAAGCCGTCGGCGGGTACATTTGTATCAGTGGTTAAACACGCAGCTTAAAAGATCAGGGATTTGCGCTATTGCATTTCGCTCAGCGAGTTCGCGCCCTGGAGCGGCATACCCAGACCTTTATATGCTTTGTTTGCGGGGCGAAAGGGGATGCCCGCTATTGCACGATATTTTATGGATGAGGTAACCACGCGACTTGCCAACGGGGTCTGAATCGCTTTTTTTGTATATACTCGTCATACTTCAAGTTGCATGTGCTGCGTCTGCGTTCGCTCACCCCAGTCACTTACTTCTGTAAGCTCCTGGGGATTCACTCTCTTGTCGCCTTCCTGCAACTCGAATTATTTAGAGTATAATGCGTGTGAAATTTCATACCACAGGCGAAACGATCATGACGCAGGATGAATTGAAAAAAGCAGTAGGATGGGCGGCACTTCAGTATGTTCAGCCCGGCACCATTGTTGGTGTAGGTACAGGTTCCACCGCCGCACACTTTATTGATGCGCTTGGCACGATGAAAGGCCAGATTGAAGGGGCTGTTTCCAGTTCGGATGCGTCCACTGAAAAACTGAAAAGCCTCGGCATTCACGTTTTTGATCTCAACGAAGTCGACAGCCTTGGCATCTACGTTGATGGCGCAGATGAAATCAACGGCCACATGCAAATGATCAAAGGCGGCGGCGCAGCGCTGACCCGTGAAAAAATCATTGCTTCGGTTGCGGAAAAATTTATCTGTATTGCAGACGCTTCTAAGCAGGTTGATATTCTGGGCAAATTCCCGCTGCCAGTAGAAGTTATCCCGATGGCACGTAGTGCAGTGGCGCGCCAGCTGGTGAAACTGGGCGGTCGTCCGGAATACCGTCAGGGCGTGGTGACCGATAACGGCAACGTGATCCTCGACGTCCACGGCATGGAAATCCTGGACCCAATAGCGATGGAAAACGCCATAAATGCGATTCCGGGCGTGGTGACTGTTGGCTTATTTGCTAACCGTGGCGCGGACGTTGCGCTGATTGGCACACCTGACGGTGTCAAAACCATTGTGAAATGATCTGACGGGGGAATCTCCCCCGTTAAAAAAATTCTCTTCGTTAAATTTGGTGACATGTGTCACGTTTTTACCTGGCTATTGTCGATTGCTCTAAATAAATCCTCTAATCCAGCATATTCATCCAAGAAAAACCTTTGCGTGATATTTCCTCAACATCGCGACGCAAACGTTCATATTGCCGCAATATTATTTTTTGATATGTTGAAAGGCGGATGCAAATCCGCACACAACATTTCAAAAGACAGGATTGGGTAAATGGCAAAGGTATCGCTGGAGAAAGACAAGATTAAGTTTCTGCTGGTAGAAGGCGTGCACCAAAAGGCGCTTGAAAGCCTTCGTGCAGCGGGTTACACCAACATCGAATTTCACAAAGGCGCGCTGGATGATGAACAATTAAAAGAATCCATCCGCGATGCCCACTTCATCGGCCTGCGATCCCGTACCCATCTGACTGAAGACGTGATCAACGCCGCAGAAAAACTGGTCGCTATTGGCTGTTTCTGTATCGGAACAAACCAGGTTGATCTGGATGCAGCTGCAAAACGCGGGATCCCGGTATTTAACGCACCGTTCTCTAATACGCGCTCTGTTGCGGAGCTGGTAATTGGCGAACTTCTGCTGCTATTGCGCGGCGTACCGGAAGCCAACGCTAAAGCGCACCGTGGTGTCTGGAACAAGCTGGCAGCTGGCTCTTTTGAAGCGCGCGGCAAAAAGCTGGGTATCATCGGCTATGGTCATATTGGTACACAGTTGGGCATTCTGGCTGAATCGCTGGGAATGTATGTTTACTTTTATGATATTGAAAACAAACTACCGCTGGGCAACGCCACTCAGGTACAGCATCTTTCTGATCTGCTGAATATGAGCGATGTGGTGAGTTTGCATGTGCCAGAGAATCCGTCCACCAAAAATATGATGGGCGCGAAAGAGATTTCGCTAATGAAGCCCGGCTCGTTGCTGATTAATGCCTCGCGCGGAACGGTGGTGGATATTCCGGCGCTGTGTGACGCGCTGGCGAGCAAACACCTGGCAGGTGCGGCAATCGATGTCTTTCCGACGGAACCGGCGACCAACAGCGATCCGTTTACTTCGCCGCTTTGCGAGTTCGACAACGTCCTTCTGACGCCACATATTGGCGGTTCGACTCAGGAAGCACAGGAGAATATCGGCCTGGAAGTTGCGGGTAAATTGATCAAGTATTCTGACAATGGCTCAACGCTCTCTGCGGTGAACTTCCCGGAAGTCTCGCTGCCACTGCACGGTGGGCGTCGTCTGATGCACATCCACGAAAACCGTCCGGGCGTGCTGACTGCGCTGAACAAAATCTTTGCCGAGCAGGGCGTTAACATCGCCGCGCAATATCTGCAAACTTCCGCCCAGATGGGTTATGTGGTTATCGATATTGAAGCTGATGAAGACGTTGCCGAAAAAGCGCTGCAGGCAATGAAAGTTATTCCGGGCACCATTCGCGCCCGTCTGCTGTACTAATTCCCCTTCTCTGAAAATTAACGGGCAGGTCACTGACTTGCCCGTTTTTTTATCCCTTTTCCCGCGCATGTCACTGCCATTTGTAGTGCGCTGCAATTGCCTTTGCGAGTCTGCTCGAAGAAATAAATTAAAGCCAGATCAATGCGTTGTGCTTATTTAAAGAGAGTTTACGATGGCAGGGCAGCATGGGGCTGTAACGGTAAAGCCCTCACCGAAGCGAGGGCTTGAAGGAGAAGGGTTATGATGCGACTCGTCATCATACTGATTGTACTGTTACTCATAAGTTTCCCAGCTTATTAACAGTCAGTCACAGGGGAGGAGCAATCCTCCCTTACCCTTACTCACTAAATTAGGTCAAAGAATCAACGATGTCAATCAGGGCGATGCAGGTGTGTCGCCCTCACCACTCCCAGACTTTCGACGGCGTAACTACTGCAGGAAGTGGAATATCCCACTCTTCAACGGGGAGTTTTTCTACCAACTGACAATCATGCGCATAACCCACCGGTTGCATTTGATAGCGCTGCCAGTTTTGTAAGGTCCGATCATAAAAACCACCGCCCATTCCCAGGCGCTGACCGTACTCATCAAAGGCGACCAGCGGTGTGATCAACACGTCTAATCGGGAAAGGGGTAGCACGTCACGCACATCCAGTTTTGGCTCATGGATCTTCAACCTGTTCATCACCAGTTCGCTTTGCGGATGGTAATTCAGGAACAGCAAATTACCGGCACTAAAGGGATGCAAAACTGGAAGATATACGCGCTTACCGGCGCGCCAGAGTTGTTCTATGAGTGGCTGGGTGTCGAGTTCGCCATCAAAAGAGAGGAATACAGCGACCGTATGCGCCATCACCACCGGGGGATACGTCATCATCCGGGTAGCAGCTTGTTGACCCATTTCTTGCTGTTGTTTCGGCGTTAACGCACGACGACGTTGCCGAATCATTTTGCGGATTTCTTGTCGAGATAATGTCAGTGGGATTTCTGGTAGTTGCGTCATGGCTGGTGCCAGATAAGAAGGGAATCTCCGAGATGCCGCCGCAGGCTGTAACCCTTGAACCCTTGGTTCAAGGTGAATGTGTCGTCACAGTTTTAAGGCTTCTCGGACGGACCGAGCATGCTCACCAACCGCGGAGCGCCACATTCTTGTGGTATGAAATATCGGCTCAGGGGACTGGCCCGCTTGCGAACATCTCAGAGAAATTTTGTCTTCACGGTTACTCTACCACAGTAAACCGAAAAGTGTCATTCAAAGTTTTGGTTAGTTTTTTCGGTGATGCGACCTTGTTCAAGTAACGCTTGTTCTATGGTCTGCTGCAGCATCCGAATACGCTGTTCCATGCTTGCCGCGTAATCACGAGTCTTCGCTTTTTCTTGCGCTAACTCATAGCTGATATTCAATGCGGCAATGAAGACCAACTGTTCAGTATTTGTGACTCTAGTGCGTTCTTTCAGATCTTGCAACCGTTGGTTCAGATCGTCCGCTGCCTGATTCAACGCATCCCTTTGGTCAGGCGGGCAGTTCACACGCAGTGAACGGCCAAAAATTTGGATATCGACGGGTTGTGCAGACATGCCACCTTCCTGCTGATTGACTGCGCTGCCTTCGTCTTTAGACCCATGGTCTGCGAAGGGGCGACACTATAGCTACCCTGATGAGAAGAGACAAGCCCTTTTCTGGTCCACCAGGGCCCAAAGTGGTAGCATATCATGAATATTCCTCCCTTTGACGACGAATGCTTATGTCTATACAGAACGAAATGCCTGGTTACAACGAAATGAACCAGTATCTGAACCAACAAGGGACGGGTCTGACCCCTGCTGAGATGCATGGTTTAATCAGTGGGATGATATGTGGTGGTAACGATGACAGCTCATGGCTGCCACTGCTTCACGACCTGACGAACGAAGGCATGGCTTTCGGTCATGAGCTGGCACAGGCATTGCGCAAAATGCACTCTGCTACCAGCGATGCCCTGCAGGATGACGGCTTCCTTTTTCAGCTTTATCTGCCTGATGGCGATGATGTCAGCGTTTTCGATCGGGCTGATGCGCTGGCAGGTTGGGTTAATCACTTCCTGCTTGGTCTTGGCGTTACGCAACCGAAGCTGGACAAGGTGACCGGCGAAACCGGTGAAGCCATCGACGATCTGCGTAACATCGCGCAGCTGGGCTACGACGAAGACGAAGATCAGGAAGAGCTGGAAATGTCGCTTGAAGAGATCATCGAGTACGTCCGTGTTGCCGCGCTGTTATGCCACGACACCTTTACTCATCCGCAACCGACCGCGCCAGAAGTACAAAAACCGACTCTACACTAAAAACAAAAAACGTAAGGAGAGTGTTATGAGTGAGATATCCCGGCAAGAGTTTCAGCGTCGCCGTCAGGCCCTGGTGGAGCAAATGCAACCCGGCAGCGCCGCGCTGATTTTTGCTGCACCAGAAGTAACACGTAGCGCCGACAGCGAATACCCCTATCGTCAGAACAGTGACTTCTGGTACTTCACCGGCTTTAACGAACCGGAAGCGGTGCTGGTGCTGATTAAAAGCGACGACACTCATAACCACAGCGTTTTGTTTAACCGCGTTCGCGACCTGACGGCAGAGATCTGGTTTGGTCGTCGCCTAGGCCAGGATGCCGCGCCAGAGAAACTGGGCGTTGACCGCGCACTGGCATTCAGCGAAATCAATCAGCAACTTTATCAACTACTTAATGGTCTGGATGTGGTGTACCACGCCCAGGGCGAATATGCATATGCTGATGAAATCGTGAACAGCGCGCTGGAAAAACTGCGTAAAGGTTCGCGACAAAATCTCACCGCACCGGCAACGATGATCGACTGGCGTCCCATTGTTCATGAAATGCGCCTGTTCAAATCACCAGAAGAGATTGCCGTACTTCGCCGCGCGGGGGAAATCACCGCCCTGGCGCATACCCGGGCGATGGAAAAATGCCGTCCGGGAATGTTCGAGTACCACCTGGAAGGCGAAATTCACCACGAATTTAACCGCCACGGTGCGCGCTATCCTTCCTATAACACCATTGTCGGCAGCGGTGAAAACGGCTGCATTCTGCACTACACCGAAAACGAGTGTGAACTGCGTGACGGTGACCTGGTGTTGATTGACGCGGGTTGTGAATACAAAGGTTACGCTGGCGATATTACCCGCACCTTCCCGGTTAACGGTAAATTCACTCAGGCTCAGCGTGAAATCTACGACATTGTGCTGGAGTCTCTTGAAACCAGCCTGCGCCTGTATCGTCCGGGAACGTCCATTCAGGAAGTCACCGGTGAAGTGGTGCGCATCATGGTTAGCGGCCTGGTAAAAATCGGCATCCTGAAAGGTGATGTTGAAGAACTGATCGCCCAAAACGCCCATCGTCCTTTCTTTATGCATGGCCTTAGCCACTGGTTAGGTCTGGATGTCCATGATGTTGGCATTTATGGTCAGGATCGCTCGCGCATTCTGGAACCGGGCATGGTACTGACCGTAGAGCCGGGGCTGTACATTGCGCCGGATGCGGATGTACCAGAACAATATCGCGGTATCGGCATTCGTATCGAAGACGACATTGTGATTACCGAAACCGGCAATGAAAACCTCACCGCCAGCGTAGTGAAAAAGCCGGGAGAAATTGAAGCGTTGATGGCTGCTGCGAGAAAGCAATGAGCGTAATCATCGTCGGTGGCGGCATGGCGGGCGCGACGCTGGCGCTGGCTATTTCCCGGTTAAGTCACGGGGCGCTGCCGGTACATTTGATTGAAGCGACCGCGCCAGAGTCTCATGCTCATCCGGGCTTTGATGGACGAGCGATAGCGCTGGCGGCGGGCACCTGTCAGCAACTGGCGCGCATCGGCGTCTGGCAATCTCTGGCAGATTGCGCAACCAACATCACTACCGTTCATGTCAGCGATCGTGGTCATGCCGGATTCGTCACCCTCGCCGCAGAAGATTACCAACTGGCGGCGTTGGGGCAGGTTGTCGAATTGCATAATGTCGGGCAACGGCTGTTTGCGCTATTGCGCAAAGCGCCTGGCGTAACGCTGCATTGTCCGGATCGCGTGGCTAACGTTGCCCGTACTCAGAGTCACGTTGAAGTGACGCTGGAGAGTGGCGAGACGCTGACGGGCTGCGTGCTGGTAGCCGCTGATGGCACCCATTCCGCGTTAGCCACCGCGTGCGGTGTTGACTGGCAGCAGGAGCCTTACGAACAACTGGCCGTGATTGCGAACGTTGCGACTTCCGTTGCGCACGAAGGCCGGGCGTTTGAGCGTTTCACACAATATGGCCCGTTGGCGATGTTGCCGATGTCTGACGGACGCTGTTCGCTGGTCTGGTGTCATCCACTGGAACGGCGCGAAGAGGTGCTGTCGTGGAGCGACGAGACGTTTTGCCGTGAACTCCAGTCGGCCTTTGGTTGGCGACTTGGGAAAATTACCCACGCTGGTAAACGCAGTGCTTACCCGCTGGCGTTAACCCGCGCCGCCAGACCTGTTACCCATCGTACCGTGCTGGTGGGCAATGCGGCGCAAACTCTGCACCCGATTGCCGGGCAAGGGTTCAACCTCGGTATGCGGGATGTGATGAGCCTTGCGGAAACCCTGACTCAGGCGCAAGAGCGCGGAGAAGACATAGGTGATTACGGCGTCTTGTGCCGTTATCAGCAGCGTCGACAGAGCGATCGAGAAGCAACCATCGGCGTCACTGACAGCCTTGTACATCTTTTTGCCAACCGTTGGACGCCGCTGGTTGTCGGGCGCAACATCGGGCTGATGGCAATGGAATTATTCACTCCGGCACGCGATGTGCTGGCGCAGCGCACCCTCGGTTGGGTGGCGCGTTAAAGGCGGCTTTAAGGAATAAACAATGCAAAGTGTTGATGTAGCCATTGTTGGCGGCGGCATGGTGGGGCTGGCGGTTGCCTGCGGCTTGCAGGGCAGCGGCTTACGCGTTGCCGTACTGGAGCAGCGCGTACCGGAACCCCTGGCGGCGGATGCACCACCACAACTGCGCGTTTCGGCTATCAATGCCGCCAGCGAAAAATTACTCACCCGTCTTGGCGTCTGGCAGGAGATTCTCTCCCGCAGAGCCAGTTGCTATCACGGCATGGATGTGTGGGACAAAGACAGTTTTGGTCACATTTCGTTTGACGATCAAAGCATGGGCTATAGCCATCTTGGGCATATCGTTGAAAATTCAGTCATTCACTACGCGCTGTGGAACAAAGCACAGCAGTCCTCAGATATCAGCCTGTTAGCCCCTGCAGAATTACAGCAGGTCGCCTGGGGAGAGAACGAAACCTTCCTGACGCTGAAAGACGGCAGCATGTTAACGGCGCGTCTGGTGATTGGCGCAGACGGCGCTAATTCCTGGTTGCGCAACAAAGCCGATATTCCGCTGACTTTCTGGGATTATCAGCATCACGCGCTGGTGGCGACCATTCGCACGGAAGAACCGCATGATGCGGTGGCGCGACAGGTTTTCCATGGCGAAGGCATTCTGGCCTTTTTGCCGCTTAGCGATCCGCATCTTTGCTCAATTGTCTGGTCACTGTCGCCAGAGGAAGCACAGCGGATGCAGCAGGCAGGCGAAGACGAATTTAACCGCGAGTTAAATATCGCTTTTGATAATCGCCTGGGCTTATGCAGGGTTGAGAGTGAACGTCTGGTGTTCCCGCTGACTGGGCGTTATGCGCGCCAGTTTGCCGCGCACCGTCTGGCGCTGGTGGGCGACGCCGCGCATACCATTCACCCGTTGGCGGGGCAGGGGGTGAATCTCGGCTTTATGGATGCTGCAGAGCTGATTGCTGAACTGAAACGGTTGCATCGTCAGGGTAAAGACATCGGGCAGTACATTTACCTGCGTCGCTATGAGCGTAGCCGCAAGCACAGTGCGGCGCTGATGCTGGCAGGTATGCAGGGATTCCGCGATCTGTTTTCCGGGGCTCATCCGGCGAAAAAACTGCTGCGTGATATTGGCCTGAAACTGGCCGACACGCTTCCTGGCGTTAAACCACAACTTATCCGTCAGGCAATGGGATTAAACGATTTGCCTGAATGGCTGCGCTAAAAATTTCTCTTCTGCTGTTTATTTGATACCCATCACACTTTCATCTCCCGGTTTTTTCGCCGGGAGATTTTCCTCATTTGAAATAAACTAATTTCACCTCCGTTTTCGCATTATATTTTCTAATGTCACGAATTTTTGATTTGGTGTTTTTTGACATTTTTTCAGTTCTTAATGTTGCCTTATTCAAATTAACTTTCTCATCTAATTATCTTTGTATAGAGATTGGTTCTTTTTTTGGTTTTTTATTCTGTTGCGATTTTGGCGTTTTTTAACCATAAGCTAATGTGATGATCAATTTTACCTTATGGTTAACAGGCTGTTTCGGTGGTAAGTTCAGGGAAAAGAGAACGATTGCGTTGGGGACCGGGAGTGGCTCCGATGCTGGGTTTCGTGGTGATAATTTCACCATGAAAAAGTTGTCAGCCCCGCTTATTCAATGAGGACAAGATGGCACAACAGACTCCTTTGTACGAACAACACACGCTTTGCGGCGCTCGCATGGTGGATTTCCACGGCTGGATGATGCCGCTGCATTACGGTTCGCAAATCGACGAACATCATGCGGTACGTACCGATGCCGGAATGTTTGATGTGTCACATATGACCATCGTCGATCTTCGCGGTAGTCGCACCCGGGAGTTTCTGCGTTATCTGCTGGCGAACGATGTGGCGAAGCTCACCAAAAGCGGCAAAGCCCTCTACTCGGGGATGTTGAATGCCTCTGGCGGTGTGATAGATGACCTCATCGTCTACTACTTTACTGAAGATTTCTTCCGCCTCGTTGTTAACTCCGCCACCCGCGAAAAAGACCTCTCCTGGATTACCCAACACGCTGAACCTTTCGGCATTGAAATTACCGTTCGTGATGACCTCTCCATGATTGCCGTACAAGGGCCGAATGCGCAGGCAAAAGCTGCCACACTGTTTAATGATGCTCAGCGTCAGGCGGTGGAAGGGATGAAACCCTTCTTTGGCGTGCAGGCGGGCGATCTGTTTATTGCCACCACCGGTTATACCGGTGAAGGGGGCTACGAAATTGCGCTGCCCAATGAAAAAGCGGCGGATTTCTGGCGAGCGCTGGTGGAAGCGGGCGTTAAGCCCTGCGGTCTGGGCGCGCGTGACACGCTGCGTCTGGAAGCGGGTATGAATCTTTATGGTCAGGAGATGGACGAAACCATTTCTCCTTTAGCAGCCAACATGGGCTGGACCATCGCCTGGGAACCGACTGATCGTGACTTTATCGGTCGTGAAGCTCTGGAAGCGCAGCGTGAACATGGCACAGAAAAACTGGTTGGTCTGGTGATGACCGAAAAAGGCGTGCTGCGTAATGAACTGCCGGTACGTTTTACCGATGCGCAGGGCAATCAGCATGAAGGCATTATCACCAGCGGTACTTTCTCCCCGACGTTGGGTTACAGCATTGCGCTGGCACGCGTGCCGGAAGGTATTGGCGAAACGGCGATTGTGCAAATTCGCAACCGTGAAATGCCGGTAAAAGTGACGAAACCTGTTTTTGTGCGTAACGGCAAAGCCGTCGCGTGATTTACTTTTTTGGAGATTAATTGATGAGCAACGTACCAGCAGAACTGAAATACAGCAAAGAACACGAATGGCTGCGTAAAGAAGCCGACGGCACTTACACTGTTGGCATCACTGAGCACGCTCAGGAGCTGTTAGGCGATATGGTGTTTGTTGACCTGCCGGAAGTGGGCGCTACGGTAAGCGCGGGCGATGACTGCGCGGTTGCCGAATCGGTAAAAGCGGCGTCAGACATTTATGCGCCAGTAAGCGGTGAAATCGTGGCGGTAAACGACGCACTGAGCGATTCTCCGGAACTGGTGAACAGCGAACCGTATGCAGGCGGCTGGATCTTTAAAATAAAAGCCAGCGATGAAAGCGAACTGGAATCACTGCTGGATGCGACCGCATACGAAGCATTGTTAGAAGACGAGTAACGGCTTTATTCCTCTTCTGCGGAAGAGGATTAGGGTGAGGAACATTTACGCCTCACCCTCACTCTCTTCGCAAGGAGAGAGGTTCACAATTCACTGCACGTTTCAGGAACCATCGCTCATGACACAGACGTTAAGCCAGCTTGAAAACAGCGGCGCTTTTATTGAACGCCATATCGGACCGGACGCCGCGCAACAGCAAGAAATGCTGAATGCCGTTGGCGCACAATCGTTAAACGCGCTGACCGGCCAGATTGTGCCGAAAGATATTCAGCTTGCGACCCCGCCGCAGGTTGGCGCACCGGCGACCGAATACGCCGCGCTGGCGGAACTCAAGGCTATTGCCAGTCGCAATAAACGCTTCACGTCTTACATCGGCATGGGTTACACCGCCGTGCAGCTACCGCCGGTTATCCTGCGTAACATGCTGGAAAATCCGGGCTGGTATACCGCGTATACTCCGTATCAACCTGAAGTCTCCCAGGGCCGCCTTGAAGCACTGCTTAACTTCCAGCAGGTAACGCTGGATTTGACCGGGCTGGATATGGCCTCTGCTTCTTTGTTGGATGAAGCCACCGCTGCCGCCGAAGCAATGGCGATGGCAAAACGCGTCAGTAAACTGAAAAATGCCAACCGCTTCTTCGTTGCTTCTGACGTGCATCCGCAAACCTTAGATGTAGTACGTACACGCGCAGAAACCTTTGGTTTTGAAGTGATTGTCGACGATGCGCAAAAAGTTCTCGATCACCAGGACGTCTTCGGCGTGCTGTTACAGCAGGTTGGCACTACCGGTGAAATTCACGACTACACTGCGCTTATCAGCGAACTGAAATCACGCAAAATTGTAGTCAGCGTCGCCGCCGATATTATGGCGCTGGTGCTGTTAACTGCACCGGGTAAACAGGGCGCGGATATTGTCTTTGGTTCGGCGCAACGCTTTGGCGTACCGATGGGCTACGGTGGCCCACATGCGGCATTCTTTGCGGCGAAAGATGAATACAAACGCTCAATGCCGGGCCGTATTATTGGTGTATCGAAAGATGCAGCTGGCAATACCGCGCTGCGCATGGCGATGCAGACTCGCGAGCAACATATTCGCCGTGAGAAAGCGAACTCCAACATTTGTACTTCGCAGGTACTGCTGGCAAACATCGCCAGCCTGTATGCCGTTTATCACGGCCCGGTTGGCCTGAAACGTATCGCTAATCGCATTCACCGTCTGACCGATATCCTGGCAGCGGGCCTGCAACAAAAAGGTCTGAAGCTGCGCCATGCGCACTATTTCGATACTTTGTGTGTGGAAGTGGCCGACAAAGCGGGCGTGCTGGCGCGTGCCGAAGCGGCTGAAATCAACCTGCGTAGCGATATTCTGAATGCGGTTGGGATCACCCTTGATGAAACCACCACGCGCGAAAACGTGATGCAGCTTTTCAGCGTACTGCTGGGCGATAATCACGGACTGGACATCGACACGCTGGACAAAGACGTGGCTCACGACAGCCGTTCTATTCAGCCTGCAATGCTGCGCGATGACGAAATTCTCACCCATCCGGTGTTTAATCGCTACCACAGCGAAACCGAAATGATGCGCTATATGCACTCGCTGGAGCGTAAAGATCTGGCGCTGAATCAGGCGATGATCCCGCTGGGTTCCTGCACCATGAAACTGAACGCCGCCGCCGAGATGATCCCAATCACCTGGCCGGAATTTGCCGAACTGCACCCGTTCTGCCCGCCGGAACAGGCCGAAGGTTATCAGCAGATGATCGCCCAACTGGCTGACTGGCTGGTGAAACTGACCGGTTACGACGCCGTCTGTATGCAGCCGAACTCTGGCGCTCAGGGCGAATACGCGGGGCTGCTGGCGATTCGTCATTATCATGAAAGCCGCAACGAAGGGCATCGCGATATCTGCCTGATCCCGGCTTCTGCGCACGGCACTAACCCGGCTTCCGCGCATATGGCAGGAATGCAGGTGGTGGTTGTGGCGTGTGATAAAAACGGCAACATCGATCTGACTGACCTGCGCGCGAAAGCGGAGCAGGCGGGCGATAATCTCTCCTGCATTATGGTGACCTATCCTTCCACCCACGGCGTGTACGAAGAAACGATCCGTGAAGTGTGTGAAATCGTGCATCAGTTCGGCGGTCAGGTTTACCTTGATGGCGCGAACATGAACGCCCAGGTTGGTATCACTTCGCCGGGTTTTATTGGTGCGGACGTTTCGCACCTTAACCT
The DNA here is from genome assembly GCF_030295155.1 of Escherichia sp. 10290. Lineage (NCBI taxonomy): Bacteria > Pseudomonadati > Pseudomonadota > Gammaproteobacteria > Enterobacterales > Enterobacteriaceae > Escherichia > Escherichia sp. 10290. The sequence continues at coordinate 3,741,908 of NZ_AP025741.1, read as the reverse complement.
GCATAAAACTTTCTGCATTCCGCACGGCGGTGGTGGTCCGGGTATGGGACCGATCGGCGTGAAAGCGCATTTGGCACCGTTTGTTCCGGGTCATAGTGTGGTGCAAATCGAAGGCATGTTAACCCGTCAGGGCGCGGTTTCTGCGGCACCGTTCGGTAGCGCTTCTATTCTGCCAATTAGCTGGATGTACATCCGCATGATGGGCGCAGAAGGGCTGAAAAAAGCAAGCCAGGTGGCAATCCTCAACGCCAACTATATTGCCAGCCGCCTGCAGGATGCCTTCCCGGTGCTGTATACCGGTCGCGACGGCCGCGTGGCGCACGAATGTATTCTCGATATTCGCCCGCTGAAAGAAGAAACCGGCATCAGCGAGCTGGATATTGCCAAGCGCCTGATCGACTATGGTTTCCACGCGCCGACTATGTCGTTCCCGGTGGCGGGGACGCTGATGGTTGAACCGACTGAATCTGAAAGCAAAGTGGAACTGGATCGTTTTATCGATGCGATGCTGTCTATCCGCGCAGAAATCGACCAGGTGAAAGCCGGTGTTTGGCCGCTGGAAGATAACCCGCTGGTGAACGCGCCGCACATTCAGAGCGAACTGGTCGCCGAGTGGGCGCATCCGTACAGCCGTGAAGTTGCAGTATTCCCGGCAGGCGTGGCAGACAAATACTGGCCGACAGTGAAACGTCTGGATGATGTTTACGGGGACCGTAACCTGTTCTGCTCCTGCGTACCGATTAGCGAATACCAGTAATTTACTGATTCGACTATCTTCTAAAGGCGCTTCGGCGCCTTTATTTTTTTAGGAAAACAAATGACTATAGCACTTGTGACCGGTGGCAGTCGCGGCATCGGGCGGGCAACTGCATTACTGTTGGCGCAAGAAGGGTATACGGTGGCGGTTAATTATCAGCAAAACCTCCACGCGGCGCAGGAAGTGGTGAAGTTAATCACGCAAGCCGGTGGCAAGGCATTCGTGCTTCAGGCGGATATCAGCGACGAAAATCAGGTCATCGCAATGTTTACAGCAATCGATCAGCACGATGAACCGCTAGCCGCGCTGGTCAATAACGCCGGGATCTTGTTTACCCAGTGCACCGTAGAAAACCTTACCGCAGAGCGAATCAACCGGGTACTTTCCACCAATGTGACGGGATATTTTCTCTGTTGCCGCGAGGCGGTAAAACGCATGGCGCTTAAAAATGGCGGTAATGGCGGTGCTATCGTCAACGTCTCTTCAGTGGCCTCACGGCTGGGATCTCCGGGGGAATACGTTGATTATGCGGCCTCGAAAGGGGCGATTGATACGTTAACCACAGGGCTGTCGCTGGAAGTCGCCGCGCAGGGGATCCGCGTTAACGGCGTGCGGCCAGGGTTTATTTATACCGAAATGCACGCCAGCGGTGGCGAACCTGGACGCGTTGATCGCGTTAAGTCGAACATCCCCATGCAGCGTGGCGGACAGGCGGAAGAGGTCGCGCAGGCCATCGTCTGGCTGTTAAGTGATAAAGCCTCTTATGTCACGGGAAGTTTTATCGATTTGGCGGGTGGAAAATAAAACAGGAAAGTTATCTGACCGGATGCAACGAGTATTGCATCCGGTACTTCATCGACTTAAAGCTTCTCGCCGTTGCTGGCAATCACCTCTTTGTACCAGTCAAAGCTCTTCTTACGTGAACGCGACATATCGCCAGTACCGTCGTCATGTTTATCCACATAGATAAAGCCGTAGCGTTTGCTGTACTGCCCGGTGGTGAAAGATACACAGTCGATGCAGCCCCACGGTGTGTAGCCCATCAGGTCCACGCCATCGTAAGTCACCGCTTTTTTCATCTCTTCGATATGGGCGCGCAGGTAATCAATGCGGTAGTCGTCGTTGATGCTGCCGTCTTCTTCCACTTTGTCGTAAGCGCCAAAACCGTTTTCGACAATAAACAGCGGCTTCTGATAACGCTCATACAGTTCGCATAGTGCATAGCGCAGACCCACCGGATCAATCTGCCACCCCCAGTCCGACGCTTTAACAAATGGGTTCGGTACACTGCCTTCAAAACCAGAGATCGCATCGCCGGTGCCGCCTTCGGCCTTCACTGCGTTGGTCATGTAATAGCTGAAACCAAGATAATCGCAGGTGCCTTCACGCAGTACATCGAGATCGCCGTCTTCCATTTTGATGTTAAATCCGCGACGCTCCCACTCGTTCAACACATAGGAAGGGTAATAGCCACGCAACTGCACATCGGTAAAGACGTAGCGTTCGCGCATCGACTCCTGAGCGAACATCACATCGTCCGGGTTACAGGAATATGGATAGAGCGGCACCATCGCCAGCATACAGCCGACTTTCATCTCCGGGTTAATGCGACGCGCGGCTTTCACTGCCAGGGCGCTGGCGACAAACTGGTGATGCAGCACCTGATACATCGTCTCTTCCGGGTTTTCATGCTCGGTATACACCACGCCAGAGCAGCAGTAACCGAACAACGGTGCACGCCAGTTACGCTGGTTGTTAATTTCGTTGAAGGTCATCCAGTATTTGACTTTATACTTATAGCGTTCAAATACCACTTCCGCGAAACGTACAAAGAAATCAACCACTTTACGGTTGGTCCAGCTACCGTATTGCTGCACCAGATGCAACGGCATTTCAAAGTGGGAGAGGGTGATCACCGGTTCGATGTTGTATTTCAGCAGTTCATCGAACATATCATCGTAGAACTTCAGCCCTTCTTCGTTTGGCTGAGTTTCATCACCTTTTGGGAAAATGCGCGTCCAGGCGATGGAAGTGCGAAAACATTTGAAGCCCATTTCGGCAAATAGCTTGATGTCTTCTTTGTAGTGACCATAAAAATCAACGGCTTCATGGTTTGGATAGTATTTTCCTGGCAAGACTTCTTTGGTGATTTCGCGCGGCACGCCGTGTGCGCCACCGGTCAGAACGTCACAAATGCTCGGCCCTTTGCCGCCTTTGTTCCAGCCGCCTTCGACCTGATGAGCGGCAACTGCGCCGCCCCATAAGAAATCTTTCGGTAAGGTGAGTTTTTTCACTATCATAGGCTCCAGATGAGTCAATTCTTACAGGAAATAGTACCATGCAGCCAAACGACATCACTTTTTTTCAACGTTTCCAGGATGACATTCTGGCTGGGCGTAAAACCATCACCATCCGCGACGAGTCTGAATCGCACTTCAAAACGGGGGATGTGCTTCGTGTCGGGCGCTTTGAAGATGACGGTTATTTTTGCACGATTGAAGTCACTGCAACATCAACCGTAACGCTGGATACGTTGACGGAAAAACATGCACAACAGGAAAATATGACCCTGCCTGAACTGAAAAAGGTCATTGCCGACATCTATCCTGGGCAGACACAGTTTTATGTAATTGAATTTAAATACCTTTAAATTGAACTCACGCCTGTTAGTTGAAATTTCGCATTTAATTTCATGATTTTTCGGAGATTAGTCTCAAATCAGAATTTATTTTAGCTAACAGGTGTTCACTGGAACTATTCTCAGTTACGCTGGAGGAGTATACATGTGCGTGTACGTTTCTCCGGAGTAAGTTATGGTTCAGAAGCCCCTCATTAAGCAGGGATATTCGCTGGCAGAGGAAATTGCCAACAGCGTCAGTCACGGCATTGGGCTGGTGTTTGGTATCGTTGGGCTGGTGTTGTTACTGGTTCAGGCGGTGGATCTCAATGCCAGCGCCACAGCGATAACCAGTTACAGCCTCTATGGCGGCAGTATGATCCTGCTGTTTCTTGCTTCGACGCTTTATCACGCCGTTCCCCATCAACGGGCAAAAATGTGGCTGAAGAAATTTGACCACTGTGCCATTTATCTATTGATTGCCGGAACCTACACGCCGTTTTTGCTGGTGGGGCTGGATTCTCCGTTAGCGCGCGGGTTGATGATTGTTATCTGGAGCTTGGCGCTGTTGGGGATTCTGTTCAAGCTGACCATCGCGCACCGATTCAAAATTTTATCTCTGGTGACTTATCTGGCGATGGGCTGGCTGTCGCTGGTGGTAATTTATGAAATGGCAGTTAAGCTCGCGGCGGGCAGTGTTACCTTACTGGCGGTAGGCGGAGTGGTTTATTCGCTCGGGGTGATTTTCTATGTCTGCAAACGCATTCCGTACAATCATGCCATCTGGCACGGCTTTGTGCTCGGCGGCAGCGTGTGCCACTTTCTGGCGATCTATTTGTATATTGGGCAGGCGTAATTGGTGCGCCGTTGTAGGCATGATAAGACGCGTCAGCGTCGCATCAGGCATCGGAGCGCAACCGCCGGATGCGGCGTGAACGCCTTATCCGACCTACGGGCCGCGTCCTTGTTGTGATAAAGGCATCAAATCCCAGGCATGATTAGACGCGTCAGCGTCGCATCAGGCGATAAATGCCTGATGCGATACAGAGATTTACTCTTCGAGCGAATAGGGCAGCGGCTCGATATGCAATGTATTCGCATCGTCACGCACGCGGAAGATGCTGTCCGGTTCCATATCGTTATTCATGACGACCTGTACCACGACCTGACCATCTTCCAGTTTTACCGCAGCCAGCACCGTACCGGTACGACGCCAGTTCTCGCCCATTTTCAGCTCTAAATCTTCACCCGCTTCCGGCAGTCGGCTGGCGCTACCTGCCAGCAGCCAGAGGGCACGTTTGTTGGCACCGCGGAATTTAGCCCGTGCCACCATCTCTTGTCCGGTATAGCAGCCTTTTTTAAAGCTGATGCCGCCCAACGCCTGGAGGTTGGTCGCCTGTGGGATAAACTGCCCGCTGTTGGCGGCATCAATCACCGGAAAACCCGCTTCAATGTTTAATGCCAGCCACTGTTGGCTATTGTTCAGTTCCGCTTCACCGCGCAGTTTATCGGTCAGCGTATTGGCGGTAGCTTCATCGGTTACGATCAGGAAACGTTCTGCCGGGTGTTCAAACCATAGCAAAGTGGTCGCGCCTTCTTTAACTACCTGTTTTTCTTTCGTAGGCAGTTCACTAAAGAGATTTGCCAGCGCGGCGCGTGCCTGAAAACCGGCAACACCAAGCAGCACACGTTCATCGTCTGGCGCGATGGTCACTTTAGAGAACACCGCATATTTTTTCAGTTCAGTCAGTTGCGACTCGCGCACGCTGCGCCGTTCAATCCACGCAAAGCCGTCGCCGTCGCGGAACAGACGTAAATTGCTCCACATTTTACCTTTGGCGTCGCAATGGGCGGCGAGCAGGTGCTGATCTTCTGTCATCTGGCTGACATCTGCTGTCACCTGACCCTGCATATATTTTTCGCTGTCCGTGCCAGTAATGGTGGCAAGCGCCCAGTCATCAAGCGTCATCAGCGTCAGCGGTAAACGGGCAGAAGCCGTAGGCTGACGGGGAGGAAAAGGTGTAAAAGCCATAATGGAGTCCTGTTTTACAAACGGCGTATTTATGACTAATGGTAAAAGAGCTATGAGGCAATGCAAGTGCTTTCACTACGCGATCTGTGCCTTCTGATATGCTTTGCGAGGCGACTTCCAAAAAAATGAAGCCCTTGAAATATTGTGGGTTAATTTCGCGATCGCGATTGTGTTTACTGATATTCCCGCAAAAGAAGTCGAAAAACACGTTACAATAGCCTGGTACTGGATTTTCGTGAGACAGGAAGAAGATGGACATTAATAACAAAGCCCGCATTCACTGGGCATGCCGCCGTGGTATGCGCGAACTCGATATTTCAATCATGCCGTTTTTCGAACATGAGTACGACAGCTTAAGTGATGACGAAAAACGCATCTTTATTCGTCTGCTGGAATGTGACGATCCCGATCTGTTCAACTGGCTGATGAATCATGGTAAACCGGCCGATGCAGAACTGGAAATGATGGTCCGACTCATCCAGACACGGAATCGGGAACGTGGTCCTGTGGCAATCTGATTTACGCGTCTCCTGGCGCGCGCAGTGGCTTTCCTTGCTGATTCATGGGCTGGTTGCCGCTGTTATTTTACTCATGCCCTGGCCGTTAAGTTACACCCCGTTATGGATGGTGTTACTTTCGCTGGTGGTGTTTGATTGCGTTCGCAGCCAGCGACGCATTAATGCTCGCCAGGGGGAAATTCGCCTGTTGATGGACGGGCGTTTGCGTTGGCAAGGGCAGGAGTGGTGCATCGTCAAAGCGCCGTGGATGATTAAAAGCGGCATGATGTTGCGTTTACGTTCTGATAGCGGTAAACGTCAGCACTTGTGGCTGGCAGCCGACAGCATGGACGAAGCCGAATGGCGGGATTTACGGCGGATTTTGTTGCAACAAGAGACGCAAAGATAAAGATGACGGCAAAGCCTGTGTGCTAAGCCGTCAGTGACATCAGGCGTAATGCTCTGCCATTTCGTTGAGGATTTGCTCGCACCAGTTCTGAATACGCTCGTCGCTAAGGTCATACTGGTTAGTTTCGTCCAGCGCCAGACCCACGAACAGTTGCCCGTCAGCAATCACCGGTTTCGGGCTGGTAAACTCATATCCTTCCGTTGGCCAGTAGCCGACGAACTTCACGCCTTTGGTCGAGAGTTTGTCATGCAGCATGCCGAGCGCATCGAGGAACCACTCGCCATACCCCAGTTGATCGCCAAGCCCATACAGCGCAACAATTTTACCTTCGAGGTTCAGGTCGTCGAGCTGATCCCAGACGGCTTCCCAGTCTTCCTGGATTTCGCCAAAATCCCAGGTCGGGATGCCCAGAATGAGCACATCGTACTGCTCCATTAATTTCGGGGAATCGTCCTTGAGGTTATGTAAGGTCACCAGTTCTGGGCCGATAATATCGCGGATTTTTTCTGCCGCCATTTCGGTGTAACAGGTGCTGGAACCGTAAAAAAGACCCATATTCATAACGTAAGCTTCTCGATTCTGCTGTGGCTTTTGCGGCTAGTGTATCAGAATCGCTTTAGTCACGGCACAATAAGGCATAATGGATCAAATGAGTGACCATAAGGGGCGCAAGTGAAACAGGATCTGGCACGCATCGAGCAGTTTCTTGATGCTCTGTGGCTGGAAAAAAATCTGGCTGAAAATACGTTGAACGCATACCGTCGCGATCTGTCAATGATGGTGGAGTGGTTGCATCACCGCGGGTTGACGCTGGCGACGGCGCAAAGTGACGATTTGCAGGCATTACTGGCAGAACGGCTGGAGGGTGGGTATAAAGCCACCAGCTCAGCGCGTTTGCTGAGCGCAGTGCGCCGATTGTTCCAGTATCTTTATCGCGAAAAGTTTCGTGAAGACGATCCCAGCGCGCATCTCGCTTCGCCGAAATTGCCCCAGCGTTTGCCAAAAGATTTAAGCGAAGCGCAGGTCGAACGATTATTACAGGCACCATTAATTGATCAGCCACTGGAGCTGCGCGATAAAGCCATGCTTGAAGTGTTGTATGCTACCGGGCTGCGAGTCTCTGAACTGGTCGGGCTGACAATGAGTGATATCAGCCTGCGTCAGGGCGTAGTGCGGGTCATTGGTAAAGGCAACAAAGAACGCCTTGTGCCGTTAGGTGAAGAGGCGGTTTACTGGCTGGAAACTTATCTGGAACACGGGCGACCGTGGTTGCTAAACGGTGTGTCAATTGACGTGTTGTTTCCCAGTCAGCGCGCGCAGCAGATGACGAGACAAACCTTCTGGCACCGCATTAAACATTATGCTGTGCTGGCGGGTATCGACAGCGAAAAGCTGTCACCGCATGTGTTGCGTCACGCTTTTGCCACTCATTTATTAAATCATGGTGCGGATTTACGCGTGGTGCAGATGCTACTGGGCCACAGCGATCTCTCCACCACGCAAATTTATACGCATGTCGCTACCGAGCGTCTGCGGCAACTTCATCAACAGCATCACCCGCGGGCGTGATGTCTGAAAAGAACGGGAAGATTTATGAAGAAAGGTTTTATGTTATTTACGTTGTTGGCGGCGTTTTCTGGTTTTGCTCAGGCTGATGACGCGGCAATTCAACAAACGTTAGCCAAAATGGGCATCAAAAGCAGTGATATTCAGCCTGCGCCCGTGGCTGGTATGAAGACAGTTCTGACTAACAGCGGTGTGTTGTACATCACTGATGATGGTAAACATATCATTCAGGGACCAATGTATGACGTTAGCGGAACGACTCCGGTCAATGTCACTAATAAGATGTTGTTAAAGCAGCTGAACGCGCTTGAAAACGAGATGATCGTTTATAAAGCGCCGCAGGAAAAACACGTCATTACCGTGTTTACTGATATTACCTGTGGTTACTGCCACAAACTGCATGAGCAAATGGCAGACTACAACGCGCTGGGGATCACCGTGCGTTATCTTGCTTTCCCTCGCCAGGGGCTGGAGAGCCAGGCTGAGCAACAAATGAAAGCCATCTGGTGTGCGAAAGATAAAAAGAAAGCGTTTGATGATGTGATGGCGGGTAAAGCTGCCACTCCGGCAAGTTGCGATATCGATATTGCCGATCATTACGCACTTGGCGTCCAGCTTGGCGTTAGTGGCACTCCGGCAATTGTGCTGAGCAATGGCACACTTGTTCCGGGTTACCAGCCGCCGAAAGAGATGAAAGAATTCCTCGACGAACACCAAAAAATGACCAGCGGTAAATAATTCGCGTGAAACAACAGATACAACTTCGTCGCCGTGAAGTCGATGAAACGGCAGACTTGCCCGCTGAATTGCCTCCCTTGCTGCGCCGTTTATATGCCAGCCGGGGAGTACGCAGTGCGCAAGAACTGGAACGTAGTGTAAAAGGTATGCTGCCCTGGCAGCAACTGAGCGGCGTCGAAAAGGCCGTTGAGATCCTTTACAACGCTTTTCGCGAAGGAACGCGGATTATGGTGGTCGGTGACTTCGACGCCGACGGTGCCACCAGCACGGCTCTAAGCGTGCTGGCGATGCGCTCGCTTGGTTGCAGCAATATCGACTACCTGGTACCAAACCGTTTCGAAGACGGTTACGGCTTAAGCCCGGAAGTGGTCGATCAGGCCCATGCCCGTGGCGCGCAGTTAATTGTCACGGTGGATAACGGCATTTCCTCCCATGCGGGGGTTGAACATGCTCGATCGTTGGGCATTCCGGTTATTGTTACCGATCACCATTTGCCGGGCGAAACATTACCCGCGGCGGAAGCGATCATTAACCCTAACTTGCGCGACTGCAATTTCCCGTCGAAATCACTGGCAGGCGTGGGGGTGGCGTTTTATCTGATGCTGGCGCTGCGCACCTTTTTGCGCGATCAGGGCTGGTTTGATGAGCGCGGCATCGCAATTCCTAACCTGGCAGAACTGCTGGATCTGGTCGCGTTGGGGACAGTGGCGGACGTCGTGCCGCTGGATGCTAATAATCGCATTCTGACCTGGCAGGGGATGAGTCGCATCCGTGCCGGAAAGTGCCGTCCAGGGATTAAAGCGTTGCTGGAAGTGGCCAACCGCGATGCGCAAAAACTCGCCGCCAGCGATTTAGGTTTTGCGCTGGGGCCACGTCTCAATGCAGCCGGGAGACTGGATGATATGTCCGTTGGTGTGGCGCTGTTGCTGTGCGACAACATCGGCGAAGCGCGAGTACTGGCAAATGAACTCGATGCGCTAAACCAGACGCGAAAAGAGATCGAACAGGGAATGCAGGTTGAAGCCCTGACCCTGTGCGAGAAACTGGAGCGCAGCCGCGACACGCTACCCGGCGGGCTGGCAATGTATCACCCGGAATGGCATCAGGGCGTTGTCGGTATTCTGGCTTCGCGTATTAAAGAGCGTTTTCACCGTCCGGTTATCGCTTTTGCGCCTGCGGGTGACGGTACGCTGAAAGGTTCCGGTCGCTCCATTCAGGGGCTGCATATGCGTGATGCGCTGGAGCGGCTAGACACACTCTACCCCGGCATGATGCTGAAGTTTGGCGGTCATGCGATGGCGGCAGGCCTGTCGCTGGAAGAGGATAAATTCGAACTCTTTCAGCAACGGTTTGGCGAACTGGTTACTGAGTGGCTGGACCCTTCGCTATTGCAAGGCGAAGTGGTGTCAGACGGTCCGCTAAGCCCAGCCGAAATGACCATGGAAGTGGCGCAGCTGCTGCGCGATGCTGGCCCGTGGGGGCAGATGTTCCCGGAGCCGCTGTTTGACGGTCATTTCCGTCTGCTGCAACAGCGACTGGTGGGTGAACGTCATTTGAAAGTCATGGTCGAACCGGTCGGCGGCGGTCCGCTGCTGGACGGTATTGCTTTTAATGTCGATACCGCCCTCTGGCCGGATAACGGCGTGCGCGAAGTGCAACTGGCTTACAAGCTGGATATCAACGAGTTTCGTGGCAACCGAAGCCTGCAAATTATCATCGACAATATCTGGCCAATTTAGCGTCATATTATCTATAAAAAAGAGCGTGGATTCGGTACAATCCCGCTCTTATCACCGCATTTTGACTAGCTCAATAAAAGAAATCAGACCATGTTTGAAATTAATCCGGTAAATAATCGCATTCAGGACCTCACGGAACGCTCCGACGTTCTTAGGGGGTATCTTTGACTACGACGCCAAGAAAGAGCGTCTGGAAGAAGTAAACGCCGAGCTGGAACAGCCGGATGTCTGGAACGAACCCGAACGCGCACAGGCGCTGGGTAAAGAGCGTTCCTCCCTCGAAGCCGTTGTCGACACCCTCGACCAAATGAAACAGGGGCTGGAAGATGTTTCTGGTCTGCTGGAGCTGGCTGTAGAAGCTGACGACGAAGAAACCTTTAACGAAGCCGTTGCTGAACTCGACGCCCTGGAAGAAAAACTGGCGCAGCTTGAGTTCCGTCGTATGTTCTCTGGCGAATATGATAGCGCCGACTGCTACCTCGATATTCAGGCAGGTTCTGGCGGTACGGAAGCACAGGACTGGGCGAGCATGCTTGAGCGTATGTATCTGCGCTGGGCTGAATCGCGTGGTTTCAAAACTGAAATCATCGAAGAGTCGGAAGGTGAAGTGGCGGGTATTAAATCCGTGACTATCAAAATCTCCGGCGATTACGCTTACGGCTGGCTGCGTACAGAAACCGGCGTTCACCGCCTGGTGCGCAAGAGCCCGTTTGACTCCGGCGGTCGTCGCCACACGTCGTTCAGCTCCGCGTTTGTTTACCCGGAAGTCGATGATGATATCGATATCGAAATCAATCCGGCGGATCTGCGCATCGACGTTTATCGCGCATCCGGCGCGGGTGGTCAGCACGTTAACCGTACCGAATCTGCGGTGCGTATTACTCACATCCCAACCGGGATTGTGACCCAATGCCAGAACGACCGTTCCCAGCACAAGAACAAAGACCAGGCCATGAAGCAGATGAAAGCGAAGCTTTATGAACTGGAGATGCAGAAGAAAAATGCCGAGAAACAGGCGATGGAAGATAACAAATCTGATATCGGCTGGGGCAGCCAGATTCGTTCTTATGTCCTTGATGACTCCCGCATTAAAGATCTGCGCACCGGGGTAGAAACCCGCAACACGCAGGCAGTGCTGGACGGCAGCCTGGATCAATTTATCGAAGCAAGTTTGAAAGCAGGGTTATGAGGAACCAACATGTCTGAACAACACGCACAGGGCGCTGACGCGGTAGTCGATCTTAATAATGAGCTGAAAACGCGTCGTGAGAAGCTGACGAACCTGCGTGAGCAGGGGATTGCCTTCCCGAACGATTTTCGTCGCGATCATACCTCTGACCAATTGCACGCAGAATTCGACGGCAAAGAAAACGAAGAACTGGAAGCGCTGAACATCGAAGTTGCCGTTGCTGGCCGCATGATGACCCGTCGTATTATGGGTAAAGCCTCCTTCGTTACTCTGCAGGATGTCGGTGGTCGCATTCAGCTGTATGTGGCTCGTGACGATCTGCCGGAAGGTGTTTATAACGATCAATTCAAAAAATGGGATCTCGGCGATATCCTCGGCGCGAAAGGTAAACTGTTCAAAACCAAAACTGGCGAACTGTCGATCCATTGCACCGAGCTGCGTCTGCTGACCAAAGCACTGCGTCCGCTGCCGGACAAATTCCACGGTTTGCAGGATCAGGAAGCGCGCTATCGTCAGCGTTATCTGGATCTCATTTCTAACGATGAATCCCGCAACACCTTTAAAGTGCGTTCGCAGATCCTCTCTGGCATTCGCCAGTTCATGGTGAATCGTGGCTTTATGGAAGTTGAAACGCCGATGATGCAGGTGATCCCAGGCGGCGCGGCGGCGCGTCCGTTTATCACCCATCACAATGCGCTGGATCTCGACATGTACCTGCGTATCGCGCCGGAACTGTACCTCAAGCGCCTGGTGGTTGGTGGCTTCGAGCGTGTATTCGAAATCAACCGTAACTTCCGTAACGAAGGTATCTCCGTACGTCATAACCCAGAGTTCACCATGATGGAACTCTATATGGCTTACGCGGATTACAAAGATCTGATCGAGCTGACCGAATCGCTGTTCCGTACTCTGGCACAGGATATTCTCGGTAAGACCGAAGTGACCTACGGCGACGTGACGCTGGACTTCGGTAAACCGTTCGAAAAACTGACCATGCGTGAAGCGATCAAGAAATATCGCCCGGAAACCGACATGGCGGATCTGGACAACTTCGACTCTGCGAAAGCGATTGCTGAATCTATCGGCATCCATGTTGAGAAGAGCTGGGGTCTGGGCCGTATCGTTACCGAGATCTTCGAAGAAGTGGCAGAAGCACATCTGATTCAGCCGACCTTCATTACTGAATATCCGGCAGAAGTTTCTCCGCTGGCGCGTCGTAATGACGTTAACCCGGAAATCACTGACCGCTTTGAGTTCTTCATTGGTGGTCGTGAAATCGGTAACGGTTTTAGCGAGCTGAATGACGCGGAAGATCAGGCGCAGCGCTTCCTGGATCAGGTTGCCGCGAAAGACGCAGGCGACGACGAAGCGATGTTCTACGACGAAGATTACGTCACCGCACTGGAACACGGCTTACCGCCGACAGCAGGTCTGGGAATTGGTATCGACCGTATGGTAATGCTGTTCACCAACAGCCATACCATCCGTGACGTTATTCTGTTCCCGGCGATGCGTCCGGTGAAATAAGCATTACGTTATGCTCACAACCCCGGCAAATGTCGGGGTTTTTTAATTGTGCTGCGCGAAAGCAGACAACAATTTTCTTGCTTCACTATTGGCTGCCTGCATCACCATCCACGGGCTGAACGCCCACGGCGTGGCATCAATACCGTGTAATACATCTGCTAAATCACACCATTGATAATCCATCACTTCATCATCATTGATCTGTAACGCACTGGTCGTGCGTGCGGCAAATACCGGACACACTTCATTTTCCACAATGCCACTCGGATCGGTGGCGCGGTAGCGAAAGTCAGGATAGATAGATTCAGGAGGCGTAATTTCCACGCCAAGCTCATAACGGCAACGGCGGATCACTGCGTCTTCGTTGCTTTCTCCCTGTTGTGGGTGCCCACAAACCGAGTTAGTCCACACGCCAGGCCATGCTTTTTTGCTCAGTGCGCGGCGGGTAACTAATAATTGCCCCTTGGCATTAAACAGCCAACTGGAGAACGCGAGATGTAAGAGGGTGTCTGCCGTGTGTGCGGCATACTTTTCCAGCGTACCCGTGGGAACTCCCTGTGCATTCAATAAAATGACGTGTTCCGTTTGCATAATTTCTCACATGTAATTCTAATCACTCATCATTATAGATAATTGAAGAGTGAAATGATTAACCAAGTGAGCGTTTATCGACAACCGCCCGTTTTGAGCGGATGTCGACAGGTAAAACCATTTAAAAAAGCAGCATCATATATTTGAAGCGACTTTCAATGGCCATTGCAACACAGTCAGAAATGACAGGAATAGAGAGAGTAAAAAGCAACAACAGACTGAATATAGCGCGCATTAAAAGATTCATATTATTCTCCATGCTCATTTTTCTTCAGCTTGCGCATCAGAAGCCACATACGTACTGTCCTGACTTTTAAATCTTTATCAGAGACGGATTCCTTCACCAGATCAGCATGATGCTGATAGCCATTAAAGAAGACGTTCAGCACAACGGCGCTAAGGGTTGCGAGCATAATGCCGCTATGCAGCAACGGTTGCAGTACGGCCGGTAACTTAGAAAAGAAATCGTGAGAGAGCGTCGGAGTCATGCCAACGCCGAGACTGATCGCCACAATATAGAGGTTGTAACGGTTAGTGGTGTAGTTACAGCGCGACAGAATTCGAATCCCCGTCGCCAGTACCATGCCGAACATCACCAGCCCTGCGCCGCCAAGCACAAATTGCGGAATCGAGGCTACCAGCACCGCCATTTTGGGCACCATGCCAAACATGATTAATATGATCCCCGAAGAAATACACACCCAGCGACTATGAACGCGCGTCACGCTAACCAGGCCAACGTTTTGAGAAAATGACGTGTGGGGGAAGCTGTTAAACGTTCCGCCTATCATTGTCCCTACACCATCGACACGCAGCCCGCGAATAATATCGTGCGAAGAGAGTTTACGACCGACTATTTCACCCAGTGCCAGGAACATCCCCATCGACTCGATAAACACGATGATTAACACAGCGGTCATGGTTAGAATAGAAACGGGGTCAAATACCGGCATACCAAACGACATTGGGGTGACAATCGCAAACCACGAAGCATCATGTAGCCCGGACAAATTGACTTCATTCATCATCCACGAAAGTAAAAAGCCAAATACAATCCCCAGTAATACGGCGACGTTGGACATAAATCCTTTCGCATAGCGAGTAATGAGCAAGATAAAAATTAAGACGGCAAAGGAGATACCTAAATAAACGGGATTACCATATTGCGGATTCCCTTTACCTCCAGCGGCCCAGTCAATACCGACCTGAATAATGCTAAGCCCGATAGAAGTAATAACCACACCGGTAACCAGTGGCGGGAATAAAGGCATTAAGCGACCGATAAGTGGTGCTAATAATGTGGTGATAAATCCCGCGGCGATAGTGGCACCAAATATCCCCAGCAGGCCGATATCCGGGTTCATGCCAATGGCTATCATTGGTGTTACAGCAGCAAAGGTTACCGACATAATCACCGGCAGACGGATCCCCATAAAGCGGCCGATACCGATACATTGTAATAATGTGACGATCCCGCAGCAAAAGAGATCCGAGCTAATGAGCATCGCAATAGCTTCTTTTGAGAGGCCCAGTCGGTCACCAATCATAAGAGGAACAGCGACTGCACCTGCGTACATTACAAGGACGTGTTGCAGACCGAGTATGATCAGCTTTCCTGGTGATAATATGCGGTCAACCTCATCAGTTGGGCGGTCTTGCCCTGAAGATGAGGGAAGTTGGGAATCTATGGCGCTCATCAGTGTTTCTCCTTTCGCCCGCCAGAGTAAAAAGCAACCGTTTACGTTATTGAAACTGTCTAAACATATGCTCGTGGAGTGCCAGTTTTTGCGAGGAAGGGGAGTTAGAGACAGGAATTGCGGAGGCAATCACATAATCGTGGTTAAACCACGAAAATGAGAAGAGAACCTGACAATGGAATTATCTGTAATTTTCTCATATTGATATTTCATTAATCATTCTGGCATGTCGCACTCTCGCATTTAATCGTTTTTATCTGGATAGCGCTCTTTTGGTCGGCAATGTTGAAATAATGAAAGCGGCACAGATTGAGGGGTAATAATTTGAACTTAGTCACAAACTTATAATTAAAAAGTCATTCTACCTAATATATGCCCGTTTATTGCATCGCGAACTTTGAGAAGACATAACTCATTAAATGAAAGGGATGCAAATGAATAAGTTTATCGCTGCTGAAGCTGCGGAATGTATAGGCTGTCATGCTTGTGAAATTGCCTGTGCGGTGGCACACAATCAAGAAAACTGGCCGCTGAGTCACAGTGACTTTCGACCGCGTATCCACGTTGTAGGGAAAGGCCAGGCTGCGAATCCGGTGGCCTGTCATCACTGCAACAATGCTCCTTGCGTTACGGCTTGTCCGGTTAATGCTCTGACTTTCCAGCCCGATAGCGTACAACTGGACGAGCAAAAATGTATTGGTTGTAAAAGATGCGCAATCGCTTGCCCCTTTGGCGTCGTTGAGATGGTCGATACGATTGCGCAGAAATGCGACCTTTGTAACCAGCGCAGTTCCGGCACGCAAGCCTGTATTGACGTATGCCCAACACAGGCGTTACGGCTGATGGACGATAAAGGGTTGCAGCAGATAAAGGTGGCCCGCCAGCGCAAAACGGCAGCAGGAAAAGCGTCATCAGACGCTCAGCCATCTCGCAGTGCAGCGTTGCTCCCCGTTAACTCGCGTAAAGGCGCAGATAAAATTTCAGCGAGTGAACGGAAAACCCACTTTGGCGAAATTTATTGCGGGCTGGATCCACAACAAGCGACTTATGAGAGTGACCGCTGTGTTTATTGCGCCGAAAAAGCTAACTGCAACTGGCATTGCCCGCTGCATAACGCTATTCCGGATTACATCCGTCTGGTGCAGGAAGGAAAGATTATTGAAGCGGCAGAACTTTGCCACCAGACCAGTTCCTTACCAGAAATCTGCGGCAGGGTATGTCCACAGGACCGTCTTTGTGAAGGCGCATGTACTTTGAAAGATCACTCTGGCGCAGTCTCTATCGGTAATCTGGAGCGCTACATCACCGATACTGCGTTGGCGATGGGCTGGCGTCCCGATGTCAGCATGGTGGTTCCCCGTATCGAAAAAGTGGCGGTGATTGGCGCTGGGCCTGCAGGATTAGGGTGTGCTGATATCTTGGCGCGCGCGGGAGTTCAGGTTGATGTCTTTGATCGCCATCCAGAAATTGGCGGTATGCTGACTTTTGGCATTCCTCCTTTCAAACTCGATAAAACAGTCTTAAGCCAGCGGCGAGAGATATTCACCGCAATGGGAATCGACTTTCATCTCAACTGTGAGATTGGCCGCGATATTACCTTTAGCGATTTAACTTCTGAATATGATGCCGTTTTCATCGGCGTGGGGACTTACGGGATGATGCGAGCAGATTTGCCGCATGAAGATGCGCCCGGTGTCATTCAGGCTCTACCGTTCCTGACTGCCCATACCCGCCAGCTCATGGGGTTGCCGGAGTCTGAAGAGTATCCGCTGACGGATGTGGAAGGTAAGCGAGTCGTGGTATTGGGCGGTGGCGATACGACCATGGATTGTTTGCGGACTTCCATCCGCCTCAATGCCGCCAGCGTGACCTGCGCGTATCGTCGTGATGAAGTCAGTATGCCGGGCTCGCGCAAAGAGGTGGTCAATGCGCGCGAGGAAGGTGTCGAGTTTCAGTTCAATGTTCAGCCGCAATATATCGCTTGTGACGAAGATGGGCGTTTAACTGCGGTGGGCCTGATTCGTACAGCCATGGGTGAGCCGGGGCCGGATGGTCGCCGTCGTCCTCGTCCGGTAGCGGGTTCAGAGTTTGAGCTGCCCGCCGATGTTCTGATTATGGCCTTTGGTTTCCAGGCGCATGCCATGCCGTGGTTGCAAGGCAGCGGAATTAAGCTCGATAAATGGGGCCTGATTCAAACCGGGGACGTCGGGTATTTACCCACCCAGACGCATCTGAAAAAAGTCTTTGCTGGTGGGGATGCAGTTCATGGCGCGGATCTGGTTGTCACTGCAATGGCCGCAGGAAGGCAGGCGGCGCGCGATATGTTAACTCTGTTTGATACGAAGGCATCGTGATGAAATCGTTAATTATCGTTAATCCGGCTGACTGTATTGGCTGCCGTACTTGTGAAGTGGCCTGTGTGGTCGCTCACCCTTCAGAACAGGCGTTGAATGCCGATGTCTTTTTGCCTCGGCTGAAGGTACAGCGACTGGACAGCATCAGTGCGCCGGTGATGTGCCATCAGTGTGAAAACGCCCCTTGTGTTGGCGCTTGCCCCGTGGGAGCGCTGACGATGGGCGAGCAGGTGGTGCAGGCCAATTCTGCCCGTTGTATTGGCTGTCAGAGTTGCGTCAGTGCGTGCCCGTTTGGGATGATAACCATTCAGTCGTTGCCGGGGGATACCCGGCAACAAATTGTGAAATGCGATCTCTGTGAACAGCGGGAAGAGGGGCCTGCCTGCGTTGAATCTTGCCCGACACAGGCGCTGCAGTTGCTTACTGAAAGAGAACTCAGGCGAGTCCGCCAGCAGCGTATTGTTGCCAGCGGTGAGAATCCTCTCTGAAAGAATTCTCCGCGCTGAAAGGCGCGGAGAATCTATTAGATAGCCCATCCACCCGCGTAAAATGCGACCAGTGCGGCAGTAATGATTACCGTACCAATATTCAGCTTTTGCCATTCGCGTGCAAAGACGCGGCCTACGACCAGTGTCACAAAGCCCAGCATAATACCGGTAACGATATTACAAGTCAGAACGATAAACACGGCACACACCAGGCCAGCCATTGCGTCAATAAAATCGTTGAAATCCAGCTTCGAGACGTTACTTAACATCAGCAAACCTACGTACATCAGAGCGGGTGCAGTGGCGTAACCAGGGATCAAAAATGACAGTGGTGATAAAAACAGAATCAACAGGAATAACGCCCCCACTACGGTTGCGGTCAACCCTGTTTTACCCCCGGCGGCGGTTCCTGCCGCTGATTCGATATAAACCGCTGCGGGCGCAGCACCCACCAGGCCGGAGAATATTGAACTTACTGAGTCACTGGTCAGGGCTTTACCGCCGTTGATGATCTGGTTGTCTTTATCTAACAAATTCGCCTGACCGGCGACGGCACGGATGGTACCGGTGGCGTCGAACACTGCGGTCATCACCAATGCCAGTACACTCGGAAGTACAGTTGGCTGGAGTGCCCCCATAATATCGAGGCTGAAAATCAGAGACTTACCATCTTCGCCAGTCAGACTGGGCATCGCCACCAGACCGTGGTACTTCACCGCTGGATCAAAGATTAAGCCGATGATCGAAATTGCAATAATCACCAACAAGATCCCGCCAGGTACGCGGCACTTTTCCAGACCGAAGATGACCGCCAGACCCAGTAAGCTCATCATCACCGGGAAGGAGGTAAACGCACCGAGCGCCACCGGCAAGCCTTCAATCGGGTTTTTGATAACCATTCCCACACCGTTAGCAGCAATCAGCAGCAGAAACAGGCCGATACCGATACCTGTGCCGTGAGCGATACCCATCGGTAAATTACGTAATATCCAGGTTCGCACACCGGTTACAGAAATGGCGGTGAAGATGACGCCCATCAGAAAGACCGCACCCAGTGCGACAGGAACGCTAATTTGTTGCCCGAGTACCAGACTGAATGCGGTAAATGCCGTTAAGGAAATAGCGCAACCAATCGCCATTGGCAAGTTGGCCCACAAGCCCATCAGCAACGAGCCGAAGCCCGCGACCAGACAGGTGGCAACAAACACAGCTGCGGGAGGAAAACCTGCTTTGCCCAGCATTCCCGGAACGACGATAACGGAATAAACCATGGCCAGAAAGGTCGTTAAGCCAGCCAGTACTTCCTGACGAACGGTACTGCCACGAGCGGTAATTTTAAAATAATTATCCAGCGCGCCTTGTGGCTTTGGTGCGTCCGGTGTTTGTAGGATGTCTCCAGACATAATGATGTCCTCACGAGGATGTTAAAGTTTTATTATTAGTTGCGTTCGTACACCAGACGACCATCAACGTAGGTGCGGTAGATCGAACGGTCATCGCCCAACGTCATCATCACGAACAATTTGTCGACTAAAGAAACAGAGTTGTCATAGCGCAGCTGCTGTAGCGGGGTGGCGGTGGGTTCCATCACCACGAAATCAGCCTCTTTGCCAGGTAAAAAGTTGCCAATCAAATCGTCAAGGCCCAGAGATTTCGCCCCGCCGAGCGTGGCAAGGTAAAACGCTTCATATGCCGAGAGGCGATAGCCTTGTAATTGCAACACTTTGTAGGCTTCGTTCAGCGTTTGCAGCATGTTGAAAGTTGTTCCTGCGCCAATGTCAGTCCCCATGCCCACTTTGACTTTCTTCTGCCATGCTTTTTTCAAGTTGAATAAGCCACTGCCGAGGTAAAGGTTGGAGGTAGGACAGAAAGCAATGCTGGATTTGGTTTCGCTGAGACGATCCCACTCTTTCTCTTCGAGATGGACGCAGTGAGCAAAGACACAATTTTTACCTGTCAGACCGTACTGATGGTAAACATCCAGATAACCATCATGGTCAGGATAAAGCGATTTGACCCAGGCAATTTCATCTTTATTTTCACAAAGATGGGTATGTACCCATGTGTCGGGATACTCTTCTTTCAGGCGTTGCGCCATCGCCATCTGTTCAGGAGATGAGGTTGGGGCGAAGCGTGGCGTAATCGCATACAACAGACGACCATTTTTGTGCCAGCGTTCGATCAGTTCTTTGCTTTGGTGATAGCTGCTTTCGGCAGTGTCGAGCAGATAATCCGGTGCGTTGCGGTCCATCATCACCTTACCGGCAATCATACGCATATTGATATGACTGGCGGCTTCAAACAGCGCATCAACGGATTGCGGATGAACGGTACCAAACACCAACGCTGTGGTGGTTCCGTTACGTAAAAGCTGCTTGATGAAGAACGCCGACATTTCGCGGGCGTACTCTAAATCCTCATAACGACGTTCAGTAGGGAAGGTGTGTTTATTCAACCACTCCAACAATTGTTCACCATAAGCCCCAACCATTTCACTTTGCGGATAATGGATATGTGTATCGACAAAGCCCGGTACTATCAGTTTGCCGCGATAGTCGCGCACGCGAATGGTGTCAGGAATTTGATGCTTTCCGTCTTCCCATTCGCCAAACCATTCCACTTTTCCCTGTTTAATGAGTAATAAACCATCCTCAATAAACCGCAGCGCAGAGGAAATCTCTTCCGGGTTATCGACCGTACGGGTGACATCAATAAAACTGCCTCGTACCGCTTTTAACGTGTGTTCTCCTGACATCATTGACTCCTTGACTGTTAATCCATCTCTTCCGCTGAGGTAATACCAGGCAGAACGTTTTCCTGTCGATAGCCACCAGGGAGGATAATATTTAATAAAATCGCAGTTAACCCACCAGCACAAATAGGGTTTTCAACTAATACATAAATAGAGGCTGGCAATATTTTAAAAATTTCCGGATCGTAGGAGACGCCAAGCCCTAAACCTAAAGAAGTGGCGACAATAAGTGTTTCACGGCGCTTTAATCCGTTGGTGATGATGATGCGAATCCCAGCGATGGCAATCATGGAAAACATCAACGTCATTGCGCCTCCCAGAACAGCCGAGGGAATGGTCGTGAAGAAGCCGCCAATCATCGGAAACAAGCCGAGAATAACCAACATGACCGCGATGGTTCGCCCGACATAACGTGAAGCGACACCGGTCATCTGAATAACCCCATTATTTTGCGCAAACGTGGTTAACGGTAATGAACCGACAGCGGAAGCGATAACCGAAACCAGGCCATCTGCCAGTACGCCGCCTTTCAGACGCGACTGATACTCTTCTCCCTGGATGGGGCGGCGGGAAACCATTGCCGTGGCGGTGATATCACCGACAGCTTCCAGCACGCTAAGCAAATAAATCGTGCCGACCACCAGGAACTGATGGAAGCTGAAACTAAACCCGTATTTGAACGGATGCGGGATGGTGATTAACGGCAAATTGCGCATACTGCTGAAATCCACCATGCCCAAGCATAACGATACGATATAACCGACACATAGCCCAATGGCAATCCCTCCCATGCGTAGTAACGGACTGCGGCAGCAGTTAAAGCCGATCACCACAATCAAAACCAATAAACCAACGCCGAGATGTTCGTAATTGCCGAACGTACCGCTGCTTTTGGCAGCAAATCCTCCACCAAAATCGATAATGCCGACTTTAATCAGGCTTAAGCCGATCATCAGCACCACAATGCCGCTAACGGTAGGTGTAATAACCCGACGTAAATAGGGCAGGATAAAAGAAGAGCCGACAACCAGAAATGCGCCAACGAAGGAGACGCCGAGAAGCGACGACATGATTAACTCTTCGTGAAAACCATCGCTTTTCATGCTGCTGCCCAGCGCAATCATGACTGTAACAAATGAAAAATTGACTGACTGAATTGAGAGTAGGCCAGAACCGACGATGCCATAGCGGTTTACCTGTAACCAGGTACCAATACCAGAGGCGATCATCGCCATAGAAACAAGATAGGCGGTTGTTTCAGCGGAAAGCTGTAAGGCCGCACCCACGATTAACGCAGGGGTTACCATCGGAACGAAAATTGCCAACAGATGGGTAATGGCACCAACGAGAGCCTGATGAAAGGGAGGGCGATCCTCCAGTTCAAATATAAGGTCAGAACCTGCATGGTTTATATCAGACATCCCTTCACTCCTTTTAAAGTAAATTTGATCATCTGAATCAGTAAAATAAATTCCCACGAATTTGGGGCGCAGGACGCCTTGAGAACGGCTTATCTCATTTTCGCAGTCACTATTTAGTCATCGTTCAAACAGAGAAACAGGCCGCCGAAGCGGCCATTTATTATTTATATTTTTTCCAGCGCGGTGAGTATTTTCTCCGGTGTGAAATGCCATTCGCGTAACCAGATGCCGCAGGCATCGTGAATTGCGGTAGCAATCGCCGGAGCTGCGCCATTTACACCGATTTCTGAGATTGATTTCGCCCCGAATGGGCCGACTTTATCGTCGCTCGGCACCAGCACAGCGCGGAAATCACGCGGAATGTCACCAATTTTCGGTGCGCCGTAACTGCGTAAATCACGCGTTAACGGGTGGCCTTCGGCGTCATAAATGATTTCTTCGCTCATACTGTGCCCGATAGCACGCAGGGTGGCACCGTAGATTTGTCCCAACGCTAACTCTGGATTGACCGGTGTACCGCAGTCCAGCAAGGCATAGAATTTATCCAGGCGGATTTCACCCGTACGTGTGTTGACGGCAACTTCAGCAAAGTTTGCGCCATACGGGAAGGCGAAATCAGGCGTGATATAACTGGCAGTTCCCACCAGTGAACCAAAACCGGTGCCGGTTTCGCCTTTATGGGCAATATCACCGAAACTAACTTCGCCTTTCTTGCCGCGAACGACACCCGGCGTTGCCAGTTGAACATCCTCCAGGGGTTCCCCCAGCATTTGTGCGCCGTGGAACAGGATTTTCTCTCGGAGGTTTTCTGCCGCCATACGCGCCGCGTTGCCGGAGAAACATGTACCGGACGAGGCATATGCGCCTTTATCAAACAGCGCATGATCGGTATCACCGGAGATAACATGCACGTCCTGCGGTGGGCAGTGCAGCACTTCTGCTGCCAGTTTCGTCACAACCGTATCCAGACCAGTACCAATATCCGCACCGCCAGAATGAACGATAAAGGTACCGTCTGATTCCAGTTTGATCATGCAGTTAGCCTGATCGATATCCGGGATCCCTGATTTCTGCATGATAATGGCGACGCCACGACCGATGTGCCAGTCACCGTTTTGTGGTTTTGGTGAAGACCATTGGATCATCTCGCGACCCTGACGCAGGATCTCTTCCAGTGCGCAGCTGGCGGCGGAAGGAACGGAGGTCGGCGCTTTACCTTCACCGATTGCACCGAGAATTTTCAGCTCTTGCCCTTCGTGTACCCGGTTACGTTCGATAATTTCCAGTTGGTCGATCTGTAACTGTTCAGCCAGTTCCGCTAATGCCATGGTGATAGCGAAGTTACCTTTCGGTGCGCCATAACCCTGATAAGCACCATTTGGGCAAATGTTGCTGTAGTAGGTGGTGACCTGGAAATCGACGTTATCGCACGGATATAACGGCAGCGACAGCGCCGGTCCGTTACACGGTACGGTGAGTGAGTGGTTGCCGTAAGGGCCTGTGTTGGCGCGGAAATCCATCTTCACAGCCGTCAGGCGACCATCTTTCTTTGCCCCCAGTTTGACGGTGACTTTCGCGACGTGACGAGAGGTGTTAGCAATAAACTCTTCTTCACGAGTGTAGCGGAACAGTACCGGACGCCCGGTCACGCAGGTTGCCCAGGCGCACACTTCTTCCAGCAGGATGTCCTGTTTAGACCCAAAACCGCCGCCAACTCGCTCTTTAATGACATGAACTTTATGTTGTTTCATGCCCACGAGGCGCGCGACCTGGCGGCGTAAGTGCCATGGTACCTGGGTGGAGGCGTGGATAACCAGACGATCGCCGTCCATACGGGTAAAGCAGATATGAGTTTCAGTCGGGCACTGCTGCGCCTGCGTTGAGTTATAGGTTCGCTCAATGATCACATCGGCATCGGCAAAGCCTTTGTCCATATCGCCAATATGACCATGAATACTGGCGGCGATATTTTTACGGGGGCGAGAACCGATCGGGAAGTTGATGATCATATGCTCGCCGCGCTGGGCTGCATGGCTGTTATCGTCTTCCAGAGTATCTGGCGCACCAGCAACATACACCACCGGTTCATCGTGCACGACAGGCGCATCTTCCGCCATTGCCTCGTCAATCGACATTACAGGTTTAAGCACTTCATATTCAACGTCGATGAGCTTCAGTGCTTCGAGCGCAATTTCTTCACTTTCTGCGACGACCGCAGCAACGCGATCGCCGACGTGACGCATTTTCTTGCCGAACATACGGCGGTCAAGCGGTGACGGTTCCGGTGCGCTCTGACCACCCGGGGTGTAGTAGATATCCGGGCAATTCAGATGAGTAATAACGTGAACGACGCCTGGTAAGGCTTCAGCTTTGCTGACATCCAGGTGAGTAATCAGTGCGTGAGCGTGAGGGCTACGTAACATTTTAATGACGCAGGCGTCAGCCGTTACGCGGTCTTCAACATAGCAGGGTTTCGCCTGCACCATTTTTGCGGCATCAGTTTTAGGATAATGCTTACCAATGACTTCAAGGTCATCGCGGAAAGTCGGAGCGATATCAATGGTGGCCTGCGGGTTATTTTTACGTGCAACCGCCAGTTCAATGACCTGATAGTATTGTTGCCAGCCTGCATCGCGACTGAACAAACCAGAAAGCGCGTCGTCGATCTCTTCGCGGGTCGGTGCGGCGATACGCTCGAGCAGATCAGTGATAATCAGAGCAGCAGCTGGATCGTTATAACCAGACTGCACCACGCCAACATCAACCATTGCCTGTTGAACCAGACTTAACTCGTTCCATTTTCCCAGAGACTCTGCGGTACGAATATTAGCCTTCTCTATCTGTGCGGCAATAAGTAAGGACGCGTTGACGATATTACCGTTAAAGATAATTGCGTCAGAACCGGCAAAACCGAATCCATCATCGCTGTTGCGTACAGAGTGCATTCCCATGTTAAACAACAGCTTTTGCACGTTTTCACCAGGATTAACGGTTAGCTCCTGGGGCGTGCCATTTAATGTAAAGTGGATGATCATACGGCTTCCTCCCCAGCCTGTTGGCAGTCGGCATAAAGGTCGGCTACCAGAACTCCCGTGATATAGCGTTTATAGGCCACGCTGCCCCGCAAATCTTCCTGCGGGAAAATGGCGTTGGCGACAGCCTGTTCAAGGGCATCGCCTTCCAGGTTTTGTTTTTCAACATCGTGCAGACGCAGTGCTTTACTGGCCACGCCATCCAACGCAATTCGCATACCGTCGTGATCGGTTAACGCAACGGCTGCCGTTACTACCGTTAACCCAGCCTGAGAACGGCTAATTTTGCGAGTCGTACAGGTGCGATACGGATCTTTAATGATGATTTCGGTTAGCAGGCGATCGCATGGGCAGGCCAGGTACTCCTCAATTGACAGAGTTTCACCGTTGCCAAAAACCAGTTCGGCATCCAGTGCCAGCAGGACGGGAAGCAGCACCGACTCTTCCTGCCGGGCGGCGATTTCACCACCAATGGTCGACTGATTACGAATATGGCGAGAGTAGACAAAGCCGAGGGCCTCACGCAGTGCTGCAGGAATAAACCGTGCATCACGCAGTGTTTGCAAGCGAGACATTGCGCCAATCCGCAATGCACCGTTATCCCAGTCAACCCAGTCCAGTTCCAGATCCTGTAAGGATATGGCAATCTTTTTATCGGTACGGGTTGGTGTGGCGTTGAGTTTACTGCCTCCGGCGAACCAGACGGCTTCATCCTGGTAGCGGCGCTTCAGTTCCAGCGCCTGTTCGACAGAGTCGGGCCTGAAAAATTGTTCAATCATCTTCTTTCCTTATTTAACCCTCTTCCCTGCGGGAAGAGGGTATTTGTCATTTATGCCAGCGCATCCATCCGACGCCACATACTGGCAGCGGCTTTTTGGGCTTGCGCATAAATGGAATCGCAATCGAAGTTAAACTGACGGTCTTCATAGACCATCATGCCATTGACCATCACGCTATGAACGCTGCCTGAGCCCATACCGAAAGCGATATGCCCGGCGATATTGTCTGCCAGCAGCGGCGTCGGCGAGTTGTAATCGCAAATGGTTAAATCGGCTTTGTAACCGGCTTCCAGAAGGCCAAATTTCGCGCCAAAATTGCGGCTCATCAGTTCGTTGCCGTTAGCCAGTGCTTTGGCAAAACTGTCAGGCCACAGCGGACCACCCGCATCGCGATGTTTAAAGAAGGCAAATTTCATCTCTTCAAACATATCTGAACCAATACCGTCCGTACCCAACGCCAGATTGCGGATGTCGCAAAGATGATGGTTGTAGCCGACATGGTTGTTCATGTTTGAACGGGCGTTATGCACCAGGAATGCATCACGCTGATTGAGCAACGCGATGTCGTCTTTAGACAGATAAAGCCCATGAGCGACCAGCGTTTTGCTGTCGATGAGATCGAATTGCGCTAATCGTGCCAGCAGATCTTTGCCGTACCAGTGATGACTATGGGAAACATCGTAAAGGTCTTCCGCAGCGTGAATATGTAAACCACGGCCTGTGGCTTTCACGGCCTCACGCAGCATTTCCAGACCGGCATCCGGCACAGTAAACGGCGCGTGAGCACCAATATGAGCTTCTACCAGATACGGTTCAGTTGCCGCTTTCTTCGCATCATCAATCTGACGGGCGAAGCGGATATTTTCCTCTACTCCTTCCTGTAGTTCTTTAATGCCGTTGTTACGGTCAGTGGTTTCAAAACAGGTCATCGCACGCAGGCCAACTTTTAAAAATGCGTTGCGCAATGTGGAGAGCGACCCGCTGATATACGCCGGAGAGGCATGGTGATCGATAACAGATGTACAGCCGCTCTTAATCGCTTCCAGTGAACAAATCAGTCCGCTGTAATAGAGCGACTCTTCATCAAGGGCGCGATCGAGCCGCCACCAGAGATTTTTCAGCGTTGAAATGAAATCCGGGCAGGGGGCGATGTTTGCCATAATTCCGCGGGACAGCCCCGAGTAAAAATGGTTGTGCGAGCAGACAATTCCCGGCATCACAATCCGACCATGCATCTCTTTGTAGTTGGCATCGGGGTAGCGTTGCGTCAGAGCATCGCCTATAGCGACAATCACATCATTTTCGATGGCGATATCAACGCCTTCCTGCACTTTCGCCGGGTGTAACTGCACTGCAGTGACATTCTTCAGAATCAACATGATTACACCTCCACGCGGCCCAGCAGATAATGATGATGCTGGTGGACATGGCTAATGATGCGGCACATATCGTTCAGCTCCGGTGGTACGTTGTTGAACTGACCTTCGCTGTCGATGTTTAACACCCAGCTTTGGTTATTCAGACGTACTCGTACCCGGCAATCTTCCACAAGGAAGCCTGGGTTGCTGCTGTTATCAAAGTCTTGCGACAGGCTGAAGACGGTGATTTTGTCTTTGTACGGTTTACCGTTCCACGGACAGAACTGAGCGCAGTTGCCGCATTCGTTACAGTAAGCGTCGAGGTGCAGCGTCTGGAAACGGTTCTGGAAGCCAGGGACCGCAATGGATACGTTGGCGCGGTTCGGGCAGACATCCACACACTTGCTGCAAACGTAGTTACATTCAAGGCAGCGTGCGGCTTCCTGGGCGACAAACGCGTCACGATCGTCGCTATCCACCAGGGTGATAGAGATATCGCCTTTGCGTTGATAGATTTCCGCCGGATTAACGTTGTTCCAGTATTTATCGTTCTGGTGGGAACGGATATTTTCCCGACTAAGGATGGCATCGGTCGCCCGACGCGCGGTTCCGACAGCAGCGACAATGGAGGATGGTCCGCGCTGTACGTCGCCGATCATAAAGACGTCAGTCAGACGAGTTTCGCCATTATGGTCGACGTCTGGCCAGCCGTTTTTGTCCAGCGGCACGCCCATCGCATTCAGGGCTTCAGTATCCTGCTGTTCACCAATGGCGGTGATCAGGCTGTCTACATGCAGTGTAACTGTTTCGTTGGTTTCAACCGGACGGCGACGACCTTTCTCATCAGGTTCGCCAAGCGACATAACGCGCAAGGTTAAGGTGCCATCAGCATCGAAACGTTCCGGATTATTCAGGAAACGGAACTCCACGCCGTCGTGCAACGCTTCTTCATACTCTTCGCGCCATGCTGGCATCTCTTGCAGTGAACGACGGTAAACGACTGTTGCTTTTTCTACGCCTGGAACGCGTAACGCCGCACGAGCGCAGTCCATTGCGGTGTTACCCGCCCCGACAACGACCACATGTTTGCCCAGCTTGAGCGCTGTGCCCTTGTTGTATTCACGCAGGAAGGGGAGTGATTTCCAGACATTTTGGTTGTCGCCCGCCAGTTTCACACCGCTATTTTTATCAGTGCCGGTGGCAATCAGAACATAGTGGAAGCCCTGATTTTTTAACTGTTCAACGGTCAGATCGGGTGAGCAGCCATACTCAAATTTCACGCCGTGAGCGGCAACAAAATCGATATCGTGCTGAATTAACTCTGCAGGAATACGGAACTGAGGAATGATATTTTTCACCACGCCGCCCGCATTGGCTTCGCGTTCAAACAGCGTAACCGGATGGCCCGCTCTGGCAAGGAAGTAACCTGCTGCCAGACCCGCCGGACCTGCACCAATCACGGCAACCGGATGGCGTGAACCAGAACCGGCTGGTTTGTGCCAGCGTTGCTTATATTCATCCCAACCTTTTTCCAGCGCGACTTTTTTCAGTTCGCGGATATTCAGCGCACTGTCGTAATCCAGGCGGGTACAGTTGTATTGGCACTGGTGATCGCAAATATGACCGGTAATGGCGGGCAGGGCGTTGCGTTGGTAGATGAGTTCCAGTGCGTCGGCATAGCGGTGTTCGCCAAGCAGACGGATGTATTCCGGAATATCTTGCTTGATAGCGCAGGCAGTAACACAGGGGGCAACGTAGCAGTCGGTCAGCGGCAGGTCTTCTGCCACTTCAATACGCTCTTCTGGCTTCCAGTGTTTCTGGGTGTATTCCATGGTTAACGCGTCTGCTGCCAGTCTGTTCAGTCGTTCGACGTCAACGTGGTTAAGCTTCCAGGCGTCGGAGCCTTCCAGCTCGCGCATGCAGGCACTTAAGCGCAGATAGCCGCCAGGTTTCAGCAGGTCGGTTGCCATAGTAATAGGGCGAATACCAGTATCAAAAATATCGCGGATAGTCAGCTGACTGGCGCCACCGGAATAAGAAATGGGCAGTTTGCCGTCAAAGGCGCGAGAGAGAACTGCTGCAACATTGATGGAGAGCGGAAACAGCGCACGGCCTGACATATACATCTCTTCACCGGGCAGTGCACCTTTGTTATTAATGGTGCCGAGGGTATTGGTCAGTTTGACGCCAAAGCCGAGTGATTTTTCTTTTGCCAGTGCCATCAGGCGTTCCAGCATTTCCAGTGCTTGCGTCAGCTTGAGGTCGTGATCAAATGACTCTTCTTTTAAGCCTATGTAACCGAAACCGCAGACATCGAGGATCTCACGAACACGCGCGTACCCCAGTAAGGTCGGGTTGAGTTTCACAAAGGTATTGAGCCCTTTTTCTTCCAGCATGTAGCGGCAAATGGCTTCGATTTCATGCGGAGGACAGCCGTGCATCGTGGAGAGGGTGACGCCTTGTACCATGCTGGTGGGGATGCGTGCCGGTAAGGCCTGCAAGCATTCGCGTTTTTCCTGTAAGCCGTGGCGGGCTAAAAATGCGTCATCCTGGAGTAATTTATTCAGCGTATCGCGATATTGAGCGAATTTCGGATGGTCAGATGCGTCCATCATATTGTCGATGAACTGTTGCATCGGCGGTTGCTTAATACCTTCGAGGTTGTAACCGACGCTCATATTAAAGATGAACGATTTACCGGAATCAGAAGGCTGGAACATCGCTTCGAGAAGGTGCAGGGCAAACCAGGCTTTGAGGTATTCATCCCAGGCTTTAAGCAGGGTAAATTCGGTGGACCATTCGGTGTTAAAGCACTCGTCTTCGGCATCAATACAGGGCTTTTCCAGCTCCAGGCGGTCAAGAATTTGGACGGTTTTTAGTTCGATGAAGCGTCCGCCAGTCAGCCAGGATGTGACAATATTTTGCGCGAGCTGCGTGTGCGGACCAGCGGCAGGGCCGACGGGAGTGGCACAGGTTTCACCGAAGACGCTAACGGTTTTACCTTTTACGGGTGAGTAAAACTGTTGCTCGGGAATACCAAAGATTGAGCGTTGTTGTTGGTATTCATCAAATATGCGCGTCAAAAGTTCCTCAAACGGAATGGGACGCATAATATCCCCCATAACCCTCTCCTTAGCTTATACAGATATCATTGAGTGACCGGTGTTGAGAAATCCGGTGGTTTAGGGGGATAGAGCAACAATCGCACCACTCTTGCCAGGTTTGGCGGGAAATATAAAAAAATGTGAGGCGGCTCGAAACTTAAGGGCTTTTTGTGAATGAACTCACAGGTGCCAAATGAGAATTAAAATCACTCCTGGAAATTATTATTACCAGCCCATTTATCACTTTTTCTCTTTTCTCAAAATCAGTGATTCCTTATCATAATGATAAAGCAGGCTGGATGGTTTAAATATTTGAACGCAAACGTTTAACTACGTTTTCTAAATTTCAGTATACCTTTTTTGCGCTGTAATAAAGTCGTCCGGAGTATCAATATCTAAAATTATTTCTGCATTCTCTATTTCGACGGAATAATGTTCTCCCATAAGGAGTGCCTGACGCATATTGGTGACATTGGGTCGCTGGGTTGCCTGCATCAGGCATGGCTTTGACACTAAAATCGGATGGCCGGGGATACCTTTATGGAGTGGCAGTATTGCGCCATCATTACGTAACAACCAGATTTTTCTAAAAATATCGATGGTGAGGGTTGGCATGTCACCGTGGGTGAGAAAACAATGTTCGGTTTGCACCGCGGGTACTGCGGCCTTTACTGATGTCAGTAAACCCTGCGCATAATTTGGGTTGTGGATAATAGTGATATTACTCTGGTTCGCATAACGTTCGTGCAGTTCATTACCACGATAGCCGGTGACTAAAATAATTCGGCTACAAAACTGCAACGCATTTTTGATACTTGCATCAAGAATTGTTCCCTGTTGCCAGGGTAACATCATTTTCCATTGCCCCATTCTTGATGATAATCCGGCAGCGGTAATTATACAGTCGATGGCTGACATAGTGGTTCCATTATTAATAGGGGCTAATAATGCCTGTTAATTGCGTTACTTCCTGATGGATTAAGTTGGGGATAATTTATCCCAGAGAGGTCATAAAGACTCGTGAAAAGTATAGTTGACCCATCGGCATTATTCATTGATTTAGGCGCGCAGAAACGTCCCACTGTGATTTCTGTTGTTGGGGCTGGGGGGAAAACCAGCTTGCTTTTTTGGCTGGTAGAACTGCTCCAGGCTAGCGGCAGGCGTGTGTTAATCACTACGACGACACATATGTTTATGCCAACGTCTCACTGGCCCGTGGTTTTCTGTCGTGATCCCGCCATGCTTCCTCATGCGTCTCTTACATCCCCCATTTCATTTTGTTTTCACAGCTGGAAAGCGAACCAGGGAAAAGTGCAGGGATTTATGCCAGAAGCGATTGATGCACTGGTGCAACGACCAGAGTGTGACGTAATTCTCATTGAGGCTGATGGCTCGCGTGGAATGCCGTTAAAAGCGCCTGATGAGCACGAACCTTGCATACCCAAAAGCAGTTGCTGCGTGATTGCTGTGATGGGAGGACATATTTTGGGTGCGAAAGTGAGCACAGAAAATGTCCATCGCTGGTCGCAGTTTGCTGATATTACCGGGTTAACACCTGATGCAACCTTGCAACTGAGCGATCTCGTTGCGCTGGTTCGCCACCCTCAGGGCGCATTTAAAAACGTACCGCAAGGTTGTCGGCGAGTCTGGTTCATTAACCGTTTTTCTCAATGTGAGAATGCGATTGCGCAAAGCGAGCTCCTTCAACCGCTGCAACAACACGACGTAGAGGCAATCTGGCTGGGCGATATACAAGAACATCCTGCAATCGCGCGCAGATTTGTGAATTAGCGGCCCGGGTATTCCGGGTTACTGAAAGGATATCCATTGAGGTTGGTATGAATATTTTCACAGAGGCTGCAAAACTTGAAGAGCAAAATTGTCCGTTTGCGATGGCGCAAATTGTTGATAGCCGAGGCTCGACTCCCCGCCATTCTGCACAAATGTTAGTGCGCGCCGATGGTTCTATCGTCGGTACAATTGGTGGTGGAATGGTTGAGCGGAAGGTGATTGAAGAGTCGCTTCAGGCATTGCAGGAACGTAAGCCGCGATTATTCCATGGACGTATGGCTCGTAACGGTGTGGATGCTGTCGGGTCAGATTGTGGAGGTGCAATGTCCGTGTTTATCAGCGTCCATGGTATGCGTCCTCGTCTGGTGTTGATTGGCGCGGGGCATGTCAACCGGGCGATAGCCCAGAGTGCGGCGCTATTAGGATTTGATATTGCCGTTGCCGATATTTATCGCGAAAGCCTTAATCCTGAATTATTCCCACCATCAACCACGCTTCTCCATGCTGAGTCGTTTGGTGCGGCAGTCGAAGCACTGGATATTCGCCCTGATAATTTTGTCCTGATTGCCACGAATAATCAGGATCGTGAAGCCCTCGACAAACTCATTGAACAGCCCATTGCATGGCTGGGGTTGCTGGCAAGTCGCCGCAAGGTTCAGCTTTTCCTACGTCAATTGCGTGAGAAAGGCGTGGCTGAAGAACATATTGCCCGTTTACATGCGCCCGTTGGTTACAACATAGGTGCGGAAACGCCGCAGGAGATCGCCATCAGCGTGCTGGCAGAAATATTACAGGTGAAAAATAACGCGCCGGGTGGGCTGATGATGAAACCTTCTCATCCTTCTGGACACCAGCTGGTGGTGATTCGCGGTGCGGGGGATATCGCCAGTGGTGTGGCGCTACGTCTGTATCATGCGGGTTTTAAAGTGATCATGCTGGAAGTGGAAAAACCGACAGTGATTCGTTGTACCGTGGCGTTTGCCCAGGCCGTGTTCGATGGCGAAATGACGGTCGAAGGCGTCACTGCCCGCCTGGCAACCAGCTCTGCGGAAGCGATGAAACTTACCGAACGCGGATTCATCCCTGTCATGGTAGATCCCGCCTGTTCATTGCTTGATGAACTGAAACCGCTTTGCGTGGTGGACGCTATTCTGGCGAAACAGAATTTGGGTACGCGGGCAGATATGGCACCAGTAACAATCGCGCTTGGGCCGGGCTTTACTGCTGGGAAGGATTGCCATGCGGTAATTGAAACAAATCGCGGGCACTGGCTCGGTCAGGTGATTTACTCTGGTTGTGCGCAGGAGAATACCGGTGTTCCCGGCAATATTATGGGGCATACCACCCGACGGGTGATCCGTGCTCCTGCTGCAGGCATTATGCGATCCAACGTGAAATTAGGCGATCTGGTGAAAGAGGGCGATGTGATTGCCTGGATTGGTGAGCATGAAATTAAAGCACCGTTGACGGGGATGGTGCGTGGCTTGTTGAACGACGGACTGGCGGTGGTCGGTGGTTTTAAAATTGGTGATATCGATCCACGTGGTGAAACGGCTGATTTCACCAGCGTTTCTGATAAAGCCCGGGCAATTGGCGGCGGCGTACTTGAGGCGTTAATGATGTTGATGCATCAGGGCGTTAAAGCGACAAAAGAAGTGCTGGAAGTGGCTTAAATGAAAATGGCCGGATGGTATTACCCACCCGGCCTTTAAATTACTGACAAATCACCGTTCCGGTTTTGCCTTCAATCCCTTCTTTCGCTTTGCTCAATACGGTAATCAGTGCTTCGCGTCCAGCGCGAGAGCGAGCAAACGAGGCGGCTGCTTCCACTTTAGGCAGCATAGAACCTTTCGCAAAATGACCTTCTTCGATAAAGCGTTCAGCATCACTTAATGACAGGCGATCGAGCCACTGTTCGTTCTCTTTACCGAAGTTAATGGCCACTTTTTCTACCGCAGTCAGAATGATCAGCATATCGGCATCAATCATTTCTGCTAAACGGGCGCTGGCCCAGTCTTTATCAATAACCGCGCTGGCACCACGCAGATGGTTACCTTCACGAATAACAGGAATACCACCACCGCCAACGGTGATCACTACCTGGCCTGCATCTACCAGAGCTTTAACCGTTTCTTTTTCAATGATATCAACCGGTTTTGGCGAGGCAACAACACGGCGATAGCCGCGACCAGCATCTTCTTTCAGAGTGTAACCCTGTTTTGTCAGTTGCTCGGCTTCCTGCTCGGTAAAGAACGAACCGATTGGTTTGGTCGGGTTGAGGAAGGCCGGATCGTTAGCATCTACTTCGACCTGGGTAACCAGCGTTGCTACAGGTTTATTAATGCCACGAGAAAGCAGTTCTTCTCTTAAGGCGTTTTGTAGATCGTAACCAATATAACCCTGGCTTAAGGCAACACAGACAGACATCGGCAGCATTGGCGAGTGCGCTTCAGTTTTTGCCGCGGCTTCAAAGGCCTGGTTAATCATGCCCACCTGCGGCCCGTTACCATGAGTGACGATGACCTCATGTCCCTGGGCAATTAAATCAACAATTGCCTGAGACGTAATTTTTACCGCTTTCATTTGTCCGGCTAGATCGTCGCCCAGCGCATTCCCGCCCAGGGCGAGAACAATTTTCTTACTCATTTTTCCTCACTCATCATTCTTGATTGTGTATAGATCCCTGGCAGTGGTTAGAGCACGGGAGGGACAAACGGTTTGCGTCGCAGGAAACGACCTCGCCCGGCTTTACCTGTAAAGGTGCCGTCACAGAAAATCGTTTCACCACGGGATAATGTTCTGACAATTGCGCCCTGACAGGTAAAACCCTCCCAGGGCGAGTAGTCGGCGTTGTCGTGGAGATGGCGGTGTTGAATTTGTTGACTCTGACGTGGGTCGATAATTACCACATCACCATCTGAGCCGGGCGCTAATAATCCTTTTTGTGGCCACAGGCCAAATAGCCTGGCGGGCATCGCACTGGTCAATTCAACAAAACGCTCCGGTGTGATACGTCCCGTCATCACGCCACTGGAGAACAGCAACTGCATGCGGTTTTCCACACCGGGCAAGCCATTTGGGCAGCGGCTGAAATCGCCTTTAGAAATTTGCTGGCGCTGGGCCATCGAGAAGGTGCAGTGATCGGTCGCCACCACGTCAATCGCACCATCACTAATGCCACACCACAGTTTGTCCTGCTCACGCACGTTACGCAGTGGTGGGCTAAGAATGAACTTCATGCCGTCTTCTGTATCGTAACTGCGTTCGTCCAGCAGGAGATATTGCGGGCAGGTTTCAACCCAGACTGACTGGTGATTCGCGCGGGCAAGACGCAGATAATCCAGACCTAAGCCGTTAGAGAGGTGGACGATATAGAGCGGGGCGTTACCGGCAATTTGTGCCAGGTTAATCATGCGGGCGATGGCTTCCGCTTCGCATTCCAGAGGGCGGCTCAAGGCGTGATAGCGCGGCGCGGTTAACCCTGCGGCGATAAACTCCGCCCGCTTGCTGGCGATAGCTGCATCATTTTCCGGGTGCACGGTGGTCAGCGCGCCGGACTCATGCAAGCGGCGTAACGCCTGCAAAACCTCGTCATCGTTGAGTTTGTATTGATAGGTTAAATAGAGTTTAAAACTGCTCAGTCCTTCTTCGACCATCATCGGAATTTCGTCGAGGATGGCGTGATTAATGTGCTGGATCACACCGTGAAAGCTGTAGTCGATGACCGCCTTATGGGCGGCATAGCCACGATAAACTTCCAGTTGATGGCGTAACCGGCAGCCATTCGGGCCAAATCCCATATGGTCAATAATGGTTGTTGTACCGCCACACGCAGCTGCGCGGGTACCGGTAAAAAAATCATCACAACTGCGCGCGATGCCGACATCAATATTGAAATGCGTATGGACATCCACGCCGCCAGGGAAAACGTAACAGCCAGTGGCATCAATTTCTTCATACGGGAGCTGCGGCGAAATATTGCTGCCCAATTGGCGAACAATCCCGCTCTCAATCAGCAAATCTTGTTTGGCTTGTCCATCTGCGTTAACGACAGTGCCGTTTTTGATCAATACGCGCATAGCAAACTCCAAAAACCCTCCGGCGAACCGGAGGGGAATAAGTGAAGAGTAATTATTCGGTTGCCAGCCAGCTTAACGGGATTGCAGCGTACATCGCGGCACAGGTCACCAGGTGAGATTTCCAGGTTTTTTCGTTAGGTGCATGCGCTTCAGGTTCTTTACCCGGGCCAAAGCCGATCACCGGAATGCCGTGACGACCCATGATAGATACGCCGTTAGTTGAGAAGGTCCACTTATCAACAACCGGCGCTTTGCCAAACAGCCCTTCGTAGGCGTTCACCAGGGCTTTAACAGTGAAGTGATCTTCTTCCACTTTCCAGGTCGGGAAGTAGCATTCGGTTGGGTAAACCAGGCCAGTCCAGGAAGGACGGTCGTAGTTGTACATAGAAACAACCGCGTTAGCTTTCTGTACCGCAGGCAGGGCGCGGATTTCGTCCAGCGCGCCTTCCCAGGTTTCGCCCCAGGTCAGACGACGGTCAATTGAAACTGCGCAGCTGTCTGCTACAGCGCAACGGCTTGGAGATGTGAAGAAGATTTCAGAAACGGTGAGGGTGCCTTTGCCGAGGAATTCGTCATAGCCCAGGCGCTGGGAGAGTTCCTGCAATTCGCCAAGAATCGGACCCATTTTGAAAATGGCGTTATCACCGCGTTCTGGCGCAGAGCCGTGGCAGCTA
Organism: Escherichia sp. 10290; assembly: GCF_030295155.1. Lineage (NCBI taxonomy): Bacteria > Pseudomonadati > Pseudomonadota > Gammaproteobacteria > Enterobacterales > Enterobacteriaceae > Escherichia > Escherichia sp. 10290. The sequence continues at coordinate 3,704,717 of NZ_AP025741.1, read as the reverse complement.
ACGCCCTGAACATCAATGCGAATTTCCATACGACCGCGTTGACCACGATATACCTGGCAGTCGGTTGGTTCGGTACTGACCACAAATTCCGGGCGAATGCCAGATTGTTCAATAATGTACTGCCAGCACAGACCGTCGCAGTCTTCTTCCTGCACAGTGCCGGTGACCAGCAGGGTGTATTCATCTTCCAGACCGAGGTCTTTAATGATTTTACCGGCATAAACCATAGAGGCCATGCCGCCTTCCTGGTCGGAAGTACCGCGGCCACCGATCAGTTCATCAGTTTCCATGCCTTCGTACGGATCGAAGTCCCAGTTTTTGATGTTGCCAATGCCGACGGTATCAATATGAGCGTCCATTGCCACCAGACGCGGGCCGTGGCCGATATAACCGAGAACGTTGCCCATCGGGTCGATTTCAACTTTATCGAAGCCGACTTTTTCCATCTCTTCTTTAATACGATGTACTACGCGTTTTTCATCGCAGCTTTCACTGGGAATAGCAACCATATCGCGCAGAAAGCGAGTCATGTCTGCCTGGTAATCTTTTGCTTTTTCAAGAATCAGTTTGAATGGAATATTCTTAGCCATTATTTTTCTCCAGATTTTTTACTCCCCGTTTTGCGGGGAGCAGTTCCAATAGGGTGATTAAGGTGCTACAGAGTGTTTGCCTTCCCAGACAACTTCGCGGTAGTGCTTCACGTCGGTGTCGCCTTCAGTGCTGATAACCAGCACCACTGCATCTTTGTTCAGCGCCAGTTTTTCCATCAGGCTTTGACGTTGCGGGTGATAATGAACCGCCGCGAGAACGCCTAAACCGACAGCGCCGGATTCACCGGAGATGATGCGCGGGTCGTTGCCGTACGGATTACCCAGCACGCGCATACCTAATGCGGCAACGCTGTCCTGGCAGGAGATGAATTGGGTGGCGCAGTTACGTAGGATTTCCCAGCCCAGTGGGTTAGGTTCGCCGCAAGCCAGGCCCGCCATGATAGTGGCCATATCGCCGCCAACGTTGACGATGTCGCCTTTGACACCAGAACGATAGATACAGTCAGCTTTGTCAGGTTCAACAATAATGCTGTGCAGATTTTGCGGGCTGTAGACGTCGACCAGATAACCCAGTACGCCGCCGGCCATCGCGCCGACACCGGCTTGCAGCAGAACGTGAGTTGGGGTTACGCCCATTTCACGCATTTGCTCGACGGCTTCATCTGCCAGAGTGGCATAGCCCTGCATAATCCAGGTTGGGATTTTGGTGTAGCCTTCCCAGGCGGTATCTTGCACCACTTCCCAGCCGTGTTGCTGCGCGTGTTGCATGGTCAGGCGAACGGTATCGTCATAGTTCATATCAGTGACGATGCACTCGGCTCCGAGGTTCAGAATGGCGTCAACGCGTTCCTGAGCGGAACCTTTCGGCATGTAAATTACCGCGTTCTGACCGAGTTGCTGTGCTGCCCAGGCAACACCGCGCCCGTGGTTGCCGTCGGTCGTTGTAGCAAATGTCATTTTTTCGCCGATGGCATTTTTCAGATGCTCGAATGACAGTGTTTCGATATCAAGATGATATTTTTCGCACAACAACTGAGCGATGGCATATGCGCCGCCGAGCATTTTGAATGCGTTCAGACCGAATCGTTTTGATTCGTCCTTAACGAGAATTTTTTTCACCCCAAAAAGGTTTGCGAGATCGTCCAGCGCGCAAAGTGGTGTTGGGCGATAGCCAGCAATTTTCTGGTGGAACTGGCGCGCCAGTTTTGCCTGGCTTTGCGAAAAGAGCGGTGATGTTTCGCCGTTGAAAAATTTGTTATCGGCGATATCAATCTTCAATGAGAAAACGGACATATCCTATCCTTTTGGCCTCTGGAAATAGAGAGCCGACCTGTCGATCGGCCCGAGGGGGTTATTTCACGCGTTCTTGCGCTTCTTTCAGCAGTTGTTCGAGCAGTGCGCCTGGTTTGGAATATTTACGGGAAAGGATCATTGCTGCGATGATGTATGGCTTCCAGCTGGCTTCTTTGTAGGTCGCGATACGGTATTTTTCGAATACGCCTTCAGTGACTTCACCTTCTTTGCAGGATACGCCACTGATATCTGCTGGCAGGCAGTGCATGTACAGGGCTTCGCCATCACGGGTCAGTTCCATCATCTCTTCAGTGCAATGCCAGTCTTTGTGTTGCGCGTTCTGTGCCAGACACTGTTTTTCCAGTGCTTTTAAGCCTTCGTGATCGTTCGCACGCAGCAGTTCAGTACGCTCTTCCATCACTTTGTAAGGTGCCCATGACTTCGGATAAACGATGTCTGCGTCTTTGAAGGCTTCTTCCATGCTGGTGACCTGACGGAAGCTACCGCCAGAGGCTTTAGCATTATTTTTAGCTACTTCAACTACATCTGGGATCAAATCGTAGCCTTCCGGATGGGCCAGGGTGACATCCATACCGAAGCGGGTCATCAGGCCGATAATGCCTTGCGGTACAGAGAGCGGTTTGCCGTAGCTTGGGGAGTATGCCCAGGTCATGGCGATTTTTTTACCTTTCAGGTTTTCGAGCGAACCAAAGTGTTCACGCAACCATGCCAGGTCAGCCATTGACTGAGTCGGATGGTCGATATCGCATTGCAGGTTCACTAAAGCCGGACGCTGTGGAAGCACGCCCTGCTTGTAGCCGTCATCAAGCGCAGCGCCAACTTCACGCATATAGGCGTTACCTGCGCCCAGATACATATCGTCACGAATACCAATAGCGTCGGCGCAGAAGGAGATCATATTGGCGGTTTCACGTACGGTTTCGCCGTGAGCGATTTGTGATTTGCCTTCGTCGAGATCTTGCTGTGCAAGGCCGAGCAGGTTAAGCGCGGAAGCATAAGAGAAGCGGGTACGGGTGGAGTTGTCGCGGAATACGGAAATACCTAATCCACTATTAAAGACTTTGGTTGAGATGTTTTCAGCACGCAGTGCTTTTAATGCTGCGGCAACGTCCAGTACTTGTTTCAGTTCATCAGGCGTCTGTTCCCACGTTAACAAAAAATCTTTCTCGTGAAGGTGAGAGGTCAGCGAATTGATATCCTTAATCAGCTCATTAACAGTTTTCATCATAAAGTCCCGGTAGTGGAATGACAGGCAAAGTGGTTTATTTCACTGTGACTTGCCAAAGTGATTGGTGTTTTCACAGCTATACCAGGGACTAACAATAAGTGTGCCAGAATTATCCACGCGGCTATAAAAGACTAATTTGACGGGTAATGTGTGGTGTAGATCACAAATTGATGCCAGCTTCCGGTTGTGTGTAAAATACGAAAACGTTTGGCTTTTTTTATTGCGTTGTTTATTTGCTGCTAAGTATCAGAAATAAGATAAAGGGGCAGGCTATCCCTCGTCAGTTTGATAAACTCACCGCTGTAATTCTCATATTGATATAGAAATGTGATATCTCTTCCATAATTTCATTAGAAAGTGATAAAAACCTTATGTTTTTATCAAAGCCAATTTCGCCTGAGTTAATATCATGATGATCTGTGAACCATCAACGTCTTCAATGATCGACTTTTAAGTAAGTCTGGAAGGTAAAGCTATGGAGCTTGCTACTACGCAGTCAGTATTGATGCAAATTCAACCGACAATTCAGCGTTTTGCCAGAATGCTTGCCAGCGTTTTGCAGCTTGAGGTTGAGATCGTTGATGAAAACTTGTGTCGCGTCGCCGGAACGGGTGCGTATGGGAAGTTTCTTGGCCGCCAGTTGAGCGGCAACTCACGCCTGCTCCGCCACGTCCTGGAAACGAAAACTGAAAAAGTTGTGACACAGTCTCGCTTCGATCCCCTTTGCGAAGGTTGCGATAATAAAGATAATTGTCGCGAAAAAGCATTTCTGGGTACGCCTGTCATTTTACAGGATCGTTGTGTTGGGGTGATAAGTTTGATTGCAGTTACCCACGAGCAACAAGAACATATCAGTGATAATTTACGCGAGTTTTCTGATTACGTTCGCCATATATCCACCATTTTTGTTTCGAAACTTTTGGAGGATCAGGGGCCAGGAGATAACATCAGTAAAATATTCGCGACCATGATCGATAATATGGATCAGGGCGTTTTAGTTGTTGATGACGAAAATCGGGTTCAGTTTGTTAATCAGACTGCCTTAAAAACACTCGGTGTTGTGCAAAATAATATTATTGGGAAACCTATCCGTTTCAGACCATTAACATTTGAGAGTAATTTTACCCATGGACATATGCAGCATATTGTTTCGTGGGACGATAAAAGTGAATTAATCATTGGTCAATTGCATAACATTCAGGGCAGACAATTATTTTTAATGGCGTTTCACCAATCGCATACCAGTTTTTCTGTAGCAAATGCACCTGATGAACCGCATATTGAACAATTGGTTGGCGAGTGCCGTGTTATGCGGCAATTAAAACGACTCATTAGCCGTATTGCGCCCAGCCCATCCAGCGTTATGGTGGTTGGTGAAAGCGGCACGGGTAAAGAAGTCGTCGCGCGTGCAATCCATAAGTTGAGTGGAAGACGAAATAAACCCTTTATTGCTATCAACTGTGCCGCGATTCCTGAACAACTTCTGGAGAGCGAACTATTCGGTTATGTTAAAGGCGCATTTACTGGCGCTTCAGCCAACGGTAAAACAGGGTTGATTCAGGCGGCGAATACGGGCACGCTGTTTCTCGATGAAATTGGTGATATGCCATTAATGTTGCAGGCTAAATTACTGCGCGCTATTGAGGCGCGTGAAATACTGCCGATTGGTGCCAGTAGCCCAATTCAGGTCGACATCCGCATCATTTCTGCAACTAACCAGAATTTGGCCCAGTTCATTGCCGAAGGTAAATTCCGCGAAGATCTCTTCTACCGACTTAATGTTATCCCGATCACTCTTCCACCGCTGCGTGAACGTCAGGAAGATATTGAACTGCTGGTACATTACTTTTTACATCTGCATACCCGTCGTCTGGGATCGGTTTATCCGGGTATTGCTCCCGATGTCGTCGAGATATTGCGTAAGCATCGTTGGCCCGGAAACCTGCGCGAGTTAAGCAATTTAATGGAATATCTGGTTAACGTTGTTCCTTCAGGTGAAGTTATCGACAGCACGCTATTGCCGCCAAATTTGCTGAATAATGGCACAACGGAGCAAAGTGATGTAACAGAGGTCAGCGAGGCGCACTTGGCACTCGATGATGCGGGCGGCACGGCGCTGGAGGAGATGGAAAAGCAAATGATCCGCGAGGCGCTTTCACGTCATAACAGCAAGAAGCAAGTTGCTGATGAACTGGGTATCGGCATTGCTACGCTCTATCGCAAGATAAAGAAATATGAGTTGTTAAACGCATAACCTCAGTAAATCCGGCCTGAGTTCAGGCCGGATATCCTTTTACTTCGTTTTCTCGCAATCCAGAACTGTATTTACAATCATCTGATACCCCGTGCAGCGACAAAGATTTCCCGCCAGGCCGCGACGAATCTCCGTAATAGTTAATGGCTTCTCGCGTGGTTTCGCCAGCATTGCCGTGGTAGCCATAATCAGGCCAGGCGTACAAAACCCGCACTGCACCGCGCCGGATTTCGCATAAGCTTGCTGGACATGAGAAAGTTTTCCGCCTTTCGCTTCACCTTCCAGCGTGCGGATTTCTTTGCCTTCAGCCCAGGCGGCAAGGTATAAGCAACTGTCTATCGCAGTACCGTCGACCAGCACCGTACAGGCACCACATTCACCCACGCAGCAACCTTGCTTGACGCTTAGCAGTCCTTGTTCGCGGAGTAATTCCGAGAGCGGCGTGCCTGGCGCGGCGTGAAGCTGAAAAGGTATCCCGTTAATGGTGCATTCGATGGTAATTGTTTCGCTGTGATTCATTGCAATTTTCCCCCCGCCGCGGCGACGGCTTCGCTAATCACTTTTTTGGTCATCGTCTGGATGAGATGCAGACGAAACTCTTTGCTGGCCCGCCATGAAGAACGCGGGGCGACATCCTGCAGGACTGATTCGCTGATGGCTTCCAGCGTTTGCAGGTTTAATGGCGCATTTTGTGCAGTTTGTTCGGCATGTTGGCAGCGAATCGGCGTTGGCGCGGCAACGCCAAATGCCAGGCGTAATTCGCTGAAATTGCCGTTATCCAGTCGGCAATGTGCGGCACAGCCAATCGTTGAAATATCCATCGCATCGCGCATGGCATATTTAAAATGGGCGCTGCCTGCGTGTTCTTTCGGCTGGGGCGGAAAATGAAAGGCGACAAGGATTTCGTCATGCTCAAGGGACACTTTGCCCGGTCCGGTGTGGAAGCCATTAATCGGGACGAAACGAACACCGCGCGGGGAGTGGATCTCCAGCTTCGCATCATAAATTAGCGTTGGCGTGGCAGAATCCGCGCTGGTGGCTCCGTTGCAAATATTTCCTCCGTAGGTCGCGACGTTACGGATCTGCGGCCCGGCAATGGATGATGCCGCAGCACATAATGCCGGGAGATGACGTTGAGTTACAGGATCTTCAATGAGCTGGGTAAATGTCGTTGCTGAGCCGATGCGTAGCGAACCATCTTCCGCTAGCGTAATTCCACGAAGCTCCGCCAGATTGTGGATATCAACAATATGGCGATAACGGTCATTGTGATGGTGGAGCTGAATCAGTACGTCAGTGCCACCGGCGAGCAGTTTGGCCTGCGGGTTGTCAGCCAGCAGGTTGATGGCATCGGCAAGGGTTGCTGCGCGATGGTAAGAAGCAAAATCAAACATGATGTTATCCTCAAATCAATCCTGCCAGATGGAACTCTTCATATAACCGTTTTGGCGTCAGCGGCAGTGTATTGATTGCAACACCGGTAGCCATCTTCACCGCGTTACGAATAGCAGCGGCAACAGGAATTATTGGTGGCTCACCCAGTGACTTATGTCCGTATGCGGATTGCGGCTCATTGATTTCGACGAACGCGCTTTCCAGTTGTGGCAGATCTGGCATGGTCGGCATTTTGTAATCCAGCAGATTGGGGTTACGTACCACGCCGCTTTTCGCATCGATGATCATCTCTTCAAATAGCGCCCAGCCAATGCCCATCCCCATTCCGCCGTGTACCTGACCTTCTGCCAGCAACGGATTAAGAATATGACCCGAATCATGAACGTTGAGGATGCGGTTGATGGTGACTTTGCACAGCGCAATATCGACAGTCAGATCAACAAAGGTACAGCCAAACGCCGGTGGGTTAGTGGTGGTTTTGATGGAGCTTTCGGCAGAGAGCTGCCCGCCGCGTTCAGGGTGGTAGAAGGCGTCCATCGCCAGATCTTTTAACGACAATAACGATTCCTCCGGTCGTTCAACCAGCGCGATATGGCCTTTTATTAGGGTCAGATTCATTGCTGACTGATGTAGCATGACAGCGGCGTGAGCGATGATTTTCTCTTTTAATAACAGTGCCGCACTGCGCAACGCAGGCGCGGCAACATAGCTCTGGCGTGAAGCAAATGCGCCGGGATCGAACGGCGTAACGTCGGTATCTTGTGTTGAAATAACGCGAACGTCGCTGACCGGAACCCCTACGGTTTCTGCCACCATTTGCGAGAACACGGTGTCGGCACCCTGGCCGATTTCCGTCGCGCCGCTTTGCACATTGATGGTTCCATCCTGATTCATCAGAAGGCGCGCGCCGGCTATTTCTACGCCGACAGGCCAGGTGTTAGAGGTGTAGCTAAAACAGGCGACGCCAACGCCCCGGCGTAAATTGCCTTGCTGGTTCTGGCATTCTGCACGGCGTTTTTCCCATTCAAAGATTTTCCGGCCTTTTTCAAGACACTCCGGTAACCCTGCGCTGTAAATACGTTTGCCCGTGAGCGGATTAGCATCTCCTTCGCGGGCGGCGTTGCGTAAACGAATTTCAATAGGATCAATATTTAACGCTGTCGCGGCGTCATCAAGCATTGACTCAACGGCAAATACGACTTGTGGCGCGCCATAACCGCGCATCGCTCCAGCCGAGGGGAGGTTGGTATAAAAGGTCTTTGAACTGTAAGCGTAGGCACAACGAGGATAAAGGTAAGCGACTTTATTCCCGCCCGCAGAAGCGATGGAGTGCCCGTGAGATGCATAAGCGCCTGTGTTAGACAGAACATCCAGACTATAGCCTTTCAACGTTCCGTCTCGGTTTACGCCCATTTGCCCGTCAATAGTAAAAGCGTGGCGGGTACGGGTTGCGAGGAAACACTCTTCACGGCTAAGGGAAACTTTCACCGGAATGCCGCCGAGCTTGCTGGTCAGAAAAGCCGCCATGGGCTCTTCCAGCACATCCTGTTTATTACCAAAACCGCCACCGACAAACGGTTTGATGACTCGTACGCATGACCAGGGAATACCCAGCGCCTGACCAACCACGCGGCGAACAATGTGCGGGATCTGGGTGCTGGAAACGATGGTAATTCGTGAATCATCTTCCATCCATGCCAGAGAGGTCACGCTTTCCATATGACAATGTTGAATGACCGGCGTCTGATAGTGCCCCTGGACCTGGTGATCGGCGGCATCAATTGTTTGTTGGACATTGCCCGTCGACATCGTGCTTTGTTTAAGTAAATTACCGCCGTTATGGATTGGTGCTGCATCTTCTGCCAACGCCGCTTCTGGTGTGGTGATAACAGGTAATTCTTGCCACTCAATGCTGACCAATTGCGCCGCTTTTTCTGCAGTAAGTTCATCGCGGGCAACGACGATGGCAACGGCGTCACCATGATGACGAACATGGCGAGTTAGTAGTGCGCGATCAGCGGTATCGCGCTTATTTTCGTCAAGTGTCCAGGCATGCCCCGCTGTAGCGAATGGGATATCAGGCACATCTTCCCAGGTAAAAATTGCCAGTACGCCTGGTAAACTTCTGGCTTGTTCATCATTAATACTTACGGCATAACCATGTGCGATAGGGCTACGTACATATTTCGCGTAACACATGCCCGCCATAACATAATCGTCAGTATATCGTGCCCGCCCAGTGACCTTAGCAATGGCATCGACGCGCATGCATGATTCACCCGTAGCGGTTGCTTCCCGCGCTTCCATAGAAATCCCCTCGATTTGAACATTTGGTTCTTATGGCAAAGATTTAGTCTAAGCAGGCAAGATTTACGCCAGAAACGACGATAAACGTTAGGGGAGGAAGGAAGTGTGATGACGTTAAAAAAATACAGATACGATACGAAACAGGACTTTAAATAGGGACAGTGATACGTATCAATATGAGTGGCGATAAAATCAATGTGATAAATTAGGATTATTACGCATCAGGATGGGAAATAGGGTAAAAGAGTCAGGAACTTCGATACCTCTACAGCGAATATTTTGCTTATGATACTTCCCTTTGCCAAATGAAATTAATCTCTTTCTCAATTATCTCGTTTTTCCAGAAGCAAGAGATTGGGTATCAAGTGGCTGGCTGCTATGATATGGCGTCTTGTTTTTTAAGCGAGGAAAGATTTTGAGTGCGGGACGCCTGAATAAAAAATCTCTGGGTATCGTGATGTTGTTATCGGTTGGACTGCTTTTGGCGGGCTGTTCGGGTAGCAAATCATCCGATACAGGAACGTATTCCGGCTCCGTTTACACCGTGAAACGGGGGGATACGCTATATCGTATTTCGCGCACCACGGGAACCAGCGTAAAAGAACTTGCGCGACTGAACGGCATTTCACCCCCTTACACCATTGAAGTTGGTCAGAAACTAAAACTGGGTGGGGCGAAAAATAGCAGTAGTACACGTAAAGCAACCGCCAAATCAACGACCAAAACCGCATCGGTTACACCGTCATCAGCGGTACCGAAATCTTCCTGGCCGCCAGTAGGGCAACGTTGTTGGTTATGGCCAACGACAGGGAAAGTTATCATGCCGTATTCGACAGCTGATGGCGGCAATAAAGGGATTGATATCTCTGCTCCACGGGGTACACCTATTTACGCCGCGGGTGCAGGAAAGGTGGTGTATGTGGGCAACCAGCTGCGTGGCTACGGTAATCTCATCATGATTAAACACAGTGAAGATTACATTACGGCTTACGCCCATAATGACACGATGCTGGTAAATAATGGGCAAAGCGTGAAGGCTGGGCAAAAAATCGCCACTATGGGGAGCACTGATGCGGCATCTGTTCGCTTGCATTTCCAGATTCGTTACCGTGCTACGGCAATTGATCCGCTGCGTTACTTGCCGCCTCAGGGCAGCAAGCCAAAATGCTGATGGCGAATTAATCAGCAGTCAGCAGCGCGGCACTTGCTAAGAAGAGCGTAAGGTTTATAATGCCTTACGCATCTCGAAGCGGGCGTAGTTCAATGGTAGAACGAGAGCTTCCCAAGCTCTATACGAGGGTTCGATTCCCTTCGCCCGCTCCAATTTATCTTCACCTCACCAACCTGCCATTTTTGTTGTATCTGATTATCTATATTATCTTAATTCAATCGCTTCAGACTTTTCGCAATCGCCGTAATACTTCCCCATTTTTTTGTAAATAAAAGCGTTTACGCAATGCAATCCATTTGTAACAACCCAGGTAAAATACCTTATTTTCAAGTTGTTAAATAAGTGGTTATCTACGCTTTTAACAAACGATAGATGGAATATTTTATGAAAGGGAAATCTGCATTAACTCTTCTGCTCGCTGGTATATTTTCGTGCGGCACATGCCAGGCGACAGGGGCAGAAGTGACGAGTGAATCTGTATTTAACATTCTTAATTCCACGGGGGCAGCAACAGATAAAAGTTATTTATCGTTAAATCCAGATAAGTATCCTAATTATCGTCTTCTGATTCACTCAGCCAAATTACAAAATGAAATAAAGAGCCACTATACCAAAGACGAAATTCAAGGATTGCTAACATTAACAGAAAACACACGAAAGTTAACGTTGACGGAGAAACCCTGGGGAACGTTTATTCTTGCTTCTACTTTCGAAGATGACAAAACAGCGGCAGAAACCCACTATGATGCTGTCTGGCTGAGGGATAGTTTATGGGGCTATATGGCATTAGTATCAGATCAGGAAAATAGGGTAGCTGCAAAAAAGATTCTGCTCACCCTGTGGGATTATATGTCTACGCCCGACCAGATTAAGCGGATGCAGGACGTCATTAGCAACCCAAAACGACTGGATGGAATTCCCGGGCAAATGAATGCTGTGCATATCCGATTTGACAGCAACTCCCCCGTGATGGCAGATGTGCAGGAAGAAGGCAAGCCGCAGCTGTGGAACCATAAACAAAATGATGCGTTAGGTCTTTATCTTGATCTCCTTATACAAGCAATCAATACTGGTACTATTAACGCTGAAGATTGGCAAAAAGGTGACCGATTAAAATCGGTTGCGCTGCTGATTGCTTATCTGGATAAAGCCAATTTCTATGTTATGGAAGATTCCGGAGCTAGACTGGCCCCCTGAATCTCCAGACAACCAGTATCACTTAAATAAGTGATAGTCTTAATACTAGTTTTTAGACTAGTCATTGGAGAACAGATGATTGATGTCTTAGGGCCGGAGAAACGCAGACGGCGTACCACACAGGAAAAGATCGCAATTGTTCAGCAGAGCTTTGAACCGGGGATGACGGTCTCCCTCGTTGCCCGGCAACATGGTGTAGCAGCCAGCCAGTTATTTCTCTGGCGTAAGCAATACCAGGAAGGAAGTCTTACTGCTGTCGCCGCCGGAGAACAGGTTGTTCCTGCCTCTGAACTTGCTGCCGCCATGAAGCAGATTAAAGAACTCCAGCGCCTGCTCGGCAAGAAAACGATGGAAAATGAACTCCTCAAAGAAGCCGTTGAATATGGACGGGCAAAAAAGTGGATAGCGCACGCGCCCTTATTGCCCGGGGATGGGGAGTAAGCTTAGTCAGCCGTTGTCTCCGGGTGTCGCGTGCGCAGTTGCACGTCATTCTCAGACGAACCGATGACTGGATGGATGGCCGCCGCAGTCGTCACACTGATGATACGGATGTGCTTCTCCGTATACACCATGTTATCGGAGAGCTGCCCACGTATGGTTATCGTCGGGTATGGGCGCTGCTTCGCAGACAGGCAGAACTTGATGGTATGCCTGCGATCAATGCCAAACGTGTTTACCGGATCATGCGCCAGAATGCGCTGTTGCTTGAGCGAAAACCTGCTGTACCGCCATCGAAACGGGCACATACAGGCAGAGTGGCCGTGAAAGAAAGCAATCAGCGATGGTGCTCTGACGGGTTCGAGTTCTGCTGTGATAACGGAGAGAGACTGCGTGTCACGTTCGCGCTGGACTGCTGTGATCGTGAGGCACTGCACTGGGCGGTGACTACTGGCGGCTTCAACAGTGAAACAGTACAGGACGTCATGCTGGGAGCGGTGGAACGCCGCTTCGGCAACGATCTTCCGTCGTCTCCAGTGGAGTGGCTGACGGATAATGGTTCATGCTACCGGGCTAATGAAACACGCCAGTTCGCCCGGATGTTGGGACTTGAACCGAAGAACACGGCGGTGCGGAGTCCGGAGAGTAACGGAATAGCAGAGAGCTTCGTGAAAACGATAAAGCGTGACTACATCAGTATCATGCCCAAACCAGACGGGTTAACGGCAGCAAAGAACCTTGCAGAGGCGTTCGAGCATTATAACGAATGGCATCCGCATAGTGCGCTGGGTTATCGCTCGCCACGGGAATATCTGCGGCAGCGGGCTTGTAATGGGTTAAGTGATAACAGATGTCTGGAAATATAGGGGCAAATCCAGGAGCGTGGGAGGAAGATGCCCGATTAAACACATCTTCCGTTGCACTGGTGACCTCTGGACTGGAACGTTTATCAAACCTACTCTCGAAGAAAGACTCTGTTTTTATCTCTGATTTACTACGCGAAGCTAAAGCCAATGAACTGGATGAACCACTTTCAACAACGAGGTTGAACCACCTCATAGATAAAGGTTATGAAAGAATAACGCTACAGCTTGATTTAGGGGGAGAATCTCCTGGTTATCTGGAAAAAGATAAACATTACAGAGAAGCTGATGCGGCCTTACTTAATGTTATTTATCCTGCAAATCTTTCAAAGATAAATACCAGAAGAAAAGAGCAAGTTTTAAAAATAGTTAAAAAACTAGCAGGTCCGTATGGTATAAAAAGATACGAGAAGGATAATTATCAGTCGGCAAATTTTTGGTTCAATGATATTAAAACTGATACTGATGAAAATTCACATGCGAAAAGAGAAAAGAGCTTCATTCCATCAACAGAAGCAGAATGGTTTTTTGACTCATGGTATGCAAAATCAGCAGCAATTGTTTATAAAGAATCAAGAAAAGAAGAATATTTGAATGACTCAGTGCAATTTATGAATAGATCATTGGCCCAAATAACAGGCGAGAATATGATTGGTGCAAATGGCAGGAGCGTACCTGAAATGGCACTTCCCGAAAGCTATAACTATATCCACAAGTCAGGAACTTTGCATGAAGCGCCAAGCCCTATCATTCCGCTAAACTGGTCGAAAGCCTCAATGACTCTTATGTTGAAAGAAATGTCCAACCTTATCAATGATGAGGGAATTAAATAGTTTTCATAATGAGGCGGTCCTGGATTAAAAGGACCGCTCAAAGAGAAATCGAAAGGGGAGGTAAAAGTGATCAATAAATTACTGTTAGCTTACCTGATAGGTCTGGTTGTGACATCGACTTTAATATTTATCTTCTCGGAAGAAAAAGTAACATATCGGTTGTTTGCTGCAATAATTACAGGTTTAACCTGGCCGCTTAGTCTCATTCCTTCCATTATAAGTCTCATGATTCGTAAATCCGACTAACAAGAAAATTATATGATCGATTAAGAAAAATAGAATCGAACAGGAGAATAAAATATATGCGGGGAGTAACAAAACACTCGCAGTGCGTTAATGTGTAACTAACAAATATGATTTGTATTGAAAATAGTCACCAAACAAGTGTTATAAGAAATACGGGGTATGTTTAAGTAAAACATATCAACAGTTGCAATTCTGTATATGGACAGGATGACTTACTACTGTAAGTGGCTGATAGCTATTCGCTCATAACAAAATGATTATTTTATAAATAGGAATCATCACTTTTTAATCATGTTTTTATTGTAAGTTTATGGAGAATGAGAATATGGAATAAGGAGATGAAACATGATTGAAGAAGGGCTGTTACTTCCAATGAATGTTTTGCTTCAAGGACAGAAGTTAACCCTACTGGACCCTGAAATGTGGTTCTTACGGGGAAATGAAAACAAGGATGTAACCCTTGTTATTACGATTGGTAATAACCATCAAAAATTAATGGTAGTGGAAGACATATTACTGCTCATTGACCGAAGCCAAATTGAGGTAACTGCAGGGAAAGTAATTTATCATCCACTTCGCATTGATATCCTGAGTAAATTATTAGCTTTTATAGATGAATCAACGGGGAGTGTGGAAAGGGAACACCATGACTTGTTTGCTGATGCCTTGCCCTTTGCATCAGAAGTTGTGCTATTCAGTAAAGTTGCAAGTGAAGCCTGGTTTTTAGCCACTTATCTGAGCAGCGATAATATTAATGAAATTCTGTTTCAGCATCTAAGAAAAACAGAATGCTATAAACTGGTTCGCTATTTATTATCGCAATCGCTCATACAGACTTCACTCTATGATCTTGGTGAGCTTTACGGCGTATCGTATTCACATTTTCGCCGTTTATGTAGTTATGCATTGGGTGGTAAAGTTAAAACGGAATTATGTGGCTGGAGAGTTGCCAGAGCCGTGTTGGAAATCATTGAAGGAAACAGTGATATGACAACTATTGCGCATAAATATGGCTACTCATCCTCATCACACTTTTCAGCCGAAGTAAAAAGCCGGTTAGGAAAAACACCGAGAGAACTATGTAAAAAGTTATGAAAATAAAATTACGTATTACTATTATATTAATTTCAGTCTTATGCATTTTTAATGGATTATTGACTCCTGGTGCATATGCCGCAGCAGCGAATGGATACGTAGCAAATAAAGAAAATCTACGTAGTTTTTTTGAAACGGTTTCATCATATGCGGGTAAGCCTACAATAGTAAGTAAGCTTGCCATGAAGAAACAGATCAGCGGAAATTTTGATTTAACCGAACCCTATGCCTTGATTGAACGCCTGTCGGCGCAGATGGGACTTATTTGGTACGATGATGGCAAAGCTATTTATATCTATGACTCATCAGAGATGCGTAATGCGCTGATTAATCTGAGAAAGGTATCGACGAATGAGTTTAATAATTTTTTAAAAAAATCGGGTCTGTATAACTCTCGTTATGAAATTAAAGGGGGCGGCAATGGTACTTTCTATGTATCGGGGCCACCGGTTTATGTTGACCTGGTCGTTAATGCTGCAAAATTAATGGAGCAAAACAGTGATGGCATTGAGATCGGACGCAATAAAGTAGGTATTATTCACCTGGTTAACACATTCGTTAATGACCGGACTTATGAATTACGTGGCGAAAAGATAGTTATTCCTGGCATGGCAAAAGTACTATCGACGTTGTTAAATAATAACATTAAGCAAAGCACTGGGGTTAACGTACTTTCTGAAATTTCAAGTCGTCAACAACTAAAAAACGTATCACGTATGCCTCCTTTTCCTGGTGCTGAAGAAGATGATGACCTACAAGTAGAGAAAATAATATCGACAGCTGGAGCGCCAGAGACTGACGATATACAAATTATTGCATATCCTGATACCAACAGTTTACTTGTTAAAGGAACAGTATCTCAGGTTGATTTTATCGAGAAGTTAGTGGCTACGCTCGATATTCCAAAGCGACATATTGAATTATCTTTATGGATAATAGATATTGATAAGACTGATCTAGAACAGTTAGGAGCTGACTGGTCGGGCACGATAAAAATTGGATCCAGCCTAAGTGCATCATTTAATAATTCAGGTTCAATTAGTACCCTGGATGGGACACAGTTTATTGCAACAATACAGGCACTTGCGCAAAAAAGAAGAGCCGCCGTTGTTGCTCGTCCTGTCGTTTTAACACAGGAGAATATTCCTGCTATATTTGATAATAACCGTACTTTCTATACTAAATTAGTCGGCGAGCGTACTGCGGAGTTGGATGAAGTAACCTATGGTACGATGATTAGCGTGCTACCACGATTTGCTTCGCGAAATCAAATTGAATTACTCTTGAATATTGAAGATGGCAATGAAATCAATTCCGACAAGACCAATGTTGATGATCTGCCTCAGGTTGGTAGAACGCTTATAAGTACTATTGCGCGCGTGCCTCAAGGGAAAAGTCTTTTGATTGGTGGATATACACGAGATACGAATACCTATGAAAGTCGCAAGATCCCAATATTAGGCAGTATTCCATTTATTGGTAAATTATTTGGATATGAAGGAACAAATGCGAATAACATCGTTCGTGTCTTTCTTATTGAGCCAAGAGAGATCGATGAGCGCATGATGAATAATGCGAATGAGGCTGCGGTTGACGCCAGAGCAATAACACAGCAAATGGCAAAAAATAAAGAAATCAACGATGAATTACTGCAGAAATGGATAAAAACTTACTTGAATCGTGAAGTCGTCGGAGGATAGTGAAATGGCGATTCATGTAGAGCATGTCGGTGTATTAGAAAGAGCCAGAGAAGTTTCTCGCTTAGAGGACATTATCACAGAAGATAATGAAGATATTGAAGCTGAAATGCCTAAAATGGGAGATGATCCCGCCGGTAAAGAAGCTCGATTCTTACAAGCTACTGACGAGATGTCAGCAGCGTTAACGCAGTTTATGAAGAAAAAAATCTACGAAGAACAACTGGCCAACTTTCTGGACGGAGAAGAATATGTCCTGGAAGATCAGCCAATAGAAAAAACCGATAAAGTCATGGAGGCGCTTAAGGCAGCAACTACCCATGACTATGAAGTGTATAGCTTTGCTAAAAAATTATTTCCAGATGAAAGCGATCTGGTGGTTGTATTACGTGCAATTTTACGTAAAAAACAAATATCTGAAAATGTGCGGCTAAACGCTGAAGCATTACTTAGAAAAGTTAATCAAGAGACTACTAAAAAATTCATTAATAGTGGCATTAACTCGGCATTAAAAGCAAAGTTATTTGGCCAGGCGTTGTCATTAAATCCAAAATTACTAAGGGCAAGTTATCGACAATTTTTAATGGCAGAAGACGATGCTGTAGATACTTATGTAGAATGGATTGGTAGTTATGGCTATCAAAATAGAATGCTAGTGACAAAATTTATCAAAGAGACGCTTTTCTCAGATATAAATGCACTTGATGCGAGTTGTTCATCATTGGAATTTGGTATGTTTCTCAATAAGTTGTCACAACTATTGTCTCTTCAGTCGGCAGAGGCTTTATTTCTGAAAACTTTAATGAATAACCCAATAATTAAAAAATTTATTAGCGCAGAAGATTACTGGATATTTTTTCTGATATCGTTAATAAAATTTCCTGAGACTGCAGAGGAACTCCTGAAAAATGCACTGGTAACCCTACCCGCAGATGCTAATTATAAAGACAAAACGTTACTCCTGAAGGCGATTTACAGCGGATGTACAAATCTTCCATTTTCACTTTTTATTAATAATGAACAATTATTAGAGATTAGGGAGTGTTGTAAACAGGCAATAAAAGTAACATTTGCAGTAGAGCTCTTTGATACACAAAACAGTAATAAAAAACAAAATAAAAAATCATGGAAGAAGGTAATGTTCAATGTTTAACAAAGTTTTGATAGGGTTAAGGAGTCATCCAGAATTAATAATTCTTGGATTAATGGTGATGATTATCGCCATGCTCATAATTCCATTGCCCACTTACTTAATCGATTTTTTGATTGGGCTGAACTTAACATTGGCAATACTTGTGTTTTTAGGATCATTCTATGTTGATAGGATCTTAAGTTTTTCTTCATTCCCATCAATTCTCCTCATCACAACGTTATTTCGTTTGGCGCTGGCGATCAGTACCAGTCGACTTATACTTCTTGAGGCGGACGCCGGAGAAATTATAACGAGTTTTGGTGAATTCGTTATTGGAGATAGCCTGGTAGTTGGTTTTGTTATTTTCTCCATTGTTACTATTGTTCAGTTTATCGTGATTACTAAAGGTTCGGAACGTGTGGCTGAAGTTGCTGCCCGCTTTTCGCTTGACGGTATGCCAGGTAAACAAATGAGTATTGACGCCGATCTACGCGCCGGGATCATTGATGCAGATTTAGCAAAAGAACGTCGTAGCGTATTAGAACGAGAGAGTCAGCTGTATGGTTCCTTTGATGGTGCGATGAAATTTATCAAAGGTGATGCTATTGCAAACATCATTATTATCTTTGTTAATATTATCGGTGGGCTATCAGTAGGAGTAGGCCAAAATGGAATGGATTTCTCGACAGCGTTGACCGTCTACACAATTCTTACCGTCGGTGATGGTCTTGTTTCTCAAATTCCAGCTTTATTAATTGCTATTAGCGCAGGGTTTATCGTAACGCGCGTGAATGGCGATAGTGATAATATGGGGCAAAATATAATGTCCCAGTTATTAAGTAATTCTTTTGTCATTATTGTGACATGTGTCCTCGCGCTAAGTATTGGGTTGCTTCCAGGTTTTCCCCTTCTTGTGTTTTTATGTTTGGCAGTAATCTTAGGAATTTATTTTTACTTTAAATTCAAAAAGAAAGGGGTTGAAGAAACGGTTGTTGAGGGAGATATCACCGTTGGGTTGGAACCCTATAATCAGGATGATGATATTTCATTAGGTATTATTAATAAACTTGATCAGGTTATTACCGAAACGGTACCCTTGGTTTTGATTATGAATAGTGCACAGGCTAAAAAATACACTGAAATCAATCTTGCTGATAGGATTCGTAGTCAGTTTTTTATTGAGTATGGTATCCGTATTCCCGGTATTGTCATTCGCGAGGGAGAAGGCCTTAATGATGAAGATGTCATATTAATGCTAAATGAAGTCAGAGCCTCGCAATTTAAAATTTATCATGATCTTGTCTTGTTGGTTGAATATTCAGATGAAGTGGTTTCGACTTTGATCAAGAAACCTGTCATCGTAAATAGTAATGGTGAACAATATTATTGGGTTACAAAAAGTGATGCCCAAAAATTAACAAAAATTGGCTGTTATACTCGCACGGCCATGGATGAAATGTACAATCATTTATCTGTATGTCTGGCTCATAATATTAATGAGTATTTTGGTATACAAGAAACCAAATATATTCTTGATCAATTAGAGATGAAGTATCCTGATCTATTAAAAGAAATATTAAGATATATAACCGTGCAGCGCATTTCAGAGGTAATTCAGCGTCTGATCCAGGAGCGAATTTCAGTGCGCAATATGCGTTTAGTTATGGAGGCTTTAGCATTATGGAGCCCACGAGAGAAAGATATAATTACACTCGTTGAGCATGTACGAGGTGCATTAGGTCGCTACATTTGCCATAAGTTTTCATATTCTGGAGAAATTAAAGCAATTGTGATTTCGCCTGAAATAGAGGACAGAATCAGAGATGGTGTCAGGCCTACCGCTGGCGGTACTTTTCTTAATCTCGATGCATCCGAAGCTGAGATGATTCTGGATAATTTTAAACTGGCACTTTCTGGAATCAATATTCCTATTAAAGACATTATTTTACTGGGATCTGTGGATATTCGTCGTTTTATCAAAAAACTTATTGAATCTAGTTATCGAGACCTCGAAGTACTTTCGTACGGGGAACTAACGGAAAATGTTCCCGTTAATATTCTGAAAACTATTTAGGATAATGTCTTGCGATATGGAGCATGCTGGTATGAAAAAATTAAAACTATTAAATAAATACAGCTACTTACATAGCATAAACGGCTCGCTGATTGAAGCAGAGCTTGACGACGTTTCAGTGGGCGAAGTATGCGAAATTTATGCGAGCTGGCAAGCAATTGAACGTATAGCCAGGGCTCAGGTCGTTGGCTTTCGCAATGGAAAGACATTATTAAACCTTATAGGCAGCTCTGTGGGGCTTACACGTACTGCAGTATTGAAACCAACGGGAGAGCAGTTAACCATACAGATCAGTGATGCCTTTCTTGGTTCAGTTTTGAATGCTTCTGGTCAAATTATGGAAAGGTTTGTCCCGGTCACTCCAGGGGATAGGGGAAATTTACGCCTGATTGATGAACTGCCACCGTCGTATCAGGAACGTCGAGTTATTAATACACCACTAGAGACACGGATAAGAGTCATTGATGGCGTACTGACATGTGGCATTGGTCAACGTGTTGGGATTTTCGCATCGGCTGGCTGTGGCAAAACGGTTTTAATGCATATGCTTGTAAACAACACTGAAGCTGATGTGTTTGTTATTGGCTTGATTGGCGAACGTGGAAGGGAAGTTACGGAATGCGCGGAATCGCTGAAAAAATCAGTAAATGCAGCAAAATGTGTTTTGGTTTATGCCACCTCTGATTTTTCGTCAGTAGATCGGTGTAATGCCGCCCTGATGGCGACAACCGTGGCAGAGTATTTTAGAGATCGAGGAAAGAGAGTTGTACTTTTTATCGACTCAATGACGCGCTATGCACGAGCACTACGCGATATGAAGCTGGCAGCGGGTGAACCACCTGCCAGACGTGGTTATCCTGCTTCTGTTTTTGACAGCTTACCTCGCTTACTGGAGAGGCCGGGACCAACACTAAAAGGAAGTATTACTGCCTTTTATACCGTATTACTGGAGGGGGAGGATGAATCAGACCCACTGGGGGATGAAATTCGCTCAATCCTTGATGGCCATATCTATCTAAGTCGCAAACTCGCTGGGCAAGGTCATTATCCGGCAATAGATGTTCTAAAAAGTGTGAGTCGAGTATTTGGTCAGGTCACTGATGAAAAACACAGAGATAATGCTGCACGGGTAAGGAAGATCCTCACCACTTTGGAAGATCTACAGGTGTTTATTGATTTAGGGGAATATCGCGCTGGGCAAAATGCTGAAAATGATTTTGCTATGAATGCCCGGCCTAAACTCACAAATTGGTTAAAACAGTCAGTTAATGAAAAAATGCCAATGAGTGAAACGCTAAAAGAGCTTGAACGAATTGTTAAGTAAAGTTAATCGACTTATCAGAAGAACAGCGCAGAGCCTGGCTGCATGTGAAGCATCATTACAAAAGTTAAATGCAGAAAAAGAAAAGTTAGTCGAAAAGGAACGCCTGTATGATATGCAACTTAAAAACCTACAGTCACTGTTAGATATGAAGGAGTTACTCGGCGAAGTAGTATTTCGCCAGGATATATTTTACTCGTTACGTAAAGTTGCAGTCATTCAGCAGCAGATCGCTGAGATAAATCTTGAAAAGCAAAAAATAGCAGAACGGCGAAAAATACTTAACAAGGAAATAGTTCAACAGCAAGCACAAAGAAAACACTGGTGGCTAAAAGGAGAAAAGTACGATCTACTAAAGAAGCGCATCAAAAAACAACTTTTAAATCAGATGCTTTATCAAGACGAGCTTGAACAGGAGGAGAAATATAATGGACGAAGTCAAGAAAATTGAACATTATAAAAATTTAAACACAGACACATCCGAGAATTCTGCTGCGTATTTAGACAGTTTCGTAAAGAAAAACAAAAAAAATAAAGAAATGAGTGAGATTGTTGCTGGATCCATTCTCCAGTTATTACGTCAGGCTCAGGATAGCCAATTCCCTACGTTTGGGAAAAAGAATGGGCAAATGAAGTCTATTGATAACAAATCGTCTCTCCAGGTTGACAGGAATTCATCTTTTTCTTTGCAAACAAATGGAATAGAGCAACTTTCTACAAAGAAAGTCCTCAATATGACTTCACGAGATCAGGGTCTTAATTCTGAACTATCTGATAAAACGATACAATTTAAGGGGGGAATCCATAATGGTATCCATACAGAAAAAATCACGGTTCAAAACCACAGTAATAATAAAGAGCGTGAAAAAAAATATCGCGATGGAGACAAAAAAAATGGAGAGCAGGCCCATTTATTAGATATTACTAACGAAAGAAGGTTTGCTGATAACAAAACCATGTTTACTCAACATATCGAAAAGCAAAGGAATGTTCATACGCTCAATCAGAATGATATAAATAATTCTGTTAATAGTGCCAATGTACCCGAAAATGAATTGACATATCAGTTTCAGCGTTGGGGACAGAATCATACAGTTCGGATTCTGGAAAGTAGTGAAGGGATACGACTAAAACCATCAGACACGATTGTCTCCGACAGACTCCATGAAGCCCAACACAATGATGTTACAGCACAACGTTGGGTATTGACTGAGCAAGATGAACGACAAGGGCAACGACATCAGCCTCATGATGAGCAAGAAAATGAAGGTAAATTCGAAAACGATCAGAAGGACGAAAGTTAATGTTCGGTCTGAGAAAAGTAAATGGAAACACTCATTCCTTTGAAACCACTTTTCAAAACTGGAAAGAAAATGGTGAAGATGTTGCGTTATTAATGCCCGAATTTAGCGCCAAATGGCTACCGATAGCAGAAGAGAGCGGCAGCTGGTCTGGATGGGTGTTACTTCGAGAAATATTTCCCTTAATTTCTGCCGAGCTCGCTGGGATGGCTTTAATGCCAGAAACGGAAAGGTTAATAGTGGAATGGCTCAGTTTATCTAGTACCCCGTTAAATCTAAAGTATCCTGAACTAAAATATAATCGTTTGTGTGTAGGTAAAGTATTTGATGGAGTATTGAGTCCAGCTCAACCACTAATAAGAATATGGACAGGGGAATTAAATGTTTGGTTAGATAAAGTCACGGTCTGCCAATACGAAAACGCTCTAACGCTAGACAAAAAAACATTATATTGGCCCATTCATTTTGTAATTGGATTTAGTAAAATATGTTACAGAACCATTGTTGATATTGAAGTTGGTGATGTTTTATTAATTTCAGATAATTTTGCTTATGCGGTTATTTATAATACAAAGATTTGTGATCTGATTTATCCAGAGGAGTTAAAAATGGCTGATCATTTTGAGTACGAGGAAGATTTTGAAACAGATGACTTTGATATCAAAAAAAGCGAAATCGAGATTAATGATGAAAATGACTATCAGCAGATTAATAGTTTTGAAGACTTGCCTGTAAAAATTGAGTTTGTTCTTGGAAAGAAAATAATGAATCTATATGAAATAGACGATCTCTGTGCAAAAAGAATTATATCTTTGCTTCCTGAAGCTGAGAAAAATATAGAGATACGTGTAAATGGCGCGCTAACTGGCTATGGCGAACTTGTTGAAGTGGATGATAAATTGGGCGTAGAAATTCATTCTTGGTTATCAGGGAATAATAATGTCAAATAGTATTTCGCTGATAGCGATATTATCATTATTTACACTATTGCCGTTTATAATAGCATCCGGAACATGTTTTATTAAATTCTCGATTGTTTTTGTTATTGTCCGAAACGCACTGGGACTTCAGCAAGTGCCATCAAATATGACACTTAATGGAGTAGCTTTGCTATTGTCAATGTTCGTAATGATGCCGGTTGGGAAGGAAATATATAATAACAGTCAGAATGAGAATCTTTCATTCAATAATGTAGCGTCGGTTGTTAATTTTGTTGAGACAGGCATGAGTGGTTATAAATCATATTTGATAAAATATTCTGAACCGGAGTTGGTTAGCTTTTTTGAAAAGATTCAGAAGGTGAATAGTTCTGAAGACAATGAAGAGATAATCGATGATGAGAATATTTCAATTTTCTCGTTACTCCCGGCATATGCGTTAAGTGAGATAAAAAGTGCATTTATTATAGGTTTCTATATCTATTTACCCTTTGTTGTAGTTGATCTGGTTATATCCAGCGTTCTGTTAACGTTAGGTATGATGATGATGAGTCCGGTAACCATATCTACACCGATAAAATTAATTCTGTTTGTCGCGATGGACGGTTGGACAATGTTATCGAAAGGACTCATTTTACAATATTTTGACCTATCCATTAATCCCTGAGGAAAAAATATGGACGACATTGTTTTTGCGGGGAATAGGGCGCTGTATCTGATTTTAGTTATGTCTGCAGGACCTATTGCAGTTGCGACATTTGTTGGTTTATTGGTAGGGCTTTTTCAAACGGTAACACAGTTGCAAGAACAGACTTTGCCATTTGGCGTCAAATTATTGTGCGTAAGTATTTGCTTTTTTTTAATGAGCGGATGGTATGGTGAAAAATTATATTCGTTTGGTATCGAAATGCTTAATTTAGCATTCGCGAGAGGATAGCATGGGGGAGGCGATACTCTATCAGTTGCATAGTCTGCTGGCTGCTACAGCGCTCGGTTTTTGCCGATTGGCACCAACTTTCTATTTGTTACCATTTTTCGCCAGCGGGAATATACCAACAGTAGTCCGTCATCCAATAATAATAGTGGTATCATGTGCATTAGTTCAGCATTACCACTATGAATTATCTACCCTAAATGAAATAGATATCGCTTTGTTTGCTGCCAGAGAAATTATCATAGGGTTGTTTATTGCTTGCTTATTAGCATCCCCATTTTGGATTTTCCTTGCTATAGGCAGCTTTATCGATAACCAACGTGGTGCAACGTTAAGTAGTACTTTGGATCCGGCTACAGGTGTCGATACATCGGAATTAGCAAGATTATTTAACCTTTTCTCTGCAGCAGTTTATCTTACTAACGGTGGATTGAACTTTATTCTGGAGACTCTATGGCAAAGTTATAACTTATGGCCTTCAGGAAATTTTAATTTTCCTAAATTAGAGCCTTTATTCTCATATATTAATAATATAATGACTCATACTATCGTTTACGCAAGCCCCGTGATTGCGGTTATGCTGGGCGGTGAAGCTGTCCTGGGATTGCTGGCACGCTATGCTTCACAACTAAATGCTTTTGCCATCTCACTGACTGTCAAAAGTGCGCTGGCATTTTTAATATTAATTATTTATTTTGGCCCAATACTGGCTGAACGAGTTATGCCGTTATCCTTCTTCCCAGAACAATTGCAATTATACATTGATAAATAGAGTGTTTCATGGCAAATAAAACTGAAAAGCCAACACAAAAGAAACTCCAGGATGCTTCTAAAAAAGGGCAAATTCTAAAAAGTAGAGACTTAACAGTCTCTGTAATAATGCTTGTGGGCACTTTATATCTCGGATATGTATTTGATGTGCATCATATTATGTCGATTCTTGAATACATCCTTGATCATAACGCTAAACCGGATATTTGGGACTATTTTAAAGCTATGGGGATAGGTTGGTTGAAAACGATCATTCCTTTTTTGCTGGTTTGCATGTTTACAACAATACTTGTCTCATGGTTTCAAAGTAAAATGCAATTAGCAACTGAAGCTATTAAGTTTAAGTTTGATTCATTAAATCCAGTAAATGGCTTAAAACGTATATTTGGCTTAAAAACCGTAAAAGAATTTGTCAAAGCAATACTTTATATTATTTTTTTTGCATTGGCGATCAAAGTATTTTGGAGTAACCATAAATCACTGCTTTTTAAAACTCTTGATGGAGATATCATATCTTTATTATCAGATTGGGGAGAGATGCTATTCCTTCTCATACTATATTGTCTCGGCAGTATGATAATTGTTCTAATATTTGATTTTATCGCTGAGTATTTTTTATTTATGAAAGATATGAAAATGGATAAACAAGAAGTTAAAAGAGAATACAAGGAACAAGAAGGAAATCCAGAAATTAAGTCTAAACGCAGAGAACGCCATCAAGAAATTCTGTCAGAGCAATTGAAATCTGATGTCAGTAATAGCCGTCTGATGATTGCCAACCCTACGCACATTGCCATAGGGATATACTTTAAGCCACATCTGTCACCTATACCATTGATTTCTGTAAGAGAAACTAATGAGGTCGCATTAGCCGTAAGGAAATATGCAAAAGAAATCGGAATACCAATTATTACAGATAAAAAATTAGCACGAAAAATTTATGCTACCCATCGTCGCTACGATTATGTTAGCTTCGAAAATATAGATGAGATCTTGCGTCTTCTGCTGTGGCTTGAAGATGTGGAGAATGCTGGACAACCTATTCCAGATGAACTGCTCCCCTCAGAAGATAAATTCAAAGAAGGTGAAGACACAAAAAGTGAGAATAAAGACAATAATTAAAAAAATTAAACATCTATCATAGTCGGAAATTTATAAGAATCTACACGCAAAAAGCGTGTAGATTCTTATTTAATGTGTTAAACGATCTTGCGAAATGACAAGCAATTGATACATACTCATCTCTTTATAAGCTGGAACAGTCGTAACCTGTGCAAATTCGCGATATAGTTTCTGCTCTAGTTCTGCTGATGATATATATTCCGGGTGTTCGCTAAAGAACTGTCTTGCATCTACTATCGCTTGAGATTCGCCACTTCTTTTATTCTGAGTATCCTTTAATGAATTTTCTCTGGTGCATGCAGAGAGCAACGATATCAGCGCGACAGTTATTATGATTTTACTATTATATCTTACTAATGACATATCAACTTTCTCTTATGCAAGATTGGAGTTTAAAATAATGTTTATCCCATTCACAGAGTGCTATAAACAACTCAACAGTACCTTTTATGTTAAGTTTATTTAGGGCTCTTATTTTGTGATATGATACTGTTTTATAATCAATTCCTTTGATAATGGCTATTTGTTTTAACGAATAAGAAACACATAACCGCAGGATATCTATCTCATCATGGGTAAGTGGTTCTTGAGTGGAATACACATTTTGTGTATGAAGATTCGAAACCAGGAAATGCGTTAAATCAGATAATGTAATATTCTTATTGATCCTGATGAAATTGTTGCTCAAAAGGGTGTTTACAGGTTCTGTATTTGGTTTGAGATTTCGATGTTGGTGCTCATCAATAACAACGAACGAATGTCCAAGATCAACCAACGCAACCAAATCGCTGTAATATTCCTTTTGGGATGCTAATAATGCATTAGTGCCTACAGTGAAGTAGACATCACTGGAAAAGACTTGCATATGCCAACCTGCACTCTAAAATCATTTAGGGTAAATATTACGTGTAAAATTTAAAATAATGGTAATTGTTATATTTGCATATCAATGAGGGAATAGGGTGAATACCTTAAATTGCAAATAAAGTTATGTATGTAGGCATTTAAAATGGTTCTCGAAAATTATAATCTTTTTATTGTGTGTCATCATAATTTGGTCATGAAATTTCCGTCTTGTTACACTACTCTAAACTAGAGCTTATGGAATTAGCGGGTGGTATTCATGGGAAATAATGATAAATTCTTATCACAAGACTTATTGGAATCTTATGCCATTCGTTTATTGAGCGGACCATTGAATGGATGCGAGTATGAAATACTTAATGGGCGTGTACTCGTTATCGTTGGTAATGATGTTTCGTTAGGAAGAAGTGATTCTTTTTCTGAGTTACCAGAGAATACGATAGTCATTCCTTATGGAGAGCTTACAGGCAGTTTTGAGGTAATAATCACTACCGACCCTGATCTGGTTGTAACAATCAGAGAATTAACAGCACAAGAACCTGAAGATAGAACGTTAACATTGAATCAGCAAATAGAAGTTTTAGGCCTCAAATTTGCTGTAAAAGGAAAAAATGAAGTTTGGCAGTATTCAATACCAGGTATTGTTGAAAATAACATTACTTCAACAAGACAACATTTCTTTAGTAGTACGCTGTTTAAATATGTAACGCTATTTTTTCTTTTTGCTATCATTTTTATAGCTTTTTATATTGTCAATGCCAGTAATGATCCGCAGCTGAGACATATCGATAAAATTCTTGTAAACAAAAATAGAAATTATGAAATTTTATATGGTAGGGATCATGTCATCTATATCAATACCAATAGTTTGGATGAAGCTGTCTGGGTCAAACAAGCACTGGAAAAAAATCAACCAGGAAAGCCAGTACGGGTGATAAATCCTGATGATGAATCGATACGAATTTTTTCATGGCTTGCTGATAATTTCCCAGATCTACAATATTTTAAACTACAGCTATTAGATGCCAGTAATCCAAGACTGACAGTGAGTAAGCAACGGAATGCTATCACACAGCAACTAATCGATAATCTTATTAAAGGATTACTGCAAACTATGCCATATGCCAGCAATATAAGTATTGCGGTATTAGATGATAATGTATTGGAAAGTCAGGCAATTGAAACATTGTCGGCAATAGGTCTTTCTTATGAAAAATATAAAACAGCTAACAATGTATATTTCAATATCATTGGTACGTTAAGCGACAGTGAATTAAATAAAATTAATAATTATGTTGACGAATATTATAAACAATGGGGTAAACAATATGTAAGATTTAATGTGAATTTGAAAAATCAGGACACAAACAATAGTTCATTTAGCTACGGAGATAACCGATTCGAGAAGTCTCAAGGTAGCAAGTGGACATTTCAGGAATAATTGAGGAGGACTTATGGCAGATTGGAATGGTTATATTATGGATATCAGCAAACAATTTGATCAGGGCGTTGATGATCTTAACCAACAAGTTGAAAAGGCGTTGGAGGATTTAGCAACCAATCCTTCCGACCCGAAATTCCTTGCCGAATATCAGAGTGCATTAGCTGAGTATACATTATATCGAAATGCGCAATCTAACGTTGTAAAAGCGTATAAAGATCTTGATTCGGCAATCATACAAAACTTCCGCTAAACTGGATAAGGATTTTATTATGTCAGTAAGCAATATGCCACCTATTGATAGAGCTGAGCAATCAACTGCTCATGAAATACAGCAAGCGAAAGTTATTGATTTAAATGACCGGGTTCTCAATCTTGATAACCCGGATGATAAAATGATCTCCGCTTTTGCTAACTATGCGGTACAAACTGAAAATTGGCAGCAAAATGCGTTACAAGCATTAAGGTCTGATAAAAAGGGGTTAACTCCTGAAAAATTATTAGTCTTGCAGGATCATGTGCTTAATTATAATGTCGAGGTTTCATTGGTGGGAACATTAGCAAGAAAAATTGTCGCTGCAGTTGAGACGTTGACTCGCTCATGAAATATATATCATTATTCTTGTTTATCCTGCTGTTGTGCGGTTGCAAGCAGCAGGAATTACTGAACCATCTTGATCAACAGCAAGCTAATGATGTCCTTGCTGTTTTACAAAGACATAATATTAATGCTGAGAAGAAGGATCAAGGCAAAACTGGATTTTCAATCTATGTAGAACCAACGGATTTTGCTTCTGCGGTGGATTGGCTAAAAATCTACAATCTCCCGGGTAAGCCTGATATTCAAATATCGCAGATGTTCCCTGCAGATGCACTCGTTTCCTCTCCACGAGCGGAAAAAGCAAGATTGTATTCTGCTATTGAACAGCGTTTAGAGCAATCTCTCAAAATTATGGATGGCATTGTTTCTTCAAGAGTACATGTTAGTTACGATGTTGATACAGGTGATAGTGGCAAAACTGCTCTACCAATTCATATTTCTGTACTTGCTGTATATGAAAAAGATATCAATCCAGAAATAAAAATAAATGACATTAAGAGATTTATTGTTAATAGCTTTGCAAGCGTACAATATGAGAATATTTCAGTCGTATTGTCAAAACGAAGAGATATTATTGAACAAGCACCAACATATGAAATTAACGAACCTGTTTTTGCTTATGATAAGACTATGCCGGTTTCTATCTTACTTGCATTAATGTCCATTGCGACTTGCTGGCTGTTATGGAAGTACAGGGCTATTCTAACTAATTTAATCAGGTTAAAAAATAAGTAGACATATGAGAACGTTATGAATCTTGCCCTAAGAAAGATTATATATGATCCAATTAGTTATATTCATCCTCAACGAGTA
This sequence comes from Escherichia sp. 10290, assembly GCF_030295155.1. NCBI lineage: Bacteria > Pseudomonadati > Pseudomonadota > Gammaproteobacteria > Enterobacterales > Enterobacteriaceae > Escherichia > Escherichia sp. 10290. Next base: position 3,674,816 of record NZ_AP025741.1, on the reverse strand, counting down.
AGTTTGAATAATGCACGTATTAGCAATCCGGTACTTAGATCTATTACCAATGAAATGATACTCCTACAGTACAATCTTTCAGTTGAGCATTTCAGTCTGAATAGTTCACTTATTTACTACATAAACAATTGGAAATTATTTCCATTGATCTGTTTACTCAGTGGTTGTCACTTTTATCGAGAAAGGTTTGCAGAACGGGGATTTTTTTACAAGGTTCCTGATGTGCTAAGGAATTATTTATCAGCGATACCGGTGGAAATAAATGAAAAGGCACGATATAAACTTGGCATCGTTAACTATCAGAATATCATCACATGTGGTTTTTCAACGTTGTTGCCCTATGTAAGGCAACAACCGTTGGCAATGCAGCAACGATTTAATTTATTATTTCCTGATTTTGTTGACCACATACAATTGCCGTTACCACTTGCGTCTACTCTTTTGGAGAGAATTACATTTTATGCGAAAAAAAATAGAGATGAGCTTGATAAACTCTCCTGCAAATGGTGTTGTGATTAAAAGAATAATTTCTGATGGATTGAAAGAAATAGTCTCTCTAAAAGAACAGATCCTTCTTGAAACCACCGCAAAAATTCAGAGTATTGAGGAAAAGAGAGAAGAAAAAGTTATTCAAGGTTATTATGATGGCTATGCGAAAGGCATTATTGATGTGATGGATAATTTTATACCCTTGATAAGTTTGCTGAGCTCAGAATTAGAAAAAAACAGAATAAACATGATAAACGATCTGAAGAGCATATTGTTAAAATCTTCAGAGGAAGTTGAAGTTTTTATCAAACTTTTTGAAAGTTGGGTAACAAAATTACCGTCAATATCAGGCCCTTTAAATCTCTATATACCTACCAGTTTCAAAGATAAGTCTATTGAAGTAGAGTCATATTTTGTCGACAAGTCAATATGGAATGTCCATATTTCATATCATGATGACAAACGTTTTATTTTTTTTACAGATCAATTTATTGCTGAATTTAGTCCGCAGGAATTTGTGGATAATTGTGAGCAATATTTAATTAGCAATCACTGTTTTTCCCCTGATAAGGTTAATGAAATCTGTGAACATGCCAGACATTATTTAGTTGAAAGAATGTGTGAAATAGATTCTTTGGCTATGAATAACTCTGATTTGAAGAACCCAGAGGACTTATAGATCACTGTCTCCGGTTTAATGACTTGAATATAATCTAATTCTAATATTTTAAACGCCTAATGATTTTTCAACACTGGTCTTATTTTGCTTACACAAAAATTTTATTTTTAATTATATTTCATTATTATTTCATCAATGTATTCTTTGGATTTTGCTTATAATAATAATGGAAGGGATGATTATAAATGAATGCGTTATAGCATTTACACTCAGGATGAATATATGGGAAAGATTAAAATTGTAGTTTCAGATCAGCAGCCGTTTATGATTGATGGGATAATTGGATTTCTCGGACATTATCCCGATTTATATGAGGTTGTTGGGGGCTATAAAGATCTGAAGAAAGCTATAGCGGAGTGTAACAAATCTGCAGCCCAAATATTTATTTTAGGAGAATTTGCAGGTGGAATGATGGGGTCCGAACTCATAAAATGGGTTAAATCGCATAAAATAGATGCTCATATTATTACATTTGTAGCAAAAATGCCGTATATTGATTCAATAAAATTGCTTGAAGCCGGTGCGAAAGGATGCGTATGGAAAACCAGTCACCCGGCGAAACTAAATCGCGCTATTGATTCGATTAGTAATGGTTACACTTATTTTGATAGTGTACATATGGATTGTGAAAAAATATCTTCAAGATATTCCTCTGATAATCAACTTACAAATCGTGAGTCTGAAATACTACAACTCATAGCTGATGGAAAAACAAACAAAGAAATCGCTAATTTCTTGCAGTTAAGCAGGAAAACAGTCGAAACTCATAGACTCAATATCATGAAGAAATTAGATGTTCACAGTGGTATCGAGTTGATCAAAACAGCTTTACGTATGGGTGTTTGCACTATATAAAAAAAGAGGCTTTAGGCTCATTTTGCTAAAGCCTTACGCTTGTCTATTTCATTAAGTCTGGTATATACAACATATATTTTTTTTGCATATTGCAGCCTCTTTTTTTGGTTTTCCATTGCAAAACCCGCGTTATAAGTCCCCAGACATTGCCACGTTACCCCACAACGTGAAAAATGATTATATAAAATCTCGGTCCCTATTTTAATGTTCAGACAGGGGTTATCTAACAAATCTCGTTCATCTTTTATTATTCCACGTTTTTTTAACATGGGAATGTGCATCTGGTTTATCTGCATTAAACCATAATCAAAACTCTTTATATTGTTTTTCTTATCCCTGTTCTTGCCGATGCTATCATTTTTTAAATTACTTTCAACAAGAGCGATAGCTTTGATCAAATTTGGTTCGATTCTGAAAATTGATCCTGCTTCATTAAAGCAAGCGCTACTGGCGAAAGACATTTTTGTAATTAATATAGAAAACATGAAGATGGATAAGATTTTAACTTTGGGTAAGCGCATATATTTTTATGTGTAGGATTGAAGGAAAGGAACGAGATACTAATATAATCAGTATCTCGTTAAACATTTAAGTGGTCAATTGTCTACCATTCCAGTTCATAGTAAGGAGAGATAGGATTATCTTTCGAATACATATCATTTTGAAAAGATGCCATCCATGTTGAAACTATAAATGCTTGTATTTGATCTGTATCAGTAGCACTGGTGGTGATGTGTTTATCTAATGAAACTACTTCATCACCCGTTGCAGTTGCTATATTTAAACTTTGAGAAAAATTATTCATATTGATTGGATTAGTCATAAAGTTCCCTTTTTATTTGTCCAGGCCAATAGCCTATACACAATACTTTTTAATCTAGAGTATTTGATATATATTGCAATAAGGTAAATATCTTAGATATTTTCATCTCTGTTGTTTAAATAACTAGTTGCATACATCTAAACAATAAAATTGCGACAATAAAGATTTATCGCATACAAATTCTCGTCAGTTGCTTTAGTTTCAAAATGTTGTCAATTATAACTCGATGGCTTTCACTCGAAGTTTCTTTATAGTAGAGTTTCATGTTGCTTTTGAGTGGGTTAGGCACATACATATCTACACACTCTTTTATCACAACTGCTTTTCGTCTTCTGGGTTCGAGTTGTAGTGATTTGTCTATACAAATCCTTGCCTCTTCAATTCTTTCATTATGAAAGTTGACAAGTGCTCTATAGTAGTAGAGAGAGGCTATATCAGTTGTGTGTATCTTAGCCTGTTCAAATAAGATATGAGATACTTTTTCTTGTCCAGACAGGCCAGTTATCAGTCCCATAATAGCTAAAATTTTTCCATCGACATTGGTTATGTCTGATACATAATGTAAAAGCTCTAATGCTTTTTGAGCAGCAAGTTCAAGTTCATATTTTCCATGAAGTGCCAAAGACATATGGCATTCCGCTATCAGACAATAACATTCTGTTTTTAGCGTCTGTATATCACTTTTATTTTGTAATCCATCAAATATAGTCATAGCCCTGTAAATGCTTTCAGGAGTAAACTCGTAAAGTTCTTTCTTACCAGCCAACAGTTCATCTGATAAATAATGATTCTTGTAACCTTGATCCGGTTTAGCTAATCTTACAGAACGCTCTGGATTATGTACCGTTTGAAGGATATTATCTATAATAAATTGTGATGTGTTATGTAGTTCATCAACAGGAAGATGATTACTGGCGATGAGGAAAAGATTTTTAGCGTCGATCAGTTCAATGTATAAAGTTTTCACCGCGTTATTCTGGTTTATTCTTCCTGTAACGAAATAATCTGGCTTGAATCTTCTCAAAAATGAATTTTGCGATATGTGATCATTACAAAAATTTGTCGCAGCCATCGGATAGGCATAAAGGCCATCGATTTTTTTATTTGAAATGTTTTGCACTAATTCCTGATTAAGTATTAATGGATCCAGGGTATTCAATGAAGTGGTGAAAGGAAATATAGCTATGGAATAGTCTGAAGTGTTATCTTCATTTATTCTAGTTTTGAAAACCTGTCCACTGAAACGATAACCTTTCCGGTAGATTGTTTCTATGCAACGATCATAGCCAATTTTTTCAAAAATGCAGCGCAAAGAATAGATACATCTTGTCAGGGACTCGTCACTTACAATAATATTTTTCCATACTGATTCGATGATCATATCTTTCAGGACAACATGACCAGCGGATTCAAGTAATACGATCAATACTCCTAACTCTTTCGGTGGAATATAAATTTGCTCATTTCCTTGAGTAAGAATTCCATCTTCCGTGAGCGTTAATCCCTCAAGAAAATGATATGAGAATTTATTTTCTAAGTCCATTAGTTAACCTCTATGAAAAAATTGGTTTCTTGCATCCTGCATAAGCAATAGAAATAGTGGCTATTCATATTTATGTGTCATTAATGCTATAGGAGTTTACATTCGACATATCTATGGTTGTGTTCACTAATTTATCTTAGGAATTCAGTGATGTAATCTGAAATAGCCTTATTCAATTTTGATAAAATAGATTGTTCTCTAACGCGTTGAAAAATAATAATTTATAGTGTGTTCTTAACTGTTTTAAGATGTTGATTTAAGAAAACATAAGAGAAGCTGGTCATAGTGGTTAACTGCACTATAACCAGCAATTTTAACCAAAAGATTGTAATGCTTAGCCATTATCTTCTGAATTATCAGTTAAGAGTTCAATATATGCCTGCGCTTTGCTCTTAACACTTTCATCCTCACAATTGTTAATAATATGATAGAAACATTGCATTGCGTTATCGATATTTTTAGCCCCAATTTGACATTGACCCATACGATAAATAACTGAATAGTCATCATACGGGGAGTAATTGTAACTTAGTTTGTAAAGGTCATATGCTTGTTGATATTTCTTTTTTGACTGGCATACTGATGCAAAACCTTTTAGATATTCATGATTTTCGAACGCATAAATGCACAGAAATTTATAATAAATTTCTGCGTCCGTTATATTACCTTTTTCATGGTAGTCGAATGCATATGCATATATTCTATCAAGGATATCAGGAGTCAATCCATGTAGTAATGCCAGATTTTCTCCTTGCGATAATGCGTGTTTTAGTTGACTTGCCCATTCATCACTGTTATTGAATATTTCAAGTGTATCTGTGCTCATAATATTCCTCTGTGATGTGTTTCGTGATGCTAAATTATTATTGATTGACTCATTAATTTTTATGTATTTATCTTTTTTGAATTATGAGTTTTAAGCTTGCATTGCTTATGGGTATATTGGTTCATTATTAGTAAAAATACTGACCACTATAAACCAATAATGTCATTAGTTGTTTTGCTAATATTCACCTTATTAGTTATCTTATTTACGATATTTCATAAATGCCTTAATATGCATGACCTTGATTCATATTATCAATTTCCATTTTTTCGATGAAAATTAAAAAGGGGATTTTTGCGAAGGGTCGTAAGTCGTCTGGTTTTTTTTCTTTATTATGTCTGATGACGAGGGGGGATAGTACATCGGTGCATATAGTAGAGAATTTATTCAGGTCTAAATTATTCTCTATTTTGGCCAGTTTTATGAGTTCATTTGTAGCCATACTCATTAAATCATCTGTTATCGGAAATTTATATATGCTCATAGCAGATAATATTGCTTGCTGAATTATTTCTTCAGAAATATCCGCTATCTTTATTGACAAATCATGTGTTAGATATTTTCCTCCAAGAGATTCTTGTTCAATATAATTTAAACCAGACCTCATCGTAATTTTAACTGGATTCACGAATTTCTCTTCATTTTTCTTATTTTTGTTCTCCTGATCAGGAACTAATGGTTGCAGTGGTAGGCTATTATTAATATTTCGTGGCTTCATTTTACATTTCTCTCATTTGATTAGAGCAAAATCCGAATTCGCAGCTTCTGATAATGTCAAATATCACCTTTTCTAATGCTTTATTCTATCAAAAATCGCTCATTTTTACTTTTTTTACCATAATGTTACTTAGTAGCATCGGCAATTTACATAACTTACATGTTGCTTTTTATATCCTGAAAAAACAGATAGATAGTGTGCGCACTCGAAATGATATTGGTAACATAAATAGCTTTATTCGTGACAAACATCTCAAAAGATTTCCTTTTATTATTTTTGAAATTCATTTGATCAAGGTTATCACCTTATGGAGACGTTACGTAGAATGACTATATTTGTTATCGGCACATTAGGGGTATTAAATTTAGTATTGATGGAAGGTGATTATTGAACAATAACATCGAGTCACGGTAAAAGTGTGAGGTATATAATGGACATTGAGTTTTCGCAGATTCATGAAATGGTCTATATGCATGATATTGTAAATTCGGACTCGAAAAAGAAACCAAGGATTCCGTTAAAAAAATTCCTTAATGCTGAGAAGGTTCTCACGCAAACAACATCATGGGCACTAAATTCAAGATATGTGAATGTTAATTCTGTCAGTAAAGTCAACGTAAAGAGTAAAGTTAAAAACAGTTATATCTCACGATCTGTCAATGATGAGTTTAGTTTAACAGATGATGAAATCAATTCTTTTAAAGAAACGTTAGTCCTTTCCTCTATTGATTCACTAAGTAAACTGGTTCTTAATAATCCTCTTTCTGTATTGTTTACATCGACTGTACGAAGGAATAATAATAGAGCTAAGATGAATGTTGAGTTCGACTCATGGATTTGCACCAGATGTTGTTGATACATGATATTTTACATTGCAAGGTGATGTCTAAAATGAAAGATGTTGATCAAAACTTTGATGCTTTATACTGGCATATACTACAAGCATATTTAATTTTATTGTTTTATGATTAACGAGGTTCCATCTTTTTGTTATCTATTTAAGTTTACCTTGCACAATGCATGATTGCTCTGTTACCAATACTCAAAATAAAAGCATGCTTACCTTGCTTTAGTATATTATAGCTTACACTTTTTTCTGGAAAGACATAAAAATCAGGAATAAGTTCTGCAAGTCTATCATCATCGACTTGATCCATGATCTCAAATTTATTAACTTTCTTTGATGTTAAATGGGCTGTGTCATAGTTTTCAATCCATGTGTATTCAATATTTCGCCGTATTGATTTACTTTCTCTGTTACCTTGTTGCCAGGTTCCGCTCAACGCAACAGTTCCTGTTTTATTTTTTTGGTTATACATAAAGTCGATGGTAAGATTTGCTCGCCCCTTGTCATTAAAAATTACCCAATTTGCAGTGCATGTTTCATTATATATCATTTTTTCTGCAGTATAAGAGTAAACAATGAAGAGAATAAACCCACTGATGAAAACTAAAATAAATAATAAGTTTTTTTTATAATCAATCACGATTAACCTCACGGTAAGACAGGGTTAAACAGCCTGCCACTTCATGTTGGTTATAGTTTTTATTGCATGCCATAACAATCATCCTTGGTGAGGATTTTGCAAGAGGGAAGTATAACCACGGATATTTTTTACAGTTAATCCCCGAATCCAGTATCCGTGTCTTATATTTATCGAACTCTTTCAACCCATCAATTGTATCTTCTGTCACATTAAAATGGCAGCCATTAATTTCCGCAACAGTCTTGTAATCCTTGAAGAATGGCTTCGGTTGATTCTTATTCCATAGCCAATGTGCAGAATATACGCCTATAGCAAATATGCTCAACATAATTAGATAACTTTTTATATGTTTGAGGATTTTGTTATTGAAATTGTTTGCGCTACCAATGCTCTCTTTGTACTCCGCATTACCTTTTACCGCAGGTGGGGTATTGTGTGTATGTGCGTCTGTTGAAGAGTTTATTGCATGATTTTGTATGTTAATGTCATTATGAATCTTGAATCCTCTTCTCGGCACGGTTGCAATAAGCGAGTGGGTGGTATCACCAACAGCGCGAAATCCGCGTCTGATAATGGATATGTTCTGATATAACGTGTTAGTTGGCACACGCATACCTTCTTCTTCCCAGACTCTGGTGAAAAAATCTTGTTGTGCAACCACATCAGGAAAAGCTTCAAGTAGAAGTGATAAACAACGACTGGCTGGCGTTGTCAGAACGACGTTAAGATCGGCGTTATGTACCGATATTAATTTTCGGTGCTCAGGCCAGAACTCGATATTATCGTTAATAATCCAGTACATACGTCAATAGACACTAAATCAATCGAAATGGAAATCACATAGTTTGCTAAGTATATTGGTATTTACGGCATAAATATATATTAATTTTATATTTATCATAATGATTGAAATGAGGCTTTAATGTCGCAACGTAAAACTTTACGTAAATTAACATGATTAACATTTACGCCACTATTGTTTGTAAATTCATATTTCGTAATGCTTCTGAATTTTTCGTGTGATGGTTTTAAATACCATGTTGTTTACTCTTGGGGTTACTGCTTATTTATAAAATACGGGCATTTCAATAGATGCCCGTATAAGCAGAGTATGATTCTGGCAGATTGTTGAGTATCAATGTTGGACCGAATGTGAACGAATAAATAACTCGTTTATTTTACCACCCATTCTCTTTTCGATTCGTTGCTTGTACGCGTAGATGCTACGGATATCCATATCCAGAACTTCAGCAATCTGATATGGATTAAAACCAGAAACCATATACCCCATTATGGTGAATTCCATCTGAGTTAATGTGTTCCCTCTGGTAAATGATAAATAACGACCAATAAATAGTTGTCTGATCTTTTCATTGGCAACATCAAGACCATCATCATTATATATGACAGCAGATATTGCAGAGTTGTGTTTTCGCCAGTAGTTAGCTAACGATTGCATATTGCGGTCGCTGACTAAAACAATCCCCATGTCAGTACTTGCAAGATAGTCAATCCAGTCTTTTTCAAGGAATAGACGTAAAAAACTTACTGAAAAATCGACAAAAATATATCCGCTTAATCTCGCATTGTGGTTTTTTTTTAAGATACCTTCCACCACACCACGATTAAAATATGAACTTTCTTCGGGCCACATACAAAAACACGAGTTTGCGCAATACTGCAAACGCGGTGACTCTTCTGGCATTATTTGGCAATGCATTGAGCAACTATTGCATGTAAGACTTTTATAACGACTACAAAGCCCCATGTTAAGAACCTCCCTATCCGTATATAATTGCATAATTTCATTGGTTATTGATGATGTCAATACACCATGATTTTGTAATTTTGCTGGGAAAAATTGCGATTAATCTGTATTTGCTATAATTCTGAGTAAGGCATTTAAAAATGCATTTCTCGTTATCAAATATGATTATGTTTCACTGATTTAATCTTGCATGGTTGAGAACGGTTCAGATAACTATCTCATGGTATAAGAATATCTATATCGCAAATTGTTTTTGAATGACCAGAAGATATCTTGCGAATCTAAGTTATGCATCTTAAATAGTCTTATTTAAGATGTTCAGATCTCTTTGTGTGTTTAACTAACTGATAATACTAGGATTTGACGAGAGAAGTGATAGAGCGGAATAATAACAAATGAACATTATGAAAACTGGAATGGTTCAAAATTGTAGCAATTTTGAACCATTCACAACGGATATTAGCTAAAGAACATTACCGATACGCACAGGATACCCACGATCAGCGTAATCAGATTTCCGATGGAACGCCAGGGTTTAAGCGCCGGGATGAGATATGTTGACAGCGTAGGCATGATGAAAAGTATCATGGCAATGAGCGGGCCGCTGATCGCGTAAATCATCGAAATCGCGTTCGGGTTAATGCAACAAACAAAGAAGGTAATGAGCGATACCAACATAATTGATAGTGCGCGGTTAAATGCACGACTTTTCTTTACACCAACCTGCTGTAGTGTTGTTTTGACGACCTCCGTGGCACCTTCAATAACGCCAAAGTACGTACCCAGGAATGATTTCGACATCGCAACTACTGCGACAATAATCCCGGAAATTGACAACCATGCTGGGGCGTTCGGCAGCATAGAAAGCGCCGATAAAATGGTAACCCCTTCTTCTTTAGCCGCTTCAATATACGAAGGTGGAATAGAAAGCAGGCAGCTAAAGACAAAGAACAGTACACTTATGCAGATGATGAGATAAGCGACTTTCATAATTTTTTTGCATTTATCCATAGCGTGTTCGCCATATTTTTCACGTCTGTCTATGGCAAACGTAGAAATAATGGGCGTATGGCTAAAGGCGAAAACCATCACGGGAATCGATATCCATATCTGGTGAAGGGTATTCTGATTGAACTCTACCTGGGTAGTTAATAGATCAGGTTGCCAACTACCGACCAGGTAAATAGATAGAAATAGGAAATAGGCAATCAATGGGAATACCAAAAATCCCATTACCCGAATAGTGGCATGGCGTCCCATCAGAAAAATGAGATTCAGGATTAATACAACACCCAGACTCACCAACATACGGATGCGAAGATCAATAACCATATGCTTTGCCAGCTGTTCCGTAAGTGAGTTGGTAATTGCCACGGCATATATCAACACGACGACAAAAAAGGCGATGAAGTACAGCGTGGTAATCAGATTACCAATCTTCTTGCCATAGTAGTGTGTTACCGCGCCCGTTATTCCTTCACCTGCTGATGTTTTTGATGAGAGGATGAATTGGCATAAGGCTTTATGTGGCCAATATGTTAAAGGCCAGGCGACCAGAGCAGTAATAAACAGGACCACAGCCCCTGCCGAACCTAACTGAATAGGAAGGAAGAGCGTGCCTGCACCAACGGCTGTGCCGTAGAGCGCGAAACTCCACAGAGTTTCTTCTTTTGACCAAATATTAGACATTATCTGAACGTATCATCTACAAATTAAACAAAATGGAGGGCAATTTACCATAAACCAGGTTAAGTATGGGAGATTAACGCCCTTTCTACCTCTCTATTGGTGGGTTAGTGGTTGCAAACCTTACGTGCCAGTTATGTCTCTGACTGCTGGTCAGGCGTATTTCCTTTGTGATAAAAATCACTTTTTTTAAACAATTAAGATAACTGTAATTAACAATCATTTACTATTGCACTGTTAATTGGTGCGAGGTTGTGATGAAAGACGTTGTGATTGTCGGGGCGTTACGGACACCTATCGGCTGTTTTCGTGGTGCGTTAGCGGGTCATTCCGCCGTGGAACTTGGCAGCCTGGTCGTGAAAGCGTTAATAGAACGTACCGGTGTTTCTGCATATGCGGTGGATGAAGTGATTCTTGGTCAGGTGTTGACTGCAGGGGCAGGGCAGAATCCGGCAAGGCAATCGGCTATTAAAGGTGGTCTTCCTAACAGCGTTTCTGCAATCACTATTAATGACGTTTGCGGTTCCGGGCTTAAAGCACTGCATCTGGCTACTCAGGCGATCCAGTGTGGCGAGGCGGATATTGTCATCGCCGGTGGCCAGGAAAACATGAGCCGCGCACCACACGTTCTTACAGATAGCCGCACCGGTGCACAGCTTGGCAATAGCCAGTTGGTTGATAGTCTGGTGCATGACGGCTTGTGGGATGCCTTCAATGATTATCATATTGGTGTCACCGCCGAAAATCTGGCTCGCGAATATGGCATCAGCCGTCAGTTGCAGGATGCTTACGCACTTAGCTCGCAACAAAAAGCGCGAGCGGCGATTGACGCCGGACGATTTAAAGATGAAATCGTCCCGGTAATGACCCAAAGTAACGGTCAGGCGTTGGTTGTTGATACCGATGAACAGCCACGCACTGACGCCAGTGCAGAAGGCTTGGCCCGTTTAAATCCTTCATTTGATAGTCTCGGTTCTGTGACAGCGGGTAATGCATCATCCATAAACGATGGCGCAGCTGCGGTAATGATGATGAGCGAAGCCAAAGCGCGAGCGTTGAATTTACCCGTGCTTGCCCGCATTCGCGCATTTGCCAGCGTTGGTGTAGATCCGGCATTAATGGGCATTGCGCCGGTGTATGCGACACGCCGTTGCCTGGAACGTGTCGGCTGGCAGTTGGCTGATGTCGATCTTATTGAGGCTAATGAAGCGTTTGCTGCTCAGGCGCTTTCGGTTGGCAAGATGCTTGAATGGGATGAGCGTCGGGTCAATGTTAATGGTGGCGCGATCGCGCTCGGTCACCCAATAGGCGCGTCCGGTTGCCGAATCCTGGTTTCTCTGGTTCATGAAATGGTGAAACGTAATGCCCGCAAAGGACTGGCTACGCTTTGTATCGGCGGGGGCCAGGGCGTGGCATTGACCATTGAACGTGACGAATAGCTCTGCATTTCCTCCTTACCGATAAATATCAGCCGTCATTAATCTGTTGAATAATGGTGGCTGGCGAGTCGACATACATTTTCAGGGCTCCCTGATTTTTCCATTCTCATGACATATTCGTGATCGACACTGCACTTTCTTCAGTCCTCACCTTAAAAATGAAACATTGTTTTATTTTTAATTGAAAACCCTATCCTGTGGGCATATCATCCCCTTATAGAGAAAACGAAACAGCGTTTCACTATCGTTTTCTATTTTCACGCTTCACTGATTATCGGAGGTTGATGTGGACGTAAGACAAAGCATCCACAGTGCGCATGCAAAAACGCTGGATACCCAGGGGTTGCGCAATGAATTTTTGGTTGAAAAGGTATTTGTCGCCGATGAGTACACCATGGTTTACAGCCACATTGACCGTATTATTGTTGGCGGCATTATGCCGGTAACTAAAACGGTTTCCGTTGGCGGGGAAGTTGGTAAACAACTCGGGGTAAGCTATTTCCTGGAACGTCGCGAGTTAGGTGTTATCAATATTGGCGGTGCCGGTACGATTACCGTCGATGGTCAATGCTATGAAATCGGTCACCGCGAAGCCCTGTATGTTGGTAAAGGCGCAAAAGAAGTTGTCTTTGCCAGTATTGATACCGCTACTCCGGCGAAGTTTTATTACAATTGCGCACCTGCGCATACGACGTATCCCACCAAAAAAGTCACACCGGACGAAGTATCTCCAGTCACGTTAGGCGATAACCTCACCAGCAACCGTCGCACGATTAACAAATATTTTGTCCCGGATGTGCTGGAAACCTGCCAATTGAGTATGGGGCTGACGGAGCTGGCTCCGGGTAACTTGTGGAACACCATGCCGTGTCACACCCACGAGCGCCGGATGGAAGTTTATTTCTATTTCAATATGGATGATGACGCCTGCGTTTTCCACATGATGGGGCAGCCGCAAGAAACGCGTCATATTGTGATGCATAACGAGCAGGCGGTGATCTCCCCGAGCTGGTCGATCCATTCCGGTGTCGGAACCAAAGCTTATACCTTTATCTGGGGCATGGTCGGTGAAAACCAGGTCTTTGATGATATGGACCATGTGGCCGTTAAAGATTTGCGCTAGTTGTGGGCATAAACGAATAAGGTATTGTTATGATTTTAAGTGCATTTTCTCTCGAAGGTAAAGTTGCGGTCGTCACTGGTTGTGATACTGGACTGGGTCAGGGGATGGCGTTGGGGCTGGCGCAAGCGGGCTGTGACATTGTCGGCATTAACATCGTTGAACCGACTGAAACCATCAAGCAGGTCACGGCGCTGGGGCGTCGTTTTTTAAGCCTGACCGCCGATCTGCGAAAGATTGATGGTATTCCTGGACTGCTGGATCGCGCGGTAGCTGAGTTTGGTCATATTGATATCCTGGTGAATAACGCCGGATTGATTCGGCGCGAAGATGCTCTCGAGTTCAGCGAAAAAGACTGGGACGATGTCATGAACCTGAATATCAAGAGCGTATTCTTCATGTCTCAGGCAGCGGCGAAACACTTTATCGCACAAGGCAATGGCGGCAAGATTATCAATATCGCGTCAATGCTCTCCTTCCAGGGCGGGATCCGTGTGCCTTCTTATACCGCATCAAAAAGCGGCGTGATGGGCGTGACGCGATTGATGGCGAATGAATGGGCTAAACACAACATTAATGTTAATGCGATAGCTCCGGGTTACATGGCGACCAACAATACTCAACAACTACGGGCAGATGAACAACGTAGCGCGGAAATTCTCGACCGCATTCCAGCTGGCCGTTGGGGACTGCCGAGTGACCTGATGGGGCCGGTAGTGTTTCTTGCCTCCAGTGCTTCAGATTATGTGAATGGTTATACCATTGCCGTGGATGGCGGTTGGCTGGCTCGTTAATCCATTCTTCTTACTTTTATGACCCTGCCGCATGGCAGGGTTTTTTATACCTGTAGATCATCATAATCCATATCATGGTTATGAAATAATCCATATCAATTATCAATTAGTGAACTTTATGAATTTTATCTGCTTTAAAATTAGTTGGTTAATAATAATCTCAATAATTCAACTTAATTTGAAAATTGGAATATCCATCACATAACGACATGTCGCAGCAATTTAATCCATATTTATGCTATTTCCGACCTGACACCTGTGTGAATTGTTCACGTATTTTTTCACTATGTCTTACTCTCTGCTGGCAGGAAAAAATGGTTACTATCAATACGGAATCTGCTTTAACGCCACGTTCTTTGCGGGATACGCGGCGTATGAATATGTTTGTTTCGGTAGCTGCTGCGGTCGCAGGATTGTTATTTGGTCTTGATATCGGCGTAATCGCCGGAGCCTTGCCGTTCATTACCGAACACTTTGTGCTGACCAGCCGTTTGCAGGAATGGGTGGTCAGTAGCATGATGCTCGGCGCAGCAATTGGTGCGCTGTTTAATGGGTGGCTGTCGTTCCGCCTGGGGCGTAAATACAGCCTGATGGCGGGGGCTATCCTTTTTGTGCTCGGTTCGATAGGGTCCGCTTTTGCGACCAGCGTAGAGATGTTAATCGCCGCTCGTGTGGTGCTGGGCATTGCTGTCGGGATCGCGTCTTACACCGCTCCTCTGTATCTTTCTGAAATGGCAAGTGAAAACGTTCGCGGTAAGATGATCAGTATGTACCAGTTGATGGTCACACTCGGCATCGTGCTGGCGTTTTTATCCGATACAGCGTTCAGTTATAGCGGTAACTGGCGCGCAATGTTGGGGGTTCTTGCTTTACCAGCAGTCCTGCTGATTATTCTGGTGGTCTTCCTGCCAAATAGCCCGCGCTGGCTGGCGGAAAAGGGGCGTCATATTGAGGCGGAAGAAGTGTTGCGTATGCTGCGCGATACGTCGGAAAAAGCGCGAGAAGAACTCAACGAAATTCGTGAAAGCCTGAAGTTAAAACAGGGCGGTTGGGCACTGTTTAAGATCAACCGTAACGTCCGTCGTGCTGTGTTTCTCGGTATGTTGTTGCAGGCGATGCAGCAGTTTACCGGTATGAACATCATCATGTACTACGCGCCGCGTATCTTCAAAATGGCGGGCTTTACGACCACAGAACAACAGATGATTGCGACTCTGGTCGTAGGGCTGACCTTTATGTTCGCCACCTTCATTGCGGTCTTTACGGTAGATAAAGCAGGGCGTAAACCGGCTCTGAAAATTGGTTTCAGCGTGATGGCGTTAGGCACTCTGGTGCTGGGCTATTGCCTGATGCAGTTTGATAACGGTACGGCTTCCAGTGGCTTGTCCTGGCTCTCTGTTGGCATGACGATGATGTGTATTGCCGGTTATGCGATGAGCGCTGCGCCAGTGGTGTGGATCCTGTGCTCTGAAATTCAGCCGCTGAAATGCCGCGATTTTGGCATCACCTGCTCAACGACGACAAACTGGGTGTCGAATATGATTATCGGCGCGACCTTCCTGACACTGCTTGATAGCATTGGCGCTGCCGGTACGTTCTGGCTCTACACTGCGCTGAACATTGCGTTTGTGGGCATCACTTTCTGGCTCATTCCGGAAACCAAAAATGTCACGCTGGAACATATCGAACGCAAACTGATGGCAGGCGAAAAGTTGAGAAATATCGGCGTCTGATTTCACGGGCCGGATGTGCTGTACATCCGGCCCCTTTTTCGTTAATAGAGATTGGGCACCTGGCCGTTGAGGCGTTTGTCTCGTTCCTTATTCAGCCTTGTTGCGGTAACACACATCAGGAGAGAGGAATGAAAACAATTGGTTTGCTGGGAGGAATGAGTTGGGAATCCACTATTCCTTATTATCGTCTGATTAATGAAGGTATTAAACAGCGGCTTGGTGGGCTTCACTCTGCGCAAGTGCTGCTACATAGCGTCGATTTTCATGAAATAGAAGAGTGCCAGCGTCGCGGCGAGTGGGACAAAACCGGGGATATTCTGGCTGAGGCGGCGCTTGGCTTACAGCGGGCGGGCGCAGAAGGCATTGTGTTATGTACCAATACGATGCACAAAGTGGCGGATGCCATTGAGTCTCGTTGCTCTCTGCCTTTCTTACATATAGCGGATGCCACTGGACGTGCAATTATCCGGGCTGGGATGACTCGTGTGGCGCTGCTGGGTACGCGTTACACCATGGAACAGGATTTTTATCGCGGGCGGCTGACGGAACAATTTTCCATCAACTGTCTCATTCCTGAAGCGGATGAACGGGCGAAAATTAATCAGATTATTTTTGAAGAACTGTGTCTGGGGCAATTTACCGAAGCGTCACGCACTTATTATGCGCAAGTGATTGCTCGCCTTGCAGAACAGGGCGCACAGGGTGTCATTTTTGGCTGTACGGAAATTGGTTTACTGGTGCCAGACGAGCGCAGTGTTCTGCCTGTGTTTGATACCGCGGCGATCCATGCCGAGGATGCTGTCGCTTTTATGCTGTCGTAGCTGACGACAAAATAGCGTCAAGAGAAGTGACCAGTTTCGGTAATCCCGCTTGTAAATGCTCACTAAACGCCTGAACCAGCGCTGATGACGGGCGGTGCAGGGGGCGGATCAGGCTGACGGTGAACGGAACCGCAATACTGAACCGCCGCACTACTAAACCGCTTGCCGCATAATCCAGTGCGGTGAGCGGGTTAACCACCGAAACACCTACCCCCGCCCGTACCATTGCGCAGACTGACGCGGCGCTGTGGGTTTCTACGATCATGCGTCGTTTAACCTGATTCTCAGTAAACAATTGATCCAGCAACTGGCGATAGCTGTCAGTACGGGAAAGGCTGATGTAGTTCTCACCCTGAAAATCATCCGGCGTTAATACCTTTTTTACCGCCAGCGGATGACCCAGAGGTAACACACACACTTCATCTAAAGAGAGTAATTCGGTACGTTCTGTTCCCGCAGGCGTATGGAGCGTTTCAGTGAGTCCTAAATCATGACGCTGGGCCGAGAGCCACTCTTCAAGTAGCGGTGACTCCTGCGGCACGATATTTAAGCTGACATCGGGATAACGTGCCAGAAAGGGTTGCAGGAGCTGCGGTAAAAAAGATTGCGAAAAGACCGGCAGGCAGGCAATAGACAGTTCTCCCTGGCGAAACTCGCGCAGACTTTCTGCGGCACTGACAATGCGATCCAGTCCGTACCAGGATCGTTGCACTTCTTCAAACAGACGCAGTCCTTGCACGGTAGGATGTAATCGTCCACGTATGCGCTCAAACAATTTCAGCCCGATCACCTTCTCAAAGCGCGCCAGTTCGCGGCTGACGGTTGGCTGTGAGGTGTGTAGCAGGTGTGCCGCCTCAGTCAGGCTTCCGGCGGTCATTACCGCATGAAAAATTTCAATATGACGTAAGTTAACGGCGGCCATTAGCGCTCTCTCGCAATCCGGTAATCCATATCATTTTTGCATAGACTCGACATAAATCGATATTTTTTATTCTTTTTATGATGTGGCGTAATCATAAAAAAGCACTTATCTGGAGTTTGTTATGCCACATTCACTGTTCAGCACCGATACCGACCTCACCGCCGAAAATCTGCTGCGTTTGCCCGCAGAATTTGGCTGCCCGGTGTGGGTCTACGATGCGCAAATTATTCGTCGGCAGATTGCAGCGCTGAAACAGTTTGATGTGGTGCGCTTTGCACAGAAAGCCTGTTCCAATATTCATATTTTGCGCCTAATGCGTGAGCAGGGCGTAAAAGTGGATTCCGTCTCGTTAGGCGAAATAGAGCGTGCACTGGTGGCGGGTTACAATCCGCAAACGCACCCCGATGATATTGTTTTTACGGCAGATGTTATCGATCAGGCGACGCTTGAACGCGTCAGTGAATTGCAAATTCCGGTGAATGCGGGTTCTGTTGATATGCTCGACCAACTGGGTCAGGTTTCGCCAGGGCATCGGGTATGGCTGCGTGTTAACCCGGGGTTTGGTCACGGGCATAGCCAAAAAACCAATACCGGTGGCGAAAACAGCAAGCACGGCATCTGGTATACCGACCTGCCAGCCGCACTGGAATTGATACAACGTCATCATCTGCAGCTGGTCGGTGTTCACATGCATATTGGTTCCGGCGTTGATTACGCACATCTGGAGCAGGTGTGTGGTGCTATGGTGCGTCAGGTCATCGAATTTGGTCAGGATTTACAGGCTATTTCTGCGGGCGGTGGGCTTTCTATTCCTTATCAACAGGGTGAAGAGGCGGTTGATACCGAACATTATTATGGTCTGTGGAATGCTGCGCGTGAGCAAATCGCCCGCCATTTGGGCCATCCTGTGAAACTGGAAATTGAACCGGGTCGCTTTCTGGTAGCGCAGGCTGGCGTATTAATTACTCAAGTGCGGAGCGTCAAACAAATGGGTAGCCGCCACTTTGTGCTGGTTGATGCCGGGTTCAACGATCTGATGCGCCCGGCAATGTACGGTAGTTACCACCATATCAGTGCCCTGGCATCTGATGGTCGTTCTCTGGAACATGCACCAACGGTGGAAACCGTCGTCGCCGGACCGTTATGTGAATCGGGCGATGTCTTTACCCAGCAGGAAGGGGGAAATGTCGAAACCCGCGCCTTGCCGGAAGTGAAGGCAGGTGATTATCTGGTACTGCATGATACAGGGGCATATGGCGCATCAATGTCATCCAACTACAATAGCCGTCCGCTGTTACCAGAAGTTCTGTTTGATAATGGTCAGGCGCGGTTGATTCGCCGACGCCAGACCATTGAAGAATTACTGGCGCTGGAATTGCTTTAACTGCGGTTAGTCGCTGGTTGCATGATGACTTGCCTCCAGCGACGGAGTTGACACTGAATGGCGACGTACCAGCGTCGGACTAAAGACATTAGTGATTTCCGGGAGAGGGCGATTATCAGCCAGCGCCAAAGCCAGTTCGGCAGCCTGGGTCGCCATCGTCACGATTGGGTAACGCACGGTGGTCAGACGCGGGCGCACATAGCGTGACACCAGCACATCATCAAAGCCAATTAACGAAATCTCACCCGGTACTTCAATACCATTATCATTGAGAACGCCCATCGCACCCGCCGCCATTGAATCGTTATAACAGGCTACCGCAGTGAAATTCCTTCCGCGTCCCAAAAGCTCGGTCATTGCCTGTTCGCCGCCGCTTTCGTCTGGTTCGCCAAATGTCACCAGCCGATCATTGGCCGGAATACCACTTTCAGCGAGGGCATCGTAATAACCCTGCAGACGATCTTCGGCGTCAGAAATAGAGTGGTTAGAGCACAGATAACCAATGCGGGTATGACCTTGTTGAATTAGATGACGCGTTGCCAGCCAGGCACCGTAACGGTCGTCCAGAGCAATACAACGGTTTTCAAAGCCAGGCAGGATGCGGTTGATCAGCACCATACCGGGCATTTGTTTCATTAATGAGGCTAAGTCGGCATCCGGGATCATTTTGGCATGGACGACCAGCGCAGCGCAGCGATGGCGGATCAGTTGCTCAATGGCCTGACGCTCTTTTTGCTCGTTGTGGTAACCGTTGCCAATCAATAAAAAATTACCAGTGTGATAAGCCACCTGTTCGACCGCTTTCACCATTGCACCGAAAAACGGATCGGAAACATCACCAACGACCAGACCGATCGTTTCAGTGGTCTGCTGCGCCAGCGCACGGGCGTTGGCGTTCGGGTGATAGCTAAGAGACTCCATTGCACTATGCACAGCCAGTCGGGAAGCTTCGCTGGCTTTGGGTGAATTATTAATGACGCGGGAAACGGTGGCGACTGAAACGCCTGCCAGTCGGGCTACATCCTTTATGGTCGCCATGAAAATACCTTAGTGGGTAAACGCTTACGTTCTGTCAGTGTTACGGAAAATACCTGTTGGTTCAAGTGGCGACGTGTTTTCATCGTGGGAATGTGAGCCAAACGCAAATAAATAAGACAAAAAAAGAGATTGCAAACCTTTGGTTACACTTTGCGAAACGCTGTTGCGATTGACCGCTGGTTGCGTTTGGCTTCAGGTTGCTAAAGTGGTGGTCCCAGAGGTATTGATAGGTGAAGTCAACTTCGGGTTGAGCACATGAATTACACCAGCCTGCGCAGATGCGCAGGTTTTTTTTTGCCGGCCATCAATCTGTAACAGTAACCGACAATTTACACACCTCGTTGCATTTCCCTTCATTCCTTTGCGTTTTCTCGCTGGCGAAGAGTCGTTGTGCAGACCACAATCAAGATCCCAGAGGTATTGATTGGTGAGATTATTCGGTACGCTCTTCGTACCCTGTCTCTTGCACCAACCTGCGCGGATGCGCAGGTTTTTTTTCGCACCTAATTTACTGTCGCTCGCGTTCTTTATCTCGTGTAATCTCCCTCCATTCGCTTTTACTGAATCAGAGCAAAGGGAGTTGGAATGCTTTTTAGCTTTTTTCGAAATTTGTGCCGTGTTTTGTATCGCGTTCGCGTTACGGGTGACACCAAGGCACTGAAGGGCGAGCGCGTTCTAATTACGCCTAATCACGTCTCTTTTATTGATGGCATACTGCTGGCATTGTTTTTACCCGTACGTCCGGTATTTGCCGTTTATACCTCAATAAGCCAACAGTGGTATATGCGTTGGCTGAAATCATTTATCGACTTTGTTCCTCTCGACCCGACGCAACCTATGGCGATTAAACATCTGGTACGTCTGGTGGAACAGGGCCGACCAGTGGTGATTTTCCCTGAAGGACGCATCACCACCACTGGCTCGCTGATGAAAATCTACGATGGCGCGGGATTTGTCGCGGCGAAGTCTGGTGCAACGGTTATTCCTGTGCGTATTGAAGGGGCGGAACTTACGCACTTCAGCCGCCTGAAAGGTCTGGTTAAACGTCGCTTGTTTCCGCAAATTACTCTGCATATTTTGCCACCAACGCAGGTGGAGATGCCGGATGCGCCGCGTGCCCGTGACCGTCGCAAAATCGCTGGCGAAATGCTGCATCAAATAATGATGGAAGCGCGTATGGCGGTGCGCCCGCGTGAAACGCTGTACGAATCTTTACTGAGCGCAAGGTACCGCTTCGGAGCCGGGAAGAAATGTGTCGAAGACGTTAACTTTACCCCAGACTCCTATCGCAAATTGCTTACTAAAACGCTGTTTGTTGGACGCATCCTTGAAAAATACAGTGTTGAAGGCGAACGCATCGGCTTAATGCTGCCCAATGCAGGCATCAGTGCGGCAGTGATTTTTGGGGCCATCGCCCGTCGTCGCATTCCTGCAATGATGAACTACACCGCTGGGGTAAAAGGGCTGACCAGCGCCATTACGGCAGCTGAAATCAAAACCATCTTCACTTCCCGTCAGTTTCTCGATAAAGGCAAACTCTGGCATCTGCCAGAGCAACTTACTCAGGTGCGCTGGGTCTATCTGGAAGATTTAAAAGCAGATGTCACCACTGCCGACAAAGTGTGGATTTTCGCTCATTTGCTGATGCCGCGTCTGGCACAGGTAAAACAGCAGCCAGAAGAAGAGGCGCTTATCCTCTTTACCTCCGGCTCTGAAGGCCATCCAAAAGGCGTGGTCCATAGCCATAAAAGCATTCTGGCGAACGTCGAGCAGATTAAAACGATTGCCGACTTCACTACCAACGATCGCTTTATGTCGGCGTTACCGCTGTTTCACTCCTTTGGTTTGACAGTAGGTCTGTTTACGCCACTGCTCACAGGCGCAGAAGTGTTTCTTTATCCAAGCCCGCTGCATTACCGCATTGTGCCGGAGTTGGTGTATGACCGCAGTTGCACCGTGTTGTTCGGCACCTCGACTTTCCTCGGTCATTACGCGCGTTTCGCCAACCCATATGACTTCTATCGTCTACGCTATGTGGTGGCAGGCGCAGAGAAATTGCAAGAAAGTACCAAACAGCTTTGGCAGGATAAATTTGGCCTGCGCATCCTTGAAGGTTACGGTGTGACCGAGTGCGCGCCAGTCGTTTCCATCAACGTACCGATGGCGGCGAAACCTGGTACGGTAGGGCGTATTCTACCAGGAATGGATGCGCGCCTGTTGGCGGTTCCTGGTATCGAAGACGGCGGACGCCTGCAACTGAAAGGGCCGAACATAATGAACGGCTATCTGCGGGTGGAGAAGCCTGGTGTACTGGAAGTGCCCACCGCCGAGAATGTTCGCGGCGAAATGGAGCGCGGCTGGTATGACACTGGCGATATCGTGCGTTTTGACGAGCAGGGCTTTGTGCAGATTCAGGGCCGCGCAAAACGCTTTGCCAAAATTGCAGGCGAAATGGTGTCGCTGGAAATGGTGGAACAACTGGCACTTGGCGTTTCGCCAGATAAAGTCCATGCCACTGCGATTAAGAGCGATGCCAGCAAAGGCGAGGCACTGGTGCTTTTCACCACAGATAACGAACTGACGCGCGATAAGTTACAACAGTATGCCCGCGAGCACGGCGTGCCGGAGCTTGCTGTACCGCGCGATATTCGCTATCTGAAACAGATGCCATTACTTGGCAGCGGCAAACCTGACTTTGTCACGTTGAAAAGCTGGGTAGACGAAGCGGAACAACACGATGAGTGAGTCAGTGCACACTAACACTTCGTTGTGGTCGAAGGGGATGAAAGCGGTTATCGTGGCGCAGTTTCTCTCTGCGTTTGGCGATAACGCGCTGCTGTTTGCCACTCTGGCGTTACTGAAAGCGCAGTTCTATCCGGAGTGGAGCCAGCCCATTCTGCAAATGGTGTTTGTAGGTGCTTACATTCTTTTTGCGCCGTTTGTCGGGCAGGTGGCAGATAGCTTCGCCAAAGGTCGGGTGATGATGTTTGCCAACGGCCTGAAGCTGCTGGGCGCAGCCAGTATCTGCTTTGGCATCAATCCGTTTCTCGGCTATACGCTGGTGGGTGTTGGTGCGGCAGCCTATTCCCCGGCGAAATACGGTATTCTCGGCGAATTAACCACGGGTAGTAAGTTAGTAAAAGCTAACGGTTTAATGGAAGCGTCTACCATTGCGGCGATTTTGCTCGGTTCCGTAGCCGGTGGTGTACTGGCTGACTGGCATGTCCTGGTTGCCCTGGCCGCATGCGCACTGGCCTACGGTGGGGCGGTCGTTGCCAATATCTACATTCCCAAACTGGCGGCGGCGCGTCCGGGGCAGTCCTGGAATCTCATTAACATGACCCGCAGTTTCCTGAATGCCTGCACCTCGCTATGGCGCAATGGTGAAACGCGTTTTTCGCTTGTGGGTACCAGTTTATTCTGGGGAGCGGGCGTTACGCTGCGTTTCCTGTTGGTGCTGTGGGTACCGGTGGCGCTGGGTATTACCGATAACGCCACGCCGACCTATCTCAATGCGATGGTAGCGATTGGTATCGTAGTTGGCGCAGGTGCGGCAGCGAAGCTGGTTACGCTGGAAACCGTCTCACGCTGTATGCCTGCCGGGATTTTGATTGGCGTGGTGGTACTGATTTTCTCCCTGCAACACGAGCTGCTGCCAGCCTATGCCTTGTTGATGCTGATTGGCGTGCTGGGGGGCTTTTTTGTCGTTCCGCTCAATGCGTTGCTACAGGAACGGGGTAAAAAAAGCGTCGGGGCGGGGAATGCAATTGCAGTACAAAACCTTGGCGAAAACAGCGCCATGTTGTTGATGCTGGGCATTTACTCGCTGGCGGTAATGGTAGGCATCCCGGTCGTGCCCATTGGCATTGGCTTCGGTGCGCTATTTGCGCTGGCAATAACGGCGCTGTGGATCTGGCAGCGCCGTCATTAATCTTTAACGCCGGTTTTAACCGGCGTTAATCTTATGGTGCCGGATAAGTATAAACCTGATGCACCGCTTCAATTTCAGCTAATACGTCTTCGCTTAACTCCAGATGCAAACTTTCGACGTTAGTTTTCAGCTGCTCCATCGTGGTTGCGCCCAGCAGAGTGCTGGCAACAAACGGTTGACGGCGTACAAAAGCGAGCGCCATCTGAGCAGGATCCAGGCCATGACGTCTGGCGATATCAACATACGCCGCGACGGCTTTTTGCGTTTGCTCACCGCTATAGCGAGTGAAGCGGCTAAAGAGCGTATTACGTGCGCCAGCAGGTTTTGCACCGTTGAGGTATTTCCCGGTCAGCGTGCCGAAACCCAGACACGAATAGGCCAGCAGCTCAACCCCTTCATACTGGCTGACTTCTGCCAGACCCACTTCAAAACTGCGGTTTAACAGACTGTAGGGGTTCTGAATGGTGACAATACGCGGCAGATCGTGTTTGTCCGCCAGATGCAGGTAACGCATTACGCCAAATGCAGTTTCATTCGATACGCCGATATAACGAATTTTCCCCGCGCGTTGGTACTCTGCCAGTGCGTCCAGCGTATCCAGCAGCGAAACCGCAGGGGCAGAATCTGTCCAGCTATAACCGAGTTTGCCGAAGCAGTTGGTTGGGCGCTGCGGCCAGTGCACCTGATAAAGATCGAGGTAATCAGTCTGCAGGCGCTTGAGGCTGTCATGCAGAGCTTCGCGGATATTCTTCCGATCCAGCGCCTGATCCGGGCGGATGCCCTTGTCATTATTGCGCGACGGTCCGCTCACTTTGGAAGCGATAATTAACTTTTCGCGGCTGCCATGTTTTGCCAGCCAGTTACCGACGTAGGTTTCGGTTAACCCTTGCGTTTCGGGGCGCGGCGGCACTGGGTACATTTCGGCAACGTCGATAAGGTTAATGCCCTGAGCGACGGCATAGTCGAGTTGTGCGTGGGCGTCGGCTTCGCTGTTCTGTTCACCAAACGTCATCGTGCCAAGCCCCAGCGTGCTGACTTCCAGCGAACTGTGGGGTATACGGTGATATTGCATAGCCGTTTCCTTTTTATAATCACGACATAAGGAATATAAAAATGGCAGAGGGAAGGGAAAAGGGAAAGCGAAAAATCTTAAGGCCAGCCGGATGCTGACCTTATTTTTTAACGTTCAATAATTTGCGAAACATCATCACGGTTAATTTGCATCGCGTTACCTTGCTGATCGTGATAACTCACCAGCCCGGTATCATCATCAATTTCAGGTTTTCCATCGGTCAAAATCATACGGCCATCTTTGGTCGCCATGACGTAATCACTGGAACACCCGGAAACAGCAAACGCCAGTCCGACTGCAGAAATTATTACTGCCCATTTTTTCATCCGGTTATCCTCATTTGGCCCACCTATGATAATAGTCTTTTTATAAACCGACGTTATATATCTTGAAAGCAGGAAAATCTTAAACTGTGAGGGTAACAGGAGTGAGTACGCTCTCCTGCAGGAGAGCGTACGGAGTATCAGAGCGGATTCTTTTTGTTGCGAATCAGGTTGAGGCTTTCAACCGCAATAGAGAAGAACATCGCGAAGTAGATGTAACCTTTCGGTACGTGGATGTCGAAACTTTCCAGAATCAGGGTAAAGCCCACCAGAATCAGGAAAGAGAGCGCCAGCATTTTTACCGAAGGATGGCGTTCGACAAAATCACCAATCGAGCGCGCGGCAAACATCATCACGCCTACGGCAATCACCACGGCTGCCATCATAATAAACAGGTGATCTGACAGACCCACAGCGGTAATCACCGAGTCGAGGCTGAAGATAATATCCAGCAGCATAATCTGCACGATAGCGCCGAGGAATGATGAAACGCGTGTTTTCAGCCCTTCTTCTTCACCTTCGATGGATTCGTGGATTTCCTTGCTGGCTTTCCAGATAAGGAACAGACCTCCCAGCAGCAGAATCAAATCACGGGCGGAAATTTCCTGACTGAATATTGTAAAAAGTGGATTCGTCAGGCGCGTTACCCAGGCTATTGACGCCAGCAGCGCCAGACGCATAACCATGGCTCCCGCCAACCCCAGACGGCGCGCATGTGCACGTTGTGCCGTGGGGAGCTTTGCCACCACCAGAGAAAGGAAAATAATATTGTCGATCCCAAGAACGATCTCCAGCAGCGTCAGCGTACCGAGCGCAAGCCAGGCGTTAGGATCGGTTATCCATGCAAATAACATCTAAAAAGCCCTGCCAAAAAAATGAAGCGGTAATTATATGCCCGGAAAGCGGCAGGTCAAAGCGATGGCTACTGGATCAGAAAATGACGGGCCAGTAGCGCACTGGTGAAATTCTTCTTCAAATAAAAGCCACGCGGCAGCGTCAGAATCCGTTCGCCCCGGGCACCAATGGCTTCGGTAAGCGCTTTCGCATTCGCTGCTTTCGGGCGTATCTGTAAATACTCCCCGTGACGAGCGGTGATCCGCTCAACCTGACCGAGAACAATCATATCCATTAATTCTTCCCAGTCTTCGCGCAGTTGCCGGTCTTCCTCTTCATTCGGGCTCCATAGCAATGGTGATCCTACGCGACGCTGCGCCAGCGGGATGCTGCGCTCGCCTTCAACCGGTATCCACAGCACGCGTTTGAGCTTGTGGCGCACGTGGCTGGTTTCCCAGGTCACCCCGCTATTACCCGTTAACGGGGCAACACAAACGAATGTTGTTTCCAGCGGACGACCAAGACTATCCACAGGGATAGTTTTAAGTTCCACGCCCAGAGCAGCAAAATCTTGCTCAGGTTTACTCCCTGCGCTGGCACCTAGCCAGATCTCCAGTAACACGCCAATCCAGCCCTTATCGCGTTTTAAATTCTCCGGCGTCACCAGCCCAGCAAGTGCCGCCAGTTCTCCCAATGTATAACCAGAAAGTTGTTGTGCTTGCGCTAACAATTGTTCTTCAGTTTCGGGAGGAGAGAGCAGTGGGCGAGGTTGGGACATGTCATGATACCTTGGTTAAAAAACAAACAGCACTTCTGTGCCGAATATTCGCAGTGTAACTTTTTCCACATGCGTTGTTCAATTCTCTGATTTATATTGCTTTTTAGGTGTCGGATAATCCAGTTGCGCAACACTGCAACGGGTTTTCCAAATCTGGTCACTGAAAATAAACAGGATCTTACACCATGTTATCCACAGAAAGCTGGGATAACTGTGAAAAACCTCCACTACTGTTTCCATTTACAGCCTTGACGTGCGACGAAACTCCAGTTTTTAGTGGTTCAGTGCTTAACTTAGTGGCACATTCTGTGGATAAATACGGCGTTGGTTGATCTTTCGCCAACCTGTAAATGAGAGGTGTGACCTGGGTCACGAATTACTCCTTTTTATTACTTAAATTACATGTAATGCATTGACTAATAATGATTATTTTAAAATGTCGATATCAGGCTTATTCAGAATGCTCCGGGTTTTCCCGTAGTAATTCCGTAGTTCTTCACAACTCTATCCACAGAAAAGGTGAATAAAAACGGCTATCCACCCCTTCCTCTGTTTATAACTCTGCACATAACTGTGAGTTATTCAATTGTTATTAGTGTGTAATGCCCTGCAGAGAGTGGTTTACCGTCTTCATGGAGTATGAAACAATCATTCGTATATAAAGCTTTATTTTGAGGTAGTCCGGTGATTGATGACGATGGCTACCGCCCAAACGTAGGTATCGTGATTTGTAATCGCCAGGGGCAGGTAATGTGGGCCCGGCGATTTGGTCAGCACTCCTGGCAATTTCCGCAAGGCGGAATCAACCCCGGAGAATCCGCAGAGCAGGCGATGTACCGTGAATTGTTTGAAGAAGTAGGATTAAGCCGCAAAGACGTTCGAATCCTTGCTTCAACGCGTAACTGGTTGCGCTACAAATTACCGAAACGTTTGGTGCGTTGGGACACGAAGCCGGTTTGTATCGGCCAAAAACAAAAATGGTTTCTCTTGCAGCTGGTGAGCGGCGATGCAGAAATCAATATGCAAACCAGCAGTACACCAGAGTTTGATGGCTGGAGATGGGTAAGTTACTGGTATCCGGTCAGACAGGTGGTGTCATTTAAACGTGATGTCTACCGTAGGGTAATGAAAGAGTTCGCGAGTGTTGTGATGGCGCTGCAGGATAATACGCCAAAACCACAAAACGCATCTGCTTATCGACGTAAAAGAGGTTAAGTCACGCCAATTATGCTCACTCGCCTGCGCGAAATAGTCGAAAAGGTAGCCAGCGCACCACGCCTGAATGAGGCGTTAAATATTCTGGTTACCGACATCTGTCTTGCGATGGATACCGAGGTCTGTTCGGTCTACCTGGCCGATCATGACCGACGTTGTTACTACCTGATGGCGACCCGGGGGCTGAAAAAACCACGTGGTCGCACTGTAACGCTTGCGTTTGATGAAGGGATCGTCGGCCTGGTTGGCAGGCTGGCGGAACCGATAAACCTTGCAGATGCGCAAAAGCACCCCAGCTTCAAATACATCCCCTCCGTAAAAGAAGAACGTTTCCGCGCGTTTTTAGGCGTACCAATTATTCAACGTCGCCAGTTGCTTGGTGTACTGGTGGTACAGCAACGAGAGTTGCGCCAGTATGACGAAAGTGAAGAATCCTTCCTGGTGACGCTTGCCACCCAGATGGCAGCGATTCTTTCTCAGTCGCAGTTGACTGCCTTGTTTGGGCAATATCGCCAGACGCGAATCCGTGCATTACCGGCAGCGCCCGGTGTAGCAATTGCCGAAGGCTGGCAGGATGCCACGTTACCTTTAATGGAACAGGTGTATCAGGCATCAACGCTGGATCCGGCTCTGGAACGCGAACGACTGACCGGGGCGCTGGAAGAAGCGGCAAACGAGTTTCGCCGCTACAGCAAACGCTTTGCCGCCGGTGCACAAAAAGAAACGGCGGCTATTTTCGATCTTTACTCGCACCTGCTTTCGGACACCCGGCTGCGTCGCGAATTGTTTGCCGAGGTTGATAAAGGCTCGGTGGCAGAGTGGGCGGTAAAAACGGTCATTGAAAAATTTGCCGAACAGTTTGCCGCGCTAAGCGATAACTATCTCAAAGAGCGGGCTGGCGATTTACGTGCGCTGGGTCAGCGATTGCTGTTTCATCTTGATGACGCTAATCAAGGGCCGAACGCCTGGCCGGAACGTTTCATTCTGGTGGCAGATGAACTGTCAGCGACAACGCTTGCTGAGCTGCCCCAGGATCGCTTAGTCGGTGTTGTCGTGCGAGATGGCGCAGCCAACTCCCATGCTGCGATCATGGTACGTGCGCTGGGGATCCCTACCGTAATGGGCGCGGATATTCAGCCTTCGGTGCTGCATCGTCGGACGTTGATCGTCGATGGTTATCGCGGTGAATTGCTGGTCGATCCGGAGCCGGTACTGCTGCAAGAATATCAGCGGCTAATTAGTGAAGAGATTGAGCTTAGCCGTCTGGCGGAAGATGACGTCAATTTACCCGCCCAGTTAAAAAGCGGCGAGCGCATTAAAGTCATGCTCAATGCCGGTTTAAGCCCGGAACATGAACAAAAACTGGGCAGCCGTATTGATGGCATAGGACTTTATCGCACTGAAATCCCATTCATGCTGCAAAGTGGTTTTCCGTCGGAAGAAGAACAGGTGGCGCAGTATCAGGGGATGCTGCAAATGTTCAATGATAAACCCGTCACCTTGCGTACGCTGGATGTCGGAGCAGATAAGCAGCTGCCTTACATGCCGATCAGCGAAGAGAATCCATGCCTGGGTTGGCGTGGGATTCGCATTACGCTCGATCAGCCGGAGATCTTCTTGATTCAGGTGCGGGCGATGCTGCGTGCTAATGCCGCTACGGGCAACCTGAATATTCTGTTGCCGATGGTCACCAGCCTCGATGAAGTTGACGAAGCACGCCGCCTGATTGAACGTGCCGGACGTGAAGTCG
The DNA here is from genome assembly GCF_030295155.1 of Escherichia sp. 10290. NCBI lineage: Bacteria > Pseudomonadati > Pseudomonadota > Gammaproteobacteria > Enterobacterales > Enterobacteriaceae > Escherichia > Escherichia sp. 10290. The sequence continues at coordinate 3,644,788 of NZ_AP025741.1, read as the reverse complement.
AGGAGATGATCGGTTACGAAATTCCCAAACCACGTATCGGCATCATGCTTGAAGTGCCGTCAATGGTATTTATGCTGCCGCATCTGGCAAAGCGGGTCGATTTTATCTCTGTTGGCACCAACGATCTGACTCAATACATCCTGGCCGTTGATCGCAACAATACCCGGGTGGCGAACATTTATGACAGTCTTCATCCTGCAATGTTACGAGCTCTGGCGATGATCGCTCGGGAAGCGGAAATACATGGTATCGATCTCCGTTTGTGCGGTGAAATGGCGGGCGATCCCATGTGCGTGGCAATCCTCATTGGGCTTGGGTATCGCCATCTGTCTATGAACGGACGTTCTGTAGCGCGCGTAAAATACCTGCTGCGGCGCATTGATTATGCCGAAGCAGAAAACCTTGCGCAGCGTAGTCTGGAAGCGCAACTGGCGACCGAAGTTCGCCATCAGGTTGCAGCCTTTATGGAGCGTCGCGGCATGGGCGGGTTGATTCGCGGAGGGTTATAGCGCGGATCATATACATATCTTTTAACGGTATCCGGCAACCAGCCAGGTCCCCTTGTGCTATTATTCGCACCTTTGGAGCGCCTGAAACCTGCGGCGCGCATTTCAATCGCTGTTCTCTTTCAGCGAAATAACAAGAACTTGTGGTGACAGATGACCAGTAGCTATCTGCATTTTCCGGAGTTTGATCCGGTCATTTTCTCAATAGGACCCGTAGCGCTTCACTGGTACGGCCTGATGTATCTGGTGGGTTTCATTTTTGCAATGTGGCTGGCAACACGTCGGGCGAATCGTCCGGGCAGCGGCTGGACCAAAAATGAAGTTGAAAACTTACTCTATGCGGGCTTCCTCGGCGTCTTCCTCGGTGGACGTATTGGTTATGTTCTGTTCTACAACTTCCCGCAGTTTATGGCCGATCCGCTGTATCTTTTCCGTGTCTGGGACGGCGGCATGTCCTTCCACGGCGGCCTGATTGGCGTTATCGTGGTGATGATTATCTTCGCCCGCCGTACTAAACGTTCCTTCTTCCAGGTTTCTGATTTTATCGCACCACTCATTCCGTTTGGTCTTGGTGCCGGGCGTCTGGGCAACTTTATTAACGGTGAATTGTGGGGCCGCGTTGACCCGAACTTCCCGTTTGCCATGCTGTTCCCCGGCTCCCGTACAGAAGATATTTTGCTGCTGCAAACCAACCCGCAGTGGCAATCCATTTTCGACACTTACGGTGTGCTGCCGCGCCACCCATCACAGCTTTACGAGCTGCTGCTGGAAGGTGTGGTGCTGTTTATTATCCTCAACCTGTATATTCGTAAACCGCGCCCAATGGGAGCTGTCTCAGGTTTGTTCCTGATTGGCTACGGCGCGTTTCGCATCATTGTTGAGTTTTTCCGCCAGCCCGACGCGCAGTTTACCGGTGCCTGGGTGCAGTACATCAGCATGGGGCAAATTCTTTCCATCCCGATGATTGTCGCGGGTGTGATCATGATGGTCTGGGCATATCGTCGCAGCCCACAGCAACACGTTTCCTGAGGAACCATGAAACAGTATTTAGAACTGATGCAAAAAGTGCTCGACGAAGGCACACAGAAAAACGACCGTACCGGAACCGGAACGCTTTCCATTTTTGGTCATCAGATGCGTTTTAACCTGCAGGATGGATTCCCGCTGGTGACAACCAAACGTTGCCACCTGCGTTCCATCATCCACGAACTGCTGTGGTTCTTGCAGGGCGACACTAACATTGCTTATCTACACGAAAACAATGTCACCATCTGGGACGAATGGGCCGATGAAAATGGCGACCTCGGTCCGGTGTATGGTAAACAGTGGCGTGCCTGGCCAACGCCAGATGGTCGTCATATTGACCAGATCACTACGGTACTGAACCAGCTGAAAAACGACCCGGATTCCCGCCGCATTATTGTTTCAGCGTGGAACGTTGGTGAACTGGATAAAATGGCGCTGGCACCGTGCCATGCATTCTTCCAGTTCTATGTGGCAGACGGCAAACTCTCTTGCCAGCTTTATCAGCGCTCCTGTGACGTCTTCCTCGGCCTGCCATTTAACATTGCCAGCTATGCGTTACTGGTACATATGATGGCGCAGCAGTGCGATCTGGAAGTGGGTGATTTTGTCTGGACCGGTGGCGACACGCACCTGTACAGCAATCATATGGATCAAACCCATTTGCAATTAAGCCGTGAACCGCGCCCGCTGCCGAAGCTGATTATCAAACGTAAACCTGAATCCATCTTCGACTACCGTTTCGAAGACTTTGAGATTGAAGGCTACGATCCGCATCCGGGCATTAAAGCGCCGGTGGCTATCTAATTACGAAACATCCTGCCAGAGCCGACGCCAGTGTGCGTCGGTTTTTTTTACCCTCCGTTAAATTCTTCGCGACGCCTTCCCGAAATTTTGCAACCTCCTGCAACGGCGTAAATAGTCCGGAAGATGCGCCGAAGAAATAGAAACTGGCCCTCGTCTTTTTTTCTCCTCGCTCCATACTGCCGGCATGAAAACACAACGTGGTTATACGCTGATTGAAACGCTGGTCGCGATGCTGATTCTGGTCATGCTAAGCGCAAGTGGACTCTATGGCTGGCAATACTGGCAGCAGTCGCAACGGCTATGGCAAACCGCCAGCCAGGCGCGGGACTATTTGCTCTATTTACGTGAAGATGCCAACTGGCATAACCGCGACCACAGTATCAGCGTTATCAGGGAGGGGGCGTTATGGTGCCTTGTGAGTTCCGCGGCTGGGGCCAATACCTGTCATGGCAGTTCACCATTGGTCTTTGTGCCTCGCTGGCCCGAAGTCGAAATGAGCGACCTGACACCTTCGCTCACTTTCTTTGGCCTGCGCAATACCGCTTGGGCCGGACATATTCGCTTCAAAAACTCAACGGGAGAGTGGTGGCTGGTGGTTTCGCCGTGGGGAAGACTCCGGCTTTGTCAGCAAGGAGAAACAGAAGGATGCCTGTAAAAGAGCAAGGTTTTTCTTTGCTGGAAGTGTTGATTGCTATGGCGATCAGTAGCGTATTGTTGCTGGGGGCAGCACGCTTTCTGCCTGCGTTACAGCGTGAAAGTTTAACGAGCACCCGTAAGCTGGCGCTGGAAGATGAAATCTGGCTGCGGGTATTTACCGTCGCGAAGCATCTCCAGAGGGCGGGTTATTGTCATGGCAGCTGTACCGGCGAAGGGCTGGAAATTGTCGGACAGGGGGACTGTATCATTGTGCAGTGGGATGCGAACAGTAACGGTATCTGGGATCGCGAACCGGTAAAAGAGTCCGACCAAATTGGATTTCGTGTGAAGGAGCATGTGCTGGAAACGCTACGCGGTGCGACATCCTGTGAAGGTAAGGGCTGGGATAAAGTCACTAATCCGGATGCCATCATTATCGACACTTTTCAGGTTACCCGACAGGATGTCAGCGGTTTCTCGCCGGTGTTGACGGTTAATATGCATGCTGCCAGCAAGGCTGATCCACAAACTGTGGTGGATGCCAGCTATAGCGTGACAGGATTCAACCTGTGAACCGCGAAAAGGGTGTTTCGTCACTGGCTCTGGTCCTTATGCTGCTGGTTTTGGGTAGCTTGCTATTGCAAGGAATGAGTCAGCAGGATCGCAGTTTTGCCTCTCGCGTGAGCATGGAAAGTCAGTCATTGCGCCGCCAGGCCATCGTTCAGTCGACGCTGGAGTGGGGAAAAATGCACGCCTGGCAGACGCAGCCCGCAGTTCAGTGCTTACTGTACGCTGCCACCGGTGCCCGGGTTTGTCTGCGTTTATTGGCAGATAATGAAGCCTTATTGATTGCCGGTTATGAAGGCGTTTCGTTGTGGCGAACAGGCGAAGTCATCGATGGAAACATTGTTTTTTCGCCACGCGGCTGGAGCGATTTTTGTCCGCTGAAAGAGAGGGCGTTATGTCAGCTTCCCTGAAGAATCAACAAGGCTTTAGCCTGCCGGAGGTGATGTTGGCGATGGTGCTGATGGTGATGATTGTCACTGCGTTATCGGGTTTCCAGCGAACATTAATGAACAGTCTTGCCAGTAGAAACCAGTACCAACAGCTCTGGCGGCATGGCTGGCAGCAAACGCAACTGCGCGCGAATTCGCCACCTGCCCACTGGCAGGTCAACCGAATGCAGACATCGCAGGCGGGATGTGTCAGCATCAGCGTTACGCTAGTTTCACCCGGGGGCAGAGAAGGCGAGATGACCCGCCTGCATTGCCCGAATCGTCAGTAGTCAGGAGCCGCTATGTTAAGGGTCTACCATTCCAATCGTCTGGACGTGCTGGAAGCGTTGATGGAGTTTATTGTCGAACGCGAACGGCTGGACGATCCTTTCGAACCAGAGATGATTCTGGTGCAAAGTACCGGTATGGCGCAGTGGCTGCAAATGACCCTGTCGCAAAAGTTTGGTATTGCGGCAAACATTGATTTTCCGCTGCCAGCGAGCTTTATCTGGGATATGTTCGTCCGGGTGTTACCGGAGATCCCCAAAGAGAGCGCCTTTAACAAACAGAGCATGAGCTGGAAACTGATGACTCTGCTGCCGCAACTGTTGGAGCGCGAAGACTTTACCCTGTTGCGGCATTATCTGACTGACGATAGTGACAAGCGAAAACTGTTCCAGCTTTCTTCAAAAGCGGCGGACCTGTTTGACCAGTATCTGGTCTATCGTCCGGACTGGCTGGCACAGTGGGAAATAGGACATTTGGTTGAAGGGCTGGGAGAAGCACAGGCCTGGCAAGCGCCGTTGTGGAAGGCGCTGGTGGAATATACCCATCAACTCGGGCAACCGCGCTGGCACCGAGCCAATCTCTATCAGCGCTTTATCGAAACGCTGGAGTCCGCGACGACCTGCCCGCCGGGGCTACCTTCGCGCGTCTTTATATGCGGTATTTCCGCGTTACCGCCTGTTTATCTCCAGGCGCTACAGGCGCTGGGTAAACATATTGAAATCCATCTCCTGTTTACCAACCCTTGCCGTTATTACTGGGGCGACATTAAAGATCCTGCTTATCTGGCGAAACTACTGACTCGTCAGCGCCGACACAGTTTTGAAGATCGCGAATTACCGCTATTTCGCGATAGCGAAAATGCCGGACAGCTCTTTAACAGCGATGGTGAACAGGATGTCGGCAACCCGCTGTTGGCCTCATGGGGCAAGTTGGGGCGCGACTACATTTATCTCCTTTCTGATCTGGAGAGCAGCCAGGAGCTGGACGCTTTTGTCGATGTGACGCCAGATAACCTGCTGCATAACATTCAGTCTGACATTCTGGAACTGGAGAACCGCGCCGTTGCGGGTGTGAACATCGAAGAGTTTTCCCGTAGCGATAACAAACGCCCTCTTGATCCACTGGATAGCAGTATCACCTTCCACGTTTGCCATAGCCCGCAGCGTGAAGTTGAAGTTTTACACGATCGCTTGCTGGCGATGCTGGAGGAAGACCCGACACTGACTCCGCGCGACATCATCGTGATGGTGGCTGATATCGACAGCTACAGTCCGTTTATTCAGGCAGTGTTTGGTAGCGCACCTGCGGATCGTTACCTGCCATACGCCATTTCCGATCGTCGGGCGCGGCAGTCACATCCGGTACTGGAAGCGTTTATCAGCCTGTTATCACTGCCTGACAGCCGATTTGTGTCGGAAGACGTGCTGGCATTACTGGATGTGCCGGTGCTGGCGGCGCGGTTTGACATCACCGAAGAAGGGCTGCGTTATTTACGTCAGTGGGTCAACGAGTCCGGAATTCGTTGGGGGATAGATGACGATAACGTTCGCGAGTTGGAACTCCCCGCCACCGGTCAACACACCTGGCGGTTTGGCCTGACGCGCATGTTGCTGGGCTACGCGATGGAGAGCGCGCAGGGCGAGTGGCAATCGGTTCTGCCTTATGATGAATCGAGTGGCTTAATTGCAGAACTGGTGGGGCACCTGGCTTCACTGCTAATGCAGCTAAACATCTGGCGTCGCGGGCTGGCGCAGGAGCGTCCGCTGGAAGAGTGGTTACCGGTTTGTCGCGATATGCTCAACGCCTTCTTCCTGCCGGATGCGGAAACCGAAGCGGCGATGACGCTGATCGAACAACAATGGCAGGCGATTATCGCCGAAGGTTTAGGTGCGCAGTATGGCGACGCGGTGCCGTTGTCACTATTGCGTGATGAACTGGCACAACGTCTGGATCAGGAACGTATCAGCCAGCGTTTTCTCGCCGGGCCGGTTAACATTTGTACTCTGATGCCAATGCGTTCCATCCCATTCAGAGTGGTGTGCCTGCTGGGAATGAACGACGGCGTTTACCCACGCCAGCTTGCGCCATTGGGCTTTGACCTGATGAGTCAGAAACCGAAGCGTGGCGACCGTAGCCGTCGCGATGACGACCGCTATCTGTTCCTGGAAGCGTTAATTTCCGCGCAGCAAAAACTCTATATCAGCTATATCGGGCGTTCCATTCAGGATAACAGTGAACGTTTCCCGTCGGTACTGGTGCAGGAACTGATCGACTACATCGGGCAAAGCCATTATCTACCGGGCGATGAAGCGCTCAACTGTGATGAAAGCGAGGCAAGGGTAAAAGCGCATCTTACTTGCCTCCATACCCGAATGCCGTTTGATCCGCAAAACTACCAGCCAGGCGAACGACAAAGTTATGCTCGTGAATGGCTACCTGCGGCCAGCCAGGCTGGTAAAGCACATTCTGAATTTGTTCAGCCGCTGCCGTTTACCTTACCGGAAACCGTGCCGCTGGAAACGCTACAACGATTCTGGGCACATCCGGTGCGGGCATTTTTCCAGATGCGTTTGCAGGTGAACTTCCGTACCGAAGACAGCGAAATCCCCGACACCGAGCCATTTATTCTGGAAGGGCTTAGCCGTTATCAAATCAATCAGCAGTTATTGAATGCACTGGTTGAGCAGGATGATGCCGAACGCTTGTTCCGTCGCTTCCGGGCGGCAGGGGATTTACCGTATGGCGCTTTTGGTGAAATTTTCTGGGAAACACAGTGCCAGGAGATGCAGCAGCTTGCCGACAGAGTCATTGCCTGTCGCCAACCGGGGCAAAGTATGGAAATTGATCTCGCCTGCAACGGTGTGCAAATAACGGGTTGGTTGCCGCAGGTGCAGCCGGATGGCCTGTTACGCTGGCGTCCCTCTTTATTAAGTGTGGCGCAGGGAATGCAACTTTGGCTGGAACACCTTGTCTACTGTGCCAGCGGTGGTAATGGTGAAAGTCGCCTTTTTCTACGCAAAGACGGCGAGTGGCGTTTTCCGCCGCTTGCAGCCGAACAGGCTTTACATTACCTCTCAGAACTGATTGAGGGGTATCGTGAAGGGATGTCCACGCCGCTGCTGGTGTTACCTGAAAGTGGCGGCGCGTGGCTAAAAACCTGTTATGACGCGCAAAACGATGCCATGCTGGATGACGATTCCACGTTGCAGAAAGCCCGTACGAAATTCCTTCAGGCTTACGAAGGCAACATGATGGTGCGTGGAGAAGGTGATGATATCTGGTATCAACGGCTCTGGCGGCAATTAACACCAGAGACAATGGAAGCCATCGTTGAACAGTCGCAACGTTTCCTGTTACCGCTGTTTCGCTTTAATCAGTCATGAGTGCTGTATAAAAATTGCGCAATTCATCTGCTTACTTTATGATGCGCACCAGTCACGGACTGATGGTTATATAGACATAGGCTGACTCGTGCAGCACAAGATTAAATTCTGCCGGATAATTTTCGTTAACGTATTGAATCTGGTTAGAAAATAAAGTTGATAATGAGGTCCGTGAATGCCCCGCAGCACCTGGTTCAAAGCATTATTGTTGTTTGTTGCCCTTTGGGCACCCTTAAGTCAGGCAGAAACGGGATGGCAGCCGATTCAGGAAACCATCCGTAAAAGTGATAAAGATAACCGTCAGTATCAGGCTATACGTCTGGATAACGGTATGGTGGTTTTGCTGGTTTCTGACCCGCAGGCGGTTAAATCGCTCTCGGCGCTGGTGGTGCCCGTTGGGTCGCTGGAAGATCCCGAGGCGTACCAGGGGCTGGCACATTACCTTGAACATATGAGTCTGATGGGTTCGAAAAAGTACCCGCAGGCTGACAGTCTGGCTGAATACCTCAAAATGCACGGCGGCAGCCACAATGCCAGCACGGCACCGTATCGCACGGCTTTCTATCTGGAAGTTGAGAACGACGCCTTACCCGGTGCGGTAGACCGCCTGGCCGATGCTATTGCTGAACCCTTGCTCGACAAGAAATACGCCGAACGTGAGCGTAATGCGGTGAACGCTGAATTAACCATGGCGCGTACGCGTGATGGGATGCGCATGGCACAGGTCAGCGCAGAAACCATTAACCCGGCACACCCAGGTTCAAAGTTTTCTGGTGGTAACCTCGAAACTTTAAGCGATAAACCCGGCAATCCGGTACAGCAGGCGCTGAAAGATTTCCACGAGAAATATTACTCTGCCAATCTGATGAAGGCGGTTATTTACAGCAATAAACCGTTGTCGGAGTTGGCAAAAATGGCGGCGGACACTTTTGGTCGCGTGCCGAACAAAGAGAGCAAAAAACCGGAAATCACCGTGCCGGTAGTCACCGACGCGCAAAAGGGCATTATCATTCATTACGTCCCGGCGCTGCCGCGTAAAGTTCTGCGCGTTGAGTTTCGCATCGATAACAATTCAGCGAAGTTCCGTAGTAAAACGGATGAATTGATTACCTATCTGATTGGTAATCGCAGCCCAGGTACACTTTCTGACTGGCTGCAAAAGCAGGGATTAGTTGAGGGCATTAGCGCCAACTCCGATCCTATTGTCAACGGCAACAGCGGCGTATTAGCCATCTCTGCGTCTTTAACCGATAAAGGTCTGGCTAATCGCGATCAGGTTGTGGCGGCAATATTCAGCTATCTCAATCTGTTGCGTGAAAAAGGTATTGATAAACAATATTTTGATGAACTGGCCAATGTACTGGATATCGACTTTCGTTATCCGTCAATCACCCGTGATATGGATTACGTCGAATGGCTGGCAGATACCATGATTCGCGTTCCTGTTGAGCATACGCTGGATGCAGTCAATATTGCCGATCGGTACGATGCTAAAGCAGTAAAAGAACGCCTGGCGATGATGACGCCGCAGAATGCGCGTATCTGGTATATCAGCCCGAAAGAGCCGCACAACAAAACGGCTTACTTTGTCGATGCGCCGTATCAGGTAGATAAAATCAGCCCACAAACTTTCGCTGACTGGCAGAAAAAAGCCGCCAATATTGCGCTCTCCTTACCGGAGCTTAACCCTTATATTCCTGACGATTTCTCGCTGATTAAGTCAGAGAAGAAATACGACCATCCAGAGCTGATTGTTGATGAGTCGAATCTGCGCGTGGTGTATGCGCCAAGCCGATATTTTGCCAGCGAACCAAAAGCTGATGTTAGCCTGATTTTGCGTAACCCGAAAGCCATGGACAGCGCCCGCAATCAGGTGATGTTTGCGCTCAATGATTATCTTGCCGGACTGGCGCTTGATCAGTTAAGCAACCAGGCGTCGGTTGGTGGCATAAGTTTTTCCACCAATGCTAACAACGGCCTTATGGTTAATGCCAATGGTTACACCCAGCGCCTGCCGCAGCTGTTCCAGGCTCTGCTGGAGGGCTACTTTAGCTATACCGCTACGGAAGATCAGCTTGAGCAGGCGAAGTCCTGGTATAACCAGATGATGGATTCCGCAGAAAAGGGCAAAGCGTTCGAGCAGGCGATTATGCCCGCGCAGATGCTCTCGCAAGTGCCGTACTTCTCGCGAGATGAACGGCGCAAAATTTTGTCTTCAATCACTTTGAAAGAGGTGCTGGCCTATCGCGACGCCTTAAAATCAGGGGCTCGACCAGAGTTTATGGTTATTGGCAACATGACCGAAGCCCAGGCAACAACGCTGGCACGCGATGTGCAAAAACAGTTGGGCGCTGATGGTTCGGAGTGGTGTCGTAACAAAGATGTCGTGGTCGATAAAAAACAATCCGTCATCTTTGAAAAAGCCGGTAACAGCACCGACTCCGCACTGGCAGCGGTATTTGTACCGACTGGCTACGATGAATACACCAGCTCAGCCTATAGCTCTCTGCTGGGGCAGATCGTACAGCCGTGGTTCTACAATCAGTTGCGTACCGAAGAACAGTTGGGCTATGCCGTGTTTGCGTTTCCAATGAGCGTGGGACGTCAGTGGGGCATGGGCTTCCTGTTGCAAAGCAATGATAAACAGCCTTCATTCTTGTGGGAGCGTTACAAGGCGTTTTTCCCAACCGCAGAGGCAAAATTGCGGACGATGAAGCCAGAAGAGTTTGCGCAAATCCAGCAGGCGGTAATAACCCAGATGCTGCAGGCACCGCAAACGCTCGGCGAAGAAGCATCGAAGTTAAGTAAAGATTTCGATCGCGGCAATATGCGCTTCGATTCGCGTGATAAAATCGTGGCCCAGATAAAACTGCTGACGCCGCAAAAACTTGCTGATTTCTTCCATCAGGCGGTGGTCGAGCCGCAAGGCATGGCTATTCTGTCGCAGATTTCCGGCAGCCAGAACGGGAAAGCCGAATATGTGCATCCTGAAGGTTGGAAAGTGTGGGAGAACGTCAGCGCGTTGCAGCAAACAATGCCCCTGATGAGTGAAAAGAATGAGTGATGTCGCCGAGACACTAGATCCTTTGCGCTTGCCCTTACAGGGCGAGCGCCTGATTGAAGCCTCTGCCGGCACAGGCAAAACCTTTACGATTGCGGCGCTCTATTTGCGCCTGTTACTTGGACTAGGCGGTTCTGCCGCCTTTCCCCGCCCGCTGACCGTTGAAGAACTGCTGGTGGTGACCTTTACCGAGGCTGCCACGGCAGAATTGCGCGGTCGTATCCGTAGCAATATCCACGAGTTGCGCATCGCCTGTCTGCGTGAAACCACCGACAATCCACTGTACGAACGCCTGCTGGAAGAGATCGACGATAAAGCGCAAGCCGCGCAGTGGTTGTTGTTAGCCGAACGGCAGATGGATGAAGCGGCAGTCTTTACTATTCACGGTTTTTGCCAGCGCATGCTCAACTTGAATGCCTTTGAATCCGGCATGCTGTTTGAGCAGCAGCTGATTGAAGATGAGTCTCTGCTACGCTACCAGGCCTGCGCCGATTTCTGGCGTCGCCACTGCTACCCGCTGCCGCGTGAAATTGCCCAGGTGGTCTTTGAAACCTGGAAAGGACCGCAGGCGTTGCTGCGCGATATTAATCGTTATCTGCAAGGCGAAGCACCGGTTATCAAAGCACCGCCGCCCGATGATGAAACGCTGGCTTCCCGCCACGCGCAAATTGTGGCGCGTATTGATACGGTAAAACAGCAGTGGCGCGACGCAGTGGGTGAACTGGATGCGCTGATCGAATCTTCTGGTATTGATCGACGCAAGTTTAACCGTAGCAATCAGGCTAAATGGATCGAGAAGATCAGTGCCTGGGCAGAAGAAGAGACCAACAGTTATCAGTTACCGGAGTCGCTGGAAAAATTCTCTCAGCGTTTCTTAGAAGATCGCACGAAAGCCGGGGGGGAAACCCCGCGACATCCACTGTTTGAGGCGATCGATCAACTGCTTGCAGAACCATTGTCGATCCGTGATCTGGTGATCACCCGCGCATTGGCTGAGATCCGCGAAACAGTAGCGCGTGAAAAACGCCGCCGTGGCGAATTGGGTTTTGATGACATGTTAAGTCGGCTCGATTCCGCGCTGCGTAGCGAAAGCGGCGAGGTGTTGGCAGCGGCGATCCGTACGCGATTCCCGGTGGCAATGATTGATGAATTTCAGGATACCGACCCCCAGCAGTACCGAATTTTTCGCCGTATCTGGCACCATCAACCGGAAACTGCATTGTTGCTGATTGGCGACCCGAAACAGGCTATATATGCATTCCGTGGAGCGGATATCTTCACTTATATGAAGGCGCGTAATGAAGTTCACGCGCACTACACCTTAGACACCAACTGGCGCTCAGCACCTGGAATGGTGAACAGCGTGAATAAGCTTTTCAGTCAGACTGATGACGCGTTCATGTTTCGCGAAATACCGTTTATTCCAGTGAAATCAGCCGGGAAAAATCAGGCGTTACGTTTTGTGTTTAAAGGTGAAACGCAGCCTGCGATGAAAATGTGGCTGATGGAAGGCGAAAGCTGCGGCGTTGGCGACTATCAAAGTACCATGGCGCAGGTATGTGCTGCGCAAATCCGCGACTGGCTACAAGCCGGACAGCGGGGCGAAGCGTTGCTGATGAACGGCGACGACGCGCGTCCGGTGCGTGCTTCGGACATCAGTGTGCTGGTGCGCAGCCGCCAGGAGGCCGCTCAGGTGCGCGATGCCTTAACGCTGCTGGAAATCCCTTCCGTTTACCTTTCGAACCGCGACAGTGTTTTTGAAACTCTGGAAGCGCAGGAGATGCTTTGGCTGTTGCAGGCGGTGATGACACCAGAACGTGAGAACACTCTGCGCAGTGCGCTGGCAACGTCAATGATGGGGCTGAATGCGCTGGATATTGAAACGCTGAATAATGACGAACATGCGTGGGATGCGGTAGTCGAAGAGTTCGATGGTTATCGGCAAATCTGGCGCAAACGTGGCGTTATGCCGATGCTGCGGGCGCTGATGTCGGCGCGTAACATTGCAGAAAACTTGCTGGCAACAGCAGGCGGTGAGCGACGGCTTACAGACATTTTGCATATCAGCGAACTGCTACAAGAAGCCGGAACGCAGCTGGAAAGTGAACATGCGCTGGTACGCTGGTTATCGCAACATATCCTCGAGCCAGACAGTAATGCCTCCAGCCAACAAATGCGTCTCGAAAGTGATAAACATCTGGTGCAGATTGTCACGATCCACAAATCGAAAGGGCTGGAATATCCATTGGTCTGGCTGCCGTTTATCACCAATTTCCGCGTCCAGGATCAGGCGTTTTATCACGATCGCCACTCGTTTGAGGCTGTTCTGGATCTTAATGCTGCGCCAGAAAGCGTCGACCTCGCGGAGGCCGAACGTCTGGCGGAAGATCTGCGTTTGCTTTACGTTGCGCTGACGCGTTCGGTTTGGCATTGCAGTCTCGGCGTTGCACCGCTGGTGCGCCGTCGTGGCGATAAAAAAGGTGACACCGACGTCCACCAAAGTGCGCTCGGGCGTTTGCTGCAAAAAGGGGAACCGCAAGATGCGGCAGGGCTTCGCACCTGTATTGAAGCGTTGTGCGATGAGGATATTGCCTGGCAAACGGCACAAACGGGTGATAACCAGCCCTGGCAGTTTAATGATGTTTTTACAGCAGAACTGAATGCGAAGATGCTACAACGATTGCCTGGCGATAACTGGCGCGTCACCAGCTATTCAGGTTTGCAGCAGCGTGGTCACGGTATCGCTCAGGATCTGATGCCACGGCTGGATGTTGATGCCGCAGGCGTGGTCAGCGTCGTTGAAGAACCGACGTTAACACCGCATCAGTTCCCGCGCGGTGCGTCACCAGGGACATTCTTGCACAGTTTGTTTGAAGACCTCGATTTTACCCAGCCGGTTGACCCGAACTGGGTACAGGAAAAACTGGAACTCGGCGGCTTTGAATCGCAGTGGGAACCAGTATTGACCGAGTGGATCACGGCTGTCCTCCAGGCACCTCTCAATGAAACGGGTGTTAGCCTGAATCAGCTTTCCGACCGCGATAAACAGGTGGAGATGGAGTTTTACCTGCCGATTAGTGAACCGCTCATCGCCAGCCAGCTTGATGCACTAATTCGCCAGTTTGATCCGCTATCCGCTGGCTGCCCGCCGCTGGAGTTCATGCAGGTACGCGGCATGTTAAAAGGCTTTATCGACCTGGTATTCCGCCACGAAGGGCGTTATTACCTGCTCGACTATAAATCCAACTGGCTGGGTGAAGACAGTTCGGCTTATACCCAACAGGCTATGGCAGCGGCGATGCAGGCACACCGCTATGATCTGCAATATCAGCTTTATACCCTGGCGCTGCATCGTTATCTGCGCCATCGCATTGCTGATTACGACTATGATCGTCACTTTGGCGGCGTTATCTATCTGTTCCTGCGTGGCGTTGATAAAGAACATCCGCAACAAGGGATTTACACAACCCGACCCAACGCTGGGTTGATTGACCTGATGGATGAGATGTTTGCCGGTATGACCCTGGAGGAGGCGTAATGAAATTGCAAAAGCAATTACTGGAAGCTGTGGAGCACAAACAGCTACGCCCGCTGGATGTGCAATTTGCCCTGACCGTGGCGGGAGATGAACATCCTGCCGTCACCCTCGCGGCAGCCCTGTTAAGCCACGACGCCGGGGAAGGGCATGTCTGTTTACCGCTCTCACGACTGGAAAATAACGAGGAGTCACATCCGCTGTTAGCAACCTTCGTCAGCGAAATCGGTGAGTTACAAAATTGGGAAGAATGCTTGCTGGCTTCACAAGCGGTCAGCCGGGGAGATGAACCAACGCCGATGATCCTCTGTGGTGATCGTCTTTATTTGAATCGCATGTGGTGTAACGAGCGCACAGTGGCACGCTTTTTCAACGAAGTGAATCATGCCATTGAGGTTGATGAAGCTCTACTGGCGCAAACCCTGGACAAACTTTTTCCAGTAAGCGATGAAATTAACTGGCAAAAAGTGGCGGCGGCAGTGGCGCTGACGCGGCGGATCTCGGTGATTTCCGGCGGCCCTGGCACCGGTAAAACGACCACCGTAGCGAAGTTGTTGGCAGCGTTAATTCAAATGGCAGACGGCGAACGCTGCCGTATCCGCCTGGCTGCGCCAACGGGGAAAGCTGCCGCGCGCTTAACCGAATCGCTTGGCAAAGCTTTGCGCCAGTTACCGCTGACCGATGAACAAAAGAAACGCATACCGGAAGACGCCAGCACCTTGCACCGTCTCCTGGGCGCGCAGCCAGGTAGCCAGCGTTTACGCCATCATGCCGGTAACCCGCTGCATCTTGATGTGCTGGTGGTGGATGAAGCGTCAATGATCGATCTCCCCATGATGTCGCGCCTGATCGATGCGTTGCCCGATCATGCCAGAGTGATCTTCCTCGGTGATCGCGATCAACTGGCCTCGGTTGAGGCTGGAGCTGTGCTGGGCGATATCTGCGCTTATGCCAACGCAGGCTTTACCGCCGAGCGTGCCGGGCAATTAAGTCGTCTGACGGGAAGTCATGTTCCGTCAGGAACTGGCACAGAAGCGGCATCTTTGCGCAACAGTCTCTGCCTGCTGCAAAAAAGCTATCGTTTCGGCAGCGATTCTGGCATTGGTCAGTTAGCTGCGGCGATCAACCGTGGTGATAAAACGGCAGTGAAAACCGTTTTTCAGCAGGATTTTACTGATATCGAAAAACGGCTTTTACAGAGCGGCGAAGACTATATTGCGATGCTTGAGGAGGCTCTTGCGGGTTACGGGCGTTATCTGGATCTGCTGCAAGCGCGTGCCGAGCCGGATTTAATCATTCAGGCGTTCAATGAGTACCAGCTTTTGTGCGCCCTGCGGGAAGGGCCGTTTGGCGTGGCTGGACTGAATGAGCGAATTGAGCAGTTTATGCAACAGAAGCGCAAAATTCATCGTCATCCGCACTCTCGTTGGTACGAAGGCCGACCAGTGATGATTGCCCGTAATGACAGCGCGCTTGGGTTGTTTAATGGCGATATCGGTATTGCGCTGGATCGCGGGCAGGGGACGCGCGTCTGGTTTGCGATGCCGGATGGCAATATTAAGTCTGTGCAACCGAGCCGCCTGCCAGAACACGAAACCACGTGGGCGATGACGGTACATAAATCGCAGGGATCGGAGTTTGACCATGCGGCGTTGATTTTACCGAACCAACGCACGCCAGTTGTAACGCGAGAGCTGGTTTACACTGCGGTGACCCGCGCGCGTCGCCGTCTGTCGTTGTATGCCGATGAGCGCATATTAAGTGCGGCAATCGCCACTCGTACTGAGCGGCGCAGTGGTCTGGCGGCGTTGTTTAGTTCGCGGGAATAAACGTGATTGCCTGATGCGACGCATGCGCGTCCTGTCATGCCTCCGGGCATTGCGCATATGCGCATCTGGCGATTTCCGTCGCTTACCCTAAATCCGCCATCAACACCTTTGATTTGATGTAGGTCGGATAAGGCGTTCACGCCGCATCCGACGATGAGCGTCAATACCTGATGCGATGCTAGCGTGTTTATCATGCCTCCAGGCATTGCGCATGTCGCATCTGGCGATTTCCACCACTTACCCCAAATCCGCCATCAACACTTTGGATTTACGCTGGTAGTTGTACAACTGCTTTTTGCTCTCGGGCAGTAAATCAATATCCACCGGGGTAAATCCACGTTCCTGGAACCAGTGAATACTGCGCGTGGTCAGTACAAACAATTTGCTTAATCCGCTTTGCTTCGCCTGAGCGGCAATGCGCTCCAGCAAAACCTCGCCCCTTGATGAGCTGCGGTAATCCGGGTGAACGGCCACACAGGCCATTTCCCCAATCTTCTCTTCCGGGAACGGATAGAGTGCTGCGCAGGCAATAGTCGTGTTATCGCGCTGAATAATGGTGAATTTGTCGATTTCCATCTCCAGTTGCTCGCGAGAACGGCGTACCAGAATACCTTGCTGCTCCAGTGGGCGAATCAACTCCAGAATGCCGCCAATATCGTTGATTGTTGCGCGACGAATTTGCTCGGCGCTTTCCATCACAATCTGCGTACCGATACCGTCACGTGAGAACAACTCTTGCAACAGCGCGCCATCTTCCTGGTAACTAATTAAATGACAGCGACGTACGCCGCTGCGGCAGGCTTTCACCGCACCACGCAAAAAGCGCACCGTACCGGAGTTGTAATCGCCTTTCTCTTCCTGAGCTTCTACCCGCGCTTGTGCTTCGTTAGGGAAAAGCTCGGAGACAATATCGCCGTCGTCATTAGTGACGCCCTGTGAAGAGCAAAAACCAATCATCTTTTCAGCTTTCAGTTTGATGGCCAGTTGAGTGGCGATCTCTTCCGAGGTCAGATTAAAGCTCTCGCCAGTGACTGAAACCGCGACCGGCCCCAGCAGCACTATCGCACCGCTGTCCAGTTGACGATGAATCGCATCTTCGTCAATCCGCCGGATACGCCCGCTATGGCAGTAATCCACACCGTCATCCACGCCCAGCGGCTGGGCAATAATAAAATTGCCACTGACGACGTTGATATGCGCGCCCTGCAGCGGCGTGTTATTGAGACTCATCGACAGGCGAGCAGTAATGTCCAGTTGCAATGTTCCCGCAGCCTGCTTCACCAGTTCTAGTGTTTTGGCGTCGGTCACGCGTATATTTTTGTGATATAGCGGTTCGTGGTGATGCGCTGCCAGATTCGCATCGATCTGCGGGCGCGCTCCATAGACCACGACCAGACGGATGCCGAGGCTGTGCAGCAACCCGATATCATTAACGATACTGGAGAAATTCTCATGCTCAATGGCTTCACCGCCGAGCATGATGACAAACGTTTTTCCCCGGTGGGTATTGATATAAGGAACCGAATGGCGGAATCCCTCGACCAACTCGGTTTTACGTTCCTTCACCACGGCACACCTCTTTGCATGATTATTCGTAATTATTGTATTTTTATTCTGTTTTTTCACTGGGTGCAAGTGCAAATTTTACGCATGAGCAACTTTTTTATCAGTAATGCCGTGAATATAAAAAGAATGTTTACCGTTTATTAGATGACAGATTATGCGTCTTTCGCTAAAGTTTCCGGTCAAATTAGTCGTTTATTTGTTACACAGCTTAGATTTTTTTGCTCGGGAGATGCATGTCGGGATCCAACACAGCAATCAGCCGTCGTCGTTTACTGCAAGGCGCGGGTGCCATGTGGCTATTGAGCGTAAGTCAGGTCAGTCTGGCTGCGGTCAGCCAGGTCGTGGCGGTGCGCGTCTGGCCTGCGTCCAGCTACACCCGTGTGACGGTAGAATCTAATCGTCAGCTGAAATATAAGCAGTTCGCGTTGAGTAACCCTGAACGCGTGGTGGTGGATATCGAAGATGTAAACCTGAACTCAGTGCTCAAGGGGATGGCGGCACAAATTCGTGCTGATGACCCGTTCATTAAGTCGGCGCGCGTCGGGCAGTTTGACCCGCAAACCGTGCGGATGGTTTTTGAGTTAAAGCAAAACGTAAAACCGCAGCTGTTTGCCCTTGCTCCGGTCGCCGGGTTTAAAGAGCGTCTGGTGATGGATCTCTATCCTGCCAATGCTCAGGACATGCAGGACCCGCTGCTGGCGCTGCTGGAGGATTACAATAAAGGCGATCTCGAAAAGCAGGTGCCGCCTGCGCAGAGTGGCCCGCAGCCAGGCAAAGCAGGGCGCGATCGTCCGATTGTCATTATGCTTGACCCTGGCCATGGCGGCGAAGACTCCGGTGCGGTGGGGAAATACAAAACGCGTGAAAAAGACGTGGTATTGCAAATTGCCCGCCGTTTGCGCTCTCTGATTGAGAAAGAGGGCAATATGAAAGTTTACATGACCCGTAATGAAGACATCTTCATTCCGTTGCAAGTGCGCGTAGCAAAAGCACAGAAACAGCGTGCTGACTTGTTTGTCTCTATTCATGCCGATGCCTTTACCAGTCGCCAGCCGAGCGGTTCCTCTGTGTTTGCGCTCTCTACCAAAGGTGCAACCAGTACCGCGGCAAAATATCTGGCGCAAACTCAGAACGCCTCGGACTTGATTGGTGGCGTGAGTAAGAGCGGCGACCGTTATGTCGACCATACTATGTTCGATATGGTGCAGTCGCTGACCATTGCCGACAGTCTGAAGTTTGGTAAAGCTGTGTTGAATAAGCTCGGTAAAATCAACAAGCTGCATAAAAATCAGGTTGAACAAGCCGGGTTTGCCGTGCTGAAAGCGCCTGATATACCCTCTATTTTGGTCGAAACGGCGTTTATCAGTAACGTTGAGGAAGAACGTAAACTGAAAACGGCAACCTTCCAGCAGGAAGTTGCGGAATCAATCCTCGCAGGGATAAAAGCGTATTTTGCCGATGGGGCGACGCTGGCGAGAAGGGGATAATGTTTTTATTTATTCAATGAATTTATATTTCGTTGAATAGATAATATTTACCTGAATATTAGACGTTGGTTTTGTGACTGATGTCGAATATTTGAATGTCGGCTTGAAAAATAAGCCGACCATCTCTTTAATTAAGCACAATTCCGTGTAATGTATATGCATTAGTTAATCATCTTGTAACTGTTAAATCAGGCAAGGCAATGTTTGAAGTAATTATTACTTCTGACGTGCCTTGCCTTTTTTTTTGGAGCTATGGAATGATCATCGAAAAAGTCATGAACAATAATTGTGTACAGGCATCGATGAATGGACAGGAGGTTATCATTTCTGGGCCTGGCGTCGGTTACAAAAAAAATATGGAATGTCGGTCCCTGAGCATCCGGCTAACCGGATTTTTTATGTCAGAAATGAACAAAAAAATAAACTCTACAAATTGATTGAGCATGTGGATATTGAGTATATTTTTGTTGCCGAATAAATAGTGCAATATGCGGAGAACAATCTCGAAAAAAATCTCAATCCATCGCTACTATTGATTCTTGCTGATCATATTTCGAATGCAATATCCCGAGTCGCTTCAGGCATACAAATTAATAATGTTTTCCTTGATGAAATCAAAGCGTTGTACAAAGCAGAGTATGCGATAAGTCGCGATGCATTAACTATCATTAATGAGCAATTCAGCGTTCAACTTCCTGATGATGAGATTGGTTTTATAGCATTGCATATTTTAAATAATTATGAGAATTCAGTTGATTATGAATCAGTACGGATTATTGAGTTGTCGCAAATAATCACGGGGCTTATTGAAGTTGTTTATAACAGAAAGGTGGACAGAAGTTCATTTAATTATTCCAGGTTCATGATACACCTTAAATATTTTTCAAGTCGCGTATTATGCAATGAAAAAATAAAACAGAAAGATATTGGTGATCTCTATGAACAGTTTCTTGAGAAAGACATTCTGTTACAGCGCGCAATTCATGAAATTGAAAGGTATTTGTACGCCACTTTTAAATATGAATTGATTTTGGAAGAAAAACTATATCTCTCTATTCGCACCAAAGTATTAATGGACTGATTATATATAACATTTATATGAGATAACCCGCATGAAACAAAAGAAAGCCTGGAGTTTTTTTCAGAGCCTGGGAAAGGCATTTATGTATCCCATCGCTCTGCTAAGTGTATGTGGCATGATGTTAGGGCTAGGAAGTGGTTTAGCCAGCGATGATATGGCAAAATTAATTCCACTACTGGCTATTCCCGTAATTAAAACCATTCTTGATTTTATTGTTAGCCTTGGTTTGTTTGCCTTTGTCAATTTACCTGTATTGTTTGCGATAGCTATACCTCTGGGGTTATTAAAAGAGAAAGAGGATAAAGCCTATGGCGCTTTTTCTGGCTTAATTGGTTTCATGGCGATGCATCTGGGAACGAACTTTTATCTTAAACAACATGACTTATTGGTCGCTGCTGATCAAATGTCGACACATGGGCAAACCATTATTCTGGGAATCCAGTCCTACAATACCAGTGTGTTGGGTGGGATTATAGCAGGATTATTAGTCGCCAGTATGTATAAAAAGATCGTTAACTTACGTATTCCTGAATCATTAGGATTTTATAGTGGCCCACGCCTGGTGCCTATTATTACACTGATTGTGATGAGTGGATTTGGTCTGATCATCCCTTTTATCTGGCCGCCATTTTTCAATCTTTTCATGCTCATTGGCCACTGGATTTCAACTTCCGGTCCTGTTGGCTATTTTTTCTATGCAGTCGCCGAACGCGTGACGATACCTTTTGGTTTAAATCACCTGGTGACGTCAGTTTTCCGCTTTACCCCCATCGGCGGATCGGCAGTGATCGGCGGAGAAGAGTATTATGGCACCCTGAACATGTTTATGGCGTACGTCAAAGAGAATGCGGTCATTCCGCTGGAGTTGGCGGGGAAAATGGAACAGGGCAAACTGATGATTCAGTATGGTCTGGCTGGTGCCGCGCTGGCGATGTATCGCACTGCTCATGCTCAAAACAGAAAAGCTATCAAAGCATTGCTTATTTCCGGGGTGCTTACAGTCATTATTGGCGGCGTCAGCGAACCGATTGAGTTTCTGTTCTTATTTGTCAGTCCACTGCTATTTGTCTTCCATGCTTTTATGAATGGATTCGCCAACATGGTCTTGCCATATATGGGCGTGAAGATGGGATTTACTGGCGATCTGATTCAATTTATTAGCTTTGGCGTATTGCGTGGCACAAGAACAGGTTGGCCAATAGCGGTGTGTGTCGAAGTGGCCTATTTCTTTATTTATTACTTTGTGTTCCGTTGGACTATTCTCAAATTTAACCTGATGACGGTAGGCCGTGAAGAGTCCAGTCCTGTCACGCTGAACGCTCATGAGGATACGGCTATAGCGGATATCCCAACGCTTGATAAATCAGAGCTGCAAGCAGCGGAGCAGATGGTTAAGGCACTTGGTGGTAAAGAGAATATTAAATCCCTGGATAATTGCGTAACTCGTTTACGTTTAACAATCGCAGATATGGGATTGATTGACGAGGCAGCAATAAAAAGAGCTGGCGGAATTGCGGTTGTTAAACTTGATCAAAATACCCTACAAGTCATTATCGGTACTAAAGTCATCGCCTTGCGTCGGGATATGGATAACTACATGGGGATATGCTGATGGATGTTTTTAATACTCCTATTTCCCGCAAAGGAACATATTGTACCCAATGGGACTTTTGCGAGGACAGATTTGGTGTAAAAGATGTATTACCATTCTCTATTTCAGATATGGATCTTCCGATACCGGAAGCTATCATCAGGGCATTAAGAAAACGTCTGGAACACCCGATTTTAGGGTACAGCCGTTGGCAGCATGATGACTATCTGAATGCGATAGTCAATTGGTATCATCAACAATATAAAACTGAAATCAAACCAGAATGGATCACCTATAGCCCAAGCGTGATGTACTCCATTGCTAAAGCAATAGAGTTATTGACATCGCATGGTGATAATATTCTCGTTTTTACACCTGTCTATAATGCATTTTTTGATATAATTAAACATAGCGAGAGAAATATTCTGACAGCCTCTTTGATTATAAAAAATGAGGGGGGCTACGCTATCAATTGGCAAGATTTTGATCTTAAGATTCAAAGCGCAAAGATGGTGTTATTATGTAATCCTCATAACCCGACAGGAACCGTCTGGTCGGAAGAAGAGCTGCATAAAATCGCTGCAAGCTGTGCAAGACATAATGTCTGGTTATGTTCAGATGAAATTCACAGTGATTTTGTTTTTAATCGTAGCTTTACATCTGCGCTTAAAATAAAAAAAGAAAAAGTAGTGGTGTTTAATTCGATATCGAAGACATTTAATGTTCCTGCGCTAACAGGATCGTATATGATTTCAACTGACGATAATTTTAATCATAAGTTCAGGACGATATCAAGATATCGCGATTTTGTAAACTCCCCATCCGTACTGAATATAATTGCAACTATTATTGCCTATAACGAATGTGAGGGATGGTTAAAGTCATTAAAGGCACATATTGCCTCTAACATTCAATTCACCCAGCAGTATCTGAACGAAAATACTCCAGAATTGATTGTAAGGCCTGCTGATGGTTGCTATTTTTCGTGGATAGATTGCTCTGCTATTGGTTATCCCTTTGATGAATTCTACAGTCGATTAATTCATGAAGGCAAAGTGGGCATTATGGCGGGGAATGTCTATGGAACGGAGGGGGAGGGCTACCTTCGTCTGAACCTGGCCTGCGGTCGAGAAAAATTATATATGGGGCTTACGCGTCTTGCGAGTGTAATTAAAAATATTAATCAAGGAAAATAAAAATGAACAGCACGGATCTTATCCATCTCATTAAACATTTTATGCGTAACGAACATAAAGCAGTTGAAGAAGTTATTGATTCCCCCCTTTCGGAGGTCGCAAATTTAATTAAAGTATTACAGTCTTGTCAGGGGAAAGTTGTTTTTATTGGTGTCGGTAAGTCCGGTATTATTGCCCGAAAACTCGCCGCAACATTTGCCAGCACTGGAACTCCCTCGTTTTTTGTTCACGGTACTGAAGCCGTACACGGCGATCTTGGGATGGTGGCGAAAGATGATGTTGTTATTCTTATTTCAAACAGTGGTGAGACGACAGAAATCCTGGCAACACTACCTAGTCTGAAAAAAATGGGTAATTATTTGATCTCCTTTACCCGCAGTCATCGCTCATCGCTTGCGATAAGTTGTGATTTATCCGTTGAAATTCCCGTAAAAAGTGAGGCGGATAATTTAGGTTTAGCGCCGTCATGCTCATCAACAGTCGTTCTGGTTGTTGGTGATGCGGTGGCGCTTGCGCTCTCCGAATTGAAAAAGTTTACTTGTGCTGATTTCGGCTTATATCATCCAGGAGGTGCGCTCGGTATTAAAGCAAACTCATAATTTTAGAATATAAAACAGTAACCGGTCACGCCATCTTTTGGGGTGGCGTTCATTGATGTGAGTGTCAGCTATGAAAAACGTTCTGGTCACCGTTCCCAGCTTTTCAGCGCGTTGTGTTTCTGCCAGCAAGCTGCTAAGAGAAAATCATTTTAACCTTATTATCAAGAATAATGTGGAGCATCTGGTTAAATCAGAATCCACAGTATTACGAGAATCTATTTGCGCAGTCATTGCCGGAAAAGATTGTTATCAAGCGGATACGTTATCGCGACTACCAGGAGTGAAAATAATATCGAGATTCGGGACAGGGATTGATAATATTGATCTTCATACGGCTCGACAATCAGGTATTGTGGTCAATAATGCTGTTGGGATTAATTCAAATGCAGTCGCGGAATTTATCATTGGTCTTATTTTTGCGAGCATGAGAAATATCCCCGGTAGCTATCATGCGATGCAAAATGGTTATTGGGGCGAGTCGCATGGCTGCGAGTTACAAGGTAAACGTATTGGCCTGCTTGGCTACGGCAATATTGGCAAAACACTGGCGAAAAGGTTATCTGGTTTTGATGTTGAGCTTTTAGCTTTTGACAAACAACCCGATTTCCAGGCCGCAGGCAAAGATGGAGTTCAGTTCGTATCAATTGAAGATATCTTTATGCAGTCTCATGTCATCATCGTTCTTTTGCCATTTTCTCCGGAGCTGGAGAACTTCATTAGTCATAAATATTTGTCGATGATGCGCAATGGTGCTCTTATCATCAACGCCGCAAGGGGAAAGTTGCTGGATGAGAGTGCTTTACTTCAGGTAATTGAAGAACGAAATGTTTTTGCAGCACTGGATGTGTTTAGCTCTGAACCGCTAGCGCAATTTAGCCCATTGCTACATGCCAGGAATATCATTACAACGCCGCATATTGCGGCCGCCACCGTTGAGTCATACCAGCAAACCGGGATATACGTTGCCAGGTCGATAATAGATTTCTTTGCAGGAAGGGAGATAAAAAACGTGCTGTGAGTTCAGCTAAGGAAGATTTCAGGTACAAAAAAACCGCAATCTGTGAAACATATTGCGGTTTATCAGCATCATAAGTGTTGGTTGCGGGGGCCGGATTTGAACCGACGACCTTCGGGTTATGAGCCCGACGAGCTACCAGGCTGCTCCACCCCGCGTCACCGTACTGCTTTACTTCATCAAATTTTGATTGGTTGCGGGGGCCGGATTTGAACCGACGACCTTCGGGTTATGAGCCCGACGAGCTACCAGGCTGCTCCACCCCGCGTCACCGTACTGCTTTACTTCATCAAATTTTAATTGGTTGCGGGGGCCGGATTTGAACCGACGACCTTCGGGTTATGAGCCCGACGAGCTACCAGGCTGCTCCACCCCGCGTCACCGTACTGCTTTACTTCATCAAATTTTAATTGGTTGCGGGGGCCGGATTTGAACCGACGACCTTCGGGTTATGAGCCCGACGAGCTACCAGGCTGCTCCACCCCGCGTCCGTGGATGCGCACTATACTCCGCTCGCGTTTTCATGCAACCTTTTTTTTACCCAGATCACGGATTTGGTATGATTTTGAGCAAAAACAAATCACTAAAGCCTGTTTTTTGTGCAAAATTTGCGTCAGGGAGAGGCTGCTCATTTCATTAAACGCGGCGGTTTGTTATCTTCATTGCGCCTTATTTTTTAAACTGAAGAAGAGAACAATGAAAGGACGTTGGGTAAAGTACCTTCTTATGGGCACGGTTGTGGCAATGCTTGCCGCCTGCTCTTCCAAACCAACCGATCGCGGACAGCAATATAAAGACGGGAAATTTACCCAGCCTTTCTCTCTGGTAAACCAGCCAGATGCCGTTGGCGCGCCAATTAACGCCGGTGATTTTGCCGAGCAAATTAACCATATCCGTACTTCGTCACCGCGTCTGTATGGCAACCAGAGTAATGTTTATAATGCGGTGCAGGAGTGGCTACGCGCAGGCGGTGATACCCGCAATATGCGTCAGTTCGGCATTGACGCCTGGCAGATGGAAGGTGCCGACAACTATGGCAACGTGCAGTTTACGGGCTATTACACGCCTGTCATTCAGGCGCGCCATACCCGTCAGGGCGAGTTCCAGTATCCTATTTACCGTATGCCGCCAAAACGTGGTCGTCTGCCGTCTCGTGCTGAGATCTACGCGGGAGCATTGAGCGATAAATACATCCTCGCTTACAGCAACTCTCTGATGGATAACTTCATTATGGATGTGCAGGGTAGCGGGTATATCGATTTTGGTGATGGCAGTCCGCTTAACTTCTTCAGCTATGCCGGAAAGAATGGTCATGCCTATCGCAGTATTGGTAAGGTGCTGATTGACCGTGGCGAAGTGAAAAAAGAAGATATGTCGATGCAGGCGATTCGTCACTGGGGTGAAACACACAGTGAAGCCGAGGTTCGCGAGCTGCTGGAACAGAACCCGTCTTTCGTCTTCTTTAAACCGCAATCTTTTGCTCCGGTGAAAGGGGCAAGTGCGGTGCCGCTGGTTGGTCGCGCTTCAGTTGCGTCCGATCGTTCCATTATCCCGCCTGGTACAACTTTACTGGCAGAAGTGCCGCTGCTGGATAATAACGGCAAATTTAACGGTCAGTACGAACTGCGGCTGATGGTGGCGCTGGATGTCGGTGGTGCAATCAAAGGCCAACACTTCGATATTTATCAAGGTATCGGGCCGGAAGCCGGACACCGCGCAGGTTGGTACAACCACTATGGACGTGTTTGGGTGCTGAAAACCGCCCCGGGCGCAGGTAACGTCTTTAGCGGCTGATGTGTTATTCTGTATACCGTTTTGACGGATACGACAGGGTGAGGGATAACCTCGCCCTTTTTAATTCTGAGGTGCTATGTCTGTGGTAATTAGTGATGCATGGCGTCAGCGTTTTGGTGGCACTGCGCGTCTGTATGGTGAAAAAGCGTTGCAACTGTTTGCTGATGCGCATATTTGTGTGGTCGGTATCGGTGGCGTCGGTTCCTGGGCGGCGGAAGCGCTGGCGCGTACGGGGATTGGCGCAATCACACTTATCGATATGGATGATGTGTGCGTCACTAATACCAATCGGCAAATTCACGCGCTGCGAGATAACGTCGGGCTGGCCAAAGCGGAAGTAATGGCGGAGCGTATTCGCCAGATTAACCCGGAGTGCCGTGTAACGGTGGTAGATGACTTCGTGACGCCGGATAACGTAGCGCAATATATGAGTGCCGGTTATTCGTACGTGATTGATGCCATTGATAGTGTGCGACCCAAAGCGGCGCTGATTGCTTATTGTCGGCGCAATAAAATCCCTCTGGTCACGACTGGTGGTGCTGGTGGGCAGATTGATCCGACGCAGATTCAGGTTACCGATCTGGCGAAAACGATTCAGGACCCTCTGGCGGCGAAGTTGCGCGAGCGCCTGAAAAGCGATTTTGGCGTAGTGAAAAACAGCAAAGGTAAGCTCGGCGTGGATTGCGTGTTCTCTACCGAAGCGCTGGTGTACCCGCAGTCAGACGGTACGGTGTGCGCGATGAAAGCCACGGCAGAAGGGCCGAAGCGGATGGATTGTGCATCTGGATTTGGCGCGGCGACGATGGTGACCGCCACCTTTGGTTTTGTTGCGGTTTCTCATGCGTTGAGGAAGATGATGGTGAAAGCGGCGCGTCAGGGGTAAACAATCAGGTCGGATGCGACGTGAACGTCTTATCCGACCTGGTTTTGCGCTTAACCCTGCTTCGCCGCCGCGATAATCGCCTCGCTTAACGCATTCAACCCCTGACTGCGAGAGGCGCTAAGTTGCCCACGCAATCCCAGCTCATCAAACAATGCCAGCGGCGACTGTGCCTGCAATTCGGCGGCGGTTTTCCCCTCAACGGCAGTCAACAACACCGCCAGCAGGCCGCGCACAATGCGTCCTTCGCTGTCGCCAAAGAAATGCATCGTGCCGTTTTCAGCCACGGTATATCCCAGCCAGACGCGGTTTTCGCATCCGGCGATCTCTTTAGCCTGCGCTTTTAACTCGTCTGGCAAAGCTGGAAGCTGTTTCCCCAACATAATTAGCTGACGATATTTGTCTTCCCATTGAGTCAACGGCGCGAAAGTTTCGTGTAACGTCTTTACGGTAACGGTTGTGCCGAACGGATGTCCGGCGAATTGCGGGTTCGTCATTAATCCACCAATAATTCCAGCGCACGGTCAACGGCATTCACCAGCGCATCCACATCACTCTTTGTATTATATGGCGCAAAAGAGGCGCGCAGTGTGCCGGTTACGCCTAATTCTGCCAGTAGCGGCTGAGCGCAATGCTGCCCGGCCCGCAGGGCAATGCCGTACTCCGCCAGCAGCGTCACCATATCGCTGTGATGAACGCCAGCAAAATCAAAGGCTAGCAGGCTGGAATCCTGGCTGCGGAATGAACGAAAGCCTGGACGTTTTGCCAGCGCCTCTTCTGCAATCGTCGCCAGGCTGCGACTCCAGCTTTCTGCCTGGTTGATATCGTAATCTGCCAGCCATTCCAGCGCCGCGCTTAACCCAATTACGCCAGCGACATTTGGCGTTCCTGCTTCCAGTTTCCACGGCGCAGATTGAGTGATGAAGCCGTCAAAACTCACTTCGTGAACCATTTTGCCGCCGCCCAGCCAGGGCGACATTGCTTCCAGCAGTTCTGGTTTGCCGTAAAGTACGCCTATCCCTGTCGGGCCATACAGTTTGTGACCAGAGAAAGCGTAAAAATCAATATCCAGTTGCTGAACATCCGCGGGGAAATGCACCGCCCCCTGAGCACCATCAACCATCACCACCATCCCGGCTGAATGAGCAAAGGTAATCGCTCGTGCCAGATCCGGGCAACCGCCAGTGACGTTAGACATCTGGCCCAACGCCAGAATCCGACTATGGGGAGTAATCAGTTCAGGCAACAAATCGATATCTGGCAACCGCTGCGCATTAAGCGGCAATTTCACCACTTTGGCTCCGGTTTGTTGGGCGACCATCAGCCAGGGGACGAGGTTGGCGTGATGCTCTGCCACACTGACAATAATTTCATCGCCCGGTTGCAGACGCGGACGGGCATAGCATTGCGCCACCATGTTGATGGATTCAGTGGTGCCACGCGTCCAGACGATAGTTTTGTCATCTGGTGCATTCAGTAATTGCGCCACTTTTTCCCGTGCAGCTTCGTAACGCGCGGTCAGGCGTTGGGCCTCGGCAAACTGACTACGATGGACGTTTCCGGCGCTCAGGCTGTAAAACTGTCGGGTTGCTTCAACCACGACTTCAGGTTTAAGCGCGGTCGCGGCACTGTCGAGATAGACGCCCGCATCCTGTAGCGCGGGAAACTGGGCGCGAAATTGCGCGGGATTAAAAACGTTCATGGTACTCCTCGGCTTGATGCACCGATCGTGACGCAAAATTCACTTTGATACAAGGAGAGTGCTAACCATCAGAATTATCTGGATATCCTGACGAAGCCGCGTAAGTAACATATGCTAAATAGTGTTAGGCGTTAATTTTAGCCTGTTAATCAATACTATTAAGATTTATTAATCGCTTTAAGGAGAAGATGATGAAAAAGACTGCCGCAATTATTTCTGCCTGTATGCTGACTTTTGCCCTGAGCGCCTGTTCCGGTTCGAACTATGTGATGCACACCAATGACGGACGTACCATCGTCTCTGACGGCAAACCACAGACTGATAACGATACCGGTATGATTTCGTATAAAGACGCTAATGGCAACAAACAGCAGATCAACCGTACCGACGTGAAAGAGATGGTCGAACTGGATCAGTAATTCGCGATCGCAAGGTAAAAAAAAGCACCGCAATTAGGCGGTGCTACATTAATCACTATGGACAGACAGGGTAAATGTACAGGAAGTGAAAAAAGGTAGCTTTGCTACCATGGTCTGAATCGCAGACCAATTGCAAACACAACAACACAACATCACAACCGTAAGCCAAAAGTTCACCAGAACACGCATTCCGATAAAACTTTTCGTTCCGGCTCAGGAAGTGCCGCCACTATAGGTATTTGCTGGTAGAAGCTCAACGGACAATTTATAATGGCTCAGATTAAAAAAACTAATAGGTTACACAGTGTGATCTAATTGTTAAATTCATTTAACATCAAAGTTTAAAAGCCATGTCTAAACGATTACCACCGCTAAATGCCTTACGAGTTTTTGATGCCGCAGCACGCCATTTAAGTTTCACTCGCGCAGCAGAAGAGCTTTTTGTGACTCAGGCCGCAGTAAGTCATCAAATCAAGTCTCTTGAGGATTTTCTGGGGCTAAAACTGTTCCGCCGCCGTAATCGTTCACTCCTGCTGACCGAGGAAGGGCAAAGCTATTTCCTCGATATCAAAGAGATATTTTCGCAATTAACCGAAGCGACACGTAAACTCCAGGCCCGTAGCGCCAAGGGGGCGTTGACGGTCAGTTTACTCCCCAGTTTCGCCATTCATTGGTTGGTTCCACGACTTTCCAGCTTTAATTCAGCTTATCCGGGAATTGACGTTCGCATCCAGGCGGTTGATCGTCAGGAAGATAAGCTGGCGGATGATGTTGACGTGGCGATATTCTATGGTCGGGGCAACTGGCCGGGGCTACGGGTGGAAAAACTTTACGCCGAATATTTATTGCCGGTGTGTTCGCCGCTACTGCTGACAGGCGATAAACCCTTGAAGACCCCGGAAGACTTGGCTAAACATACGTTATTACATGATGCGTCTCGCCGTGACTGGCAGACATATACTCGCCAATTGGGGTTAAATCATATCAACGTTCAGCAAGGACCAATATTTAGTCATAGCGCCATGGTGCTGCAAGCGGCTATCCACGGGCAGGGAGTGGCGCTGGCGAATAACGTGATGGCGCAATCTGAAATTGAAGCCGGACGTCTTGTTTGCCCGTTTAATGATGTTCTGGTCAGTAAAAACGCTTTTTATCTGGTTTGTCATGACAGCCAGGCAGAACTGGGTAAAATAGCCGCCTTTCGCCAATGGATCCTGGCGAAAGCCGCTGCTGAACAAGAAAAATTCCGCTTTCGTTATGAACAATAATTTACGTAGGGTACGACCATGACCAGCCGTTTTATGCTGATTTTCGCCGCCATTAGCGGCTTCATTTTTGTGGCGCTGGGCGCTTTTGGCGCGCATGTGTTAAGTAAAACCATGGGGGCCGTTGAGATGGGCTGGATCCAGACCGGTCTCGAATACCAGGCGTTCCATACGCTGGCGATCTTAGGTCTGGCGGTGGCAATGCAGCGTCGCATCAGTATCTGGTTTTACTGGAGTAGCGTTTTCCTTGCGTTAGGCACGGTGCTGTTCAGCGGCAGCCTTTATTGCCTGGCGCTGTCCCATCTGCGTTTGTGGGCATTTGTCACACCGGTTGGCGGCGTGAGCTTCCTCGCGGGCTGGGCGTTAATGTTAGTTGGTGCTATCCGTTTAAAGCGCAAGGGCGTAAGTCATGAATAAGGTTGTATTGCTGTGCCGTCCGGGCTTTGAAAAAGAGTGCGCCGCAGAAATTACCGATAAAGCCGGCCAGCGGGAAATTTTCGGTTTTGCCCGCGTGAAAGAGAATGCGGGTTATGTCATTTATGAATGTTATCAACCTGATGATGGCGATAAGTTAATCCGTGAGCTGCCGTTCAGTTCATTAATTTTTGCCCGCCAGTGGTTTGTGGTCGGGGAACTCCTGCAGCATTTGCCGCCAGAAGATCGTATTACCCCCATTGTCGGCATGTTACAGGGCGTAGTAGAGAAGGGCGGTGAACTGCGTGTTGAAGTTGCCGATACCAACGAAAGCAAAGAGTTGCTGAAATTCTGCCGTAAATTCACCGTGCCGCTACGCGCTGCCTTGCGCGATGCCGGGGTGCTGGCGAACTATGAAACGCCGAAGCGTCCGGTTGTGCATGTATTCTTTATTGCACCAGGTTGCTGCTATACCGGTTACTCATACAGCAACAATAATTCGCCGTTCTATATGGGCATTCCGCGCCTGAAATTTCCGGCAGATGCGCCGAGTCGTTCCACGCTCAAACTGGAAGAGGCATTTCATGTGTTTATTCCGGCGGATGAGTGGGATGAACGTCTGGCGAACGGGATGTGGGCGGTGGATTTAGGTGCTTGCCCAGGCGGCTGGACCTACCAACTGGTGAAGCGCAACATGTGGGTATATTCCGTTGATAACGGCCCGATGGCACAAAGCCTGATGGATACCGGGCAGGTGACGTGGCTGCGGGAAGACGGTTTCAAATTCCGTCCGACACGCAGCAATATCTCCTGGATGGTATGCGATATGGTTGAAAAGCCGGCGAAAGTTGCGGCATTGATGGCGCAGTGGCTGGTTAATGGCTGGTGCCGTGAAACCATTTTCAACCTCAAACTGCCGATGAAAAAACGCTACGAAGAAGTGTCACATAATCTGGCGTATATTCAGGCACAGCTTGATGAACATGGCATAAATGCTCAGATTCAGGCGCGACAGTTGTATCACGATCGTGAAGAAGTGACGGTGCATGTCCGCCGCATCTGGGCTGCGGTGGGAGGCCGTCGCGACGAGCGATAACTAACAAGGCCGGGGCGTCGTCTCCGGCCTGCTACCCTTTCCGTCAGGCTGTTACCAAAGAAGCCGCAACCTGGCGCTCATCAGAAATAATGTGCGTGACCTCATCCAGATGCCCGATGCGGGCTTCCCCTGAACGATTAAATTTACTTTTATCAATCAATAACAACGATTGCGCGGCACGTTTTAATAGCATCGATTTGTAATCAGCGTTGATGGCATTGGAGTCCCACAGTGCACCGCTGCTATCGATCCCTTCACAAGAAAAAATAAACAGATCGATTTCCAGCGATTTAAGTTGGGAAATCAGCGAGGGATTGACGTAACAGCCATATTTGCGCTCAAGTGTGCCGCCGGAACTGATCAGTTGAATGCGTTCACGTTTACCGAGTTCATGGCAAATCGGATGGCTATTGGTGAAGACCTGGATGTTGATGTCAGGCAACTGGCGTGCCAGATACCAGCAGGTTGAACTGGCGTCTAAGGCTATCACCATCCCTTCTTCAATCCACGCGAGCGCCTCGCGCGCGATATCTGCTTTATGCGCATAATGGCTTTTCAGCCGGATGTGAAAGGGATCGCCACTGTCTTGATTTTGACGGTGGATATATTTAGCGCGCCCATGATTGCGCAGAATTTTACCCTGCGTCTGTAATTCATTGAGATCGCGACGAATGGTTTCTTTACTGACCTTTAGCTGTTCAGAGAGAGCTTCCGTGGTCAGGCTGGTATGGTTCAGCAGCAGGTCGACTATCGCTTGCTGGCGTGCCGCTTTCATATTTTTCACCCCATCATTCGATAACCGCCCGCGTCATGCGGGCGTACCGGTATGAGATTACGGTGTTACCCCTTTTTTTAAAAGAATATTCCCATACTTCGCTCGTTCGCCTGTGATAACGATCGCAAAGGCTTTTTGCGCCCGCTCATAAAACGCAAAACGATTGATGCGGATGATGTCAGGACAGGGGGCTTGTAGTGAAAGCGCATTACGATAACGTCGTTCTACTTCAGGATCGAGAGTGTCACCTTCTACCGCCGCCATCATCACCAGCGGCGGTGCATAACTGTCCAGTTCAAATAACGGGATTATCGCCTGGAGCAAGTCGCTCACCAACAGGCCATCAGCGCGGATCACCTGCGGTCCCATCGAATGGGCGGGAAAGTGAGCATCGGAAAAAATAATTTCATCTCCATGTCCCATCTCTGCCAGCACTTTCAATAGTTCGGGGGAAATTAACGGCGAAATTGTTTTCAGCATTTCACACTTCCTCTATAAATTCAGGTTCAGTTTGTGGGTAGAAATAACGGTACTGATAATGAATCTGCGCGCGAGCTTCTTCCGGGCTGTTAAATTCCCCTACGCCATACCAACCGAACAGCGCAGCTCCTGCGACGGTCGTTTCGGCGTCGTCGAGAACTTTTACCGGAATATCAAGCATATTGGCTTTAATCTGATTCCACAATGTGTTGCGACTTCCTCCACCTACTAACAATAATTCAGAGGCTTTAAAGTGCCCGATTTTTTCCAGCATCTGTAGATTGCGCTGTAATTGCGCGGTTAACCCTTCCAGCGCCGCGCGATAGAAATGTCCGCGCGTGGTATTGAGCGTCACTCCTTGCCAGCCAGCGTTCTGACACGACAATAAATCACACTGCATTTTCACACCATCCGTACCCGGGGGGATCAGACGAGCTTCATCAATCAACATTTGCCAGGGCGTTTCAGTAGTCCAGAACAGTTTTCTCACCCATTCCAGCACGCCGGATGCCAGCCATTGCATACCGGGGTTATACAATCCTGCCTGGCTATCCAGTTCGCAGGTCGAACCGGCGTACTGACTTAGCAGTGAAGTATCAACCTGCGTACTGCGGACCATTAAAATTTCCCAGGTACCGGAAGAGAGCACGGGTTCATTTTGTTCGGCACCAGCGCCAAAAAGGGCGAACTGGGTATCGTGACCTGCGGAAATCACCGGTATGCCAACGGGTAAGCCGAGCATTGCTGCGGCGCTGTTCTGTAGCGTACCTATCTGTTCACCCGCTTCCACCAGACGAGGGAAGAGACGGCGTGGAATACCGGTGGCTTGTAAAATTTGCGGACTGAAATCGCGTTGCTGGATATCCAGCATCTGGCTGGTTCCGGCCATCGTGATATCAGTAGTCAATTCGCCGGTTAAACGGTGGTTAATCAGCGACGAAATAAAGAGCCAGGCGTGCGCGCGTTCCAGCAGTTGTGGATGATTTTCTTTCAACCACACCAATTTATATAACGTATTGAAACTAAAGGCTCCGACGCCAGAAATAGCCTGCAACTGCTGTGCGGAGATCAACCGTTCAATATTGTCCATTACCGCTGCTGTTCGCGGACATTTCCAGCTAATGATCGGATAGAGCAGATTGCCTTGCTTATCTACCAGAGCGCCATCCACACCAAAGGTGGTGACGGCGATACCGCGGATGTGGCATTCAGTCAGTTCACTATTGATTTGCCGACAGCAATCAGCAAAGCGTTGCAAAATGGCGTCTAAAGACCACTGGTGCCAGGTGTTGTTTTCCATCGCGATATCGCTGGCATTAGGCGTTGAGGCGCGGGCAACAATTTTTCCCTGCCGATTAACCGCGATGGCCCTGACATTGGTTGCGCCACAGTCGAGTACCAGGATAACTTCTTGTTTCATAATCGCTCCTGCAATATAGCCGGATAACATTGTTTATCCGGCTAACCACTCTTGCTTGTTCAGGCCCGGTAGCCGGAGCGACCGGGCATCACATCAGGGAGTAATGTATTAACGCTTGTACAACGGACCGTAGTTCTGGCAAGCGCGGTAATCCTGGCCTTCAATATCCATGCCGTGCGCAGCCCAGGCAGAAGGACGATACACTTTGGTCTCTTCAACGTTGTGCATACATACCGGGATACGCAGCATGGAGGCGAGAGTGATAAAGTCTGCGCCAACGTGGCCGATGGTCAGAACCCCATGGTTAGCGCCCCAGTTCGCCATTACCGAGTACACATCCGTAAACGGCCCTTTACCGGTGAGGCGCGGTGCAAACCAGGTGGTTGGCCAGGTTGAGTTGGTGCGTTTGTTGAGGATGTCATGCACATCCTTCGGTAACTCAACGCTCCAGCCTTCCGCGATTTGCAGTACCGGTCCCAGGCCTTTGATGATGTTGACACGGGTCATGGTGAACGGGACACCGCCTTCAGTAAGGAAGCGGGAAGAGTAACCACCGCCACGGAAATATTCGTGGATAGCCGGGCACCATTCGGTCGCGGCGAGGCAAGCGTCAGCCTCTTGCTGAGAGATTTCCCAGTGCGGCTTCATCGTCGGTTTACCTTCGCTGTCGCGTTGTTTACAGGATCCGTCCAGCGCAGCAGAACCGGAGTTGATCAAGTGGATGATGCCGTGTTCTGCCAGTCCGTCCAGTTTATGCCCCGTTACTCGCTCAATTGCTTCTGGTGACCAGTAGGTACGCACATCGGCAAATACCTGAGCGGTGCCGGTGAGTTGGTGACCCATTAGCATTGCCACGCCGTTAAGACTGTCGTTTTCGGTCGCCACGACAAAGGGTTCACGCACGCCATTCCAGTCAAATGAACTGTTAAGGATCGCTTCGGCGGTGTCGCCATTGGGATATTGATCGGTCCAGTGACGTTGTCCCTGGAAGCCCGCAGCGATGGCGTTGTAGCCAAGTGATTCTTCCACGCGACCAATATCGGCCAGTTTGCTGTTGCCTTGCATCATGTCGCGGATACACATCGCCATCAGTAAACTTTCGCGCAGAACTGCGCGGCTTTGCTCGGCATTGCGTTGATACTGTTTGTTATTTTCATCTTCGCCATAGCGGAAGTTTTTATCAGCCCAGGCCAGCGCCATTTCCAGTTCTGCTTCGTCGTAAATCTTCTGATCAATACGGCGACGCAGTTCGGTCATATCCACCGCCTGGACTTTCATTCCCAGCCAGGATTCAAAGAAGTTGTGGTCAACGATGGAACCGGCGATCCCCATCGAAACGCCGCCCAGCGACAGATAGCTTTTACCTTTCATACTGGCGACTGCCAAACCGGCGCGGGCAAAGCGCAGCAGTTTTTCTTCAACGTCGGCAGGAATCGATGTGTCATCGGCATCCTGAACGTCATGACCGTAAATGGAGAATGCCGGGATACCTTTCTGACTGTGAGCTGCCAGAGCTGCGGCGAGGTAAACAGCGCCTGGGCGTTCAGTGCCGTTAAAGCCCCAAATGGCTTTCGGGCGGGTAGGGTCCATGTCAATGGTTTCACTGCCATAGCACCAGCAAGGCGTTACCGTAATGGTGAGGCCTACATTCTGGCTGCTGAATTTTTCTTCGCAAGCAGCAGCTTCAGCCATACCCGCGATACAGGTATCGGAAATGACACACTCGACGGCAGCTCCGCAGGCATGGCGCAGTTTCTCGGTCAGCAGTGCGGCCGTAGCTTTCGCCATATTCATTGTTTGTTCTTCAAGCGACTCACGAACACCCATGCGACGACCGTCAATAACCGGGCGGATACCAATTTTCGGTAAGCTGATTTTTTTCATTACAGATTCCTCACTTTATTCGGAAAATATGTTCAGTTAGTTGCCGTTTGAGAACGGAAACGGGCAAAGATAAAGATGACCGCGAAGCAGAGTGCGGGGATCAGTTCGGCTGTGGGGATGTTGCCCGCCGCGTCACTGACAAAACCCATGACCGGAGTGACAATACCGCCGCCAATAATGGTCATAACGATGAAGGACGAGCCGTATTTGGTGTCCTGGCCGAGATTCTTTATGCCCAGCGAGAAGATTGTTGGGTACTGAATCGACATAAAGGCGCTGCATAAAGTCAGGGCTATTAAACCCACATGACCGCCAGCGAAGGCTGAGATCAGGCACAGTGCCATAGCGATTAATGCGTAGGCTGCCAGGACTTTGTGTGGTGCGAAGCGACTGATGAGCCAGGTGCCGGTGAAACGACCAATAAAGAAGCACACCATGGTTCCGGTTAAATAGTTAGCGGCAAAGCCTGCGGTCATACCTGGAATTTCTTCTACAGCGTAGCGAATTAAATAGCTCCAGCAGGCCGTTTGTGCGCCAACGTAGCAGAATTGCGCTAATACTGCCCAGCGCCAGTGGCGAATACGCGCCAGGCGAGAAAGCGATGCGGAGAACGATCCTTGTTTGGCGTCACTGTGATTATCACTCTGCAATGCCGGGAATTTCGTCAGCATGATCAGCAGGGCGACCAGTAACACGATAGCCACGATGATCATATAAGGTGTCTGTACCGATAATACCAAGCTGTGTTTATACGCACTCAATTGCTCTGGTGACATTTTATCGAGAACGTCTTGCGATTGATGTGGCACGTTAGACAAAATAAGACTTTGCCCAAAGACAACCGCAATAATTGCGCCAAATGAGTTAAATGTTTGCGCAAGATTTAAGCGAAAGTGACCGCTGCTTTCTGGTCCTAATACCGTAACGAAAGGGTTTGCGGCAGTTTCCAGACAACCTAATCCGGCTGCAATAATAAATAGGCCAATTAAAAATAAGGTGTAGTTCATTATTTCTGCGGCGGGCCAGAATAATGCAGCGCCGAAGGCATATAAAAACAATCCGGTAATAATCCCTGCTTTATAACTGAGTTTTTTCATCAATATCCCGGCAGGGATTGGGATAATGAAATAACCAAAGTAAAAGGCCGATTGGATCAGACCTGCCTGAAAGTTTGTCAGCGTAAAAGCCTGCTGAAATTGAGGCAATAAAATGTCGTTAAGGTTATTGGCTACCGCCCAAAGAAAAAACAGTGAGCACAGCAGCGCGAATGGAATAATGTAACTTCTGCTTTGCCCTGCATCTTTATCTACCGCACGGTAACTCTGCGTTTGTATTGATGTGTTTCCCATAGCATCCTCTTAGGTTCAGAAGCTTAAGCACGTAATCGGTTATGTTTTCAAAAGTGCAAAACCAGCGAGTTCGGGCTTCATATCAGTGAATATTTGCCTGTCTGAAATGAACTCATGGATTCATTTTCAAATAAAAAACGCTCTGTAATATGACGGCGGTCACACTTATTAGCTGGAAGGTGACTTT
Organism: Escherichia sp. 10290; assembly: GCF_030295155.1. Classification (NCBI taxonomy): domain Bacteria; kingdom Pseudomonadati; phylum Pseudomonadota; class Gammaproteobacteria; order Enterobacterales; family Enterobacteriaceae; genus Escherichia; species Escherichia sp. 10290. The sequence continues at coordinate 3,606,525 of NZ_AP025741.1, read as the reverse complement.
ATGTGACTACCATCACTTTAATAATCGAAATTTCATGCCCGTTTCAGAAAATAAATCATAAAAAACACAAACCCGATGACCGTATTAATTGTTTGTGCCGAAAACGGGCATTTCTGGCGAGGGGGAATGGAAAAATGACCGTTTTGATAAATATTTTTAAGAGCGGTCATTTTTAATAGGGTTATAAAAAGACAACTTGCAGTTATTTACTGTGATTAGTTGAACCAGGTCACAAAATATAAGCTTGTGAATTTCTTTCTGGTTAATCAGGAAGAAGATGGTGGGTAATTAAACGGCTAATTCAATAGTGTGAAAGGAACAACATTATTGCCCTGTTTTGAATCAGAGAGAGGTAGCTAATGGAACGAAATAAACTTGCTCGTCAGATTATTGACACTTGCCTGGAAATGACCCGCTTGGGACTGAACCAGGGAACAGCGGGTAACGTCAGTGTACGTTATCAGGATGGGATGCTGATTACGCCTACAGGCATTCCGTATGAAAAACTGACGGAGTCGCATATTGTCTTTATTGATGGCAACGGTAAACATGAGGAAGGAAAGCTTCCCTCAAGCGAATGGCGTTTCCATATGGCGGCCTATCAAAGCAGACCGGATGCCAACGCGATTGTTCACAATCATGCCGTTCATTGCACGGCAGTTTCCATTCTTAACCGACCGATCCCTGCTATTCACTACATGATTGCGGCGGCTGGTGGTAATTCTATTCCTTGCGCGCCTTATGCGACCTTTGGAACTCGCGAACTTTCTGAACATGTTGCGCTGGCTCTCAAAAACCGTAAGGCAACTTTGTTACAACATCATGGGCTTATCGCTTGTGAGGTGAATCTGGAGAAAGCGTTATGGCTGGCGCATGAGGTTGAAGTGCTGGCGCAACTTTACCTGACGACCCTGGCGATTACGGACCCGGTGCCAGTGCTGAGCGATGAAGAGATTGCCGTAGTGCTGGAGAAATTCAAAACCTACGGGTTACGGATTGAAGAGTAATTTCGTAAAGCAAAAAGGAGCAGGATGATGGCTAACAGAATGATTCTGAACGAAACGGCATGGTTTGGTCGGGGAGCTGTTGGGGCCTTAACTGATGAGGTGAAACGCCGTGGTTATCAGAAGGCACTGATCGTCACCGATAAAACGCTGGTGCAATGCGGCGTGGTGGCGAAAGTGACCGATAAGATGGATGCTGCAGGGCTGGCATGGGCGATTTACGATGGTGTAGTGCCCAACCCGACAATTACTGTCGTCAAAGAAGGGCTTGGTGTATTCCAGAGTAGCGGTGCGGATTACCTGATCGCTATTGGTGGTGGTTCTCCACAGGACACGTGTAAAGCGATTGGCATCATCAGCAACAACCCGGAATTCGCCGATGTGCGCAGTCTGGAAGGGCTTTCCCCGACCAATAAACCCAGTGTACCGATTCTGGCAATCCCCACCACAGCAGGCACTGCGGCAGAAGTGACCATTAACTATGTGATCACTGACGAAGAAAAACGACGCAAGTTCGTTTGTGTTGATCCGCATGATATCCCGCAGGTGGCATTTATTGACGCTGACATGATGGATGGTATGCCGCCTGCGCTGAAAGCCGCGACGGGTGTCGATGCACTCACTCATGCTATTGAGGGGTATATTACTCGTGGTGCGTGGGCGCTAACCGATGCGCTGCACATTAAAGCGATTGAAATTATTGCTGGGGCGCTACGAGGATCGGTTGCTGGTGATAAGGATGCCGGAGAAGAAATGGCGCTCGGGCAGTATGTTGCGGGTATGGGCTTCTCGAATGTTGGGTTAGGGCTGGTGCATGGTATGGCGCATCCGCTGGGCGCGTTTTACAACACTCCACACGGTGTTGCGAACGCCATCTTGTTACCGCATGTCATGCGTTATAACGCCGAATTTACTGGCGAGAAGTACCGCGATATCGCGCGCGTTATGGGCGTGAAAGTGGAAGGTTTGAGCCTGGAAGACGCGCGTAATGCCGCTGTTGAAGCGGTATTTGCTCTCAACCGTGATGTCGGTATTCCGCCACATTTGCGTGATGTTGGTGTACGCAAGGAAGACATTCCGGCACTGGCGCAGGCGGCTCTGGACGATGTTTGTACCGGTGGCAACCCGCGTGAAGCAACGCTTGAGGATATTGTAGCGCTTTACCATACCGCCTGGTAATTGCGCTGATGTGACGATGCCGGATGCGACGTTTGCACCGTATCCGGCACGCCGTTACCGTACCAACCGCAATTGCTGTAAATTGCCGTCGATATGCAAATCAGTCTGTAAGCGGGCAATATCGCGGCACAGAAATGCCATCTCTTTATGCATTTCTAATTTCTTGCGCCACTTTTCGGCAACCGCATCCAGATTCTCATAGATCCCTTCCAGACTCTGAAACTCGACCAGCAACTGCGTGGCGCTTTTGGGGCCAATCCCCGCAACGCCTGGCACCTTTGAACTGCTGATCCCCGCCAGCCCCCAGTAATCGGGTAACTGCTGCGGTTGAACGCCAAATTCTTTATCAATAAATGGTGCATCCAGCCAACGTTTCTGGAAGTAATCACGAATACGTAATGTCGGTGAAAGTAACTGGCAGTAGCCTTTATCTGTCGAAACAATAGTTGCCTGATGCCCGGCCTGAGTTACTTTGACCGCCAGCGTGGCGGCTAAGTCATCGGCTTCGTTGCCGCTGGCTGACCAGCACGGGACGCCTCGTTGCTCAAAGGCGGCGCGTAATGCAGGCATTTCGTTGTGCAACTCTTCCGGCATTGGCGGTCGACCCGCTTTGTAATCTGGTAAACGCTGATGACGCCAGCCGCTACTGCGGTTTTCATCATCAAAAACGGCGACCGCGTGGGTTGGCTGGCTGTGCATAATGAGCTGATCGAGCGCGTGCTGGCAGGTTTCGACACAGGGCGAACCCTGAACGGCATGAATGCGACGGATAAGATTCAGTGCATCGACAATAAGCAAATGAACAGCCACGATAACCCCCTTAAAGATCAGGTGATAAGGGTAACATTCACTACTGGAAGAGGCTACGGCTGGATGAGAAAACGGGAAGAGGCCTCGCAAATCGAGGCCTCTGGAGAGCGATTAATCGCAGGCAACGATCTTCATCGCCAGGCCACCACGAGAGGTTTCGCGGTACTTGGCATTCATATCTTTACCTGTTTCGTACATGGTTTCGATAACTTTATCGAGGCAGACACGTGGTTCGCTGGTACGGCGTAGCGCCATACGTGCAGCGTTCACCGCTTTTACTGCCGCAATGGCGTTACGCTCAATGCACGGTACCTGAACTTGTCCAGCAACCGGGTCACAAGTCAGACCGAGGTTGTGTTCCATGGCGATTTCCGCCGCGATGCACACCTGCGCCGGGCTTGCGCCTAACAGTTCTGCCAGACCAGCTGCCGCCATAGAGCACGCCACGCCAACTTCACCCTGGCAACCCACTTCGGCACCAGAAATCGAGGCGTTCATCTTATAAAGAGAACCAATCGCGCTTGCTACCAGCAGGTAACGAGCCAGTGAGTTAGCGTTCACTTCGCGGATAAACTTGTCGTAGTACGCCAGCACTGCCGGGATAATCCCGCACGCACCGTTAGTCGGCGCAGTCACCACGCGACCGCCCGCAGCGTTCTCTTCGTTCACTGCCAGCGCAAACATGTTGATCCAGTCAACAACTGCCATCGGATCAGTGGTGGTTTTATCCTGGCTAACCAGCATCCGGCGCAGTGCCGCAGCGCGGCGTGGAACGCGCAGTTTGCCTGGCAACACGCCTTCGGTGGCAATACCGCGCTCAATACCGCCACGCATTACTTCCCAGACGTTCGCCAGGTGCTGTTCCAGCTCTTCTTTGCTGTGCAGCGCCAGCTCGTTTTTCATCATCAGACCAGAGAGTGACAGCCCGGTCTCCTGACAATGTTTTTGAAGATCGGCAGCGGAACTGTACGGATAAGGAACTTCAACCGGTGCGCTATCCTGCTGACCAAAATGTTCTTCATCAACGATAAAGCCACCGCCGATAGAGTAGTAAGTCTGACTGTAAACGACTTTATCGCCCGCCAGCGCGGTAATGCGCATGCCGTTTTCATGCAGAGAAAGGTTATCGGCATGGAAGTTCATGCACTGATCAACCGGGAACTCCACTTCGTGCTGACCGTTTGCCAACATCAGGCGACCATGAGTATTCACATCCTGAATAAAACCAGGGATGGAATCGATATCCACGGTATCCGGCAGGTTACCCGCCAGGCCCATAATAATGGCGATATCAGTGTGGTGGCCTTTACCAGTCAGAGAGAGCGAGCCGTACACGTCAACCACCACGCGGGTCACGTCTTTAAGCAGGTTACGGGCAATCAGATCGTCGGTAAATTGTTTACCCGCTTTCATTGGTCCAACGGTATGAGAACTGGAAGGGCCAATGCCGATTTTGAAAATATCGAATACGCTAATCATAGGAAATACATCGCGTTAAAACGGAGGAAGCGCCGCCCGAAAGCGGCGCGAAAGGACTTAGCTGAACAGAGAGTAGAAGATTGCGGAGATTGCAATCAGACCCATCACGACAACGAATACGTTGCTGATGTGACCGCTGTACTTACGCATTGCCGGTACTTTCTGGATTGCGTACATCGGCATCAGGAACAGGATCATCGCGATGATTGGGCCACCCAGGGTTTCAATCATACCCAGGATGCTCGGGTTCAGGGTGGCAACAATCCAGGTCGTTACCAGCATGAACAGCGCAGTGATACGGTTCAGCTTGTTGATTTCGATAGACTTACCTTTACCACGCAGAGATTTAATCACCATACCGTTGAAGCCTTCACGTGCACCCAGGTAGTGGCCGAGGAAGGATTTGGTGATAGCGATAATCGCGATAATCGGAGCCATCCACGCGATAACCGGTGCGTTAAAGTGGTTAGCCAGGTAAGACAGAATCGAGATGTTCTGCTCTTTAGCCGCAGCCAGGTCTGCCGGAGTCAGGCTCAGTACGCAGCTGAAGACGAAGAACATTACGGTCAGCACCATCATGATGTGTGCGAATGCCAGGATCTTCGAGCATTTCTGTTCTGCCATATCGCCGTACTCTTCACGCTTCGCAACGGCGAAAGAAGAGATGATCGGAGAGTGGTTGAACGAGAACACCATGACCGGAATCGCCAGCCACAGGGTCATCCACAGACCGTTGCCGGTTGCCGATGCAGTGTCCAGAGACAGCGTTTCCAGTGCTGCGCCGTTCCACTGCGGGATCAGGTACAGAGCCAGCAGCATCAGTACACCAACAAACGGGAATACCAGAATACTCATCGCCTTCACGATCATCTGCTCACCGAAGCGAACAATGGTCATCATACCCACAATCAGGATCAGAGACAGAATCGCACGCGGCGGCGGCGTCATACCCAGCTGGTGAGACATGAAGCTTTCAACCGTGTTGGTGATTGCCACACTGTAAACCAGCAGGATCGGGTAGATAGCAAAGAAGTAGAGCAGGGTAATCAGTTTACCTGCACCAATACCAAAGTGTTCTTCTACAACCTCGGTGATGTCTTCGCCTGGGTTTTTACCAGACAGTACGAAGCGAGTCAGGCCGCGGTGAGCAAAAAACGTCATCGGGAACGCAAGGATAGCCATGATGATCAGCGGGATCATACCGCCAACACCGGCGTTGATTGGCAGGAACAGCACGCCCGCGCCGATTGCCGTGCCGTAAAGGCCCAGCATCCACATGGTGTCTGTCTTGCGCCATGCACTACGTGAGTCTTTCGACACAATCGTGCTGGTTTGAGTCGTTTCCATCAATTTCTCCTGGAGGAATGCAAATAATTCAGCTTTTAGCCAGTTCAGCCCGGGAAGGTGCCTGACCGTAAAAATGAAATCTGTCTATCGGCGATGGCTTAATCATTTTCCGCCGTAATAATTTGAGGGCGGAAAGATACACACAAGTTATGTATCTATCAGTGATCTTGATCTCAAATACAATAATCTACTTGGAAGATAGATAATCTCAACGCTTTACTCTGTAAATCAAAAGTAAAAAAGAATTTAAGGGCAATATTTGCCCATTAAACGACATCTGACCTCTTCCGGGGCGCGCAATATATGTAGGTTGAGCTGAAAAAATCAATACTTTTAGTGAATAATGGGGATAATTTATTTTTCATAGCGATAAAATGTGGTTTGTGAAAACAGGGAAACGTTTGCGTTGCAATATAAATTGTATGACATATTAACTGTGATGATGTTTATCGCGTGAGGACGGTAAGAAACATTTATATAACAAATGAAATGAATTGATGGGTAAGTAACCAAAAACGAGAAAACCCGGCAACTAATGTCACCGGGGAAGGGGAGATTACGTGCAGATTTCGTAGCAAGGGATGTACGCTGAGCCTGGCAACTTCATACGATGCTGGGCAACAAAACCCTGTAGCAGGTCGTCCATACGACGCATAATCTCTTTATCGCCGTTGATTTTGTAAGGACCAAACTCTTCAATGGCGCGAATACCGACTTCTTTTACGTTACCCGCCACAATACCGGAGAAGGCACGACGCAGATCAGCGGCCAAAACTTCTACTGGCTGATCCGGGTACAGTTTCAGATTAGCCATGTTCTCGTGAGACGGCTCAAACGGCATTTGCAGATCGGGCGCAATGCGCATTGACCAGTTAAAGCTGTAGGCATCGCCCGTATCGCGACGGTTTTCTTTCACCAGCGGCATCGATTTTTTCATCTGACGAGCGACTTCAGCGGCGTCATCAATGATGATGCGATAATGGCGTCGTGCGTTTTCTCCCAGCGTATGCACGACAAACTCGTCCAGTACGCGGAAATAGTCGGCGCTCTCTTTTGGCCCGGTGAGGATCAATGGTAAAACCTGATCTTTGTTGGCCGGATTCATTAAAATTCCCAGCAAATACAGCAACTCTTCTGCCGTACCCACACCGCCAGGGAAGATAATGATGCCGTGAGCGATACGAACAAAAGCTTCCAGACGTTTTTCGATATCCGGCATGATGATCAATTCGTTGACCAGCGGGTTAGGCGGTTCAGCGGCGATAATCGACGGCTCAGTCATGCCAATAAAACGACTGTCTTTGTAACGCTGCTGTGCGTGTCCGACCGCAGCACCTTTCATCGGCGCTTCCATCGCTCCCGGACCACAGCCGGTGCAGATATTCAGCTCACGCAGGCCCAGCTGATTCCCGACGCGACGGGCATACAAATACTCGTTTTCGTTAATTGAGTGCCCGCCCCAGCAGACCACCATATTTGGCGCTTCACCGACATGCAGTGCGCGAGCGTTACGCAAGATGGAAAAGACCAGGTTAGTGATGTGGACGGAGTTGTCGAGATTCAGGTTGGGAAAACGAACGGTGTTATGGATTTGCCCGTAAACGAAGAGAATGTCACGCAGAACCGCGAACAAGTTGGCCTGCAAAGCGCGGATAATACGCCCATCGACAAAAGCTTCTTCCGGGGGATTAATCAGTTCCAGCTTTACGCCGCGTTCACGGCGCAGGACGTTAATATCGAAATTTTCAAAACGAGACAGCAATTCTTTGCTGTTATCGGTCAAACTACCGGAGTTCAGTACGGCAAGTGAACAGTTGCGAAACAGTTGATAGAGGTCGCTGCTGGCGGTGCGTTTAAGCATATCCACTTCCAGCTGCGACAACATATCCATGGAGCCAAGCGGGCTAATATGTGTAATCAAGAAAAACTCCTTATGGGACGAATATCGTCATTCCCTTTGATTACAATAGCCCTGCCTGATGACCTTTCACAACCTTCTGCGTGAATCCAGCACGCAAAATTGAGAAAAAATTTATTGCCGAACCAGTCTTGTGGTCGATGGGACAAAATCGCTATTACTGCGCCACGGGTTAATGTCCAGACCGCCACGACGGGTATAACGTGCGTAAACGCTCAATTTCTCTGGCTGGCAGAAGCGTAACAGGTCATTAAAGATGCGTTCCACGCACTGTTCGTGGAACTCGTTGTGATGACGGAAAGAGACCAGGTAACGCAGCAGTTTTTCTCTGTCAATTTGGCGTCCACGATACTGAATTTGGATCGAACCCCAATCTGGTTGATGGGTGATCAGGCAGTTTGATTTCAGCAGGTGGCTGACGAGCGTCTCTTCTACTACTTTTTCACCACTGGTGGCATTCTCAAGATAGTCAGTAGTGAATTCATAGTTATCGATAGTGATATCCTGGTCATCAATGCAGGTGCCATTGAAATGACCTATCGGCTGGCCTTCCAGTTCATCAAGACGATATAACGCCACGCTAACCTTACCCTGAGCGCAAGTGCTTAAGTCGCGCTCCAGCGTCTGGCGCACCTCATCCCAGTTATTAAAACGCGTCTGGTTAAAACTGTTGAGATAAAGCTTAAAACTCTTCGACTCAATCAGATTTACGCTGGTGTAATCAAGTTCAACATGACCGACAGCGACCTGCGGCAAACCTTTCGCATTCAGCCAGGAGAGTTCATACAGCGTCCAGATATCAGCGCCATGAAAAGGCAGGTTATCTGCTTTCAGGCCCAACGGGTCGCGATTCAGGCTGCGTGGAACGCCTTGCAGTAGGCTGGCGTCATAGGTATCCCGGTAATCGGTTGATTTTCCAAGAGTCAGGCCCGCAAGTGCCTGATGGTTTGCATAAGAAGACATGTTTCACCGTCATAAACCAGATAAACTAAACGACAAGTGTATCTGGTTTAAGTGAAGAGAGAAATTAGTGGACGATTTGACCGCACAAGCCTTGAAAGATTTTACTGCACGCTACTGCGATGCGTGGCATGAAGAGCATAAAAGCTGGCCGTTAAGTGAGGAACTGTACGGCGTTCCTTCACCGTGCATTATTTCAACCACCGAAGACGCTGTATACTGGCAACCCCAGCCGTTTACCGGTGAACAAAATGTAAACGCGGTTGAACGTGCTTTTGATATTGTGATACAACCCACGGTTCATACTTTTTACACGACCCAGTTTGCCGGGGATATGCACGCGCAGTTTGGCGATATCAAACTGACATTGCTGCAAACCTGGAGTGAAGACGACTTCCGTCGGGTGCAGGAAAATCTGATTGGTCATCTGGTGACTCAGAAAAGGCTAAAACTGCCGCCCACGCTATTTATCGCGACGCTGGAAGAAGAGTTAGAGGTCATCTCGTTGTGTAATCTCTCCGGTGAAGTGTGCAAAGAGACGCTGGGAACACGCAAACGGACGCATTTAGCCTCAAATCTTGCGGAATTCCTTAATCAACTTAAGCCTCTTCTGTAATCCAAATACCCCATCTTGTTGTGAGAGATCTCTTACAGACTCTGTAGGAGATCGCCAGGAAATAAGCGAATACTTAAAAAGATAAGAATCGTTATTTTCATTTAAAATCAATATATTGCTTGTTAATTCTTAACTTTCATATGAAATTTTCCTTAAGGCATTGTCTGTAAGCGCCTTGTAAGACTTCGCGAAAAAGACGATTCTATCTTCGTCGACAGGGAGTCAGACAACGAAGTGAACATCAGGATGATGACACTTCTGAAGGACACACCAGGAGGGTGTTTCAGGGAAAGGCTTCTGGATGAAGCGAAGAGGATGACGCAGGACGCGTTAAAGGACACCTCCAGGATGGAGAATGAGAACCGGTCAGGATGATTCGGTGGGTCAGGAAGGCCAGGGACACTTCAGGATGAAGTATCACATCGGGGTGGTGTGAGCAGGAAGCAATAGTTCAGGATGAACGATTGGCCGCAAGGCCAGAGGAAAAGTTGTCAAGGATGAGCAGGGAGCAACAAAAGTAGCTGGAATGCTGCGAAACGAACCGGGAGCACTGTGAATACAGTGCTCCCTTTTTTTATTCCTGCTATCCTTCGCGGCAGTTTTTCTTATTGAGGTTGCTTTATGACCACTCATGACCGCGTTCGTCTCCAGTTGCAGGCGCTTGAAGCGTTACTGCGTGAACATCAGCACTGGCGAAACGATGAACCCCAGCCGCATCAATTTAACAGTACCCAACCGTTCTTTATGGACACCATGGAACCACTGGAGTGGTTGCAGTGGGTGCTGATCCCGCGAATGCACGATTTGTTAGATAACAACCAGCCGTTACCGGGCGCTTTTGCCGTTGCACCCTATTATGAAATGGCGCTGGCGACGGACCACCCGCAACGCGCGCTTATTCTGGCTGAGCTGGAAAAACTGGATGCTCTTTTTGCGGATGATGCGAGCTGATGCTGGAAATAATCTACCAGGATGAATGGCTGGTTGCGGTAAATAAACCCTCCGGCTGGCTGGTTCACCGCAGCTGGCTGGATCGCGACGAGAAAGTGGTGGTTATGCAAACCGTGCGTGACCAGATTGGTCAGCATGTATTTACCGCGCATCGGCTGGATCGACCGACGTCCGGCGTATTGCTGATGGGACTATCCAGCGAGGCCGGACGGCTGCTGGCACAACAGTTTGAACAGCACCAAATCCAGAAACGTTACCATGCGATTGTGCGCGGCTGGCTGATGGAAGAGGCTGTGCTGGATTATCCGCTGGTGGAAGAACTGGACAAAATCGCTGATAAATTCGCCCGCGAAGATAAAGGTCCACAGCCAGCGGTGACACATTATCGCGGTCTGGCGACCGTAGAAATGCCTGTAGCGACCGGACGTTACCCGACTACGCGCTACGGTCTGGTGGAACTGGAGCCGAAAACAGGACGCAAGCATCAGCTCCGTCGCCATCTTGCCCACTTGCGCCATCCGATTATTGGCGACAGCAAACATGGTGATTTACGTCAGAATCGTAGCGGTGCTGAACATTTTGGCCTTCAGCGGTTAATGCTGCATGCCAGTCAGTTGTCATTGACACATCCATTTACTGGCGAGCCGCTGACTATTCACGCGGGCCTGGACGACACCTGGATGCAGGCGTTATCACAATTTGGCTGGCGTGGTCTGCTTCCTGAAAATGAAAGGGTTGAGTTCAGCGCGCCATCGGGTCAGGATGGAGAGATAAGTTCCTAATCCAGGGAGAAAACGGTATGGCGGAAATTGGTATTTTTGTGGGCACCATGTACGGAAATTCACTGTTAGTGGCGGAAGAAGCGGAAGCAATTCTGACCGCGCAGGGCCACAAAGCAACGGTATTTGAAGATCCTGAATTAAGTGACTGGCTGCCCTATCAGGATAAGTTCGTTCTGGTGGTTACGTCCACGACCGGGCAGGGCGACCTTCCTGATAGCATTGTGCCACTTTTTCAGGGAATCAAAGATAGCCTGGGCTTCCAGCCGAATCTGCGTTATGGCGTGATTGCGCTCGGCGACAGTAGTTATGTGAATTTCTGCAATGGCGGCAAACAGTTCGATGCCTTGTTGCAGGAACAGAGTGCGCAGCGGATAGGGGAAATGCTGTTGATTGACGCCAGTGAGAACCCGGAACCGGAAACGGAATCAAATCCGTGGGTCGAACATTGGGGCACGCTGTTGTCCTGATACGTTCAGCGAGCGGTAAATGCCGTTTTAGCGGTGCTGAATCGAATCTTTTCAGGCAAATGCCAGTAAAAACTGCTTCATAGCGCGGATTTTTACTGGCGTTTGCCTGGAGTCAAGCGATCCATTTCATACTCTTCTTTATTTCTTCGTTTTAACCCTTCCTTTCTTATTCTTGTTTTCATTTCCGTGAAGTGGATTCCACCGTCCAGGGCTAATGCCAAAATCGGGCCTCATTGAACGCATTAATGTTGTGTTGTTGCACGGTGAGCCGCTATGGCGCGCTTTTTATACTGTTATTGCCAGATATAAACACGCGCCGTATTCGGCGAACGACCTATAAAAACGGCAAAAAATACCCTACGTCACCTCTGATTTCCTGGCGATGTCGCAGTCCAGAGTGAGCGTGGCTAACGCGAATTTTCAGGAGTGCAACAATGAGTTCTTTAAGTCAGGCTGCGAGCAGTGTGGAAAAACGCACGAATGCTCGTTACTGGATAGTGGTGATGTTGTTTATCGTCACATCCTTCAACTACGGCGACCGCGCTACGCTCTCTATCGCCGGTTCGGAAATGGCCAAAGATATCGGCCTTGATCCTGTGGGAATGGGCTATGTGTTCTCTGCTTTCTCATGGGCTTATGTTATCGGGCAGATCCCTGGTGGCTGGTTGCTGGACCGTTTTGGTTCAAAACGCGTCTACTTCTGGTCGATCTTTATCTGGTCGATGTTTACCTTGCTGCAAGGCTTCGTCGATATCTTTAGTGGATTCGGCATTATCGTTGCCCTGTTTACGCTGCGCTTCCTGGTCGGGCTTGCTGAAGCGCCATCTTTCCCTGGCAACAGCCGCATTGTTGCGGCCTGGTTTCCGGCGCAGGAAAGGGGAACGGCGGTGTCGATTTTTAACTCCGCCCAATACTTCGCAACGGTTATCTTCGCGCCGATTATGGGCTGGCTGACTCATGAAGTGGGCTGGTCACACGTCTTCTTCTTTATGGGCGGTCTGGGCATTGTCATCAGCTTTATCTGGTTGAAAGTCATCCACGAGCCAAATCAACATCCGGGCGTAAATCAGAAAGAGCTGGAGTACATCGCCGCGGGTGGTGCGCTGATCAATATGGATCAGCAAAATACCAAAGTTAAAGTGTCGTTCAGCGTGAAGTGGGGGCAGATCAAACAGCTGCTCGGGTCACGGATGATGATCGGCGTTTATATCGGTCAGTACTGTATCAACGCCCTGACTTACTTCTTCATTACCTGGTTTCCGGTTTATCTGGTGCAGGCACGCGGGATGTCGATTCTGAAAGCGGGCTTTGTGGCTTCCGTACCGGCGGTTTGCGGTTTTATCGGCGGCGTGTTGGGGGGGATTATTTCAGACTGGCTGATGCGCCGCACAGGTTCGCTGAACATTGCGCGTAAAACACCGATCGTAATGGGCATGTTGCTGTCGATGGTGATGGTGTTCTGCAACTACGTCAACGTTGAGTGGATGATCATCGGCTTTATGGCGCTGGCCTTCTTCGGTAAGGGCATCGGGGCGCTGGGTTGGGCAGTAATGGCAGATACCGCGCCAAAAGAGATCAGCGGTCTTTCCGGTGGCCTGTTCAACATGTTCGGTAACATTTCTGGCATCGTCACGCCAATCGCAATTGGTTATATCGTTGGCACGACTGGCTCGTTTAATGGGGCGCTGATTTATGTTGGTGTTCATGCCTTAATCGCGGTACTGAGCTACCTGGTGCTGGTGGGCGATATCAAGCGTATCGAGCTGAAACCTGTTGCGGGGCAATAAGATGACGACACAATCCAGTCCTGTTATTACTGATATGAAGGTTATTCCGGTCGCCGGGCACGACAGCATGTTGCTTAATATTGGTGGTGCACATAACGCATATTTCACCCGCAATATTGTGGTACTCACCGATAACGCCGGGCATACCGGTATTGGTGAAGCGCCGGGCGGAGAGGTGATTTATCAAACACTGGTCGATGCTATTCCGATGGTGTTGGGCCAGGAAGTTGCGCGCCTGAATAAAGTGGTTCAGCAGGTGCATAAAGGTAATCAGGCAGCCGATTTTGATACCTTCGGCAAAGGTGCCTGGACTTTTGAATTGCGCGTTAATGCCGTGGCGGCGCTGGAAGCCGCCTTGCTAGACCTGCTAGGTAAGGCGCTGAATGTTCCGGTCTGCGAACTGTTAGGGCCAGGCAAGCAACGCGATGCTATTACCGTCCTCGGTTATCTGTTTTATATCGGTGATCGGACCAAAACCGATCTTCCTTATCTGGAAAATACGCTGGGCAACCATGAGTGGTATCAATTGCGGCATCAGAAAGCGATGAACAGCGAAGCCGTTGTGCGTCTGGCGGAAGCTTCACAGGATCGCTATGGCTTTAAAGATTTCAAACTTAAGGGCGGCGTGTTACCTGGCGAGCAAGAAATCGACACTGTTCGTGCATTGAAGAAACGCTTCCCGGATGCGCGAATTACCGTTGATCCCAACGGTGCATGGCTGCTTGATGAAGCCATTTCTCTGTGCAAAGGGCTGAATGATGTTCTTACCTATGCCGAAGATCCATGCGGAGCAGAACAGGGCTTCTCCGGACGTGAAGTGATGGCGGAGTTTCGGCGGGCGACCGGCTTGCCCGTCGCGACTAATATGATCGCCACCAACTGGCGCGAAATGGGCCATGCGGTGATGCTCAATGCGGTAGATATTCCACTTGCCGATCCGCACTTCTGGACGCTTTCCGGTGCAGTTCGCGTGGCGCAGCTTTGCGACGACTGGGGGCTGACCTGGGGCTGCCATTCCAACAACCATTTCGATATCTCTCTGGCGATGTTTACCCATGTGGGCGCGGCGGCACCGGGTAATCCTACCGCTATCGATACCCACTGGATTTGGCAGGAGGGCGATTGTCGCCTGACCCAAAATCCGCTGGAGATTAAAAACGGAAAAATTGCCGTTCCTGATGCGCCCGGTCTGGGCGTGGAACTGGACTGGGAACAGGTACAAAAGGCACATGAGGCCTATAAACGTCTGCCTGGCGGTGCGCGTAACGACGCAGGCCCGATGCAGTACCTGATCCCCGGCTGGACCTTTGACCGTAAACGTCCCGTTTTCGGCCGTCATTGATTTTGAAAAAGGACATAAAGATGAGTTCTCAATTTACGACGCCTGTTGTTACTGAAATGCAGGTCATCCCGGTGGCGGGCCATGACAGTATGCTGATGAATCTGAGTGGTGCACACGCACCGTTCTTCACGCGTAATATTGTGATTATCAAAGATAATTCTGGTCACACTGGCGTAGGGGAAATTCCCGGCGGCGAGAAAATCCGTAAAACGCTGGAAGATGCGATTCCGCTGGTGATGGGTAAAACGCTGGGTGAATACAAAAACGTTCTGACGCTGGTGCGTAATACTTTTGCCGATCGTGATGCTGGTGGGCGCGGTTTGCAGACATTTGATTTGCGTACCACTATTCATGTAGTTACCGGGATAGAAGCGGCAATGCTGGATCTGCTGGGGCAGCATCTGGGGGTTAACGTGGCATCCCTGCTGGGCGATGGTCAACAGCGTAGCGAAGTCGAAATGCTCGGTTATCTGTTCTTCGTCGGTAATCGCAAAGCCACACCACTGCCGTATCAAAGCCAGCCGGATGACTCATGCGACTGGTATCGCCTGCGTCATGAAGAAGCGATGACGCCGGATGCGGTAGTGCGCCTGGCGGAAGCAGCATATGAAAAATATGGCTTCAACGATTTCAAACTGAAGGGCGGTGTACTGGCCGGAGAAGAAGAGGCCGAATCTATTGTAGCACTGGCGCAACGCTTCCCGCAGGCGCGTATTACCCTCGATCCTAACGGTGCCTGGTCGCTGAACGAAGCGATTAAAATCGGTAAATACCTGAAAGGTTCGCTGGCTTATGCAGAAGATCCGTGTGGTGCGGAGCAAGGTTTCTCCGGGCGTGAAGTGATGGCAGAGTTCCGTCGCGCAACTGGCCTGCCGACCGCAACCAATATGATCGCCACCGACTGGCGGCAGATGGGCCATACGCTCTCGTTACAATCCGTTGATATCCCGCTGGCGGATCCGCATTTCTGGACGATGCAAGGTTCGGTACGTGTGGCGCAAATGTGCCATGAGTTTGGCCTGACCTGGGGTTCACACTCTAACAACCACTTCGATATTTCCCTGGCGATGTTTACCCATGTAGCCGCTGCTGCACCGGGTAAAATTACTGCTATTGATACGCACTGGATCTGGCAGGAAGGCAATCAGCGTCTGACCAAAGAACCGTTTGAGATCAAAGGCGGGCTGGTACAGGTGCCGCAAAAACCAGGATTGGGCGTAGAAATCGATATGGATCAGGTGATGAAAGCCCACGAGCTGTATCAGAAACACGGGCTTGGCGCGCGTGACGATGCAATGGGAATGCAGTATCTGATTCCTGGCTGGACGTTCGATAACAAGCGTCCGTGCATGGTGCGTTAAGACAGAAAACCAAAACCGGCTCTGTCAGGAGCCGGTTTTTACTGGATAACATATTTATTACCCAAGAATTTTGCTGGCTTCGCGCGCCACATTATCCATCTCGTCCAGCAGTTCCAGAAGCTCTGGCTCCAAATCTTCTTCTTTAGTACCGCTGCGTAGCTGTTGTTCAATCAGTTGGCAGAGATTCTTCATACGCGGCACACCGCTATAGCCGCAACTGCCATGCAGTTTATGAATCAAATCAACCAGGCCTTCCGGGTTTTCTCCAACCAGCTGTTCCTCAACTTTGTTGCGAACTTCAGGCAGGAAATCGAGTAACATTTGCAGCATATCGCGCGCTAAATCGGTTTTTCCTGCTGCCTGGCGTAGTGCCAGTTGCCAGTCGAGGGTCGCATTCGGGTTCACCACAATTTCATTGACTTCGGGGGTCACGACGCGAGAGGAAATACCGCTGCCAGGCTTGTAGCGCAACAGCAAATTATGCAATCGTTCTTCTTCAATCGGTTTCGCCAGATAATCGCTCATCCCTGCGCCAAGCAGCTTCTCTTTTTGCCCGGCCATTGCATGCGCCGTTACCGCGATAACCGGCGTTTGTTGCTGATGTGGGAGCTGGTGGATGAGTTCGCAGGCCCGAATTCCGTCCATGTCCGGCATTTGAATATCCATTAAGATCAGATCGAACGGCATCTGTTTCGCCCGTTCAACGGCCTGATGCCCGCTATCGCAAAGCTCTACATGTTGCACCATATCTTCCAGCAATGCGCCGATAAGTTTCAGGTTAGCGGGGTTGTCATCAACCGCCATGACTGTCATTGCCAGCTTACTTTCATCGGTTACAGGCAAAAGCGTGTTTTGTTTGTGATGACAAAATTCCGTCAGGGCAGGGAACAGGCGCGTAGGTGTTAATGGTTTCAGCAGACACGCGCCGATACCATCTTGCTTAAGTTTTTCAGCATTGACTTGTGCATGGCAAGGAAGTGCCAGCATCAGAAAATCGGTCATCGATACCGCTTTCGCTAATCGCTCATGTTGCATTGTTAGCGGCTCGCGGAAGGTCACCGCAATGCCTAATAACATCATGTCGTAATGCGCGGGAGGCAGCGCGGAGAACGTTGGGCTATAAACCACTTCCAGCGGCGTTTCACTTAAAATATCCAGCGTGCATTGCGCTGCTGCGGAGTTTGGTTCGACATAGGCCAGGCGCTTGCCGGCGAGGCACTGGGTGGATGGCCCTTCGATAATAATGTTCGGATTCAGATCGAGATTAATGTGGAACCAGAAAGTTGAACCGCGATTCGGCTGGCTATGGAACGAAATATCGCCGCCCATTTCATTAACCAGTTTTTGTGTAATCACCAGCCCCAGCCCGGTGCCACCATGACGGCGGGAAATACTGGCATCAGCCTGTCGGAAGGCCTGGAATAAGCGCGATTGATCGCGTTCAGGAATACCAATGCCGGTATCCCGAATCTGCACTTCAATCTGCACTTTGGTATTACTCAGCGCACGTTTTTCTACCAGAATATCAATGTTGCCATTCTCGGTGAATTTAATTGCATTCCCTACCAGGTTAGTGATGATTTGCTGTAATCGCAGTGGGTCGCCAATTACGTTATCGGGCACGTCGCTCTTAATATTGAGCGTCAGTTCCAGCCCTTTATCGTGAGAAGAATGTGCCAGCAGGGTAACGACTTCATCCAGCGTGCTGCGTAGTGGGAATGGAATACTTTCCAGAATCAGCTTACCTGCTTCCAGTTTCGAGAAGTCGAGAACATCATTAATAATTGCCAGCAAATTATTTGCCGAACGTTCAATCGTATTCAGGTGATCGCGCTGCGTTGGCGTTAATTCTGTTTTCAGCGTCAGGCGGGTAAAGCCAATAACACCATTCAGTGGTGTACGCAGCTCGTGTGACATATTTGCCAGAAACTCGGATTTAATACGCGCCGCTTCCTGGGCGCGCTTTTTCGCCAGATCCAACTCAACGTTCTGAATTTCCATCTGCTCCAGCGTTTCACGTAGATCGGACGTCGCCTGGTCGATATTGTGCTGCATCTCTTCGTGATAAGCTGCCAGCGACATTGCCATCGAGTTGATACCGTTTTTCAGCATATCCAGCTCGCCGAGCATAAATCCTTCCACCCGGCTGTCGAGTTGCCCGCGACGGATGCGGTCGACGGTATTCACCATGTTGCGAATCGGACCGGTTACATCGCGCATTAAGCGCCAGCCAAAAATAAGCGCAATACCGATACAAAACAGCATCATCACGCTGGAAATAAAGATCTCTTTATATTGCTGCAAGCGAACCGATTTAAGATCCAGCTCAAGCGCAATATATCCCAACATATTTTGACTATTTTTGGCATCGCTACTGGGCGATTCGTCGGGGGAGTAACTCTCAGAAATAATCGGCGTGCGGAGGATCATAATATCGCCGTCACGAGTGACAGTGAGCTGGCGAGGAAACGGCACGTTGCTGCCGAGCTGCATTGATGAGGGATCAAGATGAAAATTGGAGGTGACAAAGAGTCGGTTATTTTCATCATAAACCGAAATCGCGCGAACAATATCGGAATGGCGACGATGCAGTACGCTTATTAACTGACCGATAGATTCGCGATTTTGCAGGCTCATGCCATATTCAGTAGAAACTGCAAGCGGCTCAATAATGCTGGCTCCGGCATCTTCCAGTTGACGCTGCAAGTCGTTATAGCGATGCACAACGAAAAAGATACTCAGCAATAAACCAATAAGGACGGTCGGTGCCAGGATCAGAATCATCATGCGTGCGCGCAGGCTGTAGTTGGTCATGGAGTTCCGTTATGGGACAATTAAGGTCACACTGTTAAATTGAGAAAGTCTCGCCAATGGCGCAATTCTACTCTGCAAAACGACGCACGACGACGCGTCAGATCATAACTGTTTCAG
Organism: Escherichia sp. 10290; assembly: GCF_030295155.1. NCBI lineage: Bacteria > Pseudomonadati > Pseudomonadota > Gammaproteobacteria > Enterobacterales > Enterobacteriaceae > Escherichia > Escherichia sp. 10290. Next base: position 3,587,591 of record NZ_AP025741.1, on the reverse strand, counting down.
TCAACGACCTCGACTCTTTTGGTCAGGGCGTGGCACGACATAACGGCAAAGCGTTATTTATTCCTGGATTATTGCCACAGGAAAACGCGGAAGTTACTGTTACTGAAGATAAAAAACAGTACGCCCGCGCTAAAGTCGTACGCCGGTTAAGCGATAGCCCGGAACGCGAAACGCCACGCTGCCCTCATTTTGGCGTATGCGGTGGCTGTCAGCAACAACACGCCAGCGAGGATTTACAGCAGCGAAGCAAAAGTGCGGCACTCGCCCGATTAATGAAACACGAAGTCTCTGAAGTGATCGCCGATGTTCCCTGGGGCTATCGCCGTCGCGCGCGTTTAAGTTTGAACTACTTACCGAAAACACAGCAACTTCAGATGGGGTTTCGCAAAGCGGGCTCCAGTGACATTGTCGACGTTAAACAATGCCCCATTTTAGTGCCCCAACTTGAAGCATTGCTGCCCAAAGTCAGGGCATGCCTGGGCAGCTTACAAGCTATGCGCCATCTTGGTCATGTTGAACTGGTACAGGCAACCAGCGGCACGCTGATGATTTTGCGCCATACCGCATCGCTAAGTTCGGCAGATCGCGAAAAACTGGAACGCTTTTCGCATTCTGAAGGCCTGGATCTGTATCTCGCCCCCGATAGTGAGATACTCGAAACCGTCTCTGGTGAGATGCCCTGGTATGAGTCAAACGGGTTGCGCTTAACTTTTAGCCCGCGCGATTTTATTCAGGTCAATGCGGGTGTGAACCAAAAAATGGTAGCGCGTGCGTTGGAATGGCTGGATGTACAACCTGAAGATCGCGTACTGGATCTGTTCTGCGGTATGGGCAACTTTACACTGCCATTGGCGACACAAGCTGCCAGTGTGGTGGGTGTAGAAGGCGTTCCGGCGCTGGTTGAAAAAGGCCAGCAGAATGCGCGTCTTAATGGCTTACACAATGTGACGTTTTATCACGAAAATCTTGAAGAAGATGTCACAAAGCAGCCGTGGGCGAAAAACGGCTTCGATAAAGTGTTGCTGGACCCGGCGCGAGCAGGTGCCGCAGGTGTTATGCAGCAAATTATAAAACTGGAACCTATTCGTATAGTTTATGTATCCTGTAATCCTGCAACGCTGGCTCGGGATAGCGAAGCGTTATTAAAAGCAGGATATACCATTGCGCGACTGGCGATGCTGGATATGTTCCCACACACGGGACATCTGGAATCGATGGTACTTTTCTCGCGCGTTAAATAGTTACGATTTGCCGATTTCGGCAGGTCTGGTCCCTAAAGGAGAGGACGATGGTTGCGGTAAGAAGTGCACATATCAATAAGGCTGGTGAATTTGATCCGGAAAAATGGATCGCAAGTCTGGGTATTACCAGCCAGAAGTCGTGTGAGTGCTTAGCCGAAACCTGGGCGTATTGTCTGCAACAGACGCAGGGGCATCCGGATGCCAGTCTGTTATTGTGGCGTGGTGTTGAGATGGTGGAGATCCTCTCGACATTAAGTATGGACATTGACACGCTGCGGGCGGCGCTGCTGTTCCCTCTGGCGGATGCCAACGTAGTTAGCGAAGATGTGCTGCGTGAGAGCGTCGGTAAGTCGGTCGTTAACCTTATTCACGGCGTGCGTGATATGGCGGCGATCCGCCAGCTGAAAGCGACGCATACCGATTCTGTTTCCTCCGAACAGGTCGATAACGTTCGCCGGATGTTATTGGCGATGGTCGATGATTTCCGCTGTGTGGTTATCAAACTGGCAGAGCGTATTGCTCATCTGCGAGAAGTGAAAGACGCGCCGGAAGATGAACGCGTACTGGCGGCAAAAGAGTGCACCAATATCTACGCGCCGTTGGCGAACCGTCTTGGGATTGGGCAACTGAAATGGGAGCTGGAAGATTACTGCTTCCGTTATCTCCACCCGACCGAATACAAACGCATCGCAAAACTGCTGCATGAACGCCGTCTCGACCGCGAACACTATATCGAAGAGTTTGTCGGTCATCTGCGCGCTGAGATGAAAGCTGAAGGCGTTAAAGCTGAAGTGTATGGTCGTCCGAAACACATCTACAGTATCTGGCGCAAAATGCAGAAAAAGAACCTCGCCTTCGATGAGCTGTTTGATGTGCGTGCGGTACGTATTGTCGCCGAGCGTTTACAGGATTGTTATGCCGCACTGGGGATAGTGCACACTCACTATCGCCACCTGCCGGATGAGTTTGACGATTACGTTGCTAACCCGAAACCAAACGGTTATCAGTCTATTCATACCGTGGTTCTGGGGCCGGGTGGCAAAACCGTTGAGATCCAAATCCGCACCAAACAGATGCATGAAGATGCAGAGTTGGGTGTTGCTGCGCACTGGAAATATAAAGAAGGCGCGGCAGCTGGCGGCGCACGTTCGGGACATGAAGACCGAATTGCCTGGCTGCGTAAACTGATTGCGTGGCAGGAAGAGATGGCTGATTCCGGCGAAATGCTCGACGAAGTACGCAGCCAGGTTTTTGACGACCGGGTGTATGTCTTTACGCCGAAAGGCGATGTCGTTGATTTGCCTGCGGGATCAACGCCGCTGGACTTCGCTTACCACATCCACAGTGATGTCGGACACCGCTGCATCGGGGCAAAAATTGGCGGGCGCATTGTGCCGTTCACCTACCAGTTGCAGATGGGCGACCAGATTGAAATTATCACCCAGAAACAGCCGAACCCCAGCCGTGACTGGTTAAACCCAAACCTCGGTTACGTCACAACCAGCCGTGGGCGTTCGAAAATTCACGCCTGGTTCCGTAAACAGGATCGTGACAAAAATATTCTGGCAGGGCGGCAAATCCTTGACGACGAGCTGGAACATCTGGGGATCAGCCTGAAAGAAGCAGAAAAACATCTGCTGCCGCGTTACAACTTCAATGATGTCGACGAGTTGTTAGCAGCGATTGGTGGCGGGGATATCCGTCTCAATCAGATGGTGAACTTCCTGCAATCGCAATTTAATAAGCCGAGTGCCGAAGAGCAGGATGCCGCCGCGCTGAAGCAACTTCAGCAAAAAAGCTATACGCCGCAAAACCGCAGTAAAGATAACGGTCGTGTGGTGGTAGAAGGTGTCGGCAACCTGATGCACCACATCGCGCGCTGCTGTCAGCCGATTCCTGGAGATGAGATTGTCGGTTTCATTACCCAGGGGCGCGGTATTTCAGTACACCGCGCCGATTGCGAACAACTGGCGGAACTGCGCTCCCATGCGCCAGAACGCATTGTTGACGCGGTATGGGGCGAGAGTTACTCCGCCGGATATTCGCTGGTGGTCCGCGTGGTGGCTAATGATCGTAGTGGGTTGTTACGTGATATCACGACCATTCTCGCCAACGAGAAGGTGAACGTGCTTGGCGTTGCCAGCCGTAGCGACACCAAACAGCAACTGGCAACCATCGACATGACTATTGAGATTTACAACCTGCAAGTGCTGGGCCGCGTGCTGGGTAAACTCAACCAGGTGCCGGATGTTATCGACGCGCGTCGACTGCATGGGAATTAATCATGCATAGCTGGATATGGCATCAGCCGTATCCAGCGGTATCTTTTACTCGAAGGTATTACACCTGACAGACCCGCAATTTTCAGGACATTCTAATGAATCAAATCGACCGTTTGCTCACTATTATGCAGCGCCTGCGCGACCCGGAAAACGGCTGCCCGTGGGATAAAGAGCAGACATTTGCCACCATTGCACCTTACACCCTTGAAGAAACCTACGAGGTGCTGGACGCCATTGCCCGTGAAGATTTTGACGATCTGCGCGGTGAACTCGGCGATCTGCTGTTCCAGGTGGTGTTTTACGCACAAATGGCCCAGGAAGAAGGGCGCTTTGACTTTAATGATATTTGCGCTGCGATTAGCGATAAATTAGAGCGTCGCCATCCGCATGTTTTTGCTGACAGTTCTGCCGAAAACAGTCGTGAAGTGCTTGCCCGTTGGGAGCAAATCAAAACCGAAGAGCGCGCGCAGAAAGCGCAGCATTCGGCGCTGGACGATATTCCTCGTAGTTTACCGGCTTTAATGCGTGCGCAAAAAATCCAGAAACGTTGCGCCAACGTTGGCTTCGATTGGACGACGCTTGGTCCGGTAGTCGATAAAGTCTACGAAGAGATCGACGAGGTGATGTACGAGGCGCGGCAGGCTGTTGTCGACCAGGCTAAACTGGAGGATGAAATGGGTGACCTGCTGTTTGCCACGGTCAACATGGCCCGCCATTTAGGGACAAAAGCAGAGATTGCACTACAAAAAGCCAATGAAAAATTCGAGCGCCGTTTTCGCGAAGTGGAGCGTATTGTTGCCGCGCGTGGACTGGAAATGACAGGTGTAGACCTCGAAACAATGGAAGAAGTCTGGCAACAGGTAAAACGGCAGGAAATTGATCTCTAAGGGAATTACGTGGTCAAGCGCGATTTGTGTCATTTTTTAAATGACAAGCGCTTGATTTGCGTCAAAAACATTTACCCCAAAGGGGCTATTTTCTCACTCCTGATTTCAATGGTGAGCTGGCGAAGAGGAGGGATAATGAAAGTTTGTGGCACAGGTCATGTTCGGGTATACTGCTTTCCCGTCCTGGTTATTCCATCGTCTTTTCAACCTAACTTCTCAGGTTCAGCATGACAACGAACTATATTTTTGTGACCGGCGGGGTCGTATCCTCTCTGGGTAAAGGCATTGCCGCAGCCTCCCTCGCAGCCATTCTTGAAGCCCGTGGCCTCAATGTGACCATCATGAAACTGGATCCGTACATCAACGTCGATCCAGGTACTATGAGCCCAATCCAACACGGGGAAGTGTTCGTTACTGAAGACGGCGCTGAAACCGACCTGGACCTGGGGCATTACGAGCGTTTCATTCGTACCAAAATGAGCCGCCGCAACAACTTCACCACGGGTCGTATCTACTCTGACGTTCTGCGTAAAGAACGCCGCGGTGATTACCTCGGCGCAACCGTACAGGTTATTCCGCACATCACTAACGCTATCAAAGAGCGCGTGCTGGAAGGCGGTGAAGGTCATGACGTGGTACTGGTAGAAATCGGCGGTACTGTAGGTGATATCGAGTCCCTGCCGTTCCTCGAAGCGATTCGCCAGATGGCTGTTGAAATTGGCCGTGAGCACACCCTGTTTATGCACCTGACGCTGGTGCCGTACATGGCAGCGTCTGGTGAAGTCAAAACCAAACCGACTCAGCACTCTGTAAAAGAACTGCTCTCCATCGGTATCCAGCCTGACATCCTGATTTGTCGTTCAGATCGCGCTGTTCCGGCGAACGAACGTGCGAAGATTGCATTGTTCTGTAATGTTCCGGAAAAAGCGGTTATTTCTCTGAAAGACGTCGATTCCATCTATAAAATTCCGGGCCTGTTGAAATCGCAGGGGCTGGACGATTATATTTGTAAACGATTCAGCTTAAACTGCCCGGAAGCGAATCTGTCCGAATGGGAACAGGTTATCTTCGAAGAAGCGAATCCGGTAAGTGAAGTCACCATTGGTATGGTCGGCAAGTACATTGAACTGCCGGACGCTTACAAATCCGTGATCGAAGCACTGAAACACGGTGGGCTGAAGAATCGTGTCAGCGTCAACATCAAACTGATCGATTCACAAGATGTTGAAACGCGCGGCGTTGAAATCCTTAAAGGTCTGGACGCAATCCTCGTACCTGGCGGTTTCGGCTATCGTGGCGTAGAAGGCATGATTACGACCGCGCGTTTTGCGCGTGAGAACAATATTCCTTATCTGGGCATTTGCTTGGGTATGCAGGTGGCGTTAATTGATTACGCTCGCCATGTTGCCAACATGGAGAACGCCAACTCTACGGAATTTGTGCCAGACTGTAAGTACCCGGTTGTGGCGCTGATTACCGAGTGGCGCGATGAAAACGGCAACGTTGAAGTTCGTAGCGAGAAGAGCGATCTCGGCGGTACCATGCGTCTCGGCGCACAGCAGTGCCAGTTGGTTGACGATAGCCTGGTTCGCCAGCTGTACAATGCGCCGACAATTGTTGAGCGTCATCGTCACCGTTACGAAGTCAACAACATGCTGTTGAAACAGATTGAAGATGCAGGTCTGCGCGTTGCGGGCCGTTCCGGGGATGATCAGTTGGTCGAGATCATCGAAGTTCCGAATCACCCGTGGTTCGTGGCTTGTCAGTTCCATCCGGAGTTTACTTCTACTCCACGTGATGGCCACCCGCTGTTTGCAGGCTTTGTGAAAGCCGCCAGTGAGTTCCAGAAACGTCAGGCGAAGTAAGTAAAAAAGTTAGAACGGCAACGCGTACCCAGGGTACGCGTTGTTTGTCTGGAGTTTCAGTTTAACTAGTGACTTGAGGAAAACCTAATGTCCAAAATCGTAAAAATCATCGGTCGTGAAATCATCGACTCCCGTGGTAACCCGACTGTTGAAGCCGAAGTACATCTGGAGGGTGGTTTCGTCGGTATGGCAGCTGCTCCGTCAGGTGCTTCTACTGGTTCCCGTGAAGCTCTGGAACTGCGCGATGGCGACAAATCCCGTTTCCTGGGCAAAGGCGTAACTAAAGCTGTTGCTGCAGTTAACGGCCCGATCGCTCAGGCGCTGATTGGCAAAGATGCCAAAGATCAGGCTGGCATTGACAAGATCATGATCGACCTGGACGGCACCGAAAACAAATCCAAATTCGGCGCGAACGCAATCCTGGCTGTATCTCTGGCTAACGCCAAAGCTGCTGCTGCCGCTAAAGGCATGCCGCTGTACGAGCACATCGCTGAACTGAACGGTACTCCGGGCAAATACTCTATGCCGGTTCCGATGATGAACATCATCAACGGTGGTGAGCACGCTGACAACAACGTTGATATCCAGGAATTCATGATTCAGCCGGTTGGCGCGAAAACTGTGAAAGAAGCCATCCGCATGGGTTCTGAAGTTTTCCATCACCTGGCAAAAGTTCTGAAAGCGAAAGGCATGAACACTGCTGTTGGTGACGAAGGTGGCTATGCGCCGAACCTGGGTTCCAACGCTGAAGCTCTGGCTGTTATCGCTGAAGCTGTTAAAGCTGCTGGTTATGAACTGGGCAAAGACATCACTCTGGCGATGGACTGCGCAGCTTCTGAATTCTACAAAGACGGTAAATACGTTCTGGCTGGCGAAGGCAACAAAGCGTTCACCTCTGAAGAATTCACTCACTTCCTGGAAGAACTGACCAAACAGTACCCGATCGTTTCTATCGAAGACGGTCTGGACGAATCTGACTGGGACGGTTTCGCATACCAGACCAAAGTTCTGGGCGATAAAATCCAGCTGGTTGGTGACGACCTGTTCGTAACCAACACCAAGATCCTGAAAGAAGGTATCGAAAAAGGCATCGCTAACTCCATCCTGATCAAATTCAACCAGATCGGTTCTCTGACCGAAACTCTGGCTGCAATCAAGATGGCGAAAGACGCTGGCTACACTGCTGTAATCTCTCACCGTTCTGGCGAAACTGAAGACGCTACCATCGCTGACCTGGCTGTTGGTACTGCTGCAGGCCAGATCAAAACGGGTTCCATGAGCCGTTCTGACCGTGTTGCTAAATACAACCAGCTGATTCGTATCGAAGAAGCTCTGGGCGAAAAAGCACCGTACAACGGTCGTAAAGAGATCAAAGGCCAGGCATAAGCCTGACTTTATCTGATTTAAAAATGCCAGCCTTCGGGCTGGCATTTTTTATGGTTGAGTTACCAGCGACCGGAAGCACCGCCACCGCCAGAAGAACCGTCACCTCCGCTAAATCCGCCACCACTTGAGCCGCCACCAGAACCGCCGCTGTCTGAATGATAACTTCTACCTGATGCTTTTTTCTGTGGGACACATAACCAGGTAAAGACCATAATGATGGTGAAAGTAAAAAAGAAGGAAAATACAGCAATGGAAAAAGTTTGATCGGAGAACAGGAATAAATCTATAAGATAGACTGTTGAAATACAAACACTGCTTTTAAATGCCCGACAAAAATTATTGCCTTGATGAAAAAACCAGAAAGGGAAGAACATCACTGCAAATACCCAAAAAATAGCAAAGTAGTAATGATCACTGGAAGACGCTGATTCACTTTCTGAAGGATTAGACGAATATTGGTGTTGTGAAGTGAGTTGGTTATTCAAAGCGATTATAGCTAACTCTCATCCCTTAGCTAATTTTTGTTTTTTAAAGGCGGGTATCATGATGTTACGGATGATATTGCCAGCCAGAGCATCGGTTACCTTTTCTTCCAGCCCATAACCTACCTGAATGCGGACAGTTCGATCCGACCAGGCAACAACGATCAGTATCCCATCATTACGTTTGGCATCTCCTAAACGCCAATTGTCAAAAACCCTTGTAGCATATTGTTCAATAGAATCGCCTCCGGTGGATGGCACTATTAATACAGCGACCTGTGCCCGTGTTTTTTGTGTAATATCCTGCAGCTGTTGTGTCAGTGATTGTTGTTCAGACGTGCTTAAGGTACCAGTAATATCGGTCACCTGTTGGCGCAGCTCCGGCACAGCAATTTGCTGGGCAAGCACAGGAAGGCACCATAAAGTGAGTAGAAAAAGGATTATACGCATAACGATCACCAACGGTCGGATGAACCGCCACCGCCAGAAGAACCGCCGCCACCGCGGAAAGAGTTTTTCGACGAAGAACGAGAATGAGCATTACGATTCCCCGTTTTCTTGTTGCTTTTATGCCCTGATCCCAGTTTAAGATTGCCAGTAAATTTGGCCACAATGATCAGCAGAACGATGCCAGCAATGGTTATTGGGCCGATAAAATGATCAATTAGCCCAATAATTGTTGAGATGAACGCAATATCTTTATTACTGGCGAATACCAGGCACCATCCCACAACAATTATCAGCAGCACGACAAACAATGAATTTCGTCCTGATTCACGAACCTGCGGAGCCTTCTTTTGTTTTTTCACTTTAGCGTTTTTATTTTGGGGGGCCAGCATCATAGGAAATGTGCGGCATATATTAAAAACTACCGCGAGACGCTGCCAGCAGATTGCTGCGAAAAATAAACTAAAACAAACGACCGATACCCGCCGAATGATGACATCGTCCTGAAAGGAGAAAAACCAGACCATAGGAGTAATCATCGATATCATCCATATGCCAGGCCCGGGACGGCTGGTAAATCGCCAGAGGACAACGATGGCAACGATCATCAGTAATGTCCAGGCAAGACATGGCAGCGAGCGTTGCGGATTAGCAAACAGATGATTGGCTAAAGCATCCAAAGGGCTAAGATTCGCTTTTATATAGGTAAACTGTGCGATGCCTTCAATTCCCTGCGTTAACCCGGAGAAGAGATTATTTTTTTGAATTCCGGTTGCATATGGTAATGAACAATTTGCGCAGCTTGTTCCGGTGGCAGCATCTCTTCCAGTCCATGCCCAATCTTCATTGACGCCAGCCCTTCCGGCCAAACGACGAGAATTAAGATACCTTCGCCGTACCGCTTCTCTCCAACAGGTTTCCAGTGATATAACCCGTAGCTTTGCGAGGCTGCAAGTTTAATGTCTTTACCCCCAGTGGTCAGCGTTACCAACACGGCAACCTGAAAGTGGTTTTGCTGCTCGAGAGTCTGTAATTGTTGAGTTAAAGCAGTTTGTTCTTCTGTCGTTAATGTCCCGGTTAAGTCAGTTACTGAAGGCAATTGTTCAGCGAATGCCTGGAAACCACATAGCATCAGAAGTAAGAGAAAAATACGCATTTCAATTCCTTTTGTTACCAGCGCCCGGAGGCGCCACCGCCGCCAGATGAACCGCCGCCGCCGCTGAAATTATCATTGTCAAAAGAGGATGAAGAGGAAGATGACGACGATGATGAAGAACGCCTGGAGGCCGAGTTACTTCTTTCGTAATGTGACGGTCGGTTGGCACTGCGCATCGAATCCCGAACCTTTTTGCCGAAGGGGGTAAAAGCGATGGCGACAGCCAGGAACGGTGTGGCGAAGCAGAGTAATGTTGCGAGTACTCCCCAGCTTCCGCTGAAACCTGCTATAGGTAAAACAAAGGCCAGTACAATAGCTGTGAAGCAAATTAGTCCCAGCGTTTTGACATATCCTCTGGCGGAAATAAAGGTCAGTACTATTGCCCAGACTAACAAAGCCCACCAACCGCTAAAGGGCAAAGGGTGATCGGTCGGTGTTATCGCTTCTAAATTATTCCCCGTCAGACGATTATCAATATCGCTTATTCCCTTTTGCAAGCCGCCAGCAAGGTCGCCATTTTTAAATGCCGGAATAATACTGTTGCGAATAATTTTCCCGGACTGCGCATCCGTAATAACGCCTTCCAGTCCGTAACCGATTTCAATACGCACGGTATGATCCTGCCAGGCGACTAACAGTAGAACGCCATCATCGCGGTCTTTATCTCCGGGTTTCCAGCTATCGAATACCCGCGTTGCGTACTGCTCGATGGTTTCATCGCCTGTGGTTTCAACCACTAACACGACCAGTTGTGCGTGGCTTTTTTGCGTCAGCTCTTTAATCTGATTGGTCAACGTATTTACTTCATCGTTCGTCAATTTGCCGGTTAAGTCATTCACATACCTGGGTGATTCAGGCACTGGAATTTGTATGGCAAACACAGATGAACAAAAGAAAGCCATAAGGAAGATAAAATTTCGCACAGGACTTCCTCGCTTAATGAGCATTAGCATTCTGGCTAAAATCTATTGTTGGGGTTTTACTCACAGCGGCGACATCATCCGGTAAATAATTTTTCTTCGGTGTGTAATCCATGACTTTTGCGGTTAACACTGCGGGGAATTTGCGGATAGTGACATTATATTGTTCGATGGCTTTAATATATCTTCCTCGCGCAACGGCAATTCGATTTTCACTTCCTTCGAGCTGTACCATCAAATTTTGATAGAGTTCCTGGGCCTTTAGCTCAGGGTAACGTTCACTAATTATCGTTAACTGACCGAGAGTGCGAGACACCTGCGCCTGGGCCTGTTGCCAGACTTGTAATTTTTGTTCATCCCCCGGAGTTTGCTGAAGATCGCTACTGGCGCGATTAGCCTGACTACGTGCCAATGTTACGGCTTCCAGTACCTCTTGTTCATGGCTGGAATAACCTTTAATACTAGCGACAAGATTAGGAATAAGATCGGCGCGACGTTGATATTGATTTAATACCTCAGACCAGGAAGCGTTAACCTGCTCATCATAGGTTTGAATATCGTTATATCCACAGCCTGATAAATTGAAAATAAATATAATTACGATGAATATTCTGAGCATGGTTAAATTCCTTTTAATTAATTCCTTAAAACATAATACGCCACTTCATTTTATTCTTTATGATCTAATCCACTTTTTGCCTTAAACCTGCCTGTAACAGAATGTTAATAAGACATGATTGTTGTGGCAGGATCTGCAATAATTAACAATTATCCACTTCACAGAGAATGCTATGCAGTACCCGATTAACGAGATGTTCCAGACCCTGCAAGGTGAGGGTTACTTTACCGGCGTCCCCGCCATTTTTATTCGTTTACAGGGATGCCCGGTCGGCTGTGCCTGGTGCGACACCAAACACACCTGGGAAAAGCTTGAGGATCGGGAAGTCTCCCTTTTCAGCATTCTGGCGAAGACCAAAGAGAGTGATAAGTGGGGGGCGGCGAGCAGTGAAGATTTGCTGGCTGTCATTGGTCGTCAGGGATACACCGCGCGGCATGTGGTGATTACGGGTGGTGAGCCTTGCATTCATGATTTGCTGCCACTGACTGACCTGCTCGAAAAGAACGGTTTTAGCTGCCAGATCGAAACCAGCGGTACTCATGAAGTACGCTGCACGCCGAATACCTGGGTTACCGTATCGCCAAAGCTGAACATGCGCGGCGGCTATGAAGTGTTGTCACAGGCACTGGAGCGAGCCAACGAAATCAAGCATCCAGTGGGACGCGTACGTGATATTGAAGCACTGGATGAACTACTGGCAACGCTGACCGATGATAAACCACGAGTCATTGCACTGCAGCCAATTAGCCAGAAGGACGATGCCACACGTTTGTGCATTGAAACCTGTATTGCGCGTAACTGGCGTTTATCGATGCAAACACATAAATATTTAAATATTGCCTGATTAAACATTTATAAGCGTTATAAATGGGTGGAACCTGTAAAGACTTCCACTCATTTATATTCTTTGTCGCCTCTGAAAAAACTCCATTTTGCCCATTCTGGACTAATCATTATCATTCTCTACAAATTCTCTGGCGTTAATTTTTCGTTGGAGTGAAAATTATTGCAGTGAAGTTTGGTAGATTTTAGTGGGTATAGAGTTATTTTAAATATTTACTTTTTTAATCAATGGATTAAGTGTTCTTTAACATAATGGATGTGTTGTTTGTGTGATCCTGTAAAGTTGGTAGATTGTGACTGGCTTAAAAAATCATTAATTAATAATAGGTTATGTTTAGAGAGTTCCCCACGTCAGCGGGGATAAACCGCTATACGAAGTTATTAGGTCCGAAGAGGAGTTGAGTTCCCCACGTCAGCGGGGATAAACCGTTTACGTGTTATCGCGCACCGGCGACGGTGTGGAGTTCCCCGCGCCAGCGGGGATAAACCGATTCAGCAAATAGCGAATTTCATAAATATGATGTGTTCCCCGCGCCAGCGGGGATAAACCACCATATAACCCGTTATCTCTTTCTCAAGTTTTTATATTAGCTGTACTTGTAATAAGCAACATATCCACATAACACCTCATGTTCAAAATAGTTCCCCATGCCAGATAAGTTCACAATTATCGATACAAAAAATCAAATTTAATCAAAGTGTTATATGTATAATCCTTAAACCGTTAAGAAATTTTAATATATTATTTTTTTAATATTAATTAATGCCTGTTAATTTTTTCTTTAGAATAACAGTGTATTTTTTAAGCTTGTTATTCATTGATTAAGTAATAAATCTGGAAGTTTGTCTTTGTTTTGAGGCTAATGAGTGGTTTTACATAACCGCCTCTATACGCTGTTGATGAATAGTTCTTATGAATAAAGATATCCAGTTCATACTTTAAGTGAAAATTGATAAAGTGCGATTCGTATTGTCTTTTATTCTAAAGACATCGAGTGTAGTTAATATTCCTTGTAAAAACAGGGATAAACCGAACTAGTTAAAGTTTTTATTATGTTCCCTGCATCAGCGGGGATAAACCGGACTTGTTATCATTTTTTAAGTTGTCGAACTTATGTTCCCCGCGCCAGCGGGGATAACCATTCAGGTATGTTCAGGCCGGGCAGTTTCCCGCCCGGTCTTCCTCACTTACGCATTCGACCAGCTCTGGATCGAATCTGCATTCCCCAACTCACCATGCATCACTTCATACGATTTTTTCAGGATCACATCAGTGTGTTTGGTTAGGTCTTTGAAAATGCCTTTATTCATCGCGTCGTAGCGTTTGGCATTGCTCTCAATCGGCATAAAGATATCTTTCACGCGAACCATTTTGTCGACAGCCGTTGCGTAATCCGGGTATAGCCCCAGACCTACCGCTGTATTAATCGCGGCCCCCAGACTTGCGCAACCATTAATGGCGTTACGGCGTGCCGGAAGGTTGAACACGTCGGCAAAAATCTGCATAAACAGATCGCTGTTCGAACCACCGCCAGTAATGATCACATGTTTCGCAAAGTGATTCATTTCATGACACATATTGTCGTAATTGTTCTTCAGCGTCAGCGCCACGCTTTCCAGTATCGAACGATAAATCCATGCGTAATCCATGCTGGAATCAAAGCCGATCATAATCCCGCGTTTGTAGGGTTCCCACGGGTTGGTCAGCCAGTCCAGCACCGTCATCAGACCATTACAGCCAGGCGGCACACAACAAGCTTTTTTGTTGAGCAAATCTTCCGGTGAAAGATCCTGCGCCCTGGCATCCTGAATTAACGACTCGCCTAACATGTCGCGTAGCCAGCTCACCGTCCACATGCCTTTGCGAATACCGTAACCTTCATACAGCAAGGTTTGCGGAATAGAAGACATAATCGGCCAGTACGCTACCGGATCTTTCGGCAGTGCTTTGCCGTTCATCATCAGCGCGATGTAGGTACCAAGAGAAATTACCGCAGTTTCATCATCCAGTAACCCGGCTCCCAGTGCTTCTACCGGTTTATCACTGGTGGTACAAACAACCGGCAGCCCAGCCGGGAAATGTGTCGCCAGCGCGGCTTGTGGTGTGATATGCCCAAGAACAGTGCCCGGCATTTGCACATCAAAAAGCATCTGTCGGGGAATATTAAACTTCTCCATTACCGCGGTATCTTCGCTCCATGCCCAGGTCTTATAATCCACCGGCCACTGACCAAAATAGTTGGCGATATTGTCTTTAAACTCGCCGGTTAAACGGTGTGTCAGATAACCTGAAAAAGAGGTGACATATGCCACATCAGGATTGGTGTGCTCGTAGGGACGTGTTACGCGTGCATCCTGCCAGCTAATCAACGGCGCAGCTGGCGTGCCATCGGCTTTCAATAACTCACGGCAGCAACGGATAGATCCCAGACCAATGCCGACAATATCTTCTTTATTCCCGGCAAACTGGCTCATCAAATCGTGACCGGCAAAACATAATGATGCCCATAAATCGTCATCAGGATGTTCTGCGGTATCGGCATCTGGCGTGCGCATCGGCTGCAATAAGCCTTTGCCTTCGCATACCACATTACCTTCCAGATCGTACATCACCACTTTTGTGCTCTGACTTCCGCCATCAATCCCTATGATGTATTTTTTCGACATGATTTTTCTCCTGTAATTTTCTGGACTTACTTGTTGCTAGCCATTGCGGGGGCGCTATCAGCAGTACGAATTTTTTGGAACAGCAAAAAGGTAAAGACGATCACCATGGCAAGCGCCGCCATGCCCATCAGCCACATATTGCGGTAGGCTTCTGCCGCGGGCAGGGTGTCTTGCCAGTGGCCGATAATTGGGTAAACGAAGACATCCGGCAGAAATCCAATCACCGAACAAATACCTACCGTGGTGCCCATAATGTAAGACGGTGTTCTCGCTTCGCCAGGGCAGGCCCAGTACAGCCCGCGTGAGGCGTAACAGGTGAATCCCAGAAGTAAAATCAGACCAATCCCCATCGCGACCGATTGCGGGTTAGAGTTCGTGATGAGCAGGGCAGTTAACGCCAGCAGGCCGAGTACGGAAAGGATTTGGATCACGCGGGTAGGGGATTTCACTTTGCTGTAGGTGGTGATAATGCCACCAAGTGGGCCGCACAGTGCGCGGAAGATTTTGTTGATCACAATCCCCATGTAGCTCGCCGCCACCAGCGACATGCCGTACATTTCGGTCAGATAGTTGGTGGAGTAACTCAGAATGGCGTAGATGGTGAAGACGCCAAAAATCACCATGCTGCAGTACCATGTGGTGCTGATGCGCAAAACGGCAAGGATGTCGCTAAGCTGGAATGACTGTTTTTCTTCGTTATTGGCATTGCGCAGGTTGTTGTTATCGCTAACAAAAAACCAGCACAGAATCCCCAATAAAATGTAGACCACACTATAGATGATAATGACCGTTTTCAGGCTGGCGCTGTCATCCGGTGCAAAGCGAGAAAAGACCCACATGGTAAACACCGCCAGCGACATTACACCGACGCCGCGCAGCCCTTCCATCCAGCCCATAATTTTCCCCTGCTCGCTATGATCGCCAAGCAACGATGCGGCTTTAATCGACACCGACCACAGCATTAAAATCGTCGTTATCGCAAAGGCGACCTGAATACAGAGCATTACCCACAGCGGTGGATACGTTGCCATTAACAGACCCAGCAATCCGGTAATGATCATCGCGGAAGTAATCATTTTGCGGTGTGAAAATTTATCGGCAATAACGCCGCTGGGGGCATAAAGAATAATAGCCGCAATACCAAAGGTACTCATTATTAAACCTATCTCGGTATTGCTGAATCCCATAAATTTCGCCATGGGAATTTGATAAATATAACGTAAATAAGCCAGGTCGAAACTAACGCCGCCGCTAAAACTAATTATCGCGAGGGTTATCCAACGGCGATATGAGTTGTGTTGCATATCGTATTCCCATTTGTAATAGACAAAAAAAAGAGAAAAGTAAGCCGCCCTTTCAGGTGGATTACTTTTCTCAGGTCTCTAGTAATTGCAGTAAGAAATAACATGGAAAGCAGTGGTGTTGTGTGAGAGTAATCACGCTTCTGCTTTTTAAAATTATTTGACAATTCGAATATCACACTGTGATTACGATCACATTAGCACTTATTCCCTTATGATAAAAATTATCTCCAGTTACCAGAGATAATGAGAAAGGTAACTTCCCTCTCGCGGGGGAAGTTACCTTTCTTTTTTTTTGCCTTACGGAAATTGGAGCTAACTATGTCAATCGAATCTCTCAATGCGTTCTCAATGGATTTTTTCTCCCTGAAAGGTAAAACCGCAATTGTTACCGGCGGGAATAGCGGTTTAGGCCAGGCATTTGCCATGGCGCTGGCAAAAGCAGGCGCAAATATCTTTATTCCAAGTTTCGTTAAAGATAATGGCGAAACAAAGGAAATGATTGAAAAACAGGGTGTTGAGGTGGACTTCATGCAGGTGGATATCACCGCAGAAGGCGCGCCGCAGAAGATAATTACCGCCTGTTGTGAACGTTTCGGCACCGTCGATATTCTGGTTAACAATGCCGGTATATGTAAGCTGAATAAGGTGCTGGATTTCGGTCGTGCCGACTGGGACCCGATGATTGACGTGAACCTGACCGCCGCATTCGAGTTAAGCTACGAAGCGGCAAAAATTATGATCCCGCAGAAAAGCGGTAAAATCATTAATATCTGTTCACTGTTTTCTTACTTAGGTGGTCAATGGTCACCTGCTTATTCTGCCACTAAACACGCCCTTGCCGGATTTACCAAAGCCTATTGCGATGAATTAGGTCAATATAATATTCAGGTAAATGGTATTGCCCCAGGATATTACGCTACCGATATCACCCTGGCGACACGCAGTAATCCAGAAACCAATCAGCGCGTTCTTGATCATATTCCAGCAAACCGTTGGGGCGATACTCAGGATTTAATGGGCGCAGCCATATTTCTCGCAAGTCCGGCATCGAATTATGTCAACGGGCATTTATTAGTGGTTGATGGCGGTTATTTAGTGCGCTAATCCATAACGGTGGTTTCTGATTTCTTTTATTAATGACTATTCCATTTTTATTATCAGGAAGGAATTACTATGTCTTTATCTCGCGCAGCGATTGTCGACCAGCTAAAGGAAATTGTTGGTGCAGATCGCGTAATTACCGATGAAACGGTATTGAAGAAAAACAGTATTGATCGTTTTCGTAAATTTCCGGATATTCATGGTATTTATACTTTGCCTATTCCGGCAGCGGTCGTAAAACTCGGTTCCACAGAGCAAGTGTCCCGTGTGCTGAATTTTATGAATGCACACAAAATTAACGGTGTGCCGCGTACCGGGGCTTCCGCTACCGAAGGTGGGCTGGAAACCGTTGTGGAAAACTCGGTGGTGCTCGACGGCTCTGCCATGAATCAAATCATTAATATTGATATTGAGAATATGCAGGCCACGGCGCAATGCGGTGTTCCGCTGGAAGTGCTGGAAAACGCGTTGCGTGAAAAAGGTTACACCACGGGGCACTCTCCGCAGTCAAAACCGTTGGCACAGATGGGTGGACTGGTGGCGACCCGTAGTATTGGGCAGTTCTCCACACTCTACGGCGCAATCGAGGATATGGTCGTTGGCCTGGAAGCAGTACTGGCTGATGGCACCGTGACACGCATTAAAAACGTGCCACGACGCGCGGCGGGTCCGGACATTCGTCACATCATCATCGGCAACGAAGGCGCATTGTGCTATATCACTGAAGTCACTGTGAAAATCTTTAAATTCACTCCGGAAAACAACCTCTTCTACGGCTATATCCTGGAAGACATGAAAACCGGCTTCAACATCCTGCGTGAAATCATGGTGGAAGGATATCGTCCGTCGATCGCTCGTTTGTATGACGCTGAAGATGGCACCCAACACTTCACCCATTTTGCCGACGGAAAATGCGTGCTGATCTTTATGGCTGAAGGTAACCCTCGCATTGCGAAGGCGACGGGCGAAGGGATTGCTGAAATCGTGGCACGTTACCCGCAATGCCAGCGCGTGGACAGCAAGCTGATCGAAACCTGGTTTAACAACCTGAACTGGGGACCGGATAAAGTGGCTGCCGAACGTGTGCAGATCCTCAAAACCGGCAACATGGGCTTTACCACCGAAGTGTCCGGATGCTGGAGTTGCATACACGAAATCTACGAAAGCGTTATTAACCGTATTCGTACCGAGTTCGCGCACGCCGACGACATCACCATGCTGGGCGGTCACTCCTCTCATAGCTATCAGAACGGCACCAACATGTACTTCGTCTACGACTACAACGTCGTTGACTGTAAGCCGGAAGAGGAAATCGACAAGTACCACAATCCGCTCAACAAAATCATCTGCGAAGAAACCATTCGCCTCGGCGGTTCGATGGTGCACCACCACGGTATCGGTAAACATCGCGTTCACTGGAGCAAACTGGAACACGGCAGCGCGTGGGCATTGCTGGAAGGGCTGAAAAAACAGTTCGATCCTAACGGTATTATGAATACGGGTACTATCTATCCGATTGAAAAATAATGTGTCAGGCAGCGTTTCGCGATGACGGGGCGTTGTCTTTTCGGCTTCTCAACCGGGAAGCCGTTCTTATTACCGGACAATGAAGGGGTAAAGATGAACACTTCACCGGTGCGAATGGATGATTTACCGCTTAACCGTTTTCACTGTCGAATTGCTGCGCTGACTTTCGGCGCACACCTGACCGACGGTTATGTTCTCGGCGTCATTGGTTACGCCATAATTCAGCTTACTCCAGCCATGCAACTGACGCCGTTTATGGCGGGAATGATTGGTGGCTCGGCGCTACTTGGCCTGTTTATCGGCAGCCTGGTTTTGGGGTGGATCTCCGACCATATCGGGCGGCAAAAAATCTTCACCTTCAGCTTTATGCTGATTACGCTCGCCTCGTTCCTGCAATTTTTTGCCACCACGCCAGAGCATCTTATTGGACTGCGCATTTTGATCGGCATTGGGCTGGGAGGTGATTACTCAGTAGGTCACACCTTGCTGGCTGAATTTTCCCCGCGCCGCCATCGCGGTATTTTGCTGGGCGCTTTCAGCGTGGTGTGGACCGTAGGTTATGTGTTGGCAAGTCTTGCCGGACATCACTTAATTAGCGAAAGCCCCGAAGCCTGGCGATGGTTACTTGCATCGGCGGCATTTCCTGCCCTGTTGATTACGTTGTTACGTTGGGGAACGCCAGAATCGCCACGCTGGCTACTGCGCCAGGGGCGTTTTGCAGAAGCTCACGCTATCGTGCATCGCTATTTTGGTCCCCATGTTTTACTGGGCGATGAAGTGGCAACGGCGACCCATAAACACATCAAAACCTTGTTCTCTTCGCGCTACTGGCGGCGCACGGCGTTTAACAGCATCTTCTTTGTCTGCCTCGTGATCCCGTGGTTTGTGATTTATACCTGGCTGCCAACTATCGCCCAGACTATTGGACTGGAAGATGCGCTGACTGCCAGCCTGATGCTTAATGCGTTGTTAATTGTGGGCGCGCTGCTGGGATTAGTTCTGACGCACCTGCTGGCACATCGCAAATTTTTGCTGGGAAGTTTTTTGCTGCTGGCGGCAACGCTGGTAGTGATGGCCTGTTTGCCTTCTGGCAGTTCATTAACGCTGCTGCTTTTTGTTCTCTTCAGCACCACCATTTCGTCAGTCAGTAATCTGGTGGGCATTTTGCCTGCGGAAAGTTTTCCTACTGACATTCGCTCGCTGGGTATCGGTTTTGCCACTGCCATGAGTCGGTTGGGGGCGGCGGTAAGTACTGGCCTGCTGCCGTGGGTGCTGGCGCAGTGGGGAATGCAAGTCACCTTATTGCTCCTGGCGGCAGTGTTGTTGGTTGGTTTTGTTGTGACCTGGCTATGGGCACCAGAAACCAAAGCACTCCCGCTGGTGGCGGCGGGAAATGTAGGAGGTACGAATGAACATTCTGTTAGCGTTTAAAGCCGAACCGGATGCCGGAATGCTGGCGGAAAAAGAGTGGCAGGCAGCGGCTCAGGGTAATAGCGGACCGGATGTTTCGCTTCTGCGAAGTTTACTCGGTGCTGATGAACAGGCTGCCGCCGCGCTGCTGTTGGCGCAGAGAAAAAACGGTATGTCGATGTCTTTAACCGCGTTGAGCATGGGGGATGAACGGGCGTTGCACTGGCTGCGCTATCTCATGGCTCTTGGGTTTGAGGAAGCTGTATTGCTGGAGACGGCGGCAGATCTGCGCTTTGCGCCGGAATTTGTCGCTCGCCATATTGCCGAATGGCAGCGCCAGAATCCGCTGGATCTGATCATTACTGGCTGCCAGAGCAGCGAAGGGCAGAACGGGCAAACGCCATTTTTGCTGGCGGAAATGCTGACTTGGCCCTGCTTTACCCAGGTGGAGCGTTTTACTCTCGACGCACCGTTTATCTCGCTCGAACAGCGTACTGAACATGGATTACGCTGTTGTCGGGTTCGCTTGCCTGCGGTGATTGCCGTGCGCCAGTGTGGCGAGGTGGCCTTGCCAGTACCGGGAATGCGCCAGCGAATGGCTGCGGGGAAAGCTGAAATTATCCGCAAAACTGTTACTGCTGAATCGCCAGCGATGCAGTGCCGGCAACTGGAAAGGCCAGAGCAACGACGCGGTGCAACGCTTCTTGATGGGCAAACGGTAGCAGAAAAAGCGCAAAAGCTATGGCAGGACTATTTACGCCAAAGGATGCAGCCATGAATATCGCCATTGTGACAATAAATCAGGACCATGCCGCAATAGCGGGCTGGCTGGCGGAGCAGGATTTCAGCGGCAGCACATTAACGCACTGGCAAATCGAGCCGCAGCCGATGGTCGCGGAACAGGTGCTGGATGCGCTGGTAGAACAGTGGCAGCGAACGCCTGCGGACGTTGTTCTCTTTCCGCCGGGAACGTTTGGTGATGAACTGTCGACACGGTTGGCCTGGCGATTACATGGTGCAAGCATCAGCCAGGTGACTTCGTTAGATATTTCAACCGGAAGCGTACGCAAATCCCACTGGGGAAATGCGCTAACGGCGACGCTGCAAACAGAAAAACGCCCGCTATGCCTCTCCCTGGCGCGTCAGGCGGGAGCAGATAAAAACGCCTCGTTGCCCCCGGGTATGCAGCAACTGAACATTGTCCCAGGTGCGCTTCCCAGCTGGCTGGTTAGCATAGTGAACCTGAAAAATGTTACCCGCGACCCATTAGCTGAGGCCAGACGGGTGCTGGTGGTGGGGCAGGGCGGAGAGGCAGATAACCAGGAAATCGCTATGCTGGCAGAAAAGCTGGGAGCCGAAGTGGGCTACAGTCGGGCACGAGTGATGAACGGTGGCGTTGATGCTGAAAAAGTGATTGGTATTTCAGGACATCTGCTGGCACCTGAGGTGTGCATTGTTGTTGGCGCTTCCGGCGCAGCAGCGTTAATGGCGGGCGTACGCAATAGCAAGTTTGTGGTGGCGATTAATCATGACGCCAGCGCAGCGGTATTTTCACAGGCAGATGTTGGCGTGGTTGATGACTGGAAAGTGGTGCTGGAGGCACTGGTGACAAACATTCACGCAGATTGCCAATAACGTGTTGCCGGATGATCCTGCCTACGGTTCTTGCCAGGGGACTTGTAGGCCTGATAAGACGCGTCAAGCGTCGCATCAGGCGCTGAATGTCGGATGTGGCGTGCAGCCTACAAATCACACAAATTCAATTCGTTACGATTATCTCGTCAAAGCAATTTTTTCGCTAACGTCCAGACCCCGGTATTCGTGGTAGAAAGCGCCACTACACCGGCGTTAATCGCATTACGCGCATCTTCTTCATCGCACACCAGCCCGCCAGCAATCAGCGGCTGGTGGATTTTCTCCGTTACCCAGCCCAGCACTTTAGGCATACAGCCTGGCAGAATTTCAATACAATCAGGATTCGATTGCGCAACCTGCTTATCAATGTTGTGAAAAGAAATCGAGTCGACAATAAACAAGCGATGAATACAGAAAAAGCCTTCCGCTCTCGCCGCTTTTAGCATTGACGCTTTGGTACTGATAATGCCGTCCGCCTCGGTCACCAGTTTCAGAAACTGAATTA
Source organism: Escherichia sp. 10290 (assembly GCF_030295155.1). Lineage (NCBI taxonomy): Bacteria > Pseudomonadati > Pseudomonadota > Gammaproteobacteria > Enterobacterales > Enterobacteriaceae > Escherichia > Escherichia sp. 10290. The sequence goes on along the minus strand of NZ_AP025741.1, from coordinate 3,565,314 downwards.
CTACTTCTTTATTTGACGCGCCTTCCAGCAAATCGACATGAATAAAAGCATATTTTCCGGCGTTCTTAATCTTTTTGACGATATGACTGATGGTGCAAATATTGCCGTATAACACGGAAATAAACTGGCATTCAGAATCGATTGCCAACTGCAGGCTGGCATTATCTTTAACGGCAGCAATCACCGGATTCTGGCGGAGCAGGTGTAAGAGGGGCATAAATTATCCTTATTATTTATCCAAAGCGGTAGATGATGCCGAATCCGGAAGGCGGATAGCGCCACTGTTGCAGTGTTTTTTCATCGCACAGCAAACGGCAGGTGCCACACTCCAGACAATTACGATAATCAACGTGCAAATCACCTTCCGGTGTGAGCGAAAAAAGACCAGCCGGACAAGCGTTAATCAACCGTTCTGCCGTCTGGCGCTCAACGGAGTCAGCCGGAACAATATGTGGCGCATCAGCAGCGCGCCAGAGATTACGGGCTACAGACATCGAATACTCCTGACAACATCGCCCGCCAGATGCCACAGGCCATGACGACGTAAATGACGCCAGAGCAACTGGCGCAGCGGCGGAACAGGTTTATCACCCTGATCCCATAAATCGCGGGAAATATCCTGCATTAACGCAGGCCACTTACGGTACCAGCCCGGGCGTTGCAAAAGCGCCGGAACATGCTGATAGCGCTGTAGAACATCCCACAGCAGGCTGCGCTCTACGTTGTAATGATAAAGCGGAAACAGATTTTGCGGCTCGCGGTGCTGGCAGGCGCTTATCAGCGTTTGTGCCGCCGCCTGTGCGCCAGCCAGCGCCATATCCATGCCGCGCACGGAAATTCCGGTATTGACGCAACTGCGCAACGCATCGCCCAGCAGCAGCCAGCCGTTACCGGCGTATTGCACCGGCATACTGTGCAAGCCACCTTCTGGCACCAGATGCGCACCATACTCCAGTGATTCCGTGTTTTTGATAAGCGGGCGCACTGCCGGATGCGTTTTAAAGCGAGCCAGCAGCTCGCTTGCCGGAACACGACTTTGCGTAAGTGAAGAGAGCGGGCAAACAATCCCTAACGAGAGCGTTTGTTGATTAGTATAAAGAAATGCGCCGTCGGGTAAGTCATCACAGATTCCGCCGCTGAACAGCAACGCTGCGCCTTCGTTATTCTCCAGATGAAAACGTTCTTCAATAGCGGATGTTTCCAGTGACAGAACTTCTTTAATCCCCAACGCCATCACTTCGCCAGCAGGACGAGTCACTAACCCGTGACGCTCAGACAGGACGCTGTTGGCACCTTCTGCCAGCACCACATAACGGGCGCGGAGAATATCGTCACCACAAATAACGCCGCAAACTCTGCCTTTTTCTTCATACAGTGCATCCACCGTCGTACCGGGGATGCATTCGACACCTTCTTTTTCGGCTTCGGCAACCAGCCACGGATCGAATCGCGCACGTAATACACTCCAGGATTCACCGCCGGGCTGTAAGCTGGAAAACGTCGTTGCGCCATCCGGCGTTAGCAGAGAAAGACTTTCGTGAGTGATGCGTCGTTCAAGAGGCGCGGTCAGGTGAAACTGAGGGAGGAGTTCCGCGAGCGCATGGGTGTATAAACGCCCGCCGGAAAGGTTTTTACTGCCGGGAATTTCAGCGCGTTCCAGTAACAGAACGGATAAACCTGCCCGCGCGCAGCGTAAAGAACAAGCGGTGCCTGCTATACCCGCACCAATAATAATAATGTCGCAGTCGTCTTCCATGTCATGCCCCAGATATCCAGAGCGCAACACCCTAACATAGCGTTACTTAAGGGAAATTGACCGCCGACACACTCTTATCATTCGCCGCGATAGATGCAACCTGCGGTGCAGGTTTCTTTCACCATAACCGCACTTAACAGCGGAACAACCGGTTTAACCTGATCCCAAATCCATTTTGCTAAAACCTCGCTGGTCGGGTTTTCCAGGCCAGGAATATCATTGAGATAATAGTGATCGAGGCGATCATAGGTTGGTTTAAATGCCGCTTTCAGTTCAGCGAAATCGATAATCCAGCCCGTATGCGGATCGACTTCCCCGGTAATTTCCAGTCGCACCATAAAGGAATGCCCGTGCAGGCGACCACATTTATGTCCTTCCGGGACGTGTGGTAAGCGGTGAGCGGCTTCGAAGGTGAAATCTTTAAATAACGTGGTGGACATCATAATTTCTCTACATGACGATAAAACCGCCGTAGAGTACCGGAAAGGCTGTTTTTTCGCATTATCTAAAACGACTTTGTTGCGCAAAATCGCTGATTTATCTTAATGATTGGTTAAATTCATTTGTTTTTCATTGGGTTGGTTAATCTGTTTTGTTGTTAAAGACTATTGCTAAAACAGGTTAGTCGATTTGGTTATTAGTTATCGCTATCCCGTCTTTAATCCACACCGTTCACCCCGTTAACCTTACCTTCTCTTCTGTTTTATGGGCGCTGACAGGGCGCAGAAACAGCTTTGCTTACTGGAACATAACGACGCATGACGACACAGGTCCCACCTTCCGCGTTGCTTCCGTTGAACCCGGAGCAACTGGCACGCCTTCAGGCGGCCACGACCGATTTAACTCCCACCCAGCTTGCCTGGGTTTCTGGCTATTTCTGGGGCGTGCTCAACCAACAGCCTGCTGCGCTTACAGCGACGCCAGCGCCCGCCCCCGCCGCAGAAATGCCGGGTATAACTATTATCTCCGCTTCGCAAACCGGCAATGCGCGCCGGGTTGCTGAAACATTACGCGATGATTTATTAGCGGCAAAACTGAACGTTAAGCTGGTGAACGCGGGCGACTATAAATTCAAACAAATCGCCAGCGAAAAACTGCTCATCGTGGTGACGTCAACGCAAGGTGAAGGGGAACCGCCGGAGGAGGCCGTCGCGCTGCATAAGTTCCTGTTCTCCAAAAAAGCGCCGAAGCTGGAAAACACCGCGTTTGCCGTGTTTAGTCTCGGCGATAGCTCTTATGAATTTTTCTGCCAGTCCGGAAAAGATTTCGATAGCAAGCTGGCGGAACTGGGCGGTGAACGCCTGCTCGACCGTGTCGATGCCGATGTTGAATACCAGGCCGCTGCCAGCGAGTGGCGCGCCCGCGTGGTAGATGCTCTTAAATCGCGTTCGCCTGTCGCGGCACCTTCGCAATCCGTCGCTACTGGCGCGGTAAATGAAATCCACACCAGCCCGTACAGCAAAGACGCGCCGCTGGTGGCGAGCCTTTCGGTTAACCAGAAAATTACTGGGCGTAACTCTGAAAAAGACGTTCGCCATATCGAAATTGACCTGGGCGACTCTGGCCTGCGTTACCAGCCTGGCGATGCGCTGGGCGTCTGGTATCAGAACGATCCGGCGCTGGTGAAAGAACTTGTCGAATTGCTGTGGCTGAAAGGCGATGAACCTGTCACCGTCGAGGGCAAAACGTTGCCTCTGAACGAGGCCCTACAGTGGCACTTCGAACTGACCGTCAACACCGCCAACATCGTTGAGAACTACGCCACGCTTACCCGCAGCGAAACACTGCTGCCGCTGGTGGGCGATAAAGCGAAGTTACAGCATTACGCCGCGACCACGCCGATTGTCGATATGGTGCGTTTCTCTCCTGCGCAGCTTGACGCTGAAGCCCTGATTAACTTGCTGCGCCCGCTGACCCCGCGCCTGTACTCCATCGCCTCCTCGCAGGCGGAAGTCGAGAACGAAGTACACGTCACCGTTGGTGTGGTGCGTTATGACATTGAAGGCCGCGCCCGTGCTGGCGGTGCCTCCAGCTTTCTTGCGGACCGTGTGGAAGAAGAGGGCGAAGTCCGCGTATTTATCGAACATAACGACAACTTCCGCCTGCCCGCTAACCCGGAAACGCCGGTGATTATGATTGGCCCAGGCACCGGCATCGCGCCATTCCGCGCCTTTATGCAGCAACGCGCCGCTGACGAAGCGCCGGGCAAAAACTGGCTGTTCTTCGGCAACCCACACTTTACCGAAGATTTCCTCTACCAGGTGGAGTGGCAGCGCTACGTCAAAGAGGGCGTGCTGACGCGTATCGATCTTGCCTGGTCGCGCGATCAAAAAGAAAAAATTTACGTACAAGACAAAATGCGCGAACAGGGCGCAGAGCTGTGGCGCTGGATCAATGACGGTGCCCACATTTATGTCTGCGGCGACGCTAATCGCATGGCGAAAGACGTTGAACAGGCACTTCTGGAAGTGATTGCCGAATTTGGTGGCATGGACACCGAAGCGGCGGATGAATTTTTAAGTGAGCTGCGCGTAGAGCGCCGTTATCAGCGAGATGTCTACTAATGAGCGAAAAACATCCAGGGCCTTTAGTGGTCGAAGGTAAACTGACAGACGCCGAGCGCATGAAGCTTGAGAGCAACTACCTGCGCGGGACCATTGCGGAAGATTTAAACGACGGTCTGACCGGCGGCTTTAAGGGCGACAACTTCCTGCTGATCCGTTTCCACGGTATGTATCAGCAGGATGACCGCGATATCCGCGCCGAACGTGCTGAACAGAAGCTGGAACCGCGTCATGCGATGCTGCTGCGCTGCCGTCTGCCGGGTGGGGTGATCACCACTAAACAGTGGCAGGCAATTGATAAATTCGCCGGTGAAAACACCATTTATGGCAGCATTCGCCTGACCAACCGCCAGACGTTCCAGTTCCACGGCATTCTGAAAAAGAACGTCAAACCGGTGCACCAGATGCTGCACTCGGTCGGTCTTGATGCGCTGGCGACCGCCAACGACATGAACCGTAATGTACTCTGCACCTCGAACCCATTTGAATCTCAGTTGCACGCGGAAGCGTATGAGTGGGCGAAGAAAATCTCTGAACATCTGCTGCCGCGTACCCGCGCCTACGCGGAGATCTGGCTCGATCAGGAAAAAGTCGCCACCACTGACGAAGAACCGATCCTCGGTCAGACCTATCTGCCGCGTAAATTCAAAACCACGGTAGTGATCCCGCCGCAGAACGATATCGATCTGCACGCCAACGACATGAACTTTGTGGCGATCGCGGAAAACGGCAAGCTGGTGGGCTTCAACCTGCTGGTGGGTGGTGGGCTTTCTATCGAACACGGCAACAAGAAAACCTACGCCCGCACGGCGAGCGAGTTTGGCTATCTGCCACTGGAGCATACGCTGGCGGTGGCGGAAGCGGTCATTACCACTCAGCGTGACTGGGGTAATCGTACTGACCGTAAAAACGCCAAAACCAAATACACGCTGGAGCGCGTGGGGGTCGAGACGTTTAAAGCAGAAGTGGAACGTCGCGCGGGGATCAAGTTCGAACCGATCCGTCCGTATGAATTTACCGGTCGCGGCGATCGTATCGGCTGGGTAAAAGGGATCGACGACAAATGGCACTTGACGCTGTTTATCGAAAATGGCCGAATTCTTGATTATCCGGGACGTCCGCTGAAAACCGGCCTGTTGGAGATCGCAAAGATCCACAAAGGTGATTTCCGCATTACGGCGAACCAGAATCTGATCATCGCCGGTGTACCGGAAAGCGAGAAAGCGAAGATTGAGAAGATCGCCAAAGAGAGCGGATTGATGAATGCCGTCACGCCGCAGCGCGAAAACTCAATGGCCTGCGTGTCATTCCCGACTTGCCCGTTGGCGATGGCGGAAGCGGAGCGTTTCCTGCCGTCGTTTATCGATAACATCGATAATTTAATGGCGAAACATGGTGTCAGCGATGAGCATATCGTGATGCGTGTAACAGGCTGCCCGAACGGTTGTGGTCGCGCGATGCTGGCGGAAGTGGGCCTGGTGGGTAAAGCGCCTGGGCGCTACAACCTGCATCTTGGTGGCAACCGCATTGGGACACGTATCCCACGGATGCATAAAGAAAACATCACCGAGCCGGAAATCCTGGCGACGCTTGATGAACTGATAGGGCGCTGGGCGAAAGAACGTGAAGCGGGTGAAGGCTTCGGCGACTTTACGGTGCGTGCGGGCATCATTCGCCCGGTGCTCGATCCGGCGCGTGATTTGTGGGATTAATATGAATTGCCGCTTCAACTCGGTTTTGTTGGCCTGATAAGCGAAGCGCCATCAGGCACTGTGACACCTTTTGCCGGATGTGGCATAAACGTCTTATCCGGCCTACTTAACCCGCAAGGCAAACAGTGAGGAATCTATGTCCAAACTCGATCTAAATGCGCTGAACGAACTGTCGAAGGTAGATCGCATTCTGGCGCTGGCGGAAACTAACGCCGAGCTTGAAAAACTGGATGCTGAAGGCCGCGTCGCCTGGGCGCTGGATAATCTGCCCGGTGAATATGTGCTTTCTTCCAGCTTCGGCATTCAGGCGGCGGTGAGCCTGCATCTGGTGAATCAGGTTCGCCCGGATATTCCGGTGATCCTCACCGATACGGGTTATCTGTTCCCTGAAACCTACCGCTTTATTGACGAGTTAACGGACAAACTCAAGCTCAACCTGAAAGTGTACCGCGCTACCGAAAGCGCTGCCTGGCAGGAAGCACGCTACGGCAAACTGTGGGAACAGGGCGTTGAAGGCATTGAAAAGTACAACGATATCAACAAAGTCGAACCGATGAACCGGGCGCTGAAAGAACTAAACGCGCAAACGTGGTTTGCTGGCCTGCGCCGTGAACAATCCGGCAGCCGCGCTAATTTACCGGTGCTGGCAATTCAGCGTGGTGTATTCAAAGTGCTGCCGATTATCGACTGGGATAACCGAACTATTTATCAGTACCTGCAAAAACATGGCCTGAAATATCATCCATTATGGGACGAAGGATATTTATCGGTCGGTGATACCCATACAACCCGTAAATGGGAACCTGGTATGGCGGAAGAAGAAACGCGTTTCTTTGGCTTAAAAAGGGAATGTGGGCTGCACGAAGGGTAAATATTGCCGGATAAAATAAACGCCTCTGTCAGAAATGATGGGGGCGTTTTTATTTTGCGAGCCGCATTCCGGCATTTAAACGTGAATATAGCAGGGGAAATCAACAGTTATAGAATGGCGTCGGGTGCTTGAGGCTGTCTGGCGTTAAGCATTCGCGAGGTTCCAGATGGACAAAAGCCCCAGGCGATATATCTATCAACCTGAGGCTCGCGTTCGAACGTAGCAATTCGGATGTTAGTCTCTTCTTTGCAGGGAGGCAAGACATGTGTATATCACTGTAATTCGATATTTATGAGCAGCATCGAAAAATAGTCCACTGATATCATCGATAATACTAAAAAAACAGGGAGGCTATTAATGGAACCTTTTAAATATATATGTCATTACTGGGGGAAATCCTCAAAAAGCCTGACGAAAGGAAATGATATTCATCTGTTGATTTATCATTGCCTGGATGTTGCAGCTGTTGCAGATTGCTGGTGGGATCAATCAGTCGTACTACAAAATGCTTTTTGCCGAAATGAAATGCTATCAAAACAGAAGGTGAAAGCCTGGCTGTTATTTTTCATTGCCCTTCATGATATCGGAAAGTTTGATATACGATTCCAATATAAATCAGCAGAAAGTTGGCTGAAATTAAATCCTGCAACGTCATCACTTAATGGTCCATCAACACAAATGTGCCGTAAATTTAATCATGGTGCAGCCGGTCTGTATTGGTTTAACCAGGATTCACTTTCAGAGCAATCTCCCGGGGATTTTTTCAGTTTTTTTGATGCCGCTCCTCATCCTTATGAGTCCTGGTTTCCTTGGGTAGAGGCCGTTACAGGACATCATGGTTTTATATTACATTCCCAGGTGTCAGCGCCAATGATATAAGACAGTAATTCACCATTTGGATTGTCCGCTCCACCCAACATGTTGTTTCCTTAAGGTTCCTACACCACAAAGGGAACACTCATGCTGAGCAGAGAGGACTTTTACATGATAAAGCAAATGCGCCAGCAAGGTGCGTATATTGTTGATATTGCCACTCAGGTTGGTTGCTCTGAGCGGACTGTCAGACGGTACCTGAAATACCCGGAACCTCCGGCCAGAAAAACACGCCACAAAATGGCCAAACTCAAGCCGTTCATGGACTATATCGACATGCGTCTGGCTGAGAATGTCTGGAACGGCGAGGTCATCCTGGCGGAAATCAAAGCGATGGGTTATACCGGTGGCCGTTCCATGTTGCGTTACTACATCCAGCCCAAACGTAAGATGCGGCCATCGAAGAAAACGGTTCGCTTCGAAACTCAGCCCGGTTACCAGCTACAGCATGACTGGGGAGAAGTTGAGGCTGAGGTTGCCGGGCAACGATGCAGGGTTAACTTCGCGGTTAATACGCTGGGGTTCTCACGTCGCTTCCATGTCTTCGCGGCACCAAAGCAGGATGCTGAACATACCTATGAGTCACTGGTCCGCGCCTTTCGCTACTTCGGCGGCAGCGTGAAAACCGTGCTGGTCGATAACCAGAAAGCCGCAGTGCTGAAAAATAACAACGGGAAGGTGGTGTTCAACTCCGGGTTCCTGCTGCTGGCCGATCACTATGGCTTCCTGCCACGGGCCTGCCGTCCACGAAGGGCCAGAACCAAAGGTAAGGTGGAACGGATGGTGAAATACCTCAAGGAAAACTTCTTCGTCCGGTACCGCCGGTTCGACAGCTTCGCCCATGTTAATCAGCTACTGGAGCAGTGGATGGCTGACGTTGCCGACAGGCGGGAACTTCGCCAGTTCAGGCAGACACCGGAACAGCGCTTCACGCAGGAACAGGTGCATCTGCAGGCGCTGCCAGGTACGGACTTCGATACCAGCTACTTCGATATCCGTCATGTCTCCTGGGATGGCTATATCGAGGTTGGCGGGAACCGTTACAGCGTGCCGGAAAGCCTGTGTGGCCAGCCGGTATCAATACGGATCTCGCTGGATGATGAACTGCGGATCTACAGTAATGAGCAACAGGTAGCATCGCACCGTCTCTGTTCGGCTGTATACGGCTGGCAGACCGTGCCGGAGCATCACGCCCCACTCTGGCAGCAGGTCAGTCAGGTGGAACACAGGCCGTTGAGTGCCTATGAGGAGCTGTTGTGATGCATGAACTGGAGACACTGCTGGGTCGTCTTAAAATGGAACATCTGGGCTACCACGTTGAAAGCCTGCTGGAGCAGGCGGCCAAAAAAGAACTGAACTACCGCGAGTTCCTGTGCATGGCGTTGCAGCAGGAATGGAACGGGAGGCATCAGCGCAGTATGGAGTCCCGGCTGAAACAGGCCCGCTTCCCGTGGGTCAAAACGCTGGAGCAGTTCGACTTCGGCTTCCAGCCAGGTATCGATCGTAAGGTCGTCCGTGAGCTGGCCGGGCTGGCGTTCGTGGAGCGTAGCGAGAACGTGATCCTGCTGGGTCCGCCTGGTGTGGGTAAAACGCACCTGGCAGTCGCTCTCGGGGTAAAAGCGGCGGACGCTGGTCATCGGGTGCTGTTCATGCCACTGGATAAGCTGATCGCCACACTCATGAAGGCAAAACAGGAAAACCGGCTGGAAAAACAGCTACAGCAGCTTGGTTATGCCCGGGTACTGATACTGGATGAGATAGGCTATCTGCCGATGACCCGCGAGGAAGCCAGTCTGTTCTTCCGGTTGCTGAACCGTCGATATGAAAAAGCGAGCATCGTGCTGACGTCAAATAAAGGGTTCGCCGACTGGGGAGAGATGTTCGGCGATAACGTGCTGGCAACGGCAATCCTGGATCGACTGCTACACCACTCAACCACACTGAACATCAAAGGAGAAAGCTACCGGTTAAAGGAAAAACGCAAAGCGGGAGTGCTGGCAAAAAACGCCACGCCAATCAGTGATGATGAAATGGCGGCAAGCGGACAACATTAATGACCAATAGCGGACATTAAAAATGGCGAAAAACGGCCAATAATCTTGGCGTTGACACAGGATCAAGATAAGTCGCGTTGGGAAATGCCAGCTTCTCTGGCATCTTATGCTGCGCAAGATAAACAGGCTCGTGAGGAGTGGATATCTGTACTCGAAGCATTATTTTTAACACCAGCCGGGTTATCTATAAACGATATACCACCTGATTGTTCATCATTGTTAGCAGGTTTTTGCTCGCTTGCTGACTGGTTAGGTTCCTGGACCACAACGGATACCTTTCTATTCAAAGAAGATGCACCTTCAGGCATACAAGCGCTAAGAAAATATTTTCAGGATAGACAACAGGATGCGTGTCGGGTACTGGAGTTGAGTGGCCTTGTATCAAATAAGCGTAGTTATGACGGCGTACATGCCTTACTGGACAATGGCTATCAACCAAGACAATTACAGGTGTTGGTTGATGCTCTTCCTACAGCTCCCGGGCTGACGGTGATTGAGGCACCTACGGGATCAGGTAAAACCGAAACAGCGCTGGCCTATGCCTGGAAACTTATTGACCAACAACTTGCGGATAGTGTTATTTTTGCCCTCCCTACACAAGCTACTGCAAATGCAATGCTCAGCAGAATGGAAGCGAACGCGAGCCGTTTATTTACCTCCCCAAATCTTATTCTTGCTCATGGTAATTCACGTTTTAACCACCTTTTTCAATCAATAAAATCACGCGCATTTACTGAGCAGGGGCAAGAAGAAGCGTGGGTTCAGTGTTGCCAATGGTTGTCACAAAGCAATAAGAAAGTGTTTCTTGGGCAAATAGGAGTTTGCACGATTGATCAGGTGTTGATATCGGTATTGCCAGTTAAACACCGCTTTATCCGTGGTTTGGGAATTGGTCGAAGTGTTTTAATTGTTGATGAAGTTCATGCTTACGACACGTATATGAACGGCTTGCTGGAGGCTGTGCTCAAGGCTCAGGCTGATGTGGGGGGGAGTGTTATTCTTCTTTCCGCAACTCTACCAATGAAACAAAAACAGAAACTTCTGGATACTTATGGTCTGCATACAGATCCAGAGGAAAATAACTCCGCATATCCACTCATTAACTGGCGAGGTGTGAATGGTGCGCAACGTTTTGATCTGTTAGCTCATCCAGAACAACTCCCGCCCCGCTTTTCAATTCAGCTAGAACCTATTTATTTAGCTGACATGTTACCTGACCTTACGATGTTAGAGCGAATGATCGCAGCGGCAAACGCGGGTGCACAAGTCTGTCTTATTTGCAATTTGGTTGACGTTGCACAAGTATGCTACCAACGGCTAAAGGAGCTAAATAACACGCAAGTAGATATAGATTTGTTTCATGCACGCTTTACGCTGAACGATCGTCGAGAAAAAGAGAATCGTGTTATTAGCGATTTCGGAAAAAATGGGGATCGAAATGTTGGACGAATACTTGTCGCCACGCAAGTCGTGGAACAATCGCTCGACGTTGATTTTGATTGGTTAATTACCCAGCATTGTCCCGCAGATTTGCTTTTCCAACGATTGGGCCGTTTACATCGTCATCATCGCAAATATCGTCCCGCTGGTTTTGAGATTCCTGTTGCCACCATTTTGCTGCCTGATGGCGAGGGTTACGGACGACATGAGCATATTTATAGCAACGTTAGAGTCATGTGGCGGACGCAGCAACATATTGAGGAACTTAATGGAGCATCCTTATTTTTCCCTGATGCTTACCGGCAATGGCTGGATAGCATTTACGATGATGCGGAAATGGATGAGCCAGAATGGGTCGGCAATGGCATGGATAAATTTGAAAGCGCCGAGTGTGAAAAAAGGTTCAAGGCTCGTAAGGTTCTGCAGTGGGCTGAAGAATATAGCTTGCAGGATAACGATGAAACCATTCTTGCGGTAACGAGGGATGGGGAAATGAGCCTGCCATTATTGCCTTATGTACAAACGTCTTCAGGTAAACAACTGCTCGATGGCCAGGTCTACGAGGACCTAAGTCATGAACAGCAGTATGAGGTGTTAGCACTTAATCGCGTCAATGTACCCTTCACTTGGAAACGTAGTTTTTCTGAAGTAGTAGATGAAGATGGGTTACTTTGGCTGGAAGGGAAACAGAATCAGGATGGATGGATCTGGCAGGGTAATAATATTGTTATTACCTACACTCGGGATGAAGGGATGACCAGAGTCATCCCTGCAAATCCCAAATAACTTCGGGAATGATTGGTATCAATGACGATAACAAGACCAATAACGGTTTATCCCTACTTAAGTAGGGAAGGTGCACAATGTACATCTTCTTTTAATTTCCCGGTATGAGATTTTATATTCACAGTATGAATATTTTATGTAATAAAATTTATGGTAATTATTATAACTAAAAATTTCTTTGATAATAAAACGAATAACTTGCAGATTTGAAATGCATGCATTATTGTCTTTAAACAATTCAACACATCTTAATATATGCATAGGTTAATTGTATTAAACCAATGAATATATTTTTGCAGTGAATGTGATTATTGAATTAATTACGCCGTATTTTTTCTTTGTTTTTACCGATAACGGAAGTGTGCCGACGTATAGAAATGCAGGAGAAATGTCGGAGCATATGAAGGAGAACAAATGAATTTGCTTATTGATAACTGGATCCCTGTACGCCCGCGAAACGGGGGGAAAGTCCAAATCCTAAATCTGCAATCGCTATACTGCAGTAGAGATCAGTGGCGGTTAAGTTTGCCCCGTGACGATATGGAACTGGCCGCTTTAGCACTGCTGGTTTGCATTGCACAAATTATCGCCCCGGCAAAAGATGACGTTGAATTTCGACATCGCATAATGAATCCGCTCACTGAAGATGAGTTTCAACGACTCATCGCGCCGTGGATAGATATGTTCTACCTTAATCACGCAGAACATCCCTTTATGCAGACCAAAGGTGTCAAAGCAAATGATGTGACTCCAATGGAAAAACTATTGGCAGGGGTAAGCGGCGCGACGAATTGTGCATTTGTCAATCAACCGGGGCAGGGTGAAGCATTATGTGGTGGATGCACTGCGATTGCGTTATTCAACCAGGCGAATCAGGCACCTGGTTTTGGTGGTGGCTTTAAAAGCGGTTTACGTGGAGGAACACCTATAACCACCTTCGTATGTGGGATCGATCTTCGCTCGACGGTGTTACTCAATGTCCTCACAATACCTCGTCTTCAAAAACAATTTCCCAATGAATCAAATACGGAAAACCAACCTACCTGGATTAAGCCTGTCAAGCCCAATGAATCTGTGCCAGCTTCGTCAATTGGGTTTGTCCGTGGCTTATTCTGGCAACCAGCGCATATTGAATTATGCGATCCCATTGGGATTGGTAAATGTTCTTGCTGTGGACAGGAAAGCAATTTGCGTTATACAGGTTTTCTTAAGGAAAAATTTACCTTTACAGTTAATGGGCTATGGCCCCATCCGCATTCCCCTTGTCTGGTAACAGTCAAGAAAGGGGAGGTTGAGGAAAAATTTCTTGCTTTCACCACCTCCGCACCATCATGGACGCAAATCAGCCGAGTTGTGGTAGATAAGATTATTCAAAATGAAAATGGAAATCGCGTGGCGGCGGTTGTGAATCAATTCAGAAATATTGCGCCGCAAAGTCCTCTTGAATTGATTATGGGGGGATATCGTAATAATCAAGCATCTATTCTTGAACGACGTCATGATGTGCTGATGTTTAATCAGGGGTGGCAACAATACGGCAATGTTATAAACGAAATAGTGACTGTTGGTTTGGGGTATAAAACAGCCTTACGCAAGGCGTTATATACTTTTGTGGAAGGTATTAAAAATAAAGACTTTAAAGGGGCTGGAGTCTCTGTTCATGAGACTGCAGAAAGGCATTTCTATCGACAGAGTGAATTATTAATTCCCGATGTATTGGCGAATGTTAATTTTTCCCAGGCTGATGAGGTAATAGCTGATTTACGAGACAAACTTCATCAATTGTGTGAAATGCTATTTAATCAATCTGTAGCTCCCTATGCACATCATCCTAAATTAATAAGCACATTAGCACTCGCCCGCGCCACGCTATACAAACATTTACGGGAGTTAAAACCGCAAGGAGGGCCATCAAATGGCTGATGAAATTGATGCAATGGCTTTATATCGAGCCTGGCAACAGCTGGATAACGGAGCATGTGCGCAAATTAGACGTGTTTCAGAACCTGATGATTTACGCGATATCCCTGCGTTTTATCGGTTGGTGCAACCTTTTGGTTGGGAAAACCTGCGTCACCAACAGGCTCTTTTGCGCATGGTGTTTTGCCTGAGCGCAGGAAAGAATGTCATCCGACATCAGGATAAAAAACCGGAGCAAACAATAGGTATCTCGTTGGGAAGAGCTTTAGCCAATAGTGGAAGAATTAACGAGCGCCGTATCTTCCAATTGATTCGGGCTGACAGAACAGCCGATATGGTCCAGTTACGTCGATTGCTTGCTCACGCCGAACCCGTACTTGACTGGTCATTAATGGCCCGGATGTTGACCTGGTGGGGAAAGCGCGAACGCCAGCAACTTCTGGAAGATTTTGTATTGACCACAAACAAAAATGCGTAAGGAAACCTCTCAATGTCTAATTTTATTAATATCCATGTCCTGATCTCTCACAGCCCTTCATGTCTGAACCGCGACGATATGAACATGCAGAAAGACGCTATTTTCGGCGGGAAAAGGCGAGTAAGAATTTCAAGTCAAAGCCTTAAACGTGCGATGCGTAAAAGTGATTATTACGCACAAAATATTGGTGAATCCAGTCTCAGAACAATTCATCTTGCACAATTACGTGATGTTCTTCGGCAAAAACTTGGTGAACGTTTTGAGCAAAAAATCATCGATAAGACATTAGCTCTGCTCTCCGGTAAATCAGTTGATGAAGCTGAAAAGATTTCTGCCGATGCGGTTACTCCCTGGGTTGTGGGAGAAATAGCCTGGTTCTGTGAGCAGGTTGCAAAAGCAGAGGCAGATAATCTGGATGATAAAAAGCTGCTCAAAATTCTTAAGGAAGATATTGCCGCTATCCGTGTGAATTTACAGCAGGGGGTTGATATTGCGCTTAGCGGAAGAATGGCAACCAGCGGCATGATGAGTGAGTTGGGAAAAGTTGATGGTGCAATGTCCATTGCGCACGCGATCACGACCCATCAGGTTGATTCTGATATTGACTGGTTCACCGCCGTAGATGATTTACAGGAACAAGGTTCTGCACATCTGGGAACACAGGAATTTTCATCGGGTGTTTTTTATCGTTATGCCAACATTAACCTTGCTCAACTTCAGGAAAATTTAGGCGGCGCCTCCTGGGAGCAGGCTCTGGAAATTGCAACCCATGTTGTTCATATGCTGGCAACAGAGGTCCCTGGAGCAAAACAGCGTACTTATGCCGCTTTTAACCCTGCGGAGATGGTAATGGTTAATTTCTCCGATATGCCACTTTCTATGGCAAATGCTTTTGAAAAAGCGGTGAAAGCGAAAGATGGCTTTTTGCAACCGTCTATACAGGCGTTTAATCAATATTGGGATCGCGTTGCGAATGGCTATGGTCTGAACGGAGCTGCTGCGCAATTTAGCTTGTCTGACATGGACCCAATTACTGCTCAGGTTAAACAAATGCCTACTTTAGAACAGTTAAAATCCTGGGTTCGTAATAATGGCGAGGCGTGAACATGAGATCTTATTTGATCTTGCGGCTTGCTGGGCCAATGCAAGCCTGGGGGCTGCCGACCTTTGAAGGAACGCGACCTACCGGAAGATTTCCGACCCGAAGCGGGTTATTAGGGCTACTCGGGGCTTGTCTTGGGATCCAACGTGATGATACTTCTTCATTACAGGTGTTATCAGAGAGTGTGCAATTTGCAGTGCGTTGCGATGAACTCATTCTTGACGATCGTCGTGTGTCTGTAACGGGGTTGCGTGATTACCATACAGTCCTTGGAGCGCGAGAAGATTACCGTGGTTTGAAAAGTCATGAAACGATTCAAACATGGCGCGAATATTTATGTGATGCCTCCTTTACCGTCGCTATCTGGTTAACACCACAGGCAACGATGGTTATGTCAGAACTTGAAAAAGCAGTATTAAAGCCTCGGTATACACCGTATCTGGGGCGGAGGAGTTGTCCGCTAACACAACCGCTTTTTCTCGGGACATGTCAGGCGTCGGATCCTCAGAAGGCGCTATTAAATTATGAGCCCGTTGGCGGCGATATTTATAGTGAGGAATCAGTTGACGGGCATCATTTAAAATTTACGGTGCGCGACGAACCGATGATCACCTTACCTCGACAATTTGCTTCCCGGGAATGGTATGTGATTAAAGGAGGTATGGATGTATCTCAGTAAAATCATCATTGCCAGGGCCTGTAGCAGGGATCTTTACCAACTTCACCAGGGATTATGGCATTTATTTCCAAATAGACCAGATGCTGCTCGTGATTTTCTTTTTCATGTTGAGAAGCGAAACACACCAGAAGGCTGTCATGTTTTATTGCAGTCAGCGCAAATGCCTGTTTCAACTGCCGTTGCGACAGTCATTAAAACTAAACAGGTTGAATTTCAACTTCAGGTTGGTGTTCCACTCTATTTTCGGCTTCGGGCAAATCCGATCAAAACTATTCTCGACAATCAAAAGCGTCTGGACAGTAAAGGGAATATTAAACGCTGTCGGGTTCCGTTAATAAAAGAAGCAGAACAAATCGCGTGGTTGCAACGTAAATTGGGCAATGCGGCGCGCGTTGAAGATGTGCATCCCATATCGGAACGGCCACAGTATTTTTCTGGGGAAGGTAAAAATGGAAAAATCCAAACGGTTTGCTTTGAAGGTGTGCTCACCGTCAATGACGCATCAGCGTTAATGGATCTTATACAGCAAGGTATTGGGCCAGCCAAATCGATGGGATGTGGTTTGCTATCTTTGGCTCCACTGTGATTGAGGTGTAATAAAATGACCTGGCTTCCTCTTAACCCCATTCCACTCAAAGATCGCGTCTCCATGATCTTTCTGCAATATGGGCAGATCGATGTAATCGATGGCGCGTTTGTACTTATCGACAAGACAGGGATCCGCACTCATATTCCTGTTGGCTCGGTTGCCTGCATCATGCTGGAGCCTGGTACACGGGTTTCGCATGCAGCAGTGCGTCTGGCTGCGCAAGTTGGAACATTGTTGGTATGGGTGGGGGAAGCGGGCGTTCGTGTTTATGCTTCTGGTCAGCCTGGTGGTGCGCGTTCAGATAAGCTGCTCTACCAGGCAAAACTTGCTCTGGATGAAGATTTGCGTCTGAAGGTAGTACGCAAAATGTTTGAACTTCGGTTTGGTGAACCTCCGCCCGCCCGACGCTCCGTAGAACAACTCAGAGGTATAGAAGGAAGCCGTGTGCGAGCAACTTATGCACTTCTAGCGAAGCAATACGGTGTGACATGGAATGGACGTTGCTACGATCCGAAAGACTGGGAAAAGGGCGATACGGTCAACCAATGCATTAGCGCTGCAACTTCCTGTTTATACGGCGTAACTGAAGCGGCGATACTTGCAGCTGGTTATGCACCAGCTATTGGGTTTGTGCATACAGGAAAGCCTCTTTCCTTTGTTTACGATATTGCAGACATCATTAAATTTGACACTGTTGTACCGAAAGCTTTTGAGATAGCGCGTCGTAACCCTGGTGAGCCGGACCGGGAAGTCCGTTTGGCGTGTAGGGATATTTTTCGCAGTAGTAAAACATTAGCCAAATTGATTCCGCTTATAGAGGACGTGTTTGCTGCTGGAGAAATACAACCGCCGGCCCCACCTGAAGATGCACAGCCTGTTGCCATTCCGCTTCCTGTTTCACTGGGAGATGCAGGCCATCGGAGTAGCTGAAATGAGTATGTTGGTCGTGGTCACTGAAAATGTACCTCCGCGCTTACGAGGCAGATTAGCCATCTGGTTGTTGGAGGTACGTGCAGGGGTATATGTAGGTGATGTATCCGCAAAAATTCGTGAAATGATCTGGGAACAAATAGCTGGACTGGCGGAAGAAGGCAATGTAGTGATGGCATGGGCAACGAATACGGAATCGGGATTTGAGTTCCAGACATTTGGGGTAAACAGGCGTACCCCGGTAGATTTGGATGGTTTAAGGTTGGTGTCTTTTTTACCTGTTTGAAAACAAAGAATTAGCTGATCTTTAATAATAAGGAAATGTTACATTAAGGTTGGTGGGTTGTTTTTATGGGAAAAAATGCTTTAAGAACAAATGTATACTTTGAGAGAGTTCCCCGCGCCAGCGGGGATAAACCGCTCGCGTATACTCTCTGCCAACGTCTCCAGATGAGTTCCCCGCGCCAGCGGGGATAAACCGGCGGGATTATCGGCACTGACGTCGGCGCTGTGGAGTTCCCCGCGCCAGCGGGGATAAACCGGGTCGCTTCCATATATGAACCTTGAGGATTAGGAGTTCCCCGCGCCAGCGGGGATAAACCGGTTCCATGCACTGCCCGCAGTGTCAGCCGTACGAGTTCCCCGCGCCAGCGGGGATAAACCGGTAAATCATACGTTGGCATCAGTATTTTTCTCGAGTTCCCCGCGCCAGCGGGGATAAACCGACTCCGCGCCATTTGAGAATTCTCAGTTCTGCGAGTTCCCCGCGCCAGCGGGGATAAACCGCTACTGCTGTCAGACGGCAGGGCAAAACAGCGGAGTTCCCCGCGCCAGCGGGGATAAACCGGACGTGCGGATGCTGTTTCTGGTTTTACCTCCGAGTTCCCCGCGCCAGCGGGGATAAACCGTTTTTTCTCAGCGTCTGGCAGAGCTAATCGCCGAGTTCCCCGCGCCAGCGGGGATAAACCGGTGTCAAATTTCATGTAATTGATGATCCAGCTGAGTTCCCCGCGCCAGCGGGGATAAACCGGGTATTTCTCGTTAACACGGTCGTATCAAAACGAGTTCCCCGCGCCAGCGGGGATAAACCGGGTATTTCTCGTTAACACGGTCGTATCAAAACGAGTTCCCCGCGCCAGCGGGGATAAACCGAGGGGTTGCAACCATAGCCCTTAGTTGATTGCGAGTTCCCCGCGCCAGCGGGGATAAACCGCCAGTGGATTTTAATAAACTCTCCAGCGAGCAGAGT
Source organism: Escherichia sp. 10290 (assembly GCF_030295155.1). NCBI lineage: Bacteria > Pseudomonadati > Pseudomonadota > Gammaproteobacteria > Enterobacterales > Enterobacteriaceae > Escherichia > Escherichia sp. 10290. The sequence continues at coordinate 3,546,311 of NZ_AP025741.1, read as the reverse complement.
TCCCCGCGCCAGCGGGGATAAACCGTTCGCCACGTCAGGCGTGATTTCCTGCACTGAGAGTTCCCCGCGCCAGCGGGGATAAACAGGGCGCGTCTGCGCCCGCTAGGACTCGTGTCAAGAGTTCCCCGCGCCAGCGGGGATAAACCGGGAGTTCAGACATAGGTGGAATGATGGACTACGAGTTCCCCGCGTTAGCGGGGATAAACCGCCCGGTAGCCAGGTTTGCAACGCCTGAACCGAGAGTTCCCCGCGCCAGCAGGGATAAATCGGCAACGACGGTGAGATTTCACGCCTGACGCTGGTGTTCCCCGCATCAGCGGGGATAAACCGGGCGCACTGGATGCGATGATGGATATCACTTAGAATTCCCCGCCCCTGCGGTAGAACTCCCAGCTCCCATTTTCAACCCCATCAAGACGCCTTCGCCAGTTCCTTCACTAGCGGTAGCATTATCCGCATAACGTCACGGCAGCGACGTTCTATTCTTCCAGGAAGCGCCTTATCAATATGCTGTTGATTATCAAGCCTTACATCATGCCAGCTATTTCCCGCCGGGAAGGCCGGTGTTTTTGCGCGTTGCTGATAACCATCCTTATTTCCAAGATTCCAGTTGGTCGCCTCCACCGAAAGTACCGCAATACCGGCTTTGTCGAAAACTTCTGCATCGTTACAACACCCAGTGCCTTTCGGATAGTTTTTATTCAAACCTGGATTTGTTGTCGCTGCAATCCCATGATTATGCGCAATTGCCAGCGCTCGATCACGGGTTAATTTCCTGACAGCCTCTGGTGTATTTACACCACTATTAAAATACAATTTATCGCCAACAATTAAGTTATCGAGATTAATCACCAGCAGCGTATTTTTCTTTTCAGTATCGCTCATGCGCTTGAGTAAATTCTCAGCGCCTAATTTCCCTTCTTCTTCTCCACTGGTTGCCACAAAACGAATACCATACTCGGTAGGCGTATTTTTCAGACGTTCAGCCAGTTCCAGCATGACACCTAAACCTGCGGCGTTATCATCCATTCCTTGTAATGTCAGCCCGCCGAGATTGGCATCGGCGTCGGCATCGCTCAGTGGAGCGTACGTATCAAGATGCGCCATAATAATGATCTGCTGCGGCGCTTTGCCTTCATGAGCGGCAATCACCGTACTTCCCGTCACGTTGTGCCAGTTTTTGCGGTTATCGCGGGCGGTGTAAATATATCGGCTATTAAATGTCCGAATATCACTGCGATAACCCATCTGTTGAAACTGTTGGCGAATATAATCGGCAGATAACATTTCTGCAGGAGTTCCGGTCATGCGTCCCGGAAAGAAAGTAGCAATATGTCGTGCCTGTGTATTAGCAAAATCACCAGGTTTAGGTGACGAGGCGTGTACGGGGAGAATAAAGCATACGCCGAGCGCCAGGGCAGCGGTACGGTGGCGCAATGCGGAAAACATAGTGAGTCCTTAAATACCATGCAAATTTTTTTACCGCCATAGTATGAAACTGCCGCTGCGCTAAAACAATTTCAAATCTTCCTAAACGCCCGAAATCCGGTGCCTTAAGCACTTTTTGATATTAGCTTTGCCAAATCGTTATTCCGTTAAGGAACTACTCATTCTAATTGGTAATTTCATTCGTTCTCTTACGCTCCCTATAGTCGAAACATCTGATGGCAAGAAAATAGCGGTATTGCAAAGGAACGGTTATGGATCAAAAACGACTTACTCACCTGCGGCAACTGGAGGCGGAAAGCATCCACATTATTCGCGAGGTGGCGGCAGAATTCTCAAATCCGGTGATGCTCTACTCTATCGGTAAAGATTCCAGCGTCATGCTGCATCTGGCGCGCAAGGCGTTTTATCCGGGTACGCTGCCTTTCCCTCTGCTGCATGTTGATACTGGCTGGAAATTCCGCGAGATGTATGAGTTTCGCGATCGTACGGCTAAAGCCTATGGCTGCGAGTTGCTGGTGCATAAAAACCCGGAAGGCGTGGCGATGGGGATTAATCCATTCGTACACGGCAGCGCAAAACATACCGATATTATGAAAACCGAAGGTTTGAAGCAGGCGTTGAACAAGTACGGTTTTGATGCCGCCTTCGGTGGCGCACGTCGTGACGAAGAGAAATCCCGCGCTAAGGAGCGAATCTACTCTTTCCGTGACCGCTTCCATCGCTGGGACCCGAAAAATCAGCGCCCGGAGCTGTGGCACAACTACAACGGGCAAATTAACAAAGGCGAAAGTATCCGCGTTTTCCCGCTCTCTAACTGGACCGAGCAGGATATCTGGCAATACATCTGGCTGGAAAATATCGACATTGTCCCGCTGTATCTCGCTGCTGAACGTCCGGTTCTGGAACGCGACGGTATGTTGATGATGATTGATGACAACCGTATCGACCTGCAACCGGGCGAAGTGATTAAAAAACGGATGGTGCGTTTCCGTACGCTGGGCTGCTGGCCGCTGACCGGCGCGGTGGAGTCAAATGCGCAAACACTACCGGAAATCATCGAAGAGATGCTGGTTTCCACCACCAGTGAACGTCAGGGGCGCGTGATTGACCGCGACCAGGCGGGATCCATGGAGCTGAAAAAACGTCAGGGGTATTTTTAAGATGAACACCGCACTTGCACAACAAATCGCCAATGAAGGCGGCGTCGAAGCCTGGATGATTGCGCAACAACATAAAAGCCTGCTGCGTTTTCTGACCTGTGGTAGCGTCGATGACGGCAAAAGTACCCTGATTGGTCGCCTGCTGCACGATACCCGCCAAATCTACGAAGATCAGCTCTCATCACTGCATAACGACAGTAAACGTCACGGCACCCAGGGCGAAAAGCTGGATCTGGCACTGCTGGTGGACGGCCTGCAAGCTGAGCGCGAACAGGGCATCACTATTGATGTGGCCTACCGCTATTTCTCTACCGAGAAGCGTAAATTTATTATCGCCGACACCCCAGGGCACGAGCAGTACACCCGCAATATGGCGACTGGCGCATCGACATGCGAACTGGCGATCTTACTGATCGATGCCCGTAAAGGCGTGCTCGATCAAACGCGTCGTCACAGTTTTATCTCCACGCTGTTGGGTATCAAACATCTGATCGTGGCGATCAACAAAATGGATCTGGTGGATTACAGCGAAGAGACGTTCACCCGCATTCGTGAAGATTATCTGACCTTTGCCGAGCAGTTGCCGGGTAATCTGGATATTCGCTTTGTGCCGCTCTCCGCGCTGGAAGGCGACAACGTGGCTTCGCAAAGTGAAAGCATGCCGTGGTACAGCGGTCCGACACTACTCGAAGTACTGGAAACCGTGGAGATACAGCGAGTGGTGGATGCCCAGCCAATGCGCTTTCCGGTGCAGTACGTTAACCGCCCGAATCTTGATTTTCGTGGCTACGCCGGAACGCTGGCATCCGGTCGCGTGGAAGTCGGGCAACGAGTCAAAGTGTTGCCTTCGGGAGTGGAGTCAAACATTGCGCGGATCGTGACTTTTGATGGCGATCGCGAAGAAGCCTTTGCCGGAGAAGCGATCACCCTGGTGCTAACGGATGAGATCGACATCAGCCGTGGTGATCTGCTGCTGGCGGCAGACGAAGCGCTACCGGCAGTGCAGAGCGCGTCGGTGGATGTGGTGTGGATGGCGGAACAGCCACTTTCCCCTGGACAAAGCTACGACATCAAAATTGCCGGTAAGAAGACGCGTGCCCGTGTTGATGGTATTCGCTATCAGGTTGATATTAATAACCTTACTCAACGCGAAGTTGAAAATCTGCCGCTAAACGGCATTGGTTTGGTGGATCTCACTTTTGACGAGCCGCTGGTGTTAGATCGTTATCAGCAAAACCCGGTTACTGGTGGGCTGATTTTTATCGATCGCCTGAGCAATGTGACCGTGGGTGCCGGTATGGTGCACGAGCCAGTTAGCCAGGCTACTGCTGTGACATCTGAATTCAGTGCATTCGAACTGGAATTGAATGCCCTGGTCCGTCGTCATTTCCCGCACTGGGGCGCTCGCGATTTACGGGGAGATAAATAATGGCGCTGCATGACGAAAACGTCGTCTGGCATAGCCACCCAGTAACTCCGCAACAACGCGAACAGCACCACGGTCATCGTGGTGTTGTGCTGTGGTTTACCGGCCTCTCTGGTTCCGGTAAATCAACCGTCGCGGGGGCGCTGGAGGAGGCGTTACATAACCTTGGTGTCAGTACGTATTTGCTGGATGGCGACAACGTCCGCCACGGCTTATGCAGCGATCTCGGTTTTAGCGATGCCGATCGTAAAGAGAATATCCGTCGCGTCGGTGAAGTGGCGAATTTAATGGTTGAAGCTGGACTGGTGGTGCTGACCGCGTTTATCTCGCCACACCGCGCCGAACGCCAGATGGTCCGCGAACGCGTAGGAGAAGGGCGTTTTATCGAAGTGTTTGTCGATACGCCGCTGGCGATTTGCGAGGCCCGCGATCCAAAAGGCTTATATAAGAAAGCACGTGCCGGTGAACTGCGTAACTTTACGGGAATAGATTCCGTTTACGAAGCACCTGAATCGGCAGAAATTCATCTCAATGGTGAACAATTAGTAACAAATTTGGTACAGCAATTATTAGATCTGTTGAGACAGAACGATATTATCAGATCCTGAGACACCACCGGGTTTCCATGCCCGGTTCGTCAAAGTAACAGGATCAAATATGCGTAATAGCCATAACATTACACTAACAAATAACGACAGCCTTACTGAGGATGAAGAAACCACATGGTCACTGCCAGGTGCTGTGGTTGGTTTTGTCTCCTGGTTATTTGCGCTGGCGATGCCGATGTTGATTTATGGCTCTAACACGCTGTTCTTCTTTATCTACACCTGGCCTTTCTTTCTGGCACTGATGCCTGTCGCGGTGGTGGTGGGGATTGCACTGCATTCATTGATGGACGGAAAGCTACGCTACAGTATTGTTTTCACCCTTGTGACAGTCGGCATTATGTTTGGCGCACTGTTTATGTGGCTACTGGGCTAATTTGTACTTTCCCGTCTCCTCTGTTCATAATTCAAACCGTAACGAATAATGAGATTATGTTCTGCACGCCCTGGGTATACGTAACAATGGACAAATGTGGTACATTTGCCCGCGTTGTCGCGGTATCCCCAACAGAGGATGTAGAGTCGTCTTCGGATGCATGGGATGATGATGCCGTTTTTCAGGGGGCAGGATGGGTAAACTAACGCTGCTGTTGCTGGCTATTCTGGTCTGGCTACAGTATTCGCTGTGGTTCGGTAAGAACGGTATACATGACTATACCCGCGTCAATGATGATGTGGCGGCACAGCAAGCTACAAACGCGAAACTTAAAGCGCGAAACGATCAACTTTTTGCCGAAATTGACGATCTCAATGGCGGCCAGGAGGCGCTCGAAGAGCGTGCGCGTAATGAACTCAGCATGACCAGGCCGGGCGAAACTTTTTATCGTCTGGTGCCTGACGCGTCGAAACGCGCACAGTCTGCGGGGCAAAACAATCGATAAATCAGCCCGGGAATTAACATGGCAACCACTCATTTGGATGTTTGCGCCGTGGTTCCGGCGGCCGGATTTGGCCGTCGAATGCAAACGGAATGTCCTAAGCAATATCTCTCAATCGGTAATCAAACCATTCTTGAACACTCGGTGCATGCGCTGCTGGCGCATCCCCGGGTGAAGCATGTCGTCATTGCCATAAGTCCTGGCGATAGCCGTTTTGCACAACTTCCTCTGGCGAATCATCCGCAAATCACCGTTGTAGATGGCGGTGATGAGCGTGCCGATTCGGTACTGGCAGGTCTGAAAGCCGCTGGCGATGCGCAGTGGGTATTGGTGCATGACGCCGCTCGTCCTTGTCTGCATCAGGATGACCTTGCGCGATTGTTGGCGTTGAGCGAAACCAGTCGCACAGGGGGGATCCTCGCCGCACCGGTGCGCGATACCATGAAACGTGCCGAACCTGGCAAAAATGCCATTGCTCATACCGTTGATCGCAACGGCTTATGGCACGCGCTGACGCCGCAATTTTTCCCTCGTGAGCTGTTACATGACTGTCTGACGCGCGCTTTAAATGAAGGTGCGACTATTACCGACGAAGCCTCGGCGCTGGAATATTGCGGATTCCATCCGCAGTTGGTCGAAGGCCGTGCGGATAACATTAAAGTCACGCGTCCGGAAGATTTGGCACTGGCCGAGTTTTACCTCACCCGAACCATCCATCAGGAGAATACATAATGCGAATTGGACACGGTTTTGACGTACACGCCTTTGGCGGTGAAGGCCCAATTATCATTGGTGGCGTACGCATTCCTTACGAAAAAGGGTTGCTGGCGCATTCTGATGGCGACGTGGCGTTACATGCACTGACCGATGCATTGCTTGGTGCAGCGGCGTTGGGGGATATCGGCAAGCTGTTCCCGGATACCGATCCATCATTTAAAGGGGCCGACAGCCGCGAATTGCTGCGCGAAGCCTGGCGTCGTATTCAGGCGAAGGGGTATACCCTCGGTAACGTCGATGTCACTATCATCGCTCAGGCACCGAAGATGTTGCCGCATATTCCACAAATGCGCGTGTTTATTGCCGAAGATCTCGGCTGCCATATGGATGATGTTAACGTGAAAGCCACTACTACGGAAAAATTAGGATTTACCGGGCGTGGGGAAGGGATTGCCTGTGAAGCGGTGGCGCTACTCATTAAGGCAACAAAATGATTGAGTTTGATAATCTCACTTACCTCCACGGTAAACCGCAAGGTACCGGGCTGCTGAAAGCCAATCCGGAAGACTTTGTGGTGGTGGAAGATTTGGGCTTTGAGCCTGATGGTGAAGGTGAGCATATTCTGGTTAGAATCCTCAAAAACGGCTGTAATACCCGTTTTGTGGCGGATGCACTGGCGAAATTCCTGAAAATTCATGCCCGTGAAGTCAGCTTCGCTGGGCAAAAAGACAAACATGCTGTTACGGAACAGTGGTTATGCGCTCGCGTGCCAGGCAAAGAGATGCCCGATCTCAGTGCTTTTCAACTGGAAGGTTGTCAGGTGCTGGAGTATGCGCGGCACAAGCGTAAGCTGCGTTTAGGGGCGCTGAAAGGTAACGCTTTTACCCTGGTACTCCGCGAAGTGAGCAATCGTGATGACGTTGAACAACGTCTGATCGATATTTGCGTAAAAGGTGTACCGAACTACTTTGGTGCCCAACGTTTTGGTATTAGCGGCAGCAACTTGCAGGGTGCGCTGCGCTGGGCGCAAACCAATACTCCGGTGCGTGATCGCAATAAACGGAGTTTTTGGTTGTCGGCAGCCCGCAGTGCGTTGTTTAATCAGATTGTTGCTGAGCGCCTCAAAAAAGCAGACGTTAATCAAGTTGTTGACGGCGATGCGCTACAATTAGCCGGACGTGGCAGCTGGTTTGTTGCCTCCAATGAAGAACTGGCGGAATTACAGCGTCGCGTCAACGATAAAGAGCTGATGATTACTGCTGCATTGCCGGGCAGTGGCGAATGGGGAACTCAGCGTGAAGCGCTGGCATTCGAACAAGCAGCTGTCGCCGAAGAAACTGAATTGCAAGCCTTACTGGTGCGCGAAAAAGTTGAAGCCGCGCGCAGAGCGATGCTGCTGTATCCGCAACAATTAAGCTGGAACTGGTGGGATGACGTCACCGTAGAAATCCGTTTCTGGCTTCCGGCAGGCAGTTTTGCGACCAGCGTTGTCAGGGAACTTATCAACACAACAGGTGATTATGCGCATATTGCTGAGTAATGATGACGGGGTACATGCACCCGGTATACAAACGCTGGCGAAAGCCTTGCGTGAGTTTGCTGACGTTCAGGTGGTCGCCCCCGATCGTAACCGCAGCGGCGCTTCAAATTCTCTGACACTGGAATCCTCCTTGCGCACGTTTACCTTTGAAAATGGTGATATTGCTGTGCAAATGGGAACCCCGACCGATTGCGTCTATCTTGGCGTGAATGCTCTGATGCGTCCGCGCCCGGACATTGTTGTGTCGGGGATTAACGCCGGGCCGAATCTGGGGGATGATGTTATCTATTCCGGTACGGTAGCCGCCGCGATGGAGGGCCGTCATTTAGGCTTTCCGGCGCTTGCTGTCTCGCTTGACGGGCATAAACATTACGACACTGCCGCGGCGGTAACCTGTTCCATTTTGCGAGCTCTGTGTAAAGAGCCGTTGCGCACCGGGCGTATTCTCAATATTAACGTACCGGATTTACCGTTGGATCAAATCAAAGGTATTCGCGTGACGCGCTGCGGTACCCGACATCCGGCAGATCAGGTGATCCCGCAGCAAGATCCGCGCGGCAATACGCTGTACTGGATTGGCCCGCCGGGTGGTAAGTGCGATGCCGGTCCGGGGACCGATTTTGCTGCGGTCGATGAGGGCTATGTCTCTATCACGCCGCTGCATGTGGATTTAACTGCGCATAGCGCGCAAGATGTGGTTTCAGACTGGTTAAACAGCGTGGGAGTTGGCACGCAATGGTAAGCAGACGCGTACAAGCACTTCTGGATCAATTACGTGCGCAAGGTATTCAGGATGAGCAGGTGCTGAATGCACTTGCCGCCGTGCCGCGTGAAAAATTCGTTGATGAAGCGTTTGAACAAAAAGCCTGGGACAATATCGCCTTGCCGATAGGTCAGGGGCAGACAATTTCGCAGCCGTATATGGTGGCGCGAATGACCGAATTACTCGAGCTGACGCCGCAGTCGCGGGTGCTGGAAATTGGCACCGGTTCGGGATATCAAACGGCAATTCTGGCGCATCTTGTCCAGCATGTTTGCTCGGTTGAACGTATTAAAGGCTTGCAGTGGCAGGCGCGTCGCCGCCTGAAAAACCTTGATTTACATAATGTTTCAACCCGTCATGGCGATGGATGGCAAGGTTGGCAGGCACGTGCGCCGTTTGACGCTATCATTGTTACGGCGGCACCGCCGGAAATTCCAACTGCGCTAATGACGCAGCTGGACGAAGGCGGGATTCTCGTCTTACCCGTAGGGGAGGAGCACCAGTATTTGAAACGGGTGCGTCGTCGGGGAGGCGAATTTATTATCGATACCGTGGAGGCCGTGCGCTTTGTCCCTTTAGTGAAGGGTGAGCTGGCTTAAAACGTGAGGAAATACCTGGATTTTTCCTGGTTATTTTGCCGCAGGTCAGCGTATCGTGAACATCTTTTCCAGTGTTCAGTATGGTGCCTTGCACGGTAATTATGTCACTGGTTATTAACCAATTTTTCTTGGGGGATAAATGAGCGCGGGAAGCCCAAAATTCACCGTTCGCCGCATTGCGGCTTTGTCACTGGTTTCGCTATGGCTGGCAGGCTGTTCTGACACTTCAAATCCACCGGCACCGGTCAGCTCCGTTAATGGCAATGCGTCTGCAAACACCAATTCTGGTATGTTGATTACGCCGCCGCCGAAAATGGGGACGACGTCTACAACGCAGCAACCGCAAATTCAGCCGGTACAGCAGCCACAAATTCAATCTGCACAACAACCGCAAATCCAGCCGGTGCAGCCAGTTGCTCAGCCGCCGGTACAGATGGAAAACGGACGCATCGTCTACAACCGTCAGTATGGGAACATTCCGAAAGGCAGTTATAGCGGCAGTACATACACCGTGAAAAAAGGCGACACACTTTTCTATATCGCCTGGATTACTGGCAATGATTTCCGTGACCTTGCTCAGCGCAACAATATTCAGGCACCATACGCGCTGAATGTAGGTCAGACCTTACAGGTGGGTAATGCTTCCGGTACGCCAATCACTGGTGGAAATGCCATTACCCAGGCCGATGCAGCAGAGCAAGGAGTTGTGATCAAGCCTGCACAAAATTCCACCGTTGCTGTTGCGTCGCAACCGACAATTACGTATTCTGAGTCTTCGGGTGAACAGAGTGCTAACAAAATGTTGCCGAACAACAAGCCAACTGGGACCACGGTCACAGCGCCTGTAACGGTACCAACAGCAAGCACAACCGAGCCGACTGTCAGCAGTACATCAACCAGTGCGCCTATCTCCACCTGGCGCTGGCCGACTGAGGGCAAAGTGATCGAAACCTTTGGTGCTTCTGAGGGGGGCAACAAGGGGATTGATATCGCAGGCAGCAAAGGACAGGCAATTATCGCGACCGCAGATGGCCGCGTTGTTTATGCCGGTAACGCGCTGCGCGGCTACGGTAATCTGATTATCATCAAACATAATGATGATTACCTGAGTGCCTACGCCCATAACGACACAATGCTGGTCCGGGAACAACAAGAAGTGAAGGCGGGGCAAAAAATAGCGACTATGGGTAGCACCGGAACCAGTTCAACACGCTTGCATTTTGAAATTCGTTACAAGGGGAAATCCGTAAACCCGCTGCGCTATTTGCCGCAGCGATAAATCGGCGGAACCAGGCTTTTGCTTGAATGTTCCGTCAAGGGATCACGGGTAGGAGCCACCTTATGAGTCAGAATACGCTGAAAGTTCATGATTTAAATGAAGATGCGGAATTTGATGAGAACGGAGTTGAGGTTTTTGACGAAAAGGCCTTAGTAGAAGAGGAACCCAGTGATAACGATTTGGCCGAAGAGGAACTGTTATCGCAAGGGGCCACACAGCGTGTGTTGGACGCGACTCAGCTTTACCTTGGTGAGATTGGTTATTCACCACTGTTAACGGCCGAAGAAGAAGTTTATTTTGCGCGTCGCGCACTGCGAGGAGATGTTGCCTCCCGCCGCCGGATGATCGAGAGTAACTTGCGTCTGGTGGTAAAAATTGCCCGCCGTTATGGCAATCGTGGTCTGGCTTTGCTGGATCTTATCGAAGAGGGCAACCTGGGGCTGATCCGCGCGGTAGAGAAGTTTGACCCGGAACGTGGTTTCCGCTTCTCAACATACGCAACCTGGTGGATTCGCCAAACGATCGAACGGGCGATTATGAACCAAACCCGTACTATTCGTTTGCCGATTCACATCGTAAAGGAGCTGAACGTTTACCTGCGAACCGCACGTGAGTTGTCCCATAAGCTGGACCACGAACCAAGTGCGGAAGAGATCGCAGAGCAGCTGGATAAGCCAGTTGATGACGTCAGCCGTATGCTTCGTCTTAACGAGCGCATTACCTCGGTAGACACCCCGCTGGGTGGAGATTCCGAAAAAGCGTTGCTGGACATCCTGGCCGATGAAAAAGAAAACGGCCCGGAAGATACCACGCAAGATGACGATATGAAACAAAGCATCGTCAAATGGCTGTTCGAACTGAACGCCAAACAGCGTGAAGTGCTGGCACGTCGATTCGGTTTGCTGGGGTACGAAGCGGCAACACTGGAAGATGTAGGTCGTGAAATTGGCCTCACCCGTGAACGTGTTCGCCAGATTCAGGTTGAAGGCCTGCGCCGTTTGCGCGAAATCCTGCAAACGCAGGGGCTGAATATCGAAGCGCTGTTCCGCGAATAAGTAAGCATCTGTCAGAAAGGCCAGTCTCTTATGAGGCTGGCCTTTTTCTTTTGTATGGGGAGTTGGTGTGTTTCGTCGCCTGGATAAGACACGTCAGCGTCCCATCCGGCAATCAACATCCTATTTGCTCATCATCTTGCGCACCAGCTGCATAAACAGCTCCTGCTCTTCTCCACTCAAACGCCCCAAAAATTCCTCATCCACACTGTCGCCAATCGGTATCGCCGCAGCAAGTACCTTTTCTCCTTCGGCAGTCAGCCAGACAAAGCGTCGCCGCTTATCAGCGGTGTCATGTTCACGTCTGACTAAGCCACGATTTTCCATTCTTGCCAACATTTCTGCCAGCGTTGCTTTGGTGCTGACGGCTGCTTCCATCAGTGCCACCTGTTCGATACCAGGTTTATCAGCAATGGCGCGCATCACCGCGTACTGTGGTTTGGTCAGGTCAGGTAACTCGTGCTGCCAGCGGGCCGTATGCTGCTGAAAAAGCTGTCGTAACTGATGGAACGCTTTATTTCGTAACGCCATGTAAACTCCGGGCTAATTCTCTGTCGCTATCATAGCGGTTTTTCAGTGACGAAGAAGATGTTGTTACTTTTCAATCCTTGCCGCTGTGGAAATGAAGGAGTATGTTAATAATAACGTTCGTATACGAACAATTAAGATAGTAAGCAATGAAACTGATCGTCGGGATGACAGGGGCTACCGGTGCGCCTCTTGGTGTGGCATTACTGCAAGCGCTGCGGGAGATGCCGAATGTCGAGACTCATCTGGTGATGTCGAAGTGGGCGAAAACCACTATTGAACTGGAAACGCCTTACAGCGCTCGCGATGTTGCCGCCCTCGCTGACTTCAGCCATAACCCGGCGGATCAGGCTGCGACCATCTCTTCCGGCTCCTTTCGTACCGACGGCATGATCGTTATTCCATGCAGTATGAAAACGCTCGCCGGTATCCGCGCTGGTTACGCCGATGGTCTCGTAGGGCGCGCGGCGGACGTCGTGCTCAAAGAAGGCCGCAAACTGGTGCTGGTGCCGCGTGAAATGCCGCTTAGCACCATCCATCTCGAAAATATGCTCGCACTTTCGCGCATGGGCGTGGCGATGGTGCCGCCGATGCCTGCCTTTTATAACCATCCCGAAACGGTAGATGACATTGTCCACCACGTGGTAGCCCGCGTGCTGGATCAATTTGGCCTCGAACATCCTCACGCCAGGCGCTGGCAAGGGTTGCCGCAGGCCCGGAATTTTTCTCAGGAGAATGAATAATGGCATTTGATGATTTACGCAGCTTTTTACAGGCGCTCGACGACCAGGGGCAATTGCTGAAAATCAGCGAAGAGGTGAATGCCGAGCCGGATCTGGCTGCCGCTGCCAACGCCACCGGGCGTATCGGCGACGGCGCGCCCGCGCTGTGGTTTGATAATATTCGCGGCTTTACCGATGCGCGCGTGGCGATGAACACCATCGGCTCCTGGCAGAACCACGCGATTTCCCTCGGGCTGCCACCGAACACACCGGTTAAAAAACAGATTGATGAGTTTATCCGCCGCTGGGATAACTTTCCCATTGCCCCGGAACGCCGCGCCAATCCTGCCTGGGCGCAGAACACCGTCGATGGCGACGAGATCAATTTGTTCAATATCCTGCCGCTGTTTCGTTTAAACGATGGCGATGGCGGTTTCTATCTCGACAAAGCGTGCGTGGTTTCCCGCGATCCGCTCGATCCGGATAACTTCGGCAAGCAGAACGTCGGCATCTATCGCATGGAAGTGAAGGGTAAGCGTAAGCTCGGCCTGCAACCGGTGCCGATGCACGATATCGCCCTGCATCTGCATAAAGCAGAAGAGCGCGGTGAAGATCTGCCGATTGCGATCACGCTCGGTAACGATCCGATCATCACCCTGATGGGCGCCACCCCGCTGAAATATGATCAATCGGAGTACGAAATGGCGGGCGCACTACGCGAAAGCCCGTACCCGATCGCCACCGCCCCGCTGACCGGTTTTGATGTGCCGTGGGGCTCGGAGGTGATCCTCGAAGGGGTAATCGAAAGCCGTAAACGCGAGATTGAAGGGCCGTTCGGTGAATTTACCGGCCACTACTCCGGCGGGCGCAACATGACCGTGGTGCGCATCGATAAAGTCTCTTACCGCACCAAACCGATTTTTGAATCGCTCTATCTCGGTATGCCGTGGACCGAAATCGACTACCTGATGGGGCCAGCCACCTGTGTGCCGCTGTATCAGCAACTGAAAGCCGAGTTCCCGGAAGTGCAGGCGGTGAACGCTATGTACACCCACGGCCTGCTGGCGATTATCTCCACCAAAAAACGCTATGGCGGCTTTGCCCGCGCAGTGGGCCTGCGTGCGATGACCACGCCGCACGGTCTGGGTTATGTGAAGATGGTGATTATGGTCGATGAAGACGTTGACCCGTTCAACCTGCCGCAGGTGATGTGGGCGCTCTCGTCGAAAGTGAACCCGGCAGGCGATCTGGTGCAACTGCCGAATATGTCCGTGCTGGAACTCGACCCAGGCTCAAGCCCGGCGGGGATCACCGATAAGCTGATTATCGACGCCACCACGCCTGTCGCCCCGGACAACCGTGGCCACTACAGCCAGCCGGTGGTGGACTTACCGGAAACCAAAGCCTGGGCTGAAAAACTGACCGCTATGCTGGCCGCACGTAAATAAGGAGAACAAGATGATTTGTCCACGTTGTGCCGATGAACAGATTGAAGTGATGGCGAAATCGCCGGTGAAAAATGTCTGGACGGTCTACCAGTGCCAGCATTGCCTTTATACCTGGCGCGATACTGAACCGCTACGCCGCACCAGCCGCGAACATTATCCCGAAGCCTTCCGCATGACGCAGAAAGATATTGATGACGCGCCGATGGTGCCGAGCATCCCGCCGCTGCTGGCGGAAGGTAAGCGCTAAATAAAAGGTCCGATGCCCATCGGACCTTTTTATTAAGGTCAAATTACCGCCCATACGCACCAGGTAATTAAGAATCCGGTAAAACCGAGAATGGTCGTTAACACTGTCCAGGTTTTCAGACCGTCTGCTACCGACAACCCCAGATATTTGGTCACAATCCAGAACCCTGAGTCATTAATATGTGACGCGCCAAGCCCACCAAAGCAGGCTGCCAGCGTCACCAATACGCACTGAATCGGATTCAATCCCATCACCGCTTCTGAGAGTAACCCGCCGGTTGTCAGGATTGCTACGGTTGCTGACCCCTGCGATGCACGCAGCGCCAGTGAAATAATAAATGCGGCTGGTAACAGAGGCAGGTCAATCATTTGTAGCATGTTGGCAAGGGCTTTGCCGACGCCCGATTCCACCAGCACTTTGCCAAATACCCCTCCAGCACCAGTAACCAAAATCACTACCGCCGCAGTGGGAAGGGCTGAGCCCATAATGTCGCTGGTGTGTTGTAAGCTCCAGCCGCGACGTAAAGCCAATAACCAGAATGCCAGCACCAGCGCAATCATTAGAGCTACCATTGGTGAGCCGATCAGCTGTAGCGTACCAAGCAGGGGATGCGAAGGCGGCATCAGTGTTGCGGAAACCGTACCCGCCATGATAATCGCGATAGGAATAACAATTAGCGAGGTGACCAGCGCGACGCCCGGTGGATTTATTTTATCGCTTAATTTTGTCGCGCCTTCCTCACTGGCCGGAGCCAGTTGCATCTGTTCCAGTACTTCCACCGACATCGCATATTGGCGCTTATTGATTATTTTCGCTGCAAAGTAGCCAACAATCCCTACGGGAATAGAAATCGCAATACCGATGATGGTTAGCCAGCCGATGTCTGCGTGGAGTAACCCCGCTGCGGCGACAGGGCCTGGATGCGGCGGTACCGCCACATGAACAGTTAGCATGATTCCAGCGACAGGCAGGCCAAATTTGAGTGGCGATATTTTGGCAACCTTGGCAAAACCGTAAATGATTGGCGCAAGAATAATAAAGCCGACATCAAAGAAGACGGGAATACCGAGGAAGAACGCTGCCAGAGTCAGCGCAGCGATAGTTCGTTTGTCACCTAACTTGCGACTGAAATAATTAGCCAGTGACTCTGCACCACCAGAGTGTTCGATCATACGCCCCAGCATAGCGCCCAGACCAATAATAATAGTGACGGAACCAAGCACACCGCCCATCCCGGCGATCATCACTTTACCCACTTCGCCCGCCGGTATACCCGCCGCAAGTGCGACTAACAGGCTGACGAGGAGCAGAGCAACGAATGGTTGTACCTTTGCCTTGATGACCAGCAGCAACAGCATGATTACGCCAGTTAACGCAATGCATAACAATGTAATTGTGGACATGGGAAACCCTGTCTGAAAGTTATAGTTAACCTACCCCATCCGTAGATGGGGGGATGTATGGGTACGTTGTAATTAGGGATTTAACGAATTAGCGCCAGGCGTCAAACCAGCCAAGCCCTTCTTCGGTGAGGCCACGAGGTTTATATTCACAACCGATCCAGCCCTGATATCCCACCTCATCGAACAGGCGGAACAGCCACGGATAGTTGATTTCTCCATCGTCCGGTTCATGTCGATCAGGTAGTCCGGCAATTTGTACGTGCGCATATTTCCCGGCGTAGTCGCGGATTAAATGCGTCAGGTTGCCATCTACTTTTTGCGCATGAAAAGTATCTAGTTGAATAAACACGTTATCTCGCGCAACTTCTTCAACAATAGCCAGTGCCTGATACTGGCTGGAGAAGAGATAATGAGGCTTAACGCCGGGGCTGAGTGCTTCAACTAATATTCGCTTGCCGTGTGGCGCAAAGCGGTCGGCAGCGTAGCGGAGATTATCGATAAATACTGCCCTGTACCGTTCAGCATCTTCGCCAGCGGGCACGACGCCTGCCATCACATGGACTTGTTCACAATTGAGCGCCAATGCATATTCCAGTGCCAGGTCGATGTCTGCGTGTGCTTCGTGCTCACGTCCGGGAAGGGCGGATAATCCCCATTCCCCCGCATTAATATCTCCGGGAGCGGTATTGAACAGCGCCAGTGTCAGATGGTTTTGCTCCAGTTGCTTTTGGATTTGCAGGGTGGAGTAGTTATAGGGAAACAGAAATTCCACAGCATCGAACCCGGCTTTTCGCGCTGCGGCGAAGCGTTCAATAAAAGGCACTTCGGTGAACATCATGGATAAATTAGCTGCAAAACGAGGCATTGCATTAACTCCTTAATTCCGCAATTTCACCTGCGGTCAGATAACGGATCGGGCGGTCACCGAGAATAAAAATCAGCTTTGCCGTTTCCTCCAGCTCTTCCATATTGTTGGCGGCTTCTTGCAGGCTTTCACCGCAAACCACTGGGCCATGATTTGCCAGTAAAAAAGCCTGATTGTCTGCTGCCAGTTCCGCCAGATCCTGTGCGATGCGTTTATCGCCCGGTCGGTAATAAGGCACCAGCGGGATATTTCCCATCCGCATCACCACGTATGGTGTGAACGGACGAATAACGTTGCTGCTGTCCAGCCCTTGCAGGCAGGAAAGCGCCGTCGACCATGTGCTGTGCAAATGCACCACCGCTTTACAGCGCGGATTGTTGCGATACAGCGCCAGATGAAAGAGCACCTCTTTCGAGGGTTTGTCACCACTTAACCATTCGCCATCCGCGGCGACTTTGGAAAGCCGCTGCGGATCGAGATTGCCCAGGCATGAACCTGTCGGTGTCGCCAGTAAATTCCCGTCAGGTAAAAGCAGCGACAGATTGCCAGCCGAACCGGTTGCATAGCCGCGCTGAAAGAATGAACTGGCAATCCGCGTCATCTCCTCTCGCAAAGACTGCTCTACTTTTGCGAAATCGCTCATGATAAAAACTCTCTTTGGGCTCGTGAAAAAAAGGCTTCATCACCGAAGTTGCCAGATTTAAGGGCGAGTGAGACAGGCTTATCCAGTGCGTTTACCCACGGCACGCCGGGGGAAATGGTTGGGCCAATATGAAACCCTTTTATTCTCAGGCTCTGTGTGACTACGCCGGAGGTCTCACCGCCTGCGACAATAAAGCGTGTCACGCCTTCCGCTGCTAACCGCGCCGCTAGTTGAGAAAACAGTGTTTCTACTGCCTGACTGGCTTTTTGTGCACCGTATTGCTGTTGAATTGCTGCCAATGCGTCAGTGCTGGCGGTGGCAAAAACCAGTGGAGCAAGTACACCTTCCTGGCCCAGAACCCACTCTGCCAGCTCGTGTGCATAAGCGGCCAGAGTTTCGGTTGAGAGGCAGCGTGCCACATCAACTTCACGGGCTGGTGCAATTTGACGGTAATGTGCTACCTGGCGGTTGGTCATTTGAGAGCATGAACCGGAGAGCACTACGCCGCGCCCAGCGAGCGGATGCCCTGCTTTGCGAGCCTGGTTACCGTTTTCTTGCGCCCACTGCCGGGCAAGGCCAATCGCCAGACCAGAACCGCCCGTTACCAGTGGGGCATCGCGCAAGGCTTCCCCCTGAATTTCCAGATGGTGTTCGGTCAGCGCATCAAGCACCGCGTAGCGGTAGCCCTCTTGCTGTAAGCGAGCCAGCTCTTGACGAACGGCATCCACACCTTGTTCGAAAACATGTGCCGAAACGACGCCGCAGCGCCCTGTGGATTGCGCTTCAACCAGACGGGGAAGATAGCTGTCGGTCATGGGATTTACCGGGTGATGGCGCATCCCGGATTCGGCCAGCAGTTGATTCATTACGAACAAATACCCCTGATAAACCGTACGTCCGTTGACCGGCAGGGCCGGAGAGAAGACCGTAAACGGCGTGTCGAGAGCATCCATTAATGCATCGGTAACCGGGCCGATATTACCTTTCGCCGTACTGTCGAAAGTAGAGCAGTATTTGAAATAGATCTGTTTGCAACCTTGCTGTTGCAACCAGCTCAGAGCCGCCAGCGATTGCTGTGTGGCTTCAACCACCGGACAGGAACGCGTTTTCAGGCTGATCACCAGTGCGTCGATTGCTTCCGGCATTTTACCTGTTGGAACACCGTTAATTTGTACCGTTGGTAGACCGTTTTCCACCAGAAAACTGGCGATATCCGTCGCGCCGGTAAAATCATCGGCGATAACGCCAATCTTGATCATGATTTCGCTCCCGGTAGAGTGATGCCAGAGAAAATCTTGATAACTGCGCTATCGTCTTCTTTCCCGTAACCCGCGTTACTGGCGCTGGTGAACATATTCAATGCTGTTGAGGCCAATGGCAGCGGGAAGTGCAGGGCTTTGGCTGTATCGGCAACCAGACCAAGATCCTTAACAAAAATATCGACGGCTGAATGCGGGGTGTAATCGCCATCCACCACATGACGCATCCGGTTTTCGAACATCCAGGAATTTCCGGCAGCATTGGTCACGACGTCATACATCACATCCAGCGGGATCCCCGCACGGGCTGCAAGTGCCATCGCTTCGGCTCCGGCAGCAATATGTACGCCCGCTAACAACTGGTGAATAATTTTTACGGTCGAACCTAGTCCCGGTTCTGCACCTATGCGATAAACTTTTCCGGCAACGGCTTCCAGCACGGGTGCCAGTCGTTCAAAGGCAATATCGCTACCGGAGGCCATGACAGTCATTTCACCGTTAGCGGCTTTTACTGCACCACCAGAAACTGGCGCATCCAGCATTTCCAGATCGAATCCAGCCAGAGCGGTAGCAATTTCTTGCGCATCAGCACTAGCGATAGTGGAAGAAACCATTACTGCCGTACCGGGTTTCAGATGTTGTGCAACGCCTGTTTCACCAAACAGCACCTGTTTAACCTGGGCTGCATTGACCACCAGCACCAGCAGAGCGTCCAGTTTTTCGGCAAACGTCGCGGCGTTATCAGAAACCCCGCAAGCACCTGCCTCTTTCAACGTAGCGCAGGCATTGCTGTTCAGGTCTGCGCCCCAGGTAGAAAGACCTGCGCGGACACATGACAGTGCTGCTCCCATTCCCATTGACCCTAAGCCAACGATACCGACATGAAACTCAGATCCCGTTTTCATCTGCTCTCCTTGTTAATTTAAGTGATATTTTGTTTGATATTGTGAATATAAGCGCTGGAAGATAACGATATGGTGAGCTGATTCACAAAAATTAACATTATGTGTTATTTTATGTGAACTAAGCGTTAGTTGCGCCGCGCACGTTTCGCAGGCAAATAGCGTAGAATGTCAGCAGGACAAAGGAAGGAGCAAAAGTTGATACCCGTAGAGCGTCGCCAAATCATCCTTGAGATGGTAGCTGAAAAAGGCATTGTCAGTATTGCTGAACTAACGGACAGAATGAATGTGTCACATATGACCATTCGTCGGGATTTACAAAAACTGGAGCAGCAGGGAGCCGTTGTGCTGGTGTCCGGAGGCGTCCAGTCTCCGGGACGCGTGGCGCATGAACCTTCTCATCAGGTAAAAACTGCGCTGGCAATGACGCAAAAAGCGGCTATTGGCAAGCTGGCGGCAAGTCTTGTTCAGCCGGGAAGTTGTATCTATCTGGATGCGGGAACGACCACGCTAGCGATAGCACAGCATCTGATTCACATGGAGTCACTGACTGTGGTCACAAACGATTTCGTTATTGCGGACTACTTGCTCGACAACAGTAATTGCACAATTATTCACACTGGCGGTGCAGTGTGTCGGGAAAACCGTTCCTGTGTCGGGGAAGCCGCTGCGACCATGCTGCGCAGCCTGATGATTGATCAGGCTTTTATTTCTGCATCGTCATGGAGTGTGCGGGGGATTTCTACGCCAGCGGAAGATAAAGTCACGGTGAAACGGGCGATTGCCAGTGCCAGCCGCCAGCGAGTTTTGGTCTGTGATGCGACGAAATATGGTCAGGTGGCGACATGGCTGGCGTTACCATTAAGCGAGTTTGATCAGATTATTACAGACGACGGTTTGCCGGAGAGTGCCAGTCGCGCGCTGGCGAAGCAGGATCTCTCTTTGCTGGTAGCGAAAAATGAATAATGGCCTGCAATAACACCGGGTTACTCATGCTTCACAGAAGAAGCATGAGACTACTTTATTTTATAAAATGACAGCCGCCCGCTTTTCGGCGATCCGGTATCAATATAAATCTGGTTTGCGAACGTCTGGATGTTATCAAACATCATATGACCGAAGATAAAGCAGTCGGCGCCGTTTATTTCCTGTAACTCGCCTTTGAGCGATTTCAGTACGCGATCAACAGGCCAGAGCAATTCTCTCTCCGCTATTTCTTTGCCAAAGAGATATTCATTCCCCGGATAATCTGCATGCGCGATGACATATTTTATTATGTCGTTAGTGATTTCAACAATATGCGGAAGATTATGAAAACGTAGCAACAGGTCTATTGCTTCTTTTTGTTCCGTATCACTTAACTCAAAGAACCAGTCGCCACCGCTGGCAAGCCACATATTGCCATCGCCGGTCGCGAACGCATCCAATGCCATCGCTTCATGGTTGCCTTTAACCGATGTAAACCAGGGCTGGTTTAGCAGGCGCAGCACGTTAAGACTCTCCGGCCCACGATCAATATTATCGCCGACAGAAATAAGTAAGTCGATTTCAGGGCAAAAAGAGAGTTGATGTAAGCGGGATTGTAATAATTGATAGTCACCATGAATATCACCAACGGCCCATATATGGCGATAGTGATGGGCATTAATTTTTTGATAGCGTGTAGATGGCATGGTTTTACCCTGTAAAATAAGATTTCCTATTATACAGGGTATTTTTATTTGATTTGTCAGTTGTCGTTAATATTCCCGATAGCAAAAAACTATCGGGAATTGTTATTACACCAGACTCTTCAAGCGATAAATCCATTCCAGCGCCTGACGCGGGGTAAGTGAATCCGGGTCAAGATTTTCCAGCGCTTCGACCGCTGGCGACGTTTCTTCCGGTACTGACAGCAAAGACATTTGCGTACCATCCACTTGCGTAGCGGCGGCGTTCGGCGAAATGCTTTCCAGTTCACGCAGTTTTTGCCGTGCGCGCTTAATCACCTCTTTTGGCACGCCCGCCAGAGCAGCAACCGCCAGGCCGTAGCTTTTGCTCGCCGCGCCATCCTGCACACTGTGCATAAAGGCGATGGTGTCGCCGTGCTCCAGTGCATCGAGATGCACGTTGGCGACGCCTTCCATTTTCTCCGGCAGTTGAGTCAGTTCAAAGTAGTGGGTAGCAAACAACGTCAACGCTTTAATCTTATTCGCCAGATTTTCAGCGCACGCCCATGCCAGCGACAGACCATCGTAAGTGGACGTTCCGCGCCCAATCTCATCCATCAACACCAGGCTGTACTCCGTGGCGTTATGCAGAATATTGGCGGTTTCGGTCATCTCCACCATAAAGGTTGAACGCCCGGATGCCAGATCGTCAGCCGCGCCCACACGGGTAAAGATACGATCGATAGGTCCAATCTCGACTTTTTGCGCCGGTACGTAGCTGCCGATATAGGCCATCAGCGCAATCAGTGCGGTCTGGCGCATATAGGTACTTTTACCGCCCATATTCGGACCGGTGATGATCAACATGCGACGCTGCGGCGACAGGTTCAGCGGGTTAGCGATAAACGGCTCATTCAGTACCTGTTCAACCACCGGATGGCGACCTTCGGTAATGCGAATGCCCGGTTTATCAATGAAGGTCGGGCAGGTGTAGTTCAGGGTATAGGCTCGTTCCGCCAGGTTTACCAGTACGTCGAGTTCTGCCAGTGCGCTCGCGCTCTGTTGCAACGCTTCCAGATGCGGCAACAGCAGGTCGAACAACTCTTCATAAAGCTGTTTTTCCAGTGCCAGCGCTTTACCTTTCGAGGTGAGTACTTTGTCTTCATACTCTTTTAGCTCTGGAATAATGTAGCGTTCGGCGTTTTTCAGCGTCTGACGACGCATATAGTTGATGGGTGCCAGATGGCTTTGTCCACGGCTAATCTGAATGTAATAACCATGCACCGCGTTAAAGCCGACTTTCAGCGTGTCCAGGCCGGTACGTTCACGCTCGCGAACTTCCAGACGCTCCAAATAATCTGTCGCGCCGTCAGCCAGCGCGCGCCACTCATCCAGCTCTTCGTTATAGCCTGATGCGATAACACCACCGTCGCGTACCAGCACCGGCGGTGTGTCGATGATTGCTCGCTCCAGCAGATCGCGCAGCTCTGCAAACTCGCCCATTTTCTCACGCAGCGCCTGTACCGGTGCACTATCGACACTTTCTAACTGCGCGCGTAGTTCTGGCAGTTGCTGGAAAGCGTGACGCATACGGGCCAGATCGCGTGGGCGAGCAGTCCGTAAAGCCAGACGTGCCAGAATACGTTCCAGGTCGCCGACCTGACGCAGTACCGGCTGCAGCTCAGCGGTGAAATCCTGCAATGCGCCAATAGTTTGCTGGCGCTCAAGCAACACGCGGGTATCGCGCACTGGCATATGCAGCCAGCGCTTCAGCATACGACTCCCCATCGGCGTTACAGTGCAGTCGAGCACGGAAGCCAGCGTGTTTTCCGCACCGCCCGCCAGGTTCTGGGTAATTTCCAGGTTACGGCGCGTCGCGGCATCCATAATGATACTGTCCTGCTCACGTTCCATAGTGATAGAACGAATGTGCGGCAGAGTCGTACGTTGAGTATCTTTCGCATACTGCAACAGACAACCGGCGGCACAAAGTCCGCGCGGCGCGTTCTCGACGCCAAAACCGACCAGATCGCGAGTGCCAAATTGTAGATTCAACTGCTGGCGCGCGGTGTCGATTTCAAACTCCCACAGCGGACGACGACGCAGGCCGCGACGACCTTCAATCAGCGACATTTCAGCAAAATCTTCTGCATACAGCAGTTCCGCCGGATTAGTGCGTTGCAGTTCTGCCGCCATCGTTTCGCGGTCAGCCGGTTCGCTCAGGCGAAAACGACCGGAACTGATATCCAGCGTCGCGTAGCCGAAACCTTTACTGTCCTGCCAGATAGCCGCCAGCAGGTTGTCCTGACGCTCCTGCAACAGCGCTTCATCGCTGATGGTGCCCGGCGTAACGATACGCACAACTTTGCGCTCAACCGGACCTTTGCTGGTCGCCGGATCGCCAATTTGTTCGCAGATGGCAACGGACTCGCCCTGATTCACCAGTTTGGCGAGGTAGTTTTCCACCGCATGGTATGGAATCCCCGCCATCGGGATCGGCTCTCCCGCGGAAGCGCCGCGTTTGGTCAGTGAAATATCCAGCAGTTGTGACGCACGTTTTGCGTCGTCATAAAACAGTTCGTAAAAGTCACCCATCCGGTAGAACAGCAGGATCTCGGGATGCTGGGCTTTCAGCTTGAGATACTGCTGCATCATGGGCGTATGGGCATCGAAATTTTCTATTGCACTCATGGGGTTATGTCCGGTTCCCTGATATTAAATGGGGTGTGATGGTTTTTATTTTCGTTGTAATCACATAAGGCGCACATGATACCGGAGTTAATCATTTCAGGGGAAGAAGCGAACGGCGAGTTCTTGATGGTGATTCCGGGAAAGATGCTGTTTTGCAGCTTTTGCGTGATGCTTATGAAGCAAGTACGCAAAATTGTATCAGTTGGCGACCCCTTCTTCTTCAGAGCCATAGTCCCCTTTCAAATTAAGTTGTAATATAAATACATCTTAAGAGTATGGAGGCAGCATGTCTGGCAAGCGTATCTCTCGTGAAAAACTGACGATTAAAAAAATGATCGATCTTTATCAAGCGAAATGCCCGCAGGCGTCAGCGGAGCCGGAGCATTACGAAGCGTTGTTTGCCTACGCGCAAAAACGGCTGGATAAATGTGTGTTCGGCGAAGAGAAACCCGCCTGTAAGCAGTGTCCGGTGCACTGTTACCAGCCTGCAAAGCGTGAAGAGATGAAACAGATTATGCGTTGGGCCGGGCCGAGAATGCTGTGGCGTCATCCGATCCTAACCGTACGCCATCTCATTGATGACAAGCGTCCGGTGCCGGAGTTGCCAGAAAAATATCGCCCGAAAAAACCTCGTGAATAGTATACCGGACAGGCAGATCTGTCCGGCACCTCATGCAGTTAAACCAATGCCGATTTATCAATCCCCAGTCGTTTCATCCGTGATAGCAGTGTGGTGCGTTTTAGTCCCAGACGTTGCGCCGCGCCTTTCGGCCCGGCAACCACGCCGTTAGTCTCTTTTAATACACGCACAATTAGCTGATATTCATCTTCGCCCTCCTGAGCGACGACCGTTGCAGTCGGCGGCGTTTTAGGTTCCGGTAAAGCAATATCAGGCAATGACAGCTGCAGCACGTTGCCACGTGTCAGCAATACCGCGCGCTCAATGACGTTTTCCAGCTCGCGTACATTACCTGGCCACTCCATATTGCTCAACGCGCGCAATGTTTCGGCAGGAATGCTGTCGATATTACGCCCCAGACGGCGGGCAATTTTAAAAGTAAAGGCTTTCGCCAGCAGCGGAATATCTTCCGGACGCTCGCGTAGTGGCGGCAGGTGGATCGGGAATACGTTCAGACGGTAATAGAGATCGCTACGGAACTCGCGGTCGGCAACCATTTTTTTCAGATCGCGGTTAGTCGCGGCAATTAAACGCACGTCCGTCTGTATAATTTTATTACTGCCGAGACGTTCAAACTCCTGTTCCTGTAATACACGCAGCAACTTCGGTTGTAACTCCAGCGGCATATCACCCACTTCATCGAGGAACAGGGAGCTTTTATCCGCCAGTTCAAAACGACCGATACGCTGGGCGCTGGCTCCGGTAAACGCACCACGCTCATGGCCAAACAGATCGCTTTCCAACAATCCGGCAGGCATCGCCGCGCAGTTCATTTTTACCATGCGGCGATTATTACGCCCACTGAGATTATGGATCGCGCGGGCAATCAGCTCTTTACCAGTGCCAGTTTCACCGAGGATCAGAACTGTACTGTCACTTTGTGCCACCATTTCAACTTGTTTAAGCACGCTGTACATGGCTTCACTGCGACCAATAATCTCGCCAAATTCACTATCAACATTGTTGAGCTGCTCGGTCAGGGCGAGATTTTCATCAACCAGTCGTTCTTTCAGACGATGAATTTCCTGATAGGCAAGGGCGTTATCGACAGCGATTGCCACACGTTCGGCAATCTGGCGCAGTAAATTCAGATTGGTCGTGGTAAACACTTTCTCTTCGCATTGCGCCAGTTTCAGCACGCCCAGCATGGTGTCGCCAGACATCAGCGGTAACAGGCACAAGGTTTGAATCTGGTTGCCCCAGGTGTCGAACAACATGCGTTCGTAGGGGGCTAAATTATCTCGCTCGTGGAGATTAATCAGCAGCATCTCTTTGCTTTTAAACACGCGTTCGGTGAGGGTTCCTGCTTCATCGACTTCGCTCTGTTCGTGAGCGGGATGCTGTTTATCAAGATAGTGAGTGGAGTAGATGTTGAGTTTGTTTTTACGGTGGCTGCGTAAGACGATGCTGATATCGTCAATGTCGAAATAGTAATGGATTTCTTTGGCGACTTCGCTGACCAGTTCGTCCATATCCAGGCGAGAAAGCACCGTGTTGGTGATGGCAACCAGGATGCGGAAGTTATCGCGTTCCCGGCATAACAACTCATAGTCGACATTATTGACGACGCGGCTCTGGATTTGTTCGGTGACGACAGAAATGATCTGCGTAAAAGTTTGCAGGCGATTGAACTCTTTTTCACTCCACGGGCGATCGTCATAACGAATAAATTCACAGCCACCAAAAATATGCCCTTCCGCCGCCAGTGGCATCAGGCAATAGTGACCAAATTTGGGGTATAGCCCACCAGCGGCCAGCTGCGGCCAGGTTTCACAAAATTCTTCGTAACTGCAATGCAGTGTATCAGGGCGCGACAAAATGCTGCGCACCGGACCGTGTGCCAGAACAGTTTCGTCTTCATAATTTATGGGGGTGTCTTTTTCACGCGACGCGTAATAAGACGCACGTTGAGTATGCGCTTGCCACAACACAATAGCTGCATTGTCGGCGAGCGCAGAACGCTTTACCAATTGCGAAAGAGCCTCACACAGCGAGGCCAGATCGGGCTGCTGCAATAGTGTCCGAGTGATGTCGAACAACCCTTGTTGTCCGAGATCACTCATCGGTGTATATGACATTTTGTTCTTCCAGGAAAGCACCGCAAAGCGGTGCAAAAGGTCATTGACTAAATATAGGAGATTTAGAATTTTATTAGCATATACGCGGAAGCGGTTCGGCGTGTGGTAAATCGAGGGTTCGTTTCACGCCATACAGACCGGCAAGACGAACACCTTTACGTTCCACCACTTCACCAATCAGCGCCGCGTCTTTCCCCAGTGGATGGGAATGTAACGCCGCCAGCACTTGCTCTGCTGCGTTGCGTTCAACGGCGATCACCAGTTTGCCTTCGTTGGCAAAGTTAAGGGCGTCCAGCCCCAGCAGTTCGCAAACGCCGCGCACGGCAGGTTTAACCGGCAGTGCCGCTTCTGAAATTTCAATACCACAACCGCAGGCTGCCGCGAACTCATGAACTACCGCGTTCACTCCACCACGGGTGGCGTCACGCAGTGCCTTCACACCGGGAATATCACGCAGCGTCTGGATGAGCGGCGTCAGCACTGCGCAGTCGCTGACCAGTTCGCCATCCAGCCCCAGTTGCTCGCGCAGATTAAGAATAGTTGCTCCGTGGTCGCCGAGAGTTCCACTCACCAGCAGAACATCGCCTGCGGTTAGCGTCTGTGCGCCCCAGTGAATATTCGCCGGGATCGCGCCCATGCCAGCGGTGTTGATAAACAGTTTATCTGCCGCGCCGCGTTGCACCACTTTAGTGTCGCCAGTAACGATGGCAATGCCTGCCGCGCGGGCGGTTTCTGCCATGCTGGTCACCACGGCTTTTAGCGTCTCCATCGGCAATCCCTCTTCGAGGATAAAGCCACAAGAGAGATAGCGCGGAATAGCGCCACTGACCGCAACGTCATTCGCGGTGCCACAAATCGCCAGCTTGCCAATATTGCCACCAGGAAAGAACAGCGGGTCGATGACGTAGCTGTCGGTGGAGAACGCCAGCCGGTCGCCTTCTGCCACCAGCTGCGCCAGCTCAAGGCGCGCCTGGTCTTCCTGTTCTGCCAGCCACGGATTGGCAAAAGCTTCCATAAACAGGCTGTTGATTAATTGCTGCATCGCCTGGCCGCCGCTGCCGTGGGCGAGTTGGATATTATTCACGCTTCACTCTCCTGCTGACGATACTGATACCACGCGGCGCATGCTCCTTCGGAGGAAACCATCAGCGCGCCAAACGCGGTTTGAGGATTACAGGTGTTACCAAACAGCGGGCATTGATGCGGCTTACATTTGCCCGTCAATACTTCGCCACAACGTGCGCGCGGGTCATCGCAAACCTGCTGCGGTGCCGGGCGGAAATGCGCTTCGGCGTCAAATCGTTGATAGTCTGGCGTCAGGTGTACACCAGAAGATTCAATCACGCCTAAGCCGCGCCATTCGCTGTCGCCGTTGACGCAGAAGACATCCGCAATCGCCTGTTGCGCCAGCAGGTTACCGGCATCCGGCACCACGCGCCGATACTGATTTTCTACCTTGCTGTGGGCCGCTATTTTCTGCTCCACCAGCATGACCACGCCTTGTAGTAGATCAAGCGGTTCGAATCCAGCAATCACCAGAGGACGATGAAAATCACTGGCGATAAAATTATAGGCGTCGGTGCCGATAACCATACTGACGTGACCCGGCGCGAGGAACGCATCGATACCGTTATCCGGCTGTTCCAGCAAACTGCGTAGCGTTGGGATCAGCGTAATATGCTGGCAGAAAAAGTAAAAATTTTGCACATCGCGGGCTTTCGCCTGTTGCAGAGTGATGGCCGTCGTCGGCATGGTGGTTTCAAACCCTAAGCCGAAGAACACCACTTTACGAGTTGGATTCTCCTGCGCCAGTTTCAACGCATCCATTGGCGAGTAAACGATGCGAACATCGGCACCGCGCGCTTTTGCCTGTAACAGCGACCCCTGTTTCCCCGGCACGCGCATGGCGTCTCCAAAGGTACAGAAGATGACTTCCGGATGGCTGGCAATCTCCACGCAGGTGTCGATTCTTCCCATCGGCAGTACACATACCGGGCAACCCGGACCGTGGATAAACTCAACGTTTTCCGGCAGTAACTGGTCGAGGCCGAATTTAAAAATGGCGTGGGTATGACCGCCGCACACTTCCATAATCCGCAGAGGGCGTTCAGCGGTGTAAGAGAGATGTGAAGCACGTTCGCGCAGATGCTCAATTAACTGCATCACCTGTTCCGGCGCGCGATATTCATCAACAAAACGCATTATTTTTCCTCGCCATACAACAGCGCACCGACATCCGGCTCAACGTCAAACATGTTTTGTAAGGCGTCGAGAGTGTCGCGCGCTTCGGCTTCATTAATTACGCTCATGGCAAAGCCAACGTGAACCAGTACCCACTGGCCCACGCGTGGCTGACCGTTTTCATCGCAGCTGCCGACTAACGTTAGATCGACGTCGCGCTGAATACCGCAGACGTCGACTTTCGCCTGGTTGCCGTCAATGGTGCGGATCTGGCCGGGAACGCCTATGCACATCGCTGTGTCTCCAGCCAGTTCAGCCACTGGTCCATCCCTTCGCCGCTGGTGGCGGAAATAAGGATGATTTCAATTTCTGGATTGACTTCGCGGGCGCAGGCGATGCACTTCTCAACGTCGAAATTGAGATACGGCAGCAGGTCAACTTTGTTGAGCAGCATCAGTGAGGCGGCGGCAAACATATGTGGATATTTCAGCGGTTTGTCTTCACCTTCGGTAACGGAAAGCACCGCCACTTTGTGTTTTTCACCGAGATCGAAGCTCGCCGGACATACGAGGTTGCCAACGTTTTCGATAAACAGAATACCGTTATCGTCCAGTGGCAGGCGCGGCGCGGCGTCGGCAATCATCTGTGCGTCAAGATGGCAACCTTTACCGGTATTCACCTGAATCGCTGGCGTGCCGGTAGCGCGAATGCGCGCGGCATCGTTCACGGTTTGCTGGTCACCTTCAATAACTGCGCACGGAACGCTGTCTTTCAGGCGTATCAAGGTTTCCGTCAGCAGGGTGGTTTTACCGGAACCAGGGCTGGAAACCAGGTTGAGTACCAACTGATTGCGGGCAGCAAAGCGCGCTCGGTTGCGTTCAGCCAGACGGTTGTTTTTGTCCAGCACGTCAATTTCGACTTCCAGCATCCGACGCTGGCTCATGCCCGGCGCGTGAGTACCCGCTTCGCCATGACCGTAATGCAGGTCGCCTTCTTCAGTCTGGCTGGGGGTAAATTCAGGCGCTTTAATGCCGGTGATTTTCATCTTCGGGCGTGCCGCCGGGGCAAATGGCGCGCTACGAAACGCGGAATGAGGGTTATGTTCATCACCCTCGATATACAGGTTGCCTTCACCGCAACCGCATGTTGTACACATCGCTCACTCCTGGTCTATTTCTATCCGCCGAATCTGTAAACCGTCGTCTGCCACAATTTGTAGCATGTCGCCATGACACTGTGGACAGCGTCGGACGCGCTGGGTTAATAGCGTCACATATTGTTGGCATGTTTCGCACCAGCATTCGGCCTCTTGTTCTTCGAGGTGCAGTTTACAACCTTCCGCCACGCTGCCGCGGCAAACCAGATCAAAACAAAAGGCAAGAGAGCTGGTTTCGACACAAGAAAATGCGCCAATTTTGAGCCAGACCCCAGTTACGCGTTTTGCGCCGTGTTTTGCGGCCTGCTGTTCGATCAATTCCAGTGCCCGTTGGCAGAGGGTTATTTCGTGCATATCGCCTCCCATTAACTATTGCCAGCTACAAGCAATAATTGTGCCAGTGTTGATTATCCCTGCGGTGAATAATGTCGATGATGTCGAAATGACACGTCGACACGGCGACGAAATTCATCTTTAGCTTAAAAATCGCTTTAATAACAATAAATTAAAAGTTGGCACAGAAAATGCTTAAAGCTGGCATCTCTGTTAAACGGGTAACCTGACAATGACTATTTGGGAAATAAGCGAGAAAGCCGATTACATCGCACAGCGGCATCGTCGCCTACAGGACCAGTGGCATCTCTACTGCAATTCGCTGGTTCAGGGGATCACGTTATCGAAAGCGCGCCTGCATCACGCCATGAGCTGTGCGCCAGACAAAGAACTCTGTTTCGTCCTTTTTGAACATTTTCGCATTTACGTCACCCTGGCGGATGGCTTTAACAGCCACACCATCGAGTATTACGTCGAAACGAAAGAGGGTGAAGAAAAACAGCGGATTGCGCAGGCACAATTGAGCATTGACGGAATGATAGATGGCAAGGTCAACATCCGCGATCGCGAACAGGTGCTGGAACACTATCTCGAAAAAATCGCTGGCGTTTACGACAGCTTATACACCGCCATTGAAAACAATGTACCGGTGAATTTAAGCCAACTGGTAAAGGGACAAAGCCCGGCGGCATGAGCTGAGGCTTTGCCCGTTTTGCAGGCGTTACGCCTGTTTGGGGATGGGCGTGTCGATGAGTGTCGAAAATGACATTTCATCGGCATGTTTTCGTCAAAAATGACAATCACCTGAGGAATGCCTGGTGAATCGTTTTGTAATTGCTGACTCCACGCTCTGTATCGGCTGCCACACCTGTGAGGCCGCCTGTTCAGAGACGCATCGCCAGCACGGCCTGCAATCAATGCCGCGCCTGCGAGTGATGCTAAATGAAAAAGAATCTGCGCCGCAGCTCTGTCACCACTGTGAAGATGCACCCTGTGCGGTGGTCTGCCCGGTTAACGCTATCACCCGCGTTGATGGGGCAGTGCAGCTGAATGAAAGCCTGTGCGTAAGCTGCAAACTGTGCGGCATCGCCTGCCCGTTTGGCGCAATCGAATTTTCCGGCAGCCGTCCGCTGGATATTCCGGCAAACGCCAATACCCCGAAAGCGCCACCGGCACCGCCTGCTCCGGCGCGTGTCAGCACGTTGCTTGACTGGGTGCCGGGTATTCGCGCGATCGCCGTCAAATGTGACCTCTGTAGCTTTGATGAACAAGGTCCGGCCTGCGTGCGGATGTGCCCAACCAAAGCCCTGCATCTGGTGGATAACACCGATATCGCCCGTGTCAGCAAACGTAAGCGTGAGCTGACTTTTAACACGGATTTTGGCGATCTCACCTTGTTTCAGCAGGCTCAAAGTGGAGAGGCTAAATGAGCGCAATTTCCCTGATCAATAGCGGCGTGGCGTGGTTTGTTGCCGCCGCTGTTCTGGCATTTCTCTTTTCTTTTCAAAAGGCGTTAAGCGGCTGGATTGCCGGAATTGGCGGCGCGGTGGGTAGCCTGTATACGGCAGCCGCAGGCTTCACTGTGCTGACTGGCGCGGTTGGCGTGAGCGGCGCGTTGTCGCTGGTAAGCTACAATGTGCAAATCTCTCCGCTTAATGCGATTTGGCTGATAACCCTCGGCCTGTGCGGTCTGTTTGTCAGCCTCTACAACATTGACTGGCATCGCCATGCGCAGGTGAAGTGTAACGGCTTGCAGATCAATATGTTGATGGCTGCTGCCGTCTGTGCCGTCATTGCCAGCAATCTGGGCATGTTCGTAGTAATGGCAGAAATCATGGCCCTGTGTGCGGTGTTCCTCACCAGCAACAGCAAAGAGGGCAAACTGTGGTTTGTGCTGGGGCGTCTTGGCACTTTGCTGCTGGCGATTGCTTGCTGGCTGCTGTGGCAACGTTACGGCACGCTGGATCTGCGCCTGCTGGATATGCGCATGCAACAGCTGCCGCTTGGTTCCGATATCTGGCTGCTCGGTGTGATTGGTTTTGGCCTGCTGGCCGGGATTATCCCGCTGCACGGCTGGGTGCCGCAGGCACATGCTAACGCCTCTGCGCCAGCTGCGGCGCTGTTTTCCACGGTGGTGATGAAAATTGGCCTGCTGGGTATTTTAACCCTGTCTCTGCTGGGCGGTAATGCGCCGCTGTGGTGGGGAATTGCACTTCTGGTACTCGGCATGATCACCGCGTTCGTCGGCGGTCTGTATGCGCTGATGGAGCACAACATTCAGCGTTTGCTGGCTTACCACACTCTGGAAAATATCGGCATCATCCTGCTGGGGCTGGGCGCTGGCGTAACGGGTATCGCGCTTGAACAACCGGCGCTGATTGCCCTTGGCCTGGTCGGTGGTCTGTACCATCTGCTTAACCATAGCCTGTTCAAGAGCGTACTGTTCCTCGGGGCTGGGAGCGTCTGGTTCCGTACCGGTCATCGCGATATCGAAAAACTCGGCGGTATTGGCAAAAAAATGCCGGTTATCTCCATCGCCATGTTGGTCGGTCTGATGGCAATGGCTGCGCTGCCACCGCTGAACGGTTTTGCCGGGGAATGGGTTATCTATCAATCCTTCTTCAAACTGAGCAATAGTGGCGCGTTTGTTGCTCGTCTTCTCGGGCCGCTGCTCGCCGTGGGGCTGGCAATTACCGGTGCGCTGGCAGTGATGTGTATGGCGAAAGTTTATGGCGTTACTTTCCTTGGCGCGCCGCGTACCAAAGAAGCCGAAAACGCCACCTGTGCGCCGCTCCTGATGAGCGTAAGCGTAGTGGCACTGGCGATTTGCTGCGTGATTGGCGGTGTTGCTGCGCCGTGGCTGCTGCCGATGTTGTCTGCAGCCGTACCTCTGCCGCTGGAGCCTGCTAATACAACCGTTTCTCAACCAATGATCACGTTGCTGCTGATTGCCTGCCCACTTCTGCCATTCATCATTATGGCGATTTGCAAAGGCGACCGTCTGCCGTCGCGTTCCCGCGGCGCTGCCTGGGTATGTGGCTACGACCATGAAAAATCAATGGTGATTACCGCTCACGGTTTTGCCATGCCGGTGAAACAGGCATTTGCGCCAGTGCTGAAACTGCGCAAATGGCTGAATCCGGTGTCGCTGGTACCAGGCTGGCAGTGCGAGGGGAGTGCGTTGCTGTTCCGCCGGATGGCGCTGGTTGAACTGGCGGTGCTGGTGGTGATTATTGTTTCACGAGGAGCCTGAGAATGAGTGTTTTATATCCGTTAATTCAGGCGCTGGTGTTATTTGCCGTTGCGCCGCTGCTCTCCGGTATTACCCGCGTGGCGCGCGCCCGCTTGCATAACCGTCGCGGGCCGGGCGTGTTGCAGGAGTATCGCGACATTATCAAACTGCTGGGTCGTCAGAGCGTTGGTCCCGATGCCTCCGGCTGGGTGTTCCGCCTGACACCGTACGTAATGGTTGGCGTCATGTTGACTATCGCTACCGCGCTGCCGGTAGTGACTGTCGGTTCTCCGCTGCCGCAACTGGGGGATTTGATCACTTTACTGTATCTCTTCGCCATTGCGCGTTTCTTCTTTGCCATTTCTGGTCTGGATACCGGTAGTCCGTTTACTGCTATTGGCGCGAGCCGTGAAGCGATGCTTGGCGTGCTGGTCGAACCGATGTTGCTGCTTGGTCTGTGGGTCGCCGCGCAGGTGGCCGGTTCCACCAACATCAGCAACATCACCGACACCGTTTATCACTGGCCGCTGAGTCAGAGCATCCCGCTGGCGCTGGCGCTTTGTGCCTGTGCGTTCGCCACCTTTATCGAAATGGGCAAACTGCCGTTCGACCTGGCGGAAGCCGAGCAGGAGCTGCAGGAAGGTCCGCTCTCTGAGTACAGCGGCAGCGGCTTTGGTGTCATGAAATGGGGTATCAGCCTGAAACAGCTGGTGGTGTTACAGATGTTCGTCGGGGTGTTTATTCCGTGGGGACAAATGGAAACCTTCACTGCCGGTGGGCTGCTGCTGGCGCTGGTGATTGCCATCGTCAAACTGGTGGTCGGCGTACTGGTTATCGCGCTGTTCGAAAACAGCATGGCCCGTCTGCGTCTTGATATTACACCACGCATTACCTGGGCTGGTTTTGGCTTTGCATTTTTAGCGTTCGTCTCCTTGCTGGCGGCGTGATTAAAGAGAGTTTGAGCATGTCTGAAGAAAAATTAGGTCAACATTATCTCGCCGCGCTGAATGAGGCATTTCCGGGCGTCGTGCTGGACCACGCCTGGCAGACCAAAGATCAGCTGACTGTCACCGTAAAGGTGAACTATCTGCCGGAAGTGGTGGAGTTCCTCTACTACAAGCAGGGGGGCTGGCTGTCGGTGCTGTTTGGTAACGACGAACGCAAACTGAATGGTCATTACGCCGTTTATTACGTGCTGTCGATGGAGAAGGGCACCAAGTGTTGGATTACGGTTCGCGTCGAAGTTGACGCCAACAAACCAGAATATCCGTCCGTGACGCCGCGCGTTCCGGCGGCGGTGTGGGGCGAGCGTGAAGTGCGCGATATGTACGGTTTGATTCCGGTAGGGCTTCCGGATGAACGCCGTCTGGTGCTGCCGGATGACTGGCCGGATGAACTCTACCCGCTGCGTAAAGACAGCATGGATTATCGTCAACGTCCGGCACCAACTACTGATGCTGAAACCTACGAGTTCATCAACGAACTGGGCGACAAGAAAAACAACGTCGTGCCGATTGGTCCACTGCACGTCACTTCTGACGAACCGGGCCACTTCCGTCTGTTCGTTGATGGCGAAAACATTATCGACGCCGACTACCGCCTGTTCTACGTCCATCGCGGCATGGAAAAACTGGCGGAAACCCGCATGGGTTACAACGAAGTGACCTTCCTCTCTGACCGAGTTTGTGGGATCTGCGGCTTTGCCCACAGCACCGCTTACACCACATCGGTGGAAAACGCGATGGGTATTCAGGTGCCAGAACGTGCGCAGATGATTCGCGCCATTTTGCTGGAAGTGGAACGCCTGCACTCGCATCTGCTCAACCTTGGACTTGCCTGCCACTTCACTGGCTTTGACTCCGGTTTTATGCAGTTCTTCCGCGTGCGTGAAACCTCCATGAAAATGGCGGAGATCCTTACCGGTGCGCGTAAAACTTACGGTCTGAACCTGATCGGCGGGATTCGTCGCGATCTGCTGAAAGATGACATGATCCAGACCCGTCAACTGGCGCAGCAGATGCGTCGTGAAGTGCAGGAGCTGGTGGATGTGCTGCTGAGCACACCGAACATGGAACAGCGCACTGTCGGCATTGGTCGTCTGGACCCGGAAATTGCCCGCGACTTCAGTAACGTCGGCCCGATGGTCCGCGCCAGCGGTCACGCTCGCGATACCCGCGCTGATCACCCGTTTGTTGGTTATGGCCTGCTGCCAATGGAAGTCCACAGCGAGCAGGGCTGCGACGTGATTTCCCGTCTGAAAGTGCGTATCAACGAAGTCTATACCGCGCTGAACATGATTGACTACGGTCTGGATAACCTGCCGGGCGGCCCGCTGATGGTGGAAGGCTTTACCTACATTCCGCACCGTTTTGCGCTGGGCTTTGCCGAAGCGCCGCGTGGCGATGATATCCACTGGAGCATGACCGGCGACAACCAGAAGCTGTACCGCTGGCGCTGCCGTGCCGCGACCTACGCGAACTGGCCGACCCTGCGCTACATGCTGCGCGGCAACACCGTTTCTGATGCGCCGCTGATTATCGGTAGCCTGGACCCTTGCTACTCCTGTACTGACCGCATGACCGTGGTCGATGTACGTAAGAAGAAGAGCAAAGTGGTGCCGTACAAAGAACTTGAGCGCTACAGCATTGAGCGTAAAAACTCGCCGCTGAAATAAGGAATCGCCATGTTTACCTTTATCAAAAAAGTCATCAAAACCGGCACGGCGACCTCGTCTTACCCGCTGGAGCCGATTGCGGTTGATAAAAACTTCCGTGGTAAGCCAGAGCAGAACCCGCAGCAGTGCATCGGCTGCGCAGCCTGCGTCAATGCCTGCCCGTCAAACGCCTTAACCGTTGAAACTGATCTCGCCACCGGTGAGCTGGCATGGCAGTTCAATCTCGGTCGCTGCATCTTCTGTGGACGCTGCGAAGAAGTCTGCCCGACGGCGGCGATCAAACTGTCGCAAGAGTACGAACTGGCGGTGTGGAAGAAAGAAGATTTCCTGCAACAGTCTCGCTTCGCGCTGTGCAACTGCCGCGTCTGCAATCGTCCTTTCGCCGTCCAGAAAGAGATCGACTACGCCATTGCGCTGCTTAAGCACAATGGTGACAACCGTGCGGAAAACCACCGCGAAAGCTTTGAGACTTGCCCGGAATGTAAGCGCCAGAAATGCCTGGTGCCGTCTGACCGTATTGAACTGACTCGCCATATGAAAGAGGCCATCTGATGAGCAATTTATTAGGCCCCCGTGACGCCAACGGCATTCCGGTCCCGATGACGGTGGATGAATCCATCGCCAGTATGAAGGCGTCGTTACTGAAAAAAATCAAACGTTCTGCCTACGTTTACCGCGTGGACTGCGGCGGCTGCAACGGCTGCGAAATTGAAATTTTCGCTACCTTATCGCCGCTGTTCGATGCAGAACGCTTCGGCATTAAAGTTGTGCCGTCTCCGCGTCATGCGGATATTTTACTGTTTACCGGCGCGGTCACCCGTGCAATGCGATCCCCTGCGCTGCGTGCGTGGCAGTCTGCGCCGGACCCGAAAATCTGTATCTCCTACGGCGCCTGCGGTAACAGCGGCGGGATCTTCCACGATCTCTACTGCGTGTGGGGGGGTACGGATAAAATCGTCCCGGTGGATGTCTACATTCCGGGGTGCCCGCCAACGCCTGCCGCCACGCTGTACGGCTTTGCAATGGCGCTCGGCCTGCTGGAGCAGAAAATTCACGCCCGTGGGCCGGGTGAACTGGATGAACAACCGGCAGAGATCCTGCATGGCGATATGGTGCAGCCGCTGCGTGTAAAAGTAGATCGCGAAGCACGCCGCCTGGCGGGTTATCGTTACGGTCGCCAGATTGCCGATGATTTCCTGACGCAGTTAGGGCAGGGTGAAGAGCAGGTTGCACGCTGGCTGGAAGCGGAAAACGATCCGCGTCTGAACGAGATTGTCAGCCATCTGAATCATGTTGTTGAAGAGGCGCGTATTCGATGAGTGAAAAGGTGGTGTTCAGTCAACTGAGCCGTAAATTTATTGATGAGAACGATGCTACGCCCGCCGAGGCGCAGCAGGTGGTCTATTATAGCCTGGCGATTGGTCACCACCTTGGGGTTATCGATTGCCTGGAAGCCGCGCTCACCTGCCCGTGGGATGAATATCTGGCATGGATTGCCACTCTGGAGGCGGGCAGTGAAGCCCGCCGTAAAATGGAAGGCGTGCCGAAATATGGTGAGATCGTTATCGACATTAACCATGTGCCGATGCTGGCCAACGCATTCGATAAAGCCCGGGCAACGCAAACTTCGCAACAGAAAGAATGGAGTACCATGCTGTTAAGTATGCTGCATGATATTTATCAGGAAAATGCCATCTATTTGATGGTGAGGAGACTGCGTGACTGACGTTTTACTCTGTGTTGGCAATAGCATGATGGGCGATGATGGCGCAGGTCCGCTGCTGGCGGAAAAGTGCGCCGCCGCGCCGAAAGGTAACTGGGTGGTGATTGACGGCGGAAGCGCACCGGAAAACGACATTGTCGCCATCCGCGAACTGCGCCCGACACGACTGCTGATTGTCGACGCCACGGATATGGGGCTAAACCCCGGCGAGATCCGCATCATCGATCCGGATGACATCGCCGAGATGTTTATGATGACTACCCATAACATGCCGCTGAACTACCTTATCGACCAGTTGAAAGAAGATATTGGTGAAGTGATTTTCCTCGGTATCCAGCCGGATATCGTCGGTTTTTACTACCCGATGACCCAGCCGATTAAAGACGCCGTAGAAACCGTTTATCAACGTCTGGAAGGCTGGGAAGGGAATGGTGGATTTGCGCAGTTAGCGGTGGAAGAAGAGTAGTTCGTAGACAAACATATTCACGTTTTTGAATTTGGACGTGCTATTGTGACGGTTAGACGGGTGTTTACATATTGTGAACACTCGTGTGATCAACTACTATAGAAAAATAAAACCGAAGGAACGGGTAGTCCAGGCTTAGTCATTCAGGCGCTGATAAGGAAGTTAAAATGCACATCATTTCTAAAGCGCCATTTGAAGAGTCTGCGCGTAAATATCCTAACGACGCTCTGGCTCTACACTCATTGTATCGGGTTATTAAGGAAACGGATTTTTCTACGCCAGAAGAAATGCGAACGGCGTTTCCCAACCTCGACAATTTTAAATATCGCAATAAATGGTACGTTCTGGATGTAGGCGGGAACAATCTTAGGGTTATTGCCTACATAAACTTTGTTAATAAGCGGTTCTTTGTGAAGCACATAACGAATCATGCCGAGTATGACAAACTGACACGTTACTACAGAGAGAACAAAGAATGACTGCTAATGCTGCACGCGCTGTTAAAGCAACAAGAGAACTGGTCAATGCAGTCCCCTTTCTGGGAGGCAGTGACTCAGAAGATGATTATCGTGAAGCACTGGAACTGGTCGAATATTTGATTGAAGAAGATGACACCAATCCACTTATCGACTTTCTGGCGAGCCGTATTGCAGAATATGAAAACAACCACGAAAAGTTTGCAGAGTTCGATAAAGCCGTTGCAGCAATGCCGATTGGCGTGGCGTTACTTCGCACGCTGATTGATCAACATAATCTGACCTATGCGGATTTGAAGAACGAAATCGGCTCTAAATCCCTGGTCAGTCAGATTTTGTCTGGACAAAGATCCCTGACGATATCCCACATTAAGGCACTTTCAGCCCGATTTGGCGTTAAGCCGGAATGGTTTCTTTGATTTTTGACAGATGCCAAACGCCAGATTGCCCGATGTGCTGCGCTTATCGGGCCTACATGTCGCACGAACTATGTAGGCCGGATAAGGCGTTCACGCCGCATCCGGCACGTTTGCTTACTCTAAATCTTCACCGTTACTGGCAATCACTTTTTTATACCACCAGAATGATTTCTTACGCGTGCGCGCCAGCGTGCCGTTGCCTGCATCGTCACGGTCTACATAGACAAAACCGTAGCGTTTGCTCATTTCACCCGTTGACGCGGAAACTAAATCAATACAGCCCCAAGTGGTGTAGCCCATCAGCGGAATACCGTCTGCAATCGCTTCGCCCATTGCGCGGATATGTTCGCGTAAATAGCTGATGCGATAGTCGTCGTTAATTTCGCCATTGGCAGCAAATTCATCTTTTGCGCCCAGGCCGTTTTCCACCAGAAACAGCGGCTTCTGATAACGGTCATACATCATGTTCATAGTGATACGCAGACCGAGTGGATCAATACCCCAACCCCAGTCGCTTACCTGCAGATAGGGGTTACGCAGCGATTTCACCACGTTCGCTGCACTGCTGTTGTTGGCGTTCATCTCCGCCGAGGCACAGCGCGAGGCGTAATAGCTGAAAGAGACAAAATCGACGGTATTTTTCAGGATTTCATCATCGCCCGGAGCTTTATCAATGGTTACCCCTTTTTCGCGGAATACGCGGGCAGAGTAAGCCGGATACGCGCCCCGTGCCTGCACATCAATAAAAAACAGGTTTTCCCGGTCTTTCTCCAGCGCTGCCCAGACATCTTCCGGCTTGCAGCTGTAAGGGTAGAAGTTGCCGCCCGCCAGCATACAGCCCACCTGATTTTGCGGGTTAACCTCATGGGCGATTTTGGTAGCTAACGCACTGGCAACCAGCTGGTGGTGCGCAGCCTGATATTTCACCTGCTCTTGATTTTCCCCTTCTTCAAACACCAGACCTGCGCCGGAGAACGGGCTATGCAACATAATGTTGATTTCATTGAAGGTGAGCCAGTATTTCACCAGGCCATCAAATGCTTCAAAGCAGGTCCGGGCGTAGCGGCTGAAAAACTCCACCAGCTTGCGGTTACGCCAGGAGCCATATTCAGTGACCAGATGCATCGGCACGTCGAAGTGACACAACGTGACCAGCGGTTCGATACCGTACTTTTTACACTCTTCAAATACCGCGCGGTAAAAAGCAATGCCCTGCTGGTTGGGCGTCAGTTCATCGCCCTGCGGAAAGAGGCGGCTCCAGGCAATCGAGGTACGAAAAACCTTGAATCCCATCTCTGCCATCAGGGCGATATCTTCTTTATAACGATGATAAAAATCCGTCGCCTCATGGCTGGGATAAAACTCGTCATCGCGCAACTGAAAACGTTTTTCCAGCCCCAGTTTCACCGCCATTCGATGTTCGCCGTGCGGGATCATATCGACCGTGGTCAGCCCTTTGCCACCTTCACGGTACGCACCTTCAGATTGATTGGCGGCAAGCGCGCCGCCCCATAAAAAATCTTGCGGAAATACTGACATTTTCATCCTCAATTAAGACTTACTTCTTTGGCGACGGTCGGTTGTACGCTCTGATGCTTTCGCGCCTGGGCAGCCGCTTCCTCAACAGGAATATCCTCAAAGCCGAGCAACAGTGTGAGGATAAATGACAGCACGACCGCCAGCGCCATGACGGCGAACACCCAGACGATGCTCATTGGATTAGCCGGATCGAAGAACTGCACGCTGGTAAATAATCCCGGCGCTGCCATTGAGTGGCTGGCAAGCCCCGCCATACCGGCAACCGCGCCGCAAATAAAACCGCTGATAAGACTGGCGATAAGCGGACGTTTCAGGCGGATCGCCACGCCGTATAATGCCGGTTCGGAAATCCCCGCCATAATGGCCGATGCCGCCGCCGCCAGCGCCGTCTGGCGCAGTTCCGGGTTTTTCGTTTTCCACGCCACCGCCAGTGATGAACCGCCCAGCGACAGGTTAGCGCCGATTTCTGACGGCATGACCATTCCTTCTTTGCCGGTTTCGGCAATGGTCTGAATGATGGTTGGCGTAAAGACGCGGTGCATCCCGGTCATTACCAGCAGAGGCCACAGCGCGCCCATAATGGCGACTGAAAGCCAGCCCAGATAACCATGAATGGTGTAAACCAGTGCCGAAATGGCGCTACCGATCCAGATACCAATCGGGCCAATTAGCAGGATTGCCAGCGGTGCGGCAATCAACACAATCAGCATTGGCTTGAGGAAGTTTTTCGTCACCGCCGGTGTAATGCTGTCCACCCAGCGTTCGATATATGACAGGCACCAGGTCATCACCAGCGCCGGGATCACCGTGTAGGTGTATTTCACCGCGGTGACCGGAATCAGGGCAAATTCAACATGTTCACCCTGGGCCGCTTTCGCCATCAGCTCAATAAAACTCGGATGTACCAGCACACCCGCAATGGCAATCGCCAGCGACATATTGGTTTTAAATTTGATGGCGGCAGAAGCAGCGACCATCAGCGGCAGGAAGAAGAATGCACCATCACCAATCACATTGAGAATGGTTAAGGTCGGCGATCCTTTTGTCAGCACGCCGCTCATCTCGAGGATCATCGCCAGCAGTTTGACCATCGATCCGCCGATGATCGCCGGGATCAGCGGTGACATGGTGCCGATCAGCGCATCCAGGATCCCCGCACCAATGCGACGTAGCGTGAGTTTGGGTTTCCCCACGGGCTGCGTGGGCTGCATATCTCCAGGTAACAAGCTGACAACTTCCTGAAAGGCCTGCGAAACCGTATTACCTATAATCACCTGACACTGGTTGTCACTACGTACCACACCGAGCACGCCGGAGATAGTTTTTAACGTTGGGCTGTCGATCAGTGCATCATCTTTGATAACAAAGCGTAAACGCGTCATACAGTGCGTGACTGCCGAGATGTTATCAACGCCGCCCAGTGCCGCTATCACCGAGCGTGCCAGCGTCGCATAATTTTTGGCCATCGGATTTTATCCTGTTATCAGTAGGGTAGAGGTAGTTGTTATCAGTCGACGTGACGGGAAATTGCCGATGCTGAAACGGAATTAAGAAACCGGTTTCACAAAATCATGAATAGTTGATACTGATTAAGCAAGAGAGTTAATTGCTCATTTTTTATATTTGTGAAACCGGTCACCTGAATATTTTTCCCGCTGCTTGCGCAAGGACAATCAGCCAACGGTGCAGTACACTGCGTTGATTGCGTGTAAAGGGATGAAAATGATGACGACGATGCTGGAAGTGGCGAAGCGCGCCGGGGTTTCAAAAGCGACCGTTTCCCGCGTGCTTTCAGGTAATGGCTACGTCAGCCAGGAGACTAAAGATCGCGTGTTTCAGGCGGTGGAAGAGAGCGGCTACCGCCCAAATTTGCTGGCGCGCAATCTGTCAGCGAAGAGTACCCAGACGCTAGGGCTGGTAGTGACCAACACGCTTTACCACGGCATTTATTTTAGTGAATTACTGTTTCATACCGCGAGAATGGCGGAAGAGAAAGGGCGTCAGCTGCTATTGGCAGATGGCAAACATAGCGCCGAAGAAGAACGCCAGGCGATTCAGTATCTACTGGATCTGCGCTGCGAC
Organism: Escherichia sp. 10290; assembly: GCF_030295155.1. Classification (NCBI taxonomy): domain Bacteria; kingdom Pseudomonadati; phylum Pseudomonadota; class Gammaproteobacteria; order Enterobacterales; family Enterobacteriaceae; genus Escherichia; species Escherichia sp. 10290. The sequence goes on along the minus strand of NZ_AP025741.1, from coordinate 3,503,448 downwards.
GCCATTATGATTTACCCGCGCTTTTTAAGCGTAGATGAGATTGATGACATCATTGACGCACACAATCAGCCGATAATGGTGCTCAATCGCCGCCTGCGCAAAAACAGCAGCCATAGTGTCTGGTGCGATCATAAACAGACCAGCTTTAACGCCGTGGCAGAGTTGATAAACGCCGGACATCAGGAGATTGCTTTCCTTACCGGTTCGATGGATTCCCCCACCAGCATTGAACGCCTTGCCGGATATAAAGACGCGCTGGCGCAGCATGGTATTGCACTCAATGAAAAACTTATCGCTAACGGTAAATGGACGCCTGCCAGCGGGGCCGAAGGGGTAGAAACGTTGCTCGAACGTGGGGCTAAATTTAGCGCGTTAGTTGCCAGTAACGACGATATGGCGATAGGTGCGATGAAAGCGTTGCATGACCGTGGTGTAGCGGTGCCGGGGCAAGTGTCGGTTATTGGATTTGATGATATCGCAATTGCCCCCTACACCGTTCCGGCGCTCTCCAGCGTAAAAATTCCGGTGACTGAGATGATTCAGGAAATAATTGGGCGGCTGATATTTATGCTCGATGGTGGTGCTTACTCACCGCCGAAAACCTTCAGCGGAAAACTAATCCGCCGCGACTCACTCATTGCTCTTTCGCGATAAACATTGTCATCACATGTCATCGTCACTAGTGTCGATGACATCGTTTTTTCTGCATTGCAGAATTTAATTTCTTTAAATAACAATGAATTAAAAATTGGCATGATTTGTGAATGTATCGGCAGCATTAACTGTCATTGCTGGAGAATTTGATGAACCGTTTCATCATTGCTGACGCGAGTAAATGTATTGGTTGTCGTACCTGTGAAGTGGCGTGCGTGGTTTCTCATCAGGAGAATCAGGACTGTGCATCGCTGACCCCGGAAACTTTTTTACCGCGAATCCATGTCATTAAAGGTGTGAACATTTCCACGGCGACAGTCTGCCGTCAGTGTGAAGATGCACCGTGCGCTAACGTCTGCCCGAATGGTGCTATCAGCCGTGATAAAGGGTTTGTTCATGTCATGCAGGAACGTTGCATTGGTTGCAAAACCTGCGTTGTGGCTTGCCCGTATGGTGCGATGGAAGTGGTAGTGCGTCCGGTGATTCGCAACAGCGGCGCAGGGCTTAACGTACGCGCTGACAAAGCCGAAGCTAATAAATGCGACCTCTGTAACCATCGTGAAGACGGCCCGGCGTGTATGGCTGCTTGCCCGACCCATGCGCTGATTTGTGTCGATCGTAATAAACTTGAACAACTGAGCGCAGAAAAACGCCGCCGCACGGCGCTGATGTTCTAAAAATCTTACAGAACTGTTCTGGCATCAAAGGAATTCCCGGAAATATTCGTAGAATACGGAGCGGGCGGTATCGCCAACCTGTGACTACCGGATGCGACGCGGTCGTGTCCGGCTGGGCGGGTTACGCAATTCATGATGGCGGGAATAACTCAATGGCAAAAAACACATCTTGCGGTGTCCAACTGCGTATTCGTGGCAAAGTGCAGGGCGTCGGTTTTCGTCCCTTTGTCTGGCAACTGGCACAGCAATTAAATCTTCACGGCGATGTCTGTAATGACGGCGATGGCGTGGAAGTCCGGTTGCTGGAAGATCCGGAAATGTTTCTTGTTCAATTGCATCAGCACTGCCCGCCGCTGGCGCGTATTGATAGCGTCGAATGTGAGCAGTTTATCTGGATGCAGCCGCCCACTGAGTTCACCATCCGCCAGAGCGCGGGCGGCGTCATGAATACGCAAATTGTTCCCGATGCCGCAACTTGCCCTGCCTGTCTTGCCGAAATGAATACTCCAGGCGAACGGCGTTATCGTTATCCGTTTATCAACTGTACCCACTGCGGCCCGCGTTTCACCATTATTCGCGCGATGCCTTACGACCGTCCATTTACCGTGATGGCGGCGTTTCCGCTTTGTCCGGCCTGCGATAAAGAATATCGCGACCCGCTCGATCGTCGCTTCCACGCCCAGCCGGTGGCCTGCCCGGAGTGTGGCCCGCATCTTGAATGGCTAAGTCATGGTGAACATGCAGAACAAGAGGCGGCATTACAGGCAGCTATCGCACAGTTAAAAATGGGCAACATTGTCGCCATCAAAGGGATTGGCGGATTTCATCTCGCCTGCGATGCGCGTAACAGTAACGCGGTGGCGACACTTCGGGCACGCAAACATCGCCCGGCGAAACCGCTGGCGGTCATGTTGCCAGTGACAGAAGATTTACCAGACGCTGCCCGTCAGTTGCTCACCACGCCCGCCGCGCCGATTGTGCTGGTGGATAAAAAATATGTTCCGGAACTTTGTGACGATATCGCCCCTGGCCTTAACGAAGTCGGGGTGATGTTGCCTGCGAATCCGCTCCAGCATTTGCTGTTACAGGAACTGCAATGCCCGCTGGTGATGACCTCCGGCAACCTGAGCGGTAAACCACCGGCTATCAGCAACGAACAGGCGCTGGAGGATTTGCAGGACATTGCCGACGGATTCTTGATTCATAACCGCGACATCGTGCAGCGGATGGATGATTCAGTGGTGCGCGAAAGTGGCGAAATGTTGCGCCGCTCGCGGGGGTATGTACCGGATGCGCTGGCTTTGCCTCCGGGCTTTAAAAATATTCCTCCTGTGTTGTGTCTCGGTGCGGATCTGAAAAATACCTTCTGTCTGGTGCGTGGTGAACAGGCGGTGTTGAGTCAACATTTGGGCGATTTAAGTGACGATGGCATTCAGATGCAGTGGCGCGAAGCGTTGCGTCTGATGCAAAACATCTACGATTTTACTCCACAGTTTGTGGTGCATGATGCGCATCCGGGCTATGTCTCCAGCCAGTGGGCGCGTGAGATGAATCTGCCGACGCAAACGGTGCTGCATCACCATGCCCACGCGGCGGCGTGTCTGGCAGAACATCACTGGCCGCTGGATGGCGGTGATGTCATTGCTTTGACGCTCGACGGTATTGGTATGGGCGAGAACGGCGCTTTATGGGGCGGCGAGTGCTTGCGGGTGAACTATCGCGAATGCCAGCACCTGGGCGGTTTGCCTGCGGTGGCGCTTGTTGGTGGCGATTTGGCTGCAAAGCAGCCGTGGCGTAACCTGCTGGCGCAGTGCCTGCGCTTTGTGCCGGAGTGGCAGAATTACTCTGAAACGGCAAGTGTGCAACAGCAAAACTGGAGCGTGCTGGCGCGGGCCATTGAGCGTGGAATCAATGCTCCGCTGGCATCATCGTGTGGGCGGTTGTTCGATGCCGTAGCGGCTGCGCTGGGCTGTGCGCCAGCCACGTTAAGTTATGAAGGTGAAGCGGCTTGTGCTCTGGAGGCGCTCGCAGCTTCGTGCCACGGAGTGACGCATCCGGTGACGATGCCGCTGGTGGACAATCAACTGGATCTCGCCACTTTCTGGCAGCAGTGGCTGAACTGGCAGGCTCCGGTTAATCAACGCGCGTGGGCGTTTCATGATGCACTGGCGCAGGGTTTTGCCGCGTTGATGCGTGAGCAGGCCACGATGTGCGGTATCACTACGCTGGTATTTAGCGGTGGGGTTATTCATAACCGTTTGCTGCGTGCACGTCTGGCGCATTATCTTGCTGATTTTACGTTGCTCTTCCCGCAGAGTTTACCTGCGGGGGATGGCGGGTTGTCTCTGGGGCAGGGGGTTATTGTTGCGGCCCGTTGGGTGGCGGGTGAAGTCCAGAACGGATAAACGTGTTGCATTTGGGCGCAGTGCCGGATGCGGCGTGAACGCCTTATCCGGCCTTGTATTATCCCTCCAGGCATTTTGGGTACAGTAGCCCGCCTACATCGGCAAGGTTTTCAACATTCCAAACGCCTCTTTCATCCGATCCTCACTGACTACAAAGGCGCGAAGCTGGTCGGCATCGTCAACGCCGCGCGCCACCATTCCCTGGCTTTCGGTACAAATCTGCCAGCGCAAATCCTGACGCTGGGTTTCGCCTGCCAGATGCAGCGGTAATTCCGGCGTTTTGATTTTCACCAGCATCGCCGGTAGTTTCAGCGGCGTGTTATTGCCGAGAAGATTTTTTGCCAGCACCATCGCGCTAAGTTGAATCGGCTGGAGGAACGGCAATACCTGACCGTTAATTTCTGCGCAATCGCCCAGCGCGTAAATATCGGCATTACTGGTTTGCAGATAGCTATCGACGCAAACGCCGCGATTAATCGTCAGCCCGGCGCGTCGTGCCAGGGCGGTTTCCGGGCGCAGTCCGGTGGCGGCAATTACCGCATCCACTTCGATGCTGCGCTGGCGGTCCAGCGTTGCCAGAATGCCATAATTCGTTTTTTCCAGCCCCTGCAACTGAGATTTCAACAGCAGATGAACGCCCATCTCCGTCAACCGATGCTGTAAGCGACTGCTTACTTCCGGTGGCATTAACGACGCCAGAATACTGGCAGCGTTGTCGATTAGCGTGACCGCTTTGCCTGCCCGACAAAAATCCATCGCCAGCTCGCTACCAATCAAGCCACCGCCTACAATCAACACCCGTCGGGCATCCCGCAGTTGTGTTTCACAGGCGCGATATTCTTGCTGACTATTTAACGTCAGCATTAACTCACGCCCAGGCACCGGCGGGACAAAGGCGCTGGCTCCGGTAGCCAGCACTAGCTTGTCGTATTGCCACTGATTATTCTGGCTTTTCACCACATGGGCTTCGGCATCGATATCCGTCACCCAGGTGTGCGGAAACAGGCGCAGATTAAACTGCTCGGCAAATTCACCCGCCGTCTGGCGGGTAAGGTCGTCGGCACGTTGCCCCTGACTGATCACATGGCTAAGATCAGGTTTGTTGTACTCATCCATGCTGTCGGCGGCAATCAGGGTCAATGGAATACTGGCGTCCTGTTTGCGAATATTTTTCACCAGTTGGCGGGCGGCGAAGCCCGAACCAATGATCACAATGCCGTTGCTCATTTTGCCTCCGATGCCAGTTCGTCAAAGACGTCTTTGCCAAGGGAGCATTCCGGGCACAGGAAGTTATCCGGGACTTCACTCCACGGCGTTCCTGGCGCAACGTCCTGCATTGGCTCGCCTTTTGCCGGATCGTAAATCCACTGGCAGACGCTGCACTGCATCCGTGGGCCGAGGTCAGCCGTCGTGGTGGCACAGGTTTCTTCTTTAACCACCGTATTCACCGTGCTTTGCGGCAGCGGCGAAAGCGCCCACTGACGGGCAATTTCACGACCGTGTTCACGGCATAATTCCAGTGCATCCTGGTCCGGTCGCCATTTGGCTTTCAGGCTAAGCGACATTTCGAAACCCGCATCTTGCAGGCGCGTGGAAAGACGATCCACGGCACCGCCGCTCCAGCCGTGAGAGCCGAAAGCACTGGCGCGTTTGTTACGGAAGCGTAATCCGGTCATCTCCTCCACCAGCCCGGCGATTTTCGGCATCATCACGTTATTCATCGTCGAAGTGCCAACCAGCACGCCTTTTGAGCGGAAGACATTGGTCAAGATTTCGTTTTTATCGCTTCGGGCGACGTTGAAAATTTTCACCGCCACGCGCGGGTCGGTTTCCGCAATCCCCTGGGCGATAGCGTCAGCCATCATGCGGGTGTTATTCGACATGGTGTCGTAGAAAATGGTGATTCTGTCTTCCTGATAATCCGCCGCCCATTTCAGGTACAGCTCGACAATTTGCGTCGGGTTATCGCGCCATACCACGCCGTGAGAGGTGGCAATCATATCGACCGGCAAGTTAAAGCCCAGGATCTCGGTGATTTTCGGCGTTACCAGGCGGCTGAACGGTGTCAGGATATTGGCGTAGTAACGCTGACACTGCTCGAAAAGCTCGGTCTGATCCACTTCATCGTTGAAGAGATGCTCGTCGCAGTAGTGCTGACCGAAAGCATCGTTACTGAACAGCACCGCGTCGCCCGTCAGGTAAGTCATCATGCTGTCCGGCCAGTGCAGCATTGGCGTTTCGACAAAAATGAGCTGTTTGCCGTTGCCGATATCCAGCGTGTCACCAGTTTTCACCACATTAAAATTCCACTCCGGATGATGGTGATGACCATTTATTGAGTCGATAGCGTTGGCAGTACAATAGATCGGCGTATCGGGAATTTGCGCCATCAGTTCGGTCAGCGCCCCGGCGTGGTCCTCTTCAGCATGGTTAATCACGATGTAATCGATATCCGCCAGATCGATTTCATTACGCAGGTTCTGCACAAATTCGCGGCTGAATTTATGGTCGACGGTGTCGATCAGCACGTTTTTTTCTTCACGAATGAGGTAGCTGTTGTAGCTGCTGCCGCGCAGCGTTTTATATTCCGTGCCGTGAAAATCACGCACTTCCCAGTCACGTTGACCAACCCAATGAATGTTATTTTTCACCACAATAGACATAGCAACCTCAATTTATTCAGCGTGTTCTAAAAAGATGTCTTGCTAATTGCAGATTGCGTGCCAGTTTTTTATCTGATTGTTTTTACTATACAAATAAAATTATGCTCATTAATGAGTAGTCAAAATGACTATCAATCAAATGGTCGATATGACAATATCTATAGTCAAATTGACAGTGAGGCAAAGATGAGTTTTTCCGTTGATGTGCTGGCGAATATCGCCATCGAATTGCAGCGTGGGATTGGTCATCAGGACCGTTTTCAGCGCCTGATCACCACGCTGCGTCAGGTGCTAGAGTGCGATGCGTCTGCGTTGCTACGTTACGACTCGCGGCAGTTTATTCCGCTTGCCATCGACGGGCTGGCGAAGGATGTTCTCGGTAGACGCTTTGCGCTGGAAGGGCATCCACGGCTGGAAGCGATTGCCCGCGCCGGGGACGTGGTGCGCTTTCCCGCAGACAGCGAATTGCCCGATCCCTATGACGGTTTGATTCCAGGGCAGGAGAGTCTGAAGGTTCACGCCTGTGTTGGTCTGCCCTTATTTGCCGGGCAAAACCTGATCGGCGCACTGACGCTCGATGGGATGCAGCCCGATCAGTTCGATGTTTTCAGCGACGAAGAGTTACGGCTGATTGCTGCGCTGGCGGCGGGAGCGTTAAGCAATGCGTTGCTGATTGAACAACTGGAAAGCCAGAATATGCTGCCAGGCGATGCCACGCCGTTTGAAGCGGTGAAACAGACGCAGATGATCGGCCTGTCGCCAGGCATGACGCAATTGAAAAAACAGATTGAGATTGTGGCGGCGTCCGATCTCAACGTCCTAATCAGTGGTGAGACGGGAACGGGTAAGGAATTGGTGGCGAAAGCGATTCATGAAGCCTCGCCGCGGGCGGTGAATCCGTTGGTCTATCTCAACTGTGCCGCACTGCCGGAAAGTGTGGCGGAAAGTGAGTTGTTCGGGCACGTGAAAGGGGCGTTTACTGGCGCTATCAGTAACCGCAGCGGGAAGTTTGAAATGGCGGATAACGGCACGCTGTTTCTGGATGAGATCGGCGAGTTGTCGTTGGCATTGCAGGCCAAGCTGCTGAGGGTGTTGCAGTATGGCGATATTCAGCGCGTTGGCGATGACCGCAGTTTGCGGGTCGATGTGCGCGTGCTGGCGGCGACTAACCGCGACTTGCGCGAAGAGGTGCTGGCAGGGCGATTTCGTGCTGACTTGTTTCATCGCCTGAGTGTGTTTCCGCTTTTGGTGCCGCCGCTGCGTGAGCGGGGTGATGACGTCATTCTTCTGGCGGGGTATTTCTGTGAGCAGTGTCGTTTGCGGCTGGGGCTCTCCCGCGTGGTATTAAGTGCCGGGGCGCGGAATTTATTGCAACACTATAGTTTTCCGGGGAACGTGCGCGAACTGGAACATGCTATTCATCGGGCGGTGGTGCTGGCGAGAGCCACCCGCAGCGGCGATGAAGTGATTCTTGAAGCGCAACATTTTGCTTTTCCTGAGGTGACGTTGCCGCCGCCAGAAGCGGCGGCGGTGCCCGTTGTTAAGCAAAACCTGCGTGAAGCGACAGAAGCGTTCCAGCGTGAAACTATTCGCCAGGCGCTGGCACAAAATCATCACAACTGGGCTGCCAGCGCACGGATGCTGGAAACCGACGTCGCCAACCTGCATCGGCTGGCGAAACGTCTGGGGCTGAAGGATTAAATAATCCCGGCCTGATAGAAATCCTGCAGGTTAATTGCGCCGGTAAGTTTGCCGTTTTCATCCACCACTGGTGCGGCGGTGATTTTGCGCTTCATCAGGATCTCTTTGGCGTCGATGGCGCGACTTTGCGATAGCAACGTCGTGCCGCCTGCCGTCATCGCTTCATTAACTGGCGTGGTGAGTGCACCGCCGCCAACCAGCCAGCGACGTAAATCCCCGTCGGTAAAGACGCCTTTCACCAGTCGTTGATCGTCGCACACTGCTACCAGTCCCAGACCGGTGCGACTGAGTTCCAGCATCGCATCCATCACGCTGGCGGTTAACGCCACCTGCGGGATGGCGTCATCACGGCGCATCAGATGATGCACTTTGTTCAGCAAGCGAGCGCCCAGTGCCCCAGCTGGGTGGGAGCGGGCAAAATCTTCTTCATTAAATCCGCGCGCCTGCATGACCGCCATCGCCAGCGCGTCGCCCATCATCAGGGTATTGACGGTGCTGGAGGTCGGTGCAAGATGCATCGGGCAGGCTTCGCGTTCTACAGAGATATCCAGCACCGCTTTCGCCGCCAGGCCCAGCGGTGATGTCGGTTTACCGGTCATCGCCAGCAGCGCGATAGATTTGTCTTCCAGACGCGGAATAATCAGATCCAGTTCCTTTGCGCCACCGGAGTAAGAGATAAACAGCATCACATCGCGGCTTTCAATCATCCCCAGATCGCCGTGCAGTGCCTCTGCCGGATGGACAAAAAAAGCCGGTGTGCCGGTACTGGCAAGCGTTGCGGCGATTTTCTTACCAATGTGGCCCGATTTGCCAATTCCCGAAACCACCACTTTGCCTTCGCAGTGCAGGATGATATTGGCGGCGCGAACAAAATCATCGCCCAGACGTTCTGGTAAACGGCTTGCTTCCTGCAACTCCAGCATTAACGTCTGACGTCCCGCGTTCAGTAGTGCTTCACTCATTGCTCTCTCCGGTTATGATCACGTCGATCCCTTTTTCTTCCAGCGCCTGACGAAACGCTGGATCGATACCTGCGTCGGTAATCAGTTTATCGACGCTTTCAAGACTACAAACCACGTTGGGGCTTTTACGGCCAAACTTCGATGAGTCAGCCATCAAAATAACTTCGCGCGCGGCATTACACATCGCTTTACTGACGGTATAGACCTCGTTGAAGGTGGTTACGCCTGCATTGAGATCGATGCCATCGGTGCCCATAAACAATTTATCGAAGCTGAAATGTTCGAAGGCGTTCTCTGCCAGCTGCCCGTGAAATGAGGCCGATTTTTTACGAAATGTGCCGCCTGGCATCAGGATAGTTTGTTCGTTATCCAGTTCGGATAGCGCATTGACGATGTGCAGGCTGTTGGTCATTACTGTGATGTTATTAAAGCGCGAGAGCAGGGGGACCATCTGCAAAACGGTGCTGCCAGCATCAAGAATGATCGAATCGCCATCATGGATAAAACTAACGGCAGCTTCTGCAATCAGCTCTTTCTTGTGGGTGTTGATGAGTGTTTTATGATCGATAGGCGGATCGGATTCCTCTTTATTCAACACCACTCCGCCATAAGTACGAATGACGGTTCCTGCATGTTCCAGAATGACCAGATCTTTGCGAATGGTTGTGCCTGTGGTGTCAAAGTATTGCGCCAATTCTTCAACCGAGCATTTACCCTGCTTTTGCAGATACTCCAGAATGGCGGCCTGACGCTGACGAGGTTTCATGGGCGTGATTACCTGATTTAGGTTTCAAAATGATAACTTCGCAAGCAAGTAACATTCACAACGAAATTATCCACGTTTCAGTTTAAGCGCCAATGATAGAGCATTCTGTGATAGTGGATCATGGGGAAAGATCACATCGGGCTGTAAATCAGCAGAATGCATGCCCGTAATTGCGGGAATTTTTTGCGGTCGGGCGAAGACAGTCAGTCCTTTCATAAACAAGGTGTCGACGATGCGCTGCTGATCGTCCAGGGCGATGGCGACCACGACCCGCGGTTTAAAGCGCCCGCTGGAACGGCCCACGCCAACCCGCCCTTGCTGGCATAGTGTGTCGAAGGCACGGTTAAAACGAGAAATTTGCCAGCCGCCTAAGGCCAGTTGCGCACACCAGGCGATAACGGCGACGGTGATGAGTGCGGATACCATAACTTTTCCTTAATGTAGTGGCGGAAGTCCTGTAGGCCTGATAAGCGTAGCGCATCAGGCATTCTATTAGTCTCGCGGAGATCCTTAACGGATCTCCGCTGTTGATCAGAACATCACCTGACCGCCGGTGACATTGATCGACTGACCAGTGCAGTACGATGCCTTTGGACTGGCGTAGAACAGCAGCATATTCAGCACATCCTGATAATCGCAGCCGCGTTTGAGCGGTACTTTATCGATGTAATACTGCTCGACTTGATCCGGTTTGATACCTAGCTTGGTCGCGTATTGTGGCAACAGTGACTGGAACATCGGCGATTTCAGCAGATTACCGAGCATTAGTGAATGCACCGTAATGCCGTACTCCGCCAGATCCAGAGCCAGTGATTGAGTCAGTCCGACGCCACCAAATTTCGCTGCGCTGTAGCCAGAGTTGTGTTTGCTGCCCACTTTGCCGGATTTCGAGTTGATCTGAATAATGCGCCCCTGAATGCCGTCGCGGATCATCAAACGCGAGAATTCACGCGCACACAGGAAATAACCCACCAGATTCACTTGTAGCGAACGATCAAAATCGCCGAGCTGGAAGTCGCTGATAAAGGCTGCTTTTGCTATTCCGGCGCTGTAGACCAGTAAATCCACGCGACCAAAGATTTCATCTACCCCACGAGAGAGCGCCAGCACGCTCTGCTCGCTGGTGGCGTCAGCACCAAAACCATACGCCATACCTTCACCATATTCGGCGTTAATTTCTTGTGCCACATTTGCGGCTTTGTCGCTCTGAATATCGACAACCGCTACGCGATACCCCTCGGCAGCCAGACCGTGGCACAGGAACGCGCCTAAGGTTTGCCCACCACCGATGACAACGGCAACCTGATTCATTTTTTACTCCTTAACAGATTCAAACTTCAAAACCGATCCCGGCGCGATATCGTCGGGTACAGGGCCTGCCACATGGACAGTGCCCGGAAATTCCGCTTCGCTTAAACCATCGAAGCGCAGGGTGACATGACCCAGTTCGCGAAGGTTGTCTTCCGCCACGCTGCCAACGGCGGTCACCGGATAGCGATGCTGCCCGAGTGAAAATTGCAAACCGGGATGGAGTGCACCTTTCAACTCGCCGTGGCAATGAATGAAGCAATACTCTTCGAGATCCGCAGGCGCGCCTTCACGAAAGGTGATGAGCATCTGGTCGCTGAGAGCGTCAGTGGCACTCGCGCCGATACGGGTGATGGTGGTCTGATAAATAACGGTCATGTTTCAGCCTCTATTGATAGATAAAACCGGAGACAAACCAGGCGATCAGTACAGTCGGCGCGCCGGTTAAAAAGCGGCTCACCAGTACAGAAGGGACACCGACGCGAACCGTGTCCTGACGGGCTTCCGCCAGCGACAAACCGACCGGGATGAAGTCGCAGGCCGCCTGCGCGTTGATGGCAAACAGTGCAGGTAAAGCCAGATGCGGCGGAATATTGCCGAGACCAATCTGCACACCAATCAATACGCCGATAACCTGTGCGATAACTGCGCCTGGGCCGAGAAAAGGTGAAAGCAGCGGGAAGGAGCAGATGAGCGCCAGCATGACCAGACCCAGTGGATGGCTCGCCAGCGGAGCAAGACCGTGGGCAATCCAGTCACCAAGGCCAGAAGCCATAATGATGCCAATGAGCGCCGAGACGAACGCCATAAACGGCAGAATGGTTTTTAATACAGTGTCGATGGTGTCACGGCCAGATTGAAACAGCACGGCAACGGCAGAACCCATACCCATTCCCACCTTCGCCAGTAAACCATCGCTTTGTTCGGTGATTTTCTTGCTGGTGTCATAGTCACGGCCCACGGAAGAGGGTTGTGGTGTCGCATCACCCACTACAGTGATGTTTTCTTCTTTCACGCCAGAGACATAAATATCTTCCACAATGTACTGCGCCAGCGGGCCGGACTTGCCCGTCGAGTGGATATTAATGGTGGGAATACGCCGTTTCGGATAGATGCCGCAGCGTAATGTGCCGCCACAGTCGATTACCGCGACACCAATTTCTTCCTCCGCAGGTTCACCTTCTTTAAATCCGTCAATAGCCTGCCAGCCAGTAAGCTGTGCGAGTTTGTCGACAATCGCAGGCCGGGTACCGGCGGTGATATAGACAATTTTTTTGCCCGGCGTGGCTTCCAGCTCAAGCGGGCCGCCCCAGCCACCCGTTCCTTTTTCGATCCGAATACGCGTCATGATGTTGCTCCTGCCAGGTGAACTTTTTGTTCAAGTTGAATGCCCATCTTTTTCTCAAAAATAGCGGTGGTTAGATCGGTTACCCAGCCGCGGAAGAAGTTGGTGACCAGACCAACCAGCAGATAGCTCACCGCCAGTGGGCCAAGTGGCAGATTTAGCGTTGTCAGACCACTGGCAATGCCAAGATAAACAAACAGTTCGCCAGGGTTGATATGGGGGAAGAGGCCATTCATTGAGTGACAGCTATAAGAGGCCGCCGCGTAATAGCTGGGTTTGTACTTTTCCGGCATAAAGCGACCCAGGCTTAAGGTCATCGGATTGCAAAAGACAAACGTGCCAATGCACGGTAACAGCAGGTAACGGGAAACAGGGTTACCGGCGCAACGTTGAGCAAAACGTTCAATACGATGCTGACCGATAAAATTAATCAGTGCGTTCATGATAACCAGCAGGCTAATCAACAGCGGAAGAATGCCGGTCACCATCCCGGTAAACACCTCTCCGCCCTTTTGGAACAGCCCGATAAACCACTCTGCACCATGAGTAATGGTTTCTATCATTGTTCTCTCCTTCAGGATTTATTGTTTTATTACCAAATGGCAACCTAATATAATCAGATTGAAAGATTTAAAAGTGTTATTTTGATCTCAAAATGAAAGATAAATATTTTAATTTGAAAGTTTGTATAAAAGGATAGTGAGGCGGATGAGTTGAGTTATGTAAAGTCTGTATCGGGCAGTGACTACCGCTTCCTTGTGCAGGGCGGGATGCTTTACCATACTTGCCCCTGGTTGAATTTGTTAAATGGACCCCTCATGTTCAAGCGTCGTTATGTAACATTGCTTCCCCTTTTTGTGTTGCTTGCCGCCTGTAGCAGCAAGCCAAAACCTACTGAGACTGAAACGACCACCGGAACGCCGTCTGGCGGCTTCCTGCTTGAGCCGCAGCACAATGTGATGCAGATGGGCGGCGATTTCGCTAACAACCCGAATGCCCAGCAGTTCATCGACAAAATGGTGAGCAAACACGGTTTCAATCGTCAGCAGTTGCAGGAAATTCTCTCCCAGGCGAAACGTCTGGATTCGGTATTGCGGCTGATGGATAACCAGGCACCAACCACATCGGTGAAACCGCCATCAGGTCCGAACGGCGCATGGCTGCGTTATCGCAAAAAATTTATTACGCCGGACAACGTGCAAAACGGCGTGGTTTTCTGGAATCAGTATGAAGACGCGTTGAATCGTGCGTGGCAGGTGTATGGTGTACCGCCGGAAATTATCGTCGGGATTATCGGCGTCGAAACTCGCTGGGGACGCGTGATGGGGAAAACCCGTATCCTCGATGCGCTGGCAACGCTGTCATTTAACTACCCACGCCGCGCGGAGTATTTCTCTGGTGAGCTGGAAACCTTCTTGCTGATGGCGCGCGACGAGCAGGACGATCCGCTCAATCTGAAAGGCTCGTTTGCCGGTGCGATGGGCTACGGTCAGTTTATGCCATCGTCTTATAAACAATATGCGGTAGATTTCAGCGGCGACGGGCATATCAACCTGTGGGATCCGGTTGATGCCATCGGTAGTGTGGCGAACTATTTTAAAGCGCACGGCTGGGTGAAAGGTGATCAGGTTGCGGTGATGGCAAACGGTCAGGCTCCAGGCTTACCGAATGGCTTCAAAACCAAGTACAGCATTTCACAACTTGCTGCAGCTGGACTAACGCCACAGCAGCCGCTGGGCAATCATCAGCAGGCCAGCTTACTGCGCCTGGATGTTGGCACCGGTTACCAGTACTGGTACGGTTTGCCGAACTTCTACACTATCACCCGTTACAATCACAGCACCCATTACGCAATGGCCGTCTGGCAGTTAGGACAAGCCGTGGCACTGGCGCGCGTTCAGTAACTCTTTGCAAGAGGGGGGTTAAACTTCCCTCTGTTTTCTTACTGTTTATTCGAATGACGTAATTGCTTGATTTTTTTCGACAGCGATATCGCATATCCCAGGCAGACAACGCCTAACGCAGCCTGACCGAAGTCGAAAGGTTCAAGGTAGCCAGAAGATAAAATTTTACATATCACTGAAACCAGTGCACCGATGCCACCAATGATGACCCAAATACGCATTTGCGTGGTTTGTTTAAGCGCGTTTTGTGGCGTGTTATCCGTTTTCTTTGTTGCCATTGCTATTCTCTCCCTGTGAATACATATCAATGTGAACGCGGCATGGTAGCGCTTTTTCTTTACCGACTGGTCGCAACAGTCTTTTTCCGGAACGCAACTCGTAAAATGAATCGCTCGTCCCCATCTTCTGCGGGAAAGTGCTATCTTGTCCGGCATATATTTTTTGACTGACTGAGGTTGTGATGATTGACAGTGAACTGATGCAGTTAAGCGAACAGGTAGGGCAGACGCTGAAAGCCCGTGGCGCAACCGTAACAACTGCCGAGTCTTGTACCGGCGGTTGGGTAGCGAAAGTGATTACCGATATTGCCGGTAGTTCCGCCTGGTTTGAACGCGGATTTGTCACCTACAGTAACGAAGCCAAAGCGCAGATGATCGGCGTACGCGAAGAGACGCTGGCGCAGCATGGCGCGGTGAGCGAACCCGTCGTGGTGGAAATGGCGATAGGCGCACTGAAAGCGGCTCGTGCTGATTATGCTGTGTCTATCAGCGGTATCGCCGGGCCGGATGGCGGTAGTGAAGAGAAACCTGTCGGCACTGTCTGGTTTGCTTTTGCCACTGCCCGCGGCGAAGGCATTACCCGCCGGGAATGCTTCAGCGGTGATCGTGATGCGGTGCGTCGTCAGGCTACTGCGTATGCATTGCAAACCTTGTGGCAACAATTTCTACAAAACACTTGATACTGTATGAGCATACAGTATAATTGCTTCAACAGAACATATTGACTATCCGGTATTACCCGGCATGACAGGAGTAAAAATGGCTATCGACGAAAACAAACAGAAAGCGTTGGCGGCAGCACTGGGCCAGATTGAGAAACAATTTGGTAAAGGCTCCATCATGCGCCTGGGTGAAGACCGTTCCATGGATGTGGAAACCATCTCTACCGGTTCGCTTTCACTGGATATCGCGCTTGGGGCAGGTGGTCTGCCGATGGGCCGTATCGTCGAAATCTACGGACCGGAATCTTCCGGTAAAACCACGCTGACGTTACAGGTGATCGCCGCAGCGCAGCGTGAAGGTAAAACCTGTGCGTTTATCGATGCTGAACACGCGCTGGACCCAATCTATGCACGTAAACTGGGCGTCGATATCGACAACCTGCTGTGCTCCCAGCCGGACACCGGCGAGCAGGCACTGGAAATCTGTGACGCTCTGGCGCGTTCTGGCGCAGTAGACGTTATCGTCGTTGACTCCGTGGCGGCACTGACGCCGAAAGCGGAAATCGAAGGCGAAATCGGCGACTCTCACATGGGCCTTGCGGCACGTATGATGAGCCAGGCGATGCGTAAGCTGGCGGGTAACCTGAAGCAGTCCAACACGCTGCTGATCTTCATCAACCAGATCCGTATGAAAATTGGTGTGATGTTCGGTAACCCGGAAACGACTACCGGTGGTAACGCGCTGAAATTCTACGCTTCTGTTCGTCTCGACATCCGTCGCATCGGCGCGGTGAAAGAGGGCGAAAACGTGGTGGGTAGCGAAACCCGCGTGAAAGTGGTGAAGAACAAAATCGCTGCGCCGTTTAAACAGGCTGAATTCCAGATCCTCTACGGCGAAGGTATCAACTTCTACGGCGAACTGGTTGACCTGGGCGTGAAAGAGAAGCTGATCGAGAAAGCGGGCGCGTGGTACAGCTACAAAGGTGAGAAGATCGGTCAGGGTAAAGCGAATGCGACTGCCTGGCTGAAAGACAACCCGGAAACTGCGAAAGAGATCGAGAAGAAAGTACGTGAGTTGCTGCTGAGCAACCCGAACTCAACGCCGGATTTCTCTGTAGATGACAGCGAAGGCGTAGCAGAAACTAACGAAGATTTTTAATCGTCTTGTTTGATACACAAGGGTCGCATCTGCGGCCCTTTTGCTTTTTAAGTTGTAAGGGTATGCCATGACAGAATCAACATCCCGTCGCCCGGCATATGCTCGCCTGTTGGATCGTGCGGTACGCATTCTGGCGGTGCGCGATCACAGTGAGCAAGAACTGCGGCGTAAACTCGCGGCACCGATTATGGGCAAAAATGGCCCGGAAGAGATTGATGCCACGGTAGAAGATTACGAGCGTGTTATTGCCTGGTGCCATGAACATGGCTATCTCGATGACAGCCGATTTGTTGCGCGCTTTATCGCCAGCCGTAGCCGCAAAGGTTATGGACCTGCGCGTATTCGTCAGGAACTGAATCAGAAAGGTATTTCCCGCGAAGCGACAGAAAAAGCGATGCGTGAATGTGACATCGACTGGTGCGCACTGGCGCGCGATCAGGCGACGCGAAAATATGGCGAACCTTTGCCAACTGTCTTTTCAGAAAAAGTTAAGATCCAGCGTTTTCTGCTCTATCGCGGCTATCTGATGGAGGATATCCAGGATATTTGGCGAAATTTTGCCGACTGAACGCATACGGTATTTTACTTCCCAGTCAAGAAAACTTATCTTATTCCCACTTTTCAGTTACCAGCCCGGCGGTTAAGACACGCTGTAGCTGGTGGCGATATTTCGTTAGCTTGATTTCAGGATAATTATGAGCAAGAGCACCGCTGAGATCCGTCAGGCGTTTCTCGACTTTTTCCATAGTAAGGGACATCAGGTAGTTGCCAGCAGCTCCCTGGTACCCCATAACGACCCAACTTTGTTGTTTACCAACGCCGGGATGAACCAGTTCAAGGATGTGTTCCTTGGGCTCGACAAGCGTAATTATTCCCGCGCTACCACTTCCCAACGCTGCGTGCGTGCGGGTGGTAAACACAACGACCTGGAAAACGTCGGTTACACCGCGCGTCACCATACCTTCTTCGAAATGCTGGGCAACTTCAGCTTCGGCGACTATTTCAAACACGATGCCATTCAGTTTGCATGGGAACTGCTGACCAGTGAAAAATGGTTTGCCCTGCCGAAAGAGCGTCTGTGGGTTACCGTCTATGAAAGCGACGACGAAGCCTACGAAATCTGGGAAAAAGAAGTAGGGATCCCGCGCGAACGTATTATTCGCATCGGCGATAACAAAGGTGCGCCATACGCATCTGACAACTTCTGGCAGATGGGTGACACTGGTCCGTGTGGCCCGTGCACCGAAATCTTCTACGATCATGGCGACCACATTTGGGGTGGCCCTCCGGGAAGTCCGGAAGAAGACGGCGACCGTTACATTGAGATTTGGAACATCGTCTTCATGCAGTTCAACCGCCAGGCAGATGGCACGATGGAACCGCTGCCGAAGCCGTCTGTAGATACCGGTATGGGTCTGGAGCGTATTGCTGCGGTGTTGCAACACGTTAACTCTAACTATGACATTGACCTGTTCCGCACGCTGATCCAGGCAGTAGCGAAAGTCACTGGCGCGACCGATCTGAGCAATAAATCACTGCGCGTAATCGCTGACCACATTCGTTCTTGTGCGTTCCTGATCGCGGATGGCGTAATGCCGTCCAACGAAAACCGTGGTTATGTACTGCGTCGTATCATTCGTCGCGCAGTGCGTCACGGCAATATGCTGGGCGCGAAAGAAACTTTCTTCTACAAACTGGTTGGTCCGCTGATCGACGTTATGGGCTCTGCGGGTGAAGACCTGAAACGCCAGCAGGCACAGGTTGAGCAGGTGCTGAAGACTGAAGAAGAACAGTTTGCCCGCACTCTGGAGCGCGGTCTGGCGCTGCTGGACGAAGAGCTGGCGAAACTTTCTGGCGATACGCTGGATGGCGAAACTGCTTTCCGTCTGTACGACACCTACGGTTTCCCAGTTGACCTGACGGCTGATGTTTGTCGTGAACGCAACATCAAAGTTGACGAAGCTGGTTTTGAAGCAGCAATGGAAGAGCAGCGTCGTCGTGCGCGCGAAGCCAGCGGCTTTGGTGCCGATTACAACGCAATGATCCGTGTTGACAGTGCATCTGAATTTAAAGGCTATGACCATCTGGAACTGAACGGCAAAGTGACTGCGCTGTTTGTTGATGGTAAAGCGGTTGATGCCATCAATGCAGGCCAGGAAGCGGTAGTCGTGCTGGATCAAACGCCATTCTATGCGGAATCTGGCGGTCAGGTTGGCGATAAAGGCGAACTGAAAGGCGTTAACTTCTCCTTTGCGGTGGAAGATACGCAGAAATACGGCCAGGCGATTGGTCACATCGGTAAACTTGCTGCGGGTTCTCTGAAAGTGGGCGACGCGGTGCAGGCTGATGTTGATGAGGCTCGTCGCGCTCGTATTCGTCTGAATCACTCCGCAACGCACCTGATGCACGCTGCGCTGCGCCAGGTTTTGGGTACTCATGTATCGCAGAAAGGTTCACTGGTTAACGACAAAGTGCTGCGCTTCGACTTCTCACACAACGAAGCGATGAAACCAGAAGAGATTCGTGCGGTTGAAGACCTGGTGAACGCGCAGATTCGCCGTAACTTGCCGATCGAAACCAACATCATGGATCTCGAAGCGGCGAAAGCGAAAGGTGCGATGGCTCTGTTTGGCGAGAAGTATGATGAGCGCGTACGCGTGCTGAGCATGGGCGATTTCTCCACCGAGCTGTGTGGCGGTACTCACGCAAGCCGCACCGGTGATATTGGTCTGTTCCGCATCATCTCTGAATCGGGTACTGCTGCAGGTGTTCGTCGTATCGAAGCGGTAACCGGAGAAGGCGCTATCGCCACCGTTCATGCAGACAGCGATCGCTTAAGCGAAGTCGCACATCTGTTGAAAGGCGATAGCAATAATCTGGCTGATAAAGTGCGCTCAGTACTGGAACGTACGCGTCAGCTGGAAAAAGAGTTACAACAGCTTAAAGAACAAGCTGCCGCACAGGAGAGCGCAAATCTTTCCAGTAAGGCAATTGATGTTAATGGTGTTAAGCTGTTGGTTAGCGAGCTTAGCGGTGTTGAGCCGAAAATGTTGCGTACCATGGTTGACGATTTAAAAAATCAGCTGGGGTCGACAATTATCGTGCTGGCAACGGTAGCCGAAGGTAAGGTTTCTCTGATTGCAGGCGTATCTAAGGACGTCACAGATCGTGTGAAAGCAGGGGAACTGATTGGTATGGTCGCTCAGCAGGTGGGCGGCAAGGGTGGTGGACGTCCTGACATGGCGCAAGCCGGTGGTACGGATGCTGCGGCCTTACCTGCAGCGTTAGCCAGTGTGAAAGGCTGGGTCAGCGCGAAATTGCAATAATATAAGCGTCAGGCAATGCCGTGGACTCGCTTCACGGCATTCGCATTAACGCTATCGACAACGATAAAGTCAGGTTGAAGTTGTGTATATCGGCTAAACTTAGGTTTAACAGAATGTAATGCCATGACTGCTTACATGTAATGTGTTTGTCATTGCTTACTTTTTGGCGTTATATGATGGATAATGCCGGGATACAGAGAGACCCGACTCTTTTAATCTTTCAAGGAGCAAAGAATGCTGATTCTGACTCGTCGAGTTGGTGAGACCCTCATGATTGGGGATGAGGTCACCGTGACAGTTTTAGGGGTAAAGGGCAACCAGGTACGTATTGGCGTAAATGCCCCGAAGGAAGTTTCTGTTCACCGTGAAGAGATCTACCAGCGTATCCAGGCTGAAAAATCCCAGCAGTCCAGTTACTAATCTTTCCGCGTCTCATCTTTATCGGTGAGACGCACCCTCAAAATTCCTCCTTCACTCCATTGTTTTTTCGCTTTACTCCCGTTCATTCAACTTTAGTCTCCATTTTTTGCATTACTGCTATCTGTCAGACCTCCGTTTTTCTGTTGATAAAACACTCTTTTTGACGTTTTTACAGACTAATTGAGCGTGAAGTGTGCAAACGATAAAAGTGTGGGAAAAATTGTTTGACTTATAAGTCTCAGAAAGTAATATGTGCGCCACGCAGCGACGATGAGCGATAAACAAGTTCTTCGAAGCACTCGTAAGAGGCGTGTGGTGAGGTGGCCGAGAGGCTGAAGGCGCTCCCCTGCTAAGGGAGTATGCGGTCAAAAGCTGCATCCGGGGTTCGAATCCCCGCCTCACCGCCATTTGCATCCGTAGCTCAGCTGGATAGAGTACTCGGCTACGAACCGAGCGGTCGGAGGTTCGAATCCTCCCGGATGCACCATATTCTACGAAATCTTCAGCGATGAAGGTGTCGAAGAGGTGGCGGTACTAACTGCAAGCACCAGGGAGGATAACGTTGCTTTAGCAACGGCCCGAAGGGCGAGCCGTAAGGCGAGTAATCCTCCCGGATGCACCATCTCTTACTTGATACGGCTTTAGTAGCGGTATCAAAAAATCTGCAGTAAAGTAAGTTTCCCGATGCATCCGTAGCTCAGCTGGATAGAGTACTCGGCTACGAACCGAGCGGTCGGAGGTTCGAATCCTCCCGGATGCACCATATTCTACGAAATCTTCAGCGATGAAGGTGTCGAAGAGGTGGCGGTACTAACCGCAAGCACCAGGGAGGATAACGTTGCTTTAGCAACGGCCCGAAGGGCGAGCCGTAAGGCGAGTAATCCTCCCGGATGCACCATCTCTTACTTGATACGGCTTTAGTAGCGATATCGATATCAGCAGTAAAATAAATTTCCCGATGCATCCGTAGCTCAGCTGGATAGAGTACTCGGCTACGAACCGAGCGGTCGGAGGTTCGAATCCTCCCGGATGCACCATATTCTCCGAAATCTTCAGCAATGAAGATATCGAAGAGGTAGCGGAATTAACCGCAGGCACCAGGAGGGATAACGTTGCGCCAGCAACGGCCCGAAGGGCGAGCCGCAAGGCGAGTAATCCTCCCGGATGCACCATCTCTTACTTGATATGGCTTTAGTAGCGGTATCAATATCAGCAGTAAAGTAAGTTCTCCCGATGCATCCGTAGCTCAGCTGGATAGAGTACTCGGCTACGAACCGAGCGGTCGGAGGTTCGAATCCTCCCGGATGCACCATATTCTCCGTAATCTTCAGCGATGATGGTATGGAAGAGGCGATGGTAATCACCGTCTGCTCCAGGGAGGATAACGTTGCGGCAGCAACGGCCCGAAGGGCGAACGCCAGTGAGTCATCCTCCCGGATGCACCATCTTCTCCAAAAAATCCCCTTCAAAAATATCTCATTTCTAAATAGCTACTTTATCCATTTCCTGAATATTCTTCTCCTTCGCCATCAGCGACAAAATCAAGCAATTACGCTAAAGTAGCGTCATATTTTTCGACTTGCGAGAAGACCATGTACGAGCGTTATGCAGGTTTAATTTTTGATATGGATGGCACAATCCTGGATACGGAGCCTACGCACCGTAAAGCGTGGCGCGAAGTATTAGGACACTATGGTCTTCAGTACGATGTTCAGGCGATGATTGCGCTTAATGGCTCGCCCACGTGGCGCATTGCTCAGGCGATTATTGAACTGAATCAGGCCGATCTCGACCCGCATGCGCTGGCGTGTGAAAAAACAGAAGCAGTCAGAAGCATGTTACTCGATAGCGTCGAACCACTCCCCCTTGTTGAAGTGGTGAAAAGCTGGCACGGACGTCGACCAATGGCTGTAGGAACGGGGAGTGAAAGCGCCATCGCTGAGGCACTGCTAACGCACCTGGGATTACGCTGTTATTTTGACGCCGTCGTTGCTGCCGATCACGTCAAACATCATAAACCTGCGCCAGACACATTTTTGTTGTGCGCGCAGCGTATGGGCGTGCAACCAACGCAGTGTGTGGTCTTTGAAGATGCCGATTTCGGTATTCAGGCGGCCCGTGCTGCAGGCATGGACGCTGTGGATGTTCGCTTGCTGTGAGTGAAGTTTTATCGCTTTTCTCGTTGTTTGCCAGTAGTTTCCTCAGCGCTACACTATTACCCGGTAATTCCGAAGTCGTGCTGGTTGCAATGTTGCTTTCCGGGGTAAGTCATCCCTGGGTTTTAGTTTTAACAGCAACAATGGGTAATAGCCTTGGAGGGTTAACTAACGTTATCCTTGGGCGTTTCTTTCCATTGCGTAAAACATCGCGCTGGCAAGAGAAAGCTACCGGCTGGCTGAAACGCTATGGTGCAGTCACGCTATTATTAAGCTGGATGCCCGTGGTTGGCGATTTACTGTGTCTGTTAGCGGGATGGATGCGCATCTCCTGGGGGCCAGTAATCTTTTTTTTGTGCCTTGGTAAAGCGTTACGTTATGTTGCAGTTGCAGCAGCGACCGTTCAGGGCATGATATGGTGGCACTAATTGTAGGCCTGCACACATGGTCACCATTACAGTTATGCTAATTAAAACGATTTTGACAGGCGGGAGGTCAACTTGATCCCGGACGTATCACAGGCGCTGGCCTGGCTGGAAAAACATCCTCAGGCGTTAAAGGGGATACAGCGTGGGCTTGAGCGCGAAACTTTGCGTGTTAATGCTGATGGCACACTGGCAACAACAGGTCATCCTGAAGCATTAGGTTCCGCACTGACGCATAAATGGATTACTACCGATTTTGCGGAAGCATTGCTGGAATTTATTACACCAGTGGATGGTGATATTGAACATATGCTGACCTTTATGCGCGATCTGCATCGTTATACGGCGCGCAACATGGGCGATGAGCGGATGTGGCCGTTAAGTATGCCATGCTATATCGCAGAAGGTCAGGACATCGAACTGGCACAGTACGGCACTTCAAACACCGGTCGCTTTAAAACGCTGTACCGTGAAGGGCTGAAAAATCGCTATGGCGCACTGATGCAAACCATTTCCGGCGTGCACTACAATTTCTCTTTGCCAATGGCATTCTGGCAAGCGAAGTGCGGCGATATCTCGGGCGCTGATGCCAAAGAGAAAATTTCTGCGGGCTATTTCCGCGTTATTCGCAATTACTATCGTTTCGGTTGGGTCATTCCTTATCTGTTTGGCGCGTCTCCGGCGATTTGTTCTTCTTTCTTGCAAGGAAAACCAACGTCGCTGCCGTTTGAGAAAACTGAGTGCGGTATGTATTACCTGCCGTATGCGACCTCTCTTCGTTTGAGCGATCTTGGCTATACCAACAAATCGCAAAGCAATCTTGGTATCACCTTCAACGATCTCTACGAGTACGTAGCGGGCCTTAAACAGGCAATCAAAACGCCATCGGAAGAGTACGCGAAGATTGGTATTGAGAAAGACGGTAAGCGGTTGCAAATCAACAGCAATGTGCTGCAGATTGAAAACGAACTGTACGCGCCGATTCGTCCAAAACGTGTGACCCACAGCGGCGAGTCGCCTTCTGATGCGTTGTTACGTGGCGGCATTGAATATATTGAAGTGCGTTCGCTGGACATCAACCCGTTCTCGCCGATTGGTGTAGATGAACAACAGGTGCGATTCCTCGATCTGTTTATGGTCTGGTGTGCGCTGGCTGATGCACCGGAAATGAGCAGTAGCGAGCTTGCCTGTACACGCGTTAACTGGAACCGGGTGATCCTCGAAGGTCGCAAACCGGGCCTGACGCTGGGTATCGGCTGCGAAACCGCGCAGTTCCCGTTGCCGCAGGTGGGGAAAGATTTGTTCCGCGATCTAAAACGCGTGGCGCAAACGCTGGATAGCATTAACGGCGGCGAAGCGTACCAGAAAGTGTGTGATGAACTGGTCGCCTGCTTCGATAATCCCGATCTGACTTTCTCTGCCCGTATCTTAAGGTCTATGATTGATACTGGTATTGGCGGAACAGGTAAAGCGTTTGCTGAAGCGTACCGTAATCTGCTGCGTGAAGAGCCGCTGGAAATTCTGCGTGAAGAGGATTTTGTAGCCGAGCGCGAGGCATCTGTACGCCGTCAGCAGGAAATGGAAGCCGCTGATACCGAACCGTTTGCGGTGTGGCTGGAAAAACACGCCTGACAGAAAAGAAAAAGGCCACTCGTGAGTGGCCAAAATTTCATCTCTGAATTCAGGGATGATGATAACAAATGCGCGTCTTTCATATACTCAGACTCGCCAGGGAAGAAAGAGTTCAGAAAATTTTTAAAAAAATTACCGGAGGTGGCTAAATGCCGTTGTTAGATAGCTTCACAGTCGATCATACCCGGATGGAAGCGCCTGCAGTTCGGGTGGCGAAAACAATGAACACCCCGCATGGCGACGCAATCACCGTGTTCGATCTGCGCTTCTGCGTGCCGAACAAAGAAGTGATGCCAGAAAGAGGGATCCATACCCTGGAGCACCTGTTTGCTGGTTTTATGCGTAACCATCTGAACGGTAATGGCGTTGAGATTATCGATATCTCGCCAATGGGCTGCCGCACCGGTTTTTATATGAGTCTGATTGGTACGCCAGATGAGCAGCGTGTTGCTGATGCCTGGAAAGCGGCAATGGAAGACGTGCTGAAAGTGCAGGATCAGAATCAGATCCCGGAACTGAACGTCTACCAGTGTGGTACTTATCAGATGCATTCGTTGCAGGAAGCGCAGGATATTGCGCGTAATATCCTGGAACGTGACGTACGCATCAACAGCAACGAAGAGTTGGCGCTGCCGAAAGAAAAGTTGCAGGAATTGCACATCTAGTCAATTGAAGAGGCCGGGCAGGTGATATCACCGCCCGGTTTTTATTACCTGTCAGTCACCCGATATTCCACGCTATGTGCTTCATCAGGTTGAGGAACTTCCAGCCTTGAGGCCATCCGCATCACGACCGCTTCAGGAACGGCATACTCGCGCCTGGCATTTTGCTGCTTCCATTGCGCCCACGGTACTTCCAGATAAACGATTTTTACTCGTGCACCGTAAGCCGTAAACAGACTGATGAGCTGGCTACGCAACTGGCGGGTAATGTTCGTTGCATTCCAGATGAACGGCTTCTTCTGGCGTAAAAAAACGCGCGCTTCTTCTTTTGCCTGTTGCACAATACGCCCGGTGGCGGTTTTGTCGTCCGGACTGGCATTGATTCGCCGCCGCATATCATCAAGGCTGATAACGTTCACTCTCTGGCACTGTTCACTGATAAAGCGATCTTTGCCCATACCCGGTAAACCACACAGCAAAATAACCTCAAAAGATTCAGCCTCCCAGGGAACAAAATCAGGAGAACTTTGTTCATGGGTCAGGTAATGCCAGCGTGCGGAATCCGAAGCGAATGAACGCACTTTTCCCCAGCATTGTTGCTCCTGGCAAAATAGCTCGAACAGATCGATGCGTTCCAGCATTGATTGCTGATCATGACAATGGCGACCAAGCAGATCGGCACGAGCAAGCAAAGCGAGCAGACGCGTGTCGATACGCATTGCAGCCGTGAGCAGCAAACGCTCCGGTTCCGGACGTTCCAGTAACCATAGCGGTAACCCATGCAGACGCACCAGTGCAACAATTTGCTCGCGTAGCACGAACGGCGTCGGGATATCGCGCCATAAAATTTGTCGGGCCGTCAATTCACCCCGACGAGCATGACCAGGAGACTGAATACGTCCGTTTTCCTGCACGGTAGTACTGCGCTTTTCAACGTCATGCAATAACGCCGCCGCCCATAAAATTTCCTGCTGCTGAGCGGGGAGTTGCTGAAACTCAGCCATCGCAACGAGTGCGTTCAGCACCATTTCAGTATGCACACCAACGTCGCCTTCACCATGATGCTCCGGGTCTTGCGGCGTGTTATGCATATCCTCAACCCAGCTAAAACGCTGGCGTAGCGTCGACCAGCGTTTGTCGTCGGTAAGTTGCCAAATCATGACTGTTCTCCATAAGCGAACTCATGGGCCATCCGCGCCCGTCGCCAGTGGCGTTTCCAGTGCTCGGTGGTTTTGACATGATTTTTGCGTACATACTTGAAGACGTTATGCGAAAAGTCAGCGACGGAAAACGCATCACTATTCCGGCTGACAATGCCTTCCAGCGTACAGGGTTGCCCGGTTTGCGTATCCCAGGGATCGAACGCGCCGCGCGCATTGGTCAGCGCCAGAAAATCACGTTGCCAGCTTTTTTCATCATTCCCCGGCTGCGGGCCGGAGATTTCGGGAACGCAGGGGAAATCAAACAGAGCGGCGTAAAACTGCACCTCTTCCCAGCTCAGCCACATATCCTGGCAGCGAACGGCAAACAGATAAAAATCCTGCTCCAGGGCGCGATATTCAATCGAATGAACGGCATAAAGATTTTCACCAAACAACTCCAGATCGCCGAGATCGTTTTTCAGCAGTTGCCAGCGTTGGCGAATTTTATAGGTCCATGCCGATTGTGTAGGCGCGGCATGGGAACGGGCAAACACGCCGTAGCGGTTAAGGCAGTTATTTTCACCGTCGAGTTTTTCTGTGTGCACCAATTGCGTGATGGCCTGTAAATCCTGCCAGTAATCGGTGTTAATACGGTCATCGCTGGTGGTGCCAGGGGAGAAAGGATAATGCCAGGTTCTCCCGTATTTACGTTGGGTATTCATAATAATCCATTATTTTTTGTGTAATAAACGTACGCCCGCGAGGGTGCGAGTTATGGGGTTAAAAAAAATGTGAGTATCACCCGCGAAAGCGAGGGCGAAGAAAAAAGAGAGTTAACAACCTGAGCGAATGCTCAGAACCGGTTAATGGTGAATGGAAGAGTTTGGGGCGGCGAAAAGATACACCGTTTGAGATGATAAAACAACCGTTTACAGAATGAGCAAATAAAAAGGGAGCCGCAGCTCCCTTTGACAACCTTAGTGCGCACCGCCTCCGCCGCCACCTGCGCCAAATGGCGGTTTAGCAAACCACACCAGCCCCAGCAGGACGAGGAATATCCCGGCTGACATCCAGAAGATCTCATTGGCGGAAATAATCAGCCCCTGATTGGTGATCTGCTGGGCAATCCAGCCTGATGCCTGTTGTTGCGTCATCCCCAGCCCTTCCAGTTGGCTGTACATCGCCTGAGCGTTCGGGTTAAACGGGTTTACCGACTCGGTTAACTGTGCGTGGTGCATCGACTCGCGGTTAGTCCACATGGTGGTGGTGATGGATGTGCCGATAGACCCCGCCAGCGTTCGCGTAAAGTTAGAGAGGCTCGATGCCGCCGCCAGTCGTTCCGGTGGCAAACCAGACAGCGTAATGGTGGTCAGCGGCATAAAGAAGCAGGCCACTGCGAAGCCCTGGATAAACTGCGGCCAGGCCGACGCACCAAAATCCATACCCGGTTCAAAGGTATAGGCACGCCAGTAGAAGCAGACGGCATACATAATAAAGCTGAAGGTTACCAGCCGCCGCATATCCAGTTTATGCGCGAAGCGGCCGATAATCGGCGACAGGATCACCGGAATAATCCCTACCGGCGCAGAGGCCAAACCTGCCCAGGTCGCCGTGTAACCGTAGACCTCCTGCAACAACTGCGGCAGCAGAACAATCGCGCCGAAGTAGAGCATATACGCGAGGCTGATACACAAGCAGCCGATGGTGAAGTTGCGCGACTTAAACAACGACAGATCGACTATCGGGTTATCGTCGGTCAGCTCCCAGACAATCAGGAAGCAGATAGCCACCACCGCCACCACGGTGAGGATGATTATTTCCTGCGATGAGAACCAGTCCAGCTCTTTACCGCGGTCGAGCATAATCTGCAGGCTGCCGATACCAATCACCAGCAGTGCCAGCCCCACGGCATCAATCCGCCGCCGTTCGGTGCGGGTTTCGCGTCCGCGCAGGGTTTGCAGTGTCATCAACACCACCGCCACGCCAATCGGCACGTTGATGAAGAATATCCAGCCCCAGTGGTAATTATCGCTGATATAACCGCCGAGGATCGGGCCGCAAATTGGCGCGACAATCACCGTCATCGACCACAACGCCAGCGCGATCGAGCGTTTTGCTGGCGGGTAGTTATTCAGCAATAGACTTTGCGAAAGCGGGATCAACGGCCCGGCGACAATTCCCTGAATCACGCGGAAGAAGATCAGCATATTCAGGCTGCTGGAGACACCACACGCCCACGACGCAATAGCAAAGGCGATGGTCGACCAGAGGAACAGCTTCACTTCCCCAACGCGCTTTGCCAGCCAGCCGGTAAGCGGGATCGAGATGGCATTCGCCACCCCGAAAGAAGTGATTACCCACGTTCCCTGGCTGAGCGATGAGCCCAGATTCCCGGCGATAGTGGGGATCGCCACGTTAGCAATGGTGGAGTCCAGCACCTGCATGAATGTCGCCAGTGACAGCGCAATCGTCATAATGACCAGTTGCGCGCCTTCCAGCGGTTTTTGCTGTTGCATCACACGCACCTCTGGATTAGCCAGCGTTAGCTTTTACGATATCGTCGATCAGTTTATTGACAGGTGCCAGGCTGATTTCACGCGCGGTGCTTACCGCGACCGGTGTGGAACGTACTTTATTTGCCAGTACCTGACCGTCACGGTTAGTGGTATTGACGCTCACCAGCGTGGATAAACCGATACGCAGCGGGTATTGTTCCAGCTGTTTCTGGTCCAGTTCAATACGAACAGGCAGACGCTGAACGACTTTGATCCAGTTACCGGTGGCGTTTTGCGCCGGAAGCAGCGAGAACGCGCTACCTGTGCCCATATCCAGACCAACCACTTTACCGGTGTATTTCACATCATCGCCGTAAATATCGGTGGTGATGGTGACCGGCTGACCGATACGCATATTGGCAATCTGCGTCTCTTTAAAGTTGGCATCCACCCACATATTGGTGGCTGGAACGACCGCCATCAGCGGCGTCGTTGGGCTAATTTGTGCCCCAGGCTGTACCGCGCGGCGGGAGACATAACCGGTCATCGGACTGACAATACGGGTACGCTCCAGCGCCAGCCAGGCGTTACGTACTTCGGTGGCAGCCTGTTGCACGGCAGGCTGATCTTCCAGTTTAGTCCCCAGAATCATCGCCTGATTGGCATTGTATTGTTGAATGGCGACATCCAGTTGCGCCTGGGCACTGGTCACCGCGTCGCGGGCGTGTTGCAGCTCTTCGCGACCAATCAGGTTGGCATTGCCCAGCGGCACACGGCGGTTGTAGTCGCTTTGTGCTTTCGCGAGGGCGATTTTTTGCACCTCAATATTCGCCTGCAACTGTTTGCTGTTAATCATCAGCTGGTGGGTTTGGCGCACGCTGGAAGCCAGTGCCGTTTTGGCTTTTTCAAACGCCTGGCGAGCATCTGTCGGGTCGAGAGTGACCAGCACATCGCCTTCTTTTACAAAATCGGTGTTATCGGCCCAGACTTTCGTCACGCTGCCAGACACCTGAGACATAATTTGAATCTGATTTCCTGCCACGTATGCGTCATCGGTTTCTTCGAAATGACGCAGTACCAAAAACCAATAAATCCCTATCGCTACGGCAATAATTATAAAGAGCAAGGTGAGAAGGAGGAGCAGACGCTTACGTTTGCCGCTCTTCTTTACCGGTTGCTGCGGGGTTTGAGTCTCCGCATTTGCGCTCATATTGTTCTCCACGATCTTCTTAACTCATCGGCTGAGCCGACCTGCTTGCCAAAAAGGCCAGCATGTTGCGATGCTGGCCAGTCATTTTTTCTTTTATAAATCTGGATTTTTGAGCGAGATGACGCGTTAGCTCATCGCTTCGAGAACCACACCGTCTTGTTCCATCTGGTCGAGACGGGAGAGCAATTTGCGGGTGATTTGCTCGAGTTGATCTTTTTCTGTTGTGCTGAGCGCGGACCAGAGTTGATGCAGGCAGTTATGCTGCGGTGGTAAAACCTCGCGCAAAAACTCGTGACCTTTTTCCGTTAATTGCAGATGCAGGCAGCGGCGATCGTTATCGCTTTCACGACGTTCGATCCAACCGCGTTTTTCCAGTTCATCGGCAATACGCGTCGCGTTGGTACGGGATGATCCAAGAGCACAACTCAATTCAGAAGGCTGAATACTGTGGTTTTCCTGAGACTCCAGCGTAATCAACGCCATAAACAACGTCTCGTTAATCCCCTGAGCCTTCAGCATTTTATTGCGGTTCTCCAGCAGCTTGCTTTGCATGTGCATGCAAAGACGAGTCAGAAGGATCTCCTGATAAGGAAAATCTTCGTGGCGGCTGGCGCGAAATTTTAGCATTTGTTCAATGGGCGTAAACGAACTATCCATTTGGGTATGACCTCATTAATTTCAGCCGATATAGTAACGACAGTGACAAATAAAGTAAATGTATTGTTTTAGAAAAATGATTCTTGTGGGTTATATAATCGCCATCACTTTCCAGGCGAGCCCATAGGCCAGCGCACTAAGCAGTGTTGGGATGATAATGCTGCGTGTTTTATAGAAACTGGCACCCAGTACCGCGAAGCCGACCAGAGTGGGCACGAAACGGCGTGTATCGTGCATCACTTCTGGTGCGGTAGAGACAACCAGCAGAGCGCATATCGAGGCGATGCCAATGGTGTCGAGCAAAATACCTACCGCGCCACGTTTGGTTGGGCGGGCATTACCCACACGCAGGCGCAGCGGCAAATAGCGGAAGCAATAATTCGCCGCGCCAACCAGTAACCCAAGCAGCAGAACCTCATAGCTCATCGGGCGCTCCTTGCCAGAATGCCTGGATTAACGCAGTGAGGCAGCCACAGACAATGCCTGCCAGAATGGCGACGGGAATAGAAAATAGCGTTACGCCTGCAAGGGCACCAACTAACGCTGCGGTAACGCAAAGAGATTGTTTGCGCTGGAAAGAGGCGAGCAGGAAACTCATAAAGAGTGCCGGAAGCATAAAACCTAATGCTGCTTCAACGGCGGGATATCCTTGCAGCAAGCCGCTGCCGGAGAATGCCCCTATTACCGTACCAAATACCCACGATGACCATGAACTGAAGGCAATGCCGATCATCCAGTTCTCGCTCCAGCGGCGATTATTGCGTACCAGTTTTGCGGTTGCGGCGGCAAAAACCTCATCCGTCAGGCCAAACGCCCACAGGGCAGTTTTCGATTTTTGCAGACGCTGAATAATACGGCTACGCAGTGACGGGCCATACAAAACATGGCGAACATCCATTGCCATGACGGTCAGTGCAGCAACCCACAAACTACTCCCGGCTGCCAGCATCGCGGTAATGACGAACTGGCTCGCGCCTGCATAAATGATGCAGGAGAAAAAAACGCTTTCGAGAGGAGAGAATCCCAGACGGGTCGCATTCAGACCGAACGCAAAGGCCACCGGAATATAACTAATAACAATCGGTAAACTGTCTTTGCATCCTTCCATGAAGGTCGCCGAACCAGGAGCAGGCTGTGGAGTAGGGCTTTCCATAGAGTGTACGCTTAACGATTGTTAATATTATAAATAGACTGAATGAATATCTTAACCTTATCAGACTGATGGGCTTCTTAACACCCTTATAAGTGTAAAGCCACGAAAACGGTTGCTGATTGCTTAATTTGCGGCTTCCTGACGATGAAAACCTCGCCACCAGACCAGTAAGTTAACCAGGGCAATCGTCGCGCCAGCCAGACAAACGCCAGCCCAACCGCCATGTTGCCAGGCTGAGGCTGAAATTAGCGAACCGGCGGCACCGCCAATGAAGTAGCTGGTCATGTAACCTGCGGTCAGGCGATTACGCGCATCAGGGTGTATTCGATAAATTACCGTCTGGTTAGTGATATGCACGCCCTGCACGGTGAGATCCAGCACCAGGATGCCGATAATCAGCGCCAGTACGGAAGTGTGACCAAACCAGATCGCCAGCCATGAAAGTAACAGCAGCAGCAGACCGAAAGTTGTGGTGTGGTGCGATTTGCCCTTATCGGCAAATCCGCCCGCCGGACGAGCGCCCAACGCTCCGGCTGCTCCCGCAAGTCCAAACAGACCAATGACGCCATCGCTGTAATTAAAAGGCGGAGCGGCGAGCAAAAAGGCCATCGAGGTCCAGAGAATGCTGAAGTTGGCAAAGGTCAGGCAGCCCAGCAACGCGCGGGTGCGCAGAATTTTATCGCTGATAAACATGCTGAAAACGGAACCAAGCAACTGTGGGTAGTTGAGGTGGGTTTCTGATTTCATTTGTGGCAGACCACGCCATAATGCCAGCGCCATCAGTGCCATTAACACCGAGGCAACCCAAAAGACGGTGCGCCAGCCGCCGAGGTTTGCCAGCAACCCGGCAACGGTTCGTGCCAGCAAGATCCCCAACAGCAGCCCGCTCATAATGGTGCCGACCACTTTGCCGCGTTTGTCCGGTGAAGCCAGCGTCGCTGCCAGCGGAACCAGAATTTGTGCCACGACCGAGAATAAACCGGTTAATGCCGTACCGAGGATCATCATCGCCAGCGACTGACTGCTGGCGGTAATCAACATACCGCCCGCTGCCAGTAAGGTCATCGAGACAATCAGGCGGCGGCGTTCAAACATATCACCGAGGGGAACAAGAAACAGCAGACCTGCGGCATACCCCAACTGCGCGGCGGTAACAATAAAGCCCGCCGAACTGGCGGAAAGGGAAAAGTTACGCGCGATGGTGTCGAGCAATGGCTGGGCGTAATAGTTACTGGCTACCGCCAGACCGGTGGCGATAGACATCAGCACGATCAGCGCCGGGCTAAGCTCATGATTAGGTTTAGTCATTATTTTTGTTCATCAGGTGATGATTAAGCTGGAAATCAATAATAGCGGATGTTGATGAATATGGGATGAAAGATAGATTGTTGAAATGTGCGGTGTGGTTTGTAGACATGATAAGACGCGCCAGCGTCGCATCAGGCATTGTGTACAGAGCGGCGGATGAGGCAAAAACGCCTTATCCGCCCGAGTAAAAATTACTTCTGCGCTGCCAGCGCCTCATTCACCCAGCCATCGAACTGCTGCTGGTGGGCTTTGATCCAGCCATCAACGTGGCCCTGAATATCGCCTTCTGAGGCTTTGCCGTCATGCATAATGGCGTTCTGGGCGTTAATATCTGCCACTGGTAACTGCATAATGGCAAACAGTTTCGCTGCTGCCGGGTTTTTCTCGGCCCAGGCTTTGTTGGCAACGATATGCATGGTACTGACCGGGAAGCCGTAATTCGCGCCATTCGGCAGTTTGGTATCGGCATTTTTATCGCCCGGCAGTGCGGAGAACGGCACCTGCAACCAGACCACATCTTTCCCCGGTTTCAGTTCGTTACTCACCCAGTACGGCGTCCAGGTGTAGTAAAACACCGGCTTACCCTCTTTGTAACGACTGATGGTGTCAGCCATCATCGCTGCGTAGTTCCCCTGATTATGCGTCACGGTATTGGTCAGTCCATACGCGGCAAGCTGGTGGTTGATCGCACCTTCGCAGCCCCAGCCTGGGTTACAGCCGGTTAAATCCGCTTTACCGTCGCCGTTGGTATCGAACAGTTTGGCGATCTTCGGATCTTTAAGTTGCGCGATGTTGGTAATTTTATACTGGTCGGCGGTTTTCTTATCGATCAGGTAACCCTGTGCCGCGCCGTTAACAAATACTCCTTCACGATAAAATTTCTTATCGCCACCGGCAGCTTCGTACATGTTGTCATGCAGTGGCGTCCAGTTCACTGCGGTGAAGGTTGCATCGCCGGAAGCAAGCGAGGTGTAGCCAACGTTGTAATCCACTTCGCTGGGTTTATTGACGGTATAACCTAATTTCTCCAGCGCGCGGCTGACCAGCAGCGTCTGGAAAGTTTCTTCGGTGATGGTGCTCTGAACCGGATTAACAGTAATGCCTTTGCCCGGCAGGTCGGCAGCAAAAGTTTGTGTAGAGATAAGCGTGGCAAACGCTGTCGCAAAAAGTACGCTATGTCGCATTGTTATTCCTTTTTTTGGCAGGGTGATAATGCCCGGCGTCACCGGGCAAGTGCAGAGTTACTTAATGAATGGGCGGGTCAGCAGACCGACAGGTCCAGTGGTGTACCAGCGACGGTTGCCGCGACTGCGTGAGTCGCGCCCAACGGCCTGCGTCAGGCGGTCGAGGATAATGGCGAGGATCACAATCCCGACGCCGCCAACGGTGGCAAGCCCCATATCCAGACGACCGATACCGCGAAGTACCATCTGACCCAGCCCGCCGACGGCAATCATCGAGGCGATGACCACCATAGAAAGGGCCAGCATCAGCGTCTGGTTAACGCCCGCCATTATGGTCGGCATCGCCAGCGGTAACTGAACTTTGAACAGCATTTGACGCGGGCTGGCACCGAATGAGCGCGAGGCTTCAATTAAATCCGCCGGAACCTGATTAATACCAAGAATCGTCAGACGGATAATCGGCGGCAGAGCAAAGATTATAGTCACCACTACGCCCGGCACGTTGCCGATACCAAACAGCATGACGATTGGCACCAGATAAACAAACGCTGGCGTGGTCTGCATGGCATCAAGCAGTGGACGAATAATTTTCGCCGCTCGCGGACTTCTCGCCAGCCAGATCCCCAACGGCAAACCTATGACGATACAGAACAGCAGGGCGGTTAACACCAGCGCCAGGGTAACCATGGCCTGCGACCAGGCACCGATTGCGCCGATGGCAATCAGCGAAACCAGAGTCGCCACGCCCATTCCGACCCCGGAAATCTGCCAGGCGATGAGAGCGAAAACGATAATCGCCACCGGCGCGGGCATACCCAGCAGCAATTGCTGGAAACCGTTGAGGATGTAATCAACCGGAACGCGCACGCCCTGAAAGACGGGACGAAAATGGGTAACGACCCAGTCGATCCCTTCAGTGACCCAACTGTCGAGCGGGATTAGCGTTTTATGGAACGGATCGAGAATATTAAAATGCTCGACGTTTGGCGCAGGCGTACTGGTCAGCCAGTCAGCGCCACCGCCGTCAGTCGGTGCAGTCGCCGGTGTACCCCAGGCGTCTGCAGATTGTGCAGCACTGTCCGCCGCTGGCGTGGTATCCCACGGATTATTTTGATCAGCCATTATTTACCCCCTCACGATCTAAAGCGCGCAGCAGCATTCCTTTCGAAATGATGCCGACATACTGTTGGTCCTCGTCGACCACGGGCACCGCACAGGGCGCTTGTCCGACATGAGAGAGCAACTCGCTAAGAGGCGTTTGCGCATCGACTGCTAATGGCGCATCAATCAGCGCCGCATCAAGACCTTGCTGCTGCGTTAACGCGGTTTTAAGCGAATCGATAGACACAGCGCCGACAAACTTATTACCGCGTTCGATAACGTAGCCATATTCGCGGTCTTCATCCTGCAATAATTTCAATGCCGAACGTGGGCCGAAGCCAGGGGTTTTACGAATTAAGCCATTCGGTGTCCGACGGGCAATATCTTTCGCACTGAATACCTGACTAATATCAACGCCACGGAAGAAGGTACGGACATAATCATTCGCCGGATTATTGAGAATTTCATCCGGTGTGCCAACCTGCACCACTTCACCATTTTGCATAATGGCAATTCGGTCGCCAATACGCATAGCTTCGTCGAGATCGTGGGAAATAAAGACAATGGTACGTTGATGTTTCGCCTGTAATTTTACCAGCTCATCCTGCATCTCAGTGCGAATTAATGGATCAAGCGCCGAGAAGGCTTCGTCCATTAATAATATATCCGGATTAATTGCTAATGCGCGGGCTAATCCGACGCGTTGACGCATCCCACCAGAGAGTTCGTCCGGGTAGCTATGGGCATAATTTTCCAGCCCGACCTGACGCAGTGCATCAAGGGCTTTTTCCCGGCGTTCTTCGGCATTAATTCCGGCCAATTCCATACCGAATGCAGTATTGTCCAGCACGGTCATATGCGGCATTAAGGCAAAGGACTGGAAGACCATCGCAATCTTTTTTCTGCGCACCTCACGGAGTTCGGCGTCGGATATTTTGGCAATATCCACACCATCAATCAGCACTTGCCCGCGGGTGGGTTCAATCAGGCGATTGAGAAGGCGTACCATTGTGGATTTACCCGAACCGGATAATCCCATGATGACAAATATCTCGCCTTCTTCAATGGCCAGACTGGCGTCTTTTACGCCAAGCGATAGCCCGGTTTTTTCCAGAATTTGTTCTTTTGAAAGTCCTTGTTCGATATATTTGAACGCTCGCTGAGGATGCTCGCCAAATATTTTATAGAGATTTTTAATTTCTAATTTAATTGCCATGCAATAGAAAGATTCCTGTTATTTGTTTATGTCGATACATTACCCAATGGAAATAGTCACTTTTTTCTACCCTAACATACTGAGAATCTGAGGCAACCCCTGATGGCAAATGTGGCATGAATATTGATGCGAGCAAATCGCCGGAATTTCCCATGATATAAGGGCTGAGAGCAAATCGAGAAAGTTGATATTTTTTTGTCATAGATAGCGAAAAAACGCCTGAATATTGTGGTTTCAGGCGAATAATGCAACAGAGTATCAGTGTAGATCACCACAAAATATTTGCGTGATAAAAAGCTATTTGGCGGGAATTATTTCCCCTGCTGAAGTTGGTGAAATTTTGAAAAATAACCGGTCAAAAATTCCAGTCTTCATCTTCTGTTTCTACCGCTTTTCCCATCACATATGAAGAGCCTGAACCGGAAAAGAAATCGTGATTTTCATCGGCATTCGGCGAAAGCGCGGCGAGGATTGCCGGATTTACTTCCGCCATTTCTGCGGGAAATAGCGGTTCGTAGCCCAGATTCATCAAAGCCTTATTGGCGTTGTAACAGAGAAACGCTTTCACATCGTCAGCCCATGTGGTTTCGGCATAGAGCTCATCGGTGTATTGCAACTCGTTGTCGTAAAGTTCCAGTAGCAAATCGAAGGCGAAACTCTTCAACTCTTCACGTTGGGCCATGGAGATCTTTTCAAGGTTTTTCTGATATTTATAGCCGATGTAATAACCGTGCACTGCTTCATCGCGGATAATCAGACGGATCAGGTCTGCGGTATTAGTTAGCTTTCCGCGGCTGGAGAAATACATCGGTAGCCAGAAACCGGAATAGAACAAAAATGATTCAAGAAAGACACTGGCGATTTTCTTTTTCAGCGGATTATCACCGCGATAATGTTGCTGAATAATCTGTGCTTTTCGCTGCAATGGCGCGTTTTCTTCACTCCAGGCGTAGGCGGCATCGACATCTTTGGTCTGGCACAGCGTCGAGAAAATCGAACTGTAAGAGCGGGCATGAACCGCTTCCATAAAGCTGATATTCGATAATACCGCCTCTTCATGGGGCGTGAGCGCATCGGGCATCAGCGAAGGCGCGCCGATAACATTTTGCAGCGTGTCGAGCAGCGTCAGGCCAGTAAAAACGCGCATCGTCAGTTGTTGTTCTACGACACTTAATGTCTGCCATGCAGGAATATCGTTCGACAGCGGCACCTTTTCCGGGAGCCAGAAATTGCTGGTCAGGCGATTCCACACCTCCAGATCTTTATCGTCAGATATCTTATTCCAGTTGATGGCGCTGATACGTGAGAGTTTCATAGATATTCCTTAAAGCGCGCAGGAGACGCAGCCTTCAATTTCAGTACCTTCCAGCGCCATCTGACGCAGGCGGATGTAGTAGAGCGTTTTGATACCTTTGCGCCAGGCGTAAATCTGCGCTTTGTTGATATCGCGAGTGGTGGCGGTATCGGGGAAAAACAGTGTCAGCGACAGTCCTTGATCGACATGGCGAGTCGCTTCGGCGTAGGTGTCGATGATCTTTTCTGCGCCGATTTCGTAAGCGTCCTGATACAGCGCCAGATTCTCGTTAGTCATAAACGGGGCAGGGTAGTAAACGCGTCCTGTTTTGCCTTCTTTGCGTATCTCTACTTTCGCCACAATCGGATGAATACTCGACGTGGCATGGTTGATATAAGAGATGGAACCGGTTGGCGGCACCGCCTGGAGATTTTGGTTGTATATGCCATAGCGCATCACGTCGTCGCGCAGTTGCGCCCACATTTCGCGGGTAGGTAACGTGATGCTGCTACGAGCAAACAACTCGCCAACTTTCGCCGTTTTCGGTTGCCAGTTACCTTGCAGATATTGGCTAAAATATTCACCGCTGGCATAGCGTGACTGTTTGAACCCGGCGAAGGTTTCACCGCGTTCGCGCGCCAGCAACATTGAGGTACGCAGCGCGTGCCAGGTGATGGTGTAGAAATAGAGATTGGTGAAATCCAGTGCTTCCGGCGAACCATAGGCGATGCCTTCTCGCGCCAGATAACCGTGTAAATTCATCTGCCCCAGACCGATAGCGTGTGAGGCGGCATTTCCGGCTTCGATGGACGGCACGCTGCGAATATGACTCATATCTGACACCGCAGTTAAACCGCGCACGGCAGTCTCTACCGTGCGGGCAAAGTCGGGGGAATCCATGGTGTGGGCAATATTCAACGAACCTAAATTGCAGGAAATATCATGGCCTGTGCGGGCATAGTCGAGATTCTCGTCATACTCTGAGGCGCTGTTAATCTGTAAAATTTCTGAGCAGAGATTGCTCATATTTATACGCCCGGCAATAGGGTTAGCACGGTTAACCGTGTCTTCATACATGATGTAGGGATAGCCGGATTCAAACTGGATCTCCGCCAGCCGCTGGAAGAAATCACGGGCGTTGATGTATTTTTTACGGATGCGTTCATCGGCTACCAGTTCGGCATAGTGTTCGCTGATGGCGATATCGGCAAACGGCTTGCCATAAACTCGCTCAACGTCATAGGGCGAAAACAGCGCCATCTGCGCATTCTCTTTTGCCAGATGGAAGGTGATATCCGGGATAACCACGCCCAGCGACAGTGTTTTAATGCGGATTTTCTCGTCGGCATTTTCCCGTTTCGTATCGAGAAAACGCAGAATATCGGGATGATGGGCATGTAAATAGACTGCGCCAGCACCCTGACGCGCGCCGAGCTGGTTGGCATAAGAAAATGCGTCCTCCAGCATTTTCATCACCGGAATCACGCCAGAGGATTGATTTTCAA
The DNA here is from genome assembly GCF_030295155.1 of Escherichia sp. 10290. Taxonomy (NCBI): domain Bacteria; kingdom Pseudomonadati; phylum Pseudomonadota; class Gammaproteobacteria; order Enterobacterales; family Enterobacteriaceae; genus Escherichia; species Escherichia sp. 10290. The sequence goes on along the minus strand of NZ_AP025741.1, from coordinate 3,464,078 downwards.
TACGTTTAATTGGTGCGCCCGCTTCCCTCAGATTCGACAGCAAAAATGCCACGCCGCCGCCGCGTTTCGACAGTTGTAGTGCGGAATTTACTGCCCGGCCAATCGACTCCATATTGTCTTCAATACGCAGCAAAAAACAGGAAACCAGTTCGCCGCGCTGCCGCTTACCGCAGTTGAGGAATGTCGGTGTTGCAGGCTGAAAGCGTCCTGACAGCATCTCATCGGTCAGTTGCGTAGCCAGTGTTTTATCGCCTTGTGCCAGCGTCAGCGCCACCATCGTGACTCGATCGGCAAAATCTTCCAGATAACGCTTACCGTCGAATGTCTTCAACGTATAGCTGGTGTAAAACTTCCATGCTCCGAGGAATGTCTGAAAACGAAAACCGCTGGCGTGTGCGTGGGCAAACAGTGTAATGACAAAATCGCGAGAGTAGCGATTAAGGACGCTTTCATCATAGTAACCTTCGTTGACCAGCCAGTTCAGGCGCTGCTGCTGGCTACTGAAGGTCACACTGTTCGGACGCACATGTGTCGCCATAAAGGCGTCAACGGCCTGGCGATCTTTATCGAACTGAATGCGACCCGCGTTATCGTAAATATTAAGCATCGCATTCAGAGCGTGGTAATCCGTCGTTTCCTGCGTCAGGCGTTCTGCGGTTGTCGTTGCCAAAATTCGGTTACTCCTTTACGAACGTTTTCGATATCGCTTTGCGTACCCATGAGTTCAAAGCGGTACAGCCACGGCACGCCGCATTTCCGGGCAATCACATCTCCGGCGCGGCCATACGCCTCACCAAAGTTGCGATTACCCGAAGCAATAACGCCGCGAAGCAACGCCCGGTTGTGCGCGTCGTTTAAAAAGCGAATTACCTGTCGTGGCACCGCGCCAGCTGTACCGCCGCCGCCGTAAGAGGGCACGATCAGGATGTAAGGCTCGTCTACCTGAATCCGTTCCCGCTCATTGAGCGGGATGCGCACCGCGGGCAGTCCTAAACGTTCGATAAAACGCTGCGTATTTTCGGAGCTGCTGGAAAAGTAGACGAGTTGGCTCATGCACTGGCCGCGTGTGGCGCTGGATGCAGACGATTGATCATGTCCGGGCGGAAACCAGACCAGCTAAGATCGCCTGCAATCACTACCGGCAACTGACGAAAGCCCTGAGCACGTAACGCTTCCGCCGCTTCAGGAACGCGATCGACATTAATCATTTCAAAATCAAAGCCCCGGTTTTCCATCGCCCGTTTGGTGGCGTGGCACTGAACGCAATCGTTACGAGTGTAAATAGTAATGCGCATGATTCGTATTTCCGTTTAAAATGAAGATACGGCGCGATGATACGCGTCGGGTTGTCTCTCTGTTGATACAGAGATACTAGATGTAGTTGAAAAAAGATTCAACCACACAATATATAGCAAATGGTGGTCGAAATTACCCTGGGTATGAGCGTGACGGGGTAGGGGGATTTTTGTGATTCACCAGGCAAAAAGAAACCCCGAAGCCAGGCTTCGGGGTCAAAGACGCGTATTTATTATCATTGTTGCACTACGATTTGCGCATGCTTAACAGTGCGCCGATAAAAATACCAACCGCAGCTGCTGTACCCACGCTACACCAGGGTCTTTCACGAACAAAAGAATCCGCGCAGCCAACGGCATCGTGCGCGGCTTGCTGAACGCGAGTACGACCATGCATTCGCGCTCTGGTTTCTTTCAGTAGAGCCTGCGCTTTACTACGAGCGGCTTCGGCTTCCCCTTTGGCGTCGCTGCCCCAGGACTTCAATACAGATTCGAGGCTGTCAGCTAATTGATTGACATCATTCTGGATATCCTGCACGCCATCATCGACGTCGTTGCGGTTCGGTCGGTTAAACATATGATCCCCCATTAGAATTCGATGTAATTTTCAGTGTAGACCATAATTTTCTTAACTGAGGTTCATCGCGGCTTTATGGACTTTTCTGAAAGCGTTGTGAATGCGCAATCAGGTAAGGTAGGCCCGCGGTTGATAATAACGAGGATCAAATATGTATTTACGACCAGACGAGGTGGCGCGCGTACTTGAAAAAGTCGGTTTTACTGTCGATGTGGTAACTCAGAAAGCGTATGGTTACCGCCGTGGGGAAAATTATGTCTATGTTAATCGCGAAGCACGCATGGGACGTACCGCTCTGGTAATTCATCCAACATTAAAAGAACGCAGTTCAACACTGGCTGAACCCGCTTCCGATATTAAAACGTGCGATCATTACCAGCAATTTCCGCTCTATTTAGCGGGTGAATGTCATGAGCATTACGGTATCCCGCATGGCTTTAGTTCGCGTGTTGCGCTTGAACGTTATTTGAATGGTTTATTTGGCGAAGCCAGTTAAAGACGCGACTGGCGATGCCAGTCGCGAAAAGAAGGGTCAGGCTTTTACCTGCTGGTAACGGCTGACTTTAAACAGTCGGCGGCAATAATCGAGGAAGTAGCCATAAACCGCCCCCATCAACATCGAAACAACGATGTTTGAACTGACCGCCGCCATAATCTGATGCCAGTCTGCGCCCACCACTAACAAGATCGCCACATACACCGGTGACTGGAACGTCACATACGCCAGGATATCCGCCAGATTTTTTACCCAGCCCGACGGACTAACTTTGCGTGCCGCACGCATAAACAGATCGCGGTACATACCGTATGGCCATGCAATTAAGATGTTCACCGGAATCGCTACCAATCTGGAATAAAGAGACTGTTCGAAGCTCATTCCGGAGAGGAAAACTTCAATACACATGTTCACGACAGAACAGTAAACAACCATCGCGAACGTATCTGCAACTGCATGACGCAAGCGTGACTGCGGTGAGAACATGCTAATGCTCCTTAATAAAAGCGTAATGGGACGTTAATAGAGATGAAAGCAGTGGATCTCATTGCCATCTGCATTTTCGCATAGCGTATATCGCTGGCTATGACTAATCAATTAGTGAAAAATTTTTATTTAATCTGTTTTTGTAGATAAAATATTCCGTAGCGGCGCGTTTTTTGTACATTGTGGATTTTTACATGCTGATATGATTTATTTTTAATTAAATCAATTAGATATGCACGTATCTTTATTTTCACTAATGAAAGTTTGGGGGTGAGGTAACGCTATAAGCGTAGAGAGTTCGGTGTATGCAGTGACTGGGTCATTTTCAGCATTTTTTATGCCAGACAATGTACATTAACAGCAGAAAGCACCAGTGAGTGATGTTTATTTTTATTCGTATATATTGCATTTTTATTCGATTTGGTTTTATCAGGCTTGCGGAATTAGCGAGCAGAGAGCGCCGCTCTGTTCACCAATAACCGAAATTACTCATCAAATTGGCTAATATATAATCTTGAAATTATTCTGAGAGTTTCAGAAAATAACAGCTGAAATAATCTCGTGCAGGACTGTAAATAGATTAAATTTTGTGGAAATATAATAAGTGATCGCTTACACTACGCGACGAAATACTTTTTGTTTTGGCGTTAAAAGGTTTCCTTTATTATGTCCGTAATGTTACAAAGTCTAAATAACATTCGCACTCTCCGTGCGATGGCTCGCGAATTCTCCATTGACGTTCTTGAAGAAATGCTCGAAAAATTCAGGGTTGTCACTAAAGAAAGACGTGAAGAAGAAGAACAGCAGCAGCGTGAACTGGCAGAGCGCCAGGAAAAAATTAGTACCTGGCTGGAGCTGATGAAAGCTGACGGAATTAACCCGGAAGAGTTATTGGGTAATAGCTCTGCTGCTGCACCACGCGCTGGTAAAAAACGCCAGCCGCGTCCGGCAAAATATAAATTCACCGATGTTAACGGTGAAACTAAAACCTGGACCGGTCAGGGCCGTACACCGAAGCCAATCGCTCAGGCGCTGGCAGAAGGTAAATCTCTCGACGATTTCCTGATCTAATTACTGAGGCCGGATGTCGCTGCTATGGCGCGTCCGGCGTCGCTTCTCAAGCTTGTTGGTTCCACGGCATCTTATCTAACAACCTTGCCATCCCACAAAAACCGCTAATTCCTGCAAACAGTAACCCGGCACCAACAAAGCCACTTAATAAGAAGAAACCACTATTTACGGTATAACCCAGTACAACGCCGATTAATATTAAACCACCCGCGGCGATCTGCACCTGGCGCATTAACGGCAAGGGTTGAGACTTATTTACCGCAACTGGCAATCCTGCTTTTTTCCAGCCATCAATCCCATCTTCGAGTAAAAAGATTTCTGCGGGTGCGGCAATCGCTGCTAATTTATCGGCGTTATTACTGGTGCGTTTACCTGCCTGGCAGTGGAAGATAATTTGCTCACGACGTAATTTAGCCGGAAGACCTGACTGTTCGAGCACAGATAATGGAGCCAAATCTGCTTCAGGAATATGTTCACGAAGATATTCATCAGCATCACGAATATCGATTAACTTTGCGCCGCGTGCGATTAATTCTTGTGCATCATGCGGCGAAATGGTTGTCAAAGCCATAGTGACTCCTTACGGACAATAGACATTTTTCAGGGTGGCGATAATGGCATTTACCGCCTCATTTTTAATGGAATATAGAATGCGTTGGGCATCCCGTTGGCTGTCGATAAGCCCTTCGTCCCGCATACGAGCGAGATGCTGTGATGTTGCAGAGGCACTTAGTCCGGTAATGCGCGTCAGCTCTCCCGCACTGGTACCGGGGGAACCGCTAAGCATGCACAGAATCAGCAACCGTTTAGGGTGGCTCATTGCTTTCAATAAGGCCGCTGCCTGTTCGGCACTGGCCTGTAATTGCGCGAGTTCAGTCATAGTTATTTAAGTGTTTTCTAAATTAAGTAAACTCTAAACTAAAAATACAATATATGCCAGCATCAGCAGCGTAAATGAGAGTAAAAGCGTAAGCTGAAACTGGCAGGCTCCGCTAAAATTACTACGCTTAAGAGATAAAATCTCTTTTTAAACAATGAGTAATTTTCTTATAGGGAGTACATATGGGTTTCTGGAGAATCGTCATCACCATCATTCTGCCGCCGCTCGGCGTGCTGCTCGGTAAAGGGTTCGGTTGGGCGTTCATTATTAATATTCTGCTGACACTGCTTGGGTATATCCCCGGTTTGATTCACGCGTTCTGGGTGCAAACCCGCGATTAAACCTGTCCTCACCCCCGCGGCGTTAACGCGCCGCGTTCCTCTGCTACACTTTCTGAGTGTTTCCGTTAACGAATGAGGTAGCTATGGGTCTGTTCAATTTTGTGAAAGATGCCGGAGAAAAACTCTGGGACGCGGTTACAGGTCAGCACGATAAAGACGATCAGGCGAAGAAGGTGCAGGAGCATTTGAACAAAACCGGTATACCTGATGCCGATAAAGTGAATATTCAAATTGCCGACGGCAAAGCGACGGTCACTGGTGACGGCTTAAGTCAGGAGGCGAAGGAGAAAATCCTTGTTGCGGTGGGGAATATTTCCGGTATTGCCAGTGTCGATGATCAGGTGAAAACGGCGACACCAGCCACTGCCAGCCAGTTTTATACCGTTAAGTCTGGCGACACTCTGAGTGCCATTTCCAAACAGGTCTACGGTAATGCCAATCTGTACAATAAAATCTTCGAAGCGAATAAACCGATGCTAAAAAGCCCGGATAAAATTTACCCGGGGCAGGTGTTGCGTATTCCTGAAGAGTAGTTAATTGCCAGCCATTGCCTGCTGGATAATGGGAATTGGCGTCAGTAAATGCTGGCGCATTAACTCACTGGCGCGCGCGGTATCTCGCGCCAGTACCGCCGCAGTCAGGGTCTGGTGCTGATCGCGTTTATCCTCCAGCATTTCCACCGAAAGCACTGTTCGCCGCAGCCAGATAAATCGATAGCGCGCCGCCAGATCAAACAACCGTTCACGCATTTGCAGCAAATAGTGAGAACCACAGCCCGCCACAATTGCAGTATGAAACGCCTGATGACGCAGATCCCACTCATCAAGCATTTTCTCACTGGCGTCACAGGCCTCCAGCTTACTCAGCAGATGCGCTTTTGCGAGAACGTCTGCCTCCCATTCATCGCCACCGCGGGCAATCGCCAGACTGACCAGCATCGCTTCCATATTGGCGCGGGCGTCGAAAATATCGAGCAGCTCCTGCTCTGACATAGACGCCACCCGATACCCTTTTTGATTCACCACCGTGACCAGTCGTTCTGCTACCAGTTGCGAAAGCGCTTCCCGCAACGGCCCAACGCCAAGTGCATAACGCGATGTCAGCAAACTCATCCGTAATTTTTCATCCGGTTGAAAATTACCGCGAATAATATCGTTCTTCAGCCAGCGATAGCCATCCAGAGACGTAATGGTCATGGTGTGACTCCTGATCATTATTAGCGCGTATTATGAACGGGTGTTTTTTGCCACAATACCAGTTTTTTCCAGCGCGCCATAATCGGCACGGTACAGATTATCCCTATCGCTAATAAGCCGGTGGAGATGACCTCGAGTTGCTGTGCCGGGCGGAATAGCATCACTACCAACACAAAGGTAATAAAGCCGATTACCAGCCAGGTGAGCCACGGATAAAGCCACATTCGCAGGCGAATTTCGCTTCCTTCTGCTCGCAGGATTTTGCGCATCCGTAACTGTGAAACGGCGATGACTAAATAAACCAGCAGGGCGATAGCGCCGGAGCTGTCGATCAAAAATTTAAACACTTTCGCCGGTGCGTAATAGTTAACCACCACCGTTAAAAACGCCGCACCGGTCGAGAGTAATACCGCCACATACGGGGTTTTACTGCGGTTAATTTTGCCCATTACCGCGGGTGCATCACCGCGACGGCTTAAGGAGTAGAGCATCCTTGACGCGGTATACAGCGCCGAGTTCAGGCAACTGGTTACGGAAAGTAATATCACGCAGTCCATGATTAATTTCGCATGAGGAATATTGAGCAATTCCAGAACCGAGCGATAAGAACCCACGGCTTTCAGCCCCGGCATATTCCACGGAATTAATGCCACGACGACAAAAATAGAACACAAATAGAAAATAGAGATACGCCAGATAACCGAGTTGGTGGCGCGGACAATGTGTTTTTCCGGGGTGTCGGATTCCGCTGCGGCGATGGTGACAATTTCTGCGCCCATAAATGAGAACATGGTGATCAGCATCGCGCTTAATACTGCGCCGAAGCCGTTGGGCATAAAGCCGCCGCTATCCCATAATCTTGAAATACCGCTTACGTCGGCATACGGGTAAAAACCGCTAATCGCTACAGCGCCAAGGAATATAAACGCCAGAATGGCAATGACTTTGCACAGCGCCAGCCAGAATTCAAATTCGCCGTAGTTTTTAACGCTTAATAAATTACTGCCGGTTAAGGCGAGGGTAATGACGAGGGAAAATAACCAGATGGGAATGCCTGGAACCCACGAGTGCAGGATCATGGCGGCGATATTGGCTTCCAGCGGGATAACCAGTACCCAAAACCACCAGTACAGCCAGCCGATGGTATAGCCCGCCCAGCGACCAATGGCTTTGTCGGCATAGGTGGAAAAGGAGCCGGTATCGGGCGTGGCAACCGCCATTTCTGCCAGCATCCGCATAATCATAACTACCAGTAATCCGGCGAACAGATAGGCCAGTAATACCGCCGGGCCCGCTTCGGCGATGGCGACGCTGGAACCGACAAACAAACTTGCGCCGATAACACCGGCAATAGACAACATGGTGACGTGGCGTGATTTCAGCCCGCCGCCTAACTCATGTGGTTGCGATGATTGCCCCATCCTGAATCCTCTCGAAAGTGTGACACTTGGGAGAGCGGCCCGACATTTCCCGCGTCGGGTCACGCGTTTAATTGTTATTGGTTCTTTTTACCGGAGAGCGGCTCCGCCTTATCCGGCCGACATAGATTTATTCCTGTTCACGTACAGATTGTCGGATGCGGCGTAAACGCCTTATCCGACCTGGATTCTCGCAGGCCGGACAAGACGCAAAGCGTCGCCTCCGGCATGGGAGCGGTGCTACTGCTTCGCCTCATCAAAACACTGGCTGATAATTTCCAGACCCTGACGGATCTGAGCATCTTCAATAGTGAGCGGGACAAGGATGCGCAGCACGTTGTAATACGGGCCGCAGGAGAGAAGAATCAGGCCTTTATCGCGGGCGCGCGCCACGATGTCGGCGGTGAGTTTGGCGTCCGGTTTACTGTGTTCGCCTCCTTCAAACAGCTCGATAGCAATCATCGCCCCCAGCCCGCGAACGTCGCCGATCTCGGTATGTTTTTCGGCGATCGCCAATAATCCGTCTTTCAGCTTTTGCCCCAGGTCGTTGGCTTTTTGCAGCAGATTTTCCTGTTCAAACACCTTCAACACTTCCAGCGCCGCGACGCAGGCAATCGGGTTACCCGCATAGGTACCGCCCAGACCGCCTGGAGCGACGGCATCCATCACTTCGGCGCGCCCGGTGACGCCCGCCAGCGGGAAGCCGCCTGCGATCGATTTCGCAAAGGTGGTGAGATCCGGCGCGACGCCCATTTGCTCCATCGCAAACAGCGTGCCGGTACGTCCCGCGCCGCTTTGCACTTCATCGGCAATCAACATGATCCCGTGCTCGTCACACAGCGCGCGTAAACGCTGCATAAACGCAGGTGTCGCGGCGTAGAAACCGCCTTCACCCTGAACCGGCTCAATCACGATGGCGGCAATATCTTCCGGCGCCGCGTCATTTTTAAAAATTCGGTGAATACTTGCGATAGCGTCATCTTCACTGATCCCGTGGAGCGGGCAAGGATAAAGCGCGCGATAAACATGCCCTGGCATCAGGCCCATACCCGCAGAGTACGGATTCACCTTGCCGGTCAGCGCCAGCGTGTAGTGCGTACGCCCGTGATACGCGCCGCTAAAGGCGATGGTGCCGCTACGTTTGGTGGCGGCGCGGGCGATTTTCACCGCGTTTTCCACCGCTTCGGAACCAGTCGTCACCAGCAGCGTTTTTTTGGCGAAATCGCCCGGTACCTTCTGATTCATTATTTCGCACAGCGCCAGATATGGCTCATAAGCCAGCACCTGGAAGCAAGTGTGCGACAGTTTTTTCAACTGCGCTTCCACTGCCGCCACCACTTTCGGATGCAGGTGCCCGGTATTGAGCACCGCAATCCCGCCCGCGAAATCAAGATACTCACGGCCTTCAACGTCCCACACCCGGCAGTTTTCTGCGCGATCAGCGAAAATGGGGTGAATTTGCCCAACGCCACGGGGAATCGCCTGACTGCGGCGCTGCATTAACTCTTTATTGCTGCTCATTCGCGTTCTCCAGTTAAAGACCGATGCACATGTATTTGATTTCTAAATAATCTTCGATGCCATACTTCGAACCTTCACGACCCAGACCCGAGGCTTTTATGCCGCCGAACGGGGCCACTTCATTGGAAATAATGCCGGTATTGATACCGACGATGCCGTATTCCAGCGCCTCGCCCACGCGGAAGACGCGGCTTAAATCACGGGCGTAGAAATAGGCGGCAAGGCCAAACTCGGTGTCATTGGCCTGCGCAATCACATCGGCTTCATCTTTAAAACGGAACAGCGGGGCGAGGGGGCCGAACGTCTCTTCTTTCGACACTTTGGCGTTGGCCGGAACATCCACCAGAATGGTTGGCTGGAAGAAGTTGCCGCCGCGTTCATGCGCTTTACCGCCGCAAACCACGCGCGCGCCTTTCTCCAGCGCATCGGCGATATGCTCTTCCACTTTTGCTACCGCTTTTTCATCGATCAGTGGCCCAATGGTTACGCCTTTTTCCAGCCCATCACCGATGTGCAGTTTGCTCACCGCCTGCTGCAATTTTTCAGCAAAGCGGTCATACACGCCGTCCTGTACATACAGGCGGTTGGCGCAGACGCAGGTTTGCCCGGCGTTACGGAATTTCGAGGCCAGCGCACCTTCCACGGCTTTATCGAGATCGGCATCGTCAAAGACGATAAACGGTGCGTTGCCGCCCAGCTCCAGCGACACTTTTTTGATGTCTTTCGCGCACTGTTCCATTAACTGACGGCCAATTTCGGTCGAGCCGGTAAACGACAGCTTGCGCACCAGCGGGTTGCTGGTCAGTTCGTTACCGACCGCGCCCGCCGAACCGGTCACCACGTTAAATACGCCAGCCGGAATGCCCGCGCGAATCGCCAGCTCTGCCAGCGCCAGCGCAGAGAACGGCGTCTGACTGGCGGGCTTCAGCACCATCGTGCAGCCTGCCGCCAACGCCGGACCGGCTTTGCGGGTAATCATCGCCGCCGGGAAGTTCCACGGCGTGATAGCGGCGGTAACGCCAATCGGCTGCTTGATAACAATCAGGCGTTTATCGGCCTGATGACCGGGAATGGTGTCGCCATAAATACGCTTGCCTTCTTCGGCAAACCACTCAATAAATGAGGCGGCGTAGCTGATTTCGCCTTTCGCCTCCGCCAGCGGTTTTCCCTGTTCGAGGGTCATCAGGCGCGCTAAATCGTCCTGATGCTCCATCATCAAATTGAACCAGTTACGCAGAATGTTGGCGCGTTCTTTGGCGGTAAGGGCACGCCAGGCGGGCAGGGCGCGGTTGGCGGCGTCGATAGCGGCGCGGGTTTCATCTGCGCCCATTTTGGGTACGCTACCCAGCTTGTCGCCGTTTGCCGGATTAGTGACCTCGATGACTTCGCCATTGTTGGCGTCCAGCCATTCCCCGTTAATTAACGCCTGCTGGCGGAATAAGTTACTGTCGTTCAGTTTCATCGCTACATCCTGTTTTTCAAAGGTTATTGATTAAAGGCGGCGTGTAAGGCATCCACACTACGTGCCGCTCGCAGCGTGCGTCCGGGGTTACTCTGGCTTGCCAACAGCGTTTGTACCTTGCTGACAATATGCGCACCAATAGGAATTGCTGATGTCGCTGCCGGGGAGGGCGCATTGCAGGTGTGGATCGTGCGCGGGGTGGTGACAAACAGAAAATCGTCAATCAGCTTGCCGTCCGGCGATACTGCCTGCGCACGCACACCGGCGGGCCAGGGCTGGAGATCGCTTAACGAAAGCCCGGGACAATACTTTTGCACCAGCCGCAGATAGCCGCTTTTGCACAGCGAGTTTTTCATCTCGCCCAGTCCTGAGCGTAGATGGTTTTGCAGCACCCGGCGAATCCCCGACGAGCCCAAAATCTCCAGCGTGTCGCTAAATGAGAAGTCGCGCTTGCGATAGCCTTCGCGTTTGAACGCCAGCACCGCGTTTGGCCCGACGGTCACGCTGCCGTCGATCATACGAGTGAGATGAACGCCCAAAAACGGCATTGCCGGGTCGGGGATGGGGTAAATCAGGTGGTTAACAATCTGGTTATGCGCCGGGGCAAGGCGGAAATATTCACCGCGGAACGGGCAAATGATAAAGCCCGGTTCGAGGCCGAGCATTTTCACCAGCCGGTCAGCCATCAGCCCGGAACAGCTAATCAGCGTCGATGCCTCATACTCGCCTCCCTGACGGGTCCCTATCACCACGCCGTTTTTATGCTCACTGAGGGCGCTGACTTCGGCGTTATAAATAATCTCACCGCCTCTGGCCTGGAAGATTTTTGCCATTGCCGCTGTCACTTCGCGGTAGCTGACAATACCGCTGGACGGCACAAAAATACCGCCAAGCCCGGTGATATTCGGTTCGCGTTCGCGTAGCTCCTCGGCGTTTAACCACTCGCGCTCAATACCGTTCGCCGCTGTGCGTTCCCATAAAGCGCGCATCCGTTCCATTTCGAGTTCAGACGTGGCGACCAGCATCTTGCCGCAGTTGTCGTAGCGAATGCCGTTTTGATCGCAAAAGGCTTTAGTGGCGCGGTTTCCCGCCAGGCAAAACTGCGCCTTCAGGCTGCCGGGCGTGTAATAGACCCCAGCATGGATCACGCCGCTGTTGTGGCCCGTCTGGTGACAGGCCGGGCCGGACTCTTTTTCCAGCAACGCAATGCGGGCGTCCGGATAGACATCAATCAGTTGCATGGCGGTCGACATGCCAATGATGCCGCCGCCAATAATCACAAAATCATACATCCGCTCGATTCCTTTGCGCTTACTGATGCGTCTGGTAGTGGTGAGTGGCGTAAGCGAAATAGCCGCGCTGGCGCATCAGTTCGCGACGCAGATCCGGATGCGGAGTAAAGCGGTCGCGTCCATGTAGCCAGAACAGATTGTTTATCAAAAGGAATTTGCCAACGGGAACGGGTACAGACAAAATGCCTTTGCTGGTTTCAATGGCGTCTGAAAGCTCGCTCAACCACACGCCTTCCTCGAAATCCTTCGGCTGAACGAACTGGTCGATATAGCGCATCACCGGGCGGCCCTGCTGGTCGACGTCGAACACCGGATGGAAGACATCTTTGCTGACGTTTTTGCTCGGCGGCGCAGCAAAGCGCATCGGACGGCGCGCCAGCGGATGGCGGAAATAGTGCTCCAGATGTTCCCAGTCATCGAGATGCAGCAGCAGCGAGTTGCCGCCCTGCATGTTTTGCTCGTCGATTTTCATCATCAGCACGTAATCAGTGATTTCTTCGACGTATGTGCCGTCGTTGTGCAGCTCCATCACACGATGCGGCTGACGCAGATAGCTGTCTGAGTTATCGACATTTTTCACCACAAAACGCGCGTAATACTGACCACTCATGGCGTCGAAATTTGAGCGACCAATCAGATGCGCCACCGCCGTTGCCAGCTTCACCATCTCATCTGCCTGCGCGACATCATCGACACCTACCGCATTAATTAACAGCGCACCTTCAGCACGGTTTAGCAGCGTCTTCAACAGCAACGGTTGCAGCTGATTCGCACACAAATCATCAAGAATTTTGCCTACCCGAAAACGCAGAAACGATTTGTACTCCAGCGCCTGCACGGGCCATTCGGCAACCTGCTCGAGAAACTGTTTGGTCGTCTGTTCGGTGAAGGTGAGTTCCAGCAGACGCGGGGATTGCGCCGACGGGATGAGAGTGAATCCGCTATAGTCCTGGCCTGAATCGACAGCGTTATTTTGTACGGCGGTCAGTGCATTCATCAGAAGCGATCCTCTTATGAGATGTAGGGTGACATGGCGATGCTCATTTCGTAGCCATAATCTAAAAATATCTACATTTCTGAAAAATGCGCACAAAAGCGACATATTGTTTTCTTATTGTGATCAAAAGCAACAAATTAGTAACATTTAATGTGGGGTATTAAGGCAAAGGAGACAGGAAATGAATAACTAAAGCAACAGGTTAGGGAGAGCTACCATCAGAGAACAGATTATCTGGTCGATAAAAAACAGTAAATGGCTTCACTGCAAAATGACCGTTAGTAAACTAAACATATCATCTGCCCCGTTTTAGCGGGGCAGATATAACATTAAATTACAAATAGAAATAGTTCGGCGGTTCTCCTGTTTTCCCTAAAAGAAGAGCGCTGCGCCCAGGAATATTGATATTTAGAGCTCCGCCTCTAAGCGTAAATACTTTACCAGGGGGAATACTTTTGCGTGTATTATTATTATTAATGGTAACGCTATTACTCCCCATGTTTTTATATATTCCTGGTTGCAATTTGTTAGGCCAGGTACCTTCAACTTCTTCGTTTCCTTTATTTATTATAACTAGTCCATCATGAGGAGAGTGATTAATGTTCACAGAATCCCCACGACTAAAGGCCAGAACATTTTTAGTTGCAAATACACCCTCAAATGCGCTCCATATTCCTTCTTTATCTATATATAATGCGTGGAATTCGTTGTAGAGCTGCTGATAGGTAGAGCAACCTTTATTAAGCCACGCCTCACCGCCGACACGAGTGGACCCATCATCATTTTTAATCTCAGTCGTTGATTTTAATACCTGACCATCCCAGTAAACTAAAGGCCTGCTGAACGGGAGAGCGGCCATATATGCCATTGCTAATTGTTCATCTTGCTGATGGTTAAATAAAAAGTCATTGAAAAGATTACCATTGTTAGGGAAATCGTGGTTGATGTTAATCAATATCCGTCTTTCTGATGGGATGCTTGAGATTGCGGAACCCGGTTTTGATGCAAGGGTTTGGAGATCTCCACCGAATGAAAAGGCTTTTATCGTCTTCATGAGCAATGAAAAATCAATGGCGCTTAAATCATCTCTTTCATAAAGCAGCGATGACATTTGTTGTTCATCTAACGGACAAGTTACCAGGTATTCCATGTAATTCATAACAGCTTTTTTTTGATATTTTGGATTAAATAAATTTGTATTGTGCAACCGCTCATTATAATTTTTAAGCGGTGGGGTTATCGACCTCTCTATTTGTTCATGTTTTGAGTGTTTTGCTGCATCATAACGTAAACCTCGTACGCCATATTTTCGCATTTCACGAACGTATTGATTTTGCAACATAATAACCTGGTCACTTTTGGGTGTTGTTTTAGGCATTCCATTTAAACGCTTTTCTTTTAATGCATGGAGGTTTTCCCATTCATCCTTAGAAATATTATCTTTACTTGCTTCGAAGTCTTTTGCAGTGAGATGTATATCTTCTGGATGGATTTGGTCACGTTCTTTTGTTACTGGATCTATAATAAAGGGAATCAAGACCTGACCTTGCCAATAGCCAGGGATACCACTTTCTATATCTTTACTAATCTTCGCTCGTATATCGGCAGAGGGATAATCCAGATCATTTTTACCACTTCCTCCGATCCCCATAAAGTTAAATGTATAATCAGGAATGATATCGATGCCAAATTTTTTGGCATCTTTAACCAATGCGATAAAATCCTGCAAATCTCCCATTGGATTATGGATGGTACAAAGATCTTCGGGTTGATAAGCGTGATACCAGTAACCTTTTTCTTCTTCAGGTGTTTCTGGTCCGTCGGCGCGGAAAGTTGTTACGGGAGGGATTTGTATATAACCATAATGGCAACGTGCAAACTCGGCCATATTTTTCCTGATTTGCTGGTAGGTGGCATTAAAAGCATGAAGAATCGCCTCGCCAGGTTTTTTGGGTGTGATGATTTCACATTGTGATTTCTGATCAGCAGTAAGAGATTTACGCTCAAGTGTTTGCCGTAGATGTTCTGGATTGATTAATATTTTAAATGTTTCTTGCTGGCCGGAAGGTGACGTTACGTTAATATTATATACATCAGCTGCCAGTTCATAGTCAGGAATGTTAATAGCATATGCAACATACTTATCTTTTGGAGACGGTTTGTCAGATATAATGTGAGTGAAATGTTCAGCTGGACCATACTGATGAACACCGCTGTTATCACCTCTTTCAATCATTGTATCTCGTTGATAAACCCATGTTTTTCCTTCTCCTATCCTGTCTGGCGCTGTAATGCTACGCTGTGCTGCTTTATTCAGCTCTCGGAAAGTTGTATCTGGATAAAGGGAAATTTTATAATTGTTTTTTAACAGATCATTAATAACTGTTTCTGCGTGAAAAGTTGATATAATTTCTCTGTCTTTTAATTCCTGAGGATAAACTCCACAAGAATTAATAATATTTGTTATACGGTTTAGATATTCTAATGTATTTAATTTGGAATTTAGATCCCCGTCAGTAATGTTCCATGATAACAATGTGGGGTTGTCGATAGGTAAATTTCTTGGTCCTGGTTTTATAGAAAACATAATAAAGTTCCTCTAATGGTAGAGTAATATGGTGTATACGGAAACATAAAAATGTTTAATTGTTGTGAAAGTAATTGCAAACAGATGTCCTACTTTTATCCAATATTTATATGGAAAAGGATAATGCTTAAATCTGTTTTTTTAATTATCGATGTGGTCTGGAGAGGCAACTGTCAAAAATCGCTCATACGAAACTAATGATTAGCAGAATAAGATCTATGAAAGAATATATTGCTATATGAAGTTTATTTTTATGGGGTGAAAAGTAACAGATATCATAATGATGCGAAAACTCTTCAGCTAATGTAATAAAGTTATATTATTAGATACAAAATCATTACAAACTATCATTGAATCGATGATAACTATAGATTGTGCTAAGTATTAGCATTTGCTTGTTGACTGAGAGTATCGACTTTGTGAATGGAAGCGGTGTCGGGTTTTATGTCGCAGGTAATGACGACCCAGGATGAATGAGAACGCATAAAAATCTGTTATTTACATCATAAGATCATCATGTTTATTGCGTGGTTTATAAGTATTGTTATTGCATACTCAAGGCCCTTTAGCTCAGTGGTTAGAGCAGGCGACTCATAATCGCTTGGTCGTTGGTTCAAACCCAACAGGGGCCACCATATCTATCAAGGGGTTACGTTAACAGCGTGACCCCTTCGTTTTTTCTAGGATACCTATAGGATACCGTGACAGAGTATAAGCAGGTATAAAAACAACAAGTTACGCAACATCATACCTGTCATGAAACTTTAACTATCCGACATGATAGCTGGTCGATGATCACGGATAATCCGTTATGTGGATCCCCATATCGGCATCAGGCCCACCAGCGTGAAGCGTTTTTCATTTTTCGCGGGTATAAAAAATCGATGGGGCTGGCAGTCCGGAAGACGTCAGGGTACAGAGATTTGACCCGCCCCTCCCTGTGCATGGGCACAATAAGTAACCGAAGGCGGAATTCCGCCCTCGGTACTCACATATGAGAAACGATATTTCTTCCTCTGATACCCAAAATATGGGTATCACAAGTAACCCCCAAAATCTGGGTGTTGCTCTTACTACCCAAACTACGGGTAGTTTCCGTAATTTCATGGTCGAGTTGCAGATCTGCAACTCACCCACCAGCCAACGCAATTTTGCGTTATCGGGAATATCAGCAAGTTACCGCCGCAGCCGTTCCGGCTTCTTCCACTGGTAAGTATTTTTCGCGCTCTCCCTCCGTTGTTGAGAACGGCGACGGTATGCCAGCAACTCAAGGACTCTGGTTCGTATGTTGCACATATCCACGCCGTTAAGCTCAATACCATCACGGCGCATCACCTCAGCAACAACACGCGCGTAATTTTCGGCTATCACGCTGTCCGGCTGCGTGGCCTCCTGTTCGCCAGCCTGCTGGCTGATTCCGGTAATACTGCGGATTATCCCGAGCGCTTCGGTCTCGGTCATGGTCATGGTCATGGCCTCCATAGTGATGGCGGGTCCTCCTTGTGGGGTGCCCTGCCACGGGGCGGGAGCATCGCGGAAAAAGGCTAGTTTTTGCATTTTTATTCGTCATCACCACCAATGCAATATATTGATATGACTTGATGTTTTATTTTTCGGTGTCGATTTCGATTGTTTTTTGTTCATCACTGACGCATAACGCCCACCAGCGCAACGCTGAAAGCCAGTCAGTAAACTGGCTTCGGTCATTGTGCACTACGTTACTTGTCTTTATCCGGCTGAAACTTATCAGGCACATTTCCGGTAGTTTCCATCAGATAATCGGACAGCATTCGCGGGATGTTTTCATCAAGTTTTGTGCATGCGTTACAGGCTCTGACAACTTCTTTTTTCAGGCCATCCAGCATGACGGGGGTCATCTGTGGGAAGCTCCTTTGCATAGTAAGCGGGAGGCTGTCCATGATTGATGAAATCTGACTCGCCAGTTTTGAAAGCGCGTACATGCAAAACTCTGTATCAATCACGTCACCGCGATCGCGCTCGTTTTTAAGTTCCTGCGCCTCCGCCTGTGCTGTCAGTAATCTGATCCTGACTCGTAAGAGTTCATCATCATCAATCTCGCCTTTGTCGTTTGTAAGCTGGCTAATTGCATTGTTAACCCTATTGTCTATCACGCTGGCAACATCATAAAACGCCTCACGGCCTTTACGTTCAACGGGAGTCACTCCCCACTTGTCGAATGCTGTAGCACTTACCCGGCAGCTTTGCGCCATGGTTTTTTTGTTCATCAGGTGCGATTTCATCAATATCCCAACTTGGTCAAGGTTTCAGGTTGGTGTGTTGGTGTTATCTTTCCCTTTTTATTCATGGAGATAGAGCAAACAACAAAACCACCACCACCACCCTGAAAAAGCTCATAAATAGCGAAAAACCGCGAGGTCGCCGCCCCGTAGCCTACCGGATCGCCGGAAAGGACCCGCCAGCCAGAACGGGCCCTAATTTCATCAACCAATCAACTTATAGCGACCATCCCGTGCATTGCGACGTACACGCTCAATCTTGAGGCATAGCGCCGCATCTGGCTTTTTTGGGACAGGTACGCGGCAATATTCAGAAGCTCGAGGAATATTGTTTATCCAGTCGATCACTTCACTTAAATACCAGGCCTTACGCCCTTCCGTAACCTGTACGCGCTCGGGGAACTCTCCGCGAGCCTCAAGGTTTAGCAATGTGCGACGGCTAAGGGTAGTAAGTTCCATCACCTGATTCATATCAACAAGGCGTTCACTTAAACGCATTTTGTCAGCAATAGCCTTTAATTCCTCTACTGCTGGATCCGGATACATCATTTCGGCAATTGGCTTAAGGTCATTGTAATGATTCTGCATTGTATCCCCCTTTACACACGAGCCAGCGGCTGAACAGAAATACCTGAGCCAACAAACGCGGCAACCTTTGCCGACAGTTCTTTTACAGACTCAGGCCAGTTCAGAGCATCAACATTTAAAACACCTGTCTTATAAACCTGTGCCTGTGTTTTTTTCGCTGTGTCGATTTGTACAGCGGAAACATAAACCGCTTTGCCTGCGCTCGTTCCATCCCATACCACTAGCGCACCAGTTGCATCTTCCTGCATCAGTGGCGTAAACGCAGGTATTACCCCTTTATTGGCTGAAAATATCCCCAGCGTAGTAACCAGTGCTTCAGTGCCAGACATGAGTTCAGTGTAATGAGTAGCCATTGCTCCCCCTTAGCCAATGCGAACGGTAACAAAACGATTGATGCGGGCCGGTATTGGCTGTGGTGCTGAATGTGTCTGCACATATTCAATAGCCGGATCACCAGGCACAATATAGTTTTTCGGTGCAAGTTCGGCTTTAGTCAGCCCCATCCGAATTAGCTCCGGATCCTGAATACCGCCATAAGCGACAATCCCCTGAAGAGCCGTATTGCCAAGCACCATCAAATCAGGATCAAGGAAATATTTTTCAGTTCCGTCCTCGTCGGTATAACGCCCGCTGTAAACAACAATCGCAACATCGCCCATATACCCTTTAAAACTCACCGAATCACCAAGGTCTTTAAGGGCCGTTTCCAGTTCGGAATTAGAACCTCGACGGGTATCCAGAGCCTCTTTTACAGCTCTGAATGAGCGGTATTTTTTCCATACATTGCCGCCCATAATAATGATATTAGTGACTCCCTCACTAAATTCTGCGTAGCTCTCAATATCATCATTTGGATCAAAAGATCCTTTATCCTTACCTGACCACTCAGCACCGCCAGACTGAGTGATGATATTTTGTGGTTTAATATTCCAGTCCAGTTCATAACGTTCAATACCATCGCCCTCAATGATATTTTTCCCCGTTGTGATTGCCTGAACAGCAAGCCATTCAATACGTGCACGTATAGCTTTAGCCTGATTTACAATCGCCTGTTTAACTTTAATATTACGCGCCCCAAAAGCATTGTATTGTTCAGGTGATACACCAGCAGGGCGCACAGCTAACTTATTTGGATCAATGCTGCTTTTCGGTTTCATATAGCCAGGGCGAATTGTTTTTGATTCGTATCCCTCATCTCGTGAAACTTTACTGCCCACCATAGGAGAGCAAAACGCCGCGATCGGGATATTTGGATCGTCGATCGTATCAAGAATAATGTCTCTCGATTCAAACATTACCGAGCGAGTGAAAAACAAACTGGTAAACAACGCATTTAATTTTTTTTGCACATCTTCAGCATTAGCCACCTGCACAAGCTGTGTAGGCGAATATAAATCAACCATACTCATCCTCTTTACATTCATTACAAATAATTGTGAATATATTCTATTACCGATGTCTGCTATGCGAATACATGCAACCAAGTGCAATGTTGTATAAAATCTGCCGTGACAACTTCAGTGCTGATAATTCGTGTTAATGTATTTACTTCCTTTGGTCGGGATTTATGTAGCATGCCGGAAAATCTATTTTCTTCCGGCATTTTTTTATTTGCAGAATTTAAAACGGTATATTATCGCCGTACGGATCATCATTCCCCGACTGTTGTTTTGCCCTGTTCAGTGCGTCAGTAGCCTGGCCCTGTTGACCTTTTTTGCCGCCCGGTCGCGCCGTTCTGGCACTGATTACACTGTCTGCGATAACCTGCCAGCCCTGCCGCGTTTCGCCGTTCTGGCCTGTCCACTGGCTTACCTGCATGTTACCCGCCACGCTCACCAGTTCGCCTTTGTGGTGTTTTGCCAGTGCGTCGGCCTGTCTGCCAAACGCCAGGACGGATAACCACATCGTCGCCGTTCCGTCATCTGCCTGGCTGCACGGAAGTGGGACCGCCATACTCGCCATCGTCATTTGTGTACCCTTGCTGGTGGTCTTTAACTGCGGGTCAGCCACCAGCCGCCCGTAAGCCGCTATCTGTGCTGTCATGCTGTCTGCTCTCCGGTTTTAACGTTGATGGTTGTCACCTGTTCCGCTTCGGCAATCTCCCGTTCTGTCAGCGTGGCAAAGTTTGCAGCTGCCGTTGTCATGAATGAGCTAATCAGTTCGGGATGTGCTTTCGCATATCCTTCCCCGGCGTTGCGGTCGATGATTTTTATCGACACCCTTAACCAGTGTTCCGTCAAATCAAGGGCGTGCGATTGTGATTTTTTTGTGTGCTTCGCTGTCATAGGCTTTATCTCACAGCAGTAAATTAAAATTTTTGCGTTTTAACCCTTCACCTGTTCACCTTTTGATATTTTATCTTTTAATTCATAATGTTAAGGGGTGAACAGTTTCACAAAAACTATTCACCAACTGTTCACCACTGTTCACCCTTGAAGCTCAATAAACAATCAAAAAGGTGAACAGTGAATAGTTTGGTGAACAGTTCATAAATAACTGTTCACCCTATAACATACTGATACAAAAGATATTTATGACAGGGTGAACAGTGGTGAACAGTTATTCCATAAGTTTAATTTTTGCTATCGTCATTAGTGACCGATACACATGATGGCATCCAGTCTTCTGATTCCTCCGTCAGTGTCACGTTTGAACGCAAACCGTGCTTCGTTTTCCGTTTCATATACTCCCTGCCATATTCCGCCATTGCCCCCGGCATATCTTTACCGAAGCGCGTCAGTGTTACAGGTTTACCAAACCCATGTGCCCTCATATAAGCCAGATAGGCATGATAGAGATACCTGCGTGGGCTGAATGGCACAATTTCAGCATTACCCACTAACAGGCCATCACACATTACCGACGCCATGAGATAGCCGCAGAAGTCCACCAGCGAATCCCCCTCTCGCTTTATCGCCAGTGCTTCTTCAGATTTCTGCTGCTCATATAACAGGCGTCTGGCTTCGTCCTGGTCAGCAAACCGTGTAAGCAGATGGCGAATCACTACCGCCAGCTCACCTTCTATTTTTTCCGCCAGCATTGGATCGCGTTCGTTCTCCGGTACAACTTCCGAAAAATTGAATATCACCCGACGACGTGAGATCCCCCCGCTGCGGTCACTGAATGACATGGCGTTATTGTTAACCGCCAGCACTACTGCCGGAATACGCGTTGAGTAGGGGGCTTTGTGTTTCGGGTCAATTGCCACCTTGTCACCGCCTGTAATGGCCTTAATTCCTGCCCCATCACCAGCGTAGCGGGTCATATCCGGCATGATAATCAGCGAAAAGCCAACCACTAACGCGCGTTCCCTTGCATCTTCCAGCGCCTTCATGCTTGCCGATACTGTGTTGGCCTTACCCGCCAGCATGGTGCAAATCTCCGCCATCACGCTTTTACCACTTCCCCCTGGACCTGTTACCTCAATGAATAACTGCCAGTCGTACCGGTTCGCCAGCACCATGAATAATGCAGCCAGTACGCGATCCGCCTTGCGGTCATTCTCAGCCACCGAACGGCGTAACCACTTCCAGAAATTCGGCGCATGTGTTGCCAGCGTTTCCCCCTCTGCTGGTGGGCTGAAAGGTAATTCACTGGCAATTAACAACCAGTCGTTTTTGTTATGCTCCCGAAAATTACCTGTTCTGGTATCAAATACCCCGTTACTGAATCCAATCAGGTTACGGGCTGTATTCCCCATTACAGGCAAACTTAACTTCATGGTATCGACCGCCGATTTAATGGCGTTCTGCGAATAGCTGATCTCTGCATCAATGAAAATCTGCGCCATAGCTCGCTGTAATTCTTTATCCTGTACTGGCTCCCATACAACGCCGTTGTAATGGTGAACAGTGTCAGAGTCAGCATGAATCGCCAGTTCACCGCCATAATGTGCCAGGAGAACTTCGCCGCGTTGACTTGCTCCCATCTGGTTAAGCGCCAGTGATGAAGCGTTATCGTCTTTTACCCGCTCTTTTTTCTTTACAGGCAGTTCAACTACCTTTTTCTTTTCCGCCAGCTCTCCCCGTTCACGTTCCAGATATTCGCGCCAGTTCTCCCGTTTCTGGCTGTGCATTCCTTCAGGGTAATAATCAGCATCCCTGACACCTGCCGCTGCCAGTTTCTGCCCGATGGTATTAACAAGCCCCGGACGCAATAACCCCGCCTGATAGAGACGCACGCGATAGCGTCCGTCCGGTACGATTTGCAGGTTGTCCAGTTCGGCAAGTTGTTGCTCTCCAAGCCAGACAGGAGGCACGTTATCGCCAGCCAGTCGCCCGTCCTGTTCCTGCCACTGCTTCGCATGTGCCCACGCATCACTACCCGCAAAAATGATGACTTCCGTCATTTTGTCACGCGGCTGGTGTTTTAAATTTGGCGCTTTTTTCATTTCTGCTCTCTCCACGCGGCAATCATGTTTTTCAGTTCCTGTAGTTTTTTATCCACATCCACACGTGACACATGGTTATTTCTGGAAGTCGGGATTTCCCGCCGGAATCTGCAAATAAAGATCTCCACGTTCAGCGAACTAAGAAATGAATAGCCATCACGAATAAAATACACACGGTCAAACATCAGTTCTTTTACCGTTACTCTGTTACCGTTCTTATCCAGATAAATAGCGCCGGGGATAATTTTGGGGTGTGCATAACCGCTGGCAGTCAAGCCAGATAAATATGTTCTCATGATTATTTATCCCCGATTTGAATCAGTATTCGCTTTCTTTATGGCATTTAATGCATCTGTGGCATTTTCAATGGTGCACCGTAACGAAATATCAAACTGCCCAAGCATTGCCAGTAACAAACCGATATTACCCATATCAATGCGCATAGCCTTTTCGTCATAGTCCTCATTTTCTGACGCATGCCACATCAGACTACCAATTGACGCAACAGCCATTGATATATTGTCAGTAGCCCCATCCGCAGCGGAATAAACCTTTTTAGCAATATCATGCTCACAGTTAAAATGCGGATTAATCAGGTACTGGTAATTTGACATATCAGGCATGGCACACCCCCTGACGAATACGGGCGGCGAATACCATCACGCAGCCAGCCGGGGATTGCTGGCGTGCTTCCTGTTCGCTGGTGGCCACGATGTGAATCACGCGCGGTTGTGCGGTGCTCAGGGCGATAAAACGCCAGATGTATTTATTCAGGTTGTACGAGTCCCGCCCTTGCGGGTGTATGGTATAATTTCTCATAGCTGCCTCGATACGCTTTCTATCGTTGGTGGTTAGAAGCCCGGTTAGTGTTCCCGCACTGCCGGGCTTCGCTGTATTTAATGGTTGCGTATTTTTAATGTGGTACGTACCATTTGATTTCAGTTTATAACGATGGTACGTACCAATGCAAGAAGAAAATGTGAAACCAAAATTTGATCGCTCCGGCAGCACAAAGAAAAACATCCGCTTCGAAGACACATTGTTGCAACAAATTAACGAAGTTGCAGGACCTGGTAATTTCAGCTCATGGGTAAAAAATGCTTGTCGTGATAAGCTACGCAAAGAAGGCATAGAACCCAAAGGCTGACAGCTAACCAGCAAGCCAGCACACTGATCACATTGCCCACCAGCCGCAAATGTGGCATTGTTGGTGATGCTTTTGTTTTCCCTTGTTCCCACTGGCGACCCTTTTGCGGTCGCCTTTGTTTTATGTGCCATCACTCCCCCCTTACACCGTCTGCGTTCTGCGAGTGGATGCAAGATAAGCATCGAGATCAGTGCGCATATACAGCACTTTGCGCCCCAGCTTATGAAAAGGGATTTTTACCTTGCCAGTACACGCCCAGTTAGCAAGAGTCTGGACACTTACCCCCAAATGCTCGGCAGCTTCTTTGCGGGTCATCTTTTCTAAATGCATGAGTATCACCGTATACTTCTGATTAAGAACAGGTATACGTTATTTAGCGACAGGGAACTCTTGAAGACAGGAAAACCAGATACAAAATCGCATATCTGGTTTACCTGACTGAAATCTGGATTACAGGGGATAAAACTGGATTTATTCTTTGTCTCCAATAACTAACTTAAAATCCCTGTTTTTTTGCGGGGATTTTGGATTCATCCCCGACTCCTTAAGCCATCTCTCTATAGTCCCAACTACAGGGACATCATTCCATTTATTGCGTAAGTGCGCGTATATCTCTGCGGATAGCCCGGGTAAACTGGCATTAGGGTATTTTTTCCAAGTGTTACAAGCTATAGATAACGCTGTTGATTTATGCCTGTTTGTTTTTCCTTTCTTTGCTTTACTACGGTCTTCACTGATAATTTTCTTTACATTAGCTATATCACGTACTGATTTTAATAAACTCTCCGACACTAAAACCGCATATCTTTCACGTAACTGGTCTGCCAGTCTGTTGAAACCAAGAACTTCAAATATAATAGCAGCTTTCAAAACATCATTGAATTCTGAATATACACTATTAAATTTTTTATCAATATCATCACCATACCCAGCACATACAGAAATATTAACCTTTAAATCCTTATTTTCTATCTCTGACGATAATGATAATCTCTCCTCCAGAGACATTTTAGATGGCGTGATATTTGCCATATCGCATATCATTTTTTTTACAAAAGCAGACGCCAGCTCATCTCTAATATAATCTGCAATAGTATTAATATCCTTCGCATCATTATGGTCAAATTCAATTGCAGCAATGATTTTATTTTCTGACATTCAAACCACCATTTGAATTAACGATACTAAATAGTAATGCGCGTTTCTCACTGTCACTCATACTCTCCAGTACAGAAAGCAATTGCGTATCGATAGATTTTTTACTCTCAACTAGCCCGGCATGTTCCAGAATTGCCCGTTCTATCCGTGATGCAGGCTCCAGCAGTTCATCAGCACCGAAATGTAAATACCCCTGCGTTACGTCGGCACTTCGCATAGTGCGGTGATTCATCAGGCGCTTGAGGATGTAATTACCCACGCCCACCAGCTCAGCAACCGTTCCGAACGTCCGGCGTGCGTCGTGCCACTTAAACGGGACAGGGAAGAGCATTTCATCGTTCGCCTCAGGAATGGTAGCCGCGCTTATCCGGTCTATGATGTGCCGTGTCTCCTGAATCACTCCCTTCACGCCAGGAAACACCAGCACATCATCAGCAGCTTTGTTTTTTAGCCTGCGAAGAAACATTTTCCGCAACGTATCAGTGATCGGTAATTCGAGCGGATCCCCGTTTTTCGTGGTGTCTATCCAGAAAAAGCGACCGCCCATATTCACGCGATCCCACGTAAGGCCAAAAACTTCTGATTTCCTCAGTCCGGTAAACAGTGCCATTTCCACGGCATCACATACCGTAACAGCTATATCATCCCTTTCCTGTTCGCCCTGGTCGCGCACAGCAGCTACAGCAGCAAACCAGCGGGGAAAATCATGCAGGCGGATACGTTCCGTTTTTCTTACCGTTCCGTGCCACTGGCGCTTGGTGCTCAGTACCAGAGTCGGCGGATCCGGTAAAAGAGTATTACCCGCATCATCACGGTAATGATCATGCGCAAACCGACACACAGCACGTAGCGCACGCGCCCATAAATCGGCCTGTGCCTTGCTTCCTGTACCAACCCCAGCCCGTAACGTGGTTTTATCAGCACCGAACCATACAGCCCCATCAGTGATGGCCTTATGCCGTTGTTCCACCCGTTCGCGGGAAATACTGGCGAGGGTATGGGCCATCCAGTCACCGGAATAATTCTGTAATATGCTGCGGTACTGTTTTTCTGTGGCGGGTTTCAGGCGGTGGCCACGATTTTTTACGTAGGCGTCAATCGCCTCACTCAGCGTTATCATGGCCTTGTTGTTAGTGCGCTTTGCTATGTTCGGATTTATCCCCGTTGTGGCGACTTCGCCAAGGAGTTCCATAGCTTTAGCCCTGGCATTATCCACGCTCAGATCAGGAAAACGCCCCAGCGTTGCACGAATAAATTTTCCGTTACGCTTACGGGAAATGCAGAAACTTTTCACACCAGACGAACCTACACGGACACGCAGCCCGTTAACCTCCGTATCACCATATTCGACCTGTCCATGTTCCGGCGTTGGCAGTTCTGCAATTTTTACTTTAGAGAATCTGAATAACTTCACTCATACACCCCACCAAGCGATCTGGTATCCTGGAAAATCGCTTGTTCTGCTCCAGGATACCTATAGGATACCGTAAAGAAGTATTTTGGGGTATATACAGGTATTTATACAGTAGTTTTAAAAAATACTAAGGTATTGAAAAGTATCGCTAAGTATCTGTAAGTAAAGGGGTATCAACCAACTCATAATCGCTTGGTCGCTGGTTCAAGTCCAGCAAGGGCCACCATATCAGCATTCACGTATCAGGAAGAGTTAAGGGTACAAGGGGTACTCGATGGCGGTCTATATTTCACGACTAACGCCATTTCAAGGAAGAAGTGTGGTGGGTGGTTTCGAATGAGGGCTGGTGTTTTGGTACGTGGCACGCCACTGCAATGTATTTATCCATCAGTACTCATTCAAAAGTACCTGGAAAAAATGCCCGCTATGCCAAGCGGGCAAATTGCTTACATGTGGAATTAAGTAATTAACGATAAAGCCAGAGTATTATCATTTATTATACCCCTTCATTTAATCAGGTTAATTACTCAAATCACTGAACTATTCTCTGTTCGCTCACTTATGCTGAGTGAGTACCACGACCAATGTATGTAGAACAATGCCGTAGAGTAAGGATGAAATGTCTCTGCCACGCCTTAAACATCTAATACTGACTAGAACCGCCGTCGCATGCAGAAGAGTCTTGTGAGCGTTACAGGAGTCTGGCTTTGCTCATTAATCAACGCTATTTAGATATAAATTTCTAATACTCGAAAAACGATTTTCACAAATAAATTATAACGGGTGGTTTTTATCATACAGCGAAATAACCTTTTGTTTATTAAATTTAACATTCCTGTGCTAAATTAATTAAAAGTACCATGTATAGCATATGAAGCTGTTAATGCCAGCAATTGTCTCAAATGAGCGATTTTTTATAGTGACAAACAATAATAACATTAAAAATAGTCATGTAGACATTAACTGAGGAAAAGACAATGTTAGTTAGTAAAAGCAACGAAATTAACACTAGCACATTTATAAATAGTGGAAATTGTAATGAAAGAAAATCTTCTAAATCCATGGAGTTACTAGCTTATAGTATTATAAAATTAATTTGTAAAGAAGCTGCCTCAGGGACGTATAACGGTGCTCTTGAAATTTTACAAAAAATGATGTCTGAATGTAAATATCATGAAGGCAATGCTTTTGTCATTATGGGAGCCGGAGAACAATTAAAACGTATTAAATATGATGCTAATGAAAATAAATTAAAAGTATACAACGTACACTTTGATAATAATCAAGAGTTAGTTGCTGATGGTGAGCCTGACGTAGTATTTTTAAAAAAAACGGTGTGGGAAGACCTTCTCGTTAAACTAAATCTGGAGAACAAAGAAAATGCGGTTTCTGAAATTAACCTGTCATCTAATAAAAATAATGTTGATCAGTTTATTGAATGCGCTAAGAGAAATGAACAGACCCTATTCGACAATATAAGAAAAAGTGATTTTCATGTTGCTTCACTTCAGCCAGGTAGAACGCGTAGTGTTATTTCAGAAACGCCGCCAAATGACTGTATGGAATCACCTAATTTATATGAAAACCACACAGATAAGGTTTCAACTGTAACTAAAAATTCTCAGCAAGTTAAAGGTCACTATGGAGATAAGTTGAAAGAAATGCAGTTGTTCCTCAACCAGATGAGCAATGCACTTCAACAGGATTCATCTTTGTTAGAGTCAAAGGAACACACCATAGATATTCAAGAAAAAACGAATAAGTTTGTGCAGCATTTTCAGCGGGTATTATTTGATAAAAATGGAAGGTCATCAGAGTTTCTACTTAATTTTTATGAGTGTTGCTATAAGTTTTTACCAAGAGCGCAGCCTCAAGATAAAATCGATAGCTATAATTCAGCACTGCAAGCTTTTTCCATCTTTTGTTCATCTACGTTCACACATAATAATGTAGGGTTTAATTTCAAATTATTTCCAGAAGTCAAGCTGTCTGGAGGAGATCTTGAAACGGTATTCAAATACAAAAATGGCAATTTTGTCTGGGAGATAGCCAGAATTAAAATTACTCTCCCAAAAGAAGAGGGTGGTTTATATAATTTAGGTGGATTGGACTTTAAGGGGTGCTTCTTTTCTGGACAGAACTTCAGTAACTATGATATTAAATATGTGAACTGGGGGACGTCATTGTTTGATGTTGATACTCCGTGTATTTTTAATACGCCTGCTAACAATGAGAGTTATGAAAAATCATTAAAGCCTGTGAGCGAAAACGGTTTAAATGGAGTCTTATCTGATCGTAATAAAAAAATAAAAATGATCACGGGCGTGGCACCATTCGATGGTATTTCATCTATGGATGATGACTTTGATGATAGTTCCTCTGAGGATGAGCCCGTTGAGAATAGTCCTGTTGTGACTAGGCCCATTGTATAAAGTTCTAAAAGCAGTTTTCAATGATAAATAAATGGCGATTTTTACAAAGAGATAATAACGTAGATTGAAATAATATGTATTATTGATTGAGTAAACGGGATTATTCTTCACACTGCATCCATTTTGCTGTCACTACCAAAGTAAAAGGGGCTATGCTTTCACGTAACCCCTTGATTTATTTGATAAGTTTGCGGTGTCTGAACTGGTGCTGTAATTGGTTGAAATATTTCATCTAATGTCTGGTTCAACTTTCCTTAGCTGCCTGAAAGTTTTTTTGATATTACCCATCAATAATAGGGTGACGGTGTACCACGCCTGACTGATGAACTGCGTGCTCAGAGTTACCACTTCAGCGCATAACCGTGGCAGCAGGCCCGGACAGAACAAACGGCTCAGGACATTATCGGTAGGGGACGTACTGGTAGTCTGTAAACTAAACCGACTGGGGCGCAGTATGCGGCATCTTGCCGTGCTGTTGGAGGAGCTGTGAGAACGTGGTATTAACTTTCGTGCTCTGACTCTACCAATATTTGCCCAACAATGGGGGGACGAAAGCTGTAAAAGTAAAACAATCTGCAATCTCAATATTATTGTGTGATTTTTATGTGAGCAGAAGATATTCATCAGAAACGATTATGTAAATCATTTTATTTTTCCGACGGCTTCAATGTCGAAAGAAAAGAATACGCCCGTATTTCCTGAATAGATTGACTTTTTTATCCAACCACACTTCAGCGCACTGCGTTTAAAAAATGCCTCTTTCTTATGCGGAATATCATCATTTCATCATGATGTCTTTGATGAGCGGTGAACACAATACACTTGCGCTGTCTCTTCAGGATGATTCCCCTGGTCTGGTGCCTATGGGCTGATGTTGCAGCAGAGCTAAGGTTGCTTAAACGCTACTCAGTATTCACTTTTCAGAGGATGAAATTTATGAACAGGACCAGTCCCCATTATTGTCGTCGCTCAGTACTTTCCTTACTAATATCTGCCTTGATATATGCTCCGCCCGCGATGGCGGCCTTTACCTCTAATGTTATTGGTGTGGTAAACGATGAGACTGTAGATGGTGTCCAAAAAGTAGATGAACGAGGTACAACAAATAACACTCATATTATCAACCACGGTTATCAGGATGTTTATGGCGGGGTATCTAATGGAAGTATTATTGAATCTGGTGGCCGTCAATATGTATCAGCCAATGGTACTCATCAGGGGCAGGCCAATAATACAGTCATTAACGGTGGCAGCCAGACAATTCTGGACGGGGGAATTTCCACAGGGACGATAATCCAGAGTGGCAGTCAGTATGTTTATGCAGGTGGTACCAGTAATGCAACAACGATAATAAGCGGTCGTTCAACAGTAATGGGGGGAACTGCGAATGGAACAATAATTAATGGTGGGAGCCAGTCAGTATCGAGTCAGGGGCGTGTTGACGGTACGACGATAAATATGTCCGGGCATCAGGAGATTACGCAAGGAAGTCTGGCAACGAACACAACAATAGATGGGGGGTGGCAGTATGTGGACTCAAGCAGTGTAGAAAATACTACCATTAAGAATGGAGGCGAGCAAAGAACAGTTAAGAGCCATGCGCTGAACACCACAATAGATGGTGGTCTACAGGTTGTCGATTCAAGTACCGCAGAAATAACCACCATTAAGAGTGGAGGAACGCAACAATTAAATAACAGCCAGGCTATGTTCACCACGATTGAAGGCGGAACTCAGTCTCTGAATAGTAAGTCAACGGCAAAAAATACTCAGATCTATTCTGGTGGCACGCAAATTGTTGATAACACCAGCACCTCGGATGTTATTGAAATTTATTCCGGTGGCGTGCTTGATGTTAGAGGTGGTATGGCAACAAATGTTACTCAGCACGATGGCGCGGCTTTAAAAGCAATGACTGACTGGTCGACGGTGAGCGGTACGAATAGTGAAGGTGCATTCTCTATTCACAATAACGTGGCAGACAATGTGTTGCTGGAAAACGGTGGCCATTTAGACGTATATGGTTCGGCAAACAAGACGATTATTAAAGATAAAGGAACAATGTCAGTTTTAGCGAATGCTAAAGCTGATGCGACCCGAATAGATAATGGCGGGGTTATGGATGTTGCCGGAAACGCGACCAATACCATAATTAATGGTGGCACACAGAATATAAATAATCATGGTATTGCCACGGGAACCAATATCAACAGCGGAACACAAAATATCAAGAGCGGCGGGAAAGCTGACACGACAAATATCTCCTCCGGGAGCCGGCAGGTTGTTGAGAAAGATGGTACGGCAACTGGCAGCAATATTAGCGCCGGAGGCTCGCTGATTGTCTATACCGGTGGTATCGCACATGGGGTTAACCAGGAGACGGGCAGTGCTTTAGTTGCCAACACGGGCGCAGGGACTGATATTGAAGGATACAACAAGCTCTCTCACTTCACTATTACCGGAGGGGAGGCTAATTATGTTGTGCTGGAAAATACCGGCGAACTGACGGTAGTGGCTAAAACCACGGCGAAAAATACTACCGTTGATGCTGGCGGTAAGCTGATTGTCCAGAAGGAGGCTAAAACAGATACCACCAGACTTAATAATGGTGGCGTTCTGGAGGTTCAGGACGGTGGTGAGGCTAAGCATGTTGAGCAACAATCCGGCGGCGCATTGATTGCTTCCACGACTTCCGGAACACTTATCGAAGGAACCAACAGTTATGGTGATGCTTTCTACATCAGGAATTCAGAAGCTAAAAATGTAGTGCTGGAAAACGCTGGCTCATTAACAGTCGTTACTGGTTCCCGGGCAGTTGATACGATTATTAATGCCAACGGCAAAATGGATGTTTATGGAAAAGATGTTGGCACTGTACTCAATAGTGCGGGCACCCAAACAATATATGCCAGTGCCACTTCTGATAAAGCAAATATCAAAGGTGGCAAGCAAACGGTATATGGTTTAGCCACTGAGGCAAATATCGAAAGTGGTGAACAAATTGTTGATGGTGGGTCAACAGATAAAACGCACATCAAAGGCGGCACGCAAACCGTTCAGAATTATGGTAAGGCGATCAATACCGATATCGTCTCTGGCCTACAACAAATTATGGCAAACGGGACAGCGGAAGGTTCCATTATTAATGGCGGTTCACAGGTAGTTAATGAGGGCGGTCTGGCTGAAAACTCGGTACTTAATGACGGCGGCACACTCGATGTGCGGGAGAAAGGCAGCGCTACGGGGATACAGCAGAGTAGCCAGGGCGCGCTGGTGGCAACCACCAGGGCGACGCGGGTCACAGGGACACGCGCTGATGGCGTCGCGTTCAGCATCGAGCAGGATGCGGCGAACAATATCCTGCTGGCAAATGGCGGCGTGTTAACCGTGGAGTCAGACACCACTTCCGCCAAAACACAGGTCAATGCGGGCGGACGGGAGATCGTCAAAACAAAAGCCACTGCGACTGGCACGATGCTTACCGGCGGTGAACAAATCGTCGAGGGTGTGGCGACTGAGACAACGATTAACGACGGCGGAATACAAACAGTTTCGGCTAACGGTGAGGCAGTAAAAACAACGATTAATGAAGGCGGTACGCTGACAGTCAACGATAATGGCAAAGCGACAGATATCATCCAGAACAGCGGTGCCGCTCTCCAGACGAGCACGGCTAACGGTATTGAAATCAGCGGTACTCACCAGTACGGCACCTTTTCCATTGCCGGAAATTTAGCGACCAATGTGCTGCTGGAAAATGGCGGTAATTTATTGGTATTAGCAGGTACCGAAGCTCGCGATTCCACGGTTGGCAACGGTGGGGCAATGCAAAACCTGGGTCAGGACTTCGCCACAAAGGTTAATTCCGGTGGGCAATATACCCTTGGTCGGTCAAAAGATGAGTTTCAGGCTCTGGCCCGGGCAGAAGATCTACAGGTCGCTGGCGGGACGGCAATCGTCTATGCAGGTACGCTGGCGGATGCATCGGTCAGTGGCGCGACAGGAAGCCTGTCGTTAATGACGCCACGGGATAATGTTACGCCAGTTAAACTTGAAGGGGTGGTCCGGATTACCGATAGCGCGACATTAACTATCGGAAATGGCGTCGATACGACGCTTGCCGACCTGACGGCTGCCAGCCGGGGCAGTGTCTGGCTTAACAGCAATAATTCCTGTGCAGGCACCAGCAACTGCGAATATAGAGTAAACAGTTTGCTCCTCAACGACGGTGATGTTTATTTATCAGCACAAACAGCAGCGCCTGCCACAACTAACGGTATCTACAATACGCTGACCACCAGTGAACTTTCCGGCAGCGGTAATTTCTACCTGCATACCAACGTTGCAGGCTCCCGGGGCGATCAACTGGTCGTCAACAACAACGCCACTGGCAATTTTAAAATCTTTGTTCAGGATACCGGCGTCAGCCCTCAGTCTGACGACGCGATGACGCTGGTGAAAACAGGGGGAGGGGGTGCTTCGTTTACGCTGGGTAATACCGGCGGTTTCGTTGATCTTGGGACCTATGAGTATGTCCTGAAAAGCGACGGCAACAGCAACTGGAACCTGACCAATGATGTCAAACCCAACCCGGACCCCAACCCAAATCCGAAACCGGATCCAAAACCAGACCCAAAACCGGATCCGAAACCAGACCCGACTCCCGATCCAACGCCGACACCCGTCCCGGAGAAACGCATCACGCCTTCTACGGCAGCCGTACTCAATATGGCAGCAACATTACCGTTGGTCTTTGATGCTGAGCTAAACAGTATTCGCGAGCGGTTGAACATAATGAAAGCGAGTCCACACAACAATAATGTCTGGGGGACGACGTATAACACCCGTAATAATGTCACCACCGATGCGGGTGCCGGGTTTGAGCAGACGCTGACCGGAATGACGGTGGGGATCGATAGCCGTAATGGTATTCCTGAGGGGATTGCGACGCTGGGCGCTTTTATGGGTTATTCCCATTCACATATCGGTTTTGATCGTGGAGGACATGGCAGTGTGGGCAGTTATTCTCTGGGGGGCTATGTCAGCTGGGAACATGAAAGTGGTTTCTATCTGGACGGTATCGTGAAGCTGAACCGCTTTGAAAGTAACGTAGCCGGTAAAATGAGCAGCGGTGGAGCCGCCAACGGCAGTTATCGCAGCAACGGGCTGGGCGGTCACATTGAAACCGGGATGCGATTTACCGATGGTAACTGGAACCTGACGCCGTATGCATCGTTAACGGGGTTCACCGCTGACAACCCCGAATATCATTTATCCAATGGTATGGAATCGAAATCAGTCGATTCCCGCAGTATATATCGTGAACTGGGCGCAACGCTGAGTTACAACATGCGTCTGGGGAACGGCATGGAAGTTGAGCCGTGGCTGAAGGCGGCTGTGCGCAAAGAATTTGTCGATGATAACCGGGTGAAAGTGAATAATGACGGTAATTTTGTCAATGATTTGTCGGGCAGACGTGGAATATACCAGGCAGGTATTAAAGCCTCATTCAGCAGTTCGTTAAGCGGGCATCTCGGGGTGGGGTATAGCCATGGTGCCAGTGTGGAATCCCCGTGGAACGCGGTGGCTGGTGTGAACTGGTCGTTCTGACCATCAACGAAAAAGCCCACATCTGTGGGCTTTCATATCACCAAGAGCCGCGGCTCCTTTGCGTATCCTTTTATGTCTCCTCACCGTCTGGTCGGTGTCTTGCTGAGACTTCTAACTTCCTGTTTTTGTTGGTGTTGTCCTTACACCGTTCAATCATGATTGGTGGAGCTGGCGGGAGTTGAACCCGTGATCGTGATTAATCCAATTTATTGAATATGAACGATTTATTTTTTCAAACAATGAATTATGTGCATTTTACGTACATATTGTTGTCCCGGTAACGTCCTGATTCTGTACAACATTTTGAAATATTTTGCCGTTACGGGGTTGCAGAAATCGCCGTTTTTCCATCGTATTCTGCAAGGTAAGAGCCGTAATGTCTGAACAGCATTTCCGGTCCTTTATGCCCCATCTGACCAGCAAGCCAGAACAGGTTAACGCCCTGGCTAATGTGCCGAGTGGCGAACGTGTGGCGTGTCTGGTACGGATTGCGATAGCGTACACCAGCTTTTTTAAGGGTTGGTACCCAGGCTTTTTTTCGGATCGCATCTGCGTTTGCCCAAGGGGCGCGAGTTTTCGGATCGCTGAATATGAAGTCGCTCTTTAGCGCCGTGTAGGGCTTTTGTGCCTGAAGAGCTGCCAGCGCTTCGCTGTTCAGTTGCACTTTGCGGGTGCCGGCTTTTGTTTTGGTGCTTTTGATTACCCCGACTACGCTTGCAGTCTGAACATGCGCGGTGTTGCCGATAAAGTCTATATCCGTCCAGCGCAACGCGCACAATTCTGAGCTACGCAGTCCAGTATTAAAGGCAAAGCGAAACAGATTTCGCCATTCCGGGTAATGACAGGCGTCATAGATTGCTGCCGTCTCCGCTGGTGTAAAGGGATCGACCTCGTAATCACCACTGCCTGGTGTGTTGTCCAATACGTGATACCGGCTGGCGCTGACTAGCGTGACAGGATTTATTGTTAACAAACCATCGGTCACCGCTTCATCTATGGCGCTGCGCAGAAACGAAAGATTATTGCGGATCGTTTTCAGTTTTGTTTTTCTGCTGGCGATCCAGTTTTTTAGTACAGCAGGTGTCAGTTCTGATACATGAAATTTATGCAATGCTGACAGCGCCGACAAGCATTTTTCATAACCTCTAATTGTCGATGGTGACAGGTTACGGTTCTGGCAGATAATCAGGTATTCATCCAGATAAGATTTTATATTTTTGTTTTTTTTCACTCCCCCGAACAACTCCAGCTTTTGGGAGTTGGGGAAGTATTTTGCATATTCGAAGGTACCATCGATAATCTGATTTTTTATTTCTCCCAGCAGACGCTCGGCGTACTTCACACCGCGCGCGTTTACTTCCATTCTGGAGAGGGGCTCCCGACACAGAACCCCTTTATATGTAAAAGTGATAACCAGAGTGCTGCCAGTTTTATGCTGCCGAATAGTTACTCCTCTAGGGAGAGATAATGATCCTTGTTCTTTCTTGCCCATTTTGTAATCTCCATTAAGTCGACCCAACGTTCTTTAACTCCGTCGACTTTTAATACATGTACCCCTTCTTTCCATATTCCTCTTTGTATCCGTTTGTTAACGGCATCAACCGTTTCTCCTGCGTTGCGGCAGTAGGTTGATATAGGTACGCAATCCAGCCCCACAGTTCACCTCACACAACATTCAGCCCACGGCAGTGGCACCACACTTCAAACATTCGCCTCACAACTTCACGACAGTAGAAGCCGTCAACGTCTCGCGTCAGGTCATAGCGATTGCCGTAACGCTGGCGTACCCATAGCTCAAATGCTTTATTCATTCTCTATTTCCTTTTCATGGCTCGTAATTTTTTCAGATGAGCTTCCAGCTCTGTTTCTGCCAGAATTTGTCGGTATTCCTGGTGATCTATCCGTTCAAACGATTCATTAAAATCGCTTATTTTTACAGATTGTGTTCGCCCATCCATTCTTCTGTACAACACAGTGTTGTTTATGCAGCGAATAATTTTTATCGGGTAACCGGCACTGTCGGTATACAGTTGCCCTTGATTAATCAAAGCGAACATTTTTTCTCCTGCTCTCTGAATAGTGAGAACTTCAGAGCCGTATGTTTGTAGCGGGTTCAATACTGATAATTTCTGCTGAGATAAGCATCCCGGCAAGTCAGAGTTCTCCGGACAGGTCTTCATCCTGACATATCAGTTCGCCAATATTAATGGTGGCCATGATATCTGTTTCCCCTGTGCGCTCATCCTCGACTTCTTCATAAGGCAGCGTTGCGTACAGGCTTTCAATAGCGCAACTGATAACATCCAGTCCGGTCAGATTGCCGCCGACAGTAACTTCGAATGTTTCGCGGTATTCCCATAGTCCGAAAGTTAATCGAACGGTTTGTTTTGCCATGCGTCCGCATGACGTCAGATTCGGGTCATAGTTCATTATTGGCGGTTGAGTATTCTGGGTGTTCATCTGCATTTCCCTTAGCCCGGCGGCCTGCCGGGCATATAAGTTATTTAACCTGGATAAATGGTGTATTTGCACCGCTGGTCATGTATTGCGGCAGTGTGCCGTTCCATTTATTGATGGCTTCCAGCTCCATAACACCGGGGTTCTGGCGCAGAGCTTCACCGCGTAAACGAATAGCATCGGCTTCGGCCTGGGCTTTTGTGCGAATCGCATCAGCCTGTCCGGCAGCTTCCGCGCGCAACATGTTGGCTTCCGCTTCGCGCTGTTTAACTTCCTGCTCGCGCTGCAGTGTTTTCTGGTTCGCCGTGACTTTGGCATTAATGCTGTCGATAACGGTTGACGGGTACTCCGGCTTACCCACATATGAGAGGCTCATTACCTGAATACCGATAGGTGTCATCTCTGCCTGAATGTCTTTAAGAGCTTCATCCAGCAGCTCAGACTTGCCGCCGTCGATAAATTTGTCGGTGGTCATTTTGCTGGCCAGTCGGTTGAGTGCGTCGGCGATCTTCTGGCGCAGGTCGGTGTCTGTAATGTCATCCACGCCTTTGCGGTAGGTCTGAAACACCGTGGTAACTTTGGATGGATCAACTTTGTAGGCCACGCCAATGTGATAGCCGATGGTTGTACCGTCACTCATCTGGAAACTGAACGGTTCATCGTAGGTCTTCATTTGCTTGAAGGTGGGGAAGATGTAAACTTCAGTATTCCAGCCAGTCCAGTAGCGACCAACACCGACCACCTCACCGACGCCTTTATCGTCGCCCAGTTTATTTACCTTGATGCCAACATTACCTGGTTCAACGCGATCGCAACCGACAAGGCCAATAGTCGGCAGAACAATGGCTAAAGCAAAAATAATTTTTTTCATCTTTTATCCTTAGTGAAAGAAAGACCCTTGTAAATGGCATAAATGCAGGGCGGGGTCAGAAACGCCAGTGCAAAGCCAGAAATAACTGCTATCGTATCCTTCATGGATATAAGGAACGGAACGAGTAATCCGTAAATGCATGCGATAATTGCCAGTAAAATTACTATTGTGAAATACAGTCTCATTGGTCTGTGGTATCCCGATATTTTTAACCGACTGACAGCGCAATAAAGAGAATAATGATTTCAGTTAGTGTCAGCACTGTGGCAAGGATTAAAATCAGTTTTACTCTGCTTAATTCACGGTTGCTTTTCATATAAACGGTTAGTAAAAAACGGAAGAATTA
Organism: Escherichia sp. 10290; assembly: GCF_030295155.1. NCBI lineage: Bacteria > Pseudomonadati > Pseudomonadota > Gammaproteobacteria > Enterobacterales > Enterobacteriaceae > Escherichia > Escherichia sp. 10290. Next base: position 3,425,788 of record NZ_AP025741.1, on the reverse strand, counting down.
TATTCTTCTTAATATTTAATGTGTCACTGGCGCTTCTGGCATACCATGAGTATTCAGATCGTGAATCATTTCATCCAGAAGGAGTTCAAGCCCTTCGCGCCCCATAGCAGAGATAATGAAACCATTATCAGGATCTGCGATGAGCATTTTTTGATAGAGAAACAGAACTCGCCCCATGCCTTCAGCTTCGCCATATTTTTCAATAAATCCCCATTCGACATGGTTTTGCAGGGCAATGCGAAGTGGTCCGGGGTAGATACTCAGGCAACCATGTTTCCCCTTGTAAATAACTGCGCGATCTGTATTTCCATTATCGTTAGGGATATCAACGGTACCGTTCTTGTCTTTCTCTTCATTTATAAACGTAGTCACATACAGCCATCGCCATTGAGCAACTTTCATATCGACTGAAAATCGTCCCAGCAACCCTGCATCATCGGCTTCAGCAATACATTGCATGATTCTTAAACCGTGTGAGTTTGGATAATCGTATTCACCATCATTAAGTCGCTGTACGGCCTCAACATAATCAATGGTTGTATTGCCAATTTTTATGCCATGTGGCGTAACTTCTGGTCGGAACTCTGAATAATTCATAATGTTTGTTCCTTTGCTGGTGGAATAATCGTGTAACCCGCTCTTTTTACCATCCACAGAAATGTATCCATGCAGCCAACGAATTCATCATCCGACAGATGTTTTGAGTAAATCACTTTCCCATTTTCAATGGTCAACAACACTCTTACTTTTTCATGTGTTATGTTCTGTTGTTTTTCTTTCATTTATTTATCTCCCATATGCTTTGCGCAAATACAGGTTGGCTATATGAAGATAAGAATCTCCATGTTGTGCAATGAGGCAGGCAGTTTTATACGATGCCTTATTTTTCAGGAAAGTCATAACTGAGTTACCTCTATGAATAAAGGTTGCAACAATCCCCGGCGATAAAACCGTAATAAACGTTCATGGCATATTTGTTGTTATTGCGCTAATTCTTTTTCGGCAGCAGCTTTTGCATATTCACATGCAAAATTCAGAATTTCGCTGCCAAGTGTTTTTGTTTCGTGATTACTGGACATATGTAATACCTGTGTTGCATGCAATAAATGATAAACATTTACCGCAAATGAGTCCGGCTCCAGACAAATGCCTTCATAATCATCTTGTTGTGAGGTTGTTTCTGTCATTGCTCCTGAAGTGCATGCGAGCCTGTTTTTGACAATTCTCTTTCCTCTAATCACTATATCGGCAACATCTATTGCCTTTACAACCTCCGGGAGAAGTTCCGGGTTTGTATAATCAAAGTCATCAACATGGAGAACAGTTATGTTTTCGAACTTTTTCATGGCTTCCTCAGCTGACTTATATGTTCTGCTATATAGCGAGTCTCAGAAGTGTTTTCATATTGAGACTGTTTCCGCAATGATTGATAAAAATGTTCGCATGTACCTTGAGGGGCGAAGCGGCGATTATGTCACCATTGGTATTGGTTCTTCCGTAGAAGAGCTTCGCGAGATAAGGAGCAAACTTGTTGAGATGCGTCATGGTGTTGCTGCTCCTCACTTTTTGGTTGCTCCGGAGGAGTAACTTCGCCAGTTAACAGCCACATCGGATCGCAGCCAAGAATATTTGCCAGTGGGATAAGCATACTGATAGTTGGTTCATACTCTCCGCTCTCCCACTGGATGATAATTTCTTCATCGAGATCGAGCAGCCTGGCGAGTTCGGCGGTTGTTAAGCCGCAGGCTTCGCGTTGGGTGCGAATCCGATTCTGGGAATTAATAGCTAAATTTTGTTTGCATAAACGCGACGCGGTGAGGCTGTATTTTTGAGTTACAGCCAGGATGGAGCTGGCAAGTTCAATTAACTCAGGATTATTGCTGCTATACAGTAGTGCACCAGCCCCTACTAAGAGTTGAATATTCTCAAGAGCATCGTGCTGATTTGTTGGTAACCCCATATACGATGACATTTTTCTCATCCTCTATAATTGCTTTGGTGAGTTCGATACCTATGCCATGATAATAGGTTTGCCGATTTTGTCTGTCAATCGGTTTATCGATTTTTTTCCAAAAAAAAGCCCACTTAAGAGTGGGCGGGTTAAATGATTTTTGCTTATGCAAAACGGTGTAGTGTCATGGGCCAACTGACAATTACTTTTCCGTCAATGTGAAGTTGTTCGAAGTCTTCCGGTTCGATAGCCCAATCCTTGTAAGCTGGGTTGTCAGATATCACCGTTAGAGTATCTTTGATTTTTTGAAGTCTTTTGATGTGCGATGTTCCAGAGTATGTAAAGGCGTATATACCATCACCATTAAATGTGCGAACTGATACATCTACAAATACCAAGTCTTCAGGGTCTATTGTGCCTTTCATACTGTCGCCGTGGGCGTTTATTGCTTTGATTGCTGATGCTGGCCTGCCGCCAAAAACTCTTGATGCGTATCCTGGTTCTATCGCTATAGATCTGACAATGTCAGGAAAATCAGAGTTATAACTACCAGGTCCGCAACTATATCTGATGTCTAAAACATCCACGACATACGAATCAGTAACCCAATCTTCAGAAATGTTACGTATTTGGTGTGAGTCTGCAGAGGTCACGATTTCCATTGGGCCAACACCCGATGCGAGCCATTCCGGGTTAACGCCCAAAACTTTTGCTATTTCGACTGTTTTTCTGGAACCGTTGGCTTTGTTAAGTAGTTGATTGACACTGGACTGAGCCATACCCACTTCTTTGGCCAGCCTACCTTGCGTAAATTTTGCGTTGCGCATAGCTAAATCAAGTCGTTCTGAAAATGTCATTGCGATTTTCCTCCCCTCTCTATCCTGGCTAGTCTATCGGCTTTCCGATAAATGTTCTAGGTTTAACGTTGAATATCGCTTTTCCTGTTGTTATTATGCGTTCAATAGGAGATGCGATTATGAAACATAAAGCCATAGAGAAAGCTATTGAGATTCTTGGAAGTCAGCAAGCCTTAGCCAAGCGATGCGGAAAGGCCCAGTCAACAGTCTGCGATTGGTTGAACTGCAAGAACAAGATTTCACCAGAATTTGTGCCGTTATTGGTTGCAGCTGTCGACGGAAAGATCCAAGCGTATGAATTTCGTCCAGACCTACCAGAGCTTTTTCCACACCCAAGCTTAGCGCACACAGAGGACGAGAAGTGATGGGTAGCTCTTATGCAGATAAAGAAGCCGCCAGGCTCGAAGCGGCGGCCATTCGTATCGCTGAAATTATGGTTCAAAGAATCAAATCTGATCAGGAATATGGGCGAATAAATAATCAACCATCCCCTGAATGTGCTCTACATCTTCGCGATTCGCAGGAGTGAGCAATGGATCTAGGGCTGCTAATTGGGCACCACGAGTAGCAATCAATCGCGCTTTGTTTATTTGCTCGGGTGTCATGCTCGACAGCATCGCCCGAACAACCGTTTCAAGTGCATTGAGGCGTAAAACGGGATCCGCCGCTTTTAGATGTTGGGTATTTGACATTTTTATCCTCCATTGAGAGCTGAATTGAAAATGGAGACCAACACGCGGCTACGTGTGGTCGTGCGCCGGACACGGGTAAGCATCCGGCACTGAATAATATCACCGTACAAGAAGTGCGGAAAAGACGGGGAAAGCTAGAGGTTAATCATGGTTTTTCGTAAAGAGGCAACAATGAACGCTGCAATTTTTAACGACAAAGTATCCATGACCAGCGTTGAAATCGCAGAGCTGGTGGGTAAACGTCATGACAATGTGAAACGCACTATTGAAACATTAGCCAAAGGTGGCGTTGTCCGGTCTCCTCAAATTGAGGTTTCCGAAAGAATCAATAACTTAGGTTTTAAAGTTCAATATGAGCATTACCTGTTTGAAGGAGAACAAGGTAAGCGCGACAGCATCATTGTCGTCGCACAGCTCTGTCCTGAATTCACTGCTCGCCTGGTAGATCGCTGGCGCGAACTGGAAGAACAGATCCGTAAGCCAATGAGCGAAATCGAAATGGTTGCAGCGATGGCTCTTGAAGCTGTTCGCCAGCAGAAACGGATCACTCAGGTGGAAGAAAAAGTCAGCCATGTTGCCGAAACAGTTGAGCAAATCAAAAAGGGCACCATTCGTGAGGGCTATGCCGGATATCGCCAACTGAAAGCAAAAACCGGTTTGTCAGATGATAAATGCCGCAATCTGGTGAACGCCTATCAAATTCCTACAGACACCCATGAGTTCATGACGCCGGACGGATTGTTGTCACGTCGCGCAATTGTTGCTGTGGAACCGTTTATGGCTGCTTTTTATCGGGTTATGGAGGAAGCAGAACCGCGAGGGACTCGCTGGTATCACCCGAAAATGGGGTTATTTCAGGTTATTGGTTGGCAGCGGTGAAAAAAAGCCGGGTAGTAACCCGGCTCGCTCAACGTTGATACAGGCAACTGCATAAAGCAGGCCCAAGAATCCAAGAACGTCAACAAAAATACCAGTAAGCATATGAATGTTTCAAGCCTAAATATTGATTCTGCAATTTCGGGACGTTACACTGTTCTGGCACCTTATAAAGCGGGTGCCGGGATTGGCGTCCTGGAATTGCATACGGCGATATACGACGCGCCAGCGTCTTTTTTATCGTCCGCATTTGCTCACATCCAGATTATGGTGGGCTGGGCGGGGGCATCGAAAGATGCGCCGGTTTCCGTATGCGCCGGTTACGCCAACCCCGTTCAGTTCACCACCAGTGAAATTGGCGTTTCCGGTGGTGGAAGTTATCCATTGCATACGGAGGCTGCCATCATGGCTACAGTCCCAACTTCCCCATACCTGAAAATCGAAGTCGTCAACGGCAAAGCTGTTATTTTCTCCCTGCATGTTGCCTGCCACTTTAAGCGCATGCACCAGAACATCGTCGACAAAATCGAGTATCTGAACTGCTCACGTGAATTCTTCTCCCGTAATTTCATTCCGGGTACTTACCACGTGTATGGCGATTCCCTGCGTGGTTATTACATCACCCTTGATGGTCTGATGATGCTTCAGCTTGGGTTAAGTCTGCGCACAATGCGGTACTACGAGAGCTGCATTGAAGCATTCCATGAGGCTGAAACCAGCCTGAATCACACTGCTTTCCGCCGTAATCAATGGGAAGTGCGCCCATGATTCGCCGCGTCGTTAATTCCCTGTATCACCGATACAACCGTTGCCCCCGTGTGGGGCAGTGGTTTGCCACCAGCAACGGCCATGTTCTGCGGGTTTGCCTGGTCAGTACCGAAAGCCAGAAAGTCGTGTGTGAATTACTGGGGCGTAACTACACCATCAGTTACCCACTGGTGGCGTTTCAGTCCGGAAAAATGTTTAAACGCCTGGGAGGTGCCGTGTGAACTGTTTTCAGTTTGTATGCGGAAGTGTTTTCGATAATCCGATTCAGCGCCTGATTATGTTGCGTGTTTTGATGTCGGGTTCTTCAGACGGTGAAGGTGAGAGGGTTATTGATCACCAGGTCCTTGCCGATTTTTGTTGCTGTTCAAAACAGGCAATGTTCAGAGAAACCCTGACCCTGGAAAGGGCAGGGTATCTGCGTATCCGAAAAATTGCAACGCTCACTATTGATGCAAAAGCCCGGCTCCAGCCTGCCCGGGGTTACACCATTGTTATGCCGCGTAAGGAGGCTGTATGAGTCGTTACGCCCCCACACCGGAAGTTATAGCTATTGGTCAAATTAATATTTCCGGCAATGTCACACCAGCGAACTGGTGGAAACATATTCGGCTACCCAGTGGTCGTCCGGATGCGACCGCTATCGCCCTGCTCTCAGAGATCGTTTACTGGTACCGCCCGACAGAAGTCAGGGATGAGCATACCGGGGCTTTGCTGGGATATCGCAAGCGTTTTCAGGGGGACAAGCTGCAAAGAAGTTATCAGGCGTTTGCTGAGCAGTTTGGTTTCGGGAAAAGGGAAACCGCGGATGCGTTGAAGCGCCTTCGTGATGCCGGGTTTATTTCCCTGGATTTACGCACGGTGGAAATGCTCGATGGTGTGAAATGCAGCAATATTTTGTTTGTCGGGATCAACCCACAGGCAATTGCTGCCATTACTACTCCTTCTTCTGTTTCGCCAGAAAGTAACAGCAATAACGCAATCAGCGATACAGCTATTACGTTAAAACGGAACACCCCCCAACGTCATAACGGAACAGGGGATACGCCGAATGTTGATACAAATACAGAGATTACTACAGAGATTACAACGGAGACTAAAAACACTATTGGCGCATCCGCTGACGCGTCTGCACCAGCGCGTTCTGCCCGACAGGAATATTCACCGGAATTTGAACAGGCCTGGCAGGAATATCCCAAACGTGCTGGTGGCAATTCCAAGTCAGCAGCCTTCAAAGCCTGGAAAGCCCGTATCAGGGAGGGAATAAAACCGGAGACCATGCTTGATGGTGTGAAGCGGTATGCCGCCTGGGTACGTGCTACAGGAAATACAGGCACACAGTTCGTGAAGCAGGCCGCGACGTTCTTTGGACCCGATCGCCATTTCGAGGAATCCTGGCAACAGCCAGCCGCTCCCGGAGGTGGGCGAACTACCGGCCTCCCGATCTCGGGATTCAGTGAGCAGGACTACGGTTCAACGAACTTCAACTGGTGATTTTTCGAGGTGATGAACAATGTTTGAACAGTTAAAAAAACACTACGCACAACACGATAAAGCGCAATTGCTCAACCGCAGGGCGGAACTGGAGGAGGAGATGCAGTTTGCCCGTGCCGGGAAGCGTCCGTGGCGCTGTGAACACTGGCTGACAAGCGAGGAAACTGCTGAGTGTGAGAAACACGGGAAATACACACGTCTGGTGTTGAAAGGGCCAGATGTTCGTGGGGAAACCATCAAACGGGTGTCTGGTTGCCCGACCTGCATTGCGAATGAACTGGATCAGGTACAGGAGGCGTTACGCATCCTGAAAGTTCATGAATTACTTGACAGAGCTGGTATTGCCCGCCGCTTCCAGGACTGCGAGTTTGAGAACTACCAGGCTGTGAATGCTGACGCACAGAGAAATCTTGAGGCTTGTCGGCGCTATGCCAGTTCATGGGAGAAGTGTCTTGCTGCGGGTACCAGCATGATCATGATTGGCAATTGCGGTACCGGGAAAAATCACCTGGCTGTATCAATGGCAAAAAATATTATTCGCCACCACCTGGCGACTGTCGAAATTACGGATGTCATGCGACTGACCCGCGCTGTGAAAAATACCTGGCGTCACAATTCTGAACGCACTGAAGATGAAGTTATTGACCATTTTGTATCGCTGGACCTGCTCATCATCGATGAGGTTGGTGTGCAGTTCGGTACGCCAACAGAGATAACCATCCTGCAGGAAATCATCAATGCACGTTACGAAAGCGTTTTACCGACAATTTTGATTAGTAATCTGACATTTGACCAACTTAAGGAGTCCATTGGTGAACGGATTGTGGATCGCGTTACTGATGGTGGGCGTAACTGCCTGGTGTTTGGTTGGGAAAGTTACCGTGCACATATCGGAGGTGTGGCAGCATGACTTCTCCTGTCTGGCGTAACGATGACCTGGAAGGCGCTGTCATTGGCGCGTTTTTTCTGCGAGGGGCAGATCCTGAAGTGATGGATATTCTGGCCACACTACCGGCGGACGTTTTTTCTGTACGACCGTACCGGGATATCTACACAGGCATCTGCAGACAGGCCCGTGTGTCCGGCGTGATTGACCCTGTGCTGTTGTGTAATGAGATGCCGGAACTTGCCCCGGTGATTACTGATACCGGGCGCAAAACCTGGGTGAAGTCGTCACTGGAGCACTATGTTACGGCGTTGCGGCGTAATGCCGCATTGCGTGATGCAGAAAAAACACTGAATGAGGCGCTGCAGAAATTACGTGATGCGCATACCTGTGAAGCAGCTGAAGATGCTCTGAAGGATGCGCAGAACATGATGGCCTCATTGTCGACGGAAAAGGGCGTTATTCAGCCGGTACATATTGATGATGTGCTTCCGGAAGTGGTTGAGCGTGTTGAATGCCGGAATCAGGGGCTGGAGAAATCCAGGACGTTGATGACCGGTATTGATGAACTGGACGCAAAAACGGGCGGCATGGAGCCTGGCGACCTGGTATTTATTGCTGCACGTCCTTCGATGGGCAAAACCGAACTGGCGCTGGATATCATCGACAAGGTGACTGAGCAGGGGCATGGTGTTCTTCTGTTCACAATGGAAATGGCGAACATCCAGATTGGTGAACGCATGGTATCTGCGGCTGGAGGAATGCCGGTATCACGCCTGAAATCTGTCACTCACTTTGAAGACGAAGACTGGGCACGTTTCTCACAAGGAGTGGGGCGGATGACCGGGCGCAATATCTGGATGGTGGACCAGGCGAACCTGACCATTGATGAGATATGCGCAACAACGAAACATCACCTGATTAAACATCCGGAAACGGCGCTGGTGGTGGTTGATTATCTCGGGCTGATAAAAACCCGAACCACAGGGCGTCATGACCTTGCCGTTGGTGAAATCTCAAAGGGGCTTAAAGGCCTGGCAAAATCCGGTGGTTTTCCGTTGATTGCGCTGAGTCAGCTCTCCCGCGGTGTGGAGTCCAGGCCCAATAAACGCCCCATGAACTCAGACCTGAAAAATTCCGGAGAAATAGAGGCGGATGCAGACATCATTCTGATGCTTTACAGGGATGAAGTGTACAACCCGGATACGCAGGCCAGGGGCATCGCAGAAATCAATATCACGAAACAACGTAACGGTTCTCTGGGGACGATTTATCGGCGTTTTTATAACGGACATTTTCTGCCTGTGGATCAGGAAAGCGCACAGATTCTTTCCACCCCAATGCAGCAGCCTCAGCCGCGCAGATACAGCAACAAACGAACTGACAGCAGTAAGATGGAGCGTTTCTTTTGAACAACCAGACAATGACTTTTACCCCTGAACAATTACGTAAACAGGCACAGGAAATGTTGCGACAGGCGGAACAACTGGAAAAAACAGGTGTAACAAAAGATGCCATTCGTCGGGATATGGTGCCAGCGCTCAGGGAACTGATGCAGGCAAAACATCGCGCACAAAAAGCAGTGGATGAGCTGGTGGACTGTGTGGCAGAGCTGGAAACCAAGGTTGGGAAGTTTGAAAAGCTGGTGCAGGAGGTACTGCGCTGATGCGTGATATCCAGATGGTTCTTGAGCGTTGGGGGGCATGGGTGGCAAATAACCACGAGGATGTTACATGGTCATCTATTGCTGCAGGTTTTAAAGGGTTAATACCGTCGAAGGTGAAATCACGTCCCCAATGTTCCGACGATGACGCAATGATCATTTGTGGGTGCATGGCCCGGCTGAATAAGAATAACAAAGATCAGCATGATCTACTGGTGGATTATTACGTTGGGGGAATGACGTTTATGGCGCTGGCACGTAAACACGGGTGTTCTGATACGTGTATTGGTAAACGTCTACAAAAAGCAGAAGGGGTAATTGATGGTATGTTGATGATGCTGAATGTCTCACTGGAGATGGATTGGGCTGTGTCGGTTTGATTTATGTCATTTTTTACAGCGGCGCAATGGAGAGAATAGCAAAAGTTTTTGGTAATACAGTAAACAGGATGGATATGTTCAAAAAATCATTACTCTTAACATTGGTGATGTGTTTGCTTTTTTCTTCTTTTGCGGACGCAAAACGGAGACATAAAAGATCATCTCATCGTTCGCAGCATCATCACTATTATAGGGATAACAGCGCAAGTAAGCAGGAAGTTTGCTCGGAGGGATATGTTGATTATTTTGGAGTGTGCAAGGGCAAAGAGATAAAACAGGACGAAGATTCAAAACCAGCAATTCAAAAGAAAAAAATAAATAAGGCGAGCAAAAAAGCACCAAATGTAAAAGATAGCCAACCAGACCTGCGAGAGAGGACAGCGTTTCAACAGAAAAAAAATGTACCGACTTGTGCGCCGCTGAATATGGCGCATAAACCGGGATATACGAATTTGCCTATATGTGTGGACGGAGAATACTAAGTAGCATAAAGATGTTTACGATCGTAAAAATCCGGATATCCTGTTAAGAGTGGTTACTTCGCCACACAGCTTAAACCCGTCGCCTGGCGGGTTTTTTATACCTGAAAAACGGCACAGGACGTTAAACGCGCTGGTGGTTGCGAATACGGGTCTTTCAGCTTGCTGGCTTTTTCGACAAGAGTTATTGGTATGTCACGTTAACCAGAAAAGGGAAAAAGACATGCTAAAACAGCAGGATATGACCGAAACTGCCAGAGTGGTGTTTAATGAATTAAGCGTCACTGAACCGGCGACCGTCGGGGAAATTGCGCAGAATACTTACCTTTCACGCGAACGCTGCCAGTTAATACTGACCCAGCTTGTTATGGCGGGTCTGGCAGATTATCAGTTCGGTTGTTACAGACGCCTTCCGCAGTGAAGGTTTTTTAATTTGTGGTAATGGGCGGCTGGTGGGTGTTAGCGGCACCTGCCAGCCATCTGCTCATGCGTTGGGGTCACAAGCAAACCTCAGGCCCATCTGCTTTGCGCAAAAGCGGTATGAGCCTATCAGAGAAGTGCTTATTGATCTATGGCTAATACTGTAAAAATATCCAGTTGTGAGTTAATCAACGCTGATTGCCTGGAATTTATCCAGACCTTACCGGAAAACTCTGTCGATCTGATAGTCACAGACCCGCCATACTTTAAAGTGAAGCCCGAGGGCTGGGATAACCAGTGGAAGGGTGACGATGATTACCTGAAATGGCTGGATCAGTGTCTGGCGCAATTCTGGCGGGTACTGAAACCTGCCGGAAGTCTCTACCTGTTCTGTGGTCATCGCCTGGCATCTGATGTCGAAATCATGATGCGTCAGCGCTTTAATGTGCTGAACCACATTATCTGGACGAAGCCGTCCGGACGCTGGAACGGATGCAACAAGGAAAGCCTGAGGGCGTATTTCCCGGCAACAGAACGCATTCTGTTTGCAGAACATTATCAGGGGCCATACCAGCCCAAAAATGACGGCTATGCGGCAAAGGGGCGCGAGCTTAAGCAGCACGTGATGGCTCCGCTGATTTCTTACTTTCGTGATGCGCGGGAATCACTGGGGATAACGTCAAAACAGATAGCGGAAGCCACCGGAAAGAAAAACATGGCTTCGCACTGGTTTGGTGCCAGTCAGTGGCAGTTACCGAACGAAGCTGATTACAGAAAACTGCAGGCATTGTTTGCGCGTGTTGCAGCAGAAAAGCATCAGCGCGGGGAACTGGAAAAGCCACACCACCAGCTGGTCAGCGCATACAGTGAACTGAACCGTCAATACGCCAGCCTGCTGGAAGAGTACAAATCTTTGCGGCGTTATTTTTCCGTATCAGCTGCCGTTCCGTATACGGATGTCTGGACGCACAGGCCTGTGCAGTATTATCCGGGCAAACATCCCTGCGAAAAACCGGCGGATATGTTGCGGCAGATAATAGAGGCCAGCAGTCACCCCGGTGATTTGGTTGCGGATTTCTTTATGGGATCCGGGTCAACAATAAAAGCGGCGATGGCGCTGGGGCGTCGGGTAATCGGCGTTGAGCTTGAGACTGAACGGTTTGAACAGACAGTCGGTGAAATTTCGGCAATGTGCAATTAAACCCGCCTCCATGCGGGTTGTGGTTTTATGGGGTTTCAAAACTTGATTTTGATTGTTTTGAATCTAGGCGGCATGGTAATGAGATGATGCCTCGCCACCCAGGGTATGCTTTCTTAAAATCAGAAATTGCTTGCGGTTTTATTTTCCCTTGCTGGATTTTTTGAAAGTCATCGAAATACAACCCGTATTTTCCACATTTCGGACAGTGAACCCTGACACCATCGGTCATGCCAAAAACACCATCGTTGTATTCAGTATCAAATTTTAAATTTGTCAGGTCTCTGAAACGCCCGCGCTCCACTTTGGCGTGAGCGTAACATGCTGGACATTGCTGATTCATCTGAAAACCTCTATGAAGAATCGTTACTAATCATTGAAAGCGTCCGGACTTATGACGCCATGTATAACGTAATATTTTTACCAAAAAAAACAACTCGTTAAATCTTTCATGTCCGCGCCGCGCCCGGCGCACATCAAAAAACCACAGAGCCTTTCAGGGGTGAGCTTACGGGATGGTCAGTGTGACTTTCTCTGTGGGCTGGTCACCCCGGGGCGCAGGCTCACCCACTAAAAGGAAAAGTCACGATGTTTGGTATTTTCAAAAAGAAAACCCGCAAGGCCATTACTGAAGTGAAGAAGATGGAGAACCGCGACGCAGTGGAGGCGACCGTCTGGGGCGCGTATTCCATTGCATATGCTGACGGCACCTGTGACGCGAAAGAAATCGCGGTACTGGAGAAAACCATTGCGGCACTTCCTGCCTTTGCGCCGTTCTCCGGTGAGATTGCACAAATGAGTGCAAATATCCGCGCCCGTTATGAAGCGTCGCCGCGCTCTGCCAATGCTGAAGCCCTTCGCCAGCTGGCTGATGTTGCCGGTACTGATGATGCAGTTAATGTACTGTGCCTGTGTCTGGATATCGCAGACCAGGATGGCATTGGTCCGGATGAAGAAGCGCAGCTCAAGAAAATTGCTCAGGCGCTGCAGTTACCGCTGGAGCAGTACCTGTGAAAAGTGCGCGCCTTGTGCTGGCTGCCATCCTGCTGTTTCTGGTAGTGGCGGTGGATTTCACCGGACGGCTGATGTCGGTGCTGGCAGATGGTGTGCTGGTGGCGATGGCGCTGGTCGTGCTCCGGCCTTTACTGCGTAAATCTGAATAACACCACACAAAAGGCATCTGCGGGTGCCTTTAACGGGGTGTTTTTTACGGGCCGCTGGTGGCCCTTTTTTATTTACAGGAGAAAAAAGTATGTCTGAACCCTTATCCGGTTCCGGCACGGCTGCGGCGCTCGGTGGGGCGACGGTGTACGGGCTGTTTACCGGAACGGATTTCGGGATTGTGTTTGGTGCGTTCGCCGGGGCGTTATTTGTGGCAACGATGCCGCAGACGCTTTCAGCCTGGCGTGTTGCGGCGCATTTTCTGGTGTCGTTTATCGTGGGCGTACTGGGGGCAGAGGTTCTGGCATCCTGGCTGGTAAAGCATACAGAGTTTGACGGTGCACCTGTCGACGCATTGTGTGCAGTACTGGTGTCTGTATTGTCGGTAAAAGTGCTGTCCTTTGTGCACAGGCAGGACGTTATATCACTGATGTCCTGTCTGCTCTCCCGCCTGAAGAGTGGTGGAGGCGACAATGTTAAGTAACCTTCCCGGATTACTGAATGTGGCGTTATGCACGGTTATCGTGCTGACGCTCTTTTTTTATCGTCGCCGTGATTCCAGACATAAACCGCTGATGTCATGGCTGGCCTGGCTGCTGATGTTGCTTTATGGCTTTGTTCCACTCAGCTATCTGTGTGGTCGCCCGTTAGAAACAGACTGGTTCCAGGTGTTTTTTAACCTGCTGTTCTGCGTGCTGGTGATACGCGCACGCGGGAACGTCACAAAAATCTTTCCATTGTTGAGGTGAATATGTCGGGTAAATTCAGATTTAGTCGTCGCAGCGAAAAGAATCTGGAGGGCGTCAAACCACAGCTGGTTGCTGTCGTTCGCCGTGCCCTTGAGCTGACGGAGGTTGATTTCGGTATTACGGAAGGCCTGCGCAGTAAGTATCGCCAGAAACAGCTGGTCGCAGAAGGTAAGAGCCAGACCATGAACAGCCGCCACCTGACCGGTGATGCGGTGGATGTTGTGGCCTACATTGGCAGCCAGGTGTCATGGGACTGGCCTCTGTACGAGAAAATCGCGCAGGCATTTAAGCAGGCTGCCGCAGAGCTGGGAACCGCCATTGAATGGGGCGGGGACTGGAAAACACTGAAAGACGGGCCTCATTTTCAATTGAAGCGATAGCTTGCAAAACATACAGGGCCGCCATGAGCGGCTTTTTTATTGCTCAAAAAACGAAAGAACGGGGGTACGTATGTACGCACTGAAAAAAATCACGGTAACTGAAGATGGTCGTCAGGTTGAAGAAGTGCATGTTCTGGGGAATATGTATCGCCTGGAATTTTACCCGCGCAACACTCACCTTGCTGCCCAAGTGGAGTATTGCCGGGATGGAAATGTGCCATGCATTTTGGTGGAAAAAACGGATGAAGCCTACATCACCACGCTGGCTGGTGACACGGTGCGTTGTATCTGTCGCGGTGACAGTAAAGCCAGGGATGAAATAGCCAGATGCCGCACCCAGGGCAGTAAATAAAAAAAACAAAACCCCGGCTGCTGGAACAGTCCGGGGTTTTGAGTTTTCACGTCAGAGAGGAAATTGTGAGTAGTGAGTACGGAGAAAATCCTCGTGGGAAAGTATAAAAGATTCTTTTTGAGGTTGTCCATTATGAAAGGTATTGAAGTGGAAACTCCCGCGAGCCTTGATTTGACAAGGGCTGCGGCCTTTGCAATTCGCCTTGTGGCGGTCGCTGTTCTGATTTGGGCTGTGCGTTGGTGGTGATATGACGCGAAAACACTGGACACACAGAATGCCACGAACTGCGGCGAAATGGGCACTGGTAGCGATACTGGTGCCTTTTTTATTGGTGGGATGCGTTAGCCTGGATAAAGCGCGCCAGCTTTTCGATACCGCTTCTCTGGTCTGTGAAATTGTCGACGGTGTCCGGCAGTGTCTGCAGAACTGATCGCCTGTAAGAGCAGAATATTTTGCTGAAAAATGAAGGGGGGCGCCAGCGTCCGGAAAGCATGAAATTCTGTGTTTGTGGCTACTCAATAAAATAAATTCTTTCTGTCGCCGCGAATACTCAAATGTTGATCAGTGCCCGCTGCGGCGACGGGCTTTGATATCAGGAGACGATGATGAAAAAAACAGAAAGCAAACCGATTGTAATTGGTACCGCTGCTGTTCCGTTTAAGTTTGAGTTGTCACAACTGGTGGAGGTACGTATCAGTGATGAATGGGGGGAAGTGAGGGGGCGTGCTCAGTATGCAGGTAGTGAAAACCAGTACTTGATCCACTACAAAGCAGCTGATGGTCGCGCCATGACGGAGTGGTTTGGTGAGTCAATGCTGGAAGCAACAGAAGATGGTCGTTATCCGGGCTGTCCGGTATTTGCCTGCATGGAATTGCCGGAAGGCGCAGTAGTTGAACTGCAGCCGGGTGAGATGTTCGTGATGACAGACATCATTGATGGTAAACCGCAGTATTCGCGTATTGAAATGAATGGTAAGAGTGCTCGCCTGATTCGTGAGTAACAGGCATTACAGCAGCTCTTCAGCGAGGGGCTGCGATAATGTAGGTGTTGGAGTGTATGCAAATGATAATTGCTCCCATTTTCACGGGTCCTTCCTGGAATTTAGAACACCGAGGGGATACGGATGCGCAGAAATCGCCAAATTTTTGCATTTTCATCGTTCATCACCACCACTGTAATTTATTGATAATGAAAGGTTAAAAAATAGCTGGTGTCGAAAATGTTTGTTTTTTGTTCATCACTGGAGGGGTAAGTGGATAAGGAATTGAAACACCTTGTTCTTAATGTCAGCCAGTTAGCTGCGCTGTCGGGTGTGCACCGACAGACTGTCGCATCAAGAATCAAAAATGTCCGAACAGCGGGTGGGCATGAGAGTAACCTCAAGCTGTATAAACTTACTGATATTCTGGCAGAGCTAATGAAGTTGCCACCGCCTGTCGCTGAAGGGGAAATGGATCCCCATGACCGAAAAGCCTGGTATCAGTCAGAACGGGAACGTCTGAAATTTGAACAGGAGGTCGGAGAACTGATCCCTGCGTCTGATGTCGCCCGTGAATTTGCTGAAATGGCAAAGGCTATGGTGCAGGTTCTGGAAACTCTCCCCGATATTCTTGAACGCGATTGCGCTCTCGAGCCTTCGGCTGTCATGCGGGTGCAAAGCATTATTGATGATTTGCGTGACGAAATTGCGCGGCGGGTGGCAGATGACAGCAAACAGGAAGATACAGAGGAGGAAAATCAGGAGGACGAATAATGCCTGTGCAGGCGACCGCCAGATCGTTGAAACTGGATACGGGCCAGTTAATTAAAGCGCCGCGCAGGATGCCTGTTGCCGAAGCGGTACAAAAATTTATGCGAGTCCCTACATCTGGTGGCAACTCTGTTCCGTGGGATCCGCTGGTTGCACCGTATGTGATTGAACCCATGAACTGCCTGTCGTCCCGTGAGTTTGATGCGGTTGTTTTTGTTGGCCCTGCCCGTACGGGCAAGACTAACGGCCTGATTGATGGCTGGGTGGTTTATAACATTGTTTGCGATCCGTCAGACTTTTTGCTGGTGCAGATGACGCAGGATAAGGCGCAGGAGCACTCCAAAAAGCGCCTGGCAAGAACATTTCGTTGCAGTCCGGAGGTCAGAAAACGCCTCAGTCCACGCCGCAACGATAACAACGTTCATGACAAATATTTTCTGTCAGGCAGCTTTCTGAAAATCGGCTGGCCCTCCATCAATGTCATGTCATCCTCTGATTTTAAATGTGTGGCGCTGACTGATTACGACCGATTTCCTGAAGATATCGATGGCGAAGGTGATGGTTTCTCCCTGGCTTCAAAACGTACCACCACATTTATGTCAGCTGGTATGACGCTGGTGGAGAGTTCTCCCGGGCGTGAAATCACAAACAGCAAATGGCGCAGAACGTCACCGCATGAAGCCCCGCCCACCACGGGGATCCTTTCTCTGTATAACCGTGGCGATCGTCGTCGCTGGTACTGGCCTTGTCCGGATTGCGGTGATTATTTCCAGCCATCGATGGAGGCTATGACGGGGTATCGTGACAATCCTGATCCTGTAAAAGCCAGTGAAGCGGCTCATATATTATGCCCTCATTGTGGCAACCGAATCACCGCAGACATGAAACGTGAACTGAATGGTCGCGGCGTCTGGTTGCGTGAAGGTGAGCAGATTGACAGAGAAGGGAATGTTACCGGAACGCCACGTCATTCAAGGATAGCCAGCTTCTGGATGGAAGGCCCCGCTGCAGCCTATCAGACCTGGGCGCAACTGGTTTACAAACTACTGACTGCTGAGCAGGAATATGAAGCCACAGGCAGTGAGGAAACACTGAAGGCGGTGATTAACACCGACTGGGGATTGCCTTATTTGCCTCGTTCCGCCATGGAGTTGCGCAGTGCAGATGTTCTGATGCAGCGGGCTGAGGATTACGGTAAGCGCCTGGTACCGCCGAAAGTGCGTTTTCTTATTGCGGCTGTGGACGTGCAGGGCGGGAAGAACCGACGGTTTGTGGTGCAGATTATTGGCTATGGCGAGGACGGCGAACGCTGGCTGGTGGACCGTTATAACATCCGACAGTCATTGCGTTGCGATGAAAATGGCGAAGCATTACCTGTGCATCCCGGAGCTTACCCTGAAGACTGGCAGTTGCTGGTCACCGATGTACTGGAGAAAACGTATCCGCTCCAGTCCGATCCGGCCCGCAGAATGCCTGTACTGGCAATGGCGGTGGACAGTGGTGGTGAGGACGGGGTGACGGATAACGCCTATAAATTCTGGCGAAAATGTCGTCAGGATGGACTGGGGCGACGGGTTTTTCTGGTAAAGGGAGACAGCACGAAACGCCAGAAAATTATTACCATCACACACCCGGATAATACCGGGCGAAGCGATCGCCGTGCGGATGCTCAGGGGAAGGTGCCGGTATATCTCCTGCAGACAGATCTGCTGAAAGATCAACTAAGCAATAACCTGCAACGTGAAATGCCCGGACCGGGCTACATTCATTTTCCTGACTGGCTAGGGGAGTGGTTTTATGAAGAGTTGACCTATGAGGAACGTGGTGCTGACGGGAAATGGCGCAAGCCGGGAAAAGGGAATAACGAAGCGTTTGACCTTTTTTGCTATGCCCATGCCGTCGCCATTCTGCGTGGCTATGAAAAAATCCGTGACTGGAGCAACCCTCCCCAGTGGGCAAGAGGGCAGGATGCTGACGCGGGGACTTCGGCAGACAGACGTTCTTCCGACACAGTGGACAAGAAAAACGTTGTCGGAAGAGATGAGCGGCAAAAAGCAGCGTCGCCGGAAGCGTTATCCGGAAACTGGTTATCACTACCCCGAAACGGAGGATGGTTGTGAAAAAAGATGAGATTTTCCAGATGCTGGTTATCGTGCGACAGGCATACAGGGATTCCCTGGATGGTAAAAGTGTGTCTTTTACCGGGGTGAATGGCAGGGCGATCACCAACCATGATCCTGTTGCATTACGCAGGGAGCTTGAATACTGGGAAAAACGCTGGGCGGCGGCCTGCCAGCCCACAAGGAAACCGTACAAACTCGCCCGTTTCTCCTGAGGTTTTTTATGGGTTTTTTTGATAAAGCACTTGGCGCAATTGCGCCAGGGTGGGCAGTTTCGCGCGCCAGAAACAAAATACTGCTGAGAGCTTATGAGGCGGCGCAGCCTTCACGCCTGAATAAGGCGCGGCGCGAGAGCCGTTCTGCCGATACAGCGGTTTTTTCTGCCGGTACCTCGTTAAGGGAGCAGGCCAGGGCGCTGGATGAAGATCACGATATCGTGATTGGTCTGCTGGATAAGCTGGAAGAGCGGGTTATTGGTGCGCAGGGGATCCAGGTCGAACCACAACCACTGAGAAGCGATGGCACCCTGCATGAATCGCTGGCAGAGCAGATCTCGGCATTGTGGTCTGAATGGTCTGTTCGCCCTGAGGTCACGGGGATGTTCACCCGCCCGGAGGCCGAACGGATGGCATTGCGATCTGCTTTGCGTGATGGCGAGATGTTCGTACAACTGGTGCGTGGTCCTGTCGCCGGTCTGAATCATTCCACTGTGGTGCCATTATCACTGGAACTTCTCGAAGCAGATTTTGTTCCGGTCAGTCTGAACACGAACGCGGGTCAGCAAGTCCGCCAGGGCATTATTCTTAACAACTGGGGGCGGCCTGTAGGGTATCGGGTTTATAAATACCATCCTGCAAATATGCGTGGATTCAGCGCCGATCTCAAAACTGTTCACGCAGACAACATGCTTCATCTGGCGATGCGGAAACGGCTTCATCAGGTGAGAGGTGTCAGCCTGTTACATGGTGTGATTCGCCGGATTGCTGATCTGAAAGATTATGAAGAATCAGAGCGTGTGGCTGCCCGTATTGCTGCCGCGCTGGGTTTCTACATTAAGCGTGGTGATGCCGCCAGCTTTCCGACGGATAACGACTGGACACCCACAGAACAAAAACCCCGGTACTTTGATATTTCGCCGGGCATGATTTTTGACGAACTGGCCCCCGGTGAAGATCTGGGGATGGTGGAGTCGAATCGTCCGAATGTTCATCTTTATGAATTCCGGAACGGGCAGTTGCGTGCTGTGGCTGCCGGAACCCGTGGCAGTTATTCCAGTATTGCCCGTGACTATAACGGCTCCTACAGTTCGCAGCGTCAGGAGCTGGTGGAAGGTTACGAAGGCTACGGGGTTTTACAGCAGTGGTTTGTCGGTCAGTACAGCCGCCCGGTGTACCGGGCATGGCTGGAGCAGGCGATACCTTTTCTTGAAATTCCTCCTGATGTGGATATGTCCACGCTTTTCAATGCCACTTATCTTGGCCCGGTGATGCCGTGGATTGATCCGGTGAAGGAGGCTGCAGCATGGCGGGCCATTCTTCGCGGTGGTGCCGGGACGGAGGCCGAGTGGATACGTGCCCGTGGGCAGTCACCGCAGGAGGTCAAACGTCAGCGACTGCGTGAAACTGAATTTAACCGGGAAAACGGGCTGGTGTTCGATTCTGACGCCGCTAACGATAAAGGAGTGATCCCTGATGCAGCAAATGATAAACCCGCGTCTTCGCGGGACGATGATTAATCCCCGCGCCAGCCTTGCGGGGGTGGATGCCGCTAATGGTCAGTGCTGGTATGAAATCCGTGCACAGACTGCCGGGCGGGTGGAAATTTACCTCTATGACGTGATTGGCGGATGGGGCATCACCGCGCAGCAGTTTATTGCTGACTGTAAGGATGCGGGGGTGTTTGAGGCCAGCGCTATTGATCTGCATATCCACAGCCCGGGCGGTGATGTGATGCAGGGGTTTGCCATCTTTAACACGCTGTCACGGCTGAAAGCGAAGGTGGATATCTGGGTGGATGGTGTTGCAGCCAGCATGGCCTCCATGATTGTCTGCCTGCCAGGCGCCACAGTGCATATGCCTGAAAATTCCTGGCTGATGGTGCACAAGCCGTGGGGCGGGATCGCCGGTGATTCCGATGATATGCGTGATTATGCTGACTGGCTGGATCGCAACGAGGCGCTGATGCTGTCAGCCTACATGAATAAAACCGGACTCGGGCAGGAGGAGCTGGAAGCCATGCTGAAAGCAGAAACCTGGCTGAACGGTGCTGAAGCCGTGGAAAAAGGCTTCGCTGATACGCTTGAACCTGAATTACAGGCTGCGGCCTGTGTGAACCAAAATAAACTGAAGGATTACCATAATATGCCAGAACAGATTAACGCGCTTTTTGCTCCACGTGCAGAAACGACAAACGGACAGCCGCAGGAGCCGAAAGCAACCCCGCAAAATGCGCAACAGATCGCTGCTCAGCAGGCACCATCAACCGGAAATGTGGATATCAGCGCAATTGCTTCGCAGGTTCAGCAACAACTGATGGCAGCCAATGCGGAACGTGTGCAGGCTGTAACCGCAGTTTTTGCCTCTTTCCCGTCTTATGCCGCACTGAAAGCGGAGTGTCTGAACGACATGACCTGTACGGAAGCACAGGCCCGTGAAAAACTGTTGCAGGCGCTGGCAGCCGGAACGACACCAAGTGCAGGCCCGGGCGCTGTTCATATTCATGCCGGGAACGGTAATCTGGTCGGCGATTCCATTCGTGCGGCTGTGATGGCACGCGCCGGATATGCCGAAGCAGAAAAAGATAATGCTTATAACGGTTTTACACTGCGCGAGCTGGCGCGTGCTTCGCTGGTTGATCGCGGTATCGGTATCTCCGGTCATTCCGCACCGATGGCGATGGTGGGGCTGGCATTTACTCACAGCAGCAGCGATTTCGGCAATATCCTGATGGATGTGGCTCATAAAGCTGCGTTGCAGGGCTGGGATGATGCCAGCGAAAATTTTGACAAATGGACCCGCAAGGGAACGCTGACTGATTTTAAAACCGCGCATCGTGTCGGGCTGGAAACTTTCCCGACGCTACGAAAAGTATTGCCGGGGGCTGAATATAAATATGTGACCCTGAAAGATCGTGGCGAACCGATTGCACTGGCGACTTATGGCGAATTGTTCAGCATTGATCGCCAGACCATCATCAATGATGACCTGGATATGCTGACCCGTATTCCGATGGCAATGGGGGCGGCAGCGCGGACTACCGTGGGTGATCTGGTCTGGGCCGTGCTGACCAGCAATCCGAAAATGTCGGATGGCAAACCGCTGTTCCATGCAGATCATGGCAACCTGGTGACTGCAGATTTGTCTATTGAGGGGCTGGATTCCGGGCGTAAAGCCATGCTGCTCCAGAAATCGGGTGACCGCCGCCTGAACATTCGTCCTGCTTTTATGTTGACGCCTGTTGCCATTGAGTCGCGTGCCAATCAGTTGATTAAGTCTGCCAGCGTGCCCGGTGCAGATGCGAACAGCGGCATTATTAACCCGATTCAGAATTTTGCCACGGTTCTGTCAGAGGCCCGCCTTGATGACAGCAGCCCGACGGATTATTACCTGGTGGCAGCGCAGGGGCGTGACACGATTGAAGTGGCTTACCTCGACGGTATTGATACGCCGTATCTGGAGCAGCAACAGGGCTTTACGGTTGATGGTGCAGCATTCAAGGTGCGCATTGATGCCGGAGTGGCACCGCTTGACTGGCGTGGCATGGTCAAAGTGAAAAAACAATAAATAACCGCCGGACAGGGCGGTTTTTTTTATGGCTGAAGCGGCGCACTTTGCGCCGCATTTACCGGAGAAAAAAATGTCAAAAAATTTTGTTCAGGACGGAAAAAACGTCGACTGGGTGAACGGGACCGGGAAGGCGGTGTCATCTGGCGATCTGGTTGTTCAGGATAATCTTGTTGGTGTTGCTCACGCTGATATTCCGGACGGGGATGTGGGCATTCTGCATACGGTGGGGGTTTTCTCTTTACCTAAAGAGGCAGAGGCGCTAACGCAAGGCAAGCTGGTGTATTTCAAAGCGGATACGGCAACACTGACCGCAACGAAATCAGGTAATACGCTGGTGGGAACAGTATGGGCATCGGCTGAAGCCGGAGATGCCTGTGTTTGTGTGCGTCTGGGGTACTGATGCATCGATTTCATAAACGGCTGATGCGGGCAGATGCCCGCATTTCCCGGCTTTTTTCCGAGGAGTGTCCGGCGATACTGTCTATTGGCAGCGAGCGTCGCCCTGTTATGGTGATTTTTGAATCTCCGGATGCGCCGGTTCGTGTTCCGGGTGGTGGAGAAATTAACGATCAGGCTCCGGCATTCAGCGCACTGACAGAGGATATTAAGGGGCTCAGCACAAACTGCACAGTGGAGCTGAACCACGAATTTTACCGCGTCACGCATATTGGTGCGGATGAAATGGGGCGTACACGCGTAACGCTCGGGCGTGGACGGGGGACGTCATTACCGACCATCGAATGGAGTAAAAAATAAACTTCATAAGGAGATATCGCAATGGCGCGGGCATCACGCATCCGGCGAAATCTGTTGTTTGATATCGACGTCGAAGAATTGCGGGATATTGCGGCGCAGGCTGGTGCAACGCAGCACCAGTTCCGTCTGGCCTATTCCCGCGCACTGAAGCGAACGGCATCAAAAATGCGCATGAAGGCGCTTGCGGAACTGAAAACCGGCCTGGCTCCCCGCAAAATGGACACACTGGACAGGCGGCTTTTTTCCACCCGCATTACCCGGGGTAATGCTATGGATGAAGCCCGTCTCTGGTTTGGCCTTAATGCGATCAAGATAAAAGATTTGCGCGGACGCATTCGTGGGCAACGTGTCCGGCGTCATGATCTCCGTGATCCGGTAACCGGGCGGTTTATCAAAGAGAACCGTGTCCGGCGACGTCGCCGCAAAGCCAGCGATCCCGTTTTTGAACCCAACGGTTCGTTTTTATCTCCTGCCGCGTATGAAAACGGGCTGGTGATACGTAGTCGCAAAGAGAACCGACGAACAATCATCATCAAAAATCCTGAAACCGGGCGTGTCCGGGAGGCTGAAGCTGGTATTTATGCCAGCACGATGGATTATGTTGAAGATGTGGCTTTTGCGGAGTGCCTGGAAATTTTTATGAAAGAGTTCGAATCGGACATCCGGCGACGCGCGAAGTACGGCATTACCGTGGCCCCCCGATAAAATGTGAGGACGCAATGGCTGAACCCTTATGCATGGCATCCTGGCACGCTGCTGTGCTGGATGCCCTGAAAAAACTTAAATGGATCAATGATGCGGACACCTATCCGGAACGGGTCACGCAACTGGTCACTCCGGCGGTGTTTCTGGCGGTGGATGGCTGGGATGCGAAAAGCAATGCAGACGGGCAGATGACGGTGGTGTTGTCTGCCGCGCTGTGGGTACTGGTTGACCGTGCCGGTGAGTCGGATAAAGAAAAAAAAGAAGAACGCAGGGCGATAAAGCCGGATATTTTTATCCGTTCGGCGGCCGCCGCGTTGTCGCACTGGCTCGACGGGCAGACGTTCGGACTGGCAAATGTGGAGCCTGCCATTTTTATATCAGCGGACGCAGATGAAACCGATCCGCGTCTGGATGATTATCTGGTCTGGCAGATTTCATTTAACCAGACGGTGACGTTTGGTATGGATCCCTTTGCCACGGATAACCTGCCGTTACAGCGGGCCTGGCTGGGCGTGGCACCGGAGATCGGGCGACAGCATGTGGATGATTATCGGCTGATTTTTGAGGGAAAGCCACGTGAATGAGGTTCTGGGGGATTTACAGCGTCGCCTGGCAAATATGGTCCGGCGTGGGGTGATCCACTCGGTGCGGCTGGACGGTGGTTTTCCGGAATGCCGCGTGGATCTGGGGGATATTGTGACCACCTGGCTGCCATTGTGTCAGGGTTTTGCCGGGAAAAACCGGGCAGATTTTGAGCCGTTTGCTGTGGGCGATGCGGTCACGGTACTGTCAGAGGCCGGGGAGCTGAATAACGGTCGTGTTTTTCCCGGCTGGAATACCGGTGAGGCACCGGCTCCGCAGGGCAGCGACAGTGAGCACATCACCCGTTACGGAGATGGCACGGAAATTTGCTATAACCGGGAGACGCACTCACTGACCATTATTCTGGCGGAAGGGGGCACCTATGCCATTACCGGGAATGGTGTGCTGGACGGAAACGTCATGATCTCAGAAGACCTGATCGTGAACGGACGCACGATGGTTGAAGGTGAAGTGGTGGTGAAAAGTGATTTTTATGCAAAAGGCGAGGTGACGGATAAATCCGGCAGCATGAGCCGGATCCGGGAAACGTTTAATGGACACGACCATCCCGGAGACAGTGGGGGAACCACGAAAGTACCGAATCAGAAAATGTGACCTGCTGCGGCAGGTTTTTTTATGTCCGGAGAATGCAAATGGGGCAATTACATGGTGTGGAAACCATCGAGCTGACAGCAGGCACGGTGGCAGTAACCACAATAGAGACAGCCATTATTGGTGTGGTGGGAACCGCGCCGCAGGCTGCCGGAGCTGTGGCAGCGACACTGACAGCGGGAACGCCGCTGCTGGATAACGAGCTGACCTTTACGGCAAAAGCGGGGGGACGGAGCGGAAATACCATTACCGTTATTGCTGAACAGGCTGTCAAAGAAAAAAGTGCGGGTGCGGTTCCCACGTCAGCAAAATGGGAAAACGGAAGCCTGTTGATTTGGCTTGGATGCAGTGAAGAGGGGGCAGGCAATGCCACCGTCAGTGATGTTGTGACGGCGGTGAATGGTGTGGCGGGGGCCGGGGTGAGTGCCACCGGCAGCGGTGACGGTATTGTGTCGCCGTTTTCCGGCACACTGAGTGGCGGTGAAGATGAACCGTTTCCGCTGAACACGCCAGTGGCGATGGCGGGAACAACGGCGCTTTCACGTCTGGGGATCACCGGAACACTGAAGCAGGCGCTGACGGAGATTAACGACCAGCGTAACGCGCTGTCGGTGATCGTCCGGGTGGAAGAAAAAACGAAGCCGGAAGAGCAGCGTGCTGCCATTCTTGCGGGGATCAGCATGCTGTCATCGGCAAAATCCGTCACCACGTATCAGCCACGTATTGTGATTGCACCAGGATTCAGTGAAGACGATGCGGTGGGTAAGGCACTGGAAACGGTGGCCGGAAAACTGCGTGCAGTGGCGTACGTGGATTGTGCTGCGGGCGCGACACTGCAGGATGTGGTGCAGCGTCGCCAGTCTTACGGTGCCAGGACTGAATTACTGCGCCCGCGTGTGCAGGTCAGTAATGCAGAGGGGCAACTGGTGTATCGCCCGTATTCGGCCTTTGCTGCCGGACTGCGTGCCCGTATTGACTATGAAAAAGGGTGGTGGTGGAGCAAATCAAACCAGGAGGTTTACAACATCCTCGGTGTTGAGCAGGTGGATGAATTTATCCTCGGTGAGCGTAACTGCGATGCCAACCTGCTTAATATGCAGAATGTCTCCACCCTGATCCGCCGCGCCGGATTTAAACACTGGGGAAACCGGCTGTGCTCGTCCCATCCTCAGTGGCATTTCGAGTCCGTCCGCCGTACTGCGGATGTGATTGAAGACAGTATCCAGGAGGCGATGCTGGCGTATGTTGACCGCCCGCTCGATCGCCAGAATGCGGACGACATTATTGGCACCATTAATGCGTATATGCGCCGTCTGGTGGCAGAAGGTGCCATCTTCGGGGGGCGGGCATGGCTGGATCCGGAACTGAATACCGCCGAAACGCTGGCAGCCGGTGAACTGTACATCAACTATGACTTCGGTCCCAAATCGCCGACTGAACTTATCAGCATGCGGGTGAGCGTCAACAACGAATACGGCATTAAGGAGATGACGGCAACATGAGCAGTAAAAACACATTACGGGCCTGGACTTTTTTCCGCCAGGGGATCCGTATTCAGGGAGCGCATGAGTTCACGCCCCCCACGCTGTCCATAACCACCACTGATTTACGCACCGGGGCACAGGATGCCCCCACGCCGGTTGACGACGGCATGGAGGCGCTGACCTGCCAGATTAAATTCTATGGTCTGGATACAGACATGCTGTCCAGTCTCGGATTTGTCAGTGGCAACCGCTCCCGCTTCACGGCCTATCAGGGCTATCTGGCAAACGGCACCGCGCTGGGGACCACCGAAGAAATCGAAGGTTTTGTGAAAACGGTGACGCCGGATGCACGTGGAAACAGCAGCCTGTCAGAAAATGCGGTGACAGTGGAAATCGCGGTGAATTATTACCGTCAGACGCTGGAGGGGATCGAACTCATTATGATTGATACCGAGCGTTTTGAGCGTCGGATCAACGGCGTGAATGTTCTCGCCGGCCTGTCGGCAAAAGTGCGTCTCTGAGCACTGATTAACGCATAACGGCCTGCGGGCCGTTTTTTTTAAGGAGCAGATTATGAATATTCCGGGTGAAACCCGCACCATCACACTGTACACGCCGGTCACTCTGGGGGGCGGTGCTGTGCTGGAACGTATCACCATGCGCGAACCGCTGGTGCGCGATCGCATTGCCTTCACCAAAGACCGGGGAACAGAGGAGGAAAAAGAGGCGCGTATGATTGCGCAGCTTTGTAATCTGAGTGAGCAGGATATCTGGCTGCTGACCGCAGCGGATTATGCCCAGCTGACGGATGCCTTTAATGTTTTTATGCTGCCACCCGGGAAGCGACCGAAACCGAAATCTTCAGAGGGTTAAGGTTTCTCGGGCGGCGGCTGCATTTTCCTCTTTCCGATTATCTGTCCATGCCGTTCAG
Source organism: Escherichia sp. 10290 (assembly GCF_030295155.1). Lineage (NCBI taxonomy): Bacteria > Pseudomonadati > Pseudomonadota > Gammaproteobacteria > Enterobacterales > Enterobacteriaceae > Escherichia > Escherichia sp. 10290. The sequence goes on along the minus strand of NZ_AP025741.1, from coordinate 3,398,759 downwards.
TGTGTTTACGGCATTTTTACTGGATGAAGTGGAGGCAGTAAAACGTGGGAAGCGTAAGCCAGAATCTTAAGGCCACCGTGTCGTTCGGGGGCAAACTGGACAGTTCGTGGCGTCGTTCGGCGACGGATCTGCGAAAAAATCTGCAGGATGTGGAGCAGCAGGCTGCGCGTTTGCGTAAAGAGCAGGCAGAGCTGGCGGCAGAAATGAAACGGGCGGCGCTGGCAGGGAAACGTTTTAAGTCGATGGAGGATGAATACGCCCGGCTCACGGCTGAAATTAAGAAAGCGGATGCGGCCCAGAAAAAACTGAACCGGAGCCTTGAGCGTCGCGATCGGCTCGGACGTTTTATGGGGAAGGGAAAAAGCCTGCTTGCCGGAACCGGTAAATTTGCCTGGAATGCCGGTCTGGCGATGGGGGGCGGTGCCGTGACCACGGCACTTGGTGCGCTGATTGCTCCGGCTGCCATGAATGCGCAGACGGCTGAAACAGCGGGTAAAGCGACTGCGTATGGCGTGGATACCCGCACGTACATGAACTGGGACGCCCTGGCAAAACAGTACGATATGACCGGCGATAATATCGGGGATCTGTTTGAGGAATACCTGCATAAGGCCGGGGAATATAAACAAAATGGCAAGCAGAGTTCGCTTTCTGACGCCTTTGAAACGCTGGGATTTGAGGAAGGCGATCTTGCCGGACTGAGTGATAAGGAACAGTTCGAAAAAATTATCGACAGGGCGCTGTCACTGAAGGATGAATCAAAGGCATCGTTTGCGCTGGATGCATTGTTTGGTGGTGAAGCCAGTAAACTGCTGATGCTGATCAAACGTTCTGGAAAAAGTTTTCAGGAACTGCTGGCTGAGCAGGATAAATATAACCTGGTGACAAAAGAGGGTGTGGCTGGCGCACTCGCCGGAAACAAGGCTGTTTCTGATTTGCAGCAGGTTTTTTCTTCTGCGGTTGCAGAAATTTCCGGACAACTGGGCGCAGAGCTGGCCCCCGCCATACAAGAGACAGCGGGTGACCTGGCAGAGTGGTTTAAAGGCGGAGGCATTAAAAAGGTTGTGTCTTTTCTGAGGGACACGCTGTATCCGGCGGCCCTGAAGTTCGGCGAAGGCGTCATTTTTGTCGGAAAAATTATTTTTGCAGTAGCCAAAAAACTCGCCTGGTTATTACCGGATGAACAGGGCGATCAGAAGCAGATTCTGGAGTATGTCGGGCGTGGTGACATGACCGCTGCCCGGACAGTGGCCCGGAACAGCGGGCAGGATGCCTGGCTTGATGAGCAACTGAAAAATAATCCGGATTTTGAAAAGAATGTCCGTGAAAAATATAACGCCGCGAAGGGCTTTATGGGCATTGTGGATACGGATGCGTTTCATGAATCGGTGAACAGTTACCTCACGCCGGAAAAAACGTTCGATTTTTCGTTGCCGGCAGCGCAGGCAGGATCTGCCGGAAAACAGGATGATCCTTTTGCCAGTGCGGGAGCATGGCAGGCTGCCGTGCAGGCCATTCCTGTTGAGGGCGGACAGTCCGGCGCACAGCTGAATGACAACAGCGTGAAGAATTATAACTTCAACATTGTTGCGCAGCCCGGACAGAGCGAACAGGGTATTGCGGACGCCATTGCCGGTATGACGAAAAACAACCCGGCCTTCAGTGGTAATAATGCGTTGTGGGATGGAGGAAGTGTCTGGTGAGTGTGGGTTCGGTTATTGCTCTCGCTGAAGACAGCCTTCAGCGTGACAACAGTTATCTCCGTGGTGCTGCAGATGCCAGAGTCATGCTGATGCTGGGGGATTTCGCCTTTTCCGTGGATACCACGGCATATAACCAGCTGACCCGTGAGGCGGGGTGGACCTGGAGCGAGCAGGCGCGCATCGGTCAGCAGAGTCTGCTGCAGTACACCGGGAAGAACGGGCGAACCGTTCGCCTTGAAGGGGAATCGCACGCCTTTTTGGGGAAGTCGGGGACGGAGGCGGTGAACACGCTGTATGACCTAGCGAATAAGGCTGAGCCGCAACTGCTGGTCAGCGGAGAAGGTGATGTGCTGGGATGGTGGGTGGTGGAGCGTTTTTCTGATTCCACCGACCGTTTTTTGCCTGGCGGTGGGCACCGTAACAAAAAGTGGAGTCTGGAGCTGAAACATTATGCCGACGATCTGGATAACCCGTGACGGGGATGTGCTTGATGCGATTTGCGCCACGCATTACGGCACGGAAAATCTGTCTGCCGTGCTCACTCTTGTGCTGGAGGCCAATCAGGGGCTGGCAGAGAAAGGCGCGGTTTATCCGGCGGGGATCCGCATTGCGTTGCCTGAAATCACACAACAGGTGTCTGAGTCGCCATACAGCCTGTGGGATTAAGGGAGGAGATGATGACGTCATTATCAGAACAGCTGCAGGCAATAAATGCCGCGTATCAGGCGTCCCTGAAAAATGAGAAAAAACAGGAAACCATCGCCACGACTGTCCGGGAATTCTGCCCGGCGTATCGGGTGACAGCTGAAGGGCGGGATATCACGCGGGTGCTGGCCCGTTATCTTGTGGATATCACCCTGACGGATTACGGCGGAGCCACCGCCAGGTCTGATGAACTGAAGATCACGCTGCTTTCTGAAAGACTGCCCCTGCCGACAAAGGGGGCGCGTCTGCGGGTGGCGCTGGGGTTTAACGGTAATCTGGTGGACAAGGGCTGGTTTGTGGTGTGCGGCGTGAGCAGCAGCGGCCCGCCGCGTCGGATCGAAATTTATGCTACTGCTGCCCCCATGAATGCGGAAAAGCAGTCCGGCGACGTGCTGAATCAGAAAACACGAAGCTGGGATAATCTCACGCTGGGTGATCTGGTGAAAACTGTTGCCACGGAAAACGGACTGAAGGCCCGGGTGGCGGAGAAGCTGGCGGGGATCCGCATTACCCATGTGGATCAGGTGGCAGAATCGGATGCCAGCCTGTTGTCCCGCCTTGCCCGGACGTATAACGCCGTCAGTAAACCTGCCGGAGGTTACTGGTTGTTTCTGGAGCAGGGTGCCGGAACCACCGTATCGGGCGCGCCCCTGAAGACCGTGACGCTGACACCTTCCGTGGTGTCATCCTGGAATTATCAGGAAGGTGAACGGGGGAGCTCTACCGGAGAAAAGAAGAAAGAAAAAATCACGGTTCGTTATTTTGACAAGGCTGACGGGCGAACCAAAACAGCAACCGTGGAGCATGACGGCTCGTCTGTAACCAGTCCGTACACGCAGCCGGAAAAGGAAACGGCTGAACAACAGGCAAAGTCAAAAAAAACACAGGCGCAACGCAACAGCCGGAAAATGACGCTGACAGGGCCGTGCCGTCCTTCATATGTTGCCATGACCGCCGAATCCGGCGTGGTGACATCCGGATTTGGTAAGCGGGAAGATCGCCGCTGGCTCGTGGAGTCACTGGCGTTTTCCCTCTCTTCTTCAGGCTTTACCTTCACGTTTAATCTGGTGGCTGAAATCAAAAGCAAAAAATCCGGTGATAAAACGCCGCCGGATTATTTTGGTACCGGATCAGGAAAAAAATAATCATGAATGGTGTGAACTGCCGGACGGGGAAGCGCCTGTCCGGTGCGGCGCATCTGCGCCAGTCAGTCAGCGATATTCTGAACACGCCAGTGGGAAGCCGTGTTCTGGTCAGGGATTACGGCAGCGATCTTTTTGAATTGCTGGACTCTCCCCGGGATGACCTGCTGAGGCTGCGCATAATTGCTGCCACGGCGACGGCGCTGGCGCGCTGGGAGCCCCGGCTGAAAGTGTCAAAAGTGATCGTGACGTTTCCGGAAGATGAGGCCGGATGTGTGGTGGATATCACGGGGACGAATACGGAAACCGGTACACAGGTAACAACAGGAGGAATAACCGTTTATGGCAGAAAGTTATGATGTGATCAATCTTTCGGATTTGCCCGTACCGGATGCCATTGTGGTGCCTGACGCATCGGTGATTTTCGGGGCCTGGCTGGCACGTCTGCGCGAACTGGATCCGGAATTTGATGCTCTGGTGGAATCCGACCCGACTTACAAGCAGGGCGAAGTGACCGCCTTTCAGCTCACCCTGGCTTTTCAGCGGGTGAATGATGCCGTGCGGGCTGTTTTTCTGGCAAGTGCGCAGAAGGCCGATCTCGATCAGATTGGCGCGGCGTTCAATGTCGGACGTATGGTGATTGTTCCGGCAAATCCGGATGCCGTGCCTCCGACGGATGCGGTTATGGAAGAGGACGAGGCTTTTCGCGAACGTATTCAGTTGTCCTGGTCGCAACTGAATACTGCAGGCGCCCGCAATGCCTATCGTTTTCATGCCCGCTCTGCTGATGAAAATGTGCTGGATGCTGATGCCTATGGTCCGGAAGAGCACGGGCGTGCGGGGGAGGTGGATGTCTACGTATTGTCCCGTGAAGGAAATGGCACTGCCAGCGAGGCGTTGCTGGATGCGGTCAGTGCGCGGCTGAATGCTGATGAAATTCGTCCGCTGACGGATTTTGTGACGGTGAAAAGCGCCATTATTAATGACTATACCGTGACGGCTGAACTGGAAATACCGGACGGCCCGGATGCCGGTGAAGTGCTGGAAAATGCGAAAAGCACGCTGATGTCTTATACCCGGCTGGCAAACCGGATTAATGGCATGGTGCCGCTGTCCGCCATTTACGCAGCACTTCAACAGACTGGTGTGGCGCGGGTTATTCTGTCCAGTCCCCGGGCTGATATCGAACCGGCAACCGGCACGGCTCCCCGCTGTGCTGCCGTTAATGTGACGCGCAGAGAGGTATAGTGATGGCGGAGACGTTTCGCTCACTTCTGCCGCCTTCCGCTGTCAGGCCGGAGCGGGCACAGGAGCAGGCCACAACAGAAAGCATCCTGACACTTGATACGGATATGGTCAGAAAGGTGAAAAATCCGGATACCTGTCCGTTGCATCTGTTGCCGTGGCTGGCCTGGGAGTTTGCTGTGGATTTCTGGCAGGATGACTGGAGTGAAGAGCAGAAGCGGCAAATTTTACGTGATGCGGCATATGTGCATCAGCACCGGGGAACGGCGGGGGCAGTGCTGCGGGCGCTCAGTGCGGTTGGTGTTCCGGCTGCAATCAAAGAGTGGTGGCAGGATTCACCGCGCAAAAAACCGTACACCTTTCGTGTGGAGCTGTTTTTGCGGGAAGGTGCTGACAGTGTGCTTTACAGTCAGGTCAGGGCGCTGGTCATTAAGGCCAAGAATTTACGCAGCGGTCTGAGCACCATTGACGTAAATACGGATATCGGAAAGGACAGCCAGTTTTATGTTGGTGGCGCGGTGACCGCGCATATTGATGTGGTGATTGAGGCGGGAGAATAACGTGACCACGAAACATTGCAGTATTCTGACAAACAGAGGGAAAGCGCTCGAGGCTGCGTCTGCGGCGGGTGGTGCGCCGGTGGTGCTGGACGGGTTTGTGGTGGGGGACGGAAACGGAAATGCTGTCACACCAGAGGCCGGGCAGACGGCGCTGGTCAGGGAAGTTTATCGCGGCACCATCTCACGTCTGACGGTATCGCCTGATCAGGAAAACCAGTTTATTGCGTATCTTGTACTGCCGGAGGGCGTGGGGGGGTTTACGGTCAGGGAAGCGGGGTTGCTGACCACCGATGGTGAGCTTTATGCCGTCGGAAGTTGTGCAGCCATTGAGAAACCGGTAAATGGCGTTACCGCCACACTGCAGTTCCGGCTGGCAGTGGAAGAAAGTGCGCAGGTCACGCTGAATGTGGCGACCGGGGATGGTCTGTTTCTGCGTCAGGACAGGAATCTTTCGGATGTGGAAGACAGGGATGAGGCCGTTGAAAACCTCGGATTAAAACCCACGGTGGACAAGGCAAAAAATGCCGTTCAGCGTGATGGTGACACCATGACCGGGGAACTGAAAATCCGTGGTGTTAATGCGCTGAGGATTTTCAACGAAGCCTTTGGTCTGATTTTTCGTCGTTCGGAAGAGTGCCTGCACCTTATCCCTACCAGTGAAGGTCAGGGCGAGAATGGCGATATTGGTCCACTTCGACCGTTCACTATTAATCTGCGGACGGGTGAAATATCCATGTCGCATAAAGTGTCTGTTGGCGGCGGTTCTCAGGTCAATGGTGCGCTGGGTATCGGCGTTCAGAACGCGCTGGGCGGAAACTCAATTGCTTTCGGGGATAACGATACAGGTATTAAGCATAACAGTGACGGCGTCCTGGATGTTTATGCCAATAACCAGGCTGTATTTCGTTTTATTAATAATGAAAATTACAGCCTGACGTCGTTAAAAGTCATCGGGAACAGTGCTGCAACAGGGAAATTACGGGCAGGCAACGCAGAGCTAGCTACAGACGGTAACGTGTATGGCAGCGCCTGGGGCGGCTGGCTGTCAGCGTATCTTCAAAATAAAGTGGGTGTGCAGGATATCAGGCTGGGTAGTCAGAGGGTTGACGGGCACTATGACGATGATTTTACCGTTCCTTCGGGGTATGTCGTGGTTGGTGGTGATGTTGCCCCGTCATCAGCACTAAAACTGTATTCAAGACCTATTCAGAAATTAATTAACGGCACCTGGTATAATGCGTCGAGTGTATAACAATGTTGCATTTAAAAAATATTACTGCGGGTAATCCGAAAACGGCAGAGCAATATCAGATGACAAAGCGGCATAGTATTGTCTGGCTTTTTTCGGAGGACGGCAAAAACTGGTATGAAGAACAGAAGAACTTTGCCAGTGACACTATAAAAGTGGCCTACAACGAAAGAGGGCGTGTGGTGTGGATCGGTAAGGATGTGACAGGTATCGAACCCACCAACGTCAGCATCATTGAGCTACCGGATATTACTACTAACCGCCGCATCACTGCGCCGGGTTACTGGTTTTACCGCAATGATGAATTTGTTTTCGATTACAAACTTAAAGCGGAAGATGAGCGCGATGCTCTGTTAAAACAGGTCAGCATCATGACCAGCGAATGGGAAAAAGACCTGCTGCTGGGATTAATCAGTGACGAAGACAGGGAGAAGCTGAAAGCGTACCGCATTTACGCGAAATCGCTGCAGGCGATGGATTTCAGCCCCATCACTGATAAAGCCTCATATAACGCCATTGAATGGCCCGTCTCTCCGGAAGCCTCTTCCTGATTTAATTTATCGCGAGAAAAACTATGTCTGTAGTGATATCAGGTGCGCTGATAGATGGCGCAGGCACCCCTATGTCCGGATGCCACATTATTCTGAAATCCCGGGTAAACACCTCAGAGGTGGTGATGCGCACAGTTGCCGACGTGGTGACAGGAAACTGTGGCGAGTACTGTTTTAAGGCGCAGACCGGAAAATATTGCGTATATCTGAAACAGGACTGGCGCGACGAGTACTGTGTTGGCGATATTGCTGTATACGATGACTCAAAGCCTGGTACGTTGAACGATTTTCTGACCGCTCTCGATGAAGGCGACCTCAAGCCGGATGTTGTTAAACGTTTTGAGGAACTGGTGGCGCAGGCGCAGCAGAGCGCGGAAGCAGCAGCGGAAAGCGAACGACAGGCCGGGCAACATGTCGCTGATGCACAACAAATTAAGAGCGACTGCGAGACGCTGGCGGATAACGTACAGCAGAATGCAGAAGCCGTTGCCGAAGATAAAAAGCAGGTGGCGTTACTGGCATCATCTGCCACACAGGATGCGGCCCGCGCAGAGCAGGCTGTCAAGGATGCTGACGCGATAGTCCAGAAAGCGGTCGATAAACTTGCTGATGCCGCAACGCTGACCGGCGAGGCAAAAGCCAGCGCCGAAGCGGCTGCAAAAAGCGAGCAGAACGCAAAAAGTCACGCTGATAATGCCGCCGTAAACGCACAACAGACTGCGCAGGATGTGACAGCAACCGCAACGGCCCGTGATGACGCAGAGCGTTTTGCGAATGAGGCAGAAAACAGTGCTCAGGCATCAGGGGCAGCGCGGAATGAATCGGTTGATGCAGCCGGACGCGCCAGTCAGTATAAGGAAGCAGCATCTTCGGCTGCGACCAGTGCAGAAAATGCGGCAAATGTTGCGCTGGGCCATGAAAATAACGCTGCCGAATACGCCCGGCAGGCGAAGGCCAGCCAGGATGCGAGCGCAGGCAATGCGCAGGAAGCGAAGCAGCACAGGGACGAGGCGCAACGGATAGTCGATGACCTGAAAGGAACCAGCGCCAGCACGACGCAAAAAGGCCCGGTGCAACTCTGTAGTGATACAGACAACGACAGCGAAGAACTGGCAGCCACACCAAAGGCTGTTAAAACCGTCATGGACGAGACGAAAACAAAAGCGCCGCTGGACAGCCCGGCGTTCACGGGTACGCCCACCACACCAACCCCACCGGACGATGCAGTCGGTCTGGAAACAGCGAACGCGGCATTTGTTCGCAAACTGCTTGCCGCACTGGTTGACTCGTCACCGGAAGCCCTGGACACGCTGAACGAACTGGCAGCGGCGCTGGGCAATGACCCGAACTTTGCGACAACGGTCACTAAAGCACTGGCAGGTAAACAGCCGCTTAATGACGTGTTAACGGCTGTCAGCCAGATAACACCGGAAGAAAACACGCTGCCTTATTTCAGTGCAGAGGGCCGGATTTTACTGGCGCAGCTGTCAGAAAAAGCCCGCGCATTACTGGCACTGGACACGCCTGAGGCCATGCGCACGGAGCTTGAACTGAAAGCGGCTGCGACGATGGAACCCCAGAGCGATATCCGCGACCGCACACCGGGCAGGCTGGCACTGTCCGGCATGCATGGATTTGGTCAGGCATTTACCAGCACTGAAGCCCTGGCGTTTGAGGGGCTGTCTGATTTCGTTGAGTGGTTGAAGAAAGTCACGCCGGGGCGGTATGCGGTCAGTATTACAGACTCCTCGCAACTGCTTACCGGTACCACGCAATTTAACGGCATTATTGATGTGATGTGGTCACCGTACGCCAACAGTGAATCCGACACAGTCCGCAAATTTAAAACCCTGATGTGCTACAACCAGTATTATCAGGGTGAACACTGTATTCACTATATGCAGTACCGGTACAACGACAGCGATAACAGCTGGAACATGTCATCGCGGGTAGTTGTATACGACGGAGATTCACTGGCGTACCTGCTGTCCAGGATGGCGGGCTCAGGCTCATATTATAAATACCCGGCCGTTGGTGTGCCGATTATGGCGGCATATCAGGGGGAGAGTTTTGGTGCAGATGCGTCTCTGGGGCTCGGTGATATTGTGCCGGGTTCCCGTCTTGGCCCTCTGGCTATGAGTGCACGGGTTAGCGATACAGGGACATACGCATCCTCACCGCAGGTTGTGATTGGCGGTGCTGGTGAATACAACTTCCCCGGTCGTTACACGGCGCTTTCGGGGACCCGCATTAGTCACGATACAACGCGTGGCTATATCGGTCTTTTTGTACGCATTGAGTAATAAGGAAATAAGACATGAAAATCAGAGCGGTGAAAGGCATCAGAAACGCGCATTATCTTGAAAATGGTGCGGTTGACTGCGAGGTGTTATTTGAAGGTGAAACGGAGTTCGTCCTGTATACCGCCATACAGGATGATATGGCCCCGACAGGCCAGCATGTCTGGCAGGAGCTGCAAAGCGGGAAATGGGGCGAAATCGCCCCGTTCACCGTCACGCCGGAACTTATTGCAGCGGCAAAGGATGCCAAAAGGCGGGAAATTGAGGCATGGCGCGACAGTCAGGAAAACGTTGAGTTTATTTTCACGTTTGATGGCCGTCGTTTTGATGGCGGAAAAACCTCGCAGTCACGCCTTGCGCCCGTGGTTGCAACAGCGCAGGCCGGGCTGCTTCCGGATGGTTTTTTCTGGACTGATGCGGATAATAACAACGTCATACTGACCAGGGAGAAACTTATTGCGCTGAACGATGCCATGATGGTGGCCATGGTGGCGGAGGGCTTTAAAATCCACGAACGCCAGCGCGAGATGAAGGAACAACTGAATAATCTGGATGATTTGCGTTCAATCAGAGCGTTTGACGTGACGTAATTGGTAGGTTGCGTTATGTTGAATTGTTACTCTTAGTTACAAATAGAAAAGCCTCTGACTTCACAATCAGAGGCTTTTTTGAAATGCACGTGCATTTTGCGTGTATATTTTTGTCTTTTTTAAGTCCGCTTACTGTCTGGTCAGTGTCCGTAAGTGGCTGTTTTTATTGCCGCTGTCCGGTTGCAGTCCTATCAAAAGTGGTGGAGCTGGCGGGAGTTGAACCCGCGTCCGAAATTCCTACATCCTCGGTACTACATGCTTAGTCAGTCTTTACATTCGCTTGCCAGCTGCGGACGGACACGCCACTAACAAACTAGCCTGATTAAGTTTTAACGCTTCAACCCCAGGCAGGGCTTCCACGCGATCTCTTTTGGGTTTGACCTCTCTTGATCCCCGTCCTAAGAGCGGAGGCTAGGGAGAGAGGGCTCTAAGCAGGTTATTAAGCTGCTAAAGCGTAGTTTTCGTCGTTTGCGACTATTTTTTGCGGCTTTTTACGAGGCCAACCGCCCCTCGGCATGCACCTTGGGTTTCGCAAATCCCGTCGAATCCAGAATCAGCCCCAATGTGTAACGGTAAGTATACCAGATTCATGAGTGCCATGACCAGCCTCAATGGCGTTATCGTTAAAGATTTAGCACCCATGTAGCCTGATTTTTATTCGATTAAGCAATGGGATGGCAACATTTGGGTCGGATGTGATAGCCAATAAGATGTTCATTCGCGCCGCCGGAGAGGGTGGCGCGGTGAGGAACTGGTCAATAATTGGAGTGCAGATTTAACGGTGGGCGTTTTTCATGATACGCGCTTTATCCACCTGCCATTCGCGTTCTTTGATGTCTGAACGTTTATCGTGCTGTTTCTTACCTTTAGCGACGCCGATTTTCACTTTGCACCAGGCATTTTTCCAGTACAGGGAGAGCGCCACTACGGTATAGCCTTCTCGATTGACGCGACCGTACAATGAGTCCAGTTCGCGCTGGTTGAGAAGTAACTTGCGGGTACGGGTAGGATCGCACACCACATGCGTGGATGCCACAGCCATTGGCGTGATGTTAGCGCCAAACAGAAATGCTTCTCCATCACGTAGAAGGACGTAGCTGTCGCTGATATTGGCTTTTCCTGCGCGCAGGGATTTAACCTCCCAGCCTTGCAGGGCAAGTCCCGCTTCGAACTCTTCTTCGATAAAGTATTCGTGACGGGCGCGCTTGTTAAGCTCGATGGTCGCTGAACCAGGTTTATGTGCTTTTTTCTTCGTCATAAGCGTTGTGAATCATCGGTAATCTGAAATCGAAAACACCCCATATCAATCCTGCGGGGGACAAGGCTCTATCTTAGCATGAACCCGATGTTACCCAGCGCCGGGATAGCGTTTTTTTTACAGCAGGATAAATGATATTATTTGTTGGATTTTTGTTGATGGAAATTGTTATGCCTCAGATTAGCCGGACCGCACTGGTACCCTACAGCGCGGAGCAAATGTATCAGTTAGTGAATGACGTTCAGTCTTATCCTCAGTTTTTGCCGGGTTGTACCGGAAGTCGGATTCTGGAGTCCACTCCTGGGCAGATGACCGCGGCGGTAGATGTCTCTAAGGCTGGGATCAGCAAAACGTTTACTACCCGCAACCAGTTGACCAGTAACCAAAGTATTCTTATGAATCTGGTGGATGGGCCGTTCAAGAAATTGATCGGTGGATGGAAGTTTACGCCGCTGAGCCAGGAGGCGTGTCGTATCGAGTTTCATCTCGACTTTGAGTTTACCAATAAGTTGATTGAACTCGCCTTTGGCCGCGTGTTTAAAGAGCTGGCGGCTAATATGGTGCAGGCTTTTACGGTTCGTGCGAAAGAGGTTTACAGTGCCAGGTAAAATTGCCGTTGAGGTGGCTTATGCTCTACCTGAGAAGCAGTACCTGCAGCGCGTGACGCTGCAGGAGGGCGCGACGGTTGAGGAAGCTATTCGCACCAGTGGCTTGCTGGAATTGCGTACCGATATCGATTTAACTAAAAACAAAGTCGGCATTTACAGCCGTCCGGCAAAACTGAGCGATACCGTGCATGATGGCGATCGGGTGGAGATTTATCGTCCTCTCATTGCCGATCCGAAAGAGCTTCGCAGGCAACGAGCAGAAAAATCAGCGAATAAATAACAGACAGAAAAAAGGTGCTCATTGAGCACCTTTTTTAACGTCTTTGAGAGCAACTTTATTATTAGTTACCACTCAGCGCAGGTTTGTTATCAATGTTGGTCAACACCCCGCTACTGTTAAAGGTCAGCGTCAGCGTTTGCTGCGTTACACCTTCATGACCTGGTTGCTGGCGGAAGACATAGAACCAGGTATTCGTACCAAATGGATCGGACATCAGCGGTGTACCCAATGCGTACGCAACTTGTTGTTGCGTCATGCCAACACGTATTTTGGATACGTCGTTAGCGGTCAGATAGTTCCCCTGGTTGATGTCAGGACGGTAAACCACTCGCTCCAGAGTGGAACAGCCTGCGGTCAACATCAATAGTACTGCTGCTGCAGCAGTCAGCGTTTTACAGCGCATAGTGATTTGATTCCTTTTCGGGCCCGAGCAGTACGTGGCTCATCTGTAATATGCCGATGATAATAGACCTTTCATCACTTTAAAACCTTTTGCTTTCCGGTCTTACGGCGTTTTGCTGTTTACTCTGACCGTGAAGCAGGAAAAAAGTTTACGCCGCAAGCAGTTCTTTCGCATTCGCCAGTGTGTTACGTGTGACTTCACTGCCACCAAGCAGGCGCGCCAGCTCTTGTAACCGCGCTTTTTTGTCCAGCGACTCCATATGCGTTTCTGTCATCGCACCATCGGTTTCTTTGCTGACAAAATAGTGTTGATGACCACATCCCGCGACTTGTGGCAGGTGGGTAACACACATCACCTGAGTTGATTCGCCGAGTTGACGCAGCAGTTTGCCGACAACTGCCGCTGTTGGACCGCTAATCCCTACATCCACTTCATCAAAAATCAGTGCCGGGGTTTCCATTTTACGCGCTGTGATGACCTGAATTGCCAATGCGATGCGGGACAATTCACCACCAGATGCGACTTTGGCAATAGGCTGCATTGGCTGACCTGGGTTGGTGGTTACCCGAAACTCAATACGATCAGCGCCGTCAGCGCCCAGGTGATGCTCGTCAAATTTAACATCAATCGTAAACTGCCCATGCGGCATAGAGAGTGCATGCATACTGTCGGTGATCAGCTGTGCCAACTCATTTGCATAATGCTGGCGTTGCTGGTGTAACGCGCGCGCCGTTTCCAGTGCCTGCTGATGATGTTTCGTTACCGCCAGCGCGAGCGTTTCTTGTGAGTCGGCCTGATCGTCCAGTTGCTGCTGCTCTTCCAGTAGCGACTGGTAATACTGTGGCAATACCTCAGGGCTGACGTGATGTTTACGTGCCAGCGAAATCTGTTTTGAGATGCGCTGTTCAAGTTCAAACAGTCGGTTGGGATCGAGATCCAGACGATCGCAGTAGTGGCGTAGTTCGTCGCTGGCTTCAACAATCTGGATGGTAGCTTCTTCCAGCATATCAAGTACGCCGGACAGTTTGCTGTCCATGCCAATCAATTCGCTCACCAGTTGTTTAGCCGTGTAAAGCTGACTTTGCAGGTTTGCGTCTTCGCCGTCGGCCATTAATGCCAATGCATTCTGGCTGGTGGTCAGCAATTGACCGCTGTTCGCCAGACGTTTGTACTCTTCGTCGATTTGCTCAAACTCTCCGGGCTGCGGATTAAATTCGTTCAGTTCTTTTAATTGGTATTGCAGCAGCTCCGCACGAGCGGCGCGTTCCTGACTTAACTGTTGATGATGCGCGAGGTCGCGGCAGCTTTGATGCCACAACTGATAACGTGCGGTCATTTCCTGAAGCAGAGAGGTTTCATTGGCATAGCCATCAAGCAGGAATTTTTGGTGCTCGGGTTTGGTGAGTAATTGATGGGCGTGCTGACCATGGATCTGAATGAGCAACTGGCCCAGTTCGCGCAGTTGTGACAGTGGAACAGCTGTACCGTTGATAAAACCACGAGAGCGACCATCGCTACTGATTACGCGACGAAGCAGGCATTCACGGCCATCTTCCAGTTGGTTTTCTTCCAGCCAGCGCAGTGCTGCGGGTGTATCTTTCAGAGAAAAACGGGCGCACAGATCTGCGCGAGCAGCGCCGGTACGCACCATGTCGGCTTCAGCGCGACCGCCGAGACAAAGGCCCAGGGCATCTATTGCAATAGATTTACCCGCGCCAGTCTCGCCGGTGATTACGGTCATGCCGCTGTGAAAATCAATCTCAAGCTCACGAACGATAGCAAAGTTGCTGATGGTCAGTTGTGCCAACATAGTTGTTTTCCTGTATGAAAAACCATTACTGTTATTGTGTACAGTATAAACTGGTTTTATATACAGTAAAGAGGCTGGCGTAAAATTAGAATAATTTTTTTGACCAGCCGAGCTTGGTGCTTAATGTATTGAAATAACTGTAATCTTTCGGATGAATCAGATTCAGATGGTAATCACAGCGACGAATCAGGACATCTTCTCCTTCCTGAATCGGCAGTGCTATCTGACTGTCGCAACTGATTTCCAGGTCGTTACGGCGATGTGAAAAACGCAGACGGATCGTGCTGCTGCTGTTTATGACCAGTGGTCGTGCTGACAACGTATGCGGGAACATGGGCACCAGGGTAATCGCATCCAGAGAAGGCGTCAGGATTGGACCGCCTGCCGAGAGAGAATAGGCAGTAGAGCCTGTAGGTGTCGAAATAATCAGGCCATCGGAACGCTGCGAAAACGCAAAGATCTCGTCGATATATACTTCGAATTCAATCATATGCGCCACTTTTCCTGGGTGAAGCACCACTTCATTTATCGCGGTGCTGATGCGCTTTTGGCAATCTTGCTGACAGACTTGCGCTTCCAGCAAAAAACGTTTCTCGCTGATGTAGTGACCTTCCAGCACATCGGCTAATTGTTGCTGAGCGTTATCGGGGTCAAGGTCGGTCAGGAAACCCAGGTTGCCACGGTTGATTCCAATAACTTTAATATCGTAACGGGCGAGTGTGCGCGCCGCGCCCAGCATATTACCGTCGCCACCAACGACTACCGCGAGATCAGCCAGTTGCCCAATCTCCGCGAGCGTGCCAGTTTTCACATTCTTCAGTTGCAGTTCGTGAGCGATTTGTTGCTCAACGATGACCTCGTAACCTTTTGTGCACAGCCAGCGGTAGAGCATTTCATGTGTTGTCAGTGCAGTAGGGTGCCGTGGGTGTCCCACAATGCCAATACACTTGAAATGATTATTCATTTTTCCGAGGTCCTTGTTGCGAAGATTGATGACAATGTGAGTGCTTCCCTTGAAACCCTGAAACTGATCCCCATAATAAGCGAAGTTAGCGAGATGAATGCGAAAAAAACGCGGAGAAATTCATGAGTAGTAAAGAACAGAAAACGCCTGAGGGGCAAGCCCCGGAAGAAATTATCATGGATCAGCACGAAGAGATTGAGGCAGTTGAGCCAGAAGCTTCTGCTGAGCAGGTGGATCCGCGCGATGAAAAAATTGCGAATCTCGAAGCTCAGCTGGCTGAAGCCCAGACCCGTGAACGTGACGGCATTTTGCGCGTAAAAGCCGAAATGGAAAACCTGCGTCGTCGTACTGAACTGGATATCGAAAAAGCACATAAATTCGCGCTGGAGAAATTCATCAACGAATTGCTGCCGGTGATTGATAGCCTGGATCGTGCGCTGGAAGTGGCTGATAAAGCTAACCCGGATATGTCCGCGATGGTTGAAGGTATTGAGCTGACGCTGAAGTCGATGCTGGATGTTGTGCGTAAGTTTGGCGTTGAAGTGATCGCCGAAACTAACGTGCCGCTGGACCCGAATGTGCATCAGGCCATCGCAATGGTGGAATCTGATGACGTTGCGCCAGGTAACGTACTGGGTATTATGCAGAAGGGTTATACGCTGAATGGTCGTACGATTCGTGCGGCGATGGTTACTGTAGCGAAAGCAAAAGCTTAATTTCTGCTTTCGTAATAAATCACGGCCCAGCATGCGAATGCCGGGCCGTTTTCGTTACTCCGCCACACTCTCACGCAGCGGTTTCACAGGAAAAACTTTTACCTGCTTAATCATATTGTCCTGTACATCGAGAATATCGATATCGTACTCGCCAATACGCACGCGAGTTCCTGCGACAGGAATCTCTTCCAGTGCCTCAAGAATGACGCCATTAACCGTTCGTGCATCATCTTCCGGTAGATGCCAGTTAAAGGCTTTGTTGATTTCCCGCACGTTGGCAGTGCCATCGATAATCACCGAACCGTCGTTTTGCGGCGTGACCTCTTCGGCGAGCGTTGGCGACATCGACGTGGTGAAATCACCAACAATCTCTTCGAGAATATCTTCGACCGTCACCAGACCCTGAATATCTCCATACTCGTTGACGACCAGGCCGACTTTCTTTTTGTTGCGCTGAAACTTCACCAGCTGCGTGCTGAGCGGCGTACCTTCCGGGACAAAATAGATTTCGTCCGCGGCGCGTAGCATGGTTTCTTTGGTGAACTCTTTTTTCTCCGACATCAACCGCCAGGCTTCACGCACACGCAGCATACTGATGGCGTCGTCCAGCGAGTCACGGTAGAGCACGATGCGTCCGTGAGGTGAGTGGGAGAGTTGGCGGAGAATCGATTTCCAGTCATCGTTGATATCAATACCGATAATTTCACTACGCGGCACCATGATGTCATCGACGGTCATCTTTTCCAGATCGAGTACCGACAGCAGCATATCCTGATTGCGACGGGAAATTTGTGAGCGCGATTCGTGCACGATAGTACGCAACTCTTCTTTGCTCAAAGAGCCGCTAACCACGATATCGGTTTTGATGCCCATCATGCGCATTAACATTCGGGTAATAGCATTCAGCAACCAGACCAGCGGCATCATCAAAATTTGTAGCGGTGCCAGCAGAAAACTACTTGGATAGGCGACTTTTTCCGGGTACAGCGCGGCAATGGTTTTCGGCAATACTTCAGCAAAAACCAGTACGACAAAAGTTAGTACACCAGTCGCAATTGCCACGCCCGCATCCCCGTACAAACGCATCCCCACAATAGTACCGAGCGCGGAGGCAAGAATATTGACCAGGTTATTGCCGATTAACACCAGGCTTATCAGGCGGTCTGGCTTACGCAGCAATTTTTCGACGCGTTTGGCCGAGCGATTACCCTGTTTCGCCATATGCCGCAGACGATAGCGGTTGAGTGTCATCATTCCGGTTTCGGACCCGGAAAAATAGGCTGAAATGACCACCATGATGATCAGAATAATGATCAACGTAGTAGTAGAAATGTGTTCCAGGGGAAACTCCTTTTCTGGGTTTAGCTGATTAACTGCTGGACAATTCGGCTGCCGAAGTAGGCCAGTGTCAGAATGACTGCACCCGCAACGTTAAACCAGACGACGCGGCGTCCACGCCATCCTTCATGATAATGTCCCCACAGCAGCACAATATAGACAAACCACGCCACGATAGAGAGCACGGCCTTGTCGATATTTTCCATGCTAAATAAGTTGTGCATGTAGAACAGGCCAGTGCAAAGAGTGAGCGTTAACAGCACCACGCCAATCTGCGTGATGTGGAACATTTTACGCTCGATACTCATCAACGGCGGCATTTCCTGGTTAAACGCCAGCTTCTTGTTCTTCAGTTGGTAATCAATCCACGCCAGTTGTAATGCATACAGAGCGGCGATAATCAGCGTGGCATAGGAAAAGAGCGATAAGCCAATGTGCACCAGCATCCCAGGCGTTGCTTCCAGATGGGTGATGTATTCATTGGGCATAAAGGTTGCCAGCGCCAGGTTGATAAGCGCAAAGGCATAGACAATGGGTAGCAGTAACCAGCCACGATTGCGGGAAGCCACGATGGTCATTACCGTACAGATCATCAAACTGACCAGCGAACCAACGTTCAGTAAGCTGAGGTTTTGTCCGCTATCACCGTCGGGCAAGATGCGGGCTTCCAGAGCGATTGCGTGGCAGACCAGCGCGATGACCGCAGAAATAATAGCCATGCGCCGCCAGCCGCCGTTTTTTTGCAGCAGACCGGGAACAATCAGCGCAAGACTGACGGAGTAGGCGACAAGCGCGAGCAGAGCAAAAACGGGCATAGTAATGTCGACAGTTTGAGCAATAAGAAAGAGAAGCAGTATAGCGTCAGGTGAACGCTGCTCCAACCGTTGCATAACAACAAAGACGCCTTCATGTTATACTGCGGCAAAATACTGATGATGTGTCGCGATTGCGGCCAACCGTTTCCACCCCAGGCGAGAGACAATGTTTGATAATTTAACCGATCGTTTGTCGCGCACGCTGCGCAATATCAGTGGCCGTGGACGCCTCACTGAAGACAACGTAAAAGATACGCTGCGCGAAGTGCGCATGGCGCTGCTGGAGGCGGACGTCGCCCTGCCGGTAGTGCGTGAGTTTATCAATCGCGTAAAAGAGAAAGCGGTTGGTCATGAAGTTAATAAGAGCCTGACGCCGGGGCAGGAGTTCGTCAAAATCGTCCGTAACGAACTGGTTGCGGCGATGGGCGAAGAGAACCAGACCCTGAATCTGGCTGCGCAACCGCCAGCGGTGGTACTGATGGCGGGCCTGCAAGGTGCCGGTAAAACAACCAGCGTGGGCAAGCTCGGTAAGTTCCTGCGTGAGAAGCACAAGAAAAAAGTGCTGGTGGTTTCTGCCGACGTTTATCGTCCGGCGGCAATCAAACAGCTGGAGACGCTGGCAGAGCAGGTGGGTGTTGATTTCTTCCCTTCTGATGTTGGTCAGAAGCCGGTTGATATCGTTAACGCGGCGCTGAAAGAAGCCAAACTGAAATTCTACGACGTGTTGCTGGTGGATACCGCCGGTCGTTTGCACGTTGACGAAGCGATGATGGACGAGATCAAGCAGGTCCATGCATCGATTAATCCGGTTGAAACTTTGTTCGTGGTTGACGCCATGACCGGTCAGGATGCGGCCAATACGGCAAAAGCATTCAATGAAGCGTTACCGCTGACCGGTGTGGTACTGACTAAAGTCGACGGCGATGCCCGTGGCGGTGCGGCGCTCTCTATTCGTCACATTACGGGCAAACCGATCAAGTTCCTCGGTGTTGGCGAGAAAACTGAGGCGCTGGAGCCGTTCCATCCGGACCGTATCGCTTCCCGTATTCTCGGCATGGGCGACGTACTGTCGCTGATCGAAGATATCGAAAGCAAAGTTGACCGCGCGCAGGCAGAGAAATTAGCCAGCAAGCTGAAAAAAGGTGACGGCTTCGATCTCAACGACTTCCTTGAGCAACTGCGCCAGATGAAAAATATGGGCGGCATGGCTAGCCTGATGGGCAAACTGCCGGGCATGGGGCAGATCCCGGATAACGTCAAGTCGCAGATGGACGATAAAGTGCTGGTGCGTATGGAAGCCATCATCAACTCGATGACGATGAAAGAGCGCGCTAAGCCAGAAATCATCAAAGGTTCGCGTAAACGCCGTATCGCTGCCGGTTGCGGTATGCAGGTGCAGGACGTTAACCGTCTTCTGAAACAGTTCGACGACATGCAGCGCATGATGAAGAAAATGAAGAAGGGCGGAATGGCGAAGATGATGAGAAGCATGAAAGGGATGATGCCGCCGGGATTTCCTGGTCGCTAAATGACCTTATGCGACAGAGTTATTAACTGCTGATTGCATTTTCTCCAGAAATCAGTAAAATTTTCGGGCTTTTAATATGACACCGGACTCCGTTCCTCGATGGGGTCCGGTTGTTTTATTCACACAAGAGGATGTTATGGTAACTATTCGTTTAGCACGTCACGGCGCTAAAAAGCGTCCGTTCTACCAGGTTGTTGTCGCTGACAGCCGTAATGCACGCAACGGTCGCTTCATCGAGCGCGTTGGTTTCTTCAACCCAATCGCTAGCGAAAAAGAAGAAGGCACTCGCCTGGATCTGGATCGCATCGCTCACTGGGTTGGCCAGGGCGCAACTATTTCTGATCGCGTTGCTGCGCTGATCAAAGAAGTAAACAAAGCAGCTTAATCTGTCACGGTGGTCATGATGAGCAAACAACTCACCGCGCAAGCACCTGTTGATCCCATCGTTTTGGGAAAAATGGGTTCGTCTTACGGTATTCGTGGGTGGCTCAGAGTGTTTTCTTCCACCGAAGACGCCGAAAGCATTTTTGACTATCAGCCCTGGTTTATCCAGAAGGCGGGTCAGTGGCAGCAAGTCCAGCTGGAAAGCTGGAAGCACCACAATCAGGACATGATCATCAAGCTGAAAGGCGTTGACGATCGTGATGCGGCGAACCTGCTGACGAATTGTGAAATTGTCGTGGATTCATCGCAGCTGCCTCAGCTTGAAGAGGGTGACTACTACTGGAAAGACCTGATGGGCTGCCAGGTAGTAACCACTGAAGGCTACGATCTCGGTAAAGTCGTCGATATGATGGAAACCGGATCTAATGACGTTCTCGTCATTAAGGCAAACCTGAAAGATGCGTTTGGTATCAAGGAACGACTTGTACCGTTCCTCGATGGGCAGGTTATCAAGAAAGTCGATCTCACTACTCGTTCAATCGAAGTAGATTGGGATCCTGGTTTTTAAACCACCGGATAAACGGTAAAAGACGGCGCTATGTGGATTGGCATAATTAGCCTGTTTCCTGAAATGTTCCGCGCAATTACCGATTACGGGGTAACTGGCCGGGCAGTTAAAAATGGCCTGCTGAGCATCCAGAGCTGGAGTCCTCGTGACTTCACGCATGACCGGCACCGTACCGTGGACGATCGTCCTTACGGCGGCGGACCGGGGATGTTAATGATGGTGCAACCTTTACGGGACGCCATTCATGCAGCAAAAGCCGCGGCGGGTGAAGGCGCAAAGGTGATTTATCTGTCACCGCAGGGGCGCAAGCTTGATCAAGCAGGCGTCAGCGAACTGGCAACGAATCAAAAATTGATTCTGGTGTGCGGTCGCTACGAAGGTATAGATGAGCGCGTGATCCAAACCGAAATTGACGAAGAATGGTCAATCGGCGATTACGTTCTCAGTGGTGGTGAGTTACCCGCAATGACGCTGATTGACTCCGTTTCCCGGTTTATTCCGGGAGTACTGGGACATGAAGCTTCGGCAACGGAAGACTCCTTTGCTGAAGGATTGCTGGATTGCCCGCACTATACGCGGCCTGAGGTGTTAGAAGGGATGGAAGTTCCGTCAGTGTTACTGTCGGGCAACCATGCCGAGATACGTCGCTGGCGTTTGAAACAGTCGCTGGGCCGTACCTGGCTTAGAAGACCTGAACTTCTGGAAAACCTGGCTCTGACTGAAGAGCAAGCAAGGTTGCTGGCGGAGTTCAAAACGGAACACGCACAACAGCAACATAAACATGATGGGATGGCGTAAGCCCCCGAGATATCAGTTTACCCAGGATAAGAGATTAAATTATGAGCAACATTATTAAGCAACTTGAACAAGAGCAGATGAAGCAGGACGTACCTTCCTTCCGTCCGGGTGATACCGTGGAAGTGAAAGTATGGGTTGTTGAAGGTTCCAAAAAACGTCTGCAGGCATTCGAGGGCGTGGTTATCGCTATTCGTAACCGCGGTCTGCACTCTGCATTCACTGTTCGTAAAATTTCCAACGGCGAAGGCGTTGAGCGTGTCTTCCAGACTCACTCTCCGGTAGTTGACAGCATTTCTGTCAAACGTCGTGGTGCTGTTCGTAAAGCTAAACTGTACTACCTGCGTGAGCGTACTGGTAAGGCTGCTCGTATCAAAGAGCGTCTTAACTAAGATTTCGCTTAAGCGACATCCTGTTAAGAAGGGCTGGCCAATTGGCTGGCCCTTTTTTTGTCTGTTTGCTCGTGTTTTAAGGGGTTGTAATCACCACTGCGACGCGGCGGTTCTCGGCGCGACCCTGGGCGGTCTTGTTACTGGCTATGGGATATTTTTTTCCTAAACCCTGTGTGGTGAGATTTCTGCGCGGAATTTGTCCACCCATAGCCCATGCATCGGCCACAACATTCGCCCGTTTCAATGATAAGGCTTCGTTGTAACTGTCTTCACCATAGTTGTCGGTGTGTCCATCCATACGGGCATGCGTTAGCCCTGTCGAGGCCAATTTGGCTGCCATGGTTTGGATCTGTTGCTGGCTTTCCGGGAGCAATTTGTAGTCATTTTTTGCGAACAGAATGGCATCTGATAATCCCAGCGACCAGTCGCCGGCGGATTCAGTAAATCCATAAGATTGCATAGCGGCAACTTGCTCAGGAGTAAACTTTCCCTGAGGGGACTGGCAGCCAGTCAGTACTAGCGAGGTGAAAATCAGGGGTGCTACCAGGTGCTTTATCATATCGATATATCCTTGTTATCTCACCAGCTTTTCGGCACGCTGGTGTTTGGCCTGATACATATTGTGATCGGCCAGCTCTTGTAATTTTTCCGCAGAGGCATGCTCAATGGTCATCGCGTAACCAATGCTTAATGTCATGGTGGTCTGATGACCATTATGAAGATCAAACGGGCGATTAAAGATTTGTGTCAGTGCTGAGCAAATCCGCTGTACTTCGGATTCCGACTGTACACCAAAGAGGACCATCGCAAATTCATCGCCGCCTATGCGGTATGCTTTATGTTGCAGCCCGCCAAATTCAGCTAACCGTTTTGCTACCTCAATCAAGACACGATCGCCCGTCGCATGACCCCAGGTATCATTGATATATTTGAAATTATCGCCATCAAGAAATAGTAACGCCGACGTTTTTCGGGCGTCGGAACTGCTCATCAACGTGTTGATGCCGCTACGAAACGCAGCCCGGTTCGCCAGCCCGGTTAATGGGTCATGTAGCGCGGTACGTAGCAGCTGCGCATTTTTAGCCTGTAAGCGAAGCTGCCACTCTTCCATTTCATCCAGCAGACTGTTGAAGTCGAGAGCGAAGCGGTGAAACTCAGCGATACGTTCTTCCGAAACTCGTCGGGAAAAATTGCGGTTGGAACGCACATCATGTACGACATCGGTGATATTTTTCAGCGCTTCCACCAGGCCATTGTGCAAATGGCGGGTGAGGGTAATTGCGATGCCTGATGCCAGCAGAATACAACCGGTCAGGACAGCGAGCGAAAACCAGATAAAATGGCTGATCGAGCTGTCGCGAGCGGTTAAGCGTACTTCGCCAATGGTTTCACCATTGTGACGAATCGGCTGAGTGATGGGGGCAGGGAAGAGCCAGTGGCTTATGAAATTGCTGAAAGTATCGCCTGGATCCTTACGGGTGTAATGCCAGGATGCCAGAATATTTTGCTGCTTATCACGCACTTCTGCAGTTGAAAATTGCCCTTGCTTCCCCAGCGCTGCCAGTGTTTGAGTTGCTGCAGGGCCATCGGCAAAAACGACCGCTGCTTCCAGACTGTAAGTCATTGTTGCTGCTGTCAGTGCCAGGTTTTTTTGCGCGTACTGTTTCAGGGTCAGCACCGAGGTCACGGAAAGCAGCAACCAGATCAGCATCATAGTGATAAATATGCTGGTCATACTGATGTTGCGTAATGCTCTTTTAAACGTGGGGCGCTTATTAAGAGAATTATCGTTATCCATCATTTTTCTTCCGTGCGAGCATTAAGACATCCGGGTTGACCTTTACACCGCTACGCGATAAGGCATCCAGGTTTACGGCAAATCTGACGTCATTATTGTGGATGATCAGACAAAAGGCGCTACCAATAATGCAATCGGTATTTTGTTCGGCAATTAATAATAACGCCTTTGACGGATATTGTTCGGTTAATTCCATCTGGAATGTCGGTGACTCCTTGCCAAAATAAAAACCATTGCAGCCTGAAATCATCGCCTCTTGTTGAGTGTGAATGATGACAGGCAAATAAGGCAAAGATGTCGCGGCATTCTCTTGTAGGGCGGTACTAAAACGTGAAGATGAAAAGATACATAACTTTGGTGGCCCTGATAGCACGGGCCAGCGGGTGTAACTGACAATACCGGAAACCATCATACGCACGTTTTTCGCAACGTCAGAAGGTTCCTGAGCGAGTATTGGTGCTCCCGTCAGCAGGAGAATCAGCAGTAAGAACAGTCGGTGAGAAAAACGCATTCAGGGATCCTCACCATCTTCGCTCGAAATGCATCGATATTTTTTCAGAATGCTCATTAAAATATCATTCTTTCATGCGTTCGTCATCAATGTGAGAAATAAAACACAATGAGTAGAATCTCATGTTTAATTTATTTGTGGGGGTTTAATTAATTTAATCGTATTGTGCTGGCATTTTCATCAGCCCCTTTTTGCCATACTTCATGCAGTTGGCTGGCATTTTCAACATTGTTGCAGCTGGCAGGAAAGATTTTACCGGAAAGTCCTCGGGCATAAGTAAAATCGGTCTGGCAAGTTTTCTTTTGTCCTTCGGCATATCCTTTAAGGTATAGACCGCGATCCGCCTGTGAATCGCTAAATGCATCGTCTTCTTTTATGGCGTTGCCCGATATCGCATCTTCCATACCAACATCATACCAGTCGGTGCTGGTCAAGGTTGGCGCGTGAGTATAAGGATCAATCTGACATCCGCTAACCAGTAAAGCCAACAAGGGGGCGATAAACTTTTTCATCATTTCTTTCTCCTTTTTCAAAGCATAGCGGATTGTTTTCAAAGGCGATGTAAATTTATTTATACATAAACAAGGGTTAAAAGCGCGAATAAATTGCTTGTGTAAAGAAAAATGTACGAAATATGGATTGAAAACTTTACTTTATGTGTTATCGTTACGTCATCCTCGCTGAGGATCAACTATCGCAAACGAGCATAAACAGGATCGCCATCATGCAAAAAGACGCGCTGAATAACGTACATATTACCGACGAACAAGTTTTAATGACTCCGGAACAACTGAAGGCCGCTTTTCCATTAAGCCTGCAACAGGAAGCCCAGATTGCTGACTCGCGTAAAACCATTTCAGATATTATCGCCGGGCGCGATCCTCGTCTGTTGGTAGTATGTGGTCCTTGTTCCATTCATGATCCGGAAACTGCTCTGGAATATGCTCGTCGATTTAAAGCCCTTGCCGCAGAGGTCAGCGATAGCCTCTATCTGGTAATGCGCGTCTATTTTGAAAAACCCCGTACCACTGTCGGTTGGAAAGGGTTGATTAACGATCCCCATATGGATGGCTCTTTTGATGTAGAAGCCGGGCTGCAGATCGCGCGTAAATTGCTGCTTGAGCTGGTGAATATGGGACTGCCACTGGCGACGGAAGCGTTAGATCCTAATAGCCCGCAATACCTGGGCGATCTGTTTAGCTGGTCAGCAATTGGTGCTCGTACAACGGAATCGCAAACACACCGTGAAATGGCCTCCGGGCTTTCCATGCCGGTTGGTTTTAAAAACGGCACCGACGGCAGCCTTGCAACGGCTATTAACGCTATGCGTGCCGCCGCCCAGCCGCACCGTTTTGTTGGCATTAACCAGGCAGGGCAGGTTGCGTTGCTACAAACTCAGGGGAATCCGGACGGGCATGTGATCCTGCGCGGTGGTAAAGCGCCGAACTATAGCCCTGCGGATGTTGCGCAATGTGAAAAAGAGATGGAACAGGCGGGACTGCGCCCGTCTCTGATGGTAGATTGCAGCCACGGTAATTCCAATAAAGATTATCGCCGTCAGCCTGCGGTGGCAGAATCCGTGGTTGCTCAAATCAAAGATGGCAATCGCTCAATTATTGGTCTGATGATCGAAAGTAATATCCACGAGGGCAATCAGTCTTCCGAGCAACCGCGCAGTGAAATGAAATACGGTGTATCCGTAACCGATGCCTGCATTAGTTGGGAAATGACCGATGCCTTGCTGCGTGAAATTCATCAGGATCTGAACGGGCAGCTGACGGCTCGCGTGGCTTAAGAGGTTTATTATGGTTGCTGAATTGACCGCATTACGCGATCAAATTGATGAAGTCGATAAAGCGCTGCTGAATTTATTAGCGAAGCGTCTGGAACTGGTTGCTGAAGTTGGCGAGGTGAAAAGCCGCTTTGGACTGCCTATTTATGTTCCGGAGCGCGAGGCATCTATGCTGGCCTCGCGGCGTGCAGAGGCGGAAGCTCTGGGTGTACCGCCAGATCTGATTGAGGATGTTTTGCGTCGGGTGATGCGTGAATCTTACTCCAGTGAAAACGACAAAGGATTTAAAACGCTTTGTCCGTCTCTGCGTCCGGTGGTTATCGTCGGTGGTGGCGGTCAGATGGGACGTCTGTTCGAGAAGATGCTGGCACTCTCGGGTTATCAGGTGCGGATTCTGGAGCAACATGACTGGGATCGAGCGGCTGATATTGTTGCCGATGCCGGAATGGTGATTGTTAGTGTGCCCATCCACGTTACTGAACAAGTTATTGGCAAATTACCGCCTTTACCGAAAGATTGTATTCTGGTCGATCTGGCATCGGTGAAAAATGGACCATTACAGGCCATGCTGGCGGCGCATGATGGTCCGGTGCTGGGGTTACACCCGATGTTCGGCCCGGACAGCGGTAGCCTGGCAAAGCAAGTTGTGGTCTGGTGTGATGGACGTAAGCCGGAAGCATACCAATGGTTTCTGGAGCAAATTCAGGTCTGGGGCGCTCGGCTGCATCGTATTAGCGCTGTCGAGCACGATCAGAATATGGCGTTTATTCAGGCACTGCGCCACTTTGCTACTTTTGCTTATGGGCTGCACCTGGCAGAAGAAAATGTTCAGCTTGAGCAACTTCTGGCGCTTTCTTCGCCGATTTACCGCCTTGAGCTGGCGATGGTTGGGCGACTGTTTGCTCAGGATCCGCAACTGTATGCCGACATTATTATGTCGTCAGAGCGTAATCTGGCGTTAATCAAACGTTACTATAAGCGTTTCGGCGAGGCGATTGAGTTGCTGGAGCAGGGCGATAAGCAGGCGTTTATTGACAGTTTCCGCAAGGTGGAGCACTGGTTCGGCGATTACGCACAGCGTTTTCAGAGTGAAAGCCGCGTGTTATTGCGTCAGGCGAATGACAGTCGCCAGTAATAATCCAGTGCCGGGTGGCGTGTTTCACCCGGCACGATTTCATTATGCCGGATCGACTGGTACCACATTCTCGCTTGGGTAACAGCCCAGGACTTTCATCGAGCGAGTGATTTCACCTAGCTCTTTCAACGCCTGTTGCATTTCCGCTGATTCCAGATTGGCCTGAATATCCAGATAAAACATCTCTTCCCACGGGTTTCCGTGAATCGGGCGTGATTCCAGACGGGTCATAATCAGATTGTGGTTGCGCAGTACCAGCAACGCTTCAACCAGCGCACCAGCTTGTTGTCCGGTCGCCATTAACAACGTCGTTTTCGCCGGAACCTGGTCAGAAACGTTAATGGCTTTACGTGCCAACACCACAAATCGGGTGAAGTTTTGTCGCTGATTCGCTTCAATATGCTCCAGTACCTGCAAACCGTACAAAGTGCCGCCAGCTTCGCTTCCCAACGCAGCAACATGCGGTGATTTTGCCTGTGCAACCTTTTCCATTGCCGCAGACGTACTTTCGGTATATTCAATCTTCCAGTGCGGATAACGATTAAGGAATTTGCTGCATTGCTGGAATGGCTGCGGATGGCTGTAGACCGTATTAATGGTGGATAAATCAGTAGTGCCGGAGACCAACAAACAATGATCGATAGTTAACGTCATCTCGCCAACAATCGACAAACTGGTATGTTGCAGCAGATCGTAAACGTCGTTTATGGCACCGGAGCTGGTATTTTCAATCGGTACGACGGCATAGTCGGCCTGGCCGGTTTCCACCTGATTAAAAATATCGGCAAATTTGGCGCAGCCACTTTCAATGAATTGCTCAAAGTGACGCGCAGCGTACTGACGAGCGGCAAGATGTGAATAGGAGCCTTTGGGGCCGAGAAAAGCGATGCGTGCTGAGTGCGGATTAATTTTATTGAGATGTTGCTGGAGCAGTGCCTGCTGAGTTAATACGGAATCTTCAATGATGAGCTGGAACAGGCGAGTAATGTAATGGGCGTCCAGATGGTGCGCTTTACCGAGCGTAATTAATCTTTCCAGCAAATCGCGTTCGCGATCAATATCACGTACCGGGCGATGAGAGAGCAGTTTGGCTTTTCCCACCTCGACGGCCAGTTCGCGCCGCTCTGCCAGTAATGCTAATAATTTTTCATCCAGCGCGCTGATTTTCTCTCGCAGCGCCAGTAACGGGTTTTCCGATGTCATAGTGTTGCCTTTTTGTTATCAATAAAAAAGGCCCCCCGGTTTGGGAGGCCTTATTGTTCGTCTTCGCATTCTGTTTCACACGACGAAACGCCTCCCATTCAGGGGAAGGTAAAAAAGAATGCGAAGAAAAACGGTGTGTGTTTCATGTTTGTTTCCTTAAGTGACTTTAGTACAGTACCCGTACTGTTTTCACGCTGTCAACAAAAAACGCGCCCGAAGGCGCGTTGGCGATACACTCAATATAAAGGACTACTCTTCTTCAACTTCTTCGACGAAGTTGGCGTCTTTCACCGATGTTGCGGCACGACGTGCTTCGCCTTTGTGCTGCAGTTTATTGAGCTGCCGTTCCAGCTTGTTGATCAATTCGTTAATTGCGGTGTACATATCTTCATGTTTACCACTGGCAACCAGAACGCCGTTAGGTGTATTGATTGTGGCGTCAGCAACAAAACCTTGTGGCTCTTTGGACAGAATGATATGTGGATTAATCAGATGTGTTTGCCATTTTTCCAGTTTGGCGAGACGGTCTGCGACATGTTGGCGGATGGCCGGAGTAATTTCCATTTGTTTGCTGGTAATGTTCATTGTCATAAATTTTACCTCTTGTCTTCCCGTCTTGGTGAATTCAGCATACCGTTCCTGATGTCAAAATGTGTGATGGAAATCTCATAATTTTGTCACTTTTTGTCAACGAATCTTTTTTGTGAGAAATCGCAGGAAGAGGTGTTTTTTTACTTGAGGAATATCTCAAAGCGAGCCATATTTGATGAGATCGGTAGTGACTAAATCGCTTCAGTTACACAACTAACAGAATAAAAAAACGGTAGCTCAAGGCTGTAATGCCAGTCAGTTAAGCAACTGACTGGCTCTTTTTTGGGGCTGTGGGGTATTTCCAGGGCCTCTCCTTTACCACTCTCGGGAAGGCCCTTTCCCTTCTTGTCGGTAATTTCACAAGTTGTCCCATACTTGCAAGATCGCGCATCAGCTCCGGTATACGTCCCGGTGAAGCGCATGGCGTCCGTCATCGACGTCAGCAGATGGCTGGTCAGTTCCATCTGGCAGACCATTTTGACCTGCGGGTAGAGCGCCGGGGTCCCGGTATGTGTCTGGCGAGGGAAGGCTGCATCGTTCTCTGGTGTATCCGGTGTGCGCCAGAACACACCATCGATGGCCAGCAGGGTCAGGCCGCACCAGTGCGGATGCGGCGTGGCGTTATGCCAGAGCTGCGCTGTTTTCGTGAACACGCGGCGGACAGCCTCACTTCCCAGGCGCTGGCGGGCCTGAATAACGGCACTGGGGGCAACGAAGGGGCGATTGCCCGGCAGCATGATGTCCAGGCGATTCACAATCTGGTGAAGAGGTTCTTTACGCTCAAGCGCCATGCCAACAATACACCAGACCATCATTTCGAGGGGAAGACGGCGCTTGCGTAGCGTTACAGTACCTGATTCGGCAAGGCAACGAGAGATGAGTTCGGGGTCGAGGTAATCCCCCAGAGAAGTCAGTGGGTTACGCAGAGAATCGTAACGGGATACCAAATCAAGGGCCTGTCCAATGAGCATAAAAAAAATCCGGAAACGAGTGAGCGTTTCCGGATTCTTACACAGGCACTGGATCGGTCAACTGATCCTTAACTGATCGGCATTACAGCTCAAGGCTGCCGTTTTGTGTTTCAGGTTTCTGTTATGTATTGCTGCTGTTTGCGGCGATGATTTTCGCTACTTTTTCAGCTTGCGCATTCATCTGCATCTGACGGTATGCATTTTCCATCAGCGGCAGCGCATCACGCGTAGCCTGGGTATCCGGATAGTCGCGCAACATGTCTTCTACGCGGTTAACGACAGCAACCCATGCACCACGTTCTGTATAGTACTCGGCAACGGAGTATTCATATTTCGCCAGACGATCTTTCAGGAATACCAGACGTTTGGTGGCATCGGTGGTGTACTGACTGTTCGGATAGCCGCGCACCAGTTTGGAAAAGTCACTAAACGCAGCTCGTGCATGTTGAGGATCGCGATCGCTACGGTCAACGCCAAAGAACCCTTGCAGCGCACTGTCATCCAGCGCCATATTGGTCAGGCCACGCATGTACATGACATAATCGATATTCGGATGGGTCGGGTTAAGGCGAATAAAACGATCGATGGCAGCCTGTGCTAACGGCAAATCGGCGTTTTTATAGTAGGCGTAGATGAGATCCAGCTGCACCTGCTGCGAATACGGACCAAACGGATAGCGATTATCTAACGCTTCCAGTTGCGTTATTGCCTGTCTCCAGTTACCGTCCTGCAGCTTTTGTTGTGCAGTCGCGTAAATTTCATTTGGCGGATTATCAGGTACTTCTTCCTTTGACCCCGAGCAACCCGCCAAAAACAGGCTTAGTGTGGCGGCTGCCACCAGATATTTCATGCGCGTCATGACGTTTTGACTTTCCTCAAAATGTAATACGGGAGATTCTCTGTTCCTGCTCCCGGTTAAGACCAGCTACAATAGCACACTATATTAAACGGCAAAGCCGTAAAACCCCAACGATAAACGAAGAAGCAGTATATATGGCACAACGAGTACAGCTCACTGCAACGGTGTCCGAAAACCAACTCGGTCAACGCTTAGATCAGGCTTTGGCCGAAATGTTCCCGGATTATTCACGTTCGCGAATAAAAGAATGGATCCTCGACCAGCGCGTGCTGGTTAACGGCAAAGTTTGCGATAAGCCGAAAGAAAAAGTATTGGGTGGCGAGCAGGTGGCCATCAACGCTGAGATTGAAGAAGAAGCGCGTTTTGAACCGCAGGATATCCCGCTGGATATCGTCTATGAAGATGAAGATATCATCGTCATTAATAAACCACGCGACCTGGTGGTACATCCTGGCGCGGGTAACCCGGATGGCACGGTACTGAATGCGTTGCTTCATTATTATCCGCCCATTGCCGATGTACCGCGTGCGGGCATCGTCCATCGTCTGGATAAAGACACCACCGGCCTGATGGTTGTGGCAAAAACCGTTCCGGCTCAGACGCGTTTAGTCGAATCTTTGCAACGGCGTGAAATTACTCGTGAGTATGAAGCGGTGGCAATTGGTCATATGACCGCTGGCGGTACAGTAGATGAACCAATCAGCCGCCACCCGACCAAACGTACTCACATGGCGGTGCATCCGATGGGTAAACCGGCGGTCACTCACTATCGCATCATGGAACACTTCCGTGTGCACACGCGTCTGCGGTTGCGTCTGGAAACCGGACGTACGCACCAGATCCGCGTGCATATGGCCCATATCACTCATCCGCTGGTGGGCGATCCGGTTTATGGCGGCCGTCCGCGTCCGCCAAAAGGTGCTTCGGAAGCGTTTATCTCCACGCTGCGTAAGTTTGACCGCCAGGCGCTTCATGCAACCATGCTGCGTCTTTATCACCCGATCTCCGGCATCGAAATGGAATGGCATGCGCCTATTCCACAAGATATGGTGGAGCTGATTGAGGTGATGCGCGCCGATTTCGAAGAGCATAAGGATGAAGTGGACTGGTTATGAGTAAGCTGATTGTCCCGCAGTGGCCGCTGCCAAAAGGTGTTGCGGCCTGTAGCTCTACCCGTATCGGCGGCGTGAGCTTGCCGCCGTATGACTCGCTCAACCTCGGTGCCCATTGTGGCGATAACCCGGATTACGTCGAGGAAAATCGTAAGCGACTTTTTGCTGCGGGCAATTTGCCTTCAAAACCGGTCTGGCTTGAGCAGGTACACGGCAAAGATGTGCTTAAGCTTACTGGCGGACCTTATGCCTCAAAACGAGCGGATGCCTCTTATAGCAATACGCCCGGCACGGTTTGCGCCGTGATGACGGCTGACTGCCTCCCTGTGCTGTTTTGCAATCGAGCGGGAACGGAAGTCGCCGCCGCTCATGCTGGCTGGCGTGGACTGTGCGCAGGCGTGCTGGAAGAGACGGTTTCCTGTTTTGCTGATAATCCCGAAAACATTCTCGCCTGGTTAGGGCCGGCAATTGGTCCACGCGCGTTTGAAGTGGGAGCGGAGGTTCGCGAGGCGTTTATGGCAGTAGACGCCAAAGCGAGTGCAGCTTTCATTCAGCATGGAGATAAATATCTGGCGGATATTTATCAGCTTGCCCGGCAGCGTCTGGCGAATGTTGGTGTTGAGCAAATTTTCGGCGGTGACCGCTGTACATACACAGAAAATGAGACATTCTTCTCTTATCGTCGCGACAAGACCACTGGTCGTATGGCAAGTTTCATTTGGCTGATATAACCTAAAGAATCAAGACGATCCGGTACGCGTGATTTTCTTTTCACATTAATCTGGTCAATAACCTTGAATAATTGAGGGATGACCTCATTTAATCTCCAGTAGCAACTTTGATCCGTTATGGGAGGAGTTATGCGTCTGGATCGTCTTACTAATAAATTCCAGCTTGCTCTTGCCGATGCCCAATCACTTGCACTCGGGCACGACAACCAATTCATCGAACCACTTCATTTAATGAGCGCCCTGCTGAATCAGGAAGGGGGTTCGGTTAGTCCTTTATTAACATCCGCCGGCATCAATGCTGGTCAGTTGCGCACAGATATCAATCAGGCATTAAATCGTTTACCGCAGGTTGAAGGCACTGGTGGCGATGTCCAGCCCTCACAGGATCTGGTGCGCGTTCTTAATCTTTGCGACAAGCTGGCGCAAAAACGTGGTGATAACTTTATCTCGTCAGAACTGTTCGTTCTGGCGGCACTTGAGTCTCGCGGCACGCTGGCCGACATCCTGAAAGCAGCAGGGGCGACCACCGCCAACATTACTCAAGCGATTGAACAAATGCGTGGAGGTGAAAGCGTGAACGATCAAGGAGCTGAAGACCAACGTCAGGCTTTGAAAAAATACACTATCGACCTCACCGAACGAGCCGAACAAGGCAAACTCGATCCGGTGATTGGCCGTGATGAAGAAATTCGCCGTACCATTCAGGTACTGCAACGTCGTACTAAAAATAACCCGGTGCTGATTGGTGAACCAGGCGTTGGTAAAACAGCCATCGTTGAAGGTCTGGCTCAGCGTATTATCAATGGCGAAGTACCGGAAGGGCTGAAAGGCCGCCGCGTACTGGCGCTGGATATGGGCGCGCTGGTGGCCGGGGCGAAATATCGCGGTGAGTTTGAAGAACGTTTAAAAGGCGTGCTTAACGATCTCGCCAAACAGGAAGGCAACGTCATCCTGTTTATCGACGAATTACATACCATGGTCGGTGCGGGTAAAGCCGATGGCGCAATGGATGCCGGCAACATGCTGAAACCGGCGCTGGCGCGTGGTGAATTGCACTGCGTAGGTGCCACGACGCTTGACGAATATCGCCAGTACATCGAAAAAGATGCTGCGCTGGAACGTCGTTTCCAGAAAGTGTTTGTTGCCGAGCCTTCTGTTGAAGACACCATTGCTATTCTGCGTGGCCTGAAAGAACGTTACGAACTGCACCACCATGTGCAAATTACTGACCCGGCAATTGTTGCAGCGGCGACGTTGTCTCATCGCTACATTGCTGACCGTCAGTTGCCGGATAAAGCCATCGACCTGATCGATGAAGCAGCATCCAGCATTCGTATGCAGATTGACTCAAAACCAGAAGAACTCGACCGACTCGATCGTCGTATCATCCAGCTCAAACTGGAACAACAGGCGTTAATGAAAGAGTCTGATGAAGCCAGTAAAAAACGCCTGGATATGCTCAACGAAGAACTGAGCGACAAAGAACGTCAGTATTCCGAGTTAGAAGAAGAGTGGAAAGCTGAGAAAGCGTCGCTTTCTGGTACGCAGACCATTAAAGCGGAACTGGAACAGGCGAAAATCGCCATTGAACAGGCTCGCCGTGTGGGTGATCTGGCGCGGATGTCTGAACTGCAATATGGCAAAATTCCAGAACTGGAAAAGCAACTGGAAGCCGCAACGCAGCTCGAAGGCAAAACTATGCGTCTCTTGCGTAATAAAGTGACCGACGCCGAAATTGCTGAAGTGCTGGCGCGTTGGACGGGGATTCCGGTTTCTCGCATGATGGAAAGCGAGCGCGAAAAACTGCTGCGTATGGAGCAAGAACTGCACCATCGCGTTATTGGTCAGAACGAAGCGGTTGATGCGGTATCTAACGCTATTCGTCGTAGCCGTGCGGGGCTTGCGGATCCAAATCGCCCGATTGGTTCATTCCTGTTCCTTGGCCCAACTGGTGTGGGTAAAACTGAGCTTTGTAAGGCGCTGGCGAACTTTATGTTTGATAGCGACGAGGCGATGGTCCGTATCGATATGTCCGAGTTTATGGAGAAACACTCGGTGTCTCGTCTGGTTGGTGCGCCTCCGGGATATGTCGGTTATGAAGAAGGTGGCTACCTGACCGAAGCGGTGCGTCGTCGTCCGTATTCCGTCATCCTGCTGGATGAAGTGGAAAAAGCGCATCCGGATGTCTTCAACATTCTGTTGCAGGTACTGGATGATGGACGTCTGACTGACGGGCAGGGGAGAACGGTCGACTTCCGTAATACGGTTGTCATTATGACCTCTAACCTAGGTTCCGATTTGATTCAGGAACGCTTCGGTGAACTGGATTATGCGCACATGAAAGAGCTGGTACTCGGTGTGGTAAGCCATAACTTCCGTCCGGAATTCATTAACCGTATCGATGAAGTGGTGGTCTTCCATCCGCTGGGTGAACAGCACATTGCGTCGATTGCGCAGATTCAGTTGAAACGTCTGTACAAACGTCTGGAAGAACGTGGTTATGAAATCCACATTTCTGACGAGGCGCTGAAACTGCTGAGCGAGAACGGTTACGATCCGGTCTATGGTGCACGTCCTCTGAAACGTGCTATCCAGCAGCAGATCGAAAACCCGCTGGCACAGCAAATACTGTCTGGTGAATTGGTTCCGGGTAAAGTTATTCGCCTGGAAGTTAATGAAGACAGGATTGTCGCCGTCCAGTAATGATAAAACGAGTCCTTCGGGGCTCGTTTTTGTCTATAAATTAGACGGAAAAGACTATATTCAAGATGTTTTGCCTGAAAAATGAGCGAACGATAAAGTTTTTATATTTTTCGCTTGTCAGGCCGGAATAACTCCCTATAATGCGCCACCACTGACACGGAACAACGGCAAACACGCCGCCGGGTCAGCGAGGTTCTCCTGAGAATCTCGACAGAGAAAAGCAAAAAAAATGCTTGACTCTGTAGCGGGAAAGCGTATTATGCACACCCCGCGCCGCTGAGAAAAAGCGAAGCGGCACTGCTCTTTAACAATTTATCAGACAATCTGTGTGGGCACTCGAAGATACGGATTCTTAACGTCGCAAGACGAAAAATGAATACCAAGTCTCAAGAGTGAACACGTAATTCATTACGAAGTTTAATTCTTTGAGCATCAAACTTTTAAATTGAAGAGTTTGATCATGGCTCAGATTGAACGCTGGCGGCAGGCCTAACACATGCAAGTCGAACGGTAACAGGAATCAGCTTGCTGATTCGCTGACGAGTGGCGGACGGGTGAGTAATGTCTGGGAAACTGCCTGATGGAGGGGGATAACTACTGGAAACGGTAGCTAATACCGCATAATGTCGCAAGACCAAAGAGGGGGACCTTCGGGCCTCTTGCCATCGGATGTGCCCAGATGGGATTAGCTAGTAGGTGGGGTAACGGCTCACCTAGGCGACGATCCCTAGCTGGTCTGAGAGGATGACCAGCCACACTGGAACTGAGACACGGTCCAGACTCCTACGGGAGGCAGCAGTGGGGAATATTGCACAATGGGCGCAAGCCTGATGCAGCCATGCCGCGTGTATGAAGAAGGCCTTCGGGTTGTAAAGTACTTTCAGCGGGGAGGAAGGGAGTAAAGTTAATACCTTTGCTCATTGACGTTACCCGCAGAAGAAGCACCGGCTAACTCCGTGCCAGCAGCCGCGGTAATACGGAGGGTGCAAGCGTTAATCGGAATTACTGGGCGTAAAGCGCACGCAGGCGGTTTGTTAAGTCAGATGTGAAATCCCCGGGCTCAACCTGGGAACTGCATCTGATACTGGCAAGCTTGAGTCTCGTAGAGGGGGGTAGAATTCCAGGTGTAGCGGTGAAATGCGTAGAGATCTGGAGGAATACCGGTGGCGAAGGCGGCCCCCTGGACGAAGACTGACGCTCAGGTGCGAAAGCGTGGGGAGCAAACAGGATTAGATACCCTGGTAGTCCACGCCGTAAACGATGTCGACTTGGAGGTTGTGCCCTTGAGGCGTGGCTTCCGGAGCTAACGCGTTAAGTCGACCGCCTGGGGAGTACGGCCGCAAGGTTAAAACTCAAATGAATTGACGGGGGCCCGCACAAGCGGTGGAGCATGTGGTTTAATTCGATGCAACGCGAAGAACCTTACCTGGTCTTGACATCCACGGAAGTTTTCAGAGATGAGAATGTGCCTTCGGGAACCGTGAGACAGGTGCTGCATGGCTGTCGTCAGCTCGTGTTGTGAAATGTTGGGTTAAGTCCCGCAACGAGCGCAACCCTTATCCTTTGTTGCCAGCGGTCCGGCCGGGAACTCAAAGGAGACTGCCAGTGATAAACTGGAGGAAGGTGGGGATGACGTCAAGTCATCATGGCCCTTACGACCAGGGCTACACACGTGCTACAATGGCGCATACAAAGAGAAGCGACCTCGCGAGAGCAAGCGGACCTCATAAAGTGCGTCGTAGTCCGGATTGGAGTCTGCAACTCGACTCCATGAAGTCGGAATCGCTAGTAATCGTGGATCAGAATGCCACGGTGAATACGTTCCCGGGCCTTGTACACACCGCCCGTCACACCATGGGAGTGGGTTGCAAAAGAAGTAGGTAGCTTAACCTTCGGGAGGGCGCTTACCACTTTGTGATTCATGACTGGGGTGAAGTCGTAACAAGGTAACCGTAGGGGAACCTGCGGTTGGATCACCTCCTTACCTTAAAGAACTGTTCTTTGCAGTGCTCACACAGATTGTCTGATGAAAAGTGAATAGCAAGGCGTTTACGCGTTGGGAGTGAGGCTGAAGAGAATAAGGCCGTTCGCTTTCTGTTAATGAAAGCTCACCCTACACGAAAATATCACGCAGCGCGTGATAAGCAATTTTCGTGTCCCCTTCGTCTAGAGGCCCAGGACACCGCCCTTTCACGGCGGTAACAGGGGTTCGAATCCCCTAGGGGACGCCACTTGCTGGTTTGTGAGTGAAAGTCGCCGACCTTGATATCGTTAAAGATGACTTACGAGTCATGTTTAAGATATTTGCTCTTTAAAAATCTGGATCAAGCTGAAAATTGAAACACTGAACAACGAAAGTTGTTCGTGAGTCTCTCAAATTTTCGCAATCAGAAGTGAAACATCTTCGGGTTGTGAGGTTAAGCGACTAAGCGTACACGGTGGATGCCCTGGCAGTCAGAGGCGATGAAGGACGTGCTAATCTGCGATAAGCGTCGGTAAGGTGATATGAACCGTTATAACCGGCGATTTCCGAATGGGGAAACCCAGTGTGTTTCGACACACTATCATTAACTGAATCCATAGGTTAATGAGGCGAACCGGGGGAACTGAAACATCTAAGTACCCCGAGGAAAAGAAATCAACCGAGATTCCCCCAGTAGCGGCGAGCGAACGGGGAGGAGCCCAGAGCCTGAATCAGTGTGTGTGTTAGTGGAAGCGTCTGGAAAGGCGCGCGATACAGGGTG
The DNA here is from genome assembly GCF_030295155.1 of Escherichia sp. 10290. Lineage (NCBI taxonomy): Bacteria > Pseudomonadati > Pseudomonadota > Gammaproteobacteria > Enterobacterales > Enterobacteriaceae > Escherichia > Escherichia sp. 10290. The sequence goes on along the minus strand of NZ_AP025741.1, from coordinate 3,360,705 downwards.
ACAGCCCCGTACACAAAAATGCACATGCTGTGAGCTCGATGAGTAGGGCGGGACACGTGGTATCCTGTCTGAATATGGGGGGACCATCCTCCAAGGCTAAATACTCCTGACTGACCGATAGTGAACCAGTACCGTGAGGGAAAGGCGAAAAGAACCCCGGCGAGGGGAGTGAAAAAGAACCTGAAACCGTGTACGTACAAGCAGTGGGAGCCTCTTTATGGGGTGACTGCGTACCTTTTGTATAATGGGTCAGCGACTTATATTCTGTAGCAAGGTTAACCGAATAGGGGAGCCGAAGGGAAACCGAGTCTTAACTGGGCGTTAAGTTGCAGGGTATAGACCCGAAACCCGGTGATCTAGCCATGGGCAGGTTGAAGGTTGGGTAACACTAACTGGAGGACCGAACCGACTAATGTTGAAAAATTAGCGGATGACTTGTGGCTGGGGGTGAAAGGCCAATCAAACCGGGAGATAGCTGGTTCTCCCCGAAAGCTATTTAGGTAGCGCCTCGTGAATTCATCTCCGGGGGTAGAGCACTGTTTCGGCAAGGGGGTCATCCCGACTTACCAACCCGATGCAAACTGCGAATACCGGAGAATGTTATCACGGGAGACACACGGCGGGTGCTAACGTCCGTCGTGAAGAGGGAAACAACCCAGACCGCCAGCTAAGGTCCCAAAGTCATGGTTAAGTGGGAAACGATGTGGGAAGGCCCAGACAGCCAGGATGTTGGCTTAGAAGCAGCCATCATTTAAAGAAAGCGTAATAGCTCACTGGTCGAGTCGGCCTGCGCGGAAGATGTAACGGGGCTAAACCATGCACCGAAGCTGCGGCAGCGACGCTTATGCGTTGTTGGGTAGGGGAGCGTTCTGTAAGCCTGCGAAGGTGTACTGTGAGGTATGCTGGAGGTATCAGAAGTGCGAATGCTGACATAAGTAACGATAAAGCGGGTGAAAAGCCCGCTCGCCGGAAGACCAAGGGTTCCTGTCCAACGTTAATCGGGGCAGGGTGAGTCGACCCCTAAGGCGAGGCCGAAAGGCGTAGTCGATGGGAAACAGGTTAATATTCCTGTACTTGGTGTTACTGCGAAGGGGGGACGGAGAAGGCTATGTTGGCCGGGCGACGGTTGTCCCGGTTTAAGCGTGTAGGCTGGTTTTCCAGGCAAATCCGGAAAATCAAGGCTGAGGCGTGATGACGAGGCACTACGGTGCTGAAGCAACAAATGCCCTGCTTCCAGGAAAAGCCTCTAAGCATCAGGTAACATCAAATCGTACCCCAAACCGACACAGGTGGTCAGGTAGAGAATACCAAGGCGCTTGAGAGAACTCGGGTGAAGGAACTAGGCAAAATGGTGCCGTAACTTCGGGAGAAGGCACGCTGATATGTAGGTGAAGCGACTTGCTCGTGGAGCTGAAATCAGTCGAAGATACCAGCTGGCTGCAACTGTTTATTAAAAACACAGCACTGTGCAAACACGAAAGTGGACGTATACGGTGTGACGCCTGCCCGGTGCCGGAAGGTTAATTGATGGGGTTAGCGGTAACGCGAAGCTCTTGATCGAAGCCCCGGTAAACGGCGGCCGTAACTATAACGGTCCTAAGGTAGCGAAATTCCTTGTCGGGTAAGTTCCGACCTGCACGAATGGCGTAATGATGGCCAGGCTGTCTCCACCCGAGACTCAGTGAAATTGAACTCGCTGTGAAGATGCAGTGTACCCGCGGCAAGACGGAAAGACCCCGTGAACCTTTACTATAGCTTGACACTGAACATTGAGCCTTGATGTGTAGGATAGGTGGGAGGCTTTGAAGTGTGGACGCCAGTCTGCATGGAGCCGACCTTGAAATACCACCCTTTAATGTTTGATGTTCTAACGTAGGCCCCTTATCGGGGTTGCGGACAGTGTCTGGTGGGTAGTTTGACTGGGGCGGTCTCCTCCTAAAGAGTAACGGAGGAGCACGAAGGTTGGCTAATCCTGGTCGGACATCAGGAGGTTAGTGCAATGGCATAAGCCAGCTTGACTGCGAGCGTGACGGCGCGAGCAGGTGCGAAAGCAGGTCATAGTGATCCGGTGGTTCTGAATGGAAGGGCCATCGCTCAACGGATAAAAGGTACTCCGGGGATAACAGGCTGATACCGCCCAAGAGTTCATATCGACGGCGGTGTTTGGCACCTCGATGTCGGCTCATCACATCCTGGGGCTGAAGTAGGTCCCAAGGGTATGGCTGTTCGCCATTTAAAGTGGTACGCGAGCTGGGTTTAGAACGTCGTGAGACAGTTCGGTCCCTATCTGCCGTGGGCGCTGGAGAACTGAGGGGGGCTGCTCCTAGTACGAGAGGACCGGAGTGGACGCATCACTGGTGTTCGGGTTGTCATGCCAATGGCACTGCCCGGTAGCTAAATGCGGAAGAGATAAGTGCTGAAAGCATCTAAGCACGAAACTTGCCCCGAGATGAGTTCTCCCTGACCCTTTAAGGGTCCTGAAGGAACGTTGAAGACGACGACGTTGATAGGCCGGGTGTGTAAGCGCAGCGATGCGTTGAGCTAACCGGTACTAATGAACCGTGAGGCTTAACCTTACAACGCCGAAGATGTTTTGGCGGAAGAGACATCGATAAGTAAGCTTGATAACAGATTAAATCAGAACGCAGAAGCGGTCTGATAAAACAGAATTTGCCTGGCGGCCTTAGCGCGGTGGTCCCACCTGACCCCATGCCGAACTCAGAAGTGAAACGCCGTAGCGCCGATGGTAGTGTGGGGTCTCCCCATGCGAGAGTAGGGAACTGCCAGGCATCAAATTAAGCAGAAGGCCATCCGTCAGGATGGCCTTTTTGCGCTGGTGCGGAAAAAATGCCGGATGCGACGCTGGCTGCATCTTATCCGTCCTACGCTCCCACATAAGCCAGATTCAACAGCGAATACGGCTTCCCCAACTTGCCCACTTCTATACGTCCTCCATACCTGAATTCTATACTGAAGATCCTCAATAACTATTCCCCTGCTAACTAAATTCATGGTTAAGGTTGCATAATTACATGCAACAAATGTATAACATTTTCTTTGCCAAAAAATAACGATAACCGATAAAGCATCGGATTACGGCAGGAGACATAATGGCATGACTGAAAGTACTGTAACGGCAGACAGCAAACTGACAAGTAGTGATACTCGTCGCCGCATCTGGGCAATTGTGGGGGCCTCTTCAGGTAATTTGGTCGAGTGGTTCGATTTCTATGTCTACTCGTTCTGTTCACTCTACTTCGCCCACATCTTCTTCCCTTCCGGGAACACGACGACTCAACTACTGCAAACAGCAGGTGTTTTTGCTGCGGGATTTCTGATGCGCCCAATAGGCGGTTGGCTATTTGGCCGGATAGCCGATAAACATGGTCGCAAAAAATCGATGTTGTTATCGGTGTGTATGATGTGTTTCGGCTCACTGGTTATCGCCTGTTTGCCAGGCTACGAAACAATCGGTACCTGGGCTCCGGCATTATTGCTTCTTGCTCGTTTATTCCAGGGATTATCCGTTGGCGGAGAATATGGCACCAGCGCCACCTATATGAGTGAAGTTGCCGTTGAAGGGCGCAAAGGTTTTTACGCATCATTTCAGTATGTGACGTTGATCGGCGGGCAACTGCTAGCTCTACTGGTTGTCGTGGTTTTACAACACACCATGGAAGACGCTGCACTCAGAGAGTGGGGATGGCGTATTCCTTTCGCGTTAGGAGCTGTGTTAGCTGTTGTGGCGTTGTGGTTACGTCGTCAGTTAGATGAAACTTCACAACAAGAAACACGCGCTTTAAAAGAAGCTGGATCTCTGAAAGGATTATGGCGCAATCGCCGTGCATTCATCATGGTTCTCGGTTTTACCGCTGCGGGCTCCCTTTGTTTCTATACCTTCACCACTTATATGCAGAAGTATCTGGTAAATACTGCGGGAATGCATGCCAACGTGGCGAGTGGCATTATGACTGCCGCATTGTTTGTATTCATGCTTATTCAACCACTTATTGGCGCGCTGTCGGATAAGATTGGTCGTCGTACCTCAATGTTATGTTTCGGTTCTCTGGCAACCATTTTTACCGTTCCTATTCTCTCAGCATTGCAGAACGTTTCTTCGCCTTATGCCGCTTTTGGTCTAGTGATGTGCGCCCTGCTGATAGTGAGTTTTTATACTTCAATCAGTGGAATACTAAAGGCTGAAATGTTCCCGGCACAGGTTCGCGCATTAGGTGTTGGTCTGTCGTATGCGGTCGCCAATGCTATATTTGGTGGCTCAGCAGAGTACGTAGCGTTGTCGCTGAAATCAATAGGAATGGAAACAGCCTTCTTCTGGTATGTGACCTTGATGGCCGTGGTGGCGTTTCTGGTTTCTTTGATGCTACATCGCAAAGGGAAGGGGATGCGCCTTTAATTATGCGCCAACTGCCAGACGGTATAGCCAGTAGTTGCACCGGCGACATCCCAGGTAAAATCTTTCCAGCTCCAGCCGCTCCCCTCGGGGCGGCTATCCCAAAGTTCTTTTGACGCGCCCAGCCCAACAGAGAACATCAGCCCGAAAGTGGCACTGCGATCGCGACTCATCCCCTGATGCTGTGAATATTCATTTCCGGCAGCGGAAAGCATCGCCGAGGCGATAAAGTGTTGAGCTTTATCCTGCCCGCTCCAGCTATCGTTAGCCATATGGCTGCATCCAGAAAGTAACAATAGCGAACAGACAAAAAGAATACGCAAAACGTGGCCTCCAAAAACAAACCCCGTACAGGACGGGGTTGTGATTACAGGATGCGGCTAATTAATCGGTCGATGCGGATACGGCGCAAACGGCGGATAAGTTTACGAACCTTCACCGGATAATCGGCAATGCTTTGCAGATCGCGGTAGTGCTTAACGATGGTGGTATGCTCGCGGATCAGTTCCAGTTCTTTCTCACGCTGTGGCGCAAGTTCCAGTTGCGGATCGTGAATCAAAATGGCGTTTTCCAGATCCAGACGCCAGGCGCGTGGGTTCAGGTTATTGCCGGTGATCAGCATCCACTTATCATCAACCCACATCCCTTTCAGGTGATAGGTGTTGTCGTCGTCTTTCCATAACCGAACCACTAACTGGTCAGTATTGACGTAATACTGCAAACGGCTCAGGAAACGACGCAGATTGATCTCATAGAGATAAGGCAGTGCACCGATTATCTTGAAAGGTTCATCTTCCGGAATAAAGAAGTCATTCGCAGTTTTATCGCCAACAATAATTTCGACCTTTTTCCCTTCGCGCAGTAACTGGATGATATTACGCACAAGGATTGCTGGCAGGTTGAAATATGGTGTACAAATGGTTAGTTTCTGCTCGGCACAAGGCATAAGATGGAAAATGGTCTTGTTCAACAGACTCGATTTCCCCAGACCTACCAACGGCGTTACGGAAAGCTGATCGTTGTCAGCATCGCCCTGGAAATGATAAGCGGCATCACGCAGCTCCTGGCGGAACAGACGAATATCGTTCTTGATTTCCGGGCTTTTTGGCCGATTAACATCATCCAGACGATTAACGCCGCGGCCATTCATAATATTCTGTGTAACCCATTCAAACATAATGTCTGACATCTTACGGTTACGGATCAGATGATAACGGTCGTAGCGATATTTATCGTGCTGATGCAGGTAAACATCGTTCAGGCTGGCACCGCTATAAAGTACGGTATCGTCGATGATAAAGCCTTTAAAGTGCAGGACGCCAAGGGCTTCACGGGTATTGATTGGAACGCCATAAACCGGAACATCTACGCCCGGATTTTCCTGCGCCATGCGGCAGTACCAGTCAGCGTTAGTATTAGACGCCGCAGCACCAATGCGTCCACGTTGTGCACGATGCCAGTCGACCAGCACCCGCACATCCAGTTCCGGACGCTGCCGTTTAGCCTCATACAACGCGTTCAGAATGCCTTTGCCACCGTCATCCTGTTCGAGATACAGGGCGACAATGCAAATGCGCTGCTTCGCGCTGGCTATTTTTTCCAGCAGCGTCTCCCGGAAGTCGGCGGGAGCGTAAAAGAAATCGACATCATCAACTGATTGAGAAATCTTGGGTAGTTGGGCAAGGTGTTGTTGATGTTTATTACGCTTAAATTTTGACAACATCACAGTGCATTTCTTCTCTGTTCATTGAAGGGTCCTCTGTGCAATGCAGACGACATAAGCGGGCAATAATAACACCAGTCCCGATTAAGTGGTCAACATTTCCAGTACCTTACTCATGATTCCTCGCGCTGGGCAAGATTTAGCGTAAGCCCAACGATCCCCTCTTCGAGCTGGATATCAACGTTAAACCCGAGCTTGCGGGCCAGCGCCACCATGCCACGATTGTTTGGCATCGTAATACCATTCAGACGTTGCAGTCCGTGATCTCGCGTATAGGTAATCAACTTTTCCATTAAGCGTCGACCTAAGCCTAACCCTTTGAGATCCGAGCGAACCAGCACGGCAAATTCGGCATCGATGTTATCAGGATCGGAGATCGCACGCGTGACGCCGAGGATCTCTTCCGTTTGATCAATACGTCGTACCGCTACAAACGCCATTTCCCGATCGTAGTCGATCTGCGTCATGTTGGCTAAATCTTCATGGGTAAATTCGTTGATCTCGCTAAAGTAGCGGTAATAAAGATCTTCTTTGGTGACTCGCGAAATGAATTGCTGAAGCTGTGGCTCATCTTCCGGCAAAATCGGGCGGAACAAGCAACGTTCGCCGTTTTTCAATTCTACCCATTCTTCCAGCTGATGAGGATAAGGGCGCACAGCCAGGCGACTCTCGTTATCGCCTTCAAACGGAGCGATATCCAGCGTGACATCAAGCGCGGTAAATTCATTGCCGGAAGCCAGCAAAGGATGAATATCCAGCCTCTGAATCTCCGGACAATCAACAATCAAGTTAGAAACCTGCACCAGTAACTGGCTTAATCCCGCCACATCCAGCGGGCGTAGCGCACTACGCGCACGAATCTTTTTACTTTTGATCCCCTGAATGACCAGATAACGTGCCAGGTTCATGTTCAGCGGCGGTAGTGCGACGACGGCTTGATCTTCAGGACGCCACTCCACACCGCCTTCGCCCAGCATGATCAACGGTCCGAAAACCGGATCGTGCTCAACCACTACTCGCAACTCCTGAGCGCCAGCACGGTTAGCCATACTTTGTACCAGCAGGCCGTGGATACGCGCCTGCGGCCAGGCCATTTTTACGCGATCGAAAATAGCATTTGCGGCTTGCTGGACTTCATTGGCTGTACGCAAGTAGAGCATGACGCCCTGAACTTCTGATTTATGTGGAATATCCGGCGAGCGTAATTTTAGTGCCACCGGATAACCAATCTGTTCGGCAATATGCACAGCCTCGGTGCTGTCAGTGGCAATCCAGGTGGGAAGTGTGTTCATGCCGTACGCTTGCAGGATAGGCTGAACTTCATGGGTATCGAGCGACGTTGCCCCTTCGACAATGGCCTGTTGCAACAGAAGATGCGCTTCTGCGGTATTAGAGGTCAGATTGCTGGGCAACGCCGGCGTTTCGCGTAGTTGCTTCTGATTACGCCGGTACTCCACCATATGCATAAAAGCGGTGATGGTTCCTTCCGGGGTGCGGTAGGTCGGCAGCCCGGCTTCGCTGAATAAACGTCGTGCCTCTTGCGAGGAGTGCTCGCCGCACCAGTTCGTCAGCAGAGAAACATACTTGCTGCGGGGATGATGCTTTACCGCTTCAATTAATGCATGTGCGCTTTCTGTTGCGGGAGCAGCGGCGCTGGGCGAATGAATAACCATCAGCGCATCAAAATCCTGACTGTGGAGCAGAATATCCAGCGTTTTAATATAATGCTCACTACTGGCGTCATCACGAAGATCGAGCGGGTTAGAGATTGCCACATGTTCTGGCAGTGCATCGCGCAATTTCTGGCAGGTTTCTTCACTGAGCGTAGCCAGCTTGCCATTGCGTGACCATAAGGCATCCAGCGCCAGTGCGGCAGGTGCTGCACCGTTGCTGATAATCATCAGCCGCTCTCCACGTAGCGGGCGCATATGGCTAAGGGTTTCGACTGCCGAAAACAGCTCGTGGGTATCCTGTACTCGCAACAAACCGGCGCGCTGAATAGCTGCATCCCAAGCAGGATCCATTCCTGCCGTGGTGTTCAGTAGTCGTTGCGCCGCCGGGCTACGTCCACTTTTAATCACCAGAATCGGTTTATTACGTGAGGCGCTACGTGCAGCCGAAACAAAACGTCGCGCATCACTTAATTGTTCGAGGTAGAGCAGGATTGCACTGGTTTTGCTGTCGCGCGCCAGATAATCGAGCAATTCATCAACGTCGATATCCAGGCTGTCGCCGAGAGCAATAAAGTAGGAAAAGCCCATTTCCCGCTGTTGTGCCCAGTCGAGGATGGTATTGGAGACGGCGGCAGACTGCGAAATAAACGCCAGTTTGCCGCGTTTAATCGGTACAGGCGAAAAGCTGGCATTCAGGCCTTGCCAGGGGGCCAGTAATCCCAGACTGTTTGGCCCCAGCAGACGCATGTTATGGCGCAGGGCGCAGGCGCGGAGATCTTCGTGTTGCGATACCGGGGCGGAAAGAATAATGCAGGTTTTACAGCCTTTCTCGCCGAGCTCTTCCAGAAGAGCAAGATTGCGGCTGGCATTGGTACATAAAACCGCAAGATCGGGTGTAAAGGGCAGGCTGGCAATATCCGGCCAGGCCAACACACCCAACACCGCTTTCCAGGCAGGCGTCACCGGGAGTACCGGCCCGTTAAATCCCCCCGCCAGCAGGTTACGCATCATCAGATAACCTGCGCGATTGGGTTTCATCGATGCGCCAATTACCGCAATCGATTTTGGTCGCAGTAATGCTTCCAGTCCTCGCTGACTCATATCGGTCTCCCGCAGAAGTGACCGAATGATTTTAAACGCTTTCTAACTGTTCTGCTGTGATGCTACCCAGATGTTGCGTTTTTCCTGCCAGATAGCGTGTTTTAAAGCGGGTGAAATACTCGCCTAGACCTGCCGCCGCTCCGGTATCGCCGGCCATATCTAACAGTGCGATGGCAACTTCGGCAGTGCAGTATTGGCCTTCAGCCTGGGCTTCACGCAGGCGATAGGCAGATAGCCGGGAAAGATCGACGGAAATGACGGGGAGATTATCCAGATACGGACTTTTACGAAACATCTTGCGAGCTTCCGGCCAGGTACCATCGAGCATGATAAACAGCGGTGGCTTACCAGCAGGTGGTGTAAAAATCACTTCCCGTTGTTCATTAGCATATGAGGCAGGGAAGACCACCACCGGTTGATAATCCGGGTTTTGTACCAGAGCCAGCAAATCCTGCGAGGGTTCGGTACGGGACCATTGAAACGCGACGGTATTTGGCAAGATATCGGCAATCAGACGCCCGGTGTTACTGGGCTTCATTGGCTCGGTGTCGAACATCAGCAAACAAAAGCGACTTTTAGCTTCCGCTGGAGTAATTGTCGAACAGAGACATAATTTCTCTGGCAAAAGACAGCGTTGGCAGCGACGAACGCGATTACCGCGGGCAAGAAAAGGACGTGTTGCGCGCGCAATACGCTCGGCGCGTAACTGGAGAACAGCGTTTTCGGTCATAAGAGAGCGTCGAAAAAACGCCATTGTCGCAGAGGAGAAAACGGGGCACAAGATGCACCCCGACAAGATTAAAGCGATTCGTTCAGCCAGCTATCGAAAGGTGCTTTTGGTACTGCGCCATTAAGCATGTCGACAACCTGACCGTTTTTGAAAATCATGATTGTCGGAATGCTACGAATACCAAAGCGGCTGCTTAATTCACGTTCAGCTTCGGTATTCACTTTCACAAAGCGCACTTTACCGCTACGCTCTTGCGCAACATCTTCAAAAATTGGTGCGAAATTACGGCAGGGGCCGCACCACGGCGCCCAGAAGTCGATCACCACAGGCAGATCATCTTTCAGCAATTTATCGAGCGTTTCACCGGTCGCATTAATCACCTCTCCGTCAAACAAGTCGTGACCGCAGCGTCCGCATTTTGCCGCATCTTCGATCCGATCGTCGGGAATGCGATTGATGGCCTGACAATGGGTACAAACGGTATTCATAACTAACCTCGGGATGAGTAAGGAGACTTATCGGCAACGACGCCGGTATGTTTCTAATATGTTACATATTATCGGGGACATTGTTCCAGACAACAATCTGTTTTATTCAATAGGTATGATAGTCGCAGGCTTTGGTACGAAATCATGGCGAACCGCGCGCACTTCGGGTAATCTGCGCGCTTCGCGCAGCGCTGGTGGAGAAAAGCATGAACGATGAGATGAAAGGTAAAAGCGGCAAGGTCAAAGTGATGTATGTCCGCAGTGATGATGATTCTGATAAACGTACCCATAACCCGCGTACCGGGAAAGGGGGCGGGCGTCCAGGAAAATCTCGTGCCGACGGTGGCCGTCGCCCCGCCCGCGATGACAAACAAAGTCAGCCCCGTGACCGCAAGTGGGAAGAGTCTCCGTGGCGCACGGTTTCCCGCGCGCCGGGTGATGAGACGCCGGAAAAGGCCGATCACGGTGGCATCAGTGGTAAAAGTTTTATTGATCCGGAAGTGTTGCGTCGTCAGCGTGCGGAAGAAACCCGCGTCTACGGCGAAAACGCCTGTCAGGCACTGTTCCAGAGCCGCCCCGAAGCGATTGTTCGCGCCTGGTTTATTCAGAGCGTAACGCCACGTTTTAAAGAAGCATTGCGCTGGATGGCGGCAAACCGCAAAGCGTATCATGTGGTGGATGAAGCGGAACTGACCAAAGCGTCAGGCACGGAACATCACGGCGGCGTTTGCTTCCTGATCAAAAAGCGTAACGGTACAACCGTGCAGCAGTGGGTAAGTCAGGCAGGTGCGCAGGATTGTGTACTGGCACTGGAAAACGAATCTAACCCGCATAACCTGGGTGGCATGATGCGCAGTTGCGCGCACTTCGGCGTGAAAGGCGTTGTGGTGCAGGATGCGGCGTTGCTGGAATCCGGTGCGGCTATCCGTACCGCAGAAGGCGGTGCAGAGCATGTTCAGCCGATTACTGGCGACAACATTGTTAACGTGCTGGATGACTTCCGCCAGGCGGGTTACACCGTAGTGACCACCTCCAGCGAGCAGGGTAAACCGCTGTTCAAAACCAGTCTGCCAGAGAAAATGGTGCTAGTGCTGGGTCAGGAATATGAAGGGTTACCGGATGCCGCACGCGATCCGAACGATTTGCGCGTGAAGATTGACGGAACTGGCAATGTTGCCGGGCTGAATATCTCTGTTGCAACCGGCGTTTTGCTTGGCGAATGGTGGCGTCAGAACAAAGCCTGATAAATCAGCCGGGTGGCAATTCTGCCATCCGGCGTTTTCCCTTAAATTTACTCACTCTCTGCCGGTAATACTGGCATCCAGTCAATCGGTTTCTCGCCACGTTGTTCCAGCCACTGATTTGCCAGCACAAAATGATTGCAGCCAAAGAATCCACGATGTGCAGAAAGCGGCGATGGATGCGGCGCTTTCAGTACGTGGTGGCGTTGCTTATCTATAATCGCCCCTTTCTTTTGCGCATGTGATCCCCACAACAAAAACACCACGCCTTCGCGGTGCTGGTTAATCAGGCTGATGACTTTGTCGGTGAAGGTCTCCCAACCGAGGCTGGCGTGGGAATGCGCCTGACCTGCGCGAACCGTCAAGACGGTATTGAGCAGCAAAACGCCCTGACGCGCCCAGCTCTCAAGATAGCCATGATCAGGGCGGGTAAAGCCGGGAATGGTATTTTCCAACTCTTTATACATATTCAGTAATGACGGAGGAATGGCGATTCCGGGACGAACAGAAAATGCCAGACCATGCGCTTGCCCGGGGCCATGATAGGGGTCCTGACCGAGGATCACGACTTTGACATCGCCCAACTCGGTAAAGCGAAAGGCGTTAAAGACATCTTTTTGTGGTGGATAGATAGTGATGCCGGACTGCCGCTCGCTGGCGACGGTTTGAAGGGTATTAAGGAAATAGGGTTGTTGCTTCTCTTCAGCCAGCACGTCATGCCAGGTTAATTCGTTAGCCATCTCGCTCTCCTGCGAATTTTCAATCCGCCTAGCTTAACTGCTTCTTTCTACAGAACAAAACCAAGCTCATTTTTTAGACTTTAATGAGTGCAAAAAAATGTAAATTGGTAAAATTTCACACCCGTATAAGTTGATGTAAAACAATAAAATCCATTTGCGACCACACTTGATGCGTGGTTTTTATTGATTTAAATCAATGAATCAAGGGTGTTTGAGGAGTATATATACACTCAAGCAACAATGGTTTTACCAATTGGCCGCGACAGGCTAAACAAATCAAATAATTTTGCCGGGGAGGCATCACATGATTACAGGTATCCAGATTACTAAAGCTGCTAATGACGATCTGCTGAACTCTTTCTGGCTGCTGGACAGCGAAAAAGGCGAAGCGCGTTGCATCGTTGCGAAAGCAGGTTTTGCAGAAGACGAAGTGGTTGCAGTAAGCAAACTGGGTGACATTGAATACCGTGAAGTTCCAGTAGAAGTTAAACCAGAAGTTCGCGTTGAAGGTGGTCAGCACCTGAACGTAAACGTTCTGCGTCGTGAAACTCTGGAAGATGCAGTTAAGCATCCGGAAAAATATCCGCAGCTGACCATCCGTGTATCCGGTTATGCAGTTCGCTTTAACTCTCTGACTCCGGAACAGCAGCGCGATGTTATCGCTCGTACCTTTACTGAAAGCCTGTAAGGTTTAAGTAGCAAGTTACTAAGCGGAAGAGGGCGACCTCTTCCGCTTTTTTTCATTAACAGAAAATGCGCACCGCGCAATAGACCAGCAACAACGCCAGCACGATATTTAACTGGCGACCATACTGGCGAAACAATCGCTGAAACAGATGCCCCGCCAGCGCCCAGCACACATTGCCAAAGGTCCCAATCATTGCCAGCAAAACGCTGACGCCAATCACCCAGCTTAACGCCTGCGTTTGTGGCAGGACAAATGTCGACAGTGCTGTAATGCCGTACAAAATAATTTTGACGTTCACAAACTGCAAAGCAAAGCTGGCCCAGAAGCTGATCGGTTTGGCCTGAAGTCCGTCTTCCTTGGTTGGACTGGTAGCGATTTTCCACGCCAGCCAGACAATATATGCCGCTCCTGCCCAACTCAAAAGGTGCACCGCTGCCGGGTCAATAACAGCCAGTGAAAATGAAATTCCTGCACACAGTAACATCACAATCAAAAATCCCAGACTCATCCCTGCCAGCACGTGGGTACTCCGACGAAATCCATGCGACGTGGCAGAGCTAAGAGCGAGTATATTGTTTGGTCCTGGCGTCAGGGCGGTAATCAGGGTGTAGGTCCAAAAAGCACTTAAAAGGGTCGGTGTCACTTGTTATCTCCTCTGTTTTGGTAGACAGTACCCGACACAAAACATTTAAAAAAATGAATGTTTTAACATTCTAAATTCGATATTTTCGATAGGTTTGGGGTTATGGATCTGCGCCGTTTTATTACGCTTAAAACCGTGGTGGAAGAGGGTTCCTTTTTGCGAGCTTCGCAAAAATTGTGCTGCACACAATCGACGGTGACTTTTCATATTCAGCAGCTTGAACAGGAGTTCTCAGTACAATTGTTTGAGAAAATTGGTCGACGCATGTAGACTGGCCCCCTGAATCTCCAGACAACCAGTATCACTTAAATAAGTGATAGTCTTAATACTAGTTTTTAGACTAGTCATTGGAGAACAGATGATTGATGTCTTAGGGCCGGAGAAACGCAGACGGCGTACCACACAGGAAAAGATCGCAATTGTTCAGCAGAGCTTTGAACCGGGGATGACGGTCTCCCTCGTTGCCCGGCAACATGGTGTAGCAGCCAGCCAGTTATTTCTCTGGCGTAAGCAATACCAGGAAGGAAGTCTTACTGCTGTCGCCGCCGGAGAACAGGTTGTTCCTGCCTCTGAACTTGCTGCCGCCATGAAGCAGATTAAAGAACTCCAGCGCCTGCTCGGCAAGAAAACGATGGAAAATGAACTCCTCAAAGAAGCCGTTGAATATGGACGGGCAAAAAAGTGGATAGCGCACGCGCCCTTATTGCCCGGGGATGGGGAGTAAGCTTAGTCAGCCGTTGTCTCCGGGTGTCGCGTGCGCAGTTGCACGTCATTCTCAGACGAACCGATGACTGGATGGATGGCCGCCGCAGTCGTCACACTGATGATACGGATGTGCTTCTCCGTATACACCATGTTATCGGAGAGCTGCCCACGTATGGTTATCGTCGGGTATGGGCGCTGCTTCGCAGACAGGCAGAACTTGATGGTATGCCTGCGATCAATGCCAAACGTGTTTACCGGATCATGCGCCAGAATGCGCTGTTGCTTGAGCGAAAACCTGCTGTACCGCCATCGAAACGGGCACATACAGGCAGAGTGGCCGTGAAAGAAAGCAATCAGCGATGGTGCTCTGACGGGTTCGAGTTCTGCTGTGATAACGGAGAGAGACTGCGTGTCACGTTCGCGCTGGACTGCTGTGATCGTGAGGCACTGCACTGGGCGGTGACTACTGGCGGCTTCAACAGTGAAACAGTACAGGACGTCATGCTGGGAGCGGTGGAACGCCGCTTCGGCAACGATCTTCCGTCGTCTCCAGTGGAGTGGCTGACGGATAATGGTTCATGCTACCGGGCTAATGAAACACGCCAGTTCGCCCGGATGTTGGGACTTGAACCGAAGAACACGGCGGTGCGGAGTCCGGAGAGTAACGGAATAGCAGAGAGCTTCGTGAAAACGATAAAGCGTGACTACATCAGTATCATGCCCAAACCAGACGGGTTAACGGCAGCAAAGAACCTTGCAGAGGCGTTCGAGCATTATAACGAATGGCATCCGCATAGTGCGCTGGGTTATCGCTCGCCACGGGAATATCTGCGGCAGCGGGCTTGTAATGGGTTAAGTGATAACAGATGTCTGGAAATATAGGGGCAAATCCAGCATGTGCCTCACTCGCGAAGGCAAAAAGTTGCTGCCGCACATCTATGAACTCACCAGAGTGATGGATACGCTTCGTGAGGCTGCCAAAAAAGAGTCTGATCCGGACGGAGAACTGCGCGTTGTTTCAGGCGAAACGCTGCTCTCTTACCGAATGCCGCAGGTGTTGCAGCGTTTTCGGCAACGTGCACCAAAAGTGCGTTTATCACTGCAGTCGCTGAACTGTTACGTGATCCGTGATGCTCTACTGAATGATGAGGCCGACGTCGGTGTTTTTTATCGCGTAGGAAATGATGATGCTCTGAATCGACGAGAATTGGGTGAACAATCGCTGGTGCTGGTGGCTTCACCGCAAATTGCAGATGTCGATTTTACCCAGCCGGGAAGACATAACGCCTGTAGTTTTATTATCAACGAACCGCAATGTGTCTTCCGGCAGATATTTGAGAGCACGCTGCGCCAGCGGCGGATCACGGTGGAAAATACCATTGAGCTTATAAGTATCGAAAGCATAAAGCGTTGTGTCGCGGCGAATATCGGAGTTAGCTATCTGCCGCGTTTTGCGGTGGCAAAAGAGTTGGAGTGCGGAGAATTAATCGAATTGCCTTTTGGCGAACAGTCGCAGACCATTACGGCAATGTGCGCACACCATGCCGGGAAAGCGGTTAGCCCGGCGATGCACACTTTTATTCAGTGTGTTGAAGAGTGTTTTTTGCCGGGATAAAAATAATGCCGGGCTTAAACCCGGCACCCAACTTGTCGACGAAGTGCGTTTTGTTCATGCCGGATGCGGCGTGAACGCCTTATCCGGCCTACAAGATCGTGCAAATTCAATATATTGCATGAGCCATGTAGGCCTGATAAGCGTAGCGCATCAGGCAGTTTTGCGTTTGCCAGCACTTTTAATTCCGGGCTTAAACCCGGAATTAAGATCACTCTTCTGTCGTTTGCGGTGGTACGCCTGTTCCGCTTGGTTTGCGTCGCTTACCAATATTTTTGGTATCGCGATGGCGTTTTTTCACCCGTGGCTTCTCTTTCTCTTTAGCCTTTTTCTTCTCGGCGCGTTTTGCCAGTACTTTCTTCGATGGCTTGCCGGTCTGCTTCTCGCTTGGCGCACGCGTTTTCGGGCGTAACTCATCAATTACGCGAGCTTTAATTGGCTCTTCAATATAACGGCCTACTTTGCCCAGCAGCAGATGGTCATGAGCTTCAACCAGTGAAATCGCGGTTCCCTTACGACCAGCGCGAGCAGTACGTCCGATACGGTGTAAATAAGTATCGCCACTGCGTGGCATATCGAAGTTAAAGACATGGCTGACATCCGGAATGTCGATACCGCGCGCGGCAACATCAGTGGCAACCAGTACGTTAACGCGACCTTCGGTCAGACGCTTGATCGCTTCGTTACGCTTGCCTTGTACCATCTCACCTTCGAGATAGCAGTTGTTGATGCCCGCTTCGCGCAGCCAGTTTGCCAACTCATGCACACGCTCACGCTTACGCACAAATACAATTGAGCGGGTCGCTTCCGGTTGTTTTAACAGATGCACCAGTAATGCGGTTTTATGTTCCAGGTCATCAGCGCGGTAATACCACTGATGAATCTTTTTGCGCTCACGGGTGGATGGATTCGCAGAAACTTCCACCGGATCTTCAAGCAGACGCTCGGCAAAATCCTGAATGGCATCGCCTTCAAGCGTTGCCGAGAAGAGCAGAGTCTGTTTACGCCAGCGCGTTTCGCCCGCAATATGTTCGATATCCTGAGCAAAACCCATATCCAGCATTCGGTCTGCTTCGTCGAGGATCAGCGTTTCAACCGCGCGGCAATCGAAGTTCTCTTCTTTTATGTATTGCAGCAGACGTCCGGTCGTGGCAACCACGATATCCTGGTTTTCGCTGAATACTTCCGCGTGGTTCATATAGGCTACGCCGCCGGTGATGGTGGCGATATCCAGATGCGTATGTTTCGCCAGTTCGCGGGCATGATCGGCCACCTGCATCGCCAATTCGCGAGTCGGGGTGAGGATCAAAATACGCGGCGGACCGGATTTCTTACGGGGAAAATCGAGCAGGTGCTGCAACGCTGGCAGCAGATACGCCGCCGTTTTACCGGTGCCTGTCGGCGCAGAACCGAGTACATCACGGCCATCGAGCGCAGGCGGAATGGCGGCAGCCTGAATGGCGGTCGGGCGAGTGAAACCTTTATCCTGGAGGGCTTCCAGCAGGCTTTCGTCGAGTTCAAGTTCGGAAAAAGTCGTTACAGTCATGTTCTACCTCTGTGTGGGGCGCTGATTATAGACGTTACGGCTGCAATCTTCATCTGTTTGTATGGATATCGCTTCTCGGGTATTGTTCTCACCCGGTGCTATCGCCGTTTTTCCTGCAAGGTTTTATTTTCATGTCACAGTCTACATCCGTGCTTCGTCGTAATGGATTTACTTTTAAACAGTTTTTTGTTGCTCACGATCGCTGTGCGATGAAAGTGGGAACGGATGGCATTTTGCTGGGCGCATGGGCACCGGTGGCTGGGGTAAAACGTTGCCTTGATATCGGCGCGGGTAGCGGGTTGCTGGCATTAATGCTGGCGCAGCGAACCGATGACAGCGTGATGATTGATGCCGTTGAACTGGAAGGTGAAGCTGCGACTCAGGCGCAGGAAAATATCAACCAGTCCCCTTGGGCAGAGCGGATTAATATCTATCCGGCGGATATTCAGCAGTGGATCACCCAGCAGACAGCACGCTTTGATTTAATCATCAGTAACCCGCCTTATTATCAGCAGGGCGTTGAGTGCGCTACGCCGCAGAGGGAACAGGCACGCTATACCACTACGCTTGATCATCAATCGTTGCTAACCTGCGCGGCGGAGTGCATTACTGAAGAGGGATTTTTTTGCGTGGTGTTGCCAGAGCAGATTGGTAATGGTTTTACTGAACTGGCATTAAGAATGGGCTGGCATTTACGTTTACGGACGGATGTGGCGGAAAACGAAACGCGACAGCCGCATCGGGTGCTGCTGGCATTCTCCCCACAGGCGGGAGAATGCTATAGCGATCGCTTAGTGATTCGTGGGCCAGACCAGAGCTATTCCGAAGCGTACACTGCGCTGACCCAGGCTTTTTATTTGTTTATGTAAAGGTTGTCGGGGGAAAGGATCGATGGGCCAGAGTGAGTGAGCAACTCCGGGTAATCCAGCGTGAAATGCAGCCCCCGGCTCTCCTTGCGCACCATCGCACAGCGAACAATCAACTCGGCAACCTGTACCAGATTACGCAGCTCCAGCAAATTATTTGATACGCGGAAATGGGCGTAATATTCGTCTATTTCCTGCTGAAGCATATTGATCCGCCGCAGGGCGCGTTCCAGACGTTTCGTTGTGCGCACAATGCCGACGTAATCCCACATAAACAGACGTAGCTCGTGCCAGTTATGTTGAATCACCACCAGTTCGTCAGGGTTCTCAACACGGCTTTCATCCCACGGCGGTAACGTACTGACGTCGTGGGCATAAGGCATACGCCTGGTAATATCCTCCGCCGCCGACCAGCCGTAAACCAGACACTCCAGTAATGAATTTGAGGCCATGCGGTTAGCGCCGTGTAAGCCGGTATAACTCACTTCGCCAATGGCGTACAAACCTTCGACGTCCGTACGCCCATGATCATCAACCATTACACCACCGCAGGTATAGTGTGCAGCAGGCACAATCGGCACAGGGCCTTTCGTGAGATCAATCCCCAGTCCCAATAACTTTTCATAAATCATCGGGAAATGCTGACGAATAAAATCGGCAGGCTTATGGCTGATGTCGAGATACATACAATCCGCACCGAGGCGTTTCATTTCATGATCAATAGCGCGGGCGACAATATCGCGCGGGGCCAGTTCGCCGCGCTCATCGAAATCGGGCATAAAACGCGTGCCATCCGGGCGCTTGAGATAAGCACCTTCGCCGCGCAGTGCTTCCGTTAACAGGAAATTTCGTGCCTGTGGGTGATAGAGCGCGGTAGGGTGAAACTGATTAAATTCGAGATTGGCGACCCGGCAGCCCGCGCGCCACGCCATAGCAATGCCATCGCCAGAAGAAATATCCGGATTGGTGGTGTACTGATAAACCTTCGACGCACCGCCGGTTGCCAGCACAACCGCTTTTGCGTGGCAGGTTTCAACCGTTTCTTTATTTCGGTTCCATACCCACGCGCCTACAACTCGTCGCGTGCCCGGCAGGCCAATTTTGTCAGAGACAATCAGATCAACCGCGTTGCTGCGCTCCAGCACGCGAATATTCGGATGGTTCTGCGCCTTGCTCACTAGGGTGGTTTCTACTTCTTTACCGGTGGCGTCCGCAGCATGAAGAATTCGTCGGTGACTATGTCCACCTTCACGGGTCAAATGGTAACTTTCTTCGCCATTCGATTGAACGTGGGTATCAAACAACACCCCCTGGTCGATTAACCATTGCACACAGGAACGCGCATTGCTGGCGACAAATTCAACTGCATGGCGATCACAAATACCAGCACCGGCTATCATTGTGTCTTCCACATGCGAATCAATGCTGTCAGTTTCATCAAACACGGCGGCAATTCCGCCCTGGGCATAAAATGTTGAACCTTCCGTGACTGGGCCTTTACTTAGAACGATGACATGATGCCGATCAGCCAGACGTAGCGCCAGTGAAAGCCCGGCAGCGCCGCTACCGATAATCAACACGTCACATGAATGTTCAGGGAGAGTATTCATTTTCTTTGTTTAATTTACTAAACACGGTTTGGTCAGCATAGCATCATGTTGTGCGATTAAACACCTGCTATTTTAATTTTTGTTACAGAGGCTAAACAGACCGAATCACGGCGACGAGAAAACGAGAAGTTACTGGCTGGCGAAGGATTAGGTGGTGAAATAAAAAGGCCGTTGGGTTACTCTTCAGGCAGTTAAATGGGCATTTCTACACAGATAATGCGATGTTCAGATTCTGTAGACTTATAATGATAGATAATGATCCGTCTACAGCATGACAAACAAAAACAGATGCGTTACGGAACTTTACAAAAACGAGACACTCTAACCCTTTGCTTGCTCAAATTGCAGCTAATGGAGTGGCGTTTCGATAGCGCGTGGAAATTTGGTTTGGGGAGACTTTACCTCGGATGAGCGAGCAGTTAACGGACCAGGTCCTGGTTGAACGGGTCCAGAAGGGAGATCAGAAAGCCTTTAACTTACTGGTAGTGCGCTATCAGCATAAAGTGGCGAGTCTGGTTTCCCGCTATGTGCCGTCGGGTGATGTTCCCGATGTGGTACAAGAAGCTTTTATTAAAGCCTATCGTGCGCTGGATTCGTTCCGGGGAGATAGCGCTTTTTATACATGGCTGTATCGGATTGCTGTAAATACAGCGAAAAATTACCTGGTTGCTCAGGGACGCCGTCCACCTTCCAGTGATGTGGATGCCATTGAAGCTGAAAACTTCGAAAGTGGCGGCGCGTTGAAAGAAATTTCGAACCCTGAGAACTTAATGTTGTCAGAAGAACTGAGACAGATAGTTTTCCGAACTATTGAGTCCCTCCCGGAAGATTTACGCATGGCAATAACCTTGCGGGAGCTGGATGGCCTGAGCTATGAAGAGATAGCCGCTATCATGGATTGTCCGGTAGGTACGGTGCGTTCACGTATCTTCCGAGCGAGGGAAGCTATTGATAACAAAGTTCAACCGCTTATCAGGCGTTGACGATAGCGGGATACTGGATAAGGGTATTAGGCATGCAGAAAGAACAACTTTCCGCTTTAATGGATGGCGAAACGCTGGATAGTGAGCTGCTTAACGAACTGGCTCATAACCCAGAAATGCAGAAAACCTGGGAAAGCTATCACTTAATCCGTGACTCAATGCGGGGTGATACTCCCGAGGTGCTCCATTTCGATATCTCTTCACGCGTAATGGCCGCCATTGAAGAAGAGCCAGTACGTCAACCGGCGACACTGATCCCAGAGGCCCAGCCTGCGCCGCATCAATGGCAGAAAATGCCATTCTGGCAGAAAGTACGTCCATGGGCTGCACAGCTTACCCAAATGGGCGTAGCAGCATGCGTATCGCTTGCAGTTATCGTTGGCGTCCAGCACTATAATGGG
Organism: Escherichia sp. 10290; assembly: GCF_030295155.1. Classification (NCBI taxonomy): domain Bacteria; kingdom Pseudomonadati; phylum Pseudomonadota; class Gammaproteobacteria; order Enterobacterales; family Enterobacteriaceae; genus Escherichia; species Escherichia sp. 10290. The sequence goes on along the minus strand of NZ_AP025741.1, from coordinate 3,339,544 downwards.
CAATCTGAAACGTCCCAGCAGCCCGAAACGCCAGTATTTAATACACTGCCGATGATGGGTAAAGCCAGCCCGGTTAGCCTGGGAGTACCTTCTGAAGCGACTGCAAATAATGGTCAACAGCAGCAGGTACAGGAGCAGCGTCGTCGCATTAATGCTATGTTGCAGGATTACGAACTGCAACGTCGACTCCACTCTGAACAGCTTCAGTTTGAGCAGGCCCAAACCCAGCAAGCCGCTGTACAGGTGCCAGGAATTCAAACTTTAGGAACGCAATCGCAGTAATGAAGCAACTTTGGTTTGCCATGTCATTAGTGACAGGTAGCCTGTTATTCTCTGCTAACGCCTCGGCCACTCCCGCGTCCGGGGCGTTATTACAGCAGATGAACCTGGCCAGTCAGTCACTGAATTACGAGCTGTCATTCATCAGCATCAATAAACAGGGTGTTGAGTCTCTGCGTTATCGACATGCACGCCTCGATAACCGTCCTCTTGCACAATTGTTGCAAATGGATGGCCCGCGCCGGGAAGTGGTACAGCGCGGCAATGAAATCAGCTACTTTGAACCGGGCCTTGAACCGTTCACGCTTAATGGCGATTACATTGTTGATTCTCTGCCATCGCTCATCTATACCGATTTCAAACGCCTTTCTCCTTACTACGACTTTATCTCCGTGGGACGCACGCGTATTGCTGATCGTCTTTGCGAAGTCATTCGCGTGGTGGCCCGTGATGGCACACGCTACAGCTACATCGTGTGGATGGACACCGAATCGAAATTACCGATGCGGGTTGATCTCCTTGATCGCGATGGTGAAACGCTGGAACAATTTCGCGTGATTGCTTTTAACGTTAATCAGGATATCAGCAGCAGTATGCAGACGCTGGCGAAAGCAAATCTGCCGCCGCTGCTTTCTGTTCCTGTAGGTGAAAAAGCTAAATTCAGCTGGACGCCAACCTGGTTGCCACAGGGGTTTAGTGAGGTTTCCAGCAGCCGACGTCCGTTACCGACGATGGACAACATGCCTATCGAATCACGTCTCTATTCCGACGGATTATTCAGCTTCTCGGTAAACGTTAACCGCGCTACGCCATCGAGCACCGATCAGATGTTGCGCACCGGACGCAGAACCGTCAGTACAAGCGTACGTGATAACGCCGAAATCACCATTGTCGGCGAACTGCCGCCGCAAACGGCGAAACGCATTGCCGAGAATATTAAGTTCGGGGCAGCGCAATGATCAAAGAGTGGGCTACGGTCGTCTCCTGGCAAAACGGGCAGGCGCTGGTCAGTTGTGATGTTAAAGCCTCATGCAGCAGCTGTGCTTCTCGTGTCGGTTGCGGTAGCCGCGTGCTGAATAAACTTGGCCCACAAACCACGCATACCATTGTCGTACCCTGTGATGAACCGTTAGTGCCGGGGCAAAAAGTGGAATTAGGAATCGCCGAGGGCAGCCTGCTTAGCTCCGCATTACTGGTTTATATGTCGCCGTTGGTGGGATTATTCCTCATCGCTTCGTTATTTCAGCTACTCTTTGCTTCAGATATTGCAGCATTATGCGGTGCGATTCTCGGCGGCGTTGGTGGATTCCTGATTGCACGCGGCTACTCGCGAAAGTTTGCTGCCCGGGCGGAATGGCAACCGATCATCTTAAGCGTGGCATTGCCGCCAGGCCTTGTGCGATTTGAAACATCTTCGGAAGACGCGAGCCAGTGATTTCACTGGCTTTGTTGCATTTTGCATAACAAATGCGAGGACGTTTCCAGATACCACAATCCATACCGTATGAACATTTCCTCGCCTCAATGTTGTAGTGTAGAATGCGGCGTTTCTATTAATACAGACGTTAAGCTCAGAACAGCGACTTCTAAAAGCCTGGTTAACCGGGCATTAAGGCACAATAATCATACTTTATGAAGAATATACGTAACTTTTCGATCATAGCTCACATTGACCACGGTAAATCGACGCTGTCTGACCGTATTATCCAGATCTGCGGTGGCCTGTCTGACCGTGAAATGGAGGCGCAGGTTCTCGATTCCATGGATCTTGAGCGTGAGCGTGGCATTACCATCAAAGCGCAAAGCGTGACGCTGGATTACAAAGCGTCTGACGGCGAAACCTATCAGCTTAACTTTATCGACACCCCGGGCCACGTAGACTTCTCCTATGAAGTTTCCCGTTCGCTGGCTGCCTGTGAGGGTGCATTGCTGGTGGTCGACGCCGGGCAGGGCGTAGAAGCGCAAACCCTGGCAAACTGCTACACCGCGATGGAAATGGATCTCGAAGTAGTGCCGGTACTGAACAAGATTGACCTGCCGGCAGCTGATCCTGAACGCGTAGCAGAAGAAATTGAAGATATCGTTGGTATCGACGCCACCGACGCAGTGCGCTGCTCAGCGAAAACCGGCGTTGGTGTGCAGGACGTTCTCGAACGTCTGGTGCGAGATATTCCGCCGCCGGAAGGCGATCCGGAAGGCCCGTTACAGGCGCTAATTATCGACTCCTGGTTCGACAACTACCTGGGCGTTGTTTCACTTATCCGTATTAAAAACGGCACCCTGCGTAAGGGCGACAAAGTGAAAGTCATGAGTACCGGGCAGACCTATAACGCCGACCGTCTGGGTATTTTCACGCCGAAGCAGGTTGACCGCACTGAACTGAAATGCGGTGAAGTTGGCTGGTTGGTATGTGCGATCAAAGACATCCACGGTGCACCGGTAGGCGATACCTTAACACTGGCGCGTAATCCGGCAGAAAAGGCGCTGCCTGGCTTTAAGAAAGTCAAACCGCAGGTTTACGCAGGCTTGTTCCCGGTAAGCTCTGACGACTATGAAGCCTTCCGTGACGCGCTGGGCAAACTCAGCCTGAATGATGCCTCACTGTTCTATGAGCCGGAAAGCTCCAGCGCGTTGGGCTTTGGTTTCCGCTGCGGCTTCCTCGGCCTGCTGCACATGGAGATCATTCAGGAACGTCTGGAACGTGAATACGATCTGGATCTGATCACCACTGCGCCGACCGTAGTGTATGAAGTTGAAACTACGTCAAGAGAAGTTATTTACGTCGACAGCCCATCGAAGCTGCCAGCGGTAAATAACATCTACGAACTGCGCGAGCCGATTGCAGAGTGTCACATGCTATTGCCGCAGGCATATCTCGGTAACGTTATTACGCTGTGCGTAGAAAAACGTGGCGTACAAACTAACATGGTTTACCACGGTAACCAGGTAGCGTTGACCTACGAGATCCCGATGGCGGAAGTGGTGCTCGACTTCTTCGATCGCCTGAAATCTACCTCGCGTGGTTATGCGTCTCTGGATTACAACTTCAAACGCTTCCAGGCGTCCGACATGGTACGTGTAGACGTATTAATCAACGGTGAACGTGTTGATGCGCTGGCGCTGATCACCCACCGTGATAATTCGCAAAACCGTGGTCGCGAGCTGGTGGAAAAGATGAAAGATCTGATCCCACGCCAGCAGTTTGATATCGCCATTCAGGCAGCGATTGGTACGCACATCATTGCGCGCTCCACCGTGAAACAGCTGCGTAAAAACGTACTGGCTAAATGTTATGGTGGCGATATCAGCCGTAAGAAAAAGCTGCTGCAGAAGCAGAAAGAAGGTAAGAAACGCATGAAGCAGATCGGTAACGTCGAGCTGCCGCAGGAAGCGTTCCTCGCCATTCTGCACGTCGGCAAAGACAACAAATAACCCTTAGGAGTTGGCATGGCGAATATGTTTGCCCTCATTCTGGTGATTGCCACACTGGTGACGGGCATTTTATGGTGCGTGGATAAATTCTTTTTCGCACCTAAGCGACGGGAACGTCAGGCAGCGGCTCAAGCGGCTGCTGGTGACTCACTGGATAAAGCAACGCTGAAAAAAGTTGCGCCGAAGCCAGGTTGGCTGGAAACCGGGGCTTCTGTTTTTCCGGTGCTGGCTATTGTATTGATTGTGCGTTCGTTTATTTATGAACCGTTCCAAATCCCGTCAGGTTCGATGATGCCGACTCTGTTAATCGGTGACTTTATTCTGGTAGAAAAGTTTGCTTACGGCATTAAAGATCCTATCTACCAGAAAACGCTGATCGAAACCGGTCATCCGAAACGTGGCGATATCGTGGTCTTTAAATACCCGGAAGATCCAAAGCTTGATTACATCAAGCGTGCGGTGGGTTTACCGGGCGATAAAGTCACTTACGATCCGGTTTCAAAAGAGCTGACGATTCAGCCGGGATGCAGTTCCGGTCAGGCGTGTGAAAACGCGCTGCCGGTCACCTACTCAAACGTGGAACCGAGCGATTTCGTTCAGACCTTCTCGCGCCGTAATGGTGGGGAAGCAACCAGCGGATTCTTTGAAGTGCCGAAAAACGAAACCAAAGAAAATGGAATTCGTCTTTCCGAGCGTAAAGAGACTCTGGGTGATGTGACGCACCGTATTCTGACAGTGCCGATTGCGCAGGATCAGGTGGGGATGTATTACCAGCAGCCAGGGCAACAACTGGCAACCTGGATTGTTCCACCGGGCCAATACTTCATGATGGGTGACAACCGTGACAACAGCGCGGACAGCCGTTACTGGGGCTTTGTGCCGGAAGCGAATCTGGTAGGTCGGGCAACGGCTATCTGGATGAGTTTCGATAAGCAAGAAGGCGAATGGCCGACTGGTGTGCGCTTAAGTCGTATTGGCGGCATCCATTAATAGCTTATCTTCGTTCACGTTGTCGCCGTTATGGCGACAACGTGAATTATTTATGAGATAAATCTCCCGTGGCTAACGACATCCCCCGTCGTTGTGTATAGAATATTCCCCCGAAGTTTAAGGTTGGCACCTCCAGGTTGCCACGGCACACGAAACAGCGTTGGTCCCCATATACCGGTAAACTGAAACTGCAGCGAAGCAGTTAGCAGAGCCATGTATATCAGGTCTGTTTCGTGTGCTGAATTGTTGACGCATTTATTTATTGGTATCGCATGAACCCCATCGTAATTAATCGGCTTCAAAGGAAGCTGGGCTACACTTTTAATCATCAGGAACTGTTGCAGCAGGCATTAACCCATCGTAGTGCCAGCAGCAAACATAACGAGCGTTTAGAATTTTTAGGCGACTCTATTCTGAGCTACGTTATCGCCAATGCGCTTTATCACCGTTTCCCTCGCGTGGATGAAGGCGATATGAGCCGGATGCGCGCCACGCTGGTCCGTGGCAATACGCTGGCTGAACTGGCGCGCGAATTTGAGTTAGGTGAGTGCTTACGTTTAGGGCCAGGTGAACTTAAAAGCGGTGGATTTCGTCGTGAGTCAATTCTCGCCGACACCGTCGAAGCATTAATTGGTGGCGTATTCCTCGACAGTGACATTCAAACCGTCGAGAAATTAATCCTTAACTGGTATCAAACCCGTCTGGACGAAATTAGCCCAGGCGATAAACAAAAAGATCCGAAAACGCGCTTGCAAGAATATTTGCAGGGTCGCCATCTGCCGCTACCGACTTATCTGGTAGTCCAGGTACGTGGTGAGGCGCACGATCAGGAATTTACTATCCACTGCCAGGTCAGCGGCCTGAGTGAACCGGTGGTTGGCACAGGTTCAAGCCGTCGTAAGGCTGAGCAGGCTGCCGCCGAACAGGCGTTGAAAAAACTGGAGCTGGAATGAGCAACGATAAAAGTTACTGCGGATTTATTGCTATCGTCGGACGTCCGAACGTTGGCAAATCCACATTGTTGAATAAATTGTTGGGGCAGAAAATCTCCATCACCTCCCGCAAGGCGCAGACAACTCGTCACCGCATTGTGGGGATCCATACTGAAGGCGCGTATCAGGCGATCTACGTCGATACCCCAGGCCTGCATATGGAAGAAAAACGCGCCATTAACCGCCTGATGAACAAAGCGGCGAGCAGTTCCATTGGCGACGTTGAGCTGGTGATTTTTGTCGTTGAAGGCACCCGCTGGACGCCGGACGATGAAATGGTGCTTAACAAACTGCGCGATGGCAAAGCGCCGGTAATCCTCGCGGTGAACAAAGTGGACAACGTGCAGGAAAAAGCCGATCTGCTGCCACACTTACAGTTCCTGGCAAGCCAGATGAACTTCCTCGATATCGTACCGATCTCTGCCGAAACTGGGCTGAATGTCGACACTATCGCGGCAATCGTGCGTAAGCATCTGCCTGAAGCGACCCATCACTTCCCGGAAGATTACATCACCGATCGCTCGCAGCGTTTTATGGCGTCTGAAATCATCCGCGAAAAACTGATGCGTTTCCTCGGTGCTGAACTGCCATATTCCGTGACCGTGGAGATCGAACGTTTTGTCTCTAACGAACGCGGTGGTTATGACATCAACGGTTTGATTCTCGTTGAGCGTGAGGGGCAGAAGAAGATGGTGATTGGCAACAAAGGGGCCAAGATTAAAACCATCGGAATTGAAGCGCGTAAAGACATGCAGGAAATGTTCGAAGCGCCTGTCCACCTTGAACTGTGGGTAAAAGTGAAATCTGGCTGGGCCGACGACGAACGCGCACTGCGCAGTCTCGGTTACGTTGACGATCTTTAAGAGTTACTCCGATGGAAGGCTGGCAGCGCGCATTTGTCCTGCATAGTCGCCCGTGGAGCGAAACCAGCCTGATGCTGGACGTCTTCACGGAGGAATCGGGTCGCGTGCGTCTGGTTGCCAAAGGCGCACGCTCTAAACGCTCTACTCTGAAAGGTGCATTACAGCCTTTCACCCCTCTCTTGCTACGTTTTGGCGGGCGTGGCGAAGTCAAAACGCTGCGCAGTGCTGAAGCTGTCTCGCTGGCGCTGCCATTAAGCGGTATCACCCTTTACAGTGGTTTGTACATTAACGAACTTCTCTCCCGCGTGCTGGAATACGAGACGCGCTTCTCTGAACTCTTTTTCGATTACTTGCACTGCATTCAGTCTCTTGCAGGTGCCACTGGTACGCCAGAACCCGCGCTGCGCCGCTTTGAACTGGCACTGCTCGGGCATCTGGGCTATGGCGTCAATTTTACCCATTGTGCGGGTAGCGGCGAGCCGGTAGATGACACCATGACGTATCGTTATCGCGAAGAAAAAGGGTTTATCGCAAGTGTCGTTATCGATAATAAAACGTTCACCGGAAGGCAGTTAAAAGCGTTAAACGCGCGGGAATTTCCTGACGCAGACACACTGCGCGCCGCGAAACGCTTTACCCGCATGGCGCTAAAGCCGTATCTTGGCGGTAAACCATTAAAGAGCAGGGAACTGTTCCGGCAGTTTATGCCTAAGCGAACGGTGAAAACACATTATGAATGATGAGGATTGTCATGGCTGAATTACTGTTAGGCGTCAACATTGACCATATTGCAACGCTGCGTAACGCACGTGGTACTGCTTACCCGGATCCGGTGCAGGCGGCGTTTATTGCTGAGCAGGCGGGGGCGGATGGCATTACCGTGCATCTACGTGAAGATCGTCGCCACATTACCGACCGCGACGTGCGCATCCTGCGTCAGACGCTGGATACCCGCATGAATCTGGAGATGGCGGTGACCGAAGAGATGCTGGCGATCGCCGTTGAAATAAAGCCGCATTTTTGCTGCCTGGTACCTGAAAAGCGCCAGGAAGTCACAACCGAAGGTGGCCTGGACGTCGCAGGGCAGCGTGACAAAATGCGCGATGCCTGTAAACGTCTGGCGGATGCCGGGATTCAGGTTTCTCTGTTTATCGACGCCGATGAAGAGCAGATCAAAGCCGCGGCAGAGGTTGGCGCACCGTTTATTGAGATCCACACCGGTTGCTATGCCGATGCCAAAACTGATGCCGAACAGGCGCAAGAGCTGGCGCGCATTACGAAAGCCGCGACCTTTGCGGCAAGCCTCGGTCTGAAAGTTAACGCTGGTCACGGTCTGACCTATCACAACGTGAAAGCCATTGCCGCCATCCCTGAGATGCATGAACTGAATATCGGTCATGCCATTATTGGTCGTGCAGTGATGACCGGACTGAAAGATGCGGTGGCAGAAATGAAGCGTTTGATGCTGGAAGCGCGTGGCTAATGGCAATATTAGGTTTAGGTACGGATATTGTGGAGATCGCTCGCATTGAATCGGTGATCGCCCGATCCGGTGAGCGCCTGGCTCGCCGCGTATTAAGCGATAACGAATGGGAAATCTGGAAAACGCACCACCAGCCAGTGCGTTTTCTGGCGAAACGCTTTGCCGTAAAAGAAGCCGCAGCAAAAGCGTTTGGCACCGGGATCCGCAATGGTCTGGCGTTTAATCAGTTTGAAGTATTTAACGATGAGCTTGGTAAGCCACGGCTGCGACTGTGGGGTGAGGCATTAAAACTGGCGGAAAAGCTCGGCGTTGTAAATATGCATGTAACGCTGGCAGATGAACGCCACTATGCTTGCGCCACGGTAATTATCGAAAGTTAAAATAATACCGTTCTCTTTAAAAAGTAAAACCCCCGAACTGGTAAGGAACGGGGGTTTTACTTTACAACTTTAATTTTGTGCAGCACGCACCCTCAATGAGAGCGATTATGGATCAGTGTGGTTATCTTTTACAAGCAACTTGCAATCTTTAGTATAAAAACTCGAGCCTTGACGAAGAAATCGATATTGATGGAAAGATTAACGTGACCACCAATTCGTAAGTACATTAAAATTGGCTTCGTTATTGGAGATTTTGCTGTGCTTTAAACCATATCACTGAATTCCCCCATTGAAACGAGTGGTGTCGTCAAAGCTCTGGTGTGGAGTGCAGCATGCACCCTCAATAACTCGCACGTTCAGATTTGGGGAGATGTAAGGGCTAATCTTAACGGCTGCATTCCTTGTTTAAGGAAAAACGAATGACTGATTGCCGATACCTGATTAAACGGGTCATTAAAGTCGTCATTGCTGTTTTACAGCTGATCCTTCTGTTCTTGTAACACCAGGAAACGTACTTAAGGCGCGTCAGGTTAACCAGCCAGGCGCGCCTTTAATAATTAGACGTAAGTGTCGGCGTATATATTATCGGAATTCATTTAATGAATATATTCATTAATGATATTATGGAAATTAATATATAACTTTCGCTTTTATACGAGCAAATAAGTAATATCCTGTTCATAGAGCAAAATATTAAATCTTATCCGCGTGGTGCATCAGCACAAATTTATCCCACAACTGTTCTTCTGTCTCGACATGCGCCGGATCTTTCACAATAGTATTAGGGATCGGGCACACCTTCTGGCAGGTGGGCGTCTCGTAGTGGCCTACGCATTCGGTACACTTATCGCTGTTAATCTCGTAGATATGTTCACCCATCGAAATCGCCTCATTCGGGCATTCGGGTTCACACATATCACAATTGATGCATTTTTTAGTGATTAACAGCGCCATAAGGAAACTCTCAAAACAACACAAACCGGGCGGGCATTATACGCGCATTCTTTACTCAAACCAGTTTTTTCACCAGCGCTTCACTATGACGAATACGTTCTGGTGCCAGTTCCAGATCCTGCTGAATCAGCGCAATGAACAGTAAATCCGTTAACATTCCCTGAGCGTGACAAGCAGAGATTGAAGCACTGTTTGTCGCTTGTTCTTCGGCAATGGTATACAGGCAGTGAGAAGCGCGTTGTTGCAGGGCATTGGGAGTAAAGCCGGTAATCGCCAGTACTTTTCCGCCCACTCGCAGCATCTCATCTGCCGCCAGGTTTAACTCGCGTCGTACACCAGTGTAGGAAATGGCTAATAACAGATCGTCAGGGGACGACGCCTGGACTGTGGCGAGTAGCGCATGCATATCGCGCACTGCGGCGGCATTGAAGCCAATCTTCATCAGCTTCCAGGCAAAGTTTTGCGCCACCAGACCCGAAGCGCCAATACCGGTCAGAATTATCCGCCGTGCAGAGCGCAACATTGTTACGCATTCATGCAGTTTCTCTTCACTATTAACATTTAGCGTTGCGTACATAGCGGCAGTATTTTCTTTAATCAGTTTTTCGCCGACCAGCCGTAACGGATCATCACCGCGGATTTGGTTATGAATGGGCACGGAGGGAGATTCCGGCTGGCTTGCCAGCGCTTCACTCAACGCCAACTTAAGTGCCGGAAAACCTTTATAGCCGAGTTTTTGCGCGAACTTCACGACGCTGGACTGACTGACTCCGGCTTCGTTGGCCAGTTGCTGAGAGCTTAAATGGCGCGCCGTATCAGGTTGTAGTAGCAAATAGTCCGCCAGTTTTTTATCACTCTGGGCAAGCCCCTGGTAACGCTGACGGATACGAAGTAAGCCGTTCATATCTTTCCTCGCGATGAAACTATGGCGACAACAGGCAATATGAAACACACGCGAGTGAATTTTATATTCCATTGCTGTTAATTGCCATGAATTAAAAATTCCAGATAGCCATGATGCAGTCGATTGTTGCCGGAAAAGTGATGATCTATCTGTTAGGCTATGTAGTAGCGAAGATTAATCAGGATGTTTCAGTCCAGAGGAGTATGGTTTGGCAACTCACGAGCGTCGTGTGGTGTTTTTTGACTTAGATGGAACATTGCATCAGCAGGATATGTTCGGCAGTTTTTTGCGTTATTTACTGCGTCGCCAACCGCTGAATGCATTACTTGTCCTGCCGTTGTTGCCGGTCATTGCCATCGCGTTATTGATAAAAGGTCGTGCAGCACGCTGGCCGATGAGTCTGCTTCTTTGGGGATGCACTTTTGGTCACAATGAAGCGCGTTTGCAGGCGTTGCAGGCCGATTTCGTACGCTGGTTTCGTGACAATGTTACCGCCTTTCCGCTGGTTCAGGAGCGATTAACCACCTACCTGTTAAGTTCCGATGCTGATATCTGGTTGATTACCGGCTCTCCGCAGCCGCTGGTTGAAGCGGTTTATTATGATACGCCCTGGCTGCCGCGGGTTAATCTTATTGCCAGTCAGATTCAGCGTGGCTATGGTGGTTGGGTATTGACGATGCGTTGCCTCGGGCATGAGAAGGTCGCGCAACTGGAGCGTAAAATCGGCACGCCACTGCGGTTGTACAGTGGCTATAGCGACAGTAATCAGGACAACCCGCTGCTTTATTTCTGCCAGCATCGTTGGCGGGTAACCCCGCGCGGTGAACTCCAGCAACTGGAATAGAGTAAAGCATAGCGTCCGTGTATAATGCGCCGCGCTTTTATAACCGGAGTTTTCTTTTTGTCTGAAGTCGAATTTAGCCACGAATACTGGATGCGTCATGCAATGACGCTGGCGAAGCGTGCCTGGGATGAGCGGGAAGTACCGGTCGGCGCGGTATTAGTGCATAACAATCGGGTAATCGGCGAAGGCTGGAACCGTCCGATTGGTCGACATGATCCCACCGCACATGCAGAAATCATGGCTCTGCGGCAGGGCGGTCTGGTGATGCAAAATTATCGTCTGATCGACGCCACGTTGTATGTCACGCTTGAGCCATGTGTGATGTGTGCCGGAGCGATGATCCACAGTCGCATTGGTCGCGTGGTCTTTGGTGCGCGTGACGCGAAAACGGGCGCTGCGGGATCTTTAATGGATGTGCTGCACCATCCGGGTATGAATCACCGAGTGGAAATTACAGAAGGAATACTGGCGGATGAGTGCGCGGCGTTGCTCAGTGACTTCTTTCGCATGCGCCGACAGGAAATTAAAGCGCAGAAAAAAGCGCAATCCTCGACGGATTAATTTTGTTTCTCTTCACTCCCTTTCCTGGAAAACAGCAGAGAGGGAGAGTGGGTCAAATAGTTTGATGACGACTGGGAAAGAAACGAGAGAAAAGGAAATTTCTCTTTGCCCAGCTCCGTTGGCGATACTGCCGGATAATCCTGCGCCAGTTGTATCGCCGCTTCTGTAGCCTGCTTCTCTTTCTCTTGCAGATACCCCACCAGGCTAATCTGATACTTACGAATATTTTCGACATAAGCGTAGGCTTCATGCCCACGTGCGTAGCCGTAAGTCAGCTTGCTGTAATAGGGTTTCTGGCTAAGTAAAGGCAGGCGCTGTTTCACGTCAGCCCAACTGTCAGGATTACCTTTAGTTTTTGCCGTCAGGGCGCGGGCATCCAGCATATGCGCATAGCCCATATTGTACGCGGCGAGGGCAAACCAGATCCGTTCGTTCTCCGGCACACTTTCCGGCACTTTACTCATCATATCCTGCAAATAACGCACACCGCCGCTGATGCTCTGTTCGGCATCGGTACGATCCGTAATGCCGAGGCTTTGTGCGGTATTTTTGGTTAACATCATCATGCCACGCACACCCGTCGGGGAAGTGGCCTGTGCATCCCAGTGCGATTCCTGATAAGCAATAGCGGCCAGCAAACGCCAGTCAATTTCTTCGGCGTACTTCTCAAACAGCGGTTTCAACTGCGGCAGTACGGTATCGACGGCGCGTAAAAACGTGCGCGTATCGACGTAATCAAAATCATCGCCATGCCCCAGGTATTTCTCTTCAATGCGTGCCAGCGTACCGTCTTCATTCATTTCGTTGAAGAAGTCGAGCAGAGCGGCAGAAAGGGTATTATCGCCATCTAATCGGCTAAACCAGGTCACCGGCTGTTCGTCGGTGATATCAAGCGCTACAGCGAGTTCCGGGTGAACGCGCTGAAACAGGCTGATGGCGACAGAATCAGCAATGGTGTAATCGAGTTTTCCTTCGATGACATCTTCCATTAATTCTGCTGAGCCTTTTTTGTCGTCTACCTTCCAGCTTAATTCCGGGAATTTTGTTTCTTTCAGGGTCTGGAGATCGTTAACCACCACATGGCCTGGTGCGATGGTAAGTTGCTCCGCTGTCAGATTGCCCAGCGTACGCGGGCGATACTGACCCACTTTATAAACCAGTTGTTGTGACACGGAATAGTAGGTAGGGCCAGGCTGATAGTTTTTTACCCGCTCACTGTTATAAACCAGTCCTGCAGCCAGCAGATCGGCGTTGCCGTTATCGAGGTCGTCAAACAGCTGGCTGATATTCTGCCGCACGGTCACTTTCAGTTTTACGCCGAGGTACTCGGCAAACTGTTTCGCCAGTTCGTAATCCAGGCCAAAAGGTTTCCCGTTGATTTCGTTATAAGTCAGTGGGGTATGAATAGTACTCACACGCAACTCTCCCCGCGCTTGAATGGCGGCGATACGGTTGTCGGCTTTACCAAACCATGGAATGGATGGCCAGAGTGCGACCGCGAGCAGCAGTGCCAGAATGCCGATGAACAGATAATTAATCTTTAATTTTTTCAATTAGTTAATTCTCTGTGTCGTGCGCATCCCAGCTTGAAAAAACGTAATAATAGTGAAAGGTTTACTCATAAATGAGCGGCATTTTGCGTAAACCAGCGCCAGTTGGCAACTTATTACAGCCATTGGCGGCACGCGTTGCTAATTCACAATGGTGATTTTATTTCCACGCAAACGGTTTCGTCAGCGCATCAGATTCTTTATAATGACGCCCGTTTCCCCCCCTTGGGTACACCGAAAGCTTAGAAGACGAGAGACTTATGATGGAAATTCTGCGTGGTTCGCCTGCATTGTCGGCATTCCGAATCAACAAACTGCTGGCACGTTTTCAGGCTGCCAGGCTCCCGGTTCACAATATTTACGCCGAGTATGTCCATTTTGCTGACCTCAATGCGCCGTTAAACGATGATGAGCACGCACAACTTGAACGCCTGCTGAAATATGGCCCGGCACTCGCCAGCCACGCCCCGCAAGGTAAACTCCTGCTGGTGACCCCGCGTCCTGGTACCATCTCTCCCTGGTCTTCGAAAGCGACCGATATCGCCCATAACTGCGGGCTGCAACAGGTAAACCGCCTTGAGCGCGGCGTTGCTTACTATATAGAAGCCGGTACGCTGACCCATGAACAATGGCAGCAGGTGACCGCTGAACTGCACGACCGCATGATGGAAACGGTCTTTTCTGCTTTAGATGATGCAGAGCAGCTGTTTGCACACCATCAACCGACTCCGGTCACCAGCGTTGATTTGCTGGGGCAGGGACGTCAGGCGCTAATCGACGCTAACCTGCGTCTTGGCCTGGCACTGGCGGAAGATGAAATTGACTATCTGCAGGATGCATTCACAAAGCTGGGTCGTAACCCGAACGACATCGAGCTGTATATGTTCGCCCAGGCGAACTCTGAGCACTGCCGCCATAAAATTTTTAACGCCGACTGGATTATCGACGGTGAACAACAGCCGAAATCGCTGTTCAAGATGATCAAAAACACCTTCGAAACCACGCCGGATCACGTTCTCTCGGCTTATAAAGATAACGCCGCCGTAATGGAAGGTTCTGAAGTGGGCCGCTACTTTGCTGACCACGAAACGGGCCGCTACGATTTCCATCAGGAACCGGCGCATATCCTGATGAAAGTAGAAACCCACAACCACCCAACGGCGATTTCTCCGTGGCCGGGTGCGGCAACCGGTTCCGGTGGCGAAATTCGTGATGAAGGTGCCACCGGCCGCGGCGCGAAGCCGAAAGCTGGTCTGGTCGGTTTCTCCGTATCCAACCTGCGTATTCCTGGCTTTGAACAACCGTGGGAAGAAGATTTCGGTAAGCCTGAGCGCATTGTCACCGCGCTGGACATCATGACAGAAGGTCCGCTGGGCGGCGCGGCATTTAACAACGAATTTGGTCGTCCGGCACTGAACGGCTACTTCCGTACCTATGAAGAAAAAGTGAACAGCCACAACGGCGAAGAGCTGCGCGGGTATCACAAACCGATCATGCTGGCGGGTGGGATCGGCAACATTCGCGCCGATCACGTACAAAAAGGCGAGATCAACGTCGGTGCGAAACTGGTCGTTCTCGGCGGCCCGGCAATGAACATCGGTCTTGGCGGCGGCGCGGCCTCTTCCATGGCCTCCGGCCAGTCTGACGCGGATCTCGATTTCGCGTCCGTTCAGCGCGATAACCCGGAAATGGAACGTCGCTGTCAGGAAGTGATCGACCGCTGCTGGCAGCTTGGCGACGCGAACCCGATTCTGTTTATCCACGACGTCGGCGCAGGCGGTCTTTCTAACGCCATGCCGGAGCTGGTGAGCGACGGCGGACGCGGCGGTAAATTTGAACTGCGCGATATCCTGAGCGACGAACCGGGCATGAGCCCGCTGGAAATCTGGTGTAACGAATCCCAGGAACGCTACGTGCTGGCCGTTGCTGCCGATCAGTTACCGCTGTTTGACGAACTGTGTAAGCGTGAGCGCGCACCGTACGCGGTGATTGGTGAGGCCACCGAAGAATTACATCTTTCTCTGCACGATCGTCATTTTGATAATCAACCCATCGATCTGCCGCTCGACGTACTACTTGGCAAAACGCCGAAGATGACCCGCGATGTGCAAACGCTGAAAGCGAAAGGCGACGCGTTGTCCCGTGAAGGGATCACCATCGCTGACGCGGTGAAGCGTGTGTTACATCTGCCGACTGTGGCGGAGAAAACCTTTCTGGTGACCATCGGCGATCGCAGCGTAACCGGCATGGTGGCGCGCGATCAGATGGTGGGTCCGTGGCAGGTGCCGGTCGCTAACTGCGCAGTCACTACCGCCAGCCTCGACAGTTACTACGGTGAAGCGATGGCAATAGGCGAACGTGCGCCAGTTGCACTGCTGGATTTCGCCGCTTCTGCCCGCCTGGCGGTCGGTGAAGCGTTAACTAACATCGCCGCTACGCAGATTGGCGATATCAAACGCATTAAACTTTCCGCTAACTGGATGGCGGCAGCAGGTCATCCAGGTGAAGACGCGGGCCTGTATGAAGCCGTTAAAGCGGTGGGCGAAGAGCTTTGTCCGGCGCTGGGCCTGACGATTCCGGTGGGTAAAGACTCTATGTCGATGAAAACCCGCTGGCAGGAAGGTAGCGAAGAGCGCGAAATGACCTCGCCGCTTTCGCTGGTGATTTCTGCATTTGCCCGCGTGGAAGATGTGCGTCACACCATCACGCCGCAGCTTTCTACCGAAGATAACGCACTGCTGCTGATTGATCTGGGCAAAGGCAATAACGCGCTGGGCGCAACGGCGCTGGCGCAGGTTTATCGTCAGCTTGGCGACAAACCGGCAGATGTACGCGATGTCGCGCAACTGAAAGGCTTCTATGATGCGATTCAGGCGCTGGTTGCACAGCGTAAGCTGCTCGCGTATCACGACCGCTCTGATGGCGGGCTGGTGGTAACGCTGGCGGAAATGGCCTTTGCTGGTCATTGCGGCATTGACGCGGATATCGCCACTCTGGGTGACGATCGCCTGGCGGCGTTGTTTAACGAAGAACTGGGGGCGGTGATTCAGGTGCGCGCTGCTGACCGTGAAGCGGTCGAAGCGGTACTGGCACAGCATGGCCTTGCTGATTGCGTCCATTATGTTGGGCAGGCGGTTTCCGGTGACCGTTTTGTAATTACCGCCAACGGGCAGACTGTATTCAGCGAAAGCCGCACCACGTTGCGTGTCTGGTGGGCAGAAACTACCTGGCAGATGCAGCGCCTGCGTGACAACCCGGAGTGTGCCGATCAGGAACATCAGGCGAAATCTAACGACGCCGATCCGGGCCTGAATGTGAAACTGTCGTTTGATATCAACGAAGATGTGGCAGCACCGTATATTGCCACTGGTGCGCGTCCGAAAGTTGCCGTGCTGCGTGAGCAGGGGGTGAACTCGCATGTTGAAATGGCGGCAGCTTTCCACCGTGCAGGCTTCGATGCACTCGATGTGCATATGAGCGACCTGCTGGCTGGACGCACGGGCCTGGAGGATTTCCACGCTCTGGTAGCGTGCGGCGGTTTCTCCTACGGTGATGTGCTGGGTGCTGGTGAAGGCTGGGCGAAGTCTATCCTGTTCAATGACCGTGTACGCGATGAGTTTGCAACCTTCTTCCACCGTCCGCAAACGCTGGCGCTGGGGGTATGTAACGGTTGCCAGATGATGTCTAACCTACGCGAACTGATCCCAGGTAGCGAGTTGTGGCCACGTTTCGTGCGTAACACCTCCGATCGCTTTGAAGCGCGTTTCAGCCTGGTAGAAGTGACCCAAAGCCCGTCTCTGCTGTTGCAAGGGATGGTGGGTTCGCAGATGCCGATTGCTGTCTCTCACGGCGAAGGACGCGTGGAAGTGCGCGATGCGGCGCATCTGGCGGCACTGGAAAGCAAAGGGCTGGTGGCACTGCGCTATGTCGATAACTTCGGCAAAGTCACTGAAACCTACCCGGCTAACCCGAACGGTTCTCCGAATGGTATTACGGCGGTCACGACTGAAAGTGGTCGAGTCACCATTATGATGCCGCACCCGGAACGTGTTTTCCGTACTGTCAGTAACTCCTGGCATCCGGAAAACTGGGGCGAGGATGGCCCATGGATGCGTATTTTCCGCAATGCGCGTAAGCAGTTGGGGTAAGTCGTCAAACTATTGGTTTTGCTGCCCGGATGTGGCATTCACGCCGCATCCGGCATTAAACGCCGACCACTATCATAAGCTCCCAGCTCCGGGAGCTTTTTTTGTGTCTGTAAATCACGACAATGGGTGGTTTACTGTGTCGCTTTTTGGCGACATTTAATTGATTGATTTTATTTGGGTCTAATAAATTTATCTTAAGGTGTCTCTTTTTAGCGACACAATGGCTGATTGACACCCAAATAGCGAAGAAGTCATAAATCCATCAAAACAACGTATAATCAGTACGTTACCAAACTATTTTATTTATTGGCACAGTTACTGCATAATAGTCATCAGTGGCTCATTCACCGACTTATGTCAGCCCCTTCGGGACGTGCTACATAAAATTCGAATGACGCACAACAAGGTGCCTGCCGTCCAACTTCTGATATCAGCTTAGCTATATCAACCCTCGGGCGAAACGTCGAGTTAGGCACCGCCTTATTCCATAACAAAGCCGGGTCATTCCCGGCTTTGTTGTATCTGAACTTCCCCTCGGTTAGCATCAGGCTATTCGCGTCTGACGAGAGTAACACCTTGAAACGCTGGCCCGTTTTTCCCCGCTCATTACGACAACTGGTAATGCTGGCATTTTTGCTGATTCTGCTACCCCTGTTGGTGCTGGCATGGCAAGCCTGGCAAAGCCTGAATGCGCTTAGCGATCAGGCGGCGCTGGTTAACCGCACTACGCTTATTGATGCCCGGCGCAGTGAAGCGATGACCAACGCGGCGCTGGAGATGGAGCGTAGCTACCGTCAGTATTGCGTGCTGGATGACCCAACCCTGGCGAAGGTTTATCAAAGCCAGCGCAAGCGTTATAGCGAAATGCTCGATGCCCACGCAGGCGTACTGCCGGACGATAAACTATACCAGGCATTGCGTCAGGACTTGAACAATCTGGCTCAACTTCAGTGTAACAACAGCGGTCCCGATGCTGCCGCCGCCGCGCGTCTGGAAGCTTTTGCCAGCGCCAATACCGAAATGGTACAGGCCACGCGCACAGTGGTGTTCTCTCGCGGACAGCAGCTTCAGCGTGAAATCGCCGAACGTGGGCAATATTTTGGTTGGCAATCGCTGGTGTTATTTCTGGTAAGTCTGGTGATGGTGCTGCTCTTCACGCGGATGATTATCGGCCCGGTGAAAAATATTGAACGGATGATCAACCGTCTGGGGGAAGGGCGTTCTCTGGGCAATAGCGTTTCGTTCAGTGGACCGAGTGAGTTACGCTCGGTTGGGCAACGTATTCTTTGGTTAAGTGAGCGCCTGTCATGGCTGGAATCCCAGCGCCATCAATTCTTAAGACATTTATCTCATGAATTAAAAACCCCGCTGGCGAGTATGCGAGAGGGCACTGAATTACTGGCTGACCAGGTTGTCGGGCCGCTTACGCCCGAGCAAAAAGAGGTGGTGAGCATCCTTGATAGCAGCAGCCGCAATTTGCAAAAACTGATCGAACAACTGCTTGATTACAACCGTAAACAGGCGGACGGTGCAGTGGAACTGGAGAGTGTAGAGTTAGCACCGCTGGTGGAAATGGTGGTTTCTGCTCATAGCCTGCCCGCACGGGCTAAAATGATGCATACCGACGTCGATCTCAAAGCAACTGCTTGCCTGGCGGAGCCAATGCTGCTGATGAGCGTACTGGATAATCTTTACTCCAATGCGGTGCACTACGGGGCTGAATCCGGTAACATTTGCCTTCGCAGCAGTTTACATGGCGCGCGGGTTTATATTGATGTCATCAATACGGGCACACCCATTCCGCAAGAGGAACGCGCCATGATCTTCGAACCCTTTTTTCAGGGAAGCCACCAGCGAAAAGGGGCGGTGAAGGGCAGCGGTCTGGGATTAAGCATTGCCAGGGATTGTATTCGCCGTATGCAGGGGGAACTGCATCTGGTCGACGAGAGCGGGCAAGAGGTTTGCTTCCGCATTGAATTACCGTCGTCGAAAAACACGAAATAATGTTAAGAGCCTATCCCATCAGGCTATTTTATTTGCCAGTTTGGCCCCGTGCAGTGCTCGAAATCCTTACGTACTACGTGTACGCTCCGGTTTCTCCGCGCTGTCCATGTCCAAACTGCCTGCAACAATTACGCCCACTGGGATAGGTTTTAAGTCTGGTGAATATGCGACACATTTTTCAACGATTATTGCCCCGACGGCTATGGCTGGCAGGGCTGCCATGTCTGGCATTGCTGGGTTGCGTGCAGAGTCACAATAAGCCAGCTATTGATGCGCCAGCAGAAGAAAAAATTCCGGTTTATCAACTGGCTGACTATCTTTCTACTGAATGTAGCGACATCTGGGCGCTGCAAGGTAAATCAACCGAAACCAATCCGCTTTACTGGCTGCGGGCGATGGATTGTGCTGAACGTTTAATGCCTGCGCAGTCGCGTCAGCAAGCCCGCCAATATGACGACGGCAGCTGGCAAAATACCTTCAAACAAGGGATTTTGCTCGCCGACGCCAAAATTACGCCTTATGAGCGCCGCCAGCTGGTCGCGCGCATTGATGCGTTAAGTACCGAGATCCCGGCACAGGTTCGCCCACTGTATCAACTCTGGCGCGACGGTCAGGCGCTGCAACTGCAACTGGCGGAAGAGCGCCAACGCTACAGCAAACTCCAGCAGTCCAGCGACAGCGAACTGGATACTTTGCGCCAGCAACATCACGTTCTACAGCAGCAACTGGAGCTCACCACCCGCAAGCTGGAAAATCTGACCGATATTGAACGTCAGCTCTCGACCCGCAAACCGGCTGGCAATTTCTCGCCGGATACGCCGCACGAGAGTGAAAATCCCGCGCCATCTACCCATGAGGTCACTCCTGATGAGCCATAAGCCTGCGCATTTATTACTGGTCGATGACGATCCTGGATTGCTGAAACTGCTTGGCTTGCGTCTGACCAGCGAAGGCTACAGCGTGGTCACGGCAGAAAGTGGAGCTGAAGGATTGCGGGTACTGAATCGCGAAAAAGTAGATTTAGTCATCAGCGACCTGCGGATGGATGAAATGGACGGTATGCAGTTGTTTGCCGAAATCCAGAAAGTGCAGCCGGGAATGCCGGTAATTATTCTTACCGCCCATGGTTCCATTCCCGATGCGGTTGCCGCGACACAGCAGGGCGTGTTCAGTTTCCTCACCAAGCCTGTCGATAAAGACGCGCTGTATCAGGCAATTGACGATGCTCTGGAGCAATCAGCTCCCACTACCGACGAACGCTGGCGCGAGGCGATTGTCACTCGTAGTCCGTTAATGTTGCGCTTGTTGGAACAGGCGAGGCTGGTGGCGCAGTCAGATGTTAGCGTTTTGATTAACGGTCAGAGCGGTACCGGGAAAGAGATTTTTGCCCAGGCGATCCACAACGCCAGCCCGCGCAACAGCAAGCCGTTTATTGCTATTAACTGTGGCGCATTGCCCGAGCAATTACTGGAGTCCGAGCTGTTTGGTCATGCGCGTGGCGCGTTTACTGGCGCTGTCAGCAATCGCGAAGGTTTATTCCAGGCGGCGGAAGGCGGTACGCTGTTTCTCGATGAGATTGGCGACATGCCCGCACCGTTGCAGGTCAAACTGCTACGCGTGTTGCAGGAGCGCAAAGTGCGCCCGCTGGGGAGCAACCGCGATATTGATATCGACGTGCGGATTATTTCCGCCACTCACCGTGACCTGCCAAAGGCGATGTCGCGCGGGGAATTCCGTGAAGATCTCTACTATCGCCTCAACGTTGTCAGTCTGAAAATCCCGGCATTGGCGGAGCGCACAGAAGACATTCCGCTACTGGCAAACCACTTATTGCGCCAGGCGGCAGAGCGACATAAACCGTTTGTCCGCGCATTCTCCACCGATGCAATGAAACGACTGATGACCGCGAGCTGGCCGGGTAATGTGCGCCAGTTGGTCAACGTGATTGAACAGTGCGTGGCGCTAACATCATCTCCGGTGATTAGTGATGCGTTAGTCGAGCAGGCGCTGGAGGGCGAAAATACGGCTCTGCCAACCTTTGTTGAGGCGCGTAATCAGTTTGAACTCAACTACTTGCGTAAGCTGCTGCAAATCACCAAAGGTAATGTCACCCACGCGGCGAGAATGGCGGGGCGCAACCGGACAGAATTTTATAAACTGCTTTCCCGACACGAGCTGGATGCAAACGATTTCAAGGAATGAATCGGCGTAATGTGTTACGTTTAGCAGATCAAAAGACAGGCGACCTTTTCAAGGAATAGCATGAAAAAGATTGATGCGATTATTAAACCCTTCAAGCTGGACGATGTCCGCGAAGCACTGGCTGAAGTCGGCATTACCGGCATGACGGTCACCGAGGTGAAAGGTTTTGGCCGCCAGAAAGGCCATACCGAGCTGTATCGCGGCGCGGAGTATATGGTGGATTTTCTGCCAAAAGTGAAAATTGAGATTGTCGTGCCGGACGACATTGTCGATATCTGCGT
This sequence comes from Escherichia sp. 10290, assembly GCF_030295155.1. NCBI lineage: Bacteria > Pseudomonadati > Pseudomonadota > Gammaproteobacteria > Enterobacterales > Enterobacteriaceae > Escherichia > Escherichia sp. 10290. The sequence goes on along the minus strand of NZ_AP025741.1, from coordinate 3,317,677 downwards.
AGATACGATTATTCGCACGGCGCAAACCGGCAAAATCGGTGACGGTAAAATTTTCGTCTTTGACGTGGCGCGGGTTATTCGTATCCGTACCGGTGAAGAGGATGATGCGGCAATTTAAACCGCGTCAGGGTTGCCGGATGTCTCCATCCGGCAACCTCAAATCACAGCACTTTATGCGGGCCAAAGCATTCGTAATGAATGTTTTCCTGTTTCACACCCAGGTCCACTAACTGTTTCGCGGCAAACTGCATGAAGCCAACCGGGCCGCAGAGATAGAACTGCATTGTCGGATCGCTGAACGCACCTTCCAGTTTGCTCAAATCCATCAGACCTTCACTATCAAACTGACCTTTAGCGCGATCGGCTTCGCTCGGCTGACGATACCAGGTGTGCGCGGTAAAGCGTGGCAGTGCTTGCCCCAGTTCCTTAACTTCATCGGCAAAGGCATGAACATCGCCATTTTCTGCCGCATGGAACCAGTTTACCTCAGCGCTATGACCTGCTTTTGCCAGCGTGTCGAGCATTGCCAGCATTGGTGTTTGACCGACACCGGCAGAGATTAACGTCACCGGCGTGTCATCTGCGATAGCCATAAAGAAATCACCTGCCGGAGCGACCAGTTTCACGACATCGCCAACGTTGGCGTGATTGTGTAACCAGTTTGATACCTGCCCACCCTCTTCGCGTTTCACTGCAATACGATAGCCTTTGCCATCCGGTTTGCGCGTCAAAGAGTACTGACGAATTTCCTGATGTGGGAAACCTTCCGGCTTCAGCCAGACGCCGAGATATTGCCCTGGACGGTATTCCGCCACTGCGCCGCCGTCCACCGGCTCAAGTTCGAAACTGGTGATAAGCGTGCTGCGCGGTGTTTTAGCTACAATGCGGAAATCGCGAGTACCTTCCCAGCCACCGGCTTTGCTGGCGTTTTCGTTATAGATTTCCGCCTCGCGATTAATAAATACATTAGCCAGTACGCCATAGGCTTTACCCCACGCGTCCAGTACTTCCTGGCCCGGGCTGAACATTTCGTCCAGCGTCGCCAACAGGTGTTCACCGACGATATTGTATTGTTCCGGTTTGATCTGGAAGCTGGTGTGTTTCTGAGCGATTTTTTCTACCGCTGGTAACAGCGCAGGCAGGTTTTCAATATTGCTGGCGTAGGCGGCAATAGCGTTAAACAGGGCTTCACGTTGATCGCCATTACGCTGGTTACTCATGTTAAAAATTTCTTTGAGTTCTGGGTTATGAGTAAACATACGGTCGTAGAAATGGGCGGTTAACTTTGGCCCTGTTTCCACCAGTAAAGGGATGGTGGCTTTTACTGTAGCGATGGTTTGAGCGTCAAGCATATGGTCTTCCTTTTTTTGCATCTTAATTGATGTATCTCAAATGCATCTTATAAAAAATAGCCCTGCAATGTAAATGGTTCTTTGGTGTTTTTCATGAAGAATGTGATGAAGTGAAAAATTTGCATCACAAACCTGAAAAGAAATCCGTTTACGGTTGCAAGCTCTTTATTCTCCAAAGCCTTGCGCAGCCTGAAGGTAATCGTTTGCGTAAATTCCTTTGTCAAGACCTGTTATCGCACAATGATTCGGTTATACTGTTCGCCGTTGTCCAACAGGACCGCCTATAAAGGCCGAAAATTTTATTGTTAGCTGAGTCAGGAGATGCGGATGTTAAAGCGTGAAATGAACATTGCCGATTATGATGCCGAACTGTGGCAGGCTATGGAGCAGGAAAAAGTACGTCAGGAAGAGCACATCGAACTGATCGCCTCCGAAAACTACACCAGCCCGCGCGTAATGCAGGCGCAGGGTTCTCAGCTGACCAACAAATATGCTGAAGGTTATCCGGGCAAACGCTACTACGGCGGTTGCGAGTATGTTGATATCGTTGAACAACTGGCGATCGATCGCGCGAAAGAACTGTTCGGCGCTGACTACGCTAACGTCCAGCCGCACTCCGGCTCCCAGGCGAACTTTGCGGTCTACACCGCGCTGCTGGAACCCGGCGACACCGTTCTGGGTATGAACCTGGCGCATGGCGGTCACCTGACTCACGGTTCTCCGGTTAACTTCTCCGGTAAACTGTACAACATCGTTCCTTACGGTATCGATGCTACCGGTCATATCGACTACGCCGATCTGGAAAAACAAGCCAAAGAACACAAGCCGAAAATGATCATCGGTGGCTTCTCTGCATATTCCGGCGTGGTTGACTGGGCGAAAATGCGTGAAATCGCTGACAGCATCGGTGCTTACCTGTTCGTTGATATGGCGCACGTTGCGGGACTGGTCGCTGCTGGCGTCTACCCGAACCCGGTTCCTCATGCTCACGTAGTGACTACCACCACTCACAAAACCCTGGCGGGTCCGCGCGGCGGCCTGATCCTGGCGAAAGGCGGTAGCGAAGAACTGTACAAAAAACTGAACTCTGCCGTTTTCCCTGGTGGTCAGGGCGGCCCGTTGATGCACGTAATCGCTGGTAAAGCGGTTGCTCTGAAAGAAGCGATGGAACCTGAGTTCAAAACTTACCAACAGCAGGTCGCGAAAAACGCTAAAGCGATGGTAGAAGTATTCCTGGAGCGCGGTTACAAAGTGGTTTCCGGCGGTACTGATAACCACCTGTTCCTGGTTGATCTGGTTGATAAAAACCTGACCGGTAAAGAAGCTGACGCCGCTTTGGGCCGTGCTAACATCACCGTTAACAAAAACAGCGTACCGAACGATCCGAAGAGCCCGTTTGTAACCTCCGGTATTCGCGTGGGTACTCCGGCGATTACACGTCGTGGCTTTAAAGAAGCCGAAGCGAAAGAACTGGCTGGCTGGATGTGTGACGTGCTGGACAGCATCAATGATGAAGCCGTTATCGAGAGCATCAAAGGTAAAGTTCTCGATATCTGCGCACGTTACCCGGTTTACGCATAAGCGAAACGGTGATTTGCTGACAATGTGCTCGTTGTTCATGCCGGATGCGGCGTGAACGCCTTATCCGGCCTACAAATTATTGCAAATTCAAGATATTGCAATCTCCGTGTAGGCCTGATAAGCGTAGCGCATCAGGCAATTTTTCGTTTGTGATCATCAAGGCTTCCTTAGGGAAGCCTTGTTACGTTATCGTGCCATCAAATCTGTCGTAACTGCGCCTCAACATACAAATAGCCAATCCCCAGCACCTGCTGTGCGCGGCTTAATTGCCCAAAGCCAATCTGTGTCGCTTTCACGCTCGGTCCTTCGTCACGGTCGAACGGGTTAAATCCTGTCTGGCGAATAATGGAATTAAGCCAGTTCTCACCAAAGGCGCAGCTGCGACCATACAGCCAAATCTGATTAATATTGAGGATATTGAGGAAGTTATACAGACTCAAACCAATGGCGTTGGCACTGCGGTCAACCCAGCTGGTGATCCACGGTTCTCCACTCTGCCAGGCAGCGATTAATTGTGCGGTTGTCAATTTTTCAGGATCAAGCTGAGTATTAACCGGTTGTGATTTTAGCCATACTCGCGCCTGTTTTTTTAATGCGCTTAACGAGGCGACGGTTTCCAGGCAGCCATAACGTCCACAGTCGCAGGCGACGCCATCCGGATTAACGATGGTGTGACCAATCTGTCCGCTACCATACAAACTGCCGCGATAAATTTGCTCGTTAATCACGAACGACGAGCCAATACCGTAATCAACGTTGATCACGCAGAAATCCCGTCCTTGCGAATTATTTTGCCATTTCTCCGCCAGCGCCAGCATCACGCAGTCATTATCGACCATCACCCGAATGCCCAGCTTCTCTTCCAGCAGATACTTCACCTCAACCGGTGTTGTCCACGGCGCTTGCGGCATGGTTTGCGACACGCCAGTCACTGGATCAACCTGACCGTGGATAGCCAGCGCCAGGTTGATGGTACGGTCTGGCCACAGTTTACGATGGCGATGCCAGCATTTTTCGATTTCGGACAACAGAGCCTGCGGTGTCGGTGCATCAATCTGAAAATATTCAAATTCGCCTTTCGGACTTAAACAGGCATTAGCGACCTGACACTCAATGCTGGTGGGCGTCACGTTCAGGCACAGCGTCCAGTCACCTTCCGGCGCGATCAGCCATGTACCGCTACTGTGCCCGCGCGTCTGGCTTTCATCGTCGATATTCACCACCCGTTTTTCGCTTTCCAGCTCCTGCAAAATATTACTGACCGCTGGAATTGAAATTTGCGCCAGCCGGGCCAGCGTTGATTTATTGGCGCGCTTTTGCCGGTACAGCAGTTCCAGAATCACGCATTTGTTATGGTGGCGAATCTGTTGATTATTAATGCAGGCTCTCATCTTCACTAAACCTTGTTTAGTTAATTGCGTGATTATTCCGCGAAAACATTGCCAGATTGTTCAATACACTGCCACAAATCTTTTAATTCAGTATGTCTTGTTAATATTGAGGGCACTATGACTCCAGTAAAAGTGTGGCAAGAGCGCGTTGAGATCCCGACTTATGAAACCGGGCCGCAGGATATACACCCTATGTTCCTGGAAAATCGCGTTTATCAGGGATCGTCCGGCGCGGTTTATCCCTACGGCGTGACCGATACGCTGAGCGAGCAGAAAGTCCTGAAATCCTGGCAAGCGGTGTGGCTGGAAAACGACTATATCAAAGTGATGATCCTGCCGGAGTTGGGCGGTCGGGTGCATCGCGCTTGGGATAAAGTGAAACAGCGCGATTTTGTCTATCACAATGAGGTGATTAAACCGGCGCTGGTAGGGCTATTGGGGCCGTGGATTTCGGGCGGGATTGAGTTTAACTGGCCACAACACCATCGCCCGACTACCTTTATGCCCGTTGATTTCACCCTCGAAGCCCATGAAGACGGCGCACAGACGGTGTGGGTCGGCGAAACGGAGCCGATGCACGGTTTACAGGTGATGACCGGTTTCACACTACGCCCTGACCGGGCGGCGCTGGAGATTGCCAGCCGCGTCTATAACGGCAATGCCACGCCGCGTCATTTCTTGTGGTGGGCCAACCCGGCAGTGAAAGGTGGCGAAGGGCATCAGAGCGTTTTCCCGCCGGATGTAACGGCGGTGTTTGATCACGGCAAACGGGCTGTTTCAGCTTTCCCTATCGCTACCGGCACTTACTACAAAGTGGACTACTCCGCCGGAGTGGATATTTCTCGCTATAAAAATGTGCCAGTGCCGACTTCGTATATGGCCGAAAAATCGCAGTACGATTTTGTTGGCGCATGGTGTCACGATGAAGATGGCGGTTTGCTACACGTTGCCAACCACCACATCGCGCCAGGTAAAAAACAGTGGAGCTGGGGACACAGTGAATTCGGCCAGGCGTGGGATAAGAGCCTGACCGACAATAACGGCCCGTATATCGAACTGATGACGGGTATTTTTGCCGATAACCAGCCCGATTTTACCTGGCTTGATGCTTACGAAGAGAAGCGTTTCGAGCAGTATTTCCTGCCTTATCATTCTCTGGGCATGGTGCAAAACGCCTCCCGCGATGCGGTGATTAAACTCCAGCGTAGCGAGCGGGGGATTGAGTGGGGGCTGTATGCCATCTCCCCGTTGAACGGATACCGGCTGGCGATCCGCGAAATCGGCAGATGCAACGCGTTACTCGACGATGCCGTGGCTCTGACACCAGCGAACGCCATTCAGGGCGTGTTGCATGGTATCAATCCTGACAGACTAACCATTGAACTCTCCGATGCTGACGGCAATATCGTACTGAGTTATCAGGAACATCAGCCGCAAGAGTTGCCGTTGCCGGACGTCGCCAAAGCGCCACTGGCAGCACAAGAGATTACCAGTACAGATGAAGCCTGGTTTATCGGGCAGCATCTGGAGCAATATCATCATGCCAGCCGTTCCCCCTTCGATTACTACCTGCGCGGCGTGGCGCTGGACCCGCTGGATTATCGCTGTAACCTGGCGTTGGCGATGCTGGAATATAACCGCGCCGACTTCCCGCAAACGGTGGCGTATGCCACTCAGGCGCTGAAACGCGCACATGCGTTGAACAAAAACCCGCAGTGCGGACAGGCGAGTTTAATTCGCGCCAGTGCTTACGAACGTCAGGGGCAATATCAACAAGCCGAAGAGGATTTCTGGCGTGCGGTCTGGAGCGGCAACAGTAAAGCGGGTGGCTATTATGGTCTGGCACGGCTGGCTGCGCGTAATGGTAACTTTGACGCTGGTCTGGATTTTTGCCAACAAAGTCTTCGCGCCTGCCCAACCAATCAGGAAGTGCTTTGCCTGCATAACCTGCTGCTGGTGTTAAGTGGTCGTCAGGACAACGCGCGTTTGCAGCGAGAGAAGTTGCTGCGTGATTATCCGCTGAACGCCACTCTGTGGTGGCTGAACTGGTTCGATGGTTGTAGCGAATCTGCCCTCGTACAGTGGCGAGGTCTGTGTCAGGGACGCGACGTTAACGCCCTGATGACCGCCGGGCAACTGATTAACTGGGGCATGCCCGCTCTGGCGGCAGAGATGCTGAACGCACTGGACTGTCAGCGCACGCTACCGCTTTACCTGCAAGCCAGCTTGCTGCCGAAAGCTGAACGCGGCGAACTGGTCGCAAAAGCCATTGATGTTTTCCCGCAGTTTGTCCGTTTCCCTAATACGCTGGAAGAGGTTGCGGCGCTGGAGAGTATTGAAGAGTGCTGGTTTGCCCGGCATTTACTGGCCTGTTTCTACTACAACAAGCGCAGCTACGGCAAAGCAATTGCCTTATGGCAACGTTGCGTTGAGATGTCGCCGGAGTTTGCCGACGGCTGGCGTGGGCTGGCAATCCATGCGTGGAATAAGCAGCATGATTATGAACTGGCCGCGCGTTATCTTGATAGTGCTTATCAGCTTGCGCCGCAGGATGCTCGTCTGCTTTTTGAACGGGATTTGCTGGATAAGCTAACCGGAGCCGCACCGGAGAAACGACTGGCTCGTCTGGAAAATAATCTGGAAATTGCTCTGAAACGCGACGACATGACCGCAGAATTGCTCAATTTGTGGCATCTCACTGGTCAGGCGGACAAAGCGGCAGACATTCTCGCCACGCGTAAATTCCATCCGTGGGAAGGCGGAGAAGGGAAAGTCACCAGTCAGTTTATCCTCAACCAGTTGTTACGCGCCTGGCAACACCTTGATGCCAGACAACTGCAGCAGGCCAGCGAACTGCTTCATGCCGCGCTGCACTATCCGGAGAATTTAAGCGAAGGCCGTTTACCGGGGCAAACTGACAACGACATCTGGTTCTGGCAGGCGATATGTGCCAAAGCCCAGGGCGATGAAACTGCAGCAACGCGCTGTTTACGTCTGGCGGCGACTGGCGATCGCACCATTAACATTCACAGTTATTACAACGATCAACCGGTTGATTATCTCTTCTGGCAAGGGATGGCGTTGCGATTACTGGGCGAACAAAAAACCGCACAGCAACTGTTTAGTGAAATGAAACAGTGGGCGCAAGAGATGGCAAAAACCAGTATCGAAGCGGATTTCTTTGCCGTCTCGCAACCTGACTTGTTATCGCTGTATGGCGATTTACAACAGCAACATAAAGAAAAATGCCTGATGGTGGCGATGCTGGCGGCCGCGGGATTAGGCGAGATTGCGCAATACGAATCTGCTCGCGCTGAATTGACGGCGATTAATCCGGCCTGGCCGAAAGCGGCATTATTCACCACCGTGATGCCTTTTATTTTTAACCGCGTTCACTAAACCTTATTAACTGTAATATTTGAGCGGCACGCGCTGCCGCTCACGCTCAAATAATTAAAATAAGCCGTTGTAAATAAAAACCCTACAGGAGGCACTATGCCTAAAAAAATGAGAACAACCCGTAATCTATTATTAATGGCTACGCTATTAGGTAGCACACTATTTGCCAACGCTGCGGATAAAGAAATGACCATTGGCGCAATATACCTTGATACCCAGGGATATTACGCTGGAGTGCGCCAGGGCGTTCAGGATGCGGCAAAAGATTCTTCAGTACAGGTACAGTTAATTGAAACTAACGCCCAGGGCGATATTTCGAAAGAAAGTACCTTTGTTGATACCCTCGTGGCGCGTAATGTCGATGCCATTATTTTGTCGGCAGTGTCCGAAAATGGCAGTAGCCGCACCGTTCGCCGCGCCAGTGAGGCGGGTATTCCGGTGATTTGCTACAACACCTGTATTAATCAAAAGGGTGTCGATAAATATGTCTCGGCATATCTGGTTGGCGACCCGCTGGAATTTGGTAAAAAACTGGGTAACGCTGCCGCCGATTATTTTATTGCCAACAAAATTGACCAGCCGAAAATTGCCGTCATCAATTGCGAAGCCTTTGAAGTTTGTGTGCAACGACGTAAAGGGTTTGAAGAAGTATTAAAAGCCCGCGTTCCCGGCGCGAAAATTGTCGCTAATCAGGAAGGGACTGTTTTAGATAAAGCGATTTCTGTTGGTGAAAAATTGATTATCTCCACGCCAGATCTCAACGCCATTATGGGGGAATCGGGGGGAGCGACACTCGGCGCGGTAAAAGCGGTACGTAATCAAAATCAGGCTGGAAAAATTGCCGTTTTCGGTTCGGATATGACCACTGAAATTGCACAGGAACTGGAAAATAACCAGGTGCTGAAAGCGGTAGTGGATATTTCCGGTAAGAAAATGGGCAATGCTGTTTTCGCGCAAACATTGAAGGTTATCAATAAACAAGCCGACGGTGAAAAAGTGATTCAGGTGCCAATCGATCTCTATACCAAAACGGAAGACGGTAAACAGTGGCTGGCAACGCACGTTGATGGTCTGCCCTAATCGCTGATTCGCAGAGGTCCCTATGTTCACGGCAACAGAGGCAGTTCCGGTAGCAAAAGTGGTGGCAGGAAATAAGCGTTACCCCGGCGTCGTTGCGCTGGATAACGTTAACTTTACGCTCAATAAAGGCGAAGTTCGCGCGCTGTTAGGCAAAAACGGTGCGGGAAAATCGACCCTCATTCGAATGCTTACCGGTAGCGAACGTCCGGATAGCGGTGATATCTGGATTGGCGAGACGCGACTGGAAGGCGACGAAGCTACGCTGACTCGCCGTGCCGCTGAACTGGGGGTACGCGCGGTTTATCAGGAATTAAGTCTGGTGGAAGGGCTGACAGTGGCGGAAAACCTCTGCCTCGGTCAGTGGCCCCGCCGCAACGGCATGATTGATTACCTGCAAATGGCGCATGACGCCCAACGTTGCTTGCAGGCGTTGGGCGTTGACGTTAGTCCTGAACAACTTGTTTCGACACTAAGCCCGGCGCAAAAGCAACTGGTGGAAATTGCGCGGGTGATGAAAGGCGAGCCGCGCGTGGTCATTCTTGATGAACCCACCAGCTCGCTTGCCAGTACGGAAGTTGAACTGGTAATCAGCGCCGTGAAAAAAATGTCAGCACTGGGCGTGGCGGTGATTTATGTCAGCCACCGGATGGAAGAAATTCGCCGCATTGCCTCCTGTGCCACCGTTATGCGCGATGGTCAGGTGGCGGGCGATGTGATGCTCGAAAACACCTCAACCCGTCATATTGTGTCGCTGATGCTCGGGCGCGATCACGTTGATCTTGCACCGGTTGTAGCTCAGGAGATTGCGGACCAGACCGTACTGGAAGTTCGCGCGTTACGCCACAGACCAAAACTTACGGAGATCAGTTTTTCCCTGCGTCGTGGCGAAGTGCTCGGCATTGCTGGCCTGCTGGGGGCAGGGCGCAGTGAATTGCTGAAGGCGATTGTTGGGCTGGAGACGTATGAACAGGGCGAAATTGTTATCAACGGCGAGAAAATCACGCGCCCCGATTACGGCGAGATGCTGAAACGCGGTATTGGCTATACGCCAGAAAACCGCAAAGAAGCGGGGATCATTCCCTGGCTGGGCGTTGACGAAAATACGGTACTGACCAATCGGCAAAAAATCAGCGCCAACGGTGTGCTGCAATGGTCCACCATCCGCCGCCTGACCGAAGAGGTGATGCAGCGGATGACGGTCAAGGCAGCCAGTAGCGAAACGCCTATTGGTACGCTTTCTGGCGGCAATCAGCAAAAAGTGGTGATCGGTCGTTGGGTCTATGCCGCCAGCCAGATTTTATTGCTCGACGAGCCAACGCGCGGCGTCGATATCGAAGCCAAACAGCAGATTTACCGTATTGTCCGCGAGCTGGCTGCCGAAGGGAAAAGCGTGGTGTTTATCTCCAGTGAAGTGGAGGAGTTGCCGCTGGTGTGCGACCGCATCCTGTTATTACAGCACGGTACGTTCTCGCAGGAGTTTCACTCGCCGGTCAATGTGGATGAGCTGATGTCCGCCATTCTGTCTGTGCACTGATGAATTTTACCGAGGAACCTGAAGATGTCTGCTTCGTCATTATCATTGCCGCAGGGCAAGAGCGTCTCGCTCAAACAATTTGTCAGTCGCCATATTAATGAGATTGGTTTGCTGGTGGTAATCGCCATTCTTTATCTGGTCTTCTCCCTGAACGCACCGGGCTTTATCTCATTGAATAATCAGATGAACGTGCTGCGCGATGCTGCCACCATCGGGATTGCCGCCTGGGCAATGACGCTGATTATTATCTCCGGTGAAATTGATGTCAGTGTTGGACCGATGGTGGCTTTTGTCTCGGTGTGCCTGGCATTTTTGCTGCAATTTGACGTTCCACTGGCGATTGCTTGTCTGCTGGTGTTGCTGTTAGGCGCGCTGATGGGGACGCTGGCGGGCGTGCTGCGCGGCGTGTTTAACGTGCCCAGTTTCGTTGCCACGCTGGGGCTGTGGAGCGCCCTGCGCGGAATGGGGCTGTTTATGACTAATGCCCTGCCAGTGCCGATTGACGAAAACGAGGTACTGGACTGGCTGGGGGGACAATTTCTCGGTGTGCCAGTATCCGCGCTGATCATGATGGTGTTGTTTGCGCTGTTTGTGTTCATTAGCCGCAAAACCGCCTTCGGGCGCTCGGTTTTTGCTGTTGGCGGTAATGCCACGGCGGCGCAGTTGTGCGGTATTAATGTTCGTCGGGTACGCATTCTTATTTTTACCCTTTCGGGATTATTAGCGGCGGTGACCGGCATTTTGTTGGCGGCGCGCCTCGGTTCTGGTAACGCAGGTGCCGCAAACGGTCTGGAGTTTGACGTGATCGCCGCGGTCGTGGTTGGCGGTACGGCACTTTCCGGCGGTCGCGGTTCCTTGTTCGGTACGTTGCTTGGTGTGCTGGTGATTACGCTAATCGGTAACGGTCTGGTGCTGCTCGGGATTAACTCCTTTTTCCAGCAGGTGGTGCGCGGCGTCATCATCGTGGTGGCGGTGCTGGCGAATATCTTGCTGACCCAGCGTAGCAGTAAAGCGAAACGCTAAACCTTAACGCCCCTGGCGCGGGTGCGGCAGGGATGAAAATTAATCGTATTGTTAATGAGGGATTTATGAAAACGATGCTGGCAGCTTATTTACCAGGAAATTCGACCGTCGATCTGCGGGAAGTTGCGGTGCCGACGCCGGGGATTAACCAGGTACTGATCAAAATGAAATCCTCCGGAATTTGCGGGAGCGATGTCCACTATATCTACCACCAGCACCGCGCTACGGCGGCGGCACCCGATAAACCGTTATACCAGGGATTTATCAACGGTCATGAACCGTGCGGGCAGATTGTGGCGATGGGGCAAGGCTGCCGCCATTTTAAAGAGGGCGACCGCGTGCTGGTGTATCACATTTCTGGCTGTGGTTTTTGCCTGAACTGCCGTCGCGGTTTTCCTATCTCTTGTACTGGCGAAGGAAAAGCCGCTTACGGCTGGCAGCGTGATGGCGGTCATGCCGAATACCTGCTGGCGGAAGAAAAAGATCTGATCCTCCTGCCGGATGCGTTGAGCTACGAAGATGGTGCGTTTATCAGTTGTGGCGTTGGCACAGCGTATGAAGGGATTTTGCGCGGCGAAGTTTCCGGCAGTGATAACGTGCTGGTGGTCGGTCTGGGGCCGGTCGGCATGATGGCGATGATGCTGGCGAAAGGTCGCGGTGCAAAAAGGATCATCGGCGTTGATATGCTGCCGGAACGTCTGGCGATGGCGAAACAGTTAGGGGTGATGGATCACGGCTATTTAGCAACGACCGAAGGCCTGCCGCAGATTATCGCCGAACTCACCCACGGTGGCGCGGATGTTGCGCTCGATTGTTCCGGTAATGCCGCAGGTCGCTTACTGGCGTTGCAATCCACTGCTGACTGGGGACGGGTGGTTTACATCGGGGAAACCGGAAAAGTGGAGTTCGAGGTTAGCGCTGATCTGATGCATCATCAACGGCGGATTATTGGCTCCTGGGTGACCAGTCTGTTCCATATGGAAAAATGCGCCCACGATTTAACGGACTGGAAACTGTGGCCGCGTAACGCCATTACCCACCGCTTCACGCTGGAACAGGCAGGTGATGCCTATGCGCTGATGGCGAGCGGCAAATGCGGGAAAGTTGTGATTAACTTCCCGGATTAAGGAGTCAGCGGATGACCATCTATACCTTATCTCACGGGCCGCTAAAGCTGGACGTTTCTGACCGGGGCGGCGTCATCGAAGGCTTCTGGCGTGACGCGACGCCGCTCTTACGTCCCGGTAAAAAAAGCGGTGTGGCAACCGATGCCTCTTGTTTTCCGCTGGTGCCGTTTGCAAACCGGGTGAGTGGCAACCGTTTTGTCTGGCAGGGGCGTGAGTATCAACTGCAACCGAATGTTGAGTGGGATGCGCACTATCTGCACGGCGACGGCTGGCTGGGGCAGTGGCAATGTGTCTCGCGCAGCGATGATAGCTTGTGTCTGGTGTATGAACATCGCAGCGGTGTTTATCACTATCGGGTAAGTCAGGCGTTTCATTTAACGGCAGATACGCTGACGGTGACGCTCTCTGTCACCAATCAAGGGGCAGAGACGCTGCCATTTGGTACCGGCTGGCATCCTTATTTTCCGTTGTCACCACAAACGCGGATTCAGGCGCAGGCGAGCGGTTACTGGCTGGAACGGGAGCAGTGGCTGGCGGGGGAGTTTTGCGAGCAGCTACCGCAGGAGCTGGATTTCAACCAGCTCGCGCCGTTGCCGCACCAGTGGGTGAACAATGGCTTTGCCGGATGGAATGGTCAGGCCCGCATTGAGCAGCCGCAGGAGGGTTATGCCATCATCATGGAAACGACGCCACCTGCACCATGTTATTTCATCTTTGTTTCCGACCCGGCGTTTGATAAAGGATATGCGTTTGATTTCTTCTGTCTGGAACCGATGAGCCATGCGCCGGATGACCATCATCGCCCGGAAGGAGGTGACCTCATTGCGCTTGCGCCGGGGGAATCAACAACGTCAGAGATGTCGTTGCGGGTTGCGTTACTGTAATTTATAAAATGCCGGATAAGGCGTTCACGCCGCATCCGGCATCTTTCCTAACGCCGATCGAGAGAAATTGCCCCCGGCCCGGTAATTGCCAACAGCAGGAATGCGCCAGCGATACTGACATTCTTCCAGAAATTAATCATATTTGGCCCAACCGCATCGCCGGTCATATCCCAGTAATGGTGACCAATCACCGCCGTACCCAGCGTGTAGAAAATAAACAGCACCGCCAGCGGACGGGTGAAAAAGCCAAGCACGATTAAAATCGCGGCGGGCACTTCCATAACTACCGCAATAATCGCTGCCAGCATCGGCATTGGCGCGCCCAGCGAGGCCATATATTGGACCGTACCGTCAAAGCCCATCATTTTGGGAAAACCAAAAATAATGAAAATTAAGACCACGGCGATACGGGCAATTAATAACAAAACGGGGCGGGCAGCACCAAAATCAAAATAACGTAGTGTGTTCATAACCAATCCCTTTGCAAGATAATGTGATTTAAACGTAATACACACTCTGGTACCTCGCCACGCCCCAGGCGTTGAGATATTCGCTAATTATCCTGGTTACAGTGATTTAAGCGCGATGTCCTCATCTATCAGCAGTTTCGCATCAAACGTTTTGCCGCTCTGGATCCATTTGCGGATTGGGCGAATCTCACGGCCCTGATTCAGTGTTACCGCACCGATAAGCACGCCGTTTTGCAGATTAAACCAAATCGCCTTCTGAGTTTCCGGGTTGCCACGACAAATCCAGTCATCGCCACGCATATCGCCAATAAACTGTAAGTTATCACTGTACTGATCGCTCCAGAACCACGGCGGCGGTAGTCGCGGAAGCGGTAGCCCCAACATTATGGCAGCGGCAATTTGCGCCTGGTTGTTGGCGTTTTCCCAGCTTTCGCAGCGGTGTAGTGCACCATTATCAAGACGGGTGATTGCCACATCGCCACCGGCAAAGATCGCGGGATCGCAGGTGCGGCAAGCTTCATCAATGACAATACCATTGGCAGTATCAAGGTTGGCCTCGCGAGCCAGTTGGTCGTTGGCGCTGATACCAATACCGTAAATCACCACATCGGCCTGAAGCGTTTCGCCACTTTGCAGCGTCAGTTCTACTTTTTCACCATCGACCACATGTTCAATGGCATTATTGAGCAGAATGCTCACACCAGCCTGCTGATGGCGCTGTAAAAGATAGTGTTGCACGGGCGGTGGTGCATTACGGCCCATGACGGTTGCCGCCAGTTCAATCACTGTCACCTTACATCCACGCTGCGTGGCGCTGGCAGCCAGTTCCAGACCAATAGTTCCGGCACCGACAATCACGACTGACCGTTCGGGCTGCAGAACTTCTCGCAGTCTGGCGGCATCGCCGGCATGGCGCAGGGTAAAGCAGCGTTCTCCCAGTGCATCAAGCAATGGCAGCGGTCGGGCTGCCGCGCCGGTTGCCATAAACAGCTGATCCCAGTGCCAGCTTTCGCCGTTGGTTAACACTAACTCTCGTGTGTCGCGACCCAGCGTTTTGATGGTTACGCCAGAATGCAGATGAACATTGTTTTCCTGCCACCAGTTAGCGGGTAACACCGACTGCAACTGTGGGGAATCCTCCAGCAACATGGCTTTCGAGAGCGGTGGACGTTCATATGGAAGATGTTGCTCATCGGAAAACAGATGCAGCTCACCGGTGAACCCTTGCTGGCGTAGCGAGGCCGCAGCCATTGCCGCCGCTTGCCCGCCACCGACAATAATGATCGTTTTTTCTTTCATCGTGCTTCCTTAAAGATCCAGCCCAGCCGCTACGTGGCGAATGCCGCGAATCGCTAAACCCGCATCAGCGTTGATCATCACACCGCTTAATGCGCGATTATTGCGCCGCGATGCCAACATCACATACGGACCCGTAAAATCCGCCGGTTGCGGGAAAAATTGCAGCGGTAATATGGCGGCAATTTTCTCCGGCGTCAGAGACTGCATTATCGAGGTTTCACTTTGCCCGAGCGCCTGTGGGCCGCGCAGGTCGCTGGCCATACCACACGGGCCGACGCCATTCACCCGCACTTTCGGTGCCAGTTCATAAGCCAGTTGGCGAATAAGTCCGGTTGCGGCATGTTTACTGGCGGTGTACAGCGGGCCACCGCCGCCGGGATACCAGGCGGCATTTGACAGTGTGAAAATCATGCTGCCTTCACTGGCGATTAACGCCGGAGCGCAGGCTTTTGCGCCCAGCAGGTAACCGAGTACGTTGACGTTAAACAGCTCGTGGAAGCCGGTTTCGAGCGTCTCTGCGGGAGTATTAACCAGTGAGGCATTGTGATCCCAGATGCCCGCATTGCCGATAAAACAATCCAGCTTGCCAGAACGAGTCAGGATCTGATCGACCGCGCGTTGATAATCGGCATAGCAGGTCACGTTACCTTCCACCGCCAGAATATGTTCGCCAAATCGCTGACGCAGACTGGCGACTTTTGCCGCCGACAGTTCCAGCGTGGCAACCTGCGCACCTTCTTCGATAAATCGCTCGACCAGTGCCAGTCCTAATCCCGATCCGCCACCAGTAATAAAGATGGACTCGTTATGCAGATCGCTCATGGCTGCGCCTCCGGTAAGTCGATGAAGATATCACCACCTTCAACGTGTACTGGATAAGTGGTTAGCGGATCGGTGGCGGGCAGGCATAACGCTTTCCCCGTTTTCAGGCAAAAACTGGCGGCGTGCAGTGGGCACTCTACCGTAGCATCATCTTCCAGATACCCTTCTGACATCGACGCATTACCATGACTGCAACGATCGTTAATGGCATAAAACTCGCCGCCAACGTTGAACAGGGCGATGACGGGCGAGGTATCGAGCCGGAGAGCCTCACCTTCCGGCACATCCGCAACGGGACACGCATAAATTCGATTCATCAGAACAGTACACTCAGGTTATGGGACGTGATCACCGCTTGATCCAGGACGATATCCCGTTCCAGCAAGCGCCAGTTGTCATCTTCCAGACGGCGAACTTTGTCAAAACGAGTCCCGACATAGAATGTTTCATCGCGCTCTTTTTGTGCCCGATAAAGCAGATAATTTACCCGCACAGCAAACACGTTTGGGATGTCGGTTTCGTTTACCTGGCAGTTGCTGATTAAGTGACGGGTGCGCGACGGCGGCTCTTCCGCCCAGGCCATGCCCGTTTCCAGACGCGCGATTCGCCGCTCCAGCTGGTCTTTGGTGTCATTAAAAATCCAGGTTGTCGGTGGCTGAACGCCTTTGCGGCGGTCACGCGTTTGCGCGTTAACCGTGGTGCGCATGGTGTAACGAATATCTTCGTCGAGCTGCGCCAGCCAGTCACGAAATTTCCAGTCATCCAGCAGACTGGCTTCGTGATAGAGAAACTGGCTAATGCGGTGATGTAACTCCAGTGAAACCTGCGCACTCATTTCATCACCTCCTGCTGGTATGCGGCGGTTTTATCGAGCACTTCCTGCCAGCTTTCGCTGCTCAGGAGATCGGCCCAGCGTTGATACATTCCACGGGCGGCCGTTTCTGAGAAGATATAGTTTGTAATGCCTGGAATGCCGTCGTCGCGACGTTTTTCCTGACCAAGTCCCATTTCCAGACAAAGTTTACTGTTGCGGGCGCGGTGGCCTTTCAGCAATTTTTGAATTTCACACCAGTTCTCCGAGTCATCCTGCTCAAGAAAACCAGCAGGACCAAAAGCGCGGGTGGCGCTGTTTTCAAAAGCGGCTTTAACCTCATCAGAGGCGGCTTTGTCAGTAATACAGAACGCCCACACTTCGACTTGATCTGGGCCGCGCGGATGCCAGACGCGGAGTGTGGCAGTGCCGTTGAGCCAGGAAAGCGTGGGGAAAATATTGTTATGACCCGCCAGGCGCAGGGCGCGAACTTCGCCTAAACGTTGTTCTGCTTCGGCGTAGGTTTCGCGGTAATAGCTGGAAACTGCACCATCGACCCAGACATTGGCGTCTGGCTTTTCGGTAAAGAAGAAACCGCTACCGTGACCGTCCTGACCAAATTGCAGCGCATCTTTGGCGGTTTCCCACACCGGGCGGGCGGTTTGTCCATCACCGAGACGCTTATCGCTGCCATCATCTTTCGCCCCTAATACCTGAACGGCAGAAGCATGGCTGAACAGAGCATGATACTGGTCACTGGCGAACTGCTCTGCCGGGAATTTCCAGTTGCAGTTGATCACCCACTTTTGTACGCCGCCGACAATTTCGGTGCCGCCTTCGCGACGATCCAGCATGCCATCCAGATACCAGGCAATGTCACCCAGGTAATCACGCAGGCCCGGCGCGGAGGTATCCCAGTTGCCAAAAATCAGCCCCTTATAACTCTCCACACAGGGAACTTCGTTTAACCCCCAGTGGGATTTACACAGCCCTTGTGGGTAGGCGCGAGGTTCCAGCGGTACATCAATCAACTCGCCGTTAATACCATAAGACCAGCCATGATACGGGCAGGTAAAGGCGCGAGTGTTGCCGCAATCGGCATAACTCACACGCATGGCCCGGTGGCGGCATTGGTTGAGAAACGCCTTGATGCTGCCGTCTTTTTGGCGCACCACGACAACCGCATCTTCTCCCATGTAGGTGTTAAAAAAATCACCGGGTTTAGGGATCTGGCTTTCATGAGCGAGAAATAGCCAGCAACGACCGAAAATGCGCTCAAGCTCCAGTTGGTAAATATCCGGGTCGGTATAAATACGCGGAGTAACCCGACCGTTTTGGGTGTCTATCAGTTGGTAAATGTTCAAATCTGAGGGTGTGGTCATATTTTTTAATCCTGAAAGATAAGATGTATTGACCTTCTATTTTTGTGCCATAAGGATGTTGCTGGTTGGTTGCTGATATGTGAAATAGTTAATTTCTACCAACTGAGACGTTTTTTCGATAACAAGGGGAAGGTGATGGAACTACGGCATTTACGCTATTTCGTCGCAGTGGCGCAGGCACTGAACTTTACCCGTGCGGCGGAAAAACTGCATACCTCACAGCCTTCGTTAAGCAGCCAGATCCGCGATCTCGAAAACTGTGTTGGTGTTCCGCTACTGGTACGTGATAAACGTAAAGTCGCGTTGACGGCGGCGGGAGAATGTTTTCTCCAGGACGCGCAGGCAATCCTGGAACAAGCGGAAAATGCCAAACAACGGGCGCGGAAAATTGTTCAGGAAGATAAGCATTTAATCATCGGTTTTGTGCCATCGGCGGAAGTGAATTTACTGCCAAAAGTATTGCCCATGTTCCGACTGAAACAGCCAGAAACCTTGATCGAGTTGGTGAGTTTAATTACCACGGAACAGGAAGAAAAAATTCGCCGTGGTGAACTGGATGTCGGCTTAATGCGCCATCCTGTCTATAGCCCGGAGATTGATTATCTGGAACTTTTTGACGAACCATTAGTGGTGGTGTTGCCGGTTGATCATCCTTTAGCACAAGAAAAAGAGATCACCGCCGCGCAGCTGGATGGCGTGAATTTCGTTAGTACCGATCCGGCATATTCCGGTTCGCTTGCGCCGATCGTTAAGGAGTGGTTTGCGCAAGAAAACAGCCAGCCGAATATCGTCCAGGTGGCAACCAATATTCTGGTAACGATGAATTTGGTGGGGATGGGGCTTGGCGTAACTTTGATACCCGGTTATATGAATAATTTTAATACCGGGCAGGTGGTATTTCGGCCAATTGCCGGAAATGTGCCTTCCATTGCCCTACTAATGGCGTGGAAGAAAGGCGAAATGAAACCGGCATTACGCGATTTCATCGCCATTGTGCAGGAACGTTTGGCAAGCGTAACGGCATAAATACGCAATAATTTTGCAAGGTGCGTTGTGGGGCGCAGCTTTTTTAGTGCTTGCGAACAGGCGTTACAGACATCGGGAAGCAGGCTCGAATATTCTTATTTTTCAACTTGCACCAACATTCGATTAACCCCAGACTAACGCCTCCTGACGGGAGGGACTCATGGTTTTGCAATCCACGCGCTGGTTGGCGCTCGGTTATTTCACATACTTTTTTAGTTACGGCATTTTTCTACCTTTCTGGAGCGTCTGGCTTAAGGGGATTGGCTTAACGCCAGAAACTATCGGCCTGTTATTGGGGGCTGGTCTGGTTGCCCGTTTTCTCGGGAGTTTGATCATCGCGCCCCGCGTTAGCGATCCTTCCCGCCTGATTTCCGCCTTGCGCGTACTGGCACTGCTGACACTTCTCTTTGCTGTCGCCTTCTGGGCGGGGGCGCATGTAGCGTGGTTGATGGTGGTGATGATTGGCTTTAACCTCTTTTTCTCACCGCTGGTACCGTTGACCGATGCACTGGCGAATACATGGCAAAAACAGTTCCCGCTTGATTACGGCAAAGTGCGACTGTGGGGCTCGGTGGCGTTTGTCATTGGCTCGGCGCTGACAGGCAAACTGGTCAGTATGTTGGATTATCGGGTGATCCTCGCGCTGTTGACGTTGGGCGTGGCGTCCATGCTGCTCGGATTTCTCATTCGTCCAACGATTCAGCCACAAGGGGCTAGCCGTCAGCAGGAGAGCACGGGAGGGCCAGCCTGGCTGACACTGGTCCGCCAGAACTGGCGCTTTCTGGCCTGCGTTTGTTTATTACAGGGAGCGCATGCAGCCTATTACGGTTTTAGCGCTATTTACTGGCAGGCAGCTGGGTATTCTGCTTCAGCGGTGGGCTATTTGTGGTCGCTGGGCGTGGTGGCAGAAGTCATTATTTTTGCGCTGAGTAATAAACTTTTCCGCCGTTGTAGTGCACGCGATATGCTGCTGATCTCGGCGATTAGCGGTGTAATGCGCTGGGGAATTATGGGAGCAACGACGGCGTTGCCGTGGTTGATAGTGGTGCAAATTCTGCATTGCGGCACCTTCACGGTCTGCCACCTGGCGGCCATGCGTTATATTGCCGCCCGCCAGGGTAGCGAAGTCATCCGTTTGCAGGCGGTTTACTCTGCCGTTGCAATGGGCGGTAGTATCGCCATCATGACCGTCTTCGCCGGTTTCCTGTATCAATATCTGGGCCACGGCGTGTTCTGGGTGATGGCGCTGGTGGCGCTTCCGGCAATGTTCTTGCGCCCGAAAGTTGTTCCCTCATGCTGATTCGAGCATTTTGCGGATCTGCTCCTGTTGGTGTGTTGTCAGCGTCAGATCTGTGTAGATCAGTGGTGGTGAAAAAAGCGGTAACGGCGTGGTGTAAGGCGCAATAATCAGTGCCGCGCCGCGTGGAGCACCTCTCTGCAAAAATGCTTTTACCGACATATGCTTAATGTTGAGCGGCAGTAACGTCAGTTCACGTAACTGCTGCTCAATCTGCGCTTCACGCTCGCTATCATTCCCGGTCAGTAGAATAATCTGTTTTTCATGCAGGTCGTTTTCCTGCATTAGCCAGGCACCGAAAATCACAGCGACCAGACCGCTTTCCTCATCAGAAAGATGGACGCTGTATTCACTTTCAAATCCGGTCAGCGCCGCGCGGGTGGTGCGCACCAGGCGTGGGTACAGTCTGGAGAACTCTTCTGGCAGGGTGTTATCAATACCGATGGCAAACAAACTGCGATTTAACGCCTGGGCGAGGTGAGTATAAAGCTGATCGCATAACCCCTGTTCATCATAAAAACGAACATTTCCCAGCTCACGAAAATGGTTTACCAGACGTTTGATAGACTGACGCAATTGTCTGTCCCGCTGATGCGCATCCCGAATTGGATCGGGAACTCGCAACATGGAAAAAAGTAATGCCATAAATAGTGGCTCATCAGGCGGTACAGGCTGAAGCGCCCGACGCTGCCAGTGGCGTCCAATTTCCTGCGCTACCTGAAATTCCAGGCAGGATTCTGCCCAGCGACGTTGGAGCGGATTAAACTGAGGCGTAATGCCAGCGTGGTGTTGCAGCAAGCAATATTGCAGATACAGACACAGGAAATGAATATCGCGCGTTTCAAAGCGTTTTTGTAGCCGTCGAGAGCAGAGATTCACTAACGCTTGTAGATTGGTATCGTCGTAAAAGTTACGCGAAATTCCGCGCCGCTTTAGTTCACTCTTCAGAGCAGGTGTGAATTGGCTGGTAATAAATGACGGACACAGACGGAAACCACGTCGTAGCCAATGAAATAAACACAAACGTTGGTTAAGCACTGTGCCTTCAACCCGATAGCTACCGTCATAACCAGTAGTCAGTGTGAGTTGATGATAGCGCAGGATCTCCCGTCCTGTTTCGCTGATATCAAGACTGGCAATATCATCATCCACACCATTAAGCTTGCTGAAGGTTGCCGTGGTGGCGGTCAACCCCGGCTGAAAGAGTGTCAGCAAGATCTGGCAGCGGCGCTGGGGAGCCGAAAGGACAGATGGTGAAGCAAGCGTAGGCATCATCTGTAGATCTCCCATAAGCATAATTGATAAGAATAGCTAAAGTTTGCTCAGGGAAATGGCGAAGGGAATGCTAATCATCAGAAATGTTGGCAAGCGTCACAGAATTTTTCTCATCTTAAACTGTTCTGACCAGTGGATTAGCTCGTCTAAAGGTGGATTTGTGAATGATTATCGCGCTAGCGATCATGGGTTAGTTGTGCGGATTCAACGTGCTAAGGATAAAATCCACTATTTGTTCGCGATAAACATCACCGTGACGATCGGAAAAAGCATCAATGTGTTCGCCGTCAGGGATTAAGATTAAACGTTTTGGCTCTTTTGCCAGATCATACAACTTTTGGCTGTGCTGCCATGGGATAACGTGATCGGCCTTACCGTGAATGAGTAAAACTGGGATCGGGCTGACGCTGGCGATGTAATTTTCGCCGCTGTAACTCTCATCAAGTAAGTAGCCACTGCCGGGGATCATCTGGTTGGCGATGGTTGCATAAGAGGCAAATGTGGAGTCGAGGATCACTGCACGTATGCCCTCACGATCACCCTGACCAACAACATCAAGAATATTCGCCCCGCCAATACTCTGCCCGAACAGCACCAGTCGTTGTGGGTTTACATCACTGCGATGGCGCACCACATTGATGGCACTTAGCGTATCGTCCAGCAATCCGGCCTGAGACGGCGTGCCTTTTGATTTACCAAACCCGCGATAATCAAACATAAAAACGTTGAAATTACGCTCGGGTAACCAACTGACCAGCGGCCAGTGGGCGGACATATTTCCGGCATTGCCGTGAGCATGAATGATGGTTGCGATGGCGTTGTCAGCGGGGCCTGTCGAAGAAGGGATAAACCAGCCTTGCAGACGAGTACCGTCCTTAGCTGTAAATTCGACGGATTCCGCCGACCAGGGGTCGGGACCGTAAATTTTGTCGTCGGGATAAAAGAAGAAGTTGATGGCAACGCGCGGCACTAAATAAACGCAGAAGGCAACAACAAAGAGAATAAACAGAATTTTGAGAACGCGTGTGTTCACTGGCAGTGCCATAACCTTTCCTTGCGACTTCTTTATCATCCATTAATCGGGGAAAGATGGTGGGAGAGTGACGAAAGAAAGTAAAGCAGAGCGGAAGCATTTCGGAATAGCGCCTGAAAGGCGAGGGCGGGTGAGAGAAATCACCCGCCAGAGAAATTAACGCTTCAGGGCGTCGCTTAACTCGTCACGCATGTTCGCCAGCATGGCTTTAACAACGCGCGGGTTACCGGCAACGATGTTACCGGTCAGCATGTAGTTATGACCACCGGTGAAGTCGCTGACGATACCGCCCGCTTCACGAACCAGCAGCTCACCTGCGGCGAAATCCCACGGACGCAGACCGATTTCAAAGAAACCGTCAACACGACCTGCGGCAACGTAAGCCAGATCCAGCGCCGCAGAACCAGTACGACGGAAGTCTGCACATTCGTTGAACAGTTTGCCGACGATGTTGATGTAAGTGGTAGCGTACTGTTTTGCTTTGAACGGGAAGCCGGTCGCCAGAATAGTACCGTCGAGATCGCGAGCGGTGCTGCCGCGCAGACGGTAGCCGTTCAGCTGTGCGCCCTGACCGCGAGTCGCGGTGAACAGTTCGTTACGCATAGGATCATAAACCACAGCAACTTCAGTGCGGCCTTTGATACGAACGGCAATAGATACCGCGAAGTGCGGCAGGCGTTTGATAAAGTTGGTAGTGCCATCCAGTGGATCGATAACCCATTGAACATCCTGATCGGTACCTTCAAGTTCACCGCTTTCTTCGGTGATGATGGTGTGCTGTGGGTAAGATTTACGAATCGTGTCGATAATCACCGCTTCGGCAGCTTTATCTACGTTGGTCACGAAATCGTTACTGCCTTTCTGGCTCGCTTCTACAGCGTCCGGGGTTTCATAGTTTTTGGCAATTAAATTACCCGCCTTGCGCGCTGCGCGCACGGCGATGTTCAGCATCGGATGCATCGGTCTCTCTCACTGGATGTTAAAGAACGGGAAAACGGCGCAGAGTATAGCAGCGAGATCGGCATCTGTCTTCGTTTTATGATAAGATGCGTGAATAATCTTTAGATGAAGAAAGACAATGCTGCAAAATATTCGAATTGTGCTGGTGGAGACGTCACACACCGGTAATATGGGTTCTGTTGCCCGTGCCATGAAAACAATGGGCTTAACCAATCTGTGGCTGGTTAATCCACTAGTGAAACCTGACTCCCAGGCGATTGCTCTGGCAGCAGGGGCCAGCGATGTGATTGGTAATGCTCACATTGTCGATACACTCGACGAAGCGTTAGCCGGTTGTAGCCTGGTGGTTGGCACCAGTGCACGCTCGCGCACGCTGCCGTGGCCGATGCTCGACCCGCGCGAATGCGGTTTGAAAAGCGTCGCTGAAGCGGCAAATACGCCGGTGGCACTGGTTTTTGGTCGTGAGCGTGTCGGCTTGACCAATGAAGAGTTGCAAAAGTGCCATTATCATGTCGCCATTGCCGCTAACCCGGAATACAGTTCGCTGAACCTGGCGATGGCTGTTCAGGTTATTGCCTATGAAGTCCGTATGGCCTGGCTGGCGACTCAGGAGAACAGCGAGCAGGTTGAACATGACGAGACGCCGTATCCGCTGGTCGATGATCTGGAACGTTTTTACGGTCATCTTGAACAAACGCTGCTGGCAACCGGCTTTATCCGTGAAAACCATCCGGGGCAGGTGATGAATAAGCTGCGTCGTCTGTTTACCCGTGCGCGCCCGGAAAGCCAGGAGTTGAATATCCTGCGCGGGATTCTGGCTTCTATTGAGCAGCAGAATAAAGGTAACAAGGCCGAATAACCGAGGTTGCCTGATGCGGCGCTTAACGCGTCTTGTCAGGCCTACATTGTACTGAACCCCTGGACGGATAAAGTGTTTACGCCGCACCCGACAACAGGTACAAACGCCACGATAAAAAAATGGCACTGAAGGTTAAATACCCGACTAAATCAGTCAAGTAAATAGTTGACCAATTTACTCGGGAATGTCAGACTTGACCCTGCTATGCAATACCCCCACTTTTACAATAAAAAACCCCGGGCAGGGGCGAGTTTGAGGTGAAGTAAGACATGAGACTGACATCTAAAGGGCGCTATGCCGTGACCGCAATGCTTGACGTTGCGCTCAACTCTGAAGCGGGCCCGGTACCGTTGGCTGATATTTCCGAACGTCAGGGAATTTCCCTTTCTTATCTGGAACAACTGTTTTCCCGTCTGCGTAAAAATGGTCTGGTTTCCAGCGTACGCGGGCCAGGCGGTGGTTATCTGTTAGGCAAAGATGCCAGCAGCATCGCCGTTGGCGAAGTAATTAGCGCCGTTGATGAATCTGTAGATGCTACCCGTTGTCAGGGTAAAGGCGGCTGCCAGGGGGGCGATAAATGCCTGACCCACGCGCTGTGGCGTGATTTGAGCGACCGCCTTACCGGTTTTCTCAACAACATTACTTTAGGCGAACTGGTTAATAACCAGGAAGTGCTGGATGTATCTGGTCGTCAGCATACTCACGACGCGCCACGCACCCGCACACAAGACGCGATCGACGTTAAGTTACGCGCTTAATTTAACCGTCCTGTTTCGTGTTGCATCTGCGTTGACTGCACATACTCACTCCGGTCACTTACTTATGTAAGCTCCCGGAGATTCGTAAGTTTGTCAACTTGCTGAAACCCGAAACAGTTAGGTTAAAGATAACAAGATATTAGAATCAGGCCGGGGCGTCTCGCGCTCCGTAAACACGGTCGTACATCCAGCCGGTAGCCTGGTTCCTTGCATTGAGTGATGTACGGAGTTTATAGAGCAATGAAATTACCGATTTATCTCGACTACTCCGCAACCACGCCGGTGGACCCGCGTGTTGCCGAGAAAATGATGCAGTTTATGACGATGGACGGAACCTTTGGTAACCCGGCCTCCCGTTCTCACCGTTTCGGCTGGCAGGCTGAAGAAGCGGTAGATATCGCTCGTAATCAGATTGCCGATCTGGTTGGCGCTGATCCGCGTGAAATTGTCTTTACCTCTGGTGCTACCGAATCTGACAACCTGGCGATCAAAGGTGCTGCTAACTTTTATCAGAAAAAAGGCAAGCACATCATCACCAGCAAAACCGAACACAAAGCGGTACTGGATACCTGCCGTCAGCTGGAGCGCGAAGGTTTTGAAGTCACTTACCTGGCACCGCAGCGTAACGGTATTATCGACCTGAAAGAACTCGAAGCAGCGATGCGTGACGACACCATCCTTGTTTCCATCATGCACGTAAATAACGAAATCGGCGTGGTGCAGGATATCGCGGCTATCGGTGAAATGTGCCGTGCTCGTGGCATTATCTATCATGTTGATGCAACCCAGAGCGTGGGCAAACTGCCTATCGACCTGAGCCAGTTGAAAGTTGACCTGATGTCTTTCTCCGGTCACAAAATCTACGGCCCGAAAGGTATCGGTGCGCTGTATGTGCGTCGTAAACCGCGCGTACGTATCGAAGCACAAATGCACGGCGGCGGTCACGAGCGCGGTATGCGTTCCGGTACTCTGCCTGTTCACCAGATCGTCGGTATGGGCGAAGCCTATCGCATCGCAAAAGAAGAGATGGCGACCGAGATGGAACGTCTGCGCGGCCTGCGTAACCGTCTGTGGAACGGCATCAAAGATATCGAAGAAGTTTACCTGAACGGTGACCTGGAACACGGTGCGCCGAACATTCTCAACGTCAGCTTCAATTACGTTGAAGGTGAGTCGCTGATTATGGCGCTGAAAGACCTTGCGGTTTCTTCCGGTTCTGCCTGTACGTCAGCAAGCCTCGAACCGTCCTACGTGCTGCGCGCGCTGGGGCTGAACGATGAGCTGGCACATAGCTCTATCCGTTTCTCTTTAGGTCGTTTTACTACTGAAGAAGAGATCGACTACACCATCGAGTTAGTTCGTAAATCCATCGGTCGTCTGCGTGACCTTTCTCCGCTGTGGGAAATGTACAAGCAGGGCGTGGATCTGAACAGCATCGAATGGGCACATCATTAATCGGTATCGGAATCAGGAGAATTTATAATGGCTTACAGTGAAAAAGTTATCGACCATTACGAGAATCCGCGTAACGTGGGTTCCTTTGACAACAACGACGAGAACGTCGGCAGTGGCATGGTGGGTGCACCGGCCTGTGGCGACGTGATGAAGTTGCAGATTAAAGTCAACGATGAAGGTATCATTGAAGACGCGCGTTTTAAAACTTACGGCTGCGGTTCCGCTATCGCTTCCAGCTCCCTGGTCACCGAATGGGTGAAAGGGAAGTCTCTCGACGAAGCACAGGCGATCAAAAACACCGATATTGCTGAAGAACTTGAACTGCCGCCGGTGAAAATTCACTGTTCTATTCTGGCAGAAGACGCGATCAAAGCCGCCATTGCGGACTATAAAAGCAAACGTGAAGCAAAATAAGAGTTGAGGTTTGGTTATGTCGATTACACTGAGCGACAGTGCAGCAGCGCGAGTAAATACCTTTCTGGCTAACCGCGGCAAAGGGTTTGGCCTGCGTCTGGGTGTGAGAACCTCCGGATGTTCAGGTATGGCTTATGTACTGGAATTTGTTGACGAACCGACGCCGGAAGACATCGTGTTTGAAGACAAAGGCGTGAAAGTCGTGGTCGATGGCAAAAGCCTGCAATTTCTGGACGGTACGCAACTGGATTTTGTAAAAGAAGGCCTGAACGAAGGGTTTAAATTTACCAACCCGAACGTCAAAGATGAGTGTGGTTGCGGCGAAAGCTTCCACGTTTGATGCGCATACCGATAACCCCACCGTGGTCAGCTGCGCGTGGGGTTTGTTTTACCTGATTCGTCGTTATTGCGGCGGATCGCAGCCCTGAGAATGTTATGGATTACTTCACCCTCTTTGGCTTGCCTGCCCGTTATCAACTCGATACCCAGGCACTGAGCCTGCGTTTTCAGGATCTACAACGTCAGTATCATCCTGATAAATTCGCCAGCGGAAGCCAGGCGGAACAACTCGCCGCCGTACAGCAATCTGCAACCATTAACCAGGCCTGGCAAACGCTGCGTCATCCGTTAATGCGCGCGGAATATTTACTTTCTTTGCACGGTTTTGATCTCGCCAGCGAGCAGCATACTGTGCGCGACACCGCGTTCCTGATGGAACAGCTGGAGCTGCGCGAAGAACTGGACGAGATCGAACAGGCGGAAGATGAAGCACGGCTGGAAAGCTTTATCAAACGTGTGAAAAAGATGTTTGATACCCGCCATCAGTTGATGGTTGAACAGTTAGACAACGAGACGTGGGACGCGGCGGCGGATACCGTGCGTAAGCTGCGTTTTCTCGATAAACTGCGAAGCAGTGCCGAACAACTCGAAGAAAAACTGCTCGATTTTTAATTTCTGGAAGCTAAACATGGCCTTATTACAAATTAGTGAACCTGGTTTGAGTGCTGCGCCGCATCAGCGTCGTCTGGCGGCCGGTATTGACCTGGGCACAACCAACTCGCTGGTGGCGACAGTACGCAGCGGTCAGGCCGAAACGTTAGCCGACCATGAAGGCCGTCACCTGCTGCCCTCTGTTGTTCACTATCAACAGCAGGGGCATTCGGTGGGTTATGACGCGCGCACTAACGCAGCGCTTGACACCGCCAACACCATTAGTTCTGTTAAACGCCTGATGGGGCGCTCGCTGGCTGATATCCAGCAACGCTACCCGCATTTGCCTTATCAATTCCAGGCCAGCGAAAACGGCTTGCCGATGATTGAAACAGCAGCGGGATTGCTGAATCCGGTGCGCGTTTCTGCGGACATCCTCAAAGCACTGGCGGCGCGGGCAACTGAAGCCCTGGCAGGCGACTTGGATGGTGTCGTTATCACCGTTCCGGCGTACTTTGACGATGCCCAGCGTCAGGGCACCAAAGACGCGGCGCGTCTGGCGGGGCTACATGTTCTGCGCTTGCTTAACGAACCGACCGCTGCGGCTATCGCCTACGGACTGGACTCCGGTCAGGAAGGCGTGATCGCTGTTTATGACCTCGGTGGCGGGACGTTTGATATTTCCATTCTGCGCTTAAGTCGCGGCGTGTTCGAAGTGCTGGCGACCGGCGGTGATTCCGCGCTCGGCGGTGATGACTTTGACCATCTGTTAGCAGATTACATTCGCGAACAGGCGGGCATTCCTGACCGTAGCGATAACCGCGTTCAGCGTGAACTGCTGGATGCCGCCATTGCGGCCAAAATCGCGCTGAGCGATGCGGACTCTGTGACCGTGAATGTTGCGGGCTGGCAGGGTGAAATCAGCCGTGAACAATTCAACGAACTGATCGCGCCATTGGTAAAACGAACCTTACTGGCTTGTCGTCGTGCGCTGAAAGACGCGGGCGTAGAAGCTGATGAAGTGCTGGAAGTGGTTATGGTTGGTGGTTCTACCCGCGTGCCGCTGGTGCGTGAACGGGTGGGTGAATTTTTCGGTCGTCCACCGCTGACTTCCATCGACCCGGATAAAGTCGTCGCTATTGGCGCGGCGATTCAGGCGGATATTCTGGTGGGTAACAAGCCGGACAGCGAAATGCTGTTGCTTGATGTGATCCCGCTGTCGCTGGGCCTGGAAACTATGGGCGGCCTGGTGGAGAAAGTGATCCCGCGTAACACCACAATTCCGGTGGCGCGCGCCCAGGATTTCACCACCTTTAAAGATGGTCAGACGGCGATGTCTATCCATGTAATGCAGGGTGAGCGTGAGCTGGTGCAGGACTGCCGCTCGCTGGCACGTTTTGCGCTGCGTGGTATTCCGGCGCTACCGGCTGGCGGCGCGCATATTCGCGTAACGTTTCAGGTCGATGCTGATGGTCTTTTGAGCGTGACGGCGATGGAGAAATCCACCGGCGTTGAGGCGTCTATTCAGGTTAAACCGTCTTATGGTCTGACCGACAGTGAAATCGCCTCGATGATCAAAGACTCAATGAGCTATGCCGAGCAGGACGTAAAAGCCCGTATGCTGGCTGAACAAAAAGTAGAAGCGGCGCGTGTGCTGGAAAGTTTGCACGGCGCGCTGGCTGCTGATGCCGCGCTGTTAAGCGCCGCAGAACGTCAGGTCATTGACGATGCTGCCGCTCACCTGAGTGAAGTGGCGCAGGGCGATGATGTTGACGCCATCGAACAAGCGATTAAAAACGTAGACAAACAAACCCAGGATTTCGCCGCTCGCCGCATGGACCAGTCGGTTCGTCGTGCGCTGAAGGGCCATTCCGTGGACGAGGTTTAATATGCCAAAGATTGTTATTTTGCCTCATCAGGATCTCTGTCCTGATGGCGCTGTTCTGGAAGCGAATAGCGGTGAAACCATTCTCGACGTTGCGCTGCGTAACGGCATCGAGATTGAACACGCCTGTGAAAAATCCTGTGCTTGCACCACCTGCCACTGCATCGTTCGTGAAGGTTTTGATTCGCTGCCGGAAAGCTCAGAGCAGGAAGACGACATGCTGGACAAAGCCTGGGGGCTGGAGCCGGAAAGCCGTTTAAGCTGCCAGGCGCGCGTTACCGACGAAGATTTAGTGGTCGAAATCCCGCGTTACACTATCAACCATGCGCGTGAGCATTAACAGAGGTTAGTATGGGACTTAAGTGGACCGATAGCCGCGAAATTGGCGAAGCACTGTACGATGCATATCCCGATCTTGATCCGAAAACGGTTCGATTCACCGATATGCATCAGTGGATTTGCGATCTGGAAGATTTCGACGACGACCCGCAGGCGTCCAACGAGAAAATCCTCGAAGCGATTTTATTAGTCTGGCTGGACGAAGCCGAGTGATTTCCGCGTCATGCTTCACGCCGCAGATGCGTTGGCTGCGCTCGTTCACCCCAGTCACATAGTTATCTATGCTCCTGGGGCTTCACTCACTTGCCGCCTTCCTGCAACGCGAATCATTTAGCGGAAAAATCCTGGGGCTGCCAACTGGCGGCCCTTTTACAAATAAGGATAACTAAAATGACAGAAGCGATGAAGATTACCCTCTCGACCCAACCTGCCGACGCGCGCTGGGGAGAAAAAGCGACTTACAGCATTAATAATGATGGTATTACCCTGCATTTGAACGGGGCAGACGATCTGGGGCTGATCCAGCGTGCGGCGCGCAAGATTGACGGTCTGGGCATCAAGCATGTTCAGCTAAGCGGTGATGGCTGGGATGCGGATCGTTGCTGGGCATTCTGGCAAGGTTACAAAGCCCCGAAAGGCACGCGTAAAGTGGAGTGGCCGGATCTGAACGATGCCCAGCGTCAGGAATTGGATAACCGCCTGATGATCATCGACTGGGTGCGTGACACCATCAACGCACCGGCAGAAGAACTGGGGCCATCGCAACTGGCACAGCGTGCTGTTGATCTGATCAGCAACGTCGCAGGCGATCGTGTGACTTACCGGATCACCAAAGGTGAAGATCTTCGTGATCAAGGTTATATGGGGCTGCACACTGTCGGGCGTGGTTCAGAACGTTCCCCGGTATTGCTGGCGCTGGATTATAACCCAACTGGCGATAAAGAAGCGCCGGTGTACGCGTGCCTGGTAGGTAAAGGCATCACCTTTGATTCCGGCGGCTACAGCATCAAACAGACCGCGTTTATGGACTCAATGAAGTCTGACATGGGCGGTGCGGCAACGGTTACCGGGGCGCTGGCATTTGCCATTACGCGCGGTCTGAACAAGCGCGTGAAGCTGTTCCTCTGCTGTGCGGATAACCTGATTAGCGGCAACGCGTTCAAACTGGGGGATATCATTACCTATCGCAACGGTAAAAAAGTCGAAGTCATGAACACCGATGCGGAAGGGCGTCTGGTTCTGGCAGATGGACTGATTGACGCCAGTGCGCAGAAACCGGAACTGATTATCGATGCCGCGACACTCACCGGTGCGGCGAAAACCGCGCTGGGTAATGATTATCACGCGCTGTTCAGTTTTGACGATGCGCTGGCCGGTCGCCTACTGGAGAGTGCCGCCCAGGAGAACGAACCGTTCTGGCGTCTGCCGCTGGCGGAGTTCCACCGTAGCCAGCTGCCATCTAACTTTGCGGAACTGAACAATACCGGAAGTGCGGCGTATCCGGCGGGTGCAAGTACGGCGGCGGGCTTCCTGTCGCACTTTGTTGAGAACTATAAACAAGGTTGGCTGCATATCGACTGTTCGGCGACTTACCGTAAAGCACCAGTTGAACAGTGGTCTGCGGGTGCGACCGGGCTGGGTGTGCGCACGATTGCTAATCTGTTAACGGCGTAAACTAATATGCCGGATGCGGCGTAAACGCCTTATCCGGCCTACAAAGTATTGTGAATTCAAAAAATTGCGATTCCCTTGTAGGCCTGATAAGCGTAGCGCATCAGGCACTTGTGCCCCGAACGTTGAATGAATTGTGGTTCTTATGTCCGAAACAAAAAACGAACTTGAAGACCTGCTGGAAAAAGCAGCAACTGAACCGGCGCACCGTCCGGCCTTTTTCCGTACTCTACTGGGATCCACCGTCTGGGTGCCTGGTACGGCGGCGCAGGGCGAGGCTGTGGTTGAAGATAGCGCGCTTGATTTACAGCACTGGGAAAAAGAAGACGGCACCAGCGTCATTCCTTTTTTCACCTCGTTAGAAGCACTTCAACAGGCGGTTGAAGACGAACAGGCATTTGTCGTAATGCCCGTTCGCACATTGTTTGAGATGACCCTTGGCGAAACGCTCTTCCTTAATGCCAAACTGCCAACCGGTAAAGAATTTATGCCGCGTGAAATCAGTTTGCTGATTGGTGAAGAAGGGAATCCGCTGAGCAGTCAGGAAGTACTGGAAGGCGGTGAATCGCTGATATTATCGGAGGTTGCAGAGCCGCCAGCGCAAATGATTGATTCACTTACCACCTTATTTAAAACCATTAAGCCGGTGAAGCGTGCTTTTATTTGTTCAATTAAAGAGAACGAAGAGGCACAGCCTAATTTACTTATTGGCATTGAAGCCGATGGTGATATCGAAGAAATTATTCAGGCGGCGGGAAGTGTAGCGACCGATACATTACCTGGCGATGAACCCATCGATATTTGTCAGGTGAAAAAAGGGGAAAAAGGAATTAGCCACTTTATTACCGAACATATTGCGCCATTCTATGAACGTCGCTGGGGGGGATTCCTGCGTGATTTTAAACAGAATCGAATAATTTAAAATATGCCGCCCCAAAGGGCGGCATTCGGGCTTACTTGCTGTTCTGAAGGTTGTTAACCATCAGTAAATTGTTGCCGGAGGGACTCCGGTTATTATTTACCTCGGTTAACAGCGCACCAGAAACAATAAGTACGATACAGAAGTACCGTATCTTCATTGTGCGGTCCATGCGAAGACCGCATCACGACAGCACCACTGGCGATATTGCCGCGATAGCAAGCGCTGTGGGGTGCCTGCATTTACGGTCATGGAACATCCTTTCCTAAAGCCAGCGCCCGTTTGCGAGACGGCGAAAAGGGCCGTCACGAATAATACCCTCATATTTGAATAATTACTCTATTTATTATCTTGACTTAGCCAGGCATAAAAGAGAGTATTTCAACACTGTGGGGTGCCTGCGTTGCTCCGGCAACACAAGTCAACCTGCTGGAAAGGCCGCGAACCAGACCAGCAATAAAAAACCGCCAAATTCGGCGGTTTTTTATTGCCTGTAAAAAGCTTATTTCTCTGGCTCAACCGGTAAATCGGCCCGTGCGCCCCATTCACTCCATGCGCCGTCGTACAGTTTCACGTTTGGCACATCCAGCGTCGCGAGTGCTAACAAAACCACGGCTGCCGTTACACCAGAACCGCAACTGACGATAATTGGTTTGTCGTAGCTGACACCGCGACCAAAAAATATCGCATCCAGTTCATCGGTCGTTTTTAGTTCGCCTTCACGTACCAGTTCTGTCCACGGAACGTTCAACGCGCCGGGAATGTGCCCGCGACGTAAACCTGGGCGAGGTTCATCAACTTCTGCATTAAAACGTGCAGCCGGGCGGGCATCAATAATTTGCGCCGTATTTTCATGGCTTGCCAATAACACATCGGTTACTTTCACCACAGCCTCAGGATTAAACGCAGCGTTAAACTCACCTTCTCGCAGCGCTACTGCACCTTCTTCTAATAACAGATCATCACGCTGCCAACCTGCAAGTCCACCACCCAGAATCGACACTTTCTCTACACCAAAGGTGCGCAGCATCCACCATGCGCGTGGGGCTGAGAAAAGATTACCTTCGTCATAGACAATCAGGTGCTTATCCTGGTTAACGCCTAACTCACGCATTGCAACGGCGAACGTTTCCGGGCGCGGCAGCATGTGCGGAAGCGGGGAATTGTGATCAGAAAGCGCTTCGATATCGAAAAACACTGCGCCGGGAATATGTCCATTCAGATACTCCTGGGCAACGTTACGATCTTCCTGTCCAGGCGGTGCCATGCGGGCATCGATAATCTGAATTTCCGGGTCATCAATATGTTCGGCGAGCCAGTCGGCTCCTACAAACCATGTCGTGGACATAGGCATCTCCATTTTTGCCGGGTTAGGCTAAATTGTCGGATGTTTAGTGAAAAGCGACAAGCAAAAGAGGCTAATTTGGCTGTCTGAGCCACAATTCTCACTAAAATTCGGATTCCATGGGCACGATACTGAATTACATAACGTAAATTCTCACGCATAATAATTATTCGACGTTGCTAACGGGCCATTGTGGCAGGGATGAAAAATGAAAAAGTTACGCGTAGCCGCCTGCATGCTAATGCTGGCGCTGGCAGGGTGCGACAACAACGATAACGCGCCAACAGCGGTGAAAAAAGATGCACCTTCTGAAGTTACTAAAGCGGCATCTTCAAAAAACGCGAGTTCAGCAAAACTCTCTGCACCGGAGAGACAAAAACTGGCACAACAGAGTGCCGGTAAGGCGCTGACATTGCTGGATCTCTCTGAAGTCCAACTCGATGGCGCAGCCACGCTGGTGCTGACCTTCTCTATCCCTCTCGACCCGGATCAGGATTTCTCGCGCGTTATTCACGTCGTCGATAAAAAAAGCGGCAAAGTGGATGGGGCCTGGGAGCTGTCAGATAATCTTAAAGAGCTGCGTTTATGCCACCTCGAGCCGAAACGTGATTTGATCGTTACTATTGGCAAGGAGGTCAAGGCACTCAACAACGCAACCTTCAGTAAAGATTACGAAAAAACTATAACTACCCGCGATATCCAGCCCAGCGTCGGTTTTGCCAGCCGTGGTTCGCTGCTGCCTGGAAAAGTCATTGAAGGGCTGCCGGTAATGGCGCTCAATGTTAACAATGTCGATGTTAACTTCTTCCGTGTTAAGCCAGAATCTCTGCCAGCATTTATTAGCCAATGGGAATACCGAAATTCGCTGGCGAACTGGCAGTCAGACAAACTGCTGCAAATGGCGGATCTGGTTTATACCGGACGTTTTGATCTCAATCCTGCGCGTAACACCCGTGAAAAATTATTGCTGCCGCTGGGTGATATCAAACCGCTTCAGCAGGCGGGTGTGTATCTGGCTGTGATGAATCAGGCTGGACGTTACGATTACAGTAATCCCGCGACGCTGTTTACATTAAGTGATATCGGCGTATCGGCCCACCGTTATCACAATCGTCTGGATATCTTTACCCAAAGCCTGGAAAACGGCGCGGCCCAGCAAGGAGTTGAAGTCTCATTATTAAATGAGAAAGGGCAGACTCTGACTCAGGCAACCAGTGATGCCCAGGGGCATGTGCAGCTGGAAAATGATAAAAACGCGGCATTACTGTTGGCGCGTAAAGACGGTCAGACAACGCTACTCGATTTAAAACTTCCGGCGCTGGACTTAGCAGAATTTAACATTGCTGGCGCGCCAGGCTATAACAAACAGTTTTTCATGTTTGGCCCGCGCGATCTTTATCGCCCGGGTGAAACAGTCATCCTTAATGGTTTATTGCGTGATGCAGACGGTAAAGCGTTGCCCGATCAACCCATCAAGCTGGACGTAATTAAACCCGACGGGCAGGTACTCAGGAGCGTCGTTAGTCAGCCGGCGAATGGCCTCTATCACTTTACCTGGCCACTCGATAGTAATGCGGCCACCGGCATGTGGCATATCCGAGCCAACACGGGCGATAACCAGTATCGGATGTGGGATTTCCACGTCGAAGATTTTATGCCAGAGCGCATGGCGCTGAATCTGAACGGTGAGAAAACCCCGCTAACGCCGAAAGATGAAGTGAAATTCTCCGTGGTGGGTTACTACCTGTACGGGGCGCCTGCTAATGGTAATACTTTGCAAGGGCAACTTTTCCTGCGCCCACTGCGTGAAGCTGTGTCAGCCTTACCTGGTTTCGAATTCGGCGATATAGCTGCTGAAAACCTTTCGCGCACGCTGGATGAAGTTCAGTTGACGCTGGATGATAAAGGGCGCGGCGAAGTTTCTACAGAAAGCCAGTGGAAGGAAACGCATTCCCCATTACAGGTTATTTTCCAGGGCAGTTTGCTGGAGTCTGGCGGTCGCCCGGTGACGCGCCGTGCTGAGCAGGCTATCTGGCCTGCCGATGCATTGCCGGGGATCCGTCCGCAATTCGCCTCGAAATCGGTTTACGATTATCGCACTGACAGTACGGTAAAACAGCCCATTGTTGATGAAGGCAGTAACGCCGCTTTTGACATCGTATATAGCGATGCACAGGGCGTCAAAAAAGCTGTGTCTGGCTTACAAGTGCGCCTGATTCGCGAACGCCGCGATTACTACTGGAACTGGTCAGAAGATGAAGGCTGGCAGTCACAGTTTGATCAAAAAGATCTGATCGAAAATGAACAAACACTGGATCTTCAGGCTGATGAAACCGGTAAAGTCAGTTTCCCGGTAGAGTGGGGCGCTTATCGTCTGGAAGTCAAAGCGCCGAATGAAGCGGTCAGTAGTGTGCGTTTCTGGGCTGGCTATAGCTGGCAGGACAATAGCGACGGTAGCGGTGCTGTGCGACCAGACCGTGTCACGCTGAAACTGGATAAAGCCAGTTATCGCCCTGGTGATACCATTAAGTTGCACATTGCCGCGCCAACGGCGGGTAAAGGCTATGCGATGGTCGAGTCCAGTGAAGGGCCGCTGTGGTGGCAGGAGATTGATGTTCCGGCACAAGGGCTGGATCTGACGATTCCGGTCGATAAAACCTGGAATCGTCATGATCTTTATTTAAGTACACTGGTGGTACGTCCTGGCGATAAATCCCGCTCCGCGACGCCAAAACGCGCAGTTGGCGTGTTGCATTTGCCGCTTGGCGATGAAAACCGTCGTCTCGATCTGGCGCTGGAAACTCCAGCGAAAATACGCCCCAATCAGCCATTAACCGTGAAAATTAAAGCCAGCAATAAAAATGGTGAGATGCCAAAACAGGTGAATGTGCTGGTGTCTGCGGTTGATAGCGGTGTGCTGAATATTACTGATTATGTCACGCCAGATCCGTGGCAGGCATTCTTTGGTCAGAAACGCTATGGCGCAGATATTTACGATATTTACGGTCAGGTCATTGAAGGTCAGGGGCGTCTGGCAGCTCTGCGTTTTGGTGGCGATGGTGATGAACTGAAACGCGGGGGTAAACCGCCAGTAAATCACGTCAATATTGTTGCGCAACAGGCGCTACCGGTAACACTCAACGAACAGGGCGAAGGCACGGTTACATTGCCGATTGGTGATTTTAACGGTGAATTGCGCGTCATGGCACAAGCATGGACGGCAGATGATTTCGGTAGCAACGAAAGCAAAGTGGTTGTTGCCGCACCGGTGATAGCAGAACTGAACATGCCGCGCTTTATGGCCGGCGGTGACACCTCACGTCTGACACTGGATATCACTAATCTTACCGAAAAACCGCAAAAACTGAACGTTGCTCTGACCGCCAGTGGCTTGCTTGAACTGGTTAGCGATTCACCCGCAGCCGTTGAATTAGCGCCGGGCGTGCGAACCACGCTGTTTATCCCGGTGCGAGCATTGCCGGGTTATGGTGATGGTGAAATTCAGGCCACTATTAGCGGGTTAGCGTTACCGGGCGAAACCGCTGCCGATCAGCATAAGCAGTGGAAAATGGGTGTCCGTCCGGCATTTCCGGCACAAACCGTCAATTACGGTACGGCGTTGCAGCCTGGTGAGACATGGGCGATTCCAGCTGATGGATTGCAAAACTTCTCGCCTGTTACGCTGGAAGGGCAATTGTTGTTGAGCGGCAAACCACCGTTGAATATTGCACGTTATATCAAAGAGTTAAAAGCGTATCCGTACGGTTGTCTGGAGCAAACCGCCAGCGGCCTGTTCCCGTCACTTTACACCAACGCAGCCCAACTGCAGGCGTTGGGAATCAAAGGCGACAGTGATGAGAAGCGCCGTGCGGCAGTCGATATCGGCATTTCTCGTTTACTGCAAATGCAACGTGATAACGGTGGCTTTGCGCTGTGGGATAAAAACGGTGATGAAGAGTACTGGCTGACGGCTTACGTGATGGATTTCCTGGTCCGCGCAGGTGAGCAGGGTTACAGCGTGCCGACAGAAGCCATTAACCGGGGGAATGAGCGTCTACTGCGCTATTTACAAGATCCGGGCATGATGTCGATTCCGTATGCGGATAATCTCAAAGCCAGTAAATTCGCCGTACAGTCTTACGCTGCGCTGGTGCTGGCCCGTCAGCAAAAGGCACCGCTGGGTGCGCTGCGTGAAATCTGGGAGCATCGTGCCGATGCTGCGTCTGGATTACCGCTGCTGCAACTTGGCGTTGCGCTGAAAACCATGGGCGATGCAACGCGTGGTGAAGAAGCGATTGTGCTGGCGCTGAAAACGCCGCGCAATAGTGATGAGCGGATATGGCTGGGTGATTACGGTAGTCCACTGCGCGACAACGCATTGATGCTCTCCTTGCTGGAAGAGAACAAATTGCTACCCGATGAGCAGTACCCTCTGCTGAACACACTTTCGCAGCAGGCGTTCGGTGAACGCTGGTTATCAACTCAGGAAAGTAACGCGTTGTTCCTGGCTGCCCGTACGATTCAGGATTTACCGGGCAAATGGCAGGCGCAAACGTCTTTCTCTGCTGAGCTGCTGACAGGTGAGAAAGCGCAAACCAGCAATCTGAATAGCGATCAACTTGCCACCTTACAGGTGACCAACAGTGGCGATCAGCCGTTATGGCTGCGTGTGGATGCCAGCGGTTATCCGCAATCCGCCCCTTTACCGGCGAGCAATGTGCTGCAAATCGAGCGCCATATTCTTGGCACTGACGGTAAGAGCAAATCGCTGGATTCGTTACGTAGCGGCGATCTGGTACTGGTCTGGTTGCAGGTCAAAGCCAGTAACAGCGTGCCGGATGCTTTGGTCGTTGATTTACTGCCTGCTGGCCTGGAACTGGAAAACCAGAACCTGGCTAACGGCAGCGCCAGCCTGGAGCAAAGTGGTAGCGAAGTGCAAAACCTACTCAGTCAAATGCAACAAGCGAACATTAAGCATATTGAGTTTCGTGACGATCGCTTTGTGGCGGCGGTTGCCGTTGATGAATATCAACCAGTCACGCTGGTGTATCTGGCGCGGGCGGTAACGCCGGGAACATACAATGTTCCGCAACCAATGGTGGAATCGATGTATGTTCCCCACTGGCGGGCGACTGGCGCGGCTGAAGATCTGTTGATTGTCAGACCGTAAATGCCTCGCCTGTTAACCAAACGCGGCTGCTGGATAGCGCTGGCAGCTGCGCCTTTTCTCCTTTTTTTTGCCGCGTGGGGAGCAGATAAACTCTGGCCTCTACCATTGCATGAAGTCAATCCCGCACGCGTAGTCGTGGCGCAGGATGGTACGCCACTCTGGCGTTTCGCCGATGCTGAGGGCATCTGGCGCTATCCGGTAACCATCGAAGATGTCTCTCCGCGTTACCTTGAAGCACTGATCAATTATGAAGATCGCTGGTTCTGGAAGCATCCGGGGGTAAATCCATTCTCGGTGGCGCGCGCAGCATGGCAAGATCTCACTTCGGGACGGATTATTTCCGGCGGCAGCACACTCACCATGCAGGTTGCTCGTCTGCTTGATCCTCACCCCAAAACTTTTGGCGGCAAAATTCGCCAGCTCTGGCGCGCGTTTCAACTGGAATGGCACTTGTCTAAACGTGACATTCTGACCTTGTATCTTAATCGCGCTCCGTTTGGTGGTACGTTGCAGGGGATCGGTGCGGCAAGCTGGGCATATCTCGGAAAATCGCCTGCGAATTTAAGCTATTCCGAGGCGGCAATGTTAGCGGTGTTACCGCAAGCGCCCAGCCGACTGCGTCCGGATCGCTGGCCGGAACGTGCCGAGGCCGCACGTAATAAAGTGCTCAATCGGATGGCTGCGCAAGGTGTGTGGTCCCGTGAGCAGGTAAAAGAATCTAGTGAAGAGCCCATCTGGTTGGCACCCCGACAAATGCCGCAACTGGCACCGCTGTTTTCGCGCATGATGCTCGGTAAAAGCAAAAGCGACAAAATCGTTACTACGCTGGATGCTGGTTTACAGCGTCGTCTGGAAGAACTGGCGCAAAACTGGAAAGGACGATTGCCACCGCGCAGTTCGTTGGCAATGATCGTTGTTGATCATACTGATATGAGTGTGCGCGGCTGGGTAGGATCGGTTGATCTTAATGATGATTCCCGCTTTGGGCATGTCGATATGGTCAATGCGATCCGATCGCCGGGGTCGGTACTCAAACCGTTTGTTTATGGTCTGGCGCTGGATGAAGGCTTGATCCACCCTGCATCGCTGTTGCAAGACGTTCCCCGGCGCACTGGTGATTATCGACCAGGCAACTTTGACAGCGGTTTTCATGGCCCGATCAGCATGAGTGAGGCGCTGGTGCGCTCGCTGAATTTACCTGCTGTGCAGGTGCTGGAAGCCTATGGACCGAAACGGTTTGCGGCAAAGTTACGCAATGTTGGATTGCCGTTATATCTGCCCAATGGCGCTGCGCCGAATCTTTCGCTCATTCTCGGCGGCGCAGGTGCAAAACTGGAGGATATGGCTGCAGCGTATACCGCATTTGCTCGCCACGGTAAGGCGGGTAAGTTGCGCTTACAGCCGGGGGACCCATTACTTGAGCGATCGTTAATGTCGCCGGGGGCCGCGTGGATTATCCGCCGTATTATGGCAGATGAAGCGCAGCCGCTTCCGGATGGCGCTTTGCCACGCGTCGTACCACTGGCGTGGAAAACAGGAACCAGTTATGGCTATCGCGATGCATGGGCTATTGGCGTTAACGCTCGTTACGTAATTGGGATCTGGACTGGCAGACCGGACGGTACGCCCGTTGTCGGTCAGTTTGGCTTTGCCAGCGCCGTACCGCTGTTGAATCAGGTCAATAATATCTTACTGTCGCGCAGTGCGAATCTGCCGGAAGACCCGCGTCCTGATTCTGTAAGCCGTGGCGTTATCTGCTGGCCGGGTGGGCAATCATTGCCAGAAGGTGACAGTAATTGCCGCCGACGTCTTGCCACCTGGTTGCTCGAAGGTAGCCAGCCACCAACATTACTTTTACCGGAGCAGGAAGGAATAAGTGGGATTCGTTTCCCCATCTGGCTTGATGAGCAAGGTAAACGTGTTGCTGCTGATTGTCCTCAGGCTCGACAAGAAATGATTAATGTCTGGCCATTACCACTTGAACCCTGGCTACCTGCTGCTGAACGACGAGTAGCGCGCTTACCTGGGGCATCAACAAATTGCCCGCCGTATGGTCGTGATGCTCAGGTACCTTTACAGTTGATTGGTGTGCGTGATGGCGTAATTATCAAACGTCTGCCAGGAGCTACTGATGCGTCATTACCAGTACAATTAAGCGGAGGAACAGGCGAACGCTGGTGGTTTCTTAATGGTGAACCGTTAGCTGAACGCGGGCGTAACGTGACTCTGCATTTGACAGAGAAAGGCGATTATCAATTGCTGGTAATGGACGAAATGGGGCAGGTGGCGACAGTGAGATTTGTCATGCAGTAGTCTGTTTTGCTCATATTTGTTGCTTAAACTCGTTTTATTTTAAAAAAATGTTACCTTCATCAATAGTCAACGGCCTTGTTGCTCATTATAATCCGCGCCATCTCGTACGCTGGTACAGACAACAACAGAATAATTTACAGAGGTAAAAATGGCTATTGAACGTACTTTTTCCATCATCAAACCGAACGCGGTAGCAAAAAACGTCATTGGCAATATCTTTGCGCGCTTTGAAGCTGCAGGGTTCAAAATTGTCGGCACCAAAATGCTGCACCTGACCGTTGAACAGGCTCGTGGCTTTTATGCTGAACACGATGGAAAACCGTTCTTTGATGGTCTGGTTGAATTCATGACCTCTGGCCCGATCGTGGTTTCCGTGCTGGAAGGTGAAAACGCCGTTCAGCGTCACCGCGATCTGCTGGGCGCGACCAATCCGGCAAACGCACTGGCTGGTACTCTGCGTGCTGATTACGCTGACAGCCTGACCGAAAACGGTACTCACGGTTCTGATTCCGTCGAATCTGCCGCTCGCGAAATCGCTTATTTCTTCGGCGAAGGTGAAGTGTGCTCGCGCACGCGTTAATAATTTCGTAAATGCCGCGTGCAAACGTGGCATCCATGCGCCAGAATTTGTACAATGCAGCGCCCCCGGACGAGCAGCCGCTCACCGGGGCGTTTCTTTTTTCAACCCTCCAGGGGCCATAACGTGTAATAACGAGGCCGGAATAGCATATGTCTGAACAATTAGTCACACCTGAAAATGTCACCACGAAAGATGGAAAAATCAACCTGCTGGATCTCAACCGTCAGCAGATGCGGGAGTTTTTTAAAGATTTAGGTGAAAAACCCTTCCGCGCCGATCAGGTGATGAAGTGGATGTATCACTATTGCTGCGACAACTTTGATGAGATGACCGACATCAACAAAGTGTTGCGCGGCAAACTAAAAGAGGTGGCGGAAATCCGCGCACCGGAAGTGGTTGAAGAACAGCGTTCATCTGACGGCACCATTAAATGGGCGATTGCCGTTGGCGATCAGCGCGTCGAAACGGTGTATATCCCGGAAGACGACCGTGCCACGCTTTGCGTTTCCTCGCAGGTGGGGTGTGCGCTGGAGTGTAAATTCTGTTCCACCGCCCAGCAGGGCTTTAACCGCAATCTGCGGGTGTCGGAAATTATCGGCCAGGTGTGGCGTGCAGCGAAAATCGTTGGCGCAGCAAAAGTCACCGGTCAGCGCCCAATCACTAACGTAGTGATGATGGGTATGGGCGAGCCGCTGCTCAACCTGAACAATGTCGTTCCGGCGATGGAAATCATGCTCGATGATTTCGGTTTTGGTCTGTCTAAACGTCGCGTTACGCTCTCTACATCAGGCGTTGTTCCGGCGCTGGATAAACTGGGCGATATGATCGACGTAGCGCTGGCAATTTCCCTGCACGCGCCGAACGACGAAATTCGTGACGAAATTGTGCCGATCAACAAAAAGTACAATATCGAAACGTTCCTTGCTGCGGTGCGCCGCTATCTGGAGAAATCTAACGCCAATCAGGGCCGAGTCACTATTGAATACGTGATGCTTGATCACGTTAACGACGGCACTGAACACGCGCACCAACTGGCGGAGCTGCTGAAAGATACGCCGTGTAAGATCAACCTGATCCCGTGGAACCCGTTCCCTGGCGCGCCGTATGGA
The DNA here is from genome assembly GCF_030295155.1 of Escherichia sp. 10290. NCBI lineage: Bacteria > Pseudomonadati > Pseudomonadota > Gammaproteobacteria > Enterobacterales > Enterobacteriaceae > Escherichia > Escherichia sp. 10290. Next base: position 3,274,184 of record NZ_AP025741.1, on the reverse strand, counting down.
CGCAGCTCAAACAGTCGTATCGACCGTTTCTCTAAAGTGCTGATGAGCTACGGTTTTACCACTATTGTGCGTAAAACTCGTGGTGATGATATCGATGCTGCCTGTGGTCAGTTGGCGGGCGATGTTATCGACCGTACGAAACGTACCCTGCGTAAACGAATGCAGGGTGAGGCCATCGACATTAAAGCGGTCTGATAGCCATTACGCCACGGTTACTTTATGTACCGTGGCGTAATCTTTTATGAATGAAGTATTAAGTTGCAATTGTCTGGTCAATATTAACGGTGCGTTTTTGCTGACTTTAAGGCAGTATGTAACGATGCAACAGTAAGTTAGCCTTAGTGAATGTGGGCTTTGTCACGAGCACACAGACGGTCTTATACTGTATGATAACGGTTAACTTAACGGATGTTTCGCGGTGTGGGTGAGCATGATGGTTCACCGGCATCTCAATTCTCATTTAAACGTACCTGCAGCGAATGAATACTGAAGCCACGCACGACCAAAATGAAGCACTTACTACCGGCGCTCGCCTGCGTAATGCTCGCGAACAACTAGGACTTAGTCAGCAGGCCGTTGCTGAGCGACTTTGCCTGAAGGTTTCCACGGTACGCGACATTGAAGAAGATAAGGCACCTGCCGATCTTGCTTCAACATTCCTGCGCGGATATATCCGCTCTTATGCGCGTCTGGTACATATTCCAGAAGAAGAACTGCTACCGGGGCTGGAAAAACAGGCTCCACTACGAGCTGCAAAAGTTGCGCCGATGCAGAGTTTTTCCCTCGGTAAACGCCGCAAAAAACGTGACGGCTGGCTGATGACCTTCACCTGGCTGGTGTTGTTTGTGGTTATTGGCCTGAGCGGTGCCTGGTGGTGGCGAGACCACAAAGCTCAGCAGGAAGAGATCACTACTATGGCCGATCAATCTTCTGCGGAACTGAGCAGTAATAACGAACAGGGGCAGAGTGTTCCGTTAGATACGTCGACAACCACAGACCCGACTACCACGTCCACGCCGCCAGCGTCTGTGGATACTACCGCAACTAACACGCAAACACCTGCCATAACTTCGCCAGCACCAGCTGTTGATTCGCAACAGAATGCAGTTGTTTCACCTTCACAGGCAAATGTTGATACTGCTGCGACCCCGGCACCAACGGCAACAACAACGCCAGATGGTGCTGCGCCGCTGCCAACCGATCAGGCTGGCGTGACCACGCCGGCGGCTGATCCGAATGCGCTGGTGATGAACTTTACTGCCGATTGCTGGCTGGAAGTCACTGATGCTACCGGTAAAAAACTGTTTAGCGGTATGCAGCGTAAAGACGGTAATTTGAACTTAATCGGCCAGGCTCCGTACAAACTGAAAATTGGTGCGCCAGCCGCAGTACAGATCCAGTATCAAGGGAAACCTGTCGATCTGAGTCGTTTTATCAGAACTAACCAGGTTGCGCGTCTGACCCTAAATGCCGAACAATCACCGGCGCAGTAACAGACGGGTAACGCGGGAGATTTTTCATGCATAACCAGGCTCCAATTCAACGTAGAAAATCAACACGTATTTACGTTGGGAATGTGCCGATTGGCGATGGTGCCCCCATCGCCGTACAGTCCATGACCAATACGCGCACGACAGACGTCGAAGCAACGGTCAATCAAATTAAGGCGCTGGAACGTGTTGGCGCTGATATCGTCCGTGTCTCCGTACCGACGATGGACGCGGCAGAAGCGTTCAAACTCATCAAACAGCAGGTTAACGTACCGCTGGTGGCTGATATCCACTTTGACTATCGCATTGCGCTGAAAGTAGCGGAATACGGGGTCGATTGTTTGCGTATTAACCCTGGCAATATCGGTAATGAAGAGCGTATTCGCATGGTGGTTGACTGCGCGCGCGATAAAAACATTCCGATCCGTATTGGCGTTAACGCTGGATCGCTGGAAAAAGATCTGCAAGAAAAGTATGGCGAACCGACGCCGCAGGCATTGCTGGAATCTGCCATGCGCCATGTTGATCATCTTGATCGTCTGAACTTCGATCAGTTCAAAGTCAGCGTCAAAGCGTCTGATGTCTTCCTCGCTGTTGAGTCTTATCGTCTGCTGGCAAAACAGATCGATCAACCGCTGCATCTTGGGATCACCGAAGCGGGCGGCGCACGTAGTGGGGCAGTAAAATCTGCCATTGGTTTAGGCCTGCTGCTGTCTGAAGGCATCGGCGACACGCTGCGCGTATCGCTGGCGGCCGATCCGGTCGAAGAGATCAAAGTCGGTTTCGATATTTTGAAATCGCTGCGTATCCGTTCGCGCGGGATCAACTTCATCGCCTGCCCGACCTGTTCGCGTCAGGAGTTTGACGTTATCGGTACGGTTAACGCCCTGGAGCAACGCCTGGAAGATATCATCACCCCGATGGACGTTTCGATTATCGGCTGCGTGGTGAATGGACCAGGTGAGGCGCTGGTTTCTACACTCGGCGTCACCGGCGGCAACAAGAAAAGCGGCCTCTATGAAGATGGCGTGCGCAAAGACCGTCTGGACAACAACGATATGATCGACCAGCTGGAAGCGCGCATTCGTGCGAAAGCCAGCCAACTGGATGAAGCGCGTCGAATTGACGTTCAGCAGGTTGAAAAATAATAACGTGATGGGAAGCGCCTCGCTTCCCGTGTATGATTGAACCCGCATGGCTCCCGAAATATTGAGGGGCGCGTTGAGGGTTCATTTTTATATTCAGAAAGAGAATAAACGTGGCAAAAAACATTCAAGCCATTCGCGGCATGAACGATTACCTGCCTGGCGAAACGGCCATCTGGCAGCGCATTGAAGGCACACTGAAAAACGTGCTCGGCAGCTACGGTTACAGTGAAATCCGCTTGCCGATTGTAGAGCAGACCCCGCTATTCAAACGTGCGATTGGTGAAGTCACCGACGTGGTTGAAAAAGAGATGTACACCTTTGAGGATCGCAATGGCGACAGCCTGACTCTGCGCCCTGAAGGGACGGCGGGCTGTGTACGCGCCGGCATCGAGCATGGTCTTCTGTACAATCAGGAACAGCGTCTATGGTATATCGGGCCGATGTTCCGTCACGAGCGTCCGCAGAAAGGGCGTTATCGTCAGTTCCACCAGTTGGGTTGCGAAGTTTTCGGTCTACAAGGTCCTGATATCGACGCTGAACTGATTATGCTCACCGCCCGCTGGTGGCGTGCGCTGGGTATCTCTGAACACGTAACTCTTGAGCTGAACTCTATCGGTTCGCTGGAAGCTCGCGCCAATTATCGCGATGCGCTGGTTGCATTCCTTGAGCAGCATAAAGAAAAGCTGGACGAAGACTGCAAACGCCGCATGTACACTAACCCGCTGCGCGTGCTGGATTCCAAAAATCCGGAAGTGCAGGCCCTTCTCAACGACGCCCCAGCATTAGGTGACTATCTTGACGAGGAATCTCGTGAGCACTTTGCTGGTCTGTGCAAACTGCTGGAGAGCGCGGGTATCGCTTACACCGTAAACCAGCGTCTGGTGCGTGGTCTGGACTACTATAACCGTACTGTTTTTGAGTGGGTGACTAACAGCCTCGGTTCCCAGGGCACCGTGTGCGCAGGCGGTCGTTATGACGGTCTGGTGGAACAACTGGGTGGTCGTGCAACACCGGCAGTCGGTTTCGCGATGGGCCTCGAACGTCTTGTATTGTTAGTTCAGGCCGTTAATCCGGAATTTAAAGCCGATCCTGTTGTCGATATATATCTGGTGGCTTCAGGTGCTGACACACAATCTGCGGCTATGGCATTAGCAGAGCGTCTGCGTGATGAATTACCGGGCGTGAAACTGATGACCAACCACGGCGGCGGCAACTTTAAGAAGCAGTTTGCCCGTGCTGATAAATGGGGCGCCCGCGTTGCTGTGGTGCTGGGTGAGTCTGAAGTGGCTAACGGCACAGCAGTAGTGAAGGATTTGCGCTCTGGTGAGCAAACGGCAGTTGCGCAGGATAGCGTAGCCGCGCATTTGCGCACGTTACTGGGTTAAGGAAGGAGAAGGACAGCGTGGAAATTTACGAGAACGAAAACGACCAGGTTGAAGCGGTTAAACGCTTTTTTGCTGAAAATGGCAAAGCACTGGCTGTTGGGGTGATTTTGGGCGTTGGCGCATTGATTGGCTGGCGCTACTGGAACAGCCATCAGGTTGATTCTACACGCTCCGCTTCTCTTGCCTATCAAAATGCGGTTACCGCAGTGAGCGAAGGCAAACCGGATAGCATCCCGGCGGCGGAAAAATTTGCTGCTGAAAATAAAAATACCTATGGTGCGCTGGCTTCTTTGGAACTTGCGCAGCAATTTGTTGACAAAAATGAACTAGAGAAAGCTGCCACCCAGTTACAACAGGGATTGGCGGACACGAGCGATGAAAATCTCAAAGCCGTGATAAATCTGCGTCTTGCCCGCGTTCAGGTACAGCTCAAGCAGGCTGATGCCGCGCTGAAAACCCTCGATACCATCAAAGGTGAAGGGTGGGCTGCCATTGTTGCCGACCTGCGTGGCGAAGCATTGCTGAGCAAAGGTGATAAGCAAGGTGCGCGTAGTGCATGGGAAGCAGGCGTGAAAAGCGATGTTACTCCGGCACTGAGCGAAATGATGCAGATGAAAATTAATAATTTGTCCATCTGAGAGGGACCCGATGCAATTGCGTAAATTACTGCTGCCAGGACTGCTTTCCGTTACCCTTTTAAGCGGCTGTTCGCTGTTTAACAGCGAAGAAGATGTGGTAAAGATGTCCCCATTGCCGACCGTTGAAAACCAGTTTACGCCGACCACGGCGTGGAGCACTTCCGTGGGTAGCGGCATTGGCAACTTCTATTCCAATCTTCATCCGGCACTGGCGGACAACGTTGTCTATGCAGCAGACCGCGCTGGTTTAGTAAAAGCGCTGAATGCGGATGATGGCAAAGAAATCTGGTCTGTCAGTCTGGCCGAGAAAGATGGCTGGTTCTCTAAAGAGCCTGCATTACTTTCTGGCGGCGTGACCGTGTCTGGAGGACATGTCTACATTGGTAGCGAAAAGGCGCAGGTTTACGCGCTGAATACCAGCGATGGTACTGTGGCATGGCAAACTAAAGTCGCGGGTGAAGCGCTTTCTCGCCCGGTGGTCAGCGACGGTCTGGTGTTAATCCACACCAGTAACGGTCAGTTGCAAGCCCTGAACGAAGCTGACGGCGCTGTCAAATGGACAGTTAACCTCGATATGCCTTCACTCTCTTTGCGTGGCGAGTCTGCGCCAGCAACGGCTTTTGGTGCGGCCGTCGTGGGTGGCGATAATGGTCGCGTCAGCGCAGTGCTAATGGAACAGGGCCAGATGATTTGGCAGCAGCGTATTTCCCAGGCGACCGGTTCTACCGAAATTGACCGCCTGAGCGATGTTGACACGACTCCCGTCATTGTTAACGGCGTTGTTTTCGCGCTGGCCTATAATGGTAACCTGACGGCGCTTGATCTGCGCAGCGGTCAGATTATGTGGAAACGCGAACTGGGTTCGGTGAATGATTTCATCGTCGACGGCAACCGCATCTATCTGGTCGATCAAAATGACCGGGTGATGGCGTTGACCATTGATGGCGGCGTTACGCTGTGGACACAAAGCGATCTGCTGCATCGTCTGTTGACTTCTCCGGTGCTGTATAATGGCAACCTGGTGGTAGGTGACAGTGAAGGTTATCTGCACTGGATCAACGTCGAAGATGGTCGTTTCGTTGCCCAGCAAAAAGTTGATAGCTCCGGTTTCCAGACTGAACCGGTTGCCGCTGACGGCAAACTGCTGATCCAGGCAAAAGACGGGACTGTGTACTCTATTACACGTTAATCGTCTCTGTCGTTCACTTTGAAAACGGCTCCTGGACAGGGGCCGTTTTCCTGTTTTTAACAACGACACGAATATAGCGTGCGTTGTCTGATGATTTATAAAAATGAGGCTTTAAACATGGTACCTGTGGTCGCGCTTGTCGGGCGCCCTAACGTAGGAAAATCCACGTTATTTAACCGTCTAACTCGCACCCGAGATGCGCTGGTTGCGGATTTCCCGGGTCTGACTCGTGACCGTAAGTACGGTCGTGCGGAAATTGAAGGCCGCGAGTTTATTTGTATTGATACCGGCGGGATTGACGGAACAGAAGACGGTGTAGAAACCCGCATGGCGGAACAGTCGCTGCTGGCGATTGAAGAAGCGGACGTCGTACTGTTTATGGTGGATGCGCGCGCGGGCCTGATGCCTGCGGATGAAGCGATTGCTAAACATCTGCGCTCCCGCGAAAAACCGACCTTCCTGGTGGCAAACAAAACCGATGGTCTGGATCCGGATCAGGCCGTTGTTGATTTCTATTCGCTCGGTTTAGGTGAAATCTACCCGATCGCCGCATCTCACGGGCGTGGCGTATTAAGTCTGCTGGAGCACGTGCTGCTGCCGTGGATGGAAGATCTCGCACCACAAGAAGAAGTGGATGAAGACGCTGAGTACTGGGCGCAATTTGAAGCGGAAGAGAACGGCGAAGAAGAAGAGGAAGACGACTTTGACCCGCAAAGTCTGCCAATCAAACTGGCGATAGTGGGTCGTCCTAACGTCGGTAAGTCTACACTCACTAACCGTATCCTTGGCGAAGAACGCGTCGTAGTTTACGACATGCCGGGCACCACGCGTGACAGTATTTACATTCCAATGGAACGCGATGGACGTGAGTATGTACTCATCGATACTGCGGGCGTACGTAAACGCGGCAAAATCACCGATGCGGTAGAGAAATTCTCCGTAATCAAAACATTGCAGGCGATTGAAGATGCCAACGTGGTGATGTTGGTGATTGATGCTCGCGAGGGTATTTCCGATCAGGATCTCTCCTTGCTGGGCTTTATTCTCAATAGTGGGCGCTCACTTGTGATTGTAGTGAACAAGTGGGACGGCCTGAGCCAGGAAGTGAAAGAGCAAGTAAAAGAGACGCTGGACTTCCGTCTGGGCTTTATCGACTTCGCCCGTGTGCATTTTATCTCTGCATTACACGGCAGCGGCGTTGGTAACCTGTTTGAGTCAGTACGTGAAGCGTATGACAGTTCCACCCGTCGTGTGGGGACATCTATGCTGACGCGTATCATGACCATGGCGGTTGAAGATCACCAGCCGCCGCTGGTTCGCGGGCGTCGTGTGAAGCTGAAATATGCCCACGCCGGTGGTTACAATCCGCCGATTGTGGTGATTCACGGCAACCAGGTGAAAGACCTGCCTGATTCCTATAAGCGTTATCTGATGAACTACTTCCGCAAGTCTCTGGACGTGATGGGTACGCCGATTCGTATTCAGTTCAAAGAAGGGGAAAACCCATATGCGAACAAGCGTAACACCTTGACGCCGACCCAAATGCGCAAGCGTAAGCGTTTGATGAAGCATATTAAGAAAAGTAAGTAATCACTTATCTGGTTTCCCTTTCCAAACGGAGAGGGAAACTGAACAACAGGCGAGGAGTATTTATGGAACTCAACTGCCCAACCTGCCATAACCCTCTCGAACGCAACGGTGAAACTGCCCACTGTGCAACTTGTGCCAAAGATTTCACCATTCAGGCGCTTTGTCCTGACTGCCATCAGCCATTACAGGTGTTAAAAGCTTGTGGTGCAGTAGATTATTTCTGCCAGCATGGGCACGGTTTAATATCCAAAAAGCGCGTTGAATTTATTGTTGCTTAATATTATTTAAATATATGGTGTAATCATTTGTATTCATAATATAAATGATTGCATCCTATTTTATTTGTTGAAACGCAAATGTAAGTGAGCAAAATCACTGTGTTATAAATTTAAGATTATATTTAGTTTTCCTGGCGTGCCTTTCTGAATAATCTGGAATAGAATATTAGAGCTAATTTTAAGCATTATTAATGTCACAGGGGATGTGCATGCTGCGATGGAAACGCTGTATTATGCTAACATTTATCTCTGGAGCTGCTTTTGCGGCTCCAGAGATAAATGTTGAGCATAAAGAATCGTTACCTGATTTAGGTAGTCAGGCCGCACAACAGGAAGAACAAACCAACAAGGGTAAATCGCTAAAAGAGCGTGGTGCCGATTACGTCATTAACTCTGCCACGCAAGGGTTTGAAAACCTGACACCCGAGGCGCTGGAGTCCCAGGCCAGAAGCTATCTGCAAAGTCAAATTACCTCTACGACACAATCTTATATTGAGGATACACTCTCCCCCTACGGTAAGGTCCGAACGAATCTTTCTCTTGGTCAGGGCGGCGATCTGGATGGCAGTTCCATCGACTATTTTGTTCCCTGGTATGATAATCAAACTACTGTTTATTTCAGCCAATTTTCTGCACAACGAAAAGAAGATCGTACGATCGGGAATATTGGGCTTGGTGTAAGACATAATTTTGATAGATGGTTATTGGGTGGAAATATATTTTATGATTATGATTTTACCCGTGGGCATCGCCGTTTAGGTTTAGGCGCCGAAGCGTGGACTGATTATTTAAAATTCTCTGGCAACTATTATCACCCGCTTTCTGACTGGAAAGACTCCGAAGATTTCGATTTTTATGAGGAGCGTCCTGCGCGCGGTTGGGATATTCGCGCCGAAACCTGGCTACCCGCTTACCCGCAGATTGGCGGCAAAATCGTTTTCGAACAATATTACGGTGATGAAGTCGCGCTTTTTGGCACCGATAATCTGGAGAAAGATCCCTTCGCCGTCACGCTGGGTGTGAAATACCAGCCCGTACCACTCATTGCCGTAGGAACGGATTTCAAAGCCGGCACTGGCGATAATACCGATCTTTCTGTTAACGCAACGCTGAACTACCAGTTTGGTGTCCCGCTCAAAGACCAGCTTGATCCTGACAAAGTGAACGCGGCTCACTCGCTCATGGGCAGCCGCCACGACTTTGTTGAACGTAACAACTTTATTGTTCTGGAATACAAAGAGAAAGATCCGCTCGATGTCACTTTGTGGCTGAAAGCCGATGCGACGAATGAACATCCCGAGTGCGTGATTAAAGATACGCCAGAAGCAGCCATCGGGCTGGAAAAATGTAAGTGGACCATTAACGCGCTCATTAATCATCACTACAAAATCGTTGCTGCCTCCTGGCAGGCGAAAAACAATGCTGCACGTACGCTGGTGATGCCGGTTATCAAAGAAAATACGCTTACTGAAGGTAACAACAATCACTGGAATCTGGTGCTGCCTGCCTGGCAGTACAGCTCTGATAAAGCCGACCAGGAAAAACTCAATACCTGGCGGGTACGGCTGGCGCTGGAAGATGAAAAAGGCAATCGGCAGAACTCCGGCGTGGTGGAAATCACCGTTCAGCAGGATCGTAAAATTGAGCTCATCGTTAACAACATCGCCAATGTACCGGATGAGAACAATCACAGCCACGAAGCCAGCGCGCAAGCGGATGGTGTAGATGGTGTCGTCATGGATCTCGACATTACCGATAGCTTTGGCGACAACACTGACCGTAACGGTAATGTCTTGCCGCAGGATAATCTCAGCCCGCAGCTGTTTGATGCCAACGATAAAAAAGTGACGCTGACGAATAAACCCTGCACCACTGAAGTGCCGTGCGTTTTTATCGCCAAACAAGATAAAGAAAAGGGGACCGTTACGCTCTCCAGTACGTTGCCCGGTACTTTCCGCTGGAAGGCGAAAGCCGCCCCTTATGATGACAGTAACTATGTTGACGTAACGTTCCTGGGTTCTGACATCGGCGGGCTGAATGCTTTTATCTACCGCGTTGGTGCAGCTAAGCTCGTCAATCTTATCGGCAACAAAGAACCGTTGCCTCTCAATAGCCGCTATCGCTTTGTGCTGTGGCGCGACGCTAACAAAGACGGCGTGTTCCAGCTTTCTGAGAAGCTCACTGACGACGAGATGAAACAGTATGACTATCAGTGGGAATTCACGGGGAATAGCGTAAATGGCAATACCGGTGCGCAAACCAATACCACGAACGTCGATATAGAGATTCCGGCAACCAACAAGGACGCGGCAGCAAAGTTTAGTGCCCAGGTAACCGATGGCGTGCAGGGATACGGTTTGCAGGTCAATTACAGCAAGAAATAGGGTCGGCGCCATGGCTGATCGGGCCACCGCTGAATATTAATCAAGGAGAGTGTTTATGAAACCTGATATGAAACGTGGCCTGACAAAAGTCGCGCTCGCGTTGATGCTGGCTGGATACTGTGCCGTACCAGCCGCTATGGCGGAAGATGCCGCCTGGGTCGCCAGTGGAACGACCGCTGAATTCGAGGGGACTATACCCTGGCTCTATCGCGAAGGGGGGAATGCCACGATTAACTCGGAAGATGCGGATCACATTAAAGTGACGTCTGATGGTAAAGGGACCCGTCCTGAAGGTAGCGAGACGGATAAACGCCTTTACTCAGGGGATACCATCACGCTGGGTTGGGATATCGGCGATACCGAAGGGGATATTGATGATGGTCCCGCAGGCATTGATGCGAAAACGACAGCCACTATCAAATGGTACAGTTACAGCGATAATGCGGGTGGCGGTAAAACGGAGCTGACCGCAGCGGCAGGCAAGACGAGTTATAAACTCACTGATGACGAACGTGGGCGTTATATCGGTGTTGAAATCCAGCCCATCACCCAGACCGGTAATCCTTTCCAGGGAACGTCGCTGACTCTGCTGGATATTTCAACGGCCAGCGGTGGCGGCAGCGATACGGACAATGTCGATCCCGGCCCGGTTGTGAACCAGAATCTGAAAGTTGCCATCTTCGAGAAAGGCACCACTACCAACCTTATCGGTGGTAATACGGCCATTGCGCTTAACAAAACGTATGTGGCCAAACTGTACTCGGATGAAAACCAGAACGGTAAATACGACGCAGGTACGGATATGGACGTTACCGCTAACTATGACTTTGCATGGGTCTTTAACGGTAACAGTAAACAACTCGGTGCGGCGGGCGGTATTGCTAATGCCAGCTTCGATAACAATGACATTGTTATCCCGCAAACTAACGAAGAAGCAAGAACCAGCCTTAACGGTAGTGACCGTAATGGTAAGAGTGGTCTTGCGATCCCGGCAAACGGCGACGGCGTTCAGGGCTATACGCTGTCAATTATTTACAAACACCACTAATGCGCACAACAGCATTCCCATACGGGGATGCTGTTTTCCGCCTGTTTTGCTTAGCGACGCGTTAAGCAAAACAGGTTGATGTTTTGTTTATCATGCTGGAGTTTTCTACATGTCGGTATGTCTGAAACCTGGGAAAATCATTATGCTTCTGGGCATGTTGGCAGCTTTTATGCTGTCTGACTTTGCACGGGCAGGGGCGGAATGGCAGACATATCCTGATTCTACAGGCGAGTTTAACGGAACCGTTCCTTTTGCCGACAGCGCCAGCGTACCCGTCTATCAGGGCAGTGTTCAGCTTAATCCTGCTGAATCTCATGATGTCGGGTTTACTGCTAAACCGAATGAATTTAGCGTTGACGATGACGCTGCTAACCTGATTGTTGCTAATCCTCAGGACAATGAAGGCGACCAGTTTTCCACACCACCTGCGCTGCGCTGGGAAAATCAAACACCCCCTACCGTCAGCCTGATGTGGGCCGATGCCGCCACGCCCGATGTGCCCCTTAACCCACAACCCATTGCTAACCGTAGCTTTTGCGCTCAGGGGCTGGCCGGACGCTCGCTGGTGGCCTGGCCGCAGATTGATGCGCAGCAAACCCTCCCACTGCTCTACCTGCTTACCTCGACCGGGTATCCCTATGCGGGGACGGTGGCGCTGGTGGACCAGAAAGTGACCCTGAACATCGCGCCCGCGCAGGGCGATTTAATCTCGGTGAGCGCCAGTGGTTATAACGAAACGATCGCGGCGGCAAAAACCACCGTTGGCGACACCATCACGCTCACCGTCACCACTAAAGATTGTCAGGGCAACGTCGCGGGTAATATTCCGTTTATTATCAAACGTAAAGATGCTGAAAATCGCCAGGGGGCGGTGAATAATAGTGCGCCGGTGATACTGGATAGCACCGAGTTAACGACGACGGATACCGAATACCATGGCACTTCTGATGCCAACGGCACGGCCACCATCACGGTGAGCCAACCGAATGGCCCTGGCGTCAAAACGCCATTGGTGGTCAGCATCTCCGGTTTTGCGCAAACCAGCGAAACCGCGGTGATTTTTACGGTACTCACCAGCCCGGACGTGGCGCAGGCTACGATGTGGGGCCATATGGCGGAGACGGTAGAAGCCCACGGTTACACCTTCAGTCGACCAAAGCTGGCGGCAGAAGTCAGCAATGAAAGCGCCACGGTCGTCGATCATAACGAAACCTGGTCCACCTTCACCTGGAGCGGCGCAGATAGCCACTGCACCGTGCTGCCCGGCATGCGCCACTTCGGCGCGCTGGCGACCGTTATCCCCACGTCGGTGCAGACAGTCCTTGGCTGGCCGATGCAGGGGGATTATTACTGGTCATCGCTGGCGGGCACCACCGGGCACCACCGGGCAGCACCATGCGGCGGATGTTTCAAACCGTGGTGAAATGCAAAAGCCGGATAGCACCCCGTTTCTTGTGAGCTGCGTGGATAAACCCGCGCCTGACGTCGAACCGAAAATCGTCCTTACGCCCGAAAACTATGATGATACGGCACAGGCGATGAAAGCGAAGGTGGGTGAAGACGCCTCGATGCGTCTGACAATCACCGACAATAAAAATAACGATCAACCGCTGGCGTATTACTACTTCTCGCTGCATCTGGATGACGGTGTTAACCGCAAAAATCAAACCGATCCTGCCTGGGAAGCCCATCCGGTGCAGATTACTGGTGGTTCGAATTTGCAACAGGTTGATGCTCACACCTATGAAGGCATGACCGATGTCAACGGTCAGGCTTCGCTAACCCTGAGCCAGCCCGACGGCGCAGGCGTGAAAACCCATATCACGGCGAAAATGCGCAGCAATTTTACGGCCACGGATGCCAAAGACGTGATTTTTACTGTGATCACCAGTCCGGACAGCGACAAGGCGCGGATGTGGGGCCATATGCGCGGCATTGTTGTATCTGGCAGTCTGTTCAAACGCCCATTACTTGCGGATGAAACTGAGCATGAACTGGGATCGGTGCGGGAAAATAACGAAGACTGGGCGCTGTTCGATCAAGACACCAGTATGCAGGCAGAATGCGGTGTGGGCCATATACCCCGGCAGAGTTCGCTGGAAGGCTTATTTACTGCCCATCCAGGCAACGCCATCGGCACGGAATATGGCTGGCCCACCGCACAACAGAGCTACTTAAGCGCGGCGGAGCAAGCCACGCATTCATCGGTGAATTTGGCGAACGGGAGCGTCGACAGCTACTCCGGCTTTAAGCGAAATTATCTCTCCTGTTCGGGCAATGAGATGGTAGCGAACGTTGAAGTCAGCACCGATCACGATATTACTCTCGGCAGCAAAGCACAGGCCAAAGTGGGAGACACCATCGTGATGACCGTGCGTACGATTAACGCGCTCAATAATACCCCCGTTCCCTTTACAGCCTTCACCATCACTAAAGGCATGGGGTATAACCGAGCGGGGCAGGTGAGCGGGTTTGATGACCCGAGCAGCGGCGCAATCACGATGAATGGCACGCAATACGGCACATCGCAGCCCTCTATGGTCTACACGGGTACGACAGATGCACAAGGTGTAGCAACGGTCGAAATAGAGCAACCCCAAGGGGTGGGGTTAAGAACCGTGCTGAGCATTACGCCGGTCAATTCCCATCTACCAAATGCCATTAATTACAATGTTATTTTTACCACCCCAACCAGCCCGGATGTTAGTGGGGCGCAGATGTGGGGCCATATGGATGAAACGATTACCGTTGATTCATTAACCTTTACCCGGCCTAAGCTGGCAGCAGAAATCACCAGTCCGGATGGCACATTAACGGAAAAAAACGAAGTCTGGGCGCGTGTTAGCCAGGCAAGTACGGCCATTACCAGTAAAGGCGGTTGCGGAGCCAATATGCTGCCGCGCCGCTCACAGCTCAATGCGCTCTATGACGCTAATAACGGCAATGCGGTGCAAACCACACACGGCTGGCCGACGCAGCGTCAGCCCTACTGGAGCAGTTCCCCCGCGGATGTAACGCCGCACTATTACACCATTGCCCTGGATAACGGCGCACAGGCTATCGGCGGCGATACGCCGGTTTACGTCAGTTGCCTGACGACGGCGAACAAACCTGCCAGCAGCATTACGTTGGATGTGGTTGATAACGCACAGTGGGCTGCCGGAAATAACGCGGCGAAGCTGAAAAAAGGCGAAACGCTACGGGTTAAGGTAACGGTAAAAGATGCGCAGGGTAATCCGCTCACGGATATGCCATTTAAACTCAGTCGCGGAGACGGTTATACCCGCACGGGCGAAAAACATATTGCCGGTAGTGGCGATGCGCTGGTGGCACCGGTGGTGATTAACAGTGGGCTGGCGGATGAAACGACGTTGAACGACACCGCGGGATTTTATACTGCCATGACCAGTAGCGACGGCAGCAAAATCCTCAATATTACACGCCCGGATACTCACGGCACCAAAACGGCGCTGACGGCGACGCTTTACTCTGATGCGACGAAAAAAGACAGCCTGGATACGATCTTTACTGTGGTCACCAGCCCGGATAGTAGCAAAGCGAAAATGTGGGGCCATATGCCGGAAACCTTAACGGCGGCAGATGGTACCGTTTTTAAACGCCCATTGCTGTTAAAGGAACTGTCAAGTCAGACCGGGCGAACATCAATATTCGAAGACAATGAAAACTGGGCGCTGTTTACCCAAACCCAGGCGAACTCAACCAGTAGCGGCTGCGGCGCTAGCTATGTTCCCACTCAGGCTGGGTTGTTGTCGTTGTTTGATAATCACGCCGGCAATACCATAAAAACCGTCCAGGGCTGGCCGGTTGTAACGCGTTATTTATCCAGCACGCCCGACAACACTGGCATGGAACAGCGTAACTACAAAGCGGTGGATCTCGGTAATGGCACCAGTGCCATGGTGTCAACGTCGACACTGGATCTACTGACCTGTCAAACCACGCCGGTCACCACGGTGACCCAGATTCTACTGGAAGCGGCAGATCCTGCGGCTCTGGTTTATGTTGACGATACACTGAGTGTAGTTAAAGCCAAAAAAGGCGAAGAGTCGGTAGTGCGCGTCACCACGAAAGATGCGCAAGGTAACCCGGTTGGCAATGCGGCGTTTATTCTGAAACGTGCCACCAGCATAAACCGGAGGTATACATCAGCGACAGCGAGTGCAGGTGCGCTGACCGTAGCCGATGCCTGGGGAAATACGCGGAGTAATTTTCAGGCAACAACTGAAATGATCTATGGCGTGACGGGGGCTGACGGGTCGACAACCTTTACGCTGAAACAGGATAACAGTACCGGGTTAAGAACCGATCTCACGGCATCACTGGATGGCGTCAGCGGCGTTCAGGCGACCCTCCCGGTGGTCTTTACCGTGGTAACCAGCCCAGATTCTCCTAAAGCGAATTTTTGGGGGCACATGCCTGAAACGGTAACGGCCTCTGATGGCATGACGTATAAGCGACCATTACTGTTTAAAGAACTTACCAATAACTATGCACGCTATAGCACTTTTGAGAATGGTGAAGATTGGGCAAGATTCAGTGTGGTTCAGTCAAATAACACCGATATGGATGGATGCGGTGCAGAGTATATGCCGACACTGGATGGCCTGCAGTCTTTGTACAGTGCCAATAGTGGTAATGCGATGGGTACAGTGCAGGGATGGCCGGTAGCAACCAGTTATCTCACCAATACACCGAGTGATACGCAATTAAGTAACCGTTATTACAATGTGGTGCAGCTGAATTCTGGCGCGGTTTCTCAAATCGTGACCACCGTGCTGGTATTACAAACCTGTCGCACAACACCTGCGGCTGTTGCCAGCCACGTGTCTCTGGAGCCTGCGGACGCCACGCAATTCGTTAAGGTTGACGATAATCTGAGCGCCATTAAAGTGAAAAAAGGCGATGAGGTTGTTATTCGCGTCACGACCAAAGATGCGCAAGGAAACCCGGTGGGTAATACGCCGTTTACACTGAAGCGCAGCAGTTCTTTCAATCGCCAGAATGTATTAGTGACGATGCAGACGGTTTCGGTGACACCCGCAGCGGCCAGTACAGTTGATACCAATGCATCGGCCACCGTGTATGGCGTGACCGGGCCAGACGGAACCACCACGATAACACTCCGACAGGATGCGTCCACCGGACTTAAAACCGACTTTTATGCCCTGTTGAATGATACCGGGGTGTCGTCGAACACCTTGCCAGTGATCTTCACCGTCGTCACCAGCCCGGATACACCGCTGGCGGCCAACTGGGGGCATATGGCGGAAACCTTTACCAGCAGCGAAGGCGTCACCTTCAAACGGCCTTTCCTCAAAGCTGAACTTTCTGGTGGTACGGCGGTTACGACTAATAATGAAGTCTGGTCGCGTCTGACAGCAACGGAGAAAATGGATGCCAGCAAGGCTGGATGTGATGAGAGTTATCAACCGCTGATGACTGACATGCAGGGGTTGTATGCGGATTACCCTAACAACCAGTTGGGCACGGTGCTCGGCTTGCCGACTTCCGCAGGGTATATGTGGGCCTACGACATGATGACGGTTTCTGGCAGCAGCTGGAGCAACCAGGCATATTCGCTCGTTAATGGTCAGATAGTTCAGGCATCGTCCAGTTATACGGCGGTAGTGATGTGCCTGGTGGAACCGCATACCGTTCCGGCGACGATAGCGATCACTTCAACAGCGCAGGATGTGGCAAAAACGGCCAGCAATGGTGGTCGACCGAGCGCCGTGGCGAAGAAAGGTGAGACGATTCCGCTGACGGTGACCGTACGTGATAGCGCCGGGAACCCGGTGCCCTACGCCGACTTTACCCTCACGCGTGAAACGACGCTGGATCGCTCGAAAGCAACCGTTAACTCAAATGCGGACGATCTTACCGTGAAGTCATTGATACCCGTGAACAGCGACGCTGGGCTGACGGCAAATGGGTCAAAAGTGCTCAGAACAACGGGCAGTGATGGCACAGCCACCTTTGAAGTGAGTCAGAATGCCACGACCGGTCTGGCGACACCGATAACCGTCACGCTGGCGCGCGATACAACCAAAACCGCCACGCTGGATGTTATCTACACGGTGATAACCAGCCCGGACTCACCGAGCGCGAAATTCTGGGGGCACATGCCGGACACCTTTACCAGTTCGGCAGGCGTCACCTTCAGACGACCGCTGCTGAAAGCCGAAGCGACTTCAGGGTCATCGATTAGCACTAACGGCAATGGTGAAGTGTGGTCGTATATGAGCAACTTTCAAAATTTAACATCGACAGATTGTCCGCTGGAGAATCAACCGCGCAGTAATGAATTGTTGGATTTGTATAATGATCATCCCAACGGTGCGATAAAGACTGACCTGGGGCTGCCGATATATGCAGGCAAGTGGTGGGCTTATGATATGGTCATGCCGGATTTATATACGTGGCAGTATCAAACTGTCAGCCTGAGCGCAGGAGATATCGCGAAGAGCTCGTCAACCAACGCGCTGATGCTTTGCCTGACGAAGCCGCATCCGGCAGGCGTCAGCGTAATGTTGACGTCATCCGCAATGGATAACGCCAGAACCCTCAGTAATGGCGGGCGACCCAGCGCGTCAGTGAAAAAAGGTAACCCACTGCCAATTGTGGTGACGGTCAAAGATCGTGATGGTAACCCGCTGGCGGGAGAGGCCGTGACGCTCAGGCGTGGTTCAGCGATGAGTCGTTCAGGAGCAGGAGTGAACACGACGGCAAATGCAATTACGTTGACAGAATTGACACCTGTGTCGGCGGAGTTTTCTCTGGCCGCACACGATACGCAATGGCAAGGTTTCACCGGCAGTGATGGTACGGCCACTTTCAATGTTGAACAGCCTGAGACCATCGGCCTGGCCATTCCATTCACCGCTATACTGGCGCGAGATGTCGCAACTACCAGCGTTCTTGATGCGATCTTTACCGTCGTCACCAGCCCGGATTCCGCAATGGCGACCTACTGGGGCCATATGCCAGATACGGTAACGGCGGAAAACGGCGTGGTCTTTGAACGGCCTAAATTGTTGAAAGAGCTGCCGTCGAGCGCTGGAGTCAGTCAGGTGACGGATAACAATGAAGTGTGGCCGTTGTTTAACGCAACGCAAAGGGTAGACGGCAACCTCAGCCCATGTGAATCGGCGCGTCGCCCATTGAGCGATGATTTATCATCGCTCTATGCGCGTTATCCGGGGAACACGCTGACGACTCAAATCGGCTGGTCTACGAAGTATGCATGGTGGGCACTGGATAACAGGCAGGGGAATGCCCTGGTTGTCAGTCTGAGTAATGGTTTGGAGTCGTCGACGGCGAGTACGGCGTATCAGGGATGTCTGGTCAATCCTCGCGCGACCGTCTCCAGCGTCACGCTGACATCGACCGCGATGGATGCCATTACTCAGGCGGCGAAGGTAAAAAAAGGTGAAGCCATGCCCATTGTCGTTACCGTAAAAGACAGCACCGGGAAGCCGGCACCGAATGTCGCGTTCACCTTAAAACGTGGTGATGCCGTGCCGCGTAACAGCGGGGCGACGTTGTATGGTAATGTTGCGGCGATGGATGATATGACGGTACAACCTGCCAGCGGGACGGTGGTAACGCTGGCTGACAGTGGGAATACGATTGATGGTGTGACAGGGGCGGACGGTACGGCAAGTTTTACTGTTCGTCAGGATAATACGCCAGGATATAAAACACCGTTGACGGTGACGCTGACGGATAACGCCACAATAACGGCGACGCTGGACACAATTTTCACCGTGCCGACCAGCCCGAATGTCGCCACGGCGTATTTCTGGGGGCATATGGCGGATACCGCCACAGTAAGTGGCAAGACGTTACATCGCCCGCTATTGAAATCAGAGTTGCCGTCAGGGGCTACAGCGGCAGTGGCGCCAACGGTGAATAATGAAATCTGGGCGCTGGCACATGTGATCGATGCTCAAAAATGGGATGTTGCAAAGCAGTGCGGTGACTTTAGTAAAGCACCGAGCTATACCGATTTACAGTCATTACATAGCAGCTTTAGCGCGCTGGGATGGCCATCATCGATAAGCTTCCCCTATTTCTCTACCGATCGGGCCGGTTCGTTCTATTGTGGCATGGATGAAGGGGCGGGGACACAAAACTGCGGTATTCAGGCATCCAGTACTGCGGGGTTTGCAACCTGCTTCCAGTAGTCTTAACGGGTCTGTAAATGGGGGCCAAGATGTAAATAAGATTCGCAATGCGTCATCAGGTTTTCTTGCGCGGCTTGCGGCTTTTCGTCACAGCACTCACTTCACTGATCACTACGCCATCGCCCAGGCGAGTGGTCAGTGTCTCACCCACTTTCACCTGCTTAACCTGTTTTAGCACCGCGCCATCAGCGGCGCTGGTAACGCTATAACCGCGTGCGAGCGTGGAGAGTGGACTCACCGCTTCGAGGTGCGTCACTGTATTACCAAAGCGTTCGCGCGTGGCGCTAAGCTGTGCGCGAAGTGTTTCAGCGAGACGATATTCCAGCTGTTGGATCCGCGTTTGCGCACGGTGAATCTTCGGCTGCGGATTTTGCTGATTCAGCCGCTGTGTTAATCGCTGCTGTTGCTGACCGGCGCGTTTAAGCTGATTCTCCAACGCAAAGCTCATCCGCTTTTGCAGACGCTCAAGGGTGGTTTGCTGACGCGCCAGCCGGAGCTGTGGATGCTGCTGCTGTAAACGGTGATGAATCTGCGTAAAACGTCGCGTGCGGTTGGCGAGGTAGTAATCCATCGCCATTTCCAGCCGTTGCTGGGCTGAATGCACCTGGCGCAGTAACTCTTGTTGATTGCGGCTCACCACTTCGGCGGCAGCTGACGGCGTTGGCGCACGTAGATCAGCAACAAAGTCGGCAATCGTCACATCGGTTTCATGCCCAACGGCGCTAACCACCGGAATGCGGCTGGCAAAAATCGCCCGTGCCACGCGTTCATCGTTAAAACTCCATAAATCTTCCAGCGAACCACCGCCACGCCCGACGATCAGTACGTCACATTCGTTGCGAAGATTCGCCAGCTCAATGGCGCGAACGATTTGCCCCGGTGCGTCATCGCCCTGAACGGCGGTCGGGTAGATGATCACCGGCAGAGACGGATCGCGGCGTTTCAACACATGCAAAATATCGTGCAGTGCAGCACCGGTCTTTGAGGTGATAACGCCCACGCAGTGCGCAGGTGACGGTAGCGGATTCTTGAATTGCTGGTCGAACAAACCTTCAGCCTGCAACTTCGCTTTAAGCTGTTCGTACTTCTGTTGCAGCAAACCTTCACCGGCGGGCTGCATACTTTCGACAATAATTTGATAATCGCCGCGAGGTTCATACAGCGTAATGTTGGCGCGAACTAATACCTGCTGCCCATGCTGTGGGCGAAAGGTCACCCGGCGATTGCTGTTGCGGAACATCGCACAGCGCACCTGGGCGTTATCGTCTTTAAGCGTAAAGTACCAGTGACCGGAAGCCGGTTGTGTGAAATTAGAGATTTCGCCACTGATCCACACCTGCCCCATCTCATGCTCAAGCAGCAGACGAACCGTTTGATTCAGGCGGCTAACGGTAAAAATTGCAGGGGATTGAGAAGGTAACATGTGAGCGAGATCAAATTCTAAATCAGCAGGTTATTCAGTCGATAGTAACCCGCCCTCCGGGGATAGCAAGCATTTTTTGCAAAAAGGGGTAGATGCAATCGGTTACGCTCTGTATAATGCCGCGGCAATATTTATTAACCACTCTGGTCGAGATATTGCCCATGCTACGTATCGCTAAAGAAGCTCTGACGTTTGACGACGTTCTCCTCGTTCCTGCACATTCTACCGTTCTGCCGAATACCGCTGACCTCAGCACCCAGCTGACGAAAACTATTCGTCTGAATATCCCTATGCTCTCCGCAGCAATGGATACCGTAACGGAAGCGCGCCTGGCTATCGCCCTGGCTCAGGAAGGCGGTATAGGCTTTATCCACAAAAACATGTCTATCGAGCGCCAGGCTGAAGAAGTTCGCCGTGTGAAAAAACACGAATCTGGCGTGGTAACCGATCCGCAGACCGTACTGCCAACCACGACGCTGCGCGAAGTGAAAGAGCTGACCGAGCGTAACGGTTTTGCAGGCTATCCGGTTGTGACCGAAGAAAACGAACTGGTCGGCATCATCACCGGTCGTGACGTGCGTTTTGTTACCGACCTGAACCAGCCGGTCAGCGTTTACATGACGCCGAAAGAGCGTCTGGTAACCGTGCGTGAAGGCGAAGCCCGTGAAGTTGTGCTGGCAAAAATGCACGAAAAACGCGTTGAAAAAGCGCTGGTGGTTGATGATGAATTCCACCTGATCGGCATGATCACTGTGAAGGACTTCCAGAAAGCGGAGCGTAAACCGAACGCCTGTAAAGACGAACAAGGCCGTCTGCGTGTAGGTGCAGCGGTTGGTGCAGGTGCGGGTAACGAAGAGCGTGTTGATGCGCTGGTTGCCGCAGGCGTTGACGTTCTGCTGATCGACTCCTCTCACGGTCACTCTGAAGGTGTTCTGCAGCGTATCCGTGAAACTCGCGCTAAATATCCTGACCTGCAAATCATCGGCGGCAACGTGGCAACAGCAGCAGGTGCCCGCGCGCTGGCAGAAGCCGGTTGCAGTGCCGTTAAAGTGGGTATCGGCCCAGGTTCTATTTGTACTACCCGCATTGTTACTGGCGTCGGTGTACCGCAGATCACTGCCGTTGCTGACGCAGTAGAAGCCCTGGAAGGCACCGGGATTCCGGTTATCGCTGACGGTGGTATTCGTTTCTCTGGCGATATCGCGAAAGCTATCGCTGCTGGTGCAAGCGCGGTGATGGTAGGCTCCATGCTGGCAGGTACGGAAGAATCCCCAGGTGAAATCGAACTCTACCAGGGCCGTTCTTACAAGTCTTACCGTGGGATGGGCTCTCTGGGCGCGATGTCCAAAGGTTCTTCTGACCGTTACTTCCAGAGCGACAACGCTGCCGACAAACTGGTGCCGGAAGGTATCGAAGGTCGCGTAGCCTATAAAGGTCGCCTGAAAGAGATCATTCACCAGCAGATGGGCGGCCTGCGCTCCTGTATGGGCCTGACCGGCTGTGGTACTATCGACGAACTGCGTACTAAAGCGGAGTTTGTACGTATCAGCGGTGCGGGCATTCAGGAAAGCCACGTTCACGACGTGACCATTACTAAAGAGTCCCCGAACTACCGTCTGGGCTCCTGATTCTCTTCGCCCGACTTCATGTCGGGCGATTTATATTATCTGTTTCACTTGCCTCGGAATAAGCGTCAATGACGGAAAACATTCATAAGCATCGCATCCTCATTCTGGACTTCGGTTCTCAGTACACCCAACTGGTTGCGCGCCGCGTGCGTGAACTGGGTGTTTACTGCGAACTGTGGGCGTGGGATGTGACAGAAGCACAAATTCGTGACTTCAATCCAAGCGGCATTATTCTTTCCGGCGGCCCGGAAAGCACCACCGAAGAAAACAGCCCGCGTGCGCCACAGTATGTCTTTGAAGCAGGCGTACCGGTATTCGGCGTTTGCTATGGTATGCAGACCATGGCAATGCAGTTGGGCGGTCATGTTGAAGCCTCTAACGAACGTGAATTTGGCTATGCGCAGGTTGAAGTCGTAAACGACAGCGCACTGGTTCGCGGTATCGAAGATGCGCTGACCGCAGACGGTAAACCACTTCTCGATGTCTGGATGAGCCACGGCGATAAAGTTACCGCTATCCCGTCCGACTTCATCACCGTAGCCAGCACCGAAAGCTGCCCGTTCGCCATCATGGCTAACGAAGAAAAACGCTTCTACGGCGTACAGTTCCACCCGGAAGTAACTCACACTCGCCAGGGTATGCGCATGCTGGAGCGTTTTGTGCGTGATATCTGCCAGTGTGAAGCCCTGTGGACGCCAGCGAAAATTATCGACGATGCCGTAGCCCGTATCCGCGAGCAGGTAGGCGACGATAAAGTGATCCTCGGCCTCTCTGGTGGCGTGGATTCCTCCGTAACCGCAATGCTGCTGCACCGCGCAATCGGCAAAAACCTGACTTGCGTATTCGTCGACAACGGCCTGCTGCGTCTTAACGAAGCAGAGCAGGTTCTGGATATGTTTGGCGATCACTTCGGTCTGAACATTGTTCACGTTCCGGCAGAAGATCGCTTCTTGTCAGCGCTGGCTGGCGAAAACGATCCTGAAGCAAAACGTAAAATCATCGGTCGCGTTTTCGTCGAAGTATTCGATGAAGAAGCGCTGAAACTGGAAGATGTGAAGTGGCTGGCGCAGGGTACTATCTACCCTGATGTTATCGAATCTGCCGCGTCTGCAACCGGTAAAGCACACGTCATCAAATCTCACCACAACGTGGGCGGCCTGCCGAAAGAGATGAAGATGGGCCTGGTTGAACCGCTGAAAGAGCTGTTCAAAGACGAAGTGCGTAAGATTGGTCTGGAGCTGGGCCTGCCGTACGACATGCTCTACCGTCACCCGTTCCCGGGACCAGGCCTCGGCGTTCGTGTTCTGGGTGAAGTGAAGAAAGAGTACTGTGATCTGCTGCGCCGTGCTGACGCCATCTTTATTGAAGAACTGCGTAAAGCGGACCTGTACGACAAAGTCAGCCAGGCGTTCACCGTCTTCCTGCCAGTACGTTCCGTTGGTGTAATGGGCGATGGCCGTAAGTATGACTGGGTTGTCTCTCTGCGTGCTGTCGAAACTATCGACTTTATGACCGCACACTGGGCGCATCTGCCGTACGATTTCCTCGGTCGCGTTTCCAACCGCATTATCAATGAAGTGAACGGTATTTCCCGCGTGGTGTATGACATCAGCGGCAAGCCGCCGGCGACTATTGAGTGGGAATGATTAACAGCTAACTCATAGCAAATCATTCCTATTCAGATGTCAACTCAACCCTCTGTTTTTGCAGAGGGTTTTTGTTTTTATGTATTCATTTCTATTCACTCTACACCATATTTTTCGGCGGTACAGGTGACGGTATTACCTTAAAGGTATACTCTCATACCGTCATGAAAATGGTTTCTATACGGGTGAATTGTGCTTACCGATACAAAATTAAAAAACCTCAAGCCGCAGGACAAACTGTACAAGGTCTCCGATCGTGACGGGCTGTATGTAGCTGTGCTTACGTCAGGCACGGTCTCGTTTCGCTATGACTACCGTATCAACGGTCGCCGCGAAACACTGGTAATCGGGCAGTATGGGCGTGACGGTATCAGCCTGGCAGAAGCGCGAGAAGAACTGATTGCTGCAAAGAAGCTGCTTAAAGCAGGCCAGTCGCCGGCTGCGGCTAAACGTGACGGTATCAAAAAGATTCGTGGTGCCGAGACGTTTGCGGTACATACCGACAGTTATATGAAACACGTCATCCTGGCTGACAGTACCCGCGCAATGAAGCAGGCGGTGATCGACCGTGACATACTTCCGGTTCTTGGCAACAAAATGATGGCTGAAATTACCACATCGATGGTTCGTGATTTGTGTGACCGGATTGTCGAACGCGGTGGTCGGGCAACAGCAGTACAGGCCAGGGAGATCATCAGCAGCGTATACCGTCACGCCAATGACCGTGGTCATGGTTTGTTTAATCCTGCGGCTGACATTAAACCTTCGTCTATCGCCATATTTAAACCACGAGAGCGAACACTGACACCAGAAGAAATTGGCCTGTTCTTCCGCACGCTGGATGCCATTGGTGCTATGGGCACTATGAAAATGGCTTTAAAGCTGGTGCTTATCACTATGGTTCGTAAAGGCGAATTCACCAATGCAACGTGGGATGAAATAGATTTTAAAAAATGGACATGGACAATTCCTTCAGACCGCATGAAGGGAAGCCGGGCGCACGTTATTTACCTGCCTAAACAGGCACAGGATATATTGGTTGGGTTGCAGATGTGCGCTGGTGGAAGTGAATATCTGGTTCCTGGTCGTTACAATTTCCGGAAGCCATTATCTAATGCCGCGCTGAACTCTCTGATCGACAGAACGGTGAAAATAATAAATGAAGATGGTGAGCATATTCAGGGCTTCACCGTACACGATATGCGCCGTACAGCCAGTACGTTGTTGCATGAGGCTGGTTATCCTTCAGACTGGATTGAAAAGGCTCTGGCACATGAGCAGAAAGGTGTGCGCGCCGTATATAACAAAGCGGAATACGCCAGACAGCGCGCCTACATGTTGCAGCAGTGGGCCGATATGATTGATTCCTGGATTAACGGGGAGCATACGGATCTGATTCCGTTCTCCCCGTCGAAGTTTGAGAAGTGGATGGCGGGGGAATAACGTTTAATAGTTCTGCTGATTTTCTTCCATCTCTGCTTCTGCTGCCAGTGATTCAATTTTGTTTTCGAATATTGCTGACAGTGTTGCAAATTCAGCATCAGTGACGGCGGGAATTGGAACAAACCTGATCCCGCTGTGTGCAAGCATGTTTGCAGTTTCAAGGCATTTTCTTAAATCTGCTGGTGATGCCCTGTTCATGCAGCACGCTCCCGCCCCTGGTTGTCTGTTGGTGACAGCGGAGAATTGCTGAATGCATTTGTTAATCCGCCAATATCCAACGCGTATCCAGGGTGTAGTTGCACTGCCGGGTCTTCGCACTGATTACCCCAAACATCGAAGCCATGAGACGACTGGCGGGCGAATAGTTCAATGCGAGAAACATCGCCTAACAATTGCACAAGTTTTTCACGAACGACATCTGGTTTTCTTGAGTGCTCAAGCCGCGGTGCGGTAAATGACTGAACGATCCCTGCATTAATGCGCGGAGGTAGTTTTCCCTTTACCGCAAACAGGCAATCTTCACTATTGGCGCGAGTCATGTGTCCCATACCCATAACAAGTTTATCTGGTTGTCGACTACCACATTTTATCCACGTGAAGCCCTTCATCGTCATCAGACGGAATCCCCAGGCTTCAACAACTTTTAGTGCTTCGAGTGGTTGTGTTGGCACCCACCACATGGCCAACAGACAGTTTTCATCGGCCAAATCCCACACAGGAAGGCGGCAGATATCCAGCACACTCATAACCGGATATTTAAAACCGGCACCGCGATTACCATCTGCGGCTTTGTCCCGGTATACCCAGGGTGGATCTGCATAGATTAGTGTGTATTTCTTAGTCATAAACCACCCCACAACATCCTATGCCGCTATAGTCGCCACGGCGAAGGCCGTTACCTTTTGTGATACATTGGTCCCTGCGAACCGCGATCCTTGCACGTTCAACATCACCAGAAGCAACATCCATACACTGAAGCCAAAGGTGGGCGGCAATGCGGAACTGCCCTTTTTTCTCTCTTTCAATCGCGCGTTTTTCGATCTCTATCGCCGCAGGAGTAACGGCGACAATCTTTGACGGACTGCGCATTGAAACCTTGTTCATGTGATATTTTTCAAGTCGGCTTAACTTTCTCACTTAATCCAACCCTCTCTGAAAATTAATGCCAGCAGATAAAGCCATGCTGAAACAGAGGCCAGGAATAAGTACCATCCTGACCATTTGCTCCAGTGCCTTAGCAGCGCACTCATGCAGCGTTGCTCACGGGACGATATACACGTTGCTGAACAGGAGGTTTTTTACCCTGGAACTCTGCCGGGCTTGCTGCCTGACGTTCATCAAGCCAACGCTCAACTTCGTCACGGTTCCATGCGCAGCGTTTGTCAGTGATATACCAGCGTTTAGGAAATTCCCCTGCGCGCTCCATACGGTCGATAGTGCTCCATGACAGTGGCACCACCGCCAGGAGTTCCTTCTTACCTAATGCACCTTTCATAAATACCTCTCTTGGTTGCAGTGCGGCGCGTGTGGCGCCGCGGTGGTGGTTACATAGATGTTTCGTTTAATTCTTCCCGACGAACGCTGTAAACGTCGGTGGCTTTTGCCAGCAGTTCGTCATCATCTGAAAGTTTTTGTGCAATGTATTTGTAAGCCTTATCCAGTTCGGAGACAGTGCTGTAATTCATCGCTGCGCTGGTAAAGGCCATCAGCATTTCTTCTGGATCACGGCTATCCGCTTTACGAGTTTGCTCATCAGGCTTTTTCACTGGTTTAGCGTTGATCAGACTGTTCATTCCCGCAGCAGTAGTTGTTTGCGGAGTAATGTCTCGCTCAACGCGCGGTGCCGTTTCCTGTAATTCGTCAGGGGTGTAAACACCGAGAAGCACATCAGGAGCGTGCAGGCGAGCCCATCGTTTCGTGCAAAGATAGGCAAGCTGCTGGCGCGGATCCTGTTCCCACAATGGAGAGTTACGCACTCCGGCTTGCGCCATACTGATGGTAAGCTCACGGGGTTCTGCTTCTCCTTTAAGAACTGCTGACACAGTTACCGTCAGATTCGGTGATTTATCTGTTTTGCCGTTAACATTCGACCAGTCACCGCTCCAGCGATAATTCAGGCGTGTCGCTAGCAGGCTGGAAGAGGATACGACCGCGTTTACCAACTGTGCTTCGTAGCCTAACGTTCCGTTTACCACATGCGTTTTCTGCGCCACGGCGAAAGGGTTCATTCCCCACTGTGCCGCCTGCATGGTCACCGCCAGACAATCGGCAGTTTTGCCTTCAAGATGTTTCGGTACAGTCGCTTTGCTTTGTGACATCAACTCCGCGAAACGCACCAGTTGATTCATGCCCTCCGGGCTGAAGATTGCCGCAGCAGTACCTACAGTTGCGCCTGGTTGTGATGTGATTGCGATATCATTGCTCATACGTACATATCCTGTTTACGTGCCCAGTCAGGGCGTTTAATAATTTCCACGCCGCCCCATTCATCATTGATGCGGCATTCGTGATAGGTATTCAGATCCCGGCGGAACAGAGCGTGCCCGGCATCGACATCCGGCGCATCCAGCTCGAACACGCGTACCGGATACCGACCACAATCAATGCTTTCGCTCACGGCAAGAAAGAAAAAACCATGCGACTGACCAGTAACCCTCATTGCGCCTTCGCGGTACATTGCGTCCTGCACGTGGTAGCGGAATTCCTCGATGTGGCGTGCAAAACGATCCATATCTGCAACCTTTTTCACGTCGACGATCACGTTGTGCTCGTTCAGCCATTTGTCTGGACGAATGCGGCACAACTCACCAGTCTCTTCATCATTCCAGTACATTGATGCTTCGCAGTAACCAGGTGCTTCCAGCATCCAGCGTGCCGCCGGGTGAGCCATTGCGCTATCACGCATCAGCTCCAGTTTCCGCCACTGCTCGGCATCAAGTACCGTAATCCCCATATCCGCTACATCACGAAGAAATGCTTCTTCGTCAGCTTTACCTTGTTTCGTCCGACGATCGAACTTCGGTGAAACAATGAAGCGTTTGTCGAATTCTCCAGGCTCCAGAAGCAGAGAGTGCAATGCGGTTCCCATATCCAGTGCAGACTTTTTCTCTTCGTCTTCTGGTGCTGCCTGAACCCATTTAAGAAGCGCCGGATTCTTGGCAACCATGTCCAGTTGCGACTTACTCACGCCGTCACCGGCGTGGTAGTCTTCGTTGCTGATGTCGAAATAAATTCCCGGTTTCATGCCGCTTCCCTCTGCCCATCAATCCGATCCGCCAGATCCCAGCGGGCGATAATTGCCATTGCCTCGCGACGGTAGGCATCCATAAGTTCTTCGAACTCAGGGCTGTCTTTAGCTGCCTCCAGCACTTCCTGGCGAACGCCTTTGCCTGTTACACCGTCAAAAGTTGAGGCCAGTTGATGAAGCCGGATGCTATCAATCAGTTCAACTTGTCGGTCATATAGCTGTTCTGACAGGCGGTAGTCCTTGTCGAATGCCAGCATGATTTTTTGAAGATTTTTCTGCTGATTAACGTTCATACCCACCTCAATATTTGATATACGCGTCCTGCACTTTGCCGCCAGCGATAGCCAACATTGCTTTCTGCGCGAATTCTTCGGGAATGCCTTGGGCTATCAGATCTGCGATTACTCTGCTGTTAACGGTACGGCGATGCTCTTTATCTGCAGCTCGGCGCGATTCTTCGTCGGCGATACGCTTCTGTTCGTCAAGGCGGGCTTTTTCTGCCGCCTCTTGGCGTCGGCGTTCCTCGGCAACGGCTTCTTCTTTTTCGCGTCGTGCACGCTGCTCTGCTTCAATTCGCTGACGTTCTGCTACTTCAGCACGTGCTTTTTCTTCCGCCGCCAGGCGTTCCGCAGCCTCAATTTCAGCTTTCGCTTTTTGTTCAGCTTCGAGCCTGGCCTGTTCAGCAGCTTCCCGGCGGATATTCTCTTCTCGCTCAATGCGCGCTTTTTCCTCCGCTTCTTTGCGAAGTCGCTCCAGCTCAGCGGCTTCATGCTCGCGTTTTTGAGCTACTGCGAGTGATTCTTCCAGTTTCTGGATGGTTGAATCCTTGGCTACTCCAGCTTCTGCTGCGTACTCCTGCCAACTTTCATCAAGTGCTACTGATTTAGCCTCTTGAATTCGTTCCTGAATATCAGATGATGGCAAGTAGTTTCCGGAGAGATCGATCACGTCAGCTAGTGCTCGCAAATTTGTCAGGCGTTGTTGCAGTGCTTCAGTGCGTAATTTCTCCGCATTTTCCCACTCGGTGAGTGGGCGGCGTACTTCATCACGAAGCCGATCGCATTCGGTTACGAAGCGTCGTAACTCTGCTTCAACTACTTTCGGCTGTTCTTTCAGGCGTTTCAGATAATCACGTCCTGGTTTTTCTACCGCTGTTTTACTTCTTGAAACCTTCGCAGCCAGAGATGCAATGCGCTTTCTGCCTTTGTCTGTGCTAATGTCAGGCACTTCATTAACACCTTCACGGATCTGCTCGAGAAACTTTTCCAGCCCTTTTTCAACGTAAATTCTTGGTGCCATGTCTGGTGTGATTTCGATGATTGATAATTCACTCATTTGCTAACCTCCTCCCATATCTCGTTATCGTTGGCCACATCGCGAGCTTCTTTGCTGACGAAAGCCCACTTAATGCCTTCCTGTAAGGTGCGGAACTTCCAGCTCATGAATCCGCATGCAGTAACGCAGTACCAACCGTTGATGATTTTCCACTGCATAACTTGTTACCTCGGTCTGTTACCGTTGAGGTAATAATTATGCGTATCTGGTTTGATGTCAATAGATATGAGTTAAAAAAATTACCCGTTAGGTAATCGAATAGGCAATAAAAAAGCCGCCATAAGGCGGCTTACTTACTGAAAAATATGATTTTATTGTTTGTTTTTTTCGTTCTGGTTGATGACAAATTCAATGTAACTTTCGATCTTTGCCTTCTCTGTTTCAGGTAACAATGCGTAGCGCGAGCGGTCATAGTTGATAGTTGCAGGGTCATGCGGATGAATCAGTAGTTCATATCCGTGACGCCCGAATGCAGATGCAACATTCTCCAGGGTGGAAATGGAAACGCTGACCTCATTGTTTAACAGGCGGCTGATTGTCACCTGGGCGACGCCGGATGCGCGGTGAAGTTTTCCCTGTGTTGAAAGGTCGCGGCTTTCGCTCATCCAGCGTTCCAGGTTGTGAGCCGCCAGCTGACCAATGTCGCTTGGGCCGACAGGCTGAAAACCTTCCTGAGAAAGCGAGCGATCGATATCAAGCCAGTTACGGGGTTTATTGGCGGCAGCTTCAATTTTTCGCGCAACCTGGTCGCCGATAACCTTCTTGCCAAGAGCCCAGCGGTTTACCAGATTTGCCTGAGTTCCAAGTTTTTCTGCCATCCGCGTCTGAACACCATTGAATTCACGGTCGATCAAGTCGTTGAGATTTTGCCTGCGGACGTCCTGGATACTTTTCATTTTCTGGAAAATCGCCTCATATATGAATCAGTAGATGATTCAATTTAAAGCAATATTACCCAACAGGTAAATGCACCTCATAGGTAACTATCCTTGATTTTTGTTACCTTATGGGTGAATATTTATTATCTGAAATAAATATCAGGCAATAGCTATGAGCGATAACGGACATTTCGATTTCAAAAAGCACTGGCTTGCACTTACTCCGGATGAGCGTGAAGCCTTCGCACAGGAAGCCGGAACGACGAGTCACTATATCCAGACTCACTTAACAGGTAAGCGAAAAATGCCAGGTAAAGTATTGATGAATGGGCTTTTTAAAGCCTGTAAAACAAGACAATGGCTGCGCTCAAAAGCAGAACTGGCATACTTCTTCTACTCATGATATCCAGCTACAACCCTCTGTAGACCGCCATCCGGCGGTCTTTTCATATCTATTCGTACCTTAAAGGTAATAAAAAACCAAATCTGGTTGATCTTTTTTTTGTGTCAGCACAAAATAACCGTAATCCCAATACTAATAACAGGGCTTACCATGGAAATCATTACACGTATTGATGCCGCAAAGCGCGGACTTAAACGCTACTACACCGGAAAACCATGTAAGCACGGACATGACAGTGAACGCTGGGTTTACAACGGACACTGTGTTGAGTGCACCATGGAATAAAACCGTCGCATTAGGGCAGAGATTAAGCAGATCATGATTAATTCCTCCCCACAACATTCAAGCTGATAGCGGAGATTAATCATGAGCAGACATGCAACAGATTGGGCCTGGGAGACAGATCCAGGCAGCTCATCATTAAAGCTCATACTGCTCTCGATGGCTGACAGAGCCGATGAATATAACCTCTGCTACCCCAGCATAGAACGCCTCGTTAAAGACACTTGCCTGAATAAAAAAACCGTGCAGGCCGGGCTTATATCGCTCATGAAAATGGGGCTTATTTCAGATACCGGAGAGAGAAAGGGAGCGACGAAAAGAGTGCGGGTTTTCTCTCTTAATATAACCAAAAACGGGAACATTAAAGGCAACCGGGAAGGGAGTAATGAACCCGAAAACGGAAATGTTACCGAAAACGGGAATATACCCAAAAACGGGATGTTGAATGATCCCAAAAACGGGATGTTGAATGATCCCAAAAACGGGATCCAGAACCAGTCATATAACCAGTCATTTAACCAAGAGAGGGGGAGCAGGACAAAAACCGGGGATTCTGTGCCTCATGACCCCGGCGCAAACAACGCCGTGATGAATAACTTTGTTCCTCCTGGTGGGCCAGGGCAATTAGGCAAATTTGTCATGCATGAACAATGGCAACCATCAGATGACTTTCTTCGGAAAAGCTCATTGCAGGGAATCTACCTGGACAGTCTGCCAACGGCACAGGAACTTGCAGAGTTCAGAATTTACTGGATGGCTGAGGGTAAGGCATACCATCAGGCACAGTGGGAGCAGAAGCTGGCAAGGCGGCTGCAGATTAGCAGACAGAAGCAATCAACATTACCTGATAACAACGTTCCGCACTGGAACAGCCCTGAAGCGTGGGAGGATTTCTTGTGAACAACGTTTTTACCGCGATACAAAACCGTGACGGAGAAGCCCTTTCTCGCATGTCAGGTTATGAGCATCAATACGTCAACAATGACAATGTGGTGAACATGTCAGCAGAGAGGCTTGTTGATGCCCTTTTCAAACAGCTGAAACAACTGTTTCCGGCGGCAGTAGTAACCAACCTGAAGACGCCAGAGCAGGAAGTTGCTGCAAAACAGCAGTGGATTGCTGCGTTTGCCGAAGGTGGGATCCGAACCCGTGAACAGGTTTCTGCTGGTATGCGCCACGCTCGCGCCAGTGAGTCTCCGTTCTGGCCGTCGCCAGGGCAATTCATCAAGTGGTGTAAAGACAGCAAGATGGTTCTTGGCGTCACCATTGACGATGTGATGGCGGAGTTTCACCGGTACAGCAAGGAAAAAAGTTTATATCCTGGTGGTCCCGAAAGATTCCCGTGGCGACATCCGGTTATGTACTGGGTCGTATGTGATACCCGCCGTGCAATGTATCAGCGCCAGCTTAGCGAGATTGAGGTTGAGAAACACGCGCGCAGGCTGCTCGATGATTGGGCGAAAAAGGTGGCTTCCGGACAGCAGATACCCGATCCGGTGATCAGCATACAGGCAAAGCCAGAGCCCATGAGTACGCCTCCGGACACAGGGAGAGACGTTTACCATCCACCAGGGCGAAGTTTCGGGTGTATGCCTAACGCCGCCACCCTGGGGGGAATAACACCGGCGCAGTGGCTAATGGAGGAATACAGGCGGGGAAAGGCGGCAGGATTTATCAAGTAATACCAGCGCGATAGCGCATTTTTTTACGTCTCAATAATTACCTATAAGGTAACAAAATATTCTAAACTCTATTGATTTAGTGTCTTATGTGGTTTTTAATTACCTCAGAGGTAAATCATGAGAAAACAGATACAGGCTCTTGGTCGACTCAAAACAGGCCAGATGAACAAAACAGAATCTGCGTATTGCCAGCACCTTGAGCAGCGTAAACGTGCAGGGGAAATCGCCTGGTATCGATTCGAGGGTATCAAGCTGCGGTTAGCTGACAACACGTTCTATACGCCCGATTTCGCTGTGATGCTCGCCACCGGCGAGATGGAGCTGCACGAAGTGAAAGGGGGATTCTGGACCGATGACGCCAGAGTGAAAACCAAAGTCGCCGCAGATCAGTATCCGTTCCGAATCATCGGGGTAACGGTTAAGCCAAAGAAAGCAGGTGGTGGCTGGAACATCGAAGAGTTCTGAATCGACGATCTTTTTAGTTATCAATGTAATCAATAAGTTATGTGGATAAGCGAGGGTAAAGATGGAAAGTAATATCAAAGGGTTAGTTTCCGCCGGGCATGAGATGGCTTCGGAACTGAAAGCAGAATGTGGTGCCGTTGATATGCGCAGTGTGGCAAAGCTGATCAGCGATTTGGCAACGCAACTGGAAGTGCAACTGGTGCGTGCTAATGCGCAGGACGAAGACAACCAGAGAGCCATTGAGTCAATTAAACAGGCTGATTCGGCTGTTAAGTTGGCACACGAGAAGTTTTCGGCGCTGGCGGCGAAACGTGCAATTCCAGCAATGGAACGCCTGTTAATGTTGCCAGCTGATGATGATTTGTTAAGTGAACAGGAACTTAAAGATTACGGTGTGGATATTGATGCGCTCAACGCCTTCAAATTTCTGGCCGGACCAGAAACCGTGCTGGCACTACTGGATGAACGGGAAAGAAACCAGCAATACATCAAACGCCGTGACCAGGAGAACGAGGATATTGCGCTAACGGTAGGGAAGCTGAGAGTTGAGCTTGAGGAAGCAAAATCAAAACTCAACGAGCAGCGTGAGTATTACGAAGGTGTTATCTCGGATGGAAGTAAGCGCATAGCAGAACTGGAAGCGCGGGAAATAAAACCAGCCAAAGGTGAAGTTCTGGTCGTTGTATCTGGTTTTACTGGTTGCGGAAAAAGCGCCATTGCCGGGGAAATAGAAATCGCGATGAAGGCTATTGGTGTACCGGTTAAGTGGACTAATGGCGATGCAGAAAAGCGCATGACTGGCGCTGACTGGCTGACTGCGATTGAGATGTACAAACCAACTGTGCGCATCGTGGAAGTTAATGTGCCCCGCGCCGCTGGCATTCGCATCAAAGGAAAGTGATATGGCTAACTCATTACTTGAAACCTGCAACAACTGGCAGATTCAGAGGGCGGAGATTTTATCTCGCAATCCAGATATGGCAATGACAATCGATAATCTGGATACGCTAATTGAACGTACCGTGCGTTCTGCAATTGATATAGCACGTCGAGTTGACTGGGATTTCAGAGAAGCGGAGCGGCTTGCTAAAGAGCAGGAGAAAGCAGCGGGTAAAGGAGACTGATATGGATAAAAACACCACTGCTTACTGGAATCTGTCACTTGATACCGAATGCCCAAAATGCGGTCACAATTTCGATCTGCTTTGTGATGCTGATTTCTGGGAGTTTTCTGGAGCTAAACAGGCATGTGAAGAAATAAAAGGTTACGAAACATGCTGTCCAGAATGTAACCATGAATTTAAAACAGATTTCGTGTATTGAGGCATAACAAATGACCACTATTACCAGAGAACAGGCACAGAAAATTATTGAAGCAGCCGATGAGGTTATTAGTGCGCTGGCCGGAACTAACGAGGATGTTCACCCTGGTAGCGATAACATGCTACGCCTGTGGGATGACCTGAATGACCGTTACGCGCCGCCGGAAGTTGTGCGTGAGCTGGCGCGTATCGTGCTGGCATCGCTGGAAGCAGAACCAGTTGCTTATATTTTCAAACATCCGGCCGGGAAATTATTCTGGGCTTTAACGGATGAAAGCAATAAAGAGCAAGCGGACGTTATTCCTGTTTATGCTGCCGCGCCTGCGTCGGTTGTGCCGGATGATGCATCAGGGTCGCTTGCTTATGCTTACAAAGAGCTTACGCCTGAGATTATGCGCGGTCATATCGCTGTATTCGAGCGATATGGAATAGCCCCAAACGATAGCATTACCACAATTCAGGCACTGCGAATCGCGCTGGATGGCATAGAGCGGAGCGACGCCATGCTTCATGGTGCCGAACCCGTAAGCCAAACTTACAAGTTGAACGAGCTATTTGGCAACTATCCGGCAACTCCGGATAGTTGGATAAGCTGTAGTGAGCGAATGCCGGAAAAGAACAAGAACGTGCTTATTTCGGTGAATTTCGACAGCTCTCTGGTTGAACCGCTAATATGCTCCGCACGCTATACCGGAAGCACATTCCGGCGAGGAGAAGCAACGATTAAGCCGGGTAATGGTATTGAGCAGGCAACTCACTGGATGCCGCTACCGGAACCGCCGCAGGAGGTGAAGTAATGAACAAGTGCAACGCTCTGCTTTATGCCATGGTGATTGGTTTCGGCCTGGCTGCTGGTATCCGGGTTTATATTGCCTGGGAGTCATTAATCAATCTGGCGTGGAGTGCGATTCGTGGCTAAATCCCCCGCAGAACGCAAAGCCGCGCAGCGCGCTCGGCAGTCCGCCGCCGGTGAGCGCAAAATTGAACTGGTGCTGGATAAGCAGGAGCAGGAAATGCTGGAGCGTAACTGTGCCGCCCGTCGCCCTGGTCGTGCGCCGTATGAAATGAGCGAATACATCGCGTTACTGATCCGCCAGGATGATGCACGCGTGCGCGGGCGTATAAAATCGATCAGCAGAAAACGTTGCGGTAAGTGCGGCGAGAGAGTTCCAGTTAATTCATGCCCGTGTAATGGTGACTCGCAATGCTGGGTGACTAAAGGCTGGCATGAAACGAAATTAATAGTGTGACATGTCACGAGTAGATTATGCATGATGAATTTGATGGATTTTGAATACTGCCGCCAACTATGGCGGCTTTATTTTGCATGGTACTATTACCACAACGGTAACTATTACCACGGTGGTTATGATGCCTGCTGAACCTAAAACCTATAAACGCAAATCAACGCAATTTAAGCCGCTCACAGCAATGCAGGAGGCTTATTGCCAGTCATACATCAAAACGCCTGAAAACCAGACTCAGGCAGCGATTAACGCAGGATTCTCCCCAAACACAGCGGCAGTTAAAGCCAGTGTCATGATGCGCGATGAACGCATTCAGAAACGGATTGCCGAGTTGATGGAGGAGCGCAACAAACGAATGCGCGTCAGTGCTGATTACGTTCTCATGCGCCTGGTGGAGATCGACCAGATGGACGTGATCGACATCCTCAACGACGATGGGAGCCTTAAACCAATCCGTGAGTGGCCGAAAATCTGGCGCACTACGCTTAGTGGCTTTGATCTGTCGTCGACCATCATGAACATGAACGAGGATTCGATAGAGACAATCCTCAAAAAAATTAAATGGCCTGACAAGGTGAAGAACCTTGAGCTGATTGGTAAGCATGTTGATGTCAACGCGTTCAAAGAACGTCTGGATGTTAATGTGAATGTGACAATTGCTGATCGCATAGCAGCAGCCAGGAAGCGACTCAAAGAACGTCAGGATGGTAATCAGTGACAGATACAGCGTTATCTCCTGAAGAGCAGTTGATCGAGGATATTGCAGGGTTCACTCACGATCCGCTTGGCTATGCCCTCTATGCGTTCCCGTGGGGGGAAGAAGGGACTGAACTGGCACATGCTACCGGCCCACGTCAGTGGCAGGCTGATGCGTTCCGAGAGATACGTGATCACCTGCAGAATCCAGCGACGCGCTATCAGCCGCTTATGCTGGCACGCGCTTCTGGTCACGGTATTGGTAAATCCGCATTCATCTCAATGCTGATCAACTGGGGCATGTCCACTTGCGAGGATTGTAAGGTCGTGGTGACCGCCAACACCGACAACCAGCTACGAACGAAGACCTGGCCGGAAATTATCAAGTGGTCGAACCTTGCTATCACGAAAGACTGGTTTACCTGTACCGCTACCGCGATGTACAGCAATGATCCTGGGCACGACAAGCGGTGGCGAGCTGACGCAATCCCCTGGTCTGAGCACAACACTGAGGCATTCGCCGGACTACACAACGAGCGCAAACGCATCATCGTGGTATTCGATGAAGCGTCGAACATTGCGGATCTGGTGTGGGAAGTTGCTGAGGGTGCGCTTACGGACGAAGACACTGAGATTATCTGGGTGGCGTTCGGAAACCCTACACGTAACACCGGGCGTTTCCGCGAATGTTTCCGCAAATATAAACACCGCTGGAAAACTGCGCAGATTGACAGCCGGACGGTGGAAGGCACTAACAAACAGCAGTTGCAGAAATGGGTTGATGACTACGGGGAAGACAGCGACTTCGTTAAAATCCGTGTGCGCGGCATATTCCCGGATGCATCTGAATTGCAGTTTATCCCTACCGGACTTACTGACGAGGCAATGAAACGGGTGGTAACCGCTGCGCAGGTTGCACATGCTCCGGTGATAATCGGCGTTGACCCGGCATACTCCGGCGTTGATGACGCTGTGATATACCTGCGGCAGGGGCTGCATAGTAAGGTGCTGTGGACCGGCAACAAGACCACTGATGATCTGATTATGGCGAAGCGTATCGCTGACTTTGAAGACCAGTATCAGGCTGACGCGGTGTTCATCGACTTCGGTTACGGTACCGGGCTGAAGTCAATCGGTGACGGTTGGGGGCGCACATGGCAACTTGTTCCGTTCGGTGGCGCGTCTACTGACCCGCAGATGCTCAACAAGCGTGGGGAGATGTTCAACTCATGCAAGACATGGCTGAGGCTGGGCGGCATGCTGGATGACCAGGAAACAGCGGACGACCTGTCGGCGGCAGAGTACAAAGTTCGAGTGGACGGTAAAATCGTTATCGAACCGAAGGAAGATATCAAGGAGCGGCTTGGGCGTTCGCCGGGTAAAGGCGATGCGCTACTGCTGACGTTTGCGTTCCCTGTGTCTAAGCGTCTGCGAATTCCCGGGCAGCAGAACCAGCAAGGCAAGGCCATTACAGATTACGATCCCTATGCTTAATCCGTTAGCGGGGATAATGACGGAGATATCCTCTGGTGAGGATAAAACAAAGCCAGCTCATCGGCTGGCTGTTTGTGACATGTCACGGTGTTATTGCTCGCTTAACTTCTGCTTCAGCAAGTAACCTTCAAGCATCCAGATTTTGTTTACAGCATTCTGCCGGGCAATCTTCCGACCAATTTCCGCATCAAAGTTTTCCGGGCTTGCACAGGCGCTCTCTCCGGTGACGGTGAAGCCATTGCGCAGCACCAGAACGCAGAACGTCAGCAGAGAAAGTGATTCGTGCGGCTGGTAGTTTACCTCTCCGCCAGTATGTTTCGCTTTTATGGCTACGCCAAAGATACCATCTTCTGCTGTGAAATATGCCTCCTGAGCAATAATACTCTCGATATGGTCTGGCGTAACGCGCGGCGCGGCTAAACCTTTAGCCTGAATTTCAGATTCAATGTCTTTGTCACTCATAGTCTAATCTCACCTTAAAAAAATGCCCGGCGAACCGGGCGAACTGGAAGCAATGAGTTATGCCTTCCGTGGCTGTACTGGTTTACAGCATGAAGCCATCGCAATGGCGTCCTGCTGTAAAAAGGGCGGTGATAGTCCTTCAAGGGAAACCATCACCGCCAAGCCCCTGGAACTTCTGGCATCACGGTCCTTAGGCGTGATTCTGGCGTGGCATGCAGGATTCGAACCTGCGACCGACCGCTTAGAAGGCGGTTGCTCTGTCCAACTGAGCTAATGCCACAACGCTGAGAGCACTTAGCCTGTTAAGGCGCCACACTTTGTCGCGGCTCCATAAATGCTCTCATCGTTGCACCCTCGTCTCTTCCGAGGCGTCACACCGAATCGCCGGGATGGTGAATCCCCGTGCGCGGAATAAAACCGCTCGACTTGCACATTCCGGCTACCTGGTTCGTTTGCCCGAGCAAGGGAGGGTGCCCATTAAACGTATCCAGACCGCTATCGGCGCATGTGCCATACGCCGTACTGCTCAAAATAAAATCTCACTCCACCTGTTCAATTTAACGACAAGCCAGTCAGGTTAATAACAGGAATGCACTCTCTGCTTACCTGAAAGGTAATAATTCGTGCGTTAAATGTCAACTGTCTACGATAAATAAATCATATGTGGTTAAATTGGTAATAATTTAATTGCGTACGGAGTCATTGATATGTGCATGGGTAGCTCACCATCAGTGCCTGCAACACCAGAAGTTCAGGCAGCACCACAGGAGCAGGATGCCGCCGTTGTTGATGCCCGCGACGAAGAAACACGTCGCCGTCGCGCTGCTGCTGGTCGTAGTTCTACGCTGCTTACCGGTTCTCAGGGTGACACATCAACCGCTAATACCAGCGGTAAAACGCTGCTTGGTCAGTAACCGGAGTCATTGAAATGGCGGAAACAACTAAAGAGCGATTGAACAAACAGTTCGCACAACTTGAAAGCGAGCGTCAGTCGTTCGAGCCGCACTGGCGCGAGTTGAGTGATTACATCAACCCGCGTGGTTCCCGCTTTCTGACTTCTGAGGTCAACCGTAACGATCGACGCAATACACGCATTATTGATTCGACCGGGACTATGGCGGCGCGCACTCTCGCCAGCGGCATGATGTCAGGCATCACAAGCCCCGCGCGTCCGTGGTTTCGCCTGGCTACGCCAGATCCTGAAATGATGGATTATGGCCCTGTTAAGTTGTGGCTTGAGGCGGTGCAGAACCGCATGAACGATATGTTCAATAAGTCGAATCTCTATCAGTCGCTGCCGCAGTTATACGGAAGCCTCGGCACATACAGCACTGGTGCAATGGCGGTACTGGAGGATGACGATGACATCATTCGCACAATGCCATTCCCGATAGGCAGTTACTACCTGGCTAACTCACCTCGTGGCAGTGTGGACACCTGTTTTCGCAAGTTCTCTATGACTGTTCGTCAGCTTGTTCAGGAGTTCGGGCTAAATAACGTCAGCGAATCCGTAAAAAGCATGTGGGAAAGCGGCACCTACGAGAAGTGGATTGAAGTGATGCATTCGGTTTACCCGAACATTGACCGCGATACATCGAAGCTGGATAGCAAGAACAAGCCATTCAAATCGGTTTATTACGAGGTTGGCGGTGATAACGACAAGTTGTTGCGTGAGTCAGGATTCGATGAGTTTCCAATTATGGCTCCGCGCTGGGAAGTTAACGGCGAAGATGTTTATGGATCATCATGCCCGGGTATGCTGGCGCTTGGACCTGTTAAGGCATTGCAGCTTCTCCAGAAGCGCAAGTCGCAGTTGATTGATAAAGCCACCAATCCGCCGATGATTGCTCCGACTTCCCTCAAGAATCAGCGCGCCTCCCTTCTTCCTGGCGACATCACGTATATCGATCAGATTACTGGTCAGGATGGTTTCAGGCCTGCTTATCTGGTTAACCCCAGTACAGCAGATCTGGTGGCAGACATTCAGGACACTCGTCAAATCATTAACAGTGCCTACTTTGTCGATCTGTTCATGATGTTGCAGAACATCAATACCCGTTCGATGCCTGTTGAAGCGGTGATCGAAATGAAAGAAGAAAAACTTCTGATGTTGGGGCCGGTTCTGGAGCGTCTGAACGACGAATGTCTTAATCCTCTCATTGACCGCGCTTTCTCGATGATGGTGCGTAAAAACATGCTGCCGCCCCCGCCTGACGCGATGGAAGGTATGCCCCTGAAGGTCGAATACATTTCCGTCATGGCTCAGGCGCAGAAGTCTATCGGCCTGTCCAGTCTGGCGTCTACGGTCAACTTCATTGGTCAACTTGCGCAAGCGAAACCAGAAGCTCTCGACAAACTCAACGTTGAT
This sequence comes from Escherichia sp. 10290, assembly GCF_030295155.1. Taxonomy (NCBI): domain Bacteria; kingdom Pseudomonadati; phylum Pseudomonadota; class Gammaproteobacteria; order Enterobacterales; family Enterobacteriaceae; genus Escherichia; species Escherichia sp. 10290. The sequence goes on along the minus strand of NZ_AP025741.1, from coordinate 3,232,806 downwards.
CAGGCAATCGATGCATTCGCTGATATGTCCGGAGTGTCTCCAACCGTCATTGTTCCGCAGGAACAGGTTGAGCAGGCTCGCCAGCAACGGGCACAGCAACAACAGCAGCAACAAATGATGGAGATGGGGATGGCGGCGGCACAGGGTGCCAAGACGCTAAGCGAAGCTAAAACTTCGGATCCGAGTGTTTTGTCAGCTATGGCGAATGCAGTTAGTGGTCAGGGTGGGCAATCACAATGACAGATTACGAAGACGATCAACTGAAAGAAGAAAACGCCCGTAAGCAACGTGACATGGCACAACGTGAAATTGATGACATTCGCTTTGTCATGAGCAGTGAACAGGGGCGTCGCGTTGTCTGGTCTGTGCTGGAGAAAGGCCGGGTGTTTTCCGCTATCTCTCCGATGGATGCTATGGCAATGGCATTTAATGAGGGGCAACGCAATCTGGCGCTGGAACTGTTTCAGCGCGTTATGGCGCATTGCCCTGAACAGTATTTGAAGATGGCCAAAGAGGCCAGTGAACAGGAGTGATCATGAATTTATTTGAGCGTTTGCTGTATCGCCGTCTTTGCAATGAGCAACCAGTCGATGGTGGAGCAGCTCCGGCTGCGTCAGAACCGTCAGCGCCTGCAGGTGATAACCCTGCTCCAGTTGGTGATCCATCACAATCGGAAGGTGATAAGCCACAACCTGTTGCTGATGGCGATAAACCTGCTGATGACAAAAAGCCTGAAAACGATAAGCAGGATGAAAAAAAGGACGGCGATAAACCAGAGGGTGCGCCTGAGAAGTACGAGTTTCAGGCTGCCGAAGGCGTAGAGCTGGATACAGAAGCGTTGAAGGAATTCGAGCCGGTGGCGCGAGAACTTAACCTGACCAACGAGCAAGCGCAAAAGCTGGTTGATGCTTATCCGAAGATTCTGGCAGGTGTGCAGCAGCGCCAGGCAGAAGCCTGGCAGAAAACAACCGAGCAGTGGGCTGCTGATGTAAAAGCTGACAAAGAAATCGGTGGCGACAAGTTGATTTCTAACCTTAGCGCCGCACAGCGTGCGCTTGACCAGTTCGGGACACCTGAACTCAAAGAATATCTGAACACCACCGGGCTGGGTAATCACCCTGATCTGGTCAAAACGTTCGTGAAAATCGGAAAGGCGATGTCTGAAGATGGCATGGTCACCGGTGGTAATGAAGGCCAGCGTAGTGCGGCCGAAGTGCTCTATGGCAAATAAGAGAGGAAATGACAATGGCTGTTAAAGGCTTAACTGCGCTAACGCTGGCTGACTGGGGTAAGCGCGTCGATCCAAACGGGAAAGTCGATAAGATTATCGAGCTTCTCGGTCAAACTAACCCGATCCTTCAGGATATGCCTTTTGTCGAAGGGAACCTTCCTACCGGACACCGAACCACCATTCGTTCTGGTTTACCTTCAGCTACCTGGCGTTTGCTGAACTATGGCGTACAGCCAAGCAAATCAACCACAGTGCAGGTAACCGATTCCGTTGGCATGCTGGAAACCTATGCTGAAGTCGATAAGTCACTGGCTGATCTGAACGGCAATACCGCCGAATTCCGCCTGTCTGAAGACCGCGCATTTATTGAAGCGATGAATCAGCAGATGGCGCAGACGCTGTTTTATGGTGATTCCAGCGTTAACCCTCAGCAGTTTATGGGACTGTCCTCCCGCTATTCCAGCCTGTCTGCGGGTAATGCTCAGAACATCATTGATGCTGGTGGCACGGGTACAGATAACACCTCAATCTGGTTAGTGGTGTGGGGCGAAAACACCGTGCATGGCATCTTCCCGAAAGGGCAGAAGGCTGGCATCCAGATGGAAGATAAAGGCCAGGTGACACTGGAAGATGCTAATGGCGGCAAGTACGAAGGCTATCGCACCCATTATAAATGGGATAACGGACTTGCTCTGCGTGACTGGCGTTATGTTGTTCGCATTGCAAACATCGATGTCAGCAATCTTTCAGAACCTTCCTCTGCCGCAAATATTGCGAAGTTGATGGTTAAAGCACTGCATCGCATTCCAAACCGTGGCATGGGCCGCCCGGTGTTCTACATGAACCGCACTGTAGGCCAGGCTCTTGATCTGCAATCTCTGGAGAAAACATCTCTGGCGATCAGCGTAAAAGAGACAGAAGGCGAGTGGTGGACTTCATTCCGTGGTGTACCAATCCGTGAAACTGATGCGCTTCTGGAAACAGAAGCCCGCGTGGTGTAACGCCTGTTATTAACCTGTGGGTCGTAACAGACCCACTAATGGAGAAAGAAGATGATCACCGACAAACTGTTGATGTTCTCCGAAGCTCAGGCGGTTACGAATACCGCGGCTTCTACTGACGTAATCGATCTCGGTCCAATTGACGGAAAACGTCGTGATATCGGCGTGGGTTACCCGCTTGAGTTTTGGGCGCTGGTTAACACAGCCGCCGCGGCAAGCGGTGATGCAACTGTAAACATCCAGTTGCAGACGAGTGAGAATAACAGCTCATGGACCACTATTTATGATAGTGGCGCACTGGCAAAGACCGCCCTGACAGCAGGTAAACGAGTTGTTTCTGCAAAGGTGCCTGCCGGTGTTCAGCGATATCTGCGTGTTAACTACTCCGTCGCAACTGGCCCACTAACGGCTGGCGAATTCACTGCTGGTATCAGTCTTGATGTTGATGCCAATACGCCGTATCCGATCCGCTCAAAAGTAACTGGTTAAGGTGATATCGATGTCAGGTGAGAAACCAAGATACCGCGTTATGCGCCTCTCTCATATCCATAACACTCTGTGGCCGGAGGGGGCAGAAATCGAATACGAAGGTGAGCCTGGTAGCGCACTGGAACCTGTTAACGATGCAGCCAGACAGGCAAAAGCAAAGGTAGCAGGAAAGGTGACTATGGCAGCAACCAGCACCAAAATCATCAACGATGTGTCAGATGATGGTGAACTGGATAAGCTCCGTGAAGAGTACGAATTGCTCTTTAACGAGGAGCCACACCATAACGCCAAAGCCGAAACGCTCCGCGAGAAGATCGCAGATAAGCGTAAAGAACTGGGCGTGTAAGCCTCGCGAATCAGACAAGGGGCTTCGGCCCCTTTATTGCAGGAGTGTATATGGAACTCGTAAACCTCAAAACCGGCACTGACAGCTACCAGGATGAGAGCGGAGAAACCAGAACTCGCGATGAATACCCGTGGGGGCTGTGCATCACTCTTAATAACGACACATTGAATAAGCTGAAGGCACAACCTCAGGGCGTCGGAACAGAAGTGATGATAACTGCAAAGGCTGTTATTCGAGGCCTGTCTGCCAGAGAAACTGACGATGGTGTTAATCGCAGCGCCGATCTGCAGATCACTGATATGGCGATCGCTCCTGTTTCCAGGGATGTAGAAAAATCAGCGGCTGAAACCCTGTACGGCAATGGGGGTGAGTAATGGCCTCTGTAGTAGAGATCTGCAATCGTGCGCTGTCCAATATTGGCAATAGCCGCAGCATTAACAGCCTGACGGAAGCCAGTAAGGAAGCGGGGGAATGTTCGCTGCACTTTGAGGCCTGCCGTGATGCTGTGCTTTCTGATTTTGACTGGAACTTTGCTACCAAACGCGTGGCGCTTGCAGATACGAGCAATCCACCGCCTGACTGGGAATATGCGTATCAGTACCCGTCAGATTGTCTGCGCATTACTGAAATTATGCTTCCTGGTGTACGCAATCCAACAGCAGCAATGCGCGTTCAGTACGAAGTTGGTGCAGACACCGACGGAACAGGAAAGTTGATCTACACAGACCAGCCGCAGGCATGGCTCAAGTATGTCTCTCGCGTTTCAGATGTGAACATGTTTGATGCCATTTTTATGGAGGCGTTGGCCTGGCGTCTTGCGGCAGCCATTAACATGGCGCTGACTGGGAATGCGGATCTCGGTACATTTGCTCTCAATATGTACAATCGCGTGATTCTTAGTGCTGGCTCGCATAGCCAGAATGAATCACAGGAACCACAGCCACCGGTTGACGAGTTTACCATTGCGAGGTTGTCCTGATGGCTATCAGTTGGATCCAGCCCAGCTTTGCCGGTGGTGAGATTGGACCGTCGTTGTACGGTCGTATCGACATGGCGAAGTACCAGGTGGCATTGCGCAAGTGCGATAACTTTATCGTGCGGCAGTATGGCGGCGTTGAGAATCGACCTGGTACGCGTTTTGTCGGTGCCGCCAAATACCCAAATCGGAAATGCCGCCTGATCCCGTTCCAGTTCTCGACGGTTCAGACCTACGCTCTGGAGTTCGGACACCAGTACATGCGCGTTATCAAAGATGGTGCGTTGGTGCTGAACAGCAGCAATGTTATTTATGAAATTGCCACGCCATATACTGAAGCCGATCTGTTCCGAATTAAATTCACGCAAAGCGCCGACGTGCTTACGCTGGTTCACCCGGCATACCCGCCGAAAGAGTTGCGCCGCTATGCGCATGATAACTGGCAACTGGTTGATGTGGTAACGAAGAACGGGCCATTTGAAGATATCAATATTGACGAGTCAGTGACGGTTTATGCCAGCGCCAGCACCGGGACAATTACGTTAACGGCAAGCGCCTCTATTTTTGGCGCGGAGCAGGTAGGCAAATTGTTCTATCTGGAACAGCCTGCAGTGGATTCTGTGCCGGTATGGGAAACCAGTAAGAGTACGTCGATTGGCGATATTCGCCGTGCAGACAGTAACTACTATCGCGCCGTTACAGCAGGCAAAACAGGCACTTTGCGCCCTTCGCATACAGAAGGCACATCATGGGATGGCTGGGGCGGATCCGGTGATGATGATACCGGCATTGAGTGGGAGTATCTGCACAGTGGTTTTGGCATTGCCCGTATCTCTGCTGCAAATGGAACTACTGCAACTGCCGAGGTGATTTCCTATATCCCTTCGCAGGTCGTTGGCGAGGATAATGCCAGCTATAAATGGGCTAAATATGCCTGGAACAGTGTTAATGGTTATCCTGGCACTGTTGTTTATTATCAACAACGTCTTTACTTCGCCGCATCGACTGCGTTCCCTCAGACTATCTGGGCCAGCCGTACTGGGGATTATAAGGATTTTGGCAAAAGCAATCCTACGCAGGATGATGACAGAATTATCTACACCTATGCCGGGCGTCAGGTTAATGAGATCCGTCACCTGATTGATGTTGGTTCGCTGGTGGCGCTGACTTCCGGAGGTGAGTACGTCATCACCGGCGACCAGAACAAAGTGTTAACCCCATCATCATTTGCATTTAGCTCTCAGGGATCAAATGGCTCAAGCAACGTCCCACCAATTGCTGTGGCGAATATTGCTCTGTTCGTCCAGGAGAAAGGCAGTGTTGTCCGTGATCTGGCCTACTCATTCGATGTTGACGGCTATCAGGGGAACGACCTTACTATCCTTGCCAATCATCTTTTTCAGAAGCACAGCATTGTTGACTGGTGCTTCTCTATTGTCCCTTACTCCAGCGCCTTCTGCATTCGTGATGACGGTAAATTACTGGTGATGACCTATTTGCGTGATCAACAGGTTTTTGCATGGGCACCACAGTCCAGTACCGGAAAATATGAAAGCACATGCAGTATCAGCGAAGGAAATGAAGATGCGGTGTATTTCGTCGTTAACCGAACCGTTAACGGGCAAACAGTGAGATACATCGAGCGGCTGTCCAGCCGTTTATTTACCAGCGATGAAGATGCTTTCTTTGTTGATTCTGGCCTTAGCTATGATGGAAGAAATACGTCTGACAGAACGATGACCATCACTGGTGGTTCTGGTGAATGGGATTACCGCGTGGAATATACAATCAGTATTTCTGGTGGTGCGTACTTCACCAGTAGTGATGTCGGTGCGCAACTACAATTCCCTTATACCGGAACTGATCCTGATACTGGCGATGAAGTGTCAAAAGAATTACGTTGCGACATTATTTCTGTAACCAGCAATACCGCTGTAGTGGTTCGTGCTAACAGGAACGTCCCGCCATCCCTCAGGAATGTGGCCACCACGAACTGGCAGATGGCGCGCCGGACATTTGGAGGCCTGTCTCATCTTGAAGGCCAGACCGTAAACATTCTCTCTGATGCGAACGTGGAACCACAGAAAGTGGTTTCCGGAGGTGCCGTCACGCTGGAATCTCCGGGGGCTGTAGTGCACATCGGCCTGCCAATAACTGCTGAATTCGAAACACTGGATATCAACATTAACGGACAGGAAACGCTGCTGGACAAAAAACAGGTGATCCCATCCGTTACTCTGGTTGTGAATGCCAGCCGCGGCATCTGGGCGACTACGCCCGGCGGTAAATGGTACGAATATCCACAGCGTGAATTCGAGTTCTACGATGATCCTGTTGATGATGCTACCGGAAAAGTAGAAGTGAAACTGGACAGTAACTGGGGCAAAAACGGACGTGTAAAAATCCGTCAGCTTGATCCGTTGCCGCTGTCTGTTCTTGCCGTTATTCCTCGCCTTACTGTTGGGGGATTCTGATGATTGGTGTTCAAATTATTCCCGCAACCGAAGAGCATCTTCAGATGATTTTGCCGGATGTTCGTCAGGCTGATATTGACGAACTGTATGCGGTATCGCTGATGACTACCGAAGATGCGCTGCGTGTTGGTCTGCGCACTGCGACTATGGCCTGGTCAGGGTTCGCGAACGGAGAACTGGTAACCATGTTTGGTGTATCTCCGGCGTCAATGATCGGTGGCAATGGTACGCCCTGGCTGGTCGGGACCAGCCGTATTGAAAAATATCAGAAGACATTTCTTCGCCACTGCCACCCTGTATTGCGGCAGATGCTGGCAGTTTATCCGCGCCTGGAAAACTACGTCGACGAGCGAAACCATGTTGCCAAAGCATGGCTCCACTGGCTTGGATTCAGGCTTGAAGAAGCCGCGCCTTATGGTGCTCTTGGTCTTAATTTCCACAGATTTCACATGGAGAGAAAATAATGTGCGATCCGGTTATTGCTGGTGGCGCAATGCTCGCCATGAGTGGCATTCAGGCATACACCCAGTACCAACAGGGAAAGTATGCCTCGAAGGTTGCAGAAGCGAACGCAGATATAGCCACAGCTCAGGCAAATGATGCAATAAATAGGGGTAACGCTGAAGCTGAGCAACGGCGCAGAGAGACCCGACAGCGGCTTGGTACACAGGCGGCGACAATGGGGGCGACCGGCGCCGATTTATCTACAGGTAACGCGCTGGATATATTTGGTGACACTGCTCAGTTTGGCGCCCTTGATTCGCTGACGACGGTGAATAACGCGCAACGCGAGGCTTACGGTTATCAGGTTCAGGCTGCTAACTATAAAGCAGAAGCCAGTTCAGCCCGTAAACAGGGGAATGTGGGAGCAGCAACAACATTGCTCACTGCGCCTCTGAAGGCATACGGTGCGTACCAGATGTTTGGTGGGACGTGGAGTCCGTTTACTCAAAGCACTCCTGCGCCAATCGGGGCAGCAGCAGGAACCAGATTACCTGGAGGATTATAATGCCAGTCGTACCAACAGTATCCGGACGTCAGGTTGAGAGCCGTGGAGTTCAGTCAGCAGGCTTGCAGACGTTTTCTCAGCCAGGTATTGGTGATGCTTTTGTTCGGGCAGGGGCAGAGACAATTGATGTTTTTGGTCAGGCAAAACAGCGTGCCAATATCGCTCTGGCTCAGGAGGCATCCCTTAAACTCAGTCAGACAGGCAGCGATCTGCTGAATAACCCTGAAACAGGTTTGCTTAACCTGAAAGGGAAAAATGCTATTGGAAAAGGTCAGGAGTATACGCAGCAGTTTGATGCTCAGATCGAACAACTGGCTATGTCGCTGCCGGATGAACAGGCTCGTAATGCTTTCATGCAGCAGGCGCAGCAGCAGCGTATTCAGTTCACTACGCAGGCCGGGCGGCACGAGATAGGGCAAATAAATGCCTACGAAGAAGGTCAGTTTCAGGCGACGCTGCTGAACAATGGTAAAAATGCCGCAGCATTGTATGGCGACAATGCCGCATACGTATTGGCTAATAAGCAAACTTTCCAGCAAATTGAGGAGTACGGTGCTGCACATGGCTGGAGCGACGAGCAAATACAGGCCAAGAAAATCGAGTTTAAAGAGAAGGTTGCTGATGCAGCATTGTCCCAGTGGTCGGCAAACAATGCGATCTCATTTATCCAAAGTAATGGCGAGTTAAGCGATACTGCTGCTGGAGCTCGCCGTGCTGTAGCAGATAGTGACTCTTCCGAGCGTGCCCGTGGCATACGCAACAATAACCCAGGAAATCTCGAATACAGCAAAACTAATCCGTGGGTAGGCCAGACCGGTGATGATGGTCGATTTGCTAAATTCGAAACACCTGAACACGGGATTCGTGCATTAGGGCGGAACCTGATGTCGTATCAGAGGCAGGGTATTGATACCGTCAGCGAGATAATTAATCGCTGGGCACCGCCTACTGATAAAAATGACACTATGTCGTATATCAAAGCAGTGTGCGAACAACTTGGCGTTTCTGCTGATGAGCCTCTCGATGCATCTAATCCTGATACCCTGAAGGCGCTTTGTGCAGCCATTATCCATCATGAGAACGGTAGCCAGCCATACAGTGATCAGCAGTTAACTGCTGGTGTCAGTGCAGCACTTGGTTTATCAACAATTCCAACCAACACCAAACGCTATACCGGTAATGCAGCATTCGATGCGGCATCTCCTGAGGCGCAGGCAAGTTTTATGCGACAGGCGGATCAACTGCGTCGGCAGCAGCAGGCTGAATATAAAACGATGATTGACAGCCAGGTTCGCGATGCGACAGCTGCGTATATGCGTGGCGTTGAATTTCCTAACCCACCTGGTGAGGCTGATTTTATTGCAGCTTATGGAGTCAGAGAAGGAAAACTGCGATATACCGAGTTCAGAAATACGCAAATCGCCGGACAGTATATAGGCTCTTTCCGCAACATGCCGACAAGCAGCATTACAGCATATGTTGAGCAATTACGCCCGGATACTGGTGAGACAGGGGAGGGTTATGCGGCACGAGCCGCTCTTTATGACAACGTTGTGTCGGCTGCAAGTCAGGTGATAAAGCAGCGACAGGCTGATCCTGTACAGTTCTCTCTTGCCGCCGGACAGGCAAAGCCTATCGACATGAGCAATAAGGATAACTTTGGACAGAGCGTTGCCTTGCGTGCTGCTCAGGTCAGTGACCTTGCTAAGTCATATGGCACTCCACTGACGTTCTTTTCCAAAGACGAGGCCAATCAGATCGGTGTTTTCTTTCGTGATGCGCCCGTTTCCCAACAGGCAGCATATCTCGATACCATCAGGCAGAGCACTGGTGGTGGGCAGGTGTATATGTCAGCACTACAGCAGATCAGTGCCAACGCTCCATCTGCTGCCGTTGCCGGGATACTGATGGATAAGCCAGGTGGTATTTTGGCAGAAAAAAACTGGTTTAATCCGGATGTTTCCGTGTCTCCTGAAACCGCTGCGCAGACAATTCTTGCTGGCGCGGCGGCTCGTAAAGGTACTGATGACGCGAAAGGTATTCCGATGCCTAAAGATGCTGATCTCCGCCTTGAGTTTTCTGACATGGTGAAGGATGCATTTGCTGGTGATGCTCAGGGGGCATCAATGGCATACGAGATCGCAAAGGACTATTACGCTGGTGTGATGGCGAAAAAAGGCGTGGTATCAGGCGAAATTGACAATGATATCTGGAAACAGGCTGTTAACGTAGCTACAGGTGGCGTGCATGACTATAACGGAATGGGGAATGTTCTTTTGCCGTGGGGAATGTCTGCAGAGCAATTCGATAAGCAGGTTAATCAGGCTTGGAATGAACAAGTTGTTGGCACAGGGATAAAAACACCGCCTGGTCAGTATGGTTTGCAAAGTTACGGCGATAGTCAGTACCTGGTGAAACTTGGTACTGGTTATCTGCTAAAAGATGATGGTTCTCCCGTTGTTCTTGATCTGACACAGAAGCGTCAGAGATTCTCCGGAGATATTCCGCAATGAGTTACTTTGGCCTTAATCCAGTAAACCAGAATCAGCAGCTTGACGAAGCAGCATCAAATCCAGCTGGCTTTAACAGCGATGTTGGTTTTTTCGACAATGCTGTAGGAGCGGCATTGTCTGGTTTGTACTCCGGGCTGGTGGCAAAGCCAGATCAGTTGCTCTGGGCAGGGATGGATAAAATCGTATCCCCGATTGCTCAGTTTGTTAACGAAAACACCTCGCTCAATGACACTTCAGTTTCATACATTGCCGAGCAGAGAAAACTAGCAGAGCAGCAGGTTAAGCGGCTGACGCCTGATGCCGCGACAACCGGAACCGCCGGGCAGGTTCTTTATGGGTTGTTCGATATGGGCGGGCAGGCTGTTATCGGTACAACGCTCGGTGGTCCGGCCGGAGGTGCTGCGGCGGTAACTTCGCTACAGGGTTTTTCTGAGTTTGAACGGCTGACAGCACAGGGTGTTGATTTCAGGACGGCGCAGGAAGCGGGATTAGTGCAGGGTATTACTGCTGGTGCCGGAACAATGATCCCTATGAGCCTCGGGTTACGTGCTGGTGGTGCGCTGGCGGAAGGTGTGGCGGCTCAGCTTGCGCGGACGGGTGAAAGTTCAGTGCGACGCGCCGCAGCAACAGCAGTAAGTGCAACGCCAGATATTGCCTATGCCGCAGGTACAAATATTGCGTTCGGTATGGCACAGCGTGGGCTTACTGCAAAAACGCTTCGTGATGGTGGCTATAGCGAAATGGCTAACCAGTATGATGTGTTGGATCGACAGGCAATTGCTATTGATGCTGTTCTTGGGGTGGCGTTTGGTGGTGTCGGCAGATTTATTAACTCTCGCGGCGAGTCTACAAGCGCACCAAATTTTTCACCAGTTGATATTGATGCTGCACTGGCGGCGAATGCCGCTCATCATGCTGAAATTGATATTGCGCCCGGCGTGCCGATCAACGTGCTTTCGCGCAATTCTCACATTCAGGCTCTGCGAAAAGCTATGTCTGATGTTAGCCAGGGGAGACCTGTAGACGTTGCCAGCATTGTTGAGTCTGCATCTTTCAGTGAAATTCCTGGGCGCAAGAGTCTGCTGTCTCAGGCAGTTAATGAGGCTCTGTCATCTGTAGATGATGGAGTAACGGCGCGCGCTATAGAAAATCGGTTGCTTGAAGAACAGGCCGCGCAGCTTTTGCCGCGTGGAGATAGACAGGTTTACCAGTCTGAAATCGCTAATAGCCAACGAATTATTGAAAATCTCACTGAACAGCGTGCACAAATTCTTGCAGAAGAGCCAACCGGTAGCGGTAAAGCTTTGTCTCGTGCTCGATCAGATAAACAGGCCAGACTTCGTGATATTGATCAACGAATCCGGCAGGCACAAGAACGCCTGGAATTTTCCCGTAACGCGTTGGCACCGCACGAGCCTGGAGGTCAGTTTTTTGAAGCTCGAGCAGAACTGGCACGGCGACAGCAGGCAGAAAGTGAACTTAATGCTCAGGCTGTTTCATTCTATAAAACAGCAGAGGTCAGGACGCCAGACGAAGTAGCTCCTTTTGAGCCCGGTAAGATATTGCAACAGACAGAACAAAAAATGATGGCAGATCCGGCAGGAGATATTGATCTGCGTATAGCTGAAGACTCGCTGCTTGAATCACCTGACATGATAATCACCGTGCTGGATGATGATGGTAATCCACAATCGCGCAGTGCGCGTGAAGTACTGGATGAAGCTAACAGGGAAAGTGAGCAGGCAATACAGGATTCCAGCCTGTTTGATGTTGCTGTGGCGTGTTTCTTGAGAGGTTAAATTAAATGAGACAGGAATGTATACAAGCGGTCCAGCAGGCGGCGCAGCGCACGTTAACGGCGCGAGAAATACAGAACATTGAAGACCGCATTTATCGCAATATGCGCTCCATTGCTCGTGATGACCCTATGTCGTGGCGACAACTTTCCGAGTCAGAGCGGCTGTATCGTGCAGCACAATTGGCATCTGAAGAATTACAGCGAGAAGCGGCATTAAAGAAACGTCGTGTGGCTCTCACTATAGCTGCACGTCAGAGATTGGATAAATTTATCAATAGCTATCAAGGGGCTGATGGGAAACTTGGCGCTCTTAACCGTACTATAGCTTTTAATGCAGACGGTAAATCTAATTTCCTCTCTGTTGAATCCAGAACAAAAGCCACCCGTGATTATGCATTGAGTCAATTGCAGGAGGCATTCGAAGCAGTTGATCCTCGCTTTTTTGGTCTGTTTGAAGATGAAGCGGGCGTACGTGACCTGGTATATGAAATGCGGGGGCAAAATACTGGCAATGCTAAAGCAAGAAAAGGTGCTAAGGCGTGGAGAGAAGTTACAGAGCTGCTGCGCCGCCGGTTTAATGATGCTGGTGGGGACATTGGCTATCTCGAAAACTGGGGGATCCCTCAACATCATTCTATGGAAAAGGTTGGGGCGGTATCAAAGGATAAGTGGGTTAGCGATGTTATAGGTAAGCTGGATCGCAAATATTATATCCGAGCCGATGGACAACTGATGAACGATGCCGAGTTGTCTGCATTTCTTGGAGAGGCTTATAACACGATCGCTACTGGTGGGCTGAATAAGCTTACTGATACCGGAATGCGAATTTCCGGCGCACGTGCTAACCGTGGTAATGCATCACGACAGATACATTTCAAAGATGCAGATTCCTATCTGCAATATCAGCAACTTTATGGCGATCGCTCTCTATGGGAAATCATGGTCGGTCACCTGGAAGGTATCAGTAAAGATATTGCACTGGTGGAAACATATGGCCCAAACCCCGATCATGTTTTCCGCTCTCTTCTTGATCAGGTGAAGGCAGAAACGGCAACAGCTAACCCGAGTAAAACCGGTAAAGTCGAGCGGCTGGCGAACAACACAGAGAATCTGTACAACTTTATTTCCGGAAAGACACAGCCTGTAGCAAATCCGCACATCGCGCGATGGTCTGACAATATCCGCAACTGGCTGGTTGCCAGCAGACTCGGATCCGCGTTGCTGTCATCGTTCTCTGATCTTGGAACCATGTATCTGTCTGCGAAGGTGACCAACCTTCCAATGAACCAGTTATTCCGCAACCAGCTTGAAGCTATGGACCCAACGAACCGTACTGAGCTTGCGCGGGCGCGCCGCGCTGGTCTGGCGATGGAATCTCTACTTGGCAGCGTTAACCGCTGGGCGATGGATAATATGGGGCCGTCAGTGTCTCGTTGGGCTGCAACGGCGGTAATGCGTGCCAGTGGGCTTACAGCATGGTCAGATGCGCACAAGCGCGCCTATGGCGTAACCATGATGGGAAGCCTGGGAGAAGTAGTGTCACGGACACCAGACCTTCGTAGCCTCGATGACTCTGATTTTCGTATCCTGAAAAGCAAAGGGATTACTGACACAGACTGGAGCGTATGGAAGCTGGCGCAACAGGAGGACTGGGGGAACGGTAATAATACGATGCTGACACCGGAAAGCATTATGCGTATCCCTGATTCAGCAGTTAAACATCTTGGTGAGCCTGAACGCGTGAAATTTGAGGCAATGCGTAAACTGCTCGGTGCCGTAACTGAAGAAGTTGATATGGCTGTTATTACACCGGGAGCACGTGAGCAACTGATAACCGGTTCTGGTATTCAGCGTGGAACATGGAAAGGTGAATTAACGAGAAGTGTTTTCCTGTTTAAATCGTTCCCTATCTCGGTGGTTATGCGTCACTGGTCACGCGCTATGGGTATGCCGTCTGCTGGTGGGCGTGCGGCATATATTGCGACGTTTATTGCCAGCACGACCATTCTTGGCGCTTTGTCTCAGCAACTTAACGACCTTGCGTCTGGTCGTAATCATCGCGAGATGACAGGAGAAGATGCTGCTAAATTTTGGCTTGGTGCTCTACTGAAAGGTGGTGGTCTTGGCCTTTACGGTGACTTTTTATTGTCAGATCACACTAGGTACGGAAGCGGCGCGCTGGCGTCGATGCTTGGCCCGGTAGCTGGTCTGGTTGATGACGTAGTGAAGATTGCTCAGGGCATACCGTTAAATGCTGTGGAAGGGAAGAATGAGCAGACTGGTGGTGATCTGGTTAAGCTGGGGAAGGGGCTGATGCCAGGTGCGAATCTCTGGTACTTGAAGGCGGCTCTCGATCACATGATCTTTAACCAGATGCAGGAGTATTTTTCACCAGGCTATTTGCGTAAAATGGAGCAACGTTCGAAGAAAGAGTTTAACCAGACATACTGGTGGCGACCACAGGATGTCACTCCGCAATAAGGATGAGAAATGATTGCTTTTATTCTTGTTGTGTTTGCGCTTGTTGCACTTGGCGTTATGAACCGTAAATGTATCATTGACGATGGCGAATTTGCTGTTGCAGTTATTTTGATATTATCTGGTGTAGCAGGATACATAGGCTTGTCATAACGTGAGTGTGACATGTCACAGGCCGCTTTCGCGGCCTTTTCTTTATGTGGTTTGTTTTCGTAGTTGTTCGGCACAATAGTCGAGATGTGTTTGCAGATCCTGCATAGACATCTGTGAGCTGGTGACGTAGTTAATCAGTGCAGTCAGTTCGGCAAGTGGGCCATCGACATTAAATCCATCCTTATCGAGATCCCGGAGTAATTTCATCAAGTGCGATCCTTCCACCAGTGACCTGACGCCTCCCGGCGTGTGAATCCTTTCGGTAAATCCCTCTTCCAGTGGATAGTGATACTGCTGCATCTTATCTTCTCCATGCAATAACTGTATGTTTATACAGTATCAAATAATTTGTTTGCTATCCAGCACGTTTTGCGAATCACCTGAAAGGTAATATCTGCTCACATTAACACTCTTTCCATCCATATATGGTTTTTCAGGTAATAGAATAACCAGATATGCGGCGCAACGGGTGCTGCGACTATCTGGAGATTTAACATGACGGTCTCAACCGAAGTTGACCACAACGAATACACAGGCAATGGCGTTACGACTTCATTCCCTTATACCTTTAGGGTTTTCAAGGAATCTGATCTGGTAGTGCAGGTGGTTGACCTTGACGAAAATATCGCTGTGCTGGCTCTGGATACTGATTACACTGTCACTGGGGCTGGTGGATATAACGGCGGTAATGTAATTCTGTCGAAGGCGTTAGCTAACGGTTACCAGATTTCTATATCACGAGAGCTCCCGGTTACGCAGGAAACTGATTTGCGTAATCAGGGGAAGTTCTTTGCAGAAGTGCATGAGGATGCTTTTGATAAGCTAACGATGCTGATCCAGCAGGTTCGAAGTTGGTTTAGCTTGGCGCTGCGCAAGCCGTCATTCGTGGCAAATTATTATAACGCGCTGAACAACTATATTCGAAACCTGAAAGACCCGGTAAACCCGCAGGATGCATCCACAAAGAATTATGTGGACAGTACGGTTTTATCGAATATCGACCATACAATCCGTGTTCCTGATTCTTATATCGATCCGCTGCCACCTCTCGCTCAACTTGAAGGAAGCATAATCGGCATCGCCAACGGTAAGCCCGTTCCGTTCCCTGTGCCTTCAGGAACGGCGGCTGACGTATTCAACCAGTTGGCCAGCAGCGCTGACGGGAAAGGTGATGCGCTGATAACAGTGAAGCAGCCTTACCAGGGGGCAATTTCTCTTTCGCAGCATATAAAAAATGCACAAGCCATTAGTGTTGTTGATTTTGGAGCGACAATTGATGGAACGCTTCACCCTTTAAGCGAGATATTTTCAACACTATCAGCTGCTCAGATGGTATATCCATTTGTTTCATCTCTATCTCAATCTGTTGATTATGCTGCGCTTCAGTCCGCATGTAACACGGGAAAAACAGTGCTTATTCCAAAGGGAACTGGTTACTATAATTCAACTATTTTTCTGAAAAACTCCGTTAGGATTGTTGGAGAGGGAACTGATACAATAAATAGAGCGCAATCATTTATGTCTATTGTTGGTAATATTTCAGCCTTTGCTTTAGATCAAGGTGATTCCCTATCGACAAAAATGATTCAGATTTTTATTGATGGTCTTTATATTTTCTATGATCCAGGAACCACACCAACGAATCCTGAAAATGATGGTGGGAAAATTGCATTTAATTTCTACTCGACAATTCCAAATTCAACAATCTTGGAAATGTCTGAAATTAAAAACTGTACAGTTCATGGTGCATGGTCATGCTTTAATGATCAGACTGGCACATACTTGACAAAACTTACGAATGTGTGGGCCAGAAACTGCCATAATGGTTTTACAAAAGGAACTGGCACTACCATTCTGATGGAAAGATGTTATACATCTGGATGTATATCACCATATCAGTTTGGTTCTGTCTTTGCAGCTACAATGATTAACTGTGCCATGGATGGATCAAATATTTCGTTAAACGCAGGTTCGCTTGGTGGGGCTGGCGTTCATGTTCTTAACACACATAGTTTTAACATTATTGGTTTTGATGCGGAGGGTAACACCATCTCTACAGATGGTTATGGAGAGGCAGCACTATTCCATTTCGAAAATAGTAGTGGTGGCATTTCTGGCCTGACTGCACATCAGAACAGCATGCGAAGTGTTGCGCCAAGTGATGCTGGTGTAGTTTCCTACATCAGGGCGTCAGGTAGCAGCGATGTTAAAATTGAGTCATCAGAAGATGATTTATCTGACACCAACACAGTTGCATATACTGGGTCTGGGTATCCCATCATGCTACATGCAACTGACACAGCTAAAATAAGCGTCTTTAATAGCAGATTCAGGGCGACTACCACTGGTACCCCTGTCTTAAGTACGCTAAGTACTGGTGATGTATCATGGTATGACTGCCCTAAAAAAACAGGACTTATCGTAGATGGTTATTCACAAATAACATCTAAGGAAGGATTGCAAACATCATGCTTCTATACCAGTAAAGGCTCTACTGCTGTTGCTGAAAATACTCCGACAACACTTTTCTCTCTACCAGATTCGCAAGGTACTTACATTATTAGCGTATGGGTGGCTGGAAGCGGAGAAAATTACGCATCTACACAACTGGCAATGTATGATGGAGATAAGCTAATTCTTGTTGCGTTAAAAATAGCAGCATTTCTTAGTTTTTCAGCAACAGGGAGAATTGTAACCATTACAAGCCAGGTGGCAGGCACTTTAAACTGGACTTACACTAAAATAGGTTGATGTTATGCGTGGGGAGCAATGCTCCCCATCATCAATTAAAAAATAAATGGCTTGTCATTTTTTAATTTTTTCCCAAACTCCCTTGAGCCTTCTAGAGTGAAATGACTATTATCAAAGTAAAGATAATCACCTTTAGTAGAAAGGATGTCACAATTCATTGACTTTCCGCACTGCTCGGCAAGCGTATCTATGTATTTATACGAATGCTGGTTGCTACCAAGATAGCCTTTTATCGTATTGTTAATTTCAACTCTACTATTGTCATAATACTTTTTAGAGTATTTATTTATCCCATCAACTGTGTTTACGCCAGATTTAAAAGCAGACTTAATTATTTCCATTGGCTGTGCCGTAAACTTCATCTTAGGCCCAAATACAATAACTTCTCCTTTAGTCCTCTCCTGTATTTTGCCTATAGAGTAAAGCATCCCGAACAGATCGCCAACGCCATAATCATCATGAAGGATTATAATGTTAGCTTCAGCTATGGCTGGAGATGAGATTACGTCATTGAATATTTTTTTGCACTTTTCTACATAGGGCATGTCGTTTGGTGTATAACCAAAGTTTGAACATAAGTTTGTAGTTCTTATATAAGTTATATCACCCTTCATCCCATTTTCAGTAAGTGCATAAGTCAGATCTATGCCATGAGAATTACCGATTATTACTATTTTTTTGTCACCTGTCTTCGGTACAGGGTGAGGCTTGTCTCCATCAACCCAATACCTGTTCATTTGTTCTTTTAGCTGTTCGGACGTCATTGTGGCAAACGAAAACCTTGATGGAATTCCAGATAGCAATAGTACAGCGAAGCACAAACCAACTACACCACCTACAGGTAGCACGATTGAAGTTAATTCATTCAAGGACCTGCCGTTTTTAAATTTTGAAAGTGCCTTTCTTGAAGGGTTTTCAATTAAATAAAATGATGCGGCACCAATAAGAATTGATAAGGCAACACCTGATACTGTATAAACCATATCATCCATCTTATTCATTGACATATATACAACTATGGGCCAGTGAACCAGATATACCGAGTATGAAATTTTCCCAACCCATTGAGATAATGCATTATCAAGTAATAGGTTATCTTTACATCCAAGATAAATGACAAAGAAAGTAGAAACGACTGGTATTAAGGCAAGATACCCAGGCCACTTCATTAAGCTGTTAAGCAAGACTATCCCCGATACTGCAAAGGCTATGGCAATCCATCTAAATACAGCAGTGCGTTTTGAATTTTGTATAGTAGGAAGAAGGTAGGCAAGGCCGCCAGCCAGCATCTCCCAAGCTCTGCTTGACAGAAGATAAAATGCAGCGCCCTGATTATTATAAGAAAGATACACTGAGGCAGTAAATGATATAATTGCAAGGATGGCAACAACATACCTTATATGCTTAGCGCCCAATAGCTTTGCAATCACCATCATTATGATTGGATATACCATGTAAAACTGCCACTCTACAGAAAGCGACCATGTATGAAGAAGCCATTTCTGCTTTGATGCAGTATCAAAATAATCAATGCTATGGTAATACTCAACGTTTGAGAAAAATAAAAGGCTACTTCTTACGTGTTGAGCCAGGTATTCATATTCAGAAGGTAAAAGAATGAAGTAACCAACTATCAGAACAGCAACTGAAACTACAGTTAAAGCAGGTATAATTCTTCTTGCCCTATCAAGATAAAATCCTAACAGTGAAAAGTTTCCATTAGATATCTTTGTGTAAATTATTCCAGTCATCAGATACCCTGATATAACAAAGAATATATCTACGCCTGAAAATCCACCAGAGAACCCTTTGACTCCGAAGTGATAAAGGACAACTGCCATAACAGCAATAGCCCTAAGCCCGCCTATATCTGTTCTGTATTTTAAAGAAGACATAATCGCTATCGTTTTGAGTAAGATGCATTAATGATATCACCTTTAGGGTAATTTCGTTAAGAGTTATCCGATCAAATTTAATCCACATATGGTTTATTGTGTATGATGAACTCACCAACTAAGGGGGTTCTTTATGCACAATAAACGGTGGTCACTATGGCGCATGTGCTGACAACAGAGTCAGTAAATCAGGGGTTAAGCCTGACTGCACTGGCGTCCGTGTTCGTTGGTATACCGCCTGAGGTGGCTTTAGGTGCTCTTGCTGGTGCGGTAATTTTTGTTACCTCAGCGGTTGAGTATCCGATAAAGCGTAGGTTGCTCCTGGCGCTCCTAAGCTTCCTCTGCGGCGTTCTCTTCTATAAAGCGACAGCTTCCATTCTGATTGGCTTTGCCAGCCTGATACCAACGATTACGCAGGACTCTTTTGAGAAGGGCATTGTGTATTCCGCCGGGGCATTCGTGTCTGCAATCGTCGCTGTTCGCATTGGCATCTGGCTGTATCACCGTTCTGAAAATCCGCGCGACATGATCCCGGGGAGAAAAGACGATGACCAGTCCTGATCTGCTTCTCATCCTTAACGCCGCTATCTGCGGTGGCATTGCAATCCGAGTGCTTCTGTTCCGCCGTGACGGGTCACGTCACCGCTGGTGGGGTGGGTGGCTCGCCTATCTGCTGATCGTCGTGGCAGCCAGCGTACCTATCCGGACTTTCTACGGGTACTACGTCAGCGCCGACTGGTCAGAAGTCATCATCAAAGCCGTGTTCCTGGCTGCGCTCATCAAGACAAAAGGGAACGTGGTGCAAATTTTCAAGATAACGAGGTCCCAGCATGGACATTAACCAATTCCAGCGTGCAGCTGGCATCAGTGAGGTGCTGGCCGCGCGCTGGTACCTGCATATCACCGCAGCCATGAAAGAGTTTGGCATCGAGCAACCGCTGCACCAGGCGATGTTTATCGCGCAGGTGGGGCATGAGTCTACTGGTTTCACCCGGCTGCAGGAAAACTTCAACTACAGCGTTGCAGGGCTCGCAGGATTCGTCCGCGCCGGGCGACTTACTCAGGGTCAGGCCAACGCGCTGGGCCGCCGTGCTGGCGAGCCATCGTTACCGCTGGAGCGCCAGCGCGCGATCGCCAATCTGGCGTACAGCAAACGCATGGGGAACAATGCCCCTGGTGATGGCTGGAATTACCGTGGCCGCGGACTTATCCAGATTACCGGTTTGAATAACTATCGTGATTGCGGAAACGTCCTGAAAGTGGACCTGCTGGAGAATCCTGAACTGTTGGCGCAGGACGAATATGCGGCTCGTAGCGCGGCGTGGTTCTTCGCCAGCAAAGGATGCATGAAGTATACCGGCGATATTGCACGTGTAACTCTGATTATCAATGGTGGCCGGAACGGCATCGACGACCGGCGCGCGCGGTACATCACTGCCAGTAAGGTGCTGGCGGTATGATCTGGGCATTCGCAAAAGCATACTGGAAACAGTTGCTTATCGTGGTGATGCTTGCTGTTCTGGTCATATCGGGAATTGTTTCCTGGAATGTACACGGCAGTCGTCAGTACGATGCCGGGTATGCGCAGGCGAAGGAAGACCGCAAAGCTGAAGATGAGATAGTTCGTCAGCACTACGAACAGGAGAAATCGATCAATGAACGTGAAGCGCAGCAGAGGATCGACCAGGCGCGCAATGATGCTCTTGATGCTGCCGCTCGCGCTGGCCGGTTGCAGCAACAACTCTTTGCCATCCGTGAGCAGCTCAGGCAGTATAACGCCATTGTCGGCGCTGGGACGTCAGCCGCAGACACCGGAGTTTTGCTTGCCGACGTGCTCAGCAAATCTCTCGAGAGAAACAGACAACTGGCAGAGTATGCTGACCGGGCAGCCGAAGCCGGAAGAGTCTGCGAAAAACAATACGACACCCTGACCAGATAGCATGGCATTTTTCATGGTACTGATTTCCGGTGACGGTATATAAAACGGTACTAGAAAAATGAAGTTTTGGAAAAATGTTATCACTCAATTGGTTATGATTGTCGTAAATAATTGAGTGGGAATGATTTGATCCCTGCACTATGAATTAGCAAAACCCTCTGTTACTACAGAGGGTTTTTATACTCACGAATCATAGGATTGAAGTTACTGACATCGCTTAGTTAAACCAGCTGTCCGATTTGTTCTCTTCTGCTTTGCCCACGCTTTTCATCAGATCGCGACCGCCTTCAGTCATATTCCTGTTTGCGTCAGCTTCAGATTGCACCACATCGGTTTGCGCAGCTTTGTGCTTCAGTTCCTGATCGATAAATTCGTTTTCTCGCTTAACGCGGGCTTCTTCTTTCGCCAGCGCCAGTTTTTGTTTCTGAATCTCTAAGCTGCGTAGCTCATCTTCATAACTTTGATCGCGTTTCTTGTCCGCAGTGGCTTCGGCGTCCAGTTTATCCTGACGAGCTTTCTTATTCGCCGCTGCCGTTGCCGCTCTTTTATTAGCCGCGGCCTGGGCGTTTGCGCGACGTTGCTTCTCTTGCTGGATTTCCCTGTTGCGCTCCGCGACCCATTCGTCATGCTGCCTTTGCTCTTCATTTTTACCTTGCTGTTCCGCTTCTGCGACAGCAGAGAGTTGATCCTGCAATGATGAGGCGATAGCCGGATAGCTTAAGGAGGCTAAGATGGCGCAAAGAAAAACTTTCTTCATGACTCCTCCTGATTATTAGCTCTTTTCAGGACATTTGGTATTTGGCTGAATACGCGTTTCGTTATACGTCGTGGTAATAACAACGGCTAAACCTGTCGTAAACTGGCACTCTTTACCCACCTGGGTGGAGGTATACACTTTGGTGCCTTCCTTATACGTTAGAGAAACACCTTCCACTAAGGTTTTATCATTCACCATAGAACCTGCTGCCGCGCCAACAGCTCCGCCGCCAACTGCACCTGCCGTCGTTCCGGAATTGCTGCCAGACCCCACGTTGTGGCCGATAACACCGCCAGCGACTGCACCAATAAGCGCGCCGAAGGCTTGTGCGTTTCGTTTATTTTGGGAGTTGTCTACGGCAACTTTTGCGGGAAGAATGGAAATAATATTAACGGTTTTAGTTTCTTGTTTGGTATTCAGTTGATCGGTTTGATAAACATCGGCGGCATGATCATCAGCATTTGACTGGCATCCTGCCAGAGTGAATGACGCTAACATTGCCACAGGCAGAAGACATTTTTTAAATTTCATCACTATTCCTTGTTATACACATTACGAAAAATAAGACATTTAAGATCATCAAAAGAGGAAAGTAAATGTATTGCGTATAAAGGAATAGATTAAATTTATTAAAATTCATGTGGAAAATAATTTATAAAAATACATCATTAAAACATATGTATTAATTTTATATTTATTTCGCAGCCAAACAGGATAAACATCAGTCAGGACAAAGACGTAAAATTTAAGATGAAAGAATATCTGCCGCTTTGATAATCCCAAAGAGCAAAAGCATCCGACAGCGAGGTGCCGTTATGTTCTGTGAAAGTGGAGAAGGTAACCGCTAACGTTGTACCGGTGATTCGACGGAGAGTGTGGATTGCTGAGCTTCTTTTTTGCTCTGATGGTGCTGCCATGCACCGACGGACGAGTAGATAAAACGGCCAAAGAAGAAGATAAAGCTGATGAGCAGTACGATACGGGTCATGCGACTGTTAAATCGGTGTCGTTTTCGCATACTGGTTGCCTGACTCACAAAAGGTTCCTTGAAGTATGTCCCACGCCGTGGACGGTACTTACATTAAGGCACAACAGGACAAAATGGTCAATTCTTCGTTATGTAAAAAAGCGTCAGTGGATACATATTTTAATGTTATGGAAGTTAATTTAATTATTTACAATGATGATGTAATAATGATGAATTAACATGATAAACGTAATAATTCATTAATCAGGGTTATTTTGTTTGATATATATCAATTGGAACTTTCATATGACACTTAGAATCAATGCTCTCTATAGTGATGAATAATCATCATTCGAAGTCAGGTGGGATGCCTGTCTGAATACACCTCCTTCAGGATGTGGGGGATTCTGCTGAGCATCTATGAAACTGAATGCAACCTATATAAAAATACGTGATAAATGGTGGGGGCTTCCGCTGTTCCTGCCTTCTTTAATCTTGCCCATTTTCGCCCATATTAATACTTTCGCGCATATTTCTTCCGGTGAGGTTTTTCTCTTTTACCTGCCTTTGGCACTGATGATCAGCATGATGATGTTTTTCAGCTGGGCGGCATTGCCAGGGATCGCCTTAGGGATTTTTGTTCGCAAATATGCAGAGCTGGGTATTTACGAAACGCTCTCATTAACAGCTAATTTTATTATCATTATCATTCTCTGTTGGGGCGGTTACAGGGTCTTTACTCCCCGGCGTAACAACGTTTCACATGGTGATACCCGTTTAATTGCCCAGCGTATATTCTGGCAGATTGTATTTCCTGCAACGCTGTTTCTAATACTTTTCCAATTTGCTGCGTTTGTTGGATTACTGGCGAGCAGAGAAAATCTGGTCGGCGTCATGCCCTTTAACCTCGGGACCTTAATCAATTATCAGGCCTTGCTGGTAGGTAATCTGATTGGTGTCCCGCTGTGCTATTTCATCATTCGGGTGGTGCGAAATCCGTTTTATTTACGCAGCTATTATTCGCAATTAAAACAGCAAGTTGATGTCAAAGTCACCAAAAAAGAGTTCGCGCTCTGGCTACTGGCATTAGGTGCGTTGTTGTTGCTGTTATGCATGCCGTTAAATGAAAAAAGCACGATTTTCAGCACCAATTATACCTTGTCATTATTGCTACCCCTGATGATGTGGGGAGCCATGCGCTATGGTTATAAGTTGATTTCGCTGCTCTGGGCGGTCGTGCTGATGATTAGCATCCACAGCTATCAAAATTACATTCCCATTTATCCTGGCTATACCACGCAACTGACCATAACCTCCTCCAGTTATCTGGTATTCTCTTTTATTGTCAATTATATGGCTGTACTGGCAACCCGTCAGCGAGCGGTAGTCAGACGCATTCAGCGGCTTGCGTATGTGGACCCGGTGGTTCATCTGCCAAATGTTCGCGCCCTGAATCGCGCGTTGCGTGATGCCCCCTGGTCTGCGCTTTGTTATTTACGCATCCCCGGCATGGAAATGCTGGTTAAGAACTATGGCATCATGCTACGGATTCAATACAAGCAAAAACTTTCTCACTGGCTGTCACCATTGCTGGAACCGGGTGAAGATGTTTATCAGCTTTCGGGTAACGATCTCGCGCTGCGACTGAATACAGAAGCGCACCAGGAGCGCATTACCGCACTGGATAGCCATCTCAAGCAATTTCGTTTCTTTTGGGATGGAATGCCGATGCAACCGCAGATTGGCGTCAGTTACTGCTATGTGCGCTCGCCAGTGAATCATATCTACTTACTGCTGGGAGAGCTAAATACGGTTGCTGAACTCTCCATCGTGACCAACGCCCCGGAAAATATGCAGCGTCGCGGGGCAATGTATTTGCAACGCGAATTGAAAGATAAAGTCGCGATGATGAATCGGCTACAGCAGGCGCTGGAACACAACCATTTTTTCCTGATGGCCCAGCCGATTACCGGTATGCGTGGTGATGTCTACCATGAGATCCTTCTGCGCATGAAAGGTGATAATGATGAACTGATCAGCCCCGACAGCTTCTTGCCGGTCGCGCACGAATTTGGTTTATCGTCGAGTATCGACATGTGGGTCATTGAGCATACGCTGCAATTTATGGCTGAAAACAGAGCGAAGATGCCCGCTCACCGTTTTGCTATTAATCTGTCGCCAACCTCGGTATGTCAGGCTCGTTTTCCATTTGAAGTCAGTCAGTTGCTGGCTAAATATCAAATTGAAGCGTGGCAACTTATTTTTGAAGTCACCGAAAGTAATGCTCTGACCAATGTTAAGCAGGCGCAGATCACCTTGCAGCATCTTCAGGAATTAGGCTGCCAGATTGCGATTGATGATTTCGGAACCGGCTACGCCAGCTATGCACGGCTTAAAAATGTGAATGCCGATCTGCTTAAAATTGACGGCAGTTTTATCCGCAATATTGTGTCAAATAGTCTGGATTATCAGATAGTGGCGTCGATTTGCCACCTGGCGCGAATGAAGAAAATGCTGGTAGTGGCAGAGTACGTTGAAAACGAAGAGATCCGCGAGGCGGTGCTCTCTTTGGGGATCGATTATATGCAGGGTTATCTTATTGGTAAGCCGCAACCGTTAATTGATACGCTGAATGAAATCGAACCCATTCGCGAAAGTGCCTGAATAATGCGGGCCGACATTTCTTGTCGGCCCGCAAAGCATTAAGCGGCGATTTCTGGTGTACTTTCTTCTTCAATTTTCAACCGCCAGCCAGCCACGCCTTCCCAGTATTCTTGCTCCTTTTCCAGATCAAGCAGTACCAGCGCATTCTGACTAAACCAGTCATGCGGAAAACGCAGTGTCCAGTGACTGTCATCGGTAATCAGCGTCAATGTTGGCGGTGTGGTGGTTGCCTGACGTTGATTATTGAGTAATACGCCAAGGCGCAATAGCTGAATCAGTGGCAGGAACTGTTTCTTCTTAAACAAGGTAAAGCGCGGCAGATCGTCGAGCTTAATCGCTTTACGGTGATAGCGCACCAGCGTCGCCATCATCAACTGCTGTTCCTGATTAAAACCCGGCAAGTCGCTGTTTTGCAGAATATAAGCGGAGTGGCGATGCAAACCGCTGTGGTTGATATTCAACCCGACCTCATGCAGCATGGCGGCCCATCGCAGTAGCGCCTCCAGTTGCGGATGCGCCAGCTTCGGTTGCTGTTCCCGCCACTGTTCGTACATTTGCATAGTGGTATCCAGCACCCGTCGGGCCTGTTCACTGTCGATGTGATACTGGTTAGCGAGACTACTGGCGGTGCGACTACGCACATCCTGATGACGGAAACGTCCTTCCATTTCATACAATACGCCTTCGCGTAACGCCCCGTCAGAAAGGCGCAGTTCACGGATGGCTAAAGCATCAAACACACCGCATAAAATCGCCAGTCCAGGAACGAAGACTGTTTTCCGTTCTTCGGAAAGACCCGGTAAACTCAGCGATGCGAAATTACGGTGACGTAAAACTTCTTTTACCAGTTTTTCCAGACGTTCCGGGGTAATTATCCCGTCTTTCTCGCCCATTTCCATTAACACTTCATGGGCGGCTTTTATGGTACCGGAAGCGCCCATTGCCACGTTCCAGCCCTGAATACGGAATTGCCAGGTTAAAGTTTCCAGTTTTTGTGCTGCCGCCATGCGAGCGCGCTGAAAATTCTCTTTATTGATGACCCCGCCCGGGAAATAGAGTTGGGCAAAGCTGACACAACCCATCCGGCGGCTTTCAACGAGAATCGGTTCGAAATTTTCACCAATCACCAGTTCCGTAGATCCGCCGCCAATATCAATAACCAGTTTGCGACCTTTTTCCGGCTGGGTATGTTCCACGCCCATGAAAATCAGACGGGCTTCTTCATTACCGGAAATAATTTCAATCGGGTAGGGAATGACCTTTTCCGCGCGTTTCAAAAAGTCAGTAGCATTCAACGCCTGACGCAGCGTATGGGTGCCAACAATACAAACGCTGGCAGGCGAAAATCCCTGCAAGCGTTCAGCAAACAACGATAGGCAGTTCAATCCGCGTGTGATTGCCTCTTCACTCAACATATTATCTGGCCCCAGACCGTCTGCCAGATGGACCCGCTGTTTCAGGCGACCAATAATCTGCATAGCGCCATCCACCACACGGGCAATAACCATGTGGAAACTGTTTGAACCAAGATCGACCGCAGCAAACTCCTGCGGACGAGGGGATTTGTCGTGTATTGGCATAGGGTTATTCAGGTTGTTCGAGGGATTTGATGTAATCGTAAATCGCCAACTGCGCCCGCACTTTGCGGCGGTTACCGCGGGGAACGTAGCGATTACTAAGTTCTTTATCGATATAACGCGCTTTGACCGTATCGCTGAATAAAATGTCGATGATGTCCAGTACTCGCTGCTTCAGGCGTGGATCGAGTAGTGGCGTCGCTACTTCAATACGATAATCAATATTGCGCGTCATCCAGTCGGCGGAAGAAAGATAAACCTTTTTATCGCCGCCATTTTCAAAAATATAAACCCGGTCATGTTCAAGGTAACGGTCAACAATACTGATAGCACGGATGTTATCACTAATGCCTTCCAGATTAGGGATCAGCGAACACATGCCGCGAACCAGCAGATTCACCGGCACGCCGGAGCTGGAAGCCGCATACAGACGGTCGACCAGACCTTTATCGACAAGGTTATTTAGCTTTAGAGTGATACCGCTGGGCAGCCCCTGCTGCGCGTTGGCGATCTCGCGGTCCACCATCTCATACAACAAACGGCGGGAGTTTTGTGGTGACACCATTAAATAATCAAATGTCACCGGACGGTATGGGTTTTCAATAAAGTTGAACACACGCCGTACTTCGTTGGTAATGCGCGCATCAGCGGTCAGCAACGAGTAATCAGTATAAAGCCGCGCGGTTTTTTCGTTAAAGTTCCCGGTCCCGATGTGCGCGTAACGCACCACTTCACCGTTTTCTTTACGTGAAATCAGGAACAGCTTGGCGTGAATTTTCAGCCCCGGCGCAGAGAAGATAACGTGCACGCCTGCTTCGGTCAGGCGCTTCGCCCAGTGAATGTTGGCTTCTTCGTCGAAACGCGCCTGTAACTCAACCACCACGGTGACTTTCTTACCGTTGTGTGCGGCGTGGATCATCGAGTCGATGATGCGTGAATCTTTCGCCACGCGGTAAATGTTAATTTTAATCGCCAGTACGCTCGGGTCGAACGAAGCCTGACGCAGCAGTTCCAGTACATGCTCAAAGGTATGATAAGGATAATAGAGCAACACATCGCGTTCGCGAATAGCATCAAAACCATTGCGGAACTGGGCTTTATCAAACCAAATGTGGCGTAAACGCGGCAGTGGTTTGTTCACCAGATTGGCTTTGCCGACGTTGGGGAAATTAATAAAGTCTTTAAAATTGTGATAACGGCCGCCGGGGACGATGGAGTCGTAGCGGGAAATAGTCAGTTTTTCACGTAATACTTCAACCAGCGCATTAGGCATATCGCGCTGATAAACAAAACGCACCGGCTCAGCAGTTAAACGCTGCTTGAGACTGGAAGACATCAACTCCATCAGGCTGGCTTCCATCTCATGCACTAAATCGTATTCGGCATCGCGGGTCATCTTCATTGAATAGGCATTCAGCGCGTCATAATCAAAGAAGCCTTTGAAAATATCATCAAGGCAGTAACGCAGAATGTTATCCAGAAGAATCATCGGCTTGCGTCGACGCGGCGCTTCTGGCGGTAAATTCACAAATCGCGGCACTTTATCTGATGGGATCTCCAGCAGCGCGTAACGGATGGTATCGCCACGGATAATTTCCACCGCCAGATAGGTGTAATCATCTTTCAGGAACTGCACTAAGTCAGTGTCAGGATTGATTAAAATCGGCGTAATGTGCTGACGCAGATACTGCTTAAAATAATGACGCAGCCAGTTTTGTTGATTGACGGAGAGTTGGCGTTCATTAATCAGGAAGATCTGGTTGCGCGCCATCTCCAGCAACAGCTCGTTGTAGAGGCCGTCGAATTCCTGATCGGCTTTCAGCACCCGGGACTGAATTTTGCCCAGTAAATGGCGGGAATGAGAGTTGGAACCTTGTTCTTCGCTAATAATGATGCGTCGCTTCAGTTCAGCGAAGCGGACTTTATAGAACTCATCAAGGTTATTGGAATAGATCCCCAGGAAACGCATCCTTTCAATCAGCGGGTTAGATTTGTCCGCCGCTTCCTGAAGCACGCGTTCATTGAACGATAACCAACTGAGCTCTTTTTCGATGTATAGCTTTTCCTGACCCATTACCACTTTTACTCCGTTTTATTCACGGGACACTGCCTGGATATTATGGCGAGCAATATTGGCAGATGTCCAACTATGCCAGAAAAGGGGGAAAAAAACTGCTGGAGCTTGCGATTTACAGGTGAATTGAAAAACGCCAGCGGCAGAGCTGGCGCTTTAACTACGGGGGCATTACTCGTCGGCAGCGTAGCCCTGCGGCGGCAGACGTTGACCATCCAGCCACGCGGCGTTTTCGTGCATTTTCAGACGACCATCGGCAAACCAGCTAATCACCAGTGGATAAATAGCGTGTTCCTGGGTTTGCACGCGGGCGGTGATGTCATCCTCCGTATCACCAGCAAATACCGGGACTTTCGCCTGTAAAATAACCGGGCCACCGTCCAGTTCATCGGTGACGAAATGCACCGATGTACCGTGCTCTTCATCGCCATTTTCC
Source organism: Escherichia sp. 10290 (assembly GCF_030295155.1). Classification (NCBI taxonomy): domain Bacteria; kingdom Pseudomonadati; phylum Pseudomonadota; class Gammaproteobacteria; order Enterobacterales; family Enterobacteriaceae; genus Escherichia; species Escherichia sp. 10290. The sequence goes on along the minus strand of NZ_AP025741.1, from coordinate 3,203,278 downwards.
AGCGCCTGACGATGGGTGTGTAATCCGGGATATTTCGGCAGCAGAGAAGGGTGAATATTCAGCAAACGCCCGGCATAGTGGGAGACAAACGCCGGGCTGAGAATGCGCATAAAACCAGCCAGCACGACCACATCGGGTGCGTACATGTCGATTTCATGAATCAACTCCCGGTCATAGGCTTCACGACTGTCAAACGCGCTGGCGATGAGCGTATGGGTAGCAATACCCGCCTGGCGGGCGCGTTCAAGGCCGAACGCGTCGGCCTTATTGCTGAAAACTGCCCGTAGGGTGCCTTTAATTTTGTTGGCTTTGCAGGCGTCAATTATTGCCTGCAAATTACTTCCGTTGCCGGAAATAAGCACCACAATATTCATTATTCGATAACCACGCGTTGTTCGGAATCAGAAGCTTTGATGATACCGATTTTCCACGCGTTTTCACCGTTGGCATTGAGCAGGGCGAGGGCTTTGTCCACTTCCGGAGCAGGCAGGGCAATAATCATCCCGACGCCGCAGTTGAAGGTGCGATACATTTCATGGCGCTCAACGTTACCTGCCGTTTGCAGCCAGTTGAACACTTCCGGCCACTGCCAGGAAGATTCATCAATCACTGCCTGGGTATTATCTGGCAATACGCGCGGAATGTTTTCCCAGAAGCCGCCGCCGGTCAGGTGCGCAATAGCATGCACATCGACCTTTTCAATCAACTCCAGCACGGACTTCACGTAAATGCGGGTTGGTGCCAGCAGATGATCGGCTAATGGCTTACCATCAAGTTCGGTGGTTTGCGGATCACAACCGCTGACTTCGAGAATTTTGCGCACCAGCGAGTAACCATTTGAATGCGGGCCGCTGGAGCCGAGTGCAATCAGTACATCGCCGTCGCTGACTTTAGAACCGTCAATGATTTCTGATTTTTCTACTACCCCGACACAGAATCCGGCGACATCGTAATCTTCACCATGATACATCCCCGGCATTTCTGCCGTTTCGCCACCCACAAGCGAACAGCCCGATTGCAGACAACCTTCGGCGATGCCGCTGATCACCGCTGAAGCGGTATCAACATCCAGTTTTCCGGTTGCGTAATAGTCGAGGAAAAACAGCGGTTCCGCACCTTGCACCACCAGGTCATTAACGCACATGGCGACCAGATCAATACCAATGGTGTCGTGACGTTTTAAGTCCATCGCCAGACGCAGCTTGGTACCTACGCCGTCAGTGCCGGAAACCAGCACGGGTTCACGATATTTTTGCGGCAATGCACACAGCGCACCGAAGCCGCCCAGACCGCCCATCACTTCCGGACGACGCGTTTTCTTCACTACGCCTTTGATTCTTCCAACCAGAGCATTACCCGCGTCAATATCAACACCGGCATCTTTGTAGCTAAGAGAGGTTTTATCGGTCACTGCTTGGGTCCCCACGCGTTACTTGCGGTAGAAAAATAAAATTCGGCGCAATTCTAACAGGGAAAGCAAACGTTTGCGAGACTGCTTTACACAACCTTTTTGCACTTCATTTTCCCAAGCGCGCGGCGAAAGAATAGCTGCACCGTGGCAAAGGAGAGTTTTTGGATGGAATAATATTCTTTCATAACCACATGAATATAAAGTAACTTTATCTAAAACCGTTATCATTTTGACTAAAGTCAACGAAAATAATATTGCCGCCTTGAAGAAAGGAGGTATAATCCGTCGATTTTTTTTGTGGCTGCCCCTCAAAGGAGAAAGAGTATGAAGATCGTGGAAGTCAAACACCCACTCGTCAAACACAAGCTGGGACTGATGCGTGAGCAAGATATCAGCACCAAGCGCTTTCGCGAACTCGCTTCCGAAGTGGGTAGCCTGCTGACTTACGAAGCGACCGCCGACCTCGAAACGGAAAAAGTAACTATCGAAGGCTGGAACGGCCCGGTAGAAATCGACCAGATCAAAGGTAAGAAAATTACCGTTGTGCCAATTCTGCGTGCGGGTCTGGGGATGATGGACGGTGTGCTGGAAAACGTTCCGAGCGCGCGCATCAGCGTCGTCGGTATGTACCGTAATGAAGAAACGCTGGAGCCGGTACCGTACTTCCAGAAACTGGTTTCTAACATCGATGAGCGTATGGCGCTGATCGTTGACCCAATGCTGGCAACCGGTGGTTCCGTTATCGCGACCATCGACCTGCTGAAAAAAGCGGGCTGCAGCAGCATCAAAGTTCTGGTGCTGGTAGCTGCGCCAGAAGGTATCGCAGCGCTGGAAAAAGCGCACCCGGACGTCGAACTGTATACTGCATCGATTGACCAGGGACTGAACGAGCACGGATACATTATTCCGGGCCTCGGCGATGCCGGTGACAAAATCTTTGGTACGAAATAAAGAATAAAAATAATTAAAGCCGACTTTAAGAGTCGGCTTTTTTTTGAGTAAAGCGCCTATAACACATAATACAGAGGATAATACTATGACGCGCCGTGCTATCGGGGTGAGTGAAAGACCGCCACTTTTACAGACAATCCCGCTTAGTTTGCAACATTTGTTCGCCATGTTTGGTGCAACCGTCCTGGTGCCCGTCTTATTTCATATTAACCCGGCGACTGTACTGTTATTTAACGGTATAGGAACGCTGCTGTATCTCTTCATCTGTAAAGGGAAAATCCCGGCTTATCTTGGTTCCAGCTTTGCCTTTATTTCACCGGTATTGTTACTGTTGCCGTTAGGGTATGAAGTCGCGCTGGGCGGCTTTATTATGTGCGGCGTGCTGTTCTGCCTGGTTTCTTTTATCGTGAAGAAAGCGGGGACCGGCTGGCTGGACGTGCTGTTTCCACCTGCGGCAATGGGCGCAATCGTTGCCGTCATCGGTCTGGAGTTGGCGGGCGTAGCTGCCGGTATGGCAGGTTTACTCCCGGCTGAAGGGCAAACGCCAGACTCCAAAACCATCATCATCTCCATTACCACGCTGGCAGTCACGGTTTTAGGTTCCGTGCTGTTTCGTGGTTTCCTGGCAATTATCCCGATTTTAATTGGTGTGCTGGTAGGGTATGCGCTCTCTTTCGCAATGGGGATTGTCGATACCACGCCGATTATTAACGCCCACTGGTTTGCGCTGCCAACTCTCTATACGCCGCGCTTCGAGTGGTTTGCCATTCTGACTATTCTGCCAGCGGCGTTAGTGGTTATTGCCGAACACGTAGGGCACCTGGTAGTAACGGCTAATATCGTCAAAAAAGATCTGCTGCGCGATCCAGGTCTGCACCGTTCGATGTTTGCTAACGGCTTGTCGACCGTGATCTCCGGCTTCTTTGGCTCCACGCCAAATACTACCTACGGGGAAAACATTGGCGTGATGGCGATCACCCGTGTTTACAGTACCTGGGTTATCGGCGGGGCGGCGATTTTCGCTATCCTGCTTTCCTGCGTCGGTAAACTGGCTGCTGCTATCCAGATGATCCCATTGCCGGTGATGGGCGGCGTTTCGCTGCTGCTTTATGGTGTTATCGGTGCTTCCGGTATTCGTGTTTTGATCGAATCGAAAGTGGATTACAACAAAGCACAGAACCTGATCCTGACTTCCGTGATTTTGATCATCGGTGTCAGTGGTGCCAAGGTAAACATTGGCGCGGCGGAGCTGAAAGGTATGGCGCTGGCGACCATCGTCGGTATCGGCTTAAGTTTGATCTTCAAACTGATTAGTGTGCTGCGCCCTGAAGAAGTGGTGCTGGACGCAGAAGACGCGGATATAACAGACAAATAATGTACCGACCGGGCAGTGTTGCTGCCCGGTTCAAACATCATGGGATTCTGTGGTAAACTTCTCGCGATTTTGTGAAATCCTGGTTGAGGTATCTCTGAACACACCGGCACAGCTCTCTTTGCCACTTTATCTTCCTGACGACGAAACCTTTGCAAGTTTCTGGCCGGGGGATAACTCCTCTTTACTGGCCGCGCTGCAAAACGTGCTGCGTCAGGAACATAGCGGTTACATCTATCTCTGGGCACGCGAAGGCGCGGGGCGCAGCCATCTGCTGCACGCGGCTTGCGCGGAATTGTCGCAGCGTGGCGATGCGGTGGGCTATGTCCCGCTGGATAAACGCACCTGGTTTGTTCCGGAAGTGCTCGACGGTATGGAGCATTTGTCGCTGGTCTGTATCGACAACATTGAGTGTATTGCAGGCGATGAGTTGTGGGAGATGGCGATTTTCGATCTCTACAATCGAATTCTGGAATCGGGTAAAACACGGTTGTTAATCACCGGCGATCGTCCACCGCGGCAGTTGAATCTGGGATTACCGGATCTCGCGTCGCGACTCGACTGGGGGCAGATCTACAAATTGCAGCCTCTTTCTGATGAAGATAAGTTGCAGGCGCTACAGTTACGCGCGCGTTTGCGTGGTTTTGAACTGCCGGAAGATGTGGGGCGTTTCTTGCTGAAGCGGCTCGACAGAGAGATGCGCACGTTATTTATGACGTTGGATCAGTTGGATCGTGCGTCGATTACCGCGCAACGTAAGCTGACCATTCCGTTTGTGAAAGAGATTCTGAAACTGTAGACAAGACGTTTATTGTCGGATGCGCACCCATAGTATTCGTCGGCCGGATAAGACGCGGCAAGCGTCGCATCCGGCAACGTGATTTAACTCGCGAAAGGGCGCATATTAACCCACGATTTCCAGCACCTGCTCCGGTGGACGACCAATTCGCGCTTTGCCATTCGCGACCACAATCGGGCGCTCCATTAGCTTCGGATTATCCACCATTGCCTGAATCAGCGCCTCTTCGCTAAGCGAACTGTCAGCCAGGTTCAGTTCTTTATAAAGATCCTCTTTCTGGCGCATCAATTCACGAGCGCTATTCATTCCCAGCATTTTCAGCAAATCGCGCAGCGTTGCCGCATCGGCGGGTGTCTCAAGGTAGAGCACCACTTCTGGCTCCACGCCGTTTTCTTTCAGCAGGTTCAGCGTTTCCCGGCTCTTTGAACAGCGTGGGTTATGGTAGATTTTTACCTGTTTGGTCATTGTTCTTCCTTTAATGCGAATTACATCTTGGTATAAGGCTTAAAGCGTTCTTGCAGCTGGCGCAACTGGTCGATGCGCGCATCGTAACGCGCTTGTTGCAGGCTGCCTAATTTCACCTGAGAACTGGCGCTACTCAACAAGGAAATGGCCTGATCGAGTCGCCCGGCGAGCGCATAACCTTCTGCTCGCGCAGCCAGTTCCTGATCGCGGTTATTTAGTGCGGCTTCCGCCTGTGCCAGTAAATCCCAGCCGTTGCTGTCATCTTTATTGTTAAAAGTGTAGCGATTCAGAATATTGGCCGCTTCCTGTGGTTGCCCCCCTTGCAGATAAGCGTTCGCCAGGTTGAGCTGCAACACCGGATTGGTGCGCAAATCGCGGGCATTTTTCAGGCGATTGATAGCGTCATTGGCTTTGTTTTGCCCAAGATCGATATCGGTAGCCAGATCGAGATACCATGCGTTGCCAGGTTCTGCCGCCAGTAACGGTTGCAGCGTTTTACGCGCTTCGTCGTATTTATTGGCTTCCATCGCCTGTAAAGCACGACCATATTGCGCCGCTCGTTGCTGACGAACGTTTCCTTTCGCCCATTCATCCAGCAAATCACTGGTGAGCTGATTACGTCCGGAATTATACATCCCCAGTGTGCGCGCTTTCGCCAGATAGAAATCCTCCGACGACTGCACCACCATCGGGCGCATCTGATTAGCACGGTTGCGGGCATCTGCCAGACGACTTTCCGGCAATGGGTGAGTCAATAAAATTTCCGGCGGACGCGAGGAGTAACGCGCCTGATCGAGCAATTTTTCGAGGAAGGTCGGCATCGCCTGCGGATCGAATCCTGAGCGTTGCAGCACCTGAATACCAATGCGATCCGCTTCCTGTTCATTTTGCTGGGTGAAGCTGATCATCCCCTGGCGCGTTCCCGCCAGTGTACCGGTCAGCGCTGCCATCCCCGCCTGCGGACTGGCCATCGCCAGTAAAATAGAACCTAACGCGCCGACCCAGGTAAGCGGTGCGCTGCGCTGTTGATCTTCCATCGCTCGCGCCAGGTGACGTTGGGTGACGTGGGAGATTTCGTGCGCCATAACTGAAGCCAGTTGACTTTCGTTATCGGAATAACGGAACAGGGCAGAGTGCAACACCACGTTGCCGCCAAAGAAAGCAAAGGCGTTAATTTCGTCGTTATTGATCAAAAAGAAATGGAACGGCGTCTTAACCGAATTGGCATGCGAAACCAGACGCATCCCCAGCGAATTAATGTACTGCGTTAACAACGGGTCATTAATTAACGGCGCACTGCCGCGTAATTGGCGGACATAATAGTCGCCCATCTGCATTTCCTGACCAATGGAAAGCGTGCTTCCTGCGGAGGTTCCCATATCCGGCAAGGTGTCTGCGCTATCGGCAAACGCCGGGGCTACCTGACCGATAGTCATAGCAGCAATGAGGGTAGCAACCAGGTTTTTTTTCAACTGCCTGAACATAACCTCTGTCCTGTGTTTCTGGAGATAGTCATTTGACCGATACTGTGAAATATCGTTCCCACCGCGCCGCCTTTGAGTGTAACGGCGAAGATTAGCCCACTCAAATGACTTTTCAGTTTCCTGAATCCGTCATAAAAAGCGAAGTCTTTTTTGTGACATTTCGATACAATTGCGGATCACAATCCCGCTCTTGAGGTTCAGGGAAGGTCTTTATGCTCGAAATGTTGATGCAATGGTATCGCCGCCGTTTTAGTGACCCGGAAGCGATTGCCTTGCTGGTTATTTTAGTTGCCGGATTTGGCATTATCTTTTTCTTTAGCGGCCTACTCGCACCGTTGCTGGTGGCGATTGTGCTGGCCTATTTACTGGAATGGCCAACCGTGCGGCTACAATCAATAGGCTGCTCCCGACGCTGGGCGACGTCGATTGTATTGGTCGTTTTCGTCGGTATTTTGCTGCTGATGGCGTTCGTGGTAATGCCTATCGCCTGGCAACAGGGCATCTACTTAATCCGCGATATGCCGGGGATGCTCAATAAGCTCTCTGATTTTGCCGCCACGTTGCCGCGCCGCTATCCGGCGTTAATGGATGCGGGGATTATTGATGCAATGGCCGAAAATATGCGCAGCCGGATGCTCACCATGGGCGATTCGGTGGTGAAAATTTCCCTCGCCTCGCTGGTCGGTTTGCTGACCATTGCCGTCTATCTGGTGCTGGTACCATTGATGGTCTTCTTCCTGCTGAAAGACAAAGAGCAGATGCTGAACGCCGTTCGCCGGGTGCTGCCGCGTAACCGTGGACTGGCAGGACAGGTGTGGAAGGAGATGAATCAACAAATCACCAACTATATCCGCGGCAAAGTGCTGGAGATGATCGTGGTGGGGATTGCCACCTGGCTGGGATTCTTACTCTTCGGGCTGAACTATTCGCTGCTGCTGGCGGTGCTGGTCGGCTTCTCGGTACTTATTCCGTACATTGGTGCATTTGTGGTGACCATTCCGGTGGTTGGCGTGGCGCTATTCCAGTTTGGTGCTGGCACGGAATTCTGGAGCTGCTTCGCGGTGTATCTGATCATTCAGGCGCTGGACGGCAACCTGTTAGTACCTGTGTTGTTCTCCGAAGCGGTTAACCTGCATCCGCTGGTCATTATTTTATCAGTAGTGATCTTCGGTGGTTTGTGGGGATTCTGGGGCGTATTCTTCGCCATTCCATTGGCGACGCTGATCAAAGCCGTGATTCACGCCTGGCCCGATGGGCAAATCGCGCAAGAATAATCTTCAGCCCGACGAACTGTTTCGCCGGGCTGATTTTTAGGGTTCCTGACGTAAATAAATCGCCCGATAACAAATACTCACCAACACTGCACCGCCGATAATATTACCCAGCATCACCGGGAGCAGATTGGCGGTAATAAAATGGCTGACCGTCAGTGCCGGAAAATTGTCTGCGCTACTGTGCGCCAGTTGCCAGAAGGAGGTAGGGGCGAAATGGCGAATGGCAATGGCGAACGGAATCACAAACAAATTGGCGATACAGTGCTCAAAGCCACTGGCGACAAACAGGGTGATGGGCAAAATCATGGCGACGATTTTGTCGCATAATGAACGTCCGCAATAACTCATCCACAGCGCCAGACAAACCATCAGATTGCACATAATGCCGAGGCTGACAGATTCAGTAAATGTATGATGCATTTTGCCCTCGGCGCAGTGTAAAACCGCGACTCCCCACATCGCGTTTTCACTCATCACCAGCCCGGAAAACCAGATTAACAAACTGAAACAGGCAATACCTGCCAGATTACCGCAGGCCACCAGAAGTGCATTAATCAGCCATGTTCGCCAGCTAATAATGCCCCGACTTTTTGCCATCACCGTCATTACCGACGAGGTGAACAGGCTGGTGCCGCAAACCGCCAGCAAAATAAAGCCGAGTGTAAAGCAAAGGCCACCCACCAGATGGGTTAATGCCTGTGAAGACGGGGCATCGGCGATAACGGTAAGGTAAAAAGTAAATCCGATCGTCATAAACACGCCTGCGGACATCGCCATTAAAAAGACCGACACTTTGCTGCGGGCAATTTTATGGGCGGCAATCCGTTCAGCGATTGCCGCTTTTCTGGCGCTCAACTGCAAGTCGAAAGAGAGTTTGTTTCTCATGCATACTCCTGCAAAAACAGATTACAACACCTCGCGAACCGAGATCCCCAGCCGCTGCATTCGTGACAGCAGCGTGGTGCGCTTCATCCCTAATCGCGTCGCCGCGCCACGGGGCCCGGCAACAATGCCATTGGTTTCTCGCAATACCTGAACAATGCGCTTACGTTCTTCTTCGTCATTCTCTGGCGTCGTCGGGTGCAGTAACTGCGCCATTGAACTGCGAAGCGCTGAATCTTCATTTAGCGTCGGCAGTAAACGGCTTTGTCGGACATTAAGATGTAAATTCAGACTGTTACCGCGAGTCAGTAGTACCGCTCGCTCAATCACGTTTTCCAGCTCGCGCACGTTGCCCGGCCAGTCCCACGACATCAACTGGCGTAGCGCTTCTGTTGGAATGGCATCAATTGTGCGATTCATATGGCGAGCCATTTTTTGTGTAAAATGTTTTGCTAAAAGAGGGATATCTTCCGGACGGTCGCGTAGCGGCGGCAATTCCAGTGGAAAGACGTTCAGGCGATAAAAGAGATCGCTGCGAAACTGGCGATCTTCTACCATTTGCCACAAATCACGGTTGGTGGCGGCAATGACTCTGACATTCACCGGGATCGTTCTACTCCCACCGAGACGCTCAATTTCCCGCTCCTGTAATACGCGTAGCAGTTTGGGCTGAAGTTCTAACGGCAGATCGCCAATTTCATCGAGAAATAACGTGCCGCCATCGGCAATTTCAAAACGACCACGATGAGTGTTAATCGCGCCAGTAAATGCCCCTTTGTCGTGACCGAATAACTCACTTTCCAGAAGACTGGCGGGGATGGCAGCGCAGTTGATTTTGACCAGCGGCTTGTCGCGTCGTGGGCTAAGTTGATGGATCGCTCTGGCGATCACCTCTTTGCCGGTTCCGGTTTCACCACAAATCAACACCGTACTGTCGCTCTTCGCCACAATATCTACCTGCTGGAGCAAATCTTCCATTGCCTGGCTTTGATAGATAATGTCACCGACGCCCAGATTCGAAAGGAGCTGCTCGCTAAGCTGGTGGTTTTCTTGCTGCAAGCTTTCCTGCAAATCGGTCATGCTACGCCAGGCATCGGCATTGCCAACGGCAATAGCGATGCGATCGGCAATATGTTGTAGTAGCTGGCAGTTTTCCTCCCCAAAGAGAGTGGAAGAGGTATGCGCCAGCAACAATGCACCCGGTGTATGGTTGCCAAAGGTGAGCGGTATAAGGAGCGCAGATTCGCAGCCGTTAGATGCAAGTAAGTGTAATAACGGGTCGCGTTGCCAGAGAAACAGATCGTCTGCACGGTGCGTCAAGGTCGGTTGTCGGGTTTGTAGCGTTTGTGTCAGCAATACACTTTCGCCAGGCATACAGCGTGGCAGACTCGCACAATGTGAGGCAGAAAGATCGCTGCACCACAGGCTGAACTTCTCGTTCTTTCGATGATCGCCCAGTACCATACTGACTGAAGCCAGACCGAAAAAATGATGGATCTCACGAGCGACGTCAGCGATCAGATCGTCGAGATCAAGATGTGACAACACTGCATTAGTGATATCCACCAGTACCCGATGATGATCGCGATCTTTCTCCAGCAAACGCAGCGCCACCTGCTGTTCTTCATCATTGAGCCATGATTGCAGAACCGGAGTGATTATGTGTGCCAGCCAGTTAAACAGTGTGCAATCCTGGGGAGTAAAACGATTGCCGTGGGTGCGAATAAAGCGTAGCTCCGCCATTCCACTACTGCCGAGAAGGACGGCGTGGCGCGAATAATCGACCATCTCGCCCTGATACTCTGTTGTTGCCGTCACATCGCTGCCATCATCATGGTAGCGGTAATAGAAGTTGCTTTTGAGAACATGCAGTTCAATAAGTTGTACCGGGCTGAACGGCGGCGGCAGCGGGATGAAGGCGCGTAATAAAGACGCCTTGCCGTGTTTCTGCGCTAACCGCTCCGCGAGCATTCCGTTTACCGCTTCAATTGTTATTCCTTGTGGCGGGGCAAACATCGCCTCGTCTGACATAGCCATTAACAGTCCTTATTAATGAGAAATCCTTCTCACGCAATTTTTCTGGCCATCAGATAGATGGCCGGTTCCTGCACAATTTCATCCAACAGATGAATGAATTGAATGCTACGCGCCTGCCACACAGACGTCGCGTCATCTGCCAGTGGCGCGAATGCCCGGGTCAACAGGGCGGTGTGGCTGGCGTCAATAACAATCTCACCAAAGGTCATCACCCCCAGCATCTTACGTCGGGCTTGCTCCTCTTCGACCTGTGCAAGCCAATCTTCGTATTCCGTCTGTGGGCAGCGGAAGGCGACATTCAGACAATCAATCACGCCAACGTGATGACCGATAGCCAACGAGTAATACATTACCTGGGAGCTGTGTTCCGGCATCTCGTCGCTACTGGCGATAAATTTTTTTCGCAGTGTCCAGAAAACAATTTCCCCGCACTCCTCAGCCATGTAACCCCCGGAGAACGCGAAAGAGTTGCTGAACGATACTATTGAGACGCGGATCGTCGGCTTCGCGCAACCAGGTGTTAACCCGATTTCCTGTAGGATCGTCGCTTAAATGGCGCAGGAGCCGATCGCAAATTTCTCGCCCCTGACGATAGCCCGCCAGCCGCCTCGCTTCTCGCTCAATGGCGATACGCTGTGATGGCGGGATATGCGGCCACAGCGGTTGCATGGTCACCCCGGTGGGATCGCGATAATCCACCGCGTGAATCTTCTGTTGTAGCAAACCGAGCGCCACGGCGAAACCGTGAATGGTGGCGGCCGGTGTTGGCGGGCAGCCGGGGATCCAAACATCAATGGGGACAATGGTGTCGCTGCCGCCCCAGACGCTGTAGAGATCGTGGAAAATACCGCCGCCGACACCGCACGCGCCGTAGGAAACACAGATTTTATGATCGGGGGCAGACTCATATGCCCGAAGTGCAGGCATACGCATCGCCCGGGTGACTGCGCCAGTAAATAACAAAATATCGGCGTGACGAGGTGATGAAACAACCTTAATGCCAAAGCGTTCTGCGTCGAACACTGGCGTGATGGCGGCAAAAATTTCGATTTCACAGGCGTTGCAGCCGCCACAATCCACGCGATAAACGTAGGCCGAACGACGGATATCCTGTAGCAAATGCTGCTTCATCTTTTGCGTTTGTTCGTCCAGCGTGATGGGCTGGCTGACATGTTGCGTAAGCACTGGACTCATAGCTGCTCCTTAGCCACCAGCGGTTCATCTGTGTCGTCGTTGATCAGCGTCGCGCGTTGTTTGCATTCCGGGCAGACGCTCGCTTGCGCCCACAACATTTCGCGGTTTTGTGGTGCATTTTGTTGCTGTGCCAACAGTTCTGCAGCCAGTGCGACGGTTTTTTGCGGGGCAAACGGGCGTTCGCAACGGCTGCAACGTTGTAGATGGAACTTCGCGCGGGTATAGAGATCGGCTTTATTGGTGACGGTCAGTTCAAAGTTATCAGTAAGCTGAATGGCTCTGGTCGGGCACACTTCTTCACAACGTCCGCAGTAAATACAACGCCCCAGATAGAGCTGCCAGGTGCGCGTATTTTGCTGGTCGTCGGTCTGGATAGTCAGCGCATTTGCCGGACAAGCACAGGCGCAGGCACCGCAGGCAATACATTGGCTGGGCATCAGGTCCGGTTTCCCGCGAAAGCCTGGGCTGACCTCCAGTGGCGCGAAGGGATATTTCACCGTCGCGGTTCCGGCGCGCATAATAGTTTTCAGTAACTTCAGCATTTTCTGTCCTTACTTCAGCGGCGAACGGTTACGATCAATGCCGTAGCGTTCGATCTCTTTATACGGCACGGTTTTTGACTGGCGCTTGCGCACATCAACCAGCGTCACACGGTCGGTACAGGAGTAGCAGGGATCAAGGCTACCGATAATCAGCGGTGCGTCAGAAACGGTATTGCCGCGCAGCATGTAACGCAGCACTGGCCAGTTGGCGTAGGTGGCGGCACGACAGCGCCAGCGGAACAATTTTTGGTTATCGCCGAGCATGCTCCAGTGCACGTCTTCACCGCGTGGCGCTTCAACAAAGCCCAGCGCGAATGCGTGAGGTTTATAGCTAAAGCCTTCGGTCAGCAGTGGGGTATCCGGCATGTTGTCGAGGGCAAATTCCAGCATTGCCAGCGAATCAAACGTCTCTTTGACACGGACCATCACGCGGGAGAAGACATCGCCGCCGGTAAAGGTAAACAGCGTTTTTGGAATATTGCCGTAGTCGGCGTAGGGGTGATCAAAGCGCAAATCACGGGCAAAACCACTGCCACGGATCAGCGGCCCTACGGGGCTATAATCACGGGCGATTTGTCGGTCGAGAATGCCAATGCCCTGAGTGCGTTGTTCCATATTCGGCGTGGCAAGCAGCATCTCTACCAGCTCCGACACGTCGGCGCGCATCTCGCGCACCAGTTTCATCGTTTGCAGACGTTGCTCTTTGAGAATATCGCGGCGAACACCACCAATCAGATTCAGACCGTAGGTTTTACGCGACCCGGTCAGCAATTCCGCCATCGTCATCGACTTTTCCCGCACGCGGAAAAATTGCATAAAACCGGTATCAAAACCAACAAAATGGCAGGAGAGGCCAAGGTTGAGCAAATGACTATGCAGCCGTTCGACTTCCAGCAGAATCGAGCGAATAGTATGCGCTCGTTGCGGCACCTCAATCCCCAGTGCATTTTCAACCGAGTTGGTATAGGCCACACTGTGGGCAAAACCGCAAATCCCACACACGCGGTCCGACAAGAAGGTCACTTCGTTGTAGCCCATCCGCGTTTCTGCCAGTTTCTCCATGCCGCGATGGACATAAAACAGGCGGTAATCAGCATCGACAATATGCTCGCCATCCACAAACAAGCGGAAGTGACCTGGTTCATCGGAGGTGATATGCAGCGGGCCAACAGGGATCACCCGCGCATCGCTGTTGCCCTCGTTGATAAACGGATACGTTTCGGTATCAGTCGTCGGTTCAGGGCGCAGGCGATAATCCATCGCGTCTTTGCGCAGCGGATGCATATCTTCCGGCCAGTCATCGGGCAACACCAGGCGACGCTGATCCGGCAGGCCAACCGGAATCAGCCCGTACATATCGCGAATTTCTCGCTCGCCCCAGACCGCGGCAGGGACGCGCGGTGTGACTGACGGAAACTCCCGACTGTCGGCATCGACCAGTGCCTTCACCACGATCCAGCATTTTTCGGCCCCTTCCATTGAAAGGGCATAATAAACCGCGTAATGACCGTTAAGTGTCCGCTCGTCGTTGCCAAACAGGACCGGAAGCCAGCCATCATGTTGATAATAAAGATAATGTACAACGTCAGGCAGCAGATTTATTTTCACCGTAATGGTGACCTGTTCAGGCGTTTGTCGCTCTTCATCCAGCACCGCGCCGGGGAACTGCGTTTTCAGGGCGGCGAGAATCGCTTCGCCACGATTTGACGATGAATTAACGTTCACTGTGTTTCTCCGAAACAGATGCGGTGCCTGAAGGCAAAAAATCATGCCAGGTGCTACGTTGTGCAGGCAGGTCGTGCGTCCCTGAGAGGACTATAGTGGAAGCGCCCGCCAGGATCCTGATGACAGGTTGTGGAATATGCGTTCCCATCGCCAGCATCATGACCAGCAGAATCACCATTGGCGAGGTGGTCAACCAGCCAAGTTCACCCCGGTTAACGGCCTGCGGCGGTTTCGCCATTAACACCCGCGCAGCCATCCGTACCAGGCCCGCCAGCACCAGCGTTAACAGCAATAACAGCAGGACGATAATCAACAGGTGATTACGAGCCAGTCCGGCGGTAACGGTCATAAATTCGCTAAGAAAAATGTTGAAGGGCGGCATCCCGGCCAGCGCCAGCGCACCGCCGCCAAACAGCACGGCGGTAAATGGCATGATTTTGAGCATTCCGCAGACGACGTTGAGATCGCGCGTGCCGTACTTGAGCAGTACATTGCCGGAACCGCAGAACAGCAGCGTTTTTGCCAGACTGTGGTTTAAGGTGTGCAGCAGCGCAGCAAAAATTCCCAGCGGCCCGCCAATGCCTAGCGCCACCGCGACCAGTCCCATGTTCTCCACGCTGGAGTACGCCAGCAGACGCTTAATGTCCCGCTGTACCAGAATGAAAAATGCCGCCACGGCAACCGACAACATGCCGAAGATGAGCAACAACCGGTTGGGGAAATCGCTGCCGATGGCCTGGCAAATAATGATGTAATAGCGAATCAGCACCAACAGCGCGCAGTTCAGCAATACGGCGGAGAGCAGGGCGCTGACCGGACTCGGCGCTTCACTGTGAGCATCCGGCAGCCAGGCGTGCATGGGAAATAGCCCGGTTTTGGTGCCAAAGCCAATTAGCACAAACACAAAGGCCAACAGCATTAATGTTGGGTCAAGCAAGGACGATTGCTTAAGAACCTCGCTCCAGAATATCGCCATTTCTGCCTGCGGCATAACGCTGGCGGCGTTGGCGTATACCAGCACGGTACCGAACAGACCAAAAGCGACACCAACAGTACAAATAATGATGTACTTCCATGCAGCTTCCAGAGATGAACGCTGACCGTAAATGCCTACCAGAAACGCCGAGCTTAAGGTGGTGGCTTCGATTGCCGCCCACATCACAATCAGGTTATTGCTGGTAACAACCAGCAGCATGGTGAACAAAAACAGATGGAAGAAACCGTAGTAATCGCACAGCGTAACGGGTGAAAGCTCGCCGTGAGCCACTTCATGACGCATGTAGCCAATCGAGTAAACACCGGTGAGAAAGCCAATCACACCAAGAATGGCGAGGAACAAACCGCCCAGACCATCAATATGAAGCCACAGTCCGGCGGCGAATATTTCTTCCGCATCCGCGGCGGTTTTGACCACCCAGAGTGCCAGAATCAGCAGCAGCGTGATCCCTAAGCTATGTAATACTGTCACCGTGCGAGTCGCAGAGTGTCCCCGTTTCCGGCAGGCAAAACAGAGCAGCGAAAAAAGCAGCGGCGTGAGCAGGAGTAAAGCGAACATCACAGAATAACTCATCTCATTATCCCTTCAGCGCGGTCAAGTTGTTCACGTCCAGCGTGCCGTGGGTACGCCATATTTTTCTTGCCAGCAACACCATCACAACGACGGCGAAAATGGCATCGGTAGCGATACCAATTTCCACCAGTTCCGGTGCACGCCAGGCAAGAAGTGCCAGCACCAGATGGGAGCCGTTTTCCATCAGGCAGTAACCAAAAATTTGCCGCAGGATATTGCGCTGGCTGACAATGCACAGCAGGCCAAGCAGAAAATGACCTAACGCCACCGCCAGCGCCGGTTTCAGCCCGGTAGCCATCGGTAGCTTCACGGGCTGAACGACAAATGCGCAAAGCAGGACAATTAATGCCGCGAGCAATGCCATCATTGCCGGACCGAATAACGCTTTTTCCGGGAGGTTCTGGGGAATATTTCGTGCAGCGTAAATCATGATTAACGGTACCATCAGTACTTTGGTGATAAAGGCGCTGGCGGACCAGATCAGCAGTTGCTCTGCGGCGAACAGGCACGAGAGGGTGGCGAAAATAGACACCAGCACCAGCGACTGGCAGGCGTAAAATCCGCATGACAGGCGATAGCTTTTGACACTAATCACAAACAGCGATGTCAGCATCATCAGTCCCGCCAGATTATTTACGATCATAGAACCGGTCATTCATCATCTCCTTACTGCAACCAGGTCGCGGCGAATACGCTGGAAATCAGCGACATCACAATCAGTACAATCAACACCAGGCGCATTGATCCTGGCAGCGGTGCGGCATCAGCGACGGCCTCGCTCGGTTTGCCAGGCACAACGCGACCAAACCAGCGAATAAACCAGGCGAAACTGGCAATCGATTCAATCATCAGCAGAATCATGGCGGGCAGCAGGATCCAGTACTCCACTGACAACGAAAAACCGGCAGCAAACAGTGGGAATTTACTGAAGAAGCCGTTGAACGGCGGCACGCCAGTAATCGCCAGCGCGGCCACGCAGAAACCCACGCCTGGCAACGGCAGGGTGTGCAATACGCCACGCAGACGCGGCAACAAGCGCGTGCCGCAGCTGTAACTCAGCGCACCGGCTACAAGGAAAAACAGGCTTTTAGCGAACGCGTGGTTGACGATGTAGGCGATGCTGCCCTCCAGTGCCAGCCGCGAGCCGAAGATGGAGAGCGACAAGCCGAAGAACATCCAGCCAAGTTGAGTGATGGTCGACCAGGCCAGCAACCGCTTCATATCCTGCTGCGGCAAATACATCAGGAAGCCGTAAAGAATGGTGACCAGTGCCATGACCATGCCAACGCCGCCAATCACATGCGGGATATTGCCGCCGTCGATAATGGCGCGGGCAAAAATGTAAACGCCCACTTTCACCATCGATGCGGCGTGGAGATAGGCGCTGATCGGTGTTGGCGCTTCCATTGCATCCGGTAGCCACGCTTGCATCGGTAGCTGGGCCGATTTCCCCCACGCGGCAAACAGGATGCCACCATAAACCAGATAGCGTGCGTCGCCGTGTAACTCGCTC
The DNA here is from genome assembly GCF_030295155.1 of Escherichia sp. 10290. Classification (NCBI taxonomy): domain Bacteria; kingdom Pseudomonadati; phylum Pseudomonadota; class Gammaproteobacteria; order Enterobacterales; family Enterobacteriaceae; genus Escherichia; species Escherichia sp. 10290. Next base: position 3,186,059 of record NZ_AP025741.1, on the reverse strand, counting down.
ATCGCGCTAAGCGCAAACGTTCCGGTCTGCAAAAACAGCGTGGCGGCGGCAAGATACAACCCCAGCGAACCGATATGAGTGATAAGTAACGCTTTTAGTGCTGAACGTTGCGCTTTATCGCTCTGGTAATAACTGATCAACGCCCAGGAGCAGCCGCCCGTAATTTCAAAAAACAACAACTGACCGAGCAGCGTCGAGGAGAGTACCAGTCCCGCCATCGCGCCGATAAAAACCAGCAAAAATGCGTAATAACGATTCGTGCCGTTATGCGGGTGTTCGCGATTTTTATCCGTCAGATAACCCGTGGAGTAGATCGTGACCAGCAAACCGAGGAACACCACCACAAACAGAATCAGCGTACTCACGCGATCAATGATCAGGCCAAACAACGCCACATCCCCCACGTTGACCAACGTCAACGTGACGGCAACTTTATCGGCCTGATAAAACGCGGAGATCAGCGACAACATGCACAGCGTGGTCAGCGCGGCGAACAAAATCCCCCATTCGGCGGCCCGACGTTGTGGCGAAAACGAAACGACCAGTGCGCCGATAAAAGGCAGCAATAACGTCGTCAGAGCAAGATTTTCCATATTCCGTCAGTGCTCCTTACAGACCGGTTAACCAGAAGACCCAGGCAAGCGCAGCAAGGCTGAAGCCAAGCCAGGTCACATGGTGAATGAGTAAAAAACGCCCGCGTGCCAGCGTGTTTTCTGCGATAGAGGCCAGAACAAAAATCAGCAAAACCTTGAGCAGCGTAACGACAAGTGAAGTCAGCAGGCAGGTGAGAGAAAGCTCTTGCGCGCGCCCAAAGGGCAGAAACAGGGCCACAAACAGTGCTGCCATCACGACCTGTTTCAGCCCCAGCCCCCATTTCGCCAACGCCAGCCCGGCACCGGAATATTCGGTCAGCGGGCCTTCCTGTAATTCCTGTTCTGCTTCAGCAACATCAAAGGGAATTTTTCCCATCTCAATGAAGCAGGCAAAACCACAGGCCAGTAACGCCAGTACGGTGGTTAGCGGCGAGTTCCAGCCCGTCGCCAGCGTCTTGCTGATCATCTCGATATGCGTGGAATCCGCTATCAGCGCCAATACCAGCAGTGAGAGAATGAGCATTGGTTCGACCAGAATGCCGAGCGTCAACTCGCGACTGGCACCGACACCCGCAAACGGACTTCCGGTATCCAGCCCGGAAAGAGCAAAGAAAAAACGAAACAGGGCAAGAAGATAGATAAGGGTGATCAGATCGCCGCCGCCCGCAAAAGGGGAAACAGTAATAAATAGTGGTAGGGCCATCGCCAGCACCAGCATGCTGCTGATTAATACCCACGGCATCAGGCGGAACATCAGACCTGAAGATGTCGGCGCAACTTCCTGGCGTTTAAACAGTTTGTGGATATCGCGATAATCCTGCCAGATCCCCGGTCCGCGACGGGAGTGCATACGCGCGCGTATCTGCCGGGAAATCCCCGTAAAAAGCGGGGTTAGCGCCAGCAGAATCACGGCCTGTGCTAACGCAAAAATGATCAGATATCCGTCGCAAAGAGTTTGTCTCATGGTGATTTCCTTAGACGGCAATAGCGATTAGCAGCACAACCAGTGCGGCGACCACATACAGGCAATAGAGACGAAAGTCGCCGCTTTGCAGATGCTGTATTTCTTTGGCCAGCCGTTGGGTGGCGCTCACGATGGGGCGGATCACCCGCTCATCCCAAAAGGGTTCTGTGCTCTGAGCCCTGGCGGTGATGTGCGCGAGACCTTTGTTCAGCCTCAGCGTAGGGTCGAGCTGTTGTCGTAGACGAAATAGCGCAGAAAAGACCACACGCAGCGGCTGCATCACGCCATTGCCTGACGGGGCCATCGCATTTTCCCAGCCGTAGCCGCATGCCCAGGCATCTCCTGTGCGACGAAACGCTGCGCGGCGCGAACGACACCACAGCCAGTAAAGGCCAGGCAGCAAAGGCATCGCCAGTAGTAACAGCAACAGTAATGAGGGAGTGACCCGTGTATGAAACGTGCCGGGTACAAGTGCCATTCCGCTGGCGACAGTGACGGAAGGGGTATTGGTAAACGCATGGGCAATGTGCATTATCTTCGGTGCCAGCCAACTGGCACTAAGCGCAATGAATACGCAGAGTGCCGCGAGCAGTAGCATGGCGACGATCATCGTATTTGGCACTTCCTGTGCCTCTTCAGCGTGTGTACTGCGCGGCGCACCACAGAAAGTAATGCCGTACATTTTGACGAAGCACATTACTGCCAGCCCACCAGTGACTGCCAGCATCACCATAGCAATAGGACCCGCAAGTTGTAGCGCTACGGCTTCCACACGACTTAGTGAGAACAGCGACTGCCAGGTGTACCATTCGCTGATAAAACCATTCAGCGGAGGAATGGCTGATATCGCGAGGCAACCAATCAGGCATGCTGCGGCTGTCCACGGCATCCGTTTTGCCAGTGCCCCCATTTTTTCCATGTCGTGGGTATGCAAACGCGAAATAATCGCACCCGCGCCGAGAAATAGCAGCCCTTTGAACAGCGCATGGTTGAGCAGATGAAACAGTGCGCCGAGCAGTCCAACCACGGTGAGCAGCGGGTCGTGCAGTGACAGACCGACCATGGACACACCGACCGCCAGCAAAATAATGCCGACGTTTTCGACGGTACTCCAGGCCAGCAGCCGTTTGATATCCTGTTCCGCCAGCGCATACAGCACGCCCAGGAGCGCGGAGATTGCGCCGATCGCCATCACCAGAATGCCCCACCACAGCGGCAAACCCGTTTGCGCCAGCAGATCCATCGCCACTTTCAGGATGCCGAAAATACCGATTTTGACCATTACGCCAGACATCAACGCCGAAGCGTGCGATGGTGCGGCAGGGTGAGCGCGCGGCAACCAGCTGTGCAACGGCATCATCCCGGCTTTCGCGCCAAAACCGAAGAAGGCCAGCAGGAACACCGCCGACGCCAGCCCCGGAGAAAGTGAAAGCGTGCGGAAACTGGCAAAATCGAGGTTGCCGCTTTCGCGCCACATCAGCAAGAAGGCAATCATAATCAGCACCGATCCGGCGTGGGCGATAAAAAAGTAGAGCATGCCAGCGTTGATTGACGTTTTATCCTGCCTGGCAATGACCAGAAACCAGGAAGACAGCGACATCATTTCAAACAGCACGATGAACCAAAAAGCGTTGTCCATCACCAGCAGGGCAACCATCGATGCGATGAAAAGATTCATAAAGAAGCCCATCGCCGCCGCGCCTTTGCCCTCGTATTCGCGCATATAAGTCAATGAATAGAGCGAACAAACCACCACCAGCAAGGAGATAACCAGCACCATAAATGCCGAGAGGCTATCCATTCGCAGGGTTAAATCGGCAAAGTCAAAAGGCGTGGCAAAACGGGCGACTAAAGTTACGCCTGCATGTAATTGCGTAATTCCGCTGATGATGCCAATCGCGCCGCCCACCAGCGATGTGATGCCGGAAAGCTTAATAGCCAGTCTGTCCAGACCGAGTAAAAACAGCGAAGCCAGACTGGCAAACAGATAGAGGATCAGCGACCAGGTTAATAATTGCAGGGCATCCATTAGCGTTGCTCCTGAGTGAGGGAAAGGGGATCCTCCCCGCCATTGGCAAACCAGCTTGCGGCAAGGCGCTGTTTTTCTTTCATCTGACGTTGCAGGCTATCGTCGGTGATCAGCCGTAACGCATGATTCGGGCAAGCGCGAACGCAGGCCGGACCTTCTGGCAAGAAATCACACAGGTCGCATTTCACCGCGACGCTCTGGACACCCGGTTCCCAGCGCAGCAAAGCATGTTGGGTCGGCGCGTTTTCTTCGCCGTCTTTGAGTGAGCCGTCAGCCTGAAAAACATATTGCGCAGGGGCATTCACCGGACGGCTTCCTGAAGCGCTGATTGCGCCAAATGGGCAGACCACGGCGCAAAGCTTGCAGCCAATACAGAGGCTTTCGTTGAGTTGGATCGCATCATCTCTCTGGGAGATGGCATTGACCGGGCAGACCTGCAGGCAAGGGGCTTCCTCACAGTGATGACACACGACAGGGGCAGTGAGTGTTGACGTCTTCGCCAGGGCCAGGCGCGGGTGTTGCTGTAAACCTTGCGTTTTATGCACGTCCGAACAGGCAGCGAGACAGGTATTACATCCTGTACACCACAGTGGTTCGGCCACCACAAAGCGGTTCATGTCGGCTCCTTGAAAATGATATGAAACATTGCATTTCATATTGCATAAAGGATGCCAGTCTGATTAATTTAATATATTCAATAAGTTATGTATTAACTGGATTCTGAACGGTACAAAAATGATGGTCATTAACGTTCAGCAATAAATGGATTCGACACCCGTGTCGCAGGGGAAAGCGAGAATGTGATCTTGATCACGAGAAGTGAGGTGTGCTGGCCGCAAGCGCAGCCAGCACTGAATGGAGCAAAGTAATCAGGCGTGTTCTTTCAGCCAGTTCAGCACAACGTCGTGGTGATTGCTGGTTTTGAAATCGTCAAAGACATGTTCGATTTTGCCATCAGCGTCAATCAGGAAGCTGATGCGATGAATACCATCGTAGGTTTTGCCCATGAAGGACTTTTCACCCCAGACGCCGAATTGTTCGCACACCTGGTGGTCCTCATCAGACAGGAGCGTAAAGTTAAGCAGCTCTTTTTCCGCAAAACGGGAGAGTTTTTCGGGTTTATCGGTGCTGATACCCAGCACATCAACGCCCGCTTTTTTCAATTCATCCATGTTATCGCGTAAGCCGCAGGCCTGTACGGTACAGCCGGGAGTCATGGCTTTTGGGTAAAAATAAACCAGAACACGCTGTCCCTGGAAGTCGGTCAAATTAACTTGTTCTCCGTCTTGATCCGGCAAGCTAAATTTCGGTGCGATATCACCGGCTTTCAGTGGATTCATTACTTAACTCCATCCTGTTCATCATGTGGGGAATAATTGACGACGTTTATACTGCCTTGTGCATTGAGTTCTGTACATAGGGCTTTAAACGCTTGCTCAATATTTGCTGCATCCGCAGAGGCGGGACTGTGGGCGGTTATCTGAATATGCAACTGTGCAGCCCGTTCATTTTCAGCAGGTTGCGTGCGCGACACCAGCTCCGCAATGTTCATATGGTGCGCGTCGAAAAGTGCCGTGAAGCGTTCAATTAAATGCGGGGAGTCTGCCACATCGACCTGAACCCAGACAGATGCTGGCATTGGCGGACGCGGACGCGCCGTCGTGCGCTTCATCACGATTAAAAGATCCAGTTCGGCACCTTTCAACGGTAACGTTGATTCAATCAGAGTAATGGCATTCCATGAACCGGAAAGCAGCATGATAAACGTGAACTCTTCTCCCAGCATCGCCAGGCGACTGTCTTCAATATTACAGCCGCAACTACTGACATGACGGGTGATGGTGTTCACAATTCCAGGGCGATCGGCACCCAACGCAGTGATCACCAGATAATGTTGCGATGACAGTGTCAAACTGGTTATTCCTTTAAGGGGTGAGTTGTTCTTAAGGAAAGCATAAAAAAAACATGCATACAACAATCAGAACGGTTCTGTCTGCTTGCTTTTAATGCCTTACCAAACGTACCATTGAGACACTTGTTTGCACAGAGGATGGCCCATGTTCACGGGAAGTATTGTCGCGATTGTTACTCCGATGGATGAAAAAGGTAATGTCTGTCGGGCTAGCTTGAAAAAACTGATTGATTATCATGTCGCCAGCGGTACTTCGGCGATCGTTTCTGTTGGCACCACTGGCGAGTCCGCTACCTTAAATCATGACGAACATGCTGATGTGGTGATGATGACGCTGGAGCTGGCTGACGGGCGCATTCCGGTAATTGCAGGGACCGGCGCTAACGCTACTGCGGAAGCCATTAGCCTGACGCAGCGCTTCAATGACAGTGGTATCGTCGGCTGTCTGACGGTAACCCCTTACTATAATCGTCCGTCGCAAGAAGGTTTGTATCAGCATTTCAAAGCCATCGCTGAACATACTGACCTGCCACAAATTCTGTATAATGTGCCGTCCCGTACTGGTTGCGATCTGCTCCCGGAAACGGTGGGCCGTCTGGCGAAAGTAAAAAATATTATCGGAATCAAAGAGGCTACAGGGAACTTAACGCGTGTAAACCAGATCAAAGAGCTGGTTTCAGATGATTTTGTTCTGCTGAGCGGCGATGATGCGAGCGCGCTGGACTTCATGCAATTAGGCGGTCATGGGGTTATTTCCGTTACGGCTAACGTCGCAGCGCGTGATATGGCCCAGATGTGCAAACTGGCGGCAGAAGGGCATTTTGCCGAGGCACGCGTTATTAATCAGCGTCTGATGCCATTACACAACAAACTATTTGTCGAACCCAATCCAATCCCGGTGAAATGGGCATGTAAGGAATTGGGTCTTGTGGCGACCGATACGCTGCGCCTGCCAATGACTCCAATCACCGACAGTGGTCGTGAGACGGTCAGAGCGGCGCTTAAGCATGCCGGTTTGCTGTAAAGTTTAGGGAGATTTGATGGCTTACTCTGTTCAAAAGTCGCGCCTGGCAAAGGTTGCGGGTGTTTCGCTTGTTTTATTACTCGCAGCCTGTAGTTCTGACTCACGCTATAAGCGTCAGGTCAGTGGTGATGAAGCCTACCTGGAAGCGGCACCGCTTGCGGAGCTTCATGCCCCGGCTGGAATGATTTTGCCGGTGACCTCCGGTGATTATGCAATCCCGGTGACCAACGGTAGTGGTGCTGTCGGTAAGGCGCTGGACATTCGTCCACCAGCCCAGCCGCTGGCACTGGTTTCTGGCGCGCGTACCCAGTTCACGGGCGATACCGCTTCATTGCTGGTGGAAAATGGTCGTGGCAATACTCTGTGGCCGCAGGTGGTTAGCGTGCTGCAGGCGAAAAACTACACCATCACCCAACGTGATGATGCGGGTCAGACGCTGACCACCGATTGGGTACAATGGAACCGTCTGGACGAAGACGAGCAGTATCGTGGTCGTTATCAAATCTCTGTTAAGCCGCAGGGTTATCAGCAGGCGGTTACGGTTAAACTGCTGAACCTGGAACAGGCGGGCAAACCGGTTGCAGACGCGGCTTCCATGCAGCGTTACAGCACGGAGATGATGAACGTTATTTCCGCCGGTCTGGATAAATCTGCCACTGACGCCGCGAACGCTGCGCAAAATCGTGCCTCCACCACTATGGACGTACAAAGTGCAGCTGATGACACCGGTTTACCGATGCTGGTCGTACGCGGGCCGTTCAATGTGGTTTGGCAACGTCTGCCAGCGGCGCTGGAAAAAGTGGGCATGAAAGTGACCGACAGCACCCGTTCGCAGGGCAACATGGCCGTAACTTACAAGCCGCTGTCTGACAGCGACTGGCAGGAACTGGGCGCGAGCGATCCAGGCCTGGCATCCGGTGACTATAAACTGCAGGTTGGCGATTTAGATAACCGCAGCAGCCTACAGTTCATCGATCCGAAAGGTCATACTCTGACTCAGAGTCAGAACGACGCGCTGGTAGCTGTCTTCCAGGCTGCGTTTAGCAAGTAAAAATACAGGGCTGGAGTCATCCGGCCCTTTTTTCTGATATGATACGCAAACGTGTGCGTCGGCAGAAAAATGCGATTTTGGCGGTAATTCGCACGAAATTTGTTTGTCGGACGTAGGGCGGATAAGGCGTTCTTGCCGCATCCGACAAAACATCCGGCACACCAGACAGCAAAAGATTTTAAAACGTTAATTCACACCCAGGAGTGATAAAGATGCAAAAGCAAGCTGAGTTGTATCGTGGTAAAGCGAAAACCGTATACAGCACGGAAAACCCGGACCTGTTGGTGCTCGAATTCCGCAATGATACGTCAGCAGGGGATGGCGCGCGCATTGAGCAGTTTGATCGCAAAGGTATGGTGAACAACAAGTTCAACTACTTCATTATGAGCAAACTGGCTGAAGCGGGTATCCCGACTCAAATGGAGCGTCTGCTCTCCGATACCGAATGTCTGGTGAAAAAGCTGGATATGGTGCCGGTTGAGTGTGTCGTGCGTAACCGTGCTGCTGGCTCTCTGGTGAAACGTCTTGGAATCGAAGAAGGTATTGAGCTGAACCCGCCGCTGTTCGATCTGTTCCTGAAAAACGACGCCATGCACGATCCGATGGTCAACGAATCTTACTGCGAAACCTTTGGCTGGGTGAGCAAAGAGAATCTGGCGCGTATGAAAGAGCTAACCTACAAAGCGAACGACGTGCTGAAAAAACTGTTCGATGATGCTGGTCTCATTCTGGTCGACTTCAAGCTGGAGTTTGGTCTGTACAAAGGCGAAGTGGTTCTGGGCGATGAGTTCTCCCCGGACGGCAGCCGCCTGTGGGACAAAGAAACGCTGGAGAAAATGGATAAAGACCGTTTCCGCCAGAGCCTCGGTGGCCTGATCGAAGCCTATGAAGCCGTTGCCCGCCGCCTGGGTGTACAGCTGGACTGATTTTTCTATTCATCATCTTGCCGTGCTGCTGGCACGGCAAGACAACCGCGCTCATAAGATGTGCATTGAACGCTCATTCCTCCGCCATTTCATTCCGCTTTCCTGTGGTAATCTTCCTCTGAACCACCTACGATCATTTCTATAATGAATATATTGTTGAGGTATCTATGCGTTGGCAAGGGCGACGTGAAAGTGACAATGTTGAAGACAGGCGCAATAGCTCCGGTGGTCCGTCAATGGGCGGTCCCGGTTTCCGTCTGCCAAGCGGTAAAGGCGGGCTGATTTTACTGATAGTCGTGCTGGTTGCAGGCTACTATGGCGTTGATTTAACTGGGTTGATGACCGGACAGCCGGTTTCCCAACAGCAATCAACGCGGTCAATTAGCCCAAATGAAGACGAAGCCGCAAAATTCACCTCGGTGATTCTGGCAACCACCGAAGACACCTGGGGACAGCAGTTCGAGAAGATGGGTAAGACCTATCAGCAACCGAAGCTGGTCATGTACCGTGGAATGACGCGCACCGGCTGCGGGGCGGGCCAGTCCATTATGGGGCCGTTCTATTGCCCGGCGGATGGCACGGTTTATATCGATCTCTCCTTCTATGATGACATGAAAGACAAACTTGGCGCGGATGGCGATTTTGCCCAGGGGTACGTTATCGCCCATGAAGTCGGTCATCATGTGCAGAAACTGTTAGGCATCGAGCCGAAAGTCCGTCAACTGCAACAAAACGCGACGCAGGCGGAAGTGAACCGCTTATCTGTACGTATGGAACTCCAGGCCGACTGTTTTGCCGGTGTCTGGGGGCATAGCATGCAGCAGCAAGGCGTTCTGGAAACCGGCGATCTGGAAGAAGCGCTGAACGCGGCGCAGGCCATCGGCGATGACCGTTTACAGCAGCAAAGTCAGGGGCGAGTCGTACCAGACAGTTTCACTCATGGCACTTCTCAGCAACGCTACAGCTGGTTTAAACGTGGTTTCGACAGCGGCGATCCGGCACAATGCAATACTTTTGGTAAAAGCATTTAACTTTCGGGGCAGGGATGGCTGAACTGACTGCGCTTCACCCATTAACAGCGCAAATGAAACGTGAAGGGATCCGCCGCTTGCTGGTGTTGAGCGGGGAAGAACGTTGGTGCTTTAACCTTGCGCTTAAGTTGAGTGATGCCTTACCTGGCGACTGGTTGTGGGTTTCGCCGCAGCCAGTCGCTGAAAACCACTGTACTCCCTCGGCGCTACAAACTTTACTTGGACGCGAATTCCGGCATGCGATATTCGACGCCCGCCAGGGCTTTGATGCCGCTGCCTTTGCTGCACTTAGCGGAACGTTGAAAGCCGGAAGCTGGCTGGTGTTGTTACTCCCTGTATGGGAAGAGTGGGAAAACCAACCTGATGCCGACTCGCTGCGCTGGAGTGATTGCCCTGACCCTATTGCGACGCCGCATTTTGTCCGGCACCTCAAACGCGTACTTACGGCGGATCACGATGCTATCCTCTGGCGGCAAAACCAGCAGTTCACGTTGACGCATTTTATTCCCCGTACTGACTGGCAACCCGCGACCGGCGCACCACAACCAGAACAACAGCAACTCTTACAGCAGCTACTCACCATGCCGCCGGGTGTGTCAGCGGTAACTGCTGCGCGTGGGCGCGGTAAGTCGGCGCTGGCAGGGCAACTCATTTCTCGTATTGCGGGCAGTGCGATTGTCACCGCGCCTGCAAAAGCGGCAACGGATGTACTGGCACAATTTGCGGGCGAAAAGTTTCGCTTTATTGCGCCGGATGCCTTGTTAGCCAGCGATGAGCAAGCCGACTGGCTGGTGGTCGATGAAGCCGCAGCCATACCTGCGCCGTTGTTGCATCAACTGGTATCGCGTTTTCCTCGAACGTTGTTAACCACTACGGTACAGGGCTACGAAGGTACCGGACGTGGTTTTTTGCTGAAATTTTGTGCGCGTTTCCCGCATTTACACCGTTTCGAATTGCAACAGCCGATCCGCTGGGCGCAGGGATGCCCGCTGGAAAAAATGGTCAGCGAGGCACTGGTTTTTGACGATGAAAACTTCACCCATACACCACAAGGCAATATCGTCATTTCCGCTTTTGAACAGACCTTATGGCGAAGCGATCCGGATACACCGTTAAAGGTATATCAGCTATTGTCTGGCGCGCACTACCGGACCTCGCCGCTGGATTTACGCCGCATGATGGATGCACCTGGGCAACATTTTTTCCAGGCGGCTTGTGAAAACGAGATCGCCGGGGCGCTGTGGCTGGTGGATGAGGGCGGATTATCTCAAGAACTCAGCCAGGCGGTATGGGCAGGTTTTCGTCGCCCGCGCGGTAATCTGGTAGCCCAGTCGCTGGCGGCGCACGGCAGCAATCCACAGGCAGCGACATTGCGCGGACGGCGGGTCAGCAGGATAGCAGTTCATCCAGCTCGTCAGCGTGAAGGCATTGGGCAACAGCTTATTGCCCGTGCTTTAAATTATACGCATGACCTCGACTATCTTTCGGTGAGTTTTGGCTACACCGCGGAGTTATGGCGTTTCTGGCAACGCTGCGGTTTTGTGCTGGTGCGAATGGGTAATCATCGTGAAGCCAGCAGCGGTTGCTATACGGCGATGGCACTGTTACCGATGAGTGATGCGGGTAAACAGCTGGCTGAACGTGAGCATTACCGTTTACGTCGCGATGTGCATGCTCTCACGCAGTGGAATGGCGAAACGCTCCCCGTCGATCCACGAAATGATGCCGTCCTTTCTAAGGACGACTGGCTTGAACTGGCCGGTTTTGCTTTTGCTCATCGTCCGCTATTAACGTCGTTAGGTTGCTTAACGCGTCTGCTACAAACCAGTGAACTGGCATTACCGGCGCTGCGTGGTCGTTTACAGAAAAACGCCATTGACGCGCAGTTATGTACCACACTTAAACTTTCAGGCCGCAAGATGTTACTGGCCCGTCAGCGAGAGGAGGCCGCGCAGGCGCTGTTCGCACTTGATAATGTTCGCACTGAGCGTCTGCGCGATCGCATAACGCAATGGCAATTTTTTCACTGACTCCTTCAATTTTCTCCCATGGTCATTGTGAGTCAGCGGCGTAAAATTAATGACATCAGTTAAGGAGTTCGCCATGAAACATGACCATTTTGTTGTTCAAAGCCCGGATAAACCTGCACAACAGTTGTTACTGCTTTTCCACGGTGTCGGGGATAACCCGGTAGCGATGGGTGAGATCGGCAGCTGGTTTGCGCCGCTGTTTCCTGATGCACTGGTGGTGAGCGTCGGTGGCGCGGAGCCGAGCGGTAATCCGGCGGGGCGTCAGTGGTTTTCGGTACAGGGTATTACGGAAGATAATCGCCAGGCGCGTGTGGATGCCATCATGCCGACGTTTATTGAGACGGTGCGCTACTGGCAGAAACAGAGCGGAGTAGGGGCTAACGCCACGGCGCTAATCGGTTTCTCACAAGGCGCGATTATGGCACTGGAGAGCATTAAAGCCGAACCGGGTCTTGCTTCGCGCGTCATTGCCTTTAACGGACGTTACGCCAGCTTGCCGGAAACCGCGTCTACAGCCACGACAATTCACCTGATTCATGGCGGTGAAGATCCGGTTATCGATCTGGCGCATGCGGTTGCGGCGCAGGAAGCGTTAATCAGTGCCGGTGGTGACGTGACGCTGGATATTGTGGAGGATTTAGGCCATGCAATCGACAATCGCAGTATGCAATTTGCCCTGGATCACTTGCGTTATACCATACCGAAACATTATTTCGACGAAGCGCTAAGTGGTGGCAAACCTGGCGATGATGATGTAATTGAAATGATGCAATAATAGCCTGGTAGGCCTGATAAGACGCGTGAGCGTCGCATCAGGCATCGTTCACCATTGCCGGATGCGGCATTAACGCCTTATCCGGCCACTTAGCTTACTTCTTCGGTTGATCCTTTTTCGGCCAATCGTCGTCATCGTCCCACTTATCGTTGAAATCACGATGCGGGGGAAGCTCCGGCTTGTTGGCGAGAAATTTCTTATGGTCGACGCGCTTGAGATCTTTAATCACGTTCAGCAGGACGCCAACCAAAAAGACAATCACCAGAATCCACCAATATTTAGCCAGCCAGTCCATGCTTATTTCCTCTTGCAGAACCACTCATCAGGCGACGAGCTGTTCCATGATACGTTGATACATACGGGCAAGTAGCTGCAGGTCGGCAGCGTTCACACATTCATTAATTTTATGAATAGTGGCATTGACCGGCCCGAGTTCCACCACCTGCGCCCCCATGCGGGCAATAAAGCGCCCGTCAGACGTTCCGCCTGTGGTCAGTAGCTGCGGTTTAATTTCATTATAGTGCTCAACCGCGTTAACGACCGCATCCACCAGTTTGCCGCGCGCGGTCAAAAATGGCTGCCCGGAAAGCCACCAATCCACCGTATAACGCAGTTGATGTTTTTCAAGCAGGGCAAGCACCTGCGCTTTGATCATCTCATCCGTCAGTTCGGTGCTAAAGCGGAAGTTAAACTGCACAAACAGTTCACCCGGAATAACGTTGTTACTGCCCGTTCCCGCCTGAATATTGGCAATCTGCATACTGGTCGCCGGGAAAAATTCATTACCCTGATCCCACTCGATAGCCACTAGCTCATTTAGGAAAGGTGCTGCGCGATGTACCGGGTTGTCAGCCAGATGCGGGTAGGCTACATGCCCCTGCACGCCATGAATGGTGAGGTTGCAGGTTAACGATCCGCGACGACCATTTTTCACCACGTCACCAACCACTTCGATGCTCGATGGTTCGCCGACCAGGCAGTAATCGAGACGCTCATTACGCGCCATTAACGCTTCGACGACTTTTACCGTACCGTTGTGGGCACTGGCTTCTTCATCAGAAGTGATCAGGAATGCCAGTCGACCTGTATGGTTGGGATGTTGCGCGACAAAACGTTCTGCTGCTACCACCATCGCCGCCAGTGAGCCTTTCATATCTGCCGCGCCGCGCCCGAACAACATGCCGTCACGAATGGTTGGTTCAAACGGCGGATTAATCCAACGGTCTGCGTCGCCAGGCGGTACCACGTCGGTATGTCCGGCAAAGGCTAACGTTTCGCCCTGCCCACGCCACGCCCAAAAGTTTTGCGTATCGGCAAAGTCCATGCGTTCAACGGTAAAACCGATCGCCTGCAGACGTTCGATCATGATTGCCTGACATCCCGCATCATCAGGGCTTAAGGATGGGCGGCGAATAAGCTGCTGGGTCAGCTCAATAACCGGGCACGACATAGACTACACCTCATGGAAAAATTGCTGATAACTGGAATCACTGAAACCCAGCAGCATAGGCTTCCCGGGCGCACAGAGCAATGGGCGTTTGATAATTGCAGGCATTTCAGTCATTAATGCCGCCGCAGAGGCCGCATCGGTGATTTTATTGCGGGTGGTTTCGTCCAGTTTACGCCAGGTTGTACCACGGGTGTTGAGTAACGCTTGCCAGCCTAATTCGTTGATAAAACCGTTCAATAATCCGCTGTCCAGCCCATCAATGCGGTAATCATGAAAACGATAGGCGATGTTATTGGCTTCCAGCCAACGGCGAGCCTTTTTAATGGTGTCACAATTTTTGATGCCGTAAAGTGTAACCATAATGAATCCTTTTTCGATTTATGAGAATAAATACTCATTTAAGGGTGAAAACATTTTGCCTGCAAATCATTATCAAGAAATATAACATTATCGAAGTATTCAAATTAACAACTATTAAATAATATTAAACATTTTTAACGTAAGCATTAAGAATATTCATCTTGTTATCTGCCTGTATTTTAAACAGAATTAAACCAGTACTAGATTCCGTATGAATATCTCGAAATGTTGCTGTGTATCACATACAAATCATTGCTGCAGGACCATAGTATTTACATAAAGTTTGTCCCCCGGAGGTAGTCATCGCAGCAATCGAGTAAATTAGCTTCACCACGGTATATTGTTTCCGTAGAATACCCATAATTATAAGAGAGGTTGTTATGATTGAACGTGAACTGGGGAACTGGAAAGACTTTATCGAAGTTATGCTTCGTAAGTAATTCCTGAGACAAAGTACAAACAGAAAGTACCTGCTGAACAGGTTCTTTATCGGAAAGTTGAAAAAGGCGACACATTGGTATGTCGCCTTTTTAATTGCTTATTCCGGGCGTGGCTTCAGCGGGAAGCGGCGGCGTACCAACACAAAGAACAGCGGCACGAAGTAAATAGCCAGAATCGTGGCCGAAATCATCCCGCCCATTACGCCAGTACCCACCGCATGCTGGCCACCGGAACCGGCCCCTGTGCTGGTTGCCATTGGCAATACGCCGAAGATAAAGGCCAGAGAGGTCATCAGAATCGGACGTAAACGCTGACGGCAGGCGTGGAGCGTCGCTTCAAACAGGTCGTGGCCTTTTTGGTTCATCTCGTTAGCAAACTCGACGATAAGGATGGCGTTTTTCGCCGATAAACCAATCACCGTTAACAGGCCTACCTGGAAGTAAACGTCGTTTTCCAGCCCGCGCAGCCATGTTGCCAGCAGCGCGCCGATAACGCCCAGCGGCACGACCAGCATCACCGAGAACGGCACCGACCAGCTTTCATACAGCGCCGCCAGACACAGGAATACCACCAGCAATGAAATGGCATACAGCGCCGGAGCCTGCGCGCCGGAGAGTCGCTCCTGATACGACATCGCCGTCCATTCCAAACCAAAGCCGCTTGGCAACTGCTTCACTAACGATTCCATAATATCCATTGCCGTACCGGTGCTGACCCCCGGCGCGGCTTCCCCGACAATCTCTACCGCTGAATAACCGTTATAGCGTTCCAGACGCGGCGAGCCTGTTTCCCAGCGTGAGGTCGCGAAAGCAGAGAAGGGGACCATGCCACCATCTTTATTTCGTACATACCAGAGATTGATGTCATCTGGCAGCATGCGATATGGCGCAGCTGCCTGCACATAGACTTTCTTCACGCGACCGCGATCCATAAAGTCATTCACATAGCTCGAACCCCACGCGGTTTGCAGCGTGTCGTTAATATCGTCGATAGCAACGCCCAGCGCCTGAGCTTTACGCTGATCGATATCAATCTGCAACTGCGGACTGTCGTCGAGGCCGTTATGGCGTACACGGGTTAACTCCGGATTTTCCGCCGCCAGAGCCAGCAACTGGTTACGTGCTGCCATCAGCGCATCGTGACCCGCACCAGCGTGGTCCTGCAACTCCATATCAAAACCCGCAGAACTGCCAAGGCCACTAATTGCTGGCGGGCTGCTGGCGATAACGCGAGCTTCTTTAATCTTATTAAATTCCTTCGTTGCACGTTCGATAATGGCAAACGAGGTGCCGGTCTTACTGTCGCGTTCGCTCCAGTCTTTCAGGCGGATAAACATTCGCGCCACGTTTTGCCCGTTACCCCCAGGGCCAGAACCAACGGTGGCAAACACTGACATGATGTTGTCTTTTTCATGGGTGAAGTAATATTTCTCGATTTGCTCAACGACTTTCAGGGTCTGTTGTTGGGTTGAACCGCTGGGCAACTGTACCGAGGTAGTAAACATGCCACGGTCTTCCAGCGGCAAGAACGACGTCGGCAAACGCAGGAACAGGAACACCATGCCGCCAAGCAGCAGGACATAAATCACAATCCAGCGCAGGCTACGGTGGAGAATTTTTGCTACCCCTTTTTCGTAGCGTTCGGCGTTGCGGTTAAACATCTGGTTAAACCAGGCAAAAAAGCCTTTTTGCCCGTGATGCTCACCTTTTTTCAGTGGCTTAAGTAGCGTGGCGCACAGAGCCGGAGTGAGGATCATCGCTACCAGTACTGACAGCACCATCGCCGCAACAATGGTAATAGAGAACTGGCGATAGATAGCTCCGGTGGTGCCGCCGAAGAAGGCCATTGGCACAAATACCGCCGACAGCACCATCGCAATCCCGACCAGTGCTCCCTGGATCTGCCCCATCGATTTACGTGTGGCTTCGCGAGGAGTGAGTCCTTCCTCACTCATAATACGTTCGACGTTTTCCACCACCACGATGGCGTCATCCACCAGCAGACCGATCGCCAGCACCATCGCGAACATGGTTAAGGTGTTGACGCTGTAACCGAAGGCGTAAAGTACGGAGAAGGTTCCCATCAACACCACCGGCACGGCGATAGTTGGTATCAGCGTGGCACGGAAGTTTTGCAAGAACAGATACATAACGAGGAAAACCAGGGCGATAGCTTCCAGCAGCGTTTTCACCACGTCTTCAATGGAGGCTTTAACAAATGAGGTGGTTTCATATGCCACCTTGTATTCCAGTCCATGTGGGAAGTACTGCGCCAGTTCGTCGAGACGATTGAGTACCAGCTCCGCTGTTGCCATTTCGTTCGCGCCGGAGGCCAGTTTTACCCCCAGCCCGGAGGCTGGCTTACCGTTGAAGCGGCTGAGATAATCGTATTTCTCTGCCCCCATTTCGACGGTGGCGACATCGCCCAGCCTTACTTCTGAGCCGTCCTGATTCACCCGTAAGGTGATATCGCGGAACTGTTCTGGTGTTTGCAGCAGTGACTGGGCGTTAATGGTGGCGTTGAGCGCCTGCTTATCGACGGAAGGCGTACCACCAAGTTGCCCAACCGCAATCTGCGCGTTCTGTGACTCAATGGCATCAGTGACATCTTTAGCCGTCATCTGAAAACTGTTGAGTTTCGCCGGGTCCAGCCAGATACGCATTGAATATTGCGAACCATAGGCATCGATATCCCCGACGCCATTCACGCGGCTTAATGGGTCCTGAATATTACTGGCAACGTAATCGGCAATATCCTGCTTATCCATCGAACCATCGGTAGAGACGAAGGCAATGGTAAGAATGTTGGTATCGCCGGTTTTACGCACCGTCACGCCCTGATTTTGCACCGCCTGCGGCAACTTTCGCATGGCTGATTGCAGCTGGTTTTGTACTTGCTGCACTGCTTCGTCCGGATCGGTGCCCGCTTTAAAACTTAAGGTGACAGATGCCTGACCGGTGCCACTGCTTTGAGACGACATATACATGAGATTATCGAGGCCGGTCATATTTTGCTCGATAACCTGGGTCACGGTGTTTTCCAGCGTCTGAGCCGATGCGCCGGGGTAGTTAGCGGTTACTCGCACGTTAGGCGGTGCAAGATCCGGGTATTGTTCAACGGGCAATGAGAAAATCGCCAGGGTTCCTGTCAGACACAACAGGATTGCCAGCACCCAGGCAAAAATGGGGCGATCAATAAAGAAATTCGCCATTAAAAGAGGACCTCGTGTTTCTGCGTATTGTTGTTGGCATGCCTTGCTTCACTGTAGCGGCAAGGTACGGACCAATCGTGGAGAAAAAAAGGAGTTAATGTAAATTATCATGCCCTTTTATACTGAACCTTAAGTGCAAGTATTCTTTGGTAAGTAGGTGGCATTACATTAGCTGGCTTTCCTCACCCTCCGCAGAGCGAAAGCTAATACTCACTAACGTGCCGCCACCGGAAGGTTGTGAAAAAGTCAGCGTTCCACCCAGTCGTTCCGCGCGTTCGCGCATAATATTCAGACCATAGTGACCTTCGGGTTCTTTCGGTTCTCCGATGCCAATCCCGTTATCACGGATATAGACTGTGTGATTGCCGTCCGGCGCGGTGACGCAACTAACGGCTATTTCGCTGGCGTTGGCGTGCTTCATCGCATTGAGTACCGCTTCGCGAATAATTTGCAACAAATGCACCTGCATTTGCGCATCCAGCGCCAGTGTTGGCAGACGGCAGTCGAGAGTCAGTTTTGCGCTGGTTTGATTTTGTAACGTATCCAGCATTTCCCGCAACGCGGAGGGAAGATCCGCTTGCTGCAGCGTCAGGCGGAACGTGGTCAACAGCTCGCGTAACTGTCGATAAGCATCATTCAATGCCTGGGAGAAATCGGCCATGATATTTTGTGCGGTGGCGTTATCTTCCGGTATCGAACGTTTAAGTAACGTCAACTGGATACGTAAGTAAGAAAGCACCTGGGCCAGCGAATCATGTAATTCCCGTGCGATGGTGGCACGTTCTTCCATCAACAGTAACTGCTGAAAATGCTTCTGCGCCTGATTAAAGTACAAACCGCGCCCCAGCATCGACGAAACGCTGTTAAGCAGCGGTTCTGATGATGACACGTGGCTATTTTGCCAGTGCAGTTCGCCGTAAACCGTCTCTTGCATCGTTACCGGTAAAATCTGCATCGGCAATTCGGGGTTTGGTTTCCCTTCACTAATCCGCCAGTTTTCACCGACATTCAACTCCAGATATTCAGCCGCTTCATTGTCGCGAACAATCTGCAAAATATGGCGGAAACAATGCACATCTATCTGGCTGGTGTTCAGCGCCTGCGAACACTGATACAACACCTCCAGGCGACGCTTGGCCTCGTGGAGATCACGGGTTTTTTCTTCTACTGAAGCTTCCAGCGAACGATACAATTTATGCAGCTCGCTCGACATCTGGTTAAAGGTTTTGGCCAACAGTCCCAGCTCATTGGGCAGACTGGTATCCAGCGGCGGCGAATCGAACTGGCCGTGTTCAATACGCTGACTGGCGGTAACCAGCTGATTCAGCGGGGCAACCACCTGATGGCGTATGCGGCGCAGAGTAAAAAAGACCAGCGTGAAAATACCGATGCCGCCAGCCAGGGAGATCGCCACCACCAGCAGCATTTTGCGTTCGGCGTAGTGCTGTAAAGCCAGCACGAACAGGTCTATCTGATTAACATAATTATTAATATTGGCCTGATACCACGGCAAATCGCCCTTGCTGAGCCGATTATTCATCTCCAGCCAGTTGGCATTCAGATGCGCATAGCGGGTTTTTACTGCCTCTGGCACATACCAGACGTTGAGATTGGTTAACACCGGTGAGTGCAGTGCCTGTTGGAACAGCTGGCGATGCGCATTGAGTTGTGGACTGCCGCTTTGCAAGTCGTAGCCCAGGCGGTAACTCTGCATACGCAACGATCCGGCAATATTGATAGCCTCAGCGTCGCGCAAACTGCTCGCCAGAGTTAGCAGTGCGATACCCGTGGAAAGAATCGACAGCAGCACAATGTAAAAAAAGGCCCGGGCCAGACTGGCCGAGACGGGGCGTTTAACAATCACACGCGTCTTCTCCACATAAAATCATTAATGTTCCAGTTTGCTGAAATGCAATTTAATCAGTGATGGGATTATTTGATCTGCCACAGTTTATAGCGAAATAGTGACTTATTCTGGGCACATGAACATTGCCGATTCCCCTGTAAGTCGGGTAATAACAACACTCATATAAAGAATAAGGTTTTTACAACCAAAAAAGAAGGTCGTTATGAATCGTTTTATTATGGCCAACAGTCAGCAATGTCTGGGTTGTCATGCTTGTGAAATCGCCTGTGTCATGGCTCACAATGATGAGCAACATGTCCTGAGCCAACACCATTTTCATCCCCGAATTACGGTTATCAAACATCAGCAGCAACGTAGTGCGGTGACCTGTCACCATTGCGAAGATGCGCCCTGCGCCCGTAGTTGCCCTAATGGCGCGATCAGCCATGTTGATGACAGCATTCAGGTCAATCAGCAAAAGTGTATTGGCTGTAAATCCTGCGTGGTTGCTTGTCCATTTGGTACGATGCAAATCGTCCTGACACCCGTCGCGGCAGGCAAAGTTAAAGCCACGGCGCATAAATGCGACCTTTGTGCAGGTCGCGAAAGCGGTCCTGCCTGTGTCGAGAATTGTCCGGCGGACGCTCTGCAATTGGTCACTGACGCCGCACTCTCCGGCATAGCGAAATCTCGCCGCCTGCGCACCTCACGTCAGGAGCATCAACCGTGGCATGCCAGTACTGGGGCACCAGAAATGCCGGCGATGAGTAAAGTCGAGCAAATGCAGGCAACCCCCGCGCGAGGCGAGCCGGATAAACTGGCGATTGAAGCGCGCAAAACTGGTTTTGATGAAATTTATCTGCCATTTCGCGCCGACCAGGCACAACGGGAAGCCTCGCGTTGCCTGAAGTGCGGCGAGCACAGCGTTTGTGAATGGACCTGCCCTCTGCATAACCACATTCCGCAGTGGATAGAGCTGGTGAAAGCCGGAAATATCGACGCCGCCGTCGAGCTTTCTCACCAGACCAACACCCTGCCAGAAATTACCGGACGTGTTTGCCCGCAAGACCGTCTGTGCGAAGGAGCCTGCACCATTCGCGATGAGCACGGAGCGGTAACTATCGGCAACATCGAACGCTACATTTCGGATCAGGCGTTGGCGAAAGGTTGGCGTCCTGACTTAAGCCATGTCATCAAAGTGGATAAGCGGGTGGCGATTATCGGTGCAGGTCCGGCAGGGCTAGCCTGTGCGGATGTTCTGATCCGCAATGGCGTGGAGGTGACGGTGTATGATCGCCATCCAGAAATCGGTGGCCTGCTCACCTTCGGCATTCCTTCTTTCAAACTGGATAAGTCCCTGCTGGCGCGTCGCCGGGAAATCTTCAGCGCGATGGGGATTCACTTCGAACTCAATTGTGAAGTGGGTAAAGATGTCACTTTGGATTCGCTTTTGGAACAATACGACGCGGTCTTCGTTGGCGTAGGCACTTACCGTTCCATGAAAGCGGGTTTACCTAATGAAGATGCGCCGGGCGTTTATGACGCGCTGCCATTCCTCATCGCCAACACTAAACAGGTGATGGGACTTGAAGAGTTACCTGAAGAGCCGTTTATCAATACCGCCGGACTCAATGTCGTGGTACTGGGCGGTGGCGACACCGCGATGGACTGTGTGCGTACCGCGCTGCGCCATGGCGCGAGTAATGTCACCTGTGCCTATCGTCGTGATGAAGCTAACATGCCTGGCTCGAAGAAGGAGGTGAAAAACGCCCGCGAAGAGGGGGCAAACTTCGAATTTAACGTCCAGCCGGTGGCGCTTGAGCTGAATGAGCAAGGTCATGTTTGCGGAATTCGTTTCCTGCGTACGCGTCTTGGCGAGCCGGATGCCCAGGGGCGTCGGCGTCCGGTGCCGGTGGAAGGCAGTGAGTTTGTGATGCCAGCCGATGCGGTGATCATGGCATTTGGTTTTAATCCTCATGGTATGCCGTGGTTGGAGTCGCACGGTGTAACGGTGGATAAATGGGGCCGCATCGTAGCGGACGTTGAAAGCCAGTACCGTTACCAGACCACGAATCCGAAAATCTTCGCCGGTGGCGATGCCGTGCGTGGTGCGGATCTGGTGGTTACCGCAATGGCAGAAGGACGTCATGCGGCACAGGGGATCATTGACTGGCTGGGGGTAAAATCAGTCAAATCTCACTAATAGCCTGCGCAGACAAATCCGGCTTCCCAGCGTAAGATAATTGTTCATTTCGCGCAGTGGAGTCGGTATGACGCAACAAATCACCCTCATCAAAGACAAAATTCTCTCCGATAACTATTTCACCCTGCACAACATAACTTACGATCTCACGCGAAAAGATGGCGAAGTTATCCGCCATAAACGTGAAGTTTACGATCGCGGTAATGGTGCGACGATCCTCCTGTACAACGCGAAGAAAAAGACCGTCGTTCTGATTCGTCAGTTCCGCGTCGCTACCTGGGTTAATGGCAATGACAGCGGGCAGCTGATTGAAACCTGCGCCGGGCTGCTGGATAACGACGAACCGGAAGTGTGTATTCGCAAAGAAGCGATTGAAGAGACGGGGTATGAAGTTGGCGAAGTCCGCAAATTATTTGAACTGTATATGTCGCCAGGCGGTGTGACTGAGCTAATCCACTTTTTTATCGCCGAATACAGTGACAGCCAGCGCGCTAATGCGGGCGGTGGTGTCGAAGATGAAGATATTGAAGTGCTCGAGCTGCCGTTCAGCCAGGCGCTGGAGATGATCAAAAGCGGCGAAATACGTGACGGTAAGACGGTGTTATTGCTTAACTATTTGCAAATGTCACATTTAATGGACTGAAAAATAACAATAATATTTCGTTGTTTATTATTGGCTCAATCCGATAAATCCGATTGAGCCGCGCTACCTGCGCAACGAAGATACGACTTGTGCTGTTTGTTTGAACTTCTGGGGTCGTACCGTCCATGCGCTATCGCATTTTTCTTCTCTTTTTTTTCGCTTTATTGCCGACGTCTTTGGTGTGGGCGGCACCAGCGCAACGGGCATTTTCCGACTGGCAGGTCACCTGTAATAATCAAAATTTCTGTGTGGCGCGCAATACGGGCAATCATAATGGACTGGTGATGACCCTGAGCCGCAGCGCCGGGGCGCATACCGATGCCGTTTTACGTATTGAGCGCGGCGGGTTGAAGTCGCCGGATGCGTCGGAAGGGGAGATAGCGCCACGGCTGCTGTTAGATGGCGAGCCGTTGGCGTTGAGTGGTAACACGTGGCGGATTTCACCATGGTTATTAGTAACCGATGATACGACAACCATCACCGCGTTTTTGCAGATGATTCAGGAAGGGAAAGCGATCACCTTACGCGACGGCGATCAGACCATTTCACTGAGTGGCTTAAAAGCAGCGTTGTTGTTTATTGATGCCCAGCAAAAGCGCCTCGGCAGTGAAACCGCGTGGATCAAGAAAGGGGACGAACCGCCGCTCAGCGTACCGCCAGCGCCTGCGCTAAAAGAGGTCGCGGTAGTGAACCCGACGCCGACCCCACTTTCTCGTGAAGAACGTAACGATTTGCTGGATTACGGTAACTGGCGGATGAATGGTCTGCGCTGTTCGCTTGATCCGTTGCGTCGTGAAGTGAGCGTTACGGCGCTGACCGACGATAAAGCATTAATGATGATTAGCTGTGAAGCAGGCGCGTATAACACCATTGATCTTGCGTGGATTGTGTCGCGTAAAAAGCCACTGGCTTCGCGCCCGGTACGGTTGCGTTTGCCGTTCAACAACGGTCAGGAGACCAATGAACTCGAACTGATGAACGCAACATTCGATGAAAAATCGCGTGAACTGGTGACCTTAGCGAAAGGGCGAGGATTAAGCGATTGTGGCATTCAGGCGCGCTGGCGCTTTGACGGTCAGCGTTTTCGCCTGGTGCGTTACGCTGCAGAACCCACCTGCGATAACTGGCATGGACCAGACGCCTGGCCCACGTTGTGGATCACCCGTTAAACATAATAGCGGGAACATGTCAGCCTGATAAGACGCGTCAGGCCGGATAAGACGCGGTAGGCCGGATAAGACGCGTCAGCGTCGCATCCGGCAATCAGCATCCGGCGATCACCATCAGGCACCTTTCACTCCCAGTACCTTATGCGCTTTTGCCACAATATTCTCGGCGGTAAAGCCAAAGAACGGGAACAGCTTATCCGCAGGAGCAGATTCCCCATAACCCGTCATCCCGACAATTGCCCCTTTCAGACCAACATATTTGTACCAGTAATCGGCGATGCCTGCTTCCACCGCCACGCGAGCCGCAACGTTAGAAGGCAACACCGACTCCCGATATTCCTCATCCTGGGCGTCGAAAATATCGGTCGAGGGCAGGGAAACTACGCGTACATTGCGACCTTCTCCCGCTAATTTCTCCGCTGCTTGCAAGGTGATTTCCATCTCTGAACCAGTGGCAATCAAAATAATATCCGGCTTGCCGCCGCTGTCTTTCAACACATAACCACCGCGGGCAATCTCTTTTACCTGATCTGGCGTACGTTCCACCTGGGCCAGATTCTGCCTTGAGAGGATAAGCGCCGTCGGCCCGTTGTGACGCTCGACCGCCAGCTTCCAGCCCACCGCAGCTTCCACCTGATCACACGGTCGCCAGGTGCTAAAATTCGGCGTCAAGCGCAGACTGGCCAGTTGCTCAACGGCCTGGTGGGTCGGACCATCTTCCCCTAAGCCAATTGAGTCGTGGGTATAAACCATAATCTGCCGCGCTTTCATCAGTGCCGCCATCCGCGCGGCGTTACGAGCGTATTCAACAAACATCAGGAACGTCGCGGTATACGGCACGAAGCCGCCGTGGTGCGCAATGCCATTGGCGATAGCGGTCATACCAAATTCACGCACCCCGTAGTGAATATAATTCCCCGCCGGATCTTCCTTCAGCGACACAGAACCTTTCCAGATGGTGAGGTTGCTGGGAGCCAGATCCGCCGAACCGCCGAGCAACTCAGGCAGCATCGGCCCGTAAGCGTTAAGCGTATTTTGTGAAGCCTTACGGGTAGCGATTTTCGCCGGATTCGCCTGCAACTCATTGATATATTTCTGAGTCGTTTTCTCCCAGTCTTTTGGTAAACCACCGCTCATCCGGCGAGTAAACTCTTCTGCCAGTCGCGGATGAGCCTTTTTATACGCGGCAAACTTCTCATTCCAGCTCTGCTGTGCTTTATCGCCTTTTTCGCGGGCATCCCAGGCGTGATAAATCTCTTTGGGGATCTCAAATGGCGGATGATGCCAGCCCAGTTTCTGTCGTGCCAGCGCCACCTCTTCTTCACCCAGCGGTGCACCGTGGGCCTCTTCTTTACCCGCTTTATTGGGTGAACCAAAGCCAATCACCGTACGGCAGATAATCAACGACGGCTTATCTTTTACGCTTTGCGCTTCAAGAATCGCTTCCTTCACCGCCTGCGGATCGTGACCGTCGATTTCATGGATCACATGCCAGTGATAGGCTTCAAAACGTTTTGCCGTATCGTCGGTAAACCAGCCTTCGGTTTCACCGTCGATGGAAATACCATTGTGATCGTAAAAACCAATCAGCTTGCCCAGCCCCAGCGTGCCCGCCAGCGAACAGACTTCGTGAGAAATACCTTCCATCAGGCAGCCGTCGCCCATAAACACATAGGTGAAGTGATCGACAATTTCATGATCCGGCTGGTTAAACTGCGCCGCCAGTGTACGTTCTGCTATCGCCAGTCCGACCGCGTTCGCCAAACCTTGTCCAAGTGGACCGGTGGTGGTTTCAACACCAGGCGTATAGCCAATCTCCGGGTGACCAGGGGTTTTCGAATGCAACTGACGGAAGTTCTTCAGCTCTTCCAGCGGCAGGTCGTAACCGGTCAGATGAAGCAAACTGTAGAGCAGCATCGACGCGTGACCGTTGGAGAGAATAAAGCGGTCGCGATCATACCAGGTTGGATCGTTGGGGCTATGTTTAAGAAAATCGTTCCACAGCACTTCGGCAATATCGGCCATGCCCATCGGCGCGCCGGGATGACCAGAATTGGCTTTTTGCACCGCATCCATACTGAGCGCGCGAATCGCATTGGCAAGGTCTTTTCGGGACATATAACACTCCGTGGCTGGTTTATAGTTTGACGGCAAGAAGATCTTCCAGTTTGCGTTGATCAACGGCGAACAGGCGGATGCCTTCAGAGAGTTTTTCTACCGCCATTGCATCCTGATTGTGCTCCCAACGGAACTCCGCTTCGCTCATCGGGGCTGGGCGTGGGAACGTCTGAGAAGGCGGGATTAATTTACGCACTACTGGAGAAACTTTTTCCTGCAGCTCCTTCAGCAAATTCGGCGCAATAGTCAGTCGATCACAGCCGGTTAAGGCGAGGATTTGTTCGGTGCGACGGAAGCTCGCGCCCATTACAATGGTTTCGTAGTGGTGTTGCTTATAGTAGTCGTAGATATTGCGCACTGACTTAACGCCCGGATCTTCTTCCACCACATACGGGTCCATCGGCTTACGCGCCTGATACCAGTCATAAATACGCCCGACAAACGGCGAAATCAGAAAAACGCCTGCTTCTGCACAGGCCCGCGCCTGAGCAAAAGAAAACAGTAGCGTCAGGTTGCAGTTAATACCTTCTTTTTCCAGTTCTTCTGCCGCGCGAATTCCTTCCCAGGTTGAAGCCAGCTTGATCAGAATACGTGATTTCTCAACGCCTTGTTGCTGATACAGGTCCACCAAATGGCGCGCCTTCTCAATACTTTTTTCTTTATCAAAAGAGAGGCGTGCATCAACTTCTGTTGACACGCGACCGGGTACGATTTTGAGAATTTCAGTGCCGAAATTGACCGCCAGTTTGTCACATGCAGCGACCACCTGTTGTTCCTGGGTCTTGCCATTTTTTTTACCCCAGGCGATAGCATCGTCTATTAAATGCTCATATTGTGATAATCCGGCAGCCTTGAGTAACAGCGAAGGATTGGTGGTGGCATCCTGGGGATGATAATGGCGAATGGACTCAATATCACCACTGTCTGCCACGACAGTGGTGAACTGTTTGATGCCGTCTAACTCGTTCATAGGAAATACTCCTTGAAAAGTAAAGTGTTAGATGAGTGCGTTAATTCACACTTCTGAGAAATTTCGCTAAACGCATCAAAAAAGCATAGCAGACAGGCATGGTATTGCTGGATTAAGCAGGTAACATCAGTGTTATAGGATTATTACCAAAACATTATATTAATGGTGAGAGTTTGGACTTGCTCAAAGTCTGTAGACTCCGGCAAGGTAATAATGTGCGCCACGTTGTGGGCAGGGGCTGTTGCCCACACACTTTATTTGTGAACGTTACGTGAAAGGAACAACCAAATGGATGACCAGTTAAAACAAAGTGCACTTGATTTCCATGAATTTCCAGTTCCAGGGAAAATCCAGGTTTCTCCAACCAAGCCTCTGGCAACGCAGCGCGATCTGGCGCTGGCCTACTCACCAGGCGTTGCCGCACCTTGTCTTGAAATCGAAAAAGACCCGTTAAAAGCCTACAAATATACCGCTCGTGGTAACCTGGTGGCGGTGATCTCTAACGGTACGGCGGTGCTGGGGTTAGGCAACATTGGCGCGCTGGCAGGCAAACCGGTGATGGAAGGCAAGGGCGTTCTGTTTAAGAAATTCGCCGGGATTGATGTATTTGACATTGAAGTTGATGAACTTGACCCGGACAAATTTATTGAAGTCGTCGCTGCGCTCGAACCGACCTTCGGCGGCATCAACCTCGAAGACATTAAAGCGCCAGAATGTTTCTATATTGAACAGAAACTGCGCGAGCGGATGAATATTCCAGTATTCCACGACGATCAGCACGGCACGGCAATTATCAGCACTGCAGCCATCCTCAACGGATTGCGCGTGGTGGAGAAAAACATCTCCGACGTGCGGATGGTGGTTTCCGGCGCGGGTGCAGCAGCAATTGCCTGTATGAACCTGCTGGTGGCGCTGGGGCTGCAAAAACATAACATCGTGGTTTGTGATTCAAAAGGCGTTATCTATCAGGGCCGTGAGCCAAATATGGCGGAAACCAAAGCCGCATATGCGGTGGTGGATGACGGCAAACGTACCCTCGATGATGTAATTGAAGGCGCGGATATTTTCCTGGGCTGTTCCGGCCCGAAAGTGCTGACCCAGGAAATGGTTAAGAAAATGGCTCGTGCGCCGATGATCCTGGCGCTTGCAAACCCGGAACCAGAAATTCTGCCGCCGCTGGCAAAAGAAGTGCGTCCGGATGCCATCATCTGTACCGGCCGTTCCGACTACCCGAACCAGGTTAATAACGTGCTTTGCTTCCCATTCATCTTCCGTGGCGCGTTGGACGTTGGTGCAACAGCCATCAACGAGGAAATGAAACTGGCGGCGGTACGCGCGATTGCAGAACTGGCCCATGCGGAACAGAGCGAAGTCGTTGCTTCGGCGTATGGCGATCAAGATCTGAGCTTCGGCCCGGAATACATCATTCCAAAACCGTTTGATCCGCGTTTGATCGTTAAGATCGCTCCTGCGGTCGCTAAAGCGGCGATGGAGTCGGGCGTGGCGACGCGTCCGATTGCTGATTTCGACGTCTACATCGACAAGCTGACTGAGTTCGTTTACAAAACCAACCTGTTTATGAAGCCGATTTTCTCCCAGGCCCGCAAAGCGCCGAAGCGCGTTGTTTTACCGGAAGGGGAAGAGGCACGCGTTCTGCATGCTACTCAGGAACTGGTGACTCTGGGACTGGCGAAACCGATCCTTATCGGTCGTCCGAACGTGATCGAAATGCGCATTCAAAAACTGGGCTTGCAGATCAAAGCGGGCGTTGATTTTGAGATCGTCAATAACGAATCCGATCCGCGTTTTAAAGAATACTGGACCGAATACTTCCAGATCATGAAGCGCCGTGGTGTAACTCAGGAGCAGGCACAGCGGGCGCTGATCAGTAACCCGACAGTGATCGGCGCGATCATGGTTCAGCGTGGCGAAGCCGATGCAATGATTTGCGGTACGGTGGGTGATTATCATGAACACTTCAGCGTGGTGAAAAATGTCTTTGGTTATCGCGATGGCGTTCACACCGCAGGTGCAATGAACGCGCTGCTATTGCCGAGTGGTAACACTTTTATTGCCGATACCTACGTCAATGATGAGCCAGACGCAGAAGAGCTGGCGGAGATCACCTTGATGGCGGCAGAAACTGTTCGTCGTTTTGGTATTGAGCCGCGTGTGGCTCTGTTGTCGCACTCCAACTTTGGTTCTTCTGACTGCCCGTCGTCGAGCAAAATGCGTCAAGCGCTGGAACTGGTCAGAGAGCGTGCGCCAGAACTGATGATTGATGGTGAAATGCACGGCGATGCAGCGCTGGTGGAAGCGATTCGCAGCGATCGTATGCCGGACAGCCCTTTGAAAGGTTCCGCCAATATTCTGGTGATGCCGAACATGGAAGCTGCCCGTATTAGTTACAACTTACTGCGCGTTTCCAGCTCGGAAGGTGTGACTGTCGGTCCGGTGCTGATGGGTGTGGCGAAACCGGTTCACGTGTTAACACCAATCGCATCCGTACGTCGTATCGTCAACATGGTGGCGCTGGCCGTGGTTGAAGCGCAAACCCAACCGCTGTAATTCATTCTTAACTCTCACGCTTACCCTGAATATTCAGGGTAAGCGGTTTTACTATAATATATTAGTAAAGCTTATTACTAAGTTTTCGAATAATAAAAAAAGCAGCATATAAACTATCTCGATATCATTTTATTTATATTCATGCGTTGCATATGAAAGTTTATGCATCACAGTAAATATCTCTCCATTCTTAGTGATCTACCTCACCTTTTAAACGCGCTTGCCGAATTTTGTTATTTACTCTGACGAAAAATTGTCACGATACACGCAAGTTTTTCACAGGCGGCGACTTATGGATAAAGAACGCATCATTCAGGAATTTGTGCCCGGCAAACAGGTCACACTGGCGCATCTCATTGCGCATCCCGGCGAAGAACTGGCGAAGAAAATCGGCGTTCCGGATGCGGGCGCAATCGGCATTATGACGCTAACTCCCGGCGAAACGGCGATGATCGCCGGTGATTTAGCACTGAAAGCTGCCGATGTGCATATCGGTTTCCTCGACCGTTTTAGCGGCGCACTAGTGATTTATGGCTCGGTGGGCGCAGTAGAAGAAGCGTTATCACAAACCGTCAGTGGTTTAGGTCGTTTATTAAATTATACGCTTTGTGAAATGACCAAAAGTTAATACGAGGCATTCATGAAACGAATTGCGTTTGTGGGTACCGTCGGGGCAGGAAAAACAACGTTATTTAATGCGTTGCAGGGGAATTATACCCTCGCCAGAAAAACACAGGCCGTGGAATTTAATGATAAGGGTGATATTGATACGCCGGGTGAATATTTTAGCCATCCCCGCTGGTATCACGCCTTAATTACCACGCTACAGGATGTGGACATGCTGATTTATGTCCACGGCGCGAATGACCCGGAAAGCCGATTGCCTGCCGGGTTGCTGGATATTGGTGCCAGCAAACGGCAAATCGCCGTCATCAGTAAAACGGACATGCCGGATGCTGACGTCGCAGCAACGCGAAAGTTATTGCTTGAAACTGGTTTTGAAGAGCCGATTTTCGAGCTAAACAGCCACGACCCGCAAAGCGTGCAGCAACTGGTGGATTATCTGGCATCTCTCACCGAACAGGAGGAAGCAGGTGAAAAAACTCATCACAGCGAATGATATTCGTGAAGCACATGCGCGCGGCGAACAGGCAATGTCTGTGGTTCTGCGCGCCAGCATTATTACCCCGGAAGCCCGCGAAGTGGCGGACTTGCTGGGGTTTACCATCACCGAATGCACTGAATCGACGCCAGTAGCGGCATCTGTTCCCGTCAGCGTGCCTGCCGATAAAACTGAAAGCCAGCGTATCCGCGAAACCATCATCGCCCAGCTGCCGGAAGGCCAGTTTACCGAAAGCCTGGTCGCGCAGCTGATGGAAAAAGTGATAAAGGAAAAACAGTCGCTGGAGCAGGGTGCAATGCAGCCGAGTTTTAAATCGGTGACCGGCAAAGGCGGCATCAAAGTTATTGATGGCAGCAGCGTGAAGTTTGGTCGTTTCGATGGCGCGGAACCGCACTGCGTAGGCTTGACTGATCTCGTGACCGGAGACGACGGCAGCAGCATGGCCGCCGGTTTTATGCAGTGGGAGAACGCCTTCTTCCCGTGGACCCTGAACTACGACGAAATCGACATGGTACTGGAAGGGGAGCTTCATGTTCGCCATGAAGGCGAAACCATGATCGCTAAAGCAGGCGACGTGATGTTTATCCCGAAAGGTTCCAGCATCGAATTTGGTACGACATCCAGCGTGAAATTCCTGTATGTCGCCTGGCCGGCTAACTGGCAATCCCTATGAAAGATTTCATCACCGAAGCATGGCTAAGAGCGAACCATACGCTCAGCGAAGGCGCAGAGATCCATCTCCCTGCGGACAGTCGCCTGACGCCCTCTGCCCGGGAGTTACTGGAAAGCCGCCATCTGCGCATCAAGTTTATTGACGAGCAGGGCCGCCTGTTTGTTGACGATGAACAGCAGCAGCTACAGCCCGTTCACGTGCTGACCAGTAGTGATGAACATCCGCAGGCGTGCTGCGAACTGTGTCACCAGCCAGTGGCGAAAAAGCCGGACACGCTGACTCACCTGTCGGCGGAAAAAATGGTCGCCAAAAGCGATCCGCGCCTGGGTTTTCGCGCTGTTCTCGACAGCACCATTGCGCTGGTAGTGTGGCTGCAAATTGAACTGACAGAACCGTGGCAGCCGTGGCTGGCGGACATCCGTTCGCGTCTTGGCAACATTATGCGTGCCGATGTGTTGGGCGAACCGCTGGGCTGCCAGGCGATTGTCGGGTTTTCTGACGAAGATCTGCATCGACTTTCTCACCAGCCACTGCGTTATCTCGACCACGATCATCTGGTGCCGGAAGCCAGCCACGGGCGCGATGCGGCGTTGCTGAATCTGCTACGCACCAAAGTGCGGGAAACCGAAACCGTCGCGGCGCAGGTGTTTATTACCCGTAGTTTTGAAGTATTACGCCCGGACATCTTGCAGGCGCTGAACCGCCTTTCCAGCACGGTTTACGTGATGATGATTTTGAGCGTAACGAAGCAGCCGCTAACGGTGAAGCAGATCCAACAACGACTGGGGGAAACGCAATGATTATTGAACGTTGTCGTGAACTGGCGTTGCGAGCGCCCGCCAGAGTGGTTTTTCCTGATGCGTTAGACCAACGCGTGCTGAAAGCCGCGCAATATCTGTATCAACAAAGTCTGGCGACGCCCGTTCTTATCGCCAATCCGTTTGAACTTCGCCAGTTTGCGCTCAGCCACGGCGTGGCGATGGACGGGCTACTGGTGATTGATCCTCGTAGCAACCTCGCAATGCGGGAAGAATTTGCTGACCGCTGGCAGGCCCGTGCGGGAGATAAAACGCCGTCGGATGCGCTGGAAAAACTTACCGATCCACTAATGTTCGCCGCTGCGATGGTTAGCGCTGGTAAAGCGGATGTCTGTATTGCAGGCAACCTCTCTTCAACGGCAAATGTACTACGTGCCGGATTACGCGTTATCGGCTTGCAGCCTGGCTGTAAAACGCTCTCCTCCATTTTCCTGATGCTGCCACAGTACAGCGGTCCAGCATTGGGCTTTGCCGATTGCAGCGTAGTGCCACAGCCGACGGCGGCGCAGTTGGCGGATATCGCGCTTGCCAGCGCCGAAACCTGGCGAGCCATCACCGGAGAAGAGCCGCGCGTGGCGATGTTGTCGTTTTCCAGTAACGGCAGCGCCCGTCACCCCTGCGTTGCCAACGTGCAGCAAGCGACAGAAATCGTCCGTGAGCGCGCACCAAAGCTGGTCGTCGATGGCGAGTTGCAGTTTGACGCCGCCTTTGTGCCGGAAGTGGCGGCGCAAAAAGCGCCAGCCAGCCCGCTACAAGGCAAAGCCAATGTGATGGTTTTTCCGTCGCTGGAGGCGGGAAATATTGGCTACAAAATCGCACAACGACTTGGCGGATATCGTGCCGTCGGGCCATTGATACAAGGACTTGCCGCGCCGATGCACGATCTCTCTCGTGGTTGTAGCGTGCAGGAAATTATCGAGCTGGCGCTGGTGGCAGCCGTGCCGCGTCAGACAAAAGTGAACCGCGAAAGCAGTTTACAAACACTGGTTGAATGAACGGTCCCGTTCTGGACCCCTATAAAGAGGAAAACACAATGGAAGCATTAGGAATGATCGAAACCCGGGGCCTGGTTGCACTGATTGAGGCTTCTGATGCGATGGTGAAAGCTGCGCGCGTCAAACTGGTTGGTGTTAAGCAGATTGGCGGCGGCCTGTGTACTGCCATGGTTCGCGGTGATGTTGCAGCCTGTAAAGCCGCGACCGATGCCGGTGCCGCAGCGGCACAGCGTATCGGTGAACTGGTATCCGTACATGTTATTCCGCGTCCGCACGGCGATCTGGAAGAGGTCTTCCCGATCGGCCTGAAAGGCGATAGCAGCAACCTGTAATCACCCTGTGTGACGTCGATTCGGGCGTCACGCTCTCTCCTTTTTCAGTTTACCTTCCGCGGAGGGTAGGGGGAGCTTTTACCTGAAATACGCCACGGAGGCGGGTATGAAACTGGCAGTCGTCACTGGACAAATTGTTTGTACCGTACGCCATCACGGACTGGCGCATGACAAATTGCTGATGGTGGAAATGATTGATCCACAAGGTAATCCTGACGGGCAATGCGCCGTCGCCATCGACAATATTGGCGCGGGAACCGGGGAGTGGGTGTTGCTGGTGAGTGGCAGTTCCGCCCGCCAGGCGCATAAAAGCGAAACGTCACCGGTCGATCTGTGCGTGATTGGCATCGTCGATGAGGTGGTCTCTGGCGGTCAGGTAATTTTCCACAAATAAGGCAGAACATCATGAATCAACAGGATATTGAACAGGTGGTGAAAGCGGTACTGCTGAAAATGCAAAGCAGTGACACGTCGCCCGCCGCCGTTCATGAGATGGGCGTTTTTGCTTCCCTGGATGACGCTGTTGCGGCAGCCAAAATTGCCCAGCAAGGGTTAAAAAGCGTGGCAATGCGCCAGTTAGCCATTGCTGCCATTCGTGAAGCAGGCGAAAAACACGCCAGAGATTTAGCGGAACTTGCCGTCAGTGAAACGGGTATGGGCCGCGTAGAAGATAAATTTGCCAAAAACGTCGCTCAGGCACGCGGTACGCCAGGCGTTGAGTGCCTCTCTCCACAGGTGCTGACCGGTGACAACGGCCTGACTTTAATTGAAAACGCGCCCTGGGGCGTGGTGGCTTCGGTGACGCCTTCCACTAACCCGGCGGCAACCGTAATTAATAACGCCATCAGCCTGATTGCCGCGGGCAACAGCGTCATTTTTGCCCCGCATCCGGCGGCGAAAAAAGTCTCTCAACGGGCTATTACGTTGCTCAACCAGGCGATTGTTGCCGCAGGCGGGCCGGAAAACTTACTGGTTACTGTGGCAAATCCAGATATCGAAACCGCGCAACGTTTGTTCAAGTTCCCGGGTATCGGCCTGCTGGTGGTGACCGGCGGCGAAGCGGTAGTGGAAGCGGCGCGCAAACACACCAATAAACGTCTGATTGCCGCAGGTGCTGGCAACCCGCCGGTGGTGGTGGATGAAACCGCCGACCTCGCCCGTGCCGCTCAGTCTATCGTCAAAGGCGCTTCTTTCGATAACAACATCATTTGTGCCGATGAAAAGGTACTGATTGTTGTTGATAGCGTAGCCGATGAACTGATGCGTCTGATGGAAGGCCAGCACGCGGTGAAACTGACCGCAGAACAGGCGCAGCGACTGCAACCGGTGTTGCTGAAAAATATCGACGAGCGCGGAAAAGGCACCGTCAGCCGTGACTGGGTGGGTCGCGATGCGGCGAAAATCGCGGCGGCAATCGGCCTGAACGTGCCGCAAGAAACGCGCTTGCTGTTTGTAGAAACCCCCGCAGAACATCCGTTTGCCGTGACCGAACTGATGATGCCAGTGCTGCCGGTCGTGCGCGTCGCCAACGTGGCGGATGCCATTGCGCTGGCGGTGAAACTGGAAGGCGGTTGCCACCACACGGCGGCAATGCACTCGCGCAATATCGAGAACATGAACCAAATGGCGAACGCCATTGATACCAGTATTTTCGTTAAGAACGGACCGTGCATTGCCGGGCTGGGGCTGGGCGGGGAAGGCTGGACCACGATGACCATCACTACGCCAACCGGTGAAGGGGTAACCAGCGCGCGTACGTTTGTCCGTCTGCGTCGCTGTGTATTAGTCGATGCGTTTCGCATTGTTTAAGGAGTAACCGATGGCGCACGACGAACAATGGCTTACCCCGCGGCTGCAAACGGCGGCAACGCTGTGTAACCAGACGCCCGCCGCGTCGGAATCTCCGCTGTGGCTGGGGGTAGATCTGGGCACCTGCGATGTGGTGTCGATGGTTGTCGACTGCGACGGTCAGCCGGTGGCGGTATGTCTCGACTGGGCCGATGTGGTCCGCGACGGCATCGTCTGGGATTTCTTCGGTGCTGTCACCATTGTTCGTCGCCATCTCGATACCCTTGAGCAGCAATTTGGTCGCCGTTTTAGCCATGCGGCGACCTCATTTCCTCCTGGTACGGACCCGCGTATTTCCATCAACGTGCTGGAGTCTGCCGGGCTGGAAGTGAGCCATGTGCTTGATGAGCCAACCGCAGTCGCGGATCTACTGCAACTGGACAACGCCGGTGTAGTGGATATTGGCGGCGGCACTACCGGAATTGCCATCGTGAAAAAGGGCAAGGTGACTTATTCAGCGGATGAAGCGACCGGCGGACATCACATTTCTCTGACTCTCGCCGGAAATCGCCGTATTTCGCTGGAAGAGGCAGAGCAGTACAAGCGCGGTCACGGTGACGAGATTTGGCCTGCGGTGAAGCCGGTGTACGAAAAAATGGCGGACATTGTTGCCCGGCATATTGAAGGGGAGGGCATTACTGATTTATGGCTGGCGGGCGGCTCTTGTATGCAACCGGGCGTGGCGGAACTGTTTCGCAAACAATTCCCGGCGTTACAGGTGCATTTACCGCAGCACAGTTTGTTTATGACCCCGCTGGCGATCGCCAGTAGCGGGCGAGAGAAAGCGGAGGGGCTATATGCAAAATGAATTGCAGACCGCGCTCTTTCAGGCGTTCGATACCCTGAATCTGCAACGGGTAAAAACATTTAGCGTTCCACCGGTGACGCTTTGCGGTCCGGGCGCGGTGAGCAGTTGTGGGCAGCAAGCGCAAACGCGTGGGCTGAAACATCTGTTCGTGATGGCAGACAGCTTTTTGCATCAGGCGGGGATGACCGCCGGGCTGACGCGCAGTCTGGCAGTAAAAGGCATCGCCATGACGCTCTGGCCGTGTCCGGTGGGCGAACCGTGCATCACTGACGTGTGTGCAGCCGTGGCGCAGTTGCGTGAATCAGGCTGTGATGGGGTGATCGCGTTTGGCGGTGGCTCGGTGCTGGATGCGGCAAAAGCCGTGGCGTTGCTGGTAACGAATCCCGATAGCACGCTGGCAGAAATGTCAGAAACCAGCGTTCTGCAACCGCGCCTGCCGTTGATTGCCATTCCAACTACCGCCGGAACCGGCTCTGAAACCACCAATGTAACGGTGATTATCGACGCGGTGAGCGGGCGCAAGCAGGTGTTAGCACATGCCTCGTTGATGCCGGATGTGGCGATTCTCGACGCCGCGCTGACCGAAGGTGTGCCGTCGCATGTCACGGCAATGACCGGTATCGACGCGTTAACTCATGCTATTGAAGCGTACAGCGCGCTGAACGCTACACCGTTTACAGACAGCCTGGCGATTGGCGCAATTGCGATGATTGGTAAATCACTGCCGAAAGCAGTGGGCTACGGTCATGACCTTGCCGCGCGCGAGAGTATGTTGCTCGCATCATGCATGGCGGGAATGGCATTTTCCAGTGCCGGACTTGGGTTATGTCACGCGATGGCGCATCAGCCGGGGGCGGCGCTGCATATTCCGCACGGACTGGCGAACGCCATGCTGCTGCCCACGGTGATGGAGTTTAACCGGATGGTCTGTCGCGAACGGTTTAGTCAGATTGGTCGGGCGCTGCGAACTAAAAAATCCGACGATCGTGATGCTATTAACGCGGTAAGTGAGCTGATTGCGGAAGTCGGGATTGGTAAACGGCTGGGCGATGTTGGCGCGACATCTGCGCATTACGGTGCATGGGCGCAGGCTGCGCAGGACGATATTTGTCTGCGTAGCAACCCGCGTACTGCCAGCCTGGAGCAGATCGTCGGCCTGTACGCGGCGGCGCAATAAATGCCGGATGCGACGCTTGCCGCGTCTTATCCGGCCTTCGGGATTGCACATGTAGGGCGGATAAGGCGTTCACGCCGCATCCGCCAATGGCGCGGTGCAAGTGCCGGATGCGACGCTTGCCGCGTCTTATCCGACCTGGGGGATTACACATGTAGGGCGGATAAGGCGTTTACGCCGCATCCGCCAATAAATAACAACTAACAGGGAGTAAAGGCGATGGGAATTAACGAAATCATCATGTACATCATGATGTTCTTTATGCTGATAGCTGCCGTGGACAGGATCCTGTCGCAGTTCGGCGGTTCTGCTCGTTTCCTCGGTAAGTTCGGTAAAAGTATCGAAGGATCCGGCGGCCAGTTCGAAGAAGGCTTTATGGCAATGGGCGCACTGGGCCTGGCGATGGTCGGTATGACCGCACTGGCACCAGTTCTGGCCCACGTACTTGGGCCGGTGATTATCCCGGTTTACGAAATGCTCGGTGCTAACCCATCGATGTTCGCCGGAACACTGCTGGCGTGCGACATGGGCGGCTTCTTCCTCGCGAAAGAGCTGGCGGGCGGCGATGTGGCAGCGTGGCTATACTCTGGGTTAATTCTCGGATCGATGATGGGGCCAACGATTGTGTTTTCCATTCCGGTGGCGCTCGGCATTATCGAACCTTCTGACCGTCGTTATCTGGCGCTCGGCGTGCTGGCGGGCATTGTGACCATTCCAATTGGCTGTATCGCTGGAGGTCTGGTAGCTATGTATTCCGGTGTGCAGATCAACGGGCAGCCGGTGGAATTCACCTTTGCGCTTATCCTGATGAATATGATCCCGGTACTTATCGTCGCGGTGCTGGTGGCGCTGGGGCTGAAATTCATCCCGGAAAAAATGATCAACGGCTTCCAGATCTTCGCCAAATTCCTCGTTGCATTGATCACCCTCGGTCTTGCCGCTGCGGTAGTGAAATTCCTCCTTGGCTGGGAACTGATCCCCGGTCTGGATCCGATCTTCATGGCTCCAGGCGACAAACCCGGTGAAGTGATGCGCGCCATTGAAGTTATCGGTTCTATCTCCTGCGTTCTGTTAGGGGCGTATCCGATGGTGCTGCTGCTGACACGCTGGTTTGAAAAACCGCTGATGAGCGTCGGTAAAGTGCTGAATATGAACAATATCGCGGCAGCCGGCATGGTGGCAACGCTTGCCAACAACATCCCGATGTTTGGCATGATGAAGCAGATGGATACCCGCGGCAAAGTCATCAACTGTGCCTTCGCCGTTTCCGCTGCTTTCGCCCTGGGTGACCACTTAGGCTTCGCCGCTGCCAACATGAACGCCATGATCTTCCCGATGATTGTCGGCAAGTTGATCGGCGGCGTAACGGCGATTGGCGTGGCGATGATGCTGGTGCCAAAAGAAGACGCGACCGCGGCTAAAACCGAAGCGGAGGCACAATCGTGAACACTCGCCAGCTACTGAGCGTCGGTATCGATATCGGCACTACCACCACCCAGGTGATCTTCTCCCACCTGGAGCTGGTTAACCGTGCGGCGGTGTCGCAGGTGCCGCGCTACGAATTCATCAAACGCGAAATTAGCTGGCAAAGCCCGGTGTTCTTTACCCCTGTCGATAAACAGGGCGGTTTAAAAGAAGAGGAACTGAAATCCTTAATCCTCGAGCAATATCAGGCTGCGGGCATTGCGCCGGAAAGTGTGGATTCCGGTGCCATCATCATCACCGGCGAAAGCGCGAAAACCCGCAATGCTCGCCCGGCGGTGATGACGCTCTCTCAGTCGCTGGGCGATTTTGTCGTTGCCAGCGCTGGGCCGCATCTCGAATCCGTGATCGCCGGTCACGGTGCCGGGGCGCAAACCCTTTCTGAACAACGGTTATGTCGGGTACTGAATATCGACATCGGCGGTGGCACCGCGAACTACGCTTTGTTCGATGCCGGAAAAATCAGCGGCACTGCCTGCCTTAACGTCGGCGGCCGCCTGCTGGAAACCGACAGCCAGGGACGCGTGGTTTACGCTCATATACCGGGGCAGATGATTGTGGATGAGTGCTTCGGTGCAGGCACTGACGCCTGTTCACTGACCGGCGCGCAGCTGGTGCAGGTTACCCGGCGGATGGCGGAACTGATTGTCGAAGTGATTGACGGAACGCTCTCGCCGCTCGCGCAGGCATTGATGCAAACCGGTTTGCTGCCCGCAGGTGTTACGCCCGAAATCATTACGCTTTCTGGCGGCGTGGGCGAATGTTATCGCCACCAGCCCGCTGACCCGTTCTGTTTTGCCGATATTGGCCCGCTTCTGGCAACGGCGCTGCATGAGCATCCTCGTCTGCGTGAGATGAACGTGCAGTTTCCAGCGCAAACCGTGCGCGCCACGGTGATTGGCGCAGGCGCACATACCCTTTCGCTCTCTGGCAGCACAATCTGGCTGGAGGGGGTACAACTGCCGCTGCGCAATTTGCCGGTGGCGATCCCAATTGATGAAACGGATCTGGTGAGTGCCTGGCAACAAGCGCTAATTCAACTGGATCTTTGCCCCAAAACTGACGCGTACGTGCTGGCGCTTCCCGCCTCGCTGCCTGTGCGTTACGCTGCGGTACTGACGGTCATCAACGCGCTGGTCGATTTCGTCGCGCGTTTTCCGAATCCGCATCCCCTGCTGGTGGTGGCCGGGCAGGACTTTGGTAAAGCTCTGGGCATGTTGTTGCGTCCACAGCTACAACAACTCCCGTTGGCAGTCATTGACGAAGTGATTGTCCGCGCGGGGGACTATATCGACATTGGTACGCCTCTTTTTGGCGGATCGGTTGTGCCGGTGACGGTGAAATCACTCGCATTTCCTTCCTGAGGGAACGACTTATGAAACTAAAGACCACATTGTTCGGCAATGTATATCAGTTTAAGGATGTAAAAGAGGTGCTGGCTAAAGCCAACGAACTGCGTTCGGGGGATGTGCTGGCGGGCGTTGCAGCGGCAAGCTCACAGGAGCGCGTGGCGGCAAAGCAGGTGTTGTCGGAAATGACCGTAGCGGACATCCGCAATAATCCGGTGATTGCCTATGAAGATGACTGCGTTACGCGGTTGATTCAGGACGACGTTAACGAAACGGCATACAACCAGATTAAAAACTGGAGCATCAGCGAACTGCGTGAGTATGTGCTGAGTGATGAAACCAGCGTTGACGACATTGCTTTTACCCGCAAAGGGCTGACCTCGGAAGTGGTCGCGGCGGTAGCGAAGATTTGCTCTAACGCGGACCTGATCTACGGCGCGAAGAAAATGCCGGTAATCAAAAAGGCCAATACAACTATTGGTATTCCGGGCACCTTCAGCGCCCGTTTGCAGCCAAACGATACCCGCGACGACGTGCAAAGTATCGCCGCGCAAATCTACGAAGGGCTTTCTTTCGGGGTGGGCGATGCGGTGATCGGCGTTAACCCGGTGACTGACGACGTGGAAAACTTAAGCCGCGTGCTGGATACCATCTATGGCGTGATCGACAAATTCAACATTCCGACCCAGGGCTGCGTGCTGGCGCACGTTACTACCCAGATTGAAGCGATCCGTCGCGGCGCGCCGGGCGGGCTGATTTTCCAGAGCATCTGCGGCAGCGAAAAAGGGCTGAAAGAATTTGGCGTGGAGCTGGCGATGCTCGATGAAGCACGCGCAGTGGGCGCAGAGTTTAACCGTATCGCCGGGGAAAACTGCCTCTACTTCGAAACCGGGCAGGGTTCTGCGCTATCGGCGGGCGCTAACTTCGGTGCAGATCAGGTAACGATGGAAGCGCGTAACTACGGGCTGGCACGTCATTACGATCCGTTTATCGTCAACACCGTAGTGGGCTTTATTGGGCCAGAGTATCTCTACAACGACCGGCAGATTATCCGTGCGGGCTTAGAAGATCACTTTATGGGCAAACTGAGCGGCATTTCTATGGGCTGTGACTGCTGCTACACCAACCACGCTGACGCTGACCAGAACCTCAACGAAAACCTGATGATCCTGCTCGCCACCGCAGGCTGTAACTACATCATGGGGATGCCGCTGGGTGATGACATCATGCTCAACTACCAGACTACGGCCTTCCACGACACCGCCACTGTGCGTCAGTTACTCAACCTGCGCCCGTCACCGGAGTTTGAACGCTGGCTGGAAAGCATGGGCATTATGGCAAACGGTCGCCTGACCAAACGGGCGGGCGATCCGTCACTGTTCTTCTGATGACGCGGAGATAACACATCATGGATCAAAAACAGATTGAAGAAATTGTACGCAGCGTGATGGCGTCAATGGGACAAGCGGCCCCCGCGCCGTCAGAAGCAAAATGCGCCACTACCACCTGTGCAGCACCGGTGACCTCGGAAAGCTGCGCGCTGGATTTAGGTTCCGCAGAAGCAAAAGCGTGGATTGGCGTTGAAAACCCGCATCGCGCAGACGTATTAACAGAACTGCGCCGCAGCACCGTGGCTCGCGTCTGTACCGGTCGTGCCGGTCCGCGTCCGCGTACCCAGGCGTTGCTGCGTTTCCTGGCCGATCACTCTCGTTCGAAAGACACCGTACTGAAAGAAGTGCCGGAGGAGTGGGTGAAAGCGCAGGGCTTGCTGGAAGTCCGCTCTGAAATTAGCGACAAAAATCTCTATCTGACTCGCCCGGATATGGGCCGCCGCTTGTGTGCAGAGGCTGTTGAAGCGCTGAAAGCGCAGTGTGTTGCCAATCCGGACGTACAGGTGGTTATTTCCGATGGTCTATCTACTGATGCGATCACCGTGAACTATGAAGAGATTCTGCCACCGCTGATGGCGGGCCTGAAACAGGCCGGGTTGAAAGTCGGCACACCGTTCTTTGTGCGTTACGGTCGCGTGAAGATTGAAGATCAGATTGGCGAACTTCTTGGCGCGAAAGTGGTGATCCTGCTGGTGGGTGAACGTCCGGGGTTGGGGCAGTCAGAAAGTCTCTCCTGCTACGCCGTTTACTTGCCGCGTATGGCAACCACCGTTGAGGCCGACCGTACCTGTATCTCTAACATTCACCAGGGCGGCACGCCGCCGGTTGAAGCCGCAGCCGTCATTGTGGATTTGGCGAAACGTATGCTGGAGCAGAAAGCATCCGGCATCAACATGACCCGATAAGGAGGCATCATGCCAGCTTTAGATTTGATTCGACCGTCGGTAACCGCCATGCGGGTGATTGCCTCTGTTAACGCCGAATTTGCGCGTGAACTGAAATTGCCGCCGCATATTCGTAGCCTCGGGCTGATTTCTGCTGATTCCGATGACGTCACCTACATTGCGGCTGACGAAGCGACCAAGCAGGCGATGGTTGAAGTCGTGTATGGTCGCTCGCTGTATGCGGGAGCTGCACACGGGCCGTCACCGACTGCCGGTGAAGTGCTGATTATGCTCGGGGGGCCAAACCCGGCGGAAGTGCGTGCCGGTCTGGATGCGATGGTTGCGCATATTGAAAATGGCGCTGCTTTCCAGTGGGCTAATGATGCAGAAAACACAGCCTTCCTGGCGCATGTCGTTTCGCGTACCGGCTCTTATCTCTCATCAACCGCCGGGATCACGCTTGGCGATCCGCTGGCGTATCTGGTGGCACCGCCGCTGGAAGCGACCTACG
Organism: Escherichia sp. 10290; assembly: GCF_030295155.1. Lineage (NCBI taxonomy): Bacteria > Pseudomonadati > Pseudomonadota > Gammaproteobacteria > Enterobacterales > Enterobacteriaceae > Escherichia > Escherichia sp. 10290. The sequence goes on along the minus strand of NZ_AP025741.1, from coordinate 3,143,357 downwards.
GCATTGATGCAGCGTTGAAATCTGCCGACGTGCAGCTGGTGACCTATGTCCCGCCACCGTCTGAAACCAACTACTCGGCAGCATTTTTAACCGGTAGCCAGGCCGCGTGTAAAGCAGCCTGTAACGCCTTTACCGATGCAGTGCTGGAAATCGCGCGTAATCCAATCCAGCGTGCGTAACGGAGGTTGCCGATGATCAATGCACTGGGATTGCTGGAAGTGGACGGCATGGTCGCCGCGATAGATGCAGCTGATGCCATGCTCAAAGCAGCTAACGTTCGTCTGCTCAGTCACGAAGTGCTTGACCCTGGTCGCCTAACGCTGGTGGTGGAAGGCGATCTGGCGGCGTGTCGTGCGGCGCTGGACGCAGGTTGTGCTGCCGCGATGCGTACCGGGCGTGTCATCAGCCGTAAGGAGATCGGTCGGCCAGACGATGACACCCAGTGGCTGGTTACTGGCTTTAACCGCCAACCGAAGCAACCCGTAAAGGAACCCGACGCGCCAGTTATCGTCGCGGAATCTGCTGACGAGTTGTTGGCGCTGTTAACATCAGTACGTCAGGGAATGACGGCAGGAGAAGTGGCTGCCCACTTTGGCTGGCCGCTGGAAAAAGCCAGAAATGCGCTCGAACAGCTCTTTTCTGCCGGGACGTTACGTAAACGCAGTAGTCGTTATCGTCTCAAGCCCCATTAACCTGTCGGAGGTGCCGGGTGTCCTACAACACCCGGCATTAACATCATGAAAAAGACCCGTACAGCCAATTTGCACCATCTTTATCATGAACCCTTACCCGAAAACCTGAAGCTCACGCCGAAGGTCGAAGTGGATAATGTTCATCAACGACAGACAACGGATGTCTATGAACATGCTTTGACGATTACCGCCTGGCAGCAGATTTACGATCAGCTGCATCCGGGCAAGTTTCATGGTGAATTTACGGAAATTCTACTCGATGATATTCAGGTTTTTCGTGAATACACCGGTCTGGCGCTGCGTCAGTCGTGCCTGGTCTGGCCGAACTCGTTCTGGTTTGGCATTCCGGCGACGCGCGGTGAGCAGGGATTTATCGGTTCGCAATGTCTGGGAAGCGCAGAAATTGCGACACGCCCTGGAGGAACCGAGTTTGAATTAAGTACGCCGGACGATTACACGATCCTTGGCGTGGTGCTTTCTGAAGATGTCATCACCCGTCAGGCTAACTTTTTGCATAACCCGGAAAGGGTGCTGCATATGTTACGTAACCAGTCGGCGCTGGAAGTGAAAGAGCAGCATAAAGCCGCGCTGTGGGGCTTTGTCCAACAGGCTCTGGCGACATTTTGCGAGAACCCGGAAAATCTCCATCAGCCTGCAGTGCGAAAAGTGCTGGGGGATAATTTGCTAATGGCGATGGGGGCGATGCTGGAAGAAGCGCAGCCAATGGTGACGGCGGAAAGTATCAGCCACCAGAGTTACCGTCGCTTGTTGACCCGCGCGCGTGAATATGTGCTGGAGAATATGTCCGAACCGGTAACCGTGCTGGATTTGTGCAATCAACTGCATGTCAGCCGCCGCACGCTACAAAACGCGTTTCACGCTCTTTTAGGCATTGGCCCAAACGCGTGGCTGAAACGCATTCGCCTGAACGCCGTGCGCCGCGAACTGATAAGCCCGTGGTCGCAAAGTACAACGGTCAAAGATGCCGCCATGCAGTGGGGATTCTGGCATCTGGGGCAATTCGCCACGGATTACCAGCAACTGTTTGCCGAGAAGCCGTCTCTGACGCTACATCAGCGGATGCAGGAACTGGAGTGAGGGTGAGGGCCGGATGAGGATGGTGTTTGATCCGGTCCATAGTGAAGTTACAAATTACGTTGAATTGCTATGTATTTTATTGCCCAACGGGATAGGCGATAAACAAACCGACAATTGTCAGAATACACGCCAGCAGGAATACCAACATACAATTTACGCGCTTTCGCGAAATTTTAAATAAATAGCAAAATAGTGTTGTTACCACGATCACTACCGGGATAGTCATAAAATTAATAACGATGAGTGCTATCAATCCAAAACTTGCTCCTCCACCGTGGGGAATAAAAATGTGTTCTTCAAAATAAACTTCTATAGCAAATGCCAGCACACATCCCAGAAAACTCATATCCAGATGAGGGTGCCATTTACTTTCTTTATTTGATGTGTCTGACATTCTTAAATGCTCCCGTGAGCAAACTGGCGCAAAATAATTTCTAAGATTGCTGATAAGACGTCGCTGTTGTCCGGCACTCCGGGCAGATAAACGCGTAAATTATCCCTTCGCCATATTGTTCAATATCGGCATAATCCAGTTGCGCAAGAAACATCATTGTGTGGGAACATTGCGGACAGAGAGGATATTCCGCGTCCTGAATCCAGGTTGGATGCCCGCCAAGTTGCGAGAAAGAGACAGGTAAAAATGGGTCTGCGGCAAATAACGGTGACCTAAGGTTTCCCTGTCTCATGCTGTTTACAGGGAGTCGACGCCATTCCGATACATCATCCGGCAGCCAGGCAGGCGGGATATTTTTTGCAGACAAATGAGCGTTACCCTTTGAGTCCATGTAGCCGAAAATGGTGCTGTAGGCGGTGCAACATTCGCAAGTCACGACGCGAAAACTGCCGTTATCGCTAAGACCCGTTGCCTTCAGGTCAACGTCGAAAAGATTTGTTAGGGGCAATGCGCACTTTGGACAGGTATCGCTGCGTTCATCAACAACACGCAAAGCTTCGCAAGACCCGGTGCTTTTCATCTCCAGATGAAAACATTGAGGAAAATAGAGATTACGCCTTTGATCTTCAGCGGTTAACTCCCAACCGGCCTCATGCGCATATTCTTCTGGCGCGATGTAAAGTGAACTGCGCCACAGCGGCGGGTTATTGCGCCAGTAGGCAAAACGTTCAACAACAACGTCATCCCCAATCCATGCCAGACATTGCAGAATACAATTTCTGTTTTCTGCATCATCCTCAACCCGTTCTAACAGCGTATCGCGAACATCCGCTGGGGCGCGGTGGAAAGGCAGAGGAGAATAAGCGTCTAAATCATCATAAGAGATCCACTCTCGTAAATATGCATCCAGATTTGCCTGGGTAAACGCCGCCAGACAAAGACAAATCTCCTGAGCGTGTTCATATTCACCAGACGCAAAGCGTTCTGTGGCGTAATCAGCCATTTGCTGCGCTTGCTCGGCGGTCAACTGTTGATACAGGGCATCGGTGGGAACGGGGCAGGGAGTCCAGTCGATTAACGCATCGAATTTCCGCGGTTGGTGAATTAATTTAAGCATGGCAACCGGATCGCTTAACCCAGCAAACGCATTCACGATCTTTTTGTTTTTCTTGATATATTCGTCGTGCTCACGCTGCTGTTGGGCCTGCTCGCAGGGCATGCAGTATCCGTTAGTACGCGCTGCGGTTTCCGGAAGAATGGTTGATGTACAAGCGGGGCTTTTACAGGGAATACGGTGAGTCATAGAGGCGCTCCTTGCCTGAGGATATTAAGTCGAAAGAGATTATTATTAGATATTAGGGTGTCACTATGGCACACAAATTAAACAGAATTAATTTCAAGCCACAAACATAGGGTTATTTTTCTTTTATTTTCATGATATTAAATCCAATCCTTGACCTTAATAAACTCACTTAACGCCGCTTCCGGGCTGCCTGCTTCTGGCTGATAATCATATTCCCAGCGTACCAGTGGCGGCATTGACATCAGGATAGACTCGGTGCGCCCGCCAGTTTGCAGGCCAAACAGCGTTCCGCGATCCCAGACCAGGTTGAACTCGACATAGCGACCGCGACGGTAGAGCTGGAAATTGCGCTCGCGCTCGCCGTATTCCATCGCTTTGCGTCGTTCAACAATCGGTAAATAAGCGTCGGTGTAGCCGTGACCTACCGCCTGCATAAAGGCGAAACAGTGATCAAAGTCTGGCGTGTTCAGGTCATCAAAGAACAACCCGCCAATGCCGCGTTGTTCGTTACGATGTTTGAGGTAGAAGTATTCGTCGCACCACTTTTTGTAACGCGGATAAACGTCTTCGCCAAATGGCAGGCACAGGTCACGGGCGGTGCGGTGCCAGTGAATGGCGTCTTCTTCAAAACCATAGAAAGGGGTTAAATCGAAGCCGCCGCCAAACCACCAGACGGGCTCGGCACCCGGTTTTTCGGCAATAAAAAAGCGCACATTCGCGTGGCTGGTGGGAACGTACGGGTTATGCGGATGCACTACCAGCGAAACGCCCATCGCTTCGAAACTGCGTCCGGCAAGTTCCGGGCGATGAGCAGTGGCGGAAGCAGGCATCGCCTCACCGTGGACATGTGAAAAGTTGACGCCCGCCTGTTCGAAAACACCACCATTACGCAACACCCGGCTACGTCCGCCGCCGCCAGCTTCGCGCTGCCAGCTATCTTCGACAAATTCTGCGCCATCGACGGCGCTCAACTGCTGACAAATTGTATCCTGAAGGTTGAGCAGAAACTGTTTAACCTGGTGTGCGTTGGGTTTCATCTCTTACCGCTTTCTCGAGTGTGCTTTCTGGTTGTCAAACCAGTGGAAATAACTGATCACGCCTTCGGCAATGGCTGTGGCGATTTTCTGGCGAAATGCCGCCGTGCCTAACAGCCGCTCTTCTTCCGGGTTGGTGATAAAAGAAGTTTCCACCAGCACCGAAGGAACAGATGGCGATTTCAACACTACAAACGCGGCTTGTTCGGTATTGCGACTGTGCAGCTTATGCACCGGCTTAATCTTCTTCAGAATATGCGAGCCAAGCGTCAGGCTGTTTTTAATGGTATCGGTTTGCACCAGATCAAACAGCACTTGCTGCAATAGGTGATCCTTGTCAGTCGCTTTTTTACCGGCAACTTCATCAGCGCGGTTTTCGCGTTCAGACAGGTATTTCGCCATTGCGCTACTTGCGCCGCGGTTAGAGAGAGCAAATACCGAAGCACCGGCAGCTTTCGGGTTAGTAAAGCCGTCGGCGTGAATTGACATAAACAGGTCAGCGCCATGTTTATGGGCGATTTCAACGCGATCGTACAGCGGGATAAACGTATCGCCAGAACGCGTTAAACGCGCATCAATGCCATGATTACGCAATATGGAACGGACGTTTTTGGCAATCGCCAGCACCACATGTTTTTCTTTCGATCCATTGCGACCAATCGCTCCGGTATCAATTCCGCCGTGGCCTGGATCGAGAACAACGACACGTTTGCCGCCGCTTTTTTTGGCTTTCGGCTTACTGTGTCCGTTACTGGTTTTTAAAGGTTCTTCTTTGGCGATGGCTTGCGACATTCCTGACAACGTCAGGGCAGCCAATCCGGCTTTCAGCACCTGGCGGCGCGAAGTGAGTGTTTTTAGTGGTTTAAAAGTGCTCATACGGCCTGAGTTGTAATAATAAAGTTCCAGATGTTATATCGTATCGCGTAATCCGTTACGACCGTTTGCTGTTGAGAATTGTTTTACTTTTCATTTCAATAGTTGACAACTCCCCATTATGCCACTTTTTTAACCGATTTTCGTCAGATATTGGCTAATTCGACCGTTCACGCCATAATCAGCCTTTTAACCCGCAAAAAGGTAACGAATACCATGGAGATACGCGTATTTCGCCAGGAAGATTTCGAAGAGGTCATCACCCTTTGGGAGCGTTGCGACTTGCTGCGTCCGTGGAACGATCCGGAAATGGACATCGAGCGCAAAATGAACCATGACGTCAGTCTGTTTCTGGTCGCTGAGGTAAACGGTGAAGTGGTCGGAACGGTGATGGGCGGTTATGACGGGCATCGCGGGTCTGCTTATTATCTTGGCGTGCATCCAGAGTTTCGTGGGCGTGGGATTGCTAATGCGTTGCTTAATCGGCTGGAGAAAAAGCTGATTGCTCGCGGCTGCCCGAAAATTCAGATCAATGTGCCGGAAGATAACGACATGGTGCTCGGAATGTATGAACGCCTTGGATATGAACACGCCGACGTGCTGAGTCTGGGCAAGCGTTTGATTGAAGATGAAGAGTACTGAGTTTCATCCTGCCCATTATGATGCGCACGGACGCCTGCGTTTACCTTTTCTCTTCTGGCTTGTGCTGTTGCTTCAGGCGCGAACCTGGGTGCTGTTTGTCATTGCCGGTGCGTCGCGTGAGCAGGGTACTGCGCTGTTGAATCTGTTTTATCCCGATCACGATAATTTCTGGCTGGGGTTAATTCCTGGCATTCCTGCGGTGCTGGCGTTTTTGTTGAGCGGTCGGCGGGCTACGTTTCCTCGCATCTGGTATGTACTCTATTTTCTGTTGCTGTTGGCGCAGCTCGTTTTGCTTTGCTGGCAACCGTGGTTGTGGCTGAACGGTGAATCCGTTAGCGGTATCGGTCTGGCGCTGGTAGTGGCGGATATTGTGGCGTTAATCTGGCTGCTGACCAATCGACGTTTACGCGCTTGTTTTAATGAAGAAAAAGAATAACGGCACTTTTTGGTGAATTTGCACTCCAAGCAACGTTATTGAATAACCAAAGGAAGTGACATGAAATCGCTGCGTTTAATGTTATGCGCTATGCCGTTGATGCTGACCGGCTGTTCCACGATGTCGTCAGTTAACTGGTCTGCCGCTAACCCGTGGAACTGGTTTGGGTCGTCCACCAAAGTGAGCGAGCAGGGCGTTGGTGAATTAACGGCGTCCACACCACTGCAAGAACAAGCCATTGCCGATGCGCTTGATGGCGATTATCGCCTGCGCAGCGGAATGAAAACCGCGAACGGCAACGTGGTGCGCTTTTTTGAAGTGATGAAAGGCGACAACGTGGCGATGGTGATTAACGGCGATCAGGGCACGATCAGCCGCGTTGATGTGCTGGATAGCGATATTCCAGCTGACTCCGGTGTTAAAATCGGTACACCGTTTAGCGACCTTTACAGCAAAGCATTTGGCAATTGCCAAAAAGCTGATGGTGATGATAATCGTGCCGTCGAATGTAAAGCCGAAGGCAGTCAACATATTAGCTACCAGTTCAGCGGGGAATGGAGTGGTCCTGAAGGGTTAATGCCTTCGGACGATACCCTGAAAAACTGGAAAGTCAGTAAAATTATCTGGCGGCGTTAATTTGCGTCTGAACAAACCGCCGCCGCGAAAAAACACGTAAAATAGCGCCCAACAATGCCACGGATTGCGTGGCATTCTTATTTTCAGGAGGAACAATGTCTCAGGTTCAGAGTGGCATTTTGCCAGAACATTGCCGCGCGGCGATTTGGATCGAAGCCAACGTGAAAGGGGAAGTTGACGCCCTGCGTGCGGCCAGTAAAACATTTGCCGACAAACTGGCAACTTTTGAAGCGAAATTCCCGGACGCGCATCTTGGTGCGGTAGTTGCCTTTGGTAACAACACCTGGCGTGCTCTGAGCGGCGGCGTTGGGGCCGAAGAGCTGAAAGATTTTCCGGGCTACGGTAAAGGCCTTGCGCCGACGACCCAGTTCGATGTGTTGATCCACATTCTTTCTCTGCGTCACGACGTAAATTTCTCTGTCGCTCAGGCAGCGATGGAAGCCTTTGGTGACTGCATTGAAGTGAAAGAAGAGATCCACGGCTTCCGTTGGGTTGAAGAGCGTGATCTGAGCGGCTTTGTTGACGGTACAGAAAACCCGGCGGGTGAAGAGACGCGTCGCGAAGTGGCGGTTATCAAAGACGGCGTGGATGCAGGCGGCAGCTATGTATTTGTGCAGCGTTGGGAGCACAACCTGAAGCAACTCAACCGGATGAGCGTTCACGATCAGGAGATGATGATCGGGCGTACCAAAGAGGCTAACGAAGAGATTGACGGCGATGAGCGTCCGGAAACTTCTCACCTGACCCGTGTTGATCTGAAAGAAGATGGCAAAGGACTGAAGATTGTTCGCCAGAGCCTGCCATACGGCACTGCCAGCGGCACTCACGGTCTGTACTTCTGCGCCTACTGCGCGCGTCTGCATAACATTGAGCAGCAACTGCTGAGCATGTTTGGCGATACCGATGGCAAACGTGATGCGATGTTGCGTTTCACCAAACCGGTCACTGGCGGCTATTATTTCGCGCCGTCGCTGGACAAACTGATGGCGCTGTAAGCGCTTCTGATTCGATGATTAAAGGCCAGCCAGTATCACAACTGACTGGCCTTTTTATTACTGCTTTAACGCCGCATACACCTGATCCACCACCCAACCATAAGTTGCAATCGGTAGCTGACCGCTTTCGAACATATTGGGATTTTTGTGTGGATCGGCAACTGGTGAATGTGGCTTGTTGCTTAACATCACAATCGCCATATGATTGATAGGATCGATAACGGTCACCGTCCCGGTCCAGCCAGTGTGACCGTAGGTTTGCGGGCTTGCCAGCGTGCCAAACGTCGGCGTCATGGTGGCATTACCATTCACGCGCCAGCCGAGGCCAAAAGTAGCATCTTCCTTAGAGCTGGTGGTGAACATCTTCACCGTTTCCGCACTGAACAGCTGCACATCGCCATAGCCGCCGCCGTTCAGCATCGTTTGCATTAACACCGCAATATCGCCGGTATTGGAAAACAAACCTGCGTGCCCGGAAACGCCGCCCATCGAATAGAATGCTTTTTCATCGTGCACCTGACCCCAGAGAGTGGAGGTGCGGATATTCGGGAAGTGAATCACGCCATCGCGGGTATTGCCGTTCAGTTCCGTGGCGGCAATTTGCTGTGGTTTAAAGCCTTTCAGCAGCGGATTAAACACCGTATGCGTCAGGCCGAGCGGGCGATAAATCGACTCTTCAACATAGCGGTCAAGCGGCTGACCAGTAACTGACTCGACGATAAATCCAAGCAGCATATAATCGACATCGCTGTAGATATGTTTGCTGCCGGGCTGATATTCCAGGGGCGTGCGCTTGATCATTTCCAGCGTCTGGCCTTTATCCTGGGAATATAACGCGCCCGCGACGGCTTTATTTGGGTATTGCGGGTCTGCCGGGAAACCGCCGCTGTGATGCAGCAGATCAGAAATCCGCAGCGTGTTTTTGCCTTTGATGGTGTCATTTGGACTGTCGGCAAATCCCGGAATATATTTCGCAATCCGATCGTCAGGATGTAGTTTGCCTTCGCTCATTAGCTTTTGTAGGGCGAAGTTAGTGGCGTACATTTTTGTGTTTGAGGCCAGGTCATACAGCGTCTCGGTGGTTGCTTTTACTGGCTGCTTCATTAACACGCTGCCATCGTACTTTTTCGCCGCGCCCCAGGCTTTGCGATACACAATCTGATTATCTTTAATGATCAGCAGGTTAACGCCGGGATAACCGGCATCAACTTGCTGGCTAATCCAGCGATCCATCTGATTAAGCCGTTCGACGTTAAACCCTGCTTTCTCTGGCGAACTTTCTGTCAGAACAGGGTATTTTGCGGCGCTGACGCTACAGCTGACAGCCAGCAGAGAAAAATAGAGCATTGTCCGTTTCATAATCAGTCCAGATTGACGTTACGGCAGCCAAAGAGTGTGGTGAAAATAAACCCACAAACCCATGCCACCAGAATCCCGCCAGCGTAAACCGCCATTGCCGGAAGGATGCCTTGCGCGGATGTCATCAGCGGCAGCGCCACCAGGCCAGACGGCCCAAAGGCGCTGTTTAAGCCCATCGGCAGACCCCACCAGGCTATCAGGCCGATAAACAAACCGCCCGCCGCGCCACCTAAACAGGCAGTAACAAACGGTTTCATGCGGGGTAGGGTAACGCCGTAAATTAACGGTTCGCCAACGCCCAGCAGGCCGGGAATAATTGCCCCGCGGACCTGACTGCGTAATGCACTGTGCGGTTGCGCCCGCCAGTAGAGTGCCAGCGCCGCACCCACCTGGCCCGCGCCTGCCATTGAAAGGATGGGGAACAGGCTGTTGAATCCCTGGCTGTCCATTAAGGCCAGGTAAACAGGAATAAAGCCCTGATGCACGCCAAACACCACGGCGATCAGGAATAGCCCTGCTAAAACTGCACAACCGAGCGGATTACTGTTCAGGTGCATAAACAGCCACGACATGCCTTCGAATAACCAGCCACCCAGCGGCATAATGATCAAATACGCCAGTGTGGCGGTGATCAGCAGAGTGATTAACGAGGTCAACAGCATGTCGAGATCGTCTGGCATAAAGCGGCGCACCATGCCTTCGATGCGGGCGCAGGCCCAGGCGGCAATCAACACGCCGATAATATTGCCACGCGGATCGATGGGCAGACCGAAGAAATCGTGAAAACCGGCGTAGTAACCGGTGGTGGCAGCAGGGTTATAACCGAGCAAAAAGAGCGCGGCGATAATTGCGCCATTGACGCCCGTGCCGCCAAATGCCTGGGCAGCGTTATAGCCCACCAGAATCACCAGGAAAGTGAACAAACCTTTGCTGAACACCTTCATAAAATTCAACGCATCAGGTAGCGTTCCCTGAGCATCTGCCGGAACGTGCATCACGGTGGCAATTAACGTCGCTATCCCCAGCAACAGACCCGCAGCAATAAAACCGGGGATCAGCGGCGTGAAGATAGTGGCGAATTTGGCAAGAAACTGTTGCACGCCGGAGGTCTGTTTGGCTTTTAACTGGCGTTTATTCTGAGCGGCGATTTCTGCGGCATCCTGTACCGGGGCTTCGCCCAGCAGTTCGCTCATCGCTTTTGCGGCACGATGCGCTTTACCTGGTCCAAAAACGACCTGTACCTGATCGCTGGTCAAAATGACGCCCTTCACGCCTTCCAGCGTTTTGATATTGGGATCAACCAGTGAACTGTCATGTACACCCAGACGCAGGCGCGTCATACAGTTACCACAACTGGCGATATTCCCCGGTCCGCCGACACGGGTAAGGATGGTGTTCAGAAGTTCACTGCTGATCTCTTTGGCCATGGGTTATTCCTTGTCTAAAACCTGACGAATAAAGCCGCCGTGTTGATCCAGGCGTTTTTTTGCTTCTGCGGCATCGAGATTTTTCAGCACCATCACAATGGCCGTTTTGCAGTTGCGCTCGCAGGCAATTAACGCCGCTTCCGCTTGTTCGGCGTTACATCCGGTGGCGTTTTTAACGATATTGACCTGGCGCACATGCAATTTTTCGTTGGTGGCGACCACATCGACCATCAGGTTGCCGAACACTTTGCCGGATTTAATCATCAGCCCGGTAGAAAGCATATTGAGCACCAGTTTCTGCGCTGTGCCTGCTTTCATTCGCGAAGAACCGGTAACCACTTCGGCACCAACCACCGGAGTAATAGCAAACTCAGCGGTGGTTGAAACGGCGCTCCCCGGATTACAGGAAATGCCCACTGTGCGGCAACCGAGTTGGCGTGCGTATTCCAGCCCGGCAATCACATACGGTGTGCGACCGCTGGCAGCAATACCAACCACCACATCCTGTGCGGTTAAGCCGATATTTTTTAGATCGTTAACACCACCTTCCCGGCTATCTTCTGCGCCTTCCACCGCGTGCTGAATGGCATATTCACCGCCAGCAATCAAACCAACCACCAGGTCCGGTTTGACGCCGTAGGTCGGCGGACATTCGCTGGCATCAAGAATACCCAGACGACCGGAAGTCCCCGCACCGATGTAAATCAGTCGACCGCCGCCGCTTACCTGGGCGTGGATAACATCGATCGCTGCGGCGATATCCGGCAGTACACGCTCAACGGCAAGTGGTACGGTTTTATCTTCATCGTTGATAATCCGGCACATTTCCAGCGTTGATACGCGGTCAATTTCAGCCGAAGCGGCGTTCGAGCCTTCGGTAATCATCTTTTCAAGTTGCATCGGTGGTGACCTTACTATTTACGATCAAATAATTGCAGATGGATGGAATCATATATCCCGAATTGACAGACTTAAAGGAATCATTGAGTCTACACTCGCAGAGTGTGAAGAGCGTCATAAGAACTTAAGCGGAATTTTTGCTGCCAGCCCAGGAGAGTGGAAGATGTTGTACCTGACGAAAATACGCAATGCAGAAAGTGAATTTACCGAGAACGAGCAAAAAATAGCTGACTTTCTGCAGGCTAAAGTGAGTGAGCTGAAATCCGTCTCTTCGCGCAAGATGGCGAAACAGCTCGGTATCAGCCAGTCGAGTATTGTGAAGTTTGCCCAGAAGCTCGGCGCGCAAGGATTTACTGAATTGCGTATGGCGTTAATTGGCGAATACAGTGCCAGCCGGGAGAAAACGAATGCCACGGCGCTGCACTTGCACAGTTCGATTACCAGTGACGATTCGCTGGAAGTGATTGCCCGCAAACTGAATCGCGAAAAAGAGCTGGCACTGGAGCAAACCTGCGCCTTACTCGATTACGCGCGGCTGCAAAAAATCATTGAGGTCATCAGTAAAGCGCCGTTTATCCAGATAACAGGCCTGGGCGGGTCGGCGCTGGTGGGGCGCGATCTTTCATTCAAACTGATGAAAATTGGTTATCGCGTGGCCTGTGAAGCCGACACGCACGTACAAGCTACCGTTTCCCAGGCGTTGAAAAAAGGTGATGTACAAATCGCTATCTCTTACAGCGGCAGTAAAAAAGAGATTTTGCTATGCGCCGAGGCAGCGCGAAAGCAGGGGGCAACGGTGATTGCCATTACTTCACTGACTGATTCTTCGCTGCGGCGGTTGGCACATTTCACCCTCGATACCGTTTCTGGTGAAACCGAATGGCGTAGCTCGTCGATGTCCACCCGCACGGCGCAAAATTCGGTTACCGATTTACTGTTTGTTGGGCTGGTACAACTTAATGATGTCGAGTCATTGAAAATGATTGAGCGCAGCAGTGAGCTAACACAACGCCTGAAATGATGCATAAAGCAGCGACTGGATTGAGATTTTCCTGAATTAGTGAGCTGATCCGCAGCAATATTTTGTTTATCCTGTATTTTCAGAGGGAATGGAGTGTAACGCTCTGTATTAACAAGGAGAGCATTAAAATGGGTAAACTCACGGGCAAGACAGCACTGATTACGGGCGCATTGCAGGGAATTGGCGAAGGAATTGCCAGAACTTTTGCGCGTCATGGCGCAAACCTAATCTTGCTGGATATCTCCCCTGAGATCGAAAAGCTGGCGGACGAACTGTGTGGTCGTGGTCATCGCTGTACGGCGGTTGTCGCCGATGTGCGTGACCCGGCGTCGGTAGCCGCAGCTATCAAGCGCGCAAAGGAAAAAGAAGGGCGCATTGATATCCTGGTGAATAACGCAGGCGTTTGTCGTCTGGGCAGTTTCCTCGATATGAGCGATGAAGATCGCGATTTCCATATTGATATCAATATAAAAGGCGTATGGAACGTCACGAAGGCGGTGCTGCCGGAGATGATTGCCCGCAAAGATGGTCGCATTGTGATGATGTCTTCGGTCACTGGCGATATGGTGGCCGATCCGGGCGAAACGGCGTATGCCTTAACGAAAGCGGCGATTGTTGGCCTGACTAAATCGCTGGCGGTGGAGTACGCGCAGTCTGGTATTCGCGTTAACGCCATCTGCCCAGGATATGTTCGCACGCCAATGGCGGAAAGCATCGCGCGTCAGTCAAACCCGGAGGATCCGGAATCGGTGCTGACTGAAATGGCGAAAGCAATCCCGCTGCGTCGCCTCGCCGATCCGCTGGAAGTTGGCGAACTGGCGGCCTTCCTCGCATCCGATGAATCCAGCTATTTAACCGGTACACAGAATGTGATTGATGGCGGCAGCACACTGCCGGAGACGGTTAGCGTCGGCATCTGATTCACCTCTGTTTCCTCCCTGCATGTGTGGGGAGGATTTCGTCTTGAACTAAGTTCACCAGGCTATTTTATTTGTCATTTTGGCCCCGGGCAGTGCTCGAAATCCTCACGTACTATGTGTACGCTCCGGTTTCTCCGCGCTGTTCGTGTCCAAACTGACTGCAACAATTACGCCTGTTGAACCAAGTTCTTATTCCCTTTTCAACTTCCAAATCACCAAACGGTATATAAAACCGTTACTCCTTTCACGTCCGTTATAAATATGATGACTAATAGAAAGTCATTTAATTAATAAGGGTGCGCAATGGCCGTTAACTTACTGAAAAAGAACTCACTCGCGCTGGTCGCTTCTCTGCTGCTGGCGGGCCATGTACAGGCAACGGAACTGCTGAACAGTTCTTATGACGTCTCCCGCGAGCTGTTTGCTGCCCTGAATCCGCCGTTTGAGCAACAATGGGCCAAAGACAACGGCGGCGATAAACTGACGATAAAACAATCTCATGCCGGGTCATCAAAACAGGCGCTGGCGATTTTGCAGGGCTTAAAAGCGGACGTTGTCACTTATAACCAGGTGACCGACGTGCAGATCCTGCATGATAAAGGCAAGCTGATCCCGGCTGACTGGCAGTCGCGCCTGCCGAATAACAGCTCGCCGTTTTACTCCACCATGGGCTTCCTGGTGCGTAAGGGCAACCCGAAGAATATCCATGACTGGAACGATCTGGTGCGCTCCGACGTGAAGCTGATTTTCCCGAACCCAAAAACCTCCGGTAACGCGCGTTATACCTATCTGGCGGCATGGGGCGCAGCGGATAAAGCTGACGGTGGCGATAAAGCCAAAACCGAACAGTTTATGACCCAGTTCCTGAAAAACGTGGAAGTGTTCGATACCGGCGGTCGTGGCGCGACCACTACTTTTGCCGAGCGCGGGCTGGGCGATGTGCTGATTAGCTTCGAATCGGAAGTGAACAACATCCGCAAGCAGTATGAAGCGCAGGGCTTTGAAGTGGTGATTCCGAAAACCAACATTCTGGCGGAATTCCCGGTGGCGTGGGTCGATAAAAACGTGCAGGCCAACGGCACGGAAAAAGCGGCAAAAGCTTACCTGAACTGGCTCTACAGCCCACAGGCGCAAACGATCATTACCGATTATTACTACCGCGTGAATAACCCGGAAGTCATGGACAAACTGAAAGACAAATTCCCGCAGACCGAGCTGTTTCGCGTGGAAGATAAATTTGGCTCCTGGCCGGAAGTGATGAAAACCCACTTCAACAGCGGCGGCGAGTTAGACAAGCTGTTAGCGGCGGGGCGTAACTAATGTTTGCAGTTTCTTCCAGACGCGTGCTGCCGGGCTTTACCTTAAGCCTCGGCACCAGTCTGCTGTTTGTGTGCCTGATTTTGCTGCTGCCGCTCTCCGCACTGGTGATGCAACTGGCTCAGATGAGCTGGGCGCAGTATTGGGAGGTGATCACCAACCCGCAGGTGGTTGCGGCCTATAAAGTGACGCTGCTGTCGGCGTTTGTGGCATCGATTTTTAACGGCGTTTTCGGCCTGCTGATGGCGTGGATTTTAACCCGCTATCGCTTTCCGGGCCGCACGCTGCTTGATGCGCTGATGGATTTACCGTTTGCGCTACCAACGGCGGTAGCAGGTTTAACGCTGGCCTCGCTCTTTTCCGTGAACGGTTTTTACGGTGAATGGCTGGCGAAGTTTGATATCAAAGTCACCTATACGTGGCTTGGTATCGCGGTGGCGATGGCCTTTACCAGTATTCCGTTTGTGGTGCGTACCGTGCAGCCGGTGCTGGAGGAGTTAGGCCCGGAATATGAAGAAGCCGCAGAAACGCTCGGCGCAACGCGCTGGCAGAGTTTCTGCAAAGTGGTGCTGCCGGAGCTTTCTCCGGCGCTGGTGGCGGGCGTGGCGCTGTCGTTTACCCGTAGTCTCGGTGAGTTTGGTGCGGTGATTTTTATCGCCGGGAACATCGCCTGGAAGACGGAAGTGACGTCGCTGATGATTTTTGTTCGCTTACAGGAGTTTGATTACCCGGCGGCGAGCGCAATTGCTTCGGTGATCCTCGCGGCGTCACTGCTGCTGCTGTTCTCAATTAACACTCTGCAAAGTCGCTTTGGTCGGCGTGTGGTAGGTCATTAATGGCGGAAGTGACACAGTTGAAGCGTTATGACGCGCGCCCAATTAACTGGGGCAAATGGTTTCTGGTTGGCATCGGGATGCTGGTTTCGGCGTTCATCCTGCTGGTGCCGATGATTTACATTTTCGTGCAGGCATTCAGCAAAGGGCTGATGCCGGTGTTACAGAATCTTGCTGACCCGGACATGCTGCACGCTATTTGGCTGACGGTGATGATCGCGCTGATTGCCGTACCGGTAAACCTGGTGTTCGGTATTCTGCTGGCGTGGCTGGTGACGCGCTTTAACTTCCCCGGACGCCAGTTATTGCTGACGCTGCTGGACATTCCGTTTGCCGTGTCGCCGGTGGTTGCCGGTCTGGTCTATCTGCTGTTCTACGGCTCTAACGGCCCGCTCGGCAGCTGGCTGGATGAACATAATCTGCAAATTATGTTCTCCTGGCCGGGAATGGTGCTGGTCACCATCTTCGTGACCTGTCCGTTTGTGGTGCGCGAGCTGGTGCCGGTGATGTTAAGCCAGGGCTGCCAGGAAGACGAAGCGGCGATTTTGCTTGGCGCGTCTGGCTGGCAGATGTTCCGCCGCGTCACGCTGCCGAACATCCGCTGGGCGCTGCTTTACGGCGTGGTGCTGACCAACGCCCGCGCGATAGGCGAGTTTGGCGCGGTGTCGGTGGTATCCGGCTCGATTCGCGGCGAAACACTTTCGCTGCCGTTACAGATTGAATTGCTGGAGCAGGACTACAACACCGTCGGCTCCTTTACCGCCGCTGCGCTGTTGACGCTGATGGCGATTATCACCCTGTTTTTAAAGAGTATGTTGCAGTGGCGCCTGGAGAATCAGGAAAAACGCGCGCAACAGGAGGAACATCATGAGCATTGAGATTGCCAATATTAAGAAGTCGTTTGGTCGCACCCAGGTGCTGAACGATATCTCACTGGATATTCCTTCTGGTCAGATGGTCGCATTGCTGGGGCCGTCCGGTTCCGGGAAAACCACGCTGCTGCGGATTATCGCCGGGCTGGAGCATCAAACCAGCGGGCATATTCGTTTCCACGGCACCGACGTCAGCCGCCTGCATGCACGCGATCGTAAAGTCGGTTTCGTGTTTCAGCATTACGCGCTGTTCCGCCATATGACGGTGTTCGACAATATCGCCTTCGGCCTGACGGTGCTGCCGCGTCGCGAGCGCCCGAATGCCGCAGCCATCAAAGCGAAAGTGACAAAATTGCTGGAAATGGTGCAGCTTGCGCATCTGGCGGATCGTTATCCGGCCCAGCTTTCAGGCGGGCAGAAACAGCGTGTGGCGCTGGCGCGCGCGCTGGCTGTGGAACCGCAAATTCTGCTGCTTGATGAACCGTTTGGCGCGCTGGATGCGCAGGTGCGTAAAGAGCTGCGTCGTTGGCTGCGTCAGTTGCATGAAGAGCTGAAATTCACCAGCGTGTTCGTTACCCACGACCAGGAAGAAGCGATGGAAGTCGCCAACCGCGTTGTGGTGATGAGCCAGGGCAATATCGAACAGGCTGATGAACCGGATCAGGTCTGGCGCGAACCGGCGACCCGTTTTGTGCTGGAGTTTATGGGCGAAGTGAACCGCTTGCAGGGAACGATTCGCGGTGGGCAGTTCCACGTTGGTGCGCACCGCTGGCCGCTGGGATACACCCCTGCGTATCAGGGGCCGGTGGATCTCTTCCTGCGCCCGTGGGAAGTGGATATCAGCCGCCGCACCAGCCTCGATTCGCCGCTGCCGGTGCAGGTGCTGGAAGCCAGCCCGAAAGGCCACTACACCCAATTAGTCGTGCAGCCGCTGGGGTGGTATGAAGATCCGCTCACCGTGGTAATGCGTGGCGATGATGCGCCAGTGCGCGGCGATCGTTTGTTCGTCGGGCTGCAACATGCGCGGCTGTATCACGGCGACGAGCGTATTGAAACCCGTGATGAGGAACTTGCCCTCGCACAAAGCGCCTGATAGGTTGAGTGAATGTTAAACGCCCGGAGGCGCTTCCCGCGATCCGGGCTTTTTAATGGCAAGGTTTTGTAACCTGTAGGCCTGATAAGACGCGTAAACGTCGCATCAGGCAACACCACGTATGGACAGAGATCGTGAGTACATTAGAACAAACAATAGGCAATACGCCTCTGGTGAAATTACAACGAATGGGGCCGGATAACGGCAGTGAAGTGTGGTTAAAGCTGGAAGGCAATAATCCGGCCGGTTCGGTGAAAGATCGTGCGGCGCTTTCGATGATCGTCGAGGCGGAAAAGCGCGGGGAAATTAAACCGGGTGATGTGTTAATCGAAGCCACCAGTGGTAACACCGGGATTGCGCTGGCAATGATTGCCGCGCTAAAAGGCTATCGCATGAAATTGCTGATGCCCGATAACATGAGCCAGGAGCGTCGCGCGGCGATGCGTGCCTACGGTGCGGAGCTAATTCTGGTCACCAAAGAGCAGGGCATGGAAGGTGCGCGCGATCTGGCGCTAGAGATGGCGAATCGTGGCGAAGGCAAGCTGCTCGATCAGTTTAATAATCCCGATAATCCTTATGCGCATTACACCACCACCGGGCCGGAAATCTGGCAGCAAACCGGCGGTCGCATTACCCATTTTGTCTCCAGCATGGGGACGACCGGTACGATTACCGGCGTGTCGCGCTTTATGCGCGAGCAATCCAAACCGGTGACCATTGTTGGTCTGCAGCCGGAAGAGGGCAGCAGCATTCCCGGCATTCGTCGCTGGCCTGAGGAATATCTGCCAGGCATCTTCAACGCTTCGCTGGTGGATGAGGTGCTGGATATTCATCAGCGCGATGCGGAAAACACCATGCGCGAACTGGCAGTGCGGGAAGGGATTTTCTGCGGTGTAAGTTCCGGCGGCGCGGTTGCCGGAGCACTGCGGGTGGCAAAAGCCAACCCCGGCGCTGTAGTGGTGGCGATCATCTGCGATCGCGGCGATCGCTACCTTTCTACCGGGGTGTTTGGGGAAGAGCACTTTAGTCAGGGGGCGGGGATTTAAGGATTAATAGCATTGGAGGCTGATGACAAACGCAAAACTGCCTGATGCGCTACGCTTATCAGGCCTACAAGGTTCCTGTAATATATTGAATTAGCAATATTTTGTAGGCCGAATAAGGCGTTTACGCTGCATCTGGCATAAACAAAGTGCACTTTGTCAATAATCTGCTTTGTCGGCAGTTGTTGCTGCCGACAAATGCAGTTTTTAATTTTCGTGTGGAAACGTAGTAAGGTCATCAATCATTTTTTGAAGTATTGGTGAGTCCTGACCATCACCCCATTGAAGAATTTTTGCGGTAAGCTGATGACGGGCTAGTGCATTGAGTCCCATCTTTTTAAGTTTATGGGAGATTTTACCCATGACTTTAATCTGACCGAATGCAGTTGCGTAGGTAATCATATTGCTCTGGATAGTGCTCATTTCATCGGCTAGTAATTGCGCACGAATATCCTCTTCAAGAATACTTTCCATAGCGATATATTTCATACCCCAGATAGTTTCAATTAACATTTGAGGGAAATCAGCACAATCTAGATCCGGCTCTTTACGCAGGCTATTTTCAAGAACGTTTAGAGCATCAGCACCTTCATCGCTGCCAAAAGGTGATTCTTCATCCCAGCAACACACATAAAGTGGATCAGTAAAATGGCACTGGAAGTTTGGGTGTGACGTTTTAACATGTAACCCAATTTCTTCATCATCAAAATAGTAGCGATCCATGTAGTTAAAGTTTGGATCTTCTTGATAGCCTTTCTTCATTTTTGCGGCAATCAATTTACTGGCTTCTTTCAGACACTGTTCTTCATTATCGAACTCTTTTGTCTGGAATTTACCAATATTACCTACCTTGCCATAGTTGATAGCTAAACTATCCCCTTCGTAATCTATCCACCAAAATTTATTCGATTTTTCATCGTTATAAATAAAGCATTTTTTCATGTTACCTCCTGTAAATGCCTTGCCAAAGCGGATTAATTCCCTTCCGCAGGCACCGTTTTATCCGTCTGCGCAATTAACGCATGTAAAAAAGGTTGCGCGTTTTCATCGCTCTTACCGGGCATCTTCACGATATACGGCTTCCCGGTAATCGATGATGACGAAGCAACCTTATCAATAAATTGCTCAGCAGTATCAATGCGATTACGGGTATTGCCCAGCTTCAGACGCAAATGGGAAACCGCTTCATCGCAGGTATGTTCATCGCCGTTGCGCACAAATATCAAATCCTTTTTCTGTGCTAATCCCTCCAGCATGGCGTTGATGCGGGCTTCTTCGTGGGCGGTTAACTTCGCGTAAGCGGGGAGTGTCATTAGCAGCGTAATGACCAGACAAATGATTTTCTTCATTGAATTACCTTATCCTTGTTTTGTGATAGCCGATTTGACTGCCAGAATCAGGTAAAGTTTCGGTTGGAATACGATGAGGATCATCGGCAAGGAGAAAAAATTAAATGAGTAGTTTGTTGTTGTTTAACGATAAGAGCAGGGCATTGCAGGCGGATATCGTCGCCGTGCAGTCGCAGGTAGTGTACGGCAGCGTAGGCAACAGCATTGCCGTGCCTGCTATCAAACAGAACGGCCTGAATGTCTTTGCCGTGCCGACGGTATTGCTGAGCAATACGCCGCATTATGACACTTTCTACGGTGGTGCGATTCCGGACGAATGGTTTAGCGGTTATTTGCGTGCGCTTCAGGAGCGTGATGCGCTGCGCCAGCTGCGCGCTGTCACCACGGGCTATATGGGAACGGCATCGCAAATCAAAATCCTTGCCGAGTGGCTGACTGCGCTACGCAAAGACCATCCTGACTTATTGATTATGGTCGATCCGGTGATTGGCGATATTGATAGCGGAATTTATGTCAAACCTGACCTTCCTGAGGCATACCGACAATATTTACTGCCTCTGGCGCAGGGTATTACGCCCAATATCTTTGAGCTGGAAATCCTGACAGGTAAAAATTGCCGCGATCTCGACAGCGCCATTGCTGCCGCAAAAAGTCTGCTTTCAGACACATTAAAGTGGGTGGTGATTACCAGTGCCTCCGGTAATGAAGAAAATCAGGAGATGCAGGTGGTGGTGGTCAGTGCCGACAGCGTGAATGTCATTTCCCATTCACGGGTTAAAACTGACCTGAAAGGGACTGGCGACCTGTTTTGTGCTCAGCTTATCAGTGGCTTGTTGAAAGGTAAGGAATTAACTGACGCGGTACATAGCGCGGGATTACGCGTGCTGGAGGTGATGCGCTATACCCAGCAGTATGGTAGCGATGAATTGATTTTGCCGCCGCTGACTGAAGCATAAAAAAATGGCGCCGATGGGCGCCATTTTTCACTGCGGCAAGAATTACTTCTTGATGCGGATAACCGGGGTTTCACCCACAGTCACGCTACCGGACAGTTTGATCAGTTCTTTGATTTCGTCCATGTTGGAGATAACAACCGGAGTCAGGGTAGACTTGGCTTTCTCTTCCAGCAGCGGCAGATCGAATTCAATCACGGTATCACCAACTTTCACGCGCTGACCTTCTTCAGCAATACGCTTGAAGCCTTCGCCTTTCAGTTCAACGGTGTCGATACCGAAGTGGACGAACAGTTCAACGCCGCTATCAGATTCGATAGAGAACGCGTGGTTGGTCTCAAAGATTTTACCAATGGTGCCGTCTACAGGCGCGACCATTTTGTTTCCAGTTGGTTTGATAGCAATGCCATCACCAACGATTTTTTCCGCAAAAACGACATCCGGCACGTCTTCGATATTGACGATCTCGCCAGAGAGCGGAGCAATGATCTCAATAGTTCCGGTATCCTTCTTGTCGTCGGAAACCAGAGATTTCAGTTTATCGAACAAACCCATGATCTTCTCCTAAGCAGTAAATTGGGCCGCATCTCGTGGATTAGCAGATTGTTTTTTCTTCAATGAACTTGTTAACCAGCGTCATTAACTCGTCCGTTGTCGGTTGAGCAAGAGCCTGCTCTGCTAACACCTTCGCATCTTCGAAGTTCGTGTTACGGATAATCTTCTTAATGCGCGGGATAGAAATGGCGCTCATAGAGAATTCGTCCAGACCCATCCCCAGCAACAGAAGTGTAGCACGTTCATCGCCAGCAAGCTCACCACACATGCCAGTCCATTTGCCTTCAGCATGAGAAGCATCAATAACTTGCTTGATCAAGTTCAGCACGGACGGTGACATTGGCTGGTAAAGGTGTGAAATCATATCATTACCACGGTCAACTGCCAGAGTGTACTGCGTTAAATCATTGGTGCCGATACTAAAGAAATCAACTTCTTTGGCTAAATGACGTGCAATTGTTGCGGCCGCTGGTGTTTCCACCATTACGCCGATTTCAATTGACTCGTCAAACGCTTTACCTTCGTCGCGCAGTTCCTGTTTGTAGATTTCGATCTCTTTGCGCAGTGCACGCACTTCTTCAACAGAGATGATCATCGGGAACATGATGCGCAATTTACCGAAAGCAGAGGCACGCAGGATAGCGCGGAGCTGATCGCGAAGGATCTCTTTACGATCCATCGCGATACGGATAGCGCGCCAGCCGAGGAACGGGTTCTCTTCTTTCGGGAAGTTCATGTATGGCAGCTCTTTGTCGCCGCCGATGTCCATGGTACGAACGATAACCGCTTGTGAGCCACACGCTTCAGCTACTGCTTTGTAAGCAGCAAACTGTTCTTCTTCAGTGGGCAGCGCGTCGCGGTCCATGAACAGGAACTCAGTACGATAAAGACCAACGCCTTCAGCGCCGTTACGCTCAGCACCTTCAACGTCACGAACCGTACCGATGTTAGCGCACACTTCTACCTGGTGACCGTCCAGCGTAATAGCTGGCAGATCTTTCAGTTTAGCAAGCTCTGCTTTTTCAGAAGCCACTTGCTCCTGAACAGCGCGCATTTTATCAATAACTTCGTTGGTTGGATTGACGTAAACCTGATTATTTACGGCATCCAGAATCAGATAGTCGTCATTTTTCACCTGAGAGGTGACGCTACCGGTACCCACGATAGCAGGCAGTTCCAGAGAACGCGCCATGATAGAGGTGTGGGAAGTACGGCCACCCGCGTCGGTGATGAAACCCAGCACCTTCTTCAGGTTCAGCTGTGCGGTTTCGGACGGCGTCAGATCAGCGGCAACCAGAATGACTTCATCCTGAATGGCGCTCAGGTCGATAATCTTCAGGCCCAGGATGTTGCGCAGCAGGCGCTTACCGATATCACGTACGTCAGCCGCACGTTCTTTCAGGTATTCATCATCCAGTTCTTCCAGGGCAGAAGCCTGACCTTCGATAACTTCATGAGCAGCTGCGTCAGCTGTCATGTGCTTATCTTTAATCAGGGCTATGATTTCCTGCTCCAGCTCCTCATCTTCGAGCAGCATAATATGCCCTTCAAAGATGGCTTCTTTTTCTTCACCGAACGTTTCACCAGCTTTCGTTTTGATCGTTTCCAGCTGGGCTGATGCCTTGGCACGACCGCTCAGAAAACGTTCAACTTCCTGATCAACCTGGTCGGCAGAAATTTTTTTCCGGTCAATGACAATTTCGTCTTCTTTCAGAAGCAGAGCTTTACCGAAAGCGATACCCGGGGATGCTAAAATGCCTGAAATCATAACCCTACCTTACTTGTGACTGATTTTTAAAAGAACCCGGGAAATTACTCGAGTTCCGCCATCAGTTTAACCAGATGTTCAACCGCTTTCTGTTCGTCTTCGCCTTCTGCGGAGATAGTCACAACGGTACCTTGAGTCAGGCCCAGAGTCTGCAGTTTAAACAGGCTTTTCGCGCTGGCGCTTTTGCCGTTGGAAGTCACAGTAATTTCAGAAGTGAAGCCCTTAGCTTCTTTTACAAACTGGGCAGCAGGGCGGGTGTGCAGACCGTTCGGAGCGGTAATGGTAACTTCTTGCTGGAACATTGTATTTCCCCAACTTATAGGTTTAGTGTTGTGGAACTAAAGTCTAGCCTGGCGGTTCGACTTTAGCCTGTATTGTTAGCGCCAGTTTTTAACAGACGCGACGCACGAAGAGCGCAATACAGTCCTTTGCTGGCGGGTGTTGACCGCTGACGTTTCGTACGTCATTAAACATTATGCCGCTAAAGGAAGAATTGAACCAAATCATAAAATCGATTCAGCTATGGCTTTTCCTGTAACGATTAATTTCGCGCATCAAAATAATTAGTCTGGTTAAATACCAGTTCCGACAGGCTGAATCAATGCCAGGAGGGGCGAAAGTTTGAAGCAGGCCACAAAAAAGCACCTGAAAAGGTGCTTTTTTACGCATTTTTAACAAGCTGGCATTACTGTTGCAATTCTTTCTCAGTGAAGAGATCGGCAAACAATGCGGTGCTTAAATAACGCTCACCCGATGACGGTAGAATAACCACAATATTCTTGTTGGTAAAGCTTTCATCTTCTTGTAGTTTCAATGCTGCAGCAACAGCCGCTCCAGAAGAGATACCTGCAAGAATACCTTCCTCTTCCATCAGACGACGCGCGGTAGAAATAGCTTCTTCATTGGTGATGCCAATGACTTTATCGACCAGCTTGAGATCAAGGTTAGCCGGGATAAAACCAGCGCCAATCCCCTGAATTTTATGCGGGCCAGGTTTAATCTCTTCACCTGCCAGCGCCTGGGCGATAACCGGAGAATCGGTTGGCTCCACGGCGACAGAGATGAGATCGGTCTTGCCTTTGGTGCCTTTAATGTAGCGGCTGACGCCGGTCAGCGTACCGCCAGTCCCAACACCAGCAATAAATACATCAACCTGACCGTCGGTATCTTCCCAGATCTCCGGACCGGTGGTTTTTTCGTGAATTTCAGGGTTTGCCGGATTGCTGAATTGTTGCAGCAGTAGGTATTTCTCTGGATTGCTGGCGACAATTTCTTCTGCTTTTTGGATTGCGCCTTTCATGCCTTTAGCACCTTCGGTCAGCACCAGGTTTGCACCTAACGCTTTCAGCAGCTTGCGGCGTTCAATACTCATGGTTTCTGGCATGGTCAGGGTGAGTTTGTAACCGCGAGCGGCAGCCACATAGGCCAGTGCAATCCCGGTATTACCGCTGGTTGGTTCAACCAGTTCAACGCCTGGTTTCAGCACGCCGCGCTTTTCGGCATCCCAAATCATATTGGCACCGATACGGCACTTAACGCTGAAGCTGGGGTTACGAGATTCCACCTTCGCCAGAATGCGTCCGTTACCGATGCGATTCAGGCGAACCAGCGGTGTGTGACCGATAGTCAGCGAGTTATCTTCAAAAATCTTACTCATGGCCTGTCCTTAACTGTATGAAATTGGGATACAACAGGTAGCATACCCGCTCAGAGAATATGCGGAAGTAAGGATTTAGCATATCTATATGCAGAAGGGAAATAATGACATGCAAGATGGAATAAGGGGTGGCATAAGCCACCCCTGTTTCACACAAACGGTTTACAAAATAACCGGTAGATTGTTACCGCCACATCGCGTGTTTATCGCGATAGCAATCGACCCACATCGCCGTCGCGCCACAAACGGCAACGGGCATGATGAACAGGTTAAGCAGCGGGATCATCGTAAACAGGCTGGTTAAAGCACCAAACTGCATATTGGTGATTTTGCGTGTGCGCAGGGCGGTACGCATCTCTTTAAACGGCACTTTGTGGTTATCGAAGGGGTAATCGCAATACTGGATGGCTAACATCCAGGCGCTAAACAGGAACCACAGTACCGGTGCGACGGTTTGCCCAATGCCAGGGATGAAGTAAAGAATTAGCAATACAATTGCGCGCGGCAGATACCAGGCAAATTTTTGCCATTCGCGTTTCATGATTCGCGGCACATCTTTCATGATACCGAAAATTCCAGTATCTGGCGGTGTAGCGCCAGTCAGTCTTGCTTCCAGTTGTTCAGCCAATAAACCGTTGAACGGAGCAGCAATCCAGTTAGCAATCGTTGAGAAGAAATAGCCAAACACTAACAGCACAGAGATGACAGCCAGGGGCCACAACAGATAGCTCAGCCATTGTAACCAGTCCGGAACATAACTCATGAGAGTCGGGATCCAGACATCGAGTTGCGTAAAGAGCCACCAGAATGCGCCCCCCATCAACAAAATATTGACCAACAGCGGTAAAATAACAAAACGCCGAATCCCTGGTTGCGAGACGAGCTTCCAGCCTTGCGCAAAATAGTAAAAACCGCTGCGTGGGGCAGATGTGAATGATGAAACCATAATCAGGATGAGCTCCTTTTGACCAATCCCAGGAAAATTCTGCGTATTTTACCGGGTAATTGCGCAATGGACAGTTAGGATATGTTCGAAAAAACAGCAAAAAGCACGATTTCATCTATCTTTGTGCTGTGAAAGTTAATAGTGCACTTGCACTTGAGGTAATCGGCAAATACTCTTAGTGAGTAAATGTTTGCCGTGGTGGCAAGGTGTTAGAACAACAGAGAATATAATGATGCAGGATTTGCGTCTGATATTAATCATTGTTGGCGCGATCGCCATAATCGCTTTACTGGTACATGGTTTCTGGACCAGCCGTAAAGAACGATCTTCTATGTTCCGCGATCGGCCATTAAAACGAATGAAGTCAAAACGTGACGACGATTCTTATGACGAGGATGTCGAAGATGATGAGGGCGTTGGTGAGGTTCGTGTTCACCGCGTGAATCATGCCCCGGCTAACGCCCAGGAGCATGAGGCTGCTCGTCCGTCGCCGCAACACCAGTACCAACCGCCTTATGCGTCTGCGCAGCCGCGTCAACCGGTCCAGCAGCCGCCTGAAGCGCAGGTACCGCCGCAACATGCTCCGCGTCCAACGCAGCCGGTGCAGCAACCCGTGCAGCAGCCTGCCTATCAGCCTCAGCCTGAACAGCCGTTGCAGCAGCCAGTTTCGCCACAGGTCGCGTCAGCGCCGCAGCCAGTGCATTCAGCACCGCAACCGGCACAACAGGCTTTCCAGCCTGCAGAACCTGTAGCGGCACCACAGCCTGAGCCTGTAGCGGAACCGGCTCCAGTTATGGATAAACCGAAGCGCAAAGAAGCGGTGATTATTATGAACGTCGCGGCGCATCACGGTAGCGAGTTAAACGGTGAACTGCTTCTTAACAGCATTCAACAAGCGGGCTTCATTTTTGGCGATATGAATATTTACCATCGTCATCTTAGCCCGGATGGCAGCGGCCCGGCGTTATTCAGCCTGGCGAATATGGTGAAACCGGGAACCTTCGATCCTGAAATGAAGGATTTCACTACTCCGGGTGTCACTATCTTTATGCAGGTACCGTCTTACGGTGACGAGCTGCAGAACTTTAAGCTGATGCTGCAATCTGCGCAGCATATTGCCGATGAAGTGGGCGGTGTAGTGCTTGACGATCAGCGCCGTATGATGACTCCGCAGAAATTGCGCGAGTACCAGGACATCATCCGCGAAGTCAAAGACGCCAACGCCTGATACACTTAAGGCAAATTAACTCCTCTTCGAACCCCCGCTTGTCGGGGGTTTTTAGCATTGATGGTGCGATATGGAATCAATCGAACAACAACTGACAGAACTGCGAACGACGCTTCGCCATCATGAATATCTTTATCATGTGATGGATGCGCCGGAAATTCCCGACGCTGAATACGACAGGCTGATGCGCGAACTGCGCGAGCTGGAAGCCAAACATCCAGAGCTGATTACACCTGATTCACCTACCCAACGTGTAGGTGCTGCGCCGCTGGCGGCTTTCAGCCAGATCCGCCATGAAGTGCCCATGTTGTCGCTGGATAACGTCTTTGATGAAGAAAGCTTTCTTGCTTTCAACAAACGCGTACAGGACCGTCTGAAAAGCAACGAAAAAGTGACCTGGTGCTGTGAGCTGAAACTGGATGGTCTTGCCGTCAGCATTCTGTATGAAAATGGCGTTTTAGTCAGTGCAGCGACCCGTGGCGATGGCACTACCGGCGAAGACATTACATCAAACGTGCGTACTATTCGCGCCATTCCGCTGAAGCTTCACGGCGAGAATATCCCGGCGCGTCTGGAAGTTCGTGGTGAAGTGTTCCTGCCGCAGGCCGGCTTCGAAAAGATCAACGAAGATGCGCGACGCACAGGCGGGAAAGTGTTTGCTAACCCGCGTAATGCGGCTGCAGGTTCACTGCGTCAGCTTGATCCGCGTATTACAGCGAAGCGACCGCTCACTTTTTTCTGCTATGGCGTCGGTGTTCTGGAAGGTGGCGAGCTACCGGATACTCATCTTGGCCGTTTACTGCAATTTAAAAAGTGGGGATTACCGGTCAGCGATCGGGTAACGCTTTGTGAATCGGCGGAAGAGGTGCTGGCGTTCTACCACAAAGTGGAAGAAGACCGCCCGACGCTGGGCTTTGATATCGACGGCGTGGTAATTAAGGTCAACTCACTGGCACAGCAGGAACAGCTTGGCTTTGTCGCGCGTGCCCCGCGCTGGGCAGTAGCGTTTAAATTTCCGGCGCAGGAACAGATGACCTTTGTGCGTGACGTCGAGTTTCAGGTTGGGCGTACTGGCGCGATTACGCCTGTTGCGCGTCTTGAACCAGTCCATGTTGCTGGTGTGCTGGTGAGTAACGCCACACTGCATAATGCTGACGAAATCGAACGTCTTGGTTTACGCATTGGCGATAAAGTGGTGATTCGCCGCGCTGGCGACGTGATCCCGCAGGTGGTTAACGTCGTGCTTTCTGAACGCCCGGAAGATACCCGTGAGGTTGTATTCCCGACGCATTGTCCGGTATGTGGTTCTGACGTCGAGCGTGTGGAAGGTGAAGCGGTTGCCCGCTGTACCGGTGGCCTGATTTGCGGTGCTCAGCGTAAAGAGTCGCTGAAACACTTTGTTTCCCGCCGTGCGATGGACGTTGACGGTATGGGCGACAAAATCATCGATCAACTGGTTGAAAAAGAATATGTCCATACCCCGGCGGATCTGTTCAAACTCACCGCAGGCAAACTGACCGGACTGGAGCGCATGGGGCCGAAATCGGCACAAAATGTGGTTAACGCGCTGGAAAAAGCGAAAGAAACCACCTTTGCCCGCTTCCTCTATGCACTTGGCATCCGTGAAGTCGGCGAGGCCACCGCAGCAGGTCTGGCGGCATATTTCGGCACGCTGGAAGCGCTGGAAGCCGCTTCGATTGAAGAGCTGCAAAAGGTGCCTGATGTTGGCATTGTCGTTGCCTCCCACGTTCACAACTTCTTTGCCGAAGAAAGCAACCGCAATGTCATCAGCGAGCTGTTGGCGGAAGGCGTTCACTGGCCTGCGCCGGTGGTGATTAACGCGGAAGAGATTGACAGCCCGTTTGCTGGTAAAACCGTGGTGCTCACAGGCAGCTTAAGCCAGATGTCGCGTGATGACGCTAAAGCTCGACTGGTCGAACTGGGGGCGAAAGTCGCGGGCAGCGTGTCGAAGAAAACCGATCTGGTGATAGCGGGTGAAGCTGCAGGATCTAAACTGGCGAAGGCGCAGGAACTGGGCATTGAAGTCATCGACGAAACGGAAATGCTGCGTTTGCTGGGTAGCTGAGATGGAAAAAGAGCAGCTGATTGAAATAGCCAATACGATAATGCCGTTTGGCAAATACAAAGGGCGTCGATTAATCGACCTGCCGGAGGAGTATCTTCTGTGGTTTGCCCGCAAAGATGAGTTCCCGGCAGGGAAGCTCGGTGAGCTAATGCAAATCACGCTGCTGATTAAAACCGAGGGGCTGACGCAACTGGTCCAGCCCCTGAAACGCCCACTTTAAGCTTTATCGGCGCTGCTTTCCTGCTGCGCCTGTAACTGTTCGGTCTGGCGTTTGTATCGACGCGCCAGCACCGCACAGACCATCAATTGGATCTGATGGAAAATCATCAGAGGCAGCACCATCATACCGATCACCGATGTGGGGAACAGAATGTTTGCCATCGGGATGCCATTTGCCAGACTCTTTTTCGAACCACAAAAGACGATAGTAATTTCATCTGCCTTATTGAAGCCTAGTCGGCGTGCCATAAAGACGTTAACTACAATCACGATAGCCAGAAGAACGCAACTGACCACCACGATAAACAGCAATGATCCCCAGCCAACTTTGTGCCAGATACCGTTAACGACGGCTTCGCTGAATGCCGTATAAACCACCAACAGAATGGACGTCTGGTCAGTTTTCGCAATCCATTTTTTATTACGCGACACCCAGTCACCAATCCACGGCCGCGAAAGATGCCCCAACACAAATGGCAGCAGCAGTTGCAGCATTATCTTACCTACCTGCTCAAGGCTGCCCCCTGCACCGTGAACATTCATCACCAGGCCAACCAGCAACGGTGAAAGGAAAATCCCCAGTAGGCTGGATGCTGACGCAGAACAAACCGCCGCCGCGACGTTACCGCCCGCCATTGACGTGAAGGCGATTGCAGACTGCACGGTCGCGGGGAGAATGCACAAGTAGAGAAAACCGGAGTAGAGCATCGGGTCGACATTTACCGGTTTCCACCACGCAAACAGCACGCCCAGAATCGGAAACAGCACGAAGGTGCTGCACATTACCCATAAATGCAGTCGCCAATGACCACCGCCTGCAATAATGGCCTCTCGCGATAACTTCGCGCCGTGCATAAAGAACAGCAGAGCAATGGCTGCGGTAGTCAGATTTTCAAAGAAGGGAACGAAATCGCCCCTGGCCGGAAAGAAAGAGGCCAGCAACACCACCGTGATCAGGGTTAAGGTGAAAGGATCGAGGATACGAAAAAGTTTCATAAAGACTCCAGATGATCGATGGTTCTATTGTGCTTCTTCCAGTTTGAGAAATAAAATTGATTTATTGCATCCATTCATGAAGAAAACAGATGAATTATTCTTTAAAGCAATTAAAGGTTTTCGTCACAGTAGCGCAGGAGAAAAGTTTTAGTCGTGCAGGAGAGCGTATCGGCCTGAGCCAGTCGGCAGTGAGTCACAGTGTGAAGGAGCTGGAAAATCATACTGGTGTTCGCCTGCTGGACAGAACCACGCGTGAAGTGGTGCTTACAGATGCAGGGCAGCAGTTGGCTTTGCGTCTTGAGCGACTGCTGGATGAACTTAACAGCACGTTGCGCGATACCGGGCGTATGGGGCAACAACTGAGCGGAAAAGTTCGGGTCGCTGCCAGCCAGACCATTTCCGCGCATCTTATTCCGCAATGCATTGCTGAAAGCCATCGCCGCTATCCAGATATTCAGTTTATCCTCCACGATCGTCCGCAGCAGTGGGTGATGGAAAGTATTCGCCAGGGAGATGTCGATTTTGGCATCGTCATCGATCCAGGCCCAGTGGGCGATCTGCAATGTGAAGCGATTCTTTCCGAGCCTTTCTTTCTGCTTTGCCATCGCGATAGCGCTTTGGCCGTGGAAGATTATGTACCCTGGCAGGCATTACAGGGAGCGAAATTGGTGTTGCAGGATTACGCGTCAGGCAGCCGACCGCTGATTGACGCAGCGCTGGCGCGCAATGGTATTCAGGCGAATATTGTGCAGGAGATTGGTCATCCGGCGACGCTGTTCCCGATGGTAGCCGCAGGCATCGGCATCAGTATTCTTCCCGCACTGGCGCTACCATTGCCTGAAGGTAGCCCGCTGGTGGTAAAGCGCATTACGCCGGTGGTTGAACGCCAGTTGATGCTGGTGCGCAGGAAGAACCGTTCACTTTCCACCGCCGCTGAAGCGTTATGGGACGTAGTACGAGACCAGGGCAATGCGCTAATGGCTGGGCGGGAAGGGGATCCGTTGTATCAGATATAGAGTGAATTCATACTGCCGGGAGCTCCGGCAGTAATCAATCAGAAATTAAATTTGATGGAGTAGATTATCGCATCCTGGTAAAAATCTTCGCCCAGTTTGTCATCCGCATAACGATACTGAATCCCTGTGGTGATGTGTGAAGTTGCATTCCACCAAAGTGCGACGGCACCATTCAGACCTTCTTTGCCGCCATTACCTGCCGCGTAGGTGGCATCACGATCAAACTCGTACTCGTTCCAGTTGGTGAGGGTGAATTTCTCACTGCCCAGCATAAAGCTGTAACCTGCAACCCAACCGGCGACATAACCGTTATCGCCGGTATAATAGGTTTGGTCTGTATAGCGTTTTGCAAAGAACGGTTTGAACCACCAACCGCTGCCGGTGAAATTGTAGCCGATCCCGTAAAGGAACATATCGTCATGGAAATTCACACGATTCGCAGAACCGTAGGTGCCATACGCATGCAAGTAGAGATTAAATCCGGTGTCACCCAGGTAAATACGGTTGGTATTTTTAAATGTATAACGCTGCTCGCTACCCTGTTTATCATGACGATCATTATAAAAGTTTTCCCAGTCGAAGAACCCGTACATTTCTCCCCAACTAAAGTTAGCGCCGCCTTCCAGTTCCAGATATCCAAAATCATCTTTGTGTGATTTGGTCGACGATTTCTCAGTGGTTCTGCTAGTCCAGTCAAGATAATGAATACCTATATCAGCAAAACCGCCTTTAAATTCTGCATGGGATACTGCTGGTATCGCCAATACAGAAGAGAGTGTCAGAGTAAAAAGATGTTTTTTCATAGCATAATTCCCTATGCCGATCGTTATTAGTTGATTGCTTAATAAAAAGGTTGATTAAAAGCGGCATATTGTTAATGCAAGGGAAAGGAGAGTACCAATACAGTTTTTTCAGCCTATTAATAGTGAAAAAATATAAATATATCGATATCGAATAACTATCGGATACATGAAAAAAGTGTATTGGTATGAGGTAGGGCAATCTCGTTATAAAAAGGCGTTAGATTCCACCCTACAAAAAAAGGATATATATGTATCAGGCTCAGTTTTCTCATAACCCACTGTATTGCGTAGATATTATCAAGACTTATAAACCTGATTTCACGCCACGAGTGGCCTTTATTTTAGGTTCCGGGCTGGGCGCGCTGGCCGATCAGATTGAGAACGCGGTCGCAATTTCCTACGAAAAGCTGCCTGGGTTCCCGGTAAGTACCGTACACGGTCATGCGGGTGAGCTGGTGCTGGGTTATCTCCAGGGGGTGCCAGTGGCGTGCATGAAAGGTCGCGGACATTTCTACGAAGGTCGTGGGATGACCATCATGACGGATGCAATCCGTACCTTTAAGTTGCTGGGCTGCGAGTTGCTGTTCTGCACCAATGCGGCTGGCTCACTGCGTCCTGAAGTGGGGGCCGGCAGTCTGGTCGCATTGAAAGATCACATCAACACCATGCCGGGAACGCCGATGGTGGGTCTTAATGATGAACGTTTTGGTGAGCGCTTCTTCTCGCTGGCGAATGCCTACGATGCGGAATACCGCGCACTGTTACAAAAAGTGGCGAAAGAAGAGGGGGTCCCTCTGACGGAGGGCGTGTTCGTCTCGTATCCGGGGCCGAATTTCGAGACTGCGGCGGAAATTCGCATGATGCAAATTATTGGTGGGGATGTTGTTGGTATGTCTGTGGTGCCTGAGGTTATTTCAGCTCGCCATTGCGAACTTAAAGTCGTTGCGGTCTCTGCGATTACCAACATGGCGGAAGGTCTGAGTGACGTGAAGCTTTCTCATGCCCAAACGCTGGCAGCAGCGGAACTCTCAAAGCAAAACTTTATTAATCTTATTTGCGGCTTTCTGCGCAAAATTGCCTGAGTAAAACAACAATAAACGGCCTCACTGAGTGAGGCCATATGATGCGACAAGGAAACGATTATGAGCATCGCTTTGCGCTTAAAGGTAATGTCCTTTTTGCAATATTTTATCTGGGGGAGCTGGCTGGTTACCCTCGGTTCTTACATGATTAATACCCTTCATTTCACCGGCGCTAATGTTGGCATGGTTTACAGTTCCAAAGGGATCGCCGCGATTATTATGCCTGGTATAATGGGGATCATCGCAGACAAATGGCTGCGTGCAGAACGTGCATACATGCTGTGTCACCTGGTGTGTGCAGGCGTACTTTTTTATGCGGCATCCGTAACTGATCCGGATATGATGTTTTGGGTGATGTTAGTCAATGCGATGGCGTTTATGCCGACTATTGCGTTATCGAACAGCGTCTCTTATTCCTGTCTTGCCCAGGCAGGGCTTGACCCGGTGACCGCTTTCCCGCCCATTCGCGTTTTTGGTACGGTGGGGTTCATTGTCGCCATGTGGGCAGTAAGCCTGCTGCATCTGGAATTGAGTAGTCTGCAACTGTATATCGCGTCCGGTGCGTCATTGCTGCTGTCGGCTTATGCGCTGACTTTGCCGAAGATTCCGGTTGCGGAGAAAAAAGCGACTACATCGCTTGCCAGCAAGCTGGGTCTGGATGCCTTCGTGCTGTTTAAAAATCCACGCATGGCTATCTTTTTCCTCTTCGCCATGATGCTGGGTGCGGTGCTGCAAATTACCAACGTTTTTGGCAACCCGTTCCTGCATGATTTCGCCCGTAATCCTGAGTTTGCTGATAGCTTCGTGGTGAAATATCCGTCCATTTTACTGTCAGTTTCACAGATGGCTGAAGTCGGTTTCATTCTGACGATACCGTTCTTTTTGAAGCGTTTCGGTATTAAAACCGTCATGCTGATGAGTATGGTGGCGTGGACGCTGCGCTTTGGCTTCTTTGCCTATGGCGATCCATCACCAACCGGGTTTATTTTGCTGTTGCTGTCGATGATTGTTTACGGTTGTGCATTCGATTTCTTCAATATTTCTGGTTCGGTCTTTGTCGAACAGGAAGTTGATTCCAGCATTCGTGCCAGCGCCCAGGGCCTTTTTATGACGATGGTAAATGGCGTCGGCGCATGGGTTGGCTCGATTCTGAGCGGTATGGCAGTGGATTACTTCTCGGTGGATGGCGTAAAAGATTGGCATACCATTTGGCTGATGTTTGCAGGGTATGCTCTTTTCCTCGCAGTGATATTTTTCTTTGGGTTTAAATATAACCATGACCCTGAAAAGATAACGCATCGTTCAGTTACACATTAAAAGGATTCGCAGCTCTGTTCCTTGGGGCTGCTTTCATGATAAAGGTTAATTAGTGAAAGATATTTTATTTTCTTCTGGCGTTGGTTTTGGCATTGGTGCTTTGTTTACAATCGTGCGATTACCTATTCCTGTTCCAAATGTATTGCCGGGTATATTATCCATCGTGTTTATGTATGTCGGATATCTGGTGGTGAAATACTTTATGCCATGATAATTTAATACGATGTATTTTTTATATGGAGCACTTAATTATGGAACGCATATATAGAACAGATCTTAAGTTGCT
This sequence comes from Escherichia sp. 10290, assembly GCF_030295155.1. Lineage (NCBI taxonomy): Bacteria > Pseudomonadati > Pseudomonadota > Gammaproteobacteria > Enterobacterales > Enterobacteriaceae > Escherichia > Escherichia sp. 10290. The sequence continues at coordinate 3,108,208 of NZ_AP025741.1, read as the reverse complement.
CCGTTATTTTCTTGCCGTAGCGGAAGAGTTGCATTTTGGTCGCGCAGCAGCGCGTTTAAATATGTCTCAGCCTCCGCTCAGTATTCATATTAAAGAGCTGGAAAATCAACTCGGCACGCAGCTTTTTATTCGCCATTCGCGCAGCGTCGTACTGACACACGCGGGCAAAATCTTGATGGAAGAATCGCGTCGATTGCTGGTGAATGCAAATAATATATTGGCTCGGGTTGAACAAATAGGTCGGGGAGAAGCAGGGCGGATTGAACTCGGGGTTGTGGGAACGGCAATGTGGGGACGGATGCGCCCGGTTATGCGGCGATTCCTTAGAGAAAATCCTAACGTTGAAGTTCTGTTTCGCGAAAAGATGCCCGCGATGCAAATGGCCTTGCTGGAACGCCGCGAACTTGATGCCGGGATCTGGCGAATGGCGACAGAACCACCGACTGGTTTTACCAGCTTACGGTTGCATGAATCGGCGTTTCTGGTGGCGATGCCTGAAGAGCATCATCTCTCATCATTTTCCACCGTCCCGCTGGAAGCGCTACGTGACGAGTATTTCGTTACAATGCCGCCCGTGTACACTGACTGGGATTTTTTGCAGCGAGTTTGCCAGCAGGTGGGATTTTCACCGGTTGTTATTCGCGAAGTTAATGAACCGCAAACGGTACTCGCCATGGTCAGTATGGGTATTGGTATCACATTGATAGCGGACAGCTACGCGCAGATGAACTGGCCCGGTGTCATATTCCGTCCGCTCAAAGAACGCATCCCGGCAGACTTATATATTGTTTATGAAACGCAGCAGGTGACGCCCGCGCTGGTTAAACTGCTGGCGGCGTTGGCGCAGTAGATGAGAGGCACGGGAACTGCCGGACATAGTTGGTCTGATAAGCGAAGCGCATCAGGCAATTTCGCAAATTGCAGATAGTAAAAAAGCGCCTTTAGGGCGCTTTTTTACATTGGTGGGTCGTGCAGGATGACTCGCTTCGCTCGCCCTTCGGGCCGTCGCCGCGAGCGGCTCCGTTGTTTCGCTGCGCTCAACTCGAACCTGCTGCAGGTTCGAATCTTTGAGTATCGCAGATAGCAAAAAAGCGCCTTTAGGGCGCTTTTTTACATTGGTGGGTCGTGCAGAATCCTTATTCAGACTCTAACCTTTTGAAAAATCAAGAGATATAACACTAACAACCATCACTGTGGGCCTAATTATAGGCCCATTTTTGAAAGCTGCAAGTAAGAATTGATTTTGGTGATTTAAGTGCACAATTTTCAGGCAGCGCGGGAGTTGCAGCGGCATATCAGGAGATCATTAACCCGGATTCACCTTCCACGATCACACCACCATGTTCGGTGGTATCTCCCATACGGGCAACGGCTTTACCGTTAATTTTGAGAACCGTTGAACCGGAAACAATAGTGTCTTTGCTACCGCTACCTTTGCAGGTGAGCTTATCACCCACCAACGCCAGCGGAACACCATTATACGTAACAAAGGTCTGCTGACATTCACTGACCGGGCCACCAATATGTGGGCGGGGGCCGGGATCAACTTTCGGGCAGGTATGGTTATGTCCTTTGAGTACCACGGCTTTACTCATCGTCTGTTCTCCTGCGCAGTTTTTGTGAATATGTCCAGAAGTCGCCAGTAAGCATACTCCTGTTGTCCCAGATTCAGGCAACCATACCACCGTGGATGCAGAGGATCATCAAAACAACGAAATCCGTCATAATATTGGGCTACTGCCAGTAGCACTTCGGCCTGTCCGCCGGATTCATAGCGGGATAGCGCCCGCCTTGCACTAGCCATCAGTTGTCGGTATATATTTTCATATAGCTCAACTGTTGGCGAAAAAGCCGTTCTTTTTTCCACCGTATACAGGCGGGTGAAAATCTGACCACTCCCCAGCCAGGCATTGTGATATTGGGGGATAATGCAGTGAGGCGTATCCGGCCCCCAGGAATGTTTATAGTGTTCACTAAGCCAGTCAACAGACCAGTCATCTTTATGTGCTATCAGGTATGCAGGTATAGTCTCATCTTGCGGGGATGTCTTTGCACTAATGTAGTGTTCAACAATTTTCTGCAATTCCGTATAGCGGACATCCTCCATAAAAAACGATCCCAGGCACAATCTGGCACTGGCAATATGTATAGCAAGCAATTGATCAGGAACTTTTTGAGTCTCAGTCCATTGATAGCTCTGTCTGATTAATTCATCAATAGCGGATGCGGGAAGCTTTCTGTCGGTAATAACCTTACCAAAGCGGTTTACCAGCCAGACGCGGCCCTTTTTCAGAAATTCCATCATCCGGTGCTCCGCCAGACTACGGTAAGTTGCTTCTGTTATCCTCATGACTTCAGCCTCTCCCTTACGCTATTGCAACATTATTTAAAAAGCGTTTTTGTAAAAGCCAATTCCGGGTTAATGGCGATCAGTTTATCCAGCAATGGATAAAACCACTCCGGGGCATTCCAGCGGCTGAAATCGGGGCGATGATCAATTGCCAGCGGTGTTTTTAACAGCGGATGATCGATTTCTGGGGTGGAAAGACCATGCTCTGCCCGAAAATTTTTTACTGCCTGATATTCAAACGGCCAGAGCAGCAATTCTCGGTCTTCAATTTCATAACCATTTCTGGCATATTCGTCTTCAGTTGTTTCGGTACGTGCCGACCATTTAAGATGGTTATCGCAAAGTGCTGTCAGCCACTCCTTCAGCAAGACTTCATTCTGTGTGTAGAGCGCTTCTTTTACAAACTGGGTATAAAAACGATCAGAGGGGATACCAAATGTCTCCCAGTTGATAGTTTGTTTCTGTTCGCTGGCAAGCATTTCAATTGCCAGCACAATCATTTTTTGCGGTTTAAGCTTTTTAGCTTTTGCTACGTCAAAGTTTTTCAAACCTTGGGTGAAATAAGGATAATAAAGACGGGCGATATCAAGACGATGCGTTGCCATAAATGATAGGAGTGGAATTCCTTTCTTATAGAAAAAACCATCTAAGAAACCTGTGGTTTTAGAATATTGAATGGCTTCACAAAACAAATTCATGGATTTACATGCAACATAATCACATATTAACGAGTTATCCTCTTTGTTTTTGTAAAATAAATACCACGCATATAGATAACAAAAGGATGAAGCTGCATCATAGAATATATATTGTGAATCAGATATTTCCTCGCCATTCGAATTGCCCACTTCTAATAAAGCATCAGAAATATCCTCATTGGAAATGTTTATATATCTGTTAACATCCATGTTAAAGGAACTTTCATTAACAAAATAAGAATGAATTTCATTGTATCTTTTCAATTTTAATTTCCTTCTTTTTGAGGAAGACTACTGTGAAAAGGAATATCCGTTTTAAATTTATCTTTGACTATTTTTGCATCACCAAACCACAAGGAAATAGATGACATTCCCTCTGGGCAAGCTATGTTTTCAATTAATTTATATTCTTCGTTTATACCTTGACCAATAACAAGTCCTATAACGCCCATTTCACCATTAGGTTTATTTTGATCTCGAAGTGCTTTTAGCAATTTTTTTACATTTCTTCGTTTTTCATCATCCATCACATAACCACCTGGATTTTCTTTATTCATTTTTAACGCATTTTCAATTCTCTCTATAGCATAGTCAATGGCTCCCTCCTGTTTCTCTGATAAAATACCTTCATACTGCGTAAAATCACCTGCATCGTCACCATGACATGCCTTTGTTTTTACTTCACAGATCAGCCAAAAATCATCCGGCGGCGGTGAAGGGTTTTTTACTTTAGCAACAAGATCAAGGCCGTTTTTGGTTTTGACGTGCTGAACCGACATCACCGAACCTTCTACTACGCTGAAGTTAACGGTAGCCGTTGCCTGTTTAGCCTCCTTATTATAGATATGAAATTGTGCATTTCCCTGTTTCATCTTCCTGGCGAGAAGCACCTCGCCAACATCACCAGTAAACTGATTGATTTTCAAAGAAAATAAGCTATCAAAAATCTTATTTTTAATCAAAAAATTAGCAACCTCAGTTGCGCTCATGCCAATTTCTGTATCGCCATTAACCTTTACGCGAAATGTTGCGTGTGTTGTACTGCCAGGCTCAAGCTCTGACTCAATACGTACAATTGCTTCCGTTGCATCTTTATTACCGGAACCTGACGCATGTGTTATCCCTACAGTAATCCTGGTCGGGCCGGCTTGTTCTTCAAAAGTGGCAAAGGCCGTATTGGCTCTGAGGACTTCAGCCTCGGCTTCTTTTACTCTTTTCGCATCATTAATCGCACGCCGGTTTACCTGCGTAACATTTACTGCATCTTCGATAGCCCCTGTACCTTTTCCCATTATTTTTCCACTCCCTGGTCTTCATTCTCAATCTTCATTGAGGAAACCTCTACTTCATTTACCAGTGCAACCTTACTGCCAAGGTAAGCGCCGCCACCACTGGTAACTAATGCTGAAGCAAATTTATATTGTGGTTTTTTACCAAATACCATCAGGGTATTTATTGCATGAAAGGCCACTTCAATATTATGTCCCCCACCTGATTTTTTATCCAGATAGCGGGAAAACTCAAGCAGTGGATTATATCCATCGGCTTTTGAACCAAGCCACCGATTACGCAGTTTATCCGCTACCTCAATACCATGATTGACATCCACAACAAGCATGGCAATACGAAGAACCTTCATTGAACCTTTTAAAAAAATAGTCCCGGAAACAATAGCAGCAATCGTCAGAAGTGCATCAGCGACCTCTAAAATAACATCCCTTACAACATCAAGAGACCGGTTCTCATCAGCCTGATTAAGAACGGCACGGATAAATTCTTCCGCCAGATCAGAGGGGGATTTATGTAATGGGCCGGCCAGTCTTTCAGGACGACTTCCTGCACTATTTGTCGCCAGCTCACCATATATCAGCGATACATCAAGTGTTTCATATGGACGGTATTTCAGTTGCTCATCGGTTAACACATCCCGGTATTCAGCAGGAAGACCTATCGGAACTTCTGCATCTCTGTAGATATAAATATCCGGCGCAACCTCAACAACAAAATCATCTCCCCAGAATGTACTGCCATGAGTTCTGGCATGTTCCACTTTATAATTATTACTGTAATAAGGGATAATATTTGCACCAACCTCATGGTATCTTAATTTAAATTTAGCATCTTCCAGTTGAACGGTTTCTCCTTTATATTTAACAGCAAACCCGTTGCCGTCTGGGCTTTCCCTGGCCTGTTCGTCAAAAAGCAGTGCAAAATTGAGAAATGCTTCATCCCCAAGTTGTTTTCTGACGGCATCAAAAAACGCATCCATTGCCACAATTTCTTTTGCTGTTTCAATAGCATTTCTTTCCGCATCCGTTAAATCTGGCGAGTCCTGTATTGTTGCATAACGGGTGATTTCATTATTCAGACTACGGAGTGGAATACCTCGCTGTAAATGTACCTGTGAGGTCTTCTTATCCACTGGCTCAAAGAAAGATCCCATGAAACTGGCTGTATTCTTATAAAAGTCTTCTATCGCCTGCTGTCCCTCAGCCGTTGAGCTGTCAAACTCCACAAAAGCGCCAAATGGTTTCAGCGGGCATGTTGCTGTTGCGCTTTTTGCATCACACGGTATTGCGTCAGAAGGAATGCTTCCCGTTGCCGCTCCGTCAGTATCATCCATCACTTACACTCCTTTTTTGCTATATAAAGACCAGACTATTTTTTTCTTTTGGGTTTTCACAAATAATATTTGTCAGTCCGGTGGTAAATTCTGCAAAATCGTCCGCAGGTAAAAAAGGAATAAAATCCCGCACTGTTTCAGGCGCATAATACCGGAACATGACCCACATTTTATTTACCTCATCATAAAGCTGATTAAATTTTCGCAGATGATGAGTCAGTTCATTCAGGGAAAGATAGCTGCGGATAAAAATACCCCAGCCATTACCCCGGCTGCTTCTTATCAGCCATTCCGTAAATGGCTTATCTTTTTCCAGCCGGACGATATAAGGCGCATAAAGAGAAAACTGTTCTCCCAGTTCACCTTTCCATAAGCATGACCATTCCGTCTCATACGCATCAAGTAAAACGGCAATATCCGGTTTTTTTAATGCATCAATGATGGCATAAGTGTGGCAGTCAGTTATTTTACTGGCAGATATCACTGATATATCATCAGATGCTGTTTTTTCCGGCATACTGAAAAGAAAGCCTGTCAGCGCATCCTGGTATAATTGTGTATCTTCCGGCACATCAATAATTTTCAGTCGGCTCATTTTTTCCCGTCCTCTTCTTCGGCCTGTTTTGCTTTCGCACAGATTTCGCAGAACGGTTTGCCCTCATTCACCATCGCCGTCAGTGCTTCCACCTGATCCACGCCGCCGCCCCGGATATCCATTGCTGGCGTCAGGATCTGAAGTTTTTTTGCCTTTATCGTAACGCCACCACCATCAATGGTCAGACTGCCGCCAGGCCCGGCGATCACCAGTCGCTCTCCGGCGTGCATAATGTATTTATTGGTCTGCGAAAAAATCTTCGTATTTACCGTTTCATCCTTCACGCCCTGGATCACCACCGTTTTATTGCCGCCAATATCGTCCAGGGAATCAGCAAATATTTTCTTTCTTTCCGAACTGTTCACCACCAGCGTCCGGTTTCTGTCCACTTCGATTTCCTGATCCTGAACCACCCGGACAACGGAGTTCCTGCCGATGGTTTCATAGTGATCCCGGCCCACATCTGTTTTCTTGTCCTGACCAATGGTTTCCTGCTGGTCAACGCCCACGCTTTTGGCGCGGTTATTACCGATGGTATGGCTTTCATCGTGCAGAATTTCCGTCACATGGTCTTTCTGCGCGTGCATATAGACCTGTTCCCGGTTTGTGGCGTCTTCAAAACGCAGTTCATTAAAACCCTCGCCCCGGTAGGTCTGCGTGCGGATAGTGGTCTGCGTTTTCGTTTCCGGTAAATCCCCCGGCGAGCGATTTTTCTCATGGTAGGTGCGCCCCATGATGATCGGCTGGTCAGGATCACCGTTTAAAAAATCGACAATCACCTCCTGACCCACACGCGGAATGGCAAGATGACCAAATCCCGTCCCGGCCCATGGCTGTGATACTCTGATCCAGCAGGAACTGTTCTCATCCTGTTTGTGATAACGATCCCACAAAAATTTCACCCGCACCCGGCCATGCTCGTCGCAGAAGATTTCCTCACCTTCCGGCCCGGTGACGACCGCTGGTTGTGGGCCATCCACTTTCGGCTTAGGCTGCGGCGTGGGACGCCAGGTTTTATCCGCTGGTATGGCCTGAAACGTATTCACCAGCGTGGTTCCCTGGCCCCGGCTTCCGGGAACGGCCTGCGGCTGCTCGCCGTGCAGTTCGCTGGCGATCACCTGCCATTCCCGGTTCAGATCGTCAGCCGGATGATCGGTCAGCGTAAAGCGCGTACCGGGCCACAGTTTTGGCGAGTTGCTGCATCCCCTGGCGATCTCCGCATCATTGCGCCAGCCTTCCATCTGGTAACGGGTAAAATCTCTGCCATGCTGTTCGTCCTTAAAACGCCCCGGATAGTCCATCACCTCATACTGGTTGCGCTGGCCGTTAAGACTGGCGGCATTATGGCGAAAACGCCCCGGCCAGTCAGGGTATTTGAAGGTGTAGTCTTTGCTGATGACATACGCCGGGCGTATCTGCGCACTGTGGCGGAACTGGCTGATATACTCCGTTTCCGTGGCGCGGGGTTCCGGGTTAAACGGAAGGGGGAAGGCTTCCGGCAGGTAGTAAACTTTATCGCAGAACACCAGCGGCTGATCCTTCCCTTCACGGGCGTGCTCTTCGTAAAAAAATATCCCTTCTTCCGCCAGCAGGCGGCAGAGAAAACCAAAATCAGTTTCACCGTACTGCACGCAGAACTCCCGCGCCGGATGAGGCTCGCCCAGCAGATAAGCCGTCTGCATCACCCGGTTGTCATCCAGCAGGTGCTTAATAATGGACTGAATATCCTGCTGCTGAAAATGGCGAAAATTTTCCCGCAGGCTGCTGCGCCAGAAAGGAGGATGCACCCGCAGGTAGTAGTTCATTTTATGACCGTCATATTCCCCGCGCTCAATCCTGGCTACCAGCCCGGTGATATGGCGCTGTGCGGTATTGTTTTGCCACAGGGTAAGCGTGGCATTCAGTTCCAGCAGTTCCGTAGATTTAAGGTGGATAGTGTCGCTGATGAGATGAAGATCGAGGGTGAATAATGCGGAGTAATGCTGGGTAAGATGAAAGTTTACGACGGCAAAGGTTTCTGTATCAAAATCGCCGATATCAACGGTAAAACGGGTTCCTGTCCGGGGCATAACGTTTCCTTAGCAATAATACGGCTCAGAGATAACGAAATCATTCATGAGCAATATGAATTATGATTAATAATTCGTAAAAGGAATGTATTTTATAATGACTCTTCCTGTTTTTAGTCAAAGTTGTCATTATAATTAATATTATACTAATTAATTTCCAGAAAACTTCTGTAACCAGTAAAAACACTGCTCCGACAACCTAACATAATGTAAATTAACACTATTAACTGGAAATTATCATCTTTAAGTTTACATAAATTCCGTGATGCATATCGCAAAGCGGTGATAAATATATATCCTGTGAAAATGAACTTTGCACCTCCACAGAATATGTTAACGTAATATCATATGGTAGCAGAAGGCTATTAATTAATTATCCGTATTATAAATCTTGTCTGACGCCTTTCTGTTTCTGCTGTATTACGGGAAGGATTACCTATGGCAATGAACGAACGTTTTTACCGGGAAGAACTGGATTATCTTCGTCAGTATGGCGCGCTGCTGGCGCAGGAATATCCCGCCCTGAAATCTTTCCTGGGCAGTAAAAACGCTGATCCGAACGTGGAACGCCTGCTGGAAGGGTTCGCGTTTCTCTCCGGCAGACTGCGGGAAAAAATCGAGGATGAGTTTCCCGAAATCACCGTTCCGCTGATTAACCGTCAGTGGCCCAATTATTTGCGCCCCGTTCCGCCGATGACCGTTATCGAATACACGCCGGACAGCTGCAGGCTTACCGCTCCCCTGACCGTTTCACGCGGTGAGCAGGTGATGAATCCGGGGCAGGACAGCCAGCCGGAAAACAGCCGCCCCGGTGATGAATCAGGGGCTACCGGGGGGCCACCTTCCTGTATCTTCACTTTGTGCCGTGATATCCGCCTCCTGCCGTTGTGCATTGAAACAATACAGAGTCGCAGCAGCCCGCAATCCAGTACCCTTGATCTCATTTTCACCGTGACGGGAAAAGGCCGGATCGCCACCGCCGATCTGAATCAGATCAGTTTCTGGCTGGGCGATGCGGACGAACGCAGCCGCAGCCAGCTTTATCTGTGGCTGTGCCGCCATCGGATCGGAGCCGAACTTATCGCAGCCGGGCAACATTACCCACAGCCGGATCTGGCGTTGTCTCCCGCCGGTTTCAGCGCCAGGGAATCCCTGTTGCCATCTCCCGCCGGAATGCGGGATGGCTACCGGATCTTACAGGACTGGCTCTGTTTCCCTGATGTGCTGTACTTTTTTAATCTCCGCGACGTAGTGGTGCCGGATGGCGTGCTGACCGGCAGTTTTACTCTGCGACTGAATTTTAACCGCCCGTTGCCGGAGGAACTGCACATCAGCCGCGACTCCCTGCGCCTGTACTGCGCCCCGGCGGTGAATCTGTTTGTCCATGACGCCATTCCCTTCGTACCTGACAGCACCCGTCGCGAATATCCGTTGCAGGTCAGCGAAGACTACCCGGATCATTATGATATTTTCAGCGTCAGGGGTATCCGCAACCGGGACAATGGTCCTGAACGCACCGATGGTCTGCGCAATATGATGTTATCCCGTGAGCAGAATGTACTCTCCCTGGATAACGATCAGCCGCGCCCGGAATATCATCGCGAGAAGAAAACCATTTACTGGCGGCACCGGACAAAAACCGCACTGTTACGTGAAACACCGGATCATTTCATTTCGCTGGTTCATTTTGATGGCAGCACGCCAGATGCCTCCCTGATGAGCAGTGAGCCTGTTCTGGTTTCGCTGGTCTGCACCAGTGGTGACAGGCCCTGTTCGCTGGCACCCGGTGATATCTGTGAGGCAGCGGGGCAAAATACCTCCGTGGCGTCATTTTGTAACGTCACCACACCAACAAGACCTGTGCCGCCCGTACCGGATGGCTCCCTGCACTGGTCGCTGCTCAATATTATGACGCTGAACTGGCTGACCATGAATGACGTGGAAGCCCTGAGGGATATTCTGCGTACGCTGGATCGGCATGGCATTCACAGGCCGCTGACGGCGCGCCTGTCGCCGGAAAAGCTGAACGGACTGGAGAAACTGGAAACCCTGCCCACCGATCGCCTTTTACGGGGTGTCGTGATACGCGGCCTGTCGTCCACACTGTACGTCAATCCGCAGCCGTTTTCCTGCGAAGGTGAAATGCACCTGCTGGGAACGGTGCTGTCGCACTTTTTTGCCCTGTACGCCAGCACAAACTCCTGGCATATGCTGACCATGATTAACACAGAAACAAAGGAAGCCTGGCGATGGAAGGAAAGAACCGGTCAGTTCCCCCTGATGTAGAAAACGACACGCCCGATAGCGGAAAACGGAATGAGACACAGGCTCTGCGTGATGCCTGCTACGGCAATTTTTTTGCTGTCACCGATCTGCTGTACCGCAGTCGTGGCGATGCCATTTCACTGAGAACGGAACCGGAGCAGGAAACGGTTCATTTTCGTGCCAGTCCTGACATCGCGTTTCCCCTGCGGGATATTGAATCGCTGGAAAAAAATACCGCCGATCAGTACGTAATGACCACCCGATTTATGGGGTTATCCGGCAGTTCATCACCATTGCCGGGTTACTATCTGGATGAGATGGCCTGGGTGCAGGCACAGGAAGGCGGCAGCACAACGGCGGATTTCCTGAACCTCTTCACCCACAGGTATACGCAATTTTTGTACCACATCTGGCGAAAATACCGCTGGTATATCAGTTTTCGTAATGGTGGAACGGATAAGATCTCACAGCGGATCTATGCGCTTATCGGGCTGGGCAACCCGCGTGTACGGGAACGGCTGGATATCTGCCACAGCAGGCTGCTGGCTTACGCCGGAATATTATCCGGCCCCGGACGTTCACCGGCAATGATCTGCGATCTGATCGCACACTGTTTTGATCTGCATGATGTCAGACTGGAAAACTGGCAGTTTCGTCGGGTGGCTATTCCACCTGATCAGCAAACCCGGCTGGGAAGGTGTGAGCCGGATGCCGAAGGGAAGATGCAGGGTAAATCGGTGCTGGGCGTTAATTTTGTTCTCGGCTCGCGCGTACCGGATTACAGTGGGAAATTTATGTTGTGTATCAGTAACCTGTCACTGCCGCGATATATGGCCTTTTTGCCCGACGGTGAGGAATACCTGGCGCTGACCACCTTCGTGGCTTTCCTGTTGCGCGATCAGTTTGCCTGGGAGCTGCGGTTAAGTCTTGTGCCAGAGCAAATTGGTGGAATGCGGCTGGGGGATAAGAGAAGCTCTCAACTGGGGAGAACCAGTTTTATTGGTAAGCCGCCACGCGAACCCTTTGTGACCATACGGGTCAGGGGATAAAGCCTGTACTGGCAATTGTTCCGGCCTGCGCTTTGCGATCCGTCCTTCCAGAAAATCACTTGCCACCTTTTATGGGTCATTGTATCGTTGCGCCGCGTCTGCAAAATCAGGCGTCGGGATTGGTCTCCCGGTTATAACTCGTTGACGGCATATGACATTTCTGTGTCATTTCTGTGCCGTGCGTTCGGCTGCACTTCTATGGTGGGGCCGGGTGGGGGCGTTGAAAGACGCGCCGGTTCCCAACGAGACCGGTAAGACCAACTCCGTCCGGTTCCACCACCCGTAAGATTGGTCTCTTCAGTGGTGGAAAATATATTCTCGTTGGAGGCCACATTATGGCTGTTATTTCTGTTCATAAAGACGATTTACTTACCATCCCCTTCAGTGCCGCTACTGATTTCACCGATCTGGCTGCTCACTGCGATCGCTTCGCCCAGACCCTGATCGAATGCCACAATCCTGCGCTAAAAATGGCGCTCTGTGGCAGGCTTAATACCTGCCTTGCACTGTTGCGGCCCACGCTGAACGAGCCGATCCCGCCGCATCTGATTGACGGTTTTATTACGAATGATTTTCCCGATGTTTCACCCGGTTTTGAACCTGATGCAGAATCACTCTGCGATTACTGCCTGGCGCTGACACAGATACTGAATGGTCACTCACTGTTACCTGAAACCGAAACCACGCTGACCGGGCTGCTGTGCGAGCTGGTCTGGTATTTTGCTGACAGTCTGAAAGCCCCGCACTGGATACGTACCGCTGACGGCGTACAGGTTATCGACGGGAGGCCAGCATGATGCAGCCGGACTGGCATCCCGCTGATATTATCGCGGGACTGAGAAAACGGGGGACATCGCTGGCTAAGGTGTCCCGCAGCGCGGGACTGGCGTCCGCCACGCTGGCAAACGCGTTGACCCGTTCGTGGCCGCGCGGCGAAAAACTCATTGCGGATGCGCTGGAAACATCACCGGAAATTATCTGGCCCTCCAGATATTTCGATAATCAGGGCAACCGCATTGTAAGACTTATGCGAGAGCGGCGCTCCTGATGGCAGAAGCGTCAGATACAAGGTTACGGTAAAATATCTCCCGGCTCTCTGCCTGCTTCTGCTGGCAGAGAGCCGGGAGAAGACAAGCGAAGCGCGGCAGTTTTTCAGTCACGAAGTAAGCAAACAATCTTTTAAACGCAAAAAACGTTTTTTCTTTCTGCGCCAGAAATAACGGTGTAATCTCCCTCCTGCACTATGCCTTCGGGCACCCTTTGGCTTCATGGTCTGCAAGAAGCCCCTGATTTATCAGGACGACCAGCCCTTGCTACCGGTACGACCTCCGCAATACCGGAACGCGAAAGCGTTTGAGGCGAAGTAATTACACACCGGACAGCCCCATCGTCATCGTTTTACCGCAACGGCCTTCACTGGCTGCAAGGTTTCTCTTTGCCGGAATTTCTCCGGCCTGCTTATCCCCTGCTGATGACCAGCGCCTTTTACATGACGGGCTGCGGCCTGCATTGCCGTCAGGCTTTGCTGCCGCGTGACCGTTAATCTACCAGACTGTTAATTTTCGAATACTGCACCAGAAACGCAATGTTTACCCCTTGCACCAGACGAGGCGTCACTTTGATCGCGTCAGCGAAAAAGCAAAGTGACGCCGCACAACTCACCGCCGCAAGCCGCGCCAGTTCTGGCCTGCGCCCTGTTTCCGCCGTCTGACATGCCCTTTGGGGCCGTTGTCAGCTCAGAGTAAAGGAGAAAAAGATCGATACCGAGGGGGGCACGACGCCCCGGAGACACCCCTGCTTCGTCAGGCAGTCTGTACTGCGTACAGCCTGAAACTCCCTAAACCTCAACAAACTGCCACTCCGGCGTGAAGGTATCGTTCTGGCGCAGCCAAAAAGCACACGCCGGAGACTGTTTGTTTTTGTTGTCAGGGGAGAGTCATGAGCAAATTAAGCAGTGAAATGAAGGCGCTGGCGAAGAAAGCGGGCGGCAGCTTCAAAACGGTGAATGATCGTATTCATGCCACGAAGCGGTTCAGCCAGCATTTACGCGAACTGAATATCCAGATCCAGCGGGTGGAGCAGATCAAAGTTCGCCATATCGAATGCTACATTCAGGAGCGGCTGGAGCAGGATATTGGTTTACGCACGCTGCAAAACGAAATGGCGGCGCTGCGCTCCGTACTGAGACTGGCGGGACGCCGACAGGTGGTGGAGCATCCGCGCCTGACCAATAAGGCGCTGGGGCTGTCAGGCGCTTCGCGCAACGGCACGCGCCGCGCCATTACGCCGGAACATTATGAAAAAGTGATGGAGAGCGCCCGTGCACAGGATGCGGGGCTGGCGGCAGCGGTGGAGATTGCGCGGCTGATGGGATTACGCTCGCAGGAGGCGGTACAGAGTTCACAGTCGCTGAAAACGTGGCTGAAAGCCATTTCCCGCGGCGAAACCCGGCTGAAAGTGGTGTTTGGTACCAAAGGCGGGCGTCCACGTTACACAACGATCCTGGACGCTGGTGCAGTCAGAAAGGCGGTGGAAAACGCGTTACCGATCGCCAGACAGCGCAATGGCAGGCTGATCGACAGGCCTGACCTCAAAACAGCGCTGGAGAGCTGGCACAAACAGGCCATTAAGGCGGGACTGAAGGGGGAATTTTCCCCGCACTCACTGCGTTATGCATGGGCACAGGACGCGATCCGTTATTATCTGGCGCAGGGATTCAGCGAAAAAGAATCCCTGGCGCTGACGGCAACGGATCTGGGCCACGGCGACGGTCGCGGCCGCTGGGTGAAACAGGTGTACGGCTACCGCTGGAAGGAGGAATAACTGAATTCATGAATGGCGCAAAATAGTACGTTATTGTGTAATGACAGCAATCAGTCTGGCGCAGGGACCGGATGAAATAAAACAACCGGATACCTGCCGTTATCACTTAACAATATAGTGATAATATTGTTACTGTATGGCGAGTAAATATCAATAACCCAGACCTTCCTGCTTCATCAGTGTGTTTTTCTGGAATATTATAGTGATTACCCCTGTAATCACTCGAAACGTTCCCTATTGATAACAGGTGTTTTAATCGTTTTTACCGATACCACAGGACTGGGAAAATGTTAAAATGCCAATTCACCAGAATTTCACATTAATTCTGGCGCAGGATTATATCTGAATAATTCTCTCCATGTTTTCCTGCATCCTGTGACATATATTGTATGCTCACAGAATGTCTCATGATTTTATAAAAAATGCTGCGACAGTTTTTGACATCATTACCTGCTACATATAGATTAACAATCTTCGGTGCTTCATGTTGTTTTTTGCACTTTGTGATCATTATCAGGTGGTTAAAATACAATCTGGTGCAGACTGTCATGGCGCATTTCCAAATAAACTGGTTGCGCCAGAAAGGGAAAGGGTCATAAAGGTTAAGGGGCAATAAGGGTAACAGCGCCTGACCGGAAAGGGCGGAAAACTAAAGGGCCAGAAACTGGCGCAGTCCTGAGTATTTTAAATCGCAGGATGCTGGTGTAGATATCGGCTAATCCGAAATGGTGCAGGATTTTATCTCTGCGTATCTGGTGCGGTTCTTAAAGGTTGCAGGATATATTTTCATGATCAGGTTGTGGTGCAGATATTTTTGCGTATTAATTGTTTTTTCCGTGAAATTATCGCTTATTGATAGATTTCCACCTGTTTTGATTTGCATGCAAATCAAAACGGTCAGTTTCCTATTAATAAGGCGTTAATTAATAGGTTTTTACCCAAAATTATTCACTGGTGAATAATTTCGTACTATTTCCAATTAATAATAACAAACACAATGGCAATACCTCTCAATACAAAAAAGCAGATCCCCGTCAATCAGGATCTGCTTTTCCATTTTTACAGAATTACATTATTTCTGACTCAGGCAGGCCTGTGTCACCAGGTATGGCTGATAACGGCTATTTCTGTTGCCATATGGAGCACTATATTGCCCTTACAGTCACAGATGCCTCACTGATCTTCTGCCCCCACCAATTCATCAGTTCCACACGCTGAACCAGGTAAACTGCGCGGTTGTAGGCAACACGTGTTGGATTTTCATCAATATGTGACAAAACTGCTTCCACCGCATCCGGCATAAATCCGGCTTCATGCAGCGCCGTACTGCCCAGCGCGCGGAAACCATGTGAAACCAACTCGCCGCCGTAACCCATCCGCCATAATGCCTTGTTGACCGTCTCACTGTGCATTGGCTGGCTGCGTTTAACCCTGCCGGGAAAGACATACAGCGAATGCTCACTTAATGGCTTAAGCTGCGCCAATACCGACATTGCCTGTGGTGACAGTGGCACCTGGTGCTCACGCTTCATCTTCATGCGTTCAGCCGGGATAGTCCAGAGCCGTTTATCCATATCAATCTCACACCACATCGTTCCTGCGGCCTCAGCAGGGCGTACCAGGGTCAGGAGTTGCCATTGCAGCAATAACCGCGTCATGGGGCTTAAACAGGTTGTGTGGACCCGCTGCATGAGTTCCGGCAGACGCTCCGGGCGAATGGTCGGCATATGCTGCTTTTTCGGCTTCACGAATGCTTCATCAATGGTTGACGCCGGGTTTGCATCCAGCAGGCCTGTATTAATGGCGAATTTCATGACCTCATTAATTCGCTGCGTCAGCCGGTGCAACGTCTCCAGCGTGCCACGCGCCCGTACAGGCTCCAGGGCGGAAATAAGCGTGTGCGCTTTCAGTTCTGTCACTGGCATCTGCCCAATGGCCGGGAACACATCGCGCTCCAGCGATCTCCAGATATCGTCTGCATAATCTTCGGAGATTCTGGTTTTCTTCACCGCGAACCATCTCGTCGCCACATTAATAAACAGGCTCTCCACCGCCAGCCGCTCCCGTTCGGCTTCCTCCTGCTCCAGTTTCTTTGGGTCAATACCTTTCACAAGCAGGGAAAGCTGTTCGGCGTGTAATGCGCGTGCGCTGGCAAGCGACATGGCAGGATAATGCCCGAGAGTGATGGTGGTTCGCGCAGTCGAATTTGGCCGTTTGTAACGAAAACGCCAGATCTTTTTACCGCTGGTTCTGACAAACAGGGTCAGCCCCTGCCCGTCAAACAGTTCGTAATCTTTATCAGAGGGTTTTGCTTTCTGGACTTCGCAAGCTGATAACGGACGGGTAAGAACAGCCATACAATCACTCCTTAAATGTCAGTTGAAAATGACAGTGATTGAGTGGTGCAATATTTTGTTTTCTTGAAGTTTTTTCAGCAGGAAACTGAATATGGGCCTACAAGATTTCCACCGCCAGAAGCATAGGCCCATTCGTAGGCCCATTTGCTCTGGATTCCCCGAACCCCGGAGAGAAGCATACAGACGAAAAAAAACCGTATCCTGTTGACAGTGATACGGTTTTCTTACTTCCCCGGACTCTATGAGACATCCCAAGAATGTATGTTGGTGGGTCGTGCAGGATTCGAACCTGCGACCAATTGATTAAAAGTCAACTGCTCTACCAACTGAGCTAACGACCCGAAGTGGTGGGTGATGACGGGATCGAACCGCCGACCCCCTCCTTGTAAGGGAGGTGCTCTCCCAGCTGAGCTAATCACCCACTTCGGTACTTCACATTGTTACAAGAAATCTAGCTGGCGAGAAAGTGGTGGGTGATGACGGGATCGAACCGCCGACCCCCTCCTTGTAAGGGAGGTGCTCTCCCAGCTGAGCTAATCACCCACTTCTCAATTTCTTGCTACACGGCGGAGACTACATAAGTAGTTGGTGGGTGATGACGGGATCGAACCGCCGACCCCCTCCTTGTAAGGGAGGTGCTCTCCCAGCTGAGCTAATCACCCCCGCTGTGTGGAGTCGCATTATAGGGAGAGTTCAAAATGAGTCAACGCATTTTCTAAAGAAATTGTTCGTTCGTCGTAAATTTAAGCAAGATGATCGCAAAACAGACCGTGTTGCGCAATTTGTCAACGAAAACAATAATGCGTAAGGTTGCAACCCGAACTACATTGAGGAATCAGGCGGGAGTGATAGAATATCGCCCACTCAATTTTTCCAGGATTTGCCGGTTGTCGGCATCTTTCTAAACGTAAGGCCATTTCATGAAAATCAAAACTCGCTTCGCGCCAAGCCCAACAGGCTATCTACACGTTGGCGGCGCGCGTACTGCTCTTTACTCCTGGCTTTTTGCACGTAACCACGGCGGTGAGTTCGTGCTGCGTATTGAAGACACCGATCTTGAGCGTTCCACGCCGGAAGCTATCGAAGCCATTATGGATGGTATGAACTGGCTGAGCCTGGAGTGGGATGAAGGTCCGTACTTCCAGACCAAACGTTTTGATCGCTACAACGCGGTGATCGATCAGATGCTGGAAGAGGGCACTGCCTATAAATGCTACTGCTCCAAAGAGCGTCTGGAAGCGCTGCGTGAAGAGCAAATGGCAAAAGGTGAGAAACCACGTTATGACGGTCGCTGCCGCCACAGTCATGAGCATCACGCTGATGATGAGCCGTGTGTCGTACGTTTTGCTAACCCGCAGGAAGGTTCTGTTGTTTTTGACGATCAGATCCGTGGTCCGATCGAGTTCAGCAACCAGGAGCTGGATGATCTGATTATCCGCCGTACCGATGGTTCCCCAACCTATAACTTCTGTGTGGTTGTCGATGACTGGGATATGGAAATCACCCACGTTATCCGTGGCGAAGACCATATCAACAACACACCGCGCCAGATTAACATTCTTAAGGCTCTGAAAGCGCCGGTACCGGTTTACGCGCACGTTTCTATGATCAACGGCGATGACGGTAAAAAACTGTCCAAACGTCACGGGGCGGTCAGCGTAATGCAGTATCGTGATGATGGTTATCTGCCTGAAGCACTGCTGAACTATCTGGTGCGTCTGGGCTGGTCCCACGGCGATCAGGAAATCTTCACTCGTGAAGAGATGATTAAATACTTCACTCTGAATGCCGTCAGCAAATCTGCCAGTGCGTTCAACACCGACAAGCTGCTGTGGCTGAACCATCACTACATTAACGCGCTGCCGCCGGAGTATGTTGCTACTCACTTACAATGGCACATTGAGCAGGAAAATATCGATACCCGTAACGGCCCGCAGCTGGCTGATCTGGTGAAACTGCTGGGCGAACGCTGCAAGACGCTGAAAGAGATGGCACAGAGCTGCCGTTATTTCTACGAAGATTTTGCTGAGTTCGATGCCGACGCCGCGAAAAAACATCTGCGTCCGGTAGCGCGTCAGCCGCTGGAAGTGGTTCGTGACAAACTGACTGCGATTACTGACTGGACCGCTGAAAACGTTCATCACGCTATTCAGGCGACGGCGGATGAGCTGGAAGTGGGTATGGGTAAAGTTGGTATGCCGCTGCGTGTCGCCGTAACCGGTGCGGGGCAGTCTCCGGCGCTGGATGTTACCGTTCACGCAATCGGTAAGACCCGCAGTATCGAGCGTATCAACAAAGCGCTGGCTTTTATTGCTGAACGCGAAAATCAGCAGTAATTAGCGCATAAAAGATAAACGGCAGGAGAGATACCCCTGCCGTTTTTTATTTATTCTGATTCATCTATGTCGAGACGAGCAAGGAAATGACGAATTCCTTCACGTGACAAAAATTGCGCAACTTTTTCCTGCTCACTGTGAGTCATGTTGTCTATTGCGCTGATGATTTGCCGATAAGCGGGAGTGCGAATCCCCGGTGCATATTCGGCAAGCGGTTCTTCGGCTTCCAGAAGCATCGGCGTGTTATGGAAGGCTGGCGTGTTCTGAATAAACTCGCAAACTTGCGTATCGACCAGAATAAGTCTGGCACGACCGCCTTTCACGCCGGGAAATTTTTCCGTTTTCCAGCCTTTCTCTCTGATCCAACGGTTAACAGTTTGTTTAGCCACACCGAGGCATTCCGCCAGTTCTTCGGTGGTCATTTTATTGCGTAATCTTTTCATATTATTTGCTATCGCGAATCCCTAAGCGTTGTAATAACCCGATAATCCCTTCCCGCAGAAGCAAGGATGTAAACTGTTTTTGTTCAACTGGCGTCATCTCTTTCGCCAGTGTCACCAGTAACACTTCAAGCGGCGTATCACCAGACAGGGCAGGTGCTTCTCCCTGACCTTCCGGACGCTCTGCATTCCGAATATATTCACGAACCTGTTCATTGACGTGAACCAGTCTGGCTTTGCCACCCTGGACGCCTGGTTTTGGTGACGTCGTCCAGCCTTCCTTGCGTACCCATTTATTAATGGTCTGACGGCTATAACCGGTCAGTCTGGCAAGTTCATCTGGCGTCATCCTCTCCTTGAACATAACAATTCCCTGAATGTATGTAGGTCTATTAGCGGTTCATTTTATAACACCACTTTACAGGAAACCGTGACATGAATAACTACTGAATGCGAGCGGTTTTCCAAAATTGTTCATTTGCCTGATTTTTCAGCGATTGAAACTACACGCTGCAATTTGCCGTTGACACATTCGGGCGGAATTCATATGATGCCGCCCGTCAACTCGACAAGCTTTACGTGATGGGGCTATAGCTCAGCTGGGAGAGCGCTTGCATGGCATGCAAGAGGTCAGCGGTTCGATCCCGCTTAGCTCCACCAAATTTTGCACCCAGCAAATTTGGTACGTAAACGACTCGTGGGGCTATAGCTCAGCTGGGAGAGCGCTTGCATGGCATGCAAGAGGTCAGCGGTTCGATCCCGCTTAGCTCCACCAAATTTCAAACCCTCGCTGCAAAGCGGGGGTTTTTTGTCTCTGCCTTTTGCCGCTTTTGTAATACAGTCTACATCCTGGCAGTGCCGTGTGGTGAATGCATCACTGACTGAAAAAACAGCAACAGGCTGGCCCCTGTTTGCTTCGCGATGCGAATAAACTTATTATTTGTGTGCCTGAAAACCCCGATCAGTGAGAGTAGTGTACTCATGTTTGTGGAGCATAACCTGATAAAAAATATCAAGATATTCACACTAGCGTTTACGCTCACCGTGGTACTTATTCAGCTATCCCGTTTTATTTCGCCACTTGCCATTATCCATTCCAGTTATATCTTTCTGGCGTGGATGCCACTGTGCGTAATGCTGTCAATCTTGTTTATCTTTGGCTGGCGCGGTGTCGTTCCCGTTTTATGCGGGATGTTTTGCACCAATCTGTGGAACTTTCATCTCTCTTTTTTACAGACCGCGGTCATGCTCGGCAGCCAGACGTTTGCAGTCCTGTGTGCCTGTGCAATATTACGCTGGCAATTGGGAACGCGTTGGCGTTATGGTTTGACCAGCCGATACGTCTGGCAACGTCTCTTCTGGCTTGGTTTGGTGGCACCGATTGGCATCAAATGCAGCATGTATCTTGTGGGGAATTTCTTTGATTTTCCGCTAAAGATATCTACCTTTTTCGGCGATGCGGATGCCATTTTCACGGTCGTTGATTTGCTAAGCCTTTTCACCGCAGTGCTGATTTACAACATGCTGTTTTACTATCTCACCCGCATGATTGTAAGTCCCCACTTTGCGCAGATACTGTGGCGCAGGGATATCGCTCCGTCGTTGAGCAAAGAGAAACGCGCATTTACCTTAAGCTGGCTGGCAGCTCTTAGCGTGCTGCTACTTCTGATGTGTACACCGTATGAAAATGACTTCATTGCCGGTTACCTGGTACCTGTTTTCTTTATCATCTTTACCCTCGGGGTCGGTAAGCTTCGCTATCCGTTTTTAAATCTCACCTGGGCTGTTTCAACGCTTTGCCTGCTGAATTACAACCAGAACTTTTTGCAAGGGGTACTAACCGAATATTCGCTGGCATTTATTCTCGCAGTGCTGATTTCCTTTAGTGTTTGCCTGCTCTATATGGTGCGCATTTATCATCGTAGTGAATGGCTTAACCGACGCTGGCATTTGCAGGCGCTGACCGATCCGTTAACGCTCTTACCCAACTTTCGCGCGTTGGAACAAGCACCAGAGCAAGAGGCTGGCAAGAGTTTTTGCTGCCTGCGTATTGATAACCTTGAGTTTATGAGTCGTCATTACGGGTTAATGATGCGCGTTCACTGTATCCGCTCAATTTACCGTACGTTAATGCCGCTGATGCAGGAAAACGAAAAGTTGTATCAATTGCCGGGGAGTGAACTGCTATTAGTACTGAGCGGGCCGGAAACGGAAGGGCGACTCCAGCATATGGTTAACATCCTGAATAGTCGGCAAATTCACTGGAACAATACCGGGCTGGATATGGGCTATGGTGCTGCCTGGGGGCGTTTTGATGGAAATCAGGAAACCCTGCAACCCTTGTTGGGGCAGTTAAGCTGGCTGGCGGAGCAATCCTGCGCACATCATCATGTGCTGGCGCTGGATAGCAGAGAGGAGATGGTTTCCGGGCAGACCACTAAACAGGTGCTATTGCTGAATACCATTCGCACGGCGTTAGATCAGGGGGATTTGCTGCTCTACGCCCAGCCAATTCGCAACAAAGAGGGTGAAGGTTATGATGAGATCCTCGCGCGACTGAAATATGACGGCGGCATTATGACCCCGGATAAGTTTCTGCCCCTTATTGCTCAGTTTAACCTTAGCGCGCGTTTTGATTTGCAAGTGCTGGAATCCTTGTTGAAGTGGCTGGCCACACACCCTTGCGACAAAAAAGGCCCGCGCTTTTCAGTTAATTTAATGCCGCTCACGCTGCTACAAAAGAATATTGCCGGGCGGATTATTCGTCTGTTTAAGCGTTATCACATCTCCCCGCAGGCGGTCATTCTTGAGATCACCGAGGAGCAGGCGTTTTCTAACGCAGAAAGCAGCATGTACAACATCGAGCAGCTGCATAAGTTTGGTTTCCGGATTGCGATTGATGATTTTGGCACCGGCTATGCCAACTACGAACGGTTAAAGCGTTTGCAGGCTGATATCATCAAAATCGATGGCGTCTTTGTGAAAGATATCGTCACGAACACGCTGGATGCGATGATTGTGAGATCAATTACCGATCTGGCGAAAGCGAAGTCATTGAGTGTGGTCGCGGAGTTTGTCGAGACGCCACAGCAGCAGGCGCTATTGCATAAGCTCGGGGTGCAATATCTGCAAGGGTATTTGATTGGTCGCCCTCAGCCATTAACTGATTAACAGGCGTAAAAAAAGCAGGGAATTATCCCCGGCTTTTGTGGCTGATGACAAACAGAAAAATGCCTGATGCGCTACGCTTATCAGGCCTACATGGAATTGAAGCCGGGGAATTATCCCCGGCTTTTTAATTAATGAATTGGACTTACAGCACCAGTGCTGCGATTGACGCAGACAGCACACTCACCAGAGTAGAGCCGTAAACCAGTTTCAGACCGAAGCGAGAAACCACGTTACCTTGCTCTTCATTCAGGCCTTTAACTGCACCTGCGATAATCCCGATAGAAGAGAAGTTAGCGAAGGAAACCAGGAACACAGAGATGATGCCTTCAGCACGCGGAGAGAGCGTGGAAGCAATTTTCTGCAGATCCATCATCGCAACGAACTCGTTGGAAACCAGTTTGGTCGCCATAATACTGCCCACTTGCAGTGCTTCACTGGAAGGAACACCCATCACCCAAGCAACCGGATAGAAGATGTAGCCCAGGATGCCCTGGAAGGAGATGCTGTAGCCAAACCAGCCAGTCACAGTGGCAAACAGTGCGTTCAGCGCAGCGATCAGGGCGATAAAGCCGATCAGCATCGCGGCAACGATAATGGCAACTTTGAAACCTGCCAGAATGTATTCACCCAGCATTTCGAAGAAGCTCTGACCTTCGTGCAGGTTGGACATCTGAATGTTTTCTTCACTGGCATCAACACGGTAAGGGTTGATCAGCGACAGCACGATAAAGGTGCTGAACATGTTCAGTACCAGCGCCGCAACGACGTATTTCGGCTCCAGCATCGTCATGTATGCACCAACGATGGACATCGACACGGTGGACATCGCCGTAGCTGCCATGGTGTACATACGATTGCGGGAGATTTTGCCGAGGATATCTTTATAGGCAATAAAGTTTTCAGACTGACCCAGAATCAGAGAGCTGACGGCGTTGAAGGATTCCAGTTTGCCCATACCGTTGACTTTGGAGAGCAGGAAACCAATTGCGCGGATAATCACCGGCAACACGCGAATGTGCTGGAGAATACCGATCAGCGCAGAGATAAAGACGATTGGGCACAGCACTTTCAGGAAGAAGAATGCCAGGCCTTGATCATTCATGCTACCAAAGACGAAGTTAGTCCCTTCGTTGGCAAATCCGAGCAGTTTCTCAAACATTTCGGAGAAGCCTTTCACGAAGCCCAAACCAACGTCGGAGTTCAGGAAGAACCACGCCAGTAACACTTCGATAACAAGCAGTTGAATAACATAACGGATACGAATTTTTTTGCGGTCGCTGCTTACCAGCAGTGCGAGAATCGCAACAACGGCAAGTGCCAGTACAAAATGAAGGACGCGGTCCATATTTGCTCCAAATATGAGGCAGGTTAAATTTCCGTGCACATTCTATGTAACATGGTTAAGGAAAACGAGATCTGACACACACTATAATGACGTCCTGTGACAAGCTTCAAAAATAGTGAGCTGTCATACATTTCTGCTATGTTGTGTATGGAAGCTGAAAGTTATGTAAATGTGCTAACATTAAACATAATCACAACATTCAAGTCATCAATCTTTTCGTCGTCATAATTCTGGTCTATCAAAGAAATCATCACAATCCACTTAAATGAATTTGATAATCATTCTCGTTTGACATAGCATGAAACATAGCAAAGGCTATGTTTTAGAGGCACAAGATGACTAACTATCGCGTTGAGAGTAGCAGCGGACGGGCGGCGCGCAAGATGAGGCTCGCATTAATGGGACCTGCGTTCATTGCGGCGATTGGTTATATCGATCCTGGTAACTTTGCGACCAATATTCAGGCCGGGGCCAGCTTCGGCTATCAGCTACTGTGGGTTGTCGTTTGGGCCAACCTGATGGCGATGCTGATTCAGATACTGTCTGCCAAACTGGGGATTGCCACCGGTAAAAACCTGGCGGAGCAGATTCGCGATCACTATCCGCGTCCCGTAGTGTGGTTCTATTGGGTTCAGGCAGAAATCATTGCGATGGCAACCGACCTGGCGGAATTTATTGGTGCGGCGATCGGTTTTAAACTCATTCTGGGTGTTTCGCTGTTGCAGGGCGCGGTGCTGACGGGGATCGCGACTTTCCTGATTTTAATGCTGCAACGTCGAGGGCAAAAACCGCTGGAGAAAGTGATTGGCGGGTTACTGCTGTTTGTTGCTGCGGCTTACATTGTAGAGTTGATTTTCTCCCAGCCTAACCTAGCGCAACTGGGTAAAGGAATGGTAATCCCGAGTTTACCCACCTCGGAGGCAGTCTTCCTGGCGGCAGGTGTGTTGGGGGCGACGATTATGCCGCACGTGATTTATTTACACTCTTCGCTGACTCAGCATTTACATGGTGGTTCGCGTCAACAACGTTATTCTGCCACCAAATGGGATGTGGCTATCGCTATGACTATTGCCGGTTTTGTCAATCTGGCGATGATGGCGACGGCTGCGGCGGCGTTCCACTTTTCCGGTCATACTGGCGTTGCCGATCTTGATGAGGCTTATCTGACGCTGCAACCGTTGTTAAGCCATGCTGCGGCAACGGTCTTTGGTTTAAGCCTGGTTGCTGCGGGACTGTCCTCAACGGTTGTGGGGACACTGGCGGGGCAGGTAGTGATGCAGGGCTTCATTCGTTTTCATATCCCGCTGTGGGTGCGTCGCACCGTTACCATGTTGCCGTCATTTATTGTCATTCTGATGGGATTAGATCCGACACGGATTCTGGTTATGAGCCAGGTGCTGTTAAGTTTTGGTATCGCTCTGGCGCTGGTTCCACTACTAATTTTTACCAGTGACAGTAGGTTGATGGGCGATCTGGTGAACAGCAAACGCGTAAAACAGATAGGCTGGGTGATTGTGGTGCTGGTAGTGGCGCTGAATATCTGGTTGTTAGTGGGAACGGCTCTGGGGCTATAGTTCAACTGGCGTCGTACCAGGCATCACTGGCGGATGCGGCGTAAAACGCCTTATCCGCCCTACACATTAAAGAGCCGGTTTGTAGGCCTGATAAGACGCGCTAGCGTCGCATCAGGCATTGTGCTCCAGTGGCGAATGTGTTTAATGGCGATGCCCATGTCCGCGGCCCTTTCCGCGATGATCATCACGATCGCGCCAGCCTTCACGATAGCCACGCTCATAGGCTTTACGCTTATCCCAGCCACGGTGGTAGCCATTATCATGACGCCACCAGCGGTTTTTACGCCATTCATAATTGCGATGCCAGTAGTCACGGTCGCGCCAGTGACCACCGTCCCAGTAATTACCGTAATGATCGCGATCGCCAATTTGTAATTTGATTGATGGCAGTAGGGTGATTTCACCTGCGTTTGCCACAAGCGGGGTAAATGCCATCAGGGCGGCCGCCAGAAACAGTGACCTGAACATTGTTATTCTCCTTCACGATCGAAGCCGTCAGCGGCCTGTTAACGCAATATTACGGGGAGGTAAAGCCCCGTATCATCGCCATAACTCTTAAATCATAAAGGAGAGCATTTTTTGCTAAATGTTATCGTGGGGTGGCTGTTGCTTCGGACGATTGACTATCATCATCGGCTTACCTGCTAATAACAGCCATGCCGGAAGCATGACGATACAGAGCAGCGGTAGCAATGTGGTATTGGGTACAACGACTGCCGCCATAAAAAGACTTAACCAGCCATCGCGTGTTACCACCAGCACGATGCCGAGAATAGCGCAGGAAACGGTTATTGCCGCTGGAACGGCGGGAACGTGCTCATGCAGCATCAATCCTAATGCCACGCCGACAAACACTGCCGGGAAGATTCGCCCACCGCGAAAGCCGCTGGCGGCAGCAACCACGAGAGCGGCAAGTTTAATCACTGCCAGCAAAAAGTAATCGCTGGTGCTGAAAGCCTGATTTGCCACCATCTGCTGCATCTCATCCAGCCCTTTAAATAGCGAAACCGGTCCAGCAATAACCCCCAGAATACCGAGAATAAATCCGCCAACTCCTAGCATTAGCACCGGATTTTTAATCTGATGCATCATCGCGTGCAACCGTGGCAGACACCATACGGCAACCATCCCTGCTGCGATGGCAATAGCCGCCACAATTGCACCGCTGAGAATATCGGTCATCTCCATCTGCCCATAATGCGCAATGGGCAGTGAAAAATGAGGATGGAAAAATAATCCGGTAGTAAGTGCACCAGCTGCTGCGGCCATTAACGGCGCAAAGAGACGGTCCCATAGCGGAACCTCATTACTGCCATTTAAGGTTTGCGAAAATATCAACGCCGCTGCAACAGGTGTGCCAAACAGCGCGCCGATGGTTCCGGCAGAGGCTAAAATAGTCCACTCCATTCGGTTGACGCGCGGTAACAGACGAGCGCCAATGGCGACGGCAAGGGCGATATTGACGGTCATGATCGGATGTTCCGGCCCGAGACTGACGCCGCCAGCAAGACCGAGAATTAATGCTACGATAAGTCCTGGTAGCGCAGAGGGCGGAACCGGTGCGCCGATCAGCGGTTCACAGGCGGGGTCTGGCCCGGCATGCCCCTGGCTGAAACGGATA
Organism: Escherichia sp. 10290; assembly: GCF_030295155.1. NCBI lineage: Bacteria > Pseudomonadati > Pseudomonadota > Gammaproteobacteria > Enterobacterales > Enterobacteriaceae > Escherichia > Escherichia sp. 10290. Next base: position 3,080,892 of record NZ_AP025741.1, on the reverse strand, counting down.
ACCAACCCCACCGCAATACCTGTTAGCGTTAATATGGCGATGATCCAGAAAGGTGAATCCTGGGCTATCCCCAGAGTTCCCGGCAGTCGTTGCCAGAGCAAATTCTGTAATACCGAGGCGATTTTCATCACCACAATCAGAATAAGACTGGACGCAATCCCAATTGCCACGGCGGGGAGCGATAATAACAACATGGTTCTGGCTCGCGGATGGAGCATGTTCTATTCCTTATGCAGGGTCAGATACTTAGTTTGCCCAGCTTGCAAAAAGGCATCGCTGCAATTGGTGCTGAAACGATAAAGTAATTGTGTGACCCAGATCGATATTTACAGGGAGCCTGCCTTTCCGGCGTTGTTGTTATGCCCCCAGGTATTTACAGTGTGAGAAAGAATTATTTTGACTTTAGCGGAGCAGTTGAAGAATGACAAAGTATGCATTAGTCGGTGATGTGGGCGGCACCAACGCACGTCTTGCTCTGTGTGATATTGCCAGTGGTGAAATCTCGCAGGCTAAGACCTATTCAGGGCTTGATTACCCCAGCCTCGAAGCGGTCATTCGCGTTTATCTTGAAGAACATAAGGTCGAGGTGAAAGACGGCTGTATTGCCATCGCTTGCCCAATTACCGGTGACTGGGTGGCAATGACCAACCATACCTGGGCGTTCTCAATTGCCGAAATGAAAAAGAATCTCGGTTTTAGTCATCTGGAAATTATTAACGACTTTACCGCTGTATCGATGGCGATCCCGATGCTGAAAAAAGAGCATCTGATTCAGTTTGGTGGCGCAGAACCGGTAGAAGGTAAACCTATTGCGGTTTACGGTGCCGGAACAGGGCTTGGGGTTGCGCATCTGGTTCATGTTGATAAACGCTGGGTAAGCTTGCCAGGCGAAGGCGGTCACGTTGATTTTGCGCCGAATAGTGAAGAAGAGGCCATTATCCTCGAAATACTGCGTGCAGAAATTGGTCATGTTTCGGCAGAGCGCGTGCTTTCTGGTCCTGGGCTGGTGAATTTGTATCGCGCGATTGTGAAAGCCGACAACCGCCTGCCAGAAAATCTCAAGCCAAAAGATATTACCGAACGTGCGCTGGCTGACAGCTGCACCGATTGCCGCCGCGCGTTGTCGCTGTTTTGCGTCATTATGGGCCGTTTTGGCGGCAATCTGGCGCTCAATCTCGGGACATTTGGCGGCGTGTTTATTGCCGGTGGTATCGTGCCGCGCTTCCTTGAGTTCTTCAAAGCCTCTGGTTTCCGTGCCGCATTTGAAGATAAAGGGCGCTTTAAAGAATATGTCCATGATATTCCGGTGTATCTCATCGTCCATGACAATCCGGGCCTTCTTGGTTCCGGTGCACATTTACGCCAGACCTTAGGCCACATTCTGTAAATCCTTCCTGTTATATCGGGAGGTAACTCTCCCGATAATCTTTTAAATCATACAGTTAATTCAATTTTTCTTTGTGTCTCCTCACAAGGCCGACCTGCGTCACACTTCCGTACAGCGGGATTAATTCTCCAGTAAATGCATTATTTGTCTGGTAACGGCGATTTGTTTTGCACGTTCATAATTTCACTCGTCAACTATCACTGAACGAGGAATTAACGATGAGTAAGAAACTGATTGCCTTATGTGCCTGCCCAATGGGCCTGGCTCACACCTTTATGGCCGCTCAGGCGCTGGAAGAAGCGGCGGTAGACGCCGGTTATGAAGTGAAAATTGAAACCCAGGGTGCGGACGGCATCCAGAATCGTCTGACCGCGCAGGATATCGCCGAAGCGACCATCATCATCCACTCCGTGGCGGTTACCCCGGAAGATAACGAACGTTTCGAATCACGCGACGTTTATGAAATCACTTTGCAGGACGCAATTAAAAACGCTGCGGGCATCATCAAAGAAATCGAAGAGATGATTGCCTCTGAACAACAGTAATATTCGACAGGGATAATTGTTATGGCCATTAAAAAACGCAGTGCAACCGTTGTGCCTGGCGCATCCGGTGCGGCAGCGGCAGTTAAGAATCCGCAGGCCTCTAAAACCAGCTTCTGGGGTGAACTCCCGCAGCATGTGATGTCAGGGATTTCACGCATGGTGCCGACCTTAATTATGGGCGGTGTGATCCTCGCTTTCAGCCAGCTGATTGCTTATAGCTGGCTTAAAATTCCTGCGGATATCGGCATCATGGATGCGCTTAATAGCGGGAAATTCTCCGGTTTCGACCTCTCCTTACTGAAGTTTGCCTGGCTGTCACAGTCCTTTGGTGGCGTGCTGTTTGGCTTTGCCATACCGATGTTTGCCGCTTTTGTGGCGAACTCTATCGGTGGCAAACTGGCATTCCCGGCTGGTTTTATCGGCGGCTTGATGTCTACCCAGCCGACGCAACTGCTGAACTTCGATCCCAGCACGATGCAATGGGCGACCTCTTCGCCGGTGCCGTCCACCTTCATTGGTGCCCTGATTATTTCCATCGTTGCCGGTTACCTTGTGAAGTGGATGAACCAGAAAATCCAGTTACCGGATTTCCTGTTAGCGTTCAAAACCACATTTTTGCTACCGATTCTTTCCGCCATTTTTGTCATGCTGGCGATGTACTACGTCATCACCCCCTTTGGTGGCTGGATTAACGGTGGTATCCGTACCGTGCTGACTGCCGCAGGTGAGAAGGGCGCGCTAATGTATGCGATGGGTATCGCAGCAGCGACAGCAATCGACCTTGGTGGCCCGATCAACAAAGCCGCAGGTTTCGTTGCCTTCAGCTTTACCACTGACCACGTATTACCGGTCACCGCACGTTCTATCGCTATCGTTATTCCACCGATTGGTCTGGGTCTGGCGACCATTATTGACCGTCGTTTAACCGGCAAACGCCTGTTCAACGCTCAGCTTTATCCGCAGGGTAAAACCGCCATGTTCCTTGCCTTTATGGGGATCAGTGAGGGTGCGATTCCGTTTGCGCTGGAAAGCCCCATCACCGCCATTCCGTCGTATATGGTTGGCGCGATTGTCGGCTCAACCGCCGCAGTCTGGCTGGGTGCAGTTCAATGGTTCCCGGAATCTGCTATCTGGGCATGGCCGCTGGTCACTAACCTCGGTGTCTATATGGCGGGGATCGCGCTGGGAGCAATCATTACTGCGCTGATGGTGGTGTTCCTGCGTCTGATGATGTTCCGTAAAGGCAAATTGTTAATCGATAGCCTGTAAGAAGGACAATCCTGATGACATTACTCGCTTCGCTGCGCGACTGGCTTAAGGCGCAACAACTGGATGCGGTGCTTCTCTCCTCACGGCAGAACAAACAACCGCATCTGGGGATCTCCACCGGATCAGGCTATGTGGTGCTTAGCCGTGAAAATGCGCACATTCTGGTGGATTCGCGCTATTACGCGGATGTGGAAGCCCGTACGCAAGGCTACCAGATGCATTTGCTTGATGCGACGCACACGCTTGCAACCATCGTCAGGCAAATCATTGCCGATGAACAGCTGCAAACGCTCGGTTTTGAAGGCCAGCAGGTGAGTTGGGAAACCGCGCACCGCTGGCAGGCTGAACTCAATGCGAAATTGGTAAGCGCCACGCCGGACGTACTGCGGCAAATCAAAACGCCAGAGGAGGTGGAGAAAATCCGTCTCGCCTGTGGGATTGCCGATCGCAGTGTGCAACATATTCGCCGTTTTATTCAGGCGGGGATGAGCGAATGCGAGATAGCCGCTGAACTGGAGTGGTTTATGCGCCAGCAGGGGGCAGAAAAAGCCTCTTTTGACACCATTGTCGCCAGCGGCTGGCGTGGGGCGCTGCCGCACGGCAAAGCCAGCGACAAGATTGTTGCAGCGGGCGAGTTTGTCACTCTCGATTTCGGTGCGCTGTATCAGGGCTACTGCTCTGATATGACGCGCACCTTGCTGGTGAATGGCGAAGGGGTGAGCGCCGAATCTCACCCACTGTTTGATGTGTATAACATTGTCCTGCAGGCACAGCTCGCGGCAATCTCCGCGATTCGCCCCGGCGTGCGCTGCCAACAGGTTGACGACGCCGCGCGCCGGATCATTACAGAAGCCGGTTATGGTGACTATTTTGGTCACAACACTGGTCATGCTATCGGCATTGAAGTCCATGAAGAGCCGCGTTTTTCACCGCGGGACACCACGACGCTACAGCCAGGGATGTTACTGACCGTGGAGCCGGGGATTTATTTGCCAGGGCGAGGGGGCGTGCGCATCGAAGATGTCGTGCTGGTTACCCCGCAAGGCGCGGAAGTGCTCTACGCCATGCCAAAAACAGTGTTGCTCACGGGAGAGGCATAATGGATTTATCGCTATTAAAAGCGTTGAGCGAGGCAGATGCGATCGCCTCCTCGGAACAGGAAGTGCGGCAGATCCTGCTGGATGAAGCGGATCGACTGCAAAAAGAAGTGCGATTTGATGGCCTGGGATCGGTGCTGATCCGCCTCAATGAATCGACAGGTCCGAAGGTGATGATCTGTGCGCATATGGACGAAGTGGGATTTATGGTGCGTAGCATCTCCCGCGAAGGGGCGATTGATGTCCTGCCAGTTGGCAATGTGCGCATGGCTGCCCGCCAGCTTCAGCCAGTACGGATCACTACTCGTGAAGAGTGCAAAATTCCCGGTTTGCTCGATGGCGAGCGGCAGGGGAATGACGTCAGCGCCATGCGCGTGGACATTGGTGCGCGCTCGTATGACGAAGTGATGCAGGCAGGTATTCGTCCGGGCGATCGTGTCACGTTTGATACCACTTTTCAGGTTCTCCCTCACCAGCGAGTGATGGGTAAAGCCTTTGATGACCGCCTCGGTTGCTACCTGCTGGTGACGTTACTACGTGAGCTGCACAACACCGAGCTGCCTGCGGAAGTGTGGCTGGTGGCAAGTTCCAGCGAAGAGGTGGGATTACGCGGCGGGCAAACCGCCACCCGCGCGGTGTCGCCGGACATCGCCATTGTGCTTGATACCGCCTGCTGGGCGAAAAACTTTGATTATGGCGCGGCTAACCATCGCCAGATTGGTAACGGCCCGATGCTGGTGTTAAGCGACAAGTCGCTGATTGCGCCGCCAAAACTTACCGCGTGGATCGAAACCGTGGCGGCAGAAATTGGCGTGCCGTTACAGGCGGATATGTTCAGCAACGGCGGCACGGATGGCGGGGCGGTACATTTAACCGGCACTGGCGTACCCACAGTGGTGATGGGGCCAGCAACCCGCCACGGACATTGCGCCGCATCGATTGCCGACTGCCGCGACATTTTGCAGATGCAGCAGCTTTTATCTGCCCTTATTCAACGTCTTACCCGTGAGACGGTTGTTCAACTGACGGATTTCAGATGATCTCCTGATTAACCCGGAGCGGTTATGTTAACGATTCAATTTCTCTGTCCTTTGCCAAACGGCCTGCATGCTCGTCCGGCGTGGGAACTTAAAGAGCAGTGCAGCCAGTGGCAAAGCGAAATCATCTTCATTAACCATCGCCAGAACGTAAAGGCCGATGCCAAAAGTTCGCTGGCGCTGATTGGCACCGGCACCTTATTTAATGACAGTTGCAGCCTGAACATTAGCGGCAGCGATGAAGAGCAGGCGCGGCGCGTGCTGGAAGAGTACATCCAGGTGCGCTTTATCGACAGCGACAGCGTCCAGCCGACGCAGGCAGAACTGACGGCACATCCACTGCCGCGTTCATTAAGCCGCCTGAACCCTGATTTACTGTACGGCAATGTGCTGGCAAGCGGCGTCGGCGTGGGTACGTTGACCCTGCTACAGAGCAACAGCCTCGACAGTTATCGGGCAATCCCGGCCAGTGCGCAAGACTCCACCTGGCTGGAACACAGCCTGGCAACGCTTGCCGAGCAACTGAACCAGCAGTTGCGCGAGCGTGACGGCGAAAGCAAAACTATCCTCAGCGCCCATTTATCGCTGATTCAGGATGATGAATTTGCAGGGAATATCCGTCGCCTGATGGCAGAACAGCATCAGGGGCTGGGGGCGGCGATCATCAGCAATATGGAGCAGGTTTGCGCCAAGCTTTCTGCCTCTGCCAGCGATTATCTGCGCGAGCGGGTCAGCGACATTCGTGATATCAGCGAACAATTGCTGCATATCACCTGGCCGGAACTGAAGCCGCGTAATAATCTGGTGCTCGAAAAACCGACCATTCTGGTGGCAGAAGATTTAACCCCTAGCCAGTTTTTGAGCCTCAATTTAAAAAATCTTGCGGGCATGATTCTGGAGAAAACCGGGCGCACCTCGCATACTCTGATTCTGGCCCGCGCCTCGGCGATCCCCGTACTGAGCGGCCTGCCGCTGGATGCCATTGCTCGCTATGCCGGGCAACCGGCGGTGCTTGACGCCCAGTGCGGCGTGCTGGCGATTAATCCTGATGACGCGGTGAGCGGTTATTATCAGGTTGCGCAGACGCTGGCGGATAAACGCCAGAAACAACAGGCGCAGGCCGCCGCGCAGCTGGCCTATTCCCGTGATAACAAGCGCATTGATATCGCGGCGAATATTGGCACCGCTCTGGAAGCGCCTGGCGCGTTTGCCAACGGCGCGGAAGGTGTCGGGCTGTTTCGTACCGAAATGCTCTATATGGAGCGCGACAGTGCGCCGGACGAACAGGAACAGTTTGAAGCATACCAACAGGTGCTACTGGCGGCGGGCGACAAGCCGATTATTTTCCGCACGATGGACATCGGCGGCGATAAAAGCATTCCTTACCTCAACATTCCCCAGGAAGAGAACCCGTTCCTCGGCTATCGCGCGGTACGTATTTACCCGGAATTTGCTGGTCTGTTCCGCACTCAATTGCGGGCTATTTTGCGCGCTGCCAGTTTCGGTAATGCCCAGTTAATGATCCCAATGGTCCACAGCCTCGATCAGATCTTATGGGTGAAGGGCGAGATCCAAAAAGCGATCGTTGAGCTTAAGCGCGATGGCCTGCGTCATGCAGAGTCGATTACGCTGGGTATCATGGTGGAAGTACCGTCGGTGTGCTACATCATCGACCACTTCTGCGATGAGGTCGATTTCTTCAGTATCGGTTCTAACGATATGACCCAGTATCTGTATGCGGTCGATCGTAATAACCCGCGCGTATCGCCGCTGTATAACCCGATTACGCCATCGTTCCTGCGCATGTTGCAGCAGATTGTTACCACTGCGCATCAGCGCGGCAAATGGGTAGGTATTTGCGGTGAACTGGGCGGTGAAAGTCGTTATCTGCCGCTACTGCTTGGACTGGGCCTGGATGAGCTGAGTATGAGTAGCCCGCGTATTCCGGCGGTGAAAAGCCAGCTTCGTCAACTGGATAGCGAGGCGTGTCGGGAATTGGCTCGTCAGGCATGTGAATGCCGCAGTGAGCAGGAAATTGAAGCGTTACTCACCGCCTTTACGCCGGAAGAAGACGTTCGCCCACTGCTGGCGCTGGAGAATATCTTTGTTGATCAGGCCTTTAGCAATAAAGAGCAGGCGATCCAGTTCCTGTGCGGCAACCTTGGCGTTAACGGGCGTACTGAACATCCGTTTGAGCTGGAAGAAGATGTCTGGCAGCGGGAAGAGATTGTTACTACTGGCGTTGGTTTTGGCGTGGCGATCCCGCACACCAAATCACAGTGGATCCGTCATTCCAGTATCAGCATTGCCCGGTTGGTGAAACCGGTTGACTGGCAGTCAGAAATGGGCGAAGTCGAACTGGTGATCATGCTGACGCTGGGCGCTAACGAAGGGATGAATCATGTGAAAGTCTTCTCGCAGCTGGCGCGTAAACTGGTGAATAAAAACTTCCGCCAGTCGCTGTTTGCCGCACAAGATGCACAAAGTATTCTGACGCTGCTGGAAACGGAATTAACCTTCTGACGTTAGCCCTGAAAACGTGCGCTATACTCTCCCGGCGTCAGACCAAACTGACGCCGGAAAACGCGACAAAAATAGTCGCTATCCGGAAACCCGCAACGCTGCGCCACTTCATGAATCGACAGATGATATTTCTGCAAAATCATCCTCGCCTTCGCCATTCGCACCCAACGCACATATTCGATAAAACGCATTGTTCCATGCTGCGCAAACAGTTTTGACAGATGATTGGGCGTGATATTAAAAAACTGCGCCACGTTCTCACGGGTGAGCGGCTGGGCATAATTATCCTGAACCCAGTTACAAATGCTGTGATAGAGAAAATCGCCGCGCGGCTGCGAATTACCCGGCGGCATATTCACCACGTTGCGGCAGAGATGCAGCAAACTTAACACCAGCGGCTGAATGATATTCTGCTCCAGCGGCGAACGGCTAAGATGGGTGAGGGCAGTAAGCATTGCTTCACCTTCGCCGCGTTGCAGGCTGGGAAGTTGGATCTGGCGAACTGGATGCAACAACGACGTGGTGCGGCTATCGTAATACGATAAACCAAGCCAGGTCGGCGCGAACACCAGACTTAACAGCATTACCGGTTTGTTGTTGACCGGTAAATTAGCCGCGCGCGCCGGAATAAACAGCATTTCTCCTTCCACTATATGTTGCTGCTTTGCTTCCAGCAGATTGCCGTATTCGCCGCGCAGCACGATATCCAGACGGGGAAAATCAATACATAAACTGCCCACCGGCAACGAGGCCGGCTGGCTGGCAAACCAGACGCGCCCCAGTAGTTGCGGGTTAAGCACCAGGCCGCTGAACAGATCGGCGAAAAATTGTTGATCGGCGGGCAAGCCTGTTGCTTTCATGAAAATCCCGATTACAGATGCATTAACTGCCTGAATTCTTTTACTTTGCTACGGCTGACCGGTACTTCAAAATCCAGATCTTTCAGTCGCAGAATGTAGGTGTTATTAAACCACGGTTCGATTTCGCGGATTTTGTTCAGATTGACACAAAATGAGCGATGGCAGCGGAAAAAATGTGACGGCGGCAGCTTGCTGCAAAATTCAGTAATGTTCATTGGCATTACGTAGGATTCACGCCGCGTATAGACAAAGGTCATTTTCTCGTGCGCTTCGGCGTAATAGATATCGTTAATTGGCGTGACGATGATTCGCTCATCTTTCACCAGATTAATGGTGTCATTCTCACGCGTTACCATTGCGGCAGGCGTACTGCTGGTTTGCTGTTGCTGCCAGGCTGCTTCCAGCTTTTGCAGCATTCCTGTAATGCGTGATTCCTGATACGGTTTGAGAATGTAGTCAAACGCCTCCAGCTCAAACGCTTCTACCGCATGTTCTTTCCACGCAGTGATGAACACAATAAACGGTTTATGGGCAAACTGGCTGATGTTTTGCGCCAGCAACACGCCATCCAGCGACGGAATATTGATATCCAGAAAAATGGCGTCGACGCGGTTATGCTGCAAAAACTTCAACACGTCCAGACCATCGTCAAAGGTGCCGACAATCTCCATCTGGCTGTGCTCTTTAATCAGCCAGCTCAGTTCCTGTTGTGCCAGGAATTCGTCTTCAACAATGATGACTTTCACAATATCACTCCGGCTCAAAGCAATAACGTAGCCTGTGAGGCGACAGGGGGGCGTTGGTTAGGAATGTAAAATGCGATTTCCGTCCCAGGCTCCAGACGACGAATATGCAGCCCTTCGCCATATAACAACTTCACGCGGTGATGGACATTAAGCAGGCCAATTTTATTGCCTGGCATTTCATTCGCTTCGACCCGTTCAATCACCTTTGGATCGATGCCGTGCCCGGTGTCTCGCACCGCAATGCGTACCCGATTGCCGCACTCTGCAACGCTGATGGTGACAACGCCTTTTCCCTTACAAGGCTGAATACCGTGGACAATGGCGTTCTCCACTAAAGGCTGGATCAGCAGGCTGGGAATGTAGCAATTCACCTCTTCATCAATATCATAGATAACCGTCAGCTTGTCGCCAAAGCGGGCCTGCTCAATGGCAATATAGTCTTTAATTTGGTACAGCTCTTTTTTGATATCGATTTGCTCATCGTCTTTTAATTCAATGTTATAGCGCAGATAACGCGACAGATTAAAGATTAACTGGCGAGCGGTATCCGGATTCAGACGGATCGACGATGAGATAGCATTCAGAGCATTAAACAGGAAATGGGGATTAATTTTGCTTTGCAGAGCGCGAAGCTCTGCCTTATTTGCCATTTCACGTAGCTGCTCGGCGCGTGAAACCTCCAGTTGGGTGGAGATGATTTGAGACAGACCGACAGCCATTTCCTGTAATGACGAGGTGATCTGATGCGCGTGGCAGTAGTAAATTTTCAGTGTTCCTGTCACCACGCCTTTCTCCCACAATGGGATCACCAGCATCGAATGAATCTCTGGCGTGCGGTGGGCTTCATCATTGTTTTTAATAATGATTTTTCCGTAATTCATTGCCTGACGCGTTGTTGGGCTAATGAAATCATCGCCATTCTGATAGTTGTGCTCACCTACGCCAACATAGGCCAGCACATGATCGGTGTTGGTAATCGCTACCGCATCGGCGTGAATATCATCGCGGATAATTTCACAAACTTTGCGTAATGACTCGCTATTGACATGGCGAAACAGCGGCAGCGTTTTGTTGGCGATATCCAGCGCCAGCTTGGCCTGCCGCGCGGCGCTGGCCTCTTTTTCGCCCTCAACGCTTTGTACCAGCAACACAATAAAGCCGATACAAACGCTGCCGAGGATCATCGGAATCCCGATTTTGGAGACGATATCAATCCCCAGTGCAGTGGTGGGCGCCCAGACAATCACCAGAATCATCGTCAACGTTTCACATAACATGCCACCGAGAATACCGACGCGCCAGCGCTGTGCTTTGGGGATTTTCAGGTTGATCCAGCCTGATATGCAACCCGCGAGAATACTGGTGATAAAGCACGGAATTGCCGTCACGCCGCCGATGTCAATTAAATAACGGTGAATACCCGCAATCACACCGGTAATGATGCCTACCCACGGGCCAAATAGAATTCCGCCTGACATCACCGCGATAATGCGCACATTAACCAGCGAGCCTTCTACGGGCACGCCGGACCAGGTGCTGAACAGGGCGAACAGCGAGAAAATGGCGGTAACGGCGAGCAGCTCTTTTGGGGAGTGTGCCGACTTGTGCAACAGTTCGCGAAACAGGCGGATACGGATAAGAAAGAACAGGCAGATAAGCATTAACGCTGCCCGATCGAAGACCGCCAGCAGCATGTTGAATATTTCGTGCACGGGTGACTCTGAATAAGGATTAAACCTCTATGATAGGTAACCTGAAGGCTGATGACCAGCAGGCCGTTTTTGAGGAAAAACCACAATTTTAAAAGGGGATTGAAAGATAAATGGTGTATTAGCAATGCATCTCTTGATAATGCATATCTGTTTGGTAAATTTATTGAAATTATAATGTTAATAGATTGAGTGGTAATTTTCTTGTTAGCGTAGATAAATTTCCTGTTTTTAAAGCGGAGTTCCTCATTTAAGGCTATTAACAAAAATGTTCTAAAACGCTGGACAGACAGAAATTAATCAGGCTATTTTCAAAACAGCCACCATCGTGGCAGCGTCGCTCGGACGGTCCGGGCGCTCACGTTAATCTGAGGAAATTATGGCTGACACTCGCCCTGAACGTCGCTTTACGCGTATTGATCGTCTCCCACCCTACGTTTTTAACATTACCGCTGAACTGAAAATGGCTGCGCGTCGGCGCGGCGAAGATATTATCGATTTCAGTATGGGTAACCCGGACGGTGCGACCCCGCCGCATATCGTCGAAAAATTATGTACGGTGGCCCAGCGACCGGACACGCATGGTTACTCCACCTCGCGTGGTATTCCGCGGTTACGTCGCGCCATTTCCCGCTGGTATCAGGATCGTTACGACGTCGAGATCGACCCGGAATCAGAGGCTATCGTCACCATTGGCTCGAAAGAGGGGCTGGCGCATCTGATGCTGGCGACGCTGGATCACGGTGACACTGTACTGGTGCCTAATCCAAGCTACCCGATTCATATTTACGGCGCGGTGATTGCCGGAGCGCAGGTACGCTCAGTGCCGCTGGTGGAAGGTGTCGATTTCTTCAACGAACTGGAACGCGCTATCCGTGAAAGTTATCCGAAACCGAAGATGATGATCCTCGGCTTCCCGTCGAACCCAACCGCGCAATGCGTGGAACTGGAATTCTTTGAGAAGGTTGTGGCGCTGGCGAAACGCTACGATGTGCTGGTGGTCCATGACCTGGCCTATGCCGATATCGTCTACGATGGCTGGAAAGCGCCGTCAATCATGCAGGTGCCAGGTGCACGCGATGTGGCGGTAGAGTTCTTTACGCTGTCGAAAAGCTACAACATGGCGGGCTGGCGTATCGGCTTTATGGTCGGTAACAAAACGCTGGTCAGCGCGTTGGCACGTATTAAAAGCTATCACGATTACGGTACTTTTACGCCGTTGCAGGTGGCGGCGATTGCGGCGCTGGAGGGAGATCAACAGTGCGTTCGCGACATTGCCGAACAGTACAAACGCCGCCGCGATGTACTGGTTAAAGGGCTGCATGAAGCGGGCTGGATGGTCGAAATGCCGAAGGCTTCGATGTATGTCTGGGCGAAAATCCCGGAACCATATGCGGCCATGGGCTCACTGGAATTTGCCAAGAAACTGCTTAACGAAGCGAAGGTCTGTGTCTCTCCAGGGATTGGCTTTGGCGACTACGGCGACACCCATGTTCGCTTTGCGCTGATTGAAAACCGCGATCGTATTCGCCAGGCGATTCGTGGAATTAAAGCGATGTTCCGTGCCGACGGTTTACTACCCGCCAGCAGCAAACATATTCACGAAAACGCGGAATAAACACCATCGCCAGAAATGCAAACAGGAGCCAGATGGCTCCTGTTTTTCATTGCACAGTTTGCTTTTAGATCATCAGGGCAAAAGTACCGGCCCAAACGATGACCATAAAAGAAATGCCCATAAAGAAATATTTCACTTTACATCTCTCCGCGTAATTACTGTTACGCCTGAATGACTTCATTACACCTGATACAGTGAGTTGACACCGGGCAAAACGACATTGAAAGTCCGTATTTTACCGTGGGCATCACCCCAGAATTCTGAGCTAAACTGCTCGAGACGGCGCTAATGTACGCCTAAAACTGAAACGAGACAAGAGGCATTTTCTTATTTACTTTTAGTAACTTACAGGTGTCTCATATCGGCGACAGTTTAATTTCTGACGGTAATAATTAGAGATTCAGCGAAGGAAAAAACCTTAAGAAAAAAGCCATAAAAACCATGAGGTTAATATGGCTGATTTGAGGAGGGAAAGAGTAGAAGCAATTTGTTAAATGTATAACGACGATTCTCCCACCGGGCGCGTTTTAAAGCGACGGTGGATCCAGAGGTACTGCTCAGGTGCGCGCATAATCTCTTTCTCGATAATCTTGTTCATATAGGCAGCGGCTTGATTTTCATCTGCCGGGTAGCCTTCCATTTCAGGGGTGATGAACAACCGATATCCGCTGTAATCCGTTTTTCTGACCATCGTTACGGTCAACATGGCTGCGCCAGAGAGACGAGAGAGGACATAGGTGCCATTTGTTGTGGCAACATTTTCTACCGCAAAGAACGGTGCGAAGGAGCTACCTTTACGACCATAATCCTGATCGGGAGCAAACCATACGGCTTCACCTTTCTTCAGCGCACCGACAATACCGCGCAGATTATTTCTGCCGATCATCGCTTTGTTAGAGCGCATGCGACCACGGGTCTGCACCCATTCCATCAGCTGATTATTATGTGGACGATAGGTGGCCATCATTGGCTGACATAGTCCCATCACGCGGCCGCCCAATTCCAGCGACATAAAATGGACGCCGACAACCATCACGCCACGATTTTGCAGTTGTGCGCGTTTGAGGTTATCCAGCCCTTCAACATCAAACCATTTACGTACGCGACTGTCGGGCCAGAACCATGCCATGCCGGTTTCTACCAGCGCCATGCCGAGTGAACGAAAGTTTTCGGCAATCATCTTCTCGCGCTCTTCAGCAGAATGCTGTGGGAAACAAAGTTCCAGGTTCTTACGGGCGATAGATTCACGACGTTTCAGGAATGGTCGCGCCATCGTGCCGATACGCGTGCCGAGAAAACAGAGAACAGGGTAAGGAAGCTGTACCCAAAGCCAGAGTACACCAAGCCCAAACCACGTGAGCCAGTAGCGAGGATGTAGAAACTCGCGGGAAAATTTGCATTTTGGAAACATAGTTACCTTCTGTAGATACAAATTGTTGTATCGCAGAAGATTCCATGTCGACAGCGGTACACTCAATTGATTGGGCCATCATGTACGACAATGGTTCCTGTAAAGAGTGTAAAGACTAGTCAGGACATAACCACGAGGAGCATGAATGCGGTGCTTTTACTTTATCACTGGCTGACTGCTTTCAGCTACTGATTATTTATCGTGCAAAGTAAATATTTTTTCGCACATTACAGTCTTGCATTTAACGTGCTGTTTTCATTAATACTTAGCAAAAATTGCCAGAGGTTAAGGATTGTCTTACTATTAAAGTGACTGAAGTTACAGGTTTTTTAGCGCGGCAGGAGGTTGAGCTATGATTTATTTATGGATGTTTCTCGCCCTGTGTATTGTCTGCGTAAGCGGATACATCGGTCAGGTACTGAACGTGGTCTCGGCGGTCTCTTCTTTCTTCGGCATGGTGATCCTCGCTGCACTCATTTACTACTTCACCATGTGGTTAACTGGCGGTAATGAACTAGTGACGGGGATATTTATGTTTCTTGCCCCGGCTTGTGGCTTGATGATTCGCTTTATGGTGGGGTATGGCAGGCGGTAGTAGTTCAGGATGGATCATTTGGGCAGGTGCTCACATCATCAACAGATATGATTGTTCACCTGCCATGTGACAGACGCTATCGCACAGGATGAATAAGATAATTCGCCTTTGTCGGAAAAGGGGGCGTGATGTCTTCTGTGAGATTTAATGGTGGCGCATCTTCTCTCATCTTAAACAAAATCGCCTGTGATGGTTGAAGTTTTGTAGAATGAGTTGTCGTCATCACTGACGTTTTTTCTGTCTCTTTATAGCTCGTCTCACTTCCGCCACCAGAAATGGAAAATGCAAAAACATTGCATGCCATAATAGAGACCAATAAAAATAAGCTAAAAAGCATTAAGTTTACTTTCATAGAAAGTTATCCTGAGAATGGCTCACTGAGAACCTACGATGTTATGACTGTATTTACATTTAATTAATCAGTATTTACATCGATATAATAAATGACATCTCTTTGTGGTATATAAGAATAGTTCTCTGCGACAGGAAGCATATTCCTACAATTGTAAGACTAAAATACTTCTTGCGATAATAACTACAACTGTAAGATAACCCTTTCAAAATGACCGTTGCTCTCTGATTTCTCATTTCATGCTCACCCAATATGATGGCGGCGTTTTCTAAAACTGTTAAAGAATGAGGTAAGTATGAAACGTTTAATTATGGCTACGATGGTCACAGCAGTTCTGGCATCTTCAACTGTATGGGCTGCTGATAATGCACCGGTAGCAGCACAACAGCAAACTCAGCAAGTTCAGCAAACCCAGAAAACGGTAGCAGCAGAGCGTATCTCTGAACAGGGTTTATATGCGATGCGTGACGTGCAGGTAGCGCGCCTGGCTCTGTTTCATGGCGATCCGGAAAAGGCAAAAGAACTGACCAATGAAGCTTCCGCTTTGCTGTCAGATGACAGTACTGAATGGGCAAAGTTCGCTAAGCCAGGTAAAAAGACCAATATCAATGATGACCAATATATTGTCATTAATGCATCTGTCGGAATTTCTGAGAGTTATGTAGCGACACCCGAAAAAGAAGCAGCGATAAAAATTGCGAATGAAAAAATGGCGAAAGGGGATAAAAAGGGAGCAATGGAAGAGCTTCGCCTGGCCGGTGTTGGCGTAATGGAAAACCAATATCTGATGCCGCTTAAACAGACTCGTAATGCACTTGCTGATGCGCAGAAACTGCTTGATAAAAAGCAATACTACGAGGCAAACCTGGCGCTTAAAGGTGCGGAAGATGGAATCATCGTCGATAGCGAAGCACTGTTTGTGAACTAATGCTGACAGGCAGCATATTGAAGTAAAAGATTTTACTCCCTCCAGGCGACAATTTTTTATGACCACAATACGACCGATTGTGGTCATAAAATTATTTGGCGCTCGCGGTTCTATAAACACGCATTATCTATTCCTCAAAGTAAACATCAATAATCCCGTGTCATCACGAAATCATTGTTTATGTTATGTTTTATGGTACGATTTAAAAATCGTAATCATTTCCCTCACTGTAAATCACAATCGCTTCTTACAGTTGTAAGAATAACATCACAAATGTCGCGGCTCTCTCTGATTACCGCAAACCAATATTTATCATATTCTTCTTTTCGTCCTCACTACTTACCATGCAAAAAGGAATTGGTAGTGGCGATGAAATGATTTCCAGCACTTGATACAGGAATTTAAAAATATCGAGTGCAGCTACGACGATATTTTGCGGATTATTTATAGAGGGCGTTATGCCTTAAATAAACGCTAAATTAACATATATTTAATTAACTAATAGGTATTGCTATGTCAACTCCACTTCAAGGAATTAAAGTTCTCGATTTCACCGGTGTGCAATCTGGCCCATCTTGTACTCAGATGCTGGCGTGGTTTGGCGCTGACGTCATTAAAATTGAACGTCCCGGCGTTGGTGACGTAACGCGTCGCCAGCTGCGAGATATTCCTGATATCGATGCACTTTACTTCACCATGCTTAACAGCAACAAACGTTCTATTGAATTAAATACCAAAACAGCGGAAGGCAAAGAGGTAATGGAAAAGCTGATCCGCGAAGCTGATATCTTGGTCGAGAACTTTCATCCAGGGGCTATTGATCACATGGGCTTCACCTGGGAGCATATTCAGGAAATCAACCCACGTCTGATTTTTGGTTCGATCAAAGGGTTTGATGAGTGTTCGCCTTATGTGAATGTAAAAGCCTATGAAAACGTTGCTCAGGCAGCGGGTGGCGCGGCATCCACTACGGGTTTTTGGGACGGCCCGCCGCTGGTAAGCGCTGCAGCGTTGGGTGACAGCAACACCGGAATGCATTTGCTGATCGGTTTACTTGCTGCTTTGCTGCATCGCGAAAAAACGGGGCGTGGGCAACGAGTTACCATGTCAATGCAGGATGCCGTGTTGAACCTTTGCCGCGTGAAATTACGCGACCAGCAGCGCCTCGATAAGCTGGGTTATCTGGAAGAATACCCGCAGTATCCGAATGGCACATTTGGTGATGCAGTTCCCCGCGGTGGTAATGCGGGTGGTGGCGGTCAGCCTGGCTGGATCCTGAAATGTAAAGGCTGGGAAACCGATCCTAATGCCTATATTTATTTCACTATTCAGGAGCAAAACTGGGAAAACACCTGTAAAGCTATCGGCAAACCAGAATGGATTACCGATCCGGCATATAGTACAGCTCATGCCCGACAGCCACATATTTTCGATATTTTTGCTGAAATCGAAAAATACACTGTCACTATTGATAAACATGAAGCGGTGGCCTATTTGACTCAGTTTGATATTCCTTGTGCACCGGTTTTAAGTATGAAAGAAATTTCACTCGATCCCTCTTTGCGCCAAAGTGGCAGTGTTGTCGAAGTAGAGCAACCGTTGCGTGGAAAATATCTGACCGTTGGTTGTCCAATGAAATTCTCTGCCTTTACGCCGGATATTAAAGCTGCGCCGCTATTAGGTGAACATACCGCTGCTGTATTGCAGGAGCTGGGTTATAGCGACGATGAAATTGCTGCAATGAAGCAAAACCACGCCATCTGATATTAACGGGGGCTTCTGGCTCCCAATTTATAAAAATTTCGAGGTTATTAATCATGTCAGATCAACTTCAAATGACAGATGGTATGCATATCATCGTTGAAGCATTAAAACAGAATAATATTGACACTATTTATGGTGTTGTAGGTATTCCTGTGACGGATATGGCGCGCCATGCCCAGGCGGAAGGCATTCGTTATATTGGTTTTCGTCATGAGCAATCTGCAGGCTATGCGGCTGCGGCAAGCGGTTTTCTTACCCAAAAGCCAGGGATCTGCCTGACCGTTTCTGCGCCAGGATTCCTCAATGGTTTGACCGCATTGGCCAACGCAACAGTAAATGGTTTTCCGATGATCATGATCAGCGGCTCCAGCGATCGCGCGATCGTTGATCTCCAGCAAGGTGATTATGAAGAGCTGGACCAAATGAATGCGGCAAAACCCTATGCCAAAGCGGCATTCCGCGTTAACCAGCCGCAGGATCTTGGCATTGCGTTGGCACGCGCTATCCGGGTCTCCGTTTCGGGTCGCCCTGGTGGTGTTTATCTTGATTTGCCAGCAAATGTCCTGGCTGCGACGATGGAAAAAGACGAAGCATTAGCCACTATTGTTAAAGTTGAAAACCCATCGCCAGCGTTATTGCCATGCCCGAAGTCAGTCACTAGTGCAATTTCGCTGTTAGCAAAAGCAGAACGGCCATTAATTATCCTTGGTAAAGGCGCGGCGTATTCACAAGCTGATGAGCAGCTTCGTGAGTTTATTGAAAGTACCCAGATTCCATTCCTGCCAATGTCTATGGCGAAAGGGATCCTGGAAGATACGCATCCACTTTCTGCGGCGGCTGCGCGTTCGTTTGCGCTGGCAAATGCTGATGTTGTCATGCTTGTTGGGGCGCGACTGAATTGGTTACTGGCGCACGGTAAAAAAGGATGGGCGGCAGATACACAGTTTATTCAACTGGATATAGAACCGCAGGAAATTGACAGCAACCGCCCCATTGCTGTGCCAGTCGTTGGTGATATTGCATCCAGTATGCAAGGTATGCTGGCAGAACTGAAACAAAACACATTTACGACTCCACTGGTGTGGCGCGATATTTTAAATATCCACAAGCAGCAAAATGCGCAAAAAATGCATGAAAAGTTAAGTACAGATACCCAACCATTAAATTACTTTAATGCATTGAGTGCGGTGCGCGATGTATTGCGCGAGAACCAGGATATTTATGTAGTTAATGAAGGGGCAAATACCCTGGATAATGCACGAAATATTATTGATATGTATAAACCACGTCGTCGTCTGGATTGTGGCACCTGGGGTGTCATGGGCATCGGTATGGGCTATGCCATCGGTGCTAGCGTGACCTCTGGTTCTCCGGTTGTCGCCATTGAAGGTGATAGTGCTTTTGGTTTCAGTGGGATGGAGATTGAAACGATTTGTCGATATAACCTGCCGGTGACGATCGTTATTTTTAATAATGGCGGCATCTACAGAGGAGACGGTGTTGATCTCAGTGGCGCTGGTGCACCATCACCAACAGATCTATTGCACCATGCAAGGTATGACAAATTAATGGATGCATTTCGTGGCGTTGGATATAACGTCACCACGACAGATGAGCTTCGTCATGCGTTAACCACCGGTATTCAGTCGCGCAAACCGACCATTATTAATGTGGTCATCGACCCAGCAGCAGGAACTGAAAGTGGCCATATTACCAAACTTAACCCAAAACAAGTCGCTGGTAATTAAATACTGACATCGTCTCCTCTTGCCAACTCATTATCGATGGTGAGGGGACCCTTATCGGAAATACTATTATGCTAACATTTTTTATTGGCGATTTATTGCCTATTATCGTAATCATGCTGTTGGGTTATTTTAGCGGCAGACGAGAAACTTTTTCAGAAGATCAAGCCCGGGCATTTAATAAACTGGTATTAAACTACGCTCTTCCTGCGGCCCTATTTGTTTCTATTACCCGGGCAAACAGGGAAATGATTTTTGCGGACACTCGCCTGACCCTTGTATCACTTGTGGTTATTGTCGGATGTTTCTTTTTCTCCTGGTTTGGTTGCTACAAATTTTTTAAACGTACCCATGCAGAAGCAGCAGTATGTGCATTAATTGCAGGTTCACCTACCATTGGATTCCTGGGGTTTGCAGTTCTCGACCCTATTTATGGTGATTCCGTATCAACAGGTTTAGTGGTAGCAATTATTTCTATTATTGTTAACGCAATTACTATTCCTATTGGTCTGTATTTGCTGAATCCCTCCTCAGGAGCGGATGGTAAGAAGAATAGCAATCTGAGCGCGTTAATCTCTGCGGCAAAGGAGCCAGTCGTATGGGCACCTGTTCTGGCAACGATCCTGGTGTTGGTTGGGGTAAAAATTCCGGCAGCATGGGATCCAACCTTTAATCTGATTGCGAAGGCCAACTCAGGGGTAGCGGTATTCGCTGCGGGGTTGACTCTGGCTGCACATAAATTCGAGTTCAGTGCTGAAATTGCTTATAACACCTTCCTGAAGCTGATTCTGATGCCACTGGCACTGCTTCTCGTTGGTATGGCATGTCATTTGAACAGCGAACATCTGCAGATGATGGTACTGGCAGGCGCATTACCGCCGGCATTCTCCGGAATCATTATTGCCAGCCGGTTTAATGTCTACACCCGCACTGGTACAGCGTCATTGGCTGTTAGCGTGCTGGGTTTTGTCGTCACGGCTCCCTTGTGGATTTATGTCAGTCGACTGGTTTCATAATTAATCATGTTATTAATTTTCATAAATGCCGAAGAGTCTTTTCACCTTCGGCTTTTTTTCAAGGCATAAGCAAATGACAAATACTAAAAGCAAAGGCCCATTTGAAGGGTTATTAGTTATTGATATGACTCATGTCCTTAATGGGCCTTTCGGAACTCAACTCCTTTGTAATATGGGCGCAAGGGTCATTAAAGTTGAGCCGCCGGGTCATGGTGATGATACCCGCACATTTGGTCCCTATGTGGATGGGCAGTCACTCTATTACAGTTTTATTAATCATGGCAAAGAGAGCGTGGTTCTTGATTTAAAGAATGACCACGATAAAAGTATATTTATAAATATGCTTAAACAAGCGGATGTATTAGCTGAGAATTTTCGCCCAGGTACAATGGAAAAACTGGGATTTTCGTGGGAAACGCTACAAGAAATCAACCCACGCCTCATATATGCTTCATCGTCAGGTTTCGGACATACCGGTCCGCTAAAAGATGCTCCGGCCTACGATACCATTATTCAGGCAATGAGTGGAATAATGATGGAAACGGGATATCCTGATGCTCCGCCAGTGCGTGTTGGCACCTCTCTTGCAGATCTCTGTGGCGGTGTCTATTTATTCAGTGGAATCGTGAGTGCGCTTTATGGCCGCGAAAAGAGCCAGCGAGGGGCGCATGTCGATATCGCGATGTTTGATGCCACTCTGAGTTTTCTGGAGCATGGACTGATGGCATATATCGCGACAGGGAAGTCACCACAACGCCTGGGAAATCGCCATCCCTACATGGCTCCTTTTGATGTTTTCGATACTCAGGATAAACCAATTACTATTTGTTGTGGTAATGACAAGCTTTTTTCTGCGTTATGCCAGGCACTGGATCTGACGGAACTTGTTGATGATCCCCGATTTAACAGCAATATTTTACGTGTACAAAATCAAGCTATTCTTAAACAATATATTGAGCGGACGTTAAAAACGCAGGCAGCTGAAGTTTGGTTAGCCAGAATAAATGAAGTTGGTGTGCCTGTAGCGCCGCTATTAAGTGTGGCTGAGGCCATTAATTTGCCACAAACTCAGGCGAGAAATATGTTGATTGAAGCTGGCGGAATAATGATGCCGGGTAATCCGATAAAAATCAGCGGCTGCGCGGACCCGCATGTTATGCCGGGAGCGGCAACGCTCGACCAGCATGGGGAACAAATTCGCCATGAGTTCTCATCATAAATGTAAGATGTGCTGGTAAATAGCTCCCACATTTGAACCTTGTGGGAGCCGCTATTTAGTCATTTTGTTGACAGAAAACCGCAATCTCCTGGTCTAACTCTGCAATGTGTTCTTTAACAGAGTTCAGCAACTTAAGAATTTCAGGCTTGCTGTCATCTGAAACGGGCGTTATTTCTAACTGGTGGCTAAGATTAATCAACTTTTGCAAATTCAGGATGTTAGCCGCACCGTGGATGCGATGAATACACTGATGGAAAGTTCTGTTATCGCCAGCTTCTAACGCATGAAACGCAGCGGGTAGATCTTTATGCGTTTCATGCTGGAAAGTCATGAGAATCTCCTGCATCAGTTGTAGATCGTTCGCCGTATTATTTTTCAGGGCCTCGATATCAAGGTGGCGATACTGAGGTGCAATATGTGCAACCTGGTGTAACTGACTTAAATGTGTTTTCAGTACATCCAGGGTTAACGGTTTGAACAAACATAAGTTCATGCCGCAATTTAACCCTTTTTCACGTTCGTTAGCCTGTGCGTTGGCTGTAAGCCCCCAGATGGGTAAGGAAGAATTTTGCTCACGGAGTTTGCGAGTCAACTCAAAACCATCCATATTCGGCATATTAACGTCAGTAATAAGCAGATCATAATGTTGCATACTGACTTTGTGTAGCGCTTGCACACCATCAGTTGCTTCATCAACATCATATCCTAATAGGTTTAGCTGGCGTTTGAGTAATAGCCTGTTGGTCGGATGATCATCCGCGATTAATATGCTCAACTTTTCAGGGAGTGTCATAGGTTGTTCTGCTTTTGCCTCGACAGTCGCCACTTGTTGGGTAATTTCTACCGGGATTGTGATCGTAAATGTCGTTCCTATGCCTGGATGACTTTCTAATGACAAATCGCCCTGCATGTTTTTAATTAATTCTTTGCAGATCATTAAGCCTAAACCAGAACCTGTTTGCTGACGACCTGCTGTTGTTTGGCTATAGCGTTTAAACAGTTGTTGTTGTTCTTCCTGAGATAATCCGCTTCCGGTGTCCATAATGGTCATTTTGATAACAGCGTGGTTGTCATCAATATGAACCAGGGAAGTCGTAATTTTTACTGCCCCCTCGGTGGTAAATTTAAGGGCATTACTCAGTAAATTAGACAGCACCTGCTTAAATGCTTGAGGGTCGATTTTAACCAGGTAGCGTTCAGGAAGCGTACTGCTGCAATTTAATGCGATGGATTTGCTTGCAGCAATCGCACCGAAAGAATGACAAGTGTTCTGGACTAAAGTAGGGATATCGACCCATTGTGGTTGAAGTTGATAGTTACCCGACTCAATTTTGTCGACATCAAGGATTTCACCAATTAAGCCGAGGAGCGACTGTCCGGTGGCGTAAGCAAGTGAAATCGCCTCCACACGTTGCTCCTTGCTAAGACCTGAACCCGACAGAAGTTCCAGGAAGCCCATAATGGAGCTTATTGGTGTTCTTATTTCGTGACTCATTGTTGCCAGGAACTGGCTTTTTGCGACAGTTGCATTGATCGCTTTATTTCTTTCTACTTCGAGTGCATGAATTAAATCACGCGTCTCGGTAATATCTTGCCAACCACAAATATATACTGCATTGTCACTTGCAGGTAAATTGCATAATGTATGCCAATGATTAATGCATCTTTTTTCAGTACCATTATTAATTTCAAAAACTTGGCTATATATTGTTCTGTTTTCTTTTGTTTCTGCTGTGACTTCATGCACATTAGAAAAAACATCTTTAAAGGGGGAGTCACTGTTTTCTAATGGTAACATTGCATTTTTGTAGTAATCAGCAGTGAAATAATGTTCAAATGCACTATTGTGACTAATGACATTACCTTGCCAGTTTACAACATAAGTTGGATTCGGTAAGGAATCCGAGAGTGCTTTCCGGAATGATATTTGGTTTTCTAAATCACCCTGAATTACCTTACGACGACGAACTGAGCGTAACAGGTAGAATCCCCATAAAAGGCTACTGCCAACTAATAAAACGGATAAAGTCGTAACAATGTAAAATTGCTCACTATAGAGGTCCCATGTGTCAATGGTCACATTGGGCATTTTGATCCATTTTTCCGTCAGGCGCAGAACTTCGCTTGGGGGAATTGCATTCAATGCTTTATTAATAATATCCTTAAGTTCTGGTTCTCCGCGAGGAAAAGCGAACGAAAGCGATGCATTCTCAACGCCGGGAATAAGAAAATGATAAAGCTCATTAGGATAGTAATGGTCGATCATGTAACGCGAATTTAGCTGTGTCGCGACCAGGGCATCAAGTTCACCTTCCTTAACCTTGTGAAATGCAGCGCTAGCATTATCGACTTGTATCCACTCAACCTCCGGATACATCTCTTTCAATTGCGAATGAAGCTCATAATAATATGGAATGGCAACTTTCATTCCTTTTTTTAAAGTTTGTTCACTATCAGGCGCTTTTTGCATGACGAAAACGTAAGGCGTTGTTATGAATGCTTCAGCAAATAAAACATTATTTTCTCGATCTTCACTATAAATAGCGCCAGGTAAGATATCCCATCCATCGGGATTAAGCTGTGTTCCGGCATGGATATTGTGTGAAACGGTGATCGGAGAAAATCTTAAACCTGTTTGCAATGTAATAATATTAAGAATATCCCCCATAACGCCCCGAACCGAGCCATTTTCATCAGTCATAGAATAGGGAGGGGAGTAAGGATTTTCCAGCACCTTTAAATCGGGATGTTGCTTAATCCACTGTTTTTCATGTTCAGTGAGTTCTAATGGTTTGTTCAGAAAGGCCAGGTTTCCTGTATCAAGCCAATTTTGTGATACTTCATAGCGAACTTCATTTGTTAAAGCATCAACAAACCGATTGAGTACTTCATTAAGAATGACGGATTCTTTTCTGGTCAAGAAAAAATTATATTGACGCGGCGAGTTATAATATTTCACTACATTTAAGGAGTGAGTGAAATAGCGGGAAATCATACTGCTGGTAATGATGTTACTACCAATAAAGTAATCATTATGTCCGGTAGAAACGGATGCTAATGCCTGATATAAATTTGTAAAAGAGATAATTGTTGCTTTTGGAAATGATTGATGAATTACCTCGTCTGGGGGGTAATTTGCTACCCGAGCAATATTTACTGGTTTTGGTGAGGTAAGCGGTCGCATTGAGTCGTGAAGGGTGGTTACCAGCGCCGGAAAGGTAATTATCAATGGTTTGGTTGCAGCAATGTCATTATTAAGAGGCGGCGAAGTAACTAAATGTGATAACACTATATCGACTTCACCTTCTGCAAGCGCGTCCATTGCTTTTTGATGATCTGCGTATTCCCGGAGTGTTAATTTGATATTTAACGCTCTTTTTAAAAGATTTAAATAATCAGCATTAATACCACGAACCCGTTGCTGCGAATCGGTATGCAACAACGTAGCCGTTTGGGACTTGTGTACTGCAATCACAAGATTTTTTTTGCTCGCTAACCAACGTAATTCCTTGTTGCTCAGACGTAGTGGATCAAGCGTGACACGGTTGTTACTACTGATGCCACGATATTCGATGTAATCTTCGTCTGCGAAACTTATGGTCGACCAAAGACCACAACAGAGAAGAAAAAAATAGGGTAAAAACTTCATGTGATTAGCCGATTTTGTTACGTTGCGCGAATGTGTAAAGATCCATCAGTGATTTACATTCTAATTTTTCCATCAGGCGACTTTTATACGTGCTGACAGTTTTGTTGCTGATGAACATTTTTTCCGCAATGTCATTATTGTCCTTGCCATCAAGAATATACCTCATGACACTAATTTCTTGTTTCGATAAGGAGTCGAGTTTTTGCTGGTCGGACGTTAAACTTCCAACAAACCGGTTGAGAGAGAAAGGGAAATAGCAGTAGCCATTTTTTGCAGCTTCAATAGCCGCAATGATATTGTTCATGCCTTCTTTTTTACTCACGAATCCATTAGCGCCAGCATCAGCACAATGTTTCCCGTAAAAATGGTCATTTTTAGCGGAGACGATAATAATAATTCCGCTATATTGGCGCTTCCTCAGCGTTTCTAACACCTGGATACCGTTAACTCCGGGGATATCGACATCAATGATGACGATATCAGGTTTAAGTGTTTCCACCCGCTGAACGGCACTTCCCCCTTCAGTCAACTCCGCTAAGATTTCAATATCGTTTTTGATCAATAAATTACGAATTGCTGCGATAGCAAGAGGATGGTCATCAATAATTATTGCGTTTTCAGGAGCCTATGCCTATTGGTCACTGGAATTAGAAGACATGATTAGTACAGATGACGCCTATGTTACGGGGAATGCTGATCCAATTTCTGCACAAGTCTCAGGCAGTGTCACTGTCGTTAATCATAAAGATACGAACTTTGTTCGACAGGGTGACATTTTAGTTTCACTGGATAAAACTGATGCTACGATTGCACTCAATAAAGCTAAAAATAATCTGGCAAATATTGTGCGACAAACGAATAAACTATACTTACAGGATAAACAATACAGTGCCGAAGTCGCTTCAGCACGTATCCAGTATCAACAATCTTTAGAAGATTATAATCGTCGTGTGCCGCTAGCAAAGCAGGGGGTTATTTCAAAAGAAACGCTGGAGCACACCAAAGATACGTTAATAAGTAGCAAAGCGGCATTGAATGCAGCTATTCAGGCTTATAAAGCGAACAAAGCCTTAGTAATGAACACACCATTAAATCGCCAGCCACAAGTTGTTGAAGCTGCGGATGCAACCAAAGAAGCCTGGTTAGCGCTTAAGCGTACGGATATTAAGAGTCCGGTTACTGGTTATATTGCCCAGCGAAGTGTGCAGGTTGGCGAAACAGTGAGTCCTGGACAATCGTTAATGGCTGTCGTACCGGCACGTCAAATGTGGGTTAATGCCAACTTTAAAGAAACACAACTCACGGATGTACGGATTGGTCAATCGGTTAATATAATCAGCGATCTTTATGGTGAAAATGTTGTGTTTCATGGTCGGGTGACAGGGATCAATATGGGAACCGGCAATGCGTTCTCCTTATTACCTGCACAAAATGCGACAGGGAACTGGATCAAAATCGTTCAGCGTGTACCGGTTGAGGTGTCTCTGGATCCAAAAGAACTCATGGAACATCCCTTGCGCATTGGTTTATCGATGACTGCAACCATTGATACCAGGAACGAAGACATTGCCGATATGCCTGATCTGGCTTCATCCGTGACGTCAATGCCTGCTTACACCAGTAAGGCCTTAGTTATCGATACCAGTCCGATAGAAAAAGAGATTAACAACATTATTTCTCATAATGGACAACTTTAATGGCAATCACTAAATCAACTCCGGCACCATTAACCGGTGGGACGTTATGGTGCGTCACTATTGCATTGTCATTAGCGACGTTTATGCAAATGTTGGACTCCACTATTTCTAACGTCGCAATACCCACAATATCTGGCTTTCTCGGAGCATCAACGGACGAAGGCACATGGGTTATCACATCGTTTGGCGTAGCAAATGCCATTGCGATCCCTGTTACCGGCAGGCTGGCACAAAGAATAGGCGAATTAAGGTTATTTTTACTATCAGTAACCTTCTTTTCGCTGTCTTCATTAATGTGTAGTCTTTCGACTAATCTTGATGTTCTTATATTTTTTAGAGTCGTCCAGGGATTAATGGCGGGGCCGTTAATTCCATTGTCACAGAGTTTATTATTAAGGAATTATCCGCCAGAAAAAAGAACATTTGCTTTGGCGTTATGGTCAATGACCGTAATTATCGCTCCGATTTGTGGGCCGATATTGGGTGGCTATATTTGTGATAACTTTAGTTGGGGATGGATATTTTTAATCAATGTCCCTATGGGGATTATCGTCCTGACATTATGTTTAACTTTACTTAAAGGAAGAGAAACTGAAACTTCACCGGTCAAAATGAATTTACCAGGGTTGACCCTGTTAGTGCTCGGTGTTGGTGGCTTGCAAATTATGCTTGATAAAGGGCGCGATCTGGATTGGTTTAACTCGAGTACAATCATAATATTAACAATAGTGTCAATTATTTCTCTGATCTCTTTAGTCATTTGGGAGTCGACCTCAGAGAACCCAATTCTTGACCTCAGTTTATTCAAGTCGCGTAATTTCACCATTGGTATTGTGTGTATCACATGCGCATATTTATTTTACTCTGGGGCGATTGTACTTATGCCGCAGTTGCTGCAGGAAACTATGGGGTATAATGCGATATGGGCCGGGCTTGCCTATGCGCCAATCGGCATAATGCCACTATTAATATCGCCTTTAATAGGACGTTATGGCAACAAAATTGATATGCGTGCATTGGTTACATTTAGTTTTTTGATGTATGCGGTTTGCTATTACTGGCGTTCTGTGACATTTATGCCAACGATTGATTTCACAGGCATCATTTTGCCACAGTTTTTCCAGGGATTCGCCGTTGCCTGTTTCTTTTTACCCTTAACAACGATTTCGTTTTCAGGGTTGCCAGATAATAAATTTGCCAATGCCTCGAGTATGAGTAATTTTTTTCGTACCCTGTCAGGATCAGTTGGTACGTCGTTGACAATGACGTTGTGGGGACGACGCGAATCGTTACACCATAGTCAGTTGACAGCAACCATCGATCAATTTAACCCCGTGTTTAATTCATCATCACAAATTATGGATAAATACTATGGTTCGCTTTCAGGGGTTCTTAATGAAATTAATAATGAAATAACTCAGCAGTCACTTTCAATTTCTGCAAATGAGATTTTCCGTATGGCGGCTATTGCTTTTATCTTACTTACGGTATTGGTTTGGTTTGCGAAACCGCCGTTTACAGCGAAAGGTGTTGGGTGATGGTAAAAAGAGAGAGCTATAGCAGGTAAGACGGTAGAATCTTAAGCCTGCGCCATCGGCAGCATCGTTCACCCAGGGAAAGGATGGTGATGCTGCGTTGAAACGTTATTAACGGCCTTTAGCCAGATATTGCTTCATCTCTTCTTCCGGCACCATTCCACCTCCTGTCGCCCACACCAGATGAGTGGCATTACGCAGTTGTTCTGTGCTGAAACCTTGCATCTGTTGGTAACTTACTGATGCGCACACGCGCTGAGGCCCAGCCATACCCGCCAGTGCTGAAGGTTCAAGACGAATGTCTTCTTCCTGCGCCAGCCAGCCAAGCATGTCATACATGGTTTGATCGCTAAGGGTATAGAAGCCATCCAGCAGACGCTCCATTGCTCGCCCGACAAAGCCTGATGCGCGACCAACAGCAAGGCCATCCGCTGCGGTAAGGTTGTCGATACCAATATCCTGAACAGAAATCTGATTGTGTAGTCCGGTATGGACGCCTAACAGCATACAAGGAGAGTGCGTGGGTTCGGCAAAAAAGCAGTGAACATGATCGCCAAATGCCAGTTTAAGACCGAATGCGACGCCACCAGGACCACCGCCAACGCCACACGGCAGATAGACAAACAGAGGGTTACCAGCATCGACGATACGACCTTGCTGGGCAAATTGCGCTTTAAGACGCTGGCCTGCGACGGAATACCCAAGGAACAACGTGCGGGAATTCTCGTCATCAATAAAGAAACAGTTCGGGTCAGACTGCGCTGCTTTACGTCCTTCCTCGACGGCAACCCCATAATCTTGCTCATATTCCACGACCGTAACGCCATGGCTGCGCAGTTTCGCTTTTTTCCATGCCCGGGCATCAGCAGACATATGTACTGTCACCTTAAAGCCAATGCGGGCGCTCATAATACCGATTGATAACCCCAGATTTCCGGTTGAGCCCACAGCAATGCTGTATTGGCTAAAGAACTGCTTAAACTCCGGAGAAAGCAGTTTGCTGTAGTCATCTTCAAGCGTCAGCAACCCTGCTTCCAGAGCCAGTTTTTCTGCATGTGCCAGGGCTTCATAAATCCCGCCGCGTGCTTTTATGGAGCCGGAAATAGGCAAATGGCTATCTTTTTTCAGTAACAGTTGCCCGCTGATCGGTTGCTGATATTCCTTTTCCAGCCGTTTTTGCATAGCCGGAATGGCAACCAGTTCTGATTCAATAATCCCTCCAGAGGCAGCCGTTTCAGGAAATGCTTTTGCCAGATAGGGGGCAAAACGAGATAAGCGCGCATGGGCGTCTTGAACATCCTGTTCGGTCAGGCCAACATAAGGTAAACCTTCAGCCAATGAGGTCGTGCCAGGATTGAACCAGGTGGTTTCTTTAAGAGCAACCAGATCCTTTACCAACGGATACTGGGCGATGAGCGAGTTCATTTTAGCGTTTTCCATAGTACGTCTCTTTGCGCTTAGATGATAAATGACAGCAGGAATGTGCCCGCCAGAGCGACGACTGAAGCGATAAATGTCGCTGTCGTATAGTATTTATATGTTTCACTGAGCGTAGCGCCGCAAAATTGTTTCATCAGCCAGAAAAACGAGTCCGTAACGATCGTGCAGCCAATCGCAATAATTTCCGGGCTGATGTCTGGTTACAGCCACAGCACAATGATCCATATTTATATTTTTTCTCCGGGTGGGTGATGCCAGTCGGCATGTTTTACCTACTTGTCTGCATGGTGACTCGTTGGCGAGAACAGAGGCGGAATTGGTTACAATTGTCCGGGAATTCTTGTTATTTTTTACTGTATTGTCGTGTCGGGTGATAGGACGTTAAGAATATCGCTGGATCTCGCCAGTGACGTCTGTTTCTGCTACAGTGCCCGTTTTACGGCAAACGGCTTGGGTATGGCTTCATTAAAGGATGTCGCACGCCTGGCGGGAGTGTCGATGATGACTGTCTCCCGGGTGATGCATAATGCAGAATCTGTGCGTCCTGCAACGCGTGACCGCGTATTGCAGGCAATCCAAACCCTGAATTATGTTCCTGATCTTTCCGCTCGTAAGATGCGCGCTCAGGGACGTAAGCCGTCGACTCTCGCCGTGCTGGCGCAGGATACTGCTACCACTCCTTTCTCTGTTGATATTCTGCTTGCCATTGAACAAACCGCCAGCGAGTTTGGCTGGAATAGTTTTTTAATCAATATTTTTTCTGAAGATGACGCTGCCCGCGCGGCACGTCAGCTGCTTGCCCTCCGTCCGGATGGCATTATCTATACTACAATGGGACTGAGGCATATCACGCTGCCTGAGTCTCTGCATGGTGAAAATATTGTATTGGCGAACTGTGTGGCGGATGACCCAGCGTTACCCAGTTATATCCCTGATGATTACACTGCCCAATATGAAGCAACACAGCATTTGCTCGCGGCGGGCTATCGTCAACCGTTATGCTTCTGGCTACCGGAAGGTGCGTTGGCAACAGGGTATCGTCGGCAGGGATTTGAGCAGGCCTGGCGTGATGCTGGACGAGATCTGGCTGAGGTGAAACAATTTCACATGGCCATAGGTGATGATCACTACACCGATCTCGCAAGTATACTCAATGCCCACTTCCAGTCTGGAAAACCAGATTTTGATGTTCTGATTTGTGGTAACGATCGCGCAGCCTTTGTGGCTTATCAGGTTCTTCTGGCGAAGGGGGTACGTATCCCGCAGGATGTCGCCGTAATGGGCTTTGATAATCTGGTTGGCGTCGGGCATCTGTTTTTACCGCCGCTGACCACAATTCAGCTTCCACATGACATTATCGGGCGGGAAGCTGCATTGCATATTATTGAAGGTCGTGAAGGGGGAAGGGTAACGCAGATCCCTTGCCCGCTGTTGCTCCGTTGTTCCACCTGATATTATGTTACCCCAGTTGCCAGAGTGCTCCATGTTGCAGCACGGCCACTCCGTGGGCGGCATAGAGCGACAGTTCCCGTTCTTCTGGCTGCGGATAGATTCGGCTACTCATCACAGCTTCCCCGTCGTTAATAAATACTTCCACGGATGATGTATCGATAAATATCCTTAGGGCGAGCGTGTCACGCTGCGGGAGGGGAATACTACGGTAACCATCTAAATTCTCGTGTGGGTAATACCGCCACAAAACAAGTCGCTCAGATTGGTTATCAATATACAGCCGCATTCCCGTGCCGAGCTGTAATCCGTAATGTTCGGCATCGCTGTTCTTCAGAGCCCAGTGCAACTGAATCTCAACCGCTTGCGCGTTTTCCTGCAAAACATATTTGTTGCTGATTGTGTGGGGAGAGATTGATTGATGCTGCTGGCGTAACGACTCAGCTTCGTGTACCGGGCGTTGTAGGAGTTTGCCATTGCTCTCTGAAAGCTCGCGCGCCAGCGTCATGCAGCCTGCCCAGCCTTCACGTTTTGAGGGCATTGGCGATTCCCACATATCCATCCAGCCGATAACAATACGCCGACCATCCTTCGCTAAAAAGCTTTGTGGTGCATAAAAGTCATGCCCATTATCAAGTTCAGTAAAATGCCCGGATTGTGCAAAAAGTCGTCCTGGCGACCATATTCCGGGTATTACACCACTTTGAAAGCGATTTCGATAATTGTATCCCTCGGCATTCATTCCCTGCGGGGAAAACATCAGATAATGTTGATCGCCAAGGCTGAAAAAGTCCGGACATTCCCACATATAGCTTTCACCCGCATCAGCGTGGGCCAGTACGCGATCGAAAGTCCATTCACGCAATGAACTGCCGCGATAAAGCAGGATCTGTCCCGTGTTGCCTGGGTCTTTCGCCCCGACTACCATCCACCAGGTGTCGGCTTCACGCCACACTTTAGGATCGCGGAAGTGCATGATTCCTTCTGGTGGAGTGAGGATCACACCTTGTTTCTCGAAATGAATACCATCCCGGCTGGTAGCCAGACATTGTACTTCACGAATTGCATCGTCATTACCTGCACCATCGAGCCAGACGTGGCCGGTGTAGATAAGTGAGAGGACACCATTGTCATCAACAGCACTACCTGAAAAACACCCGTCTTTGTCATTCTCGTCTCCTGGCGCTAGCGCAATAGGCTCGTGCTGCCAGTGGATCATATCGTCGCTGGTGGCATGTCCCCAGTGCATTGGCCCCCAGTGTTCGCTCATCGGGTGATGCTGATAAAACGCGTGATAACGATTGTTAAACCAGATCAGGCCGTTTGGATCGTTCATCCACCCGGCTGGAGGCGCGAGGTGAAAATGGGGATAAAAAGTATTCCCCCGGCGCTCGTGAAGTTTTGCTAGTGCGTTTTGCGCCGCATGCAATCGAGATTGCGTCATTTTAATCATCCTGGTTAAGCAAATTTGGTGAATTGTTAACGTTAACTTTTATAAAAATAAAGCCCCTTATCTTTATAAATGTGATTAATATCACAAATGTTAACGTTAACTATGACGTTTTGTGATCGAATGTGCATGTTTTAGTAAATCCATGACGATTTTGCGAAAAAGAGGTTTATCACTATGCGTAAGTCAGATGAATTTGAGGGAAAAAAATGTCAGCCAAAGTATGGGTTTTAGGGGATGCGGTTGTCGATCTCTTGCCTGAATCAGACGGGCGCCTACTGCCTTGTCCTGGCGGCGCGCCAGCTAACGTTGCGGTGGGAATCGCCAGATTAGGCGGAATAAGTGGGTTTATAGGCCGGGTGGGTGATGATCCTTTTGGCGCGTTAATGCAAAGAACGCTGCTAACGGAGGGAGTCGATATCACGTATCTGAAGCAGGATGAATGGCACCGAACATCCACGGTGCTTGTCGATCTGAACGATCAGGGGGAACGTTCATTTACGTTTATGGTCCGCCCTGGTGCCGATCTTTTTTTAGAGACGACTGACTTGCCCTTCTGGCGACATGGCGAATGGTTACATCTCTGTTCTATTGCGTTGTCTGCTGAACCTTCGCGTACCAGCGCATTTACTGCGATGACGGCGATCCGGCATGCCGGAGGTTTTGTCAGCTTCGATCCCAATATTCGTGAAGATCTGTGGCAAGACGAGCATTTGCTCCGCTTGTGTTTGCGACAGGCGCTACAACTGGCGGATGTCGTCAAGCTCTCGGAAGAAGAATGGCGACTTATCAGCGGAAAAACACAGAACGATCGGGATATATGTGCTCTGGCAAAAGAGTATGAGATCGCCATGCTGTTGGTGACTAAAGGTGCAGAAGGGGTGGTGGTCTGTTATCGAGGACAAGTTCACCATTTTGCTGGAATGTCTGTGAATTGTGTCGATAGCACGGGGGCGGGAGATGCGTTCGTTGCCGGGTTACTCACAGGTCTTTCCTCTACGGGATTAGAGACCGATGAGAGAGAAATGCGACGAATTATCGATCTCGCTCAACGTTGTGGAGCGCTTGCAGTAACGGCGAAAGGGGCAATGACAGCGCTGCCATGTCGACAAGATCTGGAATAGTGAGAAATAAACGGCGAGGCCGTTCTTGTCTCTGAATAGGACGTGAATATTTTAACGACAGGCAGGTAATTATGGCACTGAATATACCATTCAGAAATGTGTACTATCGTTTTGCATCCAGTTACTCATTTCTCTTTTTTATTTCCTGGTCGCTGTGGTGGTCGTTATACGCTATTTGGCTGAAAGGACATCTAGGGTTGACTGGGACGGAATTAGGTACACTTTATTCGGTCAACCAGTTTACCAGTATTCTATTTATGATGGTCTACGGCATCGTCCAGGATAAACTCGGTCTGAAGAAACCGCTTATCTGGTGTATGAGTTTCATCCTGGTCTTGACCGGACCGTTTATGATTTACGTTTATGAACCGTTACTGCAAAGCAATTTTTCTGTAGGTCTAATTTTGGGGGCGCTCTTTTTTGGCTTGGGGTATCTGGCGGGCTGCGGTCTGCTTGATAGCTTCACCGAAAAAATGGCACGAAATTTTCATTTCGAATATGGAACAGCGCGCGCCTGGGGATCTTTTGGCTATGCGATTGGCGCGTTCTTTGCTGGCATATTTTTCAGTATCAGTCCCCATATCAACTTCTGGTTGGTTTCGCTATTTGGCGCTGTATTTATGATGATCAACATGCGTTTTAAATATCAGGATCAGCAGTGCGTAGCGGCAGATGCGGGAGGGGTAAAAAAAGAGGATTTTATTGCAGTTTTCAAGGACCGAAACTTCTGGATTTTCGTCATATTTATTGTGGGGACGTGGTCTTTCTATAACATTTTTGATCAACAGCTCTTTCCTGTTTTTTATGCAGGTTTATTCGAATCACACGATGTAGGAACGCGCCTGTATGGTTATCTCAACTCATTCCAGGTTGTACTCGAAGCGCTGTGCATGGCCATTATTCCTTTCTTTGTTAATCGGGTAGGGCCAAAAAATGCATTACTTATCGGTGTTGTGATTATGGCGTTGCGTATTCTTTCCTGCGCACTGTTCGTTAATCCCTGGATTATTTCATTAGTGAAGCTTTTACATGCCATTGAGGTTCCACTGTGTGTCATTTCCGTCTTCAAATACAGCGTGGCAAACTTTGATAAACGCCTGTCGTCGACGATCTTTCTGATTGGTTTTCAAATTGCCAGTTCGTTGGGGATTGTGTTGCTTTCAACGCCGACTGGAATACTTTTTGACCATGCAGGTTACCAGACGGTTTTCTTCGTAATTTCGGGTATTGTCTGCCTGATGTTGTTATTTGGCATTTTCTTCCTGAGTAAAAAACGTGAGCAAATGGTGATGGAAACGCCTGTACCTTCTGCAATATAGACGTAAACTCTTTCCGGTTGTTGTCGATAGCTCTATATCCCTCAACCGGAAAATAATAATACCAAAATGCTTAGCGCGGCTAATAATCGCCTAATCCAAACGCCTCATTCATGTTCTGGAACAGCCGCTCAAATGTACTCAGGATACGCGGTTCGCTGATTTCCAGGAAATTGTCGTAATTCAGCGACCTGTCCCGTGTATCACGGGCCTGCTAATCCATCAAGGAATGCATTGCGGAGTGAAGTATCGAGTCAAGCCAGATTTCGCGATCAGGATTCTGTGTGATGATTACATTGCCAGGCCCGGGGCTGTTTAGTCATCGCCGCACAGTGCTGAGATTTCAACCTGTTGCAGGGAAAATGAGTAGATTTAGGGCAAGTGTGCTGCCAAACCCAACTTTTACGCGGGGAAGGTAGATTTCGTTGGAAGGATAAATGGTGTCCCCTGCAGACATCTAATTGAGGATGCAGGGGATTGATTGGAATGGTATTTTTTAGATGTGAGAAATATTTTACCCGCTATTTTACCCATTAGCGCGGCTTAAGAGCTTATTTTTGAATTCACAATGGTCACGATATAACCATCTTGCTCGCCCGTGGATAACTTTGGCTTTAGGCAGGTCGCCGGACTTAATCCGGTCATAGATGAAGGTTTTACCGAAGCCAGTATCGGCCATGATGAATTTCAAATCAACCAGTGAATCAGGCTGTAGTTCGTGTTGCATGAGTGCTATCTCCGAATAGGGAATCGAACCTGCAAATCAGGCAATAAAAAGCCGCCATCAGGCGGCTTGGTGTTCTTTCAGTTCTTCAATTCGAATATTGGTTACGTCTGCATGTGCTATCTGCGCCCATATCATCCAGTGGTCATAGCAGTCGTTGATGTTCTCTGCTTCGATAACCCTGTTGAATGGCTCTCCATTCCATTCACCTGTTACTCGGAAGTGCATTTATCATCTCCATAAAACAAAACTCGCCGTAGCGAGTTCAGATAAAAGAAATCCATCAATTGGTTAGGGTTTTTGTAATTCTACGAATTATGTTGTTTTTTAGCTTCAGCTTTCCATTCATCAAAGGCAGTGTCTTTGTTCATGGTGATGATATTGATCTTACGGTCAATATCATATACACGCCACTCACCGTTAGGCCTCTCTTCGCATCTAACTAAGTATGAATTGCCATTAATATCTATGCGTCTGTCTATTTGCATGAACATTTTCAATTTTCGAATCCTCTTTAATATGCATTTTTTTGCTATTTCAGTAGTTTACTATTGATGAGGCATTATTATACACACTTCATTAATGCAAGCATCTTTATGCTATGCTACTAATTTAGCAATTGATATTCACCTTTATCGCGTAAACCTTTATCGGTTTATCACCGAAGTGGGGGTGTGTGATTGTTTTCACTTCATATCCTCCATACGGAACATCAATTCTGCGACTGGAGTCGTCGCGCTTCGGATATCCCTTTGTGATAATCAGGCGGTCATACTCGCGTAACATAATTCGCTTATTCCAGTAGTCATTACACAAGCGATACTCTTCCGTTTTCTCTCCGCGAATCATGGCATCGAAGTATTCACCTTTGACGGCAAGTTGCAGGTTAGCCACGGTTAACCTCCTGCTTCGGTGCTGCTGGCATTTCACGCCAGTGCGTAACTGAGTGCGGATCCGGATATTCGGTGCCATCATCCCAGCGATTACCATTCCACATTGCAGACCACATCTCACCGTCTTCATACATGACCATTACCGGAATTAACTTATCCGGCATTCGCTCACTACAGCTTATCCAACCATCCGGAATTACCGGAGAGTTGCCGGGTTCTTTAATGTGCAAGCGAGGCTCACCATCTTTTGGCTCAGGCCACTGGCGCTCCATGTTGATCTTCAATTTATCTTCCATAGCAGCGGTAATTTCAGCATCGCTGATGCCAGCACGGCGCTGTGCATCCCACAACAGGAACTGCATATCAGCCCACTCGCTGAGATCGTCAGGTTCGGCTGCGGCTTCCAGAGCCTCTTTTGAGAGGTGTTTCAGTGGACCAATGGGGCCAACGCAGCCAAATGTGGAGTCAGACCATTTGGCATGCTCGTGGCGAATCAGTTCGCGTTCCAGTGATGCCAGCGCAATCCGCGCCAGTTCTTCCGCTTCTTCTGCTGGCAGTACAACGTTGCTATCAGGTCCGTATGTTTCGCGCCACTGCTTGATTGTCAGTAGTCGCTCTTTGGTAATAGTGATCATGCCGCGTTTCCTTCTTTCTTATTAACAATTACACCGTCATATATTTCATTAAGGTGCCCTCTCAACTCCATGCGCCTTAATGCAGATAACATGTAATCGCATTCAACCTGCTTATTTCCAGTAAATGGCTTATCGTCAGGATTACCCCAACAGCAATTACCCTTGGGCCACCCATGTACTTTCCGTACTCTTCCGTTAACAACGTGAAGTAATCCCCAGCCAGGTGGTAAATCCTCAATTGAAATAATTCCCGGCTCACTAATAAAGAATCGCCAGTCGCCCATTCCAAGAGACGGATTTTTACGAAAACGCTTTTTTCTATCTGCCAACAAGTCAGCACGAGAACATTTCGCCTCTATCAGGCATGATGCTGAATTTCTGAATCCCATAGCATCTGGCTGCTCTCCGGTACTGGTTACAGCTATAAAGCGGTCATGAAAACAAACCTTGAACCCGTTGCGCTTAAGGAACTTGTACGCAATCTGACAGAGTTCGCGGTGTGTTAACGCCATATCACTCTCCTTTAGTGCGCAAGTGGTTTTTCCAGCGGTTTTGCGCCGCGCTGGGCTTTTTGCAAAAACCACAATCCATCATCCCGTAATATTTCATCAACCCCATCCGTCGGTTGCTGAGTCTCACCCACTGCCAGACGCCAGGAGCGTTTCTACGAACTAACAGAATCTTTGCTTTACGGTTTTTCATCTTACAGCGTACCCTTTCTTCCGCCTGTTCTGTGACGCAGTAGGCTTACGCTTTGCGGCAAAAGCCACCTGACCAAATGGATGGAGTACCGCTATCTTATGGTTGCTAATAACCAGCTCCACCACACGCACAGGTCGCTGTAAAAAAAGTCGTTTTGCCTTACGGTTTTTCATCGCTTTGCTCTCCTGCGTCTCTTTGCTGCTCGTCGTGCCGCTGCAATACCGGTATGGCGGCGCTTTGGTGCCGGGATGATGTTGTCAGCCATCAGGACATGTGGCTTTGCAATTAGCGCAGAAGCCCAAAAACGAGTCGGGTACGGTAACAAGCCGATACATGCCACACGCACTACTCACCTCCGTTGATGCGAATGCCAGCGGCACGGGAATCATTCCATCGCTTTACTTCTTCACGAATTACGTCAATGCATTCTTTCGAATCCATTAGGTAATCTTCATCAAAAAGCCTTTCCTGTTCGTTTTCTATCGCAACAATGATTGCTTCAACTAACTTTTGTGCCTGAGAACCACTTTCTAACTCTGCAATGCGCTTCTCTGCGGCTTCCAGCTTCTCGCGCATATCGTCAACGTACTCGACCAGAGATCCGCCAGCAGGAATTTCGCACTCCTCGACCAGTTGGAAGTAGATATCAGCTGCGGCCCGTGTGTTGCTATGCCTAGCGTCGCCCATCTCACCTTCACGAAGAGCATCGCGTTCGGCGGTAAGATTGGCTATTTTGCTGTCTTTGCCTTCCAGCTCAACGCGCAGCTTCCCTACCGTTAGCGCAATGTCCTCGTTCTCCTGGTCGCGGCGTTTGATGTATTGCTGGTTTCTTTCCCGTTCATCCAGCAGCGCCAGTACGGTAGCCGGATTGGCTGCGGCGATGAATTCAGCATTGGCCTGCTGTTCCATTTGGAAATCTTCATCGAAACCGCTTTCAGGATGTGCTCCTTCAATTCTGCAAATGGGAAGATATCCAACAACTTCACGATGAATTAACGCATCATCACAATCAAATCGGCTCTCTCCATATTCGAGCGACCATACACCACACGTTGCTTTTTCTGCCTTGGCACGCAGTGCCTGATAGTCAATTGTCATTCTCGCCATCCTTCACAGTTGTAATCACTACAGCCTTCAAAATCATATGGGTTGTACTGCCAGGTGATTTTTCCGCAATGCGGACAATTCCAACGCACCTTCCCGCTTCGCGACTTCTTTCTTCTGTTCTGCTTTTTCAACCAGTCAGGCATGACCAAACCTGCGCCCTGAACCATTGTTCTGCGGTTAAAGTTATTGATATTGAACGTCAGGCGCTTTGCTGAATCAGCAATGGAAAATGGCAACCAAACTATTCCTGGTTCGTTTTTGTTGGCGACGCTAAAGATGGTCGCTTTACTGAAGTCATCTGTTGGCAATCCACCGTGTTGAAGCCAGTAAACATCGTTGCCGTTCCAGCTACCTTTTTTGTAGGCCACATACGCAGTGCAATCTGGCTCAATCAGGTTTTCTGTAGGGATGTACTGGCAATCAACGTGCCACACAGCCATTGCATCAACGCTATCAGCGCAAACAGGCTGATCGATATCTCGACCACAATTCCAGGCTTTTTGGGCTTCTTCCAGCGTGTAAACATGAGCGCGATCGATATTAGAACTGTAACCATTGCCGTTATGGCAATGGAATGAAGCGTTATTACCCACAGTTTCACGCAAGCACATCATGTAAAAGCGGTTATTCACTGGCTGCCTCTTTTGCGCCACATCGCATTCAGATATTTGTTTTGATTTACTGATGGAAAAGAATTTCTCTTAAGCAATTCCTCTCTCGATGGCATTGGCTTTACGCGTTGGCGAATAATCATTTCTGCCGGAAGAATGCCGGGATTGTATGCAAGTCCTCTCATAGTAAATTCCTCAGTCATTACTGATAGCGCCATAGCGTGAGCGGTAATTACGCAGGCGCGGGTCAATTTCAGGGAAGTGGGTATATGTGGCTTTGCGGAATGGTCGGATTGATGTCTGGTAAATTCGCTCGCGCTCTTCTTTCTCTGCAAGCCATATGCAGTGGCGAAATTCCTTTTCCTCTTTCGTTTCCTGCGGTAGCGACATTATCAGGTCGTGGTTTTTTCTGAATTTATCCAGCACCTCCGATACGGAATTGCCGGAACAGCGGCGCGGGTCATCCGCACCATACAGAGGCGCTGGCATAATGGAATCCTTATGTTGCTAATTTAGAAGGGAATTGAATAGTCGTATTCAGGATGATTTTGATGATTGCTACTTTGCTGCTGTTGGCTGTTTCCTGAAGTTGCAAATCCAATCTTTGCATTCAGTAATTCAAGAGTGATTGATTGACCATTTTGCCCCTGATAAACATCAACCCTGATGTTTTCTCCGGTAATTTCTACAATGCCTCCTTCAACCAGAACGCTACGATAGTAATCCGCTTGCGCTCCCGGCTTGGCAAATACAACGGCGCTGTAGTTTGTCCATTCTTTCTTTTTTGTCTGGCGATCGTAATACTGAACGCCAGCACGGATGTTGAATCCGATATTTTCCCCGGCCTGAAACTCTCTTGCGGGTTTGTTTAGTCTTACTGTAATCGAATGTGCCATTAAGCTGTTGCCCCTTCTAATTCGTCTCGTCTGATGTTGTAAACGTCCTGCGCTTTGTGCTGCTCCGGCGTCCCTTCGAGCATCTTCCACGCTTTGGCGAACGCCTGTTTAAGCTCTTCTACGGTGTTTTTCTGCATTGCTGCGTCAGTGAATGCTTTTAGAACCTGTTCAGGTGTAAGTGATGGTTTTGATTGCTTTGCTGCTGCGTTCTGCTGATGTTTATGCTCGTCTGTATCTGCATCTTTCGCATCATCAATGCCGAACAAACCATTGAGGCAATACTTGCGCGCATAAGAACTTGTAGCT
This sequence comes from Escherichia sp. 10290, assembly GCF_030295155.1. Lineage (NCBI taxonomy): Bacteria > Pseudomonadati > Pseudomonadota > Gammaproteobacteria > Enterobacterales > Enterobacteriaceae > Escherichia > Escherichia sp. 10290. The sequence goes on along the minus strand of NZ_AP025741.1, from coordinate 3,039,537 downwards.
CCAGTAACTTGTGCAGAATCCATTCCTTTCTTGCTTTCTTCCTCTCTTGCGAGAGCGGTTGCCGTATGGCGGTTTTCGCCATCGGTAATAGTTGCCGTGGCTTTCACATAATACCGATCACCAATCAACACAACTTCATCGCTGATTGATAAAAACAGGCCATTCAGTAACGGCTTAACGCCTTCAAGAATGTCTTCGCAGCTTCTGTATTTATATTTACCGAATGAGTTGTACTGATTCTTTGGCGCGTTCAGATTCTCCTGAATAGCTGCCAGTCTTGCATAAAATTCTTTGCTCATATGTTTGTTCTCAGAATGGACATGGCCCAAGGAAATAACGCTGATTTAATACTTCAGTCTTTGCCGCATTCAAAAATACGCGAACACCTTCACGATCTCCCTTCTGGCGATACATTAACGCCTGCTGCGTGTACATGCGTCTCTGTAACTTGCTCTCCTTCACTGTGGTTGCAAGTGACATGAATATCTCCTTCGTTACCGATTAATTCTTTCATCTGACGAATGAATTCTTCGTCTGACCAGTTATCTGTAAAACTCATGGGCGGCCTTGTTGTTTCAAAATATCCCAAAGCTTTTCGAGCAAGCTTTTCATTCTTGGTTGTTTAAAGTCTGCTCCGGTTAAAATATTTTTTCGTGAATGCTGTACCGATAAAATCGGGTTGAAAGGGCGAACCGATGCCGCCCCTGCAATAGCGAACTGTTGCATAGGATGCTCCTTCTGTTTGATTGCATAACGAAAACGCCTCGAGTGAAGCGTTATTGGTATGCATATAAAAAGGCCCTCACACTGGAGGGCAAAGAAGATTTCAAATAATCAGAACAAGTCTGCTCCTGTTTAGTTACGAGCGACATTGCTCCGTGTATTCACTCGTTGGAATGAATACACAGTGCTTATTCGTCATGCATTTTAGGTAATTCTTCGTATTCGACGCCCCATACGAGTTTACACCAACTAACTCGCTCATATCTTTTACAAAAATCAGACCACATAACTTGTGTTCCATCATGGTTTGTTATTACTTCTGTAATATCACCAACACTAACAAAACTGGTATTAGAAGCAGTTATTTTTACTTTCATTACTCATCCCCAAGAGCTTTGCTGATTGCTGACTGTGCTTTCGATACTTCATCAGGATAATGGTCATTCCAGTTTTGCTTGTATGCCTTGTTTAGCATTGCTTGCAGGGCATTTAAAAGGTCTGGTGCTGCCGCTATTAGATGGGCATTAGCGATTGTTTTATCGAAAGAAGTCTGATTGTATCCTCCAATTATTGAAGGAGTGCTCTGGAGATATGCAATTTCATGCAGTGACTCAGATGAATTAATTTCTATGCAAGCCACGCTTGCGTCACTTGCGCTGCTGTGAGAAAAACTCCATTTACCAGGAGTACCATTAAACTCTTTCATCTTCGCCTCTGTTGTTTATGCCAAAAATAAAGGCCGACTATGCGGCCTGAAATTACTTAACCAATGATGCTGCATATTCGATAAGGTAAAGCTTTGGGGCCAGCCAAATTTTTAACCAGTCGAAATAATTGAAGAAAACAACAATAGAAGTAATCGCTATTCCTGATGTTACAAGTAGCGATAAAAGAACAATATCCACATCACCTCCTTTATTCCATGCAAAAATCATCAGATAAACACACGCTATAATCACCAATACACAGATAGTCTGAATTCCAGCTGATGATACGGCGTGCCACATCAAAAGCTGATGGATGACATCAGGAATCTGTGCCTGGCTAAATGAAACAGCCGCGTCTATTCCATTACTGGCTTTTTGCAGTAGTTCTACGAGAATCTTGTTTGCTTGTTCTTCCATATCTCATCTCAAATAAGTGGTTTGCTTGCAATAAAAAACCCGTCTTGGACGGGTTGATTACCATTTCTTTTTGGGGTTTCGTTGATGGGCGTGATTGACAACTTTAAACATTGCATCTCCACCAGAATTATTGTCAATCTCTGTCTTTTCGTGAGCTACTGCTAATTCAGCTGCTTTTTCACCCCTCACGGCAGCCAATCCTCCTTTTTCCAAAATCTCTGCCTTTCTCTCCTCCCGGCTCTTGTTTTCCTTCTCTGCTCTTTCTGCCTTCCTGGCCTCTCTGCGGCGGTTCCTGCTATTATCTCTCGCTGGCTTGATTGTTATGCTAGGCTTCATTTTTACCTCGCTGTAATTAGTTTTTGCCTTCTGTAACCAGCAGCATACAGTGCAACTTCAGGCAAACAAACGCTTCCGCTATTCGCATCTGTATTTGATTTGCTAATGATGCCGAGTGATATTGCTTTTTCAGAAATGCTTAAACGCTTTCTCGGGGCTTCCTGAACAGGTTCCTCACTGTCTGTGCCGAAGATCGAATCGATGATGTTGCATATAGCATCACGCTCGATAGCCAGCTTTCTGCGCCGCTCATGACGGCGAGTTTTGGCATTTCCTGCAAATGTTGATTTTCCGTACACGATTACCGTCATGATATTTTCCTCATGTGAAATGGCTTTGGTGGTGATGCGCCAGGTGCTGATCTTCTGGTTGCTGTCGTTGCAGCTGCAATTCACATCACCGCCAAACCCATCTCGTTTGGTATCTGTTTGCGCTTTGTCAGCGCCCCATCGAAGTTAAAGAGCCTGCCAATCTGTTCCGTTTGGCTTCCAGCTTCCTGCTGATGGCTAAATAGTACGATGTGTACTTTATTGAGTCAATACAAAATGTTCTAAATGTGGTTGGTTTTTTATAACACTTTGTATTTTATTGATTTATATTTTGGAAAAAGAAAACCCGACGCTAAGGTCGGGTTATTGTTGTGTGTTTTAGAGTGGTGAGGCTGTTAACTAAATGTCTCTTCAGGCCACTGGCTGGCGATAACTTTCCCTACTACGGAACAGCTATCATTGCATGGGATCATTGGATATTGCGGGTTTAGTGGTTGTAGGAACACCTGACCGCTATCCCTGATCAGTTTCTTGAAGGTAAACTCGTCACCGCCAAGTCTGGCTATGCAGAAATCTCCTGGCTCAACAGCCTGCTCAGGGTCAACGAGAATTAACATTCCGTCAGGAAAGCTTGGCTTGGATCCTGTTGGTGCGGTCATGGAATTACCTTCAACTTCAAGCCAAAACGCACAATCACTGGCTTTTTTGGTTGTGCTGACCCATCTCTCCGCATCACCTTTGGTAAAGGTTCTAAGCTCAGGCGAGAACATCCCGGCCTGAACATGAGAAAAAACAGGGTACTCATATTGTTTTTTAACGGGGGCAGATGAGTATTCGCCAGCAGGTGAAAATGTACCGTCGTGGTTGAATGAGACGTTATCAATACCAAGGTATTTAAACACCACACCAATCTCGTCAAGAGATGGATGACGAGATCCGCGCAACCAGTGACCAATTCCACCCTGCGTCATACCAAGCTCTTCAGCTAACTTCTCTTGAGTTATGCCGAGCTCTTTCATTCTGGATCTAGCCAGTTCATACCATTTCATTTTCATATCCTTATTATTACGCTATGTACTAAAACCATCCATGCACAAGATGTATTTTTTGTTTGCATTCCAAAAGTACATATCGTATTATTGTTTCATGGTTACTATGGAGGGCATATGAGCAACCTACGAAAATATCGAGAGTCACTGAATATCTCTCAAACAACACTTGCTAAGGCGGTTGGATGCACACAGGGAGCTATCGGACATTGGGAATCTGGTCGTCGCTTCCCAGACCTTAAAACATGCCGTGCTCTTGTTGCGTGCCTAAACAAGTTAGGCGCAAAAGTCAGTCTTGATGACGTGTTCCCGCCGGAACACAAAGCCGCTTAATAAGCGGATCCGCTCTTTATCAATCTGCACCGCCGACAACGCGGTAACTAATTAATCGCTCATCGAAAGATGAGTATTAGTGATTATTTACCTATGGAAATAGTAAGAAATGGAACAAACAAGTTACAGCAAACTATCACAGCGCGATGTTGATCGCGCAGAAACCGATTTACTGATCAACCTGTCAACACTTACCCAGCGCGGTCTGGCAAAGATGATTGGCTGTCATGAATCGAAGATAAGCAGAACGGACTGGAGATTTATTGCCTCGGTCTTGTGTGCTTTCGGAATGGCATCAGATATCAGTCCGATTAGCAGGGCTTTTAAGTATGCGCTTGATGGACTCACCAATAAAAAACGCCCGGCGGCAACCGAGCGTTCTGATCAAATACAAATGGAATTTTAACAACATCCAACGAGGTAATTATATGCGAAACAAAGGCTTTAATCCACCTGATACACACAAAGAAGCTAAGCGTTTGCGCTTCCTTCGTTCCATTGATGAAAGAACTCAAATCTCTTTTGTGAAAGTTGCCAGAACTGAGCTTCTGAAGGCTGAGGCGAGGGCGTTGCTCCCGTCTCTACCAAAAGAGGAGGGATATACGTTCATTCCAAACGCATTTCTGGAAAAGCTGCTCAAAGAAGACATATCCGTAAGTCAGTTTAACGATGTTCTTAAGGTCTTTCGTCAAGGCAGGTAGTTATGAGCAATACAGCAAAAATCTACGATTTCAGCGCCGCACACGAGCGCAGGAGCAACAGGATGGAGAACCAGAAAACTGGTTACATTCCGTTGTACCGGAGCATTCTGAAACAGTCATGGGCGAAAGATGTTTATCTTCGCACCCTGTGGGAAAACCTTCTCCTGAATGCCGCCAGAAAGCCATACAAAGCGAATTTCAAAGGTCATGAATGGCATCTGCAACCCGGTCAACTGGTTGTGACAGCAGCTGATTTAGGTCTTCAGTTATGCGACAGGCATGGCAAGCCGGCAAGCCGTGATCAGGTTGAGCGGATGCTTCAGGTTTTTGTGAAAGAGGGGATGATCTCCATTGATGGAGAGAAGCAAAAAGGTCGTGTGATCACCATCACAAATTACCATGAATACGCTCAAAAAATTGACAATTCACCCGCACATGAAGCCGCACAAACAACCGCACATGATGCCGCACATGGCGAAGCCAGCAATGGCGTGGCTTTCAGAGTACATGCCGCACATGAAAGCGCACATGAAGCCGCACAAACAACCGCACATCATGAACAAGAAGGTATTAACAAGAATATAAATAATACCCCCCTACCCCCCAATGGGGGAGGCGATGGGCAGGTTAAACCTGAACGTCGCAAGGCAGAACGAATCGACTACGAATCCTTCCTGAACGCCTACAACACCGAAGTCGGTGACAGACTTCCACACGCTGTTGCGGTCAACGAGAAACGAAAACGCCGCCTGAAGAAAATCATCCCGCAACTGAAAACGCCAAACGTGGACGGTTTCAGAGCGTATGTCAGGGCGTTTGTACATCAGGCCAAGCCGTTTTACTTCGGAGACAACGACACGGGCTGGACGGCAGATTTTGATTACCTGCTGAGGGAAGATTCGTTAACGGGAGTACGGGAAGGGAAGTTTGCAGACAGGGGGATTGCATGAGACAGGATATCGAAGCGAGCGTTATCGGTGGCCTGCTGATTGGTGGATTAACTCCAGCCGCCAGCGACGTTCTGGCAACGCTGGAGCCGGAAGCGTTTTCAATTCCGCTCTACCGGAGAGCCTTTGAGGTTATCCGCAAGCAGGCGCGAAACAGAAACCTAATCGACGCGCTGATGGTTGCCGAGGCGTGCGGAGAGGAGCATTTCACGTCAATCCTGATGACCAGCAAAAACTGCCCGAGCGCCGCAAACCTGAAGGGATATGCCGGAATGGTCGCGGATAACTATCACCGCCGTCTGGTGCTGGAAATCATGGATGAAATGCGTGAACCAATTCAGAGCGGAACCATCGATACATCAAGTCAGGCGATGGACGAGCTTGTAAAGCGTCTTTCAGCCATCAGAAAGCCCCGTGACGAGGTTAAACCTGTACGGTTAGGGGAAATCATCACCGACTACACTGACACGCTTGACAGGCGTCTGAGGAACGGAGAAGAGTCCGATACCCTGAAGACCGGAATCGAAGAACTTGATGCCATCACCGGAGGGATGAACGCGGAAGACCTGGTGATAATCGCTGCTCGTCCTGGTATGGGGAAAACAGAGCTGGCGCTGAAGATTGCTGAAGGCGTTGCAAGCCGCGTTATTCCCGGTTCTGACGTCCGGCGCGGAGTGTTGATTTTCTCAATGGAAATGAGCGCATTGCAGATTGCAGAGCGAAGCATTGCCAACGCCGGGAGGATGTCAGTTAGCGTGCTGCGAAATCCTGCATCGATGGATGACGAAGGCTGGGCGCGTGTTGCTAACGGCATGAGTCAGCTTGCAGATTTGGATGTATGGGTAGTCGATGCCTCGCGGTTATCGGTCGAAGAAATTCGCTCAATCGCAGAACGGCACAAACAGGAAAATCCAAACCTGTCACTCATCATGGCGGATTATCTTGGCCTGATTGAGAAGCCGAAAGCAGATCGCAACGACCTCGCAATTGCTCACATCTCCGGAAGCCTGAAGGCGATGGCGAAAGACCTGAAAACGCCTGTTATCTCCCTAAGTCAGCTTTCGCGCGATGTTGAGAAGCGACCAAACAAACGCCCGACAAACGCAGATTTGCGTGATTCAGGAAGCATTGAGCAGGACGCAGACTCAATCATCATGCTCTATCGGGAAGCGGTATATGACGAGAACAGTAGCGCCGCGCCATTTGCTGAAATCATCGTGACGAAAAACCGTTTTGGCTCGCTTGGTACGGTTTACCAGCGGTTCTGCAACGGACACTTTGTTGCATGTGACCAGGATGAAGCCAGACAGATTTGCACAGCATCAAATGCACCTGCTGCGCGTGGCAGACGATATGCACAAGGGGCTGACGTATGACCATCTACATCACTGAGCTAATAACAGGCCTGCTGGTAATCGCAGGCCTTTTTATTTTGGGGAGAGTAAATCGTGGTTGAGTTGATTTTCTCTGCATTGAGGCTTCTCGGTGCTCTGTGGATGGTGGCGACGTTCATTGTGGTTGCTGGCTGTTTTGTCCGGTTGGTAGGCGAAGGTAAAGACCTGGTGGGTGTGCTTTTCGGTAGCATTTTCCTGTGGATGATTATCGGTGTTATGCCTGTCGCTGTAGCAAAAATGGCGTGGCGTTTTGTGAGTTGAACTGAGGGTAAGTATCGATGGACGAATCAAGAAAGCAGTTTGAGGAATACGTTGCCAAAAAATTGAGATTACCATTCGAGATGATAACCGAGGCAAGAAATGGTGATAGGTACTTCGCATTTTCAAGCATGGATATTCGTCACTCCTTAAATGAGTGGTGGACTTTATGGCAGGCATCGCGAGCAGATATTGAAATAACCGCGCCAAAGTTTATCGACAGCAGAGAAGCATTAGCCAAAGGGTTTACCGTTGATTATTCCAATGGCTTCGGTGATGCAATGGATGCTTATGAGGAAAACATCCGCTCTGCTGGAGTCAAAGTGAAGGAGTAACGATGAAGCAAACAATCTTCCTCCGAAGTAAGCAACAACAGCAAGCCGCAATCAACGCCATCCTCGAAACTCCTCTCGATAAAGACAAGCCAGTCACCATCCGCATTACTGACTACAAGCGCAACCTTGACCAGAACGCAAAATTTCACGCGATGCTGGCGGATATCGCTCGTCAGGTTCAATGGTGCGGCAAATGGTTAAAACCGGAACAATGGAAGGTTTTGTTGATCAGCGGTCATTCAGTGGCAACAAAGCAGGAAGCTGATGTTTTGCCCGGCCTTGAAGGCGAATACGTCAACATTAGGGAGAGCAGCGCACAGATGAGCGTGAAGCGTATGGCAAGTCTGATCGAGTACACAACAGCATGGGCTATTGGTCAGGGTGTCAGATTTACCGACAGGAGGTACGAATGAGACGACAGCGACGAAGTTTCACCGACATCATCTGCGAAAACTGCAAATACCTTCCAACGAAACGCTCCAGAAATAAACGCAAGCCAATCCCAAAAGAATCTGACGTAAAAACCTTCAATTACACGGCTCACCTGTGGGATATCCGGTGGCTAAGACATCGTGCGAGGAAATGACAATGGATTATTCACAGTTAAGTGATTTTGAAATTAACGTGGCAGTATTCGAAGCCATTCATAACGGATCACCGGATTACAAAGAAGGTGAGAATGGCGCGATGGTGTTTATCTCATTTGAGGGAGACATTGTAAACGGAGACGCAGTTGAAGTAGAAGTTGAGCGCGGATCCTTTAACCCATGCGCAAACCCAGCAGACGCATGGCCGATTATTGCTGATAACGGAGTTAACATTCTCTGGGACTGGAACGAAAGCGGTTTGCACGGTGCTTCTGCCAACCCTATTTGGGAGCATGAGCATGAAAATGTTCTCCGCGCCGCCATGATTGTCTTTCTCATGATGCAGGACGCCAATAATGCTTAGCCCATCCCAATCCATTCAATACCAGAAAGAAAGCGTCGAGCGAGCTTTAACGTGCGCTAACTGCGGTCAGAAGCTGCATGTGCTTGAAGTTCACGTGTGCTCCGATTGCTGCGCAGAACTGATGAGCGATCCGAATAGCTCAATGTACGAGGAAGAAGACGATGAGTGATTTCTCTGAGCTTATTTCCTTCAAAAAAGACAGAGAAGAAATGCGGACTGAATCTGTCTATTACGTTCAACACCGGAATAAACGCTCGGTGCTTGATCAGGAGTTGGTTATTACCGGAGACCTGGCATTCAGAACATATAAGGCCAGCATGGAAATGAAGGATTTCCCTAAATGTGGTTCTGAAAGAGAAGCTGCGTTAAAGCTGGCTGAGTGGATGCAGAGAATGGCTGCTGCAATTGAGAATTACTGGAGTGAACCATAATGGCTAACCTACGCAAAGAAGCACGCGGCAGAGAATGCCAGGTACGTATTTACGGAATATGCAATGGTAATCCTGAAACTACAGTTCTGGCACATTACCGGATGGCTGGAATTTGCGGAACGGGAATGAAGCCTGACGACCTGATCGGTGCATGGGCTTGTAGTGACTGCCACGCGGAGATCGACCGACGCACCCATAATCTCGACAACAAAGACGCCAGACTTTACCACCTCGAAGGCGTGATCAGGACGCAGGCGATACTGCTGAAGGAGGGGAAGATTAAGTCATGAGCGAATATCAGTTTGTGCTTCCATACCCGCCGTCGGTGAACACCTACTGGCGAAGACGGGGAAGCCAATACTACATCAGCGATAAAGGCCAGAAATACCGAAAAGACGTTCAGCAAATCATCCGCCAACTTAAGTTAGACATTTTCACCAAATCACGACTCCGCATCAAAGTCATCGCAGACGTTCCAGACTCCCGCCGCCGCGACCTCGACAACATCCTGAAAGGTTTACTCGACTCCCTTATCCACGCCGGATTTGCGGAAGACGACGAGCAATTCGATGACATTCGCGTAATTCGTGGCGTGAAAGTACCAGGCGGAAGGCTTGGAATAAAAATCACCGAACTGGAGAACGCATGAACGCCACAATTCAAACGATACCAGAGCTTCTTATCCAGACACGAGGCAATCAGACTGAAGTGGCAAGGATGCTTTCCTGCGCAAGAGGAACAGTGCTCAAGTACAACCGAGACAGCAAAGGCGAGCGTCATGTAATAGTTAACGGCGTCCTGATGGTCAAACAGGGCAAGAGGGGAAGACGATGAGACTCGAAAGCGTAGCTAAATTTCATTCGCCAAAAAGCCCGATGATGAGCGACTCACCACGGGCCACGGCTTCTGACTCTCTTTCCGGTACTGATGTGATGGCTGCTATGGGGATGGCGCAATCACAAGCCGGATTCGGAATGGCTGCATTCTGCGGTAAGCATGAACTCAGCCAGAACGACAAACAAAAGGCTATCAACTATCTGATGCAATTTGCACACAAGGTATCGGGGAAATACCGTGGTGTGGCAAAGCTTGAAGGAAATACTAAGGCAAAGGTACTGCAAGTGCTCGCAACATTCGCTTATGCGGATTATTGCCGTAGTGCCGCGACGCCGGGCGCAAGATGCAGAGATTGTCACGGTACAGGCCGTGCGGTTGATATAGCAAAAACAGAGCAGTGGGGGAGAGTTGTTGAGAAAGAATGCGGAAGATGCAAAGGTGTCGGCTATTCAAGGATGCCAGCAAGCGCCGCATATCGCGCTGTGACGATGCTAATCCCAAATCTTACCCAACCCACCTGGTCACGCACTGTTAAGCCGCTGTATGACGCTCTGGTGGTGCAATGCCACAAAGAAGAGTCAATCGCAGACAACATTTTGAATGCGGTCACACGTTAGCAGCATGATTGCCACGGATGGCAACAAATTAACGGCATAATATTGACTTTTTGAATAAAGTTGGGTAAATTTGACTCAACGATGGATAAATGCACTCGTTAAATAAAGCCCTGAGTTAATAGCTCGGGGCTTTTTGCGTTTTAAGCACGACCTTTCTGAAAGCGCATCAAACCAAATACCAGACAGACCAAAATAATCACCTTATCCGCTGTGGCTACGGTGCGGTGTGCTTTGCATAAAAGAAAACCAGCGCAATGGCTGGCTTCGTGAAAGCGGGTGGCATGAGGTTGCGCTAACAACTTCCTGCCGTTTTGCCCGTGCATATCGGTCACGAACAAATCTGATTACTAAACACAGTAGCCTGGATTTGTTCTATCAGTAATCGACCTTATTCCTAATTAAATAGAGCAAATCCCCTTATTGGGGGTAAGACATGAAGATGCCAGAAAAACATGACCTGTTAGCCGCTATTCTCGCGGCAAAGGAACAAGGCATCGGGGCAATCCTTGCGTTTGCAATGGCGTACCTTCGCGGCAGATATAATGGCGGTGCGTTTACAAAAACAGTAATCGACGCAACGATGTGCGCCATTATCGCCTGGTTCATTCGTGACCTTCTCGACTTCGCCGGACTAAGTAGCAATCTCGCTTATATAACGAGCGTGTTCATCGGCTACATCGGTACTGACTCGATTGGTTCGCTTATCAAACGCTTCGCTGCTAAAAAAGCCGGAGTAGAAGATGGTGGAAATCAATAATCAACGTAAGGCGTTCCTCGATATGCTGGCGTGGTCAGAGGGAACTGATAACGGACGGCAGAAAACCAGAAATCATGGTTATGACGTCATTGTAGGCGGAGAGCTATTCACTGATTACTCCGATCACCCTCGCAAACTTGTCACGCTAAACCCCAAACTCAAATCAACAGCCGCCGGACGTTACCAGCTTCTTTCCCGTTGGTGGGATGCCTACCGTAAGCAGCTTGGCCTGAAAGACTTCTCTCCAAAAAGCCAGGACGCTGTGGCATTGCAACAGATTAAAGAGCGTGGCGCTTTACCGATGATTGATCGCGGCGATATTCGTCAGGCTATCGACCGTTGCAGCAATATCTGGGCTTCACTGCCGGGGGCTGGTTATGGTCAGTTCGAGCATAAGGCTGACAGCCTGATTGCAAAATTCAAAGAGGCTGGCGGAACGGTCAGAGAGATTGAGGTATGAGCAGAGTCACCGCGATTATCTCCGCTCTGGTTATCTGCATCATCGTCTGTCTGTCATGGGCTGTTAATCATTACCGGGATAACGCCATCGCCTACAAAGCCCAGCGCGACAAAGCCACATCCATCATCGCTGACATGCAGAAGCGTCAACGTGATGTAGCAGAACTTGACGCCAGATACACAAAGGAGCTTGCTGATGCTAACGCGACTATCGAAAGCCTCCGTGCTGATGTTTCTGCTGGGCGTAAGCGCCTGCAAGTCGCCGCCACCTGTGCAAAGTCAACGACCGGAGCCAGCAGCATGGGCGATGGAGAAAGCCCAAGACTTACAGCAGATGCTGAACTCAATTATTACCGTCTCCGAAGTGGAATCGACAAGATAACCGCGCAGGTTAACTACCTGCAGGAATACATCAGGACGCAATGCCTGAAATGATCGGGCGATGAAAACCAAAAAAACAGGAGCAATACATGACTAAGCTTTATCACCGCATCTCAACTTTTCTCTCTGGTTGCTGGGCGTTTATCACGTCTATTTCGTTCGCCATCTTTAGTTTCGGTAGCACAGCGTGCTCGCTTAGTCGGGGTCTGTGGCGTGCTATTTCAGCACTAGCGCCGAAATTTTTACCTGAAAAGGCTGTTTGGCGAATTGTAGAGCGAATGTGTAGTGAGAGCGTTCGCGAGAAGATTAACGTATTTGGACGTCATCCTCGAAATACAGGCGCATTGTGCAGTCCGTTACTGTAGTCATTACAAAGCCCATCTACGGGTGGGCTTGATAATGAAACCGTGATTTACATCCCCACAATCCGGGTATGTAAAAGATAGTTCAGGCGAGAACGGATTTAACTAAATCTGTGCGCCACCAGTTAACGGCAGTACAGCGAAACAACCCAAGCCAGAAAGTGGGGAAATAACACTGGCAGCCACTGAAAGATGAACCTCCTGCCTGATGGCAAAAAAGATTCTTTGTGGTGGCGGACTGATGGAAAGACATCCTAATCAAGCAACCACTCCACAGGGTCATAATTATGAACGACCAGCAAATCGAAAAAGAAATCGTTGAGAAAGGCCAAACGGCACCGCGAATCACCCCGCAGCACATCGAAGACGTGATTAAAAGCGAGCATTACTTTACTGCTTATGATGGACGAAATGGTGCCATTTCCAGCAACGAATATTGTGGCAGGGAAAAACCAGAAGAAGGCGATCGTGATTTATCACCATTGAAGTTGCTCACTTTCTGCGTACTGGTGCTGAAGAATGGCTTCACCGTCACCGGAGAGAGTGCCTGTGCAAGCCCGGAAAACTTTGATGCAGAAATTGGTAGGAAGATTGCCCGGCAAAATGCTGTAAACAAAATCTGGATGCTCGAAGGTTACTTGCTGAAGCAGAAGCTAAGCGAACAGTAGTTATTACAAAAGCCATTCCCTACAGAGTGGCTTTGATAATGGCTTATACCCTACACGGGATATCTTAACTGATATCCCTTTTAACGGATAAACGGAGCCAACAATGGCAGAGATTATTCCCATGACTGAAGAACAGAAATTCCAGTTAGAGATTTACAAACTGGTCATGAACCAGAACGCAGCCGCAGAGGAGGCATTTCAGTTCATTGGCACTGACGAGCTGAAGCTTGAGCTATTCAAAATTCACTTCCAGTCAGGTGGCGCTAATTCGGATATCACGATCCGCACATTCGAAGCGGTGCGTAAATCGAAGGAAGCGTTAGACCTGTTCACTACCGGAGCATAAACATGGCGCGCCCAACAAAGTATCAAGAGGCGTACGCCGAACAGGCACGCAAACTGTGCTTGCTGGGCTATACAGACGCAGAACTTGCTGATTTCTTTGAAGTCAGTGAGTCAACTATTAACAAGTGGAAGCTTGATTATCCTAAGTTTTCGGAGTCCATAAAAAAGGGTAAGGCCGTCGCTGATGCAGAAGTTAGTGATCGTCTTTATCAACGCGCTATGGGCTTCGTGGCTCCAGATATCGATATTCGTGTTATTGAAAACAGAATTGTCGAAACTCCGCTTGAGAAGTATTACCCGCCTGATACAACCGCTGCCATTTTCTGGCTTAAGAACCGACAGAAGGATAAATGGCGCGACAAGGTTGATCACGAGCTAACAGGCAAAGACGGCGGCGCAATCCAGATTGAAACATCACCGATGAGTACTCTATTCGGAAAATGACCTCGATTAATCCTATCTTTGAACCGTTCATTGAGGCGCATCGCTACAAAGTTGCCAAAGGCGGTCGAGGTAGCGGTAAGTCATGGGCAATTGCGAGGCTGCTTGTTGAAGCGGCGCGTCGGCAGCCTGTGCGTATTCTCTGCGCTCGTGAACTGCAAAACAGTATCAGCGATTCGGTAATCCGGTTGCTTGAAGACACCATAGAGCGGGAAGGGTATTCGGCCGAGTTTGAAATTCAGCGTTCCATGATTCGTCATCTCGGAACGAATGCTGAATTCATGTTCTACGGCATCAAAAACAACCCGACGAAGATTAAATCGCTCGAAGGCATTGATATCTGCTGGGTGGAAGAAGCGGAAGCGGTAACGAAGGAATCATGGGATATCCTGATCCCAACCATCCGTAAGCCGTTCTCTGAAATATGGGTGAGCTTTAACCCGAAGAACATCCTCGACGATACCTATCAGCGATTCGTCGTAAATCCTCCCGATGATATTTGTCTGCTGACGGTGAACTACACCGACAATCCGCACTTTCCTGAAGTTCTCCGTCTGGAGATGGAAGAGTGCAAACGCAGAAATCCGACACTGTATCGTCACATCTGGCTTGGTGAGCCAGTGAGCGCAAGTGATATGGCAATCATCAAACGAGAATGGCTTGAAGCTGCAACCGATGCGCACAAGAAACTCGGATGGAAAGCGAAAGGCGCGGTTGTTTCTGCGCATGACCCATCAGATACAGGGCCAGATGCTAAAGGTTATGCATCGCGTCACGGTTCGGTAGTTAAGCGCATTGCCGAAGGCCTGCTGATGGACATCAACGAGGGTGCTGACTGGGCTACTTCGCTGGCGATTGAAGACGGCGCTGACCATTACCTGTGGGATGGTGATGGCGTCGGTGCGGGGCTACGCAGACAGACAACGGAAGCGTTCTCCGGCAAGAAAATCACCGCCACGATGTTCAAGGGTAGCGAATCGCCATTCGATGAAGATGCGCCGTATCAGGCCGGAGCATGGGCTGATGAAGTCGTACAGGGTGACAACGTTCGCACTATTGGCGATGTATTCCGCAATAAGCGAGCGCAATTCTATTACGCGCTGGCTGACAGACTGTATCTGACATATCGGGCGGTTGTTCACGGTGAGTATGCAGACCCCGACGACATGCTGAGTTTCGACAAAGAAGCGATAGGCGAGAAGATGCTGGAGAAGCTGTTTGCAGAACTTACGCAGATTCAGCGCAAATTCAATAACAACGGGAAGCTGGAACTTATGACTAAGGTCGAAATGAAGCAGAAGCTCGGTATCCCATCTCCTAACCTGGCTGATGCGCTGATGATGTGTATGCATTGCCCGGAGTCGGCTGCGCAACCCGACTATTCCAGTTACTCAATTCCTTGTGGTGTAGGTTGATATGGCAGAAAAAAAGATGACTGACTGGCATCGCAAGGTGCTGTGCAACTTTGATAATGCCTGGTCAGCAACGCAGGATATGCGTGAGCAGATTATTGAGGCTCAACGTTTCGTCCGGGTATCCGGCGCACAGTGGGAAGGCAGCACAAACGCTGGTTACTCATTTGATGAAGGCAGGTTCGAGCATTATCCGCGTTTTGAACTGAATAAGATTGCCCGTGAATGTGATCGCATCATTGGCGAGTATCGACAGAATCGCATCAGCGTTAAATTCAGGCCGAAGGACGATAAGGCATCGGAAGCGTTAGCCGAAAAGATGAACGGCAAATTCCGCGCTGACTATCAGGAAACATCCGGTGGCGAAGCGTGTGATAACGCATTTGATGATGCTGTAACGGGCGGATTCGGTTGTTTCCGCATGTGTGCCGATTACGAAGATGAAATGGATCCGAGTAACGAGCAGCGACGCATCAGTCTTCTTCCTGTTTACGACCCAGCGACATGCGTCTTCTTCGATCAGGACAGCAAGCAATATGACCGCTCTGATGCTATGTGGGCTATGGAAATGTTCTCCATGACGCCTAAAGCGTTCGAGGCTGAATACCCTGATTCCATCGCGGCAAGCCTTTCTCGTGATGACACTGGCACTCAATATGACTGGTCAACGCCCGATGCCATCTATGTTGGACGCTACTACGAAGTTCGCATAGAGAAGGTGAAGCTCACGGCGTGGCGCAACCCTGTTAGCGGAGAAACGGCAATCTATGATGAAGAGCAAATCAAAGATATTGTTGACGAACTGACCGATGGCGCATTCGAACTGATTGGCGAGCGGACAGTGAAGAAACGCCGCGTTTATTGCGGCCTTCTGTCTGGCGCTGAATGGCTGGAAGAACCGAAGCGTATTCCTGGCGAACATATTCCTCTCATCCCGGTATATGGGCGTCGCTCATTTGTTGATAATCAGGAGCGAATCGAAGGCCACGCTGCAAAAGCGATGGATGCACAGCGTCTTGAGAACCTGATGGTTTCCATGATTGCAGATAACGCTACTCAGGCTGGCGGTGATGGCATTCCTATCGTGGATGTTGATTTCATTCCCGGTCCATTAATGAATTACTGGGCAGAGAGGAATAAGAAAAGACCTGCAGTTCTTCCCATGACCAGCAAGAAGGACAAAAACGGAACGGTCATTTCAGAGGCTCAGGTTGCTGGCTGGACACCTCCGACACAAATGCCTCCTGCTCTTGCCGGGCTATTGCAGTACACCGGAACGGCTATTCAGCAAATTACAGGTGCGTCGCAGCTTGAGAACATGCCGAGCAACGTCGCTACCGATACCGTTGATAGCATCTTTAACCGGATGGACACGCAGTCCTATATCTACATGGACAACATGGCTAAATCCATGCGCCGTGCTGGCGTCGTGTGGCTTTCTATGGCTCGTGAAGTCTATGGCAGCGATACGCCAATGCGCATCGTTAATGAGGATGGCAGCGATGACGTGGCGCTGATGACTGGTGAAGTGGTTGACCGTCAGACAGGGCAGGTTATCGCGCTTAACGACCTTTCGCAGGGTAACTATGAAGTGACTGTCGATGTCGGTCAGTCGTTCGCTACTCGCCGTGATGCAACGGTTAAGTCGTTACTTTCCATGCTGGCACTTATCCCGCCAGGAACGCCGAAGCATGACCTTGTATCGTCGATGATTCTCGACAATATGGACGGCGAAGGGATGGACGACCTGAAAGAATACAACCGCAATCAGTTGCTTCTGTCTGGCGTTATCAAGCCGAGAACGCCTGAAGAACAGCAGATGGTTGAACAGGCGAAACAACAACAGGCCAGTCAGCCAGATCCGGCTATGGTTGCAGCGCAAGGTCAGCTTCTTGCTGGTCAGGCTGAATTGCAGAAAGCGCAGAACGAACAGGCAGCCATTCAGGTTAAAGCATTCCAGGCACAGACTGATGCTCAGGTTGCAGCGGCAAACGTTGTGAAAATCCTCGCATCTGCCGATAGCCAGCAGAAATCTGATATCCGCGAGGCTCTGAAACTGCTCGGACAGTTCCAGCAACAGCAAGGAGACAATGCCCGTGCTGATGCAGAGCTTGTCCTGAAAAGTCAGGCACAGGGACATGCGCAGCGCATGGACATCAGCAGCATCCTGCAAAAATCAACTCAGCAACAACCACAGCAGTAATTAACCCATAACGTGCAATGGCTGTCTTTATGAGGCCTGGCACCCTATTGCCTTCCGATGGGCTGAACATCGAGTAAACAGGGGTAACAAATGGACCAGATGGCAGAAAACACACCAGAAGTTGAAATCGAAACCGACGCGTCAGAGCAGATTCCTGATGATGTCGAACGGGCTGAAGAAGTCGAAACAGAAGATGGCAGTGAGTCCTCCGGCAATGATGCAGAGGAAGCTACTGAAACTGATGACGACGAATCAGAACAGGAATTCTACTTTGGTGACGAAAAGCTGGATTCGCCAACCAGCGAAGATGGCGCAGAGCATGGACTGGTAAAACACCTGCGCAAGACGATTAAAGAGAAAGACCGCGAGCTGAAAGAGCTGATGCGTCAGTCTCAGAAACCCGTCGAGCAGCAGCCGGTAATCACTCAACCACCGCGAATGCCAAAACTGGACGATGAGGACATCGGTTTCGATGAAGAAATCTACCAGCAACGCATGGCTAAGTGGGCAGAGGATAACGGCAAGTACCAGCAACAGGAGATGGCTCGCAAGCAAAAGGAGCAGGAGATTCAGGCTGCCTATCAAGAGCGATTATCCAAATATCAGCAACGTGTTAAGGCTCTCAAAGTTCCTGGCTATCAGGAAGCTGAGCAGGCCGTACTCGAGGAAATCCCCATCGAGACACAAAACGCGATCCTGTTTGAGTCAGAGAAGCCGGAAATCGTTGTTCTGGCACTCGGTCGCAACGCTGAACTGCGCAAGCAACTGGCAGAAGCTACCAACCCCGTAGCAATTGGTCGTCTGCTGGAACGTATCGAATCGAAGGCCAGAATCATGCCAAAAGCAAAAACCACGGCAGCCACAACCCCGACAGTCAAGGGGAGCAACGGCGCAGTAATCAATAACCTCGACAAACTGAAAGCCAAGGCGCTGGAAACTGGTGACTGGACGCCGTATTTCGCCGCTAAAAAGGCAAAAAAATAACCTATCGGAGCATTAAGCATGGCTAACCAATTAGCAAAAGACCTTGAAATCATGTTCGAAAACTACGTTGAAGGCTTTGAGGCCGCCTGCGTAGTTTCCCGTAACGCTAAAAAATTCCGTCCCGGTGATACCGCAATGCAGAGAGCAGGTGATGTTCTGTATCGTCCGCAGCATTACCACATGAACATTGAGGAAGGCCTCGATCTCAGCAGCAAAACGCCAACAGCACTGGTTCAGCGCCTTGTTCCTTCTGTGTTCAAGGAGCCGAAAAACATTCTGTACACTCTGGATGCGCGTGAAATGCGTGACCCGGAACATAAAACTGAAGCTGGTCGAGCCGCAGGTATGCGCCTTGCTGCACAGATTGACTCTGACCTGATTTCCATGGTCACGCAGCGTGCTACTAACGTGGTCGCAATTCCTGCCTCAGAAAATGGCTCACGGGGCCTTGCCTTGTGGAATGGTGCGGCAGATATTGATGCCACCATGACGGCGATTGGTGTACCTCAGGGTATCAACCGTCGCTCTTTCTGGAACCCCTTCAACTACAAAGACCTTGCTGGCGAGCTTGGTCACCGTGCCTACGCTCAGGGCGCAACCCTGACAGCATACGAAAAAGCGCAGATCCCTCCGGTTGCTTCCTTTGATAGCTACAAGACCGATATTTCCGGTCGATTACCGGCAGGAAGCACTGAAACCTTGACAGTATCAAATCAACCTGAACACAAGGTTGAAGCGAAAGATTCAAATGGCATGCCTGTTGATAACCGACAGGGGACCATTACGGTATCTGCTAAAGGCTTGCAGGTTGGCGATGCGTTTACCATCGCAGGTGTGAATTCCGTACACCAGATCACCAAAGATACCACCGGGCAGCCGCAGGTATTCCGCGTTCTGGCAGTAGACACAGCAGGAACCACCGTAACAATCTCTCCAAAGATTCTCCCTGTTGGAAATGCCGATGTTGCGAGCCGTCCATATGCAAACGTCGATGCCAAGCCGGCAGAAACTGCAGCAATCACCATTCTCAACAAAAATGCCGCACCGGCTAACCTGTTCTGGGCTGATGGTTCTGTTGAACTGATGTACGGCAAACTGGCGTTCCCGACTGGTCAGGGTCCACAGGTAATGACAGCAACCACCGAGCAGGGCGCTACGCTGATCATGTCTTACGCCTTCGACCACATCAAAGGCGTAACCACTGCTCGTTTCACCACTCTGTACGGTTGCTCTGTACTTGTTCCTGAATATACGGGCATCGTTATTGCCGGGCAGTAATTTTGGTGGGGCTTCGGCCCCATTTTTATTGGGAGAAGACAATGGCACGAACAATGCTCTATAAGCCTGGCAACATGATCACCTGTGGTCAGTTTGCTGTCGATTACATCATTGTTGATGACGAAGAAGTTAAATCTCACCTGAAAAAAGGCTGGGTAAAAACTCCTGAAGAAACCGCAACGAAGCAAAAAGTGGCTAAGGCGGAAGAAGATGGCGAAAACGAAGGGTGATCTCGTTCTTAAGGCTTTACGAAAAGCCGGGCTGTATTCCAATGCCACGTTGACAGATGCCGACCCTCAGGCAATTGAAGATGCCATTAATGACCTCGAAGACATGATGGCAGCATGGCAGGCGAAAGGTATCGAGCTTGGATATCAGTTTGCTGATACAGAAAACGGCATCATGCCGTTACCTGACGATGATTCAGGTATCCCTGCATGGGCAAATGATGGCGTCGCTTTGAAGCTCGCTGTGCAGGTGTGCATGGATAACGTCATTCAGCCGTCGGATGCTCTCCTGACCGCTGCTGACAGTGCATATCAGACAATCTGTATCGCTTTAACCAAAATACCACCACTTGAGCGACGAAATGACATGCCTCGCGGTAGTGGTAACAAAAGCGCGTTTACGTGGAATCGGTTTTACATCGAGAAAGATGATCCGAGTACGTGAGGTGAATAAATGCCGATTCAGCAACTTCCACTTATGAAAGGTGTCGGCAAAGACTTTCGAAACGCCGACTATATCGACTATCTGCCAGTGAATATGTTGGCTACACCCAAAGAAATCCTGAACAGCAGCGGATATCTTCGCTCATTCCCGGGCATTGCCAAACGTTCTGATGTGAACGGCGTATCGCGAGGCGTCGAGTACAACATGGCGCAGAGTGCTGTTTATCGCGTGTGTGGTGGGAAGCTGTACAAAGGAGAAAGTGAGGTCGGTGATGTTGCCGGAAGTGGTCGCGTATCAATGGCGCATGGTCGAACATCACAGGCGGTAGGCGTTAACGGGCAACTGGTCGAGTATCGCTATGATGGCACGGTTAAAACCGTCTCAAACTGGCCTGCGGACAGCGGATTCACGCAGTATGAGTTAGGGTCCGTCCGCGACATTACGCGCTTACGCGGGCGTTATGCGTGGTCAAAAGACGGTACTGATTCATGGTTTATCACTGACCCTGAAGACGAATCGCACCCTGACCGCTACAGCGCACAATATCGCGCAGAATCGCAGCCTGACGGCATCATCGGCATCGGAACATGGCGAGACTTCATCGTATGCTTTGGTTCATCAACGATTGAATATTTCTCCCTGACTGGTGCAACCACCGTTGGTGCTGCTTTGTATGTCGCGCAGCCATCGCTGATGGTGCAAAAAGGCATCGCCGGAACTTACTGCAAAACGCCGTTTGCTGATTCCTATGCGTTCATCAGCAATCCGGCAACAGGTGCGCCGTCTGTGTACATCATCGGCTCCGGTCAGGTGTCACCAATCGCCAGCGCGAGCATTGAGAAAATACTACGCTCCTACACTGCTGATGAACTGGCTGATGGCGTGATGGAATCGTTGCGGTTTGATGCTCATGAGTTGCTGATTATTCACCTGCCGCGCCACGTCCTCGTGTACGACGCATCTTCAAGTGCCAATGGTCCGCAATGGTGTGTGCTGAAAACAGGCCTGTATGACGATGTGTACCGCGCTATCGACTTCATTTACGAAGGCAATCAGATAACGTGTGGCGATAAGCTGGAGTCCGTGACCGGGAAATTGCAATTCGACATCAGCAGCCAGTACGACAAGCAACAGGAACACCTGCTGTTTACTCCACTGTTCAAAGCGGATAACGCCAGAGTGTTCGACCTTGAGGTTGAATCGTCAACTGGCGTTGCGCATTATGCTGACCGCCTTTTTCTCTCTGCAACCACTGACGGCATCAATTACGGGCGTGAGCAGATGATTGAGCAGAATGAACCGTTCGTTTACGACAAACGCGTTTTGTGGAAGCGAGTAGGGCGCATCAGGAAAAATGTCGGCTTCAAATTGCGCGTTATCACGAAGTCACCTGTCACTCTGTCTGGCTGCCAGATAAGGATTGAGTAATGGCGGATTCGAATCTCAATGTGCCGGTAATCATCCAGGCTACGCGGCTCGACACATCAGTCCTTCCACGCAATATCTTCTCGCAGTCGTATCTGCTTTACGTTATCGCACAGGGCACTGATGTTGGTAACGTGGCTAACAAGGCCAACGAGGCCGGACAGGGCGCTTATGATGCACAGGTCAGGAACGATGAGCAGGATGTGATTCTCGCTGACCATGAGCAGCGAATTTCTGCTGCGGAAGCAACGCTTGTTAATCATGAGGAGCGAATCAGCCAGGCAGAATCAACTCTTCAGGAACATGAAACACGAATAGCTCAGAATGAAAGCGATATTGCGTCGCTTGATACCAGAGTTCAGTCGCTGGAATCGCAGGTTTCAGACCATGAAACGCGCATCGATGCTCTGGAGTATGCCACTACTCGCAAAAAGTCAGAGGTTGTTTACTCTGGCGTATCTGTAACCATCCCGACAGCGCCGACCAACCTTGTTAGCCTGCTGAAAACGCTCACGCCGTCATCCGGCGCGTTGGCGCCATTCTTCGACACCGTTAACAACAAGATGGTTGTGTTCAACGAGAACAAAACCCTGTTCTTCAAGCTGTCGATTGTCGGGACGTGGCCCAGCGGAACAGCCAACAGGTCAATGCAGCTAACCTTTTCCGGTTCTGTTCCTGACACACTGGTAAGCAGTCGCAACTCGGCGACAACAACCGATAACATCTTGTTAGCTACGTTCTTCAGCGTGGATAAAGACGGATTTCTTGCCACAAATGGCAGTACGTTAACCATTCAGTCGAATGGTGCGGCGTTTACTGCCACAACCATCAAGATAATCGCGGAGCAGTGATGATTCAGTTCAAACCAACGCGAAACATCGACCTGATCGAAGCAGTCGGAAATCACCCTGACATTATTGCCGGAAGCAACAACGGTGATGGATACGACTACAAGCCTGAATGCCGTTACTTTGAGGTTAACGTGCACGGTCAGTTTGGCGGCATTGTTTACTATCAGGAGATTCAGCCGCTGACATTCGATTGCCACGCCATGTACCTGCCAGAGATTCGCGGCTTCAGCAAGGAAATCGGGCTGGCGTTCTGGAGATACATTCTGACTAACACCACCGTTCAGTGCGTAACATCGTTCGCTGCACGCAAATTCCGCCACGGTCAGATGTACTGCGCAATGATTGGCCTTAAGCGTGTCGGAACCATCAAGAAATACTTTAAAGGCGTGGATGACGTGACTTTTTACAGCGCCACACGCGAAGAACTAATCGACTTCCTGAATCACGGGAGATAGCCATGTTATATGCATTTAAGCTGGGCAGAAAACTGCGCGGCGAGGAACCTTATTGCCCTGAAAAAGGCGGGAAAGGTGGCAGTTCTGATAAAAGCGCAAAGTATGCAGCAGAAGCTCAGAAGTATGCTGCAGATCTGCAAAATCAGCAGTGGCAGACGATCATGAAAAACCTTGCTCCGTTCACGCCTCTTGCGGAGCAGTATGTTAACCAGCTTCAGAACCTTTCCAGTTTAGAAGGTCAGGGGCAGGCACTTAATCAGTATTACAACTCTCAGCAGTATAAAGACCTTGCAGGGCAGGCGCGTTACCAGAGTCTTGCTGCTGCGGAGGCGACGGGTGGACTTGGTTCGACAGCCACAAGCAATCAACTGGCTACGATCGCGCCGACACTCGGTCAGTCTTGGTTATCAAATCAGATGAGCAATTACAACAATCTGGCAAACGTTGGGCTTGGTGCGCTGCAAGGTCAGGCAAACGCCGGGCAGACGTACGCCAACAACATGAGCAGCATTGCACAGCAAAGCGCAGCTCTTGCCGCTGCTAATGCCAATAAACCATCAAGTCTTCAGACTGCAATTAGCGGTGGCACGTCTGGTGCGATTGCCGGTGCAGGTCTTGCCAGCCTTTTGGGAACATCAACACCTTGGGGCGCTGGCATTGGTGCTGGTATTGGATTGCTTAGCTCGTTGTTTTAAGGGGTAATCATGGCTACTTGGCAAGGATCAAATGGCGGATTGTTAGCTGGTATCGGCGGCGTCAACTCAAACGCTCCGAGCGTAAATGACATCGGCAATACGCTTCAGCTTATCAGGCAGAACAATGATATTGAGCGTTCAGGCGCTAACAATGTTGGGCTGACTGCTTTGCAAGGTCTTTCAGGTATTGCAGGGGTGTTTCAGCAGGAAAAGCAGGCTCAGCGGCAGAAAGAATTTCAGCAGGCATACGCTAATGCTTATGCTTCTGGTGATCGCGGTGCTTTGCGTCAGTTGGCTACTCAATATCCAGACCAGATTGAATCCGTTCGTAAAGGCATGGGATTCATTGATGAAGACCAGCGTAATTCTATCGGCACCTTAGCGGCTGGCGCACGCCTTGCGTCATCGTCTCCAGAAGCAATGCAATCATGGCTGCAAAACAACGCCAAGGAACTGACTCGCGTCGGTGTTGACCCTAATAACGTTGCTCAGATGTATCAGCAGAATCCTTCAGGATTTGGTGAGTTTGTTGATCACCTTGGAATGGCTGCTCTTGGTCCGATTGATTACTTCAATGTTCAGGACAAGATGGCTGGTCGCCAACTTGAGAAAGGGCGATTGGATGAAAGCATCCGTCAGGCTGACATGGAGAACGCGAGAGGATGGGCAAATATCCAAAACGCTCAACTAGACAGGGCTCAGCGGGCACAAATGCATAATGATAACGTCGCCCTGAAGTTGCAGGAATTAGGGATGAAACAACAGGAAAGCGGAAAGATTGACCCAAAACTTGTTCGAGATCTGAATAGTGATATTAATGGGTTCTCAAAGAATTATTCTGCAATGCGCAGTGCTTCTGACAACCTACAAGCCCTTGGGAAGCGCAACACTCCAGCCGCGCAGTTGGGAATGATTTTCAACTATATGAAATCGCTGGATCCGCAATCTGTGGTACGCGAAGGTGAGCAAGTGCAGGTAAAACGCACTGATGGAATATTCGGCACACTTGGTAACTATGTTAGCCAATTATCTAACGGCAAGATGCTGAATAATGAGCAAGTCCAAGACTTAATCAACACATCAAAACTGATGGCAAATACTGAAGGCGAAAAGTTTAATCAGCAAATGGATGATTATCTTTCAACTTATGGAGATTCTCTCCCCAGCGGACTAACTAAGCAATTGCAATCCAGAAAAGCCAAGCTGTATGAAGATATTCAGCAGCCTACACAACAACAGAGCAATAACCAACAACCGACAAATACCCAACAGCAGCAGAGTCAATCCGGATCATATACCTCAAAATCAGGCATTCAATTTACGGTGGAATGATGAAAGTAACTGCAAACGGTAAGACATTTACCTTCCCTGATGGTACGAGCACGGAAGATATTGGAGCCGCCATTGATGAGTATTTTGCTGGTCAGGCTGTTCAGCAACAAACAGTTAATCAGGCCAATAATGCACCAGCACGTGAAGAACCATCATTGATGCAACAAGCTGGCGATTGGCTCACAGGTGGTCAAAGTGCAGGGCAAATTGCAGAGCAGGCTGGTCGTGGTCTGGTAAACATACCATTTGACGTATTGCAGGGCGGCGCAAGTCTGATTAATGCAATCAGCCAGGGGCTTGGTGGCCCAAAGGTTTTGGATGATGTTTATCGCCCTGTCGATCGACCGACAGACCCTTACGCGCAAGCCGGTGAAACAATTGGTGGGTATCTCCTGCCAATTGGCACAGCGGCAAAAGCTGCTGGAGCGCCAGCAAAGCTTGCTGGAGATATCGGTTCCGCAGGAAACATGATTGCAGGTTCTCTTGCTGATGCTGCAAATCAAGAGGGCGACTTTGCACAAAATGCTGCCATTAACGGTGGTATCAATATTGGTTCTCAAGGCGTTCTTTCAGGTGTCGGGCGCGTTATTGCACCAAGGGTTTCACAGGCTCTTGGTGGTGCAGCACTGAATTCTGCTAATGATGTTTCCAGGATGGCAAAGTCAGGTGCTGGGCGTCAGTCAATTGCCAGTCAGGCCGCTAATGTGTCCGAAGATGTAGCAAAAGCGGCTGAGTCTGCTGGAATTGATATAAACGCATTAACACCAGGAATGCGATCTGGAAGTCGTGGAATTGCACAAGCCGAAGGCGCATTGGCATCAACACCAGGTATTGTTCAGGATGCCCATCAGGCAGCATTTAACGAAATATCATCAAAGTTAAGTCGAAACCTTGATGAATTTGGGGCCGCATCTGGAACGGCATCAGAAAAAAGTGCGGCTATAAAACAAAGGATTCTTCAAAATCTTGATCAGATGAAGGATGCTGAGCGCGCGGCATGGGATGACGTGCGGTCAACAATGCCAAATCAAAAAGCAAGAATGCTAAATGGTAATGCCGTTATTCAGGCAGAGCGATCTGCTGGCATACCGCTTACTCCTGAAATGAAACAGTTTGTTCAGGCAAACAATCAAGGTGGAGTAACATTTGATGGCATGAAAGCATGGAGAGCGAAATTTGCTGATGCTGAGCAAAAATATAAGCGTAGCGGAGAGGCAAATGCGGCAAGGAGAGCAGGGGAAATACGTCGGGCAATTACTGATGATATGCGCACAATGGCGGAAAACGGCGGATTTTTTGATGACTGGCAAAAAGCTAATGATCTGTCTAAAGCGAGGCTATCCGCACAAGAGAGTGCAGAGTCTGTTTTTGGGCGTGATTTGGCAACAGATGCACTGATTACGAATGGAGTAAAATCTCTTCAATCATCGTCAGCTAAAGGTCTTAATGGTCCTGCTGGATTCCATTCTATGATCCGCGCGCTGCCAGAATCAGAGCGTGTTCCTGCTATATCATCAATGTTGCAGGATGCTATCTCGCATGGTGTACGTGGTGGCAAATCTGATGCAGCAGGAATTAACCATATCGCAGGGATACTTACACCACAAAATGTAAAAGCCATTAGCAGATATTCCTCAGAACTTGGAAGAATTGCTGATGCATATGGCACTCTTGCAAGAGCAGCGGTGAAGCCTCAGCAGTATATTGAAAGAACAGGGAGAACTGCCAATGTACTACGCGATCTGGATGCTGGTTTATCCAACGTCACATCAACAGTGTTAAATGCAATTGCCAACTCAACATCAGGTGCCATTGTTGGTGGCGCTGGAGGGGGCATTGCAGGCGCTGCCGCGGGTGCTTTAGTTGGCGCTGGGTTAAAAGGCGCTGTATCTAAAATTGCCACCACACGTAGTGGCCGATATGCGATAGAGAAAGCTGTTCAGGAAGCCACCAAAGCAGTAAGAGCAGGCGGAAGCAAAGAAGCATTAGCGGCGGCGGAACGCAGATTTATAGCAAATAAGGCCGCCGTAAAAGCGATACGTGATGCAGTCGGAAACGAAGAGTTTCAGCGCTTAGCGAGGGCTGGTATTGTGGCATCGCTAAGCGGAATGGCACAGGAGTAATCAATCATCCATGGATGGATTGAGCTTATCTCGTGTTGATGTGGCGATTTGCCCTACATTCCCAAGCCAAGCTTTCAAATCCTTGATGTTGTCATTGATTTCATGAATATCTTCTTTTTTTAATCTGTCAATATCATTGACAATGATTTCAATGGATTGCTCAATATCAGACACAGCGAATGATAGTTTGCTCTTCTCATCTTTTATTGACTTTTTAAGTAATTCGTTCTCAGTCTTGAGGTCAGATATCTTTTGCTTTAAAGATGCCAGTTGGTACTGAACCACAATGAGTGCGATAGCTATCACGATAACTGTTGTATACACACAAATCTCCTTAGTTAGTAGCTATTTGGTAACCAAGGCAATAAACAGCGGAGCAAGGATTGCAGATATCATGAGGGCGATAAGCCACTTCTGATTCTCGTCCATCTTATCTGCTAGGCGACGCTCCATTCCGTGCATGTCGCCACGGATGCCAATCAACTCTTTTCTAGTTTCTGATATTAGCTTTTCTTGGTTGGCGGCAATCGTTTCGATGCGGGTCATTCTACTGTTCATATCTGATCCTCCTCCATTGCCACCTCCATGTGCTGGTTCTTCTGAGTCTTCAATTCCGATGGGGGCAAATTCGCTATTCGGAAAAGGATTGTCAGCATCGTAAGCCAACTTCAACTTAGACATTGCTGTTTTTCTCCCTTAGATACCAGCTTAACACAACACCTGTGTTGTACTGCATAATGTATCCGCAATGCTTGCAAATTACATGATAAGAGTAATTTATTGGGTTGAATGATTCATCTTCGCTTTTTATATATTCACCATAATGGGCATGCCTACCCATGATGTCTTTTCCATTATCCTGATTTACAAATTGAACTTGAGGGACAACCATTTCAGACTGCCCGCACATTGGGCATTCGTCTGGAACACCTTTAGCTCTCAAGAAAGAGTCGAGAACCTTTGTAGTTATAGACGATAGCGCCTTGCGATATTCACCCTCTCGCAGTTGATCGTCTGAGTATCCTGAATCGTCACTCATTTTTCATCCTTACCATACATGGTCTTTAGCGTTTCAACATCGCGTTCAAGATCTATCAATCGTGATGCTATAGTTGCAAGATCTAGTGCTTGAATGTGTTTATTTTTTTCGGTCCACGCTTCAAGTGCCGCGACCATCTCAGCATTTAATGAACGAGAATTAGCCTCAGCCAGTTCAATAAGACGTTCCTTTATCTCTACAGGAAGCCTCAGATTCACTTGAGGGTTTTTGTACTTACGATCAGACATCGGCGCATCCTGAATAATTTTTTACCACAGGATATGTAGGTATCTATTGACTATCAATGCGTACCTAAATACTATGTATGCGTACCACATACAACGGAGGATGCAATGAAGGTAAAAACACTGCGTATGCCAGAGAAGCTAGAAAAAATTCTTGAAGAAAAAGCAAAGGAAGAGTGTCGCTCATTCAGCGCAGAAGTAATTAAACGGGTGCTGGACAGCCTGAGGAGAGAGGGGATAACGGTGTGATTCGCTTGGATGCGGCAAAGAAATCAAAACAGTGAAGCCCCAACTGCTGGAACAGTCAGGGCTTCGGTATCAACAAAACTTACGAGGTATTATTGATATGTCAAGCTTAGCAAAGTCAACTGTAAATTGCACTAATAGCATCATCATTTCTGACGTCAAGATTCATATGGATTCAGAGGGGCGTTACTCGCTTAATGACCTTCATGTAGCGTCTGGGAAGGAGGAAAAACATCAGCCAGCTTTCTTCATGCGTAGAAATGAAACTATTGAATTGATTAATGAAATTTTTAATTCTGCGGATATGCAGAATAAGAATCCCGTCCTTTCTAAGAAAGGTCGATATGGTGGAACCTACGTGTGCAAGGAGCTTGTTTACTCCTACGCCATGTGGATTAGCGCAGCCTTTGCGCTGAAGGTTATCCGTGCATATGACGCAATGGTTACTGCCACACAAGAGAGGAAGGCTATTGGAGGTAAAACTTCAGTAGCTGAACGCACACCGCTACGCGATGCAGTAAACATGCTGGTAGGAAAGAAAGGACTTCGCTATGACGATGCATACAATATGGTTCATCAGCGTTTTGGTATTGACAGCATTGATGAACTTTCAATTGAACAAATCCCGCTGGCCGTAGAGTACATCCACAGGGTAGTGCTTGAAGGCGAGTTTATCGGCAAACAAGAGAAGAAAGCAAACGAGCTTTCTGCAAAAGAAGCAAACAGCCTTGTATGGCTATGGGATTATGCTAACCGTTCACAGGCATTATTCCGCGAACTGTATCCGGCGCTAAAACAAATTCAATCGAACTATTCCGGCAGATGCTACGACTACGGTCATGAGTTCTCGTATGTTATCGGAATGGCGAGAGACGTTTTAATAAACCACACACGAGATGTTGATATTAATGAGCCAGACGGACCAACGAATCTTTCCGCATGGATGAGACTTAAGAATAAAGAATTACCTCCTTCAGTACATAACTACTGACAGATAACCAACGCAACGACCCAGCTTCGGCTGGGTTTTTTTATGCCCAAAATCACCGTAGCCATGCTGCGGCGATTCCTTGTATCTGGAGCAAATTAAATGTCAAATATCACCTACTCAACAGATGGTCAGCAACCATGTTTGCTGCCTTATAAGCTATAGCCGCTTCATCAATAGTGTTGAATCTCCCAAGGGTTATGTTTTTACCTGAGACATTTATCTGAGCTTGCCATTGATTTCTGGCTTGACAGAAAGTTACCCCCTTGATTCCAGCATTGCTATTTCGAGGTCCGACATTTAATGCATTTACGACTCTGCTGACATCCCTAAGGTTTGAGATTGCGTTATTTCTTCTGTTTCTATCAATGTGGTCAATCTCTTGTTTGGGCCATTCGCCATATACATACAGCCAGGCAAGTCTATGTGCAAAATATCTTACGCCATCAATATTAATTGCGTTATATCCATAAGAAATTGTGCCAGCAACTTTCCCAACAGCACCTCTGGCGCTTAATTTCTTTTTCCAAGTGAAAATTCCTGTTTCTTTATTGTAATCGAGATTCCATAAGGCGCTCCCGAGTTACTACCTCGTGACGTCTCTTACTCATTATTTTCTCCGGAATGTTTATTATGCCAGAACAATTATACAACGTTGTTGTTTCACAACCAAGTCAGTTATTTACTTTAGCTCGCTCGTTTAAAGCAAATGCCAATGGCAAAATTTATATCGGTAAAATTGACACTGATCCGGTAAATCCCGAAAACCAGATTCAGGTTTATGTGGAGAACGAAGACGGCTCTCACGTTCCTGTTTCGCAACCAATCATCATTAACGCTGCTGGTTATCCGGTATATAACGGACAGATTGCCAAGTTTGTAACCGTGCAAGGCCATTCTATGGCTGTTTATGATGCGTACGGTGCTCAGCAGTTCTATTTTCCTAATGTGCTGAAGTATGACCCTGATCAGTTTAAGCAGCAGTTAGAAAGCGATGCTGATGGAATGGGGGATGCATTAGTTACAGTTAAACAACCGTACACTGGTGCTACTTCTATTTCACAGCACATTAAAAATTCACAGGCTATAAGTGTTATTGATTTTGGCGCTACAATTGACGGAACGCTTCACCCTTTAAGCGAGATATTTTCAACACTATCAGCCGCTCAGATGGTATATCCATTTGTTTCATCTCTATCTCAATCTGTTGATTATGCTGCGCTTCAGTCCGCATGTAACACGGGGAAAACAGTGCTTATTCCAAAGGGAACTGGTTACTATAATTCAACTATTTTTCTGAAAAACTCCGTTAGGATTGTTGGAGAGGGAACTGATACAATAAATAGAGCGCAATCATTTATGTCTATTGTTGGTAATATTTCAGCCTTTGCTTTAGATCAAGGTGATTCCCTATCGACAAAAATGATTCAGATTTTTATTGATGGTCTTTATATTTTCTATGATCCAGGAACCACACCAACGAATCCTGAAAATGATGGTGGGAAAATTGCATTTAATTTCTACTCGACAATTCCAAATTCAACAAGCTTGGAAATGTCTGAAATTAAAAACTGTACAGTTCATGGTGCATGGTCATGCTTTAATGATCAGACTGGCACATACTTGACAAAACTTACGAATGTGTGGGCCAGAAACTGCCATAATGGTTTTACAAAAGGAACTGGCACTACCATTCTGATGGAAAGATGTTATACATCTGGATGTATATCACCATATCAGTTTGGTTCTGTCTTTGCAGCTACAATGATTAACTGTGCCATGGATGGATCAAATATTTCGTTAAACGCAGGTTCGCTTGGTGGGGCTGGCGTTCATGTTCTTAACACACATAGTTTTAACATTATTGGTTTTGATGCGGAGGGTAACACCATCTCTACAGATGGTTATGGAGAGGCAGCACTATTCCATTTCGAAAATAGTAGTGGTGGCATTTCTGGCCTGACTGCACATCAGAACAGCATGCGAAGTGTTGCGCCAAGTGATGCTGGTGTAGTTTCCTACATCAGGGCGTCAGGTAGCAGCGATGTTAAAATTGAGTCATCAGAAGATGATTTATCTGACACCAACACAGTTGCATATACTGGGTCTGGGTATCCCATCATGCTACATGCAACTGACACAGCTAAAATAAGTGTCTTTAATAGCCGGTTCAGAGCAACCACTACAGGAACTCCTGTTTTAAGTACGCTAAGTACTGGTGATGTATCATGGTATGACTGCCCTAAAAAAACAGGACTTATCGTAGGTGGTTATTCACAAATAACATCTAAGGAAGGATTGCAAACATCATGCTTCTCTACCAGTAAAGGCTCTACTGCTGTGGCTGAAAATACTCCGACAACACTTTTCTCTATACCAGATTCGCAAGGTACTTACATTATTAGCGTATGGGCGGCTGGAAGCGGAGAAAATTACGCATCTACACAACTGGCAATGTATGATGGAGATAAGCTAATTCTTGTTGCGTTAAAAATAGCAGCATTTCTTAGTTTTTCAGCAACAGGGAGAATTGTAACCATTACAAGCCAGGGCACAAGCACTTTTAATTGGACCTACACAAAAATAGGTTAATATATTTTGAACTATCTACGTTATTTAGTTCGTTAAGTAGACATAGGGCGGTTATCTCTGTTTCTGGTGAGAAAAAAATGAGAAACACAAAGCTTTGCACTGTATTGCAAGGCTTTGCGCTCTTCGATAGTGGTTAAGGTGGATCACTCCACCTTTTCATCAAGCCAGTCTGCCCACCACTGCATCATTTCTCTGCGCTTATCGAGATACTGAGCATGGTTGTAAATCCCGCGCACAGATCCGCCGTTGGCATGTGCCAGTTGCACTTCAATAGCATCAGCAGGCCATTCGTTCTCGTTCATAATCGTGCTGAATTCATGCCTGAATCCGTGACCGCTTTCCAGACCTTCATAGCCGATTTGTTTGATCACAAGCAATACCGCGTTCTCGCAGATTGGCTTCTTCTTATCGTTGCGCCCGGCAAAAACAAACTCTGAGACTGGTTTGGTGATTGAGCTTAGCGTAGTGAGAAGTTCAACCACCTGGTCTGACATAGGAACCACATGAATTTTGCGTCCCTTCATCACACTGGCGTCGATGGTGATAATCCTGTTTTCAAAATCGACGTTCTTCCATAGCATGGAACGAAGCTCTTTTGTTCTGAGGGCTGTGTAGCGTAAAACTTTGGTCGCAATGAGCGATACGATGCTTCCTGAAAATGTTGCCAGTGCTTTGTTAAATTCCGGGATCTGGTCTGCAGGAAGAAACGGGAAGTTTTTCTTGCGGTATCCCTTCATGGCGTCAGCAAGGTCAGGTGCCGGGTTATATTTAGCCCTACCAGTGACAATAGCGTAACGGAAAACCTCGCCGCATCTTCTGCGGGCTTTGTTGGCTCGCTCCATTGCACCGCGATCTTCAAATCTGCGGATTACTTCCAGCAGTTGCATCGGCTCAATCTCCTGAATTTCAAGGCCGCCGATGATAGGT
Source organism: Escherichia sp. 10290 (assembly GCF_030295155.1). NCBI lineage: Bacteria > Pseudomonadati > Pseudomonadota > Gammaproteobacteria > Enterobacterales > Enterobacteriaceae > Escherichia > Escherichia sp. 10290. The sequence goes on along the minus strand of NZ_AP025741.1, from coordinate 3,006,352 downwards.
AAAATGTCGTCATCAAACATTTTTGCAAGTTCAGTCGCATACCCTACTGACCATACTTGCTTCTTGTGCTCGTACCATTCCTTGTAAATCGCACTAAAGGAATTGTTGTTAGACGAAGCCTTTTTCGCCTTTACCGGATCGATGCCAACCGAGATGTCTTTCCTCGCAGTCCATGCCTTATCCCTTGCTTCCTGCAAAGTCATAAGCGGATATTTTCCGACGGTCAGGATTTTCTCCTTACCGTCAATCTTGTAGCGAAGCTGCCATACCTTTTTCCCTGATACAGGGACATAAAGGTACAGGCCATTACCATCGAGTAGGCGGTATGGTTTTTCTTTCGGCTTTGCTGCTTCAATCTGCTTAACGGTGAGCATGGGTAAAAATCCGGTGGGTAAAATTATTTTATCCACTTTTTACCCGTCATGGAGTGCGGCTGTCAACGATCTGACGCGAACCATTACGAACTGTGAATCTACGGAAGGCTTGATATTCAGGGGATTTTGCGGACTGCTACGGATGGGAGCGAACTGATAAATGGTGTCCCCTGCAGGAATCGAACCTGCAATTAGCCCTTAGGAGGGGCTCGTTATATCCATTTAACTAAGAGGACAATGCGGCATGAGTATACCCGCTAATGCTCAGCGGGGTAAGTACACTGCCGCTCGATTGCTTAAACCCTCGCCATTTATGCCGGGTTTTTATCATTTTTCTTAATGTTTTCCGCACGTTCTGCTTTTTGTCGTGCTTCTGCTTTGCGCTTGTTGCTCATGTCGTTACGGATCTGTGCATGACTCATTAACGCGAATATAAAGGTGCCGCCGCAGATGTTTCCTGCCAGAGTAGGCAGCGCGAAGGGCCAGATGAAATCGCTCCAGTGCAGCGTGCCGTTAAATACCAGATAGAGGATTTCTACAGAACCGACAACGATGTGGGTGGTGTCTCCGAGGGCGATAAGCCAGGTCATTAATATAATCACTACAATCTTTGCCGCACCCGCTGCAGGAAACATCCATACCATAGTGGCGATCAGCCAGCCGGAAATGATCGCGTTGGCAAACATCTCACTGGGGGTGTTCTTCATCACATCCATGCCGATTTTTACAAATGCATCGCGAGTTTCTTCATTAAAGATAGGCATATATTCAAATGCCCACGCCGCAATACCTGTCCCGAGAATATTCCCCAGCAGCACGACGCCCCATAACCGCATAAGTAAGCCGACGTTGCTCATTGTCGGTTTTTGCATGACGGGTAGTACCGCAGTCACGGTGTTTTCGGTAAATAATTGCTGGCGGGCCATAATGACGATAATAAAGCCAAAGGTATAACCGAGATTCTCCAGCAAGAAACTGCCCGGCACGCCTTCCAGTTCGACATGAAATATCCCTTTTGCCAGTAGTGAAGCGCCCATCGACAGACCCGCCGCAATGGCTGACCACAGTAGCGCCATTGCGTCGCGTTCCAGCTCTTTTTCACCATCCTGGCGGATATGTTCATGAATTGCCATCGCCCGGGAGGGGAGTCGGTCTTCATCTATTTCTATTTTTTTGCCGCGTTCTTTTTCTTCGCTCTCAACTTCAATTTCGTCGCTGTGTTGATCAATTTTGTCGTTGTCCATGGTCTCTTCTCTTGAATTAGCACGTATAGCTAAAGCGTAGCGGCTTTTTTGCTCGCAACTGGCGGGAGTTACTCTGAAAATGTAGAAAAGGCTGTGTTTGCCTTTTTCTGTTTCTATAGAATCAAGTAGCCTACAGGGCGTCGATTACCAGGCTATGATCAAATCAGCAAATCAGGGCGTCTGGACATCAGTTGACGTGCTGTTACAATCGCCCACACCTAAACAGGCGGATACGGTATCGTTCCGTCATGGATGGCAAACTGCATAAGCCATAAAAAAAACAGGGAGACATTTATGAAGCTTCGCCTGTCGGCGCTTGCTCTTGGAACTACGCTTCTGGTGGGGTGTGCGAGTTCCGGTACAGATCAGCAAGGGCGTTCTGACCCATTAGAAGGGTTCAACCGCACCATGTACAACTTCAACTTCAATGTATTAGACCCGTATATTGTTCGACCGGTCGCAGTCGCCTGGCGTGATTATGTTCCGCAACCGGCGCGTAACGGTTTGAGCAACTTTACCGGCAACCTTGAAGAACCTGCGGTGATGGTTAACTACTTCTTGCAGGGCGACCCTTATCAGGGGATGGTCCACTTTACCCGCTTTTTCCTGAACACTATTTTGGGGATGGGCGGCTTTATTGATGTTGCGGGGATGGCGAACCCGAAACTGCAACGGACTGAACCTCACCGCTTCGGTAGTACGCTTGGTCATTATGGCGTGGGGTATGGGCCGTACGTACAATTACCGTTCTACGGAAGCTTCACGCTGCGTGATGACGGCGGTGATATGGCGGATGGTCTTTACCCGGTACTTTCCTGGCTGACCTGGCCGATGTCCGTGGGTAAATGGACGCTTGAAGGTATCGAAACCCGTGCGCAACTGCTGGATTCCGACGGCCTGCTGCGTCAGTCGTCCGACCCATACATTATGGTGCGCGAAGCGTACTTCCAGCGTCATGATTTCATCGCCAATGGCGGCGAACTCAAACCGCAGGAAAACCCGAACGCGCAAGCGATTCAGGATGAGTTAAAAGATATCGATTCTGAATAAGAAACAAATAAAAAGGTGAGTCGCAAAACTCACCTTTTTTGTTGTTATCCCTCAATTACCACAAGTAAAAGGAGACAAACCGACAATGACCCGGACGAATTATGTAAAAATACTGATGTTCGTCACTGACTGTTTCCGATATTCAGACGTTGAAAAATCAAAAAACTGGACAAATAATTTTAATTATCATCAAAATTAACACCCAACGCAGAGAGTTGTTTAATTTCACTTTGATATTTCATCTGGCGATTTTGAAGTCTTTTTTCAACTTTATCTTCGATTTCCTTAAACTGTTTATATTCATTTTGAGAGTTGTCAACGTCAACTTCGTTAGCGAATAAAGTAGAAATTATTTCTTTTACATTATCGCGTCTAAATTTTGCATCGTCCACTTGAAAATTGTATCTTATTGCTCGACCTAAACGTTTAAAAACTTCGTTAGGTTCTCTCAGTCTTTCCCCGTTGAGCTCGTTTACAACCTGATGATCGGAACCTGTTGCGAATGATTCTGCCATGATAGCTTTACTGCTTTCAAACCACGCTGAAGCATTCCTGGCGTTTTCACTACAATATTGGGTGAGACTATCACCATTAATACGAATTCCTCTTTGAATGTGGTAGTCGTCCTGATCGTAGTAACCGAGAGATAAGTAATCATTTCCGTTTTTATTTTTAATTACAATAGCGAGAGAGTCGCCTTTTTTATCTTTACCGTACCAGGTAAATAAGTCCGTTGGTTCGCTTTTCCCGCTCTCATCAAGTTTCGTTACCGTATGTCTGAGTTTGTGTGATATTTTATCGAAGATAAAACCAGGATTTCCATCATATATTTCTTTTATTGCGCTGAAGATCATTTCCTTGTTATGGATATCATGAGTATTCTCTACTACATTTTCACTGATGATGGTTTGACCGACTTTTTTGTTTTCATCGTTCGCAGGTGATTTTGTTGGTTCTTGATTATTAATACCAATAATACCATCATCAGTATATTCAGCATTATTTATATCATCATGAGTCTTCTCAACTATGTTGTCATTAATGATAGTACGGACGAGTTCTTTGTCTTTATAGTTCGCAGATAATTTTATTGGTTCTTGGTTGTCGATACCAATAGTAATATAGTCTGTATCATTGGAGCCAATATCAATATAAGTAACTGAGGAATTATTGATAATTATTCTATCAAGTTCACCGGTTCCTCGTATGGCATTTTTTATAAGCTCAAGTAGATGTTTAATACAGGTACTTATTCCTTCCTTGCCATTAAAAAGGTTTTTGAACTCTTGTACTAATCCATTAACTTCATTATTGTTATTTTCATTGGTGGATTCTGTGTAAGTTGGGCAGGTATTGTTGATTGAAACAGCTGGTAGCATGATTTTATTCCACGTTGATTGATTTGTTGCAAATATATATTACCTAATAAAATAGACTATCAAAAAACGCTCATTTATTTAGAACCTATCTTTAATTTGAGTGTATGAGTGCATAATAGCCAGGGTGGTTTGAGTATCCTGGAAATTCAGAAAAGTAAACTCATTGAGAAGGACGAGCAGAATGCCTGATAATCTGTCTTTCCCTTTAGGCCTGTCTGTGGATAACGCTTACAAATTTGCAAGGGCAAGCTGCCATCAGGCTGTTTGCAAAACTCAGGAGGCAAGCAATGAGGAAACTACTTTCGGTGAAGAGAGGGAGTTAAAGTCACCTGCATAGCAGGTGACTTTAACTAAGCTAACGCGTTATCAGAACGCGTAGTTAAAGTTCGTCCCGAACAGCCAGGCTTTACCTTCAGACTCGAACTGATATGGGCCTTCGTTAATTTTCACGCTCTGGCCGTGCATATAAGAAACACCAACGTCGACTGAAGCATCTTTATTAAATGCGTAAGTCGTACCTGCACTCAGCCAGAAACGGTCCTGGTCCGGAATGGAGATAGAACGATTCTGTGCCGGAACTGGGCTGTCATCGAAGGCGATACCGGTACGGAAGGTCCAGTTATCATCGTAGTAATAAGTGGTACCCAACGCGATGCGGTAAGCATCTTTAAAGCCTTCATGTTTCTGGAACAGCGTGTCGCCACTCGTTGATGTCGCTTTCAGTTGCTGGAACTGACTCCAGCTGGTGTAAGCCAGGCTATAGTGAATTGCCCACTGCGGATCAACACGGTTATAACCCGACACTTCCCACATTTCAGGCAGGTTCAGCGTCAGATAACCCGACTGCGTAGAGCCACCTGTCGCGGTAGGAATTGGCAAACCGTAGTTATTAAAAGCCGGGTTAAGATCGCTGCTGTAGTTACCCTTGAAGTCAATTTTCACTTCAGAGCGGTAGGTCAATGCGTAGCGGTTGTTTTTATCCAGTTCGTACAGGATCCCGGCGTTCCAGCCAAAGCCCCACTGGTTACCGTTCAGGTGAGCGATTTTGGTATTACTGTCGATGCCGTTGGCGGTAGCTGCTAATGCTTGCCCCTGAGGAGTCCGCCCAGCAGGAGATTGCATAATCTGACCAGCCACCAGTTGCCCCAGATCGCCTGCAAAACGTTCAATTTTCGCACGAGCGTAGACGGCGTTGAAACCGAGACCAAAGCTCCATGCATTATTTAAGCGATACGCACCGCTTAAGTTCAGGTTCATGGTTTCGAGGTCGGTGGTACCACCGACAGAGCCGCCTGCATAAGTATCGTTAAACTCTGTCGCCAGACCATAGTTAGAGGTAATAGAAGCCCCCCAACCAAATTGGTCGTTAATCGGTGCAACAAAGTGCATGTTCGGAACCCATGCCGTAGGCGCGATATTATCGGCTTTCAGGCTACGACCAGACGGAGACGTTCCGCTGATATTTACGTCCGGATCTATATAAACCGCACCCGCAGAAAATGTCGGGCGGTCAAACATGGTAATCAACGCGGGGTTACGGCTGACGTTACCTGCATCATCGGCAATAGCGCCTTCCCCTGAATAAGCCCGGCCCAGGCCAGAGGAAGAAAATTCGTTTAACTGAAAGCCTGCCGACCAGGCCTGGGTGGAGATAAGTGCCACTGCGACTGCGATAGCAGACTTTGTAAACAGGGTTTTCTGGCTCATGACCATAACCTCAATGATTTATTTTTATACAAACTATGTTACGTACTGTAACAGGAGCGCGAAGTGTAGGGTCTGAGGTACATCTTAGAAATCAGACCAGTGGCGAGAGTATAGGTCGGACCAGATGGAATGTTGCAAGTATGTTTCTATATTTTTTCAAATATGATCTAAGAAACGCGATCCAGCTGGCAAAATTTGGAGGTGGCGCACTCATGGATTCGGGTGAATTTTGTTTTAGATCATTTTTAAGTGTGATTTCGGTCACTTATCCGATTTTGCAGAATTAACAACTGGAGCAGCACTTTCCGGAAGCGTAAAATATCCCCAACGTTTATCTGGCACCTTAGGTGCACATACAGAGGAAATCAACGATGAGTAAATGTAGTGCTGATGAAACCCCGGTTTGCTGCTGTATGGATGTTGGCACCATTATGGACAACTCCGACTGCACCGCGTCTTACAGCCGCGTGTTTGCAAACCGCGCAGAAGCAGAACAAACGCTGGCGGCGCTGACTGAAAAAGCCCGTAGCGTGGAATCCGAACCTTGCAAAATCACCCCGACTTTCACTGAAGAGTCTGACGGTGTGCGCCTGGATATCGATTTCACTTTTGCCTGCGAAGCTGAAATGTTGATCTTCCAGCTGGGTCTGCGTTAATTCCTCTCGGGTATATACGCCCCTGTCAGTTCCTGGCGGGGGCTTTTTTATTTTCTCTTCCTCTTTTCTCTCTGTGTCATAGCTCCCACTTTCCCTTTTCTCCACTTGGCTAAATGTAAAAAAATGGTTAAGACTATGATCAGGTCAGACCACTTTATTTATTTTTTTACAGGGGAGTGTTATGGGTCAGGTTTTACCGCTGATTACCCGCCAGGGCGATCGTATCGCCATTGTTAGCGGCTTACGTACGCCTTTTGCCCGTCAGGCGACGGCTTTTCATGGCATTCCCGCTGTTGATTTGGGGAAGATGGTCGTAGGCGAATTGCTGGCACGCAGCGAGATCCCCGCCGAAGTGATTGAACAACTGGTTTTTGGTCAGGTCGTACAAATGCCTGAAGCCCCCAACATTGCGCGTGAAATTGTTCTTGGCACCGGAATGAATGTCCATACCGATGCTTACAGCGTCAGCCGCGCTTGTGCTACCAGTTTTCAGGCGGTTGCAAACGTCGCCGAAAGCCTGATGGCGGGAACTATTCGTGCGGGGATTGCCGGCGGGGCAGATTCCTCTTCCGTATTGCCCATTGGTGTTAGTAAAAAACTGGCGCGCGTGTTGGTGGATGTCAACAAAGCCCGCACGATGAGCCAACGACTGAAACTTTTTTCTCGCCTGCGTTTGCGTGACTTAATGCCCGTACCGCCTGCGGTGGCGGAGTATTCCACAGGCTTGCGGATGGGCGACACCGCCGAACAAATGGCGAAAACCTACGGTATTACTCGCGAACAGCAAGATGCGCTGGCGCACCGTTCACATCAGCGTGCTGCTCAGGCATGGTCAGAAGATAAGCTCAAAGAAGAGGTAATGACCGCCTACGTTCCTCCTTATAAACAACCGCTCGCGGAAGACAACAATATTCGCGGCAATTCCACGCTTGCTGATTACGCAAAGCTGCGTCCGGCGTTTGATCGCAAACACGGGACGGTAACGGCAGCAAACAGTACGCCGCTGACCGATGGCGCAGCGGCGGTGATCCTGATGACTGAATCACGGGCGAAAGAATTGGGCCTGGTGCCGCTGGGATATCTGCGTAGCTACGCATTTACCGCTATTGATGTCTGGCAGGACATGTTGCTCGGCCCGGCCTGGTCAACGCCGCTGGCGCTGGAACGCGCTGGATTGACGATGGCCGATCTGACATTGATTGACATGCACGAAGCCTTTGCCGCCCAGACGCTGGCTAATATTCAGTTGCTTGGCAGCGAACGTTTTGCGCGCGACGTACTGGGGCGTTCCCATGCTACTGGTGAAGTGGACGATAGTAAGTTTAACGTGCTTGGTGGTTCCATTGCGTACGGGCATCCCTTCGCAGCGACTGGAGCGCGGATGATTACCCAGACATTGCATGAACTTCGCCGTCGCGGCGGTGGATTTGGCTTAGTGACCGCTTGTGCTGCTGGTGGGCTTGGTGCGGCAATGGTTCTGGAGGCGGAATAATGGAAATGGCATCAGCTTTTACTCTTAATGTTCGTCTGGACAACATTGCAGTCATCACCATCGACGTTCCCGGTGAGAAAATGAATACCCTGAAGGCGGAGTTTGCCTCGCAGGTGCGCACCATTATTAAGCAACTTCGCGAAAACAAAGAATTACGTGGAGTTGTATTTATCTCAGCGAAACCGGACAACTTTATCGCCGGAGCAGACATCAACATGATCGGCAACTGCAAAACGGCGCAAGAAGCGGAAGAGCTGGCGCGGCAGGGGCAACAGTTAATGGCGGAGATTCATGCTCTGCCTGTTCCGGTTATCGCGGCTATTCATGGCGCTTGCCTGGGGGGCGGGCTGGAACTGGCACTGGCGTGTCATGGCCGCGTCTGCAGTGACGATCCTAAAACGGTGCTTGGCTTGCCGGAAGTTCAGCTTGGATTATTGCCAGGTTCAGGCGGTACTCAGCGTTTGCCGCGCCTCATTGGCGTCAGCACCGCGCTGGAGATGATCCTCACAGGCAAGCAACTACGGGCAAAGCAGGCTTTCAAACTGGGGCTGGTGGATGATGTCGTTCCGCACTCTATTTTACTGGAATCCGCCGTTGAGTTGGCAAAGCAGGATCGACTATCTTCCCGCCCGCTACCTGTACGCGAGCGTATTCTGGCGGGGCCGCTAGGTCGTGCACTGTTGTTCAAAATGGTCGGCAAGAAAACAGAGCAGAAAACTCAGGGGAACTATCCGGCGACAAAACGCATTCTTGAAGTCATCGAAACCGGATTAGCGCAAGGCACCAGTAGCGGCTATGACGCGGAAGCCCGTGCCTTTGGTGAACTGGCGATGACACCACAATCGCAGGCTCTGCGTAGTATCTTTTTTGCCAGTACCGAAGTGAAGAAAGATCCGGGCAGTGATGCTCCGCCCGCGCCGTTAAATAGCGTAGGAATTTTAGGTGGTGGCTTGATGGGGGGCGGTATTGCTTATGTTACTGCTTGTAAAGCGGGCTTGCCGGTCAGAATTAAAGATATCAACCCGCAGGGCATAAATCATGCATTGAAGTACAGCTGGGATCAGTTGGAGGGCAAAGTGCGCCGCCGACATCTCAAAGCCAGCGAACGTGACAAACAGCTGGCATTAATTTCGGGAACAACGGATTATCGCGGCTTTGCCCATCGTGACTTAATTATTGAAGCGGTGTTTGAAAATCTCGAATTAAAACAAAAGATGGTGGCGGAAGTAGAGGAAAATTGCGCCACTCATACCATCTTCGCTTCGAATACGTCATCTTTACCAATTAGCGATATTGCCGCTCACGCCTCGCGGCCGGAGCAGGTTATCGGTCTTCATTTCTTCAGCCCGGTAGAAAAAATGCCGCTGGTGGAGATCATTCCCCATACGGGGACATCGGCGCAAACCATCGCTACAACGGTAAAACTGGCGAAAAAACAGGGAAAAACGCCAATTGTTGTGCGTGACAAAGCCGGGTTTTATGTCAATCGCATTTTAGCGCCTTACATCAATGAAGCTATCCGCATGTTGACTGAAGGTGAACGGGTTGAGCATATCGATGCCGCACTGGTCAAGTTTGGTTTTCCGGTGGGACCAATCCAACTTTTGGATGAGGTAGGAATCGACACCGGGACTAAAATTATTCCTGTACTGGAAGCCGCTTATGGAGAACGTTTTAGCGCGCCTGCAAATGTTGTTTCTTCAATTTTGAATGACGATCGCAAAGGCAGAAAAAATGGTCGGGGTTTCTATCTTTATGGGCCGAAAGGGCGTAAAAGCAAAAAACAGGTCGATCCTGCTATTTATCCGCTGATTGGCGCGCAAGGGCAGGGGCGACTCTCCGCACCGCAGGTTGCTGAACGGTGTGTGATGATGATGCTGAATGAAGCTGTACGTTGTCTGGACGAGCAGGTTATCCGTAGCGTGCGTGACGGGGATATCGGCGCGGTATTTGGAATTGGGTTTCCGCCGTTTCTCGGTGGCCCATTTCGCTATATCGACGCTCTCGGTGCGGCAGAAGTGGTTGCAATAATGCAACGTCTGACCGCGCGGTACGGTTCTCGTTTTACCCCTTGCGATCGTTTAGTTGAGATGAGCGAACGTGGGGAAAGTTTTTGGAAAACAACTGCAACTGACCTGCAATAAGAAGGTCAAAGTTATATGAATCCGCGCTGAATGGCGGAGTGTTGGTCAAAATGTAAACGCATATTGACTATACTTACGCCATTGAGGTAAAAAACAGCGTTTCATTCGGTGAATGGATAAGGCACAATGCCGGCCACCGTCGTGTTTCTCTGGTTTCAGATGAAACACGATGGGCGAATCTGGTTAACAAAAGCGGTGCAATATGCAAGTTTTTATCATGCGTCACGGCGACGCAGCCCTCGATGCCGCCAGTGATTCGGTTCGTCCTCTGACCACTAATGGTTGTGACGAATCTCGCCTGATGGCGAACTGGCTGAAAGGTCAAAAAGTGGAAATCGAACGTGTTCTGGTGAGCCCGTTCCTGCGAGCCGAGCAAACACTGGAAGAAGTGGCGGATTGTATGGACCTGCCTTCCAGTGTAGAAGTTCTGCCTGAGCTAACGCCCTGTGGCGATGTTGGTCTGGTCAGTGCGTATCTCCAGGCACTGACCAACGAAGGTGTCGAGTCGGTACTGGTTATCTCCCACTTACCATTAGTCGGGTATCTGGTTGCCGAGTTATGTCCGGGCGAAACGCCGCCTATGTTTACCACTTCAGCGATTGCCAGCGTTACACTTGATGAAAGTGGAAACGGTCAATTCAACTGGCAGATGAGCCCGTGTAATCTGAAGATGGCAAAAGCAATTTAAAAGCTCATATGCCCGGTTGCGTACGCGTATACCGGGCAAATTTTTTCTGTCCTAATTGTGATCATATTTTACATATCACGAATTTTATTATCTTTCTTGTTATTGAAACTGGTAATAACACAGTGGAATAATGGTTTTGTATCTTGAATATATATTAATTAATTTAATTGAGATTTAATCTTATCAATAAATAATTGCAAAATCATTATAAATTATCTCAGTGGTTTTTATATTCAATGCATTCACATTGATTATGATGTCTTTTCTTTTTTTTGATAATGCGCATGTTTTTTTATTGAAAAGCGAGTGAGATATTCTGGTTGTGTATTGATTAATTAAATCTACATAAAGTCTTTAAGTATTGCTACATTGATTATTTTTAAGGATAAGACCAACATAACGACACACCAGAGAATATCTGTTTACATTCTATGATTATTTGGGACATATGATGTTCAATGGTTAACTAAAAGCGTCAGACATAATATATACAATAATATTATGTCAGTTGCTTGTATTATACATTTTAATGATTTAAGGACAAATAATGAGTAAGTTTGCCAAAACAGCCATTGCTGCCGCAATGGTGATGGGCGCAGTTGTCTCCGCGTCAGCATTTGCTGCAGGCAACAACGGTACTGCACGTTTCTACGGCACCATTGAAGACTCCCCGTGCTCTATCGTTCCAGACGATCACAAACTGGAAGTGGATTTAGGTAACATCGGTGCCGAAGTACTGAAAAACAACGGGACTACCACGCCGAAAGATTTTCAGATTCGTTTGCAGGACTGCGTATTTGAAACCCAAACGAACATGGAAACGACGTTCACCGGTAACGTTTCTACGGGAAACGAGAATTACTACACCATTTTTAATACCGATACAGGTGCTGCGTTTAACAATGTAAGCCTGGCGATTGGTGATAAGCAAGGTACTTCCTATAAAAGCGGTGCTGGCATTAAACAGGCGATCGTAAATGACTCAGCAACCAATAAAGGCAAACCTAAACAGACTCTGAACTTCAAAGCCTGGTTAGTCGGTGCGACGGGTACGCCTGACCTGGGTGGTTTTGAAGCGAATACCACTTTCCAGATTACCTATCTCTAAGGTAATTCACCCCCATAGCATCTCGCTATGGGGGATTTTGGCGAGTTTTTGGACTTATTATAATAATCACGGATGAATACGTGTATGCCTGACCATTCCCTTTTCCGCTTACGGGCGCTTCCCTGGTGCGTTGCCGTGGCCATCTCTGGATGCCATATCAATGCCTGGGCTGATGAAGATATTCAGTTTGATTCCCGTTTTCTGGAATTAAAAGGCGACACGAAAATCGATCTAAAACGCTTTTCAAGCCAGGGTTATGTTGAACCGGGTAAATACAGTTTACAGGTTGAGGTGAATAAACAGCCATTACCCGGTGAATATGATATTTACTGGTATGCAACAGAAAATGATGCCAATAAGACTTACGCCTGCCTGTCGCCAGACCTGGTGGCACTGCTTGGTTTCAAAGAAGACATTGCGAAAAATTTGCAATGGGTTCACGACGGTAAATGCCTGAAGCCAGGCCAATTTGACGGTCTGGAAATGCGCGCTGATTTAAGCCAGTCCGCACTCCTTATCAGCTTGCCGCAGGCTTATCTTGAATACAGCGATGTCGACTGGGACCCTCCCTCGCGCTGGGATGATGGCATCTCAGGTTTAATTGCCGATTACAGCATCAATGCCCAAACCCGACACGAAGAAAATGGCGGTGATGACAGCAACGATATCAGCGGCAACGGTACGGTTGGCGTTAACCTCGGGCCGTGGCGCTTGCGAGCCGACTGGCAAAGCGATTATCAGCATACCCGCAGTAATGATGAAGAGACAGAAGACAGCACCGAAAGAAACTGGGACTGGAGCCGTTACTATGCCTGGCGCGCGTTACCGAGCCTGAAAGCCAAACTGGCACTCGGTGAAGATTACCTCGATTCCGATATATTCGATGGCTTTAACTACATCGGCGGTAGTATCAGTACTGACGATCAAATGCTGCCGCCGAACCTGCGCGGCTATGCCCCGGATATTTCCGGCGTGGCCCATACGGCGGCGAAAGTCACCGTTAGCCAGGCCGGGCGTATAATTTATGAAACCCAGGTGCCAGCCGGGCCATTCCGTATCCAGGATCTCGCCGATTTTAGCTCTGGTACGCTGCATGTGCGCATTGAAGAGGTGAACGGTCAGGTGCAGGAGTATGACATCAGCACTGCCTCCATGCCGTTCCTGACTCGCCCGGGCCAGGTGCGCTACAAAATTATGATGGGGCGACCACAGGAGTGGGGGCACCATGTGCAAGGCGGGTTCTTTTCCGGTGGCGAAGCGTCCTGGGGGATAGCAAACGGCTGGTCACTGTATGGCGGGGCGCTTGGCGATGAAAATTACCAGTCAGCCGCGCTTGGGATTGGTCGCGATCTCTCCGTTTTCGGTGCGATGGCCTTTGATATCACCCACTCGCATACCCGACTTGACGATTCGACCGCTTACGGAAAAAGCACGCTCGACGGTAACTCTTTCAGAGTCAGTTATTCCAAAGACTTTGATGAACTCAACAGCCGCGTCACCTTCGCCGGATACCGCTTCTCGGAAGAGAACTACATGACCATGAGCGAGTACCTGGACGCAAATGACAGCGCAATGGTCCGCTCAGGCAATGATAAAGAGATGTACACCGCCACCTATAACCAGAACTTCAGGGATGCCGGTGTTTCTGTTTACCTGAACTATACGCGCCACACCTACTGGGATCGTGATGAACAGACCAACTACAACGTAATGCTCTCCCACTATTTCAATATGGGCGGCATTCGTAACATGAGTATTTCTCTGACCGGTTATCGCTACGAGTATGACGACAGTGCTGACAAAGGCGTCTACATCTCCTTAAGTATGCCGTGGGGCGATAGCAGCGTTGTGAGTTACAACGGCAACTACGGTAGTGGTTCAGACAGCAGCCAGGTAGGGTATTTCAGCCGTATCGATGACGCCAGTCATTATCAGATAAACGTGGGCAACAGTGAAAATCACTCCAGCGTGGATGGTTATTACAGCCGTGACGGTTCAATGGCCCATGTGGACCTCAGTGCCAACTACCATGAAGGGCAGTACACCTCTGCCGGGTTGTCGCTACAGGGCGGCGCTACGCTCACGGCTCACGGTGGCGCGTTGCACCGTACTCAAAATATGGGCGGTACGCGATTACTGATTGACGCTGACGGTGTTGCTGACGTACCGGTCGAAGGAAACGGTGCAGCGGTGTACACCAATATGTTTGGCAAAGCCGTCGTTGCCGACGTCAATAACTACTACCGTAACCAGGCCACGATTGACCTGACCAAACTGCCAGAAGACGCCGAAGCCACACAGTCAGTGGTGCAGGCGACGCTTACCGAAGGCGCCATTGGCTACCGTCAATTTGCGGTCATCAGTGGGCAAAAGGCGATGGCTGTCCTGCGCATGAGTGATGGCAGTTACCCGCCATTTGGTGCGGAAGTGAGAAACGAACATGACCAGCAGGTCGGCCTGGTTGATGATGACGGCAACGTCTATCTGGCCGGGGTAAAAGCGGGCGAACACATGCGTGTCTCGTGGAATGGCGAACCTCACTGTGAGATCTCACTGCCAGACCCGCTACCCGCCGACCTGTTCAACGGCCTGTTACTGCCGTGCAAGCAACAAGGCGCGGTGATGCCTGCGGCTCCGGCAGAGATTAAACCGATGATTCAGGAACAAACGCAGCAGGTCACACCTGGCGCGGAACCCATGGCTATTTCAGCAAACCAATAACGTGATTAAGGATTGATCCATGTATACATTGACTCGCTCTGCAACACGCGTTGCCCCGGCGCTGGCGCTGCTGGTGGCCGCCAGTTTTACAACCCACGCATCGGTGACGCCCGATCGCACACGCCTGATCTTCAATGAAGGCGACAAATCTATTAGCGTCACGTTGCGCAATAACGACCCGAAGCAGCCCTACCTGGCACAAAGCTGGATGGAGGACGAAAAGGGCAACAAAATCAGCTCGCCACTTACGGTACTGCCGCCGGTACAGCGTATTGATGCGATGATGAATGGTCAGGTAAAAGTCCAGGGAATGCCGGATATCAACAAGTTACCCGCCGATCGTGAGAGCATGTTCTACTTTAACGTGCGTGAAATCCCGCCAAAATCGAACAAACCTAATACGCTGCAAATTGCCCTGCAAACGCGTATCAAATTGTTCTGGCGACCCAAGGCACTGGCAAAAATTAACATGAGAGACCCGTGGCAGCACAAGGTAACGTTAACCCGCAATGGCCAGGCGTTCACCGTCAACAACCCCACGCCGTATTACGTGATTATCAGCAATGCCAGCACACAGAAAAATGGTAATCCGGCAGCCGGGTTTACGCCGCTGGTCATGCCGCCGAAATCGTCCGCACCGTTGAATGTGAAGATGGACACTGTGCCGGTGCTGACTTATGTCAACGACTACGGTGCGCGATTGTCGCTGAACTTTAAATGCACTGGCAATAATTGCCAGGTGGATGCAGAGCAAAGCCGCAAAGGCTGATGCCGGGAGAGTCTTATGAAATACACGTTTCTGGTGGGAACGGGCATTTTTCTCCTGAGCGGCTGGCTGATGGGGAACCTTGCTGTCGCAGGGCAAAGTAAAAAGGTGTCATTGTCGTTGCGCATTTTGGTGGATGGGCCACCGCCCTGTTCCGTAAAGGGGAGCAACGTGGATTTTGGCAATGTCTACATTAGCAAAATCAATGGCACAAATTACCGTACCACGACCCCGCTTTATACCCTGAACTGTGATAACAGGGCGGTGGATGCTGATGAGCTGCGGATGCAGCTTAAAGGCGCTACCACCGTGATTAACGGGGAAACTGTCATGGCCACCGAAATACCAGGCCTGGGCATTCGCATCGAAAACGGTGCCGATAACTCTTTGTTCAGAGTGGGTGAAGGTAACTGGACTCCTTTCAACTTTTACCAGTCGCCCAATCTCAAAGCAGTGCCGGTTAAACAGAGCGGAGCGCAGCTTATGCCTGCGGTTTTTAACGCCACTATGACGATGGTGGTGGATTACCAATGAAAAAACACTTGTTCCTTTTACTCTGCACCTGCGGTGGCGTTGCGCTGGCGGCTGACGATGACATCACCTTCCACGGTACGCTGGTGGCACCGCCTGTCTGTGCTATCAGCGATGGAAAGACCCTCGAAGTGGAATTTCGCGATCTCATCATCGACAGTATCAACGGGGACTATGGCCGCAAGGAAGTGGAATATGACCTGAGCTGTGACTCTGACACGCGCGATCCCGAGTGGATTATGACGCTCACCTGGACGGGGACGCCGACCGCCTACAATAACGCGGCTATCGAAACAGACGTTCCCGGCTTTGGTATTGAGCTTCAGCATGATGGTCAGCGTTTTGTGTTGAATACTCCGCTTGCCATTAACGCCACCGATTTTACCCAAAAGCCGAAGCTGGAAGCCGTGCCAGTGAAGTCAGCCGATGCGGTGCTGAGTGATACCACGTTTTCAGCCTATGCAACATTGCGGGTGGATTATCAATGAAGACAGAACGTATTTATTCGCTCGGCTATGGGCTGTTAGCGGGCCTGCTGTTGATCGGCAGCACGCGTGCCCTGGCCGTGGACAACAACCTGCATTTTTACGGCAACTTACTCAGCCGCTCTTGTACGCTGGTGGTTGAGAGCGGGAATCTGGCCGAAGTCCATTTTCCGACTATCAGTCGTCGGGATCTTATGGCTACGGGGGAGTCTGCGCACATACCGGTGGTGTTTAAGCTGAAAGATTGTAAGGGGCCCGCGAGTTATCAGGTCCAGGTGACCCTTACCGGTACGGAAGACAGTGAGCAGCCCGGTTTCCTGGCGCTGGATACCACATCAATCGCGCAAGGCGTCGGAATTGGGATGGAAACGACGGACGGTGTACGGGTGGCGATTAACAACCCCTCCGGGGCGAAATTCACGCTTAGCGATGGCAGCAATAATATTAATTTCAGGGCCTGGCTACAGGCGAAAAGCGGTCGGGAAGTAACGATGGGCGATTTTACCGCCAACCTGACGGCAACCTTCGAGTATATATAATATGAAAAAATGGATGATTTGTTTCGCAAGTCTGATATTACTTGCTCTCAGTTTAGGAACCCCAAAGAGCTATGCTGGTGATAAGCTCTACAGCTCAAGCTTTCCAGGGACTGCAGTATATTATGCAATGAATAATGCCTCTATGCAGGGTACTTTATATTACTATGTTACGGTATTAACGCCAAAAGAAGTCGCTTATGGTCAATACAATGCAACACGCGCGGGGAGAGGCGATACTCTCCCGGTAATATCCTGGACCGGCTCAGGTCCGGCACCAAAGCTAGTGCTGGCTGACTGGGGCCGCACAGATAGCTCAAACTGCCCAGGTATGAATACGACTATATATGTCTGCGGATTTATGACTTTTAATGTCACGGTCGCATCTGATGATTATGGCTGCCCATGGATTGCCTCTCTTTATTCAGTTGCCCAGGCCAGTGGATTTAGTGCATATACAAGTCCAACAGTGAGTCGTACTGTTTGTCCAACAATTCCAGTATCTTCTTATGATATATCCTGGAGTGATAGTTATGTTAGCCATTCTAAAACGTTGCAATTACAATCCAATGGTTCAACCATCACGACAACGCTTTCGACCTATTTGATGGAAAGTGGCAATCTCTGCGATGGCAGTAATTTTGATGCCAGAGGAGCATACTGTCGTGCAGTTTCAGATTTATTAACGTTTACCTCTTATGGTTGCGATAATGCAAAGGTGACAGTCACACCGACACGTAAACCGTTAACGGATAGAAAACTCCACGACATTGTGGTGAAGGTGAATACCAGTAGTCGGCAACCGATTGATTCTACGTGCCGTTTCCAATATGTCTTAAATGAATTGTAATGTTAATCTTTCACCGACCAGTTAGCTGGTCGGTGAAAGTACATGTTGATAATGATGTCAGGGCAACTCAGGCGGCAACCACTCTTCCACTTCAATCAACACTAATAAAGCTGCATCACCGCCGTACTCTTTCGGTGCCTGATGAAACGCCATCACATGGGGATGTTGCGCCAGCCACAGCGGCGTTTGCTGCTTCAAAATATGCTTACCATGACCATGCATCACGCAGGCGCAAAACACATGTTCACGACGGCAGGCGGCAATCAGAGCCCCAAGTTCCTGCTTAGCTTGCAACTGCGTCAAACCGTGTAAATCCAAAAACAACTCCGGCGAATAATCGCCGCGGCGCAGTTTCTTCGCTTCAAAGTGGCTGACATCCGGACGGACATATTTCACCGGACCTTCGGTATTCAATAACGGTTGAAACTCATCGGAGAAATAATGGCTGGCATCGGCCTGTTCCTGAATTAACCGCTTGACCGGTACTTCGCTAATTTTTTTACGTAGCGGCCGATGGACGATGGTGTCCTGCTTTATCTGGCGGGTCCCCGCCATCAACTGGCGGAACAGCGCCTGGTCCTCCTCGCTAAGTGATGATTTCTTTTTCATTTACATCTCTCATTTCTAATTTTCCTACAGTTTACCCGACTCGTCGTCTAATCGATCGTTTTAAACGTATTTTTCCTCACTCACCGCGCGTGAATGCTGATTTATCGTCATCTTCATGGCAAACTAGCCGCCGAAATTAATGCGACCATGCCCTGGAGGAATACGTGGATAAAATTTTCGTTGATGAAGCAGTAAATGAGCTGCAAACCATTCAGGACATGTTGCGCTGGTCGGTGAGCCGCTTCAGCGCGGCAAATATCTGGTACGGCCACGGCACCGATAACCCGTGGGATGAAGCCGTACAACTGGTGCTGCCATCGCTCTACCTGCCGCTGGATATTCCGGAAGATATGCGCACCGCGCGTCTGACTTCCAGCGAAAAACATCGTATTGTTGAGCGCGTGATCCGCCGCGTCAACGAACGCATTCCGGTGGCCTACCTGACCAACAAAGCCTGGTTCTGCGGTCATGAATTTTACGTCGATGAACGTGTGCTGGTGCCGCGCTCGCCGATTGGTGAACTGATCAACAATAAATTTGCCGGACTCATCAGCAAGCAACCGCAGCACATTTTAGATATGTGCACCGGAAGCGGCTGTATTGCGATTGCCTGCGCTTATGCCTTCCCGGAAGCAGAAGTCGACGCGGTAGACATCTCTCCTGACGCGCTGGCGGTTGCTGAACAGAACATCGAAGAACATGGTCTGATCCACAACGTCATTCCGATTCGTTCCGATCTGTTCCGGGACTTGCCGAAAGTGCAGTACGACCTGATCGTCACTAACCCGCCGTACGTTGATGCGGAAGATATGTCCGACCTGCCAAATGAATACCGTCACGAGCCGGAACTGGGTCTGGCATCTGGTACTGACGGCCTGAAACTGACGCGTCGTATTCTCGGTAATGCGGCAGATTACCTTGCTGATGATGGCGTGCTGATTTGTGAAGTCGGCAACAGCATGGTACATCTTATGGAACAATATCCGGATGTTCCGTTCACCTGGCTGGAGTTTGATAACGGCGGTGATGGTGTGTTTATGCTCACCAAAGAGCAGCTTATTGCTGCACAAGAACATTTCGCGATTTATAAAGATTAAGTAAACACGCAAACACAACAATAACGGAGCCGTGATGGCTGGAAACACAATTGGACAACTCTTTCGCGTAACCACCTTCGGCGAATCGCACGGGCTGGCGCTCGGCTGCATCGTCGATGGTGTTCCGCCAGGTATTCCGCTGACGGAAGCGGACCTGCAACACGATCTCGACCGTCGTCGCCCTGGGACATCGCGCTATACCACTCAGCGTCGTGAGCCGGATCAGGTCAAAATTCTCTCCGGTGTTTTTGAAGGCGTTACTACCGGCACCAGCATTGGTTTACTGATTGAAAACACTGACCAGCGTTCTCAGGATTACAGCGCAATTAAAGACGTTTTCCGTCCAGGCCATGCCGATTACACCTACGAACAAAAATACGGTCTGCGCGATTACCGCGGCGGCGGTCGTTCTTCCGCTCGCGAAACCGCCATGCGCGTTGCAGCAGGGGCGATTGCCAAAAAATATCTCGCTGAGAAATTTGGTATAGAAATTCGCGGCTGCCTGACCCAAATGGGCGACATTCCGCTGGAAATCAAAGACTGGTCTCAGGTCGAGCAAAATCCATTCTTCTGCCCGGATCCGGACAAAATCGAAGCCTTAGATGAACTGATGCGCGCGCTGAAAAAAGAGGGTGACTCTATTGGCGCGAAAGTCACCGTTGTTGCCAGTGGCGTACCCGCCGGACTTGGCGAGCCGGTCTTTGATCGCCTGGATGCCGACATCGCCCACGCGCTGATGAGCATCAACGCGGTGAAAGGTGTGGAAATTGGTGATGGTTTTGACGTGGTAGCGCTGCGTGGCAGCCAGAACCGTGACGAAATCACCAAAGACGGTTTCAAGAGCAACCATGCGGGCGGTATTCTCGGCGGCATCAGCAGCGGGCAGCAAATCATTGCCCATATGGCGCTGAAACCGACCTCCAGCATTACTGTGCCTGGACGCACCATTAACCGCTTTGGCGAAGAAGTTGAGATGATCACCAAAGGCCGTCACGATCCTTGTGTTGGGATCCGCGCGGTGCCGATCGCGGAAGCGATGCTGGCGATCGTTTTAATGGATCACCTGTTACGGCAACGGGCGCAAAATGCTGATGTGAAGACTGATATTCCACGCTGGTAAAAATGAACAAAACTGCGATTGCGCTGCTGGCCCTGCTTGCCAGCAGCGCCAGCCTGGCAGCGACGCCGTGGCAAAAAATAACCCAACCTGTGCCGGGTAGTGCACAATCGATAGGCAGTTTTTCAAATGGCTGTATCGTTGGTGCTGACACGCTGCCGATACAGTCCGAACATTATCAGGTCATGCGTACCGATCAGCGTCGCTATTTCGGGCACCCGGACCTGGTGATGTTTATCCAGCGTCTGAGTAGCCAGGTGAGCAATCTGGGTATGGGCACGGTGCTGATTGGCGATATGGGAATGCCTGCTGGTGGGCGTTTCAATGGCGGTCACGCCAGTCATCAGACCGGACTGGATGTGGACATCTTCCTGCAACTGCCGAAAAAACGCTGGACCTCCGCGCAACTCTTGCGCCCGCAAGCATTAGATTTGGTTTCCCGCGACGGTAAACACGTTGTCCCCGCGCTGTGGAAGCCCGAAATTTTCAGCTTGATTAAACTCGCCGCGCAGGACAAAGACGTCACGCGTATTTTTGTTAATCCGGCGATTAAACAACAACTTTGCCTTGATGCGGGCACCGATCGCGACTGGTTGCGCAAAGTGCGACCCTGGTTCCAGCATCGCGCCCATATGCATGTACGATTACGTTGTCCTGCCGATAGTCTGGAGTGTGAAGATCAACCTTTACCGCCACCGGGCGATGGTTGCGGGGCAGAACTGCAAAGCTGGTTTGAACCTCCAAAACCGGGAACAACAAAGCCTGAGAAGAAGACACCGCCTCCGTTGCCGCCTTCCTGCCAGGCGCTACTGGATGAGCACGTGATCTAATGGAAACGTTTAATAGCCTGTTTATGGTTTCCCCGCTATTACTGGGACTCCTCTTTTTTGTCGCCATACTGGCGGGATTTATCGACTCTATTGCCGGGGGCGGTGGGCTACTCACCATTCCGGCATTAATGGCGGCGGGGATGTCTCCGGCTAACGCGCTGGCAACCAATAAACTGCAAGCCTGCGGTGGCTCTATTTCTGCCACTATCTACTTTATTCGCCGCAAAGTGGTTAGCTTAAGCGATCAGAAACTCAATATCGCCATGACCTTTATCGGCTCAATGAGCGGCGCTTTGCTGGTGCAGTACGTTCAGGCTGATGTCTTGCGGCAGATTTTGCCCATTCTGGTGATTTGTATTGGTCTTTATTTCTTACTGATGCCCAAACTGGGAGAAGAAGATCGCCAGCGTCGGATGTATGGACTGCCATTTGCGCTGGTGGCGGGGGGCTGCGTAGGTTTTTACGATGGATTCTTTGGCCCGGCTGCCGGATCGTTTTACGCGTTAGCCTTCGTTACGCTGTGCGGCTTTAACCTCGCCAAAGCCACGGCCCACGCCAAATTACTCAACGCAACGTCTAATATCGGCGGTTTGCTGCTGTTTATTCTCGGCGGCAAAGTGATTTGGGCGACAGGATTTGTGATGCTGGTGGGGCAGTTCCTCGGCGCGCGCATGGGGTCAAGACTGGTGTTGAGCAAAGGGCAAAAGCTGATTCGCCCGATGATTGTTATCGTCTCGGCGGTGATGAGTGCCAAATTACTTTATGATAGCCACGGACAGGAGATCCTCCACTGGTTGGGGATGAACTAATGAATAGTACACACCACTATGAGCAGTTGACTGAAATTTTTAATAGCTGCTTTGCCGATGAATTTAATACCCGTCTGATTAAAGGCGACGACGAACCGATCTATCTTCCTGCTGATGCGGAAGTACCGTATAACCGAATCGTCTTTGCTCACGGCTTTTATGCCAGCGCAATTCATGAGATTTCGCACTGGTGTATTGCCGGGAAAGCGCGCCGTGAGCTGGTTGATTTCGGCTACTGGTATTGTCCCGACGGACGCGATGCCCAAACGCAAGGCCAGTTTGAAGATGTTGAAGTGAAGCCGCAGGCGCTGGACTGGTTGTTCTGTGTGGCGGCGGGATATCCGTTTAATGTCAGTTGCGACAATCTGGAAGGGGATTTCGAACCGGACCGCGTGGTATTTCAACGGCGGGTACATGCACAGGTAATGGATTATCTGGCAAACGGTATTCCCGAGCGTCCGGCACGCTTCATTAAAGCACTACAAAATTATTATCACACGCCGGAACTTACGGCGGAACAGTTCCCGTGGCCGGAAGCGCTCAACTGAAGCCTGCGCCACGTTTTACAATGAGGAAAGAAGATGATCGCGGAGTTTGAATCACGCATTCTGGCATTAATCGACGGTATGGTTGACCATGCCAGTGATGATGAGTTGTTTGCCAGTGGGTATTTGCGTGGCCACCTGACATTAGCCATCGCAGAACTGGAAAGTGGTGATGACCACTCCGCCCAGGCGGTACATAAGACCGTTAGCCAGAGTCTGGAAAAAGCCATTGGTGCCGGTGAGTTGTCGCCGCGAGACCAGGCGCTGGTGACCGATATGTGGGAAAACCTGTTTCAACAGGCTTCACAGCAGTAAGTTGTTGGCGTCTGGAGCGTCATGCCTGATGCGACGCTTATCGCGTCTTATCAGGCCTACAGGTTTTACGTAGGTCGGATAAGGCGTTCACGCCGCATCCGACATTGAGTGCATAATGCCTGATGCGACGCTTACCGCGTCTTATCAGGCCTACAGATTTCACGTAGGTCGGATAAGGCGTTCACGCCGCATCCGACAAACGCTGCCAAAGCAGATTACCCTGCCTTAACCGCTTTCCCTTTCAACAACTTCCGCACCCATAACCGATTTGGATTTAACGCCGCCAGCGTATTGCTATCCATCGGAATCGGTTCGTCGCTCATCTGCGCTGCCAGAATCTCGGCACACAGCGGGGCAGAACACAAACCGCGCGAACCTAAAGCAGCAAACATAAAGAGATCGTCATAAATCGGCGCGCTGACCGCGTTGTCTTTCTGTTCCGCCAGAGATGCATATTCTGCGAGCGTTGCATCATAATCAGGGACATTGCCTACCATTGGCAGATGATCTCGGGTGGCACAACGCACACCGCAGCGAGCGTCTTTATCACTGACATCAACCTCTTTTGCCCACTGCGCCTGCGGGAAACAATCAATCAACCGCTGGCGATTCTGCTGCTGATCTTCATCACTGTACGCCGTATCTTCGCTGCCGCGATGATAACTGGCACCAATACAATGGTGCTGATTCGCCGGATTTTGTGGCGTGAGATAACCGTCATAGCACAGCACCTGCTTCAGCTTCGCCAGTTCCGGCGTTGTTGGAATATGGCTGACCTGACCGGCAACGGAATACACCGGCAGAGACAACGTTTGACTGAAACCGCTGATTTGATGCCCGTTCGCCAGTACCACTACACTGTGTGTTGCTTGCTGATCACCTGCAAAATTCAATAACCAACAGTCATCCTGACGGGATAAATCCTTTAACTGATGTTGATAACAAATCTGCAAACCCTGCTGTTGTGCCAGCTCCAGCACATTACGGGTCAGCTCTGCCGGACACAGCCAACCACCTTGCGGATAAGTAATACCGCTGCAATTTGTCGCAACGCCCGTAATTTGTTCAACCGCCTTAGCATCAACGGCCACAGCCAGTTCTGCGGGTAAATCCATCGACAGCATTTGTGCGATTTTGTGCTGACTTTTCTCATCCCAGCCTAACTGCGTGACGCCGCACCAGTCATGATCAAATTTAACAGGCAATAAATCGTAAAGCCGACGAGCAAATGTAAACGCATTGGAGAAAAAACGGTTTAGTGCTTCATCATGTTTACTTAAGAGCGGATACAGCGCCCCCTGGCGATTGCCGGAAGCACCGAGCGCGGGGGCCTCATCCGCACAATAAAGTGTAACCTGCCAGCCGCGCCGTAATAGCGCCAGCGACAATAATGCGCTGGCGATACCACCGCCAATAATCGCCGCTTCCCGTTTGCGACTACCCGTACGGTTAAACCACGGCGTGGAGCAGGGGAGGGGTAATGTCTGTTCCATCACCCCACAAAGCATTTCCCGTTTACGCCCAAATCCTTTGCGCTTTTGCATGGTGAATCCGGCTTCCTGCAAACCCCGGCGGACAAAACCGGCAGACGTAAATGTCGCCAGAGTGCCACCCGGACGCGCCAGCCTTGCCATGGCGTTAAACAGATTTTGCGTCCACATATCCGGGTTCTTCGCTGGCGCAAAGCCGTCCAGAAACCAGGCATCTACCTTTTGATTTAGCGAATCGTCCAGTTGGCTAGTCAGTTCGTTAATGTCACCAAACCATAAATCCAGCGTCACGCGGCCTTCATCGAGCAATAAACGATGGCAACCGGGCAAGGGCAAAGGCCACTGCGCCTGAAGTTTTTCTGCCCACGGTGCCAGTTCTGGCCAGTGTTGATGCGCTAATCCTAAATCCGCACGAGTGAGGGGAAATTTCTCATAACTAATGAAATGTAAGCGTTGTAATTGCGCTTGCGGATGAGCTTCGCGAAACTGATCAAATGCCTGCCATAGCGTCAGGAAGTTTAATCCGGTGCCGAAGCCGCTCTCTGCTACCACAAACAGAGGATGCGGATGTTCAGGAAAGCGTGCCTCTAATTGGTTACCCCCAAGAAAAACATAGCGTGTCTCTTCCAGTCCGTTATCGTTGGAAAAATAGACATCGTCAAAATCTCGGGAAACAGGTGTACCCTCAGCATTAAATTCGAGGTTGGCAGGTTGTATGGCGTAGTGTTTCACGTAAGTTACTCGTCTTACAGGCGGTGGCTCGATCTTAGCGATGTGTGTCAGGCTGCGCAAATTTCTCTATTAATTGGCTGATCGGACTTGTTCGGCGTACAAGTGTACGCTATTGTGCATTCGAAACTTACTCTATGTGCGACTTACAGAGGTATTGAATGAAACGTGCAGTGATTACTGGCCTGGGCATTGTTTCCAGCATCGGTAATAACCAGCAGGAAGTCCTGGCATCTCTGCGTGAAGGACGTTCAGGGATCACTTTCTCTCAGGAGCTGAAGGATTCCGGCATGCGTAGCCACGTCTGGGGCAACGTAAAACTGGATACCACTGGCCTCATTGACCGCAAAGTTGTGCGCTTTATGAGCGACGCATCCATTTATGCATTCCTTTCTATGGAGCAGGCAATTGCAGATGCTGGCCTCTCCCCGGAAGCTTATCAGAATAACCCGCGCGTTGGCCTGATTGCAGGTTCTGGCGGCGGTTCCCCTCGTTTCCAGGTGTTCGGCGCTGACGCTATGCGTAGCCCGCGCGGCCTGAAAGCGGTTGGCCCGTATGTGGTCACCAAAGCGATGGCATCTGGCGTTTCTGCCTGCCTCGCCACGCCGTTTAAAATTCACGGCGTTAACTACTCCATCAGCTCCGCGTGTGCGACTTCCGCACACTGTATCGGTAACGCAGTAGAGCAGATCCAACTGGGCAAACAGGACATCGTGTTTGCTGGCGGCGGCGAAGAGCTGTGCTGGGAAATGGCTTGCGAATTCGACGCGATGGGCGCGCTGTCTACTAAATACAACGACACCCCAGAAAAAGCCTCCCGTACTTACGACGCTCACCGCGACGGTTTCGTTATCGCTGGCGGCGGCGGTATGGTGGTGGTTGAAGAGCTGGAACACGCGCTGGCGCGTGGGGCTCACATCTATGCTGAAATCGTTGGTTACGGCGCAACGTCTGATGGTGCAGACATGGTTGCTCCGTCTGGCGAAGGCGCAGTTCGCTGCATGCAGATGGCGATGCACGGTGTTGATACGCCAATCGACTACCTGAACTCTCACGGTACTTCAACTCCGGTTGGCGACGTGAAAGAGCTGGCGGCTATCCGTGAAGTATTCGGTGATAAGAGCCCGGCGATTTCTGCAACCAAAGCAATGACCGGTCACTCTCTGGGCGCTGCGGGTGTGCAGGAAGCTATCTACTCTCTGCTGATGCTGGAACACGGCTTTATCGCACCGAGCATCAACATTGAAGAGCTGGACGAGCAGGCTGCGGGTCTGAACATTGTGACCGAAACGACCGATCGCGAACTGACTACCGTTATGTCTAACAGCTTCGGCTTCGGTGGCACCAACGCCACGCTGGTAATGCGTAAGCTGAAAGATTAATTCGGAGTAGGTCGGATAAGACGCGCCAGCGTCGCATCCGACGATACGCGCCAATGCGGCATTCGACACTAACGCAAAAGGGAACCCGATGGTTCCCTTTTTCACATCATTGACAATCGCCGCCTGTTCCAGGCAAACTTCCCGCTTTGTCGATTTCCTTCTGAAAAGACGTACGCGTTAAATCCTGCCAACGCGTACCGTAACCCTGAAACCAGAGAGATGAGACGGGGAAATTCCTCGCCTCGCGCTGCATTCTGGAGTAATGCATGACTGCTGTAAGCCAAACCGAAACACGATCTTCTGCCAATTTTTCGCTTTTCCGCATCGCTTTTGCGGTTTTTCTCACCTACATGACCGTAGGGTTACCATTGCCGGTTATCCCGCTGTTTATTCATCATGAGCTGGGCTATGGCAACACCATGGTCGGGATTGCCGTCGGCATTCAGTTTTTGGCTACGGTGCTGACGCGTGGCTATGCCGGGCGACTGGCCGATCAATATGGTGCAAAACGTTCGGCGCTTCAGGGGATGTTAGCTTGTGGTCTGGCGGGGGGCGCACTGCTGTTGGCGGCGATTTTGCCCGTCTCCGCACCGTTCAAATTTGCTCTGTTGGTCGTCGGACGTTTGATTCTTGGCTTTGGTGAAAGCCAGTTACTGACGGGCGCTCTGACCTGGGGATTGGGCATCGTTGGGCCAAAACATTCCGGCAAAGTGATGTCATGGAACGGAATGGCTATTTACGGTGCCCTCGCTGTTGGTGCACCGCTTGGCCTGTTGATTCATAGCCATTACGGTTTTGCTGCACTGGCGCTCACCACAATGGCATTACCCATACTGGCGTGGGCCTGCAACGGCACAGTGCGCAAAGTACCGGCCCTGGCGGGAGAACGTCCATCGCTGTGGAGCGTTGTCGGGCTTATCTGGAAACCAGGGTTAGGTCTGGCGCTACAAGGCGTGGGTTTTGCGGTTATCGGAACTTTCGTTTCGCTCTACTTTGCCAGCAAAGGATGGGCGATGGCGGGCTTTACTCTTACCGCGTTTGGCGGGGCATTTGTCGTGATGCGCGTAATGTTTGGTTGGATGCCGGACCGTTTTGGCGGCGTGAAAGTGGCGATTGTTTCTCTGCTTGTAGAAACAGTGGGCTTGTTGCTGCTCTGGCAGGCGCCAGGTGCGTGGGTCGCATTAGCGGGCGCGGCCTTAACCGGAGCTGGATGTTCGCTTATCTTTCCTGCGCTGGGCGTGGAGGTGGTTAAACGTGTACCGTCACAAGTTCGTGGCACCGCGCTGGGCGGTTACGCCGCGTTTCAGGATATCGCCCTCGGCGTCTCCGGGCCGCTGGCGGGAATGCTGGCGACCACATTTGGTTACTCATCGGTATTTCTTGCCGGGGCGATCTCTGCGGTGCTGGGAATTATTGTCACGATACTGTCGTTTCGTCGGGGTTAACGAACCAGCCAGACCAGCATCAGGATAATCGCGACTAATAGTATCCACAGCGCGGGACGCGTTGCCATGTTTTGCAACGTGTCCATCATCGGTGGAAAAGGATTAAGCAGCGGTTGCATATCACGCGGATCAATCCCTTTAACCCGCCGTTGATAAAGCTGATTAAGGATATCCTCAGCCTGGGCTGAAGAAAGCGATGATTGCGCAGAAAGGCCATATTTTTGCTGGATATATGCCGATAACGCCGCCAGTTCACTGGCATCTAAAGGTTGTTTAAGCGCCATCTGTAGTGATTCCAGCGTCGGCGTATTTTGCTGGCTTAGCGTCTGACGCGCCTGCAGCCAGGTCACCAGATGGTTAAACAGTTTCGCTGGAATTAACTCACCATCTTTCACCCCGGAAAGTTCCAGCATCGATTGCCAGATCTGCTTGCTGGGTTCTCCCGTTGCCGCCGCAAGTTTGGTAACCAGCTGTTTGAGCGTATTGTGCTCCGCCGGTAATAACGGACGGTCGGTCGCCTCGCGCTGCTGCGGTTGCGGGATAACCATCTTCCCTTCCTGCAACAGGGTGAGAATGGTTTTTAATTGCTCCGGTGAGAGCTGATTCAGTGGCGTCTGACCAAAGTTATGACGAATATAATCCGTGACCGCCTGACGATTATTCCCCAGGCGTAAATACTCACCCAATTGGGCTAAAAGCTGGCGGGCAGAATGGCTTTTTTGCGCGGTCAGCAAACGTTGCGCCAGATTATGCTCAGCGGCGGGAAAGTGACGCGAAAGCAGCGGCGAATCTCCCGACAGGCCAATATCATGCCTGATACCCGCCCACAGTTCTGCTCTTTGCTGTTGCGTCAGCGAAGTCACTTTCGTCATTAAGCTTTCCAGCGAAGTACGTTGCTGACTGGATAAAGGCTGATTGCCCGCGCCAGACGGCAGGTTATCTCCCTGACCTGGTGGTTGCCCAGGAGGAGGGCCGGAAATAGGTTGTATCATTACGTATCCTTATACCTGAAATCATCGCAAGTATGCCTGGCCGCGAGATTATGGCACACTTGTCCGGTTAACTCTCGTCTCATACAGGTAACACAAACGTGAAAATCCTTGTTGATGAAAATATGCCTTATGCCCGCGACTTATTTAGCCGTTTGGGTGAGGTGACTGCGGTTCCGGGGCGTCCAATCCCAGTAGCTCAACTGGCAGATGCGGATGCGCTGAT
Source organism: Escherichia sp. 10290 (assembly GCF_030295155.1). Taxonomy (NCBI): domain Bacteria; kingdom Pseudomonadati; phylum Pseudomonadota; class Gammaproteobacteria; order Enterobacterales; family Enterobacteriaceae; genus Escherichia; species Escherichia sp. 10290. The sequence goes on along the minus strand of NZ_AP025741.1, from coordinate 2,977,038 downwards.
GGTGCGTTCGGTCACGAAAGTGAATGAATCTTTGCTGGCAGGAAAACCCATTAAATTTGTTGGCACAGCCACAGCGGGAACCGACCATGTCGATGAAGCATGGTTAAAGCAGGCGGGAATTGGTTTTTCCGCAGCACCTGGCTGTAATGCGATTGCGGTGGTGGAATATGTTTTCTCCTCACTGCTGATGCTTGCTGAACGCGATGGATTTTCACTGCATGAGCGTACCGTGGGGATCGTGGGCGTTGGTAACGTTGGTCGGCGTTTACAGGCGCGACTGGAAGCGCTGGGGATCAAAACCTTGCTTTGCGATCCGCCGCGTGCCGATCGTGGGGATGAGGGCGATTTCCGTTCGTTGGATGAATTAGTCCAGCATGCGGATATCCTGACATTCCATACGCCACTCTTTAAAGACGGACCTTACAAAACGCTGCATCTAGCGGACGAAAAACTGATTCGTAACCTGAAGCCGGGAGCGATCTTGATTAACGCCTGCCGTGGCGCAGTCGTTGATAATACTGCCCTGTTGACCTGTCTGAATGAAGGTCAGAAGTTAAGCGTAGTGCTGGATGTCTGGGAAGGCGAACCGGAACTCAACGTGGAATTGCTGAAAAAAGTGGATATCGGCACGCCGCATATTGCGGGTTACACCCTCGAAGGTAAAGCCCGTGGCACTACGCAAGTATTTGAAGCGTATAGCAAGTTTATTGGGCGTGAGCAACACGTTGCGCTTGATACGTTGCTACCCGCGCCAGAGTTTGGCCGTATTACACTGCATGGTCCGCTCGATCAACCGACACTGAAAAGGCTGGTGCATTTGGTGTATGATGTGCGCCGCGATGACGCACCGCTGCGTAAAGTCGCCGGGATACCGGGTGAGTTCGATAAACTGCGCAAAAACTATCTTGAGCGCCGTGAATGGTCATCTCTGTATGTGATTTGTGATGACGCCAGTGCGGCATCATTGCTGTGTAAACTGGGTTTTAACGCCGTTCATCATCCGGCACGTTAATCTCTTCTTCATGCTCTCTGCTGTAACATTGGCAGAGAGCTTTGCTATTTCTGGAGTAAACCACCATGTCTGAAGGCTGGAACATTGCCGTCCTGGGCGCAACTGGCGCTGTGGGCGAAGCCCTGCTTGAAACGCTGGCTGAACGTCAGTTCCCGGTTGGGGAAATTTATGCACTGGCACGTAACGAAAGCGCAGGCGAACAACTGCGCTTTGGTGGTAAGACAATCACCGTGCAGGATGCCGCTGAATTCGACTGGACGCAGGCGCAACTGGCGTTTTTTGTCGCAGGCAAAGAAGCTACCGCTGCCTGGGTTGAAGAAGCGACCAACTCAGGTTGCCTGGTGATCGACAGCAGCGGATTGTTTGCTCTCGAACCTGACGTACCGCTGGTGGTGCCGGAAGTTAACCCGTTTGTACTGACCGATTACCGCAACCGAAATGTCATCGCCGTACCGGACAGCCTGACCAGCCAGCTGTTGGCAGCACTGAAACCGTTAATCGATCAGGGCGGTTTGTCACGTATCAGCGTCACCAGCCTGATTTCTGCCTCCGCCCAGGGTAAAAAAGCGGTCGATGCGTTAGCAGGACAGAGCGCGAAACTGTTGAACGGTATTCCGATTGATGAAGAGGATTTCTTCGGTCGTCAGCTGGCGTTCAACATGCTGCCGTTACTGCCGGATAGCGAAGGTAGCGTGCGTGAAGAACGTCGTATCGTTGACGAAGTACGCAAAATTCTGCAAGACGAAGGGCTGATGATTTCGGCAAGTGTTGTTCAGGCACCGGTATTTTACGGTCATGCCCAGATGGTCAACTTTGAAGCTCTGCGTCCGCTGGCGGCAGAAGAAGCGCGTGATGCGTTTGCCCAGGGCGAAGATATTGTGCTCTCTGAAGAGAACGAATTCCCGACGCAGGTGGGGGATGCTTCTGGTACGCCGCATCTTTCCGTTGGCTGTGTACGCAATGACTACGGTATGCCGGAGCAAGTCCAGTTCTGGTCAGTGGCCGATAACGTTCGCTTTGGCGGCGCGCTGATGGCAGTAAAAATCGCCGAGAAACTGGTGCAGGAGTATCTGTACTAATGTCCGACCAGCAACAACCGCCAGTTTACAAAATTGCGCTGGGCATTGAGTACGACGGCAGTAAGTATTACGGCTGGCAACGGCAGAACGAAGTACGCAGTGTGCAGGAGAAACTGGAAAAGGCACTCTCTCAGGTGGCGAACGAACCGATCACCGTCTTTTGTGCCGGGCGTACCGACGCAGGCGTACACGGTACAGGGCAGGTTGTGCATTTCGAAACTACCGCACAGCGTAAAGACGCTGCGTGGACGTTGGGCGTAAATGCGAATTTACCTGGTGACATCGCCGTGCGTTGGGTTAAAGCTGTACCTGATGATTTTCATGCCCGATTTAGCGCCACGGCTCGCCGTTATCGCTACATCATCTACAATCATCGGCTGCGTCCGGCAGTGCTGAGTAAAGGGGTAACCCATTTTTACGAACCGCTGGACGCTGAACGGATGCATCGGGCCGCGCAATGCCTGCTGGGCGAGAATGATTTCACCTCGTTCCGTGCGGTGCAGTGCCAGTCCCGAACCCCGTGGCGCAACGTTATGCATATTAATGTCACGCGTCACGGTCCTTATGTGGTGGTAGATATCAAAGCAAATGCCTTTGTACATCATATGGTCAGGAATATTGTAGGCAGCCTGATGGAAGTCGGTGCCCACAACCAGCCGGAGAGCTGGATAGCAGAACTGCTGGCGGCAAAGGACAGAACGCTGGCGGCAGCAACGGCAAAAGCGGAAGGACTGTATCTGGTCGCGGTGGATTACCCTGACCGGTTTGATCTTCCAAAACCGCCAATGGGCCCGCTATTTCTGGCGGACTAACGAGAATAATGCTCGGAACATTTCAGGCTGTAGCCAACGTAGTTACAGCCTGAAAGATGACGAGTACAAGGCATAGGCTAATATGGACCTGATTTATTTCCTCATCGATTTTATCCTGCACATTGACGTGCATCTGGCAGAACTGGTCGCAGAGTATGGCGTCTGGGTTTATGCCATCCTGTTTTTGATTTTGTTCTGTGAAACCGGTCTGGTGGTAACGCCGTTCTTACCGGGAGATTCGCTGCTGTTTGTTGCAGGGGCACTGGCCTCGCTTGAAACCAACGATCTCAATGTTCATATGATGGTGGTACTGATGTTAATTGCCGCGATTGTTGGTGATGCGGTCAACTACACCATAGGACGGTTGTTCGGTGAGAAATTATTCAGTAATCCGAACTCGAAAATTTTTCGTCGTAGCTATCTCGACAAAACTCATCAGTTTTATGAAAAACACGGCGGCAAAACCATTATTCTCGCCCGTTTTGTGCCAATCGTCAGAACGTTTGCCCCCTTTGTCGCAGGGATGGGCCACATGTCGTACCGTCATTTCGCTGCCTATAACGTGATCGGCGCACTGTTGTGGGTACTGCTTTTTACCTACGCAGGCTATTTCTTCGGTACAATTCCGATGGTTCAGGATAACCTTAAGCTGCTGATCGTCGGGATTATTGTGGTTTCCATTTTGCCGGGCGTCATCGAAATTATCCGTCACAAACGCGCTGCGGCACGCGCCGCAAAATAAAAAGTAACTCCGCGGTTCGACCACTTTTTTATCCAAAGTTTCGGGCTGTTATGTTTTAATGTGCAACATTCATGGTCTGTTGGGGACAAAAATGGCATTATGCGTCCCCAAAGATAAAACTGGCATCGAACCAGGTTCAGACAGAAAGGTCCCTAATGAGCTGGATTGAACGAATTAAAAGCAACATTACTCCCACCCGCAAGGCGAGCATTCCTGAAGGGGTGTGGACTAAGTGTGATAGCTGCGGTCAGGTTTTATACCGCGCTGAGCTGGAACGTAATCTTGAGGTCTGTCCGAAGTGTGACCATCACATGCGTATGACAGCGCGTAATCGCCTGCATAGCCTGTTAGATGAAGGAAGCCTTGTGGAGCTGGGTAGCGAGCTTGAGCCGAAAGATGTGCTGAAGTTTCGTGACTCCAAGAAGTATAAAGACCGTCTGGCATCTGCGCAGAAAGAAACCGGCGAAAAAGATGCGCTGGTGGTGATGAAAGGCACCCTGTATGGAATGCCGGTTGTCGCTGCGGCATTCGAGTTCGCCTTTATGGGCGGTTCCATGGGGTCTGTGGTAGGTGCACGTTTCGTACGTGCCGTTGAGCAGGCGCTGGAAGATAACTGCCCGCTGATCTGCTTCTCCGCGTCTGGTGGCGCACGTATGCAGGAAGCACTGATGTCGCTGATGCAGATGGCGAAAACCTCTGCGGCACTGGCAAAAATGCAGGAGCGCGGCTTGCCGTACATCTCCGTGCTGACCGACCCGACCATGGGCGGTGTTTCTGCAAGTTTCGCCATGCTGGGCGATCTCAATATTGCTGAACCGAAAGCGTTAATCGGCTTTGCCGGTCCGCGTGTTATCGAACAGACCGTTCGCGAAAAACTGCCGCCAGGATTCCAGCGCAGTGAATTCCTGATCGAGAAAGGCGCCATCGACATGATCGTCCGTCGTCCGGAAATGCGCCTGAAACTGGCGAGCATTCTGGCGAAGTTGATGAATCTGCCAGCGCCGAATCCTGAAGCGCCGCGTGAAGGCGTAGTGGTGCCACCGGTACCGGATCAGGAACCTGAGGCCTGATAACTGATAAGGGCAGGGCCACTGGCTCTGCCCTTTTGCTATTCTCACCGTAACGAATCAGCGGATACCATGATTATCAAACGCACTCCTCAAGCCGCGTCGCCTCTGGCTTCGTGGCTTTCTTATCTGGAAAACCTGCACAGTAAAACTATCGATCTTGGCCTTGAGCGCGTAAGCCAGGTCGCGGCACGTCTTGGCGTTCTGAAACCAGCGCCATTTGTATTTACCGTTGCGGGTACGAATGGCAAAGGCACCACCTGCCGTACGCTGGAGTCGATTCTGATGGCGGCAGGGTACAAAGTGGGCGTCTACAGTTCGCCACATCTGGTGCGTTATACCGAGCGCGTTCGTGTGCAGGGCCAGGAATTGCCGGAATCGGCCCACACAGCCTCTTTTGCGGAGATTGAATCGGCACGCGGTGATATTTCCCTGACCTATTTCGAGTACGGTACGCTGTCGGCGTTGTGGCTGTTCAAACAGGCACAACTTGACGTGGTGATTCTGGAAGTAGGGCTGGGCGGACGTCTGGATGCAACCAATATTGTCGATGCTGATGTTGCGGTGGTGACCAGCATTGCGCTGGATCATACCGACTGGTTGGGGCCAGATCGCGAAAGCATTGGTCGTGAGAAAGCAGGGATTTTCCGCAATGAAAAACCGGCAATTGTCGGAGAGCCTGAAATGCCTTCTACCATTGCTGATGTGGCGCAGGAAAAAGGCGCACTGCTACAACGTCGGGGCGTTGAGTGGAACTATTCCGTCAGTGACAATGACTGGACGTTCAGCGATGCTCACGGCACGCTGGAAAATCTGCCGTTGCCGCTTGTCCCGCAACCGAATGCCGCAACGGCACTGGCGGCACTGCGTGCCAGCGGGCTGGAGGTCAGTGAAAATGCCATTCGTGACGGGATTGCCAGCGCAATTTTGCCGGGACGTTTCCAGATTGTGAGCGAGTCGCCACGCGTTATTTTTGATGTCGCGCATAATCCACATGCGGCGGAATATCTCACCGGGCGTATGAAAGCGTTACCGAAAAACGGGCGCGTTCTGGCGGTTATCGGTATGCTACATGATAAAGATATTGCCGGAACTCTGGCCTGGTTGAAAAGCGTGGTTGATGACTGGTATTGTGCGCCACTGGAAGGGCCGCGCGGTGCCACGGCAGAACAACTGCTTGAGCATTTGGGTAACGGCAAATCATTTGATAGCGTGGCGCAGGCATGGGATGCCGCAATGGCGGACGCTAAAGCGGAAGATACCGTGCTGGTGTGTGGTTCGTTCCACACGGTCGCACATGTCATGGAAGTGATTGACGCGAGGAGAATCGGTGGCAAGTAAGTTTCAGAATCGGTTAGTGGGTACGATCGTGCTGGTGGCGCTGGGGGTGATTGTACTTCCAGGGTTGCTGGACGGGCAGAAAAAGCATTATCAGGATGAGTTCGCGGCAATCCCTCTGGTGCCGAAAGCGGGCGATCGCGATGAGCCTGATATGATGCCAGCCGCCACCCAGGCGTTGCCGACACAGCCGCCAGAAGGCGCAGCGGAAGAGGTGCGGGCAGGTGATGCTGCCGCGCCGTCGCTCGATCCGGCCACTATTGCAGCCAATAACACCGAGTTTGAACCGGAACCTGCACCGGTCGCCCCACCGAAGCCGAAACCGGTGGAACCGCCTAAACCGAAGGTTGAAGCAGCACCTGCGCCGAAGCCAGAACCGAAGCCGGTCGTGGAAGAAAAAGCCGCCCCGACGGGTAAAGCGTATGTCGTCCAGCTGGGCGCGCTGAAAAATGCCGATAAAGTGAATGAGATTGTCGGTAAGCTGCGCGGTGCCGGTTATCGGGTTTATACGTCGCCATCCACGCCGGTGCAGGGTAAAATTACCCGTATTCTGGTTGGGCCAGATGCCTCGAAAGATAAGCTGAAAGGTTCGCTGGGTGAACTCAAGCAGCTTTCTGGCTTAAGTGGCGTGGTGATGGGCTATACACCGAATTAATACGGTTTTGCCTGATGCGACGCTGGCGCGTCTTATCAGGCCTGCGCAGGGGTAGAACCGTAGGTCGAATAAGGCGTTCACGCCGCATCCGACAGCCGTTGCCTGATGCGACGCTGGCGCGTCTTATCAGGCCTGTGCAGGAGTAGAACCGTAGGTCGGATAAGGCGTTCACGCCGCATCCGACAGTCGTTGCCTGATGCGACGCTGGCGCGTCTTATCAGGCCTGTGCAGGAGTAGAACCGTAGGTCGGATAAGGCGTTCACGCCGCATCCGACACGCATTGCCCGATGCTGCAAAGGCATAAAAAGTCGATGGCGTTGAATATTTTTTCAGCGCCATTTTTATTGAAGCGTGGGAAGGAAATCCCTACGCAAACGTTTTCTTTTTCTGTTAGAATGCGCCCCGAACAGGATGACAGGGCGTAAAATCGTGGGACACATATGGTCTGGATTGATTACGCCATAATCGCGGTGATTGCTTTTTCCTCTCTGGTTAGCCTGATCCGCGGCTTTGTTCGTGAAGCGTTATCGCTGGTGACATGGGGTTGTGCTTTCTTTGTTGCCAGTCATTACTACACTTACCTGTCAGTCTGGTTTACGGGCTTTGAAGACGAACTGGTTCGAAATGGGATTGCCATCGCGGTACTGTTTATCGCTACCCTGATCGTTGGTGCTATCGTGAACTTCGTGATAGGCCAGTTGGTGGAGAAAACGGGGTTGTCAGGCACCGACCGGGTGCTGGGCGTCTGTTTCGGTGCGTTGCGCGGTGTGTTGATTGTTGCTGCCATTCTCTTCTTTCTCGACTCCTTTACCGGGGTGTCGAAAAGCGAAGACTGGAGCAAATCACAGCTGATCCCGCAGTTCAGTTTTATCATCAGATGGTTTTTTGATTATCTGCAAAGCTCGTCAAGTTTCTTGCCCAGAGCGTAAGTGCTCTGAGATGTGGCTTAACGAGGAAAAAGACGTATGTGCGGTATTGTCGGTATCGCCGGTGTTATGCCGGTTAACCAGTCGATTTATGATGCCTTAACGGTGCTTCAGCATCGCGGTCAGGATGCCGCCGGCATCATCACCATTGATGCCAATAATTGCTTCCGTTTGCGTAAAGCGAACGGGCTGGTGAGCGATGTCTTCGAAGCTCGCCATATGCAGCGTTTGCAGGGCAATATGGGCATTGGTCATGTGCGTTACCCCACGGCTGGTAGCTCCAGCGCCTCTGAAGCGCAGCCGTTTTACGTTAACTCCCCGTATGGCATCACGCTTGCCCACAACGGCAATCTGACCAACGCTCATGAGTTGCGTAAAAAACTGTTTGAAGAAAAACGCCGCCACATCAACACCACTTCCGACTCGGAAATTCTGCTTAATATCTTCGCCAGCGAGCTGGACAACTTCCGCCACTACCCGCTGGAAGCCGACAACATCTTCGCCGCCATCGCCGCTACAAACCGCTTAATCCGCGGTGCGTATGCCTGTGTGGCGATGATTATCGGCCACGGTATGGTGGCTTTCCGCGATCCTAACGGTATTCGTCCGCTGGTACTGGGGAAACGTGATATCGACGACAATCGCACAGAATATATGGTCGCTTCCGAAAGCGTTGCGCTCGATACCCTGGGCTTTGAGTTCCTGCGTGATGTCGCCCCAGGCGAGGCGATTTACATCACTGAAGAAGGGCAGCTGTTTACCCGCCAGTGCGCTGACAACCCGGTCAGCAATCCGTGCCTGTTCGAGTATGTTTACTTTGCCCGACCAGACTCGTTCATCGACAAAATTTCCGTTTACAGCGCGCGTGTGAATATGGGCACCAAGCTGGGCGAGAAAATTGCTCGCGAATGGGAAGATCTGGATATCGACGTGGTGATCCCAATTCCGGAAACCTCTTGTGATATCGCGCTGGAAATTGCTCGTATTCTGGGCAAACCGTACCGCCAGGGCTTCGTTAAAAACCGCTATGTTGGCCGCACCTTCATCATGCCTGGCCAGCAGCTGCGTCGTAAGTCCGTGCGCCGTAAACTGAACGCCAACCGCGCCGAGTTCCGCGATAAAAACGTCCTGCTGGTCGACGACTCCATCGTCCGTGGCACCACTTCTGAGCAGATTATCGAGATGGCACGCGAAGCCGGAGCGAAGAAAGTGTATCTCGCCTCAGCGGCACCGGAAATTCGCTTCCCGAACGTTTACGGTATCGATATGCCGAGCGCCACGGAGCTTATCGCTCACGGTCGCGAAGTAGATGAAATTCGCCAGATCATCGGTGCTGATGGTTTGATTTTCCAGGATCTGAATGATCTGATCGAAGCCGTCCGTGCGGAAAACCCGGATATCCAGCAGTTTGAATGCTCGGTGTTCAACGGCGTTTACGTCACCAAAGATGTTGATCAGGGCTACCTCGATTTCCTTGATACTTTACGTAATGACGACGCTAAAGCCGTGCAACGTCAGAACGAAGTGGAAAATCTCGAAATGCATAACGAAGGATAATGACTTCGCTCAGGGTGCCGGTCTGGCACCCTGACTTGCAACTCCCGCTGAAATCCTGCAAAGTCTGCCTGCAAGTCTGACAGGGCAACTATTTATGAAACGACTCATTGTAGGCATCAGCGGTGCCAGCGGCGCGATTTATGGCGTACGATTATTACAGGTTCTGCGCGATGTCACAGATATCGAAACGCATCTGGTAATGAGCCAGGCGGCGCGCCAGACCTTATCCCTTGAAACGGATTTCTCCCTGCGTGATGTGCAGGCATTAGCCGATGTCACGCACGATGCGCGCGATATTGCCGCCAGCATCTCTTCTGGTTCTTTCCAGACGTTGGGGATGGTGATTTTACCCTGTTCAATCAAAACCCTGTCCGGCATTGTCCATAGCTATACGGATGGTTTACTGACCCGTGCGGCAGATGTTGTGCTGAAAGAGCGTCGCCCGCTGGTGCTCTGCGTGCGTGAAACACCATTGCACTTAGGCCATCTGCGTTTAATGACTCAGGCGGCAGAAATCGGTGCGGTAATTATGCCTCCCGTTCCGGCATTTTATCATCGCCCACAATCCCTTGATGATGTGATAAATCAGACGGTTAACCGTGTTCTTGACCAGTTTGCGATAAATCTACCCGAAGATCTCTTTGCCCGCTGGCAGGGCGCATAACTCCGCTGTTGCCCTGTTTCAGGGCAATTTTGCAACCGCGATCAAATCCTCAACATTTTGTTCCTGCCATTCAATCGAAACGCTGCGATCCAACCGCCATACCTGCTATCTTCAACTTCAGGACAATAATGCAACGTCTTATTAACATATTTAACGTTGGATGTTACTGTTGTCGTCAAGATGGCATAAGACCTGCATGAACGAGCCTGCAAACACACAACACAATACACAACATAAAAAAGCCATTTCACTTGAGGGTTATGTATGAAGAAGTCGATTCTCGCTCTGTCTTTGTTTGTCGGGATTTCCGCAGCAGCTTCCAGCTACGCGGCGCTGCCGGAGACGGTACGTATCGGAACGGATACCACCTATGCACCGTTCTCATCGAAAGATGCCAAAGGTGACTTTGTTGGCTTTGATATCGATCTCGGTAACGAGATGTGCAAACGGATGCAGGTGAAATGTACCTGGGTTGCCAGTGACTTTGACGCGCTGATCCCCTCACTGAAAGCGAAAAAGATCGACGCCATTATTTCGTCGCTCTCCATTACGGATAAACGTCAGCAGGAGATTGCCTTCTCCGACAAACTGTACGCCGCAGACTCTCGTCTGATTGCTGCCAAAGGTTCACCGATTCAGCCAACGCTGGATTCACTGAAAGGTAAACATGTTGGTGTGCTGCAGGGATCAACCCAGGAAGCGTATGCCAATGATAACTGGCGCAGTAAGGGTGTCGATGTGGTGGCCTATGCTAACCAGGATTTGGTCTATTCCGATCTGGCTGCAGGACGCCTGGATGCCGCTCTGCAAGATGAGGTTGCTGCCAGCGAAGGTTTCCTCAAGCAACCTGCCGGTAAAGATTTCGCTTTTGCAGGCCCTTCAGTGAAAGACAAAAAATACTTCGGTGACGGCACCGGTGTCGGGCTACGTAAAGATGATGCTGAACTGACGGCTGCGTTTAATAAGGCGCTTGGCGAGCTGCGTCAGGACGGCACCTACGACAAGATGGCGAAAAAGTATTTCGACTTTAATGTCTACGGTGACTGATACGTCGCAGGGAAGCTGTACCTGATGGAATGATCATGGTGCACGCCAGGTTTGTTGCACTATCGTGGTGCATTAAAATGCATACTTAAGCATTTTTAATGAAAAATAATACGTCTAACGGGGCGGGATATTTTGCCTTGATGGTCAATTTTATGGCACGATAAGTGTAACAAACCTGTAAATATTCCCTATAAAAAGACTGTCAGTTGAGGACATTATGAAAAAACTGGTGCTATCGCTCTCTCTGGTTCTGGCCTTCTCCAGCGCAACGGCGGCGTTTGCTGCGATTCCGCAAAACATCCGCGTCGGTACCGATCCGACCTATGCGCCATTTGAATCAAAAAATTCACAAGGTGAACTGGTTGGCTTCGATATCGATCTGGCAAAGGAGTTGTGCAAACGCATCAATACGCAATGTACGTTTGTCGAAAACCCACTGGATGCGTTAATCCCGTCCTTAAAAGCGAAGAAGATTGACGCCATCATGTCATCGCTTTCCATTACGGAAAAACGTCAGCAAGAAATTGCCTTCACCGACAAACTGTACGCTGCCGATTCTCGTCTGGTAGTGGCGAAAAATTCCGACATTCAGCCGACAGTCGAGTCGCTGAAAGGCAAGCGCGTAGGCGTATTGCAGGGCACCACCCAGGAGACGTTCGGTAACGAACACTGGGCACCAAAAGGCATTGAAATCGTCTCTTATCAGGGGCAGGACAACATTTATTCTGACCTGACTGCCGGACGTATTGATGCCGCATTCCAGGATGAGGTCGCCGCCAGCGAAGGTTTCCTCAAACAACCCGTTGGTAAAGATTACAAATTCGGTGGCCCGTCTGTTAAAGATGAAAAACTGTTTGGCGTAGGGACCGGCATGGGTCTGCGTAAAGAAGATAACGAATTGCGCGAGGCACTGAACAAAGCCTTTGCCGAAATGCGCGCTGACGGTACTTACGAGAAATTAGCGAAAAAGTACTTCGATTTTGATGTTTATGGTGGTTAATCGCCATCGGTGAAAGAAAGCCCGCTCCCTTCGGGTAACCGGAGGGAGACAAGAGGCGGTAATTCACCACACACGACAGGACAGGCAGCATGTTGTATGGGTTTTCAGGTGTTATTTTACAGGGTGCGCTCGTCACGCTGGAGCTGGCTATCAGCTCTGTAGTGCTCGCTGTAATCATTGGTTTAATTGGCGCTGGCGGTAAGCTCTCGCAAAATCGGTTTTCGGGGCTCATTTTTGAAGGGTATACCACGCTGATTCGTGGCGTGCCGGATTTAGTGTTGATGCTGCTGATTTTCTACGGTTTGCAGATTGCACTAAACACGGTGACGGAGGCGATGGGCGTCGGGCAGATTGATATTGATCCGATGGTCGCAGGTATTATCACTCTCGGTTTTATCTACGGTGCTTACTTCACCGAAACGTTCCGTGGCGCGTTTATGGCAGTGCCGAAAGGGCATATAGAGGCGGCGACGGCGTTCGGTTTTACTCGTGGGCAAGTGTTTCGGCGGATTATGTTTCCGGCGATGATGCGTTACGCTCTGCCAGGCATCGGCAACAACTGGCAGGTGATCCTCAAATCTACCGCTCTGGTTTCGTTACTCGGCCTGGAAGATGTGGTCAAAGCCACGCAACTGGCAGGCAAAAGTACATGGGAACCGTTCTATTTCGCCATCGTCTGTGGCGTGATTTACCTGGTTTTCACCACCGTTTCCAATGGTGTGCTGCTGTTCCTTGAGCGCCGCTACTCCGTGGGTGTGAAGAGGGCTGACCTGTGATCGAAATCTTACATGAATACTGGAAACCGCTGTTGTGGACCGACGGTTATCGCTTTACCGGTGTGGCGATTACCCTTTGGTTGCTGATTTTGTCGGTTGTGATAGGTGGAGTTCTGGCGCTGTTTCTGGCGATTGGTCGCGTCTCCAGCAATAAATACATCCAGTTTCCAATCTGGTTATTTACTTATATTTTTCGCGGTACACCGCTGTATGTTCAATTGCTGGTGTTCTATTCCGGCATGTACACGCTGGAGATTGTTAAGGGTACCGAGTTCCTTAACGCCTTTTTCCGCAGTGGCCTGAATTGTACTGTGCTGGCGCTGACGCTTAACACCTGTGCTTACACCACCGAGATTTTTGCCGGAGCAATCCGTTCGGTACCGCACGGAGAAATTGAAGCCGCCAGAGCCTATGGCTTTTCGACCTTTAAAATGTATCGCTGCATTATTTTGCCTTCAGCGCTGCGTATTGCGTTACCGGCCTACAGCAATGAAGTAATCCTGATGCTGCACTCTACTGCTCTGGCGTTTACGGCCACGGTGCCGGATCTGCTGAAAATAGCCCGTGATATTAACGCCGCCACGTATCAACCTTTTACCGCTTTCGGTATCGCCGCGGTGCTCTATTTAATCATCTCTTATGTCCTGATCAGTCTGTTCCGCAAAGCGGAAAAACGCTGGTTGCAGCATGTGAAACCTTCTTCAACGCACTGAGAATACGATGTCCGAGAATAAATTAAACGTTATCGATTTGCACAAACGCTACGGCGAACACGAAGTGCTGAAAGGGGTCTCACTGCAAGCGAATGCCGGTGATGTCATAAGTATCATCGGATCGTCGGGATCGGGGAAAAGTACCTTTCTGCGCTGCATTAACTTCCTCGAAAAACCGAGCGAAGGATCGATCGTCGTTAACGGCCAGACGATCAATCTGGTGCGCGATAAAGACGGTCAACTCAAAGTCGCCGATAAAAATCAGCTGCGCTTACTGCGCACACGCCTGACGATGGTATTCCAGCACTTCAATCTCTGGAGCCATATGACGGTGCTGGAAAACGTCATGGAAGCGCCGATTCAGGTGTTAGGCCTGAGCAAGCAGGAAGCGCGCGAGCGGGCGGTGAAGTATCTGGCGAAAGTCGGGATAGACGAACGTGCGCAGGGGAAATACCCGGTGCATCTGTCCGGTGGTCAGCAACAGCGTGTTTCCATCGCGCGGGCGCTGGCGATGGAACCGGAAGTTTTACTGTTTGATGAACCTACCTCGGCGCTCGATCCTGAACTGGTAGGCGAAGTGCTGCGGATTATGCAGCAACTGGCAGAAGAGGGAAAAACCATGGTGGTGGTGACTCACGAAATGGGCTTTGCTCGCCATGTTTCTACTCACGTCATTTTTCTCCATCAGGGGAAAATAGAGGAAGAGGGCGCGCCGGAGCAGTTATTTGGCAACCCGCAAAGCCCTCGTCTGCAACAGTTCCTTAAGGGATCGCTGAAATAATTCCCTCTCCGGTGGCTAACGCTGCCGGAGTATTTCATGGGGAATTTGCGAGTCCGCTTCCGCTGAAATGTAAAAGTTGCAGTCCGCTAAAAATACTTCTGAATTCGCTCTCCAAAGATAAAAACTGCCTGCTGCATTGGGTGTAAATCGTGGTTATTGTCGCGTCATCTTAAATTTGAGGGGTGACGGAACGCCATGACAATATCGACAACTTCCACGCCGCATGATGCGGTATTTAAATCTTTTTTACGCCATCCAGACACCGCGCGGGATTTTATTGATATTCATCTTCCCGCGCCGCTGCGCAAACTGTGTGATTTAACGACGCTCAAACTGGAACCAAACAGTTTTATTGATGAAGACCTGCGGCAATATTATTCCGACCTCTTGTGGTCTGTGAAAACGCAGGAGGGAGCGGGTTATATTTATGTGGTGATAGAGCACCAAAGTAAGCCGGAGGAATTAATGGCTTTTCGCATGATGCGCTATTCCATCGCGGCGATGCAAAACCATCTGGATGCAGGCTATAAAGAGCTTCCATTGGTGATCCCCATGCTATTTTATCATGGTTGCAGTAGCCCTTATCCTTATTCACTCTGCTGGCTTGATGAATTTGCCGAGCCTGCGATAGCCCGCAAAATATATTCATCAGCATTTCCGCTGGTGGATATTACCGTGGTGCCGGATGACGAGATTATGCAACATCGCAAAATGGCGCTGTTGGAGTTAATTCAGAAACATATTCGTCAGCGCGATCTGTTGGGATTAGTCGACCAAATTGTTTCGCTGCTAGTTACAGGGAACACTAATGACAGACAGCTAAAAGCCCTGTTTAATTACGTATTACAAACGGGAGATGCCCAGCGTTTCCGTGCATTTATTGGTGAGATAACAGAACGCGCACCACAAGAAAAGGAGAAACTGATGACCATTGCTGACAGATTACGTGAAGAAGGCGCAATGCAGGGCAAACACGAAGAAGCTCTGCGTATTGCTCAGGAGATGCTGGAAAAAGGATTTGACCACGAAGTCATCCTGACGCTGACCCGACTTTCACCAGACGACCTTATCGCGCAAAGCCACTAATCCTGTAACACCGGGAATTAACTGGCGGATGTTTGCAGTACACCACATCAGTGAACAACATCCGCCAGCGCCTCTTCTAAATCGTACCAGCGAAACGCAAAACCCGCTTCTTCCAGCCGTTTAGGCAATGCTCGTTGTCCACCTAATACCAGTACTGAAGATTCGCCCATTAACAGTCGAATAGCGGTCGCGGGGACGCGCAAAATGGCCGGGCGATGCAGCGCATGACCGAGCGCATGGGCAAATTGTTCATTGCGTACCGGGTAGGGCGAAACCATATTAAACGGCCCGCGCAGCTCGTTATCCAGCAGCCAGAGAATACCGTTGACCATATCATCGATATGAATCCAGGCCAGATACTGCCGACCGGAGCCAATCGGCCCGCCCAGGCCAAGACGAAACGGCGGCAGCATTTTACCGAGGATCCCGCCGTCCGGTGCCAGCACCACGCCGGTACGCAGCAGGCACACACGTGTTTTGTCGCTTTGCGCCCGACAGGCAATCTCTTCCCAACGAGCGCAGAGTTTATGGGTAAATTCGTTATGCGGCGGTTCCTCTTCAGTAACCACCACTTCACCTAAGTCGCCATAATAGCCCGTTGCCGAACCGGAAATGAGTACCGACGGCGGCGTGTCGCTGGCATTAATTAGATCGACCAGTTTTTGCGTGATATTCCAGCGGCTTTGGCAGAGACGATCTTTTTGCTCGTGAGTCCAGCGTTTATCGGCAATCGGTTCTCCAGCCAGGTTGATTACCGCATCAACGCCATTGAGGTTGCTTTGATCTGCAAGCCCTTGCCATAGTGTCACCCGGGGGCCGAGAACGGAACTGGCTTTCTGCGGGTTACGTGTCACTACCGTGATTTGATGGCCCAGCTCCAGCAAACGTGGAATCAAATGGCGACCAATTAATCCCGTCCCTCCGGTGATCACTATGTTCATGCAGCCTCCCGATATGGCGGTTAACGCTGCCAGCTTAAGGTCATGGATACCGAATCAGCGTAGCGCAGCGCGTGCAGTTTATCGATCTCTACTTCAGCATACGTTACCCAGTGATGTTCACGTGCGATATCGAGCACATCCTGAGTTAATTTCTCCAGCAAAGAGAAACGGTTATTCTCTACGTGCTGAATAATGTTTTTCGTTACGGTGCGATAATTCAGCGCATCGTTGATATCTTCGCTGGTGCGCGCTTTATCGGCGGGGTAGTGGATCGTCACGTTGATAACTATATCCTGACGGTTGTTAATTTCTTCTTCCTTAATTCCGATAAACGTACGTAAACGAAGGTTCTTTATACGAATAATAGCGGCAGGTTGTGCCATTGCAGGTTCTCCGTTGTTTTACTTAGGATTAAATAATACACGAGAACCTGTTTCTGTTAACTATCCGAACGCTCATCACTGAGTTGTGCTTTTAGCAGTGCCTGCCCGGTGGCAGGGCGCGAACGGATCCGCTCATGCCAGTTCTTAACTGCAGGATACATTGCGAGGTCAATGCGCTGGCGAGTCCAGGCATTAACCCACGGCCAGCAGGCAATATCCGCAATGCTGTAGTTTTCTCCGCCCAACCAGGGCGAGTTTTCCAGCCGCTTGTTCAGCACGTGATACAGACGCTGAGTTTCAACTTGATAACGTTCAATAGCGTAAGGAATGGTTTGTGGTGCAGCGTGATTAAAATGATGATTTTGCCCAAGCATCGGCCCCAGCCCGCCTACCTGCCAGAATAGCCACTGTAATGTGGTGGCGCGTTCACGCATTTCATGACTTAAAAAGAGTCCCGTTTTCTCCGCCAGATACAACAATATGGCCCCGGACTCAAAGAGGCTTAACGGTTCGCCGCCATCGGCTGGGGAATGATCAACAATTGCCGGAATTTTGTTGTTAGGCGAAATGCGCAAAAATTCCGGGCGAAACTGGCCACCTTTCCCCAGGTCTACCTTAATCAAGCGATAATCCAGTCCTGCCTCTTCGAGAAACAACGTAATTTTGTGACCATTTGGCGTCGGGGCGAAATAGAGATCGATCATTGCAGCTCCGGTTGTCTAATCATCTGAACACCACAAGTATAGAAAGCGCGGCGACTTGCGTGAGTATTCGTCACGTGACAGTGACAAAAAGGCTCTATAGTTTGATAGTTAGCCCCCCCCTTTATTGCCGAGGACATAATGAGTAAACCCGCTATCACGCTCTGGTCAGATGCCCATTTTTTCTCCCCTTATGTGTTATCCGCCTGGGTGGCGTTGCAGGAAAAAGGCCTGTCGTTTCATATCAAGACCATCGACCTCGACAGCGGTGAACATTTGCAGCCGACGTGGCAAGGTTACGGTCAGACACGCCGTGTGCCGTTATTACAAATCGATGATTTTGAGTTGAGTGAATCTTCTGCCATTGCGGAGTATCTGGAAGATCGTTTTGCGCCACCGACCTGGGAACGTATTTATCCGCTTGATATAGAAAATCGTGCGCGTGCACGACAGATTCAGGCCTGGCTGCGTAGCGATCTGATGCCCATCCGCGAAGAACGTCCGACGGATGTTGTCTTTGCGGGTGCGAAAAAAGCGCCACTGACGGCGCAGGGAAAAGCCAGTGCAGAGAAACTGTTCGCGATGGCAGAACATTTGTTAGCACTGGGTCAGCCGAATTTATTTGGTGAATGGTGCATTGCTGATACTGATCTGGCGCTAATGATTAACCGCCTGGTACTACATGGCGATGAGGTGCCGGAACGCCTGGTGGATTATGCGACATTCCAGTGGCAGCGAGCGTCTGTCCAGCGTTTTATTGCTCTTTCGGCGAAGCAATCTGGCTGATAGCAACGACAGAATCCAGTATCATAGCTTACGTTTTTTCGACGAGGAGTGAGTGATGAAACTGATGTTTGCATCGGACATTCATGGGTCGTTACCGGCGACGGAACGTGTTCTGGAGTTGTTTGCCCAAAGCGGTGCCCAGTGGCTGGTGATCCTTGGTGACGTGTTGAATCACGGCCCGCGTAATGCTTTACCGGAGGGTTACGCGCCAGCCAAAGTCGCCGAACGGCTTAATGACGTGGCACATAAAGTTATCGCTGTGCGCGGCAACTGCGACAGCGAAGTGGACCAAATGCTGCTGCATTTCCCGATAACCGCGCCGTGGCAACAGGTATTACTGGAAAAACAACGTCTGTTTTTGACGCATGGTCATCTATTTGGTCCGGAAAATCTGCCCGCTTTAAACCAGAACGATGTGCTGGTGTACGGTCATACCCATTTGCCAGTGGCAGAACAGCGGGGGGAGATATTCCACTTCAACCCCGGCTCGGTGAGTATTCCGAAAGGCGGTAATCCGGCGAGTTATGGCATGCTGGATAATGACGTACTGAGTGTAATCGCACTCAATGATCAAAGTATCATTGCGCAGGTCGCGATTAATCCGTAATTTACCCACAACTCAAAATGCGCCGTAAGAGCGCCAGAAAAAGAAGGTTTCCTGATAATGGAACAGCGTCGTTTGGCAAGTACTGAATGGGTGGATATTGTCAATGAAGAGAATGAAGTCATTGCACAAGCCAGCCGGGAACAAATGCGGGCACAGTGTCTGCGTCATCGTGCAACTTACATCGTCGTGCATGATGGCATGGGCAAAATTCTGGTCCAGCGTCGTACCGAGACAAAAGACTTTTTACCCGGCATGTTAGATGCGACCGCAGGCGGTGTGGTCCAGGCCGATGAGCAACTGCTGGAGTCAGCGCGTCGCGAAGCGGAAGAAGAGTTGGGCATTGCCGGTGTCCCCTTTGCCGAGCACGGGCAGTTCTATTTCGAAGATAAAAATTGCCGTGTCTGGGGCGCGTTGTTCAGTTGTGTCTCGCACGGTCCCTTCGCCCTACAGGAAGATGAAGTCAGTGAAGTTTGCTGGCTGACGCCGGAAGAAATCACCGCACGCTGCGATGAGTTCACTCCAGACTCGCTGAAAGCGCTGGCGTTGTGGATGAAGCGCAATGCCAAAAATGAAGCCGTAGAGACTGAAACGGCAGAATGAAAAAAGAGCCGCAATTGCGGCTCTTAACATTTTTAGTGGTAGCCCATCAACTGAGCACCGATAACCACGACGCTGGACATAATAAACAGCAGTCCAAGCAGTGTCGCGCCCACCTTCAGCCAGTTACGGAAGTCCACCCGGCACACACCGAGCGTCGCCATTAACGAAGCTGAGGTCGGGTAAATGATGTGACTGAAGCCATCACCAAACTGGAACGCCAGCACGGTAACCTGACGGTTAACACCGACCAGATCGCCAAGCGGTGCCAGTAACGGCATGGTTAACGCCGCCTGACCAGAACCGGATGTCACGAAGAAATTAAATACCGCCTGGAATAGCAACATAAACCAGGCTGCAACTGCGTTATCCAGACCGCTAATGGCATTGGCAATGCTGTTTAGAATGGTATTTAACACACTGGCATCACCCGCTTCACCGTTACCGACCAGCAACAAAATCCCTTTGGCGAAACCCACCAGTAGGGCAGGGGCGATCATCATTCGCGCCCCTTCGGTGAAGGATGAAGCCATGGTATTAACCGTCATACCGTTTAGGCGGAAAACAACGCCGATGATGCCAATTACTAGCCCCATCGTGAAGAACTGGCTGGCTATTTCTGGAATAAACCAGGCATTGACGATAACGCCCCAAATTACCCAGATCATGACGGCGGTTAAAACAATCAATACCAGCCAGTCACCAAAGGTAAATGGACGCTGTTCTACATCCGCCTGTTTTTCGCGGAAGAAACGATCAGACTCATGAACGCGTGACAACAGCGGATTCTTTTTCACCCGCGAGGCGTACACCATAGTGAAGACCAGACCAATCAGAGTAGAGATTACCCATACCACGATGCGCAAACCGGAGCCAGAAAGCACCGGAACACCAGCGATCCCCTGAGCAACAACCACACAAAACGGGTTCATCCACGAACTGGCAAAACCGATTTGCGTGGCGATATAAGTCACCAGGACGGTGGTAATACTGTCATAGCCCAGCCGGACCATTAGCGGTGCGATGATAATGGCAAAGGCGACGGCCTCTTCCCCCATACCAAATACCGCGCCGCCAAGTGAAAAGAGAATAAACAAGGCAGGGATAAAGAGAATTTCATTCCCGCGTGTATGCCGAATAAGTGCCAGGATGCCGTTATCAATGGTTCCTGTACGCATCACGATGCCAAACGCGCCGCCAATCACCAGCATAAACATGATGATGCCAACGGCTGTCCCGTATTTCGATCCTGAGGTTAATCCTTCAAACGGGAAATTCATCAGGCCCGGGCGTTCATCGCCCGTCGAGAACAGTTGCACGCGGTGATACTCAGGTTCGCCCGCCTCGTTAGTCAGAATGCGAAATGAGTGCGGATCTACGACTTTGCGTGTTTTTGTTTGACCATCAACCTGATACTGCACTTCCTGACTGTCAAACATCCCCACCGGAACTACCCAGGTGGCAAGGCTGGTTAAAATAGCAACAAAAAAGATAATCACCAGCGTATCGGGCATTGCCCATCTTCTGGTTGGTTTGGATTCAGTGATTGCGGACATAGCGCAGATATTCCCTTGCACAAAACAAAGTGGTAAGTATGCAAAGTGAGATGGCGCAATTCATTGATGCAGCGCAGTTAAGCAAGATAATCAGAAAGGATTAATGCAAATTAAGAGAATAAAAAACCGGAAATAGTGACTATTTCCGGTTCAGGTATCCGCAGCGCAAAGCTGCGGATGATGACGAGATTACTGCTGCTGTGCAGACTGAATCGCAGTCAGCGCGATGGTGTAGACGATATCGTCAACCAGTGCGCCACGGGACAGATCGTTAACCGGCTTGCGCATACCCTGCAGCATCGGCCCGATGGAGATCAGATCGGCAGAACGTTGTACCGCTTTGTAAGTCGTGTTACCGGTGTTCAGATCCGGGAAGATGAACACGGTAGCGCGACCAGCAACCGGAGAATTCGGCGCTTTGGATTTCGCAACGTCAGCCATTACCGCAGCGTCGTACTGCAGCGGACCGTCGATCATCAGGTCAGGACGTTTTTCCTGCGCCAGACGAGTTGCTTCGCGAACTTTCTCTACGTCGCTACCTGCACCAGAAGTACCGGTGGAGTAGGAGAGCATTGCAACGCGCGGTTCGATACCGAAGGCAGCGGCGGAATCAGCGGACTGAATCGCGATTTCTGCCAGCTGTTCTGCGGTCGGATCCGGGTTGATCGCACAGTCACCGTAAACGTAAACCTGTTCCGGCAGCAGCATGAAGAACACGGAAGATACCAGGGAGCTACCCGGTGCAGTTTTGATCAGCTGCAGCGGCGGACGAATGGTGTTTGCGGTGGTGTGAACAGCACCGGAAACCAGACCGTCAACTTCATCCTGTTCCAGCATCAGCGTACCGAGAACCACGTTGTCTTCCAGCTGTTCGCGGGCAACGGTTTCGGTCATGCCTTTGTTCTTACGCAGTTCAACCAGGCGGCCAACATAGCTTTCGCGAACCACTTCTGGATCGACAATTTCAATGCCAGCACCCAGTTCTACGCCCTGAGATGCTGCAACGCGGTTGATCTCAGCCGGGTTACCCAGCAGTACGCAAGTTGCGATACCACGTTCAGCACAGATAGCGGCTGCTTTAACGGTACGCGGTTCGTCGCCTTCCGGCAGCACGATACGTTTGCCCGCTTTGCGCGCCAGTTCGGTCAGCTGATAACGGAAGGCTGGCGGAGACAGACGACGGCTGCGCTCAGAGGTGGCAGTCAGAGAGTCAATCCAGTCAGCGTTGATGTAGTTAGCAACGTATTCCTGAACTTTCTCGATACGCTCGTGATCGTCAACCGGAACTTCGAGGTTGAAGCTCTGCAGGCTCAGAGAAGTCTGCCAGGTGTTAGTGTTCACCATAAATACCGGCAGGCCGGTAGCGAAAGCGCGCTCGCACAGTTTGGAAATGCGCGCGTCCATTTCGTAGCCGCCAGTCAGCAGCAGGGCACCGATTTCTACGCCGTTCATGGCAGCCAGGCAAGCTGCAACCAGTACGTCAGGACGGTCTGCGGAAGTTACCAGCAGAGAACCGGCACGGAAGTGCTCCAGCATGTGCGGAATGCTGCGTGCGCAGAAAGTGACAGATTTCACGCGACGAGTGTTGATATCGCCTTCGTTGATGATGGTGGCGTTCAGGTGGCGAGCCATATCGATCGCACGGGTCGCGATCAGATCAAAGCTCCACGGCACCGCGCCGAGAACCGGCAGCGGGCTGGATTCTTGCAGCTTCGCCGGATCAACATTGTTTACTTTTGCTTTGGAAGAGTCGTCGAAAATCTCGGACAGATCCGGGCGAGTACGACCCTGTTCATCAACCGGTGCGTTCAGTTTGTTAACGATAACGCCAGTGATGTTGGTGTTTTTTGCACCACCGAAGCTGTTGCGAGTCAGTTCGATACGCTCTTTCAGCTGTTCCGGGGTGTCAGTGCCCTGAGACATAACGAAGACGATTTCCGCGTTCAGCGTTTTAGCAATTTCGTAGTTCAGAGACTGGGCAAACTGATGCTTACGTGTCGGGACCAGACCTTCAACCAGAACGACTTCAGCGTCTTTGGTGTTAGCGTGGTAGTTCGCGACGATCTCTTCCATCAGCACATCTTTCTGATTGCTGGAAAGCAGACCTTCAACGTAGCTCATTTTCAGCGGTTCAGCGGCTGTCGTGGTGGAAGAGTTCGCACGCACGATAGTCGTGGTCTGATCGGGCGCATCGCCACCGGTACGCGGCTGAGCGATAGGTTTGAAAACGCTCAGACGAACGCCTTTGCGTTCCATTGCACGGATCACGCCAAGGCTGACGCTGGTCAGACCGACGCTGGTTCCGGTAGGGATCAGCATAATAATACGGGACACGGTTTATCCTCTTTCGTTACCGCCGGTTTGGCGGGTTACAAAACAGCACCGCCAGCTGAGCTGGCGGTGTGGAATCAGGCGGTCAAGCGGCAGGCGTCTTGCGCGATAACCAGCTCTTCGTTGGTCGGGATCACAACAGCAGGGCGGGTGCCTTCTTTGTTGATGAAACCAGATTTGCCGAAACGTGCAGCCAGGTTGCGCTCATGATCAACTTCAAAGCCCAGCACGCCCAGTTTGCCCAGAGACAGTTCACGAACCATCGCGGCATTTTCACCGATACCACCGGTGAATACAACAGCGTCCAGACGACCATCCATCAGCGCGGTGTAGGCACCGATGTATTTCGCCAGACGGTGGCAGTAAACGTCCATTGCGCGCTTCGCGTCTTCTTTTGTCGCGTAGTTGTCTTCAACATAACGGCAGTCGCTGGTGACTTCGGTCAGACCCAGCAGGCCAGACTCTTTGGTCAGCATTTTGTTGATTGCGTCAACGCTCATGCCCAGAGTGTCGTGCAGGTGGAAGATGATCGCAGGATCGATATCGCCAGAGCGAGTACCCATTACCAGACCTTCCAGCGGGGTCAGACCCATAGAGGTGTCAACGCATTTACCGTTGCGGATAGCAGAAACGGAACCACCGTTACCCAGGTGGCAGGTGATGATGTTCAGCTCTTCTACCGGTTTGTTCAGCATTTTTGCCGCTTCCTGGGTTACATAGAAGTGGCTGGTGCCGTGCGCGCCGTAACGACGGATGCCATGCTCTTTGTACAGGTTGTACGGCAGGGCGTAGAGGTAAGACTCTTCCGGCATAGTCTGGTGGAACGCGGTGTCAAATACAGCAACGTTTTTGTCTTTCAGCTGAGGGAAAGATTTCAGTGCTTCTTCGATACCGATCAGGTGAGCCGGGTTGTGCAGCGGTGCAAAAGAAGCTGCATCTTTGATACCCTGAATAACAGACTCATCGATCACTACGGAGCTGGTATACTTTTCGCCGCCGTGTACGATACGGTGACCGATAGCGGTCAGCTGCGCAGACAGTTCTGGTTTTTGTGCCAGAATAGTATTAACGATAAAGTTGAGCGCTTCGCTGTGAGCGGCGCCTGCACCTAAAGCCGCTTCCTGTTTATTGCCGTCCATTTTCCATTTGATACGTGCTTCGGGCAGGTGGAAACATTCGGCTAAACCAGAAAGGTACTCTTCACCATTCACTGCATCGATGATTGCAAATTTCAGTGAAGAACTACCGCAGTTCAGAACCAGTACTAACTTACTCGACATGGAAGTACCTATAATTGATACGTGGCTAAAAAAACGTCAGGGAGCCATAGAGCGTAGCGCATGATGACACTGACATTTATGATTAACATCATGCACTGCAAATTTTTTTTGCATGATGGAAGAAATATCTTGAGTCTATGCCATTTTGCGTAATTTTCAGCCAATGGCATAATGTATATGAATTTGACGACTCAATGAATATGTACTACTTAGGCCTTCAGGCTGCTAAAGGATACCTGATAGTGGGTATGGAAGACAAAATGTTTTGAACGTTGTCCCGCTGAGTTGTGAATTTGCACAAATTTTTGAATCTTTATATGTGAAGTTGAGGTGAAGCATGTCAACGCCGGATAATCGTTCTGTTAATTTTTTTAGCTTGTTTCGCCGGGGACAGCATTACTCAAAGACGTGGCCGCTGGAAAAACGCCTTGCCCCGGTCTTTGTCGAAAATCGCGTTATCAAGATGACGCGCTATGCGATCCGTTTTATGCCGCCAATCGCCGTATTTACTCTCTGCTGGCAGATTGCCCTGGGCGGTCAGCTGGGCCCGGCAGTTGCCACTGCGCTGTTCGCCTTAAGTTTACCCATGCAAGGACTATGGTGGCTGGGCAAGCGTTCTGTAACGCCATTACCTCCTGCAATCCTTAACTGGTTTTATGAAGTTCGCGGTAAATTGCAAGAGTCTGGACAGGTGTTGGCACCCGTTGAAGGTAAGCCTGATTACCAGGCATTAGCTGACACGCTTAAGCGCGCCTTCAAACAACTGGATAAAACTTTCCTTGATGATTTGTAATTGACCCCTGATTACGCATATAAAAGAAGGCATACTCAGCCTTCTTTTTTTTCACCGTAGTAGAGTGATACAGGAGTCAACAATGGAAATGACCAACGCGCAACGTCTTATTTTGTCTAACCAGTACAAGATGATGACTATGCTCGATCCGGCAAATGCTGAACGTTACCGTCGCCTGCAAACAATCATTGAGCGTGGTTATGGATTACAGATGCGTGAGCTGGATCGCGAGTTTGGCGAGCTGAAAGAAGAAACCTGCCGCACTATCATCGACATTATGGAGATGTATCATGCGTTGCATGTTTCCTGGTCTAATTTGCAGGACCAGCAATCCATCGATGAACGTCGTGTCACCTTCCTTGGCTTTGACGCCGCCACTGAAGCACGTTACCTCGGTTATGTGCGCTTTATGGTTAACGTGGAGGGGCGCTATACCCATTTTGACGCCGGAACTCACGGTTTTAACGCCCAGACGCCAATGTGGGAAAAATATCAGCGTATGCTTAATGTGTGGCATGCCTGCCCGCGTCAGTACCATCTGAGCGCCAACGAAATTAATCAAATTATCAACGCCTGAGGAGGCCCATGTGCGGTGCAAAGGTTTTCTGTTTGATCTTGATGGAACGCTGGTGGACTCCCTGCCTGCGGTAGAACGGGCGTGGAGCAACTGGGCCAGACGTCATGGGTTAGCGCCGGAAGAGGTGCTGGCTTTCATTCACGGTAAACAGGCCATCACCTCTTTGCGCCATTTTATGGTGGGCAAATCCGAGGCAGACATTGCTGCCGAATTTACGCGTCTGGAGCAAATCGAGGCCACGGAAACCGAAGGTATTACCGCACTTCCGGGGGCAGTCGCTTTACTCAATCATCTGAATAAAGTGGGGATTCCATGGGCCATTGTGACGTCTGGCTCCATGCCCGTAGCGCGAGCGCGCCACAAAATAGCCGGACTTCCCGCGCCAGAGGTGTTTGTGACCGCTGAGCGGGTGAAGCGCGGAAAACCAGAGCCTGATGCGTATCTCTTAGGCGCGCAGTTGTTGGGGCTTGCGCCGCAAGAGTGTGTGGTGGTGGAAGATGCTCCCGCTGGCGTGCTTTCAGGCCTGGCGGCGGGTTGTCATGTAATTGCGGTTAACGCTCCGGCAGATACCCCGCGCCTGAATGAGGTCGATTTAGTCCTCCACAGTCTGGAGCAAATTACTGTGATCAAACAGCCAAATGGTGATGTTATTATTCAGTGAAACACCTGATCATGATTTAGCCCCGTCTCGTCGGGGCTTTTTTATGGCAGAATCAAGTCATCCCCCTCAATTAACAAGGATAAGTTGTGAACGGTGAATTGATTTGGGTTCTTTCATTACTGGCCGTTGCCATCGTCTTGTTTGCGACGGGCAGAGTGCGTATGGATGCGGTCGCTTTGTTTGTTATTGTCGCGTTTGCATTAAGCGGAACGCTGACGGTCCCCGAAGTATTTTCCGGCTTTTCCGATCCTAACGTTGTCCTGATTGCCGCCTTGTTCATTATTGGCGATGGTTTGGTCCGTACCGGTGTGGCCACCGTAATGGGGACATGGCTGGTCAAAGTGGCAGGCAACAGTGAAATCAAAATGTTGGTTTTGTTGATGCTGACCGTCGCGGGGCTTGGCGCGTTTATGAGTTCAACCGGCGTTGTCGCTATCTTTATTCCCGTGGTGTTAAGCGTTGCCATGCGTATGCAAACGTCGCCGTCGCGCCTGATGATGCCGTTAAGTTTTGCCGGGCTGATAAGCGGCATGATGACGCTGGTGGCGACGCCGCCGAACCTGGTAGTCAACAGTGAATTGCTGCGTGAAGGCTATCATGGTTTTAGTTTCTTTAGCGTAACACCTATTGGCCTGGTCGTGCTGGTGCTGGGTATTTTGTATATGTTAGTGATGCGTTTCATGCTGAAAGGGGATACCCAAACTCCGCAACGCGAAGGCTGGACGCGTCGAACTTTTCGCGATCTTATCCGTGAATATCGACTTACCGGGCGTGCGCGTCGCCTGGCTATTCGCCCCGGTTCGCCAATGATTGGTCAACGGCTGGATGATCTCAAATTACGTGAGCGTTATGGTGCTAACGTCATCGGTGTTGAACGCTGGCGGCGTTTTCGTCGCGTTATCGTGAATGTTAACGGGGTTTCTGAATTTCGCGCGCGTGACGTTTTACTTATTGATATGTCTGCGGCTGATGTCGATCTCCGGCAATTCTGTAGTGAGCAATTGCTGGAGCCGATGGTACTGCGCGGCGAGTATTTTTCTGATCAAGCCCTTGATGTGGGCATGGCAGAGATTTCATTAATTCCTGAGTCAGAACTTATTGGCAAATCGGTGCGCGAAATTGGTTTTCGTACCCGTTACGGACTGAATGTGGTGGGGCTAAAGCGCAATGGCGTGGCGCTGGAAGGTTCGCTGGCGGATGAGCCTCTGCTGCTGGGCGATATCATCCTGGTTGTGGGTAACTGGAAACTGATCGGTATGCTGGCAAAACAGGGGCGTGACTTTGTGGCGCTGAACTTACCAGAAGAAGTGAGTGAAGCATCGCCAGCACACAGTCAGGCACCTCATGCCATTTTTTGCCTGGTGTTGATGGTAGCGTTAATGCTTACCGATGAAATCCCTAATCCTGTTGCCGCTATCATCGCCTGCCTGCTGATGGGGAAATTCCGTTGTATCGATGCTGAAAGCGCCTATAAATCCATTCACTGGCCGAGCATTATTTTGATCGTTGGGATGATGCCGTTTGCTGTGGCATTACAGAAAACGGGAGGTGTCGCGCTGGCAGTGAAAGGGCTGATGGACATTGGCGGCGGTTATGGGCCACATATGATGCTGGGTTGTTTGTTTGTCTTGTCGGCGGTTATTGGGCTATTTATCTCTAATACCGCAACGGCGGTGTTGATGGCTCCGATTGCGCTGGCTGCTGCCAAAACGATGGGTGTGTCGCCTTATCCATTTGCGATGGTCGTGGCGATGGCAGCATCCGCCGCCTTTATGACACCGGTTTCTTCACCTGTTAACACACTGGTTTTAGGCCCGGGAAATTACAGCTTCAGTGACTTTGTGAAGTTGGGGGTACCGTTCACCATTATCGTGATGGCGGTTTGTGTGGTGATGATCCCGATGCTGTTTCCGTTTTGACAAGAGCCTGATGTCGCATCCGGCGCTTATTGCCTGATGCGACGCAGACTCCGGCTGCTTACAGCGGTGAATCCTGGCTAATCTCATCGAGCGAAAGATGGAAGCTGGGAACAAAGACTTCCATGAAGTAGTCCATCTCCTGGCTGCGGCGCGCTTCAAGCGTCGCTTCCAGTCGCGTTTTTGCCAGCAAGAATTCATTATTTCCCGCCGCGAGTTCTTCCAGACATTTCAGATATGCACACAGTGCATCTGCCTGTTTCACCAGAGATTTCTCTTCATCGCTGTATGCATGCTCGTCAATTAACGGCGCAAAAATATCCTGCAGCTCTTCCGGAACCATATCGACCAGTTTTTGCTGAGCGATTTTTTCAATAGCCTTGTATTCCTGAG
Source organism: Escherichia sp. 10290 (assembly GCF_030295155.1). NCBI lineage: Bacteria > Pseudomonadati > Pseudomonadota > Gammaproteobacteria > Enterobacterales > Enterobacteriaceae > Escherichia > Escherichia sp. 10290. The sequence continues at coordinate 2,948,261 of NZ_AP025741.1, read as the reverse complement.
CGATTTGCGAATTGAAGTATTTCACCGGAGTAGGGAGATCGCCGGTGAGAACTTCTGAGACATCGTGGTACATCGCCAGTAAAGCGATACGTTCGGCGTTGACATTACCGCCAAATTTACGATTTTTGATAGCTGCCAGCGCATGGGCGACCATCGCTACCTGCAAACTGTGTTCGGACACATTTTCCGTCCGCACGTTGCGCATTAGTGGCCAGCGGTTAATGAGTTTCAGGCGGGAGAGATGGGCAAAAAAATGGCTCTGTTTCATAGTGACCTTACGTATGATGACATCATCAGGTCATTGTGGCGGGATAACACTGCCGGATGCAATCTCCGGCAGTGAAATTAAGATTACAGCTGATGATAACCAGAAAGGAAACGCGCGAACTTACTCAAAGACAGCTCGATATCATCAACACGTGGTAGCGTGACAATGCGGAAGTGATCCGGCCACGGCCAGTTGAATGCTGTCCCTTGAACCAGCAGGACTTTTTCCTGCAACAGGAAATCCAGCACCATTTTCTGGTCGTCGTGAATGTTAAAGCGTTTAGCGTCGATTTTCGGGAACATGTACAGCGCACCGCGCGGTTTCACGCAGGAAACGCCCGGAATATCGTTGATCAATTCCCACGCACGGTTACGCTGTTCATAAAGACGCCCGCCGGGTGTAATAAATTCACTGATGCTCTGATAACCGCCCAGCGCGGTTTGAATGGCGTGTTGCGCAGGAACGTTAGCACACAGGCGCATCGAAGCCAGCATTTCCAGACCTTCGATGTAACCTTTAGCGTGTTTTTTCGGCCCGTTCAGCACCATCCAACCCTGACGGAAGCCCGCAACGCGGTACGTTTTCGACAGTCCGTTAAAGGTTATGGTTAGCAGGTCTGGTGCCATCGCGGCAATTGAGTGATGCTCGGCGTCGTCATAGAGAATTTTGTCGTAAATTTCATCGGCGAAGATAATGAGATTATGCTGACGCGCAATCTCCACAATCTCCATTAAAAGCTCTTTGGAATAAACTGCGCCGGTTGGGTTATTTGGGTTGATAATAACGATTCCACGCGTACGAGGCGTAATTTTAGCGCGAATATCATCAAGGTCCGGGAACCAGTCAGAGGATTCATCGCAAAGATAATGCACCGCTTTACCGCTGGATAGCGAAACCGCCGCAGTCCAAAGAGGGTAATCAGGCGCAGGAACTAACATTTCGTCCCCGCTGTTCAGCAATGCCTGCATTGCCTGAACGATAAGCTCCGATACACCATTGCCGATGTAAATATCTTCCACGGTAACATCACGCATGCCACGAGCCTGGTAGTGCTGCATGATGGCTTTACGCGCGGAGTAAAGCCCTTTGGAATCGCAATACCCTTGAGCGGTAGGCAGGTTGCGAATCACGTCAACGAGGATTTCATCTGGCGCGTCAAAACCGAACGGGGCAGGATTGCCGATGTTCAGTTTCAGTACCTTGTTACCTTCTTCTTCCAGGCGTTTTGCTTCTTTCAGCACCGGACCACGGATGTCGTAACAGACATTCTCTAATTTGCTGGATTTTTCAATGGGGGACATGAATCTTGACCTTTTTTGCTGTTATCGCCACTCCCTGCCGTGGAAGTCAGCTTAGAACAATGTACTCCCCCAGGACGGCGTTTTGAAGGTCTGCAGAATAAGATTTTGCCAGAGGGGAAGGCTTGATTGTGCTGTTAATAACTTAATAATGGCAAAATAATTAGGTGTATATGCTTAATAATTAATGTTATGTAGTTAATTGTTCTGATTCTTAATTGTGGGTGTGGTTTTTTTATCTGTAAGATAATTGTTTGAAAATGCCTCGTTTAAGAATTCACTAATGAATCGTGATGATGATATTTCCGCATTACGGAGAGTTTAACAGCGTGATGATTTCCGAGGTGTCGTAATGGGGGCAAGGTGTGAAACTATTGTTAAGCGGGATTAATGAATGAGGATGATGCTAATTAATTATTATTTAATATTCAAAAAGGTTTTGTTGTGCTTATTAATAATAGAAGATTACTTTGCCTAACATAACATAACTTTGCATCAGATAATTCGCAATGACCCTTATAAATAAAAGGTTTTTGGGGTAAAATGCTCGCATAAATGACGGATCCCTGCTCTTGATGCCGCCTCACCATTGCTGTTTGTACGTGTTCGCGTATGACCAGCGATGCTGCACGAGAGTGGAACAAGGACTCACATTTACATTTATACAAACACGCGCATGTCATAAATACAAAAGAGTGAGTAACTTAATAGATATGCGATTCCTGAAGATATATTCTGTGATCTACTTCAGGCATTATAACGGAACAATGTGAGTCGCTTTTTTAGTGCAACTCATATGCATTTTTACTTTCGTCCGGGTTCCGGATGAAACTGCCAGGGAGGCACATTACAAATGGAATTGCTTGTTTGTGTGTGCACAGCATTAACCAGCTCAGTACGAGCCGCCAGTAAGTGATAATATATGATAAGTGCAAATCGTCCGATAATTAACCTCGACCTCGATCTGCTGAGAACATTTGTTGCTGTTGCCGATCTGAACACTTTTGCTGCCGCAGCTGCCGCTGTGTGTCGTACTCAGTCCGCCGTAAGTCAGCAAATGCAGCGTCTGGAACAACTCGTTGGGAAAGAACTGTTCGCTCGTCACGGTCGCAACAAACTGTTAACTGAACATGGCATTCAACTTCTTGGTTACGCCAGGAAAATCCTGCGTTTTAATGATGAGGCCTGCTCATCATTAATGTTCAGCAATCTTCAGGGCGTGTTAACTATCGGTGCTTCAGATGAATCTGCCGATACGATCTTACCTTTCCTGTTAAATCGCGTGAGTTCGGTTTATCCGAAACTAGCGCTGGATGTCCGCGTTAAACGTAATGCCTATATGGCAGAAATGCTGGAATCCCAGGAAGTGGATTTGATGGTAACCACCCATCGTCCTTCAACGTTTAAGGCATTGAACCTGCGTACCTCGCCAACACACTGGTACTGCGCAGCGGAATACGTATTGCAAAAAGGCGAGCCGATCCCTCTTGTATTGCTGGATGATCCTAGCCCGTTTCGCGATATGGTGCTGGCGACGCTTAATAAAGCAGATATTCCATGGCGACTGGCTTATGTCGCCTCGACGCTTCCGGCCGTTCGTGCGGCAGTGAAAGCCGGTCTTGGCGTGACGGCAAGGCCGGTCGAGATGATGAGTCCAGACCTGCGTGTGCTGAGTGGAGTAGATGGCTTACCGCCGCTACCCGATACCGAATATTTGCTGTGCTATGACCCGTCCAGTAATAATGAGCTGGCCCAGGTGATCTATCAGGCGATGGAGAGCTACCATAATCCGTGGCAATACAGCCCAATGTCTGCTCCGGAAGGCGATGACTCATTGTTAATTGAAAGGGATATCGAGTAATCGATGGACCATAGATAATTTCTAAGACAATAGTGTAAAAACGAGCCGCTGGGGGTGTTTTAAACCCCAGCGGCTTTTTTTTAGTAAAAAGCCTTCCTCGTATCGTGCAGAACGCACAAAACTGTTCATTTTTCAATCACCAGAGATTCACGTCCCGAACGCACAAATAATCGCCTGAAAAAAATCACCTGCTACAATGATGTTAAAAAATACGTAAATTTGTTGCTGCGTTTTTGTTATGGAATGACAAAAGCGTGTCACAGATCAAGAAAATACTCTCTTTTGGGGGGAGGAATCGACACAAATTCCTGTCAAAATAGACCCGTATTTTTTCCATTGCTTCACAACGGACACGATTCAACAACATCTAATTATCCTGGAGTCGTCAAGGATCTGGGGTGAAAGGGCATTAAATGCTAATGGTGTTGATATTATGTAAACTAATGTGAAGAAACTTTTGTTAAAGTTGACAAAAGGTTATAGAAAGGAGTAAAAGACCACATCAATTAGCTGTATAAAAGAGTTTCTACAGTGATTGTAAGGTTTTTTTTATTCCTCCCCATGAATCGATGTGGCGTCCATCTGCCGTGAAGAGCAGTGAATCTGGCGCTACTTTTGATGAGTAAGCAATGAGTATGTCAACATCCACTGAAGTCATCGCTCATCACTGGGCATTCGCTATCTTTCTTATCGTTGCCATTGGCCTGTGTTGCCTGATGCTGGTAGGCGGTTGGTTTTTAGGCGGTCGCGCACGCGCGAGGTCGAAAAACGTTCCGTTTGAATCCGGTATCGACTCGGTCGGCTCCGCCCGCTTACGCCTGTCCGCCAAGTTTTATCTGGTGGCCATGTTCTTCGTTATCTTCGACGTTGAAGCGCTGTATCTGTTCGCATGGTCAACTTCTATCCGCGAAAGCGGCTGGGTAGGCTTTGTGGAAGCTGCAATTTTTATTTTTGTGTTACTGGCAGGTCTGGTTTATCTGGTGCGTATTGGCGCGCTGGACTGGACGCCCGCGCGTTCACGCCGCGAGCGTATGAACCCGGAAACGAACAGTATCGCTAATCGTCAACGCTAACCGCGAGGCATTAAGATGGATTATACGCTCACCCGCATAGATCCCAACGGTGAGAACGACCGTTACCCCCTGCAAAAGCAGGAGATCGTAACCGACCCTCTGGAGCAAGAAGTTAACAAAAACGTGTTTATGGGCAAGCTCAATGACATGGTTAACTGGGGTCGTAAAAACTCAATTTGGCCGTATAACTTCGGTCTTTCCTGCTGTTACGTTGAGATGGTGACTTCGTTTACCGCGGTGCATGACGTGGCACGTTTTGGCGCAGAAGTATTGCGTGCTTCGCCGCGTCAGGCTGACCTGATGGTGGTTGCAGGAACCTGCTTTACCAAAATGGCACCGGTTATTCAGCGTCTGTATGACCAGATGCTGGAACCAAAATGGGTTATCTCAATGGGGGCCTGTGCCAACTCTGGCGGTATGTACGATATTTATTCCGTTGTGCAGGGCGTCGATAAATTCATTCCGGTTGATGTGTATATCCCGGGCTGCCCGCCACGTCCTGAAGCGTACATGCAGGCATTGATGCTGTTGCAGGAATCTATCGGCAAAGAACGTCGTCCGCTCTCATGGGTGGTTGGCGATCAGGGCGTTTATCGCGCCAACATGCAATCAGAGCGCGAACGCAAGCGCGGTGAACGCATTGCCGTTACCAACCTGCGTACACCTGACGAGATTTAATTTGCGCCTGTCGGCAAAGGGATTTTTCTTCGCTTATTCCTAAATCTATTTCGCGAAGCTTACTGCGCCGACAGTCACCACGGACCATTTGCAATGGTGAACAATATGACCGACTTAACCGCGCAAGAACCCGCCTGGCAGACCCGCGATCATCTTGATGATCCGGTGATTGGCGAACTGCGCAACCGTTTTGGGCCGGATGCCTTTACTGTTCAGGCGACTCGCACCGGGGTTCCCGTTGTGTGGATCAAGCGTGAACAATTACTGGAAGTGGGTGATTTCTTAAAGAAACTGCCGAAACCTTACGTCATGCTGTTTGACTTACACGGCATGGACGAACGTCTGCGCACACACCGCGAAGGGTTACCTGCCGCGGATTTTTCCGTTTTCTACCATCTGATATCTATTGATCGTAACCGCGACATCATGCTGAAGGTGGCGCTGGCAGAAAACGACCTGCACGTACCGACCTTCACCAAGCTGTTCCCGAACGCTAACTGGTATGAGCGTGAAACCTGGGATCTGTTTGGCATTACTTTCGACGGTCACCCCAATTTGCGCCGCATCATGATGCCGCAAACCTGGAAAGGTCACCCGCTGCGTAAAGATTACCCGGCGCGCGCTACCGAATTCTCGCCGTTTGAGCTGACCAAAGCCAAACAGGATCTGGAGATGGAAGCCCTGACCTTCAAACCGGAAGAGTGGGGGATGAAGCGCGGCACCGAAAATGAAGACTTCATGTTCCTCAACCTCGGTCCGAACCACCCGTCGGCGCACGGTGCTTTCCGTATCGTTTTGCAGCTCGATGGCGAAGAGATTGTCGACTGCGTACCAGACATCGGTTACCACCACCGTGGCGCGGAGAAAATGGGCGAGCGCCAGTCATGGCACAGCTACATTCCGTATACCGACCGTATCGAATATCTCGGTGGCTGTGTTAACGAGATGCCGTATGTACTGGCGGTAGAGAAACTGGCCGGGATCACCGTACCAGATCGCGTTAACGTCATTCGCGTAATGCTTTCTGAGCTGTTCCGCATCAACAGCCACCTGCTGTATATCTCGACCTTTATTCAGGATGTCGGCGCGATGACGCCAGTGTTCTTCGCCTTTACCGATCGTCAGAAAATTTACGATCTGGTGGAAGCAATCACTGGTTTCCGTATGCACCCGGCGTGGTTCCGTATTGGCGGCGTAGCGCACGACCTGCCGCGTGGCTGGGATCGCCTGCTGCGTGAGTTCCTCGACTGGATGCCGAAACGTCTGGCGTCTTATGAGAAAGCGGCGCTGCAAAACACCATTTTGAAAGGCCGTTCCCAGGGCGTAGCCGCCTACGGCGCGAAAGAGGCGCTGGAGTGGGGCACCACCGGTGCTGGTTTGCGCGCTACCGGGATCGACTTCGATGTGCGTAAGGCGCGTCCTTATTCTGGCTATGAAAACTTCGACTTTGAAATCCCGGTTGGTGGTGGTGTTTCTGACTGCTACACCCGCGTAATGCTGAAAGTGGAAGAACTGCGTCAGAGTCTGCGCATTCTTGAGCAGTGCCTCAACAACATGCCGGAAGGCCCGTTCAAAGCGGATCACCCGCTGACCACGCCGCCGCCGAAAGAGCGCACGTTGCAACATATCGAAACCCTGATCACCCACTTCCTGCAAGTGTCGTGGGGGCCGGTGATGCCTGCCAATGAATCTTTCCAGATGATTGAGGCGACCAAAGGGATCAACAGTTACTACCTGACCAGCGACGGCAGCACCATGAGTTATCGCACCCGTATCCGTACGCCGAGTTATGCGCATTTGCAGCAAATTCCGGCGGCGATCCGCGGCAGCCTGGTGTCTGACCTGATTGTTTATCTGGGCAGTATCGATTTTGTTATGTCAGATGTGGACCGCTAATTATGCACGAGAATCAACAACCACAAACCGAGGCTTTTGAGCTGAGTGCGGCTGAGCGTGAAGCGATTGAGCACGAGATGCACCACTACGAAGACCCGCGTGCGGCGTCCATTGAAGCGCTGAAAATCGTTCAGAAACAGCGTGGATGGGTGCCAGACGGCGCGATCCACGCGATCGCTGACGTTCTGGGTATTCCCGCAAGTGATGTCGAAGGCGTGGCTACTTTCTACAGCCAGATCTTCCGCCAGCCGGTTGGTCGCCATGTGATCCGTTATTGCGACAGCGTGGTCTGTCACATTAACGGTTACCAGGGCATTCAGGCGGCGCTGGAGAAAAAACTGAACATCAAACCAGGGCAAACGACGTTTGACGGTCGCTTTACGCTGCTGCCAACTTGCTGCCTGGGGAACTGCGACAAAGGGCCAAACATGATGATCGATGAGGACACTCACGCGCATCTGACTCCGGAAGCGATTCCTGAACTGCTGGAGCGGTATAAATGAAAAACATTATCCGTACTCCCGAAACGCATCCGCTGACCTGGCGTCTGCGTGATGACAAACAGCCAGTGTGGCTGGACGAATATCGCAGCAAAAACGGTTACGAAGGCGCGCGTAAGGCGCTGACCGGGCTGTCTCCGGACGAGATCGTCAATCAGGTTAAAGACGCTGGCCTGAAAGGGCGCGGCGGTGCGGGCTTCTCGACTGGCCTGAAATGGAGCCTGATGCCGAAAGACGAATCCATGAACATCCGTTACCTGCTGTGTAACGCCGATGAAATGGAGCCGGGCACTTATAAAGACCGCCTGCTGATGGAGCAACTGCCGCACCTGCTGGTGGAAGGTATGCTCATCTCCGCATTTGCGCTGAAAGCTTACCGTGGCTACATCTTCTTGCGTGGCGAATATATCGAGGCGGCAGTGAATCTGCGCCGTGCCATTGCCGAAGCCACCGAAGCAGGGCTGCTCGGCAAAAACATTATGGGAACAGGTTTCGATTTCGAACTGTTCGTCCATACCGGGGCAGGGCGCTACATCTGCGGGGAAGAAACAGCGTTAATCAACTCCCTGGAAGGGCGTCGCGCTAACCCACGCTCGAAGCCCCCCTTCCCGGCAACCTCTGGCGTTTGGGGCAAACCGACCTGTGTCAACAACGTCGAAACCCTGTGTAACGTTCCGGCGATCCTCGCTAACGGCGTGGAGTGGTATCAGAACATCTCGAAAAGCAAAGATGCTGGCACCAAGCTGATGGGCTTCTCCGGTCGGGTGAAAAATCCGGGCCTGTGGGAACTGCCGTTCGGCACTACCGCACGCGAGATCCTCGAAGATTACGCCGGTGGTATGCGTGACGGCCTAAAATTCAAAGCCTGGCAGCCAGGCGGTGCGGGCACTGACTTCCTGACCGAAGCGCACCTTGATCTGCCGATGGAATTCGAAAGTATCGGTAAAGCGGGCAGCCGTCTGGGTACGGCGCTGGCGATGGCGGTTGATCACGAGATCAACATGGTGTCGCTGGTACGAAACCTGGAAGAGTTTTTCGCCCGTGAGTCCTGCGGCTGGTGTACGCCGTGCCGTGATGGTCTGCCGTGGAGCGTGAAAATTCTGCGCGCGCTGGAGCGTGGCGAAGGTCAGCCGGGTGATATCGAAACACTTGAGCAACTGTGTCGATTCTTGGGTCCGGGTAAAACTTTCTGTGCCCACGCACCTGGTGCAGTGGAGCCGTTACAGAGCGCCATCAAATATTTCCGCGAAGAATTTGAGGCGGGAATCAAACAGCCGTTCAGCAATACCCATTTGATTAATGGGATTCAGCCGAACCTGCTGAAAGAGCGCTGGTAACCGAATTTCGATTAACGCTCAGTCTCTGACTGAGAAAACTGGAAGCATGCTAATGGCTACAATTCATGTAGACGGCAAAGAATATGAGGTTAACGGAGCGGACAACCTGCTGGAAGCTTGTCTGTCTCTGGGCCTTGATATTCCTTACTTTTGCTGGCATCCGGCGCTGGGAAGCGTCGGTGCTTGCCGCCAGTGTGCGGTGAAGCAATACCAAAACGCGGAAGACACGCGTGGTCGCCTGGTGATGTCCTGTATGACACCGGCTTCCGATGGCACCTTTATTTCCATTGACGACGAAGAAGCGAAACAGTTCCGTGAAAGCGTGGTCGAGTGGTTGATGACCAACCACCCGCACGATTGTCCGGTATGTGAAGAGGGCGGTAACTGCCATCTTCAGGATATGACCGTGATGACCGGACACAGCTTCCGTCGCTACCGTTTCACCAAACGTACCCACCGCAATCAGGATCTGGGGCCGTTCATCTCTCACGAAATGAACCGTTGCATCGCCTGCTACCGCTGCGTGCGTTACTACAAAGATTACGCTGACGGTACAGATCTGGGCGTTTACGGTGCACATGACAACGTCTACTTCGGTCGCCCGGAAGACGGCACCCTGGAAAGCGAATTCTCCGGTAACCTGGTCGAAATTTGCCCGACCGGCGTATTCACCGACAAAACGCACTCCGAGCGTTATAACCGTAAATGGGATATGCAGTTTGCGCCGAGCATCTGCCAGCAATGTTCCATCGGCTGTAACATCAGCCCCGGCGAGCGTTATGGCGAACTGCGTCGTATCGAAAACCGTTACAACGGTACGGTAAACCACTACTTCCTCTGCGACCGAGGTCGTTTCGGTTACGGCTACGTCAACCTGAAAGACCGTCCGCGTCAGCCAGTACAGCGTCGTGGCGATGATTTCATTACCCTCAACGCCGAACAGGCAATGCAGGGCGCGGCAGATATTCTGCGTCAGTCGAAGAAAGTCATCGGCATCGGTTCTCCGCGTGCCAGCGTGGAAAGCAACTTTGCGCTGCGTGAGCTGGTGGGCGAAGAAAACTTCTACACCGGTATCGCTCACGGTGAGCAGGAACGTCTGCAACTGGCGCTAAAAGTGCTGCGCGAAGGCGGCATTTATACTCCGGCCTTACGCGAAATTGAATCTTACGATGCGGTACTGGTGCTGGGCGAAGACGTTACCCAGACCGGCGCGCGCGTTGCGCTGGCAGTGCGTCAGGCGGTGAAAGGTAAAGCACGCGAAATGGCGGCAGCACAAAAAGTGGCTGACTGGCAGATTGCGGCAATCCTCAACATTGGCCAACGTGCGAAGCATCCGCTGTTTGTGACTAACGTTGATGACACCCGTTTGGATGATATCGCGGCGTGGACTTACCGCGCACCGGTTGAAGATCAGGCGCGTTTAGGTTTTGCCATTGCTCATGCGTTGGATAACTCCGCGCCAGCGGTTGAGGGTATCGAGCCTGAACTGCAAAGCAAAATCGACGTCATCGTGCAGGCACTGGCAGGTGCGAAGAAACCGTTAATTATCTCCGGGACAAACGCTGGTAGCGCTGAAGTGATTCAGGCAGCGGCTAACGTGGCGAAAGCCCTGAAAGGTCGCGGCGCTGACGTCGGTATCACCATGATTGCCCGTTCCGTCAACAGCATGGGGCTGGGCATTATGGGCGGTGGATCGCTTGAAGAAGCGTTGACCGAACTGGAAACCGGACGCGCCGACGCGGTGGTGGTGCTGGAGAACGATCTGCATCGTCACGCTTCCGCTACCCGCGTGAATGCTGCGCTGGCGAAAGCGCCGCTGGTGATGGTGGTTGACCATCAACGCACAGCGATTATGGAAAACGCCCATCTGGTACTTTCCGCCGCCAGCTTTGCTGAAAGCGACGGTACGGTGATCAACAACGAAGGCCGCGCCCAACGTTTCTTCCAGGTTTACGATCCGGCTTATTACGACAGCAAAACTGTGATGCTGGAAAGCTGGCGCTGGCTGCACTCGCTGCACAGTACCCTGCTGAGCCGTGAAGTGGACTGGACGCAGCTCGACCATGTGATTGACGCCGTTGTGGCGAAAATCCCGGAACTGGCGGGAATCAAAGATGCTGCGCCGGATGCGACATTCCGTATTCGTGGTCAGAAACTGGCCCGTGAGCCGCACCGTTACAGTGGTCGTACCGCCATGCGCGCCAACATCAGCGTTCATGAGCCGCGTCAGCCGCAGGATATTGACACCATGTTCACCTTCTCAATGGAGGGTAACAACCAGCCGACCGCGCACCGTTCGCAAGTGCCGTTTGCCTGGGCGCCGGGCTGGAACTCCCCGCAGGCGTGGAACAAATTCCAGGACGAAGTGGGCGGCAAACTGCGTTTTGGCGATCCGGGCGTGCGTCTGTTTGAAACCAGCGAAAACGGTCTGGATTACTTCACCAGCGTACCGGCACGCTTCCAGCCGCAGGAAGGGAAATGGCGTATCGCGCCGTACTACCACTTGTTTGGCAGCGATGAATTGTCACAGCGTGCTCCGGTCTTCCAGAGCCGTATGCCGCAGCCGTACATCAAACTCAACCCCGCGGATGCCGCGAAGTTGGGGGTGAACGGGGGTACACGCGTCTCCTTTAGTTACGATGGCAACACGGTCACGCTGCCGGTTGAAATCGCCGAAGGACTGACGGCAGGGCAGGTGGGCTTGCCGATGGGCATGTCCGGCATTGCTCCGGTGCTGGCTGGCGCGCATCTTGAGGATCTCAAGGAGGCACAACAATGAGTTGGATATCACCGGAACTGATTGAGATCCTGCTGACCATCCTCAAAGCGGTGGTGATCCTGCTGGTGGTTGTCACCTGCGGGGCATTCATGAGCTTTGGCGAACGTCGCCTGCTGGGTCTGTTCCAGAACCGTTACGGACCTAACCGTGTTGGCTGGGGCGGTTCGCTCCAGCTGGTCGCGGACATGATCAAAATGTTCTTTAAAGAAGACTGGATCCCGAAATTCTCGGATCGCGTCATCTTTACTCTGGCACCGATGATTGCCTTTACCTCGCTGCTGCTGGCCTTTGCGATTGTACCAGTCAGTCCGGGTTGGGTGGTTGCCGACCTGAACATCGGGATTTTGTTCTTCCTGATGATGGCAGGTCTGGCGGTTTACGCGGTGCTGTTTGCGGGCTGGTCAAGTAACAACAAATACTCGCTGCTGGGTGCGATGCGTGCTTCTGCGCAGACCCTGAGCTACGAAGTGTTCCTCGGGCTTTCCCTGATGGGCGTGGTGGCGCAGGCCGGTTCATTCAACATGACCGACATCGTTAACAGCCAGGCGCACGTGTGGAACGTCATCCCGCAATTCTTTGGTTTTATTACCTTTGCCATCGCGGGCGTGGCGGTGTGTCACCGTCACCCGTTTGACCAGCCGGAAGCCGAGCAGGAACTGGCGGATGGTTACCACATTGAGTATTCCGGCATGAAGTTCGGACTGTTCTTCGTGGGCGAATACATCGGGATTGTGACCATCTCCGCATTGATGGTGACGCTGTTCTTCGGTGGCTGGCAAGGCCCGTTCTTACCGCCATTCATCTGGTTCGCGCTGAAAACCGCGTTCTTTATGATGATGTTCATTTTGATTCGTGCGTCGTTACCGCGTCCGCGTTATGACCAGGTAATGTCCTTCGGCTGGAAAATCTGTCTGCCGCTGACGCTGATCAACTTGCTGGTAACGGCGGCTGTCATTCTCTGGCAGGCGCAATAAGGGGCACTAAGACCATGACCTTAAAAGAATTGTTAGTAGGTTTCGGCACCCAGGTTCGTAGTATCTGGATGATCGGCCTGCACGCGTTCGCCAAACGCGAAACGCGAATGTACCCGGAAGAGCCGGTCTATCTGCCGCCCCGTTATCGTGGTCGCATCGTTCTGACCCGCGACCCGGACGGCGAAGAGCGTTGCGTAGCCTGTAACCTCTGCGCGGTCGCCTGCCCGGTCGGCTGTATCTCGCTGCAAAAAGCAGAAACCAAAGACGGTCGCTGGTATCCGGAATTTTTCCGCATCAACTTCTCACGCTGCATTTTCTGTGGTCTGTGCGAAGAAGCCTGTCCGACCACGGCGATTCAGTTAACCCCGGATTTCGAAATGGGGGAATACAAGCGCCAGGATCTGGTTTATGAGAAAGAGGATCTGCTGATCTCCGGTCCGGGCAAATACCCGGAATATAACTTCTACCGGATGGCAGGTATGGCAATCGACGGCAAAGATAAGGGCGAAGCAGAGAACGAAGCCAAGCCTATCGACGTCAAGAGCCTGTTACCGTAAGGAGAGGGGCAATGGAGTTCGCTTTTTATATCTGTGGCCTGATAGCCATACTTGCGACCTTGCGAGTGATCACCCATACCAATCCGGTACACGCATTGCTGTACCTGATTATTTCGCTGCTGGCGATTTCCGGGGTGTTCTTCTCACTGGGCGCTTACTTCGCCGGTGCGCTGGAAATTATCGTCTACGCGGGTGCCATTATGGTGCTGTTCGTGTTCGTGGTGATGATGCTCAACCTGGGCGGTTCGGAAATCGAACAGGAACGCCAGTGGCTGAAACCGCAGGTGTGGATTGGTCCGGCAATTTTGTCAGCCATCATGCTGGTGGTGATTGTTTACGCCATTCTCGGTGTTAACGATCAGGGTATCGACGGTACGCCAATCAGTGCTAAAGCAGTGGGTATTACGCTGTTCGGGCCTTACGTACTGGCGGTGGAACTGGCTTCTATGCTGCTGCTGGCTGGTCTGGTTGTGGCCTTCCACGTCGGTCGTGAAGAGCGTGCGGGTGAAGTGCTGAGCAATCGTAAAGACGACAGCGCGAAAAGAAAAACGGAGGAGCACGCATGATCCCCTTACAACATGGACTGATCCTCGCGGCAATCTTATTCGTTCTTGGCTTAACCGGTCTGGTTATCCGTCGCAATCTGCTCTTTATGCTGATTGGTCTGGAAATCATGATTAACGCCTCTGCGCTGGCCTTTGTGGTCGCCGGAAGCTACTGGGGTCAGACCGACGGTCAGGTGATGTACATTCTCGCCATCAGCCTCGCGGCGGCGGAAGCGAGTATCGGCCTTGCGCTGCTGCTGCAACTTCACCGTCGTCGCCAGAACCTGAACATCGATTCAGTAAGTGAGATGCGCGGATGAACATGCTTGCCTTAACCATTATTTTGCCATTGATTGGCTTCGTCCTGCTGGCGTTCTCCCGTGGGCGCTGGTCTGAAAACGTCTCAGCGATCGTGGGCGTTGGCTCTGTGGGCCTGGCGGCGCTGGTAACTGCCTTTATCGGCGTTGACTTCTTCGCTAACGGTGAGCAGGCATACAGCCAGCCGCTGTGGACATGGATGTCGGTAGGCGACTTTAACATCGGTTTCAATCTGGTGCTGGACGGCCTGTCGCTGACCATGCTCTCGGTGGTCACCGGTGTCGGTTTCCTTATTCACATGTACGCCTCCTGGTACATGCGTGGTGAAGAGGGCTACTCTCGCTTCTTCGCCTACACCAACCTGTTCATCGCCAGCATGGTGGTTCTGGTTCTTGCTGACAACCTGCTGTTGATGTACCTCGGCTGGGAAGGCGTTGGCCTGTGCTCCTATCTGTTGATCGGTTTCTATTACACCGATCCGAAGAATGGCGCAGCGGCAATGAAAGCGTTTGTCGTGACCCGTGTGGGTGACGTGTTCCTCGCTTTCGCGCTGTTCATTCTCTACAACGAACTGGGCACCCTGAACTTCCGTGAAATGGTGGAACTGGCACCCGCGCACTTTGCTGACGGCAATAACATGCTGATGTGGGCGACGCTGATGCTGCTGGGCGGTGCGGTTGGTAAATCTGCGCAGCTGCCGTTGCAGACATGGCTTGCCGACGCGATGGCGGGCCCGACGCCTGTCTCCGCGCTGATCCACGCCGCAACGATGGTAACCGCGGGTGTCTACCTGATCGCCCGTACCCACGGCCTGTTCCTGATGACACCAGAAGTTCTGCATCTGGTGGGTATTGTCGGGGCAGTTACGCTGCTGCTGGCCGGTTTTGCCGCGCTGGTACAGACCGATATCAAACGTGTTCTCGCTTACTCTACCATGAGCCAGATTGGCTACATGTTCCTCGCGCTTGGCGTACAGGCATGGGATGCGGCGATTTTCCACTTGATGACCCACGCGTTCTTTAAAGCGCTGCTGTTCCTGGCATCCGGTTCCGTCATTCTGGCCTGCCATCACGAACAGAACATCTTCAAGATGGGCGGTCTGCGTAAATCTATTCCGCTGGTTTATCTCTGCTTCCTGGTGGGTGGTGCAGCACTGTCGGCACTGCCGCTGGTTACTGCGGGCTTCTTCAGTAAGGATGAGATCCTCGCCGGTGCGATGGCGAATGGTCATATCAATCTGATGGTGGCAGGTCTGGTCGGTGCGTTTATGACCTCGCTCTACACCTTCCGTATGATTTTCATCGTCTTCCACGGGAAAGAACAAATTCACGCTCACGCCGTGAAAGGGATTACTCACAGCCTGCCGCTGATTGTGCTGCTGATCCTTTCCACCTTCGTTGGCGCACTGATTGTACCGCCGCTGCAGGGCGTGCTTCCGCAAACTACGGAACTGGCGCACGGCAGCATGTTGACCCTGGAAATTACCTCTGGCGTGGTCGCGGTGGTTGGTATTCTGCTGGCAGCCTGGCTGTGGCTGGGTAAACGTACTCTGGTGACCTCCATCGCCAACAGTGCGCCGGGCCGTCTGCTGGGTACCTGGTGGTACAACGCCTGGGGCTTTGACTGGCTGTACGACAAAGTGTTCGTCAAGCCGTTCCTGGGTATTGCCTGGTTGCTGAAACGCGATCCGCTGAACTCAATGATGAACATCCCGGCTGTCCTTTCCCGCTTTGCAGGTAAAGGTCTGCTGTTAAGCGAGAACGGTTATCTGCGCTGGTATGTGGCATCCATGAGCATCGGTGCGGTCGTGGTGCTGGCACTGTTGATGGTACTGCGTTGAGTTGTTGGCTGAGTGAATATACCCGGCGTTGCGCCGGGTCTGTGAACTAAGAATAAATTTTAGGTAACTGTTCCTGAAGTACAGGCGTCATCGGCGAAGTCAGACCGGATACCGCCAGCGCACAGCAACCGGAGCGTACTTAAGTACGTGAGGATTGCGAGCACTGCCGGGATTCGGGCTGGCGAGTGAGATAGCCTGAGCAGGAGTAAATATAAGGGACATACTTAGCTATGTTATTACCCTGGTTAATACTAATCCCCTTTATTGGCGGCTTCCTGTGCTGGCAGACCGAACGCTTTGGCGTCAAGGTGCCACGCTGGATCGCGCTGATCACCATGGGATTGACGCTGGCGCTGTCGCTGCAACTGTGGTTGCAGGGCGGTTATTCACTGACGCAATCTGCCGGAATTCCGCAGTGGCAGTCTGAATTCGACATGCCGTGGATCCCGCGTTTTGGTATCTCTATTCATCTCGCCATTGATGGTCTGTCGCTGCTGATGGTCGTGCTGACCGGTCTGCTCGGCGTGCTGGCGGTACTTTGTTCGTGGAAAGAGATCGAAAAATATCAGGGCTTCTTCCACCTCAACCTGATGTGGATCCTGGGCGGCGTTATCGGCGTGTTCCTTGCCATCGACATGTTCCTGTTCTTCTTCTTCTGGGAAATGATGCTGGTGCCGATGTACTTCCTGATCGCACTGTGGGGGCATAAAGCTTCTGACGGTAAAACGCGTATCACGGCGGCAACCAAGTTCTTCATTTACACCCAGGCGAGTGGTCTGGTGATGTTGATTGCTATCCTGGCGCTGGTTTTTGTTCACTACAATGCGACCGGCGTCTGGACCTTCAATTATGAAGAGCTGCTGAATACGCCGATGTCTAACGGCGTGGAATACCTGCTGATGCTGGGCTTCTTCATCGCATTTGCGGTGAAAATGCCGGTGGTTCCGCTGCATGGCTGGCTGCCGGATGCGCACTCTCAGGCACCGACTGCCGGTTCCGTTGACCTCGCGGGGATCTTGCTGAAAACCGCCGCTTACGGTTTGCTGCGTTTCTCTCTGCCACTGTTTCCGAACGCGTCGGCAGAGTTCGCGCCAATCGCCATGTGGTTGGGTGTTATCGGCATCTTCTACGGTGCGTGGATGGCCTTCGCCCAGACCGATATCAAACGTCTGATCGCCTACACCTCGGTTTCCCACATGGGCTTCGTGCTGATTGCTATCTACACCGGCAGCCAGTTAGCCTACCAGGGCGCGGTCATTCAGATGATTGCTCACGGCTTGTCGGCGGCGGGTCTGTTTATTCTTTGCGGTCAGCTTTATGAACGTATCCACACCCGCGATATGCGCATGATGGGCGGTCTGTGGAGCAAAATGAAATGGCTGCCAGCACTGTCACTGTTCTTTGCAGTGGCAACGCTTGGGATGCCAGGCACCGGTAACTTCGTCGGCGAATTTATGATTCTGTTCGGCAGCTTCCAGGTTGTCCCGGTGATTACCGTTATCTCTACCTTTGGGCTGGTCTTTGCATCTGTTTATTCGCTGGCGATGCTTCATCGCGCTTACTTCGGTAAAGCGAAAAGCCAGATTGCCAGCCAGGAACTGCCAGGGATGTCGCTGCGTGAGCTGTTTATGATCCTGTTGCTGGTGGTGCTGCTGGTACTGCTGGGCTTCTATCCGCAGCCGATTCTGGATACCTCGCACTCCGCGATTGGCAATATCCAGCAGTGGTTTGTTAATTCCGTTACTACTACAAGGCCGTAAATCGCCATGACAATAACTCCACAAAACCTGATCGCACTGCTACCGTTGCTGATCGTCGGCTTGACGGTGGTGGTTGTGATGCTCTCCATTGCGTGGCGACGCAATCATTTCCTCAACGCTACGCTCTCGGTTATTGGGCTTAACGCGGCGCTGGTTTCGCTCTGGTTTGTCGGCCAGGCTGGCGCTATGGACGTTACGCCGCTGATGCGCGTTGATGGTTTCGCCATGCTTTACACTGGGCTTGTATTGTTGGCGAGCCTCGCCACCTGTACTTTCGCCTACCCGTGGCTTGAAGGCTATAACGACAACAAGGACGAGTTCTACCTGTTGGTGTTAATTGCCGCTCTGGGCGGGATCCTGCTGGCGAATGCCAATCACCTGGCGTCTCTGTTCCTCGGTATTGAACTGATCTCTCTGCCGCTGTTTGGCCTGGTCGGTTACGCTTTCCGCCAGAAACGTTCGCTGGAAGCCAGTATCAAATACACCATCCTTTCTGCTGCAGCATCTTCTTTCCTGCTGTTTGGTATGGCACTGGTGTACGCGCAGTCTGGCGACCTGTCGTTTGTTGCACTGGGTAAAAACCTTGGCGACGGCATGCTCAACGAGCCGCTGTTACTGGCAGGTTTTGGCCTGATGATTGTCGGCCTCGGCTTCAAGCTCTCTCTGGTGCCGTTCCACCTGTGGACGCCAGACGTATACCAGGGCGCGCCTGCGCCAGTTTCTACCTTCCTGGCGACGGCGAGCAAAATCGCTATCTTCGGCGTGGTGATGCGTCTGTTCCTCTACGCACCAGTGGGTGATAGCGAAGCGATTCGCGTGGTGCTGGCGATTATCGCCTTTGCCTCCATCATCTTCGGTAACCTGATGGCGCTGAGCCAGACCAATATCAAACGTCTGCTCGGCTACTCGTCTATCTCTCACCTCGGCTATCTGCTGGTGGCGCTGATTGCGCTGCAAACCGGCGAGATGTCGATGGAAGCGGTAGGGGTTTACCTCGCGGGTTATCTGTTCAGCAGCCTCGGCGCATTTGGCGTAGTCAGCCTGATGTCCAGCCCTTACCGTGGTCCGGATGCTGATTCCCTGTTCTCTTACCGTGGTCTGTTCTGGCATCGTCCGATCCTCGCGGCAGTGATGACGGTGATGATGCTGTCACTGGCCGGTATTCCGATGACGCTGGGCTTTATCGGTAAGTTCTACGTGCTGGCGGTCGGTGTCCAGGCACACCTGTGGTGGCTGGTGGGGGCCGTGGTTGTCGGTTCGGCAATTGGCCTCTACTACTACCTGCGCGTAGCGGTGAGCTTATACCTGCACGCCCCGGAACAACCGGGTCGCGATGCACCATCAAACTGGCAGTACAGCGCGGGCGGTATCGTGGTGCTGATCTCTGCACTGTTGGTACTGGTGCTGGGTGTATGGCCACAACCGCTGATTAGCATTGTTCGGTTAGCAATGCCGCTGATGTAAGCTGTCAGTTCGTAAGTCAGAAAGCCGCCGACAAGTTCGGCGGTTTTTTTGTCATGACATCATCACCCAACAATAACCGTCAGCGCATGATTCCCCTGTCGCAGTATACGCCGATAAGCGCTAATTAATTTTTCCATATCAAGCATGATGGATGCAAAGAGTTGCCCCTCTAACTCTTCTGAAAAGGTTACTCCCGGATAAATCTCCATTTCATTGAGTCGCTGAATGGAAAACTGTTTACGCAGCACATTTCGGTCAAGAGCTTCCAGTCGGTCGATTGTCGCAGCTAACTCCTGATTCCAGGTCAACCCCAGGAAACCATCTATGCCATCTTCGAGGCTGTGTTCACCAAGCACAGCACGACTCAGCGGATCATTCTTCGCTGGATCGAACGCAGAGGTGCCTGTCAGGCCAAAATGTAAAAAATCCCAGCGTTTATCAATATCCAGTCGGCGTAATCCTGAAAGCGTGTCATGAATATTGTCCATTAAAGGTTTTTCAGCTGACTCAAGCAGTTGGTTAATCTTTTCTGAGTCGATTTCCGCAAAATAGCCAATCATTCCCATTTATTTTTCCTCCGTTGAATTTCATGTTTCGCATCTTAAAACAGATGAGGGAAAATAAAATGCGCATGTTGCTTTTTCTGGACCCGCCTCGAGAAAATTTTATTGTTTACTGTTGTATAACAAGGTGATAACGCCATCCACGACCTGAGCCATTTTCTGATAATTCAATCTGTCTGCGGTATCACCGGGCAAGTGGTATTGTTTATTACGATAAAAAGCGGTGTCGGTAATCATTACGGCGGGAATATCGTGTTGCCAATAATTAAGGTGGTCAGAGAAATCAATGCCGGGAATAAACCCTGGGGCATTCATAGAATAAACAGATAAATTCCGGGATGACAACAATGCGGCTTTTACCTGACGAACGGCGTTGATATCCTGTATTCTGCCGACCACGGCAATAAAGTCACCCCGTTCAGGATAAAGCCAGGACATTGCCGGGTAAGGGTAATCCTGGCTCCCAGGCGCAGAGTCGTAATAGCCAATCATCTCCAGAGAAATCATTAACTGTACTGGGCGGTTAAGCGAAGCTGCATGTACCGCGCTCCCCATTTCATTGCTACGAAAGAAGGGCGGTTCTTCCGACGCATAGGCGACCAGCTGCACGCCAGTTTTCGGTGTTTGCTGCTGTAACAAACGTGCCAGTTCGAGTAATCCTGCCACGCCGCTGGCGTTATCATCCGCGCCAGGCGTATAGGTTAATTGATCTTTTTCAAAACTGCTGGCAGAGTCATAGTGCGCACCAATAATAATCAGCGGTCCATTGGCAGGACCATAATCAGCTACAATATTTTTGTAGGGACCTCCCGTAATGGGAACGTCCTGCCCGGTAACTCTGGCACCGCTACTGACAAAGACCTCTTTTATATACTCTGCGGACCTATTCAGATTATCAATAATGTCTGCACTACGGGGATACACAGTTTGTGTAAGATAACGAACTGTTTTTTCTAATTGCTCAGGACTTGCGTGTCGGGGAGTTGGCGGTAATGCATTGATCCAGGGTTGGTAAAAAATAATAAAAGTAAGCGATAGTAGTAATGATATAAAATAAAGAGGTGTCATTTTTTTCATATGTAAATTATCAATAAAAGGCGTTATTTTATAATTATTTATAATGAGTTATGAGTGTTTATTTTATTACGGTTGGTAGAGATATACAAAAAGTATTTTTTTACAGTGGGTTCGCTATTTTAAAAAGGAATTCGTATGAGAAAAAATATAATTATGTTATTTATTGGCAGATTGAATTGACAGGGGGCAGAAATCTGAGGGTAAGAAAAGTCAGCAACTACAATCCACTACATCAACAGACCAGCAATCGCGTGCCGCGATACGCTGGAAATACCCGTAGATTGAACTGGCGGATGGTGTGACTGACATCGGTCAGTGATGACTTTTTAGCAAACTATGTTCGATCAGTCAGCATATTTGCTGACTGGTCGAATTGACTAACAATGATGTTAACTTACTCTTTTTCCTGATGATCTATTTTTGGGTTGTGAGTGTTTTATTCTAAGTCTTTATAATAATGATTGATATTTGCATCGCCATATTTATCTAAATAACAATTTCTGTTTGTCAGTCGATGTTGAAAATCAATTTCGTACTGCTCTTCTGCTGAATATTTTTTAAATCTGTCAGCATAGTTTTTTAATAACGTATAGGGAGCGCTGTCAGAATTGCTTTCCCTTTGTTCAATTACTTCTTTGGCTGCCATGCACACAAATGCACCGCAACTTTGGCTTAAGTATTGCTGAAGATCGGCATGTAAAAATGTTATCTCTTGTTCAGTTAAATGATCTGTTATATTCTTATTATTCGGCATTTCTCCCATGAATTTAGAATTGAAACTATTAATGACACGCTTAAGTGAATTTTCTTTATCATGGCCTAGTGCACGTAATGAGTTGAATATGACGCATTTTATTTGTTGTGTGTTATTTTTTTCATTAACTATTTTTTGTAGCGAAACTAATATCCAGTGTCCGCCAGTATTTATGGGGAATAACTGGACTTCTTTCGGCCATGATGGATCGCTCTTAATATTATCATTGAGAGCGATTTCCAGGTAAGTGCTGTTGGAATCGGGGAGGTAGAGACCAGTAGGATAATTGACTTGAGTATTTTTTGCATTAGCGGCGATCTTCTGAAGATAGCAATCTATTTCATCCGTGGTTAATTGACGATTTTTATCCCAGAAGTTTGTACCATCGCTCAGTTCATTATTCTTATCATTTAAAAGTACCTTTGAAAGCGACTGTTTTTCAGATATAAGAGGAATATCATCACCGATAATTGTCATTAATTTTGACGGGGAGAATAGCTTTTTGAACAGGAGATCATCTGAATTATCCGGACCAGCTGGTTTAAGGGGGGAGTTGGTTGCGGTATGTGCCAAATTATATAATTTTAAACAGGCATTTTTGATAAGTCGGATAATCGATAGGGTTTCATTTGTTGGGTTTCTAACAATATGATAAAGAATATCTTCGGCTTTTTTTCCAAATTCATCATAACCTAACGCAATATTATGCAGTAACTCAATGCTTTCTTCATCTCCGGATAATGCTGTTTTTTTTAAAGATTGCAGTAATTCCTCGGTCACAGTAAATTTTTCTGCAAATGTCTGATTGAGTTGTGTTTGAGATAATTGACAATAATTGCTGACAACTGTAACCATCATAGGCTCCTTTTAGTTGCAAAGGTTGTGCTGAATGAAGATAAAAAGAGGCAACTTATTGCTCTGAATATAGTGCGTGCGGAGATGAATAAATATCAAAAATCGCTCAATATGCCCGTGTGGGGGGATATATGTGGCGCGGGTTGCGATAACAGGGCAAGTTTCGCCCTGTTTTTAGTAGGAAGCAGAGTTAAACATTAAACACGGTGAAATCATGCGCCAGTTCAGTCGCCGGGAAAATTGACCGACATTCACGTAACAGGTGCTGACAACCTTTGTCATCATAGCGCGAGCTGACGTGGGTAATGATTAGCTTACCGACTCCAGCCTCACGGGCCAGTGTCGCAGCCTGGCGTGTAGAGCTGTGGCCGCGACTATTGGCTTTGGCTTCCATGGTTATATCCAACGTCGCTTCGTGTACCATGACATCGACGCCTTTAGCCAGGTCAAGTGCGGCATCGCAGGGGCCGGTATCACCGAAAATAGCGAGCGCTTTACCTGGCACTGGAGCGGCTAAGTAATCTGCGCCGTTAATCTGCCTTCCGTCTTCCAGCGTGATTGTTTTGCCCGCTTTTAATGCCTGAAACAGTGGGCCAGGCGGCACGCCAGCAGCTTTTAATGCCTGGGCATTTAATGCACCCGGTTTATCATGTTCTTCAATACGATAGCCATAACATTCCAGTGGATGCTCCATCGGATAAGCGGTCACTTTGCGCAGGCCATCATCGAGAATTTCGCCAGCGCCAATTTCGACAATTTCCAGCGGATAATCGGTCCATGAGCCGCTAATCCGCAGCGCAGTCTCCACAAATTCACGGAGACCTTGCGGACCATAAATCGTTAAGGGTTGGACAATACCAGACATAGAACGACTGCATAGTAAGCCGGGTAAACCAAAGAGATGATCGCCATGAAGGTGACTGATAAAAATCTTATCCAGTTTTCCAGGGTTAAAGGCGGTATGCAGTAGCTGATGCTGGGTGCCTTCACCGCAGTCAAACAACCAAAGACCGCTCCGGGTCGGATGTTGCAGGTTAAGCAATATTGCCGTGACATTGCGCGTACGGGTTGGCACACCGGCTGAAGTACCTAAAAAAATTAATTCCATGAGTTCATCACGTTTCAAAAAATATTCCGGCTAGTATAAGGCATACATCTAAAAGGAGAGCATTATGATTGAATGGCAAGATCTGCATCACTCTGAATTATCGGTTTCCCAGCTTTATGCCTTATTACAACTGCGTTGCGCGGTTTTTGTTGTTGAGCAGAATTGCCCTTATCAGGATATCGATGGTGATGACTTGACGGGAGATAATCGCCATATTCTCGGTTGGAAAAATGATGAACTGGTAGCGTATGCGAGGATTCTGAAAAGTGATGATGATCTTGAACCGGTCGTTATTGGTCGGGTGATTGTCAGTGAAGCGTTGCGTGGCGAAAAAGTGGGGCAGCAGCTGATGAGTAAAACACTCGAAACATGCGCGCATTACTGGCCTGATAAGCCTGTTTACCTCGGGGCGCAGGCGCATCTACAAAACTTCTACCAAAGTTTTGGCTTTATCCCTGTGACGGAGGTCTATGAAGAAGATGGTATCCCACACATTGGGATGGCACGCGAGGTAATTCAGGCGTAATCAATAACCATTGTCTATAGTTAGTGACAGGTTTTACGCAAATGGAGAACGAGAATGTCTAATCAGTTTGGTGATACACGTATCGATGACGACCTGACGCTGCTTAGTGAAACACTGGAAGAGGTGCTCCGCTCCTCTGGCGATCCCGCCGATCAGAAATATGTTGAGCTGAAAGCGCGTGCAGAAAAAGCGCTGGATGATGTGAAAAAACGGGTTAGCCAGGCTTCAGACAGTTATTACTATCGGGCGAAGCAGGCTGTTTATCGTGCTGATGACTACGTCCACGAAAAACCCTGGCAAGGAATTGGGGTGGGCGCGGCCGTTGGGCTGGTATTAGGACTGTTGCTGGCACGCCGTTAAAACCTCCCTACACCGGGGTACTGCATTTTTTTTGTAGTACCCCGTATAATGTGAGGCTTTTAACAGGGAGAGGTCCGCGTGCAATCACTCACTACGGCGCTGGAAAATCTACTGCGCCTTTTGTCGCAAGAGATTCCAGCGACACCCGGCATTCGGGTTATTGATACTCCTTTCCCTCTCAAAGATGCTTTTGATGCCTTGAGCTGGCTGGCCAGTCAGCAAACGTATCCGCAATTCTACTGGCAACAACGTAATGGTGATGAAGAAGCTGCCGTCCTGGGCGCGATTACCTGTTTTACGTCGTTGGACCAGGCACAACGTTTTCTTCGCCAGCACCCGGAACACGCCGATTTACGCATATGGGGGCTGAATGCGTTTGACCCGTCGCAGGGCAATTTACTTTTACCACGACTGGAATGGCGACGCTGTGGCGGTAAAGCCACGCTGCGGCTGACGCTATTCAGCGAAAGCTCCCTTCAGCACGATGCGATAAAGGCAAAAGAATTTATCGCCACACTGGTGAGTATCAAGTCCCTGCCAGGGTTACATTTAACGACCACGCGAGAACAACACTGGCCGGACAAAACGGGCTGGACGCAATTAATCGAACTGGCAACGAAAACCATCACCGAAGGTGAACTCGACAAAGTGGTTATTGCTCGGGCGACTGACCTGCATTTCGCAAGTCCGGTCAATGCGGCAGCAATGATGGCTGCCAGTCGTCGGCTCAATCTGAACTGCTACCATTTTTACATGGCCTTTGATAGCGACAATGCTTTTCTTGGCTCTTCACCGGAACGGCTATGGCGGCGGCGTGCCAAAGCGCTGCGTACTGAAGCGCTGGCGGGAACGGTAGCAAATCATCCTGATGATAAGCAGGCGCAGCAGTTGGGCGAGTGGCTGATGGCGGATGATAAAAACCAGCGCGAGAACATGCTGGTGGTGGAAGATATTTGCCAACGATTGCAGGCCGATACCCAGACGCTGGATGTTTTACCGCCGCAGGTACTGCGTCTGCGTAAAGTGCAGCATCTGCGCCGCTGTATCTGGACTTCACTCAACAAAGCGGATGATGTGATCTGTTTACATCAGTTGCAGCCAACGGCCGCGGTTGCGGGCTTACCGCGTGACCTGGCGCGGCAGTTTATCGCCCGTCACGAACCGTTCACCCGTGAATGGTATGCCGGTTCCGCGGGCTATCTTTCGTTACAACAAAGCGAATTCTGCGTTTCCCTGCGCTCAGCAAAAATTAGCGGCAATGTCGTGCGGTTATATGCTGGCGCGGGCATTGTCCGTGGCTCCGACCCCGAGCAAGAGTGGCAGGAAATCGACAACAAAGCGGCAGGGCTGCGTACTTTATTACAAATGGAAGAGTAATGAGTCGCATCATTACCGATTCATATCAATAATCTATTTTTGTAGCTCCTTATACTTAGCCGCAATATTGATACCGGACAAACTCATGTCAGTAAGCGCATTTAACCGACGCTGGGCGGCGGTCATTCTGGAAGCATTAACGCGTCACGGCGTCAGACACATCTGTATCGCCCCTGGCTCGCGTTCTACACCGTTAACGTTAGCGGCGGCGGAGAATTCCGCATTCATTCACCACACCCATTTTGATGAGCGTGGACTGGGGCATCTGGCGCTGGGGCTGGCGAAAGTCAGCAAGCAGCCGGTGGCGGTGATTGTGACCTCCGGCACGGCGGTAGCAAATCTCTATCCGGCACTAATAGAAGCTGGGTTAACCGGAGAAAAACTGATCCTGCTAACCGCCGATCGCCCGCCGGAGCTCATTGACTGCGGCGCGAATCAGGCGATTCGTCAACCGGGAATGTTCGCCTCTCATCCTACGCATAGCATTTCACTGCCGCGCCCGACGCAGGATATTTCTGCCCGTTGGCTGGTCTCTACTATCGACCACGCCCTTGGTACGCTTCATGCTGGAGGAGTCCATATCAACTGCCCGTTTGCTGAACCGCTATATGGCGAGATGGACGACACCGGGCTTAGTTGGCAACAGCGTCTTGGCGACTGGTGGCAGGACGATAAACCGTGGCTGCGTGAAGCGCCTCGTCTGGAAAGTGAAAAACAGCGTGACTGGTTCTTCTGGCGACAAAAGCGCGGCGTGGTGGTTGCTGGTCGCATGAGTGCGGAAGAGGGCAAAAAAGTTGCTCTGTGGGCGCAAACTCTTGGCTGGCCGCTGATTGGCGACGTCCTGTCGCAAACCGGGCAGCCGCTGCCGTGTGCCGATCTCTGGTTAGGCAATGCCAAAGCGACAAGCGAACTGCAACAGGCGCAGATTGTGGTGCAACTGGGCAGCAGCCTGACGGGCAAACGGCTCCTGCAATGGCAGGCAAGCTGTGAACCAGAAGAGTACTGGATTGTTGATGACATTGAAGGTCGACTTGATCCGGCACACCATCGCGGACGCCGCTTAATTGCCAATATTGCCGACTGGCTGGAGCTGCATCCGGCAGAAAAACGCCAGCCCTGGTGCGTTGAAATCCCGCGCCT
The DNA here is from genome assembly GCF_030295155.1 of Escherichia sp. 10290. Taxonomy (NCBI): domain Bacteria; kingdom Pseudomonadati; phylum Pseudomonadota; class Gammaproteobacteria; order Enterobacterales; family Enterobacteriaceae; genus Escherichia; species Escherichia sp. 10290. Next base: position 2,921,353 of record NZ_AP025741.1, on the reverse strand, counting down.
GGCGGAACAGGCAATGCAGGCGGTTATTGCCCGTCGCGATGCGTTTGGCGAAGCACAACTGGCGCATCGCATCAGCGACTATTTGCCGGAACAGGGGCAACTGTTTGTTGGCAACAGCCTGGTGGTACGTCTGATCGATGCGCTCTCGCAACTTCCGGCGGGTTACCCGGTGTATAGCAACCGTGGGGCCAGCGGTATTGACGGGCTGCTATCTACTGCCGCAGGCGTTCAGCGGGCCAGTGGCAAACCGACGCTGGCGATTGTGGGCGATCTCTCAGCACTTTACGATCTCAACGCGCTGGCGCTATTGCGCCAGGTTTCCGCGCCGCTGGTATTAATTGTGGTGAACAACAACGGCGGGCAAATTTTCTCGCTGCTGCCGACACCGAAAAGCGAGCGTGAGCGTTTCTATCTGATGCCGCAAAACGTCCATTTTGAGCACGCCGCCGCGATGTTCGAGCTGAAATATCATCGTCCGCAAAACTGGCAGGAACTTGAAACGGCACTTGCCGACGCCTGGCGCACGCCGACCACCACGGTAATTGAAATGGTGGTTAACGACACCGATGGTGCGCAAACCCTCCAGCAACTGCTGGCGCAGGTAAGCCATTTATGATCCTGCACGCGCAGGCAAAACACGGCAAACCAGGTTTACCCTGGCTGGTGTTTTTGCACGGTTTTTCCGGCGATTGCCATGAATGGCAAGAAGTGGGCGAGGCGTTTGCCGACTACTCGCGGTTGTATGTTGATCTCCCAGGTCACGGTGGTTCGGCAGCAATTAGCGTCGATGGATTTGATGATGTCACCGGCTTACTGCGTAAAACTCTGGTTAGTTACAACATCCTTAACTTCTGGCTGGTGGGGTACTCGCTTGGCGGACGGGTGGCGATGATGGCGGCTTGTCAGGGGATGCCGGGGCTGAGTGGGGTTGTGGTCGAAGGCGGGCATCCGGGATTGCAAAGTGCTGAACAACGCACGGAACGTCTGCTTTCCGATCGCCAATGGGCGCAGCGTTTTCGCACAGAACCATTAACGGCGGTATTTGCCGACTGGTATCAACAGCCTGTCTTTGCCTCGCTCAATGACGATCAACGCCGGGAGCTGGTGGCGCTGCGTAGCCACAATAACGGTGTAACGCTTGCTACTATGCTGGAGGCCACTTCTCTCGCCGTCCAGCCTGATTTACGTGCTAACCTTAGCGCCCGCACATTTGCGTTTTATTATTTATGTGGTGAACGTGACAGCAAATTCCGCGCTCTGGCGGCGGAACTGGCTGCCGACTGCCATGTCATTCCTCGCGCCGGACATAACGCGCACCGGGAAAATCCCGCTGGCGTAATCGCAAGTCTGGCGCAGATCTTGCGTTTCTGACTAAAGGACACAATATGATTTATCCTGATGAAGCAATGCTTTACGCACCGGTTGAATGGCACGACTGCTCCGAAGGTTTCGAGGACATTCGTTATGAAAAATCCACCGACGGTATCGCAAAAATCACCATTAATCGTCCGCAGGTGCGCAATGCCTTTCGTCCTCTGACGGTAAAAGAGATGATCCAGGCACTGGCAGATGCGCGTTATGACGATAACATCGGCGTAATTATTCTGACTGGTGCAGGCGATAAAGCGTTCTGCTCTGGTGGCGACCAGAAAGTGCGTGGCGATTACGGCGGCTATAAAGATGATTCCGGCGTACATCATCTGAATGTGCTGGACTTCCAGCGTCAGATCCGTACCTGTCCGAAACCGGTTGTCGCGATGGTAGCGGGTTACTCCATCGGCGGCGGTCACGTTCTGCACATGATGTGCGACCTGACCATCGCGGCGGAAAACGCCATCTTCGGTCAGACTGGCCCGAAAGTCGGTTCCTTCGATGGCGGCTGGGGCGCTTCCTATATGGCGCGCATTGTTGGGCAGAAAAAAGCGCGTGAAATCTGGTTCCTGTGCCGTCAGTACGACGCGAAACAAGCGCTGGATATGGGCCTTGTGAACACCGTGGTGCCGCTGGCAGATCTGGAAAAAGAAACCGTGCGTTGGTGCCGCGAAATGCTGCAAAACAGCCCGATGGCGCTGCGTTGCCTGAAAGCTGCGCTGAACGCTGACTGTGACGGTCAGGCGGGTCTGCAGGAGCTGGCGGGCAATGCCACCATGCTGTTCTACATGACAGAAGAAGGTCAGGAAGGTCGCAACGCCTTCAACCAGAAACGTCAGCCTGATTTCAGCAAATTTAAACGGAATCCGTAATGCGTAGCGCGCAGGTATACCGCTGGCAGATCCCCATGGACGCGGGGGTGGTTCTGCGCGACAGGCGGTTAAAAACCCGCGACGGGCTATACGTTTGCCTGCGCGAGGGCGAGCGCGAAGGGTGGGGGGAGATCTCCCCACTGCCGGGCTTCAGTCAGGAAACCTGGGAAGAGGCGCAAAGTGTGCTGCTTGCCTGGGTAAATAACTGGCTGGCAGGCGATTGCGAATTACCGCAAATGCCTTCCGTCGCCTTTGGCGTAAGCTGTGCATTGGCTGAGCTGGCAGACACGTTACCACAGGCGGCAAATTTCCGTGCTGCACCGTTGTGTAATGGTGATCCTGACGATCTGATCCTCAAACTTGCCGATATGCCAGGTGAGAAAGTGGCGAAGGTCAAAGTGGGATTGTACGAAGCGGTGCGCGACGGCATGGTGGTGAATCTGTTGCTGGAGGCCATTCCGGATCTGCATTTGCGTCTTGATGCGAATCGCGCCTGGACGCCGCTGAAAGGCCAGCAGTTTGCCAAATACGTTAACCCGGATTATCGCGGCCGCATCGCGTTTCTCGAAGAACCGTGCAAAACCCGCGAGGATTCCCGCGCCTTTGCCCGTGAAACGGGTATTGCCATTGCCTGGGATGAAAGCCTGCGTGAGCCGGATTTTGCCTTTATGGCGGAAGAAGGCGTGCGAGCGGTGGTGATCAAACCCACGCTCACGGGCAGCCTGGAGAAAGTACGTGAGCAGGTGCAGGCGGCGCACGCGTTGGGGCTGACGGCGGTGATCAGTTCTTCTATTGAGTCGAGCTTAGGCTTAACGCAACTGGCGCGGATTGCCGCCTGGTTAACGCCAGACACCATTCCGGGGCTGGACACGCTGGATCTGATGCAGGCGCAGCAGGTTCGTCGCTGGCCGGGTAGCCCGCTACCGTTAGTGGAAGTTGATGCACTGGAGCGGCTGTTATGATCTTCTCTGACTGGCCGTGGCGTCACTGGCGGCAAGTGCGGGGAGAAGCCATCGCCTTACGTCTTAATGACGAGCAACTTAACTGGCGCGAGCTTTGTGCTCGCGTCGATGAATTAGCCTCCGGCTTTGCGGCGCAGGGCGTTGTTGAGGGCAGCGGCGTGATGTTGCGGGCGTGGAATACGCCGCAAACGCTGCTCGCCTGGCTGGCGTTACTGCAATGCGGGGCGCGGGTGTTGCCCGTGAACCCTCAGCTGCCGCAACCGTTGCTTGAAGAATTGCTGCCCAATCTGACGCTGCAATTTGCGCTGGTGCCGGATGGGGAAAACACGTTTCCGGCGTTAACGTCGCTGCATATTCAGCAGGTTGAAGGCGTACATGCCGCTGCGTGGCAGCCGACGCGTCTGTGCTCAATGACGTTAACTTCTGGCTCCACCGGGTTGCCGAAAGCCGCTGTTCATACTTATCAGGCCCATCTTGCCAGCGCCGAAGGGGTGTTATCGCTGATTCCGTTTGGCGATCACGATGACTGGTTGCTCTCTTTGCCGTTGTTTCACGTCTCCGGTCAGGGAATTATGTGGCGCTGGTTATACGCTGGTGCGCGGATGACGGTACGTGATAAACAGCCGTTGGATCACATGCTGGCAGGCTGTACTCACGCATCGCTGGTGCCGACGCAGCTCTGGCGTTTGCTGGTTAACCGCAGTTCCGTTTCCCTGAAAGCAGTGTTGCTTGGCGGCGCGGCGATCCCGGTCGAGTTGACGGAACAGGCGCGCGAGCAGGGTATTCGTTGCTTTTGTGGCTATGGTCTGACCGAGTTTGCCTCCACGGTGTGTGCGAAAGAAGCCGATGGTCTGGTGGACGTCGGTTCGCCGCTGCCCGGTCGGGAAGTGAAAATCGTTAACGATGAAGTGTGGCTGCGGGCTGCCAGCATGGCAGAAGGTTACTGGCGTAACGGACAACTGGTGCCGCTGGTGAATGACGAAGGCTGGTACGCTACGCGCGATCGCGGCGAGATGCATAACGGTAAACTGACCATTGTCGGGCGCTTAGATAATCTGTTCTTCAGTGGTGGCGAGGGTATTCAGCCGGAAGAGGTGGAGCGTGTAATTGCTGCACATCCTGCGGTTTTGCAGGTGTTTATCGTTCCCGTTGCTGACAAGGAGTTTGGTCATCGACCGGTAGCGGTGGTGGAGTATGACCAGCAAACCGTTGATCTTGGCGAATGGGTGAAAGATAAGCTGGCCCGTTTTCAGCAACCGGTGCGTTGGCTGACGCTTCCACCTGAACTGAAAAACGGCGGTATTAAAATTTCACGTCAGGCGCTAAAAGAATGGGTGCAACGTCAGCAATAATTATTGACTCTCCATTTCACTTCTCATTTCTGCCATTCCATTGCCGTTGATGAAGAGTTTATCTGTTAATCTGTAAATTGATGTGAAAACTCTTAGCAAACAGGATAATGCAATGGAATGGCTGGTCAAAAAATCGTGCTGCAATAAACAAGTTAACAGACATGTACTTATGCTCTGCGATGCTGGCGGCGCGATAAAAATGATCGCCGAAGTGAAGAGTGACTTCACCGTGAAAGTAGGGGATTTACTTTCACCTTTGCAGAATGCGCTTTACTGTATTAATCGTGAAAAGCTACATACGGTGAAAATCCTCTCGGCAAGCAGCTACAGCCCCGATGAGTGGGAACGGCAGTGTCAATCGGCTGGGAAAACTCAGTAACGTTGTTTTGTCGTGGGCAGGAAAATCAGCATCAACCCACTCATAATACAGGCTACTCCCAGTAGTGCCTTCAGCGAAAAAGTTCCTTCCCAGCCGGGAAGTACCATAGATGCAATCCATACCAGCACATAGCTCATACTGAGTAAGGCATAGGCTTTGCTTAACGCAAGTTTATGTAGCGTTTTATACCAACAAAAAACGGAAAGCAGATAACCCAGCAGCCCGAGTAACAGTATCCGGGCATCCAGGCCAAAAGCTAACAGCGCCGCGATAAAATCCCATAAGTGCGTCATCGGCGGTAGATGACTCGCCGCATAACCCAGGCTTAATTGCGCAGCTGAGGCAATAATGACGCTGAATAATCCCCACATCAGGCCCATTACACCGTACTCCCGAGGATCACAATGCCGCCAATAATGAACGCCACCCCACACCAGTGACGCAGTGATACCGGCTCGTGCCACAGTTTTACTGCAGCCAGCGTCACCCAGACAAAATTCAGACTTAACATCGGGTAGGCAATGCCTACCGGTACGTTCTGCAAGACCAGCAGCCAGAGCACCATGGCAAGGCCAAGACAAGCCAGCGCCAGTCCCAGCCACAGCACGATATGTTTGCGCCGTTTGTTTATCGCCACAAAGCAGGTTGCTTGTTTCTGACACAACTGCCCGGCAACGCTAAGCAAGCTGGCAAAGACTAATGTTAGCCAGATCATTTGGGCCGATACTGAATCAGCACCAGACGCTCCTGACGATCGATGGCATCTGCGGGCGGAATGGCGAGACTGTTGATATCTTCATCGCGGTCAACCGAAAGCACGAGTGTAATAATCCCCTCCTGACGATGTTGATTAAGCCAGTTTGCGAACTCATCACCGCTGACAAACCTCCCTTTCGCATCCGGATAATTAAGGCCGTATTTCAACTCACCCGTCTGGCGATACATGATGATGTCATCGCGTTGCAGGCTCCATGCCAGACCTGCGGCAACGCCCACGCTGTCAGTAAGAATATAGCGGCTTGGCTGCAGTGATTCTTGTGTCGTCTCGACAAAAAATTGCGGATGTTTTCCTTCCATGACTCTGTCAGGAATTGAAAATCCTACCAGCAACGCCAGCCCCAGCGGGCAAAGCGCGGCAAAAGACCAGGTCTTTTCGACGTTTGTTAAGGTGTACCAGCCGAAAAATGCCCATAGCGAAAAAATCGACCATGCACAGAAGACTTTATAGCTCTCGAAGGTTTGCCACACCGGCGTGCTCATAGGTCCCCAGGGGGAGACCACAAACGTAGCAATAATGCCAGTGACGCCAAAAGCGATGTTAATCCAGCCATTCATCCGCAACGCCAGAGGATTATTTTTTGCTGCCAGCAAAGCGTAATGCGCCATCAGCATTGCCAGAGGTGCAAAGCAGGAAAGAATATAGGTGGGCAATTTGCCTTTGGCGACGGAGAAAAACAGCAGCGGCATTACCGCCCAGCTCAATAAATAGACGGTTGCGGAATGCTTGCGGTTTTTCCAGCCTGTGTACAGTGCTCCGGGGAGTAATCCCAGCCACGGCAGGCTACCGGCAATGATGACCGGCAAGTAGTACCAGAACGGAGCTCTATGCTGAGCATCATCCATTGCAAAGCGTTGAATATGCTCAACCCAGAAAAAATAGTGCCAGAAGTCAGGCTCCCGCTGCGCTATCGCCAGTCCCCAGGGGAGAACCGTCAGTACGCAACTGATAACCGCCAGCCAGCCGTAAATAAAGAGATCTTTCCAGCGTTTTTGCATTGCAACCCATGGCAGCACGCTTAATACCGGCACGGCAAGGGCGAGAAAACCTTTGGTCATCACCCCCATGCCGCAGGTGATTCCCAGCAGTAAAAATCCCGCGCTTTTGCCTTTCCACGTCTGTGCCTGCATTGCCAGCCAGAAGCTGCACATTCCCGCCACCAGCCAGAATGCAATAAACGGATCGAGCACGGCATAAGTGCCAATGGCATAGACAATAAACAGTGAGAGATAAATCACTGCGGCGAGTAGAGCCAGACGTTTATCGCGCCATAAGCGCAGAGTAAACCAGGCCACCAACGCGGCGGTTAACAGGGTCGCAAAGATAACGCCTGCCCGCACACCAAAGTTATTCGCGCCAAATAACCACTGCCCAATGCTGTTAATCCAGTATCCGGCAATGGGTTTTTCGAAATAACGTAGCCCTAACAGATGAGGCACAATCCAGTCGCCGGATGCCAGCATTTCCCGACTGATTTCCGCATAACGCGTTTCATCAGGTTGCCAGAGTAAACGCGTGCTGATCGGTAACAGGTAATAACAGGCAATAAATGCGAAGAGGCCAATAAGGTAACGTACCGATTTCATCAGCGACGACCCGCAACTTGTTGGCAACCCAGCCAGCCTTCACGTCCGGCAATATTTCCGCGAACAACTTGTCCGAGCGGCAACGTCCCTGATAACAGTTCGCTTAAAGGGCAAAATGTCACGCCTTCCTGGGCTGCGCGTTTCAGGAGATCCACAAAATTATGCTGATAAGCGCAGCCTTCAACTTCTGCATGAATGGTATAAACCGGCGTGCCTTTATCTCGCAGGATGCGGTTGAGTAACCAACCGTTAAAATCTTCAGCTTTCACATCCCGACCAATCACTTCATCCCAGGTGGGTAAGGTCACCGGAATTTGCGCCGTGCCGGGTTTTCCTGATTCGAGCAATGGACGAAACGGCATCGCCCCACGACAATCGCTGTTGTAGCGCAAATGGAACGCTTCTTTTGCTTCGATCACCTGCTGGTCGGCACGCCAGCCAGCGGCTGCGGAGCAGGTTACCGGTTGGCCGATAATTTCTTCCAGGGTGCGAAGGCCGCGTGCAATATCGTCGGTCATCGTTTGCCGATCCCAGTTACCGCTATGGGCTTGCCAGGCGTGGTGATCCCAGGCGTGCAGGCCGACTTCGTGGTGTTTAGCCGCTTCTCGAATGATATCGGCATTGGCATGACCAATCTCTTTTCCTGGCCAGGCCGTACCCGCCAGCAAAATATCCCAGCCATAAAGCGATGCTGCGTTTGAGCGCAGCATCTTCCACAAAAACTGTGGCTTCACCAGTCGCCAGAGATGGCGGCCCATATTGTCCGGGCCGACGCTGAAAAAAATGCTGGCCTGAATATTATGCTTACTCAAGATTTCCAGCAGACGTGGCACGCCTTCACGGGTGCCACGAAAGGTATCGACATCAATGCGTAAGCCTACTTTGGTCATGATGGTTTATCCGTAAGATCGACGGTGCGCAGGAAAAAATCCAGCGTTTCGTCGATGGTTTCCTGCATATCAATTTTCGGTTCCCAGTCCAGGCAACGGCGGGCATTGCGGATGCTCGGTTTACGATGCTCTACGTCCTGATATCCTTTACCGTAGTAACTGCTACTTTCGACCACACGAAAGCCTGCAAATGGTGGGAAGTGATGGCGCAGCGGATGTTTTTCGAAGCTCGCCAGCAGCATTTCGCCCAGTTCCTCAATGCTCGCTTCGTTATCAGGATTGCCAATATTGATAATTTCGCCGTCGCAGCGATTGCCTGCATTTTCGATAATGCGATACAACGCTTCAATGCCATCCCGGATATCAGTAAAGCAGCGTTTTTGTTTTCCGCCATCAATCAGCTTAATCGGTGAACCTTCCACCAGGTTGAGAATGAGTTGCGTAATAGCGCGGGAGCTGCCAATTCGCGCTGCATTAAGGTTATCCAGTCGTGGCCCCATCCAGTTAAACGGGCGGAAGAGGGTAAACTGTAAACCCTCTTTTTCGCCATAGGCCCAGATCACTCGATCAAGTAATTGTTTAGACACCGAATAAATCCAGCGTGGTTTATTTACCGGCCCGACAATCAAATTAGAATGGTCTTCATCGAAGTATTTATCGCTACACATCCCATAAACTTCTGAAGTCGACGGGAAGATGATTCGCTTACGGTACTTCACGCAGTAGCGGATAATGCGCAGATTCTCTTCAAAATCGAGTTCAAATACGCGCAGCGGGTTGCGGGTATATTCAATCGGCGTGGCTATCGCCACCAAAGGCAAGACGACATCACATTTTTTGACGTGATACTCAATCCATTCGGAATGAATACTGATATCGCCTTCGACAAAGTGAAAATGCGGATGATTCAGAAAACGGCTTATCGCATCGCTGCCGATATCCAGACCGTAAACTTCATAATGATCTTCGCGCAGCAGGCGTTCTGTCAGATGGTTGCCAATAAAGCCATTCACCCCGAGGATGAGTACCCGAGTACGGCGTCGGGCGGTGCAGGCAGGCTGGCTATTCAAGCGTGAACCTTGCACCAGACCCAGCGACTGCGCTAACTGCGAGCCTTGCATAGTAATGCCGTCTCCCGCCTGTCCGGTGACGATTTCCAGCGCGCCATCGCCACAGGCAATCAGCAACGGCGCAACAGAAATCACGCTTCCCGGTTGTGCTGCGGGCGCATGAGAATGCACGCGTGACGACCAGACGGTAAATTTTTGATTACCAACATAGCTGAAGGCACCCGGCCACGGATCGGCGACGGCACGCACCATGTTATGCAATACTGCTGCCGGTTTATGCCACTCGAGGAAGCTGTCTTCTGGCGTTCTGCGACCAAAACAGGTGGCTTCGTTTTCGCGCTGGGCGATTTCCAGAATATTACCGTGTTTAATGGCGGGTAATGTCTGCTCCAGTAGCTGGCGCGCGGCATGGCATAACTTGTGATGCAGCGTAATGGCGATATCGTCTGGCGCAATGGCAATGCGCAATTGGGCCACAATGGCCCCAGCATCGGCACGTTTCACCATTCGGTGCAATGTCACGCCAGTTTCCGTTTCACCGTTCACCAGCACCCAGTTCAGCGGCGCGCGACCACGATATTTTGGTAACAGCGAACCATGCAGATTAAATGCGCCTGCAGGGGCGAGCTGCAAAATCTCGTCGTGAATAAGATGGCGATAATAAAACGAGAAAATCACCTCCGGCGACATTTGGGCAATGCGTTCCACCCACAGCGGATGATTAACGTTATCCGGCGCATAAACCGGAATGCCTCTTTCCGCCGCCAGACGAGCTACCGAACCATAAAAGGCTTTTTCACCGGGATTATCACTATGAGTAAAAATAGCGCTAATTTCGTAACCGGCAGCCAGCAGGGCTTCAATACCGAGGCATCCCATATCGTGGTAGGCAAAAACGACGGTTTTCATTATTCATTTTCCTTGCTGGATGGACGGATAACTTGCTGAACAAAATAGCGGGGGCGGGCGCGGACATCGGTGTAGATCCTGCCGATATATTCACCGAGTAGTCCCATGCCGATAAATTGAGCGCCAATAAAAGTAAACAGCACGGCAAATAGCATAAAGACGCCTTCTGCCGCCCATTGGGGGCCGAAGGTCAGGCGTAAAATCACCAGCAGTACCGCGATGCTGAAACCTCCAATCGCAATAATGCTGCCGAGCAGACTCAGCATACGTAGCGGCGTAGTAGTAAGGCAGGTCACCAGGTCGTACATCAAATTAATCAGGCGCATAAAGCTGTATTTGGATTCACCAAACTCACGCTCGGCATGATGCACTGGAATTTCAATGGCGCGGCGGGCGAAGATATTCGCCAGAATCGGGATAAAGGTGCTGCGTTCATGGCAGTGCAACATCGCATCGACAATATGACGGCGATAGGCGCGCAGCATACAACCGTAGTCACCCATTGCTTTGCCGGTGGTGCGCTGAATAAGTCGGTTGATCATCTTCGAAGCGGTTTTACGAAACCAGCTGTCCTGGCGGTTCTGGCGTACAGTTCCTACTACGTCGTAACCTTCATCGGCTTTTGCCACCAGGCGGGGGATCTCCTCTGGAGGATTCTGGAGATCGGCATCGAGGGTAATAATTAAGTCGCCGGTAACGTGACTGAAACCCGCCATAATCGCTGAATGTTGTCCGTAATTGCGGTTAAGCAAAATAGACACAATATGGCTGCCCTCCACTAGCGAAGCTTCGACCAGCATATGCGCGGAATTATCGCTACTGCCGTCATCAATCAGCAGGATCTCATACTCTTTCCCCAGTGATTCACAGGCTGTGGTGGTGCGCCTGATTAATTCCGGTAAGCTTTCCTGCTCGTTATAAACGGGAATAACCACCGAGACTTTCTTAACAGGGTGGATTTCAAACATGGCTTATTGTCCTGCGAGTTGCTGAAGGGCTGTGATGACGCGGTCGGCATCGGCGGTGGTCATATCCGGGAACAGCGGCAACGAACAGATGCGTTCGCTATTCCATTCGGTATTCGGTAACGACAGCTCGGGAAAACGCTCGCGATAATATTTTTGCGTGTGAGCGGCGCGGAAATGTAACCCGGTACCAATGCCTCTTTCTTTTAACGCTTCCATCAACGCATCGCGACTGATACCACAACGTTGTTCATCGACACGAATAATAAACAGATGCCAGGCGTGAACGTGCGGCCAGGCGGGAAGGCTTAATGGCTCAAAGGGGAGAGCTGCCAGTGCTTGCTGATATTGCAGAGCAATTTCGCGCCGACGGGTGTTGAGGTGCTCTAATTTGGCTAACTGGGTCAGGGCAATCGCGGCGTTAATATCGGTCAGATTATACTTATAGCCCGGCGTTAAGACTTCAGCTTGCGGTGCACGGCCCCAGGTTTGTCTGTCATAGGCATCGACACCCAGACCGTGAAATTTCAGCATCCGTAGCTGGCGGGCAAGGTTTTCATTATCAGTAACAATCAGGCCACCTTCCGCACAGGTAATATTTTTGATGGCGTGAAACGAAAAAATAGCGGTACCTTTTGCGCCAATATGTCGGCCTTTGTAATACGTACCGACGGCATGGGCAGCATCTTCGATAACTGCGATGCCGTAACGTTCGCCAATGGCGCGAATGGCGTCAATATCTGCTGGCGCACCGGCATAATGCACCGGAATGATGGCTTTAGTGCGTGGCGTAATGGCTGCTTCGATCGTTTCAGGCGTGACCATCAGCGTATCGCGGTCGACATCCACCATTACCGGCGTTGCACCCAACAAGGAGAGCATATTGAGGGTTGAAACCCAGGTCAGGGAAGGCGTAATCACTTCATCGCCCTTGCCAATTTCCAACGCCATTAGCGTGATATGCATTCCGGCGGTGGCTGAACTGACCGCGATGGCATGCTGATTTCCCGTCAACTGGCAAAAGGCTTGTTCAATCGCCTGATTCTTCGGACCGGTTGTGATCCAACCAGATTCGAGAACCTCTTTAACTGCAGCGACTTCCTCCTCGCCCATTGCTGGTCGCGAAAAAGGCAAAAATTCTGACATTGTTTTTCCATCCGTCGTTGAATACTTTTCCACTTATATTTGCCATAAAGAGTGTTGTGTATATTTTGCCATTTGGAGCGAAATTCTAAGGATAGAATATTAACTTAACCTTAAGAAATTAATATTAGACGTAAATATTGAAATTTTTATATTTTTTCTTATTTAGGCTTTGCATTTGGCAAAATTTTGAGGCATTTTGCCGGCATCGTAGGATTTTTAATATTACACCAACTGCTAATTATCGCCAGAAATGTCGCTCAATTTCACGGTAATTGTCTGGTTGCACTTGTCTATAGGTGGAGTTTACGTGTTAGCTTTTTGCCGCTCTTCGTTGAAGTCAAAAAAATATTTCATCATTTTACTGGTGCTCGCTGCAATTGCCGGACTGGGTACTCATGCCGCCTGGAGTAGTAATGGTTTGCCACGTATCGACAATAAAACACTGGCCAGACTGGCACAGCAGCACACGGTTGTCGTTTTGTTTCGCCATGCTGAACGTTGCGATCGTTCAACCAATCAATGCTTGTCAGATAAAACAGGTATTACGGTCAAAGGTACCCAGGATGCCCGTGAACTGGGCAACGCTTTTAGCGCTGACATCCCTGATTTCGATCTTTATTCCAGTAATACCGTCCGGACCATTCAGTCGGCGACCTGGTTTTCAGCGGGGAAAAAGCTGACGGTAGATAAACGACTTCTTCAATGCGGTAATGAGATTTATAGTGCAATTAAGGACTTACAAAGCAAAGCACCTGATAAAAATATCGTTATTTTTACCCATAATCATTGCCTGACATATATTGCTAAAGATAAGCGTGATGCGACATTTAAACCTGATTATCTGGATGGCTTAGTTATGCATGTGGAAAAAGGCAAAGTTTATCTGGATGGGGAATTCGTTAACCACTGATTTTTCAATCTGACAGCCAGTAATGGCTGCCATCACTGTTACAGAAGACCTTTCAAACGTAACGTTTTTCGGGTGGCGACATTCAAATCATAGTGCGCTAGATCTTCAGGTTTTACCCACGCGTAGTCCTGAAACTCTTCGTTTATTTTCACTTCTCGGTTGGCTGATACACAGTCAAAGATCAGGTAAATCATATAAATTTCTTCCTTGCGACCATCTGCATACATCTTGGTACGAATATCATCGCTGAAGGTCCACGGCGTGATTTCTGTCAAAATCAGCTGTTCTCCCAGTTCTTCACGAATTTCGCGGCGTAGTGCCTCTTCAATTCGTTCACCAGGCTGCACGCCGCCACCCGAAAGCGCCCATTGACCGGGGAAAACGCCGCGATCGTCGGCCATTTTACACAGCAAATAAGCACCATCATTTTGAATCAAAGGGCAAACAATAGTCCGTTGTCGCACGGGGATATTCCTTATAAATAAAAAGAAACCATGAGAATACGGCAACTCAGAAATATGTGAAAGTGACAGTAATCTCTTTTGCGATGATAACTGTACTTATTATTATTTTTGTGTGTATCGATACAGTGTGTTTATTTTTTCAGCGTTTAATTATTTGAGAAGTATTTAGTTACAATAAGTGACTAGATCCCTTTTTTCGCTCATTGAATCCTCAGCGCCAGGCAGTACAATCCCGCAGCTTTGGGAATTATGATTAATTGCTTGTGGGAAAGGGGATAATGAAAAAAATTGCGCTAGCAGGTCTGGCCGGAATGCTGTTGGTTTCTGCATCGGTCAATGCAATGAGCATCAGCGGCCAGGCGGGTAAAGAATACACCAATATTGGTGTCGGTTTTGGTACGGAATCGACGGGCCTGGCGTTAAGCGGTAACTGGACACATAACGACGACGACGGTGACGTCGCGGGCGTAGGGCTGGGGTTGAATCTGCCTCTTGGTCCGTTAATGGCGACCGTTGGCGGAAAAGGCGTTTACACCAACCCGAATTACGGCGATGAAGGTTATGCTGCGGCGGTAGGAGGTGGTTTGCAGTGGAAAATAGGCAACAGCTTCCGTTTGTTTGGCGAGTATTACTACTCTCCAGATTCGCTCTCCAGCGGTATTCAAAGTTATGAGGAAGCGAATGCTGGTGCGCGTTACACCATTATGCGTCCAGTCAGTATTGAGGCAGGTTATCGCTATCTGAATCTGTCGGGTAAAGATGGTAACCGCGACAACGCCGTGGCTGACGGTCCATATGTTGGCGTTAACGCCAGTTTCTGATGCCTTCCGGCGCGGCATTCTGTCGCGCCATTCAGTTTCTTACTACGCCTTATCTCCCTTTGCGTTATAGTGATTCGATAACAAAAGCAGGAGATAACCATGTTAACAGTGGAAATGTTATCCACCGGGGATGAAGTGTTACACGGGCAAATCGTTGACACTAACGCTGCCTGGCTGGCCGATTTTTTCTTTCATCAGGGGTTGCCATTATCTCGCCGCAATACGGTGGGGGATAACCTTGATGACTTAGTCACCATTCTGCGCGAACGTAGTCAGCACGCCGATGTGCTGATCGTCAATGGCGGACTGGGGCCGACCAGTGATGATTTAAGCGCACTCGCCGCTGCGACTGCAAAAGGAGAAGGCCTGGTGCTGCATGAGGCCTGGCTCAAAGAGATGGAACGTTATTTTCGCGAACGTGGACGGGTGATGGCACCGAGCAACCGTAAACAAGCGGAGCTACCTGCCAGTGCAGAATTTATCAATAACCCGGTAGGCACCGCTTGTGGTTTTGCCGTGCAGCTTAATCGTTGCCTGATGTTCTTTACCCCCGGCGTACCGTCAGAATTTAAGGTGATGGTCGAGCACGAAATCCTGCCGCGCCTGCGCGAGCGTTTTTCTTTACCGCAGCCGCCGGTTTGTCTGCGTTTGACTACCTTTGGTCGTTCGGAAAGCGATCTGGCGCAAAGCCTGGACTCCCTGCAACTGCCGCCGGGCGTTACAATGGGCTATCGCTCTTCTATGCCGATAATTGAACTTAAGCTGACCGGACCGGCAAGCGAGCAACAGGCGATGGAAAAACTGTGGCTGGACGTTAAACGTGTTGCCGGACAGAGCGTGATTTTCGAAGGCACCGAAGGACTGCCCGCGCAGATCAGTCGCGAATTGCAGAGCCGCCAGTTCAGCCTGACGTTGAGCGAGCAATTCACCGGTGGTTTATTGGCTTTGCAACTTTCTCGCGCAGGTGCTCCATTGCTGGCGTGTGAAGTAGTTCCTTCACAGGAAGAAACCCTGGCGCAAACTGCGCACTGGATTACAGAACGGCGTGCCAACCATTTTGCCGGGCTGGCACTGGCTGTTTCTGGTTTCGAGAACGAACATCTCAACTTTGCGCTAGCCTCGCCAGACGGCACTTTCGCTCTGCGTGTGCGTTTCAGCACTACGCGCTACAGCCTGGCTATCCGTCAGGAAGTGTGCGCAATGATGGCACTGAATATGCTGCGCCGTTGGTTAAACGGTCAGGACATCGCCAGTGAGCATGGCTGGATTGAGGTTGTTGAGTCCATGACTTTATCTGTCTGATTCCGCCACTCCGTGCCGGTTTACTGCACCGGCACGTTCCCCCTCCGGCAAAATTTGTCCAACCTGTTGTACTCAATAAGAAAAAATCCGTGCGCTGATTCACAAATTTGTGCGTAATTTCTCCAGTCCGCTGGACGAGGTGCGGGATTTGATGCGCTTCACAATTTTACTCCCCCTGAGCAACGAGACTGATTCCAGTATCTAAGACTGGAGTCCAGTATGTTGGAATCAAGCAAAGTTCCCGCCCTGACACGGGCTATTGATATTCTCAATTTGATTGCCCGCATTGGCCCCTGTAGTGCTGCGACGATCATTGACACATTGGGGATCCCTAAAAGCACGGCCTATTTGCTGCTTAATGAACTCAGGCGTCAGCGTTTTCTTAGCCTTGATCACCAGGAAAATTTTTGTTTGTGGACCAAGCTGGTGGAGCTTTCCGGTCATGCGTTAAGCAAGATGGATCTCCGGGAACTGGCTCGACCGCGTTTGACGCAACTGATGGATACCACCGGGCTGTTATGTCACCTGGGGATTATTGATAACGGCAGCGCTTATTACATTTTGAAAGTGGAGTCATCAGCCACTATCAGCGTGCGTTCCCATGAAGGAAAAAGCCTTTCGCTTTATCGCTCCGGAATAGGTAAATGCCTGCTAGCCTGGCAACCTGCATCTGTACAGCAAAGTATTATCGAAGGGCTGGTCTGGGAGCAGGTGACACCCACAACGATTACTCATCCACAGCAACTTCACGAAGAACTGGCGCGTATTCGCCGTCAGGGCTGGAGCTATGACAACGGCGAAGATTACGCCGATGTCCGTTGTGTCGCTGCGCCGGTGTTTAACGCCAATAACGAGCTTACCGCTGCGATCTCGGTGGTCGGTACCCGCTTACAAATCAATGAAGAATACCGTGATTATCTGGCGGGCAAGGCCATTGCCTGCGCCAGGGATATTTCACGTCTGTTGGGATGGAAAAGTCCCTTTGACTTACAGGCCTCATAACAATGGAGAACAGCATGACCCTACCAAAAATCAAACAGGTTCGCGCCTGGTTTACTGGCGGTGCGACAGCAGAAAAAGGCGCTGGCGGCGGTGATTATCACGACCAGGGGGCGAATCACTGGATTGACGATCATATTGCCACCCCGATGAGTAAATACCGCGATTACGAGCAGTCACGCCAGTCATTTGGCATTAACGTTCTTGGCACGTTGATTGTTGAAGTCGAAGCAGAAAACGGCCAGACCGGATTCGCCGTTTCGACAGCCGGTGAAATGGGCTGTTTTATTGTCGAAAAACACCTTAACCGTTTCATTGAGGGTAAATGTGTCAGTGATATCAAACTGATCCACGATCAAATGCTCAATGCCACCCTGTATTACTCCGGCTCTGGTGGCCTGGTGATGAATACGATTTCCTGTGTCGATCTGGCTCTGTGGGATCTGTTCGGCAAAGTGGTCGGGCTTCCGGTTTATAAACTTTTAGGCGGCGCAGTTCGTGATGAGATTCAGTTCTACGCCACAGGTGCGCGTCCGGATCTGGCAAAAGAGATGGGCTTTATCGGTGGCAAAATGCCGACGCACTGGGGGCCACATGATGGCGATGTGGGGATCCGCAAAGATGCCGCTATGGTCGCGGATATGCGTGAAAAATGCGGTGAGGATTTCTGGTTAATGCTCGACTGCTGGATGAGTCAGGACGTGAACTATGCCACCAAACTGGCCCACGCTTGCGCGCCCAATAACCTGAAATGGATCGAAGAGTGCCTGCCGCCACAGCAGTATGAAGGTTATCGCGAACTGAAACGCAACGCGCCAGTCGGAATGATGGTCACCAGCGGTGAGCATCACGGCACACTGCAATCTTTCCGTACGCTTTCAGAAACCGGTATCGACATTATGCAGCCGGATGTTGGCTGGTGCGGTGGCTTAACCACGCTGGTGGAAATTGCCGCAATCGCCAAATCCAGAGGGCAACTGGTGGTGCCGCACGGTTCGTCTGTTTACTCTCACCATGCGGTGATCACCTTCACCAATACGCCATTCAGCGAATTCCTGATGACCAGCCCGGATTGTTCAACGATGCGTCCGCAATTTGATCCGATTCTGCTTAATGAGCCAGTGCCGGTGAATGGTCGTATTCATAAATCAGTGCTTGATAAACCCGGTTTCGGCGTCGAGCTCAATCGTGACTGCAATTTGAAACGCCCCTACAGCCACTAATCATTCCGGGCGTTGCTTTGACAACGGTAACGCCCACATATTCTAAGG
The DNA here is from genome assembly GCF_030295155.1 of Escherichia sp. 10290. Lineage (NCBI taxonomy): Bacteria > Pseudomonadati > Pseudomonadota > Gammaproteobacteria > Enterobacterales > Enterobacteriaceae > Escherichia > Escherichia sp. 10290. The sequence continues at coordinate 2,903,306 of NZ_AP025741.1, read as the reverse complement.
AGCTTTTTATGAGCACCGCTTTGCTTGACGCCGTGGTGAAGAAAAACCGTGCGCGTTTAATTCCGTTTATGTTGGCGCTGTATGTGCTGGCGTTTCTCGACCGTTCGAATATCGGTTTTGCCAAACAGACCTACCAGATTGATACCGGGCTGAGTAATGAAGCTTATGCGCTGGGAGCAGGCATTTTCTTTGTGGTATATGCGTTTCTGGGTGTTCCGGCGAATCTTTTGATGCGCAAACTGGGGGCAAGAACCTGGATTGGTACGACAACACTGCTGTGGGGATTTCTTTCGGCAGCCATGGCATGGGCCGATACTGAAGCGAAATTTCTGATCGTTCGCACTCTGCTTGGTGCTGCGGAGGCCGGGTTCTTCCCTGGTATGATTTATCTCACCTCGCAATGGTTTCCGCAGCGTAATCGCGCCAGCATTATGGGGCTGTTCTATATGGGCGCACCGTTGGCGTTAACACTGGGATCACCGCTTTCCGGCGCGCTGCTGGAGATGCATGGATTTATGGGGCATCCCGGCTGGTTCTGGATGTTTGTGATTGAAGGATTGCTGGCAGTCGGCGCTGGTGTATTCACATTCTTTTGGCTTGATGACACGCCGGAGCAGGCTCGTTTTCTGAGTAAAGAAGAAAAAACGTTGCTTATCAACCAACTGGCAAGTGAAGAACAACAGAAAGTGACTTCTCGACTGAGCGATGCGCTGCGTAATGGGCGAGTCTGGCAACTGGCGATTATCTACCTGACCATTCAGGTGGCGGTTTACGGATTAATTTTCTTCCTGCCGACGCAGGTTGCTGCATTGTTGGGGACAAAAGTGGGCTTTACGGCGTCGGTGGTCACCGCCATTCCGTGGGTCGCGGCCTTGTTTGGGACCTGGCTTATTCCGCGCTATTCCGATAAAACCGGCGAACGGCGTAATGTCGCGGCGCTGACATTACTGGCGGCGGGCATTGGTATTGGTCTCTCCGGGCTGCTTTCTCCAGTACTGGCGATCGTAGCGCTGTGTGTTGCAGCCATCGGGTTTATTGCCGTGCAGCCGGTGTTCTGGACGATGCCGACACAACTGCTTTCCGGTACGGCGCTGGCGGCGGGGATTGGTTTTGTAAACCTGTTTGGTGCAGTGGGCGGGTTTATTGCCCCGATCCTGCGCGTGAAAGCAGAAACGTTGTTTGCCAGCGATGCGGCTGGATTACTGACGCTGGCAGCGGTGGCGGTCATCGGTTCGCTGATTATTTTCACTCTGCGTGTAAATCGCACTGTTGCGCAGACCGACGTGGCACATCATTAATAGGTTAAGGAACACCATGAACGCATTATTAACCAATCCCTTTAAAGAACGTTTACGCAAGGACGAAGTGCAAATTGGTCTGTGGTTAAGCTCGACTACTTCTTATATGGCAGAAATTGCCGCCACCTCCGGTTATGACTGGTTGCTGATTGACGGGGAGCACGCGCCAAACACCATTCAGGATCTTTATCACCAGCTACAGGCGGTAGCGCCCTATGCCAGCCAACCCGTGATCCGTCCGGTGGAAGCCAGTAAGTCGCTGATTAAACAAGTCCTGGATATTGGCGCGCAAACTCTACTGATCCCGATGGTCGATACTGCCGATCAGGCACGTCAGGTGGTGTCTGCCACGCGCTATCCTCCCTACGGTGAGCGTGGTGTCGGGGCCAGTGTGGCACGGGCTGCGCGCTGGGGACGCATTGAGAATTACATGGCGCAAGTCAACGATTCGCTTTGTCTGTTGGTGCAGGTGGAAAGTAAAACAGCACTGGATAACCTGGACGAAATCCTCGACGTCGAAGGGATTGACGGCGTGTTTATTGGACCTGCGGATCTTTCTGCCTCGTTGGGCTACCCGGATAACGCCGGGCACCCGGAAGTGCAGCGAATTATTGAAACCAGTATTCGGCGGATCCGTGCTGCGGGTAAAGCGGCTGGTTTTCTGGCTGTGGCTCCTGATATGGCGCAGCAATGCCTGGCGTGGGGAGCGAACTTTGTCGCTGTTGGCGTTGACACGATGCTCTACAGCGATGCCCTGGATCAACGACTGGCGATGTTTAAATCAGGCAAAAATGGGCCACGCATAAAAGGTAGTTATTGATATCAAAGGCCCATGGGGATCGGCTGTGGGCCTGTGTTAATTAGTGGTTATTCGCTGCCAGATCGGCTTCGCTTAGCTGGGTGGCAGCGAGCACCAGGTCACGATCAATGCCCTGTTCCAGCATGCGCAAAGCAATTTTAATGGCTTGTTCATGCATGCCCTCCTGCCAGCCAATTTGATGCCCTTCCTGCCGTAGCCGTTCAGCAATAGTCATCAATCTCTCCTTTTAATAACAGTTCGGAATATCAGCATCAGTGAGTTGGGTTGTCGCCAGCACAATCTCACGTTCAAAGCCCTGTTCCAGCATGCGCAAGGCAATTTTAATGGCTTGTTCATGCATACCTTCTACTTTGCCTTTCTGCAAACCCTCCAATTTCCCCTCCTGCCAACCTTCAATTTTACCTTCCTGCCAGCCAATTTGGTGTCCTTCCTGCCGTAGCCGTTCAGCAATAGTCATCAATTTCTCCTTTTGTAGTGGTGAACGTTCGGCAATCTCCTCAATAAAACGGGTGAAACGGGAGGTATCGCCGCATTGCAGCAGATAATTAAACAGCGTTTGTAGCTGGCTGTCATTAGTGAAGCCTCTAACCAAAAGCGTGGTGATCCTGTCGACCATACCGATTAAATCGCGGTCGCGAATATGCTTTTGAATCAGTTCAAGCAGAGCTATACGCCGATGTTGCATGATCTCATCGTCAGGCACGATGGTGATATCCACCAACGGAAAAGCTTCGGTGTACAACTGCCGGGCAAGTTGCGGATCGTCAAACTCATCCAGCCAGTTAAGTGAGTATGGGTAGGGCGAGGTTTCGCCGTGATAAAACAGCAACGGCACCACCAGCGGGACTCTGTCATAGCCTTTGTCAAGGTGACGCTGCATGGCGGCGGTGGCATAGCGCATTAGCCGAAAAGCCATATTCTTTTCTGCAGAGCTTTGATGTTCAATCACGCAGTAGATATAGCCGTTACCGTCGCTGGTTTCCACGGACCACAAAACATCCGAGTAGTAAGCGCGTAAACTTTTTTCAATAAAGCTGGTGGGTTCCAGGCGTAAGGTTTGCAGGTTGCAAAGTTTACGCAGTGGCTCCGGTAGATGTATTTCGAGAAAATCCCGCGCGGTTTCGGGCGAGAACATAAAGGTTTTAAACACCGCATCATGCGGGGAGGAGGTTGTTGATTCGGTCATGGTTGTCCGTCACCTGATATTTATGATGACGCGACATTACGCGGATCTCAGAACAATGACATCTGCCAGTTTCTGCCTTTGCGAGACGTTTTCAGAAGAATTTTCAAAGCGATGCAACGCATACACTGGATGCGGAATCACGTACGCAAAAATGCCCGATAAGCAATGCGCTTACCGGGCATCACAAGGAAGATTAAGACAGCGCCTGGGCCAGCAGCGTAATCGGGTGCTCGCAGCGAAGGCTTGTAGACATTTCAATCTGCCATTTGCAGGTTTCGCAGTCGGTGACCACCAGATCTGCGCCGCTTTCTTCTATCTGACGGAACAGTGGTGCGCCGATGGCTTGTGAGGTTGGGTAGTTCTCTTTTTTGAAACCGTAAGTTCCGGCAATACCGCAGCACTGGGAATCCAGCACCGTTAACTCAAGCCCCGGGATTTTACGCAACAGTTCCAGGGTGTAGAGTGTCCAGCCCATTTTTTCCATATGGCACGGGGTGTGATAAACCACTTTTAGTGGCAGCGTTTTCAGCGGTAACGTTTTTCCTTCGTCCAGCTTGCGCCACAGCCAGCGGGTCGCCAGTTCGATGTGATCGCGTAAGCCTCTGTTGTCGACATTCAGCACTTCCGGGTACTCGTCGCGCAGAGCAAACGTACAGGTCGAGGAGGTGGCAATCACCGGAATGCCTTTTCCCCCCACAGCTTCGCGGATCGACTCTACATTCGTGATTGCTTGTTTACGTGCTTTATCGGTAAAGCCGTTGGCGATGAGCGGCACGCCGCAGCATTTTTCTTTGCTGAGCAGTTGAACGCCGGTACCCATCGCATTGAGCACTTTAATTAAATCTTTACCTAACTGCGGATGGTTGTAGTTAACGAAGCAGCCGTGAAAGAAAGCCACCTGGTCTTTATATTGCGCTTGCTGAGCCGCCACGCTGCGATACCAGCGACGAAACGTACCGAAGGAGTATTTCGGTAGCGTGCGGCGATGATCGATTTTTAACGCCGCATCAAGCAACTGCCGCACTGGTTTCAGCGAGGTAGCGGTGTTGACGATTGGAGCAAACGGCGTGGAAACGCTACCCATCAGGTCGGTATGACTCAACACAAAATTGCGCAGCGACGGGCGCGTGGTGTCATATTTCGCCCGCGCGCGCTGGATGATATCGCCAATCTTCACATCGGACGGGCAGGCGACTTCGCAACGTTTGCAGTTAATACAATATTTCAGTGCCTCGTCATACAGTGCACCATCTTTTAAACGCAGACGCTCGCCATCCGGCCCGGCTTGTTTTGGCCCCGGATAGCTGGGATTCACCCGGCTCACCGGGCAGGCGGTGGTGCAGACGGTGCACTTAATGCAGTTTTCGAAGCTGGTGTCGTTCATTGTTGGCCTCCTGCGCGTTGGGCAATTTGTTGAGCGGCATGTAAAGCACTGACGGCACAAACACCGCCGCCGCATCCCTGGGCAATGGGATCAAATCCGCCCAGCACCGAACCGATGACAAATAGGTTCTCAATGGTTTTCCCCGCCTGCGACGGGCGCAGCGCCTCATCAGTGGTGACACCGAACTGCTGCCACGGCTGCGGCGCAAAAAAATCTCCCTTATACCATTCACCCCGCGTAGCGGTTTGTAGTACATCAAGACCAATAATTGGTTCACGAATGCCTTCACGTTCCGCTACCAGTCCGCCACTAAAGAAACTGCCGCTGGCGAGCACGGCAAAGCGTGGACGCAGCGGGATATCGGCGTGATTGCGGGTCCAGATTTCATTCACCACGCCATTTTTACAGGTCACTTTTTTCACTTCATCGCCCGGCATCCACACGCCACCCTGGCGCACAAACTGGCGCTGTAACTGGTTTTGCAGACGAATGCCCAGCACTGAAGGTGGTAATGTCGGCAGTAACATTAATGAACAGGGCAATTGCTCGTTCAGCCACCGCCAGAGTTTGTCATCAGCCAGGCCGAAGCAGGCGGGCATCAGGATCATTTCGCTGGTATTGGCGACAGGAATAAGCGCATCAATTAACAGAGGCCAGTTTTCTTCGTTATCAAGGAAACGGGCGATATTCACCGCGCGGAACTCGGTGGCGTTATTGCGCAGGATATCCAGTTCTGGCAGCTCTATTTCTGCGGTTTCAACATTAAGATCCAGTTCGCGCAATGAAGCCGCCGCAAGATGCGCCTGAAAATCCATCAGGCCGCTAATTCCCACTACACAAATTTTCTTCGCGGGCAGCGGCCAGACGGGGACTTCTGGCGAACTTAGCCAGGTAGAGCGCAGAGTACCGAGCGGCGTAACTCGCTGGTGAGCCAGCTCTACGCTGCCCTGTAATTGCGCACCGCTTTCAGCGATTAATGTCTGTGCCTGACAAGCGAGATCGAGCACGCGTTGTGGCCCGAGAAGAGAGTATGGATGGGCAGGTGCCTGATGACACAAAGATTCCAGTCCACTGTGAATGTCTGTCACCGGCTGACCGTCAGGCAGATGGCTCAGCAAATCCAGCGATCCGGATGAGAAATGCAGCGCGCTTTGACCACGAGTGACAATGGCACAGCGCAGGCCGTGTTTTTGCAGTTGCAGGCCACAGAGTAATCCGGCGAGCCCGCCGCCCATAATGACAGTATCAAAGCGCATCTTTCTGCTCCTTCTCCAGACCACAAAGTCCCTGATAAACCCAACGGGTAAACTCGCTTTCGCGCAATGCGTCTCCCCAGGCGATGGGTTGCACGCCTTTCCAGCGTTCGTTAAGGAAGGTGGAAAGTTGCTCGATAGATTGCGCGGACGTCGTGACGTTAAAACGCTGTAGCAGTCCGGCAGCGCGGCAGGCGCAGAGCTCGCCCTGGCAGGTTCCCATCCCCACACGGGTGCGACGACGTAAATCCAACAGGCTGTTAACGTTTAAATTTTCTACTGCGTACTGCACTTCACCCGCAGTTACCGCTTCGCACTCACATACCAGGCTGCGGTGCAGACGGCCTTCGCTAAGCCAGGCAGGCGTGCGATCGCCATGACGATAAACCGCAGAACCGCGCAGCGGGGCAGGCAGGGAGATGACTTTACGCAAGGTAACTTCAGCGGGTTCCTGTGAACCTGGAAGTGCCAGATCGGCGGTCGTACAGGGGCGCGTATTGCCCAGCTTGCGACATACCGCGTCGGTAGCCCATTCCGCCATCAGCCGATAGGTCATCAGTTTGCCACCGGTGATGGTGATAAATCCGTCCAGACCATCGCGTTCAGCATGATCGAGCAGCACGATACCGCGACTGACGTTACGCCCGCTCGGATCGTCATCGCTGGCAACCAGCGGACGCACGCCAGAGTAGGCCCGTAAAATACGCGTTTTCGCCATCACGGGGGCCAGTTTTTCCCCTTCACGCAGCAGAATATCCACTTCTTCTGCCGTCACTCGATTATCGTCAATCTCGTTGTAATCAATACGTAAAGATGTGGTGCCAATCAGCGAAATGGTATCGCCTGGCACCAGAATATCGGCGTCAGAAGGTTTACGGCAGCGGTTGATCACATGCTGATTAATGCGGTGATCCATAATCAGAAGCGACCCTTTCGCCGGGAACATGCGAATGCGCAGATCGGCATATTCCGCAATATGTTGCCCCCAGATCCCGGCGGCGTTCACCACTACAGGCGCATGAAGTGCCTGAATTTCGCCAGTGAGATGGTTACGTACACGAACGCCACACACCGTCGCGCCTTCACGAATCAGACCTGTCACTTCGTGCGCGGTGAGGATAATGGCACCGTGTTCTTTCGCATCGAGCATGTTCGCTGCGGTCAGGCGAAATGGGTCAACAGTGCCATCCGGAACTTTTACCGCGCCAATCAGTGCCGGGTTAACGGAAGGTTCGATAATGCGTGCTTGCTGCGGATCAATGGCTTCAGCACTGATTCCAGCCTCTTCGCAAGCACGAATAAAAGTGGCCTGGAAGGAGAGGTCATCTTCCGGCAGGGTGATAAACAGGCCGTTGGTCGGTTCAACGCAGTGACGTGCAATGCGTTTTAAAATCTGGTTTTCACTAATACATTCGCGGGCCGATTCCGCATCGGTTACCGCATAGCGTGCGCCGCTGTGCAGCAGACCGTGGTTGCGCCCGGTCGCGCCTGTTGCGATGTCGTGGCGCTCAACCAAAATCACGCGCAGCCCGCGCAGGGCACAGTCGCGGGCAATCCCGGCTCCCGTTGCGCCGCCGCCAATGATAATCACGTCACTTGATTGCGAGTCGCGAGTTTTCATTGTTATCCCTCTGAAGTTCGTTTTTTTACCATTTAGCCATAGTAAAAACATGAATTGTTTGATTTCGCGCATATTCGCTCATAATTCGAAAGTGAAACGTGATTTCATGCGTCATTTTGAACATTCTGTAAATCTTATTTAATAATGTGTGCGGCAATTCACATTTAATTTCTGAATGTTTTCTTAACATCGCGGCAACTCAAGAAACGGCAGGTTCTCCCACTGAATCAGGCTGTTAATCATAAATAAGACCACGGGCCACGGAGGCTTTCAATGTTGAGTATTTTTAAACCGGCGCCACACAAAGCGCGCTTACCTGCCGCGGAGATCGATCCGACTTATCGTCGATTGCGCTGGCAAATTTTCCTGGGGATATTCTTTGGCTATGCTGCTTACTATTTGGTTCGTAAGAACTTTGCGCTCGCTATGCCTTACCTGGTGGAGCAGGGATTCTCACGCGGTGATTTAGGTTTCGCGCTTTCTGGGATCTCGATCGCCTATGGATTTTCGAAATTCATCATGGGTTCGGTGTCGGATCGCTCGAATCCGCGCGTTTTCCTCCCCGCAGGTTTGATTCTGGCGGCGGCAGTGATGCTGTTTATGGGCTTTGTGCCATGGGCGACATCGAGCATTGCGGTGATGTTTGTACTGTTGTTCCTCTGCGGTTGGTTCCAGGGTATGGGGTGGCCGCCGTGTGGTCGTACTATGGTGCACTGGTGGTCGCAGAAAGAACGTGGCGGCATTGTGTCGGTGTGGAACTGCGCACACAATGTCGGTGGTGGTATTCCGCCGCTGCTGTTCCTGCTGGGGATGGCCTGGTTCAATGACTGGCACGCGGCCCTCTATATGCCCGCTTTCTGCGCCATTCTGGTGGCACTATTCGCCTTTGCGATGATGCGCGATACCCCACAATCCTGTGGCTTGCCGCCAATCGAAGAGTACAAAAACGATTATCCGGACGACTATAACGAAAAAGCGGAACAGGAGCTGACCGCAAAGCAAATTTTCATGCAGTACGTGCTGCCGAACAAACTGCTGTGGTACATCGCCATCGCCAACGTGTTCGTTTATCTGCTGCGTTACGGCATCCTCGACTGGTCACCGACCTACCTGAAAGAAGTTAAGCATTTCGCGCTGGATAAATCCTCCTGGGCCTACTTCTTCTATGAGTATGCGGGCATTCCGGGCACCCTGTTATGCGGCTGGATGTCGGATAAGGTCTTCCGCGGTAACCGTGGGGCAACCGGCGTCTTCTTTATGACACTGGTGACCATCGCAACTATCGTTTACTGGATGAACCCGGCGGGCAATCCCAACGTCGATATGATTTGTATGATTGTCATCGGCTTCTTGATCTACGGTCCTGTGATGCTGATCGGTCTGCATGCGCTGGAACTGGCACCGAAAAAAGCGGCAGGTACGGCAGCGGGCTTTACCGGTCTGTTTGGTTACCTGGGCGGTTCGGTGGCGGCGAGCGCGATTGTTGGTTACACCGTGGACTTCTTTGGCTGGGATGGCGGCTTTATGGTAATGATTGGCGGCAGCATCCTGGCGGTTATCCTGTTGATAGTTGTGATGATTGGCGAAAAACGTCGCCATCAGGAATTACAGCAAAAACGCAATGGAGGCTAATGGCATGAAATTGACGCTGAAAAACCTTAGCATGGCGATCATGATGAGTGGAATGATCATGGGAAGCAGTGCAATGGCGGCGGATAGCAACGAAAAAATAGTCATCGCCCATCGCGGTGCCAGTGGATATTTACCGGAGCATACGCTGCCAGCAAAAGCGATGGCTTATGCGCAGGGAGCGGATTATCTGGAACAGGATTTGGTGATGACGAAGGATGATCATCTGGTCGTTCTGCATGACCACTATCTTGACCGGGTAACCGATGTCGCCGATCGTTTCCCGGATCGGGCGCGTAAAGATGGCCGTTACTACGCGATAGATTTTACGCTGGATGAAATTAAGTCGCTGAAATTTACCGAAGGTTTCGATATTGAAAACGGTAAAAAAGTGCAGACTTATCCGGGGCGTTTCCCGATGGGTAAGTCTGACTTCCGGGTGCACACCTTTGAAGAAGAGATTGAATTTGTTCAGGGGTTAAATCACTCCACTGGGAAAAATATTGGTATCTATCCAGAAATTAAAGCGCCGTGGTTCCATCATCAGGAAGGGAAGGATATTGCAGCAAAAACGCTGGAAGTGCTGAAGAAATATGGTTACCTCGGTAAGGACGACAAAGTTTATTTGCAATGTTTTGATGTTGATGAACTGAAGCGCATTAAAAATGAGCTGGAACCCAAAATGGGCATGGACCTCAATCTGGTACAGTTGATTGCCTATACCGACTGGAATGAAACGCAGCAGAAACAGCCAGACGGAAGCTGGGTCAATTACAACTACGACTGGATGTTTAAGCCCGGGGCCATGAAACAGGTGGCGGAATATGCTGATGGTATTGGTCCGGATTATCATATGTTGATTGAGGAGACATCGCAGCCAGGTAATATCAAACTCACTGGCATGGTGCAAGATGCTCAGCAGAATAAACTGGTAGTACATCCTTACACCGTGCGGTCAGATAAGCTGCCTGAATACACTACTGATGTGAATCAGTTATATGATGCTCTGTATAACAAAGCGGGTGTAAATGGGCTGTTTACTGATTTCCCTGATAAGGCAGTAAAATTCCTTAATAAAGAGTAATGCTACTGCAGGATGGCGTTCATGCGCCATCCTCTGCTAAAACGAAATAATGCTACTACCGGTTATTCTTTTCATTAACGGGTGCATCCTGTAAAAAGATGCCAACATAATTTTCGTAAAACTCATTCGTTAAAAAAGCTAACGCTGGGCATTGTTATTCTTTAAACAGTATGAATATGCCTCAATAATAAATTGTAATGCAGTTTATACTGTAAAGTATTATTCTAATTTCGGAAAGGTAAAGAAAATATTAATGTATCTTATTAATTTATCATATTGTTCTTGGGTGAATGCTGTTTGCACACCTTCAGGGCAATATTTACCAGTAATAACCAGTTGCCCATTGCTGTGTTGTACCATTAAACCTTCTTTTTCCTTTGGATCTACAAAATTAGAATTATCAAATGTGAAGATATTCTTTTCCTGTTTTGAGTAAGCAAAGAAATCTCGTGTATAGCTGAAACTATCATTTATTAATGGTGCTAACTTTTTGTCGGCGATATCGCTAAGCTCACCACTTAATTTATTGATGTATTTCATTTGCTTCAATTTTTTCTGCGCTTGCACAATTTGCTTGTAGGTATTTTCAATTTTTTTAGAAGAATTCTTAAATACATCATAGCGTTCCCCGGAGGATGTGGATTTGTACCATTCTGTATTTTTCTCAGAATGTAGTAGCAGGTCTGTATATTCTTTTTGCTTGCTGTAAAGTTGAGTTCTTATATTTAACTCGTGGATAAATTTATAAATTTTGTCAGAGTTGGTTATTTTTGGTGTGTCTTTGTCTGTCAATGTTTGGATCTTGTTATTGATATTTTCTTTTGCAACATGCTCATTGATGATGTTAATTGCAGTTTCATATTCATTTAAATTTATTGTTCTTTGTGAAAGAAACCCTTCTTTGCTTTCGATACTCAAAACACCTTCGTTGTTTTCACCTCGGGTAAAGGTAAGGATATAGGGTTCATAATCTTCTGCAAATTCATTTTTATACGTTATGACATGCTCGACAAAATGTCTTATTGGTACGAAACCATAACTGTGAACGTCAATTTTTTGTGTTTTGATACTATCAATTTCATCTGAGGCTTTCGTGAAAAAAGCCAATAAATTAGCTATGTTGTCTGCTGAGGTTGATAACCCGAATCTACTTTGAGATATTTTTAGAAACTCATTGCAAAAAATCTCAAGTTTCGCGGTTTGTTGTGATTCTTTGTAAATTTCTGCTGTTTGCAATTTATTATTTTGTAAAATATTACAGCGAGATAAGTGAATAGATGTATTTGGCATAAATGATTCCTTGTAGTGTGAGTTAACAAGATACAATTTAATCTTTGCAGAATATATTCACTATCAAATTTAGCTCATTTTATTACGAAGACCTTTACGCATGTTAGAAAGTATCATTATTGTTAATAAATACGGTAATAAGTAACAAACAGATATTGATAACTTCCCTGACAAGTTATTAGGTATCCCACTTGAAGATTGAGAATGGCTCCAGAGTAAACTGTGTACTGTTCGCCGGAGTGTCATTACTCTCAACAATCGGTTTTGACAGTGAGTCGGGCGCTTCATACCGGTTTCTACCTGGAGTCATTGTCACTTCTCCCAACTGAATAAATATATATCGCCAATTCACAAAGTGGGCCAAAATCAGGTGAAAACGAATTATTACGCCTGGTAAAGACTATAGTACAACTAAGTGTGGCGAATCAGGCAGTCTTGCATTTGTCATCAATCTCATGTCTTACATCAAATTTTTCCACTCACCACGAGTTGTTCCGTACACGTTTGTAGTAAAAACAGTGGACTGCCTTCTACCGGCTTTTCTTTAGCCAGCAACGAAATCTGTCGATAGAAGGTTGGTTCGAGAGGAACGGAACACAATTCACCTGCAATGGTTTTCAGCGTTAACTCTGGTAATAAGGCGATGCCTAATCCCTGTCGAATAAAACTGATCGCTGTATCCGGGTGATTAAATTCATATTTTATTTGCTGGGCGCACTATTAGTGGTAGTGGCTGGTGGAGTCTATGCGCTGCAAATGAAGGGTAAAAGCGGTGTCGCGCTAGTAGTGGCAAAAGAAATTCATTAATACGACACGTTTCATTAAGATTTTTCGCAGGTAACCACCTATAGTCATTGTCGTTAATAAAAAATGACAGGCGATAGGGTATGGCAGTTTCAGCAAAGCACGATGAATTTAATCACTGGTGGGCAACAGAGGGCGACTGGGTTGAAGAGCCTAACTATCGCCGTAATGGGATGAGCGGGGTGCAATGCGTCGAGCGCAACGGCAAAAAGCTGTATGTAAAGCGCATGACGCATCATCTGTTTCATTCCGTACGTTATCCGTTCGGTCGACCGACGATTGTCCGTGAGGTTGCGGTAATTAAAGAGCTGGAACGGGCTGGTGTCATTGTGCCGAAAATCGTTTTTGGTGAAGCGGTGAAAATTGAGGGTGAATGGCGCGCGTTGCTGGTGACGGAAGATATGGCGGGGTTCATAAGTATTGCTGACTGGTATGCCCAGCATGCAGTAACACCTTATTCTGACGATGTTCGGCAAGCCATGTTGAAAGCTGTGGCGATGGCGTTTAAGAAAATGCATAGCGTTAATCGTCAGCATGGCTGTTGTTACGTTCGCCACATCTATGTGAAAACAGAAGGTATGGTAGAAGCTGGTTTTCTTGATCTGGAGAAAAGTCGTCGCCGCTTACGTCGGCATAAAGCGATTAATCATGATTTCCGCCAGCTGGAAAAATATCTGGAGCCGATCCCTAAAGCGGACTGGCAGCAGGTTAAAGCGTATTACTACGCCATGTAATCACGTAGGCCAGATAAGACGCGTAAGCGTCGCATCTGGCACAAGTACCCGATCACATCTCGATTTCAATATCGCCTTTTGCCCGGCAACAACAGGGCAAAATTTCCCCCGGCTGAATAAAGGCCAACGGTTCGGCAATCCAGTCCACCTGGCCTGCAACAAGGCGTGTGCGACAGGAGCCGCAGTAACCTTCGCGGCACTGATACTCAACCGCCACATTGTGGGATTCCAGCGCCGCCAGAAGGGAAGGGTGTTCATCCTGGCACAGCAGCTGTGTGCCAGTGATGCGCAGGGTAACGCGGGCCATCAGAGCTGGAAGTTACTCAAATCGTCGGTGTCCACTTCCGAGTCAATCTGCCCGACCAGATAAGAACTGACTTCCACTTCCTGCGGAGCAACCTGTACGTTATCAGACACCAGCCAGGTGTTGATCCACGGGATCGGGTTGGAGCGTGTCTGGAACGGCAGATCCAAACCGACTGCCTGCATGCGGATATTGGTGATGTATTCAACGTACTGGCAGAGAATGTCTTTATTCAGACCAATCATCGAACCGTCACGGAACAGATAATCCGCCCAGTCTTTCTCTTGCTGTGCCGCCTGGACGAACAGGTCATAGCACTCCTGCTTACATTCTTCGGCAATTTCCGCCATCTCCGGATCATCCGCGCCGCTGCGCAGCAGATTCAGCATATGTTGTGTACCGGTCAGGTGCAGGGCTTCGTCACGGGCAATCAAGCGAATAATCTTGGCGTTGCCTTCCATCAGTTCGCGTTCTGCAAAGGCAAAGGAACAAGCAAAGCTGACGTAGAAGCGGATCGCTTCCAGCGCGTTAACGCTCATCAGGCAGAGATACAGTTTTTTCTTCAGCTCGCGCAGGCTAACGGTTACGGTTTTACCGTTAACGGTGTGGGTGCCTTCGCCCAGCAGATGCCAGTAGCTGGTCATTTCGATCAGTTCATCGTAATAGCTGGAGATCCCTTCCGCACGTTTCTGGATCTGCTCGTTGGTGACGATATCGTCAAACACAACAGACGGATCGTTAACGATATTACGAATGATATGAGTATAGGAACGGGAATGAATTGTTTCTGAGAATGCCCAGGTTTCTACCCAGGTTTCCAGTTCCGGGATCGAGATCAGCGGCAGCAGCGCCACGTTCGGGCTACGACCCTGAATGGAATCCAGCAGCGTCTGATATTTCAGGTTGCTGATAAAGATGTGTTTTTCGTGTTCAGGCAGTGCCTGGTAATCGATACGGTCACGAGAAACGTCAACTTCTTCCGGACGCCAGAAGAAAGAGAGCTGCTTTTCGATCAGCTTTTCGAAGATGTCATATTTTTGCTGATCGTAGCGAGCCACGTTGACCGGCTGACCAAAGAACATCGGTTCTTTCAGCTGATCATTTTTCGTCTGAGAAAAGGTGGTATATGCCATGAATGTGTCCTGTTGGGAGTTTAATGCCGGATAAGGCATTTTACGCCGCATCCTGTGCCTGATGCGACGCTGGCGCGTCTTATCAGGCCTACAAACCGAGCCGTAGGCCGGATAAGGCGTTCACGCCGCATCCGGCATCTCAATATCAGATCTTACATGCGCCGCTTTCGCAGCCATCGTCCTGAATTGACGGCACCAGATCGTCTTGTGCGTCTTCTGCACCGTCACGGGTGTTCTGATAATACAGCGTTTTGACCCCGAATTTGTAGGCGGTGAGCAAGTCTTTCAGCAGTTGCTGCATCGGCACTTTTCCTGACGGGAAGCGTGACGGATCGTAGTTGGTGTTAGCAGAGATCGACTGATCGATAAATTTCTGCATGATCCCCACCAGTTGCAGGTAGCCATCGTTACCCGGCATTTCCCACAGCAGCTCATAGGCGTCGTGCAGATGCTCGTAGTCCGGCACCACCTGGCGCAGAATACCGTCTTTCGACGCTTTGATGCTGACGTAACCACGCGGCGGTTCAATACCGTTAGTGGCGTTAGAGATCTGCGAAGAAGTCTCTGACGGCATCAGAGCAGAAAGCGTGGAGTTACGCAGGCCGTGCGTTTTGATTGACTCACGCAGTGCTTCCCAGTCGTAATGCAGCGGCTCATTAGCGATGGCATCCAGATCTTTCTTATAGGTATCGATCGGCAGGATCCCTTTCGCGTAAGTGGTTTCGTTAAACCACGGGCACGCGCCTTGCTCTTTCGCCAGCTCATTAGACGCTTTCAGCAGGTAATACTGAATGGCTTCGAAGGTTTTATGCGTCAGGTTGTTGGCGCTGCCGTCGGAGTAGCGTTTACCGTGCTTCGCCAGGTAGTAAGCGAAGTTGATCACACCAATACCCAGCGTACGACGACCCATCGCTCCACGTTTGGCGGCCGGGATCGGGTAATCCTGATAATCCAGCAGCGCGTCGAGTGCGCGTACCGCCAGAATTGCCAGCTCTTCCAGTTCATCCAGGCTGTTAATTGCGCCCAGGTTGAAAGCAGAAAGCGTACACAGCGCGATTTCACCGTTCTCGTCGTTGACGTCGTTCAGTGGTTTGGTCGGCAGGGCGATTTCCAGGCACAGGTTAGACTGGCGCACTGGTGCAATAGCCGGATCAAACGGGCTGTGGGTGTTGCAGTGGTCTACGTTCTGAATATAGATACGACCGGTAGACGCACGTTCCTGCATCATCAGCGAGAACAGCTCAACGGCTTTCACACGCTGCTTGCGGATGCTGTCGTCTTTCTCATATTTGGTGTACAGGCGTTCAAACTCTTCCTGATCGGCGAAGAACGCGTCGTACAGCCCCGGTACGTCGGACGGGCTGAACAGGGTGATATCTTCACCTTTCAGCAGACGGGTATACATCAGTTTGTTGATTTGTACCCCGTAGTCCATATGACGCACGCGGTTGCCTTCCACCCCACGGTTGTTTTTCAACACCAGCAGGCTTTCCACTTCCAGATGCCACATCGGGTAGAACAGTGTTGCCGCACCGCCGCGCACACCGCCCTGAGAGCAAGATTTCACTGCCGTCTGGAAATGTTTGTAGAACGGAATACAACCGGTGTGGAACGCTTCGCCACCGCGAATCGGGCTACCCAGCGCACGAATACGCCCGGCGTTGATACCGATCCCGGCACGCTGGGAAACGTATTTAACAATCGCGCTGGAGGTGGCGTTGATGGAATCCAGGCTGTCGCCGCACTCAATTAGCACGCAGGAGCTGAACTGACGAGTCGGGGTACGCACGCCGGACATGATTGGCGTCGGCAGCGAAATTTTAAATGTGGAAACCGCGTCGTAAAAACGCTTCACGTATTGCAGGCGCGTTTCACGCGGGTAGTTCGAGAACAGGCACGCAGCAACCAGAATATAAAGGAACTGGGCGCTCTCATAGATTTCGCCGGTCACGCGGTTCTGTACCAGATATTTGCCTTCCAGCTGCTTAACGGCAGCATAAGAGAAGGTCATATCACGGTCGTGATCGATAAACGTGTCCATCTGCTTGAACTCTTCTTCCGTGTAGTCTTCCAGCAGATGATTATCGTATTTGCCCATCTCGACCATTTTCACCACGTGGTCGTACAGCGCAGGCGGCTCAAACTGGCCGTAGGCTTTTTTACGCAGGTGGAAGATCGCCAGGCGCGCGGCGAGATACTGATAATCCGGCGCATCACGGGAGATCAGGTCTGCGGCAGCCTTGATAATGGTTTCGTGGATGTCAGAGGTCTTGATACCGTCATAAAATTGAATGTGGGAGCGCAGCTCGACCTGGGAAATCGAAACGTTATGCAGTCCTTCTGCCGCCCAATCCAGAACGCGATGGATTTTGTCGAGATTGATGCGCTCTGTGCTACCGTCGCGCTTTGTCACCAGCAGATTCTGATTCATGTATGTCGTACCTGTTTTTGGAATTCTTCCGCAATAGCTTCATGCAGACTACCTGTAGTGAGGGAAGCTGCTAAGAACACTATATATAGGGGGTATGTTTGGGATTCACTGCAAGATAGTGTGAAAATGGCCCTCTTGCAAGTGCATAACTTTGTGGATAACTCAGGAAGGAAAAAGTGGCTTTCGCGCACCTTAGGTCAGACAAGGTGTCCGGGAAAGTCAATGGGAAGAGAAAAATTTGTTAAAAATAACTGTTCGGCGATTTCTTGAACGGCAGAATAGTATGGGTAAATTGATATAGATGGTTTATTAATCTTGTTGCTAATGATTGCCAAAATTGATCTAAGCACGAGTCATCACATAATCTGATGTATCAGCTGTGGTCAATATATAAGCGAATGTAAGCGATTGTTGAGTCGAAATGGTTGTTTTATATTCGTTTGTTGTTAAATACCAAGCCAATTTGTTACTTTTGCATATATTATAAGAATATTATTTATTACTTTAATTCAGTTTAAATATAACCGATTTACCTTAAGGTTATTAATTTGAATTATGATACACTGATATTATTCATCAAGTAATAACAAAATAGTCATTGCACCGAGTTATACAATTTACAAAAGAAAGATACCCCATATCACATAATGCGATTAAATACGCCTTCTCATAGAAAAGGATGGTTAGGGTAATATGCGGATTATTTTTCTACGTAAGGAGTATTTATCTTTACTCCCGTCAATGATTGCGTCTCTCTTCTCCACTAATGGTATCGCAGCGGTTATTGATTCATGCCAGGGATATGATATCAAAGCGAGCTGTCAGGCCAGCAGGCAAAGCCTTTCAGGCATTACGCAGGACTGGAGCATCGCCGATGGGCAATGGGTGATTTTTTCGGGTATGGCCAATAATGCCAGCGGTGGCGCCGTATTTTTGCAACAAGGAGCGGAGTTTTCTCTATCGCCAGAAAATGAAACTGGAATGACTCTGTTTGCCAATAATACTGTCTCAGGAGAATATAATAATGGCGGGGCAATATTTGCTAAAGAAAACTCAACGATAAATATTGAGAATGTTATTTTCGACAGTAATGTTGCTGGGGGCTATGGCGGAGCAATCTATTCTGCCGGTACCAACGATACTGGTGTCGCCGATTTACGTATCACTAACGCCGTATTTCTCAATAACATCGCTAATGACGGCAAAGGCGGTGCACTTTATACCATCAATAATGATGTCTATTTAAGTGATGATGTTTTTAATAATAACCAGGCATATACATCAACAAGTTACAGTGATGGCGATGGCGGCGCAATCGATATCACTGATAATAATAGCGACAGCAAGCATCCATCAGGTTATACGATAATAAATAACACCGCCTTTACAAATAACACTGCCGAAGGTTATTGCGGGGCAATTTATACCAATAGCGCGACGGCTTCCTATCTTATTGATATTTCAGTTGATGACAGCGACAGCCAGAACAACGGTGTTTTAGTGGATCAGAACAACAGCGCAGCAGGCTATGGCGATGCATCATCGGCGGTGGCGGGAGGCTTCATGTTCATTGATTCAAGTCAGGTCAGATTTGACATCGCGGCCAATAAAACTCTGGTCATCGGCAACATGAGTAACGATGGTGAGATCGATTCCATTGCCGGAAACAGTAGCTAAGTGTTGCTGTTCATAGCACGCCAGCATTAGATCTGAATTATTATCACGAGCCCCATTCGGTGGAAATTGAAGACGGTGGCAGCAATATCAGCGACGATGCGGCTAAGCAGCGTGGCGTGGCAGAAAGGGAGTAATGATTTTGCCCAGACGGCAGGGTTTTTATCGATGACGATAAAATGGTAATTGCTGTCCGCCTGGTATTGTTACCGGATGCAGTGCGAGCACTTTATCCGGCCAACAACCTCACTTATTCTGCGTGTGCAGCATATAGTTCACATCGACGCCGGGGCCGAGCTTAAAAGTATTAGTGATCGGGTTGTAATGCAGTCCGATCATATGCCGTTCTTTTAGACTGGTCTGATCCACCCAGCCCAGCAATTCTGCCGGTTTAATAAACTTCTTCACATCATGCGTACCTTTAGGCACCATGCGCAAAATATATTCAGCACCAACCACCGCCATCAGCCATGACTTGCCGTTGCGGTTAAGCGTCGAGAAAAAGACATCGCCGCCCGGTTTCACCAGTTGCGCACAGGCTCTGACCACTGACTGCGGATCGGGGACGTGCTCCAGCATCTCCATGCAGGTCACCACATCATAATGCCCGGCATGTTTTGCCGCGTGCTCTTCCACGGTTTCCTGCACGTAATCCACCTGAATGCCACTTTCCAGCGCGTGCAACTTTGCCACCTGCAATGGCTCAAAGCCCATATCCAGACCGGTCACCGTCGCGCCTTCGCGCGCCATACTCTCGGCCAGAATGCCGCCGCCACAACCGACATCGAGCACCTTTTTGCCAAATAAACCGCCAGCACGCTCGGCAATATAGCCCAGACGCAGCGGGTTAATGCGGTGCAGCGGTTTGAACTCACCTTCCAGATCCCACCAGCGGGAGGCGACGGCTTCAAATTTAGCGATCTCTTCGTGGTCTACGTTAGGGGTTACCGGCGATTTTTCGGCATTCATTGGCACTTCTACTCCGTAATTGGCAAGACAAACGAGTATATCAGGCATTGGATGTGAATAAAGCGTATAGGTTTACCTCAATCTGCGCGGCTGTGTTATAATTTGCGACCTTTGAATCCGGGATACAGTAGAGGGATAGCGGTTAGATGAGCGACCTTGCGAGAGAAATTACACCGGTCAACATTGAGGAAGAGCTGAAGAGCTCCTATCTGGATTATGCGATGTCGGTCATTGTTGGCCGTGCGCTGCCGGATGTCCGAGATGGCCTGAAGCCGGTACACCGTCGCGTACTTTACGCCATGAACGTACTAGGCAATGACTGGAACAAAGCCTATAAAAAATCTGCCCGTGTCGTTGGTGACGTAATCGGTAAATACCATCCCCATGGTGACTCGGCGGTTTATGACACGATCGTCCGTATGGCGCAGCCATTCTCGCTGCGTTACATGCTGGTAGACGGTCAGGGTAACTTCGGTTCCATCGACGGCGACTCTGCGGCGGCAATGCGTTATACGGAAATCCGTCTGGCGAAAATTGCCCATGAACTGATGGCCGATCTCGAAAAAGAGACGGTCGATTTCGTTGATAACTATGACGGCACGGAAAAAATTCCGGACGTCATGCCGACCAAAATTCCTAACCTGCTGGTGAACGGTTCTTCCGGTATCGCCGTAGGTATGGCAACCAACATCCCGCCACACAACCTGACGGAAGTCATCAACGGTTGTCTGGCGTATATCGATGATGAAGACATCAGCATTGAAGGGCTGATGGAACACATCCCGGGGCCGGACTTCCCGACGGCGGCAATCATTAACGGTCGTCGCGGTATCGAAGAAGCTTACCGTACCGGTCGCGGCAAGGTATATATCCGCGCCCGTGCGGAAGTGGAAGTTGACGCCAAAACCGGGCGTGAAACCATTATCGTCCACGAAATTCCGTATCAGGTGAACAAAGCGCGCCTGATCGAAAAAATTGCGGAACTGGTAAAAGAAAAACGCGTGGAAGGCATCAGCGCGCTGCGTGACGAGTCTGACAAAGACGGTATGCGCATCGTGATTGAAGTCAAACGCGATGCGGTCGGTGAAGTGGTGCTCAACAACCTCTACTCCCAGACCCAGTTGCAGGTTTCTTTCGGTATCAACATGGTGGCATTGCACCATGGTCAGCCGAAGATCATGAACCTGAAAGACATCATCGCTGCGTTTGTTCGTCACCGCCGTGAAGTGGTGACCCGTCGTACTATTTTCGAACTGCGTAAAGCTCGCGATCGTGCTCATATCCTTGAAGCATTAGCCGTGGCGCTGGCGAACATCGACCCGATCATCGAACTGATCCGTCATGCGCCGACGCCTGCAGAAGCGAAAACGGCGCTGGTTGCTAATCCGTGGCAGCTGGGCAACGTTGCCGCGATGCTGGAACGTGCGGGCGATGATGCTGCGCGTCCGGAATGGCTGGAGCCAGAGTTCGGCGTGCGTGACGGTCTGTACTACCTGACCGAACAGCAAGCTCAGGCAATTCTGGATCTGCGTCTGCAGAAACTGACCGGCCTTGAGCACGAAAAACTGCTCGATGAATACAAAGAGCTGCTGGATCAGATCGCGGAACTGTTGCGTATTCTTGGTAGCGCCGATCGTCTGATGGAAGTGATCCGCGAAGAGCTGGAGCTGGTTCGTGAACAGTTCGGTGACAAACGTCGTACTGAAATCACCGCCAACAGCGCAGACATCAACCTGGAAGATCTGATTACTCAGGAAGATGTGGTAGTGACGCTCTCTCACCAGGGCTACGTGAAGTACCAGCCGCTTTCTGAATACGAAGCGCAGCGTCGTGGCGGGAAAGGTAAATCTGCCGCACGTATTAAAGAAGAAGACTTTATTGACCGACTGCTGGTGGCGAACACCCACGACCATATTCTGTGCTTCTCCAGCCGTGGTCGCGTCTATTCGATGAAAGTCTATCAGTTGCCGGAAGCCACTCGTGGCGCGCGCGGTCGTCCGATCGTCAACCTGCTGCCGCTGGAGCAGGACGAACGTATCACCGCGATCCTGCCGGTGACTGAGTTTGAAGAAGGTGTGAAAGTCTTCATGGCGACCGCTAACGGTACTGTGAAGAAAACCGTCCTCACCGAGTTCAACCGTCTGCGTACCGCTGGTAAAGTGGCGATCAAACTGGTTGACGGCGATGAGCTGATCGGCGTTGACCTGACCAGCGGCGAAGACGAAGTAATGCTGTTCTCCGCTGAAGGTAAAGTGGTGCGCTTTAAAGAGTCTTCTGTCCGTGCGATGGGCTGCAACACCACCGGTGTTCGCGGTATTCGCTTAGGTGAAGGCGATAAAGTCGTCTCTCTGATCGTACCGCGTGGCGATGGCGCAATTCTCACCGCAACGCAAAACGGTTACGGTAAACGTACTGCGGTAGCGGAATACCCGACTAAGTCGCGTGCGACGAAAGGGGTTATCTCCATCAAGGTTACCGAACGTAACGGTTTAGTGGTTGGCGCGGTGCAGGTAGATGACTGCGACCAGATCATGATGATCACCGATGCCGGTACGCTGGTACGTACTCGCGTTTCTGAAATCAGCATCGTGGGCCGTAACACCCAGGGCGTGATCCTTATCCGTACTGCGGAAGATGAAAACGTGGTGGGTCTGCAACGTGTTGCTGAACCGGTTGACGAGGAAGATCTGGATACCATCGACGGCAGTGCTGCGGAAGGGGACGATGAAATCGCTCCGGAAGTGGACGTTGACGACGAGCCAGAAGAAGAATAATTTCATCGCCTCATGCCAAAAGGGAGTTATCTCCCTTTTTTGAATTGAAGTCCAGGCTGCAAAGTCTGGGCTTTTGTCGTATTAGGGCGCGGTAAAGTTTTGCTGTACCCATAAAAAATGGCTGGCTTTACACAAGGAATGTGGCAATGGGTAGTGAAAAAAAGGCGAAAGGCTGGCGGTTCTATGGTCTTGTAGGTTTTGGCGCAATAGTACTGCTTTCCGCTGGTGTCTGGGCATTGCAATATGCTGGTAGTGGGCCAGAAAAAACGTTGTTGCCGCTGGTGGTACACAACAATCTGCAAATCGATCTCAATGAGCCGGATCTCTTTCTCGATAGCGACTCTCTAAGCCAGCTTCCCAAAGATCTTCTTACTATTCCTTTTCTTCACGATGTTCTAAGCGAAGATTTCGTTTTTTATTATCAGAACCATGCCGACCGTCTGGGCATTGAAGGCAGCATTCGCCGCATTGTCTACGAACACGATCTCACACTAAAAGATAAGCTCTTTTCGTCACTCTTAGATCAGCCCGCGCAGGCGGCGCTATGGCACGATAAACAAGGCCATCTTTCTCATTATATGGTGCTGATCCAGCGAAGTGGTTTAAGCAAGCTGCTGGAGCCATTGCTGTTTGCCGCTACCAGCGACAGCCAGTTAAGTAAAACGGAAATCAGTAGTATTAAGCTAAATAGTGAAACCATCCCGGTTTATCAGTTGCGCTATAACGGCAATAACGCCCTGATGTTCGCAACTTATCAGGACAAGATGCTGGTGTTTTCCAGCACGGACATGCTGTTTAAAGATGATCAGCAGGATACCGAAGCCACGGCGATCGCAAGTGATTTGTTGAGCGGTAAAAAACGCTGGCAAGCCAGCTTTGGCC
Organism: Escherichia sp. 10290; assembly: GCF_030295155.1. NCBI lineage: Bacteria > Pseudomonadati > Pseudomonadota > Gammaproteobacteria > Enterobacterales > Enterobacteriaceae > Escherichia > Escherichia sp. 10290. The sequence goes on along the minus strand of NZ_AP025741.1, from coordinate 2,880,036 downwards.
TGGAAGAGCGTACTGCCGAAAAAACGCCAGTACGCCAGCGCATCGTGGTCAGTGCAAATTTGCTGGGTTTTGGCTACCAGCGATTAATGCCTTCTTTTGCTGGTGTGCGCTTCGAAATGAGCAACGACGGCTGGCACAGTTTTCTGGCGTTAAATGATGAATCCGCAAGCGTAGATGCCAGTTTCGATTTTACGCCTGTATGGAACAGTATGCCCGCAGGGGCCAGCTTCTGTGTGGCGGTGCCTTATTCACATGGTATTGCTGAAGAGATGCTTTCCCACATCAGCCAGGAAAACGACAAGCTCAACGGGGCGTTAGACGGTGCTGCGGGGCTGTGCTGGTATGAAGATTCAAAATTGCAAACCCCGCTGTTTGTCGGTCAGTTTGATGGCTCAGCCGAACAGGCACAACTGCCTGGAAAACTGTTTACGCAAAATATTGGTGCGCACGAAAGCAAAGCGCCAGAAGGTGTTTTGCCGGTAAACCAGACTCAGCAGGGCGAAGCGCAAATCTGGCGTCGCGAAGTGAGTTCCCGATACGGCCAGTATCCGAAAGCACAGGCGGCGCAACCAGATCAATTAATGTCGGATTATTTTTTCCGCGTGTCGCTGGCGATGCAAAACAAGACGATGCTTTTCTCCCTCGATGACACGCTGGTCAATAACGCGTTGCAAACACTGAATAAAACCCGCCCGGCAATGGTGGATGTGATACCCACTGAAGGCATTGTTCCGGTCTATATCAATCCACAAGGCGTGGCGAAACTGCTGCGTAACGAAACGCTGACCAGTCTGCCGAAGAATCTCGAACCGGTTTTTTATAACGCCGCACAAACTTTATTAATGCCGAAGCTGGACGCTTTATCTCAACAACCGCGTTATGTCATGAAGCTGGCCCAGATGGAACCCGGTGCCGCCTGGCAGTGGCTACCCATTACCTGGCAGCCACTATGAGGCACGGGCTGCTGGCGCTGATTTGCTGGCTGTGTTGTGTTGTTGCTCATAGCGAAATGCTGAATGTCGAACAATCGGGGCTGTTTCGCGCCTGGTTTGTGCGCATTGCACAGGAACAGCTTCGCCAGGGGCCAAGTCCGCGCTGGTATCAGCAGGATTGTGCGGGCCTGGTGCGATTTTCGGCGAACGAGGCGCTGAAAGTTCACGACAGCAAATGGCTAAAAAGTAACGGTATAGCAAGTCAGTATTTGCCGCCTGAAATGACGCTAACACCTGAACAGCGTCAACTGGCGCAAAACTGGAATCAGGGGAACGGAAAAACCGGCCCCTATGTGACCGCGATTAATTTGATTCAGTACAACAGCCAATTTATTGGCCAGGACATAAACCAGGCGTTGCCTGGCGATATGATTTTTTTCGATCAGGGCGATGCCCAGCACTTAATGGTCTGGATGGGGCGTTACGTCATCTACCACACCGGAAGCGCCACGAAAACTGACAACGGAATGCGCGCAGTCAGTCTGCAACAACTTATGACATGGAAGGACACCCGATGGATACCCAACGATTCCAATCCCAATTTCATTGGCATTTATCGTTTAAATTTTCTGGCGCGATAGCAGCGTGCTTGTGCCTGTCTCTTGTGGGAACAGGGCTTGCTAATGCTGATGATTCGCTTCCTTCCAGTAACTATGCGCCACCCGCCGGGGGAACATTCTTTTTGCTCGCTGACAGCAGTTTTAGCAGCAGTGAAGAGGCGAAAGTGCGACTGGAAGCGCCGGGGCGTGATTATCGGCGTTACCAGATGGAAGAGTACGGCGGCGTGGACGTTCGCCTGTATCGTATTCCTGACCCGATGGCATTTTTGCGCCAGCAGAAAAACCTGCATCGCATTGTGGTGCAACCGCAATATCTGGGCGACGGGCTGAACAATACGCTAACCTGGCTGTGGGATAACTGGTATGGCAAATCTCGCCGTGTAATGCAGCGTACTTTCTCTTCTCAGTCACGGCAGAATGTGACTCAGGCGTTACCCGAATTACAGCTCGGTAATGCCATTGTTAAACCTTCCCGTTATGTACAGAACAGCCAGTTTTCACCGCTGAAAAAATATCCACTGGTGGAACAGTTCCGCTATCCACTATGGCAGGCAAAACCGGTCGAGCCGCAGCAAGGGGTAAAACTGGAAGGCGCATCCAGCAATTTCATCTCGCCGCAGCCGGGCAACATCTATATTCCTCTCGGCAAACAAGAGCCGGGACTGTATCTCGTCGAGGCGATGGTCGGTGGGTATCGGGCAACGACGGTGGTATTTGTCTCCGATACCGTGGCGCTTAGCAAAGTGTCAGGCAACGAACTTCTGGTGTGGACTGCTGGCAAAAAACAGGGTGAAGCGAAGCCAGGCTCAGAGATCCTGTGGACTGACGGTCTTGGCGTGATGACTCGCGGTGTGACCGATGACAGCGGTACCTTGCAGTTACAACATATATCGCCGGAACGTTCATACATTCTGGGTAAAGATGCAGAAGGCGGCGTTTTTGTCTCCGAGAATTTTTTCTACGAAAGTGAAATCTACAATACCCGCTTGTATATCTTTACTGATCGCCCGCTATATCGCGCAGGCGATCGTGTCGATGTTAAAGTGATGGGCCGCGAGTTCCACGATCCGTTGCATTCATCCCCTATCGTCAGCGCACCGGCGAAACTTTCAGTGCTGGATGCTAATGGCAGCCTGTTGCAAACCGTCAATGTCACGCTGGATGCGCGTAATGGCGGGCAGGGGAGTTTCCGCCTGCCAGAAAATGCCGTTGCCGGAGGTTATGAATTACGTCTTGCTTACCGCAATCAGGTCTATAGCAGTAGTTTTCGCGTAGCCAACTATATCAAGCCACATTTCGAGATTGGTTTAGCTCTCGACAAAAAAGAGTTCAAAACAGGCGAAGCGGTTAGCGGCAAACTGCAACTGCTTTACCCTGATGGCGAGCCGGTAAAAGATGCCCGCGTGCAGTTAAGTTTGCGCGCTCAGCAATTATCAATGGTCGGTAACGATTTGCGTTATGCCGGACGTTTCCCGGTGTCGCTGGAAGGCAGTGAAACGGTTTCCGACGATAATGGTCATGTGGCGTTAAATCTCCCCGCCGCCGATAAACCAAGCCGTTATTTGTTAACTGTCTCCGCCAGTGACGGCGCGGCGTATCGTGTTACCACCACCAAAGAGATCCTCATTGAACGTGGTCTGGCGCATTACACTTTGAGCACCGCCGCACAATACAGCAATAGCGGTGAATCGGTTGTTTTCCGTTATGCTGCGCTGGAATCTTCAAAACAGGTTCCTGTTACGTATGAGTGGTTGCGTCTGGAAGACCGCACGAGCCACAGCGGAGATCTACCTTCTGGCGGCAAATCCTTTACCGTCAATTTCGATAAACCAGGCAATTACAACCTGACGTTACGCGATAAAGACGGCTTAATTCTCGCCGGGTTAAGCCATGCCGTCAGCGGTAAGGGCAGCACGGCGCATACTGGTACGGTAGATATCGTGGCGGATAAAACGCTGTACCAGCCAGGCGAAACCGCGAAGATGCTGATTACCTTCCCGGAGCCAATTGATGAAGCGTTATTGACGCTGGAACGCGATCGCGTTGAACAGCAGTCGCTGCTATCGCATCCGGCAAACTGGCTGACGTTACAACGTTTAAACGATACCCAGTATGAAGCCCGCGTACCGGTGAACAATTCCTTTGCGCCTAACATCACTTTTTCGGTGCTGTATACCCGTAACGGTCAGTACAGTTTTCAGAACGCCGGGATCAAAGTTGCCGTTCCCCAGTTGGATATCCGGGTGAAAACGGACAAAACCCATTACCAGCCAGGTGAACTGGTCAATGTCGAATTAACCTCGTTGCTGAAAGGTAAACCAGTTTCTGCGCAGTTAACGGTTGGCGTGGTCGATGAAATGATCTACGCACTGCAACCGGAAATCGCGCCAAATATCGGCAAATTTTTCTATCCGCTGGGGCGTAACAATGTGCGTACCAGCTCCAGCCTGTCATTTATCAGCTACGACCAGGCGCTCTCCAGCGAACCTGTTGCGCCTGGCGCGACTAACCGCAGCGAGCGGCGAGTGAAAATGCTGGAACGTCCACGGCGTGAAGAGGTGGATACCGCTGCCTGGATGCCGTCACTCACAACCGATAAACAAGGCAAAGCGTATTTCACGTTCCTGATGCCTGATTCATTAACCCGTTGGCGCATCACCGCGCGTGGGATGAACGGCGACGGGCTGGTAGGGCAGGGGCGTGCTTATTTGCGTTCGGAAAAAAATCTCTACATGAAGTGGAGTATGCCAACGGTATATCGCATGGGTGACAAACCGGCGGCAGGACTGTTTATCTTCAGTCAGCAGGATAACGAACCGGTGGCGCTGGTGACTAAATTTTCAGGCGCTGAGGTGCGTCAGACGCTGACGTTGCATAAAGGGGCGAATTATATTTCGCTGACGCAGAATATTCAGCAATCTGGCTTGTTAAGTGCAGAACTGCAACAAAATGGGCAAGTGCAGGACAGTATTAGCACAAAACTGTCTTTTGTGGATAACAGCTGGCCCATTGAACAGCAGAAAAACGTCATGCTCGGCGGTGGCGATAACGCACTGATGTTGCCCGAGCAGGCGAGCAATATCCGGTTGCAAAGTAGCGAAACGCCGCAGGAGATTTTCCGTAACAATCTTGATGCGTTAGTCGATGAACCGTGGGGTGGCGTGATCAACACCGGTAGCCGTCTGATCCCGCTCAGTCTCGCCTGGCGTTCACTTGCCGATCATCAAAGTGCCGCCGCTAACGACATTCGTCAGAGGATTCAGGATAACCGTTTGCGGCTGATGCAACTGGCGGGGCCAGGAGCGCGCTTTACCTGGTGGGGTGAAGATGGCAATGGCGACGCATTCCTCACGGCATGGGCATGGTACGCCGACTGGCAGGCCAGCCAGGCGCTCGGCGTAACGCAACAACCGGAATACTGGCAGCATATGCTCGACAGCTACGCGGAGCAGGCGGATAACATGCCGTTATTGCATCGGGCGCTGGTGCTGGCGTGGGCGCAGGAGATGAATCTGCCGTGCAAAACGTTGTTGAAAGGGTTGGACGAAGCTATCGCCCGGCGCGGAACTAAAACTAAAGATTTCTCTGAGGCAGACACCAGCGATATCAATGACAGTCTGATCCTCGATACACCTGAATCTCCACTGGCAGATGCGGTGGCAAACGTCTTAACCATGACGTTGCTGAAAAAAGCGCAGTTGAAGTCCACTGTGATGCCACAGGTTCAGCAGTATGCGTGGGATAAAGCAGCAAACAGTAACCAGCCGCTGGCGCACACGGTTGTGCTGCTCAATAGCGGAGGCGACACCACCCAGGCTGCCGCTATTTTAAGTGGTTTAACCGCTGAACAATCCACTATTGAGCGCGCGCTGGCAATGAACTGGCTGGCGAAATATATGGCGACGATGCCTCCGGTTACGTTACCTGCTCCTGCGGGCGCATGGGCCAAACATAAGTTAACCGGAGTGGGTGAATACTGGCGTTGGGTTGGTCAGGGCGTGCCGGATATTCTCTCTTTTGGTGACGAATTACCGCCGCAAAACGTGCAGGTTCGCTGGCGTGAACCGGCAAAAACGGCTCAACAAAGTAACATTCCGGTGACCATTGAACGACAGTTGTATCGGCTTATCCCGGGTGAAGAAGAGATGAGCTTTACTCTGCAGCCGCTGACCAGCAATGAGATTGACAGCGATGCGCTGTATCTCGATGAAATCACGCTTACCAGCGAGCAGGATGCAGTTCTACGCTACGGTCAGGTGGAAGTACCGCTCCCGCCGGGGGCTGACGTTGAGCGGACAACGTGGGGCATTTCGGTCAATAAACCCAACGCCGCGAAACAGCAGGGGCAGTTGCTGGAAAAAGCGCGCAATGAAATGGGTGAACTGGCCTATATGGTGCCGGTAAAAGAACTGACGGGAACGGTCACCTTCCGCCATTTGCTGCGTTTCTCGCAAAAAGGGCAATTCGTTCTGCCTCCTGCTCGTTATGTGCGTTCCTATGCACCTGCACAGCAAAGTGTTGCGGCAGGGAGCGAATGGACCGGGATGCAGGTGAAATAAGTGAACTGGCGCAGAATCGTCTGGCTATTAGCGTTGGTTACTCTGCCTACGCTTGCGGAGGAGACGCCGTTACAACTGGCGCTGCGGGGCGCGCAGCACGATCAACTGTATCAGCTGTCGTCATCAGGCGTGACCAAAGTCTCGGCATTACCTGACACACTCACCACGCCGTTAGGGAGTTTGTGGAAACTGTATGTTTACGCCTGGCTGGAGGATACCCATCAACCAGAGCAGCCCTACCAGTGTCGCGGAAACTCCCCGGAAGAGGTTTATTGTTGTCAGGCTGGGGAGAGCATAACGCGCGATACCGCGCTGGTACGCTCCTGTGGACTCTATTTTGCGCCGCAACGGTTGCATATTGGTGCAGATGTTTGGGGGCAATACTGGCAACAGCGTCAGGCACCTGCGTGGTTAGCGTCTCTTCCGACGCTGAAGCCAGAAACCTCGGTAACGGTTAAATCGCTGCTTGATTCATTAGCGACGTTACCCGCGCAAAACAAAGCTCAGGAAATCTTACTGGATGTGGTGCTGGACGAGGCGAAAATCGGTGTCGCATCCATGCTCGGTAGTCGGGTAAGGGTAAAAACCTGGAGCTGGTTTGCCGATGATAAACAGGAAATCCGTCAGGGTGGTGTTGCCGGCTGGTTAACGGATGGTACACCGCTGTGGGTTACTGGCAGTGGCACCAGCAAAACGGTACTGACCCGTTATGCGACGGTGCTTAATCGGGTATTGCCAGTGCCGACGCAAGTTGCCAGTGGGCAATGTGTAGAGGTGGAGCTGTTTGCCCGTTATCCGCTGAAGAAAATCACGGCGGAAAAGAGTACGACAGCAGTAAAACCCGGCGTACTTAATGGGCGCTATCGTGTGACGTTTGCCAATGGTAACCACATTACGTTTGTCAGCCACGGTGAGACGACCTTACTGACAGAAAAGGGCAAACTGAAATTGCAGTCGCATCTTGATCGTGAAGAGTACGTTGCCAGAGCACTGGATCGCGAGGCGAAAAGTACGCCCCCTGAGGCAGCGAAAGCTATGACCGTGGCGATTCGCACTTTTTTACAGCAAAACGCCAATCGGGAAGGCGATTGCCTGACCATCCCTGACAGCAGCGCCACGCAGCGTGTTTCTGCTTCGCCAGCTACCACGGGGGCGCGAATGATGACCGCCTGGACGCAGGATCTCATCTATGCGGGCGACCCGGTCCATTATCACGACAGTCGCGCTACCGAAGGGACGCTTTCCTGGCGGCAAGCCACCGCCCAGGCGGGGCAGGGAGAGCGTTACGACCAGATACTCGCGTTTGCTTATCCCGACAACAGCCTTAGCCGCTGGGGATCGCCACGCTCAACCTGCCAGTTATTACCCAAAGCGAAAGCCTGGCTGGCGAAAAAAATGCCGCAGTGGCGGCGTATGTTACAAGGCGAGACGGGGTACAACGAACCAGACGTGTTTGCGGTCTGTCGTTTAGTCTCAGGTTTCCCCTATACCGATCGGCAGCAGAAACGGCTGTTTATTCGTAACTTCTTTACGCTTCAGGATCGGCTGGATTTAACCCATGAGTATCTGCACCTGGCCTTTGATGGTTATCCCACCGGGCTTGATGAGAACTATATCGAAACGCTGACCCGACAATTATTAATGGACTAATGCTATGCGAAAGATTTTTCTTCCGTTGTTACTGGTGGCGCTTTCGCCTGTTGCCCATGGCGAAGGTGTGCAGGAAGTCGAGATTGATGCACCGCTCTCTGGCTGGCATCCGGCAGAGGGTGAAGATGCCAGTTTTTCACAATCGATCAATTACCCGGCGTCGTCCGTCAACATGGCAGATGATCAAAATATCTCAGCGCAGATCCGCGGCAAAATAAAGAATTATGCGGCGGCGGGTAAAGTTCAGCAGGGCCGGTTGGTGGTCAACGGTGCCAGTATGCCGCAGAGAATTGAATCCGATGGTTCATTTGCACGCCCTTATATTTTCACTGAAGGCAGCAACAGCGTGCAGGTCATCAGCCCAGATGGGCAAAGCCGACAAAAAATGCAGTTTTACTCAACGCCGGGGGCTGGAGTGATCCGCGCGCGTTTACGGCTGGTTCTCTCGTGGGATACGGACAATACCGACCTCGATCTTCATGTTGTCACGCCGGATGGTGAACACGCCTGGTACGGTAACACGGTGCTGAAAAACAGTGGTGCACTGGATATGGATGTCACGACGGGTTACGGACCGGAGATTTTCGCCATGCCAGCGCCAGTTCACGGGCGCTATCAGGTATATATCAACTACTATGGTGGACGCAGTGAAACGGAATTGACGACCGCCCAACTGACGCTGATCACCGATGAAGGATCGGTTAATGAGAAACAGGAAACATTTATTGTACCGATGCGTAATGCTGGCGAACTGACGCTGGTGAAAAGTTTTGACTGGTGATTACTGAGGTTATCTTTACTGTCAATGTTCAAGAAAACGCCCGATGACTTTCGCTATCGGGCGTTTTTACATGTTAATTCAATCGTTCAATCACCATCGCAATTCCTTGACCGCCGCCAATGCACAACGTTGCCAGACCCAGCGTTTTATCGCGTGCCTGCATTGCATGTAATAGTGTGACCAGAATACGCGCACCGCTGGCGCCGATAGGATGCCCCAGCGCGATGGCCCCGCCGTTGACATTCACTTTCTCAGGATCAAAGCCCAGTGTTTTCCCAACGGCAAGGAATTGCGCGGCAAATGCTTCATTGGCTTCGATAAGATCAATGTCTGCCAGCTGCAGCCCCGCCAGTTGTAACGCTTTTTGCGTGGCAGGCACTGGTCCCATACCCATCAATGCGGGGGGCACGCCGCCGCTGGCATAACTTTTAATACGTGCCAGGGGATTCAGGCCTGCTGCCAGCGCCGCGGATTCTTCCATAATCACCAGAGCGGCAGCACCGTCGTTAATACCTGACGCGTTCCCGGCGGTGACAGTACCTGCTTTATCGAAGGCCGGACGCAATGCAGCCAGAGCTTCTGTAGTAGAATCTGGTTTCGGGAATTCGTCTTGACTGAAGACGAGGGTTTTCTTCCGGGTGACAACATTTACCGGGACGATTTCGGCTGTAAAAGCACCGGACTCAATTGCGGCAACCGCTTTACGCTGTGAATGTAGCGCCAGTTCATCCTGCATTTCGCGGGTAATCCCGTACTCCTTAGCCACGTTTTCGGCGGTAATTCCCATATGATAACCATGGGTGGCGCACATCAGGCCATCGCGCAGGATTACGTCATAAACCTGTCCGTCTCCCAGACGATAACCCGATCGCGCTTTTGCATCGAGTAAGTAGGGCGCTAAACTCATATTTTCCATACCCCCCGCCACAATGCTCTGCGCCTGACCTGCCTGAATTGCCTGGGCGGCAAGCGCCACGCTTTTCAGACCCGAACCACACACCTTATTGACCGTGAATCCGCACACCGTTTCGGCCAGTCCGCTTTTTAACAGTGCCTGACGCGCCGGATTTTGCCCCAGCCCGGCTTGCAACACGTTACCCATAATCACTTCATCGATATGTTGTGAATCGATTTTTGCGCGTTCAATAGCGGCCTGAATTACTGTTGCTCCCAGATCGATGGCGCTGGTGGAGGCGAGTGAACCATTAAAACTACCGATGGCAGTACGTACCGCACTGACGATGACACAATTTTTCATTTTATATTCCTTCTGTCTGTAAAGTTGCCGTCAGAACAGCGTTAAACCAATGACGAAAATGACGCCGGAGAAGAGCAGGGCAGTGATGCAATAGCCCATGATGTCGCGGACACCGAGTCCGGCGATTGCCAGTGCTGGCAGCGCCCAGAACGGTTGTGCCATGTTCATCCATTGCTCGCCGTAGGCGATCGCCATTACCGATTTACCGAGATCGGCTCCCAGCGCCTGGGCTGCGGGTATCACGAAAGGTCCCTGAATAACCCAGTGACCGCCGCCAGACGGAACGGCGAAGTTAATCAGTGCAGAACTAAAGAAGGTCATTACCGGGAAGGTGTCTTTGTTCGCAACATTGATGAAGAATTCAGTAATGAGTCCGCCCAGACCGGAGTGCTCCATCATCAGTTGGATCCCGGCGTAGAAGGGGAATTGCACCAGAATACCGGCGGTACTGCGTGCTGCCGCGCTGATAGCACGCATATAAGCCATTGGCGTTTTATGTAGCAGCAGACCCGCAATCATAAACATCAGGTTGACGGTATTGATGGTGATGTTGAAGCCATGTTCGCTGAAGTACATCGCCAGGTAAGCGATACCGAGTGCGCCGATGATCAACGTCAGGATGCGACTTTCCTCCAGTCGCTCGGATGGTGGGGCATCTTTCGGTAGCTGCTTCTGAAAATCAGCCTCTTCCATGAGTAGTTTCGGATCGATACTCACCACGTCGGAGGGTTTTGGCATCATCATGCGGGTAATAAATGGCATCACCACAATCAATGCCACAGTGATGAAAATGTTAAAACCACTGAACAGAGTATCGCCCACCGGGATAAGCCCGGCGATATGCTCAACCGGATTGCCCGGTGTGGCAGCCAACAGAGGCATTGAACCAGAGAAACCGCCACCCCAGGTAAGAAAACCAATGTAGGCGCAGGCAATGAGCAACGGATAATCAGAACCGGGTACTCGCCGGGCGACTTCACGGGCGAACATTGCTCCGACAACCAGACCAAATCCCCAGTTGATGACACAAGCGACTGAACCGAAGAAAGTGACCAGCATGACGCCCTGTACGGGCGTCTTTGCGGCGGAAGCGGCAGTACGCAGCAAGCTTTTCACCGGAGCAGAGCTGGCAAGGGCATGACCGGTAACGATGATAAGCGCCATCTGCATACCGAACGCCAGCAAGTTCCAGAAACCGTCCCCCCACATTTTCACCATGCTGATCGGCGTTTGTGGTGTTAACCAAAGCGCGATCACGAACGTTAGCAATGTCAGCAACATGGCAAAGATCAGTGGATCGGGAAGCCACCGGCTGACAAAACGCGTCATAAAACGCGAAATGCGACCAATCATAAATCACCCCGCTGCGTATTCAGATCGGCGGCGACTTCAAACTGAGCTTCGGTTTTGGCACGCACGGTGGCTAAATCACACCCGTCGGCAATTTCGGTGAGCCACATTTTGCCGTCAATGAAACGAAAGACTGCCAGTTCAGTGACCAGCATATGCACCGCGTGTTGCGCAGTGAGCGGCATTGTGCAGCGGCGCAAAATTTTTGCTGAACCATCTTTGGCGCAATGTTCCATGGCAATGATCACTTTGCGTGCCCCGGTCACCAGATCCATCGCGCCACCCATACCGGGCACCATTTTTCCAGGCACTACCCAGTTCGCGAGGTTGGCTTCTTCGTCTACCTGCAAACCACCGAGTACGCAGGCATCAATATGACCACCACGAATCAGCGCAAACGACATTGCGCTGTCGAACATCGCTGCGCCGGGTAAAATGCCGCATGGTTGCCCGCCAGCGTTCACCAGATCTGGATGCGCTGTAGTGACTGGGCCTAAACCGAGGAAGCCATTTTCCGATTGCAGAGTGATATGAATATCCTCCGGTAAATAATTGGCGACCATTGTGGGTAAACCGATCCCTAAGTTAACGATGTCACCATCACGAAGCTCTTGCGCCACACGGCGTGCAATACGTTGTTTCGCATCCATTATTTGCTCTCCTGTGAAACGATGATGTGGTCGATAACGGCACCAGGGGTGACAATATGGTCAGGTTGCAGTTCGCCGGTTTCGACCAGTTCATCTGGCTCCACCAGCGTGATATCAGCCGCAAGGGCAATCAGGGGGTTAAAGTTGCGGGCGCTAAGTTGGTAGGTCAGGTTGCCAAGTGTGTCGCAACGATGGGCGCGAATGAGCGCCAGGTCGGCGCGCAGTGGACGTTCAAGCAGCCAGGTTTTACCGTCGAGTGTCAGCGTCTGTTTGCCTTCCTCTACGACGGTGCCGACACCAGTTGGCGTGAGAAAACCACCAAGTCCAGCTCCACCACAGCGAATTTGCTCAATCAATGTACCTTGCGGTACGAGAACGACCTCCATTTCGCCAGAAATCATGCGCCGTCCGGTTTCCGGGTTGGTGCCGATATGTGAAGCAATTACTTTGCGGACTCGACCATTGACGATGAGCGGACCGATGCCGGTATCAACAAACGCGGTATCATTGGCTATCAATGTCAGGTCGCGAACACCAGATTCCAGTAATGCTTCCACCAGGCGGGATGGAGTGCCAATTCCCATAAATCCGCCCACCATGATGGTCATGCCGTCACGAAAGAAGCTGGAGGCGTCTTGTAATGTCATCAATTTTGTTTTCATTATTTATCCCTCTTGCATACACCGTTGTGGGTACAGTCAGGGAATAGCAAGGGGAGTGCCAGAATGAAAATGTTTGATATTGTTTTTTAACTTATTGAATAGTAAAGAATAAATAAGGTGGGGATTAAGAGGTTGAATGAACGGCTATGCAGAAATTTGCGCACTGTGCAAATTTCTGCATAGCAAGTTTTGGCGTTATACATCCGCCGGATCGATACCGTATTCCTGGAGTTTATACATCAATGCACGGCGACTGATGCCCAGCATTAAAGCAGTGCGGGTTCGGTTTCCTTCTTGTTGTTCCAGCACTTCCATAATGATGCGTTTTTCGACGCGTTTAATTTCCTCTTTTAAATTACGCTCACCGACAGGGGCTGTTTTTGCTTCACCAGCACTACAGACTGGCTGACGAATCTGCGGCGGAAGATCCTCAGAAAAAATGATCGGGCCTGAATTCATCACGACGGCGCGTTCAATAACGTTGGAAAGCTCTCGAATATTTCCCGGCCATGACCATGCGGTAAGCAGTGACATTGCCATCGGATCGATGTCGATAATATCGCGCTGATTCTCACTACTGAATTTTTGCAAAAAGTGATTAGCTAACAGGGAAATATCTTCCCGGCGATCGCGCAGAGGCGGCAGTATTAAATGAATAACGTTAAGGCGATAAAAGAGATCTTCACGGAATGTGCCTTCTTTCACCATTGCCTGCAAGTCGCGGTTGGTGGCAGCAATGATGCGGATATCAACTTTTATGGTCTGATGGCCGCCAATCCGTTCAAATTCCCGTTCCTGCAGAATGCGTAGTAATTTGGCTTGCAGTACCAGCGGCATTTCGCCAATTTCGTCGAGGAGCAGAGTACCTTCGTTGGCACGTTCAAATAATCCCTGACGCAAGGTTTGTGCACCAGTAAATGCGCCTTTTTCATGACCAAACAGTTCACTTTCGAGCAACGATTCCGGCAGTGCCGCGCAGTTGACTTTAATGAACGGCCCCTTTGCCCGCCGCGAATTGTAGTGAATCGCTCTGGCAATCAACTCTTTCCCGGTGCCGCTTTCACCGCTAATCAAGACGCTGGCCTGAGAAAGGGCAATTTTGGCGGTGTCTTTGCAGATGTCCATCATCGCCGGGCTGTTGGTGAGAATGTGCCCCCATTGCCAGCTGGTGCTAAGTGCCTGGTGCAGATGACGGATCTCTTTTTTCATTGACTGGAGTTGTAAAGCGCGCTGAACGATTAAATTCAACTCATCGAGATCAAACGGTTTGATAACATAGTCGAAGGCTCCGCAGCGTAGTGCTTCGACGGCGGTTTCCACTTCAGCATAGGCCGTCATCAGAATAACGGGTGTCCGTGTCTCATGGCTGCGCATCTCCTTTAGTGCCTTGATGCCGTCCATCTCTGGCATGCGGATATCCATCAACACCACGTCAGGGTGAATATCGGCAAACAGGTGTAATGCTGTGCGCCCGTTGTTCGCACAATGTGTTTCGAATCCTTGAAGTGCAAAAGCGGTGCTCAGCATACGGCGAACATTATCTTCATCATCCACAATAAGGATGCGATTAATAGCAGTCATACAGTCTGATTTCCCTGCGGGTTGATCGGTAAAATAAGCGTGAAGGTTGCGCCGTAGCCCGGCAAACTGGCGACGCGAATATCACCCTGATGGGCATTAATGATGCGTTGACTTAACGCCAGACCAAGCCCGGTTCCTGAGGCTTTGGTAGTGAAAAAGGGATCGAAGATCTTTTTTTGCAGCGAGAGATCAATGCCACTGCCGTTGTCCTCTATCGAAATGGCCTGTTGTGAGTCGCTATACTGCCAGGTTCGAATGCGAATTTTCCCTCGTGCACTGATAGCCTGGACGGCATTGATCAGGATATTCAGTAGTACCTGTTTGAGCAGTTCACGATCGGCGCTAATCGGGCTTAATTCATTATCCAGTTCGCTTATGAAGTCGACCCGCGCTTGTACGCCGGCGGTTTGTACCAGTACCAGAGTTTCTTCAACCAATGCATTGAGGCTGACTTGTTGCCATTGACTGTGGCGTGGGCGTGAAAATTCGAGCAATTGCTGAATAACTTTGTTAATTGAATCGATTTCTTTGAGTACTACGGACAGATATTCCTGATGTATTGGGTCACTGGTTTGTTGGCGCAAGATCTGTACATAACCACGAATAGCCGTTAACGGATTACGTACTTCATGCGCCACGCCAGCCATCAGCTCACCCAGTGTGGCGAGGCGTTCAGCTTGCGCCATGCGGCGTTGGGTTTCTTTGCGGGCAGTTAAATCAGAGAAAATCACCAAAGCACCAATCATTTCACCATGCGTATTATGAATACGACTGGTAGTGACACTGAGTTCAATGGTGCGCTCACGGCCTGGAAAACTGATCTCCAGCGCCACATGTTCGGTGCCATGTTCCAGCGTATCCAGTACTGGACTGTAGAACGGAGTATTGTCGAACAACATGGAGTAAGGCTGCCCTACCAATTCATGACGTTGATAGCCAGTGATGACTTCTGCTGCCGGGTTCATGGTGGTTACATCACCCTGGCGGTCAATGGCAATGACGCCATCGGCAGCGTTTTCAATAATCAGATCGTTAAGTGTTCGCGTTTCACGCAGTGCCTGGGCGAGGTTGTTGACACTCTGACTAATTTGCCCCATTTCACCGGGCAATTGTGGTAATCGAGTGGGAATATTTTGCGCCAGAGTCGCGAGACCATCGGTGATGATATCTATATTGGCGCTCAGGCGACGGGAGAAAAGGACAATCAACAGCAGGCTTATCAGCAAACCGGCGGTGAGCACAATGATAATCCTCACATCCATTTTCCAGGCCTGGCGGCGAATATCTTCGGTTAATTCATTGGCCCAGATATAGCCGAGGATTTCACCATTACGCTCAATGGGGATCATTGAATTCAAAATATCGCCGCGCACCTGCCTGCCTGAATAAATCAAAGGAGTATTTGTACGCATGACTTCGCGACCAGGGTGATCTGCGGCAATAGTAACGCCCACATTATTCTGATACAGCGCTGAAGGCGCGTAAGTGATTATCGCATCCAGCGTTTTGTTGTAATAACCAGCGCCTATGCCAGGAAAGGCGTGAGTGATATTTTCAGTAATGGGAGCAAGTTCTGCATTCAGTGCGTGGATTCGCTCCTCACGTGGTAAGTCGTTGTAGAGATCGTAGCGATCGCCTAGCGCCTGATTAAGCAGGTTGACCACGGCAGAAAGTTTTTTCTCTTTTTCAGATAAGACTGCTGAACGTCCTTCCGTTTCTACGATATAACCAATAGTAAGCGTTGGGACAATGACCATCAGGATTGCCATCAGGATCATTTGATTGCGTAAGCGGCGTGGATAAATCCACTTCATATAATGCATGCTGAATCCCACTAGTCTTGTCCGGTATATGACGATTATCAGAGGTTAAGGTGATGATTTCTCGGCGGTGTATCATATTCCAGAGAAGAGAGAACATTGCGGTAACACGCTTTTACCGCTACCTTAACCACACTCCATCGGTCACCTGAGGCGGAGCTTCGCCCCTTTGAAATACCTTGCTTCTTTTCGTACAACCCTGAAAGCCTCGCGCTACATGTTCAGAGCATTGGCGTTAGTGCTCTGGCTGTTGATTGCTTTTTCATCCGTTTTTTACATCGTTAATGCGTTGCATCAGCGAGAATCGGAAATTCGTCAGGAATTTAATCTGAGTTCCGATCAGGCTCAGCGCTTTATTCAACGCACCTCTGATGTGATGAAAGAGCTGAAGTACATAGCTGAAAATCGCTTATCGGCAGAAAACGGTGTGCTTTCGCCGCGTGGACGAGAAACGCAGGCAGATGTGCCTGTGTTTGAACCACTGTTTGCCGACTCCGATTGTTCCGCAATGAGTAACACCTGGCGAGGTTCTCTGGAGTCATTGGCGTGGTTTATGCGCTACTGGCGCGATAATTTCTCTGCGGCTTACGATCTCAACCGGGTATTTTTAATCGGCAGCGATAACCTCTGCATGGCCAATTTCGGTCTACGTGATATGCCAGTGGAACGCGATACCGCATTGAAAGCTTTGCATGAACGCATCAATAAATATCGAAATGCACCACAAGATGATAGCGGCAGTAACCTCTACTGGATCAGCGAAGGTCCGCGCCCTGGCGTCGGGTATTTTTACGCCTTGACGCCAGTTTATCTGGCGAACCGGTTGCAGGCGCTTTTGGGTGTCGAGCAGACCATCAGGATGGAGAACTTCTTCTTACCTGGTACGTTGCCGATGGGGGTAACCATTCTTGATGAAAATGGTCATACCCTGATTTCGCTTACCGGACCGGAAAGCAAGATTAAGAGCGATCCTCGCTGGATGCAGGAACGTTCCTGGTTTGGCTATACGGAAGGGTTCAGGGAACTGGTGCTGAAGAAAAACCTGCCACCTTCATCGTTAAGCATCGTCTATTCGGTGCCGGTTGATAAGGTGCTGGAGCGCATTCGCATGTTGATCCTTAACGCGATTTTACTGAATGTGCTTGCCGGAGCCGCGTTGTTTACTCTCGCACGGATGTACGAGCGGCGTATATTCATTCCTGCGGAAAGCGACGCCCTGCGACTGGAAGAGCACGAGCAGTTTAATCGCAAGATTGTCGCTTCCGCGCCAGTGGGTATCTGCATTTTGCGTACCGCTGATGGCGTTAATATTTTAAGTAACGAACTTGCGCATACCTATCTCAATATGCTTACGCATGAGGATCGCCAACGACTGACGCAAATTATCTGTGGTCAGCAGGTCAATTTTGTTGATGTCCTGACCAGCAACAATACCAATCTGCAAATCAGCTTCGTCCATTCGCGCTATCGTAATGAAAACGTCGCCATTTGTGTGCTGGTGGATGTTTCTTCGCGCGTGAAGATGGAAGAGTCGTTGCAGGAGATGGCACAAGCAGCGGAACAGGCGAGCCAGTCAAAATCGATGTTCCTTGCCACCGTCAGTCATGAGCTGCGAACGCCGCTATATGGCATTATCGGTAACCTGGATCTTTTGCAAACCAAAGAGTTACCGAAAGGCGTCGATCGTCTGGTGACGGCAATGAACAACTCTTCCAGCCTGTTGTTGAAAATTATCAGCGATATTCTCGACTTCTCGAAGATTGAATCGGAACAGTTGAAGATCGAACCGCGTGAGTTTTCACCGCGTGAAGTGATGAACCACATCACCGCCAACTATTTGCCGCTGGTGGTACGCAAGCAGCTAGGCTTGTACTGCTTTATTGAACCGGATGTGCCAGTGGCCTTAAATGGCGACCCAATGCGTTTACAGCAGGTCATCTCCAACCTGTTGAGTAACGCCATAAAATTCACCGATACCGGCTGTATAGTTCTGCATGTTCGAGCTGATGGCGATTATCTCTCTATCCGCGTTCGCGATACCGGCGTAGGGATTCCGGCGAAAGAAGTGGTGCGCTTGTTTGATCCCTTCTTCCAGGTCGGAACGGGCGTACAGCGAAACTTCCAGGGGACCGGTCTGGGTCTGGCGATTTGTGAAAAACTGATCAGCATGATGGACGGCGATATCTCGGTAGATTCAGAACCGGGAATGGGCAGCCAGTTTACCGTGCGTATTCCGTTGTACGGCGCTCAGTACCCGCAGAAAAAAGGCGTGGAAGGGTTGAGTGGTAAACGCTGCTGGCTGGCGGTCCGCAATGCGTCGCTCTGTCAGTTCCTGGAAACCAGTTTGCAGCGCAGCGGCATAGTCGTTACAACATACGAAGGGCAGGAACCGACTCCCGAAGATGTGTTAATCACTGACGAGGTAGTGAGCAAAAAATGGCAGGGTAGAGCGGTAGTGACCTTCTGTCGTCGCCATATTGGTATTCCGCTGGAGAAAGCGCCAGGGGAGTGGGTACACAGTGTGGCTGCACCGCATGAGCTACCGGCATTGTTGGCGCGTATTTATTTGATCGAGATAGAGAGCGATGATCCTGCTAACGCTCTGCCGTCGACGGACAAAGCGGTCAGCGATAACGACGATATGATGATTCTGGTCGTGGATGATCATCCGATTAACCGGCGTCTGCTGGCAGATCAGTTGGGATCGCTGGGCTATCAATGTAAAACCGCGAATGATGGCGTCGATGCGCTTAATGTACTTAGCAAGAATCATATTGATATCGTGCTTAGCGACGTCAACATGCCAAATATGGATGGTTACCGCTTGACGCAACGCATTCGTCAGTTGGGGCTGACGTTGCCGGTAATCGGAGTAACTGCTAATGCGCTGGCTGAAGAGAAGCAGCGGTGTCTGGAGTCCGGTATGGACAGCTGCCTGTCGAAGCCGGTAACGCTGGATGTGATAAAACAGACACTGACGGTATATGCCGAGAGGGTTCGGAAATCGCGGGAATCGTAGGCTTATAAGACATTTACGCCGCATCTGGCATTCAGTGCAAATGCCAGATGCGACGCTGGTGCGTCTTATCTGGCCTACTTTGTTGTAATCCATTGAAATAATGGGAATCGTAGGCCGGATAAGGCGTTTACGCCGCATCCGGCATTCAGTGCAAATGCCAGATGCGACGCTGACGCGTCTTATCTGGCCTACAGATGATTAGTCTTTATCTGCCGGACTTAAGGTCACAGAAGAGAGATAATTCAGCAGAGCAATATCGTTCTCGACACCCAGCTTCATCATCGCAGATTTCTTCTGGCTACTGATGGTTTTGATACTGCGGTTCAGCTTTTTAGCGATCTCGGTCACCAGGAAGCCTTCCGCAAACAGGCGCAGAACTTCACTCTCTTTTGGCGAGAGACGCTTGTCACCATAACCGCCAGCACTGATTTTTTCTAACAGGCGAGAAACGCTTTCCGGGGTAAATTTCTTCCCTTTCTGCAGCGCGGCGAGAGCTTTCGGCAGATCGGTCGGTGCACCTTGTTTCAGCACGATCCCTTCGATATCCAGATCCAATACCGCACTAAGAATCGCCGGGTTGTTGTTCATGGTCAGAACGATGATCGACAGGCTTGGGAAATGGCGCTTGATGTACTTGATTAAGGTAATTCCATCGCCGTACTTATCGCCAGGCATGGAGAGATCGGTAATCAACACATGCGCATCCAGTTTCGGCAGGTTGTTGATCAGTGCTGTAGAGTCTTCAAATTCGCCGACAACATTCACCCACTCAATTTGCTCAAGTGATTTGCGAATACCGAACAAGACTATCGGATGGTCATCGGCAATAATTACGTTCATATTGTTCATGTAATAGGCTACCTTGCTACAGCAAGCTCTTGACATAACTGTCAATGTCGCTGATGTATTTTTCTATTCCTGGAACATCCTTCTCACGAATCAGATGTTCCAGCGTTTCACATAACTGCTTGCCGGGTACCAGATTTAGCATGGCAAATACGCCTTTAAGACGATGAGCCGTTTGGGCTAACGCAGCAAAGTCACTGGTTGCTGCTTCAGTATACAGCCTCTTAACATCATCCGGTACTGTGTCTACAAAGAGCGCATAATAGCCGCTGGCATGGAGTTGCGCATTTTCATCTCCGCCCAGAGGCGATTCTGTCACCTCTTCCTGCGCCAGTTGCACTTCAATTAATTGTAAGACCGCTTCCTGCATAGCGTTGCTCATATTGAAGTTGACGCACAATTGACCAGGCCCAATTTCCCGTACGCCAGACTCATCATCGCTTAAAAGCAAGCCAGAGGCAGTAAGATTAGACGGATTATCCGTTAAAAAGATATCATAATCTTGACTAATTAATCTTTCATCGGGTGTGATACAGGTTGCACCCCAATTTTCTAACTGGCGAGTGACAATATTCCGAATTTCTGCCGAAGTAACATCCACCATTATGCAGACATCATCCAGTAATCGTTCTTCTTCCTCTTCAACTTCCGGGTCAGCTGCGAGCATTTTGATATGCACAGAGTAGCGTGTACCAAGCCCATCCCGCGTTTTGATGTTTAAATGACCGCCCAGTTTACGCGCCAGTTGATCGCTCAACCAGAATGCCAGCGGGTCGGCCTTGCCATAGCGATCGTTTTGGGTCCGGTTGATAAACGGGAAGTGCAAATTATCCATTTCATGAATGCTTACGCCTTCTCCGGTGTCCAGAATGCGGAACGTCAGGCGGTCTTCGGAGGACTCATCCTGATCAACCTCAAGGGTGATTTTTCCCAATTGCGTTGAGGTCACGGCATATTGCATCAGTAGTAGCAAAATACGTCGTAAGGCATCGCGATCGCCGCGGCGCATATCGTGTGCTTTCAGATGATTGTTAATCAGCAGTTGCAGACCTTTACGCTTGATGGCAGGCAATACTGAAGGCACAACTTCATCAATCAAATCCTGCACGGAGAACAGCTCCGTCTCACTTTTCCAGCTATCGTCCGCAAGCATATTCGCTAACTGTATTTCATCGACCAGCCGCACCAGCACATCTGCCTGATTCGCCAGTTGTTTGCCTTCCGGGGCGTTGAGTTTAGCCGCGCTCTCCGCCAGGGACTGTGCGGGTTCTTTCAGCGCATCGCCAATGTTTTTCATAAAGGTCATCCGCCCCTGCTGGTTTTTCTCATACAGACGCTGCGCCTGCTTGAGTTTCTTGTTTACCAGCACTTCGCGATCCTGATCGCGAATAATGAAAATTTGTGTGCGCGGCGCAACCTGGCTGCGGAACATGCGGATCTCATACAGCTCGTTATTGATCGTCGCCTGAATAATCCCCTGATGCTGTTCCGCCATGGTGGTGATGTTTTGCAGATTTAAATGCGGCAGCAGGTGATCGGCAATTTTGTTACTTATGACCGTGCGGTTCGATTCCTGATCGTGAACCAGCAGGCCGAGCGGCAGCAGTGAGACTATCTCTTCATTAATTGCCCGTAAAATGCGCAATTCGTTATTGACCGCCGTGCTGGGGACGCTTTCTGTACTGCGGCTGGAGAAATGGCGGAATGTGGTATAGCCAAATAACGCCAGCGCCAGCAAACCGATGTTCAGCAGCAGTGGCAGCAGAATGTTTTGCAACGTATCCAGCAATAAGGTGCCATAAGGAACCTGCCAGACCAGGCGCATATCGGTAGAGTTGAGTGCCGAGGAGATTTCAATCTTCGTACTGTTAAAGTGGATACTGACGCTATCCGTCCCTTCTTTCTCATTTTCATTGTTTCCCGTTGCCGTCGCGTCTGGCTCAAGGCGGAAACTGTCCAGCGGCATACCCGGTGGGATCAAATCATTAATCGGCAGATCAAAAGCAACGACCGTTGCCAGATGTCCCGGCTGGTTGAACGTGGTACGCAAGGTAAAGTAATGACCGTTCTGCCAGGCCAGGCGGCGCAGGTTAGAAAAACTTTCGCGTTCATCGAGCGCGTTGGCCTGTTGCAACATCTCTGCGCGACGTGAATCAACAATGTCGCTGACGGTCGATTCTTTAAATCCGGAGGTGAGATCTTTGAGGGGCAGGGTCGAGATCAGTACCAGACTGTTATCCTGACCATTCAGGTAATACATCGACCACGGTACATTTTCTGCGCCCCACAATGTGTCCAGATAGGTGGACATCCGTTGAGTCATCTCAAGCGTTGAGTTGTCGTGAGAGCCAAAGATTAACGCTTCCGTTTTGCGGCGTGGTTTTTCCAGATAGTAGACATCCTGTTTCAGGCGCGTCTCTTGTAAACCTTCGCCGGAGGAGGGGGAGGTCGTCGCGGCAATGTTGTCGTAGATCTGCCAGGTCACGTAACGCCAGGTATCGACGCGCTTTTGGATTGCGTGGGTAATGTCGACAATCTGGTAACTTTTATCTTTCAGCCAGGCGTTAACGGCGCTTTGCACCATTACACCCATCGTCACCAGTAACACAATGATCAACAGTAAAAAGAAGCGGGTAATGCTCCCCGGTAGGAGTGAAAAGCGGGTCGTGGCCGTTGTCTCTTTCTGACGCATTCGTGTTTATGACCTGTTAAAACTTCGCGAAGTGATAGGGCAGTATAAAGGGTACAGTGTGAAATTCCAGACTCTTACCTGATTGATGATTCTCTATTCTCCCGTGATATTTATCATCCTGCATTGGGGGAAATAGATGTACAAGTGCCATTTTGCTGTACAAATAACCTACAAAAAGCCTAACGAAATTAATTGCAAATAAACGAAGATTGCTGGAAATTATGCTGATGTTAATTATTTGTGAAATAGTTAACAAGCGTTATAGTTTTTCTGTGGTAGCACAGAATAATGAAAAGTGTGTAAAGAAGGGTAAAAAAAAACCGGATGCGAGGCATCCGGTTGAAATAGGGGTAAACAGACATTCAGAAATGAATGACGGTAATAAATAAAGTTAATGATGATAGCGGGAGATATTCTAGTTGCGAGTGAAGGTTTTGTTTTGACATTCAGTGCTGTCAAATACTTAAGAATAAGTTATTGATTTTAACCTTGAATTATTATTGCTTGATGTTAGGTGCTTATTTCGCCATTCCGCAATAATCTTAAAAAGTTCCCTTGTATTTACATTCTGAAACATCTATAGCGATAAATGAAACATCTTAAAAGTTTTAGTATCATATTCGTGTTGGATTATTCTGCATTTTTGGGGAGAATGGACTTGCCGACTGATTAATGAGGGTTAATCAGTATGCAGTGGCATAAAAAAGCAAATAAAGGCATATAACAGAGGGTTAATAACATGAAAGTTAAAGTACTGTCCCTCCTGGTCCCAGCTCTGCTGGTAGCAGGCGCAGCAAACGCTGCTGAAGTTTACAACAAAGACGGCAACAAATTAGATCTGTACGGTAAAGTAGACGGCCTGCACTATTTCTCTGACGACAAGTCTGTAGATGGCGACCAGACCTACATGCGTCTTGGCTTCAAAGGTGAAACTCAGGTTACTGACCAGCTGACCGGTTACGGTCAGTGGGAATATCAGATCCAGGGCAACAGCGCTGAAAACGAAAACAACTCCTGGACCCGTGTGGCATTCGCAGGTCTGAAATTCCAGGATGTGGGTTCTTTCGACTACGGTCGTAACTACGGCGTTGTATATGACGTAACTTCCTGGACCGACGTACTGCCAGAATTCGGTGGCGACACTTACGGTTCTGACAACTTCATGCAGCAGCGTGGTAACGGCTTCGCGACCTACCGTAACACTGACTTCTTCGGTCTGGTTGACGGCCTGAACTTTGCTGTTCAGTACCAGGGTAAAAACGGTAGCGTAAGCGGCGAAGGCATGACCAACAACGGTCGTGAAGCACTGCGTCAGAACGGCGACGGCGTTGGCGGTTCTATCACTTATGATTACGAAGGCTTCGGTATCGGTGGTGCGATCTCCAGCTCCAAACGTACTGACGATCAGAACAGCCCGCTGTACATCGGTAACGGCGACCGTGCTGAAACCTACACTGGTGGTCTGAAATACGACGCTAACAACATCTACCTGGCTGCTCAGTACACCCAGACCTACAACGCAACTCGCGTAGGTTCCCTGGGTTGGGCGAACAAAGCACAGAACTTCGAAGCTGTTGCTCAGTACCAGTTCGACTTCGGTCTGCGTCCGTCCCTGGCTTACCTGCAGTCTAAAGGTAAAAACCTGGGTGTCATCAATGGTCGTAACTACGACGACGAAGATATCCTGAAATATGTTGATGTTGGTGCTACTTACTACTTCAACAAAAACATGTCCACCTATGTTGACTACAAAATCAACCTGCTGGACGACAACCAGTTCACTCGTGACGCTGGCATCAACACTGATAACATCGTAGCTCTGGGTCTGGTTTACCAGTTCTAATCTCGATTGATATCGAACAAAGGGCCTGCGGGCCCTTTTTTCATTGTTTTCAGCGTACAAACACAGTTTTTTGGTGTACTCTTGCGACCGTTCGCATGAGGATAATCACGTATGGAAATAAGCTTTACCCGCGTGGCACTGCTGGCTGCCGCGCTCTTCTTTGTTGGTTGCGATCAAAAACCACAACCCGCCAAAACCCACGCTATTGAAGTTACCGTTCTCGAAGGCAAAACCATGGGTACCTTCTGGCGTGCCAGCATTCCGGGCATTGACGCCAAACGCAGTGCCGAACTTAAAGAAAAGATTCAGACCCAGCTGGACGCCGACGATCAGCTGCTTTCGACCTATAAAAAAGATTCCGCGCTGATGCGATTTAACGACTCGCAAAGTTTATCGCCGTGGCCGGTAAGTGAAGCGATGGCCGATATCGTCACCACCTCGCTGCGCATTGGCGCAAGGACCGATGGTGCGATGGATATAACCGTCGGGCCGCTGGTGAATCTGTGGGGCTTTGGCCCGGAACAACAGCCGGTTCAAATTCCCAGCCAGGAACAAATTGATGCGATGAAAGCCAAAACCGGCTTACAGCACCTGACGGTCATTAATCAGTCGCATCAGCAATATCTGCAAAAAGACCTGCCGGATTTATATGTCGATCTCTCCACCGTCGGCGAAGGCTATGCGGCGGATCATCTGGCACGCTTGATGGAGCAGGAAGGGATTTCCCGCTATCTGGTGTCGGTGGGCGGCGCGCTGAACAGCCGTGGTATGAACGCTGAAGGCCAGCCGTGGCGGGTAGCGATTCAAAAACCGACCGATCAGGAAAATGCGGTTCAGGCCGTGGTGGATATCAACGGTCATGGCATTAGCACCTCTGGCAGCTACCGTAACTATTACGAACTGGACGGCAAACGTCTTTCTCATGTTATCGATCCGCAAACCGGGTGTCCCATCGAACACAATCTGGTATCCGTAACGGTGATTGCTCCGACGGCGCAGGAAGCCGATGCCTGGGATACTGGCTTAATGGTACTGGGGCCGGAGAAAGCCAAAGAGGTTGTTCGCCGGGAAGGGCTGGCGGTTTACATGATCACCAAAGAAGGCGATAGCTTTAAAACCTGGATGTCACCACAGTTTAAAAGCTTCCTTGTCAGCGAAAAAAATTAAAGCGCAAGATTGTTGGTTTTTGTGCGATGGTGACCGGGCAGACTAAAGGCTATCCTTAACCTGGGAGCTGATTATGAAAAACGCCACATGCTTAACTGACGATCAACGCTGGCAATCTGTCTTAGCCCGCGACCCGAACGCCGACGGCGAATTCGTTTTCGCCGTGCGCACCACGGGTATCTTTTGCCGTCCGTCTTGCCGAGCCAGACATGCCTTGCGGGAAAATGTCTCCTTCTACGCAAATGCCAGCGAGGCACTCGCCGCCGGATTTCGCCCCTGCAAACGTTGTCAGCCAGACAAAGCCAATCCCCGGCAACATCGCCTTGATAAAATTACCCACGCCTGCCGACTGCTGGAACAGGAAACGCCTGTAACGCTGGAAGCCTTAGCCGACCAGGTGGCGATGAGTCCGTTCCATCTGCATCGGTTGTTTAAAGCGACTACCGGAATGACGCCTAAAGCCTGGCAACAGGCCTGGCGCGCTCGCCGTTTGCGTGAATCGCTGGCGAAAGGGGAGAGCGTGACGACGTCTATTCTTAACGCCGGATTCCCCGACAGCAGCAGTTACTACCGCAAAGCTGACGAAACGCTGGGCATGACTGCTAAACAATTCCGTCATGGTGGCGAAAATCTGGCGGTGCGTTACGCGCTGGCTGATTGTGAGCTGGGCCGTTGCCTGGTGGCAGAAAGCGAGCGGGGGATTTGCGCGATATTGCTGGGCGATGATGACGCGACGCTAATCAGCGAGTTGCAGCAGATGTTTCCCGCTGCCGACAACGCGCCTGCCGATCTGCCGTTTCAGCAACATGTGCGTGAAGTGATCGCCAGCCTCAATCAACGCGATACGCCGCTGACGTTACCGCTGGACATTCGCGGCACTGCTTTTCAGCAACAAGTCTGGCAGGCACTGCGCACGATACCTTGTGGTGAAACCGTCAGTTATCAGCAACTGGCGAACGCCATCGGCAAACCGAAAGCGGTACGGGCCGTTGCCAGCGCCTGTGCAGCCAACAAGCTCGCTATCGTAATACCCTGTCATCGGGTAGTCCGTGGTGATGGCACACTTTCCGGTTACCGCTGGGGCGTGTCGCGCAAAGCGCAACTGCTGCGCCGTGAAGCTGAAAATGAGGAGAGGTAATGTTGGATCTGTTTGCCGATGCTGAACCGTGGCAAGAACCACTGGCGGCTGGAGCGGTGATTTTGCACCGTTTTGCTTTTAACGCTGCGGAGCAACTGATCCGCGATATTAATAACGTTGCCAGCCAGTCGCCGTTTCGCCAGATGGTCACTCCAGGCGGATATACCATGTCGGTGGCGATGACCAACTGTGGGCATCTGGGCTGGACGACCAATCGGCAAGGTTATCTCTATTCGCCCATTGATCCGCAAACAAATAAACCGTGGCCCGCCATGCCGCAGAGTTTTCATAATTTATGTCAACGTGCGGCTACGGCGGCGGGCTATCCAGATTTCAAGCCAGATGCTTGTCTTATCAACCGCTACGCTCCTGGCGCGAAACTGTCGCTGCATCAGGATAAAGACGAACCGGATCTGCGCGCGCCGATTGTTTCTGTTTCTCTGGGCTTACCCGCGATTTTTCAATTTGGCGGCCTGAAACGAAATGATCCGCTAAAAAGATTGTTGTTGGAACATGGCGATGTGGTGGTATGGGGCGGTGAATCGCGGCTGTTTTATCACGGTATTCAACCGTTGAAAGCGGGGTTTCATCCACTCACCACTGACTGCCGCTACAACCTGACATTCCGTCAGGCAGGTAAAAAAGAATAAAAATAAGAATTATTATTGCTGTGCGCGCGAAGATGTTTAAACTGCGGGCTGTAATTCATTGTCCGGGTTTTCTGCATGGAACTTCTTGTACTTGTCTGGCGGCAGTATCGCTGGCCATTTATCAGTGTGATGGCGCTAAGCCTCGCCAGTGCGGCATTAGGCATTGGCTTAATTGCTTTTATCAATCAGCGCCTTATCGAAACGGCGGATACCAGTCTGCTGGTATTGCCGGAGTTTCTCGGTTTATTGCTGCTGCTAATGGCGGTGACGCTAGGTTCGCAACTGGCGCTCACCACTCTGGGGCATCATTTCGTTTACCGACTGCGTAGCGAATTTATCAAGCGGATTCTGGATACTCACGTCGAGCGTATCGAACAACTCGGTAGCGCCTCGTTGCTGGCGGGGTTAACCAGCGATGTGCGCAATATCACTATTGCGTTTGTTCGTCTGCCAGAACTGGTGCAGGGGATCATTCTCACTATCGGTTCGGCGGCGTATCTGTGGATGCTGTCGGGCAAGATGTTGCTGGTAACGGCTATCTGGATGGCGGTCACCATCTGGGGCGGTTTTGTACTGGTGGCGCGGGTTTACAAACATATGGCGACCCTGCGTGAAACCGAAGACAAGCTGTACACGGATTTTCAAACTGTACTCGAAGGGCGCAAAGAGCTGACTCTTAACCGTGAACGCGCCGAGTATGTGTTTAACAACCTCTACATTCCTGATGCGCAAGAGTATCGCCATCATATCATCCGCGCAGACACCTTCCATCTTAGTGCTGTGAACTGGTCAAACATCATGATGCTGGGCGCAATCGGCCTGGTGTTCTGGATGGCGAACAGTCTCGGTTGGGCTGATACCAACGTTGCCGCGACCTATTCGCTAACGCTGTTATTCCTGCGTACGCCGCTGCTTTCGGCGGTTGGCGCATTACCGACGCTGCTGACGGCGCAGGTAGCGTTTAACAAGCTGAATAAATTCGCGCTCGCACCTTTCAAAGCTGAGTTTCCGCGTCCGCAGACGTTTCCCAACTGGCAAACGCTGGAGCTGCGCAATGTTACGTTTGCTTATCAGGATAACGCGTTTTCCGTTGGGCCGATTAACCTCACCATTAAACGTGGCGAACTGCTGTTTCTGATTGGCGGCAACGGTAGCGGAAAATCGACACTGGCCATGTTGCTGACGGGCTTGTATCAACCACAAAGCGGCGAAATTTTGCTGGATGGCAAACCTGTCAGCGGCGAACAACCGGAAGATTATCGCAAACTGTTTTCGGCAGTGTTTACCGATGTCTGGTTGTTTGATCAACTGCTGGGGCCGGAGGGTCAACCCGCTAACCCGCAACTGGTTGAGAAGTGGCTGGCGCAGCTGAAAATGGCTCATAAGCTTGAGTTAAGCAACGGGCGTATTGTTAACCTGAAGTTATCAAAAGGGCAGAAAAAACGCGTCGCGCTGTTGCTGGCGCTGGCAGAAGAACGCGATATTATCCTGTTGGATGAATGGGCGGCGGATCAGGACCCACACTTCCGTCGTGAGTTTTATCAGGTGCTGCTGCCGCTGATGCAGGAGATGGGTAAAACGATTTTCGCCATCAGTCATGATGATCATTACTTTATCCACGCTGACCGCCTGCTGGAAATGCGCAACGGGCTACTTAGCGAGCTGACAGGCGAAGAGCGCGATGCTGCTTCGCGTGATGCCGTTGCCCGGACGGCATAATATTTCGACGCTGACCTGGCGGACTGCTGCCGCCAGGTCAATATTCTAAAAAACCCTTCGTTTCTAATAACCCTATAATTAATCAACGAAATTATAATGTTTCTAAAATTAGAATATAATTTATAAACATTATTTAAATGTTGTTACTTAAGTGTTACCGTTGATGCCGCGCAAATCTCACCTGCAATAAAGCGACTAAAAGTAAGGCATTAACAAGATGAAAAAAGTGACTGCCATGCTCTTCTCGATGGCCGTGGGGCTTAATGCCGTTTCGATGACGGCAAAAGCGAAAGCGTCCGAGGAGCAGGAAACTGATGTACTGTTGATTGGCGGCGGCATTATGAGCGCCACGTTGGGGACCTATTTACGCGAGCTGGAGCCTGAATGGTCGATGACCATGGTGGAGCGTCTGGAGGAGGTCGCGCAGGAGAGTTCGAACGGCTGGAACAACGCCGGAACCGGGCATTCTGCACTGATGGAACTCAATTACACCCCGCAAAATGCCGACGGCAGCATCAGTATTGAAAAAGCAGTCGCCATTAACGAAGCATTTCAGATTTCCCGCCAGTTCTGGGCGCACCAGGTCGAGCGCGGTGTGCTGCGTACTCCGCGTTCATTTATCAATACCGTTCCGCATATGAGCTTTGTCTGGGGCGAGGATAACGTTAATTTCCTGCGCGCCCGTTACGCCGCGTTGCAACAAAGCTCGCTGTTTCGCGGTATGCGTTACTCTGAAGATCACGCGCAGATCAAAGAGTGGGCACCGTTAGTGATGGAAGGGCGCGATCCGCAACAGAAAGTAGCGGCAACACGCACAGAAATTGGCACTGATGTGAACTATGGCGAGATCACCCGCCAGTTGATCGCCTCCTTACAGAAGAAATCTAACTTCTCGCTGCAACTCAGCAGCGAAGTCCGCGCCCTAAAGCGTAATGACGATAACAGCTGGACCGTCACCGTTGCCGATCTGAAAAACGGCACTGCACAGAACATCCGCGCCAAATTTGTCTTTATCGGCGCGGGCGGTGCGGCGCTGAAACTGTTACAGGAATCCGGTATTCCGGAAGCGAAAGACTACGCCGGTTTCCCGGTGGGCGGACAGTTCCTTGTTTCGGAAAACCCGGACGTGGTTAATCACCATCTGGCGAAGGTTTACGGTAAAGCATCCGTTGGCGCACCACCGATGTCGGTTCCGCATATCGATACCCGTGTTCTGGACGGTAAACGCGTCGTGCTGTTTGGGCCATTTGCCACCTTCTCAACCAAATTCCTCAAAAACGGTTCATTGTGGGATCTGATGAGTTCCACCACCACCTCAAACGTGATGCCGATGATGCACGTTGGGCTGGATAATTTCGATCTGGTGAAATATCTGGTGAGTCAGGTGATGTTGAGTGAAGAGGATCGTTTTGAAGCGTTGAAAGAGTACTATCCGCAGGCGAAAAAAGAGGACTGGCGTTTGTGGCAAGCGGGGCAGCGCGTGCAGATTATCAAGCGTGATGCCAAGAAAGGTGGCGTACTGCGTCTGGGTACCGAAGTGGTCAGTGACCAGCAAGGGACCATTGCCGCGTTGTTGGGGGCATCGCCAGGGGCGTCAACCGCCGCGCCGATTATGTTGAATCTGCTGGAAAAAGTATTTGGCGATCGCGTTTCAAGCCCACAATGGCAGGCCACGCTGAAAGCGATTGTTCCGTCTTATGGACGCAAGCTGAATGGTGATGTGGCGGCAACAGAACGCGAGTTGCAGTACACCAGCGAAGTACTGGGGCTGAAATACGACAAGCCGCAGGCAGCAGATAATACGCCGAAACCGCAGTTGAAGCTGCAACCCGTTCAAAAAGAAGTCGCGGATATTGCGTTGTAATGATGTGCCACATCCGGCATGTTATGCCGGATGTGGCGTATGCTGATAAGACGCGCCAGCGTCGCATCAGTCAACCGGCTTGGGCGTTAGATGTCGGATGCGGCGTGACCGCCTTATCCGACCTACGGGGTGGAGCACTTCACAGCGGTGTAGGCCTGATAAGACGCGCCAGCGTCGCATCAGGCAACCGGCTCGGGCGTTGGATGTCGGATGCGGCGTGACCGCCTTATCCGACCTACGGGGTGCCGCACTTCACGGCAGTTTAGCGGACTACCGCGTTGTCAATTTTCTCTTCCGCCTTCCAGATGCGGTATTTCACATCTACATTGTCTGGCGTATACACCACGATAGGCAGCTTGCTGTTGTAACGCAGCATTCCGGCATCGCCCAGATACGCGGTGACAAATTTCTTCTCTTTCTTGCCATCCGGGCAGGCCATCATCGTGGAAACCGGCGAGCTAACTTTATCAAAGACGTAATAATCATAGCCCCAGCCTTCCAGCGTTTTGCTTTCCAGCTTCCCGCCGAGACGATGCAAATTGCAATCGACTTCCAGCGTCTGACCGATTAACAGTTCTACTTTCAGGGTAGATTCATCTTCTTGCGGGGTTAACTGAATCACCTGACGCTTCATGCCTTTTTCAGCTTGCGGATAAGGCGCGATTTTTTCCAGTGGCTGGACGCTCTCTGCCGCCCAGGCGGAAGTGGTAGCGAAAGCGGCAAACAATACTGCAGGTAGAATGGTCTTCATTGTTGTATTCCCTTCGTCATTTATAGGTTTTCACCGATGATGTCGCTGAAGGTTAACATATTCATCAGATTTATTAATTTGCTTTATGAATAACTAAAAGAACATTCAGACAATTTTACCTTCTCTTTTAGTGTTAAATTCTGAGGAGTGGTAAAGCCTTGAGAAATATCTCTGGCGAATTAATCGCTATATAAATATGTTTATAACCATTTGAAATGTGAGCAAAAGCCCGTTTTTGCCACGCTTCCCGCCACTCTTTTGATCCTGCTACAGGTTTTACCTCGATCGGGGTATGCATCTTTGACACATCCTTTAATATCTTAGCGGCTATAAAAATGGCTTATTAATTATGCGGTTTATTTGGTCGCTCTCAATTTTCAGAGCGTATTAATGATGGAAGGTCAATGTGAAGATTGATGCATCCCGTCGGGGCATACTCACTGGTCGCTGGCGCAAAGCCAGTAACGGTATCCGTCCGCCCTGGTCCGGTGATGAATCTCATTTTCTGACCCATTGCACCCGCTGTGACGCCTGTATTAATGCTTGTGAAAACAACATTCTGCAACGCGGCGCGGGGGGCTATCCGAGCGTTAATTTCAAAAATAACGAGTGCAGCTTCTGTTATGCCTGCGCGCAAGCTTGCCCCGAATCGCTATTTTCTCCGCGCCACACCAGGGCCTGGGATTTGCAGTTCACCATTGGGGACGCGTGCCTGGCGTATCAGTCAGTTGAATGCCGCCGCTGTCAGGATAGCTGTGAGCCAATGGCAATTATCTTTCGCCCGACGCTCTCCGGGATCTACCAGCCGCAACTTAATAGCCAACTTTGCAACGGATGTGGTGCATGTGCAGCCAGCTGTCCGGTATCAGCCATAACTGCGGAGTATCTCCATGCACACTAACTGGCAAGTTTGCAGCCTGGTCGTGCAGGCCAAAAGCGAACGAATTTCAGACATCAGCACCCAACTGAACGCCTTTCCCGGCTGTGAAGTCGCTGTCAGCGACGCGCCGAGCGGTCAGTTGATTGTGGTGGTGGAAGCAGAAGACAGCGAAACGCTGATCCAAACCATTGAGTCAGTACGCAACGTAGAGGGCGTGCTGGCGGTGTCGCTGGTTTATCACCAGCAGGAAGAGCAAGGTGAGGAAACACCATGAAACTCAGTCGTCGTAGCTTTATGAAAGCTAACGCCGTTGCGGCCGCTGCGGCGGCTGCCGGTCTCAGCGTGCCGGGCGTTGCCCGCGCCGTTGTTGGTCAGCAGGAAGCCATTAAATGGGATAAAGCACCATGCCGTTTCTGCGGTACTGGTTGTGGCGTTCTGGTCGGAACGCAGCAGGGGCGTGTGGTGGCCTGTCAGGGCGACCCGGACGCACCGGTTAACCGTGGTCTGAACTGCATTAAGGGCTATTTCCTGCCCAAAATCATGTACGGTAAAGACCGTTTGACGCAGCCGCTGCTGCGTATGAAAAACGGTAAATATGACAAAGAAGGCGAATTTACCCCAATCACCTGGGATCAGGCCTTCGATGTGATGGAAGAGAAATTCAAAACCGCCCTGAAAGAAAAAGGGCCGGAATCGATCGGTATGTTCGGTTCTGGTCAGTGGACTATCTGGGAAGGTTATGCCGCGTCCAAGCTGTTCAAAGCGGGCTTCCGTTCGAACAACATCGACCCGAACGCGCGTCACTGTATGGCGTCGGCAGTAGTTGGCTTTATGCGTACCTTTGGTATGGATGAGCCGATGGGCTGCTATGACGACATCGAGCAGGCTGACGCGTTTGTGCTGTGGGGCGCTAACATGGCGGAGATGCACCCGATTCTCTGGTCGCGCATCACCAACCGTCGTCTCTCTAACCAGAACGTCACCGTGGCGGTGCTTTCTACCTACCAGCATCGTAGCTTCGAGCTGGCGGATAACGGCATCATCTTTACGCCACAGTCTGACCTGGTGATCCTGAACTACATCGCCAACTATATCATTCAAAACAACGCGATAAATCAGGACTTCTTTAGCAAACACGTTAACCTGCGCAAAGGGGCGACGGACATCGGCTACGGTTTACGTCCGACCCATCCGCTGGAAAAAGCAGCGAAGAATCCAGGTTCTGACGCTTCCGAACCGATGAGCTTTGAAGATTACAAAGCCTTCGTTGCTGAGTATACGCTGGAAAAAACCGCTGAAATGACCGGCGTGCCGAAAGACCAGTTAGAACAACTGGCGCAGCTGTATGCCGATCCGAACAAGAAAGTCATCTCCTACTGGACGATGGGCTTCAACCAGCATACCCGTGGTGTGTGGGCCAACAACCTGGTCTACAACCTGCACCTGCTGACTGGCAAAATTTCTCAGCCGGGTTGCGGTCCGTTCTCCCTGACCGGGCAGCCTTCCGCGTGTGGTACTGCGCGAGAAGTGGGCACCTTTGCTCACCGTCTGCCTGCGGACATGGTGGTGACCAATGAGAAACACCGTGATATCTGCGAGAAGAAGTGGAATATCCCGAGCGGCACCATTCCGGCGAAAATCGGCCTGCACGCGGTGGCACAGGACCGTGCGCTGAAAGACGGCAAACTGAATGTTTACTGGACCATGTGTACCAATAACATGCAGGCCGGACCAAACATTAATGAAGAGCGTATGCCGGGCTGGCGCGATCCGCGCAACTTTATCATCGTTTCCGATCCGTATCCGACGGTCAGTGCGCTGGCAGCGGACTTGATCCTGCCGACCGCAATGTGGGTAGAAAAAGAGGGTGCTTACGGTAACGCCGAACGCCGTACTCAATTCTGGCGTCAGCAGGTACAGGCACCGGGCGAAGCGAAATCGGATCTCTGGCAGTTAGTTCAGTTCTCCCGCCGCTTCAAAACTGAAGAAGTGTGGCCGGAAGAATTGCTGGCGAAGAAACCGGAACTGCGTGGCAAAACGCTGTATGAGGTTCTGTATGCCACCCCGGAAGTGAGCAAATTCCCGGTATCCGAACTGGCAGAAGATCAGTTGAACGATGAATCCCGCGAGCTGGGCTTCTATCTGCAAAAAGGGCTGTTCGAAGAGTATGCATGGTTTGGTCGCGGTCACGGTCACGATCTCGCGCCGTTCGATGACTACCACAAAGCGCGCGGTCTGCGCTGGCCGGTGGTTAACGGTAAAGAAACGCAGTGGCGTTATAGCGAAGGTAACGACCCGTACGTGAAAGCGGGTGAAGGCTACAAGTTCTACGGTAAACCGGATGGCAAAGCGGTGATCTTCGCACTGCCGTTCGAACCGGCGGCGGAAGCACCGGATGAAGAGTACGATCTGTGGCTCTCTACCGGGCGTGTCCTGGAGCACTGGCACACCGGCAGTATGACTCGCCGTGTACCGGAACTGCACCGTGCCTTCCCGGAAGCGGTCCTGTTTATTCATCCGCTGGATGCGAAAGCGCGCGATCTGCGTCGTGGCGACAAAGTGAAAGTGGTTTCTCGCCGTGGCGAAGTGATCTCGATTGTTGAAACGCGCGGTCGTAACCGTCCGCCGCAGGGCCTGGTGTATATGCCGTTCTTCGACGCCGCACAGCTGGTTAACAAACTGACGCTGGATGCGACCGATCCGCTCTCGAAAGAGACGGACTTCAAGAAGTGTGCGGTCAAACTGGAGAAGGTGTAAGCCATTATGTCCCGGTCAGCGAAACCTCAAAATGGTCGCCGCCGCTTTCTGCGCGATGTCGTTCGCACAGCTGGCGGGCTGGCTGCCGTGGGTGTGGCGCTGGGGTTACAACAGCAAACCGCACGCGCATCTGGTGTGCGGTTGCGCCCGCCCGGAGCCATAAACGAGAACGCCTTTGCC
This sequence comes from Escherichia sp. 10290, assembly GCF_030295155.1. NCBI lineage: Bacteria > Pseudomonadati > Pseudomonadota > Gammaproteobacteria > Enterobacterales > Enterobacteriaceae > Escherichia > Escherichia sp. 10290. The sequence goes on along the minus strand of NZ_AP025741.1, from coordinate 2,844,667 downwards.
AGTGCCTGTGTACGTTGCGGTCAGTGTGTTCAGGCTTGCCCTTACGACACCTTAAAACTGGCGACACTGGCCTCTGGCCTGTCGGCAGGTACGCCGTACTTTGTCGCGCGGGATATTCCTTGCGAAATGTGTGAGGACATTCCGTGCGCCAAAGTGTGCCCGAGCGGTGCGCTGGATCGAGAGATCGAATCGATCGACGACGCGCGGATGGGGCTGGCGGTGCTGGTGGATCAGGAGAACTGCCTCAACTTTCAGGGGCTGCGCTGCGATGTTTGCTATCGCGAATGCCCGAAAATTGATGAGGCAATCACCCTGGAGCTGGAGCGTAACACGCGTACCGGTAAGCACGCCCGTTTTCTGCCGACGGTTCACAGCGACGCCTGTACCGGCTGCGGTAAGTGCGAAAAAGTGTGCGTGCTGGAACAACCCGCAATCAAGGTGTTACCGCTGTCACTGGCGAAAGGGGAGTTAGGTCACCATTACCGCTTCGGCTGGCTGGAGGGGAACAATGGCAAATCGTAAACGTGACGCCGGGCGCGAGGCGCTGGAGAAAAAAGGCTGGTGGCGCAGTCACCGTTGGCTGGTGTTGCGTCGCCTTTGTCAGTTCTTCGTGCTGGGGATGTTTTTGAGCGGTCCGTGGTTTGGTGTGTGGATCTTGCACGGCAACTACAGCAGTAGCCTGTTATTCGACACCGTTCCACTGACCGATCCGCTGATGACGTTGCAAAGTCTTGCCAGCGGTCATCTGCCTGCCACGGTGGCGCTGACCGGTGCGGTGATTATCACCGTGCTCTACGCCCTGGCAGGAAAGCGATTATTTTGCAGCTGGGTCTGCCCGCTGAACCCGATTACCGACTTAGCAAATTGGTTACGCAGACGATTTGACCTCAATCAGTCTGCGACGATCCCTCGCCACATTCGCTACGTGCTGTTGGTGATCATTCTGGTGGGATCGGCCTTAACTGGCACGCTCATCTGGGAATGGATCAACCCCGTTTCCCTGATGGGGCGCAGCCTGGTAATGGGATTCGGCAGCGGCGCGCTGCTTATTCTCGCGCTGTTTTTATTTGATCTACTGGTCGTTGAACACGGCTGGTGCGGGCACATTTGTCCGGTTGGCGCGCTGTATGGCGTGTTGGGTAGCAAAGGTGTGATTACCGTTGCGGCCACCGATCGGCAGAAATGTAACCGCTGTATGGATTGTTTTCATGTTTGCCCGGAACCGCATGTGCTACGTGCCCCGGTGCTGGATGAACAAAGCCCGGTGCAGGTCACCAGCCGCGATTGCATGACGTGCGGTCGCTGCGTGGATGTCTGTTCTGAGGATGTATTTACAATAACTACACGATGGAGTTCGGGAGCGAAATCATGAAAAGCCATGACCTGAAGAAAGCGCTGTGTCAATGGACGGCGATGCTGGCCCTGGTGGTAAGCGGCGCGGTTTGGGCGGCTAATGGCGTCGATTTTAGCCAGTCGCCGGAAGTATCCGGGACGCAGGAAGGGGCCATTCGGATGCCAAAAGAGCAGGATCGGATGCCGCTGAACTATGTGAATCAGCCGCCAATGATCCCGCATAGCGTTGAAGGTTATCAGGTAACGGCCAATACCAACCGCTGCTTGCAGTGCCACGGTGTCGAAAGCTATCGCACCACTGGCGCGCCGCGCATTAGTCCTACTCACTTTATGGACAGCGACGGCAAAGTGGGCGCAGAAGTGGCTCCGCGTCGTTATTTCTGTCTGCAATGTCACGTACCGCAGGCCGATACCGCGCCAATCGTGGGGAATACCTTTACCCCATCAAAAGGTTACGGGAAATAAGAGGTTATTATGGGAAATTCTGACCGTAAGCCTGGTCTGATTAAGCGCCTGTGGAAATGGTGGCGTACCCCCAGCCGTCTGGCGCTAGGGACGCTGCTGTTGATCGGTTTTGTCGGCGGCATCGTTTTCTGGGGCGGCTTTAACACCGGGATGGAAAAAGCCAATACCGAAGAGTTCTGCATTAGCTGCCACGAAATGCGTAACACGGTGTATCAGGAATACATGGATTCCGTGCACTACAACAACCGTAGCGGCGTCCGTGCGACCTGTCCGGATTGTCACGTTCCGCACGAGTTTGTGCCGAAGATGATACGCAAGCTCAAAGCAAGTAAAGAGCTGTATGGTAAAATTTTTGGCGTTATTGACACGCCGCAGAAATTTGAAGCTCATCGCCTGACGATGGCACAGAATGAGTGGCGGCGCATGAAGGACAATAACTCGCAGGAGTGTCGTAACTGTCACAACTTCGAGTATATGGATACAACCGCCCAGAAATCAGTTGCCGCTAAGATGCACGACCAGGCGGTGAAAGATGGGCAAACCTGTATTGATTGCCATAAAGGGATAGCGCACAAGCTGCCCGATATGCGTGAAGTCGAGCCAGGTTTTTAACAGGGTTATTGCGTGGGTATGCTTGAAGCCAGAGAGTTACTTTGCGAGCGGGATGAACGAACCTTATTTAGTGGTTTGTCATTTACGCTGAACGCAGGCGAGTGGGTACAAATCACCGGTAGCAACGGCGCGGGGAAGACAACGCTTCTCCGTTTGCTGACGGGGTTGTCTCGCCCTGACGCAGGCGAGGTTCTCTGGCAAGGGCAGCCCTTGCATCAGGTACGCGACAGCTACCATCAAAACCTGTTATGGATAGGCCATCAGCCGGGGATCAAAACCCGGCTGACGGCGTTAGAAAATCTGCACTTTTATCATCGCGATGGCGATACCGCACAATGTCTGGAAGCCCTGGCGCAGGCCGGGCTTGCCGGATTCGAAGATATTCCGGTAAATCAACTTTCTGCCGGGCAACAACGCCGCGTCGCTTTAGCGCGTCTGTGGCTGACCCGTGCCACGTTATGGATACTCGACGAGCCTTTTACCGCGATTGACGTTAACGGCGTCGATCGTCTGACCCAGCGTATGGCGCAGCATACGGAGCAGGGGGGGACTGTGATTCTGACTACCCACCAGCCGCTCAACGTTACTGAAAGTAAAATCCGCCGCATTTCACTGACGAAAACGAGGGCCGAATAATGTTCTGGCGAATTTTCCGTCTTGAACTGCGCGTGGCGTTTCGTCATAGCGCCGAAATCGCTAACCCGCTGTGGTTCTTCCTGATTGTTATTACCCTTTTTCCGCTCAGTATCGGTCCGGAGCCGCAACTGCTGGCGCGTATTGCCCCTGGCATTATCTGGGTTGCCGCGCTGCTTTCATCCTTGCTGGCACTGGAACGACTGTTCCGTGACGATTTGCAGGACGGCAGTCTTGAACAATTGATGTTGTTGCCGTTACCCTTGCCCGCCGTTGTGCTGGCGAAGGTGATGGCGCACTGGATGGTAACCGGTCTGCCGTTACTCATCCTTTCGCCTCTGGTAGCAATGCTACTGGGAATGGATGTTTATGGCTGGCAAGTGATGGCGCTGACGCTGCTGCTGGGAACCCCAACGCTTGGTTTTCTCGGTGCACCGGGCGTGGCGCTGACAGTGGGACTTAAACGCGGTGGTGTGCTGCTCAGCATACTGGTGTTACCGCTGACTATCCCATTACTCATCTTTGCCACCGCCGCGATGGACGCGGCTTCGATGCATTTGCCCGTTGACGGGTATCTGGCAATTTTAGGCGCGTTGCTGGCAGGCACCGCGACATTAAGTCCTTTTGCGACGGCGGCAGCGTTACGAATCAGCATTCAATAACGCTGGATTACTGATTTTTGTTCGAGTCTGGTATCGAAACTATGTGGAAAACACTGCATCAACTGGCGATCCCACCACGGCTGTATCAAATCTGTGGCTGGTTTATACCGTGGCTGGCAATTGCCAGTGTGGTCGTGCTTACCGTCGGCTGGGTCTGGGGATTCGGCTTTGCTCCGGCTGATTATCAGCAGGGAAATAGCTATCGCATTATCTACCTGCATGTGCCTACGGCGATCTGGTCGATGGGCATTTATGCATCAATGGCGGTGGCGGCGTTTATTGGCCTTGTCTGGCAGATGAAAATGGCTAACCTGGCGGTCGCGGCGATGGCTCCCATTGGTGCCGTGTTTACCTTTATTGCCCTTGTCACCGGCTCTGCATGGGGAAAACCGATGTGGGGCACCTGGTGGGTATGGGACGCACGTCTGACTTCTGAACTGGTGCTGCTGTTTCTGTATGTTGGTGTGATTGCCCTGTGGCACGCCTTCGACGACCGCCGTCTGGCGGGCCGAGCGGCAGGTATTCTGGTGCTGATTGGCGTGGTGAACCTGCCGATTATTCATTACTCCGTGGAGTGGTGGAACACCCTGCATCAGGGATCAACGCGGATGCAGCAAAGTATCGATCCGGCGATGCGTTCGCCGCTGCGCTGGTCGATTTTTGGCTTCCTGCTGCTGTCTGCCACGCTGACGCTGATGCGGATGCGTAATTTAATTTTGCTGATGGAAAAACGCCGTCCGTGGGTGAGTGAACTGATACTGAAAAGAGGCCGTAAATGACCCCTGCATTTGCTTCCTGGAATGAATTTTTCGCAATGGGCGGTTACGCCTTTTTTGTCTGGCTGGCGGTGGTGATGACCGTTATTCCGCTGGTGGTTTTGGTCGTGCACTCCGTGTTGCAGCATCGCGCAATTCTGCGTGGCGTGGCGCAACAGCGGGCGCGTGAGGCGCGTTTACGTGCTGCGCAACAGCAGGAGGCTGCATGAATATTCGCCGTAAAAACCGTTTGTGGATTGCCTGTGCCGTGCTGGCGGGGCTGGCGCTGACTATCGGCCTGGTATTGTATGCGCTGCGCTCGAATATCGATCTTTTTTATACGCCGGGGGAAATTCTCTACGGCAAGCGTGAAACTCAACAGATGCCGGAAGTCGGTCAGCGTCTGCGCGTTGGCGGGATGGTAATGCCGGGTAGCGTGCAGCGCGATCCCAATTCGCTAAAAGTAACGTTCACTATTTACGACGCTGAAGGTTCAGTAGATGTCTCTTACGAAGGCATTTTGCCGGATCTGTTCCGTGAAGGGCAGGGCGTTGTGGTGCAGGGCGAACTGGAAAAAGGCAATCATATCCTTGCGAAAGAAGTACTGGCGAAACACGATGAAAACTACACGCCGCCAGAAGTCGAGAAAGCGATGGAAGCTAATCACCGTCGCCCGACGAGTGTTTATAAGGGCCCAGCATCATGATGCCAGAAATTGGTAACGGACTGCTGTGCCTGGCGCTAGGAATTGCGCTGTTGCTGTCCGTGTATCCGCTATGGGGCGTGGCGCGCGGGGATGCGCGCATGATGGCTTCTTCGCGCTTGTTTGCCTGGCTGCTATTTATGTCTGTGGCTGGCGCATTTCTGGTGCTGGTCAATGCTTTCGTGGTGAATGACTTTACTGTCACCTATGTTGCCAGCAACTCCAATACCCAGCTTCCGGTGTGGTATCGCGTGGCGGCAACCTGGGGTGCGCATGAAGGCTCGCTACTGCTGTGGGTGCTGCTGATGAGCGGCTGGACCTTTGCGGTGGCGATTTTTAGTCAGCGTATTCCGCTGGATATTGTGGCCCGTGTACTGGCGATAATGGGGATGGTCAGTGTCGGCTTTTTGCTGTTCATTCTCTTTACCTCTAACCCGTTCTCACGCACGTTGCCAAACTTCCCGATTGAAGGGCGCGATCTTAACCCGCTGTTGCAGGATCCAGGGCTGATCTTCCACCCGCCCCTGCTCTATATGGGGTACGTCGGTTTCTCGGTGGCGTTTGCTTTTGCCATTGCTTCTTTGCTGAGTGGTCGTCTGGACAGCACTTACGCACGCTTTACCCGTCCGTGGACGTTGGCCGCGTGGATTTTCCTGACGCTCGGCATTGTGCTCGGTTCCGCATGGGCCTATTACGAACTCGGCTGGGGCGGCTGGTGGTTCTGGGATCCGGTAGAAAACGCCTCGTTTATGCCGTGGTTGGTGGGTACTGCGCTGATGCACTCGCTAGCGGTCACTGAACAACGCGCCAGCTTCAAAGCGTGGACATTACTGCTGGCAATCAGTGCCTTCTCGTTGTGTCTGTTGGGGACTTTCCTCGTGCGTTCCGGCGTGCTGGTATCGGTACACGCGTTTGCGTCTGATCCGGCGCGCGGTATGTTTATCCTCGCTTTTATGGTGCTGGTGATTGGCGGTTCGCTGCTGCTGTTTGCCGCGCGTGGACACAAAGTTCGCTCACGCGTAAACAATGCGCTGTGGTCGCGGGAATCTCTGCTGTTAGCGAACAACGTTTTGCTGGTCGCCGCAATGCTGGTGGTATTGCTGGGGACGCTGCTGCCGCTGGTGCACAAGCAACTGGGACTGGGCAGCATTTCGATTGGCGAACCGTTCTTCAACACCATGTTTACCTGGCTGATGGTGCCGTTTGCGCTACTGCTGGGTGTCGGTCCTCTGGTGCGCTGGGGGCGCGATCGCCCACGTAAAATCCGCAATTTATTGATTATCGCCTTCATCTCTACGCTGGTGCTGTCTCTGCTGTTGCCGTGGCTGTTCGAAAGCAAAGTTGTGGCGATGACGGTGCTCGGCCTGGCAATGGCCTGCTGGATTGCGGTGCTGGCAATTGCGGAAGCTGCGCTGCGTATTTCACGCGGCACGAAAACCACCTTTAGTTATTGGGGCATGGTGGCGGCTCACCTGGGGCTGGCGGTAACAATTGTTGGTATTGCCTTTAGCCAGAACTATAGCGTTGAGCGTGATGTGCGCATGAAGTCCGGTGATAGCGTCGATATTCATGAATATCGCTTCACCTTCCGTGATGTCAAAGAAGTGACTGGTCCGAACTGGCGTGGCGGTGTGGCGACTATCGGCGTAACGCGAGAGGGTAAACCGGAAACGGTGCTGTATGCGGAAAAACGTTATTACAACACTGCCGGGTCGATGATGACCGAAGCGGCGATTGACGGTGGCATCACGCGTGACCTGTACGCAGCGCTCGGTGAAGAGTTGGAAAACGGCGCGTGGGCTGTGCGTCTTTACTACAAACCGTTTGTTCGCTGGATTTGGGCGGGCGGGCTGATGATGGCGTTGGGCGGGCTGCTGTGCCTGTTTGATCCTCGCTATCGTAAGCGCGTGAACCCGCAGAAAACTGCGCCGGAGGCTGTATGAAGCGCAACGTATTGTTAATTCCTTTGATTATCTTCCTGGCGATTGCCGCGGCGTTGCTGTGGCAGCTGGCACGTAATGCCGAAGGGGATGATCCGACCAATCTGGAATCGGCGCTCATTGGCAAGCCGGTGCCAAAGTTTCGCCTCGAATCACTGGACAATCCGGGGCAGTTTTATCAGGCGGATGTGCTGACTCAGGGCAAACCAGTGCTGCTTAACGTCTGGGCGACCTGGTGTCCGACCTGCCGTGCGGAACATCAATATCTGAATCAGCTTTCTGCGCAGGGCATCCGCGTGGTCGGCATGAACTATAAAGACGATCGCCAGAAGGCAATCAACTGGCTGAAGGAGCTGGGCAATCCTTACGCGTTAAGCCTGTTTGATGGCGACGGCATGTTAGGGCTGGATCTCGGTGTCTATGGCGCGCCAGAAACGTTCCTCATCGACGGCAACGGCATCATTCGCTATCGCCATGCGGGTGATCTCAATCCCCGCGTCTGGGAAGAAGAGATCAAGCCGTTGTGGGAGAAATACAGTAAGGAGGCCGCACAATGAGGTTTTTATTGGGCGTGCTGATGCTGATGATCTCCGGCTCAGCGCTGGCGACCATCGACGTGTTGCAGTTTAAAGATGAAGCACAGGAACAACAGTTTCGTCAGCTTACTGAAGAACTGCGCTGCCCGAAATGCCAGAATAACAGCATTGCCGATTCCAACTCGATGATTGCCACCGACCTGCGCCAGAAAGTGTACGAACTGATGCAGGAAGGTAAAAGTAAGAAAGAGATTGTCGATTATATGGTGGCGCGCTATGGCAACTTCGTCACTTACGATCCGCCGTTAACGCCGCTGACCGTTCTGCTGTGGGTGCTACCGGTAGTCGCTATTGGCATTGGCGGTTGGGTTATTTACTCCCGCTCGCGGCGTCGGGTACGCGTGGTGCAGGAAGAGTTTCCTGAACAAAGCGTGCCGGAAGGTAAGCGTGCCGGATATGTTGTTTATCTGCCGGGTATTGTGGTGGCGTTAATTGTGGCTGGCGTCAGCTACTACCAGACCGGCAATTATCAGCAGGTGAAAATTTGGCAGCAGGCCACGGCTCAGGCGCCGGCGTTATTGGACAGGGCGCTGGATCCGAAAGCTGAGCCGCTCAACGAAGAAGAGATGTCCCGCCTTGCGCTGGGGATGCGTACTCAACTGCAAAAAAATCCGGGAGATATAGAAGGCTGGATTATGTTGGGCCGCGTTGGCATGGCGCTGGGTAACGCCAGTATTGCCACCGATGCATACGCCACTGCGTATCGCCTCGATCCGAAGAACAGCGATGCTGCACTGGGATACGCTGAAGCGTTGACACGTTCATCTGATCCCAACGACAACCGCCTGGGTGGTGAACTGCTACGCCAGTTGGTGAGAACGGACCATAGCAATATCCGTGTGTTAAGCATGTATGCGTTTAATGCCTTTGAGCAGCAGCGATTTGGCGAAGCCGTTGCCGCGTGGGAGATGATGTTGAAACTCTTACCTGCCAACGATACTCGCCGTGCGGTGATTGAACGCAGTATCGCGCAGGCGATGCAACATTTATCACCACAGGAGAGTAAATAAGAACAAGCCCGATGGTGATGCCATCGGGCCAGACTGATGGCAAAGTGCGCTTTGTTTATGCCAGATGCGGCGTAAACGCCTTATTCAGCCTACAAAATCGTGCGAACTCAATACATTGCTCGATCCGCGTAGATACTGTTATGGCCTGCAAGTTTTTTTCTACCCTGGTTTCCCAGATTGCAGGCATGCCAGACACAGCGCCGTCAGGCGCTGTTTTTTTCATCCCTTCCGCGATTTTTACGCAGCTACCGGATTATGCCGTGACGCATCGAACGGTACGCCTGACTTCAGCACTCCATACGCCACCTGTGCCAGCTTGCGCATCATCGCGCCGAGAATCACTTTTCCTTTCTTGCCATTAGCCGCCAGACGGTCGCGGAACGCCCGTCCCCACTCAGTCTTACTGGTGGCTACCATTGCAGGCATATACAACGCCCTGCGAAGCGACACATGTCCGGCTTTACTCAACCGGCTTGCCCCTCTCACACTACTGCCTGATTCATAACGCCGTGGTGTCAGACCCGCAAAAGCGGCGAACTGTCTGGCATGGGCGAAGCGGTCCTTCAGACCGATATAAGCCAGTAATACCGCAGATGTTTTCTCTCCGATACCCGGGATACTTTCCAGCAGTTTCCTGCGGTGTTTCATATCCGGATCATCGTCTGTCAGGTCTTTTATCTGCTTCTCAAGACGCTTCAGCTCTGCTTCAAGCCACAGAAGGTGAGCATCAATGCTCGGTCTCTGGACTTCCCGCGCCGTTTCAGTGCGGTTCAGTTCCTGCGTGTGCATATCTGTCAGCGCCTGGTGGCGTACTACCAGGGCACGCAACGCGCGTTCAAGCGGGTGAGGCGCTTCCCAGGCTGCAGGGCGCTTCTGACGACAGAACTCTGCCAGCATGCGCGCATCCACGGTATCAGTCTTGTTACGCAGTCCTTCACTCTGAGCGAAAGCTTTACCCAACGCAGGATTAATGACTGACACTATGTAGCCTGCATCGTAAAGGCACTCTGCGACAGGTTCCATATAGGTGCCGGTCGCTTCGATGCAGATATGCGCATGGTCAATCTTGTGACCCTTCAGCCAGCTCACCAGCTCATCGTGCCCTTTAGTGGTGTTAGCGAATTTTTTGGTGCGATGACGACCATCAGGACGCAACACATCGACATCCAGTTTCTCTTTAGCGGTGTCGATACCGATATAATGAAGTTCATGTTCCATCGTGAAACCAACCTTGCAAATACGGATTACCGGGAAAACCGGTCCATGATACTGTCCGGTTTATCACTTTGGGAGAAAGGCAGTCCGCTGCATAAATCTACGCAACAGGTTGAAAACCTAAGGCCCGATACGGCATGCGGACTGCAGGCAGAGAAAACTGGCCGATTTTCTCTGCACAGGAGGGATAATACAAGGCCTGATAAGCGTAGCGCATCAGGCAGTTTTGCGTTTGTCATCAATATCAGCCCGAGGGTAAATCCATCGGGCTATTTTTTTATTGTGCCCCACGTTGTTGCAGGAACAGAATGGTGGCCGCCACGCGTGAGCGGACATTGAGTTTACGCAGCAGATTGCGAATGTGTACTTTTACTGTCTGCTCGGAAATATTCAACACCGCGGCAATCTGTTTATTTGACAGTCCCTGTGCCAGCTCGTGCAGAACATCCAGCTCGCGCTCCGTCAGCACGCTGAAGGGATCTTCTTCCGCGCCAAACATTTCACGTTCACGTAAGTACTGATTGACGCGTTCGCTAAAGACTTTGCTGCCTTTCGCTCCGGCACGAATCGCTTCCAGCAACACTTCCGGGTCGCTGTCTTTCAACAGATAACCGTCTGCGCCTGCGTCTATCAGCGCAAAGACATCGCTGGAGGCATCTGATACGGTCAGGATAATAATTTGCGCGGTAACGCCATCCCTGCGCAAGGCATTGAGGGTATCCAGGCCACTCATACCTTTCATATTGAGATCCAGCAAGATCACGTCGATATCCAGTCTATTCGCCAGATCGATAGCACTTGCGCCGTCGCCCGCTTCGGCGACCACTTCAAAGCCAGGATCAAGTTCCAGTAACTGACGAACACCGCGTCGCATAAGTGGATGATCATCCACAATCATCACCTGAAAAGGCGTTGCTTCAGGCATAGTAGTCTCCTGAGGTTTTATTAGAATCATTATGTTTGAGCGTAGCGTTGGAAACGCTACCAGGCGCGTGAATGTTACCCCATTTTATGTATGGACATGTAGTGAAAAGTACAGCTCAGTAGTTCACCCTCGCATCATTTTCATTATAAATATGGAATTTTGCATCAACTTCCCATCAAGAAAAACAACTAAAAAATCAATCACAATACATGTGCATTTCTTTAAACAGTTTTTAAAAACTGACTCCGGGTATGGCGCTATGGGTATTTTCAGTACCCAATGCTTTTACAGCAATTAATTTCATAGGATGAAAGATTAATGCATCACTCTGGTTCTGTTTCTCTTTGTCGTTCCGCAATATCTGTTCTGGTGGCTACAGCGTTATATTCTCCCATAGCATTGGCATCAACTGTTGAGTATGGAACGACTGTTGATGGTGTTGTCCTGGAAAAAGATATCCAGCTGGTTTATGGGACCGCAAATAATACGAAAATCACTCCCAGCGGAGAACAGCATATAAAAGAATGTGGTGTAAGTAATAATGCTGAAATCAACGGAGGGTATCAGTACATTGAAGCATATGGCTCAGCAGAATACTCAGTATTAAATGATGGTTATCAAATTGTTCAATTGGGTGGTGCAGCAAACCAAACTACCATCAATAATGGTGTGTTACAGGTTTATGGAGCTGCTAATGAAGCCACTATTAAAGGCGGGCGCTTACTCGTTGAAACCGAAGGCATTGCCATCTTCGCCGTTATCGAAAAGGGAGGACTACTGGAGGTTAAAGATGGCGGATTGGCATTTGCGGTAGATCAAAAAGCAGGCGGTGCAATCAAAACAACCACGCGGGTTATGGAGGTATTCGGAACAAATCGTCTCGGTCAGTTTGATATCAAAGATGGGGTTGCTAACAATATGCTGTTGGAAAACGGCGGAAGTTTGCGGGTTGAAGAGAATGACTTCGCTTATAATACCACTGTGGATAGTGGTGGTTTACTGGAGGTTATGGATGGCGGGACTGCAACTGGCGTTGACAAAAAAGCAGGCGGAAAATTAATTGTTTCAACGAATGCGCTGGAAGTGAGTGGTACAAACAGTAAAGGCCAATTTAGCATAAAAGATGGCGTGTCTAAAAATTATGAACTAGATGACGGTTCCGGGCTAATTGTTATGGAGGGCACTCAGGCAATTGACACTATCCTTGATGAGCATGCAACCATGCAATCGTTGGGAAGAGATACTGGTACGAGAGTGCAGGCACATGCAGTTTATGATCTTGGTCGGTCAGTGCAGAATGGAAGCATAAAATATTCCTCAAATGCTATATCTGAAAATATGGTTATCGATAATGGTCGCGCTAATGTCTGGACTGGCACAATGGTTAACGTAACAGTCAGAGGAAATGAGGGCATTATTGATGCAATGGCGCTGGAATTAAATTTTTATACACCGGCTACATTATTAGGTGACGTGGTGGTTTCTGATGGTGCATCTTTAAGAACGCATGGCGCAGTGGATACCAGTAAAGCAGATGTTTCTATCGAAGAGAGTTTTTGGGCTATTATTGCCGATATCAATAATATAAACCAAAACACCCGTCTCAATTTAGCAAACCTGGTGATGTCAGACGGAACTGTCGTTATGATGGCTGAGCCAGTGACTCGTTCATCTGTGACGGCAAGTGCGGAAAATTTCACTACATTGACCACTAATACCCTGTCGGGAAACGGCAATTTTTATATGCGCACCGATATGGCCAATCACCAGAGCGATCAGCTTAACGTCACCGATCAGGCAACAGGTAATTTCAAAATCTTCGTTACGGACACCGGTGCCAGCCCGGCAGCAGGAGATAGCCTTACACTGGTAACAACGGGCGGCGGTGATGCTGCATTTACCTTGGGCAATGCCGGAGGCGTTGTTGATATCGGTACGTATGAATATATCTTGCAAGATAATGGCAACCATAGCTGGAGTCTGGCAGAGAATCGCACGCAAATAACTCCTTCAACCACTGATGTGTTGAATATGGCGGCAGCACAACCGCTGGTATTTGATGCAGAACTGGATACCGTACGTGAGCGTCTTGGTAGCGTAAAAGGCGTTAATTACGATACGGCGATGTGGAGTTCGGCAATTAACACCCGCAACAACGTAACCACTGATGCGGGAGCTGGCTTTGAGCAAACATTGACGGGGCTGACGCTCGGTATCGATAGCCGTTTCTCCCGTGAAGAAAGCAGCACAATTCGTGGCTTATTCTTTGGTTACTCTCATTCTGATATTGGTTTTGATCGCGGCGGTAAAGGCAATGTCGATAGCTATACCCTGGGGGCTTATGCCGGTTGGGAGCATCAGAACGGTGCCTATGTTGATGGGGTGGTGAAAGTTGACCGTTTTTCCAACACCATCCATGGCAAGATGAGTAATGGGGCAACAGCGTTTGGCGATTACAATAGTAACGGCGCGGGTGCTCATGTCGAGAGCGGGTTCCGTTGGGGGGAGGGGTTGTGGAATGTAAGGCCTTATCTGTCCTTTACCGGCTTTACCACTGATGGTCAGGACTATACGTTATCAAATGGTATGCGAGCGGATGTGGGAAATACCCGCATATTACGCGCTGAAGCGGGAACGGCGGTAAGCTATCACATGGACCTGCAAAACGGTACGACGCTGGAACCCTGGCTGAAAGCCGCCGTGCGTCAGGAATACGCCGATTCTAACCAGGTGAATGTTAATGACGACGGCAAATTTAATAATGACGTGGCTGGAACCCGTGGCGTTTATCAGGCTGGGATAAGGTCATCGTTTACCCCGACGTTAAGCGGTCATTTGTCAGTCAGCTATGGCAATGGCGCGGGGGTAGAATCACCGTGGAATACCCAGGCGGGTGTGGTCTGGACGTTCTGATAACAGAAAATAAACAGGCCGTAATGTGTCGCGGTCTGTTTATCAAATTAATCGCAGATATAAAAAAAACCAACCGCAATAGGTTGGTTTTTCTTGGGATTTTTGGTCGCACGAGAGTAGTTTAATTAAGTGTATAACTAAATGATTTTAAATAATATTCTTTATTCAACTTTTAAATCGTATAACCAAACGTATAACTAAAATAATTTGCTGAAAAAGTGTACAATTTCAGCAATAATTGCCCTAGCGACTATCATCCTGCTCCCCGGTTTTTTTCCGGTTAAATGTTAATCAGGCTGCTGGGCTTTGCCTGTTCGGTAGGTGTAATGATTATCGTAATACTTTTCCCCCAATGGGGTAAAAGCATCAACCGTAACGGAAGTCGTTATGGTTGCCTTGATGATCTGCGTGGTCATTATGACCATTCAGCCAATGACCTTAATCAGAGCTTTTCGCTAAAAATGACGTTGGCCACTCGTCCGGAAAGCACAAAATCCCATCGATTTTTAATTAACGGTTAAACCGTCTTTTTGTCACGTCGTGTCACTGGTTGTCACTCTCCGTCACGATCTCCGATAGCCTGGCTGCAAATTAAACTACGAAAATTTCGTAGTTCTGACTTCTTTCAGATAGTCGGTTGCCTGGTTACACGAAAAAAATTACTTCCTGCGTTTATCCCGCTTTGTATGTCCGTGCTGAATGCCCCGCAGTGGATCTTCTTTTTTCAGGTCGATCCCCATGTCCGTTAGTGTTTTTGTGGCGGCGGTTCTTATGGCACAAATCAGGTCTCTTTCCGGTTCCCGGGTTATGGTTGCCTTCCGGATACATGCCGTTCGTCGTTCCGTTACATACTGACGCGCTTCATCACTTGCCGCCTGTTTCAGTAACTCACCCCAGCGATTAGCCGCCCGTCGCCATAAACCTTTCGCTTCCAGTTCTTCCGCTTTGTCATCATGCACCATAAGCATAATCCCATTGATACCTGTTAAATCTGAATGGTTGGTTTCCGTTCTTTTGATAATTTCCCTCATAGCTTATTGTATGACAGTACTGTCCCACAATAAGGAATCACACATGAGAATGACCAGGCACAAAAAACAGATTCTTGAACTTTACAAACCTGAGTATCGCGATTGGGTGCGGGTGGAGGCCGGAGATCCGCCTTTTGATGTTCGTGGTGTGACAGTGCTGCTCTATGGTTCCGAATATCAGCGATATCACATAGAGGCAACCCGACGAACGTTAAACGCTATGGTAAATGATGGGATCCTGTACCGCGTGAAAGTGCGCGAACCCCGCTTTGATGTGCGTATCGGTAGCGATGGCGCTCACTGTACGGTAATCCGGTACGGGCTGGGTAAATCAGATGATTAAATCACCAGAATGTAAATTTACATTCTGCCAGCCACCAGCTACAGAACGCAAATTTGCACTTTGCTGAAATATTAACGGGTTAGGCCAGAGTGCAAATTTGCATTATGCTTTAACTTCAGCAAGTTACCGCCGTAACCGCTCCGGCTTCTTCCACTGGTACGTTATTTTGGCTTTTTCCCTGTACGTCTGTATCCGGCGACGGTAGGCCAGCATTTCAAGAACGCGGATCCGTATGTCGCGCATATCCGCATCATTAAGCTGGATACCATCACGGTGCATCACCTCAGCAACCACACGAACATAATTTTCTGCGGTCACGCTGTCCGGCTGCGTGGCCTGTTCGTCAGCCTGCTGGCTGATTCCGGCAACGCGACGGATTAATCGCAGTAGTTCGGCTTCTGTCATTGTGCCCCCATCGTTCTGATAGTCTGGTGTCGTCGGGTCCTTCCAGGAATTATGGCCCGTTACGGGGCGGCGACCTCGCGCGTTTTCACTATTTATGAAAATTTTTCGGAATCCATGTCCGGTTTCTCTGTAAGTTAACCATATGAAAAATATAAAAACATGCTTTCCATGAACCGGACATGCGCAAAAAACAGACACTAAAACCGGACATCGAACCAGTTAACCGAAAGTGTGCACAAATCACATGCATTGCTGCGAGTGATTAACAAGTTATCGGCTTTACTGTTCTGTATCGGCTGATTGCTCCATGCTGGCACGGCGAACGCTTACTGCATGACGCCACCCAGCCAGAAAGCCAGCCATTTTATTTCGTGCCTTGCTCACATCTTCCGGTGCATAGCCGTAAATCTGCAAACCTTCATCAAATCGATGTTCTGTTTCTTCACTGGAGTACTCGTCACGCTCAGATGAAAGCAGCCTGGCAACCATAATTTTTTCCAGCGCACTGGTTTCTACGTGATATCCGATGGTCTCAAAATGGCTTTTACCTGAAGACCAAAGCAATGTATGCCCGATGTGATAACCGCCAGACTTTCCGCGATCCGCATTAAGATAGGGCATCCCCTGTTTGGTCCATGCGCGAATAGTGGTTCTGTTTACCTGGAAATGTTCAGCTATTTCCTGCTGGCTTACAAAACAAGCTTTATCAATCATAATGTTACCTCAACTGCATGGTTAAATATTAATCAAGTGGTGGTGGTGGCACCTTCTCGGAAAAACGTCATAAATAGTGAAAACGCGCGAGGTCGCCGCCCCGTAACAGGTCCATATGCCGGAAAGGACCCGCAAAAAAGCCGGATTTCTCCGGCCTTGTCTCAGATGGTTTTCAGTATGCGATCAATGTCGCCGTCATCGCCCGGGTTTCTGCCATCGTATGCCATGCCAGCTGATACGGCTTGTGGGCTGTGCATGTCCATAAAGTTTTCAAAGGCTGCGGTAAGCTCTGGTGCAACCTTCTGGCGTTCCTGTTCTATGGTCATGTTCAGGATGTTTTTAGCCGTATCAACATCAATACAAGGCACGTTTGCCATTGCACGTAACAGCGGCTGATAGTCGTCAGATTCATGAAGCGACATAATCGCATCAGCGCGCGGCTTGTCCTGTTCTTCCAGTTTGTTAAGTTGATATATAGCTTCGTAGGTTGATAGACATCTGTCAGCCATTGCCCGCGCTTCAGCTTTAAATTTACTCGCCAGCGGTAGCGCCATGATACTTTCATTCGTTGCCATCGTTCCCCCCTGCTTATCGCGCCAGCGGCTGAACAGATACACCAGAACCCGCAAAGGCGGCACATTTTTTCGCGTCGGTGTCGACGCTCTCAGGCCAGTTAACGGCGGCAATATTGAATATCCCCGTCTTGTAACACTGTGCTGATTTCTGCGTTGACGTGTCCACGGGATACGCCGTCAGATAAACAGCCTTGCCAGATTCCTGACCATCCCACGGCTTAAATTCGCCATTGTCCGCCAGCATCAGCGGGGTAAATTCCTGAATAACGCCAGCATCAGCGGCAAAATGTACCAGCGTCGTGGCAACCTGCTGACTGCCTGCAAATAACTCAATGTATGGAGTGTCCATAGAATCCCCCGTTAACCAATTTTGACGGTAACAAATTTGCGAATATCTGCCGGAACCGGCTGCGGTGCGCTGTGCGTCTGCACGTACTCAATCGCCGGATCGCCGTCCTCAATCCAGTTTTTCGGGTAAAACATGTTTTGCGTTGCGCCCGTTCTGACCGCTTCCTGATCCATAATCGCACCATAGGCCACCAGCCCTTTATTGTTGGTGTTGCCCAGGACCAGCAAATCAGGCTCAAGGAAATATTTTTCGGTGCCGTCGCTGTCAGTGTATTTGCCGGAATAGACGATAAGGGCAATATCGCCCAGATATCCTTTAAAGCTCACCACTTCGCCCAGGTTTTTACAGGCCAGCTCTGCGGAGGACTCTGAACCACGGGAAAGATCGTACAGTTCGCGGAATTTTTTAAAGCTGCGTAACGTTCGCCATACCTCAGCGCCCATGATCATGACGTTGGCGGGGCAACATGCTTGATCCGCATAAAGCTCGATATCATAGATTGGATCGTGGGTTTCTTTGTCCTGCTCGGACCATTTACGGCCTTTGGCCTGCTCTATGATGTTTTTTTCCGGTATCTTCCAGTCGATTTCATAGCGTTCTATGCCTTCGCCCTCAATGATGTTTTTTCCGGTCGTTATCGCATTCACCGCCAGCCATTCCACGCGCGCTTTAATCGCGTTTATCTGGCGGCGCATGTTGCCAGTAATCAGGCGCATACGGCGATAGGTTGGGTCATTAAGCTGTGCCGGATCTTCTCCAGCCATACGTATGATGGTTTTCGTTGGATCGATTTCGTGCTTCGGCTTCATGTATCCAGGTTTAATCGTGCTGGTTTCGTACCCTTTATCGCGCTGGACCTGACTACCCACCATAGGCGAACAAAACGCCGACATCGTAACCTCTTCAATGTCCAGGGTGTCCAGCATGATGTTTTGGGTGTTGAATGTCGCCACGTTCGGGAAAAACAGCGTGGTAAACAGCGGACTGAATTTAAATTCCGCAATATCCCCGCGATTCAGGTACATGAAAAGCTGGTTAGTGTTAAGTGCCGTTGCTTTGCCTGCCATTATTCACCCCCATAATTTTTATGCATCCCAAGCGCCGCAAGTAAATAAGAGCGTACAAGTGAACCTATCGACGGCTCCGGCGTCATCAGCGGATCCAGTCCAGCCGCCACGCCAGCCTCATAGTTTTTTTTGTGGCGCTGCTTGAGCACCTCCACGATTTCGGGGCTTATGTACACCGAAACACCGCCTTTTTTCTCTTCAGCCATAGTAAGAAATTCCTCTTTGACTTAAAAAATCAGAACTGGATGTTCATCCAGTTCTGATTATAATCATGATTGCATTTTATGCAATGATGTTGAGTTGTGTTGCAAATTATGAAATGATGATCCCGATCATGTGTGTCAGTGCACCAAAAAGCCTCATATGCAAAAGCCCGATAAGCCACCTCTGACCTTATCGGGCTTTTTTATCTGCCTGCAAAGATGTCGAACAAAAATTAACCACAACCATCATCTTTTTTGCATCAAAACAATTAAAAACAATAAATTACGCTCATGATGATGATGACGATAAAATCACAAAAATGCGCTTTTTTCCGCGCCTCCCGCCCCGTGTTCAGGCCCACCCCGCCAGGAGGACCCGTAAAAAAGCCGGATTGCTCCGGCTTCTGTCACTCGTCGCTTAAAACGGTATGTTATCCCCGTACGGATCATCATTCCCCGCCTGTTGTTTTGCCCTGTTCAGCGCGTCAGTAGCCTGGCCCTGTTGACCTTTTTTGCCGCCCAGTCGCGCCGTTCGCGCACTGATTACACTGTCTGCGATAACCTGCCAGCCCTGCCGCGTTTCTCCGTTCTGCCCAGTCCACTGGCTGATCTGCATGTTACCCGCCACGCTCAGGAGTTCACCCTTGCGGTGCCTTTCCAGTGCTTCGGCCTGTCTGCCAAATGCCAGGACGGATAACCACATCGTCGCCGTTCCGTCATCTGCCTGGCTGCACGGAAGGGGGACCGCCATACGCGCCAGCGTCATCGGTGTGCCCTTGCTGGTCTGTTTTACCTGCGGGTCGTCCACCAGCCGCCCGTAAGCGGCTATCTGTGCTGTCATGATTCCACCTCTCCGGTTTTAACGTTGATTGTTGTTACCTGTTCCGCTTCGGCAATCTCCCGCTCTGTCAGCGTGGCAAAATTTGCCGCCGTCGTGGTCATGAATGCGCTTATCAGGTCGGGATGTGCTTTCGCGTATCCTTCCCCCGCGTGGCGGTCTATCGTTCTGATTGCCACCTTTAAAGCGTGCTCTGTCATGTCTAACGCGCGATATTTCGGTTCTGTTCTGTCTCTGCGTTTTTTGAGTGATTTATTAAATTTCCCTGAAGTGTGCATATTTATTTTTACCCCCTCGTTTAAAAAGTTTTGAGTTGTGCCTCCCCTTGTCTACCTTATCTACCTTAGTGGCCCTCATGCCAGTAATGGCGCGGCTTTCAGCGGGGTAGAGTGCTTTTATCCACTATCTACCCCGTGTCTACCTCCCTGTCTGATTCAGGTAAAATCAGGTAGAGAGGGTAGATAGTGGGTAGATAGTAAAAAAAGGCTATCTACATAACTTAATGCACTGAATTAAATGTATTTTTCTTTACTCAGGTAGACAGGGTAGACAGCAATTACAAAAAATTATAAAAACGCGTCGCACTCGTCTGTTGTTATTGCGTTAGTCTGCGTTACTCCCTTAACTTTCCGCGTAATATATTTATGTCCGTAAACTTTCGCGGCTGGCTTCATAGCCTTGCCAAAGTCATTTACGTTTAGCGGTTTGCTCCTGCCTGCGTACGCCATAAACGCCAGATAGACGCGATAAAGGCTGTTCCTGGTCGTGTACTTCACTGAATCACCACCGCCACCCATCATCAGGCCGCGCGCTTCCTCCAGAAAATTCAGGAACTGGCAAAACTCAATAACCGGATCCGTCTGTTGCTTTATTGCCAGTGCTTCATCACCGTCACGCTGTTCCAGTAGTAAAGCCCGTGCCTTCTCAGGGTCGGTAAAGTTCGCCAGCAATCGGCGGATAATGACAGGGATTTCAGCCGCAATCTTTTCCGGTAGCTCCCTGTCTTTTTCGGCCTCACTGACGATATTGTCGAAACGGAAAATTATGCGACGACGTGACACACCTCCGGCCCGTTCGGTGAATATCATCGGGTTATTGTTGGTAGCCAGCACCACCGCCCTGATTACCGCCGTAAAACGCTTTTCATATTTCGGGTTAATTTCCACGGGGTCGCCGCCCGTGATTTTCTTGATGCCCGTTCCTTCGCCTGTATATTTCGGCTGGTCAGCCAGGACGATAAGACGACTCCCGACAACCTGCGCACGTCCACCAGCATCATCAAGCGATGTCATCTCCGCGCTCACCGTGTTCTGTTTCCCTGCCAGAAGGCTGGCTATGTGCGTGAATGTACTTTTACCGCTCCCGCCGTCTCCGGTGGCCTCAATAAACATCTGCCAGTCGTACCGGTTCGCCATAATCATGTACAGCGCGGCACATATACGCATCATCTTGCGCGGGTCTTTTCCGGCTACGTGCTCAAGCCATTTATGAAAGTTTGGCGCGTTGTCGCGGATATTCTCCCCTGGTGCTGGTGGCGTGTACTCAATACCGTTGTGCGTGGTGATCCAGTTCTCCGGCGTGTGCGGGGAAAATTCCCCCGTTTTCAGGTCAAGCGCACCATTGGCGAACGGCAGCAAATCGCCGGACGGCTCGCCCATTGGTTCGGCAATAACTTTTAACGCTTCCACGGCGTTATTGATTACGCGCTTGCTGAAAGTGGCCCTGTGCTCTGAATAGATCGCCACCATTTCGCGGCTAAGTTCCATTGTGCTGACCGGACACCATACCCCGCCGCGCCATACGTAAACGATTTCACTTTCAGGATGTACGCAAACGCCATCAAAGCGATCGGCAAGCAGCTGCGCGCGCTCACTGTCCGCCATCTGCGAAAGTTGCGCCTTTTGCTTTACCGGAAGCTCAATGACCAGACCATCAGAAAGATTCTGTCGCTCACGGGCCAGATATTCGCGCCAGTTCTGCACCTCTTGGCCGTGCATACCCTCAGGATAAAAATTTG
Source organism: Escherichia sp. 10290 (assembly GCF_030295155.1). Lineage (NCBI taxonomy): Bacteria > Pseudomonadati > Pseudomonadota > Gammaproteobacteria > Enterobacterales > Enterobacteriaceae > Escherichia > Escherichia sp. 10290. Next base: position 2,823,343 of record NZ_AP025741.1, on the reverse strand, counting down.
CATCCTGTACGCCTGCCGCCGCCAGCTTCTGGCCAATCGCCTTTATCATTACTGGCGCAAGATATCCGGCCCTGAATATGCGCACGGATTTTCTGCCTTCCGGCACAATTTGCAGCTTATCCAGTTCTGATAACTGCTGCTCCCCAAGCCACACAGGAGGCTCATTATCTCCGGCCAGACGCGCGTCATGTTCCTGCCATTGTTTTGCGTGTGACCAGGCATCACTACCCGCAAAAATAATGACTTCTGTTTCTTTGTGTTTTATGCCGCGTGACTGCTGTTTTACGTTCGGTGCCAGTTTCATTTTTTACCCCTGAATCCGTTAATCATGGTTTTCAGCTTCTGGATGTTTGCCCGTGCCCTGGCGTTGCTGGTGGGCACGTTATGCGGCGCGGTCTGTACCAGAGAAAAATCACGCCGGAACTGATAAACAGGCATCACGCAATCATATTCGTAACCTTCACGGCGGTAAGTTACGCACCGTCCCGCCACGCTTTTAATCGTTACCGTGCCGCCGTAGTTATCCCGGAAAATATCGCCGGGGCGGATTTCAGGCCGAGCGAGGCCACTGGCAGTAAAGCCAGAATTTTTCTGTTTCATGGTTTTTATTCTCCGGTGTGATGCGCTTTATTATTCTCGTGAATTGCCATCACTGTATTTAATTCGTTAATTACTGGCGTTAATAATGTGTGCACGGCAGAAAACATCATGGGATATGATTCATCGCCATTTTCCGGCACTTCCATTAACTTAAGTAATAATGCCTCCATTTCCTTTGCGCGGATTAATGCATTCTCAGAATGAATAAGAACATTAAAGGGTATTTTATGCATCACACAGTTTCTCCCTGATTCTTTTAGTGTCCTCATTGAGGATGTCTGTAGCTTTTGTCAGTGAGTTTTTGATAATTATTTTTATTGTTTTAAATTTTCTTTTGTCGTACTCCGACTGTGATTTCCTCTCCATGATCTCTACCATGCAATTTATATCCACAAGCGCATGTATCAGTACTTTCAATGCTTCGCCTGCTGCGTCCGGCGTGTTTTTATTGCACATGGCGCACCTCCTGACGAATACGGGCGGCGAATACAGCAACACAACCGGACGGGCAACGACTACGCGCTTCGCGTTCCGTCCAGGCGGTTACGTGGATGATTTGGGATTCTGACGCGCCAAAGATGATAAAGCGCCAGATAAAGGCAGTTTGAGAATGTACGAGGGCAGGGATAGTAGCCATGTTGGCAGCCTCTTCGTTAGGTTTAATAAACCCACCGCAGGAAACGCCAATTTCGCTGGCGGTGGACTGTACAGGGTTGGCGTAACCGGTTAACGAAGAACCCGGCGCGGATTGCTCCGCCCCCATACAGCCCACCATTGATAAGGTGTGACTATCCGGCACAAAAAAACACGCAGGGCGCGTGTTGTGCGCTTCGTTAAATACCAGGACGCCAATCCCGGCACCAGATTTTGCTGGTGCGGATAAATCATAGCCCTGGCTGGCAATGGCGATCAACTGGTTTTTCTGGCGTGCTTCCTGTTCGCTGGTGGCCTCAATGGTAATCACGCGCGGTTGTGCTGTGCTCAGGGCGATAAAACGCCAGATATATTTATTCAGGTTGTGCGAGTCCCGCCCTTGCGGGTGTATGGTATGATTTAACATAGCTACCTCGATACTCTCGTTATCGTTGGTGGTTAGAAGCCCGGTTAGTGTTAGCGCACTGCCGGGTTTCGTCGTTTCTGCACCTTGTATCAACAAGGTGTAAGACACAATGTAAAATAATAGTGTCTTACACGTCAACCCTTCAAAATAATTTTTTTTCGTGTATATTGTCTTACACCAAAAACATAAGGAGTTAGACATGGCAACAGGTCCAAAGAATGCAAAATCACAATCTGTAACTGCACGTATTGCCCATGAAATTATTGAAGGCATGGAAAACGTGAAAGAAGAAGGCGAAAGTACAGGGCAGTTTATAAGTGCAGCCATGCGCGGCGAGATCAAACGCCGCCAGCGCCGCAAGGCCAAAGAGCAGGAGTAGCTCCACCGGAATTTTTTTCCGGTTACGCTTTGCCCACCAGCCGCAAATGTGGCATTGTTGGCTATGCTCATGCGTTGGGGATAACGTGTAGCTTGTGTCGAGGGGCCACCGTAGCGGGTGGCCTTTGTTTTTCCTGTTATCCGGCAATTGTGGCGCTTCGTCACACGGTTGATATAATTCCACTGCACTGATCCATTTTTTTCGCAGCAGGTTAATTGTTCGCAAGGGCGCTCCGGCAACGGGGCGCTTTTTGTTATGTTCATCGCGTTACGCCTCACACCATTACGCAGCCGTTCCGCGCGCTTCTTCCTCGCGCTCTTTCAGCCAGGCCAGCACTTCATCTTCATACCAGCCAACACGGCGCAGACCGATTTTGAAGCCTTTCGGGAATTTTCCGGCGTTGATCATGTCCTGTAGCGAACTGTCTGCCTTGATGCGCAGAATATTTTTTACTTCCTGACGGGTAAGAATTTTTCTGATTGTTTCCACTATGTTTTACCTCGTTAATCCGGCGTATTCCGGTGATAAATACGGTAAAACAGGGCAGGGCGGGAAAAACAGTACCCACCGTTTTAAAACGGTACCCACTGTTTTTTATCTTATTGATTACGCTTTTCTTTCTGCAAAAAAATAGCGACCGCAAGGGGCCGCTATTGTGATTACCGTTTCCACTTCTTAGGTCGCCCACCGCATTTAAGGCTGGTGGGCCTCAGCACCTTGTCGATACTTTCAGCCAGATTTTTCGATGCGCCACGCGAGCGCAAAAAACTGACTACCTCGTGTTTTGTGGGGGCAGTTGATTTGTCTTCCGGATCGTACGTTGACCAGAATTCACGATTTGCCATTAAGGCCAGTTGAAGGCCTTCACCATAGGCAGGGGATACCTTTTCATTGAAAAACACTCGGATAACTCCTTGAATTTCAAGAGTCGGGTCTCTCTGTATATGGTGATTATACGATGGTTTAGCATGGTTTGCATCGCTTTTACTGGTTTTTTGTACAGTTACACGGCACGGATACCCCTTTTACCACTGGCTATGGTCACTCCGGTTGCTGCGGCCTCTACAAATTCCCCCCACCAGCGCATAAGCACCACGCGCTTTTCCAGGTAGTTACTTCGGTTATATGCTCGCCTTACCTCGTTCGTGTCCACGTGTGCGAGTGCGGCCTCGATTACGTCCGGCTCGAATCCTTCCTCGTTCGCTGCTGTGCTGAATATGGCGCGTAATCCATGAGACACCAGCACGCCAGCGAATCCCATTCGCCGCAATGCTGCGTTGGCGGTCTGGCTGTTCATAGGCTGCCGTGGGTCTTTCAGGCTAGGGAAAACGTGCTCGCGGTGGTGGCTGATTGGCTTCATGGCCTCCAGTACCGCCATAGCCTGACTACAAAGCGGGATAACGTGATCACGCCGCATCTTCATGCGTCCGGCGGGGATCGTCCATTGTTGCGCGTCCATGTCGATTTCTTCCCAGCGTGCTGACGATGCTTCAACCGGACGGGTTACAGTCAGTAGCTGCCATTCAATCAGTAATCTGGTCTGCCGTTCTGTTGCTGATACGGATAAAGCCTGCATAAGCTCCGGCAACTGTTCGGGGCGGATTGTTGGCATATGTTTTTTTACAGGGGAGGGGAACGCCTTACGCACATTCATAGCCGGATTGGCATCAATCAGCCCACTGTTGGCGGCGTAATCCATTACCTCATTAACGCGCTGTAAAACCCGCTTGAGTGTTTCCAGGTTGCCGCGCTCCTTGATGGGTGTAAGCACCTCAACGAACCTTCGGGCAGTGAGGGTATCTATTGGCGTGTTGCCGATGAACGGGAATACATATTTATCCAGCGAACGCCAGATGTCTTTAATCGTGTTGGGGGCCAGATTCTGGCTGATTTTCACCTGGTACCATGCCGCCGCCACATTTTCGAACGTGTTCCCTTGTCTTCGGGCCTCTGCCTCTCGTTTTTTCTTCTCATGGTCCTGCGGGTCAGTTCCGGCACTGATTAACGTCCTGTACTCGCTACGGCGTTTTCTGGCATCAGCCAGGGAAACATCTTCAAGCGATCCAAAACTCAGCAATATTCTTTTTTTGTCCGATGGTCGGTAGTAGGAAAATCGCCAGAGTTTTGATCCGGACGGTTTTACCAGGAGAAAAAGCCCACCGCCGTCCTGTAGGGTGTACTCCTTTTGCGCTGGTCTGGCTGCTTTGATCTGCACTGTGGTTAATGGGGGTGTTTTTCTCGCCATATGTCTATGATTCCACACGAAAAAACAGGGTTTTAGTTATACGGCTTTAGTTATACGCCAGCCCGTATAACTAAACGTATAACTAAAAAATCCGGCTGATAGCTTATAAATCCGGTGATGTTCGGTGACTAAAAACCATAAAAAAACCCGCCAATCAAGTGATTAGCGGGTTATCCCTGTCTTATTCGGTGCTTTCCGGTGGGCGATTTGGTCGGCACGAGAGGATTTGAACCTCCGACCCCCGACACCCCATGACGGTGCGCTACCAGGCTGCGCTACGTGCCGACTCGTGGCTGCTAATACTACCGTTTTCCACAACGAATGCAAGTAAGATATTTCGCTAACTGATTTATAATTAATCAGTTAGCGATAAAACGCTTCTCGTCTGTCAGCACCTGCAATAACAAACTTAACTGTGGTTTTTCATCTTTCACTCTTTCACCACGTAAGTTGTAAGTACGGTATTTACCGTTATTGTTCAGCACCAGCGTCTTTTTCGGGGTGGTAATTGCCAGCGTATCGTTATCCGCAGCGGTAACCCAGTAATGACGGCGTTGAGGGTTGAACAAATCCTGACCTTGCGAATATTCGCTGGCAGGTGTGCTGACATGTAGCAGGCGTTGCATCAGCGTCGTCATCAGATCGGTATGATCAGTCAGCGCATTAATACGCTGCGCCGGTGTGCCGGGCCAGTGAATCACTAATGGTACCTGCAGATGACCGTGGGACCAGTCAAAGGTTTCTTCCTCTTCGCTCAGCGGAATACCCCGGCCGGCAGTGATAATCACCACCGTATTGTCCAGTTTGCCAGAATCACGCAGTGCATTGAGCACGCGGTTGATCTGGTCATCGACATTGCCTGCCGCCCGGCTATATTTCCGTGCAAATGCCTGCTGATTGCTGTCGTCAATGTTAGTGCCATTGAAAGAGACCCACGAGAACCAGCGGTTATCTTCTTGTGCGTAGCGGCCCAGCCAGTTGATCCACTGCGTGGCGGTCTGCTCGTCGGATTGGGTACGTACGCTCGGCATCGAGAAATCTGACAACAATGCCTGGCGATACAGCGGGCTGGTAAAGCCATCTGACGAGAATAACCCCAGCTGATAGCCTTGCTGATTAAGCGCAGTAATTAACGCCGCAGGCGTACGGGTCGAAAGAATGCCGTCCATATAGCTTGGCGAGATGCCATAGAACAGGCCAAAGATGCCGTTGTCTGTGGTGTTGCCGGAACTCATATGACGTGTGAACGAAATATTTTGCTCAGCAAAACCTGCCAGCGCAGGCATCTGCTTCTCGAAGCGTGAGTAGTTCAGGCCATCGACAGTAATCAACAGCACATTCTGCCCGGTGCCCATATCGCGATAGCGCAGTTCGCTTAACGGATACTGAACGGAAACGGCGTCTGGATTGCCTTGCTCAATAAGACGGCGTTGATACTCCTGCGCATCAAGCAGACCATGCTTCTCAAGAAAACGTCGCGCCGTCATCGGGTACGAAAGCGGCAGGTTAGCGCGCTGCATGGTGATCGGGCGATAGAAGTTGGCATCGGCCCAGATATACACCACATGCGAGGCAATAAAAGCGATAAATAAGAATGCGGCCAGCGGGCGCGCGAAGCGCCGACGACGCGTCAGGCTGCGTAGCTTTTGCCAGCTCCACGTCGCAAACACCAGTTCAAGCAATAAAATAACCGGCACGCTGATGAACATCAGCTGCCAGTCGCGCGCCATCTCATTTTCGTCTGGGTTGATAACCAACTGCCAGACGATGGGATTAAGATGGAGATGGAAACGAGTAAAGACTTCGCTATCGATCAGTAATAGCGTCATTCCCGCCGTTGCTAAAATGACGGACAAAAACCTCATCAGCCTCTGGGAGCCGACGATAAAAGTCAGCGGGAAGAGGATCAGCAAGTAGGTGGCGAACACCAGGAAGCTGAAATGGCCGATAATGCTTACGTAGGAATAAATGCGACCAGCAAGCGTTGTCGGCCAGTCGGCGATAAACAGGTAACGGCTGCCAATGACGAGCGAAAGCAGAATATTGAACAGTGCAAACCAGTGCCCCCAACTGACCATCTGGGAGACTTTTTCACGGTAGCGCTGACGATGAGTTACCATAACCTGTTATCTGTTTCCCTTAGTGCGCTTTGTCTTCGTTGATAGAGGACTGTAAGGCGCGGGCAAAAGAGTTGGCAATTGCCTGGCGTTGGGCCGGGGCAATGCTGGTGTTGATAAGGTTAGTGACCATGTTGCCTAACACCATCAGGGAAAGGTCGGTCGGAGCCTTATGTTTTTCCAGTACGTTGAGCAGCTCTGCGAGCAATTGTTCAACCTGTTCATCACTGTAGCGGGAAATTTGTGGCATAAATCGAAATCAGTTAGTTGATGAAAGGGCAACATATTACCGTAGCAACGGTTTTTTTTCTGCTTTTTTATGCTTTAAATCATTCTCGTTACGCCGCCTTCTGTAAAATGACCGCCATCTTTTATTGCGTCGCTTTACCGGCGGTGGTTGAATACCGGCCGGTCTTAAAGGAGAGTTTATCATGAGTCTGGATATCAACCAGATTGCTCTGCACCAGCTTATCAAGCGTGATGAGCAGAACCTTGAGCTGGTGTTGCGCGATTCATTGCTGGAACCGACAGAAACCGTCGTTGAGATGGTGGCAGAACTGCATCGGGTCTATAGCGCCAAAAATAAAGCATACGGCTTGTTCAGCGAAGAGAGTGAACTGGCGCAGACGCTACGCTTACAGCGTCAGGGCGAAGAGGACTTTCTGGCCTTTAGCCGCGCGGCAACCGGTCGCCTGCGTGACGAATTAGCGAAATATCCTTTTGCTGACGGTGGCTTCGTGCTGTTTTGTCACTACCGTTATTTAGCTGTCGAATATCTGCTGGTGGCGGTTCTGAGCAACCTGAGCAGTATGCGCGTTAACGAAAATCTCGACATCAACCCGACCCATTATCTTGATATCAATCATGCGGATATTGTTGCGCGTATTGATTTAACCGAATGGGAAACCAATCCAGAGTCGACCCGGTATCTCACTTTCCTGAAAGGGCGAGTCGGGCGCAAAGTGGCCGATTTCTTCATGGACTTCCTCGGTGCCAGCGAAGGGTTGAACGCGAAAGCGCAAAACCGCGGATTATTGCAGGCGGTTGATGATTTCACTGCCGAAGCACAACTGGATAAAGCAGAACGGCAGAACGTGCGTCAGCAGGTCTACAGCTACTGTAATGAGCAATTGCAGGCGGGTGAAGAGATCGAGCTTGAATCGCTGTCGAAAGAGCTGGCGGGCGTCAGCGAAGTGAGCTTCACGGAATTTGCGGCTGAAAAAGGCTACGAACTTGAAGAGAGCTTCCCGGCAGACCGTAGCACGTTGCGTCAGTTGACGAAGTTTGCCGGTAGCGGTGGTGGCTTGACCATTAACTTTGATGCGATGCTGTTAGGTGAGCGCATTTTCTGGGACCCGGCGACCGATACCCTGACCATTAAAGGCACGCCGCCGAACTTGCGCGATCAATTGCAGCGCCGGACGTCTGGCGGCAATTAATCGGTTTGGTGTTATGAATGCCAGATGCGGCGTGAACGCCTTATCTGGCCTACAAAAAATAGCAATACCGTAATCAGGCATAATTTGCAGATACAAAAAACCCCGCCGGAGCGGGGTTTTTTTTACAACTTATTCAGCGATTAAGCGCGAACGAAGTCGATGTGCAGCAGCTTAGGTTTGTACGGGTGGCGCTGTACGTCCTGAGCTTTAACTTTGATTTCTTTACCGTCAACAACGATGGTCAGAACTTCGCTGTAGAATTCAGCTTTAACTTGCATGTTCATGACTTTGTCGTGATCCAGAGCAACAGCCAGCGGCGCTTCGTTGCCACCGTAGATGATTGCCGGGAATTTGTTAGCGGTACGCAGGCGGCGGCTCGCACCCTTACCCTGCTCGTTACGTACTTCTGCGTTGATAGTAAACATTTCTTTCTCTCTTAAATTAATCCTGCTACAGGCGACCCAGCAACAGGCAAATGATCTGCTTTGCGTATGCAAAAGCGGGCGAGATTCTATACTCAATCGCCTTGCACATCAATTAAAACTACCATTAACCGCGTAATTCGTGCGCCCGACGAAAACGACCTTCGTAATCAAACACTTTTTCACGCACTTGCCAGTACTGGCCTTTCATTCGTGCGACGACGAAATCCGGATGGCGCAGCAACGCTTGTTGGGCGAGGATATCGGCAGCGGTGATCCAGCGCAGAGGGATGCCCGGTGTACGCGTATGCGGGCGGATAAAAAGCTGCTCGAAGGCGGTACGCTGAGCGGGCGTTTGCAGACGGAAACGCTCACTCACATCCGCGCCGTCTTCATCGTAATAGGTGATTTTCAACCATTCGCCTTTCTCGTCGTGCCCATGTTGCAAAGACATGCCGCTACAGCGTAATACCAGCGCGTCTTTCAGTCGTAGCGCCGCTTTTAACATGTCGTCTGGATCAACCAGTATGGTGTCACATTCGCGGCAGCGGCGGGCGGCTATATCATTTTCTGCGTTACATTGTGGGCAATTCTTAAAACGGAAGCGGAAGTCACACTGTTCTCGATGACCGTCGTCATCATCAAACCATCCCTGACAACGACGACCAAAGTGTTCAATCAATGTCCCGTCAGCGGTCGTTTTCCCCCAAAAGGTGTTGGCAAAACCGCAGGCAGGGCAGAAAACCTGTACCGGAACGTTGTCACTTTTGCCTTTCGGTGTACCGACCTCCGGCGCGTAGAGATCGTGAGGATTACCCGCATAATCAAGAATTAAGCAATCAGTCTTGCCTGGAGCCAGACGCAGACCGCGCCCGACAATTTGTTGGTAAAGACTCACCGATTCGGTAGGGCGCAGAATAGCAATAAGATCGACGTGCGGGGCGTCAAATCCGGTGGTCAGTACCGCGACGTTGACCAGATAGCGAAAACGCTGGGCTTTAAAATCTTCAATTAATACATCGCGTTCAGCGCCTGGCGTGTCGCCGGTAATAAGTGCTGCATCCTCAGCGGGCAGCAAGCCGACAATCTCTTTTGCGTGTTCGACTGTCGCAGCGAAAATCATCACCCCTTTGCGCGTTGCGGCGAACTCCATAATCTGGCTGATGATGTGCGGGGTAATACGTTGCTGTTTTTTCAGCTCGCGGTTGAGATCGGCTTCGCTGAACAGCCCGTTACTCTGTGCCTGCAATCGGCTGAAATCGTATTGCACTACTGGCATATCCAGTCGTTCTGGCGGCGTCAGATAGCCGTGTTTAATCATATAACGCAGCGGCAGCTCATAAATACAGTCGCGGAAAAGGGCTTTCTCATCGCCGCGTACCATGCCGTGATAATGAAACTGATAAATCCAGCCTTTGCCCAACCGAAAAGGCGTGGCAGTCAGCCCTAACAGGCGTAAGCGGGGATTCACTTTTGTCAGGTGAGTGAGGATTTGCTGATACTGGCTCTCTTCATCGTCACCAATACGATGGCATTCATCGACAATCAACAGTGAAAATTCACCCTGAAAGGCATCAAGGTTACGGGCGACCGATTGCACGCTGCCAAATACTACTTTACCGTGGCTCTCTTTACGCTTTAGCCCAGCGGCAAAGATATCGGCTTCCAGTCCCAGCGCCTGATATTTTGCATGGTTTTGCGCCACCAGCTCTTTAACGTGTGCCAGCACCAGCACACGACCACGCGCCAGCCGCGCCAGTTCCGCTATCACCAGGCTTTTACCTGCACCGGTGGGCAGCACAATAACGGCAGGGGTTTTATGACGACGAAAATGGTTGAGCGTGGCATCCACGGCTTCTTGCTGATATGGACGGAGTGTAAAAATCATGGTCTCGCGTAGGTAGATTATTCTGCTAATAGTATGCCACGGATCTTTTTCCCTTGAGGGAAGTTATTAGACCGCTATACTGGGCAGACAACAGTTCAGATTTTCGGGTCATTACCCGACCTCCGTTTTTTACAGGCAAAATCACACACATGCGACTTGATAAATTTATCGCACAGCAACTCGGCGTTAGCCGTGCTATTGCCGGGCGTGAAATCCGCGGCAATCGTGTCACCGTCGATGGCGAAATCGTCCGTAATGCAGCGTTCAAACTGCTCCCTGAACATGATGTCGCTTACGATGGCAACCCGCTGGCGCAGCAACACGGTCCACGTTACTTCATGCTCAATAAGCCTCAGGGCTATGTTTGCTCAACTGATGACCCGGATCACCCAACGGTGCTCTATTTTCTGGATGAACCGGTAGCGTGGAAACTGCACGCCGCAGGGCGTCTGGATATCGATACCACCGGTCTGGTGCTGATGACTGATGATGGCCAGTGGTCGCACCGCATTACTTCTCCGCGCCATCATTGCGAGAAGACCTATCTGGTGACGCTGGAATCACCCGTAGCTGACGATACGGCAGAGCAATTTGCTAAAGGCGTGCAGCTGCATAACGAAAAAGATCTCACTAAGCCGGCGATGCTGGAAGTGATTACCCCAACGCAGGTTCGTCTGACCATCAGCGAAGGGCGTTATCATCAGGTGAAACGCATGTTCGCCGCCGTGGGTAACCACGTGGTTGAGCTGCATCGTGAACGTATTGGCGGCATTACGCTGGATGCTGATTTAGCCCCCGGTGAATATCGTCCGTTAACTGAAGAAGAAATTGCCAGCGTCGTCTAACTTTTTAATGACTTTCAGGAGCCCGTTGTGACTACCCGACAGCATTCGTCGTTTGCTATTGTTTTTATCCTTGGCCTGCTGGCCATGTTGATGCCGCTGTCGATTGATATGTATCTGCCCGCGCTACCGGTAATTTCAGCGCAATTTGGCGTACCTGCGGGCAGTACGCAGATGACCCTCAGTACTTATATTCTGGGCTTTGCGTTGGGGCAGTTAATCTACGGGCCGATGGCAGACAGTTTCGGGCGTAAGCCGGTGGTTCTTGGCGGTACGCTGGTGTTTGCCGCCGCCGCGGTGGCGTGTGCGTTGGCACAAACCATCGATCAGCTGATTGTGATGCGTTTCTTCCACGGTCTGGCTGCGGCTGCGGCCAGCGTGGTTATCAACGCTTTAATGCGTGATATCTACCCGAAGGAAGAGTTCTCACGGATGATGTCGTTTGTCATGCTGGTGACGACCATTGCACCGCTGATGGCACCGATAGTTGGCGGCTGGGTGCTGGTGTGGCTGAGCTGGCATTACATCTTCTGGATCCTCGCCGTAGCGGCGATTCTGGCTTCGGCAATGATCTTCTTTCTGATCAAAGAAACCTTACCACCGGAGCGTCGCCAGCCTTTTCACATTCGTACCACTATTGGTAACTTTGCGGCGCTGTTTCGTCATAAGCGTGTCCTGAGTTATATGCTGGCCAGCGGTTTCAGCTTTGCCGGAATGTTCTCGTTCCTGAGCGCCGGACCGTTTGTCTACATTGAAATTAACCACGTCGCGCCGGAAAACTTTGGTTATTACTTTGCGCTAAACATTGTTTTCCTGTTCGTGATGACCATCTTTAACAGTCGCTTCGTCCGCCGTATTGGCGCGTTAAATATGTTCCGCTCGGGGTTGTGGATACAGTTTATTATGGCGGCGTGGATGGTCATCAGTGCGTTGCTGGGGCTGGGATTCTGGTCGCTGGTAGTTGGCGTTGCGGCGTTTGTGGGCTGCGTGTCGATGGTGTCATCTAATGCGATGGCGGTCATTCTTGATGAGTTTCCCCATATGGCGGGAACGGCATCTTCGCTGGCAGGAACCTTCCGTTTTGGCATAGGGGCAATTGTTGGCGCATTGCTTTCTCTTGCGACCTTTAACTCTGCATGGCCGATGATTTGGTCAATTGCATTCTGCGCAACCAGCTCCATTCTCTTCTGTCTGTACGCCAGTCGGCCGAAAAAACGGTGATCTATTGCACAACGAGGAAGCTAAAAGGCTTCCTTTGTTGATGCATGTCAACCGCAAATCTATCATTCTCCCGATATATGTTTATTTTATGTAAAATCAATTTATGTAAAAAGTCACATCATTGTAGTTAAAAAGGTTGAGTTAGATCGCAGAAACGGGTACATATAGCCCCGCAAATGTGACCACGCCCGCAGATATTATTTAAATCAGAGCCATAGAGGCCACGCTGGCGAGGCATCAATCTTTACGATCTGTATAAAGACGGATTGTTGATGATGTGTTAAAATTGATGTAAACAAGTTGTGAAGTAAATGTGCTTCCGGGGAAAATAAGTGACTTCATTACAACTCTCAATCGTCCATCGACTGCCGCAGAACTATCGCTGGTCTGCTGGTTTCGCAGGTTCGAAGGTTGAACCGATTCCGCAAAATGGACCGTGCGGTGACAACAGCCTTGTGGCGCTTAAATTGCTTAGCCCGGATGGTGATAATGCATGGTCGGTGATGTACAAACTAAGCCAGGCGTTAAGCGACATCGAAGTTCCATGCTCGGTACTGGAGTGTGAAGGTGAGCCGTGCCTGTTTGTAAATCGCCAGGACGAGTTTGCTGCAACATGCCGATTGAAAAATTTTGGTGTGGCAATTGCCGAACCCTTCTCAAACTACAATCCTTTTTAAGCGTCAGCTCAACGCCAGTAGCTGACGCGTATACTCCTGCTGCGGTGCGGCAAACACGCGCGCGCACGGTCCTTGTTCCACTACTTCCCCTTGTCGCAGTACGATAACCTGATGACATAACGCGCGGACAACGTGCAAATCGTGACTGATAAACAAATAGGCCAATTGATGCTTTTGTTGCAATGATTTCAATAGCGTCAATATTTGCGCCTGTACCGTTTTGTCGAGCGATGATGTCGGCTCATCAAGAATGATCAGCGAGGGCTTGAGAATTAATGCCCTGGCAATCGCAATACGTTGCCGCTGACCACCAGAGAACTCCGCCGGATAACGGTGGCGTGTTTCAGGATCTAATCCCACTTCATGCATCACGGCTATCACTTGTTGTTCACGTTGCACGGCAGAAAGCATCGGCTGGTGAACCCGTAAACCTTCCTCGATAATTTGCAAAACGTTGAGTCGTGGGTTGAGCGAGGAGTTAGGATCCTGAAATACCACCTGAATGCGATGGCGAATAGGTAATAGCTGACGGCGGTTTAAATTTTGCAATGGCTGACCGTCAAAAATGATGCTGCCCTGAGAGTAAATCAGTCGCAGCAGCGCCAGTCCCGTCGTGCTTTTCCCGGAACCGGACTCGCCCACTAAACCCAGTGTTTCACCCGCCCGTAGCGTAAAACTGATGTTTTTCACCACCACATTATGATCCACAATGCGCTTCAAAATCCCTTTGCGAATGGGGAAGGCAACCTGAAGCTGTTCAACATCTAGCAACGTTGAGGCAGGTTCTGGCAATGGGACCGGGTCGCCTGATGGTTCACTGTTGAGTAGCTTTTGTGTGTAAGGATGAGTGGGTGAGGCAAATAGCGTAGCAGCGTTATTTTGCTCGACACAGCGACCGTTTTGCATTACCGCCACGCGGTGAGCCAGTTTTCTGACAATACTGAGGTTATGAGTAATAAACAGCATGCCCATATTCAGCTCGCCTTGCAGTTCGCGCAACAGCTGTAAAATCTGCGCCTGGACAGAGACGTCCAGCGCGGTGGTCGGTTCATCGGCAATTAATAATTCCGGTCGCGTTAACAGCGCCATCGCAATCATCACCCGCTGGCGTTCGCCGCCGGAGAGCTGATGCGGATAATCTGTCAGCCGTTTTGCCGCCTGGCGGATACCGACGCGATCAAGGCAGTTAAGAATTTCGCCACGAGCCGCTTCCCGACGCATCCCGCGGTGGAGTGAAAGCACTTCATAAAGCTGTTTTTCCAGGGTATGCAATGGATTTAACGACACCATCGGTTCCTGAAAAATCATGGCAACCTTATTACCGCGTACACCGCGTAACGTTTGATCGCTGGCATGAAGCAGCGATTCGCCATGAAAACGAATATCGCCGGAGAGATATTCAACCGGCGGGGAAGGGAGCAGGCGTAAAATTGACAGCGCGGTAACGCTCTTACCTGAACCAGACTCACCCACCAGCGCCAGCGTTTCGCCAGCCTCAATCTGTAGTGAAACATCATTGACTACTGTGCGTACGGTTTGCTGATGGCGAAAACCCACCGACAAATTTTCAATCGCTAACAGAGTTTGCGTCATGCTACACCGCCTTATTAGGATCAAATGCGTCGCGGACGGCTTCACCAATAAAGATCAGCAAAGACAACAATATCGCCACCGACAAGAAGGCGGTGATCCCAAGCCACGGGGCCTGAAGGTTATTTTTCCCTTGTAACAGCAGTTCGCCGAGTGACGGTGAACCGAGCGGCAGACCGAAGCCGAGGAAATCGAGTGAGGTCAGGGTGGTGATCGAACTACATAAAATAAACGGTAAAAAGGTGAGGGTAGCGACCATGGCATTTGGCAACATATGACGCAGGATGATACTGCGATCGCTGACGCCAAGCGCCTGCGCCGCACGGATGTAGTCGAAATTACGGGTACGTAAAAACTCCGCCCGCACCACGCCGACCAGACTCATCCAGCCAAACAAGACGGTAATTGCCAACAGCCACCAGAAGTTAGGCTGTACGACGCTGGAAAGTAAAATAATCAAAAACAGCGTCGGCATCCCCGACCATACTTCAATAAAACGTTGCCCCCAGAGATCGACTTTACCGCCGTAATAGCCTTGTAGCGCCCCCGCCAACACGCCCATCACGCTGGAGCAGAGGGTCAGCATCAGGCCAAACAGAACTGAGATCCGCGTGCCATAGAGAATGCGCGCCAGCACATCGCCGCCATTGGCATCCGTTCCCAGCCAGTTTTGCCGGGAGGGTGGAGAAGGGAAGGGCTTATCGGTAGCAAAGTTGATACTGGTAGCACCAAAGCGAATCGGTGCCCACAGTACCCAGCCTTTATCTTCCAACCGCTGTTTCAGCCACGGGTCCTGATAATCAGCCTGGCTTGCCAGCGGGCCGCCAAAATCGCTTTCGCTGTAGTTTTTCAACAACGGGAAATACCAACTGCCGTCATAACGTACCAGCAACGGTTTATCGTTGGCGATAAGTTCAGAACACAAACTCAAACCAAATAAGACGAGGAAAATCCATAACGACCAGTAGCCGCGACGGTTATGACGAAAACGCGCCCAACGGGCCTGATTGACGGGGCTGAGTCGCGACATTAACGTCCCTCAAAATCTATACGCGGATCGACCAGCGTATAGCTGATATCACTGACAATATTCAGCAGCAGGCCAATCAGGGTGAAAATATACAAGGTACCAAACATTACAGGATAATCGCGCGAGACGGTCGCTTCGTAGCCCAGTAAGCCAAGACCATTGAGTGAAAACATCACCTCAATCAGCAGCGAGCCGGTAAAAAACATGCTGATAAACGTCGCCGGAAAACCGGCAATCACCAGCAGCATGGCGTTGCGGAACACATGTTTCCAGAGAATATTTTTTTCACTTACCCCTTTCGCACGGGCGGTCACCACGTATTGCTTGCGCACTTCATCAAGGAATGAGTTTTTTGTCAGCATGGTCAGCGCCGCAAAGCCGCCAATCACCGTCGCCAGCACCGGCAGCGTGATATGCCACAGATAATCGGTGATTTTCTGATACCACGGCAGCGAATCAAAGTTAGCGGAAACCAGGCCGCGCAGAGGGAACAGGTCGAAATAGCTGCCGCCCGCGAAGAAGACAATCAGCAGGATGGCAAACAAAAAGGCCGGAATGGCGTACCCGATGATGATAAATGCGCTACTCCAGACGTCAAAGCGGCTACCATTATAAACAGCTTTGCGAATACCCAGCGGAATCGACACCAGATAGATAATCAGCGTGCTCCACAATCCGAGGGTGATGGAAACCGGCAGACTGTCTTTAATCAGCGTCAGCACCGAGGCGCTGCGAAACAGGCTATCGCCAAAATCAAAGCGGATGTAGTCCCAGAGCATTTTGAAGTAACGTTCGTGGATCGGCTTATCGAAACCGTAGCGATGAGTGATCTCGGCGATCACTTCTGGATCTAATCCGCGTCCACCACGGTAATTACTGTCGCTGATATTGCCGACGCCCGTTTGCGCATGGCTGGCGCGAACACCTTCACCGCCTGCGCCGGGTAATACTCCGGCATTACCAAACTCAATGGCGGCGATGGCCTGGTCGACCGGACCGCCAGGCGCAATTTGCACGATGAAAAAGTTGATAGTGATAATCGCCCATAACGTTGGGATCACCAGCAACAGACGGCGAATCAGATAAGCGCCCATCTACTCTCCCTGTTGTCTGGCTGACGGCAGTTTGGCCGCTTTATTAACGTCATACCACCATGTATCAATACCCAGGCTGTAAATAGGGCGCACCGCGGGTTGGGAGAATTTATCCCACCAGGCGAGACGGTCTTCCGCCATGTACCACATCGGCAGCATGTAATAATTCCACGTTAATACACGGTCCAGTGCGCGCCCCAACGGCAATAATTTTTCTTTATTTCCCTGGGCGGCAATAATTTGGTTGATCAGTGAATCGATAACCGGACTTTGCACGCCGGGAGCATTATAAGTGGAATTGATATATTCCGATGACCAGGAAATCTGTAAATCAGAACTGGGCCACGGCATCGCCCGCCATACGCGAGGCATCATGTCATAGTCGCGACTGCGCATTCGATTGGTGATTTGCGAGTTATCCACCTTGCGAATGTCCATGTTGATACCCAGCCGTTGCAGGCTGTGCTGGAACGGTAATACCCACTGACTATTGCTGCTTGCGGGAAGCAATAATTCAAAGCTGAGAGGCTGACCCGTTGTGGCATTAACGCGTTGCTGACCCTTCAGCACCCAGCCCGCTTCATTGAGAAGTTTGTCGGCTTTTAACAGGTTGTCACGATCGTAGCCATCGCCTTTCGATACCGGCGGCTGGTAGATTTGTGTGAAGACTTCTGGCGGAAGATCTTTTTTCATTGGTGCCAGAAGCACCAGCTCCGCGGCGTCGGGGTAATTTCTGGCTGCGTATTCGGTATTCTGAAAATAACTGTTCGTGCGACTCCAGGCATTGTAAAACAACGCCTTGTTCATCCATTCAAAGTCAAAGGCGAGAGTGATCGCTTCCCGGACCCGGCGATCGCTGAATACCGGACGTTGGATATTAAACGCCAGCCAGCGCGTATCCTGGGCTGATTCGTTCTTTTGCTCATCTTTGATGATGTATTTCTTATCGAAATTTTTACCGGTATAGCGCGTGGCCCAGTTTTTGGCGTCGTTTTCCATACGCAAATCAAAGGCACCGGCTTTAAACGCTTCAAAGGCGACATTATCATCGAGGTAGTAATCGTAGCGAATGGTGTCGAAATTCCAGCGTCCACGGTTTACCGGTAAGTTTGCTGCCCAGTAATCTTTCACGCGGGAATAGACAATATTTTGCCCCATTTTCCAGGACGTAATTCGGTACGGACCACTGGAAAGCGGAGGCGTGGCGAGCGGATCGCTAAGTTTGTGATTCTTCCAGTACTTTTCTGGAAAGACCGGCAGCGAAAACAGACTCAACATATCTTCTTTGCCGGGTTTCGCTAACTCAATACGCACGGTTAATGGTGCAATGGCTTTGACGGTGGTGCCTTTGTAGACCAGACGAAATTGCGGCACGCCTTCGGTCATAAATTTTTGAAAAGTAAACTCTACATCGCGGGCAGTAATGGGGGAACCATCATGAAAACGGGCGCGCGGATTAATTGCGACCTCCACCCAGGAATAATCGTCAGCATAGCGCGCACTTTCGGCAATCAGCGGATAATAACTGCCTGGTTCGTCATCGGAAGTAGTAAATAGCGTGTCGTACAACTGCTCGGTGCGTGCGCCTGGGTTGCCGCGCAGTGCATAGCGGTTGAAATTATCGAAGGTGCCGAGGGCTGACAACGTTATCTGCCCACCTTTTGGCGCGGCGGGGTTCACATAATCAAAATGGTTGAAATTAAACGCGTACCGGGGTTCGCCCAGTACCGCAAAGGCATAGCTTTCCTTGATAGCCTGCGCCTGCGCACCAAAGGTGAACAGAGCGATAAACAGCAGCAGTATGCGCACAATCATCTGCAACAGATTTCCTTTTACTCATCATTAGCCGCAAACCGGCATGCTTTCACTATGAATAATAAGGGACGTAAGCACGCCTTACCACTGCGGCGTATACGGTTTCTTAAGCCAGCGGACAAAATCGTCCAGCGGTAATGGGCGACTGATCCAGTAGCCTTGCATGAAATTAACGCCGCGTTCGCTTAGCCATCGCGCCTGTTCCGGCGTTTCAACCCCTTCAGCAACCGTCAGCATATTGAGACGTTTCGCCAGCGTCAGCACCGCGTCAAGTACGGGTGAAGTGATCGTTTC
Organism: Escherichia sp. 10290; assembly: GCF_030295155.1. Taxonomy (NCBI): domain Bacteria; kingdom Pseudomonadati; phylum Pseudomonadota; class Gammaproteobacteria; order Enterobacterales; family Enterobacteriaceae; genus Escherichia; species Escherichia sp. 10290. The sequence goes on along the minus strand of NZ_AP025741.1, from coordinate 2,804,630 downwards.
CGTACCGATGGCGTTGATAAATCCACGATCAATTTTCAGATAATCGAGCGTAAAACGCTCAAGATAGATAAGCGCGCTGTGCCCGGTGCCAAAGTCATCAATAGCAATTTCAACGCCGACTGAATGCAGCCAGGCGAAGAGTTGCGTGGCTTCTTGCTCTTTCAACATATCGCGCTCGGTAATTTCCAGCACAATCTGGAAATGATGTGCGGGCAGGGAAGTGAGCAATTTTTGGATATCAGCTTTAAAGCTTTCGCTATGCAGATGGTCCGGCGCAATGTTAATGCCAAATTTGACGCCTACCGGCAGTACTTTTTCTAATTCTGCGGCATCGCGGGCAATTAACTCAAACAGGTGCTGAGTCAGCGGCACAATCATCTTTTGCGATTCGGCAAAGTTGATGAAGGCATCCGGGGGAATTTCTCCCGCTACAGGATGCCGCCAGCGTAGTAGTACTTCCAGGCCCGTTACCCGCAGAGCTTGTGTATCAACCACCGGTTGATATACCACGTAAAATTGTTCGCGCTTGATGGCGGTCATGATTTCTCTGCCCGGTCGCATACGCACGCTCATCAGGTAATAGCAGAGAAGTCCAACCATTGTTCCACTCATGCCGCCCAGTAAAAATGCGTACCACACATCGTTCCAAGTCCAGTCATCCGCATAAAGCCGAACGGTCAGAGGAATGCCCGCAATTTTAGTTTCACGGACCGGCATGTCGGTTAATTCATTAACGTTCATCAAACGTGAAGAAAAGGTAGATAGCGCAGTATTGCCAATAATGAGGGCGACGCCATCGTAATCTTCCTGCCGTGAACTATAAAAGAGAGAAGGCGTCAGGTTGAGATTCAGAGCGGCAAACACGCCGCTATTTTTCAGCAAAGGGTTGCGATACCAGATGACGATTGCGGGTTTGTTCGGCACCATCGGCGTGCCGGGTAAGATCGCCATATCGACGTTTTTATTAATGTCGAGCGCCGGAATCAATTCATTGAGTGGAATGTCCATCTCACCAGTCGCAGATGAACAGAATGTTTTTTTATCTTTTACCAGCACAAACGTACGGACATTCATGCTAAACGCCGCGCGGGCAGTCAGTTCGGGGTTAGCCTGCTGGCAGGTATCTAAGGTCAGCGGCTGGAGCCGGTCAGTAGTAGATTTCAGGTCGGCAAAATAGGTATCGAGATACTTTTGTACGTCGGTAATCAGTGTGTCGTATTTGACTTCGTGCTTATGCCAGGCCACTAAAAACTGAAGGCAGCTCACCAGTATCGCAATCATCACGCCTGCAACGATGCAGGTAAGCATAAGCTTACGTCCAGAATTGGGAGCGCGTATGAACATGATTCCGTTAATTTCCTGAAATTACGACAACATTTAAAAGATAACAATGACCGGACTATAGCCTGGATCAAGACGCGGAAACATCATTTTCTCTGATGAATGAAAACAAAAAAGCACTGCCTAAGCAGTGCTTTCAGTTAACTCGTCAGGATAGCCAAGGGATTGCATCCAAACGGTTTATTAGCTGCGGCTGAGAACCCGGCGTGCTTCGTTGTAACGCTTCTTCCAGTACGGTTCATTCATGCTGGAAATAATAACACCACTGCTGGTGGAAGCATGGACAAACTGATTGTTGCCGATATAAATACCGACATGGCGTCCCGTTGAACCGGCGCGGAACAGAACTAAATCACCCGTACGCAAATTACTGCGGGAAACAGATTTACCCATTTCCTGCTGTTCGTAAGTCGAACGCGGAAGTTCTAAGCCAAATTGCTCACGGAATGTACGCTGTACGAAACCAGAACAATCGATACCTTTTTTAGTGCTGCCGCCCAGACGATAGCGTACGCCTTTCCAGTCAGCATACTGATCCATAATTCGCGATTTTACGTCGACATTACGAACCAGGTTTTCAAATTCATCCTGAGAAGCTTGCAGTGATGATGTTTCACTACCCACTGCACGTGTCTCAGGATGCATATTCTTTGCGGTGTTATTTGCACTACATGCAGAAAGCAGAACCGCTACTGCAATCGCGGGGATCCCGCGCAAGATATATCTCAAAATCGGTTGAGATTTGACCATGTTGTTTGTTTTCCCTTGAAGTCCTTAACGACAAATATCGTTATAAAAAAATGCCAAGCGACACGAGACTAATTACCTGGGCATGTTGAAACAATTCCTTAAGGCCAAATCTGTGGACTAACGCACAAAATTATATGCTGTGAGGATAATCTACCGCCGAGGCAAAACGAGTTCGAGATTACCCGATTGGTGCGGTCTTGGCGAGTGGTTTTACATGATTTTTTATAAGAAAAAGTGATACAGAAAGTTAATAAGCGGGATTGGTCAATTAAAGTACGATTGAGTGAAACGCATACAATCCATTCATTTACTTAGGGAATGATTTTTGTGTTCGATGAAAGAAAGCAAAGGCGCACATCATCAGGAATATCCTTACTATAAAAATAAACCTGATGATGTTAATTACCGTGAGTTATTTGTTTTGGAAATGTTTGTTTTTTCCCGGTAGTGATTTGTCAAAAAAGGTGATTAATCGATCACTTAATGGCGTCAGCAACATCCAGGGCAAACCAATCAATATCACGGTCATCGAACCAACAATGATGTCAGTAAACCAGTGTGCACCAATCATTACTCTGGGAAATGCAAAAACCACAAAAATAATAAGGGCGATAAGGCCTGCGACTTTGCCGAAATAACGCCACATGAATGCCGAAAAAATAAGCAGCATCATGCCGTGATCGCCGGGAAAGCTGTCTCGTGAGGCATCTTTCGTGGGGATAGGGAGCAGTTCGCTGACGCGGTTAATATTGGCAAAAGTTAATGTTGGGCTGGCCCGTTTTACAGGAATTAATGCCTGTCCCAGTTGGTTTAAGACCACTGCAGTTAATAGCATGACGAGGCCAATAATCACGATACGTCGTCGGCCTGGGGCGTTTTCTTTCAGCCAGAAACTCAGCATCAACATTCCCATTGCCAGCAGTGAACAACCGTCGAAGGCACGATTATTGGTCAATGCAACCAGCCACAAAAAGGCCTTACTTTCGACCAGTTTCTGATTAAAAAAATAAAAAATATCCGCATCAATCGGCAACCAGAATCCATGATTAACGGGAATATACCAGGAAAGAAACAGCGCGAGGCCGACAATATTCAACAACACTATTTGCGGCAAATTTTTAATCATATTTTCTCTAATTATCTTACTGAAAAACGCAGGCAACCTTACGCGGTAGTCGCTAAACGAAGCTTCAACAGCGCGCTCTGCAAAGCATTCCAGTCAGCTTCGCTGCTGGAAATCAGCTCAATACGACTGTCCGGTGGAGCAACGTTTTGCGTTTCAATGTGCAGGTCATCGCCCTGACGGTTGATTCGCACCAGCCCTTCGGGAATACGTATCACGCCTTTGACGCGTTCCACCGGTGCAAGTCGCGCCCATTCCAGAATGCCAATGGTGTCGAATACCGTATCAGCGTCGAATATCCAGCCACAGGCCTGATGCCCTTGTCCACTGTTCAGACTGCGACGCCAGCGTTGATGCTCTGGCAGGCTTAACGCTGCTAACCCTTTTTTCACGCTATGCTGATGAGAATGCGCCGCGCTGGCGGGCAACTCGGCTAAATTGCGACGTGGCAAATCCAGAAGATGACCGTCAATTTTCCCATGTTCGCTGTGAATTAAATGCCGATCGCCACCATTTTGCTGCCACCAGCGCTGTAGCGCTTGCTCACTTTCGGGCGTCGCACGGTCGGATTTATTGGCGACAATAATGTCTGCGGCAGCCAGCTGGTCACGGAAGTTTTCATTGCTGGCGCTTTTTTCGTCCAGCAGCAAGCGTGGATCGAGAATGCACAACGTGGCGCGCAGATCTATCCACGGTTCATACACGGGCGCGGTTAAGAGATCGAGGATCTGTTTCGGATGGCCCAGCCCGGTCGGCTCTATCAACAAGCGGTCTGGTTTTCCCTGACGCAGTAAGGTATTCAACCCTACCTGCATGGGTAAACCATTAACGCAGCACATACAGCCGCCGGGGATCTCTTTCAACAATGCGCCGCTATCGGCGAGCAAAGCACCATCAATTCCGACTTCCCCAAATTCATTAACCAGTACCGCCCATTTTTCGTTGGGATCTTTATGGGCTAACAGATGAAGAATCGACGTAGTTTTCCCGCTGCCGAGAAAACCGGTGATGAGGTTGGTCCTGGTCACAACGGCTCCGCAATATTCTTAAAAGTTAACTGAGCGTTAATCCTGGCTAAAAAAGGCAGAAAAGAGAAGGGGAGAGCGGACGAAGGCGAGCTTCATCCGCTTTAACCGCAGAAATCGTTAAATTTTGAGGGTGTTTAATAGCGCCTGATGCGCGCCGAATTGTGCGATTTGTTGCCAGGCTTGTTCGATAGCCTGCACAAAATGCGGGTTATCTGGCAGATCATCACCGAAAACTTCACGCAGAGAAAGCAGGGCGGTTACGCGTTGTTCACTGCTACTGCCCGCAACAAGTTCGCAAATTTTATCGCTAAGCGGATCGCGAACATCAATGGCATTTCCGGCATCATCAACGCCGCTGACGTAACGCATCCAGCCTGCAACGCCTAATGCCAGCAACGACCAGTCCGTTTCGCGCGCCAGATGTATGCGAATACCTGCCAGCATACGTTGCGGTAATTTCTGGCTACCATCCATTGCGATTTGCCAGGTCTTATGTTTCAGCGCCGGGTTAGCAAAACGTGCAATTAACTTATCTGCATATTGTGTTAAATCGACATCTTTAATTCGCAGTGTCGGCGCTTGCTCATCCAGCATTAATGCTCTGGCGGCATGGCGAAATGCGCGATCCTGCATGCAATCACTGATGTGCGCGAATCCTGAGAGGTAACCCAGATAAGCGAGAAAAGAGTGGCTGCCATTAAGCATACGCAGTTTCATCTCTTCCCATGGCAGGACATCATTCACCATTTGTACACCTGCGACTTCCCAGGCAGGACGCCCAGCGACGAAGTTATCTTCCACCACCCACTGGATAAACGGTTCGCAGCTAATCGCGCAGGGATCATTCACCCCCAGATTTTGGCTGATTTCCGCCAGTGATTCGTCGGTTGCTGCCGGAACAATACGGTCGACCATGGTTCCCGGAAAACTGACGTGTTCTTTTATCCACCCGGCGAGTTCTGGTGAACGTTTTTCCGCCATCCCCTGCACCGCGTTTTTCACCACATGGCCATTGTCGGGAATATTGTCGCAGGAGAGTACGGTAAACGGTGCAAGGCCGCGTTCACGGCGTCGTTTCAGTGCTTCGACGAGAATACCCGGCGCGGAGTGAGGTTCTTCAGGATTTTGAAGATCGTGAATAATCCGCGGATTGCTGGTGTCGAGTGCACCGGTGGCCGGGTCAATACAATAGCCTTTTTCGGTAATCGTCAGGGAAACAATTGCCACCTGTGGCTCGCAAAATTTCTCAATAATTGCCGCTAAGGAATCCAGTTTTGCATTCAGGCATTCGTGAACGGCACCGACAATTATCGCCTGATTGCCGTCCGCACCTTTCTCCAGCACGGTATATAAATGGTTCTGTGCGCGGAGCTGGCTCATCAGTTGATCGCCGCTGAACAAGCTGATCTCACAGATCCCCCAGTCGCCGCCCTGGGCATTCAGCACACGATCGGTCAGTAACGCCTGATGTGCGCGGTGAAAGGCTCCGAAGCCAAAATGAACGATACGTGATTGCAACTGCTGGCGATCGTAGCGTGGAGCGTGTACCTGAGGCGGGAGCGTAGCGGAGGCGATTGTATTCATAGGAGTCACGTCTTAGTAACGATTGATTAACAATGACAGTGTAAAGTTATATGACAGAAATTGAAATTGGTCTGGATTGTTAATGCGATGAAGTGTGAGGGCGATCAATGAACTGGTGAATATTACGGGAGAACTATATTCAGGAAGCGCAAAATAGAAGATTGGTATAATAAATTAAAAAAGGGACAGCCTGAGCTATCCCTTTTCTGCATGCGGCTGAAGTTAGTCAGCACGACCCATATAACGGCGTTCTTCGATATGGATACGAATTTTTTCGCCCGGGCTTAAGTATTCTGGTACCTGAATCACCAGACCAGTGCTCAATGTCGCCGGTTTGTTACGGGCGCTGGCAGATGCCCCTTTGATGCCTGGTGCGGTTTCAACGATTTCCAGATCAACGGTCTGCGGCAGTTCAAGCGCCAGCAGTTGACCGTCCCAGGTCAGCACCTGCATGTCCGGCATGCCGCCCTCAGGCATAAACAGCAACTCTTCTTCAATCTGATCTTTGGTGAAGGTATACGGGGTATAGTCTTCTTTATCCATAAAGACATATTCGTTGCCATCGACATAGGAGAAGTCAACGTAACGGCGGGTCAGCGTCACGGTGTCAACGATATCATCTCCTTTGAAACGCTCTTCTACTTTCAGCCCGGTACGGACATCAGAAAAACGCATTTTGTACAGCGTAGCGGCACCGCGGGCAGTGGGCGACTGAATATCAATATCCTTAACCAGCAGCAGTTTGCCGTTGTAATTCAGTACCATACCTTTTTTAATTTCGTTCGCTCTTGGCATCGAAAAATTCCTGTAGTCGAAAATGTCAAAAATATCGCGACAAAGTACTCGCGACGGGCCTTTCGGGCAAGTGGTATTCGCACTTTTGCTGGTGCAAAAAAGGTGGTACTGTGCGCGCTCATCAATCCGGTGGTTAACCTTAAGAGAACAACGTATGGAATGCCGTCCGGGTTGCGGGGCGTGTTGCACAGCCCCTTCAATTTCCAGCCCTATTCCCGGTATGCCAGATGGCAAGCCCGCCAATACGCCCTGCATTCAGCTAGATGAGTATCAGCGCTGTAAAATTTTCACCTCGCCACTACGACCGAAAGTCTGTGCAGGGTTACAAGCCAGCGCTGAAATGTGCGGTAACTCGCGTCAGCAGGCAATGACCTGGCTTATCGATCTGGAAATGCTGACCGCGCCTTAAACATCTTTAATCCGCAGTAAGCAAAACAGAGTGGCGATAATCATCACCATCGCAAACCAGAACACAGCGTGATAATTCCAGATCTCGGCGACGATGCCCGCCACAGATCCTGCGATGATCCAGCCCACGCGCGACGTGTTGGTATAGAGCGTGGTGGCTGAACCTGCCTGACCGGGCATCAAATCCTGAAAATAGAGCATCCCGATGCCACCCAGAATGCCAATAAAAATAGCATTTAGCAGCTGCAAGCCCAACAGAATGACAGGTGAATGCGCCATCAGCATTCCTGCGTAAAAACAGACGCCACCCACGGCAGCAACGCGCATTAAGAAACGCTTACCCAGACGTTTGGCGAAATATCCGGCAATCAACATGGTCGGGATTTCCAGCCCGGCGGCGGTCCCCATCATCACGCCTGCCAGTTTCTCGGGAAGATGCAGTTCGTTGATAATAAATAGCGGCATGTTGATAATGTACAGGCTGTTCGAGCCCCACATCAATGTACAAATGACAAACAGCAGCAGCGTATCGCGACGGTTACGGCGCGGCGCTTCAACCGTGCCGGTCGCCAGCGGAAGCTCTTTTTGCATCGACGGTAAAAACAGCCACACCATCACGCCGCAAACAATAAACGCTACCGCTGCGCTCAGATACATTACCGTAAAGCTGAAACCCATCGCTAAGGCATAAGCCAGCGGCGGGCCAATGACCCATGCCAGTGAAACCTGAGCGCGTAAAAAAGAGCTGAACATCACCGCCTCACGTCCGGTTTTGTCGGCATGTTCACGTGCAAGGGCAAACATTTGCGGGTTAGCGGTCGAGCCAAAGCTGCTAAGAAAGACGCCAACGAATAGCAAAACAAAGTAGTTGCGATTCCAGGCAAAAAGGGTGCAGGCCAGCACGCCTAACAGGCAGCAAAAGACAATCAGCGATTTGCGATCGCCGCGCTTATCAGAGCGCCCGGCGAGAAACTGACTGACCAGAATCCCAATGACAGCGCTGCCGGTAAAGAAGAATCCCACCATCGCCGGACGGGCATGTACTTCATCGGTAAGGAAAATACTGAGTGTCGGGGTTTGCAGAGCGCCCGCAATACCGGTGAGAAAGGCAACGATTAAAAACGCCGTCGAGGTCAGGTCAAACGATTTCGCGCTGGAGACTGCGGGGGAGTTATGCATGCTGGTCGATCACTGGAAGAGGAAGACGCGGAGTTTACGCTGCTTGTTAGAAAATAAACAGACAGCGAAATCAAAAGCGCCACGAATAATCAAAATGCCATTTCACTGTTGCTGATTGGCTGCTGACGCTGCTGAAATGAAATTGCTGATAACGGATTTTCCCATCAGCAATTAGGAAAAATGACAAAAAATTGTGCAGCACATCAAACTTTTGCTCATTACTTTACGGCTTTCCTTGCGTGCTGAAACAGAAGTATTATGCTTTCTTGAAACGTTTCAGCGCGATCTTGTCTTTAACCCTAAGCCAGGTTGGCGCTTTTTTTCTCATAGAAGCTGAATCGTTTCAATTCAGCAAGAGAGGAGAACTATGTTCCAGTTATCCGTACAGGACATCCATCCGGGCGAAAAGGCCGGAGACAAAGAAGAGGCGATTCGCCAGGTCGCTGCGGCGCTGGTGCAGGCCGGTAATGTAGCTGAAGGCTACGTCAATGGCATGCTGGCGCGCGAACAGCAAACCTCTACGTTCCTCGGCAATGGTATTGCTATTCCACACGGCACTACCGACACCCGCGATCAGGTGCTGAAAACCGGCGTTCAGGTATTTCAGTTCCCGGAAGGCGTCACCTGGGGTGACGGCCAGGTAGCGTACGTGGCGATCGGTATTGCTGCCAGCTCGGATGAACATCTGGGTCTGTTACGCCAGCTGACCCACGTACTGAGCGATGATTCCGTTGCTGAACAGCTGAAGTCAGCAACGACAGCAGAAGAACTTCGCGCATTGCTGATGGGCGAAAAGCAGAGTGAGCAGCTGAAGCTCGATAACGAAATGCTGACGCTGGATATTGTCGCCAGCGATCTGCTGACGCTTCAGGCGCTTAACGCTGCGCGTCTGAAAGAAGCAGGGGCAGTTGACGCCACCTTCGTCACTAAAGCCATCAATGAACAACCGCTGAACCTCGGACAGGGCATCTGGCTGAGCGATAGCGCTGAAGGCAATTTGCGTAGCGCGATTGCGGTAAGCCGTGCGGCAAATGCTTTTGATGTGGACGGCGAAACGGCAGCCATGCTGGTGAGTGTGGCGATGAATGACGATCAGCCCGTCGCGGTTCTTAAGCGTCTCGCTGATTTGTTGCTCGACAATAAAGCTGACCGTTTGCTGAAAGCGGATGCGGCAACGTTGCTGGCGCTGCTGACCAGCGATGATGCGCCGACCGACGACGTGTTAAGCGCGGAGTTTGTGGTGCGCAATGAACACGGCCTGCATGCTCGTCCAGGTACCATGCTGGTCAATACTATTAAACAATTTAACAGTGATATTACCGTGACAAACCTTGATGGCACCGGCAAACCGGCAAACGGACGTAGTCTGATGAAAGTTGTGGCACTTGGCGTTAAGAAAGGTCATCGCCTACGCTTTACCGCCCAGGGGGCAGATGCTGAGCAGGCGCTGAAAGCCATTGGCGACGCTATCGCTGCTGGTCTTGGGGAGGGCGCATAATGAGCAGACGTGTTGCTACTATCACCCTTAATCCGGCTTATGACCTTGTTGGTTTCTGCCCGGAAATTGAACGCGGCGAAGTGAACCTGGTGAAAACCACCGGTCTGCATGCGGCGGGTAAAGGCATCAACGTGGCCAAAGTATTAAAAGACCTGGGGATTGATGTCACCGTTGGCGGCTTCCTCGGTAAAGACAATCAGGATGGTTTTCAGCAACTGTTCAGCGAGCTGGGCATTGCCAACCGTTTCCAGGTTGTACAGGGGCGCACCCGAATTAACGTTAAGCTGACGGAAAAAGACGGCGAAGTGACCGACTTCAACTTCTCGGGTTTTGAAGTTACCCCCGCCGACTGGGAACGCTTTGTGACTGATTCTCTGAGCTGGCTCGGTCAGTTCGATATGGTCTGTGTCAGCGGAAGCTTACCGTCAGGCGTCAGCCCGGAAGCGTTCACCGACTGGATGACTCGCCTGCGTAGTCAGTGTCCTTGCATTATCTTTGATAGTAGCCGTGAAGCGTTAGTGGCAGGTTTGAAAGCGGCACCGTGGCTGGTGAAACCTAACCGCCGCGAGCTGGAAATCTGGGCGGGCCGTAAACTGCCTGAAATGAAAGATGTGATTGAAGCTGCGCATGCGCTGCGTGAACAAGGTATCGCGCATGTCGTTATTTCACTGGGTGCCGAAGGCGCGCTTTGGGTTAATGCCTCCGGCGAATGGATCGCCAAACCACCGTCAGTCGATGTCGTAAGCACCGTTGGCGCAGGGGATTCTATGGTTGGTGGCCTGATTTATGGCTTGCTGATGCGTGAATCCAGTGAACACACACTGCGTCTGGCGACAGCTGTTGCAGCCCTGGCGGTAAGTCAAAGCAATGTGGGTATTACCGATCGTCCGCAGTTGGCCGCAATGATGGCGCGCGTCGACTTACAACCTTTTAACTGACAGCAGGAGAGGCATAATGAAAACGCTGCTGATTATTGACGCTAATCTCGGTCAGGCACGCGCCTATATGGCGAAGACCCTGCTGGGCGCGGCGGCGCGAAAAGCAAAACTGGAAATCATCGACAATCCGAACGACGCTGAAATGGCGATTGTTCTCGGTGATTCCATCCCGAACGACAGCGCGCTGAACGGTAAAAATGTCTGGCTGGGCGATATTTCCCGGGCAGTTGCGCACCCTGAGCTGTTCCTGAGTGAAGCCAAAGGCCATGCGAAACCTTACACTGCACCGGTCGCTGCGACAGCACCAGTTGCCACCAGCGGTCCGAAACGCGTAGTTGCGGTGACAGCTTGCCCGACTGGCGTAGCACACACATTTATGGCGGCTGAAGCCATTGAAACCGAAGCGAAAAAACGTGGCTGGTGGGTGAAAGTTGAAACCCGTGGTTCTGTTGGCGCGGGTAATGCGATCACCCCTGAAGAAGTAGCCGCAGCGGATCTGGTGATTGTGGCGGCAGATATCGAAGTGGATCTGGCGAAATTTGCTGGTAAACCGATGTATCGCACCTCTACCGGTCTGGCGCTGAAGAAAACCGCGCAGGAACTGGATAAAGCGGTTGCTGAAGCAACGCCGTATGAACCGGCGGGCAAAGCTCAAACAGCGACCACTGAAGGTAAGAAAGAGGGTGCAGGCGCTTACCGTCACTTGCTGACGGGCGTCTCTTACATGCTGCCGATGGTCGTTGCAGGTGGTCTGTGTATCGCGCTTTCTTTTGCTTTTGGTATCGAAGCGTTTAAAGAGCCGGGTACGTTGGCAGCGGCGCTGATGCAGATTGGTGGTGGTTCAGCCTTTGCGCTGATGGTGCCGGTACTGGCAGGTTACATTGCCTTCTCCATTGCCGATCGTCCGGGTCTCACGCCGGGTCTGATTGGCGGTATGCTGGCGGTCAGCACCGGTTCTGGCTTCATTGGGGGTATTATTGCGGGCTTCCTGGCTGGTTACATTGCGAAGTTAATCAGTACGCAACTGAAACTGCCACAGAGTATGGAGGCGCTGAAACCGATCCTGATCATTCCGCTAATTTCCAGTCTGGTGGTCGGTCTGGCGATGATCTACCTGATCGGTAAACCGGTTGCTGGCATTCTCGAAGGGTTGACTCACTGGCTGCAGACCATGGGGACTGCGAATGCGGTTCTGCTGGGGGCGATCCTCGGTGGCATGATGTGTACTGACATGGGCGGTCCGGTAAATAAAGCAGCGTACGCATTCGGTGTGGGTCTGCTGAGTACTCAAACCTATGGTCCGATGGCGGCGATTATGGCGGCAGGTATGGTGCCACCGCTGGCAATGGGTCTGGCAACAATGGTGGCGCGTCGCAAATTCGACAAAGCGCAGCAGGAAGGTGGCAAAGCCGCTCTGGTTCTTGGTCTGTGCTTTATTTCGGAAGGTGCAATTCCGTTTGCTGCTCGTGATCCGATGCGTGTGCTGCCGTGTTGTATCGTTGGTGGGGCGCTGACTGGCGCAATCTCAATGGCGATTGGTGCGAAACTGATGGCACCGCACGGTGGTCTGTTTGTTCTGCTGATCCCTGGCGCTATTACGCCGGTACTGGGTTACCTGGTAGCAATTATTGCCGGTACGCTGGTGGCGGGTTTGGCCTATGCCTTCCTGAAACGTCCGGAAGTGGACGCAGTAGCGAAAGCAGCGTAATAAAAGGTGTGTTACAGGGCAGAAATTTCCTGCCCTGTAACATTTGATGAGCGCAAAGGGAATGACCAGTTTGTGAATGTAATTTTATGAATTTAAATGGTTTTATCTTTCAGTAGAAACCTGAAATGTTCATCAAACACTAAGGTTATTTCCTCAAGGGCAGATTATTTCTGCCCTTTTTTAGTGTTCCTGTTCTGTGCATCCCGTCACAAATTCCTCACTTTTGTAATTCAGGCATTTAATCGCATTTTGTGAGCCTGCTCAAATCTGCCCATTTTGCCTCTCTGGCGGCAATTTACTTTACGTAAAACATGCATACTATGAGCACATGTTTAAATATGAACACATGTTTAAACCGTCTTTGCAGTATCTATATTCTTGTGGATTGACAGGGTTGGTAATTTTTTACCAGAGGACGTGCTATGCGCGAAAAGGATTATGTCGTAATTATAGGCTCGGCGAATATTGATGTCGCCGGATATTCACATGAATCATTAAATTATGCGGATTCAAATCCAGGTAAAATAAAATTTACGCCTGGTGGGGTAGGGCGCAATATTGCACAAAACCTGGCGTTGCTGGGTAATAAAGCCTGGCTACTGAGCGCCGTAGGCAGTGATTTTTATGGTCAATCGCTGCTAACGCAAACTAATCAATCTGGCGTTTATGTCGATAAATGCCTGATTGTGCCGGGAGAAAATACGTCGAGCTATTTATCATTACTCGATAATACCGGTGAAATGCTGGTTGCTATAAATGACATGAATATTAGCAACGCTATTACAGCTGAATATCTCGCACAGCACCGTGAATTTATTCAGAGGGCAAAGGTCATTGTCGCGGACTGTAATATCAGTGAAGAGGCACTGGCATGGATTCTGGATAATGCCGCCAACGTACCCGTATTTGTCGATCCTGTTTCTGCGTGGAAATGTGTCAAAGTGCGCGACCGTCTAAATCTGATCCACACTCTCAAGCCAAACCGCCTTGAAGCGGAAACCCTGAGTGGGATTGCGTTGTCAGGGCGTGAAGATGTGGAAAAGGTTGCCGCCTGGTTCCATCAACATGGCCTGAACCGACTGGTATTGAGCATGGGCGGCGACGGCGTTTATTACAGTGATATTAGCGGTGAAAGTGGTTGGTCTGCGCCGATTAAAACCAATGTCATTAATGTTACCGGAGCGGGCGATGCCATGATGGCGGGACTTGCTTCGTGTTGGGTAGACGGAATGCCGTTTGCCGAATCTGTTCGTTTCGCACAGGGATGTTCGTCAATGGCGCTCTCCTGTGAATACACCAATAACCCCGATTTATCGATTGCCAACGTTATATCGTTAGTGGAGAACGCAGAATGTCTGAATTAAAAATTTCCCCTGAATTATTACAAATTTCCCCGGAAGTGCAGGACGCTTTAAAAAACAAAAAACCGGTTGTGGCACTGGAATCGACCATTATTTCTCACGGGATGCCGTTCCCGCAAAATGCTGAGACGGCAATTGAAGTAGAAGACACAATTCGTAAGCACGGTGCTGTACCTGCAACAATCGCCATTATTGGTGGTGTCATGAAAGTAGGTTTGAGCAAAGAAGAAATTGAATTGTTAGGCCGTGAAGGACATAACGTGACGAAAGTCAGTCGCCGTGATTTACCTTTTGTCGTTGCCACAGGAAAAAATGGCGCGACCACCGTTGCTTCAACGATGATTATCGCGGCACTGGCAGGAATTAAAGTATTTGCAACGGGGGGTATTGGTGGTGTACATCGCGGTGCGGAACATACATTCGATATTTCTGCCGATTTACAGGAACTGGCAAATACTAATGTCACCGTTGTTTGTGCCGGTGCAAAATCTATTCTCGATTTAGGATTAACAACAGAATATTTAGAAACCTTCGGTGTACCGTTAATTGGCTATCAGACAAAAGCGCTGCCTGCGTTTTTCTGCCGTACCAGCCCATTTGAAGTCAGTATTCGCCTTGATAGTGCCACGGAAATCGCTCGTGCAATGGCAGTGAAATGGCAAACCGGTTTGAACGGCGGCCTGGTAGTGGCGAATCCGATCCCGGAGCAGTTTGCGATGCCGGAGGAATCTATCAATGCAGCCATAGATCAAGCTGTCGCCGAAGCCGAAGAGCAGGGCGTTATTGGTAAAGAAAGTACACCGTTCCTGCTGGCTCGTGTTGCTGAACTGACCGGTGGTGACAGCCTGAAATCCAACATCCAACTGGTGTTCAACAACGCCATTCTGGCGAGCGAAATTGCCAAAGAATACCAGCGTCTCGCGGGTTAATTTCTGACGGGCAGAAAGCCGTCGCCCGTACTGATCATACATACCAAAACCTGGCGCTAGCGCCGGGTTTACTGGCATGAAAGGAAAATCATTATGGATATAATGAGAAGTTTGGTGGGTATGGTGGTATTGCTGGCAATTGCATTCTTATTGTCAGTGAATAAAAAAGGTATCAGCATACGCACGGTCGGGGCTGCATTGCTGCTGCAAATCGCTATTGGTGGCATTATGCTCTACTTCCCACCGGGAAAATGGGCAGTAGAGCAGGCGGCATTAGGCGTGCATAAAGTGATGTCTTACAGTGATGCCGGTAGCGCCTTCATTTTTGGTTCGCTGGTTGGGCCGAAAATGGATGTCCTGTTTGATGGCGCGGGCTTTATCTTCGCCTTTCGCGTACTTCCGGCAATTATTTTCGTCACAGCGCTCATCAGCCTGCTGTACTACATTGGCGTGATGGGGCTGCTAATCCGCATTCTTGGCAGTATTTTTCAGAAAGCCCTCAACATCAGCAAAATCGAATCTTTTGTTGCGGTTACCACTATTTTCCTCGGGCAAAATGAGATCCCGGCGATCGTTAAACCGTTTATCGATCGCATGAATCGCAACGAGCTATTTACGGCAATTTGTAGCGGGATGGCGTCCATTGCCGGTTCGATGATGATTGGTTATGCCGGAATGGGCGTACCAATTGACTACCTGTTAGCGGCATCGCTGATGGCGATCCCTGGTGGTATTTTGTTTGCACGTATTCTTAGCCCAGCCACCGAGCCTTCGCAGGTGACATTTGAAAATCTGTCGTTCAGCGAAACGCCGCCAAAAAGTTTTATCGAAGCGGCGGCGAGCGGTGCGATGACCGGGTTGAAAATCGCCGCTGGTGTGGCGACGGTGGTAATGGCGTTTGTGGCAATTATTGCGCTGATCAACGGCATTATCGGCGGAATTGGTGGCTGGTTTGGTTTTTCCAATGCCTCTCTGGAAAGTATTTTTGGCTATGTGCTGGCACCGCTGGCGTGGATCATGGGCGTGGACTGGAGTGATGCCAACCTTGCGGGTAGTCTGATTGGGCAGAAACTGGCGATTAACGAATTCGTCGCTTACCTGAGTTTCTCCCCATACCTGCAAACGGGCGGCACGCTGGAAGTGAAAACCATTGCGATTATCTCCTTTGCGCTTTGTGGTTTTGCTAACTTTGGTTCTATCGGTGTAGTCGTTGGGGCGTTTTCGGCTATTTCGCCAAAACGCGCGCCGGAAATCGCCCAGCTTGGGTTACGGGCGCTGGCAGCAGCAACGCTTTCCAACCTGATGAGCGCGACCATTGCCGGGTTCTTTATTGGTTTAGCTTGAGTTTCATTGCCGGATGTACGCGCTTATTAAGCGTTGCATCCGGTAATCACGTACTATTCCAGATTATTTTTTACTGCATCATCCCGGAGAATTTATTCTCCGGGTCCATCTCCAGCGCCAGCCCTAACAACTGCTTTCTGTTTTTAATCAGATACCCTTTCTTGCTTTTAATTAATAAACCGTCATGAATGAATTGCGCGAGAACATATAAAAGATGTCGATAAGAAACGCCCAAATACTCTGCCGCTTGCGTATGCTTTTCGTGATAAAGATCACCTTCCTGCGAGAGTAATATAAAAGCTGCCAGGCGATTCACTAACGGAAATGATTGATTCTGAGTTAAAGAAACAATATTACGATAATTTTTATGACTTAAGGTGACGCAGAGTTTTCGTAAAAATAGCGTGTCGTTTAATAACAGCGGACGGTAATGTTTCATGGGGAGTGCAAGGCACCAACACTCTTCAATCGCCTGTACCGCTCGTGGTTCATGATCTTTATCGATTAACTCAATCTCGCCAATAAAACAGGGTGCAGCAAAGAAATCAATCAGCGACACGCGACCATTAGCAAGCGTGGCGTAAAGCCTGGCGCGGCCTCGCGTCAGGTAAAACAGCCATGACGGCTGTTGCCCTTCCTGCACAATGTAGTCACGCGCTAAAAAATGAAACAGCCGTGTATCGGCTGAAACATCCGTTGAAAAGCAATCCTTATACGCGGACTCACTCATCAATTGCTGCTTAAGATCATTATTGTGGATTTCTTTCACGATGTTTATCCGCTATGAGATTTCTCATATTTAGCATACGTACGCTGTTGTTAAGATTCAATCATCGGCCCGGTCGAATTTTCTTTGCTGTAGAAAAAATAACGCAACTGGAAACAGAGGAAATAAACAATGGAAAAGAGAAAAATTATTCTGGATTGTGATCCGGGTCATGATGATGCTATTGCCATAATGATGGCCGCGAAACATCCGGCGATTGATTTATTAGGTATCACTATTGTGGCGGGGAATCAAACCCTCGATAAAACATTAATTAATGGTCTGAATGTTTGCCAGAAACTGGAGATTAACGTTCCGGTTTATGCGGGGATGCCGCAACCCATTATGCGTCAACAAATCGTTGCTGATAATATTCACGGTGAAACCGGACTGGATGGCCCGGTATTCGAACCGCTGACCCGTCAGGCAGAAAACACCCATGCGGTGAAATATATCATCGATACCCTGATGGCAAGCGATGGCGATATCACTCTGGTGCCGGTTGGTCCGCTTTCAAATATCGCGGTGGCAATGCGTATGCAGCCCGCAATCCTGCCGAAAATCCGTGAAATTGTGCTAATGGGCGGCGCTTACGGTACTGGCAACTTCACCCCATCTGCCGAGTTCAACATCTTTGCTGACCCGGAAGCGGCGCGAGTGGTGTTCACCTCCGGCGTTCCATTAGTGATGATGGGCCTCGATCTCACCAACCAGACCGTTTGCACTCCGGACGTGATTGCTCGGATGGAAAGGGCAGGCGGCCCTGCCGGAGAGTTGTTCAGCGACATCATGAACTTCACTCTGAAAACCCAGTTCGAAAACTACGGTCTGGCTGGCGGCCCGGTACATGACGCCACCTGTATCGGTTATCTGATTAACCCTGATGGCATTAAAACCCAGGAGATGTACGTCGACGTGGACGTTAACAGTGGCCCTTGTTACGGGCGTACCGTCTGCGACGAGCTGGGCGTTCTTGGCAAGCCCGCCAATACCAAAGTCGGCATCACTATTGATACCGACTGGTTCTGGGGATTAGTCGAAGAGTGCGTGCGCGGCTACATCAAAACCCATTAAGTGTTGATAACAAGCCGGGACAGTATCGCAAGATGCAGGCCCGGCTATTTCTGATGGGCAGAAAGACGTCGCCCAAAATGACATGAAGAGATAATAACTATGGATGTCATGAGAAGTGTTCTGGGAATGGTGGTATTGCTGGCAATTGCGTTTTTGCTGTCAGTAAACAAGAAGAAGATCAGCCTGCGTACCGTTGGCGCGGCGTTAGTGTTACAGCTCGTGATTGGCGGCATTATGCTTTGGTTACCACCAGGGCGTTGGGTCGCAGAAAAAGTCGCTTTTGGCGTCCATAAAGTGATGGCGTACAGCGATGCAGGTAGCGCTTTTATCTTCGGTTCTCTGGTCGGACCGAAAATGGACACCTTATTTGATGGCGCAGGATTTATCTTTGGTTTCAGGGTATTACCGGCAATTATCTTCGTCACTGCACTGGTGAGTATTCTCTACTACATCGGTGTAATGGGGATCTTAATTCGCATTCTCGGCGGTATCTTCCAGAAAGCGTTAAATATCAGCAAGATTGAGTCATTCGTCGCGGTCACTACCATTTTCCTCGGGCAAAACGAAATTCCGGCAATCGTCAAACCCTTTATCGATCGTCTGAATCGCAATGAATTATTTACAGCGATTTGTAGCGGGATGGCCTCGATTGCTGGTTCGACAATGATTGGTTACGCCGCACTGGGCGTGCCTGTGGAATATCTGCTGGCGGCATCGTTAATGGCGATCCCTGGCGGGATCTTGTTTGCCCGCATGTTAAGTCCGGCTACGGAATCTTCGCAGGTTTCCTTTAATAACCTCTCTTTCACCGAAACACCGCCAAAAAGCATTATTGAAGCCGCTGCTACAGGGGCAATGACCGGGCTGAAAATCGCTGCGGGTGTGGCGACAGTGGTGATGGCATTTGTCGCCATCATTGCGTTGATCAACGGTGTTATCGGCGGCGTTGGTGGCTGGTTTGGTTTTGAACATGCCTCGCTGGAGTCCATTTTAGGTTACCTGCTGGCCCCGCTGGCGTGGGTGATGGGTGTTGACTGGAGTGATGCGAATCTTGCCGGAAGTTTGATTGGACAGAAACTGGCGATTAATGAATTTGTCGCTTACCTCAATTTCTCACCTTATCTGCAAACAGCTGGCACTCTGGATGCTAAAACCGTGGCGATTATTTCCTTCGCGTTGTGCGGTTTCGCTAACTTTGGTTCTATCGGGGTGGTGGTTGGCGCATTTTCTGCGGTTGCGCCACACCGTGCGCCGGAAATCGCCCAGCTTGGTTTACGCGCGCTGGCGGCGGCGACACTTTCTAATCTGATGAGTGCCACCATTGCAGGATTCTTTATTGGCTTAGCGTAGTGCGCGAGTTATGAGCCGGATAAGACGCGGTCAAGCGTCGAATCCGGCAAGATTGTTACACCATCGGCACTAATGAAAGCGCGTTATCGGCAGACAGGGTAGGGTTGTTTAAGCTGCCGCTGGCGCGTGAAATTGCCGCGCAGGCCATCGCAAAACGGGCACTATCACGGAAACTGCTTCCTTCCAGAAAGCTATACACCAGGCCCGCCATAAAACCATCGTCAGCACCAAAACTGTCTACCGTCGTATGCGCTGGCGCAGTCAGCAAAAATTGTTCGCCATCCTTTTGGCTGCAATAAACAGACTCATCGGGCAAATAAACAAACAGTTGCTGAACGCCTTGCTGATGCAACGCATTCACTGCGGCATTACGATCAGCATCGCGGGTTATCGGCTGGCCCCATAAAATTTCCAGCTCCGGCAAAGTGGGTTTCAGAGTGTGAATATGCGCCAGCCAGTGTTTGATTTTGCCCGCTTTGAATTCTGAAACGGTATCGACAAACACCGGGATTTCATCAGCGAGGGTAAAGACCCACTCCAGCGCCTCGGCTGTCAGGTTGCAATCAGCCAGTACCACGCCCGCATGACGAAGTAAATCGCGCGACCCGTTCAGTAGTTGCGGTGTCAACTGATCCAGCAGATGGGTATCGTTAATCGCCAGCACGGTTTGATCGTCTCGATTGGCAATTGCCAGATACGTCGATGTGCTTTGACCATGTAAACGAACGCAGCCGGAGACATTCACGCCGGCGCGGCGCGTTTCTTCCAGGAGCATTTCGCCATAAAAGTCATCGCCAATCACTGAAAGCAAATGGACGTCGCGGCCTAACAGCGCCAGATTGTGGGCGATATTGCGTCCAACGCCGCCTGCCGAGCAATGAATTGTACCGGGATGAGAAGCCGCTTGCGGGTAACGGATATCCGCCATCCCGCGAATATCCATATTGATTGTCCCCACCACTACGCAGTATTCCTGCTCGGTGAGAATGTAACCTTTGCCTTTAATCCGACCTTTGCGCATTAAATCCATAATATGCGCTGCAACACGCGAACGGCTGATTTGCAGCATATCCGCAATTTCGTTCTGCTGAATCAGCGGGTTACGCCTTAATATTGCAAGGATCTCCTTCTCCCGGTTATTCATCTTCAGGCTACCGCTTTTTCAGTTTGTTGCGCTTTCAGCCAGGCGATTTCTTCTGCCCAGATATCCGGGTTGATGGTTTCAAGGATCAGCGGAATACCGTCGAAACGGTCGTCCTGCATAATCCAGCGGAACGCATCGTGGCCGATATTGCCTTCACCGAGGCTATGATGACGGTCAACGCGGCTGCCAAAGGTACTTTTCGCATCGTTAAGATGCATACCGCGTAGATACTTAAAGCCGACAATACGGGCAAAATCCGCGAACGTTTTCTCGCATTCGGCTGGAGTACGCAAATCATACCCGGCAGCGAAAGCATGGCAGGTATCAATGCAGACGCCGACGCGGGATTTATCTTCCACGCCGGCGATAATCGCCGCGAGATGTTCGAATTTAAACCCTAAGTTGCTGCCCTGACCGGCGGTATTTTCAATCACCGCTGTCACACCTTGAGTTTTATCCAGCGCAATGTTGATGGATTCGGCAATACGCGCAAGGCAATCCTCTTCTGAAATCTGCATCAGATGGCTGCCAGGGTGGAAGTTGAGCAAAGAAAGCCCCAGCTGTTCGCAACGCTGCATTTCATCTATAAACGCATCGCGCGATTTTTCCAGAGCTTCAGCGACCGGATGTCCGAGGTTAATCAGATAACTGTCGTGGGGAAGAATTTGCGCCGATGTGTAGTGATATTTTTCACAGGCGGCTTTGAATTCATCGATGGTTTGCGTCGTGAGCGGTGCGGCACGCCACTGACGTTGGTTTTTGGTGAACAAGGCAAACGCGGTTGCGTCGATTTCGGCGGCGCGAATTGCGGCATTTGCCAGACCGCCAGCAGCACTAACGTGCGCTCCAATGTATTTCATGCGAGGACTCCTGTTAAACCCGCTGGAGGAAAACGGTAATGATAGCGGGTTAACAGGAGCAAGATGTAGTGGTTTATGCGATGACGCTTTGAATCACATAGTTAATCGCACCACCACCAACAATCAGCCAGGCAAACAGTACCAGAGCCATCAGCAGAGGTTTCGCCCCGGCTTTTTTCAGCGCGCTGACGTGAGTGGTCAGACCCAGCGCCGCCATCGCCATTGCCAGCAGGAAAGTATCCAGCGTTACCAGCATATTCACTACGCTCTGCGGTAACAGGTGGAACGAGTTAAAGATGGCAACTACGATGAACAATATGGCAAACCACGGAATAGTGATTTTGCTTTTCTCGCCGCTGTTCGCCCCAGACAGCTGTTTAACACGCGCCGCCAGCAGGATGAGGAACGGAGCCAGCATCATCACGCGCAGCATTTTGGAAATAACTGCTGCGTTTTCTGCATCCGGGCTGATGGCATGACCTGCCGCCACCACCTGCGCCACTTCGTGCACAGTAGAACCAATGTAGATACCGAAAGTTTCCGGACTAAACCATTGAGACATCAGCGGATATATCGCCGGGTAGAGGAAAATCGCGACGGTCCCGAAGATAACAACGGTTGCAACAGCCACGGTTACTTTACTGGCTTCCGCTTTCACTACCGGCTCAGTCGCCAGTACCGCGGCAGCACCACAGATACTGCTACCGGCACCGATCAACCAGCTGGTGTGCTTATCCAGACCAAACACTTTCTGCCCCAGGAAACAAGCCAGCAGGAAGGTACTGGACAGCGTCAGCACGTCAATGATGATCCCACTGATACCGACATCGGCAATTTGCGAGAACGTCAGACGGAAGCCATAAAGAATGATACCCAGACGTAATAAATATTGCTTGGCAAACAGCACGCCACCGTCACAGCTTTTCCAGATGTGCGGATAGATGGTGTTGCCTAAAACCATCCCCAACAAGATTGCGAGGGTGAGGGCACTAAACCCGGCACCCGCAACCGCGGGAATGGAACCCCCCCACAGGGCGACCCCGGTGATAACTGCACTCAGGGCTAACCCCGGAATAAAATGCCACAGTGTACGATGTTGTTTCTGTAAGGTGATATTCGTCATAACCCTCTCCTTTAACCGGGTATAAGGTTACGACTAACTGGTTTAAAAATAAAATTGATTATATATTTATAATCAATCTTTATAAGTGGTAAGCGACTATGCACATCACCCTCCGGCAGTTGGAAGTTTTTGCAGAAGTATTGAAAAGTGGATCAACCACCCAAGCGTCGGTGATGCTGGCGTTGTCGCAATCAGCAGTGAGCGCAGCCTTGACTGACCTGGAAGGGCAGCTTGGCGTGCAACTGTTTGATCGCGTGGGGAAAAGACTGGTAGTTAATGAACACGGGCGGCTGCTCTATCCGCGAGCGTTGGCACTGCTTGAACAGGCGGTTGAAATCGAACAACTGTTTCGCGAAGACAACGGCGCGATTCGTATCTATGCCAGTAGTACTATCGGTAACTACATTCTGCCTGCAGTTATCGCCCGTTATCGCCATGATTATCCGCAGTTGCCGATTGAACTTAGCGTTGGGAACAGCCAGGACGTGATGCAAGCGGTGCTGGATTTCCGCGTTGATATTGGCTTTATTGAAGGCCCGTGCCACAGCACTGAAATCATCTCTGAACCGTGGCTGGAAGACGAACTGGTGGTTTTCGCCGCGCCGACTTCGCCGTTGGCTCGTGGTCCGGTCACCTTAGAGCAGCTGGCCGCTGCGCCGTGGATCCTGCGTGAACGCGGTTCCGGCACGCGGGAGATTGTCGATTATCTGTTGCTGTCACATTTACCGAAGTTTGAGATGGCGATGGAGTTAGGTAACTCCGAGGCAATCAAACATGCGGTGCGTCATGGATTGGGAATTAGTTGCCTGTCGCGACGGGTCATTGAAGATCAATTGCAGGCAGGCACGTTAAGTGAAGTTGCGGTCCCTCTGCCGCGCTTGATGCGCACGTTGTGGCGTATCCATCATCGGCAAAAACACCTTTCCAACGCGCTTCGGCGCTTTCTGGACTATTGCGATCCCGCGAATGTACCGCGTTAAGTTGCTGTACAAGAACATGCTGGTGCTGTGTCGATTTCGTGACGCAGCGCCCGCAGCATGCATTCGCCAGAAAAGAGATTGGCTGCTTTACTTATAATCCCGGGGCGATCATGAAGGTGTCTTATAACCGTGTATTTCTGCCGGAAGGATTGCCAATCGTCTGCTACAATCGCGCCTCATTTTTAAGATGGATAGCATTTTTGTATGGTTTCCGAAACTAAAACCACAGAAGCGCCGGGCTTACGCCGTGAATTAAAGGCGCGTCACCTGACGATGATTGCCATTGGCGGTTCCATCGGTACAGGTCTTTTTGTTGCCTCTGGCGCAACGATTTCTCAGGCAGGTCCGGGCGGGGCATTGCTCTCGTATATGTTGATTGGCCTGATGGTTTACTTCCTGATGACCAGTCTCGGTGAACTGGCCGCATATATGCCGGTTTCCGGTTCGTTTGCCACTTACGGTCAGAACTATGTTGAAGAAGGCTTTGGCTTCGCGCTGGGCTGGAACTACTGGTACAACTGGGCGGTGACTATCGCCGTTGACCTGGTTGCTGCGCAGCTGGTTATGAGCTGGTGGTTCCCGGATACACCCGGTTGGATCTGGAGTGCGCTGTTCCTCGGCGTTATCTTCCTGCTGAACTACATTTCGGTCCGTGGCTTTGGTGAAGCAGAATACTGGTTCTCACTGATCAAGGTTACGACGGTTATTGTCTTTATTGTTGTCGGCGTGCTGATGATTATCGGTATCTTCAAAGGCGCACAGCCTGCGGGCTGGAGCAACTGGACAATCGGCGAAGCACCATTTGCTGGTGGTTTTGCGGCAATGATCGGCGTGGCAATGATTGTCGGCTTCTCTTTCCAGGGAACCGAGCTGATCGGTATTGCTGCAGGCGAGTCCGAAGATCCGGCGAAAAACATTCCACGCGCGGTACGTCAGGTGTTCTGGCGAATCCTGTTGTTCTATGTGTTCGCGATCCTGATCATCAGCCTGATTATTCCGTACACCGATCCGAGCCTGCTGCGTAATGATGTGAAAGACATCAGCGTCAGTCCGTTCACCCTGGTATTCCAACACGCGGGTCTGCTCTCTGCGGCGGCGGTGATGAACGCTGTTATTCTGACGGCGGTGCTGTCAGCGGGTAACTCCGGTATGTATGCGTCTACTCGTATGTTGTACACCCTGGCGTGTGACGGTAAAGCGCCGCGCATTTTCGCTAAATTGTCGCGTGGTGGCGTGCCGCGTAACGCGCTGTATGCGACGACGGTGATTGCCGGTCTGTGCTTCCTGACCTCGATGTTTGGTAACCAGACGGTATACCTGTGGTTGCTGAACACCTCTGGTATGACAGGCTTTATTGCCTGGCTGGGGATTGCGATTAGTCACTACCGCTTCCGTCGCGGTTACGTATTGCAGGGACACGACATTAACGATCTGCCGTACCGTTCAGGCTTCTTCCCACTGGGGCCGATCTTCGCATTCATTCTGTGTCTGATTATTACTTTGGGCCAGAACTACGAAGCGTTCCTGAAAGACACCATTGACTGGGGCGGCGTAGCGGCAACATATATTGGTATCCCGCTGTTCCTGATTATCTGGTTCGGATACAAGCTGATTAAAGGAACTCGCTTCGTACGCTACAGCGAAATGAAGTTCCCGCAGAACGATAAGAAATAAGTTTCCTCCCTTCCTTGCTAAGCCCTCTCAACCGAGAGGGCTTTTTCAATTCTATTTCCCTGACAAATCATGCGGATATAAATTTTAACATTTGGATTGATAATTGTTATCGTTTGCATTATCGTTACGCCGAAATCAAAAAAGGCTGACAAATCAGGGGCTGTTCCGGCTTTCTGGGATGATCACCTGCATACAAATAAGTCCACCGCGATGCTGCCGTACGCAAGGGGACGTGAAGAAGATGTGAGCGATAACCCATTTTATTTTCGTAGTTACCTCATGGAGATATGGAATGTTTAGGTTGAACCCTTTCGTACGGGTCGGGCTGTGTTTGTCCGCTATTTCTTGTGCATGGCCTGTGTTAGCGGTCGATGATGATGGCGAAACGATGGTTGTCACTGCATCTTCCGTTGAGCAAAACCTTAAAGATGCACCCGCCAGTATCAGCGTCATTACCCAGGAAGACCTGCAGCGAAAACCGGTACAGAATCTGAAGGATGTCCTCAAAGAAGTGCCTGGCGTACAACTGACGAACGAAGGGGATAACCGTAAGGGCGTTAGTATTCGTGGTCTGGACAGCAGTTACACCCTGATTCTTGTCGATGGTAAACGCGTTAACTCCCGCAATGCCGTTTTCCGCCATAATGATTTCGATCTGAACTGGATACCTGTCGACTCCATCGAGCGTATTGAAGTGGTCCGTGGCCCGATGTCGTCGCTGTACGGTTCCGATGCGCTCGGCGGTGTCGTGAATATCATCACCAAAAAAATCGGTCAGAAATGGTCGGGTACCGTTACTGTCGATACCACCATTCAGGAACATCGCGATCGCGGTGATACCTATAACGGTCAGTTCTTTACCAGCGGACCATTAATTGACGGCGTGCTGGGAATGAAAGCTTACGGCAGCCTGGCAAAACGTGAAAAGGATGACCCACAAAACTCAACGACCACCGATACCGGAGAAACGCCGCGTATTGAAGGATTCTCCAGCCGCGACGGCAATGTGGAATTTGCCTGGACACCGAATCAAAATCACGATTTTACCGCTGGATATGGTTTTGACCGTCAGGATCGTGATTCCGACTCGCTGGACAAAAACCGCCTGGAACGTCAGAACTACTCCGTTAGCCATAATGGGCGTTGGGATTACGGCACCAGCGAACTGAAATACTACGGTGAGAAAGTCGAAAACAAAAACCCTGGCAACAGCAGCCCGATTACTTCCGAAAGCAATACGGTCGATGGTAAATACACGTTGCCACTGACGGCGATTAATCAGTTTGTTACGGTTGGCGGTGAATGGCGTCACGACAAACTTAGCGATGCAGTAAACCTGACCGGAGGAACAAGCTCCAAAACGTCTGCCAGCCAGTACGCGCTGTTTGTGGAAGATGAATGGCGGATCTTCGAGCCGCTGGCGCTGACGACCGGCGTGCGTATGGACGATCACGAAACCTACGGTGAACACTGGAGTCCTCGTGCCTACCTGGTTTACAACGCCACCGACACCGTAACGGTGAAAGGGGGCTGGGCGACGGCATTTAAAGCACCTTCTCTGTTGCAACTTAGCCCTGACTGGACGAGCAATTCCTGCCGTGGCGCATGTAAGATTGTGGGTAGCTCGGATCTGAAACCTGAAACCAGCGAAAGTTGGGAGCTGGGGCTTTACTACATGGGTGAAGAAGGCTGGCTGGAAGGGGTTGAATCCAGCGTGACCGTTTTCCGCAACGATGTAAAAGATCGTATCAGCATCAGCCGTACGTCTGACGTCAATGCTGCTCCGGGCTACCAAAACTTTGTCGGTTTTACAGCGGACGGTGTGCCAGTATTCAGCTACTACAACGTTAACAAAGCACGTATTCAGGGCGTGGAAACCGAACTGAAAATTCCGTTCAACGATGAATGGAAACTGTCGATCAACTACACCTACAACGATGGTCGTGATGTCAGCAACGGCGAAAACAAACCGTTGTCCGATCTGCCGTTCCATACCGCTAACGGTACGCTGGACTGGAAACCGCTGGCGCTGGAAGACTGGTCATTCTATGTTTCTGGTCACTATACCGGGCAGAAACGCGCCGACAGCGCGACGGCTAAAACTCCGGGCGGTTATACCATCTGGAATACCGGCGCGGCCTGGCAGGTGACCAAAGACGTCAAACTGCGTGCGGGTGTGCTGAACCTTGGCGACAAGGATCTCAGTCGTGACGACTACAGCTATAACGAAGATGGACGTCGTTACTTTATGGCAGTGGATTATCGCTTCTGATGCGAAGATGCCCGGCGTGGATCCCGCCGGGCATAATCCCAGAAATTCGCTTCTGGCTTTATAACCGATGAAATTTTGCCAGTAAGGCCAGTGAAAATGTTGTCAGCAAAATGGTAATGACTGCGTAAATATACACTCCTGACCATTCCCAACTGTTTTTCACCATAATAACTGGAAGCCCTGCCATTGCCGCGCCTAAATAACTAAACAAGCCCCTGAATCCAGTAATGGAACCTGCCGCATCTTTATGCGTAACATCAAGACACCCGACAGCGAATAACATATGCGGTCCATACAATGCAAACCCCATGATTGTAAACAGAATAGCCGTTAATGTGTAGGAGACGTCCTGCACCAGCGGTACGAGAACGATGCAAATACATAAAGCGATGGCAAAGATTAATCCTGTCATCCAGCGGTTACTTTTAAACATGAAATCGGACAAGTACCCCGCCAGTAATCCCCCAGCAAGTCCACCTGCTTCAAACCAGGATATAATGGAGTTCGCTTTAATCAGGCTCCAGTTATGAACCTGAGAATAATAAATTTGTGGCCAGTCATTGAGGATGGTGCGTGCAATATAGACCGACATATCCCCGAGGATAATGAGCCAAACTAATGGGTTGGTAAGAATATATTTAACGAATATTTGCCAAAAACTGAGATCAACCGGACTTGCTTTAACTTGTGCAAGTTCTGTCGGGTCGTTGCGCCACTTACCGACGTTAGGCAAACCGAGCGTGCCGGGACGATCTTTTATCGTAAACAAGGCAACAATCCCCATAATCAGTGAGATTACACCCGGAACATAAAAGCCCATCTTCCAGCTGCCACTAAAAGCAATAGCAAAGCTTGTCAGGAGAGGCGCAAGACTACCGCCAATATTATGCGCAGCTTCAACAACTGCCCACCAGCGTCCGCGTTCATTTTTCGAGAACCACGAGGCCATAATTTTTGCCATTGGCGGAAAACTGGTACCCTGGAGAATAGCATTAAGGCTATACAGGATATAGAACGCAGCAACGCTGTCTGAAAAACCGAAAAGAATGTTAACAATACCGACGCCAATAAGTACGGGGCCAGTCATCGCTCGTGGGTTAATTTTATCGACTAACATGCCACCTACAAACTTCATGGAGCCATAAAGAATGTAAAAGACCGACGACATGATAGCGAAATCTTGTGCGGTTAATGACGTATCCGTTAACATCGCTGGCATGGCCGCAGAGAAATTCTTGCGGGTTAAGTAAAATACGGCATAAGAGATAAATACAGAGGTGATGATTTCAATGCGAAATTTTTTATAAGTATGATCAACTTCTTCTTTTGGTTTGACCACCGGTTGGTCGGCCTGGCTGAAAATAAATTTTTTCAAACTCATTGTGAGTTTCCTTTTCTGTGAACCTTATGGCGCTATAATTTTTCTTCTATAAAAAAGAGAAGCGACTCGAAACCATTAAAATTAATCTGGTCAGCAATTTTTTCCCGGGTTTTAGATTTTGCTTTCCATGCCACGCCATTTCCGGCATGCAAAAGCATAGGAATATCATTGGCACCATCTCCACAGGCAATGATGTTTTCACGGCAGATAGCTAACTCTGTCGCTAAATTTATCAGGGTTTGCTTTTTCTTTTCTGCATTCATAATAGGTAAGGTAATTGTATCAGTTAACAGATCTTCCTTAATGCGCACAGAGTTAGAAAATGCAAAATCAAGTTGATATTTTTCCTTCAATCGCTCAGTAAAAATATCCAAACCTCCAGATATAATTGCCGTCTTGAATCCTTTTTCTTTTAGTATGGGAAGAATAGTTTCAAGACCTGGTGAAAGAGTCATCTGTTCACAAACTTGATGCAATATATCTTTATGCGTTCCTTTAAGCATGGCAATTCGCCGGGTAAAACTGGTATCAAAATCGATTTTCCCTTCCATCGCTTCACGGGTCAGTGCG
Source organism: Escherichia sp. 10290 (assembly GCF_030295155.1). NCBI lineage: Bacteria > Pseudomonadati > Pseudomonadota > Gammaproteobacteria > Enterobacterales > Enterobacteriaceae > Escherichia > Escherichia sp. 10290. The sequence goes on along the minus strand of NZ_AP025741.1, from coordinate 2,775,450 downwards.
GTGATTTTTTCAGAGATGCCGAGTCTACGGGCTATTTCATCGACACCTTCTTCTTCAACAAAGGTGGAATCCATATCAAAGGCAATAATTCCCTGATCCGGCAAGACCCTGGGTTTACGGAAAAAATCAAACTGATGATTATCAGCACGGTGACGTAAACCAGCATAAAAAGCAGGGTTGGTAACATCATCTGGTAATACTAGCTTTAGATACTCTTTATTTATTTGCCCACTGTAATTCGTTGTTAGCGAAAACACCGAGGGGGAAATCTTTAAATGTTGCAGATAATCTTCCAGACATTTTTGGGTGATGTCGATGCCTGTTGGCGACAAGAAATAAATAATCGTCATTTACCGCTCCTTTTTATCTGCAATGATTATAATAAGATTTCATAGAGGCTGATGTATCTGACAATCACAGTTGTGAATGTTAAATAAAAGATAAAAAAGTACTTTTTTTGATACTTTGAAATAATAAGATACTAAAAGTACCATTTTTGATATCTTTACCAGGATATAAAGAATAACTATTTTTCAACGTTGAAGGAATCATTTAAAAATATGGAAAGCTGCATAGATATATTCAAGATAGTTATTGGTCCATCCAGTTCCCGCACAGTCGGGCCAATGCGTGCGGCTTATAATTTTGTGTCACAATTGAAACAGCAAGAAATGTTACCTTTGTTGCGGAAAATTGATGTCGAACTTTATGGTGCGCTGTCATTAAGCCGCAAGTGCCATAATGTTGATGTGGCGATTTATCTCGGTTTGCAAGGACACTTACCTGACAGCGTTGACATTCGCATGGAAATGTCCGCCATCAGGCGTGCAGAAACTGAGGCGACGCTGGAAGTTATGCCTGGTGTCAACGTCAGTGTATCCATTCTTTCTAATCTACAAGCGCATCCGGGGCACCCTTATGCGATGACATTTCGTGCCAGAGATGACTGGTTTACACTTTATGAAGAAACCTGGTTTTCTATCGGCGACGGTCAAGTGCTAAAAGCAGGAGAGGCGATTATTCCTCCATCAGTCACTCCACATCCTTTTGAATTCCAGAACGCAAACGAATTATTAAAACTTTGTCAGCAAAATGGATTATCTGTCGCGGCATTAATGATGAAAAACGAACTGCACTGCCAGACAGCAGCTTTTTTGCATGACGATCTTCATAAAAAATGGGAAGTAATGAAGGATGCGGTTTATCGCGGGATGCATACAGAAGGATTACTTCCAGGTCCGTTTCAGGTTAACCGTCGTGCCTGTGCTTTATATAAATCGTTGCAGTCAAAGGGGTTTTCCAATGACTTCCTGACTACGCTCAATTGGGTCAATACTTTTGCCATTGCGGTGAGCGAAGAAAATGCTGCGGGTGGACGTGTCGTGACAGCACCCACCAACGGCGCGAGCGGTATTATCCCGGCTGTACTGTGCTGGTATGATAAATTCATTCACGAGCTTGATACATACTCCGTTACCCGCTTTTTACTGACCGCTGGTGCCATCGCCATTCTGTTCAAAAAAAATGCCTCTATTCTGGGTTCTGAAGTTGGATGTCAGGGGGAAATAGGTGTTGCCAGTTCAATGGCGGCAGCAGGATTAGCAGAACTTATGGGCGGGTCAGTGGCTCAGGTACTTAGCGCGGCAGAAATTGCGATGGAGCATCATTTAGGTTTGACCTGTGATCCAGTTGGCGGGCAGGTACAAATTCCTTGTATTGAACGAAATGCTATTTCAGCTGTGAAAGCTATCAACGCAACGACGATGGCGTTGAGTCGCATAAGCGAGCCGTGCATTACGCTGGATGAGATAATTTCCGCGATGTATGAAACCGGAAAGGATATGAGCGCTAAATACCGTGAAACTTATCATGGCTGTCTGAGCAAATTGCAGCCAAGAAAAAAGGATGCGTAAGATGAAATATAATACGATGAATAACAACGAAATTATTTTATCACTGTGCGCTCGCATTAAAGAAACGCGTATCTCATTATCATTGACCCAACAGCAGTTAGCCGAGCGTGCATTGGTGGGCATAGCAACGGTCAAGCGGATTGAAAAGGGGGGAAGTTTAAATCTTGATACTCTCATTTCTCTTCTGCGCGCGCTGAATAAATTGCAAAATCTCGATGCCATATTGTTCGAAGCAGAAATGCGTAATTTCAACGAAAATAGTTCCAGCGGCGAAGGGGCAGGGCGACTACAGGTACGCCAGCAACTGACAGATTTAAACCAGAAGTCTCCAGCCCCGCACGCAGATGACCATAATTTTAGTACGGCGCTGGAAAATACCCTCTGCTGGTGATTATTCCTGTAAATACTGCGCATGGAAGCGCAGGTGATCCTCTATAAAAGAGGCAATAAAGTAGTAACTGTGATCATATCCCGGCTGAATACGCAGCGTCATCGGCCACGCTTTTTGACGCGCGGCTTCTGCCAGCACTGCGGGTTGTAGCTGGTCGGCAAGAAACTGATCATTATCGCCCTGATCAATCAGTGTCGGGATCGCATCCTGCGCATTACTCGCATACATCAGCGCGCAACTGTCCCATTCCATCCAGTCATTTTTATCCTCACCCAGATAAGTGCTAAACGCTTTTATTCCCCACGGGACGCTGCACGGATTCACAATCGGCGCAAAGGCGGAAACACTGGTGTATTTGCCAGGATTTTTCAGCGCCATAATCAATGCGCCGTGACCCCCCATGGAATGACCGCTAATAGCGCAGCGATCGCTGACGTTAAATTGCGATTGAATGAGAGTCGGTAATTCATCGCGCAGATAATCGTACATCCTGTAATGCGTCGCCCACGGTTTTTGTGTGGCGTTGAGATAAAACCCCGCGCCCTGACCTAAATCGTAGCCCTCATCGTTGGCAACTTGTTCGCCGCGCGGACTGGTGTCTGGCATCACCAGTACAATCCCCAGTTCCGCCGCTACGCGTTGGGCCCCCGCTTTGGTGGTGAAGTTCTCGTCATTGCAGGTTAATCCGGAGAGCCAGTACAGCACCGGCGGCGGGGTGTGATCGCGAGGCGGTGGAAGAAAGATGCTGAACGTCATCGGGCAATTTAAGGTACTGGAGTCGTGCCGCCAGCGTTGTTGCCAGCCTTCAAAACAGCGGTGCTCTTCGAGCATTTCCATGCGTGGCTCCTTGTTGTGTTGTTTGCAATTTCTTCATCATACCGTTTATTCAATGTGCTGTGAGTAACTTTCACTTCCGTATATACATAACGATGTTTTAACATCTGCTGATGAAAGGCAGCGGCAATTACAATAATTATCGCTGTGAATACTGGATTATGTGCGCCGCCTCACGCACAATAATCAGGCTGTAAATCAGCTTAATAACTTTGCCCCCACGCAGGGCGGAGGCGTCACACCTGCAGGAGAAATCATAAATGCCATCACTCAGTAAAGAAGCGGCCCTGGTTCATGAAGCGTTAGTTGCGCGAGGACTGGAAACACCGCTGCGCCCGCCCGTGCATGAAATGGATAACGAAACGCGCAAAAGCCTTATTGCTGGTCATATGACCGAAATCATGCAGCTGCTGAATCTCGACCTGGCTGATGACAGTTTGATGGAAACGCCGCATCGCATCGCTAAAATGTATGTCGATGAAATTTTCTCCGGTCTGGATTACGCCAATTTCCCGAAAATCACCCTCATTGAAAACAAAATGAAGGTTGATGAAATGGTCACCGTGCGCGATATCACCCTGACCAGTACCTGTGAACACCATTTTGTTACCATCGATGGCAAAGCGACGGTGGCTTATATCCCGAAAGATTCGGTGATCGGTCTGTCAAAAATTAACCGTATCGTGCAGTTCTTTGCCCAGCGTCCGCAGGTGCAGGAACGTCTGACGCAGCAAATTCTCATTGCGCTACAAACGCTGCTGGGCACCAATAACGTGGCTGTCTCTATCGATGCGGTACATTACTGCGTGAAGGCGCGCGGCATCCGCGATGCAACCAGTGCCACGACAACGACCTCTCTTGGTGGATTGTTCAAATCCAGTCAGAATACGCGCCACGAGTTTCTGCGCGCTGTGCGTCATCACAACTGATTAAAAGGCAGGAACCATGGAGCGCAACGTCACGCTCGATTTTGTTCGCGGCGTCGCCATTCTGGGGATCCTGCTATTAAACATCAGCGCCTTTGGGTTACCAAAGGCGGCTTATCTCAATCCCGCCTGGTACGGCGCTATTACGCCGCAGGATGCATGGACCTGGGCATTACTCGATCTCATCGGTCAGGTGAAATTCCTCACGCTTTTTGCGTTGCTGTTTGGTGCTGGCCTGCAAATGTTGCTACCCCGTGGCAAACGCTGGATCCAGTCGCGGTTAACACTGTTAGTCTTGTTGGGCTTTATTCACGGTTTATTGTTCTGGGACGGCGATATTCTGTTGGCTTACGGGCTGGTGGGCTTAATCTGTTGGCGGCTGGTGCGCGATGCGCCATCGGTAAAAAGCCTGTTTAATACCGGCGTCATGCTTTATCTGGTGGGGCTTGGCGTTTTGCTGTTGTTGGGGTTGATTTCAGACAGTCAGACCAGCCGCGCCTGGACGCCGGATGCATCGGCTATTTTGTATGAAAAATACTGGAAGCTTCATGGCGGCGTTGAAGCGATCGGTAACCGTGCCGATGGAGTTGGGAACAGTTTACTGGCACTGGGCGCACAGTATGGCTGGCAACTGGCAGGGATGATGCTAATTGGCGCGGCGCTGATGCGCAGTGGCTGGCTGAAAGGGCAGTTTAGCTTGCGCCATTATCGGCGTACCGGTTTTGTGCTGGTGGCGATTGGGGTGATCATTAACCTTCCAGCGATCGCCCTGCAATGGCGGCTGGACTGGGCATATCGCTGGTGCGCCTTCTTACTTCAGATGCCGCGGGAACTGAGTGCGCCGTTTCAGGCGGTTGGCTATGCGTCGCTGTTTTATGGTTTCTGGCCGCAATTGAGCCGCTTTAAGCTGGTGCTCGCGATCGCCTGCGTCGGACGGATGGCGCTGACCAACTATCTATTGCAAACGCTGATTTGTACCACGCTTTTTTATCACCTCGGTTTGTTTATGCAGTTTGACCGTCTGGAATTGCTGGCGTTTGTTATTCCGGTATGGCTGGCGAATATTCTTTTCTCTGTTATCTGGCTGCGTTACTTCCGTCAGGGGCCGGTGGAATGGCTCTGGCGTCAGTTAACTTTGCGTGCTGCCGGACCTGCATTATCTAAAACATCAAGATAACGATCTGGATCACATTCATTAACAAAATGGTTGTAACCGTTTCCATTGCTGTGACTCGATTCACGAAGTCCTGAATTCAGTGCTGACAAAATAGCCGCCAGCAAGCAGGCATTTACTGCAATCTCATAACAGGTAGTGAATATGATCACCATTCGTGATGTAGCGCGTCAGGCTGGCGTCTCTGTGGCAACGGTTTCCCGGGTGCTCAATAACAGCACGCTGGTCAGTGCCGACACGCGTGAAGCAGTAATGAAAGCAGTGAGCGAGCTGGATTATCGGCCAAACGCCAATGCCCAGGCGCTGGCAACTCAGGTTAGCGATACCATTGGCGTGGTGGTAATGGACGTTTCTGATGCGTTTTTCGGCGCGCTGGTAAAAGCGGTGGATCTCGTCGCCCAGCAGCACCAGAAATATGTGCTAATAGGTAATAGCTATCATGAAGCGGAAAAAGAGCGTCATGCCATTGAGGTGTTAATTCGCCAGCGTTGTAACGCGTTGATTGTTCATTCAAAAGCGTTAAGCGATGATGAATTAGCGCAGTTTATGGATAACATTCCCGGTATGGTGTTAATCAACCGCGTTGTGCCAGGTTACGCCCATCGTTGCGTTTGCCTGGATAATCTCAGTGGTGCCCGAATGGCCACGCGCATGTTGCTCAATAATGGTCATCAACGTATTGGTTATCTTTCTTCCAGCCACGGCATTGAAGATGATGCCATGCGCAAAGCAGGCTGGATGAGTGCGTTGAAAGAGCAGGATATTATTCCGTCGGAAAGCTGGATTGGCACTGGCACCCCGGACATGCCAGGCGGTGAGGCGGCGATGGTTGAACTGCTGGGGCGCAATCTACAACTTACCGCTGTATTTGCATACAACGACAATATGGCCGCTGGCGCACTGACGGCATTAAAAGATAATGGTATTGCGATTCCGTTACATCTCTCAATCATCGGTTTCGATGATATTCCCATCGCTCGTTACACCGACCCACAATTAACGACCGTGCGTTATCCTATTGCTTCGATGGCAAAATTAGCTACCGAACTGGCCTTACAAGGGGCAGCAGGCAACATTGATCCTCACGCCAGCCACTGTTTTATGCCGACGTTAGTGCGTCGCCATTCTGTCGCAACGCGCCAGAATGCGGCAGCGATCACTAACTCAACAAATCAGTCGATGTAACCGCTTTCAATCTGTGAGTGATTTCACAGTATATTAACAATGCGATAGCTATGATTGCACCGTTTTAACGCTGTAACCTGCATGTAACAGTGAATCATCACTTTCACCGAGGTAATAGCGTCATAACAACAATTAAAGCCTTTTCTGGAGCGTTACCGGGCATGGAAGAACGAATTTTAAAAAGTGAGCTTCGGCGTTCAGTAACACTTCATTAACTCTACTGCCCCGCCGAGCATTTATCTCAAGCACTACCCTGCATAAGAAAAACCGGAGATACCATGAATAAGAAGGTGTTAACCCTGTCTGCTGTAATGGCCAGTATGTTATTCGGTGCCACTGCACACGCTGCTGATACCCGTATTGGTGTAACAATCTATAAGTACGACGATAACTTTATGTCTGTTGTGCGCAAGGCTATCGAACAAGATGCGAAAGCCGCGCCAGATGTTCAGCTGCTGATGAATGATTCTCAGAATGACCAGTCCAAGCAGAACGATCAGATCGATGTATTGCTGGCGAAAGGGGTGAAGGCACTGGCGATCAACCTGGTTGACCCGGCAGCTGCGGGTACGGTGATTGAGAAAGCGCGCGGGCAAAACGTGCCGGTGGTTTTCTTCAACAAAGAACCGTCTCGTAAGGCGCTGGATAGCTACGATAAAGCCTACTATGTCGGCACTGACTCCAAAGAGTCCGGCATTATTCAGGGCGATTTGATTGCTAAGCATTGGGCGGCAAACCAGGATTGGGATCTCAACAAAGACGGTCAGATTCAATTCGTACTACTGAAAGGTGAACCGGGCCATCCGGATGCAGAAGCACGCACCACTTACGTGATTAAAGAGCTGAATGACAAAGGCATCAAAACTGAACAGTTACAGTTAGATACCGCTATGTGGGATACCGCTCAGGCGAAAGATAAGATGGACGCCTGGCTGTCTGGCCCGAACGCCAACAAAATCGAAGTGGTTATCGCCAACAATGATGCGATGGCAATGGGCGCAGTAGAAGCACTGAAAGCACACAACAAGTCCAGCATTCCGGTGTTTGGTGTCGATGCGCTGCCAGAAGCTCTGGCACTGGTGAAATCTGGTGCACTGGCGGGCACCGTATTGAATGATGCTAACAACCAGGCGAAAGCGACCTTTGATCTGGCGAAAAACCTGGCCGATGGCAAAGGTGCGGCTGATGGTACCAACTGGAAAATCGACAACAAAGTGGTCCGCGTACCTTATGTTGGCGTAGATAAAGACAACCTGGCTGAATTCAGCAAGAAATAAGACTGATTGGGCGCAGTCGTTTACTGCGCCCTTATTGTATGGCCAACAAGGTAAAATTATATGGTCAGCTCAACGACTCCGTCTTCCGGGGAATACTTGTTGGAAATGAGCGGTATCAACAAGTCTTTTCCGGGTGTTAAGGCACTTGATAACGTTAATTTAAAAGTCCGGCCACATTCTATCCATGCATTAATGGGGGAAAACGGCGCAGGAAAATCAACATTATTAAAATGCCTGTTTGGTATTTATCAAAAAGACTCCGGCACCATTTTGTTCCAGGGTAAAGAGATCGATTTCCATTCTGCCAAAGAAGCACTGGAAAATGGTATTTCGATGGTACACCAGGAATTAAACCTGGTATTACAACGTTCGGTGATGGACAACATGTGGCTGGGGCGGTATCCCACCAAAGGCATGTTTGTCGATCAGGACAAAATGTACCGCGAAACCAAAGCGATTTTTGATGAGCTGGATATTGATATCGATCCGCGTGCGCGCGTCGGCACATTATCCGTTTCGCAAATGCAGATGATCGAAATCGCCAAAGCGTTTTCCTATAACGCGAAAATTGTGATTATGGATGAACCGACATCTTCGTTAACTGAAAAAGAGGTCAATCATCTTTTCACTATTATTCGTAAATTAAAAGAGCGCGGCTGCGGTATTGTTTATATCTCGCATAAAATGGAAGAAATCTTCCAGTTATGTGATGAAGTCACCGTATTGCGCGACGGTCAGTGGATCGCTACCGAACCGCTGGCAGGGCTAACGATGGACAAGATCATCGCCATGATGGTTGGACGCTCTCTTAACCAGCGTTTCCCTGACAAAGAAAACAAGCCGGGCGAAGTGATTCTGGAAGTGCGTAATCTGACGTCGCTGCGCCAGCCGTCGATTCGCGATGTCTCGTTTGATCTGCATAAAGGGGAGATCCTCGGTATTGCCGGTCTGGTGGGGGCGAAACGTACCGATATTGTTGAGACGTTATTTGGTATTCGCGAGAAATCGGCTGGCACCATTACGTTGCACGGTAAAAAGATCAATAACCATAACGCTAACGAAGCCATAAACCACGGATTTGCACTGGTAACTGAAGAGCGCCGCTCAACGGGAATTTATGCCTATCTGGATATTGGCTTTAACTCGTTAATTTCCAATATCCGCAACTACAAAAATAAAGTTGGCTTGCTGGATAACTCGCGGATGAAAAGCGATACCCAGTGGGTAATTGATTCGATGCGGGTAAAAACGCCGGGACATCGTACGCAAATTGGTTCACTCTCCGGCGGTAATCAGCAAAAGGTAATTATTGGGCGCTGGCTGCTAACGCAACCAGAAATATTAATGCTCGATGAACCAACGCGCGGTATTGATGTCGGAGCGAAGTTTGAAATTTATCAGTTAATTGCCGAACTGGCGAAGAAAGGCAAGGGGATTATTATTATTTCCTCCGAAATGCCAGAGTTGTTAGGGATAACAGACCGTATTCTGGTCATGAGCAATGGTCTCGTTTCCGGAATTGTCGATACAAAAACAACAACGCAAAACGAAATTCTGCGTCTTGCGTCTTTGCACCTTTAAGATTAGGGGCCTCCCATGAGTGCGTTAAATAAGAAAAGTTTTCTTACTTACCTGAAAGAGGGCGGTATTTACGTCGTTCTTTTAGTTTTGCTGGCGATTATTATTTTCCAGGACCCAACTTTTTTAAGTCTGTTGAACTTAAGTAATATTCTCACCCAGTCATCGGTGCGTATTATTATCGCGCTTGGTGTGGCAGGATTAATTGTCACCCAGGGGACCGACCTTTCTGCGGGACGTCAGGTAGGGCTGGCAGCCGTGGTGGCAGCGACGTTATTGCAGTCCATGGATAACGCTAACAAAGTATTCCCGGAAATGGCGACGATGCCGATTGCGCTGGTAATTCTGATTGTCTGTGCCATTGGCGCGGTGATCGGTTTGATCAACGGCCTGATTATCGCTTATCTCAACGTGACGCCATTCATTACCACGCTCGGCACGATGATTATCGTCTACGGCATCAACTCGCTCTATTACGACTTTGTCGGGGCGTCGCCAATTTCTGGTTTTGACAGTGGCTTCTCTACCTTTGCTCAGGGCTTTGTTGCGCTGGGGAGCTTCCGTCTCTCTTACATCACTTTCTACGCGTTGATTGCGGTGGCATTCGTCTGGGTGTTGTGGAACAAAACCCGCTTCGGCAAGAACATTTTTGCCATTGGCGGTAACCCGGAAGCGGCGAAAGTTTCTGGTGTCAACGTTGGCCTGAACCTGCTGATGATCTACGCGTTGTCTGGTGTGTTCTATGCCTTTGGCGGGATGTTAGAAGCCGGACGTATCGGCTCTGCCACCAACAACCTCGGCTTTATGTATGAGCTGGATGCTATCGCAGCGTGTGTGGTGGGCGGTGTATCGTTCAGCGGTGGTGTAGGGACGGTGATTGGTGTGGTGACCGGGGTAATTATTTTTACCGTCATCAACTATGGCCTGACGTACATCGGCGTAAACCCATACTGGCAGTACATCATCAAAGGGGCGATTATTATCTTCGCCGTAGCGCTGGATTCACTGAAATACGCGCGTAAGAAATGATGTGAATGTGGGTATTGCCGGATGCGCCGCATCCGGCAATCGGTGCCAAATGCCGGATGCGTCTCTGATTTTACAACGTTACCGGGTGTTCTTTCTCTCCCTTCTTAAACTTCACTTCCCCGAGATCAATACAACCAACCGGGCAAACATGACCACAAAGCAGACAACCCACGCACTTCTCGGTATTACAATGCGGTGTGCGCGTTTTCTCGCTCCATTCCATCGCCTGGTGACCGCCGTCGTAACAGGAAATATAACAGCGTCCACAGCCAACACATTTATCGAGATTGATATGGGGATAGACGATATAGCTACGGTCTAAATCTTCCGCCGGGACAATATTGTGATTCGCCAGACCTACCATCTCCTGCAACGAATCAAATCCCTGATCGGCGAGATAATGCGATAACCCGCTCGCCATATCTTCCACTATCCGATACCCGTACTGCATAATGCCGGTGGTCACCTGTAACGTTGCTGCGCCGAGCAATAAAAACTCTGCCGCATCTTCCCAGGTTTCAATACCGCCGATACCGCTGATCGGGAAATCGCGCAGCTCTGGATGGGTGCGCATTTGCTGAATAAAGCGTAGGGCGATCGGTTTTACCGCTTTACCGGAATATCCGGAAATACTCGATTTACCGTTAACGATCGGCATACCAATTTTCTGATTAAGATCGATATTGGTGATGGATTTAACGGTATTAATCGCCGCAATGCCATCTGCGCCGCCGCGCTTCGCAGCCAGCGCCACTTCGCACATATCACCGATATTCGGCGTCATCTTCGCCAGCATCGGCAGCGTAGAACCACGTTTCACTGCCCGACAATATTTTTCTACCAGCTCCGGGCTTTGCCCGACATCGCTACCCATCGCATGAGAAGTCATTTGCGGACAGGAGAAGTTACACTCAATCATATCGGCACCAGCTTCTTGCACCAGGCGCGCCAGCTCTTCCCACTGCTGCTCATTTTCCCCCATGATTGAAGCTATCAATACTTTGTCCGGATAATCTTCTTTCAGCCGACGCAGGGCGGCCAGATTCTCCTCCAGAGGATGCTCGGCAATCTGCTCCATATTTTTGAAGCCGATAAAACCGGTATCTTCTTTCACCAGATGATCAAAACGTGGTGAGACTTCGTTGGCGATAAAAAAGCCGATCGTTTTAAATACCACGCCACCCCAGCCCGTGTCGTAGGCTTTGGCGCACATCTCATAGCAGTTGCCTACCGGCGAAGAAGAGAGGCAGAACGGGTTGGGAAACTTCACGCCGCAAAAGGTAATCGAAAGATCTTTCGTTAACATGAGCAAGCTCCCTCTAAATAGTGATGAATCGCCTCAGCGGCTTCTTTCCCGGTTTTCACGGCATAAACCACGGTTTTGTCACCCTCAACAATATCGCCAGCAGCAAAGACTTGCGGGTCGCGGGTCTGGTAATTTTGTGTTTTGATGGTGTTACGCTGCGGCTCTAACTCCGCAAAGGCATCCAGTCTGGCATGCTGACCGACGGCGAGAATAATTTTATCTGCCGCCATCGTCAGTTCGCCCGGTAAGCGTACATGCTTAAACGTGACTTTATTGCCTTCCACGGCCACTGGTGTGAATCCATCGATGATCGAAACGCCCAACTCCCGGGCGCTGGCAAACTCTTTTTCGCTTGCCGGAAACTCATCTAACTCTTCACGTGCTACGCAGGTTACCGCCTGACAGCCGAGAACTTTCAGCGTGCTGGCAACGTCCATCGCGACATCACCGCCGCCGATAATTAATGCGCTTTGTGGAATGCTGATATCGCCCTGCGCCTGCCGTGCACGTTGCAAGAAGTCGACGGCAATCTCAACGTCGCTATGCTCAAACAGCGGTAGCCCGGAACCGCCCGACAACCCTACGGTGACAAGTACTGCGCGGTTTTCCGCTTTCAGTTGCTCCAGGGTGAGTACTTTACCGATTTCGTTATTGCACTTAATGGTCACCCCCATTTTTTCGATACGGGCGATCTCTGCATCCAGCACGGTTTGCGGCAAACGAAATTGCGGAATACCGTTACACAGCCAGCCACCGGGTTGCGCTTCTTTTTCATAAATAGTGACGTCGTACCCCATATTTGTCAGCGTCACGCTGGCCTGCAATCCAGCAGGACCTGCGCCAATAATGGCGACTTTGCCGAGCGTTTTAGTACCAGGCTGATAAATTTCCATCCCGGTTTGTTGTTCAAAATCAGTGATAAAACGCTGTAAGCGACCGATATCAATGGGATCATCAACACCGGCACGGGTACAACCGCTTTGACATAATTTCTCCGTTGGGCAAACTCTGGCGCATACAGCACCTAAGGCATTATTTTCGCGAATTGTCTCGGCAGCGCCTTTAAAATTACGAAAGTAGATTGAGCGAATAAATTTCCCCGGATCGGTTTGTGCCGGGCAAGCCTGACTACAGGGAGCGTCGTGACATAATAAACAGCGAGAGGCTTCTTTAATCGCCAGTAAAGGCGTAAAAGCCGGAGTGAGTTCATCCAGATAATTTTGTTGCGGCATGTGATCTTCCTTAATGCTATGAGTAATTAAGGCGAACGCTAAATATACTCGTCATACTTCAAGTTGCATGTGCTGCGTCTGCGTTAGCTCACCCCAGTCACTTGTCGCCTTCCTGCAACTCGAATTATTTAGAGTAAATATTGCGTGCTGATATTAAGGCTAAGCGTGTGGGGAAATTTAAACTGTGAAAGAATTCACAAATAGCTGCGGTTCAGAATGTTATATCCGCAGCTTATTGACTGAAGTAATAATTATTCTCAATAATTAACAGGGGAGGGACAATATTAACGATAGAAAATAAGATAAATAATCATACCAATAGATAAAATTCCGAAGCCACTATATGCCACTATATAAGCAAAGAAAAGTCCGGGATTTTTTGCTCGCCAGACATACACCGGTTCCGCTGCATTTTTAACCCGTTTATCAATCGCGCCTGCACGCCAGCCTTTCCATGCTTCGCGAAAACAAAATATCGGGATAAGGAAAAAAACGGCAACCACAAAAAACTGCTGTACATCCATAACTACTTTCCTTGTTTCTTCTGTAATTCAAGTAACTGTTCGGGCGTGACGGCGGGATACCCCTGTGCATCTTCCGGCACCTGGTGCATAGCCGGAATAGGCACAAGCGGCCCTAAAAAGCGCGGTTCACGTTTAAAAATATAAAGGTCAGCCAGCGCACCGAAACGGGCGGCAAATTCGCGAATACGTACTGACAGCATATCTTTTGGCGACGGTACGGCATAACACTGGGCCTGAATCCCCATATGTAGCGCTATAAATAATGCCCGCTCACAGTGGAAACGTTGGGTGATAATAATGAAATCATTAGTATCAAAAACTTTGCGTGTACGGACGATGGAATCCAGCGTACGAAAACCTGCGTAATCGAGGACAATATCTGATGGGTCGACACCTGCGGCGATTAAATCTTTGCGCATGGTCTTTGGCTCATTATAACTTTGCAAAGCATTATCGCCGCTCAGTAATAGATAATTTACCTTGCCGCTGTTATAGGCATTAATCGCTCCTTGAATACGGTAGCGATAATACTGATTAATTACGCCAGTACGATAATATTTTGCTGTGCCGAGCACCACGCCGACCTGGCGGTAGGGGAGATCCTGCAATTCGTCGTAGATATAAGGCGCGGTTTTCCAGCTCATCCAGCGATCGAGGCCGAGCACAGTCAACAGCAGCAAGCCGATCAGGACTAACAGGCTGTAGAACACGCGCTTTAACATGCAGGAGACTCGATCTAAGGAAAATTTCCATCAGGCTACTTTACCCGCTGGTTTTGCGCAAGAAACGGCAAACTGTTTGCCGGGATTTTCGACACCGGGAGAGAGCTGGCAAGTATGATGCGACGTTTATCAGTGTGTCAGACCTGAAGGCGGCCGGATAAGGCGTTCACGCCACATCCGGCACCAGGCTTAAGCGAGAAGCACGCGGTCGATACTGTGACAGCCGAGAGCTTTCAGCGTTGCGGAGGTGGCATCCCACTGAATCAACGGCGCATCGGCTTTTTCTGCCAGAACTGCGCGCTGGATATCCGGGTAATCATAACCCTTGAGATTCAACAGAATTAACGCCCCCTGCAACGGCGGCAGAGTCGGATTGAATGCGGCGTTTTCAGCGTAGCTGCCGCTGAAAATACGACCGTCTTTACATTCCAGCGCGACACCGCTTGGCGACTTACTGTAAGGCATGTGCGAACGGTTTGCCGCCGCAATCGCTGCCTGAGAAAGCGCATCACCAGTCAGCGCATAGCCGTGATCCTGCTCGTCCATCAGCAGCGTTTTAATCTCCAGATCTTTCGGCCCAAAGGCATCCGGCAGATAGTCACGCAGCGCGTGTGGCGCGCGGCCCGGCAGGTGAATACGCAGATCCAGACCGCTGTTCAGTTCATTCATAAACTGACGGCAGTGACCACAAGGCGTGTAGTTAACGGTGATGGCTGCGAGCGCTTTTTCACCACTCAACCAGGCGTGGCTGATCGCGCTTTGTTCGGCATGAACGGTTTGCTGCATTGTCGCACCAATAAATTCCATATTGGCACCAAAATACCAGGTTCCGCTCACACCGCGCGCGATTGCGCCAACATTAAAATTCGACAATGGCGTACGCGCACAAGCCGCCGCCAGCGGAAGTAGTGCGAATGCCAGCGCGTCTTCGTCCAGCCCCGTTGCGCTCTTCAGCGATGAGACTTGCTCCCCGGTCAACAAAGCGGGGAAGTACTTGTCTGCCAGAATAGGTTCCAGTGCAGATTGCAAGTTATCCGCAAGTTGGGCAAAAGCGGTTTGAAAACGTGGATGCATGGCGTTGCCTCATAATCATGTAATGGGATAACAGTTTACGAACCCGTTATGGCTTTATATGTGATCTGAATCTCATTAATTGTGCAACGAATGAAACTTACATCAAAAATGCGCGACGTATCGCAAATTTTAGCCCATTACTGCCAGAATAATCGGGAAAAGGAACGGTGCGATCAGCGAAGTAATAATCCCGCATAACACCAGCGCCAGCGAACTAAATGCACCTTCCTGATAATCCAGCTCAGCACAGCGTGCCGTACCGAGGGCGTGCGAGGCTGTCCCCATCGCCAGACCGCGCGCTGCTTTGGTGCGAATACGCATCGCATTAAGTAACGTATGACCAAACACTGCGCCCAGAATACCGACGAAAATCACGCAAACTGCGCTGATTGCCGGAATACCGCCAATACTGCCGCCAACCGCCATTGCAATAGGCGTGGTGACTGATTTCGGCAGGATTGACGCGGCGATTTCCGGAGAAGCGCCCATCAACAATGCCACGGAAGTCCCCGTCACCATCGCAACCACGCTGCCGATAAAACAGATGGTGATGATCGATTTCCAGCGCGCGCGGATCTGGTGTAGCTGCTCATATAAAGGATAGGCCAGTGCGACAACCGCCGGTTGCAGCAGATCGTTTAGCACTTCGCTACCTTTAAAGTAGCTGTCGTAAGAGATGCCGGTCAGCATTAAAAAAGGAATGATCACCATCATTGCAACCAGCAATGGGTTAAGCAAGGGAAACTTATACCGCGCCGCCAGTTTGCGGGCGGCAAAAAAGACAATTAACGTTAGCGGCAATGACCACCAGATATTTGCCATCATTCTTCTGATCCTTTCTGACCTACGACTTTACGTTCACCGTGCACCAGTTGCGAACTCCAGCTCACCACCAGAAAAACCACCAGCGTACTGACTGCACAGGAAACCACTACCGGACCAAACTGTGCGCGGAGCAAATCAAAATATTGCATGACGCCTACGCCAATCGGCACAAACAATAGCGCCATATAGCGAATCAGTACGTAGCACCCCGGATTGACCCACTTTGCCGGAAGAATTTGCAAGGCCAGCAGGACAAACAAGATCAGCATCCCGATGATGCTGCCCGGAATGGTTACCGGTAGCAGGGAAGCAATGAAAATGCCTGCATACAGGCAGGCATAAATCAGGATAAAAGCGCGTAAATATTGCCAGATAATGTTCAGTGTCTTACTCATAATCAACACCCCAGATGAGATGGATTCATCATACAATTAATTCGTAAAACGTGCTACCGATCACATTAAGAATTCTCAGCATAGTTGAATTACAGGGAAGTAACATCGGGCGAGTGCCCAGTTCAGCACACTAATTCTGCTGTAAAAAGTGCAGAAACTGACTTAAAGCATAAGAAGGCGTTTCGTTATTACGCCAAAACACACCGACGCTGCCTTTCTGTTCAATCTTTGGCAGGTTGAGGATCACCAGTTGCCCCTGGCTGGCATAACGTTGCGCCAGGCGTAATGACAAAATAGAGATCATATTGCTGCTTTGTAACAGGTTGGTACTGACGTTCATCGACGCCGACTCAATCGTGTTTTCTGGCAGCATCACGCCGTGGTCTACCAGCGCATTATCAATGCTGATGCGGATGGGGGTACCTGTCGGCCAGACTATCCACCGCCAGTTAGCAAGATCATTCCAGCTGAGGGTGGCGTATTTCGCCAGTGGATGCTCAGGACGGGCGACAAAGCATACCGGCTCGGTGTAGAGCACGCGATAATTCAGCGGCAGCTGCAACGCGCGACCGCCAATTCGCCCAACCACCACATCGATAGAACCTGCCAACAGATCTTGCAGCAATGGGGTCATCACCTTCTCTTCGATATTCAGGTGTAGAGTTGGCATCTCCTTGAGCAAATGCAAAATCGCCTGGGATACGCAGTCAGTGGCGACGGGAGAACAGCCAATTTTCAGACTGCCGACCAGTCCACCTTGTTTAAAGCGAGCCAGTTCATATTGCGATCTTTCCATGTCATTGATTAACCGTTGGGCATGTTGCAATAACAATTTGCCGCCTTCGGTCGGACGAAGCCCTTTGCTGTGCCGCTCAAAAAGTGTGAGTCCGATCTCATCTTCCAGTTGTGACAACCATTTCGAAAGCGCGGGTTGGGTGATATTCATCATCCGTGCGACATGGGTCAGATTACCCTGTTCACCCAGCGCCACCAGCATTTGCAGGTGATGTAGTTTTAGTTTTTGCGCCCAGTTCGCCATTTGCCATAACCTCCAGGTTATCTCTCTGCCCGAAATGCCATTGTACATCTCATCTCTTTAATCACATTATCGCAACATATACAAAACAAAAGAAACATCTACCTTACCTGCACTGAGGCATTTACTATGACTCAACGACGTGATTTACAAGCACTTATCGATGCCGCTCCGGTCGGCAAGATGCAGTGGCGCGTTATCATCTGCTGTTTTCTGGTGGTAATGCTCGATGGTTTTGACACCGCGGCTATCGGCTTTATCGCCCCTGATATTCGCACTCACTGGCAACTCACCGCAGGCGATCTCGCCCCGCTTTTTGGTGCGGGTCTGCTGGGTTTAACGGCAGGCGCACTGCTTTGTGGCCCGTTGTCTGACCGCTTTGGCCGCAAACGGGTGATAGAGCTATGCGTCTTTTTATTTGGCGCGTTAAGTCTCGCCTCTGCGTTTTCACCAGATCTGCAAACGCTGGTATTACTGCGTTTTCTCACAGGGCTTGGGCTTGGCGGGGCGATGCCGAACACCATCACCATGACCTCGGAATATCTGCCTGCCCGTCGCCGGGGCGCGCTGGTGACGCTGATGTTTTGCGGCTTTACGCTGGGTTCGGCGTTTGGCGGGATTGTCAGCGCACAGCTGGTGCCGGTGATTGGCTGGCACGGCATTCTGGTGTTGGGGGGCGTGTTACCGCTGATGCTGTTTGTCGCACTGCTGGTAGTTCTGCCGGAATCGCCACGCTGGCAGGTGCGCCGCCAGCTACCGCAGGCGGTGATTGCGAAAACCGTCAGCGCCATCACCCGCGAGCGTTATGTCGATACCCACTTTTATCTCATTGAATCAGCCTCCGTTACAAAAGGCAGCATTCGTCAACTGTTTATGGGACGTCAGTTACCCATTACGTTGATGCTTTGGGTGGTGTTCTTTATGAGCCTGCTGATTATTTACCTGCTCTCAAGCTGGATGCCAACGCTGTTGAACCATCGCGGCATAGACCTGCAACACGCGTCCTGGGTCACCGCCGCGTTCCAGATTGGCGGTACGTTGGGCGCGCTGGCGCTGGGCGTGCTGATGGATAAGTTCAATCCTTTCCGCGTGCTGGCGCTGAGCTATGCCGTAGGCGCTGTATGCATCGTGATGATTGGCTTAAGCCAGGATGGATTATGGCTGATGGCGCTGGCGATTTTCGGCACCGGCATTGGCATTAGCGGATCTCAGGTGGGGTTGAACGCGTTGACCGCAACGCTCTACCCAACGCAAAGCCGCGCCACGGGCGTGAGCTGGTCAAACGCCGTAGGCCGCTGCGGCGCGATTGTCGGCTCGCTTTCTGGCGGCCTGATGATGGCGATGAATTTCTCTTTCGACACCCTGTTTTTCATTATCGCTGTGCCCGCGGCGATCAGTGCGGTGATGTTAAGCCTGCTGATCACCGTGGTTCGCCAGTCGACCTCTGTCCCTGACTCACTGCCTCGCGCAGGCGTTGTGAACGAATAAGGAGCATCCTAATGACTGATAACAATCAAAAAAGCCGCGAGCAATTTTATCAGCATATTTCCGGGCAAAACCTGACCCCGCTGTGGGAGTCACTGCACCACCTGGTGCCGAAAACGCCCAACGCCAACTGTGCGCCAGCGTACTGGAATTATCAGGAGATCCGCCCGCTGCTGCTGGAGAGCGGCAGCCTGATTGGCGCGAAAGAAGCTGTGCGTCGTGTGCTGGTACTGGAAAACCCGGCGCTGCGCGGGCAGTCTTCCATTACCGCGACTTTATATGCCGGTTTGCAACTGATCATGCCGGGCGAAGTGGCACCGAGTCATCGTCATAACCAATCGGCGCTGCGTTTTATTGTTGAAGGCAAAGGGGCATTTACCGCCGTTGATGGCGAACGCACGCCAATGAATGAGGGCGATTTTATCCTGACCCCACAATGGCGCTGGCACGATCATGGTAACCCTGGCGACGAACCGGTTATCTGGCTCGATGGACTGGATCTGCCATTAGTGAACACTCTGGGCTGCGGTTTTGCCGAAGATTACCCGGAAGAGCAACAACCGGTCACGCGTAAAGAGGGGGATTATCTGCCGCGTTATGCCGCCAATATGTTGCCGCTGCGCCATCAGACGGGGAACTCCTCACCGATCTTTAACTATCGTTATGACCGTAGCCGCGAAGTGCTGCACGATTTAACCCGCCTGGGCGATGCCGACGAGTGGGATGGCTACAAAATGCGCTACGTCAACCCGGTCACCGGCGGCTATCCGATGCCGTCGATGGGCGCTTTCCTGCAACTGCTACCGAAAGGGTTCGCCTCCCGCGTGGCGCGTACCACTGACAGCACTATCTACCATGTGGTGGAAGGTAGCGGACAAGTCACCATCGGCAATGAAATCTTCACCTTTAGTGCAAAAGATCTCTTTGTGGTGCCGACCTGGCACGGCGTGTCATTCCAGACTACGCAAGATACCGTTTTATTCAGTTTTTCGGACAGACCGGTACAAGAAGCCCTGGGGCTGTTCCGCGAAGCGCGTTATTAATTTGGGAGAGAGAAAATGACTCAATATGTATTCGAACCACAAGCGCCCGTTACCGTACCGGTTGTTGGCAGTGATGAACAATTCCCCGTGCGCCGCGTTTACTGCGTCGGGCGTAACTATGCTGCCCACGCCCGCGAAATGGGCTTTGATCCGGATCGTGAACCCCCCTTCTTCTTCTGCAAACCAGCAGATGCCGTTGTTCCGGTCGCCGCTGGCGAAACGCTGGCGCTGCCGTATCCGGCGCAGACCGATAACTATCATTACGAAATTGAACTGGTGGTGGCGATTGGTAAAAAGGGCAGCGATATCCCACTGGAAAAGGCCCATGAATATGTCTGGGGTTATGCCACAGGCCTTGATATGACTCGCCGTGACCGTCAAATGGAAATGCGTCAGATGGGCCGCCCGTGGGAAATCGGCAAAGCATTTGATCTCTCGGCCCCCATCGCACCGCTGCACAAAGCCAGCGAAACTGGCGGTATTGATAACGCACCTATCTGGTTACAGGTTAACGGTGAAGATCACCAGCGCAGCGATATTCGCCATCTCATCTGGTCGGTGAATGAAACCATCAGCTACCTGTCAGGCTTCTTTGAACTGCAACCGGGCGATCTAATCTTTACCGGTACGCCGGAAGGGGTTGGCCCAGTAGTCAAAGGTGATGTGATCACGGGCAACGTCGAGGGCTTAACCCCTATCGCGGTGAAGATCGTCTGAGGTGCATGATGAAGCTGTACAGTTTTTTTAATAGTTCAGCATCGTACCGGGTACGCATTGCGCTGGCGCTGAAAGGCATTAATTACCAGACCGAAGGGGTGAATATCCGTATTGGTCGGCAAAATGAACTGGCCTATCGGCGGATGAATCCTGTCGGGCTGGTGCCGACGCTGCTGACTGACGAGGGCGAGTCACTCGGTCAGTCGCTGGCGATTATTGACTGGCTGGATCGTCACTACCCGCAAGTTCCGCTGGTGCCGCAGGAAGAACCGGCCCGCAATAAGGTGCTGGAAATTGTCTATGCCATCGCTTGTGATATTCATCCATTGAATAACCTGCGCGTGCTGCGCTATCTGACCGAAGAGCTGAACGTCAGTGAAGAAGAGAAAAAACGCTGGTATGCGCACTGGATCCAGCAAGGGTTAAGCGCGGTGGAACAGCTACTGCGCCAGAGCCAGTCGGGGCAATTTTGTGTGGGTGAGACGCCGACGCTGGCAGACTGCTGCCTTGTTCCGCAGTGGGCGAACGCGCTACGTATGAACTGCGATCTGAGAGGATATCCGCGCTGCAAAGCGGTGTACGACGCCTGCACACAACTGCCAGCGTTCATTGCCGCAGCGCCAGAAAATCAACAAGATAAAATTTCAGCCTGACCAGGAGAACCATAATGACTAAAGTGACACGCGCAGTAATTGTGGGAGGCGGGATCGGCGGTGCGGCAACTGCGCTGTCACTGGCCCGCCAGGGGATCAAAGTGGTGCTGCTGGAAAAGGCGCATGAGATCGGTGAGATTGGCGCAGGTATCCAGTTGGGGCCAAATGCGTTTTCGGCGTTGGATAGTCTTGGTGTTGGCGAAATCGCCCGCCAACGTGCGGTATTCACCGATCACATCACCATGATGGACGCGGTGAACGCCGAAGAAGTGGTGCGTATTGAAACCGGGCAGGCCTTTCGTGACCATTTCGGCGGCCCTTACGCGGTGATCCACCGCGTTGATATTCATGCCTCGGTGTGGGAAGCGGTACTGACGCATCCGGACGTGGAATATCACACCTCCACCAACGTCGTGGATATTCGCGAGACGGAAGACGATGTCACCGTGTTTGACGATCGCGGCAATAGCTGGAGCGGCGATATTCTGATTGGCTGTGACGGTGTGAAATCAGTGGTGCGCCAGAGCTTATTGGGCGATGCGCCGCGTGTCACCGGACATGTGGTCTACCGTGCGGTTATCGATTGTGCCGATATGCCGGAAGATTTGCGCATTAACGCACCGGTACTGTGGGCGGGGCCGCATTGTCACCTGGTGCATTACCCTTTGCGCGGCGGCAAGCAGTATAACCTGGTGGTAACATTCCACAGCCGCCAGCAGGAAGAGTGGGGCGTGAAGGATGGCAGTAAAGAGGAAGTGCTCTCTTACTTTGAAGGGATTCACCCCCGTCCGCGCCAGATGTTGGATAAACCGACTTCATGGCGACGCTGGTCAACCGCTGACCGTGAACCGGTGGCGAAGTGGGGAACGAAGCGCATAACGCTTGTGGGCGATGCGGCCCATCCGGTGGCGCAATATATGGCGCAGGGAGCCTGTATGGCGCTGGAAGATGCAGTAACGCTGGGTAAGGCGCTGGCGCAGTGTGAGGGTGATGCGGCGCAAGCCTTTGCGCTGTATGAGTCGGTACGAATTCCGCGCACCGCGCGCATCGTCTGGTCGACCCGTGAAATGGGGCGGGTTTATCACGCCGCAGGGGTAGAACGTCAGGTACGTAACCTGCTGTGGAAAGGGAAATCGCAGGCAGAGTTTTATCGCGGCATGGAGTGGCTGTACGGCTGGAAAGAAGATAACTGTTTGCAACCACGCTGAGCACTTCTTCACCCAATCAGGCGCACGGGCGGTCCCCTCGCCCCTTCGGGAGAGGGTTAGGGTGAGGGAAAAATCTTGCCCGAATTAATCAGTAAGTCAGTTTGTCTGCAAACACCAGAGGCGCTAACATAGCGCCTCATTTTTTTGCGGGTGATGATATGCGTGTGTTACTGGCGCCGATGGAGGGTGTACTCGACTCTCTGGTGCGTGAATTGCTGACCGAAGTTAACGACTACGATCTGTGCATCACCGAGTTTGTCCGCGTGGTGGATCAACTGCTGCCGGTAAAAGTTTTTCATCGCATTTGCCCGGAGCTACAAAACGCCAGCCGAACGCCATCCGGTACGCTGGTGCGCGTGCAATTGCTGGGTCAGTTCCCACAATGGCTGGCAGAGAACGCCGCCCGTGCGGTGGAGTTAGGTTCCTGGGGTGTGGATCTTAATTGCGGCTGTCCGTCGAAAACGGTTAACGGTAGCGGCGGCGGGGCGACACTACTCAAAGATCCTGAACTCATCTACCAGGGTGCAAAAGCGATGCGTGAAGCTGTACCGGCGCATTTGCCCGTCAGTGTGAAAGTGCGTCTGGGCTGGGACAGCGGTGAGAAGAAATTTGAAATCGCCGATGCGGTTCAACAGGCTGGCGCTACGGAGTTGGTGGTGCATGGGCGGACAAAAGAGCAGGGGTACCGCGCGGAGCATATTGACTGGCAGGCGATTGGCGAGATTCGCCAACGGCTGAATATTCCGGTGATTGCCAACGGTGAAATCTGGGACTGGCAGAGCGCGCAACAGTGTATGGCGATCAGCGGCTGTGACGCGGTGATGATTGGTCGCGGAGCGCTCAATATTCCCAATCTGAGCCGAGTGGTAAAATATAACGAACCGCGAATGCCGTGGCCGGAGGTGGTTGCTTTGCTACAAAAATATACCCGTCTGGAAAAGCAGGGCGATACCGGGTTATATCACGTTGCGCGGATTAAACAGTGGTTGAGTTATTTGCGTAAAGAATACGATGAAGCAACAGAATTATTTCAGCATGTTCGGGTGTTGAATAATTCCCCTGATATTGCAAGGGCTATTCAGACCATTGATATCGAGAAACTCTAAGAAACCATAGTGATGTTTTTTGACAATGTGTTAGCTCTTTATCAATAGGCCGCACGGTTGTTTGGTGGCGTCAAAATCGCCGAGGCGTTCCCTGAAGGCCGGGGCAGCCCACATGGATGTGGGCTGAGGGCGCGTTTTACAGGGATGTTACCTCGCGCCCGACCCGGTAGCCGTAAGGGATAAGCCGAGGGCACCGCGCAGCGGCGATTTTGTTCGCCAGAGCCCGGGGGTGCAGGGGGCGGCGGCGACTGGTCGCCCCCTGCGCGCTCCTTGCGCTAGTGATTATATGAAGCAATGTACATGACAGGAGCGCAACAGGATGAGAGACTGAAATATTCTCGTTATTTTCGGATCTGATGACGTTAATTAATTTTAAAATATCATCTTAAATACGCCAGTCACCACCAGTAGTCCAATCAGGAAAATAATCAATACAGCCCAGAGTATAATTTTCATTGGCGTTCCTTTATTTGTGAGTGTCGAATAAGTATAGGAAAAAACGAAGCCCTTTGCCGTTACTCATAAGTGATTAAGATAAATCGGAGAATATCATTCACTTACTGTATATTTTTCTGAATATGTCGTTTTATTGCCACTGATGTATTGCCACGCGAAACTAAAAAATATATTGCATCACACGGTAATCTCCGCGCACCTTTTCTTACCTGACTATTCCTCCATGAATCGTGATTCCTTTTACCCAGCCATCGCCTGTTTTCCTCTGTTACTGATGCTGGCCGGGTGTGCGCCTATGCATGAAACCCGCCAGGCGTTAAGCCAGCAAACACCCGCTGCGCAAGTTGACACCGCATTACCTACGGCGCTGAAAAATGGTTGGCCAGACAGCCAATGGTGGCTGGAGTATCACGATAATCAACTCACTTCATTAATTAACTATGCACTGCAGAATGCACCGGATATGCAGGTGGCTGAACAGCGCATTCAGCTGGCTGAAGCCCAGGCGAAGGCAGTTGCCACTCAGGATGGCCCTCAGATCGATTTTTCTGCGGATATGGAGCGGCAAAAAATGTCGGCAGAAGGGCTAATGGGGCCGTTTGCTCTGAACGATCCTGCCGCAGGTACGACCGGTCCGTGGTACACCAATGGTACTTTTGGCTTAACGGCGGGCTGGCATCTTGATATTTGGGGAAAGAATCGGGCGGAGGTTACTGCTCGCCTGGGTACAGTTAAAGCACGGGCGGCGGAACGCGAGCAAACCCGCCAATTGCTGGCTGGCAGCGTTGCCCGCCTTTACTGGGAGTGGCAAACCCAGGCAGCGTTAAACACTGTTTTGCAGCAAATCGAAAAAGAGCAGAACACCATTATCGCGACCGATCGCCAGCTATACCAGAACGGGATTACTTCTTCAGTTGAAGGTGTGGAAACCGATATTAATGCCAGCAAGACCCGGCAGCAGCTCAACGATGTCGTGGGAAAAATGAAAATTATTGAGGCACGGTTAAGCGCACTTACAAATCACCAGATAAAGTCATTGAAGCTTAAACCGGTTGAGTTGCCGAAAGTGGCAAGTCAGCTTCCTGATGAACTGGGGTATTCATTGCTGGCACGGCGGGCAGATTTGCAGGCAGCGCATTGGTACGTTGAGTCATCGTTAAGCACCATTGATGCGGCAAAAGCGGCCTTTTATCCTGACATCAACCTGATGGCCTTCCTGCAACAGGATGCGTTGCACTTAAGCGATTTGTTCCGTCATTCCGCGCAGCAAATGGGCGTTACGGCAGGCCTGACGCTACCCATTTTCGATAGTGGTCGTCTTAACGCCAACCTCGATATTGCAAAAGCCGAAAGCAACTTGTCTATCGCCAGCTACAACAAAGCGGTGGTTGAAGCGGTGAATGACGTGGCGCGGGCAGCCAGTCAGGTTCAGACGCTGGCGGAGAAAAACCAGCATCAGGCGCAAATTGAGCGCGATGCCTTGCGTGTGGTAGGTCTTGCGCAGGCCCGCTTTAACGCGGGTATCATTGCTGGTTCCCGCGTCAGCGAAGCCAGGATCCCGGCGCTGCGTGAGCGGGCCAATGGCCTGTTATTGTAAGGGCAGTGGCTGGATGCCTCCATTCAACTCACTGGTGCGTTGGGCGGGGGTTACAAACGCTGATGATATACGCCTTCTATACTTAACGTTTATTCAGCGTTAAGTGGAGAACTCGATGGCACAGGTCGCGATTATTACCGCTTCCGATTCGGGGATCGGCAAAGAGTGCGCGTTATTACTGGCGCAGCAGGGTTTTGATATTGGTATTACCTGGCACTCAGATGAAGAAGGGGCAAAAGATACCGCGCGTGAGGTGGTTAGCCACGGCGTACGTGCGGAGATGGTGCAGTTGGATCTCGGTAAACTGCCAGAGGGGGCAATGGCGCTGGAGAAACTTATTCAACGGCTGGGGCGCATCGATGTGCTCGTGAATAATGCGGGCACAATGACCAAAGCGCCGTTTCTTGATATGGCTTTCGATGAGTGGCGCAAGATTTTTACCGTTGATGTTGATGGTGCATTTTTATGCTCGCAAATTGCGGCCCGCCAGATGGTGAAACAAGGGCAGGGCGGTCGCATCATCAACATTACGTCGGTACATGAACATACGCCGCTGCCGGATGCCAGCGCCTATACAGCCGCTAAACATGCACTCGGTGGGCTAACCAAAGCGATGGCGCTTGAGCTGGTCAGGCATAAGATTTTGGTGAATGCAGTCGCGCCTGGGGCTATCGCCACGCCAATGAATGGCATGGATGACGGCGACGTGAAGCCCGACGCGGAGCCTTCGATTCCCCTGCGGCGTTTCGGCGCAACGCATGAGATTGCCAGCCTGGTGGCGTGGTTATGCTCTGAAGGCGCAAATTACACCACCGGGCAGTCGTTAATTGTCGATGGTGGCTTTATGCTGGCGAATCCGCAGTTCAACCCAGAATAGCGCAGTGAGGTGCGTGGTTGTTTCAATGGGTAATCTTTGGTAGGTATGATAAGACGCATAAGCGTCGCATCAGGCATGGTGCGACGGATGTCGGATGCGGCGCAAACGCCTTATTCTAGGCAATGGTTTTACGCCTGATTATCCGGCTTTTTCTTCCCGCGTCGTTTCAGCCACCAGCGCACGCCTACCACCAGAACCACGACCAGAATCAACCAGACCCAGTGCTTCAAATGCTGGTCGAGATTGTGCAACCACGGCGCAATCACCTGACCACCAGCGTAACCGATAGTGGTAAAAATCAACGCCCAGGCAAATGCGCCAAGGATATTCAGTGGCAGAAAGATTTTCGGCGGCAGCTGGCTGGCACCAATCAGCGTCGGGCCAATCACCCTAAAGCCATACATAAAACGCGTACCAATGACAAACAGATACGGATGGCGTTGGATAAGTTTCTGCGCCCGCTCAATTTTATCCTGATGTTTCGAGAAACGGCGTAATAGCTTGCCGCCAAAGCGCCGCCCGCACAGATAAAGCACCTGGTCGCCAATCATGCCGCCAAGCGCCACAGAAAGTACCACCAGCGGGAACTTTAATAGTCCCTGATGTGCCGCAACGCCTCCCAGCAAAGTCACGGTTTCACCTTCCGCCAGGCTACCGATCACCAGCGCGGCATAACCATATTGTGAGATGAGTGTATTGAGATCCATAGGCCAGTCTGTCTCCCTTTGGTTGCCTGTAAGCATACACCCTGTGAATAGTTAACGCTGAAAAAGGACATACATCAGACGGTGCAAATTACATGAGCGAACAAAAAATAATCACAAGCTGACTTATACTTGAACTGTCAGGTTCATGAACTCACAACAAGGGGGCGGTATGAGCCATGTCTGGGGACTGTTTTCCCATCCCGATCGTGAAATGCAGGTGATTAATCGCGAAAACGAAACGATTTCTCATCACTACACCCACCACGTTTTGCTGATGGCGGCAATTCCGGTGATTTGCGCCTTCATTGGCACCACACAAATTGGCTGGAATTTTGGCGATGGCACCATCCTGAAGTTATCCTGGTTTACCGGACTGGCGCTGGCTGTCTTGTTTTATGGCGTTATGCTGGCTGGGGTCGCGGTGATGGGGCGGGTCATTTGGTGGATGGCACGCAATTACCCGCAGCGTCCGTCGCTTGCGCACTGTATGGTCTTCGCGGGCTACGTTGCGACGCCGCTGTTTTTAAGCGGTCTGGTGGCGCTTTACCCGCTGGTCTGGTTGTGTGCGCTGGTCGGCACGGTGGCGCTGTTTTACACCGGCTACCTGCTTTATCTCGGTATTCCAAGCTTCCTGAATATCAACAAAGAGGAAGGCCTTAGCTTCTCCAGTTCGACGCTGGCGATTGGCGTGCTGGTACTGGAAGTGCTGCTCGCCCTTACCGTTATACTATGGGGTTACGGTTATCGTTTGTTCTAGAAAGTTCTTTTGTGTTGCATTGCTGGCGTAAATGTCAGCAATGCAGCATTTCCTCACGATTCTCCTTTGACGATCGCACTTTTTGCTCGTTATGATGGCGTCGCTAGCCTCAGTAAATCCTTACTCCGGCGGTGCGCAACCCGTGCGCGTGAACCACTATCTGAATGCTCATCATGCCGAAATTTCGAGTTTCTTTATTTAGCCTGGCCCTGATGCTGGCTGTGCCTTTTGCACCGCAGGCCGTTGCGAAAACGGCAGTCGCTACCACCGCTTCACAGCCGGAAATTGCCTCCGGTAGCGCGATGATTGTTGATCTGAATACCAACAAAGTGATCTATTCGAACCACCCGGATCTGGTGCGTCCGATTGCGTCTATCAGCAAATTAATGACCGCGATGGTTGTGCTGGATGCACGATTGCCGCTGGATGAAAAACTGAAAGTGGATATCAGCCAGACGCCGGAGATGAAAGGGGTCTATTCGCGCGTACGACTGAACAGCGAAATCAGCCGTAAAGAGATGCTGTTGCTGGCGCTGATGTCTTCAGAAAACCGCGCGGCGGCAAGCCTTGCGCACCATTATCCCGGTGGTTACAAAGCCTTTATTAAGGCGATGAATGCGAAAGCGAAATCGCTCGGAATGAACAACACGCGCTTTGTTGAACCGACCGGATTGTCGGTGCATAACGTTTCAACCGCTCGTGATTTAACCAAACTGCTTATTGCCAGCAAACAATATCCATTGATCGGGCAGTTAAGTACTACCCGGGAAGATATGGCAACCTTCTCTAACCCGACGTATACGCTGCCGTTCCGCAATACTAACCATCTGGTGTATCGCGATAACTGGAATATTCAGTTAACCAAAACCGGTTTTACCAATGCGGCGGGCCATTGTCTGGTGATGCGCACGGTTATCAATAATAAACCGGTGGCGCTGGTAGTGATGGATGCGTTTGGCAAATATACCCATTTTGCCGATGCCAGCCGCCTGCGTACCTGGATTGAAACCGGTAAAGTGATGCCTGTTCCGGCAGCAGCGTTGAGCTATAAAAAACAAAAAGCCGCCCAGATGGCGGCGGCGGGGCAGACGGCGCAGAACGATTAAGGGTAGGCAGGATAAGGCGTTTACGCCGCATCAGGCATTCGGAGCACAATGCCTGATGCGATGCTTGCGCATCTTATCAGGCCTACAAACGTGACGCGTCCGTAGGCAGGATAAGGCGTTCACGCCGCATCCGGCATTCGGAGCACAATGCCTGATGCGATGCTTGCGCATCTTATCAGGCCTACAAACGTGACGCGTCCGTAGGCAGGATAAGGCGTTCACGCCGCATCCGGCATTCGGTGCACGATGCCTGATGCGATGCTTCTATTTGCATCAGGCATCCAGCCGTATTTACTCCACTTCCTGCCAGTTTTTACGCTTACTGGTTTTACCGATCCCCGGATTCATGCTGTTGGTCGGATCGTTCTCGCGATAGAACTTCTGCAACGTCTCCGGTGCTTTATACAAATGACCGACGTTATGCTCGGCAGGGTATTGCGCGCCGCGCTGCTGTAGCAGTTCCAGCATCTGTTCTTTCAACGCATGTACATCCACGCCTTTTTTAACGATGTAATCCTGATGGAAGACATAGCACATAAAATGGCCGTAATAGAGCTTGTGCACCAACTGACTGTCGATCTCCGGCGGTAAATGCTCATACCACTCGGTGTCGTTACGCCGCAGAGCGATATCCAGCGCCAGAATATCTTCGACTTCATCGGAATGCACCGCCTGATAACGAATTGCTGCGCCCGCAGCGGCGAAACGGTGTAAAAACGCTTTGCTGCCTTCCTCCGGCGTACAGACAAAGAAATCGCCCTCGGCCTGTTTGAAATAATCCACCAGCCACGATTTTGCTTCACCGACGCCATCGCCCGCCATTTTTAACAGCAGATGATGTTCATATTTATCGCGCCAGCTTTTCATGCGCGGTGGTAAATGGCTGGGGAACAGGTGACCGAATTTTTGCATCGCACGGTCGGTAAAATGCGGACGGAAGAATTTCACTTTCTCCAGCATCGCATCGGTACGTCCCTTGAGATTAAAGAAGAACGGCATCTTGTCGGTGCCTAACTTATCAATCATCAGGAAGGTGTCTTTGCCGTATTTTTCCGCAATATCGTAGATATCCCGGTGCATATATTCCCCGGCAACCGGCAGATTTTCGAAATTAGCCAGAATATGACGGCGGATTTCGGTCAGTACTTCCGGCTGGTTGGTGCCGATATAAAACACCTGCTGATTTTTTTCTGCTTCGAAGGTATCAAGACGTACCGCAAAGACGGCCAGCTTCCCGGCGCAACCAGAAGATTCAAATAACCGATCCGGATCGGCGTTATAACGTGCGGGCGTGTCGGCTTCAATATCACGAACGCGGTGGACATAGTCATAATCGTGGGCGTGACGACCATCGTGGCGCACATCGTCATCTTTGATGCGATCGTCATCCAGCTTGCTAAGGATCTGCTCCGGCGTTTCGCCCAGATCAATCCCCAGATGGTTCACCAGCGTCAGTTTTCCATCTTCATTTATACGCGCGAATAACGACATTTCGGTATACGCCGGGCCACGCTGCACCAGCGAGCCGCCGGAGTTGTTACAAATACCGCCGATGACCGATGCGCCTATACACGATGAGCCAATCACCGAGTGCGGTTCGCGTCCCAGCGGTTTGAGGGCTTTTTCCAGCGAATAAAGCGTGGTGCCCGGATAGGCCAGCACCTGTTCGCCCTTGCCAAGAACGTGCAGCTTGTCGAGACGCAGGGTGCTGATGATCACGATATCGCGATCATAGTCGTTACCGTTTGGCGTCGAGCCTTCGGTCAGACCTGTATTGGCAGCCTGCATCAGAATAATTTTGTCGGCGGTGACGCAGGCTTTCAGCACCCGCCACAATTCCAGTAGTGAGCCAGGGAAAACGACAGCCAGCGCGTCGCCCTGACCAGAACGGAAGCCCTTGCGATAGCGGGCCGTTTTTGCGGGATCGGTGAGCAGGTGTGAATGACCGACCAGACGGGCAAGTTCATTCAAAAAGGCTTTATTATCAGTTGTTGTCATGGAAGACATTTTCCACTCCTTGTGGTGGCGAAAAAATATCACAAACTAGCATAGCGCCTTGTATGACAATTCAGCGAGTGAATATTTTGAAAATTCAGACAATAAACTGAGCATTCTTTTTCTCTCTCCATCATGCTTATGGCAAACTACGGTTTTTGCACCATTTTCGCTGCCTCGTCGGGCAACAGAGGAAGAATAATCCATATGAAATGGCTATGTTCAGTAGGTATCGCGGTGAGTCTGGCCCTGCAACCAGCACTGGCGGATGATTTATTCGGTAACCATCCATTAACGCCTGAAGCGCGTGATGCGTTCGTCACCGAACTGCTCAAGAAAATGACAGTTGATGAGAAAATTGGCCAGCTGCGCTTAATCAGCGTCGGCCCGGATAATCCGAAAGAGGCGATCCGCGAGATGATCAAAGACGGGCAGGTTGGGGCGATTTTCAACACCGTAACCCGTCAGGATATCCGCGCCATGCAGGATCAGGTGATGGAACTGAGCCGCCTGAAAATTCCTCTCTTCTTTGCTTACGATGTGCTGCACGGTCAACGCACGGTTTTCCCGATTAGCCTCGGTCTGGCCTCGTCTTTTAACCTCGATGCGGTGAAAACGGTCGGGCGTGTCTCTGCTTATGAAGCCGCAGATGATGGCCTGAACATGACCTGGGCACCGATGGTCGATGTCTCGCGCGATCCGCGCTGGGGACGTGCTTCCGAAGGTTTTGGCGAAGATACGTATCTCACTTCGATTATGGGTAAGACCATGGTGGAAGCGATGCAGGGTAAAAGCCCGGCAGATCGCTACTCGGTGATGACCAGCGTCAAACACTTTGCCGCTTACGGCGCGGTAGAAGGTGGTAAAGAGTACAACACCGTCGATATGAGTCCGCAGCGCCTGTTTAACGACTATATGCCGCCGTACAAAGCGGGGCTGGATGCAGGCAGCGGTGCGGTAATGGTGGCGCTGAACTCGCTGAATGGCACGCCAGCCACCTCCGACTCCTGGCTGCTGAAAGATGTGCTGCGCGATCAGTGGGGCTTTAAAGGCATTACCGTTTCCGATCATGGCGCAATCAAAGAGCTGATTAAACATGGCACGGCGGCAGACCCGGAAGATGCGGTGCGCGTGGCACTGAAATCCGGCATCAACATGAGTATGAGCGACGAGTATTACTCGAAGTATCTGCCTGGGTTGATCAAATCCGGCAAAGTGACGATGGAAGAGCTGGATGACGCTGCCCGTCATGTACTGAACGTGAAATATGATATGGGGTTGTTTAACGACCCGTACAGCCATCTCGGTCCGAAAGAGTCTGACCCGGTGGATACCAATGCCGAAAGCCGCCTGCACCGCAAAGAAGCGCGTGAAGTGGCACGCGAAAGCCTGGTGTTGCTGAAAAACCGCCTTGAAACGCTGCCGCTGAAAAAAACGGCAACCATTGCGGTGGTAGGGCCACTGGCGGACAGCAAACGTGACGTGATGGGCAGCTGGTCCGCAGCCGGTGTTGCCGATCAATCCGTGACCGTACTGACCGGGATTAAAAATGCCGTCGGTGAAAACGGTAAAGTGCTGTACGCCAAAGGGGCGAACGTTACCAGTGACAAAGGCATTATCGATTTCCTGAATCAGTATGAAGAGGCGGTCAAAGTCGATCCGCGTTCGCCCCAAGAGATGATTGATGAAGCGGTGCAAACCGCGAAACAATCTGATGTGGTGGTGGCTGTGGTCGGTGAAGCTCAGGGGATGGCGCACGAGGCTTCCAGCCGTACCGATATTACTATTCCGCAAAGCCAACGTGACTTGATTGCGGCGCTGAAAGCCACCGGTAAACCGCTGGTGCTGGTGCTGATGAACGGGCGTCCGCTGGCGCTGGTGAAAGAAGATCAGCAGGCTGATGCGATTCTGGAAACCTGGTTTGCGGGGACTGAAGGCGGTAATGCGATTGCCGATGTGTTGTTTGGCGATTACAACCCGTCGGGCAAGCTGCCGATGTCCTTCCCGCGTTCTGTCGGGCAGATCCCGGTGTACTACAGCCATCTGAATACCGGGCGTCCGTATAATGCCGACAAGCCGAACAAATACACTTCGCGTTATTTTGATGAAGCTAACGGGGCGCTGTATCCGTTCGGCTATGGTCTGAGCTATACCACCTTCACCGTCTCTGATGTGAAACTTTCTGCGCCGACCATGAAGCGTGACGGCAAAGTGACCGCCAGTGTGCAGGTGACGAACACCGGTAAGCGCGAAGGGGCGACGGTAGTGCAGATGTACTTGCAGGATGTGACGGCTTCCATGAGTCGCCCGGTGAAGCAGCTGAAAGGCTTTGAGAAAATCACCCTGAAACCGGGCGAAACTCAGACTGTTAGCTTCCCGATCGATATTGAGGCGCTGAAGTTCTGGAATCAACAGATGAAATATGACGCCGAGCCTGGCAAATTCAATGTCTTCATCGGCACTGATTCCGCGCGCGTTAAGAAAGGCGAGTTTGAGTTGCTGTAATGCTTTAGTAAGGGCGCGACGTCTGCGCCCTTTAAGTATTTCTCTGATTCTGCAATTGAATCCCTCCGCTCAGGCTAACCCCGCCATTATCAACTATGCTTTTCTCTTAATTCGCTGAAAACAACAGTAAAAGAATGAGGAAAGCATCATGCCACTCTCAAAGCTCTGGGCAGGTTCACTGGTTTTGTTGGCAGCCGTGAGCCTGCCGCTACAGGCGGCTTCTGCCGTTAAAGTCGGTTCAAAAATCGATACCGAAGGCGCGCTACTCGGCAACATTATTTTGCAAGTGCTGGAAAGCCACGGCGTACCGACGGTGAATAAAGTCCAGTTGGGAACCACGCCGGTGGTGCGCGGCGCGATCACTTCTGGCGAGCTGGATATCTATCCGGAATATACCGGTAATGGCGCTTTCTTCTTTAAAGATGAAAATGATGCGGCGTGGAAAAATGCCGGACAAGGCTACGAGAAAGTCAAAAAGCTCGATGCAGAGCAAAACAAGTTAATCTGGCTAACGCCCGCGCCTGCAAATAACACCTGGACCATCGCCGTGCGTCAGGATGTGGCAGAGAAAAATAAACTCACTTCGCTTGCCGACCTGAGTCGTTATCTGAAAGAGGGTGGCACCTTCAAACTGGCAGCCTCGGCTGAGTTTATCGAACGCGCCGATGCCTTACCCGCTTTTGAAAAAGCCTACGACTTTAAACTCGGTCAGGATCAGTTGCTGTCACTGGCCGGTGGCGACACGGCGGTGACAATCAAAGCTGCTGCCCAGCAAACATCCGGCGTTAATGCGGCGATGGCTTACGGCACCGACGGCCCGGTCGCGGCGCTGGGGCTGCAAACCTTAAGCGATCCGCAAGGCGTGCAACCTATCTACGCGCCTGCACCAGTGGTGCGTGAATCGGTGTTGAAGGAGTATCCGCAAATGGCACAGTGGCTACAGCCAGTCTTCGCCAGCCTCGATGCAAAAACATTGCAGCAACTGAATGCCAGCATTGCTGTGGAAGGACTGGATGCCAAAAAAGTGGCTGCCGACTACCTGAAACAAAAAGGGTGGACGAAGTAATTTCCCGTGACTTATTTCCGTATTAATCCTGTTCTGGCGCTGCTGCTGTTGCTGACGGCAATCGCAGCGGCGCTGCCGTTTATCAGTTACGCGCCTAATCGTTTAGTCTCGGGTGAGGGGCGTCATCTCTGGCAGCTGTGGCCGCAAACGATCTGGATGCTGGTGGGCGTTGGTTGCGCCTGGCTGACCGCCTGTTTTATTCCCGGTAAAAAAGGCAGCATTTTTGCACTCATTCTGGCGCAATTCGTCTTCATATTGCTGGTGTGGGGCGCGGGAAAGGCGGCGACACAACTGGCGCAAAATGGCAGTGCGCTGGCGCGTACCAGCCTCGGCAGTGGTTTCTGGCTGGCTGCGGCGCTGGCACTGCTGGCCTGTAGCGATGCCATCCGCCGAATCTCCACGCATCCGCTGTGGCGCTGGTTGTTGCATATGCAGATTGCCATTATTCCGCTGTGGTTGCTGTATTCCGGCGCGCTTAACGATCTCTCGCTAATGAAAGAATACGCCAACCGTCAGGATGTGTTTAATGACGCGCTGGCGCAACATCTGACGTTGCTGTTTGGTGCGGTGCTGCCTGCGTTAGTGATTGGTGTGCCGCTGGGCGTCTGGTGCTACTTTTCCACTGCGCGGCAGGGGGCGATTTTTTCTCTGCTGAATGTCATTCAGACCGTGCCTTCGGTGGCGCTCTTTGGCCTGTTGATTGCGCCGCTTGCCGCGCTGGTTACGGCCTTTCCGTGGCTGGGAACGCTCGGCGTAGCAGGAACCGGAATGACACCCGCACTGATTGCCCTGGTGCTCTATGCCTTGCTGCCGCTGGTGCGCGGTGTGGTAGTCGGCTTGAACCAGATCCCGCGCGATGTGCTGGAGAGCGCCAGAGCGATGGGCATGAGCGGGGCGCAGCGATTCCTGCATGTTCAGTTACCGCTGGCGTTACCGGTATTTCTGCGCAGCCTGCGGGTGGTGATGGTGCAAACCGTCGGCATGGCGGTGATTGCGGCGTTAATCGGCGCAGGTGGTTTTGGTGCGCTGGTTTTCCAGGGGCTGCTAAGCAGTGCCATTGATTTAGTGTTGCTGGGGGTGATCCCGGTAATCGTACTGGCGGTGCTGATCGACGCACTGTTCGATCTGGTTATCGCACTGCTGAAGGTGAAAAGTAATGATTGAATTTAGCCATGTCAGCAAACTGTTCGGCACACAAAAAGCCGTTAACGATCTCAACCTCAATTTTCAGGAAGGGAGTTTCTCGGTGCTGATTGGTACATCAGGCTCCGGTAAATCCACCACATTGAAAATGATCAACCGTCTGGTAGAGCATGACAGCGGAGTGATCCGCTTTGCCGGAGAAGAAATTCGCTCGCTGCCAGTGCTGGAGTTACGCCGCCGGATGGGCTATGCCATTCAATCTATTGGCCTGTTTCCCCACTGGAGCGTGGCGCAAAACATTGCTACTGTGCCGCAATTACAAAAATGGTCGCGGGCGCGGATCGACGACCGTATCGACGAATTAATGGCGCTACTGGGGCTGGAGCCAAATTTGCGTGAGCGTTATCCGCATCAGCTTTCCGGTGGTCAGCAGCAACGTGTGGGAGTGGCCCGCGCGTTGGCTGCCGATCCGCAAGTCTTACTGATGGATGAACCTTTTGGCGCACTGGACCCGGTAACGCGTGGTGCGTTGCAACAAGAGATGACGCGTATTCACCGTTTGTTAGGGCGCACCATTGTGCTGGTCACTCATGATATTGATGAGGCGCTACGGTTGGCAGAACATCTGGTATTGATGGATCACGGTGAAGTGGTGCAGCAGGGCAATCCTCTGGCGATGCTGACTCGTCCGGCGAATGATTTCGTCCGCCAGTTTTTTGGCCGTAGTGAACTGGGGGTCCGCCTGCTTTCGTTACGTAGCGTGGCGGATTATGTGCGCCGCGAAGAACGGGCAGAAGGTGAGGCACTGGCAGAAGAGATGACGCTACGCGATGCGCTCTCCCTGTTTGTCGCGCGGGGATGCGAAGTGCTGCCGGTGGTGAACACGCAGGGCCAGCCTTGCGGCACGCTGCATTTTCAGGATCTGCTGGTGGAGGCGTAAGCGTATGAAGATGTTGCGCGATCCGCTGTTCTGGCTCATTGCTCTGTTTGTGGCACTGATTTTCTGGCTGCCTTACAGCCAGCCGCTGTTTTCTGCCTTGTTCCCACAACTGCCACGCCCCGTTTATCAGCAAGAAAGTTTTGCTGCTCTGGCACTGGCTCATTTCTGGCTGGTGGGAATTTCGAGTTTGTTTGCGGTGATCATTGGCACAGGTGCCGGAATTATTGTTACTCGCCCGTGGGGCGCGGAATTTCGCCCACTGGTGGAAACTATTGCCGCCGTTGGGCAGACTTTTCCGCCCGTTGCGGTGCTGGCGATTGCCGTTCCGGTGATTGGGTTTGGTCTGCAACCGGCGATTATCGCCTTGATCCTGTACGGTGTGCTGCCCGTCCTGCAGGCGACACTTGCCGGGCTGGGAGCGATTGATGTCAGCGTGACAGAAGTTGCGAAAGGTATGGGAATGAGCCGTGGTCAGCAACTGCGTAAGGTCGAGCTACCGCTGGCGGCTCCGGTGATTCTGGCGGGCGTGCGAACTTCGGTGATTATCAACATTGGTACGGCGACGATCGCCTCAACGGTAGGGGCCAGCACGCTGGGTACGCCCATCATCATCGGGCTTAGCGGATTTAATACCGCGTATGTGATCCAGGGGGCGTTACTGGTGGCACTGGCGGCGATCATCGCAGACCGCCTGTTTGAAAGGCTGGTGCAGGCGCTTAGCCAGCACGCAAAATAAAGGTATAACCTGCGAGCATGACGCCACCAATTCCGCCTAACGCCATAAAAAGGAACAGGGCGATGACCCCAATTTTAGCTATGCGCATAATGCACTCCTTATGTTAACGAAAGGATTGTACAGTAAAGCGCATTTGTTAACGAATCATTAAATGCCGAGTGGGAAAATATCATGGCCTTGTTCCTGCCAACTGGTAAGTTGCTGCTGTTGGGCAGAGGTTCGATTTTCACCGCACCACACCAGCAATGTACGGCCTTCGAACAGTTCTGGGCGTAGTTGATTGAGCGAGTGGGCGAGGACATCAATGCGCCATCCTTGTTGACTGGCAATCCAGCCCTCTAGCCACAGACGGGTGGTATCCTGAATATTCCAGCCAACCACTAGCGCATCTTTACCCTGTTTTTTACGTGCCGAAGCCAGACAAATGGCGATGTAGTTGATCAGTACGCCGTCGAGGATCGCCAGCAGCGCCTGGAGAGTCGGTTGTTGGCACTGAAGCCGTCGGCGCAGAGGAATAAACAGGTGCGTGGTGAGTGTCTGGGCGGGGTAATCCTGACCGCGCTCTTTGATCCACGTTCGCAGGCTATGCAGATTGCCGCTTTGCAGGTAAGTCAGTAATGTTTCTTGCTGATCGCGCCAGCCGTTCTGCACATCAACATTTTCATTACTGAGCAGCATTTTAACTTTGCTGACCTGCACGCCGTTGTCGATCCAGCGTTTGATCTCGCGG
This sequence comes from Escherichia sp. 10290, assembly GCF_030295155.1. NCBI lineage: Bacteria > Pseudomonadati > Pseudomonadota > Gammaproteobacteria > Enterobacterales > Enterobacteriaceae > Escherichia > Escherichia sp. 10290. Next base: position 2,737,202 of record NZ_AP025741.1, on the reverse strand, counting down.
ATCCGGTCAATATCGGCATCATTGAACAGCCGATGACCGCCGTCTGTCCGTTGCGGTTTCAGCAATCCGTAACGCCTCTGCCACGCGCGTAACGTGACAGGGTTAATATCACAAAGCAACGCCACTTCACCAATTGTGTAAAGCGCCATCGTCTCACCCTTGCTCGCGAGGTCCCAGTTTAACTTTAGACGCAGTTTTGCGAACCAGGTAGTTTTGCCCGTTTTTTGTTCATCTATAGGGTGATTTTATTTTTGCCAGGCGATTTTGAGTGATCGTACTCACGAATTCTCATTTTTCTGCAAGAGTTCAAAGAAAGTTAAAGGCAGGCAATGTATGTTACGCGTTTTAAAGGGAAGTGTGGTTTGCGGGTATGTACGATTTTAATCTGGTGTTGCTGCTGCTTCAGCAGATGTGCGTTTTTTTAGTCATTGCGTGGTTAATGAGTAAAACGCCATTATTCATACCGTTAATGCAGGTCACGGTTCGTCTGCCGCATAAATTTCTCTGCTACATCGTCTTTTCCATCTTCTGCATCATGGGCACCTGGTTTGGGCTGCACATTGACGATTCTATTGCCAATACCCGTGCGATTGGTGCGGTAATGGGCGGCTTACTCGGCGGTCCGGTCGTCGGTGGGCTGGTTGGTCTGACCGGCGGGTTACATCGATATTCGATGGGGGGCATGACCGCGCTAAGTTGCATGATCTCGACCATCGTTGAAGGATTGCTCGGCGGCCTGGTACACAGCATCCTGATCCGTCGCGGGCGTACTGATAAAGTCTTTAATCCCATTACCGCGGGTGCCGTCACGTTCGTCGCTGAAATGGTGCAAATGCTGATCATCCTGGCGATCGCCCGACCTTATGAAGATGCGGTGCGTCTGGTGAGTAATATTGCTGCGCCAATGATGGTCACCAATACCGTCGGCGCGGCGCTGTTTATGCGTATATTGCTCGATAAACGCGCGATGTTTGAAAAATACACTTCGGCTTTTTCTGCTACTGCGCTGAAAGTGGCTGCCTCGACGGAAGGCATTTTGCGCCAGGGGTTTAACGAAGTGAACAGCATGAAAGTGGCACAGGTGCTGTATCAGGAGCTGGATATTGGTGCAGTCGCGATTACCGATCGAGAGAAATTGCTGGCTTTTACCGGAATTGGTGACGACCACCATTTACCCGGCAAACCGATTTCTTCGACTTACACCTTAAAAGCGATTGAAACCGGTGAAGTGGTCTACGCCGATGGCAACGAAGTGCCTTACCGTTGCTCGTTGCATCCGCAATGCAAACTGGGTTCGACGCTGGTGATTCCGTTGCGTGGTGAAAATCAGCGGGTGATGGGCACCATCAAATTGTATGAAGCCAAAAACCGTTTGTTCAGTTCAATCAATCGCACGCTGGGCGAGGGGATTGCGCAACTGCTTTCGGCGCAGATCCTCGCCGGGCAATATGAGCGGCAAAAAGCGATGCTCACCCAGTCAGAGATCAAACTGCTTCACGCCCAGGTGAACCCCCATTTTTTGTTTAATGCGCTTAACACCATTAAAGCGGTGATCCGCCGCGACAGCGAACAGGCCAGCCAGCTGGTGCAGTATCTTTCCACTTTTTTCCGTAAAAACTTAAAGCGGCCTTCGGAGTTTGTTACTCTCGCCGACGAAATTGAACATGTGAATGCTTATCTGCAAATTGAAAAGGCGCGCTTCCAGTCGCGGTTGCAGGTCAACATTGCTATTCCGCAAGAATTATCCCAGCAGCAATTGCCCGCGTTTACCCTGCAACCGATAGTGGAAAACGCTATTAAACATGGGACATCACAACTGCTCGATACAGGGCGAGTGGAAATCAGCGCCCGACGTGAGGGGCAACATTTGATGCTGGAGATCGAAGACAATGCCGGTTTGTATCAACCGGTAACCAATGCCAGTGGGCTGGGGATGAATCTGGTGGATAAGCGTTTACGTGAACGGTTTGGCGATGACTATGGGATAAGCGTCGCCTGTGAGCCTGATAGTTACACCCGAATAACGTTACGACTACCATGGAGGGACGAGGCATGATTAAAGTCTTAATTGTCGATGATGAGCCGTTAGCACGGGAGAACCTGCGCGTATTTTTGCAGGAGCAGAGCGATATTGAAATCGTTGGTGAGTGTTCAAACGCCGTAGAAGGGATCGGCGCGGTGCATAAACTGCGCCCGGACGTGCTGTTTCTCGATATCCAGATGCCGCGTATTAGCGGTCTGGAAATGGTGGGGATGCTCGACCCGGAACATCGTCCGTATATCGTTTTTCTCACCGCGTTTGACGAATACGCCATTAAAGCCTTTGAAGAACATGCATTTGATTATCTCCTGAAGCCAATTGATGAAGCGCGGCTGGAGAAAACGCTGGCGCGTTTGCGTCAGGAGCGCAGCAAGCAGGATGTTTCGCTGTTACCGGAAAATCAACAGGCGCTGAAATTTATCCCTTGTACGGGGCATAGTCGGATTTATTTGCTGCAAATGAGAGATGTAGCATTTGTCAGCAGTCGGATGAGCGGTGTCTACGTTACCAGCCACGAAGGGAAAGAAGGTTTTACCGAACTGACATTACGTACCCTGGAGAGTCGTACACCACTACTACGCTGCCATCGTCAGTATCTGGTTAACCTCGCGCATTTACAGGAGATTCGTCTGGAAGATAACGGCCAGGCCGAGTTGATTTTACGTAATGGCTTAACTGTTCCGGTCAGCCGCCGCTATCTGAAAAGTTTAAAAGAGGCGATTGGCCTGTAAAAGACTGCTAAAATGGTTTTTTGCCTCATCAACACCTGAAGGCCTCATGCTAAGTAACGATATTCTGCGCAGCGTGCGCTACATTTTGAAAGCCAATAATAACGACCTGGTGCGCATTCTGGCGCTGGGTAATGTCGAAGCCACTGCGGAACAGATCGCCGTCTGGCTACGCAAAGAAGACGAAGAAGGGTTTCAGCGTTGTCCGGACATTGTTCTGTCTTCATTCCTGAATGGCCTGATTTATGAAAAACGTGGCAAGGATGAGTCAGCTCCGGCACTGGAGCCGGAACGTCGCATTAATAACAACATCGTGCTGAAAAAATTACGTATCGCGTTTTCGCTGAAAACTGATGATATTCTGGCGATCCTTACTGAACAGCAGTTCCGCGTTTCGATGCCGGAAATTACGGCGATGATGCGTGCACCGGATCATAAAAACTTTCGTGAATGCGGCGATCAATTCATGCGTTATTTTCTGCGTGGGCTGGCAGCGCGCCAGCATGTGAAGAAAAGCTAAGGCGGGTATGGCGGCCATGCGAAGAACATGGCCGCCGACAGATTATTTCACTTCTTTAAAACCAGCGGCTTTCATCACCAGTTCCATTTGCGCCATAGTGATACCTTTTTTGGCATCTTCAGCAGAAACGTTGATACCTGAAATACCCTGCAGGGCTTTAAAATCAACTTTTTCCATATCGATAGTCACGTTTTCCTGAGCATAGGTATCGGTAAAGGTTAATTTTTCTTCAACGCCAGGGATGTTTTTATATTTGGCACTTAACGGCTCAAGTGTCTTGGCAGCATCTTCTTTGGTGGTTGCACCAATGGAGGCAAATTGAATTTTGGTTTCAGAAGATTGCTTAAGAACCTTGTCACCTTTGTAGACATAGGTAATAGCAATTTCAGTACCGTTCAGATTAGCGCTAAATTTCTTCGATTCTTCTTTGTCACCGCAGCCAGCAAGAGAGAAAACCAGAACAGATGCAACAACAAGGGAAAACAGCTTATTGAAAGCCTTCATGTAAAACTCCATTTTATTTAATCAAGGAACTGGTGACCACACCAGGGGCCATATAGGATATGCCTAATACCTTGGCGTGAGCAGTCCGGAACTGGAGTAGAACTCTTTGTAAAAAGCACTATTTGTCCTTGTTACTCAAGCAAGGTTAATAATTGTTCGCAAAGCAAAACGCAGTTATTCATTGCTTCTCCCCGTGCCTCGCCTTCTGTATTACGAAATTGTCCCAACACATGTGCCAGCCGATAAAAACCCATCGCGGTGAGTTCATTGACCAGCAACTCTGACTGACTAATGGCACTCTGTTCCTGATAGCGCCAGCCATTATGGAGCAGTTGAATAAGCAACGCCTGACAGCGCATCAGTAACTGATGAGTGGTAGACGGTACAGGCAGAACGCTGGCAGAAGGTAGCGGTGCCACAGGCGCAGTTTCTGCGTCCAGTGCCCAGGCGCGGGTTTTTGTCATCATCACCCGTGGTTCCAGTGTCAATTGCCCCTCAGCAAAATTGATAAACCCAGAAACCAGACTAACGGGATCTTCTGTTTGTTGTAACAGAGCTGCCATGCGTTCAACAGCAAAGGGCGCACTGGCTGAAGCTGGCAGTGATAACGTCAGCACATTATCTTCACCTTCGCCACTGATTACCTGCGCATCCAGTGTCTGCCGACTGCTGTCCCAACCGAGTGAAATGCACTCTTCTACTGGCAGAATAAATAAGTTATCGACCTGGTTAAGCGGTCGTATGGCGGCTGGCGGACGTTGGCGTAAATATTCCCGCAAAGCCACAATGCCCGGCTGGCGCAGTGGTGCGCTCAACATTTGCCAGGCATCAGGCGACAGCGGAACAACACTGCTTAAGCGGTTGCGGGTAGCTAACAGCAACTCGCCATCGGCACTGCGTTTTGCTGCTTGTGAAACAATTTGCCCACCCGCCAGCGCGCCAGCCTGAAAACTAAACAGCCGCCGTTTTGCCGCTGGAGAGTTATCCTGTTCACTTCTCGGCCAACTGCGCGAAAGATGCAAAATACTGCCGGTGTCGGGATCGGTGAACCAGATGCGTAAACCATACCGCTCATTATCCTGCCAGCAACGCATACCTAGTGACACCAGCCGCAAATGATCAAGCTTTGCTTCGCCAGCAATGCCTGCGCCAACGACCGTGCGCCACGGTATGGGCGGTACTTCACCGACACTGTCACGTCGCGCTATCTCTTGTGCACTGTTCAAGCGACTGGTTAACGCCGCAAGCTGGCACAAGCATTTTCCGGCATGATAGTGGCTGGCGCGGGCGTGGAAGGCATCAACGCTTGCCCGTAGCTGTCGTAGTGATTCACTTACCCAACGCCAGTTGCAGCGTTCCGCCGCTTGCTGCGCGCGGCTGAAAGCGGCCTCGTAGTGGATTGACGGTTGGCTGATCCCGCCCAGCCATAATGCCTGACTTAATTGCTGAACATATTGACGACATGCTTTACCTTCGTCGCTGGAAAACGGATCGTCAGATGATGTGACGTGTTCACTGTGCATCTGCCAGATCAAATGAGTAAATTCCGCTTGTTGATTTTTGGCCTCGACGAAGGCCTGCACAGCCAGTGCTACGTGTTCACACAGCGTTCCTTCAATACAATCACAACGGGCGAAACGAATGCTGCTGCGGGAATAAAAACGCACATCGCTCATCGGTAAGCGGGCAGAGGGAATTTCGCCCGGTGTGCAGAACAACTCAATGGTGATGCCTTTAGCGACCAGCGCCTGCGCGCGTTTACGCGTGGTATTGGGCAGGGTAGCCAGTTCTTCCTGCCAGATTGCCGGATCCCACTCTTCTTCTTTTTCCGTAGGCTGGGCGGTGGCACAAAGTCGTTGATAACTTAACACCAGCATCACGCGATGACGGCACATGCCGCTGGCCCCGCAGCTACATTGAGCCTCTTTCAGTGCCTGACTGTTCGCCAGCCGGGTACGGACACCGTCACTGAAGGTGGCGATTAAAGCGCCGTTCTCATGGCAGATTTCCGGGACATTGCCATTTTCCAGTTCCTTAAGGCTGCGCTTCACAAAACCAGCATTGCTTAACGCCGTCAGGGCCTGCGGTGTCAGTTCTAATAATTCCGGACGTAGTGAATTCATGACTGAAGATTCTCCGCAAGCCAGGTAGCCAGTTCGCCTGGCGTCATCGCGGCTATTTGTGCGCCGACATTTACCAGCGCCTGGGCTGTATCGCGGTCGTAGCAAGGTGTTGCGGTGCTATCGAGCGCTGCCAGTCCCAGCACTTTGATGCCGCTCTGGACACACTTTTTCACCTGATGCGTCAGCAAAGATGATGAACCCCCTTCATAAAAATCGCTCACGAGTATGATGACGCTTTTCGCTGGTTGTTCAATAAGTTGCCGACCATATTCCACGGCACTGGCGATATTGGTCCCGCCGCCCAATTGTACTTTCATTAATAACTCTACCGGATCGGCAACGTCGGCAGTGAGATCGACGACGTTAGTGTCAAAAGCGACCAGATGGGTACGAATGCCGGGTAACTGCCATAAACAGGCCGCCATCACCGCTGAGTGGATCACCGAGTCAACCATCGATCCGCTTTGATCAACCAGTAACACCAGCTGCCATTGTTCGCTATGGCGCTTAATGCGACTGTTAAAGCGGGGGGATTCGATATACAACTTGCCGTGTTGCGGGTGCCAGTGTTGCAGGTTGGCGCGCAGAGTACTTTTGAAATCGAAATTACGCGCCAGTGGAATAAATGAGCGGCGACGGCGATCGCGGACACCAGAAAAAGCCTGACGAACTTCCTTTGCCAGTCGCGCCATAATTTCTTCAACAACCTGGCGCACTATCCGGCGGGCGGCAGCCAGCACTTCGGGATTCATCAGATGTTTGGTGTGCAAAACGGCGCGTAACAGGCTTTCAGAGGGCTGCATACGTTCCAGCACGTCGAGATTTGTCACTACATCTTCAATGCCATAGCGCAGTACAGCATCGCTTTCCAGCCGCTCAATCACCTGTTGCGGAAACAGCGTGTGAATACTGTTGATCCAATCAGGGGTGGTGAGATTTGAGCCACCTAATCCACCGGAGCGTTCACCACGCTGGAGCCGTTCAGGATCGCGCCCGTACAGCCACTCCAGCGCGTGGTCCATCCGCCGGGCGTTGTCATCCAGCCCACAAAGCGTCGTTTCTGCCGCTTCGCCAAGAATTAATCGCCAGCGTTGTAGCTCACGAGTGGTCAGAAGATCGTTCAGTTCAGACATGGAAAACTCCCCAGTGTTGCAGTGATGCCAGTGCCTGCTGTTCGAGCTGTTGATGATGTGCAATGGCTTGCGGTGGGCAATGCAACGGCATTTGCAGCGCCGAAACGGGAAGCTGAGCGAGCTGGTAATGCTCAAGCACCTGATGCGCCAGCGTCCCGCGTTCTCGTGGCGGTAGCCAGGCCATCGCCGCGCGCAAATCGGGCAGGGCGTTAATAAAATCGGCGTCACTCAGTTGATTCAAATGGCTGCTGAAACCGGCGATAAATGCAGGCTGACTGGCCAGTTGATGGCGGGCTAATGCCAGCAAACCGTGCAGCGCCTCGCCAGATTGTGCCGGGGATAATTGTGCCAGCATCGTCAGCGCCGCTTCGGCACTGGCGTTGGGATGTTCCAGACGCATCAGCGCGCCAAGGGCCGCACCGCGATCCAGCGCTGGGGCATGAATCGCCTGACTGCGACGTTCCAGTAAGGCTACCGCCGCAGAAAGCGAAACGCCGGGTAAATTAACGCCGCTATTTAGATCGCGCAGGATATGGCAAAGCGCCTGCCAGCTATGCAGGTGAGCGTGAAACTCCTTCTCATCCGGCCTGCCGTTGGATTCACATAGCCACAGTGTGCGATCGATAGCCGCGTATAACGTCGTCTGTAATATCTGCGCGCCTTGCATACCGCTGATTTCATCGAGCTGCCACAAGGCGTAAAGCACTTCCAGCGCCTGGCCCATTTCGGCAAACTGATTTTCCTGGGCGATTAATAATGTGAGTTGTTCCAGTAATTGCTGACTGAAGGACGCCAGACCCGCTAACGCTGCCTGGCTAAGACATGTGGTGATGCCGCTGATTCCACCCGCGTCCAGCATATCGGCTTCTAATTTATTGCGTGCGGCCTCCTGGAGGGTGGCACCAAAGCAGGCGGCTTCAATCAATGCCGCATGTTGGCTAAGTGGCTGGGTTAATGTCCAGCGTTCTTCACCGTTGCCCGCCAGCGTCAGTGTACTTCCGTGCTGGCGCACAATGCCGGGAATCTCCAGTATTGCCAACCGATGTAGCACCTGACTTTGCGCCAGTCCATCGGGGGGAAAGCGATTTAAGGTAAGCTCCGCCGGAAGAGAGATTCCGGTACGTTCCAGTTCGCAGGTGACATCTTTTGGCAGAGGTGGCTGTGGCGTCGAGGGGGCAAGTTTACCGAATCCGTCACCTGCTAATGTGTCTATCAACGTTACCAGTATCGGATCGGTATCGGGATGAATAACGCCGCGATAGCTCCACGGCAACGGCGCGTTCAGGGCTTCTTTGATCAGCGAGCCTGCTATAGCATCCAGCCAGTCAGTGCGTAACGGTAGTGTATGACCGCGCAACTGTGCCAGTGCCATCGCATGCAGATGAGCGGCAGCCATATCCGCTGTTGAAGCAGGCAAGTGGTGCTGGCGCAAACGGGTAAGAACCGTTTTTAGTAGTTGTTCACCTGCCTGCTGCAAGCCCCACCGCCAGCACCAGTTTTGCCAGACCGGGGCAGGCATTCCTGAAAGGTATCCTGCCAGCACATCAAGGCGCTTTTCACTGTATGGCGTGAGATAGCAACCTGTAACGGCATCTGCCAGCGAAGGCAATTCTGGCTTGTTCATTTCTTGCAAACATTCGCGCCACATTTTTGCCAGTGCCGGAGCGTGCCAGCCACCACAGACGACTAACACGCCGCCATTGTTTTGCTGCATCGCCCATGCAATCCAGTGGGCCATAAAGGCTTCGCGCTGACGATTGAGCGCATCGCCGGGGTAGTCGCCCCGCAGTTGGGCAAAATAGTGCGCCAGTGCATAGGGTAATATAGTTTGCTGGCTTTCATCTTCGAACAGGTGATCCCACAGGGTGTCGCTGTTATCCATACGAGTGGCACGCAGCAACAAAGCCTGGCTTTCCTCTTGCGTACCGGGTGACTCGTCCTCTTCTTCACTCTGCGCCCAGCAAGGCAAATCAATAAAGTAAGTTTGTGCCTGAATATGACGTGCGGTTTGTAGCGCCTGCCACTCCGGCGAAAATTCAGCAAATGGCGTCCAGGCGCCACGTCCGGGGGCAGCACCGTCCTGATACTGGCAATAACTGTAAATCGCCACCGGAAGCTGGTGGGCTAAAAACAGTTCGTCTATCCGGTCATTAAAATCCGCCGGGCCTTCAATCAACACGTATCGCGGCCGCTGGTTTTCGATTAACGATTTCACCAGTCGGGCGCAGGCCGGGCTATGATGCCGGATGCCGACAATTAACGGCTCGCTCATGCATCTTTCCTCACGGCAGGCGGTGGCGAGCTTGATAATAAGCCTGCCAGTGAGCTTCTTTATGTGTAGCGACACGTTGTTCGAAGTAACGGCGCAGACGTGCGCGATCTTCTTCGTTATCTTTGACGATGGTTCCGGCAATACAGTCCACCAGGTCGGCTGGCTCCCCCGCGCGATTCGCTAAAAACCAGGCGCGGACGCCCACAGCGTGGGCCACGTTCACGGCTTCAGCGGTGGACATAATCGCTGTCAGTGTATCCATTGACGTTTTCTTTTCGCCGTTGGCACGCAGATCGCGGAAGGTGCGTACCAGTAACTCAAGTACCGCGTCAGGCACTTTATGCGGAATACCGCTATGGGCCAACAAACGCGCCGAAGCACTGGCGACCAGTTCCAGCTCCTGAGCAAAATCCATAATCGGAAAGACAGTTTCAAAGTCGAATCGGCGTTTTAGTGCCGCGCTCATTTCATTAACGCCGCGATCGCGGGTATTGGCGGTGGCAATAATATTAAAGCCTTCCCGCGCATAGAGCTGACTGGCTTCACCAGTGAGTTCCGGCACCGTCATAACCCTGTCAGAAAGCATACCTAACAGACAGTCTTGTACTTCCAGTGGTGTACGCGTTATCTCTTCAAAACGGACAATTTTGCCGTCGCGCATTCCTTGGTAGAGCGGGGCAGGGACCAGCGCTTCCGTTGACGGACCATGATTAATAAGCAGGGCGTAGTTCCAGCCGTACTTGATTTGATCTTCGGTGGTAGATGCGCCGCCCTGGATAGTTAACCCAGCATCGCCGCTAATAGCGGTTGCCAGTAATTCAGACAGGAGAGATTTTGCGGTGCCAGGTTCCCCCACCAACATCAAACCGCGCCCGGTAGCAAGAGTGACTAACATGCGTTCGACAGCGGAGGGACTAATCACGACTTTACGGCTGATATTTTGCGCGCTATCGCCAAGAATAAAAGAACGGGCCGCAGGCAAACTTAACTGCCAACCGGGCGGGCAAGGTGCGTTATCATTTTGCTTTAATTTTGCCAGTTCATCGGCGTATAACACAGCGGCAGGCGGACGCTGCAGATGATTATTCTGCGGTGACATATATTCATCCCTGAAATGTATTAATCAAATAAACGATATTTTACGCGCAATAAATGTTTGGCGCATTAGTTGTTTGAGCGGAAAATATCTGGAAAGCAATCACAGTAAATAAAAAAACCTGCTGGTGAGGCAGGTTCTTTTATTTACTACTTTCAGGCCTAACACCACGGCCTGTGCAACATCGTGTTCCAACGAACGAATTATAACCATCGGTGGACCCCGTTGCAATTAAGATAATGAGATTTATAATCCTGACTGTTGGGACGTTGCGCCGGATCGAACCCATTTCAAGTCCTGGCTACCGGACGGGTGGTGCCGCAGGTAGTGCCCTGATCCGGAGTGCAACATCGTGGTCCAACATACGTAAACCAGTATCGACAGGCAGTGTAAGGGTAAGATGCTGGTGTTGCGCTCCTTAATAAGGAGAGCGGATGGACACGCTGACACAAAAGTTAACCGTGCTCATTGCCGTACTGGAGTTATTAGTGGCTCTGTTACGGCTGATTGATTTGTTGAAGTAACGGGCAAATTGAAACGCATCTAAGGGGGAATACCGTCTCCCTCTTTAATAAAGCTATACTCGTCATAATTCAAGTTGCATGTGCTGCGACTGCGTGTTATTCGGCCCATCCATGGACCTCACCCCTTACGGGGCCGCTGCAAGTAGCGTTCAAATCCGCTCCATGCGGATTTGTCGTTCACCCCAGTCACTTACTTTAGTAAGCTCCTGGGGATTCACTCGCTTATCGCCTTCCTGCAACTTGAATTATTTAGAGTATATTATTCTATTTCTTGGTTGAATATATTCTGTAGTTCACGATTAAAAATAGCGATTACAGTTTCAGGTGATTCACCTCGTAATTTTCGCTCATCAATAAATTCATCTCTTATATAAATCAACGCATCATTTATTAGCGGGTCGGCATCATCTCTATCACGTTGATGAAATGTTGGACGTAGCCGGAATCGTTCCTGTCGATAGACGGAACCTGTAAATAATTCAGAGCATTTATGGATCTCAAGTCTGAAGGAAAACGGATCTTCAGGTACAGGGACTTCATAATCATAAGTAGCGACCAGCTCTTTTTGCACGATCATCGCTTTTCCCGGTGGTAAGTCGTGTTGATAACGGGCAGTCGCATCACTGCCCGCTGTGTTTTAATGGAAAATGACGTCAGGTGCGCTTAACGCTTCACTCAAATCAAACGTATCGAGTTCGGCAAAAGTGACAGATTTATTGTCACGGTACACTCGAAGAGAACGGAAGCTCATTAGCGCTTTGCTATCAGCACTGTAGTGGTTAAAACCGGGTGAAAACTTAAGGACCAGCCGATACTCGCCCAGGTCATAGACACATGCGTCCTCAAAACCTGACTCCCAGCCTTTGTATCGCATTCCCATAAGTTGCCCAACGGTTGCGGATTTACCTTCCCAGCGAGTCAGGCTGTTACTGGCTGACTCGTCAGGTGTGAGCAGCACTGTGCGCCGCATCAACTGGCGAAAAGGCTGCATAATTTCGTAATCGGCAAAAACCTGTGCAAATTCACTGCGCATTTCTGCTGTCATTTCTAACGGGTGGGCAATGCCAATCAGAGCATCCGCAGGCAGGTCAATTGGCTCATCTTGTGCGTTGCAGAACTCCCCCTCAGCGGCCACACGAAAGGCGTTGAGTAAACGACGCGGTTCATTTGCCGGATAAACCGCCCATATTAATCGCTGAGTAACCAGGCGAGTAAAGGGATGATTAACAAACAGAGAATGAAAATCTGCCAGCGACCAGCGTCGGGTGGTGCGTAGGGCAGTTTCAAGACGCGGGAGCAGGTTTTTGCTCACCTGAGTGGCATCTTTTTTTAGCCCTTTTAGTCGGGCCAGTGCCTCGGGCGCTTTCAGTTGATCGTCATCGGCGCGCAACCGGGGAACACTTTTCTGGCGAACGTTTTGCTGATCAAAGATAACCGGGTTGAGGTTTTCATCGAAGCGAACGGTAAACTGCCGGGGACCAAAATCAAATATCAACGCCTGCGGATCATCCAGGCCCAGTGTTGGGACTAATCTGTCCGCTAACTCTTCCTGGCTTAGTCCACGATTTTCTGCGACCACCTGAAGAAATTCCGCCGCGTTATCACGTAAGGGACGGGATTTCGCCCGTTGCGATATATGATGCAGCTGTATCAGTGCCATATCATTATTCATCTGAGTAAGTATATTCAGACCACTGACAGCACGGGCAGATTTGCCCTCTTGAGGCCAGGCAAGGATCTGTGTCGTCAGATTCCGAGCCGTGCTTTCGTCACCAAAGAGACTTAACGCCAAAAAAGCCCAGTTGTCTTTTGCGGGGGCGCCAGCCTGTTGCCAGGCGGTGAAGAGATCCCAGGCAAAAGCGGCCAGCGTTTGTGGCTGGCAGAACGTTTTCAGTTGTTCCAGCCCGCAATAAAAACGTCCGCCCTGGGTAAAGCGCAGCATTTCGCCAATAATTTCCAGAGCGTCATCAGTAACAGGTTGATTATTCGTGATAAGTCTCGGCCTGGACCACATTGCCGGATGCCAGAAATCAGGGGCTTTGGGAATGCGTGCCGGGTAAATCTCTATTGGACTCTGTTTAAGTAATTGCTCCAGGGCAGGCCATACATCTGTACGCTGCCAACGATTGGCTACAGTTTGTAGCAATTCGCCATGTCCTTGTTCATACAGTAAACGCAGAGCATTGAGTGCCGCTTCGCTGTTATCGCCAGACCTGGCAAAGATTAATGGGATCAGCGCCGTAGCCGTATGCTCCGGCCATTGTAAAATCCACTGGCGAGCCAGATTACGCTGGCCCGCAAAACGATGCCAGACGCGGGCAACGGGCAGCGCCAGTTCTGTTGCGCCAAAATGAATCAGCAGCGGAAATATCTCTTTGGGATGTCGGGCAAAGGCGGTGATTAATCCGGGCAAAGCATCGGTACCCAGCACACTTAACAGATATTCCACCCCGGTGTAATGAAAATCAGCCGCGACAATTTGTTGCCAGCACGATACTGCCATTTCGCGCGGCATTTGCGCGATAAGGTACAGATTCCACACTCCCCAACGCTTTTCATCAGTGTAATTAAATTTGCGTTGGAAAGTTCGCCACCCCTCCATCAACGCAACGCTATCTTGTGCCAGTAATGCGCTGGCGGCCTCTTCCCGGTAGTGTTTATTTTCAGTCTGTTTTGCCTGATAATTGAGCAATCTTCCTAATGAAGTATGTGTCTCTAGTTGATCGGTATCCAGAGCATCCAACTGTCCTGTGAGAATAAACTCATTAAACTTCCACCTGTGATCTTCAAAACCTAATTCCCGCAAGAAGGTATCGGTTCCTCTGCTAGCGAGACGTTCGTCAAAAGGCATGGCGCTAAAATGGCTGATTGTAGTTTGTTGTTCCTGCGTCCAGTGTTCCTGGGACGACCTGTACGCTTGCGGTACAAGCGTAAGTTCAGGTAGCGAAAAGTGAGTTATGGAAGTCTTTTTTCTGCCACGCCACGGTGGCGAAACGAGGATTTCAGGCAGACTGCTGTTATCGGTGCTATCAATAACCGGTTTTGGCGAAGCCGATAAATAACTATTCACCACTGCCCGGGCTTGAGTACTTAACCACGGCATCACCTCTTCTGCCAGTTGTGGCTGCGATGCCATCAGCGTTTGTAACAGCGTATGCCAGTATTCATCACGTGCTTTTTGCTGTGCAGGCAGCTTTTTGTCTTCGATGATAGGATAACCAGGGCGCGCAGGGGGTTCTTTTAACGCCAGTAGTTCTGCCAGTGCGGCGAGCGTCGCATGGGGAAAGTTTTTACTGTATTTAGCCACACGTTGCAGGCTGGGTTTGTTTTTATCGGCAACTAACAGCAAGATGCGAATAACTTGCGGATGGTTAATTTGTACCAGCAGGCTACCGCAATCTTCTTTATGGGCATACATCGCGAGGCGTGGAACGGCTGCAATTCCCTGTTCGCGCAAAAGGGCGGCGCAGGCCGCGTAGCCGAAGTGGTTTTCATGCGACATGTAGCTGGCTTCGCGATCGCTAAATATATCCTGGCTCCAGTAGCGTTCGAGTTTTCTCACCGCTCTGGGGTCATTAGCAACAACTTTTAACCACTCCTTAGAATGAAAATGAGTCCGCGGGCATTCAAGGCCTACCAACTCATTGGCGATTTCTGGTTTCTCCGGGAGGATGAGTGCAATAAAAGGACGGCGAACTTTGGGTATTCCTGGCAGTGCGGCAATGAGTTTGTCGGCGCAACGCTGCCAGCAGCTTTCCTCTGCCAGAGAGAGATGCTTACGCAGTCGGAGATCGAATTCGTTATAGGTTTCTGAGCGATAACCATAGCCATAACCATCGTCCTCGTTCTGATACTGCAATGTTACTACCAGAGGATCACTCTCATAACACCGTACAATAAACTGGCGTGCAATCACCACTTCAGTCGCATATTCCAGTCCCTCTTGTTGGACGATTTCATCGAGCAACTGTTGGCTATCATTTTGCGCGATACAGGCTAGCGCCGCCATTGTCCGGGCCGGAATTGAGGGGTTGTGCTCGCCTATCAAGTTGATGGCTTGCGTAATGGCCGACTGCCACTCCAGTGAAAAATTTTCATAACGCCAGACGATGTTTTTTTTCTTCTCAGCAATGTGTAGCAATTTATCACCCAGTGTCTGGATGAGGCTTTCAGTGATAACAGGCACCGGTTCGCCCGGCCAATTGCGATGGCTGAGTGGTGTTTTGCCTTTTTTATATTTCAGTTCCAGTTGGGCGTTATCCGCTAGCCACGGTAATTCCTTGTCCATGCTCTTTCCTTATTCAAACAGGGCTTCAATATCGTTAATCAACTCGCTGGCGGTGATGTCATCGAGTGCGGAGAACTGCGCTTCCTGTGTTGAATGACTCCCCCAGCCATAGCTTTCTGCTTTGCCTTCCCATAGCCACAGCTTGCTTAAGAGTTGCTCGGCACTGAGTTCGGCTGGCGACATACCAACTGCAAATCCTTCATCGATTTCCATGATTAATGACCAGCGGCCCAGAGGTTTGATCATCCAGCCGATCCAGCCACCGTCCTGCGGTTCACCACGCATCCAGCCTTTATTCGCCAGCCCCATTACCCGACCGCTCGGGCATTTTCTGCCTGCCCAGCGGGTCAATTCGCTGGCATTGCGCTCGGTTTCTGTCAGGGCATAACTGTTGCGGTCGAGCTGGCGGAACGGCGGTAACAGCTCGTAGTCGGCAAAAAGCTGACCAAAGGCGGCGGCATCCGTCGGTGATATTTCCAGAACGTGAGGAATACCAATAGAGATATCGCCTTCCGGCAGGGTGAAAAGATCATCGTCAGCGGTGCTGTAGCTGTTATCTTCCGCCACACGGAAGCACGCCAGTAACTGGTTGTCTGCGCTATAAATGCCCCAAATCAGACGGCGGGTTAAGTGGCAGACCAGCGGATGCTCAACCAGAAAGAGCTGAAAGTTTTCCGGCGACCAGCGGCGGCGCAGGCACATGGCGGATTCCAGCCTTGCCACCTGCTGGGCGGCAACGGTACGCGCATCTTTTTTCAGCAGTTTGTAGCGGTTAACTGCATCGTTCGCTTGGGTTTCATCATCGCTTTTGTTCGGTTTAGGCAAGTCTTTCAGGCGGCTGCCGGAAACATCGCGCACAAACGGTTTTAAGGTTTCATCAAAGCTGACGGTGAACTGCCGTGGGCCAAAATCCAGCAGCAGCGAACCGTTATCATCCAGACCGAGATCCGGTGCTAACCGGTCTTCAAGCTCCGCCACCGTGAGTTCGCGGCTCTCGGCAATGTCGGCAATTTTTTCTTTTGCCCGCTCCTGTAATGCTTTGAATTTCAGTTTCTGGGCGATGCCGTTAAGCTGCATCAGGGCGATATCACTACCGATAGCAGCGAGGATATCCAGCCCGACGGTGGCGCGTTTATGCTGGGATTCACCAGGCCAGGCGCGGATTAATGGCGTCAGTTTGCGGGCGGTGTCATCGTTGCCAAGAACACCTAATGCAGTGAACGCCCAGCTCTCTTTCGACGGCGCGCCAGCGGTCTCCCAGGCGGTAAACAGATCCCAGGCAAACTCAGCCAGTGAGTCGGCAGTACAGGCGTCTTTCACCTGTAATAACCCCGGATACAGCGTATCTTCCTGAGGGAAGCGAAGCATTTCACCGAGGTGGAAGAGGGCGCTATCTGGCAGTGATTGGGCGTTTGCTTTTAATACCGGGCGCGTCCAGAGCGATGGCTGATAAAAGGCCGGAAGAGTGGGGATTTTTGTCGGGTGATTATCTAAGGGATCGAGCGCTAGCAGAGCGTTCACCGCGTCTGTTACTTCCGGCTGGTTATAACGCCGGGCGATTTCTTGCAATAATGGCTGATGACCGTTTTCTGTAAGCATACGCAAGGCAGCGCGGGCGTTGTCCTGCGCTTCACCGGCTTTGCCGAGCGCCGCGGGCAGCAGGCCGGTAATGGCGTGTTCCGGGTATTTCAGCAGCCAGCTACGGGCGTCTTGTCGTAGGGTTTTGAGTTTGTTGAAGGCGCGGGCGACGGCAGGAGCCAGCTCACTCGCTGCGAAGTAATTCGTTATGGGCAAGGCTTCCTGTGGATAGCGTGCAAGTGAGTTTACTAACCCAGGTAATCCTTTGAGTCCAAAATGTAACATGGCGTATTCGGTATCGGTATGCGGAGATACAGTAAGGGCATTCCATGCTCTTATTGCTTTCTCCAGCGGCAATGTTGTCAAAATCCCCAAATGCCAATAATGCCCGGTAGGTGAATGAAACACCTTAAATTCACTTATTAAGGTTGCATAATCTTCATTTAGCCATGCCTCAACTACCGCTTCGGGAGCTTTAATATATGTACCAGCGATCCGTCGTTGAAAACCCATCCTTGCCAACAGATTGGCAGTACTTTCTTCATGACTAACCGTGATGTGTTTTGAATACCAGATATATTTCGCCAAAAGTTGATTACTGATTTCTTCTGTCAGATAACTGATTGGCTCAATGCCTAATGGTGCTAAATCAAGCACCGGAATCGACGATTTTTTCTTTTTCGAAAGCCATGGTGGGGAGACTACTATGGCCGGCAGTAGATCGGTGCTGGCATGGTTTGAGGGCTGTGTCAGTTGTTGCTGGCATGATTTCAGCACTGCAGCTGCGGGTGTCGAAAGCCAGGGAATGACCTGTTCTGCCAGTGCTGGTTGCGAGATAAGCATCGTCATTAGCATAATGCGCCAACTATTCTCTTCTTTTTGCACTAGAAGTTCCGCCAGTGCTGCCAGTGCTGCGTGTGGGAACGCAGCGCAGGCTTTCGTCATTCGATCGTGACAGCGTTTAGTATGCCCGGCTACACGTATAAGCAGTGTTAATGCGAACGGATGATTGATATGACGCAACACATCGGCGCAGTAGTCACTTGCGGCATAGGGAGCAAATCGGGGCAGGGCTGCAACACCTTGCTCCTGTAATACGGTGGCTGACCATATCGCACCACAATAGTAATCATCAAAAATGGCATATGGCTCGTGATATTTTTCTAATGAGGCAAGAATGTGCTCATCAGTCGCCACTATTTTTAGCCACTCAAGCGAGGGTAATTTTTTTTTCCCCAGTAGACGCTGGGCAATTTCATGTGCAATTTCTGGTTTTTCGGGTAATAACATAGCAATTAATGGTTGCCGCCATTCTGGAATATGTGGAATTGCGGCAATAAGTTTTTGTGCACATTTTTGCCAGAGAGACTCTTCCGCCAGTGATAAATGTTTCCGTAGGCGTAATTCAAAACTGGAATATTGCTGCAAGTTATCAGGTGCAATGCCAGACGGCAGAATAATAATGATATTATTCGCATAATTCCATTCAATATCAATCTGTTGAAGGTGTATTATTACATCAGTAGCATATTCCAGACCGCCTTCCTGAATGATCTGATCCATAACATCCTCACGCACTTTATATCTTGTGCATTTCATTTCAAGTGCCGTGAGTACAGCCATTACTGGTGATGGTAACTGTGTTGTTTTCAGGCAGTCGATCTGACTGATCGCCTGGGCGACGGTGTTTTGCCATACTAAAGAACAGGCGCTGAAGTCAAATGTGGCTGTTTTATTATCCCGTTGCGACACGCTACAGGCTAAGCGACGTAACTGGGTCAAGTTGTCTGCTTGCTGAACAGGAACTCCGGGAAAGCGGCGATGGCTTAACGTGGTGTGTACAACTTCGGGCGGAAAAACGACAGCAATATCTTTCGCCAGCCACGGTAAAACATCATCTGTATTTTTGTCAGCCACACGGGCTTCTGCTACGCAAAAGGGTTGTTCCTGAATAATGGTGGATAAGGCCGCTACCTTGAGAGAATCCGTTACCGTTTGGGAAGGTTGCAAAGAATTATCCTTCGCTTGCTCCACATACCCCTTCTTCACCTTCTCCGCAATCAGCCTCAGTTCCGCTTTTTCCGCCGCCGCAGCATCAGCAAAGCTTTTTACCTGGCTTTGCCCGTTGGTACTGACTTTGCCCCAACTAATATGCAGCTCGTTTCCCTGTTGCTCCACTGCCCAGAATTTATGTGATTTTTCGTCCTGATAAATATAGGTTTTCATTGCTAAATCCTTTTAATCAAACAATGATTCAATGTCGTTAATCAGCTCGCTGGCGGTGATGTCGTCGAGCATGGAAAAAGTAAGTAAAGGTTGTTTACCGTAGCGATCATCTGGCGAGGTGATTTTTACGCTTTCAACAGGTAACAGGTCGCCATAACCTGTTTCACCATAAATTAATGAAAAATGTTCTGTTTCAAGTTCGAGATCGCCATAAGGGGTAGATTTGCGCATCGCATAGACGCTGCCGCTTTCTTCCAGACGTTGCCAGCCTCGGCGCTCTAGCCCGACAATACGTCCGGCCTGACAGAGCTGTCCTTGCCAGCGTGTCAGGTCGTGGGTATTCCGTTCATTATCAGCAAGACGATAACTACCACGATCGAGCTGTTGGAAGGGGGGAAGCAGTTCGTAATCAGCGTAAATTTGCCTGAATGCAGCGGCAGATTCAGGGGGGATCTCCAGCACATGCGGTATACCGATGTTTCCTGCTGGCAGCGTGAATAACTCATCCTGCGCATCGCTGTAAGTGCTGTCTTCTGCGACCCGGAAGCAGGCAATCAGCGTGTTTTCCTCAGTATATACTCCCCATAACAGCCGTCGGGTTAAGTGACGTACCAGCGGATGCTCCACCAGAAACAGGCGGAACTGTTCTGCCGTCCAGCGTCTGCGCTGGCACATAGCCTGCTCCAGACGATCAATCTGCTGACTGGCAATGGCGCGCACATCTTTCTTCAATTGTTTGAAGAGGTTAACGGCGTCAGTTGCCAGTGTTTTATCATCGCTCTGATTTGGTTTGGGTAAATCTTTCAGGACTTTGCCGTTTGCATCGCGCACTACAGGTTTTAAGGTTTCGTCAAAAACAACGGTGAATTGACGTGGGCCGAAATCCAGTATCAGCGAGCCACTGCTATCAAGCCCTAAATCTGGAGCCAGGCGGTCTTCCAGTTCAGCCATAGTCAGCCCACGGTTTTCAGCAACTATGTTGATTTTCTCGCGGGCATGTTCCTGTAATGCAACGAATTTAATCTTTTTCGCAATGCCATTAAGCAGCATTAGCGCAACATCGCTGCCAATATCAGCTAATACATCCAACCCGGACACCGCCCGTTTATGCTGTGATTCCCCAGGCCAGGCACGGATAAGCGGGGTTAATTTACGCGCGGTGTCGTCATTGCCTAAAATCCCCAGCGAAGTAAATGCCCAGTTTTCTTTTGCGGGTGCGCCAGCTTCTGTCCAGGCGGTATACAGATCCCAGCCAAAGTCAGCCAGTGATTCGCGAGTGAAGGTTTCTTTGATGATCTCCAGCCCAGCGTAGGCGGTAATGTCGCGAGGAAAGCTCAGCATAGTGCCCAGGTGGCGCATAGCGTCATCTGGTAGAGGCAGGTTGTTACTTTTAAGCCGTGGTCTGCGCCATAAGGTGAACTGATAAAAGCCGGGCAGTGGGGCGATTTTTGCGGGATATTCTTCCAGAGGATCGCTATCAAATAATGTTGCCAGCGCAGCTAAAACATCAGGTTGATTATATCCTTGCGCGATTTTCTCAATCGTTTCTCGCTGGTTTAATTTCACTAGCAGTCGGAGCGCCTGGCGGGCATATTCCCGATTTTGGCACGGTTTGCCCAGCGCCAAAGGCAGTAGCCCGGCGGCGGCATGGCGCGGGTTATTTGCCAGCCAATTAACGGCATCCTTGTAAGCCATTTTTTTCTGTAACCGCTGCGCCATTGGTAAGGCTAGTTCACTGGCCCCAATAAAGAGGGTGAATATCCACAGTCGTTGATGATCTCGTTGCAAGCAGGTCATAAACGCAGGAATGGCCGTACTACCAAAAACTGCCAGAATCTCTTTCTCACCTGAATATCGCTCCTCAATGATTATTTGGTTGAGAAATGAAATCGCCTGTTGTCCCGGTAAGTAACAAAGCGCAGATAAATTCCAGCTTTTGTTGGCATTGTTGTGATATTTCGCAAACTCAGCTTTTAGTGCTGGAAAATCAAAGCGCAACAAGGCATCAACAGCGCTTTGCGGTATGTGTTTTTTTTCATGTAAGTCATCTTCGCAATGCAGCCATTCATTAAAACCTAATTGCCAAAGGATTTGTTGTTCTGGTGTAAAAGGAATGAAAGATGTCTCCCAGCTTTCTTTTTCAATTAGTGGTAGGTCGGTAAATAAGGTTTGCTGTGATGCCTGATATTTCGCGATTTCACTGAATCTGGATATGTCAGTGTGACTGATTAACTCTGTAATTCCAGGTGTGATGTCAGTGACGGAAGGGATGGGAAGTACCGGTAAATCAAATACGGGTATTACATTCTTTTTCTTATTTATTGCCCACGGTGGAGCGACAAGCAGCTCTGGCAACATATCCGCAGTGGCATACTCATATTCTTCAGCTACTGACTGAGGACGACATTCAGATAAGATGCCTGCCGCTTTAGCATTAACCCAGGGAATGACGTCGCGTACTAATTCTGGCGTGACGGTAATCAGTTTGACAAGCGCTTTACGCCACTCTTTGTCTTCATGTATTGCCAGCAAAGTAGCATAAGCGGCAATAGCCGCAGCGGGATGTTTTTGGCAGGCTTTGCTTAAGTATTCCAGGTGCTTTTTCTTGCCATTTACACCGAGGATCAGAATTTGAATCGCATCCGGGTGATTCGTTTTCCATAGCCATTTGACAAGATCTTCAGTCTCGCTGATGCGCTCGAAGAGATAAGTGGGATTGTCAGAATGCTCTTCCACAAACTCAGTAAGTATCCGGCTTACACCGCGCCCCCCATTATTTGCCAGCAACATTGCCAGATAAGCGCGAAAATCACGATACAACGGTGGGAAGTCGTATTTTTCTGCTGTAGTCAGAGCTATATCATCGGTTACTACCAGTCTTAACCAGGTTATCGCCGGAACGTTTTGGTCTGCATAATGTAGCGCCATAGCATTGGCAATATCCGGGCGTTCAGGGAGCAGTAACGCGGCAAAAGGTTGCCGTGCTGGGGATAGCGTCGGAATAGCAGTAAGCACTTTATCCACACAGCGTTGCCACTCATCTTCTGAAGCGAGTGAAAGATGATGACATAGACGTTGATGCCAACTCGGTAGCGATTCTGCTTCGTGATTAGGTGGAATGATGGTGGTTACTGCGCCTTTTACTGGTTTATATTTGAGTTGAAGAGCGAGAAGGGCGATTTCAACGGCACTTTCCAGACCACAGCGAATGACTAAGTCATCGACCAGTTCATCTTGAGAGTAAGAGTTCCAAAAGCCCCAGAGCAATGCTGCATCAGATTGCGCACTCCCTGTCGGTTGATTACCCTGAACTCGCATTTGTAACTCAGCAAAAGCCTGCTGCCAGTTTTCTGGATAAGAGCGGTAATTATTGTCGGGGTCATATGCCCTCGTGTTATTCGCGATGCGCTTCCATATTTGGCCATCTTTGTGCAGATAATTGATATCTCTGGGGCGAGAGCGATGTGGAAAAGCAAATCGGTTAATATCGTCGGTTAGCGGAATGGCTGCATCATCAGCCAGCCATGGGCGTTTGTTTTTACTCTCAGGTGAAGTTTCAACGTCAGGAGTGACTTTGGTGACGGGGGGGATATGCACGTTTGCCGAAGCGTCTTCCACATAGCCTTTTTTCGTTTTCTCAGCGATAAGCTTCAGTTCCGCTTTTTCCGCCGCCGCAGCATCCGCAAAGCTTTTTATCTGGCTTTGCCCTTGGGTGCCAACTTTTCCCCAACTGATATGCAACTCGTTACCTTGCTGCTCCACCGCCCAGAATTTATGTGATTTTTCGTCCTGATAGATATAACTCTTCATCCGCGTTCCCTGTATTTATATCCAGTTATAAGCGGATGCTAGCAGTTAATGAAAAAAATTAAGAGCGTTGAACAAACAAGAAAACAACTTTAGGAATTCATAAAGAAAAGGCGCTGTCGATGCAGCGCCTTGAAGGGGGATTATTTCACCTGATGGCCCGGTTTAGCACCGGCATCCGGGCTTAGCAGGAAGATATCTTTCCCGCCAGGACCGGCAGCCATCACCATGCCTTCGGAGATACCGAAGCGCATTTTACGTGGTGCCAGGTTAGCCACCATAATGGTGTGACGACCAATCAATGCCTGCGGATCCGGGTAAGCAGAACGAATGCCGGAGAAGACATTGCGTTTTTCACCGCCGAGATCCAGCGTCAGGCGCAGCAGTTTGTCAGAACCTTCAACAAACTCTGCGTTTTCGATCAACGCCACGCGCAGGTCAACTTTGGCGAAGTCGTCAAAGGTGATGGTTTCCTGAATCGGATCATCTGCCAGCGGGCCAGTAACTGGTGCGGCAGTGGCTTTCACTTCTTCTTTAGATGCTTCCACCAGTGCTTCAACCTGCTTCATGTCAATACGGTTATACAGCGCCTTGAACGGATTCACTTTGTGGCCCAGCAGCGGTTGCTGGATACCATCCCAAGTCAGTTCCGTATTGAGGAATGCTTCTGCACGCTCGGTCAGTTTTGGCAGTACCGGTTTCAGGTAGGTCATCAGCACGCGGAACAGGTTAATGCCCATAGAGCAAATCGCCTGCAGGTCAGCATCGCGACCTTCCTGTTTTGCGACTACCCACGGAGCCTGTTCATCGACATAGCGGTTAGCCAGGTCAGCCAGTGCCATGATTTCGCGCACTGCTTTACCAAATTCACGGCTTTCCCACGCTTCGCCAATCACTTCAGCGGCATCCGTGAAGGTTTTGTACAACTGCGGGTCAGCCAGTTCGCTTGCCAACACGCCGTCAAAACGCTTGTTGATAAAGCCCGCGTTACGGGATGCCAGGTTTACAACCTTATTAACGATATCGGCATTCACGCGCTGGACGAAATCCTCGAGGTTGAGATCGATATCATCAATGCGCGAAGAGAGTTTCGCAGTGTAGTAGTAACGCAGGCTGTCAGCGTCAAAATGATTCAGCCAGGTGCTGGCTTTAATAAAGGTGCCGCGAGACTTGGACATCTTCGCGCCGTTCACCGTTACATAGCCGTGAACAAACAGGTTGGTCGGCTTGCGGAAGTTGCTACCTTCCAACATGGCAGGCCAGAACAGGCTGTGGAAGTAAACAATATCTTTACCGATGAAGTGGTACAGCTCGGCGGTGGAGTCTTTCTTCCAGTATTCATCGAAGCTTACGCTGTCGCCGCGCTTGTCACACAGATTCTTGAAAGAACCCATGTAGCCAATCGGTGCGTCCAGCCAGACGTAGAAATATTTGCCCGGCGCGTTCGGAATTTCAAAACCGAAGTAAGGGGCGTCGCGGGAGATATCCCATTGTTGCAGGCCAGATTCAAACCACTCCTGCATTTTGTTTGCCACCTGCTCCTGCAACGCACCGCTGCGGGTCCATGCCTGCAGCATTTCGCTGAAAGAGGGCAGATCAAAGAAGAAGTGTTCAGAATCACGCATTACCGGGGTAGCGCCAGAAACCACCGATTTCGGCTCGATCAGTTCAGTCGGGCTGTAGGTCGCGCCGCAGACTTCGCAGTTATCGCCGTATTGATCCGGGGATTTACATTTCGGGCAGGTGCCTTTTACAAAACGGTCCGGCAGGAACATGCCTTTTTCCGGATCGTACAGTTGAGAGATGGTGCGGTTTTTAATAAAACCGTTTTCCTTCAGGCGAGTATAGATAAGTTCTGACAACTGTCGGTTCTCTTCACTGTGCGTCGAGTGATAGTTGTCATAGCTGATGTTAAAGCCTGCGAAATCAGTCTGATGCTCCTGACTCATTTCGCCAATCATCTGCTCCGGAGTGATACCAAGCTGCTGAGCTTTCAGCATGATTGGTGTACCGTGGGCATCGTCGGCGCAGATGAAGTTGACCTCGTGGCCGCGCATTCGCTGGTAACGGACCCAGACATCAGCCTGGATGTGCTCCAGCATATGGCCGAGGTGGATTGAGCCGTTAGCGTACGGCAGTGCGCACGTCACCAGAATTTTCTTCGCGACTTGAGTCATAGTAGGCATTACTTCTTAATAGTGAAAAGGGGTTAGATAGTACCAAATGGGAAAATGTTAAGTAAGTACTTCTCTATATTCTTCAGGTAAACTATCAGCTGATGGTTTATCTATACAAAAAAGGAGTCGGGATGAACGAACAATCCCAGGCCAAATCACCAGAAGCCTTGCGCGCAATGGTCGCCGGGACACTGGCCAATTTTCAGCACCCAACCCTGAAGCATAACCTCACCACGCTGAAAGCGTTGCACCATGTCGCCTGGATGGACGACACGTTGCATGTGGAACTGGTTATGCCATTCGTCTGGCATAGCGCGTTCGAAGAGTTAAAAGAGCAATGTAGCGCTGAACTGCTGCGCATCACCGGGGCGAAAGCTATCGACTGGAAACTGTCGCACAATATCGCCACCTTAAAACGCGTGAAGAATCAGCCGGGAATTAACGGCGTGAAGAACATCATTGCGGTCAGCTCCGGTAAAGGCGGCGTGGGTAAATCCTCCACGGCGGTAAATCTGGCGCTGGCACTGGCGGCGGAAGGGGCGAAAGTCGGCATTCTGGACGCCGATATCTACGGCCCATCAATACCCACCATGCTGGGCGCAGAAAATCAGCGTCCAACTTCGCCGGACGGTACCCATATGGCACCGATTATGTCTCATGGACTGGCAACCAATTCAATTGGTTATCTGGTCACTGACGACAATGCGATGGTGTGGCGTGGTCCGATGGCGAGCAAGGCGTTAATGCAGATGTTGCAGGAAACCTTGTGGCCGGATCTCGACTATCTGGTGCTTGATATGCCGCCAGGCACCGGTGACATTCAATTGACACTGGCACAAAACATTCCAGTAACTGGCGCGGTAGTGGTCACCACCCCGCAGGACATTGCGTTGATCGATGCGAAAAAAGGCATTGTGATGTTCGAGAAAGTCGAGGTTCCGGTGCTCGGTATTGTCGAGAACATGAGCGTGCATATTTGCAGTAACTGTGGTCACCATGAACCGATTTTCGGTACCGGTGGTGCAGAGAAACTGGCCGAGAAATACCACACGCAGTTGCTGGGGCAGATGCCGTTACACATCTCCTTACGTGAAGATCTCGATAAAGGCACGCCAACGGTTATCAGCCGTCCGGAGAGCGAATTTACCGCTATCTACCGCCAGCTGGCTGACCGCGTTGCAGCCCAGCTTTATTGGCAGGGAGAAGTCATTCCTGGCGAGATTTCCTTCCGCGCGGTCTGACGCGTATTAACCTTTTTGGTTGTTTTTCGTACACCGCAGAGATGTTACATTGATGCGGTGTATTTGTTTTTGCCGCATTAATGAACACTTATTTAATGCTGCGAATATTCTGCGGACCTTCGTCCGAAACTCTATAAAGTCGATTGATCGTACAGGCAATGCTTCATTATCATCCTTCGTGGCTGTGTAGTGGATGTACAGCTATAGTTTGTTATGCACTCATTCTATCCAGGCATAACCTTTACTACAGGGATAACGTTCAATGAATAAGTACTGGCTGTCAGGAATTATTTTTCTTGCCTATGGAATGGCTTCTCCCGCGTTCTCTTCACAGACTGCCACATTAACGATTAATGGCAGGATCAGTCCCCCAACATGCAGTATGGCTATGGTTAATGGTCAACCTCAACAGCATTGTGGTCAGTTAACGTATGATGTTGATACCCGTCATCAGGTTTCTTCGCCAGTCAAAGGTGTGACGACAGAAGTGGTTGTTGCAGGTAGCGATAGCAAACGTCGAATCGTGTTAAATCGCTACGATTAATTTGCCACCCTGGTTCTTTAAGCGGATTTAGAAAGCTGAAATCATTCGCGTGAATGATTTCAGCTTTTTTATTGATATTAATAATACCATTTAAAAAAATCTGCATTAATTAATAGATGTGATAAATATTTAATATGCTTAAGTATTTGTTGTATTTATATTGCAATGGTTAATTTGTTTTAAATCAATAAAACAATATGTTTACATTGCGGCAACTTTTTTGATGTGAGAAATTTGTTTCCAAGAGATACAGACTCTTAACAACCAAAAAATAAATTTTATTAAGGAACATATTATGAAACGTTCAATTATTGCTGCCGCTGTCTTTTCTTCTTTTTTTATGAGCGCTGGGGTATTTGCCGCAGACGTTGATACCGGAACATTAACCATTAAAGGGAATATTGCAGAATCTCCGTGTAAATTCGAAGCGGGTGGCGATTCAGTAAGTATTAATATGCCAACTGTACCAACCACTGTCTTTGAAGGTAAAGCTAAATACTCGACCTATGATGATGCAGTCGGTGTAACCAGCAGCATGTTAAAAATTAGCTGTCCGAAAGAAGTTGCTGGTGTAAAACTCTCGTTGATTACCAACGATAAAATAACCGGAAACGATAAGGCGATAGCCAGTAGCAACGATACCGTGGGGTACTATCTCTATTTAGGTGATAACAGCGATGTCCTGGATGTTTCTGCACCTTTTAACATTGAAAGTTATAAAACAGCGGAAGGTCAATATGCCATTCCGTTTAAAGCGAAATATCTGAAACTGACAGATAACTCAGTGCAATCAGGTGATGTGTTATCTTCTCTGGTTATGCGTGTGGCGCAGGATTAATAAATAAAATTTCAAATTTCCCCAGGTAATAAACATGGCCGCTATCCCCATGGCGGCCTTTTAATTTAAGAGGCATTAAGATGAAAGGATTATTAGCTTTACTTATTTCTTCTATGGTCCTTCCTGCGCATGCCGGAATTGTTATCTACGGGACGCGCATTATTTACCCGGCAGAAAATAAAGAAGTGATGGTGCAGTTGATGAACCAGGGAAACCGTTCTTCGCTGCTGCAGGCGTGGATTGATGATGGCGATACGTCGTTACCACCAGAAAAAATTCAGGTTCCTTTCATGTTAACGCCACCAGTGGCAAAAATAGGGGCAAATTCCGGGCAGCAAGTAAAAATCAAAATTATGTCGAATAAACTGCCCACTAATAAAGAGAGCATTTTTTATCTGAATGTTCTGGATATTCCACCAAATAGTCCAGAGCAAGAGGGCAAGAA
Organism: Escherichia sp. 10290; assembly: GCF_030295155.1. Lineage (NCBI taxonomy): Bacteria > Pseudomonadati > Pseudomonadota > Gammaproteobacteria > Enterobacterales > Enterobacteriaceae > Escherichia > Escherichia sp. 10290. The sequence goes on along the minus strand of NZ_AP025741.1, from coordinate 2,709,117 downwards.
TGCACTGAAATTTGCAATGCAAAACAGAATCAAATTGTTTTACCGGCCTGCGGGTATTGCACCGGTAAATAAAGCGACATTTAAAAAGTTACTGGTAAATCGCAGTGGCAATGGATTGGTGATAAAAAATGACTCAGCAAATTGGGTAACGATTTCGGATGTCAAAGCTAATAATGTTAAAGTCAATTATGAAACTATCATGATTGCACCATTGGAAAGTCAGAGTGTTAATGTCAAAACTAATAATGCGAATAGCTGGCATCTGACCATTATCGATGACCATGGCAACTATATTAGTGACAAAATTTAATTGCAGGAGCTACCTATGTTGAGAATGACCCCACTTGCATCAGCAATCGTAGCGTTATTGCTTGGCATTGAAGCTTATGCAGCTGAAGAAACTTTTGATACTCATTTTATGATAGGTGGAATGAAAGACCAGCAGGTTGCAAATATTCGTCTTGATGATAATCAACCCTTGCCAGGGCAGTATGAAATCGATATTTATGTCAATAAGCAATGGCGAGGGAAATACGAGGTTATCGTTAAAGATAATCACGAAGAAACATGCCTGGAAAGGGAAATTATAAAGCGATTGGGTATTAATACCGATAACTTTGCCAGCGGTAAGCAATGTTTAACATTTGAGCAACTTGTTCACGGTGGGAGCTATACCTGGGATATCGGAGTTTTTCGTCTCGATTTCAGTGTACCGCAGGCGTGGGTGGAAGAACTGGAAAGTGGCTATGTTCCACCGGAAAACTGGGAGCGGGGTATTAATGCGTTTTATACCTCTTATTATGTGAGTCAGTATTACAGCGACTATAAAGCGTCGGGTAATAGCAAGAGTACATATGTACGTTTTAACAGCGGGTTAAACTTACTGGGGTGGCAACTGCATTCTGATGCCAGTTTAAGTAAAACAAATAGCAATCCAGGGGTGTGGAAAAGCAATACCCTGTATCTGGAACGTGGATTTGCCCAACTTCTCGGCACGCTTCGCGTGGGTGATATGTACACATCAAGCGATATTTTTGATTCTGTTCGCTTCAGCGGTGTGCGGTTGTTTCGTGATATGCAGATGTTGCCTAACTCGAAACAAAATTTTACTCCACGGGTGCAGGGGATTGCTCAGAGTAACGCGCTGGTAACTATTGAACAGAACGGTTTTGTGGTTTATCAGAAAGAGGTTCCTCCTGGCCCGTTTGCGATTACAGATTTGCAGTTGGCCGGTGGTGGAGCAGATCTTGATGTCAGCGTGAAAGAGGCGGACGGTTCGGTAACCACCTATCTGGTGCCTTATGCAGCAGTGCCGAATATGCTGCAACCCGGCGTGTCGAAATATGATTTTGCGGCAGGTCGTAGCCATATTGAAGGGGCGAGCAAACAAAGTGATTTTGTTCAGGCGGGTTATCAGTATGGTTTTAATAACTTATTGACGCTGTATGGCGGATCGATGGTCGCGAATAATTATTACGCGTTCACTTTGGGGACTGGCTGGAATACACGCATTGGTGCCATTTCCGTCGATGCCACGAAGTCGCATAGTAAACAAGACAACGGCGATGTGTTTGACGGGCAAAGTTATCAAATTGCCTACAACAAATTTGTGAGCCAAACGTCGACGCGTTTTGGTCTGGCGGCCTGGCGTTATTCGTCGCGTGATTACCGGACATTTAACGATCACGTTTGGGCAAACAATAAAGATAATTATCGCCGTGATGAAAACGATATCTATGACATTGCCGATTATTACCAGAACGATTTTGGCCGTAAAAATAGCTTTTCTGCCAATATGAGCCAGTCATTGCCAGAAGGCTGGGGTTCTGTGTCCTTAAGTACGTTATGGCGAGATTACTGGGGGCGTAGCGGCAGCAGTAAGGATTATCAGTTGAGTTATTCCAACAACCTGCGACGGATAAGCTATACCCTCGCGGCAAGCCAGGCTTATGACGAGAATCATCATGAAGAGAAACGTTTTAATATTTTTATATCGATTCCCTTTGATTGGGGTGATGACGTTACGACGCCTCGTCGGCAAATATATATGTCTAACTCAACGACGTTTGATGATCAGGGTTTTGCCTCAAATAATACGGGATTATCGGGAACCGTTGGAAGCCGGGATCAATTTAACTATGGGGTCAACTTAAGTCATCAGCATCAGGGAAATGAAACGACAGCTGGAGCGAATTTAACCTGGAACGCGCCGGTGGCAACGGTGAATGGCAGTTATAGTCAGTCGAGTACTTATCGACAGGCTGGAGCCAGTCTTTCAGGGGGCATTGTCGCCTGGTCGGGTGGCGTTAATCTGGCGAACCGTCTTTCCGAAACGTTTGCTGTGATGAATGCGCCAGGAATTAAAGATGCTTATGTCAATGGGCAAAAATATCGCACAACAAACCGTAATGGAGTGGTGGTATACGATGGAATGACACCTTATCGGGAAAATCACCTGATGCTGGATGTGTCGCAAAGCGATAGCGAAGCAGAATTACGTGGCAACCGGAACATTGCCGCCCCTTTTCGCGGCGCGGTTGTACTGGTTAATTTTGATACCGATCAGCGCAAGCCCTGGTTTATAAAAGCGTTAAGAACGGATGGGCAACCATTAACGTTTGGTTATGAAGTCAATGATATCCACGGTCACAATATTGGCGTTGTCGGCCAGGGAAGCCAGTTATTTATTCGCACCAATGAAGTACCGCCATCGGTTAATGTAGCAATTGATAAGCAACAAGGGCTTTCATGCACAATCACCTTCGGTAAAGAGATTGATGAAAGTAGAAATTATATTTGCCAGTAATAGTCAGGTGGTTCTATGAAAATTCGCATAATGCTATTTATATTAACGATGATGGTTATGCCTGTGAGCTATGCAGCATGTTATAGTGAGTTATCTGTTCAGCACAATTTGATTGTTCAGGGGGATTTTGCACTTACTCAAACACAAACGGCGACATATGAGCATAATTTCAACGATTCATCATGTGTGAGTACAAATACCATCACTCCCATGAATTCATCGGATATTATTGTTGGGCTGTATAACGATACAATTAAATTAAATTTACATTTTGAATGGACCAATAAAAACAACATCACGTTGTCAAATAATCAGACCAGTTTCACTAATGGTTATTCGGTAACGGTGACACCTGCGGCCAGTAATGCAAAAGTGAATGTTTCTGCGGGGGGCGGCGGTTCAGTGATGATTAATGGTGTTGCGACATTATCCAGTGCTTCATCATCGACACGCGGGAGTGCTGCAGTACAATTTTTACTGTGTTTATTCGGTGGCAAGTCATGGGATGCATGTGTAAATAGCTACAGAAATGCATTGGCACAAAATGCAGGTGTCTATTCCTTTAATCTGACATTGTCATACAACCCGATAACCACAACCTGCAAACCGGACGATTTATTAATTACTTTAGAGAGTATTCCCGTTTCACAATTACCAGCTACAGGTAACAAAGCAACAATAAATAGTAACAAAGGGGATATTGTTCTGCGTTGTAAAAACTTATTAGGTCAACAAAATCAAACATCACGGAAAATGCAGGTGTATTTATCAAGTTCTGACTTGTTAACCAACAGCAACACAATACTGAAAGGTGCGGAAGATAATGGCGTAGGATTTATTCTTGAAAGTAATGGTTCTCCAGTCACACTTTTAAATATCACTAACAGCAGTAAAGAATACACAAATTTAAAAGAAATTGCGGCAAAGTCAAAACTTACAGATACAACGGTTTCAATTCCGATAACTGCCAGTTACTACGTCTACGATACAAATAAAATTAAATCTGGCGCACTGGAGGCAACCGCATTAATCAACGTGAAATACGACTAATAACAAGCAAGACGAGCAAGTGGCTAATAATAAAAAATAACAAGGTGTCTGCATTTCCCCCTCATGATGAGGGGGCTTTTTTTAGCGATGATAAAAAATCTCACCATCGTAGGCTTTAATGATTTTACCGTCGGTGTCGCTGATCAACACGTACGCGCCACCCATATAGGTCCAGTGCGTCCCGGCATCAGGCGCGGGCAGGTTACGTAACTGCCACTGCTTAATGTTGTACTCATCGGTGCGGTACATCTCTGGGACGGTATCGCCTGGTTTGAAATGCTTAAAGTCAGCAATGAAACTGCTTAACTCATACTTAGAAATTCCCGAGGTATTGGTCGAACCCGCGGTGGCTGGTGCGGCCCAGGCGGCACTGGTAACCAGCAAAAGCACACCCAGCAACATCTTATTTTTAATGGTCATAAACTCTCCACTTTGGGGATCTGTAATATCAGTCGCATATCTTTCCTGCCATACAATATAACTGACAAGCGATATTTTGTTAGTGATCCCATGATTTCGTAAAAAGTGTAAATGAAAGGATGCCCTAAAAGCATCCTTAGCGAGCAGAGAGCCAGCGGAAATAGCTGATTTAAGAATCATCCTGGGCTGAAGATAACATGCAGCCTATCGCATAATGCCCATAAAGCCATGCACGCCCATATACACCCCAACTAAGCCAATCAACAGACTGGAAAAATAGGGGGCACGTTTAGCGAGAGTGTTAAATCCGCTCCAGCGTTTTGCGACCTGCTGAACGCTGATTGCTGCGCCAACGCCTACGGTGACTAGCGTTAACGCCAGGCCAATGCTGAAACTGACGACCAGTGTTGCGCCTAGTGTCAGGGCTTTCAACTGAATACAAATCAACAGCACGGTAATTGCTGCCGGGCAGGGGATCAGTCCACCTGTTAACCCAAACAATAAAATTTGCCAGTTGGTCACTTCTCTGCCATTGAAGCGTCGTTTGATGTCATTGGCATGGGCTCGTGCATGAGCATCCTGATACTCCCCATGTTCGTGATGGTGATGATGTCCATGGTCGTGGTGATCTTCGTGATCGTGATGATACTCATGATCATGCCCGTGCATATTCTCCAGCCAGTTGCGTTCGCCGCGCCAGGTACGCCAGAACATCCAGAACGCGGTGCCAATAATGATCACCGCGGAAATCAACTGGAGCCACGGTTCTGCAGATTGAGCAGTAAAACGTTTGCTGATCACCATCCCGCCAAAGGCAATCAACCAGACCACCGCGGTATGCGAAATGGTTGCTGCCAGTCCGAGCATCACCGCCTGTTTAATGGTGCCTTTGATGGCGATGATAAACGCCGCCATCATCGTTTTTGAGTGCCCTGGTTCCAGGCCATGAAGCGCACCAAGTAAGATGGCGCTGGGAATGAAGAACCAGGCGTTTCCTTGCTGAAGAAGAGTGGTAAATTCGGTCATGATAATAATTCTTAGTATTAATTCGGCAATCCGATTCTACTCCCCCCCAGTACCTGATACTACCCCCCAGTAGAATAATAGTGCTATGATTTTTCATGTTCTTGTTAACCAGGTGTTGCCATGTCTCATACAATCCGTGATAAACAGAAACTGAAAGCGCGTGCCAGTAAGATTCAGGGTCAGGTCGTGGCGCTCAAGAAAATGCTCGACGAGCCGCACGAATGCGCAGCTGTTCTACAACAGATTGCTGCTATCCGTGGCGCGGTAAACGGCCTGATGCGCGAAGTGATTAAGGGGCATCTGACGGAACACATCGTTCACCAGGGGGATGAGCTAAAACGTGAAGAAGATCTGGATGTCGTTCTGAAGGTGTTGGATTCATATATCAAATAATTTCACAACGTTATTGTAATACCGCCGTTTTTCCTCGTTTACAACGTGTGCGCGGGACATTACCATCCATCTCTGCGATTCATCATCGCAACCAAACGACTCGGGGTGCCCTTCTGCGTGAAGGCTGAGAAATACCCGTATCACCTGATCTGGATAATGCCAGCGTAGGGAAGTCACAGACCACCAGGTCATTGCTTCTTCACGTTATGGCAGGAGCAAACTATGCAAGTCGACCTGCTGAGTTCCGCGCAATCAGCGCACGCGTTAAACCTCTTTTACCAACACTCTCCTCTTGTGCATTGCATGACCAATGATGTGGTGCAAACCTTTACTGCCAATACTTTACTGGTGCTCGGTGCATCGCCAGCGATGGTTATCGAAGCAGAAGAGGCCAGTCAATTTGCGGCTATCGCCAGTGCCTTGCTAATTAACGTTGGCACGCTGACGCAGCCACGCGCACAGGCAATGCGTGCTGCCGTTGAACAGGCAACACACTCCCAAACGCCCTGGACGCTTGATCCGGTCGCGGTTGGCGCACTCGATTATCGTCGCCGTTTTTGTCATGAACTTTTATCTTTTAAACCGGCAGCGATACGTGGTAATGCTTCGGAAATCATGGCATTAGCTGGCGTTGCTAATGGTGGACGGGGAGTGGATACCACTGACGCCGCGGCTAACGCGATACCTGCTGCACAAACACTGGCACGGGAAACTGGCGCAATCGTCGTGGTCACTGGCGAGGTGGATTATATTACCGATGGTCGTCGCACCGTTGGCATTCACGGCGGCGATCCGTTAATGACCAAAGTGGTAGGAACTGGCTGTGCATTATCGGCAGTTGTCGCTGCCTGTTGTGCATTACCAGGCGATATGCTGGAAAATATCGCATCTGCCTGTCACTGGATGAAACAAGCCGGAGAACGCGCCGTCGCCAGAAGTGAAGGGCCTGGCAGTTTTGTTCCCCATTTTCTTGATGCGCTCTGGCAATTGACGCAGGAGGTGCAGGCGTGAAACGAATTAACGCTCTGACGATTGCCGGTACTGATCCGAGTGGTGGTGCGGGGATTCAGGCCGATCTTAAAACCTTCTCGGCACTTGGCGCTTATGGTTGTTCAGTAATAACCGCCCTGGTAGCGCAAAACACCCGAGGCGTGCAATCGGTGTATCGCATAGATCCTGATTTTGTCGCCGCGCAGTTGGATTCGGTGTTCACTGATGTGCGAATCGACACCACTAAAATCGGTATGTTGGCGGAAACCGATATTGTTGAAGCGGTGGCAGAACGGTTGCAACGTTATCAGATCCAAAACGTGGTACTCGACACCGTTATGCTGGCAAAAAGCGGCGACCCGCTGCTTTCACCTTCGGCAGTTGCCACGCTACGCAGTCGATTATTGCCATATGTTTCATTAATAACGCCAAACTTGCCCGAAGCAGCCGCCTTGCTCGACGCGCCACACGCGCGCACCGAACAGGAAATGCTGGAACAAGGGCGATCGCTGTTGGCGATGGGCTGTGGCGCAGTGCTAATGAAAGGTGGTCATCTGGATGATGAGCAAAGCCCGGACTGGCTGTTTACCCGCGAGGGTGAACAACGGTTTACCGCACCGCGCATTATGACCAAAAACACTCACGGCACTGGTTGTACGCTCTCTGCGGCGTTGGCTGCACTGCGCCCGCGCCATACAAACTGGGCTGACACCGTACAGGAGGCAAAAAGCTGGCTTTCATCGGCATTAGCCCAAGCCGACACGCTGGAAGTTGGTCACGGTATTGGTCCGGTTCACCACTTCCACGCCTGGTGGTGAGCACCGTACTATAGCTGCTTTGGTTATTGTCAGCCTTTGGCGCTGACATTCAGGGATGAAACCAATGCAGCTTAGCATCACCAGTCGAAAAAAATTCACCGCTTTATTATGCGCTCTTGGGCTAATTTCCATCGTTGCAATTTATCCGCGTCAGACGGTGAATTTTTTCTATTCGACAGCTATTCAGATTAAAGACTACATCCACTTCTACGGTTATCGCCCGGTTAAATCTTTCGCTATTCGCATTCCTGCCAGTTACACCATTCACGGAATAGATGTTTCGCGCTGGCAGGAGCGGATCGACTGGCAGCGGGTGGCTAAAATGCGCGATAACGGTATTCGTTTGCAATTTGCCTTTATCAAGGCGACGGAAGGCGAAAAGCTGGTGGACCCGTATTTTTCGCGTAACTGGCAACTAAGCCGCGAAAATGGCCTGTTGCGTGGGGCGTATCATTATTTTTCCCCGTCGGTATCCGCCTCAGTTCAGGCGCGATTATTTCTGCAAACGGTGGATTTCTCACAAGGCGATCTCCCTGCCGTGCTGGACGTAGAAGAACGGGGAAAATTATCGGCAAAAGAATTACGCAAGCGGGTAAGTCAGTGGCTAAAAATGGTCGAAAAACGCACGGGAAAAAAGCCGATTATTTACTCAGGAGCCGTTTTTTATCACACCAATCTGGCGGGCTATTTCAATGAATATCCGTGGTGGGTGGCTCACTATTATCAACGTCGTCCGGACAATGACGGCATGGCCTGGCGCTTCTGGCAACATTCCGACCGTGGCCAGGTGGATGGCATTAATGGCCTGGTGGATTTTAATGTGTTTAATGGCACGGTGGAGGAGCTGCAGGGATTCGTTGATGGGATTAAAGAAACGCCTTAAATAAGAAGCAGTGATATACTCCCTCCAGACTCATCGCCTGGAAAAAGACAAATGGAACAAGCGCATACCCAGCTGATTGCCCAACTGAACGAACGTATTTTAGCAGCGGATAACACGCCGCTTTATATTAAGTTTGCCGAAACGGTGAAAAATGCCGTGCGCAGCGGGGTGCTGGAACATGGCAATATTTTACCCGGCGAGCGCGATTTAAGTCAGTTAACCGGCGTTTCGCGTATTACGGTGCGCAAGGCGATGCAGGCGCTGGAAGAAGAGGGCGTGGTGACACGTTCGCGCGGCTACGGCACGCAGATTAATAACATCTTTGAATACTCGTTAAAAGAAGCGCGAGGATTTTCTCAGCAGGTGGTGTTGCGCGGGAAAAAGCCCGATACGCTATGGGTTAACAAGCGAGTGGTTAAATGCCCTGAAGAGGTGGCGCAGCAATTGGCGGTCGAAGCGGGTAGTGATGTCTTTTTGCTTAAGCGTATTCGCTATGTTGATGAAGAAGCGGTCTCTATTGAGGAGTCGTGGGTTCCGGCGCATTTAATTCATGATGTTGATGCCATCGGAATCTCTCTTTATGACTACTTCCGCAGTCAGCATATTTTTCCAAAGCGTACCCGTTCCCGCGTTAGCGCCCGGATGCCGGATGCCGAGTTTCAGTCACATATTCAATTAGATAGTAAAATACCGGTGCTGGTGATCAAGCAAGTGGCGCTTGACCAACAGCAACGGCCTATTGAGTACAGCATCAGCCACTGTCGCAGTGATCTATACGTTTTTGTGTGTGAGGAGTAGTTCCTCGCGGGTTGGCGCGCAATCACCGCCGCGATGCCCGACAACCCACGACGCCACTGCATTGCCCAGCAATACGGCATCCGCCAGTGGCAAACCAGAGGCCAGTCCAGCTAATACGCCACCTGCATGACTGTCGCCCGCCCCAATGGTGTCTACAACTTGCGTTGGAAATGCCGGGATGCAGCCAGAAGCGTTATTGCTGAAATACCATGCGCCTTCTTTATCCAGACGAACGATCAACGGCGCGGCAAATTTCTCCTGCCATTGCTTGCCAAGTGTTGTTATCTCTGCTGATAAAGCAAAACGTTCGGCGGCAATCTCAACCTCCTGACGATTGAGTGACACTAAAGGTCGACAGGCCATGATTCGCGCCAGTAATGCATCCGGGATATCGCCAATACGTGGGCCAAAATCGATGAACGGCGTCACGTCTTGCAGACTCTCCAGCCATTCCACTAACAATTCACCGCAGGGCGAGGCCAGTTGATAACCGGAAAAATAGAGCAGGCTGCCAGGCGCAACGGTTAATCGCGCCAACCATTCGCGATTCCACTGATTTTCCACACCACTGAACGACATAAACGTGCGTTCACCATCAGGCTCAACCAGCGCCAGACACCAGCCGTTATCGCCTTCGGCGTTATCGATGAGGCTGATTAATCCTTCTTTCGCCATCCGGTTACGAATAATTTCCGCCCACACACCCTGGCCGAGCGGCAGGGCATTACCCGCTTCGATACCGAGGCGATTTAACGCCACGGCAATATTCAGTGCACAGCCGCCAACGTTAACGCTCTGCTGTTTCAGTTCGATATCGCACCCACGCCAGGGTAGGGCATAAGCGTCGGCGATCACATCAATGACCGCCGCGCCGACGACCATCACCGGCTGACGCGTGGTTAATTCAGGCAGCAGCGTGTGTAATCGAGCGCCGCTCATACCGCCTCCCGTTGTTGGCGATACTTTGCCAGCGCCGTGGCATAATGATTAAAATCAAGCTGATTTACCGCATCCAGCTCCGTCTTAAACGCAGGATCGATAGCGTTAACGCCATGCAATGCGCCGCAAATCGCCGTCGCCATAGCGCCGATGGTGTCTGTGTCGCCGCCAAGGTTAGCGCACAGGATGGCGCAACGGTTCGGGTCGGTTTGTGCCAGTTCAACCAGCGCAATGGCGCACGGAACGGACTCAATAGTACTGGTACCTGCCCCAACCACCTGATACAGCTGTTCGCTGGCGGATTCGGTGCCGTCGGCATTGCGCACAATTTTCAGCGCAATCTCCAGACGTGCTGCCAGTGAGGCGCTGAAGGTAGTGATGCGTTTTTGCTGTGCATGTCGCGCAATCGAGGGTAGAGAATCAACAATCGCTGACCAGCTTTCTCCGTCAATGGCACGGGAAATCGCCCATGCGATGACTACTGCACCTGCCACCGCCAGATCGGATTTATGGGTCGGGCTGGACGCCAGCGCCACATCATCAATAAAGGAATCAACATCGCGCGCCGGAAGCAAACAACCTAATGGCGAGACGCGCATCGCTGCGCCGTTGGTCACGCCATTGTTTTCCAGTTCAGCAACGGGTTTACCGTCGCGAATGGCGTTAAGCGCAATCTTCGAAGTTGGGCCAAGCACGTTTTTGTTAAAGGCGTTGAAACGCAGCGCCCAGTCGAGAATATTACGCCCAATCAGATCCGGATCAATCTCGCCTTCACGTTCCAGTAACGCATCAGCCAGGCAAAGAGCCATTGAGGTATCGTCGGTAAATTCGGCGCGGTTAAAATAACAGGCCGCGTTATTCTCCTTTGGTCCAGGCAGAAAACGGTCAATCCAGCCAAAGTGTGCTTTAACGCGGCTGCGTGGCCAAAGCTCGGAGGGCATCCCCATCGCATCCCCTAACGCCTGCCCATAAAGAGCACCGAGAATACGTTCTGTTTTCATTTAACTTCCCCTTGTGTCAACGCAATATCGCGATCATCGACCTTGATAGCCGTAATTTCGTTGTCGGATTCGCGGAAAAAAATCATGAACAGCACGGCGATAATGGCAATCATCACCGCGCCGAAAGTCCACATCCCGGACCAGTTGAAAGTCAGTCCGTTTACCGGTTCCGGATAAGCGAACATCTTTTCCATCATCACACCGCCAAGACGATAGCCGAGCAAACTGCCGAATCCCTGGCAGCAGAGCGTGATCAGCCCCTGCGCAGCGGTACGCATATGCACGGGGGCTTTTTTATCGACATAGATGTAAGCGGTAACGTAGTAAAAATCGTAACTTACTCCATGCAGCAAAATGCCGAGGAACAGTAACGCGTAGGTGAAATATTCATCCGCACTACCGTAAATAAAGAAGCCATAGCGGATCGCAGCGGTGACCAGACCAAGTAATAATACCTTTTTGATACCAAAGCGTTTGGTAAAAAACGGCAATGCCAGCATAAAGAAGATTTCAGAGAACTGGCCGAGCGTCATCCAGCCGGTGGCGTTTTTCATGCCGACTTCTGTCAGATAACCGTTGGCAAAGATGTAATAGAACGCCAGTGGCATCGCAAACAGGAATGAACAGAAGAAAAAGACGAGGAAGTTTTTATCGCGTAGCAGGATCAGCGCATCCAGGCCGAGCATGACTTTAATGTCCATTTTGCCGGTGCTTTTTGGCGGCGTGTCGGGCAGGAAAAACGCAAACACACCGAGCAGAGCAGAACTTCCGGCGGTAATCAGCAGCGGGATGTTAGTCGGAGAGATATCGGCATAACCCAGCATTTGCGGCAAAAATCCACATGCCAGACCGGAGGCAATCCAGCCGATAGTGCCCATCACACGAATGCGTGGGAAATCACGCTCCACATCCGGCACGTTGGCAAAAGCGATACTGTTAGTCAGCGCAATGGTCGGCATATAGGTTAGCGAGTAGGCCAGCAGTAACGGGAAGAACCCGGCAAAAGTGGTCTGTTGCGCAGCGAAATACATCAGCGCCGCACCAGCGAACATCAATACCGCCAGCACTTTCTGCGCCGAGAAAAAGCGGTCAGTGATGGAGCCAACCAGAATTGGCGACAGGATCGCCGCAATGGCGGTACAGGCATACGACCAGCCAATTTCTCCGGCACTAAAACCGCTTTTACTTAACCACAACCACAATGGCACAAACCACGCGCCCCAGATAAACCATTCAACAAACATCATGAACGACAGCTTTGCTGTTGTTTTCATCTTTTAATTCCTTCATGACAGGTAATGTAAGGTACGCGATGACAATACCATTTAATAATACCTTTTAAATACCTTTGCGGTGAAAACTTGACCGCGGTAACATTTTTTCTGATGAATCGAGCCAACAGAAAACGCTGAAAAAACATCCAAAAGATGGAAAAACTCGCCTGTAACGACCAGGATTATGATTGCCCGCAAAAGGCGGGCCAGGACAATCCATAGCCGATATCCAATCGGAATTTACGGGAGCATAGTAATGACAGATATTGCGCAGTTGCTTGGCAAAGACGCCGACAACCTTTTACAGCACCGTTGTATGACTATTCCTTCTGACCAGCTTTATCTCCCCGGACATGACTACGTAGACCGCGTGATGATTGACAATAATCGCCCGCCAGCGGTGTTACGTAATATGCAGACGTTGTACAACACTGGGCGTCTGGCTGGCACAGGATATCTTTCTATTCTGCCGGTTGACCAGGGCGTTGAGCACTCTGCCGGAGCTTCATTTGCCGCTAACCCGCTCTACTTTGACCCGAAAAACATTGTTGAACTGGCGATCGAAGCGGGCTGTAACTGTGTGGCGTCAACTTACGGCGTGCTGGCATCGGTATCGCGGCGTTACGCGCATCGCATTCCATTCCTTGTCAAACTTAATCACAACGAGACGCTAAGTTACCCGAACACTTACGATCAAACGCTGTATGCCAGCGTGGAGCAGGCGTTCAACATGGGCGCGGTGGCGGTTGGCGCGACCATCTATTTTGGCTCGGAAGAGTCACGTCGCCAGATTGAAGAAATTTCTGCGGCTTTTGAACGTGCGCACGAGCTGGGCATGGTGACCGTGCTGTGGGCCTATTTGCGTAACTCCGCCTTTAAGAAAGATGGCGTCGATTATCACGTTTCGGCTGACCTGACCGGCCAGGCTAACCATCTGGCGGCAACCATAGGCGCAGATATCGTCAAACAAAAAATGGCGGAAAATAACGGCGGCTATAAAGCGATTAATTACGGTTATACCGACGATCGCGTGTACAGCAAGTTGACCAGCGAAAACCCGATTGATCTGGTGCGTTATCAGTTAGCTAACTGCTATATGGGCCGGGCAGGGTTGATAAACTCCGGCGGTGCTGCAGGCGGTGAAACTGACCTCAGCGATGCAGTGCGTACTGCGGTCATCAACAAACGCGCTGGCGGAATGGGGCTGATTCTTGGACGTAAGGCGTTCAAGAAATCGATGGCTGACGGCGTGAAACTGATTAACGCCGTGCAGGACGTTTATCTCGATAGCAAAATTACTATCGCCTGATACGCCTCATACGAACAGCACTACCCCGTAGGGCGGATAAGGCGTTCACACCGCATCCGGCAACCTATGCCTGATGCGACGCTGAAGCGTCTTATCATGCCTACACAGCGCTGCCCCGTAGGCCGGATAAGGCGTTCGCGCCGCATCTGACATAAAACAACGTGCACTTTGTTACGGCTTCCCCCGGGAGGCCGTTTTTATTGCCTGTCATTCTGGATTGATTTTCATATTGTCTTTTTTGTGATCGATATCGCGACATTTGGAAACAAAAAATTTCATTATATTTTGAAATCGAAAATAAATAACAGGATGTGAAAATGTACGTGGTATCGACAAAGCAGATGCTGAACAACGCGCAGCGCGGCGGTTACGCGGTTCCGGCATTCAATATTCATAATCTCGAAACGATGCACGTGGTGGTGGAAACCGCTGCCAGCATGCATGCGCCGGTCATCATTGCCGGAACGCCCGGTACATTTACTCATGCTGGTACAGAAAATCTGGTGGCGCTGGTCAGCGCGATGGCGAAGCACTATCACCATCCATTGGCGATTCACCTCGACCATCACACGAAATTTGACGATATCGCTCAGAAAGTTCGTTCAGGTGTGCGCTCGGTAATGATCGACGCCTCGCATCTGCCTTATGCGCAAAATATTGCACGGGTAAAAGAGGTGGTGGATTTTTGCCATCGCTTTGATGTCAGCGTCGAAGCGGAGCTGGGGCAACTTGGCGGCCAGGAAGATGATATGCAAGTCAATGAAGCAGATGCGTTGTACACCAACCCCGTTCAGGCGCGTGAATTTGCCGAGGCAACCGGGATTGATTCCCTGGCGGTCGCCATCGGCACGACTCACGGTATGTATGCCAGCGCACCTGCGCTTGATTTTTCTCGACTGGAGAACATTCGCCAGTGGGTGAACTTACCGCTGGTGCTGCATGGTGCGTCAGGATTATCGACTAAGGATATTCAGCAAACCATCAAACTGGGGATATGCAAAATCAACGTTGCAACGGAGCTTAAAAATGCATTCTCGCAGGCGTTAAAAAATTACCTGACCGAGCACCCCGAAGCGACCGATCCCCGGGATTATTTGCAGTCGGCTAAATCCGCAATGCGCGATGTGGTGAGCAAAGTGATTGCTGATTGTTGCTGCGAGGGCAGGGCATAACGCACCTGCCATTTAACAAGGAAAAAACATGAAAACGTTAATTGCCCGGCATAAAGCTGGTGAACATATCGGCATATGTTCAGTCTGTTCTGCCCATCCGTTGGTTATCGAAGCGGCGCTGGCATTTGATCGCAACAGCACGCGCAAAGTGCTGATTGAAGCAACGTCAAACCAGGTCAATCAATTTGGCGGTTATACCGGAATGACACCGGCGGACTTTCGCGAATTTGTGTTTGCGATTGCCGATAAAGTCGGATTTGCTCGTGAGCGTATCATTCTCGGCGGCGACCATCTGGGACCGAACTGCTGGCAGCAAGAAAATGCGGATACGGCGATGGAAAAATCCGTCGAGCTGGTAAAAGCATATGTTCGAGCGGGGTTCAGTAAAATTCACCTTGATGCGTCAATGTCATGTGCGGGGGATCCAATACCATTAGCGCCAGAAACGGTTGCTGAACGTGCTGCCGTGCTTTGCCACGCAGCGGAGAGTGTGGCGACAGATTGCCAGCGTGAGCAACTGAGCTATGTCATTGGCACCGAAGTTCCGGTTCCGGGCGGTGAGGCCAGCGCCATTCAGTCAGTACACATTACCCGGGTTGAAGATGCCGCCAATACTTTACGTACGCATCAAAAGGCCTTTATTGCTCGTGGGCTGACAGAGGCGTTAACACGCGTGATTGCCATCGTGGTACAGCCGGGTGTGGAATTTGATCACAGCAATATTATCCATTATCAGCCGCAAGAAGCGCAGGCGCTGGCGCAATGGATAGAAAACACCCGAATGGTTTATGAAGCACATTCTACCGATTACCAGACCCGGACGGCTTATTGGGAATTAGTCCGCGATCACTTTGCAATTTTGAAAGTAGGGCCAGCATTAACCTTTGCTCTACGTGAGGCGATATTTGCGTTGGCACAAATTGAGCAGGAAATTATCGCCCCCGAAAATCGCAGCGGTTGCCTGGCGGTAATTGAAGAAGTGATGATCGACGAACCGCAGTACTGGAAAAAATATTATCGCACGGGTTTTAACGATTCATTACTGGATATTCGTTACAGCCTGTCGGATCGTATTCGTTATTACTGGCCGCATAGTCGAATTAAAAATAGCGTTGAAACGATGATGGCGAATCTGGAAGACGTGGACATCCCACTGGGCATGATTAGTCAGTATCTACCCAAACAATTTGAACGCATACAGTCCGGGGAATTATCGGCAATACCGTATCAGTTGATTATGGATAAAATTTATGATGTTTTGCGTGCCTATCGCTACGGCTGTGCGGAATAAGGACGGTATATGACTAACCTGTTTGTTCGTAGCGGAATTTCTTTTGTCGATCGTAGCGAAGTTTTAACCCATATCGGTAATGAGATGATCGTGAAAGGTGTGGTTCATGAAACCTGGCCACAGGCATTAATTGCCAGAGAAGCAGAATTCCCCACCGGGATAATGCTTGAACAGCACGCCATTGCAATACCGCATTGTGAGGCGATTCATGCTAAGTCGTCAGCCATTTATCTGTTAAGGCCAACAAATAAAGTTCATTTTCAGCAAGCGGATGATGATAGCGACGTGGCGGTATCGTTGGTTATTGCGTTGATTGTGGAAAATCCGCAGCAGCAATTGAAACTTTTACGCTGTTTATTTGGCAAGTTACAACAGCCCGAGATCGTCGAGACACTAATCACTCTTCCTGAAACCCAGTTAAAGGAATATTTCACAAAGTATGTTTTAGATTCAGACGAATAAATCCCTCTGTAACAATAAAAAGGACTATTTATGAAACGCAAGATTATTGTCGCTTGCGGAGGCGCGGTTGCGACCTCTACGATGGCGGCGGAAGAAATTAAAGAGTTGTGTCATAGCCATAATATCCCCGTTGAATTAATCCAGTGTCGGGTTAATGAAATAGAAACCTATATGGATGGTGTACATCTTATTTGTACTACCGCCAGAGTTGACCGCAGTTTTGGCGATATTCCGTTAGTTCACGGCATGCCTTTTGTTTCTGGTGTCGGTATCGAAGCATTACAAAATAAAATTCTGACTATCTTACAGGGGTGACCTATGTTTTCAGAAGTCATGCGTTATATTCTCGACCTCGGCCCTACGGTCATGTTGCCGATTGTCATCATTATTTTTTCTAAGATATTAGGCATGAAGGCAGGCGATTGCTTTAAAGCGGGTCTGCATATCGGGATTGGCTTTGTTGGCATTGGCCTTGTGATTGGCTTAATGCTGGATTCCATTGGTCCGGCGGCGAAAGCGATGGCGGAAAATTTCGACCTGAATCTGCATGTGGTCGATGTCGGCTGGCCGGGCTCTTCACCAATGACCTGGGCGTCGCAAATTGCGCTGGTGGCGATTCCGATTGCGATTCTGGTTAACGTGGCGATGCTACTGACCCGTATGACGCGGGTGGTAAATGTTGATATATGGAATATCTGGCATATGACCTTCACCGGCGCATTGCTGCATCTGGCAACCGGTTCATGGATGATAGGGATGGCGGGTGTGGTAATTCACGCGGTGTTTGTTTATAAGCTCGGCGACTGGTTTGCCCGCGATACCCGAAATTTCTTTGAGCTGGAAGGCATTGCTATTCCGCACGGTACGTCGGCGTATCTGGGGCCAATTGCGGTGCTGGTGGATGCTATCATCGAGAAAATCCCAGGCGTTAACCGTATTAAATTTAGCGCCGACGATATTCAGCGCAAATTTGGCCCATTTGGCGAACCTGTCACCGTGGGCTTTGTGATGGGGCTGATTATCGGCATCCTCGCGGGTTACGATGTCAAAGGTGTATTGCAGCTGGCGGTAAAAACGGCGGCAGTTATGCTGCTGATGCCACGGGTGATTAAACCCATCATGGATGGTTTAACGCCCATCGCTAAGCAGGCCCGTAGTCGTTTACAGGCGAAGTTCGGCGGTCAGGAGTTCCTGATTGGCCTTGATCCGGCGTTGCTGCTGGGGCATACGGCGGTGGTATCGGCAAGCCTGATTTTTATCCCGCTCACCATTTTAATTGCTGTTTGTGTTCCGGGTAATCAGGTACTGCCGTTTGGCGACCTTGCCACCATCGGCTTCTTTGTTGCGATGGCAGTTGCCGTGCATCGTGGAAATCTGTTCCGCACCTTAATCTCGGGTGTCATCATTATGAGCATCACCCTGTGGATCGCGACGCAAACTATTGGTTTGCACACCCAACTGGCGGCTAATGCTGGGGCGTTAAAAGCCGGGGGCATGGTGGCTTCAATGGATCAGGGCGGTTCTCCCATTACCTGGTTACTGATTCAGGTTTTCTCCCCGCAAAATATTCCCGGTTTCATTATTATCGGTGCCATTTATCTTACCGGTATTTTCATGACCTGGCGTAGAGCGCGCGGCTTTATTAAACAAGAGAAAGCCGTTCTCGCAGAATAATTTTTACCTGAGGGGGAGTTTATCCCCCTTAATAATCAGGAGTTTTTATGAAATCAGTGGTGAATGATACTGATGGTATCGTACGCGTTGCCCAACGAGTCATTCCTGAAATTAAACATCAGGATGAGGTGCGGGTAAAAATTGCCAGCTCGGGATTATGTGGTTCCGATTTACCCAGAATTTTTAAAAATGGTGCACATTATTATCCAATAACGTTAGGCCATGAATTTAGCGGCTATATTGATGCTGTGGGATCCGGTGTTGATGATTTACATCCTGGCGATGCGGTTGCCTGTGTGCCGTTATTACCCTGTTTTACTTGTCCAGAGTGTCTGAAAGGGTTTTATTCCCAGTGCGCAAAATATGATTTTATTGGCTCACGGCGGGATGGTGGGTTTGCCGAATATATTGTCGTTAAGCGGAAAAATGTCTTTGCTCTACCTGCGCATATGCCTATTGAGGATGGGGCTTTTATTGAACCGATTACCGTTGGCCTGCATGCTTTCCATTTAGCGCAAGGTTGTGAGAATAAAAACGTTATTATTATTGGTGCCGGAACCATTGGCCTGCTGGCCATTCAGTGCGCTGTCGCGCTGGGAGCAAAGAGTGTGACGGCTATCGACATTAGCTCAGAAAAACTGGCACTGGCAAAATCTTTCGGTGCGATGCAAACATTTAACAGCCTTGAAATGAGCGCGCCGCAAATGCAGGGCGTTTTACGCGAGCTGCGCTTTAATCAGCTTATCCTCGAGACGGCTGGCGTCCCGCAAACCGTCGAACTGGCGGTAGAGATTGCCGGGCCTCATGCCCAGCTGGCGCTGGTGGGCACGTTGCATCAGGATCTGCATATAACATCGACAACGTTTGGCAAAATATTACGTAAAGAGCTGACGGTTATCGGCAGTTGGATGAACTACTCCAGCCCTTGGCCGGGGCAGGAGTGGGAAACGGCGAGCCGGTTGCTGACAGAACGTAAGTTAAGCCTGGAGCCATTAATCGCTCACCGTGGAAGCTTTGAAAGCTTCGCCCAGGCGGTGCGTGACATCGCTCGTAATGCTATGCCGGGCAAAGTGTTGCTTATTCCCTGAAACCGCGGGCCAGCGTGATGCTGGCCCGGTATTGTGCAAAACAGATCATTCACCAATGGTCCCCCTTCGTTTACACTAGCCACAATTGAATATGGGTAAATGACGATGAATTCATTCGAGCGAAGGAATAAGATCATCCAATTAGTGAATGAACAGGGAACCGTGCTTGTTCAGGATCTGGCGGGAGTATTTGCTGCCTCGGAAGCGACAATCCGTGCCGATTTGCGCTTTCTCGAACAAAAAGGCGTGGTTACGCGCTTTCATGGCGGTGCGGCGAAAATAATGTCCGGTAATAGTGAAACCGAGACCCAGGAAGTCGGGTTTAAAGAGCGATTTCAGCTCGCCAGCGCGCCGAAAAACAGAATAGCGCAGGCGGCAGTCAAAATGATCCACGAAGGGATGACCGTTATTCTCGACAGCGGAAGTACGACAATGCTTATCGCCGAAGGTTTAATGACCGCCAAAAATATCACGGTGATTACCAACAGTCTCCCGGCGGCGTTTGCCCTTTCCGAAAATAAAGACATTACTCTGGTCGTCTGTGGTGGCACGGTCCGTCATAAAACGCGCTCGATGCATGGCTCCATTGCCGAGCGTTCATTGCAGGATATTAATGCCGATTTAATGTTTGTCGGTGCTGATGGTATTGATGCGGTTAATGGTATTACGACCTTTAATGAAGGTTATTCGATTAGCGGTGCGATGGTCACAGCCGCTAATAAAGTGATTGCCGTTCTCGATTCATCGAAATTTAACCGTCGCGGTTTTAATCAGGTACTGCCAATCGAAAAAATTGATATTATTATTACTGATGATGCCGTGTCAGAGGTGGATAAACTGGCATTGCAGAAAACACGGGTGAAATTAATTACGGTGTAGCATTGTTCTTTATGCCGGATAAGGTGTGTACACCGAATCCGGCATCACTGATACTCCCTGAATTAAGAAAGGGAAATTTGATTAACGCAATAATGGACAATCCGGTGGTAATCGACAGCGCAATGCTGCCGGAAGTATTTCAATATGGAAGTTTTGCCCACTCAACGGTTCGCCATCAAGATTAAAGGTAATTTCGTGTGGCGCTTGTATATCGAACCACGCCGAAGCACCTTCGATAATATTCGGGTTATCTTCGTCAGATTTTAAGGTTGATACGAGAGCCGGAAGAATTTCATCGCCGGTGAAAATGCGTAGTTGCAGCAAGCCGTCGTTAATTAATGCGTTCGGGCACAATTGCTGACCGCCACCTGCCTGACGGCCGTTACCAATACCAATGACTAGTGCGTCACCTTGCCAGTGAAAGTTTTCACCGCGGATTTCACAACGGTCCGGTTGCAGTGTATCCATGCGCATTAAGCCGTGAATGATGTAAGAGACGCCACCCAGCGCTGCTTTTAATTTTTCCGGCGTTTCTGTGGTAATACGTGTCCCAAACCCACCCGTTGCCATATTAATAAAACAGGTTTGTTTGTTGACCTGCGCCATATCAATCGCAATAGCGTCACCAGCAATTGCTAGTTTCAGCGCCTTATCCAGTGCCTCAGGTATACCCACGCTGGTCGCGAAATCGTTCGCTGTACCTAGTGGCAAAATCCCCAGCGCGGGTATGTCATCGCCCTCACACTGAATCAGCGCCGAGGAAACTTCATTAATAGTGCCATCGCCACCACCGGCAATTACCGTTGCGACGCCCAGCTTCCGGGCCTCTTCTACAAATCGGGCGGCATCGCCTTTCTCCCAGGTGACCCGCACATGGATCGTCATTCCTTCCTCGCGCAACAGCATAATTGCTTCGCGCAAGGGTTGATTGTCAGTACTTTTGCCGTTAAGAATCAGTAAGCTGGCGGGAAATTCTGCCATAATCGTATGCCTTTATGATTGGTCTGTAGATAGTGTAGAGCAGAAAAGAAAAGGCGGAGTCAGAACAGGATGAAAATCGGAGGATAAAAAATCAGTTCAAGGATGGGGAATTCAGTGGTTACCAGTAAGGGGGGCAACGGTACACTCGGTTTTTATCGGCATAAATGATCACTGAAAGCACTTAAGCATTATTTTACTGTGGATTCAGCGTGGCAGCGAACATTAACGGTAATCAGGGACAAACTTCAAAAGAGCATATGCATCATATTCAACAAAGCAATGGCATCCTCAATGTACGATTCCAATTATATTAAATAATTCCTATGAGGTTATCTGTGATAGGCCTCCATGTCTGTATTTCCTACTTATGTAGGAAATTCTGCACAAAACATTTATTATAATCCTATTCAATAATGACAATGATGTCATTATTATATTTCAACACTAGAGAGTGTCGTTGGTGTTTAATGGGGGAAGGTGAGATGAAAAAGACAGCTGCTATATCATTAATTAGTGTTTTTCTTATGTCTGGTTGTGCTGTGCATAATGATGAGACAAGTATCGGTAAATTCGGTCTTGCCTATAAAAGTAATATCCAGCGTAAACTCGATAACCAATACTACACTGAAGCCGAAGCATCTTTAGCCAGGGGCAGAATATCTGGTGCGGAAAATATAGTGAAAAATGATGCAGCTAATTTCTGTGTTACTCAGGGCAAAAAAATGCAGATAGTTAACCTGAAGACTGAAGGGGCAGGATTACATGGCGTCGCGCGTCTGACATTCAAATGTGGAGAGTGAGAATAGATTCAAGACTACCATGGACACATCCATTTTTATCTCTGATAAGGTATTCTTCAACACCATTATTGAATGTGAGTAATAATGACAAGCAGATAGATGAAACTACAGCAGAATTTTTATTTTATGCGGCTATCAGAAAATGATGGCATAAATATTCCTATGCTTTAGCTTCATTTTTTGTAAGCGTCAAACATGCGCGTTCTGGGTGTGCGTAGCCGGACCCTGTGCGAGCACGATGCCGTTAAGTGAAAGGCATCGTGCTATGAAGGGGGATTCTATCGATGTGGTCAATGGAAGACGGTCACCTGGGATCAATCCGTCTCTATGGTTTATGCATAAAAAATAAGCCCGTGTAAGGGAGATTTAGGGTGTCACCAGTAGGGGCTTTCAACGGTACAATGCGGGTTTGAGCGGCATAAATTACCACTGAAAGCCCTTAAACGTTACTCTACTGTGGACACTGTGTGGACACTCTCGACCTCAGTACCACCTCTTAGCGGATTAAGAGAAATGGCGTCCTGAAGGTACTCTGGCGCAAAATGAGCGTAAACCATAGTTTGCTCAATCCGCGTGTGACCTAGTATCCGTTGTAGCGTGATAATACTTCCTCCATTAATCATGAAATGAGTGGCAAAGCTGTGCCTTAGTGCATGTGTAGCTTGCCCCATTGGCAAATCCGGTTTTATTGCTTTCATTGTTCGTCTGAAGCGAGGGTAATCAGCATCAGGGAATAAAAAACCTCGTTTGTTATCCGCGATCATTTTGGCAACAGCCTCTGAGATCGGGACGGTGCGTGGTTTGTTTGTTTTCGTTTTAACAAACGTGACGCGGTTATGGATGATATTTTCTGCTTTCAAACGAGCTGCTTCTCCCCAACGTGCTCCAGTACTCAGGCAAAGAATCGCAATCTTTTTGTTGTCGCCGTCAAGAGCAGCAAGCAGTAAGGCAATTTCTTCCTGCGTGAGATAGCCTGTGTCTGGTTTTTCCTCCTTAAGCCTTTTTGTCCCTCTGATAGGGTGCTCACCAAAGAATAACTCCGCTTCAATCAGGGCTGTAAACATGCCGCTAATACATGTTAAATCACGATTGATACTCGAAGGTTTAATACCCTGACTTCTTCGGGTGGCGCAGTACTGGCTGATAAGCGATTTCGTAATTTGAAATGCGCATGGGTCATTCGTTATTTTTGTGAAGATTTCAATTTTTCCAAGATTAGATTTCCCATGCTCTTCGTGTTTACCCTTTAAATCCCACCAGATCTGTGTCAGCTCCGACAGACGTCGCTTGTCTTTTGGTTTTGATAGCCATTCTTTATTGTGGTGGTTGTACAACGTGTATTTCTCGAAAGCGACAGCTTCGCTTTTCTTATCAAACTTCCTACGGATGCGTTTTCCATTACGTCCAGTAGGGCGGATGTCCACTTCATATCGACCATCATCGAGTTTTTTGATTGCCATCAGAAAACCCTCCGAGTGGTGTGTTTTTTTGCGACTACTAATCGCTTTTTTCGTGGTGGCTGAAATTTAGCCACCAATAGTAGGCACTTGTGATGAATATATTCACGATGAATTGTTAACCAGTCTTTTGACCGGAGTGGGGCGACGTTGTTTCGTTTTGCCCAAAGTGTGCGAGAGCGGGCGCAATTTGCCCGGACTCAGGAGCGATCTGATTGGTCATGAACCATAAAGTGTATTTGGTGAATTGTGGGGTCTGCAGGATGTTCATCATGACATCTGTTGGAGGTGTTGAACGACCACTTTCATAGTAACTCAGCGTGCCATACGGAACCCCTGTTAAATCAGCAAGTTGTTGTCTGCTCAAATACTCTGATTTTCGCATTAAGACTATCTTCTCGCTTATCGTGTTTGACATGGTGTTTAGATCTCAATAGTATTTAGTTTAGATGTAGATTGTTTAGTGCTTGGATGTGGGCACTAAAAGGCATTATAAGACATTAAACGCAATTCATGAGGGCTAGAGGACGACATGAGCAAGCAAGTAACACTCATGACTGATGCGATTCCTTATCAGGAGTTCGCAAAACTAATAGGAAAATCGACAGGAGCGGTTCGTCGGATGATCGATAAAGGAAAGCTGCCTGTAATTGATATGACCGATCCACAATCAGCTTCAGGTCGTGCAGGTGAATATTGGGTATACCTTCCGGCATGGAATAACGGACTAAAACTGGCTTATGAAAGCCGCCCTAAAGAGATTCGTGACGGCTGGTTGATGTGGTTAGGTCTCGGTGAACCACGTTAAGGAGAACCGTATGAATGAGCCTCGTTGTATTGCTCAGTTACTGCGTAACGAAAGCCCCAGGGCGATTGACTTCACCATCACCCACGGTAAGGGGCGTAAGGGAATCATTATCCGCACCAAAAAACAGAGTCCGTTAAAAAAGGCTCTGACCTTTCTGAAAAGCCGGAGGGTATGGAAATGACAGTGATGACGCTCAATCTCGTTGAAAAACAGCCAGCAACTATGCGCCGGATAATTGGTAAGCATCTGGCCGTCCCTCGCTGGCAGGAGACATGCGATTATTATAATCAGATGATGGAACGCGAACGGCTAACGGTTTGCTTTCATGCGCAGTTAAAACAGCGTCACGCAACGATGCGTTTTGAAGAAATGAACGACGTCGAACGTGAACGACTGGTTTGTGCAATTGATGAATTGCGTGGGGCATTCTCAAAACGCCGTCAGGTTGGCGCAAGTGAGTATGCATATATTAGTTTTTTAACAGTCAGTCAGCGCCGTACTTTATTTATGCACGCACGACTGACAGAAAAAGAATTTAACCAGCCATACTGGCGAATTAATGAGGAATCATGTTACTGGCGTGATGCTTTATTCCGTGCATTACGTGAATTATTCAGTCTGTTTGAGTATGCACCGACAATTCTGACATCGGTAAAACCAGAGCAATATCTGCATTAAGTAATTAACCAGAGTTTTTAACGCACTTAATTGTGCGGGGCTTCTTTTTGCCTGGAGAAAGTCATGCATACAGTTTCTGAAAATGAGTGCGGTAAATACGCATTACTGCTGCAACAGGCCAGAACCGAAGCACAGGCCGATGCAGCGACGCGCTTTTCTTCTCATCTTGACGCCATGATTCGCCACATCACAAAGGCGGAGTTATCCCGCGTGGAGATAGTCGAGCTGCTCAGTCAGGAGTCGGAAAAATTTCACAATATCGGATTGTCTCGCGGGGAGGTGCTTTGATGTCCTGTTCTCGTTCGGTTGTATTACTGAATAACGCCTTAAAAATCGCCGTTATGAAAAATGGCGATTTATCTCTTATTCAACTTGGTCTTGATAAAGAAAAACGCGAAATAACTGAGTCTGTTATCGCGATTTATCAGAGCGAATTAAATCTCCTGTCTGATGTGGTCAATTTACTTGTTAAACGCGCTGTATTTCACAAGCAAATCTCCTCCGTGGATGAACTGACGAAATTAACGACAGAAATTGCCAGCTATTGCGCTGATGAATTTAAAAAACTTAACGACAAAAGGAGCTGGTAATGCCGGACAACGTAGATTTTATTCAGGAACAACAGGCTGAATTACTGGAGCGTCAGATTAACGCGGCAAGGGTAAAACATTGCGGTGCTTCTGCGCTGGTTTGCGAAGAGTGTTACGCGCCAATACCTGCTGCCCGTCGTGCGGCTTATCCGTCAGCCACGCGTTGTGTTTCCTGTCAGTCAGTCTTTGAAGCAAAAAACAAACATTACCGGAGAACGGCATGAGTATTCGTATTGAAATTGGCGAACGTTATGTCGTTACCAGTGACAGCTTTCAGTTTATTCTCCACGAGAAAAAGAGAGCGGAAAGCGGTAAAAACGCCGGTCAGGAATGGCTGGCAGTGGTTGGTTATTACCCGAAATTAAGCCAGCTCGTTTCCGGCATGATGCATCACGATATTCTGACCGGAAGCGCAAAATCTTTTGCTGATTTAAACGCGCAGGTTGAGCAACTCAGCAAGCGTTGTTCAGAGGCTTTTGGCTCACATGGCCGTTAAAGCCTCCGGGCGTTTTGTCCCTCCGTCAGCATTTGCCGCAGGCACCGGTAAGGCGTTTACCGGTGCTTATGCATGGAACGCGCCACGCGAGGCTGTCGGGCGCGAAAGACCACTTACACGTGACGAGATGCGTCAGGTGCAAGGTGTTTTATCCACGATTAACCGCCTGCCTTACTTTTTGCGCTCGCTGTTTACTTCACGCTATGACTACATCCGGCGCAATAAAAGCCCGGTGCACGGGTTTTATTTCCTCACATCCACTTTTCAGCGTCGTTTATGGCCGCGCATTGAGCGTGTGAATCAGCGCCATGAAATGAACACCGACGCGTCGTTGCTGTTTCTGGCAGAGCGTGACCACTATGCGCGCCTGCCGGGAATGAATGACAAGGAGCTGAAAAAGTTTGCCGCCCGTATCTCATCGCAGCTTTTCATGATGTATGAGGAACTCAGCGATGCCTGGGTGGATGCACATGGCGAAAAAGAATCGCTGTTTACGGATGAGGCGCAGGCTCACCTCTATGGTCATGTTGCTGGCGCTGCACGTGCTTTCAATATTTCCCCGCTTTACTGGAAAAAATACCGTAAAGGACAGATGACCACGAGGCAGGCATATTCTGCCATTGCCCGTCTGTTTAACGATGAGTGGTGGACTCATCAGCTCAAAGGCCAGCGTATGCGCTGGCATGAGGCGTTACTGATTGCTGTCGGGGAGGTCAATAAAGACCGTTCTCCTTATGCCAGTAAACATGCCATTCGTGATGTGCGTGCACGCCGCCAGGCAAATCTGGAATTTCTTAAATCGTGTGATCTCGAAAACAGGGAAACCGGCGAGCGCATCGACCTTATCAGTAAGGTGATGGGCAGTATTTCTAATCCTGAAATTCGCCGGATGGAGCTGATGAACACCATTGCCGGTATTGAGCGTTACGCCGCAGCAGAGGGTGATGTGGGGATGTTTATCACGCTGACCGCGCCGTCAAAGTATCACCCGACACGTCAGGTTGGAAAAGGCGAAAGTAAAACCGTCCAGCTAAATCACGGCTGGAACGATGAGGCATTTAATCCAAAGGATGCGCAGCGTTATCTCTGCCGTATCTGGAGCCTGATGCGCACGGCATTCAAGGATAATGATTTACAGGTCTACGGTTTGCGTGTCGTCGAGCCACACCACGACGGAACGCCGCACTGGCATATGATGCTTTTTTGTAATTCGCGCCAGCGTAACCAGATTATCGAAATCATGCGTCGCTATGCGCTCAAAGAGGATGGCGACGAAAGAGGAGCAGCGCGAAACCGTTTTCAGGCAAAACACCTTAATCGGGGCGGTGCTGCGGGGTATATCGCGAAATACATCTCAAAAAACATCGACGGCTATGCACTGGATGGTCAGCTCGATAACGATACCGGCAGACCTCTGAAAGATACTGCCGCGGCTGTTACTGCATGGGCGTCAACGTGGCGCATCCCGCAATTTAAAACGGTTGGTCTGCCGACAATGGGGGCTTACCGTGAACTACGCAAATTGCCTCGCGGCGTCAGCATTGCTGATGAGTTTGACGAACGCGTCGAGGCTGCACGCGCTGCCGCAGACAGTGGCGATTTTGCGTTGTATATCAGTGCGCAGGGTGGGGCAAATGTTCCGCGCGATTGCCAGACTGTCAGAGTCGCCCGTAGCCCGTCGGATGAAGTTAACGAGTACGAGGAAGAAGTCGAGAGAGTGGTCGGCATTTACGCGCCGCATCTCGGCGCGCGTCATATTCATATCACCAGAACGACGGACTGGCGCATTGTGCCGAAAGTTCCGGTCGTGGAGCCTTTGACTTTAAAAAGCGGCATCGCCGCGCCTCGGAGTCCTGTCAATAACTGTGGAAAGCTCACCGGTGGTGATACTTCGTTACCGGCTCCCACACCTTCTGAGCACGCCGCAGCAGTGCTAAATCTGGTTGATGACGGTGTTATCGAATGGAATGACCCGGAGGTCGTGAGGACGCTCAGGGGGGCATTAAAACACGGCCTGAAAACACCAAATCGTCAGCAAAGAAACGGAAGCCCGTTAAAACCACATGAAATAGCACCGTCGGCCAGACTGACCCGGTCGGAACGATTGCAAATTACCCGTATCCGCGTTGACCTCGCTCAGAACGGTATCAGGCCGCAACGATGGGAGCTTGAGGCGCTGGCGCGTGGCGCGATCGTAAATTCTGACGGGAAAAAATTCACGTATCCGGTCGCTGATGAGTGGCCGGGATTCTCAACAGTAATGGAGTGGACATAATGGCAAAAATTCACGAGTTAAAGCTGCACGCAAAATATTTCGACCTTGTGCTGGAAGGAAAGAAACGCGCAGAGTTTCGGAAAAATGACCGTAATTATGAGCGCGGGGACACGTTGATTTTGCATGAATGGGTGCAGGGTGTGTATACGGGGCGAAAGGTTGAAGCCCGGATAACAGATGTTACTGACCTGTCAGACTGGCTGGAAGATTATGTCTTGCTAAGTATTGAGCGGCTTAATACAGGCGCATATGAGATTGTGAACTGGAAAGAACTTAGTGAGCGTGGTCTGGTATTCAGAATTAATCATGAAATTATGCATCAGCTCGGCCTTGCTGTTATGTATGAATCAGAGACGGGGATGTCTGGCGGGGCAATGGTAGCCACGGATGGAGCATGGAACTATTCAGATGAACAGATGGAGCGTGCAAAGCAAAACGGGTGGCTTGGATAATGCACAGAATACCAGGCGAGATACCGCACCATAAAACTAAAAATATCAAGCTGATGGCTATTGTTCAGCGTTTACAGCGGATTATGGTCAACGAAAATCTGACGCCCGATGAGCTGGTCGGGTGTGCCGAAATAGTACGGGATAATTACGGGCGGCTTAACTATATCGGTCAGTCCAGAGTTGCGCCACCACCACGCAGACGATAGAGAACGCCGCCAGTCGTGAAACTTGTTTTCAGGGCTGGCGGGGTTGAACAACGAGCGAAGCGAGACGTTAGTTGACAGACATATTTTTACTACGTTGGTGCTGGTTTTTGACGGTTGAAAGGAGTTAGGTTGGAGAGCTAACAACTTACAAATATTCAAAAGTAAGCATCCTGTTGCTAACATGAGGTTGATTTTTTATGTGGATGATGCAAAAAGGATAGCTATGGATACTATAATCGCTTTTCTATCACTCGCTTTTTTCGTTGCTTTCTTCATCGGGCTAATCAAGCCATCACTGGTGCGAATGCCAAACCGCAAACGTGCAAGTGCGGTTTATCTCGGAGGAGGTTTTGTATTGAGCATAATTGGTTCAATACTCTATCCAACAGAAAAAAGCCAGCCAGTTGCTAAAACTGAAACATCAACCGTTGCAGAACACAAAGTCCAAAAAACATTCGAATATGGTGAAAAAACACTCAAGGAATATCGGAACGAGTCAAAGAAAACACGACACGATATTGTGAATAGTTACATTGATTTTAAGGAAGTTCCAGCCACCGCGTCAGATGCGTTTTATGCCTGCATGAGTGAGTATACATTTACCAAAGATGATGAGTTGAAACTCGGTGATGTTCTTGGGTGGTGCTTTAATGATTATGAAAATGACCCGAGTTCACTAAACAATAAAATCAATCTTGATACATTTCAGAGTAATTTTAGTGGTTGGGATGGTTCTTATCGTCCATTGGAAAAACTAATTAAAGATAATATGAACGATGATTCATCTTATAAACATGTGTCAACGGTATATCATCTGGTTTTGAATAAAGACCCGCATGCCATTGTGAAAACCACGTTTCGCGGAACTAATGCTTATGGCGGAGTGGTGAAACAGACGATTGCTGCGCGTGTCAATGTAGAAACAGGTGAGGTTGTATCAATTATAAGTGAGTGAACTGTGCCAGAATGATAAAGATGCCAGCATTTATGCTGGCAATCATAAAAATAGTGACTAGCAAAAATTGGTGTCTGGTTTTAATGTGAGATTAGAAAATGAAGAGATGTAAATATATTTTAAGAGGTTTGTTGCTGAAGTTTAAAAGTATAAGTTCTATGCATTTGTTATTTGTTTTAATAACGGCTTGTCTATTCTTTTTTATAGGGTGTTACGTGGGTTATAGTGGTATTGGTTTGAATGGTGACACTAAATACCAATTAATTACAATACCTTTTTTGACCATGTTGGGTACTTGGGTTTCTGGGGTGGGAGCATTTTCTGCTGTTGCGACATCATTGTTGTTGGCACACCGTTCGCTAAAGGAAAATTCAGAAGAAATTGCTATTCGATATAGCATGGTGTTAATACCATCAATGTACTTACCTAGCACTACAGATACAGCAATATCAATAACCATAACAAACAAAAGAAAAGTAAGGAGTAATATTCAATCGGTTGTTTTGCAATTTTCTAATAATAAAGCAATGAATATATGGGTAAACCCCGGGACGCTTATCTCTGGCAAGTTACCGCATGTTTTAGAAGACTATGGTGATATATTGATGCTTATAATTCCAGAGAGCATTACCGCATCAGTAACTGATGAGGGGTTCGTAAAAGAATGTCAGGGGAATACTCTTGGAGAAGGTAGCGTCGTAGTTCACACAACGACAAAAACATTTGTAAAAAAATTAACATTACCTCAAGTTAAGCCATTTAATGATAAATTTAAGTCTGTATTGACGAAGCCGTAAGAGGTGCGTTGCGTTGCATTTTTTTGCATCTTCAAGGATTAATTTCTGCATCTTTATTTTGCCAGTACTGATGTGCTTTTAATGGACTCATGCAACTGCATTAAAATCGACCCATGAAGCGGGCGGGCGAGGCGGGGAAAGCACTGCGCGCTGGCGGTGGTGCTGATTTTATTTTTTCAGCGTCTCAGCGCGTCGTAATGGCGTTTAGATTGTGCGCCGGGGCGCTGGTGTGTCTGCGGGCTGTTTTGTGCGGTGGTGAGTGTGTGAGGGCGTGATGACGGGGTGTAAAAAAGCCGCCCGCAGGCGGCGATGTTCAGCCGTTGTCAGTGTCCAGTGAGTAGTTTTTAAATCGGATGACCTCCTGACCGAGCCAGCCGTTTATCTCGCGGATCCTGTCCTGTAACGGGATAAGCTCATTGCGGACAAAGACCTTTGCCACTTTTTCAATATCACCCAGCGATCCGACGTTCTCCGGCTTGCCACCCATCAACTGAAAGGGGATGCGGTGCGCGTCCAGCAGGTCAGCGGCGCTGGCTTTTTTGATATTAAAAAAATCGTCCTTCGTTGCCACTTCACTGAGCGGGATAATTTTAATGCCGTCGGCTTTTCCCTGCGGGGCATAGAGAAACAGATTTTTAAAGTTGTTGCGGCCTTTCGACTTGACCATGTTTTCGCGAAGCATTTCGATATCGTTGCGATCCTGCACGGCATCAGTGACGTACATGATGTATCCGGCATGTGCGCCGTTTTCGTAATACTTGCGGCGGAACAGCGTGGCTGACTCATTCAGCCAGGCAGAGTTAAGGGCGCTGAGATATTCCGGCAGGCCGTACAGCTCCTGATTAATATCCGGCTCCAGCAGATGAAACACGGAGCCGGGCGCGAAAGGTGTCGGCTCGTTGAAGGACGGCACCCACCAGTAAACATCCTCCTCCACGCCACGGCGGGTATATTTTGCCGGTGAGGTTTCCAGTCTGATGACCTTACCGGTGGTGCTGTAACGCTTTTCCAGAAACGCATTACCGAACACCAGAAAATCCAGCACAAAGCGGCTGAAATCCTGCTGGGAAAGCCACGGATGCGGGATAAATGTCGAGGCCAGAATATTGCGTTTGACGTAAATCGGGGAGCTGTGATGCACGGCAGCACGCAGGCTTTTTGCCAGACCGGTAAAGCTGACCGGTGGCTCATACCATCTGCCGTTACTGATGCACTCGACGTAATCCAGAATGTCACGCCGGTCGAGTACCGGTACCGGCTCACCAAAGGTGAATGCCTCCATTTTCGGGGCGCTGGCGGTCATTGTTTTTGCCGCAGGTTGCGGTGTTTTCCCTTTTTTCTTGCTCATCAGTAAAACTCCAGAATGGTGGATGTCAGCGGGGTGCTGATACCGGCGGTGAGTGGCTCATTTAACAGGGCATGCATGGTCGCCCAGGCGAGGTCGGCGTGGCTGGCTTCCTCGCTGCGGCTGGCCTCATAGGTGGCGCTGCGTCCGCTGCTGGTCATGGTCTTGCGGATAGCCATAAACGAGCTGGTGATGTCGGTGGCGCTGACGTCATATTCCAGACAGCCACGGCGGATAACGTCTTTTGCCTTGAGCACCATTGCGGTTTTCATTTCCGGCGTGTAGCGGATATCGCGCGCGGCGGGATAGAACGAGCGCACGAGCTGGAACACGCCGACACCGAGGCCGGTGGCATCAATTCCGATGTATTCGACGTTGTATTTTTCGGTGAGTTTGCGGATGGATTCAGCCTGGGTGGCAAAGTCCATGCCTTTCCACTGGTGACGCTCAAGTATTCTGAATTTGCCACCGGCCACCACCGGCGGTGCCAGCACCACGCATCCGGCGCTGTCGCCACGGTGTGACGGGTCGTAACCAATCCATACCGGGCGGGAGCCGAACGGATTGGCGGCAAAGGGTGCATAGTCTTCCCATTCTTCCAGCGTGTCGACCATGCAGCGTTGCAGCTCCTCGAACGGGAACACCGATGCCTTGTCGTCAACAAATTCACACATGAACAGGTTTTTAAAATCGTCGGCGCTGTTTTCACGTTTGAGCTGCTCAATGTCGAACAGTGTGCAGCCACCTTTCAGGGCGTCCTCAATGGTGACAATCTGCCGCCACTGGCCGTCCGCACAGAGAAGACCTCCAGCAAGGGCGTTATGACTGACGTCGATTTCCACGCGTTCGGCGGCGCTGGCGCGTCCCCGGTTGAACAGTTCACCCGACCAGAACGGGTAGGCGTCATGCGCCAGCGTGGACGGGGTGGAGAAATAGGTCGAGCGCAGGTGACTCTGTGAGGCCATACCTGATGCCACCTTACGCAGTACCTGAAAATTCGGGATCCAGAAAATCTCATCGACGTACAGGTCGCCGTTATGACTCTGCGCGGTGTTGGAGTTGGTGCCGAGAAAAATCAGTTTTGCGCCGTTATTGCCCAGGACAATCGGGTCACCGGTCAGGTCAACGTCAACCAGCCGGGCAAAGGCGATGATGTATTCACGGAACACATACGCCTGCGTTTTACTGGCCGACAGAAAAATCTGGTTATGACCGGTTTTCAGGGCGCGCAGCAGCGCCTCGCGGGAAAAATAAAACGTCGCGCCAATCTGGCGGGATTTCAGGATATCGCGGATGCGGTGCTCAAGCCCGGCGCGATACCAGTGCAACTGATATTCGAAAGACTGCTCAAAGAAAATCTGCTCCAGCTTTTCGATGGCCTCGTCACTGAAAAAATTCTTTTTCGGTTTGCGACGCCCGCCTTTGTTGCGGTTAGCGACGTTCGGATTAAGGTCTGCCTCGTTGCCGGTCTGACTGTAACGGTTGATCCGTGCCAGTCGTTCAATCTGGCGTCCGAGCAGGTCAATTTCCTTGAAGTCACCGCCGGTTTTCTGTGGTTTGATGATGAGCTGGGTCAGCCGCGCTTCCAGACTCATTTCGACACGGCTGATGGGGGCAACGCTGTCCCAGCCGTCGCGCTGTTTCCAGCTCTGCACCGTCGGGCGTTTCATCTGCAACATGGCGGCAATCTGCGGCACGGAAAATCCCTGCCAGTACAGCAGCGCCGCCTGACGACGCGGGTCGTGTAAAAGAGTGGTGTCTGTGGTGATGGTCATGAATACCTCGCCGTGATGAATACACGGCAAGGCTACTGAGTCGCGCCCCGCGATTCGCTAAGGTGCTGTTGTGTCAGTGATAAGCCATCCGGGACTGATGGCGGAGGATGCGCATCGTCGGGAAACTGATGCCGACATGTGACTCCTCTAATCACTATTCAGGACTCCTGACAATGGCAAAAAAAGCATCAAAATTCTTTCGTATCGGCGTTGAGGGTGACACCTGTGACGGGCGTGTCATCAGTGCGCAGGATATTCAGGAAATGGCCGAAACCTTTGACCCGCGAGTCTATGGTTGCCGCATTAACCTGGAACATCTGCGCGGCATCCTGCCTGACGGTATTTTTAAGCGTTATGGCGATGTGGTCGAACTGAAGGCCGAAAAGATTGACGATGATTCGGCGCTGAAAGGCAAATGGGCGCTGTTTGCGAAAATCACCCCGACCGATGACCTTATCGCGATGAACAAGGCCGCGCAGAAGGTCTACACCTCAATGGAAATTCAGCCGAACTTTGCCAACACCGGCAAATGTTATCTGGTGGGGCTGGCCGTCACCGATGACCCGGCAAGCCTCGGCACGGAATACCTGGAATTCTGCCGCACGGCAAAACACAACCCTTTGAACCGCTTCAAATTAAGCCCTGAAAACCTGATTTCAGTGGCAACGCCCGTTGAGCTGGAATTTGAAGACCTGCCTGAAACCGTGTTCACCGCCCTGACCGAAAAGGTGAAATCCATTTTTGGCCGCAAACAGGCCAGCGATGACGCCCGTCTGAATGACGTGCATGAAGCGGTGACCGCTGTTGCTGAACATGTGCAGGAAAAACTGAGCGCCACTGAGCAGCGCCTCGCTGAGATGGAAACCGCCTTTTCTGCACTTAAGCAGGAGGTGACTGACAGGGCGGATGAAACCAGCCAGGCATTCACCCGCCTGAAAAACAGTCTCGACCACACCGAAAGTCTGACCCAGCAGCGCCGCAGCAAGGCCACCGGTGGTGGCGGTGACGCCCTGATGACGAACTGCTGACCGGCGTCAGTCAGTCCGGGAAAACCTTCACGATTAACCATTAATTTCAGGAAAAACTATGCGCCAGGAAACCCGCTTTAAATTTAATGCCTACCTGTCCCGTGTTGCCGAACTGAACGGCATCGACGCCGGTGATGTGTCGAAAAAATTCACCGTTGAACCGTCGGTCACCCAGACCCTGATGAACACCATGCAGGAGTCCTCTGATTTTCTGACCCGTATCAACATTGTGCCGGTCAGCGAAATGAAAGGGGAAAAAATTGGTATCGGTGTCACCGGCTCAATCGCCAGCACCACCGACACTGCCGGTGGCACCGAGCGTCAGCCGAAGGACTTCTCGAAGCTGGCGTCAAACAAGTACGAATGCGACCAGATTAACTTCGATTTTTATATCCGCTACAAAACGCTTGACCTGTGGGCGCGTTATCAGGATTTCCAGCTCCGTATCCGTAACGCCATTATCAAACGCCAGTCCCTTGATTTCATCATGGCCGGTTTTAACGGTGTGAAGCGTGCCGAAACCTCTGACCGCAACAGTAATCCGATGCTGCAGGATGTGGCGGTCGGCTGGCTGCAGAAATACCGCAATGAAGCCCCGGCGCGCGTGATGAGCAAGGTCACTGACGAGGAAGGGCACACCACCTCTGAGGTTATCCGCGTGGGTAAGGGCGGTGATTATGTAAGCCTCGACGCACTGGTGATGGATGCGACCAACAACCTGATTGAACCGTGGTATCAGGAAGACCCTGACCTTGTGGTGATTGTGGGGCGTCAGCTACTGGCGGACAAGTATTTCCCCATCGTTAACAAGGAGCAGGACAACAGCGAAATGCTGGCCGCTGACGTCATCATCAGCCAGAAACGCATCGGTAACCTGCCAGCGGTACGCGTCCCGTACTTCCCGGCGGATGCGATGCTCATCACGAAGCTGGAAAACCTGTCCATCTACTACATGGATGACAGCCATCGCCGCGTGATTGTGGAAAACCCGAAACTCGACCGCGTGGAGAACTACGAGTCAATGAACATTGATTACGTGGTGGAAGACTACGCCGCCGGTTGTCTGGTGGAAAAAATCAAGGTCGGTGATTTCTCCACACCGGCTAAGGCGACCGCAGAGCCGGGAGCGTAACCGATGACGAGTCCCGCACAGCGCCACATGATGCGGGTCTCGGCAGCGATGACCGCGCAGCGGGAAGCCGCCCCGCTGCGACATGCAACTGTCTATGAGCAGATGCTGGTCAAGCTGGCCGCAGACCAGCGCACACTGAAAGCGATTTATTCAAAAGAGCTTAAGGCCGCGAAAAAGCGCGAACTGCTGCCGTTCTGGTTGCCGTGGGTGAACGGTGTGCTGGAGCAGGGCAAAGGTGCACAGGATGACATTCTGATGACGGTCATGCTGTGGCGTCTGGATACCGGCGATATTGCCGGTGCGCTGGAGATTGCCCGTTATGCCCTGAAGTACGGTCTGACCATGCCGGGTAAACACCGCCGCACCCCGCCGTACATGTTCACCGAGGAGGTCGCACTCGCGGCCATGCGCGCTCACGCTGCCGGTGAATCTGTGGATATCCGCCTGCTGACGGAGACCCTTGAACTGACCGCCACGGCTGACATGCCTGATGAAGTGCGCGCAAAGCTGCACAAAATCACCGGTCTGTTTCTGCGTGACGCTGGTGATGCCGCCGGTGCGCTGGCTCACCTGCAACGTGCGACACAGCTCGACTGTCAGGCAGGCGTCAAAAAAGAGATTGAACGACTGGAGCGGGAGCTGAAACCGAAGCCGGAGCCGCAGCCAAAAGCGGTCACCCGCGCCCCGCGTAAGACCCGGAGCGTGACACCGGCAAAACGTGGACGCCCGAAAAAGAAAGCCAGTTAACAACCGAATGCGCCCCGCGCCAGGGCGGCACGCCGGTCAGTGAGGGTGAATCACCTGACACTGCACCGGCGTCCACCGCCCGACTTTTCAGAGGTAGTCATGATGACGCTGATTATTCCGCGAAAGGAGGCTCCCGTGTCCGGTGAGGGTACGGTGGTCATCCCGCAACCGGCAGGCGACGAGCCGGTGATTAAAAACACGTTCTTTTTTCCCGATATCGACCCGAAGCGCGTCCGGGAACGTATGCGCCTTGAGCAGACCGTCGCCCCCGCCCGTCTGCGTGAGGCCATCAAGTCAGGCATGGCGGAGACGAATGCGGAGCTGTACGAGTACCGCGAACAGAAAATTGCCGCCGGTTTTACGCGTCTGGCGGACGTTCCGGCGGACGACATCGACGGTGAAAGCATCAAAGTTTTTTACTACGAGCGCGCCGTGTGTGCGATGGCGACCGCGTCGCTTTATGAGCGTTATCGCGGCGTGGATGCCAGTGCGAAAGGCGACAAGAAGGCCGACAGCATTGACAGCACCATTGATGAACTGTGGCGGGATATGCGCTGGGCGGTGGCGCGTATCCAGGACAAGTCGCGCTGCATCGTGAGTCAAATCTGATGAAGACCTTTGCGCTACAGGGCGACACGCTCGACGCCATTTGTGTCCGGTATTACGGGCGCACTGAGGGCGTGGTCGAGACCGTGCTCGCCGCAAATCCGGGACTGGCTGAACTGGGCGCGGTGCTGCCACACGGCACCGCCGTCGAACTGCCCGACGTTCAGACCGCGCCCGTGGCTGAAACTGTCAATCTGTGGGAGTAACGCATGACAGCAGAAGAAAAAAGCGTCCTGTCGCTTTTCATGATTGGGGTGCTGATTGTTGTCGGCAAGGTGCTTGCCGGTGGTGAACCCATCACCCCGCGTCTGTTTATCGGGCGCATGTTGCTCGGTGGTTTTGTCTCGATGGTTGCCGGTGTTGTTCTGGTGCAGTTTCCTGACCTGTCACTGCCTGCGGTGTGCGGCATCGGCTCCATGCTGGGCATCGCCGGTTATCAGGTGATTGAGATTGCCATTCAGCGCCGTTTTAAGGGCAGGGGGAAACCGTAATGCCGGTAATTAACACGCATCAGAATATCGCCGCCTTTCTCGACATGCTGGCCGTGTCCGAAGGGACGGCGAATCATCCGCTGACGAAAAACCGGGGCTATGACGTGATAGTCACCGGACTGGACGGAAAGCCGGAAATTTTCACCGACTACAGTGACCACCCGTTCGCACATGGTCGACCGGCGAAGGTGTTTAACCGTCGCGGTGAAAAATCCACGGCCTCCGGTCGCTATCAGCAGCTTTACCTGTTCTGGCCGCATTACCGCAAACAGCTTGCCCTGCCGGATTTCAGTCCGTTGTCACAGGACAGACTCGCCATTCAGTTGATCCGCGAACGCGGTGCACTGGATGACATCCGGGCGGGACGCATTGAGCGCGCCATTTCACGCTGTCGCAATATCTGGGCGTCCCTGCCGGGTGCCGGTTACGGTCAGCGTGAGCATTCACTGGAAAAACTGGTCACCGTCTGGCGTACCGCTGGCGGCGTACCGGCTTAAACGGAATAAACACCATGAAGAAATTATCTCTTTCACTGATGCTGAACGTGTCGCTGGCGCTGATGCTGGCACTGTCCCTGATTTACCCGCAGAGCGTGGCCGTCAGTTTTGTCGCCACTTGGGCGATTCTGGCGACGGTTATCTGTGTGGTTGCCGGTGGTGTCGGCGTGTATGCCACAGAGTATGTACTGGAACGCTACGGGCGGGAGCTGCCGCCGGAATCGCTGGCCGTGAAGATTGTCACGTCGCTGTTTTTGCAGCCGGTGCCGTGGCGCAGACGGGCGGCGGCTCTGGTAGTGATGGTGGCGACGTTTATCTCGCTGGTCGCTGCCGGGTGGATTTTTACCGCGCTGATTTATCTCGTGGTATCGGTGTTCTTCCGGTTGATACGTACGGCCCGCCGTCAGCGTTTTGAGGGGCGGGAACCATGTCAAAGCTGATGACTGTGCTGGTTGTGTTGTTATCACTGGCGGTGGCCGGTCTGTTTCTGGTGAAACATAAAAATGCCAGCCTGCGCGCCTCGCTGGACAGGGCGAACAACGTCGCCAGCGGGCAGCAGGCGACCATCACCATGCTGAAAAATCAGCTTCATGTTGCCATCACCAGGGCAGACAAAAACGAGCTGGCGCAGGTTGCCCTGCGTCAGGAACTGGAAAACGCCGCGAAGCGTGAAGCACAGCGCGAGAAAACCATCACGAGGTTACTCAATGAAAACGAAGATTTTCGCCGCTGGTACGGTGCTGACCTGCCTGATGCTGTGCGCCGGTTGCACCAGCGTCCGGCCTGCACCGACGCCAGTGATTGTCGCCAACGCCTGCCCGAAAGTGAGTCTTTGCCCGATGCCGGGCAGTGACCCGCAGACGAACGGCGATTTAAGTGCTGATATCAGGCAGCTTGAGAACGCGCTGGCACGCTGTGCCAGCCAGGTAAAAATGATTAAACACTGTCAGGACGAAAACGATGCTCAAACCCGACAGCCTGCGCAGGGCGCTGACTGATGCCGTCACGGTGCTGAAAACCAGCCCCGAGATGCTGCGGATATTCGTGGATAACGGGAGTATTGCCTCCACACTGGCGACGTCTCTGTCATTCGAAAAGCGTTACACGCTCAATGTGATTGTGACCGACTTTACCGGTGATTTTGACCTGCTCATTGTGCCGGTGCTGGCGTGGCTGCGGGAGAATCAGCCCGACATCATGACCACCGACGCAGGCCAGAAAAAGGGCTTCACGTTTTATGCAGACATCAACAATGACAGCAGCTTTGATATCAGCATCAGCCTGATGCTGACCGAGCGCACGCTGGTCAGTGAGGTGGACGGCGCGCTGCATGTGAAGAATATCCCGGAACCTCCGCCGCCGGAGCCGGTCAACCGTCCGATGGAGCTGTATATCAATGGCGAACTGGTGAGCAAGTGGGATGAATGAGTTTAAGCGTTTTGAAGACCGGCTGGCTGGACTGATTGAATCGCTGTCACCGTCAGGGCGTCGGCGACTGGCGGTAGATATTGCGAAGAAGCTGCGCCAGCGCCAGCAGCAGCGAATTAAATTACAAAAAGCCCCGGATGGTACGCCGTATGTACCGAGAAAAAACCAACCAGTACGAAATAAGAAAGGCCGGATAAAGCGGGAAATGTTTGTGAAATTACGCACTAACCGGTTTATGAAAGCAACAGGTAGCGAGAGTGCGGCGGTGGTGGCGTTTGCCAGCGGAGTACAACGAATTGCGCGAGTACATCAATTAGGGCTTAGGGATAAGCCGGGGCGTAATAGTGCTGTGGTGGAATATCCTGTTCGTGAGTTATTTGGTTTTGACAAGGAATCTATACAATTGATAGAAAGGGAGTTATTAGTGATTCTATCGAAAGATGTTATATGAGACGGGTGTTTGTGGATAAAAAGTTTTCCATTTTGAGAAAAAGAGTAAAGCATTCTCAAAAGAAAGTTATGGATTGTATTATTGCTGACCATAATGCTGATATATGTGTGTTATGCGGGAGTTCTGACGATATTACTCGTGAGCACATTATTCCTCAGTGGGCCTTTGAGTCAAATGCTGAAAAATCTTTAATTAATAAAAAGAATAATCAGTCAACTCATTACATTAAAGCCACTGTACCAGCATGCAGAGTGTGCAATTCTGATTTGCTGGGAGTGTTTGAGTATAACCTGAAGAAATTTCTTACGGAAAAGAGAGGGGAGGAGTTAACAGATTATGAGTATGATTGCATCATATGGTGGTTGCAATACATGGGTTTTAAGTTGCAATTAATGGATTTGCGGAACCGCTTTCTCAGGTATAAAGGTGGTGATTATATCCCGTTTCTTGCAAACTTCCCGGTTGCAATGTTTTGGGGGAATGTCGATACGACGCCGGGGGATGTCTTCAGGATTATACGAAAATCGCGACGCAATCTGATGTCGAAATGGAAGGATAAAAAACATAATTCTTTGATGGTTTTTGAAACATCAAACAAGAGTTTTCATTTCTTTCATAAGGTTGATGAATTTATTTTTATTGAAATTCCTCAGGTTAAGAAGGCGTTTTTCTTCTTTTTTAATAAAGAATTTGACAGCCATGATTTAGCTCATGAGGAGTGTATGAAGATTATAGAGAAGTGCTACAACTAATATTTGTTATGTTGTGTCACAGCTGACAGAACCCTCCATGATTGCTGCTGGTATCGTCCAGCGGCATCCTTCCCGTTATGAACACTCTCGCAAATATTCAGGAACTCGCGCGCGCACTGCGCAATATGATTCGCACCGGCGTTATCGTCGAAACCGACCTTAACGCCGGTCGCTGCCGTGTGCAGACCGGCGGCATGTGCACCGACTGGCTTCAGTGGTTGACCCATCGTGCCGGGCGTTCGCGTACATGGTGGGCACCTTCCGTGGGGGAACAGGTGCTGATTCTGGCCGTGGGCGGTGAACTTGACACGGCGTTTGTTCTGCCGGGGATTTATTCCGGTGATAACCCCGCGCCGTCTGCGTCGGCGGATGCCCTGCATATCCGTTTCCCTGACGGGGCGGTGATTGAGTATGAACCCGAAACCAGTGCACTCATGGTAAGCGGAATTAAAACGGCCAGCGTGACGGCTTCTGATTCTGTTACTGCCACGGTGCCGGTGGTCATGGTGAAAGCATCAACCCGCATCACCATGGACGCACCGGAGGTGGTCTGCACCAACAGGCTGATTACCGACACGCTGGAAGTGCAGAAGGGCGGGACGATGCGCGGCAACATTGAACACACCGGCGGTGAACTCTCATCAAACGGTAAGGTACTGCATACCCATAAACACCCCGGCGACAGCGGCGGCACAACCGGGAGTCCTCTATGACAGCGCGTTATCTCGGAATGAATCGCAGTGATGGCCTGACTGTCACTGACCTTGAGCATATCAGCCAGAGTATCGGCGATATCCTGCGCACACCGGTCGGCTCACGGGTGATGCGTCGTGATTACGGCTCGTTGCTGGAGTCAATGATTGACCAGCCGCAGACCCCGGCGCTTGAGTTGCAGATTAAGGTCGCCTGTTACATGGCCGTGCTGAAATGGGAACCCCGCGTCACCCTGTCATCCGTCACCACGGCGCGCAGTTTTGACGGGCGAATGACGGTCACGTTAACCGGCCAGCACAACGACACCGGCCAGCCACTTTCGTTAACCATCCCTGTGAGTTGAAACCATGCCGATTATCGACCTGAACCAGCTACCCGCACCGGATGTGGTCGAGGAGCTGGACTTTGAAACCATTCTTGCCGAACGCAAGGCGACACTGATTTCCCTTTACCCGGAAGACCAGCAGGAGGCGGTCGCCCGTACCCTGACGCTGGAATCTGAGCCTCTCGTCAAACTGCTGGAGGAAAATGCTTATCGTGAGCTTATCTGGCGTCAGCGTGTGAATGAGGCTGCACGGGCGGTGATGCTGGCCTGTGCCGCCGGTAATGACCTTGATGTAATTGGTGCCAATTACAACACCACACGCCTGATTATCACCCCGGCAGATGATTCGACCCTCCCGCCGACACCGGCCGTGATGGAATCTGACACCGATTATCGTCTGCGTATTCAGCAGGCGTTTGAAGGTTTAAGCGTCGCCGGGTCGGTGGGGGCCTATCAGTATCATGGTCGAAGTGCCGACGGGCGTGTCGCAGATATCTCTGTCACCAGTCCTTCTCCGGCCTGCGTCACCATCTCTGTGCTGTCACGTGAAAATAACGGTGTGGCATCCGAAGACCTGCTGGCGGTGGTGCGCAACGCCCTTAATGGTGAGGACGTCAGACCGGTGGCCGACCGTGTGACCGTGCAGTCTGCCGTCATCGTTGAATACCAGATAAATGCCACGCTTTACCTTTACCCTGGCCCCGAAAGCGAACCCATTCGCGCTGCCGCCGTGAAAAAACTGGAAGCGTATATCACGGCACAGCACCGGCTGGGGCGCGACATCCGACTGTCTGCCATTTATGCCGCTTTGCATGTGGAAGGCGTGCAGCGTGTCGAACTGGCTGCACCGCTGGCCGACATCGTGCTCAACAATACGCAGGCGTCTTTCTGTACCGAATACAGCGTCGTGACCGGAGGCTCGGATGAGTGATTCGCGACTGCTGCCGACCGGCTCATCACCGCTTGAAGTCGCTGCCGCAAAAGCCTGTGCGGAAATTGAAAAAACGCCGGTCAGTATTCGTGAGCTGTGGAACCCGGACACCTGCCCGGCAAATCTGCTGCCGTGGCTGGCGTGGTCATTTTCGGTTGACCGCTGGGATGATAAGTGGCCGGAAGCGACAAAACGCGCTGTTATCCGCGATGCGTATTTCATTCACTGCCATAAGGGCACTATAGGCGCAATCCGGCGTGTGGTGGAGCCGCTCGGCTATCTGATTGAGGTGAGGGAGTGGTGGCAGCTCAACGAGGAGCCGGGGACGTTCCGCATCGTTGTTGGCGTGCTTGAGCAGGGTATTACCGAGGAAATGTATCAGGAGCTGGAGCGCCTCGTTGCTGATGCAAAACCGGCAAGCCGCCATCTGACGGGACTGGCTATCAGTTTAAGTACAACCGGCAACATTTTTGCCGGTGCGGGATGCTATCACGGTGACGCCCTGACGGTTTATCCCTACACCCCGGAGGCCATTATTGTCGGAGGGGATTATTTCCCGGCCTCGGCCATTCATTTAATTGATAACCTGAGAGTAAACGCATGACAGTGAAATACTACGCCATTCTGACTAATCAGGGCGCAGCACGGCTGGCTAACGCGACGATGCTCGGCAGTAAGCTGAATCTGACGCAAATGGCCGTTGGTGATGCGAATGGTGTCTTGCCGACACCAGACCCGGCACAGACAAAACTGATTAACCAGAAACGCATCGCGCCGCTGAATCTTCTGAGTGTTGACCCGAACAACCAGAGCCAGATTATTGCGGAGCAAATCATCCCTGAGAACGAGGGCGGATTCTGGATCCGTGAGATTGGGCTTTATGATGATGAAGGCGTACTCATTGCGGTGGCGAACTGCCCGGAAACGTACAAACCGCAGTTGCAGGAAGGCAGTGGTCGTACCCAGACTATCCGCATGATTCTGGTTGTCACGAATACCGAAGCTATTACGCTGAAAATCGACCCGTCGGTGGTACTGGCGACCCGTAAATACGTGGATGATGAAGTCCTGGAATTAAGGCTGTATGTGGATGACCAGATGAGAAACCACATTGCCGCACAGGATCCTCATACCCAGTATGCACAGAAACATAATCCGACATTTACCGGAGAACCAAAAGCGCCGACGCCTGCCGCAGGGAATAACACCACGCGGATTGCGACCACTGAGTTTGTTCAGGCCGCTATTACCGCTCTGATTAACGGTGCGCCAGCCACGCTGGACACACT
Organism: Escherichia sp. 10290; assembly: GCF_030295155.1. Lineage (NCBI taxonomy): Bacteria > Pseudomonadati > Pseudomonadota > Gammaproteobacteria > Enterobacterales > Enterobacteriaceae > Escherichia > Escherichia sp. 10290. The sequence goes on along the minus strand of NZ_AP025741.1, from coordinate 2,664,838 downwards.
GAAAGAAATTGCCGCAGCCATTAACAATGACCCGAAATTCAGTACCACCATTAACAATGCGCTGTCAGGTAAGCAGCCACTGGATGAGACGCTGACTCATTTGAGTGGAAAGGATGTTGCCGGTCTTCTCGCATACCTTGGTTTGGGAGAAGCGGCTAAAAGGAATGTAGGGACAGGGGCGAATCAGATACCTGATATGGGTAGCTTCACGCTTTCTGTTTCAGGTACTGGATATCAAAAATTACCATCAGGTTTTATTCTTCAGTGGGGCTCAATCGGCGCTCCAGGCATTGCACAGGATGTAGTAACCCATTTCCCAATTGCATTTCCAAACAGATGTCTGCGTGTTTTGGTCTCACAAGACTATACACCAGATAGCGGGGCTGTTGGTTATATTGCCTGTGCAGGTTTTAGTCCCGACCCGGTTAAATTTATATCCAGAGCCAGTACTCCTGGCCTCGGCGCTTCATTTTTAGCGTTAGGCTGTTAATTTAGCTATATGGAGTGAAAAATGAATTACATATATTCCGCGACTACAAACTCTTTCTATCCGCTGGAGATGAAAGAGGATTACACTCAAGCTGACTCATGGCCAGATGATGCTGTTGAAGTTGATGAGCAAGTGTATATTGAGTTTTCCGGATTACCGCCGAAAGGAAAAATCCGTATCGCTGGAGAAAATGGTTTTCCTGCATGGTCCGAAATTCCACCACCAACACATGAGGAACAAATTGCTGCAGCCGAACTGGAGAAGCAGCAATTGATTAATCAGGCCAACGATTATATGAACAGTAAACAATGGCCTGGTAAAGCGGCTATTGGTCGTCTGAAAGGTGACGAACTGGCGCAATATAATTTGTGGCTGGATTACCTGGACGCACTGGAACTGGTCGATACTTCCGGTGCGCCAGATATTGAATGGCCTACGCCTCCGGCAGTTCAGGCCAGATGACATCCGGCGCGGTGCTCGTATCTGTTGCCGTCACCGCGTCAATGTAATCCAGCACAGCGTTAAGTCGGGTGGTTTCTGCCTGCGTCAGCTTCCGCCCGGCCTGCAATTTCAGTTGAATCAGACTGATGGAAGCCATTGCAGTATCAATCAGTGACTGACGCTGTGCTTCTGCCGCGTCTACTGCGGCGCTATGCTGTGCCTCAGTATCGGTCACCCATTTCTTACCATCCCATTTATCGAATGGCGTTAACGGGGCGATAGTGGTTGTATTTTCAGGATAATCACCCGGAGCTGTGATTTCTTTGGCGTCTCCCGTTTCGGTGTTATAGACGATTTCACCGCGATGGTCTGGCACATATTCCCATGAGTTTAAATCCATCGAACGGCAGATAGCATAACCCGCCTTATGTATACCAGGTTCATCCAGACAGGAATATGCAGGGATACCGACACCAATGGCAAGATATTCATTTGAAGTAGAAATATATTCCCGAGTTTTACCATCATAGTTATAGACGGTAATATTCCCCGCCTTCGTGGCAATAAGCTCGCTATTTAATACGGCGTTATCCATTATGCAGCCCTCACGATATAGTTAAATGCAATATTTCGTGGACGGGTTTCACTCCCGCCAGTATTACCGATACTCCCTCGTGAATGAAGTGTCGGTGATGGGATCAGACTCCCTCCTGTATTTGCGGCATCAAGTCCCCGTCCTTGTGTGTATGTCTTTTTGAAAATCGTAGCCAGTTCCCATTCATCTTTTGTGTCGTAACCATCATTGGCAACAACAATATGGCGGTGTTTTTCCAGCATCCCTGTCTGAATGCTCAATAAAACACGTCCTGCATCAATACCGCGCCCGTCATCCCAGCCACGAATAAACTCACCACGTAAATCAGGCAATTTATTTGTCGGATAAGCCTTTGCCAGTTCCGGGTATTCTTCAGCAGAAAAAGCCGCACCGTTGCATTTCAGCCAGCCTGTTGGCGGTGTGGCTGAAGGCCATGGAACAGGCACACCAACAGGTAATGCAGAGCCTTCTCCCAAACCAACGTTTATGAAAATGCAGAGATAACGGGCAACTGGCATCATCTCCGGTTTTTATTCAGGGGGATGCTCATGCTTATTGGCTATGTACGCGTGTCAACAAATGACCAGAACACGGAATTGCAGCGTAACGCGCTGGAGTGCGCAGGATGCGAGCGGATTTTTGAGGATAAAATCAGCGGCACGAAGTCCGACCGACCGGGACTGAAAAAACTGCTCAGAACATTATCAGCAGGTGACACTCTGGTAGTCTGGAAGCTGGACCGGCTGGGGCGTAGTATGCGGCATCTGGTCATTCTGGTTGAGGAGCTGCGCGAACGCGGCGTTAATTTTCGCAGCCTGACAGATGCTATTGATACCAGCACGCCGATGGGGCGTTTTTTCTTTCATGTGATGGGTGCCCTGGCTGAAATGGAGCGAGAACTCATTGTCGAGCGGACACGCGCTGGACTGGAAGCGGCCAGAGCCAAAGGGCGTATTGGTGGCAGACGTCCGAAGCTCACCGCGAGTGAGTGGGAGCAGGCCGGGCGGTTGCTGGCTGCGGGGGAATCTCGTCAACGTGTGGCGCTGATTTTTGATATTGGCCTGTCCACGCTCTATAAAAAATTCCCCTCATCAGCGACAAAGAATAAATTGTGTCATCCCTTAGCCAACCGGGACAAATAGCCTGACATCTCCGGCACAACTGAAAATACCACTCACCCATTAACCACGGAGTTAAACGGATGAGTGACTATCATCACGGCGTGCAGGTGCTGGAGATTAACGACGGCACCCGCGTCATTTCCACCGTATCCACTGCCATTGTCGGCATGGTCTGCACGGCCAGCGATGCGGATGCGGAAACCTTCCCCCTCAATAAACCTGTGCTGATTACCAATGTGCAGAGCGCAATTGCAAAGGCCGGTAAAAAAGGCACGCTGGCAGCATCGTTGCAGGCCATCGCTGACCAGTCAAAACCGGTCACCGTTGTCGTGCGTGTGGAAGACGGCACCGGCGACGACGAAGAAACGAAACTCGCGCAGACCGTTTCCAATATCATCGGCACCACCGACGAAAACGGTCAGTACACCGGACTGAAAGCCCTGCTGGCGGCGGAGTCGGTTACCGGTGTTAAACCGCGTATTCTTGGTGTGCCGGGACTGGACACCAAAGAGGTGGCGGTTGCACTGGCATCCGTCTGTCAGAAGCTGCGCGCTTTCGGGTATATCAGCGCATGGGGCTGTAAAACCATTTCCGAGGTGAAAGCCTACCGCCAGAATTTCAGCCAGCGTGAGCTGATGGTCATCTGGCCGGATTTCCTCGCATGGGATACGGTCACCAGTACCACCGCCACCGCGTATGCCACCGCCCGTGCGCTGGGTCTGCGTGCCAAAATCGACCAGGAGCAGGGCTGGCATAAAACGCTGTCCAACGTCGGGGTGAACGGTGTTACCGGCATCAGCGCATCTGTATTCTGGGATTTGCAGGAGTCCGGCACCGATGCTGACCTGCTTAACGAGTCAGGCGTCACAACGCTGATTCGCCGTGACGGTTTCCGCTTCTGGGGTAACCGTACCTGCTCTGATGACCCGCTGTTCCTCTTTGAAAACTACACCCGCACCGCGCAGGTGCTGGCCGACACGATGGCTGAGGCGCATATGTGGGCGGTGGACAAGCCTATCACCGCAACGCTGATTCGCGACATCGTTGACGGCATCAATGCCAAATTCCGTGAGCTGAAAACAAACGGCTATATCGTGGATGCGACCTGCTGGTTCAGCGAAGAATCCAACGATGCGGAAACCCTTAAGGCCGGAAAACTGTATATCGACTACGACTATACCCCGGTGCCTCCTCTTGAAAACCTGACCCTGCGCCAGCGTATTACCGATAAATACCTGGCAAATCTGGTCACCTCGGTTAACAGCAATTAAGGAGCCTGACCGATGGCAATGCCGCGCAAACTCAAGTTAATGAACGTCTTTCTGAACGGCTACAGCTATCAGGGCGTTGCAAAGTCCGTCACGCTGCCAAAACTGACCCGTAAGCTCGAAAACTATCGCGGTGCGGGGATGAACGGCAGCGCACCGGTAGACCTCGGCCTTGATGACGATGCGCTGTCAATGGAGTGGTCGCTCGGGGGCTTCCCGGATTCGGTTATCTGGGAGCTTTACGCCGCAACCGGCGTGGATGCCGTGCCGATTCGTTTTGCAGGCTCTTACCAGCGCGACGATACCGGCGAAACGGTGGCCGTCGAAGTGGTCATGCGTGGACGTCAGAAAGAAATCGACACCGGCGAGGGCAAACAGGGAGAAGACACCGAGTCGAAAATCTCCGTGGTCTGCACCTATTTCCGGCTGACGATGGACGGTAAGGAGCTGGTCGAAATTGACACCATCAACATGATTGAAAAGGTGAACGGCGTCGACCGGCTGGAGCAACACCGCCGCAATATCGGCCTGTGATTTTCATCCGGTCAGCCTGGCTGGCCGGTTAACCCTGATTCAGAAGTGAGAAAACCATGAACAAAGAAAATGTCATTACCCTGGACAATCCGGTCAAACGTGGTGAGCAGGTTATCGAACAGGTCACGCTGATGAAACCCAATGCCGGGACGCTACGCGGTGTCAGTCTGGCTGCGGTTGCAAACTCCGAAGTCGATGCACTGATTAAGGTGCTGCCGCGCATGACGGCACCGATGCTGACAGAGCAGGAAGTCGCCGCGCTGGAACTGCCTGACCTTGTGGCGCTGGCCGGTAAGGTGGTCGGTTTTTTGTCGCCGAACTCGGTGCAGTGACGTTTCCAAAAAATCTCTCGGTCGATGACCTGATGGCGGATGTGGCAGTGATATTTCACTGGCCGCCATCAGAACTGTATCCCATGAGCCTGACCGAACTCATCACATGGCGCGAAAAGGCGCTCCGGCGAAGCGGAAACACGAATGAGTAACAATGTAAAATTACAGGTATTGCTCAGGGCTGTTGACCAGGCATCCCGCCCGTTTAAATCCATCCGCACAGCGAGTAAGTCGCTGTCGGGGGATATCCGGGAAACACAAAAATCACTGCGCGAGCTGAACGGTCACGCATCCCGTATTGAGGGATTCCGCAAGACCAGTGCACAGCTCGCCGTGACTGGTCATGCACTTGAAAAGGCACGGCAGGAGGCCGAAGCCCTTGCCACACAGTTTAAAAACACCGAACGTCCGACCCGTGCTCAGGCGAAAGTGCTGGAATCAGCAAAGCGAGCGGCGGAGGACTTACAGGCGAAATATAACCGCCTGACGGATTCCGTTAAACGCCAGCAGCGGGAACTGGCCGCTGTGGGAATTAATACCCGCAATCTTGCACATGATGAGCAGGGGCTGAAAAACCGTATCAGTGAAACCACCGCACAGCTTAATCGTCAGCGCGACGCACTGGCGCGTGTCAGTGCGCAACAGGCAAAACTTAACGCAGTAAAACAGCGTTATCAGGCCGGAAAGGAACTGGCCGGAAATATGGCCTCAGTGGGCGCTGCCGGTGTGGGGATTGCGGCGGCGGGAACGATGGCCGGAGTTAAGCTGCTGATGCCCGGTTATGAGTTTGCGCAGAAAAACTCAGAATTGCAGGCCGTGCTAGGAGTGGCAAAAGACTCCGCCGAAATGACCGCACTCCGCAAGCAGGCGCGCCAGCTCGGCGACAATACCGCAGCCTCGGCAGATGATGCAGCCGGTGCACAGATTATCATCGCGAAAGCGGGTGGGGATGTTGATGCCATTCAGGCGGCAACGCCGGTCACGCTGAATATGGCGCTGGCGAACCGCCGCACGATGGAAGAAAACGCCGCCCTGCTGATGGGGATGAAATCCGCCTTTCAGCTTTCAAACGATAAGGTCGCTCATATCGGGGATGTTCTCTCCATGACGATGAACAAAACCGCCGCCGATTTTGACGGCATGAGCGATGCGCTGACCTATGCCGCACCTGTGGCAAAAAATGCCGGTGTCAGCATTGAAGAAACCGCCGCAATGGTCGGGGCGCTGCATGATGCAAAAATCACAGGCTCAATGGCGGGGACGGGAAGCCGTGCCGTGTTAAGCCGCCTGCAGGCACCGACGGGAAAAGCATGGGATGCACTCAAAGAGCTTGGCGTGAAAACCTCAGACAGCAAGGGAAACACCCGGCCAATATTTACCATTCTGAAAGAAATGCAGGCCAGTTTTGAGAAAAACCGGCTCGGTACTGCCCAGCAGGCTGAATACATGAAAACTATTTTCGGGGAGGAGGCCAGCTCAGCCGCCGCCGTGCTGATGACTGCCGCCTCAACCGGAAAGCTGGACAAACTGACCGCTGCGTTTAAAGCCTCAGACGGGAAGACTGCCGAGCTGGTAAATATCATGCAGGACAACCTCGGCGGTGACTTTAAGGAGTTTCAGTCCGCTTATGAGGCGGTGGGGACAGACCTGTTTGACCAGCAGGAAGGCGCACTGCGTAAGCTCACGCAGACGGCCACAAAGTATGTGTTAAAACTCGACGGCTGGATCCAGAAAAACAAATCACTGGCGTCAACCATCGGCCTCATTGTCGGTGGCGCGCTGGCGCTTATTGGCATCATCGGTGCCATTGGTCTTGTAGCCTGGCCGGTTATCACTGGCATCAATGCCATCATCGCGGCAGCAGGCGCAATGGGGGCAGTCTTCACGACGGTTGGCAGTGCTGTTATGACCGCCATCGGGGCGATTAGCTGGCCGGTTGTGGCCGTGGTGGCCGCCATTGTCGCCGGGGCGTTGCTTATCCGTAAATACTGGGAGCCTGTCAGCGCATTCTTTGGCGGTGTGGTGGAAGGGCTGAAAGCGGCATTTGCGCCGGTGGGGGAACTGTTCACGCCACTTAAGCCGGTGTTCGACTGGCTGGGCGAAAAGTTACAGGCCGCGTGGCAGTGGTTTAAAAACCTGATTGCCCCGGTCAAAGCCACTCAGGACACCCTGAACAGTTGCCGTGACACGGGGGTCATGTTCGGGCAGGCACTGGCTGACGCGCTGATGCTGCCGCTTAATGCGTTCAACAAACTGCGCAGCGGTATTGACTGGGTACTGGAAAAACTCGGTGTTATCAACAAAGAGTCAGACACACTTGACCAGACCGCCGCCAGAACTCAAGCCGCCACGTATGGCAGCGGTGGTTATATTCCGGCGACCAGCTCTTATGCAGGCTATCAGGCTTATCAGCCGGTCACGGCACCGGCTGGCCGCTCTTATGTAGACCAGAGTAAAAACGAATATCACATCAGCCTGACGGGTGGTACTGCGCCGGGGACACAGCTTGACCGCCAGTTACAGGATGCGCTCGAAAAATACGAGCGGGATAAACGTGCGCGCGCCCGTGCCAGCATGATGCATGACGGTTAAGGAGGTGACGAAAAATGATGCTCGCGTTAGGTATGTTTGTTTTTATGCGCCAGACGCTGCCACACCAGACCATGCAGCGTGAATCAGATTATCGCTGGCCGTCAAATTCCCGTTTCGGTAAACGGGATGCCTACCAGTTTCTCGGTGTGGGTGAGGAAAACATGACGCTTGCCGGTGTGCTTTATCCTGAACTGACCGGCGGAAAGCTGACGGTGACCACGCTCAGACTGATGGCAGAGGAAGGCCGGGCGTGGCCGTTGCTGGATGGCACCGGCATGATTTACGGCATGTATGTCATCAGCAGGGTGAGTGAAACAGGGAGTATTTTCTTTGCAGACGGCACACCCCGGAAAATTGATTTTACGCTGTCGCTCACCCGCGTTGATGAATCACTGGCCGCGCTTTATGGCGATATCGGTAAACAGGCGGAATCGCTCATCGGTAAGGCTGGCAGTATGGCGACCAGATTCACGGGTATGACGGGGGCGGGATAATGCTGGATGCGCTGACATTTGATGCAGGCAGTACACTGACGCCGGATTATATGCTGATGCTCGACAGCAGGGATATTACCGGCAATATCAGCGACCGTCTGATGAGCATGACCCTGACGGATAACCGGGGCTTTGAGGCTGACCAGCTTGATATTGAACTGAATGATGCCGACGGGCAGGTCGGGCTGCCGGTTCGTGGCGCTGTCCTGACGGTGTATATCGGCTGGAAAGGTTTTGCCCTGGTATGCAAAGGGAAATTTACCGTTGATGAGGTCGAACACCGGGGCGCGCCGGATGTGGTCACCATCCGCGCCCGGAGTGCAGATTTTCGCGGGACGCTCAATTCCCGCCGTGAAGGCTCCTGGCATGACACCACGCTCGGTGCGATTGTTGAGGCGATAGCCTCCCGTAACAGGCTGGAAGCCAGTGTCGCGCCGTCACTGGCAGGAATTAAAATCCCGCACATCGACCAGTCGCAGGAGTCCGACGCGAAATTCCTGACCCGTCTTGCAGAACGCAACGGCGGTGAGGTGTCGGTAAAAATGGGAAAACTGTTGTTTCTCAAAGCGGGGCAGGGGGTGACGGCCAGTGGTAAAAAAATCCCGCAGGTCACCATCACTCGTAGCGACGGCGACCGCCATCATTTTGCGATTGCTGACCGTGGAGCCTATACCGGCGTAACGGCAAAGTGGTTACACACCAAAGACCCGAAGCCGCAAAAGCAGAAGGTAAAACTGAAACGCAAAAAGAAAGAGAAACACCTGCGCGCACTGGAGCACCCGAAAGCGAAACCGGTCAGGCAGAAGAAAGCGCCTAAAGTACCGGAAGCGCGCGAAGGTGAATACATGGCCGGTGAGGCTGACAACGTTTTTGCCCTGACCACGGTATATGCCACAAAAGCGCAGGCCATGCGCGCCGCTCAGGCGAAGTGGGATAAACTGCAACGGGGCGTTGCGGAGTTCTCCATCAGCCTGGCTACCGGTCGGGCAGATATTTACACGGAAACACCGGTCAAAGTGTCTGGCTTTAAGCGCGTCATAGACGAGCAGGACTGGACAATCACTAAGGTGACACACTTTCTGAATAATTCCGGCTTCACGACGTCCTTAGAGCTTGAGGTCAGGCTTTCTGATGTGGAGTACGAAACAGAAGATGATGAGTGATGTTTTTATTTTATCTGTTTGTTTTATAAGGATAAATTAACTAAAATGGCACCATCAACAAAACCGGAAGAGGTGCTCGCGATGTTTCATTGTCCTTTATGCCAGCATGCCGCACATGCGCGTACAAGTCGCTATATCACTGACACGACAAAAGAGCGTTATCACCAGTGCCAGAACGTGAATTGCAGCGCCACGTTCATCACTTATGAGTCGGTACAGCGATACATCGTGAAGCCGGGAGAAGTCCACGCCGTAAGACCGCACCCGTTGCCGTCAGGGCAGCAAATTATGTGGATGTAATTACAAACAGGAAGCCCCTCAGTCGAGGGGCTTTTTTGTCGATGTGGTCAATGTGTGGACGTGACCAGAAATAAATCCTTTTATTTCATTGTATTACGCGTAAAAAATAAGCCCGTGTAAGGGAGATTACACAGGCTAAGGAGGTGGTTCCTGGTACAGCTAGCATTTTATGGGTTATGTTTTTCAGCGAAACGGATGATAACCTTAATAAATGCAGCTGTATGTGATCGGTTTCTAAGAATTTTCCATCCGGGAAAAATAATCGAAATTAATCACTTACCGTGGGGGTTACGCGTGGTTTCCCCGGAGAAATTTCGCATCAGCAGCGCGTAATTTAGCTCAAGATCCTGCGGGACCGGGATCCACACAGTATAACCATCGCCAGGTGCGACCGGCATTGCTTCGCCTTTGGCGTTTTCCATATGCTCAAGGGTAAAGTTAATGTTCCCTTGCGGCGTCATCAGCTCAAGGCTGTCGCCAACGGAGAATTTATTTTTCACCGCTACCGCCGCGAGGTCGCCCTTGCGCTCACCGGTAAACTCACCAACAAACTGCTGGCGGTCAGAAACTGAATAACCGTATTCGTAGTTCTGATAATCGTCGTGAGTATGACGACGCAGGAAACCTTCGGTATAGCCACGATGCGCCAGACCTTCCAGAGTTTCCAGCAGGCTGGTATCGAATGGTTTTCCCGCAGCTGCGTCATCGATAGCTTTACGGTAAACCTGCGCGGTGCGTGCGCAATAGTAGAAAGATTTTGTACGACCTTCGATTTTCAGCGAATGCACGCCCATTTTGGTCAGGCGTTCAACGTGGGCGATAGCGCGCAGATCTTTCGAGTTCATGATGTAAGTGCCGTGCTCATCTTCAAACGCGGTCATATACTCGCCCGGACGCTGAGCTTCTTCGATCATAAACACTTTGTCGGTTGGCGCGCCGATACCCAGCGTCGGCTCAACATTTTGCACCGGAATCGGCTCGTACTTGTGCACGATGTTGCCAACGTCATCTTCTTTCCCTTCCTGGACGTTGTACTCCCAGCGGCAGGCGTTGGTGCAGGTGCCCTGGTTCGGGTCGCGCTTGTTGATATAGCCAGAGAGCAGGCAGCGACCGGAGTAGGCCATGCACAGCGCGCCGTGAACGAAGATCTCTACCTCCATATCCGGCACCTGATTGCGGATCTCTTCAATCTCTTCCAGCGACAGCTCGCGAGAGAGGATCACGCGGGTCAGGCCCATTTGCTGCCAGAATTTCACCGTCGCCCAGTTCACGGCGTTAGCCTGTACCGAGAGATGGATCGGCATTTCAGGGAAGTGCTCACGCACCAGCATAATCAGCCCTGGATCGGACATTATTAGCGCATCCGGCCCCATTTCCACCACCGGTTTCAGGTCACGGATAAAGGTTTTCAGCTTGGCGTTGTGCGGTGCAATGTTGACCACAACATAAAACTTTTTCCCCAGCGCGTGGGCTTCATTAATGCCGAGCTGAAGATTTTCGTGGTTGAATTCGTTGTTGCGCACACGCAGGGAGTAACGCGGCTGGCCCGCATAAACAGCATCTGCGCCATAAGCGAAAGCGTAACGCATATTTTTCAGCGTTCCCGCCGGGGAAAGGAGTTCCGGTTTAAACATAATTCTCTCGTTCTGATGACAGGTCAGATCCGCTTCACCTGATGAAGCGGTTGGGGGAGTGCCCCCACTTTAAGGGCGGGCATTGTAGCGCTGTGGGGGGATCTGGTAAAGCGCCGGACGCCAACAACCCACGCCCGGCATCGTCATTACGTATTGTCTTTCACCGTCTGGCTTGTGCCATTGGCTTTAACGGAGGCAATTCCGGTTTCACGAGATTGCGCGGTGGCGTACATCTGGCTGGAGCCGATAATTTGATGATTGGCGGCTTTCAGATTAAAATAGAATTTGCCGTTGCTTGCCGTTTTTTTCTCATAGCGTTCTTCTTGTGGGCTGTTGCTACGCACTGACGCGATGCCCTTTTCCGCAGAGGCTTTTGAGGTATACAGCTCGCTGGTGAGGATAGTCTCACCATTGCCCGCTTTTAGCACAAACCGGAATTGATTATCACTGCTCCTACTGAGTTCAAACCAACCAGCCATAATGACTCCTTGATTGAAATTGCGTATCGAAAACAGCATCTAAAAGGACTGTTTGCCGATTAAAGTATGAGCGATTTTCAGGTGCTTGCCAGGGCGGAGAGATAATGTCAGATAGCCGAAAATGCGCGGGATAATGCTGCCGGATGCGGCGTGAATGCCTTCTCCGGCAGGTAAAAATGTTAAACGATGCGGCAGGCGTCGGCTTCCCAGCGATAACCGACACCGTAGACGGCGCGGATAAAAGACTGCTCTTCGTCCAGAGCTTCCAGCTTGCGACGCAGGTTTTTAATGTGGCTGTCGATGGTGCGGTCAGTTACTACGCGGTAGTCGTCATAAAGATGATTGAGCAATTGCTCGCGGGAGAACACTTTTCCTGGTTCATGAGAGAGTGTTTTCAGCAGACGAAATTCCGCAGGCGTCAGGTCAAGCATTTTACCGCGCCATGAAGCCTGAAAACGACCTTCGTCGATAATCAACGGGCTTTCAGCATCCTGTTGCTGCAACTCACGCTGCGGTTTGCAACGGCGCAAAATGGTTTTGACGCGTGCTACCACTTCCCGTGGGCTGTACGGCTTGCAGATATAATCATCTGCGCCAATCTCTAGCCCGAGCAGGCGGTCGATCTCTTCGATTTTTGCTGTCACCATCACGATCGGAATGTCAGAAAAACGACGAATCTCCCGACACAACGTCAGGCCATCGGTGCCAGGGAGCATCAGATCCAACAGGATCAGATCCGGTGGTGTCTGGCGCACATATGGCAGTACCTGATCGCCGTGGCTGATAAGCGTCGGCGCATAGCTCGCAGCACGCAGATAATCAATAAGCAACTGCCCCAGCTTCGGTTCATCTTCCACGATCAAAATACGTGGCGTGTTTTCGTCGATTGGTAACTCGGTCATACTTCTCTCTGTAAATCCCGTTCCAGCGGTAACTCTACTGTAATGCTTACCCCGCCAAAAGGCGAATGAGCGGCAACAATGCGACCATTATGTGCTTCAACAATGTTAAGACAAATAGCCAGCCCCAGGCCGGAACCGCCGCTGGCACGGTTGCGGGAACCTTCGGTGCGATAAAAACGCTCAAACAATTTTTGCAGTTGATCGTCACTAACGCCCGGTGCACTGTCGGCAAAGGTCAGGCGCACCGTTTTGTCATGTTGCTCGGCAGAGATATGCAGGCTGCCGCCGCTGTCGGTATAGCGCAGGCTGTTTTCCAGTAAGTTATTGAACAACTGCATTAAACGATCGCGATCGCCAAATACGGTAATGCTGTCTGGTAGGGAAAATTGCAGTTTCAGCCCGCGGCTGGCGAAACGCTCACGAAATGCGCCACCCGCGACTTCCAGTAGCGGGATCAGATCCACCGACGATTTCTGGTAGGCGAGAGCGCCTTCATCAGACATCGACAATTGATGAAGATCATCCACCAGTTTGGTCAGTGTACCGACCTCTGCCTGTAAAGAAGCCACCGTCTCCGGCGTGAATTTACGCACGCCATCCTGAATAGCTTCCAGTTCGCCGCGCAGTACCGCTAAAGGCGTGCGCAGCTCGTGGGAGATATCGGCCATAAAATCGCGGCGCATCTGTTGGTTTTTCTCCAGCGTGCTGGCGAGCTGGTTGAAGTCTTGCGCCAGTTTGCCCAATTCATCTTCGCTGGTGGGCGTCACGCGAGTAGTGAAATCGCCCGCTGCCAGTTTGTGTGTACCGTCCACCAGTCGTTTGACCGGAGCCAGCAAACCGCGCGCCAGTGGGAATGTCGCCAGCGCCGCTAACAAGGTAGATAAAGCGACAATCAGCCAACTGGTTTGCCTCTGTTGTCTGTCAAAATTGATGTCGGTATTGCGGGTCAGTCGTTCAACAGGGGAGGCGATCACCGCACCCACTTCCGCCCCATTGACCATAATGGGCCGCCGTGTGCCGTCTGGTGGAATCGGTGCTCGCGGGCCAACCAGCACTTTGTTGTTTTGATCAACCACCCAGAATTGCGTGCGCCAACCGTGTGGCGGCATACCGGGGCCGGGCTTATCTTCGTTGTTATCATGCTCCAGCGAACGTAGGATCTGAAATACAAAGCGATCGTTATTACGCAGGAAGCGCCAGTTCCCGTGCTGGGCGTACTGCTCACCAAGCGCATCGCCGAGCATTTGCAGCCGTTGTTCATTACCATGCTTGATGTAATCGATAAAGCCGCGCTCAAAACTGATACGTACCGCCCAGTGCATCGTGATCAATAAGACAATGCAGGTGGCGAAAATCGCCAGAAACAGTTTGCCGGTAATACCGGGTCGCCAGAACTTCATTGCGCGCTCCTTTTTCGTCGCGAAATAGCGACATTTTGATGCGTATCGTTTGGCACTCTGGCAAAGACAAACGCCGGAAGGGCGATGATAAACGCCATGCTAAGCCAGGTGTACATAAAGACGGTTTGTGTGGTGCTGCTGTCTACGCTGACATGCTGTGAACCAAAAAGCCCCAGCAACAGCCCGGCGATGGTGACGCCGATACTCATCGATAATTGCATAATCATCGACAGCAGGCTGTTGCCGCTGCTCGCCAGATTGTCTGGTAGATCTTTCAGCGTCAGGGTGTTCATGGAGGAGAAACGTGTCGAGTTGACCATTCCTTGTAAAAACAGGACGAACGGCAAAACGTAGTACCAGCCCAGCAGCGCGGTAGTCATAAACAGCAGGGTGACCAGCGACAGGCCCAGCGTGGTCGCCACCAGTACCCGACGATAACCAAAGCGATTCACCACCTGCACTACAATTCGCTTCATTCCCATGCTGCCGAGCACCATCGGGATCATCATCAATCCGGCATGAAACGGCGAGAAACCGAGGCCAATCTGTAAGAAAACCGGTGTCATAAAGGGCAACATGCCACTGCCGATACGTCCGGCAAAGCTCCCCGCCAGGCCCAGCGAAAAGGTACGAGTGCGGAACAGTTTCAGACTGAACAGGGCGCGGTTGTTGTTTCTGGCGTGCAGCAGATAAAGCACCAGTGCCACCACGCCAATCGCTGCCAGTCCGGCAATCGCCTGCGGTGAAAGTCCCGTGCCTTTACTGCCATCCAGCGCCAGCGTTAATACCGCCATGCCGACCGCCAGCAACAAAAAACCGGAGAGATCGAAACGCCGCGTCTGCATGGTGTAGTTTGGCATTAACATCAGCGTGGCGATCGCACCGATAATCCCTACCGGAATGTTGATCAAAAAGATCCAGTGCCAGGACGCGTATTCCACCAGCAGGCCGCCGAGCGCCGGACCAAGCAGCGGACCGACTTGCCCGGGCAGCGTAACAAAGGTCATCGCCGCCATATATTGCTCGCGCGGTACAATTTTCATCACCGTCAACCTGCCAACCGGCACCATCATCGCGCCGCCAACGCCCTGTAACGCGCGTGCCAGCAACAGTTCGTTTAGCGTGCCGGAAAGCGCGCAAAACAGTGAACCGAGAGTAAACAGTACGATGGCGGTAAAGAAAATATTGCGCACGCCGACTTTGTCCGCCAGCCAGCCGCTGGCGGGCAGCATCACCGCCACGGTCAGTACATAAGAGACAATGACCATGTGCATATGCAACGGACTTTCCCCAAGGCTTTGCGCCATTGAGGGAAGGGCGGTGTTTACGATGGTGGTGTCCAGCGACTGCATAAAGAAGCCGAAAGCCACAATCCACAATTGCCAGCGGGTGCTGTCGGGAAGATCTGTCATTTACTCGGTTACCGTTTGTTTAGGTTTACGCGAAAAACGCAGCCGCAGACGGTCAAAAAAGAGATACACCACTGGCGTGGTATACAGCGTCAGAAGCTGGCTCATTACCAGACCTCCGACAATGGTGATCCCCAGGGGTTGGCGCAGCTCCGAGCCGTCACCGCCCGACAATACCAACGGCAGCGCACCAAACAGCGCCGCCAGGGTAGTCATCATAATCGGGCGAAAACGCAGCAGACAGGCCTGGAAAATAGCTTCCTGCGGCGTCAGGTTACCGTGCCGTTGGGCTTCGAGCGCAAAATCGACCATCATAATAGCGTTTTTCTTCACGATGCCGATTAATAGCATGATCCCTATCAGGGCGATTAGGCTGAACGGGGCATTGAACAGCTCCAGCGCCAACAGCGCTCCAACGCCCGCCGAGGGCAGGGTGGAGAGAATCGTCAATGGATGTACGTAACTCTCGTAAAGGATACCCAGCACGATATACACCGTGGCGATGGCTGCGATAATCAGGATCACCTGCGAGTTCATCGTCTCCTGGAATACCTGCGCTGTTCCGGCAAAACTGCCGCGCACCGTCGAAGGCACACCTAGCTGGGTCATTGCGCGGTCAATCGCCGCACTGGCGTCCGAGAGCGATTTTCCGGTCGGCAAGTTGAACGAGATGGTCGAGGCCGCCGATAATCCCTGATGATTCACCGACAGCGGGGCATTCGCCGGTTGCCATTTAGCGAAATACGACAGCGGGATCGCTTTTCCTTCGTTATTAATGACGAACATTTTTTCCAGTGCACTGATGTCCTGGGTATAGCGTGGATCCACTTCCATCACCACTTTATACTGGTTCATGGGCTGGTAAATGGTCGAGATTTGCCGCTGCCCGAAGGCGTTATTCAACAGGCTGTTGGCGGCCTGCACGTCGATTCCCAGTCGTGCCATAGTGTCGCGGTCGTAAACCAGATTCATCTCCGCGCCGTTATCCTGCTGGTCGGAATTCACGTCCGCCAGTTCCGGTAACGTTGCCAGTTTTTTGCGGATTTTCGGCTCCCATTCGCGCAGCGCCGCCAGGTCGTCGGACAGCAACGTGTACTGATAACTGGCGTTCGACTGACGTCCGCCAACGCGAATATCTTGCACCGCCATCAGGAACAGATTCGCTCCCGGTTCTTTCGCCAGCTTCACCCGTAGACGGTCGATAATTTGCTGCGCCGTTTCGCTGCGCTCGTCGCGTGGTTTGAGAGTGATAAACATCATCCCACTGTTCACCCGCGAGCCACCGGTAAAGCCGGTGACATTATCCACTGCCGGATCGTCACGGATAATTTTCATGAAATCCTGCAACTTACCGCGCATCGCCTGAAACGAAATGCTCTGATCCGCCTGTATCCCGCCCATCAACACGCCGGTGTCCTGCTCCGGGAAGAAGGTTTTCGGGATCGAGATATACAGCCAGATATTCAGCGCAATGGTGCCAAGCAGCACTACACCCACCAGACGGGTATGATTGAGCACCCATTTCAGCGACTTGCCGTAGCCTTGTTGCAGAGCAACCAACATGCGACCAAAACCACGCAGACGCTTTTGCTCGCGCGGCTTGCTGGCTTTTAGCATCCAGCCGCACATCATCGGCGTTAACGTCAGGGAAACCAGCAACGAAATACCAATGGCGACAGAAAGCGTCACGGCAAATTCGCGTAACAGTCGGCCCGGCAATCCGCCCATCAACAGCAGCGGCAGGAACACCGCCACCAGCGACAGACTCATCGACAGCACCGTAAAGCCGACTTCGCGAGTACCTTGCAGCGCGGCTTGCAACGGTTTCATCCCCGCTTCCAGATGACGGGCAATGTTTTCCAGCACCACGATGGCATCATCCACCACAAAGCCAGTGGCGATGGTCAGCGCCATTAACGAAAGATTATTGAGACTGAAACCACACAGATACATCGCGGCAAACGTACCAATCAGCGAAACCGGCACCGCAACGGCGGGAATAGTAGTGGCGCGACCCGAGCGCAGGAATAAAAACACCACCAGAATCACCAGCGCCACCGAGATAATCAGCGTTTGCTCGACTTCCTCCAGTGAGGCGCGAATGGTGGGGGAGCGATCCTGGGCAATTTGCAGATCAATCGCCGCCGGAATGGTCTCCTGCAACTCCGGTAATTTTGCCCGGATGCTGTCAACCGTCTGGATAATATTGGCTTCCGGCAGCTTGCGGATCATCAGCAAAATAGCCGGTTTAGCGTTGGTCATCCCGGCGTTGCGCACATCCTGCACCGAATCGGTCACCGTCGCCACATCGCCCAGACGAACCGCGCCGCCGTTGTTGTAATGAATAATCAGCGGTTGGTATTCGGTAGCGGTTTTTAGCTCATCATTGGTCTGTATCTGCCAGCGGTGAGTGCCATCTTCCAGCGCCCCCTGCGGTTTACGCACGTTGGCATTGCTGATGGCAGTGCGCACATCGTCCAGCGAGACGCCCTGATTAAACAGCGCCTGCGGGTTCAGCCCAACGCGCACGGCGGGCAACGAGCTGCCGCCGACATCGACATCACCGACGCCGTCGATTTGCGAAATTGTCGGAGCCAGTTGCGTCGAGGCGAAATCGTACAGTTCACCTTGCGAATAAGTATCGGATGTCAGCGTGAGGATCATAATTGGCGCATCCGAAGGATTCGCTTTGCGATAGGTCGGACGGCTTGGCATCCCACTGGGCAGCAAACTTTGCGCGGCGTTGATCGCCGCCTGCACATCGCGCGCCGCGCCGTTGATATCCCGGTCAAAATCAAACTGCAAAATAATACGCGTGCTGCCAAGCGAACTGCTGGAGGTCATTTCACTGACCCCGGCGATGCGCCCAAGTGAGCGCTCCAGCGGCGTGGCGACGGAAGACGCCATTGTCTCCGGTGATGCACCGGGCAGCGAGGCGCTGACCATAATCACCGGAAAATCGACCTGTGGCAGCGGGGCGACCGGCAGCATACGGAAACCCAGTATTCCGCACAGGGTAATGGCGACCGACAGTAAAATCGTCGCCACCGGGCGGTAAATGAAGAGGGCAAAAAACTTCACTTACGCCTCCTCTTCATGACGGACAAAGCGACTTTTGGTCCACAATGCCAGGCGGTCGAACAGCAGATAAATCACCGGCGTGGTGAACAGCGTCAGCACCTGGCTAACAATCAGGCCGCCGACCATGCCGATGCCTAACGGACGACGTAGTTCCGCGCCGACTCCGGTGCTCAACATCAGCGGCAGCGCGCCAAGCAGTGCCGCCAGAGTGGTCATCAGGATCGGACGAAAACGCAGCAAACAGGCCTGGTAAATTGCATCGCGCGGCGACATGCCTTGCTCGCGCTCGGCAGCCAGCGCGAAGTCGATCATCATGATGGCGTTTTTCTTCACAATACCGATCAGCAAAATAATGCCGATGATGGCGATCACATCCAGCTCACTTCCGGCAATCATTAGCGCCAGCAGTGCGCCAACACCTGCCGTTGGCAACGTCGAGAGAATGGTGATCGGGTGGATAAAGCTCTCGTACAGAATGCCGAGCACGATATACATCGCCACCACCGCTGCGACAATCAGCCAGACAGTGCTGCCCAATGCCGACTGGAAGGCGAGGGTGCTGCCCTGGAATTGTGTGGTGATATCCACCGGCAGATTCAGTGTCTTTTCGGTATCCATAATTGCCTGCACCGCATCACCGAGAGAATAGTTATCCGGCACGTTAAAGGAGATGGTCGTTACCGGGAACTGATCCAGATGGTTGATGGAGAGCGGCGCAAAACGCTGCTCAATTTTGGCAATTGAGCTTAACGGCACCACGCCACCGTCGCTGCTGGTCAGGCGAATGGTATCCAGCGCCGCAAGCCCTGGGGTATTTTCGGTATTGTGCTCCAGCACCACGCGATACTGGTTAGCCTGAGTATAAATAGTGGAAATCAGCCGCTGACCAAACGCGTTGTACAGGGCGTTATCGACGTCCGCCATGCTGATCCCCAGACGGCTGGCGCTGTCGCGATCAACATTGACATACGCCACCAGCCCTTTGTCCTGCCAATCGCTGGAGACATCAGAAAGCTGCGGCAGCTGCTGGAGTTTTTCCACGAGTTGCGGCACCCAGGTACTGAGCGCATCCAGCGATGTGGCCTGCAAGGTAAACTGGTACTGGGTGCGGCTGACCTGAGTATCGATAGTCAGATCCTGCGTTGGTTGCAGGAAGAGATCGACACCCGGCACTTTATCGACCGCCGATTGCAGACGGGAGATAACTTTTTGCACCCGGTCATCACGTTCATCCAACGGTTTGAGGTTGATCTGTAAACGCGCACTGTTCAGCGACGGGTTAGTGCCATCAACGCCAACAAACGAGGTCAGACTTTGCACTGCCGGATCCTGCAAAATCACATCCGCGACCTGGCGTTGCCGCTGGGCCATATTGGCAAAGGAGCTGGACTGCGGTGCCTGCAAAGTGCCCTGAATAATGCCGTTGTCCTGTACCGGGAAGAAACCTTTCGGAATGAACACCCACAATAGAACGCTCAGCAGCAGCGTGCTGAGCGCCACGCTTAAGGTCAGCCACGGATGATTCAGCACTTTCGCCAGTCCACGACCATAGGCGGCAATTATCCTGTCGAACATTTTTTCCGAGGCCCGGGAGAAGCGGTTCTGTTTACGCAGCGACTCCTGGCTGAGCATCCGCGCGCACATCATCGGTGTCAGGGTCAGCGACACCACGGCTGAGATCAAAATCGCTACCGCCAGGGTAATGGCAAATTCGCGGAACAGTCGCCCGACGATATCGCCCATAAACAGCAGCGGGATCAGCACTGCAATCAGTGAGAAGGTCAGCGAGATTATGGTAAAGCCGATTTCACCCGCGCCCTTGAGCGCCGCCGCCAACGGTTTTTCGCCTTTTTCGATATAGCGGGAAATGTTTTCGATCACCACGATGGCGTCATCGACCACGAATCCGGTGGCGATGGTTAACGCCATCAGCGTCAGGTTATTGATTGAAAAATCGAGAAACACCATAACCGCAAAGGTGCCAATTAACGACAGCGGCACCGCGACGCCAGGAATGATGGTCGCCGGAATATTGCGCAGAAACAGGTAGATAATCATGACTACCAGCGCGATAGCCATCATCAGCTCAAACTGGGTATCGTCGACCGATGCGCGGATATTGGTAGTGCGATCGGAAAGTACCGTCACCTTCACCGATTTCGGCAGACTCTCGGTGAGCTGTGGCAGCATCTGCCGGATGCTGTCGGCGGTAGAGATAATGTTAGCACCGGGCTGGCGCTGAACATTCATCACAATGGCCTGTTCTTTGTTCGCCCATGCGCCAAGCCAACTGTTTTCTGCGCCTTGTTCAACGGTTGCGACATCACCAAGACGAATCGGCGCGCCGTTCTGGTAGGCGATAATCAACTGGCGATATTCATCTGCAGATTGCATCTGGTCGTTCGCGGAAAGCGTGACCGCGCGGGAAGGGCCGTCGAGGCTACCTTTAGCCGAGTTAACGTTAGCGCCGGTAATGGCGGTGCGCACGGTTTCGCTGGTCAGGCCGAGGGCGGCAATCGCCTGGGCGTTAAGTTTGACGCGAACAGCCGGACGCTGACCGCCGGAAAGCGTCACCAGCCCGACGCCGGAAATCTGCGAGATCTTCTGCGCGACGCGGGTTTCCACCATGTCTTCCACTTGCGTCATCGGCATGGCGGTTGATGTGACGGCAAGCGTCATGATCGGCGGATCTGCCGGGTTCACTTTGCTGTAAACCGGCGGGTTAGGCAGATCGCTCGGCAACAAGTTGGTCGCAGCGTTAATCGCGGCCTGCACTTCCTGCTCGGCGACATCCAGCGGTAATGTTAGCTGGAACTGCAAAGTGATAACTGACGCGCCGCCGGAACTTTGCGACGACATCTGTTTCAGGCCGGACATCTGCCCGAACTGGCGTTCGAGCGGTGCGGTAACGGCAGAGGTCATGACATCCGGGCTGGCACCTGGGTAGAGGGTGACCACCTGAATGGTTGGATAGTCCACTTCCGGCAGCGCCGAAACGGGCAGGGCACGATAACCGATAATCCCGGCGAGTAAGATCGCCACCATCAGCAGCGTGGTGGCGACAGGACGCATAATAAACAGGCGCGACGGGCCGCCTGTGCTGCTCGGGGGTAACACCTGCATCAGGAGCGTGCTCCTTTTTTCACGTATTCGCGGCTGGTGGCTTTCTCTTCCGAAGTGGTGGCGCTTTGAGCTTCAACCACTTCCACTTTCGCCCCTTCGGTCAGACGATCAATGCCATCCGTCACTACGCGGTCGCCTGCAGAAATACCTGCGCGGATCACCACTTTCTGACTGTCCTGAATGCCCGGCGTCACCAGATGTTTGCTGACTTTGTTTTCGCTATTCAGCACCCAGACAAAATGGCCTTCGTTGCCCATTTGCAGGGCGGCGGTGGGGATCACCACGGCGTTTTGTTCGGTGTCGACTAACATGCGAGCGTTAACAAACTGATTGGGAAACAGCGCATCATCCTGATTATTAAAGCGTGCTTTCACTTTAATCGTACCGGTAGTGGCATCGATTTGGTTATCGAGACTTAACAGCGTGCCTTCACTTAATTTCTTCGAGTTGGTGCGATCCCAGGCTTCAACAACCAGCGGTTTTCCGGCTTTTTGCGCCTGTACTACGGTAGTGATATCGCTTTCCGGCAGGGTAAAGAGCAAATCGATAGGATGCGTCTGGGTGATCACCACAATCCCGGTGGTATCACCACTGGAGATTTGGTTACCAACATCAACCTGCTTGAGACCAACGCGACCATCGACTGGTGCGGTGATGCGGCTCCAGTCGAGTTGCAGCTGCGCACTGGCGACGCTCGCTTCATCAGCCTTAATGGTACCTTCGGTTTCACTGACCAGCGCCTGTTGGGCATCCAATTCCTGACGGGAGACGAGATTGGTTTTTGCCAGTTGCTGATAACGCGCTAAATCACGGCGGGCGTTGGCTAGCGTGGCTTTATCTTTTGCCAGTTGCCCCTGAGCTTGTGCTAATGCAACTTTGAACTGGCTGGGGTCAATTTCTGCCAGTAAATCGCCTGCTTTGACCTGCTGACCCTCCTGGAAATGTAATGCCATCAGTTGACCATCTACGCGACTGCGCACCGTAACGGTGTTAGCAGCGGTAATCGTACCAAGCCCGGTGAGGTAACGCGGAACCGCCTGTTCCACGGCAGTTGCTGCCTGAACCGGGGCCAATGGGCCGGAACGCATACCACGGCGGCCACCGGCTGGCGACTGCTGTGCTTGCTTCGTCGCACCTGGCGCTGCGCTCTGGGATTCATTGCGGCCTTGCCAGAACCAGAAAGCGGCGATGGCGGCGATAACCACCACGATTACGATTACCCAACGGGATTTATAACTGCCTTTCATCGTTAAGAGTTTCTCTTCCTGAAACGTTTCGCGGAATGATACTAGTGTAGCCAGCCAATAAGGGAGAAAAATGGAGGAATTATGAAACACTGTCGGGAATCGTCTGAATGACGGGCACTTTTGCGAGCACGCATCCAGTAATAACACAGGAAACTATTTTATCTACGCGTTAGCGATAGACTGCATTAAGGGCAAAAGGAGGTAGGCCGACGATTTCAGCGGGACGCTGAAACGGGAAAGCCCCTCCCGAGGAAGGGGCCTTAAATAAGGAAAGGGTCATGATGAAGTGGATCATCATCGTGGTGCTCTTAGTCGTTAGCTACCCAGCTTACTAAGACTACCAGGGCGGGGGAAACCCCGCTCTACCCTCACTCCTGAAAGTATGCCTTCACAATCAGATTGTCAATCCGCAGGCTTTGTAGTCTGCGATCCTGCCAGCAAATATTCTTTGCGAGACGTTACGCAATAATCACAGATGAAACTATTTTATCTACGCGTTAGCGATAGACTGCATTCAGGGCAAAAGGAGGTAGGCCGCCGATTTCAGCGGGACGCTGAAACGGGAAAGCCCCTCCCGAGGAAGGGGCCTTAAATAAGGAAAGGGTCATGATGAAGATACTCATCATCGTGGTGCTCTTAGTCATTAGCTTACCGGCTTACTAAGACTACCAGGGCGGGGGAAACCCCGCTCTACCCTCACTCCTGAAAGTATGCCTTCACAATCAGATTGTCAATCCGCAGGCTTTGTAGTCTGCGATCCTGCCAGCAAATATTCTTTGCGAGACGTTACGCAATAATCACATGTGAAACTATTTTATCTGCAAGTTAGCGATAGACTGCTTGCATGGCGAAAGGAGGTAGGCCGCCGATTTCAGCGGGACGCTGAAACGGGAAAGCCCCTCCCGAGGAAGGGGCCTTAAATAAGGAAAGGGTCATGATGAAGCTACTCATCATCGTGGTGCTCTTAGTTATTAGCTGGCCAGCTTACTAAGACTACCAGGGCGGGGGAAACCCCGCTCTACCCTCACTCCTGAAGTTATGTTACTCCACCCTTATTGTCAATCTGTAAGTCCACGTTCTTGCGGGGCGAATAGCAAAACCCTCTGCGCTTATGGGCCGAATTCTGAAAGTTGCTTTGCCTGCTCTTATTTCATTATTGCAGTCGGTATGATACCGGACCTCAATAATTCTCTAAGAAAGGATTTCTTATGAGCGAACAAATCACGTTTGCCACCAGCGATTTTGCCAGTAACCCGGAACCACGTTGCCCCTGCATTTTGCTGTTGGATGTTTCTGGTTCGATGAGTGGTAGACCTATTAATGAACTTAACGCCGGATTGGTTACCTTTCGCGATGAGCTGCTTGCCGATTCGCTGGCCTTAAAAAGAGTGGAACTCGGTATTGTGACGTTCGGCCCGGTGCATGTGGAACAACCATTTACCAGCGCCGCTAATTTTTTCCCGCCCATCCTGTTTGCCCAGGGCGATACACCAATGGGGGCCGCCATTACCAAAGCCCTGAATATGGTTGAGGAGCGCAAACGTGAGTATCGCGCCAATGGTATTTCCTATTATCGTCCGTGGATTTTCCTGATTACCGATGGCGCACCAACCGATGAGTGGCAGGCTGCTGCCAACAAGGTGTTTCAGGGGGAAGAAGATAAGAAGTTTGCCTTCTTTTCCATCGGTGTTCAGGGGGCGGATATGAAGACGCTGGCCCAAATCAGCGTTCGTCAGCCTTTGCCTCTTCAAGGATTACAATTCCGCGAACTGTTTAGCTGGTTATCCAGTTCGCTGCGTTCGGTTTCCCGCTCCACGCCGGGAATGGAAGTTGTACTGGAAGCGCCAAAAGGCTGGACGTCAGTGTGAGCTGGCGTCTGGTTTATGCATCAGCCGTTGGAACGTCGCACATCAGCGCTGACTTGTCTTGCCAGGATGCCTGCCAGATGCAGGTTGTCTGGCTAAATGACCAGCAGCCATTATTGACGGTATTTGTCGCTGATGGCGCAGGCAGCGTTTCGCAGGGTGGCGAAGGTGCGACGCTTGCCGTCAATGAAGCGATGGCTTATATGATGCAAAAAGTGCAGGGCGGGGAATTGGGGCTTAATGATGTCCTCGCAACGGATATTGTGCTGACCGTTCGTCAGCGACTTTTTGCCGAGGCGGAAGCTAAAGAATTAGCAGTTCGTGATTTTGCCTGCACGTTTCTGGGACTGATTTCATCGCCTAACGGCACATTGATTATGCAGATTGGCGATGGCGGCGTGGTGGTAGATTTGGGTCACGATCTGCAATTGCCGCTCACGCCGATGGTGGGTGAATATGCCAACATGACGCATTTCATTACCGATGAAGATGCCGTTTCCAGACTTGAAACTTTCACCAGCACTGAGCGTGCGCATAGAGTTGCAGCATTTACGGATGGTATTCAGAGACTGGCGTTAAATATGCTGGATAATTCTCCGCATGTGCCTTTCTTTACCCCGTTTTTCAATGGACTGGCGTCAGCAACGCAGGAACAACTCGATTTATTACCTGAATTGTTAAAGCAGTTTTTGTCCAGCCCAGCGGTAAACGAGCGTACCGATGATGATAAAACGTTAGCACTGGCTATGTGGACAGAATGAACATCGCATGGCGGTTGAAGACAACGGTTCAACCGCCAGTTTAAGCAATCAATATAATGGCTGGCTAGCGAACTAATTTTGCTCTTAGCTCGTCGGCTTCTTCTTTTGGATAGGTGACCAATAAAGGATCAATGGTATAACCACCGTAAATTTTATCCCCGCGCGTATACATCCAGTCTGAAATATCTTCTTTCTTGATTTTCCACTCCTGGCCATATTCTACGTTTGTAACAATACCAGGGTCATTGCTTATTATACCAATAAACATGCCGTTAGAATAAGTGACATCCGTGAGCCAGAAATGCTCGGTTTCTCCGCGATCGGTTATCGGGGCTTTGACTGCGAAAGTATCAGCATCTTTTTTATTCATAACTTCGATGAATTGATCGGTTTCTTTCCGCGCATGTTTAATCGCGTCAGACATCGCCTTTTTATCATAACCTCCTGTCACTAACGTATCCGAAATCTCACTAAAGCCCGCGGTAGTAAAAAATAGCAGACTCAACATAAGTAATATCTTTTTCATTTTTTCTCCAGAATCCCTGTGTAGTAAAAGTTAGCAAAAAACCTGTGGAAGTGAATCATTATCAGGTTGGAATTGAATTGTATCCTGATGAAATTGCATTATCATTTTTATTCTTGAGTGGGACTCTTCCAATATAGAAATAATTATAATGGGCAGTGTTATTATTCATTGAAATATAATATGACTGCCCTTGAAACATTATGAAGACAAATATAAAAGTATTTACATCGACAGGTGAATTGACCACTCTCGGGCGTGAACTGGGCAAAGGCGGCGAAGGCGCGGTTTATGATATCGAGGAGTTTGTCGATAGCGTTGCCAAGATTTATCACACACCTCCACCCGCCTTAAAACAGGACAAACTTAGCTTTATGGCTGCGACAGCTGACGCGCAGTTGTTGAATTATGTCGCCTGGCCGCAGGCAACGCTTCATAGTGGACGAGGTGGGAAGGTTATCGGTTTTATGATGCCAAAAGTTTCTGGTAAAGAACCGATTCATATGATCTATAGCCCGGCACATCGTCGTCAGAGTTACCCTCATTGCGCGTGGGATTTTCTCCTCTATGTTGCGCGCAATATTGCTTCATCTTTTGCTACGGTTCACGAGCACGGGCACGTCGTGGGTGACGTAAACCAGAACAGCTTTATGGTAGGCCGTGACAGCAAAGTGGTGTTGATTGATAGCGACTCCTTTCAGATTAACGCCACTGGAACGCTGCATTTATGCGAAGTCGGCGTGTCGCATTTTACGCCGCCAGAGCTGCAAACCTTGCCATCATTTGTCGGCTTTGAACGCACCGCGAATCACGATAATTTTGGCCTTGCGTTGCTGATTTTTCACGTATTGTTTGGTGGGCGGCATCCTTATTCTGGTGTGCCGCTTATCTCTGAGGCGGGTAATGCGCTGGAGACGGATATTGCCCATTTTCGTTATGCCTACGCGTCAGACAATCAGAGACGTGGCTTAAAACCGCCGCCACGATCGATTCCGCTATCGATGTTACCGGGTGATGTTGCAGCCATGTTTCAGCAGGCATTCACGGAAAGTGGCGTGGCAACCGGGCGTCCGACGGCAAAAGCGTGGGTTGCGGCACTTGATTTACTACGCCAACAATTAAAGAAATGTACCGTTTCAGCAATGCATGTTTACCCTTGTCATTTAACCGACTGCCCGTGGTGTGCGCTGGATAATCAAGGCGTTATCTATTTTATTGATCTCGGCGAAGAGGTCATTACCACCAGCGGTGATTTTGTGCTGGCGAAAGTCTGGGCGATGGTGATGGCGTCAGTAGCACCACCAGCATTGCAACTGCCATTACCCGATCATTTCCAACCAGCTGGCAGGCCGCTTCCTTTAGGCCTGTTACGGCGTGAATACATTATTCTGATTGAGATCACACTGTCAGCGTTATCGCTGTTGCTTTGCGGTCTTCAGGCAGAACCGCGTTATATTATTCTGGTGCCTGTGCTGGCGGCTATCTGGATTATTGGCAGTCTGACAAGCAAAGCTTACAAAGCAGAAGTCCAGCACCGTCGTGAGGTATTTAATCGTGCGAAAATGGACTATGACCATTTAGTCAGCCAGATCCAACAGTTGGGCGGGTTGGAAGGTTTTATCGCCAAACGGACGATGCTCGAAAAAATGAAGGACGAAATTCTCGGTTTACCGGAAGAAGAAAAGCGCGCGGTGGCAGCACTTCACGACACCGCAAGGGAACGGCAGAAGCAGAAGTTTCTGGAGGGATTTTTTATTGATGTTGCCTCTATTCCCGGCGTTGGCCCTGCGCGTAAAGCGGCGTTACGGTCTTTTGGTATTGAAACAGCAGCAGATGTTACCCGTCGTGGTGTTAAGCAAGTGAAAGGGTTTGGTGATCATCTGACACAGGCGGTTATCGACTGGAAAGCGAGTTGCGAACGCCGTTTTGTGTTCAGGCCGAATGAAGCGGTAACGCCAGCAGACAGACAAGCGGTAATGGCGAAAATGACCGCCAAACGACATCGGCTGGAATCGGCGCTGACTGTCGGCGCGACAGAGTTGCAGCGATTCCGCCTTCATGCTCCTGCACGGACCATGCCGTTGATGGAACCATTACGTCAGGCAGCGGAGAAACTGGCTCAGGCGCAGGCTGATTTAAGCCGCTGCTGAGCCATTTTTCAATTAACGAAACACCACTTCTGCCCAACGTGCCAGCCCGGCGGTAACCGACCCAAAGTCATCGCCGCCTGCAATCGGAATGCCCGGCAACTGTTCTGCCAGCGCTTTTTTAATCAGCGGCGATCGGGCGCTACCACCAGTCAGATAGATGACATCCGGTTTTTCCTGGGCGTTATCCAGCGCCAGTTGCACCTGTTCCAGAATTCGCGCCAGCGGCTGACTGAGGGCGTTTTCCAGCCCTTGTTGGCTAATCAGTGTTGCCAGCTCATCGCTGATAAACGGCAGCGATGCGCGGGTTTCCGCTGCGCTGGAAAGGGCGATTTTGCTCTCTTCCGCGCTGCGTACCAGCCGATAACTTAAACGCTGACGCCAGACTTTCTGTAACAGGGCCACTTTCTCCGGTTCGCGGGCGTCGCGTACCAGATCGTTAAGCAGACGACCGTTAGCACTACTGTAGAAATCACTCTGCGCAGGTACATCGTTGATGGCAACTGCATTCCACCACGGCAGGATCGGCAGGGCGATGCCTTTTTCAGTTTCGCCACCCATGCCCAGTAATGGCATCAGATTTTTAAACGCCAGTGCGATATCCAGATCGTTACCGCCAATACGGCAACCACTGTGACCCAGCAGGCTGGCTTCACGATCGAGGCGCGAACGCCACTGTGGCCCCATTAGCAGTAAAGAACAGTCAGTCGTACCACCGCCGATATCCACCACCAGTACGCGTTTTTCTTCCTGCAAGGTGGCTTCGTAATCCAGCCCAGCCGCCACCGGCTCGTACTGGAATACCACGTCCTTAAACCCGGCACGCTTCGCTGCACGCTCCAGAATCCCTTGTGCCTGGGCGTTTGCCTCATCGCCGCCCAGCCCCTGGAAGTTGATCGGGCGACCAATCACCGCCTGGGTAATCGCTTCTGGCAGCTGTGTCTGGGCCTGCTTGCGAATGTGCAACATCATTGCGCAGACCAGATCCTCAAACAGCGCCACCTGCTGCGGTTTTAAGCCGCTGGCACCGAGGAACGATTTTGGTGATTTAACAAACCACACTTCTTCCGGATCATCAATGTACTGCGCCAGTGAGGAAAGGCCGAACTGCACGCTTTTCGCCGTGACATCGATATCTTCTTCGCGGTTATAACGAATCGCCCGACGTAATAGCGCCTGCGTTTCATTGTCGTCTGCCGGAACATCATGATGGCGGTACAGCCATTCGCTTACCGCTTCACGCGTTGGCGCGCAAAGCATTGAAGGCAGCAGCGTGCTGTCGTTTTCCATTTTCAGTAATTGCGGTTTACCGTCACGCATGACCGCCACTGAACAGTTTGCTGTACCGTAATCAAAACCAATAAACACGAAATAATCCCCATGCCGGTGAAGAAGGGGCGTGACTTTAGCGAAATGTTGCCGTCGCGACAACCGGAATATGAAAGCAAAGCGCAGCGTCTGAATAACGTTTATGCTGAAAGCGGATTAACAAGGAGATGCGATGTATACCCTGAACTGGCAGCCGCCGTATGACTGGTCGTGGATGTTGGGTTTTCTCGCCGCCCGCGCGGTGAGCGGTGTGGAAACGGTCGCTGACGATTTTTATGCCCGTAGTCTGGCGGTGGGCGAATATCGCGGCGTGGTGACTGCTATTCCGGATATAGCCAGCCATACTCTGCACATAAATTTAAGTGCAGGTTTAGAACCTGTTGCCGCTGAGTGTCTGGCGAAAATGAGCCGCCTGTTTGATCTGCAATGTCACCCGCAGATTGTTAACGGTGCGTTGGGCAAGTTAGGCGCGGCGCGGCCCGGATTGCGTTTACCTGGTTGTGTTGATGCTTTTGAGCAGGGCGTGCGGGCGATTTTAGGCCAACTGGTGAGCGTGGCGATGGCGGCAAAATTGACCGCCAGAGTGGCACAGCTTTATGGCGAACGGCTGGATGATTTTCCGGAGTATGTCTGCTTCCCCACGCCTCAGCGGCTGGCTGCAGCCGACCCGCAGGCATTAAAAGCGTTAGGTATGCCGTTGAAACGGGCAGAGGCGCTGATTCATCTGGCAAATGCGGCGCTGGAGGGCACCTTACCAATGATAATACCGGGCGACGTAGAACAAGCGATGAAAAAACTGCAAACTTTTCCGGGTATCGGGCGCTGGACGGCGAATTATTTCGCCTTGCGCGGCTGGCAGGCGAAAGATGTTTTCCTGCCGGATGATTATCTGATTAAACAGCGATTTCCGGGAATGACACCGGCACAAATCCGCCGATATGCCGAGCGCTGGAAGCCCTGGCGTTCTTATGCGCTGTTGCATATCTGGTATACGGAAGGCTGGCAACCAGACGAAGCATGACGTTGGTCGCCGGATGCGGTGCGAGCGCCTTATCCGGCCTGGGGAATGAGCGATTTGTAGGCATGATAAGACGCGTTAGCGTCGCATCAGGCAATGGGCAAACGCTCCCTCAGTTAATCGCGAAATAACTGTTATTCACCAGCAAATCCAACGGTTGGGCATCGGCAATCACATCACCATAAATCAGATCAACGCCGATGCCAGAAAGCGTATCCATCACTAAGGGTAAAACAACTGGCCCGGCGATAGTCTTCACCCCGAGTCGCTGAGCGTGCCCCTGAATAATCGTAATCAGCATCTCATCCATCAAATTACCCTGCACGCTGGCGCATAGCTCACCGTCAAGTAGCAGGTAATCTGCCATATTCGCTTTCAGCGTGTTGAAAATTTGCAGATCGCGACCCACCTGGCTGAGCACTATCCGACATCCCGCCAGCCGTAGTTTTTGCACGCTTTCTGCGTGATCGAAAACCGCTTCTGCCGGAATAATCAGATGTAATAACCGTGGTGGTAGAGGGCTATTTTCCAGCTGCTCAATTAGTTCATTCACCAGCGAGGCGCTACTCAAACCGGCAACAGAAAGGGGGAGGGCGATGCTTAAGCCTTTACTGGCAATCGCTTTTGCGGTCTGCTGGAAAAATTCATTGAGTACCCGGCGGTCAAGAGCATGGTTAAGCGCCGGATCACTGAAGCTACGACGAAATGTTTGTTCATCAAAAATCTCGCCTTCGCAACCCCAGAGTTTTAGTGATATCAACCACAAATTACGCGCTTCCGGGATCCGTGGCGAAGCGACGCCGTGGGCGATCATCATCAACTGATTCTCTTTAATCATCCGCCACTGTTCATCAATCGACATCGCCGCCCGTTCGCTATGTGCGTCAGCATGCTGCGGTTCGTAAACTGTCACCCGGCCGCGGCCACCATTTTTGGAGGCATAACAGGCGATGTCAGCCTGCGACATCACTTCAACCGCCTGATGATTGTTGTCATCAATCAAGGTAATCCCGGCACTGGCACCTACCCGATGTACACGTCCTTCCCATATAAAGTGATAGTCATTCACGGCACTGATAATGCGTGTAGCGATAAAACGCGCACTTTCGACATTACAATCTGGCAGCAGCAGACCAAATTCATCGCCACCGAGTCGCGCCAGCACGTCGCTGGAGCGCAGCATACTCAGCATCAATGACGCCAGTTCGCGCAACAAAGCGTCGCCAGCGGCGTGTCCGGCGCTGTCATTCACCGCTTTAAAGCGATCAAGATCGATAAACACCAGTGCATGTCGCTGATGTGTACTGTTTACCGTTTGCAGCAGGATGCGTAGTTGCTTCTCAAAACTGGCGCGATTGGCGAGATGCGTCAGTGCATCATGGGAGGCGCTGTAGCTCAGCTGCCGTAACATTTTGCGTGATTCGGTGACGTCCTGAATCACCAGAACCGAACCAATATTGCTGCCATCCAGAGTACTTAGCGGTGTAATACTGTAATGCACGTCGTAGCTGCCGCCGCTTCGACAGTGCAACACTACATCTTGTTCAATCGCGGAACGCGAGGTGTCGGCACTGTAAATGTTCTCCATTAATGGCCCGTTGTCGCCAAAAGTAATATGCAACACCGTCAGGAGCGGAACACCTAACGCTTCTTCCTGCGTCCAGCCGCTCATCTTCTCCGCCACTGGATTCATAAAGGTAATTTTCATCGCCATGTCAATACAGACCACGGCTTCGCCGATGGAGTCCAGCGTAATATGCAGGCGCTCTTTTTCCTGAAACAGTGCCTCGTTAAGCTGTTTCACTTCAGTCATATCCATATTGATGCCAAGCAGGCGTTCAACTTCGCCTTCTTTATTCAGTACCCGGTTGGCGAGGGCGCGGATATGGCGGATACCGTCTTTCACGGCAATGCGAAATTCCAGTTTAAAGGGAGAGCGCGATTGCAATGAATCGCGAATCACTTTTTCGGCGTGCTGGCGATCTTCCGGCAGCACGCATTCGTACCACACCTGCCAGTTCGGTTTGATATGCGGAGGAATTTCATACAGCTCGAACATCCGCTTATCCCAGCTAAAAATATTCGGCTTTAGCTCCCACTCCCAGATGCCAATCCCGCCCGCTTCGTTAGCCAGCGTGATGCGCTCCATCAGTTGCTGGTTCACCTGTTCGGTGCGTTTTAGCTCGTTAATGTCTTCAATCTGAGCGATAAAATAGAGCGGCGTACCATCGGTGTGGCGCACCAGTGAGACGGCAAGCAACGCCCAGACAACATCGCCATTGCGGTTGTAGTAGCGTTTTTCCATTGAATAGGTGTTTATTTCACCGCTTATCAGCTTTTCAACCTGTTGCAGATCTTTATTGAGATCCTCCGGCCAGGTCAGTTGCTGAAAGGTAAGTCCGCGCAGTTCTTCCTGACTGTAACCGAGAAACTGGCAGAGCGCTTTGTTGGATTGCAGCCATTGCCCCTCGGTGCCCACTAATGCCATGCCGATGGCGGAATATTCCATCGCGTTCCGAAAGCGGGTTTCGCTTTCGGAAATGTGTTTGCGTTCCGCACGAAAGGCATACATCACCATCGTCATGATGTTGGCGGGCAGCAGGATCAGCAAAAACGGTAGCCACGGCATATGGCTCATCAGGTATGTACGCGGCGTAGCAAGCAGGGAGGGATCAGCGGCCATCATCAGTGACACCATCATCACCGTGGTAAGGAAGATCAAAAAGGCTTCC
Source organism: Escherichia sp. 10290 (assembly GCF_030295155.1). Classification (NCBI taxonomy): domain Bacteria; kingdom Pseudomonadati; phylum Pseudomonadota; class Gammaproteobacteria; order Enterobacterales; family Enterobacteriaceae; genus Escherichia; species Escherichia sp. 10290. The sequence goes on along the minus strand of NZ_AP025741.1, from coordinate 2,631,858 downwards.
ATTCGTGGCAGGCGCACGGCGCTCCACATCAACAGCACAATAATGAAAGTAAAAGGCCACGGCAGATACAGCATCGAAAGCCAGCTTAACGTCAGTGTGATGGCTAACGTGAGCAGCGACTCAAAAAGCAACCTTGGGTTGCGATGGCGCAGCAGATAGTGTGGTTTAAATAACAATCCCAGCGGCACCAGTGCCAGGGCGCCGATGGATTCTGACAGTACCCATATCAAAAATGCCCTGAGAGGATCGTCTCCGGGCGTCAGCAGGATAACCAGAATACCCCCTAACAGAGGTGGAACAATGGCGCTGCCGAGTGCCAGACGCAGCCAGTCAGCCAGATTTTGCAAGGGGTTATACCACGGCAGCAATTTACGCAGTAGCACTGCCCCGACCACGGCTTCAACAATATTGATGGTCGTCCAGGTCATGTTCAGCGAGCTGGTGGAAAAAAGCAGGATGGATGCGGCGATATTTCCCAGCGAGCAGCTCAGCGCTATTCCCGGCCACATGCGCCCGGCATGGCGATAAAACGCCACCATCATGATGGACGTCGGGAACCACAGTGGGGCGAGTTGGGTGCCAAACTGCGAAAGCTCAAGCGAGAAAAGGGTGAAGATAAACGAGACTAAACCTAAACTGACCAGGTGAAGCAGCGGGTGGGGCAGGGCAATTAATACATGCTGTGATTGTTTGCTCATTACCGCTTTATCCGCAAGACCAGGTCGCCAGTATTCGTTTCTGTGTTTATGCTAGTACAAAAGTTTTACATTTTATATGCGAATTGCTCATAAAGTGACGTAAAGGCGGATAATTTGCGCAACGACGTATAACATTTTTTACCTTGCATTAAAACTGAACAACGTAATTTGCCACCGGGAATTCTTCGTCAACAATTAACTCTGAGCGCGCGGCAGCGCTATTCGACTGGTATCAGGCGGATGAAATCCCTATAATTGCCGCGTTTGGCGCTTCGTCGCCCCCTTCCTAACATCCAGGTTAATCAGGTCGCTAAATATATGACTGATCAGTCTCATCAGTGCGTCATTATCGGTATCGCTGGCGCATCGGCTTCCGGCAAGAGTCTTATTGCCAGTACCCTTTATCGTGAATTACGTGAGCAAGTCGGTGATGAACACATCGGCGTAATTCCCGAAGACTGCTATTACAAAGATCAAAGCCATCTGTCGATGGAAGAACGCGTTAAGACCAACTACGACCATCCCAGCGCGATGGATCACAGCCTGCTGCTTGAGCATTTACAAGCATTGAAACGCGGCTCGGCAATTGACCTGCCGGTTTACAGCTATGTTGAACATACGCGTATGAAAGAAACGGTAAAGGTTGAGCCGAAGAAGGTCATCATTCTCGAAGGCATTTTGCTGCTGACGGATGCGCGTTTGCGTGATGAACTTAACTTCTCAATTTTCGTTGATACCCCGCTGGATATCTGCCTGATGCGCCGCATCAAGCGTGATGTTAACGAGCGTGGGCGTTCAATGGATTCCGTGATGGCGCAATATCAAAAAACTGTGCGCCCGATGTTCCTGCAATTCATTGAGCCATCTAAACAATATGCGGACATTATCGTGCCGCGCGGCGGGAAAAACCGCATCGCCATCGATATATTGAAAGCGAAAATAAGTCAGTTCTTTGAATAAGCTTGATAAATTGTGTACCGTTCAGTGATAACCTGGTATGCCCTTGACGTAATTGGCGTTAAGGGAGTGATGCGCGAAAGGAGAAAATGCCATGCGTCTGTGTGACCGAGATATTGAAGCCTGGCTTGATGAAGGCCGTTTGTCGATCAACCCACGTCCGCCAGTGGAGCGTATTAATGGCGCGACGGTGGATGTGCGCCTGGGCAATAAATTTCGTACCTTCCGTGGTCACACGGCAGCGTTTATCGATCTGAGCGGTCCCAAAGATGAAGTGAGCGCCGCGCTTGACCGCGTGATGAGCGATGAGATCGTACTCGATGAAAGCGAGGCGTTTTATCTTCACCCAGGAGAGCTGGCGCTGGCGGTGACGCTGGAGTCGGTGACGCTGCCAGCCGATCTGGTGGGATGGCTGGACGGTCGTTCCTCACTGGCGCGTCTGGGGCTTATGGTGCACGTCACCGCGCACCGTATCGATCCGGGCTGGTCTGGCTGCATTGTGCTGGAGTTCTACAACTCCGGTAAGCTGCCGCTGGCGTTGCGTCCGGGCATGTTAATTGGTGCGCTGAGCTTTGAGCCGCTTTCCGGCCCGGCGGCGCGACCTTACAACCGCCGTGAAGATGCGAAATATCGCAACCAGCAGGGCGCGGTAGCCAGCCGAATCGATAAAGACTAATTCAGGCCCATTGAGGATACCATGAGACGATTTCTGACGACGCTGATGATACTCCTGGTCGTGCTGGTGGCCGGGTTATCTGCGTTAGTGTTGCTGGTGAATCCGAATGATTTCCGCGACTATATGGTCAAGCAAGTTGCTGCACGTAGCGGTTATCAATTGCAGCTCGACGGGCCACTGCGTTGGCACGTCTGGCCGCAACTTAGTATCCTCTCCGGGCGAATGTCTCTCACTGCCCAGGGCGCGAGCCAGCCACTGGTTCGCGCAGACAACATGCGTCTGGACGTGGCGCTTTTACCACTGCTGAGTCATCAACTGAGCGTTAAGCAGGTGATGCTAAAAGGGGCAGTGATCCAACTGACGCCGCAGACGGAAGCGGTACGCAGCGAAGATGCCCCGGTTGCACCGCGCGACAATACCTTGCCGGATCTGTCAGACGATCGCGGATGGTCGTTTGATATATCCAGTCTTAAGGTGGCGGACAGCGTGCTGGTGTTCCAGCATGAAGATGACGAGCAGGTGACAATCCGTAATATCCGCCTGCAAATGGAACAAGATCCCCAACATCGTGGTTCATTTGAGTTCTCCGGGCGGGTTAATCGCGATCAGCGCGATCTCACGATATCCCTTAACGGTACGGTAGATGCTTCTGATTATCCGCATGATTTAACGGCGGCTATTGAACAAATTAACTGGCAGTTGCAGGGTGCCGATTTACCAAAACAAGGTATTCAGGGGCAGGGGAGTTTCCAGGCCCAGTGGCAGGAGTCACATAAACGCCTTTCATTTAACCAAATTAGTTTGACCGCCAATGACAGTACGCTGAGCGGGCAAGCACAGGTCACGCTGACAGAGAAACCGGAATGGCAGCTGAGACTGCAATTCCCGCAACTGAATCTTGACAACCTCATCCCGCTTAAAGAAACAGCGAACGGTGAAAACGGTGCCGCGCAGCAGGGGCAGAGCCAATCCACGTTGCCGCGCCCGGTCATTTCTTCGCGTATTGATGAACCGGCCTATCAGGGATTGCAAGGCTTTACGGCTGATATTTTGTTGCAGGCCAGTAACGTGCGCTGGCGCGGAATGAATTTTACAGACGTTGCCACGCAAATGACCAACAAGTCGGGTTTGCTGGAAATTACTCAACTGCAGGGCAAGCTTAACGGTGGACAGGTTTCGCTGCCGGGCACGCTGGACGCGACATCAATAAGTCCGCGGATAATCTTCCAGCCACGGCTGGAAAACGTTGAGATTGGCACCATTCTGAAGGCGTTTAACTATCCGATTTCGTTGACCGGAAAGATGTCACTTGCGGGTGATTTCTCCGGTGCTGACATAGATGCCGACGCATTCCGCAACAACTGGCAAGGGCAGGCGCATGTTGAGATGACCGACACACGCATGGAAGGGATGAACTTCCAGCAGATGATTCAGCAAGCGGTAGAGCGTAATGGTGGTGATGTGAAGGCCGCTGAAAACTTCGATAACGTGACGCGTCTTGACCGCTTTACCACCGATTTGACGTTGAAGGATGGCGTCGTGACGTTAAACGACATGCAAGGTCAATCGCCTGTGCTGGCGCTGACAGGGGAAGGCATGTTGAATTTGGCAGATCAAACCTGCGACACCCAGTTTGATATTCGGGTCGTGGGTGGCTGGAACGGGGAAAGCAAACTGATTGATTTCCTCAAAGAAACGCCAGTACCGCTGCGGGTTTATGGCAACTGGCAGCAACTTAATTACAGCCTGCAAGTGGACCAGCTGCTACGCAAACATCTACAGGACGAAGCGAAACGTCGCCTGAATGACTGGGCCGAGCGGAATAAAGATTCCCGCAATGGCAAAGATGTGAAGAAGTTGCTGGAGAAGATGTAAGTCATCCAGATGACATATGCTGTAGGCCTGATAAGACGCGTAAGCGTCGCATCAGGCAATCACGTAGATTACTTTCAGCAAAGATGAATCATCTGTATAAGTAAGATACTTCAGCGAGGGTGTTGGTCCGGCTGTAAATCGCCGAATCGTTTCCTGTAGGCCGGGGCAGCCCACATGGATGTGGGCTGAGGGCGCGTTTTACAGGGATGTTACCTCGCGCCCGTACCCGATAGCCGAAAGGAATAAGATGAGGGGACCGCGCTAGCGGCGATTTACCGCCGGGAGCCCGGGTTGCCAGGGTGGTGGCGATTGAGCCACCCTGGCACGTTCACCGGCTTGAGCGTTCCAAAGTAGCGAGGAACATAAAGTGAACGGAACAGCCTCTAATGTCACATACTCTCCCGGTTGAATGAAACGCCTGATGCGACGCTTACGCGTCTTATCAGGCCTACATGCCATCACACCTCATACTCCATTTCGCCATCCTTATGCAGCGGAATAATCTGCACCTTCTGCACGCGATGGCTTTCCACCTGCAATGTTTTAAGCAAATAATCCCCCACCTGAACTTCTTCGCCAGGTTTTGGAATGCGCTGTAAATATTCCATCAGCAGCCCGGCAATGGTGTGATATTCACGTTTCTCATCCAGCGGCAGTGGTACATATTGCACCAGATCTTCCAGCGGCATATGACCATTCGCTGTCCAGGAACCGTCGGCATTTTTCTGAATATCATGACGGGCATCGATCTCTTCCACTTCGTTTGGCAAGTTACCAGCAATGGTTTCAGTGACGTCACTTAATGTCACAATCCCTTCCACCGAGCCAAACTCATCCACCACAAAAGCAAAGTGCGTGCGGGCATTACGGAACTGCTCCAGGGCAGGTAACAACGGTAAAGTTTCCGGGAACACCAGCGGCTGGCGAATCAACACCCGCAGGTTGAGCGGTTCGCCACGCAGTGACTGTTGTAGCAGGTCGATAACGTGAACAACACCGAGCAAATCTTCTGCGTCATCGCCGTCGGTAACGACCAGACGCGTATGCTGATTTCGCTCCAGCAACTGGCGGATTTCTTCTTCCGGCGCGTTGAGATCGATATGCTCAATATCGTGGCGCGACGTCATAATGCTGCTGACGGTACGCTGGTTAAGATTAAGTACCCGCTCAATCATCCGCCGTTCCTGCGGATTAAAGATCTGCTGGTTACCATGATCCACCAGCATGGACGCGGTTTCGGCATCCAGTTCCGCATCTTCTTTTTGCCCGCTTAACAAGCGCATTACCGCTTCGGTAGTTCGCTGGCGCAGCGTCTGGTTAGCGGAGAGAAAACGTCGCCGGTTAAAGATGGCAAGTTGATTGAGCGCCTCGATCATTACCGAGAAACCAATGGCAGCATACAGATAGCCTTTCGGAATGACGAAGCCGAAACCTTCCGCCACCAGGCTAAAGCCAATCATCAACAGGAAACTTAGGCAGAGTATGACGATGGTCGGGTGACTGTTAACAAATTGCGTTAACGGCTTGCTGGCCATCAGCATCAGGCTGATCGCGATAACCACGGCGGCCATCATGACCAGTAAATGGTCGACCATCCCGACGGCAGTAATCACCGAGTCAAGTGAGAAGATGGCGTCCAGCACCACAATTTGCGTCACCACGCCCCAGAACTTCGCACCTTTGCGTTGCGTGGGGTTATTGCTGTCTTTCCCCTCCAGCCGTTCGTTCAACTCCATCGTGGCTTTGAACAGCAGGAAGAAACCACCAAACAGCATGATTAAGTCGCGGGCGCTAAAGGTAAACGAGCGGAAGCTGAACAGTGGTTGGGTCAGGGTGACCAGCCAGGAGATTGACGCCAGCAGTAACAGGCGCATTAACATTGCCAGCAGCAGCCCGGTAATCCGTGCGCGGTCGCGCTGCTTCGGCGGTAGTTTTTCGGCGAGGATGGCAATAAAGACCAGGTTATCAATGCCGAGGACCAGTTCGATCACAATCAGCGTGATTAACCCGGCCCAGATAGACGGATCGGCAATCCATTCCATAGTAAGTACAAAACCTATTCGTTGTATGACAAATGTCACAATTCGATCATGGATAAATCGGGGCAAAAATGCAATGTTGCAGCACTATTTATCTCATATAATTTGAGGGTTATAACCTCACATTATCCCTGAATTAAAAGTGGCAATAATAAAACATTATTTAAGAAATATCGCATATGGAGACACTATATTAATTATTGTCAACCTAAAGAAATTCCTAAAAAACATATTGATTGACACTTAATATAATTCTTAAAAATAGCCAATTGCCGAATTGTTACCTTGCCTGCTATTCCGTTAGCTGTAACACTTCCTCCTGCATTATTGGAAGCCAATATTCAATTACCATAATGCCACCTTATATCTGGAAAATTAATTCACGGAATAACGCTTTTTCATAATCAACTGCATGATGAAAGAGTTAGAAAATCTAAACTAAATCAGTGTATTGGTAGCTAAAAAGCCAGGGGCGGTAGCGTGTCTGGACGCCTGAAAGACCAGTCTGAATTATTCTGTCAATAGCCTGCGGATGAAATCAATTTTTTTAGGACTGATGCCAGTTAAATTTTTATTCAATTAACTGCAAGGTAAATGTGCATGGCGACATTGCTATTAATAGTGCACAGGATAATTACTCTGCCAAAGTGATAAATAAACAATGATGAAATCCAAAATGAAATTGATGCCATTATTGGTGTCAGTAACCTTGATAAGCGGTTGCACAGTACTTCCGGGCAGCAATATGTCGACGATGGGTAAAGACGTCATCAAACAGCAGGATGCTGATTTCGATCTCGACAAAATGGTGAATGTTTATCCGCTGACCCCGCGCCTGATTGATCAATTACGCCCACGCCCGAACGTCGCGCGCCCCAATATGACGCTGGAAAGCGAGATTGCCAATTATCAATATCGTGTCGGGCCGGGCGACGTTCTTAATGTCACCGTCTGGGATCACCCGGAACTCACCACGCCAGCTGGTCAGTACCGCAGCTCCAGCGACACCGGCAACTGGGTACAGCCTGACGGCACTATGTTCTACCCGTATATCGGCAAGGTTCACGTGGTGGGGAAAACGCTCGCTGAAATCCGCAGTGATATTACCGGGCGCTTAGCGACGTACATCGCTGACCCACAGGTGGACGTTAATATCGCCGCCTTCCGCTCGCAAAAGGCCTATATCTCCGGTCAGGTGAATAAATCCGGTCAACAGGCGATCACCAACGTACCATTGACCATTCTCGACGCCATTAACGCCGCAGGTGGCCTGACCGATACCGCTGACTGGCGCAACGTGGTGCTAACACACAATGGTCGTGAAGAACGCATTTCTTTGCAGGCGCTGATGCAAAACGGTGACCTCAATCAGAATCGACTGCTTTACCCCGGCGATATCCTCTACGTGCCGCGTAATGATGATCTGAAAGTGTTTGTGATGGGTGAAGTGAAGAAACAGAGCACCCTGAAAATGGACTTTAGCGGCATGACCTTGACTGAAGCCCTGGGCAATGCCGAAGGTATCGACATGACCACCTCCAACGCCAGCGGCATCTTTGTCATTCGTCCGCTGAAAGGCGAGGGTGGGCGAAACGGCAAGATCGCCAATATCTACCAACTGGATATGTCCGATGCCACGTCGCTGGTGATGGCGACAGAATTCCGCCTGCAGCCTTATGACGTGGTGTATGTCACCACCGCCCCGGTTTCCCGCTGGAACCGTCTGATCAATCAGTTGCTGCCAACTATTAGCGGTGTCCGTTACATGACGGATACAGCCAGCGACATTCATAACTGGTAATCGTCATGTTTAACAACATCTTAGTTGTCTGTGTCGGCAATATTTGCCGTTCCCCGACGGCGGAACGCTTACTGCAACGTTATCACCCTGAGCTGAAAGTAGAATCCGCTGGTCTCGGCGCACTGGTCGGTAAAGGGGCTGATCCTACTGCCATCAGTGTTGCTGCAGAACATCAACTGTCTCTGGAAGGTCACTGTGCCCGTCAAATCAGCCGCAGCCTGTGTCGCAACTACGACCTGATTTTGACCATGGAAAAGCGCCATATCGAACGCTTATGCGAGATGGCACCTGAGATGCGCGGCAAAGTGATGCTGTTTGGTCACTGGGATAACGAATGTGAAATCCCCGATCCGTATCGCAAAAGCCGGGAAACGTTTGCAGCGGTGTACACATTACTTGAACGGTCTGCCCGCCAGTGGGCGCAGGCATTGAACGCAGAGCAGGTATAACAATGACAGAAAAAGTAAAACAACATGCCGCTCCGGTAACGGGCAGTGATGAAATCGATATTGGTCGCCTGGTCGGCACCGTCATTGAAGCGCGCTGGTGGGTAATTGGCATCACCGCCGTATTCGCCCTCTGTGCTGTGGTTTACACCTTCTTCGCTACGCCGATATACAGCGCCGACGCACTGGTACAAATCGAGCAAAGCAGCGGCAATTCGTTAGTGCAGGATATCGGCTCGGCATTAGCCAACAAACCGCCAGCATCGGACGCCGAGATCCAGTTGATTCGCTCGCGTCTGGTGCTTGGTAAAACGGTGGACGATCTTGACCTCGATATTGCGGTGAGCAAAAACACGTTCCCCATTTTCGGTGCGGGCTGGGATCGCCTGATGGGACGTCAGAACGAGACAGTAAAAGTGACCACCTTTAACCGTCCAAAAGAGATGGTGGATCAGGTGTTTACGCTTAATGTGCTGGACAACAAAAATTACACTTTGAGCAGCGACGGTGGCTTTAGCGCTCGTGGGCAAGCGGGCCAGATGCTGAAAAAAGAAGGCGTCACACTGATGGTTGAAGCCATTCACGCCAGCCCGGGCAGTGAGTTTACCGTCACCAAATACTCCACGCTGGGGATGATCAACCAACTGCAAAACAGCCTGACGGTAACGGAGAACGGCAAAGACGCTGGCGTACTGAGCCTGACTTATACCGGTGAAGATCGCGAACAGATCCGCGACATTCTTAACAGTATCGCCCGTAACTATCAGGAACAAAATATTGAGCGCAAATCGGCGGAAGCGTCGAAAAGCCTCGCCTTCCTCGCGCAACAGTTACCAGAAGTACGCAGCCGCCTTGATGTTGCTGAAAACAAACTGAATGCCTTCCGTCAGGATAAAGATTCTGTTGATCTGCCGCTGGAAGCGAAAGCGGTGCTCGATTCGATGGTGAACATCGACGCGCAGTTGAACGAACTGACCTTTAAAGAGGCGGAAATCTCCAAGCTGTACACCAAAGTTCACCCGGCGTACCGCACGCTGCTGGAGAAACGTCAGGCGCTGGAAGAAGAGAAAGCCAAACTTAACGGTCGCGTAACGGCGATGCCGAAAACCCAGCAGGAAATTGTCCGTCTGACCCGCGATGTCGAGTCTGGTCAACAGGTCTATATGCAACTGCTGAATAAAGAGCAGGAGCTGAAAATCACCGAAGCCAGCACCGTCGGCGATGTGCGCATTGTTGACCCGGCAATCACCCAGCCTGGCGTGCTGAAACCGAAGAAAGGGCTGATTATCCTCGGCGCGATTATCCTTGGCCTGATGCTCTCTATCGTGGGTGTGCTGCTGCGCTCGTTGTTTAATCGCGGCATCGAAAGCCCGCAGGTGCTGGAAGAACACGGCATCAGCGTCTATGCCAGCATCCCGCTGTCGGAATGGCAAAAAGCGCGCGATAGCGTCAAAACCATCAAAGGGGTTAAACGCTATAAACAGAGCCAGCTACTGGCGGTGGGGAATCCAACCGATCTGGCGATTGAAGCCATCCGTAGTCTGCGTACCAGTTTGCACTTCGCGATGATGCAGGCACAGAACAATGTGTTGATGATGACCGGGGTTAGCCCGTCAATCGGTAAAACCTTTGTCTGCGCCAACCTGGCGGCGGTCATTAGCCAGACCAATAAACGGGTGTTGTTGATCGACTGTGATATGCGCAAAGGCTACACCCACGAGCTGTTGGGCACCAATAACGTCAATGGCCTGTCGGAAATTCTGATTGGTCAGGGCGATATTACTACCGCTGCTAAACCGACCTCTATTGCCAAATTTGACCTGATCCCGCGCGGTGAGGTGCCGCCAAATCCTTCCGAACTGTTGATGAGCGAACGCTTTGCGGAACTGGTGAGCTGGGCGAGTAAAAACTATGACCTGGTGTTGATTGATACGCCGCCGATTCTGGCAGTGACCGATGCCGCGATTGTCGGGCGGCATGTCGGAACCACGTTGATGGTGGCGCGTTATGCGGTCAACACCTTGAAAGAAGTGGAAACCAGTCTGAGCCGCTTTGAGCAAAACGGTATTCCGGTGAAAGGGGTGATTCTGAACTCTATCTTCCGCCGCGCCAGCGCGTATCAGGATTATGGCTATTACGAATACGAATATAAGTCGGACGCGAAATAACGAGATCCGCTGTCGGATGCGATGCTGACGCATCTTATCCGACCTACGTTCACGCCGCATCAGGCAAGCAAACCCGCTCCGTAGGCCGGATAAGGCGTTCACGCCGCATCCGGCAACAGAACCTGTAAACCAGCTTATAAACCGGCAGAACATCTCGATACTCCGGGAGAACAACCTATGAAAGACAATCCGCTGATCTCAATCTATATGCCGACCTGGAACCGCCAACAACTGGCGATTCGGGCGATAAAATCGGTCCTGCGCCAGGACTACAGCAACTGGGAGATGATTATCGTGGATGATTGCTCCACCTCCTGGGAACAGTTGCAACAGTACGTCACCGCCCTCAACGACTCGCGCATTACGTACATTCACAACGACATTAACAGCGGGGCGTGCGCGGTACGTAACCAGGCGATTATGCTGGCGCAAGGGGAATACATCACCGGGATCGATGACGATGATGAATGGACACCCAACCGCCTGAGCGTCTTCCTCGCCCATAAACAGCAACTGGTCACACATGCGTTCTTGTACGCCAACGACTACGTTTGCCAGGGCGAAGTTTATTCCCAACCGGCAAGCTTGCCGCTGTATCCCAAATCGCCGTATTCACGCCGCCTGTTCTACAAACGCAATATCATTGGCAATCAGGTTTTTACCTGGGCGTGGCGTTTCAAAGAGTGTTTGTTCGATACCGAACTGAAAGCGGCACAGGATTACGACATCTTCCTGCGAATGGTGGTGGAGTACGGCGAACCGTGGAAAGTGGAAGAGGCGACGCAGATCCTGCATATCAATCACGGCGAAATGCAGATCACCTCGTCACCGAAAAAATTCTCCGGGTACTTCCACTTTTATCGTAAGCACAAAGACAAATTCGACCGCGCCAGCAAGAAATATCAGTTGTTTACCCTCTACCAGATCCGCAATAAACGCATGACCTGGCGCACCTTGTTGACGCTGCTGTCGGTGCGTAACGGCAAACGTCTGGCTGATGGAATTCGGGGGCGCTAAAGATGCTGGAAGATCTGCGCGCCAACAGCTGGAGTTTACGCCCGTGCTGCATGGTTCTTGCCTATCGCGTTGCTCATTTTTGTTCAGTGTGGCGCAAAAAAAACGTCCTCAACAATCTGTGGGCGGCCCCGCTGCTGGTGCTGTATCGCATTATCACCGAATGCTTTTTCGGTTATGAAATCCAGGCCGCCGCGACCATTGGCCGACGCTTTACTATCCATCACGGCTATGCCGTAGTGATCAATAAAAACGTGGTCGCGGGGGATGATTTCACCATTCGCCACGGCGTCACTATCGGCAATCGTGGTGCCGATAACATGGCATGTCCACACATTGGCAACGGCGTCGAACTTGGTGCCAACGTCATTATCCTTGGCGATATCACGATTGGTAACAACGTCACCGTGGGGGCGGGCAGCGTGGTGCTCGACGCAATCCCGGACAACGCGCTGGTGGTGGGAGAAAAAGCGCGAGTGAAGGTAATTAAATGAATATTCTGCAATTTAATGTGCGACTGGCGGAAGGCGGGGCGGCAGGTGTGGCGTTAGATCTCCACCAGCGCGCGCTGCAACAGGGGCTGGCGTCACATTTTGTCTACGGCTACGGCAAAGGTGGCAAAGAGAGCGTCAGCCATCAGAACTATCCGCAGGTCATCAAACATACGCCGCGGATGACCGCGATGGCGAACATTGCCCTGTTTCGTCTGTTTAATCGCGATCTGTTCGGCAATTTCAATGAGTTATATCGCACCATTACTCGCACACCGGGACCGGTAGTCCTGCATTTTCATGTGCTGCACAGCTACTGGTTGAATCTTAAGAGCGTGGTGCGCTTTTGCGAAAAGGTGAAAAACCACAAACCGGATGTCACTTTGGTCTGGACACTGCACGATCACTGGAGCGTTACCGGACGCTGTGCTTTTACCGACGGTTGCGAAGGCTGGAAAACGGGCTGCCAGAAATGCCCGACCTTAAATAACTATCCGCCGGTGAAGATTGATCGCGCGCACCAGCTGGTGGCGGGCAAACGGCAGTTATTTCGCGAGATGCTGGCGCTGGGCTGTCAGTTTATTTCCCCCAGCCAGCATGTGGCTGATGCTTTCAATAGTCTGTACGGTCCAGGGCGTTGCCGGATTATCAATAATGGCATTGATATGGCAACCGAAGCGATTCTGGCAGACTTGCCTCCGGTGCGCGAAACCCAGGGCAAGCCGAAAATCGCGGTGGTGGCGCATGACCTGCGTTACGACGGCAAAACTAACCAGCAACTGGTGCGCGAGATGATGGCGCTGGGTGACAAAATCGAACTGCATACCTTTGGTAAGTTTTCGCCGTTCACCGCTGGTAACGTGGTTAATCACGGCTTTGAAACTGACAAGCGCAAGTTGATGAGCGCGCTTAATCAGATGGATGCGCTGGTGTTCAGTTCTCGCGTCGATAACTACCCGCTGATTTTGTGTGAGGCGTTATCAATTGGTGTGCCGGTGATTGCCACCCATAGCGATGCGGCGCGGGAAGTGCTGCAAAAATCCGGCGGTAAAACCGTCAGCGAAGAAGACGTGCTGAAACTGGTGCAGTTAAGCAAACCGGAAATCGCGCAGGCGATATTTGGTACCACGCTGGCTGAGTTCAGCCAACGCAGCCGCGCCGCCTACAGTGGACAACAGATGCTGGAGGAGTATGTCAACTTCTATCAGAATCTGTAGCTACCTGCTGCTGCCGCTGATTTACCTGCTGGTTAACGTCAAAATTGCCCAGCTTGGTGAAAGTTTCCCCATCACCATCGTCACTTTTTTACCTGTCTTGTTACTGCTGTTTTTAGAGCGCATCAGCGTTAAAAAATTGATGATTGCCTTAGGGATTGGTGCGGGACTCACGGCGTTTAACTACTTGTTTGGTCAGTCGTTGGATGCCAGTAAATACGTCACTTCAACCATGCTGTTTGTCTATATTGTGATCATTATTGGCATGGTGTGGAGTATTCGCTTTAAAACGATTTCGCCACACAACCATCGCAAGATATTACGTTTCTTTTATCTGGTGGTGGGGCTGGTGGTGGCGCTGGCGGCGGTGGAGATGGCGCAAATTATCCTCACTGGCGGCAGCAGTATTATGGAGTCGATTTCGAAATATCTGATTTACAGCAACAGCTATGTGCTGAATTTCATTAAATTCGGCGGCAAGCGCACAACAGCACTTTATTTCGAACCGGCATTTTTCGCTCTGGCATTAATCTCAATTTGGCTCAGCATCAAACAGTTTGGTATCAAAACGCCTAAAACCGATGCTATGATTCTCGCAGGGATAATATTATCCGGATCGTTTTCAGGGGTTATGACCTTTATCCTGTTTTATTTGTTGGAGTGGGCGTTTCAATATCTGAACAAAGAGGCGATTAAGAAAAAGTTACCGTTAGCATTGATTTCTCTGGCTGTATTCCTGGTTGGTGTGGTAATCGCGTTTCCTTATATTTCCACCCGCTTGGGCGATTTAGGTACGGAAGGATCGTCATCGTATTATCGTATTGTCGGTCCACTGGTGATGGTCGGTTATTCTTTGAGCCATATTGACGGTGTAGTCAGATTTGGCTCACTTTATGAATATGTCGCATCATTCGGAATATTTAACGGTGCGGATGTCGGAAAAACCATAGACAATGGTTTGTATCTGCTGATTATTTATTTTTCCTGGTTCGCAGTGCTTTTATCACTGTGGTACATGGGGAAAGTGATAAAAATGATGATCAACGCTTTTGGTGATAATCGCAATTTTCGTGTGCAGCTCTATCTTTTTACTCCGGTGTCGCTGTTTTTTACCGGTTCGATATTTAGCCCGGAATATGCATTTTTAATCGTCTGTCCGTTTATTTTGCGAAAAGCGTTAAATATACACCCTAAATAATTCGAGTTGCAGGAAGTTGGTGACGCAGCGAATCCCCAGGAGCGTACACGAGTACGTGACTGGGGTGAGCGAGGAAAACCAACGCACATGCAGCTTGAAGTATGACGGGTATTACGAGGTAAGAACATGTTGCTTAGCATAATCACCGTTGCGTTTCGTAACCTCGAAGGGATAGTCAAAACACACGCCTCGCTGGCGCATCTGGCGCAGGCTGACGATATCAGCTTCGAATGGATTGTTGTCGATGGCGGTTCCAATGACGGCACCGGTGAGTATCTGGAAAATCTCAATGGTATCTATAACCTACGCTTTGTCAGTGAACCAGATAAGGGCATCTACGACGCCATGAACAAAGGCATTGCGATGGCACAAGGCAAGTTTGCGCTGTTTCTCAACTCGGGCGATATTTTTCATCAGGATGCCGCAAATTTTGTCCGTAGGTTAAAAATGCAAAAAGATAACGTGATGATCACCGGCGATGCGCTGCTGGATTTTGGCGACGGGCATAAAATTAAACGTCGCGCCAAACCTGGCTGGTATATTTATCACAGCCTGCCCGCCAGCCATCAGGCGATATTTTTCCCGGTATCCGGCTTGAAAAAATGGCGTTATGACCTGGAATATAAAGTTTCTTCCGATTATGCGCTGGCGGCCAAAATGTATAAAGCCGGTTATGCATTTAAAAAACTCAATGGCCTGGTGTCTGAATTTTCTATGGGTGGGGTATCTACCACCAATAATATGGAATTGTGTGCTGACGCGAAAAAAGTCCAACGACAAATATTACATGTGCCTGGCTTCTGGGCTGAATTATCCTGGCATTTACGCCAGCGCACGACGGGTAAGACCAAAGCCTTATATAACAAAGTCTGAATATAAGGAATACCAATGCAAGATTTAAGCGGTTTCTCGGTGCCGAAAGGGTTCCGGGGCGGCAACTCTATTAAAGTGCAATTGTGGTGGGCAGTACAGGCAACATTATTTGCCTGGTCGCCACAAGTATTGTATCGCTGGCGGGCATTTTTATTACGTTTATTCGGCGCAAAAATAGGAAAAAACGTAGTTATTCGTCCGTCAGTAAAAATTACCTATCCGTGGAAATTAACCTTAGGTGATTACGCGTGGGTCGGCGATGACGTCAATTTATATACCCTCGGTGAAATAACCATTGGCGCACATTCGGTGATATCGCAAAAAAGTTATTTATGCACCGGGAGCCACGACCATGCAAGTCGACATTTCACCATAAACGCCACGCCCATTGTGATTGGCGAGAAATGCTGGCTGGCAACCGATGTTTTTGTTGCTCCTGGCGTCACGATCGGCGACGGCACCGTCGTGGGTGCGCGAAGCAGTGTTTTTAAATCGCTTCCGGCAAATAGAGTTTGCCGGGGGAATCCCGCAGTGGTGATACGCGAACGCGTTGAAACTGAATAAATTCAAAAAATACAGAGGAATAAGACATGTCAAAAGTCGCTCTCATCACCGGTGTAACCGGACAAGACGGTTCTTACCTGGCAGAGTTTCTGCTGGAAAAAGGTTACGAGGTGCATGGTATTAAGCGTCGTGCATCGTCATTCAACACCGAGCGCGTGGATCACATTTATCAGGATCCGCATACCTGTAACCCGAAATTCCATCTGCATTATGGCGACCTGAGTGATACCTCCAACCTGACGCGTATTTTGCGTGAAGTGCAGCCGGATGAAGTGTACAACCTGGGCGCAATGAGCCACGTTGCGGTTTCTTTTGAGTCACCGGAATATACCGCAGACGTTGATGCGATGGGCACACTGCGTCTGCTGGAGGCGATCCGCTTCCTTGGTCTGGAAAAGAAAACCCGTTTCTATCAGGCTTCCACTTCTGAACTGTACGGTCTGGTGCAGGAAATTCCGCAGAAAGAAACCACGCCGTTCTATCCGCGATCTCCATATGCGGTCGCCAAACTGTATGCCTACTGGATCACCGTTAACTACCGCGAATCCTACGGCATGTACGCTTGTAACGGCATTCTCTTTAACCATGAATCCCCACGCCGTGGCGAAACCTTCGTGACCCGCAAAATCACCCGCGCAATCGCCAATATCGCTCAAGGGCTGGAGTCGTGCCTGTACCTCGGCAATATGGATTCCCTGCGTGACTGGGGCCACGCCAAAGACTACGTAAAAATGCAGTGGATGATGCTGCAACAGGAACAACCGGAAGATTTCGTTATTGCCACCGGCGTTCAGTACTCCGTGCGTCAGTTCGTGGAAATGGCGGCGGCACAACTGGGCATCAAACTGCGCTTTGAAGGCACGGGTGTTGAAGAGAAGGGCATTGTGGTTTCCGTCACCGGGCATGACGCGCCGGGCGTTAAACCGGGTGATGTGATTATCGCCGTTGACCCGCGCTACTTCCGTCCGGCTGAAGTTGAAACGCTGCTCGGTGACCCGACCAAAGCGCACGAAAAACTGGGCTGGAAACCGGAAATCACCCTCAGAGAGATGGTGTCTGAAATGGTGGCTAATGACCTCGAAGCGGCGAAAAAACACTCTCTGCTGAAATCTCACGGCTACGACGTGGCGATCGCGCTGGAGTCATAAGCATGAGTAAACAACGTATTTTTATCGCTGGCCATCGCGGGATGGTCGGTTCTGCCATCAAGCGACAGCTCGAACAGCGCGGTGATGTGGAACTGGTATTACGCACCCGCGACGAACTGAACCTGCTGGACAGCCGCGCGGTGCATGATTTCTTTGCCAGCGAGCGCATTGACCAGGTCTATCTGGCGGCAGCGAAAGTGGGCGGGATTGTCGCCAACAACACGTATCCGGCGGATTTCATCTACCAGAATATGATGATTGAGAGCAACATCATTCACGCTGCGCATCAGAACGACGTGAACAAACTGCTGTTTCTCGGATCGTCCTGCATCTACCCAAAACTGGCAAAACAGCCGATGGCAGAAGGCGAGCTGTTACAGGGCACGCTGGAGCCGACCAACGAGCCATACGCCATTGCCAAAATCGCCGGGATCAAACTGTGCGAATCTTACAACCGCCAGTATGGACGCGATTACCGCTCTGTCATGCCGACCAACCTGTACGGGCCGCACGACAACTTCCATCCGAATAATTCGCATGTGATCCCCGCATTGCTGCGCCGCTTCCACGAGGCGACGGCACAGAATGCACCGGACGTGGTGGTATGGGGCAGCGGTACGCCGATGCGCGAATTTCTGCATGTCGATGATATGGCGGCGGCAAGCATTCATGTCATGGAGCTGGCGCACGAAGTCTGGCTGGAGAACACCCAGCCGATGCTGTCGCACATTAACGTCGGCACGGGTGTTGACTGCACTATCCGCGAGCTGGCGCAAACCATCGCCAAAGTGGTGGGTTACAAAGGCCGGGTGGTTTTTGATGCCAGTAAACCGGATGGCACACCGCGCAAACTGCTGGATGTGACGCGCCTGCATCAGCTTGGCTGGTATCACGAAATCTCACTGGAAGCGGGGCTTGCCAGCACTTACCAGTGGTTCCTTGAGAATCAAGACCGCTTTCGGGGGTAATGATGTTTTTACGTCAGGAAGACTTTGCCACGGTAGTGCGCTCCACTCCGCTTGTCTCTCTCGACTTTATTGTCGAGAACAGCCGCGGCGAGTTTCTGCTTGGCAAAAGAACCAACCGCCCGGCACAGGGTTACTGGTTTGTGCCGGGAGGGCGCGTGCAGAAGGACGAAACGCTGGAAGCCGCATTTGAGCGGTTGACGATGGCGGAACTGGGGCTGCGTCTGCCGATAACAGCAGGCCAGTTTTACGGTGTCTGGCAGCACTTTTATGACGATAACTTCTCCGGCACGGATTTCACCACGCACTATGTGGTGCTCGGTTTTCGCTTCAGAGTAGCGGAAGAAGAACTGTTACTGCCGGATGAGCAGCATGACGATTACCGCTGGCTGACGCCGGACGCACTGCTCGCCAGTGACAATGTTCACCCTAACAGCCGCGCCTATTTTCTCGCTGAGAAGCGTGCCGGAGTACCCGGATTATGAAAATACTGGTCTACGGCATTAACTACTCGCCGGAGTTAACCGGCATCGGCAAATACACCGGCGAGATGGTGGAATGGCTTGCGGCACAAGGTCATGAGGTGCGGGTCATTACCGCACCGCCTTACTACCCGCAGTGGCAGGTGGGCGAGAACTATTCCGCCTGGCGGTACAAACGAGAAGAGGGGGCCGCCACGGTGTGGCGCTGCCCGCTGTACGTGCCAAAACAGCCGAGCACCCTGAAACGCCTGTTGCATCTCGGCAGTTTTGCCGTCAGCAGTTTTTTCCCGTTGATGGCGCAACGTCGCTGGAAGCCGGATCGCATTATCGGCGTAGTGCCAACGCTGTTTTGCACGCCGGGAATGCGCCTGCTGGCGAAACTCTCTGGTGCGCGTACCGTGCTGCATATTCAGGATTACGAAGTAGATGCCATGCTGGGGCTGGGGCTTGCCGGAAAAGGCAAAGGCGGCAAAGTGGCACAGCTGGCGACAGCCTTCGAACGTAGCGGACTGCATAACGTCGATAACGTCTCCACGATTTCGCGTTCGATGATGAATAAAGCCATCGAAAAAGGCGTGGCGGCAGAAAACGTCATCTTCTTCCCCAACTGGTCGGAAATCGCCCGTTTTCAATATGTTGCAGACGCCGATGTTGATGCCCTTCGTAACCAGCTTGGCCTGCCGGATAACAAAAAAATCATTCTTTACTCCGGCAATATTGGTGAAAAGCAGGGGCTGGAAAACGTTATTGAAGCTGCCGAACGCCTGCGCGATGAACCGCTGATTTTTGCCATTGTCGGGCAGGGCGGCGGCAAAGCGCGGCTGGAAAAAATGGCGCAGCAGCGCGGACTGCGCAATATGCAATTTTTCCCGCTGCAATCTTATGACGCCTTGCCTGCACTGCTGAAGATGGGCGACTGCCATCTGGTGGTGCAAAAACGCGGCGCGGCAGATGCCGTATTGCCGTCGAAACTGACCAATATTCTGGCGGTAGGCGGTAACGCGGTAATTACCGCAGAAGCTCACACAGAACTGGGGCAGCTTTGCGAAACCTTCCCAGGAATTGCGGTTTGCGTAGAACCGGAATCGGTCGAGGCGCTGGTGGCGGGGATTCGTCAGGCGCTCCTGCTACCCAAACACAACACGGTGGCACGTGAATATGCCGAACGCACGCTCGATAAAGAGAACGTGTTACGTCAATTTATACATGATATTCGGGGATAATTATGTCGCAGTCGAAACTCTATCCAGTTGTGATGGCAGGTGGCTCCGGTAGCCGCTTATGGCCGCTTTCCCGCGTACTTTATCCCAAGCAGTTTTTATGCCTGAAAGGCGATCTTACCATGCTGCAAACCACCATCTGCCGCCTGAACGGCGTGGAGTGCGAAAGCCCGGTGGTGATTTGCAATGAGCAGCACCGCTTTATTGTCGCGGAACAGCTGCGTCAACTGAACAAACTCACCGAGAACATTATTCTCGAACCGGCAGGGCGTAACACTGCACCTGCCATTGCGTTGGCGGCGCTGGCGGCAAAACGTCATAGTCCGGACAGCGATCCGTTAATGTTGGTCCTGGCGGCAGATCATGTGATTGCCGACGAAGACGCGTTCCGCGCCGCCGTGCGTAATGCCATGCCGTATGCCGAAGCGGGCAAGCTGGTGACCTTCGGCATTGTGCCGGATCTACCTGAAACCGGATATGGCTATATTCGTCGCGGTGAAGTGTCGGCGGGTGAGCAGGATACGGTGGCCTTTGAAGTGGCGCAGTTTGTCGAAAAACCGAATCTGGAAACCGCTCAGGCCTATGTGGCAAGCGGCGAATATTACTGGAACAGCGGTATGTTCCTGTTCCGTGCCGGACGTTATCTCGAAGAACTGAAAAAATATCGCCCGGATATTCTCGACGCCTGCGAAAAAGCGATGAGCGCCGTCGATCCGGATCTCGATTTTATTCGTGTGGATGAAGAGGCGTTTCTTGCCTGCCCGGAAGAGTCGGTGGATTACGCGGTTATGGAACGTACGGCAGATGCCGTTGTGGTACCGATGGATGCGGGGTGGAGCGATGTCGGTTCCTGGTCCTCTTTATGGGAGATCAGCGCCCACACCGCGGAAGGCAACGTTTGCCACGGCGATGTGATTAATCACAAAACCGAAAACAGCTACGTGTATGCCGAATCTGGCCTGGTCACCACCGTCGGGGTGAAAGATCTGGTAGTGGTGCAGACCAAAGACGCGGTGCTGATTGCCGACCGTAACGCGGTGCAGGATGTGAAAAAAGTGGTCGAGCAGATCAAAGCCGATGGTCGCCATGAGCATCGGGTGCATCGCGAAGTGTATCGCCCGTGGGGCAAATATGACTCTATCGACGCGGGCGACCGCTACCAGGTGAAACGTATCACCGTGAAACCGGGCGAGGGCTTGTCGGTACAAATGCACCATCACCGCGCGGAACACTGGGTAGTGGTCGCGGGAACGGCAAAAGTCACCATTGACGGTGATATCAAACTGCTTGGTGAAAACGAGTCCATTTATATTCCGCTGGGGGCAAAACACTGCCTGGAAAACCCGGGGAAAATTCCCCTCGATTTAATTGAAGTGCGCTCCGGCTCTTATCTCGAAGAGGATGATGTGGTGCGCTTCGCGGATCGCTACGGACGGGTGTAGTAGTTGAATAATCAACCGGAATAAATCTCCGGTAAATAATGACAAAAACAAAATTGGCCGTTTCGGTCAGGGCCAACTATTGCCTGAAAAAGGGTAACGATATGAAAAAATTAACCTGCTTTAAAGCCTATGATATTCGCGGAAAATTAGGCGAAGAACTGAATGAAGATATCGCCTGGCGTATTGGGCGTGCCTATGGCGAATTTCTCAAACCGAAAACCATTGTTTTAGGCGGTGATGTCCGTCTCACCAGCGAAACCTTAAAACTGGCGCTGGCAAAAGGGTTACAGGATGCGGGCGTTGACGTGCTGGATATCGGCATGTCCGGCACCGAAGAGATCTATTTCGCCACGTTCCATCTCGGCGTGGATGGCGGCATCGAAGTTACCGCCAGCCATAATCCGATGGATTACAACGGCATGAAACTGGTGCGCGAAGGGGCTCGCCCGATCAGCGGTGATACTGGACTGCGCGACGTCCAGCGTCTGGCAGAAGCCAACGATTTTCCTCCCGTCGATGAAACCAAACGCGGTCGCTATCAGCAAATCAACCTGCGCGACGCTTACGTTGATCATCTGTTCGGTTATATCAATGTCAAAAACCTTACGCCGCTCAAGCTGGTGATCAACTCCGGGAACGGCGCGGCGGGTCCGGTGGTGGACGCCATCGAAGCCCGCTTTAAAGCCCTCGGCGCACCCGTGGAATTGATCAAAGTACACAACACGCCGGACGGCAATTTCCCCAACGGTATTCCTAATCCATTGCTGCCGGAATGCCGCGACGATACCCGCAATGCGGTCATTAAACACGGCGCGGATATGGGTATTGCTTTTGATGGCGATTTTGACCGCTGTTTCCTGTTTGACGAAAAAGGACAGTTTATCGAGGGCTACTACATTGTCGGCCTGCTGGCAGAAGCGTTCCTCGAAAAAAATCCCGGCGCGAAGATCATCCACGATCCGCGTCTTTCCTGGAACACCGTTGATGTAGTGACTGCCGCAGGCGGCACCCCGGTGATGTCAAAAACCGGACACGCCTTTATTAAAGAACGTATGCGCAAGGAAGACGCCATCTACGGTGGCGAAATGAGCGCCCACCATTACTTCCGTGATTTCGCTTACTGCGACAGCGGCATGATCCCGTGGCTGCTGGTCGCCGAACTGGTGTGCATGAAAGGGAAAACGCTGGGCGAACTGGTGCGCGACCGCATGGCGGCATTCCCGGCAAGCGGTGAGATCAACAGCAAACTGGCGCAACCCGTTGAGGCGATTAATCGCGTCGAACAGCATTTTAGCCGCGAGGCGCTGGCGGTGGATCGCACCGATGGCATCAGCATGACCTTTGCCGACTGGCGCTTTAATCTGCGCTCCTCCAACACCGAACCGGTGGTGCGCCTGAATGTGGAATCGCGCGGTGATGTGCCGCTGATGGAAGCGCGAACGCGAACTCTGCTGACGTTGCTGAACGAGTAATGTCGGATCTTCCCTTACCCCATTGCGGGTAAGGGGCTAATAACAGGAACAACGATGACAAATCTAAAAAAGCGCGAGCGAGCGAAAACCAATGCATCGTTAATCTCTATGGTGCAACGCTTTTCAGATATCACCATCATGTTTGCCGGGCTATGGCTGGTTTGCGAAGTCAGCGGACTGTCATTCCTCTACATGCACCTGTTGGTGGCGCTGATTACGCTGGTGGTGTTCCAGATGTTGGGCGGCATCACCGATTTTTATCGCTCATGGCGAGGTGTTCGGGCAACGACAGAATTTGCCCTGCTGCTGCAAAACTGGACCTTAAGCGTGATTTTTAGCGCCGGACTGGTGGCGTTCAACAATGATTTCGACACGCAACTGAAAATCTGGCTGGCGTGGTATGGGCTGACCAGCATCGGGTTGGTGGCGTGTCGTTCGTGTATTCGCATTGGTGCGGGCTGGTTGCGTAATCATGGCTATAACAAGCGTATGGTTGCCGTAGCGGGGGATTTAGCTGCCGGGCAAATGCTGATGGAGAGCTTCCGTAATCAGCCGTGGTTAGGGTTTGAAGTGGTGGGCGTTTACCACGACCCAAAACCGGGCGGCGTTTCTAACGACTGGGCGGGCAATCTGCAACAGCTGGTCGAGGATGCGAAAGCGGGCAAGATTCATAACGTCTATATCGCGATGCAAATGTGCGACGGCGCACGAGTGAAAAAACTGGTCCATCAACTGGCGGACACCACCTGTTCGGTGCTGCTGATCCCCGACGTCTTTACCTTCAACATTCTCCATTCACGCCTCGAAGAGATGAACGGCGTTCCGGTGGTGCCGCTGTACGACACGCCGCTTTCCGGGGTTAACCGCCTGATAAAACGTGCGGAAGACATTGTGCTGGCAACGCTGATCTTGCTGCTGATCTCCCCGGTGCTGTGCTGTATTGCGCTGGCGGTGAAACTCAGTTCACCAGGGCCGGTTATTTTCCGCCAGACACGCTACGGCATGGATGGCAAGCCGATCAAAGTGTGGAAGTTCCGTTCCATGAAAGTGATGGAGAACGACAAAGTGGTGACCCAGGCGACGCAGAACGATCCGCGCGTCACCAAAGTGGGGAACTTTCTGCGCCGCACCTCGCTGGATGAATTGCCGCAGTTTATCAATGTGCTGACTGGCGGGATGTCGATTGTGGGGCCACGTCCGCACGCCGTGGCGCATAACGAACAATATCGCCAGCTCATTGAAGGCTACATGCTGCGCCATAAGGTGAAACCGGGCATTACCGGCTGGGCGCAGATTAACGGCTGGCGCGGCGAAACCGACACGCTGGAGAAAATGGAAAAACGCGTCGAGTTCGACCTTGAGTACATCCGCGAATGGAGCGTCTGGTTCGATATCAAAATCGTTTTCCTGACGGTATTCAAAGGCTTCGTTAACAAAGCGGCATATTGATATGAGCTTACGTGAAAAAACCATCAGCGGCGCGAAATGGTCGGCGATTGCCACAGTAATCATCATCGGCCTCGGGCTGGTGCAGATGACCGTGCTGGCGCGGATTATCGACAACCACCAGTTCGGTTTGCTTACCGTGTCGCTGGTGATTATCGCGCTGGCAGACACGCTTTCTGACTTCGGCATCGCTAACTCGATTATTCAGCGAAAAGAAATCAGCCATCTTGAACTCACCACGCTTTACTGGCTGAACGTCGGGCTGGGGATCGTGGTGTGCGTGGCGGTGTTTTTGTTGAGTGATGCCATTGGTGACGTGCTGAATAACCCGGATCTGGCACCGTTGATTAAAACATTGTCGCTGGCGTTTGTGGTGATCCCCCACGGGCAACAGTTTCGCGCGTTGATGCAAAAGGAGCTGGAGTTCAACAAAATCGGCATGATCGAAACCAGCGCGGTGCTGGCGGGCTTTACTTTTACGGTGGTTAGCGCCCATTTCTGGCCGCTGGCGATGACCGCGATCCTCGGTTATCTGGTCAATAGTGCGGTAAGAACGCTGCTGTTTGGCTACTATGGTCGAAAAATTTATCGCCCCGGTCTGCATTTCTCGCTGGCGTCTGTTGCGCCGAACTTACGCTTTGGTGCCTGGCTGACGGCGGACAGCATCATCAACTATCTCAACACCAACCTTTCAACGCTGGTGCTGGCGCGTATTCTCGGCGCGGGCGTGGCAGGGGGGTACAACCTGGCGTACAACGTGGCCGTTGTGCCGCCGATGAAACTGAACCCGATCATCACCCGCGTGTTGTTTCCGGCGTTTGCCAAAATTCAGGACGACACCGAAAAGCTGCGCGTTAACTTCTACAAGCTGCTATCGGTGGTGGGGATTATCAATTTTCCGGCGCTGCTGGGGCTGATGGTGGTGTCGAATAACTTTGTACCGCTGGTCTTTGGTGAGAAGTGGAACAGCATTATTCCGGTGCTGCAATTGCTGTGTATTGTGGGGCTACTGCGCTCAGTGGGTAACCCGATTGGCTCGCTGCTGATGGCGAAAGCGCGGGTGGATATCAGCTTTAAATTCAATGTATTCAAAACCTTTCTGTTTATTCCGGCGATTGTTATTGGCGGGCAGATGGCGGGCGCAATCGGCGTCACGCTTGGTTTCCTGCTGGTGCAGATTATCAACACCATTCTGAGTTATTTCGTGATGATTAAACCGGTGCTCGGTTCCAGTTATCGCCAGTACATCCTGAGTTTATGGCTGCCGTTTTATCTCTCGCTACCGACGCTGGTGTTCAGTTATGCGCTGGGCATTGTGCTGAAAGGACAACTGACGCTGGGGACGCTGCTGGCGGTGCAAATAGTCGCGGGCGTGCTGGCATTTGTGGTGATGATTGTGCTGTCGCGCCATCCGCTGGTGGTGGAAGTGAAGCGTCAGTTTTGTCGCAGCGAAAAAATGAAAATGCTTTTGCGGGCCGGGTGAATGGTTGTTTTCGGTTCCGACAACGAACACAACAAACACAGCCTCACCTGGCATCAAATTTATGAGGAAAAAATGAAATTACTGATTCTGGGCAACCACACTTGCGGCAATCGCGGCGACAGCGCCATCTTGCGCGGCCTACTTGATGCCATCAACATCCTCAACCCTCACGCCGAAGTGGACGTAATGAGCCGCTATCCGGTCAGTTCTTCCTGGCTGCTCAACCGCCCGGTAATGGGTGATCCGCTGTTCCTGCAAATGAAACAACACAACAGCGCGGCGGGCGTTGTCGGGCGCGTAAAAAAAGTCCTCCGTCGCCGCTACCAGCACCAGGTATTGCTCTCACGCGTCACCGACACCGGCAAGTTGCGTAATATCGCCATTGCCCAGGGATTCACTGACTTTGTGCGCCTGCTGTCAGGTTACGACGCCATTATTCAGGTCGGCGGATCGTTTTTTGTCGATCTCTACGGCGTGCCGCAGTTTGAACACGCGCTTTGCACGTTTATGGCGAAAAAGCCGCTGTTTATGATTGGTCACAGCGTCGGCCCGTTCCAGGATGAGCAATTTAACCAACTGGCAAACTACGTATTCGGGCACTGCGACGCGCTGATCCTGCGCGAATCGGTCAGCCTGGATCTAATGAAACGCAGCAATATCACTACCGCAAAAGTTGAACATGGCGTCGATACCGCGTGGCTGGTCGATCACCACACCGAAGACTTCACCGCCAGCTATGCTGTTCAACACTGGCTGGATGTAGCCGCACAGCAGAAAACGGTGGCCATTACCCTGCGCGAACTGGCACCGTTCGACAAACGTCTCGGCACCACTCAACAAGCGTATGAAAAAGCCTTTGCCGGGGTGGTCAATCGCATTCTCGACGAAGGCTATCAGGTCATTGCGCTCTCCACCTGTACGGGCATCGACAGTTATAACAAAGACGACCGCATGGTGGCGCTCAACCTGCGTCAGCACATCAGCGATCCTGCCCGTTATCACGTGGTGATGGATGAGCTCAACGATCTGGAAATGGGCAAAATCCTCGGTGCCTGTGAACTCACCGTCGGTACGCGCCTGCACTCTGCCATTATCTCGATGAATTTCTCCACTCCGGCAATTGCCATCAACTACGAACACAAATCCGCCGGGATTATGCAGCAGCTTGGGCTACCTGAGATGGCGATTGATATCCGTCATTTATTAGACGGCAGCCTGCAAGCGATGGTTGCGGATACCTTAGGCCAGCTTCCGGAGCTGAATACACGACTTAACGAAGCCGTCAGTCGCGAACGCCAGGCAGGAATGCAGATGGTGCAATCTGTGCTCGAGCGCATCGGGGAGGCGAAATGAAGGTCGGCTTCTTCTTATTGAAATTTCCGCTGTCGTCGGAAACCTTCGTTCTCAACCAAATCACTGCGTTTATTGATATGGGCTTTGAGGTGGAGATTGTCGCACTGCAAAAAGGCGATACGCAAAACACCCACGCGGCATGGACGAAATATAACCTTGCCGCCAGAACTAGCTGGTTACAGGACGAACCACAAGGCAAAGTGGCGAAACTGCGCCACCGCGCCAGCCAGACCTTACGCGGCATTCATCGTAAAAATACCTGGCAGGCGCTCAACCTCAAACGCTATGGTGCTGAGTCGCGGAACCTGATTTTGTCTGCCATTTGTGGTCAGGTCGCAACACCGTTTCATGCTGATGTGTTTATCGCACATTTTGGCCCTGCGGGGGTAACCGCAGCAAAACTACGGGAACTGGGTGTCATTCGCGGCAAAATTGCCACTATCTTCCACGGCATTGATATCTCCAGTCGGGAAGTGCTCAACCATTACACTCCCGAATATCAACAACTGTTTCGCCGTGGCGATTTGATGCTACCGATTAGCGATCTGTGGGCCGCAAGGCTGCAAAAAATGGGCTGCCCGAGGGAAAAAATTGCCGTATCGCGCATGGGTGTAGACATGACGCGCTTTAGCCCGCGTCCGGTAAAAGCGCCTGCAACGCCGCTGGAAATCATTTCCGTCGCACGCTTAACCGAGAAAAAAGGCCTGCATGTGGCGATCGAAGCCTGCCGTCAGTTGAAAGAGCAGGGCGTGGCATTTCGCTATCGCATCCTCGGCATTGGCCCGTGGGAACGACGCCTGCGCACCCTCATCGAACAATATCAACTGGAAGATGTGGTAGAGATGCCGGGCTTTAAACCAAGCCACGAAGTGAAGGCGATGCTCGACGACGCGGATGTCTTCCTGTTGCCTTCGGTAACGGGTGCTGACGGTGATATGGAAGGTATTCCGGTGGCGCTAATGGAAGCGATGGCAGTCGGTATTCCGGTTGTTTCTACTCTGCATAGCGGAATTCCGGAACTGGTGGAGGCCGATAAATCCGGCTGGCTGGTGCCTGAGAACGATGCTCGTGCACTGGCGCAACGTCTGGCGGCGTTTAGCCAGCTGGACACCGACGAACTTACTACGGTTGTCAAACGTGCGCGCGAAAAAGTCGAACACGATTTTAACCAGCAGGTGATTAACCGAGAACTCGCCAGCTTGTTGCAGGCTTTATAGAGGAGAACGCATGCCATTTAAAAAACTCTCCCGACGCACCTTCCTGACGGCAAGCTCGGTGCTTGCCTTCCTCCATACCCCTTTCGCTCGCGCACTTCCTGCCCGACAAAGCGTCAATATCAACGACTACAATCCACACGACTGGATCGCCTCATTTAAACAAGCCTTCAGCGAAGGGCAAACGGTCGTCGTGCCTGCCGGATTGGTTTGCGACAATATCAACACTGGCATCTTCATCCCCCCTGGCAAAACGTTACACATCCTGGGAAGCCTGCGCGGCAACGGCAGAGGGCGATTTGTCTTACAGGACGGCAGCCAGGTGACAGGGGAGAAGGGCGGCAGTATGCATAACATCACCCTGGATGTGCGCGGTTCTGACTGCACCATCAAAGGGCTGGCGATGAGCGGCTTTGGCCCGGTAACGCAGATTTATATCGGTGGCAAAAACAAACGGGTCATGCGCAACCTGACCATCAATAACCTCACCGTTAGCCACGCTAACTACGCTATCTTACGCCAGGGATTTCATAACCAGATTATCGGTGCCAACATCACCAACTGTAAGTTCAGCGACTTACAGGGCGACGCCATTGAATGGAACGTGGCAATTAACGACAGTGATATTTTGATCTCCGACCATGTCATCGAGCGCATCAACTGTACTAACGGCAAAATCAACTGGGGCATTGGCATAGGCCTTGCGGGAAGCACTTACGATAATAATTACCCGGAAGATCAGGCAGTGAAAAACTTTGTCGTGGCGAATATCACGGGATCGGATTGTCGGCAGTTGATACATGTTGAAAATGGTAAACATTTTGTTATTCGTAATATCAAAGCCCGCAATATCACGCCGGATTTCAGTAAGAAAGCAGGCATTGATAACGCCACAGTCGCTATTTACGGTTGTGACAATTTCGTGATTGATAATATTGAAATGATTAATAGCGCCGGGATGTTAATCGGCTATGGGGTAATTAAAGGCAAATATCTCTCGATACCGCAAAATTTCCGAGTGAATAATATTCAGCTGGATAACACCTACCTTGCTTACAAATTGCGCGGCATCCAAATCTCTGCCGGGAATGCCGTCTCCTTTGTGGCACTGACTAACATTGAGATGAAGCGTGCGTCGCTTGAGCTACACAATAAACCGCAACACCTTTTTATGCGAAATATCAATGTGATGCAGGAATCCTCTGTTGGACCTGCATTGAGCATGAACTTCGACATGCGCAAAGACATTCGTGGCGTCTTTATGGCGAAAAAAGAAACACTGCTGTCTCTTGCAAATGTTCATGCGGTGAATGAAAGAGGGCAAAGCTCCGTCGATATCGACAGGATAAATCACCATATTGTTAATGTGGAAAAGATTAACTTTAGATTGCCGGAACGGAGGGAGTAGATTTGCGACCATTCCTGGAAAAATGGAGCCATACTTAGGAACAATGCTACTGCAATCCACAACGAAGCGGCGTAACATCACAAGTAATTCAGTAATCAATTCAGGGTAATTGATGCTGGCGAAAAAAATCGAACAAGCTATAATTCAGCAACCATTTTACAGGTGGATGAAATAATGACGAATTTAAAAGCAGTTATTCCTGTAGCGGGTCTTGGGATGCATATGTTGCCT
The DNA here is from genome assembly GCF_030295155.1 of Escherichia sp. 10290. Classification (NCBI taxonomy): domain Bacteria; kingdom Pseudomonadati; phylum Pseudomonadota; class Gammaproteobacteria; order Enterobacterales; family Enterobacteriaceae; genus Escherichia; species Escherichia sp. 10290. The sequence continues at coordinate 2,601,980 of NZ_AP025741.1, read as the reverse complement.
GCCACTAAGGCGATTCCCAAAGAGATGCTACCGATCGTCGACAAGCCAATGATTCAGTACATTGTTGACGAGATTGTGGCTGCAGGGATCAAAGAAATCCTCCTGGTAACTCACGCGTCCAAGAACGCGGTCGAAAACCACTTCGACACCTCGTATGAATTAGAATCTCTCCTTGAGCAGCGCGTGAAGCGTCAACTGCTGGCGGAAGTTCAGTCCATCTGCCCGCCGGGCGTGACCATTATGAACGTGCGTCAGGGCGAACCTTTAGGTTTAGGCCACTCCATTTTATGTGCACGACCCGCCATTGGTGACAATCCATTTGTCGTGGTACTGCCAGACGTTGTGATCGACGACGCGAGTGCCGATCCGCTGCGTTACAACCTTGCTGCCATGATTGCGCGCTTCAATGAAACAGGCCGTAGCCAGGTGCTGGCAAAACGTATGCCGGGTGACCTCTCTGAATACTCGGTCATCCAGACCAAAGAACCGCTGGATCGCGAAGGTAAAGTCAGCCGCATTGTTGAATTCATCGAAAAACCGGATCAGCCGCAAACACTGGACTCAGACATCATGGCCGTTGGTCGCTATGTGCTTTCTGCCGATATTTGGCCGGAACTTGAACGCACTCAGCCTGGTGCATGGGGACGTATTCAACTGACTGATGCCATCGCTGAACTGGCGAAAAAACAGTCCGTTGATGCCATGCTGATGACAGGTGACAGCTACGACTGCGGTAAAAAAATGGGTTATATGCAGGCATTTGTGAAGTATGGACTACGCAACCTCAAAGAAGGGGCGAAGTTCCGTAAAGGGATTGAGAAGCTGTTAAGCGAATAATGAAAATCTGACCGGATGTAACGGTTGATAAGAAAATTATAACGGCAGTGAAGATTCGTGGCGAAAGTAATTTGTTGCGAATATTCCTGCCGTTGTTTTATATAAACAATCAGAATAACAACGAGTTAGCAATAGGATTTTAGTCAAAGTTTTCCAGGATTTTCCTTGTTTCCAGAGCGGATTGGTAAGACAATTAGCGTTTGAATTTTTCGGGTTTAGCGCGAGTGGGTAACGCTCGTCACATCGTAGGCATGCATGCAGTACTCTGGTAGCTGTAAAGCCAGGGGCGGTAGCGTGCATTAATACCTCTATTAATCAAATCTGGAGCAGTCTATTTCACAGCATGCTCTCTGGCTATATGGAATAAAAAAGTGAAGATACTTGTTACTGGTGGCGCAGGATTTATTGGTTCTGCTGTTGTTCGTCACATAATAAATAATACGCAAGATAGTGTTGTTAATGTCGATAAATTAACCTACGCCGGAAATCTGGAATCGCTCGCTGAAATTTCTGATTCTGAACGTTATTCATTTGAGCATGCAGATATCTGTGATGCCGCAGCGATGGCTCGTATTTTTTCACAACACCAGCCAGATGCGGTAATGCACCTGGCGGCTGAGAGCCACGTTGACCGCTCAATAACTGGTCCGGCGGCATTCATTGAAACTAATATTGTAGGTACTTACGTACTTTTAGAAGCAGCGCGCAATTATTGGTCTGGTCTGGATGATGAAAAGAAAAAAAACTTTCGCTTTCATCATATTTCTACTGATGAAGTGTATGGTGACTTACCCCATCCGGATGAAGTAAATAGCAATGAAACATTGCCGTTATTTACGGAAACGACAGCATACGCGCCAAGTAGTCCATATTCTGCTTCTAAAGCGTCAAGCGATCATTTGGTTCGCGCATGGAAACGTACTTATGGTTTACCGACAATCGTGACTAATTGCTCGAACAACTATGGCCCTTATCATTTCCCGGAAAAGCTTATTCCACTGGTTATTCTTAATGCACTGGAAGGTAAGGCATTACCTATTTATGGCAAAGGAGATCAAATTCGCGACTGGTTGTATGTAGAGGATCATGCTCGTGCGCTATATACCGTAGTTACTGAAGGTAAAGCGGGTGAAACCTATAACATTGGCGGACACAACGAAAAGAAAAACATCGATGTTGTGCTGACTATTTGTGATTTGTTGGATGAGATAGTCCCGAAAGAGAAATCTTATCGTGAGCAAATTACTTATGTTGCTGATCGCCCAGGACACGATCGCCGTTATGCGATTGATGCTGAGAAGATTAGTCGCGAATTGGGTTGGAAACCACAGGAAACGTTTGAGAGCGGGATTCGGAAGACAGTAGAATGGTACCTGTCCAATACAAAATGGGTTGATAATGTGAAAAGTGGCGCCTATCAATCGTGGATTGAACAAAACTATGAGGGACGCCAGTAATGAATATCCTCCTATTCGGCAAAACAGGGCAGGTAGGTTGGGAACTACAGCGTGCTCTGGCACCTCTGGGTAATTTGATTGCTCTTGATGTTCACTCCACTGATTATTGTGGTGATTTTAGTAATCCTGAAGGTGTAGCTGAAACCGTAAGAAGCATTCGGCCTGATATTATTGTCAACGCAGCCGCTCACACCGCAGTTGACAAAGCAGAATCAGAACCGGAGTTTGCACAATTACTTAACGCGACAAGTGTCGAAGCGATTGCGAAAGCAGCCAATGAAGTCGGCTCCTGGGTTATTCACTACTCTACTGACTACGTATTTCCGGGAACCGGTGAAATACCATGGCAGGAGGCGGATGCAACCGCACCGCTAAATGTTTACGGTGAAACCAAGTTAGCCGGAGAAAAAGCATTACAAGAGCATTGTGTGAAGCACCTTATTTTCCGGACCAGCTGGGTCTATGCAGGTAAAGGAAATAACTTCGCCAAAACGATGTTACGTCTGGCAAAAGAGCGTGAAGAATTGGCCGTTATTAACGATCAGTTTGGTGCGCCAACAGGTGCTGAGCTGCTGGCTGATTGTACAGCACATGCCATTCGTGTCGCACTGAATAAACCAGAAGTCGCAGGCTTGTACCATTTGGTAGCCAGTGGTACCACAACCTGGCACGATTATGCTGCGCTGGTTTTTGAAGAGGCGCGCAAAGCAGGCATTCCCCTCGCACTCAACAAACTCAATGCGGTACCAACAACAGCCTATCCTACACCAGCTCGTCGTCCACATAACTCTCGCCTTAATACAGAAAAATTTCAGCAGAACTTTGCGCTTGTCTTGCCTGACTGGCAGGTTGGCGTGAAACGCATGCTCAACGAATTATTTACGACTACAGCAATTTAATAGTTTTTGCATCTTGTTCGTGATGGTGGAACAAGATGAATTAAAAGGAATGATGAAATGAAAACGCGTAAAGGTATTATTTTAGCAGGTGGTTCTGGTACTCGTCTTTATCCTGTGACTATGGCAGTCAGTAAACAGCTGTTACCTATTTATGATAAACCGATGATCTATTACCCGCTCTCTACACTGATGTTGGCGGGTATTCGCGATATTCTAATTATAAGTACGCCACAGGATACTCCTCGTTTTCAACAACTGCTGGGTGACGGGAGTCAGTGGGGCCTTAATCTTCAGTACAAAGTGCAACCGAGCCCAGATGGTCTTGCGCAGGCATTTATCATCGGTAAAGAGTTTATCGGTAGTGATGATTGTGCTCTGGTTCTCGGTGATAATATCTTCTACGGTCACGATCTGCCGAAGTTAATGGATGCCGCTGTTAACAAAGAAAGTGGTGCAACGGTATTTGCCTATCACGTTAATGATCCTGAACGCTATGGTGTCGTTGAGTTTGACAAAAACGGTACGGCAATTAGCCTGGAAGAAAAACCGCTACAGCCAAAAAGTAATTATGCGGTAACTGGGCTTTATTTCTATGATAACGACGTTGTAGAAATGGCAAAAAATCTTAAGCCATCTGCCCGAGGTGAACTGGAAATTACCGATATTAATCGTATCTATATGGAACAGGGGCGTTTGTCTGTCGCTATGATGGGGCGTGGTTATGCATGGCTGGATACAGGGACGCATCAAAGCCTTATTGAAGCAAGTAACTTCATTGCCACCATTGAAGAGCGTCAGGGATTAAAAGTATCTTGCCCGGAAGAGATTGCTTATCGTAAAGGGTTTATTGATGCTGAGCAGGTAAAAGTATTAGCCGAACCGCTTATCAAGAATCAATATGGTCAATATTTGCTGAAAATGATCAGCGAATAGTATGTGGGAACTCAATGATGGATATTAAATTAATCTCTTTGCAAAAACATGGGGATGAGCGTGGTGCATTAATTGCTCTTGAAGAGCAACGAAATATACCTTTCGAAGTCAAAAGAATATATTACATACTCGAGACTCTTAAGGGAGTAAGACGCGGATTTCATGCGCACAAGGTTACTCGTCAGTTAGCTATTGTAGTCAAGGGAGCTTGTAAATTTCATCTGGATAATGGTAAAGAAACAAAGCAGGTGGAACTTAATGATCCAACAATTGCGTTGCTGATAGAACCCTATATATGGCATGAAATGTATGATTTTAGTGATGATTGTGTGCTGCTTGTAATTGCGGATGATTTCTATAAAGAGTCTGATTATATACGCAATTATGATGATTTTATTAGAAGAGTAAATTCAATTGAGAATTCATAAGCTAAGTGACGTCCAGACAACATCAATTGGTGATGGAACAACTATCTGGCAGTTTGTTGTAATACTAAAAGGTGCTGTAATTGGTAATAATTGCAACATCTGTGCAAATACCTTGATTGAAAATAACGTTGTAATTGGTAACAATGTCACAGTCAAAAGCGGTGTGTATATTTGGGATGGCGTTAAAATAGAGGATAATGTTTTTATTGGTCCTTGTGTAGCATTTACAAATGATAAGTATCCTCGCTCTAAAGTCTATCCTGATGAATTTTTGCACACAATAATACGCAAAGGAGCATCAATAGGTGCTAATGCAACCATCCTGCCAGGAATTGAAATTGGTGAAAAAGCAATCGTTGGTGCGGGGAGTGTCGTAACCAAAAATGTACCGCCATGCGCAATAGTAGTAGGTAATCCAGCTCGATTTATTAAATGGGTAGAGGATAATGAATAAAATTGATTTTTTAGATCTTTTTGCAATTAACCAGCGACAGCACAAAGAATTAGTCTCTGCGTTTAGTAGGGTGCTAGATTCTGGTTGGTATATCATGGGCGAAGAACTTGAGCAGTTCGAGAAAGAGTTCGCAGAATACTGTGGAGTTAAGTATTGCATTGGTGTAGCAAATGGCCTTGATGCGTTGATACTAGTATTGAGGGCATGGAAAGAACTCGGCTATCTAGAAGACGGTGACGAGGTATTAGTACCGGCAAATACATATATTGCTTCTATTCTTGCTATAACAGAGAACAAACTTGTTCCTGTTCTTGTTGAACCAGATATAGAAACTTATAATATTAATCCTGCTTTAATTGAAAATTACATTACGGAAAAAACTAAAGCAATATTACCGGTTCACTTATATGGTCTATTGTGCAATATGCCAGAAATTAGTGCAATCGCAAGAAAATATAATCTGTTGATTCTTGAAGATTGTGCACAAGCACATGGTGCAATACGTGATGGTCGCAAAGCTGGAGCTTGGGGGGATGCTGCAGGATTTAGTTTTTATCCAGGAAAAAACCTTGGAGCTTTGGGGGATGCGGGAGCTGTTACTACAAATAATGCAGAATTATCCTCAACTATAAAAGCTTTGCGAAATTATGGGTCACATAAGAAATATGAAAATATTTATCAGGGATTGAATAGTCGATTGGATGAACTGCAAGCAGCCTTATTGCGTGTAAAAATCCATACATTACCGGAAGATACTGCGATTCGGCAAAGGATTGCTGAAAAATATATTCGTGAAATAAAAAACCCTGCGATTACGTTACCAGTGTACGAAGGCCAAGGTGCGCACGTTTGGCATTTATTTGTAGTAAGAATCGCTAATCGTGAAAAATTCCAGTCATACTTATCAGAGAAGGGTATCCAAACCTTAATTCACTATCCATTACCACCCCATAAGCAGCAAGCATATCAAAATATGTCTAGTCTTAGCCTTCCAATTACTGAGCAAATTCATGATGAAGTCATTTCTTTACCTATAAGTCCGGTAATGAGTGAAGATGATGTCAATTATGTAATCAAAGTGGTCAATGATTACAAGTAATGAAAAAATTTCTTCAGGTAACTATATTATCCGCTATCTATACATTCATTAAAATGATTGCGGGTTTTATCATCGGTAAGGTAGTAGCAATTTATACAGGGCCATCAGGGGTAGCAATGCTTGGCCAAGTGCAAAGTTTAATCACAATAGTTGCAGGTACTACTTCTGCACCTGTAAGCACCGGTCTTGTTCGATATACTGCGGAAAATTGGCAAGAAGGACAGGAAGCATGCGCGCCATGGTGGCGCGCATGCTTAAGGGTTACTCTGTTTTTATTCTTGCTTATTATTCCCGTTGTTATTTTATTGTCGAAAAATATTAGCGAGTTACTTTTTAGCGATGGACAATACACATGGTTAATCATTTTCGCATGTTGTATATTGCCATTCTCCATTTTAAATACATTGATCGCTTCAGTTTTAAATGGTCAACAATTCTATAAGCAATATATATTGGTTGGGATGTTTTCTGTATTCATTTCTACTATGTTTATGATTTTGTTGATTGTAGCTTATAATCTTAAAGGTGCATTGATTGCCACGGCTATAAATAGTGCTATTGCTGGTCTTGTATTAGTTTTATTTTGTCTCAATAAATCTTGGTTTAGATTTAAATATTGGTGGGGTAAAACGGATAAAGACAAAATTATAAAAATTATTCATTATACTCTGATGGCTTTGGTTTCTGTTATCTCCATGCCTACAGCATTGATGTGTATTAGAAAAATATTGATTGCTAAAACTGGTTGGGAGGATGCAGGGCAATGGCAGGCCGTATGGAAGATATCTGAGGTCTATCTTGGTGTTGTGACAATTGCTTTGTCAACATATTTCTTACCAAGATTGACAATTATAAAAACAAGTTTCCTTATAAAAAAAGAGGTAAATAGTACTATATTATACATAGTATCTATTACTTCATTCATGGCGTTGAGTATCTATTTATTCCGCGATTTGGTAATAACAGTTTTATTTACTGAACAGTTTCGCTCAGCTCGTGAATTATTTTTGTTACAACTCGTAGGGGATGTAATAAAAATTGCTGGTTTTCTTTATGCATACCCTCTTCAAAGTCAGGGGCATACTAAACTATTCATCAGTTCAGAAGTGATTTTTTCTATGCTCTTTATCGTTACCACCTATATTTTTGTTGTAAATTATGGAGTACATGGTGCTAACATAAGTTATGTCATTACATATAGTTTATATTTTGTGTTTGCATTTGTGTTTACTAATTTTATTAATGTCAGAAGAATTAATTAAAAACAGAGGTTGAAATTGAAAATAATTATACCTGTCTTAGGATTTGGCAGGGCTGGTGGTGAAAGAGTTCTTTCTAAGCTGGCAACTGAATTGATGAATTATGGACATGATGTAAGTTTTGTTGTTCCAGATAATAGAACTAATCCATATTATGCTACCACAGCAAAAATCGTCACGAGTAAATCTAGTCAAAACCGTGTAAAAATATTGAGAATCATTAAAAATTACTATAATCTGTGGCGTAAATGCATAGAATTAAATCCTGATGCTGTAGTTGCTAGTTTTCATTTGACTGCCTATCTTGTCGCATTATTACCAATCACCCGTCGTAAGAAATATTATTATATTCAGGCGTATGAAGTTAATTTTTTTGATAATATAATATGGAAATTAATAGCGGGTTTAACATATTATTTACCGCTTAAAAAAATACTAAATAGTCCTAATTTGCTTCCTCATAAACATGATGATTTTATAGGAGTAGTTCCTGCAGGAGTAGATTTAAACGTTTTCTATCCGAAACCATCAAATAGGTTATTAAATGGTCACACATCAATAGGGATTATTGGTAGAAAAGAGAAGCACAAAGGAACTAGCGAAATTATTTCAGTATTGTGTTCACTGGAAAATAAAGTTGGAATTATAATTAATATTGCGATCTATCTTGAAGAAGTTGATAAGGAGCGTTTAATTGCTGCCGGGTTTCAGGTTAATTTTTTTCCGATTACTTCTGATTTAGAATTGGCATCTTTTTATCGAAGCAATGACATCATGATTGCAGCTGGGTTAATTGAAGATGGCGCTTTCCATTATCCTTGTGCTGAATCAATGGCTTGTGGTTGTCTTGTTATTTCAAATTATGCGCCACTTACTGAAACTAACAGTGTACTTAAATTAGTCAAGTTTGATGCTTGCAAACTTGGTAAAGCAATTAATCTTTGTCTCAATCTTGACCTAGAAGAAAAAAGCAAAGAAATCCAATCTAATATTTCTGTGTTGAATAAATATGACTGGAAAATTGTTGGTGAAACTTTCAATAGTTTATTGTTAGATGCAAATAAATAGTATACGTTGATGGGGAAAATATGAATATTGTTAAAACTGATATTCCAGATCTGATCGTTCTTGAACCAAAAGTGTTTAGTGATGAACGCGGCTTTTTTATGGAGAGTTATAATCAGATTGAATTTGAGAAGACAATAGGAAGGCACGTAAATTTTGTTCAGGATAATCATTCAAAATCTAGTAAAGGCGTACTACGTGGGTTACATTATCAATTAGCACCGTATGCACAGGCTAAATTAGTTCGATGTGTTGTAGGTCAGGTATTTGATGTTGCTGTTGATCTTAGAAAAAATTCACCAACGTTCAAAAAATGGTTTGGAATAACCCTTTCCGCAGAAAATAAACGACAATTATGGATACCTGAAGGATTTGCTCATGGTTTCTTGGTGACCAGTGATGAAGCTGAGTTCATTTATAAAACAACGAACTACTATGCTCCTGGTCATCAGCAAGCAATTATTTACAATGATCCTATTTTAAACATCGATTGGCCTTTCTGCAGTAGTGCTCTGTCATTATCGCAAAAAGATCAAGAAGCAAAATTATTTTCAGAATTATTGGACAGTGAACTGTTCTAATAAAGTGTGCCACCTTATCCGTCTGAAGGATAGGTGGTTGCTTATATTTTTTGAGTATGTTTGTATAATGACAGAAAATAGTCCGAAATATAAACACGATAAAAGCTTAATAAGTTTTATCTACTTATTTTTTATATTTACACTTATTGTAGGCTTCATTATCGCAAATACCCAGTTTTTGGGGCGAAGTAGAGACTATGATAATTATATACAGATCTTTTCTGGTGAAGAAGGGGAGGGGGTTCTTGAATTATTTTATCGCGGATTGATGTTAATAACGACCAGCTATGAAACTATCATTTTTATAATTTTAACATGTTCTTTTTTTATAAAGGCAAGGTTTCTTGCTAACTATTCGCGTAATTTTTCAGGCTTGACCTTATTCTTTGTTTATTATGCAAGCGTTGCACTTTGGGTTTTAGATTATACTCAATTCAGAAATGGTCTATGTATTTCCATTTTAATGTTTTCCGTATACTATTTATTTATAAATAAACCGACTTATTTTTATTTCTCGCTATTATGTGCAATTGCAACTCATTGGTCTGCTTTGCCTTTTTTGCTTTTATATCCTTTTGTCTATTCAAAAAAAATAAGACACCTTGGTTATTTTTGTTTCAGTATTCTTGTTTTGATTGCGATCTCAGGAGAAGGAAAAGAGATCATTTCTTTTATAAGAAATTTTGGAGTGGGACAAAAAATAGGAAACGAAGCTGGTGTAAATTTAATAAATTCATTATCCCTTACCGCTATTTTCTGGTTTGTTATTAGTTACATATCAAGCATTGGAAATGAAAGGAGAAATTTAAGACTTTTCTTTTGTTATGGTGTCATGCAATACGTGACTTTTAGCCTTTTCTCTCTACCTGTTATGGCTTTCCGTATTTTGGAAATGTATTTTTTCCTTATGTTAACCATTGGGGTGTTTATTAAGCAAAAAAAGAATTATTATTTTGTTTTTTGCAAAGTGTTAATTTTATTGTATCTAACATACTATTATCATATGGTTTTTGGAGTGATTAATGTGTAAGGCTAAGGTGTTGGCTATAATTGTTACTTACAACCCGGAAATTATTCGTTTGACGGAATGTATTAACTCTTTAGCCCCACAAGTTGAGAGAATAATTCTTGTAGATAATGGCTCAAATAATAGTCATTTGATAAAAAATATCATTATTAATAACCTTGAAATTATTTTGCTTTCGGAAAACAAAGGCATTGCATTTGCTCAGAACCATGGTGTTAAGAAGGGTCTGGAAGCAAAAGAGTTTGACTATTTATTTTTCTCAGATCAGGATACTTGCTTTCCTAGCGATGTTATTGAAAAACTTAAGAGTACATTTACGAAAAATAATAAAAAAGGTAAAAATGTTGCTTGTGCTTCTCCTTTTTTTAAAGACCATCGTTCAAATTATATGCATCCGTCAGTCAGCCTAAATATTTTTACGAGTACAAAAGTTATATGTAGTGAAGTAGACGATGATCTTTATCCCTCGCATGTTATTGCTTCTGGGATGTTAATGTCTCGCGAGGCATGGCGCGTCGTCGGACCATTTTGTGAAAAACTCTTTATAGACTGGGTTGATACAGAATGGTGTTGGCGTGCATTAGCTAATAGTATGATTATTGTTCAGACACCATCAGTCATCATTTCTCATGAACTTGGGTATGGGCAGAAAATTTTTGCTGGTCGATCTGTTACAATACATAATTCTTTCAGAAATTTTTATAAAATACGTAATGCAATATACTTAATGCTGCATTCAAATTATAGCTTCAAGTATCGTTATCATGCTTTTTTTCATGCGACAAAGAATATTGTATTTGAAATTTTATATTCGAAAGAAAAATTAAATTCACTGAAGGTTTGTTTTAAAGCTGTACGTGATGGTATGTTCAATAATTTTTAATACAAAAATAGTTAGGCTCAAGGTGTTTAAATGGAAGAAAATAATATGAAGACGGTCGCTGTAGTTGGCACAGTGGGTGTTCCTGCTTGTTATGGTGGGTTTGAATCACTTGTTCAGAATCTAATTGATTATCAATCTGATGGTATACAATATCAGATATTTTGCTCTTCAAAAAAATATAATAAAAAATTAAAAAATTATAAAAATGCAGAATTAATCTATTTGCCGATAAATGCCAATGGCGTCTCTAGCATAATTTATGACATTATGTGTTTAATTATTTGTTTATTCAAAAGGCCAGATGTTGTTTTAATATTGGGGGTATCTGGTTGTTTATTTCTACCAATTTATAAACTATTTTCAAAATCAAAGATCATTGTCAACATCGATGGGCTTGAATGGCGTAGAAATAAATGGGGAACGTTTGCTAAGAAATTTCTCAAAATATCTGAGGCGATATCTATTAGAATAGCTGATATTATCATTTCAGATAATCAAGCAATAGCTGATTATGTGGAAAATAAGTACAATAAAAAAAGTGTAGTTATAGCTTATGGGGGAGATCATGCTACTAATCTTAGTACACCGATAGACGATGATCAAAAAAAAGATGGTTATTATTTGGGGCTTTGTAGGATAGAGCCTGAGAATAATATAGAAATGATTTTGAATGCCTTCATTAATACAGATAAAAAAATTAAATTTATGGGTAATTGGGATAATAGCGAGTATGGGCGCCAGCTAAAAAAATATTATTCAAACTATCCAAATATCACACTACTAGAACCTAACTATAATATCGAAGAACTTTATAAACTAAGAAAAAATTGCCTTGCATACATTCATGGACACTCGGCTGGTGGAACAAACCCTTCTTTAGTTGAAGCGATGCATTTTAATATTCCTATTTTTGCTTTCGATTGTGACTTTAATCGTTACACAACTAATAATTTAGCTCATTACTTTAATGATTCTGAACAACTGACCTCATTAGCAGACAGTTTGTCTTTTGGAAATCTTAAATGTCAAGTATTAGATTTAAAAAAATATGCTGAAGATATGTATAACTGGAGGCATATAGCTGCTATGTATGAATCTATTTATTAAACGCATTAACAATAATATAATTGACCTTATATAGCTATCAGAGTAAAAATGTAACGCTGATTTTTTTGTTAAATGATGCGCATTATATATTTAATGATTAAAATACTCTTGATCAAATAAAACTATTTAATTAATAATGTAAAATTTCATTATGCTATTTAAGATGTGAAAAATAACTTAAATAAATGATGGGATATATTTATATTATCCCGGTTATAGACAAGCCCAGGGAAAGATCATCAGAAGTACACTTTTTGTACTAAATAATTCGCATTTTATGTTTAAAAATATGAGATATTCCTCATTACCTGAAGCTGTTTTTTATTGCTTATACATGATCAAATACTCCTTACATAATTAAGGAGAACAAAATGGAACTTAAAAAATTGATGGAACATATTTCTATTATCCCCGATTACAGACAAGCCTGGAAAGTGGAACATAAATTATCGGATATTCTACTGTTGACTATTTGTGCCGTCATTTCTGGTGCAGAAGGCTGGGAAGATATAGAGGATTTTGGAGAAACACATCTCGATTTTTTGAAGCAATATGGTGATTTTGAAAATGGTATTCCTGTTCACGATACCATTGCCAGAGTTGTATCCTGTATCAGTCCTGCAAAATTTCACGAGTGCTTTATTAACTGGATGCGAGATTGCCATACTTCAGATGATAAAGACGTCATCGCAATTGATGGAAAAACACTCCGGCATTCTTATGACAAGAGTCGCCGTAAGGGAGCGATTCATGTCATTAGTGCGTTCTCAACAATGCACAGTCTGGTCATCGGACAGATCAAGACGGATGAGAAATCCAATGAGATTACAGCCATCCCTGAACTTCTTAACATGTTGGATATTAAAGGGAAAATTATCACAACTGATGCGATGGGTTGCCAGAAAGATATTGCAGAGAAGATACAAAAACAGGGAGGTGATTATTTATTCGCTGTAAAAGGAAATCAGCGTCGGCTTAATAAAGCCTTTGAAGAAAAATTCCCACTGAAAGAATTAAATAATCCAGAGCATGACAGTTATGCAATTAGTGAAAAGAGTCACGGCAGAGAAGATATCCGTCTTCATATTGTTTGCGATGACCCTGATGAACTTATTGATTTCACGTTTGAATGGAAAGGACTGAAAAAATTATGCGTGGCAGTCTCCTTTCGCTCAATAATAGCAGAGCAAAAGAAAGAGCCCGAAATGATGGTCAGATATTATATCAGTTCTGCTGATTTAACCGCTGAGAAGTTTGCGACAGCGATTTGAAATCACTGGCACGTGGAGAATAAGCTGCACTGGCGTCTGGACGTGGTAATGAATGAAGACGATTGTAAAATAAGAAGAGGAAATGCAGCAGAATTATTTTCTGGGATACGGCACATTGCTATTAATATTTTGACGAATGATAAGGTATTCAAGACAGGATTAAGACGTAAGATGCGAAAAGCAGCCATGGACAGAAACTATCTCGCGTCAGTCCTTGCGGGGAGCGGGCTTTACTAGTCCTTCCTCGCTCAGTGACAGAATATTGAATGAATAGCATTAAAATTATTAAATAATATGGTTTAATTCGACATGAACTTTAAGAATATAATTAGAATAATACTACCTTTTTTTATTTTCTTGAGTATTTTACTTTACTCAGGAAGGGCGGATAGTGTTTTGTTATTTACTATCGAATACACACTTGCAAGTATGGCAATCTTTCTGATAAAAAGAAAGTTTATAAGCAATATCTTGTGGGGGATTTATCTCTCAATTTTAGGTGTACAGGCAGCATCGCTATTTAGTTCAGGACAATATTTGATGCCTCTTGCCTTGTCGAATGCTGCAGAAGTTGAATCGCTAGGCATTGGCGAGGTAATCAAGGTTTTTTCTATTTTTATTTTATTTGTTATAGTTTCATTCGTTACGATGCCTTCTGGTGCTCTAGTCGGCCGTATTAAATATTATAAATTTAATTTTTTCTGTATAGTATTATTGCTTGTGTGTTCTTTCATAAGCACGGGACCGGTATATGCTTTTTATGAAACAGCAAAATTGTACTATTTACAGCAAACCTTTAAGCCTAGTGAGAAGATCGGTGATGCCGGGAAATCTTTTTTAAAAACAAGTGTTTTTATTAACCCTCTACAGAATAACAACAACTTCAAAGGGCGTAATGTTATTGTAATCTTTGCTGAGGGATTTTCATCGGAGATTATTGGTAATTCAAAAATGGCGCATTTTCCAATTACGCCTAATTTAGATAAGTTATCTACTGAAGCACTAAGTTTTAAAAATTATTATAACCATACAGCAGTAACCTTTCGAGGTTTAAGAGGCCAGTTAACTTCTGGCTATCAATTTCGTGATGGGTTAACTGATGCTGGTACTGGTATTGCACAATTATCTAACGTAGAAATTAATAATATTTATCTTCATCGTCAAACATCTTTGCCGAATATATTGAAAGAGTATGGCTATAAAAGTTATTTTATAGCGTCTACAGAAAAAATAGCCCACTCAACACTATGTTGAAAACGCTTAATTTTGATAAAGTTCTTGGTATGGGAGATTTTATTGGTTATCAACGCGACAGAATGACTGATAAGCAAACATTTAATGCACTGCAATATTTTTTACGTTCTCAAGAAAATAAAAACGAACGCTTTTTTATTGGTGTGTACCCATCTGGTACTCATCATGGTCAAGATAGTCCAAATGAAAAATATTTTGATGGTAGCAATCCTCTCTACAATAAATTCTATAACTATGATTTTCAGTTGGGGAAGTTTGTTGATTTTTTTCGGCGCAGTTCATTTTATGGCAATACGTTGTTGATAATTACATCGGATCATTCTACATTTCCTTCGACAGAATATAAGAAATCATTTAACAGCGATTCTCGTTATTTTGTGGACAAAATACCATTTCTGATCATTGGGAAAAATATTACGCCTGAAGTTTTAGATGCAGGAGGTGAAAATTCTTTAAGTTTCGCGCCAACAATATTGCACATGTTAGGGATTCAGTATTCAATGAATTATTTTTTGGGGTGTTCTCTTTTTGATAAGACGTGCACATCACCATTCTCACATCTTTCTGCTATTGGTAGTGATTATTTCAATACAGGCAAAGAAAATCATGTTGAACTAATTCAAAATAATAGTGGTAATGAATTAATAAAATTAGCCGAACGTTTTTATAACATTAGTGGCTAAATATAAAAATGTACAAGTTACAAGCAATTTCCTAATTAGGAAATATATGACTGTAAAAGAAGATATAAATTAAGCTATTCTTTATCTTCAATAAGCCGCAACCCCGCGGTGATCACCCCTGACAGGAGTAAACAATGTCAAAGCAACAGATTGGCGTAGTCGGTATGGCAGTGATGGGGCGCAACCTTGCGCTCAACATCGAAAGCCGTGGTTATACCGTCTCTATTTTCAACCGTTCCCGTGAGAAGACGGAAGAAGTGATTGCCGAAAATCCAGGCAAAAAACTGGTTCCTTACTATACGGTGAAAGAGTTTGTTGAATCTCTGGAAACGCCTCGTCGCATCCTGTTAATGGTGAAAGCAGGTGCAGGCACGGATGCTGCTATTGATTCCCTCAAGCCATACCTCGATAAAGGTGACATCATCATTGATGGTGGTAATACCTTCTTCCAGGACACCATTCGTCGTAACCGTGAGCTTTCTGCCGAAGGCTTTAACTTTATCGGTACCGGTGTCTCCGGTGGTGAAGAAGGTGCGCTGAAAGGTCCTTCCATTATGCCTGGTGGCCAGAAAGAAGCCTATGAACTGGTTGCACCGATCCTGACCAAAATCGCCGCCGTTGCTGAAGACGGCGAGCCATGCGTTACCTATATTGGTGCCGATGGTGCTGGCCACTATGTGAAGATGGTTCATAACGGTATTGAATACGGCGATATGCAGCTGATTGCTGAAGCCTATTCACTGCTTAAAGGTGGCCTGAGCCTCACCAACGAAGAACTGGCTCAGACCTTTACCGAGTGGAATAACGGTGAACTAAGCAGCTACCTGATCGACATCACCAAAGATATCTTCACCAAAAAAGATGAAGACGGTAACTACCTGGTTGATGTGATTTTGGATGAAGCAGCAAACAAAGGTACAGGCAAATGGACCAGCCAGAGTGCGCTAGATCTCGGCGAACCGCTGTCGCTGATTACCGAGTCTGTGTTTGCACGTTATATCTCTTCTCTGAAAGATCAGCGTGTTGCCGCATCTAAAGTTCTCTCTGGCCCGCAAGGACAGCCAGCAGGCGACAAGGCTGAGTTCATCGAAAAAGTTCGCCGTGCGCTGTATCTTGGCAAAATCGTTTCTTACGCTCAGGGCTTCTCTCAGCTGCGTGCTGCGTCTGAAGAGTACAACTGGGATCTGAACTACGGCGAAATCGCGAAGATTTTCCGTGCTGGCTGCATCATTCGTGCGCAGTTCCTGCAGAAAATCACCGATGCTTATGCCGAAAATCCGCAGATCGCTAACCTGTTGCTGGCTCCTTACTTCAAGCAAATTGCCGATGACTACCAGCAGGCGCTGCGTGATGTCGTTGCTTATGCAGTACAAAATGGTATCCCGGTTCCGACCTTCGCTGCTGCGGTTGCCTATTATGATAGCTACCGTGCCGCTGTTTTGCCTGCGAACCTGATCCAGGCACAGCGTGACTATTTCGGTGCGCATACTTATAAGCGCATTGATAAAGAAGGTGTGTTCCATACCGAATGGCTGGATTAATCTGATTTAACCAACAATAAATTGAAGCCCGGCGTGTATTGCGCCGGTTTTTTTTGCCGATTATCTTATAGACTAAATTTCACTGCTTAATATTAACTTAATAAATATCAGCTATTCTTATAAAGAAAATCTGAATTGTTTTTTGTTGCGTTGACCATCTGACAACGTAGCGTTAAAACTTTTAGCTCTTATCAGGATGCTAAAAACATCATGATTCACAGTTAAGTTAATTCTGAGAGCATGAAATGAAAATCACCATTTCCGGTACCGGTTATGTAGGCTTGTCAAACGGGCTTCTAATCGCACAAAATCATGAGGTTGTGGCATTAGATATTTTACCGTCACGCGTTGCTATGCTGAATG
Organism: Escherichia sp. 10290; assembly: GCF_030295155.1. Classification (NCBI taxonomy): domain Bacteria; kingdom Pseudomonadati; phylum Pseudomonadota; class Gammaproteobacteria; order Enterobacterales; family Enterobacteriaceae; genus Escherichia; species Escherichia sp. 10290. The sequence goes on along the minus strand of NZ_AP025741.1, from coordinate 2,584,839 downwards.
ATCGGATATCTCCTATTGTTGATAAGGAAATTAAGCAGTTTTTGCAATCAGATAACATACACTTTAATGCCACATTAGATAAAAATGAAGCCTACCGGGATGCTGATTATGTCATCATTGCCACTCCAACCGACTATGATCCTAAAACTAATTATTTCAATACATCCAGTGTAGAATCAGTAATTAAAGACGTAGTTGAAATAAATCCTTATGCGGTTATGGTCATCAAATCAACGGTTCCCGTTGGTTTTACCGCAGCGATGCATAAGAAATATCGTACTGAAAATATTATTTTTTCTCCGGAATTTCTCCGCGAAGGTAAAGCCCTTTACGATAATCTCCATCCTTCACGTATTGTCATCGGTGAGCGTTCAGAACGCGCAGAACGTTTTGCTGCGTTGTTACAGGAAGGAGCGATTAAGCAAAATATCCCGACCCTGTTTACCGACTCCACTGAAGCAGAAGCGATTAAACTTTTTGCAAACACCTACCTGGCGATGCGCGTGGCTTACTTTAACGAACTGGATAGCTACGCAGAAAGTTTAGGTCTGAATTCCCGTCAAATAATCGAAGGCGTTTGTCTCGACCCACGTATTGGCAACCATTACAACAATCCGTCGTTTGGTTATGGTGGCTATTGTTTGCCCAAAGATACCAAGCAGTTACTGGCGAACTACCAGTCTGTGCCGAATAACCTGATCTCGGCAATTGTCGATGCTAACCGCACGCGTAAAGATTTTATTGCCGATGCCATTTTGTCACGCAAGCCGCAAGTGGTGGGTATTTATCGTCTGATTATGAAGAGCGGTTCAGATAACTTCCGTGCGTCTTCTATTCAGGGGATTATGAAACGTATCAAGGCGAAAGGCGTTGAAGTGATCATCTACGAGCCAGTGATGAAAGAAGACTCATTCTTCAACTCTCGCCTGGAACGTGATCTCGCCACCTTCAAACAACAAGCCGACGTCATTATCTCTAACCGTATGGCAGAAGAGCTTAAGGATGTGGCAGATAAAGTCTACACCCGCGATCTCTTTGGCAGTGACTAACATCCTGTTATCAGGGCGATTTTCGCCCTGATTCTCTCATGTTCCCTTTGTAATAATTCATTATTTTTATCATTTATCCTATAGCATTCATGGCGATTATCGCTAAACTATGGCGACTTAAAATTATTTCGTCCGTTAGGGTAATGATGAGAGTAGAAAATAATAATGTTTCTGGGCAAAACCATGACCCGGAACAGATTGATTTGATTGATTTACTGGTCCAACTATGGCGTGGCAAGATGACAATCATCATTTCTGTCATTGTGGCTATAGCTCTGGCTATTGGATATTTGGCAGTAGCGAAGGAGAAATGGACGTCAACAGCAATTATCACTCAGCCCGATGTGGGGCAAATTGCTGGCTATAACAATGCCATGAATGTTATCTATGGTCAGGCTGCACCGAAAGTATCGGATTTGCAGGAGACGTTAATTGGTCGCTTCAGTTCTGCCTTCTCTGCATTAGCAGAAACGCTGGATAATCAGGAAGAACCAGAAAAACTTACCATCGAACCTTCTGTTAAGAACCAGCAATTACCATTGACTGTTTCTTATGTTGGGCAAACTGCAGAGGGCGCACAAATGAAGTTGGCCCAATACATTCAGCAAGTTGACGATAAAGTGAATCAAGAGCTAGAAAAGGATCTCAAGGACAACATTGCTCTGGGACGGAAAAACTTGCAGGACTCTTTAAGAACACAGGAAGTGGTTGCGCAGGAACAGAAAGATCTGCGTATCCGTCAGATTCAGGAAGCGTTGCAGTATGCGAATCAGGCGCAGGTGACAAAGCCACAAGTTCAGCAGACTGAAGATGTGACACAAGATACGTTGTTCCTTTTGGGGAGCGAAGCGCTGGAGTCGATGATTAAGCACGAGGCGACCCGTCCGTTGGTGTTCTCGCCAAACTACTATCAGACTCGTCAAAACCTGCTGGATATCGAAAACTTAAAGGTTGATGATCTTGATATTCATGCTTACCGTTATGTGATGAAACCGACGTTACCTATTCGTCGCGATAGCCCGAAAAAGGCAATTACCTTGATTCTGGCGGTGCTGCTGGGCGGCATGGTTGGCGCGGGGATTGTGCTGGGGCGTAACGCGCTGCGTAATTACAACGCGAAATAATATTATTGTGCATTTAAGAGAAACGGGCAGGGTGGTGACACCATGCCCGTTTTTTTTGCCGGATGCGATGCTGGCGCATCTTATCCGGCCTACGTGTGTTGAGATAATGTGTAGGCACGATAAGCTTGCGCATCGGGCAATGGCTCCGGGTGTGACAACAACATCACACCTGCTCAGCCCGCAACTCACTGATGCCGTTTACGCAGGTTCTCAATTACCGTCGTTAAATCCAGATCCTGATCCTGCAACAGCACCAGCAGGTGATACATCAAATCAGACGCCTCGTTGGTCAGCTCAAAGCGGTCATGTACCGTTGCTGCCAGTGCGGTTTCCACGCCTTCTTCGCCCACTTTCTGCGCAATGCGTTTAGTGCCGCTGGCATACAGTTTGGCGGTGTAAGAGGTTTCCGGGTCGGCAGATTTCCGTTCGGCGAGCAGTTGTTCCAGTTGATACAGGAACAGCCACTGGTGAGCGGTGTTGCCGAAGCAGCTGTTGGTGCCTTTGTGGCAGGTCGGGCCGATGGGATTCGCCAGCACCAGCAATGTGTCGTTGTCGCAGTCCGGCGCAATGCTCACTACGTCGAGGAAATTGCCGGACGTTTCACCTTTGGTCCACAGTCGCTGTTTAGTGCGCGAGAAGAAGGTGACTTTGCCGCTTTCGATGGTTTTGTCCAGAGCTTCCGGATTCATATAGCCCAGCATTAGCACTTCGCCGGATACCGCGTGTTGAACAATTACCGGCATCAATCCGTCGGTTTTTTCCCAGTCCAGTTCGCGACGTTGTTGTTCTGTTAACATATCCTGATCTCCACGCCCTGTGTTGCCAGGTACGCTTTTAATTCACCAATATTGATTATTTGTTTGTGGAATACAGAAGCTGCCAGCGCGCCGTCAACGTCGGCATCGCGGAAGGCTTCGAGGAAGTGTTCCATGGTGCCTGCGCCACCGGAGGCAATCAGCGGGACGTGGCAAACTTCACGCACTTTTTTCAGTTGTTCGAGATCGTAACCGTTACGCACGCCGTCCTGATTCATCATGTTGAGGACGATTTCTCCGGCACCGCGTTTTTGCACTTCCTGTACCCAGTCGAGCGTTTCCCACTGAGTGACGCGGGTGCGGCTTTCATCTCCGGTATATTGATTCACATGATATTTACCGGTTTCGGCGTCGTACCAGGTATCAATACCGACCACAATACACTGCACGCCAAAGCGATCCGCCAGGCGAGTAATTAACGTCGGATCCGCCAGCGCAGGGGAGTTGATGGAAATTTTATCCGCGCCAAAGGAAAGAATTTTGGCGGCGTCATCCAGCGATTTAATCCCACCCGCCACGCAGAACGGAATGTCGATGACTTCTGCCACGCGAGATACCCAGCTTTTATCTACCACACGGCCATCACTGGAAGCGGTGATATCGTAGAACACCAGTTCGTCAGCGCCTTCTTCGGCGTAGCGTTTTGCCAGCGGTACAATATCGCCAATGATTTCATGGTTGCGAAACTGTACGCCTTTCACCACCTGACCATCACGAACGTCGAGACACGGAATTATGCGTTTTGCCAGCATGCGATGGCCTCCTTCACGGTGAATTTACCTTCCAGTAATGCCCGACCAACTATTACGCCGCGCACGCCAGTACCACGTAGAGCAGCAACATCTTCAATGTCGCCAATACCGCCGGAGGACTGAAATGCCACCTGCGGATATCTGGCGCACACTTCTTCATATAAAGAGACGTTAGAACCTGCCAGCGTGCCGTCGCGCGAGATATCTGTACACAGCACATGTTTCAGGCCGACGGGCAGATAGGTTTCCACCAGTTGTTCCAGTGAAACGCCCGAGTTCTCTTGCCAGCCGCTGACTGCCACCTGCTTGTTGCCTTGCTCGTCAATACGGACATCCAGCGCCAGCACTAAGGCATCGGCACCAAAACGTTCAAACCAGCCTTTCACCATTTCTGGTGATTTCACCGCGGTGGAGCCAACCACCACACGCGCAACGCCTGCTTCCAGTAACGCCGCCACGTCTTCTTCGCTACGCACGCCGCCGCCAACCTGCACTGGAACGTTAACACCCGCGACCAGGGTTTTAATCAGCGGGATTTGACGTTTAGCCGGATCTTTTGCCCCGGTCAGATCCACCAGGTGCAGTACTTCGGCACCTTGTGCGGCGTAATCCTGTAAGCGCGGCAGCGGGTCGTTACCGTAATCGCGCTGTTTGCCGTAATCGCCCTGATGGAGACGCACCACGGTGCCGTCGATTAAATCTAATGCCGGAATAATCATCACATCTCCAGGAAATTTTTCAGCAACTTAGCGCCAGCGGCACCAGAACGCTCCGGGTGGAACTGCACGCCGTAGAAGTTATCTTTTTGTACCGCCGCGGTGAACGGTTCGCCGTAGTTACACTGGGCGATGGTCCACGGATTGACCGGCATTGCGTAGCTGTGAACAAAGTAAAAGTACGCACCGTCTTCAATCCCCTGAAACAGGCGGTTGCCTGCCTGCGGGTAAACGCGGTTCCAGCCCATATGCGGCAGCGGCAGACCAAAGTCGGTCATTTTCGGCACGTCTTCGTCGATGATGCCCAGCAAATCGACGCCGTTGCTCTCTTCGCTGCGCCGCCCCAGCAGTTGCATTCCTAAGCAGATGCCCAGCACCGGTTGGGTACAGGCTTTGATGAGATCAAACAGTTCGCGCTCACGCACCTGATCCATCGCTGCTTGTGCGGTGCCTACGCCGGGTAAAAATAGTTTATCGGCCAGCAACACGACGTCCGGGTCACGGCTGACTTTGGGTTCATAACCGTGACGCGCAATGGCTGACTTCACCGAGTTCAAATTGGCGCAGCCGGTATCAAGGATCACCACGTTCATTACAGCACTCCTTTAGACGAGGGCAGGGTATCGCCTTCCACGCGGATGGCCTGGCGCAGGGTGCGACCAAAAGCTTTGAACAGGCTCTCTACACGGTGGTGATCATTTTTACCTTTGGTTTTCAGGTGCAGGGTCACGCCCATGGTGTATGAGAGCGAACGGAAGAAGTGCTCGATCATTTCGGTGCTGAGATCGCCTACACGCTGGTAGGTAAACTCGGCTTTATATTCCAGGTGCGGGCGACCAGAGATATCCAGCGCGCAGCGGGCAAGACATTCGTCCATCGGCAGCACAAAACCGAAGCGGCAAATACCGCGTTTGTCGCCAAGAGCTATTTTTAACGCTTCGCCCAGCGCCAGACCGGTATCTTCGACAGTGTGGTGATCGTCGATATAGAGGTCGCCTTTAACGTTGATTTCCATCCGGAAGCCGCCGTGGGTAGCAATCTGATCCAGCATGTGATCAAAGAAGCCAACGCCGGTGTTAATCTTGCTGCCGCCTTCGCGATCCAGCCACACCTGAACGTCAATCTGCGTCTCTTTGGTATTACGCACTACGTGAGCGTAACGATCGCGTTTAGTGAGCTGTTCGCCAATCATTGGCCAGTTCAGGGTTTCGCGGTCGTAGCGTAAACCATTAATGCCCATGTTTTCCGCCAGTTGAATATCGGTCGCGCGATCGCCAATTACATAACTGTTAGCGCGATCCATCGCTTGCTCAGCCAGGTAACGTTCCACCAGTTTTACTTTCGGCTTACGGCAGTCGCACTCATCGGCGGGCAAGTGCGGGCAAATCAGCACTTCATCAAACTGCACGCCTTGCGAGGTGAAGATCTGCATCATCAGATTGTGCGGGCCATCGAAATCCGCCTGCGGGAAACTTTGTGTTCCCAGACCATCCTGATTAGTGATCATCACCAGCTTGTAGCCCGCTTTTTGCAGCCTCAGCAGTTCCGGGATCACGCCCGGTTCAAAGGCGAGTTTGTCAAAACGGTCCACCTGAAAATCACTCGGCGGTTCGCTAATCAGGGTTCCATCGCGATCAATAAAAAGATACTTCTGACTCATCAAACTTGCTCCGCACGTAAGGCGTCAATGACGCGCTGGCTTTCTTCACGGGTTCCGACGGTAATTCGCAGGCAGCCGCTTAAAGAGGGTTGTTTATTCTGATCACGTAAGATAATGCCCTGATCCCACAAAGATTTAAACACTGCACTGGAGGCTTTAAAGCGCGCCAGAATGTAGTTGGTTTCAGAGTCAAAAACCTGCTCCACGCAGGGGATCTCTTTCAGTGCGCCCATCAGGTATTCGCGTTCTGCAATAATTTGCGCCACCCGTTCGCGCATGGCGTCGATTCCCTGCGGGCTTAACGCCTGGGTCGCAATATCGGCAACCGGTGTCGAGAGCGGGTAGGGGGCGATCACTTTCATCAGAAGGTTGATGACGTCTTCGTTTGCCAGCGTAAATCCGCAACGAAGCCCTGCCAGAGCAAAAGCTTTCGACAGTGTGCGCAAAATAGCCAGGTGCGGATATTCCGTCAGCCAGCCAGCCAGCGATGCCTGCGGGCAAAACTCTATATAGGCTTCATCGGCAACCACAATGGCTTTTCCGCGGGTTAGCTCCAGCAGAGTGCGAAAATCCTGCGGATTGATCAGTTGCCCGGTCGGGTTGTTGGGGCTGCAAACATAGACCACTTTTACGCCGTCCAGCTTGTCGGAAATGCCCTGCAAGTCCAGTTGCCAGTTGTCCAGGGTCGGCACTGTGCGGCACTCGACGCCAATGGTTTCAGCGCTGACGCTGTACATGCCGTACGTTGGCGGGCAGTAGAGGATGGCATCTTTACCTGGTTCGCAAAAAGCGCGGATCAGCAGTTCAATACCTTCGTCCGCGCCACGGCTGACCAGCACCTGTTCCGGTTTTACGCCTGAATATTGCGCGTAATTTTCAATCACCGCTTTCGGCTGGCATTCCGGGTAGCGGTTGAGCGTTTGCTGAGTGAGCTGAAACTCCACGGCTGTGGGGTATTCGTTGGCGTTCAGCCAGACGTCGCCATTACCGCCCAGACGACGCGCCGACTGATACGGCGTCAGGTTGCGGACGTTTTCACGCGCTAAATCGGTAATAGTCACGGTGCTCATGCTTGCTCCTTAAAGGCGTTAACACGCAAAGTAACGGCATTTTTGTGGGCAGTCAGGCGCTCGGCGGCGGCCAGTGTTTCAATGGTCGAAGCCAGCGTGGAAAAGCCTTCTTTCGACAGTTCCTGTACGGTCATGCGTTTCTGGAAATCTGCCAGCCCGAGGCTGGAACAGGTGGCGGTATAACCGTAAGTCGGCAGCACGTGGTTCGTGCCGGAGGCGTAATCACCTGCCGATTCCGGTGACCAGTCACCGAGAAATACCGAACCGGCGCTGGTAATGCCATCGACCAGTTCGCGGGCGTTGCGGGTCTGAATGATCAGATGCTCCGGGCCGTACTGGTTGGAGATCTCCACGCACTGCGCTAAATCGTTGGTTACGATCAGGCGGCTGGCGCTCAGTGCCTGACGGGCGGTTTCGGCTCGCGGCAGTTCTGCCAGCTGGCGTTCGACGGCTTCGGCAACGCGACGCGCCATATCAGCATCAGGAGTCAGTAAAATCACCTGTGAATCCGGGCCGTGTTCAGCCTGAGAGAGCAAATCAGAAGCCACGAAATCCGGCGTAGCGCCGTTGTCAGCAATCACCAGCACTTCCGACGGGCCTGCCGGCATATCGATCGCCGCACCGTCCAGACGCTGGCTCACCTGACGTTTTGCCTCGGTGACAAAGGCGTTGCCAGGCCCGAAGATTTTGTCCACTTTCGGCACGGATTCTGTACCAAACGCCAGTGCGGCAATGGCTTGTGCGCCACCGACGTTAAACACGTCCTGCACGCCGCACAGCTGCGCCGCGTAAAGAATTTCATCGGCAATCGGCGGCGGTGAGCACAACACTACTTTTTTACAGCCTGCTATACGCGCCGGAGTTGCCAGCATTAATACCGTTGAGAAGAGCGGTGCGGAGCCGCCAGGAATATACAAACCCACTGAAGCCACCGGGCGCGTGACTTGCTGGCAACGAACGCCAGGCTGAGTTTCAACATCTACCGGCGGCAGCTTTTGCGCAGTGTGGAAGGTTTCAATATTCTTTACTGCCACCGCCATCGCCTGTTTTAGCTCGTCGCTCAGGCGTTCGCTGGCAGCGGCGATCTCATCCGCAGATACCTTCAGCGCGGTAACCGTGGTTTTATCAAACTTCGCGCTGTATTCCCGCAAGGCCTCATCGCCACGCGTTTTCACGTTATCGAGAATATCGTTAACAGTGCGGGTAATGCTTACAGAGGCGGAGATCGCCGGGCGCATTAACAGCTGGCGTTGTTGCTCCGCAGTACAGCTATTCCAGTCAATGATTGTGTTAAAGCTCATGGCGATCACTCCATCATCTTCTCAATCGGCAGGACCAGGATTGAACTGGCACCCAGCGCTTTCAGTTTTTCCATCGTTTCCCAGAACAGGGTTTCGCTGCTGACCATGTGCATCGCTACGCGCTGTTGATCACCCGCCAGCGGTAGAATGGTTGGGCGTTCGGCACCTGGCAGCAGGGCGATGACTTCATCCAGTCGGTCGGTTGGTGCGTGCATCATGATGTATTTTGATTCGCGCGCCTGGATCACGCCCTGAATACGCGTCAGCAGTTTGTCGATCAGTTGCTGTTTGGATTCTTCCATTTCGCCATCGCGTTGGATCAGGCAGGCTTTCGAGCGGTAGATAACTTCGACTTCGCGCAGGCCGTTAGCTTCCAGCGTGGCACCGGTGGAAACCAGATCGCAAATCGCATCCGCCAGTCCGGCGCGCGGCGCAACTTCGACAGAACCGTTCAGTAAGCAGGATTTAAAAGAGATGCCTTTCTGATCGAGATAACGCTTGAGCAGGTGAGGATAAGAGGTGGCGATACGTTTACCGTTTAAGGAGAGCGGGCCGTCCCAGGCTTCATCAACCGGCGTTGCCAGCGAAAGGCGGCAGCCGCCGAAATCCAGACGACGCAGGGTAAAGTAGCGAGGATCTTCACCCTGGGCGCGGCGGTTAAGCAGCTCTTCTTCCAGCACGTTTTCGCCGATAATCCCAAGGTCAACCACGCCGTCCATTACCAGACCGGGAATGTCGTCGTCACGCACGCGCAGAATATCAATCGGCATGTTTTCTGCCATCGCGATCAGGCGCTGGGTGTGAAGATTAATTTTAATGCCGCAGCGCGCCAGTAATTCGCGTGAGTCATCACTTAAACGGCCGGATTTCTGCATAGCTATGCGTAAACGAGTGTTGTCTGTCATTTTCTTATTCCTCTTTAAACCTGTCTGAACCGTTATCAACCGCGCAATAAAAAAGCCCCCGGAAGGTGATCTTCCGGGGGCTTTCTCATACGTTCATGCACCACTGGAAGATCTGAATGTCTTCCAGCACACATCGCCTGAAAGACTAGTCAGGATGATGGTGATGATGGTGGTGTTTAAATTGAACGCGTGTCATAAAAGTCTCTGTGAATGTTTATTCAACTGATGTCTTTTAACCTAAACCACTTTCACGTTAGAAAGCAAGGGCTTTTTTATATATTTTATGGCGATGGATTTGTTTAATGAATGAGCGGGGAAAGGAGAGGGCCAGGAGTGGCTACGTTAAAAAAGTAATCGTGAAAATATGTCTTTAAAACCCTCAAGAACATTGTGTTCTGTAACTAAAGTGGGCTTGGTTCCTGCCGGATGCGGCGTGAATGCCTTATCTGGTCTACAAATGTTGCCTAAATTCAATATATTGATGTTTTTGTAGGACTGATAAGCGGAGCGCATCAGGCAATTGTATATTTGCTAACAGTTTCGATTTCATTCATAGAATGAATTGTCAGTTTTGATACGCTAGCGTAGCCTTATAGATCTAAGGTGTATCAGGAGATAACGGATGAAAAAGGTCGCAATTGTCGGGTTAGGGTGGTTAGGTATGCCGCTAGCGATGTCACTTTCAGCGCGAGGCTGGCAAGTCACCGGGAGTAAAACCACACAAGATGGCGTCGAAGCGGCCCGAATGAGTGGCATTGATAGTTATCTGCTTCGCATGGAACCTGAGTTAGTTTGCGATTCTGACGATCTGGATGCCCTGATGGATGCTGATGCGCTGGTCATCACGCTTCCGGCACGTCGTAGCGGCCCCGGCGATGAGTTCTATTTACAAGCGGTACAAGAGTTAGTGGATAGTGCGCTGGCTCATCATATTCCCCGCATTATTTTTACCAGCTCAACGTCTGTCTATGGCGACGCACAAGGCACCGTTAAAGAAACGACCCCGCGTAATCCGGTGACCAACAGTGGACGAGTATTAAAAGAACTTGAAGACTGGCTGCACAATTTACCCGGTACTTCAGTCGATATTCTGCGTCTTGCGGGCCTGGTCGGGCCGGAACGTCATCCTGGTCGCTTTTTTGCCGGAAAAACCGCGCCTGATGGTGAACATGGTGTCAATTTAGTCCATTTAGAAGATGTTATTGGCGCTATCACCCTGTTGTTACAGGCACCTAAAGGCGGACACATCTATAATATATGTGCGCCAGCTCACCCTGCGCGTAATGTTTTCTATCCGCAGATGGCCCGTTTACTGGGACTGGAACCTCCGCAGTTCAGAAATAGTCTGGACAGCGGCAAAGGTAAGATTATTGATGGCAGTCGGATTTGTAATGAACTGGGATTTGAATACCAGTATCCCGATCCGCTGGTAATGCCGCTGGAGTAAACGATCACGCCAGCAGGACGCCGCATGCACTGCAAGGGGGCGTGTATGAAACCACTGCTGGATGTGTTGATGATCCTCGATGCCTTAGAAAAAGAAGGCAGTTTTGCGGCGGCGTCGGCCAAACTCTATAAGACGCCGTCTGCTCTGAGTTACACCGTTCACAAGCTGGAAAGCGACCTTAATATTCAATTGCTTGATCGTAGCGGTCACCGCGCAAAATTCACCCGCACCGGAAAAATGTTATTAGAGAAGGGGCGGGAAGTTCTGCATACCGTGCGAGAACTGGAAAAACAGGCGATAAAACTGCATGAAGGCTGGGAAAACGAGCTGGTGATTGGCGTGGACGACACGTTTCCTTTTTCTCTGCTTGCGCCACTCATTGAAGCTTTTTATCAACATCATAGCGTGACGCGCCTGAAGTTTATCAATGGCGTACTCGGTGGTTCATGGGATGCCCTGACTCAGGGGCGAGCGGATATTATTGTTGGCGCGATGCATGAGCCACCATCTTCCAGTGAGTTTGGTTTCTCACGGTTGGGCGATCTTGAACAAGTCTTTGCGGTCGCGCCCCATCATCCGTTAGCCCAGGAAGAAGAACCGTTAAACCGTCGTATCATTAAGCGATATAGGGCGATTGTGGTAGGGGATACTGCGCAGGCAGGCGCTTCTACGGCCTCGCAACTTCTCGACGAACAAGAAGCCATTACCGTTTTCGATTTTAAAACCAAGCTGGAGCTGCAAATTAGCGGCCTCGGCTGCGGCTATTTACCCCGTTATCTGGCACAACGTTTTCTCGATAGTGGCGCGTTAATCGAGAAGAAAGTGGTCGCCCAAACTCTCTTTGAACCTGTCTGGATTGGCTGGAACGAACAGACCGCAGGACTTGCCAGCGCCTGGTGGCGAGACGAGATTTTAGCAAATAGTGCGATCGCCGGTGTTTATGCAAAATCTGATGACGGAAAATCAGCCATTTAAAGAAAAATTATTATGACAAGCCTCTCATTCTCTTGTCATTTCCCCCCCATTTAGGCACAATGCGCCGCTGTCAAAAAATGACTAAAAACCGACGTTTAATTAGCGTCGGTTATTTTTTGCTTCAAACCAATCATTCATACCAAGAGGCCGGGCTTCGTACCGGATAGATATTTACTAAAAATCGACAGTTGTTGTCGCTGAGGAATCCAAAAAAATGGGGCAATTTTTTGCTTACGCGACGGTTATTACCGTAAAGGAGAATGACCATGTCGCATAACGTTACTCCAAACACCTCTCGCGTGGAATTGCGTAAAACGCTTACGTTAGTTCCGGTTGTAATGATGGGTCTTGCCTATATGCAGCCGATGACGCTGTTTGATACATTTGGTATCGTTTCAGGCCTCACGGATGGTCATGTGCCGACAGCCTATGCGTTCGCATTGATTGCGATCCTGTTTACGGCTCTGAGCTACGGGAAGCTGGTTCGCCGCTATCCTTCTGCTGGCTCTGCATACACTTACGCCCAGAAATCCATTAGCCCGACCGTCGGCTTTATGGTGGGTTGGTCTTCTCTGCTCGACTATCTGTTCGCGCCGATGATCAACATTCTGCTGGCGAAAATCTATTTTGAAGCTCTGGTGCCTTCCATCCCATCGTGGATGTTTGTGGTGGCGCTGGTGGCCTTTATGACCGCCTTTAACCTGCGTAGTCTGAAATCCGTAGCGAACTTCAACACCGTCATCGTGGTGTTGCAGGTAGTGCTGATCGCGGTGATTCTGGGCATGGTTGTTTATGGCGTATTTGAAGGTGAAGGCGCTGGTACGCTGGCGAGCACTCGTCCGTTCTGGTCTGGCGATGCGCATGTTATTCCGATGATTACCGGGGCGACAATCCTGTGCTTCTCCTTTACCGGCTTTGACGGCATCAGCAACCTGTCGGAAGAAACCAAAGATGCAGAGCGCGTGATCCCGCGTGCGATTTTCCTGACCGCGCTGATCGGCGGCATGATCTTCATCTTTGCAACTTACTTCCTGCAACTGTATTTCCCGGATATCTCTCGCTTTAAAGATCCGGATGCGTCACAGCCTGAAATCATGCTGTACGTTGCGGGTAAAGCGTTCCAGGTTGGCGCGCTGATCTTCTCCACCATTACCGTACTGGCGTCCGGTATGGCGGCGCACGCAGGCGTGGCGCGTCTGATGTACGTAATGGGTCGTGACGGCGTATTCCCGAAAAGCTTCTTCGGTTATGTGCACCCGAAATGGCGTACTCCGGCAATGAACATCATCCTGGTTGGCGCGATTGCTCTGCTGGCAATCAACTTCGACCTGGTAATGGCTACGGCGCTGATTAACTTTGGTGCGCTGGTGGCGTTCACCTTCGTTAACCTGTCGGTTATCTCGCAGTTCTGGATCCGTGAGAAGCGTAACAAGACGCTGAAAGATCACTTCCAGTATCTGTTCCTGCCGATGTGTGGTGCGCTGACTGTAGGTGCGCTGTGGGTTAACCTGGAAGAAAGCTCAATGGTTCTGGGGCTGATCTGGGCGGCAATCGGTCTGATTTACCTGGCTTGCGTCACCAAGAGCTTCCGTAACCCGGTTCCGCAGTACGAAGACGTTGCATAATCTTACAAGCCGGATGACATAATCATCCGGTAAATCTCAAAAAGCCGGAGTTTGTCGCTCCGGCTTTTTTGTTTCAGACGATCTCTTCCGCGTACTGCCAAAGCGCTTTTAACAGCGCCACTTTCTCTTTGTCATCGGCATATTGTTGTGCCAGCATCTGCAATTCATCTGCATAGCCCTGCAAAAACTCTGGCGTGAAGACCTGGCGGCGGTGCTCCAGCCAGCGTTGCTGCTCGGCATAATCCAGCGTCCCCGGGAAGTTGCGTGCTCGATAATTGAACAACAGCTTTTCAATCCGTTTATCAACAAAAGTGATATCCAGTGCCGGTAAATTACGCGGCTCGGTTTCAAGCACAATTTTCATTGCTGCACGATCGGCGTCACTGAAAAAGCCATTATAAAGCTGTGCATCCACGTTATCTGAAGGCGTAAACGGTTCGGCTTCGGCGAATATCGCCACCACTTTTTCACGCACTTGCGGATTTTCACGCAGAATTTTCAGGTTATCGAGGCAATGCTGACGATTAATTCCCAGTCGGTCGGCATCTTCCGGGCGTAGCGTATTCGCCTGGGCCAGCACCGGACATTTATTGATATGCACCAGTTTAACCGGAACGGCGGCGTTATCGCCAAGATCGGCTTTTGCGGTATATAAACGCTCGCGCAATGTGTCGCTATCCAGCTCCAGTAATGGCGAAATGTCTCCTGCCAAATCCACCATAATTACGGCATTGCGATTTTCAGGATGCCACGCCAGCGGTGCTACCCAGCTGGTATTGCCGCGCCATGCCCCAAACATTCCGGAAACGTGAACCAGGGGTTTCATCTGCGGAACATCAATCAACGCCATCAGTTTGTGTTTATTGCGATGGGTAAAGAGATAATCAAATAGGCGTGGCTGACGCATTTTTACCAGCTTTGCCATCGCAATAGTGGCGTACACATCAGCCATCGCATCGTGGGCGTTGCTATGTTCAATACCATTCGCTTTGGTTAAATGCTCAAGGCGAAAGCTCGGTAGACCGTCATCATTTTCAGGCCAGTTTATTCCTTCCGGGCGCAGGGCATAACAGGCACGCATAACATCCAGTAAATCCCAGCGCGAGTTATCATGCTGCCAGCTCCAGGCGTAAGGATCGTAGAAATTACGATAAAAAACGTTGCGTGTGACTTCGTCGTCGAAACGCACATTGTTGTAGCCCAGAATACAGGTCTTCGGTACGGTAAAAAGCGAGTGAATACGGGCGGCAAACGCGGCTTCGTTTTCTCCTTTCGCCCGTGCTTCCTGCGGGGTAATACCGGTAATTAATACTGCTCCAGGCTGCGGTAAATAGTCATCCGCGGGCTTGCAGTAAAAAACTTCGGGTTCGCCGATGACGTTGAATTCGTTATCAGTGCGAATGGCTGCGAACTGTGCAGGGCGATCTAACGCGGGGTGCGTTCCAAAGGTTTCGTAATCGTGAAACAAAAAGGTAGATTGTTGCTTACCGTCATTCATCATTAGGTTAAATCCGTTATTTCTGCTGTCTGCCAGAGTATCAAATATCACCGTGCTAATCAGCTTTAGCGCGACAATTTGGCAGCGAGTGGCAACAGATCATGTCAGATAAAAATGAGATAGTAGTCACATTTTCTTGCACTTTATTCCAGCCAGTTCATAAGTATTTCCGTAAAAAGAACAGCTATTTGAAACACCTGAGGGTTTGCTGTTGAAACGCCGTCTTATTATTGCTGCTTCTTTGTTCGTTTTTAACTTATCGTCTGGTTTTGCGGCGGAAAACATTCCTTTTTCACCTCAGCCTCCAGAGATTCATGCCGGGTCCTGGGTACTGATGGATTACACCACCGGTCAGATTCTCACCGCGGGTAATGAGCATCAACAGCGCAATCCCGCCAGCCTGACAAAGCTGATGACGGGCTATGTTGTGGGTCGCGCTATCGATAGTCATCGCATTACGCCAGATGATATTGTCACCGTGGGGCGCGATGCGTGGGCGAAAGATAATCCGGTGTTTGTCGGTTCTTCACTGATGTTTCTGAAAGAGGGCGATCGCGTATCGGTACGTGATTTAAGCCGTGGTTTAATTGTGGATTCCGGAAATGACGCTTGTGTTGCACTGGCTGACTATATTGCCGGTGGGCAACGGCAGTTTGTTGAAATGATGAACAACTATGCCGAGAAGCTGCATCTCAAGGATACGCATTTTGAAACAGTGCATGGTCTGGATGCACCTGGCCAGCATAGCTCGGCTTATGATTTAGCTGTGCTTTCTCGCGCTATCATCCACGGCGAGCCCGAGTTTTATCATATGTACAGTGAGAAAAGCCTCACCTGGAACGGTATTACCCAGCAAAACCGTAACGGGTTATTGTGGGATAAAACCATGAATGTTGACGGCCTGAAAACGGGTCATACTTCTGGTGCCGGGTTTAATCTCATTGCTTCGGCTGTGGATGGGCAGCGTCGTCTCATTGCAGTGGTAATGGGGGCTGACAGTGCAAAAGGTCGTGAGGAAGAGGCAAGAAAATTACTGCGTTGGGGGCAACAAAACTTTACTACAGTGAAAATTTTGCACCGTGGGAAAAAGGTCGGGACGGAACGTATCTGGTATGGCGATAAAGAAACTATCGCCCT
Organism: Escherichia sp. 10290; assembly: GCF_030295155.1. Classification (NCBI taxonomy): domain Bacteria; kingdom Pseudomonadati; phylum Pseudomonadota; class Gammaproteobacteria; order Enterobacterales; family Enterobacteriaceae; genus Escherichia; species Escherichia sp. 10290. Next base: position 2,568,765 of record NZ_AP025741.1, on the reverse strand, counting down.
GGGAACGGAACAAGAGTTCTGGATGGTGCTACCTAAAGCCGAAATTCCACATATCAAAGCCAAATATACCCTTGATGGTAAAGAACTCACTGCGCCAATTAGCGCCCATCAGCGGGTAGGGGAAATTGAACTTTACGACCGTGATAAACAGGTGGCGCACTGGCCGCTGGTTACCCTGGAATCTGTCGGGGAAGGCAGCATGTTTTCCCGCCTGAGTGATTATTTCCACCATAAGGCCTGACCTTTCTTTTGCAGCAGACTGGCAGGAGTGCGAGTCTGCTCGCATAATCAACACTCATTCCTTGTGGTTTTAATATTGCAACTATGCTGTATATAAAAACAGTATTAATGGAGGCGTCATGAACTACGAGATTAAGCAGGAAGATAAACGTACCGTTGCAGGTTTCCATCTTGTTGGCCCGTGGGAGCAGACGGTAAAGAAAGGTTTTGAGCAGTTGATGATGTGGATAGATAGCAAAAATATTGTGCCGAAGGAGTGGGTTGCTGTCTATTACGACAATCCAGATGAAACACCCGCCGAAAAATTACGCTGCGACACCGTCGTGACGGTGCCGAATAACTTTACGCTCCCTGAAAACAGTGAGGGCATCATTCTGACAGAAATTTCAGGTGGTCAGTATGCGGTGGCGGTGGCTCGTGTAGTCGGTGATGATTTTGCTAAACCCTGGTATCAGTTCTTTAATAGCCTCTTGCAGGACAGTGCTTATGAAATGTTACCAAAGCCCTGCTTTGAGGTTTATTTGAACAATGGCGCGGAAGAGGGGTACTGGGATATCGAAATGTATGTTGCGGTGCAGCCAAAACATCACTAATTCATCTCAGGGCGGTGTGTTAACGCGATGACCACTCTTTTTTTGAAAGCGAAAAGAGTAAGATGCGCCTTTCAAATTTTTCGCTCCTGCCGGGAAATTACACTGTTCCCGGTATGTCCGTCGGATAATTCAGAGGCGCGCCTTCTGGCCGACAGATGTGTTATGAGCGCTTTTAATCTTCATTAACGGAGTTTCTGCGTGCGTGCCGATAAGTCATTAAGCCCGTTTGAAATCCGGGTATACCGCCATTACCGCATTGTGCATGGTACTCGGGTCGCGCTGGCATTCCTGCTCACTTTTCTCATTATCCGCCTGTTTACTATCCCGGAAAGCACCTGGCCGCTGGTCACCATGGTGGTGATTATGGGGCCAATCTCGTTCTGGGGTAACGTTGTCCCTCGCGCATTCGAACGTATTGGCGGTACGGTGTTGGGGTCGATTTTAGGTCTTATCGCTCTGCAACTGGAGTTAATCTCGTTACCGCTGATGTTAGTCTGGTGCGCGGCGGCTATGTTTCTTTGCGGTTGGCTGGCGCTGGGCAAGAAACCGTATCAAGGTTTATTGATTGGGGTGACGCTGGCAATTGTTGTTGGTTCCCCGACAGGTGAAATTGATACGGCGTTATGGCGAAGCGGCGATGTGATCCTCGGCTCTTTACTGGCAATGTTGTTTACCGGTATCTGGCCACAACGGGCGTTCATCCACTGGCGCATTCAACTGGCGAAAAGTCTGACCGAGTATAATCGGGTCTATCAATCTGCATTCTCACCGAACTTACTCGAACGCCCACGTCTGGAAAGCCATCTACAAAAACTCCTGACCGATGCCGTGAAAATGCGTGGGCTGATTGCGCCCGCCAGCAAAGAAACCCGTATTCCCAAATCGATATATGAAGGTATCCAGACCATTAATCGCAATCTGGTTTGTATGCTGGAGTTGCAAATCAATGCATACTGGGCCACGCGCCCCAGCCATTTCGTGTTATTGAACGCGCAAAAACTTCGTGATACCCAGCACATGATGCAGCAAATACTGCTGAGCCTTGTTCATGCGCTGTACGAAGGTAATCCGCAGCCGGTTTTTGCCAATACGGAAAAATTGAACGATGCTGTGGAAGAGCTGCGTCAGTTGCTCGATAACCACCATGACCTGAAGGTCGTGGAAACACCAATCTATGGCTATGTGTGGCTGAACATGGAAACGGCACATCAGCTTGAGTTGCTATCGAATCTGATTTGCCGGGCCTTGCGCAAATAATTCCTGAACTTCAGAATCATCTTGCTGCTGCTTCGATTCAGCAAGGATAAAGGGTATGATAGTGAAAAGGGATAAAAGCATTGTCATCTGCGGCAGCTATGAGTAATGTTGGCCCTAACGAATAGCGGTTGCTTAAACGAATCCGACTCTCACATTATCAGGGGTATAAAAATGGAAACTACCAAGCCTTCATTCCAGGATGTACTGGAATTTGTTCGTCTGTTCCGTCGTAAGAACAAACTGCAACGTGAAATTCAGGACGTTGAGAAAAAGATCCGTGACAACCAGAAGCGCGTCCTGCTGCTGGACAACCTGAGTGATTACATCAAGCCGGGGATGAGCGTTGAAGCAATCCAGGGCATCATCGCCAGCATGAAAGGTGACTATGAAGATCGCGTTGACGATTACATCATCAAAAATGCCGAGCTCTCCAAAGAACGCCGCGATATCTCCAAAAAGCTGAAAGCTATGGGCGAAATGAAAAACGGCGAAGCGAAGTAATTCCTGTTTTATTCAATGAGGGTTGCCCGGTAACCCTCATTGCTCATTGTTTCTTTTCTGTGTATCACCGTCATCATTCCCATCTGATAACCTATTGAAATTAGCGATAGCCTTCTTCTGTATGCAGCAAGGCAAAAAGTTCTGCAACTCCATTGTTATTAACCGCACTGGTTACTAACACATTGTGCGCTCCAGCTTCCCGTAACCAACTTTTCACCAAAGATATTTGTTCCATACTGGCTAAATCTGCTTTGGTGACTACTCCAATGACCGGGCGATTCATTGACGAGGTAAAGCCTGGCGAAAAAGGTGACCACGGTGCGTCCGCATTAAGTACCAGCGCGATAATGTCTGCTTCGCAGGCACTGACTAACAGAGCACTGTAGAGGCTGCGGTTTTATCGGTGAGGACTGGCAGCAAGATTTCCAGCCTTTTGACGGTGGGCCTGTGCAATCGTTATCAGATTCGTATAGCGATTATTCAGTGCTGCTATTGATAGCAGCTGAAAGCGAGATATCCGTACCAGAATAGCTCCCTCATTCTGAGGGAACGACGGTAATTTTGATTGCAGAACACAATGCCCGTTTGCTGAATGGTCCGGCTGGTGGGGCTGTAGCATTAATCCATTATTTGAATGAAATCAGTCATGCCAGAGAAACCGCTGTCAATGACGCATTTTGTCGGACGTTAACACGAGGAAGTCTGGCTATTCCGCAATGCCATCTTCTTTCGTAATGGATTGAGAATGCTGGATTTTTAATTATATTACGCGCAGTATTAATCGCGTAAATGTTTTGCGGTCAGCAACAGTGGGGGAACCATTGTTCTGTTCAATGAATACCATCATACAATTGAATCAGGAGTCGGTATGATGATTTTGGTGACAGGTGGAGCACGGAGCGGGAAGAGTCGCCACGCAGAGGCGCTTATTGGGGACTCTTCACAGGTTCTGTATATCGCCACCTCGCAAATCCTTGATGATGAGATGGCTGCACGGATAGAACATCATCGGCAAGGCCGCCCGGCTCACTGGCGCACAGTGGAGCGCTGGCAACATCTTGATGAATTAATTCATGCAGACATTAACCCGAATGAGGCTGTGTTGCTGGAATGCGTTACCACAATGGTGACTAATCTGTTGTTTGATTATGGCGGCGATAAAGACCCTGATGAATGGGATTATCAGGCGATGGAACAGGCGATTAATGCTGAGATTCAGTCGTTGATTGCTGCCTGCCAACGTTGCCCCGCAAAGGTTGTATTAGTGACTAACGAAGTGGGAATGGGGATTGTGCCGGAGAGTCGTCTGGCACGACATTTTCGTGATATTGCCGGGCGGGTAAATCAGCAGTTGGCCGCTGCGGCAAATGAAGTATGGCTGGTGGTTTCGGGTATTGGAGTAAAAATCAAATGAGTAAATTATTTTGGGCGATGCTCTCATTTATTACGCGTCTGCCTGTACCGCGTCGCTGGTCCCAGGGACTGGATTTCGAGCATTATTCTCGCGGTATTATTGCTTTTCCTTTAATTGGATTATTGCTTGGCGCGATTAGCGGGCTGGTCTTCATGGTGCTGCAGGCATGGTGTGGCGTACCACTGGCGGCATTGTTTAGCGTACTTGTGCTGGCGCTGATGACCGGGGGATTCCACCTGGACGGCCTCGCTGATACCTGTGATGGCGTATTTTCTGCACGTAGCCGCGATCGCATGTTGGAAATCATGCGTGATAGCCGTTTAGGCACCCACGGCGGTCTGGCATTGATTTTTGTTGTACTGGCAAAGATTCTGGTGTTAAGCGAGCTGGCTTTGCGTGGCGAACCGATCCTTGCATCGCTGGCGGCAGCATGCGCGGTCAGCCGCGGGACTGCCGCATTATTGATGTATCGTCATCGTTATGCCCGAGAAGAAGGGCTTGGCAATGTGTTCATTGGCAAAATTGATGGGCGACAAACCTGCGTCACACTCGGTTTAGCCGCTATTTTTGCTGCCGTATTATTGCCTGGTATGCATGGCGTGGCTGCTATGTTGGTGACGATGGTGGCGATCTTCATCCTCGGTCAGCTTCTCAAACGGACTCTGGGCGGGCAAACCGGCGATACGCTGGGAGCAGCCATAGAGCTTGGTGAACTGGTCTTCCTGCTGGCACTGCTATAAAGAGACGTGACATGCAAACACTTGCCAATTTACTGAATACGATCCCTGCCATCGATCCTGCCGCTATGTCGCGTGCACAACGGCATATTGACGGGTTGCTCAAACCTGTTGGTAGCCTGGGAAGGCTGGAGGCGCTTGGCGTACAACTGGCGGGAATGCCGGGGTTGAATGGCATACCGCATGTGGGCAAAAAAGCGGTACTGGTTATGTGTGCCGATCACGGCGTCTGGGAGGAAGGGGTCGCTATTTCCCCAAAAGAAGTGACAGCCATTCAGGCTGAAAATATGACCCGCGGAACAACCGGCGTGTGTGTGCTGGCAGCACAAGCGGGCGCTTACGTCCACGTAATTGATGTTGGTATTGATACTGCTGAGCCTATCCCCGGGCTTATCAACATGCGTGTCGCACGAGGTAGCGGCAATATTGCTTCAGCTCCGGCAATGAGTCGCCGTCAGGCTGAAACGTTGCTTTTGGACGTCATATGCTATACGCGGGAGCTGGCAAAAAACGGTGTCACGCTGTTTGGTGTAGGTGAACTGGGGATGGCAAACACGACACCGGCAGCGGCGATAGTGAGCACAATCACTGGCCGGGATCCTGAAGAAGTGGTTGGGATTGGCGCAAACCTGCCGACAGATAAACTGGCTAATAAAATTGATGTTGTGCGACGGGCGATTACGTTGAATCAACCAAATCCGCAGGATGGCGTTGATGTCCTGGCAAAAGTGGGTGGATTTGATTTGGTCGGAATGGCTGCCGTGATGTTAGGCGCTGCGTCCTGCGGTTTACCGGTGTTGCTGGATGGATTTCTTTCTTATGCTGCCGCGCTCGCAGCCTGCCAGATGTCTCCTGCAATCAAACCGTATCTCATTCCTTCTCACCTGTCGGCAGAAAAAGGGGCGCGTATAGCGTTGTCGCATTTGGGGCTGGAGCCTTATCTCAATATGGATATGCGTTTAGGTGAGGGAAGTGGCGCAGCTCTGGCGATGCCCATCATCGAAGCTGCCTGTGCGATATACAACAGCATGGGCGAACTTGCTGCCAGTAATATTGTTCTACCGGGGAATACGACTTCTGATTTGAACAGTTAAAAACGAAAAGTCTGATAAAAGCTATACTTATCGGATAGTATTCGCGACTTAGGAAAGGGACATGATGCGTCGTGTAAATATTTTTTGCTCATTTGCTCTACTTTTTGCCAGCCATAATAGCCTGGCGGTAACTTATCCATTACCTCCAGAGGGTAGCCGTTTAGTGGGACAGTCGCTTACTGTAACTGTTCCTGATCACAATACCCAGCCGCTGGAGACTTTTGCCGCACAATACGGGCAAGGGTTAAGTAACATGCTGGAAGCGAATCCGGGGGCTGATGTCTTCTTACCGAAGTCTGGCTCGCAACTCACCATTCCGCAGCAACTGATTTTGCCCGCCACTGTTCGTAAAGGGATTGTGATTAACGTCGCTGAGATGCGTCTTTATTACTACCCGCCAGACAGTAATACTGTGGAAGTCTTTCCTATTGGTATCGGCCAGGCTGGGCGAGAAACCCCGCGTAACTGGGTGACTACCGTTGAACGTAAACAAGAAGCACCAACCTGGACGCCAACGCCGAACACCCGGCGCGAATATGCGAAACGAGGGGAGAGTTTGCCCGCATTTGTTCCTGCGGGGCCTGATAATCCCATGGGGCTGTACGCGATTTATATTGGCAGGCTATATGCCATCCACGGTACCAATGCCAATTTTGGTATTGGGCTCCGGGTAAGTCAGGGCTGTATTCGTCTGCGCAATGACGATATCAAATATCTGTTTGATAATGTTCCTGTAGGTACTCGTGAACCGCCCCGGAAATCCTGGAGACTAAACTTCCTGAGAAAGAGGTAAACAGGATGACTAAAAATACTCGTTTTTCCCCCGAAGTCCGTCAACGCGCAGTTCGTATGGTTCTGGAAAGTCAGGGCGAATATGACTCACAATGGGCGGCAATTTGTTCCATTGCTCCAAAGATTGGCTGTACGCCAGAGACTCTGCGTGTCTGGGTTCGCCAGCATGAGAGGGATACCGGGAGCGGTGATGGTGGGCTCACCACCGCTGAACGTCAGCGTCTGAAAGAGCTGGAACGTGAAAATCGTGAACTGCGCCGCAGTAACGATATCCTTCGCCAGGCTTCCGCTTATTTTGCGAAGGCGGAGTTCGACCGCCTCTGGAAAAAATAATGCCACTGCTGGATAAGCTGCGTGAGCAGTACGGGGTCGGACCGGTATGCAGTGAACTGCATATTGCCCCGTCAACGTATTACCATTGTCAGCAGCAGCGGCATCATCCTGATAAACGCAGTGCCCGTGCGCAGCGCGATGACTGGCTGAAGAGAGAGATACAGCGCGTATACGATGAAAATCATCAGGTGTACGGTGTGCGTAAAGTCTGGCGTCAGTTGTTACGGGAAGGAATCAGGGTGGCCAGATGTACAGTGGCGCGCCTCATGGCGGTTATGGGACTTGCCGGTGTTCTCCGGGGTAAAAAGGTCCGCACTACCGTCAGCCGGAAAACCGTTGCCACAGGTGACCGCGTAAACCGTCAGTTCGTGGCAGAACGTCCTGACCAGCTGTGGGTGGCTGATTTTACTTACGTCAGCACATGGCAGGGCTTCGTCTATGTGGCGTTCATCATTGATGTGTTTGCCGGATACATCGTGGGGTGGCGGGTCTCATCGTCTATGGAAACGACATTCGTGCTGGATGCGCTGGAGCAGGCGTTGTGGGCCCGTCGTCCGTCTGGCACCATCCATCACAGCGATAAAGGCTCTCAGTATGTGTCACTGGCCTATACGGAGCGACTAAAAGAAGCAAAACTGCTGGCATCAACAGGGAGTACAGGCGACTCGTATGACAACGCGATGGCTGAGAGCATCAATGGTCTTTACAAAGCGGAGGTAATACACCGTAAGAGCTGGAAAAACCGTGCAGAAGTGGAACTGGCCACACTCACGTGGGTGGACTGGTATAACAATCGACGATTGCTGGGAAGGCTGGGCCATACTCCTCCGGCAGAAGCAGAAAAAGCTTATTATGCTTCCATCGGAAACAATGATCTGGCAGCCTGAGTTCACAGATAAAACACTCTCCAGGAAACCCGGGGCGGTTCAACTCGTGTACAAATTATTGATCAGCCAGTGAAATACACAACGGAACCGGATGGATCAAAGTGGCTGGAAGTTCATGAGCCACTGTCGCGCAACCGTGCGGAATATGAGTCAGACCGAAAAGTGCCTTTGCCAGTAACGCCATCTTTGCGGACGTTCATTAACGGGCAAGAAGTTGATGTGAATCGCGCAAATGCTGCATTGCAGCGCCGATCAGGAATGCCTGTGCAAATTAGTTCTGGTTCAAGACAGATGTTTTAAGAGCGTTGTTAATTAGAAAGCAAAAAGCCTGCTCGAAAGCAGGCTTTTTTGAATTTGGCTCCTCTGACTGGACTCGAACCAGTGACATACGGATTAACAGTCCGCCGTTCTACCGACTGAACTACAGAGGAATCGTGTGAACGGGGCGCATATTAATGGCAGTGCATGGTGATGTCAAAGGGTGAAATGCATTTTTTTGTTTGTTTGCTGCCAATTTCGACAAAATGGTGAGCTTTCAATCTTTTTGGTAATGAACCATCGTGGTGCATACCTTTCTGTCTTGGGGCAGAGAACGCGAGTTCTAATAAAAAGATCGAGTGACAAAACTATCATAATCTCTTATTTGACCGTTGGTTAGCTTGCATATCAACACAAAATTAAAACTGGCAAGTATCTTGCAATCTGGTTGTAAGTAATGGCGGCACTTGGGCCGATTCTTATAAACCGGAGGCAACATGAACTTCAGACGCCTGAAATACTTCGTAAAAATTGTAGATATTGGTAGCCTGACCCAGGCTGCTGAAGTGTTGCATATCGCGCAACCCGCGCTCAGCCAGCAGGTTGCCACGCTGGAAGGTGAGTTGAATCAACAACTTTTGATTCGCACAAAACGGGGCGTTACGCCAACAGACGCCGGAAAAATTCTCTATACCCATGCGCGGGCCATTTTACGTCAGTGTGAGCAGGCCCAACTGGCGGTGCATAACGTTGGTCAGGCATTATCGGGGCAAGTCTCGATTGGCTTTGCACCAGGAACAGCGGCCTCATCTATCACCATGCCTTTATTGCAGGCGGTTCGCGCTGAATTCCCGGAAATTGTTATTTATCTCCATGAAAATAGCGGTGCTGTGCTCAACGAAAAACTGATAAGCCACCAACTCGATATGGCAGTAATTTATGAGCATTCTCCTGTGGCTGGTGTTTCCAGTCAGGCTTTGCTGAAAGAAGATCTTTTCCTGGTAGGAACGCAAGATTGCCCGGGGCAAAGCGTTGATGTTAATGCTATTGCGCAAATGAACCTCTTTCTCCCCAGCGATTACAGTGCCGTTAGACTTCGTGTTGATGAGGCTTTTTCCCTACGGCGACTCACGGCAAAAGTCATTGGTGAAATTGAGTCTATTGCCACGCTTACCGCAGCAATTGCCAGCGGCATGGGCGTTGCAGTATTACCCGAATCGGCCGCGCGTTCGTTATGTGGCGCAGTAAACGGATGGATGTCACGCATTACCACACCTTCAATGAGTCTCTCTTTGTCATTAAATTTACCCGCCAGAGCGAACTTATCACCACAGGCGCAAGCAGTGAAAGAGTTGTTAATGTCAGTGATGAGTTCTCCAGTGATGGAAAAAAGGCAGTGGCAATTGGTGAGCTAAGCGTTATATCGGGATGGAATAAGATGCGGGTTTTTATTATTTGTTATGCCGGGCATTAAACTTTAACAATAACGTGATATCTGAACTGCCCGGAGTTTACCGTGAATTTCCAACAACTAAAGATAATCCGCGAGGCTGCACGTCAGGATTACAACCTGACAGAGGTTGCGAATATGCTTTTTACCTCACAGTCAGGCGTCAGCCGTCACATTCGGGAACTGGAGGATGAACTTGGCATCGAAATATTTGTTCGACGAGGTAAGCGACTGCTGGGCATGACTGAACCGGGCAAAGCATTACTGGTCATTGCAGAACGTATTCTGAATGAAGCCAGTAATGTTCGTCGGCTTGCAGACCTGTTTACCAACGATACGTCTGGCGTTCTCACTATTGCAACGACGCATACTCAGGCACGTTATAGCTTGCCTGAGGTCATTAAAGCTTTTCGCGAACTTTTCCCGGAGGTTCGGCTGGAGCTAATCCAGGGTACACCACAGGAAATTGCGACGTTGTTGCAAAATGGCGAAGCTGATATTGGTATCGCCAGCGAGCGTTTAAGTAATGACCCGCAGCTCGTCGCCTTCCCGTGGTTTCGTTGGCACCATAGTTTGCTTGTTCCACTCGATCATCCCTTGACGCAAATTATACCGTTGACGCTGGAATCAATAGCGAAGTGGCCGTTAATCACTTACCGACAGGGGATTACGGGGCGCTCACGTATTGATGACGCATTTGTCCGCAAAGGTTTGCTGGCAGATATTGTATTAAGTGCGCAGGATTCTGATGTCATTAAAACCTATGTTGCACTCGGGCTGGGGATTGGATTAGTTGCCGAACAATCCAGCGGTGAACAAGAGGAAAAGAATTTAATCCGTCTGGATACGCGGCATCTTTTCGATGCTAATACTGTCTGGTTGGGACTCAAGCGAGGACAACTTCAGCGTAACTATGTCTGGCGCTTTCTGGAACTTTGTAATGCAGGACTGTCAGTTGAGGATATCAAGCGCCAGGTGATGGAGAACAGTGAAGAGGAAATTGATTATCAGATATAGCAAAAAGCCCGCTATAAAAGCGGGCTTTTCAGAAATTTGGCTCCTCTGACTGGACTCGAACCAGTGACATACGGATTAACAGTCCGCCGTTCTACCGACTGAACTACAGAGGAATCGCTGTTGAGGCACATCTTAACGGCGAAAAATCTTTTGTCAAACCCGATTTTTAAATTTCCCAACTGTTTGCCGTTTCTATCAACAGTTTGTTGCATTTGCAGACAATTTGTTGGCGAAAATCTTTGCAGCTTTGCTGATTCTCCCTCATCATTTGAAATGTGGTTTCACTTTTTGCAATTAAGGTCGGCTTTGAATATCTCCTCTGCTTTACGCCAGGTTGTTCACGGCACTCGCTGGCACGCCAAACGCAAGAGCTACAAGGTGTTGTTCTGGCGCGAGATAACCCCGCTTGCTGTTCCTATCTTCATGGAGAATGCCTGTGTCCTGTTGATGGGTGTTTTGAGTACTTTTCTGGTCAGCTGGCTGGGAAAAGATGCGATGGCCGGCGTGGGATTGGCGGACAGCTTCAATATGGTCATTATGGCTTTTTTTGCAGCTATCGATCTTGGTACTACTGTCGTTGTGGCATTTAGTCTCGGTAAGCGGGATCGACGACGAGCGAGGGTGGCGACGCGGCAGTCATTGGTGATCATGACGTTGTTTGCCGTACTGTTGGCAACGCTTATTCATCATTTTGGCGAACAAATTATTGATTTCGTCGCAGGTGATGCCACGACAGAAGTTAAAGCACTGGCGTTGACTTATCTGGAGCTGACGGTACTCAGTTATCCAGCAGCTGCCATCACTTTGATTGGTAGCGGGGCACTTCGTGGTGCAGGGAATACGAAAATACCGCTACTGATTAACGGTAGCCTGAATATTCTTAATATTATTATTAGCGGCATATTGATTTACGGCCTTTTCTCCTGGCCGGGACTGGGATTTATCGGGGCTGGGTTGGGGTTAACCATTTCTCGTTATATTGGCGCAGTGGCAATTTTGTGGGTGCTGGCGATTGGTTTTAATCCTGCGCTAAGGATTTCGTTAAAGAGCTATTTTAAACCGCTGAATTTTAGCATTATCTGGGAAGTCATGGGGATTGGCATTCCTGCGAGTGTCGAATCAGTATTATTTACCAGTGGTCGGTTATTAACCCAAATGTTCGTTGCCGGGATGGGGACCAGTGTTATTGCCGGGAATTTTATCGCGTTTTCAATTGCGGCTCTTATCAACTTACCCGGAAGTGCGCTCGGCTCTGCTTCTACAATCATTACAGGCCGAAGGTTGGGGGTAGGGCAGATAGCGCAAGCAGAGATTCAGTTGCGGCATGTGTTCTGGCTGTCCACTCTTGGATTAACGGCCATCGCCTGGCTAACGGCTCCCTTTGCTGGGGTTATGGCATCGTTTTACACCCAGGATCCACAGGTTAAACATGTCGTTGTGATTCTGATTTGGCTAAATGCTTTATTTATGCCTATTTGGTCTGCCTCATGGGTGCTACCCGCTGGATTTAAGGGGGCTCGCGATGCCCGTTACGCCATGTGGGTTTCTATGTTGAGCATGTGGGGTTGCCGGGTTGTAGTCGGTTATGTGCTGGGAATCATGCTTGGCTGGGGTGTGGTTGGTGTCTGGATGGGAATGTTTGCCGACTGGGCTGTGCGGGCCGTGCTGTTTTACTGGCGCATGGTTACTGGACGTTGGCTGTGGAAATACCCTAGACCTGAGCCGCAAAAGTGTGAAAAAAAGCCAGTTGTGTCGGAATAAACGACAAAGTGCAGATTATTTCAGCAAACGATTTCAAATTTAAAAAACAGGCTTTGACATTAAGGATGGGCATCGCTAATATTCGCCTCGTTCTCACGATTCCTCTGTAGTTCAGTCGGTAGAACGGCGGACTGTTAATCCGTATGTCACTGGTTCGAGTCCAGTCAGAGGAGCCAAATTTTAGTTTTGAGACATCTCTATAAGTCTCAAAACAGTTAAAAAATAAAAATTATTTTTACCCGGTTACTTTGTAAAAAAGTGACCGGGTTTTTTGATTTCTGTGTTTCGTGCGCTTAATCGAGTCTCACGCTTCAGTGAGCAAATTGCCCCTCCCCAACAGACATCACGATTCGCAAGGTCAAAAACTCTGTTCCATGAAGTACCGTACAAAGATAAAGAGAAAAATGCCTTATGCGGGATGTCGCTATCGCGTCTTTATCGGGAAACTATGCGTAATTGCCACTTTGCCTTCTGTAATCAGAAAAAGAAGAACTGGAATTTTAATAAATATTATTTCTCTGGGACCGGTATTTTTATAATCAATATGACGAGTTGAATATTATGTTTATTATAAGATTTATATGAAATTAAAGAAATCTGCCATAAAGACAGATTTCTTTAAAATATAATTAGAGATTTGCGACGTTATGATAAACTTTTTGAACATCGTCGTCATCTTCAAGGGCATCAACAAGCCCTTCAAAGATTTCTAAATCTTCTGGGGAAAGCTCAACTTCAGATTGAGCAATCATTTCTAATTCTGTTGTTGAGAACTCAGTGATTCCAGCTGCTTTTAGAGCCGCGATTCCTTTATGAAGGTCAGTTGGTTCAGTATAAATAACAATGTTACCTTCTTCTTCGGTCACATCGCGAACATCAACTTCAGCTTCAAGCAAAATTTCAAAAATATGGTCCGGGTCTGTCCCTTTAAATACAATCACACCCGTATTGTCAAACATATAGCTGACAGAACCTGCCGCTCCGATATTGCCACCTTTTTTATTGAAAATTGTGCGAACGTTAGCAATTGTACGGTTAACATTGGAAGTCAATGTCTCGGCGATAATCATTGAGCCATTTGGACCAAAGCCTTCATAACGTCCCTGCACGAACGTTTCATCTCCGCCGCCTTTGGCTTTATCAATTGCTTTATCAATAACGTGCTTTGGAACTTGTGCCTGCTTCGCACGTTCAATAACGAATTTTAAAGATGTGTTTAATTCTGGATCGGGTTCACCTTGTTTGGCAGCAGCATAGATTTCTACACCGAATTTTGCATAAATTTTAGACGTTGCACCGTCTTTAGCCGTTTTTTTAGCAACAATATTGGCCCATTTACGTCCCACTGGAATGATCTCCTCGAAAATTTATTTACATTACTGGTAAATCGTTAACATGCGTTAATTCGACATATTATATCATAACAGGAAAAATCTCGTCTATTAGAAATAAAAATATTCTAAATCCATAATCTTATATTTAATCTCATAAAAACTAATGTTGTTGGCGGATTTTTTTATAATTGTGTTTTGAAAGCATACTTGCTTTTAATATATGGAAATCATTAAGGCTATAATAAAACTTGTATCCGCCCCAGGAAGCAAACAGCCTGCTTTATTGCAGGCTATTTGCTGGATGACTTACTAAATCCTTCACATCTATTCCTGATAAAAAGGAACAGAACTTATTACCGGAACGGCGGTTCATTAAAGGTTCGTAATTTACGTGAATGCAGTCGGTCGCCTTCTGCGCGCAGCAAATCGATCGCACGAATGCCAATTTGCAGGTGTTCGGAAATAGCGCCTTCATAAAAACGGTTAGCCTGACCGGGAAGTTTAATCTCACCATGCAACGGTTTATCTGAAACACACAGTAGTGTCCCGTATGGCACGCGGAAACGATATCCTTGCGCGGCAATAGTTGCACTTTCCATATCAATTGCTACGGCCCGGCTTAAGTTAAAACGAAGTGCAGAAGCTGAGTAACGTAATTCCCAGTTCCTGTCATCTGTGGTTACCACAGTGCCAGTACGTAGCCGCTGTTTAACTTCCTCTCCGGGCCTGCCGCTGACTAACTTGGTAGCGTCATAAAGCGCACGTTGCACTTCAGCAATGCTCGGAATAGGAATATCGGGCGGCAGTACCGCATCAAGAACGTGGTCATCGCGTAAATAAGCGTGTGCAAGTACATAATCTCCAATGGCCTGGCTTTCACGTAAGCCACCACAGTGACCAATCATCAACCAGACATCCGGGCGCAGCACCGCCAGATGATCGCAGATGGTTTTAGCATTTGACGGTCCCACGCCAATATTCACCAGAGTAATACCCTGACCATCGGCGGTAATTAAATGCCATGCTGGCATCTGGTGTTTTTTCCATGCAAGGTCGGAAATGGCTTCTTCTGGCGCTTCGGTTTCGGCGGTGATCCAGTTCCCGCCAGCACAAGAAAGGGCAATGTAGGGACTATCAGGGTCGAGGATCTGGCTGCATCCCCAACGAACGAATTCATCCACATAACGTGTGTAGTTGGCAAACAAGACGAACGGCTGAAAATGTTCAACTGGCGTACCGGTATAATGGCGCAACCGCGCGAGGGAGAAATCGACGCGGCGCGCATCAAAATGCGATAGCGGGGAGAATTCAGTTGGATGATAAATGCCGTCTGCAGTTTCATCGCCAATTTGCGCCAGTTCTGTTGTCGGGAAGTAGCGAGTTAACCCAGCGCTCATTGAGCGATCAAGTGTCAATTCAGAGCCATCGATGACATAAGGATAAGGGATTTCATGCTGCGAGGGTTGCACCGAGATATGCGCACCATAATCCTGATACAGCAACGTAAGTTGTTCATTCAGATACGAACGAAAGAGAGTAGGGCGAGTAATCGTGGTGGTGTAGCTGCCTGCGTGAGTAAAACGACCAAATGCGCGCGTTTTGGGGGGATTTGTTGTGCTACCGTCCCAGGTTACGGTCAGTGATGGATAGACAAAAAGACCTTCTTTACGGGCATTTTCATCAGGTAATTCGCCACTTTTAATATAGTTGCCAATGGCATTGCGTAAAGCGACTACAGATTGCTCATACAGCGCGTCGAGTTTTTCCAGTGCCTGAGCTGGGGTCAGACCGGAGCCCTTATTATTCATGTGTGTCTCCTGTTCCATACAATTACCGCACTTCCGATAGTATGTCACAGGAATGTGAAACAAAAGTGTAAGGCGAAGATCGGATGATCTTCGCCTGACTATCAAGCGTGTTGATTGTCTTTCATCAACAAAGCGGTCATTGCGGAAATCAGGCATCCAGCCAGTAAATAAATGGCGACGCTATGCCAGTTCCCGGCAAAGTAAGTGATAAGTGCAGCGGCAATGAAAGGTGTAAATCCACCGCCAACCACACTGGCAACCTGATATCCGACTCCAGCGCCACTATAGCGATAACTGGCACCAAACATTTCGGTAAACATCGGTTGTTGCACGCACACCACCATGTCATGCGCAATGTTTGCCAGCATTATGGAGAAGAAAACTATCCAGAAAATAGATTGTGCTTCAAGCGCCATAAAGAAAGGAAATGCGCTCAACGTTCCGATTAACGCACCTGTGATATAAACTCTGCGGCGACCAAAACGATCGGCAAGCCAGGCAAAACAGGGAATTGTCAGACAGCTTAGTCCACCTACCAGCAAACCGATATTAAGGAAAAGTTCGCGCGGTAACCCCATATTTTGGGTTGAATAGTTAAGCGCAAAGGCGGTAACGATGTACATCGTCAGCAACTCGCACAGTCGTAGCGCAATAATCTTCAGAAAAGCACCGGGATGTCGTAACAGTGCTTCGATAACCGGGATGCGTTTTTGCGCTGCCGCTTGATTATGTTGCTGTTGTTCAAATTCCGCGGACTCCTCCATGCCATTACGCACCCACAATGCTCCCAGCACCAGTACGATGCTAAACAGGAAAGGAATACGCCAGCCCCAGCTTAGAAACTGTTCGTCAGTCGTCATCATACTGATCAGTGAAACCAGTCCGGTCGAAAGCAGTAAACCTACTCCGTAGCCAACTTGTACACCGCTACTGTAAAAGGCTTTTTTATTTTTCGGTGCACTTTCAACGGAAAGTAACGCCGCGCCTCCCCATTCGCCGCCGACGGCAAATCCCTGAATGGCACGCAGTGTCACCAGTAAAATGGGGGCCCACCAACCTATGGTCGAGAAGGAAGGAAGAATGCCAATCAAGGCTGTCGCGATGCCCATCATCCAGACGGTCAGCATTAACATGCGCTTACGTCCCAGTCGGTCGCCAAAGTGACCGAAAATGACACCGCCGAGCGGACGGAACAGGAATCCGACACCAAAGGTGGCAAATGCGGCGAGCGTTCCCATAGCCGGGCTTACTTGCGGGAAAAACTCGCGATTAAACACCAGTGCGGCGGTAATGCCATAGAGTAAAAAATCATACCAGTCGACGACGGCACCAGCGAAACTGCCTAACGCAGCTCGTCGGGCGCGACTTAACGAAAGCGTCCCTTCATCGGGACGAGTGGAGATGAGCGTGGAGTCCATAATGATCCTGTTTGTACTGTCTTTTTATAATTAGTATGGAAAAGGTAACTCACATTGCCGTCGATCTATAAACGAACCTTATGAGACTACCTCGACAGAGCGCATCTGCAAATGATTTTATGGCTGATTAACGGCAACATGAAAAATTCGATGGAAGATGAAATCGCAGGAGTTGCATAAGGATTGAGCAGAGCACCTACAGTTTTGAGATATGAAACATAAAAGTCCGCATATGCACAAAATTGCACCCTGATGATTCTGATAGACTGCATTGCATTTTAACCAGTAGGGAGGCGAGGTTAGGTATGTTTTTAGCATCATTGTTGAGACGTATTGCATTTAGTTACTACGATTATAAAGCTAATAATTTCAATATTGAAAAAACAGAGTTTGTTGTCATCCATATTCCCGATCAGATTGGCGATGCTATGGCTATCTTTCCAGTGATTCGGGCGCTTGAATTGCATAAAATCAAGCATCTTTTAATTGTTACTTCGACAATTAATTTAGAAGTCTTTAATGCGCTCAAACTTGAACATACTAAATTAACATTAGTCACAATGACTATGCAGGATCACGCAACATTAAAAGAAATAAAAGATTTAGCGAAGAACATAACACAGCGATACGGTACGCCGGATCTTTGTATAGAGGCGATGCGTAAAAAGAACCTGAAAACGATGTTATTTATCAGTCAGTTGAAAGCAAAAACGAATTTTCAGGTTGTCGGTTTAACCATGAAGTGCTATTCCCCTTTGTGTAAGAACGCCTCCCGGATGGATCAACATCTCCGGGCTCCCGTACCCATGACATGGGCGTTTATGATGCGTGAAGCGGGTTTTCCTGCAGTCAGGCCAATATATGAATTACCATTAAGCGAGCAGGTAATAAATGAAGTACGTGAGGAATTGTGCACTTTAGGATCTTACATTGCGCTTAATTTAGATGGCAGCGTGCAGGAACGCACATTTTCGTTATCAGTAGCTGAGAAACTCATCGCCAAAATTCAAAGTGATAATGATATGCCAATAGTCATTGTTCATGGACCAAAAGGGGAAGATAAAGCCCGGAAATTAGCGGGTTGTTATAATAATGTCTACCGGCTATCCTTATCACCCTCGATTAAACGTTCAGCAGCAATCATAAAAGATGCTTATATCGCAATAACCCCTGATACCTCAATATTACATATGGCAAGTGCCTATAATACCCCCGTCGTTGCAATTTATGCTGATTACAAAACGCGGTGGCCTGCGATGGCAGATATCTCGGAGTCAGTGGTCGTTGGGCAAAAAATTGATCATATAAGTTTGGATGAATTCGGAAAGGCGCTAAAAAGTGCTTTGGAGAGAGTATGTGTCAGTACTTACGTATAGAGGGTAATGCCGATCTATGCTGAACAGGGGACATTAATACCCTGAGGTTGGTCAATCACCACAAAAAAAGCCTTTGAATCAAAGCAATACTCACCGAATAATAAGGCAACCTGAACTTAAATCCCCGTTAACTGCCATACATTATTATGACTTGCACTGATGTAATTAGCTAAACATTATCGTGATTTGACTAAATAGCAAAAATGATAGCTATTAAAAATAGCTCATATACTTTGTTTCCCGCTGCCGTAGAATAGATGGTCCTTCCATGTTCAAGCATTTATTCAAAAAAAGGGGGCTCGACTGTCTTCAGATAAACAGAGAGGGATTGTAAAGTCGAGTGCCCCTAATGGAGCACTCTATAAAAAATCAACAATCAAATGTTTTTATAACATGTCACATGAGAAAATCCAAGTTTTGCCATTACGCTTTGCTCACCTGTTGCCAGGGAAATTTCGTATTGTTCATTGGAGTTTGCGGGACTAGATGACCAATACATATCTGAATAAAAATCGGCTTCATTCATGTAATGCCCCATATCTCCCCATTCACTGTACAATGTCCCTATACCTCGGGAACGACCCTGGCTTAAAAGGCTTGCACGGGGAAGCATGTAGCCATTGCTACTGCAAAAATTTTCAGCAAGGCTGTATATCATGAAAGAATCGCCGGAGTTTACCCACCAACTCTTCACCCGGATTTCGTATATATAGCCAGGGCCTCCTGATTTTGGCGTCGCTGTAATCGTTACCCAACTGCTTCCGACATTTTTAAATGTCACTTTACCGGTAGCGTCAACATCGACCCAGGAGGCAGAGCTTGAAAACTCATAATCAGCCGCCGTTTTGCCCGGGGAAAAGTTGTCATTATTCAACTGATAATACGCCCCGGTGAATCCCTGAGAAGGGAATGAGTCTGTCGGTAGGTCAACACCATTGACTGACACTGTACCGCTCATTTTTTTACTTTGTGCGCGAGTGAATTGTATTGTGGTACTCAGATCAGCTTGATGAACACCATTCAACACGGGGATCAGCTTTGCAATACCCTCTCCACCGCCTGTAACGGTGGCTTTGTACTCGCCGGAGAAATTATTACTGTAGTCAATTGCGCTAACTTGCACATAGGGCACGTTGGTATCTGACTGCACAAATTCCATCCCTTCAGAAACATTGATCGGATTGCCTGATATATCGTGCAGAACAAGTTGTAGTTCAGCACTATCGATAAAGTCACCTTTCAGTGATGCCCGGTTGTTCATAAGGACGGACTGCGAGGTGTCTGCTGGGCCAGCCACCAACGTTATATTAGCTGTTTGCGTTGCACCTGTGCTCGTTCCTGCACTAACAGTTACGCTCCCAGTTCGCGCACTTTTCACGGTGGTTGTCGCAAATCCGTGTTGATCGGTCACCGCTGTTAATGACCCTAATGTGGCAGAGCCACTTTTTAATGCGAAGTTCACATTGACGCCTTCGACTTGGTTACCACTGCCGTCCTCAACAGTAGCCTTCAGCGTGCTGATATCGCTGTCGTTGGCAGTGATAGTTGACGGATCAGCGCTCAGGCTGACCACATGGGCTGTGCTTTGGTTGCCAGTAACTTTCACGATTGTCTGCGCCTGAATAATTACGCCACTAGTGATAGATGCTGTAACCGTATACGTACCGACTTTATTGCTGGTCAGAACGACTTGTGCCTCCCCGGAAGGATTGGTTTTCATTGTTCCGCTACTTAACGTTGCATCTTCTGGCGTTACGCTAAAGGTAACGAGTTCATTGTTCACTGGGGCCCCATTTGGATTGGTTAGCCTTACTGTCAGAGTTGAACCTAATGGGTCATTGATGCCGATAAGTGGACTTGATGCTGTGAGTGTCAGTTTTAAATCGATTACCACCAGGTCCTTCTCATAAGAGGAGCCATTCGCCAGGGATGCTTGCACAGTATACGAACCGTATCTATTGGGCGTCATGGTGACTTCGGCTATACCCAGTGTATTCGTAGAGACCGTATCCTGACTAATGACCATGTTAAAAATTGACGGCTCTGCACTGAATGTCACAAGCTGTTCAGAAACTGGATTGCCAAACTGGTCGTCGACGTGCGCTTTAACCGCCAGGGGGGTTGCGACCATAACCTGACCTTCAGGCATTTCCAGACTGGTGATCGTCGCAGAATCAGCATCTGCTTTGACAGTCAACGTTTGCATGATGGTATCTGTAGGTGCATTTGCCAGATTAGCCACAACAATTTTCGTCCCTGCAATGGTGCTTGTTACAAGAATTTCTGCCTTACCCTGAGCATCTGTTTCAGCGGTGGTGTTACTCAGCGTGGCGGATAAGCCGCGGAAATTGACCTTGATGCCTTCTAATGGATTGTCATAAGCGTCAGTGACACTTGCCGTCAGGGTCGCACCCTCGGTTGTGCTGGCGATTAATGAGCTTGATGATGCGGTAAAATCAGCCAGTTTAGCGGTACTCGCATCGGCAAGCAAAGTCACCGGCCTCGTATCACTGACACCATAACTGTCCACGCTGACCGTCACGGGATAGGTGCCGGATTTTGTACCGCTCAGTGTAACTTCCGCCTTGCCGTTGATGTCAGTAATGGCGGAACCGCCTTCTCCAAGAGTGAAGCTTGCACTCACATCTGCCGGTAGTGTGAATGTCACCGGCTCATTGGCTAACGGGTTGCCGTGTCCATCAGTCACCGTTGCCTGAAGTTGGGTCATCCCAACGTTATTGGCGATAAAGTTGTTCTCGGTAACGTTCAGATTAACCTGCGCTGTGAGCGTATCCGCAATAAAATTCACCACCAATTGCTCACTCTTACCGCCAGCCATCGCTGCTGTCACGGTATGTGCTCCTGCTTTTGTACCTTTCAGTGTGACTTTCGCTTTGCCTTCAGCATCAGTAACCGCTTTACCGCCATCGCTCAGCGTGAAGTTTGCCCTCACATCTTCCGGGAGAGTAAATGTTACTTCAGTGTTGGCTATCGCATTGCCCTCTGTATCTGCGACTGTTGCTGTTAATGTCGTGAGATCGTTATTGTCGGCAATCACCGGATCTTTTGAGGCTCCCAGCGTGATTTCAGCATTCGCCACGTTCGGCACATAGGTCACTGTTTGTTGCATCGAATCGCCATTGTCGAGCGTTGCCGTCACTTGATAAACCCCGGCTTTTGTAGCGGTAAAGCTTGCGTAAAAATGGCCGTAGGAGTTGGTAGTATATATAGCGTTATTACTGGGGGTCACACCTTCACTTGGCGAAACGCTGATGGCCACCTTATGTTGGGGTACACCGTTTCCGTAATTATCGTTTACCACAACATACAGATCGGTCGTGTTGCCTGCGGAGACTGTATCAGTAAGTGCTTGTAACAAGGTGATATGTGCCGTAGACGCATCAGCGTTGACATTAATTGATGTGCTAAGCGTGGAGCTACCATTTTCCAGACTGGCCTCAACGGTATCCGGCCTCCCTCCTGATTCTGTCGAGGAACGGGTATTGGTATAAGTGACGGTTGCCTTACCCTGTTCGTTCGTTACGGCTTGGCCGCCATTCGTCATTTCAGCAGAGTTTGTACTGCTGGTGAAACTCACAGTTACACCTTTCACCGGAAAGCTATTATTATCAACGACTGTCGCGGTGATGACGCTGCCGGTGCTATTCTGCGGGGTACCAGCGATTATGCTGTTTGGGACAGACGTCAACCCAATAATTTTTGCCGCAGCTGTGTCGCCAATAAAGTGCACAGTTTTGTGGTCGCTGGCACCATTATTAGCAAGTGATACAGTGACCGTCTGCTCACCAAAGGCAACGCCTACGAGAGTGGCCTGCGCGATGCCAGACTCATTGGTATTACTCTCCCCTGGGGTGAGGGTGAGGCCTGAAGAGGCTGAGCTGAATGTTACCGGAAGATTGTTCACCTCATTGTCGAACTGGTCTTTAACCGTTGCAGTTAACGTTGCACTATCGACGCCATTACCCGTGATCTCATCTTTTGACATCTGCAGGGCAACCTGAGCCGAGGTTTTGTCTGCCACAAATGTTACCGGCTGCGAATCACTGGCATTGTTATTAATCAGCGTCGCGGTAACTGTATGCGTGCCCGCTTTTTTACCTTTGAGGGTGACATGCGCTTCCCCATTGGCCTGGGTGACGGTAATACCGTTATTTTCAAGGGTAAAGTTTGCCGCGACGTCTTGTGGCATGGTGAAATTCACCGCTATACCCGCCACTGGATGATTCGACGGATCTTTCACTGTAGCTGTCAGCTGCACACTGTCGCTGTTATTCGTCACCACCTGGTGAGCAGGGATGTTCAGCGTGAGCCGTGCGTTGCTGGCATCGGGAGCAATATTAACTGTCTTCGAATCGCTATTGCCGTTAGGCAGTGTGGCTTCGGCTGTATGAACACCCAAAACCGTGCCCTTAAGGGTAACTTCAGCAACACCACTGTCGTTAGTGTTGCTCGTGCTCTGACTAAGTTGAGTATCAGCCGGATCGGTACTGAAGGTGACCGGTAGATCTTTTACTACGTTATCAAAAGGATCTTTTACTGTTGCTGTCAGCGTCGTCTCATCCACGCCATTCCCAATGATTTCCACTTTCGATGTTTGCAGAACGACAATTGCGCTGTCCTTATCCGCCACGAATGTGACTGGTTGCGCATCGCTGGCATTATTGTTACCCAGCGTTGCGGTAACCGTATGCGTGCCCGCTTTTTTGCCTTTGAGGGTGACATGCGCTTCGCCATTGGCCTGGGTAATGGCAATGCCGTTATTTTCAAGGGTAAAGTTTGCCGCGATGTTCTGAGGCATGGTGAAGTTCACCGTTATTCCCGCCACCGGATGATTCGACGGATCTTTCACCGTCGCCGTCAGCTGCACGCTGTCACTGTTATTCGTCACCACCTGTTGAGCAGGGATATTCAGCGTGACTAGCGCGTTGCTGGCATCGGGCGCAATATTGACTGTCTTCGTATCTCTGTTGCCGTTAAGCAGTATGGCTTCGGCTGTATGAATACCCAAAACCGTGCCCTTAAGGGTAACTTCAGCAATACCGTTCTCATTAGTATTACGCGCGTTCAGACTCAGTTGCGTGTCTGCGGGAGAGGTGCGGAAGACTACTGACAGATTTTTAACCACGTTATCAAAAGGATCTTTCACTGTTGCTGTCAGCGTCGTCTCATCCACGCCATTCCCAATGATTTCCGCTTTCGATGTTTGTAGAACGACAACCGCTCTGTCTTTATCCGCCACAAACGTCATTGGCTGTGCATCGCTGACATTGCTGTTAGCCACACGAGCCGTGATCATATGCGTGCCCGCTAACGTGCCGGTCAGGGAGGCGATTGCAACCCCGTTACTATCCGTCATGCCTTTTCCGCTGTTGCTAATCGAGAACCGACTTGCGACGTCGTTTGGCACAGTGAAGGTGATTTCTTTATCTTTTAGTGGGTTGCCATTTTTATCCTGCAAGGTTGCAGTCATATGTTGCGGTGCTGTGTTGGTGACGGTGATATCACCTGAAGGCACACTGAGGGTCAGGGCAGCAGTACTTTGATCACCGATAAAATTCACCTGTTGACTAGCCTGGGAACCAGAGCTGACAGAGGCCGTAACCGTATAATCACCATTTTTCAAACTGGTCAGCGTGGCTGTGGCGATCCCGTCGTGGCTATTCACTTCGGTTTGGCTCAGTTTCGCCTCTGTTGAATTAACATTGAAGGTGACCTTGACGTCATTGAGCAGGTTGCCTTTTGCATCCCGGACTGTAGCGGTCATTGTGGCGCTGTCATTGCCGTCAGCGACCACTTCATTTTTCGACTTCTGTAGAACAACCTGCGCGGTACTCGAGTCACCGACAAAACTGACGATTAACGTTTGTTTCACGCCATTTTCAAGGGTGACTTCAACCGTGTTGTCTTCCTGCTTACTACTTTTCAGATCAAAAGTCGCCAGACCATTAACATCCGTTTTTGCGGTGTTTTGATTGTTGAAGGAAGTTGCCGATCCGTTTAATACCGCAAACGTGACGGTATGATCATTGATTGGGTTGCTTCCTTCATCAGCGACATTGACCGAGACGGTATTTGCTGCATTCTCATTGGCGAGCACACCATTATTGCTGGCAGATAATGTCGCAATTTTCGCTGACTGCGGGTTGGCGTCGATGATAAATCCAGCGGTATGCAAATCTTCATTCCAGTTTTGCATTAACAGCTTCGCAGTAAGTCCACTGCCTTTGGTATAGGCGGTATAGGTTGCCTTATAGACGCCATCTGCGGTTTCTTTCCAGTCTGTAGTGACTCCTGGTTTCACGTTGTCGATGCTGACTGCAGTATTCAGTTGCTGTTTTTGCTCCTTAACAGGTTTGTCATTTTCATCTCTCAGTTCTACCGTCACCTCGATAGGATTGCCGGAGAGATAACGGTCCTTATCAATCTTAATTGACGAGTGAGTTCGGGATGACGAAACAGAAATGATATTCACCACGGCGGGGGCTTTAGCCGCATCCACACCGTTCAGCTGTGGCATCAGCGTCAGCGTGCCAGACATCGCTCCTGTGGTCAGGACTTGGGTATAGCTTCCGTCACCATTATCTTTCCAGTCAGAAAGGGTAATGTCCTGAACACCTTCATGACGCGTCGAGAGCACCAGCCCGATAACAGGATTACCAGCTGCATCATGAGCAATAAAAGTCAGTGTGGCGGTTGAATGGGAATCCGCGCTCAATGTTTGGGTACTTAACGATACCGAGGAATCTTTCTGGCTTAGCGCAGGTGCCTGAACGACCACCATGCTTTGTTCACGATTCGACAAATTGCCTTTGACGTCTTCAGCGGTAACTTCAATCGGCCAGGTGTTATCGGTTTCTGGCGTACTGGTGAACCGGTAACCAGGCAGGGTAACCAGAATATCTTTACCCGTTGTGACCACTTTACCACCGGCAGCTTCCAGAGCGGTGGCTTCGACGTTATAGCCTTTCAGGGCATATTTAGTTTGTAGCGACGAAACCAGTGATTTCACTTCTCCTGACTTCCCTGTCACGGGGTCTGTCAGGGTCAGGCGAACCAGTTCTTTTTTGCGATATTCCAGAACGATGTTGTTGTTGCGATCCACCAGATCATAACGGCTGCCTGCAAGGCTACGCCGTGCAGCGACTTCGTTCGGGTCAAGCTGTTTCTGCATTGCGCTGCCAGGTTGCCAGGTAAAATCGACGGCAAAACGGGTGTCATTTTCGCCCTGTTTACCCTGGCGTTGCTCCGCGCTGAAGGTCATCAGCGGGAAGGGGGTATAGTTAAGTCCAGCGGTTATGGCATGAGGATTACTTTGCCGATCGTCTTTATCGAACAGGGCTACTTCATCGCCATAATACTGTTCATAGACCAGTTTACCGCCAAGGTGCGGCCAGGCGGGTAACCAGCCTTCTGCGCGTACATCCCAGCCATTGGCCGGGCGTGCTTCATAATCGTTGTCCAGTTCAGGTGCGCTGCGCCAGTTGGTCAGTCGCAAATAGCCGTTACTGCTTAATTTAAGATAGTCGCGCCAGTACTCCGCGCCAATGCCGGCGCGGGAGTGGTAACGGCTAAGATCGTGGTCGAAAAAGAAGTTGATGCCCGACATCCATGTGGGAGTGAAATGACGCCAACCCAAGCCGTTGTTAATCTGCGTACGCTCGTCAGTACGGTGGAGAGTATGCTGGCTGAAAAAGAGATTATCAGGCGTTTCATACCATGGATGGAGAAAATCGAACTGGGAATTCTTCAGGCTAAAATCTTCATCCACGCCCAGCGTGATTCTTGCGGTGCCGAAGCGGCTTAACCAGTCTGTCATTGCGCCAGATGCCTGAGAAGAGGCCCATCCACGCGCCATATTGGCCGCTTGCTCGCTGTTCATATCTTCGGCGAGCAGAGACCCGATTTGCTGTGAAGTACTGGCTATCTGTTGCTCAAGGTTGTCACTGCTATTACGCGGCGACGGGGTTAAATTTTTTTCACTAACTTGTGCCGGGACATCCAGTTCATCACCCTGGCGGACATTATCAAAACCTCGAGCAAACGTACGAAACTGGTTGAGTTTGCGTAACTCAGCCAACGAAATACCGAAACGTTCGGCAACGCTTTGGGCCGATTCGAGCGCTCCAAGGGTGTAGGGCACCGTATTGGTATTTGCAATGGCGATTTGTGCAGGAACTGGTTGTTGGGTTGCGGCGTTTACCACACCTTGTGCTGCCGCAGTCATAGGGAACACAAGTTGAGTTACCAGGCAGATACCCGCAGTTAAGCGGCGTAGTTTAATACCCATCCCGCATAAGATTTGTCGGTCATTTATTTCTTCTCCACTTCTCTTCTTCGTAGCCATGCTTACCTTCCCTGAACGAGCTAACATAAATGCGCCCTTTCTAGCACAGCGAAAAAATATAAATCCTGATAGCAATATGATTGAAAATTAATAACTTTTCGTTAAGCAGTTTTGGGTGTGAGTTGCAAGAGGGGAGACTACTGAATAACTCAGTTTAATAATTGAGGGGGCAATGGTGACGAATATAGGGACGGAGTAGAGAAGATAGTGCTGAACTCTTTGCCAGCAGAAGGTTATGTGGCACAAAAATAACCGTAACTTCTCACTCTCGACAGGAAAGCTGTAGACGGCGTCCATAACAAAACGCCCCCAACCATAAGGTCGAGGGCGCTTAAGATGACAAACCCGCTCTTCGTTAAAGAATCAATGCTTAATGTAGATGAGTTGCATTGCACGATAAAAGCGAATTTTTAGAATTTGGCTCCTCTGACTGGGATCGCCGTAGCCATTAACAGGCTGATTGGTAAAGCTAAAAAAATTTGAGTTTGTCAAGACCACCAGAATGACCACCATTTTAAAGTAACATTTGAAGTTTACTCAGTAGCACCTTTAGCTTCACTTACAATCAATTAACCTGTGAAGATAGCTGTACCTACAATCGCAATAACTTATTACAGATCCGACGACAAACATCACCTGTTATCCACTCTGGCACTACCGTGCATGATAATCAATAAGTCGGGTGCTGGCTTGCAAGGCAATTGCGTTGTAATGTACCAAATCCCAGTTCGCCTTCACTCTAAAATGCCCCGACGTTTCGAACGCGTTTACGGTAAATAATGCGTGACAATCTGCAGGAACTCATCCCGCATCTGGTTGTCGATTTTCGGATTCCATGCCACACCAATGTTCCATATGATCTGCTTTCCCCACAGAGTAATCAGCTTGACTCCTACAGGTAAAAAATTCTCGACGCTGGCGGGTAGCAGCGCGAGACCATTCCCTCCGGCTATCAATGCTAGCAGGGAATGAATATCATTCGTCGCAGAGATTGGCTCAATGATGAGTTCATTATCCCGCAGGAACGCAGTCGTTTGCTCCGCCAGACAAGGGCTGACCGCTGGATCCATGCATAAAATCGGATAGATTGCCAGCGTACGCTGGAGATCGGTGGGATCAATATCGACGGCTACCGGGACAGCCAACACCAGATTTTCTTTATTTATTAAGCGAGAGGCCAATAATTCTGTTACCGGCATACGAACAAAACCAGCATGCAGTTCACCTTCCATCAACATCCTAGCTTGTACGCTGGAGGCAATTTGGCTGATAACAACGTCGCAGTCGGGAAATTTCTGGCGAAAAGTGTTAATCCAAACTGGTGTGCTTTTAAACGAAGATATACCAAATCCGAGCACCAGTTTACCCGTACTCCCCTTTTGGATTTCTCTGGCGTAGGTTAAAAAATCGTGGTGGGATTTCAGCAACTCATAAGCTTTAGCAAACAACTGCCTGCCAACCATCGTCAACACTGCCCCGTGGCGACCACGCAGGAAAAGCTGCCCTCCGGTCTTCTGTTCGAGCATCTTGATCTGCTTTGAAAGCGCAGGTTGTGTCAGAAATAAAGCTTCTGCAGCTTTATTGTAGTTTCCCTTTTCCGCCAGTGTCACAAATGCACGCAGCAGCCTTATATCTATTCCTGACATTTATTGAATCCTGAAAAATTGGAATTATACAAATACTCGCAACAGATGACATGATGCGTAAAATGATTTACGCCGAGATCCCCTTGGTTTGTCAAACTCAGAAACGCCATACCTGCTGCTCTTGGTTCTATTTAACACTCACTAATGCGCAGGTTATTTATAAAAATTGACCTCATAAATCATTCAAAAACATTAATTATATAAATACAATAAGGATTAAATATTTATGCCAAATATTGCCGTTCTCACTAATGACCTGCAGTATGAGTTTACCTACAAAATAACACGCTCTCCAGAAATTCTGGCGCAAAAACTCGTCCAGTTTAATCAGTTTCTCGATGGCATTCGCGCTCTGGATCAATCCATTATCCACCTGCAACTTATCAACGATCCTAATGACCCGGCGGTACAAAAGCGCTATCGCAACCGCGAAGCGGGCATTCCTGCACTAGCTGGTCGCCCGGAAAACCAGATTATCGATAAAGTATACCGCCCCACAGATCTGGTTGTAGTCAAGGGCAGAGACAGCGGTTTTTTTAATAACGATCTCGACGAAATCCTCCAGCAACTCGGGGTAAAAACCGTAATCGTTACCGGGTTGCAAACTCATGTTTGCGTGCAGACCACTGCAGCGGATGCCTTCTTTCGCGGCTATAACGTCTGGGTACCGGGCGACTGCGTGTTCGCTCCTTCGTCCGAAGATACAGAGCGTGCACTCGAGTGGCTTGCCAGCTATTGCGCAACTGTAGCACCTTCTGCGGAAATTTTATCAATATTGCAAAAACAGAACGATCTGCCTGAGCGCGGCGAAAGGGAAGCATCATGAGCTTAACCCAGACGCTAAATCATGAAGAGGTCGTTGTACTGGATCATGGCACCGGGGCGAAATTAAGCCGCGAGTTGGTTGAAAAAATTGCTAGCATTCTCGGTGACACCTATCTGGGCGTGATGGAAGATAGCGCGGTGCTGGGGTTATCCACCAGGCGAATTGCCTTCACCACCGACTCCTTTGTTGCCACGCCGCTGATTTTCGGCAACGGTGATATTGGCAAAATCGCCGTATGCGGCACCGTTAACGATCTCGCTGTCAGTGGGGCTCGTCCCCTTTACATCACACTCAGTCTTATTATTGAGGAAGGTATGCCGATGGCTGATCTGGTCAGAATCATCGAGTCCGTACGTGAAACGGCTCGTGAGGCAGAGGTCAAGATTGTCGCTGGTGATACCAAGGTCGTAGGTAAAGGTGAAGCAGATCGGCTGTTTATCAATACTGCTGGCATCGGCGTGTTTGAACATCCGCCAGTCTCAGTTAAGAACGTGCGTCCGGGGCAGAAAATAATCCTGAGCGGATATATCGGCAATCACTCGATTCACCTGCTGTCGATGCGGGAAGGATTGGGGTTCGAGCGAAATATTCTTAGTGATTGCGCACCGCTGAACCACATTATTGACAAACTTATCAGCAACATCCCTGAAGGCAAAATAGCGTCAATGCGAGACGTTACGCGCGGTGGGCTGTCCGCTGTTTTACACGAACATGCGCGCGCAACAAATTATCAGATTCATTTCGACCAGCCATCTTTGCCCATACAGCCGGAAACCGCCATGGCAGCTAATATGCTGGGTGTTGACGTCATTAATCTCGCTAATGAAGGTTGTTTGTGCCTGTTTGTTGAACCTGAGTATGCTCAGAAGGTACTACATTTGCTGCAGGAGCATCCTGTCGGCAAGCACGCGACAATTATCGGCGAGATCACCGCTGTCTCGGGTACTGAAGTCTATATGATTGAAGCTGATGGAACACACACAGAAGTCGAGGAATTATATGGCGCAGAATTACCCAGACTCTGTTGAGCTTCACGAGACGCCGGAAACCCGGCGTTACCGCATCTGTGGGGTCGTTCAGGGCGTTGGATTTCGTCCCTTTGTTCACCGACTGGCCCGCACCTATGGTGCCACCGGCTGGGTGTTAAACGATTCAGAAGGCGTGTTGCTTGAGCTGCAGGCATCCGGCACGGTTATTGCCAGAATCATGGACAAACTGGTGACCGAGGCACCACCACTGGCAAAAATCATCAGTACGCAGGAAGTTAGCCCAACGGATACCAGAGCGCACTATGAAACGTTCAGCATCCGTAAAAGCCGCGATCATACCAGCATGGACACGATTATCCCGCCAGATACCAACGTCTGCAGCGATTGCCTGCGCGAGATAAGCGATCCTGATAATCATCGTTATCGTTACGCTTTCACCAATTGCACCAATTGTGGGCCGCGCTATTCCATTATTCTTGGTATGCCTTACGATCGTGCCCAGAGCACTATGCGTAAATTCCCTTTATGTCCAACCTGTGAGCGTGAATACAACGATATTGAGGATCGACGCTATCATGCCCAGCCCAATGCCTGCCCAGTTTGCGGCCCACAGTTGCAACTTACCGATCGACAGGGCACATCCGTTCACACAGATGATATTGTCAAATTTGCCATTACGAAACTAAAAGAAGGCGGAATTCTTGCAATAAAGAGCCTTGGTGGCTTTCATCTCGTGGCCGATGCTTGCAATGAGAATGCTGTCAATGAACTTCGGCAACGCAAGCGAAGAGACGCCAAACCTTTTGCAGTGATGGTCGCGGATGTGGAAAGCGCGTCGCGTATTGCTTTCATCCCCCCCTGTAATCACAAATTGCTGGAAAGCCCGCAGCGTCCCATTGTCTTGTTGTATAAGCGCAACGTCCTGCTGGCGAGTACCGTTGCGCCACATAATCCGAACATCGGTGTAATGCTGCCTTCAACGCCGCTTCAGCATTTATTGCTGGAAGACCCGTCTCTGCCGATCCTGATTATGACCAGCGGTAATATTTCCGGTCATCCGATCGTCTTTGACAACGACATGGCAATTAAGCAACTCGGGAAAATCGCGGATTACTTCATTCTGAATAATCGCGATATTCATACGCGTGTTGACGATTCGGTGGTCCGCACGGTGTTTCGCAACGACGCCATTACCTCGCAGCTATCGTTTTTGCGCCGCTCCCGCGGTTACGCGCCATACCCTATTCATCTACCTTACGCAGTGGATTCCGTTATCGCGCTCGGGGCGGAGCTAAAAAACACGATCAGCATCGGCAAAGGAAAACAGGTTTTTCTGAGCCAGCATATTGGCGATCTTAAGAATAACGTGACTTTTAAATCACATATCGAATGTATTGATCATCTTCAAAACCTGCTGAACGTGAAGGCAAATGTCGTGGCCTGCGATTTGCATCCCTCTTTCCGCTCTACCCGGCATGCGCTGGAGAATTTAGAGCATCAGGTTGTTCAGGTTCAACACCATCACGCGCATATGGCATCCTGCATGGCGGAAAATGGCCTGTCAGGTACTACTCTAGGCGTAATTTTTGACGGTACAGGATATGGCACCGACGGCACCATTTGGGGCGGTGAGTTTCTCGTTGGTGATTTCGAAAAATTCGAGCGTGCAGGATGCTTGCGTTCAATGACCCTGCCCGGAGGCGATCGGGCAGTTAAAGAGCCGCTGCGCGTCGGCATCTCCTTACTGGTGGAAACCTTCGGCGAAGATATCAGTACGCTCGCAGTACCAGGCTTGCAGGCGCTCCAGCCTCAGCAGCGCGATATATTCAGTAAAATGGCGACCAGAAAAATCAACACCACCACGACCAGCAGCATGGGCAGACTATTTGACGGCATCGCCGCGCTGATGGGCGTTTGCACTCAGGTGGAGTACGAAGCCCAGGCGGCCATTGAACTGGAAGCGCTGCTGCAGTGTAAACTTCATATGACGGCTCCGTTCAGCTACATCATTGCCGATGTCGAGAATAAGCTCGAGGTGGATTATCGCCCGATGATAAGGGAACTGGTGCAATGCTTCAGCCAGCCCGGTTTTGATATGGCCGAACTAAGTCGGCGCTTTCACTCTACCATCGTCGACATGATTTGCGAGGTCTGTAAACGTCTGGTGGCACGCTCAGGCACGCAACAAATTGTCCTGAGCGGCGGCGTGTTCTGCAATGAATTCATCCTCGTTAATTCTCTTAACAGTCTGGAGTCTTGTGGATTCCGGCCTTACAGCCATCAGTTAGTTCCGACTAACGATGGTGGTATTTCATTGGGGCAAGTGGTTATTGCTACCGCATACACTCGCGCAACGCGCAATAAAAATCTGGAGAGAGAAAATGCATAGTTCTGCGAACCGTATTGCCGCTGTTTTATTCGATATGGATGGTGTCCTTATTGATTCCAATGCGGTGATTGAGCGCGGCTGGGCTGAAGGCGCACAGATGTTTGGCAAGACGCTAACGGAAGAGGATATCGTCAGGCATATTCACGGACAGCCCGGCCCGCATACCATTCGCGCCCTGTTCAGCGACCTTTCCCTGGAAGATCAAAAGAAGGTCCAGTCACATATCATCCACGTTGAAAATACCGCTGATTACGACCCGATCCCTGGAGTTAGCGAACTTATCCAGGCGTTGCATAAGGCTGGCATCAGTGTGGGGATTGTCACTAGCGGCTGGCGGTCGAAAATCGATCGTATTATGGAGATGCTGCAAATCACGCCCTGTATTTCAGTGATTGTCGAACGTGATGATGTCGTGCGCGGCAAGCCTTATCCCGATCCTTATCTGCTTGCCGCAGAGCGGTTTCATCTTGCACCGTCCAGAACACTGGTCTTTGAGGATTCAAGAAGCGGCGTAACATCTGCTGTTACAGCAGGCGCAATTTGTGTTGGCATCGGTACAGACAGTCTGAAAGAGTGCGGTGCCGTGCTTGCAATTACAGATTTTCGTAATGTGAAAATCACCTCACAGACAGGCGAAAAAGTAGTGATTGCCTTTACTCCAGAGCACCAGATGGAGATGGAAACTCAGAGCTCTCGTAAGAAAACATCCTGTACCACAAGAGAAGAGTGCTAATGAATATCTAGACTGGCCCCCTGAATCTCCAGACAACCAGTATCACTTAAATAAGTGATAGTCTTAATACTAGTTTTTAGACTAGTCATTGGAGAACAGATGATTGATGTCTTAGGGCCGGAGAAACGCAGACGGCGTACCACACAGGAAAAGATCGCAATTGTTCAGCAGAGCTTTGAACCGGGGATGACGGTCTCCCTCGTTGCCCGGCAACATGGTGTAGCAGCCAGCCAGTTATTTCTCTGGCGTAAGCAATACCAGGAAGGAAGTCTTACTGCTGTCGCCGCCGGAGAACAGGTTGTTCCTGCCTCTGAACTTGCTGCCGCCATGAAGCAGATTAAAGAACTCCAGCGCCTGCTCGGCAAGAAAACGATGGAAAATGAACTCCTCAAAGAAGCCGTTGAATATGGACGGGCAAAAAAGTGGATAGCGCACGCGCCCTTATTGCCCGGGGATGGGGAGTAAGCTTAGTCAGCCGTTGTCTCCGGGTGTCGCGTGCGCAGTTGCACGTCATTCTCAGACGAACCGATGACTGGATGGATGGCCGCCGCAGTCGTCACACTGATGATACGGATGTGCTTCTCCGTATACACCATGTTATCGGAGAGCTGCCCACGTATGGTTATCGTCGGGTATGGGCGCTGCTTCGCAGACAGGCAGAACTTGATGGTATGCCTGCGATCAATGCCAAACGTGTTTACCGGATCATGCGCCAGAATGCGCTGTTGCTTGAGCGAAAACCTGCTGTACCGCCATCGAAACGGGCACATACAGGCAGAGTGGCCGTGAAAGAAAGCAATCAGCGATGGTGCTCTGACGGGTTCGAGTTCTGCTGTGATAACGGAGAGAGACTGCGTGTCACGTTCGCGCTGGACTGCTGTGATCGTGAGGCACTGCACTGGGCGGTGACTACTGGCGGCTTCAACAGTGAAACAGTACAGGACGTCATGCTGGGAGCGGTGGAACGCCGCTTCGGCAACGATCTTCCGTCGTCTCCAGTGGAGTGGCTGACGGATAATGGTTCATGCTACCGGGCTAATGAAACACGCCAGTTCGCCCGGATGTTGGGACTTGAACCGAAGAACACGGCGGTGCGGAGTCCGGAGAGTAACGGAATAGCAGAGAGCTTCGTGAAAACGATAAAGCGTGACTACATCAGTATCATGCCCAAACCAGACGGGTTAACGGCAGCAAAGAACCTTGCAGAGGCGTTCGAGCATTATAACGAATGGCATCCGCATAGTGCGCTGGGTTATCGCTCGCCACGGGAATATCTGCGGCAGCGGGCTTGTAATGGGTTAAGTGATAACAGATGTCTGGAAATATAGGGGCAAATCCAATATCACACAGAAGGGACGCTGGGCTGTCACTATGCTATTTTTTATCAATGGCTTCGTCACCGGAGGTTGGGCTGTGCAAATTGCACAGCTTGTACCACGCTTTGGCGTGACCGACAAAGTGATCGGCCATTTAATTCTGATCTTCGGATTCGGTGCACTAACCATGATGCCCATATCAGGCATTCTGATGGAAAAGATGGGGACACAAATCGTAACGCGTATTTTTGCCCTTGCAGCCTCCCTGGCATTAATTCCGGTTGGTTTAGCCACCACCCCATTAGTGTTGATGCCAGCGTTATTTGTTCTTGGTGCGATGATTGGTGCCATGAATGTAGCGATGAACTCGAATGCCGTGGCGGTGGAGAGATCACTCTCACAAGCGATTTTATCCTCCTGCCATTGCTTCTGGAGTATCGGCCTATTTGCGGCGGGCTCGATAGGCGGCCATCTTGTTGAACAATTTGGCTTTTTGACGCATATCTTTTTGATTAGTGCCGTGGCCTTAATACTGACGCTGATTATCGCTCCGGCCATTTTTAAAGACATACAGACGGTTAAATCCACCAGCAGACAGACCACCCGGTTGCCTCGTTCTCCGGCGATTTATCTGATTGGATTGATGGCTTTTCTGGCCATGATCCCTGAATGCGCTGTTGTTGACTGGTCGTCACGCTATTTGATTAAAAATCTCAATGCAAAAACAGAAATCGCCAGCCTTGCCTTCGCCTGCTTTGCTGTAGCAATGGCCTTGTTTCGCTTTATGGGTGACGTGATCCGCAACCGCTTCGGCGCAATATTAATTATACGAATCTCCAGCTTACTGGCAGGCGCTAGCCTATTGTTGAGCGCACTGGCACACAATCCCTGGCAGGCGATCTGCGCATTTACCTTAGCGGGAATCGGCATCGCCAACCTTGTGCCCATTGTCTTTTCCGCAGCGGGAAATCAGCCCAATATTTCCACCAACACAGGAATGAGCATTGCCACAACCATTGGGTATTTAGGCACGCTAATGGCCCCTGCGCCTATTGGCTATATTGCGGAAATAACCGGTTTTCCAGTGGTTTATTGCGGACTAGCTTTCATGTCGGGAATTATCTTTTTGCTGGCACCACTGGTTCGGGGGGCAGAAATCTCTGTACAGCGGCAGCGAGCCTCAAACAAACACCAGAATACCGGAGCGTTGTAATTTCTGCCTGGCAAATACTGTGAAACGCTGACGCAAATTTTACTTTCCTGCGTATTGTCATCACAGGCCGTACAGACAGTGCGCGGTCTGTTGGCGGATCTGCCTGGTATTTTGCCGATGAACTGAGGGCGTCCTGCGGGATACGTATCGCCAGGGGCGTGAAACTAATTGATGAGGTGGCGGCATGATGCCGGCGGACTAGCATATCTGCCTTTCGCCGCCTGACATGTCCTTTGGGGCCGCTGTCAGTTCAGAGTAAAGGAGAAAAAGATCGATACCGAGGGGGGGCACGACGCCCCGGAGACACCCCTGTTTCGTCAGACAGTCTGTACCGCGTACAGCCTGAAACTCCCTAAACCTCAACAAACTGCCACTTCGACGTGAAGGTATCGTTCTGGCGCAGCCAAAAAGCACATGCCGGAGACTGTTTTTTTGGTTGTAGAGGGTAGTCATGAGCAAATTAAGTAGTGAAATGAAGGCCCTGACGAAGAAAGCAGGCGGCAGCTTCAAAACGGTAAATGACCGTATCCATATTACAAAACGGTTCAGTGAGCATTTACGCGAACTGAACATCCAGATCCGGCGGGTATGCGCCAAGACTGACTCTGGATTCTTTTCCGTTGAAACGATATTTGAGATACCAGATGCGTGAACCGCCCGGATTGACGAGCAGATACAGACCGTGAGAGTCGGAGAGTTTTACCGGACGGGAAGAGGTTTTTAACTTGCGGATTTTAGAATCGTTTAAAGACATTTGGGGGTCACTCCAGAATCGAACCAAACTGACCCCAGATCTGACCACCAAATTATCCCGATGCGGAGAGAAAACCAGATACGCACCGGGGAGGATTTTCACGCTAACTTACTGAACCGTAAACAAATAGAGATGTACAGATAAGCATGAAAACTTGAATTTGGCTCCTCTGACTGGACTCGAACCAGTGACATACGGATTAACAGTCCGCCGTTCTACCGACTGAACTACAGAGGAATCGTGTGAACAGGGCGCATGTTACTTAGCGGTACCTTGTCTGTCAACACTAAATTTCATAAGTCATTTCAATTGGTTAATTAATCTGCAAAGTTGTTAATTAATGAACATTCGTCGCCGAAAACGAGTCTGTATCATTAGCGTGATGCAGTCTCTGCAAAGGATCTTGTTGATAAAATTGGCAGAAACGTTGCCACAATGAAGGGAAACGAGGAGCAAAAAGCTCAGGGGCGCTAAAGAAATATTCAGAAAGTACGGCAAAACACTCAGCAGGATCACTGGCAGCATAAGCATCGATGCTCGCCGCATTCTCACCGACTAATTCGATCTCTTCCTGAATGTTGTTCATTGCGGCATGAAGATCGTGTTCCCAGCCAGCAACCTCACGCAACGGAATAAAGGGAACTCCGCTGGCGCGATCGCCGTTACGGGTGTCCAGCTTATGAGCGACTTCATGAATAATCAGGTTAAAACCAGAAGCATCAAACGAATCTTGTATATCCAACCAGTTCAAAACGATTGGCCCTTGCTGCCAGCTCTGACCTGACTGAACAATACGTTGGTTATGCACTAAACCGATATCGTCTTCCCACTCATCATCGACTACAAATGGCGCAGGGTAAATTAAGACTTCATGAAAACCATCCAGCCATTCTAGCCCTAACTCCAGAACGGGCAGGCAAAATAGAAGGGCTATCCGGCAGCTTCTTAATGAATCCAGCTCAAAGCCCTGTAAGGGAACAAGCCGTTTTTGCTGTAAAAAACGTTCGGCAAGAGTGACTAATTTGCTTTGTTCCTGTTCTGTCAGGCACGTTAAAAGGGGAATCGATAGTGCTTCCTGCCAGGGAAGGGCAGTTTGATGTGCTGATTCTTGTACTTTCCAGGGCCACTTAATCATCGTTTTGCTCGCAAACTCGTCACTTGAACAAAATTGCACGGACAGGGACTGTTAAAATGCCAAATTTCCTGGCATCATGGCAACCATCTGAACGGAGAGATGCCGGAGCGGCTGAACGGACCGGTCTCGAAAACCGGAGTAGGGGCAACTCTACCGGGGGTTCAAATCCCCCTCTCTCCGCCACTTTATCAATGACTTATCTCCCGACTTCCCGCCTTGCTTTTCCTAAACAGAACAATCGTAGAATATTCTTGAAGGGTTAGATCGTCACTGTTTTCTGTTCGATACTGTGACATTCAGCACTTGATTCGCTATGGATCAGACAGGAAGGTTTCGAGCGAAAATCTACTGTTATTCAGTCGTTTTCTTATCGGTCACCATTATTCTTCTCATCTTATGCTTTAGATATTGATCCTATGAAACCGATGTTACGTTAGTGGGCGGGAACTGAAGTTACGGAGTAAAAGGGTTAATAATTGAGCCAAAAAAGGAACGCGGCCGTCAGATTAAAGCCGCGGGACAAAGTCCATAATTTCCAAGAGTTGTTGAATTTCCCAGCTTTTTTGAAAGCCTTTGTATCATACTAACAAGTAAAAAAGGTTTAAATACCAAAATTAACCTGTATTTTTGATAAGTCTTACCATTGTACGATTTACACAGTTTCTGCTCCTCCTTGTTGATAGTGGAAAGAGTGCGGTATGCACTTGCGTAAACATTTATGATGCGTTGATGTCCAGGGTTCACATTTCCTTGTCAGGGGATCGACTTATTTGTGGCGAGGCATCATTCGTAACAGAGTATTATCTTTCTGAATGTAATGATGAAAGAGCGCTGCGCCAGCGTGGGCTGCGATTAAAAAGTAACCTATGTTCGCCCAGGTTTCGTGAATATTTTTTATCAATGCTTTAATTTCACTGTTTGGGGTAACAAAAGGCGGCACATTGAAACCAAGGAAACTCCACGATTTTCCACTATAAGCCATTAAAGCAATCCCCAACAGTGGAAGCGCAAGGAAGGTTATATAAAGCATGATGTGCATTAGCGAAGCCGCTTTCATTTGCCAGGCAGGTGGCGGTGGCACAATAGAGGGATCACTATAACGGTGTTTTATTATAAGGCGTGAAAACATTAACACCCAAACGAAGATACCCGCATTGTAATGTGTTTCACGCATCAACAGATAAGTATTACTACCTTTGGGAAACCAGCCACGGAGTTCCATTGCGGCATAAGTGATTGCAATGAAAAGCAGCGTTATCCAGTGTAAATAAATTTGAGTTTTTGAGAATCGATTCATTTTTATAGCTCCTGTAATTTTCACAGTCAAGCTATCCCACGAACCTTAAAAATACCTTATACAGATGTGGTTTTAAGAATTTGTTATTTAAAAAATTGAAAAGGGTAAATTGTGAACAGTCAATATAAGCAATTGCCTGCGCCCAGTTATCTTACGCTGTTGGCAGTATTGTATATGGAGTCCGTTATTGATTAACCCTATGAGGGCTTGCTTATTAAGATGCAGACACGTCATAGCGATGAGCGTGTCTGCAGCTACCTTGCATTCAGTGGCGTTTGTGGATGGACCTGTGGCTGCTATGATAACTTAATAAAAACGGCATCGAGACGCTATTCATGGAAGACTCAATGAGACATCATCTCCTCGACCACTTCTTCGCTACTCAACTGATAGGGATAATACGTTGGCCAGTTTTCCATTTCATTCAATAAAGATTGCTGTGAATCATTACCCATAAAAATGTGAAAATGAGATGATTTTCGTGGTGCAATTATATGATCGCTAAATTGTATATATTTAGGGGCTTTGCTTTCAGGATCTTTACATTCGAATAAGTAACGAACGCCTTTCTTGCCTGATTTATAGGTGAGTATTTTGTAGCCATCGTAATCATATTTACAGGATGTAGTTTCGTTATTTATATGGAATTCAATAATGCCGTCCTCAATACCAATCATTTCGATATCTGTCGCGTAGCCTTTCTGATAATAATCTTTAACTTCTGCGAATGTTTTGGTTTTATCTGCATTCGCTTTCTTTCGAAAGACGGGGTCAAGCTTGCCATTTTGCAGTAAGGGATAAACGGATTGCCAGACTCCATCCCAGTCACTGAGCGTTCGGTTTTGTACATTGGCATCATCAAAAACACCGTTAGCCGCTTTTTGTTCGACCTCTGTTAAGGGTTTGCCGTGTGAGTGATGACCATGCGAAAAGGCAGGAGCGCTAACAATAAAGACACCTAAAGCAATAGCCAGTTTATTAAGACGAATCGCCAAAACAGTTTCCTCCAGAGTTATTGTACATGACGTGTTATGTTATATTGTAACATATGACGAAATGCAATAACTCTTAGGAAACAAGAGCATAGTTTTCTCAGGTGTATTTACCTATCTTATTGAAATGAAATAAATTATGTCGATGATTTGAGGTTGATGACAAACGAAACATAACTTGATGCGATCTGTGTGGGCCGGATAAGGCGCTCACACCGCATCCGGCAGGGATAACGCGTACTTTGTCGGCAATATGAAGTTATAGAGATGATTTGTTGTGAACCTGCTTGCGTAATCGGTTGAAAAGGGAAAGTAGCTTTTTATACCGTAAGGCTAAAAGCAGTACAGCCAGCCCAGCGTAGATGAGTGGCTGCGGTGAAATAATCTTCACTGACCACAGATAATGTATTGGAGCCAGGATCGCGACAAGATAGACGAAGTTATGCAACTGTTGCCAGTGTTTGCCGAGTTTTCGCTGCATCGCCTGGGTTGAAGTGAACGCTAAAGCAAGCAAAATTACCCAACTAATAATACCTAACGTTAAATAAGGTCGGGTGATTAACTCCTTGCCTAATAACGCCAGATTATTCACGCCCAGCTCCAGTAATGCGTAACTGGTTAAATGCAGTGTCGCCCAGGCAAAGCACCATAAGCCTAACAGGCGTCGAGTCCGCATCAATAACGGCTGTTTTGCGTAACGTGCCAGAGGTGTAATTAACAAGGTCGCCAGCAAAAATTTCAGTGCAGTGCGTCCGGTAAAATGCTGAATATCTTTCACCGGATCGGCTCCTAGTCCACCGTGATTGATCGCCCAGGCAAGCCAGAGCAACGGCAACAATCCGGCAAGATGCAGGCAAAGTTTTAGCCATGTCACCTGTTTTGCTGTCAGACGCATTTAGAAATTCTCCCGCAAATCCAGTCCACGATACAGCGATGCCACCTGGTCGGCGTAACCATTAAACAGTAGCGTTGGCTGGCGCTGTACATCGAGGATGCCGCCTGAACCAATAAATCGTTCGGTAGCCTGTGACCAGCGCGGGTGATCAACATGCGGATTAACGTTGGCGTAAAAACCGTATTCGTCAGGCGCTGCCAGATTCCAGGTGGTTGGCGGACGCTCGCGGGTCAGCTTAATACTGACGATCGATTTAATCCCTTTAAAGCCATATTTCCACGGCACAATCAGTCGCACCGGCGCGCCATTTTGTGGCGGTAACGCCTTGCCATAAACACCTACGGTCATCAGTGTGAGCGGATGCATTGCTTCGTCAAGACGTAATCCCTCGACATAAGGATATTTAAGCCCGCCGCCAATAAAGCGATCCTGCTGGCCTGGCATCTGTTCCGGCGCATAAATCGTTTCGAAAGCGACATACTTCGCATTGCTTGTGGGTTCTACAAGCGCCAGCAATTTATGCAACGGAAAACCAATCCACGGCACCACCATCGACCACGCTTCCACGCAGCGCATACGATATATACGCTCTTCCAGCGGGAAGCGACGAGTTAAATCATCGTGATCGAGTGTTAATGGTTTTGACACTTCGCCACTGATTTTCAGTGTCCATGGATCGATTTTCAGGCTACCAGCATTAGCGGCGGGATCGGCTTTATCCAGCCCGAATTCATAGAAGTTGTTATAGCCGGAAACTTTATCTTCTGGCGTCAGCGGTAGGTTATTTTGCCAGGCGGCAGGCTTGCTGAACTCCAGCGGTTTCCCTGCGGGGGCGGGCGGACGATCGTTCCCTTTAAACCAGCTAAGCAGATCAGCATGTGCGGCGTGAGGCAAAGAAAGTGCAGCTGCGCTGATGCCCAGTGCTTTTAACACCTGCCGACGCTGCATAAAGAATACCGACTCGGCAGTAATATCAGATTCTTTTAAAAATTGATTCTTTTTCATAAGCCATCACACTGTTTTGTCGTTAACCAGTAAGAGATTGTTAATCTGTCAGGGAGTCTCCTCCCTAACAGTAGCAGAGATCTGCTTTTACATATTTACGCATTAACTGCCACGATAGGTTGAATACCCATATTGGCTAAGTAACAAAGGTACATGATAATGCTCGTTCACTTTATTAATTTGAAACTCAACAGGGATCTCAGGGAAGAAACTTTCAAGATTTTGTTTCTTAAAATATTCTCCAGTTTTAAATACAACACGGTAATCGCCCGTGGTTGCAGTTTGCTCGGGCCACAGTGCCTTGATTCGTCCATCCTTATCTGTTTTGGCGGTATTAAGTTGTAACCAGCCGTTATCCGCTTTCTTTTCCAGAGTGACTGTCACGTCGGCAGCGGGTTTTCCTGTTTGCTGGTTCAAAATGTGCACGCTAAGAATGTTTTGTTGTGCGGCATAAACCAAAGAAGGTAATGAAAATGCAGCCGTTGCAACCGAGAGTAGTAAATAACGCTTTAACATGTTTATATCCTTGTCATGTGAATGAGTTTTGAGGATAGCGAAAAAACGTCTGTGATAACCTTACAGAAGCATTACAATTTTGTAATGAACCAGGCTGTTTCTATAACATATGATTTATGGCATATTATTTTCATGAAGATTCTACTTATTGAAGATAATCAAAGGACCCAGGAATGGGTAACGCAGGGGCTTTCAGAAGCAGGTTATGTCATTGATGCGGTTTCTGATGGCAGAGATGGGCTTTATCTTGCGCTGAAGGATGATTATGCATTGATCATTCTGGATATTATGCTTCCGGGTATGGATGGCTGGCAGATCTTACAAACGTTACGAACGGCAAAGCAAACCCCCGTTATTTGCCTTACAGCAAGGGATTCTGTCGATGACAGAGTCAGAGGGCTGGACAGTGGGGCAAATGATTATCTGGTAAAACCTTTTTCATTTTCTGAGTTGCTGGCGAGGGTTCGGGCACAATTAAGGCAACATCATGCGCTGAATTCAACATTAGAAATCAGCGGATTAAGAATGGACTCTGTCAGCCAAAGTGTGAGCAGGGACAATATCAGTATTACACTGACGCGCAAGGAGTTTCAGTTACTTTGGCTACTGGCCTCCAGAGCTGGCGAAATTATACCCAGAACGGTTATTGCGAGTGAAATTTGGGGAATCAATTTCGATAGTGATACTAATACGGTGGATGTCGCTATTCGCAGGCTCCGCGCAAAAGTTGATGATCCTTTTCCTGAAAAGCTAATCGCTACAATCCGGGGAATGGGGTATTCATTTGTAGCGGTAAAAAAATAATGAAAAGATTATCTATAACCGTCCGTTTAACCTTGCTTTTTATATTGCTACTGTCTGTCACTGGCGCTGGAATTG
Source organism: Escherichia sp. 10290 (assembly GCF_030295155.1). Classification (NCBI taxonomy): domain Bacteria; kingdom Pseudomonadati; phylum Pseudomonadota; class Gammaproteobacteria; order Enterobacterales; family Enterobacteriaceae; genus Escherichia; species Escherichia sp. 10290. The sequence goes on along the minus strand of NZ_AP025741.1, from coordinate 2,525,545 downwards.
TCTGGACTCTCTATAATGGCCTGGCAAGTGAGTTGAAATGGCGCGATGATACAACACTCATTAACCGGACAGCGCAGATCAAGCAGTTGTTAATTGATGGGGTAAATCCAGATACGTTACCTGTGTACTTTAACCGGATGATGGATGTTAGTCAGGATATCTTGATCATTCATGGTGATGGCATCAATAAAATTGTTAACCGGACGAATGTCAGTGATGATATGTTAAATAACATACCTACGACTGAGGCAATCAGTGCAGCTGGCATTTACAGAAGCATTATTAATGACACAGAGATAGATGCTTTACGAATTAACATTGATGAAATTTCGCCATCATTAACGGTTACTGTGGCTAAATTGGCTTCAGCCAGACATAACATGCTTGAACAGTATAAAATTAATAGCATTATAATTTGCATCGTCGCCATTATACTGTGCTCAGTATTAAGTCCGCTGTTAATCAGAACGGGATTACGAGAGATCAAAAAGTTGAGTGGGGTAACGGAAGCATTAAATTATAACGACACCCGAGAGCCTGTTGAGGTTATCGCACTACCGAGTGAATTAAAACCTCTTGGTCAGGCGTTGAATAAAATGCACCATGCTTTAGTAAAAGATTTTGAGCGCCTTAGCCAATTTGCTGACGATCTCGCTCATGAACTTAGAACGCCAATTAATGCATTACTGGGTCAGAATCAGGTGACGCTCAGTCAAACCCGAAGTATCGCTGAGTATCAAAAAACAATTGCCGGAAACATTGAAGAGCTGGAAAATATTTCGCGGTTAACAGAGAATATACTGTTTCTTGCCAGAGCAGATAAAAGCAATGTTTTGGTGAAACTGGATTCGCTCTCTCTTAACAAGGAAATTGGGAATTTGTTAGACTATCTGGAATACCTTTCAGAAGAGAAAGAGATTCGTTTTCAGGTCGAGTGCAATCAGCAAATCTTTGCGGATGAAATTTTACTTCAACGAATGTTATCGAATCTTATTGTTAACGCCATTCGATATTCACCAGAAAAATCGTGCATTCATATAACCAGTTTTCTTGATGCCAACGGCTCTCTTAATATTGATATCGCCAGCCCTGGATCGAAAATTAATGAGCCGGAAAAACTCTTCCGTAGATTTTGGCGGGGAGATAATTCGCGTCATTCTGCAGGTCAGGGGCTTGGCCTTTCTTTAGTCAAAGCAATTGCCGAATTGCATGGGGGAAGTGCTACGTATCACTATTTAAATCAACATAATGTGTTCCGTATTACGTTACCGCAAAGAAATTAACCTATGGCTTCAGTACGCCACAGGTTAACCGTGAAAAAACGCAGCCACGCCGTGAGTACTCACGTGGCTGCGATTGATTATGCGCTTACATTACAATGTAACAGGGATTAACCCACGTAAGCTGCCAGCATTTCCTGTGCTGCCAGTTTACCCAACGCATTCGCTGCGAAAGGACTGTCGCCGGTGAGAACTTTACGGTCCTTATGTACTCGCCCGGTGATGTCGTCATTAATGATGTTCATGCCCATTTTCTTCAGCTCTTCGCCGAAGTACCAGGTGAGATGACCCGGCATATAGCCAATATCTGGCGTTTGTTTGTCTGCGGCGTCTGGGAATGCGCAAATGGAATAACCGTTCAGTGGGTTATCGCCGTGGCGAAGCGCCAGAAATGCCGCCGGGCCGTGGCAAAGGGAGATAACAAAACGGTTATTTTTGATTGCCCACTGCAAAGCGTTAGCCACGTCCTGGCTTTCAGGTAAACCAATAAGTGCGCCATGACCACCAGGAACAAAGATTGCTGCATATTCGCTGTCAGCATTGAGGCTGGCGACAATATCCGCGAGTTTCTTCGGATTGCGGAACAACGATTTATGCTGCTCAAAGAACGGCATTACCTTTTCATCTTTGTGTGGCATAGCCCAGTATTCAAACTTGGTCATCAGGCCGGAAATGGTCGCCACTTCGAATTCGAAACCTGCCGCATGGAGATGATACAACGGCAGCAACGTTTCAATCGGATGATTACCGGTTGAGAACAATTTGCCATTGTCGGTCGGCAAATAACGTTCGTCCGCGGCGATCACCAGAATTTTGTGTTTACCGCGATACGGTTTTGGATAGTCCACGCCATCAAGATCAGAGACAGGACTGGTATATTGGCTAAGCGAATATTCTGAAGGGAAGAATGCATTATCTTCAGCAGTATCGACCTGCGGATCTTTACTTTTTTGAACAGTCATAGTGTATTCCTTGTTGTTGCTTAGTTAGGTTAGTCACTATATTTGCGACTGAGCTGGTCGCTATTTTTAACCAGGCTGGAAAATTGAGTCAATATATCGAAAGCGGTAGGCGACGAGGGAAAATATGTAATGATGATGCTGCACTGATGTTGAATGTTTCTCACGCCAAATTTTCCTTTTTGAGTCATGTGGTCACAAGTGACTTCAATGATTTTAGACCATTATTAGAGGTCTGGGACGACGATGAGAGATTTAGTGCTATGGAATATTGTTATTCTGTTGAATATTTATATCCCGGACTGCTATAGAAAAGGCTTTTTTTATGCACTATTTTTGCAAATATTTTTATATGGGAGGCGGTTTTGTTGCGGATTAATTCATAAAGAAATGCATTTGGGGTGGCTGGAAGAGTCGCTGGTAGATGTTATTGTGCCAGGAGGGGCAGGGTAAGGTGCTGTATCGATATGTTTGGCAATTGCGTGTGCCGTAGATGGAGATGAAATGATCTTACCCAGTAATAGTGGACACTCGGATAAGTGAGTAAACTCTCAGTCAGAGGTGACTCACATGACAAAATCTGTATCAACCAGCAAAAAAGCACGTAAACAACATTCGCCTGAATTTCGCAGTGAAGCCCTGAAACTTGCTGAACGCATCGGTGTGCTGCCGCAGCCCGTGAACTCAGCCTGTATGAATCACAGCTCTACAACTGGCGCAGTAAACAGCAACATCAGCAGACTTCTTATGAACGTGAGCTGGAGATGCCCACCGGGGTTGCACGTCTCAAACGCCAGCTGGCAGAGCGGGATGAAGAGCTGGCCATCCTCCAAAAGGCCGCGACATACTTCGCGAAGCACCTGAAATGAAGTATGTCTTTATTGAAAAACATCAGGCGGAGTTCAGCATCAAAGCAATGTGCCGTGTGCTCCGGGTGGCCCGCAGCGGCTGGTATACATGGTGTCAGCGGCGTACAAGGATAAGCAAGCGTCAGCAGTTCCGCCATCAGGTGTGTGCGCTGCTAATGTCATACTCACAGACCAGCCTTGAACGATGACCATGACGTTACAGGACTGAGAATTGGGTAACGTTGAGCAGCCAGAAGAAGTCTGTCAGTCCTATCAGGTAAATATTTCAGCAGATCAAAACCTTCAGTGTGAAGTTGTGGATGTATCCGGCACGGCGTGTTTCGGCCTCATTCTTGAGATCGACCGGGGTGTACCGACGCTGCATATCGACACAGGGAGTGATTCACTGCTGCATATTCACGCAGCTCACAACGGACTGGTACTAATACCGGATTCACCAAGCCATGGATATGAAAATGCCCCAGTAGATCGTTTTTCGTATAACAGCCCGTCCCTGTGGGTGCCAGGGGTGTAACAAGGTATTAAACCCAGCGGCATAGAAGCCAAGGGTAATTAAACAAACAACTAAATAGCTCAGGGGATTACTGATGAGCGATTTTTGATAGTTCCGTTCAGATATATAAGGTGTAATTGTGCCAGAGATCATCTCAGGCACAATTTATTAGCCCAGGACGTTAATTTAAGTCGCTGCACTGGTAACTTGGGTGTTGACAGTTAGGGCTAAGATATTCAGCGATGGTGTTAAATTCGGATTGTTGTGTATAAATTAATAGTTCATCGTGAGGAATAGCGAGGTTACTATGGTTAGTGTGACGAGTAATATATATCCAAATAAAACAGAGAATGATAATAGCCAGTTACAAAATCAGAATCTAAGGGAGAGTATCGAAAAAAGCCTCGAGAGTAATATTTCTAAGTTAAATGCGATGGAACAAAGTGGCCTGCTCGATAATTATAGGGCAAGGTCTCACGATGACAGTTTTCGTGAAGTTTTTCGCAGTTTATTATTATACATTTTAGATTCTTTTCATATCTATCGGCATGATATTAGTGATAAATTGGTTCCTTATTTTCATGTTACGCCTGAATCGGAGAATGAGAATTATAAGACATGGATTGCCGTTACAGGCATGGATAGTTATACAAAAATTGAGCAGACCGGAAGTAATAAATTTAAAGTCACTGATATGTATCGTGAGCTCAATAACAAAAAAACATGTTTTGATCAAAAGAGTAGGGAACAGGATTTTAGTGGTCGAAATGTAAAAGAGTTTATAAGGTTATTATCAGATCACGATCAATTTGAAAAACATCAACTCTCAGAATTAACAGTTGCTGCAAATGCTCTTAAGCTGGAAGTTGCTAAAAATAACTATAACATGTCCTCCTGTACTGATAAGCAAACCGAATGCCGAATGATCGAGCTTCTAAAGGAACAAAAAGATTTAATTCCAGAACAGTATTTACATCAATCAGGTATGGAAAACCTTACGCTTGGAGAGGCGGAATTTAGCTCACTCCTTGCAGATGCAGAAAGACAAGTTCTGGAGGGAAGTTCATTTGTTTTATGTTGTGGTGAAAAAATAAACAGCACTATAAGAGACTTACTTAGCGAAAAATTTCATGCCAACGAATCTTTCACTCGCTCTGGATCTCTTTCTCATGATGTTTATGAGGAAATATTCAAAAAATTTATTTTCAAATCTGATGAATGTCATCTGGTGAGAGAGTCTTTAGAGCAGGATCGTATAACGCCAGAAAAAAGAGAAGAAATTATTTCTTGTTTATCCAGTCCTACCGGGATTGGAAATTTGTTTTATGCTTGTTCACAAGCATTTCATGTTGCTAATGATAACGCTGCACATGATGTGCGTAGCGCCGCTCTAGCTGTTAGCGATAAATTAATTGATTGTCCGAGTTTTGTTGCTTTGAATGGTAGACATAACCATTTTCATGCCGATTTCTCAGCAAACGGATTCACACAAACCCTTTACGTTTTAAGAGCAGTCGTAAATAGCGAGAATAACAACTTTGATATTGCTAATTATATCTATACCACTAAAGGCGAAAGTATCATCCCTAACAACGCTGAAGATGATAATCGGTCAAGGGATAATGATATCCGCAATATAAAGAGAAATTTCTCTGGCAATATTACGATTGCAACTTACAAATAATTCGCTTTTTTCAGTAATACGCGCAAAACGCTTACCTGAGAGGTAAGCGTTTTGACGATAAACCCAACATCATTAGGCCAATACATACCCCATATCTACTTGAACAACATCGCGCTTATCGTTAAGGTATGCGCGTTTTTATCCGCCAGAATCCAATCATGATCACCGTTGCCCTTACATACCCTTACCCACAAGTTTTCTGGGATATTTCTATGTCATTAATTGACAACATTAATCGTGTTAATCCTGACCATATTGCTTTTGGGCCTGGTGGCGAATCATTTTTTCTTGCCAGATATCCTCCAGGTCTCGCCAACATTACTGTTGCTGTTTTTATATCAGGAGGATTTTTCGGAGGTGCTGTATTTTCAACAAGAAGCCAGAGGTATTTCCACTCATTTCCGGGGGAAATAAATTTGCTAGATATTTCTGGCATAGTTTTATACAATGAGGTTATATACATGATTCGCCAGTCTATTATTTAATATAGTAACGGTCTGTTTCCACAACATATTGAACCATAGCTCGCTACGACCTCCCCGATGAAGCATGGACCATCATCAAGCCCTTGTTGCCCCCTGAACCTGCCACACGACGGGCCGGGCGCCCATGTGCAGAGCATCGTAAAATCATCAACGGCATGTTCTGGGTATTGTGTTCCGGCGCACCATGGCGCGATTTACCCGAACGATTTGGGCCATGGAAAACCGTTTATAACCGCTTTAACAGGTAGTCAAAGTCAGGCGTGATTAACATCATTTTCAACAGATTGCTTTCACTACTTGATGCGAACGGCTTTGTTGACTGGTCTGCCACAGCGCTGGATGGCAGTAATATCCGGGCACTAAAATGCGCCGCCGGAGCTCAAAAAAAATTCCGATATCGACGGAGATAATGGGCTGGGTCGCTCTCGAGGCGGTTTGGGCACCAAAATCCATCTGGCAACAGACGGAAGCGGCCTCCCGTTAAATATCGTGCTAAGCCCCGGGCAGTCTCATGAAAGCCAGTTCGCGCAACGACTTCTGGACGGCATTGGCGTTCATCGTCAGAACGGTTGCATGAAACGCCGTGGTCATGTTGTGCTGGCCGCCAAAGCGTACTCCGGACTCACATTGCGCAACGAGCTGAAAAATAAAGGCATAAAGGCAGTCATCCCCCGAAAATCAAATGAAAAAATGGCATCGGATGGACGAGCACGGCTTGATCGCGATGCATATCGCAATCGCAACGTCGTTGAACGGTGCTTTGGCCGCCTGAAAGAATACCGCCGCATCGCTACGCGTTACGACAAAACGGCGAGAAATTATCTGGCGATGGTGAAACTGGGCTGCATCCGACTCTTTTATCAACGGTTGCGTAATTAAGGGACACAGCCTAGTGTTATGTTTTACAGTAACACGCCGAGGCGTGTTGGCTGATTAGAACTGGTAGACTAAGCCCACAGCAACGATATCATCGGTAGCGATGCCGTTTGCTTCGTAGAAGTCATCATCGTTGTCCAGCAGGTTAATTTTGTAATCAACATAGGTGGACATATTTTTGTTGAAGTAGTAGGTCGCACCGACTTCAACGTATTTGACCAGATCTTTGTTAGTGTAACGCGGGTCGCCGTTGCCGTCATGAGCCCAGCCGCCTAAATCCTTACCTTTAGATTGCAGGTAAGCGATGGACGGGCGCAGGCCGAAGTCGAACTGATACTGAGCAACAACTTCAAAGTTTTGGGTTTTGTTAGCGATGGCTGATCTTGATTCACCATTATCAAACTCGCCACCACCATATGGGGTCATATTGCGAGTTTCAGCGTACATAGCTGCTAAATACACATTATTAGCATCATATTTTGCACCAACAGTCCATGCTTCAGCGGTTTCACCACCAGCATTTCTGTTGCTATGGTTACGATCATTTAAACCAACTCCAACCTGGCGATCTGAGCGATCAGAGTTTGAATATGCAGCACCCAGACTTAAACCGAAGTCGAAGTCGTAGGATGTAGACATACCGAAACCATCACCATTTTCTTTGGAAAGGCTACGGCCATCACCACTACCGGAACCTTCCTGCCCGAAGGGGCCACCACTTTCATTATTACCCTGATATTGCAGAGCAAAGTTCAGACCATCAACCTGACCAAAGAAGCCATTGTTACGGTAGGTTGCAACGCCGTTGGTACGACCGTTCATGAAATTGTCGGCACCAGCATAGGTATCACCACCAAATTCTGGCAGCATATCGGTCCATGCTTCGATATCATATACGACACCGTAGTTACGACCATAGTCGAAAGTACCATTCTGACCAAAACCTAAACCTGCGAATGCCAGACGGGTAGCAGAGTTATCGCCATCGCCTTCTGTGCCATTTGCCTGCAGGTTGTATTCCCACTGACCGTAACCAGTGAATTGATCAGCGATCTGAGTTTCACCTTTGAAACCGATACGAGCATATGACATATCGCCATCAGCGCCCGAGTTGTCAGAGAAGTAGTGCAGACCTGCTACTTTTCCGTAGAAATCCAGTTTATTACCATCTTTATTATAGACTTCAGCCGCATTTGCTGCGCCAGCAACTAATAACGCCGGGACCAGCATTGCCAGAACTTTTCTTTTCATTATGTATTCCCTTGTGATTATAATCTTCATGAATATATCAATAAGTGCCGTTATCCAAAAAAAAGCACATTTGGATACTATTCTATGAAGTTCATTTTATTTTAAGGATTACATGTAACAAATGTATTTAAAAGATTTCAAAATGTTTCCAATCTATTTAATATAATTCAGAATTATGAATTATAGATATATACATTCATGAAAATTATGAATATATATCAATATGTTATGAGTTGATTGAAAAGATAGGAAGTGTCAATGATTGTTGCGCCAGACGGCCTATGTGATCGCGCGCACATTAATGAAGGCATAAAAAAAGCCGGCTTCATGCCGGCCCAAAAAATATAAACAAGACGATAAAAGGCTAATAACGGGGTTATCATGACACAGAAATCTAAAAAGGTATAATTGTATTCAGTGCTAATGTATTGTTTGGGTGAATTAATAAAACCATTATCCAAGATAAAAATAAATCTTTATTGCTGTTTTTCCGGTAATTATTGCCGTTGCGCAAAAACTATCTATTTGCTCAAAAAATGGTTGAGTCTTGACTGACTCATCCAATGTGGAAAAATGTGACTTTTATCACATAATAGTACTAAGTCTGAATTTTCCGGGTTATCTTAAAATGGAATACGGTTCGACAAAGATGGAAGAGAGACTCTCTCGCAGCCCTAGCGGCAAATTGGCCTTGTGGGCTTTCTATACATGGTGTGGCTATTTCGTCTGGGCAATGGCGCGATACATCTGGGTGATGAGCCGGATCCCCGATGCCCCCGTGTCGGGATTTGAAAGTGATTTAGGATCTACTGCGGGGAAGTGGTTAGGAGCATTGGTCGGATTTCTGTTTATGGCCCTGGTTGGTGCCTTGCTAGGCGGCATTGCCTGGTACACCCGACCTCGTCCCGCACGTAGCAGACGCTATGAATAAAAACTGCTAAGGTTGCGACTCTTTGGCAACGGAGCGCGTATGGATTTACAACACTGGCAGGCACAGTTCGAAAACTGGTTGAAAAACCATCATCAACATCAGGACGCGGCACATGACCTGTGTCATTTTCGCCGCGTCTGGGCTACGGCACAGAAACTGGCGGCAGATGACGACGTTGATATGCTGGTGATTTTAACCGCCTGTTATTTTCACGATATCGTGAGCCTGGCGAAAAATCATCCGCAACGGCAGCGTTCTTCAATACTGGCAGCAGAAGAGACGCGTCGCCTGCTGCGTGAAGAATTCGCGCAATTTCCAGCGGAAAAAATCGAGGCTGTTTGCCATGCCATTGCCGCACACAGTTTTAGCGCGCAAATCGCCCCTTTAACGGCGGAAGCTAAAATCGTTCAGGATGCGGATCGGCTGGAAGCTCTGGGGGCGATTGGCCTGGCGCGTGTGTTTGCCGTTTCGGGGGCGTTGGGCGTGGCATTGTTTGATGGCGAAGATCCGTTCGCGCAGCATCGCCCACTTGATGATAAACGTTACGCGCTGGATCATTTTCAGACTAAGTTGCTGAAGCTACCGCACACCATGCAAACCATAAAAGGCAAACAACTGGCGCAGTACAACGCGCAATTTTTAGTCGAGTTTATGGCGAAGCTCAGTGCCGAGCTGGCGGGGGAGAATGAAGGTATCGATCACAAGGTGATTGATACGTTTTCACCGGTTGGCTGAGCGCGTGGCCCTAAATGATGGTAATTATGTTAACCTGTCGACCATCTCAGATGGCCGGTTAAATCTATGCAGGAAAATATATCAGTAACCGATTCATACAGCACCGGGAATGCCGCACAGGCAATGCTGGAGCAACTGCTGCAAATTTATGATGTCAAAACGCTGGTGGCGCAGCTTAATGGTGTGGGTGAGAATCACTGGAGCGCGGCAATTTTAAAACGTGCGCTGGCGAATGACTCAGCATGGCACCGTTTAAGTGAGAAAGAGTTCGCCCATCTGCAAACGTTGTTACCCATTCCACCGGCACATCATCCGCATTATGCGTTTCGCTTTATCGATCTATTTGCCGGGATTGGTGGTATTCGTCGCGGTTTTGAATCGATTGGTGGGCAGTGCGTGTTTACCAGCGAATGGAACAAACATGCGGTACGCACTTATAAAGCCAACTATTATTGCGACCCGGCGGTGCATCACTTTAATGAAGATATTCGCGACATCACTCTCAGCCACAAAGAGGGTATAGGTGATGACGCGGCGGCGGAACATATCCGTCAACATATTCCTGAGCACGATGTTTTACTGGCCGGTTTTCCTTGTCAGCCGTTTTCTCTGGCTGGCGTATCGAAAAAGAACTCACTCGGACGAGCGCACGGTTTTGCCTGTGATACCCAGGGCACGCTGTTCTTCGATGTGGTGCGTATTATCGACGCGCGTCGCCCGGCGATTTTTGTGCTCGAAAACGTCAAAAACCTGAAAAGCCACGACCAGGGGAAAACGTTCCGTATCATCATGCAGACGTTGGACGAACTGGGCTATGACGTGGCAGATGCAGAAGATAATGGCCCGGACGATCCGAAAATCATTGACGGTAAACATTTCCTTCCGCAGCACCGTGAACGCATCGTGCTGGTGGGTTTTCGTCGCGACCTGAATCTGAAAGCCGATTTTACCCTGCGTGAGATCAGCGAATGTTTCCCTGCACAGCGAGTGACACTGGCGCAGTTGCTGGACCCGATGGTTGAGGCGAAATATATCCTGACGCCGGTGCTGTGGAAGTACCTCTATCGTTATGCGAAAAAACATCAGGCGCGCGGTAACGGCTTCGGTTATGGAATGGTTTATCCGAACAATCCGCAAAGCGTCACGCGTACGCTTTCTGCTCGTTATTACAAAGATGGCGCGGAAATTTTAATTGATCGCGGCTGGGATATAGCCACGGGTGAGAAAGACTTTGACGATCCGCAGAACCAGCAACACCGCCCACGTCGGTTAACGCCTCGTGAATGTGCGCGCTTAATGGGCTTTGAAGCACCAGGAGAAGCGAAATTTCGCATTCCGGTTTCGGACACTCAGGCCTATCGCCAGTTCGGTAACTCGGTGGTCGTGCCGGTCTTTGCCGCGGTGGCAAAACTGCTTGAACCAAAAATCAAACAGGCAGTGGCGTTGCGTCAGCAAGAAGCAAAACATGGCCGACGTTCACGATAAGGCTACACGCAGCAAAAATATGCGCGCAATTGCCACGCGCGATACGGCGATTGAGAAGCGCCTCGCCAGTTTGTTAACCGGGCAGGGACTGGCGTTTCGCGTTCAGGACGCCAGTTTGCCCGGACGCCCGGATTTTGTTCTTGATGAATATCGCTGCGTGATATTTGCCCACGGCTGCTTCTGGCACCATCATCACTGCTATCTGTTTAAAGTGCCTGCGACTCGAACCGAGTTCTGGCTGGAGAAGATAGGTAAAAATGTTGAGCGCGATCGCCGCGACATTAGCCGCTTGCAGGCGCTCGGCTGGCGCGTACTGATTGTCTGGGAGTGTGCGTTACGTGGGCGCGAGAAGCTGACGGATGAAGCGCTTAGCGAGCGTCTGGAAGAGTGGATCTGCGGCGAAGGTGCCAGCGCGCAGATCGACACGCAGGGGATTCATTTACTCGCTTGATGCGTCCTGAATAACTGGCGCAACTACGGGTTTTGCCGGGAAGAGATATTTTCCCAACGTGACCAGTACCACCGCGAAGACAATCACGCCGAGCGCCAGCCATTCAATCTTAGACAGCGTCTCTCCGCCAAGTCCCGTACCCAGCAAGACCGCGACCACCGGGTTAACGTAGGCGTAGCTGGTGGCGAGAGCCGGACTGACGTTGCGGATTAAATACATATAAGCGTTAATGGCGATAATCGAACCAAACAGCGCCAGATAGCCGACCGCAAGGAAGCCTGAAAGGGAAGGGAGCGCCGTCAGTTTTTCACCCGCAATCATCGACGCAATCATTAACACCACGCCAGCCGCCAGCATCTCAATCGCACCCGCCATCATCCCTACAGGTAAGGTAATGCGCGAGCCATAAACCGAGCCAAACGCCCAGCTAATCGAGCCGATTAAAATCAGAATCGCACCCCACGGATTGCCGCTTAAATTTCCACCGCTATTGAGCATGATGATTCCGGCAAGCCCAATGGCGATACCCACCCATTCCAGTTTGCGCGTTTTAATGCCAAACAGGCGGCTGAAGCACAGGGTAAAGAGGGGCACGGTTGCAACCACTACGGCGGCGATGCCGGAAGGAACATTTTGATGTTCGGCAACCGTTACCATGCCATTACCGACAGCCAGCAATAACAGGCCAATCAGCGCGGCATTGAGCAGCGGACGTAGCGGGGGGAGTTTGTGTCCGCGCAGTAGCAAAAATGCCAGCAATAAAATACCGGCTGCCAGGAATCGAACGCCCGCCATCATTAACGGAGGCCAGCTTTCCACGCCAATCCGAATGACAAAATAGGTTGAGCCCCAAATGATATACAACGCAAACAGCGCGCCAAAAAGCGGTAACAACTGGCGGAAACGCATAATCCCTCACGGTGAAAATAAAAAGGTGGTTCATAGTAAACGTGAAAATCATTCTGCTGGCGAGAGATATAATTGCACTTGATTGTTAAAAAAATGTTGACCTATGAAGCAAGTATCAGAGCTGCCGTTTTTGCTTCATACTTACTCCCTTCAACAATAAAAATGAGAGGGAATGCTTTTGGCCGGGAGTAGTTTACTGACGTTGCTCGATGATATCGCCACACTGCTGGACGATATCTCCGTGATGGGCAAACTGGCGGCGAAGAAAACCGCCGGTGTACTAGGGGATGATTTATCGCTCAATGCACAACAAGTTTCAGGTGTGCGTGCCAACCGGGAACTTCCCGTGGTCTGGGGAGTGGCGAAAGGATCGCTGATCAATAAAGTGATTCTGGTGCCGCTGGCGCTGATCATCAGTGCATTTATCCCGTGGGCGATTACGCCTTTGTTGATGATTGGCGGCGCGTTTCTCTGCTTTGAAGGGGTAGAGAAAGTGCTGCATATGCTGGAGGCGCGTAAACACAAAGAAGATCCGGCGCAGAGTCAGCAGCGTCTGGAGAAGCTGGCGGCGCAGGATCCGCTGAAGTTTGAAAAGGACAAAATAAAAGGGGCGATTCGTACTGATTTTATTTTGTCTGCGGAAATCGTCGCCATCACGCTGGGGATTGTGGCAGAAGCGCCGTTGCTTAATCAGGTGCTGGTGCTTTCAGGCATCGCACTGGTAGTGACCGTGGGCGTCTACGGGCTGGTAGGGGTTATTGTTAAGATTGATGACCTGGGGTATTGGCTGGCGGAAAAATCCAGCGCTCTGATGCAGGCATTGGGTAAAGGGTTATTGATTATCGCGCCCTGGCTGATGAAAGCGTTATCGATTGTCGGCACGTTGGCGATGTTCCTCGTCGGTGGCGGGATTGTGGTTCATGGTATTGCGCCGCTGCATCACGCCATTGAACATTTCGCCGGGCAGCAAAGTGCAGTGGTGGCGATGATATTACCGACTGTTTTAAATCTGATACTTGGTTTTATCATCGGCGGCATTGTGGTACTTGGAGTGAAAGCGGTAGCGAAAATGCGCGGTCAGGCACATTAATACTCGCACTGGCTATTATGCAAAATTCGCCATCTTCAACTAAGGTGAACAAGTTTCACTCGAAAAAAGGAGGCGAGTATGAGCTTTATGATTAGTGAGGAAGTAACGGTTAAAGAGGGCGGCCCGCGGATGATTGTCACCGGCTATTCCAGCGGTATGGTTGAGTGTCGTTGGTATGACGGTTATGGGGTCAAGCGGGAAGCTTTTCATGAAACCGAGCTTGTTCCGGGGGAGGGGAGTCGTCCTGCGGAAGAAGTTTGAAAGAGTATCATTAACATCAGGCCGGATCACATCCGGCCTGATGTGCCAATGCCTGCAATGAATGATTGTCGCGTCTTGTTATGTCACCATTATAAAATTATGACTGTTTTGCGGTACGCTATCGCCAGGTTATGCCAGAATCATAAAAAAGCAGGTTGGGAGTCGTCAGGGTGCAGCACGAGACAAAAATGGAAAACCAGAGCTGGTTGAAAAAACTTGCGCGCCGCCTGGGGCCTGGTCATGTCGTTAATCTCTGCTTTATCGTAGTGCTGCTTTTTTCCACCTTGCTCACCTGGCGTGAAGTGGTGGTTCTGGAAGATGCCTATATCTCCAGCCAGCGTAATCATCTGGAAAACGTAGCTAACGCGCTCGATAAGCATCTGCAGTATAACGTCGACAAACTGATCTTTTTGCGTAATGGCATGCGCGAAGCTCTCGTAGCGCCACTGGATTTTACCTCTTTGCGTAATGCCGTAACGGAGTTCGAACAGCGTCGTGACGATCACGCCTGGCAAATCGAACTCAACCGACGACGCACCCTGCCAGTCAATGGCGTTTCGGATGCATTAGTCAGCGAGGGAAATCTCCTGTCTCGCGAAAATGAAAGCCTCGACAATGAAGTTACTGCTGCGTTGGAGGTTGGTTACTTGCTACGACTGGCGCACAATTCCTCGTCGATGGTCGAACAAGCTATGTATGTCTCGCGTGCCGGATTTTACGTTTCGACGCAGCCGACCTTGTTTACGCGCAATGTACCAACGCGTTATTACGGCTATGTCACCCAACCCTGGTTTATCGGTCATTCTCAACGAGAAAATCGTCAACGCGCGGTACGTTGGTTCACCTCGCAGTCAGAACACGCCAGCAATACTGAACCTCAGGTTACCGTCAGTGTTCCGGTAGACAGTAATAACTACTGGTATGGCGTGCTGGGGATGAATATTCCTGTACGTACCATGCAACAATTTCTACAAAACGCCATCGATAAAAACCTCGACGGTGAGTATCAGCTCTATGACAGTAAGCTGAGATTATTGACCTCTTCGAATCCTGACCATTCAACAGGGAATATTTTTGATCCTCGTGAACTCGCCTTACTGGCGCAGGCAATGGAACATGACACGCGGGGCGGCATTCGTATGAACAGTCGCTATGTTAGCTGGGAACGGCTGGATCACTTTGACGGTGTGCTGGTGCGCGTCCATACGCTAAGCGAAGGGGTGCGCGGCGATTTCGGCAGCATCAGCATTGCATTAACCCTGCTGTGGGCGCTCTTTACCTCCATGTTACTCATCTCCTGGTATGTGATTCGCCGGATGGTCAGCAACATGTATGTTCTGCAAAGCTCGTTGCAGTGGCAGGCGTGGCACGACACCTTAACCCATTTATATAACCGTGGCGCCCTGTTCGAAAAAGCCCGTCAGCTCGCTAAATTGTGTCAGACACACCAACATCCTTTTTCTGTCATTCAGGTCGACCTTGACCATTTTAAAGCGATTAATGACCGCTTTGGTCATCAGGCGGGCGACCGTGTGCTTTCTCATGCTGCCGGGTTAATTAGCAGTTCCTTGCGTGCTCTGGATGTTGCCGGGCGGGTCGGTGGCGAGGAATTTTGTGTGATTCTGCCAGGGGCGAATCTGGCGCAGGCCGCGGAAGTTGCAGAACGTATTCGCCTGAAGTTAAATGAAAAAGAGATGTTGATCGCCAAGAGTACGACGATACGCATTAGTGCCTCGCTGGGGGTAAGCAGCAGCGAGGAAACAGGTGATTATGATTTTGAACAACTCCAGTCACTGGCTGACCGTCGGCTTTATCTCGCTAAACAGGCAGGGCGCAATCGGGTGTTCGCGAGCGACAACGCTTAACGGGCAGAGAGAAAATGGTCCAGGCCTTCACGCCAGCCTTCCGGTCCTTCTCGCTGCGTTCGCCAGACGCGGGCCGGATCCTCATGATGCAGATGCACCCCTTGACGATTTAGCCCTTTCACAATCACCGCGTAATCCATTACCTCCAGTAAGGGCGCATCGTTTGGCCCATCGCCCAGGCCAAGTGTGGTTGGGCGTTTGCCTGACAATTGTTGATAAGTCGCGATAATCCAGTTGGCAGCCTGATCTTTTCCGGCAGAGGCATCCAGGACGTGCCAGAAGCGCGCACCCTGCATAAACTGCAAGCCCAGCTCGTTCAGACGGGTGGTAAATTGCGCCATCCGCTCGTCACTGTCGCGCCAGATAAGCGTTACAGATGCCTCATGTAACTGCGTCAGTGCCGCCTGGCTACGGCTTAATCCCGTCCATTCGGCGATGGTTTCATCGTCGACATCATCAAAAGTTGTGAATTTAAAATGCTCTTTCTCACGCAGCGTATTTAATACCTGGCTGATTTCGCCATGGGTAATACCTGAGATGATGCGTGGAAAACCGTCTATATCCTGCCATTGCTCAGCTAGCTGGATCACTGCGCCATTTTCGGCAATCAGCGGTAAACCTTGTAGCCCCAACGTTTTTTGCAAGTACAGCATTTCCGCTGATGTCTTACTGCTACAGAGAATGACGGGAACATTCGCTTCGCGTAAACGGCTGAGCCAGGGGGCAGCTGGTTGCCAGTCATAACTATGACTGTCCAGCAGGGTGCCATCAAGATCAGTAAAAACCAGCAGTGGTTGTTGAATTGAAAGCATGGTCGCGCAGTACTCCCCTTACCAGGATGTTTCTCAAAACAGCACAAATAATCAAAGATGATTTTTTCGGGAGCGATCCCGTTGACGCCAGAGCCACCAAGGGGTGACGCGCGTCACATTTCTATTCATAAGTAGCGTTAATCATTCATATCGCGAATATTTTCTTGTCAGCGAAAAAAATTGCGGATAAGGTGATGAACACATCAGATTTCCTGGTGTAACGAATTTTTTAAGTGCTTCTTGCTTAAGCAAGTTTAATCCCGACCCCCTCAGGGTCGGGATTTTTTTATTGTGCATTCAACGATTCACTTCAGAGACGCTGAAGTCATGAATATCCAGTTCGAAGGCATCCGCCAATTCACGCCATGTATGATATTCACGTCCATCGACACTAACGTGTTCAGGATCGTGCTGGCTGCGATGAACTTCGCTTTCGCTAATTTCATTGATCGCCGCCAGCAGGGCATCGACATCGACACTGACCTCACGTTTTGCGGTATCGCTGTACTCTTTTGCGGTTTTCATCATCTTTCCTCGCAACCGTTACTCTGTTGTTGCCGCCAGTCGTTAAGTCCGCCTGGCATCTCTTAAGTATAGACCGTCGAGAAAATCAGCACTCGCGCGCGCCTGGCGCTGCCAGAAAAACGAAATTGTTCTACACTGGCACAAAGCCACAGGAGGAAAATGATGAAGGTGAATGATCGGGTAACAGTCAAAACGGATGGCGGTCCGCGTCGTCCTGGCGTGGTACTGGCAGTTGAGGAGTTTAGTGAAGGCACAATGTACCTGGTTTCGCTGGAAGACTACCCGCTCGGCATCTGGTTCTTTAATGAAGCAGGGCATCAGGACGGTATCTTTGTGGAGAAAGCAGAGTAATCTAATTCAGCCTGACTGGTGGGAAACCACCAGTCAGAATGTGTTAGCGCATGTTGACAAAAATACCATTAGTCACATTATCCGTCAGTCGGACGACATGGTAGATAACCTGTTTATTATGCGTTTTGATCTTACGTTTAATATTACCTTTATGCGATGAAACGGTCTTGGCTTTGATATTCATTTGGTCGGAGATTTGAATGGTTCCCTGACCTGCCATCCACATTCGCAACATACTCGATTCGGTTCGGCTCAATGATAACGTCGGCATATTTAAAAACGAGGTTATCGTTGTCTCTTTTTTCAGAATATCGCCAAGGATATCGTCGAGAGATTCCGGTTTAATCGATTTAGAACTGATCAATAAATTTTTTCTGACCAACAGATATTCATCAAAATGAACATTGGCAATTGCCATAAAAACGATAAATAACGTATTGGGATGTTGATTAATGATGAGCTTGATACGCTGACTGTTAGAAGCATCGTGGATGAAACAGTCCTCATTAATAAACACCACTGAAGGGCGCTGTGAATCACAAGCTATGGCAAGGTCATCAACGGTTTCAATGTCGTTGATTTCTCTTTTTTTAACCCCTCTGCTCAACAGATACCCGGTTAAACCTAGTCGGGTGTAACTACATAAATCCATAATAATCGTTGACATGGCATACCCTCACTCAATGCGTAACGATAATTCCCCTTACCTGAATATTTCATCATGACTAAACGGAACAACATGGGTCACCTAATGCGCCACTCTCGCGATTTTTCAGGCGGACTTACTATCCCGTAAAGTGTTGTATAATTTGCCTGGAATTGTCTTAAAGTAAAGTAAATGTTGCGATATGTGAGTGAGGTTAAAACAAATATTTCGCCACAGGAGTATCCTGGAAGATGTTCGTGGGTATTATTTTTCAGATAATCCTTAGGATAACAAGATAAACATTAGGGAATCATATTACAGGTAATTCGCTGATAATATCTGCCAGCAAATTAAAAATTTCACTGAATAAATGTTCGCAAAAAGGAGCAATTAACGGCATTAATGCCGCCATTAATGAGATACCGACAGTCAGAGTTAATGGAAATCCAATAACAAAAATGGATAATTGCGGGGCCATACGATTCAGTAAACCTAATGCCAGATTCAGTGTCAGCAGCAGAGTAATGAGCGGTAACGCCAGCATCAGTCCATTGAGGAAAATCAAACTCCCTGCTTTGGTGAGTGCCAGAAACGCATTGCTATTCAGCGGCTCGCCACCAATAGGCAGGGTGTGAAAGGTATCCACCAGCAGTGAAATCAGCCATAAATGACCGTTAAATGTCAGGAACAGCAGTAACGCCAGCATATCCATGATGCGCGCTAAAACGGGCATATTGAGATGGCTGCCCGGATCGACAAACGTCGCAAATGACAGTCCCATTTGCAGACCGATAATTTCGCCAGCGGTTCGCACAGCGGCAAAAGCAAACTGCATGGTAAAACCAAGCGCAATGCCGATCAGGATCTGCTGCACGGCCAGCCACAGAGCAAAGAACGAAAAAACAGGAACATCGTTGGCAGGTAAGGATGGGGCAATGGCGAACGTGATCATCATTGCGAGACCCAGTTTGACCCGTTTCGGCACGCTACGTTCGCTCAGAATTGGCGCGGTAGAAATGAGCGCCAGCACGCGTAGTAACGGCCAGAAGTACAGACTTAGCCAGGAAAGCCATTGATCGCTTGTCACCTGCAACATTGTACGGGCTACCCGATGATATACGGCAGGTTAGTGAACAAGGTGCGGACGTAATCCAGCAACAGATTGAGCATCCACGGTCCAGCAATAATAATGGCGATAAATACGGCGATGATTTTCGGAATAAACGACAGCGTCATTTCATTAATCTGCGTGGCGGCCTGCAAAATACTGATGATAAGGCCCGTGACCAACGCCACCAGCAACAGCGGGGCAGCCAGCGCCAGCGCGACTTTCATCGCTTCAGTCCCCATCATCATGACCGATTCAGGTGTCATTTTGCCTCTCTAGCTGTAAAAGCTCTGCGCCAGCGAACCGACCAGCAATTGCCAGCCATCCACCAGTACAAACAGCATCAGTTTAAAGGGCAGAGCAATGGTGGCAGGGGGGACCATCATCATCCCCAATGCCATCAGCACGCTGGCAATCACCAGGTCGATAATCAAAAAAGGAATGAAAATCGTGAAGCCTATCTGAAATGCGGTTTTCAGCTCGCTGGTCACGTAGGCCGGGAGCAAAATGCGCATTGGCACGGCTTCAGGTCCCTGCAACGGGCCGGTATTCGCCAGTCTGGCAAACAACCCTAAATCTGCCTCGCGGGTCTGACGCAGCATAAACTCACGCAGCGGCTGCGCCCCTTTTTCCAGCGCCTCCTGCATTGAGATTTTCTCTTCGCTGAACGGCTGGTATGCATCGACATAAATTTTGTCGATCACCGGCGACATTATAAAAAAGGTCAAAAACAGTGCCAGCCCCAGCAATACCTGGTTGGGTGGTGCGGAGGGCGTGCCCAGCGCGTTTCGCAATAATCCAAAAACAATGATGATACGGGTGAAACTGGTCATCATCAGTAAAATCGCTGGAATAAACGTCAACGAGGTGATGAACACCAGCGTCTGCACCGGGAGGGACCAACTTTGTCCACCGCCAGGCAGCGGCTGACTGGTGATACCCGGCAGTTGTGCGAAGGCGAGAGGGGTAACCAGCCAGAGAAGAACAGGTGCGACAGACAACAAACGACGCATCAGGATCTCCCGCTACGCTTAAGCAAGTTTTTCATGACCGACTGAAAATCGGTCTGCGGTATCTCTTCCGTTGGCGCAGAAGAGGGAAGTTTATGCAGCAGATTGATTTGCCCTGCGGTAACGCCGAGCACTAGGCGTGCATCTTCCACATCGACTACCACGACCCTTTCACGCGCGCCCAGCGAAGCACTGGCGCTAATTTTCAGACCGTTAACGCCAGTTCGTTTGGGGGCAAATCCCAGCCGTTTTACTAGCCAGGCAGCAGCGAGGATCAGGGCAATAATGGCGATCAGTGCGCCGCTCACCTGCAGCAGCGGCGCAGCAGAAACCGGCGCGGACGGTTGCACAGTAGCGTGGTTATTCATCGCTAACGGCTCAGGCGGCGCATTCGCTCAGACGGAGTAATGATATCGGTGATCCGCACGCCATATTTATCGGCAACGACCACCACTTCGCCCTGGGCGATTAAATAACCATTGATCAGAATATCCAGCGGTTCGCCTGCCAGGCCGTCCAGCGCTACGACTGACCCTTGTGTCAGGCGCAACAGCTCTTTGATGGTCATCCGCGTGCGGCCCAGTTCGACGGTCAGCTTAACCGGAATATCCATAATCAGGTCGATATCCTGCAACGTTCCGCTGACATCACCGCCGCCAAATTGCTGGAATACCGCGTCTGCAGCGCTTTTACTGCTGGTTGATTTTTGTTCGCTCAACGCTTCAGCCCACAGATCGTCCATTGCGCCGTTGTTATCATCGGCCGGATTATTCAAGTCACTCATTTGGGCTGTTCCTCGTTCAGAGAATTCAAAATCGGGTTAATCAAATGTTCAATCCGTAACGCATACTGGCCGTTGAGAGTGCCGTACTGGCTGGTCAGCACCGGAACGCCGTCAACATGGGCGATGATGCGATCGGGTTTTTCTATCGGCAGGACGTCGCCGGGTTTCAGTTTTAAAATCTGCGACAGACGCAGCGATATATCGGCAAAGTTAGCGACCAGCTCCAGCTGTGAGTGCTGCACCTGACGCACCAGGTTATCGCGCCAGTTCTGATCTTCATTTCGTGAGTTTTCCAGCGGCGGGTTAACCAACAATTCCCGTAGCGGCTCGATCATGCTGAATGGCAGACAGATATTAAATTCGCCGGTCAGGTTGCCAATCTCCACATGGAACGGTGTGTTAACCACGATGTCGTTCGGCGAGGTGGTGATATTGGTAAATTTCACCTGCATTTCCGAACGCACGTACTCGACATCCAGCGGATTAATTGCCTTCCAGGCGTCGCTATAGCCTTCCAGCGCCAGCTTCAACATACGGTTGATGACGCGCTGTTCAGTATGGGTAAACTCGCGACCTTCCACTTTGGTTGGGAAGCGTCCATCGCCGCCAAACAGGTTATCCACGGCGATAAACACCAGACTCGGCGAGAACACCACCAGCCCTGTGCCGCGTAGCGGTTTCAGGTGGATTAGGTTCAGGTTGGTCGGCACCGGCAGGTTGCGGGCAAATTCATGGTACGGCTGAATGCGGATGGCCCCGACGGTAATGTCCGGACTACGGCGCAATAGGTTGAACAGCCCCATACGGAAATGGCGGGCAAAACGCTCATTAATGATTTCCAGCGCCTGCAAACGTTCGCGTACAACCCGTCGTTGGGTATTCGGATCGTACGGACGAATGTCACTATCGCCGCTAACACTGGCCGTCGGTTCGTCTTTGACTTCGCTGTCACCATTCAACAGCGCATCAATTTCAGCTTGAGAAAGAATACTATCGCCCATGTCGTTATCGCAGAATAAAAGCGGTATACAGCACGTCGGTGACATCCTGTTTCGGTTGCCCGGCAACAAGCGGGGTGGAAAGTGTGGCTTTAATCTCAGCAATCAGGCTTTTCTTGCCTTCTTCTGTCGCCAGTACGGCAGCATCCTGACGCGAAAACAGTAACAGCAAACGGCTACGGACTTCCGGCAAATACTCACTTAGCCGCGAGCGGGTAGCTTCATCTTTTAGCCGCAGAGTTATGCCGATATAAAGTACGCGATCCGCATCACCCAAATTGACCGTAAAGGTATCCAGCGCATAGAAGACCGGGGAGGGCACGACGCGCTGCTGCGCTTTGTCGTCAGCGGCAACCTGATGCGAATGCCAGTAGCTGTAACCTGCGCTGGCACAGGCCGCGAGGGTAATGAATACCAGAATCGGGATCCAAAGCGATCGCTTGCTTTTCTTGCTTATCGCGTAATCAGTCATGTGTTGCGGTCTTCCTGTGTCGCTACTGCTTATCGGCTAATTATCCTGCGTCTTGAACGCAACAAAGCGGGGAAAAGACGCGGATTACGGTGCTACCTCTGACGTTAGGCGAAAATATCAACGCCACTGTTGTCTGTTACGCGCCCTTGTAAAGAGACGGGAACGGGTAGCGCATCGTCGTCTTCACCCGCCAGAGGTTCATGATTTGCTGTGCGCTGGCTTTGCTGTTGCTGTGAAGCGGCCTGTTGCTGACCACTAAAGCTTTCGCCACTGATGTTGCTTTGCCCTAACTGAATGCCACTTTCTGCCAGCTGCGTACGCAGTACCGGTAGCGCAGCTTCCAGCGCGGCGCGTACGTGCTGATGCGGTGACACCATCTGGATTTGCGCCTGGCTATCATCCACTTTGAGGGAGATTTGTACTTCACCTAAATCCTGCGGGTGCAGACGCAACTCTGCGCTTTGTTGCCCCTGGCGGGTAAACAGCGAAATATGCTGGCTTAATGATTGTTGCCATTCGTGAGAACCCAGCGGCGCACTCAAAACAGGTGCTGCGACGGTGGGCATCGGCTGTGTCTGGTGCGGAGTGATGAGCGGGCTGACGGCAGCGGTCACCGGCGAAGGTGTGCTGATGACTTCCGCTTTACTCTGGGCCTCTGCTACCAGCGGTGTTACTGGCTGAGCTTGCGCGTCAGGGGCGTCATCGGGCTGTGCGGTTGTGAATTGCGCCGTAGTCAGTTTTGTGTAGAGAGTTGGTTTCTCTGTCGGTAACACGGTTGACGGCGCATCAGCCACTTTGGGCGTATTGTCAAAACCCGGCAACATCGCAAAAAGGGCGCTCAGGCTTGCGGTGACGTCTTCATTAAGCTCATCCGCTTTTTCGTCTTTTGTCGTATTTTTGTCAGCCACCGCAGCCAACGTCATCGTCTGAGCGGTGGTTAACGGTGTTGATGTGGATTGTTCGTCGTTGATGACAGGCGGTATTCCATCCTCAGGGATCAGTAAATCCGCTTGTTGCACATCGGAAAGAATATCGCTAACCAGCGGCTCGCCTTTTGTTGTGGGCTTCTCTGTTGCCACCAGCAACTGGGGGGCCGCTTTGTCGGTTGTTGTTTCACCTGCTAATGCTCCGCTCAACAATGCGAGAAAATCTTGTGTAACATCGCTGGCTTTACCGCCGGGCAATATGGCGGTGTCAACGTCAGCGGTAATCACGGGCGCTAAGCGAATCATTCGGGTTTCCTCATGGTGGCACGTTGGGCGAACTCATCCATCTTTTTCTGATCGAGACGGTTTTCTGCAAGCAGTGCCGCCGTGGATTGCCGTTCCTGCAGTGTCTGCCAGGCCTGCAAACGTTGTTTCTTTTCTCGCCAGCTGTTCAGGGCAATGTCTACTTTCTGCGTCCACTGATTAAGTTGCTGGCGATGCTGAGTAATGGCTTTTTCCAGCGTCTGGATAAACTGCTGATAGTTGATCCAGCGGTTACTGGTCATCCCGGCACTCATATCGCTGTTGAG
The DNA here is from genome assembly GCF_030295155.1 of Escherichia sp. 10290. Taxonomy (NCBI): domain Bacteria; kingdom Pseudomonadati; phylum Pseudomonadota; class Gammaproteobacteria; order Enterobacterales; family Enterobacteriaceae; genus Escherichia; species Escherichia sp. 10290. The sequence goes on along the minus strand of NZ_AP025741.1, from coordinate 2,501,699 downwards.
GTTATTGCGATATTCATTCTGATAATCGATCAGCATTTTGAGTTGTTCCTCTGCCTGCTGGCATCCGCGACGCATTTCACCCAGCAGGCGCGCGGCATCTTCTACCTCTTTTTCTGCCAGATCTTTCAGGGTCGCCAGCGCGCCATGTTCTGCCATCTGCCGTTATCTCCTGCGTTTTCACACTGTCGGGAATATGCGCTCCAGCCCCTGGAGAGACTCTTCCCAGTCCGCGCGTTCAAAAATGCCTTGTTGCAAATAGCCCTCCAGCTGCGGCCACAGAGCGATGGCTTTATCGAGCATTGGATCGCTGCCTTTGGCATACGCGCCGACGCTAACCAGATCGCGGTTACGCTGAAAACTCGACAACAGCTGTTTGAAGGTGCGCACTCGCGCGTAATGTTGCTCGCTGATCAACGCCGTCATTGCACGGCTGATCGACGCTTCAATATCAATCGCCGGATAGTGTCCGGCTTCCGCCAGACGACGAGAAAGTACAATGTGACCGTCGAGGATCGCCCGTGCGGAGTCGGCAATCGGGTCCTGCTGGTCATCACCTTCGGTGAGCACGGTATAAAACGCCGTAATTGAGCCGCCGCCGCTGATACCGTTACCGGCACGCTCGACCAGCGCCGGTAATTTGGCGAATACCGACGGTGGATAACCTTTGGTGGCAGGCGGTTCGCCAATCGCCAGCGCAATCTCACGCTGGGCCATCGCGTAGCGGGTGAGGGAGTCCATAATCAGCAACACATGCTGACCACGATCGCGAAAATCTTCGGCAATGCGCGTGGCATAGGCGGCACCTTGCATTCGCAGGAGCGGAGACACATCCGCTGGAGCGGCAATCACCACGGAGCGTGCACGCCCTTCGGCACCGAGGATATTCTCAATAAAATCTTTTACTTCGCGCCCACGTTCACCAATCAAACCCACGACAATGACATCGGCGCGGGTGTAACGTGCCATCATCCCCAGCAGCACACTTTTACCGACACCAGAACCAGCAAATAGCCCCATACGCTGCCCGCGCCCAACGGTAAGCAGGGCATTGATTGGGCGCACTCCGGTGTCCAGCACATGCTCAATTGGGGTACGTTGCAACGGGTTAAAAGGCGGGGTGATCAGCGCACCTGTTTCGGTCGTATCGGGGGAGGGAAGGCCATCAAGCGGTTTACCGCTGCCGTCCAGTACGCGACCTAACAACGCCGGACCGAGTGGCAACTGCTTGCCGCTTTGCAGCCCTTCAGCCGAAATGTGTTTGGCATAAACGCGCGCGCCGGGCAGGACACCTTCCACTTCTTCCAGCGGCATTAAAAACAGCCGTTGACCGTTAAAACCAACCACTTCGCTTTCTACTTCATGCGTTTCCGACCCGTTCTGGCGCTCAATCACACAGGTTGCGCCGAGCGGCAATTGTAATCCGGTAGCCTCCAGCACCAGCCCGGTAGCGCGAGTTAATCGCCCGTAGCGACGTACCGCAGGCAACTGCGCCATTTTGGCTTCGAAGTTATCCAGCGTGGTTAGCCAGCGAGTCAGGCGCGTGGTCATTACACCACTCCTGGCGCTGCCAGACGGCAGAGCTCTTGCCAGCGAGTAGCGACGCTGGCATCGAGATCGCCTTCATCGGCGGAGACTTTGCAGCCGCCTGGATGGAGCGTGGGATCGCCCCGCAAGCGCCAGCCATGCAAACTTAAGGTTGCGCCCAGCATATCATCAACACGTTGCAGATCATCCGGGTGCACGCGCAGTTGCGGTTTGCCGCTGAATAACGGTTCTTGCTGCAATAACTGTTGGATCTGTTTGATCAGCGCCGAGTTGTCCACCGTTGGCGTTTGACCGATGACCTGGCGCGCCGCCTCCAGCGCCATCTGCATCAGGCGCGAAGCAATCACACTATCAAGTGCATCAAGGGTAGTTTGAAATTCGCTGACCAGTTGCTGCATCCGGGCATGAATTGGCGCTTGCTGGGATTTTGCCTGTGCCAGCCCTTGTTCCAGCCCCTGGGCCAGACCTTCCTGATAGCCCTGTTTGTGACCTTGCTGGCGACCTTCGGCAATCCCCGCTTGATAACCTTGCTCATGGGCCTGCATTTGCAGTTGTGCCAGTTGCTGCTCAAGGCTGGGTTCAGTCTCTTCAATGATGGTTTCTTCTGGCTCGGCCATTGGCACAAACTCTGCCTGTGGTGGCGCGAGATCGTCTGGCGTCCAGGTTTTCCACGGCAAATTATCAGACATAGGTATCCTCGCCGCTACCAATCACCATCTCGCCAGTTTCGGCAAGGCGGCGCACAATCAGCAGAATCGCTTTCTGTTCGTTTTCCACCTGCGACAGACGCACCGGACCACGGTTGGCGAGATCGTCGCGCAGAATATCGGCGGCACGCTGCGACATATTGCGCAAGAACTTCTCGCGCAGTGGTTGCTCGGCCCCTTTCAGCGCGATCAACAGCGATTCGGAATCCACTTCCTGCAACAGACGCTGGATGCTGCGATCGTCGACATCCACCAGATTTTCGAACAGGAACATCTCGTCGATAATTTTTTGTGCCAGCTCGCCGTCGAATTCACGCACGGCGGTAATAACGGCTTCTTCCTGCTGCGTTTTCATCAAGTTGATAATTTCGGCTGCCGTTCTCACGCCGCCCATTTTGCTGCGCTTGAGATTCTGACCGTCGAGCAAGCCATTCAGTACTTCGGTCAGTTCCGCCAGCGCGGCTGGCTGCACGCCGCCAAAGGTGGCGATACGCAACATCACGTCGTGGCGCAGACGTTCATCGAACAACGCCAGAATATCGGCGGCTTGCGCACGCTTCAGATGCACCAGAATGGTGGCGATAATCTGCGGATGCTCATCGCGAATCAGATCGGCGGCGCTCTGCGGCTCCATAAAGTTGAGCGTTTCAATACCGCTGGCGGTATCGCGGGTTTCGAGAATATCTTCCAGCAGGCTGGCGGCACGTTCTTCACCGAGGGCTTTGACCAGCACCGAACGCAGATAATCGTTGGCGTTGATATTCAGTGCGGCAAACTGTTCAGCTTCTTGCTCAAACTCCGCCAGCACATCGGTTAGCTGCTTGTTGGAGATCTGCGTGACGTTCGCCATTGCTGCACTCAGGGTTTGCACTTCGCGCTGGGAGAGGTGCTTGAACACCTCTGCCGCCCGGTCTTCGCCAATGGTCATCAGCAGGATGACGCTTTTATCGGTGCCTGTCAGGTTACTCATGATCGTTATTTATCCACTGGCGAATGACCAGCGCCACCACGCGCGGATCGTTATCAGACATTTCACGGATACGCTGGCTCATGACCTCTGCCCCCAGACGTTGGTTCGCGCGTCGTTGTTGGAGTTGTTCATCTTTGCTCAGGCGGACTTCCACCGCATCTTCCACTTCCTCGCGGGCCTGCGCCTGTTGCTGCACAGCTTTCATCGCCTCAGCGCGACGAGTTAGCTGTGGACGTACCGCTTTACGCCACAGTAGCCACGCCACCAGCAGTACCAGCAACCAGCGTCCGGCGCTCAGCAACTGATCGATAAATACCTGTTGTTGCCAGAACGGCAGTTCTCCACCGCTTTCGTCGCTGCTATTGAACGGCGAGTTAACGACATTGAGCGAGTCACCGCGTTTTTCAGAAAAGCCCATCGCCTCGCGGGTCAGATCTTCAATTTGCTTCATCTGTTCGTTGCTGAGAGGCAACGGTTTGCCATCTGGCAAGGTTTTGTAATTCACCACTACCGCGACTGACAGACGTTGCACATCGCCCACGTTCATTTTGGTATGACGAATGGTGCGATCGACCTCGTAGTTACTAGTTTCATTACGTTGTGTGCTACGCGGCCCACTATTGCTGGTTGTGCTTGCCTGCTGCTGGCGATTATTTTGATTTGCCGGAGGCGTGCTGATCGGCGCGTTATTTGCGGGTGCTGGTTGATTCGACAACGCACCCGGTACGCCGCCTGGATAACCGGAACCGCTTTGCTCGCTCTCATTAAGCTGGCGTGAGCGGAGCGCCGCCTGAGATTTATCACCGTTAGGGCGATACTGCTCTTCGGTTTGCTCCTTACTGGCGAAGTCCAGTTGCGCCGTAACCTGGGCGTGAATATTGCCGTTGCCGACAATAGGCGACAGGATCGCTTCAATACGCCGCTGAATTCGGCCTTCGACATCACTGGCATATTTCAACTGAGCATCATTAAGATCGCGCCCGCTGGTGTTGGACTGGGTTAACAGATGTCCGCCCTGATCCACCAACGTGACGTTCCCCGGAGGCAGACCAGCCACCGCGCTGGAAACCAGATGCACAATGGCGCTAATTTGCCCTTCATCGAGTGCGCGGCCGGGTAACAGATTTACCGTCACCGATGCAGAAGGGGATTTTTGCTCACGGACAAATAAAGAGGGTTTCGGCAATGCCAAATGGACACGCGCCCCTTTTACCGGGCCGATAGTTTCGATGGTACGAGAAAGCTCGCCTTCCAGCGCCCGCTGATAATTCACCTGTTCGCTGAACTGGCTAATGCCAAACTTTTCCTGATCGAGCAGTTCGAAACCGACCGCGCCGCCTTTGGGCAAACCTTGTTGCGCCAGGCGCAGACGCAGTTCGTGAACTTTTTCTGCCGGAACTTCAATCGCGCCGCTGGCTTCGCTAAAGCGGTAAGGAATATTCATTTGCGTCAGTTGGCTGACGATTGCGCCACCATCCTGATCGGACAGATTGCTGAATAATGTGCGGTAGTCGGGGGCTTTCGCCCACAGGATCAGTGCGACCATGACCGCCACTGCCGCGGAACCGGCAACAATCAATGGAATTTTCGGATTCGCACGCAGGCGATTAAGCCACTCAAGAGATTTTGTCTGGGCTGCAGTCGCATTCATCGCGCACCTCGTGGCTGATTATGGACGGCGTTATTGGCAAAGTGGAACAAGACTCACTCCCGGGTCAGCAAACTCGAAAAATTGACGCTTCCATTATTTGTGCTTTCGTTTTTTTCTATCCGCCAATAAACCCGTTTTTTTGTTGCTATTTAGCGCCTTTGTCTTATTGACTTACTGGTAGGCTTTGCTACCAGAAATTATCCGGGAGATGAAAATGTCAGCGATACAGGGGATTGAAGGGGTTATCAGCCAGTTACAGGCTACGGCGATGAGTGCGCGTGCGCAGGAATCACTACCGCAACCGACCATTAGTTTTGCCGGGCAGCTGCATGCCGCGCTCGATCGCATAAGCGATACACAAACCGCCGCCCGCACGCAGGCAGAAAAATTCACCCTCGGCGAACCCGGCGTGGCGTTAAACGATGTGATGACCGATATGCAAAAAGCCTCAGTTTCAATGCAAATGGGGATTCAGGTGCGTAATAAGCTGGTGGCGGCGTATCAGGAAGTGATGAGCATGCAGGTGTAAGTTGTGTAACCTGTTGTTGATTACATCCGATCTCACCGCGTGGGGCATGGATGGGGTAAACTCACTCGTTTTCTGGTTTGAAATGGATACCTGATCCTGAAAGTTTTCTGCCATCCACGATCTGTAAACGCGATAACATGTTTTGTCTTCGCTTTGCTCATAGGAAGAGTGAACTCTTTTGTTAGCCTGGGGTTCCTTCTGATCATTATTGTTCCTGCCTTTATCTCTTGCCACGCCAGAGCCCCCTGGATACACATACACCAGGATGAAAACGGTGAGTTGTGTTCAAACTGTAGTACAATTCTCTCCAGTATGAACAGGAAAGAATATGCTATGAACCCTTATATTTATCTTGGTGGCGCAATACTTGCAGAGGTCATTGGTACAACCTTAATGAAGTTTTCAGAGGGGTTTACACGGTTATGGCCCTCTGTTGGCACAATTATTTGTTATTGTGCATCATTCTGGTTATTAGCTCAGACGCTGGCTTATATACCTACAGGGATTGCTTATGCTATTTGGTCAGGAGTCGGTATCGTTCTGATTAGTTTGCTTTCCTGGGGATTTTTTAGCCAACGACTGGACCTGCCAGCCATCATAGGCATGATGTTGATTTGTGCCGGTGTGTTAGTCATTAACTTGTTGTCACGAAGTGCACCGCATTAAAAAATAATTATCCTTGAGACAACAGGAATGTAATTTGTGCATATTATGGCTAATGCTGAGGGCAACTTTATAATTATGATTGTATTTGCACGATCATTGCGCCTTTATGCATAATGAGAGCAAGGCACATCAAATAAAATAACGATAGGTCACAACAAAGAGGTTTTTATGAAAAAGCTTATCGTTTCAAGTGTATTGGCATTCATAACATTTTCTGCGCAGGCCGCAGCATTTCAGGTCACTAGTAATGAAATAAAAACAGGAGAGCAACTTACAACGTCTCATGTATTTTCTGGATTTGGGTGTGAGGGGGGGTAATACATCGCCCTCATTAACCTGGTCTGGTGCTCCAGAAGGCACCAAAAGCTTTGCCGTAACTGTGTATGATCCAGATGCGCCTACAGGCAGTGGATGGTGGCACTGGACTGTTGCTAATATTCCAGCAACGGTAACATATTTGCCCGCTGATGCAGGAAGACGTGATGGTACAAAACTTCCGACTGGTGCTGTCCAGGGCCGAAATGATTTTGGCTATGCAGGATTTGGTGGAGCATGTCCTCCCAAAGGAGATAAACCCCATCATTACCAGTTTAAAGTATGGGCTCTAAAAACTGATAAGATTCCTGTGGATTCTAATTCCAGCGGAGCGTTAGTTGGTTATATGCTTAATGCCAATAAAATTGCAACCGCTGAGATAACACCAGTTTATGAGGTAAAGTAGGGTAAGAGTATGCTGGCAAAAGATAGGACTAACCTAAAGATTGAAGAAATACGGATGCATAAACATCATGAGATTCACAGGGTTAAGCCTCTTATGCCAGCTTTATGTCGTATCCGTCAGGGAAAAAAAGTTATCAATTGGGAAACGCATAGTCTAACTGTTGATAATAATCAGATAATTTTATTTCCCTGTGGATATGAATTTTATATTGCGAATTACCCAGAAGCAGGTCTTTATCTTGCAGAAATGCTTTATTATCCCATTGATCTAATTGAAAAGTTCCAAAATCTTTATGCGATAACCGATCAAATTCGTAACACGACAGGTTTCTGCTTACCTCAGAATCCCGAGTTAATATATTGTTGGGAGCAACTAAAAACATCTGTTTCCCGAGGCTTCTCAACGCAAATTCAGGAACACTTAGCAATGGGCGTTCTACTTTCATTAGGAGCACATCATGTTAATTGTTTACTTTTATCAGATAGTAAACAATCATTAATAAGTCGTTGTTATAACCTAATGCTATCCGAACCTGGAACAAAATGGACAGCAAACAAGGTAGCGAGATATCTCTACATTTCTGTTTCCACATTGCATCGCCGTCTGGCAAGCGAGGGAGTAAGTTTTCAAAGTATATTGGACGACGTGAGGTTAAATAATGCGTTGTCTGCTATACAAACGACAGTAAAACCTATCAGCGAGATTGCCAGGGAAAATGGTTACAAGTGTCCTTCTCGTTTTACTGAAAGGTTCCATAATCGTTTTAAGATAACACCAAGAGAGCTAAGAAAAGCGTCCAGAGAGTAAAAGTATTTTATGAAGGAGCAACAGCATCGATTTTTATTTTGGAAAATAAATACGGCATACTCAACCTATTGGAGCCTGAACAATCCGGTGACTTCTGCGCTAATCGGGGACGTTTATAAGCACATATAATTGATACTATCTTCCTCCATCACAATTTCAGAAATGCACGTGTGATTTTTTTGCATCCGGCGTTTGGACTATGTGGAGTTCAAGAGTGGGAAAGTTACAAGAGGTTGAGGGGATAATTAAAGGGATGCTTATGACATTAGATATCCGGATAGGTACGGTTATCGTTGTTATTAAATCTAGTTTATACGTTAAGATGCAGCTACAGCAGAAATTGCCACTGTTAATTTTTTCATCGTGAGCCCTTTTATTTGAACTATTATTTAAAAATGATGTCACTGCACTACAAATACTCATCTAATCAATGAGATTATTTCAAGATGTAAGTTTTAGTTTCTCATTTAAATTGTGAAGTAGATCCCTATTTTTATCTGAACTGTTTCTATTGCGCACAATGCATGACTATTTTGTGAACGAATATAAATTTGGTAGTCAAATTATATTAAAGGTTGTTATTTATGATTGACTCATAATTTATTTATTTAATTTAAATAGCCTAAAAATAACCATGGAGATTATTTGCATGATATTTGTTTAGATTTATTAATGTAATTGAGGTGATTTTATTTAATACGCAATATAGCGCCGCTTGATATTAGTTCTATTTTTTTTGCGTAAGATAGATGAGACAAACTGAGACGCATAATGGTTTGCAAGCAAGGCTCTAATACTTTGATGTTGAGGATGTGATGGGGCATGTACGGGGCATAGTACAATGATGTCCATGCAGGTGTAGATAATCTCCAGGCTTATCCAGTGCGCTGTAAAACCCCGTCCTTCAGGGTGGGGATATAAGGCTCGGTTTTTCACCTAACCAGGTGTTTGCTGTTGTTCAATGTATTGGCGGATGACGGATATTGGCGCACCTCCGCAGCTACTGGCAAAATAGCCGGGACTCCACAAAACGCCTTTGTAGTAATACCTGACTGCAATATCTGGTCGATCTAGTCGCAGTAATCTACTCGATACGCCTTTGAGGCTGTTTACCAGACTGGATATCGCCAGTTTGGGAGGATAGTTAATTAACAAATGGACGTGATCTGGTTCGCCATCCATTTCAACCAGTTCAGCTTCAAAATCAGCACATACATTTGAAAAGTAAGTGCGTAGTTTTTCTGTCGCGTCATGGTCAAAAATCTGACGTCGGTATCTGGTGACAAAGACCCGGTGAACATGCATCAGAAAAACACAGTGCCTTCCACGCCGGATATCGGTTTCTTTTTTCACAGACCAAAGTATCATTTGGCCTGTGAAACGACTACAAGCATTTAAATTCCAGTTAAGACCAGGTGGTCAACAGGAGCGTGAAATGAGGCGCTTCGCAGGCGCATGTCGTTTCGTTTTCAATCGTGCTCTGGCGCTTCAGAATGAGAATCATGAGGCCGGTAATAAATACATCCCTTACGGGAAAATGGCTTCCTGGTTGGTTGAGTGGAAAAACGCCACTGAAACGCAATGGCTTAAAGATTCGCCCTCACAGCCATTGCAACAGTCACTGAAAGACCTTGAGCGGGCTTACAAAAACTTCTTCCAGAAGCGGGCTGCTTTTCCCCGATTCAAAAAGCGTGGACAGAATGATGCATTCCACTACTCGCAGGGCGTTAAGCTCGATCAGGAAAACAGCCGTATTTTTCTGCCGAAACTGGGCTGGATGCGCTACCGGAATAGCCGTCAGGTCACGGGTGTTGTGAAAAATGTCACTGTCAGCCAGCCGGGGCGCAATGTCCGGGCAAAATCAGGTTTAAACCGTTCGATACTGGATCAGGGCTGGTATGAAATGCGCCGTCAGCTTGAGTACAAGCAGCTCTGGCGTGGCGGTCAGGTGCTTGCTGTTCCGCCAGCGTACACAAGCCAGCGTTGCGCGTGCTGTGGTCATACAGCGAAAGAAAATCGCCTGTCACAAAGTAAATTCAGATGCCAGGTATGTGGATATACAGCGAACGCCGATGTAAATGGCGCTCGTAACATTTTAGCGGCGGGGCACGCCGTTCTTGCCTGTGGAGAGATGGTGCAGTCAGGCCGCTCGTTGAAGCAGGAACCCACCGAAATGATTCAGGCGACAGCCTGAACGTAGCAGGGATCCACGTCCTTCAGGGCGTGGAGGATGTGTGCGCCCAGCATGGGCGCGATCTTGGAGGTGAAAGTCCTCCCGCGAGCTGACCACAGCGAGCGAAAGGAAGTGCAACTGCGTGAGGGCGACCGGGCGTGGGGAGGAAGCACGGAATGAACCCGTGAGCCGATGAACAAGAATCGGATATGAGGCGCGATGGAGCAAGGCGAGCAGGCACATCACTGCGAAGCTTTCGTGGTCAAGTCGAAGTCGCGTAGATCCGGCGGTTGTGCGGGGAAGGATCGCGTTCTTACCTGGGGAGATCTCGCCTCATGCCTGAAAGGGCAACGTCGTAAGACGGAGCGAGAAGTCAGCAGAGGCCGTAGTAGTCAGGACTCCGACGAAGGGCCGAACGAGAAGGAAAGCCAGAAGATATGACTCCTGACAGGACATTGCGTCAGAAGCCGGGGAAGCCCGGGCGCATCGTGGGCAGCGAGGGTGAAGCCCGCGCGGTCTCGTCGCGTGACGAAGCACTGTCGGCGAGTCATGACCCGGAAGGCTTGGGGCGAGCGGACCTGCTTCAACAGGTGCTCTCGCGCGAGAACATGGTCGAGGCGTGGAAACGCGTCAAGGCCAACAAGGGAAGTGCAGGTGCTGATGGATTGACCATCGAGCAGACTGTTGAACACCTCAAGACTCGCTGGCCATACATTCGGGAAGCGCTTCTCAACGGGACATATCGGCCTCAGCCTGTGCGTCGCGTGGAGATTCCGAAACCGACTGGTGGCACTCGGGAATTGGGCATTCCGACAGTTACTGATAGGCTCATTCAGCAAGCGTTGCTACAAGTCCTGCAACCGTTGATCGACCCGACATTCTCGGAGTTCAGCTATGGCTTCCGGCCGGGCCGGAGCGCGCACGACGCAGTGCTACAAGCACAGCGGTACGCGCAAGATGGATTCCGGGTGGTAGTTGATGTTGACCTTGAGAAATTCTTTGATCGGGTCAACCACGACATTCTGATGGACCGACTTGCCAGGCGAATCGCCGACAAAGCCGTACTACGGCTGATTCGGCGCTACCTGCAAGCTGGGATCATGGCGGATGGTGTGGTAATGGCGCGTGACGAGGGGACGCCGCAAGGCGGTCCACTGTCTCCGCTGTTGGCCAATGTGTTGTTGGACGAAGTAGATCGGGCGCTGCAACAGCGCGGTCATCGCTTCGCCCGGTACGCCGACGACTGCAACGTGTACGTTCGCAGTCAGAAGGCGGGAGAACGAGTACTGCGTTGGATGCGCAAGATGTATGAGCAGTTGCATCTGCGCGTGAACGAGAAGAAAACCGAAGTGGGTCCGGTATTCGGGCGTAAGTTTCTCGGCTATTGCCTTCGGCGCTGGTCAGGAAACACCGTCAAGATTGCTGTTGCTCCGAAGGCGCTCGACACGTTCAAACGGCGTATCCGGCTCATCACCAGACGCGTTGGAGGCCAGGGCATAACCCAGATTGCCGAACAGATGCGGATATACCTTCGAGGCTGGAAGTCCTACTTCCGGCTGGCACAAACCCCGAAGATATTCAAAGATCTGGATTCGTGGATACGTCACCGACTCCGGGCTATCCAGCTGAAGCACTGGCGCACGGGAACGACTGTCTATAATCGCCTCCGCAGTCTCGGGGCTACCCATGAGCAGGCCGCACTTATGGCAGGAGGCGCGGGGCACTGGTGGAGACACAGCGAAGCTGGGCTGAACCGTATACTTACAGTCGACTACTTTGATGCTTTAGGTTTACCTCGACTCGCATAACCTCAACTTCTCGAACCGCCCGGTGCGGACCCGCATGCCGGGTGGTGTGGCAGGGGCGCCGCCTTGTGCTGCCCCCTATGCCGATCAATAAACAGGTTGAATTAACTCCGCTCCCTGGTTTTTGACATTACCTACCGCGCGCGACACAGGGTGCCAGGTGAACTGGTTTGCTGGCACACAGCCACTGGTAGCGATTTCTGAGGCTTCTTTACCGCTAATCTCTTGCCGCATCCATTCCCGCGCAGTTTCTGGCGACAGTACCAGCGGGCGGCGGTCATGAATATCTACCAGGCCCTGGTCTGCTGCTGCAGTGACAATTAAAAATCCTTCGGCCTCGTCACCGCGCTCAAACGGTGTGCTACCTATCGCGGCCATAAAAACAGGTTGTCCATCAGCGCGATAGATAAAATAAGGCTGTTTTTTGTCGCCTTCTTTTTTCCACTCAAACCAGCCATCGGCAAAACAGATTGCCCGACCATGTTGCCAGAGCGGTTTAAACATACGACTGGTTGCCGCAGTTTCTACGCGGGCGTTAATCAGCGGCGGTTTATCCCACCATCCGGGAGCATATCCCCAGAAAACCGGATCCAGATGAAGGTGTTCATCACGTTCACTGAGCAGAAGAACTTTGGTTCCCGGCGCGACGTTGTATCTGCCAATGGGTTCGGGATCGTAGGGAATATCGCGTTCAATATCTTCCGCGAGAAGCGCAAGGTAATCTTCACGCGTTTGGGATTGGGCAAAGCGTCCACACATAGCAACCTCCTGAGATCACCCTGAAAAGAATAGGAGAGGGGGCGGGTAAAATCTATATGATACAGAGACAACGATGTTCCCGCTGTGGGACACAGCGGGAAGGAGGGATTATTTCTGAATTAAATAACGAATGGTCGGCCCGTCTTGCTGAATATCCAGCACCGTATAGCCGTGATTACGCGCATCCAGTGGAATATTATTGATCGACTGCGGACAGTCGCTCACCACTTCCAGGATCTCACCTTTTTTTAATTGCGGCATCGCCTCAAGGGTTGCAACTGCCGGATAAGGGCAGGGTTCACCCACCATATCAAGGCGGTAATCAGGAACGATATTTTTCATGCGATCTCCTTAGCTGTCTGCGGTGCCGCATGGCGGAAGAAGCGTTTTTCCCAGCCGATAATCAACATCAGCGCAGCAAACAGCAGCAAATATGTCACCAGCAGGCCACCCATCGGGCCAAAGGTTTTCAGGAGGTTGATTTTGTCCCAGTCGGTGGCCAGCGCCGGAGCGAAATCATCCCAGTAATACGCCAGAATCGTTGAGCCGATCACATTGCCCAGACCGACCCACCAGTAGTGCACCTGGCCTTCTACCGCGCGGTACATCCAGCCGGTTTCGCAGCCGCCTGCCAGCACGATGCCAAATCCAAACAGCAAACCACCAATTACCGCGTTTGGTCCTGCCCACATGATTTTGGGTTCAACGCCTAACTGTACGTAACTTAAGATCCCGATGGCACTTACCGCCATACCGATAATGATTGCTTTCGCCATGTGGGTACGTCCGGTGATCCACATATCGCGGAACGCCGAAGTAAAGCAGATTTGCGCACGTTCAATCAGTAAACCAAAGCCGACGCCAAACAGCATTGCCAGCCCCAGTTTTGGTTGGTTCATCGCCGTCAGCAGCGCCCAGCCCAGCATGCCGAAAAAGACCAGCATCCCGAGACGAAAACGACGCCGCGCCTGATCCGGTTTTTGCGTCAGCGGTGAGGCGGCAGAAACTTTCTGCATTTTCACGGGAATACGGAAGATGGGCAGCAGGGTAAAGCGCGCGCCAAACCATGAACCAATGGCAGTGGCGATGGCAAAGAACCAGGCATGCAGCGAGAACTGAGGAATGCCGGTAAAGAACGCCGCCAGGTTACAGCCCATTGCCAGACGCGCGCCAAAACCGGCGATAATGCCGCCAATGATGGCCTGCATAATGCGGATACGGCTGCGCGGCATGCGCAGTTTGACATTGTTGGCCCACAGCGCTGCAGCAAAGCAGCCGCCAAACATACCGAGGATCATCATTCCGTCGATGCGGGTTAATGGCGATCCTTCCAGATGAATAATTTTAAAATAACCCCACTCTTCAGCATGGACGCCAAACAGCTGCAAAAGCTGACCGCCCCAACGGGTAAATTCACCCGTGACTGCCCAAAAGGTGCCAGTGATGCCAAAATAGTAAGTGGAGAGAATACCCGCCGCGATGACCGCGGGGATGGGCGCCCAGAATTTAATCAACCAGGCGTGTTTGAATTGCTGCCATGACATGAATGTAGCCTCTGAACTCAGAAGGTTTGAAACAAGAGTCGCGAATCATACATCAAACAAATTTATTTTCGGGGTAATAATTCACAAAAATAATAGTTAGATCAAATTTCTCTCTGAACCTGGAAAGGCTGGCGACATCAGGGCTTTAATGCCACAATCCTCTTTTCTTCTCATGCAGGACGAATGATGAAAAAACTCGCAATTGCAGGCGCGCTCATGTTGCTGGCGGGCTGTGCCGAAGTCGAAAACTATAACAATGTCGTTAAAACCCCCGCGCCGGACTGGCTGGCGGGCTACTGGCAGACCAAAGGGCCGCAAAGTGCGCTGGTCAGTCCGGAAGCGATAGGCAGCCTGATTGTCACTAAAGAGGGCGATACCCTCGATTGCCGTCAGTGGCAGCGGGTGATTGCTGTGCCGGGTAAGTTGACATTGATGTCTGATGATCTCACTAACGTTACCGTAAAACGTGAGCTGTACGAGGTTGAGCGTGAAGGTAACACCATTGAGTACGATGGAATGACGATGGAGCGTGTGGATCGCCCGACGGCAGAGTGTGCCGCTGCGCTGGATAAAGCGCCGTTACCGACGCCATTGCCGTAATGAAATCTCCCCGGCTTGCCGCCGGGGATGAATTTAAATCACCTCTTCGATAACCCACACGCTGACGCTGCCGCCGTTGCAAAAGAAGGTCGCTTCGCCGTTTTCGTCGGTTACTACACTTTCTTGCCGGTTCCCCAGAAAATCACGCCAGGTTTTATTGCCGTAATTCTCTCCTAAATGAATGGTTTTTTCGCCATCATCTCCGTTCGACATGACCACCACGCAGCCGGGATATTCGTCGGTGCCACTGCGGCTAAAGGCAATGCAGTTCGGATGGTCGAAAAATAACGTCTGTACACCGTGGGCGAAACGCTGACGGGCGAGAATTAATTCATCAAGTTGTTCGATTATTGGCATATCTATCGGATAGGTTTGCCCGTCACCACCGACATCTTCGTAATGTGCACCGTAGAGATCCGGATAGAACACCGAAGGAACGCCATTTTCCCGCAACAAAATTAGGGCGTACGCCAGCGGTTTAAACCACGGTTCGACCGGCGCTTCGAGGGCTTGCAACGGTTGGGTGTCGTGGTTGGCAACGAGGGTTACGGCGTGAAAAGGATCGGCTTCCACAAGCGTCCCAGTGAAAATCTGCGTCATGTCGTAGTCGCGTCCCATGCGCGATGCTTCATGGAATTTCATCTGCAGCGGCGCATCGAACAGCATGGTTTTGCCTTCCACCTGATCAATATACGTTTGCAGCTTATCAACTTCATGCGACCAGTATTCCGCCACAATAAACAGCGGCTTTGGCGCAACTTCCTGTACGTGTTCGATCCACTCTTTATAAAACCACGCCGGAATATGTTTGACCGCATCAAGACGAAAACCGTCGCATTGCGTTTGTTCCATCACCCAGCGCGCCCAGTATTTAATCTCTTCCGTCACGGCATGATTGCGAAAATCGATATTCTCGCCCATCAGGTAATCGAAATTACCGAGTTCATCATCAACCTGATCGTTCCAGCCTTCGCCGGTGTAGTCGTTAACAATTTTAAAAATGCCATCTTCATCAGGATTTTCGATATGGTCGATACCGCTAAAACATTTGAAATCCCAGATAAACTGTGAGTATTGCCCGGCACGGGCGGGGAAGGTGTAACGCGTCCAGCCTTCGCATTCAATGATTTCTTCATCAATTTGCGTACGGTCGTCAGCATTAACGCGCTGCACGCGAATAGCTTCTTTTTCATCCGCGCCCATTTTGTGATTGACTACCACGTCCAGCAGCACCGCAATGTCATTACGTTTCAGGGCGTCAATGGCGGCCAGCAGTTGTGCTTTATCGCCATATTTAGTAGGGATGCTGCCTTTCTGATCAAACTCGCCTAAATCAAATAAATCATAGGAGTCGTAGCCGACCGAATACCCGCCCGATGCGCCTTTATAGGCGGGCGGCAACCAGACCATATTGATACCAATATCATTAAAACCGTCGGCGCGCTCGGCCAGTTCAGGCCAGAGCTTACCGCCTTCCGGGTAATACCAGTGAAAACATTGTAACAGCGTGGGATTACGCATTCTTCGACTCCATTCAAGGGGAACATTAGAAGCGTAGCCGTAATCGGATTATTCGCGAGCCATCGGCTCGTTAAGATTCAAAAGAGGTTATCCTGCGGAGCCAGCACAAAGCCGCCCTGATCGCCATAGGCACTTAACACCGATTTTTGCACTGATGACTGACCGACCAGTTTCGCCAGTTCATCCATCCGAATCTGCAATAACTGCTTTACCCTGCTTTCGTTGTCGAGAATCAGGCGCAGCATCGGGCGGAGTTGCTCCTGCATCGTGGTGGACGGATCAATCTCTTCAGTCAGATGTGCAATCTCCTGCACCGCATTCACATACGCCATTTCGCTGGCGATGAGTTCGTCCCATTGTTCTTCCGTTGCCAGGCGTAACATGAGCTGGCTTTTTTCGACGAGTTGTTGCCAGGCGAAATACAAATGCGGTGCATGGTTCATCAGACTGGGTCCTGAATCAAAGAAGGGGAGAGTAAAGACTCTTTCCAGGCATCGGCAATATTGCGCATTAATGCTTCCACTTCTTCGACTGCGGAGACATCGTTGCGTAAATTGGCTTGCAGCAAGCGCCTGACCATATAGCTATAAAGAGCAATCAAGTTTTGGGTTAGTTCGTCTTTGCTCTCTTCATCAAGACTCACCTGCAGCCCGTTCTCAATGATGTTGATCGCTTTTGACAAAGAGACGCCTTTGCCTTGCTGATTGTTGTCCTGCATAAACAGGCGCGCTCTAACCAGTGCGCTCAGCACTCCATCAAATAGCATGGTGACCAGCTGCTGCTGGCTGGCGCTCATTACGGCGCTTTCGACGCCAATTTGTGCATAGGCCTGGGTGCCTTTTGCCGCGTACATAGTTTCTCCTGAAGATTATTTCGAGTTGCTATTTGAGGTGTCGAACTGCTGTGTCAGATAGCTACTGGTGGAGTTAAGCGAGTTCATTAACACATCTAATTGGGTGAACTGGGCTTTATAGCGCGTCATTAAGGTATCGATACGCTCACTGGCTGCGTTGTACTGGTCGGTCAAATTATTCAGCGTTTTGCTGACGCCATCTTTTGCGGCCTGGATTATCCCGGTGGAAGAGAGCCAACTGGTTAGGTTGCTACTAATGCCGGTGGTTACCCCTGTACTTTTACCGTCACCTATAAACATTTCACCGATGCCAGTGGCATCTTTTTTTAGCGCCGTTTGCAGTTTGTCGGTCGCGATTTCCAGCTTGCCGGTACTGGCATCGCTGGTAATGCCAATCTGTGCCAGCGTTTTATAGTTTGAACTGCTGTGAGTATTGGCGAGCAAGGTTTTAAGCTGAGTCTGGATGGTACGCAGTGTGGAGTCACCGAGTAATGCGCCATTGCTGGAGTCCTGACTCTCTGCTCCGGCATCGACAGCGGTGTATTTGGTTAAGCTGCTGAACGTATCCTGCAATGAGTTATAGGCATCCACCCACGCTTTAACCGCATTTTCAGCTTTGGATGTGTCTTTACTGATGGTCAGTGTCTGATTACCGGTGGTGACGTCATTCAGGTTGAGGGTGATATCTTCCAGCGCGTCGCTGATAGTGTTACTACTGTTTTCAATCTCAACGTTATTGACTGTCAGTTTGGCGTTTTGCGCAGTGACGCTTTCAATCATGCCATTGCTGCTATCACCCGACGTTCCGTTGTAACCCATAAAACTTTCCAGGGCGCTGTCGCCGCTGACGCTAAGATTCATAGCGTTATCGCTGCCCGTATCGTTAGCGGTGATGGACAGACGATATTCGCCGTTTCCCACATTGATGATACTGGCGCTGACACCAGCTTTGGCGTTGTTAATGGCATCGCGAATGCCGGAAAGTGACGAGTTACCCGCGCTGATATCAATCGTGACCGGATCTTTACCGCCGCCTTGTTGGATGGTCAGTACGCTATCGCTGGTGGCGATGGCGGCTTTACTGTCTTTTTGACTATTTTTTGTTGTCAGCGTCTGTGCCTGCGCCAGTTGGCTAACGCTAATGGTGTATTTCCCGGCAATCGCGCTGCCCGTGGTGGTGGCGCTGAAAGCCGATGAACTGCTGGTGGTTGAGGTGGCGGTAAATAAATCGGCTTTATTCAGTGCTGTGTTGGCTGTCTGGAAACTCTCTAGTGCACTTTTCAGCGTCCCGTAGGCGCTCAGTTTCGCGGTGTAAGAGCTTTGCTGTTTTGATATCGGCGTCAGGGTAGATTTTTCTGCCGCCTCCAGACTGTCAAGGATGCTGCTTAAGTCCAGCCCCGACCCAACCCCAAGCGTTGAAATACTAGCCATATAAATTCCTTAATCATGCGACGTATAGAACGAATACCGGGGTTATCGGCGTAAGCGGGGCAAAGTTTACGATTTATTTTTTGGCTTAATGACACGAACAGCAACGAGGAAGGGGAGTATTTCGACCGCTAGAAAAAAATTCTAAAGGTTGTGAGTGACCAGACGATAACAGGGTTGACGGCGACGAAGCCGAAGGGTGGAAGCCCAATACTTAAACCGTAGACTTGAAAACAGGAAAATGAATCATGGCACAAGTCATTAATACCAACAGCCTCTCGCTGATCACTCAGAACAACATCAACAAAAACCAGTCTGCGCTGTCGACTTCTATCGAGCGCCTCTCTTCTGGTCTGCGCATTAACAGCGCTAAAGATGACGCTGCGGGCCAGGCGATTGCTAACCGCTTCACTTCTAACATCAAAGGTCTGACTCAGGCCGCACGTAACGCCAACGACGGTATCTCTCTGGCGCAGACCACTGAAGGCGCACTGTCTGAAATCAACAACAACTTGCAGCGTGTTCGTGAACTGACCGTTCAGGCCACTACCGGTACTAACTCTGATTCTGACCTATCTTCAATCCAGGACGAAATCAAATCCCGTCTCGATGAAATTGACCGCGTATCCGGTCAGACTCAGTTCAACGGCGTTAATGTTCTTTCCAAAGATGGTTCAATGAAAATTCAGGTTGGTGCGAATGATGGTCAAACTATCTCCATCGATCTGAAGAAAATTGATTCTTCAACTTTGGGGCTGAATGGCTTCTCAGTTTCTAAAAACTCTCTTAATGTCAGCAATGCTATCACATCTATCCCGCAAGACGCTGGCGATAAACCTGTTGATGTTAACTTTGGTACTACTACTGAGTCTGCAGCAATTGCAGCTAAATTGGGTGTATCCGATACGTCAAGCCTGTCGCTGCACAACATTCTTGATAAAGATGGTAAGGCAACAGCTGATTATGTTGTTCAGTCAGGTAAAGACTTCTATGCTGCTTCTGTTGATGCCGCTTCAGGTAAAGTAACCTTAAACACCATTAATGTTACTTATGATGATTATGCGAACGGTGTTGACGATGCCAAGCAAACAGGTCAGCTGATCAAAGTTTCAGCAGATAAAGACGGCGCAGCTCAAGGTTTCGTCACACTTCAAGGCAAAAACTATTCTGCTGGTGATGCGGCAGTCATTCTTAAGAATGGAGCAACAAGTCTTGAGTTAACTGATCTGAATTTAAGTGATGTTACTGATACTAATGGTAAGGTAACCACAACTGCGACTGAGCAATTTGAAGGTGCTTCAACTGAGGATCCGCTGGCGCTTCTGGATAAAGCTATTGCATCAGTCGACAAATTCCGGTCTTCTCTAGGTGCCGTGCAGAACCGTCTCGATTCCGCTATCACCAACCTGAACAACACCACCACCAACCTGTCTGAAGCGCAGTCCCGTATTCAGGACGCCGACTATGCGACCGAAGTGTCCAACATGTCGAAAGCGCAGATTATTCAGCAGGCAGGCAACTCCGTGCTGTCTAAAGCGAACCAGGTACCGCAGCAAGTTCTGTCACTGTTACAAGGCTAATGGCCTTAACCTGCCTGACCCCGCCACCGGCGGGGTTTTTTCTGTCCGCAATTTACTGGTAACCCCCAAATAACCCCTCATTTCACCCACTAATCGTCCGATTAAAAACCCTGCAGAAACGGATAATCATGCCGATAACTCATATAACGCAGGGCTGTTTATCGTGAATTCACTCTATACCGCTGAAGGTGTAATGGATAAACACTCGCTGTGGCAGCGTTATGTCCCGCTGGTGCGTCACGAAGCATTGCGCCTGCAGGTTCGACTGCCCGCGAGCGTGGAACTTGACGATCTGCTACAGGCGGGCGGCATTGGGTTACTTAATGCCGTCGAACGCTATGACGCCCTACAAGGAACGGCATTTACAACTTACGCAGTGCAGCGTATCCGTGGCGCTATGCTGGATGAACTTCGCAGCCGTGACTGGGTGCCGCGCAGCGTGCGACGCAACGCGCGTGAAGTGGCACAGGCAATAGGGCAACTGGAGCAGGAACTTGGCCGCAACGCCACGGAAACTGAGGTAGCGGAACGTTTAGGGATCGATATTGCCGACTATCGCCAAATGTTGCTCGACACCAATAACAGCCAGCTCTTCTCCTACGATGAGTGGCGCGAAGAGCACGGCGATAGTATCGAACTGGTTACTGATGATCATCAGCGAGAAAACCCGCTACAACAACTGCTGGACAGTAATCTGCGCCAGCGGGTGATGGAAGCTATCGAAACGTTGCCGGAGCGCGAAAAACTGGTATTAACCCTCTATTACCAGGAAGAGCTGAATCTCAAAGAGATTGGTGCGGTGCTGGAGGTCGGGGAATCGCGGGTCAGTCAGTTACATAGTCAGGCCATTAAACGGTTACGCACTAAACTGGGTAAGTTATAACGTCAGTAAATGCCGCACTTTAATTTTGACTACCGGGAGTTCTTAATGATGGTGCAGCACCTGAAAAGACGGCCATTAAGCCGCTATCTTAAAGACTTTAAACACAGCCAGACCCATTGCGCGCATTGCCGTAAATTACTCGATCGCATTACCCTCGTTCGCGACGGCAAAATAGTGAATAAAATCGAGATTTCCCGCCTGGACACGCTGCTTGATGAAAATGGCTGGCAAGTGGAACAAAAATCATGGGCGGCATTGTGCCGATTCTGCGGTGATTTACATTGCAAAACACAGAGTGATTTTTTCGATATTATCGGCTTTAAGCAATTTCTTTTTGAGCAAACTGAAATGAGCCCAGGTACGGTGCGTGAATATGTCGTTCGTCTGCGCCGTTTGGGTAATCATCTTCACGAGCAAAATATTTCCCTCGATCAGCTGCAGGACGGTTTCCTTGATGAAATCCTCGCCCCGTGGCTGCCCACTACCAGCACCAACAATTACCGCATTGCGTTACGGAAGTATCAACACTATCAGCGTCAAACGTGTACCGGACTTGTGCAGAAATCCACCAGCCTGCCTGCTTCTGATATATATTAAATAAGAATAAGATGTAGCGGAGTTGTTTTTGTGTTTACAAACAATGGCTCTACACTGCAAACAGACATAACAACATTCGGGGTGAATATGAAATTAGCACATCTGGGACGTCAGGCATTGATGGGTGTGATGGCCGTGGCGCTGGTTGCGGGCATGAGCGTTAAAAGTTTTGCAGATGAAGGTCTGCTTAATAAAGTTAAAGAGCGCGGTACGCTGCTCGTAGGGCTGGAAGGAACTTATCCGCCGTTCAGTTTTCAGGGGGATGACGGCAAATTAACCGGTTTTGAAGTGGAATTTGCCCAACAGCTGGCAAAACATCTTGGCGTTGAGGCGTCACTAAAACCGACCAAATGGGACGGTATGCTGGCGTCGCTGGACTCTAAACGCATTGATGTGGTGATTAACCAGGTCACTATTTCTGACGAGCGCAAGAAAAAATACGATTTCTCTACCCCGTACACCATTTCCGGTATTCAGGCGCTGGTGAAAAAAGGTAACGAAGGCACCATTAAAACGGCTGATGATCTGAAAGGCAAAAAAGTGGGTGTCGGTCTGGGCACTAACTATGAAGAGTGGCTGCGCCAAAATGTTCAGGGCGTCGATGTGCGTACCTATGATGATGACCCGACCAAATATCAGGATCTGCGCGTAGGCCGTATTGATGCGATCCTCGTTGACCGTCTGGCTGCGCTGGATCTGGTGAAGAAAACCAACGATACGCTGGCAGTAACCGGTGAAGCATTCTCCCGTCAGGAGTCCGGCGTAGCGCTGCGTAAAGGAAATGAAGACCTGCTGAAAGCGGTGAATGATGCAATTGCGGAAATGCAAAAAGATGGCACTCTGCAAGCCCTTTCTGAAAAATGGTTTGGTGCTGATGTGACCAAATAATCAGCATAATGACAAAAAAGGGCGCTTTCACTAGCGCCTTTTTTATTTACGCGTTTTCAGCGTGCATAATAAGAAAATCACAACAACACACATCGGAGGCTGTTATGCCACTGCATAATTTAACCCGTTTTCCACGGCTGGAATTTATCGGCGCGCCAACGCCGCTCGAATATCTGCCACGCTTTTCTGATTATCTTGGACGGGAAATTTTCATCAAACGGGATGACGTCACCCCCATGGCAATGGGCGGCAATAAATTACGTAAGCTGGAATTTCTTGCGGCAGATGCTCTGCGCGAAGGTGCCGATACGCTGATTACTGCCGGGGCGATCCAGTCTAACCATGTGCGCCAGACTGCCGCAGTCGCTGCGAAACTCGGTCTGCACTGCGTGGCGCTGCTGGAAAATCCTATTGGCACAACCGCAGAAAACTATTTAACCAACGGCAATCGTTTGTTGCTGGATCTGTTCAATACCCAGATTGAAATGTGCGACGCACTGACCGATCCCAATGCCCAACTGGAGGAGCTGGCGACGCGAGTCGAAGCACAAGGCTTTCGCCCGTATGTCATTCCGGTTGGCGGTTCTAATGCTTTGGGTGCGCTGGGTTATGTGGAGAGTGCGCTGGAAATCGCGCAACAGTGTGAAGGGGCGGTTAATATTTCGTCGGTGGTGGTCGCATCGGGCAGTGCCGGAACTCACGCCGGACTGGCTGTTGGGCTGGAACACCTGATGCCTGAAAGCGAACTGATTGGCGTGACCGTGTCGCGTTCCGTTGCCGATCAATTACCGAAAGTGGTTAACCTTCAACAGGCGATTGCGAAAGAACTGGAGCTGACCGCATCAGCGGAAATTTTACTCTGGGATGACTATTTTGCACCTGGCTACGGCGTGCCGAACGACGAAGGCATGGAAGCAGTGAAATTGCTGGCGCGGCTGGAAGGCATTCTGCTTGATCCTGTGTATACCGGAAAAGCGATGGCGGGGCTGATTGACGGTATCAGTCAGAAACGCTTCAAAGATGAAGGGCCGATTCTGTTTATTCATACCGGCGGCGCGCCTGCGCTGTTCGCCTATCATCCCCACGTTTAGCTCCGGAAACGCTCATGCAAGAAAGTATACAACTGGTTATTGATTCCTTGCCGTTCCTGCTGAAAGGGGCTGGGTATACGCTGCAACTCAGTATCGGCGGCATGTTTTTTGGCTTACTGCTAGGGTTTATTCTCGCGCTGATGCGCCTGTCGCCAATCTGGCCCGTGCGCTGGCTGGCGCGTTTTTATATCTCTATTTTTCGTGGTACGCCACTCATCGCACAATTGTTTATGATCTATTACGGCTTGCCGCAGTTTGGCATCGAACTAGATCCCATTCCGTCAGCAATGATTGGTCTGTCGCTAAACACTGCCGCCTATGCTGCCGAAACGCTGCGCGCCGCCATTTCTTCTATTGATAAAGGTCAGTGGGAAGCTGCTGCCAGTATTGGTATGACGCCGTGGCAGACCATGCGTCGCGCGATTTTGCCACAGGCGGCGCGGGTGGCGTTGCCGCCGCTGTCGAACAGCTTTATCAGCCTGGTAAAAGATACATCGCTGGCCGCGACAATCCAGGTGCCGGAGCTGTTCCGTCAGGCGCAGTTGATTACCTCGCGTACGCTGGAGGTGTTCACCATGTATCTGGCGGCTTCGCTCATCTACTGGATCATGGCGACAGTGTTATCGACGTTGCAGAACCATTTTGAGAATCAACTTAATCGCCAGGAGAGAGAACCAAAATGAGTGCCATTGAAGTTAAGAACCTGGTGAAAAAATTCCACGGTCAGACGGTGCTGCACGGTATCGACCTTGAGGTGAAGCCTGGCGAAGTAGTGGCAATTATCGGTCCGAGTGGTTCCGGCAAAACCACGTTGCTACGCAGCATAAATCTGCTGGAACAACCGGAAGTGGGAACCATCACCGTTGGCGATATCACCATTGATACTGCACGTTCATTAAGTCAGCAAAAATCGCTGATTCGCCAGTTGCGTCAGCACGTCGGGTTTGTCTTCCAGAACTTTAATTTGTTTCCGCATCGTACGGTGCTGGAAAACATTATTGAAGGGCCGGTGATCGTCAAAGGCGAACCGAAAGAAGAGGCCACGGCGCGTGCTCGCGAGCTGTTGGCGAAAGTTGGGCTGGCAGGTAAAGAAACCAGCTATCCACGTCGTTTGTCTGGCGGTCAACAGCAGCGTGTCGCGATTGCGCGAGCGCTGGCTATGCGTCCTGAGGTGATTTTGTTTGACGAGCCAACGTCGGCGCTGGATCCAGAGCTGGTGGGCGAAGTCCTGAACACCATCCGTCAGCTGGCGCAGGAAAAGCGCACGATGGTGATTGTGACGCACGAAATGAGCTTTGCCCGGGATGTTGCGGACCGGGCGATCTTTATGGACCAGGGGCGGATAGTCGAGCAGGGGGCCGCAAAAGCGTTATTTGCCGATCCTCAGCAGCCTCGCACTCGCCAGTTTCTCGAGAAGTTTCTGCTGCAATAATAAGAAAAAATCAGCCCAGACGGCGCTCTTGTCGGGGCTGAACGCCATTTCAAGTGTGATAAAAGTGCTTAATGAATCAGCCTAACTCATTAATAACATAAGAGAATGTGATGTCTTGCAAAAGTACTTTATTACCTGAATAATATAATTTATATATAAATCTTATTTATGTGATAGTTTGAATTATCATTATAAATGATACTCACTCTCAGGGGCGTTGCGGTTTACTATGCAGGATACGGATTTTTTCAGCTGGCGTCGCACGATGCTGTTGCGTTTTCAGAGGATGGAGGCCGCAGAAGAGGTCTACCATGAAATCGAGCTTCAGGCTCAGCAGCTGGAGTACGATTACTATTCGTTATGTGTTCGCCACCCGGTACCATTCACGCGACCTAAAGTAGCTTTCTACACCAATTACCCTGAGTCGTGGGTGAGTTATTATCAGGCAAAAAACTTTCTCGCCATTGATCCTGTGCTGAACCCTGAAAACTTTAGTCAGGGCCATTTAATGTGGAATGATGACTTATTCAGCGAAGCACAGCCGTTATGGGAAGCCGCGCGCGCACACGGTTTACGCCGTGGTGTCACCCAGTATTTAATGCTGCCAAACCGGGCGCTGGGCTTTTTGTCCTTTTCCCGTTGCAGCGCGCGCGAAATACCCATTCTTAGTGATGAACTGCAATTAAAAATGCAGTTACTGGTGCGCGAAAGTCTGATGGCTCTGATGCGTTTAAATGATGAAATAGTGATGACGCCAGAGATGAATTTCAGCAAGCGCGAAAAAGAAATTCTGAAATGGACGGCGGAAGGGAAGACATCAGCAGAGATAGCGATGATTTTGTCAATCTCTGAGAATACGGTCAATTTCCATCAGAAAAACATGCAGAAAAAAATCAATGCACCGAATAAGACCCAGGTTGCCTGTTACGCGGCCGCTACTGGCTTAATTTGATCGCTTTTCTTTCTGCGTGCCAGATGCAAAAACCGGCTGAAAGGCACGCTCTCAGCCGGTTTTATATTACTGACGGTAGGCTTGTTTAATTTGCTTAACCGTTTTGGAAAATACAGCAGCCTGGGTTTCGTCTTCGATCAGCGCAAGCTGTTTTTCCATCTTTAACATCACGCGGCCCGCGTCAGCTTGTCCCATCGCCTGCAGCATCAGCGTCAGCATCGCTTTCAGGCAGGAGACTTCATTTGCCAGTTCTTGATTATTCTCGGCAGTAGAAAAATCAGGCGTACTCATTTATTTTCCTCGTCATGTTGCAATGAAAATTTGCGGTGAAAAATGTTAAGGCGGCGGAGTATACCATAAGCTTTGCTAAAAATAGCAGTGGTTGTTTTTTGAGCGTGCCGTCAACGGTGCTATTAAATGCGTTAATATAATGACCAATAAATATTTTTATCATGAATGTTTTTTGCCCGTATTGTTCGGGTTAATTAATGTTACATATTCAGCGGGCTGATTTTCATTTTTGCTGAATAAAGGTAATTTTTGTCACATTTCGTCGCAGGGCTTACTGTGAAACGATCCGGTAAGCCGTTGGTGACGGGCGTGACCATAACTGTGGACAATCGAATTGACAAAAACGAGAGAAAAATCGAATACCCACCATTTTTAACGTTTCAAAGTTGCAATAAAAACCGCTAATATACGAATGACTAACTATCAGTAGCGTTATCCCTATTTCTGGAGATATTCCTTTGATCAACGTTCTACTTGTTGATGACCACGAACTGGTGCGCGCAGGGATACGACGCATTCTGGAAGATATAAAGGGTATAAAAGTCGTTGGTGAGGCATCGTGCGGTGAAGACGCCGTTAAGTGGTGCCGGGCAAATGCCGTTGACGTGGTGCTAATGGACATGAGTATGCCGGGCATTGGCGGTCTTGAGGCGACGCGTAAAATCGCGCGTTCCACAGCTGATGTAAAAATCATCATGCTTACGGTCCATACAGAAAACCCTTTACCAGCGAAAGTCATGCAGGCCGGTGCTGCTGGCTACCTCAGCAAAGGCGCGGCTCCGCAGGAAGTCGTGAGTGCGATTCGTTCTGTTTATTCTGGACAGCGTTACATTGCTTCTGACATCGCTCAACAAATGGCGTTAAGCCAGATCGAACCAGAAAAAACAGAAAGCCCATTTGCCAGTTTGTCTGAACGTGAATTGCAGATTATGCTGATGATCACCAAGGGCCAGAAGGTCAATGAGATCTCAGAACAGCTCAATCTCAGTCCGAAAACGGTGAACAGCTACCGCTATCGTATGTTCAGTAAACTAAACATTCATGGCGATGTTGAGCTGACTCACCTGGCAATTCGCCATGGTCTGTGTAATGCGGAGACATTATCAAGTCAGTGAGTGATCAGTTTGACGCAAAAGCGTTTTTAAAAACCGTAACCAGCCAGCCAGGCGTTTATCGCATGTACGATGCTGGTGGTACGGTTATCTATGTCGGCAAAGCGAAAGACCTGAAAAAACGGCTTTCCAGCTATTTCCGTAGCAACCTCGCTTCGCGCAAAACCGAAGCGCTGGTCGCCCAGATCCAGCAAATTGATGTAACGGTTACTCATACAGAAACCGAAGCGCTGTTGCTGGAACACAACTACATCAAACTCTATCAGCCGCGTTATAACGTTTTGCTACGCGATGATAAATCTTATCCTTTTATCTTCCTGAGTGGCGATACCCACCCGCGTCTGGCGATGCATCGTGGTGCGAAGCATGCCAAAGGTGAATATTTCGGCCCGTTCCCGAATGGCTATGCCGTACGTGAAACACTGGCGTTACTGCAAAAGATATTCCCCATTCGCCAGTGCGAAAATAGTGTTTATCGCAATCGCTCGCGTCCGTGTCTGCAATATCAGATAGGGCGCTGTCTGGGACCGTGCGTTGAAGGACTGGTGAGTGAAGAAGAATACGCTCAGCAGGTCGAGTATGTGCGCCTGTTTTTGTCTGGCAAAGATGATCAGGTGCTTACGCAACTCATTAGCCGTATGGAAACTGCCAGCCAGAATCTGGAGTTTGAAGAAGCGGCACGTATTCGCGACCAAATTCAGGCGGTGCGACGCGTCACCGAAAAACAGTTTGTGTCCAATACCGGCGACGACCTTGACGTTATTGGTGTGGCGTTCGATGCGGGCATGGCTTGTGTCCACGTATTGTTCATTCGTCAGGGTAAAGTGCTCGGCAGCCGCAGCTATTTCCCGAAAGTGCCGGGCGGTACGGAACTGAGCGAGGTGGTGGAAACCTTCGTAGGTCAGTTCTATTTACAAGGCAGCCAGATGCGCACCTTACCGGGTGAGATCCTGCTCGATTTTAATCTTAGCGATAAAACGCTGCTCGCCGATTCCCTTTCAGAACTGGCGGGACGCAAGATTAATGTTCAAACCAAACCTCGCGGCGATCGGGCGCGTTATCTGAAACTCGCGCGCACCAATGCGGCGACGGCCTTAACCAGCAAACTTTCGCAGCAATCTACCGTTCACCAGCGACTGACCGCGCTTGCCAGCGTGTTGAAATTGCCGGAAGTGAAGCGGATGGAGTGCTTTGACATCAGCCATACCATGGGTGAACAAACCGTCGCCTCCTGTGTGGTATTTGATGCTAACGGCCCGCTGCGTGCGGAGTATCGGCGCTATAACATTACTGGCATTACGCCGGGCGATGATTATGCGGCGATGAATCAGGTGCTGCGTCGGCGTTATGGTAAAGCCATCGACGACAGTAAGATCCCGGATGTGATCCTTATCGACGGCGGCAAAGGCCAGCTTGCACAGGCGAAAAATGTCTTCGCCGAACTGGATGTCTCATGGGATAAAAATCATCCGCTGCTACTTGGCGTTGCCAAAGGAGCAGATAGGAAGGCTGGGTTGGAAACGCTGTTCTTTGAGCCGGAAGGTGAGGGATTCAGTTTGCCGCCAGATTCTCCCGCGCTGCATGTTATCCAACATATTCGCGACGAATCACACGATCACGCGATTGGCGGGCACCGCAAAAAACGGGCGAAGGTCAAAAATACCAGTTCCCTGGAAGCCATTGAAGGCGTCGGGCCAAAACGTCGGCAAATGTTGTTGAAATATATGGGCGGTTTGCAAGGTTTACGTAACGCCAGCGTCGAGGAAATTGCAAAAGTGCCGGGTATTTCGCAAGGTCTGGCAGAAAAGATCTTCTGGTCGTTGAAACATTGATGTCTCTGTAGCAACATAGGGGTAATCTTACTGACAACAGATAGTTACCCGTCATTATGCAATTTAATATCCCTACGTTGCTTACACTGTTCCGTGTCATCCTTATCCCATTCTTTGTATTGGTCTTTTATCTGCCTGTCACCTGGTCGCCGTTTGCCGCCGCGCTCATTTTCTGCGTCGCGGCGGTGACTGACTGGTTCGATGGTTTTCTGGCACGCCGCTGGAACCAGAGTACCCGGTTTGGTGCTTTCCTTGACCCTGTAGCAGATAAAGTTCTCGTGGCTATCGCCATGGTGCTGGTAACCGAGCATTATCACAGCTGGTGGGTGACATTACCGGCGGCAACGATGATCGCCCGTGAAATTATTATTTCTGCGCTACGCGAATGGATGGCAGAGTTGGGTAAACGCAGTAGCGTGGCTGTCTCCTGGATTGGGAAAGTGAAAACCACTGCCCAGATGGTAGCGCTGGCCTGGCTGCTGTGGCGTCCGAACATTTGGGTTGAGTACGCCGGTATTGCACTTTTCTTTGTGGCTGCGGTACTGACTCTGTGGTCAATGTTGCAATATTTGAGCGCTGCGCGTGCAGATTTGCTTGATCAGTGATCGTTTCGGCGCAATTTTCAGCAAACGATCAAAAGTGGTGAAAAATATCGTTGACTCATCGCGCCAGGTAAGTAGAATGCAACGCATCGAACGGCGGCACTGATTGCCAGACGATAATAAAATCAAGTGATTAACTGATTGCTTGATGAATGCGGGAATAGCTCAGTTGGTAGAGCACGACCTTGCCAAGGTCGGGGTCGCGAGTTCGAGTCTCGTTTCCCGCTCCAGTTTAAAAGACATCGGCTTCAGCGGATGTCCGGCTGAAAGGCCTGAAGAATTTGGCGCGTTAACAAAGCGGTTATGTAGCGGATTGCAAATCCGTCTAGTCCGGTTCGACTCCGGAACGCGCCTCCACTTTCTTCCCGAGCCCGGATGGTGGAATCGGTAGACACAAGGGATTTAAAATCCCTCGGCGTTCGCGCTGTGCGGGTTCAAGTCCCGCTCCGGGTACCATGGGAAAGATAAGAATAAAATCAAAGCAATAAGCAGTGTCGTGAAACCACCTTCGGGTGGTTTTTTTGTACCTGCAACTTGTCGTTACACCCTCCTTAATTTTTAATCACCGGCAAAGCCACTCAAAAAGTATCTCTGATACGGACCGACATGTAAGATAGGTGTTGGCGAGTTGAGATCCACAAGGAAAAGCGTATGAAAACGGGACCGTTAAACGAAAGTGAGTTGGAATGGCTGGACGATATTCTGACCAAATACAACACTGACCACGCCATTCTTGATGTGGCGGAGCTGGACGGTTTATTGACGGCGGTGTTGAGTTCTCCGCAAGAGATTGAACCGGCACAGTGGCTGGTTGCCGTATGGGGTGGGGCTGACTATGTGCCACGCTGGGCGTCAGAGAAAGAGATGACGCGCTTTATGAACCTGGCTTTTCAGCATATGGCCGATACCGCAGAGCGTCTGAACGAATTCCCGGAGCAGTTTGAGCCGTTATTCGGCTTGCGAGAAGTCGATGGCAGCGAGCTGACGATTGTTGAGGAGTGGTGCTTTGGCTATATGCGGGGCGTGGCACTTTCTGACTGGTCAACGTTGCCCGATTCGTTAAAACCGGCGCTGGAGGCGATTGCGCTGCACGGTACTGAGGAAAACTTCGAGCGGGTAGAGAAGATGTCGCCAGAAGCGTTTGAAGAGAGCGTAGATGCCATTCGACTGGCGGCGCTTGATTTACATGCATACTGGATGGCGCATCCGCAGGAAAAAGCTGTTCAGCAACCGATCAAAGCAGAAGAGAAACCGGGTCGTAACGATCCTTGTCCGTGCGGCAGTGGTAAGAAATTTAAGCAGTGCTGCCTGCATTAAGAGGTCAAATTGGGTGTCAGCGTTAATTCTGGCACCCAATAAGATCTAATCATCCCACTTCTGGTAACAAGCCTGCCGCAATCAAAAATTGCACGCCAATCACAGCAATACCACAGAGAAACACCACCACCAGCGCTGGACGACCACCTTTCACCCGGTAACCCGCCTGAGGATTGTGCTTTCTGCTTTGCCAGGTCAACAGCGAAGGGATAATCAATGCCAGTACCGCCAGCGCCACACCGGCGTAACCCAGCGCCATTACAAATCCTCGTGGATAAAACAGTGCAAACGCTAACGGCGGCAGAAAGGTAATTGCACCAGTTTGCAATCGTCCACCAACGGTATTTGAACGCTGAAACAAATCTGCCAGATAATCAAATAAACCTAACGCAACGCCGAGGAATGACGTGGCGAGGGCTAAATCAGCAAATAAATGCACCGCCAGCTCAACATGCGGAGAGGCCACCATTTCGCGTAACGCCTGTAACAGCCCGTTTAATCCGGCATGATTAGCCAGCAATCCCATAAAGGTTGTTGAATCAATGCTGCCAAGCGTCGCCAGCTGCCAGAAAATATATGCCACCAGGGGGATCGCACTACCGGTTATAAACACCCAGCGTAGCTTACGAATATTGCCATCCATATAACTGACAATGCTCGGCACGCTACCGTGAAAACCAAACGACGTAAAAATCACTGGGATTGCAGACAGTGCCAGCCCCTGTTGCAACGGCAGGGTTAAAAGATTCACCTTATGAATATGCGGAAGTAGCAGTACCAGCATCACCACCAGAAAAATAATTTTGGCGCTGAACAGAAAACGGTTAAATAAATCGACCAGCGAAGTTCCGACACAAACCACGCCACCGGCAACAAAAGTGAACAACAGCACGCCAGCGGTTGCCGACATTGAAATACCTGTCCAGTCGCTGATGCTGGAAGCCAACAATTCACCAGCACCACTGATGTATGCCGCAGTCAGAGCATACATTAAGAACATCATACTGAAGCCCGTCAGCCACTGACCGTAGCGTCCCAGATAGCGTTTTGCCAGCGTGCCCAGACCGGTATCTGCCGGGACATGCTGGTACACCTCCAGTAGTAATAGCGCCGTGTAGCACATCAACGCCCAAAGCCCAATCAACAAGATTAACGTGACGCTAAAACCAACACCTGCCGCAGCCAGCGGCATTGCCAGCATGCCTGCGCCAATTGTGGTTCCCGCCACGATAAAAACACTTCCCAGAGTTCTGTTTTTCACGCTTTCTTCTGTCCTGACGATCTTTATGAGTGATATCTGCGGCGCAGGTTAAGGCATAACGGCGGATTCGTCAAACCGGCGTTACATATGGTGTAAATATAAATGTACAATAAAATGCGTTCAGTCCTGCGCTGGCGCAAAGTCTTGGTAAGCGGCAATCGCTACGCTAGCCTTTTTTGAGGAGGAACGATGGACTCTATTCACGGTCATGAAGTGTTAAATATGATGATTGAATCAGGCGAGCAATATACGCATGCCAGTCTGGAAGCAGCGATTAAAGCGCGTTTTGGTGAACAGGCACATTTTCACACCTGCTCGGCAGAAGGGATGACAGCGGGAGAGCTGGTAGCGTTTCTGGCAGCAAAAGGCAAATTTATACCTTCGGAAGACGGTTTTTCAACCGATCAGAGTAAGATTTGCCGTCACTGATTTGAAACGGCGGCAGTAAACCTGCCGCCGGAGAACATTAGTTTTGTGTGTCGAGGGTGGAGAGTTCTTTGTCGATAAAATACAAACCTTCGCCGCTTTTGCCTGCCAGGCTTAATTTATCAATAATCGATTTGAACAGCTTCTCTTCTTCATGCTGCTCAGAAACATACCATTGCAGGAAATTAAATGTTGGGTAGTCCTGATTGGTCATTGCAGCATGAGCCAGTTCGTTAATTTTCTGCGTGATTAATTGTTCGTGTTTATAGGTTTCCTGGAATAATTCATCAAGTGAAGAATATTCAGCAAACGGAGATTCAACGGTATTAATACGCGGTAAGTTGCCGGTATCAGTCAGATAATCAAACAGACGCTGCATATGCGTCATCTCTTCCTGGGCGTGACGGCGCAGGAACGCGGCAGCACCTTCGAAGGTATGATAGCTGCACCAGGCGCTCATTTGCTGATAAAGCAGTGAAGAGTACAGTTCCAGGTTCATCTGCTCATTAAGTTTTTCAATCATTTCTGGTTTCAGCATGATAGTGCTCCACAAAGGTTATATTTGTTGCTGTGGCGTCACTATAATTTGTTATTTTATTATTTGCAAAAGGTAAAATATAAACTTCATTTATTAAAAATACGAATGGGAATAAAACGCATTACTGATATTTATTTAATCAGCGAAGATCCCCCTCGCTGATTAAAACATTTAGAGAAAGACAGGGAAGGCGGAATGATGGCACTGATATGACAAAGTGAATTCCGTATTCAAACATAAGGAACCCGCAAAGAGGCTACAGTTGCCTACTGGCTGACCAAAGGGGATAGCGTGGGTATAGCCTTCCTGCTGGCATGCGCGATCGGCGATCCCGCGACTGATATAACGATCGGTACGGGCATGCTGCAAAAAAGCCTGATCATAAACCAACCGAACAATACCTGTTGCCGCGTCAACTTCGCCCACATGAGCCTGGCGAGTAACTGTGCACCCCGCCAGCGTTATTAATGAAAGAGTCAGAATCAGAAGTCTCATGGTCCAGCCAGAAGAGTAAAAGAAAGCAGTATTTTACGCGTTACAGCGCTGCGACAATGGCCGGAAAAGACGCCTGGCAGGCGCTATTTCTCGCCATCTGTATGTGTCAGAAATGGGGGGGCTGCTTTTTGATTATCATTTTTATAACATTAAAGGGGTATTTATGTGATTTGCATCACATAAAGATTGATTTTTGTGATGATTGTCATATTATAAGTGCAAAGACAATAACACCTGCATAACAAATAGTCGGAGTGCCGCGATGAAACTGCGCAAGATCCTGAAAAGTATGTTCAATAACTATTGCAAGACGTTCAAAGACGTACCGCCAGGGAATATGTTCCGATAACAAAAAACCTGCTCCGGCAGGTTTTTTTGTGTCCTGATGACGGTGGTTGTGACTATCGCTGAAGAAGTGAAGCCGCTACTATAACGGCTTTCAAAATGCTATCAGGAGTTTACGATGTCCCAGCCGCTGAATGCCGATCAGGAACTGGTTTCTGACGTGGTTGCTTGCCAGTTGGTTATCAAACAAATTCTGGATGTTCTCGATGTGATCGCACCCGTTGAAGTTCGCGAAAAAATGTCCAGCCAGCTGAAGAATATCGACTTTACTCACCATCCCGCCGCCGCAGACCCGGTCACCATGCGGGCAATCCAAAAAGCTATCGCGCTGATTGACCTCAAGTTTACCCCACAAGGCGAATCCCATTAAAAAACCGCTGCTTCAAAAAGATGAGGCAGCGGTTTCTCAAAAACTTCATCGGCGCAATGCATTAGCGCCGATGATGATCAATGCAGCTGATGCGACACGACATTCAGAACATGTTGGTCGGTCTGCACAGGGCACATACCAGCAAGTTTCGCACTGCGCACTTCATCAAGAATGGTTTGCAGCAACAGGCCATCATGCTGCTGCTCTTTTTCCAGATCGCGCAGGAAATTGACGGTTGAATCATCATTCAGTTCTTTAGCTTCATCGGCTAACTGTGCCAGCGTGCTTGAACGTTGCTCGTATTCTTCCATCGTTTTTTGGAAAAGTTCTTCCAGTGAGTTCAGTTTTTCACCGGGAACATCAATGGCTTTAACGATGGGAGTAGCGCCGACACTCTTCATAAAGTTAAACATGCGCATCATTTGGGTCACGTTACTCTGTGCCTGGGCGCGAAGGAAAGTGGCGGTGCCGTTCAGACTCTGTTCAGAACACCAGTTACTCAGGTGAAGGTAGAGATTGGATGCGTAAAACTCGCGGTTCATTTGAGAGTTGAGTTTGAGAAGCATTCCAGCGGTTGCCATACCTAATATCCTTATATCCAGAAGTGGAGAGGTGCAAGATAAATCAAAACACCATAATTACTGTTTGCAGAATAATTCCTTTCTGCCGGTCCGAAATGTGATCGTGGAGTCAATTCTGACGATGATCTGAAATAAGAATAACGTCTGAACGGGTATAAGAAAATGCTTAAATCATCAAGTTTATATATTTTTACATTTCATTGATGAAATCAATGTAACTGCAATGAATTTTAATGATGATGCTTTTTGTATCTTGTTGATATTAATAGGGGGATTTGAATTCATGATGAAGCAATGATTTTTTAAAACGTTTTTTCATTTTTGCGATAAGGCTCTCAGTATACGTGTTCTGTTAATTAATGAGCACGGTGATAATTAATGGCGAAATGAATGACGCTCATTTTCCACATCTTTGAATTGCGGTTATTACACCATTTCAAAAGCTCAACGCCAGGTAATGTGGCCAATTGACTGGTTAAAAAGAAGACGTTCCGTATGAGTACAAAACACAACAAGGATTTCCAGGCTAATCTTATGGATTAATCTGCTGTGTACTCGATGATTTGTCTGACAAATAAGCCTTTCTCTATGTCTTTTCCCGCTAAATTTATGCACGTTCTCACTGTAATTCTGCGATGTGATATTGCTCTCCTATGGAGAATTAATTTCTCGCTAAAACTATGTCAACACAGTTACTTATCTTTTAGTTAAAAGGTAATGCTTTGTTTTCCGATTAAATTAACGAGAGTTATTCGTTTTTGCCCTACACAAAACGACACTAAAGCTGGAGAGAACCATGCACAAATTTACTAAAGCCCTGGCAGCCATTGGTCTGGCAGCCGTTATGTCACAATCCGCTATGGCGGAGAACCTGAAGCTCGGTTTCCTGGTGAAGCAACCGGAAGAGCCGTGGTTCCAGACCGAATGGAAGTTTGCCGATAAAGCCGGGAAGGATTTAGGGTTTGAAGTTATTAAGATTGCCGTGCCGGATGGCGAAAAAACATTGAACGCGATCGACAGCCTGGCTGCCAGTGGCGCGAAAGGTTTCGTTATTTGTACTCCGGACCCGAAACTCGGCTCTGCCATCGTGGCGAAAGCGCGTGGCTACGATATGAAAGTCATTGCCGTGGATGACCAGTTTGTTAACGCCAAAGGCAAGCCAATGGATACCGTTCCGCTGGTGATGATGGCAGCGACCAAAATTGGCGAACGTCAGGGCCAGGAACTGTATAAAGAGATGCAGAAACGTGGCTGGGATGTCAAAGAAAGCGCGGTGATGGCGATTACCGCCAACGAACTGGATACGGCTCGTCGCCGTACTACGGGTTCTATGGATGCGCTGAAAGCTGCAGGATTCCCGGAAAAACAAATTTATCAGGTACCTACCAAATCTAACGACATCCCGGGGGCATTTGACGCTGCCAACTCAATGCTGGTTCAACATCCGGAAGTTAAACATTGGCTGATCGTCGGTATGAACGACAGCACCGTGCTGGGCGGCGTACGCGCGACGGAAGGTCAGGGCTTTAAAGCGGCCGATATTATCGGTATCGGTATTAACGGTGTGGATGCGGTGAGCGAACTGTCTAAGGCACAGGCAACCGGCTTCTACGGATCACTGCTGCCAAGCCCGGATGTACATGGTTATAAGTCCAGCGAAATGCTTTACAACTGGGTCGCAAAAGGTGTCGAACCGACCAAATTCACCGAAGTTACCGACGTGGTGCTGATCACGCGTGACAACTTTAAAGAAGAACTGGAGAAAAAAGGTTTAGGCGGTAAGTAATCTGCCGAAAAAATTCCCCTCTGCATGATGCAGAGGGGGTGTGAACGACCAGTGATTCACGGAGACGTTATGCAACAGTCTACCCCGTATCTCTCATTTCGCGGCATCGGTAAAACGTTTCCCGGCGTTAAGGCGCTGACGGATATTAGTTTTGACTGCTATGCCGGTCAGGTTCATGCGTTGATGGGTGAAAATGGCGCAGGAAAATCAACTCTCTTAAAAATCCTCAGCGGCAACTATGCGCCAACCACGGGTTCTGTAGTGATTAATGGG
Organism: Escherichia sp. 10290; assembly: GCF_030295155.1. Taxonomy (NCBI): domain Bacteria; kingdom Pseudomonadati; phylum Pseudomonadota; class Gammaproteobacteria; order Enterobacterales; family Enterobacteriaceae; genus Escherichia; species Escherichia sp. 10290. The sequence continues at coordinate 2,464,768 of NZ_AP025741.1, read as the reverse complement.
CAGGAAATGTCCTTTTCCGACACAACCGCAGCACTTAACGCGGGTGTGGCGATTATTTATCAGGAACTGCATCTCGTGCCGGAAATGACCGTCGCGGAAAACATCTATCTCGGCCAGCTTCCTCATAAAGGCGGCATTGTGAATCGCTCATTGCTGAATTATGAGGCGGGTTTACAACTTAAGCATCTTGGTATGGATATTGACCCGGACACGCCGCTGAAATATCTCTCCATTGGTCAGTGGCAGATGGTTGAAATTGCCAAAGCGCTGGCGCGTAACGCCAAAATTATCGCCTTTGATGAGCCAACCAGCTCCCTCTCTGCCCGTGAAATCGACAATCTTTTCCGCGTTATTCGTGAACTGCGAAAAGAGGGGCGGGTGATCTTATACGTTTCTCACCGTATGGAAGAAATATTTGCCCTCAGCGATGCCATCACCGTCTTTAAAGATGGGCGTTATGTCAAAACCTTTACTGATATGCAGCAGGTTGACCACGACGCCCTGGTGCAGGCGATGGTCGGGCGCGACATCGGAGATATCTACGGTTGGCAACCGCGTAGTTATGGCGAGGAGCGGCTGCGTCTTGATGCTGTGAAAGCACCAGGCGTGCGTACGCCAATAAGTCTGGCGGTTCGCAGTGGAGAAATTGTCGGTCTGTTTGGTCTGGTCGGGGCAGGGCGTAGCGAATTAATGAAAGGCATGTTTGGCGGTACGCAAATCACCGCCGGTCAGGTTTATATCGACCAACGGCCGATTGATATTCGTAAACCGAGCCACGCTATTGCCGCAGGCATGATGCTCTGCCCGGAAGATCGCAAAGCGGAAGGCATTATTCCTGTGCACTCCGTTCGCGACAATATCAACATCAGTGCCAGACGCAAACATGTGCTCGGCGGTTGTGTAATCAACAACGGTTGGGAAGAAAACAATGCCGATCACCACATTCGTTCGCTCAACATCAAAACGCCGGGCGCAGAGCAACTGATCATGAATCTTTCAGGCGGAAATCAGCAAAAAGCCATTCTGGGCCGCTGGTTATCGGAAGAGATGAAGGTCATTTTGCTGGATGAACCTACGCGCGGCATTGATGTTGGTGCTAAGCATGAAATTTACAACGTGATTTATGCGCTGGCAGCGCAGGGCGTGGCGGTGCTGTTTGCCTCCAGCGACTTACCTGAAGTCCTCGGCGTTGCCGACCGGATTGTGGTGATGCGCGAAGGCGAAATCGCCGGTGAATTGTTACACGAGCAGGCAGATGAGCGTCAGGCATTAAGCCTTGCAATGCCTAAAGTCAGCCAGGCAGTTGCCTGAGTAAGGAGAGTATGATGTCTTCTGTTTCTACATCGGGTTCTGGCGCACCTAAGTCGTCTTTCAGCTTTGGGCGTATCTGGGATCAGTACGGCATGCTGGTGGTGTTTGCGGTGCTTTTTATCGCCTGTGCCATTTTTGTCCCAAATTTTGCCACCTTCATTAATATGAAAGGGTTGGGCCTGGCAATTTCTATGTCGGGGATGGTGGCGTGTGGCATGTTGTTCTGCCTTGCTTCCGGTGACTTTGACCTTTCTGTCGCCTCCGTAATTGCCTGTGCGGGTGTCACCACGGCGGTGGTTATCAACCTGACTGAAAGCCTGTGGATTGGCGTGGCAGCGGGTTTGTTGCTGGGCGTTCTCTGTGGTCTGGTCAATGGCTTTGTTATCGCCAAACTGAAAATAAATGCCCTGATCACGACACTGGCAACGATGCAGATTGTTCGAGGTCTGGCGTACATCATTTCAGACGGTAAAGCGGTCGGTATCGAAGATGAAAGCTTCTTTGCCCTTGGTTACGCCAACTGGTTCGGTCTGCCTGCGCCAATCTGGCTTACCGTCGCGTGTCTGATTGTCTTTGGTTTGCTGTTGAATAAAACCACCTTTGGGCGTAACACCCTGGCGATTGGCGGGAACGAAGAGGCTGCGCGTCTGGCGGGTGTACCGGTTGTTCGCACCAAAATTATTATCTTTGTTCTCTCTGGACTGGTATCAGCGATAGCCGGAATTATTCTGGCTTCACGTATGACCAGTGGGCAGCCAATGACGTCGATTGGCTATGAGCTGATTGTTATCTCCGCCTGCGTTTTAGGTGGCGTTTCTCTGAAAGGTGGCATCGGAAAAATCTCATATGTGGTGGCGGGTATCTTAATTTTAGGCACCGTGGAAAACGCCATGAACCTGCTTAATATTTCTCCTTTCGCCCAGTACGTGGTTCGCGGCTTAATCCTGCTGGCAGCGGTGATCTTCGACCGTTACAAGCAAAAAGCGAAACGTACTGTCTGATGCTTTTTTCCACAATAATTTAGCACTTTTTCCCACCACAGCCAGCCGCCACAACGGTTGGCTGTTCTTCGTTACAAATGGCGACCCCCGTCACACTGTCTATACTTACATGTCTGTAAAGCGCGTTCTGCGCAACACAATAAGAAAAGAGAAGGAGGAGAACCGGGTGACAGAACCGTTAACCGAAACCCCTGAACTATCCGCGAAATATGCCTGGTTTTTTGATCTCGATGGAACGCTGGCGGAAATCAAACCGCATCCCGATCAGGTCGTCGTGCCTGACAATATTCTGCAAGGACTTCAGCTACTGGCAACCGCAAGTGATGGTGCATTGGCATTGATATCAGGGCGCTCAATGGTGGAGCTTGATGCACTGGCAAAACCTTATCGCTTCCCGTTAGCGGGCGTGCATGGGGCGGAGCGCCGTGACATCAATGGTAAAACGCATATCGTTCATCTGCCGGATGCGATTGCGCGTGATATTAGCGTGCAACTGCATACGGCTATCGCCCAGTTTCCCGGTGCTGAGCTGGAGACGAAAGGGATGGCCTTTGCGCTGCATTATCGTCAGGCTCCGCAGCATGAAGACGCATTAATGACATTAGCGCAACGTATTACTCAGATCTGGCCACAAATGGCGTTACAGCAGGGAAAGTGTGTTGTCGAGATCAAGCCGCGAGGCACCAGTAAAGGTGAGGCGATTGCTGCCTTTATGCAGGAAGCTCCCTTTATCGGGCGAACGCCGGTATTTCTGGGCGATGATTTAACCGATGAATCTGGCTTCGCTGTCGTTAACCGGCTGGGCGGAATGTCAGTAAAAATTGGCACAGGCGCAACTCAGGCATCATGGCGACTGGCGGGCGTGCCGGATGTCTGGAGCTGGCTTGAAATGATAACCACCGCATTACAACAAAAAAGAGAAAATAACAGGAGTGATGACTATGAGTCGTTTAGTCGTAGTATCTAACCGGATTGCACCACCAGATGAGCACGCCGCCAGTGCCGGTGGCCTTGCCGTTGGCATACTGGGGGCACTGAAAGCCGCAGGTGGACTGTGGTTTGGCTGGAGTGGCGAAACAGGAAATGAGGATCAGCCACTAAAAAAGGTGAAAAAGGGTAACATTACGTGGGCCTCTTTTAACCTCAGCGAACAGGATCTTGACGAATACTACAACCAATTCTCCAATGCCGTTCTCTGGCCTGCTTTTCATTATCGGCTCGATCTGGTGCAATTTCAGCGTCCTGCCTGGGATGGCTACCTACGCGTAAATGCAATGCTGGCAGATAAATTATTGCCGCTCCTGCAAGACGATGACATTATCTGGATCCACGATTATCACCTGTTGCCCTTTGCGCATGAATTACGCAAAAGAGGGGTGAATAATCGCATTGGTTTCTTTTTGCATATTCCATTCCCGACGCCGGAAATCTTCAACGCGCTGCCGACATATGACACCTTGCTTGAACAGCTTTGTGATTATGATTTGCTGGGTTTCCAGACAGAAAACGATCGTCTGGCGTTCCTGGATTGCCTTTCTAACCTGACCCGTGTCACGACGCGTAGCGCAAAAAGCCATACGGCCTGCGGCAAAGCGTTTCGAACAGAAGTTTACCCGATCGGCATTGAACCGAAAGAAATAGCGAAACAGGCTGCCGGACCACTGCCGCCAAAACTGGCGCAACTCAAAGCGGAACTGAAAAACGTACAGAACATCTTTTCTGTTGAACGACTGGATTATTCCAAAGGTCTGCCGGAGCGTTTTCTCGCCTATGAAGCGTTACTGGAAAAATATCCGCAACATCACGGTAAAATTCGTTATACCCAGATCGCGCCAACGTCGCGTGGTGATGTGCAAGCCTATCAGGATATTCGTCATCAGCTCGAAAATGAAGCCGGACGAATTAATGGTAAATATGGGCAATTAGGCTGGACGCCGCTTTATTATTTGAATCAGCATTTTGACCGTAAATTACTGATGAAAATATTCCGCTACTCTGACGTGGGCTTAGTGACGCCACTGCGTGACGGGATGAACCTGGTGGCAAAAGAGTATGTTGCCGCTCAGGATCCGGCCAACCCGGGCGTACTTGTTCTTTCGCAATTTGCGGGAGCGGCAAACGAGTTAACGTCGGCGTTAATTGTTAATCCCTACGATCGTGACGAAGTTGCAGCTGCGCTGGATCGTGCATTGACTATGTCGCTGGCGGAACGTATTTCCCGTCATGCAGAAATGCTGGACGTTATCGTGAAAAACGATATTAACCACTGGCAGGAGTGCTTCATTAGCGACCTAAAGCAGATAGTTCCGCGAAGCGCGGAAAGCCAGCAGCGCGATAAAGTTGCTACCTTTCCTAAGCTTGCGTAAGTGCGGTTAATCTCCCGTAAGTGGAACTAACAGCACATCGACCTCACTTGAGGCAATCACTCTTTTCGCCGAGCAGGATGCTCGCGAAAAGAAACTGTGATTGTGATTACCGCAAATCACCAAATCGAAATGATGTTTGCGACAAACCTCCAGAATATGTTCGCTTAACTCACCGTAGGCAATAAACGTCTCGTCAACGGGATACCCCGCATCCTGAATTAACTTATCAAGAAAGCTTTGCGTTTCTTCCTGCATCACGCTGCGTAAATCTTCAAGCATCGGCGCGGCTAATTGATTGTACATTTCCGGGTCGGAAGCGAGAGTAATTAAACTGATGTGTCCCTTTACTGGCCTGGTGATAGATACCGCTTTTGCTAGCAGTTGCTGACTTTCCGGTGTAACCGCAACGGCGACAAGAATATTGCTATAGCTCATAACCTGTTCCTTATTCTGTGAACTTCAGGTGACATTAAAGCTTTACTCCTAATGGAGAATCGACGCAATCCCAACTCAGTCAAACAGGTAAATATTAGTGTGATTATTAGTAAATACAATTAATCAATGACGCCCAGCAATCATATAATTTCAATTGTTATTATAAGGAAAAAATGTACTAATTCCCCTTATTAAACAAATGGGTAATATATATAAAACATTTTGTTAACATTAAGTGGGTTGTTGCCTGTCTTTGCCTTAAATCAGTTTATTGTGTTGTAAGTGCCTGTTTGTAAATAGATTAACTGATTTTGCATTTGACCAATTATTTATAGCAGATGATTATTTACGGTGAGTTATTTTAACTGTGCGAAACATCTCATTTCGATTATTACGGTTTCACTTTTGCTTACCATCGGTGTGAAAAACTTTTTAACAGATTGAAATACACCCAAAACAAAAGTATGACTTATACATTTATGTTAAGTAATTGAGTATTTTATGTGATCTGCATCACACATTATTGAAAATCGCAGTACCCCTCCGTTGTATGTGCGTGTAGTGACGAGTACAGTTGCGTCGATTTAGGAAAAATCTTAGATAAGTGTAAAGTACCCCCTCTATTTGTAAGGACCTATTAAACCCAATAAGGTGGGGCTGTTTTATTGCAGCTTATCGCAACTATTCTAATGCTAATTACTTTTTACCGGGGCTTCCCGGCGACATCACGGGGTGCGGTGATACCGCATAAAAATAAAGTTGGTTATTCTGGGTGGGAATAATGCATACCTCCGAGTTGCTGAAACACATTTATGACATCAACTTGTCATATTTACTACTTGCACAGCGTCTGATTGTTCAGGACAAAGCGTCCGCAATGTTTCGTCTCGGCATAAATGAAGAAATGGCGACAACGTTAGCGGCACTGACTCTTCCGCAAATGGTTAAGCTGGCAGAAACCAATCAACTGGTTTGTCACTTTCGTTTTGACAGCCACCAGACGATTACTCAGTTGACGCAAGATTCCCGCGTTGACGATCTCCAGCAAATTCATACCGGCATCATGCTCTCAACACGCTTGCTGAATGATGTTAATCAGCCTGAAGAAGCGCTGCGCAAGAAAAGGGCGTGATCATGAGTGAAAAAAGCATTGTTCAGGAAGCGCGGGATATTCAGCTGGCAATGGAATTGATCACACTGGGCGCTCGTTTGCAGATGCTGGAAAGCGAAACACAGTTAAGTCGCGGACGCCTGATAAAACTCTATAAAGAACTGCGCGGAAGCCCACCGCCGAAAGGCATGCTGCCATTCTCAACCGACTGGTTTATGACCTGGGAACAAAACGTTCATGCTTCGATGTTCTGTAACGCATGGCAGTTTTTACTGAAAACCGGCTTGTGTAATGGCGTCGATGCGGTAATCAAAGCCTACCGTTTATACCTTGAACAGTGCCCGCAAGCAGAAGAAGGACCGCTACTGGCATTAACCCGTGCCTGGACATTGGTACGGTTTGTTGAAAGTGGATTACTGCAACTTTCCAGCTGCAACTGCTGCAGCGGCAATTTTATTACCCACGCTCACCAGCCTGTTGGCAGCTTTGCCTGCAGCTTATGTCAGCCGCCATCCCGGGCAGTAAAAAGACGTAAACTTTCCCAGAATCCTGCCGATATTATCCCACAACTGCTGGATGAACAGAGAGTACAGGCTGTTTAACTGATACGGTGTGGCGAAACATTCCAGCAGCGGTAACGACGTACCGCTGCTTTTTTTGCCTCAATCGCGCGTTAACGTCTGACGACTGAACATCCTGTCATGGTCAACAGTGGAAGGATGATGTCGTGCTTATCTTATTAGGTTACCTGGTTGTTCTCGGTACAGTTTTCGGCGGTTATCTGATGACCGGTGGAAGCCTTGGAGCACTCTATCAACCCGCTGAACTGGTGATTATTGCCGGTGCAGGGATTGGGTCGTTTATCGTCGGCAATAATGGCAAAGCGATTAAAGGCACGCTGAAGGCGCTGCCGTTACTATTTCGTCGCTCCAAATATACCAAAGCAATGTATATGGATCTGCTGGCTCTGCTTTATCGGTTGATGGCGAAATCGCGGCAGATGGGGATGTTTTCGCTGGAACGCGATATTGAAAATCCCCGTGAGAGCGAGATCTTCGCCAGCTACCCACGCATCCTTGCGGATAGCGTCATGCTTGATTTTATCGTCGATTATCTGCGCCTGATTATCAGCGGTCACATGAATACCTTCGAAATTGAAGCCCTGATGGATGAAGAGATTGAGACGCACGAAAGCGAAGCAGAAGTCCCGGCGAACAGTCTGGCATTGGTCGGGGACTCACTTCCGGCGTTTGGTATTGTCGCGGCTGTGATGGGGGTCGTTCACGCGTTAGGTTCAGCCGATCGTCCTGCCGCCGAGCTGGGGGCGCTTATCGCACATGCGATGGTGGGGACTTTCCTCGGTATTTTATTGGCTTACGGATTTATTTCCCCATTAGCGAGTGTTTTACGTCAGAAAAGCGCCGAAACCAGCAAAATGATGCAATGCGTCAAAGTCACACTGCTTTCTAATCTGAACGGTTACGCACCGCCTATCGCCGTTGAGTTTGGTCGCAAAACGCTCTATTCCAGCGAACGTCCGTCGTTTATTGAACTGGAAGAGCATGTGCGTGCGGTGAAAAATCCGCAACAACAGACGACAACCGAGGAAGCATGAAGAATCAAGCGCATCCGATTATTGTCGTCAAACGACGCAAAGCCAAAAGCCACGGGACAGCACATGGATCGTGGAAGATTGCTTATGCCGACTTTATGACCGCGATGATGGCCTTTTTTCTGGTGATGTGGCTAATCTCCATCTCCAGCCCAAAAGAGCTGATTCAGATTGCGGAGTACTTCCGGACTCCACTGGCGACTGCGGTTACGGGCGGCGATCGCATTTCTAATAGTGAAAGCCCAATTCCCGGTGGGGGTGATGATTACACCCAAAGCCAGGGGGAAGTGAATAAGCAGCCGAACATCGAAGAGCTGAAAAAACGCATGGAGCAAAGTCGATTGCGGAAATTGCGTGGCGATCTCGACCAGTTGATTGAATCCGATCCGAAACTGCGGGCGTTACGTCCACATCTCAAAATCGATCTGGTCCAGGAAGGTCTACGTATTCAGATCATCGATAGCCAGAATCGCCCGATGTTCAGAACCGGCAGTGCCGACGTCGAACCCTATATGCGCGACATTCTGCGCGCCATCGCGCCCGTTCTGAATGGTATTCCCAACCGTATTAGCCTTTCGGGTCATACCGATGATTTCCCTTACGCCAGTGGTGAGAAAGGATATAGCAACTGGGAGCTTTCTGCCGATCGAGCCAATGCATCCCGCCGCGAACTGATGGTTGGCGGATTGGATGGCGGCAAAGTGTTACGTGTCGTCGGCATGGCGGCAACGATGCGCTTAAGCGATCGCGGTCCTGATGATGCTGTCAACCGTCGCATCAGCCTGCTGGTACTGAACAAACAAGCCGAACAGGCCATTTTGCATGAAAACGCCGAAAGCCAAAATGAGCCAGTAAGCGCCCTGGAAAAACCTGAGGTTGCACCACAGGTCAGTGTTCCCACAATGCCATCAGCCGAACCGAGGTGACAGCGTGAGCATGGATATAAGCGATTTTTATCAGACATTTTTTGATGAAGCGGACGAACTGTTGGCTGACATGGAGCAGCATCTGCTGGTTTTGCAGCCGGAAGCGCCGGATGCCGAACAATTGAATGCCATCTTTCGGGCTGCCCACTCGATCAAAGGAGGGGCAGGAACCTTTGGCTTCAGCGTTTTGCAGGAAACCACGCATCTGATGGAAAACCTGCTCGACGAAGCCAGACGAGGTGAGATGCAACTCAACACCGACATTATCAATCTGTTTTTGGAAACGAAGGACATCATGCAAGAACAGCTCGACGCTTATAAACAGTCGCAAGAGCCGGATGCCGCCAGCTTCGATTATATCTGCCAGGCCTTGCGTCAACTGGCATTAGAAGCGAAAGGCGAAACGCCATCCGCAGTGACCCGATTAAGTGTGGTTGCCAAAAGTGAACCGCAAGATGAGCAGAGTCGCTGTCAGTCACCGCGTCGAATTATCCTCTCGCGCCTGAAGGCCGGGGAAGTCGACCTGCTGGAAGAAGAGCTGGGGCATCTGACAACGTTAACTGACGTGGTGAAAGGGGCGGATTCTCTCTCGGCAATATTACCGGGCGACATCGCCGAAGATGACATCACAGCGGTACTTTGTTTTGTGATTGAAGCCGATCAGATTACCTTTGAAACAGTAGAAGTCTCGCCAAAAATATCCCCCCCACCAGTGCTTAAACTGGCAGCCGAACAAGCGCCAACCGGTCGCGTGGAGCGGGAAAAAACGACGCGCAGCAGTGAATCCACCAGCATTCGTGTGGCGGTAGAAAAGGTTGATCAATTGATTAACCTCGTCGGCGAGCTGGTCATCACCCAGTCCATGCTTGCCCAGCGTTCCAGCGAACTGGACCCGGTTAATCATGGTGATTTGATTACCAGCATGGGGCAGTTACAACGTAACGCCCGTGATTTGCAGGAATCAGTGATGTCGATTCGTATGATGCCGATGGAATATGTCTTTAGTCGCTATCCCCGGCTGGTGCGTGATCTGGCGGGAAAACTCGGCAAGCAGGTAGAACTGACGCTGGTGGGCAGTTCCACTGAACTCGACAAGAGCCTGATAGAACGCATTATCGACCCGCTGACCCACCTGGTACGCAATAGCCTCGATCACGGTATTGAACTGCCAGAAAAACGGCTCGCCACAGGTAAAAACAGCGTCGGAAATTTAATTCTGTCTGCCGAACATCAGGGCGGCAACATTTGCATTGAAGTGACCGACGATGGGGCGGGGCTAAACCGTGAGCGAATTCTGGCAAAAGCGGCCTCGCAAGGTTTGACTGTCAGCGAAAACATGAGCGACGACGAAGTCGCGATGCTGATATTTGCACCTGGCTTCTCCACGGCGGAGCAGGTCACCGACGTCTCCGGGCGCGGCGTCGGCATGGACGTCGTTAAACGTAATATCCAGGAGATGGGCGGTCATGTCGAAATCCAGTCGAAGCAGGGCACAGGTACTACCATCCGCATTTTACTGCCGCTGACGCTGGCAATCCTCGACGGCATGTCCGTACGCGTTGCGGATGAAGTTTTCATTCTGCCGCTGAATGCTGTCATGGAATCACTGCAACCCCGTGAAGCCGATCTGCATCCACTGGCAGGCGGCGAGCGGGTGCTGGAAGTGCGGGGTGAATATCTGCCCATCGTCGAACTGTGGAAAGTGTTCAACGTCGCGGGCGCGAAAACCGAAGCTACCCAGGGAATTGTGGTGATCTTACAAAGTGGCGGTCGCCGCTACGCCTTGCTGGTGGATCAATTAATTGGTCAACACCAGGTTGTGGTTAAAAACCTTGAAAGTAACTATCGCAAAGTCCCCGGCATTTCTGCTGCGACCATTCTTGGCGACGGCAGTGTGGCACTGATTGTTGATGTCTCCGCCTTGCAGGCGATAAACCGCGAACAACGTATGGCGAACACCGCCGCCTGAATGAGTAAAAAGGTAACAATATGACCGGTATGACGAATGTAACAAAGCTGGCCAGCGAGCCGTCAGGCCAGGAATTTCTGGTATTTACCCTTGGTGATGAAGAGTACGGTATTGATATTCTGAAAGTGCAGGAGATCCGTGGCTATGATCAGGTAACACGGATTGCGAACACGCCAGCGTTTATCAAAGGCGTCACGAATCTGCGCGGTGTTATTGTGCCGATTGTCGACTTACGAATTAAGTTCAGCCAGGTGGATGTGGACTATAACGACAACACGGTAGTTATCGTCCTGAATCTCGGACAGCGGGTGGTCGGCATCGTGGTTGACGGCGTCTCAGATGTGCTTTCATTGACGGCGGAGCAAATTCGTCCGGCACCGGAATTTGCCGTGACGCTTTCAACAGAATATCTCACTGGACTGGGCGCACTGGGTGACCGCATGTTGATTCTGGTGAACATCGAAAAACTGCTGAACAGTGAAGAGATGGCGCTGTTAGATAGCGCGGCGTCAGAAGTGGCGTAATTATCCCGATTTCCTCAATTGCAATGAACCCGATGATCTGCGCATCGGGTTTTTTATGTCAATTTTGCGGTGGATGGCATCATTAATAAAGTTTCCCTCCTTCTTGCCGATAACGAGATCAACTTGTTTTCAGGAAGGTGCCTTATGATTAACCGTATCCGCGTAGTCACGCTGTTGGTAATGGTGCTGGGGGTATTCGCACTGTTACAACTTATTTCCGGCAGTCTGTTTTTTTCCTCCCTTCACCATAGCCAGAAGAGCTTTGTGGTTTCCAATCAATTACGGGAACAGCAGGGCGAGCTGACGTCAACCTGGGATTTAATGCTGCAAACGCGCATTAACCTGAGTCGATCAGCGGTGCGGATGATGATGGATTCCTCCAATCAACAAAGTAACGCCAAAGTTGAATTGCTTGATAGCGCCAGGAAAACATTGGCCCAGGCCGCGACTCATTATAAAAAATTCAAAAGCATGGCACCGTTACCTGAAATGGTCGCTACCAGTCGTAATATTGATGAAAAATATAAAAACTATCACACAGCGTTAACTGAACTGATTGATTATCTTGATTATGGCAATACTGGAGCTTATTTCGCTCAGCCAACCCAGGGAATGCAAAATGCAATGGGCGAAGCGTTTGCTCAGTACGCCCTCAGCAGTGAAAAACTGTATCGCGATATCGTCACTGACAACGCAGATGATTATCGATTTGCCCAGTGGCAACTGGCGGTTATCGCGCTGGTGGTGGTAATGATTCTGCTGGTGGCGTGGTACGGCATTCGCCGTATGTTGCTTACACCCCTGGCAAAAATTATTGCTCATATTCGCGAAATCGCCGGTGGTAACCTGGCGAATACCCTGACCATTGATGGGCGCAGTGAAATGGGCGATCTGGCGCAGAGCGTCTCACATATGCAACGCTCTTTGACTGACACCGTCACTCATGTGCGCGAAGGCTCTGATGCCATCTATGCTGGCACCCGTGAAATTGCGGCGGGCAATACCGATCTTTCTTCCCGTACTGAACAGCAAGCATCCGCGCTGGAAGAAACTGCCGCCAGCATGGAGCAACTCACCGCGACGGTGAAGCAAAATGCCGATAACGCCCGCCAGGCCTCGCAACTGGCGCAAAGTGCCTCCGACACCGCCCAGCATGGCGGCAAAGTAGTGGATGGCGTAGTGAAAACGATGCATGAGATCGCCGATAGTTCGAAGAAAATTGCCGACATTATCAGCGTTATCGACGGTATTGCCTTCCAGACTAATATCCTCGCGCTGAATGCCGCGGTTGAAGCCGCGCGAGCGGGTGAACAAGGCCGTGGTTTTGCCGTGGTGGCGGGCGAAGTGCGTAATCTTGCCAGTCGCAGCGCCCAGGCGGCAAAAGAGATCAAAGCCCTCATTGAAGACTCCGTCTCGCGCGTTGATACCGGTTCGGTGCTGGTCGAAAGCGCCGGGGAAACAATGAACAATATCGTCAATGCTGTCACTCGCGTGACTGACATTATGGGCGAGATTGCATCGGCATCGGATGAACAGAGCCGTGGCATCGATCAAGTCGCATTGGCGGTTTCGGAAATGGATCGCGTCACGCAACAGAACGCATCGCTGGTGCAGGAATCAGCTGCCGCCGCCGCTGCGCTGGAAGAACAGGCCAGTCGTTTAACGCAAGCGGTTTCCGCGTTCCGTCTGGCAGCCAGCCCACTCACCAATAAACCGCAAACACCATCCCGTCCTGCCAGTGAGCAACCACTGGCACAGCCACGACTGCGAATTGCAGAACAAGATCCAAACTGGGAAACATTTTGACGAGTATTGACTAACGCGGTCATTGCCGCCTGATGGGGAGCGTTGATGTTTAATCGTATTCGAATTTCGACCACGCTGTTTTTAATTTTGATTCTCTGCGGGATCTTGCAGATTGGCAGTAACGGCATGTCTTTTTGGGCATTTCGCGATGATTTGCAACGATTGAATCAGGTCGAGCAGAGCAATCAGCAACGTGCGGCATTAGCGCAAACTCGGGCGGTGATGTTACAGGCCAGCACCGCGCTGAATAAAGCGGGCACTCTGACGGCGCTTAGCTATCCGGCAGAGGACATTAAAACGTTGATGACGACGGCGCGCGCCAGTCTGACGCAATCCTCTACGTTATTTAAAAGTTTTATGGCGATGACTGCGGGCAACGAGCACGTCAGGGCGTTGCAAAAAGAGACGGAGAAAAGTTTTGCCCGTTGGCACAACGATCTCGAACATCAGGCGACCTGGCTTGAAAGTAATCAACTTTCGGATTTCCTCACTGCGCCGGTGCAGGAATCACAGAATGCGTTTGACGTTAACTTTGAGGCCTGGCAGCAGGAGATCAACCATGTGCTGGAAGCCGCCAGTGCGCAAAGCCAGCGTAACTATCAGATTTCGGCGCTAGTGTTTATCAGCATGATTATTGTTGCAGCGCTCTACATCAGCAGTGCGCTGTGGTGGACGCGCAAGATGATTGTTCAACCACTGGCCATTATCGGTAGCCATTTTGACAGCATTGCTGCGGGTAATCTGGCGCGTCCGATTGCGGTGTATGGTCGCAATGAGATCACCGCCATTTTTGCCAGCCTGAAGACCATGCAGCAGGCTTTACGTGGGACGGTGAGTGATGTGCGTAAGGGAAGCCAGGAGATGCACATTGGTATCGCGGAGATTGTCGCAGGCAATAACGATCTCTCAAGTCGTACCGAACAGCAGGCGGCATCGCTGGCACAAACGGCCGCCAGTATGGAGCAATTAACCGCCACGGTAGGGCAAAACGCCGATAACGCACGACAGGCGTCGGAACTGGCAAAAAATGCCGCAACAACGGCGCAGTCGGGCGGTGTTCAGGTCAGTACCATGACTCACACCATGCAGGAGATCGCCACCAGCTCGCAAAAAATTGGCGACATTATTAGCGTTATCGACGGCATTGCTTTCCAGACCAATATTCTGGCCCTGAATGCGGCAGTGGAAGCGGCTCGCGCCGGAGAGCAGGGGCGTGGTTTTGCGGTAGTGGCAGGTGAAGTGCGCAATCTTGCCAGCCGTAGCGCCCAGGCAGCAAAAGAGATCAAAGGGCTGATCGAAGAGTCAGTCAATCGTGTCCAGCAGGGTTCGAAACTGGTGAATAACGCCGCCGGGACCATGACCGATATTGTCAGTTCGGTGACCCGCGTGAACGACATTATGGGAGAAATTGCCTCGGCGTCGGAAGAACAACGGCGGGGAATTGAGCAGGTTGCACAGGCTGTCAGCCAGATGGATCAGGTGACTCAGCAGAACGCCTCCCTGGTAGAAGAAGCGGCGGTGGCAACGGAACAACTGGCGAACCAGGCTGACCATCTTTCGTCGCGTGTGGCGGTATTTACCCTTGAAGAACATGAAGTAGCACGACATGAGTCGGCGCAGTTACAGATTGCGCCAGTGGTATCCTGAAGTGATTGAGAAGGCGCTATGACTTCATCTCTGCCCTGTGGGCAAACGTCTTTATTGTTACAGATGACCGAGCACCTGGCGCTTTCCGACGCGCATTTTCGGCGGATAAGTCAATTGATCTATCAACGAGCCGGGATCGTCCTGGCCGACCATAAACGCGACATGGTTTACAACCGACTGGTTCGTCGTTTGCGTTCGCTGGGACTGACGGATTTCGGCCATTACTTGAACTTGCTGGAATCTAATCAGCACAGCGGTGAGTGGCAGGCATTTATCAATTCGCTGACCACGAATCTGACAGCATTTTTCCGTGAGGCACACCATTTTCCTCTGCTCGCGGATCATGCCCGGCGTCGTTCTGGCGAGTATCGTGTATGGAGCGCGGCGGCTTCGACCGGCGAAGAACCGTACAGCATTGCGATGACACTGGCTGACACATTGGGCACCGCGCCCGGACGCTGGAAAGTGTTTGCCAGCGACATTGACACCGAAGTGCTGGAAAAAGCCAGAAGCGGTATTTATCGCCATGAAGAGTTGAAAAACCTGACGCCGCAGCAACTGCAGCGGTACTTCATGCGGGGGACGGGACCGCATGAAGGATTGGTGCGTGTGCGTCAGGAGCTGGCGAACTATGTTGATTTTGCCCCGCTGAATTTACTGGCGAAACAATACACCGTGCCGGGGCCGTTTGATGCAATCTTCTGTCGTAACGTCATGATCTACTTCGATCAAACTACCCAGCAGGAGATTTTGCGTCGCTTTGTTCCGCTCCTTAAACCCGACGGATTGCTGTTTGCGGGTCACTCTGAAAACTTTAGCCACCTTGAGCGCCGCTTCACGCTGCGTGGTCAGACGGTGTATGCGCTAAGTAAGGATTAACGATGAGCAAAATCAGGGTGTTATCTGTCGATGATTCGGCACTAATGCGCCAGATCATGACAGAAATCATCAACAGCCATAGCGACATGGAAATGGTGGCGACCGCCCCTGATCCGCTGGTTGCGCGTGATTTGATTAAGAAATTCAATCCCGATGTATTGACGCTGGATGTTGAAATGCCGCGGATGGACGGACTGGATTTTCTCGAAAAATTAATGCGTTTGCGTCCAATGCCCGTTGTGATGGTTTCTTCCCTAACCGGCAAAGGGTCAGAAGTTACGCTGCGCGCGCTGGAGCTGGGGGCGATAGATTTTGTCACCAAACCGCAGTTGGGTATTCGCGAAGGAATGCTGGCGTATAGCGAAATGATTGCTGAAAAGGTGCGTACAGCAGCAAAGGCGAGCCTTGCAGCACATAAGCCATTGTCGGCACCGACAACGCTGAAGGCAGGGCCGTTGTTGAGTTCTGAAAAACTGATTGCGATTGGTGCTTCAACGGGTGGAACTGAGGCAATTCGTCACGTACTGCAACCGTTGCCGCTTTCCAGCCCGGCACTGTTAATTACCCAGCATATGCCGCCCGGTTTCACCCGCTCTTTTGCCGACAGACTTAATAAGCTTTGCCAGATCGGGGTTAAAGAAGCCGAAGACGGAGAACGTGTCTTGCCGGGGCATGCCTATATTGCGCCGGGCGATCGGCATATGGAGCTGGCGCGTAGTGGCGCAAATTATCAAATCAAAATTCACGACGGCCCGGCGGTTAACCGTCATCGGCCTTCGGTAGATGTGTTGTTCCATTCTGTCGCCAAACAGGCGGGGCGTAATGCGGTTGGGGTGATCCTGACCGGTATGGGCAACGACGGCGCGGCGGGAATGTTAGCGATGCGGCAGGCGGGGGCATGGACCCTTGCACAAAACGAAGCAAGTTGCGTGGTGTTCGGCATGCCGCGCGAGGCCATCAATATGGGTGGTGTTTGCGAAGTGGTCGATCTTAGCCAGGTAAGCCAGCAAATGCTGGCGAAAATCAGTGCCGGACAGGCGATACGTATTTAAATCAGGAGTGTGAAATGGCGGATAAAGAACTTAAATTTTTGGTTGTGGATGACTTTTCCACCATGCGACGCATAGTGCGTAACCTGCTGAAAGAGCTGGGATTCAATAATGTTGAGGAAGCGGAAGATGGTGTCGACGCCCTCAATAAGTTGCAGGCAGGCGGTTATGGATTTGTTATCTCCGACTGGAACATGCCCAACATGGATGGCCTGGAATTGCTGAAAACGATTCGTGCGGATGGCGCGATGTCGGCATTGCCGGTGTTAATGGTGACTGCAGAAGCCAAGAAAGAGAACATCATTGCTGCGGCGCAAGCGGGGGCCAGTGGCTATGTGGTGAAGCCATTTACCGCCGCGACGCTGGAGGAAAAACTCAACAAAATCTTTGAGAAACTGGGCATGTGAGGATGCGACTATGATGCAACCATCAATCAAACCTGCTGACGAGCATTCAGCTGGCGATATCATTGCGCGCATCGGCAGCCTGACGCGTATGTTGCGCGACAGTTTGCGCGAGCTGGGGCTGGATCAGGCAATTGCCGAAGCGGCGGAAGCCATCCCCGATGCCCGCGATCGTTTGTACTATGTTGTGCAGATGACTGCCCAGGCTGCAGAGCGGGCGCTGAACAGTGTTGAAGCGTCACAACCACATCAGGATCAAATGGAGAAATCAGCAAAAGCATTAACCCAACGTTGGGATGACTGGTTTGCCGATCCGATTGACCTTACCGATGCCCGTGAACTGGTGACAGATACGCGGCAATTTCTGGCAGATGTCCCCGCGCATACCAGCTTTACTAACGCGCAACTACTGGAAATCATGATGGCGCAGGATTTTCAGGACCTCACTGGACAGGTCATTAAGCGGATGATGGATGTCATTCAGGAGATCGAACGTCAATTGCTGATGGTGCTGTTGGAAAACATCCCGGAACAGGAGTCGCGTCCAAAACGTGAAAACCAGAGTTTGCTTAATGGACCTCAGGTTGATACCAGCAAAGCCGGTGTGGTAGCCAGTCAGGATCAGGTGGACGATTTGTTGGATAGTCTTGGATTTTGATTTGTATTGCCTGATGTGGCGTAACCGCGTCATATCAGGCGATGACGCCGCATCCGACAAACGCACACCATGCTTGATGTGTGCAGCAAAAGCCCTAAATCCCCCCTGTTTTGCCCCTTACTCAGACCATTGAACGCTTTGCGCTCTGGCATCATTCACGCTTAATACTCTTTCCAGGATTGGCGACGTGTCTGACGAGAGCGACGACAAAACAGAAGCCCCCACACCCCACCGACTTGAAAAAGCGCGGGAGGAGGGGCAGATCCCGCGTTCCCGTGAACTGACCTCACTGCTGATTTTGTTGGTGGGCGTCTGTGTTATCTGGTTTGGCGGTGTGTCGCTGGCCCGTCGATTGTCGGGCATGCTCTCCGCTGGGCTGCATTTTGATCACAGTATTATCAATGACCCGAATCTGATCCTCGGGCAGATTATTCTGCTGATCAGAGAAGCCATGTTGGCGCTGCTGCCGCTGATTAGCGGCGTGGTGCTGGTGGCGCTCATTTCTCCGGTCATGCTGGGAGGGCTGGTATTTAGCGGAAAATCCTTGCAGCCGAAGTTTTCCAAACTCAACCCGCTACCGGGGATTAAACGGATGTTCTCGGCACAGACTGGCGCGGAGTTGCTTAAAGCGATTTTGAAAACCATCCTGGTTGGCAGCGTGACGGGGTTTTATCTCTGGCATCACTGGCCGCAGATGATGCGCTTAATGGCTGAGTCTCCGATTACCGCCATGGGTAATGCGATGGATCTGGTAGGGCTATGCGCGCTGCTGGTGGTACTTGGTGTTATTCCGATGGTGGGATTTGACGTCTTTTTCCAAATCTTCAGCCACCTGAAAAAGCTGCGAATGTCGCGGCAGGATATTCGTGATGAGTTCAAACAAAGCGAAGGCGATCCTCATGTTAAAGGGCGGATCCGTCAGATGCAGCGAGCTGCCGCGCGGCGTCGGATGATGGCCGATGTGCCGAAAGCGGATGTCATTGTCAATAACCCGACCCACTATTCGGTAGCGTTGCAGTATGACGAAAACAAAATGAGCGCACCGAAAGTGGTCGCTAAAGGTGCAGGGCTGGTCGCACTGCGCATTCGTGAAATTGGCGCTGAAAATAACGTCCCGACGCTTGAAGCGCCGCCGCTGGCGCGAGCTCTGTATCGACATGCGGAGATCGGTCAACAAATCCCAGGCCAACTGTACGCCGCGGTGGCGGAGGTGCTGGCCTGGGTCTGGCAACTGAAACGCTGGCGTCTGGCTGGCGGACAGCGCCCTGTTCAACCTACTCATCTTCCGGTGCCGGAAGCCCTGGATTTTATTAACGAGAAACCGACCCATGAGTAATCTGGCCGCGATGCTGCGCCTGCCCGCAAACCTGAAATCGACACAATGGCAGATCCTTGCCGGACCGATTTTGATCCTGTTGATCTTGTCGATGATGGTGCTGCCACTGCCCGCATTCATACTCGACCTGCTGTTCACCTTCAATATTGCCTTGTCGATCATGGTGTTGCTGGTCGCGATGTTTACCCAGCGCACGCTCGAGTTTGCTGCGTTTCCGACCATTCTGTTGTTTACCACCCTGTTACGTCTGGCACTTAACGTGGCTTCAACCCGTATCATTTTGATGGAAGGGCATACTGGCGCGGCGGCGGCAGGGAAGGTGGTCGAAGCGTTCGGTCACTTCCTCGTTGGTGGCAATTTCGCTATCGGTATCGTGGTGTTCGTCATTCTCGTGATCATCAACTTTATGGTTATTACCAAAGGTGCCGGGCGTATCGCAGAAGTAGGCGCGCGCTTTGTTCTCGATGGTATGCCAGGAAAGCAGATGGCGATTGATGCCGACCTTAACGCCGGATTGATTGGTGAAGATGAGGCGAAAAAACGCCGCAGTGAAGTCACTCAGGAAGCCGATTTTTACGGCTCAATGGACGGGGCAAGTAAGTTTGTTCGCGGCGATGCCATCGCCGGGATCCTCATCATGGTCATTAACGTTGTCGGCGGATTGCTGGTCGGTGTGCTGCAACATGGCATGAGCATGGGACATGCGGCGGAAAGTTATACGCTATTGACCATTGGTGACGGTCTGGTAGCACAAATTCCGGCGCTGGTGATTTCTACCGCCGCGGGGGTTATCGTTACGCGCGTCAGCACTGATCAGGATGTTGGCGAACAGATGGTGAATCAGCTTTTCAGTAACCCGAGCGTTATGTTGTTAAGCGCCGCCGTGCTCGGTTTACTCGGCCTGGTGCCTGGAATGCCGAACCTGGTATTTTTGCTGTTCACTGCCGGATTGCTGGGGCTGGCCTGGTGGATCCGCGGACGCGAACAAAAAGCGCCTGCCGAACCAAAACCGGTAAAAATGGCAGAGAATAATGCCGTTGTCGAAGCAACGTGGAACGATGTTCAACTGGAAGATTCTCTGGGAATGGAAGTGGGTTATCGACTGATCCCGATGGTCGATTTTCAGCAGGATGGTGAACTACTGGGTCGTATTCGCAGTATTCGCAAGAAATTTGCTCAGGAAATGGGCTTTCTGCCGCCGGTAGTACACATTCGCGACAATATGGATCTGCAACCTGCCCGCTACCGTATTTTGATGAAAGGCGTGGAGATAGGCAGTGGTGATGCATATCCGGGGCGCTGGTTGGCAATAAACCCAGGTACCGCAGCTGGAACGTTACCTGGAGAGGCGACCGTCGATCCGGCATTTGGTCTGAATGCTATCTGGATTGAAAGTGCGCTAAAAGAACAGGCGCAGATTCAAGGGTATACCGTGGTTGAGGCCAGCACGGTGGTGGCTACGCATCTTAACCACCTCATAAGCCAGCATGCCGCAGAGCTGTTTGGTCGTCAGGAGGCGCAACAGCTGCTGGATCGTGTCGCTCAGGAGATGCCAAAGCTGACGGAAGATCTCGTTCCTGGCGTCGTCACGCTCACCACACTGCATAAAGTGCTGCAAAATCTCCTCGATGAAAAAGTCCCGATTCGCGATATGCGCACTATTCTCGAAACGCTGGCGGAACATGCGCCCATCCAAAGCGATCCACATGAATTAACCGCCGTCGTGCGCGTGGCGTTAGGACGGGCTATAACCCAGCAGTGGTTTCCTGGCAAAGATGAAGTCCATGTTATTGGCCTCGATACACCGCTGGAACGTTTGTTACTACAGGCCTTGCAGGGTGGGGGCGGACTGGAGCCTGGGCTGGCGGATCGTTTACTGGCACAAACTCAGGAAGCGCTATCCCGTCAGGAGATGCTGGGTGCGCCGCCAGTATTATTGGTGAACCACGCGCTGCGACCATTATTGTCTCGCTTCCTGCGTCGCAGCCTGCCGCAGTTAGTGGTGCTGTCGAATCTGGAACTATCAGATAACCGACATATCCGTATGACGGCGACGATTGGCGGCAAATAATGAGAGCCTTATTAGCAATATTATTGTTTCCGCTGCTGGCGCAAGCCGCCGGGGAGGGGATGTGGCAGGCGAGCAGTGTGGGCGTTACGTTGAATCACCGTGGTGAATCGATGTCGTCAGCGCCTCTTTCTTCGCGACAACCTGCATCAGGATTGATGACGCTGGTTGCGTGGCGTTATCAGCTTATCGGCCCAACTCCCGTAGGGCTGCGGGTTCGCTTGTGTTCACAATCTCGTTGTGTCGAATTAGAGGGGCAGAGCGGAACCACCGTGGCCTTTTCCGGTATACCGGCGGCAGAACCGTTGCGATTTATCTGGGAAGTGCCTGGCGGCGGGCGGTTAATTCCGCCGCTAAAAGTACAACGTAATGAAGTGATTGTGAATTATCGCTGAAGGACAAATAAAAATTACGCGCTCGCGGCATGTTTAATAACTCAGTGAAAAAGGCTCGATGTTTTATTGCAATTATTTATCAGGAATAGCTTGCAACAAAACATGCCAAAAATATGTGAATTATCCTCTTGTCAAAGGGCTTGGATAAAAATCTTCAGAGTTACGGTATAACTGCAACTGGCGAGTTCGCGTATTGGTCTGTATGATCATACATGAGAGCCATTCTGATTCAGAATAAGGGTCACTTAAATCCTGAACGTCTTCATTTGAAAGGATTAATTCACATTCTTTGTCCCTAAAATCCAGCCAGGCTCGTTGTGATTTTTTAAGCAAGTTAAGTTGTTCGGTATCAGGTTTTTTGGCACCTGTGCGTGGTACTTGTTCTATATAACGATAAGCTTCACCATAAGCTTTATTTAATTGCGCATCGACGAGATTGTATTCTTGTCGCAGGCATGATTTGATCACGTTAATGTCAGTATCATCATCTGAATTTTTTTGCCAACAATCTTTGATGGCTGAAATGTCATGGTCATTGACTATAACCGTATCTTCTGCGTAAGCCTGGCAAGAGATAATGCCTAATGTTAATACAAGAAATTTAAACACTGCGGTATTCCTTAAATTCAACCGTTATCGTTTCCCTGGGGCCGGATATTACGCTTCTGGCCTCTTATCCAACAGTGAGAAAACAGTGGCATGTCCATTTTCAGAATACATTTAGATGGCAATAAAAAAGCCTGATCAGGTAACCCTGATCAGGCTTCACTCTCACGAAAAATCGATTACATACGCTCTACTGTCTCAATACCCAGCGTATCCAGGCCCAGCTTCAGCGTCTTCGCCGTCAGTTGTGCCAGTTTCAGACGACTGTTACGCACTTCTTCGTTTTCTGCGCTGAGGATCGGGCAGTGCTCGTAGAAGCCAGAGAACAGACCGGCCAGATCGTACAGGTAAGCACACATCACGTGCGGCGTGCCTTCACGGGCAACCACAGTGAGGGTTTCTTCAAACTGCAGCAGGCGAGCTGCCAGTTGCGCTTCACGATCTTCACGGATGATTACCGGAGCTGCAGCCAGTTGCTCTTCGTCAATTTCTGCTTTACGGAACACGGACAATACACGCGTGTAAGCATACTGCATGTATGGCGCGGTATTACCCTCAAACGCCAGCATGTTGTCCCAGTCGAAGATGTAGTCAGTGGTACGGTTTTTGGAGAGATCTGCGTATTTAACCGCACCAATACCAACCGCATTAGCCAGTTTTTCCAGCTCATCGGCTGGCATATCCGGGTTCTTCTCTGCCACCAGACGGCGTGCGCGTTCCAGGGCTTCATCCAGCAGATCGGCCAGTTTCACCGTACCGCCAGCACGCGTTTTGAACGGTTTGCCGTCTTTGCCCAGCATCATGCCGAACATATGGTGTTCCAGCGGTACGGATTCCGGCACATAGCCTGCTTTACGGACGATCGCCCACGCCTGCATCAGGTGTTGATGCTGACGGGAGTCGATGTAATACAGCACGCGATCGGCATGCAATGTTTCATAACGATATTTCGCACAGGCGATATCAGTGGTGGTGTAGAGATAGCCACCATCTTTCTTCTGAATGATCACGCCCATCGGTTCGCCTTCCTTGTTTTTGAACTCATCAAGGAATACGACGGTTGCGCCTTCGCTTTCTACAGCCAGACCTTTGGCTTTGAGATCAGCCACGATACCCGGCAGCATCGGGTTGTACAGGCTTTCGCCCATCACGTCATCACGAGTCAGCGTCACGTTCAGACGATCGTAGGTGATCTGGTTCTGCGTCATGGTGATGTCGACCAGTTTGCGCCACATCTCACGGAAGTATTCGTCACCGCTTTGCAGTTTTACCACGTAGTTACGTGCACGCTCAGCGAACGCTTCATCTTCATCGTAATGCTTTTTCGCATCGCGGTAGAAACCTTCAAGATCAGCCAGCTCCATTTCACCGGCATTTTCCTGCTGCTGCTTTTCCAGCCATGCAATCAGCATACCGAACTGAGTGCCCCAGTCGCCGACGTGGTTTGCGCGAATCACTTTGTGACCGAGGAACTCCAGAGTACGCACTGTTGCGTCGCCAATAATGGTAGAGCGCAGGTGACCGACGTGCATCTCTTTCGCCACGTTTGGCGCAGAGTAGTCAACTACAATGGTCTGTTTTTCTGGCGTAGCAACACCGAGACGATCGGACGCCAGCGCCTGCTGAACATGTTCAGCCAGGAATGCCGGATCAAGGAAAATGTTGATAAAGCCTGGTCCGGCGATCTCAACCTTGCTGGCGATACCGTTAAGATCCAGATGAGTCAGCACCTGCTCTGCTAATTGTCGCGGTGCCATACCCAGTTTTTTAGCAACTGCCATCATGCCGTTAGCCTGATAGTCGCCGAACTGAACTTTTGCTGACTGACGAACCTGCGGTTCGCAATCCGCAGGCGCGCCTGCCGCAATCATGGCCTGACGGACTTTTTCTGAGAGAAGAGCCTGAATATTCACCGGAATACCTTACATTGATGAAGCGAGCAAAAATTGCCCGCACCAGTTAAAGAAATTAGGGCGGGAGTATACTGCAAATGGCTGTTTTCGTCAGCAACGTGCGCGTGGCGTATTGCCGTTTTCACCATTGCATCAGAAGCGGCGTGAAATCAGCGGTTGGTTGGCGCAGGGCAACAGGGTAAATTAACGCTTTTACTGAAAGACGAAGAGTGATTATGGCGAACTGGCAATCTATCGACGAGCTGCAGGATATTGCATTGGATTTACCGCGATTTACCCACGCATTAGATGAACTTTCTCGCCGTCTTGGGCTGGATATCACTCCGCTGACTGCCGATCACATTTCTTTGCGTTGCCATCAAAACGTTACCGCTGAACGCTGGCGTCATGGGTTTGAACAGTGCGGCGAGCTTTTGTCAGAAAATATGATCAAGGGCAGGCCGATTTGTCTGTTTAAATTGCATGAACCGGTACAGGTGGCTCACTGGCAGTTTTCAATTGTAGAGCTACCGTGGCCTGGGGAAAAACGTTACCCGCACGAAGGTTGGGAACATATTGAAATCGTTCTGCCAGGTGATCCTGAAACGTTGAATGCCCGTGCGCTGGCATTGCTTTCTGATAAAGGACTCAGCCTTCCGGGGATCTCGGTTAAAACCAGTTCGCCAAAAGGTGAGCATGAGCGATTACCGAATCCGACGCTGGCGGTCACCGATGGCAAAACGACCATTAAATTTCATCCGTGGTCCATTGAAGAGATCGTTGCCAGCGAGCAGTCGGCGTAATTAAGGAGCAAAAATGGCATTACTGGAAATTTGCTGTTACAGCATGGAATGCGCGCTAACGGCGCAGCAAAACGGCGCAGACAGAGTTGAATTATGCGCAGCCCCAAAAGAGGGGGGCTTAACGCCGTCGTTGGGGGTATTGAAATCCGTGCGCCAGCGGGTGACGATCCCTGTGCATCCAATTATTCGCCCACGCGGTGGTGATTTTTGCTACAGCGACGGTGAGTTTGCCGCCATTCTTGAGGATGTGCGCACAGTCCGCGAATTAGGTTTTCCTGGACTGGTGACGGGCGTTCTCGATGTTGACGGGAATGTCGATATGCCACGAATGGAAAAAATAATGGCTGCTGCCGGTCCGCTGGCAGTGACTTTTCATCGCGCCTTCGATATGTGCGCTAACCCTTTAAATACACTCAATAATCTTGCGGAATTGGGCGTTGCTCGGGTACTGACATCAGGGCAAAAATCAGACGCACTGCAAGGTTTATCAAAAATTATGGAACTTATTGCCCATGGTGATGCTCCAATCATTATGGCCGGAGCAGGAGTCCGTGCAGAAAACCTGCACCACTTCCTCGATGCCGGAGTGCTGGAAGTCCATAGCTCCGCGGGAGCGTGGCAAGCCTCACCAATGCGTTATCGTAATCAAGGATTGTCCATGTCATCAGATGCACACGCGGACGAGTATTCGCGTTATGTCGTAGACGGGGCGGCGGTTGCTGAAATGAAAGGAATCATTGAACGCCGTCAGGCCAAATGATTTTTACCGTTGCATCATGTCGCCCAATATGATGCTTGCTCGTACCAGGCCCCTGCAATTTCAACAGGGGCCTTTTTTTATCCCCGAAAAGTATAAAAAACGAACGATTTCTGTGATCAGTTGAGCGCGTGACAGTGCGCATAGCGTTGTGCTAAAAATTTTTATATATTCATATTAATTATGTAATTTAAATTACTAAAACTGACAAATATATATTCTAAATAACAACTGGGTTATTCCTTAGCAATTAATGATTACATTGTAATAAATCATATTCTTTATCGATTATTTCAGGCAGTGTTGTGCCGAATTATGCAAGCGGTCAATTCGTTGTATATTTAATTATACAATGTTTTCGGTGTTCTGGAATTAATTAGAGGAATCTATGCGAGGGAAAAAACGCATTGGGTTATTATTTTTGCTGATAACGGTTGTGGTTGGTGGCGGCGGGTTATTACTGGCGCAAAAAGCCTTACATAAAACGTCGGATACCGCATTTTGCCTTTCCTGCCACTCGATGAGTAAACCTTTTGAGGAATATCAGGGAACTGTCCACTTTTCTAACCAGAAAGGGATACGTGCGGAATGTGCCGATTGCCATATTCCAAAGTCAGGGGCGGATTATTTATTTGCTAAATTAAAAGCTTCTAAAGATATTTATCATGAATTTGTTAGTGGCAAAATAGACAGTGACGATAAGTTCGAAGCGCATCGTCAGGAAATGGCCGAAACAGTATGGAAAGAATTAAAAGCAACTGATTCTGCAACGTGTCGTAGTTGCCATTCTTTTGATGCCATGGATATTGCCTCGCAAAGTGAATCTGCGCAGAAAATGCATAACAAAGCGCAAAAGGACGGCGAAACCTGTATCGATTGTCATAAAGGCATTGCCCATTTTCCACCACAAATAAAAATGGATGACAACGCGGCGCATGAGCTGGAAAGTCAGGCCGCTACTTCAGTTACCAATGGCGCACATATTTATCCTTTCAAAACTTCTCGCATAGGCGAGCTGGCTACCGTGAATCCTGGTACCGATCTCACCGTCGTTGATGCCAGTGGCAAACAGCCGATCGTTCTGTTGCAGGGTTATCAAATGCAGGGCAGTGAAAACACGCTCTACCTGGCGGCAGGTCAACGGCTGGCGCTAGCCACATTAAGTGAAGAAGGTATCAAGGCGTTAACGGTAAACGGGGAATGGCAGGCTGACGAATACGGCAATCAATGGCGTCAGGCGTCTTTACAGGGTGTGCTTACCGATCCCGCATTAGCGGACCGTAAACCGCTATGGCAATACGCTGAAAAACTTGACGATACCTATTGCGCTGGTTGCCATGCCCCTATTGCCTCCGACCATTACACCGTCAATGCATGGCCGTCCATTGCCAAAGGAATGGGTGCGCGAACCAGCATGAGCGAAAACGAACTGGACATTTTGACGCGGTACTTCCAGTACAACGCCAAAGATATTACCGAGAAACAGTGATCCTCGTTGATCAGGGAGGAAGTTATGACATTAACAAGACGTGAATTTATTAAACACAGCGGTATTGCCGCTGGGGCGCTGGTGGTGACATCGGCTGCACCGTTACCTGCATGGGCAGAAGAGAAGGGCGGCAAAATCCTCACCGCAGGCCGTTGGGGAGCGATGAACGTAGAAGTGAAGGACGGCAAGATTGTTTCTTCGACAGGCGCGCTGGCGAAAACCATACCGAACTCCTTACAGTCTACGGCGGCTGATCAGGTACATACAACGGCGCGTATTCAGCATCCGATGGTGAGAAAAAGCTATCTCGATAATCCACTACAACCGGCGAAAGGTCGTGGCGAAGATACTTATGTACAGGTGAGCTGGGAACAAGCATTAAAACTTATTCATGATCAACACGATCGCATTCGCAAAGCTAACGGACCATCGGCCATTTTTGCCGGATCTTACGGCTGGCGCTCTTCTGGCGTGTTACATAAAGCGCAAACCTTACTGCAACGTTATATGAATCTTGCGGGCGGTTATTCAGGGCATAGCGGCGATTATTCAACCGGGGCGGCACAGGTGATCATGCCGCATGTGGTGGGTTCCGTGGAGGTGTATGAACAGCAGACCTCCTGGCCGCTGATTCTGGAAAACAGCCAGGTTGTGGTGCTGTGGGGGATGAACCCGCTGAATACCTTAAAAATTGCCTGGAGCAGTACCGATGAGCAAGGGCTGGAATACTTCCATCAGCTGAAAAAATCTGGCAAACCAGTGATTGCCATTGATCCTATCCGCTCCGAAACCATCGAATTCTTTGGCAATAATGCCACCTGGATCGCGCCGAATATGGGCACCGACGTGGCACTGATGTTAGGGATTGCACATACCCTGATGACACTAGGCAAACACGATAAAGTGTTCCTTGAAAAATACACCACCGGGTATCCGCAGTTTGAAGAGTATCTGACAGGTAAGAGCGATAAAACGCCGAAGAGCGCGGCCTGGGCGGCGGAAATTACTGGCGTAGCGGAAGCGCAGATAGTCAAACTCGCTGAACTGATGGCGGCAAATCGCACAATGCTGATGGCAGGCTGGGGAATTCAGCGCCAGCAATATGGTGAACAGAAACACTGGATGCTGGTGACGCTGGCGGCGATGTTAGGGCAGATTGGTACACCGGGCGGCGGGTTTGGTTTCTCTTATCATTACTCAAACGGTGGCAACCCGACGCGTGTTGGCGGAGTGCTGCCGGAAATGTCTGCGGCGATTGCCGGACAGGCCAGCGAGGCCGCTGATGATGGCGGAATGACGGCGATTCCTGTTGCCCGTATCGTCGATGCGCTGGAAAATCCTGGCGGCAAATATCAGCATAACGGTAAAGAACAAACGTATCCGAATATCAAAATGATCTGGTGGGCGGGTGGCGGTAACTTTACCCATCACCAGGATACTAATCGTCTGATTAAAGCATGGCAGAAACCGGAGATGATCGTCGTTTCTGAATGCTACTGGACCGCAGCTGCTAAACATGCAGATATCGTATTACCGATCACCACATCGTTTGAGCGCAATGACTTGACGATGACCGGTGATTACAGCAACCAGCATATTGTACCGATGAAGCAGGCTGTCGCTGCGCAATTTGAAGCGCGTAACGATTTTGATGTGTTTGCCGATCTTGCTGAATTACTCAAACCTGGCGGAAAAGAGATCTATACCGAAGGTAGAGATGAAATGGCGTGGCTGAAATTTTTCTATGATGCCGCTCAGAAAGGTGCGCGTGCGCAACGCGTGACTATGCCGATGTTTAATGCTTTCTGGCAGCAAAATAAACTGATCGAAATGCGCCGCAGCGAGAAGAACGAACAGTACGTTCGTTATGCTGATTTCCGCGCCGATCCGGTGAAAAATGCGCTGGGTACGCCAAGCGGCAAAATTGAGATTTACTCCAAAACGCTGGAAAAATTTGGCTATAAGGATTGCCCGGCACACCCAACCTGGCTTGCGCCTGATGAGTGGAAAGGTTCCGCCGACGAGAAGCAGTTGCAGCTTCTGACCGCACATCCGGCACACCGTTTACACAGTCAGCTTAACTATGCGGAACTGCGTAAAAAATATGCGGTTGCCGATCGTGAACCGATCACTATTCACACCGAAGATGCTGCTCGCTTTGGTATTGCGAATGGCGATCTGGTGCGTGTCTGGAACAAACGTGGTCAGATTCTGACAGGCGCGGTGGTGACTGACGGGATCAAAAAAGGCGTGGTATGCGTGCATGAAGGTGCATGGCCAGATCTGGAAAATGGCTTGTGTAAAAACGGCAGTGCGAACGTGTTAACGGCGGATATCCCCAGCTCTCAGCTGGCAAATGCCTGTGCCGGTAACTCTGCGCTGGTGTATATCGAAAAATATACGGGCAATGCACCGAAGTTAACGGCGTTTGATCAGCCAGCTGTTCAGGCATAAGACGTGAAAAGCGCCCGGAAACGGGCGCTGAGGTTATGCAAACGTAAAACTGCCTGATGCGCTATGCTTATCAGACCTACATAGTCCCTGCAACATATTGAATTAAAAAGGCTTTGTAGGCCGGATAAGGCGTTCACGCCGCATCCGGCAGTAATACCAGACCTTTACGGCTTGCGCGCAATCAGTACCGCGCGTTTAGGCGCAGGATAGCCTTCCACCGTTTTACCCGGATCATGTGGGTCGAGGAAATCGGACAGAGACTCGGTGACCATCCATTCGGTGCGTCGCTGCTCTTCGGTCGTGGTAACGCTCACATCCGCAATGCGGATATCAACAAAACCACACTTCTTCAGCCAGTTTTTCAACGCCAGGGCTGACGGGATGAAATAAACATTACGCATTTGCGCGTAACGATCGCCTGGCACCAGGACGGTATTTTCATCGCCATCAATAACCAGCGTTTCCAGCACCAGTTCACCTTCATTCACCAGTTGATCTTTTAACTGCCAGAGATGCTCCAGCGGTGAACGACGATGATAAAGTACGCCCATCGAAAAGACGGTATCAAAGGCTTTCAGCGCCGGAAGTTGTTCAATCCCTAAGGGCAACAGATGCGCCCGTTGGTCGTTACCCAATAGTTTACGCACCGCTTCAAACTGGCATAGGAACAGTTGCGTAGGGTCGATACCCACCGCCAGATGTGCGCCTGCGCCAATCATGCGCCACATGTGATAACCGCTGCCGCAGCCGACATCAAGAATGGTGCGCCCGGT
The DNA here is from genome assembly GCF_030295155.1 of Escherichia sp. 10290. Taxonomy (NCBI): domain Bacteria; kingdom Pseudomonadati; phylum Pseudomonadota; class Gammaproteobacteria; order Enterobacterales; family Enterobacteriaceae; genus Escherichia; species Escherichia sp. 10290. The sequence continues at coordinate 2,434,497 of NZ_AP025741.1, read as the reverse complement.
TAAATCAGAAAGATGGGGTAGAACACGATCCCATTTCCAGTCAGAACGCCATTCGGTATCGATGTTAACGCCATACAGCGAAAACGGCCCTTTGCGCCACGGCATCAGGTTGCGCATCAGTGTTTCAATGCGCTTAATCTGCCCTGCGCTCAGTGGCTCTTCGCTTTCTGCCGTCACGCTATGCAGTAAATCAAGACGATACGGTTTAATTTCAGGCAGAAATTCCACCGCATTGGACCACTGTTTAAACAGACCGTGCTGCTGTTCGCGCTGCCAGCTGGCAATCTGCGCGGGCAGCGTTTCCAGCCAGTGTGAAAGATGATTTTTGGCAATCAGAGAATAAAAGTTACCAAAGTCGATCATGCAGCGTCCTCTGCTTTTAATGCCACCAGTGAACCAAAGTTAAAGCACTGGAACCACAGCTCGCTATGTTCAAAACCGGCTTGATGCAGGCGAGCTTTATGGGTTTCCACAGAATCGGTTAGCATCACATTTTCCAGCATGCTGCGCTTCTGGCTGATCTCCAGTTCGCTGTAACCGTTGGCACGTTTAAAGTCGTGGTGCATGTTGAACAGCAGTTCACCAACTTTGGCATCTTCGAAACTGAATTTTTCTGAAAGCACCAGCGCGCCGCCCGGATTCAGCCCTTGATAAATTTTATCCAGTAACGCCTGACGCTCTGAAGGTTCCAGGAATTGCAGGGTAAAATTCAGCACAACCATCGATGCGTTTTCAATGGTGATATCGCGAATATCACCTTCAATAACGTCTACTGGCGTAGGGGCTTTATAAGCGTCAATATGACGACGGCAGCGTTCAATCATCGCCGGAGAGTTGTCGATGGCGATAATTTTGCAATTATCATGATGAATATTGCGACGCACTGAGAGCGTCGCCGCGCCCAGAGAACAACCCAGATCGTAAACCTGCGTACCAGGTTGAACGAAGCGTTCGGCTAACATACCAATCATGGAAATAATATTGGAATAGCCGGGAACGGAACGCTGGATCATATCCGGGAAGACTTCAGCTACCCGTTCATCAAAGGTCCAGTCGCCCAGTCTGGCGATAGGGGCAGAAAATAGCGTGTCGCGGTGAGACATAACGTAAAAATCCGGGAAAAAGAAAGTGGCGTATTGTGCGCTAACGCAGGGAGAAAACCAACTCCCAGGGCATATACCAAAGATTCGCCAGCACCATCAGCAACAGCGCACACCAGGTGGCGCTCATGCCAGAACGTCGCCAGCGGAACAGACGGTGATGAAAACCGTAATAATGCATCAGACGACCAGCAAGCAAAACGATGCCGCAAATATGCACCATCCAGGTTTCGGCGCCATTCATTTCCATAAACAGCATCAACACAATCGCGATGGGAATATACTCCACCGCGTTACCATGAATGCGAATAGCGCTTTGCAGTTCGCTAAAACCGCCGTCACCATAGGCAACGCGGTACTGCATACGCAGGCGAACGACATCAAAAGAGAACTTCATTAATAACAACGCACTTAAAACGGCATACAGCGCGCTTACCATACAAACTCCCTTTAAAATGGCCGATGGCACCTGTCTATGATAGGTGGCAAATTCAGAAAAGAGAAGATTGCTGTGGAATAGCCGGAACTGCTCCGATCTCTGGAAGTGTTTTACGTAAGCCTTCCCACAGGGTATGTACCAGTTCCGGTGCCTGGGCAATATCTGGCGTATGTAAAAAAAGATAAGGCGTAGTGGTCTGATGCCACTGCGCTAATTTTTGTAACCAAACCTGAAACAACTCTCGGTTTTGCGTCATATCATCACTACCGATAAAACGGATCAGCGGATTTGTCGCCGTCAGCACAGCATGTACGGGAACTTTAGGTTTTTTCCGTTGAGCGTCGCGAATAGCTTCACTGTGTGGGCGTGCTGCATGAACCGGGCGGCTGTCTAAAATCACCCGATTAACGCCGCGCTGATGTAAACCGCGATTAAGTGTTTGTTCCTCTTCCCCTTTGGCGAAAAACTGTGGATGGCGGACTTCCACACCATAATTAAACTCGCCGGGAAGAGAGTCGAGAAAATGCCAAAGCGCAGGCAGATCCCGTGGGCCAAATGTGGCAGGCAGTTGCAGCCAGTATTGCCCAATGCGCGGCGCTAACGGTGACAAGCGAGTCAAAAATTCAGTTACTAAATCATCGCAATGCCGTAATGCTGCCTGATGCGAAATGGTCGCCGGAAACTTAAAACAGAAGCGAAAATTATCTGTGGTCTGCTCACGCCAGCGCAGGACAACCTCGGATTTCGGCAGGGCGTAAAGCGTGGTGTTGCCCTCCACACAGTTAAAGTGGCGGGCATACTCTTCAAGGCTGGTGATCCCCAACCGCACCCATTTAGGATGCGACCATTGTGGCAGACCGATGTAAATCATAATGCGTTGAGGATCTCTTCCACACTGCGCACACGGGCGATGCGTGGGTAGATATGGTTGATGCTGTTATTATGCTGCTCAGCGCTGGCGGCGCTGCAGGCGTCTTCGGCAATCACCAGATTAAAACCAAGTTCCCAGGCATTGCGGGCGGTGGATTCAACACCGATATTGGTCGAGATCCCACATAATACTATTGTATCGATACCCCGGCGGCGTAATTGCAACTCCAGATCCGTACCGTAAAACGCACCCCATTGACGTTTGATGATTTCAATATCGCTGTCTGTTGCACCCAATGCAGCAGGATGTTGCCACCAATTTTCGGGCAACACTTTAGCGGGGGAGGGGGCATCAACCGGCTGTTTTAATGCTTCGGCGTAATCGGTAGACCAACCAACGCGCACCAGAAACACGGGCTGACCGTTCGCGCGAAATTTCGCCGCCAGCTTCCCTGCTCGATTAACCACCTCATCGGCAGTATGAGGACCACCGGCAAAAGGTAAGATGCCTTCTTGTAAGTCAATTACCACCAGCGCAGTGGTATTAGCATTCAGTTCAAGCATATTGTCTCCTGATAAAACAAAATCGTGCCTCTCACCTTAATGCGATTAGCCGATGGCGGAACGACAATTTTTGTTAATTTTTATGAGTTCGGGCAACACCTTTATAGCAAACTGGCGTAGAGTCTGATTTCAGGCCCGATATAAAGTGGTAACGAGGCGTTCCAGCGCGGGCCAGGCTCTTACGGTGCGGCAGAATTTCCAGTATAATAGCCGCCTTTTTTCATTCAGTTGTGACATACAGCTAACGCTGCGACTTGGTCACCTGCGCAGCAGGGGGCATCCGCCGGCAGCTAAGTTAAGGGATATCTCATGCGTACAGAATATTGTGGACAGCTCCGTTTGTCCCACGTGGGGCAGCAGGTGACTCTGTGTGGTTGGGTCAACCGTCGTCGTGATCTTGGTAGCCTGATCTTCATCGATATGCGCGACCGCGAAGGTATCGTGCAGGTATTTTTCGATCCGGATCGTGCGGACGCGTTAAAGCTGGCCTCTGAACTGCGTAATGAGTTCTGCATTCAGGTCACGGGCACCGTACGTGCGCGTGACGAAAAAAATATCAACCGCGATATGGCGACCGGCGAAATCGAAGTGCTGGCCTCCTCGCTGACCATCATCAACCGCGCAGACGTTCTGCCGCTTGACTCTAACCACGTCAACACCGAAGAAGCGCGTCTGAAATACCGCTACCTCGACCTGCGTCGCCCGGAAATGGCTCAGCGCCTGAAAACCCGCGCTAAAATCACCAGCCTGGTGCGCCGTTTTATGGATGACCACGGCTTCCTTGACATCGAAACTCCGATGCTGACCAAAGCCACGCCGGAAGGCGCACGTGACTACCTGGTGCCTTCTCGTGTGCACAAAGGGAAATTCTACGCACTGCCGCAGTCTCCGCAGCTGTTCAAACAGCTGCTGATGATGTCCGGTTTTGACCGCTACTATCAGATTGTAAAATGCTTCCGTGACGAAGACCTGCGTGCTGATCGTCAGCCTGAATTCACCCAGATCGATGTGGAAACCTCTTTCATGACCGCGCCGCAAGTGCGTGAAGTGATGGAAGCGCTGGTACGCCATTTGTGGCTGGAAGTGAAGGGCGTGGATCTCGGTGATTTCCCTGTAATGACCTTTGCGGAAGCAGAACGCCGTTATGGTTCTGATAAACCGGATCTGCGTAACCCGATGGAACTGACTGACGTTGCCGATCTGCTGAAATCCGTTGAGTTCGCGGTATTCGCAGGTCCGGCGAACGATCCGAAAGGCCGCGTTGCTGCTCTGCGTGTTCCGGGTGGCGCATCGCTGACCCGTAAGCAGATCGACGAATACGGTAACTTCGTTAAAATCTACGGCGCGAAAGGTCTGGCGTACATCAAAGTTAACGAACGTGCGAAAGGTCTGGAAGGTATCAACAGCCCGGTAGCGAAGTTCCTCAACGCTGAAATCATCGAAGCCATCCTGGATCGTACTGCCGCGCAAGATGGCGATATGATTTTCTTCGGTGCTGATAACAAGAAAATTGTTGCCGACGCGATGGGCGCATTGCGTCTGAAAGTGGGTAAAGACCTTGGTCTGACCGACGAAAGCAAATGGGCACCGCTATGGGTTATCGACTTCCCGATGTTTGAAGACGACGGTGAAGGCGGCCTGACGGCAATGCACCATCCGTTCACCTCACCGAAAGATATGACGGCGGCAGAGTTGAAAGCTGCACCGGAAAATGCGGTGGCGAACGCTTACGATATGGTCATCAATGGTTACGAAGTGGGCGGTGGTTCTGTGCGTATCCATAATGGGGATATGCAGCAGACGGTGTTTGGTATTCTGGGGATCAACGAAGAGGAACAGCGCGAGAAATTCGGCTTCCTGCTCGACGCCCTGAAATACGGTACTCCGCCGCACGCAGGTCTGGCATTCGGTCTTGACCGTCTGACCATGCTGCTGACCGGTACCGACAACATCCGTGACGTTATCGCCTTCCCGAAAACCACGGCGGCAGCGTGTCTGATGACCGAAGCGCCAAGCTTTGCTAACCCGACTGCTCTGTCCGAGCTGAGCATTCAGGTTGTGAAGAAGGCAGAGAATAATTGATATGACTTATAAGCGTCCCGTTTCTATTCTGGTGGTTATTTATGCGCAAGATACGAAACGGGTGCTGATGTTACAGCGGCGTGATGATCCCGATTTCTGGCAGTCAGTAACCGGCAGTGTGGAAGAGGGGGAAACCGCGCCGCAAGCCGCCATGCGCGAAGTAAAGGAAGAGGTCACCATTGATGTTGTCGCTGAACAACTGACCTTAATTGACTGTCAGCGCACGGTGGAGTTTGAAATTTTTTCACATTTACGTCATCGCTATGCGCCGGGCGTAACGCGTAATACGGAATCTTGGTTCTGTCTTGCACTCCCGCACGAGCGCCAGATCGTTTTCACTGAACATCTGGCCTACAAGTGGCTTGATGCGCATGCTGCGGCGGCGCTCACAAAGTCATGGAGCAACCGGCAGGCGATTGAACAGTTTGTAATTAACGCTGCCTGAACAGGCAGGGCTATCTGGAGATATTTTTATGGCAGGTCATAGTAAATGGGCCAACACCAGACATCGTAAAGCTGCGCAGGATGCTAAGCGCGGTAAAATCTTCACTAAAATCATTCGTGAGCTGGTAACCGCGGCTAAGTTGGGCGGTGGCGATCCGGATGCTAACCCGCGTCTGCGAGCAGCTATTGATAAAGCACTGTCTAACAACATGACCCGAGACACCCTGAACCGCGCAATTGCCCGTGGTGTGGGTGGTGATGATGATGCAAACATGGAAACCATCATCTACGAAGGTTACGGTCCTGGCGGCACGGCAATCATGATTGAATGTCTGTCTGATAACCGCAACCGTACCGTTGCTGAAGTGCGTCACGCATTCAGCAAATGTGGCGGTAACCTCGGTACTGATGGTTCCGTAGCCTATCTGTTCAGCAAAAAAGGCGTGATCTCCTTTGAGAAAGGCGATGAAGACACCATCATGGAAGCAGCTCTGGAAGCTGGTGCTGAAGATGTTGTGACCTATGATGATGGCGCGATTGACGTCTACACTGCATGGGAGGAAATGGGCAAAGTACGCGACGCTCTGGAAGCTGCAGGTCTGAAAGCAGACAGCGCGGAAGTTTCCATGATCCCGTCCACCAAAGCTGATATGGATGCAGAAACCGCACCGAAACTGATGCGTCTGATCGATATGCTGGAAGATTGCGACGACGTGCAGGAAGTCTACCATAACGGTGAAATCTCTGATGAGGTTGCAGCGACTCTCTGATGAGGCCTGCTAAACAGCAAAACGGAGACGCGTGATGGCTATTATTCTCGGCATTGACCCGGGTTCGCGCGTGACCGGCTATGGCGTCATCCGCCAGGTGGGCAGGCAGCTGTCCTACCTGGGTAGCGGATGTATACGCACCAAAGTAGATGATTTACCGTCTCGTCTTAAGCTCATCTATGCGGGCGTGACGGAAATCATCACCCAGTTCCAGCCTGATTATTTCGCCATTGAACAAGTCTTTATGGCTAAAAATGCCGACTCGGCCCTGAAGCTGGGGCAGGCGCGTGGCGTCGCGATTGTGGCGGCGGTGAATCAGGAATTACCGGTATTTGAATACGCGGCACGTCAGGTAAAGCAAACGGTGGTAGGTATTGGTAGTGCCGAAAAAAGCCAGGTGCAGCATATGGTTCGCACCTTGCTGAAACTCCCCGCTAATCCGCAGGCGGATGCCGCTGATGCGCTGGCAATTGCCATCACCCACTGCCACGTTAGTCAGAATGCGATGCAGATGAGCGAATCGCGGCTGAACCTGGCGAGAGGGCGACTGCGTTAAGTTATACCGCCTCGGTCAATTCAGGCTGAGGCGTTTCTACTCCCTCCGCATGAATCAACACCAAACCCGGATGATGCCACAAACTGGCTGGTGTTACGGTTTTACGCTCCCACGGAATCGAACCTAAAAACCAGAATTTCCAGAAAGTGAGTTTTGCGTTCGGATTGCTATTTAGCAGTTCTCCAAACGTCTCTATTTCACCCACCGGAATACATAACGCCTCTTTATAAATATCAAAAACGAATTTTGAGCAGAACTGGCGGGAAGATTCGTATTTAAAGCCGGTGTGGTAGAGCTTATGCAACCGTCCGGGGACCTTTTCGACCAGAGCAAGTTTTTGCTCTGCGGTTAAACCTCCTGCGAGGCGGCGAACACCGTAGCGTTGATCGGTCGACCGTTCAATAAATCGTGACAAAGTTGTGATTGTGGAGAGCGGAACTCGACTCTCCGCAACCAGGTAATCATCACCGTCATGTCCGATGATTATCCCCACATGGTTGCTCCAGCATTTCGAGGCTGCAGAGATTTGCCCAAACAGGCGAGCACCGATGCAGGTAAAAACAATATCACCGGTTTCATATTTAACTGGGTAATTTATTTTCACTATATCAATCCATTATTTATATATAAAACAGCATCTATCTTTCGTGATGGTAAAGCATTAGCATTGTATTGTAATCATGACAAGGAATGTTTTATGCGGTTATTTATTAATGTGATAATTATAGTTTCGATCAGTCAATGCGTGAATGTATTTGCTCAAGATAATGTCATTCGCTATCCCTGGCGATATGGACGTATTTCTTTAAATGAGAATAATGAGTTTGTGCCTCAAATTATTCATATGCGTGATGATATCTACGGCGTGGGTGAAGCTGGTGCAAGCCTTAACGATGCGAGAATGGCGCAAAGTGGTGTCACCGTGAGGCTTAGCGTTATACAGCAGGGGCAGGTGGTGAATGCTTTACTGGATTTCTACAATAGCAATAATCAACCTGCTTATATATTTGAAGGTGGTTTGATGCCTTGCAATAAAGCCTTTGACATCACAACAAGCAACATTGTCCTTGATGGGATGTGTGGAATTTATGATGGGGTCGATGGCTGGCAAGTTATTCCTGCGGGTGAGCATTATAAAGAATCGTTTTCACTCACTCAGGCTTTTGAATTCTTGCCGGGAAAACATCATTATAAAATTAATGCCGGAAGTTTTATCATCAGAGTCGGGGATGATATTTTTGCAAGAGAAGATGCCGAAAGCATTCTTTTTGATTTGATTAACTGGCGATATGGCTATGTGCAAAAAGTTATGAAAGGGTGTCGAAGGGGGATTTGATGGCAGGATATTATGCTCTGTATGAATACTCAGGCGCTGACATAATTGATGAGTATGATATTTACTCAAACCAGGTCTCGATTGATCTTAATGGTGACGAGTTAGCGCATACGGAGTCATATCAGTGGCGTATTGATAGTGGAATGATCCCGCAAAAATTCAGCGTTCAGGGACTCGCTGAATGATTAGTCCTCTACCTGCTTGCCAGATACAGAGGCGCGGATGAATTTATCAAGCGTATTCAATCAGCTTTTAATCTCATTTGCTCTTGCCGGGACGTTGATATTAAGCATCTATCTCATGGAAGCTCACTACCCACGTTTCAGGAAGCCAATTGCGCTCTTTTACTTCTTTTTAGCGATTTATACCAGTTATGCTGCCGTTCAGGAGTATGAGTACCACCGCAATAGCTTGACTACGCTCGCAAAAGTTTCTTCGATTCGTTATACCAGTAATTTTAAGCGTAGCGCCTCGCACTCCTGCAATTTACTGCGGGGAGGAAGGATTGATTGCTCGGGGCTGTATGCCTATGACCTGACCTGGCAGATTGACGGTAAGACATGGAATTTGCATGTTGAGGACAAGCGTATAAAACCAGGAATCACCATGTGCGTGAAGGTTGTAAAAGATCGCCCCGCCATCGGGAAACCCTGTGAAAACGTGTTTTTCAATATCAGCCCTTTGCCGATTCTGATAGCTATATGGGCAATAAGCGCATTTATATTTGCGGTCTTACTCCTTCACCAACTAAAAAAATGCCGCGAATGGAAGCACGCCAGCAAGGAACGTGGAAAAATTGGCCATTAGAAGTCAAAGAAAGAGTGCGATGTAAGGTGATTCATAGAAAATTTCAGATACCGTGAGCCAAAGGATTATCAGTTCTGAAATGATTTAATATCATCCCTCGCTGGATATCTATCCAGCATTTTTTTATCATACAGCATTATCTTTGATTCATTACGCAGGAGCGTCATGTGATAGGCAGACTCAGAGGCATCATCATTGAAAAACAACCCCCGCTGGTATTAATTGAAGTGGGCGGCGTAGGCTATGAAGTGCATATGCCGATGACCTGTTTTTATGAACTCCCTGAAGCGGGTCAGGAAGCGATCGTTTTCACCCACTTTGTGGTGCGTGAAGACGCGCAACTGCTGTACGGTTTTAACAATAAACAAGAGCGCACGTTGTTCAAAGAGTTGATCAAAACCAACGGCGTTGGGCCTAAACTGGCATTGGCAATCCTCTCCGGAATGTCAGCGCAGCAGTTCGTTAATGCCGTTGAGCGTGAAGAAGTCGGGGCTCTGGTGAAACTGCCGGGTATTGGCAAAAAAACCGCCGAACGCTTGATTGTCGAAATGAAAGACCGATTTAAAGGTTTACATGGCGATCTCTTTACGCCAGCTGCCGACCTGGTACTCACGTCACCTGCCAGCCCGGCGACCGACGATGCTGAACAGGAAGCGGTTGCCGCGTTGGTGGCGCTGGGCTATAAACCACAAGAAGCAAGCCGGATGGTGAGCAAAATCGCTCGCCCTGACGCCAGCAGTGAAACATTAATTCGTGAAGCCCTGCGCGCCGCGTTATGAGGTAAAGGATGATTGAAGCAGACCGTCTGATTTCTGCCGGTACCACTTTGCCGGAAGATGTGGCAGATCGCGCCATTCGCCCCAAATTACTGGAAGAGTATGTTGGTCAACCGCAGGTTCGTTCACAGATGGAGATTTTCATCAAAGCAGCGAAACTGCGCGGAGATGCCCTCGATCATCTGTTGATTTTTGGTCCTCCTGGTTTAGGTAAAACTACGCTTGCCAACATTGTCGCCAATGAAATGGGCGTGAATTTACGCACGACTTCCGGTCCAGTGCTGGAAAAGGCGGGCGATCTGGCAGCGATGCTCACTAACCTTGAACCGCATGACGTGCTGTTCATTGATGAGATCCACCGTCTTTCGCCAGTGGTGGAAGAGGTGTTGTATCCGGCAATGGAAGACTACCAACTGGATATTATGATTGGTGAAGGTCCGGCGGCACGCTCCATTAAAATTGATTTGCCGCCGTTTACCCTGATTGGTGCAACCACGCGCGCAGGTTCGCTGACATCACCGTTGCGCGATCGTTTTGGTATTGTGCAACGTCTGGAGTTTTATCAGGTGCCGGATCTGCAATATATCGTCAGTCGTAGTGCCCGTTTTATGGGGCTTGAGATGAGTGATGACGGCGCGTTGGAAGTTGCTCGCCGGGCGCGTGGTACGCCACGTATTGCCAACCGTCTGCTGCGTCGTGTTCGCGATTTTGCCGAAGTGAAGCACGATGGCACCATCTCGGCGGATATCGCCGCCCAGGCACTGGATATGCTGAATGTTGATGCTGAAGGTTTCGATTATATGGACCGCAAATTGTTGCTGGCGGTAATCGATAAGTTCTTTGGTGGGCCGGTAGGCCTGGATAACCTGGCGGCAGCTATTGGTGAAGAACGTGAAACCATTGAGGATGTACTGGAACCTTATTTGATTCAGCAAGGCTTTTTGCAGCGTACACCGCGCGGGCGTATGGCGACAGTGCGGGCGTGGAACCACTTCGGCATCACGCCACCAGAAATGCCTTAAGTTGAATAAGGCATTCAAGCCGCTTCCGACATTGGCGATAAGCCTGATGCGACGCTGTTCGCGTCTTATCAGGCCTTGTATTATCCCTCCTGTGCAGAGAAAATCGGCCAGTTTTCTCTGCCTGCAGTCCGCATGCCGTATCGGGCCTTAGGTTTTCAACCTGTTGCGTAGATTTATGCAGCGGACTGCCTTTCTCCCAAAGTGATAAACCGGACAGTATCATGGACCGGTTTTCCCGGTAATCCGTATTTGCAAGGTTGGTTTCACGATGGAACATGAACTTCATTATATCGGTATCGACACCGCTAAAGAGAAACTGGATGTCGATGTGTTGCGTCCTGATGGTCGTCATCGCACCAAAAAATTCGCTAACACCACTAAAGGGCACGATGAGCTGGTGAGCTGGCTGAAAGGTCACAAGATTGACCATGCGCATATCTGCATCGAAGCGACCGGCACCTATATGGAACCTGTCGCAGAGTGCCTTTACGATGCTGGCTACATAGTGTCAGTCATTAATCCTGCACTGGGTAAAGCTTTCGCTCAGAGTGAAGGACTGCGTAACAAGACTGATACCGTGGATGCGCGCATGCTGGCAGAGTTCTGTCGTCAGAAGCGCCCTGCAGCCTGGGAAGCGCCTCACCCGCTTGAACGCGCGTTGCGTGCCCTGGTCGTACGCCACCAGGCGCTGACAGATATGCACACGCAGGAACTGAACCGCACTGAAACGGCGCGGGAAGTCCAGAGACCGAGCATTGATGCTCACCTTCTGTGGCTTGAAGCAGAGCTGAAGCGTCTTGAGAAGCAGATAAAAGACCTGACAGACGATGATCCGGATATGAAACACCGCAGGAAACTGCTGGAAAGTATCCCGGGTATCGGAGAGAAAACATCTGCGGTATTACTGGCTTATATAGGTCTGAAGGACCGCTTCGCCCATGCCAGACAGTTCGCCGCTTTTGCGGGTCTGACACCACGGCGTTATGAATCAGGCAGTAGTGTGAGAGGGGCAAGCCGGTTGAGTAAAGCCGGACATGTGTCGCTTCGCAGGGCGTTGTATATGCCTGCAATGGTAGCCACCAGTAAGACTGAGTGGGGACGGGCGTTCCGCGACCGTCTGGCGGCTAATGGCAAGAAAGGAAAAGTGATTCTCGGCGCGATGATGCGCAAGCTGGCACAGGTGGCGTATGGAGTGCTGAAGTCAGGCGTACCGTTCGATGCGTCACGGCATAATCCGGTAGCTGCGTAAAAATCGCGGAAGGGATGAAAAAAACAGCGCCTGACGGCGCTGTGTCTGGCATGCCTGCAATCTGGGAAACCAGGGTAGAAAAAAACTTGCAGGCCATAACAGTATCTACCAAAAGTAGCGAACCGTAGGTCGGATAAGGCGCTCGCGCCGCATCCGACAAATGTGTTCAGCGACATATTAGCTGGCCTGCTTTTTCATCATACTGATAATAAATAACAGTGCCGCACATAGCACTACCGACGGACCCGCCGGCGTATCGTAAAATGCGGAAAAGGTTAAACCGCCAGTTACTGCCACCATTCCCACCAAAACAGCGACACCGGCCATCTGTTCCGGCGTGCGGGCAAAGCGACGCGCTGTAGCTGCAGGAATAATCAGCAACGAAGTAATAATCAACGCACCGACAAATTTCATCGCTACACCAATCGTCAATGCCGTCACCAGCATCAACAACAATTTCACGCGCTGTAATTTCACACCATCAACAAACGCCAGATCCGGGCTAATCGTCATCGACAGTAAATTACGCCATTGCCAGAACAAAATCGCTACCACGATGACCACGCCAATCGCAATGGAAATGAGATCTTCTGGCGTCACTGCCAGCAAATCACCGAACAGGTAAGCCATTAAGTCAACACGAATGTTAGACATCAGACTAACGACCACCAGGCCCAGCGAGAGGGCACTGTGTGCCATAATCCCTAATAACGTGTCGATCGCTAGTTGTGGGCGCTTTTCCAGCCATACCAGACCACCCGCAAGCAGCAGCGTAACCGCAATCACCGCATAGAATGGATTAACGTCCAGCAACAAACCAAACGCGACGCCAAGTAACGAGGCATGAGCCAGCGTATCACCGAAATAAGACATACGACGCCAGACTACAAATGAACCCAGCGGACCCGCGGCACAGGCGAGCATGATCCCGGCCAACCAACCGGGAAATAGTAATTCAATCATGAGCGATCATTTCCCCGACGCAAAACAATTCGTCCCTGTAAATCGTGACGATGATTATGATGATGGCGATAGATACCCAGTTGTTCAGCACCACGAGGACCAAACATAGAAATAAACTCCGGATGCAGGGAAACAACTTCCGGTGTGCCGGAACAACAAATGTGGTGATTCAGGCAAAGCACTTCATCGGTTTTTGCCATTACCAAATGCAGATCGTGAGACACCATTAAAACGCCACAATCCAGTTCGCGACGCAGTTGGTCAATAAGGTCATACAGCGCTACCTGACCATTTACATCCACGCCCTGAGTGGGTTCATCCAGCACTAATAATTGCGGTCGATTTAACAATGCTCGTGCTAACAGTACACGCTGCGTTTCGCCACCAGAGAGCTTTTGCATCGGTGCGTTAATAAGATGCCCGGCCTGGACACGTTTCAGTGCAGGCAAAATATCTTCTTTATGTGTTCCAGGGCGTAAGCGTAAAAAACGGTTTACGGTCAGTGGCAAAGTGGTGTCGAGATACAGCTTCTGCGGTACATAGCCGATGCGCAGTTTTCCGTTGCGCTTGATAACCCCTTCATCGGGTGTTACCAGCCCGAGCACTACCCGTACCAGTGTCGACTTACCTGCGCCATTTGGCCCAAGTAAAGTCAAAATTTTTCCAGGTTTAAGTTCCAGCGACACATCAGAGAGGACGCGGCGTTGGCCAAAAGAAACCGAGACATTTTCCAGGGAAACCAGACTTGTCATGTTAATTTTAGTCTTGCAGTAGTCATGAAATGTTATAATATCACACTTCTCATATTCATTACGATGATTGGTCGCATTATGTTACATAAAAAAACGCTTCTTTTCGCAGCATTATCTGCCGCTCTCTGGGGCGGTGCAACTCAGGCCGCAGATGCCGCCGTTGTCGCTTCGCTTAAACCCATTGGGTTCATCGCATCTGCCATTGCTGCTGGGGTAACAGAAACGGAGGTTTTACTTCCTGACGGCGCTTCAGAACATGATTATTCACTGCGTCCATCAGATGTAAAACGCTTACAGAACGCGGACTTAGTTGTTTGGGTTGGCCCGGAGATGGAAGCGTTCATGCAAAAACCGGTAAGTAAATTACCTGAAGCCAAACAGGTAACGATTGCGCAGCTAGAGAATGTGAAACCGCTGCTGATGAAAAGTATTCACGGAGATGATGATGATCACGACCACGCAGAAAAAAGTGACGAAGATCACCATCACGGCGATTTCAACATGCATCTTTGGCTTTCCCCAGAGATAGCGCGGGCTACAGCGGTTGCAATCCATGGAAAATTAGTGGAACTTATGCCGCAAAGTCGAGCCAAACTTGACGCCAACCTGAAGGATTTTGAGGCACAATTAGCCTCAACCGAAAAGCAGGTTGGTAACGAGCTCGCGCCGCTCAAGGGGAAAGGTTATTTCGTTTTTCACGATGCTTACGGCTATTTCGAAAAACAGTTCGGACTGACACCGCTTGGTCATTTTACCGTTAACCCTGAGATTCAACCTGGCGCGCAGCGTTTACATGAAATAAGAACACAGTTGGTTGAGCAAAAAGCAACCTGCGTTTTTGCTGAGCCACAGTTCAGGCCAGCGGTCGTTGAGAGCGTCGCACGAGGGACATCCGTTCGTATGGGAACGTTGGATCCCCTGGGGACGAATATCAAACTGGGTAAAACAAGCTATTCAGAATTCCTGAATCAATTAGCCAACCAGTATGCGAGCTGCCTGAAAGGAGATTAATGAGGAAGTGATTACGTGCAACAGATAGCCCGCTCTGTCGCCCTGGCGTTTAATAATTTACCGCGACCACACCGCGTTATGTTGGGGTCGCTCACCGTTCTTACTCTGGCCGTCGCTGTCTGGCGGCCCTATGTTTATCACCGCGATGCCACGCCAATTGTCAAAACCATTGAGCTGGAACAGAACGAAATTCGTTCGCTCTTACCTGAAGCCAGTGAGCCGATTGATCAAGCTGCACAAGAAGATGAAGCCATTCCCCAGGATGAACTGGATGACAAAATCGCCGGTGAAGCGGGCGTGCATGAATATGTTGTTTCCACTGGCGATACGCTAAGCAGCATTCTCAATCAGTATGGTATTGATATGGGTGATATCACCCAACTGGCTGCTGCCGACAAAGAATTGCGTAACCTGAAAATCGGTCAACAACTTTCCTGGACATTAACCGCGGACGGCGAACTGCAGCGCCTCACCTGGGAAGTGTCTCGTCGTGAAACCCGAACCTATGACCGTACTGCCGCTAACGGTTTTAAAATGACCAGCGAAATGCAGCAAGGGGAATGGGTTAACAATCTGCTGAAAGGTACTGTCGGAGGAAGTTTTGTTGCCAGCGCCAGAAACGCCGGTTTAACCAGCGCCGAAGTGAGCGCTGTGATTAAAGCTATGCAGTGGCAAATGGATTTCCGCAAACTGAAAAAAGGCGATGAATTTGCGGTGTTAATGTCACGAGAAATGCTTGATGGCAAACGTGAGCAAAGTCAGCTGCTGGGCGTACGTTTGCGTTCAGAAGGTAAAGATTATTACGCAATCCGCGCTGAAGATGGCAAATTCTACGACCGTAACGGCACTGGTCTGGCGAAAGGATTCTTGCGATTCCCGACGGCGAAACAATTCCGTATCTCTTCTAACTTTAACCCGCGTCGTACTAACCCGGTGACTGGTCGCGTTGCACCGCACAGAGGTGTTGATTTCGCCATGCCACAGGGTACGCCAGTACTTTCAGTGGGTGACGGTGAAGTGGTGGTTGCCAAACGCAGTGGCGCAGCAGGTTATTATGTGGCTATTCGTCATGGTCGCAGCTACACCACGCGTTATATGCACTTGCGCAAGATTCTGGTGAAACCAGGACAGAAAGTGAAACGTGGCGACCGTATCGCGCTTTCCGGTAATACCGGACGTTCAACCGGGCCGCATCTGCACTATGAAGTATGGATAAACCAGCAGGCCGTAAACCCGTTGACGGCAAAACTGCCGCGTACCGAAGGACTGACTGGATCCGATCGTCGCGAATTCCTGGCGCAGGCCAAAGAGATTGTGCCACAGCTACGGTTTGATTAATTAACATCCATTCGCAGCCGGTACGCAGTCAGTACCGGCTTTTTTATTTGGTGCGGGGCAAGTTGCGCCGCTACACTATCACCAGATTGATTTTTGCCTTATCCGAAACTGGAAAAGCATGGAAACGAAAAAAAATAATAGCGAATACATTCCTGAGTTTGATAAATCCTTTCGCCACCCGCGCTACTGGGGTGCATGGCTGGGCGTAGCAGCGATGGCGGGTATCGCTTTAACGCCACCAAAGTTCCGTGATCCCATTCTGGCACGGCTGGGACGTTTTGCCGGACGACTGGGAAAAAGCTCACGCCGTCGTGCGTTAATCAATCTGTCGCTCTGCTTTCCAGAACGTAGTGAAGCTGAACGCGAAGCGATTGTTGATGAGATGTTTGCCACTGCGCCGCAAGCGATGGCAATGATGGCTGAGTTGGCAATACGCGGGCCGGAGAAAATTCAGCCGCGCGTTGACTGGCAAGGGCTGGAGATCATCGAAGAGATGCGGCGTAATAACGAGAAAGTGATTTTTCTGGTGCCGCACGGTTGGGCCGTCGATATCCCGGCCATGCTGATGGCCTCGCAAGGGCAGAAAATGGCAGCGATGTTCCATAATCAGGGCAACCCGGTTTTTGATTATGTCTGGAACACGGTGCGTCGTCGCTTTGGCGGTCGTCTGCATGCGAGAAATGATGGTATTAAGCCTTTCATCCAGTCGGTACGTCAGGGCTACTGGGGATATTATTTACCCGATCAGGATCATGGCCCCGAGCACAGTGAGTTTGTTGATTTCTTTGCCACCTATAAAGCGACGTTGCCCGCGATTGGTCGATTGATGAAAGTGTGCCGTGCGCGCGTTGTACCGCTGTTTCCAATTTATGATGGCAAGACGCATCGTCTGACGATTCAGGTGCGCCCACCGATGGATGATCTGTTAGAGGCGGATGACCATACGATTGCGCGGCGGATGAATGAAGAAGTCGAGATTTTTGTTGGTCCGCGACCAGAACAATACACCTGGATATTAAAATTGCTGAAAACTCGCAAACCGGGCGAAATCCAACCGTATAAGCGCAAAGATCTTTATCCCATCAAATAAAAAAAGCCTCTCGCGAGGAGAGGCTTCCGCCGTGTGATAAGTTCAAGTTTGCTTCAGAAGATTCGAAATCTGTTGAACTATCATTGAACTGTAGGCCGGATGAGGCGTTTTCGCCGCATCCGGCAACGTACTTACTCTACCGTTAAAATACGCGTGGTATTAGTAGAACCCACGGTACTCATCACGTCGCCCTGGGTGACAATCACCAGGTCACCAGACATCAAGTAACCTTTATCGCGCAGCAGATTAACCGCTTCGCTGGCAGCTGCTACGCCGTCATTAGCGCTATCAAAGTGCACCGGCGTAACGCCGCGATAGAGAGCAGTCAGATTCAGCGTACGTTCATGGCGCGACATAGCGAAAATCGGCAGACCGGAGCTGATACGGGAGGTCATCAGAGCGGTACGACCCGATTCGGTCATAGTGATGATCGCCGTAACGCCTTTCAGGTGGTTAGCCGCGTACATTGCTGACATGGCGATAGCTTCTTCCACATTGTCGAACTGAACGTCCAGACGATGTTTAGAAACGTTGATGCTCGGGATTTTTTCCGCACCCAGGCAAACACGCGCCATGGCTGCAACGGTTTCTGAAGGATACTGACCAGCAGCAGTTTCTGCAGACAGCATCACAGCGTCAGTACCATCCAGAACGGCGTTTGCTACGTCCATGACTTCTGCACGCGTCGGCATCGGGTTAGTAATCATTGACTCCATCATCTGGGTCGCAGTGATTGCTGCGCGGTTTAGTTGACGTGCACGACGGATCAACGCTTTCTGAATGCCGACCAGTTCCGGATCGCCAATTTCCACACCGAGGTCTCCGCGAGCAACCATTACCACGTCAGAGGCGAGGATGATGTCATCCATTGCATCCTGGCTGCAAACGGCTTCCGCACGTTCAACTTTGGCGACAATTTTTGCATCACAACCTGCGTCGCGAGCCAGGCGGCGTGCATAGTTCAGATCTTCGCCGCAGCGCGGGAAGGAAACAGCCAGGTAATCTACGCCAATCAACGCTGCAGTCTTAATGTCTGCTTTGTCTTTTTCGGTCAGCGCTTCAGCCGACAAACCACCGCCGAGTTTGTTGATACCTTTATTGTTGGAGAGCGGACCGCCGACGGTCACTTCGGTGAATACTTTCATGCCTTGAACTTCCAGTACTTTTAACTGGACGCGACCATCGTCCAGCAGCAGGATGTCACCAGGCACGACGTCAGCAGGCAGGCCTTTGTAGTCGATACCGACTTTTTCTTTATCGCCTTCACCTTTACCCAGGTTGGCGTCGAGCAGGAATTTATCCCCAATATTGAGGAAAACTTTGCCTTCTTTAAAGGTGGATACACGGATTTTGGGCCCCTGGAGGTCACCCAGAATAGCCACATGACGCCCCAGTTTTGCGGCAATTTCACGAACTTTATCCGCGCGCATTTTGTGATCTTCAGGAGAGCCGTGAGAAAAGTTCATACGTACAACGTTTGCACCCGCAGCGATAACTTTCTCAAGGTTATTATCGCGATCTGTTGCTGGGCCTAACGTGGTAACGATTTTTGTTCTGCGAAGCCTTCTGGACATGTAATACTCCGTTGACTGAAACAACCAGGTGTTGCTTGAACATGAAATCCGAATGAAATAACGCCGTTATGGCGATAAAGTAATCTCATTCGGATGTCGTATAAGATTAGAACAGTGACAGTCGTTTTTACCGATCGTCACTTAAATTAAGTAACTGCTTATCAAAACGCGATTCCTTCAGCGCTTCCTTGACCCGCTTCAAGTTATCTCTGAATTTTGCACCGCGTCGCAAAGTAAAACCTGTTGCCAGCACATCTATCACGGTCAGCTGTGCAAGTCGAGAAACCATGGGCATATAAATGTCAGTATCTTCCGGTACATCGAGGGTAATTGCCAGCGTTGCTTCCCGGGCGAGCGGGGTACCCGCAGAGGTGAGGGCAATCACCATGGCGTCGTTTTCGCGTGCCAACTGCGCCAACTCGACCAGATTTTTTGTTCTTCCAGTGTGAGAAATCAGCACCACCACGTCTCCGTCGCTACAATTCATACAACTCATGCGTTGCAGCACGATATCATCGGAGTACACCACCGGAACATTAAAACGAAAGAACTTATTCATCGCATCGTGGGCAACGGCGGCAGAAGAGCCTAATCCAAAAAACGCGATTTTTTTGGCCTGAGTGAGCAAGTCGACGGCGCGGTTGACGGCAGATTTATCCAGTGAATGACGGACATGATCGAGCGTCGCCATTGCCGACTCAAATATTTTCCCCGTGTATGATTCAACGCTGTCATCTTCATTGACGTTGCGATTAACATAGGGGGTGCCATTCGCCAGACTTTGTGCCAGATGCAGTTTAAAATCAGGAAAACCGCGCGTGTCCATACTGCGACAGAAACGATTCACCGTCGGTTCACTAACATTGGCCTCCAGCGCCAGAGCAGCAATACTCGAATGGATCGCGTTATCGGGCGAAGCCAGAATGACCTCGGCAACTTTGCGCTCTGATTTGCTCAAATGTTCCAGCTGAGACTGGATTTTTTCCAGCATATTCATGATGTAAAGAGACTCACGGGTAATGACGATTTCCGCACTGAAAGAAATCGAAATGCAGTTTTGTCAGATATTACGCCTGTGTGCTGTGTTAATGACAAAAGCAGATAAAAAAGTTGTTATTTTTTTTCATAACATGATCAGTGTCAGATTTTTACCCAATGGAAAACGATGATTTTTTTATCAGTTTTGCCGCACTTTGCGCGCTTTTACTGTAATCGCACGGGTGGATAAGCGTTTACAGTTTTCGCAAGCTCGTAAAAGCAGTACAGTGCACCGTAAGAAAATTACAAGTATACCCTGGCTTAAGTACCGGGTTAGTTAACTTAAGGAGAATGACATGGCGGTAACGCAAACAGCCCAGGCCTGTGACCTGGTCATTTTCGGCGCGAAAGGCGACCTTGCGCGTCGTAAATTGCTGCCTTCCCTGTATCAACTGGAAAAAGCCGGTCAGCTCAACCCGGACACCCGGATTATCGGCGTAGGGCGTGCTGACTGGGATAAAGCGGCATATACCAAAGTTGTCCGCGAGGCACTCGAAACTTTCATGAAAGAAACCATTGATGAAGGTTTATGGGACACCCTGAGTGCACGTCTGGATTTTTGTAATCTCGATGTCAATGACACAGCTGCATTCAGCCGTCTCGGCGCGATGCTGGATCAAAAAAATCGTATCACCATTAACTACTTTGCCATGCCGCCCAGCACTTTTGGTGCAATCTGCAAAGGGCTTGGCGAGGCAAAACTGAATGCTAAACCGGCACGCGTAGTTATGGAGAAACCGCTGGGGACGTCGCTGGCGACCTCGCGGGAAATCAACGATCAAGTTGGTGAATATTTTGAGGAGTGCCAGGTATACCGTATCGACCATTACCTTGGTAAAGAAACGGTGCTGAACCTGTTGGCGCTGCGTTTTGCTAACTCTCTATTTGTGAACAACTGGGATAATCGCACCATTGACCATGTTGAGATTACCGTGGCAGAAGAAGTGGGGATCGAAGGTCGCTGGGGCTATTTTGATAAAGCCGGTCAGATGCGCGACATGATCCAGAATCACCTGCTACAAATTCTCTGCATGATTGCGATGTCTCCACCGTCTGATCTGAGTGCAGACAGTATCCGCGATGAAAAAGTGAAAGTACTGAAGTCTCTGCGCCGCATCGATCGCTCCAACGTACGCGAAAAAACCGTCCGTGGGCAATACACAGCGGGCTTCGCCCAGGGCAAAAAAGTTCCGGGCTACCTGGAAGAAGAGGGCGCGAACAAGAGCAGCAATACAGAAACCTTCGTGGCGATCCGCGTCGATATCGACAACTGGCGCTGGGCCGGTGTGCCATTCTACCTGCGTACTGGTAAACGCCTGCCGACCAAATGCTCTGAAGTTGTGGTCTATTTCAAAACACCTGAACTGAATCTGTTCAAAGAGTCGTGGCAGGATTTGCCTCAGAATAAACTGACTATCCGTCTACAACCTGATGAAGGCGTGGATATCCAGGTACTGAATAAAGTTCCTGGCCTTGACCACAAACATAACCTGCAAATCACCAAGCTGGACTTGAGCTATTCAGAAACCTTTAATCAGACGCATTTAGCAGATGCCTATGAACGTCTGCTGCTGGAAACCATGCGTGGTATTCAGGCACTGTTTGTACGTCGTGATGAAGTAGAAGAAGCCTGGAAATGGGTGGACTCCATTACTGAGGCGTGGGCGATGGACAATGATGCGCCGAAACCCTATCAGGCCGGAACCTGGGGACCGGTTGCCTCGGTGGCGATGATTACTCGTGATGGCCGTTCCTGGAATGAGTTTGAGTAATATCTGCACTCATCCTTTATGGTTATTTTACCGGTAACATGATCTTGCACAGATTGTAGAACAATTTTTACACTTTCAGGCCTCGTGTGGATTCACCCACGAGGCTTTTTTTATTACACTGACTGAAACGTTTTTGCCCTATGAGCTCCGGTTACAGGCGTTTCAGTCATAAATCCTCTGAATGAAACGCGTTGTGAATCATCCTGCTCTGACAACTCAATTTCAGGAGCCTTTATGAATCCACAATTGTTACGCGTAACAAATCGAATCATTGAACGTTCGCGCGAGACTCGCTCTGCTTACCTCGCCCGGATAGAACAAGCGAAAACTTCGACCGTTCATCGTTCGCAGTTGGCATGTGGTAACCTGGCACACGGTTTCGCTGCCTGCCAGCCAGAAGACAAAGCCTCTTTGAAAAGCATGTTGCGTAACAATATCGCCATCATCACTTCCTATAACGACATGCTCTCCGCACACCAGCCTTATGAACACTATCCAGAAATCATTCGTAAAGCCCTGCATGAAGCGAATGCGGTTGGTCAGGTTGCGGGCGGTGTTCCGGCGATGTGTGATGGTGTCACCCAGGGGCAGGATGGAATGGAATTGTCGCTGTTAAGCCGCGAAGTGATTGCGATGTCTGCGGCGGTGGGGCTGTCCCATAACATGTTTGATGGTGCGCTGTTCCTCGGTGTGTGCGACAAGATTGTTCCGGGTCTGACGATGGCAGCCCTGTCGTTTGGGCATTTGCCTGCGGTGTTTGTGCCGTCAGGTCCGATGGCAAGCGGTTTGCCAAATAAAGAAAAAGTGCGTATTCGCCAGCTTTATGCTGAAGGTAAAGTGGACCGCATGGCGCTGCTGGAGTCAGAAGCTGCGTCTTATCATGCTCCAGGGACATGTACTTTCTACGGTACCGCCAATACGAATCAGATGGTGGTGGAGTTTATGGGGATGCAGTTGCCGGGCTCTTCTTTTGTTCATCCGGACTCCCCGCTGCGCGATGCTTTGACCGCTGCAGCTGCGCGCCAGGTTACACGCATGACCGGCAATGGTAATGAATGGATGCCGATCGGTAAGATGATCGATGAGAAAGTGGTGGTGAACGGTATTGTTGCACTGCTGGCGACCGGTGGTTCCACTAACCACACCATGCACCTGGTGGCGATGGCGCGCGCGGCTGGTATTCAGATTAACTGGGATGACTTCTCTGACCTTTCTGATGTTGTACCGCTGATGGCACGTCTCTACCCGAACGGTCCGGCCGATATTAACCACTTCCAGGCGGCAGGTGGCGTACCGGTTCTGGTGCGTGAACTGCTCAAAGCAGGCCTGCTGCATGAAGATGTCAATACGGTGGCAGGCTTTGGTCTGTCTCGTTATACCCTTGAACCATGGCTGAATAATGGTGAACTGGACTGGCGGGAAGGGGCGGAAAAATCACTCGACAGCAATGTGATCGCTTCCTTCGAACAACCTTTCTCTCATCATGGTGGGACAAAAGTGTTAAGCGGTAACCTGGGCCGCGCGGTTATGAAAACCTCTGCCGTGCCGGTTGAGAACCAGGTGATTGAAGCGCCTGCGGTTGTTTTTGAAAGCCAGCATGACGTTATGCCGGCCTTTGAAGCGGGTTTGCTGGACCGTGATTGTGTCGTTGTTGTCCGTCATCAGGGGCCAAAAGCGAACGGAATGCCAGAATTACATAAACTCATGCCGCCACTTGGTGTATTATTGGACCGGTGTTTCAAAATTGCGTTAGTTACCGATGGACGACTCTCCGGCGCTTCAGGTAAAGTGCCGTCAGCTATCCACGTAACACCAGAAGCCTACGATGGCGGGCTGCTGGCAAAAGTGCGCGACGGGGACATCATTCGTGTGAATGGACAGACAGGCGAACTGACGCTGCTGGTAGACGAAGCGGAACTGGCTGCTCGCGAACCACACATTCCTGACCTGAGCGCGTCACGCGTGGGAACAGGACGTGAATTATTCAGCGCCTTGCGCGAAAAACTGTCCGGTGCCGAACAGGGCGCAACCTGTATCACTTTTTAAGACGACAAATTTGTAATCAGGCGAGAGAAAACTCTGATGAAAAACTGGAAAACAAGTGCAGAATCAATCCTCACCACCGGCCCGGTTGTACCGGTTATCGTGGTAAAAAAACTGGAACACGCGGTGCCGATGGCAAAAGCGTTGGTTTCTGGTGGGGTGCGCGTTCTGGAAGTGACTCTGCGTACCGAGTGTGCAGTTGACGCTATCCGTGCTATCGCCAAAGAAGTGCCTGAAGCGATTGTGGGTGCCGGTACGGTGCTGAATCCACAGCAGCTTGCAGAAGTCACCGAAGCGGGTGCACAGTTCGCAATTAGCCCGGGTCTTACCGAGCCGCTGCTGAAAGCTGCTACCGAAGGGACTATTCCTCTGATTCCGGGGATCAGCACTGTTTCCGAACTGATGCTGGGTATGGA
This sequence comes from Escherichia sp. 10290, assembly GCF_030295155.1. NCBI lineage: Bacteria > Pseudomonadati > Pseudomonadota > Gammaproteobacteria > Enterobacterales > Enterobacteriaceae > Escherichia > Escherichia sp. 10290. The sequence goes on along the minus strand of NZ_AP025741.1, from coordinate 2,410,485 downwards.
CTACGGTTTGAAAGAGTTCAAATTCTTCCCGGCTGAAGCTAACGGCGGCGTGAAAGCCCTGCAGGCGATCGCGGGTCCGTTCTCCCAGGTCCGTTTCTGCCCGACAGGTGGTATTTCTCCGGCTAACTACCGTGACTACCTGGCGCTGAAAAGCGTGCTCTGCATCGGTGGTTCCTGGCTGGTTCCGGCAGATGCGCTGGAAGCGGGCGATTACGACCGCATTACTAAGCTGGCGCGTGAAGCTGTAGAAGGCGCTAAGCTATAAAAGTCAAAATGCCCGATCGTGAATCGGGCATTTTTGTAGCGTTTTTCGCCGGGGTTAAGCTTGTACTTTTACCTGTGCTGCGGCGTGCTTTGCGCGCTCAATCGCTTCATCAACACTCTCAGCGGTCGCCAGCGCTACACCCAGACGACGGCTGCCATCAATTTCCGGCTTACCAAATAAACGAATCTGCAAACCTGCCCCTACGGCATTCTGCACATTATCAAACGTGACATTCTGACTGGTCAGTTGTGGCAGGATAACGGCAGAAGCTGCAGGGCCATACTGGCGGATCCCGCCAACCGGAAGTCCGAGGAAAGCACGCACATGCAGGGCAAATTCCGAGAGATCCTGAGAAATTAACGTCACCATCCCGGTGTCATGCGGGCGAGGGGAGACCTCACTGAAAATCACCTCATCACCACAGACAAACAGCTCGACACCAAACAGACCATAACCGCCCAGTGCCAGTACTACTTTGCGGGCAATCTCCTGCGCACGTTTCAGAGCCAGCTGACTCATTTGCTGCGGTTGCCAGGATTCACGATAGTCGCCATCTTCCTGGCGATGACCTACCGGTGCACAGAAATGGACGCCATCCACTGCGCTGACGGTTAGCAGGGTAATTTCGAAGTCAAACTTAACGACGCCTTCAACAATCACGCGGCCCGCTCCGGCGCGTCCACCTTGCTGAGCGTATTCCCACGCATGTGTAAGCTGCTCGGCGGAACGAATAAACGTCTGCCCTTTGCCGGAAGAGCTCATTACCGGTTTAACTATGCAGGGATAGCCAATAGCGGCAACTGCTTCGCGGAAAAGACTTTCACTATCGGCAAAACGATAAGTTGAAGTGGGTAGCTGCAGTTCTTCTGCCGCCAGGCGACGGATACCCTCGCGATTCATCGTTAATTTCGTTGCGCGAGCGCAGGGGACAACATTCCGTCCTTCCTTTTCAAGCTGGATCAGCATATCGGTGGCAATAGCTTCGATCTCCGGCACGATATAATGTGGTTTTTCCAGTTCAACCACACGGCGTAATGCATCACCATCAAGCATATTAATGACATGGGAGCGATGCGCGACATGCATGGCTGGTGCGTCGGCATAGCGATCGACGGCAATCACCTCGACACCGAGACGCTGACACTCGATGGCCACTTCTTTACCCAGTTCACCGGAGCCTAATAACATCACGCGAGTTGCTGCCGGACGCAGCGCAGTGCCTAATAACGTCATAACGAATATCCCCTGATTAATTCCGCGCGCAGTATAAACGAAAACGTTTGCGCGTGTCTTTATTGTTGATGTTGATTTCCCAATCGAGAAGAAATATACTGTATAAAATCACAGTTATTATGAGAGGCTGCAAATGGCGGTTGAAGTTAAATACGTAGTCATTCGTGAGGGCGAAGAGAAAATGTCGTTTACCAGCAAAAAGGAAGCCGATGCTTATGACAAAATGCTTGATACGGCGGATCTGCTTGACACCTGGCTGACAAATTCTCCAGTGCAAATGGAAGACGAGCAACGTGAAGCCCTTTCGCTATGGCTGGCAGAACAAAAAGATGTGCTGAGCACCATTCTGAAAACCGGCAAATTACCGTCCCCACAGGTCGTCGGTGCTGAATCCGAAGAGGAAGATACCTCACACGCGGCCTAAAGCAACTTGCGCTCCTGACAATTTGTACCATGCTTTCTCCTGAATCATTGTGCTATGGAGAAAAACATGAAAAAAAGAGGGGCGTTTTTAGGGCTGTTGTTGGTTTCTGCCTGCGCATCAGTTTTCGCTGCCAATAATGAAACCAGCAAGTCGGTCACTTTCCCAAAGTGTGAAGGTCTGGATGCTGCCGGAATTGCCGCGAGCGTAAAACGTGATTATCAACAAAATCGCGTGGCGCGCTGGGCAGATGATCAAAAAATTGTCGGTCAGGCCGATCCTGTGGCATGGGTCAGTTTGCAGGACATTCAGGGTAAAGATGATAAATGGTCAGTACCGCTAACCGTGCGTGGTAAAAGTGCCGATATTCATTACCAGGTCAGCGTGGACTGCAAAGCGGGAATGGCGGAATATCAGCGGCGTTAATGGCCTCTGATAATTCGATTGACCGTCGGCGGATGCGGCGCGAGTGCCTGGTCCGCCCTACAAGGCACCTCAATCGTAGGCCTGGGAAGACGCAACAGCGTCGCATCGGGCAATCAGCATCAAACAATGCCACTCAAAACGTCAAATTACGTTCACCTAAAATACCCTTATCACCTGATATACAGTGAACACCTTACCTGGCGCGAATTTCTTTGAATAACGGCCTGCCGACCCGCTTATTTGCGCATCTTTTGTCTCGATATACATTTTCTGACATCCTCATCCGCTATGCTACAGGCACTAAAAATGGTTATTGAGGAGCAAATATGGCTAACTGGTTAAATCAACTGCAATCCCTGCTTGGGCAAAGCAGTTCTTCTACCTCCTCGTCTGCGGATCAGGGATTGGGCAAACTTTTAGTGCCTGGCGCATTAGGCGGACTGGCTGGGCTGCTGGTCGCAAATAAATCAGCACGTAAACTTCTTACGAAATATGGCACCAACGCGTTGCTGCTTGGCGGCGGAGCGGTAGCGGGTACGGTGCTGTGGAATAAATACAAAGATAAAATTCGCGCGGCGCATCAGGACGAACCGCAGTTTGGCGCGCAAAGTACGCCGCTGGATGAGCGTACGGCACGTTTGATCCTTGCGCTGGTCTTTGCCGCTAAAAGTGATGGTCATATTGATGCCAAAGAACGTGCGGCAATCGACCAGCAATTGCGTGAAGCCGGCGTGGAAGAGCAGGGGCGTGTACTCATTGAGCAGGCAATAGAACAACCGCTGGATCCACAACGCCTGGCTACCGGGGTTCGTAATGAAGAAGAGGCGCTGGAAATCTATTTCCTGAGCTGCGCGGCTATTGATATTGACCATTTTATGGAACGCAGTTACCTGAATGCCCTGGGTGACGCGCTGAAAATCCCCCAGGATGTTCGTGAAGGTATTGAACGCGATCTCGAACAGCAAAAACGTACTTTGGCGGAATAATTCCGCTCTCTGGATAGCCTGAAGTTGACTATTTCGGGCTATCCAGAACCGCACAGCCATTTGAGCAGGCTGATTTTCTCTGTCTGCATAACATTCGATATCCGCGCCATTACCTGTCATCATCTAAGCAATGACTCCCCTGTTTCGCTTGCATCCCCGGTGAGTTTTGCCACCCTTATAAGATGTTTCAACCAGAAAGAACAATAACATGCTACCAAAAGCCGCTCGCATTCCCCACGCCATGACGCTTCATGGCGATACGCGCATCGATAATTACTACTGGCTGCGGGACGATACGCGTTCTCAGCCGGAAGTCCTGGACTACCTGCAGCAAGAAAATAGTTACGGTCATCGGGTGATGGCCTCGCAACAAGCCTTACAGGATCGCATCTTAAAGGAAATCATCGACCGCATTCCGCAAAGAGAAGTTTCTGCTCCCTACATCAAAAATGGCTACCGCTATCGGCATATTTATGAACCAGGCTGTGAATATGCTATCTACCAGCGTCAATCGGTGTTCAGCGAAGAGTGGGATGAGTGGGAAACATTGCTCGATGCCAACAAGCGCGCGGCACACAGTGAGTTTTATTCGATGGGCGGAATGGCGATTACGCCCGATAACACCATTATGGCACTGGCAGAAGATTTTCTTTCCCGACGCCAGTACGGCATTCGTTTTCGTAATCTGGAAACAGGTAACTGGTATCCGGAACTGCTGGATAACGTTGAACCCAGCTTTGTCTGGGCGAATGACTCCTGGACGTTTTACTACGTACGTAAGCATCCGGTGACACTGCTGCCTTATCAGGTCTGGCGTCACGCCATCGGTACGCCGGCATCGCACGATAAACTGATTTACGAAGAAAAAGACGATACCTATTACGTCAGCCTGCATAAAACGACCTCGAAGCACTATGTAGTCATTCATCTGGCCAGCGCCACCACCAGTGAAGTTCGCCTGCTGGACGCGGAAATGGCCGATGCTGAGCCGTTTGTTTTTCTGCCACGCCGCAAAGATCACGAATACAGCCTTGATCACTACCAGCAGCGGTTTTATCTGCGTTCCAACCGAAATGGTAAAAACTTTGGCTTATACCGTACCCGTATGCGTGATGAACAACAGTGGGAAGAGTTAATTCCGCCACGCGATAACATTATGCTGGAAGGGTTTACGCTGTTTACCGACTGGCTGGTGGTTGAAGAGCGTCAGCGCGGGTTAACCAGTTTGCGCCAAATCAACCGCAAGACCCGGGAAGTCATTGGCATTGCATTTGATGATCCGGCCTATGTGACCTGGATTGCCTACAATCCAGAACCTGAAACCGCTCGATTGCGTTATGGTTATTCTTCCATGACCACACCAGATACTTTGTTTGAACTGGATATGGATACCGGTGAGCGTCGTGTATTAAAACAAACGGAAGTTCCCGGTTTTGATGCGGCGAATTACCGCAGTGAACACCTGTGGATAGTCGCCCGTGATGGCGTCGAAGTCCCGGTTTCGCTGGTTTATCATCGCAAACATTTTCGCAAAGGACACAACCCGCTACTGGTGTATGGCTACGGTTCTTACGGCGCAAGTATTGATGCCGATTTCAGTTTTAGCCGCTTGAGTTTGTTGGATCGTGGATTTGTCTACGCCATTGTCCATGTTCGCGGCGGTGGTGAGCTGGGGCAACAATGGTACGAAGACGGAAAATTTCTGAAGAAGAAAAATACGTTTAATGATTATCTTGATGCCTGCGATGCATTGTTAAAACTGGGCTATGGCTCTCCTTCGCTCTGTTATGCGATGGGCGGGAGTGCGGGGGGCATGTTGATGGGCGTTGCAATTAATCAACGCCCGGAATTGTTCCACGGCGTTATCGCCCAGGTACCGTTTGTTGATGTTGTAACAACAATGCTTGATGAATCAATTCCTCTTACCACCGGCGAATTCGAAGAGTGGGGGAATCCGCAGGATCCGCAATATTACGAGTACATGAAAAGCTACAGCCCCTATGACAACGTCACCGCACAGGCTTATCCGCATTTACTGGTAACGACCGGTTTACACGATTCTCAGGTGCAATATTGGGAACCGGCAAAATGGGTCGCTAAATTGCGCGAGCTGAAAACCGATAACCATCTTTTATTGCTCTGTACCGACATGGACTCAGGCCATGGCGGTAAATCTGGTCGCTTTAAATCGTACGAAGGCGTAGCGATGGAATATGCTTTTCTGGTCGCGCTGGCGCAGGGAACATTACCCGCTACGCCAGCAGATTAAGTATTTTCCAGATAATGCTTCAGTGTTAAACGCAGTTCCGGGCTCATGCTGTCCAGGTTATTAAATAACCAGCGCAGATAGCCCGGATCGCGTTCGGCAACGTCGGAAACCGCTTTGCCACGGTATTTGCCAAAGGTGAAGGTCGTCATCAACGATGGACGTCCGGTGATATCGGCCATCTGTTCTGCCGTCCAGCCGGAGGTGTTCATAATATCGATAAGCAACGCAGCGGTGATATAACAGTCATACAACGCGCGGTGATGATGCAGGCCCGGCGGCGTCTGTACATTGAGCTTCCGTGTTTTATATAACGCCATATTGCTGTACTTGATCCCTGGCCACAGACGACGGGCCAGTTTCATAGTGCAAATCCACTCACCGGGCATCTCAGGCAGTACGCGGCGGTCAAAGCTGGCGTTGTGCGCGACATACCATTCACTACCGTAATAGTGCGGGATCACATCTTCAATCCACGGTTTATCGGCGACCATGGCTTCGGTGATGCGATGAATCGCCATCGCCTGTGGACTAATAGGACGATCGGGGCGCACCAGGTGGCTCATGGGGTTGACGATTTTTCCGTCAATGACATCAACAGAGGCAATCTCAACGATCCCTCCCTGCAAACCGCAGGTTTCTGTATCGATAATGCGCAACATGGCATGCTCCAGGCCGAAAAAGCCTAGCGTAATGGAATGATATCGCCTTGCCAACCCTGTGATGAACGCTGACCGACTAACAATAATGAACCACGATCGGCGCGAACGATGAGACGACCATGTTCATCCCATAGTGCACTGTTACCACGGGCATTTGCCATCAGCACGGCAATTGAGTACTGATGTGAAAAAAATTGTAAGCGGCGGGTCGACGCCAGCAGGTCGGGTTCCCCCAGACATTGCCCTGTCGTAAATAGTGAACAGGTCGGATCCATATCCATACCTTGCGGTTGTTCATCGACCACCGTGATGGTTCTGGAACGACGGCCCAGACATGCACCATGACTCTGATGGTAGATCCCTGGCGTTTTTCGCCACGGTGCGAACACCGCAATTCCACGAATAAAGCGATCGTTATATTCAACGGGAAGGCCGGCAATGATGGTCATTCGCCAGGTCGTTGCAGCATAACAAAGCGGGTCTAACAGCGAGAGATCGGGTGGGGCAGGAAGGGCACGTCGCGAATAATCACACCCCAGTAAAGAAAGCGATGGAAAAACTAACAGCTGACATTGTTGCCTGGCGGCGGCCCTCACAAACTCCAGATGATGAGCTACCTGTTCAGTCAGTGAGGTTGTACGAGGCTCATATTGCGCTGCTGCGACTTTCCAGAACGACATAATGACTTCCTTTTCAAAATGACTGTAAATTATGGGTGCGGTTTAGAAAATACTCATAATTTAGCAGGCGTTATGTAAGAAAGTGTAACTCTGTATAAGTTTTATTTAAGTTTGGGCTCGTAAGGTAAACGTGACAGATTGACCGAAGCCAAACGGTGGGCGATAAGCCGCTCGCGAAACCAGCTGCGCAAATGTTCAGGCTGTTCACGTTCAACCGCTTCAGCGATCACCGGCATATTGTAGCGTTCTTTAAATGCCACCCCGGCTGCCGCCAAATCGACATTCACTTTATCCATTTCTGTTTGATCCAGTTTAGCCAGATTCTTCAGCATTCTTAATCTCCTCATCATTCGCGGGCAAAAGTTACTAAGAGTGAGCCTGGATGGCAAGCCGGAATTGATGATCCTCGACTCAGACATTAGACAAGGTTATGCTCTGTAAAAAAGTTATTACAAAAAGGAATAGATAATATGACTTCAACTGCACGCTCCTTTCGCTACGCGCTGGCAATCCTGACCACTACGTTGGTGACACCTTCCGTCTGGGCACATGCGCATTTAACGCATCAGTATCCTGCGGCAAACGCGCAAGTGACAGCTGCCCCGCAGGCAATCACTTTAAACTTCTCGGAAGGCGTTGAAACAGGATTCAGTGGTGCAAAAATCACGGGGCCAAAAAACGAAAATATTAAAACATTACCGGCGAAGCGGAATGAGCAGGACCAAAAGCAACTGATTGTTCCACTGGCCGATTCGCTGAAACCCGGAACCTACACCGTTGACTGGCATGTTGTTTCGGTGGACGGGCATAAAACGAAAGGGCACTACACCTTTAGCGTGAAATAAATCATGCTGGCGTTTACCTGGATCGCGCTGCGATTTATCCATTTCACCTCGCTGATGCTGGTTTTTGGCTTCGCAATGTACGGTGCCTGGCTGGCCCCCTTAACGATTCGTCGCTTGCTGACGAAGCGTTTTCTGCGTTTACAACAGCACGCTGCCGTCTGGAGTTTGATCAGTGCCACTGCAATGCTCGCCGTTCAGGGCGGGTTGATGGGAACGGGATGGTCAGATGTATTTTCGCCAAACATTTGGCAGGCTGTTTTGCAAACGCAGTTTGGTGGCGTCTGGTTATGGCAAATTGTTCTCGCCCTCGTAACGTTGATCGTCGCCCTTATGCAACCGCGGAATATGCCACGTTTGCTGTTTATGCTCACTACCGCGCAATTTATTCTGCTGGCGGGAGTCGGGCATGCGACGCTGAATGAAGGGGTAACGGCGAAAATCCATCAGACTAATCACGCGATTCACCTGATCTGTGCGGCGGCGTGGTTTGGAGGATTACTTCCGGTGCTCTGGTGTATGCAACTCATCAAAGGCCGTTGGCGACACCAGGCTATTCAGGCGCTGATGCGTTTTTCCTGGTGCGGGCATTTTGCGGTGATCGGCGTACTGGCAAGCGGCGTGCTTAATGCATTGTTGATTACCAGATTTCCCCCCACGCTTACGACTTACTGGGGCCAACTCTTATTGCTCAAAGCCATCCTGGTGATGATTATGGTGGTCATCGCGCTGGCTAATCGTTATGTTCTTGTACCGCGCATGAGGCAGGATGAAAATCGTGCGGCTCCCTGGTTTGTGTGGATGACTAAACTCGAATGGGCGATAGGTGCGGTAGTGCTGGTGATCATCAGCCTGCTTGCGACTCTCGAACCTTTTTGATGGATTACGAAAATGATGAAAAAAAGTATTCTGGCGTTTCTGTTACTCACCAGTTCTGCAGCGGCGCTGGCGGCACCGCAGGTGATTACCGTCAGTCGTTTTGAAGTGGGTAAAGACAAATGGGCATTTAACCGCGAAGAGGTGATGCTGACATGCCGACCGGGCCATGCGTTGTATGTTATTAATCCGAGTACCCTCGTGCAGTATCCTTTGAACGATATCGCACAAAAGGAAGTCGCCAGCGGGAAGACCAATGCCCAGCCCATTTCGGTGATTCAGATTGATGATCCTAACAATCCAGGTGAAAAAATGAGTCTGGCACCGTTTATAGAGCGAGCTGAAAAACTCTGTTAATTACCTAAAATAGCCTTTTGATTTCCAATAAAAAACCGCCTCAGTTCTTTCACCAGAACAGGCGGTTTTTAACATTTAAGCTGATGACCACCACGCTTTTTATTGACCATTTTGCACGCAAACTGGAAAACCTGGCGTCGTCATCTATTCTTAAAGGGCAAGGCAACTAAGCCTGCATTAATGCCAACTTTTAGCGCACGGCTCTCTCCCAAGAGCCATTTCCCTGGACCGAATACAGGAATCGTGTTCGGTCTCTTTTTATCTGTTAAAAGCCAGAAGCATTCCCTTCGCTGACTTTATAGTCAACCATAACACACACTCTACTGTCTGAGTCCAGCGTTTTTTAACATTCTTGTTAAGATTATGTGATCTTTAGCGCGGGAGGAAAATATTGATGAAACAGCCTGCGCCCGTTTATCAGAGAATTGCGGGTCATCAATGGCGACATATCTGGCTTTCAGGTGATATACACGGATGTCTTGAGCAGTTGCGCCGCAAATTATGGCATTGTCGTTTTGATCCGTGGCGAGATTTACTTATCTCAGTGGGAGACGTTATCGATCGTGGGCCGCAAAGTTTACGCTGTCTGCAGTTACTGGATCAACGTTGGGTTCGTGCGGTAAGAGGCAATCATGAACAGATGGCGATGGATGCGCTGGCATCCCAGCAGATGTCTTTGTGGTTGATGAATGGCGGCGACTGGTTTATTGCGCTGGCAGATAATCAACAGAAACAAGCGAAAACGGCGCTGGAAAAATGTCAGTATTTGCCCTTTATTCTTGAAGTACACAGTCGCACCGGCAAACATGTTATTGCCCATGCCGATTATCCGGATGATGTTTATGAATGGCAAAAGGACGTCGATTTGCATCAGGTCTTGTGGAGCCGCTCACGATTACGTGAAGGCCAAAAAGGGCAGGGAATTACAGGTGCTGATCATTTCTGGTTTGGTCATACACCGTTGCGCCATCGCGTGGATATTGGCAACCTACATTATATTGATACCGGTGCTGTCTTTGGGGGAGAACTGACTCTTGTGCAATTGCAATAATTAAAAATCACCGTACTCCTGTGCAGGTCGCCAGAAACCATCTATAAAATCCTCAATCGGAAAACAACCGCCATGGCGGATCCGTTGATCGCTCATAGAATAAAGACACTGTTGTTCCGTGTTGTAGACATCCACAACAATATCTTCACAACCGCCATCCAGGTAGCAAACAAAAAGTACCAGCGCGAACATTTCATCCCCGAAGTGTGGTGCCGTACCGTTAAGTTTAGGAGAGATTTTACAACGGGGGAATAACCAGGACAAATAACCCGCCATGCCGACGGGTTCTTTTTGGATCAGGCAAGACGCATAATCCAGGCATCAGATTGTTGATCGTAACGGGTACGGTAAAGGACAGAGTGTTCGCCATTTAGCAGGGCAGGGATACTGGTTTCAGCATCCCAGGCATCCAGTTGCATACATAAATCGGGGTCTGATTTACAAGGAATGGTTAACGTTCGATCACCCGGCGATTCGCCGTGTAATTCGCCGTCGTCGATTTCAAAAGCGCCTATGCGCACACTGGTTTTCATCTTCGTGCTCTCCATTTAGCTGCCGGTTGTGGTACGACCAGTCCGATCGCACCATTTTTCAGCCTAGTTGAGGCAGCCGAATGTGCCAGTCAAAAAGTGCGCTTTTTTTGTGCGCTGTCAGGCGTTACCTGTAAAAAGTTTCCCGTCCCGCACCAGTTCACGCGGGTAGCTGTTTTTCAGTCGCGAACCAATCCGTTTGGCTAAACCAATCGGCTGATGCTGGAAAGTAACCAATACATCATCCGCTACTGGCGCGGCTTGCGGGTAAACATCGCGCCCGCGATACCATTCTTCCGCTTCCTGCGGTGTCAGTTCAAAAGCGTTCACATTGTCGGGGGAGGCAAGGGCAATAACCGCTTCATGCTGCCAGCGATAACCTTTATTATGTGTTTCGGCAAGTTTAATCCCCAACCGAGAAAATCGGACTTTACCGATCAAGGCTTCAATGCCCACCGGGAACAACCACAGTTCTTTGTCGCGTTGCCAGAGTCGCAGGTTTCCATCCCAGTTTAAGCCAACACTTGCAGCCGCCTGACGAATTTGACCGGCTTCGCGATCTTTCACCGGGCTAAACGGAAAATTGCCCACTTTGTATTTTGGGGCGGGTAAGACGGGGATCGCCTGAGTTTTACGCAGACGAGCAACGAAGAAGCCTTCGCAGTCGTAAATTTGTGGGAAAACATGCAAAAAGCCTTCTTCGGTCAGCGCCTTATTTGCACCAGGGAAGAGATCGCCAAGCGGTAAAAACTCTACTGCGTCGGGGTAAGTCTCTTTCAGCCACCGGCAGACGGCTTCATTTTCTTCCTGGTTTAAGGTACAGGTCGAGTAAACCAGCGTACCGCCAGGGCGTAATGCATGAAAGGCGCTGTCGATCAGTTCCCGTTGGGTAGCTGCGATTTCCTGATTGCTTTCTGGTGACCAGTTTTTTAGCGCATCGGGATCTTTACGCACCACGCCTTCACCGGAGCAGGGAGCGTCCAGCAAAATGGCATCGAACATTTCTGGCACTGCCGCACCAAATACACGGCCATCAAAATGCGTGAGCGCAACATTACGGATGCCACAGCGGCTGATATTGGCATGTAACACTTTTACCCGACTGGCGGAAAACTCATTGGCAAGGATCGCCCCTTCGTTATTCATCCGCGCGGCAATTTGCGTCGTTTTGGAGCCGGGCGCGGCAGCGACATCCATCACCCGCTGTGGTGCATTACCGTCAGCAAACAAGGCGGCGACGGGCAACATTGAACTGGCTTCCTGAATATAAAACAGGCCACTTAAATGCTCGGCGGTACTACCCAATGGCAAGGCATCTTCATCGTTGCGTTCAATCCAGAAACCTTCTTCACACCACGGAATTGGCGTAAGCGTCCAGCCATAAGGGGCGGTTAATTGCAGGAAATCAGCAACGGAGATTTTCAGCGTATTAACGCGAATACTACGGCGCAACGGGCGCTGACAGGCGGCAAGAAAATCATCAAATGAGAGCGTCGAAGGCATTGCTTCGCGCATTTGTGTCAGAAAGGCGTCCGGGAAATAAACGGTGTGTTGGGCCACGAGCATGTACCACTGGCAAAAAAACAGGCGCGCAGTTTAGCATAAACGCTCCGGCGCAGGCACGCCGGAGCAGTGGGCATTATTTGGGAAGCGCTGTTCCCCATTCACGCCACTCTTTCGGTTCACTTTCCTGCAACAGGAAGTGCTTGCCTTCCTGGGCTTTCGGTGCCAGCGGCGTACCCGGAGGCGTAGCGAAGGCGATGCCGCCACGGATAAACTGGTTAAAGGTGCCGGTTTTCACGACGCCGCCCGTCAGACCAAAGTCCAGACTGTAACCCGATGCCAACCAGAAGACGGAATTGTTACGCACCAGGTGTTGATAGCGTTTACTGATGCGCATCGCAATCATCACGCGATCTGACAATGTCCCCAGCGTCATTCCGGTAACCGTACCGACTTCCAGACCACGGAACAGCACAGGCGTACCGATGCCTAACGAACCGGCTTCCGGCGCTTCAACAATAATGCTTAAGCCATCCAGGTAACGCGAATCAGTTATGGTGGCCTCTTGTAATTCAAAGTCGCGGCGAGGATTGCCCCGGCCTGGTTCGACGTTGATATACGGCTGGAGGATAGTATCAAGATGCTCAACGCCAGCTGCCGAAATTTGCGGTGTGACCACTGAGAAGCGTGTACCACCGCGTGCAAAGGTCTGGACATATTCCGGATAGAGTACCGCCTTTGCCTGTACTTCATTGCGCGCGGTAATCAGATCCAGCGTCTGGATTTGCCCGATATCAATACCGAGATAGCGAATTGGCATCCCGACCGCCAGTTTTCCGGCATCGAAAGCGTGAAGCGTAATTTGCCCGCCAACCGCACGGGCCGCTGTTTCGGAAGCATACAGAATACGCTTGTCGCCTTTACGCTGACTGGCGCTGGCACCGCTGAGGTTATCGAAGCTAATAGCTCCCTTTAATGCTCTGGAGAGCGGGGATGCCTGTACAGTCAGACCACTACCATTTAGCTGAACTTTCGCCCCACCTTCTGCCCAGAACACGCTGTTGCTGGTCAGAAGGTTGCGATACTCCGGCTTAATATGCAGATCGATATCAAACGCGTTAGCTCGCGGACGCACAGTAATAACTTCACCAACTTCAAATTTACGGTACAGTACTACCGATCCTGCCTGCACATCTGGCAATGTCTCTGCACTCAAACTCACGGTTGTGGTGGGCAAATCGCTAAGGCTGTTCTCCAGTGCTTTTTCCAGATTGGCATACAGTGGATAGCTGGCTTTCATCTCGCCTTTATCGCCTGGCAGAATACGTATCCCGCCGTTAATCCATTCTGAGGCGCTGGCACCGAGAAATTCAACGCCATCCAGCCCCACCTTCACGTCGACACGGCTGTTGACGACAAATTTGCTATCGCCTTTTACCAGTTCGCGATGCTGAGGCTCGATGGCGACGGTAAAGGTGACGCCTTTGCTGGTGAGTTTACGATCAATAACCTGGCCTACCTGCACGCCGTGAAGAATGAGCGGCTGACCAGCATCAATGCCGTAACTTTCTGGTGCTGTCAGGGTCAGCGTCAGAACATCTGGCTCATGGAGTAGGGCTTTTTCGCCAGGAACAACAATAAACTCTTTACGTGGCTCACCGTCGCCCGGCACCAACTCGAAGGTTTTGCCGGTCAGCAAGGCACTGAGATTAGCATCGCTAAGGGATAATTTTGGATTACGTAATTCGATGCGGGTATTTTCCCGTAACAGCGTGACGACGCTGGGATCAACGGTCATTTCCCCAGTGACTTTACCACCAGGATTTAAATCCAGTTTAGTCAGCTGTCCGACTTCCAGCCCCTGATACATTAACGGCGTCGAGTCGGCGGTTAATCCGGCCCCACTCGGCAGTTCCAGTTTTATTATTACGCCACGCTGGCTGTGGGCGAGATCTTCATACAGACCAAAGGTATCTTCCGCCTCGGCAGGTTTCGACTCTTCAGGTGAATCGAAGGCAATCGCACCGTTAACCAGTGCCGCCAGACTTTCCAGTTTCACCTTCGCGCCACTGATACTGACGTTGGCATCAACGCCGGAAACGTTCCAGAAACGGCTACCTTTTTTCACCAGATCGGTAAAACGCCGCTCGATCAGGACATCAATCACCACGCCTTGCTTATTGGGATTGATGGCATAGTCGTAGACTTTACCCACCGGGATCTTACGGAAATATACCAATGAACCACTGTTCAGTGAACCGAGATCGGGGGCTTGCAGGTGGATCATCAGATCGCCATTATCCAGCCGATACTTCGGTTGGGTATCGAGTGCGACAAAGTGATCCTGCTCTTTACCTTTACCCGGCATCATGCCGATATAGTTACCCCCGACGAGGGCGTCCAGCCCGGAGACACCTGCCAACGAGGCTTTTGGCGTCACCAGCCAGAACTGTGTCTCCTCGCGCAGCGCATCTTTCATATCGGACTTGATGCTGACTTTGACTTCAATCTTACGAAGATCGTCGCTCAGGCTGATATCCTGCACTGTTCCGACCTCAACGCCCTGATAACGAACAGGTGTGCGGCCCGGGACGATACCGTCCGCCGACATAAAGTCGATGGTGACGGTATTACCCCGATCCTGATAACTGTCCCAAATCAGCCAACCGGCAATCATAAGCGCGATGAACGGCAGCAGCCAGAAAGGTGAGATACGGCGTTTATTTTTAATCTGCGCTTCAGTCGTCGAAGCGGGCGTTTCCTGACTCATGTGCATCCCAAAGTAAGCGGCTGTCCAGCCATTCCACAGCAAGAATAGTCAAAATTACCGCTGCGCCGAAATAAAACGCAGCCGGTCCCATAGTAAAAGCGAGGATCTGATCGCGATTAATTAGCGACATGGTTAAAGATATGACAAACAGGTCGAGCATCGACCAGCGACCGATCCAGGTCACCATCCGCAGTAACAGAATCCGTGTGCGTAAACCTTGCTGGCATTTAAAATGAATGCTCAACAGTAAAGTGAACATGACGATCACTTTGGTAAATGGCACCAGAATACTGGCGATAAACACGATTCCGGCGACCGCAATGTTGCTACTTGCCAGCGACATAATCCCGGAAAGAATCGTATCTTCCTGCCGGCCACCATTCAGATAAATGATAGAAATAGGTAACAGGTTGGCAGGTAACAACAACACGATTGATGCTAACAGCGCCGCCCAGCACTTTTGCAGACTATGACGGCGACGCAGGCGTAGCGGGATATGGCAACGCGGGCAGCGACCACGCTGATCGGGATAGCCGGTAAAATGGCATCCCAGGCAGACACGAAGTTTCTCGTCCCTACGCGTAGCGGGGCGCTGTGGATAAAATCGCGCCCACAGTTCCTCGACATTAAGATGTGACAACGTCACCGTGGTCAATATCACTAATGCAACAAAAGAGAACAGACCAATACCCGCCTGAATGTGCGCATAATCCTGCACCTTTATAGAAGCAACGCCAATACCGACCAGATAGATGTCCAGCATCACCCACTCTTTCAATCGCTCAAGCATCAGCAGTACCGGGCGTAGATTCATTCCCAGTCGGTTACCAAACCATAAATAAGCTATGGAGGTCACCAGAATAAGGGGGGCACCAATAACGCAAAAAAAGACCATCGCCCCCGTTATTGCATCGCCCTGTTTGGTCATTTGCCAGATGCCTTGCATGACATTGGCGTCAATACGAATACCTAACAGCCAGATATGCAACAGCGGTTCGCCCCAGGCAAACGGCATCAGCAACAGCATGGTGAATGCCATTGCTGCCAGGCGCGTTAGCGACCAGTCGCGCCCGTCACGAATTTTTGCCTGACAGCGCGGACAATAGGCACTTTGATGAGAGTTTATCTCGGGTAGGCTAAACAGCATGTCACATTGCGGGCAACGTTGGTAATCACCACGCGGCAGTTCCTCGCCAATTGCCCTCACTGTTATCTTTTTTGTCGGCGTAATTTGTGGTGTGTTAAGAGCCATGACGTGCCAAATGTAATAAGAATTAACATTAATCTTAACCCATGATGGGAATGATCTTGAGCATTAACGCATTTAATGCTTATTTTAATAGGCTGGCAGTTCCAGGTAAGACAACCAAGTGATTATATAATGAACAAAACAGAATTTTACGCGGATTTAAACCGTGACTTTAACGCGCTGATGGCGGGAGAAACCAGTTTTCTGGCAACGCTTGCTAACACCAGTGCGTTGTTATATGAGCGTCTCACTGACGTAAACTGGGCAGGTTTTTATTTACTTGAGGACGAGACGTTGGTTCTCGGACCGTTTCAGGGCAAAATTGCTTGTGTACGCATCCCCGTCGGGCGCGGTGTGTGTGGCACTGCAGTTGCCCGTAATGAAGTGCAGCGAATCGAGGATGTTCACGCTTTTGACGGACATATTGCCTGTGATGCAGCAAGTAATTCTGAAATTGTCCTGCCGCTGGTGGTGAAAAATCAGATTATTGGTGTTCTCGATATCGACAGTACCGTCTTCGGTCGCTTTACAGACGAGGACGAGCAGGGCTTACGTCAGCTTGTGGCACAGCTTGAAAAGGTGCTTGCAATGACGGATTACAAAAAATTCTTTGCGAGCGTCGCAGGATAATCAACGGATAACGTAGCATTTACTGATGGCGTCATTATAATGACGCCTGTTCATGCCTGCGCTTGTTGGCTACGTCCGTTGTAATCAGGAAATTTCATGGAAAATCAACCTAAGTTGAATAGCAGTAAAGAAGTAATCGCGTTTCTGGCCGAACGTTTTCCCCACTGTTTCAGTGCGGAAGGTGAAGCGCGTCCGCTGAAAATCGGTATTTTTCAGGATTTGGTCGATCGTGTTGCCGGGGAAATGAACCTGAGCAAAACGCAATTGCGATCCGCTTTACGTCTCTATACCTCGAGCTGGCGTTACCTTTACGGTGTTAAACCCGGCGCAACGCGTGTCGATCTTGACGGCAACCCATGCGGTGAGCTGGACGAGCAACATGTAGAGCATGCTCGCAAGCAGCTTGAAGAAGCGAAAGCACGTGTTCAAGCACAGCGTGCTGAGCAGCAAGCGAAAAAACGCGAAGCTGCCACAGCTGCTGGTGAGAAAGAAGACGCACCGCGCCGTGAACGCAAGCCACGTTCGACCACGCCACGCCGCAAAGAAGGCGCTGAGCGTAAACCACGTGCGCAAAAGCCGGTAGAGAAAGCGCCAAAAACAGCAAAAGCACCTCGCGAAGAACAGCACACCCCAGTTTCCGACATTTCAGCTCTGACTGTCGGACAAGCCCTGAAGGTGAAAGCGGGTCAAAACGCGATGGATGCCACCGTATTAGAAATCACCAAAGACGGCGTCCGCGTCCAACTGAATTCGGGTATGTCTTTGATTGTGCGCGCAGAACACCTGGTGTTCTGAAACGGAGGCCGGGCCAGGCATGAACATGTTTTTTAGGCTTACCGCGTTAGCTGGCCTGCTTGCAATAGCAGGCCAGACCTTCGCTGTAGAAGATATCACGCGTGCTGATCAAATTCCGGTGTTAAAGGAAGAGACGCAGCATGCGACGGTGAGTGAGCGCGTAACGTCGCGCTTCACCCGTTCTCATTATCGCCAGTTCGACCTCGATCAGGCATTTTCGGCTAAAATCTTTGACCGCTACCTTAATCTGCTCGATTACAGCCACAACGTGCTGCTGGCAAGCGATGTTGAACAGTTCGCAAAAAAGAAAACCGAGTTGGGTGATGAACTGCGTTCAGGCAAACTCGACGTTTTCTACGATCTCTACAATTTGGCGCAAAAGCGCCGTTTTGAACGTTACCAGTACGCTTTGTCGGTACTGGAAAAGCCGATGGATTTTACCGGCAACGACACTTATAACCTTGACCGCAGCAAAGCTCCATGGCCGAAAAACGAGGCTGAGTTGAACGCGCTGTGGGACAGTAAAGTCAAATTCGACGAGTTAAGCCTGAAGCTGACAGGAAAAACGGATAAAGAAATTCGTGAAACCCTGACTCGCCGCTACAAATTTGCCATTCGTCGTCTGGCGCAAACCAACAGCGAAGATGTTTTCTCGCTGGCAATGACGGCGTTTGCTCGTGAAATAGACCCGCATACCAACTATCTTTCCCCGCGTAATACCGAACAGTTCAACACTGAAATGAGTTTGTCGCTGGAAGGTATTGGCGCAGTGCTGCAAATGGATGATGACTACACCGTTATCAATTCGATGGTGGCAGGTGGCCCGGCAGCGAAGAGTAAAGCTATCAGCGTTGGTGACAAAATTGTCGGTGTTGGTCAAACAGGCAAGCCGATGGTTGACGTGATTGGCTGGCGTCTTGATGACGTGGTTGCCTTAATTAAAGGGCCGAAGGGCAGTAAAGTTCGTCTGGAAATTTTACCTGCCGGTAAAGGGACCAAGACCCGTACTGTAACGTTGACCCGTGAACGTATTCGCCTCGAAGACCGCGCGGTTAAAATGTCGGTGAAGACCGTCGGTAAAGAGAAAGTTGGCGTGCTGGATATTCCTGGCTTCTATGTGGGTTTGACAGATGATGTCAAAGTACAACTGCAGAAACTGGAAAAACAGAATGTCAGCAGTGTGATCATCGACCTGCGTAGCAATGGCGGTGGGGCGTTGACCGAGGCAGTATCGCTTTCAGGCCTGTTTATTCCTGCAGGTCCGATTGTTCAGGTTCGTGATAACAACGGTAAAGTTCGTGAAGACAGCGATACCGACGGTCAGGTCTTCTATAAAGGCCCGCTGGTGGTGCTGGTTGACCGCTTTAGTGCTTCGGCTTCAGAAATCTTTGCTGCGGCAATGCAGGATTACGGTCGTGCGCTGGTTGTGGGTGAACCGACATTTGGTAAAGGCACTGTCCAGCAGTACCGTTCATTGAACCGTATTTACGATCAGATGTTACGTCCTGAATGGCCAGCTTTGGGTTCTGTTCAATACACGATCCAGAAATTCTATCGCGTTAACGGCGGCAGTACGCAACGTAAGGGCGTAACGCCAGACATCATCATGCCGACAGGTAATGAAGAAACGGAAACGGGAGAGAAATTTGAAGATAACGCGCTGCCGTGGGATAGCATTGATGCTGCAACCTATGTGAAATCAGGCGATTTAACGGCCTTTGAACCGGAGTTGCTGAAGGCGCATAATGCGCGTATCGCGAAAGATCCTGAGTTCCAGAACATCATGAAGGATATCGCGCGCTTCAACGCCATGAAGGACAAGCGCAATATCGTTTCTCTGAATTACGCGGTGCGTGAGAAAGAGAATAATGAAGATGATGCGACGCGTCTGGCGCGTTTGAACGAACGCTTTAAACGCGAAGGTAAACCGGAGTTGAAGAAGCTGGATGATCTACCGAAAGATTACCAGGAACCGGATCCTTATCTGGATGAGACGGTGAATATCGCACTCGATTTGGCGAAGCTTGAAAAAGCCAGACCCGCGGAACAACCCGCTCCCGTCAAGTAACATCAATCAGGCACAAGAAATTGTGCCTGATTTTTTAACAGCGGCAAGATGCCGTAAATCAGATGCTACAAAATGTAAAGTTGTGTCTTTCTGGTGACTTACGCACTATCCAGACTTGAAAATAGTCGCGTAACCCATACGATGTGGGTATCGCATATTGCGTTTTGTTAAACTGAGGTAAAAAGAAAATTATGATGCGAATCGCGCTCTTCCTGCTAACGAACCTGGCCGTAATGGTCGTTTTCGGGCTGGTACTGAGCCTGACAGGGATACAGTCGAGCAGCGTTCAGGGGCTGATGATCATGGCCTTGCTGTTCGGTTTTGGTGGTTCCTTCGTTTCGCTTCTGATGTCCAAATGGATGGCATTACGATCTGTTGGCGGGGAAGTGATCGAGCAACCGCGTAACGAAAGGGAACGTTGGCTGGTCAATACTGTAGCAACCCAGGCTCGTCAGGCGGGGATCGCTATGCCGCAAGTGGCTATCTACCATGCGCCGGACATCAACGCTTTTGCAACCGGTGCGCGCCGTGATGCCTCTCTGGTTGCTGTCAGCACCGGTTTGCTGCAGAACATGAGCCCGGATGAAGCTGAGGCGGTAATTGCTCACGAAATCAGTCACATCGCCAATGGTGATATGGTCACCATGACGCTGATTCAGGGCGTGGTGAACACCTTCGTTATCTTTATTTCACGTATTCTGGCGCAGTTGGCTGCTGGCTTCATGGGCGGTAACCGTGACGAAGGTGAAGAGAGCAACGGCAACCCACTGATCTACTTTGCCGTCGCGACGGTGCTGGAACTGGTGTTTGGTATTCTGGCGAGCATTATCACCATGTGGTTCTCGCGTCACCGTGAATTCCACGCCGATGCGGGTTCAGCAAAACTGGTTGGTCGTGAGAAAATGATTGCCGCGCTGCAACGCCTGAAAACCAGCTATGAACCACAAGAAGCAACCAGCATGATGGCTTTCTGTATTAACGGGAAGTCGAAATCGCTCAGTGAGTTGTTCATGACTCACCCGCCGCTGGATAAACGTATTGAAGCTCTGCGTACGGGTGAATACCTGAAGTAATATGAAGTAAATACTAAAAAGCGCGTCCTGATCGACGCGCTTTTTTTATGCCCTGGATCGTGGCTGGGTAATACGTAAGCCACTGACACAGGCAGCAATCACTGCCAGAATAGCCGCAGCCATCAGCGAGACGTGTGTACCATTATCACCAAACTGATTTAGCATCAGCGCCACCAGCGCCGCGCCACTACTCTGACCCAATAGACGAGCCGTCCCTAACATGCCACTGGCCCCACCGCTACGTTCGCGCGGAGCGGAGGTAATAATGGTGTGGTTATTGGGTGACTGGAATAAGCCAAATCCAGCGCCACATAAGATCATCGGCCAGATAATATTGATATCCGCAGGTGACGCGGGCAGCAGAACCAGGGAAAAAAGCCCCGCAGCCATGATGAACAACCCTAAAGCACCCAGCAATCCTGCATGTACGCGTTCAATCAAATAGCCTGCCAGCGGAGCCATCACCATTGTTGCTAACGGCCACGGTGTCAGAAGTAAACCTGTTTCGACTTCACTACGCCCGAGCACGGTTTGCAGGTAAAAGGGCAGGGAAACCATTGCCAGCATTTGTGCGCAGAAAGAGCAAACAGATGTGCAAATAGAAAGTGAAAACAGCGGGATACGCAGTAAATCCACCGGTAGCAGCGGTACGGGAAGAGAAAGCTGGCGGCGAATAAAGAAAATACCAACGACAACCATTACCACCAGTTCCGCGCCAATTAACGTCAGCGATTGCCCCTGAGCGAAACCACTCAATGCAGTAATAAGCAGGCCGAAGGTTAACGCGTTCATCACGGCGCTGGGCAGGTCGAAACGGGGTTTACTGGCACGAGAGCCATTGGGTGGCAGAAAACGCATGGCCAGAAGCAGGGCGATAATACCCAACGGTACGTTGATTAAAAATAACCATTTCCAGGATGCGATGGAGAGGATTGCTGCAGCAATTGTCGGCCCGGCAGCAGAAGAGACGGCAACAATAAACGAGTTTATGCCCATCCCTCTACCCAGAAAACGTTGTGGATAGATCAGGCGGATAAGTGCGGTATTAACGCTCATCAACGCTGCACCGCCGAAACCTTGTATGACACGCGCAAGGGTGAGCATTTGTAGCGAATCAGAAAGGGCACAGAACAGTGAAGACAACAGAAAAACGACCAGACCGCATTTATAAATACGTCGATAGCCAAACATATCGCCCAGAAACGAAAACGAGAGCAGGGAGATGACAATGGCGATTTGATAGGCGTTCACTACCCAGATGGAACTGGCCGGTGTGGCATGAAGGTCTGTGGCGATTGTTGGCAAGGCGACGTTGGCGATTGCGCCGTCAAGCACAGCCATCGAAATACCAATCACAATGGTTAATATCGCACCGTATCGCTGGGGCAACGGCAGGCCGTCGGCCTGAACTTTTGGCATAGGAATTTTATATCTTTGGTGAATAATCAACAGGGGTAAGATTCTAGCACTGATATTCACGGTGGATGTCGCAGAATTGTAACTAACCGGCAAAAGATGGATTGCGACCACCCAGGTGCGAAATTATAATAAAAAACAGTTCTGATTTTTATAAAACACTCGCAATGAGGTGATAAATGGCTAACGCAGATCTGGATAAACAGCCTGATTCTGTATCTTCCGTGCTGAAAGTTTTTGGCATTTTGCAGGCGCTGGGTGAAGAGCGCGAAATAGGGATAACCGAGCTGTCGCAGCGCGTCATGATGTCAAAAAGCACCGTTTATCGCTTTTTACAGACCATGAAAACCTTGGGTTATGTGGCGCAGGAAGGGGAGTCGGAGAAATATTCGCTGACCCTGAAATTGTTTGAACTGGGCGCTCGTGCGTTACAAAACGTCGATTTAATTCGTAGTGCAGATATCCAGATGCGTGAGATCTCCCGCCTGACCAAAGAAACGATCCACCTCGGTGCTCTGGACGAAGACAGTATTGTTTACATCCACAAAATTGACTCTATGTACAATTTGCGCATGTATTCACGGATTGGGCGTCGTAATCCGCTGTACAGCACCGCGATTGGTAAGGTACTGCTGGCATGGCGCGATCGCGATGAAGTGAAGCAAATTCTTGAGGGCGTGGAGTATAAACGCAGTACCGAACGGACCATCACCAGTACAGAAGCGTTATTACCCGTTCTGGACCAGGTGCGCGAGCAGGGGTATGGCGAAGATAACGAAGAGCAGGAAGAAGGACTGCGTTGCATTGCGGTTCCGGTATTTGATCGCTTTGGCGTGGTCATTGCCGGTCTGAGCATCTCCTTCCCGACGTTGCGTTTCTCTGAAGAGCGTTTACAGGAATATGTCGCAATGTTGCATACCGCGGCGCGCAAAATTTCTGCACAAATGGGTTATCACGACTATCCGTTCTGATGAGAGTAAGAACCTGTCTGAATATCAAACAGACAGGTTCTTTATTTAGCATGAGAAAAATAAAGTTGAAGGTGGCGTTATATTAAACGCACTTGCGATAAGAATATTTTACTTATGAGTGAGAATCTGGTTATTTATTACCCTTAACCATTATCGACCACAATATTGCTTTTACGTAACAACGGGCAATCTGTTATCCCCAGAAAACCACTTTTAGTGTGCAGGTATTGTACCGTGCTGGTGCCTCTGGCGGTCAGATAGGTACATTGCAAACCTAATCCCGCGGCATTCTCTTTGCTTCCAATCAAAACGCCATATCCGCTGAGTAATAATCCTATCCATACCAGTGCTATCAGCATAGCTGTGCGAATGATGAATCGCATTACAACCTCTTCTCTTTTTATGTTCGCTTAATCGTAGCGGCAATATGCGCTGAAGCAAGCGACTCATTCTGAAAAAGCACGAATATCGACATAGTTAGGCGCTGTTTAACTAACACATGCTAGTTTAATGACATAAGGTAGGTGAAACGGAGATTGGAGTGAAAAAGTTTCGATGGGTCGTTCTGGTTGTCGTGGTGTTGGCTTGCTTGCTGCTTTGGGCGCAGGTATTCAACATGATGTGCGATCAGGATGTACAATTTTTCAGCGGAATTTGTGCCATTAACCAGTTTATCCCGTGGTGATATCATTTTTTCAGCACTAGATTTTCTTCCTCTCCAGCAGTGGTAGAATAGCGCCTCTACTCAGAGGTGGTGAAATGAACGAAGTTGTAAATTCAGGCGTGATGAACATTGCGTCTTTGGTTGTATCGGTGGTGGTTCTTCTTATCGGGCTCATCTTGTGGTTTTTTATCAATCGTGCCAGTTCACGAACTAACGAACAGATTGAACTGCTTGAGGCGTTGCTGGATCAGCAAAAACGTCAAAATGCACTGTTACGTCGTTTGTGCGAAGCAAACGAACCTGAGAAAGAAGATAAAAAGACCGTTGAGAGTCAAAAATCGGTTGAAGACGAAGATATTATTCGTCTGGTCGCCGAACGGTAATCCTTCCTCAATCTTGAGTAACCCCGTCGTTGAAGGGTTACTCAATTCATCCTGATTATACGCACTGTCATGGTGCAACTGCTTCAAATTAAAACTCTGGTCTGACTTCAAATAATTATCATATTATTTATTTGCGTAACGGGATATCAGAAAAAGATATTTAGCCCATTAATTTATTAGGATGTTTACATCGGATTTGTGATTAAGCGTGTTATTATTTATTAGCGAAACGTTTCTCTCTTGATTTTTTTGCGCATTCATCAATTTTTCTTATTTTAAATTTACAATACCTTTGGCGATTGACTTCTCTTTGGGGTGATTGATAGCCGTTAACTGACTGTTTTATGAGAAAAAGTGATATAACTTTTTATTCATTGCATAGCAGAAAATGTGATATTGCACGCACTATGTAATAACTTCTCCCATTGGCCTGGAACAACTGAACTTATTGAACTATGTTAGAAAATACGTCAGTTTAAGTATCTGCCTGAACTGGCAAGGTTAAGCACAATGATATATCGGCGCGTATTCCGTTGCATAAGTGTGCAAAAAAAGTGGAAGACGTATCGAGATTTGTGCGTCTGATCGAGACATGTTTAAAAATGGCTTGCCATAATTAACGTTGTATGTGATAACAGATTTCGGGTTAAACGAGGTACAGTTCTGTTTATGTGTGGCATTTTCAGTAAAGAAGTCCTGAGTAAACACGTTGACGTTGAATACCGCTTCTCTGCCGAGCCTTATATTGGTGCCTCATGCAGTAATGTGTCAGTTTTATCTATGTTATGCCTGCGGGCGAAGAAAACAATCTAAGGAATTTTTCAAATGGCAAAGATTAAAGGTCAGGTTAAGTGGTTCAACGAGTCTAAAGGTTTTGGCTTCATTACTCCGGCTGATGGCAGCAAAGACGTGTTCGTACACTTCTCCGCTATCCAGGGTAATGGCTTCAAAACTCTGGCTGAAGGTCAGAACGTTGAGTTCGAAATTCAGGACGGCCAGAAAGGTCCGGCAGCTGTTAACGTAACAGCTATCTGATCGAATCCACTGATCTGAAGTGTGAATACGCTTCAATCTCGCTATAAAGCCTCGTCGAATGCGAGGCTTTTTACTTTGCTTTATCTTCGCTCCTGGCATTCGGATATTTGCCCGCCGCGTGATTCGCGTTACACTTGCGGCCTTTAGTATCCTGCCGGAGTTGTCATGTCGTTTTCCTGTCCACTTTGCCATCAGCCTCTTTCGCGTGAAAAAAACAGCTATATCTGTCCCCAGCGACATCAGTTTGATATGGCGAAAGAAGGGTATGTCAATCTGCTGCCCGTTCAGCATAAACGGTCTCGTGATCCGGGCGACAGCGCGGAAATGATGCAAGCACGACGCGCATTCTTAGATGCCGGACATTATCAGCCGCTGCGTGATGCAATTGTTGCCCAACTGCGGGAACAGCTTGATGAAACGGCCACGGCGGTGCTGGATATCGGCTGTGGTGAAGGGTATTACACACACGCATTTGCCGATGCGTTGCCCGAAATCACCACGTTTGGTCTGGATGTCTCGAAGGTGGCGATCAAAGCTGCGGCAAAACGCTATCCGCAGGTCACTTTTTGTGTCGCTTCCAGTCACCGTTTGCCGTTTGCCGATGCCAGCATGAACGCCATTATTCGCATCTATGCGCCGTGTAAAGCAGAAGAATTAGCGCGCGTAGTGAAGCCCGGCGGTTGGATCATTACAGCTACGCCGGGACCGCGACATTTGATGGAGCTGAAGGGGCTGATTTACAATGAAGTACATCTTCATGCACCTCATGCAGAACAGCTGGAAGGTTTTACATTACAGCAGAGTGATGAATTGTGTTATCTGATGCGTCTTCGCGGTGATGAGGCCGTCGCGTTATTGCAGATGACGCCGTTTGCCTGGCGTGCGAAGCCAGAAGTCTGGCAAACGCTGGCAGCAAAAGAAGTGTTTGACTGCCAGACGGACTTTAATATTCACCTCTGGCAGCGCTCTTATTAACCGTGGTAGTGCGTCCAGAGGATCTGGACGCCGATGCCGATCAGCACCAACCCGCCGAGAATTTCTGCTTTTTTCCCAATAATTGAGCCGATAAAGCGGCCAACCATCATCCCTAATGTCGACATAATCAAGGTTGCACAACCAATGGCCAATGCGGTCGCGATAATGTTGACCTGCAGGAAGGCCAGACCAACCCCCACAGCCATCGCATCCAGGCTGGTGGCAATCGCGGTGGTTACCAGTAGCCAGAAACCGTGTCGACGGCGCGGTTCTTCATCTTCATCATCTGCGCCACGAAAACCCTCAATAATCATTCGCCCGCCGAGGAATATCAGCAGCACAAACGCAATCCAGTGGTTCCATTCAAGGACAAACCGGCTGGCTAACATGCCCATTCCCCAGCCGATCAGCGGTGTCAGGGTTTCGACGGCACCAAAAATAAGGCCGGTTCGCAACGCTTCAGAAAATTTCGGTTTATGGAGGGTGGCACCTTTACCGATTGATGCAGCAAATGCATCCATCGACATACCAAACGCAAGAAGAACAGTAGCAGTGATATTCATGACAACGTCCTGACCGGGGTATCCATAAAACACACCATCGCCCCCAGCAAACATGCATACATGAACAACAAACCGCGATGATTTTCGCGTTCATGCAGGCATAGCGATTGATGTGCATATGGTCTCGCCTGACTGAAAGTGTTCAGTCCGTACGTGCCACGTTTTGCAACGAGTATGTTGACACGTACATTTCCGGAATCTGGAAATCGGCTACTCCCCAAATGAGGGCGCAACATTAACATATTTTTAGAATATAAAACAACTGTTGGGATATATTATTTCAGCAGTTAATTGATAACGATTTTCATTTAGATTTATATATCAATGAAACGTTAAAATAAATAACAAATAAGGGATGGGATAATATAGCCTAAGCTATGTCTGATTATTTAAAATACAGCAAACATAGCTTTGGCTAAATTCATAACTTATTGAGTGGAAACAAGAAGTTTATAAATTTTCTCCAGGTCGTCGATATTTCGAACGCGGATTAACAGCCGGCGCTGTTCTAATTGCATCACCAACACGCCATCTTCAGACAAGTTCATCGCTTTAATTCGACTATATTCAATCCAGACATTGGCGAAGAAAAAACCTTTTTGTTTAAAGATGATCTTCGGAACGCGGATCCAGAATATATAAAAACCCATCAGAGCCAGTGCACTTAATAACCATGTCGTTATTTGCGCGCCATGATTCGTGACGTTGTTATAGATAAGAATGACAATCAATCCGACGAAGATAACGCTATCGATGCGACCACGCCGGAGCAAAGGAATTGCCAGCAGAGTGGGGCCGTTGCGGCGGGGCATGATGAACTGATCGTAGATCGCGAAGGTCAGGAGTGCGGCGATAAAAAGAATCAGTACCAGGTCCGTGATTGTCATTAATCCTCCAGATAAAAAAACGGGGCCAAAAGGCCCCGGTAGTGTACAACAGTCTTACAGTCCCAGTAGGCCGCAAGCATAACCCGCGATACCGATGACGAAGAAGCCAACGATGATCCACAGCGGATTAACTTTTTTGCGCAGCAGCCACATACAAGCAAAGGTCAGCAGTAGCGGTACCAGGCCCGGCATTAACTGGTCAAGAATAGTCTGGACAGTGGTAACGTGTTCTTTGCCCGTCTGGTCAGTAATGCGAGAGACAACCAGCGGGATGTTGACATGTGTCCACTTGTTAACCAATGCCCCCATGACAAACAGGCCGAGAATAGACGCCCCTTCCGTCAGTTTTTGCAGGAAGCCGCCACCCATATCTTTAACGATATCGATACCTTTGGAGTAACCATACGCTACGCCGTAATAACGGGTTGCCAGACGCACCAGGTTAAACAGGATGAAGAACAGAAGCGGACCTAACAGGCTGCCGCTCATCGCGATACCGGCACCCAGCGCTGCAAATACCGGACGTACCGTTCCCCAGAAGATCGGGTCGCCCACACCAGCCAGCGGGCCCATCAAACCAACTTTGATACCGTTGATAGCACCGTCGTCGATCTCTGCGCCATTAGCACGCTGTTCTTCCAGCGCCAGGGTTACGCCGAGAATCGGCGCAGCCACGAACGGCTGGGTGTTAAAGAACTCCAGGTGACGGCGAATAGCTTGTTTACGAGCTTCGTTGTTCTCAGGGTAGAGGCGACGAATTGCCGGTACCATAGAGAAGCAGAAACCCAGTGCCTGCATACGTTCGAAGTTCCATGAACCCTGGAAGAGGTTAGAACGCAGGAAGACGCCACGAATATCACTTTGAGTGAGTTTTTTCTCGGTGGTAGTTTGAGTTGTATCAACCATTTCGCTCACCTGTTAGTCCAGTTCGTTATCGAGATCGTTGTTACCAGCTGCCTGAGCAGGCGCACCGGCTACGCGGTTGTATTTCGGGCTAAGTTGGATGTAGAGCACTGCCATAACAGTACCAATCACACCCAGAGCAACCAGGTTAAAGTTGGTGAATGCTGCGGTTACGAAGCCGAGGTAGAAGAACGGCATCAGGTAGCCAGCACGCATCATGTTGATAACCATCGCATAACCAACCACCACGATCATGCCACCGGCGATATTCAGACCATTGGTTACCACTTCCGGAATCGCATTCAGCATGTTCTGTACTTCGCTGGTACCAACAGACAGCGCAACGATGACGGCTGGAATAGCCACACGCATTGCTTGCAGGAACAGAGAAGAAACGTGGATCCAGGAAATCGCTGTCAGGTTGCCGTTATCTGCAGCCTTATCCGCAGCGTGCTGGAAAGCAACGGTAATAGTACGAACGATGATGGTCAGTACCTGGCCCGCAGCGGCCAGAGGGATTGCCAGTGCGATACCCGCACCAATGCTCTGATGACCTGCAATAACCAGAATGGTAGAAATGATAGAAGCCAGAGCGGCGTCAGGCGCAACGGCAGCACCGATGTTCATCCAGCCCAGCGCGATCATTTCCAGCGTACCACCGATAATAATACCGGTTTTCATATCCCCAAGAACGATACCCACCAGGGTACACGCGATTAGCGGACGGTGAAACTGAAATTCATCGAGGATTGATCCCATACCTGCGATACAGGCTACGATAAATACCAGCACAATTTGAAGAGTGGTAATCTCCATTGTACTTCTCCTGTTTACGTAAGACTTAAGTGTGAAAACTGAGTGATAATCAACACAATACGTTACTTATCGATTTTGCTGATCAGATCCATCATTTTCAGTTTCGGATCGGTGGAAACCTTACGGACTTCCAGCTCAATACCGCGCGCATTCAGTTTCTTGAACGCCTCGATATCTTTTTCATCAACCGAAACCGCGTTATTCACCTGGGTTTTACCCTGACGGAATGCCATACCACCGACGTTAACAGAGGTGATTTTCACGCCGCCTTCAACGAGACGCTCAACATCTGTAGGGTTGGTAAATAACAGCATTACGCGTTCGCCAGCATATTTCGGGTTGTTGTAGACGCGAATCATTTTGGCGACATCAACCACGTGCGCTGTTACGCCCGGAGGTGCAACCTGGGTGAGCAGTGTCTTACGAACGGTATCCGCAGCCACTTCATCACTAACAACAATAATACGGGAGACATTGGTTTCTTTAGTCCAGCGGGTAGCGACTTGACCGTGAATCAGACGGTCGTCGATACGCGCAAGACCGATGACCATGTAGTCGTTTGGTCCCATTGGTTTTGCCGGAGTTGGAGCCGTTTTTGGGGCAGCGGCAGCGGGGGCTGGCGCGGCTTTTTCAACCGGTTTGGCTTTCAGTGCTTTCACGCCTTCACGGCCTGTTTCTACTGCCAGTGCCACCAGTTCATCAAAGCTTGGGTCATCATCACGGGCCATTAACGTTTCCACGAGCATTGGAATGTTAACGCCTGCAATGACTTCATAATGCTCTTTGTCGACGACAATGCGGCTGGCAGCATTGAACGGGCTGCCTCCCCATGTATCAACGAGAAACAGCACGCCTTTAGTGGTGTCGAGTTTTGCCAACTGAGCGTTATACTTTTCAATCAGCGTTTCGGCATTTTCACCTGGAACGAAATCGATCCAGCCGACGTTTTCCTGCTCGCCTAACAGCATTTCTGCCGTTTTAAGCAACTGCTCTGCAGCCCAACCATGTGTGCCTATAACAATAGCAATGGTCACTTGCTACCTCCTTTATTATCGTTAACACCTCAACGTGCCAGATGTATTTTTGAATCGTCGTCCACAATCGAATCGATTCAGATAAGGGCTACAACCAAAAACCCCTGCGTTTCGCGATTTATTTTAGATATCGAAAAAATTATTTTATGTGATGAAGATCCGTAATTTAACTTTCGATTAGCAGAAATTTCGAAAGGTAAAATATCCTTGTCACATTCGTTTGCAAAGGAAGGTAAATCTTTGCCAAATCAGATGTGTCTCTGATATGTTTAACTCCCGTTTAACAACCATGGAGTATAGGGCAGTAGCCCGCAGTATGGATCGTCACCGACGTCATTTCAGCATCAGGCCTTTTAACGCCTGCTTTTCTGGCACTTTATGCCGCACCTTTCGTTTGCCTTTTGTCGTTACGCCTGCATTATTTCTGGCGCCGAATAGCTATTCCTTAAGCAGGAGCTTGTCATGGAATTCTTAATGGACCCCTCAATTTGGGCGGGGCTACTCACGCTTGTTGTTCTCGAAATTGTGCTGGGTATCGATAACCTGGTCTTCATCGCCATTCTTGCTGACAAACTGCCGCCAAAACAACGCGATAAAGCGCGTTTGCTGGGATTATCACTGGCGCTGATTATGCGTCTGGGGCTGCTGTCGCTGATTTCATGGATGGTCACGCTGACCAAACCGCTCTTTACCGTCATGGATTTCTCCTTCTCCGGACGCGACCTGATTATGTTGTTCGGGGGGATATTCTTGCTGTTCAAAGCAACAACCGAACTGCATGAACGGCTGGAAAACCGCGATCATGATTCCGGCCACGGTAAAGGCTACGCCAGTTTCTGGGTGGTCGTCACACAGATCGTCATCCTTGACGCCGTCTTCTCGTTGGATGCGGTAATTACGGCAGTAGGGATGGTTAACCATCTACCGGTGATGATGGCGGCGGTGGTGATTGCGATGGCGGTCATGTTGCTGGCATCGAAACCGCTGACGCGATTTGTTAATCAGCATCCAACGGTGGTGGTGCTCTGTCTGAGCTTCCTGTTAATGATTGGTCTGAGTCTGGTGGCAGAAGGTTTCGGTTTCCACATTCCGAAAGGTTACCTGTATGCCGCGATTGGCTTCTCGATCATCATCGAAGTGTTTAACCAGATTGCGCGTCGCAACTTTATTCGTCACCAGTCGACTTTGCCGCTGCGTGCGCGTACTGCCGATGCCATCCTGCGTTTGATGGGGGGGAAACGTCAGGCCAATGTTCAGCACGATGCCGATAACCCGATGCCTATCCCGGTACCGGAAGGTGCGTTTGCCGAAGAAGAACGTTACATGATTAACGGCGTACTGACGCTGGCGTCGCGTTCTCTGCGCGGGATCATGACGCCGCGCGGTGAAATAAGTTGGGTTGACGCTAATCTCGGGGTGGATGAAATCCGTGAGCAGCTGCTCTCCTCACCGCACAGTCTGTTCCCGGTATGTCGCGGTGAACTGGATGAAATCATCGGTATCGTACGTGCTAAAGAACTGCTGGTGGCGCTCGAAGAAGGTGTTGATGTGGCGGCGATTGCTTCGGCGTCTCCGGCGATTATCGTCCCTGAAACCCTTGACCCGATCAACCTACTGGGCGTGCTGCGTCGTGCTCGCGGGAGCTTCGTTATCGTGACCAACGAGTTTGGTGTGGTACAAGGCCTGGTCACGCCGCTGGATGTGCTGGAAGCCATTGCGGGTGAATTCCCGGACGCTGACGAAACGCCGGAAATCATTACCGATGGTGACGGCTGGCTGGTAAAAGGCGGTACAGATTTGCATGCCTTGCAGCAGGCGCTTGATGTTGAGCACCTTGCCGATGACGATGATATCGCGACGGTCGCGGGCCTCGTGATCTCGGCAAATGGTCACATTCCCCGTGTGGGCGATGTGATTGATGTAGGGCCACTGCATATCACCATCATTGAAGCCAATGATTATCGTGTTGATCTGGTTCGCATTGTTAAAGAGCAACCGGCGCACGATGAAGATGAGTAAGCGTTAACGTAACGGCATAACGGGCGTGATATGTCCATTATGCCGGGCGGGCGGCGGTTGGCTGCCCGCCAGCCATTTGGGAAAATCACGTAGCGGCATCGGCTGTGCGTACAAATACCCTTGCAAAATATGCACGCCATGACGGCGCAAATACTTCGCCTGTTCTTGTGTTTCCACACCCTCCGCCACCAGTTCAATATTCAGTCTTTGCCCCAGTGCGATGATGATATCGGTCACCGTCGAGTTAACCGCGTCAGAACCTATAGCTGCGGTAAATGACTTATCAATTTTCAGCACGTCAGGACGTAATGTTTCAAGCCAGGAAAATGAACTGTTGCCGGTGCCGAAGTCATCAATCGCCAGT
Source organism: Escherichia sp. 10290 (assembly GCF_030295155.1). Classification (NCBI taxonomy): domain Bacteria; kingdom Pseudomonadati; phylum Pseudomonadota; class Gammaproteobacteria; order Enterobacterales; family Enterobacteriaceae; genus Escherichia; species Escherichia sp. 10290. The sequence continues at coordinate 2,377,772 of NZ_AP025741.1, read as the reverse complement.
TTGACGTTTTTACGATGCAGCTCGCGGGCAATCCGATAATCAACATCCAGTAAGGCATCGCGTTCGGTGATTTCGAGGATTAGTTGCTGAATCGGGTGAGCGCTAAACCAGTACTGATTGAGATCTTTTATCAGCACACCACGGCGAAAATGGCTGGGTGCGACGTTAATGCCAATATGAAACTGACTACTCATTGGGAAAACATGCCGCTGACGGATGGTTTCTGCCATCACATAGCGGGTCAGTGGCACAATTAAATGATGTTCTTCCGCGATAGGAATAAACACATCCGGTGAAATCCAGCCCTGACGTGGATTGTTCCAGCGCAGCAAAATCTCTACACCAATACATTGCTGGCTGCGCGCATTAAGCAAAGGCTGGCAGAACAATTCGAACTCATGTTGCGCCAGGCCCAGATTGATTTCACGGGAAAAACTCATCCGGTAAGCGGTCGCCAGCCAGGCGATATAGCTCACAAGTAAACTTAGCAGCACCGCCAGCGGTAATTGTGTTGGAAGATAGTGCCATGCCAGCGCCGTAGCCCCCGGACCATTAACGTTAATGGTAAAAGGAAAGCGTTGCGAAGAAACATGATAGTTTTCATTGTCTTCAGGTTGCGGAAGGGAATCTACCAGCCCATTACCATAGAGCAAATGCCGATCGTCCACCGTCAGGCTGGCGCTACTGATTTGCGGCAGTTGTGGCTCAAGCAGCATTGCCGCCAGTAAGTCGATGTTGATCATCTCCATGACCCCAGCATTGCTGCTGCCCGCTGCAGGCGTCCATTGAATCAAAACCGGACTGCCTTTAATCAGGGCATGGTCGGTCGTCAGTCGTAAAAGTGGTTGCGGTGCAGGAAGTTCAGCCAGAATGTCCACGACGGGCACATTGCGATAACCAAAAATGCTGGAGCAATAAAGTGTGCCGTCTTGCACCAGGCCAATGGATCGCACAGTTTGGAGTTTTGCCGCCTGTTTACGTAATGGCAAATGGGCGACAGAGCAGGGCAGACCAATTAGCGGAAGTAAGACTTCGCTACCTGCCTGTAGGGGAAGCAGTACTTTATCTAATTCCTCTACAGCGTGATTGGCGAATTGTACTACCCGTTGTTGATTTAAGTTACGCTGTGAAATAAATCGCACGCTCAGGGTCGAAGCGAGCGTAACGAGTGCGCAAATCGTACAAACAATCATTCGATTACGGCGATAGGTTTTAATGATCCGTTGTGCTTTTTGCATGCGGGCCACCCTGTAAGCGTATGGCGACAAACGCCTGACGCAACAGTGGAAGTGTAGTGGGGAAAATTACAGCAGACGAGAAAGCAGGGATAAATTCGCCCATCCGTTGCAGATGGGCGAGGATAAAGTATTAGTCACACTGGACTTTAATTGCCAGACCACCACGAGACGTTTCGCGGTACTTGGCGTTCATGTCTTTACCGGTTTCGTACATCGTTTCGATGACTTTATCCAGCGAGACGCGCGGCGCACTGGTGCGACGCAGGGCCATCCGCGCGGCGTTAATCGCCTTGACTGACGCAATGGCGTTACGTTCAATGCACGGCACCTGAACTTGCCCTGCAACAGGGTCACAGGTCAGACCGAGGTTGTGCTCCATGCCAATTTCCGCTGCCACACAAACCTGTTCCGGGCTACCGCCCAACAGCTCGGCAAGGCCCGCAGCAGCCATTGAACAGGCAACACCCACTTCGCCCTGGCAACCGACTTCCGCACCGGAAATAGAGGCGTTCATTTTATACAGTGCACCAATCGCGCCCGCAGCCATAAAGTAACGGGTATAGATGTCCGGGCTAACCGATTCAATAAAGTGGTCATAATAAGCCAGCACTGCCGGAACAATGCCACAAGCACCGTTGGTTGGCGCAGTTACCACACGACCACCGGCGGCGTTTTCTTCGTTAACTGCCAGCGCAAACATGTTTACCCAGTCAATGACATTCATCGGATCGTTAGACAGTTTATCGCTGGAAACCAGCATCCGGCGCAGGGCCGACGCACGACGCGGCACGCGCAGCGGGCCTGGCAGTACGCCTTCGGTGTTCATCCCGCGATCGATACATGCCTGCATGGTTTGCCAGACATGCGCGAAATACTCGTCGATCTCTTTCTTGCTGTGCAGCGCCAGTTCGTTCTGCATAGCGAGACCAGACAGCGAATAGCCGGTTTCATTACAGTACGCGAGCAGTTCGGTGGCAGATTTGAACGGATACGGCACGCTCACTTCGTTGGCTGCATCCTGACCAAAGTGTTCTTCATCGACGATAAAACCGCCGCCGATGGAATAATAAGTTTTGCTGTAGACGACTTCATCGCCGTTATAGGCGTGGATTTGCATACCGTTTTCATGCAGCGGCAGGTTGCCGTTATGAAAACGCATCCCGTTGTCGCGCGGGAAATCCACTTCATGCCGTCCCTGTGCCAGCAGCAGACGTTCGCGCTCTTCTACGTCGCGAATAAAACCGGGAATACTGTCGATATCCACGGTGGCAGGTTCGTTACCTGCAAGACCCATAATAATGGCGATATCGGTGTGGTGGCCTTTACCCGTCAGCGACAGTGAACCATAAACGTCCACGGCAACGCGAGTAACGCTATCCAGTAAGCCTTTTTCGACCAGATCATCGACGAACTGTTTACCCGCCTTCATAGGCCCTACGGTATGGGAAGATGAGGGACCAATCCCCACCTTAAACATGTCGAATAGACTAATCACGATAATACTCCTGACAAGGTGACTGGACTTCCAGTAACGAACGAATAACAGCGCATAGTGTAAGAGGGAACGCGGCGACTGGCTTAACTATTCACATGAATTAAACTAATCAAAAACCGCGATTTAACTAATATTGCGATGATTGTCTCAAGTAGTGTTTTGTAGATGTAAAGATAAGTATAGTCAGGGTTTCACACCAATTTGCAGCGCCAGCTCACGAATTATGCCTGCGGTCATTCCCCATACAAAATACTGTTCATACCAGGACAGCCATACCCGATGTGAATCGCCACGGCGGTAGATATCTAAAGGGTGATAACGACCCAGATGTAATGCCTGGGCGAGCGGCATTTCAAACACAGCGGAGACTTCATCTTCACTGGCGCGATACGGCAGATCGGGCGGGATAATGCCGACCACTGGCGTTACCTGGTAGCCAGTGACGCTATCGACGGGCGGCAGCACGCCGATAACTTCGACGGCGGAAGGTGGTATAGCAACCTCTTCTTCAGCTTCGCGCAGCGCAGCGGCGATAACTGACGCGTCCGTATCATCCACTGCGCCGCCTGGAAACGCCACTTGTCCGGCGTGTTTACGCAGATGAATCGAACGCTGAGTCAGCAACAACCCCGGTTGCGGTCGACGGACGATGGGGATTAACACGGCAGCCTGACGATGATTTAGGGTTTCCCGGTTAATTTGCGGGCGCAAAAGTTGAAAACGCGATAAAAAATCATCAAGCGTCAGGCTACGGTATTCCACGTCTTACTTCTCCAGTTGGCGTAATATCTTATTAACTTTATCAAAAGTTTCCTGATATTCCGCTTCTTCCTGGCTATCGGCGACAATTCCACCGCCCGCAGAGCAGTATATTTGTCCGTTAATGGCAGTCAGCGTGCGGATAGTAATGCTGGTATCCATGTTGCCGCAAAAGCTCAAATAGCCAATGCTGCCGCACCAGGCATTGCGTCGCTGCGGTTCCAGTTCGTCGATAATTTCCATAGCCCGTACTTTCGGTGCTCCAGTTATTGAGCCACCAGGAAAAGCTGCGCGCAGCAGATCGCTGGTGTGTAACTGTTCTGGTAGTTGCGCCGTTATGGTGCTGACCAGATGATGCACGGCAGGGAAGGGTTCCACCACGAACAGCTCTGGTACTTTTACCGAACCTGCTACGGCAACACGACCGATATCATTACGCATTAAATCGACAATCATCAGATTTTCGGCACGATCTTTCGCTGAGTTCGCCAGTTTTTCTGCTTGTTTGCTATCTTCCTGAGGATCGGGCAGGCGTGGTAGCGTGCCTTTAATCGGGCGGGTCTGGATTTCACTATTATCACAAAGAATAAACCGCTCTGGCGAAAGGCTTAAAATCGCGCCCTGTTCAAGACGTAAAAAAGCGCTAAATGGCGCGCGGTTGGCCTGATTAAGCTGAAGGAATGCCTGCCATTCATCGCCAGAATAGGTCGCATGGAAACGCTGGGCGAGATTCACCTGATAGCAATCACCGCTGTGCAGATATTCCTGTACCTGGCGAAATTTTTCGCCGTACAGCTCGCGGGTCATATTGGATTGCCAGTCGGAAGTGAGCGTGAAATCTTCCTGCGGCGAGAATTGCTGGCTTTCCAGCCAGGCCCGACGGGCATTGACATCATTATGACTCAGCAAAGAAACTGTTTGACGCTGGTGGTCGACAATGAGCGCCCAGTCGTAGATACCCACAGCCATATCCGGCAGAACGATATCTTGCTGCGCAATTTCTGGCAGTGACTCAAAACGGCGGCCCAGATCGTAGCCAAACAACCCCAGCGCGCCGCCCTGAAATGGCAAATCTTCGTTATGCGCTGGGCGAATGTCTGCGCGATCCAGCACCTGCTGGAGCACCTGTAGCGGGTCATCAGTGGTCGTTGTGCATTTTTCGCTTTCACTAACAACGGTTTCTTTACCGAAAGTGGTTAAAGTGCAAATCGGCTCGGCGACCACAATATCAAAGCGGCTATATGGATGATCGGCATAGCCGGAGTGTAAAAGCATCGCCCACGGCAGGTGACTTAAGCGGGAGAAATAAAATTCAGCGGCGTCCTGACGCCAGGGTAAAGTAATCACAGCGGGAGATAACGTCTTCATCAGTCCTGACTCTACTGGCTATGTGCCGGGTAGCATGAAATAATTAGCGCCAACAATTTAGCAGGAGTTAACAATGTTTGCAGGTTTACCTTCACTCACCCATGAACAGCAGCAAAAAGCCGTCGAGCGGATCCAGGAACTGATGGCACAAGGGATGAGCAGCGGCCAGGCAATCGCGTTGGTGGCAGAAGAGCTGCGTGCCAACCATTCCGGCGAGCGAATCGTGGCGCGTTTTGAGGATGAAGACGAGTAACACACTAATCCGTATCGCTTTCGTTATAGAAGCCGATGGTTATTTGATTGTGAGAAAAAGGACGCTTTTCATATGTGATTAAAAGCGTCCTGACCCATTTATGCTGATGTAAATTTAACTTAGACCAGTGCTTTTAGTTCTTCCTGCATATATGTTGAAAAGTATTCAGGATTTTTAATCACAATGCGTTCACCAGACTCCATTTTTTTTGCCCATCCAACCATTTTTTCCGTGAACCCCGGGTTCCAGCCTTCCTGGTCAGCTCGCGCCGTAATATCAGCGGCACTCGCGGGTACTCCCAGTTCTTTCAAATATTTAAAGATTCCCTTCGCCGTGCTTTCATTCATCGAACTTGGTGTTGGCGCTGATACATCCATGGCACCAATGAAATCCAGGGCTTTATCTATTACAGCAGGCATATTCTTATCCTTAAAATTAACCATGTTATCGATAAGGCTATATATGACCTTAATTTGCATCTAATATCAAAGGGATTATAACGATATGGCACGAGTTAACCTGTTGACATTCAGGTGTTTTAAAGGTAGCAGCTCATGGTGTGTTATCCAGTAAGAGGGAGAAAATTAACGGTCAGTTCTCACGCTATAACCAGATTGTTCAGCTAAGAAAGAAAACCAGAGATGCTAATCGAAGGGCGAACACAACGGCATTGTTATGTTTATTTATATAGTTAGTTTTATAGCTAAAATTGAAATTATAAAAATAAATAATGAATTAGCAGGAGCATCAACAGTAATATCTTAATCTCTGGTCGATTTATGTAAAACCGACCAGTATTATCGATAAATTATCGTCTGACTTATTTTGCTTCGATAAAGCTTACACCGCAGCCACAATCTTAATTTCAACTTTATACTTCGGGTTCATCAAACCCGCTTGTACCGTGCAGCGCACCGGCGCATGACCCGCGACAACCCAGGCATCCCACGCTTTATTCATCGCCGCGAAGTCGTTTTTATCAGCCAGGAAAATGGTGGCATCCAGAATGCTCGATTTATTGCTGCCCTGTTTTTCCAGCACGGCGTCAATCTGCGCCAGCGTGTTGGCGGTTTGCTCAAAGGCATTGGCGTCAAGGTTTTCCGGCACACCCGTATAGTAGAGAGTGTTGTTGTGGATCACGACATCAGACCAGCGGGCTTCGGCGTCGATACGAACGATAGTCATCATTTTGTCCTCATTATACTTCCATTTTCGTGCTGCAAAGACTGCCACAATGTGAGGTCGCCGTCACCACTTCAACTGGCGAAAGCGCCCTCATCCTGACATAATCCCTGTTCAAATCAACAGGGGGTAGTGTGACGGACGATTTTGCACCAGATGGTCAGCTGGCGAAAGCAATACCAGGCTTTAAGCCGCGAGAACCACAGCGACAGATGGCGGTAGCCGTCACCCAGGCGATAGAAAAAAGCCAGCCGCTGGTGGTGGAAGCCGGAACCGGTACGGGCAAAACCTACGCTTACCTGGCCCCTGCGCTGCGGGCGAAAAAGAAAGTCATTATCTCGACCGGCTCAAAAGCGTTGCAGGATCAGCTCTACAGCCGCGATTTGCCAACGGTCTCAAAGGCGTTGAAATACACGGGCAACGTGGCGTTGCTGAAAGGGCGCTCAAACTATCTCTGCCTCGAACGACTGGAACAGCAGGCGCTGGCGGGCGGCGATTTGCCGGTACAAATCTTAAGCGATGTGATCCTGCTGCGCTCCTGGTCCAATCAGACGGTAGATGGCGATATCAGCACCTGCGTCAGCGTGGCGGAAGATTCGCAGGCGTGGCCGTTGGTCACCAGCACCAACGACAACTGTCTTGGCAGCGATTGCCCGATGTATAAAGATTGCTTTGTGGTTAAAGCACGCAAAAAAGCGATGGACGCCGATGTGGTGGTGGTAAACCATCATCTGTTTCTGGCGGATATGGTGGTGAAAGAGAGTGGATTTGGCGAACTGATCCCGGAAGCTGACGTGATGATCTTCGACGAAGCCCACCAACTGCCTGACATTGCCAGCCAGTATTTTGGTCAGTCATTCTCCAGTCGACAACTGCTCGACCTGGCAAAAGACATCACCATCGCCTACCGCACCGAATTAAAAGACACCCAGCAGTTACAAAAGTGCGCCGACCGCCTTGCCCAGAGCGCGCAGGATTTTCGCCTTCAATTAGGTGAGCCAGGTTATCGTGGCAACCTGCGCGAACTGTTAGCTAATCCGCAAATTCAGCGAGCATTTTTACTGCTCGATGACACCCTGGAACTTTGTTATGACGTGGCGAAACTGTCGCTGGGGCGTTCCGCCTTGCTGGATGCGGCATTTGAGCGCGCCACGTTGTATCGTACGCGGCTGAAACGGCTAAAAGAGATCAATCAGCCGGGCTACAGCTACTGGTACGAATGCACTTCGCGCCATTTTACTCTGGCACTCACGCCGCTCAGCGTGGCGGATAAATTCAAAGAATTAATGGCGCTAAAACCAGGTAGCTGGATCTTTACCTCAGCAACGCTGTCGGTGAATGACGATCTGCATCATTTTACCTCGCGGCTTGGCATTGAACAGGCAGAGTCGTTGCTGTTACCCAGCCCGTTTGATTACAGCCGCCAGGCGTTACTCTGTGTGCCGCGCAACCTGCCGCAAACCAATCAACCGGGCTCCGCACGGCAACTGGCGGCAATGTTGCGACCGATCATCGAAGCTAACAACGGTCGTTGTTTTATGCTTTGTACCTCGCACGCCATGATGCGCGATCTGGCCGAGCAGTTCCGCGCTACCATGACGCTTCCCGTTTTGTTGCAGGGGGAAACCAGCAAAGGGCAACTGTTGCAGCAATTTGTCAGCGCCGGTAACGCGCTGCTTGTGGCAACCAGCAGCTTCTGGGAAGGGGTGGATGTGCGTGGCGATACATTGTCATTGGTGATTATCGACAAGTTGCCGTTTACCTCACCGGATGATCCACTATTAAAAGCGCGCATGGAAGATTGCCGTTTGCGCGGAGGCGACCCGTTCGATGAAGTACAGCTGCCGGATGCGGTCATTACTCTCAAGCAGGGGGTAGGGCGACTGATTCGCGACGCCGACGATCGAGGGGTTTTGGTGATTTGCGACAATCGGCTGGTGATGCGCCCTTACGGCGCGACGTTTCTCGCCAGTCTGCCGCCAGCGCCGCGCACCCGTGACATTGCCCGTGCGGTTCGTTTCCTTGCGATACCATCCTCCAGGTAATTTGTGATGGAGTATGGTATGATGCGCGCCTTTTTATTGATCTAAGCACGAAGACCCATGCGAATTCTGGCTATCGATACCGCGACAGAGGCCTGCTCTGTCGCCCTGTGGAACGACGGTACTGTCAACGCTCATTTTGAGCTTTGCCCTCGTGAACATACTCAACGAATCTTACCGATGGTGCAGGATATCCTGACCACCAGCGGAACTTCCCTGACGGACATAAATGCTCTGGCTTACGGGCGCGGCCCCGGTAGCTTTACCGGCGTGCGCATTGGTATTGGCATTGCGCAAGGGCTGGCGCTTGGCGCGGAATTACCGATGATTGGCGTCTCCACGCTAATGACGATGGCGCAAGGGGCGTGGCGCAAAAACGGCGCAACCCGCGTGCTGGCAGCCATTGACGCGCGAATGGGCGAAGTTTACTGGGCCGAATATCAGCGTGATGAAAATGGTATCTGGCACGGTGAAGAAACCGAAGCCGTACTCAAACCTGAACTCGTTCATGAACGGATGCAACAGCTTTCCGGCGAATGGGTGACGGTAGGGACGGGCTGGCAAGCCTGGCCGGATCTCGGTAAAGAGAACGGTTTGGCCCTGCGCGATGGCGAAGTGTTACTGCCCGCTGCAGAAGATATGCTGCCGATTGCTTGTCAGATGTTTGCCGAGGGTAAAACGGTGGCGGTGGAACATGCCGAACCGGTTTATTTACGTAACAACGTCGCATGGAAGAAACTTCCGGGCAAAGAATGAATCTTAAGAGTATGCCCTGAGAAAAAAGGAGTCGCATCATGGCGGTTCAAAAGAATGTTATCAAAGGCATACTGGCAGGTACGTTTGCGCTAATGCTGAGCGGTTGTGTTACTGTGCCGGATGCCATTAAAGGCAGCAGTCCCACGCCGCAACAAGATTTAGTTCGGGTGATGAGTGCGCCGCAGCTGTACGTTGGTCAGGAGGCACGCTTTGGCGGCAAAGTGGTTGCGGTACAAAACCAGCAAGGGAAAACCCGCCTGGAAATTGCTACCGTACCGCTCGACAGCGGAGCCAGACCAACTTTGGGAGAACCTTCTCGCGGTCGCATTTATGCCGATGTGAACGGTTTTCTGGATCCGGTAGATTTTCGTGGACAATTGGTCACGGTAGTTGGACCAATCACCGGTGCGGTTGACGGCAAAATCGGCAACACGCCCTATAAATTTATGGTGATGCAGGTAACGGGTTACAAACGTTGGCATTTAACCCAGCAGGTGATTATGCCGCCTCAGCCGATTGATCCATGGTTTTATGGCGGTCGTGGCTGGCCCTATGGCTACGGTGGATGGGGCTGGTATAATCCCGGCCCCGCGAGAGTACAAACTGTTGTAACTGAATAATTGCTTGTTTTTAAAGAAAAAGAAACAGCGGCTGGTCCGCTGTTTCTGCATTCTTACGGTAAAGATAAAAATAAATAGTGACGCGCTTCGCAACCTTTTCGTTGGGTAATCATCAAGCTGGTATGATGAGTTAATATTATGTTAACGGCATGTATATCATTTGGGGTTGCGATGACGACGAACACGCATTTTAGAGGTGAAGAATTGAAGAAGGTTTGGCTTAACCGTTATCCCGCGGACGTTCCGACGGAGATCAACCCTGACCGTTATCAATCTCTGGTAGATATGTTTGAGCAGTCGGTCGCGCGCTACGCCGATCAACCCGCGTTTGTGAATATGGGGGAGGTGATGACCTTCCGCAAACTGGAAGAACGCAGTCGCGCGTTTGCCGCTTATTTGCAACAAGGGTTGGGACTGAAGAAAGGCGATCGCGTTGCGTTGATGATGCCTAATTTATTGCAATATCCGGTGGCGCTGTTTGGCATTTTGCGTGCCGGGATGATTGTCGTAAACGTTAACCCGTTGTATACCCCGCGTGAACTTGAGCATCAGCTTAACGATAGCGGCGCATCGGCGATTGTTATCGTGTCTAACTTTGCCCACACTCTGGAAAAAGTGGTTGATAAAACCGCCGTTCAGCACGTAATTCTGACCCGTATGGGCGATCAGCTATCTACGGCAAAAGGCACGGTAGTCAATTTCGTTGTTAAATACATCAAGCGTCTGGTGCCGAAATACCATCTGCCAGATGCCATCTCATTTCGTAGCGCCCTGCACAACGGCTACCGGATGCAGTACGTCAAACCCGAACTGGTGCCGGAAGATTTAGCTTTCCTGCAATACACCGGCGGTACCACTGGTGTGGCGAAAGGCGCGATGCTGACTCACCGCAATATGCTGGCGAACCTGGAACAGGTTAACGCGACTTATGGGCCGCTGTTGCATCCGGGCAAAGAGCTGGTGGTGACGGCGCTGCCGCTGTATCACATTTTTGCACTGACCATTAACTGCCTGCTGTTTATTGAACTGGGTGGGCAGAACTTGCTTATCACTAACCCGCGCGATATTCCGGGGTTGGTAAAAGAGTTAGCGAAATATCCGTTTACCGCGATAACCGGCGTTAACACCTTGTTCAATGCGTTGCTGAACAATAAAGAGTTCCAGCAGCTGGATTTCTCCAGTCTGCATCTTTCTGCAGGCGGTGGTATGCCTGTTCAACAAGTGGTGGCTGAACGTTGGGTGAAACTGACCGGACAGTATCTGCTGGAAGGTTATGGCCTGACCGAGTGTGCGCCGCTGGTCAGCGTTAACCCGTATGATATTGATTATCATAGTGGTAGCATCGGTTTGCCGGTGCCGTCGACGGAAGCCAAACTGGTGGATGATGATGATAACGAAGTACCACCGGGTCAACCGGGTGAGCTTTGTGTCAAAGGACCGCAGGTGATGCTGGGCTACTGGCAGCGTCCGGATGCCACTGATGAAATCATCAAAAACGGTTGGCTACACACTGGCGACATTGCCGTAATGGACGAAGAAGGTTTCTTACGCATCGTTGATCGCAAAAAAGACATGATTCTGGTTTCCGGTTTTAACGTCTATCCCAACGAGATTGAAGATGTCGTCATGCAGCATCCTGGCGTACAGGAAGTCGCGGCTGTTGGCGTACCTTCCGGCTCAAGTGGTGAAGCGGTGAAAATCTTCGTTGTGAAAAAAGATCCATCGCTTACCGAAGAGTCACTGGTGACTTTTTGCCGCCGTCAGCTCACGGGCTACAAAGTACCGAAGCTGGTGGAGTTTCGTGATGAGTTACCGAAATCTAACGTCGGAAAAATTTTGCGACGAGAATTACGTGACGAAGCGCGCGGCAAAGTGGACAATAAAGCCTGAGCGTTAAGTCAGTCGTCAGACGCCGGTTAATCCGGCGTTTTTTTTGACGCCCACTAAAGAGAATACAATTTGAATTACCAAATGATTACCACGGACGATGCGCTGGCTTCTTTGTGTGAAGCTGTCCGTGCCTTTCCGGCGATAGCCCTGGATACTGAATTTGTTCGTACGCGCACCTATTACCCGCAGCTGGGTCTAATTCAACTTTTCGATGGCGAGCATCTGGCGCTAATTGATCCTCTCGTGATCACCGACTGGTCACCGCTGAAAGCGATCCTGCGCGATCCGTCCATCACAAAATTTCTCCATGCAGGCAGTGAAGATCTGGAAGTGTTCCTCAATGTCTTTGGCGAATTACCACAACCCCTGATTGACACGCAAATCCTTGCTGCCTTCTGCGGACGCCCGATGTCATGGGGTTTTGCTTCCATGGTGGAAGAGTATTCCGGCGTTACGCTGGACAAGAGTGAATCGCGCACCGACTGGCTGGCCAGACCGCTGACTGAACGTCAGTGTGAATACGCAGCGGCGGATGTCTGGTATCTGTTACCGATCACCGCAAAGCTTATGGTAGAAACGGAGGCCTCCGGCTGGCTACCTGCGGCGCTGGATGAATGCCGCCTGATGCAAATGCGTCGTCAGGAAGTCGTTGCGCCGGAAGATGCCTGGCGTGATATCACCAATGCCTGGCAGTTACGCACACGCCAACTGGCCTGTCTGCAACTGTTAGCCGATTGGCGACTGCGTAAGGCGCGGGAGCGCGATCTGGCGGTGAACTTTGTCGTGCGTGAAGAGCATTTGTGGTCGGTAGCGCGTTATATGCCGGGAAGTTTAGGCGAACTGGACAGCCTGGGCTTATCCGGTAGCGAAATCCGCTTTCACGGTAAAACGCTGCTGGCGCTGGTGGAAAAAGCGCAGACATTGCCGGAAGAGGCCTTACCGCAGCCGATGCTTAACCTGATGGACATGCCGGGTTATCGTAAAGCGTTTAAAGCGATTAAGTCGCTGATTACTGACGTGAGCGAAACACACAAGATCAGCGTCGAATTGCTGGCATCGCGTCGGCAAATCAACCAGCTGCTGAACTGGCACTGGAAACTGAAACCGCAGAACAATTTGCCGGAGCTGATTTCCGGCTGGCGTGGTGAGCTGATGGCGGAAGCATTACACAATTTATTGCAGGAATATCCACAGTAAAATCTTCCGAAGCCGGACTGGGCGCGCTCAGCGCCACATCCGGCTTCGGCAAACTACAAATCCAACACCAGGCGTTTACCCTTCGCGCGTGAACAACAGATCAACATACTTTGCTGGCTGGCACGCTCTTCATCGCTAAAATACTGATCCCGATGGTCAGCTTCACCTTCCAGTATTGCCGTTTCGCAGGTTCCGCATACCCCTTCACGACATAAACATTCCACTTTCGCTGCTTTATTATTTTCAATAACCTGCAAAATAGTCATCTCTTCCGGCACCACAAACTCTTTACCGGAACGGGCAAGCACCAGCGTAAATGCATCGCCGGTTTTGTCTTCGATAGCAAATTGCTCAAAGTGCAGCGTATCGGTGACGATGTCCAGACGCCCAGCTTCACTTCTTACCGCCTCATTTAGCGCCTCGGGGCCACAGGTATAAACATGTGTGCCAGGTTCGATATCCGCCAATAATCGCGCTAATTCCAGTCGTGTTCCGGTTGATGAATGATGCAAATGGACTTTCTCGGCCTGCGGATGCTGGACTAGCTCATCACGAAATGCGCAACTTTCTGGATTTCGCGAGCAGTAATGTAACTGCCAGTCGACGTCGCTGTATTGCAACTCTGCCATGTGCGACAGGAAAGGGGTGATACCAATACCGCCCGCGATAAACAGATGCTTTCTGGCCGAGGGAATTAGCGCAAACAGGTTATTCGGCGTTGAAATCGTTAACCGATCGCCAGCCTTCACTTTCTGATGTAAAAAACGCGAACCACCGCGCGAATTTTCTTCCAGTCGAACGGCAATCTGATAACGAGACGTATCGAGTGGCGAACTCAGCAGTGAGTACGCATTGCTGTACTGGTTATCACCATCGGCCATCTGCACAATGATGTGACTTCCGCCGTTGAACGCAGGCAGCGGTTTGCCCTCAGTTGCCACCAGCGTGAAGCGTTTCACCTGTTCGGTAAGCGGTTCAACCTGGCTCACCTGTACTTCAAACATTTGGTAGTTTGACATTGCTGTACTCCATCAAAAATCAGCCCGGCGGCGGAAAATACCGCCGCCGATGTCATTAGTCCTTAAACACCTGCGCCAGCAGATTATGGAAATGGGCGATACCGTGTTCGGAAATTCCGCTACCGCTACTGTCGGCCATGATGCGCCCCTGACCACGATAGCCACGCGATTTCAGCCCTTTCTGTACGCTTTCAACCAGACGTAAATCTTCCGGACGGAACACGTCGCGATACCACTCAATCAGTGATTTTTGCTCGTCGGTTAACTCTTCATTGGTGAAGTAAATATCGTAGTTTTGCAGGGTAGTTTCAGAATCCACCGGGAATTCATAAATGACCGTCATCATCCCTTTGATAGGCGTAACGTTCAGCATTGTGCACGGCCACAGCCAGAAACCGTGGAATGCCGCATCCGTACCCTCTTCAAATTTGAAAGACTGTTCGGACGGTTTGGCGAAACCGTATTGCAGCGTCCAGTTACCGTGCATGGTGTGCCAGTAACGATCAACCTGAACGGAGTCGGAGAAACCTGGATGCACCGGACCACAGTGATAGCACTCGAGATAGTTATCGACAATGTTCTTCCAGTTGGCAGGCGTGCGGGTGGTAAAACGGGCCGCCAGTTTCAGGTCATGGACTTCCGGGCAGGCTTCCAGCACTTTCTCTCCCAGACCGGGTAACTGATCTTCTACGCTGGTGGCGTTGGGGTCCATGTTGATGAAGACGAATCCGGCATATTCTTCCAGACGCACCGGAACCAGTTGCGCTTTGTCACTATCGAAATTGGCGACGTTTTCGCAGTTACGCGCATGGGCCAGGTTGCCATCGAGTTTGAATGCCCAGGCGTGATACGGACAGGTAATTACATTTTTCGCTTTCCCTTCGCCGCTCAATAACTGATGACCACGGTGTGGACAAACGTTATAGAACGCGCGCAAAACCTTATCACGACCGCGTACCAGCACGATGCTTTCACCAATGATCTCACGGGTCACGTAATCATTGGCATTCGCCAGTTCGCTGCTGTGAGCGACACAAATCCAGCTTTTGGCGAAGACGTTCTCTTTTTCGTGTTCAAAGGCATTCTGATCAGTATAAAAACGGGCAGGAATGGTCCACGCCTCTTGCGGGTTAGCGCAAAAATTTTCGGGTAGTACAAAGTCAGGGCTCAGATTGCTCATAGGGATACCTTTATCGTTAGGATGATGGCGTTCAGTTGTCGCCTTTGAATACGGTTCCAGCAGGAAGCACTGGCGCTTTTCCCGGGGCTTCAACCGGTGTCTGCGGGAGATAATGTTCAACTTGATGAGCTGGAATGTCGGCGTAATCCTGTTTCAGCCAGCGAATAAATCCGCCGACTTTCACCAGTAAAATGGCGAGGAAGGGAAGGGCAGTGAGGACGACGGTAGTTTTCATTGTTTCCAGCGAAGCACCGGTAAACAAGATGGAAAGCGGGATCAGAGTGATCACTACGCACCAGAACAGACGCAGCCCACGGTCAGGATCGTCACCTTCCTGGAGATTACGCGTGCTGGTCGCCGCCATGGTGTAAGCCACCGCATCCATATGCGAGGCGAGGAAGATAATCATCACGCCCAGGTATGCGGCGAGGAACAATTTACCGGCTGGCAACGACATCAGAACTTGCTGCACAGCTGTTTCGCCGCCCAGTGTTTCCAGCACCTGTGGGACGTTGATTACGCCATTGATAAACTGATGAATGGCATAGCTTTCCATTACACCGAAGAAGAACCAGCAACCGACAGTGCTGCCGAGGATCAGTCCCCAGATAACTTCTTTAATCTTTCGACCGCGCGAAACGCGGGTGACAAACATTGCTACGCCAGGGGTGTATGAGATCCACCACAGCCAGTAGAAAACGGTCCAGTTGCGGGTAAATGAACCATCGCCAAGCGGATCGGTGAATAAGCTCATTTGCAGGAAGTTTTGCGTGGTCAGGCCGATGGCATTGATGATGCTGTTGGTAATAAATTCGGTTGGACCGACAATCAGCACCAGTAATGGCAGCAGGAATGCGCCCCAGCCAACCATTTTGCTTAGACGTTGCAAACCGTTGTTGATACCAATCCACGAGCTTAGGCAAAAAATGCCGCCGGAAAGCAGGATCACAAATGCCTGTACGGTAAAGTTATCGGGTAAACCGGTCAGCGCGGAAAGCCCACGGGTAAAGGTTGCTGCGGTGACAACAAGGGAAATGGTCAGTGCGCCGACAGTGGCGATCAGGAACATCAAATCGACCAGTTTCCCCCACGGGCCTTGCGGGCGAACGCCGGTAATAGCAGCAATAATGCCGGAAAGGCTCAGCCCTTTATTTTTCCGCACATGAAAGTGATAAGCCATGATTAATGAGGCCAGCGTATAAGTTGCCCAGGCGCTGATGCCCCAGTGGAAGAAGGAGTAGGGAACGCTAAATTCGAGTGCCTGTTGTGAACGCGGTGCGATATTTAATCCAGGCGTTTGATAATAATAGGCCCATTCAGCAACCCCCCAATAAAGCGTAGAAGAACCTAAACCTGCACAAATAAACATAAACAGCCAGGAGAGCGTGCTGTATTCCGGTTTTCCTTCGCCAAGACGAATATTGCCGTATTTACTGGTGGCTAAATAAATCACCAGTCCCATTGCCAGCAAAACCAATACCTGTACGGCGGAACCTAACGTACGCGTGACAAAAGTGTATATAGCGTTTGCCGCGTCGGCCGATTGTTGTGGGAAAAGGCTTAATGCAGCTGCGATGAAAAGAATGGCCACCAGGCTGATGCTTATCAACGGCACATCTTTTTTCTTAACATTGCTCATCATGAGTCATCTCCTGGGCATAAAAGCCCGCCTCTGGCTTTTGCCAGTTGTAATTATTTGCAGGGTATGAGTTGTATGTTGTGTTTAACAAATTGATTATTTACATGTTACATAAATTAAACAATTAAGAATACGGAAAGCCATAAAACACGAAACGGAAACAATAAAAGGTGAAATGACGCAGGTTATTTACTGCAAAGAACGAATAAAAAAACCGCGTCAGTGACGCGGTTCAAATAAACTGGTTTGACCTTAACGCAAAATAATTTTGCAAATCGCGTCGGCAACCTGTGGCGTGGTGGCATTGCCTTTCATATCAGGTGTTTTCGGCCCGTGAGCAATCACTTCTTCAATCGCGGCCAGAATACCGTTATGCGCTTGCTGGAAACGCTCATCGCCATTGCCGAGAAAATCGAGCATCATTGCACCGGCCCAAATCGTGGCGATAGGGTTAGCAATATTTTTCCCGTAGATATCCGGCGCGGAACCGTGGACTGGCTCGAAGAGCGACGGGAAAGTGCGTTCCGGATTCAGGTTGGCGGATGGGGCAATGCCAATGGTGCCGGTGCAGGCCGGGCCAAGATCGGAAAGGATATCGCCAAACAAATTGGACGCCACTACCACATCGAAGCGTTCCGGCTGCATCACAAAACGTGCGCAGAGAATGTCAATATGCTGCTTGTCCCAGCGGATCTCCGGGTAATTCTCAGCCATTGCTTCCACTCGCTCATCCCAATACGGCATGCTGATGGCTAAACCGTTCGATTTAGTGGCAGAAGTTAGCGTCTTACGTGGGCGGCTTTGCGCAAGTTCAAAGGCATAGCGCAAAATACGATCGACACCACGACGAGTAAATACCGATTCCTGAATGACGACTTCATGCTCTGTACCTTCATTCACTCTACCGCCGAGCGAGGAATATTCGCCTTCGGTGTTTTCCCTGACCACGTAAAAATCGATGTCGCCAGGCTGTTTTCCCGCCAGCGGGCAGGGAACGCCAGGAAAGAGACGAACCGGGCGCAGGTTGACGTACTGGTCGAACTCACGACGAAATTTCAGCAGCGAACCCCACAACGAAATATGGTCCGGAACGGTATCCGGCCAGCCGGCGGCACCAAAATAGATGGCGTCGAAACGGCTAAGTTGCTCATGCCAGTCGTCCGGCATCATTTTACCGTGATGGCTGTAATACTCGCAGCTCGCCCACTCCATTTGCTCAAAACTCAAGGCGAAGCCCCAGCGCTCAGCGGCAGCCTGTAACACGCGAATCCCTTCAGGAAGGACTTCTTTGCCAATCCCGTCTCCCGGGATCGCAGCAATACGCATCGTTTTCATCATTGGGTTCTCACTTCCTGACCATCAAAATTGACAACCTCACCATCCTATAATTGACTGAAAAGGAATTAATCCCCGCAACTGGTGAAACATAAAACACGAATCATGAATAATTTACCGCTGCTGAACGATTTGCGCGTCTTTATGCTGGTGGCTCGCCGGGCTGGTTTTGCCGCTGTGGCGGAAGAATTGGGTGTTTCACCGGCTTTTGTCAGCAAACGCATTGCCTTGCTGGAACAAACGCTAAATGTGGTGTTGTTACACCGTACCACCCGCCGCGTCACCATTACCGAAGAAGGAGAGCGGATTTATGAATGGGCGCAGCGGATTTTGCAGGATGTCGGCCAGATGATGGACGAACTTTCTGACGTGCGTCAGGTGCCGCAGGGGATGCTGCGTATTATCAGCAGCTTTGGTTTTGGACGACAGGTAGTGGCTCCGGCGTTATCAGCGCTGGCGAAAGCGTATCCGCAACTGGAATTACGTTTTGATGTGGAAGACCGGTTGGTCGATTTGGTCAATGAAGGTGTCGATCTCGACATTCGCATTGGCGATGACATCGCCCCTAATTTAATCGCCCGCAAACTGGCGACCAATTACCGTATTCTCTGCGCATCGCCGGAATTTATTGCGCAATATGGCACGCCGAAACATTTAACCGACCTTTCTGCATTGCCGTGCCTGGTCATTAAAGAGCGCGATCATCCTTTTGGTATCTGGCAATTACGCAATAAAGAAGGCCACCATGCGATTAAAGTCACCGGCCCGCTGTCGTCTAATCATGGAGAAATTGTTCATCAGTGGTGTCTTGATGGTCAGGGGATTGCGCTACGCTCCTGGTGGGATGTCAGCGAAAATATTGCCAGTGGTCATTTAGTGCAAGTGCTACCGGAGTATTACCAGCCAGCAAATGTCTGGGCCGTTTATGTTTCAAGGCTGGCGACGTCAGCGAAAGTGCGGATAACGGTAGAATTTTTACGCCAGTATTTTGCCGAGCACTACCCGAATTTTTCACTGGAGCATGCCTGATTAATGATTCAATTATCGGGTTGATATCGGGTTAAAACCTGATTTTCTCCTTTCTAAGCCGCTAGAGATTGGTTAGCATATTCACCTTTAATCGCGCATGATCGAAAGATAATTAAAGAGGTTAATGTGTTCGCTGAATACGGGGTTCTGAATTACTGGACCTATCTGGTTGGGGCCATTTTTATTGTGTTGGTGCCAGGGCCAAATACCCTGTTTGTACTCAAAAATAGCGTCAGTAGCGGTATCAAAGGCGGCTATCTTGCGGCCTGTGGCGTATTTATTGGCGATGCAGTATTGATGTTTCTGGCATGGGCCGGAGTGGCGACATTAATTAAAACCACCCCGATATTATTCAACATTGTACGTTATCTCGGTGCGTTTTATTTGCTCTACCTGGGGAGTAAAATTCTCTACGCGACCCTGAA
Source organism: Escherichia sp. 10290 (assembly GCF_030295155.1). Classification (NCBI taxonomy): domain Bacteria; kingdom Pseudomonadati; phylum Pseudomonadota; class Gammaproteobacteria; order Enterobacterales; family Enterobacteriaceae; genus Escherichia; species Escherichia sp. 10290. Next base: position 2,358,345 of record NZ_AP025741.1, on the reverse strand, counting down.
GGGTAAAAATAGCGAGGTCAAATCCGACGAGCCCCAATACGGTGCCATCTTTAAGCGCGCGTTAATTTTGAGCCTGACTAATCCGAAAGCCATTTTGTTCTATGTGTCGTTTTTTGTACAGTTTATCGATGTTAATGCTCCACATACGGGAATTTCATTCTTTATTCTGGCGACGACGCTGGAACTGGTGAGTTTCTGCTATTTGAGCTTCCTGATTATTTCTGGTGCTTTTGTCACGCAGTACATACGTACCAAAAAGAAACTGGCTAAAGTGGGCAACTCACTGATTGGTTTGATGTTCGTAGGTTTTGCCGCCCGACTGGCGACGCTGCAGTCCTAATGCTTTCAGCCCGCGTTATCGCGGGCTTCCTGCCTGTAATCTTTCCTTATTCATCGCTGATACGGTGCTAAAAAGTAACCAATAAATGGTATTTAAAATGCAAATTATCAGGCGTACCCTGAAACGGCTGAAATAAACTGTTTTCAGCACATTCATCGAAGGAGGGAAAAGGATGCTGCAAATCCCACAGAATTATATTCATACGCGCTCAACGCCTTTCTGGAATAAACAAACTGCGCCTGCCGGAATATTCGAACGTCATCTTGATAAAGGAACGCGCCCGGGGGTATACCCACGCCTTTCCGTTATGCATGGGGCGGTCAAATATCTCGGCTACGCTGATGAACACAGTGCAGAACCTGATCAGGTGATCCTTATCGAAGCGGGGCAGTTTGCGGTGTTTCCGCCAGAAAAGTGGCACAACATTGAAACCATGACTGACGATACTTATTTCAACATTGACTTCTTCGTTGCTCCTGAAGTCCTGATGGAAGGCGCGCAACAACGGAAAGTCATTCATAACGGGAAATGAATCATGGGCAAAGCAACGTATACCGTGACCGTTACCAATAACAGCAATGGTGTTTCTGTCGATTATGAAACAGAGACGCCGATGACTTTGCTGGTGCCAGAAGTGGCGGCTGAAGTGATAAAAGATCTGGTGAATACCGTGCGTTCTTATGACACGGAAAACGAACATGATGTTTGTGGTTGGTAATTATCACTGATCGTAGATGGCGCAATTTCTGCGCCATCGCAAAAAAATCCTCCGTGATGCTTGTCACAAATCTTGCCCTCCTGATGTTGTGCTATGCTTTTTATCAGCGACTAACCCGCTAATGCAAAACAGATAAGTGAGGAAACAATGGGCATTCTGTCATGGATTATTTTTGGGCTTATTGCCGGTATTCTGGCGAAGTGGATCATGCCAGGTAAAGATGGTGGTGGATTCTTTATGACTATCCTGCTGGGAATAGTCGGTGCCGTAGTCGGCGGATGGATCAGCACGCTGTTTGGCTTTGGTAAAGTCGATGGCTTCAATTTTGGCAGCTTCGTGGTTGCCGTTATTGGTGCGATTGTCGTGCTGTTTATCTACAGAAAGATCAAAAGTTAACGCGTAAATTGCACAAAGGCTGCACACAGGCAGCCTTTGCTATTTTTTAGATGTGACGTTACCACCATCCCAACTCAGTGCCGAGAACGACAATAATCGCTACGCCCATCATAATAATCGTTGTTTTTTTCATCTTTATGCTCCCGGGGCAGCATAGCCGCCAATAAAAAACCATGCTAAAAATACGACCGCTGTAATAAAGATTACAACCGGAAAAATAATACCGATTCGCATGTTATCACCAATCAAAAGGATGTGAATACGCCTCAGGAATGTAGCACTGAATGCGCGACAAAAGGTGTTTTCTGTTTGTGTTTTTTCTCCTGATACATCGCGATATCGGCAGCATGCAGGGCGCTGTCTGCATCGGTCGTTTCAGGATCGACTTCTACTATGCCAAGACTGGCACCAGGATAATACAAATCAACATCACCTAAGTGATATTCTCCGCGTATTTGCTGTTGAATACGTTCTCGCAGCGATGGAATATCCGCATTCTCATTGTTCAGTGAAACAACCAAAAACTCATCACCGCCGAGACGACCAATAACTTCGCCATTTTGCTGGAGCGTATTAAGGCGCTCGCCAACCTGAATAAGAAACAGATCGCCACTATTATGACCAAAACGATCATTGATTAATTTGAAGTTATCCAGATCGATAAATGCGATCATTATCTTATGGTTAAGATGCCGGGCGAGGGAAAACAGCGTCGTCAGATTTTCAAAAATCGCCCGCCGATTTGGTAACCCGGTTAACGAGTCGGTATACGATTGCGCAATCAGCGCGGCATTGGCTTCGCGCAGCTGTTCTACCAGCGCCTCTTTTTGAATATATTGTGCAATCAGTCCGGCGAATAACTGCAAAACCTGTTCCGCGCGTTCACTCCACTGGCGCTTCTCACTGCTGGCGGCGCAAAGCGTGCCATAGAATGATCCATCCGGTAAGTGAATTGGCGTGCTCAGAAATGTGGTGATGCCAAGATTGCGTGCCGCAATACAGTCGCCCCAACGGTCGGGGACTTCATCGCTGAAAAAGCAGTTTTCATCAATGGCGCGTTTGCATAACGAGTAATCCCACGAGACGGTAAAATTCTCCGGGATGTGCATTTTCTGGCTGTTACGGGCAAACATTATATGCTGCAGGCGCGCTTCGACATCCACTTTGGTCAGGTAGGTTGATTCCATATCAGTGACCATTTCCAGCATCTCCAGAAGCTGTCGGACCAGACTTTCCAGTGACTGTTCTTTGGCAAGGGATTGCGAGACGCGGGCGATAATCTGATCTGACACGAAACAACTCCAGGATACGGCGGGTAAATGCTGATTATTTAATCTTTGCAGGCATGATAAAACATCATCAACAAAGATGAAACAAGGCGTAATATGATTTGAGTGAATGTAATAAAAATAGTGCTGCAAAACAAAACGATACCGCGATACTCTAAGCCTGGATAAATATGTGAGATCAATAAATGAAAATTATCAGTTTTGTTCTGCCTTGCTTGCTGGTCCTGGCTGGTTGTTCAACCCCTTCTCAGCCAGAAGCACCTAAACCGCCGCAGATTGGTATGGCAAATCCGGCGTCGGTCTATTGCCAGCAGAAGGGCGGGACGCTCATTCCTGTGCAGACAGCGCAAGGGGTCAGCAACAATTGCAAATTACCGGGCGGTGAAACGATTGATGAATGGGCATTGTGGCGACGGGACCATCCGGCTGGTGAAAAATAACCGCCGGATGCTGCACTAAAATCACAAGCTACGTAGCCAGTCGGCCAGCACCAGCGCATGGTTCTGCGTGGTGTTTTTTGCTGAGTAGAGCAGGGTCAGCGGCTGTTTTTTGGCGATGTCTGCCAGCCGCTTTCCTTCTTGCTCGTGTTGCGTCAGTTCTGCAAGATATTGCTCGCGAAAGGTTGCAAAATCGACGACTTCGCCGTGAAAGGCTTTGCGCAGTTCCGTTGACGGCGTGATTTCTTTATCCCACTCATCAAGGGCTAAATCGGTTTTTTTGATACCGCGTGGCCAGAGGCGGTCGACCAGTACGCGATAACCATCGCTCTGTTCAGCCGGATCATAAACGCGTTTGCACTGAATATTCATCGTATTTGTTCTCCCTTTCACGCATGATTTGTCACGTCACTATAGCACCGGATATTAGCGAATTTCTTTGTCTCTCCCGGCGCAAAGTCCGAAAATCGCCATCAGTAGTGAAAGTATTGCAACACCCATCAGTGGTACGGACCAGTCACCGTTAGCATCGTGTATTTTACCCATCAGTGGCGGCCCACAGGCTGCCAGCAAATACCCGACGGATTGTGCCATCCCCGAGAGTGCCGCCGCCTGATGCGCAGAACTTGCCCGCAGACCAATGAACGTCAACCCCAGTATCATTGTTGCGCCGGAACCAAAACCGAAAAGCAGAGTCCAGGTGATCGCGTGTGCTGGCATAAAGCAGAGCCCAACCGCGCCCACTGCGCACATCAAGGCAACGAACGCTGCAATACCACGCTGATCTTTCACATGATGTAAGAAAAGTGGGATCAGCAAGCCGGGAGCTGCTGTGGCTAGTTGCAGCAAACCATGCAGTGAACCCGCCTGTGCTTCGCTATAGCCGTGACTGATGAGGATCGCCGGAAGCCAGCCAATAATCACGTAATAGACCAGTGAGTTGATCCCAAGAAACAATGTCACCTGCCAGGCAAGCGGCGAACGCCAGATACCCCGAGTATGTAAGGCGCGTGAGGTACTCAAATTTGCATGTTGTTGACTTCGCCACTGTGGCAGCCATAAAAAAAGAGCCAGCAGAGGAAAACACATCAGCATGAGCAACGCGCCTTGCCAGCCAAAACCGTTCAAAGCCAGCGGCACTACCATAGCCGATCCCAGTGCCGCCGCAGCTCCCATTGTCAGGGAATATGCGCCGGTAAGTCTGGCGACGGAATGAGGGAAATCGCGTTTAATTAATCCTGGCAGTAAGACATTGCCTAATGCAATCCCACCGCCAATGACCGCTGTACCGCCAAATAATAAGTAAGGCGAAGGGAGAGAGCGAATTGCAATACCAGCACAGATCAAAAGTAACGCGGCAAACAGGCTACGTTCCATACCAAAACGTCGCGCCACCGGGGCGGCCAGCGGTGAGATTAGCGCAAAGGCTAATAATGGCAGGGTGGTCAATAAGCCGGTTTGCGCCGTCGTTAGCGAGTAAGCGGAACGAATCGTATCCAGTAACGGTGCTGCGCCGGTAAAGGTGACGCGTAATGTTGTGGCAATCATCAGAATGCCAGCGATAAGGACAATCCTGTTTTTACCGCTTAATGAAGTTGAACAGGTCATATGCTTCTCATTGTCACAAACGAGGCTGTACCTTACCGTTTTTATTGTTATGTTGAATCAAGCTAAAATGACAAAATATCGCTAAATTCTGACAAAATGATGCACAGGTTGAATCTCAATGGCTATGAACCCGACCGACACCATGAAGCCGCGGTCGCATTTTGTATTCACGCCGGAACGGATGAGTTAACCAGTCCTGTACATCAGCACCGCAAAGGGCAGCTGATACTGGCGCTACATGGTGCAATTACCTGTACGGTGGAAAATGCGTTGTGGATGGTGCCGCCGCAATATGCGGTTTGGATACCGGGAGGGGTGGAACATAGCAATCAAGTGACAGCTAACGCTGAACTCTGTTTTTTGTTTATAGAGCCCAGCGCAGTGACAATGCCGACAACATGTTGCACATTGAAAATATCGCCCTTATGCCGGGAATTAATTTTAACCCTGGCAAACAGGACGACGACTCAGCGTGCTGAGCCGATGACCCGCAGATTAATTCAGGTCCTGTTTGATGAACTCCCTCAGCAGCCACAACAACAGCTGCACCTGCCCGTTTCTTCTCATCCTAAAATCCGCACGATGGTGGAGATGATGGCGAAAGAGCCCGTTGAGTGGGGCTCATTGGGGCAATGGGCTGGCTTTTTTGCGATGAGTGAACGCAATCTTGCCCGGCTGATAGTGAAAGAGACGGGGTTGAGTTTTCGCCAGTGGCGTCAGCAGTTACAGCTGATTATGGCGCTTCAGGGATTAGTGAAAGGCGATACTGTACAGAAAGTTGCTCATACGCTGGGGTATGATTCAACAACGGCCTTTATTACTATGTTTAAGAAAGGCCTGGGGCAAACGCCAGGCCGATATATTGCGGGATTAACTACTGTTTCCCCACAATCAGCGAAACCAGACCCGCGGCAATAAGCGGGCCAACCGGTACGCCGCGAAACAGCGCCACGCCCAAAACAGTGCCCACCAGCAGCCCGGCGACCAGTTGCGGCTGGCTGCCCATTAACGTCACGCCGCGCCCACCTAGCCAGGAGACAATAACGCCTACTGCAATTGCCACCAGCGATTTCCAGTTCAGAAACGAGTGAATCAGGGTTGAGGGCGGTAGCGTCCCGCTGGCGATGGGGGCCATAACGCCAATCGTCAGAATGATTATCCCGATACTTAGCCCCTGTTTTTCAATCCACGGGAAAAAGGTGCTTAACGGTGTGACGCGGACAATGATTAACACCAGAATTGAAACGGCCACAGTGGTGTTATGACTGATAAAGCCCAGCGCAGCTAACCCGAGCAGGATCAGCAAAGTGACATCAAACATCGTGGTTTCCTTGCCAAAAAATAATAAGCCTGCTTACTTTACGCTTGCTGCAGGAAGGAAGTAGAAAATCTTTACGTTTTTTGCATAAAAAATCAGGCGAACTGTCATCAAACTGCCATTTGTACACGCTATCAATAACGTGAAAACAGTTATCTCCCGGGGCATACCATGAACGATCAAATGTTCGTTGAGACACTGATTATCACGTCATCGTTTTTTGTTATTGCTGTTGTGCTGGTTTTGTCCGTTCTGCTTATTGAACGGACAGGCTAGTTACGCAGTGCGGCGGAAATTGACCAGTTCTGGTTGCGCAATGCGCAAATAATCCGCAGTTTTCAAAATAACGGATTTATTCAGCATGCCTGCATTAAAGGCGATTTCATCGAATCGCTCGAAGAGCAATGGGTCGGCGACCAGTTTGAGTTTTGGATGGAAGCTGAAAGGGGGGATCGCGCCGAAGACACAGCCTGTGAGTTCATCGACTTCCGCCGGGCTGGCCAACGAAGCGCGTAATCCGCCTATATGGCTGGCGAGTTGGCTCAGATCGGCCTGTTGATCGGCCGCGAGGATCGCCAGAACATGTTGATTTACACCATTGCCTTTGACTTTACATACCAGTGCCTTAGCCCCCTGGCCTAAAGCGGTGCCACGAATTTCTGACACCGCTTCACATTTACCTACCGCTTCATGGGTAACGACGCGGAAGTCAGCACCTTCTTGTGATAATAAAGCGATTAACCGCTGATGCGTCACGCTTCCTTTAGCCATTTCAGTCATTTCATGCTCCTGAGATTACAAGCAAACAACCACAGAAGGTTATCATGAACGGCTGTTTTTGTTCTGCTTATTGACATATAAACGCTCATCGGAAGCTTTATATGCATCATGTAACGTATCGTTTTCTTTCATCGCGTAAATACCGGAAGAGAAGCCGATCTCTTTCTGAGGCGCGATATGTTGCAGACGTTTTTCGATACGTTCAGGCAGTTGTGCTGCAATTTGCGGCGTCGAATCGACAAGAATGATGCAGAATTCATCGCCACCGAGTCGGATGGCATAATCACTTTTACGAATCGACTGTTTAATCGCCTGAGCTAATAACGTAATCGCTAAATCCCCCTCCTGATGACCGAGGGTGTCATTTATTTGCTTTAACTTGTCCATGTCAATTGCAATAAACATCACCGAAGAACCGGATTGCACCAGTTTCTGCAACCGCTGCTCCAGTTCAGGGGTTAAAATTTTGCGATTATACAGTCCAGTCATCGCATCACTAATATTTTCTCGCGACACGTTTTGGTATAAACGGAAGTGCATCCGGACCATATTCAGCAAAATTAACGCCGTCAAAATCCAGAACAGAACGCTTTTCCACGAAGACGTGATAAAGTAAAGAATATCAATGGATAACGAGACACGAATACCGCCCGGTAAGTCATGGACGTAACTGACATACTGGAACAGATTATCTTCGCTCTGGTTGATGATAATGTCGCGCCCTGAATCTGTATCAGTTAGCGTGACATTGAGAAAACGCCAGAGGAGAGGGCGGTCATGAGTGTAAAAGATATTCCGCAGATTGTTTTTGTTAATATCCAGCAGCACAATCCCTTTTAGCTGCCCTGCGACATATACCGGCGTCAGCAAACTCATCACGTTCTGTTTAGTACGCTGATCCTGGTAAATGCTCGATAATACGGTACGCCCGGTAAATACCTTTTCAATATCTTTGCGATCGATGCCAATACTTCCTGACTGCAGGAAGGACCAGTTATTCATCGCAAAGTACTCAACATTAACCGGCTCATAAAAATAGACATAGCGGTCATTGAGATCGAGATAATAGTGAAATTTCTCTTCGGCCATTCCAAGACCTGAACCGTAATCATCCTGGTGGCGGTTGCCTTCCACTGCCTGATCAAAAGCGGGTAATAGTGCTGCAGCTTCCACAATTGTGTCGCAGTCAGTGGATGCGGTTTGTAGTGTGCCGCGTAAGCCCGGGTATTTATGGGCAGTCAGGTTTAAGCCATGGGTATTATTGGCAGACTCAAAAGCCTCGCAGATGGCGCGCCGCTGTTCTGGCGACACTTCCGACTGCTCAGCAGCGAGAGCGCGCATCACATGCGCGGCAATACTCTGATTCTGATACTTATCATAAAGAAAGGAGGAATCTGCTCTCTGCACGATATAGCGCAGATAGGCACTCATTGCTCTGTCGCTGGCGACAAGTTCAAAAATAAGGAAGGAAGATGTCAGCACAATGACACTTGCGGCGATAAAATGCCGGAGCATTCTATGGTGCAATTTCATGATAAATGGCACTCCTTCGGTTAGTGAAACGAGAAAACCAGATAAAGTTCGATTGCGGCCTGGCACAGGGGCGCTAATTATACTCATCTCTGCGCCGCTGGGGAGGGGAAATTTAGGGGTAATAGTAATAAATTGTATGCAAAAGCCACGCAAAAAGCATGGCTCTGAATATTTTTGCACTTAAATATGATGAATAATCACTTTGTTGCCCCCCTCGCTTTTCGCTTCGCGTAAGGCTTTATCTGCTTCCGTCATGACAAGCGAGATATTACGCGTGTCACCCGTTGAAAAAACCGTGCCAATACTGATGGTCATTTGTTCAGGAACATCATATCTGTTACTAAAACCGGTCAGGAGTTCGACATTTTTACGCATACGTTCCGCAATGATTTTTGCCTGGGCACTATTGAGTTCGGTAAATAGCAAGCCAAACACCTCACCCTCCAGTCGCGCTAAAATATCATCGGGGCGGATGCTTTGCTGGATAATATCGACAATTGAAACCAGCACTTTATCACCCACACGATGTCCCCATTGGGCATTGATGCGCTTGAACTGATTAATATCAACCAGCATGACACAAAAGTCCTTAACAACAGGTCGCGACAATAATGACTCTACGCTGTTGAAAAAGTAGCGCCGATTATAAATATTGGTCAGTACATCATGAACTGCCAGTTTGCTGGAGAGTTGCAGTTCCTGAAAAATGTTATAAATCAGAAAAGACACAACAAACAGTTTACTGGAAACTTCAATCCCGCGACTGATATACCAGATGGTGTAATTATACTCATCCAGAGTCAGTAGAAGTAAGTTGCAGCATAGCGATGCCAGACATAATAATGCTATTAACGGCCATAGTTCGCTGGCTAATCGTGTACGCATGATAATAAAGAACAGTAAAAATGCCCACAGACAAACCAATATTTTTGTATAGTTGATTCCCCAGGTCGCAGTATGGTTGTCCGGACAGTAATCGACGACATACAAAGAATAGTCAGCGTTATAACTGCTCAGATTGTGTGCCAGAAGGGGAAAAAATAAAAAAGGAATCAGCGCCAGCAACAGAATGCCAGTTTTTTTCTTATTGTTGTCAAGGATGTTGTCTTTCCCATAACAAAAGAGCGCCAGCGAGGTTAAACAAATGAAACTGAGTTGGCGGAAAATATAGAAAATAGAAACATCATTCGACTTTGTCTGGATCAGTGTACTGCCGTTGATTGGTTTATGGATAATTACAATGGTTTCAACTAAATAGATAAGGCCACTTAAAAATGCAAGGCTTAAAATGAGTGTTGGTAAAATTTGTTTGTTAGTGAAATACTTCATTAACATGAAAAGAAAAATGACGGCGTTAAGGAAAAACAAAGCCACAACAACCATCAGGTAATTCATCTGTGGGATGAGTTTTACATTCGTGTTTTCGTTATATAAGGTAGTAATGCAAAATAAAATTAACGTCAGCAATAAGCTGAAAATAAAAAAGCCTTGAGCTTTTAATTTTTGTGTACCCATAGAAGCCATAAAAAGGAGAGCAATGTGAGTGCTGGATTTTATTGATGGCAGAGATATATGGTTTTGACCAGGATCAATTTTCGTTGACGATAAAAAATAATTAAAGAATAACCCCAGGGAAATACGTGTTGACCGAATCATTTTTCCGAATGATTGTTTTCTGAAACTAAATTGTGTAAAGGTTATGCTGTCATATTTAAAGCGATTGTAAGCTAATGTATGTAATAAATGAGATAATTTACAGTGAGCTAAAAATCAGCCAGGCGATAATGACCCGGCTGACAGTTTTAGTCTTTAGCTGTTGCATTTTGTTTATGAAACAGTTCACGGAACACCGGATAAATATCATCCTGGTCGCGGATATGCTGCATCGCAAAATTGTCGAAAGTAGATTGCAGATGTTCATATTCTCGCCACAGTGTCTGATGAGCGCGACGGGTAATTTCGATATAGCTGTAATAACGAACAACGGGCAATAATTTTTTCGCCAGGATTTCATGGCAAAGTGGAGAGTCATCGGCCCAGTTATCGCCGTCCGATGCTTGTGCCGCGTAAATATTCCATTGCGCCGGGTTATAACGCTCTTTCACCACCTCATCCATCAGTTTCAGGGCGCTGGAAACAATGGTACCGCCAGTTTCCTGTGAGTAGAAAAACTCATGTTCATCGACTTCTTTCGCCTGGGTATGGTGCCGGATGTAAACGACTTCCACGTTCTTATACGTTCTGCTAAGGAACAGATACAGCAGAATATAAAAACGCTTAGCCATATCTTTAGTGGACTGATCCATTGAACCCGAAACGTCCATCAGGCAAAACATCACTGCCTGGCTGGAGGGATCGGGTCGTTTTTCGTAGTTCTTGTATCGTAAATCGAAGGTGTCAATAAAAGGGACGCGTTCAATTTTGGCACGTAATTCTGCAATTTCTTTGCGCAGACGTTCCTCTTCCAGCAGTTGCGCAGGCTCACTGTTGCTGATGATGGCCAAATTCTCTTCCAGCGCATGAAGTTCCCGCCGCTTGCCCGCCGTCATGGCTGTGCGTCGCGCCAGTGAGTTCTGCAATGAACGCACAACGCTGATATTGGCAGGAACGCCGTTAGCGGTATAACCCGCCCGATGCGTTTTATATTCGGTCAGCTGGCGTTGTTGGTTTTGTTTCAGATTCGGTAAGGCCAAATCTTCAAAGAGCAGATCAAGATACTCATCTTTCGAAATCTGAAAGACAAATTCATCCTGACCTTCACCATCCTGGCTGGCCTGGCCCTGACCACTGCCGGAACCACCGCCGCCGCCCTGGGGGCGTTCAATGCGGTCGTTCTGGACGAAATGGTCATTGCCCGGATGAACGCGGTGGCGCAGGCCGCCACGTCCCTGATGAAACATCGGTTCGCTAATATCTTCCGTTGGAATGGATACGGACTCGCCGCTGTCGACGTCAGTCACCGAACGCTTATTAATGGCCTCGGAGATCGACTGTTTAATTTGCGCTTTATAACGGCGTAAAAAACGCTGGCGATTCACCATGCTTTTGTTTTTGCCGTTCAGACGCCGGTCAATAAACCAGGTCATATGCCCCCCGTACTACATTTGCCAACTGTTTGCTACGCCTGTGTTGCCGCTTCTCTGGCCCACGGTTCGCTGTCGTTGTAGGCCCGGTAGCATGCGTACCGGGCCATGGTTGTTAAGACGATTTACGTACGCGCAAATACCATTCGCACAGTAAACGCACCTGTTTACGGGTGTAGCCTTTTTCCATCATACGGTCGACAAAATCGTCGTGTTTCTTCTGCTCGTCGGTTGACGTTTTGGCGTTAAACGAAATAACTGGCAACAGCTCCTCGGTATTAGAGAACATTTTCTTCTCAATAACCGTGCGCAGTTTTTCATAGCTGGTCCAGTTCGGATTGCGTCCGCTGTTATTCGCTCTGGCGCGCAGTACGAAGTTGACAATCTCGTTGCGGAAATCTTTTGGATTACTGATCCCCGCCGGTTTCTCAATTTTCTCCAGCTCAGCGTTGAGAGATTCGCGGTCAAATAGCTGCCCGGTATCCGGGTCGCGATACTCCTGATCCTGAATCCAGAAATCTGCATACGTGACATAACGGTCAAAAATGTTTTGTCCATATTCAGAATAGGATTCAAGATACGCAGTCTGAATCTCTTTACCGATAAACTCAGCATATTTCGGAATCAAGTAACCTTTCAGGAACTCGAGATAACGCTCAGCCTGCTCCTGAGGGAACTGCTCGCGCTCGATCTGCTGTTCCAGGACGTAGAACAGATGGACCGGGTTTGCCGCCACTTCTACATGATCGAAGTTGAACACGCGAGAGAGGATCTTAAACGCAAAACGCGTGGACAGACCGTTCATCCCTTCATCAACGCCTGCGTAGTCACGATATTCCTGATACGACTTGGCTTTCGGATCGGTGTCTTTCAGACTTTCGCCATCATAAACCCGCATCTTCGAATAAATGCTGGAGTTTTCCGGCTCTTTCAGACGCGAAAGAATGGAAAAACGAGACAGCGTTTCCAGCGTGCCAGGTGCGCAGGGGGCGTGAGTCAGTTCACTGTGATTAAGCAATTTCTCGTAGATTTTGATCTCTTCGGAAATACGCAAGCAATATGGCACCTTCACGATATAAACACGATCGAGGAAGGCTTCGTTGTTCTTGTTATTACGGAAAGTGACCCATTCGGATTCGTTCGAATGGGCGAGAATAATCCCGTTAAACGGCAAGGCGGAGATACCTTCCGTCCCGTTGTAGTTACCTTCCTGAGTGGCGGTTAACAGGGGATGCAGCACTTTAATCGGTGCTTTAAACATCTCGACAAACTCCATGATCCCCTGGTTGGCGCGGCATAGTGCACCGGAATATCCGTAGGCGTCTGGATCGTTCTGCGCGTAGTGTTCGAGTTTACGGATATCGACTTTCCCTACCAGCGCTGAGATGTCCTGGTTGTTCTCATCGCCAGGTTCCGTTTTGGCGATAGCAATTTGTTGCAGAATTGACGGCCAGACCTTTACCACCCGGAACTTAGTAATATCGCCACCAAATTCATGCAGGCGTTTTGCTGCCCACGGCGACATGATGGTGCCAAGATAGCGTCGAGGAATGCCATACTCTTTTTCCAGAATCTGCGCATCTTCTTGCGGATTGAAAAGACAGAACGGATGATCGTTGACCGGGCTCCGCTCACCGTTAGCGCTTAATACATAGATCGGCACGAGCTGCATTAATGATTTCAGTCGCTCAGCAAGCGATGATTTACCCCCACCCACAGGCCCCAGCAGATACAGGATTTGTTTCTTCTCCTCCAGCCCCTGAGCCGCGTGTTTCAGATAAGAGACAATCTGTTCAATCGCGTCTTCCATGCCGTAAAACTCTTCAAAGGCCGGGTAACGTGCAATGACCCGGTTAGAAAAGAGTCGAGAAAGTCTGGGTTCCTGGGCTGTATCGACCATGACAGGCTCACCGATAGCCATCAATAGCCGCTCAGCCGCGTTGGCATAAGCACTGCGATCTTGCCGACAAGTGGTAAGAAACTCCTGCAGTGTGAACTCTTCGTCCTTGGCAGCTTCATATCGCTGGCGATAGTGATCGAATATATTCATGGTATGCCGTCCTTTCGTTTTTTAGCACAGGTTAAGAGCCGTTCATATGAATAGTAGAGGCTCCCGGAAGAGGTAAACTGAACGACGTCTCTTGCTAAAACACAGCAACTCTCATGCCATTTTATCGACGATGAGAACAACGTGCCCGGTGATACACCTTCAAAATTAAGCGTAGATGGCAAATGGAAAACTTGCCTGCACGGCTTTCTTAATTTCAATGGCATATCAACAACTCATCCATAAAATTTGCATAATTAATGTAAAGACCAGGGTCGCCAGTAACGCGTAATTCATTTGGCTGTAAGCGTGGTGTCATCTGCGTCAGGAAAATTAAACAGTTACTTTAAAAAATGAAAACGTAAAAAGGTTGGGTTTCGATGTATTGACGGGTAAACTTTGTCGCCCGCTAAACATTTGTTTAAGGAATGATTAATTGTGACCAAACTCAAACTTCTGGCACTTGGAGTGCTTATCGCAACGTCTGCAGGCGTAGCGCACGCTGAAGGTAAATTTTCCCTGGGCGCAGGCGTAGGTGTCGTTGAACACCCATATAAAGATTACGATACCGATGTTTACCCAGTACCGGTAATCAACTATGAAGGCGATAACTTCTGGTTCCGTGGCTTAGGTGGTGGTTACTACCTGTGGAATGACGCAACGGATAAACTTTCAATTACCGCTTACTGGTCGCCGCTTTACTTCAAAGCTAAAGACAGTGGCGATCACCAAATGCGTCACCTGGATGACCGTAAGAGCACCATGATGGCTGGTCTGTCTTATGCTCACTTTACCCAGTACGGTTACCTGCGTACCACCCTGGCTGGCGATACCCTGGATAACAGCAACGGCATCGTCTGGGATATGGCCTGGTTGTATCGTTACACCAACGGTGGCCTGACCGTGACTCCGGGTATTGGTGTGCAGTGGAACAGCGAAAACCAGAACGAATACTATTATGGCGTATCGCGCAAAGAGTCTGCGCGCAGCGGTCTGCGTGGCTATAACCCGAACGACAGCTGGAGCCCTTACCTGGAGCTAAGTGCCAGCTACAACTTCCTCGGTGACTGGAGTGTTTACGGTACCGCGCGCTACACCCGTCTGTCTGATGAAGTTACTGACAGCCCAATGGTGGATAAATCCTGGACTGGCCTGATTTCTACCGGGATCACCTACAAATTCTGATAATGCATCTTTCCAGGGCATTTTGTGCATAAAAACAGGGCGTAACGCCCTGTTTTGCATTACGGTGGTGCAATACCTGGGAGGAAACAATGCAACAAAAAATGATTCAATTTAGTGGCGATGTCGCACTGCCAGCCATAGGGCAGGGAACATGGTATATGGGCGAAGATGCCAGTCAGCGTAAAACAGAAGTTGCTGCACTACGCGCGGGCATTGAACTCGGTTTAACCCTCATTGATACCGCCGAAATGTATGCCGATGGCGGTGCCGAAAAAGTGGTTGGGGAAGCATTAATCGGTCTGCGTGAGAACGTCTTTCTCGTCTCTAAAGTCTATCCGTGGAATGCTGGCGGGCAAAAAGCGATAAATGCATGCGAAGCCAGTTTACGCCGTCTCAATACTGATTATCTCGATCTCTACTTATTACACTGGTCTGGCAGTTTCGCTCTCGAAGAGACTGTCGCAGCGATGGAAAAATTGATCGCCCAGGGAAAAATCCGCCGCTGGGGCGTTTCTAACCTTGATTATGTCGATATGCAGGAACTCTGGCAGCTGCCGGGGGGAAATCAGTGTGCCACTAATCAGGTGCTTTACCATCTCGGTTCACGAGGGATTGAGTACGATTTACTTCCCTGGTGCCAGAAACAGCAGATGCCGGTGATGGCTTACAGTCCATTAGCCCAGGCCGGGCGGTTGCGCAATGGACTGTTAAAAAATGCGGTAGTCAACGAAATTGCACATGCTCACAATATCAGTGCGGCACAAGTATTGTTGGCGTGGGTAATCAGCCATCAGGGTGTGATGGCGATTCCAAAAGCGGCAACTGTCGCACATGTCCAACAAAATGCGGCTGTGCTTGAGGTTGAACTTTCGTCAGCGGAATTAGTTATGCTGGATAAAGCGTATCCGGCACCAAAAGGAAAAACTGCGCTGGATATGGTGTGATGTTGATACGTGCCGGATGCATCGCACCCGGCACACAATATTAACGCAAATTAACGTTTCGCAACGCGAATGGATTGCGCCAGATGTGCAGGTTTCTCTTTGGTGACTTTTTGCGTTTCTGAAGCGTATGCCGTTTCTACACAAACAAAGGTCTTGTAGCCATCATCCGGCATATCGCCCATGCTAACTGAAAGCGCCGGTCCTGGGTTCCAGCCTACAACGTTCAGATGATGCTGGTGGCCTACGGCGATAATACGATTCAGCGCTTCGTCATTAATTACGCTGCAATCTTGCGGATTCAGATACACGCGATCGGTACGGTCAGGGAAGGTCTGAATACCGTCGGTCAGTACATCTTCTTTCGCGTCATTTACTTTATCAATGAAGCGATCGCCTAGTCCACTGACGCTTACCTTAGCGATATCACCCACGTTAAAGTAGGTATGCAGAGCAGAGGTAGTTTCAAATTCGCCGTGTGCTTCAAGATCGATTTCACAGGTTTTACCCACGTGGAAATGCGCTAACAGCGTAAAGTCGTGCGGCCAGAATTTTTTCGTCTCTTCGCTTTGTGTCAATTCAAAAGTCAGCGCTACACCATCAGCATCTTCACGATGTGATTTCAGCGTCCACGGCAGGTTGCGGGCAAAACCGTGCGCAGGCAGACCTTGTTGTGCAGCCGGACCAAACCACGGCCAGCAAACCGGTATGCCACCGCGAATGGCGACGCCATTTTTGAACGGTGTGTTGTTACTCAACCACAGAACTTCTTCTTCACCCGCAGGTTTCCACGAGAGAAGGTGTGCGCCCTGTAATGCAAAAGAGGCTTTTACCTGGGGATGATCGACCACAATGAGGTCCAGTTCATCCAGTTTACGACGGGAGAGGACAGGGGAGATTTGTTCGATGACCGGAAGGGCAAAAATTTTCTTAATCATGACGCAGTCCTTTAACTTCATTTTATCAGGTAAAAAAAAGAGCGACCGAAGTCGCTCTTTTTAGATCACAGAGTCATCTCAACTTATTTGGAGATGTGAGCGATCAGGTCCAGAACTTTGTTGGAGTAACCGGTTTCGTTGTCGTACCAGGATACCAGTTTCACGAAGTTGTCGTTCAGAGCGATACCCGCTTTAGCATCGAACACGGAAGTGCAAACTTCGCCGTTGAAATCGGTAGATACTACGTCATCTTCGGTGTAGCCCAGAACGCCTTTCATTTCGCCTTCAGCAGCAGCTTTAACGGCAGCTTTGATCTGCTCGTAAGTTGCAGCTTTTTCCAGACGAACGGTCAGGTCAACTACGGATACGTTCGGGGTCGGAACGCGGAACGCCATACCAGTCAGTTTGCCATTCAGTTCTGGCAGTACTTTACCTACAGCTTTAGCAGCACCGGTAGAGGACGGGATGATGTTCTGGGAAGCACCACGGCCGCCGCGCCAGTCTTTGTGAGACGGGCCGTCAACGGTTTTCTGAGTAGCGGTAGTAGCGTGAACGGTGGTCATCAGACCTTCGATGATGCCGAAGTTATCATTGATAACTTTAGCCAGCGGAGCCAGGCAGTTGGTGGTGCAGGAAGCGTTAGAAACGATGTCCTGACCAGCATATTTGTCGAAGTTAGCGCCTTTAACGAACATCGGAGTGTTGTCTTTAGACGGACCAGTCATAACCACTTTTTTCGCACCAGCGGTGATGTGTTTACGAGCAGTTTCGTCAGTCAGGAACAGACCAGTTGCTTCAGCGACAACGTCAACACCAACTTCGTCCCATTTCAGGTTAGCCGGATCACGTTCAGCGGTAACACGGATTTTTTTACCGTTAACGATCAGATGACCGTCTTTCACTTCAACGGTACCGTCGAAACGGCCGTGAGTGGAGTCATATTTCAGCATGTATGCCATGTAATCAGCGTCTAACAGGTCGTTGATTGCAACGATCTCGATGTCAGAACGTTTCTGAGCAGCACGGAAAACAATGCGACCGATACGGCCAAAACCGTTGATACCTACTTTGATAGTCATATATTCCACCAGCTATTTGTTAGTGAATAAAAGGTTGCCTGTAAAATTACAAAAACCTTACGCAGCGTCAAGCGGAATCGTGTCAATCATTGCGACAAATCAATCCTGTGCCTAAGCATTACGCGACTGACTCGCCTCACTCTTCCTTTGGGCTTGAGACCACATGGGGTCGGCGCCCCGAATTTTAAAGGGCAATTACGATAAAAATGTGATTTTCATCACGATTTAGGTGCAGCCATTTCGTCGAGATCAAGTTTAGGACAAAATTTTGCCAGTTGGTGTTAATGTTTTGTTAGAATCAGTCGCGTAATGTGAGCACGATTAAAGTGAGATGTGAGCAAATGGCTAATAAACCTTCGGCAGAAGAACTGAAAAAAAATTTGTCCGAGATGCAGTTCTACGTGACGCAGAATCATGGGACAGAGCCGCCATTTACGGGTCGTTTACTGCATAACAAGCGTGACGGCGTATATCACTGTTTGATCTGCGATGCCCCGCTGTTTCATTCCCAAACCAAGTATGATTCCGGCTGTGGCTGGCCCAGTTTCTACGAACCGGTGAGTGAAGAATCCATTCGTTATATCAAAGACTTGTCACATGGAATGCAGCGCATAGAAATTCGTTGCGGTAACTGTGATGCCCATCTGGGGCATGTCTTCCCCGACGGGCCGCAGCCAACGGGTGAACGTTATTGTGTTAACTCAGCCTCTTTACGCTTTACCGATGGCGAAAACGGCGAAGAAATCAACGGTTGAAAAAACGATTCAGCAACTTATTCCACAGGAGCGGAAAAATTATGAATCTTGATGACATTATCAACAGCATGACGCCTGAGGTATACCAGCGTTTGTCGACTGCTGTTGAACTGGGAAAATGGCCCGATGGCGTTGCGCTGACCGAGGAACAAAAAGAGAACTGCCTACAGCTGGTGATGCTGTGGCAAGCCCGCCATAATACCGAAGCTCAGCATATGACAATTGACACACATGGTCAGATGGTCATGAAGAGCAAACAGCAGTTAAAAGAAGATTTTGGTATCTCAGCAAAGCCTATTGCCATGTTTAAGTAAGTGGTTTGTCCCCTTTTTGCCGCGGTTATAAAGGGGATAGCCAACAATAACCCCACGACTCATCTCAATTATCTCGCCCCGACCTGGCTAAGTCCCAGCCCGGTCTCTTGCAGTCGCGTTCACGCCTGAATGACTTCTCCTGAACTTAAGTCTCAGACCTATTTGGCCGGTAATCCCTCTCAAATTTGCTCATTTTGCGTTCCACCTTCCATCACCCTGTAACAGACCCAGCCATTTTCTGCGTAATTGTGATCTGAGTTGTAAAACGCAGATCATTATCTGTGTTTTAAAGATTTAATGTTGACCTCAAAAATCATGTGGGTAAGTATGATGGCCATCTAAGCAAAACAAAACACAGAGGATGACGCAATGAAAGCACTGGCTCGGTTTGGCAAAGCCTTTGGCGGCTACAAGATGATCGATGTCCCACAACCCATTTGTGGCCCGGAAGATGTGGTGATTGAAATTAAAGCTGCGGCAATCTGCGGCGCAGACATGAAGCACTACAATGTCGATAGCGGTTCTGATGAGTTTAACTCTATCCGCGGCCATGAGTTCGCAGGTTGTATTGCGCAGGTTGGTGAAAAAGTCAAAGACTGGAAAGTGGGGCAACGCGTCGTGTCGGATAACAGCGGTCACGTTTGCGGCGTTTGTCCGGCCTGTGAACAAGGTGATTTTCTGTGTTGTACAGAAAAAGTAAACCTTGGTCTGGATAACAATACGTGGGGCGGTGGTTTTTCCAAATATTGTCTGGTTCCTGGTGAAATTCTCAAAATTCATCGTCATGCGTTGTGGGAAATCCCTGATGGTGTTGATTATGAGGACGCAGCCGTACTTGACCCTATCTGCAATGCCTACAAATCCATCGCGCAGCAATCGAAATTCCTCCCTGGTCAGGATGTAGTCGTCATCGGCACTGGCCCACTCGGGCTGTTCTCCGTACAAATGGCGCGGATTATGGGGGCGGTAAATATCGTCGTCGTTGGTCTACAAGAAGATGTGGCGGTCCGCTTCCCGGTTGCAAAAGAACTGGGTGCGACGGCTGTAGTAAATGGTTCTACCGAAGATGTGGTGGCGCGCTGCCAGCAAATTTGTGGTAAAGACAATCTGGGACTGGTGATTGAATGCTCCGGTGCCAATATCGCACTTAAACAAGCCATCGAAATGCTCCGTCCGAACGGGGAAGTGGTACGCGTTGGAATGGGCTTCAAGCCTCTTGATTTCTCGATTAATGACATTACCGCCTGGAACAAAAGAATCATTGGGCATATGGCCTATGACTCCACCTCATGGCGTAACGCTCTCCGGCTATTAGCCAGCGGCGCTATCAAAGTCAAACCGATGATCACGCATCGTATCGGCCTGTCGCAATGGCGCGAAGGGTTTGATGCGATGGTCGATAAAACCGCAATCAAAGTGATCATGACTTACGACTTTGATGAATAACTACTCTCCTGAAGGAACGTTATCGCATGGAACAGATAACAAAACCGCATTGTGGTGCACGGCTGGATCGCTTACCGGATTGCCGCTGGCATTCGTCAATGTTTGCTATCGTCGCGTTTGGCTTGCTTGTCTGCTGGAGTAATGCCGTTGGTGGCTTGATCCTCGCGCAGCTGAAAGAGTTGGGCTGGACAGATAATTCCACCACTGCCACATTCTCAGCAATCACGACCGCCGGGATGTTTCTCGGTGCGCTGGTTGGCGGCATCATCGGTGACAAAACCGGTCGCAGAAATGCGTTCATCCTCTATGAGGCCATTCATATTGCCTCGATGGTTGTCGGTGCTTTTTCACCGAATATGGATTTCCTTATTGCCTGCCGTTTTGTGATGGGCGTTGGGCTGGGAGCTTTACTGGTGACGCTGTTTGCTGGTTTCACCGAATATATGCCCGGTAGAAATCGCGGAACATGGTCCAGTCGGGTTTCCTTTATTGGCAACTGGTCATATCCGCTCTGTTCATTGATTGCGATGGGACTCACGCCGCTGATTAGTGCAGAGTGGAACTGGCGAGTACAACTGCTTATCCCTGCAATATTGTCGCTTATCGCTACGGCGCTGGCCTGGCGCTACTTTCCTGAATCCCCGCGCTGGCTGGAATCGCGCGGACGGTATCAGGAAGCCGAGAAAGTCATGCGGAGTATAGAAGAAGACGTCATACGCCAGACGGGTAAACCTTTGCCGCCCGTGGTTATTGCTGATGACGGTAAAGCGCCACAAGCGGTGCCGTATTCAGCCTTACTGACAGGAGTATTACTGAACCGCGTGATATTAGGTTCTTGTGTGCTGATTGCCATGAACGTTGTGCAGTACACACTAATTAACTGGTTGCCAACGATATTCATGACCCAGGGGATTAATTTAAAAGACTCGATTGTTTTAAATACCATGAGTATGTTTGGCGCGCCATTTGGTATTTTTATTGCCATGCTGGTGATGGATAAAATTCCGCGTAAAACAATGGGTGTGGGGCTATTAATCCTGATTGCGGTGCTCGGATATATCTATTCACTGCAAACCAGTATGTTGCTCATAACGCTGATTGGTTTCTTCCTGATTACTTTCGTCTATATGTACGTTTGCTATGCCTCGGCAGTGTATGTCCCTGAGATCTGGCCGACAGAGGCCAAATTACGTGGCTCCGGTCTGGCGAATGCAGTAGGGCGAATCAGTGGTATTGCCGCACCTTATGCCGTTGCAGTGCTGCTCAGTAGTTATGGCGTAACGGGAGTCTTTATTCTTCTGGGGGCGGTTTCAATTATTGTCGCAATTGCTATCGCCACCATTGGAATTGAAACCAAAGGTGTCTCCGTTGAAAGTTTAAGTATTGATGCAGTAGTCAATAAATAATACTGGTGGATTCAAAATGAAAAATTCAAAAGCAATATTGCAGGTGCCGGGCACAATGAAAATTATTTCAGCAGAAATACCTGTGCCTAAAGAAGATGAAGTTTTGATTAAAGTAGAATATGTCGGTATTTGTGGTTCAGATGTACATGGTTTTGAATCAGGCCCGTTTATTCCGCCTAAAGACCCAAATCAAGAAATTGGCCTGGGTCATGAATGCGCCGGGACGGTTGTGGCTGTGGGAAGCCGTGTGCGCAAATTTAAAGCGGGGGATCGGGTAAATATCGAACCTGGCGTTCCTTGCGGTCACTGTCGTTACTGTCTGGAAGGCAAATATAACATCTGTCCGGACGTTGATTTTATGGCGACACAACCCAACTACCGCGGCGCATTAACGCACTATCTGTGTCATCCGGAGAGCTTTACTTACAAACTGCCCGACAATATGGACACGATGGAAGGGGCGCTGGTGGAGCCTGCTGCAGTCGGTATGCATGCCGCGATGCTGGCAGATGTTAAACCGGGTAAGAAGATAATTATTCTGGGAGCGGGTTGTATTGGTTTGATGACGTTGCAAGCATGCAAATGCCTGGGAGCTACGGATATTGCCGTCGTTGATGTACTGGAAAAACGTCTGACAATGGCGGAACAGCTCGGCGCGACAGTGGTTATTAACGGCGCAAAAGAAGACACTATTGCACGTTGTCAGCAATTTACCGAAGAAATGGGCGCAGATATTGTTTTCGAAACAGCGGGTTCTGCGGTCACCGTTAAACAGGCACCTTATCTGGTAATGCGCGGCGGTAAAATTATGATTGTTGGTACTGTACCGGGCGATTCGGCAATCAATTTCCTCAAAATCAATCGCGAAGTCACTATCCAGACAGTATTCCGCTATGCCAATCGTTATCCGGTCACGATTGAAGCTATTTCCTCAGGGCGATTCGATGTGAAATCGATGGTGACACATATTTACGATTATCAGGATGTACAACAGGCATTTGAAGAGTCGGTTAACAACAAACGCGACATTATTAAAGGCGTTATTAAAATTAGCGATTAATTAATACGGGAGAACAGAATATGCTCGCAGATATCAGATATTGGGAAAACGATGCCACAAATAAACATTATGCAATTGCCCATTTTAATGTATGGAATGCAGAAATGTTGATGGGCGTTATCGACGCAGCCGAAGAAGCGAAATCACCGGTTATTATTTCTTTTGGTACAGGTTTTGTCGGGAACACCTCATTTGAAGATTTCTCTCACATGATGGTATCAATGGCAAAAAAAGCAACGGTGCCGGTAATAACTCATTGGGATCATGGTCGGAGTATGGAAATTATTCATAACGCCTGGACTCATGGTATGAATTCATTAATGCGTGATGCTTCCGCATTTGATTTCGAAGAAAATATTCGTTTAACCAAAGAGGCTGTTGATTTCTTCCATCCGCTGGGTATTCCGGTAGAGGCAGAATTAGGGCATGTCGGTAATGAAACCGTTTATGAAGAAGCGCTGGCGGGCTATCACTATACCGATCCTGACCAGGCGGCTGAATTTGTTGAACGTACGGGCTGTGACTCATTGGCTGTCGCCATCGGCAACCAGCATGGGGTTTATACGTCAGAGCCACAATTGAACTTTGAGGTCGTCAAACGCGTACGCGATGCCGTTTCTGTTCCGCTGGTTTTGCACGGCGCATCGGGGATCAGTGATGCCGACATTAAAACTGCAATTTCGTTGGGTATCGCGAAAATCAACATTCATACGGAGCTCTGTCAGGCCGCAATGGTAGCAGTGAAAGAAAACCAGGATCAGCCTTTCCTGCATTTAGAACGTGAAGTACGTAAAGCTGTAAAAGAACGGGCATTGGAAAAAATTAAACTGTTCGGTTCTGATGGCAAAGCGGAATAATGATATGGATAATCTCGACGTTATTTGTATAGGTGCCGCTATTGTTGATATTCCATTGCAACCGGTCAGTAAAAATATCTTTGATGTGGATTCTTATCCTCTTGAAAGAATCGCAATGACCACCGGGGGTGATGCAATAAATGAAGCAACAATTATTTCTCGCCTGGGCCATCGCACAGCATTAATGAGTCGTATTGGTAAAGATGCCGCCGGGCAATTTATTCTCGACCATTGTCGCAAAGAGAATATTGATATTCAAAGCCTGAAGCAGGACGTCAGCATAGATACCTCTATTAACGTTGGACTGGTGACGGAGGATGGCGAGCGGACGTTTGTCACAAACCGTAACGGCAGTCTGTGGAAATTGAATATTGACGATGTTGATTTTTCGCGGTTTTCTCAGGCGAAATTATTATCTCTGGCCAGTATTTTCAACAGTCCTCTATTGGATGGTAAAGCGCTAACAGAAATTTTTACGCAAGCTAAAGCCCGGCAGATGATTATCTGTGCCGATATGATCAAACCGCGGTTGAATGAAACGCTGGATGATATTTGCGAAGCATTGAGTTATGTCGATTATCTGTTTCCTAATTTTGCCGAGGCAAAATTACTCACTGGGAAAGAGACACTGGATGAAATTGCTGACTGCTTTCTTGCGTGCGGCGTAAAAACGGTGGTGATTAAAACGGGTAAAGACGGCTGCTTTATCAAGCGTGGTGACATGACGATGAAGGTGCCGGCGGTCGCAGGAATAACCGCCATCGACACTATTGGCGCAGGCGATAACTTTGCTTCTGGCTTTATAGCGGCTCTGTTAGAAGACAAAAATCTGCGTGAATGCGCACGCTTTGCCAATGCAACGGCGGCTATCTCGGTTCTAAGCGTCGGTGCCACCACCGGTGTAAAAAACAGAAAGCTGGTCGAACAATTGCTGGAAGAATACGAAGGATAATGAAGGCAAATGAAAAAGATACCTTTAGGCACAACGGATATAACGCTTTCGCGAATGGGGTTGGGGACATGGGCCATTGGCGGCGGTCCTGCATGGAATGGCGATCTCGATCGGCAAATATGTATTGATACGATTCTTGAAGCCCATCGTTGCGGCATTAACCTGATTGATACTGCGCCAGGATATAACTTTGGCAATAGTGAGGTTATCGTCGGTCAGGCGTTAAAAAAACTGCCCCGTGAACAGGTTGTAGTAGAAACCAAATGCGGCATTGTCTGGGAACGAAAAGGGA
The DNA here is from genome assembly GCF_030295155.1 of Escherichia sp. 10290. Lineage (NCBI taxonomy): Bacteria > Pseudomonadati > Pseudomonadota > Gammaproteobacteria > Enterobacterales > Enterobacteriaceae > Escherichia > Escherichia sp. 10290. The sequence goes on along the minus strand of NZ_AP025741.1, from coordinate 2,333,571 downwards.
GTTTATTCAACAAAGTTGGCGATCGGCAGTTGTATAAAAACCTTTCCCCGGAATCTATCCGCGAAGAGGTAGAAGCCAGCTTGCAACGTCTGGGTATTGATTACATCGATATCTACATGACGCACTGGCAGTCGGTGCCGCCATTTTTTACGCCGATAGCTGAAACTGTCGCAGTGCTCAATGAGTTAAAGGCCGAAGGGAAAATTCGCGCTATAGGCGCTGCTAACGTCGATGCTGACCATATCCGCGAGTATCTGCAATATGGTGAACTGGATATTATTCAGGCGAAATACAGTATCCTCGACCGGGCAATGGAAAGCGAACTGCTGCCGCTATGTCGTGATAATGGCATTGTGTTACAGGTTTATTCCCCGCTAGAGCAGGGATTGTTGACCGGTACCATCACTCGTGATTATGTTCCGGGCGGCGCTCGGGCAAATAAAGTCTGGTTCCAGCGTGAAAACATGCTGAAAGTGATTGATATGCTTGAACAGTGGCAGCCACTCTGTGCTCGTTATCAGTGCACAATTCCCACTCTGGCACTGGCGTGGATATTAAAACAGAGTGATTTAATCTCCATTCTTAGTGGGGCTACTGCGCCGGAACAGGTACGTGAAAATGTCGCGGCACTGAATATCAACTTATCGGATGCAGACGCAACATTGATGAGGGAAATGGCAGAGGCTCTGGAGCGTTAAATACTCAACACGATTCACCTCTGTTTCTGTGAAAACTGTGATGAAAATCTGTGATTCAAACAGGTTATTTTGAAAGTAAACATCGGTTATGCGATAATCGCGCTAATGTGATGTAAAAAGATACAGGGGTGTAATCGTGGCGGCAAAAGACAGGATTCAGGCAATTAAGCAAATGGTTGCCAACGATAAAAAGGTGACAGTCTCAAATTTGAGTGGGATTTTTCAGGTAACCGAAGAAACCATTCGCCGCGATCTTGAGAAGCTGGAAGATGAAGGCTTTTTGACCAGAACCTATGGTGGTGCTGTTTTAAATACAGCGATGTTGACGGAGAATATCCATTTTTATAAGCGCGCTTCATCGTTTTATGAAGAGAAGCAGCTTATTGCACGCAAGGCACTACCCTTTATCGACAATAAAACCACTATGGCAGCCGATTCCAGTAGTACCGTTATGGAATTGCTCAAATTGTTGCAGGACCGTAGTGACCTGACGTTGCTAACTAACTCGGCGGAAGCGATTCATGTTCTGGCTCAATCAGAAATTAAAGTCGTTTCAACGGGGGGGGAACTAAACAAAAATACACTTTCCCTGCAAGGAAGAATTACTAAAGAGATCATCAGCCGCTACCATGTCGATATCATGGTAATGAGTTGTAAAGGTCTTGATATTAACAGCGGCGCGCTGGACTCTAACGAAGCGGAAGCTGAAATCAAAAAGACAATGATCCGTCAGGCGACAGAAGTTGCGTTATTGGTTGATCACTCTAAGTTTGATCGCAAAGCTTTTGTCCAGTTAGCTGACTTTAGTCATATTAATTACATAATAACTGATAAATCACCGGGTGCAGAGTGGATAGCATTTTGCAAAGACAATAATATCCAGCTGGTGTGGTAATTTAAGCACACGTTGTCAATATTATTTGTTCCTGCGCCTGGAAAATAAAATGATGATAAAGATGCGGCAAGTGAATTTGCCGCAATTGCTACCTTTTTAGCAAATCCGAGGCACCTAATGGAACAATATGATCAAATTGGCGCAAGACTGGACCGCTTGCCTTTGGCCCGGTTTCATTATCGTATATTTGGTATTATAAGCTTTAGTCTGTTATTAACGGGTTTTTTGAGTTATTCAGGCAATGTTGTTTTAGCAAAGCTGGTAAGCAATGGATGGTCAAATAATTTCCTCAATGCCGCCTTTACCTCGGCATTAATGTTTGGTTATTTCATCGGCTCTCTTACCGGTGGGTTCATCGGTGATTATTTTGGGCGGCGCAGGGCTTTTCGCATAAATCTTCTCATCGTCGGTATTGCGGCAACAGGGGCCGCTTTTGTCCCTGATATGTACTGGCTCATTTTCTTTCGCTTCCTGATGGGCACAGGAATGGGGGCGCTGATTATGGTTGGCTATGCTTCGTTTACGGAGTTTATCCCCGCGACGGTGCGTGGAAAATGGTCCGCGCGGCTGTCATTTGTCGGTAACTGGTCGCCCATGCTGTCTGCGGCGATAGGCGTGGTGGTTATCGCTTTTTTTAGTTGGCGGATAATGTTTCTGCTGGGTGGTATTGGCATACTGTTAGCCTGGTTTCTCTCAGGTAAATACTTTATTGAGTCGCCTCGATGGTTGGCGGGGAAAGGACAAATCGCAGGTGCAGAAAGCCAACTTCGTGAAGTAGAGCAGCAAATTGAAAGAGAGAAGAGTGTTCGTTTACCCCCGCTTACTTTGAATCAGAGCAACAGCAAGGCTAACGTAATCAATGGTACTTTCTGGCTGCTGTTTAAAGGGGAAATGTTACGACGTACATTAGTTGCGATTACTGTTTTAATTGCAATGAACATTTCACTTTATACCATCACCGTATGGATACCGACCATATTTGTTAACTCCGGTATTGATGTTGATAAATCAATATTAATGACTGCTGTTATTATGATTGGCGCTCCGGTAGGTATATTTATTGCGGCATTAATTATTGATCATTTTCCTCGTCGATTATTTGGCTCCGCCTTGCTTATTATTATTGCCATGTTAGGCTATATCTATTCAATTCAGACTACAGAGTGGGCGATTTTAATCTATGGCCTGGTGATGATCTTCTTTTTATACATGTATGTTTGCTTCGCGTCGGCGGTTTATATCCCGGAGCTTTGGCCAACGCATTTACGCCTGCGCGGTTCGGGTTTCGTTAATGCCGTCGGACGGATCGTCGCGGTCTTCACGCCTTATGGCGTTGCGGCACTATTAACGCATTATGGGTCAATCACGGTGTTTATGGTGCTTGGCGTGATGTTAGTGCTCTGTGCGCTGGTTCTCTCCATTTTTGGCATCGAAACGCGGAAGGTGTCGCTGGAAGAGATTTCTGAGGTGAATTAAATCTTTCGTTGATGGCGTCAATTGCCAGATGTACCACTGACGTGTTTTATCTGGCCTACAATGGCAGTACAGAATTGTAGGCCAGCATAAAATTACTCCTGCGTCTCTTCCCAGTCTGCCAGCGTATATAGCGTTGCCCCAGCTGCTGACATCTCCATAAACGCGTGCGCACTGTCCTGTGGCTGGATATTCACGCCACGACAACCATCGGTAATCACATTAACCTTATAACCTAACTGTAACGCGTCCAGCACGGTAAACTTCACGCAATAGTCAGTAGCCAGGCCCATAATGATCAATTCATCGATTTCATGATCGCGTAACCAGTCATCGAGCGTGGTTTTCTGCCGACGGCCGTTATCAAAAAAGGCACTGTAACTGTCAACTAAAGGATTTTCGCCTTTATGGAACACCGCTGCGATCGCTTTTTGGTTCAGTAACGGATGTAATTGTGCGCCTTCACTGTTCTGCACACAGTGATCTGGCCAGAAGGTTTGTGGCAAACCGTCGAGTTGGCCTGGCGTATAAGGCTCTACACCGTGCTGACTGGCAAAACTGCCGTGATTCGCCGGGTGCCAGTCTTGACTGGCGATAACCGCTTCACCGCGCGACTGGCACCAGTCAATCAGGCGGTTAGCGACATCCACCGTACTGTCACCTTCCGGCACGGCGAGCGCGCCACCAGCACAGAAATCATTTTGTAAATCGACCAGTAACAGGGCGCGAGGGGGCATTGCAGTCTCCTTAATCATCCGGCGTCAGTTCGCCGCGCAGGTTTTGGCTCATGGCCTTGCGAATGGTTTCAGTATCCAGTTCCTGGCTAAGCAGGTAATGCAGTTTTGTTAGCGTAGCTTCTACTGTCATATCAGCTCCACCAATGACGCCGGCATGGGCGAGGGCGTTACCGGTGGCATAACCCCCCATGTTCACTTTACCGGACATACATTGTGTCAGGTTGACTACCACAATTCCGCGATCGCTGGCTTCTTGTAATTCTTGCAGGAAGGCTTTGTTTTGTGGCGCATTACCCACGCCATATGAGCGCAGAATCAATGCTTTCACCGGTTGGCGCAGAAAATTGCGCACGACGTCAGCAGAAATCCCCGGATAAATCGTCACTACGCCAATTGGTTGTGGGGTGATTGGATGAACGATCAATTCCCCTTCACCGTGCGGGGCGGGGGGCGTATTCAAACGACGAATATGGATACCTGCTTCCAGTAACGGAGGAAGGTTTGGAGAGGCAAACGCATCAAAACCATCGGCATGGGCTTTGGTGGTACGGTTGCCACGATAAAGTCGATTATTAAAAAAGAGAGTTACTTCGTTGATAGGATAATTCGCCGCAACGTACAACGCATTCAGCAGATTAATTTGTCCGTCAGAGCGTAACTCAGCCAGCGGGATTTGTGACCCTGTCACAATGACCGGTTTACCGAGATTCTCGAGCATGAACGACAGCGCAGAGGCGGTATACGCCATCGTGTCGGTGCCGTGCAGAATGACAAAACCATCATAGTCGTCATAATGCGCTTTAATATCTTCAGCAATATGCTGCCAGTCTTCTGGCGTCATATCTGAAGAGTCCATCAGCGGCGTATATTCATGAATGGTGAAATCTGGCATCTCCGGGCGATGGAATTCCGGCATCAGCGCCAGTTGGCGTTGTAGATGACCTGACACCGGAATATAACCCTGCTCGGAACGCTGCATCCCGATGGTCCCGCCCGTGTAGGCGACGTAAATTGATTTCTTTTGCATGATATTGATATGAATGATATCGAAAGAGCAAAAGTATATACGTGAGGGGCAGCGAGCGCACCTGGATACTCTGTGGATATGAGAAAAGTCCGGCAGAACGGAGGGATTAGTGTCCCGCCGGAGAAAAGTGGTTAATCCTGCAACGCATAGGTTACGGTGGTGACTACGCGTACCGTTTTATTAATCGCCGTAGGATCATCTTCATCACTGCCACTGGCGAAGATCTGGAACACGCCTTGTGAGGCATCGCTAATTGACCCCACCTGGCTACCTGAGTCCGTTGCAAATTGTAATGCTGCGTTGCGTGCATCTTTGGTGGCGGCGGCAATCATCTCAGCGCGCAGTGCGCCAATACCATTAAAGCGATAGGCGACTTTGCTCTCAGCGATAGCGCCCTCCGTAGCGACTTGCAGTTCGTTTAATTTCGCGACGACTTTTTCGACAGCAGCAACATTATGGGTTTTTATCGTCACTGACCCGTCTGCGTTATAGCGTGGCATTGTGGGATCATCTTTCAGATAAAAGGAATCAGTTCGCTTGCTTGTCCATTGGCCCAGGGTTATCTCTTTCTCGTTAATCCCCTGAGCATTGAGTTCGGCAACAATTTTTTTCTGCGCGTCTTCCAGTTTCGGGAACAGTTCGCCGGGTATATTACCCTTAAAGTTAATCGCAATTGTTAATTCTGCCGTATCTGCGCGAACTTCTTTTTCAGAAAGCCCACGCACATTTACATAACGGTTATTGGTTTTTAAATGTTTAACACCATCGCCAACAAAATAACCACAGGCGCTAATCCCCAGTCCGAGGACGATAGCGGCAATTAAAGAGGGGGCCTTATTCACTGATGACTCCATATCAGATGCTAAATGAGCAAGGGAATGTAGTGGAGAGAGGGAGTGAAAGACAGTCCGATTCAGGAGTGTGGCCGACAGCATATCGGCCACATTTTTGCAGGATTTAACGCACGTTGGCGCAGGTCAGGCAAAACGCATAACGGTTTTGTGGGTCGTTAAACGCTGCCAGCTTGTCGCTTTCACTTTTAACGGTAGAGGCTACCGAGGCCAGCGGTGCAGGTAACATGGCCTGGAACGCATCTGGCAACATTGCCCGGACAGAACCAGACATATTGTCCATCACTTTGTCGAAGAAGGTCGGTTCATCAACGTAGTATTCCAGATGCCACTGTTTCACTTTTGCCAGCTCTGCTGCTTTGGCAACCGCATCATCGAAATCCCCGAGACTATCGACCAGCCCGTTAGCTTTTGCATCCTGACCGGTCCAGACGTGGCCCTGGGCGATTTTATCAATCTGCTCCGGCGTCGAATGACGCGCATCAGCAACCAGCGTGATAAAGCGTTTATAGCCATTCTCAATGCTTAACTGCATCATCTGCTGCGCTTCCGGCGGCAGTGCCTTGGTGATAGAAACATCCGCCAGCGGTGAAGTTGAGACGCCATCGGTATGAACACCAATCGAATCCAAACTATTTTCTACGGTAGTGACCACGCCGAAGATACCGATAGAACCGGTCAGGGTGCTGGGGTTAGCCACAATGTAATTAGCTGGCGTGGAAATCCAGTAACCACCAGATGCCGCCATGCCGCCCATCGATACAACCACAGGCTTACCCGCTGCCCTGGCAGCTGCCAGTTCAGCGCGAATCACTTCAGAGGCGGTAACGCTGCCGCCAGGGCTATTAACACGCAGAACAATCGCTTTCACTTTCGGGTCAAGGCGAGCGTCGCGGATTTGTGCCGCAGTGGTATCACCGCCAACATTCCCCTGAGTTTCCTCGCCATCCATAATTGCGCCATTCGCGAAGACGACACCGATGCTGTCACCGGTATCTGCCGGCGTTTTCAATGCGTAATCGTAATAACTGATGGCGCGATAATTTTTATCAGTCTTACTCCAGCCGAACTCTTTGGTCAGAGCTTTTTCGATTTCGGCACTTGATGCCAGTGCATCGACCAGCTTGTTTTCCAGCGCATATTTCGCGGTATCGCCACCGGTTTTGGTTAAACCCTCAAGCAACCCTTGCGCACCAGGGAATACCTGCTGAGCAGGGATCTGCCGGTTAGCGGCAACAGTATTCAGATAGTTTTGCCACAGCTCACCGATCCAGCGGCTGTCAGCTTCGCGGGCTGCCGGTGACATATCATCACGAATAAACGGTTCAACGGCAGATTTATACGTACCCACGCGGAACACATGGGTGGAAACTTTCAGCTTATCCAGTAACGATTTGTAGTACAGACCGTTGGTAGCAAAACCGTGCAGATCCACCACGCCTTGTGGAGATAGCCAAATTTTGTTGGCGAAACTGGCGAGATAATATTGCCCCTGGCTGTAGTTCTCGCCTATGGCATAAACTGGTTTCCCGCTGTCACGAAACTCTTTCAGGGCTTTGCCGATGTACTGCATAGACGGCTGGTCGCCGCCTGCGAAGTTTTTCAGATCCATCACGATACCGGTGATATTGCGGTCATCCTTCGCCTGGCGAATGGTGTTGACGATATCAAACAGTGAGTTTTCCTGCAGACGATCGGAACTGGCACCAAGGAGCTGGCGGCTTAGCTTACTAAACCGCTGAGAACTGTCGGGTTTATCGACGATTACACCAGATATGTCCAGCAGCAGCGCGCCACGACTGGCCGTTTCTTTCGAATCACCACCACTGACCTGCATCCAGATCCCCACACCAACCAGTACGAGAAAAATAAAGAACAGGTTAAGTACCATTTCACGGACGAAATTCAGCAGACGCCACGTCCATTTAAAAAATCCGGCAATAAATCGCCAAAGGGTTCGCATGTATTCTCCCAAATTAAGGTCACACCTGTCACAGGCGCAATAGATGTGGTTATCGTAATGACCCAACCGGCACTTGTCAGCAGGAATTGCGGACTGTGCTGTAACAAAATCCACTCTCGTGTTAATTTTGTGAATAAATATCATGACAGGAGTTAATCAAATGGATGCACTCGAACTATTGATCAATCGCCGTAGCGCCTCCCGCCTGGCTGAACCTGCGCCAACGGGTGAACAACTGCAAAACATCCTGCGTGCGGGTATGCGTGCCCCGGACCATAAGTCCATGCAACCGTGGCATTTTTTTGTGATTGAAGGGGAAGGACGCGAGCGTTTCAGCGCATTATTGGAACAGGGGGCGATTGCTGCCGGTAGTGATGACAAAGCTATCGACAAAGCGCGTAATGCGCCGTTCCGCGCACCGCTCATCATAACGGTGGTGGCAAAATGCGAAGAAAATCATAAAGTCCCGCGCTGGGAACAGGAAATGTCTGCGGGATGTGCGGTCATGGCGATGCAAATGGCAGCAGTTGCCCAGGGGTTTGGCGGCATCTGGCGCAGTGGCGCATTAACTGAAAGTCCGGTAGTGCGTGAAGCATTCGGTTGCCGTGAGCAGGATAAAATTGTCGGTTTTCTCTACCTTGGTACGCCGCAGTTGAAAGCATCTACATCGATAAACGTTCCGGACCCGACGCCGTTTGTGACTTATTTCTGATAATTGTCGCGAAACTGTCTGGATTGTGAGCAAAGGCGCAGGAATTCAGACACTCTCACTTATCACTTCATGGAATGAGGGTTACCATACCCGGATTGCATTGACAGGAGATGTCCATGAGCGAGAACTCGATTCGTTTGACCCAATACAGCCACGGTGCAGGTTGCGGCTGTAAAATTTCCCCAAAAGTGTTGGAAACCATCCTGCACAGTGAGCAGGCGAAGTTTGTTGATCCGAATTTGCTTGTGGGTAATGAAACCCGCGACGATGCGGCGGTGTACGATCTGGGCAATGGCACCAGCGTTATCAGTACCACCGACTTCTTTATGCCGATCGTTGATAATCCTTTCGATTTTGGCCGCATTGCGGCGACTAACGCCATCAGCGATATCTTCGCGATGGGTGGCAAACCGATTATGGCGATTGCGATCCTCGGCTGGCCTATTAACAAACTTTCCCCTGAAATTGCCCGCGAAGTAACCGAAGGTGGACGCTATGCATGCCGTCAGGCGGGTATTGCGCTGGCTGGCGGTCACTCCATCGATGCGCCGGAGCCGATTTTTGGTCTGGCGGTAACGGGGATCGTACCGACCGAGCGGGTGAAGAAAAACAGTACTGCACAAGCCGGATGCAAACTGTTCCTGACGAAACCGCTGGGAATTGGCGTTCTTACTACGGCTGAGAAAAAATCACTGCTGAAACCAGAACATCAGGGACTAGCGACGGAAGTGATGTGCCGGATGAACATCGCAGGCGCGTCCTTTGCCAACATCGAAGGCGTAAAAGCGATGACTGACGTGACTGGTTTTGGTCTGCTGGGGCATTTGAGCGAAATGTGTCAGGGTGCTGGTGTGCAGGCGCGAGTCGACTATGAAGCGATCCCGAAACTGCCGGGGGTTGAAGAGTACATTAAGTTGGGCGCAGTGCCTGGCGGCACCGAACGTAACTTTGCCAGCTATGGGCATCTGATGGGTGAAATGCCGCGTGAAGTGCGCGATCTGCTGTGCGATCCGCAAACTTCTGGCGGTCTGCTGCTGGCGGTCATGCCGGAAGCAGAAAATGAGGTCAAAGCTACAGCCGCCGAGTTTGGCATTGAACTGACGGCGATTGGCGAACTGGTGCCAGCGCGCGGCGGTCGTGCCATGGTTGAGATTCGTTAAGTCGATGCGGTTGTTTATTGCCGAAAAACCGAGTCTGGCGCGCGCCATTGCTGATGTCCTGCCCAAACCGCACCGGAAAGGCGATGGCTTTATCGAGTGCGGTAATGGCCAGGTGGTGACCTGGTGTATCGGTCACCTGCTTGAGCAGGCGCAGCCAGACGCCTACGACAGTCGCTATGCGCGCTGGAACCTGGCCGATCTCCCCATTGTCCCGGAAAAGTGGCAATTACAGCCCCGACCCTCCGTGACTAAACAACTTAATGTCATCAAACGCTTTCTGCATGAAGCCAGCGAAATCGTTCACGCCGGTGACCCGGACCGTGAAGGGCAATTACTGGTAGATGAAGTGCTGGACTACCTGCAACTGGCACCGGAAAAGCGCCAGCAGGTGCAGCGTTGCTTGATCAACGACCTGAACCCGCAGGCGGTTGAACGGGCGATCGATCGTCTTCGTTCCAATAGCGAGTTTGTACCGCTGTGCGTTTCCGCGCTGGCGCGAGCGCGTGCCGACTGGCTGTACGGCATCAATATGACCCGCGCGTACACCATTCTCGGTCGTAATGCGGGTTATCAGGGCGTGCTTTCCGTGGGACGCGTGCAGACGCCCGTGCTCGGGCTGGTGGTGCGCCGCGATGAAGAGATTGAAAACTTCGTGGCGAAAGACTTCTTTGAAGTCAAAGCGCATATCGTGACACCTGCCGATGAGCGGTTTACCGCTATCTGGCAACCGAGCGAAGCGTGTGAACCGTACCAGGATGAAGAAGGGCGCTTGTTACATCGTCCGCTGGCGGAGCATGTAGTTAACCGCATCAGCGGCCAACCGGCTATTGTCACCAGCTATAACGATAAACGGGAATCAGAATCCGCACCGCTGCCGTTTTCGCTTTCGGCGTTGCAGATTGAAGCGGCTAAACGCTTTGGTCTGAGTGCGCAGAACGTGCTTGATATCTGCCAGAAGTTGTACGAAACGCACAAGCTAATCACTTATCCGCGTTCCGATTGTCGCTATCTGCCAGAAGAGCATTTTGCCGGACGCCACGCAGTGATGAATGCCATCAGCGTTCATGCACCGGGCTTGTTACCGCAGCCAGTGGTCGATCCAGATATACGCAACCGCTGCTGGGATGACAAAAAGGTCGATGCACACCACGCCATCATCCCGACCGCGAGGAGTTCTGCCATCAACCTGACGGAAAACGAGGCGAAGGTCTATAACCTGATTGCTCGTCAGTATTTGATGCAGTTCTGTCCGGACGCGGTGTTCCGCAAGTGTGTTATCGAACTGGACATTGCCAAAGGCAAATTTGTCGCTAAAGCCCGTTTTCTTGCTGAAGCAGGCTGGCGCACACTGTTAGGCAGCAAAGAGCGCGATGAAGAAAACGACGGCACGCCGCTGCCTGTGGTGGCGAAAGGCGATGAGTTGCTGTGTGAAAAAGGTGAAGTGGTAGAGCGGCAAACCCAGCCGCCGCGCCATTTTACCGATGCAACACTGCTTTCGGCGATGACCGGGATCGCGCGCTTTGTTCAGGACAAAGATCTGAAAAAGATCCTTCGTGCCACCGATGGTCTGGGGACAGAAGCAACCCGTGCCGGGATTATTGAACTGTTGTTCAAGCGTGGCTTTCTGACCAAAAAAGGGCGCTATATCCACTCCACCGACGCCGGAAAAGCGTTATTCCATTCGCTGCCAGAAATGGCTACGCGACCGGACATGACCGCGCACTGGGAATCGGTGCTGACGCAAATCAGCGAAAAGCAGTGTCGCTATCAGGACTTTATGCAACCGTTGGTGGGGACGCTGTATAAGTTGATTGATCAGGCCAAACGTACGCCGGTGCGGCAGTTTCGCGGCATAGTGGCTCCAGATGGAGGAGAAGGAAATAAAAAGACTTCACCCCGTAAGCGAGCAGCGAAAAAAAGCCCGCCAGCAGCAGAGGCGGGCAGTGGAGTGATAATGTAATGCTCTGATGCAGTCAGTTTTCGTAGGCCAGATAAGGCGTTCACGCCGCATCTGGCATAAACGCCTGAAACGGCGCTAATGACTTAAATCACACCCTGCGCCAGCATCGCATCGGCAACCTTCACAAAACCGGCAATGTTCGCGCCCTGCACGTAGTTGGTTTGCTCACCTTCACCACCATGCTCAACACAGGCATGGTGGATATCCAGCATGATGTGATGCAAACGTGCGTCAACTTTCTCGGCTTTCCAGCCCAGGCGCGCAGCGTTTTGCGCCATTTCCAGGCCGGATGTAGCTACGCCACCAGCATTAGCCGCTTTACCCGGTGCAAACAGTACGCCTGCCTGCTGGAACAGTTCAGTCGCTTCGATGGTGGTCGGCATATTTGCCCCTTCGGCGACGGCTTTAACGCCATTGGCGATAAGCTGATGCGCGGCGTCTACATCCAGTTCGTTCTGGGTGGCGCAAGGCAGGGCGATATCAACCGGTACAGACCACGGCTGTTGGCCTTCGAGATAGACCAGGCCAAATTTTTTGGCGTAATCTGCCACTCGACCATCGCGGCTGGCTTTGATTTCGATAAGACGTGCCAGTTTCTCTTTAGTGAATCCGCTTTCATCAACGACAGTGCCACTGGAGTCTGACGCAGTAATCACACGGGCACCAAATTCCATCGCTTTTTCGATAGCGTACTGAGCGACGTTGCCGGAGCCAGAAACGGAAACGCGCATCCCTTCAAAACCCATACCGTGGCGTTTTAGCATTGCCTCGGTGAAATAAACCAGACCGTAGCCGGTTGCTTCCGGGCGAATAAGACTGCCGCCAAAAGAAAGCCCCTTACCGGTGAAGACGCAGGCGGTATTGTTGGAGAGCTTTTTCATCATCCCCGCCATAAAGCCGACTTCACGACCACCAACGCCGATATCACCTGCCGGAACGTCGGTATCTGCGCCCAGGTGGCGATACAGTTCAGTCATTAGCGCCTGGCAGAACCGCATCACTTCGCCTTCGCTTTTCCCTTTCGGGTCGAAATCGCTGCCGCCTTTACCACCGCCCATCGGCAGAGTTGTCAGGGCATTTTTGAAGGTTTGTTCAAAGCCGAGGAATTTGAGAATGGAGAGATTTACCGATGGATGGAAGCGCATACCACCTTTGTACGGGCCGATGGCGGAGCTGAACTGCACGCGCCATGCACGGTTGACCTGTACCTGGTTGCGATCGTCAACCCATACCACGCGAAACTGGATCACGCGCTCCGGTTCAACCAGACGCTCCAGTAATGACATCTGACGATATTTTGGATTTTGTTCAAGAAAAGGCCAGAGTGTGGTCATTACTTCACGAACGGCTTGCGCGAACTCGGTTTGATTCGGGTCGCGCTTTTGGACATGGTTGAGGAATGACTCCAGAGAATATGTCTGATCCATAGATATAAAACCCTTATATATTAATACGATTATGCTTATGTTGTTTATGTCATGTGCTTTCGCAGTTTTCGACTATACCATCAAGAATGTGACGGTAAGCAAGAAAAAAATGACTCACGAAAGCAAATTAATAACGGGAGAAATCTCATAACCAAAAGCGATAACTCAGACGCTAAAGTTTTGCCGCCAGGCTACCGTTATCAGTAGCAGAGACAAAAACGTTAAGGAGTTCCCTGTGAGTCGAGCATTGTTCGCCCTAGCATTGGCATTTCCATTCATTGCACTGGCTAACCCGCATTATCGTCCGGACGTGGAGGTAAACGTACCGCCTGAAGTATTCAGTTCAGGCGGGCAGTCAGCGCAGCCCTGTACTCAGTGCTGCGTCTATCAGGATCAAAACTATTCTGAAGGGGCGGTAATTAAAGCCGAAGGAATACTGCTGCAATGCCAGCGGGATGACAAAACTCTTAGCACTAATCCGCTGGTCTGGCGGCGCGTAAAGCCATAAACGCCTCTAATAGTGGAATGTCAGCAGGGGCCAGCGGATATTGCAGCGCCTCTTCAGGTGAGCACCAGACCAGCGCCTGATGTTCATGTGCCTGTAACGTCCCGTGGAAGTCGGGTACGTGCCAGGCATGAAGATGGATAATCCGCCCCGACACTTCTCGCTGATGGCTGGCAACATACTCACCCACAGTTGCTTCGATGCCCAATTCTTCGCGTAACTCACGCACCAGCGCCTGCCGCTGGCTTTCATCCGGCTCGACTTTACCACCGGCAAACTCCCATAATCCCGCCTGATCGCTATGGGCGGGGCGTTGAGCGAGTAAAATTTTGCCATCACGTTCGATGATGGCGGCAACAACTTCAATCATATTCATAAATTACACACGGGCAGATAAGCGAAAAATGCCATAATATCCGCACTGTTGCTCAATCAGAAAGGCTTTATATTTAAGGAGTGCCTGTGTTAGACCGCCATCTTCATCCCCGAATTAAACCTTTGTTGCATCAGTGTGTGAAGGTTCTGGATAAACCTGGTATCACGCCAGATGGTTTAACGTTAGTGGGGTTTGCTATCGGCGTGTTGGCATTGCCGTTTCTGGCACTGAGCTGGTATCTGGCGGCGCTGATTGCCATTTTACTAAACAGATTGCTTGATGGTCTGGACGGCGCGCTGGCACGGCGTCGAGGCCTCACCGACGCAGGCGGCTTTCTCGATATCTCGTTGGATTTCCTTTTTTACGCGCTGGTGCCTTTTGGGTTTATCCTCGCCGCACCGGAGCAAAACGCGCTGGCAGGCGGCTGGCTGCTGTTTGCGTTTATCGGCACGGGCAGCAGTTTTCTCGCTTTTGCTGCGCTGGCGGCGAAACATCAGATTGATAATCCCGGTTATGCGCATAAATCGTTTTATTATCTGGGCGGGTTAACCGAAGGCAGCGAGACGATTTTGCTGTTTGTTCTGAGTTGTCTCTTGCCGGCTTATTTTCCGTGGTTTGCGTGGATATTTGGCGCGCTGTGCTGGATGACGACCTTTACGCGGGTGTGGAGTGGATATCTGACGCTGAAGTCGCTCCAGCGTCAGTAGTTGCAATGTTATTTGCTGCTGTCCGGGCCGCGCTCACCGGTTGCTACGGGATTTTTCGGATCGCTGCTCCATTCGTACCAGCCGCCGTCGTAAACGGAGACGTTATTCCAGCCCATTGCTCGTGCGTACATAAAGGTTTCGGACGCGCGCCAGCCGGTGCCGCAGTAGAATGAAACTTGCTGATCTGGTTTGATATTCCATGCTTTCCACATAGCGGCAATATCATCGGCGCTACGCATGGTGCCATCCGGGTTATGGAAATCCTCCATATGCGTCGAGTCGCTACCAGCGTGTCCCCAACGGGCTCCGGCTATTTCACCTTTTGGCTTAATATAGCTGTAACCACTGGTCGTACCGATAAATTCTGGCCACGAACGAATGCTCACCAGCGATGCATCCTGGCGATGCAGCAGCCCACGGGCCTGTTCCATATCAAGCATCAACTGCGGTTGCGCCGGGATCTTCACGCCGAAATCCGGTTCAGCTTTCACTTTCGGTGGCGTTCCGCGCTCAACAGGCAGTCCCGCGTCGGACCAGGTTTGCCAGCCGCCGTCCAGCAGGCGCACATCTTTCACCCCTGCATAGAGCATAATCTGTGCTACACGCGCTGCTGCGTATACATCACGACCATATAGAATCACCGTGGTGTCATGACGAATGCCATGTTTTGCCAGCATCGCTTTCAGTTGTTCATCAGAGACTTTATTCCACAGCGGTTCGCTTTCCACTTCATTGGTATCGATGTAATCCGCGCCGGGAATATGGCTGATAAGGTAAAGCTTAGGAGCGCCCCAGGCCGCTTCAATGACTTTCCAGTCACCGGCAGGTTTCGCTGTAACGTCTTTTCCTTGTTGCAGGTCATGCAGCCATTGCGGATAAACCAGCTGCTCAAAGTGCGGCAGTTTTTGCAGACGGGAAGGTTCGCTTAGCGCGTCACTCAAAATGGAGATATGCGTAAAACCTGCTTTTTGCAGTCGCGTTTTGACGGCGTCGACATCTTTGTCATTACCGTACAGCGCCACCGGAGCGTCGGTTTTCAGGTTATGTTGCTTGATCCACGCGTTGAGCTGTTCGGTGCTCATTTTGTCGAGCCAGCTAGCAGAGAGGTTTAAGGCGGCAGGTTCATGACCAGAAGGGCCATTTAAGGTTTGTGGCCAGCCGTTATAAAACGCGCTGGGGCGAGTATCTATCGCTTTGCCATTTTGTTGTTGAAGCTGGTCAAGTGTAAGAGGCTTCGCCAGTTCAGCGGCCCACGAAGAAGCGCAAGCCAGCCCTAAAGCCATTGCCAGCGCGGTCATTTGAGAAACACGTTTCATCGAAAATCCCGACATTGTAGTTTTGAGTGCGCCATTCTGAACTGACGCATTGGGAAAAACTTTGCGTTATCGCAGTTTGTTGTAATTTTCTGACCACTGCGCCATATCCAGAACAGAACTATCAGCAGGAACATCCTGGATATCGTGCGTTACCTGAACGACGGGGATCGCCATGGCGCGAATTTCGCTGAACACCCACTGGCGAAAATTATCGCGCAGAGCCACATCAAGACGGCTGAACGGCTCATCCAGGAGTAACGCTCTTGGCTGGGCGAGAAGGGCGCGTAGCAGAGCAACGCGCGCTCGCTGACCGCCAGACAAAGTGGCAGGATCCTGATGGAAAGCTCCGTCAAGGCCTGAACGCTCAAGTGCATCATTCACGGCATTACGTCGGGCATTCCCCTTAAGTGTCTCCGGTAGCGCCAGCAGTAAATTTTGCCCGACGCTGAACTGGTCAAATAACAGTGCATCCTGGAAAAGAATGCCAATCTGACGCTGTGCGGTGGGTTGCATGTCAATCCGTTGCTCATTGAGCCATAGCTCACCTGCACAAGAAAACTGTCCGGCCAGCGCACCAATCATCCATGAAAACAGTGTAGATTTTCCACAGCCAGACGGCCCCATTAACGTGACAATGTCACCTTTATCCACCGTAAAGTTAACGTTTGTCAGCAAGCGGCTTTCTGGTAAACGTAGCGAAACATTTTTCACGCAGAGCATTAGCGGAGTCCTTGTCTGACATAACCTACCCATTTTGCGACTAACGCGGTCAGGGCAAAAATAATAAGCGGCAACAGTAGTTGCCATAAAGCCTGGGCGGCGAGAATGCCGTTGCTGCCGCCGCTGCTTAATGCCACCGCTTCAGTGGTGAGCGTCGGAAAACGCCCCGCGCCCAGCCACAGAGTCGGCATATACTGCGCAATACTGACTGAAAATCCTACCGCGAAGGCAATCAGCGCAGGGCGCAACATGAGTGGGCATTTCACG
The DNA here is from genome assembly GCF_030295155.1 of Escherichia sp. 10290. NCBI lineage: Bacteria > Pseudomonadati > Pseudomonadota > Gammaproteobacteria > Enterobacterales > Enterobacteriaceae > Escherichia > Escherichia sp. 10290. The sequence goes on along the minus strand of NZ_AP025741.1, from coordinate 2,316,777 downwards.
TAAAAGAAGATTTTGGCCCGCGACCAGCCCAGTGTTTGCGCAATCAAAATTAACCGTGAATCAATGCGCTGCCAGGCGGGTTGCAGGATAAACAGCATCCACGGCATTACCCACAGCAGATGCCCCCAGACCACCGCTGTCCAGCTCCCATCTATGTTCAGCCATAGCGCCAGCATGTACTGGCCCGCCACCAGCGGCAGAGCGGGTAATAAAATGGGCAACCAGAGCCACAACTGGCGACGCTTTGCCCCCCATTCCAGCCACAGCAGTAACAGGACCAAAGCGATAAACGTCGCCACCAGCCCCATTGTCAGGCTGTTGATGAGCGCTTCACTATTGATCGTCGACTGATCCGCGAGGATCGCCAGCAGAACCACACACAGCACACCGGTTAAGGGTAAAAAACTCGCCAGTGTATTGCCGGGTAATAAAGGCGTGGCGGGCTTACGAACGCCATCTACGCGGGGAATGGTGCACTGCCAGGCGCGCCAAAGTAAATAGCCCAGCAAAACGTAGACGGCGAGTAACAGCATCAGCAGCAGGCTGGCGAGTGCGCCTTTCATCTGTTGATCGGCGTCGCCTTGGGTTAACCACTGCCAGCTAATTACCGCCAGCGTCGGTGGATTACCCGGCCCGAGAATAATTGCCACATCCACGACCGACAACGACCATGCCACAATAGCCAGCATCGCCATTGCCAGTGCAGGCGCGACGGAGGGCAACAACAACCAGTTCAGACATTGCCAGCGGCTGTAGCCCAGCGAATCCAGTACAATAACCTGCTGCAACAGCCGTTTCTCGCTCAATACTGCCGCTAAGATCCACAGCAGAAATGCGCTTTCTTTCACCGCCAGGGTAAGGCCCAGCCCAATACCCAATTTATCCATCGGCGGAGTGAGAAAAGGAAAAACCTGATAAACCAGGCCACCTTCAGCAAACAGCAACAGGGCGCTGGTGGCAAAAGCCACATGGGGAATGGCGAGCAGCCACGGCAGACGGGCGCACATACGCTGCCATTTCGGCCCAGGCCACAGCGCCATAATTACCAGCAGGGCAATCGTCAATGCGCCGAGCGCCGCGATGGTTGTTGACACCAGTGTTGCCAGTAAGGCCTGCGGTAGCTGCGGATCGGCAAATAACGCCTGCCAGTGTGCCAACGACAAAGCAGGCGATATCAGCGTGAGAGCTGCCGGGATCAGCGGTGCATAAATCACCGCCACCATCGCCCACAGCAACAAGATTAATGCGTACCGTAACGGTGTAGCCATTCTTGTTCCAGCGCATTTACCCAACCTGCGTGCGGTTCAGCCAGTACCGGCGGCAGATCCTGCGGCATTCTTGATTGCAATATTTCATGCTGCCCGTCAGGCAGTTTTTGCGGATCGAGAACCGATGGATCGCCCCAGACAGCAGGGTCTGCTTTACGTAGCTGTGCATCAGGTGAGAGCAGGAAATTGGCAACCACCTTCGCCGCAGCACTGGCATTCGCGTTAGCAGGAATGGTGACAAAATGCACGTTGCCAATCATCCCCTCGTTAAAACCAAAACTGTAACTGCTTGCCGGCAAATCGCCACTGGCGATTTTTTGCTGGGCATGTGCAGGATTAAAGGTCAGCGACAGGCGCAATGTGCCAGCTTTCAGCAGAGCATCCATCCGCGCGGGCGAAGGTGGGAAATCCTTTCCTTCGCGCCATAAATACGGATGCAGCGCATCAAGATATTGCCACAAGGGCGCAGTGATACGGGCGAAAGTCGCATCGTTCGGCGCTTCTTTTAATGCTGCGGGATCTGGCGTCAGCATAATCAGTAACTGTTCAAGAAATGCGGTGCCAGTAAAGTCTGGCGGGCGCGGATAGGTAACCGTGCCAGGATTGGCTGTAGCAAATTCCAGTAAGGCTTGCGGTGTTTGTGGTGGCTGTGGCGTAACATCGCGGCGGGCGATAAACGTCAGTTGAGCGCCGCCCCACGGCGATTCTGCGCCTTCGACAGGTACAGAAAAATCTTCCCGTACCGGCAGTTGTGTATCGACATAACGCCAGTTTGGCAGAGTCTCAGCCCAGCCGGTTTGCAGTAAATTGGCCTCTTTTAAAGTGCGGAAGTTTTCGCCGTTCACCCAGAGCAGATCCACCGAACCGCCTGTCTCGCGCCCGGCTGCGGCTTCGGTCTGAATGCGCTTCACCGCGTCTGCGGCATCCGCCAGGCGGACAATCTTCAGGTTTATATCATAATGGGTTTTCATCTCGCCGCTAACCCAGTCGAGATAGCGGTTAATTGCGGTATCGCCGCCCCAGGCGTTAAACCAGACGGTTTGCCCTTTGGCCTCATTTTTAACTTCCTGCCAGTCACTGGCATGTGTTGCCAGAGAAAACAGCGATAACAATCCCAGCAACCACCCACAATGGCGCATCATCTCTCCTTAAGAACGTTTTTCAGGAATACGGCACAGCCCCTGAGCGGGAATGTCCATGGCAGAATTAAAACGGGCTGACAGATTTTGCAGGCCGATCAATGCCGTCAGTTCGGTGAGCGCCTGGGCGTCAAAATGCGCAGCCAGTCGGGTACGCAGGGCATCATCGACCGTTGGCGGCGTTACGCTGGCGGCTTCGGCGTACTCCAGCGCCAGCCGTTCTTCATCGCTAAAGAGCGGGCTTTGCCGCCAGTCAGCCACTGCCAGCAACTTATCGGTGCTGCCGGTACGCTCGGCGACTTTCATACTGGTGATATCCACGCAAAACTCACACAGGCACATTTGCGCAATGCGCGCGCTGACAAGCGATCGCACTACCGGATCGAGCGGTGAGCGTTTACGCTCCAGCCAACCGACAAACATCGACACCAGATAAAAGATAAACGGGATCCGTCCCCACCAGCGAATTGGACTTAGCACCTCGCCGTAATGGCGACGATGCAGCCACGCCTGCGGACGTAAACTTAAAGGAATTTTGCTAAGCGGTGGTAAACCCATCAGGCATTCCTCTTCTGGCGTTCAAGCCATATTTTTTTCGCCATAAAAATCACCACGGTCAGGGCAAACAGAATAAACAGTCCGGTGACAAACCAGAAGGTACCGCCCGTTAACATACTGCCCGCCCAGGAATAAACAATAGTCGCCGGTAACTGACCAAGCCCGGTGGCGATAAAAAACGAGCGAAAACGTATTGACGTCAAACCGGCAGCATAGCTGATTGGATCGAAAGGGACAAAAGGCAATAACCGGCATACCAGGATAGTGTGTTTGCCGTAGCGAGTGAAAAAGCCGTCCATACTGTCAAGCATGGTTTTACCGGTTAATTTTTCCACCACTTCGCGGCCCATTACTCTGGCGATAAAAAAGCATAGCGCCGCGCCCGCCATAGAACTGGTCCACGACAGCAAGCCGCCCCAGAACGCGCCAAACAGCGACGCATTGGCAAAGGTGATCAAAAATGCAGGCAGCGGTGCAGCAATGGCCTGTAAGATCATTAAAAAGAATGAGACCAGTGCAGCCTGCGTGCCGTAAGACGCAATAAAGCGTTCAATGCCTTGTTGATCCACGGCGGCAAAGGCTACAAGGCTGCTGTTAATAAACTCATAAACGCCGGGAATCAGCGCCCATGCGAGCAGCGCAACAATTAACAAGATGATAATGACGCCACGCCAGAGCCACATTTTACGGTTTTTATCTCTCATCTTTCATCTTTGTTGTTCGGTTAAAGAGGTTTTATCAGAAGTGGTCAGTGCCACTTGTTTGTAACGGGCGTAGCATTTAGCAAGCTGAATAAGAATAAACAGTATTAGCCCTGCCAGACAAAGTTTGAAAATAAATGATAATGTTATGCCTTCAGTAACAAGGTCGCTGGCCATAAAAGTATAAATAAAGATCCCCGGCAGAGTCGTGAATGCCGAAATAAAGGTATATGGCCAAAAGGCAATGGCGGTTAATCCGTAGGCGTAATTTTGAATATTGTAAGGAAATAGCGGAATTAAGCGGGTAAGAATAAGAAAATCGATACCGTTACGTGCAATCCCTTTCTCAATAGACTGAAAGACGGTGGTATCCCCAACATATTTCAGCACCAGTTCTCGCCCCATCCAGCGAGCAATCAAAAAGGAAACCGACGAAGCGAGCGTTGCTGCAACTAACGAAAGCAGAGTCCCCAAGAATGGACCAAAAATAATGCCACTGCCAATGACCAGGACACTACCGGGCAGCAGCAGAAGAGTGGCAATAACAAATAACAGAATATAAAGGCTGTAACCGAAAATACCACTCTGGCGAATAAGTGCCTGCAAGTGAGGAAGATCGCTAATGAAATTGAATATGCCTGAAGCATAAACAAGATAAATTGCCAGAGCAAAAGTCAGACTACCAACAACGAACTTACACTCAGCTTTCATCGTGGAGATTTCCTATATCAAGCCTTGATAATAGAGAAGTGAAAAACGCGATGACGGTATAACAAACCTAAGCTGGTCACAAATCCTTACTGCCAGTTTCTTGATTATCCTCAAGAATCGGCCTCCTGACCTGGAGGATGTCAGGAGGCTGCGTCATTAGCGGCGGAAGGTCGCCCACACAGGCGCGTGATCGGACGGTTTTTCCATGCTGCGGATTTCATAGTCGATGCCGGTTTCTACGCAACAGTCTGCCAGCGGTTGGCTGGCGAGCAGCAGGTCGATACGCAGACCACGGTTATCGTCAAAACCTTTTGAGCGGTAATCAAACCATGAGAAACGATCTGCTGTTTCCGGATTCGCATGGCGGAAGGTATCCACCAGCCCCCAACTTATCAGCCTGTCCATCCATTCACGTTCTTCAGGCAGGAAAGAACATTTACCAGTACGCAGCCAGCGTTTGCGGTTCTCTTCGCCAATGCCGATATCCAGGTCGGTGGGGCTGATATTCATATCGCCCATAATCAGCACCGGATTTTCACGCTTGAGTTCGGTTTCCAAATAATTTTGCAGATTCTGATAAAACTGCGCCTTCGCCGGGAATTTTATCGGATGGTCGCGGCTTTCACCCTGCGGGAAGTAACCGTTGATCACGGTGACATTGCCCAGCGGCGAGGGGATTTCCGCCATAATAATTCGCCGCTGCGCCTCTTCGCCGTCGTCAGGGAAGCCGCGACGCACGGCAATCGGCGTCTCTTTGGTCAGCAGCGCCACGCCATAATGGCCTTTCTGCCCGTGATAAAACACGTTGTAGCCGAGCTTCGCCACCTCTTCGAGCGGAAACATATCGTCATGAACTTTTGTCTCCTGCAGGCCAATCACATCCGGTTGGTGCTTTTCGACGATGGCTTCAAGCTGGTGAGGTCTGGCGCGCAGGCCGTTGATATTAAAAGAGACAAATTTCATAGTCGCTGCCATTTATTCAGATAAAGAGTGCGTGGATGGTAGCAGAATTTCGCTTTGCTTACCGCCTGTTGTTAAGTGATTTGATCGATGGTTGTTAATGATGTCAACGATGGCGCAAAAAATGCCCGCTTTTGGTGCGCGCTGCGTCAGAATGGCGCAGTAATTTCCAGTAAATTTCGTCAATGATCACAATTCCAGAATTATATTTTACTTCTGCATAACATTGCGTTTTTTATTCTTTTTATTCACCTGCATCGCAAACGTATTCACTTTATATGCACTTTAAATGCATATGGTTTGGTTATAACTCCTTGATTTCCAGTTAGCCACCGCGGTTTATGCACTTTTATCACTGGCTGGCACGAACCCTGCAATCTACATTTACAGCGCAAACATTACTTATTATTAACATATAAATAACGAATTATTTACTGTAGAGGTCGCTATGTCTCAGCCAATTACGCGTGAAAACTTTGATGAATGGATGATACCTGTTTACGCTCCGGCACCATTTATTCCGGTACGTGGCGAAGGTTCGCGCTTGTGGGATCAGCAGGGGAAAGAGTATATCGACTTCGCGGGTGGCATTGCGGTGAACGCACTGGGCCATGCGCACCCGGAACTGCGCGAGGCGCTGAACGAACAGGCGAGTAAGTTCTGGCATACCGGTAATGGTTACACCAACGAGCCGGTACTGCGACTGGCGAAAAAATTGATCGACGCCACTTTTGCCGATCGCGTGTTCTTCTGTAACTCTGGTGCGGAAGCCAATGAAGCGGCGCTCAAACTGGCACGTAAATTCGCCCACGACCGCTTCGGCAGCCATAAGAGCGGGATCGTGGCGTTTAAAAATGCGTTCCACGGGCGCACGCTGTTTACCGTCAGCGCGGGCGGGCAGCCAGCCTATTCACAGGATTTTGCGCCACTGCCGCCGGATATTCGTCATGCTGCATATAACGATATTAACTCTGCCAGTGCGTTGATTGACGACTCTACCTGTGCGGTGATTGTCGAACCCATCCAGGGAGAAGGTGGTGTGGTGCCAGCCAGCAACGCATTTTTACAGGAGCTTCGCGAACTGTGTGACCGCCACAACGCATTGCTGATTTTTGATGAAGTACAAACGGGCGTCGGGCGTACCGGGGAACTGTATGCCTATATGCACTACGGCGTGATGCCCGATCTGTTAACTACCGCCAAAGCACTGGGCGGCGGTTTCCCCGTTGGCGCTCTGTTGGTAACCGAAGAATGCGCCAGCGTGATGACCGTGGGCACACATGGCACCACTTATGGCGGTAATCCGCTGGCCTCGGCGGTGGCAGGTAAAGTACTGGATCTCATCAACACGCCAGAGATGCTTAATGGCGTTAAACAGCGTCACGACTGGTTTGTTGAGCGTCTTAATACCATTAATTACCGCTGCGGTTTGTTCAGTGAAGTTCGCGGATTAGGTCTGCTGATTGGCTGTGTGCTGAATGCGGATTACGCTGGGCAAGCGAAACAAATTTCTCAGGAGGCGGCGAAAGCGGGCGTGATGGTGCTGATTGCGGGTGGCAATGTGGTGCGTTTTGCGCCTGCGCTCAACGTCAGCGAAGAAGAGGTGACAACCGGGCTGGATCGTTTTGCTGCGGCCTGTGAACGCTTTGTGAGCGGAGGTTCATCATGATGGTCATCCGTCCCGTTGAACGCACTGATGTCTCAGCGTTAATGCAGCTTGCCAGCAAAACGGGCGGCGGCCTGACGTCGCTTCCCGCCAATGAAGCCACGCTTTCGGCGCGTATCGAAAGGGCAATCAAAACCTGGCAAGGCGAACTGCCCAAAAGCGAGCAGGGTTATGTATTTGTACTGGAAGATAGTGAGACAGGCACTGTGGCGGGAATTTGCGCCATTGAAGTGGCGGTTGGTCTGAACGATCCCTGGTATAACTATCGCGTCGGCACGCTGGTTCACGCCTCCAAAGAGCTAAATGTCTATAACGCGTTACCGACGCTGTTTCTCAGTAATGATCACACCGGCAGCAGCGAGTTGTGCACGCTATTTCTCGACCCGGAGTGGCGCAAAGAGGGCAACGGCTATTTGCTGTCGAAATCGCGCTTTATGTTTATGGCGGCTTTTCGCGACAAGTTTAATGACAAAGTGGTCGCCGAAATGCGCGGGGTGATAGACGAACACGGCTATTCACCGTTCTGGCAAAGCCTCGGTAAACGCTTCTTTTCGATGGATTTTAGCCGCGCCGATTTTCTCTGCGGCACCGGGCAAAAGGCGTTTATTGCAGAACTGATGCCGAAACATCCGATCTATACCCACTTTTTATCCCAGGAAGCGCAGGACGTCATCGGTCAGGTACATCCGCAGACCGCGCCTGCCCGCGCGGTGCTGGAGAAAGAAGGTTTTCGCTACCGTAACTATATCGACATTTTTGACGGCGGGCCGACGCTTGAGTGTGACATCGACCGCGTGCGAGCCATTCGCAAAAGTCGGCTGGTGGAAGTGGCAGAAGGGCAGCCTGCGCAGGGCGAATTCCCGGCCTGCCTGGTCGCCAATGAAAATTATCACCATTTCCGCGTGGTGCTGGTGCGTACCGATCCAGCGACCGAGCGTTTGATTTTAACCGCCGCACAACTGGATGCCCTCAAATGCCACGCAGGGGATCGCGTTCGTCTGGTGCGCCTGTGCGCAGAGGAGAAAACAGCATGACTTTATGGATCAATGGTGACTGGGTTACGGGCCAGGGCGCATTGCGTGTGAAGCGTAATCCGGTATCGGGCGAGGTGCTATGGCAAGGCAATGATGCCGATGCCGCTCAGGTCGAGCAGGCTTGTCGGGCTGCCCGAGCGGCGTTTCCGCGCTGGGCGCGACTCTCCTTTGGCGATCGTCAGGTAAGAGTTGAACGCTTTGCCGGATTGCTGGAAAGCAATAAAGCCGAATTAACCGCGATTATTGCCAGAGAAACGGGTAAGCCGCGCTGGGAAGCGGCAACCGAAGTGACGGCGATGATCAATAAAATCGCGATATCAATTAAGGCGTATCACGTTCGTACCGGCGAGCAGCGTAGTGAAATGCCGGACGGCGCGGCGAGCCTGCGACATCGCCCGCACGGCGTGCTGGCGGTGTTTGGGCCGTATAATTTCCCTGGTCATTTGCCGAACGGACATATCGTTCCGGCATTGCTGGCAGGTAACACCATTATCTTTAAACCCAGCGAACTGACACCGTGGAGTGGCGAAGCGGTAATGCGTTTATGGCAGCAGGCTGGCTTGCCGCCGGGCGTGCTGAACCTGGTGCAGGGCGGGCGTGAAACGGGTCAGGCGCTGAGTGCGCTGGAGGATCTCGACGGCTTGCTGTTTACCGGTAGCGCCAATACTGGCTACCAGTTGCATCGTCAGCTTTCCGGTCAGCCGGAGAAAATTCTCGCCCTTGAGATGGGTGGTAATAACCCGCTAATAATCGATGAGGTGACGGATATCGATGCCGCTGTCCATCTGACTATTCAGTCAGCATTTGTCACTGCCGGGCAACGGTGTACCTGCGCCCGCCGTTTATTGCTTAAAAGCGGGGCGCAGGGCGATGCATTTCTTGCCCGTCTGGTTGCCGTCAGCCAGCGATTAACGCCGGGCAACTGGGACGATGAACCCCAACCGTTTATTGGCGGGCTGATATCAGAGCAGGCCGCACAGCAGGTGGTTACTGCCTGGCAGGAGCTGGAAGCGATGGGTGGACGAACCCTGCTTGCGCCGCGCTTATTACAAGCAGGAACAACGTTGCTTACGCCGGGAATCGTTGAAATGACGGGTGTTGCTGGCGTGCCAGATGAAGAAGTGTTCGGACCGCTATTGCGCGTCTGGCGTTATGACACTTTTGAAGAAGCGATCAGGATAGCGAATAATACTCGCTTTGGCCTCTCTTGCGGTCTGGTTTCCCCCGAGCGGGAAAAATTCGAACAACTGTTGCTGGAAGCGCGAGCGGGGATTGTTAACTGGAATAAACCGCTTACCGGTGCTGCCAGTACCGCACCCTTCGGCGGCGTTGGCGCTTCCGGCAACCATCGCCCCAGCGCCTGGTATGCCGCCGATTACTGCGCCTGGCCGATGGCAAGCCTGGAGTCAGACTCGTTAACGTTGCCCACCACGCTTAACCCAGGTCTGGATTTTTCCGAGGAGGTGGAGCGATGAACGCCTGGGAAGTCAATTTCGACGGACTGGTGGGGCTGACGCATCATTACGCGGGCCTGTCGTTTGGTAATGAAGCCTCTACCCGTCATCGTTTTCAGGTCTCTAACCCGCGACTGGCGGCGAAACAGGGCTTACTGAAAATGAAAACCCTTGCCGATGCGGGATTTCCCCAGGCGGTGATCCCGCCGCACGAGCGTCCGTTTATTCCGGTGCTGCGTCAACTGGGATTCAGTGGTAGCGATGAGCAGGTACTGGAAAAAGTTGCACGCCAGGCACCGCACTGGCTTTCCAGCGTCAGCTCCGCTTCGCCAATGTGGGTAGCCAATGCGGCAACGATCGCGCCATCTGCCGATACGCTGGATGGCAAAGTGCATCTCACCGTTGCCAACCTGAACAATAAATTTCACCGTTCGCTGGAAGCCCCCGTCACCGAATCGCTGTTAAAAGCGATTTTTAACGACGAAGAGAAATTTAGTGTCCATTCGGCGTTGCCGCAGGTAGCGTTGCTCGGTGATGAGGGGGCGGCAAACCACAATCGTCTCGGCGGTCATTACGGTGAACCGGGTATGCAACTTTTTGTCTACGGGCGAGAAGAGGGCAATGTTTCCCGACCTTCCCATTATCCGGCGCGGCAGACACGCGAAGCCAGCGAGGCGGTGGCAAGGTTGAATCAGGTGAATCCCCAACAGGTGATTTTCGCCCAGCAAAACCCGGACGTTATCGACCAGGGCGTTTTTCATAATGATGTGATTGCCGTAAGTAACCGTCAGGTGCTGTTTTGCCATCAGCAGGCGTTCGCTCGCCAGGCGCAATTACTGGCAAATCTGCGTTCGCGGGTCAATGGTTTTATGGCGCTAGAAGTTCCGGCGACTCAGGTTTCCGTGTCGGATGCGGTGTCTACGTATCTGTTTAACAGCCAACTGTTGAGCCGCGATGATGGTTCCATGCTGCTGGTGCTGCCGCAGGAGTGTCGTGAACACGCCGGAGTATGGTGTTATCTCAATGAACTCCTTGCCGCTGACAACCCGATTAGCGAACTAAAAGTCTTTGATTTACGTGAAAGCATGGCGAACGGTGGAGGCCCGGCGTGCCTGCGGTTGCGGGTGGTATTGACAGAAGAAGAACGCCGGGCGGTTAATCCGGCGGTGATGATGAACGATACGCTGTTTAATGCGCTCAATGACTGGGTGGAGCGTTACTACCGCGATCGTCTTACTGCGGCGGATCTGGCTGATCCGCTGCTGCTGCACGAAGGGCGGGAAGCACTGGATGTATTGAGCCAACTACTGAATCTCGGTTCGGTTTATCCGTTCCAGCGCGAGGGAGGGGGCAATGGATAATTTTCTTGCTCTGACCTTAACGGGTAAAAAACCGGTTATCACCGAGCGAGAAATCAACGGCGTTCGCTGGCGCTGGCTGGGCGATGGCGTGCTGGAACTGACGCCATTAACGCCACCGCAAGGTGCGCTGGTGATTTCAGCGGGAATACACGGTAATGAGACGGCACCTGTGGAGATGCTGGACGCGTTGCTTGGCGCGATATCTCACGGCGAGATCCCGTTACGTTGGCGGCTGCTGGTGATCCTCGGGAATCCTCCTGCGCTGAAGCAAGGGAAACGTTATTGCCATAGCGATATGAACCGAATGTTTGGCGGACGTTGGCAATTATTTGCTGAAAGCGGGGAAACCTGTCGCGCGCGCGAACTGGAACAGTGCCTGGAAGATTTTTATGACCAGGGCAAGGAATCTATTCGCTGGCACCTTGATCTACATACCGCAATTCGTGGCTCCTTGCATCCGCAGTTCGGTGTATTACCGCAACGCGACATTCCCTGGGACGAGAAATTTCTGACGTGGCTGGGGGCGGCTGGGCTGGAGGCACTGGTGTTCCATCAGGCGCCTGGTGGTACGTTTACCCATTTCAGCGCCAGACATTTTGGCGCGCTGGCCTGTACGCTGGAACTCGGCAAAGCGTTGCCCTTCGGACAAAACGATCTTCGCCAGTTTGCAGTAACTGCCAGCGCAATTGCTGCGCTGCTATCTGGTGAGAGTGTCGGTATCGTGAGAACGCCGCCACTACGTTATCGGGTGGTTTCGCAAATTACTCGCCATTCGCCGTCCTTCGAAATGCATATGGCAAGTGACACGCTGAATTTTATGCCGTTTAAGAAAGGAACGTTGCTGGCGCAGGACGGTGAGGAACGTTTTACCGTAACCCATGATGTAGAGTATGTGTTATTCCCTAATCCGTTGGTAGCGTTGGGATTACGCGCGGGATTAATGCTCGAAAAAATAAGCTAATACTTACCCGCAGAAATCATTCTGCGGGTATTAAGTTACTTTCTTATAAATTAATACAGATTAATCCTGGTTATTTGCTTTATTTATCACCAGTCATCCGGTATAGTTCTTCATAATCTCTGCAAAATCATCATGTTGTAATATTCTCTCATCACTCTCCATCAAATTTTCTTTTTTTCTCCATAATTGGCGCAAAAGTGTTTTTTACACTTTCATTGTTTTACCGTTGCTCTGATTAATTGACGCTAAAGTCAGTAAAGTTAATCTCGTCAACACGGCACGCTACTTAAGAAAGCCGTAATAAATAACTGAAAGGAAGGATATAGAATATGCGTAAATTAACTGCACTGTTTGTTGCCTCTACCCTGGCTCTTGGCGCGGCTAACCTGGCCCATGCCGCAGACACCACTACCTCAGCACCGGCTGACGCGAAGCCGATGATGCACCACAAAGGCAAGTTCGGTCCGCATCAGGACATGATGTTCAAAGACCTGAACCTGACCGACGCGCAGAAACAGCAGATCCGCGAAATCATGAAAGGCCAGCGTGACCAGATGAAACGTCCGCCGCTGGAAGAACGCCGCGCAATGCATGACATCATTGCCAGCGATACCTTCGATAAAGCAAAAGCTGAAGCACAGATCGCAAAAATGGAAGAACAGCGCAAAGCTAACATGCTGGCGCACATGGAAACCCAGAACAAGATTTACAACATCCTGACGCCGGAACAGAAAAAGCAATTTAATGCTAATTTTGAGAAGCGTCTGACAGAACGTCCAGCGGCAAAAGGTAAAATGCCTGCAACTGCTGAATAATCTTTCAGCCAAAAACTTAAGACCGCCGGTCTTGTCCACTACCTTGCAGTAATGCGGTGGACAGGGTCGGCGGTTTTCTTTTTTGTTCTCAAACAGATGCAAAAAAAAACTGATCGCCACTAACGTAAATCACCCGAGTTGCCGATAACCATCCACGGTTACCTGAACGATAACAATGAAAAGAACGGGCCGGGAGCGAGTATGGAATACTTTGATATACGTAAAATGTCGGTGAATCTGTGGCGAAACGCTGCCGGTGAAACCCGCGAAATCTGTACTTTTCCACCGGCAAAACGTGATTTTTACTGGCGAGCCAGCATTGCATCCATCGCGGCGAATGGGGAGTTTTCTTTGTTTCCAGGTATGGAAAGGATAGTGACGTTGCTGGAAGGCGGCGAGATGTTCCTTGAAAGTGCAGACCGCTTTAAACATACCTTAAAACCGTTACAGCCTTTTGCCTTTGCGGCGGACCAGGTGGTTAAAGCGAAACTGACGGCAGGGCAGATGTCGATGGATTTCAACATCATGACACGCTTGGATGTCTGTAAGGCGAAAGTCAGAATTGCCGAACGTACGTTTACTACCTTTGGCTCACGCGGCGGGGTAGTGTTTGTCATTAACGGGGCGTGGCAATTGGGCGATAAACTGCTCACTACTGACCAGGGAGCGTGCTGGTATGATGGCAAACACACCCTGCGGCTTTTACAACCGCAAGGTAAACTGTTATTCAGTGAAATCAACTGGCTCGCTGGTCATTCGCCGGATCAAGTTCAGTAATTTCATAGTTACCGGAAAGCAGCGGCTTACAAAGAATTTTATAACCGTCGTGATCAAACCCGGCGGGTGTCCGAATTAACATTGTCGCTTCTTCCAGCGAATTAACCGCCCCCAGCCACAGCCAGTTTTGAATAATATGATATTGAGTCATTTCCGGGTGCTGTTCTTTCAGTGCCACCGCACCTTGCCAAGGCCAACACACCACCCGCAAACGCGCCAGAGCCTGGCGCAAGCGTAGCGCATGATCGTCATGGCTCTCTTTACCGCAACACGCCCCGGCGCAACGTTTTAATGCAGAACGAAAACATGCACGCCCGCGGCTTAACGGTTCCAGTCCCAACAGGCCATAACAAAGTTTTTGTTCATCAGCGATGGTCTGCAATGCTTGTAAAGCTGCGCGCCTATTGGCAAACAGGCCAAACAGGTTGGGGGCTCGTGAAAAATCCACCTCTTTGGCATACACCACATCAACACGCTTTTCATTCAGCTGCAGGGCGCAGAGCTGGCGATTGCGGCGCAAGCGTTTATTAAATAGCGGCTGCTGCTCTTTGATTAATCGCGCTTCAAGGAGTAGAGCGCCGATTTCACCGGCGGTACATATCCAGCTGATGCGTCGGGATTGCCGCAGCATGGCGGCTTCATCCGGGGTACGTAAATGAGAAAGGACGCGGCTGCGGATGTTAATGCTTTTGCCGATATAGAGCGGCATGGTGTCACTTTCGCCATGAAACAGATACACCCCTGGTCGGGTGGGTAAGTCATTAAGGAATGAACGTAAATGTTCGGGATATTCATAAATTGCCGCAGCTTCAAATTCGAGCCGCGGAGAAGTTAAACGCCGTACCACTGTTGACTCCGAATGCTGGTTATCTATCCAGTGTAACAGGCGGGGAGCGATTAAAAAAGAGGCGGGTTGATGACAAAGGTTACACCGTCAGACGTGCTACGCCTGTCAGGCCTATTCGACTCATGCAATATATTGAATTTGCATAGTTTTGTGGGGCGAATAAGGCGTTCACGCCGCATCCGGCGTGAACAAAGTACTCTTTTTCGCACAAACCAATATGTGCAAATTATTACTTCTTCCAGAAATCATCGAAAACGGTAATTGGCGGACGGCGTTTATGTTCGGTTTTCAGATACCAGTTCTCTATTGTTCTGGCGACCTGTTCAGGTACGTTTTTCCCTTCCAGATAGTCGTCGATATTGTCATAGGTCACGCCGAGTGCCACTTCATCTGGCAGAGAAGGGCGATCATCTTCCAGATCGGCCGTTGGGGCTTTCTTATAAAGATGTTCCGGACAACCTAATGCCGCCAGTAACTGTTTACCCTGACGTTTGTTGAGGCGATACAGCGGATTAATGTCCGTACCGCCGTCACCATATTTAGTGAAGAATCCGGTAATGGCTTCTGCTGCATGATCGGTGCCCACCACGACACCGCTGGTCATACCCGCAATGCTATATTGTGCTTTCATCCGCTCACGCGCTTTTTCATTGCCACGGACAAAATCACTTAATTCAATACCCGCTTCGCGCAGCGCCTGTTCGCTGGCCAATACCGCGCCCTTGATATTAACGGTTAATACGCGATCCGGTTGAATAAAGGCAATGGCATCCTGACAATCTTGTTCGTCGGCCTGAACACCATAGGGCAGGCGTACGGCAATAAATTGCAGCGATTCGTTGCCGGTTTCCTGGCGCAGCTCATTAATCGCCATCTGGCACAGCTTACCGGCAAGCGTGGAGTCCTGACCGCCGCTGATCCCGAGCACCAGTGATTTAATGAACGGATAAGTTTGCAGGTAGCTTTTCAGAAAATCGACACTACGACGAATTTCCTCTTCAGCATTAATCTGCGGTTTTGCGCCCAGCGCCTTTATTATTTGTTGTTGCAATGTCATTGAACCCCTCCAGACAGAAAAGACAAAACTTCCTTAAAGCTAACCCGTTGCTATTGAAACGACAAGCGACAGCGGGCTGAATGGTGGTTAAAACGTCATACAGGAATCCTCTGAAAGCGGAGCCGTTTCGTTCACGGGCTTGAAAAAGCGCCCAATGTATTCCAGGCTTATCTAACACGCTGATAAAAAAGAGGACGGAATATGAACAAGAATATGGCAGGAATTCTGAGTGCAGCGGCGGTATTAACCATGCTGGCGGGTTGTACGGCTTATGATCGTACCAAAGACCAGTTTGTACAGCCTGTGGTGAAAGACGTCAAAAAAGGCATGAGCCGGGCGCAGGTTGCACAAATTGCGGGTAAACCTTCGTCTGAAGTGAGTATGATTCATGCTCGTGGTACTTGCCAGACCTACATCCTGGGTCAACGTGATGGTAAAGCAGAAACCTACTTTGTCGCGTTAGATGATACCGGACATGTCATCAACTCCGGTTATCAGACCTGTGCTGAATACGACACTGATCCACAGGCTGCGAAGTAATCACTTCGTCTGAAAGCTTGAGTAACAACGGAAACCGGCCATTGCGCCGGTTTTTTTTGGCCTGTGTTCTTAATTATCTTCGCGAATTATTTGCCCGAAATGTGAAGAGGGTCATAACCACAGGTCAAGGAGAGACAATTTATAAGGTCAAAGAAATACTATTGCTCAGGTCTATACCGTATACTCCTTTCAGCCACAAAAAAAGTCATGTTGGTTTCGCAAGTTACCCAGAGCATGGAAGCAGGTTAAGGCTTGCGGAGTGTCTGGCTGACAGATAATCGTCGATGAGGGCAGTTTTATGGAAAAGAAACACATTTATCTGTTTTGTTCTGCGGGCATGTCTACCTCTTTACTGGTATCAAAAATGCGCGCACAGGCAGAAAAATATGAAGTTCCGGTCATTATTGAAGCATTTCCGGAAACACTGGCTGGTGAAAAAGGTCAGAATGCCGATGTCGTGTTATTAGGGCCGCAGATTGCTTATATGTTGCCCGAAATCCAGCGTTTGTTACCCAACAAACCGGTTGAAGTAATTGACTCGCTGCTTTATGGCAAAGTCGATGGTTTAGGCGTGCTTAAGGCTGCGGTTGCAGCGATTAAAAAAGCCGCAGCAAATTAATTTATTTTAAATTTTCCCGTCAAAGAGTTATTTCATAAATCAATACCGCAATATTTAAATTGCGGTTTTTAAGGGTATTTTTCTATGAGTAATGTTATTGCATCGCTTGAAAAGGTACTCCTCCCTTTTGCAGTTAAAATAGGAAAGCAGCCACACGTTAATGCAATCAAAAATGGCTTTATTCGCTTAATGCCGTTAACCCTTGCGGGGGCCATGTTTGTATTAATTAACAACGTTTTTCTAAGCTTTGGGGAGGGGTCGTTTTTTTATTCCTTAGGTATTCGCCTGGATGCCTCAACCATTGAAACACTTAATGGTCTGAAAGGTATTGGCGGCAACGTATATAACGGAACATTAGGGATAATGTCTTTAATGGCACCGTTCTTTATTGGCATGGCGCTGGCAGAAGAGCGTAAAGTCGATGCGCTGGCGGCTGGGTTGTTATCCGTTGCAGCATTTATGACCGTCACCCCTTATAGTGTCGGTGAGGCCTATGCGGTTGGCGCAAACTGGTTAGGTGGGGCGAATATCATCTCCGGGATTATTATTGGCCTGGTGGTGGCAGAAATGTTTACCTTTATTGTCCGCCGCAATTGGGTCATTAAATTGCCCGACAGCGTACCTGCTTCAGTATCGCGTTCCTTCTCGGCATTAATCCCCGGCTTTATTATTCTTTCCGTGATGGGGATTATTGCCTGGGCGTTGAATACCTGGGGTACCAATTTCCATCAGATCATTATGGATACCATCTCAACCCCACTGGCATCGTTGGGTAGCGTGGTGGGATGGGCCTATGTGATCTTTGTTCCACTGCTCTGGTTCTTTGGTATTCACGGCGCGCTGGCGCTGACCGCCCTGGACAACGGCATTATGACGCCGTGGGCGCTGGAAAATATCGCGACCTATCAGCAATATGGTTCCGTCGAAGCGGCGTTGGCAGCCGGTAAGACCTTCCATATCTGGGCCAAGCCGATGCTGGACTCCTTTATTTTCCTCGGTGGCAGTGGTGCGACTTTGGGTCTGATCCTGGCTATCTTTATCGCTTCTCGCCGTGCTGATTATCGTCAGGTGGCAAAACTGGCGCTGCCGTCCGGCATCTTCCAGATTAACGAACCGATTCTGTTTGGTTTGCCAATTATCATGAACCCGGTGATGTTTATCCCGTTTGTACTGGTACAACCGATTCTGGCGGCAATCACTCTGGCAGCGTACTACATGGGCATTATTCCTCCGGTGACCAATATTGCACCGTGGACCATGCCAACCGGTTTGGGAGCCTTCTTTAACACCAACGGTAGCGTCGCTGCATTGCTGGTCGCACTCTTCAACCTTGGTATCGCAACGTTAATTTATCTGCCCTTTGTTGTGGTGGCTAACAAAGCACAAAACGCGATTGATAAAGAAGAGAGTGAAGAAGATATTGCTAATGCCCTGAAATTTTAATCGATACCGGTACGGGTAATCGTGCCGGTAAGAATAGAGAGGAACGATGTATGATGGATCTCGAAAATATTCCCGATACGCAAACGGAAGCTGAAGAGCTGGAAGAAGTGGTGATGGGGCTTATCATCAACTCCGGACAAGCGCGCAGCCTGGCGTATGCGGCACTGAAACAGGCGAAGCAGGGCGATTTTGCCGCAGCAAAAACCATGATGGATCAGTCACGGATGGCATTGAATGAAGCGCATCTGGTACAGACGAAACTGATTGAAGGCGATGCGGGCGAAGGTAAGATGAAAGTGAGTCTGGTGCTGGTCCACGCTCAGGATCATTTAATGACGTCCATGCTTGCGCGTGAACTGATTACTGAATTAATTGAGCTTCATGAAAAACTGAAGGCATAAGGAGTCGATGATGCAGCCAGTGATTAACGCGCCGGAAATTGCCACTGCCCGAGAACAGCAGTTGTTTAATGGCAAAAATTTCCATGTGTTTATCTATAACAAAACTGAGAGTATCAGCGGACTGCATCAGCACGACTATTATGAATTTACTCTGGTATTAACCGGGCGTTATTTCCAGGAGATTAACGGTAAGCGCGTGTTACTGGAACGGGGCGATTTTGTTTTTATTCCGTTAGGTTCGCACCATCAAAGTTTTTATGAGTTTGGTGCCACGCGCATATTGAACGTTGGGATCAGTAAACGCTTTTTTGAGCAGCATTACCTGCCGTTGTTGCCTTATTGCTTTGTCGCTTCGCAGGTATACCGGACCAATAACGCTTTTCTCACCTATGTGGAAACCGTGATTTCTTCATTGAATTTCCGCGAAACAGGGCTGGAAGAGTTTGTTGAGATGGTTACTTTTTATGTCATTAACCGTTTGCGTCATTACCGCGAAGAACAGGTGATTGATGATGTACCGCAGTGGCTGAAAAGTACGGTAGAAAAGATGCATGATAAAGAGCAGTTTAGTGAATCGGCGCTGGAGAATATGGTGACGTTGTCAGCCAAATCACAGGAATATTTGACGCGAGCGACTCAACGATATTATGGCAAAACACCAATGCAGATTATTAATGAGATCCGTATTAATTTTGCCAAAAAACAACTGGAAATGACCAACTATTCCGTGACGGATATTGCGTTTGAGGCCGGTTATAGTAGCCCGAGCTTGTTTATTAAAACGTTTAAGAAATTAACGTCCTTTACGCCTAAGAGCTATCGTAAGAAATTGACTGAATTTAATCAGTAAGTCGTTATACCTGACAATTCACATATCTGTCCTGTTGCTGGATTATTTATGTCCGGGGGGGCAGATATGCCAGATATCAGTACTCTGTACTGAAGGGAGAGTTTATGAACCAGATATTAAAAGTCGTCACTATTGGTGGCGGGAGCAGCTATACCCCGGAGTTACTGGAAGGATTTATTAAGCGTTATCACGAATTGCCGGTCAGCGAATTATGGCTGGTGGATGTCGAAGGTGGTAAAGCTAAACTGGATATTATTTTTGATCTCTGCCAACGGATGATTGATAACGCTGGCGTCCCGATGAAGCTTTATAAAACGCTGGATCGCCGCGAAGCATTGAAAGATGCTGATTTCGTTACTACCCAACTGCGCGTAGGCCAATTACCGGCGCGCGAACTGGATGAACGTATTCCATTAAGTCATGGTTATCTTGGTCAGGAAACTAACGGCGCGGGCGGTTTGTTTAAAGGTCTGCGTACCATTCCGGTGATTTTTGACATCGTAAAAGATGTCGAAGAACTTTGTCCGAATGCATGGGTGATTAACTTCACTAACCCGGCGGGAATGGTCACTGAAGCCGTTTATCGTCATACCGGATTTAAACGCTTTATCGGCGTGTGTAATATTCCGATCGGCATGAAGATGTTTATTCGCGATGTTCTGATGCTGAAAGACAGCGATGATTTATCTATCGATTTGTTCGGCCTCAACCATATGGTGTTCATTAAGGATGTGCTGGTAAATGGCAAATCACGCTTTGCCGAATTGCTTGATGGTGTGGCATCCGGGCAGTTAAAAGCATCTGGCGTTAAAAATATTTTCGATCTGCCATTTAGCGAAGGCTTAATTCGTTCTCTGAATCTGTTGCCGTGTTCTTATTTGCTTTATTACTTCAAGCAAAAAGAGATGCTGGCTATTGAAATGGGCGAATACTACAAAGGCGGCGCACGAGCGCAGGTAGTACAGAAAGTCGAGAAACAACTTTTTGAGCTATATAAAAACCCGGAGTTGAATGTTAAGCCGAAAGAGCTGGAACAGCGCGGTGGGGCTTATTACTCTGATGCAGCGTGCGAAGTGATCAACGCTATCTACAACGACAAGCAAGCAGAACATTACGTTAATATCCCGCATCATGGGCATATTGATAATATTCCGGCAGACTGGGCGGTAGAAATGACCTGTACGCTGGGGCGCGATGGCGCGACGCCACATCCGCGCATTACGCATTTCGATGATAAAGTGATGGGGCTGATTCACACCATCAAAGGCTTCGAGATTGCTGCCAGCAACGCCGCACTTAGCGGGGAATTTAACGATGTGTTACTGGCGCTAAACCTTAGTCCGTTGGTGCATTCCGATCGCGATGCTGAGCTGCTGGCACGCGAGATGATTCTGGCGCACGAGAAATGGCTGCCAAATTTTGCCGACTGCATCGCAGAGCTTAAAAAAGCACATTAACCGAGGCTGATTATGGAACGCTTACTGATTGTTAATGCCGATGATTTTGGCTTAAGCAAAGGTCAGAACTACGGCATTATCGAGGCCTGTCGCAATGGGATTGTCACGTCGACGACGGCGCTGGTGAATGGGCAGGCTATTGACCATGCAGTGCAGTTGAGTCGTGATGAACCGAGTCTGGCCATAGGGATGCACTTTGTCCTTACTATGGGCAAGGCACTGACAGCTATGCCGGGGTTAACCCGCGATGGTGTGCTGGGAAAATGGATCTGGCAGTTGGCAGAAGAAGATGCTTTACCGCTGGAAGAAATTACTCAGGAGCTCGCCAGTCAGTATTTGCGTTTCATTGAGCTATTTGGACGCAAACCTACGCATCTTGATAGCCATCATCATGTGCATATGTTCCCGCAGATTTTCCCGATTGTTGCCAGGTTTGCGGCTGAAGAGGGGATAGCGTTGCGCATCGACCGTCAGCCGCTGTCTAACGTTGGTGATTTACTGGCTAATCTGCGCAGTTCGCAGGGATTCAGTAGCGCGTTTTATGGTGAAGAGATTAGCGAGACACTGTTCCTGCAAGTGCTTGATGACTCCAGTCATCGCGGCGAGCGCTCTCTGGAAGTGATGTGCCACCCGGCGTTTATCGATAATACGATTCGCCAGAGTGCTTATTGCTTCCCTCGGTTAACGGAACTGGATGTGCTGACTTCAGCGTCGTTGAAATATGCGATTGCTGAGCGTGGTTATCGGTTGGGTAGTTATCTTGATGTGTAAGTAAGGTGGTAAGGTCACTCCCCAGGGGGCGTGACCTTATCCATATTTACGCCGGGATTTTGTCAATCTTAGGAATGCGTGACCACACGCGGTGTGCTGCCATCAGCGTTAACAGTTCATCCATAAAACTACCATCGGCGCTGTCAGCTTCCACAATCCCTTCTTCACCCTGGTCAGCGACCTTGATTGTTGCTTTAAACTTGCGCGCGTCTCCTGCCAGCGCAATCGGTTTAAGGTGTTTGTAGGCTTCCATCAGGTAGTAGTTGGCATCGCCGTTGTCAGCGATATCCGCGATATTGCCGCAAGGGACAATAACCGCATCGACCGTTAGCGAAGGCGCTCCGGCAAATGTAGCGGCTATAGGCAGCACCGTACCGTCATCCGCAGTCACTTCACCCATTCGGGAGTAGAGCAGTTTGGCATGAACGCCTTTGGCCTTCAGCGCCTTGAGAATGGCCAGAAGGTCTGCCGATCTCACTTCATCATTAAGCAAAATCGCTACCACGCGACCTTTTACATCACCGTCAGGAATGGCGTACAGACTTAAGGATGGATCCTTTTTCAGACCGTTGACGTCCGGAGGCGGGGTGATATTCAGCTGGTCGTCAGTCAGTTCGATACCGAGATTTTTCGCCACCGCCTGGGCCAGAGTGAGATCAATATGCGCCAGCTGGTCAACAACGCGCTCACGAATATACGGACGAACTACTTTGCTTAACTCAAAGCTGAAACCATCGACAACATGGCGCTGCTCGAACGGCGTCTGACTTAACCAGAACAGGCGCGGATGAGAATAATATTCGCCAAATGACGGGCTACGTTCGCGCACCTTATTGCCTTCCACGCGCTCCTGATATGACTCAAAACCGCCACGTTTTGGCCCTGGTGGTGTTTCGCGCGGCCAGTTATCGTTGATCGAGTTGGGCTCGTAATTCGCCGGGTTAGTGTCGATACCCATGCGGTGCATGCCATCACGCTGGAAGTTGTGGTATGGGCAGGTCGGGCGGTTAATCGGAATTTCATGGAAATTGGGTCCGCCAAGACGACTGATTTGTGTATCGGTATAGGAGAACAAACGTCCCTGTAACAGGGGATCGTTGGTGAAGTCCAGACCAGGAACAATATGGCCTGGATGGAAAGCTGCTTGTTCGTTTTCGGCAAAGAAGTTATCCGGATTACGATTAAGCACCATTTTGCCAACACGCTGAACGGGCACCAGTTCTTCCGGGATAAGTTTAGTTGGATCAAGAAGGTCGAAGTCGAACTTAAATTCATCTTCTTCAGGAATCAACTGGAAGCCCAGTTCGTATTCCGGGAAATCACCCGCTTCAATCGCTTCCCACAACTCGCGGCGGTGGAAGTCCGGGTCACGTCCGGTTAGTTTTTGTGCTTCATCCCAAACCAGTGAGGCTTTACCGGCCAATGGTTTCCAGTGGAAACGTACGAACGTCGCTTTCCCTTCGGCATTAATCAGGCGGAAGGTGTGAATACCGAAGCCTTCCATGGTGCGATAGCTGCGCGGGATACCACGATCCGACATGGCCCACATCACGTTATGCAGCGTTTCCGGTTGCAGGGAAACATAATCCCAGAAGGTGTCGTGAGCACTTTGCCCTTGCGGAATTGCCCAATGCGGTTCTGGTTTTACCGCATGAACAAAATCAGGGAATTTATGCGCATCCTGGATAAAGAAGATTGGCGTGTTATTGCCAACAAGGTCAAAAATACCCTCTTCGGTATAGAACTTGGTGGCAAAGCCACGGATATCACGCACGGTATCGGCAGAGCCAGCACCACCCTGAACGGTAGAGAAACGTACAAATACTGGGGTGATTTTGTTAGGGTCTGACAGAAAATCCGCTTTGGTGATATCGCTTAAGCTTTTATATGGCTGGAAATAACCGTGAGCGGCTGAGCCGCGCGCATGAACAATTCGTTCCGGGATGCGCTCATGGTCAAAGTGAGTGATTTTCTCGCGCAGAATAAAATCTTCCAGCAGTGTTGGGCCACGGCTACCGGCGCGTAGGGAGTTTTGATCATCGGCGATGCGTACACCCTGGTTGGTGGTAAGTGCATAATTTTCACTACCTTTGCGAACGTCTTCCAGAGAATTGATTTTTTCGTTACGCGTATCAGGGGCTTTCAGACTCCCTGGCGCGGTTGGCTGCGCTCCCGGTGGCGTCGGTTCAGCCGCTGGACGATGAGATCCGTCCTCAGGTGCCAGTGAGTCCATCCCCGGTTTCGCTTCGCTGGAATCGTGTAGTGGTGACTGGTGCTGATGTGGGTTCTTTTCGTTATGTTGCGACATTGAACTCGTCTCCTTAATGTATTACTGAAAGGGCCGCTGTTTTGGTCAAAAAACTCTCTAACTATAGACCACCAGCCAGATCCCGCTTCGGAGACTATTCTGGAAACGGTGTTATGAAATACACGCAAAGCGGGACGTACAGGGGCTAAATCGGCTAAACTACAGTTTTTCTGATTTTTAATATGCGTTTAGTGAAGCCAGTAATGAAGAAACCGCTCCGTCAGCAAAACCGCCAGATTATTAGCTATGTCCCACGCACGGAACCCGCGCCGCCAGAACATGCGATAAAGATGGATTCGTTTCGTGATGTCTGGATGCTGCGTGGCAAATATGTTGCGTTTGTACTGATGGGAGAGTCATTTCTGCGCTCACCGGCGTTTACTGTGCCTGAATCCGCCCAGCGTTGGGCAAATCAGATCCGCCAGGAAGGGGAAGTGACTGAGTAAGGATTACGTACCTCCCGGTTTGGCCGGGAGTTACATGGCCTGAAATTCTGTATTTCGATGCAACATTCATTCAAATCACCTGTAACAAAAAGCTGCCTTTAACGATCTATTGCTATAAATAAGTGATCTTTTTTCTTTAATTGTTTATTTATTTTATAATAGTTAAGTTTAGCTAATCAGAATGAGCTATTTTTGATAGTTCATCCTGTGGCGTTGCCATTAAACTTATATTGTAAATTGCTTAGATTCAAATGAGATAATAATTTTGTTGAAATACGAGGTGGGAGATGTTTTCTACAAACTTAATACAGAGTGATTATGGTAATTTAAATATTAAAAACCTTGCCTTTAACTCTTTTAAAGAAAGGCTGCAGTCTACCATGACAGCACTCACTTTCTTCATATCAACGGGTCAATGTGCCTGCGATGAAATAGCAGAATCAAACTTCAATTATATGATTACCTATATGTCTAACATTAACTATGATGCCTCAAAGCCAGGAGCGCCAGCACTTAGTTTTGATACATATCTGCAGGACAATGTTAAATATAGAGTGATAATTAATAATCTTTATGGTAGTGAAATTAGGATAAGAGGTATTAATGAGAATTTTGTTGGGATGGATTTTACCTGTGAATTCCGACCAGAAAAAATGACCAATTTGATCAATATAAAAAACAGGTTGGTTATTCAGTATTTAAGAACGATATACTATGAACAAAATTATATACATCCTGTTGGGAGCATTTTTGCTGCGATTCAAAAAAATGAGAGTCTCCTAAAGTTTCCTTCGGTAATATCAATGCTTAATGTCAATCTTCTTTTTAATCCACTGAATCTTCCGGGAATGGGAAGTGGTGTGCTTGAAGAGATTATGAGCATTTCAGATAGTTCACTTAGAAAACGTCTTGGGTATGAGGTTTTAAGCTTCTCGCTACAAGCACATTCATTGAGTCAGGAATGTATTGATAAGTTAGCCATTTTTTTCGCTGACGATCTGTTTAAATATGAGTCAGTATGCATCGCCGCGATGGAACATTTAAAAAGTAAGGCAACGGCCCCTATACAAAACGGACCGTTGCCAGCATAAGAATTAACGGTGTGCCAGTTCGGCGTCGTCTTCGCTATCCAGAATGGCTTTATCGGTTTGCTTCAGCCACTGGCTGGTCAGCGTGCCAGCGGTCATCGAGCCACTAACGTTTAGCGCCGTACGGCCCATGTCGATAAGCGGTTCAACGGAGATTAACAATGCCACCAGCGTTACAGGCAGGCCCATCGCAGGCAGCACAATCAGTGCGGCGAAAGTTGCGCCACCACCGACACCGGCAACGCCTGCGGAACTAACGGTAACAATACCGACCAGCGTCGCAATCCACATCGGGTCCAGCGGGTTAATGCCAACCGTAGGCGCAACCATCACCGCCAGCATTGCCGGATACAAACCGGCACAGCCGTTCTGACCAATGGTCGCACCGAAAGAGGCGGCGAAACTGGCGATGGATTCAGGAACACCGAGTCGACGCGTTTGTGCTTCCACATTAAGCGGGATAGACGCAGCACTGGAACGGCTGGTAAAGGCAAACGTCAGTACTGGCCATACCTTACGGAAGTACTTCAGCGGGCTCACGCCATTAATGCCCAGCAGAAGGCCATGCACTGTAAACATAATCAGAAGACCGAGGTAGGACGCGACAACGAAACTTCCCAGTTTGATGATGTCTTGCAGGTTAGAACCTGCAACCACTTTGGTCATCAGCGCCAGAACGCCGTAAGGGGTCAGCTGCATGACCAGGCGAACCAGTTTCATCACCCAGCTTTGCAGGGTATCGATAGCGGTTAAGACGCGTTCACCTTTCGGCGCATCATCCTTCAGCAGCTTCAGCGCAGCTACGCCGAGGAATGCGGCAAAAATTACCACGCTGATAATTGACGTCGGATTGGCTCCGGTCAGATCGGCAAACGGGTTTTTCGGGATAAAGGACAAGATCAGCTGCGGAACGCTCAGGTCAGAGACTTTACCAACATAGTTACTTTCGATGGCGTTCAAACGTGCAGTTTCTGCACCACCCTGAACCAGACCTTCAGCCGTCAAACCAAACAGGTTGGTGACCAGCACACCGACCAGCGCCGCAATCAGCGTGGTAAACAAAAGCGTTCCGATGGTCAGAAAACTGATTTTGCCTAACTGTGATGCGTTATGCAGACGGGCAACCGCGCTCAGAATAGAGGCGAAGACTAACGGCATAACGATCATTTGCAGCAGTTGAACATAGCCGTTACCAACGATGTTAAACCACTGTACAGAATCTTTAAGTACCTGGCTGTCAGAACCATAAATGGTATGCAGGGCGAGGCCAAAAACCACACCCATCACCAGACCCACCAGCACTTTTTTCGCCAGACTCCACTGTTTATGGCGGGTCTGAGCCAGCGCAAACAGCAGTACAACGAACACCACGATGTTCGCAATTAATGGAAAGTTCATCCCCGTTCTCCTGATCTTATTATTTCTATCACTGCGTAGCAGTCATAGTGTTGGCGCAAGATTAACAGAACTGTGTGCTGGCTCTTATATTCAAATGGAATTGCTTATTCCAGAAAGGCGATTTTTGCCTTTTTAGTATTCAACCTGATGCTTAATAAGCCGATGAAACTGGATCTGCAAGGTATTGATCATTTGCGATGACCAACGAACAGCGCTGTTTTCGGGTAATGAATGGGGCATCCATACCGACCAGACAAATAATGCCATGCAGATAAAACGTTCCAGTTGGTTGCCCTTTTGGGGAACCAGGATAGGCAAGCGGAAACGCCAGCGGCATGGCCAGAGCAGGGGAACACCGGCGGGTGTCAGCATATCGGCAAGTATGTGGCTCAAATAACCCAGTACCATTCCCTGCAACGCATCAGCAGGAATAAACCAGCTTTCAGGAACCTTAAGGTAAAAGGTTGCCAGCAGCGCAAATACCGCCAGCAGA
Source organism: Escherichia sp. 10290 (assembly GCF_030295155.1). Classification (NCBI taxonomy): domain Bacteria; kingdom Pseudomonadati; phylum Pseudomonadota; class Gammaproteobacteria; order Enterobacterales; family Enterobacteriaceae; genus Escherichia; species Escherichia sp. 10290. The sequence goes on along the minus strand of NZ_AP025741.1, from coordinate 2,289,654 downwards.
CTGTGGGTAAAACCACGATGCCCAAAAGCGCGGGCGATCGGTTTTGATATCCACTTTAATCGCTGCCCAAGAAACGACTTTGGGTGATCGATGTCCGGTAACAAACACGTCAGGATTGCGGAAGGGACAATATGCCACCAGTCACCCTGTGCCAGCACGGGCGTCAGCTCGGCATTTTTGGCAAATACCGCACAAGCAATAGAAAAGAGAAGGTGACCTTCCGCCGTCATGATAAAACTCACTAAACTGTCGATACGTACAGTATAGGATTTTTATACAGTGCACGGAAGTAGTGACGGTGTAACTCTTTCTCTTAAATTGACGATTAATCCGCCAGTTGAATGCAAATTCAGATAAAGAACCAGGGGCAGCGTGATAACTGCCCTTGGTTATTAACCGAGAAGGTCTTTTGCGGTGAGTTCTGTCAGCGATGAGAGTTTGACGTTTGCTAATACAAAACGTGGATCATTTTGCGCTTCTGGCGCAGGAACGACGATGGAACGCATGCGGGCTGCTTTAGAGGCGATCATGCCATTTACCGAATCTTCCAGCGCTACGCAGGTCAGTGGGTCAACGCCCAGTTTTGCTGCGCAGTCGAGATATACTTGCGGATGCGGCTTGCTGTAAGGCAATTTTTCAGCCGAGGCGAGGGCATCGAAACTGTCGCGTAAGTCAAACATGGTCAACACTTTTTCCAGCATATGTAGTGGTGACGCGGAGGCCAGTCCCACCAATAAACCTTGTTCTTTGCATAACGCAACAGCTTCACGCACGCCTGGCAATAATGGGCGTGTCTCTTCAACCAGTGAAATGGCACGAGCAATAACCCGTTCTACTACTTCCTGACGGCTTGGACCATTCCAGGGTTGCCGGGCGTACCAAAGATCGACCACCATATCGATGCGTAAACCTAAGGTGTCCGGCAGCTCGTTACGACGGGATATATCCACCCCCAGGCTTGCCATCACATCCAGTTCAGCTCGATCCCATAAAGGTTCTGAGTCGATAAGTAATCCATCCATATCAAAAATTGCAGCAAGAATCTGACGCGGGGTTGACATTACAACCTCTCCTTTAGAGCATTATGTGTAAGGTATTAAGCCGTGCTTATGATTAAGCGCCTATCATATCGCCTTTAAAGAATGGGCGAAAACAGATATCTACAGGTAAACTAAGTGAAACGACGCGTCTTAATCAAGGAGAACTCATGACGTATCAACAAGCTGGACGCATTGCTGTTTTGAAAAGGATTTTAGGTTGGGTGATTTTTATACCTGCATTGATCTCTACATTGATTTCTTTGCTGAAATTTATGAATACCCGGCAGGAAAACCAGGAAGGCATTAATGCGGTCATGCTCGACTTTACTCATGTCATGATCGATATGATGCAGGCGAATACGCCTTTTTTGAATCTGTTCTGGTATAACTCCCCGACGCCCAATTTTAATGGTGGCGTGAACGTTATGTTCTGGGTGATTTTCATCCTGATTTTTGTCGGACTAGCGTTGCAGGATTCCGGTGCCCGGATGAGTCGCCAGGCGCGCTTCTTGCGGGAAGGTGTTGAAGATCAACTCATTCTGGAAAAAGCCAAAGGGGAAGAGGGGCTAACGCGTGAACAAATTGAGTCACGTATTGTTGTGCCGCACCATACTATTTTCCTGCAGTTTTTCTCGCTGTATATCCTGCCGGTTATTTGTATTGCTGCAGGTTATGTGTTCTTTTCTCTGCTGGGATTTATTTAACCAAAAGGCCGCACGGAGCGGCCATTATCCTCACCCCATATTATGCTGCTAATAATCTATCCAGTGACTGCTGAGCAATAACCAAATGCTGACCGCCAAATAACCTTGCACGATTTAACAGCGTGTAGAGTTGGTAAACCGGTTGACGTTCAAGGAAATCGGCAGGTAGCGGGGATACTGACTGATAGCCGTCATAGATTTGTGGCGGCTGTTCAGTATGCAGCGGTAACATCGCCAGGTCGCACTCTCGGTCACCCCAGTAGCAGGCCGGGTCGAAAATGTACGGGCCATCCGGACCCAGCGCACAGTTGCCGGACCATAAATCGCCGTGCAACAGAGAAGGCTGCGGTTGATGCGAGGCCAGACGCTGCTGAATATGCTCGACGATGGCATCGATATTGCCGAAAGCGATCCCTTTTTCTGCCGCCAGTTCCAGCTGCCAGCCAATCCGTTGTTCAGCAAAAAAAGTTGACCAGCGACGTTGCCAGGTGTTGGGCTGGGGAGTTGTGGAGATCGCGTTATCGAAATCGAGGCCAAATTGCGGTTGGTCGCTCCATTGATGTAAACGCGCAATTTGCTGACCAAGAATAAATGCGCTATGCGCATCCAGCGGGCGAGGTGGGAGATAATCCATCACCAGAAAACTGTAGTCACGGTCAGCGCCAACTGCCCAAACCTTAGGCACGGTGACGGTTTTACTACGCGACAGTAACTCCAGTTGGTCGGCTTCGGCGGTAAAACCGGGAAGCAGTTCCCTTTCATCACATTTGACGAAAAAGTCACGTCATGCATAGCGCAAATGCCATGCGGCATGGACTTCTCCGCCAGGCAGTTCATTACGCAGTTCGATTTCGCCTTCACCTAACTGCTCGCTCAAAAGACGACTGATTGCCTGCCACATGATGTCTCTCCCATGTTGTCTGCCAGATCATAAGGTTAGCGCAAGAATGCGGTGTAAAAACACGAGCTAACGCACACCACAGACTGATTATTGCCCAAAAACCATTTATTTTCTGTTGCTATTCCATTCCTCCCAGGTCGTGATGGTGATTTCAGGATCTTTGCCGGTTGCACTTTGGGTAAGCCCCGAAACCAGTTCTCTAATTTCTTCTTCACTTTGGGTACTGATAAGTCCAAAAGTGTTAGTCCCCAGCTCATGGATATTTCCATCATCATCCGTCATGGTGAGCAAAAAACCGTCGCGAGTCAGGTAATTATTCAACTCGTTAATTTCAGTCAATGTATCCTCGTGCAACATGACGGTTATGACATAACGGACAAGATCGCCACTGGCCATAGTTCACCCCTTTGTTATCACATGACTTTTGAGCATAGTCGGAGAAACGCGTTGCCGACAGGTTGGTGGTGATTCCCCCAATGCAGGGGGAATGTTTCAGTTAGCGGGAAAGGTAAGCGTAAATTTTTTGTGTATCGTCATGGGAGCACAGGCGTGTTCCCTGATTGAGTGTGGCTGCACTCCCCGCAGCTACGCCAAAACGGACCATCTCTTCAAGAGAGGCATTTTCTGCCAGTTTCAGTGTCATCGCGCCGACCATGCTGTCACCAGCGCCAACGGTGCTCTGGCTTTTCACCGGTGGTGGCACAACCTGAATGCAGTTTTCACTATCAACGCCCAGCGCCCCTTGTGGACCCAGGGAAACGACAACTCGTTTGGCCTTGCCGCTATTAACGATTTCCTGCGCGGCTTTGCGGACATCGTCTGGCTGGGTGAGTTCGCGATTCACCAGCGCACTGAGTTCTTTTTGGTTAGGCTTAACCAACTCGATGTTACCAATCGCCAGTGCTGCACTTAACGCTTCGCCAGAACTGTCGACGATACAGCGGATCCCTTGGTTTTGCGCAGCGGAAATCAGTTGGGTTAATTTTTCTAGCTTCACACCTGGCGGCAGGCTTCCGCTTATGACCAGGATAGCACCGGATTCAATTTCCAGAACTTGCTCTTCAAGCTGGCGAAACTCATCTTCACTTAATGCCGCGCCTGGCATGACAAAACGATACTGCTCACCGCTTGCTTCCACATGTACGTGTAAATTCTGCCGGGTCCAGTCTTTGGCTTCTACAGTAGCGACGGGGACATTTTCATCTGCCAACAGTGAAACCAGATGTTCGCCGGTCGCACCACCCGCCGGGAAGATCGCTGTGGCACTGCCTCCAAGATGGGCAATGGCGCGGGCGACGTTGATGCCGCCGCCTCCGGGTTCGAATACCGGTGCGGTACAGCGCAGCTTTCCTTCGGGATAAATTTGCGGGGTAATTGTTGCGCTATCGAGAGAGGGCGCAAGTGTCAACGTATAGATACGTACCATCATTTCCTCCTATAGGCTGATTTCAGTCTGGCACCGAATCAGCGGAAAGTGAAGAAATTAACAATATGATTTATTAGAGCTTTATTTAAAATTTTGCAGATAAATATATATAAATAAAAATCTGTTTTCGCCACATGCTTATTCAAAAAATGAAATAAGAATATATTGCTAAGTTATTCGCGCCTTTTTATAATTCGTTACCTTTCCAGGGACGCTAATCTTTGATCCTTAAGAAAGTTTCCGGGACCGCGAAGGTCTCTTTTTTTGTTGTACGGACTCTTGATAAATGAAGCTTTTGAAGACAGTTCCTGCCATCGTTATGTTGGCGGGGGGCATGTTTGCGTCACTGAATGCAGCTGCCGATGATTCCGTTTTTACTGTCATGGACGATCCTGCCAGCGCTAAAAAACCTTTCGAAGGTAATCTGAATGCAGGATATCTTGCACAATCAGGCAATACGAAAAGCTCCTCACTTACGGCTGACACTACCATGACCTGGTATGGACATACCACTGCCTGGTCGCTGTGGGGGAACGCCAGTAATACCTCTTCTAATGATGAGCGTTCTTCAGAAAAATATGCGGCGGGCGGGCGTAGCCGTTTTAATTTAACTGATTATGACTATTTATTTGGGCAGGCAAGCTGGCTGACAGACCGTTATAACGGCTATCGAGAGCGCGATGTGTTGACCGCGGGTTATGGTCGCCAGTTTTTGAATGGCCCGGTACACAGTTTCCGCTTTGAATTCGGTCCAGGTGTGCGTTACGACAAATATACCGACAATGCCAGTGAAACCCAGCCGCTGGGTTATGCCTCCGGGGCTTATGCATGGCAGTTGACTGACAACGCTAAATTTACGCAGGGTGTTTCCGTCTTTGGCGCGGAAGACACAACGCTGAACTCTGAAAGCGCATTAAATGTTGCTATTAATGAACATTTTGGACTGAAGGTGGCTTACAACGTCACATGGAACTCTGAACCTCCAGAGTCTGCACCGGAACATACCGATCGTCGGACAACCTTATCGCTGGGCTACAGCATGTAACATTATCTGCCGGACCGTAGTATGCGGTCTGGCTGTTTTCGTTTGTCACTGCTCAGCCCCAAATCATTGCTGCCCAACGTAGCAACAACATAGCGCCACAGATTGCCAGTAGCACCACCACCATCTTCCAGTGTTTTTTATCAAAGCGTTTAGTCGGCATACCAGTGTCCTGCATATCTCTTGTGCGTGATAACGGAGTGTAACAAAAGGGACAGGCAACAAGGGATTTTTTGCAATTGCAGCCGTCGGGTGGCGTTGTGCACCCGGTCACTGTTATTGAGTTTAAAGTATATGTATCAACATATACATCGTAAATATTTAGTTATAAATACGCCTGTAGTTCATCTGGACTAAAGCTCAGGCTTTGGCTGATTACATTTATAGCTGCATAATATATTTCTACCGTTTTATAATGATTATGATGAATGGCTATATGAACAGCTGATATGTTGTCATGATTTTTAGCGGCCAACAGTGTGAATAACTGATGTTGACTAAAAGAATATTTTTTTGCAAAAGTACACAGCGTCGATATATAAGATAGCACGACGTCTTCATTACCCTTGCTCATGGCGATGTATAAAGCAGGGGTTCCATGTGCTGTTGCGCCTTTTAATAAATCCATGATATTAATTTTACTGAGGTTATATATAAAGGCGATTCCATAAATTTTTGAGAGGAACCGTGTGACACACAAAGGGTGATTATTTTCCATTGCAGCGAATAATCCTGGTTCACCGTCGTGTATTTTCATTGCTAAAATATCCATTACCAGCTTTTTGTTTAAAAGCTCTTGTGCTATTGGAGTGGTTAATGTATTAAGGAAGATATTGATTATTTCATCGAATCCATACAACATGGTAATGTAGAGTCCAGGTGTGTCATTGGCACTTTTAGTTTGCAGTAACTTAACTAGATTATTTTTATGAATGATGCGACTATTTACCAGTGACTGAATTTCTTGCATAAATATTTTTACGTTGTCAGTATGTCCGTTCATCATAGCCAGAAATAAAGCAGGAGTACCAACGCTATTCTGCGCAGTTATTATTTTAATGATTTCTTTTTCAGGGAGTATGCGCAACTGTTTGAATAATGTAATAAGCTGTTGAGTCTGTCCTGTGGCCATTATTAACAACATTGCCGATGGATGTATAGGGGCAAATGGCATTCGTGTCGCAATACCCGCGAAAATAGCCGCTGGAACTCCCTCAGGTAATAGAGGGAGAATTGCAATTGCACAGTTGCGAACATACATATCAGCCCAGGTCTGAGCATCGGGACCTGAACTGATGAACTTATCAAGCGAGACAAAGCCTCGTGCTGTCCTGTGGGTGCCTCTGACGGCAACATTGGTGTCGTTCGGATCGTAAACGGACACAACATAATTTAACTGTCCATCCGCTGCCAACTTTATTCGTAGCCTTACTGATAAAGTATGATTGTCTATATATAAAATCGCGGACATATGACTGACATTGTTTGCCATCATTCGACAGAAGAAAATATCTAAAGCGAAGCCAAAATCCTTACTCGCGATAACGCGACTCCCTGCAGGAGGATGGCGAAGTAATGCTCTGAACTCCGCGTCCCGGACTATAGGGACATGCTGTTGTATGGATTCAACGGAGGAGTAATGTTTAATCAGGTTGACTTTGCCTTTTCCATTGCCCAATGAATCAATGGCGTATTGTAATGACAGATGGCGACAAAAAATAGCGTCAGAAGGAGATTGCAAAAAAAATGCACTACCATTGAGATTTACTGTTGGTTGTATAGTTTTTTCTCTATGGTTTTTTTTTGACAGCTTCATGCAATGGTTACGTTTTTCGGCAGTTGACTGTTCCTGTTCAATATAATCCAGTATGCTTCGCAAATGGTTAGCTTTAATGGGCGTGGTTTCCAGAAGTAAGGAAATGATTTCTTTTTTATAGTGTAATGTAATGAGTATATTTTCTGCATGGATGGGGGAAGTGGCAAAGTTAATGATAAAAAGGGCAGTGGAATAACAATTTTGTGATATTTTTCGACAGCTTGCGGTAAATTCCTGAGTAACACAGTATGACAGCGTCGAACTTAAATCAGAGGTATCAAGTAGGGTGATGAGCTGGCGCGCAAATTGATTAATAGGCTCTGCTGAAGGCGTTGGTATGTCGCTATCGATGTGCACTCTATGAGGAGACTTATAATGAGTTCTGATAATGATATCGTTTTCACTCATAATCTATTCGCCTTATATATGTCTGGAGGTTTTGAGTATGATGATTAATTATTATCGCCAGAACGAAATGTGCACGAAAAATTGCTATAAGAATTGTGTCACTTTTATCATTGCGATATGACCAGTTCGTCATTAATCTCATGATCGTTTAAATACCACCGCCAAATAGCGCAACGAACTTTGCTGGATTCAGTTTATCTGCGTAAATCCGCTCGCAGTAAACCTTTCAGACGCTGCGTGATGTTATCAGTGGTTCTTTAAGCGTTTTGCTGGTGTACTCACTACAAACGAATTGCGAATCGAATCAATGTGAAACGGAAAGGTACAATCTCCCTTTTTTTAGTGTTAACATCGTTCAACCGGGTGGAAGGTGAGAGGTTAATGTCTTTCATTTGTGTACCTGATTGCGAACCAATTTAGCATTTGTTGGCTAGATGGTTTCGCAATGAACTGTTAATAAACAAATTTTTCTTTGTATGTGATCTTTCGTGTGGGTCACCACTGCAAATAAGGATATAAAATGCCTGTTATAACTCTTCCTGATGGCAGCCAACGCCATTACGACCACGCTGTAAGCCCCATGGATGTTGCGCTGGACATTGGTCCAGGTCTGGCGAAAGCCTGTATCGCAGGGCGCGTTAATGGTGAACTGGTTGATGCTTGCGATCTGATTGAAAACGACGCACAACTGTCGATCATTACCGCCAAAGACGAAGAAGGTCTGGAGATCATTCGTCACTCCTGTGCGCACCTGTTAGGGCACGCGATTAAACAACTTTGGCCGCATACCAAAATGGCAATCGGCCCGGTTATTGACAACGGTTTTTATTACGACGTTGATCTTGACCGCACGTTAACCCAGGAAGATGTCGAAGCACTCGAGAAGCGGATGCATGAGCTTGCTGAGAAAAACTACGACGTCATTAAAAAGAAAGTCAGCTGGCATGAAGCGCGTGAAACTTTCGCCAACCGTGGGGAGAGCTACAAAGTCTCCATTCTTGACGAAAACATCGCCCATGATGACAAGCCAGGTCTGTACTTCCATGAAGAATATGTCGACATGTGCCGCGGTCCGCACGTACCGAACATGCGTTTCTGCCATCATTTCAAACTGATGAAAACGGCAGGGGCTTACTGGCGTGGCGACAGCAACAACAAAATGTTGCAACGTATTTACGGTACGGCGTGGGCAGACAAAAAAGCGCTAAACGCTTACCTGCAGCGTCTGGAAGAAGCCGCGAAACGCGACCACCGTAAAATTGGTAAACAGCTCGACCTGTACCATATGCAGGAAGAAGCGCCGGGTATGGTCTTCTGGCACAACGACGGTTGGACCATCTTCCGTGAACTGGAAGTGTTTGTTCGTTCTAAACTGAAAGAGTACCAGTATCAGGAAGTTAAAGGTCCGTTCATGATGGACCGTGTTCTGTGGGAAAAAACCGGTCACTGGGACAACTACAAAGATGCAATGTTCACCACGTCTTCTGAGAACCGTGAATACTGCATTAAGCCGATGAACTGCCCGGGTCACGTACAAATTTTCAATCAGGGGCTGAAGTCTTATCGCGATCTGCCGCTGCGTATGGCCGAGTTTGGTAGCTGCCACCGTAACGAGCCGTCAGGTTCGCTGCATGGCCTGATGCGTGTACGTGGTTTTACCCAGGATGACGCGCATATCTTCTGTACTGAAGAACAAATTCGCGATGAAGTTAACGGATGTATCCGTTTAGTCTATGATATGTACAGCACTTTTGGCTTCGAGAAGATCGTCGTCAAACTCTCCACTCGTCCTGAAAAACGTATTGGCAGCGACGAAATGTGGGATCGTGCTGAGGCGGACCTGGCAGTTGCGCTGGAAGAAAACAACATCCCGTTTGAATATCAACTGGGTGAAGGCGCTTTCTACGGTCCGAAAATTGAATTTACCCTGTATGACTGCCTCGATCGTGCATGGCAGTGCGGTACAGTACAGCTGGACTTCTCCTTGCCGTCTCGTCTGAGCGCCTCCTATGTGGGTGAAGACAACGAGCGTAAGGTACCGGTAATGATTCACCGCGCAATTCTGGGGTCGATGGAACGTTTCATCGGTATCCTGACCGAAGAATTCGCTGGTTTCTTCCCGATCTGGCTTGCGCCGGTTCAGGTTGTTATCATGAATATTACCGATTCACAGTCTGAATACGTTAACGAATTGACGCAAAAACTATCAAATGCGGGCATTCGTGTTAAAGCAGACTTGAGAAATGAGAAGATTGGCTTTAAAATCCGCGAGCACACTTTGCGTCGCGTCCCATATATGCTGGTCTGTGGTGATAAAGAGGTGGAATCAGGCAAAGTTGCCGTTCGCACCCGCCGTGGTAAAGACCTGGGAAGCATGGACGTAAATGAAGTGATCGAGAAGCTGCAACAAGAGATTCGCAGCCGCAGTCTTAAACAATTGGAGGAATAAGGTATTAAAGGCGGAAAACGAGTTCAAACGGCGCGCCCTAACCGTATCAATGGCGAAATTCGCGCCCAGGAAGTTCGCTTAACAGGTCTGGAAGGCGAGCAGCTTGGTATTGTGAGTCTGAGAGAAGCTCTGGAGAAAGCAGAAGAAGCCGGAGTAGACTTAGTCGAGATCAGCCCTAACGCCGAGCCGCCGGTTTGTCGTATAATGGATTACGGCAAATTCCTCTATGAAAAGAGCAAGTCTTCTAAGGAACAGAAGAAAAAGCAAAAAGTTATCCAGGTTAAGGAAATTAAATTCCGTCCTGGTACAGATGAAGGCGACTATCAGGTAAAACTCCGCAGCCTGATTCGCTTTCTCGAAGAGGGTGATAAAGCCAAAATCACGCTGCGTTTCCGCGGTCGTGAGATGGCGCACCAGCAAATCGGTATGGAAGTGCTTAATCGCGTGAAAGACGATTTGCAAGAACTGGCAGTGGTCGAATCCTTCCCAACGAAGATCGAAGGCCGCCAGATGATCATGGTGCTCGCTCCTAAGAAGAAACAGTAAGGCCTTCAAGTAGCACTGTCTGTGGAGCCTTTGGGCTTCACAGGCATTGTTCGCCTTTGTTTCGTTTATTAACAATGCGAAGTGGAAGTTATTAAAATGCCAAAAATTAAGACCGTACGCGGTGCTGCTAAGCGCTTCAAAAAAACCGGTAAAGGTGGTTTTAAGCACAAGCACGCTAACCTGCGTCACATTCTGACCAAAAAAGCGACCAAACGTAAACGTCACCTGCGTCCGAAAGCCATGGTTTCCAAAGGCGATCTGGGCCTGGTAATCGCGTGCCTGCCGTACGCATAAGCCGTTAACGTTTTTTAACTTTTTAATTAGAATATAGATACAGGAGAGCACATATGGCTCGCGTAAAACGTGGTGTTATTGCACGCGCACGTCACAAGAAAATTTTGAAACAAGCTAAAGGCTACTACGGTGCGCGTTCTCGCGTATACCGCGTTGCCTTCCAGGCTGTTATCAAAGCTGGTCAGTATGCTTACCGTGACCGTCGTCAACGTAAGCGTCAGTTCCGTCAACTGTGGATTGCGCGTATCAACGCAGCAGCACGTCAGAACGGTATTTCTTACAGCAAATTCATCAATGGCCTGAAAAAAGCCTCTGTTGAAATCGACCGTAAGATCCTGGCTGATATCGCAGTATTCGACAAAGTAGCGTTCACCGCTCTGGTTGAAAAAGCGAAAGCAGCTCTGGCATAAGCCAGTTGAAAGAGGGAGCTAGTCTCCCTCTTTTCGTTTCAACGCCATCAAAACATTGACTTTTATCGCCGTAGCCTTTTCAATAAAGGTCTTTTGAAAAGTACCAAAAGGTAACGCAAGCAATGAATGCTGCTATTTTCCGCTTCTTTTTTTACTTTAGCACCTGACTCCAGGAGGCTAGCGCGTGAGAAGAGAAACGGAAAACAGCGCCTGAAAGCCTCCCTGTGGAGGCTTTTTTTGTATGCGCGTTTTGAAAAATAAAAAGCCTGTCTCATCAGGCGTAATTGTCGCAGCCAGTCTGGGCACGGCCAGCGCGGAGAAACCGGAGCGTACTTAAGTACGTGAGGATTTCGAGCACTGCCCGGGACCAAAATGGCAAGTAAAATAGCCTGATGGGATAGGCTCTAAGTCCAACGAACCAGTGTCACCACTGACACAATGAGGAAAACCATGTCACATCTCGCAGAACTGGTTGCCAGTGCGAAGGCGGCCATTAGCCAGGCGTCAGATGTTGCCGCGTTAGACAATGTGCGCGTCGAATATTTGGGTAAAAAAGGGCACTTAACCCTTCAGATGACGACCCTGCGTGAGCTGCCGCCAGAAGAACGCCCGGCAGCCGGTGCGGTTATCAACGAAGCGAAAGAGCAGGTTCAGCAGGCGCTGAATGCACGTAAAGCGGAACTGGAAAGCGCAGCGCTGAATGCGCGTCTGGCTGCGGAAACGATTGATGTCTCCCTGCCGGGTCGTCGTATTGAAAACGGCGGTCTGCATCCGGTGACCCGTACCATCGACCGTATCGAAAGTTTCTTCGGTGAGCTTGGCTTTACCGTGGCAACCGGGCCGGAAATCGAAGACGATTATCATAACTTCGATGCTCTGAACATTCCTGGTCACCACCCGGCGCGCGCTGACCACGACACTTTCTGGTTTGACGCTACCCGCCTGCTGCGTACCCAGACCTCTGGCGTACAGATCCGCACAATGAAAGCTCAGCAGCCACCGATTCGTATCATCGCGCCTGGCCGCGTTTATCGTAACGACTACGACCAGACTCACACGCCGATGTTCCATCAGATGGAAGGTCTGATTGTTGATACCAACATCAGCTTTACCAACCTGAAAGGCACGCTGCACGACTTCCTGCGTAACTTCTTTGAGGAAGATTTGCAGATCCGCTTCCGTCCTTCCTACTTCCCGTTTACCGAACCTTCTGCAGAAGTGGACGTCATGGGGAAAAACGGTAAATGGCTGGAAGTACTGGGCTGCGGGATGGTGCATCCGAACGTGCTGCGTAATGTTGGCATCGATCCGGAAGTTTACTCTGGTTTCGCCTTCGGGATGGGGATGGAGCGTCTGACTATGTTGCGTTACGGCGTCACCGACCTGCGTTCATTCTTCGAAAACGATCTGCGTTTCCTCAAACAGTTTAAATAAGGCAGGAATAGATTATGAAATTCAGTGAACTGTGGTTACGCGAATGGGTGAACCCGGCGATTGATAGCAATGCGCTGGCAAATCAAATCACTATGGCGGGCCTGGAAGTTGACGGTGTAGAACCGGTTGCCGGTAGCTTCCACGGCGTGGTTGTGGGTGAAGTGGTTGAGTGTGCGCAGCATCCGAACGCTGACAAACTGCGAGTGACAAAAGTGAATGTCGGCGGCGATCGCCTGCTGGACATTGTCTGCGGTGCGCCAAACTGCCGTCAGGGCCTGCGTGTGGCGGTAGCGACCATTGGTGCTGTTCTGCCGGGTGATTTCAAAATTAAAGCGGCAAAACTGCGCGGCGAACCGTCTGAAGGGATGCTGTGCTCCTTTTCTGAGCTGGGAATTTCTGACGATCACAGCGGCATTATCGAACTGCCAGCGGATGCGCCGATTGGCACCGACATCCGCGAATACCTGAAACTCGATGACAACACCATCGAAATCAGCGTGACACCAAACCGTGCCGATTGCTTAGGCATCATTGGCGTTGCGCGTGACGTTGCCGTGCTGAACCAACTGCCGCTGGTTGAACCGGAAATCGTTCCGGTTGGTGCGACCATCGACGACACGCTGCCGATTGCAGTCGAAGCGCCGGAAGCCTGCCCGCGTTATCTTGGTCGTGTGGTAAAAGGCATTAACGTTAAAGCGCCAACTCCACTGTGGATGAAAGAAAAACTGCGTCGTTGCGGGATTCGTTCTATCGATGCGGTCGTTGACGTCACCAACTATGTGCTGCTCGAACTGGGCCAGCCGATGCACGCTTTCGATAAAGATCGCATTGAAGGCGGCATTGTGGTGCGGATGGCGAAAGAGGGCGAAACGCTGGTGCTGCTTGATGGCACTGAAGCGAAGCTGAATGCTGACACTCTGGTCATCGCCGACCACAACAAGGCGCTGGCGATGGGCGGCATCTTTGGTGGCGAACACTCTGGCGTGAATGACGAAACACAAAACGTTCTGCTGGAATGTGCTTTCTTCAGCCCGCTGTCTATCACCGGTCGTGCTCGTCGTCATGGCCTGCATACTGATGCGTCTCACCGTTATGAGCGTGGCGTTGATCCGGCACTGCAGTACAAAGCGATGGAACGTGCGACCCGTCTGCTGATCGACATCTGCGGTGGTGAGGCTGGTCCGGTAATTGATATCACCAACGAAGCAACGCTGCCGAAGCGTGCAACCATCACTTTGCGTCGCAGCAAACTGGATCGCCTGATTGGCCATCATATTGCCGATGAGCAGGTCACTGACATTCTGCGTCGTCTCGGCTGCGAAGTGACCGAAGGCAAAGACGAGTGGCAGGCAGTTGCGCCGAGCTGGCGTTTCGACATGGAGATTGAAGAAGATCTGGTCGAAGAAGTCGCGCGTGTTTACGGCTACAACAACATCCCTGATGAGCCGGTGCAGGCAAACCTGATTATGGGTACTCACCGCGAAGCCGATCTGTCGCTCAAGCGCGTGAAAACGCTGCTCAACGACAAAGGCTATCAGGAAGTGATCACCTACAGCTTCGTTGATCCGAAAGTGCAGCAGATGATCCATCCAGGCGTTGAAGCCTTACTGCTGCCAAGCCCTATTTCCGTTGAAATGTCAGCAATGCGTCTTTCCCTGTGGACCGGCCTGCTGGCAACCGTGGTGTACAACCAGAACCGTCAGCAGAACCGTGTGCGCATTTTCGAAAGTGGTCTGCGTTTCGTGCCAGATACTCAGGCACCGTTGGGCATTCGTCAGGATCTGATGTTAGCCGGTGTGATTTGCGGTAACCGTTACGAAGAGCACTGGAACCTGGCAAAAGAGACCGTTGATTTCTATGATTTGAAAGGCGATCTTGAATCCGTTCTCGACCTGACCGGTAAACTGAATGAGGTTGAGTTCCGTGCAGAAGCGAATCCGGCACTGCATCCGGGGCAATCCGCAGCGATTTATCTGAAAGGTGAACGTATTGGTTTTGTTGGGGTTGTTCATCCTGAACTGGAACGTAAACTGGATCTTAACGGTCGCACTCTGGTGTTTGAACTGGAGTGGAACAAGCTCGCAGACCGCGTGGTGCCTCAGGCGCGCGAGATTTCTCGCTTCCCGGCGAACCGTCGTGACATCGCGGTGGTGGTCGCAGAAAACGTTCCCGCAGCGGATATTTTATCCGAATGTAAGAAAGTTGGCGTAAATCAGGTAGTTGGCGTAAACTTATTTGACGTGTACCGCGGTAAGGGTGTTGCGGAGGGGTATAAGAGCCTCGCCATAAGCCTGATCCTGCAAGATACCAGCCGTACACTCGAAGAAGAGGAGATTGCCGCTACCGTCGCCAAATGTGTAGAGGCATTAAAAGAGCGATTCCAGGCATCATTGAGGGATTGAACCTATGGCGCTTACAAAAGCTGAAATGTCAGAATATCTGTTTGATAAGCTTGGGCTTAGCAAGCGGGATGCCAAAGAACTGGTTGAACTGTTTTTCGAAGAGATCCGTCGAGCTCTGGAAAACGGCGAACAGGTGAAACTCTCTGGTTTTGGTAACTTCGATCTGCGTGATAAGAATCAACGCCCGGGACGTAACCCGAAAACGGGCGAGGATATTCCCATTACAGCACGGCGCGTGGTGACCTTCAGACCCGGGCAGAAGTTAAAAAGCCGGGTCGAAAACGCTTCGCCCAAAGACGAGTAATCTGATCTAACTAAAAAGGCCGCTCTGCGGCCTTTTTTCTTTTCACTGTCGAAGAGTCACCGTAAAATCAACGCCATGACACTTCAGCAGAACGGATACCATGCTGACACTTGCCCGCCAACAACAGCGACAAAATATTCGCTGGTTATTATGCCTGTCAGTTTTGATGCTGCTGGCGCTTCTCTTAAGCCTTTGCGCCGGTGAACAATGGATTTCGCCAGGTGACTGGTTTACTCCTCGTGGCGAACTGTTCGTCTGGCAAATTCGCCTGCCACGTACGCTGGCTGTATTGCTGGTTGGTGCGGCGCTGGCTATATCCGGCGCTGTAATGCAGGCATTGTTTGAAAATCCTCTGGCAGAACCTGGACTACTTGGCGTCTCTAACGGCGCAGGCGTAGGGCTTATCGCCGCGGTATTGCTTGGGCAAGGGCAACTCCCAAACTGGGCACTAGGGCTGTGTGCGATTGCTGGCGCGCTTATCATCACTTTAATACTCTTACGTTTTGCCCGTCGTCATCTTTCGACCAGTCGGTTATTGCTGGCTGGTGTTGCATTAGGGATTATCTGTAGCGCACTAATGACGTGGGCTATCTATTTTTCCACCTCTATTGATTTACGTCAGCTGATGTACTGGATGATGGGCGGTTTTGGCGGCGTAGACTGGCGGCAAAGTTGGCTGATGCTGGCATTGATCCCCGTGTTGTTGTGGATCTGTTGTCAGTCCAGACCGATGAATATGTTAGCACTTGGCGAGATCTCGGCGCGGCAACTTGGTTTACCCCTGTGGTTCTGGCGCAATGTGCTGGTGGCAGCGACCGGCTGGATGGTTGGCGTCAGTGTGGCGTTGGCGGGTGCTATCGGCTTTATTGGTCTGGTGATCCCACATATTCTCCGGTTATGTGGTTTGACCGATCATCGCGTATTACTTCCCGGCTGCGCGCTGGCAGGGGCGAGCGCATTACTGCTGGCCGATGTTGTAGCGCGCCTGGCATTAGCTGCCGCAGAGCTGCCTATTGGCGTGGTCACCGCAACGTTGGGTGCGCCGGTGTTTATCTGGTTATTGTTAAAAGCAGGACGTTAGCCGCAAAAAGACGGTCTATGATTAAAAGCTAAGATTTTTACTGACCACCCAGGAGAAACGATGCAAGATTCCATTCTGACGACCGTAGTGAAAGATATCGACGGTGAAGTGACCACGCTGGAGAAGTACGCCGGTAATGTGCTGTTGATTGTCAATGTCGCCTCAAAGTGTGGCTTAACGCCGCAATATGAGCAGTTGGAGAATATTCAGAAAGCCTGGGCCGATCGTGGTTTTGTGGTGTTGGGATTCCCGTGCAACCAGTTTCTGGAGCAAGAACCGGGCAGCGATGAAGAGATTAAAACTTACTGCACCACTACATGGGGGGTGACGTTCCCGATGTTCAGTAAGATTGAAGTTAATGGCGAAGGACGCCATCCGCTGTATCAAAAATTGATTGCCGCAGCGCCGACGGCAGTCGCGCCGGAAGAGAGCGGATTCTATGCCCGTATGGTCAGCAAAGGTCGTGCACCGCTGTACCCTGATGATATTTTATGGAATTTTGAGAAATTTTTAGTTGGCAGGGACGGATTGGTCATCCAGCGTTTTTCCCCGGATATGACGCCGGAAGATCCCATTGTGATGGAAAGCATTAAACTGGCGTTGGCGAAATAATGTCTATTGTGATGCAGCTACAGGATGTTGCGGAATCAACCCGCCTTGGGCCGCTTTCTGGCGAGGTTCGGGCTGGGGAGATCCTGCATCTGGTGGGGCCGAATGGCGCGGGTAAGAGTACCTTACTGGCGCGAATGGCCGGAATGACCAGCGGTAAGGGAAGCATTCAGTTCGCGGGGCAACCACTGGAAGCATGGTCCGCAACAAAACTCGCGCTGCATCGCGCCTATCTTTCACAACAACAGACGCCACCGTTTGCAATGCCGGTCTGGCACTACCTGACACTGCATCAGCACGATAAAACGCGTACCGAACTACTGAATGATGTCGCAGGGGCGCTGGCTCTTGATGACAAACTCGGACGTAGCACCAATCAACTTTCCGGCGGCGAATGGCAACGCGTACGTCTTGCTGCGGTGGTGCTGCAAATCACACCACAAGCCAATCCCGCAGGTCAATTGCTGCTTCTTGATGAGCCTATGAACAGTCTTGACGTTGCGCAACAAAGTGCGTTAGACAAAATTCTGAGCGCGCTGTGTCAGCAAGGACTGGCGATTGTGATGAGCAGTCACGATCTCAACCACACCTTGCGTCATGCGCATCGGGCGTGGTTGCTAAAAGGTGGAAAAATGCTGGCCAGTGGACGCAGAGAAGAGGTGCTCACGCCGCCAAATCTGGCGCAGGCCTATGGGATGAATTTTCGCCGTCTGGATATCGAAGGTCACAGAATGCTGATTTCGACCATCTGAATTCATGAGTATCTTGAAAATCGGGTAATTACGACGCTAAATTAATGCAAGAATAAAAAACAGAGGAACCGTACGGAATGCGTTTCTGCCTTATTTTGATCACAGCACTGTTTCTGGCCGGGTGCAGCCATCATAAAGCTCCGCCGCCAAATGCCAGACTTTCTGACTCGATTACCGTTATTGCCGGGTTGAACGACCAGCTACAAAGCTGGCATGGCACACCGTATCGTTATGGTGGTATGACGCGCCGCGGTGTGGACTGTTCGGGGTTTGTGGTTGTGACGATGCGCGATCGTTTCGATTTGCAGCTGCCCCGTGAAACCAAACAACAAGCCTCTATCGGCACGCAAATTGATAAAGACGAGTTGCTGCCTGGTGACCTGGTCTTTTTCAAAACGGGTTCTGGACAAAATGGTTTGCATGTAGGTATTTACGATACCAACAACCAATTTATCCACGCCTCTACCAGCAAGGGAGTGATGCGTTCCTCTCTTGATAATGTCTATTGGCAGAAAAATTTCTGGCAGGCGAGACGAATCTAGTATGTCGAAAAATGGACGGCGATGATACATCGCCGTCCATTTACTCCTGAATACAGTAGTATTTTGCAGACAAAAATTCCGTAAATGGATTATTCGTTTATAATCAGGATAATCTAAAAAAAGGACCCCTGAAAAAGTGGTTAACATGGAACAAATGAAAGTTACTCCTTCTGTAATTGTTATGTCTTATGGCCTCATCCCTTTTAGCCGGATACTGAAAAACATCCTTCGAGAGGGACGGTTACCATGAAGATTTTTTTGGAGAATCTTTATCATTCTGATTGCTATTTCCTGCCGATAAGAGATAACCAGCAAAACCTTGTCGGCGTTGAGTTAATTACCCATTTCTCCAGTGAAGATGGTACGGTTCGTATACCGACGAGTCGGGTTATAGCGCAACTTACCGAGGAGCAACATTGGCAATTATTTTCTGAGCAGTTGGAATTGCTAAAATCATGCCAACACTTTTTTATTCAACATAAACTCTTTGCCTGGCTTAATTTAACCCCACAAGTGGCTACTTTATTATTAGACAGGGATAATTACGCGGGCGAACTATTAAAATATCCGTTTATTGAACTGTTGATTAATGAGAATTACCCGCATCTCGATGAAGGAAAAGATAATCGCGATCTTTTGTCCTTATCGCAAATGTATCCCCTTGTGTTAGGTAATTTGGGCGCAGGCAATAGCACAATGAAAGCGGTTTTTGATGGTCTTTTCACCCGCGTCATGCTGGATAAAAGTTTTATTCAGCAACAAATCACGCATCGCTCCTTCGAACCGTTTATTCGTGCGATCCAGGCGCAAATTTCCCCATGTTGCAATTGCATCATCGCGGGGGGCATTGATACGCCAGAAATAATGGCACAGATTACCCCCTTTGATTTCCATGCTCTCCAGGGATGCCTGTGGCCTGCCGTTCCTGTAAATCAGATAACGACGTTGGTTCAGCGATAACCCTCCTGTTTGCTGGTGTTTAAGACGAGAGTAACCGTCTACACTATCAAACAGGAGGATCTATGACCCTGTCTTTTATTACCCGTTGGCGCGATGAATTGCCAGCAACCTATACAACACTTTCCCCTACGCCTTTAAATAATGCCCGGCTGATTTGGCATAATGCCGAACTGGCTAACACGCTGGGTATTCCATCGTCACTGTTTAAAAATGGCGCAGGTGTCTGGGGGGGCGAAACCCTACTGCCTGGTATGTCACCACTGGCGCAGGTTTACAGTGGTCATCAGTTCGGCGTCTGGGCGGGCCAACTGGGTGATGGACGCGGCATTTTACTCGGCGAACAACGGCTTGCTGATGGCACTACAATGGACTGGCATCTGAAAGGTGCTGGCCTGACGCCTTATTCGCGAATGGGTGATGGACGGGCGGTTTTACGTTCGACGATACGAGAAAGTCTCGCCAGTGAGGCGATGCATTATCTGGGCATTCCGACGACCCGCGCGTTAAGTATCGTCACCAGCGATTCGCCAGTGTATCGGGAAACGGTGGAGCCAGGAGCGATGCTGATGCGTGTGGCACCAAGTCATCTGCGCTTTGGTCATTTCGAACATTTTTACTATCGCCGCGAGCCGGAAAAGGTTCGTCAGTTAGCTGAATTTGCTATTCGTCATTACTGGTCACATCTTGCAGATGATGAGGACAAATACCGTCTCTGGTTTACCGATGTTGTCGCACGTACCGCATCGTTAATTGCCCAATGGCAGACGGTCGGCTTTGCTCATGGGGTGATGAATACCGACAACATGTCGCTGCTGGGGCTGACGCTTGATTACGGGCCGTTTGGTTTTCTTGATGATTACGAACCCGGTTTTATTTGTAATCACTCGGATCACCAGGGGCGTTATAGCTTTGATAATCAACCTGCCGTCGCGTTGTGGAATTTACAGCGTCTGGCGCAGACATTGTCGCCGTTTATCACAGTTGACGCGTTAAACGAGGCGCTGGAAAGCTATCAACAGGTTCTGTTGACGCATTATGGACAACGGATGCGGCAGAAACTGGGCTTCATGACGGAGCAAAAAGAGGATAACGCGCTACTGAATGAATTATTCAGTCTGATGGCGCGAGAGCGCAGCGATTATACCCGAACATTCCGCATGCTGAGTCTGACCGAGCAGTACAGCGCGGCGTCACCGCTACGTGATGAGTTTATCGATCGTGCGGCATTTGATGACTGGTTTGCACGTTATCGGGTACGTTTGCAACAAGACGAGGTTACCGATAGTGAGCGTCAGCAGCTGATGCAAAGCGTAAATCCTTCGCTGGTGTTGCGCAACTGGTTGGCGCAACGGGCGATTGAAGCGGCAGAAAAGGGTGATATGACGGAATTGCACCGCCTGCATGAGGCGTTGCGAAATCCTTTCAGCGACAGGGATGATGACTATGTCAGTCGTCCACCTGACTGGGGTAAACGGCTTCAAGTCAGCTGCTCGAGTTAAAGGCTACTTGGTCAACAGCAGCTTGCCAGCCTGAGTTTTACGGAGCAGATATTCTTGCCCGTCATGATCGATAATCAGTTTGCCATCCGGACCTAACAGTGTCTGGCTGGTAATTCGCCGAATGGGCTGCGGGGAGGCGGTCTTGTGATTGGCATCCGTTTCAGGCGTGAGTTTTCTGCTATCCGTATAACGCATAAAAATTAATAATAATTGATATAACAATGATTCTTATTATCAATATTCTGGCGGGCCAGAGCAAGCAGTAATTTGTTGAGAAGACAACAAGTTGCGCAGAAATGCCCATTCCGTCAGGAATGGGCACGCATTCAGAAGCGGGTATCAACCGCAGAGGCGAGTTTTTCGACCAGGCGTTCGGTATCTTCCCAGCCCAGACACGGGTCGGTAATCGATTGACCGTAAGTGAGCGGCTGACCGCCGACGATTTTTTGCGTTCCTTCGCGCAGGAAACTTTCCGCCATAATTCCAGCAATCGCCGTAGAGCCATTGCGGATTTGCTGACAAATATCCTCACAAACTTCTAACTGGCGACGATGCTGCTTCTGGCAGTTGCCGTGGCTGAAATCCACCACCAGATGTTCAGGTAAATCAAACTCGTGCAACGTATCGCAGGCAGCGGCGATATCATCCGCATGGTAATTCGGCTTTTTGCCGCCACGCATAATAATGTGGCCATACGGATTGCCGCTGGTCTGATAGATGGTCATCTGACCATTTTTGTCTGGCGAGAGGAACATATGGCTGGCGCGGGCTGCGCGGATAGCATCCACGGCAATCCGCGTGTTGCCATCGGTACCATTTTTGAAACCTACCGGACAGGAGAGTGCCGAAGCCATTTCACGGTGGATCTGACTTTCGGTAGTACGTGCGCCAATCGCGCCCCAACTGATTAAATCAGCAATAAACTGACCGGTCACCATATCGAGAAACTCAGTCGCGGTAGGGACGCCCAGCTCATTGACCTGTAAAAGTAATTTGCGCGCCAGCTCCAGACCGTGATTTACCCGATAGCTGCCGTTTAAATCCGGGTCGGAGATTAGCCCTTTCCAGCCGACTACAGTTCGTGGTTTTTCAAAATAGGTGCGCATTACGATTTCCAGCCGTGACTGGTACTGATTGCGCAGTGACTGCAGGCGGGTGGCGTACTCCATTGCAGCGGTGAGATCGTGGATCGAGCAGGGGCCAATAATGACCAACAGTCGCTTGTCTTCACCATTCAGTATTTTTTCAATTCTGCGACGGGAGTCGGTGACATGGGTGGCGACGCCAGGCGTTACGGGATACCGTAGCGCGAGTTCGGCGGGCGTTACCAGGCTCTCAATACGCGCAGTACGGAGTTCGTCAGTTCTGTTCATTACAAGTCTCAGAAATTTGTTGCTTCTACGGCAGGACTACCGGGAAGTGATGCGCATCACGATAAACCAATCGCAGCTGATTTCAAGTGCGAGGTGTGTCACACCTCGCCGGGTGGTTAGCATGATAACAAAAAAACAAGTTAATGCACTAGTTCTCTAGTACATTCGACGGCTAAGGCCCATGATATCAAGGATCTTGGTGGCAATCTCTTCTACCGAATAATTGGTACTGTTAATCCACGGGATCTGATTTTTACGGTACAACGCTTCCACTTCCGCGACTTCCATCCTGCACTGACGAAGCGAGGCATAGCGACTGTTCTCCCGACGTTCCTCGCGAATCGCTGCCAGACGTTCCGGGTCGATAGTCAGGCCGAACAATTTATGCTGAAGCGGTTTGAGCGACGCGGGTAGCACCAGATTATCCATATCGTCGGCAATAAAGGGGTAGTTTGCCGCGCGGATACCAAATTGCATTGCCAGATACAGACTGGTGGGGGTTTTACCACAGCGAGAAACGCCGAGCAGGATCACCTGAGCCTGGTCCAGATTGCGCAACGAAATGCCGTCGTCATGGGCAAGGGTGTAATCAATCGCCGCAATGCGCGCATCGTATTTATTGAGATTATTAGGGTTAAGGCCATGGGTACGATGAGCAATCGGCGTTGGATCCAGTTTCATCTCTTGTTGTAGCGGGGCAACCAGCGCCTGAACGATATCCTGGCAAAAGCCTTCACTTTGCAAGATGATGGCGCGAATCTCCGGCAACACGATGGAGTAGAAGACCAGTGGGCGCACACCTGTCTGGTGATAAATTGCGTCAATCTGATCCTTCACTGCCCGTGCACGGCTCTCATTTTCGACAAACGGCAGCGTAATGCTGCTGATAGTGACGGGAAATTGTGACATTACTGCGTGTCCTAATACCTCCGCAGTTATTGCCGTACCATCAGAAATATAAAAAACGTGGCGATCAACAGCATTATCCATTTTGTTCTTCCCGTAATGCAGACATAATTCTATGAAAGCATAAATTAAAAACGCACAGAAGCGTAGAACGTTATGTCTGGTTTATAAAATGAACCTTCAATTTTATTTTTATGAAAACAGCATTTCATTTTTACGGTTTCGTTTATACCGATGGTTTATGTGGAAATTGTCGAAGAGAGCAGATTTGCGCAACGCTGGGATCAGTCTTAAAAAGTAAAAAAATATATTTGCTTGAACGATTCACCGTTTTTTTCATCCGGTTAAATATGCAAAGATAAATGCGCAGAAATGTGTTTCTCAAACCGTTCATTTATCACAAAAGGATTGTTCGATGTCCAACAATGGCTCGTCACCGCTGGTGCTTTGGTATAACCAACTCGGCATGAATGATGTAGACAGGGTTGGGGGCAAAAATGCCTCCCTGGGTGAAATGATTACTAACCTTTCCGGAATGGGTGTTTCCGTTCCGAATGGTTTCGCCACAACCGCCGACGCGTTTAACCAGTTTCTGGACCAAAGCGGCGTAAACCAGCGCATTTATGAACTGCTGGATAAAACGGATATTGACGATGTTACCCAGCTTGCGAAAGCGGGCGCGCAAATCCGCCAGTGGATTATCGACACTCCCTTCCAGCCTGAGCTGGAAAACGCCATCCGCGAAGCCTATGCACAGCTTTCCGCCGATGACGAAAACGCCTCTTTTGCGGTGCGTTCCTCCGCTACTGCAGAAGATATGCCGGACGCTTCCTTTGCCGGTCAGCAGGAAACTTTCCTCAACGTTCAGGGGTTTGACGCCGTTCTCGTGGCAGTGAAACATGTATTTGCTTCTCTGTTTAACGATCGCGCCATCTCTTATCGTGTGCACCAGGGTTACGATCACCGTGGCGTGGCGCTCTCCGCCGGTGTTCAGCGGATGGTGCGCTCCGACCTCGCATCTTCTGGCGTGATGTTCTCCATTGATACCGAATCCGGCTTTGACCAGGTGGTGTTTATCACTTCCGCATGGGGCCTTGGTGAAATGGTCGTGCAGGGTGCGGTTAACCCGGATGAGTTTTACGTGCACAAACCGACACTGGCGGCGAATCGCCCGGCTATCGTGCGCCGCACCATGGGGTCAAAAAAAATCCGCATGGTTTACGCGCCGACCCAGGAGCACGGCAAGCAGGTTAAAATCGAAGACGTACCGCAGGAACAGCGTGACATCTTCTCGCTGACCAACGAAGAAGTGCAGGAACTGGCAAAACAGGCCGTACAAATTGAGAAACACTACGGTCGCCCAATGGATATTGAGTGGGCGAAAGATGGCCACACCGGCAAACTGTTCATTGTGCAGGCGCGTCCGGAAACCGTGCGCTCACGCGGTCAGGTCATGGAGCGTTATACGTTGCATTCACAGGGTAAGATTATCGCCGAAGGCCGTGCTATCGGTCATCGCATCGGCGCGGGTCCGGTGAAAGTCATCCATGACATCAGCGAAATGAACCGCATCGAACCTGGTGATGTGCTGGTTACTGACATGACCGACCCGGATTGGGAACCGATCATGAAGAAAGCATCGGCCATCGTCACCAACCGTGGCGGTCGTACCTGTCACGCGGCGATTATCGCTCGTGAACTGGGCATTCCGGCGGTAGTGGGCTGTGGTGATGCAACAGAACGGATGAAAGACGGTGAGAACGTCACTGTTTCTTGTGCAGAGGGTGATACCGGTTACGTCTATGCTGAGTTGCTGGAATTTAGCGTGAAAAGCTCCAGCGTAGAAACGATGCCGGATCTGCCGTTGAAAGTGATGATGAACGTCGGTAACCCGGACCGTGCTTTCGATTTCGCCTGCCTGCCGAACGAAGGCGTGGGCCTTGCGCGTCTGGAATTTATCATCAACCGTATGATTGGCGTCCACCCACGCGCACTGCTTGAGTTTGACGATCAGGAACCGCAGTTGCAAAACGAAATCCGCGAGATGATGAAAGGTTTTGATTCTCCGCGTGAGTTTTACGTTGGTCGTCTGACTGAAGGGATCGCGACGTTGGGTGCTGCGTTTTATCCGAAGCGTGTCATTGTCCGTCTCTCTGATTTTAAATCGAACGAATACGCCAACCTGGTCGGTGGTGAACGTTACGAGCCAGATGAAGAGAACCCAATGCTCGGCTTCCGTGGCGCGGGACGTTATGTTTCCGACAGCTTCCGCGACTGCTTCGCACTGGAGTGTGAAGCGGTGAAACGTGTGCGCAACGACATGGGACTGACCAACGTTGAGATCATGATCCCGTTCGTGCGTACCGTAGATCAGGCGAAAGCGGTGGTTGAAGAACTGGCGCGCCAGGGGCTGAAACGTGGTGAAAACGGGCTGAAGATCATCATGATGTGTGAAATTCCGTCCAACGCCTTACTGGCAGAGCAGTTTCTCGAATATTTCGACGGCTTCTCAATTGGCTCAAACGATATGACGCAGCTTGCGCTTGGTCTGGACCGAGACTCCGGCGTGGTGTCTGAACTGTTCGATGAGCGCAACGATGCAGTGAAAGCACTGCTGTCGATGGCGATTCGTGCCGCGAAGAAGCAGGGCAAATATGTCGGGATTTGCGGTCAGGGTCCGTCCGACCATGAAGACTTTGCCGCCTGGCTGATGGAAGAGGGGATCGATAGCTTGTCCCTGAACCCGGACACTGTGGTACAAACCTGGTTAAGCCTGGCTGAACTGAAGAAATAAAATAAATACCCGGCGGCGTTTTGTCGCCGGGTTTACGTGATCCCCGAGTATGAAACTTATTCAACCTCTTCACAGACATCCTGAATTAATCGCCGCATAATATCTTTCCTTAACAAAAACTTTTGTATTTTACCTGATGCAGTACGTGGTAATTTCTCTGTTACCACAATATGTTCAGGATATTTATATTTTGCTACCCGTTTACGGCTAAAAAAAGCCACTATGTCTTCCAGCGATATTGAATGATGCGGCGCTTTCAGCACGACATAAGCGCATGAACGTTCACCTAAACGTTCATCGGGCATCGCAACCACACAGGCATCATGAATTTTAGGATGCTGTAATAAAATATCTTCCACTTCACGACTGCTAATATTTTCCCCGCCGCGGACAATAATATCTTTCTTGCGCCCGGTTATTTTTATATAGCCAGCTTCATCCATTCGGCAGAGATCGCCGCTGTAATACCAGCCTTCTTCATCCAGCGCACGGGCGGTTAATTCCGGTTCATCAAAATAACCCATAAACACATTGGGACCACGCGAAGCCTCTTCACCTACACAACCAGGCGGTAAGGTCTTGCGTGCATCATCGACCACTTTAATCTCTACGCCTGCGGCAGCGTAACCATCGGTGTTCATAAAGCGCGACAAAGGATCGTCGAGATTTACCACCGCATGCGGCGAACTTTCTGTGGAACCATAAACACTTAATAATTTAATGCCGCGTTGTTGGCATTCACGCGCCACCTTTTTGGGGATCGTGGTGCCGCCGCAAAGAAAGAAGCGTAGTGCAGAAAGGTCTGCGGGCTGTTTCTCCAGTAAATTCAAAAGGTCATAGACAAACGGTGTTGCGCCGAGCATGCAGGTACACCGTTGCTGCTCAAGTAGCAAAAGACAGGCTTCCGGGGTAAAGATATCTAACAACACGCTGCGAGCGCCAATTAAAAATGGTGCCGTTACGCCATGCAGAAAGCCCGTTGCGTGACCGAGTGGTGCAGGCATCATAAAGACATCCTGCCAGGTCAGGTTCAGCCGCGCGCAATATGCCCGCTCACTGGCGAGAATATTGTTATGCGTTAGCATCACGCCCTTTGGCTGCCCCTCAGTTCCGGAGGTAAATAGCACTGCTGCTAATTCATCGCCGTGGGTCGTTATCGCCGTAGTCAGTGGGGTATTGTCGGCGAGAATCTGACTTAATGAGAGGGACGAGGTGGCGGGAGCCAGTTTGTCCACGCCGACAATTTGTTGTAGTTGTGGAAGCTGATTTTGCAGCGGCAGGATTAAATCTACCGGACGCGTTTGTTTAAACAACGTCGGTGCAAAGAACATTTTTGCCTGACACTTATTGAGCACCCACACCAGTTCTGCTTCCCGCCAGGAAGGTAACAGCGGCACGGAAACCGCACCGGTTTTCAGGCAGGCAAGATAGATAACGGTAAATTCACACCAGCCTGGCAGTTGAAATGCGATGCGATCCCCTGATTCAATACCCTTCGCCAGCATCCAGTTTGCCAGACAGCTCGCGGCATGATCGAGCTCGCTATAGGTGTACGATGCACCATGATTATCGACCACGGCAATTTTATCTGGCATCGCACGAGCGGTCTGCTGCCAGTAATCGGCCAGCGAAGCATCGCCCCATAATCCTTGCTGACGATACGCCGCACGACGTTGTTCGTTAAACGTTAATGTCACTTTCATTTTGGACTCTCGAAACAGAACATCAGGCCCGAGATACGGGCCTGTGGGATGCATGATTAGCCGTAGCGAAAATCAATACCGAAGGTGCCTGCGGGATATTGCCACTGTTCGAGAATCGTATTGCCACACAACACCCGACAGGTGCCGCATTCGAGACAACCGGCGGAATCAAAATGTATGTTTCCTGCGTCATCCTGCTTATACAGTCCGGCAGGGCAAGCTTTCATTAATTTACGGAATTCATTGATATCGGGATTTGCCGCCAGAATGATATGCGGGTGACCCTCATCAACATGGAATTTATTGACACCTAATTTGATGTCGACGTTAACCGTAGCGTTCTGGCTCATAGCGCGGTTGCTCCCTTAATGCCATCTTTCAGCAAGTTGATCAGCCCAATTTTCTTCGCGTGTCCCATGATCATTTTGCGTACCGGCTGGTTTGGTTTGCCGTCGATGGTGAACATATCGTTCATGATGTCGGCGACCATTCGTGGGTATTGGCTAAACAGGCGCGGGTTTTCCATCAGCGCCGGGATCTTGCGGAAATGCTGCATATCGCGCATAACACAACTTTGTTCCAGCTCACGTTTGTATTGCGCCAGGCTGCTGGCGGAGAAGTCA
This sequence comes from Escherichia sp. 10290, assembly GCF_030295155.1. Taxonomy (NCBI): domain Bacteria; kingdom Pseudomonadati; phylum Pseudomonadota; class Gammaproteobacteria; order Enterobacterales; family Enterobacteriaceae; genus Escherichia; species Escherichia sp. 10290. Next base: position 2,261,636 of record NZ_AP025741.1, on the reverse strand, counting down.
GCGCGTTCTTTAGCGGCAATCACTGTTGTGGCGGCAGCCTGGGCCGATGCGATGGCTAAATCCATTCCGCGAACCGTAAAGCCCAGATTGAGGCAGAAACCTGCGGCATCACCGACGATCATCACGCCCTCATTAACCAGCTGCGGCACCATCGCCAGACCGCCTTCCGGTACCATGTGCGCGGAATATTCAAGCAGTTTGCCGCCGCTAATCAGTGAGCGAATGGCGGGGTGTTGTTTAAAATCTTCCAGCATTTGCGGCACGCTTTTTTTTGCATGGGCGATATCACCCAATCCACAAACCAGCCCCAACGATACGGAATCCTTGTTGGTATAGAGGAATCCGCCGCCCATCAGGCCGTCAGAAGGGGAACCGGCAAACAGCCAGGCGGCACCTTCCTCGCCCATAACATTAAAGCGATCGTTGATTTGCTCTGGTGTAAGACCAATAATCTCTTTAACACCAACTGCGTAATGATGCGGATCGGAAGCGGGAACCATTCCCAGCGAGCGGCCAAGCATTGAGTTAACGCCATCAGCCAGAATCACCACATTCGCTTCAAGAACATCATCCCCGGCCTGAACGCCAGTGACCTTATTTCCTTCACGAACCAGCGCATCGACACGAACGCCCGGGATAAACTGCGCGCCAGCCTGTTCGGCTTGTTCCATCAACCACGGGTCCAGACGATTACGCAATACGGTATAAGACGCGTGTTGCGGAACATCTGGTTGCTCGCGGTGAAAATCGAGGGTAACGGCACTCTCTTCGGTTAAGAAGGAGATTTTCTCGCGTGTGACCTTGCGTTCTACCGGCGCTGATGCTGCAAAGCCTGGAATAATCGCTTCAAGTGTGTGGGCATAAAGACGCCCGCCGGTCATGTTTTTACATCCGGCACTGTCGCCGCGTTCTATCACCAGGACATCCAGCCCGGCTCGCGCCATGACCAGTGCGGCAACGCTACCGGCAACGCCCGCACCGACCACAATGGCATCAAATTTGTCATCCGACATGCGTTATGCTCCCTTCCCGCTGCATTTACAGCGGGAGATGTGGTTGAAAGGGGAATTAGCGGCTCAACTGGCTAATCAGGGCAGGGACGACTTTGTAAATATCGCCCACCAGGCCGTAGTCGGCATAATTGAAGATTGGCGCGTTTTTATCTTTATTGATGGCGACAATCACTTTTGCGCCGTTGCCGCCAACCATATGTTGGATCTGCCCGGAGATCCCCAGCGTCAGGTAGAGATCGGATTTCAGCAACACGCCGGAGACACCGATATAACGTTCACGCTCCATCCAGTTCTCGCCTTCGGCAATTGGACGTGAACAGCCGACTTCAGCATTCAGCACCGCCGCCAGTTCGTGGACCATTTTCAGGTCATCCTGCGCCGCCAGACCGCGACCGACGCCAACCACACGTTTTGCTTTGCTCAGGTCCACGCTGCTTGCCGCTTTCGCTCGGCGTTCGCGACAGAGAATTTCATGACGCGGGGCAACATAAGGTACCGTTTCTGTCGGGCACTGATGAGAGATATCACTGGTGCACGGTTCCTGAACACCGGGTGCAAGGGTAATGATCGCCAGCGGGCTGTTGATCTTTTCCTGAGCGAACGCTAACCCGCCATACATCCGGTGTTCGGCGCAAATGTGACCATCGACAATATCCACCGCCGTGGCATCGTTCACCAGCGCCGCATTCAGTTGCACACTTAACCGTGCTGCCAGAGCTTTACCACGTTTCGTCGCGGCCAGCAGCAACATAGCGGGGTGTTTATCTTTCAGCAGGGCAGCAATGCTTTCGGCGTAATTTTCAGTACGTTGCAGCGCGTCGTTTTGCTCAAGAACATAAATACATTTTGGCCCATAAGGCATAACTGCCTGCGCCTGGTCGGTATTTTGTACAATGGCATACACCTGTTGGCCCCATTGCTGCGCGCCGCCAAACAGTTCAGCATAACGTTCAGGATTATCGCTAAAGACCCAGACGCTGTTTAATTGACTCATCGTTTCTTCTCCGTAGGCTTCAGTTCAGGGCTTTCTTCAGATGTTCCGCCAGCTCGGCAATGGCCTCCGGCGAATCGTTATCGAGAATGATGTGCTTACGTTCTGTTTGCGGCGGTACGCGAATGCCGGTCAGTTCAGCAAGTGGCGTGCTCTGGCTCCAGCCAATATCACTTGCCTGCCACTGATTTACCGGTTTTTTACCCGCGCCGAGAATGGCTTTCATCGAAGGAATGCGTGGCATGTTAATATCGGAGGTGACGCAGAGCACGGCTGGAACAGAGAGCTCAATAACTTCAACATCATCTTCAAGCGTGCGTTCAATCACCAGTGTATTGCCCTGACGCTGAATAGCACTCACTGCATTAATCACCGGAAGTTGCAGAATTTCTCCGACCAGCAAGCCAACCTGCTGGGCATAAAGGTCGCCGGAACCTTCACCAAAGATCAGTAAATCGAAGCCGATCTTTTCAACTGCTGCCGCCAGCGCCTTTGCGGTATCGAGAGGCAGTGCATGTTCAAGTTGCGCATCCTGCACCAAATACAGGCTATGCGGCCCGCGGGATAGCACGTCTTTGCGCACTTTCGAGTTCTGCAACAATGAGCCGCCAATGGTCAGCGCGGCTATCTCATCGTCATCTGTTGCAATCTGGCTTGCAGCTTCAATGGCATTGAGATCGAACTGGCTGATTTTGGCGTCGGCATTGTCGAAATTCAGGGTATATTCTGGAGTGACAACAATGTCCTGTTCTTCAGGCACCAGCTTAAAGCAGGTTATTATTTTCATGATTTCTCCTGTGAGTCGCATACGGAACCATCTCCGATGGAAGGTAAAAATGGCCTGAAAATAGTGTGCGATAGCGGTGCGGGGTTTTCGACGGAGCAAGCTGTTTTCCTTGCCAACAATCTTGCAAAAAAAATGCGATCGCTAAAACAAAAGTGCAATTTGCGGCAATGTTGTTATTCCATGACCGTACAATCTTGCATTCAGTGTAAATAATCTTGTTTAGCTCTCGCTAAACGCGGTTGTATAACCGCAATACACGCCGTATTTTATCCGGCATATATTGTTTTTGCTTGCTCATGGAATAGGGAGGTTGTCATGTATCAACGCTGTTTTGATAACGCCAGCGAAACGCTGTTTGTCGCCGGTAAAACGCCACGGCTTTCACGTTTTGCATTTAGCGATGATCCAAAATGGGAGTCCGGACATCACGTTCATGACAATGAAACCGAGTTGATTTACGTCAAGAAAGGGGTAGCAAGGTTTACCATCGATTCTTCGTTATATGTCGCGCATGCCGATGACATTGTGGTGATAGAACGTGGCAGGTTGCATGCGGTGGCCTCTGACGTTAACGATCCAGCAACGACGTGTACCTGTGCGCTGTACGGCTTTCAGTTTCAGGGGACTGAGGAAAATCAGCTACTGCAACCGCATTCTTGCCCGGTCATTGCCGCAGGGCAGGGAAAAGAAGTCATTAAAACCTTATTTAATGAGCTAAGTGTGATTTTGCCGCAAAGTAAAAATAGCCAAACATCTTCGTTATGGGACGCATTTGCCTATACGTTAGTAATTCTTTACTACGAAAACTTTAAAAATGCTTATCGTTCGGAGCAGGGATATATTAAAAAAGATGTTCTGATAAAAGATATTCTTTTCTATCTGAATAATAATTATCGCGAAAAAATCACTTTAGAGCAGTTATCGAAAAAATTTCGTGCCAGCGTCAGTTATATCTGCCATGAATTTACCAAAGAGTATCGTATTTCCCCTATTAACTATGTTATTCAACGGCGTATGACGGAAGCGAAATGGTCACTCACTAATACTGAATTATCACAGGCAGAGATCTCCTGGCGTGTGGGTTATGAAAATGTCGATCACTTTGCCAAACTGTTTTTGCGCCATGTCGGCTGTTCGCCCAGCGATTACCGCAGGCAATTTAAAAACTGTTTTGCGGAACAAGAAATCTTATCTGAATTTCCTCAACCGGTAAGTCTTGCCGGATAAATCTGGCGGCGCAGTTTGTTAAGAAGCTGCGCCGCCTGCAGATTATTTGTTCTGATAATCTTTCAGGATCTGCCGACCCGCTACGTAAATCATAATTTCGTCTGTACCGCCGCCGATACGTTCACAACGGACATCACGCCAGAAGCGAGAGACGCGCGCCTCATCGGTATAGCCCAGACCGCCCATGATTTGAATCGCATCATCAATGACTTCCATTGCGGTACGTGCGCAGTACAGTTTTGCCAGCGCCGCGCTGGTGCGCAGTGACTGATGCTGATCGGCTTGCCATGCCACTTTCAACACCATGTTGCGCATGTTGTCGATCTTAATCGCCATCAGCGCCAGTTTTTCCTGAATCATCTGGTTATGACCAATGGGCTTACCAAAAGCGATACGTTGGTTGGCATAGCGGGCGGCATCTTCGAATGCGCATTCGGCAAAGCCGGTGCTGCGCGCGGCGTTGATCAGGCGCTCCATCTCAAAGTTGTACATCACATTGAGGAAACCCATTCCTTCTTCGCCCACCATGTCGCTCTCTTCAACTTCCACGTTGTTGAGATAGACTTCGCAGGTGCTGAGCATATGCCAGCCGATTTTATGCAGCGGGTTAATCTTAATGCCGGGCTTACTGGAGTCGACCCACCACAGGGTGAAGGCTTTTTTGGGATCTTTCGGTTCTGGATCGCGCGCCAGCACCAGCATATACGGGTACTCTTTCGCGCCGGTAATAAAGGTTTTCTGGCCGTTGATGTAAACCTTGCCATTTTTACGCGTGTAAGTGGTAGTAGCACTGTTATTGTCTGAGCCTGCGCCTGGTTCCGTCAACGCCAGGGCATAGGCGGGATCACCCGTTTCCAGGGTGCTCTCTGCCGTTTTACGTAGCTGCTCAGCAGAACCGAAACGGCGCATGCTGTGAATACATTGACCGTTGGTAATCAAAAATGCCGGAGCACCGCATTTTGACACTTCCATCAGCGCCAGCATTTGGGTGACGTAATCCGCAGGGATACCACCAAATTCTTCCGGCACGCCAAGCATTGAAATACCGTTATCCGCCAGTGCCCGCATAAACTCACGCGGGTATGTCCCGTTTTGATCGCAGGTGCGGAAATACTCTTCCGGAAAGTTGGTCGTAATCAACTCGCGAATACTGGCCAGCAGCAGTTCTTGTTCTTCAGTTAAAGAAAAATCCATCATTATACTCCTGTTAATGAGCCGCTTCAGGCAGGACAAAACCCATCGCCGCATCGATAAATAATCTTTCGTCCATCAGTTTGAGTTCTGGCGAAATCACTGGGGTGAAATCCATTTTGTCGAGAATATCTTTTTGTAAATCGACGCCAGGAGCGATTTCGATTAAATGCAGGCCGTCTTCTTTTAGCGTGAATACGGCGCGCTCAGTGATATAACGAACATCCAGTCCTCGCTCGAGAGCGATTTTTCCGCTGAAAGTAATTTCCGGTAGTTCCTGAATAAATTTCTTCACCCGTCCTTCCTGGACGATATTTAATTTGCCGTCGGCAATTTCTGTTTTTAAACTGCCCGCAGTTAATGTGCCGCAGAAAATGATTTTCTTCGAAGTGGCACTGATATCAATAAATCCACCGGTGCCCATGATTTTACCATTGAATTTATGCACGCCGACGTTACCGTGCTGGTCGACTTCAGCAAAACTCAAATAACAAACATCCAGACCGCCACCGTGATAAAAATCAAACTGGGACGTCATATCCAGAATGGCACGGGTATTCACGTTCGCGCCAAAGGCGATCCCCTGTGAAGTAATACCGCCAATTGGGCCTGTTTCTACCGTCAGAATAAAGTCATCAGCACAACCTTCTTCCCGGGCGACCAGGCCAATGCCGTCAGCAATACCGACGCCGACATTCCCCACCGCGCCTTTGCGCATTTCGAATAATGCGCGCCGTGCAACTAATTTACGTTGGTTTAGGGGTAGGCTAAGTTTGGTGCTGTCATCAAGGGTGAAGTCACCAGAAATAAAGCGGTTAACCGGCGCACCGCCATACAGTTGGGTTTGATCCGGATCGACTACCACAATATCCACCAGATAACCCGGAATACGGACAGATTTAGGATGCAGCGTGGCTTTCTTAACCATCTTCTGCACCTGCATCATCACAATACCGCCGTTATTGTGCACCGCCTGAGCAATAACCAATGCGTCGAGATACATCACCTCATCTTCAAAGGTGGCGTAGCCTTCGCTGTCGCAGGTGGTGGCGCGAATAAAGGCGATATCCGGCGCAATCGCTTTGTAATAGAGATATTCTTTGTTATCAAACTCGACCAGTTTAATCAGGTCTTCTTTAGTGACTTCATTCAGTTTGCCGCCTTGCTGGCGTGGATCGACAAATGTTCCGATGCCAATATCACTAATAATACCAGGCTGGTGGGCTGCGGCGGCGCGTAAGGTTTGTGTAAGTACACCTTGTGGATAGTTATAAGCAATAATTTTATTTTGTTCTGCGAGATCAGAAATACGCGGCGATTGTCCCCAGTGACCGCATAATGCCCATTTCACCAGACCTTCTTGTGCCAGCGGACTAATACCACGGTCGGCGCGATCGCCAAGCCCTGTTGGACTAATAATCGATAAATTACGTGGTGTTTGAGTCTGTTTATATTTATCAGCAAGAGCAGTAATTAACGTGGTGGCTTCCAGAATACCGCCGCCAGCGCCTAACACACAAAGTGTTGCTTCGTCGGGAATATAATTCACCGCTTCCTGTGCCGACAGGACCGGCACTCGTCCATTAATACGAGGTGGTTTTACAGGTTTCATTGTTAATTCCTGATTCAGGTGTAATTTTCCCTACGCCAGATGGAGAATTAGAGCGCAGAGACTCACGAAATATTTTTATTAAATACGGTTGAATATATTTTTTTAGTTCGGCGGGGGAGGGTATTCCCGCCGAAATATTATTGCTTATGCCTGATGTAAAATAGTTAATACCGTGCGCAAATCATTTACCGAGATTTGCCCTGGCGCAGAGGCTTTTTTTACCGCACCAAAAGTTGCCGCCGACCCAAATACTTCACCAGCCAGACGAGAAATTACGCCAGTTTTTGCCATCGACATCGTGATGATTGGACGATCGGCATACTGCTCCTGCATCTCCAGGGTCGCGGCAAGCAACGTCAGCACATCGCTGGTACTTTGCGGCATCAGCGCAATCTTAGGAATATCGGCGTCGAAGGACTGCATTTTACGCAGACGGGCAATGATTTCTTCGGCTTCCGGCGTTTTATGGAAGTCATGGTTGGACATGACAACTTTCACATCATGCGCGTGGGCGTAGGCGACGGTTTCTTTAACTTGATCATCACCGGTAAATAACTCCAGATCGATCATATCAACCAGGCCGCTGTCGATGGCTGCACGATTGAGTGCAATATAAGCCTCGGTGGAAATCGCCTGCTCGCCGCCTTCTTTGGCACTGCGGAAGGTAAACAGCAGCGGTTTTTCTGGCATGGTTTCACGGAGAATTTTTGCCGCTGCCATGACAGACTCCACATTGGATAGGTCGGCATAGTGGTCAACACGCCATTCCAGAATATCAAAGTCCGCTTCACGATAGGCGAGAGCTTCGGATTTCACGCTGGCGATATCTTTCGCCATCAGCGAGACGATGATTTTAGGTGCGCCCGTACCAATGACGAGATCTTTTACAGTTACGGTTTTCATTTTTTACCCTTTCTGCACGCGGTCAGCCTGTCAGGCACCGAACCCCATGACCTGTTTAACATATTCCAGAGGGAAATCTTTGCCAGTCCATAACGTGAACTGTTCAGCCCCTTGCCACAACAACATGCCGTATCCATCAATCGTTTTGCAACCAGCTTGTTGCGCCTGCTGCAATAACTTCGTCATATGCGGGTTATACACGCATTCAGTGACCAGAAGTCCCGGATGTAACAGACTGATATCATTAACCAATGATTCATTCTCAAGGGGTTTCATGCCCACTTTTGTGCCATTGGTTAAAATGTCGGCGGAAGCCAGGGCTTCAGCAAAGGCTTGCTGATCGGCGAGATCGGTAACCGTGACGACACAATCGGTGTTTTCGTTAACCCGCTGCGCGAAGGCGAGGGCTTTATCGAAGAACTCATCCCGACGGTTAAAGAGTTTAATTTCTTTTAAACCTTCAATTGCCCCCTGCGCGCCAATTGCCGTTGAGGCACCTCCGGCCCCTAACAGCACCATCGTTTTGCCTTTGATATCAAAACCGCTCTCTTTAATGGCGCGAATATGGCCCGTGCCGTCGGTGTTATAGCCACGCAGATAGCCATCATCATTTACGATGGTGTTGATGGCACCCACCAGTTTGGCTGCTGGCGTTAATTCATCAACATATTCACACGCCAGTTGTTTGTTCGGCATTGATACACCAGTTCCGCGCATTTTGAGGGCTTTTAATCCTTCAATTGCTCCGGGAAAACTATCGTTATCCACTTCAAAGGCCATATAGGTAAATGGCAATCCCGCTTTTTCTAAGGCTTTGTTCTGCATTTCGGGCGATAAACTGTGGCGGATGGGATAGGCCATCAACCCAATCAATTCGTATTTTGCGGTAACATCCATAATTAACTCCTTTAACCTCTATGCTTAATTGTGTTTAACCGGGTGCTAAATTTATGCTCGCCAAACCGCACATCATTTTCAGGAATAATGAAAACGCGGTAATAGCGGATAAAAACAATAATTGCGGTAATCAGGGCCAGCAGCGCGAAAGTAAAATCGAGAACAATGATATATTGCAGGCCGATGTTCGACAGATAACCGGTAATCAGCGGAATAACAAAGTTAGCCAGTCCACCCATCATCATATATATACTGGTGACTTTGGCTTTGCTTTTGGGGAAAAACTCTGACATGACCGAAACGCCGAGCTGTAAAATGCCGCCAGCTGCTGAGAAACCGATAACAAAGGCTCCGGCATTACACACCAGTGGAGAAGGGTACAGGTAGATAATGGCAGCTGTTATTGTTGCCAGTGCAGAGTTAAATACATTAGCCCAGATGGGCCGGACCATTTTTTTCAGCAGTGCGGCAAAAATAAAGACACAGACCAGCGAACCCATACTGTAATAAGAGATGGTTTTTAATGCCTCAGCTTCTGACATACCAGCAAAAGCCATCGCATATTTGGGCATCCACACCACAATCACATAAAAGGTCGAGAATGCGGCTACACCGAACAGTACCGATGAAACACCTTCCAGCCAGACTAACGGTTTGCTGTTCATTTGCGGTAATTCATTAGCTACGCTGGCGTCCACCAACTGGCTGGGGAATTTGCTTTTCAACAGCATCAGCGTGATCAGTACAAACAGAATACCCGGAATAATCAGCCCATAGCCGTACCAGATATTATTGAGCAACATATAGCTCACCAGCATTGGGTAGAACATTTGCCCGAATGACACCATCGCTTTAACCAGTATGACTGCCGAACCAGAGGCTTTCGGAAAGCATTCCATGAGCGCAGGGTAGCCACCCGTATCCAGCGCTGAGTTAGCGATACCTACGCACACTGCCAGACAGTAGGCGAGAGTTAAATTCGGGCAAGCGGGAATACCAAAGAAGAATAGCAGATACATTATTACTGCCATTAATATCACCGCCCGACGACCAAACTTATCGGAGATCACACCGAAGAATAAAATACTGATCAATCGCCCCAAACCGATACCGGAAATTAAATAGGCAATGCCCGCGTTGTCAGTGGAAAACTTTTCTGCCAGAGATGACATATTTTGGGCAAGCGTAATAACACTAATGCCGTGCAGAAAATAGCTGAAGTAAATACAAAGAACAGCCAGGATAAATGGCGTGCTGAAAGCCTTATTTTGAGACATTTTCACAGCTCCTTGCTGAAAGATTATTTCGTTACCGTACGTATTGTTCTCCGACGGTTTACATAATTACTATACTGAAGATGATTTTCCCTGGGTACATGGCATAAAGTTTATGTTTCCAGGAATATTGCATGTCATAGTTTGTTTTTGATCGCGATTTTCCTTAGTTAGCGCAGAAAGAGTTATTTATCCGTAAGATCTTGCATGACCTGAAAAGAATATTGCATTACCCACCCGGAGCGACATTTTCCTTTAGCGAGTTATGCTGCGTTTCTTTGCGGCTGCGTAAGCCGATAAACAGTGCCAGTAAAAAACCGATGGCAGCGATGGCGGTATCGAACCACATAATATCGGCAATACTTCTTTGGGACAGATGAGCCGTAATCAACGGAATAGTAAAGGTCGCAATACTGCCCGCACTGTAATAGATCCCTGTAGCTTTACCTTTAGCGTAGGGGAAACGTTCAGCCATTAACGTCAGGCCAATTTGCACAACACCTCCAGCAGAGGTAAAACCAATGACAAAAGCAAATATTATCACCACATAAAATGTGGGATGCAGGCAGACGGTAAACAGAGCAATAAATGAGATAAAGGTGTACAGCATCAGTAATGTTGTTGGGCGAACGATATTACGAATGAGTGGAGCGGTAATAAATACACAAAGCAGCGAACCCACGGTGTAGATACTGAGTAGTTTGATCGACATAGTGTATGACATGCCTGCAACAAATTGTCCGTACTGTGCCAGCCACTGGCTAACCAGATAAAAGGTTGCCATTGAGATATAGCCATATAAGGTATAACTGGCTAAATCGATAATTGAACAGCGATGTTCCGTAGAGTTGGTGGCTTTCTCTATGACAGGTAAGCGACGACCCGGATGGGGTGGGAACGTACAACGGTATAAAAACAGAGCATTAATAAACATAATGCCTGCGGCAATCATAAAGGACCAGCCGAACCACAGTTCAGCCCACACTAACAGGCTGATGATTAGCGGTAATAAAAATTGCCCGCTGGAAACAAATGCTTTAATTAAAATATTAGCTGTACCCGGTGAACGTGGAAAAGCTTCCATCAAACTGGGATAGGTGCCTGCATCGAGAAAACTGTTTGCCATTCCCGCCAGAAAGCCCAAACCATAAGCGATAATGATGTTATTGGTGTGCAGGATGCCAAAAAAGAAGGCCATATAGCAGCACATCCCGAGCATGATAAAAGGGCGGCGACCAAAGCGATCGGATAATAATCCTGCAAAAAGCAAGACACTTAATCGACCAATACCCAGCGATGAGATAACTATTGAGACGCCTGCGGCATTAGTCTGCCAAAGCGTCTCCAGCGAGGCCATATTCAGGCTCATCAAAATGACGCCCATACCATGCACCAGGTAATTAAAATACAACCCAAGTGCGGTAGGGAAATAGGGATTTTTCATAGGTTCTACTTAGCAAAGGTGCTTTAAAAAGTGAAGCGATGTTGTCTCAGCATCCGTTCATTATTGTTGTAACAACGACAATTCCTTTCTTTGGAAAATTAACAAAGGCGCTCCAGATCGTGTGCATATAATTCAGCGGCTACCGATTGATAGATCTTCCAGTCAATAAAATTGCCATCAGGGTAGACACGTTGAAACGCGGTTAAGTCAGGGAAAAAACGCATGGTGTTGTTGCCGATGCGGTTATTTATTTTCTCTATGATGGCATGAAGATGTTTTTTTCGTTGCTGTCGCATAGCCAACAGTTGCTCGACCACACGATCAGGAATGGCGCATTTGCCATTTTCCCACTGACGCCAGCTTTCACTGTCACCGGTCTGGGCAATCCAGGTCGCGCATTCATCAATAGTCATGGCAAAAATATGGCGAAGTGCCTGGAGTTCATAAGCGTTCATCGTGTAATGGCTGCATGAAATAAACAATAAAATATAAATAACATTATCAGCCTGCCGACGGCTTGAAGAGAGTCACAGTATCTTGTGCAACATTATTGGAAAGAGTGAGGGGGCGAGGTAGCGAAGCGGAAAAATGTTAAAAAAAAGCCCATCGTGGGAGATGGGCAAAGACTACACACAGCAATTCGTTGTTTCACTCAGGGGATTTCCATGCTTATAAATCAATATGTTGATTTATAACCGTGAGCTAATAGTAGGCATACGGACTTTTTGCGTCGATCAGATTCGTCTCATTAGTTTAAAAACTGTAAAGAATTTGCGACAGGTACTACCAGCTGAAAGGCGGTAAGCAGGAAAATATAGTGAAGAGCAAGCAAATATCAATTAGCGGTGGTTAACAATCAGGCGGCAGAACCGCCTGATGAGAAATTACTTATTCGGTTTCTCGATTTCGCCAAGTTCTTCGAGAACTTCTTCCGGTTGGTCAGTCGGCGGTGGGACTTCTTCCACCCACGCGGCAAACAGACGCCAGGAAACGGCTAACAGAACCGGACCAATAAACAGACCGATCATCCCGAAAGCAATCAAACCACCAATAACGCCAGAGAGGATCAGGATCAGCGGTAAATCGGCACCCATGCGAATTAACATTGGGCGGATGACGTTATCCAGCGTGCCAACCACACCGCTCCACACTAACAATACCGTTCCCCAGGTGGTATCGCCGGTCCAGTAGAGCCAGATAATCGCCGGAATCAGTACCGGCAATGGGCCAAGCTGGACAAGGCAGGAGAGGATCATTAACACCGTGAGCAACGTTGCATAAGGTACGCCGGATACCGCGAGGCCGATACCGCCAAGCACTGCCTGTACTAACGCTGTCACCACAACACCCAGCGCCACTGCGCGGATAGCTTGTGCCGCTAGCAGCACGGCGGCATCTCCACGAACGCCTGCCAGACGGGTAGCAAAATGGCGAATGCCTTGCGCCACTTGTTCACCGCGCCAATACAGCAGGGCGCTGAAGAGAAGCATCAGCGCACAATGCACCATAAAGCGCCCGATATGCGCCGCCTGCCCAACGAACCAGGTGGTGGTGGTGCCAATATAAGGACGGACTTTGGCCATGATCGCCGTGCCTCCCATATCCAGCAAGTTGTGCCAGCCTGCATACAGCTTCGTGCCAATCACCGGTATGGTATTAAGCCATGCCAGATCGGGTAACGTCATGTCACCGCTGGAAATGGCTTTAATCAGTGGACCGCTGCCATCGACAATACTGTTAACCAGCAAAGCAATAGGGATGATAAACACCATCACTAATAACAGCGTCATCACCAGAACGGCAAGAGAGCGGCGACCAAACATGATCTTTTGCAAACGTAACAATACCGGCCAGGTGGCGATAACCACCGTACCAGCCCATGCAAAGCCGAGAATAAAGGGTTGTACAATCCACAGACATGCCACAATCATGATGGCTAAAAACAGCACCGAAAGCAGAATTTGTGCGACATCCCTGGGCTGACGAACATTTACCATAACTACTTTTCACCTTTTTTGTGCGTCAAATCGTCGACGCGACGTGAACACGCGAAACTCACCTGCATAATGATGAGCAATTTCAGCGGTTTTTAACAGGCCGATTCTGCCCTTAATTCTGATGGGCGTGTTAGAAAAAAATGTGGTACAACAACTCAGGCAACACGCAAACGATTTACTCGTCGTATTTCAAATTGCATGTGCTGCGGCTACGTTCGTTCACCCCAGTCACTTACTTTTGTAAGCTCCTGGAGTTCACTCGCTTGCCGCCTTCCTGCAACTCGAAATCCATAGAGTAAACAAACATCACCTTTCAGTGCGCTATTGCAGCCGCCTGAAAGAATAGTGTATCGACCTACATCACAGACCGCAGGAAAGGGTCAATATAATGATTCCACAGATTTCCCAGGCACCCGGCGTCGTTCAACTGGTGCTTAATTTTTTGCAAGAGCTGGAGCAACAGGGTTTTACCGGTGATACGGCGACAAGTTATGCCGATCGTCTGACAATGTCGACCGACAACAGTATTTACCAACTTCTCCCCGATGCGGTGGTATTTCCGCGTTCAACCGCAGATGTGGCGCTGATCGCCCGTCTTGCCGCGCAGGAACGCTATTCTTCGCTGATCTTTACCCCCCGCGGCGGCGGCACCGGCACTAACGGTCAGGCGCTCAACCAGGGGATTATTGTTGATATGTCCCGCCATATGAACCGCATCATCGAAATTAACCCTGAAGAGGGCTGGGTGCGCGTTGAGGCCGGGGTGATAAAAGATCAACTCAATCAGTACCTGAAACCGTTCGGCTACTTTTTTGCGCCGGAACTTTCGACCAGCAACCGGGCAACGCTCGGTGGGATGATCAATACCGATGCATCCGGTCAGGGATCGCTGGTCTATGGCAAAACGTCAGATCACGTACTTGGCGTACGCGCGGTGTTGTTGGGGGGCGATATTCTCGATACGCAACCTTTACCCGTCGAACTGGCGGAAACGCTGGGTAAATCCAATACTACAATCGGGCGAATTTATAACACGGTTTATCAACGTTGCCGTCAGCAACGTCAGTTAATTATCGACAAATTCCCCAAACTTAACCGTTTTCTGACGGGTTACGATCTGCGTCATGTCTTTAACGATGAGATGACTGAGTTCGACCTGACGCGCATTCTGACGGGTTCAGAAGGGACGCTGGCCTTTATTACCGAAGCGCGGCTGGATATTACGCCCTTGCCTAAAGTGCGCCGTCTGGTGAACGTCAAATATGACTCTTTTGACTCCGCGCTGCGTAACGCGCCGTTTATGGTTGAGGCGCGGGCGCTTTCGGTAGAGACGGTGGACTCAAAAGTGCTGAATCTGGCGCGGGAAGATATTGTCTGGCATTCCGTCAGCGAGTTGATTACCGATGTGCCTGACAAAGAAATGCTCGGGCTGAACATTGTGGAATTTGCTGGTGATGATGAGACGCTGATTGATGAGCGGGTAAATGCACTCTGTGCGCGGTTGGATGAACTGATTGCCAGCCAACAGGCAGGTGTGATTGGCTGGCAGGTGTGCCGCGAACTGGCGGGTGTTGAACGTATCTATGCGATGCGCAAAAAAGCCGTTGGTCTGCTTGGCAATGCCAAAGGTGCCGCTAAGCCAATTCCGTTTGCTGAGGATACCTGCGTACCGCCGGAACATCTGGCCGATTATATTGCTGAATTTCGCGCGCTGCTCGACAGCCACGGCTTAAGCTACGGTATGTTCGGTCATGTCGACGCAGGCGTCTTACACGTCCGTCCGGCACTGGATATGTGCGATCCACAACAAGAGATTTTGATGAAGCAAATCTCTGATGACGTGGTGGCGCTGACTGCGAAATACGGTGGTTTGTTGTGGGGCGAGCACGGCAAAGGTTTTCGTGCCGAATACAGCCCGGCGTTTTTCGGTGAGGAACTTTTTGCAGAACTGCGCAAAGTGAAAGCGGCATTTGACCCGCATAACCGACTCAACCCAGGGAAGATTTGCCCGCCAGAAGGTCTCGATGCGCCGATGATGAAAGTGGACGCGGTGAAGCGCGGTACATATGACCGGCAGATCCCCATTGCGGTACGCCAGCAGTGGCGCGGTGCGATGGAGTGTAACGGCAACGGTTTATGCTTCAACTTTGATGCCCGTAGTCCGATGTGTCCGTCGATGAAGATCACCCAGAACCGGATTCATTCACCGAAAGGGCGCGCAACGCTGGTGCGTGAATGGCTGCGCTTGTTGGCGGATCGCGGCATTGACCCACTCAAACTGGAACAAGAACTGCCTGAATCCGGCGTCAGTTTGCGGACGTTAATTGCCCGCACGCGCAATAGCTGGCATGCGAATAAAGGCGAATATGACTTCTCACACGAAGTCAAAGAGGCGATGTCGGGCTGTCTGGCCTGTAAAGCTTGTTCGACCCAGTGCCCCATCAAAATTGATGTGCCGGAGTTTCGCTCTCGTTTCCTGCAGCTCTATCACACACGTTATTTACGCCCATTACGTGACCATTTGGTGGCAACGGTTGAGAGCTACGCGCCGCTGATGGCACGCGCGCCGAAAACCTTTAACTTCTTCATTAACCAGCCGCTGGTGCGCAAACTCTCGGAAAAACATATCGGCATGGTTGATTTGCCACTGCTGTCGGTTCCCTCGCTGCAACAACAAATGGTGGGGCATCGCTCGGCAAACATGACGCTGGAACAGCTTGAAGTTCTCAATGCAGAGCAGAAATCGCGCACGGTGTTGGTGGTGCAGGACCCCTTTACCAGCTATTACGATGCGCAAGTGGTGGCGGATTTTGTCCGTCTGGTCGAAAAATTAGGTTTCCAGCCCGTGTTACTGCCATTTTCGCCGAATGGCAAAGCCCAGCATATCAAAGGCTTTCTTAATCGTTTTGCGAAGACGGCGAAAAAAACGGCGGATTTTCTCAACCGAATGGCGAAATTGGGAATGCCAATGGTGGGCGTCGATCCAGCGCTGGTACTTTGTTATCGCGATGAATATAAACTGGCGCTGGGCGAGGAGCGTGGCGAGTTTAAGGTCTTACTGGCGAATGAATGGTTGGCAAGCATACTTGAGTCACAGCCAGTGGCTACAGTCAGCGGTGAATCATGGTATTTCTTTGGTCACTGTACCGAAGTTACCGCCTTGCCGGGCGCGCCAGCACAATGGGCGGCAATATTTGCCCGTTTTGGCGCGAAACTGGAAAATGTCAGCGTGGGTTGCTGCGGCATGGCAGGGACTTACGGACATGAAGCGAAAAACCATAAAAATTCGCTCGGGATCTATGAGTTATCCTGGCATCAGGCGATGCAGCGACTGCCGCGTAATCGCTGTCTGGCGACCGGATATTCCTGTCGCAGCCAGGTAAAACGGGTTGAAGGCACGGGGGTACGCCATCCTGTGCAGGCTTTACTGGAGATTATTAAATGATATGGAAACGAAAAATCACCCTGGAAGCACTGAATGCAATGGGTGAAGGAAACATGGTGGGGTTGCTGGATATTCGCTTTGAACATATTAGTGATGACACCCTTGAAGCGACAATGCCAGTAGACTCGCGGACAAAGCAGCCTTTCGGGTTGCTGCATGGAGGGGCATCCGTGGTACTGGCCGAAAGTATCGGTTCCGTTGCCGGTTATTTATGTACCGAAGGTGAGCAAAAGGTGGTTGGTCTGGAAATCAATGCTAACCACGTCCGCTCGGTACGAGAAGGGCGGGTGCGCGGCGTATGCAAACCGTTGCATCTCGGTTCGCGTCACCAGGTCTGGCAGATTGAAATCTTCGATGAGAAAGGGCGTTTGTGCTGTTCGTCACGATTGACGACCGCTATTTTGTGACGTTGTCACCAGAAAAGTGTGACGCATATTGCTTTTGGTCATTATCTGCACAGTAAACGGTGGTATACTGTGCAGGTCTTGTCTAAAAGCGAGGATGCTATGTCTACTCAACTTGATCCCACCCAGCTGGCCATTGAATTTTTACGTCGTGACCAGAGCAATCTTTCACCTGCCCAATATCTCAAACGTCTGAAACAACTAGAACTTGAATTCGCTGACTTGCTTACTCTCTCTTCTGCTGAATTAAAAGAAGAAATCTACTTTGCCTGGCGTTTGGGCGTGCATTGATCCTGACGTAATGCCGCGAGTTCGCCAAATCGGCCTGGATTAATCTTCGTCCAGGTTCGAGGGCCTTCTTAATACTGCTTTTCTACCCGCCTGATAACGTTCAAAAATAATACAAATCGCAGTTTGTGCTAAAACAGCGGCTTAGCTTTATGAGACTATTCTTATCGCCCCTTCAAGAGCTAAGCCACTGTGAGTGCCGGAGATAAGCGCCGGATGGGGTAGAAACCCTTAAGCCTGTGATGCACAGACTTAAGGGTTTTCTTATTTCTGAACGCTGCACTTTTTTACCTATCTCTTAAATAGTCATTTTCAATACAACTTTTTCTTTTTCATCTCAGCCTTAATGCTCCTTAGATAATAATCATTATCTAACAATGAGATACCTAATTCTTAGCGTGCCTGTTAACCCACACATCAGGGTCTATGCTTATTAAAAGCAGGCAAAAAGCATGTTTTACGGTAAAGCCCCTGCGTTTGCTGGGTTGAACTGATAATCATTATCACTAACATGCTGTTATACGCTGAAAGCGATGAAGTGAGGTAAATCGATGGACATGCATTCAGGAACCTTTAATCCACAGGATTTCGCCTGGCAGGGCTTAACGCTGACACCCGCAGCCGCTGTCCACATCCGTGAGCTGGTGGCAAAGCAACCAGGTATGGTCGGCGTGCGCTTAGGCGTGAAGCAAACGGGCTGCGCGGGATTTGGCTATGTGCTCGACAGTGTTAGCGAGCCAGACAAAGACGATCTGCTGTTTGAACATGACGGCGCGAAGCTGTTTGTCCCGCTGCAAGCGATGCCGTTTATTGATGGCACGGAAGTCGATTTCGTTCGTGAAGGACTTAATCAGATATTCAAATTTCACAACCCGAAAGCCCAGAATGAATGTGGCTGTGGCGAAAGCTTTGGGGTATAGGCGGTACTATGTCTCGTAATACTGAAGCAACTGACGATGTCAAAACCTGGACCGGCGGCCCGCTGAATTATAAAGAAGGATTCTTCACCCAGTTAGCCACTGATGAGCTGGCAAAGGGGATAAACGAAGAGGTGGTGCGCGCAATATCGGCGAAGCGTAATGAGCCGGAGTGGATGCTGGAGTTTCGTCTCAAAGCTTATCGCGCATGGCTGGAGATGGAAGAGCCGCACTGGCTGAAAGCGCACTACGACAAGCTGAATTATCAGGAATACAGCTACTACTCAGCACCATCGTGCGGTAATTGTGACGACACTTGCGCGTCGGAACCCGGCGCGGTGCAGCAAACTGGCGCGAACGCCTTTTTAAGTAAAGAGGTGGAGGCGGCGTTTGAGCAGTTGGGCGTTCCCGTACGGGAAGGCAAAGAAGTGGCAGTGGATGCCATTTTCGACTCTGTTTCGGTTGCCACCACTTATCGTGAAAAACTGGCGGAGCAGGGAATTATTTTCTGTTCCTTTGGCGAGGCGATCCACGATCACCCGGAACTGGTGCGGAAATATCTCGGCACCGTGGTGCCGGGGAATGACAACTTCTTTGCCGCGCTTAATGCGGCGGTGGCCTCTGACGGTACATTTATTTATGTGCCTAAAGGCGTGCGCTGCCCGATGGAACTCTCCACCTATTTTCGCATTAACGCGGAAAAAACCGGACAGTTTGAGCGCACCATTCTGGTGGCCGACGAAGACAGCTACGTCAGCTACATTGAAGGCTGTTCCGCTCCGGTGCGTGACAGCTATCAGTTACACGCGGCGGTGGTGGAAGTCATCATCCATAAAAACGCCGAGGTGAAATATTCCACGGTACAAAACTGGTTCCCTGGCGATAACAACACCGGCGGTATTCTCAATTTCGTCACCAAGCGTGCTTTGTGCGAAGGCGAAAACAGCAAAATGTCATGGACGCAATCAGAAACCGGGTCAGCGATTACGTGGAAATATCCCAGCTGCATTTTGCGCGGCGATAACTCCATTGGTGAGTTTTACTCGGTGGCACTGACCAGCGGTCATCAGCAAGCGGATACCGGCACCAAGATGATCCACATCGGTAAAAACACCAAATCGACCATTATCTCGAAAGGGATCTCTGCCGGACACAGCCAGAACAGTTATCGCGGCTTAGTGAAAATCATGCCGACGGCAACCAATGCACGTAACTTCACCCAGTGCGACTCAATGCTGATAGGCGCTAATTGTGGGGCGCATACTTTCCCGTATGTCGAATGTCGCAATAACAGCGCGCAACTGGAGCACGAGGCAACGACATCACGTATTGGTGAAGATCAACTGTTTTACTGCCTGCAACGCGGGATCAGCGAAGAAGACGCCATCTCGATGATTGTTAACGGTTTCTGCAAAGACGTGTTCTCAGAACTGCCGCTGGAATTTGCCGTTGAAGCACAAAAACTCCTCGCCATCAGTCTTGAACACAGCGTCGGATAAGGAATAAACATGTTAAGTATTAAAGATTTACACGTCAGCGTGGAAGATAAAACTATCCTGCGCGGATTAAGCCTCGACGTTCGTCCCGGCGAAGTTCACGCCATTATGGGACCCAATGGTTCGGGGAAAAGTACCTTATCGGCAACGCTTGCCGGACGCGAAGATTATGAAGTGACGGCTGGCACGGTTGAGTTTAAAGGCAAAGATTTGCTTGCGCTGTCGCCGGAAGAACGTGCAGGCGAAGGCATCTTTATGGCCTTCCAGTATCCGGTGGAAATACCCGGCGTCAGTAACCAGTTTTTCCTGCAAACGGCACTTAATGCGGTACGCAGCTATCGCGGCCAGGAAACGCTCGACCGCTTTGATTTTCAGGATTTGATGGAAGAGAAAATCGCTCTTCTGAAAATGCCGGAAGATTTATTAACGCGTTCGGTAAACGTTGGTTTTTCCGGCGGCGAGAAAAAGCGCAACGATATTTTGCAAATGGCGGTGTTGGAACCGGAGTTATGCATTCTTGATGAGTCGGACTCCGGGCTGGATATTGACGCATTAAAAGTGGTTGCCGATGGCGTGAACTCGCTGCGTGACGGCAAGCGTTCATTCATCATTGTTACGCACTACCAACGCATTCTCGACTACATCAAGCCTGATTACGTCCATGTGCTGTATCAGGGACGAATTGTGAAATCCGGCGATTTCACGTTGGTCAAACAACTGGAGGAGCAGGGTTATGGCTGGCTTACCGAACAGCAGTAACGCGCTGCAACAGTGGCATCACTTGTTTGAAGCCGAGGGTGCAAAACGCTCCCCGCAAGCACAGCAGCATTTACAACAATTGCTGCGTACCGGACTGCCGACACGTAAACATGAAAACTGGAAATATACGCCGCTGGAAGGGCTGACCAATAGCCAGTTTGTCAGTATTGCGGGGGAGATATCCCCACAGCAGCGTGATGCCTTAGCGTTAACGTTAGACGCCGTGCGGCTGGTGTTTGTCGATGGACGTTACGTGCCCGCGCTGAGCGATGCAACTGAAGGCAGCGGATATGAAGTGAGCATTAACGATGACCGCCAGGGGTTACCCGACGCTATTCAGACGGAAGTGTTTCTGCATTTGACGGAAAGCCTGGCGCAAAGCGTGACGCATATCGCCGTGAAGCGCGGTCAACGACCGGCAAAGCCATTGCTGTTAATGCATATTACCCAGGGCGTGGCAGGTGAAGAGGTGAACACTGCCCATTACCGACATCATCTGGATCTGGCGGAAGGTGCCGAAGCGACGGTGATCGAACATTTTGTCAGCCTTAATGATGCTCGTCATTTCACCGGAGCGCGCTTTACCATCAATGTCGCAGCGAACGCCCACTTGCAGCATATCAAGCTGGCGTTTGAAAACCCGGTCAGTCACCACTTTGCCCATAACGATTTGTTGCTGGCTGACGATGCTACCGCATTTAGCCACAGTTTCCTGCTTGGTGGCGCAGTGTTACGACACAACACCAGTACGCAACTCAATGGCGAAAACAGCACGCTGCGGATCAATAGTCTGGTGATGCCGGTGAAAAACGAGGTGTGTGATACCCGTACCTGGCTGGAACACAATAAAGGTTTTTGTAACAGCCGACAGTTGCACAAAACTATCGTCAGCGATAAAGGCCGCGCGGTATTTAACGGTTTGATCAACGTCGCGCAGCACGCCATCAAAACGGATGGTCAGATGACCAACAATAATCTGCTGATGGGCAAACTGGCAGAAGTGGATACGAAACCGCAGCTGGAAATCTATGCAGATGATGTGAAATGCAGCCACGGCGCGACGGTGGGGCGTATTGATGATGAACAGATGTTCTATCTGCGCTCGCGTGGGATCAATCAGCAGGATGCCCAGCAGATGATCATTTACGCCTTTGCTGCCGAACTGACGGAAGCACTGCGTGATGAGGGGCTTAAACAGCAGGTGCTGGCCCGAATCGGTCAACGACTGCCAGGAGGTGCAAGATGACTTTTTCCGTCGACAAAGTGCGGGCCGACTTTCCGGTGCTTTCTCGTGAGGTAAACGGTTTGCCGCTGGCTTATCTCGACAGCGCCGCCAGTGCGCAGAAACCAAGCCAGGTGATTGACGCCGAGGCCGAGTTTTATCGTCATGGCTACGCGGCGGTGCATCGCGGTATTCATACCTTAAGCGCCCAGGCGACCGAGAAAATGGAGAACGTGCGCAAGCGTGCTTCGCTGTTTATCAATGCCCGTTCCGCGGAAGAATTGGTGTTTGTCCGCGGCACCACGGAAGGCATTAACCTGGTCGCCAATAGCTGGGGCAACAGCAACGTGCGAGCGGGCGATAACATCATCATCAGCCAGATGGAGCACCACGCTAACATTGTTCCCTGGCAAATGCTTTGCGCGCGAGTGGGTGCAGAGCTGCGTGTGATTCCTCTCAACCCCGACGGTACGTTGCAGCTGGAGATACTGCCTAATCTGTTCGATGAGAAAACTCGCCTGCTGGCAATTACCCATGTCTCCAACGTGCTTGGGACAGAAAATCCGCTGGCCGAGATGATCACCCTTGCACACCAACATGGCGCAAAAGTACTGGTGGATGGCGCTCAGGCGGTGATGCATCATCCGGTGGACGTTCAGGCGCTGGATTGCGATTTTTACGTGTTCTCCGGGCATAAACTGTATGGCCCCACTGGAATTGGCATTCTTTATGTCAAAGAAGCCTTGTTGCAGGAGATGCCGCCGTGGGAAGGGGGCGGTTCTATGATCGCCACCGTAAGCCTGAGTGAAGGCACTACCTGGACTAAAGCACCGTGGCGGTTTGAAGCCGGTACACCCAATACCGGAGGTATCATTGGTCTTGGCGCGGCACTCGAGTATGTTTCGGGGCTGGGGCTTAATAACATAGCCGAGTATGAACAGAATCTGATGCATTACGCGCTGTCACAGCTGGAATCTGTACCGGATCTCACTCTCTATGGTCCCCAGAACAGACTTGGCGTTATTGCTTTTAATCTTGGTAAACACCACGCCTATGATGTTGGCAGTTTTCTCGATAATTACGGCATTGCTGTGCGTACCGGCCATCACTGCGCTATGCCATTAATGGCCTATTACAACGTTCCTGCCATGTGTCGGGCGTCGCTGGCTATGTATAACACCCATGAAGAAGTGGATCGTCTGGTGACCGGCCTGCAACGTATTCACCGTCTGCTGGGATAACAGGGAGGCACTATGGCTGTATTGCCGGATAAAGAAAAATTGCTGCGTAATTTTTTACGCTGCGCCAATTGGGAAGAGAAATATCTCTACATTATTGAGCTGGGCCAACGTCTGCCAGAATTACGCGACGAAGACAGAAGCCCACAAAATAGCATTCAGGGCTGCCAGAGTCAGGTGTGGATTGTCATGCGCCAGAATGCGCAGGGAATTATTGAATTGCAGGGCGACAGCGATGCGGCGATTGTGAAAGGGCTTATTGCGGTGGTCTTTATACTCTACGATCAGATGACGCCGCAGGATATTGTCAATTTCGATGTGCGTCCGTGGTTTGAAAAAATGGCGCTCACCCAACATCTCACCCCATCTCGTTCACAAGGTCTGGAAGCGATGATTCGCGCAATTCGCGCCAAAGCCGCTGCACTTAGCTAAACTAAAGGGACAGCTTTCATCCGGTTGGCTCACATTGCCGGGTGGTCAATGTTTACACTGGCCTGCACAGGAGTGTTTTGGTTTCAGGTGAACATAAGCGCCATCCGACGTTTCAGCGTGAGTCTCCGGCAAATACAGGAGGTTTACAATGAAACGCGCGTCTTTGCTTACACTCACGCTTATCGGCGCTTTTAGCGCCATTCAGGCTGCCTGGGCGGTTGATTATCCGCTACCACCAACCGGAAGCCGACTGGTTGGGCAAAATCAAACGTATACGGTGCAAGAAGGGGATAAAAACCTTCAGGCCATCGCCCGACGTTTTGATACTGCGGCAATGTTGATACTTGAAGCCAATAACACTATCGCCCCGGTGCCAAAACCTGGTACGACGATAACTATTCCTTCGCAACTGTTATTGCCTGATGCGCCGCGTCAGGGGATTATCGTTAACCTTGCAGAGCTGCGCCTTTATTATTATCCGCCGGGAGAAAATATCGTGCAGGTCTATCCGATAGGTATTGGTTTGCAGGGGCTGGAAACGCCGGTGATGGAAACGCGTGTGGGACAGAAAATCCCTAATCCAACCTGGACGCCAACGGCGGGCATTCGTCAGCGTTCGCTGGAGCGTGGCATTAAATTACCGCCCGTCGTTCCTGCCGGGCCAAATAACCCGCTAGGACGTTACGCACTGCGCCTCGCGCATGGTAATGGCGAATACCTCATTCATGGCACCAGTGCGCCGGACAGCGTCGGTTTGCGCGTCAGTTCAGGGTGTATTCGCATGAATGCACCGGATATTAAAGCCTTGTTCTCCAGCGTGCGGACGGGAACGCCGGTGAAAGTGATCAACGAACCGGTGAAATATTCTGTGGAGCCTAACGGGATGCGTTATGTGGAAGTGCATCGACCACTATCAGCAGAAGAACAGCAGAACGTTCAGACAATGCCTTACACACTGCCAGCAGGCTTCACGCAATTTAAAGATAATAAGGCTGTAGACCAGAAGTTAGTCGATAAAGCGTTGTATCGTCGGGCAGGGTATCCAGTTGCCGTGAGCACTGGCGCAACGCCTGTAGCCAGCAATGCGCCTTCAGTAGATTCAGCGCAGAATGGTGAACCAGAGCAAGGGAATATGTTACGCGCGACGCAGTAGCGGTAAATGGCAGGCAAAAAAATGGCGCACAATGTGCGCCATTTTTCACTTCACAGGTACTATTACTTGCGGTATTTAGTAGCCATGTTGTCCAGACGCTGGTTAGCACGAGCTGCGTCATCTTTAGCAGCCTGAACGTCGGAACGCATTGCGTTCACGTCGTTGCTCAGCTGGTCAACTTTAGCGTTCAGAGTCTGAACGTCAGAAGACAGCTGATCGATTTTAGCGTTGCTGGAGCAACCTGCCAGCAGAGTAGAACCCAGGATTACCGCGCCCAGTACCAGTTTAGTAGCTTTCATTATTAATACCCTCTAGATTGAGTTAATCTCCATGTAGCGTTACAAGTATTACACAAAGTTTTTTATGTTGAGAATATTTTTTTTATGGGAAGGCACTTATTTTTGATCGTTCGCTCAAAGAAGCATCGAACGCTGGGTTTTAGATAAAAAAATTGAGAGAAAACAGGATGCTTCCATCGGATTCATCTTAGATAAAGTGGGATTATATAGTGAAATCCGATTTGATTTTTTATTGCTTCTGGTTATCGATTAAATAAAAAAAGCGCCCATCAGGGCGCTTCGATATACAAATTAATTCACAAAAGCAATATTACAGGACGTGAACAGATGCGGTGTTAGTAGTGCCGCTCGGTACCAGTGCACCAGAAACCATAACTACGACGTCACCTTTGTGTGCCAGACCGCTCTGCAGAGCCAGTTCTTTACCCAGACGGTAGAAATCATCAGTAGAAGTGATTTCTTTAACCAACTGCGGCACAACGCCTTTGCTCAGTACCAACTGATGAGCCGTTTTTTCGTTGGTGGTCAGTGCCAGGATGGTGGCATCCGGGAAGTATTTACGTACTGCACGAGCAGATTTACCGCCCTGGGTAGCAACCACGATCAGCGGAGCATCCAGTTTTTCAGCAGTTTCAACCGCGCCACGGCATACTGCTTCGGTAATGCGCAGTTTACGGTTGTCATTGTTGAACTCGAGACGGCTGTTCATAACGCGGTCGGTACGTTCGCAGATGGTCGCCATGATAGAAACTGCTTCCAACGGGTATTTACCTTTTGCGGATTCACCAGACAGCATTACTGCGTCAGTACCGTCGAGGATGGCGTTCGCAACGTCACCGGCTTCTGCGCGAGTCGGGCGTGGGTTTTTGATCATTGAATCGAGCATCTGGGTCGCAGTGATAACGACTTTACGTGCACGGATACATTTTTCGATCATCATCTTCTGGGCGAAGATAACTTCTTCTACCGGGATTTCTACACCCAGGTCGCCACGCGCAACCATGATGCCGTCAGAGGCTTCGAGGATTTCGTCGAAGTTGTTGAGGCCTTCCTGGTTTTCGATTTTGGAGATGATTTGGATGTTTTCACCACCGTGTGCTTTCAGATGTTCACGGATTTCGATAACGTCAGAACGCTTACGAATAAAGGAAGCAGCAACAAAGTCTACGCCTTGTTCGCAACCGAAGATCAGGTCTTGTTTGTCTTTTTCAGCCAGTGCTGGCAGGGCAATAGAAACACCCGGCAGGTTCACACCTTTGTTTTCGCCCAGGTCGCCGTTGTTCAGCACTTTACAGATAACTTTGTTACCTTCAATGGCGGTAACTTCCATACCGATCAGACCATCGTCAACCAGTACGGTGTTGCCAACAGACAGGTCAGTAGTGAAACCTTCATACGTTACCGCAACCATTTCGCTGTTGCCGATAACAGATTTATCAGTGGTGAAAGTAAAGGTCTGACCCGCTTTCAGAGAAACGTCGTTACCGCCTTCCAGTTTCATGGTGCGGATTTCCGGACCTTTGGTATCAAGCAGGATAGCGGCGGTTTTACCGGTTTTGCTCATCACGTTGCGCAGATTCTGAATGCGCTGACCGTGTTCTGCATAGTCACCATGAGAGAAGTTCAGACGCATAACGTTCATGCCAGCGTCCAGCATTTTAGCTAACATCTCTTCAGATTCGGTTTTCGGTCCGATGGTGCAAACAATTTTGGTCTTTTTCATGACAGTCTTAGTCTTTAAGTTGAGAAGGATGGGAGAAACTTGCTTTCTGGGCGCACTGCCGGAAAGCGAATTCGGTATTACGAAAGTGGTGGTGCCTCGCTCTAAGGATAGGTGACATCGAAAAAGCGTGCAGAGGAATGTGTGCTTGTGTCTCAGCCCAACGTGAGTGCCTGTTTTTGAGTCGTTGAGTTCTACAGTCCAAAGTGCTGAAACCATTCAAGAGTCAATTGGCGCGCATTATACGCTGAAATTAATCCAAAAGGAAAACAAAAACAGCGTTTCAAAAAATATACAACTCGTTAGACAATAAATTGTTATCAAAGATTTAACGTTCCAGGGAAAACGTTACGCAAAAACTTCGCTGTTTGCGCAACGTCTGGAGTCAGATTTGTCAGTGTGAGGACGAGTGAAAATTCATTAGGTGTACAAATACATCATCGCTAAATTGCTTCAGTTAAAATAATTTATCGCGTTATTTGTATGATTTTCTTTGGTTTTTGTTTAATTGGTTAGATTGATATATGCTGATAGTTGGCATGATAAATAGGTATAAAGAATGGGAAACCGGACAAAAGAGGATGAACTGTACCGAGAAATGTGCAGAGTTGTCGGTAAAGTTGTGCTGGAAATGCGCGATCTGGGGCAGGAACCAAAGCATATTGTTATCGCAGGCGTATTACGTACAGCATTAGCCAATAAACGCATTCAGCGCAGTGAGCTGGAAAAGCAGGCGATGGAAACCGTCATTAACGCACTGGTTAAATGACCATTCAGGATGAGGCGGTAAGCTTCATCCTGATATTCTTAGTTCAGTTGCAGTCCAGTTAATCATTCTAAATAACAACTGCTGAAATTATACAAATTTCGGTATGTATTTTAATTTATAGCGCTAATGTTATTTTTATTTTCTGTAATGAAAGTCACAAATAATTGTCGCTTAAGTTAAATTTATTTTAAATGATAATAAATATCAGTTCACTTATAATTTCTTGCTTTGTGATTTTAATTGATAACGATCAATGTTAAGAGCTCAGAATAATCACATTATTTTTCCTCCTAACCATAAAGGATTAGTTTATCAGCGTTAAATCTTTTCTCATACACTATCGGGTTAGGGAAAATATCTGGTGTTGGGGACAGAGTCAGCAGCGTATTAGTTGAATGCTTAATATCAGGCTGCTGAATTGTCAGCACTGTGTTTGCGAAGAGGATGCGAAATAAATGAACCCGGTTGATCGTCCACTATTAGATATTGGCTTAACGCGATTAGAATTCTTGCGTATATCAGGAAAAGGCCTTGCTGGTCTAACAATTGCCCCTGCGTTACTGTCACTTTTGGGTTGCAAACAGGAAGATATTGATAGCGGCACAGTAGGGTTGATAAATACACCCAAAGGGGTGCTGGTGACCCAACGTGCGCGATGCACGGGTTGCCACCGCTGTGAAATCTCTTGTACCAACTTCAACGATGGCTCAGTAGGGACATTCTTCTCCCGTATCAAAATCCATCGCAATTATTTCTTTGGCGATAACGGGGTTGGCTCTGGTGGCGGCCTGTATGGCGATCTCAACTATACCGCGGACACCTGCCGTCAATGCAAAGAACCGCAATGCATGAATGTCTGCCCGATTGGTGCGATTACCTGGCAACAGGAAGAAGGCTGTATTACCGTCGATCATAAACGTTGTATTGGTTGTAGCGCCTGTACGACGGCATGCCCGTGGATGATGGCCACCGTAAATACCGAAAGTAAAAAATCCTCGAAATGTGTGTTATGCGGTGAATGCGCAAACGCCTGCCCAACAGGGGCGTTAAAAATTATCGAGTGGAAAGATATTACTGTGTGAATCTTGCAAAGGAAAAAATCATGGCTAACGGTTGGACAGGTAATATATTAAGAGTCAATCTCACGACAGGAAATATTACCCTCGAAGATTCCAGTAAGTTTAAAAGTTTTGTCGGTGGTATGGGCTTCGGCTACAAAATTATGTATGACGAAGTACCGCCAGGCACGAAACCTTTCGATGAAGCGAATAAATTAGTCTTTGCTACCGGCCCATTAACTGGATCTGGTGCCCCCTGCAGTTCTCGCGTAAATATCACCTCACTTTCTACTTTTACCAAAGGAAATTTAGTCGTCGATGCCCATATGGGGGGCTTTTTTGCAGCGCAAATGAAATTCGCTGGATACGACGTCATTATTATCGAAGGGAAAGCGAAATCACCGGTATGGCTGAATATTAAAGATGACAAAGTTAGCCTGGAAAAAGCCGATTTCTTATGGGGAAAAGGGACGCGCGCAACTACGGAAGAGATTTGTCGATTGACCAGCCCTGAAACCTGTGTGGCGGCTATTGGTCAGGCTGGGGAAAACCTTGTACCTCTCTCTGGCATGTTGAATAGCCGTAACCACAGCGGTGGTGCGGGAACTGGCGCAATAATGGGTTCGAAAAACCTGAAAGCGATTGCGGTTGAAGGGACGAAAGGGGTCAACATTGCCGATCGTCAGGAGATGAAGCGTCTCAACGATTACATGATGACTGAACTTATCGGTGCGAATAACAACCATGTCGTGCCAAGTACGCCGCAATCGTGGGCAGAGTACTCAGATCCCAAATCACGTTGGACAGCACGTAAAGGGCTGTTTTGGGGCGCGGCTGAAGGTGGTCCGATTGAAACGGGGGAAATTCCGCCAGGCAATCAGAACACGGTCGGCTTTCGTACCTATAAATCCGTTTTTGACTTAGGTCCGGCGGCAGAGAAATACACAGTAAAAATGAGCGGCTGCCACTCTTGCCCGATCCGTTGTATGACCCAAATGAATATTCCTCGGGTGAAAGAGTTTGGCGTGCCCAGCACAGGTGGTAACACTTGTGTTGCAAACTTTGTCCATACCACCATCTTCCCGAACGGTCCGAAAGATTTTGAAGATAAAGACGATGGTCGTGTGATTGGTAACCTGGTTGGTTTGAATCTGTTCGATGACTACGGCCTATGGTGTAACTATGGTCAGCTGCATCGCGACTTTACCTATTGTTACAGCAAAGGGGTGTTCAAGCGTGTTCTGCCTGCTGAAGAGTATGCGGAAATTCGCTGGGATCAACTGGAAGCGGGTGACGTTAACTTCATTAAAGATTTTTACTACCGTCTGGCGCATCGTGTGGGTGAGCTGAGTCACCTGGCTGATGGTTCATATGCTATCGCAGAACGCTGGAATTTGGGTGAAGAGTACTGGGGCTACGCGAAAAATAAACTCTGGTCGCCGTTTGGCTATCCAGTTCACCACGCCAATGAAGCGTCAGCGCAGGTCGGCTCCATTGTTAACTGTATGTTCAACCGTGACTGCATGACGCATACCCATATCAACTTCATTGGTTCCGGTTTGCCATTGAAACTGCAACGTGAAGTGGCGAAAGAGCTTTTTGGTTCTGAAGATGCTTACGATGAAACCAAAAACTACACGCCAATCAATGACGCAAAAATTAAATATGCTAAGTGGTCGCTATTGCGGGTCTGTTTGCATAACACCGTCACCCTGTGCAACTGGGTCTGGCCAATGACCGTTTCGCCGCTGAAAAGCCGTAATTATCGGGGCGATCTGGCGCTTGAAGCCAAATTCTTCAAAGCGATCACTGGCGAAGATATGACTCAGGAAAAATTAGATTTAGCTGCAGAGCGTATCTTTACGTTGCATCGCGCCTACACGGTAAAACTGATGCAAACCAAAGATATGCGTAATGAACACGATCTTATCTGTTCCTGGGTATTCGACAAGGATCCGCAGATCCCGGTCTTTACTGAAGGTACTGACAAAATGGATCGTGACGATATGCATGCTTCGCTCACGATGTTCTACAAAGAAATGGGCTGGGACCCACAGCTTGGTTGTCCGACCCGCGAAACATTGCAGCGTCTGGGGCTGGAAGATATTGCCGCCGATCTGGCAGCACACAATCTACTGCCTGCGTAAGGAATGGGTGAGATGAACCATCAGGATGTCTTGCCGTTAGCGGAAGTCAGCGAAATTGACGAGGCGAAGCGGCAATGGTTGCAGGGGATGCGCCACCCCGTTGATACGGTAAGTGAAGACATCACAGAACCAGAACCTGCTGAAATCCTGGCAGAGTTCATTCGCCAGCATTCTGCGGCTGGGCAGTTGGTGGCGCACGCCGTGTTTCTCTCGCCACCCTATTCGGTTGCAGAAGAGGAACTGTCAGTTTTGCTGGAAAACATTAAGCAGAACGGAGACTACGCGGATATCGCGTGTATGACGGGAAGCCAGGATGATTACTATTACTCAACGCAGGCCATGAGTGAAAACTACGCGGCGATGTCTTTGCAAGTTGTGGAGCAGGACATTTGTCGCGCTATTGCACACGCCGTTCGTTTTGAGTGCCAGACATATCCCCGTCCTTACAAAGTCGCCATGCTGATGCAAGCGCCATATTACTTCCAGGAAGCGCAGATTGAAGCCGCGATCGCCGCGATGGATGTTGCACCTGAATATGCCGATATACGGCAGGTGGAGTCATCGACGGCGGTGTTGTACTTGTTTAGCGAGCGATTTATGACCTATGGCAAAGCTTATGGCTTATGCGAATGGTTCGAGGTAGAGCAGTTTCAGAACCCCTGAAATTTCAGGGAGATGTCATGGATAGGGTGGACAGTTGTAGCCACTGCATTAGGGGATAATCAGATGTCCTTCACTCGACGCAAATTTGTTCTGGGGATGGGAACAGTAATCTTTTTTACTGGTTCAGCGTCTTCTCTGTTAGCGAACACGAGGCAAGAAAAGGAAGTTCGGTATGCCATGATTCATGACGAGTCACGGTGCAATGGCTGTAATATTTGCGCCCGCGCATGCCGTAAAACCAATCATGTCCCCGCTCAGGGAAGCCGTTTATCGATAGCACACATACCGGTCACCGATAACGACAACGAAACGCAGTATCACTTTTTTCGCCAGTCATGCCAGCACTGTGAAGATGCTCCTTGCATCGACGTTTGCCCAACAGGAGCGTCATGGCGTGATATGCAGGGGATCGTGCGGGTAGAAAAATCGCAGTGCATCGGCTGCAGTTATTGCATTGGCGCTTGCCCGTACCAGGTTCGCTACCTTAACCCTGTCACTAAAGTTGCAGATAAATGTGATTTCTGCGCTGAGTCCCGACTGGCAAAAGGCTTTCCGCCCATTTGCGTCAGCGCCTGTCCGGAACACGCATTGATCTTTGGTCGCGAAGATAGCCCAGAAATTCAGGCGTGGTTGCAGGAAAATAAATACTATCAATATCAGCTACCTGGTGCCGGGAAACCGCATCTGTATCGCCGATTCGGTCAACATTTGATTAAAAAGGAAAATGTATGAACCCGTCGCAACATGCTGAACAGTTTCAGAGCCAGTTGGCGAACTATGTGCCACAGTTCACTCCCCAATTTTGGCCGGTGTGGTTGATCATTGCTGGACTATTGCTGGTAGGGATGTGGTTTGTGCTGGGGCTGCATGCCTTGCTTCGTGCTCGTGGCGTGAAGAAATCAGCCACCGACCATGGTGAGAAGGTTTATCTTTACAGCAAAGCGGTCAGATTATGGCACTGGTCGAATGCGTTACTCTTTGTATTGTTGCTGGCAAGTGGGCTGATAAATCACTTTGCGCTGGTGGGCGCAACTGCGGTTAAAAGTCTGGTTGCGGTGCATGAAGTTTGCGGATTTTTGTTACTGGCATGCTGGCTCGGCTTTGTTCTGATCAATGCCGTTGGGGGTAATGGTCACCACTATCGCATTCGTCGTCAGGGGTGGCTGGAGCGAGCGGCAAAACAAACGCGATTCTATTTGTTTGGCATTATGCAGGGGGAAGAACATCCTTTCCCGGCAACAACCCAGTCTAAATTTAATCCCTTACAGCAGGTTGCCTATATTGGTGTCATGTATGGATTGCTGCCGTTGTTACTATTGACGGGGCTGCTGTGTCTCTATCCGCAAGCCGTGGGAGATGTGTTTCCTGGCGTAAGATACTGGTTATTGCAGGCGCATTTTGCTCTGGCATTTATAAGCCTCTTTTTTATCTTCGGTCATCTTTATCTTTGCACCACGGGGCGTACGCCACACGAAACCTTTAAAAGCATGGTCGATGGCTATCACCGGCACTAACGAATGATCATTACACGAGCAGACCTGCGAGAATGGCGTATCGGAGCGGTGATGTATCGCTGGTTCCTGCGCCATTTCCCACGCGGCGGTAGTTATGCCGATATTCATCATGCACTTATTGAGGAAGGATATACGGACTGGGCGGAGAGTCTGGTTGAGTATGCGTGGAAAAAATGGCTGGCGGATGAAAACTTCGCGCATCAGGAAGTTTCTTCTATGCAAAAACTGGCCATAGATCCCGGAGATAGACCATTTTGCAGTCAGTTTGCCCGCAGCGACGATCATGCTCGCATCGGCTGTTGTGAGGATAATGCCAGAATCGCAACTGCTGGGTATGCCGCGCAAATTGCCAGTATGGGTTATAGCGTGCGGATTGGAAGTGTCGGCTTTAACAGTCACATTGGCAGCTCCGGTGAACGCGCACGGGTTGCTGTAACCGGTAATTCTTCGCGGATAAGCAGCGCTGGAGATAGTAGTCGGATTGCGAATACCGGAATGCGAGTACGCGTTTGCACATTGGGTGAACGGTGTCATGTCGCCAGTAATGGTGACCTGGTGCAAATCGCCAGCTTTGGCGCAAACGCCAGAATTGCCAACAGCGGCGACAATGTACACATCATTGCCAGCGGTGAAGATTCAACAATAGTGAGCACGGGCGTGGTCGACTCAATTATTCTCGGGCCAGGGGGAAGCGCCGCACTGGCATATCATGACGGCGAAAGAGTTCGCTTCGCCGTCGCCATTGAAGGTGAAAACAATATTCGAGCCGGAGTCCGCTATCGCCTTAATGAACAGCATCAGTTTGTTGAGTGCTGATAGCTTTACATTTGATCAAACGAAAGACGCCGAC
Source organism: Escherichia sp. 10290 (assembly GCF_030295155.1). Classification (NCBI taxonomy): domain Bacteria; kingdom Pseudomonadati; phylum Pseudomonadota; class Gammaproteobacteria; order Enterobacterales; family Enterobacteriaceae; genus Escherichia; species Escherichia sp. 10290. The sequence goes on along the minus strand of NZ_AP025741.1, from coordinate 2,227,926 downwards.
GAGCACGGGATGCAGGCTTTACGACCGCCTGAGCCATCGCCTCACCAATTTCTGCACATGCCGTAAGTCCCTGTACGAATGGCCGGTCGTGCATCAACCAGGGCAACGCGCCGAACGCTACGCGCCCACGAATTTCTTCGGGTTGCTGTAGCGTATAATCTTCGCCAACATCAGGGATTTCATCCCCTGTTTTCTGTAATTGTTCGCGTAGTCCAGGGAAAGGAATATCTTTCACTTTAAGCGGACGCTGCCCGCGGGCATCAATAAAAACGTCAAACGAGTAGCTATCGTCTTCCGTTTTCAGGACGGTGCGCGACTCATTAATTTCCATTTCGTAGTCTTCACCGAGGGCGAGAATATGAATGATTCCCGCTTCACGTAAGGCCAGTAGTCGACGAATAGACTCTGAAGGGATTGCCGCATAATTATCGATGAAAACCCGGGCAAGGCCTTTACTGAACCGTTTATGGTCGTGTTCATTCAGATGAGGAACAATTTCCTGTACGGCTTCATGCAGGCGCAGAATGACATAACGCCAGGGAACAGTATGTTTTTCTCGTTTATTGCGTTCGACTTCCTGGAGATTTTTTTCTGCCCAGTCGAATGGGTCGCGTTGTTTGCGCTCGGCAAACCAGGCTTGAGCAAAGGAATCGACATTCAGGCTCTCTAAGGCTATGCGTTGGCTCCAGTCTGGATCAGCAAATTTGATTTCCTCTACTATTAATTCGAATACTCGATCCAAAAGGCCCTCTTCGCCTTTTTGAATCTCCGCATTTAATGCCTGTTCAGTGACGATGTGTAAGGGCTCGTAGGGAATAGGGCAATAGAAATCGGCTTCGGGTAAAATACCCGTGCGCGACATCAACGTAATATTTAGCTTTTCACTTGCGTTATCGCGGTGAAAAACGACGTGTTGTTTATCATCTTCAATGAACGAACCATGCTGAATAGCCACTGCCATTGCCGCATCCAGTCCGCTCAAGGATGTTCCCATAATACCCACGTTACACGCATCGACCTTTGCTTCCATCAGGCCTGACCACGGGCTGGGAAAATACGTTCTGGTTGCTTCTTCTTCATCAGGCCAGACGTGACCCGTCGCGATCACCGCTAAATCAAACGTCTCGCTGGGTAAATCCTGATTTGTAGCGAGCATGACGCCAGCATTTATAATTTGCAGATCGGTAACCTGGCATGATTCATAAACAGCCACTGCAAATTTTTGCTGTCGTGCCTGGTCTACTAATCGTAAAAATTGATCGCGGAAATATTCGCCCAGCAGAATTCGCGGTAAAAACTGGCGATCGTGCAAGGTTTCTTTTTTAACGCCATAACGCTGGAGATGGCTGGCTTCTTGCTTTTGTAGCCATTCGAGATACGTACAATAAATCGGCGGTATTTCAATACTGGCAATATTTGCCAGCATCAGTTTTGAGTTTTCCTCATCACTGTATGGCATCCCGACACCGGCTTCGTCAGCCTGCTCGAAGATAGAAATAGAAAGTGGAGTTTGTTGCTGTAGAAGCGAGAATAAGGTGTAGATCCCCGTAGGCCCGGCACCCACAATAGCAATTTTTTTCATTGTTACTTACCTGTACGCATTCTTTCGAATTTAGTGTTATCAGATAAGTTTGGTTGAAATTTTTAGAATTTGAGAAATTTCAGACAGGGATGAAAAGGGCGCTAACCGCCCTTGGTTAAAATCTGTCAGGCGAGTTTTGCCTGATTGATTTGACTCAGTGGCTCATTGACATCGAAAACTTTGGCGACAACTTCCTCAACGCCGAGATTTTTCAGTCGGGCAGTATGTTTTTCCAGATAGGCAAGGGCGCTTTTTTCATCAGTGAAAAGGTAGATCCCACCGGCTTCGTGGTTCTTTTCACTTTCTGTCCATACCTTCCACAGAAAACCAGGTTCCTGATTAATTGACTCAGCAAGCGGTTTAAGCTGCTCAGCCATTGCGTCGCCAAATGGGCCATTAAAAGCAAAATGAAGTTGTAACAAAGTTGCCATAGCGATTCTCCTTCTGATAACGCATACGAAGACAGTGTAAATCTTTTAACGTATTGGATACAGAGAAGAAACAGAGGGAAAAAGGAGAAGACCAGATTAAGAAAATCTGGTGCGTCCGAGTGGACTCGAACCACCGACCCCCACCATGTCAAGGTGGTGCTCTAACCAACTGAGCTACGGACGCAGGATGGTGCGTTCAATTGGACTCGAACCAACGACCCCCACCATGTCAAGGTGGTGCTCTAACCAACTGAGCTATGAACGCAACGTTGTAGGTGACAACGGGGACGAATATTAGCGGCAGAGTGGGAAGGTGGCAAGAGGCAAAACGTATTTTTCTGCGGTATTTCGACCGTTTGCAGAGCTTTTAAGCAAATTGGCTATATTTTGTTGATTTGCAAGGGCGATTTTTATTCAGGATCGCATTTACATCTGACACAACCCAATAATCTTTATCAGAGTTTAAACAGAGTTGTTTGCCACCATCTCAAAATCTGTCGTGGATAAATCCTCCGTAGCCTTTACACTTAGGTAGCAATAAAGGCACACAGATGCAGCAAAGGAATAAATCATGGGATCTGATGCGAAAAACTTGATGAGCGACGGGAACGTGCAAATTGTTAAGACCGGCGAGGTCATTGGCGCGACGCAACTTACTGAAGGTGAGTTAATTGTTGAAGCTGGCGCAAGAGCCGAAAATACCGTGGTCACGGGGGCCGGTTGGTTGAAAGTGGCAACCGGTGGGATCGCCAAATGCACACAGTACGGCAACAATGGCACGCTATCGGTCAGTGACGGTGCCATTGCCACAGATATTGTTCAGTCAGAGGGAGGCGCAATTAGTCTCTCTACGCTCGCTACGGTTAATGGCCGCCATCCAGAAGGTAAATTTAGCGTTGATCAAGGTTATGCCTGCGGTTTGTTGCTGGAAAATGGCGGTAACCTGCGTGTACTGGAAGGCCATCGCGCGGAAAAAATCATTCTCGATCAAGAGGGCGGCCTGTTGGTCAATGGGACAACCTCAGCGGTCGTGGTAGATGAAGGTGGTGAATTGTTGGTGTATCCAGGTGGGGAAGCCAGCAATTGTGAGATTAATCAGGGCGGCGTTTTTATGCTGGCGGGGAAAGCCAGTGATACATTGCTTGCTGGTGGCACCATGAATAATCTCGGTGGTGAAGACTCTAACACTATTGTTGAGAATGGAGCCATTTATCGTCTGGGGACGGATGGCCTTCAGCTCTATAGTTCCGGTAAGACGCAAAACCTGTCCGTTAATGTGGGTGGTCGGGCTGAAGTGCATGCTGGTGCGCTGGAAAACGCGGTAATACAAGGTGGGACAGTGATCTTGTTGTCACCCACCAGCGCGGACGAAAATTTTGTCGTAGAGGAAGATCGCGCACCGGTTGAACTGACCGGGAGTGTTGCATTACTGGACGGCGCTTCAATGATTATTGGCTATGGCGCAGATCTGCAACAATCATCGATTACTGTACAGCAGGGCGGTGTGTTGATTTTCGATGGCAGCACGGTAAAAGGTGACAGTGTCACTTTCAATATTGGTAACATCAATCTGAATGGTGGAAAACTGTGGCTGATCACTGATGCGGCAACGCATGTGCAACTGAAAGTGAAACACCTGCGCGGAGAGGGAGCGATTTGCCTGCAAACCAGTGCGAAAGAAATTTCACCTGACTTCATCAATGTGAAAGGGGAAGTTAACGGTGATATACACGTTGAGATAACCGATGCCAGTCGGCAAACTCTGTGTAACGCACTGAAACTACAGCCAGACGAAGACGGGATTGGCGCAACGCTCCAGCCTGCGTAAAAACACAGGCGCAACCCGTGAAGGTTGCGCCTTGTCTTTATTAGCGGGACGCTCGTTGCAGAATGATGGCTGACGGCAGACGTTGCAGGAAACGCATTCGCAGCATCATCATAATAGCTGCCGATGTCAGGCCGATAATAAACCCTATCCAGAAGCCTGCTGGCCCCATAGGCTCAACAACCAGATCGGTCAGTGCCAGAATATAGCCGCTTGGCAAGCCCAGCACCCAGTAAGCCGTAAAGGTGATATAGAAAATGGAACGCGTATCTTTATATCCACGCAAAATCCCACTGCCAATGACCTGGATTGAGTCAGAAATCTGATATACCGCCGCCAGCAACATCAAATGCGCAGCCAGCGTTACAACCTCGGGATTGTCGTTGTACAACAGGGCGATTTGCTCCCGCAGTGAAACCGTGAATATGGCCGTCAGGGTTGCCATACAGACACCCACCATAAGCCCGGTCCGCGCAGCGGTTTGCGCATCCAGCGTTGAGCCCTGACCCAGACGATAACCTACGCGGATGGTTACCGCTGCCGCCAGCGACATGGGAAGTACGAACATCAGTGAACTAAAGTTCAGGGCAATCTGATGTCCTGCGACATCAACAATACCGAGCGGAGACACTAACAGAGCCACGACGGCAAACAGCGTTACTTCAAAGAACAGTGCCAGTGCAATCGGCAAACCGAGTTGAATCAGTCGTTTCATAACCGCAGGATCGGGCTTCGCGGTGCCTTTTTCGTTACGAATATCGCGCATCGAGCGGGCGCGTTTAATGTAAGAAACCATGGCAAGGAACATGACCCAATACACCGCCGCAGTAGCCACGCCACAACCAACGCCACCGAGCTCAGGCATACCGAAATGACCATAAATAAAGATATAGTTCACCGGAATGTTCACCAGCAGGCCGATAAAGCCCATCACCATACCCGGCTTGGTTTTTGCCAGACCTTCACACTGGTTACGGGCAACCTGGAAGAACAGATAGCCCGGTGCGCCCCACAGCAATGCGCGCAAATAACCCACGGCTTTGTCCGCCAGAGCCGGGTCGATATTTTCCATAGATCGGATAATGTAACCCGCATTCCACAGCACCAGCATAATAAGAACGGAAACAAAACCTGCCAGCCAGAACCCTTGTCGCACCTGATGCGCAATGCGCTCACGTCGACCGGAACCATTTAATTGCGCGATAACCGGCGTTAATGCCAGCAGCAGCCCGTGACCAAAGAGGATCGCCGGAAGCCAGATAGAAGTACCGATAGCGACCGCCGCCATGTCGGTGGCACTATAGCCGCCCGCCATCACGGTATCGACAAAACCCATCGCAGTTTGGGCGATTTGCGCGAGAATCACCGGGATTGCTAATGCTAATAACAGACGCGCTTCACTGATATACTTCTGCACGTGAACACCTTTTATTTGTAATTATATGAGAGACTAAAAAGCCGCCTGAATGGGCAGCAAAAAGAAGAAGCAGGGGAAATTCAGTCTATTGTAGCGAGGATTTATTAATTCTCCAGTGAAAAAATAGCCATTCTTACCCCTTCACTGGTAAGGGCGTTTTCCACCTGCTATTGTGCTGAACAGAATGTCTTAACTGATTTCAGGAGTTGTGAGTATGTTTACGGGGATTGTACAGGGCATCGCAAAACTGGTGTCGATTGACGAGAAACCAAATTTTCGCACACATGTGGTTGAGTTACCTGACTACATGCTGGACGGGCTGGAAACCGGTGCGTCCGTGGCGCATAACGGTTGCTGCCTGACCGTAACGGAAATTAACGGCAACCATGTCAGTTTTGACCTGATGAAAGAAACGTTACGCATTACTAATCTTGGCGATTTAAATGTGGGGGATTGGGTAAACGTTGAGCGTGCGGCGAAATTCAGCGATGAAATTGGCGGACACTTAATGTCAGGTCATATTATGACCACCGCTGAAGTGGCGAAAATATTAACCTCGGAAAATAATCGTCAGATCTGGTTTAAAGTCCAGGATAGTCAGTTGATGAAATATATCCTGTACAAAGGATTTATTGGCATCGACGGTATTAGCCTGACCGTCGGCGAAGTCACGCCAACGCGTTTTTGCGTCCATTTAATTCCGGAAACACTGGAACGCACTACCCTTGGGAAGAAAAAACTCGGCGCACGCGTCAACATTGAAATCGATCCACAAACTCAGGCAGTGGTAGATACGGTAGAACGTGTGCTGGCGGCACGAGAAAATGCCATGAATCAACCAGGTACAGAAGCCTGATCTGAAATCGCCCCCGGAGCGGGGGCGATAGAATAGCCTCTAGCGAGCGACTCGAAGGCCGTTTTCGACTCCGCGAGAGAACACCACCTGCCAGAGCTGAATATCACGGGCGCGGAAAGCACCTGCACAGGCATTCAGATAATAGGTAAACATCCGTTTAAAGCGTTCACTGTAGTTATCCGCAATTTCTGGCCATGCAGCGAGGAAACGTTCATACCACGCCATCAACGTAGTATCGTAATCAGCACCGAAGTTATGCCAGTCTTCCATCACAAAGTGGGGTTCGCTGGACTGAGCAATCTGGCGTACAGAGGGCAGGCAACCGTTCGGGAAAATATATTTATTAATCCAGGGATCAACATTCAGATCGGTTTTTTTCGAACCGATAGTATGGAGCAGGAATATACCTTCCGGTTTCAAATTACGATCCACCACCGCAAAATAGGTATCGTAATTTTTCGGTCCGACGTGCTCGAACATCCCCACAGAAACAATACGATCAAACTGGTCGTTCAGGTCACGATAATCTTGCAGCAAAATGGTGACATCCAGGCCTTCACAGCGTTCCTGAGCCATTTTTTGCTGTTCAGCAGAAATGGTGACGCCCACCACGCTTACGTCATAGTTAGACGCCATGTAATGCGCCAGTCCGCCCCAACCACAGCCAATATCCAGTACGCGCATCCCTGGTTTTAACTGCAATTTTTCACAAATCATTTTGAGCTTCGCCTGCTGGGCAGATTCCAGATTATCGGCATCTTTCCAGTAAGCGCAGGAATATTGCATGAACGGATCAAGCATGCGACTGAATAAGTCATTACCCAAATCGTAATGCTCTTTGCCGACTATCCAGGCACGTTTTTTACTCTGCAGATTGAAGAGACGAGCGCTGGCAATACGCAGCGTGTCTTTGAAATGATGGGGGAGTTGGTTCTCGAGACCTGCGCGTAAGACTTTGCTAAAAAACATATCCAGTCGGTCACATTCCCACCAGCCATCCATATAACTTTCGCCTAACCCCAACGATCCTTCCTGCAGAACGCGTTTAAAAAAATCGGGATTTTTCACACGAATATCCGCCGGGGCAGAACCGTTAATGGCTATACCGGCACGGCTAAGTAATTCGTTGGCGATACGGTACCAGTTGTCATCCGGTACGCTGACTTCTTCTATACACGATGAACTCATAGTTTCTCCATCACTGGTCGGTGATCAGAACCTTAAAACAGCGTAGACGCTTTTTGGGCTTTGTGAGAAATCTCGCAGAAAAAACTGCGAGTCTATAATCCGACGTAGAACAGAGGGAAAGGAGGAACCCTTGCCGAAATGACCATCCATAGTGAGTAGGGAACGTTCCTGTCCCCATAAAAACATAATATTTATCGTAGTCTTAACAACTCGAAATTAGTATAGGCCGCTAATTTCAATCATACAACAAAATTTTGTTAGCAGCCTAAGTATAAGCATATCGATATAGATCAGTGTGATTCGCTATGCGCCACTTCGGCATTGCCATGGCTCTGGCAATCCACTTCTTCACTGCGTTGCATCATGTAACCGAGAGCGACCAGCACTACTGTTGATAACATCACGCTGGTGGTGGTGAGCAATGGCGTACTGATACTGATAAGCCAGGACACTACCAGACTTGCGAGGAAGCACAGACCCAGTTGTAGAGTGTTCTGCAACGCTGCGGCGCGACCAGTTGCATGTGGGAAAGGACGCAGTGCCTGGGCGACAACAATCGGGTAGATCGCGCCGTTGGCAATCGCCATCACACAGAATGGGATCAGGATTTCGGCCAGCGACACATGGCTAATGAAGCCCGCAGCCCAGGTCGCAATGACGCTGACAGCAAACAGCACCAGCAACCACGGTAATAACTGCTTGCCTTGCCATTTTTGTAGTGCGGCGCGACAGCCATAGCCACCAATCAGAAACGCGATAGTTTGCGGGACATAGCTTAAACCAATCACTGCCGGGCTGTAACCCATTTCGCTAAGGATGAACGGTGAACCGGTCAGCCATGCAAAAAAACTGGCTGAACAGGCCGCGTAAATCAGCACGTTGCCGCGATAGGTTTTAGAACGTAGCAGATCGGTAAAGGTCAGACCATCCTGACTATTGTTACGGGCCTTCGTCGTGGGTTTAAGCCAGAAAATAGGCAAAATCAGTACCACGGTAATGGCAAACAGTGTGGCGAAAATCGCCTGCCAGGAAAAATGGACCAGAAGCCAACTTCCTAAAAGAGGAGCCAGTGCCGGAGATAGACCCACTAGCGGCATGATGGTCGCAAAAATACGGTTAACTTTCTGTGAAGGATAATAATCCGTCACTAACGCTTGCCAGATAACCGCCGCGGCGCAGACACCTATAGCCTGTACAAAACGCAATACCAGCAGCGTGGCGGCGTTTTCAACCCACAGCATCCCCATACTACCTAACGCAAAAATTGTCAGGCCGATTAATAACACCGGTTTACGACCATAACGGTCGGAGAGCGGCCCCCACAGAAGCTGGGCTGCGGCAAATCCGGCAAGGAACAGACTAAGGCTGGCACTGACAGCAGACGCAGGCGTTTGCAGGTCGGCCTGTATGGCGGCGAAAGCAGGCAGATACATATCGGTTGCCAGAAAACCGAGTACGCTCAAACCTGCCAGCCAGACTAAAAATCTTTTCCCAGGTTGCATGTATATTCTCTAAATCTCTCAATTAAACACCGCCGCAAAGTGTAGGGAGTGAAATTAGTGTTGTGAAACGGTAATATTTGATGACTGGTTTCAAAAATTTTGCAGGCAGACTATGTGGTCAGAATATTCACTCGAAGTTGTTGATGCGGTAGCGCGTAATGGTAGTTTTAGCGCTGCAGCCCAGGAGTTGCATCGCGTTCCTTCTGCGGTCAGCTATACCGTGCGTCAGCTGGAAGAGTGGCTGGCGGTGCCGCTGTTTGAACGACGTCACCGTGATGTGGAACTGACCGCTGCCGGGGCGTGGTTTCTCAAAGAAGGGCGCTCTGTTGTCAAAAAAATGCAGATCACTCGGCAGCAATGTCAGCAGATAGCGAACGGCTGGCGCGGTCAGTTAGCTATCGCAGTGGATAATATTGTCAGACCAGAACGTACACGGCAGATGATCGTTGATTTTTATCGCCATTTTGATGATGTCGAACTTCTTGTCTTTCAGGAAGTGTTTAACGGTGTCTGGGATGCGCTTTCCGACGGGCGCGTGGAACTGGCGATTGGCGCAACACGCGCGATTCCGGTAGGCGGTCGTTATGCCTTCCGGGATATGGGGATGCTAAGCTGGAGTTGCGTTGTTGCCAGCCACCACCCGCTGGCGTTGATGGATGGCCCGTTCAGCGATGATACGTTGCGCAACTGGCCGTCATTGGTGCGCGAAGACACCTCGCGAACGCTACCTAAACGTATTACCTGGTTGCTGGATAACCAAAAAAGACTTGTCGTGCCTGACTGGGAATCATCGGCAACCTGTATCTCGGCAGGATTATGCATAGGGATGGTGCCAACACATTTCGCCAAACCGTGGCTTAATGAGGGGAAGTGGGTAGCATTAGAACTGGAAAACCCCTTTCCGGATTCGGCATGTTGTCTGACATGGCAGCAAAATGATATGTCGCCTGCGTTAACCTGGTTGCTTGAGTATCTCGGCGATAGTGAGACGCTGAATAAGGAGTGGCTGCGGGAGCCGGAAGAGACTCCCGCAACGGGTGATTAACGACGATAGTCTCGGAACGGGCCGTCAGCCACGGAGCGGCGTTCAATCAAGCGCGGATGCACTTCAATGGACTGCGGTTCTTCACGTTTGTTGACGATACGATCCAACAGCATGTTGAACGCTGTTTCACCCAGCGAATCTTTTGGCTGATGGATCGTGGTCAGCGCCGGCGTAAAATAGCGGGCGTTGCGCACGTTATCATAACCGATCAGCGAAACATCCTGCGGGACGCGCAGACCCATTTCATCAGCAGCACAAAGTGCGCCCATTGCCATGATATCGCCACCACAGAAGACGGCAGTAGGGCGATGCGGCTGCGACAGTATTTGCTGCATGGCGCGATAACCGGATTCAGGTTCAAAGTCACCCTGTACAATCCAGCTTTCCGGCACTTTGATCATCGCTTCTTCCATTGCCTTCATAAAACCGGCAAGGCGGCCTGCACCAGTGTTACGTTCCAGAGGACCGGGGATAACGCCGATTTCACGGTGACCACGTTCAATCAGATAACGCCCGGCCATGTAGCCGCCTTCAAACGCGTTATCAATGACTGCATCGGTAAAGTCTGCCTTTGCTTCACCCCAGTCCATCACCACCATTGGGATATGGCGATACTCTTCCAGCATCGCCAGCAGCGGCTCTGGGTACTCAGAACACATCACCAGCAGACCATCGACGCGTTTTTGCGCCATCATCGACAGATAAGCCCGCTGTTTCTCAAGATTGTTCCACGCATTACCCAGAATCAGGGTGTAACCTTTCTGGAAGCAATTTTTTTCAACCGCTTCAATGATCTCGGCAAAATAGGCCGCTTCGCTGCTGGTCGCCAGCAAACCGATAGACTTGGTGTGGTTAACCTTCAGGCTACGCGCCACCGCGCTAGGGGAGTAGTGTAATTCTTTAATCGCTGCCCACACGGCGTTGCGCGTTTCTTCAGCGACGAAACGTGTTTTGTTGATTACGTGTGACACAGTTGTAGTGGAAACGTTTGCTCGTTTCGCTACATCTTTTATTGTTGCCATTCCATTTCACTCCAGACCCTAACTTCAGCTCCTGCAAAATCGCAAGGTAAACGTTTGCCTTTACACACCTTACGCACAACAAAAATGTTGCGGTACGCCGGAAAAACGACACGGAGCGTCAGGAAGGGGTCAATGGCCAGTACGCAAATAGTGTAAGCGTGGAATTTTGGCCGATCTTGACGAAAAGGGGAAGTGGTAAAAACACTTATCATTATAAATGACGGGAGATTTTTTCATCACAGTGTGTAAAAATGCGTAATATCACTTTTTGTGTGGTAATAAAAAAGGAGAAAACTTGATGAGCACCGACCTTAAATTTTCACTGGTAACAACAATTATCGTCCTCGGTTTGATCGTGGCCGTGGGTTTGACTGCCGCGCTGCACTGATTTCCTCTCGAGGGAGCGCGTTCTCCCTCGCATCTCCTTCCTGTTTGTTAGCAAAATGGCAAAAGTGTTTTCTCTTTTTGTTATTTTCATTTTTTTGTGATTGCTGTCATGCTTTCGCCACTTTAATGAATATCGCGTAATGACGCGAAGAGGTGGAGATAAGGCATGAAAATTAACTATCCGTTGCTGGCGCTGGCGATTGGCGCGTTTGGTATCGGGACAACGGAGTTCTCGCCAATGGGCTTGTTGCCCGTCATTGCGCGCGGTGTGGATGTCTCGATTCCCGCTGCCGGAATGTTAATCAGTGCCTATGCAGTTGGCGTAATGGTGGGCGCGCCGCTGATGACGCTTCTACTTTCTCATCGTGCCCGCCGCAGTGCGTTGATTTTCCTGATGGCGATTTTCACGCTCGGCAACGTACTTTCCGCCATCGCGCCGGATTATATGACCCTGATGCTTTCACGCATTTTGACCAGCCTGAATCACGGAGCATTTTTTGGTTTGGGTTCAGTCGTGGCCGCAAGCGTGGTGCCAAAACATAAACAGGCCAGCGCAGTTGCCACTATGTTTATGGGGTTAACCCTGGCAAATATCGGTGGCGTGCCGGCGGCGACCTGGTTGGGTGAAACCATCGGCTGGCGGATGTCATTTCTGGCAACGGCGGGGCTGGGCGTGATTTCAATGGTAAGTCTGTTCTTCTCATTACCTAAAGGTGGCGCAGGGGCGCGACCTGAAGTGAAAAAAGAGCTGGCGGTATTAATGCGTCCGCAGGTGCTGTCTGCATTGCTGACGACGGTGCTGGGAGCTGGCGCCATGTTTACCCTCTACACCTATATCTCTCCGGTACTGCAAAGTATTACCCACGCAACACCGGTGTTCGTCACGGCAATGCTGGTGCTGATTGGTGTCGGGTTCTCTATTGGGAACTATCTCGGCGGCAAACTGGCAGATCGTTCAGTTAACGGCACGTTGAAAGGCTTTTTGTTGCTGCTGATGGTGATTATGCTGGCAATCCCGTTCCTGGCCCGCAATGAGTTTGGCGCAGCTATTAGCATGGTGGTGTGGGGAGCAGCAACCTTTGCGGTCGTACCGCCGTTACAGATGCGCGTGATGCGTGTCGCCAGTGAAGCGCCTGGTCTGTCTTCATCAGTCAATATTGGTGCCTTTAATCTAGGAAATGCGCTGGGAGCAGCTGCTGGTGGTGCGGTAATTTCCGCTGGGCTGGGATACAGTTTTGTGCCGGTGATGGGGGCGATTGTCGCGGGACTGGCATTATTGCTGGTGTTTATGTCAGCCAGAAAACAACCTGAGGCAGTTTGCGTTGCCAACAGCTAATTAAACAAAAACGCAGAAGGATAACCTTCTGCGTTACAGTTGCTGGCAACGTGCGATTTATCTTGCCGGATGCGGTGTTAACGCTTCATCCGAGTTGGCATGGTAAGCGAAGCGCATCAGGCAATGTTGCATTTGCCATCAGTTATTATGCAGCGAGATTTTTTGCTACGAATTCCCAGTTCACCAGCGCCCAGAAGTGCTCCAGATAGCCAGGACGTGCATTGCGATAGTCGATGTAATAAGCGTGTTCCCAGACATCAACGGTCAGCAGTGGAGTCGCATCGGTGGTCAGCGGAGTACCCGCGTTAGAGGTTGAAACGATAGCCAGTTTGCCATCGCTGTTTTTCACCAGCCAGGTCCAGCCAGAACCAAAGTTTTTGATTGCTGCATCAGTAAACTGTGCTTTGAAATCGGCAAAGCTGCCAAAAGATGCGGCGATAGCTTCAGCGACTTTTCCAGTCGGTTCGCCACCCGCGTTCGGTGCCAGGCAGTTCCAGTAGAAAGTATGGTTCCAGACCTGAGCTGCGTTGTTGAATACGCCACCTTCAGAGCTGCGAATAATCTCTTCCAGTGATTTACCTTCAAACGCGGTACCTTTAATCAGGTTGTTCAGGTTAGTGACATAAGTCTGATGATGCTTGCCGTAGTGATACTCGATGGTTTCCGCAGAAATGTGCGGTGCCAGAGCATCTTTAGCATATGGTAGTGCAGGTAATTCGAATGACATTGCTACTCTCCTTTATTATTAATTTGCATACGTACAATAGCCTTATTGTGCGTATGGATAGGGTAGCAAATTAAAAGGTGAGACAAAAGATGAACTTACCCTGTTGCCGTAACAACAGGGTAAAGTTTTAGCGAAGTGTTTTTGGGGTCATTACCCGGCGAGCGCCAACATAGTGGCGCTGCCAGTAGTCTTCACTGAGAGAAGTGATTTGAATTTCCTGACCCGTACGCGGTGACTGAATAAATTTGCCGTTGCCGACATACACGCCGACATGATCGGCTGTACCGCGTCCCTGAGTACGGAAGAAGACCAGGTCGCCGTTTTTCAGTTCACTACGTTCGATAGGTGCTGCATCACGCAGGTGATACATTTCATTCGCCGTACGCGGAATACGAATTTTTACCAAATCTTTATAAGCGTAATAAACCAGACCGCTGCAATCAAAACCGGTACGCGGTGAGCTGCCACCCCAACGATATGGCTTACCAATTTGCTGCATCAGTTTATTCATTGCCACTTTTGTGGCTTTTTGCACCTTCGCTTTGTGTGCGTCGGCAAGGGTTCCTGACGCGGCATTTTTGACTTTCACACAATGCGATTTATAGCCCTTACGTTTGGTACACTTTTCGGTAAAGCTGGCTGAGGCCGTTTTATTGACGACGTGTTTGCTGCGAGTTTTGGCGTTTTTAGAAGCGGTAATGGAAGATTTTTTAACGGAGGAAGCGGTTTTGCTTTTGGTCGTACTTTTACTGGCGGCTTTTTTCGCTGTTTTCTGGCTGGCTTTCTGGGTCTTTTTGGTGGTTGCCGTGCTTTTCTTTTTATCTGCTTTTTTGGTGATATGAGTGGTAGCAGAACTCTCCCTGGCTTGCTTTGAAGCATGGGCCATAGGCATTAAAGGCAGGGTGGTAAAAAGTAAAGCACAGAGCGTGATCGAAATACGGTTTATCCGCGCCACTGAGCGTCCCTCTGTTAAGGCAGGTCTATCATGCCTGCGTCTGATTTACAAAACTTGATAATTCTAATGCATAGAAGAAGAGAAAGTTAATAGCTTTTATTGTTAAAAAATACGTTTCGTCGGCGAGCGCAAAAAAATGCAGCAGTGGAAGCTAAAAATGGTTATAAATACGCCAGTTTGCCGTGCATAAGGGAAGAAACGAATATTTGAAATGCAACAAATAGAACAAAGGGATAAAATAGCAAAAGCGTGATGAAAATGTTATTTTCCGATGCCGCACTGACCCGCTACAATGTCAGATTACTGCCGTAAAGAAGTTTGAGGAAGCAAGACAATGAGCACCACTATCGAAAAAATCCAACGCCAGATTGCTGAAAACCCGATCCTGCTGTACATGAAAGGTTCACCGAAACTGCCGAGCTGCGGTTTCTCTGCCCAGGCAGTCCAGGCGCTTGCCGCATGTGGCGAACGTTTTGCCTATGTTGATATCCTGCAGAATCCGGACATTCGTGCGGAACTGCCGAAATATGCTAACTGGCCGACCTTCCCGCAACTGTGGGTTGACGGCGAGCTGGTCGGCGGTTGTGATATCGTGATCGAAATGTATCAGCGTGGCGAACTGCAGCAGCTGATCAAAGAAACTGCCGCTAAATACAAGTCTGAAGAGCCGGACGCTGAATAATCCGTCCTGCAATACTGACGGATGCGAACGGGCATCCGTCAGTCCTTTCTCTATCCCCAATCCAGTCCTTGTGGCGAACTTGAAAATCCCGCCTCACGCAGCAGCGTAAACATCGGCGTTTGCCGGACCGGTAGGTCATTCACTTCTGTTAGCGTAAAGCGCAGCCGTGGTTCGCGACGCAGTGCGGTAGTCAGCGCGTGGAAAATCTCTGGGGCGAGTAATTCCTCTTTTTCCTGCCAGACCAGCATTTTTTTGCCACCTTGCGCCAGATAGAGTAACAATTTGCCGCCAGAAACGACCACCAGCGCACCCGCCCGACGCGTTGGTATCAGCGTTGCCGGATGTGCAGGCCAGGGCAGAAGATTTCCCCATGCATTAGCCGGATCGTTGGCAGAGAGCGCCACTGGTGTATAGTGGCGCGTTTGCGTGGCTTGTGTCGCCAGATCGCGCAATCGGTCAATAGTCAGACGTTCAGCGAATTGCGCGCCACCCAGACTTTCTACAAAACGACCTCGCATAATTCGCCCGGAGTCTTCCATACTTCGACAAAGCGTTTGCATCGATGGAAACCCGCCAGGGATATTTTCGGCTATCACCGCCTGACGACTGATGATGCCGTAGCGGTCGAGCATATTTTCCGCCAGCGCCAGCATCCTTTCGGTATCGTTTAGTGGCTCCACCTGCAATAACGACCAGCGTCCAGCCAGATTTGGTGTGTTGTAAGATAGCAGCGGCGAGACGGGTTGCGCATAGACAGGACGTCCACGACGAGCCCGGTGGCTGCGACGAGTTGAGGTGCGTGTGTTGGTACTGCTGCGGGTGAGGGCGCGTAACGGTGCCCAAATGTCGCTGGTGATGACGCCTTGCCAGACCAGCGCCCATAACGCCTCTTGCAGGGCTGAGGGAGCAACCGATTCGTCGATTTTATCGCGTATCCGTTGGCTGATTTGTTGTGCAAACCAGGCTCCTCCGTCAGCCAGAACCGTGACTATCGCTTGCTGCAGCGCCGAACGATTCGCCTGATTCGCTTCGGCGGGAGTGAACGATTCTGCGGCATATTCCTGTAGATGCAGTGCCACCAGACCGTCATCTTCACCCAGTTTTTTTTGCCCCGACCAGATAACCGCACCGGTTGCCAGTAATTCATCGAGCATTTCTGGCGAATAGTCGCGTACGCGGGCAGGCAGGATCTGGCTTTCCCAGAGTGAGGCGGGTAAACCGACTCCGGCAAGCTGTTCGATCACCCGCACGACGCCATCCACACCCTCATAAACGCCTGGCGATGTTGAGGCAAAGAGTGCCGGGCTACCATCGGTGGCGGGTAATACGCCCTGACGTTCCAGCAGCAATCGCGCATAGGTCGTGGCCGCAACGGGACGTGTCGCTTCTCTGGCGGCTTGCAGCGAGCGCAAACGCAGACGACGAAATACTTCATCGCTCACCCAGATGCCTTGTTGCAGATTCATCACCAGCCCCTGTTCGCGCAGTTGCTGAAGTTGCTCTTCGACAATGGCAATACCGAGACTAAACTCATGAGCCAGTTGTTCAGACGTGACCAGAGCATGAGCCCGGAGATAGCGCAGAAAGAGGTCGCGAAGCGGGTAACTGACTCGGTGCAAATAAATCTCTGGCAGTGACTCTGGTAGTCGTACGCCGAGGGCATCGCGCAGCCTGGCGGCATCATCCATACAGGCAAGACGCTCCTGCCCGCTAATCATCGTCGGGAAGATTCGTTTTACTGCAAGAAGATTTTCCAGATACGACGCAATCTTTTCACTGCTGCCTGTATGCCGTTGCGCCAGGTCTTCAACGGTCATTGGCCCCAGTTCGCGCAGCAGGTCGAACAATCCTTCTTCACCTTTCGCTCTTCTACCAGAAGCCAGTCGTTGCAACTCTTCTTCCACCTGGCGAATGACCTGCGGGTCGAGTAATTCCCCCGGATCGACCTGTCCGAGTAGATTGCGCAGTAACTCGCTGTCCAGCGACAGTACGGATGCCCGGCGCTCTGCCAGCGGGGCGTCGCTCTGGTACATAAATTCCGCGACATAGCCGAACAATAAACTGGCGGCGAAAGGCGAAGGCGTAGGGGTCGTTACATCGGATATTTGAATTTCGCCACCGTTCAGGCGACGCATCAAACGTTCCAGCGCGGGAAGATCATAAACATCTTGCAGACATTCGCGTAGGGTTTCGAGAATGACCGGAAAATCCGGATATCCCTGAGCGATTTCCAGCAACTGACTGGCGCGTAGCCGTTGTTGCCAAAGCGGGGTGCGATGGCCCGGCGTGCGGCCCGGCATTAATAATGCCCGCGCGGCGCATTCGCGAAAACGGGCGGCGAAAAGTGCCGAGCTGCCTACCGCCTCGCGGACAATTTGCAGCAACTTTTCTGGTTCAAACAAAAAAATCGCGGCATCGGGCAATTTACCATCGGTGTCAGGAATGCGCGCAACAATGCCGTCATCACTGGCAACCACAGACGCGTCAGCGCCCCATAGTGCATGTATTCGCCCGGCAATCGCCAGCGCCCAGGGTTCATGCACCCGTCTTCCATAGGGAGAGTGCAAAATAATACGCCAGTCGCCAATTTCATCACGGCACCGTTCGAGGACCAGATGACGACTACCCGGAACGATGCCCGTCGCGTTGCGCTGCTCGTCAATCAACCCCTGAATATTGGCGATCGTATTTTCTTCTGCCAACCACGGGGGAATAGTCCCGGAAAAGAACGCGCCATCCGCCAGTAAATGGAGAAAATCGCCGATCATCTCGCCTAATTCTGCCGGACGTCCGTTACCTTCACCACGCCAGAAGGGAAGGCGGGCAGAACGACCTGGAGCAGGAGTCACAATCACCTGATCGCGGGTGATTTGCTGGATCCGCCATGAGGTAGCGCCGAGAGTGATAATGTCGTTCACCCGCGACTCATATACCATCTCCTCATCCAGTTCACCCACCCGCCGCGAACCGGCCTGTTCTTCACCTTCGGGTAATAACACGCTATACATGCCACGATCCGGAATGGTGCCACCGCTGGTAACCGCCAACAGCTGAGCGCCAGGTCGGGCGGTCAATATCCCGGTCTCCCTGTTCCAGACCAGTTTTGGTCGAAAAGCAGAAAAATCGCCAGAGGGATAGCGCCCGGAAAGCATATCCAGCGTGGCGTCAAAAACACGTCTTGGCAGATCTTTCCACGGTGCGGCACGGCGTACGCGGGAGTACCATTCGTCTGCCTGTAATGCATCCATCGCCGCGGTGGCAACGGTCTGCTGCGCAAGGACGTCGAGTGGATTATGCGGTGGTGTCAGGTTTTCCAGCCTGCCTGCGAACATACACTCAACAATGACTGCGGAATCGACTAAGTCACGCCTGGTTCGGGGGAAAAAAAGCCCTTTGGAGATACCACCTACCTGGTGTCCGGCACGTCCAATGCGTTGTAACCCACTGGCAACAGAAAGCGGCGTTGCCACCTGAATTACCAGATCCACCGCGCCCATATCAATCCCCAGTTCGAGACTGGAGGTTGCGACCACGCAGCGTAATTCACCCGATTTCAGCGCCTGTTCGGTGATGGCTCGTTGTTCTTTAGACACGGAGCCGTGGTGTGAGCGGGCAATAAAAATGTCGCTACTTTGTACACGGTTAGAGGTTGCGCCGGAGGTCGACTCGAAATGGGCCGCATCAACGGCGATAGACGGGGAACGCTGTAAGCGTGCGGCGTAAAGCTCATTCAATCGTGCCGTCAGTTTTTCCGCCAGCCCGCGTGAATTAGTAAAGACAATGGTCGAGCGATGGCGCAAAACTTCATCAAGGATACCCGTTTCAATATATGGCCAGATGGAGCCTTCTCGGCCGGCATGGCTGTCTTCGCCGGTGCCGCTGGCGACCGATGAGACATCATCCATATTGGCGACCGGTACGACAATCCGTATCTGCGGATGGCGCATTGCGGGCGGGTTGACTACCGTAACCGGGCGATCGCCACCAAGAAATGCTGCCACATCGCTGGCTGAGCGTACAGTGGCAGAAAGGCCAATTCGCTGTGCTGAGGTGTGGAGCAGCGCATCGAGCCGCTCCAGACTTAACGCCAGATGCGCACCACGTTTACTGCCCGCTACCGCGTGGACTTCATCAATAATTACCGTTTCGACGCCGCGTAGCGTTTCGCGCGCGCGGGAGGTCAGCATCAGATAGAGTGATTCGGGTGTGGTGATCAGAATATCCGGCGGATTACGGGTGAGTTTGCTGCGTTCCTGTGCAGGCGTATCGCCAGTACGGATCCCCACGCGAAGATTGACTTCCGTTTCGCCGCGCCGCCGCCGTTCATCGGCAATACCCTGTAACGGGATCTGCAAGTTGCGCTGAACGTCGGTGCCCAGAGCTTTGATCGGTGAAATATAGAGAATGCGTGAGGTTTTACGCTTATGCGCCTCGCGGGTATCTTCGCCGCCTTCGCGGAAGAGCTGATCGAGGGCGTAGAGAAATGCTGCCAGCGTTTTCCCGGAGCCAGTCGGTGCAATCACCAGCGCATGTTCGCCTCGCGCCGCCACATGCCAGGTTTGCGACTGGACAGCGGTCGGCTGTTTAAAGGCGCGAAGAAACCAGTCGCGGGTCGCCGGTGAAAACACGTCCGGCAGGGGCGATGAAGGGTTTAGATTATCTGCCATTAACGCTATTCCCCGTGAATATCATGCATGATGCGTGGAATAGCCTCACTATAGATGCCTGAATCATTGCATGTCATCAGGCATCGACTCGATTACACCTCTTCGGCGGCAGGTAGCGGCCAGCCTCCCAGACGTTTCCAGCGGTTGACGATTTCACAAAACAGCACAGCAGTGCGTTCGGTGTCGTACAGCGCGGAGTGCGCCTGGGTGCTGTCGAAGTCCATGCCAGCGGTCTGGCAAGCCTTTGACAATACGGTTTGTCCGAGTGCCAGCCCGGCCAGTGCAGCAGTGTCAAAAGTGGCGAAAGGGTGGAACGGGTTACGTTTCAGTGAGGCGCGTTCTGCGGCGGCCATCATAAAGCTGTGATCAAAATTGGCGTTGTGCGCCACCATAATGGCGCGGTTACAGCCGCTCGCTTTAATGCCTTTACGTACAACTTTAAAAATTTCGTGCAGCGCCTCGTATTCGCTGACCGCGCCGCGATCGGGATCGTTCGGGTCAATGCCGTTGAAGGCGAGGGCCTCTGGCTGCAAATTTGCGCCGACAAATGGTTCTACGTGGAAATGTAATGTGGTGTCCGGCATCAGCCAGCCTTGTTCATCCATTTTCAGGGTGATGGCGGCAATCTCAAGCAGCGCATCGGTTTTGGCGTTAAATCCGGCTGTTTCAACATCGATCACAACAGGATAAAAACCACGAAAACGGTCGCACAGACCGGTAAGTTGAGCGTTATCGGACATCTGATTCTCTTAATACGGATAAATTGCAGCGCGCATTATGACAAATATTACTTGTCGATGCAGTAAAGATGCGGGCGCGATGAGTTCACGCCCGGCAGGAGATTAGTTGCCCAGACCGCGACCGGCGTCTTTCTCTTCGATTAATTCAATTTTGTAACCGTCCGGATCTTCCACAAACGCGATAACCGTAGTGCCGCCTTTTACCGGACCCGCTTCACGGGTGACGTTACCGCCGTTCTGACGGATTTTTTCGCACGCTTCAGCGGCGTTATCTACGCTAAGCGCGATGTGACCATAAGCAGTGCCGAGTTCGTATTTATCCACGCCCCAGTTGTAGGTCAGTTCAATCACCGCTTCTTCGGTTTCCGGGCCATAGCCAACAAACGCCAGTGAGTATTTGTATTCCGGGTTTTCGCTGGTACGCAGCAGTTTCATGCCCAGTACTTTGGTATAAAAATCGATGGAGCGTTGCAGATCGCCAACGCGCAGCATGGTATGAAGAAGACGCATCTTTATATCCTCAAAATGGCTAACAGATTCAAAATGTTGTTTTAGTATAGCGGCGGCTTTGCGCCGCTCGCAATGCTGGATTACAGCGTCGGGTAATCGGTATAGCCTTCCGCGCCGCCACCGTAGAAACTTTCGGCACGCTGTGGGTTAAGCTCAGCTTTGCGCTGCAAGCGGGCAACCAGATCCGGGTTCGCAATCCAGTCACGACCAAATGCCACCGCATCAATTAACCCTTTGCCGATCAGCGTTTCAGCTTTTTCTACCGTGTATGCCCCTGCGCCGATAATCGGACCGTGGAAACGGGCACGTACTTTTTCGCGGAACGCATCAGTATACGGTTCACCTCCCGCCCAATCTGGTTCTGACATATGCAGATAAGCAATGCCGCGTTTGCCCAGTTGTTCAATCAGATACAGTGCATCGGCTTCTTCATTTGGGCCATTATCCGTGTTCTGGAAAGTACCGATTGGCGAAACACGAATGCCAATGCGATCGGCACCCCATTCTTCAATCCCGGCATCGACCACTTCCAGCACCAGACGTGCGCGATTTTCCACGCTGCCGCCGTACTGATCGGTACGATGGTTTGAAGAAGGAGAAAGGAACTGATGCAGTAAATAACCGTGAGCAGAGTGTAGCTCCACCAGATCAAACCCAGCTTCACGGGCGTTAGCGATGGCCTGGCGGAAATCATTGACGATGCCCGGAATCTCTTCCCGTTCCAGTGCTCGTGGCATGGATGTTTCAACGCGGATCGCCTGACCTTTTTCATCGCGCAGAGAAGTACGCGTTCCCGCGCTAAGTGCAGAAGGCGCTACCGGTGCCTGACCGCCAGGCTGCAGGCTGGCGTGAGAAATTCGCCCCGTGTGCCACAGCTGCACGGCCATATGACCATTTTCAGCATGAACGCCAGCGGTGATTTTTTTCCATGCGGCAATTTGCTCCGGACTATGGATGCCAGGCGCGCCTGCATATCCTTTTGCCTGGGCGGAAATTTGCGTGGCTTCGCTAATAATCAAACCGGCACTGGCTCGTTGGCGATAGTATTCCGCCATCAACGGGGTAGGGATGTCACCCGGTTCAATACTGCGCAGACGCGTCAGCGGTGCCATAAAAATACGGTTTGCCGCCGTGATCGCGCCCACTTTCAGTGGGGAATACAGTTTTTCAGATGACATAAAGGCTCCCGGTGGTCTGGTGATAAAAAATGCCTGCTAAACGGCAGGCGTCGCAATAATGGTTTTTACATGGGCCAGCGCGTTTTCCAGTGGCTCGAAACTGCGCGAAATTTTGGCCTGCAAATTCGCGCCAAGCCACAGTGCGTAAAGCACTTGTGCCTGTTGCAGCGGTTCGCCACAAAAGGTTAAACAATGGTTCTCACGGCCATTTTCCAGCGCCTGAGAGAGCAGGGCGATTACGCCGCGAGCCCCTTTATCCATCGCGCTGCGCATATCTTCTGACAGATCGCACACTTCGGCAGAGAGTTTTACTGTCAGGCAACCACTGATGGTTCCATGTTGGCAAAACTGGTTCAGTGTTTGCTGGTAATAAGCCAGTATGCGGTCGCGGTAGTTACCTTCGCCGGATTGCAGCAACTCCGTCAGTCGCTGGTGATATGCGGCGTAATGGCGCTCAAGCATGGCAACGCCAAACGCTTCTTTAGAGCGAAAGTAGTGATAGAAGGACCCTTTCGGCACTTCAGCCGTTTTTAGTAATTCGCTTAGCCCCATCCCGGTGAATCCACGTTGCAGGCAAAGTTGCTCGCCCGTCGCCAGGAGATGTTCGCGAGTATCATGTTCGGTGTGTTTGTTCATGTGTTGGAGTGTAGTAGACCAGTCGGTCTAGTGCAAGCAAAGTTGCTACTTTGGGCATTAACAGCTTCAATAATGGTAATAATCTTATCTGAGGAGGGCGAGGTGGCGGAGCAATTAGAGTTCTTTCCCGTCCAGAGCCCGTGCCGGGGAATTTGCCAGTCTGACGAACGCGGATTTTGTCGCGGCTGTTTTCGTAGTCGGGATGAGCGTTTTAACTGGAATAAAATGAGCGATGGCGAAAAACAAGAGGTGCTGCGCCTTTGTCGGCAGCGATTAATGCGCAAATTACGTGCAATTAAGCCAGCGTCATCAGACGAACCGGAGCAACCATCACTCTTTTGAGCCTAATCTTGCGTATACTCCTCTCATATCTGATAAGAGGAAGCGATTATGGTTCAGCGTATTACTATTGCGCCGCAAGGCCCGGAGTTTTCCCGTTTTGTGATGGGCTACTGGCGATTGATGGACTGGAATATGTCCGCCCGCCAGCTGGTCAGCTTTATTGAAGAGCATCTGGATCTCGGCGTAACTACCGTGGACCACGCTGATATTTATGGCGGCTATCAGTGCGAAGCAGCGTTTGGCGAGGCGCTGAAACTGGCACCTCATCTGCGTGAACGGATGGAAATTGTCAGCAAATGCGGTATCGCGACGACCGCGCGTGAAGAAAACGTCATTGGTCATTACATTACTGACCGCGATCACATCATTAAGAGCGCCGAACAGTCGCTGATTAATCTCGCGACCGATCATCTGGATCTGCTGTTGATCCACCGCCCGGACCCGTTAATGGATGCCGATGAAGTGGCGGACGCGTTTAAACACCTGCATCAGAGCGGCAAAGTGCGCCATTTTGGCGTATCGAACTTTACGCCTGCGCAATTTGCGCTGTTGCAATCACGCCTGCCGTTTACCCTTGCCACTAATCAGGTGGAAATATCCCCGGTGCATCAGCCGTTACTGCTGGATGGCACGCTCGACCAACTGCAGCAACTGCGTGTTCGTCCGATGGCGTGGTCTTGCCTTGGTGGTGGTCGTCTGTTTAATGATGATTATTTCCAGCCTCTGCGTGATGAACTGGCTGTGGTGGCGGAGGAGTTAAACGCGGGCTCTATTGAACAGGTGGTTTACGCCTGGGTTTTACGTTTACCGTCGCAGCCGCTGCCGATAATCGGCTCCGGTAAAATTGAGCGCGTGCGAGCAGCTGTTGAAGCAGAAACCCTGAAAATGACTCGCCAACAATGGTTCCGTATCCGTAAAGCGGCACTGGGTTACGACGTACCGTAAGCACTTTTAGGAATAGCCGCCGTTCAAAAAAGTGTCACTGGTTTACACTTATTCAGGAATGCACAATGAACGGAGGTCCTATGAAACGTTTTAGTCTGGCTATTCTGGCGCTGGTTGTTGCTACCGGCGCGCAAGCTGCCAGTGAAAAAGTCGAGATGAACCTCGTCACGTCGCAAGGGGTTGGGCAGTCAATTGGTAGCGTCACCATTACTGAAACCGATAAAGGTCTGGAGTTTTCGCCCGATCTGAAAGCATTACCCCCCGGTGAACATGGCTTCCATATTCATGCCAAAGGAAGCTGCCAGCCAGCTACCAAAGATGGCAAAGCCACAGCGGCGGAATCCGCAGGCGGGCATCTTGATCCACAAAATACCGGTAAACATGAAGGGCCAGAAGGTGCTGGGCACTTAGGCGATCTGCCTGCGCTGGTTGTCAATAATGACGGGAAAGCTACCGATGCCGTCATCGCGCCTCGTCTGAAATCACTGGATCAAGTCAAAGATAAAGCGCTGATGATCCACGTTGGTGGCGATAATATGTCCGATCAACCTAAACCGCTGGGCGGTGGCGGTGAACGCTATGCCTGCGGTGTAATTAAGTAATTAAGAGGCCAGCGTACCTTGCGGCGGTGCTTGCTCAAGTTGCGAAAGCGAGCAGTACAGCCGCCAGACAATTGCCGCCAGGTCCTGGGCGGCAGGTTGATGATGACGGGCAAGGCTGTCGCAAATCCGCTGTAATTCTGCAAGTGTGGCCGCCAGTGATTTTTGCTGAACGCCACGCTCACTCATCACTCCACGTAACAATGAAATACAGTTATCCCGTACTCGCGATAACGGATCGGAACGCGATTCCCATTCGCGCAATTGCCAGACAACATGAGAACAGTTCAACAACACCACCCCCCAGCGTAATAACCAACGGCGAGCCAGCGCATCCTGGCTGTTACTTAACTGACTGACGTG
The DNA here is from genome assembly GCF_030295155.1 of Escherichia sp. 10290. Taxonomy (NCBI): domain Bacteria; kingdom Pseudomonadati; phylum Pseudomonadota; class Gammaproteobacteria; order Enterobacterales; family Enterobacteriaceae; genus Escherichia; species Escherichia sp. 10290. The sequence goes on along the minus strand of NZ_AP025741.1, from coordinate 2,202,991 downwards.
ATGATAAGTGAGTGATTCAAAATCGCTTTCACTCAGTGTTGGATGGCGGCTTAGTTGGTCGACAAAATCCCGGCGCAGTGCGCGAATATGACGACGGCTTTTACGAGCATCCGACCCAGGTCGCAGAATGGCGAACGCTAGCCACGCCAGCGCTACGCCAACAATTTTTGCCAGATTATCATTAAGAAAATCAGCGAAATCATACACCGGAGGATTAGTGACAGCGATAAACGACCCCATAAATACAATCAGTTGTCCCCAAAGCGCGGCAAATTTGGGCATCTGCAATTTAAGAAGCTGCATTGTCGCCAGTAGTGGGAAGAGAAACAGTAAAAATTGCCACAGATCGCTAATCTGAACCATCAGGCCAAATTTGACCGCAAAGCTAAATAGCGAAAGTAACACTAGCGTGCGCATTAGCAGTGACAAGGACTTAAACGGTGCCGCGACGGCGGAGTAGAGTACGCAGCTAATTGCGGCCAGCGTTAATGCATTGGCACCGGCATCCCATTGTGAAGCGATACTCCATGCGCCAATTATCATCAATGTACAAAATGTTCGTAGTCCGCTCCACATAGCTTCGGCGTTATCGGTATGACGTGCCAGGCCGGATGTCCGTGGGAGTTTGGCATGATCATCTACGCCGCTTTGCAGACGATGTAATTCCTGACTGCTTTGCAGATAAAGATGGCAAAAATAGCGTAGTCGCTGCCAGAAGGCGACGTGCCGGTAGTCGGCGACGTTGGTCGGGCGTAGCGGGGCAATAATACGTGCGACGGTGTAAACATCTGTTTGCGAACTGGCGAGCGCCGTCAGCAACTGTTCGAGAATTTCTCGTGTGGCACCTGGCGGTGAGGGCCAGTTGAGCAACATACGTCGCAGGCTGGAAATGACGCTGGTCATACGTAATTGCTGGTGGAGCAGCGCATTAAGGCGCGCGTTTTGCTGGCGAAAACGATAGTGGCTCCAGAAAGCCTGGATACGCAGCAAATTCATGGTCAGTATCTGCCCAATCACCCCCTCATGTGCTGCACGAATGGCATCGGTTGTTTCAGGCTGCCAGAGTAAACTGGCATGTTCCAGCAATCGGGCGTGCATGTTTTTCAATGCGGTTAAAAGGGCTGTAGCATCGGAACTGCTCGGCAGGATCATCATCATCATGCCGCCGCACAAAATACCGACAATCACCTCGCAAACGCGCGCCTGAGCGATATCCCACAGCTGGCTGGCCTCAGTAATATTAACCATCGGAAAGGCGATGATGGCAGCCGTGTAGCCCGCCAGTTGAAATGCATACGCGACGTTATTCGTGAAGTGCGCACAGGCCCAGGTACAAAAGCCAATCCATGCTGACATACTCAATAGAAAAAACCACGGCTCGTTGAGCGTATGTCCGGCAAGAAGCAATGCCGCGATGGCTCCCAGCAAACTACCCGCGATGCGTCCGAGGCTTTTGCTGATCACACCGCCAACGGTGGGAAAGCTAACCACGGCAGCCGAGGTCATCGCCCAATAGGGCTCATCAAGATTCAAATAATAGGCAATCGTCAGCGCCAGACACATGGCAATGGTATTGCGTAACGCATAACGCCATTGCGCCAGCGTGGCCCTGAACCAGGGCAAATTGCGCAAGGACCATGACGATGCACTCATTATTGACCTACGGCAATGCTACAGGTGGTGCCCGACACCAGCGTGACATCGCCTGGGACTTTATCCAGCGCAAAGCGGACCGGAACACGTTGGGCGAGGCGAACCCAGGGGACGTTAGGTTTCACATCCGGAATAAGGCTTGAGTCACTTTCAACGCTCTGATCATAAATCGCCCGACCGATACTGGAAACGTGACCCTGTAACGTTTTGTTATCACTATAGAGGGTAATTTGTGCTGGTGCACCTTCGCGGATATGGCGCAACTTGGTTTCTTCAAAATAACCAATGACGTAAAACGAGTGGCTATCGACAAGAGCAAACAGCGGTTTCCCGGTGTCAGCGTAATCGCCGATGCGGGTAGTAAGATTAGTCACCCATCCGCTCACCGGGGCGCGAATTTCCGTTTGCGCCAGTTGCCATTGTGCCTGTTTCAACGTCGCCTGTGCGGCATCAACACTGGCCTGCATCGCTTTAACATTGAGGTTAGCGGTATCGAGTTCTTCGGCAGAAATAAAATTTTGTGAGAGATGACGACGACGATTCGCTTCGTTATTGGCTTTTGCGAGGTCAGATTGCGCTTTCGCCAGCTGAGCCTGTGCGTTCAGCTCGGCGATCTGAAAGGGCGTTTTATCGATCGTGAGCAGAAGATCCCCCGCGTTAACCAGCTGGTTGTCTTTTATATTCAGCTCAACAATACGTCCCGACACCTGTGGGGTGATAGAAACCTGTTCTGCGCGTATTTTCCCGTCGCGTGTCCACGGAGATTGCATGTAATAATTCCACAGCCACCATCCGGCAAGAACCGCAACTACCGCTACAATGATTGTTGAGAAATACTTAATTGTTTTAATTGACATAGTTACCACGCAATCAGTATTGCCAGGGAAAGGCAAACGCAAATCGCAAACAGCGATAAATCCATTAACAAGGGATGCCAGATGTCACCGGCGTAGATCCAGCCACGAAGCAGGCGGTGTACGACAAGCCAGATGACGAATCCAAACGCGAAGGCTTTGAAAAACGGAGGAAAGTAGACGGACGCACCGAACACCAGATCTTGTAAGGGCAATCCTGTTGCATTGAGCATAAACTTCACAAAGTAGATTCCTTTACGACCGAATATATTGCGTTAGATTAATAAATATTCTTTAAGTGCGAAAAATTTACGCGCAATTTCTGAAAAGTATGTCTGACGGTAACCAAATGCAGCAATACATTTGTTTTAGCAATACAATTGCTGCACACTATTCTAAAAGCCGCATAATATCTTAGCAAGCTAATTATAAGGAGATGAAATTGGAATCGCCACTAGGTTCTGATCTGGCACGGTTGGTGCGCATATGGCGTGCTCTGATAGACCATCGCCTGAAACCGCTGGAGTTAACACAAACCCATTGGGTCACGTTACACAATATCCATCAGTTACCTCCAGACCAGTCGCAAATTCAACTGGCAAAAGCGATTGGCATCGAGCAGCCATCACTGGTCCGTACTCTGGACCAACTGGAAGAAAAAGGGTTAATTTCGCGTCAAACTTGTGCCAGCGATCGTCGGGCTAAACGTATTAAACTGACGGAAAAGGCAGAGCCGCTGATCAGCGAAATGGAAGCTGTTATTAACAAAACCCGCGCGGAAATTTTACATGGCATCTCCGCAGAGGAACTGGAACAACTGATTAAGCTCATCGCAAAACTTGAGCATAATATCATTGAGTTACAGGCCAAAGGGTGAAATAAAGGGGGCGTGTGGTCAGTAACCTGACCACACGCAAACTTATTTAGCGCGGGGAAACGGTCACCTGACTGCCATTGCTGGCCAGTACGACACGTTGGCCCGGAGAGAAACGAGTGTTGCCTTGTTTCTGTACCACCATGATGGTATTACCATCGTCTTTACGAATTTCCAGCTCGACACCCTGCGTTTTGTTCATTGCACTCTGTACGCCCTGACCGGCTACGCCACCTGCAACAGCGCCTGCTGCAGTAGCCAGAGAACGCCCGGTTCCGCCACCAACAGTATTCCCCAGGAAACCACCAAGAACAGCACCGCCAATTGCGCCGATAACGTTGGAATCATCACCGCCCTGAATCTGTACCGGACGTACGTTAACGATGGTGCCATAGCTGACATTCTGTACTTGTTTCGCTTCAGAAGCGGTATAAACATCCCCTGACAGGGTGTCGTTATTAACACAACCGACAAGAGACAGACCTACCATTGAAACAACCAATACGCGTTTAATCATTGAAAAATCTCCTGTTCACCATGAAACGCCACGCAAGCATCCCTCATGGTCAAAGTATATGGCATATGTGAATCCATGGTTACATGTTCTACCAAATATGAGCAAATCATAATGAAAGTAGGATCAACCAATTATAAACAAAACATTCATGATGATTATTGATTTGAAGATAATGTTTTACTACCAACGGTAAAAATCGGTCATTCCGCATGGTATTCACGAAAAGTTTATGTTTGAGTGGTGCGCAAACGTCAGATTGAAAAAGGATGAACTATGAAATCGGGCCGCTTTATTGGCGTTATGTCAGGCACCAGCCTTGATGGTGTTGATGTTGTGTTGGCGACAATTGATGAACACCGGGTCGCACAGCTGGCAAGTTTGAGCTGGCCGATCCCGGTGTCTCTGAAACAGGCTGTACTGGATATTTGCCAGGGCCAGCAGCTTACACTTTCGCAGTTTGGACAGCTTGATACTCAACTCGGGCGACTTTTTGCTGATGCGATCAATGCCTTGCTTAAGGAACAAAACCTGCAGGCGAAAGATATCGTTGCGATCGGCTGTCACGGTCAAACCGTCTGGCATGAACCGACGGGCGTGGCACCACACACTTTACAGATTGGCGATAACAATCAAATTGTGGCACGCACCGGAATTACGGTTGTCGGTGATTTTCGCCGTCGAGATATTGCCTTGGGAGGACAAGGCGCACCGCTGGTACCTGCGTTCCATCATGCGCTGCTGGCTCATCCAACCGAGCGACGAATGGTGCTCAATATTGGTGGCATCGCCAATCTGTCACTGCTCATTCCTGGGCAGCCGGTAGGGGGCTACGATACCGGCCCTGGTAACATGCTGATGGATGCCTGGATCTGGCGTCAGGCAGGTAAACCTTACGATAAAGATGCCGAGTGGGCACGGGCGGGTAAAGTCATTCTCCCACTGCTGCAAAATATGCTCAGCGACCCGTATTTCTCGCAACCTGCACCGAAAAGCACCGGACGCGAATACTTTAACTACGGCTGGCTGGAGCGCCATTTGCGCCATTTTCCGGGTGTTGATCCCCGTGATGTACAGGCGACACTGGCAGAACTCACCGCCGTGACCATTTCTGAACAAGTTTTGTTGAGCGGTGGCTGCGAACGATTGATGGTATGTGGTGGAGGAAGTCGTAATCCGCTACTCATGGCGCGTCTGGCGGCATTACTGCCAGGCACAGAAGTCACCACCACCGATGCCGTTGGCATTAGTGGCGATGACATGGAAGCATTGGCTTTCGCCTGGCTTGCCTGGCGGACGCTGGCGGGATTACCAGGAAATCTGCCTTCCGTCACTGGCGCAAGCCAGGAGACGGTACTCGGGGCTATTTTCCCCGCTAACCCATGATATCAGAGTTAACTGAATTTTTCTTACCGCGTCTGCCGTTACACTTGGAACGTTAGGGAGGGCGTATTGCCCTCCAGACCAGGAAAGTCTTCGGGATATGTCTATGAAAAAACTGTTACTGATCTGTTTGCCGGTCCTTCTCACCGGCTGTAGCGCGTTCAATCAACTGGTTGAGCGCATGCAAACCGATACGCTGGAATACCAGTGTGATGAAAAACCGTTGACGGTCAAACTGAATAATCCGCGCCAGGAAGTCAGTTTTGTTTACGATAATCAACTACTGCATCTCAAACAGGGCATTTCTGCGTCTGGTGCACGTTACACCGACGGGATCTATGTTTTCTGGTCGAAAGGCGAGGAAGCGACTGTCTATAAACGCGATCGCATCGTCTTGAATAACTGTCAGTTACAAAATCCACAGCGTTGAGATTTTTCCAGGGGCGGCGCACAATAGCGTCACCCACTGACAATCCGTAAAGAAAACCATGTCTGATAACGACGAATTGCAGCAAATCGCGCATCTGCGCCGTGAATACACCAAAGGCGGATTACGCCGCCGCGATCTTCCCGCCGCTCCATTAACCCTTTTTGAACGCTGGCTCTCTCAGGCGTGTGAAGCCAAACTGGCGGACCCTACCGCGATGGTGGTCGCTACCGTGGATGAACATGGTCAGCCTTATCAGCGCATCGTTTTACTCAAACATTACGACGAAAAAGGCATGGTGTTTTACACCAACCTCGGCAGCCGTAAAGCACATCAAATCGAAAATAATCCGCGCGTTAGCCTGCTGTTCCCGTGGCATACCCTTGAGCGCCAGGTGATGGTGATCGGTAAAGCGGAACGACTTTCGACTCTCGAAGTGATGAAATATTTTCATAGTCGCCCCCGTGATAGCCAGATTGGTGCATGGGTTTCGAAGCAGTCCAGTCGCATTTCTGCCCGCGGTATCCTTGAAAGTAAATTCCTGGAGCTGAAGCAGAAGTTTCAACAGGGCGAAGTGCCATTGCCGAGTTTTTGGGGCGGTTTTCGCGTCAGCCTTGAACAGATTGAGTTCTGGCAGGGCGGTGAGCATCGCCTGCATGACCGCTTTTTGTACCAGCGTGAAAATGATGCGTGGAAGATTGATCGTCTTGCCCCCTGAAAAGATGCAAAAATCTTGCTTTAATCGCTGGTACTCCTGATTCTGGCACTTTATTCTATGTCTCTTTCGCATCTGGCGAAAAGTCGTGTACCGGCAAAGGTGCAGTCGTTATATACATGGAGATTTTGATGGCAAGCAGTAACTTGATTAAACAATTGCAAGAGCGGGGGCTGGTAGCCCAGGTGACGGACGAGGAAGCGTTAGCAGAGCGACTGGCGCAAGGCCCGATCGCGCTCTATTGCGGCTTCGATCCTACCGCTGACAGCTTGCATTTGGGGCATCTTGTTCCATTGTTATGCCTGAAACGCTTCCAGCAGGCGGGCCACAAGCCGGTTGCGCTGGTAGGCGGCGCGACGGGTCTGATTGGCGACCCGAGCTTCAAAGCTGCCGAGCGTAAGCTGAACACCGAAGAAACTGTTCAGGAGTGGGTGGACAAAATCCGCAAGCAGGTTGCCCCGTTCCTCGATTTCGACTGTGGAGAAAACTCTGCTATCGCGGCGAACAACTATGACTGGTTCGGCAATATGAATGTGTTGACCTTCCTGCGCGATATTGGCAAACACTTCTCCGTCAACCAGATGATCAACAAAGAAGCGGTTAAGCAGCGTCTCAACCGTGAAGATCAGGGGATTTCGTTCACCGAGTTTTCCTACAACCTGTTGCAGGGTTATGACTTCGCCTGTCTGAACAAACAGTACGGTGTCGTGCTGCAAATCGGGGGTTCTGACCAGTGGGGTAACATCACTTCTGGTATCGACCTGACCCGTCGTCTGCATCAGAATCAGGTGTTTGGCCTGACCGTTCCGCTGATCACCAAAGCAGACGGCACCAAATTTGGTAAAACTGAAGGCGGCGCAGTCTGGTTGGATCCGAAGAAAACCAGCCCGTACAAATTCTACCAGTTCTGGATCAACACTGCGGATGCGGACGTTTACCGCTTCCTGAAGTTCTTCACCTTCATGAGCATTGAAGAGATCAATGCCCTCGAAGAAGAAGATAAAAACAGCGGTAAAGCTCCGCGCGCTCAGTATGTTCTGGCGGAGCAGGTGACACGTTTGGTGCACGGTGAAGAAGGTTTGCAGGCAGCAAAACGTATTACCGAATGTCTGTTCAGTGGTTCCTTGAGTGCGCTGAGTGAAGCGGACTTCGAACAGCTGGCGCAGGACGGCGTACCGATGGTTGAGATGGAAAAAGGTGCAGACCTGATGCAGGCGCTGGTCGATTCCGAACTGCAACCTTCCCGTGGTCAGGCGCGCAAAACTATCGCCTCCAATGCCATCACCATTAACGGTGAAAAACAGTCTGATCCTGAATACTTCTTTAAAGAAGAAGATCGTCTGTTTGGTCGTTTTACCTTACTGCGTCGCGGCAAAAAGAATTATTGTCTGATTTGCTGGAAATAATGCATTAAGTGGAAAGGGGGAGTGAGAAATCACTCCCCCTGGTTTTTATACAGGGAACATGATGAAAAATATTCTCGCTATCCAGTCTCACGTTGTTTATGGTCATGCGGGTAACAGTGCGGCAGAGTTTCCGATGCGCCGCCTGGGCGCGAACGTCTGGCCGTTGAACACCGTTCAATTTTCTAATCACACTCAATACGGCAAATGGACTGGCTGCGTGATGCAGCCCAGCCATTTAACCGAAATTGTGCAAGGCATTGCCGCCATTGATAAATTACACACCTGTGATGCCGTATTAAGTGGCTATCTGGGTTCGGCGGAGCAGGGTGAACATATCCTCGGTATCGTTCGTCAGGTGAAAGCAGCGAATCCGCAGGCGAAATATTTTTGCGATCCGGTAATGGGTCATCCGGAAAAAGGCTGTATCGTTGCACCGGGTGTCGCAGAGTTTCATGTGCGTCACGGTTTGCCTGCCAGCGATATCATTGCGCCGAATCTGGTTGAGCTGGAGATACTCTGTGAGCATCCGGTAAATAACGTCGAAGAAGCGGTTCTGGCAGCGCGTGAACTCATTGCGCAAGGGCCACAAATTGTGTTGGTTAAGCACCTGGCGCGAGCTGGTTACAGCCGTGACCGTTTTGAAATGCTGCTGGTTACCGCCGATGAAGCCTGGCATATCAGCCGTCCGCTGGTGGATTTTGGTATGCGCCAACCGGTAGGTGTCGGTGATGTGACGAGCGGTTTACTGCTGGTGAAACTGCTTCAGGGGGCAACGCTGCAGGAGGCCCTGGAACATGTGACCGCTGCAGTATACGAAATCATGGTGACCACCAAAGCAATGCAGGAATATGAGCTGCAAGTGGTTGCTGCTCAGGATCGTATTGCCAAACCAGAACATTATTTCAGCGCAACAAAGCTCTGAAATATCTCATTTCGGCCCACAACAACCTGTGGGCCGATGGCTATTACTTTAAGCCTTCCGCTGACAGCGCGTCTTGTACTTCCGGACGTTCAGCCATACGTTGCATAAATGCCGCGATGTGCTCTAACCCTTCCAGATTCAGTTTCACCGCGTATGCCCAGCGCAGAACCGTAAACAGATAGGCATCAGCAATTGTAAATCGTTGCCCGCAGATCCAGTGCTCATCCTTCAGTGCATCGTTCACATATTGCAGCTTCTTCTCCAGCTGCGCGCGAACTGTCGGTTTGTACTCTTCCGGTGTATCAGGGCGAAACAGAGGTGTGAAGCCTTTATGCAGCTCGGTGGCGATGTAATTCAGCCATTCGATGGTTTTATAGCGGGAAATACTGTTTACCGGTGCCAGCAACTGGCGGTCGGGGACGCTGTCGGCAAGATACTGCATAATTGCTACGCCTTCCGTCAGCAAAGTACCATCGTCCAGCAGCAATGCAGGCACCTGTCCCTTAGGGTTAACGGCAAAGTAATCGTCACCGTTTTCGAGACGTTTTTTCATTAAATCCACACTGACGAGCGTAAAATCCTTTCCGCTCTCACGCAGGGTGATATGGGAAGCGAGAGAGCAGGCGCCCGGTTTGTAGAACAATTTCATCGGTAACTCCTTTTGTCTGTGGTTTAAAGTATGGTAGTGCGTTGCTGAACAAAAAAAAGCCGCTAACGAAAAGTTAGCGGCTTGTAAAAGAGTTTCCCTGAATTTTACGCTACAGCAGCTTTCGCCGCTTTGTCTGCAGCGTCATCCTGCGTCATGCGGTGCAGTTTCGGCGCGGTCAGCAGCATCAGTACTGCAATAACGGCAGTAGCGACACCAATCTGCAAGAATACGCGACCATAGACTTCCAGTGACATCAGTGGATCGGTAACGTTATCCGGCACAGCCATCATACCCGCAACATAACCACCAATCAGGTTTGCACCGGCAGTGGTCAGGAACCAGCTACCCATAATGAAGCCCATCAGACGCTGCGGAACGAGTTGTGCAACCATTGCCAGACCCAGACCAGAGATCATAAGTTCCCCGATACTCTGCAGGCCATAGCTTGCGACCAGCCAGCTTACAGACACGATACCTGCGTCAGACGCGAATTTTGCACCCAGCGGCAGAATCAGGAACGCACCAGAACACATCACCATACCGATTGCAAACTTAGTTGGCATCGGCAGGGTATCGCCCATCTTGTTATAGATAGCGGCCAGAATCGGGCTACCAATGATAATCCAGAACGGGTTCAGTGCCTGATACTGCTCAGGTTCTACGGCCAGGCCCAGAATGGTGTGTTCAACGTTACGAATCGCAAAGAAGTTCAGTGACGTTGGCATCTGGCTGTACAGCACGAAGAAGATAATGGCTTCGAGCATCAGGATGAAGGCAACGATCATTTTACGACGCGCAGCACCTTTCATCGCGAAGGCTTCTTTACCGAAGATAACCACGATACCAAAGGCAACAACGCCCAGCGCCATACGCGCAACTTCCTGATTGTGCAGCAGCCAGGTGGCGATAGCGATCAGTGCCACAACACCAATAATGGTCAGCAGCAGGTTACGGTAGTTGATAGGCTCGAAGTCTGGTTTTGAACCGTACTGTTTAACCCAGCGTTGGCAGAAGGCAAAGTTAACGATAGTGATCAGCAGGCCTACAACGCTCAACGCAAACGCAACACTCCAGCCGTATTTCGCGGCCAGCCACGGGGTGGCGATCATAGAGAAGAAAGAGCCGATGTTGACGGACATGTAGTACATGGTGAATGCACCGTCCAGACGCGGGTCGTTTTTCTCATAGCATGTAGAAAGCAGAGAAGACGGGTTAGCTTTAAATAGGCCGTTACCGACCGCAATAGCCGCCATACCCATATAAACGATACCGGCGTCGTGACCAGACCAGGCAACCAGAGCATAACCAATCGCCAGCACAATAGCGCCAAGCATAATTACGCGTTTAGTACCCAGTACCTTGTCACCTAACCAGCCGCCGATAGCGACCAGACCATAAACCAGGGCACTAAAGGAAGAGAAAAGGGTGATTGAATCCGCTTCAGACATACCCAGTTGTTTAACCAGGTAAACAGCCATAATTCCTTGTAGGCCGTAATAACCAAAACGTTCCCATAACTCAATCGAGAAGATGAGATAGAACGCCTTCGGTTGTTTGAAAGCGTTCAAACTGACGCTTTCAGTTGGTTTTTGGTTTGCAGTGGACACTTTTACCTCTTTTTTTACATCCCATATTAACGGGGGTGCTTTCTCGCGTTATGCCTAAAAAACATACGCGCAATTGTTATAGTGGGAGGGGAAACGGCAGGTAATGTTCACTATCTTGCACTTTCAGACAAGTCCTTTGTAATAATCTGTTACATATAACTGAGGCGGGGAATTCAACCATTCCGGGAAATGTTATCCAGCGTTAAATTTTTCAAAAAACGTAACGGCAGATTTTTTCACTACCCTGAGAGGGGGATGATGGCTTAACGGCGATATGTTCTGCTATTTAGCGTTTTTCCTAGTGAGATAGTCCAGTTTCTGAAAAATAGCCAGTGTAATGTTTTGTAGGTCAATATTTGTTGCGTGTGTAAATTTAAATGATTTTAACCTAGTTCTTGCAATGTTTTTACATTGCCACAGCATCGTGATCTTGATCACGAATGAATAGAAAATTTCGCTATTAAAAAAACAATTAACCTGCATTTTTGGTTATCCGCAAACGGATTACCTGATGATAACGCTAAGCAATGGCATCATTGACGTTAAAAAGATGTTTTAAAAGAGGATAAAGAAAGGTTATCAATGGGGTAATCGGTGTTACCCCTTTTCTTCAGATGTCAACTTTCTCTTTGTATTCACAAAGATCTTCAATAATACAAGAGCCACAGCGAGGCTTGCGGGCAATACAGGTATAACGCCCGTGCAGGATCAACCAATGGTGGCAGTCGACTTTAAACTCTGCCGGAACCACTTTCAGTAGCTTTTCTTCTACCTGTTCGACGTTTTTCCCCGGCGCAAATTGAGTACGATTACAAACGCGGAAAATGTGCGTGTCGACAGCAATAGTCGGCCAGCCGAATGCAGTGTTTAATACGACGTTGGCTGTTTTACGACCTACACCAGGCAGGGCTTCAAGCGCAGCACGATCTTCCGGAACCTCGCCATTATGCTGTTCCAGTAAGATACGGCAGGTTTTGATGATATTTTCTGCTTTGCTGTTATAAAGCCCAATGGTTTTGATATAGGTTTTCACCCCTTCGACGCCCAGTTCAAGCATCGCTGCAGGCGTATTCGCTACCGGGTAGAGTTTCGCCGTCGCCTTATTAACACTGACATCGGTCGCCTGAGCGGAAAGCAGTACGGCAATCAGCAATTCAAAAGGCGAACTGAAATTAAGCTCGGTGGTGGGATGAGGATTGTTCTCACGCAGGCGAGTGAGGATCTCCAGGCGTTTTGCTTTGTTCATCAGACATTCCCTGTTTCACCGTTTGGCAATGCACGTTCGGCAGCTGCTTCAGCACGGCGCTTTTTCATTCTTTCATCAATCAGGTATTTCCCTGCCAGCATCAGTCCCAGGCCAATAAATGCACCTGGTGGCAGCATTGCCAGCAGGAAAGGGGAGTCGGTGTGGAAAATCTCCACGCGTAATACTTTGGCCCAGCTACCTAACAGCGCATCTGCACCGTCAAACAACGTGCCATTGCCGATAATTTCGCGTAGTGAACCCAGCACGAACATGGCACAGGTTGCGCCCATACCAATCGAAAAACCATCCAGTGCCGAAAGTGCCGGACCTTTTTTAGCAGCGAAGGCTTCAGCGCGCCCCACAACAATACAGTTAGTGACAATCAGCGGAATAAAAATCCCTAACGATTGATACAGACCAAAGGCGTAGGCGTTGATCAGCATCTGTACAGCGCTGACCACCGAGGCGATGATCATCACGTAAATGGGAATGCGGATCTCGGCTGGCGTCCAGTGACGCAGCGTCGAAATGGTCAAGTTGGTCAGCGTCAGTACCAGCGTAGTCGCAAGTCCTAAACCCAGAGCGTTAGTGGCAGTGGACGTGACCGCCAATAGCGGACAGAGGCCGAGCAGCTGGACCAGCGCAGAGTTGTTTTTCCACAACCCCTGAACAATAACGTCTTTAATTTCGCTCACGCTTTATTCTCCACAGGCAGGAAGTTGAGAAAGTTGTGACGGTAACGTCTGAGCGTACAATCCGGCGCGTTTTACCGCATTAACCACCGCGCGGGGAGTAATCGTCGCGCCGGTGAACTGGTCGAAATCACCACCATCTTTCTTCACCGCCCAGTGCGCATCATCCGCACCACTGATTTTTTTACCCGCAAAATGGGTGATCCAGTCAGAAAGGCGCAGTTCGATTTTATCGCCAAGCCCTGGCGTTTCGTGGTGCTCTGTCACGCGCGTGCCAAGTACCGTGCCGTTAAAATCGGCTCCCACCAGCAGCTGAATCGCACCGGAATAGCCATCTGGCGCGGTTGTTTCCAGAACGGCGGCTACCGGTTTGTCATCCTGTTTGGCGATGTAAACCCGATGCTCACCTTTACCTAACTCTGGCGCAGTTACCAGATAGCAACTCTGTGCCAGCGCATTGTTATAGCGTTCGGCTGGCAGCACCTGATCAAATAACGCCTTTTGTTGCAGACTGGCCTGTTCAGCAATCGTCGTTTTGGTCATCTGGTTGATGGCCGCAGTTAACCCTGTTGAGCCCGCTGCAAATAGCGCCAACGTAATGCCGTGTTTTCGGATAGTTTTCAGCATGGTTTACCCTTTGCGATGGCCGTAGACGCGCGGACGCGTGTAGTAATCGATCAGAGGAACCGTGATGTTCGCCAGCAGGACGGCAAAAGCCACGCCGTCAGGATAGCCGCCGAAACTGCGGATCAACCAGACTAATAAGCCCGCCAGCGCGCCGAAAATAAGACGACCACGATTGGTCGTAGAAGCGGTAACCGGGTCAGTCAAAATAAAGAATGCGCCGAGCATGGTCGCTCCAGACAGCAGATGAATTTGCGGTGCTGCCAGTGTTTCTGGTGAGAACAACCAGCCCAACGTTGCGCATAACGCCAGCGTTACTAAGAAGCTGAGGGGAATATGCCAGCGAATCGCTTTCTGCCACAGCAACCATACGCCGCCAGCCAGCCAGGCGAGATTTACCCATTGCCAACCAACGCCCGCCAGCATACCGCTGTAGATCGGATATTGCATAATCTGTTCAACCGAATGACCGGCACGGACAGAGGTTTTAAATGTATCCAGCGGTGTTGCCTGACTTATGCCATCAATACCTAAGCGTAGCGTGTTCATATCACCACCACTGGCGGTATGTCCGCTGAAAATAACCTGTATGGCGTCGATAAAACCAGGGATGTTGACCGCAATTTCATGTGGCGGTAACCAGCTGGTCATCTGCACCGGGAAGGAGATCAGTAAGACCACATAACCAATCATTGCCGGATTAAACGGGTTTTGCCCCAGACCGCCATACAACTGTTTAGCGATGATCACCGCAAACACCGTACCCAGCACGACCATCCACCACGGCGCGAGGGGGGGAATACTTACCGCCAGCAATAAGCCTGTCAGCATTGCTGAGTTGTCTTTCAACGTTGCGGCTACTGATTGCTTGCGTAGTTTGAGTACGAGAGCTTCGGCTAACAGAGCACTGACCGACGCCAACAGGATCTGAACGAGAGTACCCCAACCAAAAAACCACAGTTGCGCTGCGATTCCTGGCACGGCTGCGAGCAACACCAACAGCATAATGCGCGATGTTTGGCGCTGGTTATGGGTATAAGGGGAGCTAGCTATTCTGAATACCATTTAGTCCTCGTTTACAACCTTTTGCTGGGCGGCTTTTTTGGCCTGAACGCGGGCAATAGCCGCGGCAACTGCCGCTTTGCGCGGATCAACCTGTTCTTCTGGTACCGCATTAGCCTGTTGCTGTTCCAGCTTGCGTGCTTTGGCGCGGGCAATAGCCGCTTCGACGGCAGCTTTGCGCGGATCAACCTGTTCTTCTGGCTCCGCATTAGCCTGTTGCTGTTCCAGTTTGCGCGCTTTGGCACGGGCAATAGCGGCTTCGACGGCAGCTTTGCGCGGATCGACCTGTTGTTCTGGTTCCGCATTAGCCTGTTGCTGTTCCAGCTTGCGTGCTTTGGCACGGGCAATAGCGGCTTCGACGGCGGCTTTGCGCGGATCGACCTGTTGTTCTGGTTCGGCATTAGCCTGTTGCTGTTCCAGCTTGCGTGCTTTGGCACGGGCAATCGCGGCTTCGACGGCGGATTTGCGCGGATCAACCTGTTCTTCTGGCTCCGCATTAGCCTGTTGCTGCTCCAGCTTGCGCGCTTTGGCGCGGGCGATAGCGGCTTCAACTGCGGTTTTACGTGGATCAGCAACGGTTGCTGCGTCGTTAGTTTGCTGCAGTTCTGCCTGTTTCGCTCTGGCTTGCGCTTTACGGGCTTCCCGTGCTGCAATAATTGCACTGTTATCCGGGCGTTCGCCCGCTTTAATCACAATAGGCTGTGTAGCCTGGGCCTGTTTCTCTTTCACCCGCGCCAGAGCGGCAGCAATCGCATCTTTATCTTTGGCTGCAGGTTGAACGGCTGCGCTCTTATGTCGTTCAAGGCGAGCCGCTTTTTCGCGCTCCAGACGAGCCTGGCGCGCTTCGAAACGCGCTTTGGCTTCTGCGGCGCGCTTTTCTTCCTGACGAATAGCCGCAATTTCAGCTTTTTCCTGACGGAAATATTGCACCAGGGGAATATTGCTCGGGCAAACCCACGCGCAAGCCCCACATTCAATGCAGTCGGCAATGTTATGCGTGGTGGCTTTATCGTGTTGCTGACCTTTGCTGAACCAGTACAACTGTTGCGGCAAAAGATCCGCAGGGCAGGCGTCAGCACAGGCGCTACAACGGATGCAATTTTGTTCTTCCTGTGGTTCGCCAAGCTCATTGGCAGAGGGAGCCAACAGACAGTTGGTAATCTTTACGACCGGGACATCCAGCCATGGCAAGGTAAAGCCCATTAGCGGGCCGCCCATAATCACCATTTGATCGGCAGAGGGGCAGAATCCGGCATCATTCAATAAATGACGCACTGGCGTACCCAGCCGTGCCCAGACGTTGCCCGGGCGTGCGATTGCTTCGCCAGTCAGGGTCACGACACGCTCAGTAATCGGTTCGCCATCGATAACGGCACGTTTCACTGCATAAGCAGTGCCGACGTTTTGCATTAATACGCCGATATCGGATGAACGCCCGCCATGTGGAACCTGCTTCCCGGTTAGAATGTAGGTTAATTGTTTAGCACCGCCAGAAGGATATTTGGTTGGAATCACCCGCAGAGAAATATCGTGAGAGTCCGCCAGCACCGCGCGCAGCATGGAAATCGCCTGCGGTTTGTTATCTTCAATGCCGATAAGAATTTCGCGTGGCTGCAGAATATGCGCAAGAATGCGAATACCCTCTACGACCTGAGCCGCGCAATCCTGCATCAAACGGTCATCGGCGGTAATGTACGGCTCGCACTCAGCAGCGTTGATAATCAACGTTTCAATCTTATCTCCGCCGCCCTGCAATTTAACGCCTGTCGGGAATCCCGCACCACCCAGCCCGGCAACACCAAACTGATGAATGCGCTCGATTAACTCTTCGCGACTGCGAGAGCGATAATCGTCCCAGCCGTCGCGCGGGATCCAGCAGTCTTCGCCATCGGCATCAATAATCACGCTTAATTCAGCTAAAGCTGAAGGATGAGCCGTAGAGTGGGGCGCAATAGCCGTAACGGTACCCGAGGTGGGCGCGTGAACTGGCAGCATTTTGCCGCGTCCACGGGTAAGCGGCTGGCCGCGCAATACTTTATCACCGACGCTAACGCACAATTCACCTTCAGCGCCAATATGTTGTTTCAGTGGTATGACAAAACGCTGCGCCAGTGGTACCTGGCGCAGGGGCGTACCGTTGGACTGGGTTTTCATCTCCGGTGGATGGATGCCGCCGTTGAAATCCCAGATTTTATTTTTTCTGAATGCAGAGAATAACTTAAGCATGGTGTTCCACGGGAATGATACGCACGGGAATGGTGTTCAGATCCCATTTCCAGGAGTCAGGTGTTTCTGCAACCGGTTGCAACGAGATGCAGTGCGTCGGGCACGGATCAACACATAAATTGCAGCCCGTACAGAGATCACTCATTACCGTATGCATGGCGCGGGTAGCACCAACGATGGCGTCTACCGGACACGCCTGAATACATTTAGTGCAGCCAATACAGTTATTTTCATCAATAAACGCCACCATCCGCGCAGGCGTTAGCTCTTGCGCTTCGCCATCCAGCGGCTGTGGCTCGACATTAAGCAACTCAGCAATTTTTAGCATCACAGCTTCGCCACCTGGGGCGCAGCGGTTAATTTTTTCACCGTTACAGCTGATGGCTTCCGCGTAGGGGCGACAGCCGGGATAACCGCATTGACCACACTGGCTCTGCGGTAAGATTTCGTCAATTTTCTCAACGACCGGATCGTCTTCCACCGCAAAACGGCGGGAGGCATAACCCAGAATGGCGCCAAACGCCAGGCCCAGCAGGCTCACGGCGGCAACGGCAATCCAGATAGCATTCATTACAACTTCACCAAACCACTAAAGCCCATAAAGGCCAGAGACATAAGACCTGCGGTAATTAACGCAATGGCATTACCGCGAAAAGGTGCCGGGACATCAGCCACAGCAAGGCGTTCGCGGATGGCGGCGAAGAGCACCATCACCAGCGAGAAACCGACAGCGGCGGAAAAACCGTACAGCGCCGACTGCAAGAAATTGTGCCCGAGATTGATATTCAGCAACGCCACGCCGAGCACTGCACAGTTGGTGGTGATAAGCGGCAAAAAAATCCCCAGCAGACGGTAAAGCACCGGGCTGGTTTTGCGCACCACCATCTCGGTGAACTGCACAACCACAGCAATTACCAGAATAAACGCCAGGGTGCGCAGGTAAATCAGATTAAGCGGGATCAAAATCCACGTATCGATAAGCCAGGCGCAAATAGACGCCAGCGTCATCACAAACGTTGTAGCCAGCCCCATGCCCATCGCGGTTTCCAGCTTTTTGGAAACCCCCATAAACGGACAGAGACCGAGAAACTTGACCAGTACAAAGTTATTGACCAGTACAGTTCCGACAAACAGTAACAGGTAGTCAGTCATTTTTCGGCCTGAAATAAAAAAGCCGCCTATTATCCGTTAATCCAGAGCAGGCGACAACAGGTTAACTGTAAGGTTATTACGGATTCACAAACGTCGCTTTCACCCGCGACGAGCGTTTAAAATAAGGGACGATCAATGCGGTTGCCAACAAAGTAAACAGTAACTGGCGAACGGCTATGCCATCTTCCACGGGTGAAAAAGCGAACGCTTTTACTGCCAGCAATACGGAAATAAGCAGCCAGATAATATAGTGTTTAGGAACACAACGCCGACGTTTAAAGAAAGCGATGGTCAACCACAGTGTGTAATACCACATGGCGATAGCGGTAATAAAAGAAACGCCCCATAAGATTTGTGTCGTCAGTGCTTGTTCGCCGAGCGTTTGAAATGTTTGCGGAGAAGATAACGCAGCGGTATACAGCAACAACGCCAGCGTCGTACTTAACAGAGCGACTAAAAGCCAGGCCAATGGACCAAGCAACCAGCCTCCAATACGTTGTGGCGTTGTGGTGGTCATAGGTTCTCCAGAATAGCGACGCAAACAGGCAAATCTAATTTTAGGGGCGTTATTATAAGGCTTTTATAACCGATCGCTACTTTCTTTATTGGACATAGTGCCAGACGGACTTCGGTACCTGGCCGAGGTCAAACAAACGCCCGCCAGAAACCAGCTCTGCGCGACGGTGATCGGCAGCACGATACATATTGATCAGTTCCTGATCGTCCGTCAGGGTGTAATTAAGATGGTCGTAGAGTTTTTCCAGACTTTCGAGTGAACTGATTTTGCGAAATTTTAATAAGTAGTCCTGAACAGTCATAAAAGGTCCATAAAATAATTAATACCAAAGGGGTAGGTATTATTAGTGATGATAAAATTTCACCAAAAGTGAACGTTTGTATTATTACAATAATAAGAATGCGCTGATGGTAAATATTCAGGGATGAAAAACTGCTCTGAAAAGAGTAACGCGCTTTACTATCCCTGACAATCACCAACAACATCGAACAAGATAATAAATTCCTGGTTTAATATCCGACAAGTTAAAACATGCACCCAGTCGGGCAGCATGTCGCTCTACAAGAGTAGAGCTTACTTGTGTTGTACCGTAGCACTCTGTTCAGGTGGCTGATAGTTGTCAATGTGACTCGCCACGCCAAGAAGAATGACTGAAACGACAAGAACGATCCAACCTGTTAATTCAATAAGACGATTCATTACAGCCCACATCTCTGTTGATTGATCCATTAACTTCAGGGGGTAAATGTTACTTAGCAATAATAGCTCCAGCAAGATTTTTACTGAGGTTTTTGCGATATTTAGCTTTTGTCGTTGGAAAATTCGCTATTTTTTTGACTTAAGTTAAACAACATCCCTTATTGCTGGCAGGTTATTAAACTGTTGAGCGAGGGTAAAGGATAGTGTCAAATAGCCATCATACTTCAATGAGAGGCAATGACATGAGCGACAACATCCGTGTTGGGTTGATTGGGTATGGTTATGCGAGCAAAACCTTCCATGCGCCCCTGATTGCGGGCACGCCCGGGCTGGAACTGGCGGTAATCTCCAGCAGCGATGAAACAAAAGTAAAAGCCGACTGGCCAACGGTTACGGTTGTCTCTGAGCCGAAGCATCTGTTTAACGATCCCAACATAGACCTGATTATCATCCCTACACCCAACGATACCCATTTCCCGTTAGCCAAAGCGGCTCTTGAGGCGGGTAAACATGTGGTCGTTGATAAACCCTTTACCGTGACACTGTCACAAGCGCGAGAGCTGGAAGCGCTGGCAAAAAGCCTGGGGCGTGTGCTGTCTGTATTCCATAACCGTCGCTGGGATAGCGATTTCCTGACGCTTAAAGGTTTGCTCGCGGAAGGCGTACTGGGTGAAGTTGCTTACTTTGAGTCTCATTTTGACCGCTTCCGTCCGCAGGTGCGCGATCGTTGGCGTGAACAGGGCGGCCCTGGCAGTGGTATCTGGTACGATTTAGCACCGCATCTTCTTGATCAGGCCATTACGCTATTTGGTTTACCGGTTAGCATGACGGTAGATTTGGCACAGTTACGGCCCGGAGCGCAGTCGACTGATTATTTCCACGCCATCTTGTCCTATCCGCAGCGGCGAGTCATTTTACACGGTACCATGCTGGCAGCCGCTGAGTCAGCACGGTATATCGTGCATGGATCCCGAGGCAGTTATGTGAAATATGGCCTCGATCCACAGGAAGAACGTCTGAAAAATGGCGAGCGTCTGCCGCAGAAAGACTGGGGCTACGATATGCGTGATGGCGTACTTACCCGCGTGGAAGGTGAGGAACGTGTCGAAGAAACGCTGTTGACCGTGCCGGGGAATTATCCGGCTTACTATGCGGCTATTCGTGATGCGTTAAATGGCGATGGTGAAAATCCGGTTCCGGCAAGTCAGGCAATCCAGGTAATGGAGTTGATTGAGCTGGGCATCGAATCCGCCAAACATCGCGCGACGCTGTGCCTTGCGTGAAAAGAGGATGGTGCAATTAGCACCATCCATTTTTGTTACTTCGCAGCGACTTTTTCTCGCAGTGCGCGTTTTTCCTCTGCGCTGAGGAAAGCCATTTCCAGACCATTAATCTGCGCCTGGCGGATTTGCTCGCGGGATAACCCAGCAGCCGGCGCGGCAACGGTATATTCGTGAATGATATCCACTCCCTGTACGCCGGGATCGTCAGTGTTAATGCTGGCACGAATGCCATGCTCAAGGAACGTTTTCAGCGGATGTGCCGCCAGCTCTGCCACGGTGCTGGTCTGAATATTGGAGGTCAGACAGGATTCAATACCAATTTCCTGCTCGGCGAGAAAATCCATCAGCGCCCGATCTTCAATGGCTTTTACGCCATGTCCAATACGTTCCGCCCCCAGTTCACGAATCGCCTGCCAGATGCTTTCCGGCCCGGCAGCTTCGCCTGCATGGACGGTAATATGCCAGCCCGCATCACGCGCGCGGTTGAAGTGAGAAAGGAACAGACTTCCCGGGAAACCAAGTTCATCACCGGCTAAATCAAGTGCGGTAATCTGGTCACGGTGGGCTAAAAAGGCCTCCAGTTCTTGCTGACAGGCGGCTTCACCGAAGGTCCGGCTCATAATGCCGATAAGCTTCGCCTGCACACCAAAGGTGCGGCAACCTTCACGAACGCCATCGATCACCGCTTCGACAACACCCGCTACAGGCAGCTGATGTGCCATTGCCATGTAGCCCGGTGAAAAACGCAGCTCGACATAGTGCAGGCCGTTACGGGCTGCATCTTCAATGTTTTCAAATGCCACGCGGCGGCAAGCATCAAGAGAGGCGAGAACTTTAACGCCCCAGTCAAGTTTGGTCAGAAAGCTCACAAGATCGGGTTCGTTGGCAATGACCTGAACGTGGGGAATCAGTGTTTCCAGGGATTGTGCAGGAAGCGAGATATTATACTGGCGGCCAAGTTCAAGAATGGTCTGGGGACGAATGTTGCCATCAAGGTGGCGATGGATATCAGTTAATGGCAGGGTGGTATCAATCATGGTCGCACTCTTTTTCTGGATATAAAAGTGCGCACCATTATAAAAACAAAGCAGGGTAAAAATCCACGATTGCGCAACGATTTTTTACGTTGCGCAATTGGGGTTAACGAACAGCGCGGATGGCGTTAATTAATCCAGCAACACCTTTTTCCAGTTTCGAACGTGGGCAGCCGGCATTGAGACGGACAAAACCACGACCTTCTTCACCGTAGGTATACCCCGGCATGATCGCGACCTTCTCTTGCTCGATAAGCGCTTTTTGCAACGCGTTGTCGTCAATATTCAACGGACGTAGATCAAGCCAGGCCAGATAAGTGGATTGCGGGATCTGCCAATTGAGTTCAGGGAACGCGGCGTTCATTTTATCTGCAATATACGTCAGGTTATCTTTCAGATAGACGCGTAAGGCATCCAGCCACGGCGCGCCTTGCTGATAGGCGGCGATATGGGCAGTTAACGCCAGTACTGAAGGGGAAGAAAGGCCATCACGTCCTTTCAGTGCCGATAAATAGGCATCACGGCTGCTGCTATTTTCTATAATCCCGTAAGCACCGGTCAGGGCGGGAATATTGAAACTTTTCGATCCCGACGTTAGCAATGCCCAGTCTCCGCGCGCCACATTACTCCAGGGAATATGCGGCTGCTCGCCCCAAACCATATCCATATGGATTTCATCGGAAATAACCCGCACACCATGACGCTCGCACAGGTCAGCCATGATCTCCAGCTCATCGCACGTCCACACTTTCCCGGTAGGATTCTGTGGGCTACACAGAAGCATAATTTTACATTCTGGTTTCGCCAGCACGGCTTCCAGCTTGCCCATATCGCAAAACCAGCCGTCAGGCTGCTTCTCTAAAGCAACGGGCATTACTGTGCGCTGGTTACCTTCAATGGCCTTATAAAATGCGTCATAGGCGGGTGTGTGGATCACCACGCCTTCACCTTTTTCAGACCACTGACGAATCAGTTCCGAGACCATGTAGATAACAGAAGGGCCATACACCACCGACTGCGTATCAATTGCGGTGTAATGCTGGGTGGAAAACCAGTGGGCAATAGCCGCGAGAAACTCATCGTTTTTCCAGCGGCTGTAGCCAAACACGCCGTGCATCAGGCGATGATTCAGCGCCTCGATAATGCAGGGGGCAGTGGCAAAATCCATGTCTGAAATCGTGAACGGTAACAGGTCAGCAGTGCCGAAACGGTCAGCGACATAATCCCACTGCGTACACCATGTGCCATGACGATCCACGACCTTTGAAAAATCGAACATATCTTATCCTTATGCCTGAACAGTATGCATCAGACCGGCCATTTCATCTTTTACTGACTGAACTTGAGGCCCGATAACAACCTGCAGGTTATGTTGATTAAGTTGTACTACGCCAATTGCCCGATTGTCCTTCAGTGCCTGCACATTAACAAGCGACATATCTTTCACAGACAAACGCAGACGGGTAATGCAGTTATCGAGGCTGACAATATTGTCGGCACCGCCTAAGGCTTCGAGGATTGCCGGAACGTTGTAACCTGATTTACCCGGCGCACCGGCAACGGCTTTTTCGATTGAGCTGGCAACTTCGCTATCGCGCCCCGGGGTTTTCAGATTGAAGCGGGTGATAGCGAAACGGAAGATGACGTAGTAAACGACAAACCAGATTGCCGCCACCACTGGCACCATGTACCACTTGGTTGACAGACCATGCAAAATACCGAACACCACGAAGTCGATGATATTGCCGTCGGTATTACCGATGGTGACGCCGAGCACAGACATGACGGTGAAGCCGAGGCCGGTTAACAGCGCGTGGATGACATACAGAACTGGCGCTACGAACAGGAACAGAAATTCCAGCGGTTCGGTCGTGCCGCCAACGACACAGGCGATCAGGCCAGAAATCAGCAGCCCTTTAATTTTATGGCGATTTTCCGGGCGCGCGCAGTGATACATAGCTAACGCTGCACCTGGCAGACCGCCGAGAAACGCAGGCATTTTGCCTTGCGAAAGGAAACGCGTGGCGCTTTCAGAAAAACCGTGAGTGGTCGGGCAACTCAATTGCGCCTGGAAGATGGTCAGTGCGCCGCTGACGGTTTGACCGCAGACTTCCTGCGTGCCGCCTGCGTCGGTAAAGCGAATTAATGCCACCAGAATGTGATGCAGACCAAACGGCAACAGCAGACGTTCACCGGTACCAAACAGCATCGGTCCGAAATCACCCGCGCTGTTTATCATATGGCCCAAGCCGCTAATACCCATGGCGAAAATCGGCCAGACTAATGGAATCACCAGACCGACAAGGCCCATTACCAGTGAGGAGATGATTGGCACGAAGCGCGTACCGCCGAAGAATGCCAGCGCATCCGGCAGGCGGATATTATGGAAACGCTCATGCAGCATCCAGACGATAATACCGGCGATCACCGCACCGAGGATCCCTGTATCGATCGACTGGATCCCAAGAATGCTCTGAATGTTATTGGCTTTCAGAACCGCGGCGTCCGTGGTTGGCAGAATGCCTTTATTGGTCAACCAGAAGTTTACCGCGAGATTCATTACCGCATAACCGACAAAGCCAGCAAATGCCGCTACACCTTTGTTTTCGCGTGCCAGGCCCAGCGGGATGGCGATACAGAACATGACTGGCAGGAAACTAAAAGCAAACGAGCCAATCTTACTCATCCAGGTAAAGATAGCCTGCAACACGGGGTTGCCCAGGACCGGGATCAGGGTGATGACATCATGGCTGCTAAGAGAACTACCAATGCCGAGCATAATGCCGCAGAACGACAATAATGCCACGGGTAGCATGAAGGTTTTGCCTAACTGCTGGAAGAACTCCCACAGTGTGACTTTCGGTGCTGTTTTCGCCGTCATAAAACGACTCCTCGTAGAGAACAATCTGGATTCAGTAAATTGCGCGAGAAGATAAAACGTTTTATCAAATTTTAGTGAGGCACAAATCACATTACGCAACGATAATAGCGGGTATAAGATAAATAAAAGGTAAAACGTTTTATCTGTCACATAATCAGGGAGTAGGTCATCTGCATGGCTACCGCCAAAAAAATAACCATTCATGATGTTGCGCTGGCTGCGGGCGTGTCGGTAAGTACCGTTTCGCTGGTGCTAAGTGGCAAAGGGCGAATCTCTACCGCCACAGGAGAACGTGTTAACGCCGCCATTGAAGAGCTGGGATTTGTGCGCAATCGTCAGGCGTCGGCGCTGCGCGGCGGGCAAAGCGGCGTCATTGGTTTGATCGTCCGTGATTTATCTGCGCCGTTTTACGCCGAATTAACGGCCGGATTGACGGAAGCTCTGGAAGCGCAGGGACGGATGGTTTTTTTGCTTCACGGCGGTAAAGACGGCGAGCAGCTGGCACAACGGTTTTCACTGTTACTGAATCAGGGGGTCGATGGTGTGGTAATTGCCGGGGCTGCAGGAAGCAGCGATGACCTGCGACGGATGGCAGAAGAAAAAGCTATCCCGGTGATTTTCGCTTCCCGTGCCAGTTATCTTGATGATGTTGATACGGTTCGCCCGGATAACATGCAGGCTGCACAGTTGTTGACGGAGCATCTCATTCGCAATGGGCATCAGCGTATCGCCTGGCTGGGAGGGAAAAGTTCCTCATTAACCCGGGCAGAGCGGGTGGGGGGCTATTGTGCAACTCTACTAAAATTTGGCCTGCCGTTTCACAGCGATTGGGTGTTGGAGTGCACTTCCAGCCAGAAGCAAGCCGCGGAAGCTATCACGGCGCTTTTACGTCATAACCCGACCATCAGTGCTGTGGTTTGCTATAACGAAACTATTGCGATGGGGGCATGGTTTGGTTTGCTGAAAGCAGGGCGGCAAAGCGGGGAAAGCGGAGTCGATCGTTACTTTGAACAACAGGTTTCGTTGGCGGCATTTACCGATGCAACGCCAACCACACTTGATGATATACCTGTTACCTGGGCCAGCACGCCAGCGCGGGAACTTGGTACCACACTTGCGGATTGCATGATGCAAAAAATCACTCATGAAGAGGCGCATTCACGCAATCTTATTATTCCCGCCCGGCTCATTGCGCCGAAATAATCCTCTCTTTATCTGCTATACCTGGTAGTGTCCTTTCCTCAAGGTTAATGATAAAAAATGTGGCACACAGGCGGTGCCTTTTATTTTTACTGAAGTTCACAGGAGGTTTATGTGTTTAATTCTGACAACCTGAGACTCGACGGAAAATGCGCCATCATCACAGGTGCGGGTGCAGGTATTGGTAAAGAAATCGCCATTACATTCGCGACAGCTGGCGCATCTGTGGTGGTCAGTGATATTAACGCCGATGCAGCTAATCATGTTGTAGATGAAATTCAACAACTGGGTGGTCAGGCATTTGCCTGGCGTTGTGATATTACTTCCGAACAGGAACTCTCTGCACTGGCAGACTTTGCCGTCAGTAAGCTGGGTAAAGTTGATATCCTGGTTAACAACGCCGGTGGCGGTGGTCCTAAACCGTTTGATATGCCAATGGCGGATTTTCGCCGTGCTTATGAACTGAATGTGTTTTCTTTTTTCCATCTGTCACAACTTGTTGCGCCAGAAATGGAAAAAAATGGCGGTGGCGTTATTCTGACCATTACTTCTATGGCGGCAGAAAATAAAAATATCAACATGACCTCCTATGCGTCATCTAAAGCTGCGGCCAGTCATCTGGTCAGAAATATGGCGTTTGACCTGGGTGAAAAAAATATTCGGGTGAATGGCATTGCGCCGGGGGCAATATTAACCGATGCCCTGAAATCCGTTATTACCCCAGAAATTGAACAGAAAATGTTGCAACACACACCAATCAGACGTCTGGGCCAACCGCAAGATATTGCTAACGCGGCGCTGTTCCTTTGCTCGCCTGCAGCCAGCTGGGTAAGCGGACAAATTCTCACCGTCTCCGGTGGTGGGGTACAGGAGCTCAATTAATACACTAACGAACCGGTAAACAGCCGTATGTGTTGTTTACCGGGATAGCGTGTGCAACTCGTCAACGTCTCTGCTAAACAACTGGCAGCCAAATCACGGCTATTGGTTAACCAATATCTGGATAAAAAGCTTACGAATTGAGTGTGCCTTCGCACTATTCAACAGCAATGATAGGCGCTCACCTGACAAACCGGTAAACTAGTTATTCACGCTAACTATAATGGTTTAATGATGGATAACATGCAGACTGAAGCACAACCGACACGGACCCGGATCCTCAATGCTGCCAGAGAGATTTTTTCAGAAAATGGATTTCACAGTGCCTCGATGAAAGCCATCTGTAAATCCTGCGCCATTAGTCCCGGGACGCTCTATCACCATTTCATCTCCAAAGAAGCCTTGATTCAGGCGATTATCTTACAGGACCAGGAGAGGGCGCTGGCCCGTTTCCGGGAACCGATTGAAGGGATTCATTTCGTTGACTATATGGTCGAGTCTATTGTCTCTCTCACCCATGAGGCCTTTGGGCAACGGGCGCTGGTGGTCGAAATTATGGCGGAAGGGATGCGTAACCCACAGGTCGCCGCCATGCTTAAAAATAAGCATATGACGATCACGGAATTTGTTGCCCAGCGGATGCGTGATGCCCAGCAAAAAGGCGAGATAAGCCCAGACATCAACACGGCAATGACTTCACGTTTACTGCTGGATCTGACCTACGGTGTACTGGCCGATATCGAAGCGGAAGATCTGGCGCGTGAAGCGTCGTTTGCTCAGGGATTACGCGCGATGATTGGCGGTATATTAACCGCATCCTGATCCTCTCTCTTTCCGCGGGCTGGTGACAACTGAGCCCGCGTTTCATATCGTAATTTCTCTGTGCAAAAATCATCCTTCCAGGGATCGGAGAATCCCACCTAAATATTCATCGTAGCAATATATCATGAGGGTTTATCGCTCACAATATGTTCGAACGAACGTTCGATTGCTTATTTTGTGGCTTCTGTCAACGCTGTTTTAAAGATTAATGCGATCAATATCACGCTGTGGGTATTGCAGTTTTTGGTTTTTTGATCGCGGTGTCAGTTCTTTTTATTTCCATTTCTCTTCCATGGGTTTCTCACAGATAACTGTGTGCAACACAGAATTGGTTAACTAATCAGATTAAAGGTTGACCAGTATTTTTATCTTAATGAGGAGTCCCTTATGTTACGTCCTGTAGAAACCCCAACCCGTGAAATCAAAAAACTCGACGGCCTGTGGGCATTCAGTCTGGATCGCGAAAACTGTGGAATTGATCAGCGTTGGTGGGAAAGCGCGTTACAAGAAAGCCGGGCAATTGCTGTGCCGGGCAGTTTTAACGATCAGTTCGCCGATGCAGATATTCGTAATTATGTGGGCAACGTCTGGTATCAGCGCGAAGTCTTTATACCGAAAGGTTGGGCAGGCCAGCGTATCGTGCTGCGTTTCGATGCGGTCACTCATTACGGCAAAGTGTGGGTAAATAATCAGGAAGTGATGGAGCATCAGGGCGGCTATACGCCATTTGAAGCCGATGTCACGCCGTATGTTATTGCCGGGAAAAGTGTACGTATCACTGTTTGTGTGAACAACGAACTGAACTGGCAGACTATCCCGCCGGGAATGGTGATTACCGATGAAAACGGCAAGAAAAAGCAGTCTTACTTTCATGATTTCTTTAACTACGCCGGGATCCATCGCAGCGTAATGCTCTACACCACGCCGAATACCTGGGTGGACGATATCACCGTGGTGACGCATGTCGCGCAAGACTGTAACCACGCGTCTGTTGACTGGCAGGTGGTGGCAAATGGTGATGTCAGCGTTGAACTGCGTGATGCGGATCAACAGGTGGTTGCAACTGGACAAGGCACCAGCGGGACTTTGCAAGTGGTGAATCCGCACCTCTGGCAACCGGGTGAAGGTTATCTCTATGAACTGTGCGTCACAGCCAAAAGCCAGACAGAGTGTGATATCTACCCGCTGCGCGTCGGCATCCGGTCAGTGGCAGTGAAGGGCGAGCAGTTCCTGATTAACCACAAACCGTTCTATTTTACTGGCTTTGGTCGTCATGAAGATGCGGATTTGCGTGGCAAAGGATTCGATAACGTGCTGATGGTGCACGATCACGCATTAATGGACTGGATTGGGGCCAACTCCTACCGTACCTCGCATTACCCTTACGCTGAAGAGATGCTCGACTGGGCAGATGAACATGGCATCGTGGTGATTGATGAAACTGCAGCTGTAGGCTTTAACCTCTCTTTAGGCATTGGTTTCGAAGCGGGCAACAAGCCGAAAGAACTGTACAGCGAAGAGGCAGTCAACGGAGAAACCCAGCAGGCGCACTTACAGGCGATTAAAGAGCTGATTGCGCGTGACAAAAACCACCCAAGCGTGGTGATGTGGAGTATTGCCAACGAACCGGATACCCGTCCGCAAGGTGCACGGGAATATTTCGCGCCACTGGCGGAAGCAACGCGTAAACTCGACCCGACGCGTCCGATCACCTGCGTCAATGTAATGTTCTGCGACGCTCACACCGATACCATCAGCGATCTCTTTGATGTGCTGTGTCTGAACCGTTATTACGGTTGGTATGTCCAAAGCGGCGATTTGGAAACGGCAGAGAAGGTACTGGAAAAAGAACTGCTGGCCTGGCAGGAGAAACTGCATCAGCCGATTATCATCACCGAATACGGCGTGGATACGTTAGCCGGGCTGCACTCAATGTACACCGACATGTGGAGTGAAGAGTATCAGTGTGCATGGCTGGATATGTATCACCGCGTCTTTGATCGAGTCAGCGCAGTCGTCGGTGAACAGGTATGGAATTTCGCCGATTTTGCGACCTCACAAGGCATATTGCGCGTTGGCGGTAACAGGAAAGGGATCTTCACCCGCGACCGCAAACCGAAGTCGGCGGCTTTTCTGCTGCAAAAACGCTGGACTGGCATGAACTTCGGTGAAAAACCGCAGCAGGGAGGCAAACAATGAATCAACAACTCTCCTGGCGCACCATCGTCGGCTACAGCCTCGGTGACGTCGCCAATAACTTCGCCTTCGCAATGGGGGCGCTCTTCCTGTTGAGTTACTACACCGACGTCGCTGGCATCGGTGCCGCTGCGGCGGGCACCATGCTGTTACTGGTGCGGGTATTCGATGCCTTCGCCGACGTCTTTGCCGGACGAGTGGTGGACAGTGTGAATACCCGCTGGGGAAAATTCCGCCCGTTTTTACTCTTCGGTACTGCGCCGTTAATGATCTTCAGTGTGCTGGTATTCTGGGTGCCGACCGACTGGAGCCATAGCAGCAAAGTAGTGTATGCATATTTGACCTACATGGGCCTCGGGCTTTGCTACAGCCTGGTGAATATTCCTTATGGTTCACTTGCTACCGCGATGACCCAACAACCACAATCCCGCGCCCGTCTGGGCGCGGCTCGCGGGATTGCCGCTTCATTGACCTTTGTCTGTCTGGCATTTCTGATAGGACCGAGCATTAAGAACTCCAGTCCGGAAGAGATGGTGTCGGTATACCATTTCTGGACGATTGTGCTGGCGATTGCCGGAATGGTGCTTTACTTCATCTGCTTCAAATCGACGCGTGAGAATGTGGTACGTATCGTGGCGCAGCCGTCATTGAAGATCAGTCTGCAAAACCTGAAACGGAATCGCCCGCTGTTTATGTTGTGCATCGGTGCGCTGTGTGTGCTGATTTCGACCTTCGCGGTCAGCGCCTCGTCGTTGTTCTACGTGCGCTATGTGTTAAATGATACCGGGCTGTTCACTGTGCTGGTACTGGTGCAAAACTTGGTCGGTACTGTGGCATCGGCACCGCTGGTGCCGGGGATGGTCGCGAGGATCGGTAAAAAGAATACCTTCCTGATTGGCGCTTTGCTGGGAACCTGCGGTTATCTGCTGTTCTTCTGGGTTTCGGTCTGGTCACTGCCGGTGGCGTTGGTTGCGTTGGCCATCGCTTCAATTGGTCAGGGCGTTACCATGACCGTGATGTGGGCACTGGAAGCTGATACTGTGGAATACGGTGAATACCTGACCGGCGTGCGAATAGAAGGGCTCACCTATTCACTATTCTCATTTACCCGTAAATGCGGTCAGGCAATCGGAGGTTCGATTCCTGCCTTTATTTTGGGATTAAGCGGATATATTGCCAATCAGGTGCAAACGCCGGAAGTTATTATGGGCATCCGCACATCAATTGCCTTAGTACCTTGCGGATTTATGCTGCTGGCATTCGTCATTATCTGGTTTTATCCTCTCACGGATAAAAAATTCAAAGAAATCGTGGTTGAAATTGATAATCGTAAAAAAATGCAACAGCAATTAATCAGCGATATCACTAATTAATATTCAATAAAAATAATCAGAACATCAAAGGTGCAACTATGAGAAAAATAGTGGCCATGGCCGTTATTTGCCTGACGGCTGCCTCTGGCCTTACCTCTGCTTACGCGGCGCAACTGGCTGACGATGAAGCGGGACTACGCATCAGACTGAAAAACGAATTGCGCAGGGCGGATAAGCCCAGTGCTGGCGCGGGAAGAGATATTTACGCATGGGTACAGGGAGGATTGCTCGATTTCAATAGTGGTTATTATTCCAATATTATTGGCGTTGAAGGCGGGGCGTATTATGTTTATAAATTAGGTGCTCGTGCTGATATGAGTACCCGGTGGTATCTTGATGGTGATAAAAGTTTTGGCTTTGCCCTGGGTGCAGTAAAAATAAAACCCAGTGAAAATAGCCTGCTTAAATTAGGTCGCTTCGGGACGGATTATAGTTATGGTAGCTTACCTTATCGTATTCCGTTAATGGCTGGCAGTTCGCAACGTACATTACCGACAGTTTCTGAAGGAGCATTAGGTTACTGGGCTTTAACGCCAAATATTGATCTGTGGGGAATGTGGCGGTCACGAGTATTTTTATGGACCGATTCAACAACCGGTATTCGTGATGAAGGGGTTTATAACAGCCAGACGGGAAAATACGATAAACATCGCGCACGTTCTTTTTTAGCCGCCAGTTGGCATGATGATACCAGTCGCTATTCTCTGGGGGCATCGGTACAGAAAGATGTTTCCAATCAGATACAAAGTATTCTCGAGAAAAGCATACCGCTCGACCCGAATTATACGTTGAAAGGGGAGTTGCTCGGCTTTTACGCGCAACTCGAAGGTTTAAGTCGTAATACCAGCCAGCCCAATGAAACGGCGTTGGTTAGTGGACAATTGACCTGGAATGCGCCGTGGGGAAGCGTATTTGGCAGTGGTGGTTATTTGCGCCATGCAATGAATGGTGCCGTGGTGGACACCGACATTGGCTATCCCTTTTCATTAAGTCTTGATCGTAACCGTGAAGGAATGCAGTCCTGGCAATTGGGCGTCAATTATCGTTTAACTCCGCAATTTACGCTGACATTTGCACCGATTGTGACTCGCGGCTATGAATCCAGTAAACGAGATGTGCGGATTGAAGGCGCGGGTATCTTAGGTGGTATGAACTATCGGGTCAGCGAAGGGCCGTTACAAGGGATGAATTTCTTTCTTGCTGCCGATAAAGGGCGGGAAAAGCGCGATGGCAGTACACTGGGCGATCACCTGAATTACTGGGATGTGAAAATGAGTATTCAGTATGACTTTATGCTGAAGTAAGAAAAAACGCCGGAGAGAAAAATCTCCGGCATTTTGGCTGTGAATTACTGCTGCGGAATAGCGGGTACAGCTGGAACGTTTAATGCCGGCATCGCAAACATCCCAACAAAATCTTCCAGTGGCATTTTCTGCCCGTTTAACGTGATCTGACCGTTAGCATATTGCAGGCTGGTGGTGATGGTATTGTCCTGCAAGGTGGTCAGACGGAACATCTGCCCCATTGCTGATGCACCTTC
This sequence comes from Escherichia sp. 10290, assembly GCF_030295155.1. Lineage (NCBI taxonomy): Bacteria > Pseudomonadati > Pseudomonadota > Gammaproteobacteria > Enterobacterales > Enterobacteriaceae > Escherichia > Escherichia sp. 10290. The sequence goes on along the minus strand of NZ_AP025741.1, from coordinate 2,170,561 downwards.
AACTTGCTGTTTCGCCAGTTTTTTCGCTTGATCTTCCTGATAACCTTCCAGCTTCGCTACCTGAGTCATCAACTCAGTTGCCATATCCACCGGAATGGTCAGTTTCGCATCCAGAGATTTAACCGAGCGGTCTACTTCCTGTGCCAGCGTTTGCGGCGCTTCTTTTGTCGTTGCCGGATCTTTCAGGAACAGCGACAGATTCAACGCACTTTCACCCTGACTGTTTTTCCAGCTTAACGGCGCGATAGTAATCACCGGATCGCCTTTCAACATCAGCGGCAGGGCGCTAAAGAAGGCTTCCGTCACTTTCTCCTGATAAAGTTCGGGATTGTTGGCAATCTCTGGCTGTGCCAGAAGCGCCTGAGTTTGCGCGTTATATTGCTGACTAAACTGATGCCAGGCTTCGCCATCAATCTGGCCGACTTTTAAAGTCAGCTTGCCGCTGCCCAGATCCTGATTCTGTACCTTAAGGCTATTTAGCGAGTAATCCAGTTGGCTATTGATCGTTTTACCGTCATTGACCAGATCCGATTTACCGCTGATCTCTATGCCTTCCAGCAGTGCCAGTTCTTTGCCTTCCACTGAAATGGTCATTTTCTCCAGCGACAGTTTTTGGTTTCCTACGCGCTCACCAAAACTTGCCAGCGTGCTGGAACCGTCGGTTTTCAGATTATTAAAGGTTAACTGCACTTTCTGGTTGTATTCGTTAACCGCGTCTACCCGACCACTTTGCGCCTCTCCGGAAAGGGAGATAGCTTTGCCGTCTTTGTCAGCATTTAACTGGAACTCGCCGCCGCTAAAGGCGACTTTTTCATCCTTTTGTTCGTAATTCAGTGGCTTGAGCGAAATATCGGAACTGGAATCTCCGCTGTAACCAATGCGGGAGTTAATCTCAAAAGGCGTTTCACCCTTTGCCATATCAAACAGTGGCTTGCTTACTTCGTTATTGACCAGCGTAGTTTGAATTGATGCCATAGACGGGATCAGGTTCAGTTTTTTAAGCTGGGCAAAGGGGAAGGGGCCATGATCAACTGATTCGTTGAAGATGACGCTCTGACCACTTTTAATCCACGGATTTTCTTTTCCGGCAACGGGTTTCACCAACAGCTGCAACTGGCTGCTGAATACGCCGCGATGATAGTTTTGATAACTTACTTCCAGATTGGATTCAGGAGCTGTCAGTTTGAGTTGCGCGTTCGCCTGCGCGACCATGTCTTCGAGATGGGTTTCTATCTTCTTGCCTGTATACCATGCGCCGCCTGTCCAGACTACGCCTAGCGCAACAATGACGCCTACCGCTACCAGCGATTTATTCATAATGATTATCCATAAAATGAAATCAGGCGGACTGGCCGCCTGAAGGTGTTATAAGCCTTTAATAAGCTTAGCAAGAGATGTTAATTTTTTCAGTAAGCTCTTACAGCTTGTTGTAAACACGCGCTAAACGGCCGTGGCCTTTGACAGTCACCGGTGATTCGTTGGCGGCAATAAACGCTGATTCACCCGGTTTAAGCTGTAACTGCTGAGAACCTTTACACAGCGTTGCATCGCCTTCGACGCAGAACAAAATGGCGGCACTCTGCTGGCTGATGGTGGTTTCTTCTTCGCTAAGGTCATGCAGCGAGAAGGCAAAATCATCCACCGGAATCGGGAAGTCCAGTTCTGCACCTTGTTTCACTGGCTGGGTCAACAACTGGTTAGCCGGTTTGGCTTCGAACTTCACATTGGCAACCAGTTCCGGAATATCAATGTATTTAGGCGTCAGACCCGCACGCAGCACGTTATCGGAGTTCGCCATCACTTCCAGCGCCACGCCTTGCAGGTAAGCGTGCGGTGTTTCAGCGAACAGGAACATCGCTTCGCCAGGATTCAATTTCACCACATTCAGCAACAGCGGGGAGAACAGACCGCTGTCTTCCGGGTAAAATTCAGAAATTAAACGAATCGTTTGCCATGGTTCACCCTGCTGGCTGTCGAGGGCCGATTTTAAAATCGCCAGCGCGCGGGATTTTTCTTCACCCTGCATATTCAACAGGCTGGCGAACAGTTCGCTTAAACGTTCGGCATCAGGCTGTTGTAAAAAGTGAGCAATCGCCGGATGTGCACCTGCGACTGGCTGGAGTAGGGAGACAATCTCGGAAAACTCACGAAACGCGTTCATCGCAAGGAAAGGCGTCAGCGCAAAAACCAGCTCCGGCTTGTGGTTAGGATCTTTATAGTTACGCTCAGCGGCATCCATCGGAATACCTGCAGCATTTTCTTTGGCAAAACCGATTTCAGAATTGCGTTTGTTTGGATGAACCTGAATGGAGAGCGGCTGTGCTGCGCATAATACTTTGAACAGGAAAGGCAGTTCGCCAAAGCGTTTGGCAACGGCCTCTCCGAGCAGAGTCGATTTATCACTCTCAATCACATCACGCAGTGAAACGATATCTCCGGCGGCATTCTGCACCTGTGAACTGCTTTTCGGATGTGCGCCCATCCACAGCTCGGCCATCGGCTGGCTGGACGGATTTTCCATACCATAAAGTTCAGTCAACGCCGTTTTGCTGCCCCAGGCATAGTTTTGCACTGAGTTAATGAGTTTTTGCATGATCAATCCCTGTTTTAATGTGGAAATTAATCCCGCTATTAAAGCAAGAATCCTACGGGAAGTAACCTGGAGCCGCAAAAAGTCGTACTAGTCTCAGTTTTTGTTAAAAAACTGTGTAGGATATTGTTACTCGCTTTTAACAGGGCAACGGAACACCCGCCCAGAGCATAACCAAACCAGGCAGTAAGTGAGAGAACAATGTCAAACAAACCCTTTCATTATCAGGCTCCTTTTCCACTCAAAAAAGATGATACTGAGTATTACCTGCTAACCAGCGAACACGTTAGCGTATCTGAATTTGAAGGGCAGGAGATTTTGAAAGTCGCACCCGAAGCGTTAACTCTGTTGGCGCGTCAGGCGTTTCATGATGCGTCATTTATGCTGCGTCCGGCTCACCAACAACAGGTGGCCGATATTCTGCGTGACCCGGAGGCCAGCGAAAATGATAAATATGTGGCGCTGCAATTCCTGCGTAACTCCGACATCGCGGCAAAAGGCGTTCTGCCAACCTGTCAGGATACCGGCACCGCGATTATTGTTGGTAAAAAAGGGCAGCGTGTATGGACCGGTGGCGGTGATGAAGCAGCGCTGGCGCGCGGTGTCTATAACACTTATATCGAGGATAATCTGCGCTACTCGCAAAACGCGCCGCTGGATATGTATAAAGAGGTGAATACCGGCACTAACTTACCAGCGCAGATCGATCTTTATGCCGTTGATGGTGACGAGTACAAATTCCTCTGTATCGCCAAAGGTGGCGGTTCGGCAAACAAGACGTATCTCTATCAGGAAACCAAAGCGTTACTGACGCCGGGAAAACTGAAAAATTACCTGGTTGAGAAGATGCGCACGCTGGGTACGGCGGCCTGTCCTCCGTATCATATTGCGTTCGTTATTGGTGGAACTTCTGCAGAAACGAATCTTAAAACGGTGAAACTGGCTTCCGCTAAATACTATGATGAACTGCCAACGGAAGGGAATGAGCACGGTCAGGCGTTCCGCGATGTGGAACTTGAAAAAGAATTGCTGATCGAAGCGCAAAATCTTGGTCTGGGTGCGCAGTTTGGTGGTAAATACTTCGCTCACGACATCCGCGTGATTCGCCTGCCACGTCACGGCGCATCCTGCCCGGTCGGTATGGGTGTCTCCTGTTCTGCTGACCGTAATATCAAAGCGAAGATCAACCGTCAGGGGATCTGGATCGAAAAACTGGAACATAATCCAGGCAAATATATCCCGGAAGAGCTGCGCAAAGCGGGAGAAGGCGAAGCGGTGCGCGTTGACCTTAACCGTCCGATGAAAGAGATCCTCGCACAGTTGTCGCAGTATCCCGTTTCTACACGCTTATCGCTGAATGGCACGATTATCGTCGGTCGTGATATTGCTCACGCCAAACTGAAAGAGCGGATGGATAACGGTGAAGGGCTGCCGCAGTACATCAAAGATCATCCGATTTACTATGCGGGTCCGGCCAAAACGCCGGAAGGTTATGCCTCCGGTTCTCTTGGCCCAACGACCGCCGGACGGATGGATTCTTATGTCGATCAACTGCAAGCGCAGGGCGGCAGTATGATCATGCTGGCGAAAGGCAACCGCAGCCAGCAGGTGACGGATGCCTGTAAAAAACACGGCGGTTTCTACCTCGGTAGTATCGGTGGTCCGGCAGCAGTATTGGCGCAGGGAAGTATTAAGAGCCTGGAATGTGTTGAATATCCGGAACTGGGAATGGAAGCCATCTGGAAAATTGAAGTAGAAGATTTCCCGGCGTTTATCCTTGTGGATGATAAAGGAAATGACTTCTTCCAGCAGATACAACTCACACAGTGCACCCGCTGTGTGAAATAAACAGAGCCGCCCTTCGGGGCGGTTTTTTTACATGGCACGAAAGACCAAACACTTGTTATCAAATAGTAAATAATGAGTGAGCTAAAAGTTGCTTAACGAAAGCAAAACAGAAAGAAAAAATTAATCAGGTGAGGAGCAGGCCATGAATACAGTACGCAGCGAAAAAGATTCGATGGGGGCGATTGATGTCCCGGCAGATAAGCTGTGGGGCGCACAAACTCAACGCTCGCTGGAGCATTTCCGCATTTCGACGGAGAAAATGCCCACCTCACTGATTCATGCACTGGCGCTAACCAAGCGCGCAGCGGCAAAAGTTAATGAAGATTTAGGCTTGTTGTCTGAAGAGAAAGCGAGCGCCATTCGTCAGGCGGCGGATGAAGTATTGGCAGGACAGCATGACGATGAATTCCCGCTGGCAATCTGGCAGACCGGCTCCGGCACGCAAAGTAATATGAACATGAATGAAGTGCTGGCTAATCGGGCCAGTGAATTACTTGGCGGCGTGCGCGGGATGGAGCGTAAAGTTCACCCTAACGACGACGTGAACAAAAGCCAAAGTTCCAATGATGTCTTTCCGACGGCGATGCACGTTGCGGCGCTGCTGGCGCTGCGCAAGCAACTTATTCCGCAGCTTAAAACCCTGACACAGACGCTGAATGAGAAATCGCACGCATTTGCCGATATCGTCAAAATTGGTCGTACCCACTTGCAGGATGCCACGCCGCTAACACTGGGGCAGGAGATTTCCGGCTGGGTAGCGATGCTGGAGCATAATCTCAAACATATCGAATACAGCCTGCCGCATGTAGCGGAACTGGCTATGGGCGGTACAGCTGTGGGTACTGGACTAAATACCCATCCGGAGTATGCGCGTCGCGTGGCAGATGAACTGGCAGTCATTACCTGCGCACCGTTTGTTACCGCGCCGAACAAATTTGAAGCGCTGGCGACCTGTGATGCCCTGGTTCAGGCGCACGGCGCGTTGAAAGGGTTGGCTGCGTCACTGATGAAAATTGCCAATGATGTCCGCTGGCTGGCCTCAGGCCCGCGCTGCGGAATTGGTGAAATCTCAATCCCGGAAAATGAGCCGGGCAGCTCAATCATGCCGGGGAAAGTGAACCCAACCCAGTGTGAGGCATTAACCATGCTCTGCTGTCAGGTGATGGGGAACGACGTGGCGATCAACATGGGGGGCGCTTCCGGTAACTTTGAACTGAACGTCTTCCGTCCGATGGTGATCCACAATTTCCTGCAATCGGTGCGCTTGCTGGCAGATGGCATGGAAAGTTTCAACAAACACTGCGCAGTGGGCATTGAACCGAATCGTGAGCGAATCAATCAATTACTCAATGAATCGCTGATGCTGGTGACTGCGCTCAACACTCACATTGGTTATGACAAAGCCGCCGAGATCGCCAAAAAAGCGCATAAAGAAGGGCTGACCTTAAAAGCTGCGGCCCTTGCGCTGGGTTATCTTAGCGAAGCCGAGTTTGACAGCTGGGTACGGCCAGAACAGATGGTCGGCAGTATGAAAGCAGGGCGTTAATCTGCAACATACAGGTGCAGCCGGGGAATGATCAAACGAAGCGGCTGCGCCTGTGGTTTATAACGGTGTTGCACATTGTCGGCATCGTAATTTAACAACTCCCCAACGTCCGGCACGCCCGCGCCATTATCCCGATTAATCAGCGCAATAAGCGGCGTAGGGCAAGCGTGTTGTACTTGTTTTTGATCTCCCTTGTACCAGACGCGGGCAATCGGCTGCACCTTCACCGGACGTTTGATTTTTAACTTCGCGTCCTGTGGCAGGGTAGCAATATCCTGATACTCTCTCTCCAGTTTTCGTTGCCACTCTTCGCGCGTCCACGGTGCGACACTGCGCGGTGATTTCAGGCTTTTTTCCAGCTGTGCCAGGACTTCATCACGATGCAAATTCTTAATGATATGTTTATTGGCCCAGCCAAAACGTAAAGTGGCGGGGTCGTGCAGAACAGTGAGCGTTCGGTAAGCATTAAGGGTGATCAGCCCCGGCAAATGACGATGCACCCATTCAAAACGCGCCGCTGTGGGGAGTTCTGACTCTACCGTGACGATATGTTCGAAAGTGGTTTTGAGTTGATTGATGCGCTGAATATGACTGACCAACGCTGCTTGCGAAAGGTTATCGACCTGGTAACACAACACGCCAGGCAGTCGAACAGCAGCCTTGCTGCTGCGATTTTCGGACTGTTGCTGAATAAACAAATGGCGGAAATGACGCAACGCCAGCGACTGCGCGTCGTTGCCCAGATGTTGCTTTACCTCAATACGATTAAGCGGGTTATGCTCATCCTCTTTTTTTACCTCCGGCAAAGAGAACACGCGGGCAACCAGCAATTTGTGCTGTTCTAGCTCAGCGGCAAATGCAGCCAGTTCTTGTTCCATCTGGCGAAAGGTAGTGTTGAGTCGGTCTACGAGATCGTAACGCGCCATAATATTAACCACTTTAGTTACAACATACTTTATTTTATAGCACAGTATCGACAGCCTGACCACCGTGCGCGTAATGTCAAGCAGAGGTAAATTGCGGGATGTTATGCCATAACGGCCAGCTAAACGAGAAGCGGGCACCCCCCAGTTCGCTGGTGTCACAATTAACCGTACCGCCCATTGCTAGTGCTATAGAGTGGACAATCGCCAACCCCAGCCCGCAGCCGCCGGTTGAGCGATCCCGGCTGGGATCGAGGCGAACAAAAGGTTCAAAGATATGTTCGCGGTTTTCTGGGGCAATCCCTGGGCCATCATCCTCAACAATTAATGTCGCTCTATTTCCCGACAGTAGCAGGCTGGTTTCAACCGTTGAGTGACAGTAGCGCAGGGCGTTATTGAGCAAATTATCCAGCACGCGCTCCATTAAGCGCATATCCAACGCCGCATAATGGCCTTGCGCGAGCGTTTTAATCCGTACCGTTTTATCGGGCGTTACTGCCTGAATGTCTGCCAGATGCGTTGACAGCCACAACGGCAGGTCTGGTTCGCTAAGATGAAGCTCGTTTTGTGGGCGATCGAGTCGGGCATAAGTCAGCAACTCTTCAATTAAAGCTTCAAGTTGACTGATATCACGATTCAATGCCTGGGATTCGGCGGCGCTCAGGTTATCGCTCATTTCCAGTCGATAACGCAAGCGCACTAACGGCGTTCGCAGTTCGTGAGCGATTCCGTCAATAAGCTGTTTTTTGCTGGCGATCAAGGCGTTGATATTGTCCGCCATCTGGTTAAATGCGACACCAAGTCGTTCAAAGCTTGAATCCTCATCAAAGTGGATACGCTCATTGAGATGCCCATCGCCAAATCGTTGCGCCGCTGCTTCCAGTTTTAACATATCCTGCCAGTGCGGACGCATCCAGATAAACACCGGAAAGGCGAGGGAAATGGCAATAAAAGCGATTAGGGCGATATCCAGTAATCGCATCTGATGGAGGTAATAAAGATAAGGAACAGGACCAACTGCCAGCACGTAGTGGCTGCGCGGGATGCGTTGCAAAAAAGTGTACTGATCGTCCAGGGCGACAATTTCGCCGCCACGCAGCCGGTGCATGGAAATATCATCAAGATGATATTTACTCAGCGGCTCGACACGCAGATCGAAAGAGAGATTTAAATCCATCTCTTTCAGCGTCTTACCCCAATCGTGTGGGGGGATCTCACGCAATTCGCTGCGCATCAGATACAGCGAACTGTTCATCAAATCATCCAGCGACTGTTTGCCCGCGCGTTCGGCGGTAAATTTGTACACCAGCCCAACCAGCAGAGACATCACAAGGAAGCAGACAAACAATAACAGGTAAAACTGGATAAACAGTTTTTTCATCGCTTATTCCCATGCATGAGGCGCAAAAAGATAGCCTTTGTTACGCACAGTTTTAATGCGATAAGGTTCTGCGGCGTTATCGAGCAGTTTTTTTCTTAATCGCGAAATAGCCACATCCACGCTACGATCCAGACCATCATAACTGACGCCACGTAAGTTCTTCAGCAATGCATCGCGGTCCATGATTTGCCCGGCATGAGTGGCTAATTCCCACAATAATTCGAAATCAGCCGTCGAGAGCGAGATTTCAGCATTAGCCAGAGTGACTACGCGGTTGATGGGATCGATAGTCAACGTGCCGAAATGCAGGGCTTTGTAGGGAGTCAGCGTCGTTTCCTGAAGACCTTTGCTCAGTGTGGCTTGCTCATTCTGACGCAAATGCAAACGTAAACGCGCTAACAAAACAGCAGGGGGCGTCGTTTTGAGAATATAGTCGCAGGCACCCATTTCTAGTGCCAGGATGTGGTTCATATCGCTATCGAGAGAGGTTAGAAGAACAATCGGTCCGGACCACTTTGCGCGTAAATCACGACAAATGGTCATGCCGTCCTTGCCTGGTAGCATGATATCGAGTAACACCAAATCCGGATTTTCTCGCAGAATAGTTTCTTCGGCCTGGTCGCCGCGCGGCTCTACGGTAACCTGCATATCATGTTTTGCCAGGTACGCGGCAATCAGTGAACCGACTTCCGCATCATCTTCCACAAATACGATAGTGTTCATATTATTCACGGTAGATATAAAAACGTCACAATACACCGCGCTGTTTTTACTTACTATCAATCGTTTCTAAACAAGTTTTCATCAGGTATTCTACTGGTGACTTGTTATGGAAGTGTTAAGGTAAAAAGATGGGGCTGGTAATCAAAGCCGCGCTCGGTGCGCTGGTAGTGCTGTTGATTGGTGTTTTAGCAAAAACGAAAAATTATTATATCGCCGGGCTGATTCCACTTTTCCCGACCTTTGCGCTCATCGCGCATTATATTGTTGCCAGCGAACGCGGCATTGAAGCCTTACGCGCAACCATCATTTTTAGCATGTGGTCGATTATTCCCTATTTTGTTTACCTGGCGTCGCTGTGGTATTTCACCGGAATGATGCGCTTGCCCGCCGCTTTTGTTGGTTCTGTTGCATGCTGGGGGATAAGCGCATGGGTGTTGATTATATGCTGGATTAAGCTGCATTAACGCAGATGACGACCGCCATCAAGAGGGAAACTGCGTCCGGTGACAAAGCAGCTGGTAAGTAAGTAATCGACCAGGTCGATCACTTCTTTCTCGCCAGGCGCGGTTTTCATCAGTGATTTATTCAGCGCCTGTTGTCGATATTCGGCATCATCATGCTCATTAAACAGGATCAGCGATGGCGCAATAGAATTCACTTTCACTTCCGGTGCCAGCTTGCGGGCAAACGAGCGGGTCATATTATCCAGTGCTGCTTTGCTTGCAGCATAGGCAATATGTTTGTCGCTACCGCGCTCCACCACATAATCGGTAAAGTGAATAATATCGCTGGCGGCGTGTCCGTGCCCGCGCAGTAATCTTTCCAGCGCGTGGTTAAGTAGGTATGGGGCATTAACGTGGATCTGCATCATGCAGGCCAGTACGTCGGTGAGTGGCATACCTGGTTTTTCTGCCATCCACGCACTGGCATTGTGCAACACCGCACGCAGGCCGTGGGTGCTTTTTAGCACTTCATCGGCAAACGCCATCACACCGTCGTTGGTCGAAAAATCAGCCTGAATACACAGCGCACCCGCATTCATCAGCCCATCAATGGCAGGATAGTGTGTCCGATAGCTGACTATCACCGGTTGCTTTTGATTAATGAAATGCCAAGCGAGGGCGAGGCCGATGCGACGGCCGCCTCCAGTAATTAATATTGGCAAGGGCTGGGTTTTACCCATCGTTATCTCCTTTGCTATCCAACGATGGGATGAACGTTATCCCACCAGCATCCAGGTCGCCGGAACTGAGGCAATTAACAGCATGCCAATCAGCACCATTTCCTGACGATTCAGTACATTATCATGTGTATGCGTTTTACGCGCGTACAGGAAGACCAGTAGCCCTGGCGCATACAGAACGACGGACAACAGCAGATGCATTGGACCAGAGGCGTACAATAACCATAAGCCATAAATGCAGGCACCGACACCTACCGCCTTATGCAGTGGACGGGTTGCGATTTTCAGTAAGAACGCGCCGACCAGGAAATAGGGCACCAGAATCATTTCTGAGGCGATGGTCAGCAATGTGTTGTAATCGGAACCGGTCAGCCAGATGAGCACCAGACAAATTTGCACGCAGATGTTGGTCAGCCACAGTGAGGCGGATGGCGCGGCTTGTGCGTTCTGGCGCGCAAAAATGCGCGGGAATGCTTTATGGGTGGCTGCCAGGAACGGAACTTCTGCCGCCATGATGGTCCAGCTTAAGTACGCACCGCAAACGGAAACGATCAAACCGGCAGCGATGATGATTTCGCCCCACGGTCCCATCATTTCCACCATCAGACCGGCCATTGACGGGTTACGAATTTCAGCCAGTTCAGGACGTGCTACCACGCCCAGCGAAAGCAGCGTTACCAGCAAGTAAACGCCCAGAGCGGAGAGAACCGCCAGCAGTGTTGCTTTACCTACATCACGTTTATTACGCGCACGCGCCGAAACGACCACAGCACCTTCCACACCAATGAAAACCCACAGGGTGATCAGCATGGTGTTTTTCACCTGTTCCCATACCGGTACGCCAAGTGCAAGGCCAGTAAAGTCGAGCTTGAAGGTGTCCAGTTTGAACATCATCATCGCCAGCACAATAAACAGGCCCAGCGGCAACAATTTTGCCAGTGTCGCCACCAGGTTAATGCTGGCAGCGGTTTGTACCCCGCGCAGGATCAAAAAGTGAACAATCCACAATAAAGCCGAGGCACCGACGATCGATTGCCAGGTATTGCCATCGCCAAACAGACGCAATTCCGGCGTGTCCGTAAAAAAGCTTAACGCGGAAAAAACGATCACCAGATAGGAGACGTTGGCGATAACCGCGCACAGCCAGTACCCCCATGCGGAACAAAAGCCGATTAACTCACCAAACCCTTCGCGGGCATAGGTAAAGATGCCGCCGTCAAGCTCGGGGCGAATGCGTGTGAGGATCAGCATGGCAAAGGCCAGCAATAAAATGCCAGCACCAGTAATGCTCCAGCCGATGAGCAGTGCTGCCGGGCTGGCAACTGCCGCCATATTTTGCGGCAGACTGAAAACACCCGCGCCCAGCATTGAGCTTAATACCAGCGCGGTGAGTGCGCTCAGTCCCAGTTTCTTTTCCATCGATATCCAGTGGTTAAAACGTGATTAGAAGAATAAATATTAGGGCAAAACGCATAAAAATGGAGTTTGCCACTGAAGCGCGGGATTTTACGAAGAGATGTGTCTGCATGCAATGGTCGTGGGGAAATTTGTGACTAAAAATGCTAAAGGCGGCATTAAGCCGCCTTATAGTGGTAACTGAATAGTTATTTATACAGATCTGCGCTAACGGTGAGGTTATTACCACGTTCCTGCCACTGGCGGGTGATGTGGTAATACTTAGCGCCTTTCTTCGCGGCACGTTTTGCAACCTGATAGGAGACTTCGGTCATGTTGCCATAGTTGCCAGAGAATTTGATGCTGTCGAATGGAACCATCATCGCTGCTGTTGCTTTGTTCAGTTCTTCGACTTTAGTACCATCAGGAAGCGTGACAGTGTAACGCCCGCCTTTTGATGACTGGGTTTCAAAGAAGCGACCAACTTCAGAACTTGGTGATGCGGTTGTCGCAACCCCTGGGATCTCTACTTTCTTCGCTGCTTCGCCACCCGCAGCGAGAGCTGCACGTCCCGCTTCGGAATCTGCCGGGATCACATCCGGGCTTTGTACGACGCGTTTCTTAGCATCTTTTTTATAGATGAACGCTGTAATGCGCTGGTTACCGCCCTGGTTAGCATCGATTTGACGAACAATGTAGAAAGCGTAAGCGCCTTTCGCTTTTGCCGCTTTGGTGATGGCGTCATTGACTTCAGGCTGGCTACGATAGAAGCCCTGAACGGTAACCGTATCAAACGGTTCAATCAGAACGGCCTGATCTTTTGGCAGTTCGACAACACCGTTGATAACGCGATTACTTGTTTCTTCGGCTTTTTCAGCATCGGCTTTATAGAGGTCAGCGACCACACGCCAGTTACCGCTGTTACCAAAATCAGAAGTGTCGACAACATAAAAAGAGGCGGCACCTTCTTTATCAGCGCGACGAGAAACGGCTTTCACCGCTTCGCCAATAGCATTAAAACGACCGGTAACCACTACACGGTCAAAAGGTTTAACCGCTGCCGCTTGCTCCGGTGTCAGTTCTGTTGCTGCGTTAACGGAAAAGGCCGTAGCAGAAAGCAGTGCCGACGCCAGGAGGGTGTTCTTAAGCTTCATAAAAATAATCCTTCGCCTTGCGCAAACCAGGTACTGGTATTGTTATTAACGAGAAACGTGGCTGATTATTGCATTTAAACGGTGTAACTGTCTGCGTCATTTTTCATATCACATTCCTTAAGCCAATTTTAATCCTGTTCAAATGACGGTCTATGCTTAAAAAACAGCCGTATCAGCATCAATACTACTGAAGCAACTGAATTGTATAAGTTAATTTAATGTTAAGTAATGATTCGTGCCGGGGCGATATCACGTTTTACCTGTCCACCGAAGATAATTATCAGTCTTTATCTAGCGTTCTAAGGTGTTTATCCCACTATCACGGCTGAATCGTTAATATTTTGCGAGTTCACGCCGAAATACTGATTTTTGGCGCTAGATCACAGGCATAATTTTCAGTACGTTATAGGGCGTTTGTTACTAATTTATTTTAACGGAGTAACATTTAGCTCGTACATGAGCGGCTTGTGTGGATCCTGACACAGGCAAACCATCATCAATAAAACCGATGGAAGGGAATATCATGCGAATTGGCATACCAAGAGAACGGTTAACCAATGAAACCCGTGTTGCAGCAACGCCAAAAACAGTGGAACAGCTGCTGAAACTGGGTTTTACCGTCGCGGTAGAGAGCGGCGCGGGTCAACTGGCAAGTTTTGACGATAAAGCGTTTGTGCAAGCGGGCGCCGAAATTGTAGAAGGGAATAACGTCTGGCAGTCAGAGATCATTCTGAAGGTCAATGCGCCGTTAGATGATGAAATTGCGTTACTGAATCCAGGGACAACGCTGGTGAGTTTTATCTGGCCTGCGCAGAATCCGGAATTAATGCAAAAACTTGCGGAACGTAACGTGACCGTGATGGCGATGGACTCTGTGCCGCGTATCTCACGCGCACAATCGCTGGACGCACTCAGTTCGATGGCGAACATCGCTGGTTATCGCGCCATTGTTGAAGCGGCACATGAATTTGGGCGCTTCTTTACCGGGCAAATCACGGCGGCAGGGAAAGTGCCACCGGCAAAAGTGATGGTGATTGGTGCGGGTGTTGCAGGTCTGGCCGCCATTGGCGCAGCCAATAGTCTCGGCGCGATTGTGCGTGCATTCGACACCCGCCCGGAAGTGAAAGAACAAGTTCAAAGTATGGGCGCGGAATTCCTCGAGCTGGACTTTAAAGAGGAAGCGGGCAGCGGCGATGGCTATGCCAAAGTGATGTCGGATGCGTTCATCAAAGCGGAAATGGAGCTCTTTGCCGCCCAGGCAAAAGAGGTCGATATCATTGTCACCACCGCGCTTATTCCAGGCAAACCAGCGCCCAAGCTGATTACCCGTGAAATGGTTGACTCCATGAAGTCGGGCAGTGTGATTGTCGACCTGGCAGCCCAAAACGGCGGCAACTGTGAATACACCGTACCGGGTGAAATTTTCACTACGGAAAATGGTGTCAAAGTGATTGGTTATACCGATCTTCCGGGCCGTCTGCCGACGCAATCCTCACAGCTTTACGGCACTAACCTCGTTAATCTGCTGAAACTGTTGTGCAAAGAGAAAGACGGCAACATCACGGTTGATTTTGATGATGTGGTGATTCGCGGTGTGACCGTGATCCGTGCTGGCGAAATTACCTGGCCGGCACCGCCGATTCAGGTATCAGCTCAGCCGCAGGCGGCACAAAAAGCGGCACCGGAAGTGAAAACTGAGGAAAAATGTGCCTGCTCACCGTGGCGTAAATATGCCTTGATGGCGCTGGCAATTATCCTTTTCGGCTGGCTGGCAAGCGTTGCGCCGAAAGAGTTTCTTGGGCACTTCACCGTTTTCGCGCTGGCCTGCGTTGTCGGCTATTACGTGGTGTGGAATGTTTCGCACGCGCTGCATACACCGTTGATGTCGGTCACCAACGCGATTTCAGGGATTATTGTTGTCGGAGCACTGTTGCAGATTGGCCAGGGCGGCTGGGTTAGCTTCCTTAGTTTTATCGCGGTGCTTATAGCCAGCATTAATATTTTCGGTGGCTTCACCGTGACTCAGCGCATGCTGAAAATGTTCCGCAAAAATTAAGGGGTAACATATGTCTGGAGGATTAGTTACAGCTGCATACATTGTTGCCGCGATCCTGTTTATCTTCAGTCTGGCCGGGCTTTCGAAACATGAAACGTCTCGCCAGGGTAACAACTTCGGTATCGCCGGGATGGCGATTGCGTTAATCGCAACCATCTTTGGACCGGATACGGGTAATGTTGGCTGGATCTTGTTGGCGATGGTCATCGGTGGGGCGATTGGTATCCGCCTGGCGAAGAAAGTTGAAATGACCGAAATGCCAGAACTGGTGGCAATCCTGCATAGCTTCGTGGGTCTGGCAGCAGTACTGGTTGGTTTTAACAGCTATCTGCATCATGACGCGGGAATGGAACCGATTCTGGTCAATATTCACCTGACGGAAGTGTTCCTCGGTATCTTCATCGGGGCGGTAACGTTCACGGGGTCGGTGGTGGCGTTCGGCAAACTGTGTGGCAAGATTTCGTCTAAACCGTTGATGCTGCCAAACCGTCACAAAATGAACCTGGCGGCTCTGGTCGTTTCCTTCCTGCTGCTGATTGTATTTGTTCGCACGGACAGCGTAGGCCTGCAAGTGTTGGCATTGCTGATAATGACCGCCATTGCGCTGGTATTTGGCTGGCATTTAGTCGCCTCCATCGGTGGTGCAGATATGCCAGTCGTCGTGTCAATGCTGAACTCATACTCTGGTTGGGCGGCAGCTGCAGCGGGCTTTATGCTTAGCAACGACCTGCTGATCGTGACCGGCGCGCTGGTCGGTTCTTCGGGGGCAATCCTTTCTTACATTATGTGTAAGGCGATGAACCGTTCCTTTATCAGCGTTATTGCGGGTGGTTTCGGCACCGATGGCTCTTCTACTGGCGATGATCAGGAAGTGGGCGAGCACCGCGAAATCACCGCAGAAGAGACAGCGGAACTGCTGAAAAACTCCCATTCAGTGATCATAACTCCGGGGTACGGCATGGCAGTCGCGCAGGCGCAATATCCTGTCGCTGAAATTACCGAGAAACTGCGCGCTCGTGGTATCAACGTGCGTTTCGGTATCCACCCGGTTGCGGGGCGTTTGCCTGGGCATATGAACGTATTGCTGGCTGAAGCAAAAGTACCGTATGACATCGTACTGGAAATGGACGAGATCAACGATGACTTCGCTGATACCGATACCGTACTGGTGATTGGTGCTAACGATACGGTTAACCCGGCGGCGCAGGATGATCCGAAGAGTCCGATTGCTGGTATGCCTGTGCTTGAAGTGTGGAAAGCGCAGAACGTGATTGTCTTTAAACGGTCGATGAACACTGGCTATGCTGGTGTGCAAAACCCGCTGTTCTTCAAGGAAAACACCCACATGCTGTTTGGTGACGCCAAAGCCAGCGTGGATGCAATCCTGAAAGCTCTGTAAACTTGACGGCCTCTGCGGAGGCCGTCACTCTTTATTGAGATCGCTTAACAGAACGGCGATGCTTTGACCTCCCGCTGTTTGTTCAAGCGCAATTTTGACAATAATTGTCAACGGCACGGAAAGCAGCATACCCACCGGTCCTAACAACCATCCCCAAAAAATCAACGACAGAAATACCACCAATGTGGAAAGCCCCAGCCCACGCCCCATGATCCGCGGCTCCAGAATATTGCCGAAGACCAGATTAATCAGCAGATATCCCGCCAGCACCAGCAACGCTTCGTAGAAGCCATTAAACACCAGTACCTGAGCGATAGGGGGGATTGCCGCGAGGACTGAACCAATATTCGGGATGTAATTAAGCGCAAAGGCCAGCAATCCCCAGACAAAAGCGAAGCGAACATCGAGTGCGGCGAGCATCGCCCAGGCGACCAGGCCGGTGATGATGCTGATGGCTGTTTTCAGCACCAGATAATGAGACACACTGTCAATCGCACGCTGAATCGCCGCCATCCCTTCAACCGGACGCGCCATCATTTGCTGAAATTTTCCGGGCAATTGTGGCACTTCGAGCAGCATAAACAGCACCGTCAGCAGCAATAAAAATATTGATGACATGGCATTAGATAACTGCGTCAATAAGTTGGTGAGCAACGTCATCGCCGCGTTCGGATCAATGTAATGCGCCAGTTGGTCAACTGAGACGTCAATCCCTACGCGTTGCAACAACGGTTCAAGAGCTTGCAGCGGCGTCATAATAGAGTTGCGATATTGCGGTAACGTCCGCGTCAACTCGTTGAGCGCGGAACCCAGATAAGCTAACAGCAACACCATCGCCATCACGATGATGGTCATCAAAATCGACACCGCCAGTACACGCGGCACTCGCCAGCGGACCATGTGTTGCACCAGCGGGTTAAGAATAACAGCAATAAATAATGCGAGAATAAACGGCACGAGGATCTCGGCAGCAAAACGGATACCGCAGAGAATAATGACCAGCATTCCCAACATAATGACGATTTTTAGACCATTGAGCGTGATGATCGGCTTTGCCATGCTTGTCCCCGTTTTTTCTTTCTTTGCTAATAATAATGTCTTTTTCGTTCCGTCATCATAACGAAAATCAATCCGCTCGGGTAAAGAAGTGAAAATATTTTGAGTTAATTCTTAAGCTATGATACAAATCAGGCGTGTTCAACTACCGAGGACAATTATCATCCGCGATGATGAGAAGCAACACTGCGGATAATTGTAATATTATGGACAATTTGTTCAGGACGTTATTTTCTACATTTACCCATCTTCGTACCTCATCCACTATCTTGCTCGTAGGTGAGCAGCACTGGCGCAACGCGCTTTAGTCCTTTCTTCTGCCTAACCTTGCGCTATGCGCGGGGCTTGATCACTTTGCTCTGGTTTCGCTGAATTGAGCGAAAGATAAAATAATTCTCTTGCAGGAGAAGGACGATGTATATTTATTGGATTTTATTAGGTCTGGCTATTGCTACGGAAATTACCGGCACGCTGTCAATGAAATGGGCGAGCGTCAGTGAGGGTAATGGCGGTTTTATTTTAATGCTGGTGATGATTTCTCTGTCGTATATATTTCTCTCCTTCGCCGTTAAAAAAATCGCCTTAGGCGTAGCTTATGCGCTGTGGGAAGGTATCGGTATTTTATTGATTACCTTGTTTAGCGTTTTGTTATTCGATGAAAGTTTATCGCTGATGAAAATTGCCGGGTTAACCACCCTGGTGGCCGGGATTGTGTTAATCAAATCAGGTACCCGTAAAGCGTGTAAACCTGAGCCGGAGGTGAACCATGGCGCAGTTTGAATGGGTTCACGCCGCCTGGCTGGCATTGGCAATCGTGCTGGAAATCGTTGCTAACGTTTTTTTGAAATTTTCTGACGGCTTTCGTCGCAAAATATTTGGCGTGCTCTCTCTGGCGGCGGTGCTGGCTGCCTTTAGTGCGCTTTCTCAGGCCGTTAAAGGGATCGACTTGTCTGTCGCTTATGCATTGTGGGGCGGATTTGGTATTGCCGCCACGTTAGCCGCAGGTTGGATCTTGTTTGGTCAACGGTTAAATCGTAAAGGCTGGATTGGTCTGGTCTTGCTGTTGGCTGGAATGATTATGGTGAAGTTTGCCTGATGAACACGCTGCCCGTGCTGTCGGGCAGCGTTTGAATGCTATTTTTGCAAAAGTTGGTCTAGCTTGTCGCGAAAACCAGTGACAGAAATGGCCCGGTTATCGGCACGCCAGCGATCTTTCGCGGCAGGAGCCGAACTTTGCACGCCAATTAACTGCCAGCCGTCATCGGTATGCAACATCAGAGGCGAACCGCTATCACCCGGCAAAGTATCGCACTGATGCGACATCACCGACGTTTGCGCCCAGCCAGTTACTTCGCAATTTTGATGACTGTATAGCGTATCGAGGTGATCTTCAGGATATCCCGCTTGAGTCACTTTTCGACCTGCCGCTTTTAATGCGGCGGTAAGTGCGGCTTTATCTCCCGCAAATAACGGCAACGGTGTAATGCCAGAAGGGGGATTACGTAGCACAATCAAACCGAAGTCCCACGGCGCAGCTGCGGGAGGAACAATCCAACCATCCCCATCTGCTTTTAACCGCTTTCCCAGTGTCGGGTCAACGCGGCCTTCTATGTCGTGGATCTCATAGCGCCAAAGACCTTTACTTGACACAAAACGCAGCGCCACCGCTTTATCGGCTTTACCCTTTGGCGGCGTCAATAAACAGTGTCCTGCCGTTAATGCCAGATTGGGTGCAATCAGCGTCGCCGTACATAAATTGCCGCTGGCCGTTTCCAGTTGCCCAACCGCATCCCACGGTGATTGGGTCGTGTCATTCACGGGCACACGATCATCATGACCAAAAAACAGGGTGCTGACCTCATCGTTTGCCGATTTGGCAACGTCTGGTTTATCTGCAAACACAAAAGCAGACGTCAAACTAATTGCACCCAACACTACAGCAATGGTTGTACGCATATCACACTCTGGTGGGTAATTATGATTATTAAAAGCAAACCCTCATAAATACTATAGACGGGACGGGATGAAAGTGGGAGTAAAATCAGATAACTACGATCAGGAAAGATAAAAACGGGTGGCAATCAGTGCGCATAAAATAAGGATGATAAGAATGAACTCAAAGCGATAACGGCCCACCATACTACCCTCCGCTAAAGGCGGTGCTAAACGTTACCCGCTTAGCACCGTAATTTTCAGGCGCGAGGGGGCGCGCCAGCATTACTGTTGAAAACTTACGCTGCGGGTTGTGCAGCAGGTTTTGCCGGTTGCTGATGGCTGTGTTTCTTGGCGTGTTTCTTCGCTGCCTGCGCTTTTTGTTCAGGGGCTTTCTGTTCAGCTTTCGCATTTTTATGATGCTTTTTAGCCGCCTGCGCTTTCTGGGCAGGTGCTGCTTTATGCTGTTTTTTATGATGTGTAGTTTTCGCCGGCGCTGCTTTGGTGGTCGTCGCAGTCGGAGCAGGTGTGGTCGCAGTCTCTGCAGCAAAGGCGGCAGAAGACAGACCCATAGCAGCGGCAACAACCAGAGCTAATACTTTTTTCATTGTCATACCCTCAATTTGTTTTTTCATTTAACCCCACTGCGGGGCCGTTGAAATAACTATATCCCTGGGAATGGCAGACTTCCGTGAGTGGTTGGTTTCAGCGTGTAACGATATGTACAAACGTTAAATAAATTACAGCGTTGATAATAACGTATTGTGACTTAAGGGAAATTTAGCTACCAATAATAGTAGTCTTGATCGGGTTAACTATTTTACTACTTACAAAGCGGTAGAATAACTGCGCATCAGTAATAAATGACACACAGCAAAATGAATCCGTTTATTTGGGTACTTATAATCCTGATGACACTAGATGCGCTGCGGGAATTGGCTGGCGCTTCGTCTATTTTAGGATGGCTATTAACGTTGGTTTGAGCAGGCAATAAGTCCGGATGGGTATTTACCGCAGTCCGGACTTATTTTTAGGCGTGCAGACGACGATGCAAACGCGTCCCGACCAGCAGAGCAATGACCAGCATCAGAGCAATAAATGCGCCGACGCCGTTCCAGCCATAGTTATGCCAGAAAACACCACCCAGCGTCCCGGCAATACTCGACCCCAAATAGTAACTGAACAGATACAGCGAGGAGGCCTGGCCTTTAGCGCGTTTTGCGCGGGGGCCGATCCAGCTGCTGGCAACGGAGTGGGCTGCGAAGAATCCGGCTGAGAAGAGTAACATTCCGGCAAAGATTAGCCACAGCGAGCTGAATAAGGTCATCAGTAAACCAAACAGCATAACCCCCGTCGAAAACAACATCACCGGACCGCGCCCATAACGGGTGGTCATGGTTCCGGCTTTGGGTGAGCTCCATGTACCGGTCAAATAAGCCAGCGATAATAAGCCAACCACGGCCTGACTGACATGCCAGGGGGAAAGCATCAACCTATAGCCGATGTAATTAAACAGCGTGACGAACGACCCCATCAGCAAAAAGCCTTCTGCGAACAATAACGGCAATCCCCGGTCACGCCAGTGCAGACGAAAGTTGATAAATAACGTCTTTGGTCGCAGGGAAGTCGGGCGAAAATGGCGTGATTCCGGGAGGATTTTCCAGAACATCAACGCCGAGGCCAGCGCGAAACAGCCGATAGCCGCCAGAGCAATTCGCCAGTTGAAAAAGTCCGTGAAGACACCGCTAATTAAGCGTCCGCTCATGCCGCCAATTGAGTTGCCGCTGATATACAACCCCATCGAAAAGGCCACGAAACTGGGGTGGATTTCCTCGCTAAGATAAGTCATGCCAACAGCTGCCACGCCACTTAACGAAAGCCCAATCAAGGCGCGCATAATCAAAATGCCGTGCCAGCTGGTCATCATTGTCGAAAGTAACGTACAAATGGAGGCCAACAGTAGCGCCGTGACCATCACTGGTTTGCGACCAATGGCATCGGATAGCGGGCCAGTAAACAGCAAACCGATAGCCAACATCGCCGTTGAAATGGACAGTGAAATACTACTGTTCGCAGGCGTTAAGCCAAACTCCTGCGAAAGCACCGGAAGGATAGGTTGCACACAATAGAGAAGTGCGAAGGTTGCCAGTCCGGCAGAGAAAAGCGCCAGGGTGACGCGCATAAATTGCGGCGTACCGCGTTTAATAAATTGATTTGGCTGAGAAATGCTTTGCTTGTCAGTGACGCTTGCCGGAGCGCCATCAACAGTTGTAGTACGGCTCACTTGAAATCCTTGCTAAATATGCCTGTGGATCAGGCTTATGAATAGATTAGGAAAATCGAATTGTTCTGTCTAATATATTAATAATCTCAAATAAGATGTTTTAAATATGAATATTGAACTTCGTCATCTGCGTTACTTTGTTGCTGTTGCGGAAGAGCTGCATTTCGGGCGCGCCGCTGCCCGTCTGAATATTTCGCAACCACCGCTAAGTCAGCAGATTCAGGCGCTGGAGCAACAAATTGGTGCCCGACTGCTGGCAAGGACCAATCGCAGTGTATTGCTGACGGAAGCAGGAAAACAGTTTCTTGCAGATAGTCGGCAAATCCTGTCTATGGTGGATGACGCTGCCGCTCGCGCTGAAAGGCTGCATCAGGGCGAAGCGGGGGAGTTGCGCATTGGTTTTACTTCGTCCGCTCCTTTTATTCGGGCGGTGTCCGATACGTTATCGCTGTTTCGTCGTGATTATCCCGATGTCCATTTACAAACCCGCGAAATGAACACTCGCGAGCAAATCGCTCCGCTCATTGAAGGAACGCTGGATATGGGATTGCTGCGTAACACAGCGTTACCGGAGACGCTTGAACACGCAGTCATCGTCCATGAACCGCTTATGGCGATGATCCCGCACGATCATCCCCTGGCAAATAACCCGAGTGTAACGCTGGCTGAACTGGCGAAAGAACCCTTTGTCTTTTTTGATCCGCACGTAGGGACAGGGCTGTATGACGATATTCTCGGGCTGATGAGACGTTACAATTTGACGCCCGTCATCACTCAGGAGGTGGGTGAGGCAATGACCATCATCGGTCTGGTTTCCGCTGGTCTGGGTGTTTCAATTTTGCCTGCGTCATTTAAACGTGTTCAGCTCAACGAAATGCGCTGGGTGCCGATTGCTGAAGAGGATGCGGTTTCTGAAATGTGGTTGGTCTGGCCGAAACACCATGAACAAAGTCCGGCTGCGCGTAACTTTCGTATTCATCTGCTGAATGCTCTCAGGTGAGGGAAATTTCAGCGAAAAAGCCCGAAAAATGTGCTGTTAATCACATGCCTAAGTAAAAATTTGACGACACGTATTGAAGTGCTTCACCATAGCCTACAGATTATTTCGGAGCGCGAAAATATAGGGAGTATGCGGTGGTTGCTGAAAACCAGCCTGGGCACATTGATCAAATAAAGCAGACCAACGCGGGCGCGGTTTATCGCCTGATTGATCAGCTTGGTCCAGTCTCGCGTATCGATCTTTCCCGTCTGGCGCAACTGGCTCCTGCCAGTATCACCAAAATTGTCCGTGAGATGCTCGAAGCACACCTGGTGCAAGAGCTGGAAATCAAAGAAGCGGGGAACCGTGGCCGTCCGGCGGTGGGGCTGGTGGTTGAAACTGAAGCCTGGCACTATCTTTCTCTGCGCATTAGTCGCGGGGAGATTTTCCTTGCTTTGCGCGATCTGAGCAGCAAACTAGTGGTGGAGGAGTCGCAGGAACTGGCGTTAAAAGATGACTCGCCATTGTTGGATCGTATCATTTCCCATATCGATCAGTTTTTTATCCGCCATCAGAAAAAACTTGAGCGTCTGACTTCTATTGCCATTACCTTGCCGGGAATTATTGATACGGAAAATGGTATTGTACATCGCATGCCGTTCTACGAGGATGTAAAAGAGATGCCGCTCGGCGAGGCGCTGGAGCAGCATACCGGCGTACCGGTTTATATTCAGCATGATATCAGCGCATGGACGATGGCTGAGGCTTTGTTTGGTGCCTCACGCGGGGCGCGCGATGTGATTCAGGTGGTTATCGATCACAACGTGGGGGCGGGCGTCATTACCGATGGTCATCTGCTACACGCAGGCAGCAGTAGCCTCGTGGAAATAGGTCACACGCAGGTCGACCCGTATGGGAAACGCTGTTATTGCGGGAATCACGGCTGCCTCGAAACCATCGCCAGTGTGGACAGTATTCTTGAGCTGGCACAGCTGCGTCTCAATCAATCCATGAGCTCGATGTTACATGGACAGCCGTTAACCGTTGACTCATTGTGTCAGGCGGCATTGCGCGGCGATCTGCTGGCAAAAGACATCATTACCGGGGTGGGCGCGCATGTCGGGCGCATTCTTGCCATCATGGTGAATTTATTTAACCCACAAAAAATACTGATTGGCTCACCGTTAAGTAAAGCGGCAGATATCCTCTTCCCGGTCATCTCGGACAGCATCCGTCAGCAGGCCCTTCCTGCGTATAGTCAGCACATTAGCGTTGAGAGTACTCAGTTTTCTAACCAGGGTACTATGGCAGGGGCTGCGCTGGTAAAAGACGCGATGTATAACGGTTCTTTGTTGATTCGTCTGTTGCAGGGTTAACATTTTTTAACTGTTCTACCAAAATTTGCGCTATCTCAATTTGGGCCAGGAAAGCATAACTTAGACTTTCAAGGTTAATTATTTTCCTGGTTTATATTTGTGAAGCATAACGGTGGAGTTAGTGATGCTGAAGCGTTTCTTTATTACCGGTACAGACACTTCTGTAGGGAAAACGGTGGTTTCCCGCGCATTGCTACAAGCGTTAGCCTCCCAGGGAAAAACGGTTGCGGGATATAAACCCGTAGCGAAGGGGAGCAAAGAGACACCCGAAGGGCTGCGTAATAAAGATGCCCTGGTGTTGCAGAGTGTTTCAACCATCGAACTGCCTTATGAAGCAGTTAATCCTATCGCGTTAAGCGAAGAAGAAAGTAGCGTGGCGCACAGTTGCCCAATCAATTACACCCTCATTTCAAACGGCCTGGCAAACCTGACCGATAAAGTCGATCATGTCGTGGTAGAAGGGACTGGCGGCTGGCGCAGTCTGATGAATGATTTACGTCCGCTCTCTGAATGGGTGGTGCAGGAACAACTGCCGGTGTTGATGGTTGTCGGTATTCAGGAAGGTTGCATTAACCATGCACTGCTGACAGCTCAGGCGATTGCCAACGACGGGCTGCCGCTCATTGGCTGGGTGGCTAACCGAATCAACCCAGGACTGGCGCATTATGCGGAAATCATTGATGTGCTGGGTAAAAAACTTCCAGCACCGCTCATTGGTGAACTGCCTTATTTACCGCGCGCCGAACAGCGTGAACTGGGGCAATACATCCGCTTAGCTATGCTGCGCAGTGTGCTGGCGGTAGATAGAGTCACGGTGTAACGTCCGCGAAATTACCGACGCAATTACGCAGGCAATCAATAAACCGGGGAGTAGCTGATACTCGCCGGTCATTTCACATATCATCAACGTCGACATAATCGGCGCGTGCGTGGTTGCCGCCAACAGTGTCGCCATCCCGGTTAATCCGAGTAAGAGTGTAATTTCTTCGCCGTCAGGAAACCATAACCCCAGGCTACGTCCATACAACATGCCAATGGCAAGACCGATAAAGAGTGTCGGTGTAAACACACCACCAGGCGCGCCGGAACCGCTACTTGCCAGAACGGCAAACAGTTTGCAAAGGAAGATCCCGCCAATGATCATAAACAGTGGCGGGGCGGTTAAAAAGGATTGTACGGTGCTATAGCCGTTGCCCCACACGGCGGGGGTGAACAGGGAAAGCAGACCCACGATCAACCCGCCGAGTGCCAGTTGCCAGGGGGGCGCAAGTTTGAGAATAACAAATCCTCGATGACTGGCGTTCATTAACGTTAACAACACTGGTCCGCATAGACCTGCCAGCACACCTGTACTGATAATCAGCGCATAGTCACGAGCCTGAACCGTCACTGAGAGTTGTACGCTGTAGAGTAACGCGTCGCTATGATTAATCAGATTGCTAACCAGCAACGCCACGACGGCGGAAATAATCACCGGGCCGAGAGAGGCCAACATCATAGTGCCAAACAGCACTTCGGCTATAAATAAACTGTCAGCAAGCGGGGCGCGGTAAGCCGCAGCCATTCCCGCCGCAGCTCCACAGGCAATCCATAATTTCCACTCCTGGCGTGGCGTAAAACGCTGAGCAAAACAGGAGGCGGCAAGGGCAGCTAAAAGAATCATCGCACCTTCGCGACCAATTGCGCTGCCGCTAGTTACTACCAGCAGAGAGGCAAGCGATTTAACCAGGCTTGCTGCGTAATCGAATTTACCATCGGTTTGCAACGCTTCCATGTAATCGGTCGGCGCATGAGGGCGTTGCTGGGTAAATTTCTGCCAGCCCATCAACAACAAACCCGCCGCCAGTCCGCCGAGCGCCGGAGTTAGCAGCCGTCGCCACGGAGAAAGATTCGTCGCTGCATTGACCAGACTGCCGGAGTCATTATTGAGGAACAGCCATTCCAGTAGCAGCATCGCGTGACGAAACGCGGCAACGGCAAAGGCCGCAAGAATACCGACTATTGTTGCGATAAGCAGACGGCGAAACATAGTACGCAGATCCGGATAGCTGTGTAGATGGTGCATGAGCAGAAATGGACAATGAAACACGAGCGACTATTTTGCGGCAAAACAGGTTATCGGCAAAAGCAGTGCGTGCTTAAAGCGATAAAATACGTGACGTTGTAACGTATTATTGCCGAATGACGCGTGATTGTCGCCATTCGGCAATATTGCGGCAACTTTATCGAAACAGTGGTTTAACCGCGACAGGAATCAACAGTTGTGATTGCCATTGCGCCAGCGTTAAGCGAGCCAGTTCACCCAGCGCACGGTAGAAAGGGTGTTCTGCTTTTTCGATAAAAACGTCGAGAAAACGTGTTGACCACGGAAAAAGATGCCATGCCAGCAATTCTTCACATTCTGTTTGGCGACCATTCTCCGCCAACCACGCAGCCATCAACAGCAGTGAACCAAAATGATCTTCCGGTTCGTTTTGCTTCATTTCGAACTGAATGCCTTTCTCGCGCATCCATTGACGAAGTGCCAATGTTGAATCGCCAAACAGCACAGATTCGCGATCCAGCCAGACCGACCCCCACGGCGGAGACGGCAGTGCCCACGGGCCGACAAACAAACGCTGCCAGGCCTGGGCGCGAGTCTCTTCACTCTGTGCCTGAAAAGCCGTCACCAGCGGCGCTAATGACGCTTCTGGTAGAGGCCACTGAGTTTCCCAGCCGTCACTGGTGAGTACCGCAACCAGAGGTGCGGCTTCCGCACTCTCTGGAGCGTAATAAAACAGCGCGCCCAACACGCGCGCCGCGACAGAAAAATTATCTTGCTGTGAAAAATGGGTCATTCCTAACATCCTGAAATGTGCGGGTTGCCCCGCACCAATTTGTTAACCTGCAATAGCCATTCCTACTGTCATGTGCAGGCCATAAAAGAGCACACGCCCGATCATCTCACCGCCAAGTATGAGGATTAGCCCCAGAATAAGTCCGGCAACGTGAGGTTCGCGGCGACGAATGAGCGGGCAAAGCCAGCATCCAAGACCTGCGCATAACAATACCACACGCCAGACCTGTAAGGAGGCGTAATCTGGTACCAGTGCGCTGGCTTGTTGCACGGATGAGTGAATAGACGCCAGAGACAAACCTTGCAGCACAATCACCCCGGCACAAGCGATCAGCGCCAGAACGCTAATGATGGCAAATGGTGTGGTATTAAATGTAACGCGAGCTGCCCGCAGAATTGCGGCAGCAAGTATTGGACCGCTCAACAATACCGTCAGGAAGAAAGCTAGCGTAGTGTAACCGTTATGCCAGGTTGGCACGGTGTCGATTTGATACACGCAGGTCATCATCCAGACGAAAATGACGCCGAGCGCCATGCTGACAAGTAACCAGAGTTTCCCCAACGCTTGCGGCATTTTACCGATGACCGCCACCAGCCACCATAGTCCGCCAACGGCAAAAAATATGGAACCGGCAGCAATCTCGTTACTCAGACCAGAAGCTCCGATTCGATTCAGCGAGTTAAACGCTCGCAGTGGCGATCCCAGGTGCATGACAGAGGCAATAAACCCGATGCCCATCAACAGCCAGAGGAAAAACATGCCACGGACAATACGCTGACGGTCTGCGTCATTTTTGGCGGCGAACCAGCCAATTCCGCTAACAATCAGCGCGCCTACTACGCATTGACCCAATACGGTAAAGATAACCAGTGGCCATTCATGCCATCCATTTCCCATTTTACACTTCCTCCGGATTAGCCAGATAACCAGTGGTATCGCCGGTCGGCTGTTGGCGTTAGGTTTGATAACGATATTGGGTTTTGTGAAATGCGCGCGCGGCAGTGGCGCGACGGCAGCCAGAGTGCCGTGCTTCTGGCGCAGCTCTTCAATTGGACCGAACTCAAGTGCACGCAGCGGGCAGGATTCGACGCATATGGGTTGTTTCCCCTCGGCGACGCGCGAATAACAACCATCGCACTTCGTCATGTGCCCTTTTTCAGCATTGTACTGTGGTGCGCCGTACGGACAAGCCATGTGGCAGTAGCGGCAGCCGATACAAACATCTTCATCAACCACCACAAAGCCATCTTCACGCTTATGCATTGCGCCGCTGGGGCAGACTTTTGTACATGCGGGGTCATCGCAATGGTTACAGGAGATGGAGAGATAATAAGCGAACACGTTCTGGTGCCAGACGCCATTATCTTCCTGCCAGTCGCCGCCAGCGTATTCATAAATACGGCGGAAACTGACTTCCGGGCCAAGATCTTTAAAATCTTTGCACGCCAGTTCGCAGGTTTTACAGCCTGTACAGCGGCTGGAATCGATAAAAAATCCATATTGTGTGGTCATGGGCTACTCCTTAAACCTTTTCGATCTGGACGAGATTGCTGTGCGACGGGTTTCCCTTTGCCAGCGGTGAAGGGCGGTGAGAGGTCAGAATATTGATACTGCCGCCGTGATCGACCCGGTCACCAAACATATCCGCTTTAAGCCACGCACCTTGCCCGATGGCGGTAACGCCAGGCAGAATACGCGGAGTCACTTTTGCGGCAATCAGCATTTCTCCATTATTGTTAAATACCCGCACGGTATCGCCATGACGGATACCGCGTGCCTGAGCATCAATGGGGTTGATCCACACCTCTTGTGGGCAGGCCTGCTGTAACACATCAATATTGCCGTAGCTGGAGTGGGTACGCGCTTTGTAGTGGAAGCCCGTTAACTGCAGTGGATAGGTTTTCCGCAGGGGATCGTCCCAGCCATCAAAACCTGGGGTATACGCAGGAAGGGGATGAATAATTTCATCTTTTTTCAATTCCCAGGTATCTGCAATCTTCGCCAGTCGTTCAGAATAAATTTCGATTTTCCCCGAAGGTGTTTTCAATGGGTTTGCCTGTGGATCTTCACGGAATGCGCGGAAAGCGACGTAATGTTCTTCCGGGCATTTTTTCTTAAAGATCCCGGTCGTTTTCATCTCCTCGTAGTCCGGCATCTCAGGGTTACGTTCCTTCGTTTTCGCATGGAGATATTTGATCCATTCATGCTGACTGCGACCTTCAGTAAAGGTTTGATAAACGTCTGGTCCTAAGCGTTTCGCGACTTCACTCAGCATCCAGTAGATGGGTTTGCGTTCAAATTTTGCTGAGGTTGCGGGTTGGGCGAGGATCACATAGCCCATATTCCCTGCAGATTCATGAGAGATAAGGTCTTCTTGCTCTGTTGGCATCAGGTCGGGCAACAGGATATCGCAATACTTAGCCGAGGCCGTCATGAAGTGGTCAATGCCAACAATCATCTCGCACTTGCTGTCATCCTGAAGCACCTCATGGGTGTGATTGATGTCGCCATGTTGATTGATCAATGTGTTACTGGCGTAGCACCATAAAAACTTGATGGGGACATCCAGTTTTTCTTTTCCACGAATACCATCACGGGTCGCGGTCATTTCCGTACCGTGGTCGATGGCATCTGTCCATGTAAAGACGGAAATCTGCGTTTTAACAGGATTATCAAGCATCGGGAACCATTCGACCCCCAGATCCCAGCTACCTTCGCGTACACCTGAGTTGCCGCCGTTTATGCCGACGTTACCGGTGAGAACGGAAAGCATGGCAATAGCGCGGGACGTTTGCTCGCCGTTGGAGTGTCGTTGTGGCCCCCAACCCTGACAAATATAAGCAGGTTTTGCTGAACCGATCTCTCGTGCCAACTGGATAATTTTTTCTGCCGGGATGCTGGTGATTTTTGCTGCCCATTCCGGCGTTTTAGCTATGCCGTCAGGCCCTTCGCCCAGAATATAGGCTTTATAATGCGCGTTACGTGGTGCGTTGGCGGGCAGCGTTTTTTCATCGTAACCAACACAATATTTGTCGAGAAATGGCTGATCGACCATGTTTTCCGTAATCAGTACCCAGGCAATCGCACAGGCCAGTGCGCCATCGGTGCCAGGGCGAATGGGCAGCCATTCATCTTCACGCCCGGCAGCTGTGTCGTTATAACGTGGATCAATGACGATCATGCGTGCGTTTGAACGTTCGCGGGCTTGCTCGACGTAGTAAGTGACACCACCGCCGCTCATCCGGGTTTCTGCCGGGTTATTTCCGAACATAACGACCAGCTTCGTATTGGCGATATCATCCGGGCTGTTGCCATCATTGGCACCGAACATATAACTCATTGCGGCACTGATCTGTGCGGTACTGTAGCTGCCATAGCGACTGAGAAAACCACCACAAGAGTTCATCAGACGGTACGGGACGTTTGAGTTGGTGATGTTTCCGCCATCTACGCCTGTTCCATAGAGAACATGTACAGCCTCATTGCCGTAATCTTTTAGGATCCGCCGAAGATTATCACTGATGGTCTCCAGGGCTTCGTCCCAACTTATCCGTTCAAATTTACCTTCACCGCGCTTGCCGACGCGCTTCATGGGATATTTCAACCTATCAGGATGATTCATCCGTCGGCGGATAGAGCGCCCGCGTAAACAGGCGCGAACCTGATGATTACCGTAGACGTCGTCACCTGTCGTATCAGACTCCACCCAGTACACAGTGTCATCTTTCACATGCAAACGTAACAGACAGCGGCTCCCGCAGTTAACGGTGCAGGAACTCCAGACCGCTTTCTCTTCTACCGGAGCCTCTGCCGCTCGGACCATTTGGGAAAATGGCAGAGTGAAAGCACTGCTTGCCAGCGCGAGACTGCCAAGTGCGGAGGTTTTCATCAGACTTCTACGGCTGATTTCAGCCTTCATGAGCGCCTCTGTGGTATGGATTTTCATCATTACTCACTTATTGCTTTTCAAACAAAATGTCATGCCAGAATTTATGGTTGTAGTGGGTTATATTTTTTCGATCTCGACCAGATTAGTGTGCTGCGGGTTTCCCTTCGCCAGTGGTGAAGGGCGCAGAGTGGTTAGCGTATTCACACAGCCGCCGTGGTCGATTTTATCGCCAGACATATTGGCCTCGTGCCAGGCTCCCTGGCCCATAGCGCTAACTCCAGGGAGAATGCGTGGTGTCACTTTGGCTGGTAGCCGAACTTCGCCACGATGGTTAAACACCCGCACCATATCGCCGTTGGCAATCCCACGTTTCTGTGCATCTATAGGGTTGATCCACACTTCCTGACGGCAGGCTGCCTTCAGGACATCAATGTTGCCGTAGGTCGAGTGAGTACGAGATTTGTAATGGAAACCAAACAGTTGTAGCGGGAAGGTACTACGTTCAGGGGCGTCCCAGCCTTCGAAGGTTGAGGCATAAACCGGCAGTGGGCTTATTACTTCATCTTTTTCGAGTTCCCAGGTACGGGCAATTTCCGCCAGTTTGCTGGAATAAATTTCGATCTTACCGGAAGGCGTTTTAAGTGGATTTGTCTCGGGGTCGTCACGAAATGCTTTGTAGGCGATAAAATGACCATTAGGATCCTTACGCTTATAGATACCCATTTTTTTCAGTTCGTCGTAAGACGGTAATGCCGGATCTTTGGCAAGCATTTTGGCGTACAGATGTTGTAACCATTGTTCCTGAGTGCGGCCTTCAGTGAATTTTTGATAGACGTCAGGGCCAAGACGTTTCGCGACTTCACTTAGGATCCAGTAAATCGGTTTGCGTTCGAATTTTTCGCTGGTGACTGGCTGGAGGAAAATGAGATATCCCATGTTACCGGCGTAATCGTTAGGAATAATATCTTCCTGCTCAACGGTCATCAGGTCTGGCAGCAGAATGTCGGCATATTTTGCCGATGAGGTCATAAAGTTTTCGATGACCACAATCATTTCGCATTTCGATTCGTCCTGCAGAATTTCATGCGTTTTGTTAATGTCAGAATGCTGATTAACCAGGGTATTTCCCGCGTAGTTCCAGATGAACTTAATGGGCACATCCAGTTTATCTTTGCCGCGGACGCCGTCGCGGATTGCCGTCATTTGCGGGCCATGATCGATAGCATCCGTCCAGCTGAAGCAGGAGATTGATGTTTTGACCGGATTATCCAGCACCGGCAGGCGTTCTATGGTAATGGTATAGGTGGATTCACGCGCGCCACTATTTCCGCCGCTGATGCCGACATTGCCCGTCAGAATAGGCAACATCGCAATAGCGCGTGCGGTCAGCTCACCGTTTGCCTGGCGTTGCGGTCCCCAACCCTGGCAGATATAAGCGGGTTTTGCTGTGCCGATTTCACGCGCCAGTTTGATGATACGGTCCACCGGGATACCGGTAATTTGCGAAGCCCACTGCGGCGTTTTCGCTGTGTTATCATCACCTTCACCAAGAATATAGGCTTTATAGTGGCCATTTTTTGGTGCATCTGCGGGTAAGGTTTTTTCGTCATAACCGACGCAGTATTTATCGAGAAAAGGTTGATCAACGAGATTTTCGTTAATCAATGCCATCATTACTGCCGTAGGTGTAGGGCATGGCACAGGAAATTTGCGCGGTGCTGTAGGAGCCATACTGGTTGAGTGAACCGCCGTAGCAGTTCATCAGGCGTTTGACCGCCGAGGCTGATGGCGAAGAGCGGGTCATATTGCCGCCAACGATCCCCGAAGAGTACTGAATATATACAGCCTCATTGCCATATTGTTCGACGGTTTTTTTCAGACTACTGGCGATAGTATCCAGGGCTTCATCCCAGCTAATCCGTTCGAATTTGCCTTCGCCGCGTTTGCCCACGCGTTTCATTGGGTAATTCAAGCGATCGGGATGATTAATACGCCGACGGATGGACCGACCGCGCAAACAGGCGCGTACTTGATGATTGCCATACTCGTCGCTGCCGGTGTTGTCAGTTTCCACCCAGGTGACTTCATTATCTTTAACATGTAGACGAAGTGCACAGCGGCTACCACAGTTGACGGAACAGGCACCCCAGACCACTTTTTCGCTGGCCTGTTGTACCGCTGCCGCTGCACTGCGCAGGGTGAACGGTAAAGAAAAACCGCCTGCAGCCAGCGCCAGAGAACCTATCGCGGTAGATTTAACGAGTGTTCTGCGGCTGATGCCCACCATTTGTTCATTTTTGGACATAACTCACTCCCTGTTCTTTATCGTTATATAAAAGTTTATATATTGAATATTTAGCGCGCTAACAATAGAGGGAGTCTACCCATTTTGGGTTAAGAATTATTAATCCATATCAATAGAAGGGTATGAGTAATAAGGCGGGATTATGTTGTATGTTCATATCGCCGGACCTGTTGAATCCGGCGTTTAGTCAATAATGTGTTACTGCGGTTCGGCAGGCGCGCCATCCTGAGTAGACTGCGCGGGGGCAGAGACGTTACCGCTGGTGGTGCGGGTGTAAAGAATTTTATGCGTATCATTGGCGCAATGCCCGACGACCTGGGAATCAGGCTGATCAACCTGGTCATTGGGTACAATACTTAACGTGAAGCTGCTTTCGGGTACGCCATTATTGATAATACGCTGTGATATATCGCTCTTTATGCGCTCACAGGATCCCGGCGCGGCGAGTACCGCGGGTGAGGTGAGTGCGAGCAGAAGCGCGGCACAGCAAGTTGAGAGTTTCATCATAAGCTCCTTTCGCGAATATAACTTCTTTAAGCATAGCATTTAACGTGTAAAGTACTGTATTTGCTACTATGATTGAGAATCATCTCTACTGTCTGGTGACTGTTGTGAAATACAAATTACTACCATGCTTACTCGCGATATTACTCACAGGATGTGACCGCACAGAGGTAACACTTTCATTTACCCCTGAGATGGCTAG
Source organism: Escherichia sp. 10290 (assembly GCF_030295155.1). Lineage (NCBI taxonomy): Bacteria > Pseudomonadati > Pseudomonadota > Gammaproteobacteria > Enterobacterales > Enterobacteriaceae > Escherichia > Escherichia sp. 10290. The sequence continues at coordinate 2,136,999 of NZ_AP025741.1, read as the reverse complement.
TTTCTCTAATGAATTCGATTTTGATCCGCTGCGTGGTCCGGTAAAAGATTTCACTCAGACATTAATGGATGAGCAAGGGGAAGTAACGAAGCGTGTTTCGGGGACTTTGTCGGAAGAAGGCTGTTTTGATTCACTCGAATTATTGGATCTGGAAAATAATACCGTGGTTGCCCTGGTATTGGACGCCAATTATTACCGTGATGCCCAGACGCTGGAGAAAAGAGTACGTTTACAGGGAAAATGCCAGCTAGCAGAATTACCTTCTGCCGGGGTGAGTTGGGAAACCGATGATAATGGCTTCGTGATTAAAGCCAGCAGCCAACAAATGCAGATGGAATATCGCTATGATGATCAGGGTTATCCGCTGGGTAAAACCACGAAAAGTAACGACAAAACATTATCTGTTAGCGCTACGCCATCAACGGATCCGATCAAAAAATTAGATTACACAGCGGTTACTTTACTGAATAATCAACGGGTTGGTAATGTAAAACAGAGCTGTGAATATGACAGTCACGCCAATCCGGTAGACTGTCAGCTAATCATTGTTGATGAAGGAGTAAAACCCGCCGTCGAACGGGTTTATACCATCAAAAATACTATCGATTATTATTAATGCTATTGTGCGGTCGGCTTCAGGAGAGTCTGACCCGGTGTTTTGTGCTCTGCCAGATACTGATGCTGGAATATGCACATGCGAATGGCATTCCGATATTGACCATTAATAAAGAACTCATGCATCAATTCACCTTCAACCGTAAAGCCAAGCTTGCGGTAAATGTGAATCGCTTTTTCATTCTCTTTATCGACGATCAGATACAGCTTATAGAGATTGAGAACGGTGAAGCCATAGTCCATTGCTAATTTTGCAGCACGCGTTGCCAGACCTTTCCCCTGATATTCCGGGGAGATAATTATCTGAAATTCTGCGCGGCGATGAACATGGTTAATTTCCACCAGCTCCACCAGACCGGCTTTTTCGCCGTCACATTCCACCACAAAGCGCCGTTCGCTCTGATCGTGAATATGCTTATCGTACAGATCAGAGAGTTCAACAAAGGCTTCGTAGGGTTCCTCAAACCAGTAACGCATCACACTGGCGTTATTGTCGAGTTGATGTACATAGCGTAAATCTTCACGCTCCAGCGGGCGTAGCTTAACACTGTGGGCGCTTGGCATAACGTGTCCTTACATTCCTTAAATCAATAACAGGTTAGGGGGTAATAACGCGGCCAGTTCGACGGTCCAGGCAGCGCAAAGTATTTGGCTCCCAGTAGGCATTGATATTGGCGCTTTGCTCACATTTATCGCGGTTATCAAAAGCGGCGTCGGCTTTATCCCACTCTTTTTCAGTGCGTTTATTCACTTTCTGGCGCAGATTGCGCGTGTCATTCCATTGCTCTTTTTCCATAGCGGCGTGCTGGCGGCTTTGTGCACTGTCGCCAGACTCAATCACCAGTTTGTTAGTTTCGGCATGAACAGTTGTGCTCAATGCCAGTGCGCAAGGCAGCAGAAAAGCGAGCAGGCCAATTCGTTTGCTGAGAGTAATTTTCATAATTCATTCCCTGTATGAATGATTAAAGGTGATTCTACACCATCCACTGCGAACGCAAAACGTACCAGGAGGATGTTTATATTGATGATATTATGTCGTCCTATAACTATACATGATGTCAATAAGTGACAAAGATGATTAAAACAACGTTACTATTTTTTGCTACTGCGCTGTGTGAAATTATTGGATGCTTTCTGCCCTGGTTGTGGTTGAAACGAAACGCCAGTATCTGGCTGTTGCTTCCGGCGGGGATTTCTCTGGCACTGTTTGTCTGGTTGTTAACGTTGCATCCTGCGGCGAGTGGGCGTGTTTACGCGGCTTATGGTGGCGTTTATGTCTGCACGGCGTTGATTTGGCTGCGCGTTGTGGATGGCGTGAAACTGAGTCTTTATGACTGGACGGGGGCGTTGATTGCGCTTTGCGGCATGTTGATCATTGTTGCGGGCTGGGGGCGCGCGTAAGGACATAAATCCATTTTATCAATAAGATACAAGGAAGTGTCAGCTGACAAAAGGTATTCTATTTCATCTTTTGTCAACCATTCACGGCGCAAATATACGCCTTTTTTTGTGATCACTCCGGCTTTTTTCGATCTTCATACTTGTATGGTAGTAGCTCAGTTGCGTAGATTTCATGCATCACGACAAGCGATGCAAGGAATCGAACATGAAGATCGTAAAGGCTGAAGTTTTTGTTACCTGTCCGGGGCGTAATTTCGTCACATTAAAAATCACCACTGAGGACGGTATTACGGGCCTTGGGGATGCCACCCTCAATGGACGTGAGCTTTCCGTGGCCTCTTATTTGCAGGATCACCTTTGTCCGCAGCTTATTGGTCGCGATGCACAGCGTATCGAAGATATCTGGCAGTTTTTCTATAAAGGTGCTTACTGGCGTCGCGGTCCGGTGACGATGTCGGCCATTTCAGCGGTTGATATGGCGTTGTGGGATATTAAAGCCAAAGCTGCCAACATGCCGCTTTACCAGTTACTCGGCGGCGCGTCTCGTGAAGGGGTGATGGTTTATTGCCATACCACCGGTCACAGTATTGATGAAGCTCTGGATGATTATGCCCGTCATCAGGAGCTGGGATTCAAAGCCATCCGCGTGCAGTGCGGAATCCCTGGTATGAAAACCACCTACGGCATGTCGAAAGGCAAAGGTCTGGCTTATGAACCCGCAACCAAAGGACAGTGGCCGGAAGAGCAGCTGTGGTCGACGGAGAAATACCTCGATTTCATGCCGAAATTGTTTGACGCGGTACGTAACAAGTTTGGTTTTAATGAACATTTGCTGCATGACATGCACCATCGCTTAACGCCTATTGAAGCGGCGCGCTTTGGTAAAAGCATTGAAGATTATCGCATGTTCTGGATGGAAGACCCGACGCCTGCGGAAAACCAGGAATGCTTCCGTCTCATTCGCCAACATACCGTCACACCCATCGCGGTGGGTGAAGTCTTCAACAGCATCTGGGACTGCAAACAGCTGATTGAAGAACAACTTATCGACTATATCCGCACCACGCTGACTCACGCGGGGGGGATTACCGGTATGCGCCGGATTGCCGATTTTGCTTCGTTGTATCAGGTACGTACTGGCTCACACGGTCCTTCCGATTTGTCACCAGTCTGCATGGCTGCGGCGCTGCACTTTGATCTGTGGGTCCCCAATTTCGGTGTCCAGGAATACATGGGCTATTCCGAACAAATGCTCGAAGTCTTCCCGCACAACTGGACTTTCGATAACGGCTATATGCATCCGGGAGACAAACCGGGTCTTGGCATCGAATTCGATGAAAAGCTGGCGGCGAAATATCCCTATGAACCTGCTTATCTGCCAGTCGCACGTCTGGAAGATGGCACGCTGTGGAACTGGTAAGGAGTAAGATAATGAAAAGCATTTTAATTGAAAAACCGAATCAACTGGCAATTATCGAACGCGAAATACCCACCCCGTCAGCGGGTGAAGTTCGAGTAAAAGTGAAACTTGCCGGAATTTGTGGTTCAGATAGCCATATTTATCGTGGGCATAATCCTTTTGCGAAATATCCGCGCGTCATTGGACATGAATTCTTTGGCGTCATTGATGCAGTGGGTGAAGGCGTGGAAAGCGACAGAGTCGGTGAACGCGTTGCTGTCGATCCGGTGGTCAGCTGTGGGCATTGCTATCCGTGCTCTATAGGTAAGCCGAACGTTTGTACGACACTGGCTGTATTAGGTGTGCACGCTGACGGTGGTTTCAGTGAATATGCCGTGGTGCCGGCAAAAAATGCGTGGAAAATTCCTGAAGCAGTGGCCGATCAATATGCGGTGATGATCGAACCTTTTACCATTGCGGCTAACGTTACCGGTCATGGTCAACCGACTGAAAATGATACCGTTCTGGTTTACGGTGCAGGTCCAATCGGCCTGACGATCGTTCAGGTATTAAAAGGCGTCTATAACGTTAAGAATGTGATTGTTGCCGATCGCATTGATGAACGACTGGAAAAAGCGAAAGAGAGCGGGGCAGACTGGGCGATTAATAACAGCCAGACACCGCTTGGCGAGATTTTCGCTGAAAAAGGCATAAAGCCGACATTAATTATCGATGCGGCTTGTCATCCTTCAATCCTGAAAGAAGCCGTAACGCTGGCTTCTCCAGCGGCACGTATTGTATTGATGGGCTTCTCCAGTGAACCGTCTGCAGTGATTCAGCAAGGAATTACCGGAAAAGAACTCTCTATTTTCTCTTCACGCTTAAATGCAAATAAATTCCCGGTCGTTATCGACTGGTTAAGTAAAGGGTTAATTAAACCAGAAAAACTAATTACCCATACGTTTGATTTCCAGCATGTTGCTGATGCCATTAGTTTATTTGAACAGGATCAAAAGCATTGCTGCAAAGTCTTACTCACTTTTTCTGAATAATACCAATAACGGCGAGTAAGTAGTACGCATCTTACCTCTTTTTTAGAGATAACCATTATGACAATAGAAAAACACGAAAGAAGCACTAAGGATTTGGTGAAAGCAGCAGTATCGGGATGGCTGGGCACTGCGCTTGAATTCATGGATTTCAAGAGTCATGAATAGTAACCATTTGATAATTAATAAATTAATTTTTCACCACCTCGTTTTGGGGCATGGTTGGGGCAAACTCGCTTAGCTGTGTATTTAACAGGGCTACCTGTGCATTATTGTTTTCAGACATCCATTTCCCGTATACCTGAAACACCATTTGCGCATCTGCATGTCCCATCTGGTTTGCTATGAATGCCGGGTTGGCACCGGCTGTCAACGACCAGCAGGCATAAGTATGTCTCGACTGATATGATTTGCGGTGGCGGAGGCCAGCGCGCTTTATCGCTGCGTCCCACATCTGCCTTATTGAGTCAACGGTAAAATGGTCACCATAATTTTTTACTCTCGCTGACACTTCAGGTTGAAAAACAAAGGTGCATTTTTGTTTTTCTGTTCTGCCGAACTCTCTGAGGTGAACGTCAATAATATGTTCTTTGCTCAGCCTCGTTAGTGTCATCTGACTCCTGAGAGCGTCGATTGCAGGCTTGATAAGGTGAATTACCCGATTGGTACCAGCCTGTGTTTTCGGTACCGTAAAACGATCTTTTGCTAAATTTCTCCTGATCATCATTGTTCCATTTTTCAGATCTATGTCCTCCCATCCAAGCGCACACAGTTCACCAGGGCGAATGCCTGTATAAACAGAAACACACCATAAATTTTTGGCCTGCTGATTTCTGCAGGCGTCGATAAGACGGATAAATTCCTCCCGTGAAAGAGGATCAGGAATGGTTCTTGATTCCTTTAATGGCGAGATCCCCTTAAACGGATTATCTGCCAGGTAACCGTTATCAACACCAAACTGGAACACGGCGTTAAGATTTGTCATGTAATTATTTACAGTTACAGCCGATCTCCCTGGTTGTGTAACAATATAGTTACTTTTGGGGATCTGGTATCCAGTCAGTAGCTCTTTACGAACCTCCAGTAATTTTTCTTTATTAATCGATGAGGCAAGATTTTTTTCACCGATTATGCTCAGGATATTTTTGATGACGGCACGGTATGTGTTGAGTGATGCTTTGGCGACTTCAGTTTCTTTCAGTGCCAGAAATTTTTCAGCCAGTTCTTTTATGGTTAAATCTTGTCGGGCCTCACCAAATTTTTCCAGATTGCGTGAGGAGGGAAACTGTTTTGCATAGTCGAAAACACCAGTTTTTATTGCGTAACAAACAGAGGAGCGTAGTTCACCTGCAACGCGCCTGTTTTTTGCTGTGTCAGGAACCCCCAGATTTTCCCTGACTCTTACGCCTTTATAAACAAACCAGATACGTAATTTCCCTCCATGGTTTTCCACGCCTGTCGGATATTTCATTTCAACTTCTCTCATTAGTTAGTGTGGCTTTTAGTCAAGTAAGATGACGTCTTGGTCTCGCTGATGCCTGGCGCTCAATCCAGCGATCAATTTCTTCCAGGTTGTAAAAGCATGGACTGTTATCCCATGGCATACCGTCATGAGCGACATGCTTATATTCCCTTCCTTCCATAAACGATTTTTCCCGGGCCTTTTTTAACGTACCTTTTTTTATTCCTTTCAGCGCAATTAACTGCTCTTCGGATACCCATTTGCCGGGAGAGACAATCATGATTACTTCGCTCATCGATTTCTTTATCTCTTACATCAGACGAGCGCCGGTTGCAGAATACCAGTCACAACCGGCGACAGTTGAACATTAAGAATCAGCCTGACTCGGGATCAGTTTTTGCCAGATAACTGAAACGTATTTTGCCTGGTAACGGGCGTCATCAAGTGCATTATGGCGCTCACCTTCGAATGGAATAGCCGTTCTGGCATCGAAGTCTATGGCTTTCCCCAGCTCAACGATTGTGCGTACATCGCGATCGTTGTAGTAACGCCACGGGCAGGGGATCCCCTGCCGTTCGTATGAACGGCGCAAAATCGTGTTGTCGAAGTTGGCTCCATTTCCCCAGACCTGAACAAAAAATTCACCGGAGTTTTCGTCGATAAATTCCCGCAATTGTAACAGTGCATCATCTAACGGGATTTCATCGGTCATAATGGCAGATTGCGCTTCGCGTGATTGCTTAAGCCACCATTTAATGGTGTCCCGATCAATGACTCCGCCAGCAGTTTCCAGATCGATAGTCTTACTAAATTCCGGTCCCATATCTCCGGTTTGCGGATCGAAAAATATTGCACCTATTGAGATAATCGGGGCATCAGGATTTTTTCCCATGGTTTCAAGGTCGATCATTAGATGGTCACACGTCCTGCTGGTGGATGTGATAACGTGATGACCGTTCACCGCAATTAAGGGATCTGCCGTCTCGCCAGTTTCATTATTGCTGGCGTGGTCCTGAGCGCTGCCAGCATTCTCCTTGTGTGGATGTTCAGCGCCTTCCATTTCCTCCGGATCATTTTCCTGAACTTCAACCTGATTCTCTTCATCGAATGTTTCTTGGTATGTTGCGTCGCCCATCACCGCACCACAATCAGGGCAGTTGCCGCCGCCGGTCTGACCGCATGCGGTGCAGACTTTTTCCGCTTCCTGTTGCGCTACTGGCTCAGGTTGTTTCGTTTCTGGCTCGTTTTGTAACGCATTTGGGCTGTTTTGTTCTGCTTTCTGGTCGTTCTGTTCCGTTTCTTGCTGGTTCTGATTCACTGAATCGCGGGTTTCAATCCCCTTCACCCATTTCGGATCATTCGGGTCGCTAATCCCTGCAACAAATTCACCACGTGATACAGCAAGCAACTTATCGGCGTCAGGCTGGCTGATATTGGCTGCCTGCATAATTTTGTTTACTTCGTCAGCGGTAACTTTTACCGGCTCTGGTTGTGCGGTCGTGTCAGATGCACCAGTATTTTGTTGTGAACCTGAGTATGTACCGTTTTTACGGGCAAAATATTCTTCTTTCGTGATTTCAGTAGCCCCTGCAGTCAGCGCCTTATTCAGACCAGAAAGTTTGTTTGCGCGACCATATTTTTCGCCATCCTTGTCGGTGAAGAGGAAGTAGAACGGCCCCTCACGCTCTACAGATGGTTCGACTTCCACTTTGCATTCGGTTTTTTCGTTGTCCGGAATTGCCGTTTCCACTGCATCAGTTTCTGGTACTGGCGACGAGAGAGTATCAGTTGCGCTCTGATTTCTTCCTTCATCTTCAAACACGCCCTTTGTAGTCAGGTATTCAGTAATGTATTTGTTCAGTGTCACAGGGTCTTTGTGAATGTCGATCGGACGTTCACGGACAAGGCCAAAAATAGTCTGGCGGTCGTAGCGAAGGGCATCAGGCTGTTTGCGCATTGATGCCGAGATACGCTTCCAGTCTTCGCGGTCGTTGTCGATAACTTCATTTTTTGCCCAGCGATGGATGCTGCCGTCAATGTTTCCGGCATCCACATCACCAGGCCAGAGAGCGTAGGCCAGTTCGTCATCCAGTGTTTTCCATGTCTGCTTGTATTCGCGATGAGTGGCAGCAATGACCGGGCTGATTTTTCCTGTTGAATTGTCAGTGTACTGTTGATTGGCTCTGGCGCGGGCGAGATCAACAACAGACGTGTATTTTCCGGTTTCCTTGCGTTCACCTTCGCGACGTTTTTTCCAGATGCGCATCTCTGCCTGAATTTCGGGCCATTTAGCACCAGGAATACATTTATGCTTAACCCACCCAATGGCGTGCAACTTAAGCTCCGGATACATGGCGTTAACTTCTGGCATTTTCATCAACGCTTCAACGATATGTCCGTCGAATGTTGCCATGTCTTCCTGCAACAATTCCTGTGCGCTAATAACCATATCAACGGTGATGTTTTCACATGTGTCGAACTTAACCAGGACCGCGTTCTGTACTTCAGGGGACAGCTTGTCAAAATTGACGTTCATCGGATCGGATTCTGGTTCGACCGGGACAAAGGAAGCGCCTTCCTCATCCCAGCGGTTTTCCAGCATATATTCGGTATCCCAGGAGTCGATGGCAGGGCGGGGCATGCCGGGTTTATCCTCGCAGACAAGAAATTTATAAGCGCAGTCCTGAGCAGCCGGATATTGCTCCAGGAATTGCCAGGTAAATTTGGCTCGGGCGCGACGTTCGTCGCCGGCTTCAATGGCAGTGGCTACAGCGACTGCACCTTCTTCCTTTATTGCCTGTTCGTCCGGAATGGCGGCGCAAATAAAGACTTTACTCATTTTGTTTTAACCTCATTACAGATTTAAGGGTGAACAAATCCCTGCCATTGCTGGCATATAAAAATGAAACCGGATATTAATTACGGTGCTGTTTTAAGTCCTGCCGGGATTTCGTTATTGTCCATGCGAATAACTTTCTCAACCGGATAACAGTTGCCGGGAATTTTCTGTTCCGCTGCGGCAGCCATGCATTCTTTCATTGAGTCATGTATACCAATAACAAGATCAACTGGCTCGCCCGTATTAAGAAAAACCGTCAGAACGAGTGCAAATGCTGTATTCATTGCCAGTATCCTTTTTGCATCAGACGTAAACGGGCCAGCATTGATACAATGCATATTTGATTTAATAGCTCCCGTTCGTGTTTTCTCTTATTAATGGCATCTTCAGTAAATACAGGGTTACTGATTCTGACACCAATTTCAAAACAACCTTCAGACGTATTAACGTTTGGTAATAACGTTTCCATTATCGCGTCCTCAACAATGAATTTTGTGATACGGTGCCTGGTGCCTCCAGGTGACGTTAACCAGTTAACAATTAACGCCGGATACAGAGAACCCACCCATAAGAACCAATACGGAAGTCAACTGGCCTTTTTAACTGTTCCGCGTGCGCTTAGCCGCATTCACCGCATCACAAAATTCACTTTAAAAAGGGCGGCAGAGCAGTCACGGAGTAAAACTGATACCGCCAAACGTCACCAGAAAATTGATAACAGAGGGCGTTGCAGCGGGGTTGCCACTTAAGCGTATGGTCAACCTGACAACCCGGTGTCCTCAACGGGGAAGGAATAACCCCGCCATACTTACCGCCGCGCCATTTCGCGGATTGCCACAACCGGAAGCGCACAGACGAAGATGTCAGTGGTACACAACAAAGGGAGGAATGACTTCGCCGTGCGCTTTCGCGTTATGCCCTGACTTTTCAGGGATATATCCTTTCAGTAAACTGTTTGTGCCGGATTCTTATCCGTGTCCGGCGCACGACCACGCGCTGTCACGTGTGGTCTCCATTCTCAACCAGTAACCTCAATGGAGGATAAAATTAAAATGGTCAGCAAACTAAATTAGACTCGCTGGAAGATTCATTATTAAACAGCGCGTTTAAATTATATTCTTGAATGTTTTGGGGATAACCTTGCTGCTGAGGAAGGCTATCCAAACCATGTCGATGGTTTCGAAGCGATATATCTTTATCTATCCCGTAAACATGGATGGACTATTTCACAGTGTCGTTTAATGCCACTGGATGATATTCGCCTTGCTCTTTCGTTAGAGCTATCAGGGTGGCGACTCCCTGATGATGCAAAGATTGACGACCATCATTCTCACGATGATATAAGTTGTTAAGTTCCAGTAGTTTGGCTTTTGCAATGGCCTCTACAGATTTCCAGAATTTGTGGGGGTCTGTACTCTCTTCCTGTTCGTCAGGAATGTTATTGTCCTCAACAGAAACAGAATACAGTCCGGTAAACGCATCGCGCACATTACGAGCCATATTATCAATGTCTTTTTTCGTTTCAGCTTCTAATGCAACTTCGTTCAGACGTTGACGAAGTGTATGTGCTGCAATTTCTTGGATTTCTTTTGGTAACTCTTTAAATTCCATAGTCAACCTCATCAGTCAGTGTTTCTGGCTAACCAGCGATGCGCGCCAGTTTCGGTTTTAAACGTTTTGCTTTTGGTATATGTCATCGCGGTGAACGTACCGTCCTGGTTGGGGAACACGCCACATACCAGAGATTCGCTGTTGCCAAGATCGATAGTATCCATGCTGACCTCATTTCCCCTTAACGCCGGGGTGGCGGAACAAAAACCTGCTGCATAGTTAAAGTTGAACCCTGCCGTCATGTTCTTACGCCTCGGGCTGGCTACTTAACCCCTGACCACTGCCTGGTAACTCGAAGTATTGCCCTGCGTTCTGTGGGGCGGGGTGGTATACTATAAAACTAAATCTATTTAGTTTTATAGTCAAGCGCGATCTAGATATATTTAAAAAAAGGTCGACAAAGCCGACCTCTGATTGAAAAACAAAGTGGAAGCTATAGGCTGAACTGCACACCTTTTGCTACAGCAACAATTTTACATTCAGGTGTCAGTAAGGACGATTGATAGCGAGGATTGAGGGGGCTTAAATACACGAGTTTTCCGTCGATGACTAATTTTTTTATAGTCATAGATGGTTCGTTTGTAAGCGGATCTGGGACTATTACAGCGACGATACTACCATTTTTATATTTTTCTCTAGGCCTCATGATCACTGTGGCACCAACCGGAATGCTTGGCGACCCTGATGGGTTGTGCATAGTGTCATCAGGCATTGAAACGGCAAAATCCCCCTCCTTGACGTCAAAGAATGTGGTGATTCTGTCGGCATTTCCCATAGTTTTCTCTCCTTCTAAAATTAGGAAAGAAATTGCTTCCCCCCATGAAAGATAGGGGATTTGGGTGCCTGAATTGTTCTGCACAAGGGTAGGTTCAGTAGACGATACTCCATATAGGAGATAGGACTCAGTAGTTCCTAGTGCTTGGGCTAATTTACTAAGAGCTTTGCTACCGGGTTCGTTTAGGTCTTTCTCCCAGTACCCTATAGTTACCCCTGTTACGCCAGAAAGCTTGCCCAGTTCGACTTGGGTCAGTCCCTTGTCTTTTCTGAGTCTCTTAAGCCTAATGCCAAGGCTTTCCATCATCATCTCCCGTGAATTGAATATAAATTATTTTAGATTGCATTGACCTAAAAAAAATTATCCTTTAATCTAAAAATACTTAGTTTTAGGAGGGTGAAATGCGAGTTGATGAACTTGTCCAGTTTTTTGGCTCTGTTCAGAGAGTTGCCGATTTTTATGGGATAACCCGTGAAGCTATATACATGTGGCGCAAACGTCCTGGTGAAATAGTTCCCAAGGGGAGGGCCGCGGAAGCTGCCGCATACTCCAAGGGAAAATTATCTTTGAACCCAGAACTTTACAAAAAGAAGGATAACACCTTGAACGAAGGAAAGAATGATTCATGAAAATCAAGCATGAACACATCCGCATGGCTATGAATGCCTGGGCGCGTCCGGATGGTGAAAAAGTTCCGGCGGCCAAGATAACCAGGGCTTATTTCGAACTGGGAATGACGTCCCCGGAACTGTACGACGACAGCCATCCAGAAGCCCTGGCTCGTAATACTCAGAAAATTTTCCGCTGGGTGGAGAAAGACACCACTGATGCGGTTGAAAAAATTCAGGCGTTGTTACCAGCAATCGAAAAAGCAATGCCACCTCTGCTGGTGGCCCGGATGCGCAGCCACAGTTCAGCCTATTTTCGGGAGTTGGTGGAGACGCGGGAACGACTGGTGAGAGACGCTGATGATTTTGTCGCAGTGGCAATCGCCGGTTTCAATCAGATGAATCGTGGTGGCCCGGCAGGAAATGCTGTGGTGATGCACTAAAAGCACGGTGTTCGGGGTTTTTTATGAGCAGCAAGCTTCATGGTCTTGTCTGGGAAGGGTGCGCCTTCACCGGCATGATCTTATCCAGGGTGGCAGTAATGGCTCGCCTTGCAGACTACAGCAATGACGAAGGTGTGTCATGGCCTGCAGTGGAGACCATTCGTCGTCAGATTGGGGCAAAGAGTGAATCAACGGTTAAAGCGGCGATAGCGGAACTGGAAAAGAACGGCTGGCTGACGAAGGAGGAGCGTAAGGTCGGTGGGCGTAATGAAAGCAATATCTACCGCCTTAATGTGGAAAAACTCGAAGCAGCAGCTGAGGCGGCGCGTGAGGCATATAAACCGAAAAGAAAAATTAGCCCGGCAAAAAATGACCCGTTAACAGTTGACCAGTCAAATATTGCCCCCTCAACGGTTGACCCGTCAAATTTTGATGGATCAACCGTTGGTAAAAAACAGCCGGTTAGGGGGGCGATGGTTGGCCCCGATCCGTCAGTATTAAAACCTGATCCGTCAGATAAAAGATCTTTTCGTCCGGAAGCTTCGCAACCGGACCCGCAGACGGCTGAACAGGATTTTTTAACCCGACATCCTGATGCGGTTGTGTTTAGTGCAAAAAAACGTCAGTGGGGAACTCAGGAGGATTTGGCATGCGCACAGTGGATCTGGGGGCGAATCGTGAGTCTTTACGAACAGGCCGCCAGCGATGATGGCGAGATCACCCGACCGAAAGAACCCAACTGGACAGCATGGGCCAATGACGTGCGCATAATGCGGATGCTGGATGGCAGAACTCACAGACAAATCTGCGAAATGTTTGGTCGGGTACAGCGGGATCCATTCTGGGTAAAAAACATCATGAGCCCGTCAAAACTTCGCGATAAATGGGATGAGCTGGTTATCCGTCTGGGGCGTTCGCCTGTACAGCGTTGTGTGAATCATATTTCTGAACCTGACACCGAAATTCCACCAGGGTTCAGGGGGTAGGTATTGATTTCAGATCATGAGGTAATTTTCAGGAGGACTTGTGGCAAAAGTTTTTACACAAGAAGAGCGGGAAAAAATTAAGGGACAGGTTGTTGCACTCGTACGCCAGAGTGGGCGCGAGACGTTACGACAGCTGGAAGCTAAAACAGGTGCGACAAGATATCTGATTAGCGTTCTTGCCTGGGAGCTGGTTGCCAGTGGCGATGTATACAACTCTGGCTATGGGTTATTCCCGTCAGAACAGGCTCGTAAGGACTGGCAAAACGCCCGCAAAAAACTATCGAGGGCAAAGGGGAAGAAACCGTCTATGGTTGATCCGGACCTTATCTGGTCATTACCTGACGGAGAAATTCGTCGCTACGATAGTCGCCATAACATGGTTTGTCGCGAGTGTCTGGAAAGTGAAGTAATGCAGCGAGTGTTGGCATTTTATCAGGGAAATGTTCGCTATTTATTGAAGTGACGAGATTAAAGAGCATTAATACATATGTGAATTGACATTTCTGTGGCACAGGGCTAGAACTATTCTCATTGTCAGCGTTGTGCCAGAGTCTGATGTTTGTTGTACATTTGGACGAATAGACGGCGTTGTTAACTTTAAAAATAACACAGGAACACTTTGAGAAAGTGAACAGGCGTATTTATTTTTTGCTGATGAAGGAGAGTAACTTTAATTTGGGTAATTAGATTGATAATAGGCCAGACGAAAATAACATTCTGGCACACTTTTGGTCGCTACAGTCATTAGTTAATTTTAAGTGATAAATTTTTATCCATAAGTTAACACTAGTGTGTCATCTAGCGAAACCGAATCGCTTTAATCCATAACTTAAAGTTGAATCAGTGGGGTAGCAGTAGGTATGCCGGAACTGATAAACTGTGCAGAAGGCTAAACATTCATTCACTCGTGAGATAGTAGCATAAATTATGCAAAGAATTATTCCTGATAAAAATTGGTGGGAAAAAGAGCGTATTAATCGTAAAGCATCATCAAAATGCCCATATGCTAGTTCATACAGATGTCCTCGGTACTATCAGAGTGTAGTTTTGCTCTCAAGCATCAATATGATAGCTGGTATGGCAACTAGGAAAGAAAAAGAGTTGGGCGAATTTGGGGAAAGAACTAGTTTCTCATATTTATGTGATGAAGAAGTCCCAACAGTTACTACAAAAGAATATGGCGGCCTTGCATCAGTTAGTAATTTTTGCCCAGAAATATCATTTAGATATTTACACTATTACGCCGATTATATGTGTAAATATGTTGATTAGATAGATCAGGATACTGGCAGGCGTAGTGCGGAAAAAGATAATTTAGAAAATGATTGGAAATATACATGGATGTCAGTCAATCCTAAATTTTATTTAGATTGCGATGTTTTTGAAAGTGTCAAAAACTTCAATGAAGAATTGGCTAGTGATTACTTAAAGAGATTGCATCCAAATATCATTCAGCAAATAGATAGAATGAATAATTGCTTGGATAATAATGACCCTGCGGGTGCACTGCACGCAGCCTCTAATATTCTAGAAACTATGGCGAAGGAAATCACTCAAAACCCGAATGTGGCAAATGAGTCATTGGGTGGTTTTTTTAAACAGTTCGAAAAAATGTCAAAATTACCTAAGAATCTTATTGATATTGTTAAAGATATTTATGATTTACGCAACAAACTACCTACTGCTGGACACGGAAGCTTGAACAGGCCTGAATTAACTATGGTAGAAGCTATAACTATTGCGGCAATGACAAAGGCGATTTTAGAAATTGAATATCGAAGCAAAGCCATCTAACAAACATAAATTATGTGGTTCAAATTCCCGCTATACTTCTGTGTTATTGCCGCCAGCGTCTACTTATCGCTGTGAGTTCAACGGGGCGATGATGCGTTAGAGATCTCTGAATCGATTGAAGTCTAAGGTTGTCAGGGCTGTAACAGTAGCCCTGTGTCATGAAAGGATTGCATATTAATTAACGAAGAACAGACCAATAGCATTGATAGTTGTTTTCAAAAATAGACCAATAACAAACACGACTGGCCATCTCATCGATTTTCGACAGTATGCAGAAATGGGCGGGATCCACACGCAGTACCAGCTTGCTAAGATAAACGAAAAGGAGACTTTAACCAGTCAGTGGCTGCATGCTGATGGTGATCCGCTATGGGCCGTAGATGTTGTTTGATGTACGCAGAAAGAGACGACGAAGGGCACTATGCCGAAAACTAAATCGGTTTTAGAGATTAACCGCGCTGGTGAGCTGGAGTGATTGACTTTTAGAACGCCAGAAAGCAAAAACCTCACAATCGAGTGAGGTTTTGTTAAGGGCTTACTATTTTTTGGCAATTAGTGCATGCATCGCCATTTCATGACCTTTTCTGCGAAGTTTTTTCACACGGGGCTTGAGCCTAGTGAAAGAACTTGGGCTAATTGTCGACTCAGCTTCAACTATATCATTGCGGGGAGCACCCGTTTTAGCATCTTCATAGCGGATAAGTATTTTAAACGTGCCCTCATCAACTCCGACACCTTGCAAGTGATGAAGTTTAGATGAAACAGCACCGATTAAATAATCATGAATTCCTTGCAGGCCCGTTTTACCGATTGGTGAATAGGTATGCAACATATTTGCACCTACAGGAAGGAACTGGCGAAAGTCAGGAACATGCATCTTGTTAACTTCAACAGAAGTGTATGCTTTCATGTCAAAAGAAACTCCAGGTTTCCGTGCATTGACTTCTAGCCATTGAGGCAAATCGAGAATATATTTGCTCTCAGCAGTTACTTCCAGTTTCTTCCTAGACGATAATGTCACGTCCATTACCTGAGCCATATCAGCCATAGAAAGCTCAGCGGCCTTCCGGTTGATGGCTTGTACCCGCTCGCTCACGTTAGGTCCGAATGCATCGAACAACGAAATTTCAGCAGCTGGTTTAATGGCTTCAGTTTTAACAGACATATACACTCCTTAGATAGGACACTTATTATACACCTAAATGCGCTAGATCGCTAACGTCTGAATATGGGCAGCTATGGGAGGTAGTCCAGTTTTCAAGGGTCACGTTAGGAGTATAGTCGACCACGAACTGACCATCATTTTCAGGATCTTCCCGTCGATGATAAACATTGAGTGTAAATAGGCCTGCATATTTCGCGAGCATATGTTCAATGGTCTCTCTGCTCTTGAAAAAGTTCGCTTTAAGAACCTCTAACGGAACCTTACGAGAGCGGGCTTGGGCAAAAACCCACGCGTAAGCCGGATCAAAATAGACGTAATTCAGTGCTACCTGATAACCAGCCTTCAGGGCCAGATCAAAGTTTCTCTCCGCAATACCTATACTGGAGAAAGTAGAGTCCATAACAATGGGATAGCCTTCAGATAGCGCTTTTTTGTAGATAAAATCGACCATTCTGGAGGCAGGTCTCTGATAGTCCACAGAGTTCTCTTCATTGTAGTAGGGGAACCACCAGCGAAAATCATCAGCATCAATTCGAACAATGTTTGTGATGCCATGTTGTTCTAAAAGACGATTTAAGAGCTCGGTTTTACCTGCAGCAGGCGAACCAGCCATAAACAGGACGTGCTTGGCATTGGCATTTTTGTTTGCTGTTACGTAACTATAAACGTAAGGGCGAATTGCCTCACCAAACTCAGGCAGTATGGTTTCAAGTTCTTTTTTCATCGGTAAATCATGCCGTGGTAGTTTTAGTTTTATTTAACAATATCATAAACGTTTAAAGATGGTTACAAATTAGCTAGATTTGTGAGCGCTTTAACCTCTAAAACCCTCTGGAACCCAATACCGCTTTTCTGGCTGTCTTTTCAATACGGCATCCAGCGCATCACTTACTCGGTCTGTATGCGGTTCATTGCTGAAGTCGCCAGTTGCGGGTAAATCTGCATCTCTGCGCCGTTTAAGATTCGCGTATTTACGCGCAAGCGCTCGATGGCTTCATTTTGCTGGTGGCTTTCCTTCCTCGCGGCTATTCTAGCTATCTGATTGGCTGCTATGGCCTTTGCCGCTGTCATGGAATGCGCCAGAGTCTTATCCGTCATCATTACACGCTGCGTTTCCAGCATGCTGGAATGATCTCTTTTTGTTGTTCTTGAAGAAGAACTCTTATTCTTCGGTATATCATTTTGACAGGGGGCAGTGTAAGTATCCCTGCAAAACGAACCATTCACTTTAACAGATATGTCAATTTCCGCTCATCGTTCAAAGCGGACTAGAAGGTTAGCTTGCGTCGGACTTGGCGTTTTTAAAGAAGTGCTGGTGGTGACTGGTTGTTGTGTTCCATTTCTACAGAACAAAATCACAGAAACTATTCCCAATAGTTTTATTGAATCAATGATGAGACAGCCTCATATTTATCAGGACTGGTGTACGTCCAATACAGGAGGTTGTCGTGCTGGTTCTCAAATGTGCGCTCGCTATTGCGGCTGTAATGAACCGCCCCGGGTTTCCTGGAGAGTGTTTTATCTGTGAACTCAGGCTGCCAGATCATTGTTTCCGATGGAAGCATAATAAGCTTTTTCTGCTTCTGCCGGAGGAGTATGGCCCAGCCTTCCCAGCAATCGTCGATTGTTATACCAGTCCACCCACGTGAGTGTGGCCAGTTCCACTTCTGCACGGTTTTTCCAGCTCTTACGGTGTATTACCTCCGCTTTGTAAAGACCATTGATGCTCTCAGCCATCGCGTTGTCATACGAGTCGCCTGTACTCCCTGTTGATGCCAGCAGTTTTGCTTCTTTTAGTCGCTCCGTATAGGCCAGTGACACATACTGAGAGCCTTTATCGCTGTGATGGATGGTGCCAGACGGACGACGGGCCCACAACGCCTGCTCCAGCGCATCCAGCACGAATGTCGTTTCCATAGACGATGAGACCCGCCACCCCACGATGTATCCGGCAAACACATCAATGATGAACGCCACATAGACGAAGCCCTGCCATGTGCTGACGTAAGTAAAATCAGCCACCCACAGCTGGTCAGGACGTTCTGCCACGAACTGACGGTTTA
The DNA here is from genome assembly GCF_030295155.1 of Escherichia sp. 10290. Taxonomy (NCBI): domain Bacteria; kingdom Pseudomonadati; phylum Pseudomonadota; class Gammaproteobacteria; order Enterobacterales; family Enterobacteriaceae; genus Escherichia; species Escherichia sp. 10290. The sequence goes on along the minus strand of NZ_AP025741.1, from coordinate 2,118,789 downwards.
CGCGGTCACCTGTGGCAACGGTTTTCCGGCTGACGGTAGTGCGGACCTTTTTACCCCGGAGAACACCGGCAAGTCCCATAACCGCCATGAGGCGCGCCACTGTACATCTGGCCACCCTGATTCCTTCCCGTAACAACTGACGCCAGACTTTACGCACACCGTACACCTGATGATTTTCATCGTATACGCGCTGTATCTCTCTCTTCAGCCAGTCATCGCGCTGCGCACGGGCACTGCGTTTATCAGGATGATGCCGCTGCTGCTGACAATGGTAATACGTTGACGGGGCAATATGCAGTTCACTGCATACCGGTCCGACCCCGTACTGCTCACGCAGCTTATCCAGCAGTGGCATTATTTTTTCCAGAGGCGGTCGAACTCCGCCTTCGCAAAATAAGCGGAAGCCTGGCGAAGGATATCGTTACTGCGGCGCAGTTCACGATTTTCACGTTCCAGCTCTTTCAGACGCTGACGTTCAGCGGTGGTGAGCCCACCATCACCGCTCCCGGTATCCCTCTCATGCTGGCGAACCCAGACACGCAGAGTCTCTGGCGTACAGCCAATCTTTGGAGCAATGGAACAAATTGCCGCCCATTGTGAGTCATATTCGCCCTGACTTTCCAGAACCATACGAACTGCGCGTTGACGGACTTCGGGGGAAAAACGAGTATTTTTAGTCATCCTGTTTACCTCTTTCTCAGGAAGTTTAGTCTCCAGGATTTCCGGGGCGGTTCAGTAATGGCAATTTATTGTCTTGCTGTTGTTCTTATGGATCGCCTTTCTGATTGATTTTATATTGGCGAGGTGACGGGAGTTAAGTAGGATTGCTGCGGGTGCTTGAGGCTATCTGTCTCAGGCATGAATACCAACGGCAGATAGAGAAAAGCCCCAGTTAACATTACGCGTCCTGCAAGACGCCTAACATTAATCTGAGGCCATATCTATGACTTGCACACGTAGGTTAGCCTCTTACGTGCCGAAAGGCAAGGAGAAGCAGGCTATGAAGCAGCATAAGGCGATGTTAATCGCCCTGATTGTCATCTGTTTAACTGTCATTGTGACGGCACTGGTAACGAGGAAAGATCTCTGTGAGGTACGAATCCGAACCAGCCAAACGGAGGTCGCTGTCTTCACAGCTTACGAACCTGAGGAGTTAGAGACCAGGCGAGGGAGAAATCCCTCGCCACCTCTGATGAGTCAGGCATCCTCAATGCACCCACACTTAACTTGATTCGGCGGGTTTATTTTATCTGTAAATATTTTTATAAAAATAATGCCCACACACAGCATAAAACAAAAAGTATCACAGATAAAAAAGGAGCGTAATGTGCAGATTTGTTGTTTTCCATATTTACTCGCTTTAACATAATCAATATTGATATGGTTGTTATTTCGGTGGTTTCAAACGAGATATTATGGTGATCTGGCAAATTTGCATAACATTAAAATTTAATTTATCTAATCGCTTTTAATAATAAGCGTTGTGTTTTATCCCAGCAATCTGTTGTTTGATTTTTATTTCATTAATGTAGGGGCTTTACACTGGAACCAGTTTATTTATACTTTATACGCCAGCCTGAACAACTGGCACCTGCTGCGCCAGCAGAGACAACCGATGGCGCACGATACCAAATTACACAATTCTGATGATTCTGCCGTCTTTGCCAGCAGGTGCGGACGGCGTTTTCACGCATTCAAATCGGACTGGTTCCAGCATTCTCCATGCACTGAAGAACAGGCTGAATGGTTAATTCATTGCTACCGCAGACGCGGATACGAGATTAAGAAAGCCCTCAGCCCCGATTATCGTCACTGGATAATCTACGTCAGGCTTCCTTATTCCGAACGCCCACCGCGTCAGTCCCGCACATTCCAGCAACGGATCTGGAGGTAACGTGCGGGTATTACTTCGACCTGTACCGGTACCGGAACTCGGGGTGGTTATCGTTAAGCCAGGCCGTGAATCAATGTCGGTATTCCATAACGACAGAGTACTGGTGGAGCCGGAACCAAAAAGCATGCGCGGTCTGCCGTCCGGAGTCGTCCCTACCGTTCGCCAGCCGCTGGCGGAGGATAAATCATTACTGCCGTTTTTCAGTAACAAACGAGTGATTCGTGCTGCTGGCGGCGCTGGTGCACTGTCTGACTGGTTACTGCGCCATGTCAAATCCTGCCAGTGGCCTCATGGTGATTACCACCATAGTGAAACCGTTATTCACCGTTACGGTACCGGCGCGATGGTATTGTGCTGGCACTGCGACAACCAGCTGCGCGACCAGACATCGGAATCACTCGAGCAACTTGCTCAACAAAATCTGACAGCCTGGATGCTTGAGGTTATACGTCACGCAATGAATGGCACGCAGGAGCGGGAATTATCGCTGGCTGAATTATCCTGGTGGGCGGTTTGCAATCAGGTGGTGGATGCTCTACCTGAGGCAGTATCACGTCGTTCGTTGGGATTACCGGTGGAAAAAATCCTCTCTGTGTATCGCGAGAGCGACATCGTACCGGGAGAACAGACAGCCACCAGCATACTGAAGCAGCGCACAAAAAATATTGCGCTACCGCCTCACGTCCACCAGCAACAAAACTCACCACAGGAAAAGGCGGTGGTAAGCATCGCCGTTGATCCTGAGTCCCCGGAATCTTTCATGAAGCGACCTAAACGTCGCCGTTGGGTAAATGAGAAATACACACGCTGGGTAAAGACACAGTCGTGTGCGTGCTGTGGTAAGCCAGCTGACGATCCCCATCACCTGATAGGTCATGGTCAGGGCGGAATGGGAACAAAGGCCCACGATATTTTCACGTTACCGTTGTGTCGTAAACATCATAACGAGCTTCATGCAGAACCGTTGGCGTTCGAAGAAAAGCATGGTTCTCAGGTTGATTTAATTTTTCGTTTTCTTGATCACGCCTTTGCAACCGGCGTGCTCGGATAAAAGAGGTTATTGATGGGGATAGAATTTGTTTTGCCTTACCCGCCGACGGTAAATACCTACTGGCGTCGTCGTGGCAGCACATATTTTGTATCAAAAGCAGGGGAGCGTTATCGCCGGGATGTGGCGCTTATTGTTCGCCAGCAGCGGCTGAAATTAAATCTGTCCGGAAGGCTGGCAATAAAAATTATTGCAGAGCCACCGGATAAGCGCCGTCGTGACCTGGACAATATTCTGAAAGCACCACTGGATGCACTGACACATGCGGGACTGCTTATCGACGACGAGCAGTTTGATGAAGTTAATATTATGCGCGGTCAGGTTGTTCCCGGTGGTCGGCTGGGGATAAAAATCACAGAACTGGAGTGCGCATGAATAACCAGTATTTACAGTTTGTGCGTGAGCAGCTCACGATCGCCACCGCTGATTTGAGTGGAGCAACAAAAGGTCAGCTTGAAGCCTGGCAGGAGAATGCCATGTTCAATACAGGGCGTTACAGACGTAAAAAAATCCGGTACCGCGATAAGGTCACTGGAAAAATAGTAACGCTGGATAATCCACCGATCCCGGGAAAGCAATCGCTGGCGAAAGGTTCATCAATTGCCCTGGTCAGTCCGGTTGAGTTTTCGACATCATCATGGCGACGCGCCGTTCTGTCTCTTGAAGAACATCATAAAGCCTGGCTGCTGTGGTGTTACAGCGGTAGCATTTGCTGGGAGCATCAGATCGCGATAACGCAGTGGGCGTGGATTGAATTTAATGCTCAATCCGGTACCAGAAAAATTGCAGGAAAAACTCTGGTGCGCCTGAAGACGTTGAGCTGGTTGGCGGCGCAGGCGGTAAAAGCTGAGCTTTTTGGTGGGGAAGGTTACGAATACCAGGAACTGGCGTTACTGGTGGGAGTAACAACCAAAAACTGGTCCAAGACATTTACTGGTCACTGGGTTGCAATGAAACACATTTTTCATCGGCTGGATAGTGAAGCTTTATTGTTAGTGGAGAGAACACGTTCAAAACAAAAGGCGGCATTTTCATAGCAAAGTATTGCAAAAGTAGATTAAAACGCATATATTTCGTGTAAATCTGATATTTTGCCGTTTTTATACGTGATGGCAAAGCTAGTAAAACCCGCGACCGAGCGGGTTTTTTATCCCCCCAAAAAATGGCATAGACATTAAACGTGATGACGATTGTGCCAATACTTTCTCCATCAATGACGCCCCTTGACTGCATGGAATCCAATTTGTTATGTAATATGTGTTGATATTTTTGAGTTGTTAATGGTGTTACTATGAATGACAGTGCTCTGCTCAGAAACTCTTCACTTTTTGTTGCTTATATGGGCTGTCTAGGATGGGGAAGCGCTTATTTCTATGGATGGGGTACTTCATTTTACTATGGCTTTCCATGGTGGGTTGTCGGGGCTGGTGTCGATGATGTTGCACGAAGTTTGTTTTATGCTGTGACAGTTATCGTTATATTCCTTATTGGATGGGGAGTTGGTATTGTTTTCTTTTTGGGCATAAAACAAAAGCGCAATATACAAAATTTGAGTTTTATCCGGCTTTTTCTCGCGATATTGCTGCTTTTTATTCCACCTGTTCTGGAGTTTTCGGTAATTCATCAGCATGTTGAGCCAGATGTACTGATTTTCTGCATTCTTGCTGCCTTTACAATCACGCTTTTTGTCAGGTCTGGAAGAAGACTTGTTTCAGTCAAATGTTTTTCGGAAATGTCTTTTATTCGCCATCACCGAATTGAGTTCATGATGGCTGGGTTTATGATTTATTTCTGGGCATTCTCTCTTATTGCCGGTTGGTACAAACCACAGTTTAAGAGGGAATATCAGGCGATCCACTATGAGAATGTATGGTATTACATTATTGCGCGTTATGATGATCGTCTGGTGTTATCGAAATCATACAGGAGTGGGGGTAAGAAATTCGTTATATTTAATAGCGGAAATATTAATGATTTTGAAATTAATACTATCAGAGTGCGTTAAAATTTCTTGAGTAATGAAGATTTTTACTGCCCGGCATTGAGCGGTTTTTTTATGCCAGAAAAATGGTGTGGTACATAAAATGTGCTGGTGGTTATTAATACCGGTCTTTCAGCTTGCTGGCTTTTTCGACAAGAGTTATTGGTATGTCACGTTAACCAATAAAGAGAAAAAGACATGCTAAAACAGCAGGATATGACCGAAACAGCCAGAGTGGTGTTTAATGAATTAAGCGTCACTGAACCGGCAACAGTTGGGGAAATTGCGCAGAATACTTACCTTTCACGCGAACGCTGCCAGTTAATACTGACCCAGCTTGTGATGGCGGGTCTGGCAGATTATCAGTTCGGTTGTTACAGACGCCTTCCGCAGTGAAGGCTTTTTACTTTGTGGTAATGGGCGGCTGGTGGGTGTTAGCGGCACCTGCCAGCCATCTGCTCATGTGTTGAGGTCACAAGCAAACCTCAGGCCCATCTGCTTTGCGCAAAAGCGGTATGAGCCTATCAGAGAAGTGCTTATTGATCTATGGCTAATACTGTAAAAATATCCAGTTGTGAGTTAATCAACACTGATTGCCTGGAATTTATCCAGACCTTATCGGAAAACTCTGTCGATCTTATAGTCACAGACCCGCCATATTTTAAAGTGAAGCCCGAGGGCTGGGATAACCAGTGGAAGGGCGACGATGATTACCTAAAATGGCTGGACCAGTGTCTGGCTCAGTTCTGGCGGGTACTGAAGCCTGCCGGAAGTCTTTACCTGTTTTGTGGTCATCGCCTGGCATCTGATATCGAAATCATGATGCGTGAGCGCTTTAATGTGCTGAACCACATTATCTGGGCGAAGCCGTCCGGACGCTGGAACGGGTGCAACAAAGAAAGCCTGCGGGCGTATTTCCCGGCAACAGAGCGCATTCTGTTTGCCGAACATTATCAGGGGCCATATCAGCCAAAAAATGCCGGCTATGCGGCAAAGGAGCGCGAGCTTAAACAACACGTCATGGCCCCGCTGATTTTTTACTTTCGTGATGCGCGTGAATCACTGGGAATAACGTCCAAACAGATAGCGGAAGCCACCGGAAAGAAAAACATGGTGTCGCACTGGTTTGGTACCAGTCAGTGGCAGTTACCGAACGAAGCTGATTACAGAAAACTGCAGGCGCTGTTCGCGCGTGTTGCAGAAGAAAAACACCAGCGTGGGGAGCTGGCAACGCCACACCAACTGCTGGTCAGCACATACAGTGAACTGAACCGGCAATATGCCAGTCTGCTTGAGGAATACAAATCTCTGCGGCGTTATTTTTCTGTATCGGCCGCCGTTCCTTATACGGATGTCTGGACGCATAAGCCCGTACAGTATTATCCGGGTAAGCATCCCTGCGAAAAACCGGCGGATATGTTGCGTCAGATAATTTCTGCCAGCAGTCGTCCGGGGGATGTGGTTGCGGATTTTTTTATGGGATCGGGGGCAACAATAAAAGCAGCAATGGGATTGGGGCGTCGCACGATTGGGGTTGAACTTGAGTCCGGGCGTTTTGAACAAACAGTTGGTGAAATATTGGTGCTGAACGATAAATTGCGAAATGCACAATTAGATAAGAACAGGAGCTAATCCTCGATTAATATCTAAGCCAAGCAGGATGCTTGGAAGTTCTGATATATTCTTATCGTTTTTCGGTATTTAAAACTGATTTTCGCTGGTTGCGAAAGCACGTGGTCGGGCACTGCGTTCACACATGCAGGAGGGTGTGAAGCCAGCTTTTTTTCTGTGTATTCAGATGGCGTTCTGATTCTATAACGAGTTACGTGGACATCAGGGATGGAGAGAATAGGAACGCCATCTTAATACATTTTCCCCGTTTATTTGATATATCTTCCGGATAAGGGATTAGGTCTGGTTTTTTATGTCATTCAATAACGCTCTTCTATACTGTATACAATACTTTATCCTGGCAGTGTGTTTAAAACCTGAACTTATCCTTTGTTTCGTTTATAGACAGAAGGGTTAATATCGACTTATCATCAGCAGGATGGCAACAGATGTGTAAGCAGCTGGTCACCAGTTATACTTCAGTGGTACTTCTGAGTGCTTCTCTCCGTGAAATGATTATCATCCAGATGACAGGAGTAGAGTGAATATTGATGATATTTCCAGGTGCTCCAGCTTGTTGCAGCGTATTGAGGATGTTAATGCTGAACGAGCCAGGGCCTTTAGTCGTTTGACAGTTATATTTTCTACCCCTGATCGCCTTTCAGGAAAGAACATTGTTTTATTAAACAGTGATGCCATCCATAAGGTTTTTGAAGAGTTCATGGCTGCTAATTCAGAATTGCTGGCTCTTGTTGAGGAATACAACGAGATAGCCAGCCGTGTCGGTATGGATGAATTCAACGTCATACTTCGTGGATAAAAACATGCTTCATATTTTCTGTTAGCTCGCTACGGCGAGCTTTTTTTGTATCTGAGCCACACCTGGCGCACATCAAAAACACAGAGCCTTTCAGGAGGTGCTTACGGGATTGTCAGTGTGACTTTCACTGTGGGCTGGTAACCATCTGGCGCAGGCTCGTCTACGCAAAGGAAAAGTCACGATGTTAGGTATTTTCAAAAAGAAAACCCGCAAGGCCATCACAGAAGTGAAGAAGATGGAGAACCGTGATGCGGTGGAGGCGACCGTCTGGGGCGCATATTCCATTGCATATGCCGACGGCACCTGCGATGCGAAAGAAATCGCAGTACTGGAGAAAACTATTGCTGCGCTTCCTGCTTTTGCACCGTTCTCTGGTGAGATTGCCCAGATGAGCGCCAATATCCGCGCCCGTTATGAAGCGTCACCGCGTAGTGCGAATGCGCATGCATTGCGTGAGCTGGCTGATGTGGCGGGGACAACTGAGGCGGTTGACGTGCTTTGCCTCTGTCTGGATATCGCTGATCAGGATGGCATTGGTCCGGATGAAGAAGCGCAGCTCAAGAAAATTGCACAGGCGCTTCAGTTACCACTGGAGCAGTATCTGTGAAAAGTGCGGGCCTTGTGCTGGCTGCCATCCTGTTGTTTCTGGTAGTGGCAGTGGATTTCACTGGATGGCTGATGTCGGTACTGGCTGATGGTGTGCTGGTGGCGATGGTAACGGTCTTACTCTGGCCTTTACTTCGCAAATCTGAATAAACAGCCTACAAAAGGTATCTGCGGGTACCTTTGATAAAGTTTTTTAGGGCCGCTGATGGTCCTTTTTATTTACAGGAGAATAAATATGTCTGAACCCTTATCCGGTTCCGGCACTGCTGTGGCGCTCGGCGGGGCGACGGTATTCGGGCTGTTTACCGGGACGGATTTCGGGATTGTATTTGGTGCGTTCGCTGGTGCGTTATTTGTGGCAACAATGCCGCAGACACTTTCAGCCTGGCGTGTGGCTGCACATTTTCTGGTGTCCTTTATTGTTGGTGTGCTTGGGGCCCGTGGTGTGGCCGGTTACATGGCGGAACGTATTGGGTTTAACAGTGCTTCCGTTGATGCGTTGTGTGCGGTCCTGGTGTCGGTGCTCTCAGTAAAAGTCCTGTCATTCATCCACCAGCAGGAGATTACATCACTGGTATCCGGTCTGTTCTCCCGTCAGCGTGGAGGAGGTGGTGGTAATGACAAATAATCTTCCAGGATTACTGAATGCGGCGTTATGTACGGTTATCGTACTGACGCTTTTTTTCTACCGCAGAAAAGAGTCCCGACACAAACCGCTGATATCGTGGTGCGCCTGGTGTCTGATGCTGTTGTATGCGATAACGCCGTTAAGTTATCTCTGTGGTCATCCGTTGCCGGCAGACTGGCTGGTAGTGATGCTGAACCTGGTGTTTGGTGTCATGGTAGTGCGTGCGCGCGGTAATGTTTCAAAAATTTTTGCTTTCCTGAGTGGCTGATATGAAATCGAGAGATGAAATTTTTGATGAAATCCTCGGAAAAGAGGGGGGGTATGTCAGTCATCCTGACGATACAGGCGGAGCGACGAAGTGGGGAATTACTGAAAAAGTGGCGCGCGCGCATGGTTACCGTGGTGATATGCGTGATTTGAGCCGCGGGCAGGCTCTGGAAATCCTTGAGGCAGACTATTGGTATGGACCTCGTTTTGACCAGGTGGCAAACCTGTCTCCTGATATTGCTGCAGAACTGTGTGATACCGGGGTAAACATGGGGCCGTCGGTAGCCACAAAAATGCTTCAGCGCTGGCTGAATGTGTTTAATCAGAAGGGAATGCTGTATCCGGACATAGTTACAGACGGGGGGATCGGGCCGCGAACCATTAATGCGTTACGTTCTTATCTGAAAAATCGCGGCAGGGATGGCGAACTGGTACTGGTGAAAGCCCTGAACTGTACGCAGGGTGAGCGTTATCTGGCGCTGGCAGAGAAACGCGAGGCTAACGAGTCGTTTGTCTATGGCTGGATGAAAGAGCGCGTTGGTTTATAAACTCATCGAAAAGGTCACTTCGGTGGCTTTTTTATTGTTCAAAAAACGAAAGAACGGAGGTACGTATGTACGCACTGAAAAAGATTACGGTAACTGAAGATGGTCGTCAGGTTGAGGAAGTGCATGTCCTGGGGGGATATGTATCGTATGGAGTTTTACCCGCGTAATACCCATCTGGCAGCAAAAATTGAGTATTGCCGGAACGGGAATATTTCATGTTTGCAGGTAGAGAAAACGGATGAGGCTTATATCACTACGCTGAACGGCGATACGATGTCAGCGCCAATGATATAAGACAGTAATTCACCATTTGGATTGTCCGCTCCACCCAACATGTTGTTTCCTTAAGGTTCCTACACCACAAAGGGAACACTCATGCTGAGCAGAGAGGACTTTTACATGATAAAGCAAATGCGCCAGCAAGGTGCGTATATTGTTGATATTGCCACTCAGGTTGGTTGCTCTGAGCGGACTGTCAGACGGTACCTGAAATACCCGGAACCTCCGGCCAGAAAAACACGCCACAAAATGGCCAAACTCAAGCCGTTCATGGACTATATCGACATGCGTCTGGCTGAGAATGTCTGGAACGGCGAGGTCATCCTGGCGGAAATCAAAGCGATGGGTTATACCGGTGGCCGTTCCATGTTGCGTTACTACATCCAGCCCAAACGTAAGATGCGGCCATCGAAGAAAACGGTTCGCTTCGAAACTCAGCCCGGTTACCAGCTACAGCATGACTGGGGAGAAGTTGAGGCTGAGGTTGCCGGGCAACGATGCAGGGTTAACTTCGCGGTTAATACGCTGGGGTTCTCACGTCGCTTCCATGTCTTCGCGGCACCAAAGCAGGATGCTGAACATACCTATGAGTCACTGGTCCGCGCCTTTCGCTACTTCGGCGGCAGCGTGAAAACCGTGCTGGTCGATAACCAGAAAGCCGCAGTGCTGAAAAATAACAACGGGAAGGTGGTGTTCAACTCCGGGTTCCTGCTGCTGGCCGATCACTATGGCTTCCTGCCACGGGCCTGCCGTCCACGAAGGGCCAGAACCAAAGGTAAGGTGGAACGGATGGTGAAATACCTCAAGGAAAACTTCTTCGTCCGGTACCGCCGGTTCGACAGCTTCGCCCATGTTAATCAGCTACTGGAGCAGTGGATGGCTGACGTTGCCGACAGGCGGGAACTTCGCCAGTTCAGGCAGACACCGGAACAGCGCTTCACGCAGGAACAGGTGCATCTGCAGGCGCTGCCAGGTACGGACTTCGATACCAGCTACTTCGATATCCGTCATGTCTCCTGGGATGGCTATATCGAGGTTGGCGGGAACCGTTACAGCGTGCCGGAAAGCCTGTGTGGCCAGCCGGTATCAATACGGATCTCGCTGGATGATGAACTGCGGATCTACAGTAATGAGCAACAGGTAGCATCGCACCGTCTCTGTTCGGCTGTATACGGCTGGCAGACCGTGCCGGAGCATCACGCCCCACTCTGGCAGCAGGTCAGTCAGGTGGAACACAGGCCGTTGAGTGCCTATGAGGAGCTGTTGTGATGCATGAACTGGAGACACTGCTGGGTCGTCTTAAAATGGAACATCTGGGCTACCACGTTGAAAGCCTGCTGGAGCAGGCGGCCAAAAAAGAACTGAACTACCGCGAGTTCCTGTGCATGGCGTTGCAGCAGGAATGGAACGGGAGGCATCAGCGCAGTATGGAGTCCCGGCTGAAACAGGCCCGCTTCCCGTGGGTCAAAACGCTGGAGCAGTTCGACTTCGGCTTCCAGCCAGGTATCGATCGTAAGGTCGTCCGTGAGCTGGCCGGGCTGGCGTTCGTGGAGCGTAGCGAGAACGTGATCCTGCTGGGTCCGCCTGGTGTGGGTAAAACGCACCTGGCAGTCGCTCTCGGGGTAAAAGCGGCGGACGCTGGTCATCGGGTGCTGTTCATGCCACTGGATAAGCTGATCGCCACACTCATGAAGGCAAAACAGGAAAACCGGCTGGAAAAACAGCTACAGCAGCTTGGTTATGCCCGGGTACTGATACTGGATGAGATAGGCTATCTGCCGATGACCCGCGAGGAAGCCAGTCTGTTCTTCCGGTTGCTGAACCGTCGATATGAAAAAGCGAGCATCGTGCTGACGTCAAATAAAGGGTTCGCCGACTGGGGAGAGATGTTCGGCGATAACGTGCTGGCAACGGCAATCCTGGATCGACTGCTACACCACTCAACCACACTGAACATCAAAGGAGAAAGCTACCGGTTAAAGGAAAAACGCAAAGCGGGAGTGCTGGCAAAAAACGCCACGCCAATCAGTGATGATGAAATGGCGGCAAGCGGACAACATTAATGACCAATAGCGGACATTAAAAATGGCGAAAAACGGCCAATAATCTTGGCGTTGACAACGATGCGTTGCATCTGTCGCGGCGACAGTAAAGCCCGGAATGAAATGGCCAGATGTCGTACTCATACCAGTGAATAACAAGTAAAACCCCGGCGGCTGAAACAACCAAGGGGTTAACAGTGTAAATAAAACTGCCCATATTGATGGGCAGCGCATGTAATTATTGTGAGCAATAGACCCGAGCTTCAAGCGGAGTATAAATGCCTAAAGTAATAAAACCGAGCAATCCATTTACGAATGTTTGCTGGGTTTCAGTTTTAACAACTTTATCTGCGCCACCACAAATTTTGGCTGCATCGACAGTTTTCTTCTGACCAATTCCTGAAACGAAGAAATGATGAGTGATGGTTTCCTTCGGTGTTACTGTTGTAGGTTTGTTTTCAACTGTAAACGTCTGTTGAGCACATCCAGAGATAAGCAGCGCCAGTGTGAAAGTGAGTAGCGTTTTTTTCATCGTGTGATTCCCGTTGTGTTTTTAAGTTTGGTGCATCGTATTTGTGGAAATTTAAACAAAACCTAAACAATGAGTTGAAATCTCATATTGTTAATGTTTATTAAAGTATGCCAGATGTGCTGTATCTTTACTGTATACCCAGATTAACTATGGCCACAGCACCGACTGGTAACTCCTGTGTGGGAGTGCCGGCTACTGAGGCGGATCAAACCGGACGTTATGGTTTAGCGTGGAAAAATTTGAGTCGTGTTCTGGATGCTTTCGGTAAACAATAATGAGTTGTCAAAGGTATAGTAATATCTTTTGTGTTCGTGGATATTTGTAACCCATCGGAAAACTCCAGCTTTAGCCAGATTTACCCTGTATTCATGAAATGTGATTTCTCTTGATTTCAACTTATGAAGGTAAGTTTCTATAAGTCGCGTGTCTCTGCAAAAGCTAACATGAATAACATCATGGAAACCTTTTATTAACACCGTGTTATCGCTCTCAAATACAATGTGAATATTACCTGTGGCTAAATAGTAAATGTAATGTGAGACATTGTGGCGTTTTAGTTCAGAGTAAAACCGGTCACAGTTTAAATCTTTCCGCACTTGATCAAATATTTCTTTAAAAATGGCAACCTGAGCCATCAGTATCCCCTTGTATATGATATGAGGGGCGTAGTCTGCATGAGTGCTTTTAATACTGCAATCTGGTCAGATGTCTTTATCGTATATTGATGATTATTGTCGGATAGTATGAGGTTTTCTCAACTCATGGAAATACCGGAAGGTGCGAAAATTACTAAGTAAGAAGAGTTACATAAGCCCTTCATACAGTGAAGGGCTTATGTAATCTTAGAAATAAAAAACCGGTCATAGGGAGCTACACAGAACCGGTCGGCGAAGACCGCCAATACCACCCATGCATCGATGCAACATACTAATGACAATAGCTGCTATTGATGTAAATGCAATGTTATGCATCGACGAAAATAAAAAACCGGCAGGGGAAATCCATTGAAGACTTGCCGGTGGCAAAAGTTGCCAATGCTTTTATAACCGTAGTCACAGAGTTACGAAGTGCAACACCGACTGCTGCTGGTATATGGATGAATGGCGTTTCAATGATGTGCATCATTCAAATCACAAATAGTATTGATACTTATTCTCGGTTTTGCGGGTCCTTTCCGGTGATCCGGCAGGCTACGGGGCGGCGACCTAGCGGGTTTTCGCTATTTACGAGTTTTTTTGAGGTGATGGTTGTTGTTTTATCGTTTGATATATCTACTTGATAAGTAATAAGAAAGAAAAATAAACACAACAACCTGATGATCTTTCTTATACGAAAAAGCATGTAAAATCAGAGGGTTTTACAAAAAACGTGGTTGTTGTATTGCTTTTTTGCCGGTGGTTTATGGAGGGGCTGTGGCCTTTTTATTGAATAAAAGCGACATGGCCTCCTCCATCGGTATCTCAGTACAGGCATTTGATAAATGGGGTGTTCCTCCTGTTGAGCGCCGGGGGAGAGAGGTTTTCTATGACGTTAAAACTGTACTGGAGATAGATCGCGAGCGACGTCAACAAAACCAGAAATCTTCAGGTGGTGAAAATGATCTTGAGGAAAGGCTACTTCAGGCCAGGGTTAACCTGACGGAAGAACAGGCTATTGCTCAGCGGTTAAAAAACCAGGTTGCAGAGCATAAGGTGATTGATACAGCTTTCTCTATTTTTGCCCTGTCCCGGTTATCCGGAGAACTGGCATCTGTTTTGGACAGTATTCCGCTTTCGATGCAAAGAAAATTCCCTGAATTGACAGGCAGACAATTGGCTTATCTAAAAGAGCTGGTTGCGAAGGGGGCTAATAAATGCGTTGAGTCCGCTGAAAAAATGAAGGAATTTGCGGATGAGTATTACAGAAATACAGATGAATAATTTCGTATTGGCAGTGAAGGCGGGTCTCTCAGTCCTGAAAAGACCATTGCCAATGACCCCCGTTGAATGGGCGGATGCCAATTACTATCTCCCGAAAGAATCTGCATACCAGGAAGGGCGCTGGGAAACACTGCCCTTTCAGCGGGCCATCATGAATGCGATGGGCAGCGACTACATCCGCGAGGTGAATGTGGTGAAGTCTGCCCGTGTTGGTTATTCCAAAATGCTGCTGGGTGTTTATGCCTACTTCATAGAGCATAAGCAGCGCAACACCCTTATCTGGTTGCCGACGGATGGTGATGCCGAGAACTTTATGAAAACCCACGTTGAGCCGACTATTCGTGATATTCCGTCGCTGCTGGCGCTGGCCCCGTGGTATGGCAAAAAGCACCGGGATAACACGCTCACTATGAAGCGTTTTTCCAATGGTCGTGGCTTCTGGTGCCTGGGCGGTAAAGCGGCAAAAAACTACCGTGAAAAGTCAGTGGATGTGGCGGGTTATGATGAACTTGCTGCCTTTGATGAGGATATTGAACAGGAAGGCTCTCCGACGTTCCTGGGCGATAAGCGTATTGAAGGCTCGGTCTGGCCAAAGTCCATCCGTGGCTCCACGCCCAAAGTGAGAGGCACCTGCCAGATTGAGCGTGCAGCCAGTGAATCCCCGCATTTTATGCGTTTTCATGTTGCCTGCCCGCACTGTGGGGAGGAGCAGTACCTTAAATTTGGCGATAAAGAGACGCCGTTTGGCCTCAAATGGACGCCGGATGATCCCTCCAGCGTGTTTTATCTCTGCGAGCATAATGCCTGCGTCATCCGCCAGCAGGAGCTGGACTTTACTGATGCCCGTTATATCTGCGAAAAGACCGGGATCTGGACCCGTGATGGCATTCTCTGGTTTTCGTCATCCGGTGAAGAGATTGAGCCACCTGACAGTGTGACCTTTCACATCTGGACAGCGTACAGCCCGTTCACCACCTGGGTGCAGATTGTCAAAGACTGGATGAAAACGAAAGGGGATACGGGAAAACGTAAAACCTTCGTGAACACCACGCTCGGTGAGACGTGGGAGGCGAAAATTGGCGAACGTCCGGATGCTGAAGTGATGGCAGAGCGGAAAGAGCATTATTCAGCGCCCGTTCCTGACCGTGTGGCTTACCTGACCGCCGGTATCGACTCCCAGCTGGACCGCTACGAAATGCGCGTATGGGGATGGGGGCCGGGTGAGGAAAGCTGGCTGATTGACCGGCAGATTATTATGGGCCGCCACGACGATGAACAGACGCTGCTGCGTGTGGATGAGGCCATCAATAAAACCTATACCCGCCGGAATGGTGCAGAAATGTCGATATCCCGTATCTGCTGGGATACTGGCGGGATTGACCCGACCATTGTGTATGAACGCTCGAAAAAGCATGGGCTGTTCCGGGTGATCCCCATTAAAGGGGCATCCGTCTACGGTAAGCCGGTGGCCAGCATGCCTCGTAAGCGAAACAAAAACGGGGTTTACCTTACCGAAATCGGTACGGATACCGCGAAAGAGCAGATTTATAACCGCTTCACACTGACGCCGGAAGGGGATGAACCGCTTCCCGGTGCCGTTCACTTCCCGAATAACCCGGATATTTTTGATCTGACCGAAGCGCAGCAGCTGACGGCTGAAGAGCAGGTCGAAAAATGGGTGGATGGCAGGAAAAAAATACTGTGGGACAGTAAAAAGCGACGCAATGAGGCACTCGACTGCTTCGTTTATGCGCTGGCGGCGCTGCGCATCAGTATTTCCCGCTGGCAGCTGGATCTCAGTGCACTGCTGGCGAGCCTGCAGGAAGAGGATGGTGCAGCAACCAACAAGAAAACACTGGCAGATTACGCCCGTGCCTTATCCGGAGAGGATGAATGACGCGACAGGAAGAACTTGCCGCTGCCCGTGCGGCACTGCATGACCTGATGACAGGTAAACGGGTGGCAACGGTACAGAAAGACGGACGGAGAGTGGAGTTTACGGCCACTTCCGTGTCTGACCTGAAAAAATACATTGCGGAGCTGGAAGTGCAGACCGGCATGACACAGCGACGCAGGGGACCTGCAGGATTTTATGTATGAAAACGTCCACCATTCCCACCCTTCTGGGGCCGGACGGCATGACATCGCTGCGTGAATATGCCGGTTATCACGGCGGTGGCAGCGGATTTGGTGGGCAGTTGCGGGCGTGGAACCCACCGAGTGAAAGTGTGGATGCAGCCCTGCTGCCCAACTTTACCCGTGGCAATGCCCGCGCAGACGATCTGGTACGCAATAACGGCTATGCCGCCAACGCCATCCAGCTGCATCAGGATCATATCGTCGGGTCTTTTTTCCGGCTCAGTCATCGCCCAAGCTGGCGCTATCTGGGCATCGGGGAGGAAGAAGCCCGTGCCTTTTCCCGCGAGGTTGAAGCGGCATGGAAAGAGTTTGCCGAAGATGACTGTTGCTGCATTGACGTTGAGCGAAAACGCACGTTTACCATGATGATTCGGGAAGGTGTGGCCATGCACGCCTTTAACGGTGAACTGTTCGTTCAGGCCACCTGGGATACCAGTCCCTCGCGACTGTTCCGGACACAGTTCCGGATGGTCAGCCCGAAGCGCATCAGCAACCCGAACAATACCGGCGACAGCCGGAACTGCCGTGCCGGTGTGCAGATTAATGACAGTGGTGCGGCGCTGGGATATTACGTCAGCGAGGACGGCTATCCTGGCTGGATGCCGCAGAAATGGACATGGATACCCCGTGAGTTACCCGGCGGGCGCGCCTCGTTCATTCACGTTTTTGAACCCGTGGAGGACGGGCAGACCCGCGGTGCAAATGTGTTTTACAGCGTGATGGAGCAGATGAAGATGCTCGACACGCTGCAGAACACGCAGCTGCAGAGCGCCATTGTGAAGGCGATGTATGCCGCCACCATTGAGAGTGAGCTGGATACGCAGTCAGCGATGGATTTTATTCTGGGCGCGAACAGTAAGGAGCAGCGGGACAAGCTGACCGGCTGGATTGGTGAAATTGCCGCGTATTACGCCGCAGCACCGGTCCGGCTGGGAGGCGCAAAAGTGCCGCACCTGATGCCGGGTGACTCACTGAACCTGCAGACGGCTCAGGACACGGATAACGGCTACTCCGTGTTTGAGCAGTCACTGCTGCGGTATATCGCTGCCGGGCTGGGTGTCTCGTATGAGCAGCTTTCCCGGAATTACGCTCAGATGAGCTACTCCACGGCACGGGCCAGCGCGAACGAGTCGTGGGCGCACTTTATGGGGCGGCGAAAATTCGTCGCATCCCGTCAGGCGAGCCAGATGTTTCTGTGCTGGCTGGAAGAGGCCATCGTTCGCCGCGTGGTGACGTTACCTTCAAAAGCGCGCTTCAGTTTTCAGGAAGCCCGCAGTGCCTGGGGGAACTGTGACTGGATAGGCTCCGGTCGTATGGCCATCGATGGTCTGAAAGAAGTACAGGAAGCGGTGATGCTGATAGAAGCCGGACTGAGCACCTACGAGAAAGAGTGCGCAAAACGCGGTGACGACTATCAGGAAATTTTTGCCCAGCAGGTCCGTGAAACGATGGAGCGCCGCGCAGCCGGTCTTAAACCGCCAGCCTGGGCGGCTGCGGCATTTGAATCCGGGCTGCGACAATCAACAGAGGAGGAGAAGAGTGACAGCAGAGCTGCGTAATCTCCCGCATATTGCCAGCATGGCCTTTAATGAGCCGCTGATGCTTGAACCCGCCTATGCGCGGGTTTTCTTTTGTGCGCTAGCAGGCCAGCTTGGGATCAGCCGCCTGACAGATGCGGTGTCCGGTGACAGCCTGACTGCCCCGGAGACACCCGCGACGCTGGCGTTATCCGGTGATGATGACGGACCACGACAGGCCCGCAGTTATCAGGTCATGAACGGCATCGCCGTGCTGCCGGTTTCCGGCACGCTGGTCAGCCGGACGCGGGCGCTGCAGCCGTATTCGGGGATGACCGGTTACAACGGCATTATCGCCCGTCTGCAACAGGCTGCCAGCGATCCGATGGTGGACGGCATTCTGCTCGATATGGACACGCCCGGCGGGATGGTGGCGGGGGCATTTGACTGCGCTGACATCATCGCCCGTGTGCGTGACATAAAACCGGTATGGGCGCTTGCCAACGACATGAACTGCAGTGCAGGTCAGTTGCTTGCCAGTGCCGCTTCCCGGCGTCTGGTCACGCAGACCGCCCGGACAGGCTCCATCGGCGTCATGATGGCTCACAGCAATTACGGTGCAGCGCTGGAGAAACAGGGCGTGGAAATCACGCTGATTTACAGCGGCAGCCATAAGGTGGATGGCAACCCCTACAGCCATCTTCCGGATGACGTCCGGGAAACACTGCAGTCCCGGATGGATGCAACCCGCCAGATGTTTGCGCAGAAAGTGTCGGCATATACCGGCCTGTCCGTGCAGGCTGTGCTGGATACCGAGGCTGCAGTGTACAGCGGTCAGGAGGCCATTGATGCCGGACTGGCTGATGAACTTGTTAACAGTACCGATGCGATCACCGTCATGCGTGATGCACTGGATACACGTAAATCCCGTCTCTCAGGAGGGCGAATGACCAAAGAGACTCAATCAACAACTGTTTCAGCCACTGCTTCGCAGGCTGACGTTACTGGCGTGGTGCAAGCGACGGAGGGCGAGAACGCCAGCGCTGCGCAGCCGGACGTGAACGCGCAGATCACCGCAGCGGTTGCGGCAGAAAACAGTCGCATTATGGGGATCCTCAACTGTGAGGAGGCTCACGGACGCGAAGAACAGGCATGCGTGCTGGCCGAAACCCCCGGTATGACCGTGGAAACGGCCCGCCGTATTCTGGCCGCAGCACCACAGAGTGCACAGGCGCGCAGTGACACTGCGCTGGATCGTCTGATGCAGGGGGCACCGGCGCCGCTGGCTGCAGGTAACCCGGCATCTGATGCCGTTAACGATTTGCTGAACACACCAGTGTAAGGGATGTTTATGACGAGCAAAGAAACCTTTACCCATTACCAGCCGCTGGGCAACAGTGACCCGGCTCATACCGCAACCGCGCCCGGCGTATTGAGTGCGAAAGCGCCTGCAATGACCCCGCTGATGCTGGACACCTCCACCCGTAAGCTGGTTGCGTGGGATGGCACCACCGACGGTGCTGCCGTTGGCATTCTTGCAGTTGCTGCTGACCAGACCAGCACCACACTGACGTTCTACAAGTCCGGCACGTTCCGTTATGAGGATGTGCTCTGGCCGGAGGCTGCCAGCGACGAGACGAAAAAACGGACCGCGTTTGCCGGAACGGCAATCAGCATCGTTTAACTTTACCCTTCATCACTAAAGGCCGCCTGTGCGGCTTTTTTTACGGGATTTTTTTATGTCGATGTACACAACCGCCCAACTGCTCGCGGCAAATGAGCAGAAATTTAAGTTTGATCCGCTGTTTCTGCGTCTCTTTTTCCGTGAGAGCTATCCCTTCACCACGGAGAAAGTCTATCTCTCACAAATTCCGGGACTGGTAAACATGGCGCTGTACGTTTCGCCGATTGTTTCCGGTGAGGTTATCCGTTCCCGTGGCGGCTCCACCTCTGAATTTACGCCGGGATATGTCAAGCCGAAGCATGAAGTGAATCCGCAGATGACCCTGCGTCGCCTGCCGGATGAAGATCCGCAGAATCTGGCGGACCCGGCTTACCGCCGCCGTCGCATCATCATGCAGAACATGCGTGACGAAGAGCTGGCCATTGCTCAGGTCGAAGAGATGCAGGCAGTTTCTGCCGTGCTTAAGGGCAAATACACCATGACCGGTGAAGCCTTCGATCCGGTTGAGGTGGATATGGGCCGCAGTGAGGAGAATAACATCACGCAGTCCGGCGGCACGGAGTGGAGCAAGCGTGACAAGTCCACGTATGACCCGACCGACGATATCGAAGCCTACGCGCTGAACGCCAGCGGCGTGGTGAATATCATCGTGTTTGACCCGAAAGGCTGGGCGCTGTTCCGTTCCTTCAAAGCCGTCAAGGAGAAGCTGGATACCCGTCGCGGCTCTCATTCCGAGCTGGAGACAGCGGTGAAAGACCTGGGTAAAGCGGTGTCCTATAAGGGGATGTATGGCGATGTGGCCATCGTCGTGTATTCCGGACAGTACGTGGAAAACGGCGTCAAAAAGAACTTCCTGCCGGACAACACGATGGTGCTGGGGAACACTCAGGCACGCGGTCTGCGCACCTATGGCTGCATTCAGGATGCGGACGCACAGCGCGAAGGCATTAACGCCTCTGCCCGTTACCCGAAAAACTGGGTGACCACCGGCGATCCGGCGCGTGAGTTCACCATGATTCAGTCAGCACCGCTGATGCTGCTGGCTGACCCTGATGAGTTCGTGTCCGTACAACTGGCGTAATCATGGCCCTTCGGGGCCATTGTTTCTCTGTGGAGGAGTCCATGACGAAAGATGAACTGATTGCCCGTCTCCGCTCGCTGGGTGAACAACTGAACCGTGATGTCAGCCTGACGGGGACGAAAGAAGAACTGGCGCTCCGTGTGGCAGAGCTGGAAGAGGAGCTTGATGACACGGATGAAACTTCCGGTCAGGACACCCCTCTCAGCCGGGAAAATGTGCTGACCGGACATGAAAATGAGGTTGTATCAGCGCAGCCGGATACCGTGACTGATACGGCTGAACTGGTCACGGTTGTGGCACTGGTGACGCTGCATACTGATGCACTTCACGCCACGCGGGATGAGGCTGTGGCATTTGTGCTGCCGGGAACGGCGTTCCGTGTCTCTGTCGGTGTGGCAGCTGAAATGACAGAGCGCGGCCTGGCCAGAATGCAATAACGGGAGGCGCTGTGGCTGATTTCGATAACCTGTTCGATGCTGCCATTGCCTGCGCCGATGAAACGATACGCGGGTACATGGGAACGTCAGCCACCATGACATCCGGTGAGCAGTCCGGTGCTGTGATACGTGGTGTTTTTGATGACCCTGAAAATATCAGCTATGCCGGACAGGGCGTGCGCGTTGAAGGCTCCAGCCCGTCCCTGTTTGTCCGGACTGATGATGTGCGGCAGCTGCGGCGCGGCGACACGCTGACCATCGGTGAGGAAAACTTCTGGATAGACCGGATTTCGCCGGATGATGGCGGAAGCTGTCATCTCTGGCTTGGGCGGGGCGTACCGCCTGCCGTTAACCGTCGCCGCTGGAAGGGGGATGTATGGCCATAAAAGGTCTTGAGCAGGCCGTTGAAAACCTCAGCCGTATCAGCAGAACGGCGGTGCCCGGTGCCGCCGCAATGGCCATTAACCGCGTTGCTTCATCCGCGATATCGCAGTCGGTGTCACAGGTTGCCCGTGAGACAAAGGTACGCCGGAAACTGGTAAAGGAAAGGGCCAGGCTGAAAAGGGCCACGGTCAAAAATCCGCAGGCCAGAATCAAGGTTAACCGGGGGGATTTGCCCGTAATCAGGCTGGGTAATGCGCGGGTTGTCCTTTCGCGCCGCAGGCGTCGTAAAAAGGGGCAGCGTTCAGCCCTGAAAGGTGGCGGCAGCGTGCTTGTGGTGGGTAACCGTCGTATTCCCGGCGCGTTTATTCAGCAACTGAAAAATGGCCGGTGGCATGTTATGCAGCGTGTGGCCGGGAAAAACCGTTACCCCATTGATGTGGTGAAAATCCCGATGGCGGTGCCGCTGACCACGGCGTTTAAACAAAATATTGAGCGGATACGGCGTGAACGTCTTCCGAAAGAGCTGGGCTATGCGCTGCAGCATCAACTGAGGATGGTAATAAAGCGATGAAACATACTGAACTCCGTGCAGCCGTACTGGATGCACTGGAGAAGCATGACACCGGGGCGACGTTTTTTGATGGTCGCCCCGCTGTTTTTGATGAGGCGGATTTTCCGGCAGTTGCCGTTTATCTCACCGGCGCTGAATACACGGGCGAAGAGCTGGACAGCGATACCTGGCAGGCGGAGCTGCATATCGAAGTTTTCCTGCCTGCTCAGGTGCCGGATTCAGAGCTGGATTCGTGGATGGAGTCCCGGATTTATCCGGTGATGAGCGATATCCCGGCACTGTCAGATTTGCTCACCAGTATGGTGGCCAGTGGCTATGACTACCGGCGCGACGATGATGCGGGCCTGTGGAGTTCTGCCGATCTGACTTATGTCATTACCTATGAAATGTGAGGACGATATGCCTGTACCAAATCCAGCAATACCGGTGAAAGGTGCCGGGACCACCCTGTGGGTTTATAACGGGAGCGGCGACCCTTATGCGAACCCGCTTTCAGACGTTGACTGGTCGCGTCTGGCTAAAGTTAAAGACCTGACGCCCGGCGAACTGACCGCTGAGTCCTATGACGACAGTTATCTCGATGATGAAGATGCGGACTGGACCGCGACCGGGCAGGGGCAGAAATCCGCCGGAGATACCAGCTTCACGCTGGCGTGGATGCCCGGAGAGCAGGGGCAGCAGGCGCTGCTGGCGTGGTTTAATGAAGGTGATACCCGTGCCTATAAAATCCGCTTCCCGAACGGCACGGTCGATGTGTTCCGTGGCTGGGTCAGCAGTATCGGTAAGGCGGTGACGGCGAAGGAAGTGATCACCCGTACGGTGAAGGTCACCAATGTGGGCCGTCCGTCAATGGCAGAAGATCGCAGCACGGTAACAGCGGCAACCGGTATGACCGTGACGCCTGCCAGCTCCTCGGTGGTGAAAGGGCAGAGCACCACGCTGACCGTGGCATTCCAGCCGGAGGGCGCAACTGACAAGAGCTTCCGTGCGGTGTCAGCGGATAAAACAAAAGCCACCGTGTCGGTCAGTGGTATGACCATCACCGTGAAAGGCGTTGCTGCAGGTAAGGTCAACATTCCGGTTTTATCCGGTAATGGTGAACTTGCTGCGGTTGCAGAAATCACTGTCACCGACAGTTAATCCGGAGAGTCAGCGATGTTCCTGAAAACCGAATCATTTGAACATAACGGTGTGACCGTCACGCTTTCTGAACTGTCAGCCCTGCAGCGCATTGAGCATCTCGCCCTGATGAAACGGCAGGCAGAACAGGCGGAGTCAGACAGCAACCGGAAGTTTACTGTGGAAGACGCCATCAGAACCGGCGCGTTTCTGGTGGCGATGTCCCTGTGGCATAACCATCCGCAGAAGACAAAGCTGCCGTCCATGAATGAAGCCGTTAAACAGATTGAGCAGGAAGTGCTTACCACCTGGCCCACGGAGGCAATTTCTCATGCTGAAAACGTGGTGTACCGGCTGTCTGGTATGTATGAGTTTGTGGTGAATAATGCCCCTGAACAGACAGAGGACGCCGGGCCCGCAGAGCCTGTTTCTGCGGGAAAGTGTTCGACGGTGAGCTGAGTTTTGCCCTGAAACTGGCGCGTGAGATGGGGCGACCTGACTGGCGTGCCATGCTTGCCGGGATGTCATCCACGGAGTATGCCGACTGGCACCGCTTTTACAGTACCCATTATTTTCATGATGTTCTGCTGGATATGCACTTTTCCGGGCTGACGTACACCGTGCTCAGCCTGTTTTTCAGCGATCCGGATATGCATCCGCTGGATTTCAGTCTGCTGAACCGGCGCGAGGCTGACGAAGAGCCTGAAGATGATGTGCTGATGCAGAAAGCGGCAGGGCTTGCCGGAGGTGTCCGCTTTGGCCCGGACGGGAATGAAGTTATCCCCGCTTCCCCGGATGTGGCGGACATGACGGAGGATGACGTAATGCTGATGACAGTATCAGAAGGGATCGCAGGAGGAGTCCGGTATGGCTGAACCGGTAGGCGATCTGGTCGTTGATTTAAGTCTGGATGCGGCCAGATTTGACGAGCAGATGGCCAGAGTCAGGCGTCATTTTTCCGGTACGGAAAGTGATGCGAAAAAAACAGCGGCAGTCGTTGAACAGTCGCTGAGCCGACAGGCACTGGCTGCACAGAAAGCGGGGATTTCCGTCGGGCAGTATAAAGCTGCCATGCGTATGCTGCCTGCGCAGTTCACCGACGTGGCCACGCAGCTTGCAGGCGGGCAAAGTCCGTGGCTGATCCTGCTGCAACAGGGTGGTCAGGTGAAGGACTCCTTCGGCGGGATGATCCCCATGTTCAGGGGGCTTGCCGGTGCGATCACCCTGCCGATGGTCGGGGCCACCTCGCTGGCGGTGGCGACCGGTGCGCTGGCGTATGCCTGGTATCAGGGCAACTCAACCCTGTCCGATTTCAACAAAACGCTGGTCCTTTCCGGCAATCAGTCGGGTCTGACGGCAGATCGTATGCTGGTCCTGTCCAGAGCCGGGCAGGCGGCAGGGCTGACGTTTAACCAGACCAGCGAGTCACTCAGCGCACTGGTTAAGGCGGGAGTAAGCGGTGAGGCTCAGATTGCATCCATCAGCCAGAGTGTGGCGCGTTTCTCCTCTGCATCCGGCGTGGAGGTGGACAAGGTCGCTGAAGCCTTCGGGAAGCTGACCACAGACCCGACGTCAGGGCTGACAGCGATGGCACGCCAGTTCCATAACGTGACGGCGGAGCAGATTGCGTATGTTGCTCAGTTGCAGCATTCCGGCGATGAAGCCGGGGCATTGCAGGCTGCGAACGAGGCCGCGACGAAAGGGTTTGATGACCAGACCCGCCGCCTGAAAGAGAACATGGGTACGCTGGAGACCTGGGCAGACAGGACAGCGCGGGCATTCAAATCCATGTGGGATGCGGTGCTGGATACTGGTCGTCCTGATACCGCGCAGGAGATGCTGATTAAGGCAGAGGCTGCGTTTAAGAAAGCGGACGACATCTGGAGTCTGCGCAAGGATGATTATTTCGTTAACGATGAAGCGCAGGCGCGTTACTGGGATGATCGTGAAAAGGCCCGTCTTGCGCTTGAAGCCGCGAGAAAGAAGGCTGAACAGCAGAGTCAACAGGACAAAAATGCGCAGCAGCAGAGCGATACTGAAGCGTCACGGCTGAAATATACCGAAGAGGCGCAGAAAGCTTACGAACGGCTGCAGACGCCGCTGGAGAAATATACCGCCCGTCAGGAAGAACTGAACAAGGCACTGAAGGACGGGAAAATTCTGCAGGCAGATTACAACACGCTGATGGCGGCGGCGAAAAAGGACTATGAAGCGACGCTGAAAAAGCCGAAACAGTCCGGCGTGAAGGTGTCTGCGGGCGATCGTCAGGAAGACAGTGCTCATGCTGCCCTGCTGACGCTTCAGGCTGAACTCCGGACGCTGGAGAAGCATGCCGGAGCAAATGAGAAAATCAGCCAGCAGCGCCGGGATTTGTGGAAGGCTGAAAGTCAGTTCGCGGTACTGGAGGAGGCGGCACAACGTCGCCAGCTGTCTGCACAGGAGAAATCCCTGCTGGCGCATAAAGATGAGACGCTGGAGTACAAACGCCAGCTGGCTGCACTTGGCGACAAGGTTACGTATCAGGAGCGCCTGAACGCGCTGGCGCAGCAGGCGGATAAATTCGCACAGCAGCAACGGGCAAAACGGGCCGCCATTGATGCGAAAAACCGGGGGCTGACTGACCGGCAGGCAGCGCGGGAAGCCACAGAACAGCGCCTGAAGGAACAGTATGGCGATAATTCTCTGGCGCTGAATAACGTCATGTCAGAGCAGAAAAAGACCTGGGCGGCTGAAGACCAGCTTCGCGGGAGCTGGATGGCAGGCCTGAAGTCCGGCTGGAGTGAGTGGGAAGAGAGCGCCACGGACAGTATGTCGCAGGTTAAAAGTGCAGCCACGCAGACCTTTGATGGTATTGCGCAGAATATGGCGGCGATGCTGACCGGCAGTGAGCAGAACTGGCGCAGCTTCACCCGTTCCGTGCTGTCCATGATGACAGAAATTCTGCTTAAGCAGGCAATGGTGGGGATTGTCGGGAGTATCGGCAGCGCCATTGGCGGGGCTGTTGGTGGCGGCGCATCCGCGTCAGGCGGTACAGCCATTCAGGCCGCTGCGGCGAAATTCCATTTTGCAACCGGAGGATTTACGGGAACCGGCGGCAAATATGAGCCAGCGGGGATTGTTCACCGTGGTGAATTTGTCTTCACGAAGGAGGCAACCAGCCGGATTGGCGTGGGGAATCTCTACCGGCTGATGCGCGGCTATGCCACCGGTGGTTATGTCGGTACACCGGGCAGTCTGGCTGACAGCCGGTCGCAGGCGTCCGGGACGTTTGAGCAGAATAACCATGTGGTGATTAACAACGACGGCACGAACGGGCAGATAGGTCCGGCTGCTCTGAAGGCGGTGTATGACATGGCCCGCAAGGGTGCCCGTGATGAAATTCAGACACAGATGCGTGATGGTGGCCTGTTCTCCGGAGGTGGACGATGAAAACCTTCCGCTGGAAAGTGAAACCCGGTATGGATGTGGCTTCGGCCCCTTCTGTAAGAAAGGTGCGCTTTGGTGATGGCTATTCCCAGCGAGCGCCTGCCGGGCTGAATGCCAACCTGAAAACGTACAGCGTGACGCTTTCTGTCCCCCGTGAGGAGGCCACGGTACTGGAGTCGTTTCTGGCAGAGCACGGAGGCTGGAAAGCCTTTCTGTGGACACCGCCTTATGACTGGCGGCAGATAAAGGTGACCTGCGCAAAATGGACGTCGCGGGTCAGTATGCTGCGTGTTGAGTTCAGCGCAGAGTTTGAACAGGTGGTGAACTGATGCAGGATATCCGGCAGGAAACACTGAATGAATGCACCCGTGCGGAGCAGTCGGCCAGCGTGGTGCTCTGGGAAATCGACCTGACAGAGGTCGGTGGAGAACGTTATTTTTTCTGTAATGAGCAGAACGAAAAAGGTGAGCCGGTCACCTGGCAGGGGCGACAGTATCAGCCGTATCCCATTCAGGGGAGCGGTTTTGAACTGAATGGCAAAGGCACCAGTACGCGGCCCACGCTGGCAGTCTCTAACCTGTACGGCATGGTCACCGGTATGGTGGAAGATATGCAGAGTCTGGTCGGCGGAACGGTGGTCCGGCGTAAGGTTTACGCCCGTTTTCTGGATGCGGTGAACTTCGTCAACGGAAACAGTGGCGCCGATCCGGAGCAGGAGGTGATCAGCCGCTGGCGCATTGAGCAGTGCAGCGAACTGAGCGCGGTGAGTGCCTCCTTTGTACTGTCCACGCCGACGGAAACAGATGGCGCTGTTTTTCCGGGACGTATCATGCTGGCCAACACCTGCACCTGGACCTATCGCGGCGATGAGTGCGGTTATCACGGTCCGGCGGTCGCGGATGAATATGACCAGCCAACGTCCGATATCACGAAGGATAAATGCAGCAAATGCCTGAGTGGCTGTAAGTTTCGCAATAACGTCGGCAACTTTGGCGGCTTCCTTTCCATTAACAAACTTTCGCAGTAAATCCCATGACACAGACAGAATCAGCGATTCTGGCGCACGCCCGACGATGTGCGCCAGCGGAGTCGTGCGGCTTCGTGGTGAGAGCGCCGGAGGGGGAAAGATATTTTCCCGGCGTGAATATTTCCGGTGAGCCGGAGGATTATTTCCGGATGGCTCCGGAGGACTGGCTGCAGGCAGAAATGCAGGGTGAGATTGTGGCGCTGGTCCACAGCCACCCCGGTGGTCTGCCCTGGCTGAGTGAGGCTGACCGGCGGCTGCAGGTGCAGAGTGATTTGCCGTGGTGGCTGGTCTGCCTGGGCGTGATTCACAAGTTCCGCTGTGTGCCGTATCTCACCGGGCGGCGCTTTGAGCACGGAGTGACGGACTGTTACACGCTGTTCCGGGACGCTTACCATCTGGCGGGAATTGAGATGCCGGATTTTCACCGCGAGGATGACTGGTGGCGTCACGGTCAGAATCTCTATCTTGACAATATGGAGGCAACGGGTTTTTACCGTGTCGCACTGACAGAGGCGCAGCCGGGCGATGTGCTGCTGTGCAGCTTTGGTTCATCGGTGCCGAATCATGCTGCCATTTACTGCGGCGACGGCGAGCTGCTGCACCATATTCCTGAACAACTGAGCAAACGAGAGAGGTATACCGACAAATGGCAGCGACGCACACACTCCCTCTGGCGTCACCGGGCATGGCACGCATCTGCCTTTACGGGGATTTGCAACGATTTGGCCGCCGCATCGACCTTCGTGTGAAAACGGGGGCTGAAGCCATCCGGGCGCTGGCCACACAGCTCCCGGCGTTTCGTCAGAAACTGAGCGACGGCTGGTATCAGGTACGGATTGCCGGGCAGGATGTCAGCACGTCCGGATTAACGGCGCAGTTACATGAGACTCTGCCTGATGGCGCTGTGATTCATATTGTTCCCAGAGTCGCCGGGGCCAAGTCTGGTGGTGTATTCCAGATTGTCCTGGGAGCAGCCGCCATTGCCGGATCATTCTTTACCGCCGGAGCCACCCTTGCAGCATGGGGGGCAGCCATTGGGGCCGGAGGTATGACCGGCATCCTGTTTTCTCTCGGTGCCAGTATGGTGCTCGGTGGTGTGGCGCAGATGCTGGCACCGAAAGCCAGAACTCCCCGTACACAGACAACGGATAACGGCAAACAGAACACCTATTTCTCCTCACTGGATAACATGGTTGCCCAGGGCAATGTTCTGCCTGTTCTGTACGGTGAAATGCGCGTGGGGTCACGCGTGGTTTCTCAGGAGATCAGCACGGCAGACGAAGGGGATGGTGGTCAGGTTGTGGTGATTGGTCGCTGATGAAAAACGTTTATGTGAAACCGCCTCCGGGCGGTTTTGTCGTTTATGGAGCGTGAGGAATGGGTAAAGGCAGCAGTAAGGGGCATACTCCGCGCGAAGCGAAGGACAACCTGAAGTCCACGCAGTTGCTGAGTGTGATCGATGCCATCAGCGAAGGGCCGATTGAAGGTCCGGTGGATGGATTAAAAAGTGTGCTGCTGAACAGTACGCCAGTGCTGGACAGTGAGGGGAATACCAACATCTCCGGCGTCACGGTGGTGTTCCGGGCCGGTGAGCAGGAGCAGACACCGCCGGAGGGATTTGAATCCTCCGGCTCCGAGACGGTGCTGGGTACGGAAGTGAAATACGACACGCCGATCACCCGGACCATCACGTCTGCAAACATCGACCGTCTGCGCTTTACCTTCGGTGTGCAGGCACTGGTGGAAACCACCTCAAAGGGGGACCGGAATCCATCGGAAGTCCGCCTGCTGGTTCAGATACAACGTAACGGTGGCTGGGTGACGGAAAAAGACATCACCATTAAGGGCAAAACCACCTCGCAGTATCTGGCTTCGGTGGTGGTGGGTAACCTGCCGCCGCGCCCGTTTAATATCCGGATGCGCAGGATGACGCCGGACAGTACCACAGACCAGCTGCAGAACAAAACGCTCTGGTCGTCATACACCGAAATCATCGATGTGAAACAGTGCTACCCGAACACGGCACTGGTCGGCGTGCAGGTGGACTCGGAGCAGTTCGGCAGCCAGCAGGTGAGCCGTAATTATCATCTTCGCGGACGCATTCTGCAGGTGCCGTCGAACTATAACCCGCAGACGCGGCAATACAGCGGTATCTGGGACGGAACGTTTAAGCCAGCATACAGCAACAACATGGCCTGGTGTCTGTGGGATATGCTGACCCATCCGCGCTACGGCATGGGGAAACGTCTTGGTGCGGCGGATGTGGACAAATGGGCGCTGTATGTCATCGGCCAGCATTGCGAGCAGTCGGTGCCGGACGGTTTTGGCGGCACGGAGCCGCGCATCACCTGTAATGCGTACCTGACCACACAGCGTAAGGCGTGGGATGTTCTCAGTGATTTCTGCTCGGCGATGCGCTGTATGCCGGTATGGAACGGGCAGACGCTGACGTTCGTGCAGGACCGACCGTCGGATAAGGTGTGGACCTATAACCGCAGTAATGTGGTGATGCCGGATGATGGCGCGCCGTTCCGCTACAGCTTCAGCGCCCTGAAGGACCGCCATAATGCCGTTGAGGTGAACTGGATTGACCCGAACAACGGCTGGGAGACGGCGACAGAGCTTGTTGAAGATACGCAGGCCATTGCCCGTTACGGTCGTAATGTTACGAAGATGGATGCCTTTGGCTGTACCAGCCGGGGGCAGGCACACCGCGCCGGGCTGTGGCTGATTAAAACAGAACTGCTGGAAATGCAGACCGTGGATTTCAGCGTCGGCGCAGAAGGGCTTCGCCATGTACCGGGCGATGTTATTGAAATCTGCGATGATGACTATGCCGGTATCAGCACCGGTGGTCGTGTGCTGGCGGTGAACAGCCAGACCCGGACGCTGACGCTCGACCGTGAAATCACGCTGCCATCCTCCGGTACCGCGCTGATAAGCCTGGTTGACGGAAGTGGCAATCCGGTCAGCGTGGAGGTTCAGTCCGTCACCGACGGCGTGAAGGTAAAAGTGAGCCGTGTTCCTGACGGTGTTGCTGAATACAGCGTATGGGGGCTGAAGCTGCCGACGCTGCGCCAGCGACTGTTCCGCTGCGTGAGTATCCGTGAGAACGACGACGGCACGTATGCCATCACCGCCGTGCAGCATGTGCCGGAAAAAGAGGCCATCGTGGATAACGGGGCGCACTTTGACGGCGAACAGAGTGGCACGGTGAATGGTGTCACGCCGCCAGCGGTGCAGCACCTGACCGCAGAAGTCACTGCAGACAGCGGGGAATATCAGGTGCTGGCGCGATGGGACACACCGAAGGTGGTGAAGGGCGTGAGCTTCCTGCTCCGTCTGACCGTAACAGCGGACGACGGCAGTGAGCGGCTGGTCAGCACGGCCCGGACGACGGAAACCACATACCGCTTCACGCAACTGGCGCTGGGACGGTACACGCTGACAGTCCGGGCGGTAAATGCGTGGGGACAGCAGGGCGATCCGGCGTCGGTATCGTTCCGGATTGCCGCACCGGTAGCACCGTCGCGGATTGAGCTGACGCCGGGCTATTTTCAGATAACTGCCACGCCGCATCTTGCGGTTTATGACCCGACAGTACAGTTTGAGTTCTGGTTCTCGGAAAAACGGATTGCTGGTATCAGGCAGGTTGAAACCACAGCGCGCTATCTTGGCACGGCGCTGTACTGGATAGCCGCCAGTATCAATATCAGGCCGGGCCATGATTATTATTTTTACGTTCGCAGTGTGAACACCGTTGGCAAATCGGCATTCGTGGAGGCTGTTGGTCAGCCGAGTGATGATGCATCCGGCTATCTGGATTTTTTCAAAGGCGAGATAGGGAAAACCCATCTGGCTCAGGAGCTGTGGACGCAGATTGATAACGGTCAGCTTGCGCCTGACCTGGCTGAAATCAGGACGTCCATTACGGATGTCAGCAATGAAATCACGCAGACCGTCAATAAGAAACTGGAAGACCAGAGTGCGGCAATTCAGCAGATACAGAAGGTTCAGGTTGATACAAATAATAACCTGAACAGCATGTGGGCTGTGAAGCTGCAGCAGATGCAGGACGGACGCCTTTATATCGCGGGTATTGGTGCCGGTATTGAGAACACCCCTGACGGCATGCAGAGTCAGGTGCTGCTGGCGGCGGACAGGATTGCGATGGTTAATCCTGCGAATGGCAACACAAAACCGATGTTTGTTGGTCAGGGCGATCAGATATTCATGAACGACGTGTTCCTGAAACGCCTGACGGCCCCCACCATTACCAGCGGTGGAAATCCACCGGCATTTTCCCTGACACCGGACGGAAAGCTGACTGCTAAAAATGCGGATATCAGTGGCAGTGTGAATGCGAACTCCGGGACGCTCAACAACGTCACGATTAATGAGAACTGTCAGATTAAGGGGAAACTGTCAGCCAATCAGATTGAAGGCGATATTGTCAAAACGGTCAGCAAGTCTTTCCCCCGCACGAACAGTTATGCCAGTGGCACCATCACGGTAAGAATCAGTGATGATCAGAAGTTTGACCGGCAGGTCATGATACCTCCAGTGTTATTCCGCGGTGGTAAGCATGAGAATTTCAACAGTAATAACCAACAGTCATACTGGTATTCAACCTGCCGGTTAAGAGTGACCCGCAATGGTCAGGAGATTTTTAATCAGTCCACGACGGATGCTCAGGGCGTATTTTCCTCAGTTATAGATATGCCTGCCGGACAGGGGACACTGACACTGACATTCACCGTATCTTCATCAGGAGCGAATAACTGGACACCAACAACCAGTATCAGCGATCTGCTGGTTGTGGTGATGAAGAAATCCACAGCAGGTATCAGTATCAGCTGAATTTTATAACCCATAACGGGCGTCAGAAATGACGCCTTTTTTATTGCAGAAAAGCGAGAGGTAATTATGCGTAAACTTTATGCCGCCATTTTGTCCGCAGCCATTTGTCTGGCCGTATCCGGTGCGTCTGCATGGGCGTCTGAACATCAGTCCACGCTGAGCGCGGGCTATCTTCATGCCTCGACGAACGTTTCCGGCAGTGATGATCTGAACGGGATTAACGTGAAATACCGTTATGAGTTTACGGACACGCTGGGAATGGTGACGTCATTCAGCTATGCAGGAGACAAGAATCGCCAGCTTACCCGTTACAGCGATACCCGCTGGCATGAAGATTCCGTGCGTAACCGCTGGTTCAGGGTGATGGCGGGGCCGTCTGTACGCGTGAATGAATGGTTCAGCGCGTATGCGATGGCGGGTGTGGCTTACAGCCGTGTGTCGACTTTCTCCGGGGATTATCTCCGCGTAACTGACAACAAGGGGAAAACGCACGATGTGCTGACCGGAAGTGATGACGGTCGCCACAGCAACACGTCTCTGGCGTGGGGGGCTGGCGTGCAGTTTAACCCGACCGAATCCGTGGCTATTGATATTGCTTATGAAGGCTCCGGCAGTGGCGACTGGCGCACTGACGGTTTCATCGTGGGTGTCGGTTATAAATTCTGATTAGCCAGGTAACACAGTGTTATGACAGCCCGCCGGTTCAGGCGGGCTTTTTTGTGGGGTGAATATGGCAGTAAAGATTTCAGGTGTACTGAAAGACGGCACAGGAAAACCGGTACAGAACTGCACAATCCAGCTGAAAGCAAAACGTAACAGTACCACTGTGGTGGTGAACACGCTGGCCTCAGAAAATCCGGATGAAGCCGGGCGTTACAGTATGGACGTTGAGTACGGTCAGTACAGCGTTATTCTGTTGGTGGAGGGATTCCCGCCGTCACATGCCGGGACCATCACCGTGTATGAAGATTCTCAACCCGGTACGCTGAATGATTTTCTCGGTGCCATGACGGAGGATGATGCCCGTCCGGAGGCACTGCGACGTTTTGAACTGATGGTGGAAGAGGTGGCGCGTAACGCGTCCGCGGTGGCACAGAACACAGCAGCCGCGAAGAAGTCAGCCAGCGATGCCAGCACATCAGCCCGTGAGGCGGCAACCCATGCAACTGATGCTGCAGGCTCAGCACGCGCAGCCAGCACGTCAGCCGGACAGGCCGCGTCGTCGGCTCAGTCAGCGTCTTCCAGCGCAGGAACGGTATCAGCAAAGGCCACTGAAGCATCAAAAAGTGCTGCCGCTGCAGAGTCCTCAAAAAGTGCGGCGGCTACCAGTGCCGGTGCGGCGAAAACGTCAGAAACGAATGCGGCAGCGTCACAACAATCAGCAGCCACTTCTGCATCCACCGCGACCACGAAAGCGTCAGAAGCTGCCACCTCAGCCCGGGATGCGTCGGCTTCAAAAGAGGCGGCAAAATCATCAGAAACGAGCGCAGCCTCGAGCGCCAGTAGTTCCGCTTCCTCGGCAACGGCGGCAGGCAATTCCGCGAAAGCGGCAAAAACGTCCGAGACGAACGCTAAGTCTTCTGAAACGGCAGCGGAACAGAGTGCCTCCGCAGCAGCAGACTCAAAAACAGCGGCTGCATCATCTGCCAGCGCCGCGTCAACAAGTGCCGGGCAGGCCTCAGCCAGTGCCACCGCTGCCGGAAAGTCGGCAGAAAGTGCCGCATCATCCGCTTCAACAGCCACAACGAAGGCTGGCGAAGCCACTGAACAGGCCACGGCAGCAGCGAGTTCTGCTTCCGCAGCGAAGACATCCGAAACGAACGCGAAAGCGTCGGAAACCAGCGCAGAATCCTCAAAAACGGCTGCCGCATCGTCAGCCAGTTCGGCGGCGTCATCGGCATCATCGGCATCTGCTTCAAAAGATGAGGCGACCAGACAGGCGTCAGCAGCGAGTGGCAGCGCCACGACGGCATCCACGAAGGCGACAGAGGCTGCTGGCAGTGCGGCAGCGGCAGCACAGAGCAAAAGTACGGCAGAATCCGCAGCAACGCGCGCCGAGACAGCAGCAAAACGGGCAGAGGATATTGCATCCGCTGTGGCGCTTGAGGATGCGAGCACGACGAAAAAGGGGGTAGTACAGCTTAGCAGTGCGACCAACAGCACTTCCGAGTCACAGGCGGCAACGCCAAAAGCCGTTAAGGCCGCGTATGACCTGGCTAACGGGAAATACACCGCACAGGACGCTACGACAGCACAAAAAGGAATTGTCCAGCTCAGTAGTGCAACCAACAGCGCATCTGAAACGCTTGCCGCGACACCGAAAGCAGTGAAAGCAGCTAATGATAATGCGAATGGTCGGGTACCTTCTGCCCGTAAGGTGAATGGTAAGGCGCTTTCAGCGGATATAACACTGACGCCGAAAGATATTGGTACGCTTAACTCAACAACAATGTCATTCAGCGGTGGTGCTGGTTGGTTCAAATTAGCAACGGTAACCATGCCACAGGCGAGTTCTGTTGTTTCAATTACGTTGATTGGTGGCGCTGGATTTAACGTGGGGTCACCTCAACAGGCAGGTATATCTGAACTTGTTTTGCGTGCAGGTAATGGTAATCCGAAGGGGATTACTGGTGCTTTATGGCAGCGCACATCGACAGGGTTTACAAATTTTGCCTGGGTCAATACATCTGGTGATACTTACGATATTTACGTTGCAATCGGAAATTATGCGACTGGTGTAAATATTCAATGGGATTATACCAGTAATGCCAGCGTGACTATTCATACGTCACCAGCATATTCTGCTAATAAGCCGGAAGGGTTAACGGACGGTACAGTTTATTCACTCTATACGCCATCAGAGCAGTTTTATCCGCCTGGCGCACCAATCCCGTGGCCATCAGATACCGTTCCGTCTGGTTATGCCCTGATGCAGGGGCAGACTTTTGACAAATCCGCTTACCCGAAACTTGCAACCGCTTATCCGTCAGGCGTGATCCCTGATATGCGTGGCTGGACGATTAAGGGCAAACCTGCCAGTGGTCGGGCCGTATTGTCTCAGGAACAGGACGGCATTAAATCGCACACCCACAGCGCCAGCGCATCCAGTACGGATTTGGGGACGAAAACCACATCGTCGTTTGATTACGGCACTAAATCCACGAATAACACCGGGGCGCATACGCACAGTGTGAGCGGTACAGCCGCAAGTGCCGGAAACCATACTCATAGTGTCACAGGCGCATCAGCAGTCAGCCAGTGGTCACAAAATGGGTCAGTACATAAGGTAGTGTCTGCGGCCAGTGTGAATACAAGTGCTGCAGGAGCGCACACTCATAGTGTCAGCGGCACAGCTGCATCTGCAGGTGCTCACGCACATACTGTCGGTATTGGTGCTCATACGCACTCTGTTGCGATTGGCTCACATGGACACACCATCACCGTTAACGCTGCGGGTAACGCGGAAAACACCGTCAAAAACATCGCATTTAACTATATTGTGAGGCTTGCATAATGGCATTCAGAATGAGTGAACAACCACGGACCATAAAAATTTATAATCTGCTGGCCGGAACTAATGAATTTATTGGTGAAGGTGACGCATATATTCCGCCTCATACAGGTCTGCCAGCAAACAGTACCTATATTGCACCGCCAGATATTCCGGCAGGCTTCGTGGCTGTTTTCAACAGTGATGAGTCATCGTGGCATCTCGTTGAAGATCATCGGGGTAAAACGGTTTATGACGTGGCTTCCGGCGACGCGTTATTTATTTCTGAACTCGGTCCGTTACCGGAAAATGTTACCTGGTTATCGCCGGAAGGAGAGTTTCAGAAGTGGAACGGCACAGCCTGGGTGAAGGATACGGAAGCAGAAAAACTGTTCCGGATCCGGGAGGCGGAAGAAACAAAAAACAACCTGATGCAGGTAGCCAGTGAGCATATTGCGCCGCTTCAGGATGCTGCAGATCTGGAAATTGCAACGGAGGAAGAAATCTCGTTGCTGGAAGCATGGAAAAAGTATCGGGTATTGCTGAACCGTGTTGATACGTCAACTTCACAGGATATTGAATGGCCAGCACTGCCGTAGGGTAAAACATATAAATTCTATAATTAGATGTATCTTTCCATTTACGGCAAGGAAGGGGGCTTGGAAGACGTAAAGCATCTCACACCGAGATTATTTTTTATATGTCAGGTGTCTGAAGTTTTGCTTTGGCTCTTAAAATGGTTTGCCGCGAGGTTTTGAATTCCCGGGCAATGGCACTTATACTTACACCTGACTTAATTCGTTCGAATACCACCTGTTTCTGTTCTTCATTTAACACAGGTGGTCGACCAAAACGTTTCCCTGCGCCGCGGGCTCTTACTATCCCGGAATGAGTGCGTTCAAGTAAAAGGTCTCGTTCAAATTCAGCGACTGCTGAAATTACTTGCATCATCATTTTTCCTGTTGGACTGGTCAGGTCAATGCCCCCCAATGCTAAGCAATGCACTCTGATACCTGTTTCGGTCAGTTGTTCCACTGTTTTCCTGATATCCATTGCATTACAACCAAGGCGATCCAGTTTTGTCACAATCAATTGATCACCACATTTCAGGCGAGCAAGCAACCGGTTAAAACCAGGACGCTCACTGGTTGCTGCTGAGCCGCTAATGTGTTCTTCGATTATTTGCTGAGGTTTGATTTTAAAACCTGCACTTTCGATTTCCCGGCGTTGATTTTCGGTGGTCTGATCCAGCGTTGATATCCGACAGTAAGCAAAAATTTGAGACATAGTGAGACTCTATACGAAATTGGTGTTCATATCATAATGCATCTCAGAAAATAATTATGATTATTTTTGTGCATATTTGTATGTACACGTTCGAAAATAAACGAATGCGTATGCAACCCCGTAATTTTGGTGAGACCCAAAATCGATTTTGTGAAAAATGGCTTTAACTCGGTTTGTTTTTCGAGTTCCGGGCGGACTCAAGGAAGAAGAATAGTGTTGCGTGTTATTTTAACCAGATTTCAAGTTGTTTGGTCGTGGAAAAGTGGAGCAAAATGTTGTTAAAGTGGAAAAATGATAAAAAAGTAAGTTTATTATATTACATTTTACCATTTAAATTTTGGTTGTCTTTAAGAACTGATATCGCTGTTTGTAATAATTCTTTGTTATCCAGCCATGATTTTTTCTTTATGTTTCCTTCAATGTAATCAAGCAATGTTCTGGTATTGATAGGTCTTCCCTGTTTTGCTACTTCCACTACAGCATCCCCTAGGATAATTCTTACTTCAGGAAGCTGCGCAGGGAACCACTTTAGGGTGTCTTTTGATTTCATGAAGATATTCCTTAAAATATTATTGATTTTCATTGCGATATTGTATGTCTGATTCAGGATATGTTGACTTATACATCGGTTTTGTCTGGGTTATTGGATATGCCAATCCCTAATTTTATTAGGGCATGACTAAAAATGCTGAATATGATAAGGAGAGATGTGATTATCAGTATGCTGTTCATATAGCCTCGAATTAGTAATGTGTTATATATGATATAGTTGACAATTTTTATCCTGGGTGTTCTTAAAGTTCGTAGATAAACATTGTCGTTTCAGGTATACAGGAATGCTAACAGGTGGCAGCAAAAATCAGGCGGTTTATGGCGCAAGCTGAAGCGGCAACTGCAAACTATCTTATGCAGAGACTCTACACGGATTGGGTTTAAAAGTATACATAGATAACAGTTTTTATCTGAAAAAGAAAAATATCAAGGTGATATAGCCTATATGCCTTTGATGCGGAGGAATGAATGTGATGGGAGTGATGTATCTGAATAGTTGAAAAACCGCAGACACGCCTTATGCAAGAACGTGCTGCGGTTGGCTGGTAAATTTTTCGATAGTGTGAGTATTGAATGATTTCCAGCCGTTCTTGATTTTACGCATAAATCCATGAAAAAACTACTTATCTGTTGGGGAGTTTTTTTGGGGCATATATGGGACAGAAATAGGCCCCAGATAGACACTGAGATCGAACTTAGGATGCTTTTTAAAAAATGCAACTATCTGAAAAAACCTAGAAAACGCCAAGGAAGCCACAGGATGGGAAAAAACACCTGTGAATTATGGATTTCAAGAGTCATACGTGTCAACTATTTGATAAATATTAAATTAATTTTTCATTGCTTCGTTATGGGGCATGGTTGGGGCAAACTCGCTTAACTGTGTATTTAACAAAGCTACCTGTGCATTATTGTTTTCAGACATCCATTTTCCGTATACCTGAAATACCATTTGCGCATCTGCATGGCCCATCTGGTTTGCTATAAATGCCGGGTTAGCACCAGCTGTCAGCGACCAGCAGGCATAAGTATGTCTCGACTGATATGATTTTCGATGGCGGAGTCCGGCACGTTTTATCGCTGCGTCCCACATCTGCCTTATTGAGTCAACGGTAAAATGGTCACCATAATTTTTTACTCTCGCTGACACTTCAGGTTGAAAAACAAAGGTGCATTTATGTTTTTCTGTTCTGCCATACTCTCTGAGGTGAACATCAATGATATGCTCTTTGCTCAGTCTCGTTAATGTCATCTGACTCCGGAGAGCGTCGATTGCTGGCTTAATAAGATGAATGACCCGATTGGTTCCCGCCTGTGTTTTTGGTACCGTGAAACGGTCTTTTGCTAAATTTCTCCTGATCATCATTGTTCCATTTTTCAGATCTATGTCCTCCCATCCAAGTGCACACAGCTCACCAGGGCGAACGCCAGTATAAACAGAAACACACCATAAATTTTTGGCTTGCTGATTTCTGCACGCATCGATAAGACGGATGAATTCCTCCCGCGAAAGAGGATCCGGAATGGTTCTTGATTCCTTTAATGGCGAGATCCCCTTAAACGGGTTATCTGCCAGGTAACCGTTATCAACACCAAACTGGAACACGGCGTTAAGATTTGTCATGTAATTATTTACAGTTACAGCCGATCTCCCTGGTTGTGTAACAATATAGTTACTTTTGGGGCTCTGGTATCCAGTCAGTAGCTCTTTACGAACCTCCAGTAATTTTTCTTTATTAATCGATGAGGCAAGATTTTTTTCACCGATTATGCTCAGGATATTTTTGATGACGGCACGGTATGTGTTGAGTGATGTTTTTGCGACTTCAGTTTCTTTCAGTGCCAGAAATTTTTCAGCCAGTTCTTTTATGGTTAAATCTTGTCGGGTCTCACCAAATTTTTCCAGATTGCGTGAGGAGGGAAACTGTTTTGCATAGTCGAAAACACCAGTTTTTATTGCGTAACAAACAGAGGCGCGTAGCTCACCTGCAACGCGCCTGTTTTTTGCTGTGTCAGGAACCCCCAGGTTTTCCCTGACTCTTACGCCTTTATAAACAAACCAGATACGTAATTTCCCTCCATGGTTTTCCACGCCTGTCGGATATTTCATTTCAACTTCTCTCATTAGTTAGTGTGGCTTTTAGTCAAGTAAGATGACGTCTTGGTCTTGCTGATGCCTGGCGCTCAATCCAGCGATCAATTTCTTCCAGGTTGTAAAAGCATGGACTGTTATCCCATGGCATACCGTCATGAGCGACATGCTTATATTCCCTTCCTTCCATAAACGATTTTTCCCGGGCCTTTTTTAACGTACCTTTTTTTATTCCTTTCAGCGCAATTAACTGCTCTTCGGATACCCATTTGCCGGGAGAGACAATCATGATTACTTCGCTCATCGATTTCTTTATCTCTTACATCAGACGAGCGCCGGTTGCAGAATACCAGTCACAACCGGCGACAGTTGAACATTAAGAATCAGCCTGACTCGGGATCAGTTTTTGCCAGATAACTGAAACGTATTTTGCTTGGTAACGGGCGTCATCAAGTGCATTATGGCGCTCACCTTCGAATGGAATAGCCGTTCTGGCATCGAAATCTATGGCTTTCCCCAGCTCAACG
Source organism: Escherichia sp. 10290 (assembly GCF_030295155.1). Taxonomy (NCBI): domain Bacteria; kingdom Pseudomonadati; phylum Pseudomonadota; class Gammaproteobacteria; order Enterobacterales; family Enterobacteriaceae; genus Escherichia; species Escherichia sp. 10290. The sequence goes on along the minus strand of NZ_AP025741.1, from coordinate 2,078,421 downwards.
ATTGTGCGTACATCGCGATCGTTGTAGTAACGCCACGGGCAGGGGATCCCCTGCCGTTCGTATGAACGGCGCAAAATCGTGTTGTCGAAGTTGGCTCCATTTCCCCAAACCTGAACAAAAAATTCACCGGAGTTTTCGTCGATAAATTCCCGCAATTGTAACAGTGCATCATCTAACGGGATTTCATCGGTCATAATGGCAGATTGTGCTTCGCGTGATTGCTTAAGCCACCATTTAATGGTGTCCCGATCAATGACTCCGCCAGCAGTTTCCAGATCGATAGTCTTACTAAATTCCGGTCCTATATCTCCGGTTTGCGGATCGAAAAATATTGCACCTATTGAGATGATCGGTGCATCAGGATTTTTTCCCATGGTTTCAAGGTCGATCATTAGATGGTCACACGTCCTGCTGGTGGATGTGATTTCGTGATGACCGTTCACCTTAATTGAGTGATCTGCCGTCTCGCCAGTTTCATTATCGCTATTGTGATGCTGATTGCCGCCAGTGTTCTCCTTGTGTGGATGTTCAGCGCCTTCCATTTCCTCCGGATCATCTTCCTGAACTTCAACCTGATACTCTTCATCGAATGTTTCTTGGTATGTTGCGTCGCCCATCACCGCGCCACAATCAGGGCAGTTGCCGCCGCCGGTCTGACCGCAGGCGGTGCAGACTTTTTCCACTTCCTGTTGCGCCACTGGTTCAGGCTGTTTCGTTTCTGGCTCGTTTTGTAACGCATTTGGGCTGTTTTGTTCCGCTTTTTGGTAGTTCCGTTCCGATTCATGCTGGTTCTGGTTCACAGAATCGCGGGTCTGGATCCCCTTAACCCATTTCGGATCATTCGGGTCACTAATCCCTTCAACAAATTCACCATGTGATGCAGCAAGCAACTTATCGGCGTCAGGCTGGCTGATATTGGCTGCCTGCATAATTTTGTTTACTTCGTCAGCGGTAACTTTTATCGGCTCTGGTTGTTCTGAATCTTCAGCGGTATCTACATTTTGCGGTAAGCCCGTGTATGTGCCATTTTTTCGGGCAAAATATTCTTCTTTTGTGATTTCAGTGGCGCCAGCAGCCAGTGCCTTATCCAGACCAGAAAGTTTGTTTGCGCGACCGTATTTTTCTCCGTCCTTATCTGCGAAGAGGAAATAGAACGGCCCCTCACGCTCTACAGATGGTTCAGCTTCCGGCGCGGTTTCATTTTTTGGGATATCAGATACCTCAGTTTCCACTGCATCAGTTTGTGTTTCTGATGACTGGAGAACATCAACAGTGCCCAGGTCTGTTTCTTCATTCTCAAACACGCCCTTTGTCGTCAGGTATTCGCAGATATATTTGTTCAGTGCTACGGGATCTTTGTGAATGTCGATCGGACGCTCACGGACAAGGCCAAAAATAGTTTGGCGGTCGTAGCGAAGGGCATCAGGCTGTTTGCGCATTGATGCCGAGATACGCTTCCAGTCTTCGCGGTCGTTGTCGATAACTTCTTTTTTTGCCCAGCGATGGATGCTGCCGTCAATGTTTCCGGCATCCACATCACCAGGCCAGAGAGCGTAGGCCAGTTCGTCATCCAGTGTTTTCCATGTCTGCTTGTATTCGCGATGAATGGCAGCAATGACCGGGCTGATTTTTCCTGTTGAATTTTCAGTGTACTGTTGATTGGCTCTGGCGCGGGCGAGATCAACAACAGACGTGTATTTTCCGGTTTCCTTGCGTTCACCTTCGCGACGTTTTTTCCAGATGCGCATCTCTGCCTGAATTTCGGGCCATTTAGCACCAGGAATACATTTATGCTTAACCCACCCAATGGCGTGCAACTTAAGCTCCGGATACATGGCGTTAACTTCTGGCATTTTCATCAACGCTTCAACGATATGTCCGTCGAATGTTGCCATGTCTTCCTGCAACAATTCCTGTGCGCTAATAACCATATCAACGGTGATGTTTTCACATGTGTCGAACTTAACCATGACAGCGTTCTGTACTTCAGGGGCCAGCTTGTCAAAAGTGACGTTCATCGGATCGGATTCAGTCTCAACCGGGACAAAAGAAGCAGACTCCTCATCCCAGCGGTTTTCCTGCATATATTCAGCATCCCATGAATCGAGGGCAGGGCGGGGTATGCCAGGTTTATCCTCGCAGACAATAAATTTATAAGCGCAGTCCTGAGCAGCCGGATAATGTTCCAGGAACTGCCAGTGAAATTTTGCTCGAGCACGGCGTTCGTCGCCAGCTTCAATGGCTGTGGCTACAGCCACAGCGCCTTCTTCCCTTGTTGCCAGTTCGTCAGGAATAGCGGCGCAAATAAAGACTTTACTCATTTTGTTTTAACCTCATGACAGATTTAAGGATGAACAAATCCCTGCCATTGCTGGCATATAAGAATGAAACCGGATATTTATTACGGAACTGTTTTAAAGACCTGCCGGGATTTCGATATTATCCTGGTGAATAACTTTATCGACCGGGTAACAGTTACCGGGAATTTTCTGTTCGGTTGCTGCAGTCATACACTCCTGCATTGTCCTGTGAACACTGTCTGCAATATCAACTGGCTCTCCGGAAACAAGAAAAACTGTCAGAACAAGCGCAAATGCTGAATTCATTGTGTACATCCTTTTGGCATCAGACGTAAACGAGCCAGCATTGAAACAATGCATATTTTATTTAATAGCTCCCGTTCTTGTTTTCTCTTGTTAATGGCATCTTCAGTAAATACAGGGTTACTGATAGTGACACCAATTTCAAAACAACCTTCAGACGTATTAACGTTTGGTAATAACGTTTTCATTATCGCGTCCTCAACAATGAATTTTGTGATGCAGTGCCTGGTGCCTCCAGGTGACGTTAACCAGTTAACAATTAACGCCGGATACAGAGAATCCACCCATAACACTGTTTTTGGTTTTAACTGTTCCGCGTGCGCTTAGCCGCATTCACCGCATCACAAAATTCACTTTAAAAACGGCGGCAGAGCAGTCACGGAGTAAAACTGATACCGCCAAACGTCACCAGAAAATTGATAACAGAGGGCGTTGCAGCGGGGTTGTCACTTAAGCGTATGGTCAACCTGACAACTCGGTGTCCTCAACGGGGAAGGAATAACCCCGCCATACTTACCGCCGCGCCATTTCGCGGGTTGCCACAACCGGAAGCGCACGGTCGAATTAAATTTAACGACACCGTACAGTGAGACGAACTTCGCCGTGCGCTTTCGTGTTGTGTGCCTGCTTTTAACCACGTCAGGCGAGGTGGTATCCTTCTTATCCCGAATAACCAAGAAGGAAATCTATATGACTAAAGAAGAATTTGTCTCTTATATTTTTGATAAAACGGTTGAAATGTATGCCGCTACTTACGGGTCCTGTAATCCTCTGAATAAACCAGAGGGGAAAGATGATTTCGACAAAATTTACCGCTTCTTGGAGGACCGCTATATCAAAAGGTTAGAGGACGCAGGGATCAAATCCCCAGTGAAGTCACCATTGTCCTGAGAACTTGCAGGACGTCATGATCGTAACTTCCATCCAAACCGCGACGGCAAATTGCTTCTCGTATTACCGGAAGCAGTTCGCTGGAAATCTCGGTGCATATTTCACCTGATAATACGCCTGGCTCAAGTGAGAATATTGGTGAACTTACGGTCTTGGTCTCGACAGTTTCAGAGTCAGTGCCAACATTATAAAGCTCAACGAAAGCGGTCTTGATTTTCCGGGCCAGATCTTTTGCTGGCTCGCTTGCAATATCTTTCCCGATTTCTCGCAGCACAGAATGCAATGTATGAGCTGCTGTTTTCTGTACATCAGACGGTAAATCTTTAAATTCCATCGTCAGCCTCATCAGTCAGTGTTTCTGGCTAACCAGCAACGCGCGCCAGATTCGGTTTTAAACGTTTTGCTTTTGGTATACGTCATCGCGGTGAACGTGCCGTCCTGGTTGGGGAACACGCCACATACCAGAGATTCGCTGTTGCCAAGATCGATAGTATCCATGCTGACCTCATTTCCCCTTAACGCCGGGGTAGCGGAACTGTTTGCTGAGAACACCGTGCGGTGTCTTGATGGAAAGTAATTTAGAATAACCTAACATAAGAGGCAAGTGTTTTTTGTTAGATTAGTCTAACAAAAAGAGTGGGCGCAACTAATCACTTGAAAAGAATGTTATTTTATTGATTTATTTTTACGCGCTTTAAGCATTTCTTCGAAGAGTTTGTTGAAGTTTTCTACTCTTGCGCGCATTTCAGACAGCAAGGCTTCCTGCTCGGAAGATGGAAGAGCATCGAATAATTCGATCAATTCTTTGTGGTTGGGAGTTAGCTCTGTTTCCACATGAAGTTCTTGTGCCGGCACTGGTGCCTTGTCTTCGTCACCAAACATTAGCCATGTAGGTGAGCACTTCAGAGCATCCGCTAAAGCAAACAATCGTTTTCCGACTGGCTGGGTTTCGTCTCTTTCCCATTGTGAAATTGTGACGTGAGCAACCCCAGCGAGGCGCGCAGCTTCTCGTTGTGTTAAGCGTAATTCTTTTCGTCGCGCCAGAACTCGCTGGCCTAGGGTTCTTGTATCCATAGTTAGGTAATTCTAATTTTTCTTGACTTAGGTATCCCGCGCACAATAATGTTAGAAAAGTCTAACAATAGGAGGCTTTGATGCTTAAAGCTGACGCAATTACTTTTTTTGGCAGCAAAACAAAGCTTGCCAATGCCGCAGGAGTGAGACTGGCAAGTGTTGCTGCTTGGGGGATACTGGTTCCTGAAGGTCGCGCGATGCGTCTACAGGAGGCATCTGGCGGGGAGCTTCAGTATGATCCCAAAGTTTATGACGAATATCGTAAGACGAAGCGGGCGGGGCGGTTGAACAATGAAAATCACTCCTGAACAGGCTCGTGAGGCTCTGGATGCCTGGATATGTCGACCAGGAATGACACAGGAGCAGGCGACGATATTAATCACTGAAGCATTCTGGGCTTTGAAAGAGCGCCCGAACATCGATGTTCAGCGTGTCACAGATGAAGGTGGCGCGGTTGATCAGCGAGCGCTTGGCGTTAATCGAGTGAAGATATTCGAACGCTGGAAGGCTATCGACACTAGGGATAAGCGTGAAAAGTTCACGGCGCTAGTGCCTGCAATTATGGAGGCTATCCGGATTAATGATTTCAGGTTGTATCGTGAAATTAGTGACGGAAAAAGCATCACGTACATGATCGCCGGGTTAAACAAAGAATATGGCGATGTGGTGGAGTCCGGACTGCTTTTTGCTGATCCTGCCGTAGTGGATCGTGAAACTGACGAACTTATAGAAAAAGCAATTGCTTTCAAACTTGCGTATCGACTGCAATACCAACAAAAAGCTGGATGGAATTATGAGCCTTCTTTTTGCTGAACGCCCACTGGTTATAAACACACAGCTTGCGATGAAGATTGGCTTAAATGAAGCCATTGTGTTGCAGCAGTTGCATTACTGGTTGAGAGATACCAATTCCGGCATGGAATGTGATGGTGTTCGCTGGATTTACAACACAACGGAACAATGGCTGGAACAGTTCCCATTCTGGTCAGAGTCAACGTTAAAGCGCGCGTTTGCAAGTCTGAAAACGCTGGGGCTTTTGCGTTGTGAAAAGCTCAATAAATCAAAGCGCGATATGACCAATTTCTACACGATCAACTATGGGAGCGAGCTTTTAGATGGTGGCAAATTGAACGAATCCATCGGTTCAAAATGCGCCGCTCCATCAGGTCAAAATGACACGATGGAAGAGGTCAAAATGAAACGCTCCATTGGTTCAAAACGACCCAATGTCATCGGGTCAAAATGGCCTGATGATCTTACAGAGAATACAACAGAGATTACTACAGAGAATAAAAACACTTTTCGTCCGGAAGCTTCGCAACCGGACCCGCAGACCGCTGAACAGGATTTTTTAACCCGGAACCCCGACGCGGTTGTGTTTAGTGCGAAAAAACGCCAGTGGGGTAGCAGGGAGGATTTGGCGTGTGCGCAGTGGATTTGGGGGCGGATCGTGAACCTTTACGAACAGGCTGCCAGCGACGATGGAGAGATCATGCGACCAAAAGAGCCTAACTGGACAGCCTGGGCCAATGACGTGCGCACAATGCGGATGCTGGATGGCAGAAGCCACAGACAAATTTGCGAAATGTTTGGTCGGGTACAGCGAGATCCATTCTGGGTAAAAAACATCATGAGCCCGTCAAAACTCCGCGAAAAATGGGACGAACTGGTCATCCGCTTGGGACGTTCACCTGTACAGCGTTGTGTGAATCATATTTCTGAACCGGATACAGAAATTCCGCCTGGTTTCAGGGGATAAGTGTTGATTTCAGGTCATGAGGTAATTTTAAGGAGGACTTGTGGCAAAAGTTTTTACACAGGAAGAGCGGGAAAAAATTAAAGAGCAGGTGGTCGAACTTGTGCGCCAGAGCGGTCGCGAGACATTACGACAGTTGGAAGCTAAAACAGGTGCGACAAGATATCTGATGAGCATTCTTGCCAGAGAGCTGGTTGCCAGTGGTTATGTATACAACTCCGGCTACGGGTTATTCCCGTCTGAACAGGCACGAAAGGACTGGCAAAATGCCCGCAAAAAACTCTCTAGGGCGAAGGTGAAGAAACCCGCTGTGGTTGATCCGGACCTTATCTGGTCACTACCTGATGGAGAAATACGTCGCTACGACAGTCGTCTAAACATAATCTGTCGCGAGTGCCGGAAGAGCGAAGTTATGCAGCGCATATTGTCGTTTTATCAGGGAAATGTTCGGTATCTATTTAAGTGACGAGATTAAAGTGCATTAGTTAAGATGTAAATTGACATTTTCATGGCATAGGGTAGAGGTAGCGTGGTTGTCTGCTTTGTGCCATGAACTGATGTCGCTTGTGTGCGTGGCAATTAGTGTATAACGGATATCATCAGACTCCAGCAGTAGCATTGCTTGAGCATACTAACATATGAAATCTTTAGTTAACGTAAGATAAATTAGATTTAGTTTTTTTGAGTATGAGCTCATAAATAATCAAAAAAACTTGATACGCCATATGACTTTGATTTATTTTGGAAAAACATAAAGGTAATGTAATGTAAAGAGGAAAATGTGGACATTAGAGACTGGCTACCAGAATTTCAAGTTTCAGCAGAAACAGATCGGGACTTACAGACCTATTTTTTTAAGCTACCGGCGATAAAGGATATTATTGAAAGTAGGGCTTGGTTGGTTCTTGGAAGAAAAGGTACTGGTAAAACAGCCATTTATGAACACCTTAGAAGAGGAAAACCAGCCAATCTCAACGGGTTTTACTCAGTATGTCTAAATTTTAGTGACTATCCATGGCCAGCCCATCAACTTTACAAGGATGCAATGGCTGGAGAACTTTCCGCTTATCAAAAAAGTTGGATGTATCTTTTTTATATTAAGGCATTATCTAAACTTATTGAAATAAAAAATGATGCTGGAGAGACTTTAAACAAAGATCTAACGTGGGCACATAATTATATCAAAACTATCTTTGGTAGTCCCGACCCAACTCTTAGGGAGGTTTTGTTTTCAAAAATAACCAGATTAAAAACCATAAAAGGGCCCAGTGCTGGTCTTAATGAAGTATCATTGGACGCAGGTGAAATTTCGTTAGAGGAAGTTGCTGAGAATGCTCAGCTAAAGCAAAAGCTAAGAGCTAATGCTTTCACATTGCTTACGTATTTTGAAAAAATTTTTAAAGATAACATTGGTAATGAAAAAATAATTATCGCCCTTGACCAATTAGACGAAAACTGGCTAGAGGGGCAAATTGAAGAATATAGTAAGGTTTTAATAAATCTGCTAAATGTCTGTAGAAACATAGCATCTGATGAACGCCTCAATGATAAATTAAAAGTCATTCCCTTCCTACGAACGGATATTTATCATTCTTTGAAATTCAATGATAAAAACAAATTATTGCAAGATAGTGCTATCATAATCTCATGGAATGAAAATAATCTAAACGATATGTATTATGAGAGGATAAAGAAATACAAACCTAATGATCTCATATTAGATGACGAAAAGGACAGATCTGGGAAAGTATTTGAGGTTTCATTCGTTAGGCAGGGGACTCCTCCATTTAAATATATATGTCGCCGTTCTTTCTTTAGGCCTAGGGATATTATTGTCTACTTCAACAAAATTAGGGCATGTCATAAAAATAATGTCTCAGGTCTTTACACTTCCAATGAGCTTTATGAAGCTGACCGTGAAGCATCTATAAGTGTGTACAATGAGGTGATTGATGAATGGTCCAACCAATTCCCTGAAATTGAGAACTTACTAACTGTTCTTCAAACTATCCAAGTAGAAACATTCGATTTTAATGATTTCTCCGAGAAGTGCCGTAATGAATTTGCAGGTATTTCTGATGGGGTGATACGTCAATATATCAACTTCCTGTTTGATAACTCACTTATCGGACAAAAAAAACAAGGTAGATGGGAATACGTAAGTAGTTTGCCTAACTTAAAAATTAATCTACAAAATGAGTTTAGGACACATCATGCTTTAAAATACAGGTTGCATTTAATAGAAAGCAGACCGAGCCAAAATATTTAGCTTACATCCATCTCCATTAAGAAATCTTGCTATTGTTCTTATGGATCGTCTTTCTGACTGATTTCATATTGGCGAGGTAAAGGTAGTTAAGTAGAATGGCTGCGGGTGCTTGAGGCTATCTGCCTCGGGCATGAACACCAAAGGCAGATAGAGAAAAGCCCCAGTTAACATTACGCGTCCTGCAAGACGCTTAACATTAATCTGAGGCCAATTTCATGCTAGACACATGTAGGTTAGCCTCTTACGTGCCGAAAGGCAAGGAGAAGCAGGCTAGTGTTAACACCAAGCTGTAATGTCCCCTTTGAACCATTCTAAAATGTCCCCAGACAATTCTCTGGGGGATTTTTCATGATCAAAGAGACTGTTACGATGAGTCATAAGGAACTCCACCGACTTCAGATTATTCAGGAGTCAATTAATCGACATATTACTCAGGAACAAGCTGCGGCACGCATTGGCATTTCTATTCGGCAGGTTAAACGTCTGGTGCAACGGTATAGAAATGAAGGGCCTTCTGGTCTGGTTTCCCACCGACGTGGAAAGCGTCCTAATAATTCCTTTTCTACTGAATTCAGAGCAACAGTAATTTCACTCCTCAAAGGCCGTTACGCTGATTTTGGACCTACGTTTGCGTGCGAAAAATTGCGCGAGATACACGGTTTATCTTTATCCGTTGAAACTCTCAGAAAGTGGATGATAGAAGAGGGGTTATGGCGTGAACGCCGTCGTAAAATTGCCCGTATATATCAACGCCGCATGCGACGACCATCTTACGGTGAACTGATCCAGATTGATGGCTCACCTCATGACTGGTTTGAAAATCGAGGCCCCAGATGTACACTGATCGTTTTCATTGATGATGCCACCAGTGCGTTGATGGCGTTGCGTTTTGTGCCTGCTGAAACAACCCGGGCTTACATGGAAACCCTCCGGGGTTACCTTAATGATCATGGCGTACCGCTCGCTCTCTACTCTGATAGACACAGTATATTCAGGGTAAATAACCCAGAGCGGGAAGGTGAGCTGACCCAGTTCACTCGTGCGATAAAGACACTGGGCATCGAGCCAATCCATGCCAACAGCCCGCAGGCAAAAGGGCGGGTAGAGCGCGCCAATCAGACACTACAGGACAGGCTGGTCAAAGAAATGCGGCTTCAGAATATCAGTGATATTGAAACAGCAAATGCATGGTTGCCGACCTTTATTGAAGCCTATAACAACCGGTTCGCTACGTCGCCTCGTACTACTGATAATGCTCATCTTGATGAGCACCATTCTGAAGAGGAACTGGGTTATATCTTCAGCCTACAGGCGAAGCGCGTTCTGTCTAAAAATCTCACTTTCCAGTACAAAAGCAGTGCGTTTCAGGTACGCAGTGAGGGCCGGGGATATCGACTTAGGCATTCGGTTGTTACTGTATGCGAGAACTTTGACGGTGAAATTAACGTTCTGTATGACGGGAAAGCGCTGGGCTGGGAAAAGTATGTTGATGGCCCGGAGCCTATACCACTGGATGATGAAAAGAGTGTCCATGAACGAGTGGATAATGCCCGTATTGATTTACGCTCAAAATACTATGTTAAACCTAAAGCTGACCATCCCTGGCTTACGCGCCGAACGCAAAGTCATCAGCAAGTTAAGCCCCCGAAGTTACCTAAAAAGAAGCCTGATCCCGATAAAAAAGATTGAAACCAAGATCGATTCGGTTGAGTGCATATCCATTCATAGGGTAGATTCTTAAGTCGCGTTTCTGGTGTTCATTTTCGGGTGGTTTGTTACTTGTTTTACCGGGGATATGCCAGAAACGCGCTGAGTCAGTCTGGGCGGTGCGCGTAATGAGGCGTTATGGTAAATAGCCTATGCTAATGTCCGCTAAGAGCAAGAAGCGGAAGTTGGCAGTTTTGTGGACTGTCCCCACAAAAGTGACTACAGAAATAGTTGCAATTCATAATTGATCATGGGTTGTCAGTTAAACTCGTGGCGATTTAAATAGACTAATTGGGAGTGCGTCCATTACTTATATCTTGTAATGTTAACTATCAGAAATGATACAAAGATAATATGTCTTTAAAGAAAAGGCTGATGGCGAAAAGTGGCCCGATGAGGGCCACAATACGGCTGTCACTTAGACGTAAATATCAATGGTGCCAGCGGTATTTGTATCGTCTTTTTTCTCTTCTTTTTTATCAGGCTGAACTGTCGCGTCTTCATTCTTTTTCTCTGCCTGCTGCCTTAACAACTGCTCCAGTTGAGCCCAGAGGCTTTCAATTTGCTTCTGTACCAATGCAGCCATTTCTTTTTTCTGCTGTGTCGTCATCCCCTCTTCCGATGAGATTTTCACAAGCTTTTCAGTCAGCACCTGAATTTGTCTTGTGATTTTGGCTATTTCTGATGTTCCTTCCGGGGCGGAGTTGTTTGAAATAACGGTTGAGGTATTTCCCTGAATTGTGACAGACATAGATTTCTCCTTTTAAAAAAGCACTATCGGCATGCACAAAAAAATCTTTAATCGTATTTCTTGTGTCATTAATTGTTTGATGTTCAGATTGTTTTCCTCGCGGGCTGGCGCGCCTCAGAAAGTAAAGCTTGTTGACAGGGGTAAACGTTCGGCAATAATTTTCTGCCGCATGCGGGTGTTGCATAAAACGTGTTACGTTCCTTTATCGACAGGTCAGGTCACCGCTCACCCGCCGACGAGAAAGCAACACTGACATGCTAAAGCAAAAAATAGATGAATAAGTTGAGTTGTGCATATGTAGCCTGACCGTCACAAAGTATATGGTGTCTGTACCAGTAAGATGATGGCCGGACTCTTTAAAAACGAGCTGACCTGCACAATACAGGATGGACTTAGCAATGGCTGCTCCTGGCAGAAAGCGGACAGTGATCACCGTTCTTACGACTACTTTCTGACTTCCTTCGTGACTTGCCCTAAGCATGTTGTAGTGCGATACTTGTAATGACATTTGTAATTACAAGAGGTGTAAGACATGGGTAGCATTAACCTGCGTATTGACGATGAACTTAAAGCGCGTTCTTACGCCGCGCTTGAAAAAATGGGTGTAACTCCTTCTGAAGCGCTTCGTCTCATGCTCGAGTATATCGCTGACAATGAACGCTTGCCGTTCAAACAGACACTCCTGAGTGATGAAGATGCTGAACTTGTGGAGATAGTGAAAGAACGGCTTCGTAATCCTAAGCCAGTACGTGTGACGCTGGATGAACTCTGATGGCGTATTTTCTGGATTTTGACGAGCGGGCACTAAAGGAATGGCGAAAGCTGGGCTCGACGGTACGTGAACAGTTGAAAAAGAAGCTGGTTGAAGTACTTGAGTCACCCCGGATTGAAGCAAACAAGCTCCGTGGTATGCCTGATTGTTACAAGATTAAGCTCCGGTCTTCAGGCTATCGCCTTGTATACCAGGTTATAGACGAGAAAGTTGTCGTTTTCGTGATTTCTGTTGGGAAAAGAGAACGCTCGGAAGTATATAGCGAGGCGGTCAAACGCATTCTCTGAACCAAAGCATGACATCTCTGTTTCGCACCGAAGGTGACACTTCTGCTTTGCGTTGACAGGAGAAGCAGGCTATGAAGCAGCAAAAGGCGATGTTAATCGCCCTGATCGTCATCTGTTTAACCGTCATAGTGACGGCACTGGTAACGAGGAAAGACCTCTGCGAGGTACGAATCCGAACCGGCCAGACGGAGGTCGCTGTCTTCACAGCTTACGAACCTGAGGAGTAAGAGACCCGGCGAGGGAGAAATCCCTCGCCACCTCTGATGTGTCAGGCATCCTCAACGCACCCGCACTTAACCCGCTTCGGCGGGTTTTTGTTTTTATTTTCAACGCGTTTGAAGTTCTGGACGGTGCCGGAATAGAATCAAAAATACTTAAGTAGCGCGCAGGGATAAGAGGGATGGTCCCTTAAAGGGGAGAGCTAATTATCCGGAAGGATTCTGATGATGAACATCGAAGAACTGCGTAAAATTTTTTGTGAAGATGGCCTCTATGCTGTGTGCGTTGAAAATGGAAATCTTGTTAGTCATTACCGCATTATGTGTTTGCGAAAGAATGGGGCTGCGTTAATTAATTTTGTGGATGGTCGAGTGACAGACAGATTTATCTTGCGCGAAGGTGAGTTTGTCACTTCATTACAGGCACTGAAAGAGATCGGAATAAAAGCAGGCTTTTCAGCTTTTGCAGAAGAATAAACTCATCTACAATCTTGCGCGGGGCTGAACTCCCGCTGAGTAACACCGTGCCACCGGAGAAAACCGATGGCACGCAACGTAAAATATTACAATTCTGATAATTCGCCCGTTCTTGCCTGCACGCACGAGCGGTATTCTCACGCATTCAAGTCTGAATGGTTCCAACACCCTCCATGCACTGAAGAGCAGGCTGAATGGATAATTCAGTGTTACCGCAGGCGCGGATACGAGGTTAAGAAAGCCCTTAGTCTCGACTACCGTCACTGGATAATCTCAGTCAGATTGCCTTACTCCGAACGCCCACCACGTGCGTCCCGCACTTTCCAGCAACGGATCTGGAGGTAACGTGCGGGTATTACTTAGACCTGTTCTGGTGCCTGAGCTTGGGCTGGTGGTCCTTAAGCCGGGCCGTGAATCCATACAGATATTTCATAATCCTCGAGTGCTGGTGGAACCGGAACCAAAAAGCATGCGTAATCTGCCATCCGGAGTCGTTCCTGCCGTTGGCCAGCCGCTGGCGGAAGACAAAACATTGCTGCCGTTTTTTAGTAACGAACGGGTGATTCGTGCTGCTGGCGGCGTTGGCTCATTGTCTGACTGGCTATTACGTCATGTTACATCCTGCCAGTGGCCTAATGGCGATTACCATCACACTGAAACAGTCATTCACCGTTATGGTACCGGCGCAATGGTGTTGTGTTGGCACTGCGACAACCAACTGCGTGACCAGACATCGGAATCACTGGAGCTGCTTGCTCAACAAAATCTGACAGCATGGGTGATTGACGTCATCCGTCACGCAATAAGCGGTACGCAGGAGCGGGAATTATCTTTGGCTGAATTATCCTGGTGGGCGGTCTGCAATCAGGTGGTGGATGCACTACCTGAGGCTGTATCGCGTCGTTCGCTGGGATTACCAGCGGAAAAAATCTGCTCGGTGTACCGCGAAAGCGACATCGTACCGGGAGAGCAGACCGCCACCAGCATATTGAAACAACGCACAAAAAATCTTGCACCGTTGCCTTACGCCCACCAGCAACAAAAACTACCACAGGAAAAGATGGTGGTAAGCATCACCGTTGATCCAGAGTCTCCGGAATCTTTCATGAAGCTGCCTAAACGTCGCCGCTGGGTTAAGGAGAAATACACACGTTGGGTTAAGACACAGCCGTGTGCTTGCTGCGGTATGCCAGCCGACGATCCGCATCATCTGATTGGTCACGGGCAGGGCGGAATGGGAACAAAAGCACATGATCTCTTTGTGTTGCCTTTGTGCAGAAAGCATCACAACGAGCTGCATACGGATACAGTGGCATTTGAAGAGAAGTATGGCTCCCAACTGGAGCTGATATTTCGTTTTATCGATCGCGCGCTGGCAATTGGCGTACTGGCGTAAGTGGAGAACGAGCATGAACCTTGAAGCCTTACCAAAATATTACTCCCCAAAATCTCCAAAATTGAGCGATGACGCTCCAGCGACAGGCACCGGTTGTTTAACAATTACGGATGTAATGGCAGCGCAGGGGATGGTGCAGTCGAAAGCACCACTTGGGTTGGCCTTATTTCTGGCAAAAGTTGGTGTTCAGGACCCTCAGTTTGCGATTGAAGGCCTGCTAAATTACGCGATGGCACTGGATAACCCGACATTGAACAAATTGAGTGAAGAAATCCGGTTACAGATTATTCCTTACCTCGTGAGTTTTGCCTTTGCTGATTACTCCAGGTCTGCGGCAAGTAAGGCTCGCTGTGAGCATTGTTCAGGTACGGGATTTTATAATGTATTGCGCGAAGTGGTGAAACACTACAGACGCGGGGAATCTGTAATCAAGGAAGAATGGGTGAAGGAACTATGTCAGCATTGCCATGGTAAGGGCGAAGCCAGCACAGCGTGCAGAGGGTGTAAGGGTAAAGGGATTGTTCTGGATGAAAAAAGAACCCGGTTTCATGGCGTACCGGTATATAAGATTTGTGGGCGTTGTAATGGAAACCGGTTTAGTCGTTTACCGACCACGCTGGCACGACGTCATGTCCAGAAGCTGGTACCAGACCTGACCGATTATCAGTGGTATAAGGGGTATGCGGACGTCATTGGTAAACTGGTAACAAAGTGCTGGCAGGAAGAAGCATACGCGGAAGCGCAATTGAGGAAGGTGACGAGATAAATGATTTTTGCTGAAGATGGCGACATGATGTTTGCATTTTTCAAAAAATATGGATAAAATTTTTTCAACGATGGGCTTTGTATACCCGACTTTAAGAAAAAGTAGAAAACCCGCTGATGAGCGGGTTTTGTGCTTTAAATGGGGCAATGGTAATGATGAATCTCATCCCGGGACTCATGTCTGTTAACTTATTATTTAGCTGGTGACTTGGTTATTTGCCTGATGTTTAAAATGTTTTCTTCCAGTACAATGTCCCTAAACACAATGAGTCTGCTTATTATATTATTAGCAGAGCTATTACGGCCAAAGTACAGCATAAGCTTTTAAAGCCAATCAACCAGTCATCAAGACAGACGGGGTTATTCATAAAAACTCTCCATGTGTGATCCGATGGGGCCTGAAATTAAAGCTTTAATATAGCTCATGAAAGGTAAACATTGGCAGCTGAAGGGCCACGCAGACCATTTATCCGGCAAAATTCCACGCGTAATCCGGTGGTAATTTCTTCTGCATCGCGGAGATTGAGCGCTGAAACATGAAGCTGGACATCGATACGACCATCGGATGGGGTGATAAGACCCTTGCCGCTTTTGCCGTCAAAGGTTTTGACAATTCCTGTCATTTTACGGGACAAAAAAATTCCTTAATACTGATAACTTGGCGCACTATACACACGTTCCTGAAGAAAGCTATAGTTTTTTGATGGGGTTGAAGATGGCTGGATGTCTAAAATAAACATTGCTTCATATGTTCAACTATGCGTTAATGATTGCGTCGGTTTGAAGAACAGACGATATACGAAGTAGTTTACTAAAGCAGTTCTCATTTCAGGTGTTATTCACTTATTCCTTCTTTGAGTCTCTCCAATTAAGTACGAAGTCGTTTCTGTTATGCAAACCATTTATGCCGAAAGGCTCAAGTTAAGGAATGTAGAATGTCAAATAAAATGACTGGTTTAGTAAAATGGTTTAACGCTGATAAAGGTTTCGGCTTTATTTCTCCTGTTGATGGTAGTAAAGATGTGTTTGTGCATTTTTCTGCGATTCAGAATGATAATTATCGAACCTTATTTGAAGGTCAAAAGGTTACCTTCTCTATAGAGAGTGGTGCTAAAGGTCCTGCAGCAGCAAATGTCATCATTACTGATTAAAATTCATCGCTCGTCTGTATACGATAACGAAGAAGGCTGATGCCTGAGTAGAGATACGGACAGAGTAGTGAATATTGGATCTCTTTAATAAAAAGTAAGGAGGTCCAATACATGAAACAATGGCCAGCATATTTGGCAAAATCTTAATCAGGAAAAGTATGCTAACCATTGTGGTGAAGTGCAGGTTTGCTGCATGAATAGTTTCACAGCAGAAGCTAACTGCTGGCATCGCAAAACAAAGTGCGTAAGTGGATGACTCCCACAAAAAGCACCACAATCTCAAACCCGCTCAGGCGGGTTTTTTATTATCTGCTTTAAATATATTATTAAAATATAAAAAATACTTGTTACTAATAAAATCAATCAGGCTACAGCTTTAAGATTTGTCTGGAATACTTTGTTGCAATGAGGGCAGATCAAAAGGGCACCTTTTTGTACTCTTGAAAAACTGTGTTCTGACTCTTGGGTGCAGTTTGGGCAGGAACATTTAACGAGATAATTACGGCGTGATTTTGAGTCTTTACGTTCTGACATAGGCTTTTCCTGTATAAATGGCCGTATACAGTACACTAAATATGAAAACATTTCTCGTATTATTATTTTATATATGACTTTCTTTCAAAATAATTACCCACATTTTTAATGTGTATGTTTTTTTAGCGCCGTTGAGAACAACGTGTGCTGTCAAAACTACCCCGTAGACTCCGATCTTTTCAAACATATTGCACCATCCGTGTACATCGGGGTGAGGATATGAAATCAATGGATAAGTTAACAACAGGTGTTGCCTATGGCACATCGGCGGGTAATGCTGGTTTCTGGGCATTGCAGTTACTCGATAAAGTAACTCCGTCACAGTGGGCTGCAATCGGTGTGCTGGGTAGCCTGGTTTTTGGCCTGCTGACGTATCTGACAAATCTTTATTTCAAGATTAAAGAAGACAGGCGTAAGGCTGCGAGAGGAGAATAATCCAATGACTCAAGACTATGAACTGGTTGTGAAAGGAGTCCGTAATTTTGAGAATAAAGTTACGGTAACTGTAGCCTTACAGGACAAAGAACGCTTTGACGGTGAAATTTTTGGCCTGGATGTCGCCATGGACCGTGTTGAAGGAGCTGCGCTGGAGTTTTACGAGGCAGCAGCCAGAATGAGCGTCCGGCAAGTCTTCCTGGAAGTAGCAGAAAATTGTCAGAAAAGTTGAGTCTTATCTGCAGCATCAGTACTCCTTTAAGATTGAAAATCCTGCCAATAAGCACGAGCGTCCTCATCATAAATATCTATGAACACAAAAATCAGATACGGCCTGTCGGCTGCCGTTCTGGCGCTGATTGGTGCTGGCGCATCTGCTCCTCAGATACTTGACCAGTTTCTGGACGAAAAAGAAGGTAACCACACAATGGCATACCGCGATGGTTCTGGCATATGGACCATCTGTCGGGGTGCCACAGTGGTGGATGGAAAAACCGTTTTTCCCAATATGAAACTGTCGAAGGAAAAATGCGACCAGGTCAACGCCATTGAGCGTGATAAGGCGCTGGCATGGGTGGAGCGCAATATTAAAGTACCACTGACCGAACCACAAAAAGCGGGTATCGCGTCATTTTGTCCCTATAACATTGGCCCCGGTAAGTGTTTCCCGTCGACGTTTTATAAGCGGCTGAATGCTGGTGATCGTAAAGGTGCATGCGAAGCGATTCGCTGGTGGATTAAGGATGGCGGACGCGATTGCCGCATTCGTTCAAATAACTGTTACGGTCAGGTTATTCGTCGTGACCAGGAGAGCGCATTAACCTGCTGGGGGATAGAACAGTGAATCAGATATTCATGGTGATTTTTCTCGTGTTGTCAGGATTTATCGTCGGAAATGTCTGGAGCGACCGAGGATGGCAAAAAAAATGGGCGGAACGTGATGCTGCCGCATTATCACAAGAGGTAAATGCTCAATTTGCTGCTCGAATAATTGAACAGGGGCGAACTATAGCCCGTGATGAGGCTGTTAAAGATGCGCAACAGAAATCTGCTGAAATTTCTGCCAGGGCTGCTTATCTGTCTGATAGTGTTAACCAGTTGCGTGCCGAAGCAAAAAAATATGCCATACGCCTTGACGCAGCGAAGCATACCGCAGATCTTGCCGCTGCCGTCAGAGGCAAAACAACCAAAACCGCCGAAGGAATGCTCACCAACATGCTCGGAGATATTGCAGCAGAAGCTCAGCTTTATGCTGAAATTGCTGACGAACGCTACATCGCAGGAGTGACTTGTCAACAGATCTATGAATCTTTAAGAGATAAAAAGCATCAAATGTAGGGTAATATTAAATCGGAACATTTACATCGCGGAATGTAAAATTTAAATAAAAAGGACTCTTCCATGAGCCAAAATTCCTGAAATCTTAAGGGTAAGATAAAAGGTCTTAATCAGAATGACACGTTTTATTAATAAATAAAGCTATTCTTTCATTGCTGTGTTTTTCTTTACAAAAGTAATCCTTGCTATGGGTGGTTAATCATGCGTTAATGGTGTTCTGGTTTGTTACAAATTTATCTGAAGCAGTCATTGTTATAATTTTATTATTTGTACCTCTTGAGATTTCCTTGTTGGTTTTTCTCTCTGATATTTTTTTTCGGACCATTCTGCCCAAGGGCTAATTTCTTCAAAAGGTAATAATTATGTCTAACAAAATGACTGGTTTAGTGAAATGGTTTAACCCTGAAAAAGGTTTTGGTTTCATCACGCCGAAAGATGGCAGCAAAGATGTGTTTGTCCATTTCTCAGCAATTCAGAGCAACGATTTCAAAACATTAACTGAGAATCAGGAAGTTGAATTTGGTATTGAGAACGGACCTAAAGGTCCTGCCGCTGTTCATGTAGTGGCGCTTTGAGGTAGACAATATTACAAACCATATTCACTTTAGATGCCCGTGTTGTCATGGTTCCCAGTATAGAACATCATCTTTTGATGTTTCTGACATGAATCCTTTCGGGGCAAAATGTATCTTTTGTAAATCAATGATGATTACATTTGATAATATTTCACAATACTTAAATGCCAGCCGTCTGTCGTTGGATTTAAAAAAGTGAAAATGAAGGCTCCTTCGGGAGCTTTTTTGCTTGGTGTCTATTCGATGGATACTCACATACTACGGTAACATCATGAAAAAAATCATAGTTTTTTTTAACTCTGAACCAGCAGTGGTAGTGCCAGCGATGACTGGAGTTAACACCATCATGCGTGAATATCCAAATGGCGAAAAAACACACCTTACTGTAATGGCCGCAGGGTTTCCATCTCTGACCGGAGATCATAAAGTCATTTATGTAGCCGCGGATCGACATGTTACTTCAGAAGAAATTCTGGAAGCAGCAATAAGGCTCTTGAGTTGATTTGATGCTATTGCATTGATAATTCAGGAAAATTCTCTTTGTCTGTTTGTGTAAAATTTAGACTATCGTATGTTGATTATTGCGATGTTTCATCTTATCTTTTACACGTTTGCACCATATAATCGACTTACTGTGTAACTGGAAAGTCATAACAGACTAAAAGAGGAAATGATGAATATTGAAAACTTAAAAACAAAAGCAGAAGCAGATATTTCTGAATATATAACAAAAAAAATTATTGAACTTAAGAAAAAGACCGGGAAAGAAGTTACCAGTATTCAGTTTACCGCACGGGAAAAAATGACGGGTCTTGAAAGCTATGATGTCAAGATTAATTTAATCTGATGTATTCAATAATAAAATTTATCCATAAACCTCGTTTTTACGGGGTTTTGTTATATTTGAATGGTTCCGAATATCTAAATCACAATTGTTGATGGTTTTTATTAAACCAATGCAGTCCGGCTCAGGAGTGAGAGAAGCCGGACGTTATGGTTTAGCGTGGTAAGATCTGTGTAGTTTTCTGGATGCTTTCAGTAAATAGTAATGAATTATCAAAGGTATAGTAATATCTTTTTTGTTCGTGGATATTTGTAACCCACCGAAAAACTCCTGCTTTAGCAAGGTTTCTTCTGTATTCCTGAAATGTGATCTCTCTGGATTTCAGCTTATTAGAGGTCGTTTCTATAAGATGCCTATCCTTTGAAAATTTGACAGACACAATGTTTTTTAGGCCCTTTAATAACACTGTATTATCATTTTTTAATACAATATGAACATTCTCTGTGGCTAAATAGTAAATGTAATGTGAGACATTGTGACGTTTTAGCTCAGAATAAAACCATTGATAGTTTAAATCGTTT
Source organism: Escherichia sp. 10290 (assembly GCF_030295155.1). Classification (NCBI taxonomy): domain Bacteria; kingdom Pseudomonadati; phylum Pseudomonadota; class Gammaproteobacteria; order Enterobacterales; family Enterobacteriaceae; genus Escherichia; species Escherichia sp. 10290. The sequence continues at coordinate 2,058,057 of NZ_AP025741.1, read as the reverse complement.
CGAACTTTATCAAATATTTGTTTAAAAATGACTACCTGATCCATAGATAAACCTTCCATGTGATATGAGGGGGCGTAGTCTGCACGATTATCTAAATTGCTTCAATCTGGTCTGACCTGTTTTCTGAGCAATTCAGTAATGTCACTCTTTTCTTTGTTTGCTTCAGAAGAAACTCTTTTTTCTGAGCACAGTCTCCGGCGGCAGGCTTCAATGACCCAGGCTGAGAAATTCCCGGACCCTTTTTGCTCAAGAGCGATGTTAATTTGTTCAATCATTTGGTTAGGAAAGCGGATGTTGCGGGTTGTTGTTCTGCGGGTTCTGTTCTTCGTTGACATGAGGTTGTCCCGTATTCAGTGTCGCTGATTTGTATTGTCTGAAGTTGTTTTTACGTTAAGTTGATGCAGATCAATTAATACGATACCTGCGTCATAATTGATTATTTGACGTGGTTTGATGGCGTAGATGCACGTTGTGACATGTAGATGATAATTATTATCATTTTGCGGGTCCTTTCCGGCGATCCGACAGGTTACGGGGCGGCGACCTCGCGGGTTTTTGCTATTTATGAAAATTTTCCGGTTTAAGGTGTTTCCGTTCTTCTTCGTCGTAACTTAATGTTTTTATTTAAAATACCCCCTGAAAAGAAAGGAAACGACAGGTGCTGAAAACGAGCTTTTGGGCCTTTGTCGTTTCCTTTCTCTGTTTTTGGCCGTGGAATGAACAATGGAAGTCAACAAAAAGCAGCTGGCTGACATTTTCGGTGCGAGTATCCGTACCATTCAGAACTGGCAGGAACAGGGAATGCCCGTTCTGCGAGGCGGTGGCAAGGGTAATGAGGTGCTTTATGACTCTGCCGCCGTCATAAAATGGTATGCCGAAAGGGATGCTGAAATTGAGAACGAAAAGCTGCGCCTGGAGGTTGAAGAACTGCGGCAGGCCAGCGAGGCAGATCTCCAGCCAGGGACTATTGAGTACGAACGCCATCGACTTACGCGTGCGCAGGCCGACGCACAGGAACTGAAGAATGCCAGAGACTCCGCTGAAGTGGTGGAAACCGCATTCTGTACTTTCGTGTTGTCGCGGATCGCAGGTGAAATTGCCAGTATTCTCGACGGGATCCCCCTGTCGGTGCAGCGGCGTTTTCCGGAACTGGAAAACCGACATGTTGATTTCCTGAAACGGGATATCATCAAAGCCATGAACAAAGCAGCCGCGCTGGATGAACTGATACCGGGGTTGCTGAGTGAATATATCGAACAGTCAGGTTAACAGGCTGCGGCATTTTGTCCGCGCCGGGCTTCGCTCACTGTTCAGGCCGGAGCCACAGACCGCCGTTGAATGGGCGGATGCCAATTACTATCTCCCGAAAGAATCCGCATACCAGGAAGGGCGCTGGGAAACACTGCCCTTTCAGCGGGCCATCATGAATGCGATGGGCAGCGACTACATCCGTGAGGTGAATGTGGTGAAGTCTGCCCGTGTCGGTTATTCCAAAATGCTGCTGGGTGTTTATGCCTACTTTATAGAGCATAAGCAGCGCAACACCCTTATCTGGTTGCCGACGGATGGTGATGCCGAGAACTTTATGAAAACCCACGTTGAGCCGACCATCCGCGATATTCCGTCGCTGCTGGCGCTGGCCCCGTGGTATGGCAAAAAGCACCGGGATAACACGCTCACCATGAAGCGTTTCACCAATGGGCGTGGTTTCTGGTGCCTGGGCGGTAAAGCGGCAAAAAACTACCGTGAAAAGTCGGTGGATGTGGCGGGTTATGATGAACTTGCTGCCTTTGATGAGGATATTGAACAGGAAGGCTCTCCGACGTTCCTGGGTGACAAACGTATTGAAGGCTCGGTCTGGCCAAAGTCCATCCGTGGCTCCACGCCCAAAGTGAGAGGCACCTGCCAGATTGAGCGTGCAGCCAGTGAATCCCCGCATTTTATGCGTTTTCATGTTGCCTGCCCGCACTGCGGGGAGGAGCAGTACCTTAAATTTGGCGATAAAGAGACGCCGTTTGGCCTCAAATGGACGCCGGATGATCCCTCCAGCGTGTTTTATCTCTGCGAACATAATGCCTGCGTCATCCGCCAGCAGGAGCTGGACTTCACTGATGCCCGTTATATCTGCGAAAAGACCGGGATCTGGACCCGTGATGGCATTCTCTGGTTTTCGTCATCCGGTGAAGAGATTGAGCCGCCGGACAGCGTGACCTTTCACATCTGGACGGCGTACAGCCCGTTCACCACCTGGGTGCAGATTGTCAAAGACTGGATGAAAACGAAAGGGGATACGGGAAAACGTAAAACCTTCGTGAACACCACGCTCGGTGAGACATGGGAAGCGAAAATCGGTGAACGTCCGGATGCTGAAGTGATGGCAGAGCGGAAAGAGCATTATTCAGCGCCCGTTCCTGACCGTGTGGCTTACCTGACTGCCGGTATCGACTCCCAGCTGGATCGCTACGAAATGCGCGTATGGGGATGGGGGCCGGGTGAGGAAAGCTGGCTGATTGACCGGCAGATTATTATGGGCCGCCACGATGATGAACAGACGCTGCTGCGTGTGGATGAGGCCATCAATAAAACCTATATCCGCCGGAATGGTGCAGAAATGTCGATATCCCGTATCTGCTGGGATACTGGCGGGATTGACCCGACCATTGTGTATGAACGCTCGAAAAAGCATGGGCTGTTCCGGGTGATCCCCATTAAAGGGGCATCCGTCTACGGTAAGCCGGTGGCCAGCATGCCTCGTAAGCGAAACAAAAACGGGGTTTACCTTACCGAAATCGGTACGGATACCGCGAAAGAGCAGATTTATAACCGCTTCACACTGACGCCGGAAGGGGATGAACCGCTTCCCGGTGCCGTTCACTTCCCGAATAACCCGGATATTTTTGATCTGACCGAAGCGCAGCAGCTGACGGCTGAAGAGCAGGTCGAAAAATGGGTGGATGGCAGGAAAAAAATACTGTGGGACAGTAAAAAGCGACGCAATGAGGCACTCGACTGCTTCGTTTATGCGCTGGCGGCGCTGCGCATCAGTATTTCCCGCTGGCAGCTGGATCTCAGTGCACTGCTGGCGAGCCTGCAGGAAGAGGATGGTGCAGCAACCAACAAGAAAACACTGGCAGATTACGCCCGTGCCTTATCCGGAGAGGATGAATGACGCGACAGGAAGAACTTGCCGCTGCCCGTGCGGCACTGCATGACCTGATGACAGGTAAACGGGTGGCAACGGTACAGAAAGACGGACGGAGAGTGGAGTTTACGGCCACTTCCGTGTCTGACCTGAAAAAATACATTGCGGAGCTGGAAGTGCAGACCGGCATGACACAGCGACGCAGGGGACCTGCAGGATTTTATGTATGAAAACGTCCACCATTCCCACCCTTCTGGGGCCGGACGGCATGACATCGCTGCGTGAATATGCCGGTTATCACGGCGGTGGCAGCGGATTTGGTGGGCAGTTGCGGGCGTGGAACCCACCGAGTGAAAGTGTGGATGCAGCCCTGCTGCCCAACTTTACCCGTGGCAATGCCCGCGCAGACGATCTGGTACGCAATAACGGCTATGCCGCCAACGCCATCCAGCTGCATCAGGATCATATCGTCGGGTCTTTTTTCCGGCTCAGTCATCGCCCAAGCTGGCGCTATCTGGGCATCGGGGAGGAAGAAGCCCGTGCCTTTTCCCGCGAGGTTGAAGCGGCATGGAAAGAGTTTGCCGAAGATGACTGTTGCTGCATTGACGTTGAGCGAAAACGCACGTTTACCATGATGATTCGGGAAGGTGTGGCCATGCACGCCTTTAACGGTGAACTGTTCGTTCAGGCCACCTGGGATACCAGTCCCTCGCGACTGTTCCGGACACAGTTCCGGATGGTCAGCCCGAAGCGCATCAGCAACCCGAACAATACCGGCGACAGCCGGAACTGCCGTGCCGGTGTGCAGATTAATGACAGTGGTGCGGCGCTGGGATATTACGTCAGCGAGGACGGCTATCCTGGCTGGATGCCGCAGAAATGGACATGGATACCCCGTGAGTTACCCGGCGGGCGCGCCTCGTTCATTCACGTTTTTGAACCCGTGGAGGACGGGCAGACCCGCGGTGCAAATGTGTTTTACAGCGTGATGGAGCAGATGAAGATGCTCGACACGCTGCAGAACACGCAGCTGCAGAGCGCCATTGTGAAGGCGATGTATGCCGCCACCATTGAGAGTGAGCTGGATACGCAGTCAGCGATGGATTTTATTCTGGGCGCGAACAGTAAGGAGCAGCGGGACAAGCTGACCGGCTGGATTGGTGAAATTGCCGCGTATTACGCCGCAGCACCGGTCCGGCTGGGAGGCGCAAAAGTGCCGCACCTGATGCCGGGTGACTCACTGAACCTGCAGACGGCTCAGGACACGGATAACGGCTACTCCGTGTTTGAGCAGTCACTGCTGCGGTATATCGCTGCCGGGCTGGGTGTCTCGTATGAGCAGCTTTCCCGGAATTACGCTCAGATGAGCTACTCCACGGCACGGGCCAGCGCGAACGAGTCGTGGGCGCACTTTATGGGGCGGCGAAAATTCGTCGCATCCCGTCAGGCGAGCCAGATGTTTCTGTGCTGGCTGGAAGAGGCCATCGTTCGCCGCGTGGTGACGTTACCTTCAAAAGCGCGCTTCAGTTTTCAGGAAGCCCGCAGTGCCTGGGGGAACTGTGACTGGATAGGCTCCGGTCGTATGGCCATCGATGGTCTGAAAGAAGTACAGGAAGCGGTGATGCTGATAGAAGCCGGACTGAGCACCTACGAGAAAGAGTGCGCAAAACGCGGTGACGACTATCAGGAAATTTTTGCCCAGCAGGTCCGTGAAACGATGGAGCGCCGCGCAGCCGGTCTTAAACCGCCAGCCTGGGCGGCTGCGGCATTTGAATCCGGGCTGCGACAATCAACAGAGGAGGAGAAGAGTGACAGCAGAGCTGCGTAATCTCCCGCATATTGCCAGCATGGCCTTTAATGAGCCGCTGATGCTTGAACCCGCCTATGCGCGGGTTTTCTTTTGTGCGCTAGCAGGCCAGCTTGGGATCAGCCGCCTGACAGATGCGGTGTCCGGTGACAGCCTGACTGCCCCGGAGACACCCGCGACGCTGGCGTTATCCGGTGATGATGACGGACCACGACAGGCCCGCAGTTATCAGGTCATGAACGGCATCGCCGTGCTGCCGGTTTCCGGCACGCTGGTCAGCCGGACGCGGGCGCTGCAGCCGTATTCGGGGATGACCGGTTACAACGGCATTATCGCCCGTCTGCAACAGGCTGCCAGCGATCCGATGGTGGACGGCATTCTGCTCGATATGGACACGCCCGGCGGGATGGTGGCGGGGGCATTTGACTGCGCTGACATCATCGCCCGTGTGCGTGACATAAAACCGGTATGGGCGCTTGCCAACGACATGAACTGCAGTGCAGGTCAGTTGCTTGCCAGTGCCGCTTCCCGGCGTCTGGTCACGCAGACCGCCCGGACAGGCTCCATCGGCGTCATGATGGCTCACAGCAATTACGGTGCAGCGCTGGAGAAACAGGGCGTGGAAATCACGCTGATTTACAGCGGCAGCCATAAGGTGGATGGCAACCCCTACAGCCATCTTCCGGATGACGTCCGGGAAACACTGCAGTCCCGGATGGATGCAACCCGCCAGATGTTTGCGCAGAAAGTGTCGGCATATACCGGCCTGTCCGTGCAGGCTGTGCTGGATACCGAGGCTGCAGTGTACAGCGGTCAGGAGGCCATTGATGCCGGACTGGCTGATGAACTTGTTAACAGTACCGATGCGATCACCGTCATGCGTGATGCACTGGATACACGTAAATCCCGTCTCTCAGGAGGGCGAATGACCAAAGAGACTCAATCAACAACTGTTTCAGCCACTGCTTCGCAGGCTGACGTTACTGGCGTGGTGCAAGCGACGGAGGGCGAGAACGCCAGCGCTGCGCAGCCGGACGTGAACGCGCAGATCACCGCAGCGGTTGCGGCAGAAAACAGTCGCATTATGGGGATCCTCAACTGTGAGGAGGCTCACGGACGCGAAGAACAGGCATGCGTGCTGGCCGAAACCCCCGGTATGACCGTGGAAACGGCCCGCCGTATTCTGGCCGCAGCACCACAGAGTGCACAGGCGCGCAGTGACACTGCGCTGGATCGTCTGATGCAGGGGGCACCGGCGCCGCTGGCTGCAGGTAACCCGGCATCTGATGCCGTTAACGATTTGCTGAACACACCAGTGTAAGGGATGTTTATGACGAGCAAAGAAACCTTTACCCATTACCAGCCGCAGGGCAACAGTGACCCGGCTCATACCGCAACCGCGCCCGGCGGATTGAGTGCGAAAGCGCCTGCAATGACCCCGCTGATGCTGGACACCTCCAGCCGTAAGCTGGTTGCGTGGGATGGCACCACCGACGGTGCTGCCGTTGGCATTCTTGCGGTTGCTGCTGACCAGACCAGCACCACGCTGACGTTCTACAAGTCCGGCACGTTCCGTTATGAGGATGTGCTCTGGCCGGAGGCTGCCAGCGACGAGACGAAAAAACGGACCGCGTTTGCCGGAACGGCAATCAGCATCGTTTAACTTTACCCTTCATCACTAAAGGCCGCCTGTGCGGCTTTTTTTACGGGATTTTTTTATGTCGATGTACACAACCGCCCAACTGCTGGCGGCAAATGAGCAGAAATTTAAGTTTGATCCGCTGTTTCTGCGTCTCTTTTTCCGTGAGAGCTATCCCTTCACCACGGAGAAAGTCTATCTCTCACAAATTCCGGGACTGGTAAACATGGCGCTGTACGTTTCGCCGATTGTTTCCGGTGAGGTTATCCGTTCCCGTGGCGGCTCCACCTCTGAATTTACGCCGGGATATGTCAAGCCGAAGCATGAAGTGAATCCGCAGATGACCCTGCGTCGCCTGCCGGATGAAGATCCGCAGAATCTGGCGGACCCGGCTTACCGCCGCCGTCGCATCATCATGCAGAACATGCGTGACGAAGAGCTGGCTATTGCTCAGGTCGAAGAGATGCAGGCAGTTTCTGCCGTGCTTAAGGGCAAATACACCATGACCGGTGAAGCCTTCGATCCGGTTGAGGTGGATATGGGCCGCAGTGAGGAGAATAACATCACGCAGTCCGGCGGCACGGAGTGGAGCAAGCGTGACAAGTCCACGTATGACCCGACCGACGATATCGAAGCCTACGCGCTGAACGCCAGCGGTGTGGTGAATATCATCGTGTTCGATCCGAAAGGCTGGGCGCTGTTCCGTTCCTTCAAAGCCGTCAAGGAGAAGCTGGATACCCGTCGTGGCTCTCATTCCGAGCTGGAGACAGCGGTGAAAGACCTGGGTAAAGCGGTGTCCTATAAGGGGATGTATGGCGATGTGGCCATCGTCGTGTATTCCGGACAGTACGTGGAAAACGGCGTCAAAAAGAACTTCCTGCCGGACAACACGATGGTGCTGGGGAACACTCAGGCACGCGGTCTGCGCACCTATGGCTGCATTCAGGATGCGGACGCACAGCGCGAAGGCATTAACGCCTCTGCCCGTTACCCGAAAAACTGGGTGACCACCGGCGATCCGGCGCGTGAGTTCACCATGATTCAGTCAGCACCGCTGATGCTGCTGGCTGACCCTGATGAGTTCGTGTCCGTACAACTGGCGTAATCATGGCCCTTCGGGGCCATTGTTTCTCTGTGGAGGAGTCCATGACGAAAGATGAACTGATTGCCCGTCTCCGCTCGCTGGGTGAACAACTGAACCGTGATGTCAGCCTGACGGGGACGAAAGAAGAACTGGCGCTCCGTGTGGCAGAGCTGGAAGAGGAGCTTGATGACACGGATGAAACTGCCGGTCAGGACACCCCTCTCAGCCGGGAAAATGTGCTGACCGGACATGAAAATGAGGTGGGATCAGCGCAGCCGGATACCGTGATTCTGGATACGTCTGAACTGGTCACGGTCGTGGCACTGGTGAAGCTGCATACTGATGCACTTCACGCCACGCGGGATGAACCTGTGGCATTTGTGCTGCCGGGAACGGCGTTTCGTGTCTCTGCCGGTGTGGCAGCCGAAATGACAGAGCGCGGCCTGGCCAGAATGCAATAACGGGAGGCGTTGTGGCTGATTTCGATAACCTGTTCGATGCTGCCATTGCCCGCGCCGATGAAACGATACGCGGGTACATGGGAACGTCAGCCACCATGACATCCGGTGAGCAGTCAGGTGCGGTGATACGTGGTGTTTTTGATGACCCTGAAAATATCAGCTATGCCGGACAGGGCGTGCGCGTTGAAGGCTCCAGCCCGTCCCTGTTTGTCCGGACTGATGAGGTGCGGCAGCTGCGGCGTGGAGACACGCTGACCATCGGTGAGGAAAATTTCTGGGTAGATCGGGTTTCGCCGGATGATGGCGGAAGTTGTCATCTCTGGCTTGGACGGGGCGTACCGCCTGCCGTTAACCGTCGCCGCTGAAAGGGGGATGTATGGCCATAAAAGGTCTTGAGCAGGCCGTTGAAAACCTCAGCCGTATCAGCAAAACGGCGGTGCCTGGTGCCGCCGCAATGGCCATTAACCGCGTTGCTTCATCCGCGATATCGCAGTCGGCGTCACAGGTTGCCCGTGAGACAAAGGTACGCCGGAAACTGGTAAAGGAAAGGGCCAGGCTGAAAAGGGCCACGGTCAAAAATCCGCAGGCCAGAATCAAAGTTAACCGGGGGGATTTGCCCGTAATCAAGCTGGGTAATGCGCGGGTTGTCCTTTCGCGCCGCAGGCGTCGTAAAAAGGGGCAGCGTTCATCCCTGAAAGGTGGCGGCAGCGTGCTTGTGGTGGGTAACCGTCGTATTCCCGGCGCGTTTATTCAGCAACTGAAAAATGGCCGGTGGCATGTCATGCAGCGTGTGGCCGGGAAAAACCGTTACCCCATTGATGTGGTGAAAATCCCGATGGCGGTGCCGCTGACCACGGCGTTTAAACAAAATATTGAGCGGATACGGCGTGAACGTCTTCCGAAAGAGCTGGGCTATGCGCTGCAGCATCAACTGAGGATGGTAATAAAGCGATGAAACATACTGAACTCCGTGCAGCCGTACTGGATGCACTGGAGAAGCATGACACCGGGGCGACGTTTTTTGATGGTCGCCCCGCTGTTTTTGATGAGGCGGATTTTCCGGCAGTTGCCGTTTATCTCACCGGCGCTGAATACACGGGCGAAGAGCTGGACAGCGATACCTGGCAGGCGGAGCTGCATATCGAAGTTTTCCTGCCTGCTCAGGTGCCGGATTCAGAGCTGGATGCGTGGATGGAGTCCCGGATTTATCCGGTGATGAGCGATATCCCGGCACTGTCAGATTTGATCACCAGTATGGTGGCCAGCGGCTATGACTACCGGCGCGACGATGATGCGGGCCTGTGGAGTTCAGCCGATCTGACTTATGTCATTACCTATGAAATGTGAGGACGCTATGCCTGTACCAAATCCTACAATGCCGGTGAAAGGTGCCGGGACCACCCTGTGGGTTTATAAGGGGAGCGGTGACCCTTATGCGAATCCGCTTTCAGACGTTGACTGGTCGCGTCTGGCAAAAGTTAAAGACCTGACGCCCGGCGAACTGACCGCTGAGTCCTATGACGACAGCTATCTCGATGATGAAGATGCAGACTGGACTGCGACCGGGCAGGGGCAGAAATCTGCCGGAGATACCAGCTTCACGCTGGCGTGGATGCCCGGAGAGCAGGGGCAGCAGGCGCTGCTGGCGTGGTTTAATGAAGGCGATACCCGTGCCTATAAAATCCGCTTCCCGAACGGCACGGTCGATGTGTTCCGTGGCTGGGTCAGCAGTATCGGTAAGGCGGTGACGGCGAAGGAAGTGATCACCCGCACGGTGAAAGTCACCAATGTGGGACGTCCGTCGATGGCAGAAGATCGCAGCACGGTAACAGCGGCAACCGGCATGACCGTGACGCCTGCCAGCACCTCGGTGGTGAAAGGGCAGAGCACCACGCTGACCGTGGCCTTCCAGCCGGAGGGCGTAACCGACAAGAGCTTTCGTGCGGTGTCTGCGGATAAAACAAAAGCCACCGTGTCGGTCAGTGGTATGACCATCACCGTGAACGGCGTTGCTGCAGGCAAGGTCAACATTCCGGTTGTATCCGGTAATGGTGAGTTTGCTGCGGTTGCAGAAATTACCGTCACCGCCAGTTAATCCGGAGAGTCAGCGATGTTCCTGAAAACCGAATCATTTGAACATAACGGTGTGACCGTCACGCTTTCTGAACTGTCAGCCCTGCAGCGCATTGAGCATCTCGCCCTGATGAAACGGCAGGCAGAACAGGCGGAGTCAGACAGCAACCGGAAGTTTACTGTGGAAGACGCCATCAGAACCGGCGCGTTTCTGGTGGCGATGTCCCTGTGGCATAACCATCCGCAGAAGACGCAGATGCCGTCCATGAATGAAGCCGTTAAACAGATTGAGCAGGAAGTGCTTACCACCTGGCCCACGGAGGCAATTTCTCATGCTGAAAACGTGGTGTACCGGCTGTCTGGTATGTATGAGTTTGTGGTGAATAATGCCCCTGAACAGACAGAGGACGCCGGGCCCGCAGAGCCTGTTTCTGCGGGAAAGTGTTCGACGGTGAGCTGAGTTTTGCCCTGAAACTGGCGCGTGAGATGGGGCGACCCGACTGGCGTGCCATGCTTGCCGGGATGTCATCCACGGAGTATGCCGACTGGCACCGCTTTTACAGTACCCATTATTTTCATGATGTTCTGCTGGATATGCACTTTTCCGGGCTGACGTACACCGTGCTCAGCCTGTTTTTCAGCGATCCGGATATGCATCCGCTGGATTTCAGTCTGCTGAACCGGCGCGAGGCTGACGAAGAGCCTGAAGATGATGTGCTGATGCAGAAAGCGGCAGGGCTTGCCGGAGGTGTCCGCTTTGGCCCGGACGGGAATGAAGTTATCCCCGCTTCCCCGGATGTGGCGGACATGACGGAGGATGACGTAATGCTGATGACAGTATCAGAAGGGATCGCAGGAGGAGTCCGGTATGGCTGAACCGGTAGGCGATCTGGTCGTTGATTTGAGTCTGGATGCGGCCAGATTTGACGAGCAGATGGCCAGAGTCAGGCGTCATTTTTCCGGTACGGAAAGTGATGCGAAAAAAACAGCGGCAGTCGTTGAACAGTCGCTGAGCCGACAGGCGCTGGCTGCACAGAAAGCGGGGATTTCCGTCGGGCAGTATAAAGCCGCCATGCGTATGCTGCCTGCACAGTTCACCGACGTGGCCACGCAGCTTGCAGGCGGGCAAAGTCCGTGGCTGATCCTGCTGCAACAGGGGGGGCAGGTGAAGGACTCCTTCGGCGGGATGATCCCCATGTTCAGGGGGCTTGCCGGTGCGATCACCCTGCCGATGGTGGGGGCCACCTCGCTGGCGGTGGCGACCGGTGCGCTGGCGTATGCCTGGTATCAGGGCAACTCAACCCTGTCCGATTTCAACAAAACGCTGGTCCTTTCCGGCAATCAGGCGGGACTGACGGCAGATCGTATGCTGGTCCTGTCCAGAGCCGGGCAGGCGGCAGGGCTGACGTTTAACCAGACCAGCGAGTCACTCAGCGCACTGGTTAAGGCGGGGGTAAGCGGTGAGGCTCAGATTGCGTCCATCAGCCAGAGTGTGGCGCGTTTCTCCTCTGCATCCGGCGTGGAGGTGGACAAGGTCGCTGAAGCCTTCGGGAAGCTGACCACAGACCCGACGTCGGGGCTGACGGCGATGGCACGCCAGTTCCATAACGTGACGACGGAGCAGATTGCGTATGTTGCTCAGTTGCAGCGTTCCGGCGATGAAGCCGGGGCATTGCAGGCGGCGAACGAGGCCGCAACGAAAGGGTTTGATGACCAGACCCGCCGCCTGAAAGAGAACATGGGCACGCTGGAGACCTGGGCAGACAGGACTGCGCGGGCATTCAAATCCATGTGGGATGCGGTGCTGGATATTGGTCGTCCTGATACCGCGCAGGAGATGCTGATTAAGGCAGAGGCTGCGTTTAAGAAAGCAGACGACATCTGGAATCTGCGCAAGGATGATTATTTTGTTAACGATGAAGCGCGGGCGCGTTACTGGGATGATCGTGAAAAGGCCCGTCTTGCGCTTGAAGCCGCCCGAAAGAAGGCTGAGCAGCAGACTCAACAGGACAAAAATGCGCAGCAGCAGAGCGATACCGAAGCGTCACGGCTGAAATATACCGAAGAGGCGCAGAAGGCTTACGAACGGCTGCAGACGCCGCTGGAGAAATATACCGCCCGTCAGGAAGAACTGAACAAGGCACTGAAAGACGGGAAAATCCTGCAGGCGGATTACAACACGCTGATGGCGGCGGCGAAAAAGGATTATGAAGCGACGCTGAAAAAGCCGAAACAGTCCGGCGTGAAGGTGTCTGCGGGCGATCGTCAGGAAGACAGTGCTCATGCTGCCCTGCTGACGCTTCAGGCAGAACTCCGGACGCTGGAGAAGCATGCCGGAGCAAATGAGAAAATCAGCCAGCAGCGCCGGGATTTGTGGAAGGCGGAGAGTCAGTTCGCGGTACTGGAGGAGGCGGCGCAACGTCGCCAGCTGTCTGCACAGGAGAAATCCCTGCTGGCGCATAAAGATGAGACGCTGGAGTACAAACGCCAGCTGGCTGCACTTGGCGACAAGGTTACGTATCAGGAGCGCCTGAACGCGCTGGCGCAGCAGGCGGATAAATTCGCACAGCAGCAACGGGCAAAACGGGCCGCCATTGATGCGAAAAGCCGGGGGCTGACTGACCGGCAGGCAGAACGGGAAGCCACGGAACAGCGCCTGAAGGAACAGTATGGCGATAATCCGCTGGCGCTGAATAACGTCATGTCAGAGCAGAAAAAGACCTGGGCGGCTGAAGACCAGCTTCGCGGGAACTGGATGGCAGGCCTGAAGTCCGGCTGGAGTGAGTGGGAAGAGAGCGCCACGGACAGTATGTCGCAGGTAAAAAGTGCAGCCACGCAGACCTTTGATGGTATTGCACAGAATATGGCGGCGATGCTGACCGGCAGTGAGCAGAACTGGCGCAGCTTCACCCGTTCCGTGCTGTCCATGATGACAGAAATTCTGCTTAAGCAGGCAATGGTGGGGATTGTCGGGAGTATCGGCAGCGCCATTGGCGGGGCTGTTGGTGGCGGCGCATCCGCGTCAGGCGGTACAGCCATTCAGGCCGCTGCGGCGAAATTCCATTTTGCAACCGGAGGATTTACGGGAACCGGCGGCAAATATGAGCCAGCGGGGATTGTTCACCGTGGTGAGTTTGTCTTCACGAAGGAGGCAACCAGCCGGATTGGCGTGGGGAATCTTTACCGGCTGATGCGCGGCTATGCCACCGGCGGTTATGTCGGTACACCGGGCAGCATGGCAGACAGCCGGTCGCAGGCGTCCGGGACGTTTGAGCAGAATAACCATGTGGTGATTAACAACGACGGCACGAACGGGCAGATAGGTCCGGCTGCTCTGAAGGCGGTGTATGACATGGCCCGCAAGGGTGCCCGTGATGAAATTCAGACACAGATGCGTGATGGTGGCCTGTTCTCCGGAGGTGGACGATGAAGACCTTCCGCTGGAAAGTGAAACCCGGTATGGATGTGGCTTCGGTCCCTTCTGTAAGAAAGGTGCGCTTTGGTGATGGCTATTCTCAGCGAGCGCCTGCCGGGCTGAATGCCAACCTGAAAACGTACAGCGTGACGCTTTCTGTCCCCCGTGAGGAGGCCACGGTACTGGAGTCGTTTCTGGAAGAGCACGGGGGCTGGAAATCCTTTCTGTGGACGCCGCCTTATGAGTGGCGGCAGATAAAGGTGACCTGCGCAAAATGGTCGTCGCGGGTCAGTATGCTGCGTGTTGAGTTCAGCGCAGAGTTTGAACAGGTGGTGAACTGATGCAGGATATCCGGCAGGAAACACTGAATGAATGCACCCGTGCGGAGCAGTCGGCCAGCGTGGTGCTCTGGGAAATCGACCTGACAGAGGTCGGTGGAGAACGTTATTTTTTCTGTAATGAGCAGAACGAAAAAGGTGAGCCGGTCACCTGGCAGGGGCGACAGTATCAGCCGTATCCCATTCAGGGGAGCGGTTTTGAACTGAATGGCAAAGGCACCAGTACGCGCCCCACGCTGACGGTTTCTAACCTGTACGGTATGGTCACCGGGATGGCGGAAGATATGCAGAGTCTGGTCGGCGGAACGGTGGTCCGGCGTAAGGTTTACGCCCGTTTTCTGGATGCGGTGAACTTCGTCAACGGAAACAGTTACGCCGATCCGGAGCAGGAGGTGATCAGCCGCTGGCGCATCGAGCAGTGCAGCGAACTGAGCGCGGTGAGTGCCTCCTTTGTACTGTCCACGCCGACGGAAACGGATGGCGCTGTTTTTCCGGGACGTATCATGCTGGCCAACACCTGCACCTGGACCTATCGCGGTGACGAGTGCGGTTATAGCGGTCCGGCTGTCGCGGATGAATATGACCAGCCAACGTCCGATATCACGAAGGATAAATGCAGCAAATGCCTGAGCGGTTGTAAGTTCCGCAATAACGTCGGCAACTTTGGCGGCTTCCTTTCCATTAACAAACTTTCGCAGTAAATCCCATGACACAGACAGAATCAGCGATTCTGGCGCACGCCCGGCGATGTGCGCCAGCGGAGTCGTGCGGCTTCGTGGTAAGCACGCCGGAGGGGGAAAGATATTTCCCCTGCGTGAATATCTCCGGTGAGCCGGAGGCGTATTTCCGGATGTCGCCGGAAGACTGGCTGCAGGCAGAAATGCAGGGTGAGATTGTGGCGCTGGTCCACAGCCACCCCGGTGGTCTGCCCTGGCTGAGTGAGGCCGACCGGCGGCTGCAGGTGCAGAGTGATTTGCCGTGGTGGCTGGTCTGCCTGGGCGTGATTCACAAGTTCCGCTGTGTGCCGTATCTCACCGGGCGGCGCTTTGAGCACGGAGTGACGGACTGTTACACGCTGTTCCGGGACGCTTACCATCTGGCGGGAATTGAGATGCCGGATTTTCACCGCGAGGATGACTGGTGGCGTCACGGTCAGAATCTCTATCTTGACAATATGGAGGCAACGGGTTTTTACCGTGTCGCACTGACAGAGGCGCAGCCGGGCGATGTGCTGCTGTGCAGCTTTGGTTCATCGGTGCCGAATCATGCTGCCATTTACTGCGGCGACGGCGAGCTGCTGCACCATATTCCTGAACAACTGAGCAAACGAGAGAGGTATACCGACAAATGGCAGCGACGCACACACTCCCTCTGGCGTCACCGGGCATGGCACGCATCTGCCTTTACGGGGATTTGCAACGATTTGGCCGCCGCATCGACCTTCGTGTGAAAACGGGGGCTGAAGCCATCCGGGCGCTGGCCACACAGCTCCCGGCGTTTCGTCAGAAACTGAATGAGGGCTGGTATCAGATACGGATTGCCGGGCGTGATGCAGGTGAAACCGAATTATCAGCCCGTCTGAATGAGCCGCTGGAAAATGGTGCCGTGATCCACATCGTGCCGCGTCTGGCGGGTGCTAAAAGTGGCGGTATTTTTCAGGCAGTGCTGGGGGCGGCTGTTATGGCAGTTGCTATATGGATGCCAGGAGTAGGAATTATGGCGAGTAATCTGCTGTTTTCTCTCGGTGCCAGTATGACGCTTGGCGGTGTTGCACAGATGCTGGCCCCTAAACCCAAAACCCCCCGCACACAGACAACGGATAACGGCAAACAGAACACCTATTTTTCTTCACTGGATAACATGGTTGCCCAGGGCAATGTCCTGCCCGTTCTGTACGGTGAAATGCGTGTGGGGTCGCGCGTGGTTTCTCAGGAGATCAGCACGGCAGACGAAGGGGACGGTGGTCAGGTTGTGGTGATTGGTCGCTGATGCAAAATGTTTTATGTGAAACCGCCTGCGGGCGGTTTTATCGTTTATGGAGCGTGAGGAATGGGTAAAGGCAGCAGTAAGGGGCATACCCCGCGCGAAGCGAAGGACAACCTGAAGTCCACGCAGCTGCTGAGTGTGATCGATGCCATCAGCGAAGGGCCGGTTGAAGGTCCGGTGGATGGATTAAAAAGCGTGCTGCTGAACAGTACACCTGTGCTGGACAGTGAGGGGAATACCAATATCTCCGGCGTCACGGTGGTGTTCCGGGCCGGTGAGCAGGAGCAGACACCGCCGGAGGGGTTTGAATCCTCCGGCTCCGAGACGGTGCTGGGTACGGAAGTGAAATACGACACGCCGATCACCCGCACCATTACGTCTGCAAACATCGACCGTCTGCGCTTTACCTTCGGTGTACAGGCACTGGTGGAAACCACCTCAAAGGGTGACAGGAATCCGTCGGAAGTCCGCCTGCTGGTTCAGATACAACGTAACGGTGGCTGGGTGACGGAAAAGGACATCACCATTAAGGGTAAAACCACTTCACAGTATCTGGCCTCGGTGGTGGTGGATAACCTGCCGCCGCGCCCGTTCAGTATCCGGATGCGCAGGATGACGCCGGACAGCACCACAGACCAGCTGCAGAACAAAACGCTCTGGTCGTCATACACTGAAATCATCGATGTGAAACAGTGCTACCCGAACACGGCACTGGTTGGCGTACAGGTGGACTCGGAACAGTTCGGCAGTCAGCAGGTGAGCCGTAATTATCATCTGCGCGGGCGCATTCTGCAGGTGCCGTCGAACTATAACCCGCAGACGCGGCAATACAGCGGTATCTGGGACGGAACGTTTAAACCGGCATACAGCAACAACATGGCCTGGTGTCTGTGGGATATGCTGACCCATCCGCGCTACGGCATGGGGAAACGTCTTGGTGCGGCGGATGTGGATAAATGGGCGCTGTATGTCATCGGCCAGTACTGCGACCAGTCAGTGCCGGACGGCTTTGGTGGCACGGAGCCGCGCATCACCTGTAATGCGTACCTGACCACACAGCGCAAGGCGTGGGATGTGCTCAGTGATTTCTGCTCGGCGATGCGCTGTATGCCGGTATGGAACGGGCAGACGCTGACGTTCGTGCAGGACCGACCGTCGGATAAGGTGTGGACCTATAACCGCAGTAATGTGGTGATGCCGGATGATGGCGCGCCGTTCCGCTACAGCTTCAGCGCCCTGAAGGACCGCCATAATGCCGTTGAGGTGAACTGGATTGACCCGGACAACGGCTGGGAGACGGCGACAGAGCTTGTTGAAGATACGCAGGCCATTGCCCGTTACGGTCGTAATGTCACGAAGATGGATGCCTTTGGCTGTACCAGCCGGGGGCAGGCACACCGCGCCGGGCTGTGGCTGATTAAAACGGAACTGCTGGAGACGCAGACCGTGGATTTCAGCGTGGGTGCTGAAGGGCTTCGCCATGTACCGGGCGATGTCATTGAAATCTGCGATGATGACTATGCCGGTATCAGCACCGGTGGTCGCGTGCTGGCGGTGAACAGCCAGACCCGGACGCTGACGCTCGACCGTGAAATCACGCTGCCATCCTCCGGTACCACGCTGATAAGCCTGGTTGACGGAAGTGGCAATCCGGTCAGCGTGGAGGTTCAGTCCGTCACCGACGGCGTGAAGGTAAAAGTGAGCCGTGTTCCTGACGGTGTTGCTGAATACAGCGTATGGGGGCTGAAGCTGCCGACGCTGCGCCAGCGACTGTTCCGCTGCGTGAGTATCCGTGAGAACGACGACGGCACGTATGCCATCACCGCCGTGCAGCATGTGCCGGAAAAAGAGGCCATCGTGGATAACGGGGCGCACTTTGACGGCGAACAGAGTGGCACGGTGAATGGTGTCACGCCGCCAGCGGTGCAGCACCTGACCGCAGAAGTCACTGCAGACAGCGGGGAATATCAGGTGCTGGCGCGCTGGGACACGCCGAAGGTGGTGAAGGGCGTGAGCTTCCTGCTTCGCCTGACCGTGGCAGCGGATGACGGCAGTGAGCGGCTGGTCAGCACGGCCCGGACGACGGAAACAACATACCGCTTCAGGCAGCTGGCGCTGGGGCGGTACACGCTGACAGTCCGGGCGGTAAATGCGTGGGGGCAGCAGGGCGATCCGGCATCGGTATCGTTCCGGATTGCCGCACCGGCAGCGCCGTCGCGGATTGAGCTGACGCCGGGCTATTTTCAGATAACCGCCACGCCGCATCTTGCGGTTTATGACCCGACGGTACAGTTTGAGTTCTGGTTCTCGGAAAAGCGGATTACCGATATCAGGCAGGTTGAAACCACAGCCCGCTATCTTGGTACGGCGCTGTACTGGATAGCCGCCAGTATCAATATCAAACCGGGCCATGATTATTACTTTTATATCCGCAGTGTGAACACCGTTGGCAAATCGGCATTCGTGGAGGCTGTTGGTCAGCCGAGTGATGATGCTTCCGGCTATCTGGATTTTTTCAAAGGAGTGATAGGGAAAACACACCTGGCTCAGGAGCTGTGGACGCAGATTGATAACGGTCAGCTTGCGCCTGACCTGGCTGAAATCAGGACGTCCATTACGGATGTCAGCAATGAAATCACACAGACCGTCAATAAGAAACTGGAAGACCAGAGTGCAGCGATCCAGCAGATACAGAAGGTTCAGGTTGATACAAATAATAACCTGAACAGCATGTGGGCTGTGAAGCTGCAGCAGATGCAGGACGGACGCCTTTATATCGCGGGTATCGGTGCCGGTATTGAGAACACCCCTGACGGCATGCAGAGTCAGGTGCTGCTGGCGGCGGACAGGATTGCGATGGTTAATCCTGCGAATGGCAACACAAAACCGATGTTTGTTGGTCAGGGCGATCAGATATTCATGAACGACGTGTTCCTGAAGCGCCTGACGGCCCCCACCATTACCAGCGGCGGCAATCCCCCGGCCTTTTCCCTGACACCAGACGGAAAGCTGACCGCTAAAAATGCGGATATCAGTGGCAGTGTGAATGCGAACGCCGGGACGCTCAATAATGTCACGATTAATGAGAACTGTCAGATTCTGGGGAAACTGTCAGCTAATCAGATTGAAGGCGATATTGTTAAAACGGTGGGTAAGGCTTTCCCCCGTGACTCCCGGGCACCGGAGCGGTGGCCGTCAGGGACCATTACCGTCAGGGTTTATGACGATCAGCCTTTTGACCGGCAAATTGTCATTCCGGCGGTGGCATTCAGCGGTGCCAGACATGAGAGAGAGCATAATGACATTTATTCATCATGCCGTCTGATAGTGCGGAAAAACGGTGCTGAAATTTATAACCGTACCGCGCTGGATAATACGCTGATTTATACCGGTGTGATTGATATGCCAGCGGGTCGCGGTCACATGACGCTGGAGTTTTCGGTATCAGCGTGGCTGGTGAATGACTGGTATCCCACGGCAAGCATCAGCGATTTGCTGGTTGTGGTGATGAAGAAATCCACAGCCGGTATCAGTATCAGCTGAATGTTCAGAAACCAGACCGGGTGCCAGAAATGGCACCTTTTTTATTTGTGGAACGAATATGGCAGTAAAGATTTCAGGCGTGCTGAAAGACGGTGCAGGTAAACCGGTACAGAACTGCACCATTCAGCTGAAAGCAAAACGTAACAGTACCACGGTGGTGGTGAACACGGTGGCCTCAGAAAATCCGGATGAAGCCGGGCGTTACAGTATGGACGTTGAGTACGGCCAGTACGGTGTCATCCTGCTGGTTGAAGGTTTTCCGCCGTCACATGCCGGCACCATCACCGTGTATGAAGATTCTGAGCCGGGGACGCTGAATGATTTTCTCGGTGCCATGACGGAGGATGATGCCCGTCCGGAGGCACTGCGCCGTTTTGAACTGATGGTGGAAGAGGTGGCGCGTAACGCGTCCGCAGTGGCACAGAACACGGCAGCCGCGAAAAAATCCGCCGGCGATGCCGGAACATCTGCCCGTGAGGCGGCAACCCATGCGACTGATGCTGCAGGCTCAGCACGCGCCGCCAGCACGTCCGCCGGACAGGCTGCGACGTCAGCACAGGAAGCATCTTCCGGCGCAGAAACAGCCTCAGCAAAGGCCGCTGAGGCATCAAAAAGTGCTGCCGCTGCAGAGTCCTCAAAAAGCGCGGCGGCCACCAGTGCCGGTGCCGCGAAAACGTCAGAAACGAATGCGGCAGCGTCACAACAATCAGCCGCCACGTCTGCATCCACCGCGACCACGAAAGCGTCAGAAGCTGCCACGTCAGCCAGGGATGCGGCGGCCTCAAAAGAGGCGGCAAAATCATCAGAAACGAGCGCAGCCTCGAGCGCCGGTAGTGCAGCTTCCTCGGCAACGGCGGCAGGAAATTCCGCGAAGGCGGCAAAGACGTCTGAGACGAACGCCAGGTCTTCTGAAACGGCAGCGGAACAGAGTGCCTCCGCAGCAGCAGGCTCAGAAACTGCCGCTGCATCATCGTCCCGTGAGGCGTCAGTTAAAGCGGAGGAGGCATCAGCCAGTGCCACCGCCGCCGGAAAATCGGCAGAAAGTGCCGCATCGTCCGCTTCAGCAGCCACAACGAAGGCTGGCGAAGCCACTGAACAGGCCACTGCAGCAGTGAGGTCTGCTTCCGCTGCGAGGACATCCGAGACGAACGCGAAAGCGTCGGAAACCCGTGCAGAATCTTCAGAAACGGCTGCCGTATCGTCCGCCAGTTCGGCGGCGTCATCAGCATCATCGGCGTCAGCTTCAAAAGATGAGGCGGCAAGGCTGGCGTCAGAGGCGCAGGGCAGTGCCACGACGGCATCCGCGAAGGCGACAGAGGCAGCTGGCAGTGCGACAGCGGCAGCACAGAGCAAAAGCACGGCAGAATCCGCGGCAACGCGCGCCGAGACTGCGGCAAAACGGGCGGAGGATATTGCGTCTGCCGTGGCGCTTGAGGATGCGAGCACGACGAAAAAGGGGATAGTCCAGCTCAGCAGTGCAACCAACAGCACTTCCGAGTCACTGGCGGCAACACCAAAGGCCGTAAAAGCCGCCTGTGAGAATGCTGAGAAACGACTGCAGAAAGATAAGAACGGTGCGGATGTCCCCGACAAAGACACCTTTACGAAAAATATTGGTGCCTGCCGTGCCTTCGGTGGGGCCGTAAGCACAACGACAGGAGACTGGACGACCGCACAGTTTATCGGGTGGCTGGATTCTCAGGGCGCATTTAACCACCCATACTGGATGTGCAAGGGCTCCTGGTCTTACGGTAATAATAAAATCATCACGGATACGGGCTGCGGAAATATTCATCTCGCCGGCGCTGTCATTGAGGTGATGGGGATAAAGTCAGCGATGACGATCCGCATAACCACACCGACAACATCCAGCGGAAGTGGAACGGCGAATGCGCAGTTTACCTATATTAATCATGGTGATGGTTATTCCCCTGGCTGGCGTCGTGACTACAACACGAAAAACAAGCCACCGGCCTTTGCGCTGGGAAAAACCGGGGAAACGCTCGCCGATACAGATGCCGTCGCCTGGAACCTGGACAGTGGCGCTTATTGTGCACAGGATGGTGGCGCATCATCCTTAATTCTTCATTTTAATACAGGGGAAGGCAGCTGCCCCGCGGTCCAGTTTCGGGTGAATTACCGGAATGGCGGGATATTTTACCGCTCCGCCCGTGATGGCTATGGCTTTGAGGCGGACTGGGAGCGTCTGTTCACGACAACGGGCGGGACCCTGGAAGGTGCTGTGGGTATCGGTGCACAGAATACGCTGGGCGGCCATTCACTTGCGCTGGGGAGGGGCGACACAGGCCTGAAACAAAACGGCGACGGTAATCTTGATGTTTACGCCGGTAACGCACGTGTAATGCGCTTTACAAACGGCAGCATTCAGGTCAGTAAAGGGCTGAATGTGTCCGGGCGCGTTAATCCTTCCGATTACAGTAATTTTGATATCCGCTATGTCAGGGATATCCGGCTGGGTACGCGTGTTGTTCAGGGCATGCAAAAAGGCGTGACGTATGAGAAATCCGGCCATGTCATTACGGGGCTTTGTCTTGTCGGGGATGCTGATGGCGATAACTCAGCGGTTTACCGGCCGGTGCAAAAATACATAAACGGCACATGGTTTAACGTATCGCAGGTATAAGTAATGCAGCACTTAAAAAATATTACAGCAGGTAATCCCAAAACCGTTGCTCAGTATCAACTGACAAAAAATTTTGATGTTATCTGGTTGTTTTCAGAGGACGGAAGAAACTGGTATGAAGAAGTGAGTAACTTTCAGAAAGACACAATAAAGATGGCTTACGATGAAAACAATATTATCGTTGCCATCACCCGGGATGCCTCAACGCTTAATCCGGCGGGATTAAGTGTTGTTGAGGTGGCAGATATAACGGCGAACCGCCGTGCAGACGATTCGGGGCAGTGGATGTATCTGGACGGTCAGGTGAGGAAACGCGAGTATTCGTCAGAGGAAGTCAACAGACAGACAGAGCAACGCAAGGCCACGCTGCTCAGTGAAGCAGATACCATCATCCGGCTTCTGGAGCGGTCGGTAAGGCTGAGTATGGCCACGGAAGAAGAGCGAACCCGGCTGTCGGCCTGGGAGCGTTACAGCGTCCTGCTCAGCCGGGTGGATTCAGCGAACCCGGAATGGCCACAAAAGCCAGAGCAGTAAATACCGGAGAAGAGGATTTTACGTTAATCAGTAATTACAGGCAGAGATGATAAAAGCCGCGGAACATTGTATGCAGGAATGTGCTGCGGCATACCGGATAACTGCGTATGTTGTGGAGTTTTATTTGGGGCATATATGGGACAGAAACAGGCCTCAGATAGGCAGTGATATTGAGATCAGGATATTTTTGAAAAGATGCAACCATTTGAAAAAACATAGAAAACCCCAAGAAAACCACAGGATGAAAAAAAACACCTATGAATCATGGATTTCCAGTTATATTCGCTCGGCGCAGCGTTAGTGTTTCATGAAATATTTTTTCCTGAATCATCAACGGCAATGGCGTTAATTCTGGCAATGGGAACCTACGGTGCAGGTTATGTGGCGCGTATTGTCGGAGCATTTATTTTCGGCAAAATGGGCGACAGAATCGGGCGTAAAAAAGTGCTCTTTATTACCATCACTATGATGGGGATCTGTACCACCTTAATTGGTGTGCTGCCGACCTATGCACAAATTGGTGTGTTTGCGCCAATTTTGCTGGTGACGCTGCGTATTATTCAGGGGCTGGGGGCAGGCGCGGAAATTTCCGGTGCCGGTACGATGCTGGCGGAATATGCGCCAAAAGGTAAGCGCGGAATTATCTCCTCATTTGTTGCTATGGGGACTAACTGCGGAACCTTGAGCGCAACGGCAATCTGGGCCTTTATGTTCTTCATTCTCAGTAAAGAGGAACTGTTGGCGTGGGGATGGCGTATACCGTTCCTGGCGAGCGTTGTCGTGATGGTCTTTGCTATCTGGTTGCGTATGAATCTGAAAGAAAGCCCGGTCTTTGAGAAGGTTAACGACAGCAACCAACCGACAGCAAAACCTGCACCTGCTGGTAGCATGTTCCAGAGCAAATCCTTCTGGCTGGCAACAGGGCTGCGTTTTGGTCAGGCTGGTAACTCAGGTTTAATTCAGACTTTCCTTGCAGGCTATTTAGTGCAGACGTTATTGTTTAACAAAGCAATTCCAACAGATGCATTGATGATCAGTTCGATTCTCGGCTTTATGACCATTCCGTTCCTTGGTTGGTTATCCGATAAAATTGGTCGCCGGATCCCGTATATTATTATGAATACCTCTGCGATTGTGCTGGCGTGGCCAATGCTTTCTATCATCGTAGATAAAAGCTATGCCCCGAGCACCATTATGGTTGCACTGATTGTGATTCATAACTGTGCGGTGCTGGGATTATTTGCTCTGGAAAACATTACCATGGCAGAAATGTTCGGCTGTAAAAATCGCTTTACCCGGATGGCCATTTCTAAAGAAATTGGTGGTCTTATCGCTTCCGGTTTTGGTCCTATCCTGGCGGGTATTTTCTGCACCATGACGGAATCCTGGTATCCGATCGCCATTATGATCATGGCATATTCAGTGATTGGTTTAATCTCTGCGCTGAAAATGCCAGAAGTGAAAGACCGTGATTTAAGTGCACTGGAAGATGCCGCGGAAGATCAACCGCGTGTTGTAACAGCTGCGCAACCTTCAAGAAGTCTGTAAATCCTCCATCCCTTCTCTTACCGGAGAGGGGATTTTTTATTCATATAACAAAACATGCAGCTTGCCATATTTAAATTTAAGGAATTGTTATGGGAAATAATTTGTTATCAGCAAAAGCGACGCTCCCTGTTTATGATCGTAATAACCTGGCCCCAAGAATTGTTCATTTAGGCTTTGGTGCATTTCACCGTGCGCATCAGGGCGTGTATGCCGATATTCTTGCTTCGGAACATTACAGTGACTGGGGATATTATGAGGTCAACTTAATCGGCGGCGAACAGCAAATTGCCGATTTACAACAGCAAGATAATCTTTATACCGTTGCGGAAATGTCGGCCGATGCGTGGACGGCTCGCGTCGTTGGCGTCGTTAAAAAAGCCTTGCACATACAAATAGATGGCTTAGAAACCGTGCTGGCTGCGATGTGTGAACCGCAAATCGCGATTGTCTCTCTGACAATCACCGAAAAAGGGTATTTCCACTCTCCGGCGACCGGACAGTTAATGCTCGATCACCCGATGGTCGTTGCCGACGTGCAAAATCCCCACCAGCCGAAAACTGCAACAGGGGTGATTGTTGAGGCGCTGGCTCGCCGTAAAGCGGCAGGACTTCCCGCATTTACCGTAATGTCATGTGACAACATGCCAGAAAACGGTCATGTTATGCGTGACGTTGTCACTTCCTACGCGCAAGCTGTTGATGTAAAACTGGCACAATGGATCGAAGAAAACGTGACTTTCCCATCAACAATGGTGGACCGTATTGTGCCCGCAGTGACAGAGGATACGCTGGCGAAAATCGAACAACTTACCGGTGTGCGCGATCCTGCTGGCGTTGCCTGTGAACCTTTCCGCCAGTGGGTAATAGAAGATAACTTTGTTGCCGGACGTCCGGAATGGGAAAAAGCGGGAGCCGAACTGGTTAGTGATGTGCTGCCTTATGAAGAGATGAAGTTGCGCATGCTCAACGGCAGTCATTCATTCCTGGCGTATCTGGGATATCTTGCGGGATATCAGCACATTAATGACTGCATGGAAGATGAAAATTATCGCCGTGCGGCACATGCCTTGATGTTGCAGGAACAGGCGCCGACGCTGAAAGTGCAGGGCGTGGATCTGCAAAATTATGCGGATCGACTAATTGAACGCTACAGTAATCCAGCGTTACGCCATCGAACCTGGCAGATTGCGATGGATGGCAGCCAGAAATTGCCACAGCGGATGTTGGATTCTGTTCGCTGGCATCTGGCGCATGACAGCAAGTTCGATCTGCTGGCGCTGGGCGTCGCGGGTTGGATGCGTTATGTCGGTGGTGTTGATGAACAGGGAAATCAGATAGAAATCAGTGACCCACTGTTACCTGTTATTCAGAAGGCAGTACAAAGTAGTGCTGAAGGGACAGCGCGCGTCCAGTCATTGCTGGCAATTAAGGCGATCTTTGGTGATGATTTACCAGGCAATAGTTTGTTTACGACAAAAGTAACGGAAGTGTACTTGTCTTTATTAGCGCATGGCGCGAAAGCGACCGTGGCGAAATATTCCGTGAAGTAAAAAAAGCAATGCCGCCATCGGCGGCATTCACACGCTTAGTTCATGCCGAGACGAATCAGGTCCAGTGGTGCCAGTTTCTCTTCACAACCTTCAACAACTACGGTTTTTCCGCGGCGGATTTGCTCAGCGGTCAGACCTTCAGTATCAATCGACAGGATCTTGCCAGTGTGACCGGTGCCGCTAACCATAACACGGCTGCCAGTGGTGATTGCGTTACGGTTACGATCGTAGGTCGTCATAGGTGTTTTCTCCTTTCTGATTTACAGTCGAAGCCCACGTAACGGGCGCAATATAAATACTCCTGTCGAGTGAAATATTTTTTGTTTTTGATCAAGCTCACATCTTTTTTGATGCATGCATGAGCCATATGACGGAGGGAAAAACTCTCACCCCGGATGGGATGAGAGGAATTGAATTACTCTTCGCTAAACCAGTCGCTGTTTTCCTGGCGGATCTGGCGCACGGATTCGCTGATTTCCTGCAAATGTTGCGTCATTGCACGTTCTACCGCATCGCCATCACGTTTTTGCAGGGCAGAGAAAATCTCAAGATGCTGGCGTAACAGCATTTCTGGTGGAGAAACGTGGTCGAAACTCATATAGCGCACGCGATCAACGGTCGCTTTCAGGTTCTCAATGGTATCCCACGCCAGTTGACAGTCGGCAATCTGCGTCAGGAGTTGATGGAAGTTGTCATCAAGTTCAAAAAAATCATCCAGTTGCTTGCGCTCAATGGCAATGCGTTGCTGGTGAAGATTTTGTTCCAGTTGGTAGCACTGGCTTTCGGTAATCATGCTCGCCGCCCGACGCGCCACCGCGCACTCAATGGCCTGACGGATAAAACTGCCGTTGTGCACCTGGGCCATGGAAATTTTGTTGACGTAGCTGCCACGCTGCGGACGAATTTGAATCAGGCCGTTTTCCGCCAGTTTAATAAAGGCTTCACGAACCGGCTGGCGTGACACATTGAAACGAACAGAAACTTCTTTTTCCGACAACGGTGTGCCTGGTGCAATCAGGCAATGGACAATGTCGCGGCGAAGAATACGATAAATCTGCTGATTGACAGGCTGTGTGGGATTAAGTTGCGTTTCGACGGTCATTCGTTCTTGCTTGTGAGTGAGTTAACTGCATGAGTCTACCACTTTTTTGTGACAAGCAATAACCCGGCAGTTACGCCGGGTATAAAAATTACTGACGGTGGACATTCAGTCCGGCATAGCTTTGGGTAACCGGCATCATTTCCAGGGTATTGATATTGACGTGAGCAGGCAGCGTTGACACCCACCAGACGGCTTCGCTGACATCTTCTGGCGTCAATGCAACTGTGTTTTGATAGGTTTTTTCGGCTTTACCGTCATCACCTTTAAAGCGGACATTAGAAAACTCGGTGCCACCCACCAGTCCCGGTTCGATGTCTGTGACACGTACTGCCGTACCGTGCAGATCTGTGCGTAGATTAAGGCTGAACTGACGAACAAACGCTTTCGTCGCACCATAAACGTTACCACCAGCATACGGCCAGCTGCCTGCCGTGGAGCCAATGTTAATGATATGACCATGATTACGTTCAACCATACCCGGTAAGACGGCCCGCGTCATATATACCAGGCCTTTGTTGTTGGTATCAATCATCGTTTCCCAGTCTTCAACGCTGGCTTTATGCGCAGGCTCCATGCCCAGCGCCAGACCGGCATTGTTTACCAGGATATCAATATTGCACCACTCGGCAGGAAGCGATGCCAGCATCTCTTCAATAGCGGCGCGATTACGAACGTCCAGTTGGGCGATATACAGATTATCACCCAGTTCGTCTTTTAACTCCTGCAACCGCTCCTGGCGACGGCCAGTGGCGATAACTTTATGCCCTTGTTGAATAAAACGACGAGTAATGCATTCACCAAAACCTGCCGTTGCTCCAGTTACTAAAACGATCATCTCACTGTTCCTCAACGCTTTTGTGTGTCAATAACATAGCACGTGATGCTTAAGAGCGGGTAATACTGGTTTGCAAGATTGCACTCCGTTATCAGTAAGCCTACGCTATGGAACACCTCGCGTTCAGGAGAAGAAAATGACAACAATGAATCCTTTCCTTGTGCAAAGCACACTGCCGTATCTGGCTCCCCATTTTGATCAAATTGCCAATCATCACTATCGACCGGCATTTGATGAGGGAATGCAGCAAAAGCGGGCCGAAATTGCCGCCATTGCGCTCAACCCGCAAACACCTGATTTCAACAATACTATTCTGGCACTGGAGCAGAGTGGGGAACTGCTGACCCGCGTCACCAGCGTTTTTTTTGCGATGACTGCGGCGCATACCAATGATGAATTACAGCGTCTTGATGAGCAGTTTTCCGCTGAACTGGCAGAACTGGCTAATGATATCTATCTGAACGGTGAATTATTCGCGCGAGTAGATGCTGTCTGGCAGCGCCGTGAATCCGAGGGGCTTGATAGTGAATCCATTCGCCTGGTGGAGGTTATTCATCAACGTTTTGTCCTTGCCGGAGCCAAACTTGCGCGAGCTGATAAAGCAAAATTAAAAGTTCTTAATACAGAAGCTGCGACCCTGACCAGCCAGTTTAACCAGCGGTTACTTGCGGCAAATAAATCCGGCGGTCTGGTTCTGGACGATATTGCGCAACTGGCTGGGATGAGCGAACAGGAGATTGCGCTGGCGGCAGAGGCGGCTCGCGAGAAAGGTCTGGATAACAAATGGCTTATTCCGCTGCTGAATACCACCCAGCAACCGGCGCTTGCTGAACTGCGCGATCGCGCGACGCGTGAAAAACTGTTTACTGCGGGCTGGACGCGAGCGGAAAAAAATGATGCCAATGATACCCGCGCTATCATTCAACGTCTGGTGGAGATCCGTGCACAACAGGCTACATTACTTGGTTTTCCTCATTATGCCGCATGGAAAATCGCCGATCAGATGGCAAAAACACCTGAAGCAGCACTTAACTTTATGCGGGAAATTGTTCCAGCGGCGCGTCAACGTGCGAGCGATGAATTAGCCTCCATACAGGCGGTTATCGATAAGCAGCAGGGCGGGTTTAGCGTGCAGCCGTGGGACTGGGCATTTTATGCCGAACAGGTACGGCGGGAGAAATTTGATCTTGATGAGGCGCAGCTCAAGCCATATTTTGAATTAAACACGGTGTTGAATGAAGGTGTATTCTGGACCGCGAATCAGCTCTTCGGTATTAAGTTTGTCGAACGTTTTGATATTCCTGTCTACCATCCTGACGTTCGTGTGTGGGAAATTTTTGATCATAATGGCGTGGGGCTGGCGTTATTTTACGGTGATTTCTTCGCCCGTGATTCAAAAAGCGGCGGTGCATGGATGGGCAATTTTGTTGAGCAATCAACGCTGAATGAAACGCATCCGGTAATTTATAACGTCTGCAATTATCAGAAACCCGCTGCCGGTGAACCTGCGTTGTTACCCTGGGATGATGTGATAACCTTATTCCATGAATTTGGTCATACGCTGCACGGCCTTTTTGCCCGCCAGCGTTATGCCACGCTTTCCGGTACCAACACGCCGCGTGATTTTGTCGAATTTCCATCGCAAATCAACGAACACTGGGCAACGTATCCGCAGGTATTCGCTCGCTACGCCCGGCATTATCAGAGCGGGGCAGCAATGCCTGACGAACTGCAACAGAAAATGCGTAAAGCCAGCCTGTTCAACAAAGGGTATGAGATGAGCGAACTGCTTAGCGCCGCACTTCTCGATATGCGCTGGCATTGCCTGGAAGAAAACGAAGCAATACAGGATGTCGATGATTTCGAATTGCGGGCGCTGGTGGCGGAAAATATGGATCTTCCTGCTATACCGCCACGCTATCGCAGCAGTTATTTCGCCCATATTTTTGGTGGCGGATATGCCGCAGGTTATTACGCTTATCTGTGGACACAAATGTTGGCCGATGATGGTTACCAGTGGTTTGTTGAGCAGGGCGGATTAACGCGTGAAAATGGGCTGCGTTTTCGCGAGGCGATCCTTTCCAGAGGTAACAGCGAAGATCTGGAACGCCTGTATCGACAATGGCGCGGTAAGGCTCCTCAGATTATGCCGATGCTGCAACATCGTGGCTTGAACATATAAACACCACCAATGGCTGGCCTGGAGATATCGCCAGGCCAGCCTGGTTAGAGCAGTAATTGCAGCAGCTGGGCGAGGGCAAACCTCACCGCTAAAGCTAATACCGTTTCGCAGTCGCCAGCAAAATGCATAACCGCAGTGTAGTTCTGGCCTTTAAAATGCCACGCGAACCAGACGGTACCCGCTGGTGTACCATCTTCACCGCCCTCCGGTCCGCCGTAGCCGGTAATGGCAATACTGACATCAGCATCCGCACGCTCTATGGCACCGGTTGCCATTTCTGCTGCCACTTTCTCACTCACCGCAGAATATCGTTCAAGAGATTGCTGGCTTACGCTGAGGATTTTCATCTTTGCCTGATCGGTGAAAGTAACAAAGCCTGCACCGTAAAATTTGGGTGTATCTTCAGCTGCACACAGGGCGCTAGCCAACTTACCGCCGGTGCATGATTCGGCGGTAGTTAAGCGTAATTGATCCGCGATAAGTCTTTGACTCAACGCGGATGTCAGGTTTTCAATAGTGTCGGTATCTGCGAGTTGTACAATTTTATCTTTATTAATGTTCACTGTTTTTTGTCCACGCTATTATTTATAAAGGTAATTTACTTTTTCTGTATACTCTTCCGTTATAATAATTTTCAAATTTATAAATCCGATTATTCTGAAAATGAGCTTAAGACTCTTTAATCTTCTTCTTAACTTTAGTGAGTTAAATTCTCTGAATATTTGACAGCTAGTTGGCTGATTTTAAATGCCTTATAACAATTGGCAGTATTCTTATTTGGCAATTATAAAAATAGCAACCAGACTTAATAAGTCAAACCAAACGCAATTAAGGAGTCAGTATGAAATTTCAGGCCATTGTATTAGCAAGTTTTCTTATCATGCCTTATGCGTTGGCAGATGACCAGGGGGGATTAAAACAGGATGCAGCGCCACCGCCGCCTCATGCAATAGAAGATGGCTATCGCGGAACCGATGATGCAAAAAAAATGACCGTTGATTTCGCAAAAACCATGCACGATGGCGCTTCGGTTTCACTACGCGGTAATTTGATTTCTCACAAAGGAGAGGACCGTTACGTTTTTCGCGATAAGAGCGGTGAAATTAATGTTGTTATTCCTGCGGCCGTTTTTGATGGACGAGAAGTTCAGCCGGACCAGATGATCAACATTAGTGGCAGCCTGGATAAGAAAAGCGCGCCGGCCGTCGTTCGGGTCACTCATTTGCAGAAATAAAAATAAATTAGCCTGATGGCCTGAACTACTGGGCCATTAGGGTATTGGGTTATGCTATTTGTCATCCTTTTATTTACGATAATGCAGAGGTAATTTACAGAATTAAACACTTTTTATCCGCTGATTTTGTTTTAAATCAGAATGTTATCTCAGAGATGACTCATAACTTCGGATTTCTATGAAAATATTAACGTAATTTTGCTTTTCTCTCGTTAGAATAGCGCGCACAAGGAACTGTGAAAAAGGAGTGGCAATGATCAAGAAGACAACGGAAATTGATGCCATCTTGTTAAATCTCAATAAGGCTATCGATGCCCACTACCAGTGGCTGGTGAGTATGTTTCACAGCGTGGTCGCGAGAGATGCCAGTAAGCCAGAAATAACGGATAACCATTCTTATGGACTGTGCCAGTTTGGTCGGTGGATTGATCATCTGGGGCCACTCGATAACGATGAATTACCTTACGTTCGGCTAATGGATTCTGCCCATCAACATATGCATAACTGTGGTCGGGAATTAATGTTGGCTATTGTTGAAAATCACTGGCAGGACGCGCATTTCGACGCCTTTCAGGAAGGGTTGCTTTCTTTTACTGCGGCATTAACCGATTACAAAATTTATTTGCTGACGATCCGTAGCAATATGGATGTTTTGACGGGATTGCCGGGTCGTCGGGTTCTTGATGAATCCTTCGATCATCAGTTACGCAATGCTGAACCTCTGAATCTTTATTTAATGTTGTTGGATATTGACCGATTTAAATTGGTTAATGATACCTACGGGCATTTAATCGGCGATGTAGTATTACGCACCCTGGCAACTTACTTAGCCAGTTGGACGCGCGATTACGAAACGGTTTATCGCTACGGGGGCGAAGAATTTATCATTATTGTCAAAGCGGCTAATGATGAAGAAGCATGTCGTGCAGGTATCAGAATTTGCCAGTTAGTCGATAACCATGCCATCACACATTCTGAAGGGCATATCAACATTACCGTTACAGCAGGTGTGAGTCGCGCATTTCCTGAAGAGCCTCTGGATGTGGTCATTGGAAGAGCGGACCGGGCAATGTATGAGGGTAAGCAAACCGGAAGAAATCGCTGCATGTTTATTGACGAACAAAATGTGATTAACCGAGTTTAAGCTCCGTTTAACATTCATTGAGAAAACTGATGCTACTGTGTCAACGATCCGTTATCAGTGCAGGAAAATGCCTGTTAGCGTAAAAGCAAAACACAAATCTATCCATGCAAGCATTCACCGCCGGTTTACTGGCGGTTTTTTTTCGCCGTCATAAAAATCAGGCCCCTTGTACACAGTTGTAACAAGGGGCCGGTTAGGTGAGGGGTTATCTCCGTTCATTAGTCATCCCATTTGTGGCTGAAATACGCGGCCAGAAAACCAGAAAATAAAATTATTCCCAGTACGGCCATAAAAACATTCATATTACCCAGCATTATTTGCCTCCGTTTATGGTGTGGTGTGTTTCCTCGCTTACCTTAATTTTCATCTCAATGAGAAAGATATTAGCAGAGGTAACCTAAACGAAGGCTGAATTAAATTTTTATTGTGTTCGACTTAAATCAACAAAGCGCGGGCTGCCCCCACGGTCTTGCACGAATCCCTTTTAACATCAGCACCCACGCAGCAATGATCACCAACGCTAAGATGATAAACAGCGAGGAAGGCGGCAGGCTGGTTAGCACTACGCCACTCACTAATGGATTAATCGCAGCACCAAGCCAGCCTAAAGACTGGGCGGAAAAATAGCTGGCTTTCATTCCTGGCGGCGCAATATGGTCAATCAACATATACTCGCCCGGCGCATAAATGATTTCACCGACAGTAAATACCGCAGCTGACATACCCCACATTAGCAGGCTGTTGCCGGAAAAAATAAAACCGACCAGCCCGATGACGAAACAGAGGGTGCCTGCTGTCATCAGCGCGCGGATGTTAGCCGGATTAAGGCGGCGGCCCACGGAATACTGCAACGTAACCACCATCGCAGCATTAACCGGAAGAACAACCGCGACCACCTTTTCGGCAAAATCACCATCAGCAATTACCATCACATATTGTGAAATGCATGAAGCAAATGCTCCGCTAACAAAAGAAGCCAGAAAGCCAGAGCAGGTAAACCACAACAGTGCTTTATCTTGTAATAAAACTTTCGGCGACCAGACACTGCCTGTTTCCGTGGCGATGATTTTCTCGCTGCGCTTTACCCAAATTTGAATGAAAAGCATGGGAAACGCGGAACAGATAGCTGCCAGCCAAAAGGGCAGATTGATGCTCTGCATCACCAACAGCGTGCCGAGCGGCGGACCGATGGTCCAGCCAATGTTGAGCATGGTGTAGTTGATTGAGAAGATTTTCGTTTTGCTGGTGGACGAAAGATTGTCGGCAAACCAGGCTTTCAACACGGTAGCAAAAACGGAATAGGCGCAGTTAATAAGGGCAAAAAAGAGCACCACCAGCGTCACGTTATTCACTAAAGGAATGGCAATAAAACCGCTGGCGAAGGCGGTAATTGACAGTAACATATAGCGTTTCTTGTCGAACTTATCCGCCAGGATACCAAAACCGAGGCTAAAAACGACGCCAATAGTGAGCGCAATTGTCATCGCATAACCGATTAGATCGACACTCAGGCTGTACTGGCGACTCAAGTAAATGGTCATAAATGGCAGCGTAGCGCCGCGTCCGATGGTTAATAACAACGACGAGGCAAGAAGGGCGCTGGTAGAGCGTCGTAGGGATAAGTTCATTTGTCTGTCCGGCAGTGCGTTTCGTTATGCTTTGTTTTAGAGATGTAAAGAAATAGCATGGCAAAAATCCGAAGTATAGCGACTTATTTGCGCATTAATGCCGTCGTAACCGGCGACTAACGAATCAACTGTTAAAGAAAAGTAAATTCAGCTAAGTTGATTGCTTACAAAAGATGAAATTCAGAGGCGGTAGAATGTCGCGAAAAGATGGGGTGTTGGCGCTACTGGTAGTGGTCGTATGGGGGCTAAATTTTGTGGTCATCAAAGTGGGGCTTCATAACATGCCACCGCTGATGCTGGCCGGTTTGCGCTTTATGCTGGTCGCTTTTCCGGCCATCTTTTTTGTCGCACGACCGAAAGTACCACTGAATTTGCTGCTGGGGTATGGATTAACCATCAGTTTTGCGCAGTTTGCCTTTCTGTTTTGCGCCATTAACTTTGGTATGCCTGCTGGACTGGCCTCGCTGGTGTTACAGGCACAGGCGTTTTTTACTATTGTGCTCGGTGCGTTTACTTTTGGCGAACGGCTGCACGGTAAGCAACTGGCGGGGATCGCGTTAGCGATTTTTGGCGTACTGGTGTTAATCGAAGATAGTTTTAACGGTCAGCATGTGGCGATGCTCGGCTTTATGTTGACCCTGGCGGCAGCATTTAGTTGGGCGTGCGGCAATATCTTCAATAAAAAAATAATGTCACACTCAACGCGTCCGGCAGTGATGTCGCTGGTCATCTGGAGCGCATTAATCCCGATCATTCCTTTCTTTGTTGCCTCGCTGATTCTCGATGGTTCCGCAACCATGATTCACAGTCTGGTTACTATCGATATGACCACCATCTTGTCTCTGATGTATCTGGCATTTGTGGCGACAATCGTTGGTTATGGGATCTGGGGGACGTTACTGGGACGCTATGAAACCTGGCGGGTTGCACCGCTATCGTTACTGGTGCCTGTAGTTGGACTGGCAAGTGCGGCACTATTGCTGGATGAACGCTTAACGGGTCTGCAATTTTTCGGTGCGGTGCTCATTATGACCGGGCTGTATATCAATGTATTTGGCTTGCGGTGGCGTAAAGCCGTGAAAGTGAGAGGCTAAAAAGCCCCGAGATGTCGGGGCCAGAATAAACTATATAGCGTGTTGATTATAATAGGGCACGCCAAGCGCATCCGATTTATCACTGCCTGTGCTCATGTGGTTAAAATCAAATGGTGATTGTTCCGGTGATGGGGGAACAACCACCACATTGCCACAGGAAGTAACAACCGGCTGCGTGGTTTGTTCCGCAAAGCTCTGCGCAGAGAAGAGAATAAGCGCGGTTACCATTGCGGATAAAAGTGGTTTCATGATTGCCTCAGTGACGTTGTCACGTTATCAACTAGCTGTTGTAATGATTTAATGGATGTAAAAAGCGCGATTCGCCCTGCATATTGGTCATCCGGTATTTATGTGGCGGAACATCAAAGTAATTTTTGAAGGTTCGGGTCAGAGTTTGTTGCGACTCGAAGCCATATCGTTCTGCCAGATAGAGTATCGGCTCGTTACTTTCCTTCAGCTTTTGCGCGATTTCCGTCATCTTACGGCTGCGGATGTATTGGCCTAATGAATGACCGGTTTCTTTTTTAAACATCCGTTGCAGGTGCCATTTGGAGTAACCCGAACGCTCTGACACTTTCTCCAGTGACAGTGGCGATTCCAGGTTGTCCTCGATCCAGTCCAAAATGCTATGAATGGTAATAGCGTCAGTATTGCGTCTGGACATCGTCATACCTCTTTTTTTGTTTACGGCAGGACTTTCTTAAGCAAATGCTCAAGTGTTGCCACTTCGTCCGCCGTCAGGTTTTTTGTTAATTCTTGATGCAGGTCCTGGCCAACTAATTGATGGCATTGTTTACATATTGCCGCGCCGCTGGTGGTAAGTTTTACCAGTACGCCGCGCTTATCATTCGGGTTCGGCAACCTTTCCACCCAGCCTTTACAAACCAGGCGATCCAGCATACGGGTCAGCGCTCCCAGGTCGACCGACAACACTTTTTTCAGTTCAACCGGAGTAATACACGACGCGCAGCGGATAGAGCAGAGCACCTTAAACTGTGCCGCGGTAATATCCAGCGGAGACAGATACTCGTTAAGCAGGCGATCTTTCTTCTGATTAACCATATGGATTAAGCGACCCAATGGAATAATTTCATTGAACAGATCGCTGGTACTTTTCACATTAGTTGCCCTGGCAAGTAATTAGTTGCAGGGGATAATATTGCCCAGGCAAGTATAAGTCAAATGAATGAATTGACCGATGCCACGTTTTGCTAAATCGGTTCAAGTTTTGGTCAATGCGATTCAAGGCTAGCTAAAGAGTGACACTTTATCGTTGTTTACCCCTTATACTTTTCGCTGATAACCCAGATACACAGGATAACAACCACTAATGTTAGATTTGTTTAAAGCAATAGGCCTGGGGCTGGTGGTGTTACTGCCGTTAGCTAACCCATTAACAACTGTCGCGTTATTTCTTGGTCTGGCAGGCAACATGAACAGTGCCGAACGTAATCGTCAGTCGTTGATGGCCTCGGTGTACGTCTTTGCCATCATGATGGTGGCGTATTACGCCGGGCAACTGGTGATGGATACATTTGGCATTTCGATTCCCGGTCTGCGAATTGCAGGCGGCTTAATCGTCGCGTTTATCGGTTTTCGGATGCTCTTTCCGCAACAGAAAGCGATTGATTCACCGGAAGCGAAAAGCAAGTCGGAAGAGCTGGAAGATGAACCCAGCGCCAATATTGCCTTTGTACCTCTGGCAATGCCTAGTACCGCCGGTCCGGGAACCATTGCGATGATTATTAGCTCGGCGTCCACTGTGCGTCAGAGTTCAACCTTCGCTGATTGGGTACTGATGGCTGCGCCGCCGCTGATCTTTTTCCTGGTGGCGGTTATTTTGTGGGGAAGTCTACGCAGCTCTGGCGCAATTATGCGGCTGGTGGGCAAGGGGGGAATTGAAGCGATCTCCCGTCTGATGGGATTCCTGCTGGTATGTATGGGTGTGCAGTTTATTATTAACGGCATCCTGGAAATCATTAAAACGTATCATTAAAAAAGGCCCGAATGGGCCTTTCAACTATTGCGTCTGTTCTTCGAGTGTCACTGGCCAGCGGCGAAAAATGATGATTGACCATATTAACGCGGCAAAAGCAGGCACCGCGCCCACATAACCAATCATCGACATTGACCAGTGCAGACTGACCTGATTACCTACCAACGCGCCAGCGCCGATTCCAATATTAAATATTCCCGAGAATAGCGCCATCGCGACGTCGGTGGCATCTGGTGCCAGCGCCAGCACTTTAACCTGCATACCAAGCCCGATGATCATCATCGCGATCCCCCAGAAAATACTCAGCACCCCGAGGTGTATTTCACTGTTCGCCGCAGTTAGCAGTAATGCAAGGCAGACCAGCAACAGCGCAATCGCCGTACTCACCAACGTAGACGCATACTGATTGCCCAGTTTACCGAAAATCACGCTGCCAATAATGCCTGCACCACCGAGTAATAACAGTAATGCCGTGGCAAAGTTGGCGCTGAATCCCGCAATGTTTTGCACAAAAGGCTCGATATAGCTGTATGCCGTGTAATGGGCGGTGACAACCACCACAGTTAACAAATAAATGCTCATCAATGCCGGGCGGCGGAACAATAGCGGAAGGCTTTTCAACGACCCTGAATGCTCGCTGGGGAGTAAGGGAAGTAACTTAATCAGGCACAGAAGGGTGATAAATGCCCCGATACCGATCGCGAAGAAGGTCATACGCCAACCGAAATACTGCCCCACAATGCGCCCGAGAGGTAAACCTAATACCATCGCCAGAGCTGTACCGGTGGCAATTAAACTCAATGCCTGTGCTCGCTTTCCGGCCGGAGCCATACGGATCGCCAGAGACGCCGTAATCGACCAGAAAATCGCATGTGCAAAAGCTACACCAATGCGACTGATCACCAGAACGGTAAAGCTCCACGACAAAAAAGACAGTACATGGCTGGCAATAAACACCACAAACAGGCAGATCAGTAATTTGCGGCGTTCAACCTGGCTTGTCATTAGCATAAAAGGCAATGACATTAGCGCCACTACCCATGCATAAATGGTTAACATGATACCGACTTGAGCGGTTTGCATATGGAAACTTTGTGCGATGTCAGAAAGCAGGCCAACAGGGACAAATTCGGTAGTATTGAAGATGAAAGCGGCGACTGCCAGCGTAACTACCCGTAGCCACGCCACTTTGCGGGAAACAGTGTTTGTTGTCATAACAGATTATCGGGTGAGTTGCGAAAAGTAATGAAATGATCTTAAAACGGTTAATGATGTGAATACAATGCATTTGTGATCTAGATCGCATCTCCATCTCTCTGACGGTTGTTCTGTCACGCGTCAGAGAGTTGTTAACATCACATTTTAATGACGATCAGGAAGGTCTGGCGTTTTGGTGGCTGATGGTAAAGGTGGCCTCACAGGGGAACGAGGCCTGTTGTCCAGTAGTTCTTCGTTACTAATTTTGGGCGGAATTTCATTTTTTACAAAAAGTTTTAAAATCTTGCGTGCCATACGATGGATACTTTTATCTTCACTTAATAATGCCGGTATCAACACATCATTCAGGTCATTTTCATTAGGTTTCATAAAAATTTGAAAGTGCAATAACATATTTGTAAAAAATAAGAATAGACTCTGAAAGTGAGGTATTTCTTTGTTTGATAAAAGCGATAAAAAGCAGATACAAACTTCAGGTAGTACTTGTTTGTTAGAACCTAATGAATCCATGAGGTTTTGTAATAACTCCTCTTTTAATGGGCTATCCTTTATGTCGTAGATGGCGGTGATTAAGTTTGGGTTTTTATTCGCGAACCACCTGTGGACCTGCGGCTTATTCCATAGTCGGGGGAGTATGACAAAATTACCACGAGAGATAAAGTTCAGTACGAATAAATCAAACTGACGTAAGTAGTCTGCAGCGGTATGATGCTCAGGAGGAAGAGGTTCAATATGTGGAGTATGAGACCTTTTGATGGGGACGCCGGGGCTGATCATTGGAAATTGTTCAATAAAGTCATTAAGAAACAGAAAGAGCACACGCTCGACGCCGGTCTGAAAGGCCCGACCCATAGTGACAGGCTTTGGGTCGGGAGCACAATAAATATTAATTTCCCCATCGTGGCGAAAATTATCTAAATAAATAGGGCTTAAATTTATTACTACCTGAAATTCAATATTTTCTTTATGTCTTCCATTCTTAACAGGATAAGTGAGTTTAAATTGAACCTTTTCATTGTATAGCGTGTCGTTATCTCGGAAAGTTGTCCTCTGTATATAAGATAGGTTATCAAGATTATTGAATATCTTTTTGGTGTTTGAATTGATGTTTAAAGACGTACGCCACTCCTCATCACATATTATAATGCTGAGCGCATCAATAAAATCCTTCAAAACTTCTTTTACCTGAGGTGCAATATTGCGAACGGGAAAATCATCAGGAAGTGAGATGAAATTGCTGATGCTTACTGGCGTAACCATATTTGCCCCATATAGTCATAAGTCATCGGAACATCAATATATAGAGCATATTAGCCGCATGAACTATCAAAAATAGCTCATTGCTAACTCTGTTTTGCTGAGTCAGGCACATCGAGCAGTTGAATAAACGCTTCAAGAGGACGCGTTTTCGCACCGCGACGCCAGACCAGCCAGGTTGTTAACCAACGCCATTGCTCAGCCAACGGCCACGCTTCAACCTGGTGATGCCCCGGCATACTTTCCAGCATTGAGCGTGGGATAAGTGCAATGCCCGCACCCGCAACCACACAGGCTAACATACCGTGATACGACTCCATTTCATGGATGGTCCCCGGCG
Source organism: Escherichia sp. 10290 (assembly GCF_030295155.1). Taxonomy (NCBI): domain Bacteria; kingdom Pseudomonadati; phylum Pseudomonadota; class Gammaproteobacteria; order Enterobacterales; family Enterobacteriaceae; genus Escherichia; species Escherichia sp. 10290. Next base: position 2,018,263 of record NZ_AP025741.1, on the reverse strand, counting down.
CTGCACCGTCGGCATGAAACCAGCTCTCGAAGTGGCGACGATACGAACAATTGGCGCGGAAGGCATAAATGTTACTGCCATTCACCTGACTGGCACGGGTTACTGGCGCATGTCCTTGAGGCGTGACAATCATCAGCTCCTCGCGGTACACCGGTATCCCGTCAATGGCAGTATGGTTAATGGGCCCATCAATAAACGCCGCATTCAGTTTTCCCTCCAGCACCCCTTCCAGCATAGTGCCGGAAGGGCCGGTGGAAAGTGAAAACTGAATTTTGGGATAACGACGGTTATATTCCGCCAGCGTGGCCGGAATGCGCACTGCAGCGGTGCTTTCCAGCGAACCAAGAGAAAATAAACCTTGCGGCTCATCGCCAGCGACAACGCTCCGCGCTTCATCCACTAACGCGAGAATTTGTTGGCTATAGCGTAAAAAGTTATGCCCGGCAGGCGAGAGACGTAAACGCTGATTCTCGCGAATAAACAGATCAACCCCCAGTTCTGTTTCCAGCTGGCGTAGACGGGTAGTGAGATTCGACGGGACGCGATGCACTTTTGCTGCAGCCTGGGTAATGCTGCCAGCTTCGGCAACCGCGTTGAACATCTCCAGTTGGGTCAGATCCATGGCATTCTCAATTCGTGAATAAGTGGCTTAATATTATTCATTTTCAAGCAAGAGTAAATCTGCGTATCTTTTTACCATAACCCATAAAGGAGATACCCCGATGACCATTACTCCGGCAGCCCATGCAATTTCGATAAATCCTGCCACTGGTGAACAACTTTCTGTGCTGCCGTGGGCTGGCGCTGACGATATAGAAAACGCACTTCAGCTGGCGGCAGCAGGCTTTCGCGACTGGCGCGAGACAAATATAGATTATCGTGCTGAAAAACTGCGTGATATCGGTAAGGCTCTGCGCGCCCGTAGCGAAGAAATGGCGCAAATGATTACCCGGGAAATGGGCAAACCGATCAACCAGGCGCGTGCTGAAGTGGCGAAATCGGCGAATTTGTGTGACTGGTATGCAGAATATGGTCCGGCGATGCTGAAGGCGGAACCTACGCTGGTGGAAAATCAGCAGGCGGTTATTGAGTATCGACCGTTGGGGACGATTCTGGCGATTATGCCGTGGAATTTTCCGTTATGGCAGGTGATGCGTGGCGCGGTGCCCATCATTCTTGCAGGTAACGGCTACTTACTTAAACATGCGCCGAATGTGATGGGCTGTGCACAGCTCATTGCCCAGGTGTTTAAAGATGCGGGGATCCCGCAAGGCGTATATGGCTGGCTGAATGCTGACAACGACGGTGTCAGTCAGATGATTAAAGACTCGCGCATTGCTGCTGTCACAGTGACCGGAAGTGTTCGTGCGGGAGCGGCTATTGGCGCACAGGCTGGAGCGGCACTGAAAAAATGTGTACTGGAACTGGGCGGTTCGGATCCGTTTATTGTACTTAACGATGCCGATCTGGAACTGGCGGTTAAAGCGGCGGTAGCCGGACGTTATCAGAATACTGGACAGGTTTGTGCGGCGGCAAAACGCTTTATCATCGAAGAGGGAATTGCTTCGGCATTTACTGAACGTTTTGTAGCAGCTGCGGCAGCCTTGAAAATGGGCGATCCACGTGATGAAGAGAACGATCTCGGACCCATGGCTCGCTTTGATTTGCGTGATGAGCTACATCATCAGGTAGAAAAAACTCTGGCTCAAGGTGCACGTTTGTTACTGGGCGGGGAAAAGCTGGCTGGGGCAGGTAACTACTATCCGCCAACGGTTCTGTCGAATGTCACACCAGAAATGACTGCATTTCGGGAAGAGATGTTTGGCCCCGTTGCGGCAATCACTATTGCAAAGGATGCAGAACATGCGCTGGAACTGGCTAATGATAGCGAGTTCGGTCTTTCAGCGACCATTTTCACCACCGACGAAACACGGGCCAGACAGATGGCGGCACATCTGGAATGCGGTGGCGTGTTTATCAATGGTTATTGTGCCAGTGATGCGCGAGTTGCCTTTGGTGGCGTGAAGAAGAGTGGCTTTGGTCGTGAACTTTCCCATTTCGGTTTACATGAGTTCTGTAATATCCAGACGGTGTGGAAAGACCGGATCTGACGCTACATATTCAGCTCTGATATACTCGCAGGTCTTTTCAGACCTGCGGTCCAGGAGTAGAAAGTGGCAGTCGCCATGGATAATGCAATTTTAGAAAACATCTTGCGGCAAGTGCGGCCGCTCATTGGTCAGGGTAAAGTCGCGGATTATATTCCGGCGTTGGCTACGGTAGACGGTTCCCGGCTGGGCATAGCTATCTGTACCGTTGACGGACAGCTTTTTCAGGCCGGAGACGCACAAGAACGTTTTTCCATTCAGTCTATTTCCAAAGTGCTTAGTCTCGTTGTCGCCATGCGTCATTACTCCGAAGAGGAAATCTGGCAACGCGTCGGCAAAGATCCGTCTGGATCACCGTTCAATTCTTTAGTGCAACTGGAAATGGAGCAGGGTATTCCGCGTAATCCGTTTATTAATGCCGGTGCGCTGGTGGTCTGCGATATGTTGCAAGGGCGATTAAGCGCGCCACGGCAACGTATGCTGGAAGTCGTGCGCGGCTTAAGCGGTGTGTCTGATATTTCCTACGATACGGTGGTAGCGCGTTCCGAATTTGAACACTCCGCGCGAAATGCGGCTATCGCCTGGCTGATGAAGTCGTTTGGCAATTTCCATCATGACGTGACAACCGTTCTGCAAAACTACTTTCATTACTGCGCTCTGAAAATGAGCTGTATAGAGCTGGCCCGGACGTTTGTCTTTCTGGCTAATCAGGGGAAAGCTATTCATATTGATGAACCTGTGGTGACGCCAATGCAGGCGCGGCAAATTAACGCGCTGATGGCGACCAGTGGTATGTACCAGAACGCGGGGGAGTTTGCCTGGCGGGTGGGACTACCGGCAAAATCTGGCGTTGGTGGCGGTATTGTGGCGATTGTTCCGCATGAAATGGCCATCGCAGTCTGGAGCCCGGAACTGGATGATGCCGGTAACTCGCTTGCGGGCATTGCTGTCCTTGAACAATTGACGAAACAATTAGGGCGTTCGGTTTATTAATGCAGTCTCTCGATCCACTCTTCGCGCGTTTATCCCGTTCAAAATTTCGCTCTCGCTTTCGTTTGGGTGTGAAAGAGCGTCAGTATTGTCTGGAGAAAGGCGCGCCAGTCATCGAACAACATGCGGCGGATTTTGTCTCTAAACGTCTTGCTCCGGCATTACCGGCTAACGACGGTAAGCAAACCCCCATGCGCGGGCATCCGGTGTTTATCGCTCAGCACGCCACTGCAACCTGTTGTCGCGGTTGTCTGGCTAAGTGGCATAACATTCCGCAGGGTGTTTCGTTAAGCGAGGAACAACAACGTTATATCGTGTCGGTAATCTATCACTGGTTGGTTATACAGATGAATCAGCCATGATAATTGCGGAAAACGATAAAATAGCATTCCCAGGATATCTTTATTTGCCGCCGCTATCAGCGAACATGCTATCCTTTATGAGAATTTACTTATTACGTTGAGATAATTGCCACCCGCAATTGTATGGACAGATAATTAATGCATGTACAGCCCATTTCAACTTTCCGTTTGTTCCAGGAAGGTCATCTGCTACGTAATAGCATCGCTATTTTTGTGCTAACCACGCTGTTCTATTTTATTGGTGCAGAGTTACGGCTGGTTCACGAACTTTCTCTTTTCTGGCCGCTGAATGGCGTAATGGCGGGGGTGTTTGCCCGCTATGTCTGGCTTAATCGACTGCATTACTATGCGATCAGTTATGTGGCAATGCTGGTTTATGATGCCATAACCACCGAATGGGGGCTGGTTTCACTGGCTATCAATTTCTCCAATATGATGTTTATTGTTACCGTCGCCTTACTGGTCGCGCGGGATAAGCGTCTGGGGAAAAATAAGTACGAGCCAGTAAGTGCCTTACGGCTATTTAATTACTGTCTGATTGCCGCATTATTATGCGCTATTGTCGGGGCGATTGGTTCGGTCAGTATTGATAGTCTGGATTTCTGGCCTTTGCTTGCCGACTGGTTCAGTGAGCAATTCTCAACGGGCGTGTTGATCGTGCCTTGTATGCTGACGTTGGCAATTCCTGGAGTGCTGCCGCGCTTTAAAGCAGAACAGATGATGCCCGCCATCGCGCTCATTGTGTCGGTTATTGCCTCGGTAGTCATTGGCGGAGCGGGGAGTCTGGCGTTCCCGCTGCCTGCATTAATCTGGTGTGCAGTGCGCTATACGCCGCAGGTAACATGTCTGTTGACCTTTGTCACCGGTGCGGTGGAAATCGTACTGGTGGCAAATTCGGTGATTGATATCTCGGTCGGTTCGCCGTTCTCCATTCCGCAAATGTTCTCCGCACGTCTCGGTATTGCCACGATGGCGATATGCCCAATTATGGTTTCTTTTAGCGTGGCAGCGATCAATTCGCTAATGAAGCAAGTTGCGCTGCGAGCCGACTTTGATTTTCTGACTCAGGTTTACTCACGGTCCGGTCTTTATGAGGCGCTGAAAAGTCCATCGCTGAAACAGACACAACATCTGACTGTCATGCTGCTTGATATCGACTATTTCAAAAGCATTAACGATAACTATGGACATGAATGTGGCGATAAAGTGTTAAGCGTGTTTGCCCAGCATATTCAAAAGATTGTCGGTGATAAGGGGCTGGTGGCGCGAATGGGCGGCGAAGAATTTGCTGTTGCAGTGCCATCGGTGAATCCTGTCGATGGTCTGCTAATGGCGGAAAAAATCCGTAAAGGCGTTGAACTGCAACCGTTCACCTGGCAACAAAAAACGCTTTATCTCACGGTAAGTATTGGCGTCGGTAGTGGTTGCGCATCGTACCGAACGCTGACCGATGACTTTAATAAATTGATGGTCGAAGCCGATACATGTCTGTATCGCTCGAAGAAAGATGGGCGCAACCGTACCAGCACTATGCGTTACGGTGAGGAAGTTGTCTGACATCTTTATTTATGCAGAGCGATTTTAACGGAATGTGTTCTACCACTTTATTGAGCGAATAAAAGGCGTAGTTCCTCGATTAAACCATGATCCGCGCCACACTTTTCTCATAAAACTGCTCATTAATCATCAGGAGTTGATCAAAACAGGGGTTCGGCGTATTAAAGTTTGCTAACCTGTCGTACCAATTCAAACAGGTTGTATGACTAATCAGAAGGGAACCCATTGTGAAAACACTAAATCGTCGCGATTTTCCCGGTGCACAGTATCCAGAACGTATCATTCAGTTTGGTGAAGGTAACTTCCTGCGCGCCTTTGTTGACTGGCAAATCGATCTCCTGAATGAGCACACCGATCTGAATTCTGGCGTGGTCGTTGTTCGTCCGATTGAAACTTCATTCCCGCCGTCATTGAGCACGCAGGATGGTCTTTACACCACTATTATCCGTGGCCTGAACGAGAAGGGTGAAGCGGTCAGCGACGCGCGTCTGATTCGCTCTGTTAATCGTGAAATCAGCGTCTACAGTGAATACGATGAATTCCTGAAACTGGCGCACAACCCGGAAATGCGCTTTGTTTTCTCTAACACTACCGAAGCGGGTATCAGCTACCATGCGGGCGATAAATTCGATGACGCGCCAGCGGTAAGTTATCCGGCAAAACTGACCCGTCTGCTGTTCGAACGTTTTAGCCATTTCAACGGAGCGCAGGATAAAGGTTGGATCATCATCCCATGTGAACTGATCGACTATAACGGCGATGCACTGCGTGAACTGGTGCTGCGCTACGCGCAAGAGTGGGCACTACCAGAAGCATTTATTCAATGGCTGGATCAGGCTAACAGCTTCTGTTCTACGCTGGTGGACCGTATCGTTACCGGTTATCCGCATGATGAAGTGGCTAAACTGGAAGAAGAACTGGGTTATCACGATGGTTTCCTCGACACCGCTGAACACTTTTACCTGTTTGTGATTCAGGGGCCGAAATCCTTAGCGACTGAGCTGCGTCTGGACAAATATCCGCTCAACGTGCTGATTGTTGACGATATTAAACCGTATAAAGAGCGCAAAGTGGCAATCCTCAACGGTGCACACACGGCGCTGGTGCCGGTGGCGTTCCAGGCAGGGCTGGATACTGTAGGTGAAGCGATGAACGATGCTGAAATTTGCGCATTCGTTGAAAAAGCCATCTATGAAGAGATTATTCCGGTACTGGATTTGCCTCGTGATGAACTGGAATCTTTCGCCAGTGCAGTCACCGGGCGTTTCCGTAACCCGTACATCAAGCATCAGCTGCTGTCTATCGCGCTCAACGGTATGACTAAGTTCCGCACCCGCATCCTGCCGCAGCTGCTGGCAGGGCAGAAGGCAAACGGCACACTACCGGCGCGCCTTACTTTCGCATTAGCGGCATTGATTGCGTTCTATCGCGGTGAGCGTAACGGAGAAGCGTATCCGGTACAGGACGATGCACACTGGCTGGAACGTTATCAGCAACTCTGGAGCCAGCATCGTGACCGTGTTATCGGTACCCAGGAACTGGTTGCTATTGTGTTGGCAGAAAAAGACCACTGGGAGCAGGACCTGACGCAAGTGCCTGGTCTGGTCGAGCAGGTTGCTAATGACCTGGATGCGATTCTCGAAAAAGGGATGCGCGAAGCTGTTCGTCCGTTGTGCTAATACTTTGAACCCGGTTTCGACCGGGTTTCTTATTTCACTATATTAGTTACAACATCCTATGTGCCTTTATCATTAACAGGTGCCACATGCAGCACCTGTTAATGTTGTAAGCTTGTAGGTAATTTGTAAGTAGTGTCTTGAGAATGTGATCGTAATCACGTTTAATAGGGCGACTTTTCCACGCCTGAAGATAACCATGATCGTTCGTCCACAACAACACTGGCTGCGCCGTATTTTTGTCTGGCACGGTTCAGTATTATCCAAGATATCCTCGCGCTTACTACTCAATTTTCTCTTTTCTATCGCTGTTATTTTCATGCTGCCCTGGTACACGCATTTGGGAATCAAATTCACCCTCGCACCGTTCAGCATTCTCGGTGTCGCCATCGCCATCTTTTTGGGTTTTCGTAATAACGCCGGTTACGCCCGTTATGTTGAAGCGCGAAAACTTTGGGGACAGTTGATGATTGCCTCTCGGTCGTTACTGCGTGAGGTAAAAACGACATTGCCGGATTCGGCAAGTGTAAGGGAGTTTGCCCGGCTGCAAATCGCCTTTGCCCACTGTTTACGCATGACATTACGAAAACAGCCACAAGAGGAAATGCTGGCGCGGTATCTCAAGACTGAAGATCTTCAGCGTGTACTGGCTTCAAACACTCCAGCTAACCGTATTTTGTTGATAATGGGGGAGTGGTTGGCGGTTCAGCGACGCAATGGACAGCTTTCAGATATCCTGTTTATTAGCCTCAACGATCGGCTCAACGATATTTCGGCGGTTCTGGCAGGCTGTGAGCGTATTGCCTATACGCCAATTCCTTTTGCCTACACCCTGATTTTGCATCGTACCGTGTATCTGTTTTGTATCATGCTGCCGTTCGCACTGGTCGTGGACCTGCATTACATGACGCCATTTATCTCTGTGCTGATTTCCTACACTTTTATTTCGCTGGATTGTCTGGCGGAAGAGCTGGAAGATCCGTTCGGTACTGAAAACAATGACTTACCACTGGATGCCATCTGCAACGCTATTGAAATTGACCTGTTACAGATGAACGATGAAGCAGAAATTCCAGCGAAAATTCTTCCCGATCGTCATTACCAGCTGACGTAATAATTACTCCGTACGCCGGGCAACAATAAACAGACGCGGAAATGCCAGCAGTATCTCTCCGTTCTCTTGCAGTGGATACTGCTCTTCCAGCATCTGATGGTAGCGCGTAAGAAAATGCTGCTGTTCGCTCTCGGTCAGATCCTGTAACCACGGACGTAATCCAGTGGCGGTCACCCAATCGATAATCGCCTGGTGCGACGGCATCTGGTGATAGTAGGTGGTTCGCCAGATATCGACCTCACATCCGGCTTCGCTCAAAATATCGTAGTAAGCATGAACGCCAGCCAGCGGCTCACGCCCGCGATCCGGATAATTTTGTTCCCAGGCGACTTCGCGCATGAGCACATGGGTTGGCTCTAGCCAGTTATCCGGCATTTGTACCGCCAGCACGCCCTGCGGACTGAGTAACGAAACCAGATGAGGGAACAGTTCGTAATGGTCGGGCAGCCATTGCAGCGAGGCATTAGCAAAAATCAGATCGAGTGCCTGTTCCGGTTGCCAGTTGCGGATGTCTGCTTCCACGAACTGGCAGTCTGGCAAAGCACTGCGCGCTTCAGCAATCATCGCCGGAGACGAGTCGATGCCTGTTATCCTGGCCGCAGGCCAACGTTGATGCAGCAGGGCGGTGCTGTTACCTGGGCCACAGCCAAGATCGGCAACGTATTCGATATTCTCCAGCGGCACTCTGGCAAGCAGCTCCACCGCCGGACGCGATCGTTCAGCGGCAAAGTGCAGATATAAAGAGGGGTTCCAGTCAGACATATTTTTACTCCCGTCAGCGCGTTACCCCAATTGTAGATAAAACTGATAAATTCGCCTCACGGCATCAATCCATTGAACAGACGTTTTTTACGCGGCCCGGTCATTAAAGATTCCAGTTTTGCGACACAGGTTTTGTAGTGGGGCGTGGTTTTATGGAACGCCACTGCGTCTTCATCTTTATAGGCTTCGTAGATATAAAAGCGCGAATTCACTTCCGGGTCCTGTAAGACATCGAAGCGCAAATTGCCTTCTTCCTGTACCGAGCCCAGGTGGTTCTGGCGAAAAACTTCGATAAACTCGTCAACCTTGTCTTCATGAACGTTAATTTCAACCAGTGTGACGTGCATAATTCTTCTCCTTAAATCCGCAGTTACTGTTTTTCACTCAGATAGAGTTCATATGCCCGATCAGCCGTTTCGTTATGGTGTACCACCGCCTGTACGGCTTTCATCATCGCCACCGGATGGTCAGACTGGAAAATATTACGCCCCATATCCACACCAGAAGCGCCCTGATTGATAGCCTGCCAGCACATTTCCAGCGCCTCGCGCTCCGGTAATTTTTTACCGCCAGCAATAACAATGGGTACCGGACATCCGGCAACAATCCGTTCAAAACCTTTATCGACATAATAAGTTTTGATAATCTGCGCCCCCATTTCAGCGGCGATTCGGGTAGCCAGCGAGAAATAACGTTGGTCGCGCACCATATCTTTGCCCACGCCAGTCACGGCCATGGTCGGCATTCCTACTTTCATTCCGGCATCGACCAGCTGAATAATATTTTTAATCGACTGATGTTCATATTCACTGCCGATATAAACCTGCGCTGCCACCGCGCAACTGTTCAGGCGCACGGCGTCATCCATCGATAACGCCACGGCTTCATTACTTAATTCCGCCAGAATAGAGTTCGCACCAGACGCCCGCAGTACTACCGGCTTATTGGTCGCCGGGGGGACTACGCTGCGCAAAATGCCGCGCGTACACATTAATACATCGGCATGTTCAAACAGCGGGGCGATATTTATATCAATGCGTTCAAGTCCGGTAGTCGGCCCCTGAAAATAACCATGGTCAAAGGCCAGCATCACGGTTTTACCCGTTTTCGGATTAAATATCCGTGATAAGCGTGACTGCATTCCCCAATCCAGCGCACCGCAACCTTTCAGGGTAAAAGGGATATTTTGTTGCGGTTGATCGGTGCGAAAATCTTTACCATCTTTAATATCGTCTAAATCTGCCATAACGTACTCCAGTTAAGTAATGCACATCAGAAATCGTATTTGCCGATATTCTCTTTGTTGAATACCACGCGCTCTGGCAACAGTACGATGCCATTACCATCCGCTTCGTAGTCATAGCCCTGAACGCTGTTTGGCGAGACTTCAACCTGGCCTACACCCTGGATATCCAGCTTGTCGCCCGTTTTCATTGCACCTTTTTTCAATAATGCATCCGCGACATAAACTGAAATTTTGCCTTGCTGAACGACGTCCCACAGGCCAAATTCTTTCACCGTGCCGCGCTCGACATACGGACGCATCACATTTGGTGTGCTGAATCCCACAATTGCAACTTTGTCATTTTTCAGGTTTTCTGCGGCTTGCGCGGCAGCGGGCAGGGCGTTGGCGTCCGGGGCGATAATGGCGTCGAGATCGCTATAGGCTTTTAATATTCCTTCTGCGGTTTGTAACGATTTAGTGGCATCGTTATAGCCAAACTGCGTAGTGACAATTTCCCAGCCTGGATGGTCTTTGGCGATTTTCGCTTTCGCCTCTTTCACCCACTGGTTTTGGTCCGTAACGGTGGGACTTGAGTAGAAAAACGCGACTTTGGCTTTGTCTTTATTCACCTGACGCGCCGCCATATCCACCAACATACCTCCCAACTGGGCGGGCGTTCCCTGATTAATGTAGTAAGAGCGGCACTCCGGTTTGGTATCAGAGTCCCAGGTCAGCACTCTCACGCCACGTTGCATGGCGCGTTTCAGTGCCGGACACAAGCCATCAGGCGAAACCGCAGAAACGATAATGGCGTTATACCCCTGATTGACGAAGTTATTAATCAACTGTACCTGACCAGAAACACTGGGTTCTGTCGGCCCGTCGTAGGTCACATCAACGCCCAGCTCTTTACCAGCTTGTTGTGCGCCGTTGCCACCGCTGGTAAAAAATCCCACGCCAACCAGTTTGGGAATAAAAGCAATACGCTCTGCGGCCTGCACATTCATAGAGATTGCGGCAATGCCAAGAGCGCTAAGTAAGGCGATTTTCTTAAAGCGATGAAGTGTCATGAAGATATCCTTTATGGCAATGGGTTATTGGCCCGACGCGCCAGCCACTCTTTAATTTGCTGGCGATGCAGGCTAACGGAACGACCTACGACAACGACGATAAGCAGCGCACCGGAAAGGGCGCTGGACACCTGATTTGGCACTCCTGCCATTTGCAAACCTTGTTGCAAATATCCCACTAGTAAAACCGCAATGGCGGTGCCGATAATGGAACCGGAACCACCATAAATATTGGCACCGCCAAGCACCACGGCGGTGATGGCGGGCATCAGAAACGACGCACCGAGATCGGAACGTGCTGAACCAAAATACGATACCAGCAGCACAGCGGCGACCGCAGACGCCAGCCCCGTCATGGCATAGAGCGCACATAAGGTGCGGTTAACTTTAATCGCGCTATAAAGCGCCACGCGCGGGCTTTGCCCAATCAAAAACACATTACGTCCGGCATGGGTTTTATGCAGCCAGAGCCAGAAAACGAGGAGACATATCAGAAAGATAATCAGCGGAACGGGGAGTCCCAGCACATCCAGGTTAGCGAAATCTGTAAACGCCATCGGGAATCCACCAATACCTTCGTACCCCGTCGCTCCGGCCATCCCGGAAAGCAGCAGAGCGCTTCCGGCAAACAGATACAGCGTGCCAAGCGTAATCACCAGCGGGTTAACTTTGGTATAGATAATTAATCCGGCGTTAATCAGCCCGCACAATGCGCCGAGCAGAAAGGTCAGAAGAATCGCCAGCGGCATCGGCACGCCGCTTTGAAACAGTACGCCTAATGCAATGGCGCACAAGCCGATGGTCGAGCCAAACGAAATATCGATCCCGCCACTGACAATCACCATCGTCAGCGGTAGGGCGACAATGCCAATGCAGATAAAGTCACTGGTGCTGAACAGCAACATATTGAGATCTAACATCCGCGGGTTAATTGCACCAAATGCGACAATCTCAATAACGAGCAGTGCGGCAAGAGCTAGTTCCCAACCGTAGCGAATACGCATTACGCGGCCTCCCGTTTTTTACCTGACGAAGCGGGTTTAACGGATGGCGGTGGCATCATAAAGCGGGCATATTTTTGCCGCCGCAGATTACGTTCCAGCGCACAACGCAGGCGTCCATCAAACACCAGCACCGCCAGCAGAACCAGGCCCGCGATAAAATCATTCCACCATGCCGGAATGCGCAACAGCACCAGTACACTATCGATCTGCGTCAGGAACCATGCGCCGAGTACCGCACCGATGATCGCACCGGAACCGCCGAGCAAACTAATACCGCCCAGCACGCAGGCTGCAATCGCTTTCATCTCCAGCCCGGTACCGGTCTGGTTGGGAATAAAACCGATCTGCGAAGCAAACACAATCCCCGCCAGTGCCGCCATGCAGCCGTTCAACGAAAATGCCACAATCCTAATGGCTTCCGTACGAACGCCCAGTTGACGAGCGCCCTGCAAATTATCGCCCGTGGCATAAAAACTGCGTCCAAACGCCGTCTTCGCCAGCAGCCAGGCCATAAATGCCACCAGAATTATCGTCAACCAACCAATTGCTGAAACGCCAAACAGCAGCGGGGCGGAGAGTTGTTTCAGTTCGGCGGGTAACCCCTCAATCCATTTACCGCCAGTCCACAGCAACATGATGCCCCTGTACAATCCTAATGTACCGAGCGTGGCAACAATGGCAGGGATCTTTAGCCACGCGACCAGGACACCGTTGAAAAATCCCGCGAGCAAACCAAGCAGTAAAGTCGCGACACAAGCAACAGGTAGTGAATACCCCGCGTTCAGTAACATTCCCAACAGCACTGCGCACATTCCGGTAATCGAACCCACCGAAACATCGATATTGCGCGTGAGCATCACCAGCGTCGCGCCCATTGCCAGCAGGATCAGGATTTGCGCGCTGCTATAAACCATGGTCAGCGTTTGCATACTTAAATACTGGCGGTCGAGAAAACCGGGTAATACAAACAGCAACACCACCGCCAGCAGTGCCGTGATTTCACGGTTGTTCTGGATAAACTTCAGCATGATGCCTCCTGACGCTGACTATCGCCGAAGGCAACGCGCATAATGGTCTCGACATTAATATCGCGTCCGGTCAGTGCAGAGTGGGCAATTTCGCCCTGATGCATCACATATACGCGATCTGCCATCAGTTCGATCTCTTCCAGATCAGAGGAGATAAGCAGCACAGCCACATTTTGTGCGGCGATGCTGCGCAACAGCTGGTAGATATCATTACGGGCCGAGACATCCACGCCGCGCGTCGGCTCATCGACAATCAAAACTTGCGGCGAAGCTTCCAGACATTTGGCAATCAGGATTTTTTGCTGGTTGCCGCCGGATAAGGTCCGCGCAGCTTGTTCCGGTTGGTTAAATTTAATATTCAGAGCCCGACGATAACGTTCCAGTGTGGCGTTATCTTTCGCGGTTTTCGCCCAGAATCCACGAATGTTATGAGTAAGGGCGCAGACATTCCAGGCCAGCGAAGCATCGAGATTCAGTCCGGATGACTGGCGATCTTCCGGCAGATAAACCAGACCGCGCAGTAAACGTTCTCCAGTGGATAATCTATTGATCTCTTTACCATTCAGCATAATGCGTCCGCCACGCAAAGTACGCAGACCATAGAGCGTCTCGGCCAGTTCTGTGCGTCCGGCCCCCACCAGCCCAGCCAGACCCAGAATTTCTCCGGCATTAAGCGTCAAGCTGACATTCATAAAACCTTCGCCGGTCAGGTTTTCCAGTGTCAGCACCGGCGTTCCGGCGGCATGTTGTGGGCGGTTGCCAGGTAACTCCAGCCATAATTTTTGGCTGGCAGAGAGCGATTTTTGCCGTAGCGCTGGCGTGATGGCCTGAATAATGTCGTCGGTAGACAGTTCGCTGGTTTTGCCGCTTAAGGCGATGGTTCCGTCGCGCATCACGCTAATTCGATCGGCAATCTGGCGAATTTCCGGCAGCTTATGCGAGATAAAAACAATACCCACGCCAGTAGCAAGCAACTCTTGCAAGCGACTAAACAAACGTTCGGTTTCGGCAGGGGTAAGCGAGGCGGTAGGTTCATCGAGGATCAGAATCCGCGAGTCGCGCATCAGCCCGCGGAGGATTTCCACCATTTGGCGATCGGCGACATCCAGCGATCCTGCCAGACTATGCAGATCAAACTGGCAGCCCAGCGCCGCCAGCAAGTTCTTCAGTTTCTGCATGGAGAGCTGTTTTTTTGCCAGCCCAAACAGAATGTTTTCTTTTATCGACAGGCTTGGGAAAAGCAGCGGTTCCTGGGGAACGAGATAAATACCCAACTGATGAGCATGAACTGGCGTTAATCTGGTGTAGTTGTTGCCCCCAATCTCCAGCGTACCACTATCAGCAGGGGTAATACCGGCAATGATCTTCATTAACGTCGACTTACCGGCACCATTGCCGCCAAGCAGGGCGTGGACTTCCCCCTGATGCAACGTAAAATCGATGCCTTTCAGGACATTAACCCCTGAATACTGTTTATAAACCGAGCGGGCGCAAAGTAGCGGTAACGCGCGGGTATCACTCGTTAGCATGTTTCCCCCGTTCAGTTTTGCAGGTGAGTTTTGAACAAATGTATTTCTGCTTTCAATTTGTTCATAAACCTTAGGTGGACATTGCACATATTTCCGACGAACAGATCACAATTTATGCTATTTTGATTTTCATGGTTGCGTTTGTTCATGCTCGTAGAGTCAAACTGTGGTTGCTATCACAGATATAAATGCGCAAGAACTGAACAATTGCATTAAAGATTTAAATATGTTCAAAGTGAAGAATGAATTATGACAATCAACGATTCGGCAATTTCAGAACAGGGAATGTGTGAAGAAGAACAGGTCGCGCGGATCGCGTGGTTTTACTATCACGACGGGCTGACCCAGAGCGAGATCAGCGAGCGTCTCGGGCTGACTCGCTTGAAAGTGTCGCGATTACTGGAAAAAGGGCATCAGTCCGGCATTATTCGCGTGCAGATTAATTCTCGCTTTGAAGGCTGTCTGGAATATGAAACTCAATTACGTTGTCAGTTTTCGCTGCAACATGTCCGGGTGATCCCTGGGCTTGCGGATGCTGATGTCGGCGGGCGACTAGGGATAGGCGCGGCGCATATGTTGATGAGTTTACTTCAACCACAACAGATGCTGGCGATTGGTTTTGGCGAGGCAACCATGAATACGCTGCAACGCTTAAGTGGTTTTATTTCGTCGCAGCAAATTCGCCTGGTCACGCTCTCCGGTGGCGTCGGTTCTTATATGACGGGTATCGGGCAGCTTAATGCGGCGTGCAGTGTGAATATTATTCCGGCTCCGCTGCGGGCATCCTCCGCTGACATTGCCCATACGCTAAAAAATGAAAATTGCGTCAAAGATGTTCTGTTAGCCGCACAAGCTGCGGATGTGGCGATTGTCGGCATTGGGGCCGTGAGTCAACAAGACGACGCGACGATCATTCGCTCCGGTTACATCAGTCAGGGCGAACAGTTAATGATTGGCCGAAAAGGGGCGGTTGGCGACATTTTAGGCTACTTTTTTGATGCAAAAGGTGACGTTGTCACGGATATTAAAATACATAACGAACTGATTGGCTTACCTTTAAACGCGCTGAAGACCATTCCCGTCCGGGTTGGCGTGGCAGGGGGAGATAATAAAGCCGAAGCCATTGCCGCTGCAATTAAAGGCGGCTATATCAACGCACTGGTTACCGATCAGGACACAGCAGCGGCGATTTTACGTAGTTAAATTTGCATGACCTTATTACCGGGAATGATGGAGAACGTATAGAGGAACAGACAGAACGCATAAGCCGAGGATAATCTAATGGCTCGACTCTTTACCCCTTCAGAATCAAAGTACTACCTGATGGCGCTGGATGCAGGCACCGGAAGTATTCGGGCTGTGATATTCGACCTGGAAGGCAATCAAATAGCAGTGGGACAGGCGGAGTGGCGGCATCTGGCAGTACCGGACGTTCCTGGTTCTATGGAATTTGATCTCAACAAAAACTGGCAACTGGCGTGTGAGTGTATGCGCCAGGCGCTGCACAACGCCGGCATAGCCCCGGAGTATATCGCTGCCGTTTCGGCATGTTCGATGCGCGAAAGCATTGTTTTATATAACAATGAAGGAACACCGATCTGGGCCTGCGCCAATGTGGATGCCAGAGCGGCGCGCGAAGTTAGCGAACTTAAAGAACTGCACAACAATACCTTTGAAAACGAAGTTTATCGCGCCACCGGACAAACGCTGGCTTTAAGCGCTATTCCCAGATTACTTTGGCTGGCGCACCATCGTTCTGATATCTACCGACAGGCGTCGACCATCACCATGATCAGCGACTGGCTGGCCTATATGCTCAGCGGTGAACTGGCGGTGGATCCCTCTAACGCTGGCACCACGGGACTTCTTGATCTAACCACCCGTGACTGGAAACCTGCATTGCTGGATATGGCCGGACTGCGGGCCGATATTCTTTCTCCTGTCAAAGAAACCGGCACATTGCTGGGCGTGGTAAGTTCACAAGCGGCGGAACTTTGCGGTCTGAAGGCGGGCACTCCGGTAGTCGTGGGAGGAGGCGACGTGCAACTTGGTTGCCTGGGGTTAGGCGTTGTCCGTCCGGCACAAACCGCTGTTCTTGGCGGTACATTCTGGCAGCAAGTTGTAAACTTAGCCGCGCCGGTGACAGACCCAGAAATGAACGTGCGCGTTAATCCTCATGTTATTCCTGGCATGGTACAAGCTGAATCTATAAGCTTTTTTACCGGACTCACCATGCGCTGGTTCCGCGATGCTTTCTGTGCCGAAGAAAAACTGATTGCCGAACGTTTAGGCATCGACACCTATACGTTGCTTGAAGAGATGGCAAGTCGTGTGCCGCCTGGGTCGTGGGGCGTAATGCCGATATTCTCCGACAGAATGCGCTTTAAAACCTGGTATCACGCTGCGCCTTCCTTTATTAATTTGTCTATTGACCCGGATAAATGTAACAAAGCGACATTGTTCCGTGCGCTGGAAGAAAATGCGGCGATTGTATCAGCGTGTAACTTGCAGCAAATCGCTGATTTCTCGAATATTCATCCTTCATCGTTAGTCTTTGCAGGCGGAGGTTCAAAAGGGAAATTATGGAGTCAAATTCTCGCTGATGTCTCGGGATTACCCGTCAATATTCCGGTGGTCAAAGAAGCCACCGCATTAGGATGTGCCATTGCAGCTGGCGTCGGTGCCGGAATTTTTTCATCAATGGCAGAAACCGGAGAACGCCTGGTTCGCTGGGAACGGACGCACACACCAGACCCGGAAAAGCATGAACTTTATCAGGATTCACGCGATAAGTGGCAGGCAGTTTATCAGGATCAGCTGGGGCTGGTTGATCATGGACTGACGACGTCGTTATGGAAAGCGCCTGGGTTATAGTTTCATTGACAGCCACATCATGATGACTGTGGCTGTTAGTTTTTGAGTATTGGTATTCTTATTTCCCTTCTTTAGAGCTGGCTTGTTAAATGCCAGCTTGCAGATTCATCGTTCCATCACCAGTACTATATTCAAGGGAAAATTGCTATTTTTCTTAAAGCATTAAGCATAACCCTTATTTTATAGCGAATATTCTTAAAGGCATTAATGGATGAAAAAGTGTTTTAATAAACTTCTGTTTTTAGCAATTAGTGCTATTCTTTGTTAAATATGATGATGATAATCTTCTTATTGAAAGAAACAGTTTTCTTATTAAGCAACAATAACTCATGGTTCATTTTTAAATAAAATAAGAACTATGCAATTTTTAATCTATCGATTCGAAAGTATTAGCAAATTAGCCAAATTGACACCTTCCCACCTCCAACCAACACTCAATACAGACCTCTGACAACTTAATAAGTTTCATTTTTAACGTCTGATGGCTCATCTCTTTCGTGGCTGTATTGTTTGTATATGGAGCGTTTATATGAATAGAATCTATCGCGTGATATGGAATTGCACCCTACAGGTATTTCAGGCCTGCTCGGAATTAACTCGCAGGGTAGGTAAAACATCAACGGTTAATTTGCGTAAATCCTCTGGATTGACAACGAAATTCAGTAGATTGACGCTGGGTGTTTTGCTGGCACTAAGCGGTTCAGCGTCTGGTGCGAGTCTGGAAGTTGATAATGGTCAGATTACCAATATTAATACTGATGTTGCTTACGATGCCTACCTGGTTGGTTGGTATGGCACTGGAGTGCTTAATATTTTGGCTGGCGGTAATGCCTCCTTAACCACTATTACTACCAGCGTCATTGGTGGTAATGAGGACTCAGAGGGCACCGTTAACGTTTTGGGTGGCACCTGGCGATTGTATGATAGCGGAAATAATGCAAGGCCTTTAAATGTGGGTCAATCCGGAACGGGAACGCTGAATATTAAACAGAAGGGTCACGTTGACGGAGGATATTTAAGGATAGGTTCTTCGACAGGAGGCGTCGGGACGGTCAATGTTGAAGGAGAGGACTCGGTTCTGACGACCGAATTATTCGAAATAGGGAGTTACGGTACAGGCTCATTAAATATTACGGATAAGGGTTACGTCACGAGTTCAATAGTCGCCATTGTAGGATATCAGGCGAACAGTAATGGTAAGCTTGTCGTTGAAAAGGGTGGCGAGTGGCTAATAAAAAATAATGATTCCTCAATTGAATTTCAAATTGGTAATCAAGGGACGGGCGAAGCAACTATTCGCGATGGGGGGCTAATTACGGCTGAAAATACGATTATCGGTGGCAACCTCACCGGTATCGGAACCCTGAATGTGCAGGATCAAGACTCTGTCATCACGGTACGCAGACTCTATAATGGATATTTCGGTAATGGCACAGTCAACATTGCCAATAATGGACTGATTAATAATAAAGAATATTCATTGGTGGGCGTTCAGGACGGGTCCCACGGTGTCGTCAACGTGACCAATAAAGGGCATTGGAATTTCCTCGGAACGGGCGAAGCTTTCCGCTATATCTATATCGGTGATGCTGGCGACGGTGAACTTAATGTCTCGAGTGAAGGCAAAGTAGATTCGGGAATTATCACTGCGGGGATGAAAGAAACAGGCACAGGCAACATTACTGTTAAGGATAAGAACTCCGTTATCACTAATCTCGGAACTAATCTTGGTTATGACGGCCACGGCGAAATGAATATCAGTAATGAGGGGCTTGTTGTCAGCAACGGAGGAAGCTCACTCGGTTATGGAGAAACCGGCGTCGGGAAGGTTAGCATCACCACGGGGGGGATGTGGGAGGTCAATAAGAATGTCTATACCACTATTGGTGTTGCGGGCGTCGGAAACCTCAATATCAGCGATGGCGGTAAGTTCGTATCGCAAAATATTACTTTTTTGGGCGATAAAGCAAGCGGTATCGGCACACTGAACCTGATGGATGCGACATCATCGTTCGATACTGTAGGTATCAATGTCGGTAATTTTGGTAGCGGCATCGTAAATGTCAGTAATGGTGCAACCCTTAATTCAACGGGCTATGGATTTATCGGAGGAAATGCCTCCGGTAAGGGGATAGTTAATATTTCAACGGATAGTCTCTGGAATTTAAAAACGTCATCTACTAACGCCCAATTGCTACAGGTCGGTGTATTAGGCACGGGTGAACTGAATATTACCACCGGAGGTATAGTTAAAGCGCGTGATACACAGATAGCTCTCAATGACAAAAGTAAGGGCGACGTGCGGGTGGATGGGCAGAACTCTCTTCTTGAAACATTCAATATGAACGTAGGGACGACTGGCACAGGTACGTTAACCCTGACGAATAACGGCACGCTGAATGTCGAAGGTGGAGAAGTTTACTTAGGTGTTTTTGAGCCTGCTGTAGGAACGCTAAACATTGGTGCTGCTCATGGTGAGGTGGCGGCAGATGCCGGGTTTATCACCAATGCGACGAAAGTGGAGTTGGGTCTTGGCGAAGGCGTTTTTGTCTTTAATCATACCAATAACAGTGATGCCGGCTACCAGGTCGATATGCTGATTACGGGTGACGATAAAGACGGAAAAGTGATGCATGATGCAGGCCATACGGTGTTCAATGCAGGGAATACTTATAGCGGTAAAACGCTGGTCAATGACGGCCTCCTGACTATTGCGTCACATACGGCAGATGGGGTAACAGGCATGGGTTCGAGTGAAGTAACCATTGCAAGCCCCGGTACGCTCGACATTCTCGCATCAACGAACAGCGCAGGAGATTACACGCTGACCAATGCGCTCAAAGGCGATGGCTTGATGCAAGTGCAGCTGTCATCCTCCGACAAAATGTTTGGCTTTACCCATGCAACAGGAACTGAATTCGCCGGTGTTGCCCAACTGAAAGACAGTACCTTTACACTGGAACGCGACAACACCGCTGCGCTTACTCACGCGATGCTTCAGTCTGACAGTGAAAATACCACATCGGTAAAAGTGGGAGAGCAATCCATTGGTGGACTAGCCATGAATGGCGGTACGCTCACTTTCGATACGGATATACCTGCTGCGACGCTTGCGGAGGGATATATCAGCGTCGATACACTGGTTGTCGGCGCGGGTGACTACACCTGGAAAGGCCGTAACTATCAGGTAAACGGGACGGGCGACGTGCTTATCGACGTGCCTAAACCGTGGAATGATCCCATGGCGAATAACCCTCTGACTACGCTCAATTTGCTGGAACACGATGATAGCCATGTCGGCGTTCAACTGGTGAAGGCGCAAACGGTTATTGGGTCGGGTGGCTCATTAACGTTACGTGATTTACAGGGCGACGAGGTGGAAGCGGACAAAACGTTACACATTGCACAAAACGGAACAGTGGTCGCCGAGGGTGATTATGGATTCCGACTCACGACCGCACCTGGTGATGGTTTGTATGTTAACTATGGGCTGAAAGCGCTGAACATCCATGGTGGGCAAAAGCTGACGTTAGCCGAACATGGCGGAGCCTATGGCGCAACGGCCGATATGTCGGCAAAAATCGGTGGTGAAGGGGATCTGGCAATCAATACGGTGCGACAGGTTTCGCTTTCCAACGGTCAGAACGACTATCAGGGGGCAACCTATGTTCAGATGGGGACATTACGTACCGATGCGGATGGCGCGCTGGGCAATACTCGGGAACTGAACATCAGCAACGCGGCCATCGTCGATCTTAATGGATCGGAGCAGACGGTAGAGACATTCACCGGGCTGATGGGTTCGACTATTTTGTTCAAAGAAGGTTCGCTGACGGTGAATAAAGGTGGGATCAGTCAGGGCGAACTGACAGGTGGCGGAAACCTGAATGTTTCAGGGGGAACACTGGCTATCGAGGGGCTTAATGCACGCTACAATGCGTTAACCAGCATTAGCCCAAATGCGGAAGTCAGCCTCGACAATACGCAGGGGTTAGGCAGAGGAAATATTGCCAATGACGGTCTGTTAACGCTAAAAAACGTGACCGGCGAACTGCGCAATAGCATAAGCGGTAAAGGTATCGTGAGCGCAACCGCCAGCACAGACGTAGAGCTGGATGGCGATAATAGCCGCTTTGTGGGGCAATTCAACATCGATGCAGGCAGCGCGCTCAGCGTCAACGAGCAGAAAAACCTGGGTGATGCTTCCGTTATCAATAATGGCCTGCTCACCATCGCCACTGAGCGTAGCTGGGCGATGACGCACAGTATCACCGGTAGCGGCGATGTGACAAAACTGGGGACCGGGATCCTGACTCTTAACAACGATTCCGCGGCGTATCAGGGTACGACGGATATCGTGGGTGGTGAAATTGCTTTCGGTTCCGACTCTGCCATTAATATGGCAAGTCAGCACATTAATATCCATAACAGCGGTGTGATGTCGGGAAATGTCACCACTGCAGGTGATGTGAACGTTATGCCTGGGGGGACACTGCGTGTCGCCAAAACCACTATCGGCGGCAATCTGGAGAATGGTGGCACGGTTCAAATGAATAGCGAAGGGGGGAAACCGGGGAATGTACTGACCGTTAACGGCAACTATACCGGAAACAATGGCCTGATGACGTTCAACGCGACGCTGGGCGGCGATAATTCACCCACGGATAAAATGAACGTGAAAGGCGATACCCAAGGGAACACTCGCGTTCGGGTTGATAACATTGGCGGCGTCGGTGCACAAACGGTCAACGGTATTGAACTCATTGAGGTTGGCGGTAATTCTGCAGGTAACTTCGCGCTGACCACCGGAACTGTCGAAGCTGGGGCTTACGTCTACACGCTGGCTAAAGGGAAGGGGAATGACGCGAAAAACTGGTATCTCACCAGTAAATGGGACGGCGTAACGCCGCCGGATACTCCTGACCCCATTGATAATCCACCTGTTGTGGATCCGGAAGGCCCATCAGTGGTTCGTCCGGAAGCCGGGAGCTATATCAGCAACATAGCCGCAGCCAATACGCTGTTTAGCCATCGATTACACGATCGCCTTGGGGAGCCGCAATACACAGAGTCCCTGCGAGTTCAGGATTCGGCAACCAGTATGTGGATGCGACATGTCGGGGGGCATGAACGTTCCAGTGCCGGAGACGGTCAGTTAAAAACGCAGGCCAACCGCTATGTATTGCAGTTAGGCGGCGATTTGGCGCAGTGGAGTAGCAACGCGCAGGATCGCTGGCATCTCGGCGTCATGGCTGGCTATGCCAATCAGCACAGTAATACACAGAGTAACCGTGTGGGTTATAAATCAGATGGGAGCATCAGCGGTTACAGCGCAGGACTGTACGCGACCTGGTATCAGAACGCTGCGAATAAGACCGGCGCTTATGTTGACAGCTGGGCGCTGTATAACTGGTTTGATAACAGCGTCAGTTCCGATAACCGTTCTGCTGACGACTATGATTCTCGCGGTGTGACGGCCTCTGTTGAGGGTGGATATACCTTTGAAGCGGGAACATTTAGCGGCAGCGAAGGGACGCTGAATACCTGGTACGTCCAGCCACAGGTGCAAATCACCTGGATGGGTGTGAAAGATTCTGACCATACCCGGAAAGACGGAACACGCATTGAAACGGAAGGTGACGGAAACGTGCAAACGCGACTTGGGGTGAAAACCTACTTGAACAGTCATCACCAGCGCGACAATGGTAAACAGCGTGAGTTCCAGCCTTACATTGAAGCGAACTGGATCAACAACAGCAAAGTCTACGCCGTGAAGATGAATGGTCAAACCGTAAGCCGTGATGGTGCGCGTAATCTCGGTGAAGTACGTACCGGGGTTGAGGCGAAAGTAAATAACAACCTTAGCCTGTGGGGGAATGTTGGTGTGCAACTAGGTGATAAAGGCTATAGCGATACTCAGGGCATGCTGGGTGTGAAATATAGCTGGTAAACCGTATAAGCCGCATGTCGAAGATGGCATGCGGCTGCTTAATATTGCCGACTTCAAACGACTTTTAAATCCTCCTTTTTATCCGCGATCGCGGATATCACAGTGTTTATCCCGTAGAGCGGATAAGATGTGTTTCCTGATTGACTTTATCCCCACTAAAGGATAAAACTGATAATATCCCCTTGAGCGGATAAATATGCTGTGGACGTATGACATGATGAGCTTTCAGAAGATCTATAGCCCAACGCAATTAGCGAATGCAATGAAACTGGTTCGTCAGCAAAATGGCTGGACGCAGAGCGAGCTGGCGAAAAAAATCGGTATTAAGCAGGCGACAATTTCCAATTTCGAAAACAATCCTGACAATACCACGCTCACGACATTTTTTAAGATTTTACAGTCGCTTGAACTCTCAATGACGCTATGCGACACGAAAAATGCCTCGCCAGAATCAACAGAACAGCAAGATCTGGAGTGGTAATGCCTAAACTTGTCACTTGGATGAACAACCAGCGGGTAGGCGAGTTAACGAAGTTAGCCAATGGCGCGCACACCTTTAAGTATGCACCGGAGTGGTTAGCTAACCGTTATGCCAGACCGTTGTCACTTTCGCTGCCATTGCAGAGAGGGAATATCACCTCTGATGCCGTATTTAACTTCTTCGATAACCTGTTACCCGATAGCCCGATTGTACGTGACCGGATCGTTAAACGTTATCATGCTAAATCCAGACAACCGTTTGATTTATTGTCAGAAATAGGGCGAGATAGCGTTGGTGCCGTAACGTTATTACCCGAAAATGAAACCATAACGCGCCCGATAATGGCATGGGAACAGCTCACTGAAGCCAGGCTTGAAGAAGTATTAACGGCTTATAAAGCAGATATCCCTCTAGGCATGATTAGAGAAGAAAATGACTTTCGCATCTCGGTTGCTGGCGCGCAGGAGAAGACAGCGCTGCTCAGAATAGGCAATGACTGGTGCATTCCGAAAGGAATAACGCCGACGACGCACATCATTAAATTACCGATTGGCGAAATCAGGCAGCCCAATGCGACGCTCGATCTCAGCCAAAGCGTTGATAATGAGTATTACTGTCTGCTGCTGGCGAAAGAACTTGGGTTGAATGTGTCGGACGCAGAAATCATTAAAGCGGGAAATGTGCGCGCGTTAGCGGTCGAACGTTTTGACAGGCGTTGGAATGCTGAGCGAACGGTTTTACTTCGCTTGCCACAGGAGGATATGTGTCAGACATTCGGTTTACCTTCATCGGTGAAATATGAATCAGATGGAGGCCCAGGCATCGCGCGGATCATGGCTTTTTTGATGGGGTCCAGCGAGGCGCTGAAAGATCGCTATGATTTTATGAAGTTTCAGGTGTTCCAGTGGTTGATTGGCGCAACGGATGGCCATGCAAAAAACTTCTCCGTATTTATTCAGGCTGGCGGCAGTTATCGACTCACGCCATTTTACGACATCATTTCAGCATTTCCGGTATTGGGTGGCGCAGGAATACACATCAGCGATCTCAAACTGGCAATGGGGCTTAACGCATCCAAAGGCAAAAAAACGGCAATCGATAAAATTTATCCGCGACATTTTCTGGCGACAGCAAAGGTGCTGAAATTTCCGGAAGTGCAGATGCATGAAATCCTGAGTGACTTTGCCAGAATGATTCCGGCAGCACTGGATAACGTGAAGACTTCATTACCGACAGATTTTCCGGAGAACGTGGTGACGGCAGTTGAAACCAATGTGTTGAGGTTGCACCGTCGCTTAAGCTGAGAATACGGTATTAAGTAAGATATGGGGTTTGGCCGTTGTTAATGAGCAGGACAATCATGACCGCCAACGACTGGATTCTCCCTTGGTTTATGTTGGTGCGCATAATGTATATTATGTTAAATAGCCTATGATGGTAAACAACTTCATATCTCTCCATTGCCTCTCACGAAAGGAACTGGACACACTGATCGAGCACGAATTACAACTGATGCTGGCTGAAGGCTTTGACAAGTCCCCTATTTCCGCCAAGGCTCTGCATATTCGGCTCAAGGCAAAAGGTATCGTTAACGGTGGTTTAAGTACGCTGAGCAGCCTTGAGCGAAAACGCCTAATTGCTGCCTATGTTGATCAGCAACTTGGCCCGTTGAATCTACGCCCAAAAGAAAAACAGCAATACGTCAACCGCAAAACCCGTCAGGCCTTGCTGGCCAGAAACCAGCAGTTGCAGGCGGAAGTCAGTGAACTGCAAGACCAACTGGCGCAGAATACCCTATCGTTGATAGAAATTGTCAAAGCGGTAAAAATCAATACGGTTATTCCGGTGGAAAGTCTGTTGCCAAACATGTAATTCGGGAATTACACAAGTCGTCATAATGCTGGTTATAATTTTCGGCAAAGGGCATGGACGATTTCTTTCCGTCATTCTGTATATTGCTTACCTTCCCAAATTTCTCCAACCGTTAGTTGGAGAAATTAGATGAGTCGTAAATCATGAATAAACCCCTTGCTCTATTCGAAAAATGAGCATGGCAACTTTCAACACCCCCTCTTCTGAGTCCATTATCTCAGAGGGCGTTTTCCACTGTAATGCTCTGTTTGGTTCATTGCACCAGTTTAATGCTGCACTTTCGTTACCTTCAAAAAGATCAATAGCCTTTTGAAGAACGTCATTTTTTGTCAGCATGTTTTACACCTGAAGACGTTTTGAGTGCTTCGATAAGACTACTTCGCTCTTCCTCTGTCATCCGGGATATGAGCAATGCAAGTTCTGCTGTTGTCTGATCATCACAAAAAAAGTAGTTCAACGGCACGTTTAACTCTGCCGCCATCCGTCGAATCGTATCAATATCGGGGACATGGCGCCCTTTCTCATAATGATTCATACGACTGCTAGCCGATGCGGGATCAAAGCCAACATGAAGAATTGATAATTGCCGTGCCGAGCAGAGAAAATGAATTCCGGAAACTTTCTCTTAAGCAAGATAAAAGACATATTAAGATAAATGAAAAAATAAAAACACTGATTAGGATTGGTAATAAAAATATTACAATAAGGCAATGAATTTTAAAAAGGATTTGAAGTTTAATACAGTCATGAAAAAGAGAGGGCAAAGCCGACCCCGCCCTCTCCCTTCATGCACTGATAAGCCTCACTAATAGTGAGTGTTAGCAGCGCGTACCACTGTATGCTAGACCTGAAAAATATAATCTCAGTCAGTCCCAGATGCAACCTTTAACACTTCAACGCAACAAATTAAACAACGAATAGCCACAAACGTGTAGACAGTGCACTGATACGGATAAAAGTAACGCTCCTGAATTGCTCAATCAATGATATATACCCTGTTTTACTGACATATCTGACAGCGGGTGGATTTCCTTCAATTATTGATATAACACCATACGCACTACATCTGTCTCCACCAGAATATGAGGTGAAATTGTTGCGCACCGGTTAATCCGGGTGTACTGGTCAAACTGTTTTTACGGTGCGCCTGTTTTATAGCCTTCAGTTGCGCAATGCGTCGACTTCGCATGGCTTTCCTCATGACTGCCGCTTTACCATTGCGCAATTCGCCGATGTAGTCGGTGCCCCCCGGAAAATCAAACGGTTCTGGTTGTTCTCTGTACTGCTTCAGGGCGTATAGCCCGATACCTCAGCAGACGGGTTTTCCCCGGAGCGAGGCCTCTGGGGTTCATAATTAATCGTACAGCCAAAGTACCAAGCGTTCGGCCGGCTGGGCGGCCGGCTGGGCGGCCGGCTGGGCTTGCTGGTCAGTTTGTTCCAACACACATTAAGCATCTCCAGTCCGCTGGGCAGGCGGTCCGGCAGGCTGGTCAGCTGGTTATTACTCACATCAAGCACCTTCAGCCTGACGGGCAGCACCGGCAGATGGATCAGCTGGTTATTACTCACATTAAGCGTCCTCATATAGCCGGGCAGCTCCGGCAGGCTGCTCATGAGGTTAAAACGCACATCAAGCGTCACCAGCCCGGCGGGCAGCGCCGGCAGGCCGGACAGCTGATTATTACTCACATCAAGCATCACCAACCCGGCGGGCAGGACCGGCAGGCTGCACAGCCGGTTTCTACTCACATCAAGCTTCTCCAGACTGGCGGGCAGCACCGGCAGGCTGCACAGCTGGTTTTTACACACATAAAGATGCTTCAGCCCGGCGGGCAGGACCGGCAGGCTGTCCAGCAAGTTTCTTCTCACATCAAGCTCCTCCAGCCCGGTGGGCAGCTCCAGCCCGGTGGACCTGAAGAGATTGTTTCCACCCACATTAAGGTGCTTCAGCCCGGCGGGCAGGACAGGCAGGCTGCACAGCTGGTTTCTACTCACATCAAGCTTCTTCAGCCCGGCGGGCAGGACCGGCAGGCTGTCCAGCAAGTTTCTTCTCACATAAAGCTCCTCCAGCCCGGTGGGCAGGACCGGCAGGCTGCACAGCTGGTTTCCACTCACATCAAGCTTCTCAAGCCCGGCGGGCAGCTCCGGCAGGCTGGTCAGCATCAGATTTGCCAGTTCTAGTTCCAGTGCCGAAGCTCTATTGCATGCTCTATTGTATATATATGCCTTCACCCTACTAAGAGCTTCTGCCCTGTATTCCCCGGGAGCATTCACCTTGGCCCAGGCACGCCATGCCGTTATCTGGGCCACCCAGTCCGGGACTTTATCGATATACTTCCGGAGCAGTTTACAGTGTGGTTTATCGCCAGTCAGAGTTACAGACAACGCTACTTTTGGCATACCTGGTATGTACATTGTCATGATGGGCTCATCGACGACGGACAGGTTCAGTAAGAGCCCTATCGGCGGGTCTTCCTTTTTGGCCGGGATGGTGTAAATATTGGGATTGTCTGTGGACTCGAAGCTCAGGAACATATTTGTCAGCTGATCACTTTTGGTCAAACATTGATCGTGAAGGAGGGAACGACAAACCATGTGGATGAAAGTTTCTTCGGATGCGTTGTGTAATATGGTTGTATAATCTGATGAGGATAAATCATCCCAGTTTTCTATCTTGCTGGTCTTGCTGGTCTTACTGGTCTTGCTGGTCTTGCTGGTCTTGCTGGCTGCGATATCGTTTAATGAATTGTTTAATAAATCGGTTAATACATAGCCGATATGAAGACGGTTTGCTGTCTGGCTGGATTCATCGGGTGCCCAATATTCATTTTCATTGGGTTTAACATATACACCGGATGCACCGGATAAAGAAGTAGGCTGGAGCATGATACCTCACAAAAATGTGTTGATGAAAAGCCGGATTCTGTCCATATTCCCGTGAACCGGCTATCAAAATTCGCGCATTTTGCCAGGTATTCATGTGGTTAAAATTTATCTGGTGCGTTTCCGGTGGTTTTGCAGTTCACCAGCTACAATCGCTAGCAACGGCACATTTATACTCAACATAAGTTAAATCATATTGACTGTTAACTTACTTCATGAACCAAGATGCATCGTCAATGGCGGCTTAACATGGCGTCCTGTCTCATAATGATTCATACGACTGCTAGCCGATGCAGGGTCAAAGCCAACAAGGAGACCCAGAGAGCGCTGTGATAATCCCGCCCTGCATCTCGCTTCCTTAAGTCGCTCTGGTATCGGATTTTTTTCAGACACTGATTCATCTTCATTTGCCTCGAATGCTTAGAACGAAGAATGGAATGAATCGTATCATCATGTGACCCCGTAAATTTCTCGTTCAAGTCAGTTGCAACTCGAATTCGAATATCGTGAGGCAGGTGCCCCAGGTGGGTTAACTTCTGAATGACAAAAGCATAAAAGAAATCATTTAAAATGAGCGATATTTGATAGTTTTTCTCCGGTTTTAAAATAGTATCAGGTGAATCTTTATCCCGGCATTATCCGGGATAATATTCAGATTTCTGTTAATGTCAGTAATGGGTTCGATAAATTAAAAGGTGATTATTATGATGTCCGTTAATGGTGATGTCCACACTATAATACTCAGATCTTCTACTACAAATACTACAAAAGACCTGTGCGATAATGGAAACATGATACCACTGGCGGGTATCAAAGCCATACTTGATACAAGTTCCGGAGGATTTTCCAGTTGGGTCAAAAAGTTACTATATGCTATTGCTCATTTGTTAGGAAGCGAAAAAATTCCGAACAATGAGAATATGCGGGAAGGCATGGAATATCTTAAGTTGATTTTTAAAAGCGCCATTCAGGAAGAGAAGTACAGATATGTCATCCGGGATGAGAGTGGCGAGGTTTATGTAGAAATAAACTTTGCCCCGGAAGCGAAACAGTTGTCCATCAGTTGTGCCGGGGGGAACGAATCAATATGTTGTACAGAAAAAGAGTTTACAAACGTTAAACAAAACCTCATAGAAAAATATTGTCCGAGAAATTACCAAACGTCCTATGATCTGGTTGCGAACAAGCTTTACAGGTATGACATTTTAGAAGAGCTGATGGCTTGCGACAACAGGGGTGAGAGCATTTTGTTCAGGGCTATGCGGGACGGGGATACAGATTTGATTGAAAGCCTTCACCTGTCCGAACTTACCAGTAAAGGCGAACTCACCTCCAGTAAGATGCTAAAATTACTGGAGGCGTCAAGCGAAGGGGGTACCCCGGGTTTGTATATGGCCATGAAGAACGGACGCTATGACATGCTGGATACAATACTGGGCTTGCTCGCCAAACTGCCCGATAATTATAACATTAACAAAAATGATGTACTGAGGTTACTGAAAGCAAAAAACTCTGATCCGAGATCTAATTCGATTGAAGGGTTGGAAATTGCCATGACGGAAGGACATGATAAAATACTGATAACGATGATGGAAATGCTTCCCGACGTGGTCAAGAGGTTTGGAATTACCAATGATGAGATGCGGGATTTAATCAATCCACGTAGGGGTGATGATCGCGCTTTGAGCAAAGCCATGCTTAATGGGAAAGAAAACATAGTGACCGCTATGCAACGGTTACTCCCCGACCATGCCGAGAAATTACAACTCAGCAAAGAGGATGTCTTTAATATACTGTCTTCATTCAACGATAAAACTTCCCAAAACCCCTCGGGTTTATTTAAGGTCATGTCACATGGGAAGGTAAATATGCTGAAGTTCATGCTGGATAATCTCTGCGCGCTACCGAAGGAGGTATTTACCAAAGAGGATATTCTGGGTTTCCTGGCTGTAAGAAATGCGAATGGCATGACGGGGATGGCGCATGCTATGTCTTATGGTCATGTGGAAATAGTGAAGGCCATGCTGGACCGTCTCTGCTCGATGAAGGGGGAGTTTAATATTACCAAAGACTATGTCCTCAATAATATACTGGCTTCAAAAAACGGCAACGGCTGGACAGGGATATCTTTAGCCATAGCGCACGGACATGTGGAAATACTGAAGACCATACTGGACGCGCTCCCCATGCTGAATGATAATTTTGACATTACCGGCGCGGATATACAAAAGTTTCTGTTTGCAAAAATCGACGAAGACATCTCGGGTTGGACCAAAGGTATGGACAGAGGGAATAAGGACAAACTGATAAGCATGTACAAAATGCTGTTCGATAACATACTGATGGATAATAAGTCAGATATTCCTGTTGATTTGCTGAGGGAATTAAATATTGTCAGCCATATTGTATTGACAGAAACTGGAAAACCAAAAACAGACGAAATAGCAAGGCACTCTGAAACCAGCCTCACCTACGGACAACTCCGGCAATGGAGTGATCTGAGTGTACGGCGGGCGGCCAGGAGTTTAGAGGATTACTGTCGGAACCTAAACATTAATGTGGACACTGTCAAACCCTACCTGACCCCAGACGGGCTTACTCCCCTCGGCGAAGAGATGCGGGATAATGTAAAAGTGCCGGGGCTCACTGTTGTGGGGTAAGGCCCTGCACATCCCGTGGCCCCCTGCATGGCTAAAGCATGGAAAGCGGAAGAAAAAGCGCAATGAGGTCGTAGGACGAACGGTTCGGGGAAGGCTGAAGAGTACGTATCTGGTCCTGAAGACCGGATAAACCTTCATCGGTCCAACGTTTAAGCCACTTGTAGCTAGTGGCAGGAGAAATGCCGTAGTGACGGACCCTGTAAATAATTCTGTGTAACTGCCCACGGTTAAAGGTGGCCGCTCAGGCGGTCACCGTATTCGATAATAAATTGTGTGATTCATAGACATCGTTTCAATTTTCTCAGCTCAAGTTCAAGCTGGTTATTCTGTTCCTGTATATGCTCCTCATTGGGCTGATAGTTTGCATGAACGGCATCAGAGTATGGCGTTTTCTTAGCAAGTTCAAAGTAGCGCGCCATCGGAGTTATCAGCCACCCACAGCTGGTCAGGATGTTCTGCCATGAACTGACGATTCACACAGTCGCCTGCGGCAACGACTTTCCTGCTGACTGTAAACAGAACGACGGTCGGCGGTGAAATAACGGTCTTTGCCCTCACCTACGCCATGGCCCAGCGCCCGGCTCATGTCGTACATCACGTTAGTAGCCATCGCTTTCACGCGGGCATCCATTGCGGCGTCGTTCAAAACCATACCTCCCCAGCCGCAAATACCGGGTAACCTGATACTTCAACAATAAGATTGGTGCGTGGATGATAGATTGCCAAATAATAATCCATCAAGAAATAATGACAACAAAAAAACATCAAGCAACCCTAATGTTATTTGGTCATATAAAACATTAATAAGTCTTGACCTTTCCTGACATTTTCCTTATTCGCAATAATATTCTGTTTAGACGTTGTTTATAAACATCATGCATAATGAAATCGTCATGTTATTTGGCGATATAAAAAAGTCTTTGAAAATACTCTCTACAACAAGTGCAGTTATAAGCTTGTTGTGACTGAGCGTCCTTGTGATTTAAAGATATTATCGTTCTTCATCAGATGTAATAACTCAGGAAATTATATTTTCAGGGTGACAGGCTAATCAAGAATGATTCTTTTTTATAAGCAATAACAGAATGACTGAATTGTTATATTTCTTTATTCAGCTGCTTAAATATAAACTTTGGAGAATTATGAAACTCAAACATGTCGGAATGATTGTCGTATCTGTGTTGGCGATGTCTTCGGCTGCGGTTAACGCTGCCGAAGGTGATGAGTCAGTTACTACCACCGTTAATGGCGGTGTTATTCATTTTAAAGGTGAAGTGGTAAATGCCGCTTGTGCGATTGACTCAGAATCAATGAACCAAACGGTTGAACTGGGTCAGGTCCGTTCTTCTCGCCTGGCTAAAGCGGGTGACCTCAGTAGCGCTGTAGGCTTCAATATCAAGCTGAATGATTGTGATACCAATGTTTCCAGTAATGCGGCTGTTGCATTCCTGGGGACTACTGTCACCAGTAATGACGATACGCTGGCGCTTCAGAGTTCAGCGGCAGGCTCTGCCCAGAATGTCGGTATCCAAATTTTGGACCGTACGGGGGAGGTATTAATACTGGATGGGGCAACTTTTAGCGCTAAAACTGACTTGATTGATGGCACGAATATACTGCCATTCCAGGCTCGTTATATTGCCCTCGGGCAGTCAGTGGCCGGTACTGCAAATGCAGATGCGACCTTCAAAGTCCAATACCTATAATTCAGTATTCAGGTGGCTATGCGTCATCTGAAATTAAAACAGGGTGTGTGTGGCATGGCTACTCACACCCGAAAAAATTCATCAATGTTTATCTCATTATTACTAAGGAATGACTTATATTTTGGAACGATATGAAAAAATCATAGAGTATCTAAACGATTAATAAACAAGGCAGTTAAAATTACTGTGATTTTAAAAATCACTCTGAAGACAATTTTTTATTTCAATAGAGAACCAAGTTTTATTACCAGCGCATTAAGTCTGGAAACCCGGCCATCCGCTATAGCATTAGCAATATTTACCATTTTCTGATGTGACGGTTTCCCCCGCTTAGCCTATCAACACATGGAGAACACATCAGATGCAGACGACTCGTACGCCCTACTCTGTTTCTTTTATGGCGACAGTATTACTTTCATTGGTCTTTCTTTGCCATAGTACCATTGCCAATGCAGCGGTAGCTCTAGGTGCAACTCGTGTAATCTTTCCAGCAAATCAGAAACAGGTTTTATTGCCTGTCACGAATAATGATCCTGCCAGTGTCTATCTTATTCAGTCATGGATAGAAAATGCGGGTGACCAAAAAGATACCCAGTTTGTCATTACCCCACCGCTTTTTTCTATGCAAGGCAAAAAAGAGAATACGCTGCGGATTATCAACGCCACTAATCATCAGTTACCGGGCGACCGGGAAAGCCTGTTTTGGGTAAATGTCAAAGCTATTCCTGCTATGGAAAAAGATCAGAAAAATGCAAATACATTACAGCTCGCAATTATTAGCCGCATAAAAATGTTCTATCGCCCAACGAATTTGGCAATGGCACCTGACCAAGCTCCGGAAATGCTTCGTTTCCGCCGCAGTGGTAGCAAACTGACACTTATTAATCCGACCCCCTACTTCATTACCGTAACGAATATGAAAGCAGGAAATAGCGATCTCCCAAACACCATGGTGCCTCCAAAAGGTGAGATTTCTGTGGATTTCCCTCACGGTGCATCCGGGGATATCAGCTTTCAGACGATCAATGATTACGGTGCATTAACACCGCGTATTAAGGCAACCATGCAGTAACAACTGACCTAATTAATAAGCATAAACTCAATCGGAACTAATAATGACAGCCTTTCGTGCCGCATTTAAGGCATATCGTATGCATCATGTGTTACTACTGCCTCGCTTTGCACGGCTTACCTTTGCCCTTGGCTTAGCTACAGCGGTTTTTCCCGTAGAAGCAGAGTATTATTTTAATCCACGGTTTTTAAGCAATGATCTTGCTGAGTCTGTTGATTTATCTGCCTTTGCTAAGGGACGCGAGGCACCACCTGGTACATATCGGGTCGATATTTATTTGAACGACGAATTTATGACCACTCGGGATGTTACTTTTGTTGCAGATGAGAATAACGCAGATCTCACCCCATGTCTGAGTACAGACCTTCTTGTCAGTCTTGGCATAAAAAAATCAGCGTTATTAGCCAATAAGGACCATTTGGCAGGAAAAAATGTGCCGGATAACAACGCATGTACACCACTTCAGGATCGTTTGGCTGATGCATCTACTGAGTTTGATGTTGGTCAGCAACATCTGTCGCTCTCCGTTCCGCAGATTTATGTCGGCAGAATGGCCCGTGGTTATGTCTCTCCTGACCTGTGGGAAGAAGGAATAAACGCAGGCCTACTGAACTATAGTTTTAATGGTAATTCTATCAACAATCGTAGTAACCATAACGCCAGCAAAACCAACTATGCATATCTGAATTTGCAGAGTGGCATCAACATTGGCAGCTGGCGACTACGTGATAACTCAACGTGGAGTTATAACAGTGGGAGTAACAACCCATCTGACAGCAATAAATGGCAACATATCAATACGTCTGCTGAACGTGACATTATTCCCTTACGCTCACGGTTAACGGTGGGTGATAGTTATACCGATGGCGATATTTTTGAAAGTGTGAACTTTCGTGGCCTTAAAATAAACTCAACGGAAGCGATGTTGCCCGATAGCCAACATGGTTTTGCTCCGGTGATTCATGGTATAGCCCGTGGCACAGCCCAAGTCAGTGTTAAACAGAACGGATACGATGTTTATCAGACTACGGTCCCTCCCGGCCCTTTTACTATTGATGATATTAACTCTGCGACTAATGGCGGTGATCTGCAAGTTACGATAAAAGAGGCAGACGGCAGTATTCAGACTTTATATGTCCCTTATTCATCTGTCCCGGTTCTCCAACGTGTTGGTTATACGCGTTATGCACTTGCCTTGGGGGAATATCGTAGTGGAAATAACCTGCAAAGCTCCCCAAAATTCATTCAGGGCAGCGTAATGCATGGTCTGGAGGGAAACTGGACACCTTATGGCGGGATGCAAATTGCAGAAGATTATCAAGCTTTCAACGTGGGTATTGGTAAAGATCTTGGCCTTTTAGGTGCCTTTTCTGTCGATATCACGCAAGCCAATACGACACTTGCGGATGATACTCGTCACAGCGGACAATCGGTAAAATCTGTCTACAGTAAATCTTTCTATCAGACGGGAACGAATATCCAGATCGCAGGATATCGATATTCTACGCAAGGATTTTATAACTTATCTGACAGTGCATACAGTCGAATGAGTGGTTACACCGTCAAGCCTCCGACCGGAGACACCAATGAACAGATACAATTTATTGATTATTTTAATCTGTACTATAGTAAGCGTGGTCAGGAACAAATAAGTATTTCCCAGCAGCTTGGAAATTACGGTACGACCTTTTTCAGTGCCAGTCGCCAAAGTTACTGGAACACGTCACGCAGCGATCAGCAAATATCATTCGGGTTAAATGTACCGTTTGGCGATATTACGACTTCGCTGAATTACAGCTATTCCAGTAATATATGGCAAAACGATCGGGATCATTTACTCGCTTTTACACTTAATGTTCCCTTCAGTCATTGGATGCGTACAGACAGTCAGTCGGCATTTCGTAATTCAAACGCTAGTTATAGCATGTCAAACGATTTGAAAGGCAGTATGACCAATCTATCTGGGGTTTATGGCACACTGCTGCCGGATAATAACCTGAATTATAGTGTTCAGGTCGGTAATACCCGCGGAGGTAATGCATCATCTGGCACCAGTGGTTACAGTTCTCTTAATTATCGAGGGGCTTACGGTAATACTAATGTCGGTTACAGTCGTAATGGCGATAGCAACCAGATTTACTACGGAATGAGTGGTGGAATTATTGCTCATGCTGATGGTGTCACCTTTGGACAGCCGATGGGTGACACTATGGTTCTGGTTAAGGCTCCTGGCGCGGAGAATGTTAAAATAGAGAACCAGACAGGAATACATACAGACTGGCGTGGCTATGCAATATTACCATTTGCGACAGAATATAGAGAAAATCGTGTCGCTCTTAACGCTAATTCCCTTGCCGATAATGTTGAACTGGATGAAACCGTGGTCACGGTCATCCCTACTCATGGTGCTATTGCCAGAGCAACATTTAATGCACAAATCGGCGGTAAAGTATTAATGACTCTGAAATACGGCAATAAACCAGTTCCATTCGGTGCAATTGTGACTCACGGTGACAATAACAATGGCAGCATTGTTGCTGAAAATGGTCAGGTCTATCTGACAGGACTTCCACAATCAGGAAAATTACAGGTTTCATGGGGCAACAATGCAAACGCTAAATGTATTGTTAATTACAAGCTTCCTGAAGTCTCTCCTGGGAACTTACTGAGTCAGCAAACAGCAGTCTGTCGCTAAGGAACACTAGATTATGAAACACAATAGCATTATTTTCCTCGGTTTATTTCTGGGGTTAACCACCTATTCTGCTTTATCTGCAGATAGCGTTATTAAAATTAGCGGGCGCGTCCTGGATTATGGCTGCACAGTTTCATCTGATTCGCTTAATTTTACCGTAGACCTACAAAAACACAGTGCCAGGCAATTCCCAACGACTGGAAGCACAAGTCCAACCGTTCCTTTCCAGATTACGTTAAGTGAATGTAGCAAAGGGACAACAGGGGTTCGGGTTGCATTTAGCGGGATAGAGGATTTAGAAAATAATACTCTGCTGAAACTGGATGAAGGAAGCAATTCTGCTTCCGGTTTGGGTATTGAAATTCTGGACGGAAATATGCGCCCAGTAAAATTAAATGACCTTCATACCGGAATGCAGTGGATCCCTCTGACTCCTGATCAGGATAATATTTTGCCTTACTCGGCCCGTTTGAAGTCAACACAAAAGTCCGTCAATCCAGGACTGGTTAGCGCTTCGGCAACATTTACCCTTGAATTTCAATAATCAGAGTGAGATATGAATAGAACTTTCCAAAGACTTCTGTTGGCTACGCTCTGTGCGCTATTTTCAGCAACTCTCCAGGCCGCTGATGTCACTATCACTGTTAATGGTCGGGTAGTTGCTAAACCCTGCACTATTCAAACCAAAGAAGCTAGCGTTAATCTCGGGGATCTTTATACACGCAATCTGCAACAACCAGGTTCTGCATCTGGCTGGCACGATATTACTTTGTCATTAACCGATTGTCCGATTGAAACAAGTGCAGTGACGGCAATCGTAACAGGTTCAATTGACAATACGGGTTATTACAAAAATGAAGGTAGTGCCGAAAATATTCAGATAGAGCTGAGGGATGATCAGGAGGCGACGTTAAAAAGTGGCGATAGCAAAACGGTTATTGTTGATGAGATCACACGTAATGCACAGTTTCCACTTAAGGCAAGAGCTATCACGGTGAATGGAAACGCAAGCCAGGGAACGATCGAGGCGCTAATCAATGTGATCTATACCTGGCAATAACATCGATTCGATTTTATAAGCCTCTTTTTTAAATCAATTTTTAACCTAAGGATTTATCATGGGAAAAAAAATTAGTATAAATGTCCTGTTCAGTATTTATTTTCTTTTGATGGCAGGTAAAGTCTTCGCCTTCAGTTGTAATGTTGATGGTGGGTCAAGTATTGGCGCAGGTACAACTTCTGTGTATGTTAATCTCGATCCTGTCATTCAACCAGGTCAGAATCTGGTTGTAGATTTGTCTCAGCATATAAGTTGCTGGAATGATTACGGCGGCTGGTACGACACAGATCATATTAACTTAGTACAAGGCTCAGCTTTCGCAGGCTCCCTACAGTCATATAAAGGATCGCTGTACTGGAATAATGTGACCTACCCCTTTCCGTTGACGACAAATACCAACGTGCTGGATATTGGTGATAAGACACCGATGCCCTTACCGTTAAAACTCTATATTACCCCTGTCGGGGCGGCCGGTGGCGTTGTCATAAACGCGGGAGAAGTTATTGCTCGCATTCATATGTATAAAATTGCAACGTTAGGAAGT
Source organism: Escherichia sp. 10290 (assembly GCF_030295155.1). Taxonomy (NCBI): domain Bacteria; kingdom Pseudomonadati; phylum Pseudomonadota; class Gammaproteobacteria; order Enterobacterales; family Enterobacteriaceae; genus Escherichia; species Escherichia sp. 10290. Next base: position 1,980,041 of record NZ_AP025741.1, on the reverse strand, counting down.
GGAAATCCGCGTAACTTTACATGGAATATTATTTCAAATAACAGTGTTGTTATGCCAACGGGCGGCTGTACCGTTGATAGTCGTAATGTCACAGTGAGTCTCCCGGACTTTCCTGGAAGCGCAGAAATACCCTTGGGCGTATATTGCTCAAGTGAGCAAAAGCTCTCATTTTATCTTTCGGGCGCTACCACTGACAGTGCCCGACAAGTGTTTGCTAATACAGCACCTGACGCAACAAAAGCATCAGGAGTCGGTGTCTCCCTGATGCGTAATGGAAAAATACTGGCTACGGGAGAAAATGTCTCCCTGGGAACTGTAAATAAAAGCAAAGTACCCCTGGGCTTAAGTGCAACTTATGGACAGACAGGAAGCAAGGTCGCAGCTGGAGCAGTACAGTCAGTCATTGGCGTTACATTTATCTATGAATAATTGTGATGTTGACCCTGTTATACTTTAGGTTGTGCTTTCCATTCACTAAAATTACGCGGATTATTCTTTCCTGAAAGAAATTATCCTACACCTGTAAGAAAATCCGCGCACAATTGAAGTCAGAGTCTTATTTTATATATTGAAAAGTATGTTAACTTAAAGACTATGAGAGATGATGCTTAACTTATCGCATTTATACTATTCTGTTATTTGACGATAATGAGTTAAAAATAGAATGAGAGTAGCCCCCTACTCTCATATATCCAAATGGCCGATAAGCCCATTATATATACTGCGCATCATCGCTATTACAAATCCTAATAATTCATTTCCACACAGGATAAGCTGATGAAGAAAAAAATTGAATCCTACCAGGGAGCTGCCGGTGGTTGGGGGGCTGTCAAATCTGTAGCGAATGCAGTCCGTAAGCAGATGGATATACGCCAGGAAGTGATTGCCATGTTTGACATGAATAAGCCAGAAGGCTTTGACTGTCCAGGATGTGCATGGCCAGATCCTAAGCACAGCGCGTCATTCGACATTTGTGAAAACGGCGCAAAAGCAATCGCCTGGGAAGTCACCGATAAGCAGGTGAATGCCTCTTTTTTCGCTGAGAATACGGTTCAATCATTACTTACCTGGGGAGATCACGAACTCGAGGCTGCGGGGCGTCTCACTCAACCTTTGAAATATGATGCCGTCAGCGACTGTTACCAGCCATTAAGCTGGCAACAAGCTTTCGACGAAATTGGCGCACGTCTTCAAAGTTATAGTGATCCAAATCAGGTTGAATTCTATACTTCGGGCCGCACTTCCAATGAAGCTGCCTTTCTTTATCAGCTTTTTGCCCGTGAATACGGTACCAATAACTTTCCCGACTGCTCAAACATGTGCCATGAACCGACCAGCGTAGGTTTGGCAGCGAGTATCGGCGTGGGTAAAGGGACCGTGTTACTGGAAGACTTTGAGAAATGCGATTTAGTAATTTGCATTGGGCATAACCCTGGTACAAACCACCCTCGCATGCTGACTTCGTTGCGCGCTTTAGTGAAACGGGGAGCGAAAATGATTGCCATCAATCCTCTGCAGGAGCGTGGCCTGGAGCGATTTACCGCACCACAGAACCCGTTTGAAATGCTGACGAACTCCGAGACTCAATTGGCTAGTGCTTACTATAATGTGCGCATTGGTGGCGATATGGCGTTGCTAAAGGGGATGATGCGCCTGTTAATTGAGCGCGATGATGCTGCAAGTGCTGCGGGTCGGCCCTCATTGCTGGATGACGAATTCATTCAAACGCATACCGTCGGCTTTGACGAGCTACGCCGTGACGTTCTCAATTCCGAGTGGAAAGATATCGAACGTATTTCTGGACTAAGTCAGACACAAATCGCCGAACTTGCTGATGCATATGCCGCTGCCGAACGAACCATTATCTGTTACGGAATGGGGATCACTCAGCACGAACATGGTACCCAGAACGTACAGCAACTTGTCAATCTGCTGTTGATGAAAGGTAACATTGGCAAGCCTGGTGCGGGTATCTGCCCACTACGTGGTCACTCTAATGTACAGGGCGACCGAACCGTCGGTATTACCGAGAAACCGTCTGCCGAGTTTCTGGCTCGCCTGGGTGAGCGCTATGGCTTCACCCCACCTCATGCACCTGGACATGCTGCAATCGCCAGCATGCAAGCAATATGTACGGGGCAAGCTCGAGCATTGATCTGCATGGGGGGCAACTTTGCACTGGCAATGCCAGATCGGGAAGCGAGCGCTGTACCGTTAACGCAATTAGATCTGGCGGTACACGTTGCCACAAAGCTTAACCGCTCACATCTGCTGACTGCACGGCATAGCTATATTCTGCCGGTTCTGGGACGTAGCGAGATTGACATGCAAAAAAGCGGTGCGCAGGCGGTAACCGTTGAGGATTCAATGTCAATGATTCATGCCTCGCGTGGCGTGTTAAAACCCGCAGGTGTCATGCTGAAATCAGAGTGTGCTGTGGTCGCGGGAATCGCGCAGGCAGCGCTCCCCCAGAGCGTGGTGGCCTGGGAGCATCTGGTGGAAGATTATGATCGCATTCGCAATGACATTGAAGCTGTGCTGCCAGAGTTCGCCGACTATAACCAGCGCATCCGCCATCCTGGTGGTTTTCACCTGATAAACGCAGCTGCTGAAAGGCGCTGGCTGACGTCGTCAGGTAAGGCTAATTTTATTACCAGTAAAGGGTTGTTAGAAGATCCCTCTTCGGCGTTTAACAGTAAGCTGGTCATGGCGACAGTGCGCAGTCACGATCAGTACAATACGACGATTTATGGTATGGATGACCGCTATCGAGGGGTATTCGGTCAACGAGATGTGGTCTTCATGAGTGCTAAACAAGCTAAAGTTTGCGGTGTAAAAAACGGCGAAAGAGTTAATCTTATTGCGCTTACGCCAGACGGTAAGCGCAGCTCACGCCGCATGGATAGATTAAAAGTGGTCATTTACCCTATGGCTGACCGCTCACTGGTGACCTATTTTCCAGAATCGAATCACATGCTAACACTTGATAACCACGATCCATTAAGTGGCATTCCTGGCTATAAAAGTATTCCGGTTGAATTAGAACCATCAAATTAATTCGCCTCCTCATTTCTTCTGCTGTCATCCGCACAGCAGAAGAATTCCTCATTGACCATTGTCGCGCAATTTACTCACATGTGCTAAATTAAACTGCTCGCTATAAGATATATACCTCTGCCTACAGCTGTAAGAAACTCCGCTCAGTACTGAAGCACCAGTCCTATTTCCTCTTTTTTCCAGCCTGTTATATTAAGCATACTGATTAACGATTTTTAACGTTATCCGCTAAATAAACATATTTGAAATGCATGCGACCACAGTGAAAAACAAAATCACGCAAAGAGACAACTATAAAGAAATCATGTCTGTAATTGTGGTTGTCTTATTACTGACACTTACGTTGATAGCCATTTTTTCGGCAATTGATCAGCTGGGTATTTCAGAAATGGGTCGCATTGCAAGAGATCTTACACATTTCATTATCAATAGTTTGCAAGACTGAAAATAAACAGCAAATTATAAATATGAAATGTTAAAAAAGTATCGATAAAAAACTTTATTGTTTTAAGGAGATAAAATGTCGCTCGTTTGTTCTGTTATATTTATTCATCATGCCTTCAACGCTAACATTTTAGATAAAGATTACGCCTTCTCTGATGGTGAAATCCTGATGGTAGATAACGCTGTTCGTACGCATTTTGAACCTTATGAGCGGCATTTCAAAGAAATTGGATTTAATGAAAACACCATTAAAAAATATCTACAATGCACTAATATTCAGACAGTGACTATGCCTGTTCCTGCGAAGTTTTTACGTGCTTCAAATGTACCAACTGGATTACTTAATGAAATGATTGCTTATCTCAACTCTGAAGAACGCAATCATCAGAATTTTTCTGAACTTTTGCTTTTTTCTTGCCTGTCTATTTTTGCTGCATGCAAAGGTTTCATTACATTATTAACTAACGGTGTGCTATCCGTATCAGGGAAAGTGAGAAACATTGTCAATATGAAGCTGGCACACCCATGGAAACTAAAAGATATTTGTGATTGCCTGTATATTAGTGAAAGCCTGCTGAAGAAAAAACTAAAGCAAGAGCAAACGACATTCTCACAAATTCTTTTAGATGCCAGAATGCAACACGCAAAAAATTTGATACGCGTAGAAGGTTCAGTCAATAAAATTGCCGAAAAATGTGGTTATGCCAGTACATCTTATTTTATTTATGCTTTCCGCAAACATTTCGGCAACAGTCCAAAGAGAGTTTCAAAGGAGTACCGTTGTCAAAGGCACACGAATATGAACACGGGCAACACGATGAATGCTTTGGCTAATTGATTATTCGCTCACGAATAGTCAACCACACGCTAAGTAAGAATTAAAGGGGCAGCTATTACCTGCCCCAATGTGTCATTACGAATTGTATTTTATGATGAGAATTGGTGATATACATCACATATTTATGCATCTAAATAATCTGTTTCATGTTTATTTATGAACTCAATGCAATGAATTACAAAAAAACACATAATATCATTTAATTTCAATCATTTAGATATTTGGCATTGTGAATTTACCTAGCTCAACAGAAAGCAATGTCAACGCGTTATGGACTATTATTTCTCTTTTTTTAGCCAAATCTGCTATCTCTTTATGTGACTCACTTCACTTACATCATCTTATTTCTCTTCGTAAAATTACTTTGGAATTAAGTACAATAAGAAGAGGAACATTTATGAAGTCTGCATTGAAGAAAAGTGTCGTAAGTACCTCGATATCTTTGATACTGGCATCTGGTATGGCTGCATTTACCGCTCATGCGGTGGATTTGCCCCTATATTTCCAGACATCTGTTATCACTTAACCCATTACAAGCCCGCTGCCGCAGATATTCCCGTGGCGAGCGATAACCCAGCGCACTATGCGGATGCCATTCGTTATAATGCTCGAACGCCTCTGCAAGGTTCTTTGCTGCCGTTAACCCGTCTGGTTTGGGCATGATACTGATGTAGTCACGCTTTATCGTTTTCACGAAGCTCTCTGCTATTCCGTTACTCTCCGGACTCCGCACCGCCGTGTTCTTCGGTTCAAGTCCCAACATCCGGGCGAACTGGCGTGTTTCATTAGCCCGGTAGCATGAACCATTATCCGTCAGCCACTCCACTGGAGACGACGGAAGATCGTTGCCGAAGCGGCGTTCCACCGCTCCCAGCATGACGTCCTGTACTGTTTCACTGTTGAAGCCGCCAGTAGTCACCGCCCAGTGCAGTGCCTCACGATCACAGCAGTCCAGCGCGAACGTGACACGCAGTCTCTCTCCGTTATCACAGCAGAACTCGAACCCGTCAGAGCACCATCGCTGATTGCTTTCTTTCACGGCCACTCTGCCTGTATGTGCCCGTTTCGATGGCGGTACAGCAGGTTTTCGCTCAAGCAACAGCGCATTCTGGCGCATGATCCGGTAAACACGTTTGGCATTGATCGCAGGCATACCATCAAGTTCTGCCTGTCTGCGAAGCAGCGCCCATACCCGACGATAACCATACGTGGGCAGCTCTCCGATAACATGGTGTATACGGAGAAGCACATCCGTATCATCAGTGTGACGACTGCGGCGGCCATCCATCCAGTCATCGGTTCGTCTGAGAATGACGTGCAACTGCGCACGCGACACCCGGAGACAACGGCTGACTAAGCTTACTCCCCATCCCCGGGCAATAAGGGCGCGTGCGCTATCCACTTTTTTGCCCGTCCATATTCAACGGCTTCTTTGAGGAGTTCATTTTCCATCGTTTTCTTGCCGAGCAGGCGCTGGAGTTCTTTAATCTGCTTCATGGCGGCAGCAAGTTCAGAGGCAGGAACAACCTGTTCTCCGGCGGCGACAGCAGTAAGACTTCCTTCCTGGTATTGCTTACGCCAGAGAAATAACTGGCTGGCTGCTACACCATGTTGCCGGGCAACGAGGGAGACCGTCATCCCCGGTTCAAAGCTCTGCTGAACAATTGCGATCTTTTCCTGTGTGGTACGCCGTCTGCGTTTCTCCGGCCCTAAGACATCAATCATCTGTTCTCCAATGACTAGTCTAAAAACTAGTATTAAGACTATCACTTATTTAAGTGATACTGGTTGTCTGGAGATTCAGGGGGCCAGTCTATGCGGCAGATGATGTAAAGCTGAAAGCAACTAAAACAAACGTTGCTTTCTCAGACTTTACGCCGATTGAATACAGTACTAAAGGAAAGCCAAATATCATCGTACTGACCATGGATGATCTGGGTTATGGACAACTTCCTTTTGATAAGGGTTCTTTTGACCCAAAAACAATGGAAAATCGTGAAGTTGTCGATACCTACAAAATAGGGATAGATAAAGCTATTGAAGCTGCACAAAAATCAACGCCAACACTCCTTTCGTTAATGGATGAAGGTGTACGTTTTACTAACGGCTATGTGGCGCACGGGGTTTCCGGTCCCTCCCGCGCCGCAATAATGACCGGTCGAGCGCCCGCTCGTTTTGGTGTGTACTCCAATACTGATGCTCAGGATGGTATTCCGCTGACAGAAACTTTCTTGCCTGAATTATTCCAGAATCATGGTTATTACACTGCAGCAGTAGGTAAATGGCACTTGTCAAAAATCAGTAATGTGCCAGTACCAGAAGATAAACAAACGCGTGACTATCATGACAACTTCACCACATTTTCTGCGGAAGAATGGCAACCTCAAAACCGTGGTTTTGATTACTTTATGGGATTCCACGCTGCAGGAACGGCATATTACAACTCCCCTTCACTGTTCAAAAACCGTGAACGCGTCCCCGCAAAAGGTTATATCAGCGATCAGTTAACCGATGAGGCAATTGGCGTTGTTGATCGTGCTAAAACACTTGACCAGCCTTTTATGCTTTACCTGGCTTATAATGCTCCGCACCTGCCAAACGACAACCCTGCACCAGAGCAATATCAGAAGCAATTTAATACCGGTAGCCAAACAGCAGATAACTACTACGCTTCCGTTTATTCTGTTGATCAGGGCGTAAAACGCATTCTTGAACAACTAAAGAAAAACGGACAGTATGACAATACAATTATTCTCTTTACCTCTGATAATGGTGCAGTTATCGATGGTCCTCTGCCGCTGAACGGAGCGCAAAAAGGCTATAAGAGCCAGACTTATCCTGGCGGTACCCATACACCAATGTTTATGTGGTGGAAAGGAAAACTTCCGCCCGGTAATTATGACAAGCTGATTTCCGCAATGGATTTCTACCCGACAGCTCTTGATGCAGCCGATATCAGCATTCCAAAAGAGCTAAAATTGGATGGTGTTTCATTGCTGCCCTGGTTGCAAGATAAGAAACAAGGTGAGCCACATAAAAATCTGACCTGGATAACATCTTATTCTCACTGGTTTGATGAGGAAAATATTCCCTTCTGGGATAATTACCACAAATTTGTCCGCCATCAGTCAGACGATTACCCGCATAACCCCAACACCGAAGATTTAAGCCAATTCTCTTATACGGTGAGAAATAACGATTATTCGCTAGTCTATACAGTAGAAAACAATCAGTTAGGTCTATACAAACTGACAGATCTACAGCAAAAAGATAACATTGCCGCCGCCAATCCGCAGATCGTTAAAGAGATGCAAGGTGTGGTAAGAGAGTTTATCGACAACAGCCAGCCACCGCTTAGCGAGGTAAATCAGGCGAAGTTTAACAATATCAAGAAAGCACTAAGCGAAGCGAAATAACTAAACCTTCATGCGGCGGATTTTTCCGCCGCCTTATTGAGCGAGATAGCGATGCACGTTACAGCCAAGCCCTCCAGTTTTCAATGTAATCTCAAATGTGATTACTGTTTTTACCTTGAAAAAGAGTCGCAGTTTACTCATGAAAAATGGATGGATGACAGCACTCTGAAAGAGTTCATCAAACAATATATCGCAGCGTCTGGCAATCAGGTCTATTTTACCTGGCAAGGCGGTGAACCCACTCTGGCTGGCCTGGATTTTTTCCGTAAAGTTATTCACTATCAACAACGCTATGCAGGCCAAAAACGTATTTTTAATGCATTACAAACGAATGGCATTTTATTGAATAATGAATGGTGTGCCTTTCTCAAAGAACATGAGTTTCTGGTTGGTATCTCGATCGATGGACCCCAGGAGTTACATGACCGTTACAGACGCAGTAATTCGGGTAACGGAACTTTTGCAAAAGTGATAGCAGCCATCGAGCGTCTGAAATCATATCAAGTAGAGTTTAATACGTTAACCGTCATTAATAACGTTAATGTCCATTACCCTCTTGAGGTTTATCATTTTTTAAAATCTATCGGCAGTAAACATATGCAATTTATCGAATTGCTCGAAACCGGGACGCCGAATATTGATTTCAGTGGTCATAGTGAGAACACATTCCGTATCATTGATTTTTCTGTGCCTCCTACGGCTTATGGCAAGTTTATGTCAACCATTTTTATGCAATGGGTTAAAAACGATGTGGGTGAAATTTTCATCCGTCAGTTTGAAAGCTTTGTCAGCCGTTTTTTGGGGAATGGGCATACCAGTTGTATTTTCCAGGAGTCCTGCAAGGATAATCTGGTTGTTGAAAGTAATGGAGACATTTACGAATGCGACCATTTTGTCTATCCACAGTACAAAATCGGAAACATTAATAAATCGGAACTCAAAACGATGAACAGTGTACAGCTGACAGCGCAAAAAAAACGGATTTCAGCGAAATGTCAGCAATGTGTATATAAACCTATCTGCAATGGTGGTTGCCCTAAACATCGTATTACTAAAGTAAACAATGAAACTGTTTCCTATTTTTGCGAAGGTTATAAAATCCTTTTTTCAACCATGGTGCCTTATATGAACGCCATGGTGGAGTTAGCTAAGAACAGAGTTCCGCTTTACCACATTATGGATGTTGCAAAACAAATGGAGAATAATAAATAACGCACTCTATTAGCTTCAGTCTTAGCCTCCTTCTTATGAACTTAACAAGGCACCCGACATAACTTCCTGTCGGGTGTTTCGTCTTCATCATCTTCCCGTGCGAAGTAAGAGCTTAAATCCTGGCTTACGAGGTATGCGTCAGGGCATTAGCAATACTCTTGATTATCAATAGCATAACCATAACCACTGAAAATGAAATATTTCTTTATATTTCATATTGTTAAATGATACTTAAATAAATTTCATCAGTAAATCATTGCCATAGATAATCATTGAATGGCACAATCAATTTTCGCTAATGATAACCATTCCCATTACGTTTTGTATGTTGATAGCAAAGTATCTCTGTCTGCTGAAGCCCTTTTGGCTGCGTAAGAATAATAAAACTTCAGTGTTGTTAATCATTATTATCCTCGCCATGATCCTTGGCGTGGTTAAAATTCAGGTCTGGTTAAACGACTGGAACAATGATTTTTTCAATGCGCTAAGTCAGAAAGAAACCGATAAACTTTGGCAACTTGTTCTGTGGTTCCCTGCCCTGCTGGGGATCTTTGTATTAATATCCGTAAACAAAACATGGCTAATTAAACTACTGACTATTCGCTGGCGCGAATGGTTAACAGATTACTACCTTAATCGCTGGTTTGCAGATAAAAACTACTACTTCACGCAGATCTACGGCGAGCATAAAAATACAGATAACCCTGACCAACGTATCGCTGAAGACATTCTCTTACTGATCAGCAAAACGCTCAGCCTTTCATTTGGCTTCATCCAGTCACTGAGCATGCTGGTCACCTTCACCGTTATTCTTTGGCAAAGCGCGGGTACGCTCTCATTCACTGTTAGTGGAACAGAATGGAATATCCATGGGTATATGGTCTATACCGTCGCGCTTATTGTGATCGGTGGAACATTATTTACCCATAAGGTTGGAAAACGCATTCGACCACTTAATGTGGAAAAGCAACGTAGCGAAGCGACATTTCGAACTAATCTTGTGCAGCATAATAAACAAGCGGAACTGATTGCGCTAAGCAATGCTGAATCTCTACAACGGCAGGAGTTGAGCGACAATTTTCATATCATTAAAGAGAACTGGCATCGTTTAATGAATCGCCAGCGGTGGCTTGATTACTGGCAGAATATTTATTCGCGCTCGCTTAGCGTTCTTCCCTACTTTCTGTTATTGCCGCAGTTTATTAGCGGACAGATCAATCTGGGCGGACTGATGAAATCACGCCAGGCATTTATGCTGGTATCGAACAATTTAAGCTGGTTTATTTATAAATATGATGAACTTGCTGAACTGGCTGCGGTTATCGATCGCTTGTATGAGTTCCATCAACTCACCGAACAGCGCCCTACGAATAAGCCTAAAAATTGCCAACATGCGGTACAAGTGGCTGACGCGAGTATTCGTACTCCTGATAATAAGATCATATTAGAGAACCTGAACTTTCATGTTTCGCCAGGCAAATGGCTATTGCTGAAAGGTTACTCTGGTGCGGGAAAAACCACACTGCTTAAAACATTATCCCACTGCTGGCCGTGGTTTAAAGGTGATATTTCTTCTCCTGCTGACAGTTGGTATGTGTCACAAACACCGTTAATCAAAACCGGCTTACTGAAAGAGATTATTTGTAAAGCACTTCCCCTGTCCGTAGACGATAAATCGTTGAGCGAAGTACTGCATCAGGTTGGTCTGGGGAAATTGGCTGCGCGTATTCATGATCACGATCGCTGGGGAGATATTCTTTCCAGCGGCGAAAAACAACGTATCGCCCTGGCTCGATTAATTTTACGACGTCCGAAATGGATATTTCTTGACGAAACTACCTCTCATCTTGAGGAACAAGAGGCTATCCGCTTACTGCGTTTAGTGCGTGAAAAACTACCCTCAAGCGGCGTCATTATGGTCACACATCAACCTGGTGTCTGGAGCCTGGCTGATGATATTTGCGACATTAGCGCGGTTTTATAAAAACAATAAAAGCCCTGCTGTACGGAGATAAAAATAAATGAAGCGAGTTCTTATTCCTGGCGTCATTTTATGTGGCGCTGATGTAGCGCAGGCCGTCGATGACAAAAATATGTACATGCATGTTTTTGAAGAGATGACGGTCTATGCTCCTGTCCCTGTACCCGTAAACGGCAACACGCATTACACCAGTGAAAGCATCGAGCGTTTACCGACCGGGAATGGCAATATCAGCGATCTGCTGAGAACCAACCCTGCGGTACGCATGGATTCAACGCAAAGTACCTCATTGAACCAGGGAGATATTCGCCCGGAGAAAATCTCTATTCACGGTGCGTCGCCCTACCAGAATGCCTATTTGATTGACGGTATTAGTGCAACGAATAACCTGAACCCAGCGAATGAGTCCGATGCCAGTAGTGCAACCAATATTAGCGGGATGTCACAGGGGTATTATCTTGATGTCAGCTTACTGGACAATGTGACGCTTTATGACAGTTTTGTGCCGGTTGAATTTGGCCGCTTCAATGGCGGGGTAATTGATGCAAAGATCAAACGCTTCAACGCTGATGATAGCAGCGTGAAACTGGGTTATCGCACTACGCGTTCGGACTGGTTAACATCGCATATCGATGAGAATAACAAGAGCGCATTTAATCAAGGTTCTTCAGGAAGTACTTATTACTCTCCAGATTTTAAAAAGAACTTTTATACCTTGTCGTTTAATCAGGAACTCGCTGATAACTTTGGCGTTACCGCCGGTTTATCGCGCCGCCAGTCTGATATCATCCGCGCGGATTATGTTTCGAATGACGGCATTGTCGCCGGCAGGGCACAGTATAAAAACGTTATCGATACTGCATTGAGCAAATTTACCTGGTTTGCCAGCGACCGCTTTACCCACGATTTAACCTTAAAATATACCGGCTCCAGCCGTGATTATAATACCAGCACCTTCCCGGAGTCTGATCGCGAAATGGGTAATAAATCCTATGGTCTGGCATGGGATATGGATACCCAGCTCGCATGGGCCAAACTGCGTACCACCGTTGGTTGGGATCATATTAGTGATTATACCCGTCACGATCATGACATCTGGTACACCGAACTTTCATGTACATATGGTGATATTTCAGGGCGTTGCACTCGTGGCGGATTAGGACACATTTCCCAGGCTGTAGATAATTACACCTTCAAAACACGCCTTGACTGGCAAAAATTCGCCGTGGGTAATGTTTCGCATCAACCCTACTTCGGCGCGGAATACATCTATTCCGATGCATGGACTGAACGCCATAACCAGTCTGAATCCTATGTGATTAATGCTGCCGGAAAGAAAACTAACCATACCATTTACCATAAAGGTAAAGGCAGCCTGGGAATAGACAATTACACGCTGTATATGGCGGATCGCATTAACTGGCGTAATGTGTCGTTAATGCCCGGCGTGCGGTATGACTATGATAACTATCTGTCAAACCACAATATCTCCCCGCGCTTTATGACGGAATGGGATATTTTTGCTGATCAAACCTCAATGATTACCGCAGGTTATAACCGTTACTATGGCGGGAATATTCTTGATATGGGATTACGTGATATCCGCAATAGCTGGACGGAATCGGTATCAGGCAATAAAACCCTGACGCGTTATCAGGATTTGAAAACGCCTTATAACGATGAACTGGCAATGGGATTGCAGCAAAAAATCGGTAAGAACGTTATTGCGCGCGCAAACTATGTTTACCGTGAAGCGCATGATCAAATCAGCAAAAGCAGTCGTACCGACAGCGCGACTAAAACCACCATTACTGAATATAACAACGACGGTAAAACCAAAACGCATTCGTTCAACCTCAGTTTTGAACTGGCCGAACCCCTGCATATCAGCCAGGTAGATATTAACCCGCAAGTTGTCTTTAGCTATATCAAGAGCAAGGGCAACTTATCGTTGAACAATGGTTATGAGGAGAGCAATACCGGTGATAACCAGGTGGTCTATAACGGTAATCTGGTTTCTTACGATAGCGTTCCGGTGGCAGATTTTAATAATCCATTAAAGATCTCCTTAAACATGGATTTCACACATCAACCGAGCGGATTGGTGTGGGCGAATACGCTGGCCTGGCAAGAAGCGCGTAAAGCTCGCATTATCCTCGGTAAAACGAATGCGCAATACATTAGCGAATATTCAGATTACAAACAGTATGTTGATGAAAAACTGGATAGCAGCCTGACCTGGGACACCCGCTTGTCCTGGACGCCACAATTTCTGAAACAACAAAACCTGACGATCAGTGCCGATATTCTCAATGTACTGGATAGCAAAACCGCTGTTGATACAACGAATACCGGCGTGGCGACCTACGCCAGTGGCCGTACTTTCTGGCTTGATGTCAGCATGAAATTTTAATAGTTCGGATTTTACTTAACCGGGTAAATTCGCCCGGTTTTCGCATGGAGATAATTATGAGAAACCTCTGTTTCTTACTGACGTTAGTGGCAACTCTGTTGCTCCCCGGGCGACTGATTGCCGCCGCCTTACCGCAGGATGAAAAGTTAATTACCGGGCAACTGGACAATGGCTTGCGATACATGATTTATCCGCATGCTCAACCAAAGGATCAGGTAAATTTATGGCTGCAAATTCATACCGGTTCATTGCAGGAAGAAGACAATGAGCGCGGTGTGGCTCATTTTGTAGAACATATGATGTTTAACGGCACAAAAACATGGCCGGGTAATAAAGTCATCGAAACATTTGAGTCAATGGGCCTGCGTTTTGGTCGCGATGTTAATGCCTATACCAGCTATGACGAAACGGTGTACCAAGTAAGTTTGCCGACTACGCAGAAACAAAATCTGCAACAAGTGATGGCAATCTTCAGTGAATGGAGTAATGCCGCAACCTTTGAGAAACTTGAAGTAGACGCTGAACGCGGCGTAATTACTGAGGAATGGCGTGCATATCAGGATGCGAAATGGCGTACATCTCAGGCGCGCCGCCCTTTTCTTTTGGCAAATACACGTAATTTAGACCGTGAACCTATCGGCCTGATGGATACTGTTGCCACAGTCACACCGGCACAATTGCGCCAGTTTTATCAACGCTGGTATCAACCCAATAATATGACCTTTATTGTGGTCGGCGATATCGACAGTAAAGAAGCGCTGGCGCTGATAAAGGATAATTTAAGTAAGCTCCCGGCTAACAAAGCAGCTGAAAATCGCGTCTGGCCGACAAAAGCCGAAAACCACCTGCGCTTTAATATCATTAATGATAAAGAAAACCGGGTGAACGGCATCGCACTCTATTATCGCCTGCCAATGGTGCAAGTGAGCGATGAGCAAAGCTTTATCGAACAAGCTGAATGGAGCATGTTGGTTCAGCTGTTCAATCAACGTCTGCAGGAACGTATACAGTCGGGCGAGTTGAAGACTATTTCTGGTGGCACTGCGCGCAGCGTTAAAATTGCACCCGATTATCAGTCGCTGTTTTTCCGTGTAAATGCACGTGACAATAATATGCAGGATGCTGCGAATGCATTAATGGCAGAGTTGGCAACCCTCGATCAACATGGTTTTTCTGCTGAAGAACTCGACGATGTTAAAACTACCCGCCTAACCTGGCTGAAAAATGCGGTTGATCAGCAAGCTGAACGCGATTTACGTATGCTGACCAGTCGCCTGGCGTCCAGCTCGTTAAATAATACGCCGTTCTTGTCGCCGGAAGAGACATACCAACTTTCGAAACGTCTGTGGCCGCAAATTACCGTGCAAAGTCTGGCGGAAAAATGGCAGCAGCTAAGAAAGAACCAGGACGCATTTTGGGAGCAAATGGTGAATAACGAGGTTGCAGCCAACAAAGCATTATCTCCTGCGGCTATCCTGGCGCTGGAAAAAGAGTACGCCAACAAAAAGCTGGCAGCTTACATCTTCCCTGGCAGAAATTTATCGTTAACAGTAGACGCTGACCCACAGGCGGAAATTAGCAGTAAAGAAACACTGGCTGAGAATCTGACATCATTAACACTTTCTAATGGTGCCAGGGTTATTCTGGCAAAATCAGCGGGTGAAGAGCAAAAGCTACAAATTATTGCCGTATCTAATAAAGGTGATTTAAGTTTCCCTGCGCAGCAAAAATCACTTATCGCGCTGGCAAATAAAGCGGTGAGTGGCAGCGGCGTTGGTGATCTCTCCTCTTCCAGCCTGAAACGCTGGAGTGCGGAAAACTCGGTAACCATGAGCAGCAAAGTCAGTGGGCTGAATACGTTGCTCTCCGTGAGCGCGCGGGCTAATAATCCTGAACCTGGTTTCCAGTTGATTAACCAGCGAATCACTCACAGCACGATTAATGACAATATTTGGGCATCGCTACAAAATGCTCAAATTCAGGCGTTGAAAACGCTCGACCAGCGTCCAGCAGAGAAATTCGCCCAGCAGATGTATGAGAAGCGCTATGCTGATGACCGTACGAAATTACTGCAAGAAAAACAGATTGCACAATTTACTGCCGCAGACGCGCTGGCAGCCGATCGCCAGTTATTTTCATCTCCAGCGGATATCACGTTTGTCGTTGTCGGTAATGTCGCAGAAGACAAACTTCTGCCGTTAATTACGCGTTACTTAGGATCAATAAAACACTCTGATTCGCCATTAGCCGCAGGTAAACCATTAACTCGCGCGACGGACAACGCATCGGTTACAGTAAAAGAACAAAATGAACCTGTGGCACAGGTTTCACAGTGGAATCGTTATGATTCCCGGACACCTGTAAATCTGGAGACGCGTATGGCGCTGGATGCCTTTAACGTTGCCCTGGCTAAAGATCTGCGCATTAATATTCGTGAACAGGCATCTGGGGCATACAGCGTTTCTTCTCGCCTCTCGGTTGATCCTCAGGCCAAAGATATCACCCATTTGCTGGCTTTTACTTGTCAACCAGAACGGCATGAAGAACTGTTAGCGTTAGCGAATGAAGTGATGGTTAAGCGTCTGGCTAAAGGGATCAGAAAGCAAGAACTGAACGAATACCAGCAAAACGTTCAGCGTAGCCTCGATATCCAACAGCGTAGCGTTCAACAATTAGCGAACACCATTGTAAATAGTCTTATTCAATATGACGATCCTGCCGCATGGACTGCGCAGGAGCAATTATTGAAACAAATGACGGTAGATAATGTTAACACTACGGTTAAACAATATCTTTCTCATCCGGTGAATACCTTTACCGGAGTATTACTACCAAAATAATGACGTCCCCCGTCAACATATCGTTGGCGGGGGTTTTAGCAACAGACGTTATTTTATATAATAATTTTATGAATGCGTTCAAAATAACAACCGAGTACTAATAATGATATTTTAAGGGCTAATTTTTATGTGATAATTCACCAGAGTTAGAAAGCGCGTCAAAATAATGACATACAACACCACACTACAATCCATAACACCCTACGCTATTGTTTTTTAACGTAAATATATTTTTCCCATAATATCTCACGATAAATAACATTAGGATTTTGTTATTTAAACACAAGACCTTTGCACTTGCTTACTTTATCGATAAATCCTACTTTTTTAATGCGATCCAATCATTTTAAGGAGTTTAAAATGGATAAGAAGCAAGTAACGGATTTAAGGTCGGAATTACTCGATTCACGTTTTGGCGCTAAGTCTATTTCCACTATTGCAGAATCAAAACGATTTCCGCTGCACGAAATGCGCGATGATGTCGCATTCCAGATTATCAATGATGAGTTATATCTTGATGGCAACGCTCGTCAGAATCTGGCAACGTTCTGCCAGACCTGGGACGACGAAAATGTCCATAAGTTGATGGATTTATCCATTAACAAAAACTGGATCGACAAAGAAGAATATCCGCAATCTGCAGCAATCGATCTGCGTTGCGTAAACATGGTTGCCGATCTGTGGCATGCGCCTGCACCGAAAAATGGTCAGGCCGTTGGCACCAACACCATTGGTTCTTCCGAGGCCTGTATGCTCGGCGGGATGGCGATGAAATGGCGTTGGCGCAAGCGTATGGAAGCTGCAGGTAAGCCGACTAACAAACCGAACCTGGTGTGCGGTCCGGTACAAATCTGCTGGCATAAATTCGCCCGCTACTGGGATGTGGAGTTGCGTGAGATCCCTATGCGCCCCGGTCAGTTGTTTATGGACCCGAAACGCATGATTGAAGCCTGCGACGAAAACACTATCGGCGTGGTGCCGACTTTCGGCGTGACCTATACCGGTAACTATGAGTTCCCGCAACCGCTGCACGATGCACTGGATAAATTCCAGGCCGACACCGGTATCGACATCGACATGCACATCGACGCCGCCAGCGGTGGCTTCCTGGCACCGTTCGTCGCCCCGGATATCGTCTGGGACTTCCGCCTGCCGCGTGTGAAATCGATCAGTGCTTCAGGCCACAAATTCGGTCTGGCTCCGCTGGGCTGCGGCTGGGTTATCTGGCGTGACGAAGAAGCGCTGCCGCAGGAACTGGTATTCAACGTTGACTACCTCGGTGGTCAGATTGGGACTTTCGCCATCAACTTCTCCCGTCCGGCAGGCCAGGTGATTGCACAATACTATGAGTTTCTGCGCCTCGGTCGTGAAGGCTATACCAAAGTACAGAACGCCTCCTACCAGGTTGCCGCTTATCTGGCGGATGAAATCGCCAAACTGGGGCCGTATGAGTTCATCTGTACGGGTCGCCCGGACGAAGGCATCCCGGCGGTTTGCTTCAAACTGAAAGATGGTGAAGATCCGGGATACACCCTGTATGACCTCTCTGAACGTCTGCGTCTGCGCGGCTGGCAGGTTCCGGCTTTCACTCTCGGCGGTGAAGCCACTGACATCGTGGTGATGCGCATTATGTGCCGTCGTGGCTTCGAAATGGACTTTGCTGAACTGTTGCTGGAAGACTACAAAGCCTCCCTGAAATATCTCAGCGACCACCCGAAACTGCAGGGTATTGCCCAGCAGAACAGCTTTAAACACACCTGATAACGTTGAACGGTAACGGTGTCCCGAAACGAACCCGTTTCGGGACAATTTCCAAAGTCTGTTCACTGGCATTAGCAACGGAAAATATTGTTCTGAATACGCTTCAGAACAAAACAGGTGCGGTTCCGACAGGAATACCGTTTTAGGGGGATAATATGGCTACATCAGTACAGACAGGTAAAGCTAAGCAGCTCACATTACTCGGATTTTTTGCCATAACGGCATCGATGGTAATGGCTGTTTATGAATACCCTACCTTCGCAACATCGGGCTTTTCATTAGTCTTCTTCCTGCTTTTAGGCGGGATTTTATGGTTTATTCCCGTGGGGCTTTGTGCTGCGGAAATGGCCACCGTCGACGGCTGGGAAGAAGGTGGTGTCTTCGCCTGGGTATCAAATACTCTGGGGCCGAGATGGGGGTTTGCAGCGATCTCATTTGGCTATCTGCAAATCGCCATCGGTTTTATTCCAATGCTCTATTTCGTGTTAGGGGCACTCTCCTACATCCTGAAATGGCCAGCGTTGAATGAAGACCCCATTACCAAAACTATTGCAGCACTCATCATTCTTTGGGCGCTGGCATTAACACAGTTTGGTGGCACGAAATACACGGCGCGAATTGCTAAAGTTGGCTTCTTCGCCGGTATCCTGTTACCTGCATTTATTTTGATCGCATTAGCAGCTATTTATCTGCACTCCGGTGCTCCCGTTGCTATCGAAATGGATGCGAAAACCTTCTTCCCTGACTTCTCTAAAGTCGGCACCCTGGTTGTGTTTGTTGCCTTCATTTTGAGTTATATGGGGGTAGAAGCTTCCGCAACCCACGTCAATGAAATGCGCAATCCCGGTCGCGATTATCCGCTGGCGATGTTACTGCTGATGGTGGCGGCAATCTGCTTAAGCTCTGTTGGCGGCTTGTCTATTGCGATGGTTATTCCGGGTAATGAAATCAACCTCTCCGCAGGGGTAATGCAAACCTTTACCGTTCTGATGTCACATGTGGCACCGGAAATTGAGTGGACGGTTCGCGTGATCTCCGCACTGCTGTTGCTGGGTGTTCTGGCGGAAATCGCTTCCTGGATTGTTGGCCCTTCTCGCGGGATGTATGTCACCGCGCAGAAAAACCTGCTGCCAGCGGCGTTCGCTAAAATGAACAAAAATGGCGTACCGGTAACGCTGGTTATTTCGCAGCTGGTGATTACTACTATCGCGTTGATCATCCTCACCAATACCGGTGGCGGTAACAATATGTCCTTCCTGATTGCCCTGGCGCTGACGGTGGTGATTTATCTGTGTGCTTATTTCATGCTGTTTATTGGCTACATTGTGTTAGTGCTTAAACATCCTGACTTAAAACGCACATTTAATATCCCTGGTGGTAAAGGGGTGAAACTGGTCGTGGCAATTGTCGGTCTGCTGACTTCAATTATGGCGTTTATTGTTTCCTTCCTGCCGCCGGATAATATCCAGGGGGACTCTACCGATATGTATGTCGAATTACTGGTCGTTAGTTTCCTGGTGGTACTTGCCCTGCCCTTCATTCTCTATGCTGTTCATGATCGTAAAGGCAAAGCGAATACCGGCGTATCTCTGGAACCAATCAACAGCCAGAACGCTCCGAAAGGTCACTTCTTCCTGCACCCGCGTGCACGTTCACCACACTATATTGTGATGAATGACAAGAAACACTAACCATGTCTGAATGGTTATAAGACAAGGGAGCGATAATTCATCGCTCCCTTTTTCGTGCTCGCTGTCGTATTGACTTAACCGGGATAAGTACGAGAATGAGCGCACATCTGTTTACCGGAAACCAGCATATATGGATATCTGCTCCCGAAACGAGAAATTAGCGATTAGAAGACCAGCGGTACTGGTTGCACTGGCACTTTTACTGTGTAGTTGCAAAAGCACGCCCCCAGAGTCAATGGTGACACCACCAACAGGTTCGAAGCCACCAGCTACGACGCAACAATCGTCACAACCGATGCGTGGCATCTGGCTGGCCACAGTGTCTCGCCTCGACTGGCCACCGGTTTCCTCGGTTAACATTAGTAACCCCACCAGCCGTGCACGTGTACAACAACAGGCGATGATCGACAAACTGGATCATCTGCAACGTCTCGGTATAAACACGGTCTTTTTCCAGGTCAAGCCGGACGGTACCGCACTATGGCCATCGAAAATTTTGCCGTGGTCCGATCTTATGACCGGTAAGATTGGCGAAAACCCGGGTTACGATCCGTTGCAATTTATGCTCGACGAAGCCCACAAGCGTGGGATGAAAGTACACGCCTGGTTTAACCCTTACCGCGTATCGGTTAATACAAAGCCTGGTACTATCAGGGAACTGAATAGCACCCTGTCTCAACAACCGGCCAGCGTCTATGTGCAACACCGCGACTGGATTAGAACGTCGGGTGATCGGTTTGTCCTCGACCCAGGCATCCCTGAGGTTCAGGACTGGATCACATCAATAGTCGCGGAAGTGGTTTCCCGCTATCCGGTAGATGGCGTGCAGTTTGACGACTATTTTTATACTGAGTCACCAGCTTCACGGCTAAATGATAACGAAACGTACCGCAAATACGGAGGCGCATTTGCGTCAAAAGCAGACTGGCGGCGCAACAATACTCAGCAGTTAATTGCGAAGGTATCGCACACCATTAAAAGCATTAAGCCGGAAGTCGAATTTGGCGTTAGCCCGGCAGGCGTGTGGCGTAACCGATCACACGATCCGCTCGGTTCCGATACCCGAGGCGCGGCAGCCTATGACGAATCCTATGCTGACACCCGTCGATGGGTGGAACAAGGATTGCTGGATTACATTGCTCCCCAAATTTACTGGCCGTTCTCACGGAGTGCCGCACGTTATGACGTTTTGGCAAAATGGTGGGCGGATGTCGTTAAACCGACCAGGACCCGCCTGTATATCGGTATCGCCTTCTATAAAGTGGGTGAACCTTCAAAGATAGAACCAGACTGGATGATTAACGGTGGCGTACCGGAACTGAAAAAGCAGCTCGATCTTAACGATGCTGTACCAGAAATCAGCGGCACAATCTTGTTCCGTGAGGACTATCTGAACAAACCTCAGACTCAACAAGCGGTCAGCTATTTGCAAAGTCGTTGGGGCAGTTAAACTTGTAACATGGCCGGTGCTTTACCCACCGGCTTGCTACCCTCTTGAAATATCCCACTAGTAATCATGCTTACTTAAGTCAAATTAACCACACAATTAAACACACTTAGTTAAATAGCCATAAATCCCCTAATAAAAATGTATGAACATGAAAAAACATACGATATTGGCTGTCACCGAAAAATAATTACGATGGGCTATACTCTTCTGAAGAACAGTAGCGTAGATTGAAACTGTCCTAAGTCGCTTATTTGTTTTCAGTATATCTTCATATTTCAGGAGAATATGGTGCAGTTAGTCGATCCCGCACGTTTCGTTTTTGATTCCGTCTGCTTTCCCAGCCTTATAAGGGTGTGAATTATGGAGATGTATTTTAAAAGAATGAAAGATGAGTGGACCGGACTTGTCGAACAGGCAGATCCGCTCATTCGTGCCAAAGCCGCGGAAATTGCCGTTGCGCATGCCCATTACCTGAGCATTGAGTTTTATCGGATTGTCCGTATTGACCCGCATGCCGAAGAATTCTTGAGTAATGAACAAGTTGAGCGGCAGCTGAAAAGTGCGATGGAACGCTGGATTATTAATGTGCTTTCTGCCCAGGTTGACGATGTTGAAAGGCTAATACAAATCCAGCATACCGTCGCAGAAGTGCATGCCCGCATCGGCATTCCAGTAGAAATTGTCGAGATGGGGTTTCGGGTGCTGAAAAAAATCCTCTATCCGGTGATTTTCTCTTCGGATTATTCTGCCGCAGAAAAACTTCAGGTCTACCATTTCTCGATTAACAGTATTGATATCGCGATGGAAGTCATGACCCGCGCGTTTACCTTTAGTGACAGTAGTGCCTCAAAAGAAGATGAAAACTATCGTATCTTCTCGTTACTGGAAAACGCCGAAGAAGAAAAAGAACGCCAAATAGCCTCAATCCTTTCATGGGAAATTGACATTATCTATAAAGTTCTGCTGGATTCTGATTTAGGCAGTAGTTTGCCTTTAAGCCAGGCTGATTTTGGCCTGTGGTTTAACCATAAAGGTCGACATTATTTTAGCGGCATTGCCGAAGTGGGTCATATCTCCCGCCTGATTCAGGATTTCGACGGTATTTTTAATCAAACCATGCGTAATGCAAAAAATTTGAGCAACAAAACTCTGCGGGTGAGATTTTTATTACAGATAAGAAATACCGTATCGCAAATTATTACCTTGCTGCGTGAATTATTTGAAGAAGTATCTCGCCACGAAGTGGGTATGGATGTACTGACAAAATTACTTAACCGCCGCTTCCTGCCGACCATCTTTAAACGCGAAATTGCCCATGCCAACCGGACCGGAACCCCCCTGTCAGTGCTGATTATTGACGTTGATAAATTCAAAGAGATCAACGATACGTGGGGCCATAACACCGGTGATGAAATTTTGCGTAAAGTTTCTCAGGCCTTTTACGACAACGTCCGCAGTAGTGATTATGTTTTTCGTTACGGGGGAGATGAATTTATCATTGTCCTGACTGAAGCTTCTGAAAACGAAACGTTACGTACTGCAGAACGTATTCGCAGTCGGGTGGAGAAAACCAAACTGAAAGCCGCAAACGGCGAAGATATTGCCCTCTCACTTTCCATCGGTGCCGCCATGTTTAATGGTCATCCTGACTATGAGCGCCTCATTCAAATAGCCGATGAAGCTCTGTATATCGCCAAAAGACGAGGTAGAAACCGTGTTGAACTCTGGAAAGCCAGTCTTTAGATGCGCCAGGATGCAGAGGTAATCATGAAGCTAACCGATGCGGATAATGCCGCCGATGGCATTTTTTTCCCCGCCCTTGAGCAAAATATGATGGGCGCGGTGTTAATTAACGAAAATGATGAAGTGATGTTTTTCAACCCCGCCGCAGAGAAACTCTGGGGGTACAAACGCGAAGAAGTCATTGGCAAAAACATTGATATGCTGATTCCGCGAGATTTGCGTCCCGCGCATCCTGAATACATCCGTCACAACCGTGAAGGCGGTAAAGCGCGCGTCGAGGGGATGAGTCGGGAGCTGCAGCTGGAGAAAAAAGACGGCAGTAAAATCTGGACCCGTTTTGCGCTATCGAAAGTGAGCGCCGAGGGTAAAATTTATTACCTGGCGCTGGTACGGGATGCCAGCGTAGAAATGGCGCAAAAAGAACAGACCCGACAATTGATTATTGCTGTTGACCATCTCGACCGACCGGTGATTGTCCTCGATCCGGAACGCCATATTGTGCAGTGCAATCGCGCATTTACCGAAATGTTTGGTTACTGCATTAGCGAAGCCAGCGGTATGCAGCCCGATACACTCCTGAACATTCCAGAATTCCCTGCTGATAACCGCATTCGTTTACAACAGTTGCTATGGAAAACCGCCCGCGATCAGGACGAATTTCTGCTGTTGACGCGCACCGGTGAAAAAATCTGGATTAAAGCCTCTATCAGCCCGGTCTATGATGTGCTCGCGCATCTGCAGAACCTGGTAATGACTTTCTCGGATATCACCGAAGAACGGCAAATCCGCCAGCTTGAAGGCAATATTCTCGCCGCCATGTGCAGCAGCCCGCCATTTCATGAAATGGGGGAAATCATTTGTCGTAACATCGAATCTGTTCTCAACGAATCGCATGTTTCGCTGTTCGCGCTGCGCAACGGGATGCCGATACACTGGGCGTCATCTTCGCACGGTACAGAAGTTCAAAATGCGCAAAGCTGGTCAGCGACCATTCGTCAGCGTGACGGCGCACCGGCGGGGATCCTGCAAATTAAAACCTCGTCAGGAGCAGAAACCAGCGCCTTTATCGAACGCGTGGCAGATATCAGCCAGCATATGGCCGCGCTGGCGCTGGAACAGGAAAAAAGCCGTCAGCATATTGAACAACTCATCCAATTTGATCCGATGACCGGTCTGCCAAATCGCAATAACCTGCACAATTACCTCGATGACCTGGTCGACAAAGCCGTCTCTCCGGTGGTCTATCTCATCGGTGTTGACCATATTCAGGATGTGATTGATAGCCTTGGCTATGCGTGGGCCGATCAGGCATTGCTGGAAGTGGTCAATCGCTTTCGTGAAAAACTCAAACCGGATCAGTATCTCTGTCGTATCGAAGGTACGCAGTTTGTCCTCGTGAGCCTGGAAAACGACGTCAGCAACATTACCCAAATCGCCGATGAGCTACGGAATGTGGTCAGCAAGCCGATAATGATTGACGATAAACCATTCCCGCTCACCTTGAGCATTGGCATCAGCTACGACGTGGGTAAAAACCGCGATTACCTGCTCTCCACTGCCCATAACGCGATGGATTATATTCGCAAGAATGGCGGTAACGGCTGGCAGTTCTTCAGCCCGGTGATGAACGAAATGGTGAAAGAACGATTGATATTAGGCGCAGCGCTGAAAGATGCGATTAGCAATAACCAACTGAAACTGGTTTACCAACCGCAAATCTTCGCAGAAACGGGTGAACTGTATGGTATCGAAGCCCTTGCTCGCTGGCACGATCCTCTGCATGGTCATGTGCCCCCTTCACGGTTTATTCCTCTCGCAGAAGAGATTGGCGAAATCGAAAATATTGGGCGCTGGGTCATCGCGGAAGCTTGCCGTCAGTTAGCAGAATGGCGTAGCCAGAATATTCATATTCCAGCGTTATCCGTTAACTTGTCTGCGCTGCACTTCCGCAGTAATCAGCTTCCTAATCAGGTGTCTGATGCAATGCAAGTCTGGGGCATTGACGGCCACCAGCTAACGGTGGAAATCACCGAAAGCATGATGATGGAACACGATACCGAAATTTTTAAGCGCATCCAGATCCTGCGCGATATGGGCGTGGGTTTATCGGTAGATGATTTTGGTACGGGTTTTTCCGGGTTATCCCGCTTAGTCAGTCTTCCGGTAACGGAAATCAAAATTGACAAAAGTTTTGTTGATCGTTGTCTGACTGAAAAACGCATCCTTGCCTTACTTGAAGCTATTACCAGCATTGGGCAAAGCCTCAATTTAACCGTCGTAGCGGAAGGCGTCGAAACCAAAGAGCAATTTGAGATGCTACGCAAGATTCACTGTCGCGTTATTCAGGGATATTTCTTTTCCCGCCCCCTGCCCGCCGAAGAAATTCCAGGCTGGATGAGTAGCGTGTTACCGCAGAAAATCTGACAAATCCCTCTCGCCCGCACTCGCGGGTTTTCATTTAACGTGACACTGTCACTTAAATACTGTGATTTCAGCTACGATTCCGGGAGATTCCTTCCTTAACTTCCCCTCTTGCACCAAAACTGCACTACGCTGCACAAATGTTGATCAAAAGTTAAAAAATATAACTTTAAGCCAGCATTCTGGCGCTTATCCCGGCATGGCATGAGATCTGCATAAGCGGAAAGCGCAGCAATTTTTGTCTTATACAGGAACCGTTTATGTCGGATACCACCGAACTGGTTGATTTAGCCGTGATCTTCCCTGATCTGGAGATCGAATTGAAATACGCCTGCGCTGATAACATCACAGGTAAAGCTATTTATCAGCAAGCGCGTTGTCTGTTACACAAGGATGCGATTACCGCGCTGGCGAAAAGTATCAGTATCGCCCAGCTGTCAGGCTTACAACTGGTGATTTACGATGCGTATCGCCCACAACAAGCACAGGCGATGTTGTGGCAAACCTGCCCAGACCCGCAATATGTCGTTGATGTGGCGGTCGGTTCTAATCACAGCCGTGGCACCGCGATCGACCTGACGCTTCGTGATGAGCACGGGAACATCCTCGATATGGGCGCAGAGTTCGATGAAATGCACGAACGTTCCCATGCTTACCATCCTTCCGTCCCGCCCGCTGCTCAGCGCAATCGCCTGTTGCTGAATGCGATTATGACTGGCGGTGGCTTTGTCGGTATCCCGAGCGAATGGTGGCACTTCGAATTACCCCAGGCAGCGAGTTACCCGCTACTCGCTGATCAATTCACCTGTTTTATATCCCCTGGCACACAGCACGCCAGTTAATCAGGAAACTGTTATGAAGAGATCGATTTCGTTTCGTCCTACATTGCTCGCGATCGTCCTTGCCACAACAATGCCGGTTGCGCACGCCGCCCTACCGAAAGATATGCTGGTGATCGGTAAAGCTGCCGACCCACAAACCCTCGACCCGGCGGTAACAATTGATAATAACGACTGGACAGTGACCTACCCGTCTTATCAGCGACTGGTTCAGTACAAAACGGACGGTGATAAAGGCTCAACAGACGTTGAAGGCGATCTGGCGAGTAGCTGGAAAGCGTCTGACGATCAAAAAGAGTGGACGTTCACCCTGAAGGACAATGCTAAATTTGCCGATGGCACACCCGTCACTGCCGAAGCAGTAAAACTCTCTTTTGAGCGGTTACTAAAAATCGGTCAGGGGCCAGCAGAAGCATTTCCCAAAGATTTAAAGATTGATGCTCCCGACGAACATACGGTGAGGTTTACCCTTAGCCAGCCATTCGCACCGTTCCTCTACACGCTGGCGAATGACGGTGCATCCATTATCAATCCGGCGGTCTTAAAAGAACATGCGGCCGATGATGCCCGTGGTTTCCTCGCGCAAAATACCGCTGGCTCCGGACCGTTTATGCTGAAAAGCTGGCAAAAAGGTCAGCAATTAGTTCTGGTGCCAAATCCGCATTACCCCGGCAATAAACCGAACTTCAAACGGGTATCGGTAAAAATTATCGGTGAAAGTGCCTCCCGTCGCCTGCAGCTCTCCCGTGGCGACATTGACATTGCCGATGCGCTGCCGGTGGATCAACTCAACGCCCTGAAGCAGGAAAACAAAGTCAACGTGGCAGAGTATCCGTCACTGCGCGTCACCTATCTGTATCTCAATAACAGCAAAGCGCCACTTAATCAGGCGGATCTGCGTCGGGCCATTTCCTGGTCTACCGATTATCAGGGTATGGTTAACGGCATTCTGAGTGGTAACGGAAAACAAATGCGCGGCCCGATTCCGGAAGGCATGTGGGGATACGATGCGACGGCAATGCAATACAACCATGACGAAACGAAAGCCAAAGCCGAATGGGATAAAGTGACGAGCAAACCCACCAGCCTGACGTTTCTCTACTCCGATAACGACCCGAACTGGGAACCTATTGCTCTGGCAACACAATCCAGCCTCAACAAGCTGGGCATCAATGTGAAGCTGGAAAAGCTGGCGAACGCCACCATGCGCGACAGAGTGGGTAAAGGTGATTACGACATCGCGATTGGCAACTGGAGTCCGGATTTTGCCGACCCGTATATGTTTATGAATTACTGGTTTGAGTCAGACAAAAAAGGTCTGCCGGGTAACCGCTCGTTCTATGAAAACAGTGAGGTCGATAAGCTACTGCGCAATGCGCTAGCGACCACCGACCAGACGCAGCGTACCCGGGACTACCAGCAGGCACAGAAAATCGTCATTGATGACGCTGCTTATGTGTATCTGTTCCAGAAAAACTACCAACTGGCGATGAACAAAGAGGTGAAAGGCTTTGTGTTCAATCCCATGCTGGAACAGGTCTTCAATATCAATACCATGAGTAAATAACGTGACCTTCTGGAGTATTTTACGCCAACGCTGCTGGGGGCTGGTGCTCGTGGTGGCGGGCGTCTGCGTGATTACGTTTATTATCTCGCACCTGATCCCCGGCGACCCGGCGCGGTTACTGGCGGGTGACCGCGCCAGCGATGCTATCGTGGATAATATTCGCCAGCAACTGGGACTGGACCAGCCACTGTACGTACAGTTTTACCGCTACGTCAGCGACCTGTTTCAGGGTGACCTGGGAACATCCATTCGTACCGGGCGTCCGGTGCTGGAAGAGTTGCGCATATTTTTCCCGGCGACGCTGGAACTGGCATTTTGCGCCCTGCTGCTGGCACTCCTGGTTGGTATCCCGCTGGGCATACTCTCTGCAGTCTGGCGAAATCGCTGGCTGGATCATCTGGTGCGAATAATGGCCATTACCGGAATCTCCACGCCTGCGTTCTGGCTTGGGCTGGGCGTCATTGTGCTGTTTTATGGTCATCTGCAAATTCTTCCCGGCGGCGGAAGGCTTGATGACTGGCTGGATCCACCAACGCACGTTACCGGCTTTTATCTGCTCGATGCGCTGCTTGAAGGCAACGGTGAAGTCTTCTTCAATGCGCTACAACATCTCATCTTACCGGCATTAACGCTGGCGTTCGTTCACCTGGGGATTGTCGCTCGCCAGATCCGCTCAGCTATGCTGGAACAATTGAGTGAAGACTACATTCGTACCGCCCGGGCCAGCGGCTTGCCCGGCTGGTATATCGTTTTATGTTATGCGCTACCCAATGCGTTGATCCCCTCAATTACCGTATTGGGGCTGGCGCTGGGCGATTTGTTGTATGGCGCAGTGCTCACCGAAACCGTTTTTGCCTGGCCCGGAATGGGTGCATGGGTAGTAACATCAATACAGGCGCTCGACTTCCCGGCAGTGATGGGCTTTGCCGTCGTGGTTTCATTTGCTTATGTGCTGGTCAACCTGGTGGTGGATTTGCTCTATTTGTGGATTGATCCGCGTATCGGACGTGGAGGTGATGAATGATGCTAAGCGAGGAAACGTCCGTCGTACGCCCACCAAAACAAACGCGATTTAACGGTGCAAAACTGGTATGGATGCTGAAAGGCAGTCCGCTCACCGTGACCGGCGCAGTCATCATTGTATTAATGCTACTGATGATGATTTTTTCACCGTGGCTGGCGACGCATGATCCCAACGCCATTGATTTAACTGCCCGCCTTTTGCCGCCTTCTGCGGCGCACTGGTTTGGCACCGATGAAGTGGGACGCGATCTGTTTAGCCGCGTACTGGTCGGCAGTCAGCAATCAATTCTCGCCGGATTAGTGGTGGTCGCCATTGCGGGTATGATGGGTTCGCTACTCGGGTGTCTATCCGGTGTGCTTGGCGGACGCGCAGACGCGATCATCATGCGCATCATGGACATTATGCTGTCGATTCCTTCGCTGGTGCTGACAATGGCGCTGGCTGCCGCACTTGGACCGAGCTTGTTTAACGCCATGCTGGCGATTGCTATCGTGCGAATCCCGTTTTATGTGCGCCTGGCGCGGGGGCAAACATTAGTTGTCCGCCAGTACACTTTCGTTCAGGCGGCGAAAACCTTTGGTGCGTCACGCTGGCATCTGATCAACTGGCATATTTTACGTAACTCCCTGCCGCCGCTGATTGTGCAGGCATCGCTGGATATTGGTAGCGCGATTTTAATGGCCGCCACGTTGGGATTTATTGGCCTGGGTGCTCAACAACCGAGTGCTGAATGGGGGGCGATGGTGGCGAATGGTCGCAACTATGTGCTCGATCAATGGTGGTATTGCGCATTTCCGGGGGCAGCGATTTTGCTTACCGCCGTCGGGTTCAATCTCTTTGGTGATGGTATTCGCGATCTGCTTGACCCGAAAGCAGGAGGAAAGCAGTCATGACCCAACCCGTTCTGGACATTCAACAGCTGCATTTGAGTTTCTCCGGTTTTAACGGCGACGTTCACGCGCTCAACAATGTGTCATTGAAAATCAACCGCGGTGAAATTGTCGGTCTGGTGGGAGAATCCGGCTCGGGTAAATCAGTCACTGCAATGTTGATTATGCGTCTGTTACCGACGGGCAGTTATTGCGTACATCGGGGACATATTTCACTGCTGGGAGAAGATGCTCTTAACGCTCGGGAAAAACAGCTTCGTCAGTGGCGCGGAGCACGAGTGGCGATGATCTTTCAGGAACCGATGACCGCCCTAAATCCGACACGTCGAATAGGTCTTCAGATGATGGACGTGATCCGCCATCATCAACTAATAAGTCGTCGGGAAGCCAGAGCTAAAGCGATTGCCCTGCTGGAAGAGATGCAAATCCCGGATGCCGTGGAAGTTATGTCGCGCTATCCGTTTGAGCTTTCAGGTGGTATGCGCCAGCGGGTAATGATTGCGCTGGCATTCTCCTGCGAGCCGCAATTGATTATTGCCGACGAACCGACTACGGCGCTGGACGTCACGGTACAGTTGCAGGTACTGCGTCTGCTTAAACATAAAGCCCGCGCCAGTGGAACTGCGGTACTGTTCATCAGCCATGATATGGCCGTGGTGTCGCAACTGTGCGATAGCGTTTACGTGATGTATGCCGGAAGCATGATCGAGAGCGGCATGACGGCAGACGTTATCCATCATCCCCGGCATCCGTATACCATTGGTTTGCTGCAATGCGCACCGGAACATGGAATACCACGCCAGCCATTACCCGCCATTCCAGGGACGGTACCAAACCTCACCCATTTGCCTGACGGCTGCGCTTTTCGCGATCGTTGCTATGCGGCAGGTACACAGTGTGAAAACGTCCCGGCGCTGACAGCGTGTGGTGACAACAACCACCGCTGCGCCTGTTGGTATCCTCAGCAGGAGGTCATTAGTGTCTGACACGTTATTAACGTTACGCGACGTCCATATCAATTTCCCGGCCCGAAAAAACTGGCTTGGTAAAACTACGGAACATGTTCATGCCATCAATGGTATTGATTTACAGATCCGTCGTGGTGAAACCTTAGGGATCGTCGGTGAGTCAGGCTGCGGCAAAAGCACCCTCGCACAGCTTTTAATGGGTATGCTGCAACCGAGCCACGGGCAGTACATCCGTTCAGGATCACAACGCATTATGCAGATGGTGTTTCAGGACCCGCTCTCTTCGCTTAATCCGCGCTTACCGGTGTGGCGCATCATCACGGAACCGCTCTGGATTGCTAAGCGTAGTAGTGAACAACAGCGGCGAGCGTTGGCAGAGGAGCTGGCTGTGCAGGTGGGTATTCGTCCGGAGTATCTCGACCGCTTGCCTCATGCGTTCTCAGGCGGGCAGCGGCAACGTATCGCCATTGCCAGAGCACTCTCTTCGCAGCCTGACGTGATTGTGCTTGATGAGCCCACCTCGGCGCTGGATATCTCCGTCCAGGCGCAGATCCTCAATTTACTGGTAACGCTACAGGAAAATCGCGAGCTGACTTATGTGCTGATTTCACACAATGTCTCGGTGATTCGTCATATGAGCGATCGGGTAGCGGTGATGTATCTCGGGCAGATTGTAGAACTGGGCGACGCGCAGCAGGTGCTCTCTACTCCGGCACATCCATACACCCGATTATTGCTGGATTCCCTGCCCGCCATTGATAAACCGCTGGAGGAAGAATGGGCATTGCGTAAAACGGAACTACCAGGAAACCGCACGTTGCCACAAGGCTGTTTTTTCCGTGAACGTTGCCCTCTGGCAACCCACGGATGTGAAGTCCGGCAATCATTAACAATAAGGGAGGACGGACGTGAGATCCGGTGCTGTCGGGCGCTGTAGAGACGCTAACAACGCATCAGGCAATCACGCGCCTGACGCGTCATCCGGCAACGCTTTACGATTTCAACTGGTAATCCAGCGTAATTTCCGCTTTCAGTACCTGAGAAACCGGGCATCCTGCTTTTGCTTTCTGGATAATGCCGTCAAAGGTAGAGGCATCAATACCCGGCACGGCAACTTCGCTCTTCAGGGCGATTTTAGTAATCGCAAACCCGGCATCCACTTTATCCAGCGACACATCGGCGGTGGTATCAATCGATGTTGGCGTGAATCCCGCTTCCCCCAGCATTAATGAAAGCGCCATTGAGAAACATGCTGCATGCGCCGCGCCAATCAGTTCTTCAGGGTTAGTTCCTTTTTCGCCTTCAAAACGCGTATTAAATCCATACGGCTGTTGGTTCAGCACGCCGCTCTCGGTGGATACGGTTCCCTTCCCGCGTTTGATATCGCCTTCCCAGTGTGCCTGACCTTTCTTATGGATTGTCATTGTTGCTCTCCTGTGGGCTTAAAAAGGAAATTATAGACTACGTGAGAAACAGCATGAGGATAAGCGGGATATTCCGAATAGAATCCGGCGAAAATATTATCTATGTACTTAAATAAAATTCCCACAATAGATAACCGGGAATATATAACTCAAGAGATATTGCATCAATATCAATCAACTCACACCAATAATATTCCCATTAATATCATGGAGTTAAAATATAAAATTCATCAACCAGGACTAATCTTAACAACGAAGCGGCAAATATTTGCCATGCTGAATGTGCTTTATAAATCTGCGATCCGTAGCAGACACCATAAATACACAGACACGGAGAATCACTATGTTTACTTATTATCAGGCAGAAAATTCAACAGCAGAACCCGCTCTGGTTAATGCCATTGAGCAAGGCCTTCGGGCAGAGCACGGTGTTGTCACTGAAGATGACATTCTCATGGAGCTGACCAAATGGGTGGAAGCTTCTGATAACGACATCCTCAGTGATATCTACCAGCAAACGATCAATTATGTGGTCAGTGGCCAGCACCCTACGCTTTAAGGTGCTATGCTTGATCGGCAACCTAATTTAGGGGTTTAGCACGTGTTTCTTCGCTACGGCGATGTTGTCCTTAAAACTAGCAACAGGATTGAGGAGTTAAAATGAAATCGAACCGTCAGGCACGTCATATTCTTGGACTGGACCATAAAATTTCTAACCAGCGCAAAATAGTTACCGAAGGTGATAAATCCAGCGTGGTAAATAACCCAACCGGCAGAAAACGTCCCGCTGAAAAGTAATCTTTAACAATCAGTCCTCAATGACGATTAAACACCATTGCCTGCGCAATGGTGTTTTTGTTTTTAACTGCTTTATACTTGGAGCCGATGCCCTGGCGGTAAAGCAAAGACGATAAAAGCACCCCAGGGATGGATATTCAAAAAAGAGTGAGTGACATGGAACCAAAAACAAAAAAACAGCGTTCGCTTTATATTCCTTACGCTGGCCCTGTACTGCTGGAATTTCCGTTGTTGAATAAAGGCAGCGCCTTCAGCATGGAAGAACGCCGTAACTTCAACCTGCTGGGGTTACTGCCGGAAGTGGTCGAAACCATCGAAGAACAAGCGGAACGCGCATGGATCCAGTATCAGGGATTCAAAACCGAAATCGACAAGCACATCTACCTGCGTAACATCCAGGACACTAACGAAACCCTCTTCTACCGTCTGGTAAACAATCATCTTGATGAGATGATGCCTGTTATTTATACCCCAACCGTCGGCGCAGCCTGTGAGCGTTTTTCTGAGATCTACCGTCGTTCCCGCGGCGTGTTTATCTCATACCAGAACCGCCACAATATGGACGATATTCTGCAAAACGTACCGAACCACAATATCAAAGTGATTGTGGTGACGGACGGCGAACGTATTCTGGGGCTTGGTGACCAGGGCATCGGTGGGATGGGTATTCCGATCGGTAAACTGTCGCTCTATACCGCCTGCGGTGGCATCAGCCCGGCGTATACACTGCCGGTGGTGCTGGATGTCGGGACGAACAACCAGCAGTTGCTTAACGATCCGCTGTATATGGGCTGGCGTAATCCACGTATCACTGACGACGAATACTATGAATTCGTGGATGAATTTATCCAGGCTGTGAAACAACGCTGGCCGGACGTGCTGTTGCAGTTTGAAGACTTCGCACAAAAAAATGCGATGCCGTTACTTAACCGCTATCGCAATGAAATTTGTTCTTTTAACGATGATATTCAGGGCACCGCGGCGGTAACAGTCGGCACACTGATCGCAGCCAGCCGTGCGGCGGGCGGTCAGTTAAGCGAGAAAAAAATCGTCTTCCTCGGCGCAGGTTCAGCAGGATGCGGCATTGCGGAGATGATCATCGCCCAGACCCAGCGTGAAGGATTAAGCGAAGAAGCGGCGCGGCAGAAAGTCTTTATGGTCGATCGCTTTGGTCTGCTGACCGACAAGATGCCGAACCTGCTGCCTTTCCAGACCAAACTGGTGCAGAAGCGCGAAAATCTCAGTGACTGGGATACTGACAGCGATGTGCTGTCATTGCTTGATGTGGTGCGCAATGTCAAACCGGATATTCTGATTGGCGTCTCAGGACAGACCGGGCTGTTTACGGAAGAGATCATCCGTGAGATGCACAAACACTGTCCGCGTCCGATCGTGATGCCGCTGTCTAACCCGACTTCACGTGTGGAAGCCACACCGCAGGACATTATCGCCTGGACCGAAGGTAACGCGCTGGTCGCCACCGGCAGTCCGTTTAATCCGGTGGTATGGAAAGATAAAATCTACCCTATCGCGCAATGCAACAACGCTTTTATCTTCCCGGGCATTGGGCTGGGCGTTATTGCTTCCGGCGCGTCACGTATCACCGATGAGATGCTGATGTCGGCAAGCGAAACGCTTGCTCAGTATTCGCCGCTGGTACTGAACGGCGAAGGTCTGGTACTGCCGGAACTGAAAGATATTCAGAAAGTGTCCCGCGCAATTGCGTTTGCGGTTGGCAAAATGGCGCAGCAGCAAGGCGTGGCGGTGAAAACGTCTGCCGAAGCTCTGCAACAGGCCATTGATGATAACTTCTGGCAAGCCGAATACCGCGACTACCGCCGTACATCCATCTAAGCCTGCGCCCGGTAGTGACTGCTACCGGGCAATTTTCCTCTTCCTTTTTCAGATCTCATCCATACTGGGTAGTGGCGAATAAATCTCATTTGCCTCACCTGCTATGCAGAACATCATCCGAAAAGGAGGAAACTATGAAGGCTGCAGTTGTTACGAAGGATCATCATGTTGACGTTACGGATAAAACACTGCGCTCACTGAAACATGGCGAAGCCCTGCTGAAAATGGAGTGTTGTGGCGTATGTCATACCGATCTTCATGTTAAGAATGGCGATTTTGGTGATAAAACCGGCGTGATTCTGGGCCATGAAGGCATCGGTGTGGTGGCAGAAGTTGGCCCCGGCGTTACCTCATTAAAACCAGGCGATCGCGCCAGCGTGGCGTGGTTTTACGAAGGATGCGGTCATTGCGAATACTGTAACAGCGGTAACGAAACGCTCTGCCGTTCAGTAAAAAATGCCGGATACAGCGTTGATGGCGGCATGGCGGAAGAGTGCATCGTGGTCGCCGATTACGCGGTTAAAGTGCCGGATGGCCTGGACTCGGCGGCGGCCAGCAGCATCACCTGTGCGGGCGTCACCACCTACAAAGCAGTAAAACTATCAAAAATTCGTCCAGGACAGTGGATTGCTATCTACGGTCTTGGCGGTCTGGGCAACCTCGCCCTGCAATACGCGAAAAATGTCTTTAATGCAAAAGTGATCGCCATTGATGTCAATGATGAGCAGTTGAAACTGGCAACCGAAATGGGTGCAGATTTAGCGATTAACTCACGCACCGAAGACGCCGCCAAAATTGTGCAGGAAAAAACCGGTGGCGCTCACGCTGCGGTGGTGACAGCGGTAGCTAAAGCTGCGTTTAACTCAG
The DNA here is from genome assembly GCF_030295155.1 of Escherichia sp. 10290. NCBI lineage: Bacteria > Pseudomonadati > Pseudomonadota > Gammaproteobacteria > Enterobacterales > Enterobacteriaceae > Escherichia > Escherichia sp. 10290. The sequence continues at coordinate 1,944,543 of NZ_AP025741.1, read as the reverse complement.
CGGTCGATGCCGTTCGTGCAGGCGGGCGTGTTGTAGCAGTCGGTCTGCCGCCGGAGTCTATGAGCCTGGATATCCCACGCCTTGTGCTGGATGGCATTGAAGTGGTCGGTTCGCTGGTCGGCACGCGCCAGGATCTAACCGAAGCCTTCCAGTTTGCCGCCGAAGGCAAAGTGGTGCCGAAAGTCGCCCTGCGTCCGTTAGCGGACATCAACACCATCTTTACTGAGATGGAAGAAGGCAAAATCCGTGGCCGTATGGTGATTGATTTCCGTCGCTAAGAGGCCCTTGCTGCGACTGCCATGTTTGAGTCGCAGCCTGTTTTGCGAGACGCTTTCCGCAATTTCACTCTTCTTCTTTTCCTCCCCCATCTTTCCCCTCACAATTCGCGAAAACGTAGCGAAATTTGTTGCGCTGCACGGAACAATAGTGATAGTGTTCCTTTCGAGGGAACAAGGATGAAGAGATGATAATGAATTTCAGACACAAGGGATTGCGTGACTTGTTTCTTCTCGGCAAAACCTCCGGCGTTATACCGACGCAAATCAAACGATTACGCCACCGACTCGCTGTGATTGATGCAGCAAGCTGTCTTGCTGATATCGATATGCCCGGTTACCGACTACACCCGTTAAGCGGCGATCGTGATGGAATTTGGGCGATATCTGTCTCGGGCAACTGGCGAATCACATTTGAATTCGTCAATGGCGATGCATACATACTGGATTACGAGGACTATCACTGATGAAAATGGCCAATCATCCCCGCCCGGGGGACATTATTCAGGAATCACTGGACGAGCTGAACGTCAGCCTGCGCGAGTTTGCCAGAGCAATGGAAATTGCGCCCTCAACGGCAAGCCGATTGCTGACCGGAAAAGCCGCGTTGACGCCAGAAATGGCGATTAAACTTTCCGTGGTGATCGGCAGTTCGCCGCAAATGTGGCTGAATCTACAAAACGCCTGGAGTCTGGCAGAGGCAGAAAAAACGGTAGATGTGTCGCGATTACGCCGTCTGGTTACGCAATAAAAAAATGGCACCTTATAAAGCGCCATTTGAAACTGATGGCAAACGCAAAATTGCCTGATGCGCTACGCTTATCTGACCTACACGTTCACTGCAATCTATTGGATTTGAACGGTTTGTAGGCCGGATAAGGCGTTCACGCCGCATCCGGCATGAACAAAGTGTACGTTGTCTACAATAAAAAATGGCGCTTTTTACAGCGCCATTTTCAGCTTAAAGTTCAAAAGAGATTATATCCCTTCTTCACTCTCTTTTTTCGCTTCTGCCTTTTCGATTTCACGATACCAGCGTGGATGGTGTTTCTTCGCCCAACGACGGCTCACCTTCCCTTCGATCATCCCTTTAATCGACCCTTTCACCCAGAATGCCATATACATATGAATCAGGATGGCGTGGATCAGGATGATACCCGCAGCCGCGTGAATCAACAGGCTATAACGGACAACCTGCATCGGGAAGTACTGCGCAAAGTACGGACGCCAGATAATCACCCCGGTTACCAGCAGCACGAAAATCATGCTCATGATCGACCAGAACATCATCTTTTGCCCGGCGTTGTACTTACCAACATCCGCCACTTTGTGTTCATTGCCTTTTAATACTTCGACAATGTTCAACAGCCACGGAATATCTTTCTTATCCGGGATGTTGTGATGCACAAAACGCACAAACATAAACATCAGCGCGACGAAAATCGCAATGCCGAAGAACGGGTGCAAAATGCGTCCCATCTGCGGCGTACCGAAGGTTTGTGTCAGCCATTGCAGCGTCGGGAAGAAGAACGAAATCCCGGACAGCGCTACCAGGAAGAAGCAAATCACCACGGTCCAGTGACAGGCGCGATCAATAAACTTGGTGCGCACAATCATTTTCGACTTACTCATGATGATCCTCCTCGTCATCGTCCACTTCCTTATTCGGGCCAATACCGATGTAGTGGAAAATTAACCCGGCAAAAGTGGCGATAAAGCCAGCCGCTGCCAGCGGTTTCAACGCGCCTTTCCACAGATTTACCGATGTATCGATCTTCGGATCTTTCGGCAGACCGTGATACAGCTCCGGCTGATCGGCGTGATGCAGCACGTACATGACGTGCGTACCACCGACCCCTTCCGGATTGTAGACACCAGCATGTTCGTAACCACGCGCTTTCAGTTTCGCCACGCGCTGTTCCGCCAGCTCCAGCATCTCCTTCTTGGTGCCGAAGTGGATAGCCCCGGTCGGACAAGTTTTCACACAAGCCGGTTCCTGACCAACGCTGACGCGATCGACGCAGAGTGTGCATTTATATACACGGTTATCCTCTTTGTTGAGGCGTGGAATATTAAACGGACACCCGGCAATGCAGTAACCACAGCCGATGCAGTTTTCCGACTGGAAATCGACAATCCCGTTAGCGTACTGAATGATCGCACCAGCAGACGGGCACGCCTTCAGGCAGCCCGGATCTTCACAGTGCATACAACCGTCTTTACGGATCAGCCACTCCAGCTTGCCGTTCTGTTCGGTTTCGCTAAAGCGCATCACCGTCCAGGACTTGGCGCTCAGATCGGCGGGGTTATCATAAACCCCGACGCAGTGCCCCACTTCATCACGGATATCGTTCCACTCCGAACACGCCACCTGACAGGCTTTACAGCCGATACAGGTGGAAACGTCGATAAGTTTCGCGACTTCTGCTTTGTAATCACGCACCTGAGAAGGCGGCGTGATGGAGTTAGTTGCGGACCTTTTGATAATGTCCTGCGTTTCCATAGCCATCTGTTCGCCCCCTTACGCCTTCTCGATGTTGACTAAGAACGCTTTATATTCCGGCGTTTGCGAGTTTGCATCACCGACATTCGGCGTCAGAGTGTTAGCGATATAACCTTTACGCGCGACACCCTCAAAGCCCCAGTGGATTGGAATACCCACCGTTTCAACCTGCTGACCGTTTACATTCAGTGGTTTCAGACGGCGCGTTACCACAGCCACCGCGCGGATAAAGCCACGCTTGCTGGAGACAGTGACACGATCGCCATTGGCAATGCCTTTCGCCGCCGCCAGCGTTTCGCTGATTTCCACAAACTGTTCCGGCTGAGCAATTGCGTTGAGCAACGCGTGCTTGGTCCAGGTGTGGAAGTGCTCGGTCAGACGATAGGTCGTACCCACATACGGGAACTGCTCTTTTTTACCCATCCGCAGCGCGTCTTGTTCATACAGACGAACCACCGGGTTAGACACCACGTTCGGATGCAGCGGGTTAGTGCCCAGCGGCGTTTCAATTGGCTCGTAGTGTTCCGGGAACGGACCTTCCGCCATTTTGTTGATGGCAAACAGGCGTCCCATCCCTTCCGGCTGCATGATAAACGGCCCGGTTGGTGTACCCGGTGCGGCATTGCCGAAGTCCGGAATATCGTTACCCGTCCACTTGCTGCCGTTCCACTGGATCAGCATCCGTTTCGGATCCCACGGTTTACCGTTGATATCCGCCGAAGCACGGTTGTAGAGTACGCGACGGTTGAGCGGCCACGCCCAGGCCCATCCCAGCGTATTCCCCAGACCGGACGGGTCGGAGTTATCGCGGTTAGCCATCTGGTTGCCTTGCTCTGTCCAGCTACCGGTGTAGATCCAGCAAGACGATGCGGTTGTACCGTCATCACGCAGATGCGCAAAGCTACTCAGTAACTGACCTTTCTTCGCAATCAGCACGCCATTTGCGTCATAGAGATCTTCCAGCGCATAGCCGTTGTTCTCTTTTGCCACTTCGTCAGACTGCGGCTCGTGCGGCTGCTTGTAGTTCCAGCTCATCTTCATCAGCGGTTCTACGCCTTTACCACCTTCGGCCTGGTACAGCTCGCGCAAATGATGGTAGATACCCGCCAGAATTTCGCCGTCATTACGCGCTTCGCCCGGCGCATCCTGACCTTTCCAGTGCCACTGCAACCAGCGACCGGAGTTAGCGATAGAACCATCTTCTTCGGCAAAGCAGGTCGAAGGCAGACGGAATACTTCAGTCTGAATAGACGCCGGATCGACATCGTTCGACTCGCCATGGTTCTGCCAGAAGGTGGAGGTTTCAGTCACCAGCGGATCGATAACCACCATGTACTTCAGCTTGCTCAGGCAGCTCACCACTTTGTTTTTGTCCGGGAAGGACGCAACCGGGTTAAAGCCCTGGCAGAAATAACCGGTGACTTTACCTTCATCCATCATGTTGAAATACTTGATGACGTCGTAGGTCTGGTCCCACTTCGGCAGCCAGTCGTAGCCCCAGTTGTTCTCTTTCTGCGCAGCATCGCCGTAGAAAGATTTCATCAGGCTAACGAAGAACTTCGGATAGTTGCTCCAGTAGTTCACCTGATCAGCCAGCGTCGCTTTCGGCGTGTTCGCTTCCAGATACGACTGCAAATCAACCTGTTTTTCTGACGGCAGCGTCAGATAACCCGGCAGGCTGGTAGAGAGCAGGCCTAAGTCAGTCAGGCCCTGAATGTTGGAGTGACCACGCAATGCGTTCACGCCGCCACCGGCCATACCCATGTTACCGAGCAGCAACTGGATCATCGCCATAGTACGGATGTTCTGCGCACCCACGGTGTGTTGGGTCCAGCCCAGTGCGTACAGGAAGGTGGTTGTGCGATCCGGCGCGCTGGTGGAGGCCAGCACTTCACACACTTTCAGGAAGTCAGCTTTTGGCGTACCGCAGATGTTTTCTACTACGTCCGGCGTGTAACGGGAAACGTGCGCTTTCAGCAAGTTCCACACACAGCGCGGATGAGTCAGTGTTTCATCGCGTTTCGCATAGCCGTTTTCATCGAACTGATAGTTCCAGGACGACTTATCGTACTGACGTTTTTCAGCGTCGTAACCGCTGAACAGACCGTCTTCAAAAGTAAAATCATCACGCACCAGCAGGCTGGCGTTGGTGTAATGCTTAACGTATTCGGCGTTGATCTTGTTGTTTTCGATCAGGTAGCGCAAAACGCCAGACAGGAACGTAATGTCCGTACCGGAACGAATAGGTGCGTAGATATCCGCCACAGAAGCGGTACGCGTAAAACGGGGATCGACAACGATCAAGGTTGCATCGTTGTTGTTTTTCGCTTCCATCGCCCAGCGAAAACCGACGGGATGCGCTTCAGCAGCGTTACCGCCCATCACCATTACGACGTTAGCGTTTTTGATATCCACCCAGTGGTTGGTCATCGCACCGCGACCAAATGTTGGAGCAAGACTTGCTACCGTTGGTCCGTGTCAGACGCGCGCCTGGTTGTCTACCGCCAGCATCCCGAGGGAGCGGGCAAATTTCTGTGTCAGCATCCCGGTTTCGTTGCTGGCACCGGAAGCACACAGCATACCGGTAGAAAGCCAACGGTTTACCGTTACTCCCTGCTCATTCTTTTCAATAAAGTTAGCGTCACGGTCTGCCTTCATCAGCTTCGCAATGCGGGAGAATGCTTCTTCCCAGCTAATGCGCTGCCATTTGTCAGAACCTGGCGCACGATATTCCGGGTAGCGCAGACGGTTTTCGCTGTTGACGTAATCCAGCAATCCGGCCCCTTTCGGGCACAGCGCACCACGGCTTACCGGATGATCCGGGTCACCTTCAATGTGATAAATCGCTTCTCTGGCGTTTTTCGCGCCATCACCCAGGCTATACATCAATAGCCCGCAACCTACGGAACAGTATGTACAAGTGTTACGGATCTCTTTCGCGCGTAATAATTTGTAGTTTCGCGCCTGAGCCAGTGCTTGCTTCGGGGCAAAACCCAATGCCGCGACTGTTGTTCCCGCCATACCGCCCGCGCAGATTTTAAAAAATTGTCTGCGACTGACGTCCATTGCTTTCCTCTTTTTTCAGGGGTATTACTGCGCGAGGAAACTAACAGTAAAATTCTGAATCTTTTTGCGCGAAATCAAAAAGAACAGCTGTTTGCCACAAAATAATCCGCCTGCGCAAATTGACCTACCTCAATAGCGGTAGAAAAACGCACCACTGCCTGACAGGCCAGTTAAAAAAATGCTATAAAATTCAGCTTAATTTTTAACGGCAAGAGAGACAAAACAGCAAGCATGACACGACAAAAAGCAACGCTAATAGGGCTAATAGCGATCGTCCTGTGGAGCACGATGGTAGGATTGATTCGCGGTGTCAGTGAGGGGCTCGGCCCGGTTGGCGGCGCAGCTGCTATCTATTCATTAAGCGGGCTGCTGTTAATCTTCACGGTTGGATTTCCGCGTATTCGGCAGATCCCGAAAGGCTATTTACTCGCCGGGAGTCTGTTATTCGTCAGCTATGAAATCTGTCTGGCACTTTCCTTAGGTTATGCGGCGACCCGTCATCAGGCAATTGAAGTGGGTATGGTGAACTATCTTTGGCCCAGCCTGACAATTCTCTTTGCCATTCTGTTTAATGGTCAGAAAACCAACTGGCTGATTGTACCTGGATTATTATTAGCCCTGGTCGGTGTCTGCTGGGTGTTAGGCGGTGACAATGGGTTACACTATGATGAAATCATCAATAATATTACCACCAGTCCATTAAGTTATTTCCTGGCGTTCATTGGCGCTTTTATCTGGGCAGCTTATTGTACAGTAACGAATAAATACGCACGCGGATTTAATGGAATAACCGTTTTTGTACTGCTGACAGGAGCAAGTTTGTGGGTTTACTATTTTCTCACGCCACAACCAGAAATGGTATTTAGCACACCCGTCATGATTAAACTCATCTCTGCGGCATTTACCTTAGGATTTGCTTACGCTGCGTGGAACGTTGGCATTTTACATGGCAACGTCACCATTATGGCAGTAGGTTCGTATTTTACGCCCGTACTTTCGTCGGCGCTTGCTGCGGTACTGCTTAGTGCTCCGCTATCGTTCTCATTCTGGCAAGGCGCACTGATGGTCTGCGGCGGTTCCCTGCTCTGCTGGCTGGCGACACGTCGTGGATAAAATTATTGCCGGGTCATAGCACCCGGCAGTTAACCCGCTAAATTACGACAATAATAAAAAATAAACTTCAAATACCAGTAATTCACCTTATATCTCATTTCGACTTCGATCACATATCGATAAATAATATTATTTCATCTATTATTCTCATTGTTTTTAATCACCATTCTATTTTAAAAACAGTATGTCATTTGTAAATGACGCCGTTTAAAATTCGTTTAGAAAATAGGTTTAACGATAATTAAAAGGATACTGTTAAATGAAATTAAAAATAGTTGCGGTGGTTGTAACTGGTTTGTTAGCTGCGAACGTAGCACATGCTGCCGAAGTATATAACAAGGATGGTAATAAACTCGACCTTTATGGCAAGGTTACCGCTCTACGTTATTTTACTGATGATAAGCGTGACGATGGTGATAAAACTTATGCCCGTCTCGGTTTTAAAGGAGAAACGCAAATCAATGATCAAATGATTGGTTTTGGTCACTGGGAATATGATTTTAAAGGCTATAACGATGAAGCCAACGGCTCGCGCGGCAACAAAACCCGCCTTGCCTATGCAGGTTTAAAAATTAGTGAATTTGGCTCTCTGGACTATGGTCGTAACTACGGTGTCGGTTATGACATTGGTTCATGGACCGATATGTTGCCAGAATTTGGTGGCGATACCTGGAGCCAGAAAGATGTCTTCATGACATATCGTACCACTGGTGTGGCAACCTATCGCAACTACGATTTCTTTGGCTTAATTGAAGGGCTGAACTTTGCCGCACAATATCAAGGCAAAAATGAACGCACTGACAACGCTCATCTTTATGGTGCTGACTATACGCGTGCCAATGGTGACGGTTTCGGTATCTCCTCAACTTATGTTTATGATGGCTTTGGGATCGGTGCTGTGTATACCAAATCTGATCGGACAAATGCGCAGGAAAGAGCAGCGGCTAATCCTCTCAATGCCTCCGGTAAGAATGCAGAACTGTGGGCAACAGGTATAAAATATGATGCCAACAACATTTACTTTGCAGCTAATTACGCTGAAACATTAAACATGACCACCTATGGTGATGGTTATATCTCTAACAAAGCACAAAGTTTCGAAGTGGTGGCCCAATATCAATTCGACTTCGGCTTGCGCCCATCACTCGCTTACCTGAAATCAAAAGGCAGAGATCTGGGGCGTTACGGCGATCAGGACATGATTGAGTATATCGACGTTGGTGCAACGTATTTCTTCAACAAAAATATGTCGACCTATGTTGATTATAAAATCAACCTGATCGATGAAAGCGACTTTACCCGTGCCGTAGATATTCGCACCGATAACATCGTCGCAACGGGCATTACCTATCAGTTCTAACATCATCTCCTGACCAGCCCTTATCTGGGCTGGTTTTTAATTTAAGTGCTGCTGTATGACTCCTTAAGTAAAAATGAGCAATTTTTGATATTTCTGGTCATTCACCTCAATTAATATTCTTCCATACCCTCCGGGGACATCTTAGTATAATATTTATTGATGAGTGATTATGACCAATATTAATACAGCTTGTGTAAAAAATAATGCCAGTTATCAAGTGAATAACGCATTACCTAACAGAGAAACCATCGCCAGCAATTTTTTTGAACAACTGGCACAATGGGGTGAGAAATCGCTTAATAATGGCGTAGAAAAAAGAACTATTCTAGAGCGAATTAATGAAGCTTACAACTCAAACATGGAATCTCTTAATTTGTCATATCTTGATTTGAGTGAGTTACCGCCTATCCCCCCTACAGTTAAGACATTGAATTTGGAGGGGAATTGTCTAACTTTCCTTGACTTTACCGACAATGCTAGTCTTATCAATATCAACCTCACCTTGAATAATATTGAAACGATAACCTTTCCAAATGAATCAAAACTGGAAAATATTTATATCGATTGCAACAAGCTGGAAAGTTTAGATTTAAAAAATCAGCATTCATTGGTTAATCTGGAAGCGCAAAATAATAATCTAAAAGAAATTAATATTTCTGACAGTTATAAACTGAAATTTCTTAACCTTGATAATAACCAGCTAACATCGCTGGATGTTTCTCAACAAGAATCTCTGATTGAGTTAAGTGCTTGTCACAATATGATCAATGATCTTAAATTACACTATCACCCCATGGTGAAAAAAATCGCTTTAAACGACAACCATATTGCAAATTTAAACGCTAAAAGCACTGCGATACTAGAATATTTAGACTTAAGTAATAACAATTTATTACCAACAGATAACATTAATGAGTTAATATCATCAAAACATCTTTGGTATTTATCAGTTAACGGTATTAACAATGATCCTATTGCACAAATGCAGTACTGGAATGCAATAATGGATTTAGTTGATAATATTGATGAAGTGACCATTAAGATATCTTATGATCTAGCAATTAAAAATATCGACACCAGTAATAAGCATCTTGTAGAAATAAGCAAAAATACTGAAGGTGATAATAAAGAAAACAATGATTCAATGTCGATTCGTTACCGTTCAAAACCTTATTTCAGCAATTTAACTTTAATAGAAAAAGAAACAACACTTTCTGAAGAAGAATTAAAATCTATTCTGCCTATGTATCGCGCGTGTCGGTTTGATAACGACACGCCCCTATCCTCATCCTCATCCTCATCCTCATCCTCAGAACTCAAGGACGCAACAGGCACCCCTATCTGTTATTACATTTATGATGAGAATAAAAATTCCTTAGGTTATGGACCAACATTTCATAATTGGTTAAGCCAATCCTTTACCACAGAGTTATAAAAAACATCCTGACTTATCAAGGATAATAAATCAAAAAATATATTATTGCCATGGAGTAGTTATGAAGTTTCCTTTAATCTTTTTTAAAACAAAGCAGTCCCTACAGCGACTCCCAGAACAGAATTTATATAGCTGGATGCATGAATTGAATAAATGGAAAGAAGAATGCATAGTCACAGGTGAACTTCATCGTCAAGAATGCCGAAAAGAAGCGGCAGAAAGGATAAACCGTGCTTTTTTGTCGAAGCAGAATGACATTGATTTATCTGGACTTAATTTAACTACTCAACCACCAGGGCTGCAAAACTTCACCTCTATCAATCTTGATGAGAACCAACTCAAACATTTTGATGCAACCAACTACGATAAACTCATCAACCTTAGTCTGAATAGTAATGCTCTTGAGTCTATAAATTTTCCTCAAGGCAGAAATGTAAGCATTAAACATATATCTGTGAATAATAATGCTCTCAGAAATATTGATATAGATGGGCTTTCATCAGTTACTTATTTTAGTGCGGCACATAATCAACTAGAGTTTGTGCAATTAGAATGTTGCGAAAGGCTGCAGTACCTGAATCTCAGCCACAATCAATTAACTGATATTGCTGCAGGAAATAAAGATGAACTCTTACTTCTGGATCTATCCCATAATAAACTAACAAGTTTACATAATGCCTTATTTCCCAACTTGAATACGTTACTTATCAACAACAACTTGCTTTCTGAAATTAAAATATTCTTTAGCAACTTCTGCAATGTACAGACATTAAACGCTGCGAACAATCAGTTGAAAAAAATAAACCTTCATTTCCTGACTTATCTTTCATCTATCAAAAGTTTAAGGCTGGACAATAATAAAATAACCCGCATTGACACTAAGAATACATCCGATATTGGAACTTTATTTCCCATAATAAAACAGAGCAAAAACTTAAATTTTTTAAATGTTTCTGGGAAGAACAATTGCCCTACTATGCAGCTCATGTTATTTAATTTGTTTTCCCCAGCACTTAAGCTTAATACTGGCCTGGCAATTCTTTCGCCTGGTGCATTTGAAGTTCACTCTGACGGACTAGATGTGGATAACGAATTGTTTCACTATACTTTTAAAGAAGCATACACCCCATATAATATACACACTTATAAAACAGAAGAAGTTGTAAATCAGATGAATATAAAAATTAAAAATATGACCTTAGATGAAATAAACAATACTTACTGTAATAACGATTATTACAATGAGGCGATAAGAGAGGAACCGATAGACTTTCTGGACAGATCGTTTTCCTCCAGCTCATGGCCTTTTTAGTGAATAAATCATCACTAATTCTATAAGTGTCTGGTCTTATTAAGAATATAGTTAATATGCAACCCTTTAGATTCACGATCTGAAGGGTTGAAACATGGCATACGTTCAAAGATTAACCCACGTTTGAAGGTTAGCCTGTTAGTTACATTTAGTAACACATATCTGTCTGCTTAATCCCCATTCTGCCCCCGCGGTTACGCTTTCTTATCTATTCTTTCAATCAGCACTTCACCTAATTCATCCTTAATTCTAATAACTGGCTATTGCGCCTTACCTCCTGTTTTGTCTTTTTTTCATTACCAATGTGTACATGTGAGGAACAATATGGCACTGCAAAATGAGAAAAATAGTCGTTATCTTTTGCGCGACTGGAAACCAGAAAACCCGGCCTTCTGGGAAAATAAAGGAAAGCATATTGCACGAAGAAACCTCTGGATATCAGTCAGTTGTCTACTTCTTGCCTTCTGTGTCTGGATGCTATTTAGCGCAGTTACTGTTAATCTCAATAAAATCGGTTTTAATTTCACTACCGATCAACTCTTTTTATTAACCGCATTACCCTCCGTTTCTGGCGCATTATTGCGTGTCCCCTACTCCTTTATGGTGCCTATATTTGGTGGACGCCGATGGACGGTTTTTAGTACTGCAATCCTGATTATTCCTTGTGTCTGGCTCGGAATTGCCGTGCAGAATCCGAATACTCCTTTTGGGATATTTATCGTTATCGCTTTGCTATGCGGTTTTGCAGGTGCGAACTTTGCTTCGAGCATGGGCAATATCAGTTTCTTCTTCCCAAAAGCCAAACAAGGGAGCGCACTTGGGATTAATGGCGGATTAGGAAACTTAGGTGTAAGTGTGATGCAGCTGGTTGCGCCGCTGGTGATTTTTATCCCCGTATTTGCCTTTCTCGGCGTCAATGGCGTACCACAGGCCGACGGTTCGGTAATGTCGCTGGCGAATGCCGCATGGATTTGGGTGCCATTACTGGCGATTGCCACTATTGCCGCCTGGTTAGGGATGAATGATATCGCCAGTTCACGCGCGTCAATCGCCGATCAATTGCCTGTATTACAACGTCTGCATCTCTGGCTGCTCAGTCTTCTCTATCTCGCCACCTTCGGTTCGTTTATCGGTTTTTCTGCGGGTTTTGCCATGCTGGCGAAAACCCAGTTTCCGGATGTGAATATTCTGCGTCTGGCGTTCTTTGGCCCATTTATTGGTGCCATCGCGCGGTCGGTTGGTGGTGCTATTTCCGATAAATTCGGCGGCGTGCGGGTGACGTTGATCAACTTCATTTTTATGGCGATTTTCAGCGCCCTGCTGTTCCTTACCTTACCGGGCACAGGCTCTGGTAATTTCATCGCATTTTACGCCGTCTTCATGGGGTTGTTTCTGACCGCGGGTCTGGGAAGTGGTTCTACTTTCCAGATGATCGCCGTCATCTTTCGCCAGATAACGATTTATCGCGTCAAGATGAAAGGCGGCAGCGATGAACAGGCTCAGCGGGAAGCGGTCACCGAAACGGCGGCAGCATTGGGCTTTATCTCAGCGATTGGCGCAGTTGGCGGCTTTTTTATTCCGCAGGCGTTTGGCATGTCGCTCAATATGACCGGCTCGCCGGTAGGTGCGATGAAAGTGTTTTTGATCTTCTACATCGTTTGTGTGCTGCTGACCTGGCTGGTTTATGGTCGGCGGAAGTTCAGCCAAAAATAAGAAATCGATGCCTGACACGTCTTATCAGGCTACAACCGTGTCGCATCCGACAAGGCATCAGATCCCAATTCATTCCTGGAGCAGGAGTTATGTCATGAGTAAACTTTTGGATCGCTTTCGCTACTTCAAACAAAAGGGCGAAACATTTGCCGATGGTCACGGCCAGGTGATGCATAGCAACCGCGACTGGGAGGACAGCTATCGCCAGCGTTGGCAGTTCGACAAAATCGTGCGTTCCACTCACGGCGTTAACTGTACAGGCTCCTGTAGCTGGAAAATCTACGTTAAAAATGGCCTGGTGACCTGGGAAATCCAACAGACCGACTATCCTCGCACTCGCCCTGACCTGCCCAATCATGAACCTCGCGGCTGCCCGCGTGGTGCAAGTTACTCCTGGTATCTTTACAGCGCCAACCGACTGAAATACCCGCTAATACGTAAACGACTGATTGAACTGTGGCGTGAAGCGCTCAAGCAACACAGCGATCCGGTACTGGCGTGGGCATCGATTATGAATGATCCGCAAAAGTGCATGAGTTACAAGCAGATACGCGGACGCGGCGGTTTTATCCGCTCCAACTGGCAAGAGCTAAACCAGTTGATTGCTGCCGCTAACGTCTGGACCATCAAAACCTACGGCCCGGATCGCGTTGCCGGTTTCTCGCCGATTCCAGCCATGTCAATGGTTTCTTACGCCGCCGGAACACGCTATCTGTCGCTGTTAGGTGGCACCTGTTTAAGCTTCTACGACTGGTATTGCGACCTGCCGCCCGCCTCACCGATGACCTGGGGCGAACAAACCGACGTGCCAGAATCTGCCGACTGGTATAACTCCAGCTACATCATCGCCTGGGGGTCTAACGTACCGCAGACACGTACGCCGGACGCCCACTTTTTTACCGAAGTACGCTACAAAGGCACTAAAACCATCGCCATTACCCCTGACTACTCTGAAGTGGCCAAATTGTGCGACCAGTGGCTGGCACCGAAACAAGGCACTGATAGCGCCCTGGCGATGGCAATGGGCCATGTGATTTTAAAAGAGTTCCATCTCGATAATCCCAGCGACTATTTTATCAACTACTGCCGCCGCTACAGCGACATGCCGATGCTGGTAATGCTGGAACCTCGCGACGATGGTAGCTACGTTCCCGGGCGCATGATCCGCGCGTCTGACCTGGTAGATGGGCTGGGCGAAAGCAACAATCCGCAGTGGAAAACCGTAGCAGTTAATACAGCAGGTGAACTGGTGGTGCCGAACGGTTCGATTGGTTTTCGCTGGGGAGAAAAAGGCAAATGGAATCTGGAATCCATTGCCGCCGGTACGGAAACCGAATTGTCGTTAACTCTGCTCGGTCAACATGATGCCGTTGCAGGCGTGGCCTTCCCCTACTTTGGCGGCATTGAAAATCCGCATTTTCGCAGCGTAAAACACAATCCGGTCCTGGTGCGCCAATTGCCCGTTAAAAACCTGACATTAGCCGATGGCAACACCTGTCCGGTCGTCAGCGTTTATGATTTGGTACTGGCGAATTATGGCCTCGATCGCGGGCTGGAAGATGAAAACAGCGCGAAAGATTACGCTGAAATTAAACCTTACACCCCTGCCTGGGGCGAGCAAATTACCGGCGTACCGCGCCAGTATATTGAAACCATCGCCCGTGAATTTGCCGATACCGCCCATAAAACGCATGGGCGCTCGATGATTATCCTCGGTGCTGGCGTCAACCATTGGTATCACATGGACATGAACTACCGTGGGATGATCAACATGCTGATCTTCTGCGGTTGTGTCGGCCAAAGCGGTGGCGGCTGGGCACACTATGTCGGTCAGGAAAAACTGCGCCCGCAAACCGGCTGGTTGCCGCTGGCCTTTGCGCTCGACTGGAACCGACCACCGCGCCAGATGAACAGCACCTCGTTTTTCTACAATCATTCCAGCCAATGGCGCTATGAAAAAGTCTCTGCTCAGGAGTTACTTTCACCGCTCGCCGATGCCAGTAAGTACAGCGGTCATCTGATTGATTTCAACGTTCGCGCCGAACGTATGGGCTGGCTACCTTCTGCGCCGCAGCTGGGGCGTAACCCGCTCGGGATTAAAGCTGAAGCCGACAAGGCCGGATTATCCCCCACAGAATTTACCGCTCAGGCGCTGAAATCGGGCGATTTACGTATGGCCTGCGAACAACCAGATAGCGGCAGCAATCATCCGCGTAATTTGTTTGTCTGGCGTTCTAACCTGCTTGGCTCCTCCGGCAAAGGCCACGAATATATGCAGAAGTATCTGCTGGGAACCGAAAGTGGGATTCAGGGTGAGGAACTCGGTGCCAGCGACGGGATCAAACCAGAAGAAGTCGAGTGGCAAACTGCGGCGATTGAAGGCAAGCTCGACCTGCTGGTGACGCTCGACTTCCGTATGTCCAGTACCTGCCTGTTCTCCGATATCGTTCTGCCCACCGCCACCTGGTACGAAAAAGACGATATGAACACCTCGGATATGCATCCGTTTATTCATCCGCTTTCTGCGGCGGTCGATCCGGCGTGGGAATCACGCAGCGACTGGGAAATCTACAAAGGTATTGCCAAAGCATTTTCGCAAGTGTGCGTAGGGCATCTAGGCAAAGAAACCGACGTGGTATTACAACCCCTACTGCATGACTCTCCGGCAGAGCTTTCGCAGCCGTGTGAAGTGCTCGACTGGCGCAAAGGCGAATGCGATCTGATCCCGGGTAAAACCGCGCCCAATATTGTGGCAGTGGAGCGTGACTACCCTGCTACCTATGAACGCTTTACCTCTCTCGGGCCATTGATGGACAAACTTGGCAACGGCGGTAAAGGGATTTCGTGGAATACCCAGGATGAAATCGATTTCCTCGGCAAACTCAATTACACCAAGCGTGATGGCCCGGCACAGGGGCGACCGCTGATTGACACCGCCATTGACGCATCAGAAGTGATTCTGGCGCTGGCACCGGAAACCAACGGTCATGTTGCAGTCAAAGCGTGGCAGGCGCTGGGCGAGATCACCGGACGCGAACATACCCATCTGGCGCTGCACAAAGAGGACGAAAAGATCCGCTTTCGCGATATTCAGGCGCAGCCGCGTAAAATTATCTCCAGCCCCACATGGTCCGGTCTGGAAAGCGATCACGTCTCCTACAACGCCGGATACACCAACGTTCATGAATTAATTCCGTGGCGCACGCTGTCGGGACGCCAGCAGGTCTATCAGGATCATCCGTGGATGCGTGCCTTTGGTGAAAGCCTGGTGGCTTATCGTCCGCCTATTGACACGCGTAGCGTCAGTGAAATGCGCCAGATACCGCCAAACGGCTTCCCGGAAAAAGAACTTAACTTCCTGACGCCGCATCAGAAATGGGGCATTCACTCAACCTACAGTGAAAACCTGCTAATGCTGACGCTCTCTCGCGGTGGACCGATTGTCTGGATCAGCGAAACCGATGCCCGTGAATTGACCATTGTCGATAACGACTGGGTGGAAGTGTTTAACGCCAACGGCGCGCTGACTGCCCGCGCGGTGGTCAGCCAACGTGTACCGCCGGGTATGACCATGATGTATCACGCTCAGGAACGCATTATGAATATTCCTGGTTCGGAAGTAACCGGCATGCGCGGCGGCATTCATAACTCGGTCACCCGCGTTTGCCCAAAACCAACGCATATGATTGGCGGTTACGCGCAGCTGGCCTGGGGCTTTAACTACTACGGCACCGTCGGCTCGAACCGCGACGAATTTATCATGATCCGCAAGATGAAGAACGTTAACTGGCTGGATGATGAAGGTCGCGATCAGGTACAGGAGGCGAAAAAATGAAAATACGTTCGCAAGTCGGCATGGTGCTTAACCTCGATAAATGTATCGGCTGCCATACCTGTTCGGTGACCTGTAAAAACGTCTGGACCGGACGCGAAGGCATGGAGTACGCATGGTTTAACAACGTCGAAACCAAACCGGGCATTGGTTATCCGAAAAACTGGGAAGATCAGGAAGAGTGGCAAGGCGGCTGGGTCCGCGATGTCAACGGTAAGATCCGCCCGCGTCTGGGCAGCAAGATGGGGGTGATTACCAAAATCTTCGCCAACCCGGTGGTGCCGCAGATTGACGATTACTACGAACCTTTCACCTTCGACTACGAACATTTGCATAGCGCGCCAGAAGGTAAACACATTCCTACTGCCCGCCCACGTTCGCTGATTGACGGCAAACGGATGGACAAAGTGATCTGGGGGCCAAACTGGGAAGAACTGCTGGGCGGTGAGTTCGAAAAACGTGCTCGCGACCGCAACTTTGACGCCATGCAAAAGGAGATGTACGGTCAGTTTGAAAATACGTTCATGATGTACCTGCCGCGCCTGTGCGAACACTGCCTTAACCCCAGCTGCGTGGCGACCTGCCCCAGCGGCGCGATCTACAAACGCGAAGAAGACGGTATTGTGCTGATCGATCAGGACAAATGCCGTGGCTGGCGTTTGTGCATTAGCGGTTGTCCGTACAAAAAAATCTACTTCAACTGGAAAAGCGGTAAGTCAGAAAAATGCATCTTCTGTTACCCACGAATTGAGTCAGGCCAACCCACCGTGTGCTCAGAAACCTGCGTGGGTCGCATCCGGTATCTGGGCGTGCTGCTTTACGACGCCGACCGCATCGAGGAAGCGGCGAGCACCGAACGCGAGGTTGATCTCTACGAACGCCAGTGCGAAGTGTTCCTCGATCCGCACGATCCCTCGGTGATCGAAGAAGCCCTGAAACAAGGTATTCCACAAAATGTGATTGAAGCTGCCCAGCGTTCGCCAGTCTACAAAATGGCGATGGACTGGAAACTGGCGCTACCGCTGCACCCTGAATATCGCACCCTGCCGATGGTCTGGTACGTTCCTCCGCTGTCACCGATTCAGTCCTATGCAGATGCGGGCGGCTTGCCGAAAAGCGAAGGCGTGCTGCCCGCCATCGAAAGCCTGCGTATTCCGGTGCAATATCTCGCCAATATGTTGAGTGCCGGTGATACCGGTCCGGTACTGCGGGCGCTGAAACGGATGATGGCGATGCGCCACTATATGCGTTCACAAACCGTGGAAGGTGTTACCGATACCCGCGCCATTGACGAAGTAGGCCTGAGCGTCGCCCAGGTCGAAGAGATGTATCGCTACCTTGCCATCGCCAACTATGAAGATCGTTTTGTCATTCCAACCAGTCATCGGGAAATGGCGGGTGATGCTTTCGCAGAACGCAACGGCTGCGGCTTCAGCTTTGGCGACGGTTGCCACGGCTCAGACAGCAAATTCAACCTGTTCAACAGTAGCCGTATCGATGCCATCAACATTACCGAAGTGCGCGATAAAGCGGAGGGAGAATAATGCAGATCCTCAAAGTGATCGGCCTGTTGATGGAGTACCCGGACGAGCTGTTGTGGGAGTGTAAGGACGACGCGCTGGCATTAATCCGCCGCGACGCGTCGATGCTCACCGATTTTGCACTCGACCTGCTCAACGCGCCGCTGCTGGATAAACAGGCCGAATGGTGTGAAGTGTTCGACCGCGGGCGCACCACGTCGCTGCTGCTGTTCGAACATGTTCATGCCGAATCCCGCGATCGAGGCCAGGCAATGGTGGACCTGCTGGCGGAGTACGAAAAGGTCGGTCTGCAACTGGATTGTCGGGAACTGCCCGATTATCTGCCGCTGTACCTGGAGTACTTAAGTGTGCTGCCGGACGATCAGGCAAAAGAAGGATTACTCAACGTTGCGCCGATCCTCGCCCTGCTTGGCGGACGCTTAAAACAACGCGAGACACCGTGGTACGCGTTATTTGACGCCCTTTTGCAACTGGCAGGAAGTCCCCTGTCAAGTGACAGTGTCACAAAACAAATTCGTAGTGAAGAGCGTGACGACACCCGCCAGGCGCTGGATGCGGTGTGGGAAGAAGAACAGGTGAAGTTTATTGAAGATAACGCCACGGCGTGTGACAGCTCGCCGCTTAATCAATATCAGCGACGCTTTAGCCAGGATGTCGCGCCGCAGTACGTCGACATCAGTGCGGGAGGTGGGAAATGATTCAGTATCTGAACGTCTTTTTTTACGATATCTACCCGTACATTTGTGCGACGGTGTTTTTCCTTGGCAGCTGGCTGCGCTATGACTACGGGCAGTACACCTGGCGCGCCTCCTCGAGCCAGATGCTCGATAAACGCGGGATGGTGATATGGTCGAATCTGTTCCATATCGGCATTTTGGGGATCTTCTTCGGGCACCTGTTCGGCATGTTAACGCCGCACTGGATGTACGCGTGGTTTTTGCCAGTGGCAGCGAAACAACTAATGGCGATGGTGCTCGGCGGTATTTGCGGCGTGTTGACGTTGATTGGCGGTGCAGGACTGCTGTGGCGCAGGCTGACAAATCAGCGTGTGCGTGCTACTTCCACCACGCCGGATATCATCATCATGAGCATATTGCTGATCCAATGTTTGTTGGGGCTAAGTACCATACCGTTTTCAGCACAGTATCCTGATGGTAGCGAAATGATGAAACTGGTGGGGTGGGCGCAAAGTATCGTCACTTTCCGTGGAGGATCGTCAGAAATGCTTAACGGCGTAGCGTTCGTCTTCCGCCTGCATCTGGTATTGGGAATGACCATCTTCCTGCTCTTTCCGTTCACCCGACTGGTGCATGTGTGGAGCGCGCCGTTTGAGTACTTTACTCGTCGGTATCAGATTGTGCGTTCGCGGCGATAATTCTCCCCCTGGCCGGATAGTCCTTCGCTCTCCGGCCACTTGCAGGCTATGATAGTTCTCCAGCCACAGGAGAACGTTAATGAAACCGCAGGTTTATCACGTCGATGCTTTTACCGCTCAACCGTTTCGCGGCAATTCTGCCGGTGTTGTTTTTCCCGCCGATAAACTTAGCGAAGCGCAAATGCAGCTTATCGCCCGCGAATTAGGTCATTCGGAAACTGCTTTTCTGCTGCACAGCGACGACAGCGATGTACACGTTCGATACTTTACGCCAACGGTTGAAGTGCCAATTTGCGGTCACGCAACGGTGGCTGCGCACTATGTACGTTCAAAGGTATTAGGTTTGGGAAATTGCACGGTATGGCAAACGTCGCTGGCAGGAAAACATCGCGTGACTATCGAAAAGCACAACGATGATTATCGTATTTCGCTGGAACAAGGTACGCCAGGCTTTGAGCCACCGCTGGAAGGTGAAACACGTGCAGCGATTATCAACGCGCTTCATCTCACTGAAGACGATATTCTGCCAGGCTTGCCAATTCAGGTGGCAACCACAGGACACTCAAAAGTGATGATCCCGTTGAAACCAGAAGTGGATATCGACGCTCTTTCGCCTGACCTTGCTGCGCTGACCGCAATCAGCAAGCAGATTGGCTGCAATGGTTTTTTCCCGTTCCAGATCCGCCCTGGCAAAAATGAAACCGATGGTCGCATGTTCTCACCTGCGATTGGTATTGTGGAAGATCCGGTGACCGGGAATGCCAATGGCCCGATGGGCGCATGGTTGGTACATCACAACTTACTACCCCACGATGGCAGCGTGTTGCGTGTTAAAGGCCATCAGGGGCGCGCACTGGGGCGTGACGGCGTGATTGATGTGACGGTGACAATTCGAGATAACCAACCGGAGAAAGTCACCATTTCTGGCACAGCGGTGATTCTTTTCCATGCTGAATGGGCCATTGATTTTTGATACCGTTGCCTGATGCGCTTCGCTTATCAGGCCTACAACCGGGCTAATGTGGGCCGGTTGTAGGCGTTTACGCCGCATCCGGCCCCTGGCACAAACTATTTCCCCGCCTCCGGATGCGTATCAAACGCCGCCATCACCAACGCCAGTTCATCCACAGTAAAGCCATGCTTTGCGTCATCTACGCCCAGACCAAACTGCTCCTGCATCACGGCATATAACGACGCCACATCCGCTAGATTCCGCTGCTCCACTGCATGTCCATTTTCATAATGGGTGAAATGAAAATTGGTCAGTGTCAGTTTGCCACCGTCCGGCAAATGGCGGCACATCAGCAAATGATGGCGAAAATGCGATTGCGGCCAGTGCGCCGACCAGAAATTCCCCATCACATAATCACTTTGTTGTTGTTCACAGAGATCAAAACGGTACATCGACTGCCAGTGCTGATGATGATTAAACTGCAAAATCCAGTCGTTCCCTTCCTGTAACAGCCGATATTCGCCATGTGGCGTTGTTTGCGCGATATCCGCCACTAAACGAATCGGCGCAGTCAAAGTCTGCCCACCGAAACCGACATCGGCAATCCAGTGTTCGCCTTCCAGCTCCACCAACAACAAACGATGGGTACGCGGCGGTAATGCTGGCGGATTAGATAACACTACGCGCCCTAACAGACTGCGTACCTGAAAACCCAGCTCGCGTAACACCCGCTCAAACACGCCATTCTGCTCAAAGCAGTAACCACCACGCCGGGCGAGCACCAATTTCTCTTCCAGCGATTGATCATCAAGCTGCATTTCTCTCGGCAGCAAAACATCGAGATTTTCAAATGGAATGGTGCAATTGTGTTTCAGGTGTAATGCGCGCAGCGTTTCGATATTGACCGCAGCCGCTCCCGACCAGTTAATGCGGGTAAAATAGTGATTCAGAATGGGCGTCATCAGGCGTTTCCGTTTGTGGTTTTCTCAATTTATAACCTGGAATAGACGCCGCACCGGCTATTTTGTGCGATCGCGGACATGCATCACGTTCGCAAATCGCCAATCCCGTTAATTTCGTTACTTATTGCGTTACGAGCTACGCTTTTAAAACACCCTTCTTAGCGAGGCGATACCGTGAGCCGATTCATCCCCGTCGAATTACACCATGCCAGCCGTCTGTTAAACCACGGCCCCACAGTTTTGATAACAACTTTTGATGAAAAATCACAGCGACGTAATGTGATGGCTGCGGCCTGGTCGATGCCGGTGGAGTTTGAACCGCCACGTGTGGCGATTGTGGTAGATAAATCGACATGGACCAGGGAGTTGATTGAGCGTAACGGTAAATTTGGCATCGTTATCCCGGGCGTTGCGGCGACTAACTGGACGTGGGCGGTGGGAAGTGTGTCGGGTCGTGAAGAAGATAAATTTAATTGCTATGGCATTCCGGTTGTGAAAGGTCCGGTGCTTGGATTGCCGCTGGTTGAAGAGAAATGTCTGGCATGGATGGAGTGTCGATTGCTACCAGCGACTTCTGCGCAAGAAAAATACGATACGCTATTTGGCGAAGTGGTATCGGCAGCGGCAGACGCACGAGTATTTGTCGAAGGCCGCTGGCAGTTTGATGATGACAAACTCAATACACTACATCATTTAGGTGCTGGCACGTTTGTTACCAGCGGCAAGCGAGTTGCCGCTGGTTAAAGAGAGAGCGTTCAGAATTCTGTGTGACGTTAAAAATTCTACAGCGTCATCACATTATTCAGCCGCCCTTCAAAATAAATAGCTAACTGTGACAATGTCAAATTCCAGCTCTGAACTGGCATTGTCCATTTTTTCTGCGCATTCATCAGTCCCAGGTAAAGTAGCTTCAACAGGCTGTTTTCATTCGGGAAGGCACCTTTTGTTTTGGTCAGCTTTCTGAACTGCCGGTGAACTGACTCGATAGCATTGGTCGTGTAAATCACCTTACGGATACCCGCCGGATAACGGAAGTAATGCGACAGATTTTCCCATTTTCGCCGCCACGACTGAAGCACCACCGGATACTGCTGACCCCATTTCGCCTCCAGCTCGTCCAGCGCTGTTTCTGCCGCCTCCTTCGATACCGCACGGTACACCGGTTTCAGGTCGGCCATGAGCCAGGGAAAGATTACGAAAGCCCGCTCCCCGCAAGGACTGACGCCAGATACTTTCTGTCCATGGCTGCTTTTCGCATCTTACGTCTTAACCCTGCCTTGAATACCTTATCATTCGTCAAAATATTAATAGCGATGTGCCGTATCCCTGAAAATAATTCTGCTGCATTTCCTCTTCTTATTTTGCAGTCGTCTTCATTCATTACCACGTCCAGACGCCAGTGCAGCTTATTCTCCACGTGCCAGTGATTTCGGATCGCTGTGGCGAACTTCTCTGCGGTTAAATCAGCAGAACTGATATAATATCTGACCGTCATTTCTGGCTCTTTCTTTTGTTCTGCTATTATTGACCGAAAGGAGACTGCCACGCATAATTTCTTCAGACCTTTCCATTCAAACGTGAAATCAATAAGTTCATCAGGGACATCGCAAACAATATGAAGACGGATTTCTTCTCTGCCGTGACTCTTTTCACTAATTGCGTAACTGTCATGCTCTGGATTATTTAATTCTTTCAGCGGAAATTTTTCCTCGAAGGCTTTATTTAGCCGCCCCTGGTTTCCTTTTACAGCGAATAAATAATCACCTCCCTGTTTTTGTATCTTCTCTGCAATATCTTTCTGGCAACCCATCGCATCAGTTGTGATGATTTTTCCTTTAATATCCAGCATGTTAAGAAGTTCTGGGATAGCTGTAATCTCATTGGATTTCTCATCCGTCTTGATCTGTCCGATGACCAGACTGTGCATTGTTGAGAACGCACTAATGACATGAATCGCTCCCCTGCGGCGACTCTTGTCATAAGAGTGCCGGAGCGTTTTTCCATCAATTGCAATGACGTCTTTATCATCTGAAGAATGACATTCACGCATCCGGTTAATAAAGCATTCGTGAAATTTTGCAGGACTGATACATGATACAACTCTGGCAATAGTATCGTGAACAGGAATACCATTTTCAAAATCACCATATTGCTTCAAAAAATCGAGATGAGTTTCCCCGAAATCCTCTATATCTTCCCAGCCTTCTGCACCCGAAATAACGGCACAAATAGTCAACAGTAGAATATCCGATAATTTATGCTCCACTTTCCAGGCTTGTCTGTAATCGGGGATAATAGAAATATGTTCCATCAATTTTTTAAGTTCCATTTTGTTCTCCTTAATTATGTAAGGAGTATTTGATCATGTATAAGCAATAAAAAACAGCTTCAGGTAATGAGGAATATCTCAATTTTTAAACATAAAATGCGAATTGTTTAGTACAAAAAAGCAGCGTTAAGTGAGTAGGCCACCGGAACCTCCCCGACAGCCTCTCGCAGAACCGTACGTGAAACTCTCGCTTCATACGGCTCCCGTCAGGCAAACGCGCTTCCTGGTCCTGCTTTCCAGTGGGCAAACAACTCCGGCTTCTCTTTTGACAGTCTTTCCATTAGCTGACACGCCTTCGTCTTTCTATACCACAGGGTTTTATATTTCTTTCTCGCCCACGCAATCAGCGTCAGATTAATATATCTGCATACTTTCTTCATCGCTGATTTGTGGTATCTCGCGTAATAATTCAGCCACCCCGATATTATCAGATTCAGCCACTTCGCAATATCTTCGAGACTCATCTCCACCCTGCGTCTGATCCACAGTTTCCTGAGTTTTCCAATCATGCCTTTCTGCGCACGGTTACTCGCCGCCGGGCTGAAACTCGTAAAGAGGTTTCCCCGCCGGTGGTTACGTGCTCTTCGCGCTCTGAACGTATACCCCAGAAAATCAAACTGCACTGTTTCATGGTTCGCCTGTCGTTCGCTGTCTTTGCAGTAAACTATTTTCGTTTTCTCCGGATGTAATTCCAGTCCACATTCCTGAAAACGTTTTGCCAGCTTATTCAGTAATTCCTCTGCCTGTTGTTTACTGCCACAATGAATTAATCCATCATCTGCATAACGGCACCAGGGAATTTCCGGATAATGTAACGTCAGCCATTTATCAAACACATAGTGCAGAAATAAATTCGCCAGTACCGGGCTGATGACTCCACCCTGTGGCGTACCTTTATTTCTTTCCTTCAGTGTTCCATCCGGCATCTGCACCGGCGCTGTCAGCCAGCGGCGAATAGACAGTCTTACCCATTTATCCGCACAATGTTTATCTACTGCCCTGAGTAATAAATCGTGGGGGATATTATCGAATAACCCTTTAATATCAAACTCAAGACACCAGTCGTATTGCCAGCAACGTTTTCTGGTGACTGCTATTGCATCCAGCGCTGATTTTCCATGCCGGTATCCGTATGAATCATTCAGGAAATAACGCTCCACTAATGGTTCAAACGTTACCAGCACCGTCATCTGCGCTATTCTATCGCTTACTGTCGGTATTCCTAAAAGTCTTTTGCTGCCATCCTTCTTCGGAATTTCCACCGCACGCACTGGCGGCGGCATCCAGCTTCCCGACGATAACCTGTTCCAGATTTTGTACAGATTTCCTTTCAGATCCCGCTCAAAATCTTTCAGCGTCTGGTTATCCACTCCGGCAGCTCCGGCATTCGCCTTTATCCGCCGGTACGCTTCCACCACATGCAATTTACTGACCTGAAACGGTTTTGTCTGTTCACACACAGTCTCCTCCTGCCTACAGTTGGGCTGTGATGCAGACTGCCCGACGCTGTCCCTTCGCTCCACGTTCATTACAAACGCTTCCTCACTACTACGAACAGCTCTGCCCCGGTTTCGCACATCGATACTCTCATACTCATAATTTCGGTTATTTGTAATTCTCTCTTGACATTGCGACGACCGGTTCCCGTAGTTCCTGCAAAGAGCCCGATACAGCGTCATGCCTGCTATACACCGGACATCATTCACGCAGCATTCGGAATTCACCCGTAAATTAATCCCGGCGGTATCACGAAACCTCCGGTTTTGATGTCACTTAGGACTAACGACGTTTCAACACAGGTTCGGGTTTACTCATCTCACTGTATCTCACATAGGATCAGATCTCGTCTGATCGTTCCCCCTGCGCTCACTACCATGGCTCTTTACCACAGCAGCCGGGGTTGTTTGGGACCGACTTCCGACAGCAGATCCCGGTGGGCCTGCCACCATCTCTTCACAAGCTTATGCTTATTACATGCAAAACGTCCCGTTTTGCATCTTTGTGCCTACGGCACACAGTGAGTAGGCCACCGGAACCTCCCCGACAGCCTCTCGCAGAACCGTACGTGAAACTCTCGCTTCATACGGCTCCCGTCAGGCAAACGCGCTTCCTGGTCCTGCTTTCCAGTGGGCAAACAACTCCGGCTTCTCTTTTGACAGCCTTTCCATTAGCTGACACGCCTTCGTCTTTCTATACCGCAGGGTTTTATATTTCTTTCTCGCCCACGCAATCAGCGTCAGATTAATATATCTGCATACTTTCTTCATCGCTGATTTGTGGTATCTCGCGTAATAATTCAGCCACCCCGATATTATCGGATTCAGCCACTTCGCAATATCTTCGAGACTCATCTCCACCCTGCGTCTGATCCACAGTTTCCTGAGTTTTCCAATCATGCCTTTCTGCGCACGGTTACTCGCCGCCGGGCTGAAACTCGTAAAGAGGTTTCCCCGCCGGTGGTTACGTGCTCTTCGCGCTCTGAACGTATACCCCAGAAAATCAAACTGCACTGTTTCATGGTTCGCCTGTCGTTCGCTGTCTTTGCAGTAAACTATTTTCGTTTTCTCCGGATGTAATTCCAGTCCACATTCCTGAAAACGTTTTGCCAGCTTATTCAGTAATTCCTCTGCCTGTTGTTTACTGCCACAATGAATTAATCCATCATCTGCATAACGGCACCAGGGAATTTCCGGATAATGTAACGTCAGCCATTTATCAAACACATAGTGCAGAAATAAATTCGCCAGTACCGGGCTGATGACTCCACCCTGTGGCGTACCTTTATTTCTTTCCTTCAGTGTTCCATCCGGCATCTGCACCGGCGCTGTCAGCCACCGGCGAATAGACAGTCTTACCCATTTATCCGCACAATGTTTATCTACTGCCCTGAGTAATAAATCGTGGGAGATATTATCGAATAACCCTTTAATATCAAACTCAAGACACCAGTCGTATTGCCAGCAACGTTTTCTGGTGACTGCTATTGCATCCAGCGCTGATTTTCCATGCCGGTATCCGTATGAATCATTCAGGAAATAACGCTCCACTAATGGTTCAAACGTTACCAGCACCGTCATCTGCGCTATTCGATCGCTTACTGTCGGTATTCCTAAAAGTCTTTTGCTGCCATCCTTCTTCGGAATTTCCACCGCACGCACTGGCGGCGGCATCCAGCTTCCCGACGATAACCTGTTCCAGATTTTGTACAGATTTCCTTTCAGATCCCGCTCAAAATCTTTCAGCGTCTGGTTATCTACTCCGGCAGCTCCGGCATTCGCCTTTATCCGCCGGTACGCTTCCACCACATGCAATTTACTGACCTGAAACGGTTTTGTCTGTTCACACACAGCCTCCTCCTGCCTACAGTTGGGCTGTGATGCAGACTGCCCGACGCTGTCCCTTCGCTCCACGTTCATTACAAACGCTTCCTCACTACTACGAACAGCTCTGCCCCGGTTTCGCACATCGATACTCTCATACTCATAATTTCGGTTATTTGTATTTCTCTCTTGACATTGCGACGACCGGTTCCCGTAGTTCCTGCAAAGAGCCTGATACAGCGTCATGCCTGCTATACACCGGACACCATTCACGCAGCATTCGGAATTCACCCGTAAATTAATCCCGGCGGTATCACGAAACCTCCGGTTTTGATGTCACTTAGGACTAACGACGTTTCAACACAGGTTCGGGTTTACTCATCTCACTGTATCTCACATAGGATCAGATCTCGTCTGATCGTTCCCCCTGCGCTCACTACCATGGCTCTTTACCACAGCAGCCGGGGTTGTTTGGGACCGACTTCCGACAGCAGATCCCGGTGGGCCTGCCACCATCTCTTCACAAGCTTATGCTTATTACATGCAAAACGTCCCGTTTTGCATCTTTGTGCCTACGGCACACCGTGATCTTTCCCTGGGAATAAAAGAAAGTTCACTGTAGTTATTAATGATATTTACTTCTTCATTCATATTTTACCTATTTAGAAAAACATATGCTCGCTTCCTCCGTGATAGAGATAACATAATCAGGTATTATTTCAAATACAGGAGTAATTAAGTATGGTCTGGAGTAACCATTATTAAAATCCACACTATCAACTAAAAAACTAATAATGCTATCTTTGTCAGAAACAATCAATGATTCTCGGTAATAAGTTTTTTTACCTTTATTTCTCACAATATTCAGTGCAATGTAGAATCTATCGTCTATCATAATGTCAGAAAGATTTTTAACATGATCTACCCAAGTGATGCTTCGACATTGCTCTTTTTTATTGAGCATTGCAAAAAAAATATCTTCTTTCACTTTCTCACTTGGTAACTGACTTAAAGGTTTTATACCTGTAAATATAAATTTAGTTTTCATATTGGCTAATTCGTTTGAAGAGTTGCTACTTTATTCAATCCAGTAAGCTAGTCGCTCTCCAGAACTTAGATTTTCCCTTTTGTAATAAAATACCGTATCGAAATTAAGTGAAATGTTTGCCGCTATAACTTTAAACTGTAATATTGACTCGGAATAAAACTCGAGAATAATATTAGCATCATTATCATCGTTAATTATTTTTAGTTTCATAAAATCATCAAGAGGATCACAAGTCCAGTGCGTATCACCACTCATGTAAGATGGTGCATTTATTATTATTTCAAAATTATGATAGTACGAAAGATCACTACTGCCAACGATAATTAATCGCCCATTACTATAGAGATAAATTTCAAAATCTATCCAACAGTTATTTCTGTAATTACGCCTAATTTCGTCCACTACATTTTGTTGTTTCATTTTGGATTCTTGTAAAAGATAATTACTACGCATTGACTAAGTGAAATATTATCTTCTATAGATCGTATCTGTAAAATTTAAAATGTGTTAACTTCACTTCTTAATAATACAAATTCCTCCAGGCTTAATATTTTATTTTTTAATTCATCATGCCTGATCGTATCATTGATATAGAGAAGATAAGTATACTCAGGATAATCGACCTCATCCACTACGCCATCCAAAACATCATAATTTTCTTTTAGAAGAAAATGTTCATGTCTTTTGTCTCCGGGCAATAAATAGATTCCGCCATAATAAAGGCTTTCTTTCTCTTTAAATGTGATTTTTATCAGATCTTCTAACATCTTCTGCGCATCATATATTTCCACCCCATAATATCCATACAAGTCATAATAACCCATTCCCATTTCACCTGTTTGAATTTGTATTCATTCACCCTCACGGGATTTACCAATTACATTCAGCAGTGGCATTAAATGTAATGTTACAAAACTATCACATCTTTCCTGAATTATCATTTGGATATAATGTTTTGTGTCATTGCTACCATATTCAGCCATATAGAATATTACTGCGTCCATTATATCTCTTTCATAGTTTTCTAATGCATCAACAAATACATCAACCAAAGTATTAACGTCTTTACTTGATGGATGCTCTGAAAGATTATTTTCATTTGTGAGAATCTGAATCGTACCATTACGATTCTCTTAGAAATATCATTAAATACGCTACCGCCCTACCCTGATAACATGATCTGCACTGCGTTATCATATCGACATGTTTCTCTATATGCGAAGAGATGTTTTATTTTCGGATTAAATTAAATTGATATTCAATATAAAATACAGAATCACATCAGCGACATAAATAGTTGTAACAACTTCAATTACCATTCATAGCAAACAAATAGACGTCCAGTTAACTTTGCCGGTGATTTATTAACATTAATCTCCGGCATTGTTGTTAAATAATGGCATTCCTTTTTAGTACTTCTTGTAACTTTGGTATCTGACATACAGCATCAGCAATCGCACTGATATTCGTGGCATTATCCTGAAACCATTCATGCCCAGGCCCCCATGTGCGCATTGTGCAAAGATAACAGTCCACCAGCGTGAGTTGCTCTCCAAACACATACGGTTCAGCAGTCAATTGTGAATTCAGCCAGATATAAAGCGATTTGCGATATTCAATAACATTCTTCTTCAACTGTTCAGGTGCGTCGGGGACCCAACGTTCAGGGTAATCGGCGAAGGTAAACGTTGGATAGACATTAGCGACCAGCCAGACCAATAGCCGTTGAAACTGCTGACGTTCGGCACGCCCAACTGGTGGCGCAAGATCCGGGCTGCGGTCGAGCACCATTAGCGCAATAGCCGCGCTTTCGGTCATAATCTCGCCATTTTCCAGCGCCAGTGTCGGAACCTGACATAGCGGATTGAGCTTTTGCAATAGCTCACGCGCAATACCTTCACTGTCAAAACCGCTGACATCAACAAACTTATAGGGAATATCTGCCAGCGTAAGCATGAGTTCGCTGATTGTAGAACCCCATCCCGGCACGCCATACATCTTTAACATAGCGCCTCCAAAACGCCTAAAAGCTTAAGTGTAGAACACCCATTTCACACGGCGTTGAGGGGCCAGAAGCGCCTTTCTGACTCTTTTATAACCACACACCTGAATTACCCCCCTAATTTATATGGTTATTTTTTGCATCGTTTCCCGAATGAAGGTAGGATTCTGCGCCGACAGACATATACCCATAAAGAATAACGGTTAGCGCTGTCATAGTTACCGTGAATAAAGAATGTATTTGTGGTAACGAGAAACGTTAATTCATGAAGATCATCAGGGAGCGCAATGAGATCACATAACAACGACGTAACTGATCAACACGCCGCGAAACGCCGCTGGCTTAATGCCCACGAAGAGGGGTATCACAAAGCGATGGGCAATCGCCAGGTACAGATGATCGCCATTGGCGGCGCGATTGGCACCGGCTTGTTTTTAGGTGCAGGAGCCCGACTGCAAATGGCGGGGCCAGCACTGGCACTGGTCTATTTAATCTGCGGCCTGTTTTCATTTTTTATTCTGCGTGCATTGGGTGAGCTGGTGCTACACCGCCCTTCCAGTGGCAGTTTTGTCTCTTATGCCCGTGAGTTTTTAGGAGAGAAAGCCGCTTACGTTGCAGGCTGGATGTACTTCATCAACTGGGCGATGACGGGGATTGTCGATATTACCGCCGTCGCTCTGTATATGCATTACTGGGGTGCGTTTGGCGGCGTGCCGCAGTGGGTCTTTGCGCTCGCTGCGCTGACCATCGTTGGCACCATGAATATGATTGGTGTGAAATGGTTTGCGGAGATGGAGTTCTGGTTTGCGCTTATTAAAGTGCTCGCCATCGTGACCTTTTTGGTCGTGGGTACAGTGTTCCTCGGTAGCGGTCAGCCGCTGGATGGCAACACCACTGGCTTTCATTTAATTACCGATAATGGCGGCTTCTTCCCCCACGGTTTACTGCCTGCGCTGGTATTGATTCAGGGCGTAGTGTTTGCTTTTGCCTCTATTGAAATGGTTGGAACAGCTGCCGGAGAATGTAAAGATCCGCAGACCATGGTGCCTAAAGCCATTAACAGTGTGATTTGGCGTATTGGCCTGTTTTACGTCGGCTCCGTGGTGTTGCTGGTTATGTTATTACCGTGGAGCGCGTATCAGGCGGGGCAAAGTCCGTTCGTGACGTTTTTCTCTAAACTGGGCGTGCCTTACATCGGCAGCATTATGAACATTGTGGTACTGACTGCTGCCCTCTCCAGCCTGAACTCAGGTCTGTACTGCACCGGGCGT
Source organism: Escherichia sp. 10290 (assembly GCF_030295155.1). NCBI lineage: Bacteria > Pseudomonadati > Pseudomonadota > Gammaproteobacteria > Enterobacterales > Enterobacteriaceae > Escherichia > Escherichia sp. 10290. The sequence goes on along the minus strand of NZ_AP025741.1, from coordinate 1,913,134 downwards.
ATTCTGCGCTCAATGGCGATGGGCGGCTCTGCACCAAGTTTCATGGCGAAAATGAGTCGTCAGCATGTGCCGTATGCCGGGATCCTGGCGACGCTGGTCGTTTATGTTGTTGGCGTATTCCTTAACTATCTGGTGCCGTCGCGCGTATTTGAGATTGTGTTGAACTTCGCGTCGCTGGGAATCATCGCTTCATGGGCGTTTATCATCGTGTGCCAGATGCGCCTGCGTAAAGCGATTAAAGAAGGCAAAGCAGCGGATGTCAGTTTTAAACTCCCAGGTGCGCCCTTTACGTCGTGGCTGACATTACTGTTTTTACTGAGCGTCCTGGTGCTGATGGCGTTCGATTACCCGAACGGGACTTATACCATCGCTGCGCTGCCGATTATTGGCCTTCTGCTGGTTGTAGGTTGGTTTGGTGTACGCAAACGCGTTGCAGAAATACACAGCACTGCGCCAGTCGTCGAGGAAGATGAAGAAAAACAGGAAATTGTGTTTAAGCCTGAAACGGCGAGCTAATTGCAAAATTGCCCGGCTACGTGCCGGGCAAATTTAGATTACTGACGAAGGTGTGCCGCATGCGGCGTGATAAAAGTCAGGCAAGTCTCTCCGTTTTCACCCTCGCCATATCTATTACAGCGCAATACGAATCACATCGTCTGGCTGGGTAGCTTCCTGCTGTTTAGTGGATTTTTGTTTCACACTGACATACAGCGTTTTGCCATCGGCAGACAGCGCCAGGCTGTTTGGATGAGTCGGCGTATCGAACGTTTTCACCACTTTATAGCTTTTCGCGTCAATCACACTGACTTTACCTGCCTGACGATGCGTTACGTAGGCTTCATTACGCGCTGGGTTAAACAGCACAGCCAGTGATTCCGGTGCCGCAACCTTCGCCAGAATATTGCCATTACGGGTATCGACCACTAGCACTTCTGCCGCTTTAGAATCGGTGATAAATGCACGCTGCCTGGCGGTATCGAGGCTGATGTTGATAAAGAAGTGCTCTTTGCCATCATCCAGCAGCTTTTTACGGCTGAGGATTTTATTGTCGGCGGTGTCGATGGTAATCAATTCACCATCGGCATTAGTGGTGTAAAGACGTTTGCCTTTGCTATCCAGCGCCAGACCGGTACTCATTTTACCGGTGTTCTGGATGGCGGTTTTCAGTTTGATATTCTCGCCATCAACGACCCAAATCACGCTCTCTTTACCAATACCACTGATGTAAACGGTGTTCGTGGCATCATCAGCTACCAGCTCACGCGGTTGCAGCGGGCGCACCTCTTCCGTGCGCTTACGATCATCCAGCACCAGACGGCCTTTCACTTCGCCCGTTTTGGCATCTATCGCCGTGACCGCGCTGTTTACGGTGTTACCAAACCACAACGTCTGAGTCGTGTTATTGATGGTGGCACCAAACGGCTTGAGATCGTTATGGATCGCCTGAGTTACCTCCAGAGTGACCGGATCGAGACGATAAACCACCCCGCCTTTATCCAGTTTGCGGCTTTGTGAAGTAGCGAGCCACAGCGCGTTTTCCTGCTGGCTATAAGCCATTTCGTAGGCACCTTTACCTACCGCTTTACGCAGCATTTCTTCTGCGGCCTGCGTACTGAATGATGAAGCAATAAGCAATGAACCTAACAGTAATGAACCACGCAGGCGCGATGAAAACAGATGACGTAAATGCATGACGACTCCCTTTGATGAACCGATATTTTTGCTGCTTCACAATGCTTCGCTAAGCGTAATCATCGTTACGCTCTTGTTATAAATGGGAATGGTAATCATTATTTTCTCAAATGTGGAGCATTTCTTGCCGTTACGACTACAATTTTCTCAATTACTTAACGTATTGTGCCGTTTCATTTTCCATAAATTTACAATTTCATTACCATGACGGCGTTTTCCCATTCTTAACCTGGCTTTTTTCATGAAGATTTTTTCCGTCCGACAGACCGTTTTGCCCGCACTGCTTGTCCTTTCCCCCGTTGTTTTTGCCGCTGATGAACAGACTATGATTGTCAGTGCCGCACCGCAGGTGGTTTCAGAACTGGATACCCCAGCAGCAGTAAGCGTGGTGGATGGCGAGGAGATGCGCCTGGCAACACCGCGCATTAACTTGTCCGAATCACTGACCGGCGTGCCTGGTTTGCAGGTACAAAACCGGCAGAACTATGCGCAAGATTTACAGCTGTCGATTCGCGGATTTGGCTCCCGCTCCACTTACGGTATTCGCGGTATTCGCCTGTATGTGGACGGTATTCCCGCCACCATGCCCGACGGGCAAGGGCAAACATCCAACATCGATTTAAGCAGTGTGCAAAATGTGGAAGTGCTGCGTGGCCCCTTCTCTGCCCTGTATGGCAACGCGTCTGGCGGTGTAATGAATGTCACCACCCAGACCGGACAACAGCCACCAACCATTGAAGCCAGTAGTTACTACGGCAGTTTTGGCAGCTGGCGCTATGGGCTGAAAGCAACGGGCGCAACGGGAGACGGCACACAGCCCGGTGATGTCGATTACACCGTCTCAACCACGCGTTTTACGACCCATGGCTATCGTGATCATAGTGGCGCACAGAAAAATTTAGCCAATGCCAAACTGGGCGTTCGCATTGATGACGCCAGCAAATTAAGCCTGATTTTCAATAGTGTGGATATCAAAGCAGATGATCCTGGTGGTTTAACAGAAGCAGAATGGAAGGCGAATCCGCAACAAGCGCCACGCGCTGAACAGTACGACACGCGAAAAACCATCAAGCAAACTCAGGCTGGGTTGCGCTATGAACGTAGCCTAAGTTCGCAGGATGATATGAGTGTGATGATGTATGCCGGAGAACGAGAAACGACCCAGTACCAGTCAATCCCAATGGCCCCCCAACTTAACCCATCGCATGCGGGCGGTGTGATTACTCTACAACGTCATTACCAGGGGATAGACAGCCGCTGGACACACCGTGGCGAACTGGGTGTTCCGGTCACGTTCACTACCGGCCTGAACTACGAAAACATGAGTGAAAACCGTAAAGGCTACAACAACTTCCGCCTGAACAGCGGTGTGCCGGAGTACGGGCAAAAAGGTGAGTTGCGCCGCGACGAACGCAATCTGATGTGGAACGTCGATCCTTATTTACAAACGCAGTGGCAGCTGAGCGAAAAACTGTCGCTGGATGCTGGCGTGCGCTACAGCTCCGTATGGTTTGATTCCAACGATCATTACGTTACTCCGGGTAACGGCGATGACAGTGGTGATGCCAGTTATCACAAATGGCTACCAGCCGGATCGTTAAAATATGCAATGACCGATGCCTGGAATATCTATCTGGCAGCCGGGCGTGGTTTTGAAACGCCGACGATTAATGAGCTGTCTTATCGTGCTGACGGTCAAAGCGGTATGAACTTTGGTTTAAAACCATCCACCAACGATACAATTGAGATCGGCAGTAAAACGCGTATTGGTGATGGGCTGCTTAGTCTCGCATTGTTCCAGACCGACACCGATGATGAAATTGTTGTCGATAGCAGTAGCGGTGGACGTACGACTTATAAAAATGCCGGAAAGACCCGTCGTCAAGGTGCTGAGCTGGCATGGGATCAACGTTTCGCGGGAGATTTTCGCATAAAAGCGTCCTGGACCTGGCTTGATGCGACCTATCGCAGCAATGTTTGCAATGATCAAGATTGTAACGGTAACCGGATGCCGGGGATCGCCCGTAATATGGGCTTTTCGTCGATAGGTTATGTACCGGAAGATGGCTGGTATGCAGGTACGGAAGCGCGTTATATGGGCGATATTATGGCCGATGATGAAAATACGGCAAAAGCGCCGTCTTATACTCTCGTCGGCTTATTCTCCGGGTATAAATACAATTACCACAATTTAACTGTGGATTTATTTGGTCGTGTCGATAATTTATTCGATAAAGAATACGTTGGTTCTGTCATTGTCAATGAGTCGAACGGGCGATATTACGAACCTGCGCCCGGGCGAAATTATGGTATCGGCGTGAATGTTGCGTGGCGATTTGAGTGATTATCTTGATGCCCGGTATTTGCCGGGCATTTAATTTAACGATTATATTGCTGGTATAACATAGCAACATTTTGTTGCATAATTTCAGCAAGACAATGTCTGCATCGCTCTTTGTCTTTTACTTTCAACGCGGCGAGTAGTTCATGATAGCTTTCTATACGATCCTGTAATTCCGCTGGATTAATCGCTTCATAAAGATAATGTAAACCAGGTCCCATCCTGACCCACAGTTGCTCAATCATCTCACACAGGATGGGCATATTTGAACGATGATAAATCGCTAAGCGAAATAACCTGTTCGCATTAATGATTTGTTCCATGTCGCCCTTTTCTTGCGCCTGCTGTAATTTCTCGAGCAATTCCTCTAGTTCCGCCAGGTCTTGCGGGGTGAGGTATTCAACAGCCAGAGTAACTGCCATTAATTCCAGCTCGTAGCGGATCCGATTGATTTCGTCTAATTGACGTTTCCCCACTTCCGGAACTGTAAATGCTTGCGCTGGTGCGACAGAAAGCGCATTCACCGAAACCAGACGTAATAATGCTTCACGCACAGGTGTAATACTCATACCTAATTGCTCCGCCAGATTTTTAGTAATCAGGCGTGCGCCAGGTTTTAGTGCGCCAATACTTAGTTGATGTTTCAGGTCGTTCTCAACCTGCATAGTCAAACTGACATGTTTCATTTTTTCCGTTCCAGGCATTTTACTTCCTTCGCGTGTTTTCTTTCCGACCCTGCCTGCATAGCAGAAGGCGTTCACCTGGTGTGTTAAAATGAATAATCATAAGCCACTCACCTTTGTAGTTATTAGCAGCAGAACAATGATGTGGTCAGTTAATTAAAGCTGAAAATAAGCTTTTTGCCTGGATTTTTATGGCGGCCTTACGCCGCCGTTGAAACTTTAATCATCATCCGCCACGCGGATCACCACTTTGCCAAAGTTTTTACCCTTCAGCAGGCCGATAAACGTCTGTGGGGCGTTCTCCAAACCGTTGGTAATTTGTTCACGATAGTGAATTTTCCCCTCTTTCACCCATTGTCCCATCTCCTGCTGAAACTCATGGATACGGTGACCATAATCCTGACCAATAATAAACCCTTGCAAGCGAATGCGTTTTTTCAGCACCGTTGCCATCAACAGGGGTAAACGATCCGGACCGGGTGGTAGCTCTGTAGCGTTATAGCTGCTCACTAAGCCGCAGACGGGAATGCGCGCGGATGTATTGAGTAACGGTAGCACCGCATCAAATACCTTACCGCCAACGTTTTCATAATAAATATCGATACCTTTTGGGCACGCTTTCGCCAGTTGCTCGGCAAAATCATCCGCGTGATGGTCAAGGCAGACATCGAAGCCCAACACCTCGGTAGCATGGCGGCATTTTTCCGCGCCACCAGCTACCCCCACCACTCTGCAACCTTTAAGTTTGCCGATTTGCCCCACCGTCGCCCCCACTGGTCCTGTCGCTGCAGCTACCACCAACGTTTCGCCTTCTTTGGGCTGACCGATATCCAGCAGGCCCATATAAGCGGTAAAGCCTGGCATCCCCAGCACACCCAGCGACCACGATGGATTTTGCGGATGATCGCCAAGTTTCACCAAATCATCACCACTGGATATGTCATAGTCCTGCCATCCACTGTAGCCCAGCACCCAGTCACCAGGCTGGTAATCAGGATGATTTGACTCCACGACACGGCTCACCGTACCGCCGACTATCACGCCGTCAATGTCAACCGGCGGTGAATAAGATGGCTCATCGCTCATACGTCCACGCATATACGGGTCCAGTGACAAATAAACTGTGCGCAGTAATACCTGTCCTTCACCCGGTGTGGCGACATCATCTTCTTCAAGACGAAAATTCTCCGGAACCGGCGCGCCATGCGGACGCGAGGCCAGAACCCAACGGCGGTTACGCTGCTTTTGTTGCCCCATAATGCTCTCCTGTGCTTTTGGCATGAATCCATCAATAGTAGCAGGCTCGCAGGATTGGTTTTGTTTGCAGTCGTCACATCCCCTCTGCAACACGCAATAATTTCATCGAGGAATCCGTTGCTTCGGGCTGTTTTCGATAGTATTGATAACGTCATTATCATTATTTTATCGAGGCCAGACATGTCCATCCGTTTTGCCCGCAAAGCCGACTGTGCTGCCATTGCGGAAATTTATAACCACGCCGTGTTGTATACGGCGGCTATCTGGAATGACCAAACGGTGGATGCAGATAACCGCATTGCCTGGTTTGAAGCGCGGACCATAGCAGGTTATCCGGTGCTGGTGAGTGAAGAAGATGGCGTGGTGACGGGATATGCCTCGTTTGGCGACTGGCGTAGTTTCGATGGTTTTCGCCATACCGTGGAGCATTCGGTTTATGTCCATCCTGATCATCAGGGCAAAGGTCTTGGGCGTAAATTGTTAAGCCGATTGATTGATGAAGCGCGGGATTGCGGGAAGCATGTTATGGTCGCCGGGATCGAATCGCAAAATCAGGCTTCGCTGCATCTCCACCAGTCGCTGGGATTTGTCATCACCGCACAAATGCCGCAGGTGGGCACTAAATTTGGGCGCTGGCTGGATCTGACATTTATGCAGTTGCAACTCGACGAACGCAGTGAACCGGACGCAATCTGATGAATCAGTCGCTTACCCTTGCCTTTTTGATTGCCGCAGGGATTGGTCTGGTCGTCCAGAACACGCTAATGGTGCGCATCACCCAGACCTCCTCTACCATTCTCATCGCCATGTTGCTGAACTCACTGGTAGGGATTGTGCTCTTTGTTTCTATTTTATGGTTTAAACAAGGCATGGCGGGGTTTGGCGAACTGGTGTCCAGCGTACGCTGGTGGACACTTATACCCGGCTTGCTGGGATCTTTTTTTGTCTTCGCCAGTATCAGCGGATATCAGAATTTGGGAGCGGCGACAACTATTGCAGTACTGGTCGCCAGCCAACTGATTGGTGGTCTGGTGCTGGATATCTTCCGCAGTCATGGCGTACCACTACGGGCGTTGATCGGCCCAATTTGTGGCGCAATTTTACTTGTGGTTGGTGCCTGGCTGGTGGCCAGGCGCACATTTTAATCAGAGGATGGTGCCGCCTTTGGTTAACTGTTCGTGGCGCGCTTCCATATCTTCTTTATGCTTGCGACCGTGATGGGCGATCGCTGTGCGCAGACGCTGCTGCTGGGTGTAGCGATCTTCCCGACTTAACTCCGCGTCATCGCTCAGGGCGATTAATAATTCGTTCATATGGGCAATGACGCTCTCTTCAATCGCGGCATCCACGCGCGCGATGACTTCATCCAGATGCGACATACTTTCTCCTAAGCCACTTGTGAAATTTATCGATTCATCCAAATGATATAAGTCTGCGTGGTGCCGTCAAGCCAGTGCGTAAGATTTAAAACAGTGAAAACAACAGCGCCACCGGGAAACTCATCGGCCATGTTGCCCCCACCAGAAAGGCGCTTAAGAAACGGATGCGTTTCTTATCGTGAGAAAGAAACCAGGTGATAAGAAATGCGATTGCTGCCATAACCGCATAAAAAACAAGCATGTGTTGATAGAGAGACATGTACGGGCGTCCAGCCAGATGAATAAAACGCGCGCAAATATGCGTCATTTTTTGACGTGCATCAAGTTTTTTCACCAGTTTGAGAAAAAATCATCAAACAGCAACTTGCCCTTATCCATCTTCAGAATGAGTATTATTGCGGATTTTCTTAACCCGTACTATACACATAGGGGCAATGATAAAAGGTGGCAAAAATGAATGTTTCCAGTAGAACTGTAGTACTGATAAATGTCTTTGCTGCTGTTGGTTTGTTTACTCTTATCTCTATGAGATTTGGCTGGTTTATTTGATGTAGTGATTTTGCACGCAGCACGTACTGTCAGAGAAATCACTGCTCTGACAGTACGCAAGATCATCTCATACTCTCCAGGTTTACAACATTATCCTTAATATTTACTTCTTTTTGCTGACATCTACATTGAAATAAGTAGAAAACATCCCCCTCCTATCGTCCTTACAGACAGCTTACTGATTCAAAGGGAACTTTGTTTTCACATTTTTCTATCATCATTACTTTAGACGCGCGGGGTCTATAAATGCTTTGTACTTTCAGGGAATAAAGTAAATATAAAAAGATGGCATAAAGTTTATGCATGGCAGGATGTTTGCAACCTCCTTGAGGACGCTGTCCCATTGAAATTGCAAACCCCGCACTGGTTATCTGCCCATTTATCATGTAAAACAGACAATTATAGGTCTCTGAATATCTCAGAAAGATTGAATTTTTTATAGTCCCTCTCTTGGATATTTCCATTTGATATCAATCGATTCATCTCTTCAACAAAATAATTTATATCATCACATTTGTTATTATCCGGAAGATCTGAATAATTATAATTCCACCACTTTATTCTCAACAATTCATCAATAATATTTGAATCAAATCTAAATCTGATTATTTTTGCAGGAACTCCTGCAACTATGGCATATGGTGGCACATCTTTGGTAACAACGGAATTGGCAGCAATAACAGCACCATCACCTATTGCGATGCCACCTTTCAATACAACATCATTTCCTATCCAGACATCGTTTCCTATAATCGGATTTTCAGGTTTGGTAATGAATGGTTTCAATGTCCATGGCCGTTCGAACTCACTCAAGGCAAATTTATCAAATTCACCGTTATAAGTCATCATGTGAGTAGTAAAACGATTCATAGGATGATTTCCACCCATTATTTTTACATTTGATGCAATACTACAAAATCGTCCTATATGTATATTCCCTGAAAAATGACAAGTTGGAAATGAAAATGCACCTACACTGGAAAAATTTTTTACAGGCATTGTTGAATATTCTTCAGCAATAACATTCTCTTCAATTGATATTTTGTCACCTTTTGAGAAAAGAAATAAATTCCTTTCTTTGTAAGACTTCTTCCCTTTATGATTTAAAAATATTTTATTATCCATGCAAAATTCAAAGTGTTTTTTCGTCCACCTAAAGGTAATGGTTTTATTTTTATCTTCCGTGAATTTATATAACTGTACGTTCATACTAAAGACATCTACTTTTACTTATAAATTATTAGTTGAATAACGATACTCTAAAGTCTTCTATGAATCAACCATGACAGGATGAAAAATCACCATCATACCTTTAGCGCATAATAGTCGTCTAACTTTTCCACTCGTTTTAATGTATTCATTCTTATTAATCGCCAATGACTCAAAACTTCAAACGATAGTGGCCATCATATAATTTCATATAACAGCCACTAACATTTAACTTAATGTTTAACCATGACATGGCGGACGACGGTGTAATCCTCCAGCCCATAAAGTGACATATCCTTGCCGTAACCAGAAAGTTTCTGTCCACCGTGCGGCATTTCACTTACCAGCATAAAATGGGTATTGACCCAGGTACAACCATATTGCAGCCGTGCGCTGACACGATGCGCCCTGCCCACATCTTTAGTCCATACCGAAGATGCAAGTCCGTACTGGCTGTCATTCGCCCAGTTCACCACCTGTTCTTCATTGTCAAAGGCCGTCACGCTCACCACCGGACCAAATACCTCTTTTTGCACGATGGCATCGTCCTGTAACGCGCCAGCCAGCAGCGTAGGCGCATAGTAATAACCATTACCCTTGCGCTTTTCACCACCGGTGATCACTTTGATGTGCCCTGTCTCTTTCGCCTCTTCTACCGCCTTGCTGACACGTTCGAGATGTGCCAGCGAACTTAACGGTCCAAGCTCCGTGGACTCGTCATCCGGCGCACCAGATTTTAACGTTGCCACTGCAGCACCGAGTTTTTCCACCAGCGTATCGTAAATACCTTTTTGCGCGTAGATCCGACAAGCCGCAGTACAATCCTGTCCGGCATTGTAATAGCCAAAAGTGCGAACACCTTCGACCACTGCTTCAATATCAGCATCATCAAAAACAATCACTGGCGCTTTGCCACCAAGTTCCATATGAGTACGCTTAATAGACGGCGCTGTATGGCTGATGATGTGCTCGCCGGTGGCGATAGAGCCCGTCAGCGACACCATCCGCACTTTGGGATGTCCGGTCAGCGGATCGCCCACTGTTTTGCCTCTGCCAAACAGCACATTAATCACGCCAGCCGGGAAGATATCTTTCGCCAGTTCAGCCAGCTTCAACGCTGTCAGCGGCGTAATTTCTGATGGTTTAAGCACTACGCAGTTCCCTGCCGCCAGCGCCGGAGCCAGTTTCCACGCGGCCATCATCAGCGGATAATTCCACGGTGCGATAGAAGCCACGACCCCCAACGGATCCCGACGGATCATTGAAGTATGACCTTCAAGGTATTCGCCGGCCGCCAGACCATTGAGGCAGCGCGCCGCCCCGGCGAAAAAGCGAAAGACATCGACAATCGCCGGAATTTCATCATTGAACGCACTATGCAGCGGTTTGCCACAATTACGGGACTCCAATTCGGCAAAAACCTGACCATTTTCTTCAATAACATCGGCCAGTTTCAGCAGGCATTCCGCACGCGCTTTCGGCGTGGTTTGCCCCCATTCGGCAAATGCTGCATCTGCCGCGCGAACAGCAGCATCCACCTGCTCTGCGGATGCCTCGGCAATCTCCAGTAAAACGTCCCCCGTTGCCGGATTATAGACAGGCTGTTTTTCCCCTTCGCCGCTAACCAGTTCTCCGTTAATCAGTAACTTATGTTGCATAGCATATTCCTGTATCAGTGGTTATTGACCATTGTCGCCTTCGCGGGTTAGCCACCAGGCCCCCAGGATCGGCAAGGTTGTTACCAACATAACCAGCAGTGCCACCACGTTGGTTACCGGTACATCACGTGGTCGCCCAAGCTGATTGAGCAACCACAACGGTAACGTTCGTTCATGACCTGCCGTAAAGGTCGTCACGATGATTTCATCGAACGACAAGGCAAACGCCAGCATTCCTCCTGCCAGTAGCGCCGAACTGAGATTCGGCAACACCACGTAGCGGAAGGTTTGCCAGCCATTGGCCCCAAGATCCATTGACGCCTCAACCAGACTCCAGGAGGTACGGCGAAAACGGGCGATGACATTGTTAAACACCACCACTACGCAAAAAGTCGCATGACCGACCACGATGGTGAAAAATCCCGGCTCCAGATTGATGGTTTTAAAAGCAGTTAATAGCGCCAGACCAGTGACAATGCCCGGCAGCGCAATGGGCAGCAGCAATAGCAATGAAATGGCGCTTTTACCGAAAAAGTCCCGACGCCACAGCGCAGCAGCGGCCAGTGTCCCTAATACCAGCGCAATTAATGTCGCCAGCGCCGCCACTTTAAGTGACAGCGTCACGGCTTCAAGAATATCACTACGCTGTGCTGCCACGCTAAACCAGCGCAGCGTCAGGCCTTGCGGTGGAAAACTAAACGCTGCATCTTCGGTATTAAAAGCATAGGCGGCGATAATCAGGATGGGAAAATGAAGGAAAACCACGCCGCCCCAGGCCGCCAGTTTAAGGAAAAACGGTGCGCGTTCAGAGTGCATCGAATGCTCCCAGACGTTTCACGAACGCCAGGTACAGTGCGATGAGAACAATCGGCACCAGGGTGAATGCCGCAGCCATCGGCATATTGCCAATCGCCCCCTGCTGGGAATAAACCATATTGCCGATAAAATATCCTGGAGGGCCAACCAGCTGCGGAACGATAAAATCGCCCAGTGTGAGTGAAAAGGTAAAGATAGAGCCAGCGGCAATACCCGGGATCGCCAGCGGCAGCACCACATAGCGAAAGGTTTGCCGTGGACGCGCGCCAAGATCAGCCGACGCCTGCAACAATGACGGCGGCAAACGCTCAAGCGCCGCCTGCACGGGCAGGATCATGAACGGCAGCCAGATATAGAGAAACACCAGAAAGCGCCCCAGCCCGGAAGTTGACAACGTGTTACCGCCCACCGCGGGTAATGTAAGGAACGCTGTCAGCAGTGGTTCCAGCCCCAGATGTTGTAAAAACCACTGCGCCACGCCATCTTTTGCCAGCAATAAGGTCCAGGCATAGGCTTTTACGATATAACTCGCCCACATTGGCAGCATCACCGCAATATAAAAGAACGCTTTCATTTTCCCGCAGGTATAGCGCGCCATATACCACGCCATCGGAAAAGCCAGAATGGCGCTGGCGATAGTGACAGCCACAGCCATGGTTAGCGTGCGGAGGATGATGTCGTAATTCGCCGGATTAAACAGCGCACGGATATTCGCCAGCGTCAGTTCTGGCGTTACCGACATGGTGAAATCGTCAAAGGTATAAAAGCCCTGCCATAACAACGTCAGGAGTGAACCAAAATAGACAATGCCAAACCACATCAGCGGACCAAGCAGCAGCAAAAACAGCCCCAGTCCCTGTTTCCGCCAGAAGAAACCTGACACCTTACCCAACCCTGGGCGCGCAGGTGATTGCAATACGTTCATCGCCATTCACCTCTCCTCAACCAGCGGCACCATCACATCGCGCGACCAGGAAACCATCACCTGTTGTCCGGGCGTGAGCGTGGCAGGCAGTTCTTCGCCTGTCATATTGGCCTGACTCACCAGCAGTTTTTCACCGCCATTCAGTCTCAGTTCAAAACGGGTCGCCGCGCCCTGATACTGCACCGCCTGGATCGTGCCATTAACTTGCACTTCGCCGGGGGTGTTGAGGCGGATATGTTCCGGTCTCAGGGCAAAACTGCCTATCATGCCGCAAAGATTCTCGGCCATTAGCGGCTCAAAAACGTTGGATGTCCCGACGAATCCGGCAACAAACGGCGTGCGCGGACGCATATAGAGATCGCGCGGGGAATCGACCTGCTCAATACGACCGTTGTTGAATACCGCAACACGATCGGACATCGATAATGCCTCGCCCTGATCGTGGGTGACGAAAATAAAGGTGATGCCAAGAGACTGTTGTAGCTTTTTTAGCTCCAGTTGCATCTGCTCACGCAGCTTAAGATCCAGTGCGCCGAGCGGTTCATCCAGCAGCAATACGCGCGGTTCATTCACTAACGCTCTGGCAATGGCAACCCGCTGACGCTGACCACCAGAAAGTTGTGACGGTTTACGTTGCTGTACAAATCCGAGCGCCACTTTCTCCAGCGCCTCTTGCGCCATTACGTGTCGCTGTTTTTTATCCACCCCTTTGACCATCAGCCCATAGGCCACGTTGTCAAGAATCGACATATGCGGAAAAAGCGCGTAGTCCTGGAAAACGGTATTCACGTCCCGCTCCCACGGTGGCAGATTGCTGGCGGGTTTACCAAAGATAGATATAGTCCCGCCGGAAAGCTGTTCGAATCCAGCAATCAGGCGCAGGCAGGTGGTTTTGCCGGAGCCAGACGGCCCCAGCATTGAGAAAAACTCACCATCTTTTATCGCAATACTGACACCATCTACCGCGCGCACATCACCATACAGTCGCGATACGTTGTCAAACTCCACTGCGTACGTCATAAAACACCCCAGCGAAGTTAGCGGCCGCCCATAATGGCAATATAATCCTGCGTCCAGCGACTGTAGGGAACAAACTTGCCCCCTTCTGCTATAGGCGTTTTCCAGAAGGCGATTTTATCGAAATAGTTAAAACCGTTTGTTTCACAACCTTTTTCGCCTAATAACGGACTGGCTTTACACCCTTCCGGCACTACCGGTAACGAGCCAAACCAGGCCGCCACATCGCCCTGCACTTTTGGCGTTAATGACCAGTTCATCCATTTGTAGGCGCAAACCGGATGTTTCGCTTCGCTATGTAGCATGGTGGTGTCAGCCCAACCGGTAACGCCCTCCTTCGGGAAAACGGTAGCGACAGGCTGGCCTTCGGCTTTCAGGGCGTTGGCCTGATAGGGCCATGCACTGGAAGCAACCACACCCTCGTTTTTGAAATCGCTCATTTGCACGGTAGTGTCATGCCAGTAGCGATGGATCAAACTATGTTGATCGCGCAGCACTTTCAGCACCGCCTGGTACTGTTCTTCGGTGAGTTGATAAGGATCGCTGATGCCCAACCGCGGCTGAGTGGCTTTAACGAACAACGCAGCATCCGCAATATAAATAGGGCCATCATAAGCCTGAACGCGGCCTTTATTGCTCTTACCGTCCGGCAGATTCTGCGCAACAAAAACCACTTGCCAGCTATCCGGCGGCGTCGGGAAGGTTTTCGTGTTGTACATCAACAGGTTCGGACCCCATTGGTAAGGTGTGCCATAAACTTTGCCACTAACGTTAAACCAGTCGCCTTTAACCACGCGCGGATCGAGCGTTTTCCAGTTGGGAATCAATGCGGTATTAATCGGCTGCACGCGTTTGCCCATAATCAGGCGCAGCGAGGCATCGCCGGATGCTGTAACCAGATCGTAACCCCCTTTGGTCATCAGACTGACCATTTCATCAGAAGTCGCGGCGGTTTTCACATTTACCGCGCAGCCTGTCTCTTTTTCGAATTGCGTTACCCAGTCGTATTGTTTATCAGTTTGTCCGCGTTCGATGTATCCCGGCCAGGCGATAATATCCAGTCGCCCTTCCGGTTTATCTAAATTGGTAGGCGGTTCGGCGGCGTGAGCGGTCATTATTGTCATGGTGAGCGCACACAGGCTGCTGCGGGCAAATGTCTTGCTCATAAGGTCTTACTCCTGTCGTAATTAATTGTTCAGCCGCCGTGCCGTAAAAATATCTCCTTGTTTAACCATAGACGGCGGCTTGCAGGCACACCTTCGCCCCTGAGAAAATTTAATCAGGTTGTGAGCTACCGCGCATTATGCCGTCTGTGAGATTATCTTCTGGAGTATAGACAAGGGGTTAGGAAATATGACTGCTATTCGAAATTCATATTACCCAACCTAAGAGGAATTAAATTAAACGCTATTACAGCCGTTCTTGAATAAGTTTGCCTAATTGTTTAACCGCCTGTTCTTCGCGCTCGCCCCACTGCCATGCAGTATTAAAACGAAAAAAATGTGACCAATTTGCACCGGTAGAAAACATTTTACCCGGCGCAATACTGATATGATGCGTCAGTGCCGCAAGGCTTAATTCGCCCGCATCTAACGGCGCGGGGAGTTCCAGCCAGAGAAAATAACCGCTGTCATTATGATGAATTTTCACTTCCGCAGGCAGATAACGCAGCAGCGCCTGCCAGGCACGTTGTTTACGTTCCGCAAGCTGACGACGTAAACGACGAAGATGGGCGTCGTAACGGCGCGTGGAAAGATAATCCACAAGCGCAAGCTGCATCGGTGAACTGGTCGAAAGCGTACTCATCAATTGCAATCGTTGAATTTTGCGTGCGTGTTTTCCAGCGGCGACCCAACCAATACGAAAACCTGGCACCAGACATTTCGAAAACGAAGAGCAATGCAAAACACCATCGTGGCGATCCCACGCTTTCGCAGGCAGCGGTTTTTCCCGTCCAAAATAAAGTTCGCTGTAAACGTCATCTTCAATCAGCGTTA
The DNA here is from genome assembly GCF_030295155.1 of Escherichia sp. 10290. Taxonomy (NCBI): domain Bacteria; kingdom Pseudomonadati; phylum Pseudomonadota; class Gammaproteobacteria; order Enterobacterales; family Enterobacteriaceae; genus Escherichia; species Escherichia sp. 10290. The sequence goes on along the minus strand of NZ_AP025741.1, from coordinate 1,897,611 downwards.
CGTTGTACTGATTGAGCAACGCTACCAGCCGCGCTTTTTTCTGCGGCGTTAAGGTAAATCCGAGTGGATTCTGGCTATTAGTCATCAGCCAGCACGCTTTCACCGGATACTCCTGCAACGCCAGTTCCAGCGCCTGAAGATCGATCCCTTCGTTAACGTCCGTCGCCACCGATAACGCCTTCAGCCGTAACCGCTCCAGCGCCTGCAACGCGCCGTAGAAACAAGGATTCTCTACTATCACCCAATCGCCTGGTTCCGTTACCGCTTGTAAACTGAGGTTTAATGCCTCTAACGCCCCGGCGGTAATGACAATTTCATCAGGAGAAATAGTGATGCCCTGTAAGGCATAGCGACGAGCAATAGCCTGACGCAGTTCTGCGTTTCCTGGCGGTAAGTTTTCAATCACGCTCATCGCCGTGGCGGTTTTGCTTACCTGCGCCAGCGAGCGGTTTAGTTGTTGGAGGGGGAAAAGTCGCGGGTCGGGAAAGGCCGAGGCAAACGGAACTACCGACGGATCGCGACTGGCCTGCAACATATCAAAAATATAGGTGTTGATATCGACTGCTTCATCTCGAGTGACTGGAATGACTGGCGCTTTCGGCATTTTTATTGCCTGTGGCGCAACGTAATAACCCGACTGCGGTCGCGCGATAATATGTCCCTGACTTTCGAGCAACTGATAGGCATGGCTGACAGTCATAAAGCTCATGCCAGAAAGCGCCACCTGGTCACGCAACGAAGGCAAACGATCTCCGGGTTGCCAGATCCCCGACGCAATCTGCTCGCGTAATTGTTCTGCAAGCTGCTGGTATTTTTTCATTATCGAATCGTTATTATGTGCAGGTGATTCGGCAGTCTATATCAGTTGTTAAAAATGACAACTTTTCATTAACTGTTATCAAACCATCACCAGCGATAACTCTTTGCCAAGCGCCTTAGCCGCAAGCTGGACGGCGTCGATTTTTGTCGCATGGTGCAAGTTAAATAAGCGCGTAATTTCCTGTTTAGGTTTGCCAATTCGCCTGGCTAACTCTTGCTGAGTGATTTCTGACGGTAAAAAAGCATTTAACAGCAATACCTTAGAGGCGACGCTCAAAGGCACTTCAATAAAGTGATCGTGACTATTTAATGGCGAAGTTTACCTCCGTGTGTAATGTGCTCGAAAATAGCACTAAATCGCCGCAACGGCAGAATGCAATGCAAAATCAGGAAGGAAGATTCCAGAATTTCTTTGCGCTAATTTGCAAAACTGAATAATAACCTCAAGAAACGATCGGCATCATAGCGGCAAAAGGTGAGAAAAAGGTGGCGGGATGTTTACGAAGGCGTTATCGGTTGTCTTATTAACGTGTGCGCTGTTCTCAGGACAACTCATGGCAGGGCACAAAGGACATGAATTTATGTGGGTAAAGAATGTGGATCATCAGCTGCGTCATGAAGCGGACAGCGATGAATTGCGTGCTGTGGCGGAAGAGTCGGCGGAAGGTTTGCGCGAGCATTTTTACTGGCAAAAATCGCGCAAACCAGAAGCGGGACAACGTTGAGTCATTTATTTATTGCCGGATGCGGCGTGACGCCTTACCCGGCCGACAAGATCATGCAGATTCAATAAGTTGTGAGTAACCAGAAAACTGGCGTTTTACCCTTTTCGCTTCGGCAATGTTTTCAGCAGATCATCCGGACTTACGGATGCCACTACGCTTCCCGGTAACGGCATTTTCAGTATGTGATTTTTGATTTTGCCAATGACGTGCATCTCGCATGGGCGGCAATCAAACTTTAGCGTTAACACTTCATCGCCGTTAACCAGTTGCATTGGCGTCGCCTTCCAGCTTTTGATATTGCCTTTCGCCTGTTTCGGGCACAGATTGAAGGCAAAGCGCAGACAATGCTTGGTGATCATCACCGGCACTTCGCCCTTCTCTTCATGTGCCTCATACGCCGCGTCAATCAGTTGCACACCATAGCGATGATAAAATTCACGCGCTTTCTGGTTGTATACGTTCGCGAGGAAACTCAGATGCGTTTGCGGATAAACCGGCGCAGGGTCAGCAACCGGTTTACGACTGCCGCGCTGATAACTGGCAAGACGCGCAGCATCCAGCATTTCGGCGGCCTCACGGCGGAACTGATTTAACAGACTGTTCGGTACAAACAGCGCCCCCGGCAAATTAATTTGCACATTGCGGGCGTAATAGATGGTTTGCCCCAGTTTTGCCAGACCATCCTTCAGATTGTTCATTGCTTTTTCGGCGTTATTGGCTTCGTCGAACTGCCCGTCCAGCGTATGCGTAATGCTGACACCCTCTTCACTGGTGAGGGTCAGAATCAGTTGTTCCTGCCAGCCGCCCAGTTCAATGTCTACCGCTACGCGACGTTCGCTGGAGGTTTTTGTCAGTGCCTGCTGCCAGTTATGATCAAGATTACGGTTTAGTGGGTGATGAGGACGAATTTTGTGCAAATCTGCTGGCATTTCATTTGGCCAGACGCGGTACTGATTTTGCCCGGTTTTTTCGACTGTATTGGCGCGAAAGCCAACCACTTCACGTTTAATCATCACATTCAGACCATCGCCATTAGCTAACGGCTCGGTGACGGCAACATCGAGATGATCCTTCGCCACTTTTAATACTTCACCGACCGGCAGGCCGATAAACTTGGGGGAGTCGAACGCGCCGATATCCCCTTTACGGGCGTTAACAAAGTAGTCGGTACTGCCACGATGGAAGGTTTTTTCCGTCGACGGTACGAAGAAATGCTCGGTACGACCGGATGAAGCACGCGCCAGATCGCCACGTTCATCAATAATGGCGTCCAGCATTTGGCGATAATGCGCGGTGATATTCTTCACGTAGCTCATATCTTTGTAACGCCCTTCAATCTTGAAGGAGCGCACGCCAGCATCAATCAGCGCGCCAAGGTTAGCAGTCTGATCGTTATCTTTCATCGACAGCAGATGTTTTTCATAGGAAACCACCCGCCCCTGATCGTCTTTCAATGTGTATGGCAAACGGCATGCCTGCGAGCAATCGCCACGGTTGGCGCTACGCCCTGTTTGCGCATGAGAAATGTAGCACTGACCAGAATAGGCCACGCACAATGCACCATGAATAAAGAATTCAATGGTCGCGTCCGTGGCCTGGTGAATCGCGCGGATCTGCTCAAGATTCAGCTCTCGCGCCAGCACAATCTGCGTAAAGCCAACATCAGAGAGGAACTTCGCTTTTTCTACTGTGCGAATATCGCACTGGGTACTGGCGTGCAGTTCAATCGGCGGAATATCAAGTTCCAGAATCCCCATATCCTGAACAATCAGCGCATCGACGCCGGTCTGGTAGAGGTCGGTAATCAGCCGTTGCGCAGGTTCCAGCTCATCATCATGCAAAATGGTGTTAAGCGTGACGAAAATTTTTGCACCATAACGATGGGCAAACGGCACCAGTTCGGCAATATCTTTCAGGCTATTACTGGCATTATGACGGGCACCAAAACCAGGGCCGCCGATATAAACAGCATCGGCACCGTGCAAAATAGCTTCGCGGGCAATGGCGGCATCGCGTGCCGGGCTTAACAGTTCAAGTCGATGAGAAGATACGGTCACATTCTTATCCAGTAGCTGAAAAATGGCGGCTATTTTAGCCACAAGCGCGACGTTGCGAAATAGTTTTCCCGCTTAACTGCGTGGGTAATGGATGAGGGAATGAAAATGTACGATTTGCTCCCCACCATTACGATAGACATGCGTAACGTCTGCAGCAAATCGAGCGCCTTCTTCACAATTAAGGCTCTGCCATTCACCATCAACGCACAGATCAAGTTGCCCATCAATGACGACAACATGTTCGATTACTCCCTTCTCATGGGGCGTCGATTCACTTATTGCACCAGGTGCCATCTGAATCGAGAAGTGTTCAAAGCAGAGTTGTGGATCATAAGGAAACAGCGAAGTGATCACCATCGCCTGCTGTTGCGGATCATAAACTGAAGGCGTAGCGGACTGCGGCGGAGAAATAAATGTCGAAAATGGCACATTCAACCCGGTGGCAATTTTCCATAATGTCGCGACCGTCGGGCTGGATTCATTACGTTCAATCTGCCCTAACATCGCTTTAGAAACACCCGTCGCTTCTGCCAGTCGCGAAAGACTCCAACCGCGCTGCTGACGTAGTTGTTTAAGTGTGGTGGATAAAAAGCGAGTGAGATTTTCCATGTGACTCCTCCGGCAAAGCGGAAGTTTATCACTTGTGCGTTATAACGGACAAATGCTACGGTACCTGTACGCTATAACGCACGAGGTGACCATGCGTCTGTTTTCTATTCCTCCACCCACGCTACTGGCGGGGTTTCTGGCGGTATTAATTAGCTACGCCAGTTCAGCGGCAATAATCTGGCAAGCAGCGATGGTCGCCGGAGCCACCACTGCACAAATCTCTGGCTGGATGACGGCGCTGGGGCTGGCAATGGGCGTCAGTACGCTGGCTCTGACATTATGGTATCGCGTGCCTGTTCTCACCGCATGGTCAACGCCTGGCGCGGCTTTGTTGGTCACCGGATTACAGGGACTAACACTTAACGAAGCCATCGGCGTTTTTATTGTCACCAACGCGTTAATAATCCTCTGCGGCATAACGGGACTCTTTGCTCGTCTGATGCGTATTATTCCGCACTCGCTGGCAGCGGCGATGCTGGCCGGAATTTTGTTACGCTTTGGTTTACAGGCGTTTGCAAGTCTGGATGGTCAGTTTACGTTATGCGGTAGTATGTTGCTGGCGTGGCTGGCGACGAAAGCTATTGCGCCACGGTATGCGGTTATTGCGGCGATGATAGTTGGCATCGTAATCGTTATTTTACAAGGTGACGTTGTCACAGGGGATATTGCCTTTAAACCCGTTCTCCCCGCTTATATTGCCCCTGAATTTTCGTTTGCTCACAGTCTGAGCGTTGCACTCCCCCTTTTTCTGGTGACGATGGCATCGCAAAACGCACCGGGTATTGCGGCAATGAAAGCGGCCGGGTATTCGGCTCCTGTTTCGCCGTTGATTGTATTTACTGGATTGCTGGCGCTGGTATTTTCCCCTTTCGGGGTTTATTCCGTCGGTATTGCAGCAATCACCGCGGCTATTTGCCAAAGCCCGGAAGCGCATCCGGATAAAGATCAACGTTGGCTGGCAGCTGCCGTCGCAGGCGTTGTTTATTTGTTTGCAGGTCTGTTTGGTAGCGCCATAACTGGAATGATGGCCGCGCTGCCCGTGAGTTGGATCCAGATGCTGGCAGGTCTGGCGCTGTTGAGTACCATTGGCGGCAGTTTGTATCAGGCGCTGCATAATGAGCGTGAGCGCGACGCGGCGGTGGTCGCATTTCTGGTAACGGCAAGTGGACTAACGCTTGTCGGGATTGGTTCTGCGTTTTGGGGATTAATTGCCGGTGGCGTTTGTTACATGGTGTTAAATTTAATCGCTGACAGAAACCGATAATAAAAAGCGCCATCTTACGATGGCGCGACTGGAATTACTTTTTGTTAACGTCAAACATGGTGGCATCGGTCGCCATGTCATCAATAACTTGCTTAATATTCTCGAAAGCCATTGGCGTACTTTCATTATTCAGGTCTTTACCTTCGCCCTGACGAACGACTTTGATAACCGGTTTATTAGTAGCTGCATCAATTAGCTCACCTTCAAAATACAGGCGAGTATCCATGGTACGGTGGCCCGTCGCCATTTGCGTCCCCGCGACCACTAATGCGACAGGAACCACTTCATAGAATTGCAGCCCTTCTTTGCTGGTATCTACACCGGTAATGGCCCCACGGAAAATCAGACTACGCGGCCCAGCGGTGGTAACCAGTGGTTTACGCTGCGCAATCGCTTCTTTCATTTCGGTGTTGGTATAACTCAAAATTTTATCCAGAACTTTCTGCCCTACCTGGGTAGATGGTTTCGGTACCGGATAATAAGTGACTGGGTTCCAGACGATGCTGTCATATTTGCTTTGATCAAAACTCGGGTCTACCCAACGTAAAACAGGCTTACCCGTTGCAGAAGTTGTTTCTTTTAAATCAGAGTAATTGTTTAAAAAGCCAGAATATTTATCTGGCTGGGTGATTTTAGAGGCACAACCAGACAGAGCCAACAAGCCGCATAAAGCTGCAACTTTCGCAAATGATGTGGTACGCATGAATAGTTTCCTGAGATGATTATATTACTTTTTAAGTTATAGCAAAAAGCACCGCTTCGTGTTGTGGCAAAAAAAGTGTTGGTAAAAATAAATTTATCAGCCCCTTTTCAGACGACATAGTCAATGCCGAAAAAGGGGCTAAGTCAATCATCAGTAGTTAAATATCAGTGCGTTAAGCTGATGAAAAACTTCGACTACCGTGATTAATTTCACATCCTTTTGATTAAAAATATGCTTACCGAAAAGAACAACGGTTAACCATCTCAACGCGGGGCATTTTCACGCGCCTTGTTCTACCGGGTCATTTTTTACGTGCCAGTATCGTGGCGAAACGCAGTTTAATCCGATTACCGTTGGCATCGGTGCGGTGCAACTCACCGACGTTTTCATTGTATTTCACCATCTCCCAGCCTTCGTAATATCGACGTAATTCTCCCTCTTTGAAGGCAAACGGGAAGCCGACGGTACATGGATAATCAGCGGTATCCATCGCCGCCACAATCAGGTTGTAACCACCAGGTTTAGTGCAACGTTGCATATTGGCAATCAGCCCTGGGATGGTTTTAGCCTCAAGGAACATCAGCACCACAGTCGAAAGAATAAAATCGTATTGCCCATCAAAGGTGAGGTTATTCAGATCAACGACCCGGGTATGTAAATTATCCAGATTTTCAATGGATTTAATGCGCTCGACGTTGGCGATACTCATGGCATTTTTATCCCATGCGTCAACTTCATAACCATTGGCTGCCAGGTAAAGACTGTTACGACCATTGCCACAGCCCAGATCCAGCGTTTTACCGGGTTTAACCACTTTCACCGCTTCCAGTACTTCAGAGTGTGTGCGGGTTAATTCATATTTTTCAGTAAAATAGTTTTCGTCACGGATGATCATTCTTTGTCCTCAACTTTCATTAAAACAGCGCGCTCTGTTCTGATTAACAATTTCCCCTGCATCAGAAGCGCGAAAGTTCGGATGAGCAGTATTGCAATTATAAAATTGGTAAAGATAAACAGCGGCACCGCCAGCGTATGGAAAAATCCATTATCGCTGCCACTCCCCAAATGCAAACCGGTGGTTGCCAGTGCAGATACGCCGAACGAGAAACTCCAGAATGAAGCATTAAATGGCTGGGAGAGATACCATGGCATCAGACGTAGCATAAACAGCAGTTGCAGCAGCCCATAACCGAAAAGCATTTTCGCCAGCGTGTCACCCTCGCCGCCGTTGACGCTCAGCCAGGCACTACAGGCCACCAGCGCAGGAGCGAGCTGAATGCCGAGTGATGTCCGCAGCGCCGTGGGTAATTCTCCCGAACTGCGCAGACGCTGCAAGATCACCGGTTCCAGGCTTAACCATGAGAAAACGCCTGCGCCTAAAAACACCAGACCGGCGTCGGTGTAGCCCAATGCACCACAGGCCATTGCGCTGATAAAGTTGTTGGCAACTGTCGGCAGATACAGTCCAGGCGTGGTAGCTTCTTCAGGATGAGATCCGCGCCATAATCCCGCAGTTTGCCAGGCGGCATAAGCCAACTGAACCACGACACCAAAACTGAACAGGCATACCGCCAGTGGGCGAAACCACGGAACAAAACCAATCGCTACCAGCATCGTCGTTGCAGGAAACAAACTCACAAAACTGCTCATCACTGGATGGCGCACTTCCGCCAGCACGCTATTCGGAAAGCGTATGAGTCGGGTAATAAATGCGCTAGTCAATAATCCCCAGATGATCATCGCCAGAATTACCAGCCCATCTCCTAACCAGTGGCTGACCTGCCAAACCTGGCTGGCATAGCGCCAGGCAAATCCCATCCCTATCGTCCCCAACACAATACCAAAGTAGCCTGCCGGCAAATTGAGCACTTTATCGCTCTGCATCTTCTTACTCATTTTGTTTAATTTATAAAGTATATTTGAAATACATTTTATGGAATTTTCTCGAGCATAGCCAGACTCGCAGAATTTGCTACGGTTATAGTAAGTCACCTGTGGGAAAACGCTATGCGCAAATATCGTCTAAGTGAAGAACAGCGAGCCTTTAGTTATCAGGATGATGGCACTAAAAAAAGTGTGTTATTACGGCAAATTATCGCCATGAGCGATTTTAACGATGTGATAGCAGGAACCGCTGGCGGCTGGATCGATCGCGAAACGGTGTTAGCGCAGGAAGGTAATTGCTGGATTTACGATCAGAATGCTATTGCGTTCGGCGGAACGGTGATTTCCGGTAATACGCGTATCACCGGCACCAGCGTCCTTTGGGGAGAGGTTTACGCAACGGATAACGTCTGGATCGATAATAGTGAAGTCAGTCAGGGTGCATATATAAGTGACAGTGTCACCATTCGTGACTCATTAGTTTGCGGTCAATGTAGAATATTTGGTCACGCCTTAATTGATCAACATTCTATGATCGTCGCCGCGCAAGGCTTAACCTCCGACCATCAACTCCTGCTACAAATTTATGATCGCGCAAGGATTAGCGCCTCGCGTATTGTCCATCAGGCACAAATTTATGGCGATGCCGTCGTCCGGTATGCTTTTATTGAACATCGCGCCGAAGTTTTTGATTTTGCCAGTATTGAAGGTAATGAAGAGAACAACGTCTGGCTATGCGATTGCGCTAAAGTCTACGGTCACGCGCAGGTGAAAGCTGGCATAGAAGAAGATGCCATTCCGACAATTCATTACAGTTCGCAGGTAGCGGAATATGCCATTGTGGAAGGTAATTGTGTGTTAAAACATCATGTCTTGATTGGCGGAAAGGCAGTGGTACGTGGCGGACCGATTCTGCTCGACGAGCACGTTGTAATACAAGGTGAGAGCCGTATTACAGGTGCGGTGATAATTGAAAACCATGTGGAGTTGACCGACCACGCCGTCGTTGAAGCCTTTGATGGCGACACGGTTCATGTCCGTGGTCCAAAAGTCATTAACGGCGAAGAGCGCATTACGCGAACGCCGCTGGCAGGGTTATTGTGAATCGATAATACGCGCGTATAAGTTCACATCATCATAGGCATCATTCAGGAACTCAGCCTGTTTCAGGCAACCTTCAAGGATAAAACCATTGCGCAAAGCGACCTGGTTGCTTTGCGCATTGTCCACCCGACATTTGATCACGAAGCGTCTAAGTTCACCAGACTGAGCGTAATGATGAATCAATGCCTGCAGCGCCTGAGAAATGATCCCCTGCCCCTGATGAGATTCGTCCAGCCAGTAGCCGATTTCAGCGGTTTTATTCAGTGGTTCAATACGATTAAACGAGATAACGCCGATAAGTTCATCTTCTTTGAAAATCATGAACATTTTGGCATAGCCGCGTTGATGCAACATTACATTGCCCTGCACCGTTTTTCGCGTGTCCTCTTCACTTTGAACAAACTGCGGCCAGTTTAGCGACTGCTGTAACCAGGTTCTATTTTTACAGATTAACTGATAAAGAGGTGTGACATGACTTTCTGCAACAGCATGTAATTCAAGTGATTCACTTACTTTTATCGTTTCAGCCATCTTATCTCCAGTCAATCCATGCAGTTGTTAAAAAAGCCGCCTGGCTGGCGGCTTAGGAAAGTTTACACCTCTTTGACGCTCTCCTGCTGCAGGATTTTGAGCATCTCATCTTTTAACTGTAGCTTTTGTTTTTTCATGCGGACCACTTCCGCATTGTACCCTCGACCGTCGGAACCTTCCTTTCTGGCAATTTCATGATCAAGTTTATTGTGTTTATCGAACAAGGACATAAAGCGAGGATTTTCGTTTTTCAGACGGGATATTAAATCTCGGTATTCTGGAAACATACGCACTCCCTGTTAGTGGCTGACAAGGTGTATCTGAAATACACACCATCAGATTACTCATTTAACTTAGGGAAAAATGCGAGCGGGATCGTGTTTAACCAGACGGCACCTCCCGAAGAAGGTGCCGAAGAAAAAAACGATTAACTCATCACGCGGTCGTCAACATACTGACGTTTATCCGGCGCTGGCGGGAAATACTGATACAGCCATGTTTCACTGATAGCGTCGCCCTGACAACGCAGATACATCCGCATATCGACCGGATCAGTGGAGTCCGAAGTCGGATACCAGTCAAACTGAATACGATAACCATCAATGGGTTCAATATAGAGAATTTCGATTTGCTTCGCTTCCCCACTGGAAAGCGTAATCACCGGCTCAATGCCTTTTGGTGCGGCAGCTTTCAGATCACCACCAACGAAATCGACGGCAAAACGACGCGCCCATTTTTCGGGATAGTGTTCACCAGGCGCCCAACCTTCCGGGAAACCGCCCATGCCGGTACGCGTTGCCATAACGCGCGCTAATGGGCAATGAACAGGCGGTTGCGCACTCCAGTACAGACGATACTGGAATGCAAACTCATCACCCGCTTTTACAGCTTTTTCTGGCTGCCAGAAGCAGACAATGTTATCCAGCGTTTCGCCCGTTGTTGGGATTTCCATCAGGCCGATGGTGCCCTTACCCCACTTGTTACGCGGTTCCACCCACAGACTTGGGCGTTTGTTATACCAGCCCATAATGTCCTGATAATGAGAGAAATCACGATCCAGTTGCAATAAACCAAACCCTTTCGGGTTGTTGTCGGTGTAAGCATTGAACTGCAATTTTTGCGGATTATTCAGCGGACGGCAAATCCACTCGCCGTTGCCCCGCCACATGGACAGACGATCAGAGTCATGGATTTGCGGATGAATGGTGTCGCACATCCGACGTTCATTAGTGCCGCAGCTGAACATGCTGGTCATCGGCGCAATGCCCAGCTGTTTAATGTCTTTGCGCGCATACAGGTGATTTTCCACATCCATAATCACCTGACTTTTCTCACAATGGATAGTGAACTTATAGGCACCAGTAATGCTGGCGCTATCGAGCAACGCATAAACGGTAAAGGTGGTTGCCCCCGGTTTTACCGTATCAAACCAGAAGGCGGTAAAGTCGGGGAACTCTTCTTTACTGTCGGTGTAAGTGTCGATCGCCAGGCCGCGAGCCGACAAACCGTATTGATATGTATCATCAACCGCGCGGAAATAACTCGCACCGAGGAATGATACGACATCACGGCGCGCCAGTTCGGGGGCTTTAAACACGCGAAAACCGGCAAAACCGAGATCGCTTTGCCCTTCTAATTGTTTGGTATCAACACCCGCATCGTTGTATTTGAACAACTCCGGGCGAAAGTGAATTTCACGCGCCAGATGTGTTGCGGGATCAACAGAAAACATACGAACGCGGCGACGGAATCCCATTCCCATATGGAAGAACTGAGCGTCCAGTTGACGGTTCTCAACGTTATGCCAGAGCGATTTTTCGGCGTCGTATTGAATACTGTTATAAGCCTGCGGCGTCATTGTCGCCAGAGTGTCAGGTAACGGACGCGGCGCACCACGCCACGCGGTTTGCGCTAAGTCGTGCGCCATTGACTGTAGAATGGAGAAGTCAAAACGCTGGGTTTGCCCGTCGGCAATATCAGAATCTGCCGCGAATGCCGCCTGAGAAAAAAGAGAAGCAATGCCGCTGGTACCGCACACGGCGGCCATAGCCATTGAACCTTTAATAAATCGTCTACGATCCATACCTGAAAGTGAGTCCTTCTGGTGTTGTGAATGGTCCCGCGCTGGTCGTTTTCAGCGGCAAGAAAGTGCTTATTTATGACCGCTCACTCTAGACAATATTTATTAATAATCCAATTGTTGAACTCAGAGAATATGCATTAATCGGCAATTTTTTTATGTCGATGGGATGAGCCTGATTCGTTTGTAAAATCAGGCAAATTTTTGCAAAGGCGGATGGTCAGAATTTAAAGCAAACCACAGCGACGTTTACTGCGTTCTTCCGCTTCCTGATAAAGCTGGAACTCATCCAAAACCGGGCAGCCCAACGCCTGCTCAAATGCTTCGCGACTGGCATTACCGTGACTGCGTGCCTGCGTTTCATTACCCAGATTTGACTGGAAGATCCCCGCCGCGCTAACGGGCAAGAAATCTTCATAGGTAATGGGTTGCGCCACTATCCAACCACGTTCAATTAAGGGCTGTGGATCGTCTCCGGGATGAATCGCCTGACGATGCGCCTCACCCGAAGGCGTCAAACGGTACCGGAACCATGCCAACCCTTGCTGACGCATTAAAAACTCACTGTCAGGAAAAGTGCGGAAGGTTTCCTGTAAATGCATTTGGTGAGTGAGATTATCCTGCCCGGTTCCAGCGTTCCGCAGTAGATCATCATACAGTTGTCGTCCTTTCGGCGTTAATGCCACGCCACGCTGCTCTATTTCACCAAAGCGCGCGGTATGCGTGCCCTGTTTCTGCCCCGCAAACAACACCGTCTCTTCCAGTGCTTTAAAGCTGGTCTGGCGTAGTAAAATCGGTACCTCGCGGCGCGGCGGCCCTTCGATCAGAATTTTGGGTTCAATTCCGCATTCAGGCATCATCGACTGCACCCGGTCAATATCCAGCGTGCGTGGCGTCAGGTGGTTGATATGGCATCCAGGAAAACAGACCACATCAGCAATCAGCCGATGTTCGTTATGCAAGGCGCGATAGGTTACTTCATCCACCGTTGCTGACTGGTGCCAGCGAAACGTTTCCAGGGCTTCCTGCACAAACTCCTGTGCCTGTGTTTCGTTAAAACCGCCCCGCTGCTCATACTCCTCTAACAGTTGTCGACAACGTGGGGTGAAGATATCGCGCTGACATAGAATCTCCGCCGCTTTCTGGCGCAAAAATTCGTTCTCGATAAGCTCCAGGCGGAGTAATGAGGTAAAAACGCGGAAGGGATTACGCGCCAGAGAAGCATCATCAATGGGCCGAAATGCTGTGGAATGTACCGGCACCCCCGCCTGCGAGAGATCGTAATAGCTCACCGGGTACATCCCCATAATGGCAAACATCCGCCGAAGAGTAGCAAGCTCTTGTGCAGTCCCAACGCGAATTGCCCCATGACGTTCAACATTCAGTCGCGCCAGCTCGTCTGCATTTACCATTTTTTCGTGCAGTTGAGGATTGTTTTCCAGCACAGCCAGATTCACATCAGCTACCAGTTCCAGCAGCGTGCCGTACTGCGGAACTTCTTGCTGGTACATGGCTGACATTGCCTGCGAAAACTGTTCCCGAATCTCATCCGCCGTGATGCTGTTCGCCATAATGTCTGCCTCCATTGGTCAGTAATCTGGAGTGTAGGTAACCACATTCACTCTGGCGGGAAGAATTTACAAACTGTGATCTCGCCGCGAAAACATCAATATTATCCATTTTCCTGTAACGCAATTGCTTTAATTGTTAATAATATTTTGCAATCAAGTTATCATAATCAAACAACTTCACTTGTCAGCGACACCGCTTCGTTTTTAACATCGCTTATGGAAAAAAATAGTCTGTTTAGTCAGCGCATCCGTTTGCGCCACCTTCATACATTCGTAGCTGTTGCACAACAAGGAACTTTGGGGCGCGCAGCTGAAACCCTTAATTTGAGTCAACCTGCGCTCTCCAAGACATTGAATGAACTAGAGCAATTGACAGGTGCTCGCTTGTTTGAGCGTGGTCGTCAGGGGGCGCAACTTACCTTACCCGGCGAACAATTTTTAACACATGCAGTCAGAGTTCTTGACGCTATTAACACTGCCGGACAGTCGCTTCATCGTAAAGAAGGTCTTAACAATGATGTCGTCAGGGTAGGTGCATTACCTACCGCGGCGCTGGGAATATTACCTTCAGTTATAGGTCAGTTTCATCAGCAACAAAAAGAGACGACCTTGCAAGTTGCGACAATGAGTAACCCTATGATTCTGGCAGGTTTGAAGACCGGCGAAATCGATATCGGGATTGGTCGAATGTCAGATCCCGAACTGATGACCGGGCTTAATTATGAATTGCTGTTTCTTGAATCGCTGAAGTTGGTCGTTCGTCCCAATCACCCACTGCTTCAAGAGAACGTAACGCTAAGTCGGGTGCTGGAATGGCCTGTCGTTGTATCACCAGAAGGTACTGCACCACGCCAGCATTCAGATGCATTAGTGCAGAGCCAGGGCTGTAAAATTCCTTCGGGCTGTATCGAAACGCTGTCTGCTTCGCTATCTCGTCAACTTACGGTTGAATACGACTACGTGTGGTTTGTCCCTTCTGGCGCTGTAAAAGACGACCTGCGTCATGCCACGCTGGTGGCCCTGCCTGTTCCGGGGCATGGTGCAGGCGAACCGATCGGAATATTGACCCGCGTAGATGCGACGTTCTCTTCCGGTTGCCAATTGATGATTAACGCTATTCGAAAATCAATGCCGTTCTGAAAAGTAAGGGATCTTTCGATCCCTTCTTTGATATTTTCACGCTGTTGCGAAACTAACAGACTCACCAGCTCCGCGTGATTCTGCCAACACAGAATGTTTGTTCAGGCGGAAAACGTCTACCGCCTCAGTTAATCGTGCAGCCTGTTCTTCAAGGGACACCGCCGCCGCTGAGGCCTCTTCTACCAGAGAAGCATTCTGTTGCGTCACCTTATCCATTTCGGAAATCGCCTGGCTCACCTGCGTTATGCCTCTACTTTGTTCATCCGAGGCGGCGGCAATCTCCTGCATGATATGTGTGACACTCGCGACGGCATCAACAATCGTGCTCATGGTTTTCCCTGCCGTTGCCACTTCAACCGACCCCAGGTCAATTAACCTGACTGATTCACTGATCAAGCCTTCAATCTCTTTCGCCGCCTGGGCGCTGCGACTTGCGAGTGTCCGTACTTCGCTGGCGACAACGGCAAATCCACGTCCTTGCTCACCCGCTCGTGCGGCTTCAACGGCAGCATTCAGCGCCAGAATATTTGTCTGGAAAGCAATGCTGTTGATGACGGCAGTGATCTCGGAAATTTTCTTTGAACTCGTGGAGATTGCTCCCATCGTTCTAACTACACCGGAAACCGTCTCCCCGCCATCGCTGGCTTTAATGGAGGCCTCTTGCGCCAGTTTGCTGGCATGATGCGCGTTATCCGCATTCTGTTTCACCGTCGCAGTGAGTTGCTCCATGCTAGCGGCAGTTTGTTCGATTGCCGCCGCTTGTTCTTCGGTGCGAGATGAAAGGTCCGCATTGCCAGCGGAAATTTCGCTGGTGCCACGATAAATCTCTTCCGCGCCCTGTCGAACAGTCCCGACTGTCATCCCCAGTGAATGCTGCATTTGCTGTAAATGATGACTTAAGCGACCGATTTCATTACGACCCGCCGGTTCATCATTCATCGTCAGATCGCCACTGGCAATTTTTTCAATCCGTTGTGCGGCATGTTGCAGTGGACGAATGACGATCCGACGTAGCACCATAAATGTTATCAGCGTCATGACCACGGCAAGCACAAACGCGCCAATCATAAACATCACACCCAGGCGGGTACGCTGATGGGCCTGTTCCGCCAGTTGGTTGGCTCTGGTGCTACGTATCTTAACGGCTTTGTTCAAAATATCGGTATAAGCATTATCCAGCGGTCGGATCTGCTCACTTTCATGATTGATAATCGCTTCAAACATGCCATTTTTGGCATATTTCAACATAGGTTGCATACCCGTGATATAAGCCTGGAAACGTTGATTTAATTCAGCGTCGAGAGCTTCATCAGCAAGTGTTTTCACCGGCCGACTCTGGTAAGCCCGATAACCTTGCTGCGACTGTTTAATCTCCGATTCGGCTTGCGCAATATTTCGCTTCATTGCTTCCATTTCCGCAATACGACTCGCCGCCCCGGCCTGAATCATATTGATCCGGGCCGAACGCAAAAAATCTGAGCTGTTCGCTAACCCGGTCCGAATCTCAATCTCCGCAGTCACATCACGCTGATCGCGATCGGCCTGCCAGAGGAAATAGCCAGCCAGGGCTGAACTCAAGGCAAACAGAAGTAAGATACCGCCAAGAATGCAGGCAAATAACGGAACCAGCCTGATGTGATGCAAAAAACCTAATCGCTGTGAGGGAGTTGTATTCATTACCGTTGTCTCTCTTCCAGGTTTACTCCTGATAGAAAGTCATCGGCATTTGACGGTAATTACTTACGACTAAAAACCTCTTTGCGTCACATTTTTACAACAATTATTGCAGAGAAGATTAATGCCATTGGATTGAAGAAAGTGAGGAATGGTTAAACTGGCTAACCCGAATGACGAAAAATTCTGGAAAACAGCACGCTATTTCGTGAAGTGATTATTTTCGTCCCTAAGGAAACCTCATAGGATGCCTGCGGGTGCCTGTACTGCCCCCCTTTTTACGCTTCAGTTAGTGCATGTTTTTTTCGATGCACTAATAGAACCATCATTACAGACAAATTTGCCGCCTGCTGTACAGTGAGAGATCCCCCCTTTCGAACCAGAGCAGGGTTTGCGCCCGGCATCGGCATAAAAGGAAACAAGCGCTCCCATAACCAAGATAAGTGCCAATTTTTTCATATAACCTCCATGGTTTATCGAATCTTATGTTCGATTTGAACGTTATACGCTGGTTTATTTTGATACCGTTGATGAGATCAAAGAACGGGTGAATTGATTAAAGATAAGCCAGATGGGCATATGGACAAGGATTATGGTTTTATTTGTCATACAAATAAATATAATAGGCGCTTCCGATGTAGGCCCGTATTCTTCGCCTGTACCACGGGTCGGTTTTAGTACAGGCGTTTTCTTTAAATATCCTTCAGGAACGTTTACGCGGCATCATGCGTAGAAGTGTGTTGTCCTTCCAGAAATAGTGGTGTGCCAGTGCAGCCGCAGCGTGCAACCCGATGACAAAATATCCCAGATTCGCCAGCGTCTCATGCCACCACTTTAAGCTATCAACCCGTTCGAAATTGGCCTCTGCTGCGTAAGGCATTGTCATACCAAACGCAAACCATGGGTTGCCCCGGTTATACATCATCACCAAACCAATCACTGGTAGCGCAATAAACAGGAGATAAATCACCAAATGTCCCAAATGTGCCAGTCCCGTCATCATCGGTTTTGGTTTAGGTACAATCGGCGGAGTTGGGTATTTAAGCCTTAACAAAAGACGAACAACCATCAGCACGAGAATTGAGATGCCACAGGAAACATGAATCATGTTGATGAGCGGCCGATCGCTACGTGGGAAGAAACCACGAAACTCCATTGCGCAATACGCTGCGATAACCAGCAAAAAGACCAGCCAGTGAATGCCGATTTGTAACCTTGAATATTTACTTTCCATAACATTTCCTGCTTTAACATAATTTTCCGTTAACATAACGAGCTTTTCTTAAAATTTCATTAAATTTTGTTCACCCGTTTTCAGTACGTTACGTTTCACGGCAAGAATGTAGATTGCCCATCCCGCCATCCTGGTCTAAGCCTGGAAAGGATCAATTTTCATCCGAACGTTCCTGACAGGAGAAGACCATGAGTAAAGTTGGTATTAACGGTTTTGGTCGTATCGGTCGACTGGTGTTGCGTCGATTACTTGAAGTCAAAAGCAACATAGACATTGTCGCTATTAATGATCTCACTTCCCCAAAAATTCTCGCCTACCTGCTGAAACATGATTCAAACTACGGACCGTTCCCCTGGAGCGTTGATTTTACGGAAGATTCACTTATCGTTGATGGAAAAAGTATCGCGGTTTACGCCGAAAAAGAGGCTAAAAATATTCCATGGAAAGCGAAAGGCGCAGAAATCATTGTCGAATGTACTGGCTTTTATACCTCCGCCGAGAAATCGCAGGCGCACCTTGATGCTGGTGCGAAGAAGGTGTTGATTTCCGCCCCTGCCGGTGAAATGAAAACCATCGTTTATAACGTCAATGACGACACACTGGATGGCAACGACACCATTGTTTCCGTGGCGTCATGCACCACTAACTGTCTTGCACCGATGGCCAAAGCCTTGCACGACAGTTTCGGAATAGAAGTCGGCACGATGACGACCATTCATGCCTATACTGGCACCCAGTCACTGGTGGATGGCCCGCGAGGTAAAGATCTACGCGCTTCACGTGCAGCGGCAGAAAATATCATTCCCCACACTACAGGCGCGGCAAAAGCCATTGGTCTGGTGATCCCAGAACTGAGCGGCAAACTGAAAGGTCATGCGCAACGCGTACCCGTGAAAACAGGTTCGGTGACTGAACTGGTGTCTATTCTTGGAAAAAAAGTGACTGCCGAAGAGGTGAACAACGCGCTTAAAAACGCGACAAACAATAACGAGTCATTTGGTTATACCGATGAAGAAATAGTCTCTTCTGATATCATTGGCAGCCATTTCGGGTCGGTGTTTGATGCCACGCAAACCGAAATTACCGCCGTGGGCGATTTACAGCTGGTGAAAACGGTCGCCTGGTATGATAACGAATATGGCTTCGTCACGCAGCTTATTCGCACCCTCGAAAAATTCGCTAAACTCTGACGAGCAAAGGCGGAGGGAAAAGCCTCCGCCTCTTTCACTCATTACGACTGTAAATAAACCACCTGGGTCTGCAGGTATTCATGCAAGCCATGTTTGCCATCTGCGCCGCCAATACCGGATTTACGCCATCCGGCGTGGAATCCTTGCATAGCTTCGAAGTTTTCACGGTTGATGTAAGTTTCACCAAACTTCAGCCCTTTAATAGCTTTCATCGCGACGTTCAGATTTTGGGTATAGAGTGATGAGGTCAGGCCGTAATCACTGTCATTAGCCATTGCGATAGCCTCTTCCAGCGTGTCAAATGCGACCACTGGCAGCACCGGGCCAAAGGTTTCCTCGTGCATAATCGACATTTCCTGACGAACATCCAGCAGCAAAGTCGGCGGATAATAATATCCTTTCCCCTCAACCGCTTTGCCCCCCAACGCTACCCTCGCCCCCTCTTCGACTGCGCGCGCCACTTTTTGCTCGACCCTTTCCAGCGCCGCGGCGTTAATCAACGGCCCCATCGCAATGTCGTTGCGTTCAGCGGGGTTACCAAATTGAACCGCCTGCATCGCTTCACCCAGCCGATTGACGAAATGATCATAAATGCCTTTCTGTACATAAACACGTTCTGCACAGTTACACACTTGCCCACTATTAATGACGCGTGAATCAACGATGGCTTTGACTGCCAGTTCAAGATCGGCATCGTCCATTACGATAGCTGGTGCTTTACCACCCAATTCCAGACACACTTTTGTGATATTTTTTGCTGCAGTCGCCATGATCTTTTCACCTGCAGAGACGCTGCCTGTCATACTGACCATTGCGACCTTTGGGTTACCCGCCAGTTCTTGCCCAACGGTTTCACCACGCCCCAGCACAAGGTTAAACACACCGCGTGGAAGGCCTATTTCATCGACAATTTTGGCAAAAGCAATCGCATTGTTTGGCGTAAATTCACTGGGTTTAATGACGATAGTATTACCGGTCAAAAGAGCGGGAGCCATTTTGCGGGCAATGAGGAAGAACGGGAAGTTCCACGGCAGAATGCCGGTAGTCACGCCAAGCGCACGTTTAAAGAGAAGAATATTTTCTCCTGGACGATCGCTTTGAATAATCTCACCTTCGTAACGCCGCGCCCACTCTGCCATGTAATCGATATAATCCGCAGTAAATGCTACCTCAACTTCGGCCAGCTGCTGGATCTTGCCCCCTTCTTCAACAATCAGCGCACTGATTTCACTGGCGCGTTCGCGGATCCCGACGGCGATTTTGCGTAACCAACTGGCGCGTTCAATGGCAGGCAATGCTTCCCATTCTGGCTGCGCGCGCTCTGCGGCGTCGATTGCTTTGCGAGCATCTTCAGCCTGACCATCGGGAATGCGGGAAATCACCGCCTCTGTTGCGGGGTTAACCACATCAATCCATGCGTCTCCACGCCAGGTAACAAACTGTCCATCTATATACATAGGATGTTGAACGGGTACTGACATGGGCGACTCCTGTGATTTATATGTTTGTTTTTGGTAAATGTATTGTTAATTAACATCAATCATCATAGAGACGGCATCGTGAAAGGACAATTCTGTGAAGGGCTTCATAAAAAGAAGGGTAAAAGGAATAAAAGGCAGAAAAAAAAGTAAGGAGTCATGCCCGTTTGCAAACAGTTGTTCTCAAACGGGCAATTTTCAACGTAGCGAGCGACTTTCCATCGCCTCGATAAGCACAGCATCGTGTTTCAGCGTTTGCCATGCCTGGGTGACTTCTGCAGGAAAATCAACGTGAACGATAAAATCTCGCCCACGGGGACCATAGCCATCACTATCATCGCGTAAACGTGGCATCTCACCGGTAAGCAGTGATAGATAACGCTCAACCGGCCATAATCCTTCTAACTGGTTAATAAAGATTACACTGTCTTCGTTATTTCCCAACTGAGGAACGAATCCGGGATAACTTAACCAACGAGGTGCGTCTGGATTGTCACCGGTAATACGACGGAACGTCGCCATTGTGCGCCGCTGCATGGTGGGATCCTGTACAACAATAGCGGTGTGAACTCGTTCTACGGCCTGATTCAGTAGAGCAATGCTAAAGCGTGCGTTTTCACCGCAGTTTGTTGACTGGTCTTCAATCCAGATTTTTTCATGCGGAATGTGCCAGAACTGATGAGCGATATCCGCCAGGATGGTAGCTTCTGCTCTGCCAGTGGTGCGGATAGTGTTGTAGTGCGGATGCTGTGCGATGGCGCTATACAAAAAAGTTGTCGAGTGACCGATACCACCACTAATCAGTAGAGGAATTTGCTGATCGCGGGCAATCTTACATGCCGCATCGATAGTCGGCATAACCGCATTGCCTGCAAGGATCACGCAATCGGCCTGATACGGCACCTCACCGGAGAAATCATCCTGCGCCAGCCACTGACCGATAACATTTATGGCATCTATGGTTGCCGGCGAAAGCGTCGGAAACGGGGTAATGTTCATGGTTCCTCCTTATCGTTCCCTTAAGAATACTGCGTGAGATAATAATGAGAAGCGGAGCACTCTGAAAGGAAGATGATGCTTTTTCTATCGCGCCATCGCGAACCAGACACTGGTTTTAGTCATACTGTATTTGCGGAGAAACTGTTGATAAAACATCAATAACATAATGTTCTATCATTTTTAAATGACAGATAATCTGGTGTGATATTTATATAATATTCATTCTTATATTTCTCAATCAAGGGAACATTTGGTATCCAGTGTATCATCCTCATCAACCAGATGTGTTATAAGCACTTTACCTCGTTAATTTTAATATTACGAGTTACAGGACAAAACATCACTCGCATTTAGTCCAGTAACTCGTAGTAGCCAGAGTATACATACCCATTGATAAAATGCCTGGCAATAAATTAACCCGCTATACTCGCACTCGTCGGCCCTGTTTCAATACTACCCACAATATCAATAATGTGACCCCAGAACATATCATCATCGTTATAATATAATGAATAATCTCCATTATAATCCATAGCCAACTCAACAAGATTTATTCTGCTAACAAACATATCTTCTGTAATTTCTTCATCTTCTTCATCTTGAAGCCAGTCATTGGCCAATTCAGTTAATTGTTCTGCAGCATATTGGCGGAACTCCTGATCTTTTTGTTGCATATGACTACATAAAAATCGCAGATTTTCAAAAGCCTGTTGCCAGGTATATCTATCATTCTTATCTACTTCCATAGATACAGAAATATTCTGATCATTCCATTTCACTTCCCCGCTAAAACAGGAGTAGTCTTTATTAAGCACGAAAGTCCCCAATTGCTGATCTTCAACAACAACTGGTTTGCGATATTCTTTCTGAATATTGAGCAGTTCCTCACACTGAACATGACTTTCAAGAACCTCAAGAACATAAAACCGATTATAAAACTCGGCTAACTTTCCTTCCGGCACGGTCCTGTCAATCAAATCTCGTACTCTCAGGCGATATATACCACCAGACTGCATATTAAACGGCCACGCACAGCCTTGAGTTTTCTCATTTTCTTCTGTTATCAACCAGTTGAGTCGTCCATCTCCAACGTGAATTTCTCCCGTAGTCAGACTCTTCCAGGCGAGTAAGTGTTCAACCGCTGTCCAGTAATTATCACCGTTACTCTTACCCGCGCCACCGCCAGTATCACTAAGAAGAACGATAATTTCTTCTTCTGTATCTTTAAATGTATGACTAAATTTTTTGTATTCTTCAGAATTTAAGTCCATTTTTGCCCCGGTGAAAAATAAATTTGATCAATAACATTGAGTGCCGCAGTAAAGAATGTGTTATCGATAATTCAAAAATGACTGCGTACGCCACAAGCCTACTCCCCACGCGACGTAAGGAGTACCGCCCTTGCTATTTTTCAGAATTCATAAAGAAAAAACCCGGCGCTAAATGCTGACCGGGTTTTAGATTTATCAGGTAAATAGCAGGATTAACCGCTAATCTGCTCCATCGCCTGCAAAATACGCTTATCCGAAATCGGATAAGGCGTACCAAGTTGTTGAGCGAAGTAGCTGACGCGCAGCTCTTCTATCATCCAGCGGATCTCTTTTACGTCTTCATCTTCACGACGTGCTGGCGGCAGTTTGTTGATCCACTGCTGCCACGCCTGCTGGACATTTTCGACTTTCAGCATCTGGGCGCGGTCGCGATGTGGATCAACCGCCAGTTTTTCCAGACGTTTTTCAATCGCCTGTAAATAACGCAGCGTGTCGCCCAGCCGTTTAAAACCGTTGCCAGTGACAAAACCGCGATACACCAGCCCGCCCATCTGCGCTTTAATGTCAGAAAGCCCCAGCGCCATGGTCATATCCACCCGTCCTTTCAGGCGTTTGTTGATATTGAACACTGCCGTAAGGATTTGCTCGACCTGCTTCGCAATATCCACCACCGTGTCGTTCAGTTCAGCGCGGACTTTTTCATGAAGCGCGGCAAAGCCTTCTTCCGTCCAGACCGGGCCGCCCGCCTCATCAATCAACTTATCAACACCGCAGGAGATGCAGTCGTCAATGAGATCCAGCACTTTACCGTACGGGTTAAAGTAGAGACCCAGCTTCGCTTTGTTCGGCAGTTTCTCATGCAGATATTTAATTGGCGACGGAATGTTCAGCAACAGCAAGCGACGCAAACCACGCCACATAGCCTGCTGTTGTTCCTGCGGGTTATCAAAAAGCTTAATCGCTACGCTGTCACGCTCATCCACCAGCGCAGGCCAGGCCTTCACTTTGTAGTTGCCACGTTTCTGCTCGTAGTGATCCGGTAAATTACCGAAGCTCCAGATATGTAACCCGCTTTGCTCAATACCATCATCGGCAACGGCGGAAAGCGTTTCCTGCACTTTGCCTTTCAGGGCGTCTTTCAGATCCTGTAATGAGCGCCCTTCTTTTAGCTTCTTATTTTTGTCGTCCACCACGCGGAAGGTGATTTTCAGGTGATCGGGCACCTGATCCCAGTGCCAGTCTTCGCGGTCAACGGTAACGCCGGTCATCCGCCGTAGCTCGCGCTCAAGGCTGTCGAGCAACGGCAGTTCCAACGGCGTGACGCGACCTAAAAACGCTTCGGCGTAGTTTGGCGCGGGTACAAAATTACGCCGTACCGGTTTCGGCAACGATTTGATTAGAGCAATCACCAGTTCACGGCGCAGGCCTGGGATCTGCCACTCAAACCCGCTTTCCTCAACCTGGTTAAGTAACGGCAGCGGAATATGCACGGTCACACCGTCAGCATCCGCCCCCGGCTCAAACTGATAGCTTAAACGCAGCTTGAGATTGCCCTGATGCCAGAAGTTCGGGTAATCCAGCTTGCTGATTTTTTCCGCCCCTTCTTTGATCAACATGCTCTTTTCAAAGTTGAGCAAATCAGGTGTTTCGCGGCTGACTTTTTTCCACCAACTATCAAAGTGTCGTGAGGAGATCACATCGTGGCTGATGCGCTGGTCGTAAAATTCAAACAACGTTTCGTCATCCACCAGAATATCGCGGCGACGTGATTTGTGTTCCAGTTCTTCCACTTCTGCCCGTAGTTTCAGGTTTTCACGGAAGAATGCGTGACGCGTCTGCCAGTCACCTTCCACCAGCGCGTGGCGAATAAAAAGTTCACGACACAGCGCAGGATCAATCTGGCTGTAGTTGACCTTACGCGCAGCAACAATCGGCAACCCGTAAACGGTGACTTTTTCAGTTGCCATCACCGCGCCCTGCGCCCGTTCCCAGTGCGGTTCGCTGTAGGAGCATTTAATCAAATGCTGGGCAACTGGCTCTACCCATTCCGGATCGATGCGTGCCGCAATGCGCCCCCACAGGCGGCTGGTTTCTACCAGTTCCGCCACCATTGCCCATTTCGGCGGCTTCTTGAATAAACCAGAACCGGGGAAGATGGAGAAACGCGCGTTACGTGCGCCGGTATATTCCTGTTTATCGGCATCTTTCATGCCGATATGCGAAAGCAAACCTGTCAGTAAGGCGATGTGAATTTCGCGATACTCCGCCGGTTCGCTGTTAACCGGAATGCCAAGTTCTTTCACCACCTGGCGCAACTGGGTGTAGATATCCTGCCATTCGCGCACGCGCAGATAGTTAAGGTAATCGGTACGGCACAGGCGACGGAAGGCGTTTGAAGAGAGCGCCTTTTGCTGCTCGCCGAGATAATTCCACAGATTTACAAACGCCAGGAAGTCGGATTCTTTATCGTGAAAGCGACGATGTTTTTCGTCCGATGCCTGCTGCTTGTCCATTGGCCGCTCACGCGGGTCCTGAATAGAGAGCGCGGAAGTGATAATCATCGCCTCACGCACGCAGCCATGTTTCTGCGCTTCCAGCACCATTCGCGCCAGACGAGGATCGACTGGCAGTTGCGAGAGCTGGCGACCGAGCGGCGTCAGTTTATAGGCGCTGGCCTGTTCATCAGTGGTGATCGCGCCCAGCTCTTCGAGCAGACGCACGCCATCCTGGATATTGCGTTTATCCGGCGCTTCTACAAACGGGAACGCAGCGATATCGCCCAGCCCCAGCGCGGTCATCTGCAAAATAACCGAGGCCAGGTTGGTACGCAGAATCTCCGGATCGGTAAACTCCGGGCGCGAGAGGAAATCGTCTTCGGAATAAAGACGAATGCAGATCCCTTCTGACACACGACCACAGCGGCCTTTACGCTGATTAGCTGAAGCCTGCGAAATGGGCTCAATCGGCAGACGCTGCACTTTGGTGCGATAGCTGTAGCGGCTGATACGCGCCGTACCTGGGTCGATAACGTATTTAATCCCCGGCACAGTCAGCGAGGTTTCCGCGACGTTAGTCGCCAGCACAATGCGCCGTCCGCTGTGCGACTGGAAGACGCGGTTCTGCTCGCTGTTCGAAAGCCGTGCATAAAGCGGAAGAATTTCCGTATGGCGTAAGTTCAGCTTGTTCAGCGCATCGGCGGTATCGCGAATTTCTCGCTCGCCGCTCATAAAAATCAGAATGTCGCCAGGGCTTTCCTGGCTCAGTTCATCTACGGCATCGAAAATCGCCTGCAACTGGTCGCGCTCGGTGTCATCAGCTTCTTCAACAATCGGGCGATAACGCACCTCCACCGGATAGGTACGACCGGAGACTTCGATAATCGGCGCATTATTAAAGTGGCGCGAAAAGCGTTCCGGGTCGATAGTCGCGGAAGTGATAATGATTTTTAGGTCAGGACGCCGCGGCAGTAACTCTTTCAAATAACCGAGGAGAAAATCGATATTCAGGCTACGTTCGTGCGCTTCGTCAATAATGATAGTGTCGTACTGCATCAGCAGGCGGTCTTGCTGGATCTCTGCCAGCAGGATACCGTCGGTCATCAGCTTGACCATCGTGTTATCACTGACGTGATCGCTGAAACGCACTTTATACCCGATGCAACCGCCCGGCTCCGTTTGCAGCTCTTCCGCAATACGGTTCGCCACCGTTCGTGCCGCCAGACGACGCGGCTGGGTATGGCCGATCAGCCCTTTAATCCCGCGGCCCAGTTCCATACAGATTTTCGGTAACTGAGTCGTTTTACCGGAACCCGTTTCCCCGGCGACGATCACCACCTGGTGATCACGGATTGCTTCGAGAATGTCCTGCTTTTTCTGACTAACCGGCAAATTGTCCGGATAAGTGATTTCCGGTCGTGCTGCTTCACGCAGCAGGACTTTCCCTGCCGCCTGGTCAATCTCTTTCGCCATCTCCTGGAAAATGGCCTGTTGTGCATCAGGATTTTTAACCTTCTTCACGCCGTGCAGACGGCGGGAAAAACGCAGTCTGTCACGCAGCATCAGCGAATCCAACCGTTGCTGCAAGGCCGTAAAGGTCAATTTTTGTTGTTCTGTCATAACGTTAGTGGGCAGTTGGCTGCCTGATTAATTTTCTTTTAAATGATAGATATAGAGTACCACATCGCGGCTTTCTATGCGTTGTTCAATAAATTCGAACATAGGCTTCGATTTATTGCGCTATCTCTGTGGCAGGATTGTGAATAAAGTGTCAACAAGCAACGGGGCATCGCCCATTCAAACATCTATAAGGAAACACCATGAGCAAGGTATTAGTTCTTAAATCCAGCATCCTGGCAGGGTACTCTCAGTCTAATCAGTTGTCCGATTATTTTGTTGAACAATGGCGCGAAAAGCACTCCGCTGATGAAATCACCGTGCGTGACCTGGCTGCAAATCCGATTCCGGTACTGGATGGCGAACTGGTTGGTGCACTGCGTCCGAGCGATGCGCCGCTGACTCCGCGTCAGCAGGAAGCTCTGGCGCTTTCCGATGAGCTGATTGCCGAGCTGAAAGCCCATGACGTTATCGTTATTGCGGCACCGATGTATAACTTCAACATCTCAACTCAGTTGAAAAACTATTTTGACCTGGTGGCACGTGCAGGCGTTACTTTCCGCTATACCGAGAACGGTCCGGAAGGTCTGGTAACGGGTAAAAAAGCCATCGTTATTACCAGCCGCGGTGGGATCCATAAAGATGGCCCAACGGATCTGGTAACGCCGTATCTGTCCACATTCCTGGGCTTTATCGGCATTACCGATGTGAAATTTGTCTTCGCCGAAGGGATCGCGTACGGCCCGGAAATGGCAGCGAAAGCGCAGTCTGACGCGAAAGCAGCCATCGACAGTATTGTTGCTGCATAACCGGACACTATTTTGATGTGGACTGTAGATATTCAGTCCACATCTCAATCCACTTACCTGTTCTCCCACAATCTCAGCATCGCTTTGTGCTCGGCTGTCAGCACAATCTGCGGGCGTCTGACGCGAATATAGTTAATCGCTTCATCAACGGTTTTACAGTGTCCGTAACATAACAGCCATGCGGCCACCACCAGCGCACTGCGCGATAATCCCAACGCGCAATGGACCAGAATGCTGCCTTGCTCTTTGCGTAATGTTTCCAGCATCGCCACGGCCTGTCGGAGCTCCCCCTCTTCCGGAACCACCAGATCCAACATAGGTACACAAAAATAGAGTCGATCTTTTGTCGCTCGTCCGCGAGGGAATTCAAAGGTGACGTCCAGAACCGCATTCTGTGCCGGAATATGTCGTGGAAACGTCCCTAAATAAACACCCGCAGTAATTTCGCTCACCGGCTCCAGCCGACGACAAAACCAGTGCATCGATATCCACATACCGATGCGCCAGGGCAATGTCAGCCAGTAAACGGCAGGCGGGAGTTTCCCCTGACTATCTTTCCCTGTTGTTATCGCGCCAAGCCCACCGTACCCACGGCCAATAATGAGTAGCGATAATACTGGCCAACATAACCAGACTGACCACCGTAACTGATTCATCATCATTAGCGTCATCAATACTATGCACGAACACGCGCCTACGACATATGGCAGTGCTATTTTGATTCGACGTTGATCAGGTATCTGGTAGTTCCAGCGACGGTCGACGGGCACCATCCAGTCAATCAACATACCTACCGCCAGCCCTGTGATGACATCAATAAAATGATGCTGCCAGGTCGTCAGCGTAGAAATAGCGATGAGTAAAAACCATCCGCCACAGACTTTACGCCACCTCACAGCCAGATGCTGACGATAGTGACGCCAAAGTAGCCAGCAGAGAATAATATGCAGCGAAGGGGACTGGTTATAAGGCAGATCAAACAGTTCAAGTTGCGAAAATAGCCATCCCGTCACCCCACTCACTTCAGGGCGGATAAAACTAAACTTCAGCGGATAGAGCAAAAAACCGCAACAGGCCATTACCGTTGCCAGAATAAGCCGGTGGACCAGTCGGCGCTGTTCGAATGTCGAGCGACAAACGAACAGCGAAAATCCATATAAAAGATCCAGACTCCAGTAAGGAACAATAGTCCAGGGAAGAAAAGGGATCGCCGTTTCCCAACCGAACACCTGACTGGGGATATCATGGTTGTTAAGATCCTGAAACGCGGTGAACTGATTAAGAAATCCATATGTGAAGAAGAAAAACGGGGCCAGCAACAATAACCAGCCAGCTCCTTGTAGCAATACGCTCCGGCGTTCAGTGGTCACGACGCACCGCCATCGAAACCGTAAAAATGCCCCACTCATCAATCCGTTGTGTGCATTTATCAAATCCGGCATTACGCACGAGCGAATCCATCTCCCCTTGCGAACGCACGCGCATTACCCACGGTTTACCATCTTTATGACTGGTTAACACCCCGGCAATCAGCTCCAGTTGTGGGTGCCACGGCTGCCCGGTGTAGATGAGAATGCCACCCGGTTCGATGGCATTGGCAAGACCAGCGAGGGAGTTTTTTACCTGCTCGTTTTCGGGAAAAAGCTCATACAGGCCAGAGACAATCGCCAACGTAGGCCGCGGAGTTAACGCGCTGAGTTCTGCCGTATTAAACGCATCGCCCTGTTCAAAACGCGCCCGCCCAGACATTCCCTTTTGGGCAATCATCTCTTGCCCCTGTGCAACATTTAACTCACTGTAATCACGTAACAAAATATCGCTTACGGCAGGCTCGTTTGCCAGCGCATCCAGTACATAGCGCCCATGCCCTGCGGCAATGTCAACCACGCGGACGGCTAAACCTTTGGCGTGGAGATCGGCAACGGCTTGTTTAATCAGCATTTGTAAATGGGCTTTGCGCTGGCGAATACCGCGCCAGCCAACACTGTTCAGGTAGATTTTGTCGATAAAACGCCCGAATGCGTTACTGCCTTGCGGTTGATTTTGATAAACATAATCCAGCGAACTGCCTGAATCAAAGCCGGTGCTCATTCCGAGATGCAGGCCCGCAGATTGCGCCCCGAACAGTTTCATCGCCTTTCGCATAAAGCGATACGCCAAATCAATCGGCGATAATGGCACGGGTCCACCAGAAAGGAGCCGCCATCGATCCGCAGATGGTCCTGTGCGCTCTTCATGCTGATAATCAAATTTTTGCGACTTGTTAGCATATAAACGGCTGATAAAACTTTGCATTTTTTCAAATGCCTGCGCCCTGTTCTCTTCACCCAACGTGTCGTGATAAAAGCCCGGCAGCAGATGCAGCTCTTTCAGAGGGCTACGTAATCTCTGATAAAAATCAATCTGCGGTTGGCGACGCACCACATAGTCATCGCCCGATATCAGAAGTTGCGTGGGGAGCGTAATCGCCGCCGCATCGCTAACAATACGTTCAGACGTTTTATAGAGATCGAGCAAGATATTGACGGCAATCGCCCGTGTGATCAGCGGATCATTATTGAAACTCGCTACCCGTTCCCAATCGTGGGTCAAATAGCGTCCTTTCACATAGGAATTAATAAAAAACAGACCACGCAGACGATGCCATAACGCCAGCGCAGGACGTGCCAGCGGCACATACAATTTAACCTTAAAGGCCGGAGAAGCCAGCACCAGCCCGCGAATAGCAGGCGCATAATCATGAACCCATGTGGCAACCAGCACTGCGCCGACGCTTTGCGCGATCACAACCACCTCTTCCAGCCCGACCTGGCTGTCGCTGGCAGCAAAACGGACAAATTCATCGACATCCTGCACTGAACGCGCAAGAGATGGGCTATAACCACGCGGCCCCGAAGTTTGTCCATGCCCTCGGGCATCCCAGGCATAAAAAGCAGTATCTGGCATCGCCAGTTCATCAACGATATGTTGTAGACGACCAGAATGTTCATGACCGCGATGAAATAAGACGATGACCTTTTTCACCCCTGGCTGTAAAGCGGGCCAGTGCCGATAAAACAACGCTGTATTATCACTGGTGGTAAAAAAATGTTCCCCAGGGATGCGTGAATTTTCCATTTTCTCTATTTTCCTTCAGTAACAGCAGTAGCGAATAAAATAAAAAAATACCGGAGCGGTGAAAATTAATGAGTCAATCCTGTCAAGGAGTCCGCCATGTCCTGGTAATAGTTTTCCACTATCTTTAACACCAATATCTCGTTTGATGGCTGACATCACTACATCGCCGCAAAAACCACTAATACCAATTAACAAACCCGCTAATAATGCCTGTAATGTATCTAGCGGTGTCAGCAACGGTCCAATAATCAGTGACGCAATCATGGTGGTGATTACGCCGCCCATCAGACCTTCCAATGTTTTTCCCGGGCTGACTTTAGGGACCACTTTTCTTCTGCCGCAGGATTTTCCCCATAAATACTGTGCAATATCGTTTGACTCGGTTAATGCCAAAAGAAATAACACCAGTAACGCCCCGCCCTGGATATTTGTGGTTGGCAACATTAATAACCAGGCGGCATGACTCAAGGCGAAAACGGTCATTATCCAGCCACAAAAAATGGCGCTCACGGTATGCAGAAAACCAGAGGGGTCACCCACTAAAACTCGCCAGGTGGCTAATATCAGAAACCCAGCCAAAGGTATAAATAACAGAAACAGCTCAAAGCAATTAAAACCGATAAGCAAATAGTTAAGAGGAATACCCCAATATAACCAACGCGGAAAATGTACAGATATAAGCGTACAATATTCTTTCAATGCCAGAAAACTTATCAGCGCAAAAAACGTCAACGTCATCCAGCGTGGACCTGAAATCACCATTGAAAAACAAATGACGATGCCCCACCAGGTACGAATACGTAATGTAACCTCACCCCCTTTTCTCTCCGGTAACCGCCATATCAGAAAACGGTTTATCAGCGTTGCTAAAATTAACAACGCGAAAAGTGTTGCCAGAGATTTTTCCAGCATTATCTTTCAGCACTCATAAAAAGCACACTCCGACAACGATTAATCGCAGTCCAGATAAGCAGAATTGAAGCAATACTCCATAATAAATTATTCCATTGCATCCACTGGGGATAAATGGCAATGGCCAGCCCCCACAAACCAAATATTAACGCACGATCGCTTTTGCCAAATGGACCGGCATAACTGCGAATACCGTTAATCGTCTGCGCGAGTAAACCGCAAAACTCAGTCAATATGGTGCAAAATAACATGAGTATTACGAGTGATGCGTTACTTTCCGGTAAAAATAAAAACGGTAAATAAAGCGCAATATCGGAAATAACATCGCCAGTTTCGTTCAAAATCGCCCCAAGACGTGTTTGCTGATTACACTCACGCGCCATCATGCCATCCAGCGCATTGAGTGCCATACGGACAAAAAGCACGATGGGCAATAGCAAAAAAAGGATGGGGCGTGCCACCAACATCAACAGCAATCCGGTAAGAAGAGAAAGCGCCAGTGCAGCAAGAGTGATGTGATTCGCTGTAACATGGTGCTTATAAAGCCAAAACATCGTCGGCCTTAACAGCGACTGAAAGAGCGGTTTTATCTGGTAGAGCGTCATTATCAATCCTTGATAATTCGGTTTGCGCTATGGTGCATCAATTCCCCTTACGGAGATATCGCAACACGCCGCTTCATTAAAAATTCAGAATATATCAAGGTATTGGGGACTCACTGCCAGGAATGATTATCCCCAATTAATCAAATGGTTAAGAAACATTACGTTGTGGATCAATACAACTCATCAAGTTTTCTCATCGCTTGTTCCCGTATTGCGCGCGTCTTACCGTTAAGCGCCAGCTGGCGAACTAAATCCAGTTCAGGGTTAACAAGCTCTAACGCCAGCAAAGGATCACGTTTCAGCCTCGCCTTTAATACATCAACTGGAAAACGGGGATTATTCATCGCCACAATCCACCACTCGGGATCAATTTCTGCCGCCAGTGCCGCAGGGGGGGTGTGGCGGTTGCTAAGTGCGCCGAACTTGAAAAATGTGAGATTGCTTTTCGCCAGTGTACTCCACCATATACGATCCGGTTGTTTTGCCAGTACATCCAGTTGTGCTAACGCATCGGGGTCGAGTGCATAATAAACACGTAACGCTTCGTTAACCTGCGCACGGGAGCTGTTTTCCTGCCTCAGAAAAAACTTCGCCCAAATATCATTGCGTGGCGTGTTTTTCTGTAATTCTTTGAGAACAACAGCGGGTAAATTATCCCAACTAATTAATGCACTCTCTAAAAAGTCCCAGTCGTCCGAACGTATCAGAGAGGTGGCATTTAATAGCATCTGGTCATCAACTTCACCGTAGCTGATAAGCTCAGACAAAATCATATCAGCGCTGGTTTCATATGCATCTGAATCTGCTTTGGGATTATTTTTCCGATGCGATAAAGCACGTTGCCAAATTTTTTGTTTCATCGACGTGCTCAGATACTGATTTTTCGCCAGATTACTCCACCCCTCAGGATCGTTGAAACGTGTCAATAATCGTTGTAGAGCAGCGTCAGAGTGAATTACCTGCATATCCCGACAGCAAAAGTAGGCAGGGGATTTTTTCTCCATCCTTTTAACAAAATTAAACTGTAAGTTATCTGGCAATGCTAAAAATAACACACGTATTAGATCATCGTCATTCTCGAATTTTTGGTATAAATATACTGCAACTTTGTCACTCTCTTGTGGCGTCATCCGCAACAATTGACCATGGTGTTTCATCTCTGCCAGCTTTGACGCTAAGCTTGTGACAACATCGTTTGATGAATCGTTCGCCAACTGCATTGCCTGATTGTAGGTGAGTTGTCCTCCAGCACCGACCTGACGAATAGAGGGATCATCACTGCGGATATAGCCATCAATAATGGATTCGGGCAATAACCACGCATCTTTATAAAGCTCCTGAATGATCATATCCCAATCTCTTTTCGCCAGAGTCATGACGATATCCAGAGGGAGATTTTCACGTAGCGCAAGATTCAACGGACCGACACCATCAGGTAGATGACTCATTCGCGTCATTATTTCGACAGAGAGCGGTTCACGGTCGAGCAACCCCAGAACAACAGGCTGGTAACCCAATTGCTGATCGGTCAACTCCAGAATCTCATTGTCAGGCATATATCTCGCCATACTTGCAATCGTTTGTCCATCATTGCTATTAATAAGTTGTTTGCGTAGGTTAGCTGAAATTCCTTTAATCCTTGGGAGAGTTCGCATTATGGCAAGATCAAATGTCGCAATATCTCGTCCTTCAAATGCAGCAACGTTGCCTTCATCCAGCATTTGCAATTCCTGCACTAACTCAGGAGAAGGCTTAGGGCGAAACAGCGCTTCTTTTTTCATCAGATTACAGATATTCCCTGCCATGCGAATATTGCTTCGCTTAAAAATTTCTTTCAGAGCATCTTCATCATTTATTAGACCCCAATAATATGCATCAGGATTTATTATCATCAGCGCTTTTTTGACATTTTCAGTGTCATTTTTATCACTCGCACGGACCATGAATTCACTATTTGTCGAAGACGCAACAACAGGTGCAATTATGTCATTGATAAATATCCCACGCGCATTAACACTCCCCTTAATCGTAGACGGATTATCGTAATATGAATCGATAAATACCAGTCCACTTGCATTTATCGAACCGGTAATTAACAGTGGTGAATCTGTAACTATATTCGTTGCCGTCACGTTACCGAGAATAACCCATGGATTAGAAAGAGAGAAAGTGGAAATATTACCTTTGACTGTCAAATTGCCAAGAACAATCAATTTTTGATTACTCTCTATATTACCTTCTACCACTAAATCGCCACGATGCACTTTCCAGTCCGATGCAGATAAACCGAAGGGGACAAGATTCACGCTACTGTTGATAGCTTGTTCAACTTGCTGTTTATCTTCAGCGGTAGCCGCAGATAAAAATGGATTAATATCAACTGCATTTGCAACACATCGAAGTTCCGCCTGTACTGGAAGACTCAGGATAAACAGGGGAAGTAAACGTATCCAGCCGCAAATCCTGGCCTTAAACATATGCACTCCATGCCATTAAAAAAGAAACAAAAGGGAAATGCATCTTTCCCTTTTGTATATTCGTTATTCTCGCGAAATACCATCCAACGTAGACAACACGTCCGCAGAAAGATGCAATTTTTCTGCGGCCATATTCTCCCGTAAATGAGCAACAGAAGACGTTCCTGGGATCAGCAAAATATTCGGTGAACGCTGTAAAAGCCACGCCAGCGCCACCTGCATTGGTGTCGCATTAAGGCTCGTAGCAACATCGGAAAGCGTGGAGGATTGCAGTGGCGTAAAGCCCCCCAGCGGGAAGAACGGCACGTAGGCAATGCCATCATGAGCCAAAGCATCAATCATTGCGTCATCAGCACGATGAGCAATGTTGTATTCATTCTGCACACAGACGATTTCGGTAATCTTACGCGCCTCTGCAACCTGCGTCGGTGTTACATTGCTCAGGCCAATATGTTTTACCAGGCCTTGTTGTTGCATCTCTGCCAGCACGGTCAGGCTGGCTTCAATCGATCCTTCTGCTGGGCCATGACCATCCCCCATCATAACGCGCAGGTTAACCACATCCAGTACGTCCAGTCCGAGATTACGTAGATTATCGTGTACCGCTTTTTGCAACTCTGCCGGAGAAAATGCGGGCAACCAGGAGGCGTCCTCTCCACGCCGCGCCCCAATTTTAGTAACAATGGTCAGGTCGTCAGAGTAAGGATAAAGCGCTTCGCGGATAATCTGATTGGTGACGTGCGGACCATAAAAGTCACTGGTATCAATGTGATTGACGCCCAATGCTAGCGCCTCGCGCAGAACGGTTATAGCGACGTGGCGATCTCTGGGCGGGCCGAAAACCCCAGGACCTGCCAGTTGCATCGCGCCATAACCAAGACGGTTAACGGATTTTGTACCGAGAGTAAATGTGTTGCTGCTCATCGCACCCTGCCCTGTAATAAAACGAATTCAGAAAAATCAGTATAGAAATGAAAAGAGATAAATAATGCGAAGGCGTAAACAAGATTACTGGATGAGTTGCTCTATTGTCCTGAAAAACACCAAAACAAAACGCGTCAAGCGCCGCATCCGGCAATAAAAAACCGCAACCTGTATCAGCGTTGCGGTTTATGCATCACATACTAAAAATTAGAACGTTTTCTTGAAGTTCAGCATCACGCCTTTATCGCTGATACCATCCTCTTTCCAGTGGTAAGCATCCAGATTCAGCGAACTTTCTTTGCTGCTGTACTTCACGCCGACGCTTGCCAGACTGTTGATGCCGCCGCCCTTTTGCCCATCATCGACATTAAAGTGCTGGCTGCCTGCGCCTGCCAGGCTTGCCGTGCGCTGGCTCTTGCTGTAGCTGAGGTTCGGCCCACCTTCCAGCGTGGCGTTCACACTCCAGCCGTCTTTCCCTGCGTAGTCCAGCTTCAGCCCGACGATGCTGTCCACCGCCGTTTCGCTGCCGCTGTTCATGCTCAGGTTAAAGTCTCCGGCATTGCGCTCCTGATAGTCGCCTTCCAGCGTGTGACGCAGTTTCACACCCGCATATGGCGTGATTTTCAGCCCT
Source organism: Escherichia sp. 10290 (assembly GCF_030295155.1). NCBI lineage: Bacteria > Pseudomonadati > Pseudomonadota > Gammaproteobacteria > Enterobacterales > Enterobacteriaceae > Escherichia > Escherichia sp. 10290. The sequence goes on along the minus strand of NZ_AP025741.1, from coordinate 1,861,691 downwards.
TCGCGCGGTTCAAAGGTTTTCGCCCCTTCGCTGCGGAACTCCAGGTACTGTTGTTTCACATTCGTGTCTGCCGTCTTACTGATGTCGCCGTAAGCCACCGAACGGCTGCTGTCCAGTTGGTGGATATCGTAACGCAGCGCGTTATTCCAGCTCATACCGTTGTCAAAGGACATCTGATGCTTCAGGCCAAAGAACTGGCTGTAGCCGCCTGTAACACCATTATCACCCGCTTTCTGCGCACCGTCGCCGTCCAGACGGGCGATACCGTACTCCAGGCTCATGGTCTGGTTTTCGCTCAGGTCGAGGGTTTTACGCAGCGCCAGCATGTCGTACTCGGTATTGTTACCCAGCTCAGCACGCGGATCGCCTTTCGCCACCACGTTAAATGCCAGAGCGTTGCCCATCTTCGGTGCTGCGTCCGCCAACATGCTGAAGCGGTTACTCAACACGCGCGCCTCACGGAATACCGTGGTAGCCTGGCTCCCGCTGACTTGTTTTAGCGCGTTGTTCAGCTCTGCAGTGGTGCCGACGTTCAGACTGGTATACAGCTCGTTGTTGGTGTAACCCGCATCCAGCGCTTTTGCCACGTCATTCACTGAGGCATCCGTCGCCACATCGGTGTAGGCGTTTTTGCTCATGGTCACGTCAACGTTGCCGCTGGCGTCGGTACTGCCTGTCGCCTGCCAGACAACAGATGTCGAAGTGATCGCTTGCGCATCGGTCAGGTTGCTGCCTTGCACCACATCATCAAAGCTGACGGTTTTGTCCGCCGTTCCCGCCGCAAAAGCGGTGTTGATCTCCACGCCTTTCATACTGGCGTTATTGACCATCAGCTTACCGGCGCTACCGTCGGCGTTCGTCCCCACCACGTAACCATTGAGGTTGTTCATGCCATCGTTACGGCTAACGGAAGAAGAATGGCTGCCGTCGTATGGCGTAATGGTGGGTTCTTCCGGCGCGGTAAAGTCGACATAGTGTACTTCCGTACCGTCTCCCCCTTCGCCACTGCCCTCTATCGGCGTGCCAGATTGTTTAATCAATCCGGAACCATTCACGTTGTCGTCAATATAAACAGTGCCGTTGTTAACAATATGACCATTGCTCCCGAGCTTGCTGAAGGCGAAGGAGTTATTGGCGTAGATATTAATCGTACCGTTGTTTTCAACCACACCATCCGCTTTGGCGTCCGATGCTAATTGCATCCCAATCATGCCTGTTTGTGTCGTGCCTTCGCTGCCGACATTGATGGTGCCATTGTTAACCATTTTTGCGCTGCCGTGCGCATTCATGGCGATGGTATTATTTTTATCAATATTGATAGTGCCATCGTTAATTGCCCGGCTACCGGCGTTATTATTTGACGTCGTAACCTGGCCGTTAATCACACCTGTCGTACCGTTATACAATGTATGCCCATTACCGCCGGTAGCGATATCAGCATCCCCATTCACTGTACCCCAGTTGTTGAAATGCCCAGCCCAAAGTCCGTTATCAAGAAGATCGACAACACCACCGTCCAGGTTATTGAAGGTCGCGTTTTTATCAACCGAACCACTATGAACCGTTCCTGCGTTATTGAATGTGGCTGCGGCAGAAAAATTCACTTTATTGACCGTTCCACCCGCTTCGTTATTCATCACGGCAGAAGCAGAGGCTCCCTTCCATGCTGTTACCGTCCCGGCGTTATAAAACGTACTGGCCCATTGTTCAACAGTGTTGATAGTGCCGGAGTTGTTGATAACAGAACCCGCAACGGTTGTACCTACTTGCCCGGTCACTACACCTTCGTTAGTAAACACGCCGCCATCCACAGAAACGGTTTTTGTCGTGCCCTGGTTGGTGTATTCCCCACCCGTTGCAATATCAACCTCGTTTATACTGCCCGTGGTTTCATTGACCAGATGACCAAAGTCAGCCACGGTGACAGCCCCTCCGGTTACGGTACCCGCGTTGGTTACCAGGGTTTCAGCGGTCGCTATCATATCAGTAGAACCACCGGATGAAGACAGGTTAAGCGTCTCCCCCTCGGCCGTAATGATATCGCCGTTTCTCCAGCTTAATGAAACGAACCCATCAGTCGGGTTATAGGCGTTACTGTCCTGGCATATACCAAAAGTACAGATGGTTCCGTAATTAACGATAGTCCCGCTGCCATCGTTATAGAATGCCTGCCCGTTTTCAGCATTGATATTGATGATGCCCGTCTGGTCATTAACTGCGGTACCGCCACTATAAACTGCCATACCAACGAGTTTATTCGCCCCCAGGCTGCCATCAAAGTTCTCATTCTTCTCGAGGTTGATGGTACCCTGATTAACCACCGTATTATCGGTACCGTATGCTGCCATCCCAGCACCTGCATTATAGATAGTGATAGTACCTGACTGCTGGTTAAGCGCGGTAGCATTTTGCCTTGCGCCACCATAACTGTCCGTTCCTACCGCCATGCCGACACCATAATTTTTTGCATTGCTGCTGCCGATATCGTTGCGTAAGGTGGTGGTATCGTTTTCATCTACCCAGATCGTATCCAGGGTAATCTGGCCTGCATTTGTTACAGTCGAATGATTAATCGCCAGCATACCGACATTACCCCGGCCATACATATCAATAACGCCATTCGCACCATTTAGCGCTGAACCATTATCCTGAGCAGTCATGCCCGTCATACTAACAACGCCACTATTAAAAACCGTGGGATCGCTCAATGACAAAGCATTGAACATATTCAAAACGCTATACTGTTCCATCACTTTAGCCGTAATGGTACCGTTATTCACCGCCGTCCCACCTTCGGAGCTAAAGAAGGCTTTATTACCGGATTCCGGCGATACATCAATTGCGGATGAGTAATCATATTGCTCAAGTAAAACATTACCGTTATTCGTTGCAACGGAACCCGTACCCGATATATTGGTAAACCCCATATTCCAGAGCTCAACAAACCCGTTATTGATAACTTGTGACCCTGAACTGACGCTAAGTATTTCTGATGGGTTATTGCCATAATGCGCGTAAACGTCAATATCCTTCATACTGAAGGTCGCATCCTCCGTGATTTCAAGAAAAGCATTATTGCTTACCTGAATAATATTTGCATAGCCCAGCGGAAATTGACCGCTGACTGAGGAGTCTCCTCCCAGATAAACCGACGAATGACCATCAACCTTAATGAGCGGAATATCACCATAGCCCGTACGACTTGCGGCTGGGACTGAACCATCCGTCATAGCCGATGCTTCACCGAAAAGTTGAATACCACCCCGTAAGGTAACGCTATTTTCATCCCCTGAAATCACCAACCCACTGATGTTTTCCTGGCTACCATTGACAGTACTATAGGTGTGATGCGCAAGTTCGCTATCAACCTTCAATGTTAACTGACCATCCAGCGTCAGGTCATTATTGTTACCCGAAACACGAATACCTACGGAAGAATCGAAAAAGTGTTCTGCTGCATTATCAGTCGTCTGATCTTTATCCACCATAATATTACCGGTAATTTCAACTTCATTGCCATCACCGGCCACATTTACCCCTGTAGCAACACTGCCAGTCACATTAAGCTCATTCGTTGCCAGCGTCATGGTGTTATTATTTCCAGACACATCCAGACCGGTTGAATAATCCCCAACATCCATACGGCCAGCCAGAGAAATTTCGCCCCCATCTCCAACAACGCGAATCCCGGTACTGGCATTTCTGGCAGTGATATCCCCTACATTGATAAAGGTAGAATAATTACCCTCAATCAGAATCCCTGTCGCATTGGTCTCTGAACTGCCATTACTGACGGATATATCCCCCCTGTTAATGAACGTCGACGCATCACCACTGAGAGAAACACCCAGCGATTTTTCATCCACCACCGTTATATTGCCTTTGTTGCTGACGACTGCGCCATTGCCCTCAACATCAATACCCCGTGCAGCATTGCTAACGTATAAATCCCCTTCCTGTTTAACCGTCGCATTATTACCAACGATTTTGCTACCCGATGAATTTTGCCCATCAACCGTCATATGGCCTTTATTATCGGTCCTGACATCATTACCGATAATAAGGGCCCCTGTTCCACCATTATTGACGGTGGAGTCGCCAGTGTTATTTAAGATTGTACGATCGCCATTAACGATAACCGCCGTCCCAGCATCGACCACCGTCTGACCGTTATTATTAATGGTTATATTATCGCCGGTCAGGATACCGACCACCGAATCTTCACCGACAGCCTCTGTTTTACCCTCGTTTGTCAGCGTAATGTTGTCACCATTAATCATCATCACTGTACCGCCATTCAGGGCCGTGTTGCCGCCCTGGTCAGTGATAATTGCATCATTAACGGTAATTATTCTGCCCGTTGTTCCATCAGACACGACGCTGGCTAACTGTGTGACGTGGAGTTTACCTTCGTCATCATAGCGCCATTCCGTATCACCAGTGGTACTCACTCCACTAAAGATGGCGGTATGAGTCTCTTCATGGTTTTCCCACTCAGTCACAATGGTTTTTCGGCCATCTTTTGCCGTCAGCGTGTAGCTACCATCTTCATTTTGGGTATAAGTGAACGTCGCCCCGCGAATCTTCAAGGTTTGCGCGTCCTTGTCCCATGTCACATTGTTATCAAAGACAACGGGTTCTGTTCTCGGGGGGTCAACATCATCATCGCTATTGTCGGGTGGAGTAACATCACCGCCTTTATCTGGGGGGGTAACATCATCGGCGTTATCTGGCTTTACAGGTATATCTGAATCTTCATCACTGGGAAGGGGTGGCGGTAGAGGGCCATTATCATCTGGCGGTATGGGCTGGGAAAAAGAAGAGTGAGCAGAATGATCATTGTCATGAGACAATTCAATCACTGCGAGTGTTGTCAGTACCGCCGTGGCACCTAATGCCAGTAACGAGCTGAAACCATTATTTGTAACAACAGCACATTTTTCTGGCACTGTTTTCAACTTCGTTGACGGTCGGGCGTGCCCTTCTGACTGACATGTCATTTGAGAGCTTCTGCGCATACTGTCTGCACTCTCGCCTTCTGTTATTTCCGCCCCCCAGCTTTGGCCACTTAACGCTATAGCGATACACGCTGATAATAACGTTTTCTTTTGCATGAGAAATCCTTTTCAATGAATGACATTTCAAATAATAAAATATGAGTAACAGATAAGAAATAGCCACAGGCTGTGTCATGATTTAATGTCTGCTCTTGAAATTTTATTTAGCAATCCCAGAATATTCAACTTAATTAGTATTTCGAAACCTCAATGTAGACACATAAAAAACAAATTATTCGATTACTTAGGCTATTTGTTGCATTAATACACATCCTCTAACAATAATCAGACAAAAAGCAATGTCAGCGTCAAATTGGGTAGCTGATTCATATTACTGATCACTCCGTAAATTCATTCATCGTGAAAATATTAACATTTCAACCATGTTCCATTTAATCAACCCACTGAAAATCTGGAGGTTATCTACTGCGGTTTGTTGTTGACTGCCCCTGACAGGTTTACCTGGCGTTGACAGAAGATGAGGCTTGCAAAATGCTAAAAACAATGTGGTGTTACAAGCAATCCCATAAACCTCGTAACTTCACTTAAATGAGCGATGCCGTCCATATTTGGGTTGACTATAAAAACCCTTAATATTGAGGTTGATGATGATATTCATGATGGCGTTGGAAAAATAGGACACCCATAAAATATCTATACAGCCTTTAAATTAAATCATTGAAATATCGCTGTTGCATAGTGCTTATTTTTGCAACCATTTCCCGTTAATTCCCTGCACATATTCCCCCCGTTTGGCCCGAGCTACAAGCCTTTGTCCGGCAAGCTTCGCGATATCATCTACCGATACATTATTTTGCTTTGCCAGTTGTTGATAACTCACTTTACGTGCGTCATTAATCTCGGTTACTAATTTCTCTGTTTCAGCATCCGTTTTCAACGCAACCAAATAACCGTTAAATGTTTCACCTACCCGCCCCTGGATTCTGGCCTCGTCCAGTGTTAATGCCACTACATTGCTGCTTACCAGTCCAACAAGAAACGCACAAAGAAGTAATGTTTTCTTCATCATCGCCTCAGAAAAGATCGCTACGGGTTTTGAGTAAATCTTCGACATCTTTGTCTGCCTTAATGATGATCTCATGCTCAATTTTAACGTTCATATTGATAGTGATCGGTTCCTTAGGTGCAGCGACTTCAATGCGAGGCGTACAGCCAACCAGCATAAAAGATGACGTCAACGCAGCCAGTAAAATTTTCATTGTTTTTCCTCACACCTTTTTCCTTGCGGACAGCCATTTTCCGGCAGACGCGCGTTCTGCTCCAACCATGCCTGGAGATTATCGCCAAAGCGTAAACTGCGCCACAGCGTAAAAATATTCTCTTCATGATGGTAATTAAGATTTACCGTACCACTTTTACCGTCGACGCGACTGGTACCTGTAATATTGGCCTGCATGGTTAACACACCGAGATTATCTAAATTAATTTTTGTCGATGAACGGCTAATTTCCATATAGCGCAACCAGTTAATCGCAGAACCCGCGGTCATATTGTCTTTCACCACCGCATCTGCGGTGTCTTTATCCAGCCGCAAGGTCATTGGTCCGCTATTTGCCAGCCAGCCGTCTTTAACTATCCATTTTTCATTGTTCAGCCATAAAGGCAATGCCCCACTAAATGCCCCGGACATGGCGAATTGTTTCGGATTGACGGCGCTAACCAGTTCGCTGGATGAGAGATTATTCAGCCGCAACAGCGCCGGGTCATGTTGCGGCATGCGTAATTGTTTCATCAGCACGTTACCGCCTAACACATCGACGCTAACATCGGTCAACAACAATGGTTCGTCTTCACTCCACGGATAACGCCCTTGCAAGTCAGCCGTAATATTTTTCGCTGTCACCAGATTAATCACTTCGGCAATTCGCAACGTAACGGGGCCGCGAGTCCCCAGATGCCAGGCTCCATCGGAAAAGCGAAATGGCAAAACAAAATCGACACCGTTAACCTGATTATCTGGCATCCAGGCACTACCGCCTTTCAACACACCGTGCCCTCCCGCGCGGAATCCTTGTTCAGGCGCAGCAGAAAATGCGACCTGGGCATATAGTTCGCCATCGCGTAAGTTCATCTTCCAGTCGGGTGGCACCAGCGGCTGGAATACGGTCAGTGATTGTTTAGGCCACCAGGCGTTACCGCGCAGACGAATACCGTCCCAGCGACCATTTACCCGAACCGGGCCAATCTCACCAGCATGTAAATCGCCTTTAAAGAGGAAATACGTCGGATCGCGTCCATCGACACTAAATTTTAAGGTTGATGGCGGTAACACACTGCCACCAGTGAACAGTGTTTGCCCGGCGTCCAGTGACAGCGCGCCGCTGAACGAAGGATTCTGCACATCACGTACCCAGACAACGGGCTTGTCGAGAATCAATCGCGGCTTTTCTACCGTCATTGTCCCGTATTGCAATTTGTCAAAGCCGGTGGAGAGATCGGTCAGCGTAATCGTGCTGTCACGCCACTCACCTTTTCCTGCGACATCCCAACTGGCGTGCATTGGGGTAAAACTGCCCTTGCCCCAGTAGCGCCACTGCCAGCGGCCAGCGTCAGGGAGAAAATCATTCGCCAGTCCATCCATATGCAGCACGAAATCGCCCAGTTCATTTTCATGCGCCTGCAAAATGGCCTGCAAACGTCCGTCAACACCACGTTGGGTGACTTTTACACCCGCTAAAGGCCAGCGGATTTCATCGATGTCCAGCGAATCGATGACTCTTCCCTTCGAACGTAATAACGCGCCTGGCTCAAAGGCCAGCATTGGGTCAGTCAGACTTCCGCTTAGCTGCGCAGGTAAACGGGCATATAAAATGAGGTCCGCCTGTTTCGCTTCACCGGTCAGTTGCAAAGGCAGCTGGCTGTTATCCATACTTAATTTTCCTGGGCCAAAATTAAGCACCGCGTTGCCCTTACCCGCTTGCCCCTGGGTCAGCACACTCAGTCGTCCGCTGACCAGAGCATTCTCAAGCCCTGCCTGCCAGTTGTCGACTTTGACACCCAGTCGTCCACTCAAAGGAAAACCTGCATACGGCCAGCTCCAGCGACCATCGCTTACGGTCAATTGTTGGCGAGTAATTTGCCACGGCAGATCGAGCAACGGATCGCCGTTATCCCGTGCCAGCACAATCAATTGCCCGCTATTTTCCTGCCAGTCCAGCTCGGCATCCACCAGTGAAGGCTCCTGCGGCAAGTTTAACGTCGCAGTAGCATGACCACTTACAGGAAGTCCATCCGGCACTAGCGGCATAGTAAATTCCCCCACCAGTTTAACTGGCGGCTGATTTTCAAACGCGACGACATCCAGTTCGCTGACTGTAAGTTGTTGCCCTTTCAGCTGGCCTTGAAATTTAACTTTTTCGCCCTGATAACGCAGTTGCTGGATATCGGAGTTTAATGCGAGAGAGAGTTTTCCCTGCCATTCCTGCCAGGGAGAAAAAATCAGTTTATCGATATTGATCCAGGTGTTAGGCAACATGGCCTGCCACTGCGCGAGGGTTTTTGGAGCGGCTGGCGATTGCTCCGTCTGCGGCAATTTCGCCAGACAAGCAGAATCAAGTTCTACCGTGCCGACGTTCAATAACCAGCGGCTGGGATGAGAAAGGCTGGCGTTTGTGATATGTGCAAGCTGACAATCGCCCACCAGATAACGGAGATCGGGAATGATTAAACCTTTACGCGTAATGCGTGGGCTTTCATCTAAAGCAATACGTGTCCCGAGCGGTAGCCAGATGCCCGCCAGCGTGGGAACCCACAAGCCGAGCGTCATCAGCAGCGTCAACGGCACAAGAATAATCAGTAATAACAGCGCGAGAACGGCTTTATATTTACCCAGCATGGGTAGTTAATATCCTGATTTAGCGAAAAATTAAGCATTCAATACGGGTATTGTGGCATGTTTAACCGTTCAGTTGAAGGTTGCGCCTACACTAAGCATAGTTGTTGATGAATTTTTCAATATCGCCATAGCTTTCAATTATATTTTATATTTTGTAAAATATTTTTAGTAGCTTAAATGTGATTCAACATCACTGGAGAAAGTCTTATGAAACTCGCCGTATATAGCACAAAACAGTACGACAAGAAGTACCTGCAACAGGTGAACGAGTCCTTTGGCTTTGAGCTGGAATTTTTTGACTTTCTGCTGACGGAAAAAACCGCTAAAACCGCCAATGGCTGCGAAGCGGTATGTATTTTCGTAAACGATGACGGCAGCCGCCCAGTGCTGGAAGAGCTGAAAAAACACGGTGTTAAATATATCGCCCTGCGCTGTGCAGGCTTCAATAACGTCGACCTTGACGCAGCAAAAGAACTGGGGCTGAAAGTAGTCCGTGTTCCAGCCTATGATCCAGAAGCCGTTGCTGAACACGCCATCGGTATGATGATGACGCTGAACCGCCGTATCCACCGCGCGTATCAGCGTACGCGTGACGCCAACTTCTCTCTGGAAGGTCTGACCGGCTTTACCATGTATGGCAAAACGGCAGGCGTTATCGGTACTGGTAAAATCGGTGTGGCGATGCTGCGCATTCTCAAAGGTTTTGGTATGCGTCTGCTGGCGTTCGATCCGTACCCAAGTGCGGCGGCGCTGGAGCTCGGCGTGGAGTATGTCGATCTGCCAACCCTGTTCTCTGAATCAGACGTTATCTCTCTGCACTGCCCGCTGACACCGGAAAACTACCATCTGTTGAACGAAGCCGCCTTCGATCAGATGAAAAATGGCGTGATGATCGTCAATACCAGTCGCGGTGCATTGATTGATTCTCAGGCGGCAATTGAAGCGCTGAAAAATCAGAAAATTGGTTCGTTGGGTATGGACGTGTATGAAAACGAACGCGATCTGTTCTTTGAAGATAAATCCAACGACGTAATTCAGGATGACGTATTCCGTCGCCTGTCTGCCTGCCACAACGTGCTGTTTACCGGGCATCAGGCATTCCTGACAGCAGAAGCGCTGACCAGTATTTCCCAAACTACCCTGCAAAACTTAAGCAATCTGGAAAAAGGCGAAACCTGCCCGAACGAACTGGTTTAATTTTGCCGCTCCCCTGTACGCCAGGGGAGCTTATTCAGATAATCCCCAAAGATATTTCATCCTCTATTCTTAAAATATTCCTCAGTCAGAAACCGTAATTGAGAACCACAATGAAGAAAGTAGCCGCGCTTGTTGCGCTAAGCCTGCTGATGGCGGGATGTGTAAGTAATGACAAAATTGCTGTAACCCCAGAACAGCTACAGCATCATCGCTTTGTGCTGGAAAGCGTAAACGGTAAGCCCGTGACCAGCGATAAAAACCCGCCAGAAATCAGCTTTGGTGAAAAGATGATGATTTCCGGCAGCATGTGTAACCGCTTTAGCGGTGAAGGCAAACTGTCTAATGGTGAACTGACAGCCAAAGGGCTGGCAATGACCCGTATGATGTGCGCTAACCCGCAGCTTAATGAACTCGATAACACCATTAGCGAAATGCTGAAAGAAGGTGCACAAGTGGATCTGACCGCGAACCAGTTAACGCTGGCGACCGCGAAACAGACATTAACTTATAAGCTGGCGGATTTAATGAATTAATAGCTGCCACAGCTCCCGGCGGCAAGTGACTGTTCGCTACAGCGTTTGCCGTTGGGTAATGCACACATCCCAATCGCCGTACCATCCAGTTGACGGGCAACAGAAAGCGAACCGCCGATCATTGCACAATTTGCTTCTCCACTACTGGACATCGACGCTTTTAAACCTGGCGCTACGTGCGCCGCAGTCGCCTGCTGAACAGGTTCACTACTACACGCCGACAATAATAAAGCGGCACACCCTACCCAAAACGCTGCTCGCATCTTTTCTTCCTCTGATCTTCAAGCCAAACGACACCGCCATAAATAATAGGCAGCACAGAGGGCGGCGTCGAGAGCTGTCCTGCGCGTTGCCCCGCATTTTTACTTTTTTATGGCTATTTTTTTGCCCTCTGTTTGATCAAAACATTCATTACGCTGATGTAGGGGACACAAAAGAGAAAATGCAGAAGAAAGCCATTTGCTAAAATTGAAAGATAACTACTGGGCGCGCAGCAATTTCGTGCGCCCCTCATTTGCGCAATGTAAGGGTGTCATATGATTACTATTGACGGTAATGGCGCGGTTGCTTCGGTGGCGTATCGCACCAGTGAAGTTATCGCCATCTACCCTATTACCCCCAGTTCCACGATGGCAGAACAGGCTGATGCATGGGCCGGAAACGGCTTGAAAAACGTTTGGGGAGACACACCACGCGTGGTTGAAATGCAGTCGGAAGCGGGTGCTATCGCTACCGTGCATGGTGCTTTGCAAACTGGCGCCCTCTCAACATCGTTTACGTCATCGCAGGGTTTGCTGCTGATGATCCCAACGCTGTACAAACTGGCAGGCGAACTGACGCCGTTTGTCCTGCATGTTGCGGCTCGTACCGTTGCCACACATGCACTCTCTATTTTTGGCGATCATTCCGACGTCATGGCAGTGCGCCAGACGGGTTGCGCGATGTTGTGTGCAGCAAACGTCCAGGAGGCGCAAGACTTTGCTCTCATTTCGCACATTGCGACGCTGAAAAGTCGCGTGCCATTTATTCATTTCTTTGATGGTTTCCGCACCTCCCACGAGATCAATAAAATTGTCCCGCTGGCCGATGACACTATTCTTGAACTGATGCCGCAGGCAGAAATTGATGCTCATCGCGCCCGTGCACTAAACCCGGAACATCCGGTGATCCGCGGTACGTCCGCCAATCCTGACACTTATTTCCAGTCTCGCGAAGCCACCAACCCATGGTACAACGCAGTCTATGACCATGTTGAACAGGCAATGAATGATTTCGCTGCCGCGACAGGTCGCCATTATCAGCCGTTTGAGTATTACGGGCATCCACAAGCGGAACGGGTGATTATCCTGATGGGCTCTGCCATCGGCACCTGTGAAGAAGTGGTTGATGAATTGCTGACCCGAGGCGAAAAAGTGGGCGTGCTAAAAGTTCGCCTGTACCGCCCCTTCTCCGCCAAACACTTACTGCAAGCATTGCCGGACTCTGTTCGGACAGTGGCGGTGCTGGATCGCACCAAGGAGCCAGGTGCGCAAGCGGAACCCCTGTACCTGGATGTAATGACCACACTGGCTGAAGCCTTTAATAATGGCGAGCGCGAAACCCTGCCCCGTGTCATCGGCGGGCGCTATGGTCTTTCATCCAAAGAATTTGGCCCGGACTGTGTACTGGCGGTATTTGCCGAGCTCAACGCGGCTAAACCGAAAGCGCGCTTTACGGTTGGTATTTACGATGATGTGACCAATCTGTCACTTCCGTTGCCGGAAAACACCCTGCCAAACTCGGCGAAACTGGAAGCCTTGTTTTATGGTCTTGGTAGTGATGGCAGCGTTTCCGCGACCAAAAACAATATCAAAATTATCGGTAATTCCACGCCGTGGTACGCACAGGGCTATTTTGTTTACGACTCCAAAAAGGCAGGCGGCCTGACGGTTTCTCACCTTCGCGTGAGCGAGCAGCCGATTCGTTCCGCTTATCTCATTTCCCAGGCTGATTTTGTTGGCTGTCACCAGTTGCAGTTTATCGACAAATATCAGATGGCTGAACGTTTAAAACCTGGCGGCATTTTCCTGCTCAACACGCCGTACAGCGCAGATGAAGTATGGTCGCGCTTGCCGCAGGAAGTTCAGGCCGTGTTAAACCAGAAAAAAGCGCGCTTCTATGTGATTAACGCGGCGAAAATCGCCCGTGAATGTGGCCTGGCGGCCCGTATTAATACCGTCATGCAGATGGCTTTTTTCCATCTGACGCAAATTCTGCCTGGCGACAGCGCCCTGGCCGAATTGCAGGGCGCGATTGCCAAAAGCTACAGCAGCAAAGGCCAGGATCTGGTGGAACGCAACTGGCAGGCTCTGGCACTGGCGCGTGAATCGGTAGAAGAAGTTCCGCTGCAGCCGGTTAATCCGCACAGCGCCAATCGACCGCCTGTGGTTTCCGATGCTGCTCCTGATTTCGTGAAAACCGTTACCGCTGCGATGCTCGCCGGACTTGGCGATGCTCTCCCCGTTTCGGCGCTGCCGCCAGACGGCACCTGGCCGATGGGTACCACCCGCTGGGAAAAACGCAATATTGCCGAAGAGATCCCCATCTGGAAAGAGGAACTCTGTACCCAATGTAACCACTGCGTTGCCGCTTGCCCACACTCAGCTATTCGCGCCAAAGTAGTGCCGCCTGAAGCAATGGAAAATGCCCCTGCCAGCCTGCATTCGCTGGATGTGAAATCGCGTGATATGCGCGGGCAGAAATATGTCTTGCAGGTGGCACCGGAAGATTGCACCGGTTGTAACCTGTGCGTCGAAGTTTGCCCGGCGAAAGACCGTCAGGATCCAGAGATTAAAGCCATCAATATGATGTCGCGCCTGGAACATGTGGAAGAAGAGAAAATCAATTACGACTTCTTCCTGAATTTACCAGAAATCGATCGCAGCAAACTGGAACGTATTGATATTCGTACATCGCAACTGATTACACCGCTGTTTGAATATTCAGGTGCTTGCTCTGGTTGTGGCGAGACGCCGTATATTAAATTGCTGACTCAGCTCTATGGCGATCGGATGTTGATCGCTAACGCTACGGGTTGTTCTTCAATTTATGGCGGTAACCTGCCCTCTACACCGTATACTACCGATGCCAACGGTCGTGGACCGGCATGGGCGAACTCGCTGTTTGAAGATAACGCCGAATTTGGCCTTGGTTTCCGCCTGACGGTCGATCAACACCGTGTCCGCGTGCTGCGTCTGCTGGATCAATTTGCCGATAAAATCCCGGCGGAATTACTAACTGCGTTGAAATCAGACGCCAAGCCAGAGGTTCGTCGTGAACAGGTTGCAGCTTTACGCCAGCAACTCAACGATGTTGCCGAAGCACATGAACTGCTACGTGATGCAGATGCACTGGTGGAAAAATCAATCTGGCTGATTGGTGGCGATGGCTGGGCTTACGATATCGGCTTTGGCGGTCTGGATCATGTATTGAGTTTGACGGAAAACGTCAACATTCTGGTGCTGGATACGCAATGCTATTCCAACACCGGTGGTCAGGCGTCGAAAGCGACACCGCTGGGTGCAGTAACTAAATTTGGCGAGCACGGCAAACGTAAAGCGCGTAAAGATCTTGGCGTCAGTATGATGATGTACGGTCATGTTTATGTGGCGCAAATTTCTCTCGGCGCGCAGCTCAACCAGACAGTGAAAGCGATTCAGGAAGCAGAAGCGTATCCGGGACCATCGCTGATCATCGCTTATAGCCCGTGTGAAGAGCATGGTTACGATCTGGCACTCAGTCACGACCAGATGCGCCAACTCACTGCCACCGGCTTCTGGCCGCTATATCGCTTCGATCCACGTCGAGCCGATGAAGGCAAACTGCCGCTGGCGCTGGATTCACGCCCGCCGTCAGAAGCACTGGAAGAAACGTTACTTCACGAGCAGCGTTTCCGTCGTCTGAATTCGCAGCAGCCAGAAGTGGCAGAACAGTTATGGAAAGATGCCGCAGCTGATTTGCAAAAACGCTATGACTTCCTGGCACAAATGGCCGGAAAAGCGGAAAAAAGCAACACCGATTAAATGCTCTGGATAAGGATTATCCAATTCTAAAAAAAAGCCCGAACGACTGTTCGGGCTTGTCTTCTTATATGTTGGAAAATCAGTGGCAATGCAATGGCCCAACAGAAAATAAAATCTGTGACAATAAAGGCATATAACCCGCGCAGAATAACGTATAGCAAATTAAAAGTATAATTTTTATTTTGTATGTATTATCTTCGATACATTCACCAGACTTATTATCATTTCAGAGGAATTATTTGATTAAGGTTTTACTTAAGGCGTAACAAATGATATTTATCGGCTAACTGAACTTCTCCTTTAGGATGTTTTCATTCCCCGAAATGGGGATAAAAGGCAAATAAAATAACTAAAGGATTTATTCAATGAAAAGCAAAGTACTGGCACTTTTAATTCCTGCCCTGCTCGCCGCAGGTGCTGCACATGCAGCCGAAGTTTATAATAAAGACGGCAATAAATTAGATCTGTATGGCAAAGTTGATGGCCTGCATTATTTTTCTGATAATTCAGCGAAAGATGGCGACCAGAGCTATGCGCGTCTGGGTTTTAAAGGCGAAACCCAAATTAACGATCAACTTACTGGCTACGGTCAATGGGAATACAATATTCAGGCAAACAACACTGAATCTTCAAAAAACCAGTCATGGACCCGTCTGGCATTTGCCGGACTGAAATTTGCAGATTACGGTTCTTTCGATTACGGACGTAATTATGGCGTACTGTACGACATCGAAGGCTGGACCGATATGCTGCCTGAATTTGGCGGTGACTCTTATACCAATGCAGACAACTTTATGACTGGTCGTGCCAATGGCGTCGCGACTTATCGTAACACTGATTTCTTCGGTCTGGTAAATGGTCTGAACTTCGCGGTGCAGTATCAAGGTAACAACGAAGGAGCCAGTAATGGTCAGGAAGGCACCAACAACGGACGTGATGTTCGCCATGAAAACGGTGACGGCTGGGGTCTTTCCACAACATATGATTTAGGTATGGGCTTTAGCGCTGGTGCGGCATACACCTCTTCTGACCGCACCAATGACCAGGTTAACCATACTGCGGCTGGTGGTGATAAAGCAGACGCGTGGACTGCTGGGCTAAAATACGATGCTAATAATATTTACCTGGCAACCATGTATTCAGAAACGCGTAATATGACCCCGTTTGGCGACAGCGATTATGCTGTTGCAAACAAAACCCAGAACTTTGAAGTCACTGCACAGTACCAGTTTGATTTTGGTCTGCGTCCGGCAGTCTCTTTCCTGATGTCTAAAGGCCGTGACCTGCACGCTGCCGGTGGTGCAGACAACCCGGCAGGTGTTGATGATAAAGATCTGGTAAAATACGCCGATGTTGGCGCGACTTACTATTTCAATAAAAATATGTCCACCTACGTTGACTATAAAATCAACCTGTTGGATGAAGATGACAGCTTCTACGCTGCCAACGGCATCTCTACCGATGATATTGTCGCTTTAGGTCTGGTTTATCAGTTCTAAATCCTCCTGCCCGCTGTTATGGCGGGCTTTTTCTGCTTATTCTTCCTCCTTTGATCTAAATTAAAAATGTGAACTCCGTCATTACACAAAAAGTGTCATCTGGCGTTACACTTTATGCGGATACTAAAACAGGAGGTTTTATGAACAGAACGATTCTTGTCCCTATCGATATTTCCGATTCAGAATTAACTCAACGCGTGATTAGCCACGTTGAGGCAGAGGCAAAGATTGATGATGCAGAGGTTCATTTCCTGACGGTAATACCTTCACTGCCCTACTATGCCTCTCTGGGTTTAGCGTATTCCGCAGAATTACCGGCAATGGATGACCTGAAAGCGGAAGCCAAATCGCAACTGGAAGAGATCATTAAAAAATTTAAACTGCCAACCGACAGAGTGCATGTCCATGTTGAGGAAGGCTCGCCCAAAGACCGCATTCTGGAATTGGCGAAGAAGATCCCCGCTCATATGATCATCATTGCTTCCCATCGACCGGATATCACCACTTATCTGCTCGGTTCTAACGCCGCAGCTGTAGTGCGTCACGCAGAGTGCTCCGTGCTGGTTGTGCGCTGACACTAACGCCCGCACATTGCTGCGGGCTTTTTGATTCATTTCGCAAATGTGCTGACATTTTCCCCTCTAATCCGTACCATACACGCCACAGTTTTTATATCAGATTTCTTATGCTGGGCGTTCCGGCATGACGCATACTCTTCTGATGCCATATAACGAATTGAGTCGCTTTTAAATGTCGCAAAATCAAGAAATTAGTAAGAAAGAACAATACAACCTGAACAAGTAAGGACAAAAATTGCAACCATCTGACTCATAAGTATTTTATTTCATTTTCAATGAATTAAAACATATCAGCAACTACAATAAACCACAATGACCTACTCTTTTTTTGCCCCATTTTTGCCCCTTTTGTCCCAATTTTGCCACAACAAAACAATCCTGAACCCGATTAATTCCAGTCTAATTGACGTATAATTCTGGGCGGAAAGCGCGCCAAAAAAGCCCGGAATTGACCGCTAATTATCGCTAATCACCATTTCCCTGATTGAACGCAAATCATCCAGATTATTCAGTTGTTCCTTCATCTCCCGCTGGCGTTCGTGGATTTTAAAGCCCTCCTCCACCATGGCCACCATCATGGCATCGTTCAGCGCAATAAGTTTCTCCCTGGTCAGTACGACGTTATTATTATCCGCATCAGTCCAGAAAAAACCCTCCGGAAGCAGTCCGGCCTGCGCTGCTGCAACCACGGGGGCAAGACGTGACTGCGAGGTTTTTCCGCCATCAAAACGACGGCCATCAAACGTGAAAATAAACTCAACGTTTTCCTGACTGTCGCGCCATGCCTCAATTTCCCGCCTTTTGGCATCCTTTGCCGCTGCAATAAGTTCAGGCGTGACAGTGAACGGGGCGATTTCGCCCCATTTCCCGCTTTGCAGCTCCTGCCAGATGTGCTGGCCTGTCGGGGCCATATCATCCTGTATGGCGGTATACAGGGCAAACTCCGTTTCACCTTCAAATAACACCTCGCAGTCAACCGCACCATTTTCAAGATAATGTGCGTTTCTGATGCCTTTCACCGCTCTGATTTTCATGCCTGATTTCCTCATTACTCAATGCGTACAAAAAGACCGATAAAGCCACGCTGAGTACCATAATTGTTACCCAGGCCCGAAAGCGCCGTGTAACGACCGGGGAAGTTGTATTCACCGGCACCGCCAATCACAACCTGCGGTGAGGATGCGTATGTCCCTGTATCACTAACCTGTGCACTCATGGCCAGAGGACCAAGACGGGAACCCGGCACAGTATCACCGAGTCCCAGAGAAGCATTTTCACCAAAACTTTCTCCCTGATATACCGCCATAATCGGCACACCGACGGCCGGGTATTGGTAATATGAGAACGGGCCATTACCGGCGGTTGAGGACATCAGATATGCCAGGGAGTTGCCGTCATACACAATAAGGCTTGATGTTGCATTCCAGCTGTTACCACTGTAGCGATAACGCATACAATGTATGCTGTGCTCATCCTCGTAATACTGGTTGTAGTACAGCAGCGTTTTGAATTTACGCGCCGTGTCTGAACCATTGTTATCAGAGGGTGACCACATCACATCAATGATACCGTTAAATTTCGTGGTGCCCACCAGCAGCGTGGAGGAGTCCGCAATACTGACCGCATACCGCCCCGGGGTGACTGTCTGCAGCCATATAACGAAATCAGCCTGTCCGTTAAATGACAGAGCTTCGGCGCTGGTGAATGCCTGTCCAAACCCATACATCCCGGACAGGGCCAGCCTGCCCGGTGTGCGGTCACGGATATCACTCTGGGGTTCCATCGTCGCAGCCGCGTTCAGCTCAAGCTCCGTGCGCATGGCTTCAGCCGTGTCATGCGCCAGTAATGCGCGGCCCTTCTCTGACAGCAGAGACAGTGAGGCATTCCCGTCTGTATTGAAGTACAGAAGATTATCTGCCCGTTGCGTCAGTGCGCTGATTGCCGTTAAGACGTCATTAAGCGGTTGTTTGCCTGCCAGCGCGTTTGTGATTGTCGTCGCAAAGTTCGGGTCATTGCCCAGCGCCGCTGCCAGCTCGTTCAGGGTGTCCAGAACTTCCGGCGATGAGCCAACCAGCGCAGCAAGCAGTTTGCGCACAAACGCTGCGTTCGCTGCTTCCAGACCGGCGGCATCATCCGGTGGGGTTGGGGTGGTTGGGGTGCCGGTGAAGGCCGGACTGTCCAGTGGCGCTTTTGTTTTCGTCTCCTCCATGACGGTTTTGACAGCCTTTGGCGTGGCAGCCAGTTCCTCGCTGTCGTTATCCGTGTCACTACACAGTTGCACCAGACCTTTTTCTGTCGTGGAGGCATTTGTTGCATTCAGGTCATCAACTATCTGCTGCGCCTCATCCCTGTACTGTTTCGCGTCCTGCGCATTGTCTGCACCTGCATCCTGGCTGGCTTTAGCCTGTCGGGCGTATTCGGCGGCACTGTTTTTGTGCCCCAGCGCCGCATTTGCCGACAGTTCTGAACTGGTCGCTGCTGATGATGCGGCATTATGATAAAGGCGGGCGCGTTCGGCGGCATCGACTGATTCGTCCCGCGCTGTGCCTGATGACTGTGCGCTGTTTTCTGCCTCACCCGCAAAACGTTCCGCATCATCACGGGCCGTTGCGGTTGTCGTCACATCCTGTGCCGTCTGCTGTGCGTTTCCGGCTGCAGCTTCGGCGCTCTGCTGTGTCTGATTTTTTAGCTCTTCTGCCTCATCCTTACTAACCGCCGCAGATGTTGCTGCATTGATTGCATCATCAGCAGCTGTTTCTGCTCTCTCCCTGTCACTGACCACCTGCTCAGACAAGCGAACAACGGTATTTACCATTTCCTCAAAACGCTTCATTACCTCAGGGCGTAAATCACCCTCCTTTGGTGCATCCAGAAAAGCATTCAGCGTATCCGGCTCATCTGTCGGTGCAACATAAATTTCCCCCGCCTTTACAGGAGGATGCCCTGAGCGGGACAAAAATACATCATAAAATCCCGGCTCAGCATTAATAGTATACCCGCCATCACTTCCCGTAAGACAGGTTGCCACAATATTAACCACAACTGTCGGACTGGTTCTTCTGGCACGCAATTCAATCGCACAGTTTACGACAGGCTCACCCGCTCCGTCCTTCAGGACACCTGAAATCTTTACTGCCATATTCACCTCACAAAAAAGCCCGCCGGTTCCGGCGGGCTGTGATTACATTCAGATTTTCTGTTTCATTTTGCCGTGATTTCGTTACAGCACTTAACCGTTAACGTTCCTTATCTCCACAGGGTTATAATTCGTCGGTAAGCCGGATACATCCGCAACCATGACCTGGGTTTTCATTGAGCCAACCCAGCCTCCTGTCGGTGATATATCGAGATAAACACCTGTCGGTATTATGGATATATAGAGATTACCGTTACCGTCAAGATGACAACACTCATTATAGTAATATCCACCCTGTAAGGATGACTCAATCCAGCCCCTGCCCAGAGGCATTGATAATGCTGTGTTATTGACATCATCGGAAACATGCCCGACATTACTCCAGTTACTACCGCTCTCATGCCCTGAATGGTTTGGATATTGCGGTTCAAGCCATTTCACATCCCGTAATTTCAGAAAATACCACCCGGAATCAAATATAATTCCTCCTGAACCGTCAAACAGTTGCATACCGTATGAACTTCGCTCCGGCGGTATCCACTTGTCAAAAATATAATACTGAACCGTGCCAATATTTATATTCCACCATTTAAACACGTCTATACTTGTCACCGATATATATGTTCCGGGATTAACAAAATCAGGGGACAGCTTATTGACCCCGGTTTTTTGTGTCAGCCTCGAATTATTTGTATTCATCTTCAGAAACAATAAAGGACTGTTCATTCCGGTTGTTATCAGACTGATTGCGCTCGTCGTGTTCCCGCCAGAGATAAAATGACCATTACTGAACTGACCGGCACTTCGCAAAACATAATTCACATCTTCCGCATCTGCCACTGTCAGTCCATAGTCATTAATTAGCTGAATGCCATAACCGCTCATCGGTGGTAAACCCCACAATGAACATCCACACCGCCAACAGCCAGGAGATACCCCAAATCATCAGGATATGAAACATGTCTTGCTGTATAGGTTAAGGTGACGCTGTTACCGTTGATGATAATATCCGGTGCCACCGGATACCATACCCTGCCGGAAGGCACCGTAATCCCCTTCCGTGTCACACAATGTGTGAATGGGGTTCCATTGTTAAAACTGACACCAAATGTCACTGACCACGGGATATTTGATGCCAGTGCTTCAATGATCGGAACATGATATGAGAATAAACGTCTGCACATAATTGCAGACGTATCCGTAACCACCCTGCCCGTTGCATCCATGATTTGCCAGCCATATTGCAATGACATATTCGCTCCTCAGAATAACCTGCCCATTCTCACCCGAATGACATTGTTTTCATCATCGACCCTGAAGCAGTTCAGTTCCCGGCTCAGATCCCAGCCTCCCTGTCCCCTGACTTCAAATCCCGAAGAACGAAGAACCCCCGTAATTTCCGCAAAATCAATCGTCGCCCTGGACATGAAAACCTCATTCAGGAACAGCTGATCCCCCTGAGCCACAAACAAGGGTGTTGTATTACCATTCGCAGGATTAACCATCGCAATCCTGTCTGCCGCCAGCAGCACCTGGCTCTGCATACCGTCAGGGGTATTCTCAATACCGGCACCGATACCCGCAATATAAAGGCGACCATCCTGCATCTGCTGCAGTTTCACGGCCCACATACTGTTCAGGTTATTACTGGTGTCCGTCTGAACCTTTTGTATCTGCTGGATGGTGGCCTCCTGATCTCCCAGCTTCTGGTCCGTTGTCGTCATGATTTCACTGCTTTTTTGATCCACATACTGGCGAACCTGCGCTATCTGGCGTGCATTCTCTTCATTACTCTGACTGACCGTCTGCGTGAGTTCGCTGCTGACGTTATCCACTCTCTGGCTCACCTGTGATATACCCAGTGACAGCTCATCATTTTTTTTCGCAACCAGCTGCGTGAGGCTGTTTTCTGTCTCCCCGATTTTTTGGGTCACTTCAGCAATATCACTCTCTATCTGCTGATTGATCTCATCCTCCAGTTGCTCAACTTCACTGCGCAATGCCGAGGCATTAATACGATCGTTCAGCTCCTGCCCCAGCAGGGTGCTGTTTATTTTCCCTTCAAAAAAATGGAGATATTTCTCAGCATCGTTACCCGGCTGGCCAACAGCCTCCACAAATGCCGATTTGCCGACGGTATTCACACTGCGAACGTAAAAATAATAATTATTGCCCGGCTCAATATCCGGTCCGGAGGCTATCCAGTACAGCGCCGTACCAAGATAGCGGGCTGTGGTTTCAACCTGCCTGATATCGATAATCCGCTTTTCCGATAACCAGAACTCAAACTGTACCGTCGGGTCATATACAGCCAGTTTCGGGACCGCCGTTATCTGAAAATACCCCGGTATCAGTTCAATAGTGACAGGCGCTACCGGTGCCGCAATCCGGAACGATACCGACGCCGGATCACCCTGCTGCCCCCGGGCATTTACCGCCCGGACCGTCAGCATATAACGCCCCAGCGCCAGTTGTCTGAAGCGGTATGTGGTTTCCGTCGTCCGGGCTGTGCTGACCAGCCGCTCACTGCCGTCGTCCGCTGCCACGGTCAGGCGAAGCATGAAGCTCACGCCCTTCACCACCTTCGGCGTGTCCCAGCGGGCCAGTACCTGATACTCCCCGCTGTCTGCGGTGACTTCGGCGGTAAGGTGCTGCACCGCTGGCGGCGTGACACCATTCACCGTGCCGCTCTGGTCGCCGTCAAAGTGCGCCCCGTTATCCACGATGGCTTCTTTTTCCGGTACATGCTGCACGGCAGTGATGGCATACGTGCCGTCGTCGTTCTCACGGATACTCACGCAGCGGAACAGGCGCTGGCGCAGCGTCGGCAGCTTCAGCCCCCACACGCTGTATTCTGCAACGCCGTCAGGAACACGGCTCACTTTCACCTTCATGCCGTCGGTGACGGACTGAACCTCCACGCTGACCGGATTGCCATTTCCGTCAACCAGGCTTATCAGCGTGGTGCCGGAGGATGGCAGCGTGATTTCACGGTCGAGCGTCAGCGTCCGGGTCTGGCTGTTCACCGCCAGCACGCGACCACCGATGCTGATACCCGCATAGTCATCATCGCAGATTTCAATGATATCGCCCGGCACATGGCGAAGCCCTTCGGCACCCACGCTGAAGTCCACGGTCTGCGTTTCCAGCAGTTCCGTTTTAATCAGCCACAGCCCGGCGCGGTGCGCCTGCCCCCGGCTGGTACAGCCAAAGGCATCCATCTTCGTGACGTTACGACCGTAACGGGCAATGGCCTGCGTGTCCTCCACAAGCTCTGTTGCCGTCTCCCAGCCGTTGTCCGGGTCAATCCAGTTCACCTCAACGGCATTATGGCGGTCCTTCAGGGCGCTGAAGCTGTAGCGGAACGGCGCGCCGTCATCCGGCATCACCACATTACTGCGGTTATAGGTCCACACCTTATCCGACGGCCGGTCCTGCACGAACGTCAGCGTCTGCCCGTTCCATACCGGCATACAGCGCATCGCCGAGCAGAAATCACTGAGCACATCCCACGCCTTACGCTGTGTTGTCAGGTAAGCATTACAGGTGATGCGCGGCTCCGTGCCGCCAAAGCCGTCCGGCACTGACTGGTCGCAGTACTGGCCGATGACATACAGCGCCCATTTATCCACATCCGCCGCACCAAGACGTTTCCCCATGCCGTAGCGCGGATGGGTCAGCATATCCCACAGACACCAGGCCATGTTGTTGCTGTATGCCGGTTTAAACGTTCCGTCCCAGATACCGCTGTATTGCCGCGTCTGCGGGTTATAGTTCGACGGCACCTGCAGAATGCGCCCGCGAAGATGATAATTACGACTCACCTGCTGGCTGCCGAACTGCTCCGAGTCCACCTGTACACCGACCAGTGCCGTGTTCGGGTAGCCCTGTTTCACATCGATGATTTCGGTGTATGACGACCAGAGCGTTTTGTTCTGCAGCTGGTCTGTAGTGCTGTCCGGCGTCATCCTGCGCATCCGGATACTGAACGGGCGCGGCGGCAGGTTACCCACCACCACCGAGGCCAGATACTGTGAGGTGGTTTTTCCCTTAATGGTGATGTCTTTTTCCGTCACCCAGCCACCGTTACGTTGTATCTGAACCAGCAGGCGGACTTCCGACGGATTCCGGTCCCCCTTTGAGGTGGTTTCCACCAGTGCCTGCACACCGAAGGTAAAGCGCAGACGGTCGATGTTTGCAGACGTGATGGTCCGGGTAATCGGCGTGTCGTACTTCACTTCCGTACCCAGCACCGTCTCGGAGCCGGAGGATTCAAATCCCTCCGGCGGTGTCTGCTCCTGCTCACCTGCACGGAACACCACCGTGACACCGGAGATATTGGTATTCCCCTCACTGTCCAGCACCGGCGTACTGTTCAGCAGCACGCTTTTTAATCCATCCACCGGACCTTCAACCGGCCCTTCGCTGATGGCATCGATCACACTCAGCAACTGCGTGGACTTCAGGTTATCCTTCGCTTCGCGCGGGGTATGCCCCTTACTGCTTCCTTTACCCATTCCTCACACTCCATAAACGACAAAGCCGCCCAAAAGGCGGCTCATGAGTTACGGCAGGATTAACTATTATTTACATGCATTAACACTATCAGCAAAAATTTTTGGCGTTAATGCTGGTACTCGTTCATAAAGAGTAAAACTACTGCCATTTCCTGCTTTTTTGATATCAAGCACAACATCGTACCCACCCATAGCCTGTGGAACTAAAAGGCTTACCCCATTCTCAATAGGAAGGGATGTTATAGGTGTTCCATTACCAGCCCATTGTCTGGATATGCAGCCTGACAATTCATCAATATTTTTTAATGAATTACCTTCCATTACAGGTTTTCCGGATTTTACGTAATCCAAAGATTTACATCCTGTTAAGGCAATAATCGTGCAGAATAAAATCGTTTTGTTCATATAGCTAACCAACAGAATAATTATCAGTATTCGATATAAATATTAAATCAGTTAGAACATGAGTAAATAATATTACCGCCCAATTACCACAACCTGACCACCATCCCCTTCATCTGCCGTGCTGATCTCCTGAGATGCCACACGTGACCCCACGCGCATTTCACCGTACAGAACAGGCAGGACATTGCCCTGGGCAACCATGTTATCCAGCGAGGAGAAATAGGTGTTCTGTTTGCCGTTATCCGTTGTCTGTGTACGTGGAGTTTTGGGTTTAGGGGCCAGCATCTGTGCAACACCACCAAGCGTCATCGCTGCCCCCATAGAAAAGAGAATGTCACTGAAAGCGATACTGATTCCCGGCATCCAGATTGCCGTAGCAATCAGCGCCGCACCCAGCACTGCCTGAAAAACACCGCCACTTTTGGCACCCGCCAGACGCGGTACGATGTGGATCACGGCACCATTTGCCAGCGGCTCATTAAGACGGGCAGATAATTCGTTTTCGCCTGCATCACGCCCGGCAATGCGCACCTGATACCAGCCCTCATTCAGTTTCTGGCGAAACGACGGTAGCTGCGTGGCCAGCGCCCGGATGGCTTCGGCTCCCGTTTTCACACGAAGGTCGATGCGGCGGCCAAATCGTTGCAAATCCCCGTAAAGGCAGATGCGTGCCATGCCCGGTGACGCCAGAGGGAGTGTGTGCGTCGCTGCCATTTGTCGGTATACCTCTCTCGTTTGCTCAGTTGTTCAGGAATATGGTGCAGCAGCTCGCCGTCACCACAGTAAATGGCGGCATGATTCGGCACAGATGAACCAAAACAGCACAGCAGCACATCGCCCGGCTGCGCCGCTGACAACGGCACCTGATACAGCCCTGTGGCCTCCAGATTATCCAGATAGAGATTCTGGCCGTTACGCCACCAGTCATCCCCGCGATGAAAATCCGGCATCTCAATCCCCGCCAGATGGTAAGCATCCCGGAACAGCGTGTAACAGTCCGTCACCCCGTGCTCAAAGCGTCGCCCGGTAAGATGTGGCACACAGCGGAACTTGTGAATCGCCCCCCGGCAGACCAGCCACCACGGCAAATCACTCTGCACCTGCAGCCGCCTGTCGGCCTCACTCAGCCAGGGCAGTCCACCGGGGTGGCTGTGGACCAGCGCTACAATCTCACCCTGCATTTCTGCCCGCAGCCAGTCCTCCGGCGACATCCGGAAATACGCCTCCGGCTCACCGGAGATATTCACGCAGGGAAGATACCTGTCTCCCTCCGGCGTTCTCACCACGAAGCCGCACGATTCCGCAGGCGAACACCGCCGGGCGTGCGCCAGAATCGCTGATTCAGTCTGTGTCATAAAATGGGATTTACTGCGAAAGTTTGTTAATGGAAAGGAAGCCGCCAAAGTTGCCGACGTTATTGCGAAACTTACAGCCACTCAGGCATTTGCTGCATTTATCTTTCGTGATATCGGACGTCGGCTGGTCATATTCATCCGCGACAGCCGGACCGTGATAACCGCACTCGTCACCGCGATAGGTCCAGGTGCAGGTGTTGGCCAGCATGATACGTCCCGGAAAAACAGCGCCGTCCGTTTCCGTCGGCGTGGACAGTACAAAAGAGGCACTCACCGCGCTCAGTTCGCTGCACTGCTCAATGCGCCAGCGGCTGATCACCTCCTGCTCCGGATCGGCGTCACTGTTTCCGTTGACGAAGTTCACCGCATCCAGAAAACGGGCGTAAACCTTACGCCGGACCACCGTTCCGCCGACCAGACTCTGCAGATCTTCCGCCATCCCGGTGACCATACCGTACAGGTTAGAAACCGTCAGCGTGGGGCGCGTACTGGTGCCTTTGCCATTCAGTTCAAAACCGCTCCCCTGAATGGGATACGCCTGATACTGTCGCCCCTGCCAGGTGACCGGCTCACCTTTTTCGTTCTGCTCATTACAGAAAAAATAACGTTCTCCACCGACCTCTGTCAGATCGATTTCCCAAAGCACCACGCTGGCCGACTGCTCCGCACGGGTGCATTCATTCAGTGTTTCCTGCCGGATATCCTGCATCAGTTCACCACCTGTTCAAACTCTGCACTGAACTCAACACGCAGCATACTGACCCGCGACGACCATTTTGCGCAGGTCACCTTTATCTGCCGGTATGCATAAGGCGGCGTCCACAGAAAGGCCTTCCAGCCCCCGTGCTCTGCCAGAAACGACTCCAGATGCCGGGCCTCCTCCCGGGTCACGGAAAGCGTCACACTGTACGTTTTCAGGTCGGCATTCAGCCCGGCAGGCGCTCGCTGGGAATAGCCATCACCAAAGCGCACCTTTCTTACAGAAGGGGCCGAAGCCACATCCATACCGGGTTTCACTTTCCAGCGGAAGGTTTTCATCGTCCACCTCCGGAGAACAGGCCACCATCACGCATCTGTGTCTGAATTTCATCACGGGCACCCTTGCGGGCCATGTCATACACCGCCTTCAGAGCAGCCGGACCTATCTGCCCGTTCGTGCCGTCGTTGTTAATCACCACATGGTTATTCTGCTCAAACGTCCCGGACGCCTGCGACCGGCTGTCAGCCAGACTGCCCGGTGTACCGACATAACCACCGGTGGCATAGCCGCGCATCAGCCGGTAGAGATTCCCCACGCCAATCCGGCTGGTTGCCTCCTTCGTGAAGACAAATTCACCACGGTGAACAATCCCCGCTGGCTCATATTTGCCGCCGGTTCCCGTAAATCCTCCGGTTGCAAAATGGAATTTCGCCGCAGCGGCCTGAATGGCTGTACCGCCTGACGCGGATGCGCCGCCACCAACAGCCCCGCCAATGGCGCTGCCGATACTCCCGACAATCCCCACCATTGCCTGCTTAAGCAGAATTTCTGTCATCATGGACAGCACGGAACGGGTGAAGCTGCGCCAGTTCTGCTCACTGCCGGTCAGCATCGCCGCCATATTCTGCGCAATACCATCAAAGGTCTGCGTGGCTGCACTTTTAACCTGCGACATACTGTCCGTGGCGCTCTCTTCCCACTCACTCCAGCCGGACTTCAGGCCTGCCATCCAGCTCCCGCGAAGCTGGTCTTCAGCCGCCCAGGTCTTTTTCTGCTCTGACATGACGTTATTCAGCGCCAGAGAATTATCGCCATACTGTTCCTTCAGGCGCTGTTCTGTGGCTTCCCGTTCTGCCTGCCGGTCAGTCAGCCCCCGGCTTTTCGCATCAATAGCGGCCCGTTTTGCCCGTTGCTGCTGTGCGAATTTATCCGCCTGCTGCGCCAGCGCGTTCAGGCGCTCCTGATACGTAACCTTGTCGCCAAGTGCAGCCAGCTGGCGTTTATACTCCAGCGTCTCATCTTTATGCGCCAGCAGGGATTTCTCCTGTGCAGACAGCTGGCGACGTTGCGCCGCCTCCTCCAGTACCGCGAACTGACTCTCCGCCTTCCACAAATCCCGGCGCTGCTGGCTGATTTTCTCATTCGCTCCGGCATGCTTCTCCAGCGTCCGGAGTTCTGCCTGAAGCGTCAGCAGGGCTGCATGCGCCCGGTCTTCCTGACGCTCCCCGGCTGACACTTTGACACCTGACGACTTCGGTTTTTTCAGCGTCGATTCATAATCCTTTTTCGCCGCCGCCATCAGCGTGTTGTAATCCGCCTGCAGGATTTTCCCGTCTTTCAGGGCATTATTCAGCTCTTCCTGCCGGTCAGTATATTTCTCCAGTGGCGTCAGCAGGCGCTCATACGCCTTCTGCGCCTCTCCGGTATACTTCAGCTGTGACGCCTCACGCTCAGCCCGGTCCCTTGCCACCAGTTCACCGGCTTTTTCCATATCCGACTGCAGCGTGGCTGCCGCCAGCCCCAGACGGGCATTTTCACGGTCATCCCATGCACCCTGAAGGTTGGCACGGAAAGAGGAGGTCTTTCCCCGG
The DNA here is from genome assembly GCF_030295155.1 of Escherichia sp. 10290. NCBI lineage: Bacteria > Pseudomonadati > Pseudomonadota > Gammaproteobacteria > Enterobacterales > Enterobacteriaceae > Escherichia > Escherichia sp. 10290. The sequence continues at coordinate 1,832,926 of NZ_AP025741.1, read as the reverse complement.
CGCTGACTCCGGCTCTGGTACCACTGCCATTTTTTATCCGCCTCATCAAATGCCTTCTGCGCACTGGCGAGCATATCCGCTGAGGATTCAGGACGACCGATATCCAGGATGGCATCCCACATCAATTTGAATGCCTTCCCGGTTTTATCCGCCCAGGTTTCCAGCGTCCCCATGTTTTCTTTCAGGCGACGGGTCTGCTCATCAAAGCCTTTTGTGGCGATATCGTTCGCCGCCTGTAAGGCCCCTGCCTCATCACCCGAACGCTGCAGCTGCGCAACATACGCAATCTGCTCTGCCGTCACGTTACGGAACTGGCGCGCCATAGCCATCAGTCCCGACGTCGGGTCGGTGGTCAGCTTTCCAAAAGCCTCTGCAACCTTGTCCACTTCCACACCGGATACAGAAGCAAAACGCGCCACACTCTGGTTGATGGCATCAAACTGTTCACCACCACGCACACCGGCATTCACCAGGGCTGCCAGTGACTCACTCGCCTGGTTAAACGTCAGCCCTGCTGCCTGTCCGGCTCTGGAGAGCGTCAGCATGCGATCGGCAGTCAGTCCGGACTGATTACCGGAAAGAACCAGGGTTTTATTAAACGCTGAAAGCGTGGAATCCCCCTGGTACCAGGCATACGCCAGCGCACCTGTCGCCACCGCCAGCGAGGTGACCCCGACCATCGGCAGGGTGATCGCACCGGCAAGCCCCCTGAACATGGGGAGCATCCCGCCGAAGGCGTCCTTCACCTGACCGCCCTGTTGCAGCAGAATAAGCCAGGGATTCTGACCACCGGCAAGCTGCGTGGCGATATCCGTAAACTGTGCAGGCAGGGTACGCATGGCCGCTTTATACTGCCCGACGGAAATCCCGGCTTTTTGTGCAGCCAGCGCCTGACGGCTCAGGCCCTGTTCAACAGCACTGGCGGTTTTTCTGGCGTCGGTATCCAGTCCTGAAAAATGACGCCTTACCCGGCTTATCTGCTCATCGAAACGGACCGCATCCAGACTCAGGTCAATAACAAGATCACCAACCGGCTGGGACATATCTCACACCTCCAGGAATCCCCGCTGAAGCCATCATTAATGCGACATCATCCTCACTGACATCCACCACATCCGCAGAAGGTGAAATATCGCCCCCTCCTTCCCCACCAAACCGGATGCCTCCGGCAAGTCCTGCCGCTTTCTGCATCAGCATTTTTTCCTCATCCGCCATCTCCGTCTGCTCTTCCTCACGCCGGGGGGCAAGCAGACTGAAGTCCGAGGGATACATATCCGGATCGCAAAAAAACAGGCTGAGTACGGTGTACGTCAGCCCGGAAAAATGCATATCCAGCTGGGTATCGTGAAAATAATGCGTGCGGTAAAAATGTCGCCAGTCGGCATATTCGGTGGATGTCATCCCGGCAAGCATGGCGCGCCAGTCAGGCCTCCCCATCTCACGCGCCAGTCTGAGGGCAAAATTCAGCTCGCCGTCGAAGACTTTCCCGCAGAAAAATCATCATCAGTAAGCGCATTATTTTTCGCCACTTCGGTGATATCCGTATCCACATGAACAGGCTCACTCATCCCGGACAGACGCAACACCACGTCTTCCGCCCGGGCAATGGCATCAGCAGGCCAGGTGGTCAGGACTTCCTGCTCAATCTGCATCACAGCCTCATTCATTGACGGTGACTCCGTTTTCTGCGGATGGTTATGCCACAGGGACATCGCCACCAGAAACGCCCCGGTTCTGACAAGGTCTTCCACGCTCACCTGCAGGTTGCCGCTGGCTTCAGACTCTTCTGCCCGCCGTTTCAGGAGGGCAAGATGCTCTATACGCTGCAGCGCAGACAGTTCGGAAAGGGTGACGGACACACCGTTATATTCAAATTCTTCTGTTTTCAGAAACATGTATTACCTCCGTTTACCCTGCAGCGCCCGCTTCAGTAACGGTGACTTCAGCTACCGTGGCAAACTGACCATTACCGGAAATCACGGGGATACTCACTTTTCCAGCCTTAACCCCCGTCACAGTGATCACCATATCTTTCACAGCAATGGTTCCCGTTGACGGATCGGCGGAAACCGCTCTGAACGTCTTGTCGGTTGCACTTTCCGGCTCAAAAGAAACAGTCAGGGTGGTTGCTTTCCCTTTTTCCACAGTACCGGATGTCGGCGTCACCTTAATTGCAGTGACCGGCGTAATTTCGCTGCGTTCTTCCGCCACGGAGGGTTTGCCCACGTTGGTAACTTTCACTGTTCGGGTGATCACTTCTTTCGCCGTCACGGCCTTACCGATACTGCTGACCCAGCCACGAAACACATCCACCGTGCCATTCGGAAAACGGATTTTATAGGCCCGGACATCGCCGCTTTCAAACCAGCCTATAAGCCCTTTCTGGCCTTCCTCTCCCGGTTTCCAGGCCAGCGTAAAACTGGTATCACCCGCAGATTTCTGTCCCTGCCCGGTCGCGGTCCAGTCCGCGTCTTCATCATCCAGGTAGTTATCATCGTAGGATTCTGCCGTCATCTCGCCGGGTGTCAGATCCTTCACCTTAGCCAGTCGCTGCCAGTCATCGTCTGACAACGGGTTTGCATAAGCATCACCCGTGCCGGTGTAAACCCACAGTGTGGTACCGGCACCTTTTACCGGCGCCAGGGGATTTGGTGTTGCCATATCGTCCTCACATCTCGTATGTAATGGAATAAGTCAGATCTGCAGAACTCCACAATGCCATATCGTCATCACGACGATAGTCATAGCCCTGCGTAACCATCGTGGTAATCATGCCTGCCAGTGCAGGGATCGCCGCCATCGCCGGGTAAATCCGGCTTTCCATCCACTGATCAAGCTCTGAATCCGGTACCTGTGCCGGTAAAAACACCTCAATATGCAGTGTGGCCCGCCAGGTATCTGCATCCAGCTCTTCACCGGTATACTCTGCATCCGTCAGATAAACCGCGACCGCGGGAAAATCCTCTTCGTCAAAAACAACGGGGCGACCATCAAACAGCGTCGCCCCGTGTTCATGCTGCTCCAGTGCATCCAGCACTGCAGCACGGATATCAGTATGTTTCATCGTTTTATCGCAATCCTCAGTTGTTGTTTCAGCGCATATGCCAGTTCTCCGGGCAGGCGTTCACGCCGGATACGGTCAACGTTTTCATCAAACGCCTGTTTCAGTGGGGCCGCCATCGGGATTTTCACCACATCAATGGGGTAACGGTTTTTCCCGGCCACACGCTGCATTACATGCCAGCGACCATTTTTTAATCGCTGAATAAATGCCCGCTGATAACGATGCTGACCGGCTTTGAGTATGCTGTTCGGACGACGGCCCAGCATCCTGATCCCCAGCTTAATCACCGGGAGATCACCGCGTTTAACGATAATTTTGGCATTCGGATTTCTGACCGTGGCCCGTTTCAGTCTGGACCGTTCCTTTACCAGTTTCCGGCTCACCCTGGTCTCCCGGGCAACCTGTGACGAAGACTGATTAATCGCCGTTGTGGCCACGCGGTTAATGGCCATTGCTGAAGCCGCCGGAATGGCGTTTTTACGAACCCGGCTCAGATTTTCAATCGCCTGATCAAGCCCTTTTATCGCCATAATTCACCCTGCGTTTATCGTCGCCGGTTAACTGCCGGTGGTTGCCCACGGTTGAGCCAGAGATAACAACTGCCCCCGTCATCCGGAGAAACACGATCCACCCAGAATGTCTCACCATTAATGGTCAGCGTGTCACCACGCCGCACAGCACGAACCGTATCCGTCCGTACAAATAATGACGGGCAGCTTCCTTCAATACGGACCCCGCTACCGGCAAACCCCAGCGATTCCGGATCGTCAAAAACCCCCTGAACTTCGCTGCCACACTGTGCCCCCGAGGTGAACTGCGCACAGAGCCCCATCACTTCAACAATCGTGCTGTCCACCCCGGCAAGGGCAGCATCAAAGGCATTCTGAAAATCACGCATGCTCAGCCGTTCCGTGCTGTATCATGGCTGTCGCCAGTGGTGATGGCACCAGAACACGCATGCCCCGGTACGTCAGTTCAACGGGACGGCCTGTCTCCGGGCAATACCCCATCACATGCAGGCATTTCCGCACACGAACCGCTTTAACATCATCCGTAGCATCAGTGTTGTGCAACTGCTCACCATCGTCTGTGTGATTTTGCTCAGGCCCGCTCTCATCACCAGGCATAATGCCCTCCCGGGAAGCAGCAAGCTCCTCTTCCCACTCAGACACACGTTGCGCAATATCCGCAGCACTCCCCGATATATCCGCCTCGCGCCCCAGCAGGCCAGCCAGTTGACGAAGACGATTCAGATTTTCTTCTTTTGTTGCCATATCAGCCCCCTGTGAAAAAAGACACGGGGGCATTTCGCCCCCGCTCACGGATTATTTCACCTGCACCACCACAAACTCATCCGGATCCGGCAGCACCATCAGCGGTGCGGACTGCGTCATGGTAAATTCACGGGCCGGATCGCCCACGGTCAGCCAGTGTTTCGGATAACGGGAAGAGGCCACCACACCTTCGGACAACGCCTGTGCATCCTGAATGGCACCATAGCAACGAATGCCCTCTGCTGCCGTATTCCCCAGGACCAGTGTACCCTCCGGCAGATAACGTTTTTCGGTACCGTCTTCTGCCACATAAGACGTTTTTGCCACCACAATGGCCAGATCACCGTAATACCCTTTGAAAGACACCACAGCCCCCAGGTCTTTCACTGCCGTTTCGAGTTGTGAATTTGAGCCGCGACGGGTATCCAGTTTTTCGCGGAAAAGCTTAAAGCCATTCAGCAGACGCCAGACAGTACCGTCCATAATGGCAATATTCACAAGACCGCTGGCCTGATCGCAGTAAAGGTCAATATCATGCGTCGGATCAAACGTATCACGGTCCTGCTCAGACCATTTTTTACCGTCGGCCTGCTCAATGTTATTTCCTTCAGAGCGTCCAAAATCAACCTCAATTTTCTCGAACTGGTCTCCTTCCATGGTGTATTTGCCATACAGCACGGCATTCACCGCCTGCATTTCTTCCACCTGGACAATGGCGTGCTCTTCCTGTTTGAGGTTATCTGTGATGATACGCAGACGACGGTAGGCCGGGTCGTTCAGCTGAGCCGGATCTTCACCGGGAAGACGCTCAACCGCCTGCTGGTAATTAAATTCGTGTTTCGGCTTGACGTAGCCCGGACGTAACACGCGGGTTTCACCACCACGATGACGCAGCACTTTTCCTTCAACAACCGGGGAAACATAGGCCGCCACCGGCGTTTTTCCGGTAATTTTGTCCAGCATCACCTCTTCGGTATGGAAATTCACCGTACGGCGGAAAAACAGCTCCAGAAACAGCGCACGATATTTCACTTTTTGTTCGGTATAACCGAGCAACTGGCGGGTCGTAAACAATCCCATAAATCAGTTCCTTTCATTCAGAAATCAGTCAGGCCACCGCGGTGGCCTGATAACGTGTTACGGCAGCGCCGCGTGACTCAGGGCTGTGCCGACAAAGGCGTTGGCCTTTTTGTGTTCATCCACACTTTCAGGCCAGCGGATTGCCTCCGTCGCAAAGGTCCCCGACTTGTAATACGTCAGCACCGTCTCTGTGCCTTCAAGCGGCAGTACCAGTATGCCAGCCGCACTACCGGCTTTCTGTCCGTCCCAGACCACCAGTTTCCCGGTAGACTCATCCAGCATCAGGGGCGTCAGTGCCGGTGTTGCCTGAGAAATCCCGCTGCTGCCTGTGGCGGTGTGAGCCGGATCATTACCGGCAAAAATACGTACTTCCGCACGCTGTTCAGTGATGGTTTTCGTTTGTGGGGTGGTGATCAATTCTGGGCGGAGTTAGTACAGCCTGGTAGAACCTGCAAGCCTTGTGTGGCGCGGGGTGTGGTGATTTAGTGTGATTCTGGGCGGATTTGTGAGAAATGACCAAAAACGCTTTTTTTTGCGCTCATTTCTGGGCGCTTTTGATCTGGTTCTGCTACAAACTTAACGGGTTTTAAATGCTTTTAAAAAGTGTTTTATCCTTGCCCGTTTTCCTCAATTTGTTCTCATCTGTTGTGTTCGGTTTTGTTGTGGTTATTGCTGATTAGCTAACAGCACACGCCCCGCCAAAACGAGGCGCTTATGCTGATTTCTTGTTTACAGGCTTCGTTTCTTGCTCCGGCGTGGCAACGGTCTGACCACCTGGCGACCTAGCTCGTATATGAGATTCGATGCGGCGCAAAATCTCTTTGTCAATTTCTTCATTACCAGCCAATGCCATGCAAATAGTGTCTTTAAGCGATTCCCTGATGTTTAGTCTTCTGATGGCATTCTCCAGTTCGTCCAGGTCGCTGTCGGCCTGCGTAGCTTGCCTGGTGGGTTGCTGTAGGCGTTCCAAGATTCCTTTAATGCCCATATCGCATATTGCACTTATCAGTTGCTCCTTAACTTCTGTGGACGCTCTTTTCAATAACTCGTTAACTAGCTCGTTTGTAATATCGGGAGAAGGCTGCGCTGTTTGATTTGATAGAGAACCTTCTTTGGCGTTGGGTTCCTTACCGTAAGCGAGCCAATTTAAGCTCACTTGCTCTTTATCTGAGATAAGGCAAGCTATTTTAAAAGAAGGCTCAGTTCCTTTATGAATGTAGTTGTTTAAGGTTGAAGGGGGGATTCCCCAATCACTCGCAGCAGTTCTGACACTGCGGTTACCTATCAGCTTTACTAAACGCTCTCTGAAACTTTCTTTTCCCCGGTCGACAAAAGAAAAAGCATCATCATTTCTGGTCATTTTTTCTTTCCTCTATAACTAGTTGATTTTAATTGTAAAAACCATATAAAGACCAAAATCAAAAAGAAAATACAAAGAAAGGGCTATTTTTGCTTTACATGGGCTACATATGGATCAATACTTGTATCCGAAGGGATAACACGGCGGTGTTATCCGCACGGATAACTTTTAAGGGTAACCTAATGATGGTTAGAAATGAAGTAATGAACAAAGACTGGCACCGCGAGTACATCGTTGCCGCTGTGCACACCAAAGGTTTTACATTGCGTGAACTTTCTGAACGCGCTGGTCTAAAAAAAGACTCTTTAAAAAATGCACTGTATCGCTCATGCCCTAAATATGAACGCATCATAGCCGATGCTATTGGTGTGGAACCTGCGGAGATCTGGCCTAGCCGGTATGCCAGTAAGGCGGCGTAATGTTTTATTCAGCCAATGAGCTGGTCGGTCTTCCTGGTTTGCCCGGCACAGTTCAGGGGGTGCGCTGGACACTCAATCGGATCACAGAGACGCACCCGGAATGGAAGCGCAAGCGCGAAGGCACCAAAGCATTCGAGTATCACATCGACTGCCTGCCCACTGAAGCGCAGAAAGTTTTACGTAAGCGCCTGACCCATCAGGTCCTGGAAGATACGCAACTGCCCGCCGTTGTTGAGCAGAAGGCAGTTAAAAACGTCGCCGTTCGCGATGAACTGGAGGTGATGGTCAAATGCCCGGAACTGGCATTACGCGAAGTCCAGGCACTGACTGACAAGCAAAAGGCCATCGCTGATGCGCGGATATTGCTGGCTACTGAAGTGCATAAACTGCGCGAATACGCCGGAATGACAAGGAAGGCCGCGTTAAAGCACATCGTTGATGGCGTGCGCATGGGGGCGTTACCTGACCGCATTATTGAAGCGGCAAATACCGCAAATGCACGTCAGGGAAAGCGAACCGGTGTCAGCACCGGCAGCCTGGATAGCTGGTACTCCAGCTGGGTGATGGCGCGCGGTGATGCCAATCAGTTACTGGCGTTACTGGCTCCCGGTCATCATAAGGGGACACCGTGGGAGCAGGTCTGGTGGTTGAGCGATTTCTTTATGTTCTATCGCTCATGGAAGCGACCGACCGTTGAATATGCGTATCGCGAGTTTTCAGCCTGGTGGCATGAAAAACACGCGGATGATGCGGGAATGCTGGCGGCACTGCCTTCAGTTCACGCAGTAAGACGGGTGTTAAGCAACGTCCCGGTGATTGTTAAGGAGCGTTTCCGCTCCACCGGTTCCTCCTGGCGTTCGCTCAATCCCTTTGTGCGGCGCGACTGGACATCGCTACCGGTTAATGCGGTATGGGTCGGAGATGGTCACTGTATGAAAATGACCGCGTTTAACCCACTGACCGGCAATATTTTCCGACCAGAAGTGACGCTGGTTATGGATGCGGGGCAACGCTTTGTTGTGGGCTGGTCACTGTCCCTGTCGGAGAACGTGATAGCTGTTGCTGATGCGTTGCGTTACGGCATGGCACAGCACGGGATACCGCTGATTTATTACTCCGATAACGGGGGCGGCGAAAAAAACCGGGTGCTTGATGCCGATATCACCGGGATTCTGCCCCGTCTGGGTGTGGAACATCACACGGGGATACCAGGTAACCCACAGGGGCGCGGGGTGATTGAAAGGCTTAACAAGGAAATTCCCCGGGATGTGGCCCTGAGTTTCCGGACGTACTGCGCAAGGGATGCAGACAAGGAAACCGTAATGATGCAGCAACGGATTATGCAGTCAGCCATTAAGGCCACCCACAAAGGGAAAGAGCTGACAAAACGGCAGGTTAAGGCGAGGGATGAAATCCCCACCTTTGAGCAACTGATGGCAGCCATAGAGCTGGAGGTCAGACGCTATAACAACCGGCCACACAGCAGCCTTCCCCGCAAAGAGGATGGCGAACATTACAGCCCGGCAGCGTATCGCCGGAAACTGATAAAAGAGCAGAATGTTGAAATTGATTTCCTGTCGCCGGAAGAACTGCATGAAATGTTCAGGCCGGAAGTGACGCGCAAAACATTTCGCGGGGAAATTCAGTTATTCAACAATATTTATTACTCATATGAGCTGGCCGCAGAGCACGGGAATGAAGTCAGGGTCAGTTACGATATTCATGATGCAAACAGCGTCATTGTCCGGCGGGCTGATGGCTCTTATATCTGCGATGCCATCTGGAACGGTAACAAGGTTGATGCCTTCGCTAAACCAGTTATCGAACAAAAACTGGAGAAACGCGTCAAGGGCCGCATTGCACGGGCCACGCAGAAAATCGAAGAGGCTAAACGCGAGCTTACCCCGGCTATTACGCAGAAGCCTGACTTTAATCTGGGATATGGACTGGAACGCCCGGAGAAAAAGGAAAAAGAAGAACTTTATTTATTCGCATCTGAACGCGAACGCAATTTAAAGAAAAACGGCACAAACAACCGTTAATTTAAAAGGTATTTAATTATGAGTTTAATTACGCAATTAAATGACGTAATGGCCCGTCGCGGCTATACGCAAACCCACGTCGCCCGTGCTATTGGTCGTAGCAGCGCCGTTATCAACCAGTATTTACAGGGTAAATATCAGGGCGATATGGCTGATATTGAAGAACGCATTTCTGCCTTTGTGACCCGTGAGCGGGAAAAGGAAAACAGCCGCCGTATTAAAGCGAAATTTGTTGCCACCGGTATGGCTGCCAAAGGACTGGAGGTGTTGGCCTATGCTCACCTGGAATGTGAAATCTGCGTACTGTATGGCGCGGCAGGTCTTGGCAAAACAATGATTCTGCGTGAATACGCCGCCAGAAACCGGGATGCGGTCCTGATTGAAGCCGACCCGGGCTATACAGCCAGAACACTGCTTGAGGAGCTGTGCCGCCAGCTGGGGGTTAAGGTTCGTGGCAATATCCACGAACTGATTGATGCATGTGTGCGAGAACTGCGTGATTCCGGTCGCCTGCTGATGGTGGACGAGGCTGAACTGCTCCCCTATCGCGCACTGGAGGTTCTGCGCCGTCTGCATGACAAAGCGGGTATCGGGATTGTCCTGGCGGGTATGCCACGCCTTCTGATTAACCTCAAGGGACGTCGCGGTGAGTTCGCCCAGTTATACAGCCGTGTGGCGCTGGCGCTTAACCTGGGCGATACGCTGGCGCAGGAAGATTTTAACCAGATAGCCACCGGGCTGATGCCGGAAGCAGCAGAACCGGAAATCAGCGAGGCGCTTTATACACGTTCGCTGGGTAATGCCCGCCGCCTGTTCAAACTGGCGCGTGGTGTGTACCGGATTTGTGATATCAGCGATGCGCCGGTCAGTGTGCAGGCCATTGATAAATTCGCAGAAATGTTAATTCACTGATGGAGAATAAGACGATGGACAAGCAGACCATTAACGCCGTCCGTTCCCGTGCCCGTGTGGCCATTCACACCACCGGCGGTCGTGTAACGGGACAGCATCACCGTTTACCTGTGGTTTATGCCTGCCCGCCCGTGGGTGGTCCTGTATGGCCGGTAACGGAAATCGTCCAGACATTCAGCGGCCTGCGCCGCGTGGTGAAAACGTCCTGTATCGACGGCTGCACCGTCGTATGGCAATAAGAGGAAATCAGAATGGCGGTCAAGTTAGAAGTAATTATCTACACCGATGAAAACGGCACGCTTCGTGTCAGGAGTATGGGGGCTATTGATAAAAAAGGATTTACGGATGAAGAGGTCGGTGTAAGACAACGGTTATGGGAGGTAATGAATCAAACTCTTAATAAAGAATTTAACGGCGTTGATTTATTTTCTGTTGGCGTGGAACCCTGCGCGCATAACACACATTAATCTGTAAATATCACTGAGGTAATTTAATTATGACGACTGAAAATAAAGTTAAGCAATACACGAAAACTCAAGCGCCTGAAGGTTACTGGGTGGATGCCCGTGGCGTAATGACACCTGAAAGCCTTATCAAAGATATTGACCGCGACCGTGAGCAGCTGGTCGGTGAGCTTGTGGAGATGGTGATTGCTGCCTCTGCCTCACTGCGTGAACTGAAACTGCGTGCGTTTGGTGATATTCAGGCGTTTATTGACCTGTCGGCGGAGAAATACGGCGCTGTGAAAGGCGGTAAAAAAGGGAATATCACGCTTTACAGCTTTGACGGGCGTTACAAGATTCAGCGCGCTATGCAGGACCGTATCGCGCTTGATGAACGCATTCAGACCGCGAAGGCACTGATTGATGACTGCCTGGCTGACTGGACGGAAGGAGCGCGCCCTGAAATTAAAGCCATCATCAGTGAGGCATTCAGCACGGACAAGGAAGGCAACATTAACACCGGGCGCGTTCTGGCTCTGCGTCGTCTCGATATTACGGAGGAACGCTGGGATAACGCCATGAAACTGATTGGTGAAGCCGTCCAGGTGGTTGGCAGCAGAAGCTATATCCGCGTGTATGAGCGCGTCGGTGATTCTGATGAATACCGCGCAATCCCGCTGGATATTGCAGGGGTTTAACATGCATCAGGATATCAAAGAGTACAGAGCCGGAAATAGTTGCGCAGCGTATTCGCTGGGCGCATCCAGAGCAGAACAACGCGGTGATTATGCCGAGGCTGAAAAGCTGTGGCGTAAGGCAGCGCAAAGCCCGTGTAGCACCCTGCGCCGCATCTGGGCTGAACACCGGGCACAGTTCTGTGCCAATGCTCACCTGAAAGGATGGAGGCCGCCTCATGAACGCGAAGAACTTTAATCAGTTATATCCGGTGGGGACTCGTTTTACACATACCGACAGCGCAGTGTTTGGTTGTGGTCGTGTGGTGAAAACTGTTGCGCCAGCCAGAGATTTTAAATGTGGTTGTGTGGTTGAAATTAATGTTGAGCCTTATTTCGTAAAAGTCGAAACACTGAAAGCACCGCATTAATTTAATTTGTTTTTAATTGTTATTTAAAACAGGCGTAAACCCGCCGGGGCTGGCTTACGCCTGAATCTGGAGAAATGAAAATGAGTGTTACCGTTATCAATGAAATGATTGGGCGTACATTTAAAGAAGTAGTTAAGAATGAAAACGATGAACTTGTTTTTCGTGGTGATTATTCCCGGGGGGTATGGGGAACCGTGTTTACATTTTTCCACTTTCAGGAAGGTTGCGAAAAAGTCTGGATTGAGGACATCGTCGGAGACCTTGACGACCTGAAAGATGAACCGCTGACAGAGGCTGAAGTGGTTACCGAAGAATGTGATGTTGGGGAAGGTCATCAGACATGGAGTTTCTTTAAGTTCGGCACATCAAAAGGCTGTGTAGTCGTCAGATGGTGCGGTGAGAGCGAGGGCTTTTATTCTGAGTGCGTTTCACTGAAGCGGGAATTAACTGACGTCTTCGATTTTTAACTCTGACTTCGTTTTTTTATGGCGCAGGTAAACAGGTCTGCGCCTGAATAAGAGAAATTCATTATGGAAAATAAAAGCAAATACATCGCCAAAATTAAAAAACTGTTACGCCTTGCCAGAGGAACATCAAGCCCGGAAGAAGCCGCTAACGCTATTGCAAAAGCCCAGGCTTATATGCGCCAGCATGGTATCAGCGAAAACGACGCAGAATTGTTCGACATTCAGGAAGCTGTCAGCGCGGGTGCGCCGAGTGATGCCAGTACACCGCCGCGTTATATGCACATCCTGTGTGACCTGGTCTGTAAAGCCTTCGGCGTCGAGTGTTACATCTCCGGTGAGTACCGGGCATCTGGTTCACTCAAACGTTACGTTCGTTTTTATGGCCCTGACAGCCGCCCGGAAATTGCGGCCTACGCGTTTGATGTGCTTTCCCGTCAGATGATGGCAGAGCGCAAGAAATATCAGGATAAACACTGCAAACGTTGCGGCCCGTCCACGCGGGTGGCCCGTGGTGACCAGTTCTGCGAAGGCTGGGTCTTTGGTGCCCGTGATGTCATTGCGGTGTATGACGTCTCCCCGGAAGAAAAAAGCCGCCTTGAGCTTTACAGAAAGAACCTGCACAGCACTAAGGGACTGCGCGACGGGGATATGCGCACGGCTAAAGCGTGTCGGGGTGCAGAGTTTGCCGCTACTGCCGGTTTTATCGCCGGGAAAAACGCCAGACTGCATCAGGGGGTTAATGGTCAGAGCAACAGACCGCTGACACTGGGGAGGGTGTAACGATGGCTTTTAAACTTCTCAGTGTTACCGAAGCAATATACCAGCCGCCCGGAGAACGCCACGAATACAGGATGAATGACGGTAGCGCGGTGGTTGAGTTCCCCGGATATCCGGGGGCTTCCCGGTGGCGGTTCTATGACAGTGCGGGACGCCGGATTATTAAAAGAACCGTGCACAACGCCATGAAAGCCGCTGTAGAACGTCACAAAAGAAGGTTTAACTGCAAATGAATATTGAATTTTATGACTACGGAGTCACCGCAAAAATCATTGTTACCTGCTGGTTCTGGGAGTTCCGTCGCTATTGTCGGGTTGTGGATGCGGCGCTGTTTGTTGCTCCTGAAGTGCGCCACCAGAGTGGCGGTGGCCTTTTAATGAAAACCGTCATCACCGGTAAAACGGTTCCGATGTTACGGGCGTTTAAAGTGGCAAAACAGGAGGCTGCACAATGAGTAACGAGCACATCCATCATTATCAGCGTGATGGGTCAATTTTCATATGCCAGCGTTGCGGCACAGCAAAGCATCGTAATGGTAAATACTGGTGGGCCGGTCGCTATTCAGAATCTGAACCACCATGTGGTGATGATGTTGTGGGGCAGGATGCGTGGTTTGAAACTGCAAAAAGCGAGGAAGGATGAGATGAAAAACCGTAAAGCAAAACGACTTCTTTTACAGCGACCTGTGCGTGTGGTGGAGCTGGTTATTAGCAACCATAAGATAGCGGTACTCCATCCATTTGGTCAGGTGGCTTTTGCCGCAAAGCGTAAGCCTACTGCGTCACAGAACAGGCGGAATAAAGGGTACGCAGTACGATGAAAAACCGTAAGGCAAAAATTCTGTTAGCTCGCAGAAACGGCTTTGATGTCTGGCGATGGTTGAGGATTAGTAACAGACGAGTGAGATTGACGGGGTGTTGCAGGGTGATGGGGCACAGTTGTTGCAAAAAGCCCAGCGCGGCGCAAAACCGCAGGAAAAATCACGGTATGTAAAGGAGGTACCAGGTGAAGAAAATGATTTTTGTGGCGGCATTGCTAACCATTACCCAACATACGCAGGCTTCAGCAGTTATTGTGGCATCTGCCGCTGCGACCACGGCTGCTGTAGCTGCTGCAAACTCTGCGAATATCGCAAGCCAACAGGAGCGGGATGCTGCTAACGCATCAGCCAGTGCTCTCCCGATTTCTGTTAAGGGCAGTAAGCAACATCTGGGGTTCATAACGTGCGGTAAGCGTTCTTATGAAGCTGTAGGATCACTGGGATGTACGGTATATGGCGACAGTGAGAGCAGAGAAATTCCATGGAAAACGTGGCCCGGATACGTTCTTGGCTCGAAGCTCCCGGCCAGTTATGAGGTAAACGCCGTGTCGTTTGATCACTATAACGGCGTGGCAACTGTCTATTTCACATACTGAGGCCCGGCATGAAATTTTCTGAATCACGGAGCAACAACACGATGAAAGCCATCACCGTAACTCGACGTTCCTGATTTCGCGGGTTGTTTAAACAGTAATCAAATGCAGACCAAAACATGTGTTTTGGTCTGCCAAAAGTGATGTTTTGGTCATTATGAAGATTGAACAAATCGGAATGGCAGCTTTCAGGCAACAGGCTGAAAGCGGTGGCGTGGATGAGTTCGTCGTGCAGCGGTTCGGTGGTGTGTATCACCTCTTCGCTGTGAATCGCCACGCCGGGGTGTCCTATTTTCTACAGGAACGCCGTGGCGATTACAAGACGTGGCTGTCTCTTGATCGTGCCGCCACGTTCCTGTCAGGAATTGGCGTTTCACGTTTTACCGTGCGTTTTGAGGATAACAAACATGCTGAAAAAGATGATCGGAGCCATTAAAGCCGGTCAGGCGTATCTGGGGTGGGATGATGTCCTTTATCGCCAGACGCTGGCCCGCCTGACCGGTAAAACCAGCACCACACGCTGCAACCTCGATGAACTGCGCATCATCCGGGAATACATGCACGAACAGGGATTTCCGCGCAAGGCCCCCGCCGGTAAAGGTCGCCGCCCTCGTGTTGCAATGAGCAGAAAATCGGTATTATCCAAAATTGAAGCGTTGCTGGCTGATGCCGGTCGTTCCTGGGCGTATGCAGAAGGACTGGCATCTCACATGTATAAGCAACATGTGATCGAATGGCTGACGGATGAACAGCTTTTTGGGGTGATGGTGGCGCTGGTTAAAGATTCAAGGAGACGTAAATGAAAAAACTGTTATTACTTATTCTGGCTTTATGTTTTACAGGGATATCCCATGCTTCTGATTCAGAGGAAGATTTGATCAAAAAAACATTACAGGGCGATTATCAGGCACAACGTAATCTGGCTTATTCATACATGAATGGCTGGGATGATATTTCAAAGGATATCATCAGAGGATGCGCTCTCAGGAAGGTTATTCTCTTGACACAAGCCAAAGCTGACATTGGCGATTATGGAAATGAAGCCATAGATTGCCGAAAAGTGCATCCAACAGATAACCAGAAAGTATGGGAATATGTCAGAGGATACCTGGTGTTGATAAACGAGAATAAAAAATAATATGAACAAAAACCTTCGCAGGCGCGGAGGTTTTTTTATGGTCTGTACAGACGATCATGTATGGCTATAATAACAGTAAGTTACTACCGGAGACGCCATCATGCAGACCTTCAGTGAAACAGATCTTCGCGATGCGCAGGCACTGCTGCCCGATTCCGTGCAGCAACTGATTAGTGTGATTGGCTTCCCCGCTCTGACCCGGTTGATTCGTTCTTTTGGTGGCGTGACGTTAAGTGGTAAAACCGGCGCACACGCCGAACGCACCGGCGGTGTCCATGCCCTGTTACATGACGTGCTGACCGAAGACGAAATCAACAAACTGATCCGCTTTCTTGGCGGTGCTCCGTTTTACATTCCCCGTTGCGATCATGCGTTACGTGCCCTGCGTAACACCCGTTTTATGGCTGATTTACAGCAGCATGTAAAAGACGGATGCTCACACCGGCAGGCGCTGGCACTGCTCTGTCCCCGTTACGGCATTTCAGACCGGTACGCATGGCAGCTGATACACCGACGACAAAAACAGACTTCGCTGAAAAGCCCCACCCAGGTGGGGCTTTTTGATTAATGGGCCTCAGAAAAAAGGAGACACTTATGACCAACTATACGGCACTTGGCGAGTATACAGCCTACTCAGAGCAGGCACGGGATGCTGCCGGACGCCGCTTCGCTTATATGAAAAATCTGGCCAGCCAGTTAAACCGAATGGCCGAACAACCGGATATGGTTGTTCAGGAAGAAGCGTTGCAGTGTGCCATTGCTGACATCATCGCCAGCGAAAACGAGATGCGCGCAGCGATGGAAAAGGCGAACGCCTCTGCTCCGCTTTGTAATAAACCTCTTATTACGCCGGATTCTCTTTCCCGCTTCTGATTTATCACCCCGCCGCCGCGGGGTGCTGAACTCCCCCAGCAGTACCCACCACACCAGACCGTTTACCCTGTCCACTCAGACCACAAGGCACCTTAAGGGATAGCGCCCTGCAAAAGGCTTTTGTGTCTTTGACAGGGTGTTATTTACGGGCCGTCAGTGGCTCAGATTTACAGGAGAAACTCATGTCTGAACCCTTATCAGGCGGCGGAGCTGTGGCAGTCACCATCGGTGGTGCCAGTGTGTTTGGTCTTCTCACCAATACCGATTTCGGGGTCGTGGTGGGCGCGTTTGCCGGGGCGCTTTTTGTTGTCACGCAACAGAAAGAAATCCCGGTATGGCGAATGGCCATCCACCTGCTCGTCGCGTTTGTGGTTGGCGTTCTGGGGGCTGGCGTGGCTGCGTCACTGATGCAGTGGCTGACCCACTACAACGACAAACCGCTCGATGCATTGTGTGCGGTCGGTGTCTCTGCTTTATCCATCAAGATACTGACTTTTCTTTATCAACAGGAAATTTCATCGCTGTTCGGCCTGTTTTCCAGACTGCGCGGCGGAGGGGGTGGAAATGGAAAGTAGCCTTGCCGGTATCGTGAACGTCTGGCTGTGTCTCGCCATTGTGCTGGGGTTGTTTGTATATCGCCGCCACGGTGCGGCGCATAAACCGCTGATTACCTGGCTGGCGTACTGGCTGATGCTCGGCTACATCATCATCCCGTTCCGCTGGCTGTCCGGTACATACACGCACTCCAGCTGGCTGGTTGTGGCGCTGAATCTGGTTTTCTGTGCGCTTATCGTGTGGGCGCACGGGAATTTGTCAAAAATCCTTTCGTTACTGAGGCATCCACATGAAATCAAAAGATGAAATTTTTGATGAAGTCCTGGGCAAAGAAGGCGGTTACGTCAATCACCCGGATGATAAGGGCGGTCCGACCAAATGGGGCATTACGGAAAAAGTCGCCCGTGCCCACGGATACCGTGGCGATATGCGTGAGTTAACCCGCGAACAGGCGCTGGACATCCTTGAAGCCGATTACTGGTATGGCCCGCGATTTGACCAGGTCGCCGCATTATCCCCTGATATTGCCGCAGAGCTGTGTGATACCGGTGTGAATATGGGGCCATCCGTGGCGTCCAGAATGCTCCAACGCTGGCTGAACGTTTTCAACCTGCGCGGCAGGCTGTACCCGGATATGGACGCAGACGGACGCATCGGACCTCGTACCATCAGCGCATTGCGCGTCTTCCTGAATAATCGCGGTCAGGACGGTGAACGGGTGATGCTGACAGCCCTGAACTGCACGCAGGGTAACCGCTATCTGGAGCTGGCAGAGAAACGCGAGGCTAACGAATCGTTTGTTTATGGCTGGCTGAAGGAGCGCGTGGCGGTATGACGCGTCAGCACTGGACCCACAGAACGCCACGTAAAGCCGCGCGCTGTGTTCTGGCCCTGTTTCTGATGATGTTGCTTCCGGTGGGATGCACAGACATTAACAGAACGGGCCAGCTGTTTGACGCGGCGGCGCAGGTCTGCCGGATTGTTGATGGCATCCGGCAGTGTTCACAGAACTGAACATCTGCCAGTTGTTTCACTAAGGAGAAGTTATGGCATCACCAGTTATGAAATATTTCGCTTATGAACATCTTCCGGCTTCGTTACAGGAAGTGAGTAAACCGATTGGCGATCTGGCAAGAAAAATGGATGAGTCTCTGCCAGACGGGCCGGAAAAGTCGGTCGGGTTACGTAAATTGCTGGAAGCAAAAGATGCTTTAGTTCGGGCGAAACTGGGTTAATGACTTAACAAGGCTACCAATTTTTTGATGTGGTGGCGCAGGTCTGCCGGATTATTGACGGCATCCGGCAGTATTCACGGAACTGATTTTTTGAAGGTCTGACACAGTGAGCATTATCAGATTTACAGAATGCGCAGGCTCAGGGAGCACCAGCGCTGTCATGGTTGTCGCTGAACGCATAACCCATTTTTACCGTCAGTGTGGTGCATATGGTGGCACGATCATTGAGCTGGATACCGGGAAAAACGTGTATGTTCTTGAAAATCCCGACGAAGTTAAATGCCTGATTGAACAGGCTCAGAAGGACACTTAATGGCGTGGTCACAGGATATCAGGGACAAAGTCCGTAACGGGTACATCTTTGACCAGCTTCCGCTGGATATCGTCGCCATGAAGTACGCCGTGCCGCACGACACCGCGCGGCGCTGGAAAACGCAGGCGATGAAGAACGGCGACGACTGGGACAAGCTGCGGGCCGCGCACGCGCTCGCCGGTGACGGGCTGGAAAGTGTCGCCCGCACCGTACTTATCAGTCTGGTGGTGAAGTGTCAGACGACGCTTGAACGGCTGAACCAGAACCCGGACATCCCGCCGCAGGAATCCGTCGAACTGCTGGCGAGCCTGTCCGACAGTCTCAGTAAGGCGGTGGCCAGCAGTAAAAAAATCCTGCCGGAAACCGACCGGCTCGCCACGGCACTGGAAGTGGTGCAGCGGCTCGGCGCGTTCATCAAGGAGCGTCACCCGGCACAGTATGCCCCGT
This sequence comes from Escherichia sp. 10290, assembly GCF_030295155.1. Classification (NCBI taxonomy): domain Bacteria; kingdom Pseudomonadati; phylum Pseudomonadota; class Gammaproteobacteria; order Enterobacterales; family Enterobacteriaceae; genus Escherichia; species Escherichia sp. 10290. The sequence continues at coordinate 1,814,009 of NZ_AP025741.1, read as the reverse complement.
TTCTTGAGGTGCTCGAAGGCTTCGCTAAAGAGCTTGAGGATAATTTCAGTTAACCACAGCGGCCCGGTTTTCCGGGCCGTCTGATATTTGTATACCAGGTGTGACGTGGCAAAACGTAAACTTTCCATTAAAGAGTTTCAGAGAAGCCTGCAGGAGTACATCGCCAACCTCCGCCAGACCATTGAGGCTGAATGTCTGGGGTTCGATGTTAACCCGCAGGCCACACAGGCCCGCCGGGCGGCAGTCTGCGACCCGGTGACGGGCTACGATTATTTTGTCGAAAACTATTTCCCGCACTACGTCCGCAACCCGGCAAAAAGCGAGCTGCATAAATACCTGTTCACCCGTCTGCCACAGGTTGTGGCAAGCCCGGACCCGGAGAACGACGCCATCGCCGCGCCCCGTGGTGAAGCAAAATCCACGCTGGTGACGCAGCTGTTTACCCTGTGGAACATTATCCGGGCCATTAAGCATTACCCGGTCATCATTATGGACAGTATCGACCAGGCTTATCCGATGCTGGAAGCCATCAAGGCTGAACTGGAATTTAACCCCCGTTTAAAAAACGATTTCCCGGAGGTGTGCGGACAGGGGCGTGTCTGGCGTATGGGGACCATCGTCACGGCCAACAATATCAAGGTGACCGTTGCCGGTAGTGGTAAAAAACTGCGTGGTCTGCGCCACGGTCCGTACCGCCCTGACCTGGTCATCCTCGACGACATCGAGAACGACGAGATGGTGCGTAACCCGGAGCAGCGCGACAAGCTGCATGACTGGCTCACCAAAACCGTGATGCCGCTGGGTGAGGCTGGCGGTAAAACCGATATTATTTATATCGGAACCATCCTGCATTACGACTCCGTGCTGTCGCGCACGCTGAATAACCCGATGTGGAAAACAGCCCGCTTTAAAGCTGTTATTCAGTGGCCTGCCAATATGAAGCTGTGGGACGAGTGGGAAGAACTCATCCGCAACAAACAGCCGGAAGCGGCGGAGGCGCTTTACCGACAGAACGAGGCTGAGATGCTCGCCGGGTCGGTGGTGTCATGGGCGGCGCGTCCCCTGCTGGCGCTGATGAAAATCCGTGTCCGTGATGGTCACGACACCTTTGATTCTGAATACCAGAACGACCCGGTCAGCGGTGAAGATGCGCTGTTTGCGGGCTGCATTAAATTCTGGGTTAACCGTCTTGATGAATGGGTGTTTTATGGTGCTGTTGACCCCAGTCTCGGGAAGAAAAACAAAAACCGCGACCCGTCGGCCATTCTCGTGGGGGGCTTTAACCGCTTTACCGGCATTCTGGATGTGGTTGAAGCCGATATCCGCCGACGTCTGCCGAATAAACTTATCGAAGACGTGATCAAGTATCAGCGTGAATATCACTGCCTGTGCTGGTCGTTTGAGTCCGTCCAGTTTCAGGAGTTTCTGCGTACCGTGCTGGTTGAGCGTTCGGCGGCGCTGGGTGTGCCGGTTCCGGCGCTGCCGGTCATCCCGCTGGAGGATAAGGCGCTGCGTATCGAATCCCTTCAGCCGCATATGGCCAACGGCCTGATCCGCATCAGTCACACACATCAGACACTGATTGACCAGCTGCGCCACTACCCCAAAGCCGACCACGATGATGGCCCGGACTGTCTGCACATGCTGTGGACGCTGGCGGTATCGCGCAGCGCAAAATTTCAGATACACACCCCACGCAGCACCGGGCGTGACCGTGGCGGGCGTTTTGGTTCAGGAGGATGGTAATGGCACAGCTTGTTGATATTTACGGACGCCCGCTGAAACGTGAGGCACTCAAAACCACGCAGTCGGTCAGAGTGGCGGAACGGCTGCGCATTTATCCCGACCACCCGTCCCGTGGTCTGAACATCAGAAAACTGCCGCGCATTCTGGAAGCTGCCGAACGCGGTTATCTTCCGGCGCAGGCGATGCTGTTTGCGGATATGGAAGAACGTGATGGCCATCTGTTCGCCGAGATGGAAAAGCGCAAAAAAGCATTGCTGACGCTGGACTGGTCGGTGGAGCCGCCCCGCAATGCCTCGAAGGCAGAAAAGGAGCTGGCCGCCGCCGTGGATGAATGGCTGCACGGTATCCCGGACATGGAGGACATCATCCTCAACGGGATGAGCAGTGTCGGTTACGGTTTCAGTTGTCAGGAAATCAGCTGGGCGTTCGTGGATAAAACGTGGTTACCGGATGCGGTGACGCTGCGCCCGCATAACTGGTTCATTACCCTGCCGGAACACAATGACGAACTCCGTCTGGATGACGGCAATCGTGGGGAGGATGGTAAGGACGGTTCCGCGCTGTGGCCGTTCGGCTGGCTGGTTCACCGTTACAACGCCCGGTCGGGGTTCCTGGGTTCATCCGGCCTGTTCCGCGTACTGGTCTGGCCGTATCTGTTCAAAAACTTTGCGCTGCGTGATATGGCAGAATTTCTGGAGATTTACGGCCTTCCGGCGCGCATTGCGTACTATGCACAGGGCACCAGTGACGAGGACCGGGACAACATTCTTGAGGCGCTGGTCAATCTGGGTCATGAAGCGGTGGCAGCCCTGCCGCAGGGTAACGAAATTGAGTTCAAGGAGGCCGCGTCCGGCGGACCGGAGGCGTTCATGTCGATGGTGGAATGGGCAGAGCGCACCACCTCAAAAGTGATTCTGGGCAGTACGCTGACCAGCCAGGCTGACGGTAAAACCTCCACCAACGCGCTGGGTAATGTGCATAACGAGGTCCGGCACGACATTCTGGCCGCCGATGCTCGCCAGCTGTCCGGCATGTTCAGCAGCCTGATACAGATGATGGCCAGCCTGAACGGCTGGCAGGATATCCCGTCACGCCGTCTGCCGCGTCTGGTGTTTGATGTGCAGCAGGAAGCCGACATTAAGGGGGTGGCGGAAGCCGTCAGTGTGTTGCTCAACAGTGTGGGGATGAAGGATATCCCGGCGTCGTGGGTGCGCAAAAAAACCGGTATCCCCACCCCGAAAGACGGCGAAGAGGTACTGGTGCCGGTGGCACAGCGTCTCCCTGTGCAGGCGGGCCTCAGCCAGCTGCGTGAGCGGCTGAATGTTGCCGCGCTCAGTCAGCAGGACAACGGGGAGGACGACCCGGCACAGCGCGCCATCGACCGGGCAGAACTTCCGGCAGAGGCCATCGCGCAGGGGATGAACGAACTGGTGGCCCCACTGGTGCAGGCCATACAGGAAGGTCAGGATGCAGACGAGGCCATGAACGTACTGGCGGAAGCATGGCCGGAACTGCCGGATGACACGCTGCGGCAGCTGCTGACACAGGCATTCTTTGTGGCGGATATCTGGGGGCGACTGAATGCCGAAAGCTGACGATGTTGATCTGGGTTATGCGTACACCCTGAAACCGGAAGAAGCGATTAAGTATTTCGAAAGCAAGGGGTACGTTATCGGCTTCCGCTGGCACGATGTGAAGGACATCGCCAACGCCCGGGCGTTCACGGTGGCGGGCGTGCTGAAACTGGATGTGCTGAAGGATATCCGTGATGGCCTGACGGCGGCACTGGCTGACGGCGGGACGTTCCGGGAGTTTGCTGCACAACTGGAGCCGTTACTGGAGAAAAAAGGCTGGCTGGGTAAACGGCTGATTGTGGACGAGGACACCGGCGAACTGCACGGCAGGCAGCTGACGCCGCGCCGGTTGCGTACGATATTTGATACCAATATTCAGTCGTCATATAACGCCGGACGTTATCAGCAGCAGATGGCGAACGTGGCTGACCGGCCTTATTTTGAGCGCGTGGCAGTGATGGACCTTCACACCCGCCCGAAACACGCCGCCCTGAACGGTTTTACCGCCCGGGCGGATGATCCTGTCTGGGCGTTTTTATATCCCCCGGACGGTTATCACTGCCGCTGCCGTATCCGGGCGCGTTCGGCGTCGGATGTGGAGAAATATGGCCTGACGGTGCAGAGCTGCGAGGGGCGGCTGGTTGAGGTTGAACAGGAATATGGTCAGCCGGGCCAGACCATCAGAACAATGGGGCTGAAGATGCCGGACGGCTCTGTATACACCGCTGACCCGGGCTTCGGTTTTAACCCCGGCAAAGTGGCATGGCAGCCGGAACCGGAAAAATACGATTACCGCAGCGCCCGCCAGTACGTCACCGGCACCCTGACCGGGCCGGACTTTGCCCGGGGGCTGGCGAACGTCAGCGAACTGGATGCGCGCCAGCGATATCCGCTGGCTATCCGTTCACCGGAGCAACTCGCCGCCACGGGCGCTGCACGGCAGACGGTAAACCTTACGGCTGACGTCATGAAGCGCCTCAGTGCAGCAGACACGCCCCCGACCAGCGCCGACTATATGCTGATACAGCAGACCATCGAACGGGCGGAGCATGTCACGCAGGACGGCAACACGTGGCGGTATGCGTTACAGTCGGGCGACCGCTGGTCAGTGGCGACGGTTGAGGATGACACGCTGACAGACTGGGTGATGCAGGACACCCCGGAGGCATCATGAGCACCGCTAAACTGGATATTAAGATTGATTTAAGCGCGTATAACACCACGCTGGGTAAGCTGATTCGTTCCGTGAAGGACCGGCGTGACCTGATGACGGCACTTGCAGGCTCCATGCTGGATGCGGTTGAGACTAATTTTGAACAACAGGGTCGCCCGAAATGGATGGGCTGGAGTCCGTCATATGCGAAGCGACGCGGCCCCGGGCAAATCCTTCAGAAGTCCGGGCGACTGGCTGCCAGTATCCGCTCTGCGGTTAACAATAACGAGGCCACGGTCGGGACAAACGTCCGTTATGCCCGTATCCACAACGAAGGCGGCGAAATCCGCCATCAGGCACGGACGCAGAACCTGTATTTTAAACAGTACAAAAACGGCAGCGTCAGCAGTCGTTTTGTGAAAAAGCGCAACAGTAATTTTGTGCAGAGCGCAACTGTCGGAGCGTATACGGTCAACATGCCCGCGCGTCCCTTCCTTCAGCTTGTGCAGGACGACATCGACGAGCTGGAGAACACCGCAAACCGCTATTTTGCGCGTGTGATTGACTGAATGACCAGAAACGCGCTGTAATCATCTCTGACAACATAAACGCCTCACGGATGAGGCATTGCAGCACCGCACCCCATAAATGCCGTCAGAATCGTTTTTAAAAGGGTTTTAAAAACGGTTTTATTTCCCCTTTTATCCTTTCCCGTTATGGCAGGGTGCTGAACACCCTCCGCAGTACCCCGTGTTCCCCTTCTGTCATCATACCGCGTATGAAGATGAACATTGCGGCGTTAAGCCTCGAAATTACTAAAGCAACCCACAGCGAAATCCAGCTGTTTCCGGCGGGTGAGTTCAGCGCGGTGGATGGTCGCCCACATACCGATGAAGTCGAAAGCGGTAAATGGGTGCTGACCGCTGAACTGGCCGCGCAGCTTGTCGCGCAGGTGGCCGCCCGTACCACGCCTTTTGTCATTGATTACGAACATCAGACGCTGCGCGCCGTAAACAACGGAAAGCCCGCCCCGGCGGCGGGCTGGTTCAGCCAGGTGGAATGGCGGGAAGGTGCGGGCCTGTATGCCACCGGTGTGGAGTGGACGGATAACGCGGCGGCCATGATTGCCGCCGGTGAGTACAAGTTTATTTCCCCTGTTTTTGCCTACAACAAGCGCGGCGAAGTGCTGGAGCTGTTACACGCTGCGCTGACCAATACCCCGGCGCTGGACGGTATGGACGCGGTCATGCTGGCTGCGGCCAGCCGTCTGGCGAGTCTGTCAACTGAAACGGAGAACACAACGGTGGATGAAGAACTGTTAAACGATTTGCTGTCCAGTCTGCGCTGGATGCTTAACCTCCCGGTTACCTCAACGGCGGAAGATATCAAAAACGAGCTGCAAAAGGTCGTTGACATGATTTCGAACGGTCAGGGAACGGCGGCGGCATCCGTCAGCCTGCTGACCCTGCTGAATCAGAAAGACGAGCAAATCGCCAGCCTGTCAGCAAATGCCTATGACCCGACGAAGCATATCCCTCTGACGGCATATGAAGAACTTCAGGGACGTTATGCCGTACTGGCGCAACAGTCCGGTGAAGCCGAAGCCGGGGCACTGATTCAGGCGGCGCTGTCTGACGGGCGGCTGCTTCCGGCACAGGAGGACTGGGCAAAAGATTACGCCAGCCGCGATATCAACGGCTTTAAGTCCTGGCTGGATAACGCACCGAAACTTGTTGCGCTCAGTCAGACCCAGACCGGCGGCAAACCACCCAAAACGCCGTCACCGGCCCTGGCGCAGATTAAAACCGGCGATGACGTCGATGTCGATATCGCCATTTGTTCAATGATGGGCGTTGATCCAGAGGATGTCGCCCGTTACGCAGGAGATAAGTAAATGGATCGCAATACCCCCTACCGTGACGGCGAGCTGAACCCGGTGCCGGTTGCCGCTGCAACCGAAATTTTTGGTGGTCATATGGTGGCCGTTAACGCATCCGGTTATGCCGTTCCGGCCAGTGCCACGGCCTCACAGATTACGCTGGGCGTGTCTGATGGCTGGGCGGATAACAGTACCGGCAGCGATGGCGATGTCACCGTTCTGGTGCGTTGCGGCAAAGATTTTCTGATGGTGAACAGCACCTCAGACCCGGTCACACAATCGCAGGTCGGCAAGCTGTGCTACGTGGAAGACAGCGTAACCGTGGCAAAAACCGACAACAGCAGCGCCCGTCCTGTCGCCGGGAAAGTGATCGGCATCTGTGGCGATGGCGTCTGGGTTCATTTCAGTTAAGGAGCGAAACGTGATAGTCAACGCTAAAAACCTCAACCAGATTTTTATTAATCTGAAGACCACCTATCAGAAAGCCTTCGACCAGACTCCCACTGACTGGCAAAAAGTGGCAATGGAAGTGCCATCAGGCAGCAAGGAGAACGACTACAGCTGGTTGAGTCGTTTCCCGAAAATGCGCGAGTGGGTCGGTGATAAAAACGTTAAATCTCTGGAAGCCTTCAACTACACCATCCGCAACAAGGACTGGGAAGCCACGGTTGAAGTCGATCGTAACGACATCGAGGACGACCAGATTATGGGCTATGCCCTTCAGGCCAGAGACGCGGGCCAGTCAGCGGCAGAACTCCCGGCAGATATTGTGGCGTCCCTTATCAATAACGGTTTTACCAGTCCCTGTTACGACGGCCAGATGTTCTTTGATACCGACCACCTGGTCGCCGGTAAATCGGTGTCCAACAAAGGCACTAAAAAACTCAAAGTGGGGTCGCTTGCTGAAGCGAAAGCCTCCTACGGTGCTGCCCGTACGGCCATGCGCAGTCTGAAAGATGACGAAGGCGCGTCTCTCAGAATCCGTCCGAATCTGCTGGTTGTGCCACCGGCGCTGGAAGATGACGCGAACTACCTGATGACCGCCGAGAAGTTCCCGGACGGTACGCCGAACCCGTACCGCAACACCGCTGAAGTGCTGGTGATGCCGGAGCTGACGTCGGATTCTGCATGGTTCCTGTTCGACACCTCCCGCTCGGTCAAGCCGCTGATCTTCCAGCAGCGTAAGAAACCGGTTTTTGTGGAGCAGACGGACTACAACAGCGACAACGTATTCATGCGTAAGAAGTTCCGGTTTGGTGCCGAAGCGCGCTGTAACGGCGGTTACGGCTTCTGGCAGATGGCATTTGGTTCTGATGGTACGACGGAGTAATGCATGGAAAAGGTGATTGAAATTACCGCCCGCCGTGAGGGTTTTCGCCGCTGCGGTGTGGCACACAGCGCAACCACGAAGGAATGGCCTGCGGATGCGTTCACCCCGGAACAGCTGGCGGTGCTGAAGGCTGACCCCATGCTGATTGTGGTGGAGCGTGATAAAGCGTCCGGCCAGAACGACGCGGACCAAAGTGATGAACTGGTCGCACAACTGGATGCCGAACGCCAGAAAGTCAGCGAACTGACGGCGCAACTGGAAGAAGAACGCCAGAAAGTCAGTGAACTGACCGCACAGCTGAACGCCGCACAGAAAACACAAAAAGCGGACAAAAAGGAGAAGTAACCCATGTCTTACGCCACACCGGAACAGTTCATCAGGGCGTTCAGTGAACGCGAGGCGCGCACACTGACGGATGAAGACATGACGGGATTCATCGACGAAGAAAAGCTGGCCTCCGCGCTTGCGCGCGCCAGTGCCCAGATTGATGGCTATCTGGTGGGGCGTTACCGGACCCCGTGGCCTGACAGCCCGGGGATACTGGTGGGTTACTGCTGCGATATCGCCCGTTATCACCTGGCGACCGATTACCGTATCTGCTCAGAAGAAATTCAGATGCGCTACCGGGACGCCATCCGCTTTCTGGAGAAAGTCGCGGCAGGACAAATCAACCTCGGGCGGGATACGTCCGGCAGCGTGATCCAGTCATCGTCACAGGTGCGTATCCGCTCCGGCTCCCGTCAGTTCGGGCGTGAGTCCACGCGGGGAGGTGCATTCTGATTACTGACATTGAACGGGCGCTGGTTGAGCGTCTGCGCTGTGGTCTGGGGCATATGGTGCAGGATGTCCGCACCTATGCCGGTGAACTGGATGAAGACCCGGGCCGGATTGTTCGCAGCCTTCCGGCAGCCTGGGTGACGTTCGGCGGCATCGTGAAAACCGAACGCTATTCCACGTCACGCCGGAAATACATTGCCACCGGACGCTTTGTGGTTGTGGTGGGTGATTACAACACCCGCAGCGAACAGAGCGCCAGACAGGGAGGCTCTGTCCGGGATGAAGTCGGGACAAACCAGCTGGTTGAATCCGTCCGTCGCCTGCTGACCGGTCAGGATTTGGGGCTGGAGATTGATTATTTCGAACCCGGGCGGGTCAGGACGCTGTTTAACACCGGCGTGGCAGAGCGGGCAATGTCCGTGTTTGCCTGTGAGTTCGATACCCGCTGGGTGGAGCACGCGCTGGAGAACGGCAAATGGCCGGAGCGTGGCGCAGAAGCGGACCGCCTCTTCAACCGCTACCACGGCAGGCTGTCAGACCCTGACCCGGATTTACTGCGAATTGGTACGCAATACGGCGCAGATATCTGTGGTCTGGATGAATTAAGAGAGCAACAGCATGAACAAAATGAAGGTTAAGGCGGCTCACGGGATGAAGTTCCCGATGGAGGATAACGCCCGGAAATACATCACCACGGAAGCGGTGACCGTTGAGAATACCGCTTATTACCGGCGCGCCGTTCAGGACGGTGACCTGATTCTGGTGAAGGATGAGCCTGAAACCACCGTGACGGCTGAACAGGACGCCGTGCAGGTAAAAGCGAAGGCGAAGAGAGAGAAACAGGTGGATTCCGATGAGTGAAATTCAGTTTGACACCATTTCGGGCGGTATCCGTAAGCCCGGTGTGCATTTTGAGTTTAATACCCGGCTGGCCGTTAACACGCTGCCGGGTAATGAACAGCGTGTTCTTGTGATTGGTCCGATGCTGTCAGGCGGCACCGCCACGCCCCTGAATGCCGTTTCCGTGTATTCCGAAGACGAAGCGGATTTGTATTTCGGGGCCGGTTCGCTGGCCGCTGCAATGGCGCGCGCGGCCATTAATGCCAACAGCTATCTGCAACTGGATGTTATCGGTATTGCAGACAGTGGCGCAGGACAGGCAGCAACCGGCGCGGTTACCGTCAACGGTACAGCAATCAGCAGCGGCACACTGTCGGTATGGGTTGCCGGTGAGCAGGTCACGGTGGATGTGGAAACCGGTGATGAACCGTCGAAAATCATTCCGGCACTGGTGGAAGCAATGGCGCAGACGCCCTCGCTTCTGGTGACGGGGGAATACAAATCAGAAACCTCTCAGCTGACGGTGACCACCCGGACCAAAGGAGCCTGGGGGAATGACATCACCCTGTCAGCATCCACCACGGCAGGTGGTCTGACCGTGAGCGCCACGCCGATGGCGAACGGTGAAATGGACCCGGATATTCAGCCCGCACTGGATGCGGTCTTTGCCGCTGGTCACAACATTCTGATTTGTCCGTTCAGTACCACGCCAGCCCTTGCCGCCCTGAAGCAGCATCTGGAGAAAACCGGGAACGCGATGGAACAGCGCGGCGCGATTGGCTGTGCGGGCTGGACGGGCAGTCTCGGGAACGGGATCACCCTGGCAGCCGGTGTGAACAGCGGGCGCGTGTCCGTCCCCTGGTATCGCGGCTCCGTGAAGCTGCCAGCGGTACTGGCTGCCATCTACGGCGCTGTGATGGCGGGCGAGGAAGACCCGGCGCGTCCGCTGAACTCGCTGGCGCTGTCCGGGCTGGATGTGGTCGCCATGTCACAGCGCGAAAGCCGTAACGAGCAGGAAAACGCCCTGCATAATGGCCTGACGCCGGTTGAGGTTGGCCCGGGTAACACGGTACAGATTGTGCGTGCGGTCAGTACGTACACGGTTAACGCACAGGGCGTGACTGACGTCTCGTTACTGGATATCACGTCCATCAGAACGCTGGACTACACCCGCAAGGCGTGCCGCGAACGCATCAGCCTTCGCTTCCCGCGCGAAAAACTCAGCACCCGTACTATCGCAAAAGTGGAAAGCGAACTGTATGACGTGCTGATCAAGCTGGAGGAAGCGGAGATTCTGGAGAACGTGGAAGCGAACAAGGCAAAGCTGCGCGTTCAGCGAAACGGGAAAGATGCAAACCGTCTCGACTGTGTGGTTCCGGCGGATGTGGTTAACGGCCTGCATGTGTTTGCCGGTCGCATCGACATGATTTTGTAAGGAGCGCGGTAAATGTCCATTAAAGAATATGTCGGCTCGATTGTGCTGGAGGTGGACAGCCAGGAAATCGAGATCACCGACTTCGATGTTCAGATCAACACCGGACGAAAGCTGGTCAAGACCATGAACAAAACCGGCAGGGCCAAAGGCTTTGCCCGTGGCATTGCCACCTACGATATTTCAGTTTCGGCGGTTATCCCTGATACCAACGAGCCGGACTGGGAAAATCTGGAAGGTGTGAAAATTTCAATTTATCCGCTCAGCAACAGCGGTAAGCGCACCTCCTATCTGGACTGCTTCACTGTTGAAGTGGGTGAGAAATACACCGTCGACAATGAAGCGAAAATTGATATCAAAATGGCTGCACTCAGGAAGGTGACAGGATGACTTTGATTAATACACATACCGGCGAACTGTCAGTTGGCGTGGAGTTTAACGGTATCCTTCATAAAAACTTTGAGCTGCGTCTGCCGGTCATGCGTGATAACGGGCAGGCACTGGAAGAAACGGAAGAACGCTTTCAGACGGTGGCGGGATTCGCGGCGGATTATTACTACCGCTGTGCGGTGATGGCGGCAACGCTGGTCCGTCTGGGAGATATCCCGCAGGAAGAACTGACGGCGGAACTGTTGTATGACCATATGGTGCCGGAAGATTTTGAGATTCTGAAAGCGGCACGTGACATTCTGAAGGTAAAGCGGAGCGGCGGGAATCCCGGCTCGCCGGACTCCGGCTCGCAGTCCTCATCCTCGGGCGCTACGGAATAACCGAAGAGCAAATCATGACCATGAGCCGTCCCGAGCTGGACGGCTGGCTTGCCGCCGTTGACAGGCTGAACGGCGGCGGCTCAGGAAGGACGGACACCTCACAGACCACCCGCCAGTCATTTAAATCCCTCAGAAAGAAACGCAGAAAAGGTAAACAGAAAAATGGCCGGTAATTTCAAAGTTGGCATGACCCTGACTGCGAAGGACGAAGCCTCGCAGGTTCTGGAAAAGGGAAAAAAGAAGGTTGTAAAAGCCACTGAAGGAGTGGAAAAAGCAACCAAAAAGGCAGGTCAGGAGCAGAAACGCACCGATGATGAGAGCATCAACAGCACAAAAAGGGTTGTCACCGAATTACAGCGTGCAGCCCGTGCCCGGGAAACGCTTGGCATCCGTTCGGAGCATGAAATCCGCCGGGAAATCGCCCTTACTGAAGCCAGTTATAACCGCCTTGCCCGTAGTGGCGTCATGTCTGCCCGCGAACAGGCGCGGGCATGGCGTGCCACGAAAGAGCAAATCCGGGAACTGAAGCGGGAAATGCGCGGTGTCGGCACGCTGGCAAAGGCGGCCAATATCGGCGGCAACGTTCTGACAATTGGCGGTGGTATCGCAGCAGGTGCTGCCATCATGGCGCAGCCGGTCAAAAAGCAGATGAGTTACGAACGCCAGCTGGCAATGATGGCGAATACCGCCTTCAGTGATGGTGGACTGGAGGGGCGCAAAGCTGGTCTTGAACAGATGAAAAGCAGCATCCGTAACGCAGTGACCTATGGTGGTGGCACGAAAGAGGATGCAGCCGAAACGCTGGATGCCCTGCTGAAAGACGGCATTTCATTTGAAACAGCCAGTAAGTGGCTGCCTGAACTGATGAAATACGCCACGGCTTCCGGTGCATCAGCGACAGACCTGGCTAAGGTGATGATTAAGGGCAAAAAGACCTTTGGATTCAGGGATGAAGATATTTCCACCGTTCTGAATATGGCGATTGCAGCGGGCAAAGAAGGCAGCTTTGAACTGAACGACATGGCCCGCTGGTTATCCCAGCAAATGGGCGCTGCGTCAGCTGCGGGGATGAAAGGCAAAGATGATTTCGTCAAGATTCTGGCGCTGAATGAAGCTGCCGCCATCACGGCGGGCAGCAGTGATGAGGCTGGAAATAACGTGGTTAACTTGCTGGCAAAACTGACCAGTAAGGATATTGAAACAGCGGCTGCGGGGATAAATTACAACGGTAAGGGAATCGACTTTTCCGGCACACTGACTGAAGCGCGCGAACATGGACTTAATCCGATAGACGCGCTGTCCAGCCTGATAGACAAAATTGTTGCCAGCGATAAACGCTATCAGGAGCTGCAAAAGAAACTGGCCTCCGCCAGGGATAAAGGCGAGCAGACGGCTGTTTATGATTCGATGGCAACACTCCTTGAAGGCTTTGGTGTCGGAAAGCTGGTTGCAGACCGTCAGGCGTTGATGGCGTTGTTAGCCTACCGTAACAACCCTGAATACCGGAAAAAGGTTGAAGACGCGATTAATCAGCAGCGCACCCTGCCGGAAGGTCAGCGCGCGGGTGATGTGGATTTTAAATTCATATCAGACACGAATGATTTTAAAACCGGGCAGGCTAAAAACACGCTTGAATTTTCACAAATGGACAGCGTGAAAAAGCTGGCGGATGCATCCGGTACTGTGGCCGATGCCATAAGCTGGGCGGGTGAAAAGTTTCCGGGGCTGACCACGGCAGTGGTGGCAGCCACGACCGCCATTGAAGCGATGACCGCAGCGGCCCTGACATGGGCCGGGGTCAAAATCCTGACCGGGGGAAAATCCGGTGGCAAGATTGGCGACGTTGTTGGTGATGTGCTTGAAACCACAATTAAGAAAGGCAAAGGGTTAAAACTTCCCGGCATTGCCGGTGGTCTGCTTTCTTTCGGTGGCACCGTTACGGCACTGGCTACCGCAACCAGCCCGGAAGAAGACGCCGCCGTCGAAGGAAGCGAGGAGCGCTGGAAAAATATACGGGCTAAATATCCTCAGTGGCTGATTGATGCTGCCCGTGAAAAGTACCAGCCGTGGTGGCAGTTTGGCGAAGGTTACTCAACAGAAAACGAGAAATGGATCCAGCAGTATCTTGACGAACTGAAAAAAACCGGGGTTATCGCCGGTGATTCTCTGCCGACACCAGAACAAGTCCGACAGCAAGCCGGGATGACCGCGGCTGATACCATTAATGCATCCGGTAAACGTGGTGGTCAGCCCGGCGTTCAGAATGGCGGACAGCCGCCAGCGCCCCCGGTTAACGTCACCACTCAGGTGGTGCTCGACGGGCAGGTTATCGCAGAGGCGGTGAATAAATACAACCTTCAGGACGGTAACAGAGGCACGGGAGGAACTTACTGATGGGCTGGGCTGAAAACCTGCAAAACGCCTCCTTTCGTGGCGTGCAGTTTGATGTGCTGAACACGGATGAACAAATCAGCCGCGACCATGCGGTCTATGAATACCCGTTTGTTGACGGAGCGGATTTGCACGATCTCGGACGCAAGGCGCGGCCGTTCCGCATGACGGCGTTCCTGTGGGGGGAGTATTACGAATATAAACTTGAAAAGCTGATCGCCGCCCTGGACGAAGGCGGCGCTGGTGAGCTGATTCACCCGGTTTACGGCTCCGTACCATCGGTGATTGTGACCGGCTACAGTATCCGCCATGACGCAGAAAGCCCGGACAGCTGCACCATCGACATGAGTTTTCTGGAGAACCGCACCGGCAGCGCGTTGTTCAGCACTCCGTTACCGGAGCTGTTTGCACAGCAGTTATTTGAAGAACTGGATAAGTTACTGGCACAGTTAAGCGAATTATTTGACGCTGTTACGGCCCCTTTAAAGACCATTAACAGCGTGATTAAAAAAATCCAGACGGTACGCGCCACGCTGGTGAATACCCTGCTGACGTTCAAAAGCGATTTTCTCTCATCCATCGACAATATGATGTCACTGGCCAGCGAACCCGGAAAGTTCATCGGCGGGCTGGCAGAGGTGCTGGAAATCCACACGTCAGATGTCGGACACGCGGTGCCGGTGCTGGAGCGTACTGATTCCGCCACCACGACCGGACTGACCGGGGAAGACAGCGTCGCCAGTTCTGCGACAGTGATGACCTGCTGGAATGAGGTGATGGCAGATATGGATGAGCTGGTCGCGCTGCCGGTCGCACTGGTCAGCGGTGATAAAACGCCGTCTGTGGCACTTCCGCCGGATGCATCCGTGGAAGACGTGCAGGACGTGAAAGCGGCTTATGCGGTTCTGGCAGCCTCAGAGCTGGCCAGCGTGGCGACGGCGATACTGTCAGATGAGGCCCAGTCAGAGCAGCTTATACCGGCGGATATCGGGCGACTGGTCGGGGATGTGCGCACCCGCTTACAGGCCGCCATCACGCTGTTCCGTGAACGCTATGAAGGCGAACGCGAACGGATAACCGAAACCGCATCACCGCTGGGGCTGATGTACCCGGAAATCATTCAGAGCATGAAGAACGTGGCGGCATCCGTGCAGGATGTCGGCCTGCTGGTTCTGTCTCGCCGCCCACCGCTGACGCAGAAACAGGTGCAGGCGGACAGCTGTCTGCTGTTGCTGGCGTGGCAGTGGTACGGTGATTACAGCCGTGCGGCAGAGCTGCAACGTCTGAATCCGCAGCTGCGTGACCCGAACAACATAACCGCCGGGATGGTGATTAATGCCTATGCAAAATAACGACGACAAAATCAGCCTGGTCATTGCCGGAAGGTCGCATTCTGACTGGAGCAGTTATCGTATTGACAGCGATTTCCTGAAAGCCGCCGACGGCTGGCAGCTTCAGCTGGGACTGCCTGAAAAGGTGTTCCCGGCGGATATCGTCCGGGGTGCGCCGGTCCGTTTGCAGGTGGGAGACGAGACGGTCCTCAGTGGTCGCGTGGACAGCGTGCGCCGCAGTGTATCCCGTCAGAGCTGCACGCTGACCCTGTCCGGGCGTGATGATGCCGCCATCCTGGTGGACTGTGCCGCACCGGTGTTCAGCGCCAACCAGCTGACACTGGACGAGGTCATCGACAGGATAGTCAGACCGCTGGGGATACAGCGCATCCGTATTCAGGCGTCCGGTGTGTCACGTAATGACAAGGTCGTTATAGAGCCGGGGATGCGTGCGTGGGATGCACTGGCTAAAGCTGCCGCCGGTCGCGGCTTATGGCCGTGGTTTGAGCCTGACGGGACGCTGGTTGTGGGTGGCCCTGACTACACCACCACGCCGGTGGATACACTGATTATGAAGCTGGACGGCACCGGGAACAACGTGATGGAGCTGGACGATACCCGGTCCATTAACGGCTGTTTCTCCGAGCTAACGGTGCTGGCCCAGAGCCACGCCCGCCGCGCAGACAGCAAGAAACAGGTGGCCGTGGTGCCGCTGGATATCTGGAACGAGGACGGCAGCGTGCGCACATTGTCCGGGCAGGACAGCGGTAATACGGACAGTGGCCAGACAGGCATTCATAACATGAAAGCCGTTGCCACCGACCCCACCGTGGATTATTACCGCCCGCAGATAATCACCCAGGGCGACACCAGCAATCTGGAGCAGGTGAACTGGCGCGCAAAAAAAATGATGAGTGATGCCCGCCTGTCGGGGCTGGATATCGTCGCACTGGTTGCAGGTCATCGCACGGCAGATGGTGTTCTGTGGCAGCCCGGCCAGCGGGTGCGGATTGTCAGCGAACCCCACGGCATCGATGCCATCTTTTTTCTGATGGGGCGTGAGTTCAGCGTAGGCCGGAACGGGCAGACAACCCGGCTCCGCTTTAAGGAGGATGGCGTGTGGATACCTGATGCCTACCCGCGCGAGAAGAAACGCCATCATCGCAGGGGCAAAAAGAAAAAAGAGGTCGCCATTGTTAAGGTCTGGGAGAAATGATGTGGGACAAGGTTAATCAGCGCATACAGCAGGCACTGGTCGCCGTTCGCCAGGCGTTCAGGGTGGTGACCGGTACGGTGGACAGTTCGACCAAAGTACAGCTACTTCAGCTGAACGGGCTGGCAGGCGAACAGCTGGACGGTGCGGAGTATTTTCAGCATTACGGCCTCACCACATCCCCGCCGCCCGGCTCAATGGGTATTGCCGTTCCGCTGAACGGTAATACCTCCCATACTGTCGTCGTGGCCACAGAGCACGGCGCATATCGCCTGACGGAACTGAAACCCGGCGAGGTGGCCCTGTATACCGACGAAGGCGCGAAAATCGTACTGAAGCGCGGACGGGTTATTGAGCATGAATGTGATGTTTATCGGGTGAAATGCAAACGCTATGAGGTCGAGGCACAGGAAAGTGCCGCATTCACGACACCGTTACTGACGGCCAGTGATAAGCTGACGGTGGAAGGTAAAATCACCGGCAACGGTGGCATGGCCATCAGTGGGGGCAAGAAATACGCCGCCACCTTTGAAGGCAACATCAACCATGTGGGCGGTGTGATTACCTCCGTTGACGTCACCATTAATGGCGTTAAAATCGGAACGCACAAACACCCGACCCCACACGGCATGTCTGACACGCCGGTTAACTAAGTGCTGAACACCCTCACCTGATTCTGACCTGTCCATGCTGCCAGACTGGCGGCATGGACCAGACGATTTCACCTGCAACCGGCGACTACGAACGCCGCCGGATTTATACACTCCATAACGCGGTTTATCTGCGACTGGCGACACCGCTTGGCAGTTACTGGGCGGATGCGTCGCTGGGGTCACGCCTGCACGAACTGAAGCGGGAAAAAGACGTTTCCCGTGTTCACAGGCTGGCGGCGCAGTATGCCAGCCAGGCACTTCAGCCCCTGCTTGATGACGGGCGGGCAAAATCCATTACCGTTGACACGAAAGCGGGTCAGCGCGGCTGGCTGTTGCTGCTAATCACCGTCACGGATAACGCGGGCACACCGCAGACGTTTGAACACCCTGTGAGGATTATGTAATGCCGTTTCCTGTTCCGGGCGTTGCTGAAAACACAGAACGCCAGCTACGTGATATCGCTAACGCCCTGCCGGGAGAAACCATCGACACCGGCGCTGACAGCGACTACCGCATTCGTGCAAATGCCGTATCCGGCGTGGCTGACGGGCTTTATATGCATCAGGGATGGATCCTCCGTCAGGTGTTTCCTGACACGGCAGACCCTGAATATCTGGAGCTGCACTGCCGCACGCGCAATGTTTTTCGTAAAAAAGCAACGGCCTCATCCGGTCCGGTGGTGATTACCGGCACACCCGGTAAGACGCTGCCAGCCGGTGCGGAAATTCGCGGTGAAGGTGTCAGCGTGGCCACCACAGCAGACTGCACCATCGGTGATGAAGGCAGCGCAGAGGTGGCGGTAAAAAGCACCACCACGGGTGCACAGACGAATGCATCCACGACGCAGACGGCAACGCTGGTCAGCCCGCCGGAAGGCATCAACAGCACGGTGACGATTAAATCCCTGACCGGCGGAACGGACAGGGAAAGCGACGCCGACCTGCTGGCGCGTTATCTGGATATTCTGCGCAGGCCGCCCGCTGGCGGTAACAAATATGATTACAAACGCTGGGCGCTGGAAGTGGATGGCGTTACGTCTGCGTATGTGGAGCCGTTACGTCGTGGGCTGGGGACGGTTGATGTGGCCATTACGTCAGCCAATGACCTCCCTTCGCAGGAACTGATTAATGCCGTGCTGGCGCATATTGAGGAAGTCCGCCCGGTCACAGCGAAGGACACAATGGTACTGGCCCCGACGAAAAAAGCCGTTGATTTCGTTGTTCGGGTAAAAACCAGCGGCCTGACCGTTGAGCAGATAAAACCGCAGATAACTGACGTTATCACGGATTTTATGAACCGACTGGAGCCGGGGCAGGAATTAATTATTTCACAACTGGAAACCCAGATTTCATTAATTTCCGGTGTCAGTGACCGGCGAATCATTACGCCAGCAGACAATGTAAAAGCCATTATTAACGCGTCAACGTGGGAATGGCTGCGCCCGGGAAATATTGATATTCAGCCTTTTCCGCGTGAGGGGTGATTCATGAATATGGTCGATTTATTTCGCGCCATGCTGCCGCCTGTCAGTTATGACCAGAACGGGAAATATATTTCCGCGGAGCTGACCGCCGAGGCTGACGTCATGGAGGCCGTGAAGGCATCAGCGGCAAGCGTTCTGGCACAAATCACCCCATTGCAGGCATCGATGACGCTGTCCGACTGGGAGCGCGTGTACGGCATTGTCCCCCGTGAAGGAGCAACACAACAGGAGCGGCGGCAGAACATCCTGGTCAGGATGGCCGCCACAGGTGGGCTGTCAATCCCTTACTTTAAGAGCCTTGCCGCCAGCCTGGGCTACACCATCACCATTACGGAGCCGCGAGCGTTCCGGGTGGGGATAAACCGCTGCGGCGACCGTCTGCTGATACCGGAAATCCGCTGGGTGTGGCAGGTCAATGTTATCGGGACAAAAACACCGGTCTACCGTTTCAGAACGGGGGCGTCGGCAACCGGCGAACCGCTGACGGCCTTTGGTGAATCCATTTTAGAAAACACGTTTAAAGACCTTAAACCGGCTTTTACAGACTGTTATTTCACATATGAGGTGAAGGAATAATGCAGAATTTAATGCCTCCGGTGAATACGCCGGATAAGCTATTTCATGATGGTGACCCCACTCAGGGAATTGAGGGAACCATCGTTTACGCCGAATATATGAATAATCATCAGGCAGCAACGCGCGATTTGCAGCAGGAGGTGATTAACGTTCTTAAAGGGGTTGGCGTAACCCCGGACCCGAAAAAACAGAATCAACTGTTTGAGGCGCTGGCCTTATATGTCGGGAAAAAAGTTCCTGATGCATCATTAACGAATAAGGGTGTCGTTCAGCTCAGCAGCGCAATAAACAGTGATTCAGAAGAACTGGCTGCCACCCCAAAGGCAATAAAGTCGTTAGCAGAAAAAATCACTGATTTACAGGGTACAGCTTTGCCGGTTGGAACACCAATCCCGTGGCCATCTGATTCAGTGCCATCCGGTTATGCCTTAATGCAGGGGCAAAGTTTTGATAAAGGCTCTTACCCTAAACTTGCGGTTGCCTATCCGTCCGGGATTATTCCTGATATGCGCGGCTGGACAATCAAGGGTAAGCCTGCCAGTGGTCGTGCTGTATTGTCTCAGGAGCAGGACGGCATTAAATCACACGCCCACAGTGCCAGTGCGTCAAATACCGATTTGGGAACGAAAATAACCAGTTCGTTTGATTATGGTTCAAAATCGACAGATGCGGGTGGACTGCATAATCATGATGTCGGTCAGCAGGTATCTGTCAGTGCCGGTGGTGGCTCAACGGTAAACATGAATAGCGGTGTAAGAAACCTTTACACGGGGCAGGCAGGAAACCATGCGCATGGCGTATATATCGGCCCTCATAATCATGCCGTCGCCATTGGTTCACACGGTCACACCATTACTGTTAACGCTTCCGGTAACGCAGAAAATACCGTCAAGAACATCGCATTTAATTATATTGTGAGGCTTGCATAATGACTTTTAAAATGAGTGATAAAGCACAGACCATTCGTGTATTTAATTTTCTTGAAGATACAAAAGAATTTATCGGCAGTGGTGACGCTTATATACCGCCTCATACCGGATTACCCGCAAACTGTACGGATATTGTACCGCCGGAAATCCCCGAAGGTTTTACAGCAATGTTTGATACTGCTGACAATTCATGGCGTCTGGTTGAAGACCATCGGGGGGAAACGGTTTATTCAACAGAAACCGGAAATGCAGTCCCGATATCTGAACTGGGGGAACTTCCTGAAAATGTCACATTTATTGCACCAGACGGAGAATACCAGCGCTGGGATGGCAGTCAGTGGATGACGGATGAAGAGGCGAAGCGTGATGCGCTGATTAATCAGGCGGCAGAAAAGAAAGCCAGCCTGCTGAAACAGACTGGAGAACAAATCGCAATCTTACAGGATGCTGTTGATTTTGGTGAAGCAACACCAGAGGAACAGGAGCAACTGACAGCCCTCAGAAAATTACGAATAAAGTTAAATCGTATTCAACCGGAAAATGCACCAGATATCGACTGGTCAGACTTTGAATAAATCAGACAGCCGCCGCAGGCGGCTTTTTATCATTCAGAGGTTTTATGTCTGTATTAATCTCAGGTGTGCTTATTAATGGTGCCGGCGTTCCGATGGCGGAATGCAAAATTTATTTAGATGCACTGGTTAATACCAGTGAAGTGGTCACTGAATCATTCGCGGTTATTGAAACCGATGCGGCGGGACAGTATGCCTTTGAAGCGCAAAAAGGCAAATACACCGTTCACATCAAGCAAAAGAACGGCCCTAAGTGCTGCGTGGGTGATATTTCGGTTTACGACGACTCAAAGCCCGGCACGCTGAACGACTTTCTGACCGCCCTCGATGAAGGCGACCTGAAGCCGGATGTCGTTAAACGCTTTGAGGAAATGGTGGCACAGGCGCAGCAGAGCGCCGAAGCCGCAGCGAAAAGCGAGCAGCAGGCAGGGCAACATGTCGCTGATGCGCAGAAGATTAAGGGGGATTGCCAGACACTGGCGGATAACGTACAGCAGAATGCAGAATCCGTTACCGAAGATAAAAAGCAGGTGGCACAGCTGGCATCATCTGCCACACAGGATGCGGCCCGCGCAGAGCAGGCCGTAAAGGATGCCGACAGGATAGTCCAGAAAGCGGTTGATAAACTCGGTGAAGCCGCAACGCTGACCGGCGAGGCAAAAGCCAGCGCCGAAGCGGCAGCAAAAAGCGAGCAGAGCGCGAAACAGCACAGGGACGAGGCGCAACGGATAGTTGATGACCTGAAGGGAAGTAATGCTTCCACGACAGAAAAAGGTCTGGTGCAACTCTGTAGTGATACAGACAACGACAGCGAAGAACTGGCAGCCACACCAAAAGCCGTCAAAGCCGTCATGGACGAGACGAAAACAAAAGCGCCACTGGACAGCCCGGCGTTCACCGGCACGCCAACCACACCAACCCCACCGGATGATGCCGCCGGTCTGGAAGCAGCGAACGCAGCGTTTGTGCGCAAACTGCTTGCTGCGCTGGTTGGCTCATCGCCGGAAGTTCTGGACACCCTGAACGAGCTGGCAGCGGCGCTGGGCAATGACCCGAACTTTGCGACGACAATCACAAACGCGCTGGCAGGCAAACAACCGCTTAATGACGTCTTAACGGCAATCAGCGCACTGACGCAACGGGCAGATAATCTTCTGTACTTCAATACGGACGGGAATGCCTCACTGTCTCCGCTGTCAGAGAAGGCCCGCGCATTACTGGCGCATGACACGGCTGAAGCCATGCGCACGGAGCTTGAGCTGAACGCGGCTGCGACGATGGAACCCCAGAGTGATATCCGTGACCGCACACCGGGCAGGCTGGCCCTGTCCGGGATGTATGGGTTTGGACAGGCATTCACCAGCGCCGAAGCTCTGTCATTTAACGGACAGGCTGATTTCGTTATATGGCTGCAGACAGTCACCCCGGGGCGTTATGCGGTCAGTATTGCGGACTCCTCCACGCTGCTGAAGGGGACCACGAAATTTAACGGTATCATTGATGTGATGTGGTCACCGTCTGATAACGACGAATCAGACACGGCGCGTAAATTCAAAACGCTGCTGTACTACAACCAGTATTACGAGGATGAGCACAGCATACATTGTATGCGTTATCGCTACAGTGGTAACAGCTGGAATGCAACATCAAGCCTTATTGTGTATGACGGCAACTCCCTGGCATATCTGATGTCCTCAACCGCCGGTAATGGTCCGTTCTCATATTACCAATACCCGGCCGTCGGTGTGCCGATTATGGCGGTATATCAGGGAGAAAGTTTTGGTGAAAATGCTTCTCTGGGACTCGGTGATACTGTGCCGGGTTCCCGTCTTGGTCCTCTGGCCATGAGTGCACAGGTTAGTGATACAGGGACATACGCATCCTCACCGCAGGTTGTGATTGGCGGTGCCGGTGAATACAACTTCCCCGGTCGTTACACGGCGCTTTCGGGCCTGGGTAACAATTATGGTACTCAGCGTGGCTTTATCGGTCTTTTTGTACGCATTGAGTAATGAGGAAATCAGGCATGAAAATCAGAGCGGTGAAAGGTATCAGAAACGCACATTATCTTGAAAATGGTGCGGTTGACTGCGAGGTGTTATTTGAAGGTGAAACGGAGTTCGCCCTGTATACTGCCATACAGGATGATATGGCCCCGACAGGCCAGCACATCTGGCAGGAGCTGCAAAGCGGGAAATGGGGCGAAATCGCCCCGTTCACCGTCACGCCGGAACTTATTGCAGCGGCAAAGGATGCCAAAAAGCGGGAAATTGAGGCATGGCGCGACAGTCAGGAAAACGTTGAGTTTATTTTCACGTTTGATGGCCGTCGTTTTGATGGTGGAAAAACCTCGCAGTCACGCCTTGCCCCCGTGGTTGCAACAGCACAGGCCGGACTGCTTCCGGAGGGTTTTTTCTGGACTGATGCGGATAATAACAACGTAGTACTGACCAGGGAGAAACTTATTGCGCTGAACGATGCCATGATGGCGGCCATGGTGACGGAGGGCTTTAAAATCCACGAACGCCAGCGCGAGATGAAGGAACAACTGAATAATCTGGATGATTTGCGTTCAATCAGGGAAATGGTGATTAGCGATAATTAGCGGTCAATTCCGGGCTTTTTGGGCGCGCTTTCCGCCCAGAATTATACGTCAATTAGCCCAGAAAAAATCGCGAAGTTACACGTTACCATATTGTAAAAACCTCCTGTTGATGGTCAGCACTGACTTCATGGCATGGCCATGAGCAATTTCACGTCCGCATCACCGTCTGCCGACGTCTGTGACACGCCACCCTGCACGGCTGCCGGTGAATGGTTCGCCATGATGCGTTCAAACATGGCGGTTGTGGATGCAGAAACCGGTTCTGCTTTATCCGGCGATGAGGACAGAATGTCGCGGGCAGCCTCCACCGTCATTCCGGGAAACGCCGCCAGTTTTTCAGCCTGCGCCTCAGCCCCTTTTGCCTCATCCAGAGCCATAATCTGATCACGGAGTGAGGGTCCGGCATCCGCCTGCGGTGAAGCCGCCAGGATCGGGCGGGCTTTTTCCACCGTCATATCCGGCATCGCCGCCAGCGTTGCCGCCAGTTGTTCACGACCTTTAGCTTCTTCACACGCCATAATGCGATCGGCTTCACTCTGCGCGGATGCCACCGGCTGCTGCGGTGCTGCCGCGGCCAGAATCGCCCGGGCCTGTTCAACGCTCATGCCCTGTTGTCCTGCCAGCATCGTGGCAAGCTGTTCACGTCCTTTCGCTTCCTGACACGTCAGGATCCCCATCACTCGCTGGTTCTCCTGCGCGGCGGCTTCCGTTGCAGTTAATTGCGGCATAGTGCCTCCTGTATCATGTGTGTTCAGCGCCGCAGCCATCACGCTGATGGCATCCGACGCATTGATTAATTCATCCGCCAGCCCGGCCTCAATACCGGACTGACCTTCAAAAACGGCAGCCTCTGTCCCCGTGACCGCATCCACAGACAGCCCGGTATACATCGCCACTTTTTCGGCAAACATCCGGTGCGCCGCATCAATGCGCTGCTGCATGTCCTGACGCACCTCTGCCGGTAAGGCTTCAAACTGATTGCCATCCACCTTGTGCGCCCCGGCATAAATCAGCGTGATATCCACTCCGGCCTGCGCCAGATGACCGGCATAGCTGACATGGCCCATCATCACGCCAATGGAGCCGATACGGGATGTCTGGGTAACCAGCCGTCGGGAGCAGGCCGACGCCAGCAGCATGGCCGCAGAACAGGCCGTATCATTACACAGTGCCCAGACCGGCTTCTGCTGCCGGAGGCGGTAAATCATGTCAGCGCAGTCAAACGCACCGGCGGCCTGCCCGCCCGGACTGTCAATATCCAGCAGTACGCCCCGGACAGAGGTGTCCGCCATTGCCTGCTGAAGACAGGCAACAATGCCGTCATAGCCTGTCATTCCAGAAAATGGCCGCATACCACCCAGCCGGTGCACCAGCGTGCCGGTCACCGGCAGTACCGCAATACCGCTCACCACCCGGTAAACACGGGCCGGTCGTTTACCTCCGGCCATGTACTCGTCCGTTTCAGCCAGCATCCCGGGAGCATCAAGCTGTACCTGCTGTTGTGGTAACGAAAGACTTGCTGCCCCCATCTCGCGCCCGAGCGCGCAAAAGAAAACCCGCGCATAGGCGGGCTCCAGAAGCAGCGGTTCATTGAATGCTGCGGCAATAATGTGTGAAAGATTACGTCTCACGTGGTGTTGTCTCCTCTTCCGGCCTGCGACTCTCCGCTATCTGCTGCTGATACGCCTGCGCTATCCACACCGGACGTGAGAGTCCGGCTTTTTGCCGCTCTGCAGATTCCCTGACCTGCTGGCGGAAAATGTCCTGATAATCCTCGCCCATCAGCGCCAGCTCTTTCTCATACGTGCTCAGTCCGGCCTCAATGCGCATCACCGATTCCTGGACTTCCTTGAGCCCGTCAATGGCCATTCTTCCGGCACCAATCCACTCTGCCCGTGACCAGGCTGATCGCGCCTGATAAAAATCAAAACGTGCCCGTGGCGGACGAATAATCCCCCGAAGAAGTGCCTCTTCCAGCCAGCAGGAAAACATCTGCGTGGCCAGCCGGGCCGCAATAAATTTTCGCCGCCCCATAAAATAGCGCCACGACTCATTGGCGGAGGCGCGGGCACTTGAGTAACTGACCTTCGAGTAATCACGGGACAACTGTTCGTAGGAAACGCCAAGACCGGCGGCGATATACCGCAGAAGCGCCTGTTCAAGCGCAGAAAATCCATTGTCTGAATCCTGCGCAGTCTGTAGTTTCAGATCATCACCAGGGAAAAGGTGCGGAATTTTGACACCGCCCAGTGTCACGTGATTCGTGTCATACCAGCTGGAGAACTTCTCCAGAATATTAATAAGCGGATTATCCTTCTGCTCCTGTGGCGCGCCGGCGATATATTCAAAGGCCTTTTCGGTATCAAGTTCACTTTCAATCGTCGCTGCATACATCGCCTTCACTATGGCCGACTGAAGCTGTGTTGCCTGCAGGGAATCGAGCATCTTCAGCCGTTCCATGACGCTGTAAAACTGATTAGCCCCACGGGTCTGCCCGTCCTCCACCGGCTCGAAAATATGCAGCATGGCCGGACGCCCGGTGGGAAGTTCACGCGGGATCCGTTCCCATCGTCCACTACCAGAGAACGGAAAATCATCCTCACAGATATGGTACGCGACGGCACGGCCATATCGATCGACCTCCACACCAGCCCGCAGAAAACGGTTCCCCATACCGTGTCCAGGCGTGTCCACCCGTTTCGGACTCACGGCTTTAAAACGCGTACGGAATAACTGCGTGGTTTCCGTATCCCAGACCGGCTGCACAAAGATTTCGCCGTTAAACGCATGAACGCCCACACCTTCACGGATAAATTCCGTGAACGTGCGTTTTCCTTCCACGTCGATCTCGCCAGACATCCCTTCGGCGTATTCCGACCAGGCCGCCTCCACCTCATCGACAAAGCTTTTTGCTGCGGTCTCCCGCATCCCCAGCCAGCGCCAGTTCGGACGGTAGCTGATCAGAAACATATGCCCGACAATGTGATCCTTATGCAGGGCCACCGCATTAGCCGCTATTCCGTTATTGCGCACCAGATCATCTGCCCGGGCATTCCCCAGACGCAACGCGGGCAGCAGGGCCGCATCGGCACTCTGCGCCGGTGGCAACCACTCCGCCATTTGCCCGCCAAATCCTGCGCCGCCCCCGTGGTAGCTGAGGCTCTCCCGAAGCGGAACGCCGTTCACATCAATCAGGACAGGCGTTCGTTTCATAACCTCACTCCCAGCGGACGACGGCGACGGCGGGTTGTCCCCAGTACCGACTCCGCATCATTGATCGCACGGTTAAGCTCATCCAGAGAAGCCGCCGTATATTCAATTCTGCGACCATCTTTCTGGACAGACACCACCCGTTTACCGGTTAATAAATCAAGGCGCGCCTGACGCAGCGCCTGCAGTTCAGCGACTGTAACCATTCACTCCTCCGGACAGCTTCGCTGCCAGTTCTTTCAGGGTTGGCCGGGTTGTCTCTTCTTCCCGGGATTTTGCCAGTACAGCCAGATCAAGCTGCCAGCGTTGCACGGACACACGTAATGCCGCGTAGGCATACACCAGGCAGTCCAGCGCTTCGTTACGCCGCTTTTTGTTATCCCACAGCAGACGCATCTTTCCTTTTTCCCACTTCTCCACCAGCTCTTCCGCCACCAGTTGCTGCGCCTCTGTCTGCGAAAAAATCTCCGGATCATCAGGAAAACGGATGGCATACGACGTGGCTTCATCCGCAGGCGTGGGATCGGCTTTCATACGGGCATAGAGAATTTCTTTTGCGGTGTCTGTCCCCACTTCACACAGATACACTCCCCGCTGATTGCGGGTTTTTGGCATGGTGATCACCGGCTTGCCATAGACAGATGCGCCTTTTACCGGCAGTACCCGGAAAACACCGTGTTTTTTTGATCTCTGATAAACGATTTCACCATCGATCCCCCCGGTGTCCCAGCAGACACGGGAAATGGTCATTTCAGTGCCATCCGCATGGCGGTATTTTTTGTTGATCGCCGCATCCACACGTAACAGCGTCTCTTCCTCATCGGGACGCCCCATAATGATGATTTTATCCACCAGAAAGGCTTCCTCTCCCGGAGCCCATCCCCAGACATACATCTCAAAACGGTTTCGCTGCGAGTCAATGCCCGCCGTCAGATAAACCACCCGGGCAGGCACCGCCGCCGTGTAACGCACAACCTTATCCATCAGTACCTGGTGATCGAGTTTTTCGCCCACGGCCTCTTCCCAGGTCTCGCCCAGCGTGGTGTTCACAAAGGTTTTCAGGCCGTTGGGATCTTTCAGTGCATCCAGCCAGTCATAGACAATCTGTACCCAGGTGGTGAACGGACTGTACGCCGTCCAGATATGGAATGTGATGGAGCGCGGCGGCGGAATTTCATTACCCGCAGCGCTGAAAAACGTCAGGCCGTCACGGGTCCACATGCCCGTGTTTTCACAGATCCACCGCCCGTTGCTCTGGTCAAGTTCAGACTGATGGATCACGCAGCCATGATGTTCACAGAGGTAGAAAACGCTTTCGGGGCTGTCCTTCTCCCATTTAAGGCCAAAAGGCGTGGATTCATCGCCAAATTTCAGATACTGCGCCTCCCCACAGTGCGGGCAGGGCACATAAAAACGCATGAAATGTGCCGACTCGTTAGCGGCTTTTTCGATCTGACAGGTGCCTTTGATTTTAGGCGTCGAGCCGCGAATGGATTTTGGCCATACAGAGCCCTCAATACGCTTATCCCCCAGCAGGGTTGGCGAGCCCTCTTTTTCGACATCCGGCTCGAACGAGGAAAGTTCGTCATAGCAGACCACGTCCACGGATTTTTCACGGTAGTTTTTGGCGGCAGCGCCGCCCAGGCACCAGAAGCCCACACCCGATGAAAAGCGTTTCAGCGTGAGAGTATTGTCACGATGTTTACGACCCAGCCATGGGGAAAGGTCTTTCAGGCATGGCACGTCCCGAATCGTCGCCTCCACGTGAGACTTCATAAAATCTTCAGCGGCAGAATCCGTAGGCTGAAAAAGCAGACTGTTACGGGATTTATGCTCAATAAAATACCCGACCACCCCCAGCAACATCTTTGTATAGCCAACACGGGCAGATTTAATCAGATTAACAGTGCGGATCTGATCATTCCCCATGCTGTTCATGATGGCGATCTGGAATGGCAGCGTTTTCCATTCTCCCTCACCATATGAAGATTCTTTAGGCAGATAATAATTTTGATCAGCCCATTCAACTGGCGTCACCGGCAATGCCCTTATCAGGGGCTGTAATGCTGTTGTGACAGCGCTCATCATATTATTCAGTTGTTGCTCTGATATATTCATCGAGTAAATCCGGTAATTTATCCCCCGCCCGCGCACACTGATTTGCCCCCTTCGCAATAAGGGTTTTCAGATGGTCAAGATGGCGCGGTGTTAAATCAGGAAACTGTCGCTGCATGGATAAAGGGATGGAATCAAGCGTACTGGATAACGCCATTGCCAGCTTACTGAGGGCAAAAATACAGAACCCGGTGTCAATAAGTTTTCCTTTTGACACCTCATTTTTTAACTGCTGTGTAACAGCCTGTTCTGCTGTCAGTTCCCATCTGGCAATAAGCAATTTCTCCTCATAGTCGTCTTCGCTATCGCCATCAGGCACATCGTTTTTACTTCTCCTCAGATACGATATGTAAAAATCGCGCCAGGCATCCAGATCCAGTTGCCCTCGCTTATTCGATATCGGGGCACCCGGCAATTTCTGCAATCTGCGAAGCTGGCGATCGGTCAGACTTAAATGCCTGGCAACTTCAGTCTGCGTAGCCACTCCTCACCTCGCAATCACAACAAAACCGGTCATGTCCGGCTTACATGTCTATTTTTTGTTCATGTCCGGTTCACAGAAAACCTGTTTTTATATTTTTCATATAGTTAACTTGAAGAGAAACCGGACATGGATCCCGGAAAATTTTCATAAATAGCGAAAACCCGCGAGGTCGCCGCCCCGTAACAGGCCGGATCGCCAGAAAGGACCCGAAAATGATAATAATTATCAATTAAATAAAAGTTATCTCAACCGACAAGTTCACCATGAAAGAGGACAAATAATGAGTTCGGTCTCAATGCATTAATTGATCTGCATCAAATTTAAGTAAAAACATCTTTGGACAATACAGAACACTGCAGTGAATATGGAAAAAGACAATGTCATCGAAGAACAAAACCAGCAAAACAACAACCCGTAACATCCGTTTTCCCAATCACATGATTGAGCAGATCAATATCGCCCTTGAGCATAAAGGCTCCGGCAACTTTTCGGCATGGGTTATTGAAGCCTGTCGCCGGAGGCTGGCAGCAGACATAAAATGTGCCCGTCAGTTAACTGTAACAAAAAATGATACACCGTCTGCTCTGTGATAACTGTTCATATAACCATTTCTTTATATTGCTGAATTTACAAAAAGTCGCAGTTATTAGTCGTATTTATTCCGAATTGAAATTAGACTGGCCCCCTGAATCTCCAGACAACCAGTATCACTTAAATAAGTGATAGTCTTAATACTAGTTTTTAGACTAGTCATTGGAGAACAGATGATTGATGTCTTAGGGCCGGAGAAACGCAGACGGCGTACCACACAGGAAAAGATCGCAATTGTTCAGCAGAGCTTTGAACCGGGGATGACGGTCTCCCTCGTTGCCCGGCAACATGGTGTAGCAGCCAGCCAGTTATTTCTCTGGCGTAAGCAATACCAGGAAGGAAGTCTTACTGCTGTCGCCGCCGGAGAACAGGTTGTTCCTGCCTCTGAACTTGCTGCCGCCATGAAGCAGATTAAAGAACTCCAGCGCCTGCTCGGCAAGAAAACGATGGAAAATGAACTCCTCAAAGAAGCCGTTGAATATGGACGGGCAAAAAAGTGGATAGCGCACGCGCCCTTATTGCCCGGGGATGGGGAGTAAGCTTAGTCAGCCGTTGTCTCCGGGTGTCGCGTGCGCAGTTGCACGTCATTCTCAGACGAACCGATGACTGGATGGATGGCCGCCGCAGTCGTCACACTGATGATACGGATGTGCTTCTCCGTATACACCATGTTATCGGAGAGCTGCCCACGTATGGTTATCGTCGGGTATGGGCGCTGCTTCGCAGACAGGCAGAACTTGATGGTATGCCTGCGATCAATGCCAAACGTGTTTACCGGATCATGCGCCAGAATGCGCTGTTGCTTGAGCGAAAACCTGCTGTACCGCCATCGAAACGGGCACATACAGGCAGAGTGGCCGTGAAAGAAAGCAATCAGCGATGGTGCTCTGACGGGTTCGAGTTCTGCTGTGATAACGGAGAGAGACTGCGTGTCACGTTCGCGCTGGACTGCTGTGATCGTGAGGCACTGCACTGGGCGGTGACTACTGGCGGCTTCAACAGTGAAACAGTACAGGACGTCATGCTGGGAGCGGTGGAACGCCGCTTCGGCAACGATCTTCCGTCGTCTCCAGTGGAGTGGCTGACGGATAATGGTTCATGCTACCGGGCTAATGAAACACGCCAGTTCGCCCGGATGTTGGGACTTGAACCGAAGAACACGGCGGTGCGGAGTCCGGAGAGTAACGGAATAGCAGAGAGCTTCGTGAAAACGATAAAGCGTGACTACATCAGTATCATGCCCAAACCAGACGGGTTAACGGCAGCAAAGAACCTTGCAGAGGCGTTCGAGCATTATAACGAATGGCATCCGCATAGTGCGCTGGGTTATCGCTCGCCACGGGAATATCTGCGGCAGCGGGCTTGTAATGGGTTAAGTGATAACAGATGTCTGGAAATATAGGGGCAAATCCAAAAATAAAAAAGAATAACAATAATAATCTTCTACCCTTATCAGTACCTTTACTGCTGTGCTCCAACACAGCAGTTTTTTGATTATGCTCACATATTTTTCATCCCCACCGCACTGCACATTATAACTGTTGCTTTTCAATTCAGGCTTTGTGCAGGTATGTCTGAATCTCCTCCGGGAGAGGTCTTCATCGTTATCAGCCCCAAAACACACCAGCGACACTGACAAAGAGCCTGCGAGTGCAGTTGCCCCGTTTTCGTTTTATGATGTATTCACCCAGTCAAATAATGAGCAAATTCAATCCATGTCAGACGGCAGAGAATCATAAAATTTAACCATCGTGCTTACATAAACAATCCGATAAAGACTTAACATACTTAAAATCGCATATTGCATAAGAATAAATAATAAGTCATCAAAAAACATCGGGCAAAACTACCGCAACTCCAGTTAAAAAGACAATATATTAATCCAGCGACCTCATTTATTATTCAGAAATGCTTAATAATAAGATATTTCCTGTTATTCCTTTATGGAGATCGGGTAACTGCTCCATGCCAGTCTTGTTGAATGGCTCAAAAAATAAGAGAATAATTCATAACATATATTGTAATTCAGGCTCGGTTATTTCGAATTGAATACTTGCATTAAAATCTGATAAAAAATTCGTCATAACAACAACATTCTCTTCTGCATGTGCCATAACCTGCCGTAACAACCCGGCAGGTTTTTTTATTGAATAAATTTCCGGTTTCTTCCACCATCGCACCGGCCAGGCGACTATGAGGGGACAACGCCGCGCTCCGTTAACGCAGTAAACCCCGGTGTGTATCGTTTTTGATTATCCCCGCACACTCGCGCAGAGGAGTCTCCCCGTAGGGCTGCGGTCTCTGTTAATGCGGAAATACGGCGACGATACAACGCATTGAAAAAACTATTTCAGGCACTGAGTACGGATATATTCCTGAAGCGTTCTCAATGCTGCCTGGTCGCTGATGATTCCGTCTCTGATACCGAGAACGTTTCGTCCAGCAACTGGAGAGAGTTCGACGCCCGCATCATTGCCCACGCGGGCGGTGGCGGTGGCTTCACGCACGGAGCCTGGACAGGTGGCGTTGATCCGCAGGCGCTTACGACCAGCGGTAACATCAGCACGCAAAGTTTCATTTTCAGCTCTCGCATCGGCTAATTCCCTCGAGTATTTTGCATCGAGCGCAGCAACATCACTCTGGCGCTGCTGCATATCAGTAATAGTGGCATTCGCCAGTTTCAGCTCACTGACTTTTTTATCGCGCTGCGCTTTGTAGGTGATGGCGTTATCGCGGTAATGGTTTGTTGCCAGACACAGCGCACCACAAACCAACAGCAGGGCAATAATGACCATATACAGAATGCGGTTCATATCACCACCAGCGAATCTGCCCAATCAGGTAGCCAACAGAGGCGATAAACATCACCAGCCA
The DNA here is from genome assembly GCF_030295155.1 of Escherichia sp. 10290. Lineage (NCBI taxonomy): Bacteria > Pseudomonadati > Pseudomonadota > Gammaproteobacteria > Enterobacterales > Enterobacteriaceae > Escherichia > Escherichia sp. 10290. The sequence goes on along the minus strand of NZ_AP025741.1, from coordinate 1,781,481 downwards.
GAGCATGATGAATTTCCAGTTTGGTAATTGCTTAATCCTTAGTCGCAACTCCCGAATCAATTTGCTAAAATCGACCACAGGTTCTCCCTTGCTCCTTTCAAGGCGTGAAAACTAAAAACCCCGGACTGTTCCCCCAGCCGGGGTTTTGTTTTTTTATTTACTGCCCTGGGTGCGGCATCTGGCTATTTCATTCCTGGCTTTACTGTCACCGCGACAGATACAACGCACCGTATCTCCGGTCAGCGTGGTAATGTAAGCCTCATCCTCTTTTTCTACCGGAATACATGGAATATCCCCGCCCCGGCAATACTCAATTTTTGCTACCAAGTGAGTGTCACGCGGATAGAACTCCAGACGATACATATCCCCCAGGACATGCACTTCCTCAACCTGGCGACCATCTTCAGTTACGGTAATTTTTTTCAGTGCGTACATACGTACCTCCGTTCTTTCGTTTTTTGAGCAATAAAAAAGCCGCTCATGGCGGCCCTGTATGTTTTGCAAGCTATCGCTTCAATTGAAAATGTGGGCCGTCTTTAAGCGTCCGCCAGTCCCCGCCCCATTCGATGGGGGTATTCAGCTCTTTCGCTGCCTGCTTAAATGCCTGCGCGATTTTCTCGTACAGAGGCCAGTTCCATGACACCTGGCTGCCCATGTAAGCAACAACATCCACCGCATCACCTGTCAGGTGGCGGCTGTTCATGGTCTGGCTCTTGCCTTCTGCAACCAGTTGTTTCTGGCGTTCTTTCGTGCGCAGACCTTCCGTAATACCGAAATCAACCTCCGTCAGCTCCAGCGCACGACGAACCACAGCAACCAGTTCTCGTTTAACGCCATCAAGATTATTTTCACTACGATAACTAAATTTTTCTGACATAATTAATCCACATATTAGATTTTCTCAATAAATAAAAATCTCCTTACACAGGGAAAATAAACACCATCAAAAAACAACTGACACTCATGACTCTCTATCTAATTCCATAGCCCAAATGTGATTTGGACTTGAAGATGTTTTTGCGCACAAATTAACTTTCGTATCTGAGAGGATGGCCGCCATTGCAGTTTTTCTGATTTCTCCACTTAAGAAATTATCCGGATAATCCCGTCCACCCGGAATATACCAAACACCTCCAGTATTACTTACCACATAGATCCCACGAGTATTTGTGTTTACATCAGCAATATATTTCTTCAGTTGCACTCCTGCCACAATATCTGCAGTGGTTTGATTACAAATATTCCTGAAGTGTTCACTTACACCAGCATATACCTGACCAGACAGAATGCCAGTCATCAAAACAAAAGCACCAATTATTTTCTTAGAGCTCATCTCTTTCTCCATGCACACCAATAAAATCATCTTCGCTCATGAAAAACGTTAACGCCAGCCTGCGTTTTAAGAGTTTTTTAAAATTCATCAAATCATATTTCGATAGCACATTTGTCGCTGAAATGCACACCCCTCCTTTAAATTCTTTATTATTCGGCACACACTGTTCAGGAGCAAATGTACTCCATGGCATTTCTCTCCAGGCTGGGAAATTGCTCGGAAACCCTGCAAGTTGATAGCCATCTTCATTAGGTGCAACCGTTAACCCTCGAAATAAATCTCCTCGATAATCCCTGTTTCGCTGCATTCCCCCTTCTATCGCACCAAAAGATACTCTATACCAGCCTATAATTTGTGATAAGGGAATCCCTCCTAATGCAGCAAATTCATTTTCACTGGGATATGGACTATACCGTCCTAACACACCATTCACATCAAATAAATTTGGTGCTGGTGCGACTACATATATGTAATATTCATTATAACTGCCAAGTATATTCTGCCCGATTAAATGAGCCTGTCTCAAAGTTGTAGTTGTAGATACATACCCATCGTTATATCTAGTGTTCCCCGTTACTGTTCCGCGAGCATGCTCATACAGATTGATGTTAATTGGCGTTCCGCGCTCATAAGCCTCCTGCTGCCCCCTTGGCAAAAGCCCTCCTGCACGTCTTATTTCATCAGGTGTTCTGGAGTCTGCTCTAAAGAAATCGTTTGCTGAAACAGAAAATGATATAAAAACAAAAAACAACAATACATGCTTAATCATTTTAATTTTTCACAACACCCTATCCATTTTAAAAAACATTATTAAAACTTATAACATAGGTGATTTTTTATAATCTATCTAAATCCAGCTATACAATGACGCGTTGTTTCAGCCAACCGTAGACAAATGACTGGTTGGCTTCTCGCTTCTCTGCCAGCTCCAGATAGAGTTCGCCCTGGGTACAGTTCAGCGCGGTCAGCATCACCAGTTCGCCATCTCTACCACGTTTTGACAGATAGGCGCGTAACGCATTAATGGTACGTGGGCCGATACGCCCGTCTGTGTCCATATCCGGGTACAACTTACCTTGCTGATTGAATACGTTCAGCCAGCGTTGAAGCATTTTGGTTGCAACTGACGGCCCCATGTTCACGCCCGTGTCGCACAACTCTGCAGCAATATCCGGCGACAGAGTTGCCACCTGGTCAAAACGTGGTCCGAACCAGTAATCCGCCTCGAGTATTTCCAGCGCCTGCCCGCGCGTCAGGTCACGCATATAGCCCTGATATCCGTGCGCGCGGGCGATTTTTTCAGTAATGCCCCATTTGGTCGGACCGCCTTTATCATCCGGGTGATTGACGTAACCGCCCTCTTTTCCCAGAACTTCGTCAAAAATTTCATCTTTCGACTTCATATCACCGCCTTCGTAATACAAGGATTTTTGAAACGTTACCGCGTGCGCGTATTACCAGCACGCAGAACAGCAGGTTAAAAAACACCACCAGCCAGTTACCGGGAATAATGGTGCCGCAGAGAAAGGCAAGCGGCGGAAGCGCATATACCGTCATCAGCAGCCAAGCCAGCCATGACATCAGCGGCTTATGTCTGGAGTCACGACGACGATAAAAAAAGAGCGTCAGCACTATAACCGTGCATGACGCCACATTCAGCAATCCGGGAAGGTTACTTAACATTGCCGCCTCCTCCGCCCCTCAGGCGGGAGAACAGGCCGGACACCAGTGATGCGATATCCTGCTGGTGGATGAACGACAGAATCTTTACCGACACCACCGATACCAGCACCGCACACAGCGCATCTGCCGATGTGCCGTCATAACCTGTTTTTGCCGCTATCCAGGCAGACAGCACACGCGCTCCCAGCACGCCGACAATGAACGACACCAGAAAATGCGCCGCCACCCGCCAGGCTGAAAGCGCCTGCGGCATCGTTGCCACAAATAACGCCCCGGCGAACGCACCAAACACAATCCCGAAATCCGTTCCGGTAAACAGCCCGAATACCGTCGCCCCGCCGAGCGCCGCTGCCGTACCGGAACCGGATAAGGGTTCAGACATAAATACCTCTCAAAATCAGCGTGATGGGAGTTTATACCAAGTTATAAAATTATGTGATTAAGTATCTTTTTGTGGTCCCATACAATAATCAGATGAACTACATGTGCTTAAAGAAATTAGTTCGTTAGTAGAGAAGGCCTTTTTAAACTCGGAATCACTCCACACATTCTCCTTATAATAGACCCTTATACTTTCACCAGTAGCATAATAATACTTAGCCATTTCCATCATGGCATCGAAACCTTGTTTATGAGATCCAAAGACATCCACCTTACACATATTGTGAATGGGAAGAGTCACATTATCACGCTTTATACCAATACAAAAAAACTGACTTTCCTTACCCCCGGATGTGTAAACTCCATATGATAAATTATTTATCTGAACATTACTAAAGTACTTATCATAATCACTCATTACGGCATGACTGGTACCAGATAACAATGAAAGAGCAATTAAGGAATATTTTATTTTCCGTTTCATAAAACCTCTTATATACGCTAATAAGTTAATCAACAAATAAAATAATAAACACATCATTTCAATAGCATTATTTTATTATTTCTTTTAACACACCTCTTGCATCATAAAACTCGGGTTCATAATAAGTGGCTCTTTTATTTAAACCATCTCTTCTGACTCCCTTCAGAGCAAAACAAGCACTGATCAGACTTCCAAATGCATTGATTCTTTCTCTAACTGACACAGTTGGTACAACTAATTGAGGTATAACACCTGGATTTACAAACGTGGATCCAGGAACATACCTGGCATTGGTGGTTCCTGGTCCATCAGATACTTGGCTGTTGAATCTGTCATAAGTCAACTCCACAGCCTCAACAATATTCTCACCAGGTATATGTTCCACCGCGACAATCTCGTTCTGCTCCCTCATCATTATCCGCTCAAATCCAGAGAAGGTTATACCGCGCTGGGTTAGATAATTGACTGACGGTTGAATAGGATAAAAAATATTATTTGCTCTGATACGGTAACGATATAACCTACCGTGAAATCCAGAACTTGAATAATATTGTCTGGCTATGTTATATGTTTCAATTAAACTGGTTGTGGTAGCAATAAATGCACTATCCCTACTCCCTGCCGCACATGAGTCCCCTCTTAAATGTTGCTGTAAGTTTCTGTTAAAACCATGGGATCTAAACCCATCACGAAATATTTCCTCTGGCGGGCGAGAATCCACTCTATAAACAAAATCCGTAGCATTCGCATACCATGAGAAAGAAATAAGAAATAATATAAACATTTTCAACACAATATTTCACCTCTTACTTAAAAATAATAACAACGCCTCCATCAAAATAAATGTAAGGAATGATTAAAAGTCAATCAGAGAGTTGCTGTCCTCCATGGTTAGCTGACATCTATTTACTCATTTAATTAATCAGAAACATACCACCATCACATCTCGCGCTAATTAAATAAGAAACACCATGTATCTAACAAAATATTAAAATTAATACGGTCTTTGTTTAACAGGAACAGCCAGAATGTGAAAATATAATCAGAAGTGTATACTACGGACGTATGAATAAAACAAAACCCGCTCGAAGGCGGGTTCTATTAAAGTTCATGCGCAGACTCACCTCGCGATACAGCTTTGCGAAGCGTAGCGAAATTGAAGCAGTTTGTGCGTAAAAAATCAAGCTATTTTTTGAGCAAGTGATTCTCGCATGGGAATGTATAGCGCATACTCAGCAACAGCCAACCAATTAGCAATTCGCTTTTCACATGTGCTAAAACACCACTCTGGGTGTGCATCATTCAGCAATTCAGCCATTTTGCGCTTAGTCATCCCCCGTCCTTCATACCGCTGCTGGAGGATACAAACCAACCCCGGATGATCTGCCAGCACTTCACTAATCACCCGATCAATGCATAGCGCCTCGGCATCAGTACAATGCACCAGCCAGCTCTTTTGCTTGCCATTGATAATTTCTCGCAAAAATGATTCCAGTTCAGGTTTCTCTATTCCCGCTTTTTTCATTCTGAATAGGGCTTCATTGATGGCTGTTTTCGTCAACTTTTTTGACGCCAGCAACTGATTGAACATATTCCCTGACCTACCGCCGCCAATGTACGACCAGCGCCCCCACATACGTAGTTTTCCCTGAATCCAGACACTTTCCAGCGTGTTGAGACGAAGGTGTTCTCCGCTTTTTCCTGTATTCGTTGGGTAAATCATAAATATCCCTCCTTTCTCCAGATTTCTTGTGTGCGAAAAACACCTTCTGCATGCATCAGGCGTAATTCTTCTTTGGTGTAATCGCTGTTTTTTACCCGCCCGTCGATTAAATCGTGGCACGAGCTACAGGCAATCGCTGCCTGCATATCGTGTGGCTTTATCGCTGTTCCGCACGTTCCCGCCAGTCGGTAATGCGCCAGCACAGACGTTTCCGGATCGTGATTGCAGTAGCCAGGAATTCTGACGGTGCACATCTGCCCCCGCGCCGCTTTACGTAAGTCCACCATTACGCAAACTCCAGCAGCTGCGCGGCCACATTTTCGACTTCCTCCGGAGAGGAAAATTTACGGAACAGAATCCAGTTCCACAGCACATTCAGTACAGATTTATAAACCTGCTGAAACTCGGTTTCGTCCATATTCGCAAACGAGATGGATTTCGCCCGACGCCCACGACTACCATCAGGATAAAAATGCTCGGTGTAAAATCCGGCCTGAATGGTTACCCACTCGCGGAAAGCGTCAAATGACTTGAGTAATGCCACATCCCGGGTTCTGCGAGTCGCAACGGTGTTAAGGTATTGCTCTGCGGCATCACTCAGGGCTGGCGTATGTTCCCGACCTACTGATTCGCACAGGTAATCAACGAAACCTGATACCAGTTTTCGTTCGCGAGGCGTGATCGCCCCACCGGCCGGAGTCCAGTAATCGAATCCCAGTTGCAGGAGTTTGAAAAAACGCTTATGGAATGCGTAGTTACGCACACGCTTAAAGTCTGCGTGTATCCACTCGCCTATTTTGATTTGATGCAGAAAATCGCAACTCTCCGGCGTCGCCGGGAGAAGTAAACCAGAAGAAGTTTGTTTGACCAGTTGTATATGCGCCATTGCTATCTCCAATGGCGCTGTAGGTTGCCAGTTGTTCAGGCTGGCTTACGAATTATAACTCATTCCCGAACCACCTTGAAACCGAGCCTTTCCAGGTATTCAATGAATGCCTCGATAGATAAAATTACATGATCATCAGGAATTAACGTTGCGTAGACAACTTCCCCATTCTCAACGCGCACAGCATAGAGGCCATTTTCACTAAAAATTTCACGCAATTCTTCGATTTTCATCAGCAGAATCCTTCCGGATAATTAGCATTCCCCTGTTTGGGGTCCATCCCTCTTCTCCCTGCGCGCTAACTAAGCAATATGATTCTATTTACTCCAAACGGCCCCTCAAGAACCACAACCAAAGGAGTACACAAAAAGCTAATCAACTACGCTGCACAACAAAAAACCCGCCGAAGCGGGTTAAGTGCGGGTGCGTTGAGGATGCCTGACACATCAGAGGTGGCGAGGGATTTCTCCCCCGCCTGGTCTCTTACTCCTCAGGTTCGTAAGCTGTGAAGACAGCGACCTCCGTCTGGCCGGTTCGGATTCGTACCTCGCAGAGGTCTTTCCTTGTTACCAGTGCCGTCACTATGACGGTTAAACAGATGACGATCAGGGCGATTAGCATCGCCTTTTGCTGCTTCATAGCCTGCTTCTCCTTGACCTTTCGGTCCGTAAGAGGCAATCTATATGTGACGAGCATATAGGGGCCTCACTTTGTACTGACCCCAAAAAGTTGGACAGTTAAACACGAGGCAGATAGCCTCAAGCACCCGCAGCAATTCTACTTAACTCTGCCGTTACAGCAAACCGTTTTCGCCCGATATGGGAATTCCCATATCGGAATGAATTCAGTTCACCTGGCGAGGCTTAGCGTACAATTTTTTCCGTTTTGTGAGCTGCCCCTACATGCCGCTGGCGCGGCATCCGGAAAAAGAATCCACGTCCTGAAGGACGTGGAGGATGTCAAGTGCCTTTCCTGGTCCAGCCATATTTTTTGAATGCAGGCGCCGCTTCATCGGTTTGTAGCCATTCTGCAAATCGACGGGTTTCATCATTTGCATCCTGACGTACTGTAATGTTCATATCACGCCATATCACGTAGTCTGGCGCTATTTCCACGACATCACCAATTTCTGGATTACTGGCTGCCCAGTCAGCCCAGGTTATCCAGACATCTGCTTCAGGCTGATTCTCAAGAGCCTTACGTGCAGTTCCGCTGTTGGGCGCATATAAAATAATATTTTTTCGGATTGCGGCGACAGTTTCTATATTCCCTTTACGTCCGGCAATATCTTCCCAGACGCCAGTGCCTGATGTATTACTGGTACCACCACCATCATTAACAATTACGCCAATCCCGGGTCTGGTCAGGTCGTCAATACTCCGGATATTTTTAGGATTACCTTTCTTTACCAATAAAATACTTTTTCGCAGATAAAGAGGCTGAATATCTTTTTCACTGAAGCTGTCTTTATGGTCCCGAATGATAGCCAGAGCAGATTGTTCTGATGCGCCAAACAAGATATCTGCATTTTTTTTGGCATCTTCATTCCATTTGTTCTGTGGGCCGTAATGAACGTTCACTATAATACCTGTTTTTTCGGCATAAAGTTTGGCTGCATCAAGCAAGGCTGTATGCGGGCCACCAGGACCATACAGATTGATATCAGCATAAGCAGCAGAAGACAGGAATATTAAAAAACCTGCCATTATGTTCCTCATAAAAAACTCCTTTTATTGGTTATCATGAAATAAAGTTATAAACACTACAAATAATATATATTACATCCAGATAAACTTATCCGACTTTACCTCGTGCATAGTTTGTTATTTAAAGTTAACAAAATAAGGAAAATTATACGCATATTGAAGAGTATAAACCTTACATGTTGATTACATTTTTGTAATCAACATCCTGTTTGGAATAGCCAGCCTTTAATGGATAACTATTTCTGACAATGCAATGAGTATAATCAAGTCCATCTTCCACTGAGAATTAGAGGCGGCATGCTTTTTCCGGCTCTTGCCGGATATCCGTAATTGTCCATAATCTGCAGATTTATACCTTCAGCATGACCTGTCAGCGAAAATTTGTCCGGTGTTTCTACGGGAATGACATCAAAAGTTACACGCACTCGCGTTACCGTGTAGACCTACTCTCCTGCACTTGCAAGATCACAGTGGTGTAACCGTAACAGGAATTTATTCTCTGGACCGGCAGTAAATCCCTGAGTGGCGTGGTTCCCATATCAATTTCCCGCCAGGCAGCCTCCATTGCCAGCGTACAGGCTGGAGCCATGACCTGCCCTTTAAATCTGGCCCGACCATCCCACCGGACGTGTTCTTCTCCCCTGAACTTAGGTACAGTCATCTCCAGTGGCACAAAAGTGTCAGCGCCATGATTTTTGACCGTTATCGCGCTACGGATATTTTGTTGACTGGTGAAAATCACCCCGCAGAATCAGGCTTATTCCCTTAACCCGGGCTTTCATCCTGACCGCCGCCTCACTACGGCCAATCAGACTGCCGATGCATTTTACCTTCATTGTTAGTATCATGATTTCAGGCCTGCACCATCCACTCATTGCCCGGACTTCCGACAAATCCCGGCAACCATATCCCGGTGCTTGTTCAGCTCCCGCAGCGCGGCGCAGACTCGCTCCCACTTCTGGACATGATTCTTCGCCCTACGCAGTTCGCGATTTGCCATATGCAGCGATGGCAAAATCAAATCATCTTCTCGCGTTGCAGTAAACGATGGCAGCGACTGCACAATGTCCGCCACAGTTTCTGTTTTAATATCTTCCTGTGTTGCATCTTTCTGTACCGGTAACGCAACACCGGCTGGCTGAGGAAAGGCTTTACCATCGGTTTCCGCTACCGATTCAACTTTCGGCTCTGCTGGTAAATTATCACCTGGTATGCAGTAACGAAATTTACCGTTCTGGTTTACGCGAATCAGACGACCTTTGCTGATTGCCATTGCCAGCGTTGAAGCAACTTTGCGGGATGTTGTACCGAACAGCGTAGCAAGTTCATCCGCCGTTTGTGGTCCGCGTTGTTCAATCGTCGCGGTTAAATCGCACTCTGAGATTTTCGCTACTGTTGCCGTGGTGGTTTCTTCCGGCTGTTCTTCTGGCGCTGGCTGTTCCTGCTGAACGTTGTTATCAGCCACACGCCAGGTGTACGCGCTTTTATCAACAAAACCAGCCTTTTTCAGTTCCCACAGCTCGTTCAGCACTTCTTCACGACTGATATCAAGTCGCGCAGCCAGCTCTACCGACGAGGCTTTTCCCATCGCTTTCAGTGCGTCAAAAACAGTCTCCATAAATTTCCTCCCGGTAAAAATTACTTCTCAACTCAAACAAAACCAGCCGTTTTCCGGCGTTCATACTCCTGTTTCAGCAACTCAATTGGCGTTGGTCCCGACGGGCGTTTTGGTGCCGCCAGCTGTCGCCGGACTGGCGGAATGCTCAGGCCGTTACCAACATGCTTTGCCCATTTCGTCAGTTGCCGTTCTGCAAGCCGTTTTAACTCCCCTTCGGTCATCTGGCGCTCAATCCCCTTTGAACGCATCTCGAGGCAAATGTGATACAGCACAGGCTGAGACCACGGGTATTTATCGCTTCCGTCGTATCGCCAGGACTCGTTGCGCCAGCGGCGGTACTCCTCCATCACAGCATCCACCGTCAGACCGAATGGATTGGCTCCGCTTTCCGAAATCAGCGCCACAAACTCAGCCAGGTCCGGAGGCCATGTTTCACCCGCCCGGCAGCGGTCCATGCACTGGCGGCAGACCTGCCGGATTTGCTGCTCAGTCATCGCGCCAATCTGTGCAATCCAGAGCTTCGAAGGTGCGGCCCCGTTCTTCCGGGGCCAGCGGTTCGAATAAACCTCCCCCATGAGTTCCCACAGCTTCCAGGCCGTTTCCGTCGCTGATAAATCCGTTTTCACGTTCCCACTGCTCACGTGCTGCCCGAATTTCCTGAACTGCCCGTGATGCGGTGCCACCTGGTGCTGCTGCATAGTTTGCCCCCTTGCTGACTGGTTTAACCTGCGCCCTGACATGATTTACGTGACGGGCGAATTTCTGCTCCCACTGAACCTGCGTGAAAACTTTCCCCTCCGCTGCCCAGTAGTCCCGGAAGGCGGCAAGTTCAGCAGGTGTAAATTCCGGCTCAGGAAGAGCCATCCCCCACAACGCAGCCCGTCGTCGAAAATCCCGTGACGGATACCAGCTATCGCTCATCGGGAATTTCCCGATGGGTTCGCTCAGGCCTTCCAGGTAATCAGGTTCCGCTGTCTGCAACGGCACGCCATTTGCCTCACTGGCCGGAGCACTCTCGCGCACGCGCGCGTTATGTGTGGGGTTTATATATCTGTTATCTGTTATCTGGATACCGCATGACAAAGCGTTAGCCTTATCCTTAGGCTTATCCTCAGGCAAAGGGATTGCCTTATCGAATGCCATCCCCAAAGCCTCAGAAACCCCGTAGGACGCGGCTCTCAGCGATTCCCTGGCCTCCCATTTGAGAGGGCAATCAGGAATTAAAGCGAATGCCTTTGCCCAGGATTTAATGACATTTATCGAGTTTGGCGGATTGTGTTTCGCAGCATTCGGGAGCCAAAAAACTCTGGCTTTGATATCTGCTTTCACCATGCCAAGATTCATGGCTTCGCCTAAGGCTAAGTCAAAGGCTTCGATATCCCACCCCAACTCTTCAGCCATTGCTGCCCGCCCGGCTTTAAACAACCCAGGAATAATCCCGGTAAATGGACTGGTCAGCAGATAAATAAACAAACTCTGTCCACTTGGAGGCAGAGGAGATAAAGCCCTAAATTTGGGATCATCCCATATCGTTATTTTTACCTTGCGATAAGGCTCATTGTTTGCCTTAGTTTTTGGCATGGGATTTGGCATGTTTTTAGCCTTAACCATAATTGCCTCATCTGGTGTCGAACCTTCCTCCGGATATAATCTGTGATTCCCCAAGCAACAGAACCAAAGGAGGTTCGACATGTCTTTAATGGCTGTTTGCCAAAAAATTAAAAATCACATGCGCACTGTGTACAAAATTAACCAGCACGACCACGACATGGTTAACCTGGTAACATGCAAGGCTATAGTTCTCACCCGCTTCCACCTGATTCTTACAAATCACTCACGGGATTCTCTCCTGAGCCCCAGTAGCTATGATTCGCTGGCGAGATTGCTATACCAGGCAAGTGAAAAACGTATTACTGATCCCTTATCTGTTTCCCCTGTCCTTGCTCTTCACATTCTGGAAGACGCTCTCTATGACCCCCATCAGGAATGCGACTATCAATTTCTTGAAGCTGAGAAATCAATGAGAGAATGGTTCGTTGAATATCGCGAACGGCAGCAAAAGTTATCCTCAGAGTATTCAGAACTTCCGCAACTTCGCTGGAGTGATCTTCCGAACGAATTATTTGCTCTGACCCCAGAAAATTAATTCTTGGGGATAAATCGTCCATAACTGAACGCAGGCTAAGTTCTGCGCTCTGAAGCTTCCGAACCGAAGTTTCTGTACCCCAACCCGCAATTTCTGCATTTTTTGCAAGTTTCAGGATCCAGTCTCGTAGTTCGCCGGGAGTAAGATTTCCAGCATTGATAAACGGTTTGATTTTCATTGTTAGTTACCCTATTCACTTAATGAACAACAACAGAATCGCCGGACGAACCGCCGCCGCTGAAATGTGCTTTCCGGTAAACGGCCTGGACTGCATCATCATGCGCATCAATTGCCGTACTCAACGCTTCCTGCGCCGCCAGTAATGCACGGCGTTCCAGGGTATCGAAGATGCAGAGTCGGTGACGCAGCTCGCGCGGAAGAATTGCCAGAACCGCAGGGATCAGTTTCTGAATTTTTTCCCTTTGCGCTTTCGTTTCACCTTTCAACCAACGGTGATAGATATTCTGCTGATTGTTCCAGTCCTTGCCTGGTACCAGGGGCAATTCGCCGCCCCCCTGGCGCAGATATTCTTCAGTAATTGCATTGGCTACCCATGCCTGCCCTTTTTCAGCGGCCAGGGCTAACAGCACTGATTCAATGTGCTCATGCCTGATTTTCATGAATCAACTCCTGTGCATTTTGTGTGTTAGCTTTACATCCAACAGGTAAACCATCGGTCGGATTCGGGTAGATATCAGGCCGAAGTTCATGAGGTGTAACCTCGAAATTCGTAGCCTCCGCGATACGCAATACCTTTTCGGGGCTTAACTGACTACGGCCAGTAGCTACGAGGCTAATCATCGATTGCGAACAACCAGCGAGTACGGCCAAACAAGACTGTCGTACACGATTTTTTTTCAAATATTCATCTAATGTCATAAGGGTCACCTTAGTAATGCCTGTCAAAATATTAACTATATTAATTTAAATGATCAATACCTATATCAGTTTGAGTTTATGAGTTGTGTTCATAAGATGGTGGTATGAGAAGAAAACGCGAAGAAATCGCATCGCCAGAAGCTACGCAGCGTCTGCGCGCAGTCTGGGATGCCAAAAAAAGAGAGCTCAAACTGACTCAGGAGCTTGCTGCTGAGCTAATGGGCTTTGAGACTCAATCCACAGTTAGCCACTATCTCAACGGAAAGGCTCCACTAAACACTGATGCAGCATTAAAATTCGCTGTATTACTAAGAGTTAAGCCTGAAGAGTTGAGGCCTGATTTAGCTGATCTGATGAATTACGTCCGTTCCTCAGGAACTTATGACGAAAGTTTCGAAGGCGAAGGTTGGCGGATGGTTAACAAGCAACAAGCTGATTTACTGGATCTTTTTGAAATCCTTCCCGAATCAGAAAAAGCAAAACTAATCGAAAGGCTTAAAGGTCAAAATGAACTCTACAAAGAAGCGTTTGAAAAGATGCTGGCAGCTCAGAAACGCATGAAGAAATAGCTCCCGTAACCTCGTAACTAAACCGCCATTTTTGGCGGTTTTTTTGTCCCCTCAGCTCCCTCACCTTACTTTTTTATCAAAAAAAACACTAAAAATTTCATTACGATAGTACATTTTTATCAACAAAATGCATATTTGTGTTGATCATTCATATGAATATAACTAATATTATTGCAGAAGCAGCACGGCGCTGTAGGTTTTAGTTCCGCCACCCGGCGTTAAGGGGAGATATAAGATGACATTTACTCAGGGTATTGACCCGCTAGAAACTAATAATGCTGTATTTTGTCTGGCGTATGAATTGTCTGTACAGGCATCAACAATGGCAAAGGAAAGAGAGCTAACTCCAAGGCAGGCACGTCTCGCACTGGAACTCGCCAGCCGGGTATCAGTAGCAAAAAAAATCGCACCAGCCGTAATGGCACAAAACCTGGCTGATGCAATTACAGATCTCAGGTCACTACAACCATACAATTATCATGTCGAAGAGGCATTAGAAAAATTAATCGCTGCTGCCGACGCCATCGTTGATGAACTGTAATAATTGATATGCGGGAGAATTTCTATTCCTGAGAGATGCATTTTTCACGCCCGGGCAACGCCCGGCAATTGCCAGATTCAGTTTTTCACGCTGCTCTGGCGTAAGAAGTTTAACAAGTTCTTCAAGAACAAGCGCGGTAGCCTCTAATCTGGCGGAAAGATAATCAATATTTTTGTGTTGAGATTGAATAGGCATAAGCAATTCCTTACTGGTTGTGTGAGAACTCCAGTATACCACCGAGCCTGAAGTGGTAAAAAGACAGGCATACAACACGAAGGCGCACTTCCGATATTCATAAAGAGTCTGTCTTGTCTGTGAAATTTAAATGGTGGGAGTGCGCCTCCGGTTGTAAATAACGACATTGCTGTGTGTAGTCTTGGCGGCATCATTTTTTTTCTTGAAGTTCGGCTGATGTCCGCCCTTTTTAAAGTGAATTTTGTGATGCGGTGAATGCGGCTAAGCGCACGCGGAACAGTTAAAAGCATCTGTGTTATGGGTGGATTATCCGGCGTTAATTGTTAACTGGTTAACGTCACCTGGAGGCACCAGGCATCGCATCGACAAAATTCACTTCGGTGATGAAAGGTGAGAGAAAATGTTGAATGTAGCTATTGAAAACCAGAACGGGTGGAATTATAGTGCACCTGCACCTTATAAAACGGGTGCCGGGCGTGGAAACCCGATGATGATTACCGCGCATAACCGCGCTCAGGCGGTTTTTTTATGCGTAATGCACAGCCACATTCAGATTATGGTGGGGCGTGCAGGGCAGCCGCAAAGCTGGCCGGTTTCGGTAGTCGCCGGTATTTCCACCCCTGTACGTCTCACCACCCTTATGGTCGTGGAAAACCTTGGTGGTGAGTTATTTAAACTGACTATCGAGGCTGTCATTATGACTACTATCCCTACCCTTTCTCACCCTGACGTAACCATCGAAAACGGTCGCGCTGTAACTACATCCATTGCGATCGCAGAGTTTTTTGGCAAGCAACATCATCATGTTGTCCAAAAAATAGAATCCCTCGAATGCTCTGAATATTTTTTAACCAGCAACTTTTCGCGGGTTAAATTCGAACATCGCGGCAATTCCTATAATGCCTACCAGATCACCAAAAACGGCTTCGTTTTCCTGGTGATGGGCTTCACTGGCAAAAAAGCCGCTGCATTCAAAGAGGCCTACATCGCTGAGTTCGACCGCATGGAAGCAGAACTACGCCAGAATAATACCACTCCCACAAACAAAATCATTCCGGGCGATGGGCGCACTCTGGTTGTTCGCTTCGACAAATTCGGCAACGTCGAATTCACTGAAACCGTTCCTGATGACGCTCTCGTCTGTACCCTAGACACTTTCCGCCTTTATCTGGAGAAACAGGGCTGGACTCTTGTAAACCGAAGCGCAATTAAAAACATGACCGTCGAGCAGTTGCTGAGTATTAAATAGTTTTCTGGAATTTTCTTAATACGACAAATTTATTAAGGAGATAATTATGATTGCTCATCACTTCGGAACCGATGAAATACCACGCCAGTGCGTGACTCCTGGCGATTATGTTCTTCATGAAGGCCGGACATATATTGCCTCGGCAAACAATATTAAAAAGCGAAAACTTTATATTCGTAGCCTAACTACAAAAACATGCATTACTGACTGCATGATTAAAGTCTTCCTCGGTCGTGATGGTTTACCTGTAAAGGCGGAGTCATGGTGACGACTAAGAAAATAAAATGTGCTTACCACCTTTGCAAAAAAGACGTTGAAGAAAGCAAAACTATAGAAAGAATGCTTCACTTCATGCACGGGACTTTATCAAAAGACGAACCGAGAAAATATTGCAGTGAAGCTTGTGCCGAAAAAGACCAGATGGCACACGAACTTTAATTAATTGACTATTCGAAACTGAATTTATGCCAGAAATGGCAGGGATTCGCTCAACCTTAATTCAGGAGAAAAACATGATTACCAATTATGAAACCACTGTTGTAACTACCGATGACATTGTTCACGAGGTGAATCTGGAAGGAAAGCGCATTGGCTACGTAATTAAAACAAAAAATAAAGAAACCCCATTCACTGTGATTGATATCGATGGTCCATCAGGCAACGTAAAAACACTTGATGAAGGTGTCACAAAAATGTGCCTGGTTCACATCGGAAAGAATCTGCCCGCAGAAAAAAAAGCCGGATTTCTGGCAACTCTGATTGCAATGAAATTAAACGGTGAAATCTGAAAGAAATAGCCTGCGTATGGCGCAGGCTATGAACAGTGTGTATCCGGCAAGATCATTCACTGAACAAAACGAATTTTAATCTGAGTTGAGGTTAAAAAACAATGAGCACAAAACCACTCTTCCTTTTACGGAAAGCGAAAAAATCATCCGGTGAGCCTGACGTCGTCCTGTGGGCAAGCGACGATTTTGAATCAACCTGTGCCACTCTGGACTACCTGATCGTTAAGTCAGGTAAAAAACTGAGCAACTATTTTAAAGCTGTTGCCACGAATTTTCCTGTCGTTAATGACCTGCCCCCTGAAGGTGAGATCGATTTTACCTGGAGTGAACGCTATCAACTCAGCAAAGACTCCATGACCTGGGAACTAAAACCGGGAGCAGCACCAGACGACGTTCACCACCAGGATAATGCTCAGGAAACCAAAGAACTGGCGGGAGGCCTGGAAGAAAACGCGCAGGCAGACGCCCACGGGGATTGCCAGGATTGCGAAGTCTCTGTAGCCACTTTGCGGTTCACACAGCGTCTTCTGCACATTTTTACGTATGCGGCCGGGGATCGGAAATACCTGCATCATGCCACCCGTAAACAACGCGAACACATTACCGCTCTTGAGATGGATCAGGAAAACAGCTATGTCCAGAATCTGCTGTTGGCCATACGCGGCATGGCAGAACCGACAACTCTGGATAATGCCGCCCTGCTCCGCCTGACTGATGCAATTAAGGCAGTTTTCTCTATCACGAAAAAACATCAGCCCTATGAATTTAAGAATTTCATTTCAGCCTGGCTGGACACCGAACACATTGATCGCGGTCTTCTAACAAAAGAATGGCGAAAAGGGAATCGTGTTTCACGCATCACTCGCACAGATTCCGGTGCTAATGCAGGCGGCGGGAACCTTACCGATCGCGGCGAAGGTTTCGTTCATGATCAGGCGTCGCTGGCCCGCGACGTAGCCACTGGCATTCTGGCCCGTTCAATGGACGTGGACATCTATAACCTTCATCCGGCACACGCTAAACGCATTGAGGAAATTATCGCTGAAAATAAACCGCCCTTTTCTGTTTTCCGCGACAAATTCATCACCATGCCTGGCGGGCTGGATTATTCCCGCGCCATCGTGGTTGCGTCCGTGAAAGAAGCACCAATTGGGATCGAGGTCATCCCCGCGCACGTCACTGAATATCTGAACAAAGTACTGACTGAAACTGATCATGCCAACCCTGATCCGGAAATCGTGGATATTGCCTGCGGTCGTTCCTCTGCCCCGATGCCGCAGCGTGTAACAGAAGAAGAAAAACAGGATGATGAAGAAAAACCGCAACCATATTGCGCAATGGCAGATGAACAGGCAACGGCTGAAACAGTGGAACCGGATGCAACTGAACATCATCAGGACACGCAGCCGCTGGATGCTCAGTCACAGGTAAATTCTGTTGATGAAAAATATCAGAAACTGCGGGCAGAACTCCATGAAACACGGAAAAACATTCCGCCCAAAAATCCTGTCGATGCAGACAAATTACTGGTTGCTTCGCGTGGTGAGTTCGTTGAAGGGATTAGCGACCCGAACGATCCGAAATGGGTAAAGGGGATCCAGACTCGCGACTCTGTGTACCAGAACCAGCCAGAAACGGAACAAAACACGCCAGAAACTGTAAAAACCAGCCCGGATGTGAAACAACCTGAACCAGTAGTGCAACAGAGACCGGAAATAGTCTGCAATGCCTGCGGTCAGACTGGCGGGGATAACTGCCCTGACTGTGGTGCGGTGATGGGCGACGCAACATACCAGGAAACATTCGATGAAGAGAATCAGGTTGAAGCTAAGGAAAATGATCCGGAGGAAATGGAAGGCGCTGAACATCCGCACAAGGAGAACGCTGGCAACCATCCGCATCACGATTGCAGTGATGAAACTGGTGAAGCGTCAGCTCATGTAGCAACTGAAATCATGTGGCCGTCATATTTCGAGCCTGGCCGCTATGAAAACCTCCCGAACGAGGTTTATCACTCCGCCAACGGAATAAGCAGCACAATGCTGAAGGATGCCCGCATCAGTCTGATGTATTACCACGGGCGGCACATTGCCGGAACTATTCCGAACGAGGAAAGTGATGCATTGCTGCGTGGGCGGATCATTCACAGCTATGTTCTGGAAACGGATAAATTCGCTGATGAATATGCCATTCCGGTACCGGTTCCTGAATATGTGGTTACTACTTCTAACGAACTGATCACCATCATTAAAAAACACAATGCCAGTCTGCCATCACTGATGACACCAGAGCAGATGAAAGAGTGGATCGAAAGCTACAACAGCACTCTTATACAGCCACTGTCAGTAAGCGCTGGGGCCGAAGAAACAGGCATCCTTTACGGTTCGCTTCCGGAGGAATTTCGGCGTATTCCTGAGGGGGAAAAACACACAGCATCAGCAATGAAAGCCTGTATTAAAGAATACAACGCAAGCCTCCCTCCTCTGCTGAAAACCAGTGGAACACGGGAGCAGCTTCTGGAGCAAATTGAAACTGTAGATCCAGAACTGGCAAAAAAAGAACGTGCTAAATCGTTGCCTTACAACATCAGTGGCACAAAAGAGCAATTAACCGAAATCGCCCGGAAAATTCGCCCGAAACTGGTAACACTGGAGGACTGGCAAAAACGCCAGCAAGAAGAAAATGCAGGAAAAACGTTTATCAGTCCAGATATGTATGAACAGGCAAAAAATATTCACGCGGCACTGCAAAACAATACTGACGCGGCAAGACTACTCAACCACCCGGATCGCAAATCTGAAATCAGCTATTTCGGGTTTGATGAAGAAACCGGGCTGGAAATCAGGGTCCGTCCTGATATCGAAATCCGGCTGCAATACGAAAGCATTTGCGCCGACGTGAAGTCAGTCAGCCTCGGTTATGTGCGACAGGAACGACTGAAAGATCGCCTGCACCGTGAAATTATTGAGCGTGATTATCACCTCAGCGCCGCAATGTATTGTGATGTGGCAAACCTGGACAAATTTTTCTGGATCTTCGTCAACAAAGATGTTGGCTATCACTGGGTGGCAGTCGTGGAAGCCTCGCAGGAACTCCTGGAACTTGGTCGACAGGAATATCGCCGGACGCTACGCCAGATAAACGAAGCCCTAGAGACAAACAACTGGCCAGCACCGATTACCGAAAGTTATACCGACGAATTAAACGACTTTGATCTTCGTCGTCTTGAAGCACTGCATCTGGCTTAATGGAGAACCTGACCATGCAAAATACCAATATCATCACGACAGAGCAGACACCAAATACCATTTTTGCCAGTAACACTATTTTTAACGTTCAGGCGTTGACGCAACTTCAGGAAGTAGCCGGGTTGATGTCACAGGCCACCGTCACAGTTCCCGATCACCTTCGAGGAAAACCTGCCGACTGCATGGCAATCATCATGCAAGCCATGCAATGGGGCATGAACCCCTACGCTGTGGCTCAGAAAACACACCTGGTAAACGGAGTTCTGGGTTATGAAGCACAACTTGTTAACGCTGTGATCTCTAGCTCAAGTGCAATTGTAGGCCGCTTCCATTACAAGTACGAGGGAGACTGGGAGAAATGCTCTCGCACCCGAGTGGAGACCGTTAAGAAAACGGCCAAAGGAGGCGGAATCTATGAGAAAAAAGAAACGATCCCATGTTGGACCAGTGAAGATGAGTATGGTCTATCAGTTCGAGTTGGTGCAGTTCTTCGCGGTGAAAGTGAGATTACCTGGGGAGAACCGGTGTTTCTTTCCAGCGTGATTACGCGTAATTCTCCTTTATGGACCTCAAACCCGAAACAACAGCTCGCCTATCTGGCGTTGAAATACTGGGCTCGCCTTTATTGTCCTGACGTCATCCTGGGCGTGTTTACCCCGGACGAACTGGAAGAGCCACAGGAAAAAATCATCAATCCTGTGCCGGTACAGAATTATAGAGAGGTAAGCGAGCAGCGAACAGAAACCATCGAACAGCGTATTGACGAAGCGTGGATTGATGAATTCCGGCAGCGTGTCGAAAGCGCGGCCACGACTGAGGAAACCACTGCATTACGCCAAGAGATAGAGGATCAGAAAAACCAGATCGGCGAATTCTTTGCCGAGCTTAAAGGAAAAGTGGTTCGGCGTCATCACCGTCTCAATGCTATTGCCAGTATCGAGAAGATGATAAATGACCTGCCTTCATCAGGTGATCCAGAAGCAGAACAAAAATTTACTGCTCTGGAAAATACGCTGAATGCTGCTCGACCACATCTGGGTGAATTATATGAGGCGTATAAAACGACACTGACAGATATGAAACCAAAATATATCGACTCCTAATATTGACTTTGGCGGTGTAGCCTCACCGCCATCACAAAATTTTATCATATGAGAGAAAAGACAATGCGGTATGAAAAAGTCAAACCATGTCCGTTTTGTGGTTGTCCATCAGTA
Organism: Escherichia sp. 10290; assembly: GCF_030295155.1. NCBI lineage: Bacteria > Pseudomonadati > Pseudomonadota > Gammaproteobacteria > Enterobacterales > Enterobacteriaceae > Escherichia > Escherichia sp. 10290. The sequence goes on along the minus strand of NZ_AP025741.1, from coordinate 1,760,835 downwards.
ACGGTTAAAGCTATTTCAGGATATTACCGAGCGAAGTGTAACGGATGCGAATCCCGAACCGGTTATGGTGGAAGTGAAAAAGAAGCACTCGAAAGATGGAATAAACGAACCACTGGAAATAATAATGGAGGTGTTCATGTATAAAATTACCGCCACTATTGAAAAGGAAGGTGGCACTCCTACTAACTGGACAAGATATTCAAAATCTAAACTAACGAAATCAGAATGCGAAAAAATGCTCTCAGGTAAAAAAGAAGCAGGCGTTTCCAGAGAGCAGAAAGTAAAACTGATAAATTTTAATTGCGAGAAACTTCTGTCCTCGTGAGTTGCATTGTATTCAAATTAAAACTTCATAGCTGATTATTAATAATCAACGTCGGGCGTCAATTTCAGTCTAATATTGTCGCCCGCCAGAGGTGATGCGATGGCACAAGTGATTTTTAATGAAGAGTGGATGGTTGAATACGGTCTGATGCTTCGTACTGGTCTGGGGGCCAGACAAATTGAAGCATACCGTCAGAATTGCTGGGTGGAAGGCTTTCACTTCAAACGAGTATCTCCTTTAGGTAAGCCAGACAGCAAGCGAGGGATTATCTGGTACAACTATCCAAAGATAAATCAGTTTATCAAAGACTCATGATATGTCTAAATTACCAACAGGTGTCGAGATTCGAGGTAAATACATTCGCATCTGGTTCATGTTTCGAGGAAAACGATGTCGGGAAACATTGAAAGGCTGGGAGGTTACTAACAGTAACATTAAAAAGGCCGGGAATTTAAGAGCGTTGATAGTTCATGAAATCAACTCCGGTGAATTTGAGTATTTAAGACGTTTTCCCCAGTCCAGCACTGGGGCAAAAATGGTGACAACGAGGGTCATAAAAACGTTCGGGGAGCTTTGTGATATCTGGACAAAAATTAAAGAGACAGAGTTAACAACAAACACAATGAAGAAAACGAAATCACAATTAAAAACACTCAGAATAATAATTTGTGAAAGTACCCCGATATCACATATTCGTTATAGCGATATCTTAAACTACCGGAATGAACTGCTGCATGGAGAAACGCTTTACCTGGATAATCCAAGATCCAACAAAAAAGGAAGAACCGTGCGCACAGTTGATAACTATATCGCCCTGCTCTGTTCGCTGTTACGTTTTGCGTATCAGTCGGGATTTATATCAACCAAACCATTTGAAGGAGTAAAAAAATTACAGCGAAACAGAATAAAGCCTGATCCGTTATCTAAAACAGAATTCAATGCATTAATGGAAAGTGAAAAAGGACAGAGCCAGAACTTGTGGAAATTTGCCGTTTACTCAGGACTTCGTCACGGGGAACTGGCAGCTCTGGCGTGGGAGGATGTGGATCTCGAAAAGGGAATAGTGAATGTCAGAAGAAACCTGACGATACTTGATATGTTCGGTCCCCCAAAAACAAATGCCGGGATCCGGACAGTAACACTACTGCAGCCTGCTCTTGAAGCACTGAAGGAGCAATACAAACTGACCGGGCATCATCGCAAAAGCGAAATCACCTTTTATCATCGGGAGTACGGCAGAACCGAAAAGCAAAAACTGCATTTTGTTTTCATGCCAAGGGTGTGTAACGGAAAACAGAAACCTTATTACTCGGTAAGCAGTTTGGGGGCAAGGTGGAATGCAGCAGTAAAACGTGCTGGTATTCGCCGCCGTAATCCGTACCATACGCGGCATACTTTTGCCTGCTGGCTGTTGACGGCAGGAGCGAACCCGGCATTTATAGCCAGCCAAATGGGGCATGAAACTGCGCAGATGGTGTATGAAATTTACGGTATGTGGATTGATGACATGAACGACGAACAGATAGCCATGTTGAATGCGCGGTTATCGTAATTTCAAAGTTTGCCCCCAATTTGCCCCATTTAGTACCAGAGAACTGAAATAATGCAAGAAAATCAACTAATTACAAAGAAAGAACAATACAACCTGAACAAATTACAAAAACGTCTGCGTCGTAACGTGGGCGAAGCCATTGCTGACTTCAATATGATTGAAGAAGGCGATCGCATCATGGTTTGCCTCTCCGGGGGTAAAGACAGCTATACCATGCTGGAGATTCTGCGCAATTTGCAGCAAAGCGCGCCAATCAATTTTTCGCTGGTGGCTGTTAACCTCGATCAAAAGCAACCGGGCTTCCCGGAACACGTTCTGCCCGAGTATCTTGAAAAGCTGGGCATTGAGTACAAGATTGTGGAAGAGAACACTTACGGTATCGTGAAAGAGAAGATTCCGGAGGGCAAAACCACTTGCTCACTGTGTTCTCGTCTTCGTCGCGGAATTCTTTACCGTACCGCAACGGAACTGGGAGCGACGAAGATCGCGCTGGGTCACCATCGTGACGATATCCTGCAAACGTTGTTCTTAAATATGTTCTACGGCGGCAAGATGAAAGGTATGCCTCCGAAACTGATGAGCGATGATGGCAAACATATTGTGATTCGTCCGCTGGCCTACTGCCGCGAGAAAGATATTCAGCGATTTGCCGATGCAAAAGCGTTCCCGATTATTCCGTGCAACCTGTGCGGTTCACAGCCTAACCTGCAACGTCAGGTGATTGCTGACATGTTGCGTGACTGGGATAAACGTTATCCGGGGCGTATCGAGACGATGTTCAGCGCGATGCAGAATGTGGTGCCGTCGCATCTGTGCGATACCAACCTGTTCGATTTCAAAGGCATTACCCACGGTTCTGAAGTGGTTAACGGGGGTGATCTGGCGTTTGATCGCGAAGAGATCCCTCTACAACCGGCGGGTTGGCAGCCTGAAGAAGATGAAAATCAGTTGGATGAGTTACGACTGAATGTGGTTGAAGTGAAATAACCCGGATAGCGCCCGATGCGCAAGCTTATCGGGCTACTCTTATGGAGGCCGGATAAGACGCGGCCAGCGTCGCATCCGGCAATCCCGAAGAAGATGTTTACTCTTGCACCCTGCGATTCAACATTTCATTATTTTAATAACCGCACCCGGCACGTTTTTCCTTTAATCTTCCCGCCCTGTAACTGTTTCCATGCTTTATGAGCAACAGCCTGACGCACCGCGACATAGACATGCGCCGGATGCACGGCGATTTTGCCAATATCTGCGCCATCAAGCCCGATATCTCCTGTCAGCGCACCTAATACATCACCCGGGCGCATTTTGGCTTTTTTCCCGCCATCGATACACAACGTTGCCATTTCTGCTTCCAGCGGCACAATGGAACTATTAACTGGCGGCGTTTGCCAGTTAAGTTTTATCTGCAACATGTCAGAAATGATATTGGCCCGCTGTGCTTCTTCCGGGGCACAGAAACTGATCGCCAGACCGCTATTTCCTGCACGCGCTGTACGACCAATGCGATGTACATGAACTTCAGGGTCCCACGCCAGTTCAAAGTTCACTACCAGCTCAAGCGATTTAATATCAAGACCACGCGCAGCAACATCCGTCGCGACCAGCACACGAGCGCTACCGTTAGCAAAACGTACCAGGGTCTGATCGCGGTCACGTTGCTCCAGATCGCCATGTAACGACAATGCACTTTGCCCTATGTCATTCAGCGCGTCGCAGACAGCCTGACAATCTTTTTTGGTATTGCAAAACACCACGCAAGAGGATGGCTGATGCAAACTTAATAACCGTTGCAACAGCGGAATTTTGCCTTTGCTGGATGTCTCATAAAATTGTTGTTCAATGGGAGGCAGAGCATCTGTTGAGTCAATTTCAATCGCCAATGGATCGCGTTGAACTCGTCCGCTGATTGCGGTGATGGCTTCCGGCCAGGTTGCCGAAAACAGAAGCGTCTGTCGAGATGCTGGCGCAAAACGGATAACATCATCAATGGCATCGCTAAATCCCATATCCAGCATGCGATCGGCTTCATCCATCACCAGCATATTCAACGCATCCAGTGATACCGTGCCTTTTTGCAGATGGTCCAGCAAACGCCCCGGGGTTGCCACGATAATATGCGGCGCATGTTGCAACGAATCACGCTGCATACCGAACGGTTGACCACCGCACAAAGTCAAAATTTTGGTATTTGGCAGAAAACGCGCCAGCCGACGCAATTCACCTGCCACCTGATCCGCCAGTTCACGCGTAGGGCACAGCACTAAAGCCTGGGTCTGAAATAGCGACGCATCAATTTTCTGTAGCAGCCCGAGGCCAAAAGCCGCCGTTTTGCCGCTGCCGGTTTTCGCCTGCACGCGAACATCTTTTCCGGCAAGGATCGCCGGAAGCGCGGCGGCCTGCACCGGCGTCATAGTTAAATAACCCAACTCATTAAGGTTCGTGAGTTGGGCGGGAGGCAAAACATTCAGGGTAGAAAAAGCGGTCACAATCTGTTCTCGTGGTCATCGACGCAAAAATTAGCAAGCGCGTATCCTCGCAGATCTACGCTCACGATGCGACAATTTAATCGGTTCTTCATCGGGTGGTGGGTCAGGCATGGGTTGCGGGCGAGGGATTGGATCGGGCACTGGAACAGGATCGCCAGGAATCGGTTCAGGGACAGGAATTTGCAAATAAATGAGTGTCGTCATATTTCCCTCCGGTCATTGGGTGGACTCTTAAAGGGTAGACGCTGATATATAACAGGCAAAAAAAAGCCGACTCATCAAAGTCGGCGTCGTACGAATCAATTGTGCTATGCAGTAATTCAAAAAAGGAAGTAAGACAATATGGAGCGCAACGCCCATCGCTTGACGTTGCATTCACCTGCAAGAGAGATATTGCCCTGAATGGGTAGAGAGTTTATTGACTTCGCTCAAACTTTGCGGCGTTTTTGTATACAGATAGTAGGGAAAATTGCTGTTGTTACAACCATTTACTACGATGCAACCATAAAGCAACACCACCAATAAGAACGACTAACAGAATACAAAAAATTGAAAATCCGAATTGCCACCCGCCACCTGGGATCCCACCAAGGTTGACACCAAATAACCCGGTCAGAAACGTACTGGGTAAAAAGACCATTGCCATTAATGACATTGTATAGGTGCGACGGGCTAAATTTTCCTGCATCACCTGAGCGATTTCATCCGCCATCACGCCAGTCCGTGCTATACAGGCGTCAATTTCGTCCAGGCCGCGCCCAAGGCGATCGGCAATATCCTGCATTCGGCGGCGTTGATCATCATTCATCCACGGCAGACGCTCACTGGCAAGACGAGCATAAACATCACGTTGCGGTGCCATATAGCGACGCATAACAATTAATTGTTTGCGCAGCAGCGCCAGAAATCCACGCGGTGGAATTTGTTGATCGAGGAGATTATCTTCAAGGTCGATAATTTTATCGTGCAGCTGCTCAATAAATTCACTGGAATGATCGGTCAACGCATCGCACACATCCACCAGCCATCCCCCGCAATCGGTCGGACCAGTGCCTTCTTCCAGATCGCTTACCACATCGTCCAGCGCCAGCACTTTGCGTTGTCGGGTCGAAACAATTAACCGCCCGTCCATATATACACGCATGGCGACCAGTTGGTCGGGGCGCTCATCGGTGCTGCCGTTTATACAGCGCAATGTAATCAGCGTACCTTCACCGAGACGGCTGACTCGGGGCCGTGTGCTCTCGCCCGCCAGCGCATCACGTACGTTATTGGGAAGCAGCGGTGTTGTCGCCAGCCATTGGGCGCTATCATGGTGTACATAATTAAGGTGGAGCCAGCAGGGATGCGCTTCATCAATCACATCTGTATTTTCCAGCGGTTTAACGCCGCCTCTACCATCCAGCATCCAGGCAAATACTGCATCCGGGACATTAACGTCCGATCCCTTAATCGCTTCCACAGTGCCTCCATCATCAACGCATTATTTTGTAGTCTAGCCTTCTGGCCCTGTTACGCAACATCTCATCACCCCATTACCCTGAAATGATTAATAAAATTCTGTCTAAATTGAATACAAAAAGCAAAATGCTTTTCCATATACAAACCGTGTGAAGTGTTAAATAGCGTCTATCATTATCAGAATTATCTGATCATATGACGTGGCTTTTTTGCGATCGGATAGCAACAAAAATTGATAAAAATAACGGGATCTCAATGATTACGCACAACTTCAATACCCTGGACTTACTCACCAGTCCTGTCTGGATCGTTTCGCCCTTTGAGGAACAGTTAATTTATGCCAACAGCGCGGCGCGACTGTTGATGCAAGACCTCACGTTTAGTCAGCTACGAACCGGTCCCTATTCCGTCTCCTCACAAAAAGAACTACCGAAATACCTCTCCGATCTGCAAAACCAACACGATATTATCGAAATCCTCACTGTTCAACGTAAAGAAGAGGAAACAGCATTAAGCTGTCGGCTTGTTTTGCGAGAGCTGACAGAAGCAGAACCGGTGATTATTTTCGAAGGTATCGAAGCGCCGGCAACGCTGGGTTTAAAAGCCAGTCGTTCGGCAAATTATCAGCGCAAAAAACAAGGTTTTTATGCGCGCTTTTTTCTGACTAACTCTGCACCAATGTTGTTGATTGACCCCTCACGAGATGGCCAAATCGTCGATGCTAACCTCGCCGCGCTCAATTTCTATGGTTATAACCATGAAACGATGTGCCAGAAACATACCTGGGAAATTAATATGCTCGGGCGTCGCGTCATGCCTATCATGCATGAAATCTCGCATTTACCCGGTGGTCATAAGCCTTTGAATTTTGTTCATAAACTGGCGGATGGTTCGACTCGTCATGTGCAGACCTATGCTGGGCCGATTGAAATTTATGGCGACAAGCTCATGTTATGTATTGTGCATGATATTACTGAGCAAAAACGGCTGGAGGAGCAGCTGGAACATGCTGCCCACCATGACGCGATGACCGGATTACTGAATCGGCGACAGTTTTATCACATTACCGAGCCAGGCCAAATGCAGCACCTCGCCATCGCTCAGGATTACAGCTTATTGCTCATCGACACCGATCGTTTTAAACACATTAACGATCTCTATGGGCATTCTAAAGGTGATGAGGTGTTATGCGCCCTCGCCCGCACTCTCGAAAGTTGCGCTCGCAAAGGCGATTTGGTGTTTCGTTGGGGAGGCGAAGAGTTTGTCTTATTGCTACCAAGAACCCCACTGGATACCGCGCTTTCGCTGGCTGAAACTATCCGCGTAAGCGTGACAAAAGTGAGTATTTCGGGCTTACCACGCTTTACCGTCAGCATTGGTGTGGCGCATCACGAAGGAAATGAAAGCATCGATGAACTGTTTAAACGCGTTGATGATGCTTTGTATCGGGCGAAAAATGATGGACGCAACCGCGTGCTGGCGGCATAAGCCGCGGATGCGTCTCGAGATCAACGACTGCGCTTAGCGTGGCGCTCCCAGTTTTCTTGCTTTGCCTGCGCCGTTTTACGTAGTGCGACGTAACACGCCCCGCTGCCGCCATGATGCGGTAGCGCGGTACAATATGCCTGGACATCATCAAATTCGGTCAACCAGCGCGCCACATAGCTGCGGACAATATTGGCATGCGATTTATCTTCCCGCCCTTTACCATGAATAATCAGCACATTACGCAAACCATCCGCCAGGGCTTGTTGAATGAAACTGAACACCATTTTGCGGCACTCTTCCACCGGCTGGCGCAAAAGATTCAGGCTCGCCTGTTGCGGATATTTACCACTGCGCAGCTTATCCAGCACCCCATGTTGCAACCCTTCCCGCCGAAACTCCAGCGGCTGGCTTAGCGGAATGATGTCGAGAAATCCGGTGGTGAGGAAATTATCAAGTTGCAGCGTGTCGATACGCTGCGGCGCACGTTGGTTACGCGTTGGATGCCAGTGGACATCTGTAGCACGTTTCAGCGGCTGGACATCTTCCATGGCGTCAAGAAACAGCGATTTGTCGTCAAGGTTCATGTTACATCCTCCCGCAATTAAGAGCGCGATATGATAACCAGACCGGGTCGGTCCAACAACGTATTACCCAAAATTCCAGTAATAAGTTCCAAATATTGCCGATATTTTAAGCAAAATGCTTATGCATGATTATTCATTCACGATATTAATAATGTAACTTATATTTTCGTGAAATCTGTCACTGAAGAAAATTGGCAACTAAAGGTTAAAACCGTTATAACACAGTCACCGGCGCAGAGGAGACCATGCCGGATTTAAGACGCGGATGCACTGCTGTGTGTACTGTAGAGTCTGGCGGATGTCGACAGACTCTATTTTTTTATGCAGTTTTAACTTTGCAGATAGCCGCATTCTCGCCGAAATTGCGTGATTAATGACGCGGTCAGTGGTGTCTGGCGACTATCACGCCGCTGAATCAAATAATAGGCCGCTTTCGGTAAAATTTCGATAACCGGCAACATCACCAGCCCCTGTCCGTGCAAGGGATCGCAGCCCATTTCTTCAGGTAGTATGCTGAGAAAATCGCTTTTTGCCACCAGACTGATACAGGCTGAAAACGTCTCGCAGACTACGCCGACCTGTGGCGTTTGCGCCTGATCGTCAAGCAATTCACTCAACTGTTTGTAGTAGCTGCCGTGTGGCGTCGGCATTGTCCAGCTGTAGTCCAGTAACTGTTTGATCGAACGGGCACCAATGGCGGGATGTCCCGGGCGGCAAAAGATCGCGAATTGCTTTTCCAGTAATTTCTCAAAAGTAAATTCGTGGTCGTAGGGTCCCTGATAATAGGTATTGATGGTGAAATCCAGTTCTCCCTGGCGCAATTCATTAATCATCGACACCAGTTGCCCTTCCATAATGCGTACTTTTACCTGCGGATGCTGCTGATGAAAACGAGATATGACAGCTGGCATCAGACTGCGGGAAATACTGGCCCCCATGCCGATATTAATTTGCCCTGCCAGTTGCCCTTGTCGTTGGCGAATATCCTCTTGCGCTGCGCGCAGCTCTTCAAGAATAAGACTGGCGTGCTGATAAAAACTTTCGCCGGCATCAGTTAACGTCACGCCTTTACTACGGCGAAAAAAGAGTTGTGCCGCTAACCCTTCTTCCAGCTCCTGAATAGATTTACTCAGTGCCGGTTGCGACATATTCAACATTCGGCTCGCTCCGCGAATGCTGCCCTGACGAGCCACTTCAACAAAAGCCCGAATTTGATGAATTTTTACCTGAAAAGCCATGACGCCACCGATAACCGTTATTTATCAGACCAAAGAAACTGGCATCTACTTTAATGCAGATGATTGTGTCAGGGTAATTTATGAACGGTTAAAACTGTGAAAAATCAGTTAGTGATAAGTAAAAACTATCACTACGTGAACCGGGTCACATTTTTTACTGATGACGGGAAAGGTTATGGAGTCTTTGAATCAATTTGTTAATTCGCTTGCCCCAAGATTATCGCACTGGCGACGTGATTTTCATCGCTATGCAGAGTCTGGCTGGGTGGAATTCCGCACAGCCACCCTTGTTGCAGAAGAATTGCACCAGCTCGGCTATTCACTGGCGCTGGGCCGCGAAGTCGTTAATGAAAGTAGTCGGATGGGACTACCTGATGAACTCACTCTACAGCGCGAATTCGAGCGCGCTCTTCAACAAGGTGCGTTAGCACAATGGATCGCGGCTTTTGAAGGTGGTTTCACTGGCATCGTCGCCACCCTGGATACCGGTCGCCCCGGTCCGGTGATGGCTTTCCGTGTCGATATGGACGCGCTGGATCTCAGTGAAGAACGGGATGTCAGCCATCGCCCCTACCGCGACGGTTTTGCGTCATGTAACGCCGGAATGATGCATGCCTGTGGTCATGATGGACATACCGCTATTGGGCTTGGGCTGGCGCACACCCTTAAACAGTTCGAGTCCGGACTTCACGGCGTCATCAAACTGATTTTTCAGCCTGCAGAGGAAGGTACGCGTGGCGCGCGGGCGATGGTCGATGCAGGTGTAGTGGATGATGTTGATTATTTTACTGCCGTGCACATTGGCACTGGCGTACCTGCGGGCACCGTGGTGTGCGGCAGTGATAATTTTATGGCAACAACCAAATTTGACGCGCACTTCACTGGTACCGCCGCTCACGCAGGCGCAAAACCACAAGACGGTCACAATGCCTTACTGGCGGCAGCACAAGCAACTCTTGCGCTGCATGGAATCGCCCCGCACAGCGAAGGGGCTTCCAGAGTAAACGTGGGCGTTATGCAGGCAGGAAGCGGTCGTAATGTGGTTCCTGCCTCGGCGTTGCTGAAAGTTGAAACTCGAGGGGTCAGCGACGTCATCAATCAATATGTTTTTGACCGTGCACAACAAGCGATTCAGGGCGCAGCAGCCATGTATGGTGTCGGCGTTGAAACTCGGCTGATGGGTGCAGCTACCGCCAGTTCTCCTTCGCCGAAATGGGTCGCATGGTTACAAAGCCAGGCGGCTCAGGTCGCGGGGGTCAATCAGGCCATTGAACGTGTTGAAGCGCCTGCGGGTTCCGAAGATGCCACATTAATGATGGCCCGCGTGCAGCGACATCAAGGGCAAGCCTCCTACATGGTATTTGGCACACAGCTGGCGGCAGGTCATCACAACGAAAAATTCGATTTTGACGAGCAGGTTCTCGCTATTACCGTCGAAACGCTGGCGCGCACCGCGCTTAATTTTCCCTGGACGCGAGGTATCTGATGCAGGAAATCTATCGTTTTATCGACGATGCGATTGAAGCCGATCGCCAACGTTATACCGATATTGCTGATCAAATCTGGGATCATCCAGAAACACGTTTTGAAGAGTTCTGGTCAGCGGAACATCTGGCTTCGGCGCTGGAATCTGCAGGCTTCACCGTTACCCGCAACGTAGGCAATATCCCAAATGCCTTTATTGCTTCGTTTGGTCAAGGCAAACCGGTTATCGCCCTGCTGGGGGAATATGACGCCCTGGCAGGTTTAAGTCAGCAAGCAGGGTGCGCGCAACCTACATCCGCGACGCCCGGTGAAAATGGTCACGGTTGCGGACACAATTTGCTCGGAACCGCCGCCTTTGCCGCAGCAATAGCCGTCAAGAAATGGCTGGAACAATATGGGCAAGGCGGCACGGTGCGCTTTTATGGTTGTCCTGGCGAAGAAGGCGGCTCGGGTAAAACGTTCATGGTCCGCGAGGGGGTATTTGATGATGTGGATGCGGCACTCACCTGGCACCCGGAAGCCTTTGCCGGTATGTTCAATACCCGCACGCTGGCAAACATTCAGGCATCATGGCGCTTTAAAGGGATCGCAGCACATGCTGCAAATTCCCCTCATTTGGGACGCAGCGCCCTTGATGCCGTAACGTTGATGACCACTGGCACCAACTTCCTCAACGAACATATTATTGAAAAAGCGCGCGTACACTATGCCATCACAGAGAGCGGCGGGATCTCGCCCAACGTGGTCCAGGCGCAGGCAGAAGTGCTTTATCTTATCCGCGCCCCCGAAATGACCGACGTGCAGCATATTTATGATCGGGTAGCCAAAATCGCCGAAGGTGCGGCATTGATGACCGAAACCACGGTTGAATGCCGCTTCGACAAAGCCTGTTCCAGTTATCTCCCTAATCGCACCTTAGAAAAGGCCATGTACCAGGCTCTGTCCCATTTTGGAACCCCTGAATGGAAATCCGAAGAACTGGCTTTTGCGAAACAAATTCAGGCTACGCTCACCCCCAACGATCGGCAAAACAGTCTGAATAATATCGCCGCAACCGGTGGAGAAAACGGCAAGGCTTTTGCACTACGTCATCGTGAAACGGTACTGGCGAATGAAGTCGCTCCATATGCCGCCACCGATAACGTGCTTGCGGCATCAACTGATGTCGGCGACGTCAGTTGGAAACTGCCTGTTGCCCAGTGTTTCAGCCCCTGTTTCGCCGTCGGTACACCGCTACATACGTGGCAACTGGTTAGCCAGGGGCGAACGTCTATTGCTCATAAAGGAATGCTGCTGGCGGCGAAAACTATAGCAGCAACCACACTTAATCTCTTCATTGATTCAGGGCTATTGCAAGAATGCCAACAAGAGCATCAGCAAGTTACGGACACGCAACCGTATCACTGCCCTATCCCGAAAAACGTGACACCGTCACCTTTAAAATAACAACAACAACGCAAACACAACAAACGAGGAATGCCCATGAGTATGTCATCCATACCGTCGTCCTCCCAATCCGGGAAGCTCTATGGCTGGGTCGAAAGAATTGGTAACAAGGTTCCCCATCCTTTTTTGCTCTTTATCTATTTGATTATCGTACTCATGGTGACGACGGCAATTTTGTCGGCCTTTGGCGTCAGTGCGAAAAACCCGACCGATGGTACGCCAGTGGTCGTGAAAAACCTGCTCAGTGTGGAAGGATTACACTGGTTTTTACCCAATGTGATTAAAAACTTTAGCGGTTTTGCCCCACTAGGCGCGATCCTGGCGCTGGTTTTAGGTGCCGGTCTGGCGGAGCGCGTCGGCTTACTGCCAGCGTTGATGGTTAAAATGGCATCGCATGTGAATGCTCGCTACGCCAGTTATATGGTGCTGTTTATTGCTTTTTTCAGCCACATTTCTTCCGATGCGGCGTTAGTGATCATGCCACCGATGGGGGCGCTGATTTTTCTGGCGGTGGGCAGGCATCCAGTTGCAGGTTTACTGGCCGCCATTGCAGGCGTCGGTTGCGGCTTTACAGCTAATTTACTGATTGTCACAACCGACGTGTTGCTGTCGGGGATCAGCACGGAGGCTGCGGCTGCGTTCAATCCGCAAATGCACGTCAGTGTAATTGATAACTGGTATTTTATGGCCAGCTCCGTAGTCGTACTGACGGTTGTTGGCGGCCTGATAACCGACAAAATCATTGAGCCACGGTTAGGTCAATGGCAGGGAAACAGCGATGAGAAACTGCAGACATTGACCGAAAGTCAGCGTTTTGGTTTACGCATAGCAGGTGTCGTATCGCTACTTTTTATTGCTGCGATTGCGCTGATGGTGATCCCGGTAAACGGTATATTGCGCGATCCGATCAACCACACCGTGATGCCATCCCCCTTTATTAAAGGTATCGTGCCACTGATCATTCTCTTTTTCTTTGTGGTTTCGCTGGCTTATGGCATCGCTACCCGCACAATTCGACGTCAGGCGGATTTACCGCATTTAATGATTGAACCGATGAAAGAGATGGCGGGATTTATCGTGATGGTTTTTCCCCTCGCCCAGTTTGTCGCCATGTTTAACTGGAGCAACATGGGGAAATTCATCGCTGTGGGGTTGACCGATATACTCGAAAGTTCAGGGCTTAGCGGCATCCCGGCGTTTGTCGGTCTGGCGTTGCTTTCCTCTTTCTTATGCATGTTTATCGCCAGCGGTTCCGCAATCTGGTCGATTCTGGCCCCCATTTTCGTACCGATGTTTATGCTACTTGGCTTTCACCCGGCATTTGCGCAAATCCTCTTTCGTATTGCCGACTCATCCGTATTGCCTTTAGCGCCGGTATCTCCTTTTGTTCCACTGTTTCTTGGATTCCTGCAACGCTACAAACCAGACGCGAAACTGGGTACTTACTATTCGTTAGTTTTGCCCTATCCACTTATCTTTTTGGTGGTATGGCTGCTGATGTTGCTGGCGTGGTATCTTGTCGGTCTGCCGATAGGTCCGGGGATTTACCCTCGTTTGTCTTAAGAGAGAACGGATGCTGAGATTACTTGAAGAAAAAATTGCCACGCCACTAGGTCCACTGTGGGTGATTTGCGATGAGCAATTTCGCCTGCGGGCGGTTGAATGGGAAGAGTACAGCGAACGCATGGTGCAGTTGCTGGACATCCATTACCGCAAAGAAGGCTATGAACGCATTTCTGCCACCAACCCAGGTGGTTTAAGCGACAAGCTTCGTGAATATTTTGCCGGTAATCTTAGCATTATTGATACGCTTCCCACTGCCACGGGGGGGACGCCATTTCAGCGCGAAGTCTGGAAAACATTACGCACAATCCCCTGCGGGCAGGTAATGCATTACGGCCAACTGGCTGAACAATTGGGCCGCCCCGGCGCGGCGCGTGCCGTAGGTGCGGCAAATGGATCGAATCCCATCAGCATTGTTGTGCCTTGTCATCGGGTCATTGGCAGAAACGGTACCATGACCGGATATGCAGGCGGAGTTCAGCGAAAAGAGTGGTTATTACGCCACGAAGGTTATCTTTTGCTGTAAACATTAAACAATTTGTGCCAGCTTGTTCACACTTTTATGTAAAGATACCCTTAACAACTTAAGGGTTTTCAAATAGATAGACATATATTTACATCTAATATCGGAATTCTCTGCTGTTAAGGTTTGCTTAGACTTACTTGCTCCCTAAAAAGATGTTAAAATTGACAAATATCAATTACGGCTTGAGCAGACCTATGATCCCGGAAAAGCGAATTATACGGCGCATTCAGTCTGGCGGTTGTGCTATCCATTGCCAGGATTGCAGCATCAGCCAGCTTTGCATCCCGTTCACACTCAACGAACATGAGCTTGATCAGCTTGATAATATCATTGAGCGAAAGAAGCCTATTCAGAAAGGCCAGACGCTGTTTAAGGCTGGTGATGAACTTAAATCGCTTTATGCCATCCGCTCCGGTACGATTAAAAGTTATACCATTACTGAGCAAGGCGACGAGCAAATCACTGGTTTCCATTTAGCTGGTGACCTGGTGGGATTTGATGCAATCGGCAGCGGTCATCACCCGAGCTTCGCGCAGGCGCTGGAAACCTCGATGGTATGTGAAATTCCGTTCGAAACGCTGGACGATTTGTCCGGTAAAATGCCGAATCTGCGTCAGCAGATGATGCGTCTGATGAGCGGTGAAATCAAAGGCGATCAGGACATGATCCTGCTGTTGTCGAAGAAAAATGCCGAGGAACGTCTGGCTGCATTCATCTACAACCTGTCCCGTCGTTTTGCCCAACGCGGCTTCTCCCCTCGTGAATTCCGCCTGACGATGACTCGTGGCGATATCGGTAACTATCTGGGCCTGACGGTAGAAACCATCAGCCGTCTGCTGGGTCGCTTCCAGAAAAGCGGCATGCTGGCAGTCAAAGGTAAATACATCACCATCGAAAATAACGATGCGCTGGCCCAGCTTGCTGGTCACACGCGTAACGTTGCCTGATTTTTCCGCATCACTCACTATCCTTCTGTCATATCATTAAATTTTTCTGATTTATTGATCTGGCAGAAGGTTCATCACTGTTTCATTCACCAGATATGGGTTAATCTTTTAATTACAAACTGCGTTGACAGTTGTTGTAAGGAGACCCTGTATGGCTATGTATCACAACATGCTCGTTGTTATCGATCCTAACCAGGACGACCAACCAGCATTGCGGCGAGCTGTTTATTTACATCAACGGATTGGTGGCAAAATTAAAGCCTTTTTGCCGATCTATGACTTCTCATACGAAATGACCACCCTGCTCTCCCCGGACGAACGTACCGCTATGCGTCAGGGCGTCATCAGCCAACGAACAGCCTGGATCCACGAGCAGGCAAAATATTATCTCAATGCTGGCGTTCCCATTGAAATTAAAGTGGTCTGGCATAACCGTCCATTCGAAGCCATCATTCAGGAAGTGATCAGCGGCGGGCACGATTTGGTGCTAAAAATGGCGCACCAACATGACCGTCTGGAAGCGGTGATTTTTACGCCAACGGACTGGCATCTGTTACGCAAATGCCCAAGCCCGGTGTGGATGGTGAAAGACCAGCCGTGGCCGGAAGGGGGTAAGGCGCTGGTGGCGGTGAATCTCGCCAGTGAAGAGCCGTACCATAATGCGCTCAATGAAAAACTGGTCAAAGAGACGATCGAACTGGCAGAACAAGTCAACCATACCGAAGTTCATCTGGTTGGCGCTTATCCGGTAACGCCAATTAATATCGCGATTGAACTGCCGGAATTTGACCCGAGCGTTTATAACGATGCCATTCGTGGGCAACATTTGCTGGCAATGAAAGCTCTGCGGCAGAAATTCGGCATTAATGAAAACATGACACACGTAGAAAAAGGTCTGCCCGAAGAGGTGATTCCTGATTTGGCGGAGCACTTACAGGCGGGGATTGTGGTTCTGGGCACGGTCGGACGCACCGGTATTTCAGCAGCATTCCTTGGCAACACGGCGGAACAGGTGATTGATCATCTTCGCTGCGACCTGCTGGTCATTAAACCTGACCAGTATCAGACACCCGTTGAACTGGATGACGAAGAAGACGATTAACGACTCTTCAATAACTGACAAGGCCCGAGTTATCGGGCCTATTTTTTACTTACTGCTCTTCGCCGCCAAGGAAATAAATACCCAACGGGATTGCCAGCAACACAGTAAAGACCAGGCTATAAACAAAAATCATCGATGACTGAATCACATACATTGATGTCGTCCACTCAGACAGCGGAATATTGTACTGTTCTATAACGCCGCCGATGGTCGCGCGAGTCACAACCGACGCCGCAATAATGAAAACCGCCAACAAACCAAAGAGAAATTTCTTCCCTTTCGCTGACTTCAGTTTCGCCATAATCATGATGTAATCCTTGTGCAGACAAATTTCTTGTTACCTAAACGTAACAATACCATGACATTTCACCGTTGTCTGCTCTGAAAACCTCACCTCTTAGCTGGATTTACAATCAACGCATTGATTAGTTAGCTAATGTTGCTACTTCCTTCCCTGACTATTGATGATCTGAATGAATTGTCGCGGTAAAATAGCCCCGCCAGGGGTTTCCGGCATGACGACAATTATCTGGAGGAGCCTGATAAAACAATGATCGCTGAACTGTTTACAAATAATGCGCTTAATCTGGTCATTATTTTCGGTAGCTGCGCAGCATTGATTCTGATGAGCTTTTGGTTTCGCCGCGGAAATCGTAAAAGAAAAGGATTTTTATTCCATGCGGTGCAATTTTTCATCTACACCATAATTATCAGTGCTGTTGGTAGCATCATTAATTATGTTATAGAAAACTACAAACTCCAATTTATCACTCCAGGCGTTATCGATTTTATCTGTACGTCCCTGATTGCTGTTATTCTGACGATTAAGTTATTTCTGCTGATTAATCAGTTTGAAAAACAGCAGATTAAAAAAGGTCGTGATATCACCAGTGCGCGGATTATGTCGCGTATCATCAAAATCACCATTATTGTGGTACTTGTTTTGCTTTATGGCGAACATTTCGGCATGAGCCTTTCTGGCTTGCTGACCTTTGGTGGTATTGGTGGTCTGGCTGTTGGTATGGCCGGTAAAGATATTCTGAGTAACTTCTTTTCCGGGATTATGCTCTATTTCGACCGTCCTTTCAGTATTGGCGACTGGATCCGTTCACCGGACAGAAATATCGAAGGTACAGTAGCGGAAATTGGCTGGCGAATTACCAAAATTACGACCTTTGATAATCGTCCGTTATACGTCCCGAACTCGCTGTTTTCGTCTATCAGCGTAGAAAACCCGGGGCGAATGACCAACCGACGTATTACCACGACAATCGGTTTACGTTATGAGGATGCGGCAAAAGTGGGAGCCATTGTCGAAGCCGTACGTGAGATGCTTAAAAATCACCCGGCCATCGACCAGCGACAAACCTTACTGGTTTATTTCAACCAGTTTGCTGACTCGTCATTGAATATTATGGTTTATTGCTTTACCAAAACCACAGTATGGGCTGAATGGCTTGCCGCCCAGCAGGATGTTTATTTGAAGATTATCGATATTGTACAGTCACACGGCGCGGATTTCGCGTTCCCAAGCCAGACGCTGTATATGGATAACATTACACCACCAGACCAGGGTCGTTAATTCAGACATCACTGGCGTTACCCACAAGGGTAACGCCAGTTCACATCAATGTTTCACAATATACATAGTCCGGCTATACGCCACATCTTCCGGGTTATTAATGGGATAACCTTTCAGCCACGGCTTGATTAATCGTCCATTGGTATATTGATAAATTGGTGCAATCGGTGCTTGCTCCATGAGGATTTTTTCTGCCGCATTGTAATCGGCATTACGCGCTTTAACGGTATTTTCCGTCGATGCCTGGGCCAAAACTTTGTCGTAGGCCGGGTTGTTAAAGCGTGAAATGTTGCCTGAATGCGTTGACGTTAATAATGTCAGGAAGGTGGAGGGTTCATTATAATCCCCCACCCACGAGGCGCGGATAACATCAAAATTACCTGTATTACGACTATCGATATAGGTTTTCCATTCCTGATTTTGCAGTTTGACATCTACACCAAGGTTCTTTTTCCACATCGATGCCACAGCAATCGCAATTTTTTGATGGTTTTCTGAAGTATTATACAAAAGCGTCAGCTTCAGCGGTTTTTGCGGACCATAACCGGCTGCGCTCAACAAAGTTTTTGCCTGCGCATTCAGTTCTTCCTGACTCATTTGTTCAAACGGCGAAGGCTCCGGCGTGAATCCGGCAGTAACATCTGGCGTAAAATGCCACGCTGGTTTTTCGCCCGTCCCCAACACTTTTTCGGTCATCAGGCGGCGATCTATCGTCATACTTAATGCCAGACGAACGCGCTGATCTGCCGTCGGCCCTTTTTGCGTGTTAAACGCATAATAATAGGTTCCGAGCTGCGGCGGTGTATAAACCTGCCCCGGAATATCCTTCAACAGCTTCTGATACATATTTTTGGGGAAGGATTCGGTGATATCAATATCCCCCGCGAGATAACGCTTAGTGGCTGCGGATTCCTGATTAATTGGCAGGAAGGTCACTTTTTGCAACACCGTTTTGGCGTTATCCCAATAATGGGTATTTGGCACCACGACCAGTTTTTCATTGACTACACGCTCTTTAAGAACATAAGCGCCATTGCCGACCAGATTTCCGGGTTTCGTCCACTCTTTCCCGCTTTCTACGTTAGCTTTTTGCACCGGGAAGAAGGCAAAATTGGCTGTTAAATTCACAAACCACGGCAACGGTTTATCAAGCTGGATTTTCAAAGTACGGGCATCAACCGCGGTGACGCCTAGCTGATCAGGCGTAGCTTTACCATCAATAATCGCCTGTGCGTTGTTGATTCCCGCCAGCGCGGCAAACCAGGCAAACGGCGACAACGTTTTTGGGTCAACCAGACGTTGCCAGCTGTAGACAAAATCCTGTGCCGTTACCGGTGTGCCATCCGCCCATTTTGCGTTATCGCGCAGGGTGAAAGTCCAGATACGGTTGTCATTACTTTTCCACTGAGTCGCAACGCCGGGGACAATCTCCCCTTTCTCGTTCTGATTCACCAGTCCTTCAAAAAGATCGCGAATGACCTGAATCTCTGGCAGACCCACGGCTTTAGCGGGATCCAGCGACGCAGGCTCATCTTTAATATGGCGCACCAGCTCCTGCTTCTCTGCCAGTACTGTGCCGCTCGGAACTTCTGCAGCATACGAAAGAGAAATGCTGCTGACCAACAGCGCACAACACGTGACTGAAACAGAGTGCTTCATAAGTTACCCTCAAACCTGCGTTAATAATCATGCGTAATTATTTGTTTCGCCTTAAAGAAATGCAAACAACTTCCGGCAAAAAAGTGATACGAGATCGATAACATAGCGTTGAAGAAAAGGATTTGATAATCCGCAAAATTTGCACAACACTGCCTGTAATACTTCCTGAACCAGAGACGATCATGACCGTAACTCGCCCACGCGCCGAACGCGGCGCATTTCCGCCCGGTACAGAACATTACGGACGTTCATTATTGGGCGCGCCTTTGATCTGGTTTCCGGCCCCAGCCGCCAGTCACGAAAGTGGTTTGATTCTGGCTGGCACCCACGGTGATGAAAACTCTTCGGTCGTGACCCTCTCCTGTGCTCTGCGGACATTGACACCTTCTTTGCGCCGCCATCATGTGGTGCTGTGTGTGAATCCTGACGGCTGCCAGTTAGGGTTACGGGCCAATGCTAATGGCGTGGATTTAAATAGAAACTTTCCGGCAGCAAACTGGAAGGAAGGTGAAACGGTTTATCGCTGGAACAGCGCCGCTGAAGAACGTGATGTCGTTTTACTGACAGGTGACAAACCTGGCTCCGAACCTGAAACTCAGGCGCTGTGCCAGCTTATACATCGCATTCAACCTGCCTGGGTGGTCTCATTCCACGATCCACTGGCCTGTATTGAAGACCCCAGACACAGCGAATTAGGTGAATGGCTGGCCCAGGCGTTTGAATTGCCACTGGTAACCAGCGTCGGTTATGAAACGCCTGGCTCTTTCGGCAGTTGGTGTGCAGATCTGAACTTGCATTGCATCACCGCAGAGTTTCCGCCCATCTCCTCCGACGAAGCCAGCGAAAAATATCTCTTTGCGATGGCAAACTTGCTGCGCTGGCATCCTAAAGATGCAATTCACCCGTTGTGAACTGAAGCGCCGGTTCCACATCTACCGCCAGCCAGGTCGGTCCGTCAAGATCGGCGAAACTGACCTGCGGCACCAGCGGTAAAGCGGCGCTAATGGCACGAGAGGTACACAACATGCAGCCCAGCATCAGACTAAAACCTTGTGCACGTGCTTCAGTCGCCAGCGCCAGCGCTTCCGTCAGGCCACCCGTTTTATCGAGCTTAATGTTAACCATCTCATAGCGCCCTTGCAGCGCCTTCAGATTGCTACGAGTATGACAACTTTCATCTGCACAAATCGGTAACGGATGAATAAAATTCTCCAGTGCCGCATCGTCCTGCGCAGGAAGCGGTTGTTCAAGCATCGCAACGCCTAAATCCGCCAATAGCTGGCAACGCGCCGCCAACCCTTCTGAACGCCAGGATTCATTTGCATCAACGATCAGCGTCGCATCGGGCACAGCTGTGCGAATTGCCACCATCCGCTCACTGATAAGATGGTTATCCAGCTTCACTTTCAGTAATTTCGCGCCTGCCTGCCAGAGTGTTGATGCACTATTGGCCATCTGATCAGGCGTACCGATGACTACCGTCTGGGCAGTGGTGACTGTCTCGGGAAGCGTTATGCCGATCAAATCAGCCAGCGATTGCTGCTGTTTTCGCGCCGCCAGATCCCACAATGCACAATCCAGCGCATTACGTGCTGCGCCGGCAGGGAGAATTTTTTGCAACTCCTCCCGTGTCAGCCCTTTCTCTAATTGCGGCACGACGCTCATAATTTGCGCCATTACCGAGGCATCACTTTCTCCATAACGCGGATACGGCGTGCATTCACCGGTGCCTTTAATACCTTCTTCTTCCAGTTCAACCACCACCACGCGCGCTTCACTACGACTTCCCCGAGCAATCACAAACGGGGTATGTAAGGGCCAGGCTTCCTCAAATACCTTAACGGTTCTCATCTTTACTCCTTGTTGTCGCGGTGGTCTGCAGATTAAGCGCAAATAGCGTTTGCTGTGTTATTGACAGTTAGCATAAACTAGGTGTGACGTTAACTATATGTAAACAGGAAAGATAATCATGTCACAAACCGTTCATTTCCAGGGCAACCCGGTTACAGTCGCCAATTCCATCCCGCTGGCGGGTAGCAAAGCGCAGACTTTTACTCTCGTGGCAAAAGATCTGTCTGACGTCACCCTCGGTCAGTTTGCGGGTAAACGCAAAGTGCTGAACATTTTCCCGAGTATTGATACCGGTGTTTGCGCCGCATCAGTACGTAAGTTTAACCAACTGGCAACCGAGATCGACAACACCGTTGTGCTGTGTATCTCTGCTGATCTGCCGTTCGCCCAGTCTCGTTTCTGCGGCGCAGAAGGTCTGAACAACGTTATCACCCTCTCCACTTTCCGTAACGCTGAATTCCTGCAAGCCTACGGTGTGGCAATTGCTGATGGCCCACTGAAAGGTCTGGCAGCGCGTGCCGTTGTGGTTATCGATGAAAATGACAATGTGATTTTCAGCCAGCTGGTTGATGAAATCACCACCGAGCCGGATTACGAAGCAGCTCTGGCTGTACTGAAAGCATAAGTTAATATGCCTGATGGTGTTGCACCATCAGGCATATTCGCGCTTACTCTTCGTTCTTCTTCTGACTCAGACCATATTCCCGCAACTTATTGGCAATCGCGGTATGCGAAACGCCGAGACGTTTTGCCAGTTTGCGCGTGCTGGGATAATTGCGATAAAGCTGACTTAATACCGAGCGTTCAAAACGGCTGGTAATTTCGTCCAGCGAACCTTCCATCGCATCTTCGCCCACGGCTACCGTTGCGGCGTCATAATCCGGCAACAAAATATCCTGAGGACGCAGCTCATAGCCGTCCAGTTGTGTCAGTGCGCGATAGATAGCGTTCTTTAACTGCCGCACATTTCCCGGCCACGCATAACGCGTAAGTACAGTATTCAGGTCAGCGGCCAGTTTCGGACGCGGCACGCCCTGCTCGTCGGCAAAGCGGGCGACGAACAGCTCGGTTAACGGCATGATGTCCTGCGGACAGTCACGTAACGGCGGCAGATTGAGCGTCAACACGTTCAGACGATAATAGAGATCTTCACGGAACACGCCTTTTTGCACCAGTTCGACCAAATTCTTCTGCGTAGCGCAAATAACCCTTACATCGACATGCACTTCATGATCTTCACCAACTCGACGGAAAGTACCATCATTAAGGAAACGCAGTAATTTCGCCTGCATCCTTGGCGACATCTCGCCTATCTCATCTAACAGCACCGAACCACCGTTCGCCTGCTCAAAGAACCCTTTTTTACCTTCCGGAGCATGACCAAACAGTTCACTCTCGACCGCATCTTCCGGTATAGACGCGCAGTTCAGCGCCAGATAAGGTTTGCCCGCTCGTGGGCTTGCCTGATGGCAGGCGTAGGCAAAGAGATCTTTACCTGTACCGGTGTCACCCGTAATCAGCAACGGCGCGCTTAGCATCGCCAGTTTCTGCGCCTGTTCGACAACATGCTTCATTTTCGGGCTGACGGCGACAATTTGACTGAAGGCACTGACGTCCTGTGCAGCGACATTCTGCAACTGACGACCCATACGAATCGTCGAGCGCAACATCACCACCGCACCGGTCAGAACGTGTTGATCATTTTCATCCTGAAGATAAACAGGCGTAATCTCCATCAGGAAATTCTGCCCATTAATAACGACATGCTCGTTATGCGAGTCTTGCGGTTCGCTTTCCAGCCAGCGTAAAAAATTAAAGCCGTTAATTAATTGCGCGGCGGTATGGTTGCGCAGGCGATCCAATTTTTGCCCAAAAAGCTGACAGCTCGCCGGGTTCGCCATATCCACTTTGCTTTTCATATCAACAGAAAGCACAGGCTCAGGCAACGCCTCCAGTAACGCGCTCAACGCCAGATGCTCACGTTCGGAAGGCATCCACGGAACAGTGCGCACATCGGTAACACCTGCAATACGGCGTATTTCGGCCATCAGACTGCTGAAACTTTCAAATTCCAGTTCGGCAAAATTGAGGTAGATTCGCCCAATGGGGTCAATCTCAATACCGCGTAAATCAATACCTCTTAGCACGAGTAGATCGAGTAATTCGCGGGTCAGACCGAGTCGGTCTTCACAAAAGACTTCCAGACGCATGGGAACCTTCACCTGAAAAAAGAACAATTAATATGATGATATGACACTATTTGGATAGCAGGAAGGTTTCTGTCAACAATCATTGACACAAAGACGGAAAAACGGGCACTTCGGCGTAAAGATATCCGGTCAGCACCCGATATTGCATTATTTTTCGCTGGGCGTTTTGCCTTTTTGCAGCGTCTCTTTCACCTGACCGATAAGCTGACGACGGAAATCCCCGAGGCGAGGTTTGTCATCGTCAATCCACGGCAGCGGGCGGCAAAGCTCCATAGCTTTAATCCCCAGTCGTGCCGTCAGAAGTCCAGCACCAATTCCCTGAGCTGCGCGGGTAGACAAACGCGCAGCGAGATCTTGCGACATCCAGTCCATCCCCACTTCGCGCACCAATTCGCTGGCTCCGGCAAAAGCGATATTCAGCAATACCAGCTTAAACAGGCGCAAACGGCTGTAATATCCCAGTTCAATGCCATACAGCGTGGCGATGCGATTGATCAAACGCAGATTGCGCCAGGCGATAAATGCCATATCCACCAGCGCCAGCGGGCTAACGGCGATCATTAACGTTGATTCCGCCGCTGAGCGACTGATTTCGCGCCGCGCCTGGGCATCTAAAACCGGCTGGACCAGATGAGCATACAGGCTGACCACTTCACGATCGTTCTGCGTTTCATGGATTGAGGCATACCAGCGTTGCAGTGCCGGATGCGACTGGTCGATGCCCGCCTGCTGCGCCAGTTTTTCGCAGAATGCACGGCCTTTACCCGTGCCGTGGCTGTGCAACAAATCGCGCGCTTCGTCGCGTTCATGGGCGCGCTGTCGCAAGCGCCATAAGCGCCGCCACTCTGTTACCACAGAACCTACGCCAGCGCCGATAATCAATGCCCCAGCGGCACAGCCGCCCAGGGCCACCCAGTCCTGAGTTTGCCAGGCGTTCATCGTCCACTGCACACCCTGACCAACAACGCTTGCACCAAACAGAGCCAACCCGCCCATCACCATTTTGCGCCACAGGCTGCGTTTCGGACGTAACGCTGCGTCCATCACCGCTTCAACTTGCCCCTCTTCTTCCTGCGCTTCGTCGAGCGTGGCCGGGGCAAAATTTTGCGCCTGATTTTCGTCAAAGGTCTGCTGCGCCCTGAATTTTGGATTCTGATCGACCTCCAGTGGACCGTCGAAATCAATACGTGGTTTTAACGGTTCGGTCATCGCAATTTATCTCCTATTAAAAATTCCAGCGCAGCATCAAGGCGAATATGCGGCAACGGTTTGTCGACATCCATTACCTGCGGGCGAAACGCCTCAAACTGGAAGCCTTGCTTATCCCAGAACGCCTGGCCAGGCAAACGTGCGGGAACTTCGCCAGGATACACAGTGAGCGGTGCGCCATCGCTGAGTCGATTACCGCGCAGCGCCGGGATTTTCTCACCGTTAACATCAATAATGCCGCTGGTGGTCGCCTGAACTGACGCCAGCCCCAGGCAGTCCATGCTGATCCCTTCGAACGCCGCATTTTGCCAGGCATCCTGAATCAGTTGTTGCAGTAATGAAACCATATTGGCGTGCTGATCGATGGTCACATGATCCGCTTTAGTGGCAGCAAACAATAGCTTATCGATAACCGGCGAAAACAAGCGCCGGAACAAGGTACGCTGCCCGTAGTGGAAGCTTTGCATCAGCTGCGTCAGCGCCAGACGCATATCATTGAATGCTTGTGGTCCACTGTTGAGAGGTTGCAGGCAATCCACCAGCACAATCTGCCGATCAAAGCGCAGAAAATGATTTTTATAGAATCCCTTCACCACTTTCTCGCAGTAATAATTAAATCGTTCGCGCAGCATTCCGGCATTGGTGTGCTTGTCGGCTTGTGCTAGTTTTGATTCGCCCCAGGCATCGACATCTGGCCACGGGAAGAATTGCAGCGCGGGCGCACCTGCCATATCGCCCGGCAAGACAAAACGCCCAGGCTGAATAAAGTGCAGCCCCTGCTGTTTGCAGTGGTGGAGATAATCGGTCCATGCGGCAGCAATGTCTGCAAGACGGTTTTCGTCGGCAGGTGCTAGTGGGTCCAGCCCTTCGCACATCATTCGCCATTTTGCCGACCATTCGCCGCGCTGACCATTGAGTAAGCCCGTCATCTGGCGCGACCAGCTTAAATAGTCCTGCGCCAACATCGGCAAGTCGAGTAACCATTCGCCAGGATAATCCACTATCTCCAGATACAACGTGGAAGTGTCTTTGAAGTGACGCAACAGCGAATCGTTCGATTTATAGCGTAGCGCCAGGCGAATCTCACTGACGCCGCGTGTTGGGGTTGGCCAGGCGGGAGGATCGCCATATAACTGCGCCAGCCCTTCATCGTAGGTGAAGCGCGGAATGCCAAAGTCACGCTGGGGAATGCGTTTTACGCCCAGCAGGCGCTCTTCACGCACCGCACTTAATAGCGGCAAGCGTGCTCCGGCATGAATATTGAGCAACTGATTGACCATCGCAGTGATAAACGCGGTTTTGCCGCTGCGGCTAAGTCCGGTTACAGCGAGGCGCAGATGTCTGTCGACACCCCGATTCACCAGCGCATTAAGTTCATTTTTAAGTCGCTTCATTGCTGTCCTGTGGACCAGAAAAAAATCATTCGTAAGGATATGAATGTGGGGGCCATGCCCTTGATTATCAACTGCCCGTGTTGTCATCTTGAGGCGAACTCCATAAGATGTGCAGCATTCACGTTCGGACGGAGTTCCTGACCTATGTCCCCTACTATTTATGATATTGCCAGGGTTGCCGGCGTATCAAAATCCACCGTATCACGCGTGCTGAATAAGCAAACCAATATCTCCCCGGAAGCGCGCGAAAAAGTGTTACGGGCCATTGAAGAATTACAGTATCAGCCAAATAAACTGGCCCGCGCGCTGACCTCTTCGGGCTTTGATGCCATTATGGTGATTTCTACCCGCTCGACCAAAACTACGGCGGGTAACCCGTTTTTCTCCGAAGTTTTGCATGCCATTACCGCCAAAGCGGAAGATGAGGGTTTCGACGTGATATTGCAGACGTCGCACAACCCGGCTGAAGACTTACAAAAATGTGAAAGCAAAATTAAGCAGAAAATGATTAAAGGCATTATTATGCTAAGTTCGCCAGCAGATGAGTCTTTTTTCGCCCAACTCGATAAATACGATATTCCGGTGGTAGTAATTGGCAAAGTTGAAGGTGAATATGCCCATGTTTATTCTGTCGATACCGATAATTTTGGCGACAGTATTGCGCTGACCGATGCATTAATTGAAAGTGGACATAAAAATATTGCCTGCCTGCATGCTCCGCTTGATGTTCATGTTTCGGTTGATCGCGTTAATGGCTATAAGCAAAGTCTGGAAGATCATAATATTGCAGTGCGCAGTGAGTGGATCGTTGACGGCGGTTATACCCATGAGACAGCATTAAAAGCCGCACGGCAATTATTAAGTCAGTCACCGTTGCCTGAGGCAGTGTTTGCTACTGACAGCCTGAAATTAATGAGCATTTATCGTGCGGCGGCAGAGAAAAACATTGCTATTCCGCAGCAGTTAGCGGTGGTTGGTTATAGTAATGAAACGCTGTCGTTTATATTAACGCCTGCACCGGGCGGCATCGATGTTCCGACGCAGGAGTTAGGTCAACAAAGCTGCGAGTTATTATTCCGCTTAATTGCCGGAAAACCGTCACCACAAAATATTACCGTTGCCACGCATATGTCGTTGAAATAAATGCCAGCTACGTTGCCTGAATGCCGGATGCGATGCTGGCGCATCTTATCCGGCCTACATTTATAAACCGGATAAAGTACTCGCGCCGCATCCGGCAATTTAGCACATTATCAGAACGCGTAATTCACACCGACACCTGCATAATGGAATTTATCGCTGTCGCCTTCATCGTGATCCTGCCACTCAAACGCGTATTCCAGCGAAACGGAAAGACCATTCTGGAAATCATAACCGTAAAACAAACCAAGACGGTTAAAATCATGGCCTTCACGTTCGATATCATCCTGCCAGTCCCAGTTACTCCAGCGATCCAACCCAATGCGCGTATACGGTGTTACCGAGTGATTGCCGAGCGTCAGCGGTAAATAGGCGCGAATTTCTTGCGTGGAGAATTCACCGTTATTGCGGCTGTCGTCCATATTGAAGCCGCGCTCGAGATAATAGTTCACCCGCAAGGCAACCGTTTCGTTGAAGGTATATTGCAGACCCGTTTCCGTTTCGACACGGGTATCAGCATAACCGGTCGTATTCAGATCGTTGGCAAATTTATACATCGACAGCCAACCGTTGAAACGTAAATCGTCAGTCAGTTTCACATCCCAGTCTGGCGCGATTTTCCAGCGCTGCATATTTGCCGTGTCTTTACCCGGTTCATCAACGTAGTGATAACCATAGTTACGGAAACCACCGGTCAGGCCGAAACTGAAATCATCGCTTTCGAGAAACTGATAATGCACTTCCAGTTCCGGGCGATCAAACCAGGTTCCACGTTTACCCGCGCTATAATCTACCGGCCCTTCCTGGTAATAAGCCAGCGATATTCTCCACGGCCCATTGGCAGCATTAAAATAGACGGAAGGCTCCGCCAGCCCGTCCATATCTTCGCCATAACCCTCAACGTTTTCTATTTCGTACATCGCGCCGATATTAAAGTGCCAGTCTTTTTTTTCCTCAGCCTGTGCGCAGGCCATTCCCGCACACATCACCAGTGCGGTACAGGGTAATAACTTTTTCATTATTGTTCCTTGTATTATCCTGGGGGAATGCCTTCCCCCTGTATTTAGCGAATTGCTATTTCCGTTTCTGCATCAAAGAAATGACATTTGGTCATATCAAAATGAATAGTGACGTTTTCTCCTGCATGATAATCATTTAACGCACCGGCACGGACCACCAGCTCGTGCCCCCCAACCGTGGTGTAGAGCATAAATTCCGCACCGGTTAATTCCGCCACGCTAATTTTGGCGGAAATGTTATTTTCCTCTTGCGCATCCGGATGAATATCCTCCGGGCGTATTCCCATCACGATGGGTTTATGCAAACTTTCCTGCGTTTTCAGAACGGCTAATTTATCTTCGGGAATGGTTAATTTAAGCGTTTCCGTAACGAATTTATCGCCATCGATCGTGCCGCGAATAAAATTCATTGCTGGTGACCCAATAAATCCGGCAACAAACATATTCGCCGGTTGGTTATAGACCGTTTTCGGCGCACCGACCTGCTGAACAATCCCATCCTTCATAATGACAATCCGCGTCGCCATGGTCATCGCTTCGGTCTGATCGTGGGTCACGTAGATCATGGTGGTGTTCAGTTTCTGATGCAGCTTGCTGATTTCCGCGCGCATTTGTACGCGCAGCTTGGCATCCAGGTTAGAGAGCGGTTCATCCATCAAAAACACGCCCGCTTCACGCACAATCGCCCGTCCGAGCGCCACACGCTGGCGTTGCCCGCCGGAAAGCGCCCCCGGCTTGCGTTTCAGGTACTCACGCAGGCCGAGGATTTGCGCCGCCCAGTTAACCCGCTCATCAATCACCTCTTTGGCGATTTTTTGCATCTTCAGGCCAAACGCCATGTTGTCGTAGACCGTCATATGCGGATACAGCGCGTAGTTCTGGAAAACCATCGCAATATTGCGCGCTTTGGCCGGAACGTCATTCATTCGTTTGCCGTCGATCAACAGATCGCCGCCGCTGATCTCCTCAAGCCCGGCAATCATACGCAGCGTCGTCGATTTACCGCAGCCCGACGGACCGACAAACACGATGAACTCTTTATCGGCAATCTCCAGGTTGAAGTCCTTCACCACATGCACCTGGTTATCGTAGATCTTTTGAATATGTTGTAACGAAAGCTGTGCCATGTTGATTCCTTTGCTATACGTTTTGCCAGAAGGCCGATAACCGCGGCCAGGTCAGAGATTCCGTTGAGGGCAGCAACAGTTGCGCCCCGGTTAAGCTCGTGCCGATCCCCACCGAGCGCATACCGCTGGCGTTAATGGCGTCAATGCCCGCCTGCGCATCTTCAATGCCAATGCAGGCCTGTGGAGGCACGCCCAGCCCGGCACAGGCGGCGAGAAAGATTTCCGGATCCGGTTTCGAGTGTTTAAGTTGGGAAGCGTCCGCGCAGAAGGTGAAAAACTCGCGCAGCTCCAGCGCCGCTAAAATTGTTGGGGCATTCAGAGAGACGGAGGCCAGCCCTACCGGGATGCCTTGCGCCCGAAGATCTGCCAGCAAAGGCCGAATTCCCGGCAGAACAGCGTTAACCGTCAGTTCGCGCAGTGAGTGGACGTAGAGCAGATTTTTGCGATACGCCAGTTGCGCCCGCTCTTGCACGTTAAAGTCGCCCTCTTTGCCCCCGTGTTGCAGAATGCGCCGCAGGGACTCATCGCGGCTGATCCCTTTTAACGTCTCGTTAAATTGCGCATCGATGCTGATGCCGATTTCGGCGGCAATCTGCTGCCATGCCTGGAAGTGCAGATGTGCGGTGTCGGTGATCACGCCATCCAGATCGAAAATTACCCCTTGTAGTTTCATTCATCCTCCTGATGTTTGGTAGCGGTCCCATTGAAGGGCAAAATAAAATCACCCAAACAGAAAACAGATTCTTCAGTCACGGAAATAAGCTGACCGTTCAACCGCATTGAAACGGGCGCAGAAGTTCGAATCGCAATACGCTGCGCGTCGAGAGTGACCTGTAATTCGCAGCCCTGCCAGAACAAAGGGAAAGATAACTGTTGCCACTGCTCAGGTAACGCTGGGTTCAGATGTAATTCGCCGTCGCGCACGCTGACTCCGGCAAAACCCTGAATCGCCCCCAGCCAGATAGCGCCAGTTGCGGCGGCATGGATACCGTCATCGCAGCTATGCGGATCAGCACCAAGATCGATTTCACTCCCCTCGCGCCAGAACGGGTAACTCTGCGCAAGCAAGCCACAACGCGCGGCAACAATGCCGTGGATCGCTTTACTCAATGACGAGTCGTGAATGGTGCGCGGTTCATAAAATTGCAGATTGGCGAGACAAGAGGCCGCTGAAAATTGTTCTGGTAGCATGTAATTGAGCATCACCACATCGGCCTGCTTGAGGATCTGCATCTCGTTCACTTCTGCGCGTGAATAATCCAGCAGAATGGTTTGTTTGCCTGCCGCCGCTTTGTATTTCGCCAGATCTATCGCCGGTTTCGCCATAAACGAATCATCCTGCGGCAAAACGCCGTCGGGCTGAATTTCTGGCATCCACAGCTCTTTGAGGAACATGTCGGCACGATGAATAAACGCATCGTCGCTACAGCCAAACTGGCGAGCAATATTCAGTGCCTGTTGGACGTTGTAGCAGGCCATATAACTTGTGTATGCGTTATTGTTAACGTGTTCGGTATATTCGTCTGGCCCAATAACATCATGAATTTCCAGACGATCGTTAACCCTTACCGCGCGGCTAATCCAGAACTTTGCGGTCTCCAGCAGTAGCGCCATGCCTTCGTGAGCAACGAAGCTTTCATCCCCCGTTACCTGCCAGTATTGAATAACCGCCCAGGCGATATCGGCAACCAGATGATGTTCCGCCTGCGCTGAGGCCACTTTTTGCCGTAGCCCGGTACGAATGTTTATGGCGGCAAATTCCGGGGTCTCTTCTTCGCCGCTGCGTGCGCTTTCCCACGGAAATAGCGCGCCCTGCCAGCCATTGCGTCGCGCTTTCTCCTGCGCCCCCGGTAAGTTGTGCCAGCGATAGCGCAGCAAACTCCGGGCAATCGTCGGTTCGCTAAACAGATGGAACGGCAGCAGGAACACTTCCGTATCCCAGAAAACATGGCCTTTGTAGCCTTCCCCGGTTAAGGCTTTTGCCGCAATGCTGCTACGCTCGTCGTGGGCGGGCGTCATAATACGCAAATGATAAAGCGCATAGTCTAACGCCCGCTGATCGTGCGTATCGCAACTCTTTACCGTGATACGACGTTTCTGCCACCATTGCTGCCAGTTTTCTGTCGATGCTGCAAGAAGTTGGTCATAACTCTGTTGTGTACACATTTCAAGCTGGCGAAGCGACGCACTGCCCCACTCGTCTAAAGCGGCTTGTCGGTCATCCCGCCAGTCAATCCACACCCGCTTTTGCAAGGTCAGTGTTTCACCTGTGCGAAGTTGCGCGCTGGTATGTTGCAGCAAACGGCGCTCTTTGGCGGTATAGCACTGCTGAACGTCACCACTCGCCTGACAGTGACAACTGATTGCCACATCACTGCGCCCATCCTGGGTGGTGTAGATCCCCTGCATCAAATGCTGACCAAACACCCGGACCTGGGTTTCATCCAGATGCTGGCGACCGTGGTTGGTTTGCGTGGCGTTAATGCCTGTTGAGATCAGCACTGATGCCTCGGCGTCCAGCGGGGTAATACTGATTTCCAGCGCGATCAGCGGCAGTTGATCTGTCGAAACAAAACGACGACTTGCAAGGGTAAACCGTGCGCCGTCGCTGCTGCGCCAGATAACACTGCGGCGTAATTCTCCACTGGCAAAGTCAAGCTCACGCTGCCACGCTTCGCGGGATAACGAAAAAATCTCG
Organism: Escherichia sp. 10290; assembly: GCF_030295155.1. NCBI lineage: Bacteria > Pseudomonadati > Pseudomonadota > Gammaproteobacteria > Enterobacterales > Enterobacteriaceae > Escherichia > Escherichia sp. 10290. The sequence goes on along the minus strand of NZ_AP025741.1, from coordinate 1,728,740 downwards.
CCGTTTAGGGTAATTTCCATTCCCACCACGTCTGGCAGATTCACCAGTTCGTTGATTTCTCCTTTCCCGGCTCGATGATAAAGCCCTGCCAGATACATGCCGCGCGTCTGCCGCGTGTAATCTTCTTCATGGCTGGCACGAAGCCCAAGATAGCCGTTCCCCTGCGCCATTAATGAGGCATATTTATTCAGGGTATGCTGGCTGAATTGGGGTTCCGTTAATGTTACTGGCCTGGTCATAATTCCACACGCATCCCTGTTTCTGCGGATTGATACAGCGCCGCCACCAGTTGCTGGATGATGTACCCTTGCTCGGCGTCGGCAATCATCACAGGCTTGCCCTGTACGTGATTGATAAAGGCTTCCATGCTGCGCAAATGACGGTTGTCGTCGGCCAGTTCCCGTTGCATCAGCGTCATTAATTCACCGTTGTTATCGGTGTAGATATGCGCCGGAAACAGCGTGGCTCCCGCTTTATCGCCGCAAAAGCTGACGTTCATCATCGACTGTTCGCGGATGTTGAGTGCAAATGATGTCTCCAGCAAAAGAATGCCGCCGTTATGAAATTCAATGGTGCCAAACAGCGAATCTTCGACGCTGTAGGTTGCCGGGTCCCACTCACCAAATTGACCACAGCTCTTTTGAGTACCTATTTTCTGAAAGCTGTGCGCCGTGACGCTTTTCACCGCCGGAAAGCCCAGCACATACATCGCGGCATCCAGCATATGAATGCCAATGTCGATCAGCGGGCCGCCACCCTGCAGTTCTTTATTGGTAAAGACACCCCAGCCGGGAACGCCGCAGCGACGCAGGGCGCGGGCGGTCGTGACGTAAATCTCACCCAAAACGCCGTTGGTCACCTGTTCACGCAATTGTTGCGTATCAAGGGCAAAACGATGGTGAAAGTCGTAGGCCAGCACCTTGCCCCGTTTGCGCGCGGTATCACACATCTCCCGCGCCTGTTCTGGTGTCATGGCGGGCGGTTTCTCGCACATCACATGGCAGCCTGCCTCCAGCGCCATCAGGGTATGCTCGTAATGAAAACGGTTAGGTGAACAGACGCTTACCACGTCAGGTTTTACCGCCAGCAGCATGGCCTGCGGATCGTCCCACACGGATGCGTTCCCGTATTTCTCTGCCAACGCCTGCGCCTGGGAAAGGCGGCTGTCACAGACAGCCACCAGTTCCAGATCGTTGCGGGTGCAGTAGTACGAAGCATGAACCTTATCCGCCACCTGGCCCGCGCCTATTATCGCGACCCGCAGCGGAGAGCTTGTCATTGCACTTTTCACAAAGACCTCTTAGCAGGTGCGCAACCAGGCCAAAGAATCACGGTACGCCTGAGCAGGATCTTCTGCCCGAATGCGCCCTTCATACACCACATAGCCCTGATAGTTATCGGCGCGCAGCTGTTCAAACAGCGCGTGGAAATCGAGGGTGCCGCTGCCCGGCTGATAGCGATGGTTATCGGCAATATGCACATGACCAAGCAGGTCACGGTTGTCATGCAGCGCCTGCGCCAGGTTATCCTCTTCGATGTTCATGTGATAGAAATCGCCGATAATCTGCACATGTTTAAGGTTGTTTTCGACGATGTAACGACGAGCATCGGCGAGCGTGTTGATCATGTGGTCCTGATAGCGGTTTAGCGGTTCGAGATACACCACCGTTCCGGTACGCGCGGCCACCTTTTCCAGGAAACGCAGGGAATCGCTCACCATTTGACGATCGCCGTCCAGGCTGCGCGGTGAGGTCATCGGCGGTAAGCGGAAGGTAAACATGCCCCACGCAGCCGGAACGACAATACCTTTACCGCCCACTTCCGCCAGCGCCTCAAGAATGCGCTCGATCTGCTTTAAACCATTAAGACGACGCTCTTCGATAAAGTCGCCAATCCAGCCGTCATAGCCGCCGCAGGCGGTGGTCACCGGTAAACCGGTTTCTTTGATCGCTGCTTTGACTTCTTCGAGATTGTTGACCAGCAGTTTGCCGTCAATCTCAAAACCATCAAAACCCATCTCTTTGATATAACGAAATTTCTCCAGAATATTTTCCGGAAAGAAGGCCTGATTCTGTGTGCCGATTTTCATTTTTCCGTCCTTAGAATTAAAAAGTTACGCCCATTTTGATGCTCTGTTCCGGATGCTGGTCGACATACTGCATGTAGCTTTCCGGGCTGTTAGCAAAGGTCACCACCGGGTCGATTAAATCTTCACAATTGAGATAACCGTTCATCAGCAGTTCCCAGCAGGTTTCTTCAATACGCTTGCGGCTCCAGCGCGGATAATCCGGGTTCGGTTCACTGCACGCACGAGAGAAGACAATTTTGGCGTTGTTGAAATGCGCTTCGCGTCCGAGGTTAAAACCTTCGGCAAATGGTTTGGCAAATGCGACATACGAGATGGTGCCGCCATAAGCCAGGCCGCGCAGTGCCGATTGCAGCGCGTCGGCGTAGCCGCTGGTTTCGATAATCACATCGGCACCCTGCTTGCCGGTCAGCGTTTTAATCTCTTTGCCTACATCCGTGCCAATGGGGTTAAGGCAGAAATCCGCCCCGTGGCGACGGGCAATATCACAGCGATGAGCGATAGGATCGACACCAATCACCACCGACGCGCCAGCGCGTTTTGCCAGTTGAATGGCAATTTGACCAATCGCGCCAAGCCCGACTACCACCACAAAATCGCCCACACGCACGTTGGCATCGCGCACGCCGCTCATGGCAAACTGCGCCGGGTCGTAACAGACGGCGTTTTTCCACGAGCTACCTTGCGGCATTTTGCGCAGTTTGTAGTTATTCACCGCGTTAATGATGACCGTTTCGGAAAGCGGGCCGTAGCCGCATACGCTGTCGCCCACCGCGTAGTCGGTAACCTCGCTGCCGCACTCGATAATGTCGCCAACCACCATGTTGCCAAGCTGGAACTTGCCAAACTCAATGCCGCGCGGCGCATCTGCCGGACGGGGGGTGAACATCTGCCATTCGCCATTAAAGTCTTCATTAATAAACGGGCTGGCGGCGCGGAAATCGACCACTTCCGTCCCGTGTTTCGGCGCGCCGAACCGCACGCGGATCTTCACTTCATTGGCTGAAATCGCCCTGTCTTCATACTCCACCAACGCGGCAACGCGCGGTGCTGTGGCTACTAACTTTTTCATGTAAAACTCCTTGTCAAGAAACTGGCCGCTTTAGCCCTTCACGCCACCGGCGGTCAAACCACTCTTAATAAAACGTTCCGAAAGTGCATACATAATCACCACCGGCAATGCGGTCACCAGCGAGGCCGCCATCATTCGGCCCCAGATGTAATCAGGGGTACTGAACAGCGCGTTCAGGCCTACCGGTAAAGTGAAATTGCTGGCGCTGGAGAGGAAAATCGAGGCAAACAGATAGTCGTTCCACGCCACCATAAAGCAGTAGACGAACACGGATATCAGCCCGGACATCGCCAGCGGTACCGTGATGCGGAAGATGATTTGCAGCCGGTTGAGGCCATCCATCATCGCCGCTTCTTCGATTTCATCGGGGATGGTGTCGAAGTAGCTTTTCAGCATAAACACAGCGGTAGGCAGGGTTTGCGTCACCATGGTGATGATCAGCGCCATCTCGGTGTCATAAACGCCAAGCGCGGTGATGATTTTGAACAGCGGCACCACCAGCAAAATGCCGGAGAACATGTACACCGTGTAAAAGCTGGCGTTGATGGTCATTCGCCCTTTAAAGCGCAGGCGGGAAAGCGCGTAAGCCCCGAGAATGCCGAGAAATACTGCTATCACGGATGAAACTACCGACACCACCAGGCTGTTACGGAAATAATCGACAAACGGGAAAATCACCGGGTTAAAAATGTCGACGTAATGCTCCAGCGTCCACTGCTGTGGCAGCAGCGTAGGATGCAGCGAGATCGCCTCTTTCGCGCTTTTGAACGAGGTCATCAGCATCACAAAAAAGGGAAACAGCGTGATGATGAGAAACAGCGCCAGCCCGCAGTAAAAACCGATGCGACTGAGTGTGCGTTTATTTGTTGCCATTGAGGTTCACCCGTTTTCTGGTCAGCAGAATGACAGCGAAAATAATGATGAAGAGCACCACTGAGATCGCCGCCGCTTTCCCTAAGTCATTAAAGGCAAAGGCGGTTTTGTAGAGATAGACGCCGAGAATATCGACCTTGGTCGTCAGCAAATAAACGTCAGCGAACATGTAGAACATCCAGATGGTACGCAGAGTCACCACCGTCGCCAGGACCGGCATAATCGCGGGCAGCGTGACGATGCGAAACCGTTGCCAGGCATTCGCGCCGTCCATCTCTGCCGCTTCGTACAGCGATTTATCAATGGTCTGCAAAATCGCCAGAAACGAGATAAAGGCATACGGGAAGTAGCGCCAGATGGCGAACAGCACCACCAGCACAAAACTACTGCCCGGGTTATCGAACCACAGCGGCGCCTGCTCATAGAGATGCAGAAGATCGACGCCGAGGTAGTTCACAATGCCGTAGCCGTTGTTGAACATGTATTTCCAGGCGAACACCAGCGAAATGGACGGCGTTACGTAGGAGAGGATTACCAACGAACGCGCGGTTTTGCGCAGGCGAAACTCGCGGTTGAAAAACATCGCCACCGCCAGGCCGAGCACGGTGCTACCTGCCACCACCAGCGCGGTATACCAGACCGTCATCCACAGCGAGTGCCAGAAGCCGGGATCGGAGAGAATACGCACATAGTTGCTCACCCCAACAAACGTTGCCTCGATGTTGGGATTGAGCGGCAGACGTAAAAAACTAATTTCGATATTCGACACCATTGGCCACGCCACCAGACCGCCCAGCAGTAATAAGCTGGGCGCGAGAAGCAGCAGCGCAAAGGGCATATCGGAACGACCTGAAAAAAGCCTGTTCATTGCGGATTCCTGTCCTGGGATTAGTGCTGTTCGATCAGTTCATCCAGCTTTTTCTGGCTCGCTTGCAGCGTGGTTGAGAGATCGGCTTTCCCCACGGTGACGTTATGCACCATTGAACTCACCACACCAGACCCCGTCACATCGCCCATGCGGGTAAAGTTTTTGTCCCCTACCGCACCAAAGACCTGAATGTTTGGCAGTTCGCTAATCAACTGATTCGGCAAGTCTCCCAGCGCCTTAATCACGTCGTTATCTTTCCAGGTGGCAGTCGTCACAACCGCTTTGTTCACCGGCAGCGCCGCGCCTGGCGACATCATCACCCAGTCGGCAATGTTGTCCGCCTGCTCCATAAAGGTGACAAATTTTTCTGCCGCTTCCGTCTCTTCGCTCTTTTGCCCGGCGGTAATGGTCAGCGAGGTCAACATGCCGTAGACCGCCGAGTTTTTCTCGGTTGGCACCACGAAACCGACATTTTTCGGGTCACCTTCTTTAATCACAGCCGGAAGGATATAGGTGGAGTAAATCGCCATCGGCGCGGTGCCGTTCATAAAGGCGTCTTTCACTTCCATAATGTCGTTAGAACCCGGCATGGTGTTGGCAGCAAGGTCGCGGTAATAGGTCAGCGCCTGCATCATCTCCGGCGTATCAAGGGTGATTTTGCCTTCGGCGTTAAAAACGTTGGCCTGATTGGATAACGCAAACTGAGAGAACGATTGTTCCGTCAGTACGCTTTCTGCCGTCGGCAGTGCAATACCGTATTTTTTATTCGCCGGATCGTTCAGTTTCTGTGCGACATCCAGCAACTGTTGCCAGTTTTTCGGCTCATCCAGCCCGGCTTTTGCCAGCACATCTTTGCGATACCAGATACCGCCAATCCATGCGCTGACAGGAACACCGGTCCAGGCGCTACCATCTTCGGTGCGCACAATCCGCAGAACGCCGTCATAAAACGCGCCTTCACCGACATTACTGATGACCGTAGCAACCGCTTTGCGATCGATAAGCTGTTCTTTGTCCATCACTTTCGCGTAGTCATGGCTGGTTTCGATCACTTCCGGCAGCGAGCCGCTACGGGAAAGGGTGATGACTTTGGTGTTATAGGCATCTTCTTCCACCGGCACTTGTTTAACAGTGATGCCTGGGTTTTCTTTTTCAAAACGCGCAATTAAATGACTAATTACCGCCTGGCGTTCCTGTTCCACCGAAGAATGCATAAACTCGATGGAAACATTCGTTTTATTTTCTTCTTTACAACCTGAAATCAGGGCGCAGGAAACCAGTGCTGATAACAGCACGATTTTTGATTTAATCATGAGATGTTCCTTTTTATTTAATCCACATAACCTGCCAGGGGCGCAGCGTTATTTCATTATCCACTATATCAACTTCACTAATCAGATCCCGACCGTGCAGGTCAGTAATATTTATATGCAGAATATTTTCACTGACATTAAACAACCCCGTCAGACAATCACCAGTTGCAGTGCTTCTTCGAATACGCATTACAGATGAATTAACCGTATCGATGGTAAAACTATTATCCGGATGAAATTCTTTATGCCGGCGACGAAGCGTAATTAAATGCGACAACTGATGATATACTGCGTGCCTGAGTGTCGTTTCATCGTTCAGTTCACTGGCTATCTCTTCACTACGATATTTCTTACGGTTAATCGCACGGTTATATCCCGGCTTTTCGACACCAGCGTAATCATTACGTGAACCCAGAATACTTTGAATATAGACAGCAGGCACACCGGGAAAGGTTAACAATATGGCATGAGCAAGAATAAACCGGGCACAGCGTTCTTCGTCACTGCAATCGCGATGGCTCAATGCGTCCATGTAGGTCACATTCATTTCATACGGACTGCGCGTACCATCGGGATTATTTTTCCAGTTTACTAATGCCCCTTCCTGCTGTAACGCCTCGACTAGCGCTAATATCTCGCTTTCAGGCAACAAGCCTCGCAGTGGGTTAAGTCCAATACCATCATGAGACGCGAGGAAGTTAAACCAGGTGGTTTTGCTGGAAGGCAACGTCAGACTTTGCGCCCACTGGCACAGCGCCTGGACGTTCTGTTTTTGCACCGCATGTAACACCAGCGGCGGCAGTGAGAACTGGTACACCATATGCGCTTCGTCATCGCCGTTGCCAAAGTAAGCAATGTTGTCTTTATGCGGGACATTGGTCTCAGTAATGATGACCGTCCCCGGCGCGACGCTGTCAGTAATGGCGCGTAACAGTTTGATAATTTGATGTGTTTTATCCAGGTGGATGCAACTCGTTCCCGGCTCTTTCCACATAAAGCCAACGGCATCCAGACGGACATACTCTGCGCCTTTTTCCAGGTAACACATCAGCACATCTACCATCGCCAGTAATACATCTGGGCTGCGATAATTGAGGTCAATTTGATCGTCGCTAAAGGTCGTCCATAAATGGCGCATTGAATTATCGTGCATTTTAAACGGCGTTAATAAGGGTAACGCGCGTGGGCGAGTGACGGCGCTAAGATCGGTTTGCGGGTCAACAGCAATGAAAAAGTCTTCAAAGCCTGGCTTTTGTTGTAAATAGTTTTTAAACCATTCACTTTTAGCCGACATGTGGTTGCAGACAAAATCAAACATTAAATGACTGCATTCACCGAGTTGCTGAATATCCTGCCACTCCCCCGCTTCACTGGCGACCTGATGATAATCAATTACCGAAAAGCCATCATCAGATGACCATGGATAAAACGGCAATAAATGAACATGTGAAAAAATGCTTTGCAGCCAGTGATGGTAAAACTGATTAAATGTGGGTAGTGGTTTTAAATCATTACTGTGAAATTGATCGGCATAGGTAATTAACACGACATCACTTTCATCCCAGTGTTTTTTACGTCGCTGTGTAATTAATCTTTTCGCACTCTCAAGACGCGTTACAAGTTTCTGTAAATGAGTCGCGGTAAATGTTCCACCGTAGATTTCGTCCAGGTAATCCGTAATTTTCTGTTTCATGTTGCCTTTCCGTGGTAGCGGTCCCATGAGACGAGAGACTACTCCGCAGAAAATAAACTGTCAATTGAGCACAAGGGTTTTAGTCACGCAGGAAATCATTTTTTACCAGGGAAAAAGCGTATTTGTGAACTGACGCAAATAATCTATGGGGATGTAAATAAGGTGTGACAGAAAAAGTAAACGGCGCATAAGCGCCGCTTAGGGGGGATTCTTTTAACCTTTGACCTTCGGCATTGCGATGTCTTTCAGGCCGCCAGCGTTCTCAACGTGGGTATATCCCATCTCGCTAAGGATCTCTTTTGCCTGCCCTGACTGGCGTCCGGCATTGCAATACACTTTCACGGTGTCGTTTTTATCCGGAACGGCGGTGGCAATGCGCTCTTTCACTTCCTTCAGGGGAATATTGATGGCTCCCTGAACGTGCTCTTGCTGATACTGCTCTGGAACACGAACATCGATCCAGTGTTCAGCGGCGAAAACGGGCAGTGAAAACACCAGTGTCAGAGCAAGTAAGCCTTTTTTAAACATGTAAGCGTCCTTCTATGGATGAAAATTGCCATCCATAATACGCCTTAGCTTTAACAATTTTTGCGAAACTCCCCTCACCTTTTATAACGCTGCGCCAGTTTATTGGCAGCCCGACTTAACAGCGGTTCCAGCGCCACGGCCAGCAACATTTTCAGCGGTCGGCGAGCAACTGATTTTATCGCCCAGCCAGCTACACCTGCCGGGCCATAGCGCAGTGCGGTAAGAAGTACCAGCTTGCCTGCTAATTTGAAACCAGGCTTCACCTTTTGCCCGGCCTGTTGCCAGCGAGTATTCATAACTTTCCTCACAGTTGACGGAAACGGCTACGTAACGTGAAAGTATCGGAAGTGACATAACGTTCCATCTCGCGTAAACGCGTTTCACTTGCCGCCAGTTCACGGTCGACATCATCCAGCAATTCGCTGCTGGAAGGTAGCTGCTCACCAAAGGCCATGTTGTCCGGCATTGGATCAAGCGCAAATGACAAAATGATGTAAGCAACCAGGGTAAACAGCGCCAGGCCGAAGAAAATCGACAGCACCACCAGGATACGTACCAGTTTTACCGGTACATCAAAATAGTTGGCAATCCCGGCGCAGACGCCACGTACCATGCCCTGCTGTGGAATACGCCATAATTTTTTATTGAGATTAATACCCGCCATTAGCGATCCCTCCAGTTCGGATGTTCTGCATCAAGAATGGATTCCAGTGCCTGAATACGTTCGCGCATCCGTTTTGCTTCATCAGCCAGTTGCGCTAATCGTTGCTGCTCACTTTGCGACAATTCACCGCGACCGGAACGATTGCTGTAATGCAGCCATAACCAGATCGGTAAAACAAACAGCACAAAAATGGTTAACGGAATAGCCAGAAATAGCGCGCTCATAAGGACTCCTTAGACGATGAGCGGCGGCGCGTTCGGACGCCGCCTGGATGTTATTATTGATTGTCTTGCTTCATTTTGGTTTTTAATTGTGCCAGTTGCTCGCTGATTGCATCATCGGCTTTCAGTTCGGCAAACTGATCGTCCAGCGATTTTTGTTTACCGAAGCTGTGGCTTTCTGCTTCCGCTTCCATCTGGTCAATTCGACGTTCGAAAGATTCGAAACGAGCCATTGCTTCATCCAGTTTGCCACTGTCCAGCTGACGACGCACATCGCGCGACGAGTTTGCCGCCTGATGGCGTAACATCAATGCCTGCTGGCGAGCGCGTGTTTCACTCAATTTGTTTTCCAGCTCGCCGATCTCTTTCTTCATACGCACCAGCGTATCGTCCACCAGCGTCACTTCATGTTCCAGGCTCTTAATCAGATCGGTCAGTTTCTGTTTTTCAATTAACGCCGCACGCGCCAGATCTTCTCTCTCTTTCAGCAGCGCCAGTTCGGCTTTTTCCTGCCATTCAACTTCACGCGCCGACGCTTGTTCAATACGGCGAGTCAGCTGTTTCTTTTCTGCCAGCGCACGCGCCGAAGTAGAACGTACTTCAACCAGTGTATCTTCCATCTCCTGGATCATCAGACGCACCAGTTTCTGTGGATCTTCCGCTTTCTCTAATAGAGCGTTGATGTTGGCATTTACGATGTCGGCAAAGCGAGAAAAAATACCCATAATGTTGTCCTCTTGATTTCTGCGTTCAGGATTGTCCTGCTGAACTATTAATACAATTTGCGTGCCAATTTTTTATCTTTTTGATTTATAAAGATCTGATTGAAGAATCAACAGCAACATGCCAGGATGAGTTAGCGAATTACACTAACAAGTGGCGAATTTCATCATGGCAGAATACAAAGATAATTTACTCGGTGAGGCGAACAGCTTTCTCGAAGTGCTGGAACAGGTTTCGCATCTCGCACCGCTGGACAAACCGGTGCTCATCATCGGCGAGCGCGGCACAGGTAAAGAGCTGATTGCCAGCCGTCTGCATTATCTCTCCTCCCGTTGGCAGGGGCCGTTTATTTCCCTTAACTGCGCGGCGTTAAATGAAAATCTGCTGGATTCCGAACTGTTTGGTCACGAAGCGGGCGCGTTTACCGGTGCGCAAAAACGTCATCCAGGGAGATTTGAACGTGCCGACGGCGGTACGCTATTTCTTGATGAACTCGCTACGGCACCGATGATGGTACAGGAGAAATTATTGCGCGTGATTGAGTACGGTGAACTGGAGCGCGTTGGCGGCAGCCAGCCATTGCAGGTGAATGTGCGGTTGGTATGCGCGACGAATGCCGATCTCCCGGCGATGGTCAATGAAGGTACTTTTCGCGCTGACCTGCTCGACCGGCTGGCTTTCGATGTAGTGCAACTGCCGCCCCTGCGCGAGCGCGAAAGCGACATTATGCTGATGGCAGAACACTTTGCCATTCAGATGTGTCGGGAAATCAAGCTGCCTCTGTTCCCGGGTTTTACGGAGCGCGCCAGAGAAACATTGCTGAATTATCGCTGGCCAGGAAATATTCGTGAATTGAAAAACGTGGTGGAACGTTCGGTGTATCGCCACGGCACCAGCGATTATCCGCTTGATGACATTATTATTGATCCCTTTAAACGGCGTCCGCCTGAAGACGCTATCGCCGTTTCAGAAACCACCTCGCTTCCAACGCTGCCGCTGGATTTACGTGAGTTTCAGATGCAGCAGGAAAAAGAGTTGCTGCAACTCAGTTTGCAACAAGGGAAATATAACCAGAAGCGCGCGGCTGAATTACTGGGGTTAACCTATCATCAGTTCCGCGCGTTGTTGAAAAAGCACCAGATTTAGCGAAGTTGGGCAATACAACTTGCCGGATGCGGCGTGAACGCCTTATCCGGCATACATAATGAATACGTCGTTTGCAGGCCTGATAAGCGCAGCGCATCAGACATTATTGCGTTGGGCTATTAATCGCTCAGCGCATCCTGCAATATTTTCATTGCCGCATCGAATTGCGCATCCGGGATGGTCAGCGGATACAGGAAGCGAATCACGTTGCCGTATGCACCACAGGTCAGCAGGAGCAGCCCCTGCGCCAGCGCGCGTTGCTGGATTTTCTGTGCAATCGCCGCTGACGGCTCGCCCGTTTGCGGATCGTTAAACTCTGCCGCAATCATCGACCCCAGACCGCGTACCGCCGCGATGGCCGGAACGCTTTCTTTGGCATCAATCAACGTATTTGTCAGACGCTGGCCCAGTTGATTAGCGCGTTCACAGAGTGATTCTTTGTCGATAATGTTGAGCACCGCGTGCGCGGCAGCCACCGCCAGCGGGTTCCCGGCGTAGGTACCACCAAGTCCGCCCGGCGCGGGCGCGTCCATAATATTCGCGTTACCGACCACGCCCGAAAGCGGCATCCCGCCCGCGAGGCTTTTCGCCATTGTCATTAAGTCCGGCTTATCGGCGTAGTGATCCATGGCAAACAGTTTACCGGTACGCGCAAAGCCGCTTTGCACTTCATCGGCAATCATCACAATACCGTGCTCGTCGCACAGGCGGCGAATGGCGGCAACCAGCTCTTTTGGCGCAACGTTGAAACCGCCTTCGCCCTGCACCGGTTCGAAAATAATCGCCGCCACCTGCTTCGCTTCAATGTCCGATTTAAACAAGCGTTCGATGGCATCGAGGGAGTCCTGCGTTGAAACGCCATGTAAATCTGACGGATAAGGTACGTGATACACCGAACCGGGGAACGGGCCGAAGCCGATTTTGTACGGCGCGACCTTTCCGGTCAGCGCCATGGTCATATATGTACGACCGTGGAAGCCGCCGCTAAACGCAATCACGCCAGGGCGTCCGGTATGGGCGCGGGCGATTTTCACCGCGTTCTCCACCGCTTCCGCATCGGTGGTGAAGAACGCGGTTTTAGCCTGCCCGCTCACCGGGGCAAGGGCGTTGATTTTCTCCGCCAGGGTGACGTAGCTTTCGTACGGCACAATCTGATACGCCGTGTGGGTAAACTGTTGCAATTGCTGCTCCACCGCCGCGACCAGATCAGGGTGGCGATGCCCGGTATTCAGCACCGCAATGCCTGCGGCGAAATCGATATATTCGTTGCCCTCTACATCCTTCAGCGTGGCGTTTTCTGCCGACTGGGCGAAGAAGTTACACATCACGCCAACCCCGCGTGGGGTAGCAGAAAGACGACGCTGATGGAATTCATTGTTGCTCATGTTTCACACCTTTTGACTCTTCACTGTTAATCGGAAATTAAACGCCCAGACGATCGCGCAGGCTGTAATAAGCCGCGCCCATCGCGGTAAATGGCACGCGCAGCGTGCGCCCGCCGGGGAACGGGTAATGCGGCAGATTGGCGAAGGCGTCGAAGCGTTCGGCGTCACCGCGCAGCAGTTCAGCAATCAAACGCCCGGCAAGATGGGTACAGGTGACGCCGTGGCCGCTGTAACCCTGCATGTAATAGATGTTGGTATCAAGGCGATCGAACTGCGGCATGCGCGACAAGGTCAGCAGGAAGTTGCCCGTCCAGCGGTAATCAATTTTCACGCCCTTCAGCTGCGGGAAGGTTTTCAGCAGTTTCGGCACCACAAGACGCTCAACGTCATCCGGGTCGCGCGCGCCGTAGACCACGCCGCCGCCGTACAGCAGGCGGTTATCGGCAGTCAGGCGGTAGTAATCAAGAAGATAGTTACAGTCTTCCACACAGTAGTTTTTCGGGATCAGCGAACGGGCTAAATCTTCCGACAGCCGCTCGGTGGTGATCACCTGCGTGCCGCACGGCATGCTGCGTTTCGCCAGTTCCGGCTCTACTTTATCGCCCAGATACGCATTCCCGGCGACAATCACATACTTCGCCGTCACCTGACCATTGGCAGTCCGCACCACGGCTGGCGTGGTGTGCTGGATATGCGTCACGGCGGAAAGCTCATACACGCGCCCGCCGTTCAGGCGAATGGCATCGGCTTCACCAATGGCGAGGTTTAGCGGATGAATATGCCCACCGCTGTGATCCAGCAGCGCACCAGTGTAGCGATCGCTGGCGACCTCGCGGCGAATAGCGTTGGCGTCCAGCAGCTCCAGCTGTTTATTGCCGTAGCGTTCCCAGTTCTCTTTCTGCTCTTCGAGTGTGGCGAGTTGTTTATCATTCATCGCCACAAACAGGCCGCCGGGGCGATAGTCGCAGTCAATCTGATAACGTTTGATACGTTCGCGGATGATCTCGCCACCCTCGAACATCATGCTGCCGAGCATACGGGCGGTATCCATGCCGTAGCTTTTTTCGATAACGTCGATGTCGCGGCTGTAGGAGTTCACAAGCTGCCCGCCGTTGCGTCCGCTTGCGCCGAAGCCGATGCGTGAGGCTTCAAGAACCACCACGTCAAAGCCCGCTTCCGCCAGATGCAGCGCGGAGGAAAGCCCGGTATAGCCGCCGCCGACCACGCAAACGTCGCAGGAAATCGACTCATTCAGCGTGTCGAATGGCGCGTATTTATTCGCACTGGCGGCGTAATAACTGCTGGTATGTTCGGTCATTTCAGGCCTCCAGGCTTATCCAGATGGTTTTCAGTTCGGTGAATTTTTCAAGGGCGTGCAGGGATTTGTCGCGACCGTTGCCGCTCTGCTTATAGCCGCCAAACGGCACGGTCATATCACCGTCGTTGTAGTTATTGACGAAGACGGAACCGGCTTTCAGGCGGCGACTCATGCGGTGCGCGCGGGAGAGGTCGCGTGTCCATACCGCCGCGCCAAGTCCGTACTGGCTGTCGTTGGCAAGCTGTAGCGCCTGTTCTTCTGATGTGAAACGCGTGACCACCAGCACCGGACCGAAAATCTCTTCGCGGCTTAAGGACGCATTCGGGTCTACATCTACAAAGATGGTCGGGCCGATGGCGGCAGCCAGCTCGGCGTTACGGCCATCCAGCAGCAGTTGCCCTTTGCTTTCGCCTTCCCGAATAAAGCTATGGACCGAGTCGGCGTGGGCGCAGTCGATTAAGGTGCCCATGGTGGTTGCGGGATCAAGTGGATGGCCCGGCTGCCAGTTTTGCGCCTGCTGTTTTAACAGGGCTAAGAACTCATCGGCAATGCTCTCTTCCAGCAACAAACGCGTTCCGGCGATGCACACCTGGCCCTGGTTATAGAAGATACCTGCAGCGGTGGCACTCGCGGCTTTTTGCAGATCCGGGCAGTCAGCGAAAACGATGTTGGCGCTTTTGCCGCCCGCTTCCAGCCAGACGCGTTTCATGTTGCTGTCGCCTGCATCTTTCAGCAGCTGTTTCCCGGTACGGGTCGAACCGGTAAAGGCGATGGCATCGATATCGTTATGACGCGACAGCGCCTGCCCCGCTTCATGACCAAAACCCGTCACCACGTTCAACACGCCATCCGGCAGACCTGCTTCTTTCGCCAGCCCGGCGAGACGAATCGCGCTAAGCGGTGATTTTTCCGACGGCTTCAGGACGACACTGTTCCCTGACGCCAGCGCCGGGCCGAGTTTCCAGCAGGTCAGCAGCAGCGGGAAGTTCCACGGTACAATGGCAGCAATCACGCCCACCGGTTCACGCACGATCATCGCCAGGTCATTGCTACTGGTGGTCGCCACTTCGCCATACACTTTGTCGATTGCTTCGGCGTACCAGCGAATGGCGCGCGCCGCGCCGGGAATATCATCACGCAGACTGTGACGAATCGGTTTGCCGGTGTCGAGCGTTTCCAGCAGTGCCAGCTCTTCGGCGTTGGCTTCCATTAAATCGGCGAGTTTATTCAGTACCGCTTTACGTTTTGCCGGAGAAGAGAGTGACCAGTCGCCGCGTTCAAATACGCCGCGTGCTGCGCTCACCGCACGGTCGATATCGACGCTCTTGCCGCGGGCAATTTTCGCCAGCGGTGCCTGGGTGACCGGATCAACGGTTTCAAAAGTTTCATTTTCCGCCGCAGCAGTATATTCACCGTTAATAAATAAGCGGGTTTCAATGGCGAGACTTAACGTTTTATCCTGCCAGTAAGCCAGATGATGAAAATTCATTATGACTCCTGTTTCACGTGTATCAGATATATGCAGTTTGTGAACGTCAGGGCGCAGAGATCCCCGGGCCGTATGCCCGTTTATTTCTGGCGACATTCTTTATGGATTGCCGGGCGCATTGCGCTTACCCGGCTTACAGAACAAAAAGATTAAAACGTGGTGGGCGTATGGGCGCTGATAATTCGGCAAATACCTGCCGACGTATTACTGAAACTGTGCGGGATGCCGGTATTAATGGCATAACTTTGCCCCGCGACGAGGTGGTAATCCTGACCATTAATCGTCAGAACAATTTCACCTTCCAGTACAGTGCCTATTTCCTCACCCTGATGCTTAATTCTTTCCCCAGTGGTTGTGCCCGGCTGGTAAGTTTCAAAGATCATCGCCAGCGTGCGATTCGGGTTACCGTTATGAACCAGCTTCATTGACACACCCTGACTGCCCATCTCAATTAAGTCGTCCTGATTAATGACGACCTGTGGCTCATCAGGTTTTTCCGGCTCGGAAAAGAATTCCGAGAGTGACAGACCATACACCTTCAGCAGCTTTTGCAGCGTACTGATGGCAGGGCTGACTTTATCTTGTTCTATCGTACTGATAGCACTGTGAGTCAGCCCGGAGAGTTCGGCGGCACGACGTTGTGAAAGCCCCTGCTGCTGGCGGATTTCCGACAAGCGTTTTCCTGGCGCCAGTCCCTCATCACTCATATTTGCATTTCCTTAAACTGTAGTGGTCAGAGTCGCTGTTTTTCAGCGATATGGTGCTGACAAGCGGTGATAAAGCCCTCGAACAATATACGCGAAAGCGCGTACTCGCTACTGTTCCATTCCGGGTGCCACTGTACGCCCAGCGCAAAAGGATGATTGATGACGCTAACCGCCTCAACTAAGCCATCCGGCGAGCGAGCTTCAACACGCAACCGTGGGCTAACGACCTTCGCCCCTTGTCCATGCAGAGAGTTTACCCAAAAGTTGCTACATTCAGGTAACAGTGCAGACAGCAATCCCCCCTCTTCAACCTGAACTTCATGCGACGGTGCATATTGCTGTTCCACCGGCAGTTCGGGATCTTCCCGATGTTCCAGCAATTCAGGCTGTTCGCACAGCTTGCGATGCAACGAACCACCGGTTGCCACCACCAGTTCCTGTAAACCCCGGCAGATGGCGAAAATGGGGATGCGCCTTTCGAGTGCGGCATTAATTAACGCCATGCTCAGAAGATCACGCCCGGGATCGGCGTCAGGCTCATCGCCGTTTTCACCATATAGGTGCGGCTGCACATTGCTGGGACTACCAGGAAGATAAATACCATCGAGTTTCGGCAAAAGTTGTTCAAGTAATGACGGTTCCGCCAGCGCATGTGGCAGCGCAATTGGCAAGCCGCCTGCGTGGATGATGGCATTCAGGTACTTTTCTTGCAGAGTCTGGGTCGCATGACCCTTAAGCCTGTTCCTGCACATTACGACACCGATAACCGGATTGTTCATTATATTTTCCATGCTCAATCTCACAAAGTGGACTAAATTATCGCCATTACTGCGCTTTAAATGACCTTTATGTTCAATATTTTTTCAATTTAGCAGCGGGTTTTCATTTTTGCAAACTCAATTTAACATTTGACAAACATTTAGTTTGCATACAGATTCGAATGGTGGTCATTATATTTTACGCTTTGATAACGAGCGGAAAACAAACCAAAGGCGAAGAATCATGGAAACCAATATCGTTGAAGTAGAGAACTTTGTTCAGCAGTCAGAAGAGAGGCGGGGTAGCGCCTTTACGCAGGAAGTGAAACGCTACCTGGAGCGCTACCCGAATACGCAATATGTTGATGTTTTACTTACCGATCTGAATGGTTGTTTTCGTGGGAAACGTATTCCTGTTTCAAGCCTGAAGAAGCTCGAGAAAGGGTGTTATTTCCCGGCCTCGGTGTTTGCAATGGATATTCTGGGCAACGTAGTAGAAGAAGCGGGCCTGGGTCAGGAAATGGGCGAGCCGGATCGTACCTGTGTTCCTGTTCTCGGTTCCTTAACCCCATCTGCTGCAGATCCTGAGTTTATCGGTCAGATGCTCCTGACCATGGTCGATGAAGATGGCGCTCCCTTTGACGTTGAGCCGCGGAACGTTCTTAACCGCCTGTGGCAGCAGCTACGCCAGCGCGGATTGTTCCCGGTTGTAGCGGTAGAGCTGGAGTTCTATTTACTGGATCGCCAGCGCGACGCTGAAGGGTATCTGCAACCGCCCTGCGCGCCCGGCACCGATGACCGCAATACACAAAGTCAGGTTTACTCCGTTGATAACCTCAACCACTTCGCCGACGTGCTCAATGATATTGATGAGCTGGCGCAGTTACAGCTGATTCCGGCAGATGGCGCGGTCGCCGAGGCCTCGCCAGGTCAGTTTGAAATCAATCTTTACCATACCGATAACGTGCTGGAAGCTTGCGATGATGCGCTGGCACTAAAACGCCTGGTGCGTCTGATGGCAGAAAAGCATAAGATGCACGCCACTTTTATGGCGAAGCCGTATGAAGAGCACGCGGGCAGCGGGATGCATATCCATATCAGTATGCAAAATAATCGTGGCGAGAACGTGCTTTCTGACGCGGAAGGCGAAGATTCGCCGCTGCTGAAAAAGATGCTCGCCGGGATGATTGACCTGATGCCGTCATCAATGGCGTTGCTGGCACCAAACGTGAACTCGTATCGCCGCTTCCAGCCGGGGATGTATGTACCGACGCAGGCGTCGTGGGGCCATAACAACCGCACCGTCGCCCTGCGTATTCCCTGCGGCGATCGCCATAATCACCGCGTGGAATATCGCGTGGCGGGTGCCGATGCCAACCCGTATTTGGTGATGGCAGCGATTTTTGCCGGTATTTTGCACGGTCTTGATAACGCGCTGCCGTTGCAGGAAGAAGTCGAAGGCAACGGGCTGGAGCAGGAAGGCTTACCCTTCCCGATTCGCCAAAGCGATGCCCTGAGTGAGTTTATCGAGAACGATCATCTACGCCGCTATTTAGGTGATCGCTTCTGCCATGTCTATCACGCCTGTAAAAATGATGAGCTGTTGCAGTTTGAGCGCCTCATCACAGAAACAGAAATTGAGTGGATGCTCAAAAACGCGTAATACCCCTTACGGGGTTGTTTCATCGGCCTGAGCGGAGCCAGGCCTGACATTTGCTGGTAATCCAGACATTTCCCGGATGTCGCGTTATGGAGCGCAGGCGGCAACGGGCTTCCGTTAACGATTAAGACTGTGACGAGGAAATGAGATGATGCCGATGATTAAATCCCCGCATGGCGAGGGAGGCTGCGTATGCGCCCCTCCTGCGACTGACTGGACTCCGCCCCCTTTGCTTCCCTTGCTAAACAGGTTTGATTTCAGGTCGATACGACCGCAAACCTTATTACGCAGGGGAGGCAGCAATTATGGCTATTAATTCACCACTGAATATTGCTGCGCAACCCGGCAAAACCCGTCTGCGAAAATCACTGAAATTGTGGCAGGTGGTGATGATGGGTCTGGCCTATCTCACGCCGATGACTGTGTTCGATACCTTTGGCATTGTTTCCGGCATTAGCGACGGTCACGTTCCGGCGTCCTATTTGCTGGCGCTGGCGGGTGTGCTGTTTACCGCGATCAGCTACGGCAAACTGGTTCGCCAGTTTCCGGAGGCCGGTTCGGCCTATACCTACGCGCAAAAGTCGATTAACCCGCACGTCGGATTTATGGTCGGCTGGTCATCGCTGCTGGATTATCTCTTTTTGCCGATGATCAACGTTTTGTTGGCGAAAATCTATCTCTCCGCCCTCTTCCCGGAAGTGCCGCCGTGGGTGTGGGTGGTAACCTTCGTCGCCATTTTAACCGCCGCGAATCTGAAGAGTGTCAACCTGGTCGCTAACTTCAATACCCTGTTTGTGCTGGTGCAGATTTCCATCATGTTGGTGTTTATCTTCCTGGTGGTTCAGGGGCTGCATAAAGGAGAAGGCGTTGGCACCGTCTGGTCACTTCAGCCGTTTATCAGCGAGAACGCGCACCTGATCCCGATTATTACCGGGGCGACGATTGTCTGTTTCTCGTTCCTCGGTTTCGATGCGGTGACCACGCTTTCGGAAGAGACGCCGGACGCCGCACGCGTGATCCCGAAAGCCATCTTCCTGACGGCGGTATACGGCGGCGTTATCTTTATCGCGGCGTCGTTCTTTATGCAGCTGTTCTTCCCGGATATCAGCCGCTTTAAAGATCCGGACGCCGCACTGCCGGAAATCGCACTGTACGTTGGCGGCAAGTTGTTCCAGTCGATTTTCCTCTGCACGACGTTTGTGAACACGTTAGCGTCTGGCCTGGCGTCACATGCCAGCGTGTCGCGTCTGCTGTATGTGATGGGGCGCGACAATGTGTTTCCGGAACGCGTGTTTGGCTATGTGCATCCGAAATGGCGGACTCCGGCACTGAATGTCATTATGGTCGGGATTGTCGCGTTGTCAGCGCTGTTCTTTGATTTAGTCACCGCGACAGCATTGATTAACTTCGGTGCTCTGGTGGCGTTTACCTTTGTGAATCTGTCGGTGTTTAATCATTTCTGGCGGCGTAAAGGAATGAATAAAAGCTGGAAGGAGCACTTCCACTATTTGCTGATGCCGCTGGTTGGCGCGCTGACGGTGGGTGTGCTGTGGGTTAACCTCGAGTCAACGTCACTGACACTCGGTCTGGTATGGGCTTCATTAGGCGGCGCATATTTGTGGTATCTGATCCGCCGCTATCGCAAAGTGCCGTTGTATGATGGTGACAGAACGCCGGTGAGCGAAACGTAATAGTCGGATGCGCGGCGCATTATCCTGCCTGAGGGTAATGCGCCGCGCCATTAACTATAAAAAGATGTATGACCCGGATCACGAGTGCTATCATCCGCCCTTATGCTTAGCGCATTAACCCCAGGGGCAAATAATGAACCACGATATCCCGCTAAAATATTTTGATATTGCCGATGAGTACGCGACCGAATGCGCAGAGCCTGTCGCAGACGCTGAACGCACACCGCTGGCCCACTACTTCCAGTTACTGCTCACCCGTTTGATGAACAATGAAGAGATCAGCGAAGAAGCCCAACATGAAATGGCTGCTGAAGCGGGGATTAATCCCGTACGCATTGATGAGATCGCAGAGTTTTTGAATCAATGGGGTAATGAGTAATTATTTCATTGCAGACGCTCGGTCAGTATCGTTGCCCGGATAAAGCGTTCACGCCGCATCCGGCTAAAAATGACACGCACTGCAGCGTGCTTTAATGGGTTTCTCACGATCGTACCGCTCTGCTCCTCGCTAAGTTGTTCTGTGAGTTATAGTTATAGAGAAATCACGGGTACGAATGTTGAACAGATGGCGACGTCACCTGTTCAACGACCAACCACACGGCCCTCATTACGACCCCTGAACACAAACGGTAATGGCAAATGTCATTAAATATTAGTAAGATAGCCTCTTTACATAAAATCCCTTAATATTATGCGCCAGGTATTATCGTCTCTTTTGGTGATTGCTGGACTTGTGAGTGGTCAGGCAATCGCCGCGCCTGAATCCCCCCCGCATGCTGATATCCGCGACAGCGGTTTTGTCTATTGCGTCAGCGGGCAAGTCAACACCTTTAACCCATCCAAAGCGAGCAGTGGGTTAATTGTCGATACCCTTGCCGCCCAGTTTTATGATCGACTCCTGGATGTCGATCCCTATACCTATCGCCTGATGCCGGAACTTGCCGAAAGCTGGGAAGTGCTCGACAACGGCGCGACCTATCGCTTCCACCTGCGTCGCGATGTTCCGTTTCAAAAAACCGACTGGTTTACTCCCACTCGTAAAATGAATGCCGACGATGTGGTGTTTACCTTCCAGCGAATTTTTGACCGCAACAACCCGTGGCATAACGTCAACGGCAGCAACTTCCCCTACTTCGACAGCCTGCAATTTGCCGATAACGTGAAAAGCGTCCGCAAACTGGATAATCATACCGTTGAGTTCCGACTCGCCCAGCCGGATGCTTCTTTTTTGTGGCACCTGGCGACCCATTATGCATCGGTCATGTCGGCAGAATATGCCGGGAAGTTAGAGAAAGAAGATCGCCAGGAGCAACTCGACCGTCAACCGGTTGGCACTGGACCGTATCAGTTGTCGGAATACCGCGCCGGGCAATTTATTCGCCTACAACGTCATGATGACTTCTGGCGCGGCAAACCGTTAATGCCGCAGGTGGTGGTGGATTTAGGCTCCGGCGGTACCGGACGTCTGTCGAAACTCCTGACCGGGGAGTGCGACGTTCTGGCCTGGCCTGCTGCCAGCCAGCTATCTATTTTGCGTGACGACCCACGCTTGCGTTTAACGCTGCGTCCAGGGATGAATGTCGCCTATCTGGCATTTAACACCGCTAAACCGCCGCTAAATAATCCCGCCGTGCGCCATGCGCTGGCTCTGGCGATCAATAACCAACGCCTGATGCAATCCATCTATTATGGTACGGCTGAAACGGCGGCCTCTATTTTACCGCGCGCCTCGTGGGCCTATGACAACGAGGCTAAAATTACTGAATACAATCCGGCGAAATCGCGCGAACAGTTGAAGGCGTTAGGGCTGGAAAACTTAACTCTGAAACTTTGGGTGCCCACACGTTCGCAGGCGTGGAACCCCAGCCCACTGAAAACCGCCGAACTAATTCAGGCGGATATGGCGCAGGTTGGCGTAAAAGTGGTGATTGTGCCGGTAGAAGGTCGTTTTCAGGAGGCGCGGTTGATGGATATGAGCCATGATCTGACGTTATCCGGTTGGGCGACAGACAGTAACGATCCGGACAGTTTCTTTCGTCCGCTACTGAGCTGCGCAGCAATACATTCCCAGACCAACCTCGCCCACTGGTGCGATCCGAAATTCGACAGCGTGTTGCGTAAGGCGCTCTCCTCGCAGCAGCTAGCGGCGCGTATTGAAGCCTATGACGAAGCGCAAAGTATTCTGGCGCAGGAATTGCCCATTTTGCCGCTGGCGTCGTCATTGCGCTTGCAAGCCTACCGTTACGATATCAAAGGGCTGGTTCTTAGCCCGTTTGGTAACGCCTCCTTTGCTGGTGTGTATCGCGAGAAACAGGATGAGGTGAAAAAACCATGATTATCTTCACCTTACGCCGCATTTTGTTATTGATTGTCACCTTGTTCCTGCTGACGTTCGTTGGCTTTAGCTTGAGCTATTTCACCCCACATGCGCCGTTACAAGGCGCGTCACTGTGGAATGCCTGGGTGTTCTGGTTTAACGGCCTGATCCACTGGGATTTTGGTGTTTCCAGCATTAACGGTCAACCGATTGCCGAACAGTTAAAAGAGGTCTTCCCGGCGACGATGGAACTGTGCATCCTCGCCTTCGGTTTTGCGCTGATTGCTGGCATCCCCGTAGGAATGATTGCCGGGATTACGCGCCATAAGTGGCAGGATAACTTGATCAACGCCATCGCCTTACTGGGCTTTTCAATCCCGGTGTTCTGGCTGGCGCTTCTGTTGACGCTGTTTTGTTCACTCACGCTAGGTTGGTTGCCCGTTTCAGGGCGTTTCGATCTGCTCTACGAAGTGAAACCGATTACCGGTTTTGCGTTGATTGATGCCTGGCTTTCGGACTCACCGTGGCGGGATGAAATGATCATTAGCGCAATCCGTCATATGGTATTGCCCGTGATCACCCTGTCGGTTGCGCCAACAACTGAAGTGATCCGACTAATGCGTATCAGCACTATCGAAGTGTATGACCAGAATTATGTAAAAGCGGCGGCGACCCGCGGTTTGTCACGCTTTACTATTTTGCGTCGCCACGTTCTGCATAACGCGTTACCTCCGGTTATTCCTCGCCTGGGCTTACAGTTTTCCACCATGCTGACGCTGGCAATGATCACCGAAATGGTCTTTAGCTGGCCGGGTTTAGGGCGCTGGTTAATTAACGCCATCCGCCAGCAAGATTACGCGGCCATTTCCGCCGGAGTGATGGTGTGTGGCTCACTGGTCATTATTGTTAACGTGATTTCTGATATTTTGGGTGCCATGGCTAACCCTCTGAAACATAAGGAATGGTATGCCTTACGATAGCGTATACAGCGAAAAGCGCCCGCCGGGCACGCTGCGTACCGCCTGGCGCAAATTTTATAGTGATGCCTCTGCGATGGTCGGTCTGTACGGCTGCGCGGGACTGGCTGTACTGTGTATTTTTGGCGGCTGGTTTGCGCCTTACGGCATCGATCAGCAATTTCTCGGCTATCAATTATTGCCGCCTTCATGGTCACGCTATGGCGAAGTTTCTTTCTTCCTGGGGACTGACGACCTCGGACGCGATGTTTTAAGTCGTTTACTGAGTGGAGCTGCACCAACCGTGGGGGGGGCATTTGTGGTGACGCTTGCAGCGACAATCTGTGGCCTGGTACTTGGCACCTTTGCCGGGTCGACGCACGGTCTACGCTCAGCAGTACTAAACCATATTCTGGATACCTTACTGGCGATCCCTTCTCTGCTGCTGGCAATTATCGTTGTAGCGTTTGCCGGACCGAGTTTGTCGCACGCCATGTTTGCCGTCTGGCTGGCGCTGCTGCCTCGTATGGTACGTTCGATTTACAGCATGGTGCATGACGAACTGGAAAAAGAGTACGTTATCGCCGCCCGTCTGGATGGCGCATCAACGCTGAATATTCTCTGGTTTGCTGTGATGCCAAACATCACCGCCGGGCTGGTCACCGAGATCACCCGCGCACTTTCGATGGCAATTCTCGATATCGCCGCGCTGGGCTTTCTCGATCTCGGCGCACAACTCCCCTCGCCTGAATGGGGAGCGATGCTCGGTGATGCGCTGGAACTGATTTATGTCGCCCCGTGGACTGTCATGCTGCCAGGTGCGGCAATTATGATTAGCGTGCTGTTGGTTAACCTCCTTGGCGACGGTGTTCGTCGTGCAATTATTGCGGGGGTGGAATAATGCCATTACTCGATATTCGTAACCTGACCATTGAATTTAAAACCGGTGATGAGTGGGTTAAAGCCGTCGACCGCGTAAGTATGACCTTAACCGAAGGTGAAATCCGCGGTCTTGTTGGCGAATCCGGTTCCGGCAAAAGTTTGATTGCAAAAGCAATTTGTGGGGTGAATAAAGATAACTGGCGTGTTACTGCTGACCGTATGCGTTTTGATGATATCGATTTGCTGCGTCTCTCCGCACGCGAACGGCGCAAGCTGGTTGGTCACAACGTGTCGATGATTTTCCAGGAACCGCAGTCGTGTCTTGACCCGTCAGAACGTGTGGGTCGCCAGTTGATGCAAAACATCCCAGCCTGGACCTATAAAGGCCGTTGGTGGCAGCGTTTTGGTTGGCGCAAACGTCGCGCTATTGAACTGTTGCACCGCGTGGGGATTAAAGATCACAAAGATGCGATGCGCAGTTTTCCCTATGAGTTGACAGAAGGTGAATGTCAGAAAGTGATGATAGCCATTGCACTGGCGAATCAACCGCGTCTGCTGATTGCTGACGAACCGACCAACTCAATGGAGCCAACAACCCAGGCGCAAATTTTTCGCCTGTTGACGCGTCTCAACCAGAACAGCAATACCACTATTTTGCTTATCAGCCATGACTTACAAATGCTTAGCCAATGGGCGGATAAAATTAACGTGCTTTACTGCGGTCAAACGGTGGAAACCGCGCCAAGTAAGGAGTTGGTGACAATGCCACATCATCCTTATACCCAGGCGCTGATCCGCGCGATACCAGACTTCGGCAGCGCGATGCCGCATAAAAGTCGCCTCAATACGCTGCCCGGCGCTATCCCACTGCTGGAACAGTTACCGATTGGGTGTCGTCTGGGGCCGCGTTGCCCGTATGCACAACGAGAATGCATTGTGACGCCACGTTTGACGGGGGCGAAAAATCATCTCTATGCCTGTCACTTCCCGCTGAACATGGAGAAAGAGTGAGATGATCGAAACGCTGCTTGAAGTGCGTAATTTAAGTAAAACGTTCCGTTACCGGACCGGCTGGTTTCGTCGTCAGACCGTAGAAGCGGTAAAACCTTTGAGCTTTACGCTACGTGAAGGCCAGACACTGGCGATCATTGGCGAGAATGGTTCTGGTAAATCCACGCTGGCGAAAATGCTGGCGGGAATGATAGAACCGACCAGCGGCGAGTTATTGATTGACGATCATCCGCTGCATTTTGGCGATTATTCCTTCCGTAGTCAGCGTATTCGCATGATTTTTCAGGATCCTTCGACCTCGTTGAATCCCCGTCAACGTATCTCGCAGATTCTTGATTTTCCACTGCGCTTGAACACCGATCTGGAACCTGAACAGCGTCGGAAACAGATTATTGAAACGATGCGGATGGTTGGGCTGCTACCGGATCACGTCAGTTACTATCCGCATATGTTGGCACCCGGGCAAAAACAGCGTCTGGGGCTGGCGCGCGCGCTGATATTGCGCCCAAAAGTCATTATTGCCGATGAAGCCCTCGCCTCACTGGATATGTCGATGCGTTCGCAGTTGATTAATCTGATGCTGGAGTTACAGGAAAAACAGGGCATTTCGTATATTTATGTTACCCAGCATATTGGGATGATGAAGCACATTAGCGACCAGGTACTGGTGATGCATCAGGGCGAGGTTGTCGAGCGAGGTAGTACTGCGGATGTGCTCGCCTCTCCGCTGCACGACCTCACTAAACGACTGATTGCCGGTCATTTTGGCGAGGCATTGACGGCGGATGCGTGGCGTAAGGACCGTTAATTTTCTGAATCAAGCTTGCAGAATATTCACCTCATTCTGACAGGGAAATTCATCCTGTCAGAATGAAGGGATGGATAAAATAAAAGCAAATGCCCGCGATTTAAGACGCAACCTCACCCCGCAGGAGCGAAAGTTCTGGCGATATCTTCGCAGCCGACGTTTTGCTGATTTCAAATTTCGCCGTCAACATCCGGTGGGGAATTACATTCTCGATTTTGCCTGTTGCTCTGCACGTTTAGCGGTAGAGCTTGATGGTGGGCAACATGATTCAGCTATCGCGTATGATACCAGGCGCACGCGCTGGCTTGAGTCCCAGGGCTGGACCGTGCTGCGTTTCTGGAATAACGAGATCGATCATAATGAAGAGGCGGTTCTGGGGGAGATTCTGCAGGAACTGAGCCGCCGGTCACCCTCACCCCAACCCTCTCCCTGAAAGGGCGAGGGGGCTGTATGTGCCTGTTTGTTGCTGCGCAGGCAAATGAACAAGCGGTGCCGGGGATCATTCTGCAGGAACTGAGCCGCCTGTTACCCTCTCCCTGAAAGGGCATGGGGGCTGTATGTGCCTGTTTGTTGCTGGGGTGACAACGCGCACAATCGGTCCCCTCGCCCCTCTGGGGAGAGGGTTAGGGTGAGGGGAAAAGCGCACACCCGTGCCCACATTCCTGCCAACTATAGCCACTCACACCCAGGTTGATTATAATAACCGTTTATCTGTTCGTACTGTTTATTCAAACGACGAATCGCCTGATTTTCAGGCAACAACAAGCATCAACAATAAGGATTAAAGCTATGGGTTTTCTTTCCGGTAAGCGCATTCTGGTAACCGGTGTTGCCAGCAAACTGTCCATCGCCTACGGTATCGCTCAGGCGATGCACCGCGAAGGAGCTGAACTGGCATTCACCTACCAGAACGACAAACTGAAAGGCCGCGTAGAAGAATTTGCCGCTCAATTGGGTTCTGACATCGTTCTGCAGTGCGATGTTGCAGAAGATGCCAGCATCGACACCATGTTCGCTGAACTGGGTAAAGTTTGGCCGAAATTTGACGGCTTTGTACATTCCATTGGTTTTGCACCGGGCGATCAGCTGGATGGTGACTATGTTAACGCCGTTACTCGTGAAGGCTTCAAAATTGCCCACGACATCAGCTCCTACAGCTTCGTTGCAATGGCAAAAGCTTGCCGCTCCATGCTGAATCCGGGCTCTGCCCTGCTGACCCTTTCCTACCTTGGCGCTGAGCGCGCTATCCCGAACTACAACGTTATGGGTCTGGCAAAAGCGTCTCTGGAAGCGAACGTGCGCTATATGGCGAACGCGATGGGTCCGGAAGGTGTGCGTGTTAACGCCATCTCTGCTGGTCCGATCCGTACTCTGGCGGCTTCCGGTATCAAAGACTTCCGCAAAATGCTGGCTCATTGCGAAGCCGTTACCCCGATTCGCCGTACCGTTACTATTGAAGATGTGGGTAACTCTGCGGCATTCCTGTGCTCCGATCTCTCTGCCGGTATCTCCGGTGAAGTGGTCCACGTTGACGGCGGTTTCAGCATCGCTGCAATGAACGAACTCGAACTGAAATAATCGTTCTGTTGGTCAAGATGGGCGGCGTTCTGCCGCCCATTATCTCTGTTATACCTTTCTGATATTTGTTATCGCCGATCCGTCTTTCTCCCCTTCCCGCCTTGCGTCAGGATAACGATTTCCTTCACGACCAAGGAGCGCCCATGGAACAACGCCACATCACCGGCAAAAGCCACTGGTATCATGAAACGCAATCCAGTACTGCGGAGAATGACGTTCTGCCTCTGGTCCCGGAAGCCGCAAAGGTTCGCGATCCCTTTCTGCTCGACGTGATCCTTGATGAAGAAACGCTGGCCCCCTTCCTTTCATGGATGGTCCCGGCGCGCATTCTTGCAGCGGAGTTGTTCCCTGACCAGCTTACTGTGACCCGTTCACAGACCTTCACCGCTTATGAACGCTTGACGACGGCCCTGACGGTTGCTCAGGTTTGCGGCGTCCAGCGGTTATGTAACTACTATTCGGCGCGACTTACGCCGCTCCCCGGGCCTGATTCCTCCAGGGAAAGTAATCATCGGTTGGCACAAATCACGCAATATGCCCGCCAACTGGCCAGCTCGCCTTCTATTATCGACAACCGATCGCGCCAACATCTGAATGACGTCGGTCTTACTGCCTGGGACTGTGTGATAATCAACCAAATAATTGGTTTTATTGGCTTTCAGGCGCGGACAATTGCGACATTTCAGGCTTATCTCGGGCATTCGGTACGCTGGTTACCCGGTCTGGAGATACAAAACTACGCCGACGCGTCACTGTTTGCTGATGAATCAATACGCTGGCGAAGCAGCTATGAGGTGGAAAAACTACCTGAAGAGCACACAAAAAGTTCTAATGCAGAACTTTGCCAACTGACCGAAACACTCTCTCTCCACCCTATTTCACTTTCCCTTCTCGAAAAGTTGTTAAACAGCACACGGGTCAATACACAGCCGGATAATAAGCTTGCGGCGTTGTTATGCGCGCGTATTAATGGCAGTCCTGCCTGTTTTGCTGCCTGTATGAATTCATCAAATGAATATAAAAAAATCAGCCCCCTTCTGCGCAAGGGCGAAAATGAAATTAACCAATGGGCTGACCGTGATTCTGTTGAGCGCGCTACCGTTCAGGCGATACAATGGCTGACCCGAGCACCCGATCGCTTTAGCGCCGCCCAGTTCAGCCCATTACTCGAACACGAAAAATCATCAACGCAGATTATTAATCTGCTGGTATGGAGCGGGCTGTGTGGCTGGATAAATCGCTTAAAAATCGCGTTGGGTGAGACATATTAACCTTGCCGCGTCAGACAGATTCGCGTAAAACTGTCAGCCGCTCTAATGGCCACCAAAATAGACAATTATGTTTCAGGACAACCCGCTGCTAGCGCAGCTTAAACAGCAACTGCATTCCCAGACGCCACGCGCTGAAGGGGTGGTAAAAGCCACAGAAAAAGGCTTTGGCTTCCTGGAAGTCGACGCGCAAAAAAGTTATTTCATTCCGCCGCCGCAGATGAAAAAAGTCATGCATGGCGACCGAATTATCGCGGTGATCCACAGTGAAAAAGAACGTGAATCCGCAGAGCCAGAAGAACTGGTTGAACCGTTTCTGACTCGTTTCGTGGGTAAAGTTCAGGGCAAAAATGACCGTCTGGCCATCGTTCCTGATCATCCACTCTTAAAAGACGCCATTCCTTGCCGCGCAGCCCGTGGCCTGAACCACGAGTTTAAAGAAGGCGACTGGGCGGTTGCCGAAATGCGCCGTCATCCGCTGAAAGGCGATCGTTCTTTCTATGCTGAACTAACACAATACATCACTTTTGGTGACGACCACTTTGTACCGTGGTGGGTTACCCTGGCGCGCCATAACCTGGAAAAAGAAGCACCAGACGGCGTCGCTACCGAAATGCTCGATGAAGGTCTGGTTCGTGAAGATCTGACAGCGCTGGATTTTGTCACCATC
The DNA here is from genome assembly GCF_030295155.1 of Escherichia sp. 10290. Lineage (NCBI taxonomy): Bacteria > Pseudomonadati > Pseudomonadota > Gammaproteobacteria > Enterobacterales > Enterobacteriaceae > Escherichia > Escherichia sp. 10290. Next base: position 1,699,055 of record NZ_AP025741.1, on the reverse strand, counting down.
GACAGTGCCAGCACTGAAGATATGGATGACGCCCTTTTCGCTAAGGCGTTGCCGGATGACAAACTTCAGCTGATTGTGGCGATTGCCGATCCAACCGCGTGGATTGCTGAAGGCAGCAAGCTGGACAAAGCCGCGAAAATTCGCGCATTCACCAACTATCTGCCTGGCTTCAACATCCCTATGCTGCCTCGCGAGCTTTCTGACGATCTCTGCTCACTGCGCGCCAATGAAGTCCGCCCGGTACTGGCATGCCGCATGACGCTCTCCGCTGATGGCACCATTGAAGATAATATCGAATTCTTTGCCGCCACCATCGAATCCAAAGCGAAGCTGGTGTATGACCAGGTCTCTGACTGGCTGGAAAATACCGGTGACTGGCAGCCTGAAAGTGAAGCAATTGCCGAACAAGTCCGTTTGTTAGCGCAAATTTGCCAACGCCGTGGCGAGTGGCGTAATAACCACGCACTGGTATTTAAAGATCGCCCGGATTACCGCTTTATTCTCGGTGAAAAAGGTGAAGTGCTGGATATCGTCGCCGAGCCTCGTCGCATTGCCAATCGTATCGTCGAAGAAGCGATGATTGCCGCTAACATTTGTGCGGCCCGCGTACTGCGCGATAAGCTCGGTTTTGGCATCTATAACGTGCATATGGGCTTTGATCCGGCGAATGCCGACGCGCTGGCGGCGTTGCTGAAAACCCATGGTCTGCATGTCGATGCCGAAGAAGTGCTCACGCTGGACGGTTTCTGCAAACTGCGTCGTGAACTGGATGCGCAACCAACTGGTTTCCTCGACAGCCGCATTCGTCGCTTCCAGTCATTTGCTGAAATTAGCACTGAACCCGGTCCTCACTTTGGCCTCGGTCTGGAAGCATACGCCACCTGGACTTCGCCAATCCGTAAATATGGCGACATGATCAACCACCGTCTGCTGAAAGCGGTTATCAAAGGCGAAACTGCGACGCGTCCGCAGGATGAAATCACTGTCCAAATGGCCGAGCGTCGCCGTCTCAACCGAATGGCAGAACGTGATGTTGGCGACTGGTTATACGCACGCTTCCTGAAAGACAAAGCCGGGACCGACACCCGTTTCGCGGCGGAAATTGTCGATATCAGCCGTGGCGGCATGCGTGTGCGTTTGGTTGATAACGGCGCTATCGCCTTTATTCCAGCACCTTTCTTACACGCTGTGCGCGATGAACTGGTTTGCAGCCAGGAAAACGGCACTGTACAAATTAAAGGTGAAACGGCTTACAAAGTGACCGACGTTATTGACGTCACCATTGCCGAAGTCCGCATGGAAACCCGCAGCATTATTGCACGCCCGGTCGCGTAATCTCCTTTCACGGCCCATTCCTCATGAATGGGCCGTTTATTTCCCCGCTCCACCTTCGCCATATCCCGGCAGATTTTTAACTGACTTTCGTTTGAAAACTGGCGTTTTTCCAAAACTGGATTACAAATAAATAGATAAAAAAAACAATGCGTTTAGCCGCCGTTAATTTCATGTAAGTCATGTTGTTCCTTTTATTTAACCGCGAACTCCGCTGTTAACCGGAGGATATGCATCATGAAAACCGTTAGGGAGTCCACAACGTTGTACAACTTTCTCGGATCGCACAATCCATACTGGCGGTTGACGGAAAGCAGCGATGTTTTGCGCTTTTCTACCACCGAAACCACAGAACCTGAACGTACGTTGCAGTTATCTGCCGAACAGGCTGCTCGCATCAGGGAAATGACGGTCATCACTTCCAGCCTGATGATGAGTCTGACCGTCGATGAAAGCGATCTTTCTGTGCATCTGGTAGGACGAAAAATCAATAAACGGGAATGGGCTGGCAACGCGTCGGCATGGCATGACACACCGGCGGTTGCTCGTGATTTATCACACGGGCTTTCCTTTGCTGAGCAGGTAGTTTCTGAAGCACATTCCGCAATAGTGATTCTCGACAGTCGGGGGAATATCCAACGCTTCAATCGGTTATGTGAAGATTACACAGGGTTGAAAGAACACGACGTCATTGGGCAAAGCGTGTTTAAACTGTTTATGAGCCGTCGTGAAGCTGCGGCATCCAGGCGCAATAACCGTGTATTTTTTCGAAGCGGCAATGCATATGAAGTCGAACTGTGGATACCAACACGTAAAGGCCAGCGGCTGTTTCTGTTTCGCAATAAATTTGTCCACAGCGGCAGTGGCAAGAACGAGATTTTTTTAATCTGTTCCGGCACCGACATTACCGAAGAGCGCCGCGCTCAGGAGCGACTGCGTATTCTGGCAAATACCGACAGTATCACCGGACTGCCGAATCGTAACGCAATGCAGGAGTTAATCGATCACGCCATTAATCAGGCAGATAACAATAAAGTTGGGGTTGTGTATCTTGATTTGGATAATTTTAAAAAGGTCAACGACGCTTATGGGCATTTGTTTGGTGACCAGCTATTACGCGAAGTGTCATTGGCCATTTTAAGCTGTCTCGAACATGATCAGGTGTTGGCGCGTCCAGGTGGCGATGAGTTTCTGGTACTGGCATCCAATACCTCACAAAGCGCGCTGGAAGCAATGGCATCACGAATTTTGACCCGCTTACGACTCCCCTTCCGCATTGGTTTAATTGAAGTTTATACCAGCTGTTCAGTGGGTATTTCACTCTCTCCCGAACATGGTTCGGACAGCGCGGCTATTATTCGTCACGCCGACACAGCAATGTACACAGCGAAGGAAGGCGGACGAGGACAATTTTGCGTTTTTACCCCAGAAATGAATCAGCGGGTATTTGAATATCTCTGGCTGGATACCAACTTGCGTAAAGCACTGGAAAACGATCAGTTGGTTATTCACTATCAACCGAAAATCACTTGGCGTGGCGAAGTACGCAGTCTGGAAGCTTTAGTACGTTGGCAGTCACCTGAACGTGGGTTGATTCCACCGTTGGACTTTATTTCCTACGCCGAAGAGTCAGGGCTAATTGTGCCTTTAGGCCGTTGGGTGATTCTCGATGTCGTACGCCAGGTGGCGAAGTGGCGGGATAAAGGCATTAACCTGCGAGTGGCGGTAAACATTTCTGCACGTCAGCTCGCCGATCAAACCATTTTCACCGCCCTGAAACAGGTTCTCCAGGAACTCAATTTTGAATACTGCCCTATTGATGTTGAACTGACGGAGAGCTGCCTGATTGAGAATGATGAACTGGCACTGTCTGTTATTCAACAATTTAGCCAACTAGGTGCGCAAGTGCATCTGGACGATTTTGGTACCGGCTACTCTTCACTTTCGCAACTGGCGCGCTTTCCGATCGATGCGATTAAACTTGACCAGGTTTTTGTTCGAGATATTCACAAACAACCTGTATCGCAGTCGCTGGTCCGGGCGATCGTCGCTGTGGCCCAGGCATTGAATCTTCAGGTGATCGCTGAAGGAGTGGAGAGTAAAAAGGAAGATGCTTTTTTAACCAAGAACGGGATCAATGAGCGGCAAGGATTTTTGTTTGCCAAACCGATGCCCGCCGTCGCCTTCGAACGCTGGTATAAACGCTATCTGAAGCGCTCATAAGTAGATGAATATATATACTTAGCGATGTATTCCGTCATTATATATCGTATTCCCGGATGATAATTAGCCGTTGCCGTTAAACACTTCTCTTTTAGCGGCAATTTTTGCATTATTCACTTTCCCCCTTTTGCTATAAGGATGTCCTTGATGTCTGAATTTGATGCCCAGCGCGTTGCCGAACGTATTGATATTGTGTTAGATATCCTTGTGGCAGGCGATTACCACTCTGCGATCCATAATCTCGAGATACTTAAAGCAGAACTCTTGCGCCAGGTTGCTGAATCTACGCCAGACATCCCGAAGGCACCGTGGGAGATTTAACAATCGTGCCTTCAGGTTTTCCTATTTGAGGATGCCCGGCGCGTCAGTATTTTTTTATTAAGTATTATAACGTTATAAGAATTACAGCGATGAATTCCCGACAACAAACTATTCTACAGATGGTCATTGACCAGGGTCAGGTTAGCGTAACCGATCTGGCAAAAGCCACTGGAGTTTCTGAAGTTACCATTCGCCAGGATCTCAACACCCTCGAAAAACTGAGTTACCTCCGCCGTGCACATGGCTTTGCAGTTTCGCTTGATAGTGATGACGTCGAAACCCGTATGATGAGCAACTATACACTGAAGCGTGAACTCGCCGAGTTTGCCGCGTCACTGGTTCAACCGGGCGAAACTATCTTTATCGAAAATGGCAGCAGCAATGCCCTACTCGCCCGGACTCTGGGCGAGCAGAAGAAAAACGTCACTATCATCACGGTCAGCAGCTATATTGCACATTTGCTGAAAGACGCGCCTTGTGAAGTCATTTTACTCGGTGGCGTGTACCAGAAAAAAAGCGAAAGTATGGTTGGCCCTTTGACACGTCATTGCATCCAACAGGTGCATTTCAGCAAGGCATTTATTGGTATTGATGGCTGGCAGCCTGAAACTGGGTTTACCGGTCGCGATATGATGCGTACCGATGTGGTCAATGCCGTGCTGGAAAAAGAGTGCGAAGCGATAGTCCTGACTGACAGTTCGAAATTTGGTGCTGTACATTCATACTCCATCGGCCCCGTTGAGCGATTCAATCGCGTGATTACCGATTCGAAAATACGCGCCAGCGATCTGATGCATCTTGAGCACAGTAAACTCACCGTTCACGTCGTTGACATTTAACCATTTCCCTTCTCTACGGATGATTTGCTGTTTTGCAAATCATCCGCTCTAAGATGATTCCTGGTTGATAATTAAGACTATTTACCTGTTATTAACACTCTCAAGATATAAAATTATTATCAGCGATATAACAGGAAGTCATTATCACCTGCGTGATATAACCCTGCGCGCGAGCGGATTTCACGGAATAATTTCACCAGGCTTATTCTTAGCTATTATAGTTATAGAGAGCTTACTTCCGTGAATCATAAATTCAGGAGAGAGTATTATGTTTGTAACGAGCAAAAAAATGACCGCGGCTGTTCTGGCAATTACCCTGGCAATGTCTCTGAGTGCCTGTTCTAACTGGTCTAAACGAGACCGTAACACCGCAATTGGCGCGGGCGCAGGTGCATTAGGCGGTGCAGTACTGACCGATGGCAGTACGCTGGGTACATTAGGTGGTGCAGCCGTCGGTGGTGTTATTGGTCACCAGGTCGGTAAATAATCGTAAATAAATGTCGATTATCGACTCGCAATTATAATACGCTTGATTCTGTTCAGTACGAAATAACTGAATAATACACACAGTAAAATATTCTAAAGCCACGGATATATCCGTGGCTTTTTATGTTAACCGCCGGCGAGTTTTACCTTCATCCCTTTCGCTTCAAGCAGTGATTTTAATAAATCGCGCTTATCACCCTGGATTTCAATAATTCCATCTTTAACTGCCCCGCCGCAGCCGCATTTTTTCTTCAGTTCCGCTGCCAGTTTTGTCAGTTCGGCATCATCGAGATCGACACCGGTAATCAAGCAAACGCCCTTACCTTTACGTCCACTGGTCTGACGCTGAATACGCACCACACCGTCGCCTTTAGGGCGTACAGGGGCCGCTTTTGGCTCATCAATACGTCCGGTTTCCGTTGAGTAGACCAGACGGCTGTTGGAATCACTCATCATGCACTCCGCTGTAAAGAGGCGTTGATCGCTTTCAGCGTTTGCGCTGGATCTACCGATTGCGTTACCGGGCGACCAATCACCATATAATCAACACCAGCCGCCAACGCCTGTTCTGGCGTCATAATGCGGCGCTGGTCACCAGCTTCACTCCCCTGCGGACGAATGCCCGGCGTAACCAGTTTGAACTCCTGACCGAATACCTGTTTAAAGCGCACAGCTTCCTGAGCAGAACACACCACACCATCAAGGCCACATTTTTGCGTCAGTGCCGCCAGACGTTCTGCATAATCTGCAGGTGACAGCGTCACGCCAAGATCGGCCAGGTCGCTGGCTTCCATGCTGGTCAACACCGTCACAGCAATCAAAAGCGGTGCATCTTTGCCAAACGGGACGAGTGCCTCACGCGCTGCGGTCATCATACGCGCCCCACCGGAGGCGTGAACATTCACCATCCACACGCCTAAGTCAGCTGCAGCAGCGACAGCGTGCGCTGCAGTGTTGGGAATATCGTGAAATTTCAGGTCGAGGAAGATATCAAAACCACGCTGTTGAAGTTCGCGTACAAATTGAGGTCCAAACAGCGTAAACATCTCTTTGCCGACTTTCAGACGACAATCGCGTGGGTCGATCTTGTCGACAAAGGCCAGCGCGGCATCACGATTATGATAATCAAGGGCAACAACCACAGGAGAATTCGTAACAGCGCGGGAAGAAGATGAAGCAGTTAACGTCATGACCAGACCTTCTTGATGATGGGCACCGGAAGTGGCGCGAAACAGGTAAACGGCGAGCATTCTACCCGTGGAAATAAAAAATTAACAGTTGCGATTTCTCCCCTGGCAGGCTTTTCTGCGCCCGAGTTACCGGAGCACAATGGAACATTAATAATAAGTATGTTGTAACTAAAGTCGGATTTTTTTAAAAATTACAGGCCATCAAGACCGCGAATCGGTTTAATGGTTGACCAGGCCCGACAAGATGGACAATGCCAGTAGAGGGTGTATGCGGTAAAACCACATTTCTGGCAGCGATAACGAGGCTTACTACGCACCTTCTCGCCAACCATGTCACGCAGCACCATCAGACTCTCTTTGGCACGCCCTTCTTCCGCTTCATTTAAGTGGTAATCCATTAGCTTATGGAACACACGCATGGTCGGATGACGCTGAAGCTGACGCGTAATATAGACCTGTGCGGCCTCACTACCGTCGCGCGCTTCGATGATGTCCGCAAGCATTAGTTCAGCATCGGCACCGGTGTTCTCTTCCACCGCGCGCTGCAGGAACTCAGCCCATTCGGCAGTTTTACCCAACTGCTGGTAGCAGGTTTGCAGCATTTCCAGCGTTTCGCTGACCAGTTCTCTGTCCTGGGATATCACGCGTTGCAAACTTTCGACGGCTTTGGCGTATTCTCCTTTCGCCATAAATACGCGTCCCATCATGATGGATACGCGGGCGCTGTTTTTATCTGCCGCTGCACCTTTTTTTAACAAGGCCATGGCACGATCGAGATCGTCGCTGGCCATATGCTGTAGGGCTAACTCGCAGTAGAAATGAGCAATTTCGACGCGCTGCTTATCTTTACCCAGCTTCACCAGGCGTTCGGCAACATCAATTGCTTTCTGCCACTCGCTGGTAGCCTGGTAGATTTGTAGCAGTTGTTGCAGCGCACCAATGCGGAAGTCAGTTTCATCGGTCAACTGATTGAACATGTCTTCCGCGCGGTCGTATAACCCGGCGGCCATGTAATCACGCCCCAGTTGTTGAATCGCCAACAGACGCTGTTCATAGGTCAGCGAGGCGCTTTCCATTAGGGTCTGATGGATGCGAATAGCGCGATCAACTTCGCCACGCGAACGGAACAGGTTTCCGAGCGTAAGGTGGGCTTCAACGGTACCCGTATCCTCTTTAAGCATATCGAGAAACAGGTCTACCGCTTTATCCTGTTGATTACTAAGCAGAAAGTTAACCCCCGCTACGTAATCACGCGACAAGCGGTTGGCTTCATCTTGCTTGTTTTGTTGCGCACTTCTGCGGCCCATATACCAGCCATAGGCAGCGGCTACAGGCAAAAGCAGAAACAACAACTCCAGCATAGAAAGTTATTCCTTCGCCGCTGACGAATGCGGCGCTACAGCCACGTCAGTCGCGGGTGAAAGCTGGTTTTCCAGTCGCTTTATTTTACGTTCAGCGCGCGCCAGGGAAACACGAACTCGCAGCCAGAACAGGCCGCAAATCAGCCAACCGATAGCAAACCCCGCAGCAAACAATACCGCCAGCAATGTGGAAATACGGTACTCCCCTTGCGCTAACAGATAATTAAACGTCACCTGTTGATCGTTCTGCGCACCCAACGTGACCGAAATCACGAAGATCGCTAACACCAGTAAGAAAATGAGTAAATATTTCACATTACTTCCCGTTATGTGGTTAGAGCGAATAAATTATGGTCAACTTACCGCAATAGCCCTTTAAAGTACCATTTTCGCGCCGTCTGCGAAATGGCAACCACGCGCATTGTTGATGATTTAAGGGCTAAATTCAGAAAATCAACCAGCGTTAACTTTCTTGTTCTCGTTGTGCAATTTCGCGATTTTCTTCCGCAGGTGGTGTTAATGGCCCACAAATTCGTTGCGCAAGCCACGTTGCCACCGCCACCAGCGCCCACGAAATCAACGTAGCTACCACCAGATCGCGTGGCCAATGCATCCCGAGCAGCAGGCGGCTTCCCATGACTCCGGTTGCCCAGACCAGCAAGATAGCAATAGTTAACGTTCGCCGACGCGGCCATAGCAAACCAACGGCCAGCAGCGCCCAACTGGCAGCAAACATCGTGTGACCGGAAGGAAAGGCAAACCCCGTCTCTTTCTGCCAGTGTGAACGCAAATATTGTGGGATATTATTCTCTTCAGCCAACTGTTCTTTCACTAAATTTCCGCGTTCTGCTCGCTTTAAAGTGTAGAACTCATCAACCGGAATATGATGTGTTTTTTCCAGCCAGATTACAAAAGGTCGTGGTTCCTGGACTTTGTCTTTGATCCAGGATTTAACGCCTTGTCCCACAAGGATTGCCGCCGCCAGAATGGCAAATAACATAATGGCAGCCTTAATGCGAAAACGCAGACACCAGAGAAACCAGCCGAATAAAATCAAATGTGTAATGACGCCCCAGGGCTGAGTGACAGTTTCAGTAACCCAAAAAGCCGCTTTTAGTAGCCAACTTTGTTCTCCAGGTTGCCAACGCCAGCCAGAAATCCATACGGCTACCGGCATAACAAGCAATAGTGCAGCTCCCACTGCGGTACGTCTGGCAATCGAACGCATGGCATCTCCTTTTTGATAAGTCCCACAATCATAACTGAAAATGCCAGTTCCAGGAAAAATTGACAGATTTGTGCCATTCCGTGAACGATCGACGCGTCGTGATTAGGTGAACCCCTTCTCGTTATGGCAAAATAAGCCAATACAGAACCAGCATTATCTGGAGAATTTCATGCAGCTTAAACGTGTGGCAGAAGCCAAACTGCCAACCCCATGGGGCGATTTCCTGATGGTGGGATTTGAAGAACTGGCAACCGGACACGATCATGTCGCGCTAGTCTATGGCGATATTTCCGGGCATACCCCGGTACTTGCGCGCGTCCATTCCGAATGTCTGACCGGTGACGCCCTGTTCAGCTTGCGCTGCGATTGTGGCTTCCAGCTCGAAGCGGCACTGACGCAAATTGCCGAAGAAGGCCGTGGTATTTTGCTGTATCACCGTCAGGAAGGTCGTAACATTGGTCTGCTGAATAAAATCCGCGCTTATGCACTGCAGGATCAAGGTTACGATACTGTAGAGGCTAACCACCAGTTAGGCTTCGCCGCTGATGAGCGCGACTTCACTCTTTGCGCTGATATGTTCAAACTCCTTGGCGTCAATGAAGTCCGCTTGTTAACCAACAACCCGAAAAAAGTCGAAATTCTGACCGAAGCAGGGATTAATATTGTTGAACGCGTACCGTTGATTGTAGGTCGTAACCCCAATAACGAACATTATCTCGATACCAAAGCCGAGAAAATGGGTCATTTGCTGAACAAATAACCCTCTTGCATTGTTTAATTCATTTGCTTGCCGGAAGCAAAATAACCGGCAAGCAAATACTCGTTACTTCAACATATTACGAATGACATAATGCAAAATGCCGTCGTTCTGGTAGTAAGTCAACTCCGTCGCGGTGTCGATACGACAACAGCAGGGTACGACTTCCTGGCTACCATCCGCGCGCGTAAACGTCACCGGAACCGTCGCACCGGGTTGTAGACTTTGCAGATCGACAATATCAATCTTCTCTTCCCCGATTAGCCCTAACGTTTTACGCGTCACGCCTAGCGGAAATTCCAGCGGCAGGATGCCCATGCCAATTAAATTCGAACGGTGAATTCGTTCAAACGATTCGGCAATCACAACACGAATACCAAGCAGACGCGGACCTTTTGCTGCCCAGTCACGGCTGGAGCCTGATCCATACTCTTTCCCGGCAATCACCGCCAGCGGCGTTTGCTCCTGCTTATAGCGCATCGCGGCATCATAAATAGAGACGACATCACTGTCAGGTAGATGCCGCGTCATCCCCCCTTCAACGCCAGGCACCATTTCATTACGAATGCGAATATTGGCGAAGGTGCCGCGCATCATCACTTCATGGTTACCACGCCGCGAACCGTAGGAGTTAAAGTCTTTGCGCTCAACACCCCGACCTTGTAGATATCGCCCCGCCGGGCTATCGGGCTTAATGCTGCCCGCCGGAGAAATGTGGTCAGTGGTAACCGAATCCCCCAGCATTGCGAGGATCCGCGCACCGTGAATATCTTCCACAGGTGCTGGTGTTGCCTGCATTTCATCAAAGAAAGGCGATAAGCGAATATAGGTTGAATCCTCCTGCCAACCGTAGGTATCGGATCGCGCAACGTTAATCTCTTTCCATTCCGCCGTGCCTTCAAAAACTTCTGCGTACTCTTTGCGGAACATTTCTGTGGAGACTTGTTCTACCGCACGGGCAATTTCTTGTGCCGATGGCCAGATATCTTTCAGATATACCGGATCGCCTTTACGATCGTGACCAATAGGCTCAGAAGTGAGGTTAATATTCATATTTCCCGCCAGCGCATAGGCAACCACCAGCGGCGGCGAGGCCAGCCAGTTAGTTTTAACCAGCGGATGGATACGGCCTTCAAAGTTACGGTTGCCGGACAGCACCGCACCGACGGTTAAATCGCCTTTTTTGATTGCCGTTTCGATAGGATCGGGCAATGGACCAGAGTTACCAATACAGGTGGTACAACCGTATCCCACAAGGTTAAATCCCAGTTCATCCAGATACGGTGTCAGTTTCGCTTTTGCCAGATAATCAGAAACGACTTTCGAGCCTGGTGCCAGCGACGCTTTGACCCACGGTTGCCGCTTGAGGCCCAGAGTTACAGCTTTTTTCGCCAGCAAACCTGCGGCCATCAGCACACTTGGGTTAGAGGTGTTGGTGCACGACGTTATCGCAGCAATGACCACCGCGCCATCAGGTAACTGATACTGATGTCCGTTCATAACATAATCGACCGGCTGGCGATCTTTATGCGTGGCATTTACTTCCAGTTCGTTACTGGCGGCAAATGCTTTTGGTACATCGGGCAGTGCAACGCGATCCTGTGGGCGTTTTGGCCCTGCCAGGCTCGCTTCAACGTCATTCATATCCAGTTCTAACGTACTGGTAAAAATCGGTTCATCGCCCGGGTTACGCCACATGCCCTGCGCTTTGGCATATTTTTCGACCAACTCGACCTGATCTTCGCTGCGCCCGCTTAAACGCATGTAATCGAGGGTGACAGCATCGATTGGGAAGAAGCCACAGGTGGCACCATATTCTGGCGACATATTGGCAATGGTGGCGCGATCCGCCAGCGGTAGTGAATCCAGCCCATCACCATAAAATTCGACGAATTTCCCCACCACGCCATGTTTGCGCAGCATTTGGGTAACGGTGAGAACCAGGTCTGTGGCGGTAATACCTTCACGTAATTTTCCGGTGAGTTTAAAGCCCACTACGTCCGGGATAAGCATGGAAACCGGCTGGCCTAACATTGCGGCTTCGGCTTCGATCCCACCAACGCCCCACCCCAGCACGCCAAGGCCGTTGATCATGGTGGTGTGCGAGTCAGTACCAACGAGTGTATCCGGATAAGCAATCCATTCACCGTCCTGCAATTCGCTCCACACTGCTTTGCCGAGATATTCGAGGTTAACCTGATGGCAAATGCCTGTGCCTGGCGGCACGACGCTAAAACGACTGAACGCCTGCTTTCCCCATTTCAGGAACACATAACGTTCGTGGTTGCGCTCCATTTCCAGGCGCACGTTTTCTTCAAATGCCTCATCATCACCAAAACGATCGACGGTCACCGAGTGGTCAATGACCAGGTCGACCGGTGAGAGCGGGTTAACCTTTGCAGTATCGCCGCCGAGGCGTTTAACCGCTTCGCGCATTGCCGCCAGATCAACAACGGCAGGTACGCCGGTAAAGTCCTGCATCAGCACCCTTGCCGGGCGGTAGGCAATTTCACGGTCAGCATGGGCATTTTTCAGCCATCCCACCAGCGCGTAGATATCCTCTTCGGTAACCGAGTTACCATCCTGCCAGCGCAGCAGGTTTTCGAGCAAAACTTTGAGTGACTTAGGCAGACGGGTGATATCGCCCAGTGATTTGGCAGCAAGCGGCAGGCTGTAGTAGTGGTAAGTTTTATCTTTGGCCTGCAACGTGTCCTTACTGGCTTCTCGTAGGGTTGACGACATAGCTCCTCCTTAATGACAGGGTTGCGAAGCCCTGATTCTCTTCAGGGTGAATATTAAAGATAACACAAACATTGCGTAACGATTTGATAACAACCCAAATTGATAAAAGAGGAGAAACCTTGTGGCAAAGCAAATGAAAACCCCGCCGCAGCGGGGTCAGGGATCAGTGAGTAATGATCCAGAGGAGTTCGGCCCAGAAGAGCATCGACAGAGAAAATGCGCCCATCCAGGACCAATATTTCATATTTGTGTTGATCATAGGCTACACCCTTAACGGTTATTACTTTGTGTTGAGATAACTCAACCTGTTATTGCTGCGGTGTATTAAAAGCCCTTTAATTCATTAAAAATGGGTAATAAGAATGATGATAATTATTGTTTCGGCTGATCATCTTCAGCAAACAGTTCTATAAAGGCTTGCTGCTGCGTTGTTAGTTGCCAGTCGTCTGGAATAACGACGGAACATTCCCGTTTCGTTACTGGTTCATTGTCACTATGCTGACATAATTGTGACGACTCCAGTTGCTCCTGACCGACCATAGTTATCCCCACACTTTCCAAATCAGCAGTGCGACAACCACCCAGAAAAGTGCAGAACCAAGAAATACCGCTAGCCAGGCTTTGCGTTTTAATTCAGGGTCCCGGCGGGGTTCCTGATTTCCAGAAGGCATTGCTAACCTCATATAATCGCCATCACTTATCAGCAAGACGTTGAACGATTGGTGTAATTAATCATACGATGAGACAAATCCTAAAGAAACTTTAGTCAAAAATCCAGCGAATTTACGAATCGTCTCCAGTGAATAATTCAATCTTTTGACCTGAAATAGATATTTGAAAACTGGAGTTTGCGAGGCGGGTAATTAGACACTACTTTACAGGTGATTTACCCTATAAATATGAGGGATAAAAATATTGTGCACGGTATACAAATAAGCAACAAAAGAGAATATATTCCGGCACCTTCGCTACATAAAAGGTGCCGAAAATAACGCAAGAAATTATTTTTCCGGCAGTTTTATATCTTTAAACATGACCTCAATTTCTTCATTAGAGCGCAATGCGACAGCCGCATCAACGACATCACGCGTTAAATGCGGTGCAAAACGCTGAATGAAATCATACATATAACTGCGCAAAAAAGTACTACGGCGAAAACCAATTTTGGTTGTACTGTGGCTGAAGATATCGTGAGCATCAACGCGCACCAGGTCGGGATCGGCGACCGGATCCACCGCCATGCTGGCAATAACCCCTACCCCCAACCCTAACCGGACGTAAGTTTTAATGACGTCAGCATCCGTTGCCGTGAAGACGATACGCGGCGTTAACCCTGCGCGGTTAAAGGCAGTATCCAGTTCTGAGCGTCCGGTAAAGCCGAAGGTATATGTCACCAACGGATATTGCGCCAGTTCTTCAATGGTAATGGCTTTTTTGCCTGCCAGCGGGTGATCCGGAGTGACTACAATAGCCCGATTCCAGTGGTAGCACGGTAACATCACTAAATCTTCATACAGATGCAGCGCTTCTGTGGCGATAGCGAAATCGGCATTGCCTTTAGAGACAGCATCAGCAATTTGTGTCGGCGAGCCCTGGTGCATATGCAAAGAAACGCGAGGATAACGCTCAATAAAGCCTTTGATGACGTTTGGTAACGCATAGCGTGCCTGGGTATGCGTGGTGGCGATATACAGCGAGCCTTTATCCGGCCAGGTGTGCTCTCCGGCGACCGATTTTATGGCATCGACTTTCGACAGGACTTCACGAGCGATACGAATTATTTCTTGTCCTGCTGGCGTTACCTGCGTCAGGTGCTTGCCGCTTCGGGAAAAAATTTGAATGCCTAGCTCGTCTTCCAGCATTCTGACTTGTTTACTGATCCCGGGTTGTGATGTGTAAAGTCCTTCCGCCGTTGATGAGACATTCAGGTTATGATTGACCACCTCAACAATATAGCGAAGTTGTTGTAATTTCATGTTAAACCATCCACTTAGACGCCATCAGAACATCGTTTTTTCGTCACACCTGGCGGGTGACTAATACGATTTAATAATAAAAAATGTGCTAACTATAACCACTATATCATTTATAGCCTTAGTGTATAGGTGTGAAGAAAAAATAATATGCAATAAAAAAGGGCCGCTTTCGCGACCCTTTGTTTATAATAACCTGACAGGATTAAAGGTTATTTTTTCCCTTCAACCCATTTGCCATCAACATAAAATGCTGACCAGCCAGTCGCCTTTCCGTCTTTTTCCGAAGAGACATATTGCTGTTTGGTTTTACGGCTAAAGCGAACCATGGTCTTATTACCTTCCGGATCCTGCTGTGGCGCATCGGCCAGATAACGCAGTTTTTCCGGCAGACGGTCGCGGAAGCGATAAAGCTCTTCCACCAGTGGCGCACGTGTTTCACGCGATTTCGGGAAGGTATTGGCCGCCAGGAACACACCGGCAGCACCGTCACGCAGCACGAAATAAGCATCTGATTTTTCGCACGGCAGCTCCGGTAATGGCACCGGATCTTCCTTCGGTGGTGCCACTTCGCCGTTACGTAAAATCTTACGTGTGTTTTTACACTCTTCGTTAGTGCAGGCCATGTATTTACCGAAACGCCCCATTTTCAGGTGCATTTCAGATCCACATTTTTCACACTCAACGATCGGGCCGTCATAACCTTTAATGCGGAATTCGCCCTCTTCGATCTCGTAACCGTCGCAGGTTGGGTTATTACCACAGACATGCAACTTACGTTTCGGATCGATGAGATAGCTGTCCATCGCCGTGCCGCATTTCGGGCAACGACGTTTTGCGCGCAGCGCGTTGGTTTCAGCGTCTTCACCTTCCAGCACGTTTAGCACTTCGTTTTCCGGCACCAGGTTGATGGTGGTTTTGCAACGCTCTTTCGGTGGCAGAGCGTAGCCGGAACAGCCAAGGAATACCCCGGTGCTCGCTGTGCGAATACCCATTTTGCGACCACAGGTCGGGCAGTCGATGCTGGTCAGAACCATCTGGTTCGGGCGCATACCCCCCTCTTCGGGATCTTTTTCAGCTTTATCTAACTGCTGGGTGAAATCCGAGAAGAAGTGATCCAGTACAGCTTTCCACTCTGCTTCGTGATTTGCCACCTGGTCGAGGCTGTTTTCCATCTGTGCGGTGAAGTCGTAGTTCATTAACTCACGGAAATTCTCTTCCAGGCGATCGGTGACGATTTCGCCCATTTTTTCCGCATAGAAACGACGATTTTCTACTCGCACATAGCCACGATCCTGAATGGTCGAAATGATCGACGCGTAGGTAGACGGACGACCGATACCGCGTTTTTCCAGCTCTTTAACCAGCGATGCTTCACTGAAACGGGCTGGCGGCTTGGTAAAGTGCTGGGCTGGTGTCAGTTCAACGAGCGTCAGAGCATCGCCTTTATCGACTGCCGGTAAGATACGATCTTCATCGCCTTTACGCAGCGCAGGCATCACTTTCGTCCAGCCATCAAAGCGCAAAATACGACCGCGTGCTTTCAGGCGGAAATCGCCCGCACCAACGGTCAGCGTCGTGGAGTCATATTTCGCTGGGGTCATCTGGCAGGCAACGAACTGACGCCAGATTAACTGGTACAGTTTCTGCGCATCTGCTTCCATATCCTTCAGCGATTCCGCCATCACATTGACGTCAGAAGGACGAATCGCTTCGTGCGCTTCCTGTGAGTTTTCTTTGCTGGCGTACTGATTCGGACTTTCCGGCAGATATTTCTTACCAAAATTATCGCTGATATAACCGCGAACCATATTTACTGCGTCCTGACTCAGGTTGGTGGAGTCGGTACGCATGTAAGTGATATAGCCTGCTTCATACAAACGCTGCGCCATCATCATGGTTTTTTTCACGCCAAAACCAAGACGGGTGCTGGCAGCTTGTTGCAGCGTAGAGGTAATAAAAGGAGCGCCAGGTTTACTGGTTGTCGGTTTGTCTTCACGTTCCAGCACGCTGTAGCGCGCTTTTTCCAGCAGACTTACCGCAGCCTGAGTTTGTTCTTTGTTGACCGGGCGGAACGGTTTGTCGTTCTGATGAGTCACCTGCAACGCCAACGCATCACCAGATGGCGTGGTCGTGCTGGCATCGACTTCCCAGAACTCTTCCGGTACGAACGCTTTAATTTCACGCTCACGCTCGACCACCAGGCGGACCGCCACCGACTGCACACGACCTGCAGACAGACCACGAGCGATCTTTTTCCACAGCAGCGGCGAAACCATATATCCCACCACGCGGTCCATAAAGCGACGCGCCTGCTGGGCATTAACACGATCAATATTCAGCTCACCTGGTTTGTTAAATGCCTGGCGGATCGCGTTTTTAGTAATTTCGTTAAACACCACTCGGCTATAGCGCGCATCATCACCACCAATCACTTCCCGCAGGTGCCATGCAATGGCTTCCCCTTCGCGGTCAAGGTCGGTTGCGAGATAGATGTGGTCTGCTTTTTCAGCCAGTTGTTTCAGTTCAGAGACGACCTTCTCTTTACCAGGCAGCACTTCATAGTGCGCCTCCCAATTGTGCCACGGGTCAACCCCCATACGGTTGACGAGAGCGCCACGTTCATCCTTTTTAGGCTTTTTAGCCGTCTTGGTGGAGGTAGAGTCGGCACTCTTTTTGGCAGCTGAGCCACTGGTCGGCAAATCGCGGATGTGACCGACGCTGGATTTCACCACGTAGTCACTACCCAGATACTTGTTGATCGTTTTGGCTTTTGCCGGGGACTCAACGATGACAAGAGCTTTACCCATATTCACCTTACCTAATTTGATTCTTCCAGGAATGCGTCGCACGTTGATAAACCTTCCACTGGCAACGAGTTACCGATATGGACTCGTTCTCTGCGGATATCAACCCCTTGTCGTGACTCTGTTCACGAAAATTCAGGTGACTGAGTTAACAGGTCTTGGCCTACAGGCGCTATAGCACGACGGAATTTTGGTCGAATGTCAAGCAAATCTATTGCCAGATTGACGAAAGCGTCACACTGTACCTGATAAAATCCGATACGCAACTTTATTAGCATGCAAAATCCAAAGTTACCAGTAAGGCGCTCTTGCCACCAGCGTGGTATATTTGTCTGCAAGCCATGCCTGGCGTAGACTAATGTCCTTGTTTAAGGAGTAAATAATGAACAAAGAGACACAACCCATCGACCGCGAAACGCTGTTGAAAGAGGCCAATAAAATCATTCGTGAGCATGAGGATACGCTCGCAGGGATTGAAGCCACCGGCGTCACGCAGCGTAATGGCGTGCTGGTATTTACCGGCGACTACTTTTTAGATGAACAAGGATTGCCAACAGCCAAAAGCACCGCGGTGTTTAATATGTTCAAACACCTGGCCCATGTGCTTTCAGAAAAATATCACCTGGTTGATTAAAGCAAAACGCGAGGTCTTACCCTCGCGTTTGTCTTTTACATCAATGGCTTTTGCCCCCGCTGCCACCAGCGTAGCAACAATCGATCAGCGCTCTCTGCCGCGCTGCCGGTGAATCGGTCAATGAGTCGTTTACGCTGCATATAGCGTACATTGACCACTTCACGGCCTTCCATCAGGCTAAGAATAACTTCATCACTGGTGTTGATTTCATCAACCAGGCCTTTCTCTACCGCCTGTTGTCCGTACCAGTGTTCACCCGTTGCCACCTGTTCAATATCCAGAGACGGACGCATACGCTTCACAAAATCTTTAAATAACTGATGCGTTTCGTTCAGCTCTTCGCGGAATTTCTCCCGCCCTTCTTCGGTGTTTTCACCCAGCAAGGTCAGCGTGCGCTTATACTGCCCGGCGGTGTGCAGTTCGATATCAATATCTTTGCTTTTCAGGAAGCGGTTAAAGTTGGGCATTTGCGCCACCACCCCAATGGAACCCACAATAGCAAACGGTGCGGAAACAATTTTGTCCGCCACACAGGCCATCATGTAACCGCCGCTGGCAGCAACTTTGTCTACCGTAACAGTTAAAGGAATGTTTTTATCACGCAGACGCTGCAGCTGCGAAGCCGCCAGCCCGTAACCATGCACCATGCCACCAGGGCTTTCCAGACGTAGCACAACCTGATCCTGCGGTTTAAATGCTGCGAGTACCGCCGTTATCTCTTCACGTAGCGAGTTCACTTCATGGGCGTCCATGCTGCCTTTAAAATCCAGCACCCAGACGCGAGGTTTACTGTCAGTTGCCACCTCGCCCAGTTTGGCTTTCGCTTTTGCGGCTTTCGCTTCTTGCTTGTGCTTTTTCTTCTGCGCTTTATGCCACTGTTTTTGCTGATGAGTGTCCATCAGCGCCGCGGCCAGTTCTTCTTTCATCTCCTTATACTGTTCGCTGAGATTGTTGACCCGTAACTCGCCACGCTGGCGTTTATTACGTTGAGCAACATTGACAATAATGGCGGCAATCGCCGCAATCGCTAGCACAACGGTAACGATTTTCGCCAAAAACAAACCATATTCAGACAACAATTCCACGAGTCCCCACCTTGGTTAAACAACGCTTTGGCTCACAGTTTACAACAGGCATGTTAAGCCGTCTCGCAGAGATGTTATTGCAGCGAAAGTATGACAAAGTATCCATTTTGCGGTGTTATCGCCCCAGGCTGATTGAAATGCCCTTCTGTTTCAGGCATAAAGCCCCAAAGTCTTAAAGTACACTGGCAGCGCGACAGACAACGTCGTTGAGGAGTAGCCATGCATTACCAGCCAAAACAAGATTTACTCAATGATCGCATTATCCTGGTGACGGGAGCCAGCAATGGTATTGGTCGTGAAGCCGCGATGACGTATGCACGCTATGGTGCGACAGTGATTCTGTTGGGCCGTAATGAAGAAAAATTACGTCAGGTAGCCAGCCACATAAACGAAGAAACTGGGCGTCAGCCACAGTGGTTTATTCTCGATTTGCTGACCTGCACGTCCGAAGATTGCCAACAACTGGCACAGCGCATTGCCGTTAATTATCCGCGTCTGGATGGTGTTTTGCATAATGCCGGATTGCTCGGCGATGTTTGCCCAATGAGCGAGCAAAACCCGCAGGTCTGGCAGGACGTCATGCAGGTCAACGTTAATGCCACCTTTATGCTCACCCAGGCACTGCTTCCTTTATTACTCAAATCGGACGCCGGTTCACTGGTCTTTACTTCATCAAGCGTTGGACGTCAGGGGCGTGCAAACTGGGGCGCTTATGCAGCGTCGAAATTTGCCACCGAAGGGATGATGCAGGTACTGGCCGATGAATATCAGCAGCGCCTGCGCGTCAACTGCATTAACCCAGGTGGTACGCGCACCGCAATGCGCGCAAGCGCCTTCCCGACCGAAGATCCACAGAAACTTAAAACACCCGCTGATATCATGCCGCTCTACCTCTGGCTGATGGGCGATGACAGCCGCCGTAAAACCGGCATGACCTTTGACGCCCAACCGGGCCGTAAACCAGGAATATCCCAATGAGTGATGAACGCTACCAACAGCGTCAGCAGCGTGTAAAAGATAAAGTGGATGCCCGTGTGGCCCAGGCCCAGGATGAACGCGGTATTATCATCGTCTTTACCGGCAATGGAAAAGGCAAAACCACCGCGGCATTTGGTACAGCAGCTCGCGCAGTTGGTCACGGAAAAAAAGTGGGCGTCGTGCAGTTTATTAAAGGCACCTGGCCTAATGGCGAACGAAAACTGCTGGAGCCACACGGCGTTGAGTTTCAAGTGATGGCAACGGGCTTTACCTGGGATACGCAAAACCGCGAATCTGATACCGCAGCCTGCCGTGAAGTCTGGCAACATGCCAAACGAATGCTGGCAGATGCTTCACTGGATATGGTTTTGCTCGATGAGCTGACGTATATGGTGGCGTATGACTATTTACCACTGGATGAAGTGGTGCAGGCGTTAAATGAACGTCCACATCAACAGACGGTGATTATCACGGGTCGTGGTTGTCATCGGGATATTCTTGAACTGGCGGATACGGTAAGTGAATTACGCCCTGTCAAACATGCGTTTGATGCCGGTGTTAAGGCGCAAATCGGGATTGATTATTAAGGGAAAGCACCTCAAAAGATCGCCTCTTGAGGTGCTTTAATCATAATTATATTCAAGCGGCAATAGCAAAACTCAGAATCCGTTTAATCTCATTCAAATGTCCCGGATATGCTTCATGATTCTCAGCGTCAACATCTTCAATAAATAATATCAGTTCAGTAATTAACGCATTGGCATCTTCATAACTGATTCCGCTTAACTCTGGCGAAGTTTCAGTACCGTAGTTAATCGTCAGATTGTTCATCACCGTGAGGATAAGGATAAAATATTTATGACAAACCTTGCAAGTGGTTTTGTTGCCCAGAGTATTATACAGCATATCAAGTAATGCCAGTATTCTACGGTTTTGTACATCGTTCATAAAAAGCCCCTCCTATAACATTATTCCGCTGGCAATAAGTAATTTCGCCAGCCCCTCAGACGCCTTTAACCCACTAATGACCTGTGCGCGTAATATTTCATTTAATCTGTTTTGTTCAGCTGCCGTGCGTGTTTTATTAGTGTATAAACCTTTTAGATAATCACCCTTATCTATAAAGGCATTTAAAGCTTCAATCGCGGGCATTGCAGCAGCCGATGCCTGTAGTCTGGTTTCATTCACATTGATTACTGAACTTAGAAACTCCTTCCTGTTTTTCAGAGTGTTAAACTCTGTATTCTTAGAGTTTTTAGATACCGCATTATAATAAAGCATATTATTATGTACATTCGCAAAGGTATAATTTTCAATCTTATCGCCTTTTGTATAAATATCATTACGCAAAACAGTCATGTTTTTTATAAGTCTTACCCAATTTTTATCCGCCGTTTTACCTATTTTCCCAGCATTGACCTTTATTATATATAACTCGTTGAAATAACTTACTAAATCTTTAACTGCCGCTGCCGATTCAGCTAAATCTTTGCTATGTGAAACATCAAGTAGTGTTTGCGCGTTGTTTGCGTGATCCAGAGCCTGTTTAAGTAATGTCACTTGCTGACTTTCTGTAGTTTTTATGTCTTCAGTCAAGAGCTCTACATAAGCACTCATGCTATTAATGACTTCCATTGAAGCCAGTAGTTTCTCTTTTTCGAATGGGACTAATTGTACTTTATCTGTTTTTTCTTCAGGGGGCCTGCATAATTTTCCACCCTGACCATCGTTCGCAACATCAATGGTATAATCAGGTCGCAATGCACAATCCGGATTAGTCGCATAAAAATTAACAAGGAAGTTTTCACGAGAAGCATAGTATTGTTTAAAGAAACTTGCATTCGCCGCAACCGCCTTGTTACCCGCAGTAATAACAGTTTCAGCTTGCTCATTTTTCAATGCTTCAGTTGCACAACCTGAAAGCATTAACAGCGATAGAAATAATCCACTATATCTAATCATAACCCACCTCTTGACGTTGAGTTTATCTCAGATAATTAAATAGTAATGTGGCTATTCCCTGGCATTATTCATAAGCAAGTATGAAATTAAATTAAAATACTGCGACTATTTATCATGCTTCAAATGAAGAAAAGGCCCCGCAGGGCCTTTATTTAATACTTAACTTAAATTAACCGTTATTATTACGTCCACCAGAACGACGACCGCCGCTGACCTGGCTGTGACGTTTCACCGCACGACGAATTTGATTCGCCTTCATACGACGACGGTCTTTTTCTACAGCAACTTTAGAGCTGGTTTCTGGCGGTAGTTCCACCAGCTCACGCAGATAGTTAGTCTGGGCAAGATCCAGCTCAGTCCAGCCACCGCGTGGCAGACCTTTCGGCAGTGGGATATCACCGTAACGCACGCGGATCAGACGGCTCACCTGCACACCAACAGCTTCCCAAAGACGACGAACTTCACGGTTACGGCCTTCGGTCAGAGTAACATTGTACCACTGGTTGATCCCTTCGCCGCCGCTGAACTTAATGGTTTTAAAGGCTGCCGGACCATCTTCCAGCTGCACGCCACGACTCAAATCACGCAGTTTCGCGTCGTCAACCTGACCAAATACACGCACGGCATATTCACGTTCAACTTCACGGCTTGGATGCATTAGACGGTTTGCCAGTTCACCGTCGGTGGTAAACAGCAGGAGACCGCAGGTGTTAACGTCCAGACGACCTACGGCAATCCAGCGTGCACCGCGCAGTTTTGGCAGACGGTCAAATACCGTTGGACGCCCTTCCGGATCGTTACGGGTACACAACTCACCTTCCGGTTTGTAATAGGCCAGAACGCGACAAATTTGTTCAGCGGACTCACGTACCGAAATCAGGTGACCATCGATACGGATTTTCAATCCAGGGGTAATTTCAACACGATCGCCGAGTTTAGCAATTTTGCCATCAACACTCACACGACCGGCTTCAATAATAGATTCGATTTCACGGCGAGAACCGTGGCCGGCACGCGCCAGCACTTTCTGTAGCTTTTCGCTCATAGAGCTTCCTTTTGGTGTCGCCTTCCCAGGCGTCGAACAGGAGAATCAATGGCGCAGTAGAGCGCCATTTTAAGGCCGCGTAGTATACAGAGTTAATCACTTATAAAAAAGGCTTCACATCACCTACACCTTCACGCAATACGACTGGCGTATCATCGGTGAGATCAATAACCGTTGTCGGTTTCTGCCCGAGATAGCCGCCGTGAATAATCAAATCCACCTGTTTTTCCAGACGGTCTTTAATTTCTTCCGGGTCAGACTCGGTAAATTCGCTGCCAGGTAGCATCAGTGATGTGGAAAGCATCGGTTCGCCCAATGCTTCAAGCAACGCCTGCGCAATCGGGTTAGAAGGCACACGCATACCGATGGTTTTGCGTTTTTCCTGCAACAGACGGCGTGGCACTTCCTTCGTCCCCTTCAGGATGAAAGTGTAGTTACCCGGCGTATTGTTTTTCATCAAACGAAACGCAACGTTATCGACAAATGAATAGGTCGAGAGTTCAGAAAGATCGCGACACATCAGGGTAAAGTTGTGACCGTCCGGCAGCTGGCGAATACGACAAATACGCTCCATGGCGTTTTTATCTTCAATTTTACAGCCGAGCGCATAGCCGGAATCAGTTGGATAAACAATCACCCCGCCTTTACGCACGATCTCCACCGCCTGGTTGATCAGACGTTGCTGCGGGTTATCAGGATGAATATAAAAAAACTGGCTCATAATTCCCTCTCTGTGGTGTTCTGCGGCTGTTCCCATAGCTGCCAGACGCCTTCAACGCCTGCGGGCAGCCAGAGTTTACGACCCAGTTCGATCCACGGGCATGGCTGATGAAAATCAGATCCTTGTGATGCCCATAAATGGTGCTGGCGGGCAAGCGTCGCCAGTTGGGTGCGTTCATTGGGCGATTGCTGGCACTGCGCGACTTCCATCGCGTCGCCGTGGTGTTCGGCAAAATGCGCAACCAATCTTTTCAGCCATTTAGCACTAAGATTGTACCGCCCAGGATGAGCAAGCACTGCCTTACCGCCAGAATGATGAATGACATCAATAGCTTGTTCTATTGTACACCACTGTGGCGGAACGTATCCGGTTTTCCCGCGTGCCAGATATTTTTTAAAGACATCCGCTATTGAACTGGCTTTGCCACATTCAACCAAGAAACGCGCAAAATGACCGCGCGTCACCGCACCGCCCTGCGCCAGTCGTTGCGCGCCTTCCAGCGCCCCAGGTATTTGCGCTTTTTCAAGTCTTTCGGCAATTAACTTCGCCCGCTGATTGCGCCGTTCTGTCTGCTGCGCGAGGAACTCACTCATTGCCGAATGTGCAATATCAATATTCAGCCCGACAATATGAATTTCATGATTTTCCCAGACGGTGGATATTTCCACGCCAGGAATAAGATTCAGTGCCAGTCCTGAACGTGAAATTTCTTCTCTTGCTGGCGCGATTGCCGCTGTGGTGTCATGGTCGGTGATCGCCAGGGTGCCGACGCGCATCTCGACTGCACGGTGCACCAATGCTTCTGGCGTCAGGCAGCCATCGGAAGCTGTGGTATGGCTGTGCAGGTCATAAATCACTGCGTAATTCGTGTCGCTCAAGGCGCACTCCCGTTTTGGATAATGTTTTTGCGCCGACATCATAACGGTTCTGGCAAATATTCTGAAATGAGCTGTTGACAATTAATCACCGGACTAGTTAACTAGTACGCAAGTTCACGTAAAAAGGGTATCGACAATGAAAGCGATTTTCGTACTGAAAGGTTGGTGGCGCACTTCCTGAAACGGGCAGTGTATTCACCATGCGTAAAGCAATCAGATACCCAGCCCGCCTAATGAGCGGGCTTTTTTTTGAACAAAATTAGAGAATAACAATGCAAACACAAAAACCGACTCTCGAACTGTTAACCTGCGAAGGTGCTTATCGCGATAATCCGACCGCGCTTTTTCATCAGTTGTGTGGGGATCGTCCGGCAACGCTGCTGCTTGAATCCGCAGATATCGACAGCAAAGATGATTTAAAAAGCCTGCTGCTGGTGGACAGTG
Source organism: Escherichia sp. 10290 (assembly GCF_030295155.1). Classification (NCBI taxonomy): domain Bacteria; kingdom Pseudomonadati; phylum Pseudomonadota; class Gammaproteobacteria; order Enterobacterales; family Enterobacteriaceae; genus Escherichia; species Escherichia sp. 10290. The sequence continues at coordinate 1,674,049 of NZ_AP025741.1, read as the reverse complement.
CGCTGCGCATTACAGCATTAGGTGACACTGTCACTATTCAGGCACTTTCCGGCAATGGCGAAGCTCTGCTGGCATTACTGGATAACGCCCTGCCTGCGGGTGTGGAAAATGAACAATCACCAAACTGCCGCGTGCTGCGCTTCCCTCCTGTCAGTCCATTGCTGGATGAAGACGCCCGCTTATGCTCTCTTTCGGTTTTTGACGCTTTTCGCTTATTGCAGAATCTGTTGAATGTACCGAAGGAAGAACGAGAAGCAATGTTCTTCGGCGGCCTGTTCTCTTATGACCTTGTGGCGGGGTTTGAAGATTTACCGCAATTGTCAGCGGAAAATAACTGCCCTGATTTCTGTTTTTATCTCGCTGAAACGCTGATGGTTATCGATCATCAGAAAAAAAGTACCCGTATTCAGGCCAGTCTTTTTGCTCCCAATGAAGAAGAAAAACAACGTCTCACTGCTCGCCTGAACGAACTTCGCCAGCAACTGACCGAAACCGCGCCGCCGCTGCCGGTAGTTTCCGTGCCGCATATGCATTGTGAATGTAATCAGAGCGATGAAGAGTTCGGTGGCGTAGTGCGTTCGTTGCAAAAAGCGATTCGCGCCGGAGAAATTTTCCAGGTCGTACCATCTCGCCGTTTCTCACTGCCCTGCCCGTCATCGCTGGCGGCCTATTACGTGCTGAAAAAGAGTAATCCCAGCCCGTACATGTTTTTTATGCAGGATAATGATTTCACCCTGTTCGGCGCGTCGCCGGAAAGTTCGCTCAAGTATGACGCCTCCAGCCGCCAGATTGAGATCTACCCGATTGCCGGAACACGCCCACGAGGACGTCGCGCCGATGGTTCACTGGACAGAGACCTGGACAGCCGCATTGAACTGGAGATGCGTACCGACCATAAAGAGCTTTCTGAACATCTGATGCTGGTGGATCTCGCCCGTAATGACCTTGCGCGCATTTGCACTCCTGGCAGCCGCTACGTTGCCGACCTGACCAAAGTTGACCGTTACTCTTACGTGATGCATCTCGTCTCCCGCGTTGTCGGTGAGCTGCGCCACGATCTTGACGCCCTGCACGCTTACCGCGCCTGTATGAATATGGGCACGTTAAGCGGTGCCCCGAAAGTGCGCGCCATGCAGTTAATTGCCGAAGCGGAAGGTCGTCGACGCGGCAGCTACGGCGGTGCGGTAGGTTATTTCACCGCACATGGCGATCTCGACACCTGCATTGTCATCCGTTCGGCGCTGGTGGAAAACGGTATCGCCACCGTGCAAGCCGGTGCTGGCGTAGTCCTTGATTCTGTTCCGCAGTCGGAAGCCGACGAAACCCGTAATAAAGCCCGCGCTGTACTGCGCGCTATCGCCACCGCGCATCATGCACAGGAGACTTTCTGATGGCTGACATTCTGCTGCTCGATAATATCGACTCTTTTACTTATAACCTGGCAGATCAGTTGCGCAGCAATGGGCATAACGTGGTGATTTACCGCAACCATATTCCGGCGCAAACCTTAATTGAACGTCTTGCGACCATGAGCAATCCGGTGCTGATGCTTTCTCCTGGCCCCGGAGTGCCGAGTGAAGCGGGTTGTATGCCGGAACTCCTCACCCGTTTGCGTGGCAAGCTGCCAATTATTGGCATTTGCCTCGGACATCAGGCGATTGTCGAAGCTTACGGGGGCTATGTCGGTCAGGCGGGAGAAATTCTTCACGGTAAAGCGTCGAGCATTGAACATGACGGTCAGGCGATGTTTGCCGGATTAACAAACCCATTGCCGGTAGCGCGTTATCACTCGTTGGTTGGCAGTAACATTCCGGCAGGTTTAACCATCAATGCCCATTTTAACGGCATGGTGATGGCGGTGCGTCATGATGCGGATCGCGTTTGTGGATTCCAGTTCCATCCGGAATCCATTCTCACCACCCAGGGCGCTCGCCTGCTGGAACAAACGCTGGCCTGGGCGCAACAGAAGCTGGAGCCGACCAACACACTGCAACCAATTCTGGAAAAACTGTATCAGGCGCAGACGCTTAGCCAACAAGAAAGCCACCAGCTGTTTTCAGCGGTGGTGCGTGGCGAGCTGAAACCGGAACAACTGGCGGCTGCATTGGTCAGCATGAAAATTCGCGGCGAGCACCCGAACGAAATCGCCGGGGCAGCAACTGCCCTTCTGGAAAATGCTGCGCCGTTCCCACGCCCTGATTATCTGTTTGCCGATATCGTCGGCACCGGCGGTGACGGCAGCAACAGTATCAATATTTCTACCGCCAGTGCGTTTGTCGCCGCGGCCTGTGGGCTGAAAGTGGCGAAACACGGTAACCGCAGCGTCTCCAGTAAATCCGGCTCGTCGGATCTGCTGGCGGCATTCGGTATTAATCTTGATATGAACGCCGATAAATCGCGCCAGGCGCTGGATGAGTTAGGCGTCTGTTTCCTCTTTGCGCCGAAATATCACACCGGATTTCGCCATGCGATGCCGGTTCGCCAGCAACTGAAAACCCGCACCCTGTTCAATGTGCTGGGGCCATTGATTAACCCGGCGCATCCTCCGCTGGCGTTAATTGGTGTTTATAGTCCGGAACTGGTGCTGCCGATTGCCGAAACCTTGCGCGTGCTGGGGTATCAACGCGCGGCGGTGGTGCACAGCGGCGGGATGGATGAAGTTTCATTACACGCGCCGACAATCGTTGCCGAACTGCATGACGGCGAAATTAAGAGCTATCAGTTGACCGCTGAAGATTTTGGCCTGACTCCCTACCATCAGGAGCAACTGGCAGGCGGAACACCGGAAGAAAACCGTGACATTTTAACACGCTTGTTACAAGGTAAAGGCGACGCCGCCCATGAAGCAGCTGTCGCGGCGAATGTCGCCATGTTAATGCGCCTGCATGGCCAGGAAGATCTGCAAACCAATGCGCAAACCGTTCTTGAGGTACTGCGCAGTGGTTCCGCTTACGACAGAGTCACCGCACTGGCGGCACGAGGGTAAATGATGCAAACCGTTTTAGCGAAAATCGTCGCAGACAAGGCGATTTGGGTAGAAGCCCGCAAACAGCAGCAACCGCTGGCCAGTTTTCAGAATGAGGTTCAGCCGAGCACGCGACATTTTTATGATGCACTGCAAGGCGCACGCACGGCGTTTATTCTGGAATGCAAAAAAGCGTCGCCGTCAAAAGGCGTGATCCGTGATGATTTCGATCCGGCACGCATTGCCGCCATTTATAAACATTACGCTTCGGCAATTTCGGTGCTGACTGATGAGAAATATTTTCAGGGGAGCTTTGATTTCCTCCCCATCGTCAGCCAAATCGCCCCGCAGCCGATTTTGTGTAAAGACTTTATTATCGACCCTTACCAGATCTATCTGGCGCGCTATTACCAGGCCGATGCCTGTTTATTAATGCTGTCGGTGCTGGACGACGATCAGTATCGCCAGCTCGCTGCTGTAGCCCACAGTCTGGAGATGGGCGTGCTGACCGAAGTCAGTAATGAAGAGGAGCTGGAGCGCGCCATTACATTGGGAGCAAAAGTCGTTGGTATCAACAACCGTGATCTGCGTGATTTGTCGATTGATCTTAACCGTACCCGCGAGCTTGCGCCGAAACTGGGGCACAACGTGACGGTGATCAGCGAATCCGGCATTAATACTTACGGCCAGGTGCGTGAGTTAAGCCACTTCGCTAACGGCTTTTTAATTGGTTCGGCGTTGATGGCCCATGACGATTTGAACGCCGCCGTGCGCCGGGTGTTGCTGGGTGAGAATAAAGTATGTGGTCTGACGCGTGGGGAAGATGCTAAAGCAGCCTATGACGCGGGTGCGATTTACGGTGGATTGATATTTGTTACAACGTCACCGCGTTGCGTCAGCATTGAAGAGGCGCAGGAAGTGATGGCTGCGGCACCGTTGCAATACGTTGGCGTGTTCCGCAATCACGATATTGCCGATGTGGTGGACAAAGCTAAGGTGTTATCGCTGGCGGCAGTGCAACTGCATGGTAATGAAGATCAGCTGTATATCGATACGCTGCGTGAGGCTCTGCCAGCAAACGTCGCCATCTGGAAGGCTTTAAGTGTCGGTGAAACTCTTCCCGCGCGCGATTTTCAGCACATCGATAAATATGTATTCGACAATGGTCAGGGCGGGAGCGGACAACGTTTCGACTGGTCACTGTTAAACGGTCAATCTCTTGGCAACGTTCTGCTGGCGGGTGGCTTAGGCGCAGATAACTGCGTGGAAGCGGCACAAACCGGCTGCGCCGGGCTTGATTTTAATTCTGCTGTAGAGTCGCAACCGGGCATCAAAGACGCACGTCTTTTGGCCTCGGTTTTCCAGACGCTGCGCGCATATTAAGGAAAGGAACAATGACAACATTACTTAACCCGTATTTTGGTGAGTTTGGCGGCATGTACGTGCCACAAATCCTGATGCCTGCTCTGCGCCAGCTGGAAGAAGCTTTTGTCAGCGCGCAAAAAGATCCTGAATTTCAGGCCCAGTTCAACGACCTGCTGAAAAACTATGCCGGGCGCCCAACCGCGCTGACCAAATGTCAGAACATTACAGCCGGGACGAACACCACACTGTATCTGAAGCGTGAAGATTTACTGCACGGCGGCGCGCATAAAACTAACCAGGTTCTGGGCCAGGCTTTGCTGGCGAAGCGGATGGGTAAAACCGAAATCATTGCCGAAACCGGTGCAGGTCAGCATGGCGTGGCTTCTGCGCTTGCAAGCGCCCTGCTCGGCCTGAAATGCCGTATTTATATGGGTGCCAAAGACGTTGAACGCCAGTCGCCTAACGTTTTTCGTATGCGTTTGATGGGTGCGGAAGTGATCCCGGTGCATAGCGGTTCCGCGACGCTGAAAGATGCCTGTAATGAGGCGCTACGCGACTGGTCCGGCAGTTATGAAACCGCGCACTATATGCTGGGCACTGCAGCTGGCCCGCATCCTTACCCGACCATTGTGCGTGAGTTTCAGCGGATGATTGGCGAAGAAACGAAAGCGCAGATTCTGGAAAGAGAAGGTCGTCTGCCGGATGCCGTTATTGCTTGTGTTGGCGGCGGTTCGAATGCCATCGGCATGTTTGCTGATTTCATCAACGAAACCGACGTCGGGCTGATCGGCGTGGAGCCTGGTGGTCACGGTATCGAAACTGGCGAGCACGGCGCACCGTTAAAACATGGTCGCGTGGGCATCTATTTCGGTATGAAAGCGCCAATGATGCAAACCGAAGACGGGCAGATTGAAGAATCTTACTCGATTTCTGCCGGACTGGATTTCCCGTCAGTCGGCCCGCAACACGCTTATCTCAACAGCATTGGACGCGCTGATTATGTGTCAATCACCGATGATGAAGCTCTGGAGGCCTTCAAAACGCTGTGCCTGCACGAAGGGATTATCCCGGCGCTGGAATCCTCACATGCGCTGGCCCATGCGCTGAAAATGATGCGCGAAAACCCGGAAAAAGAGCAGCTACTGGTGGTTAACCTTTCCGGTCGCGGCGATAAAGACATCTTCACCGTTCACGATATTTTGAAAGCACGAGGGGAAATCTGATGGAACGCTACGAATCTCTGTTTGCCCAACTGAAGGAGCGCAAAGAAGGCGCATTCGTTCCTTTCGTCACCCTCGGTGATCCGGGCATTGAGCAGTCGCTGAAAATTATCGATACGTTAATTGAAGCCGGTGCTGACGCGCTGGAGTTAGGTATCCCCTTCTCCGACCCACTGGCAGATGGCCCGACGATTCAAAACGCCACACTGCGTGCCTTTGCGGCAGGTGTGACCCCGGCGCACTGCTTTGAGATGCTGGCACTCATTCGCCAGAAGTACCCGACCATTCCGATCGGCCTTTTGATGTATGCCAACCTGGTGTTTAACAAAGGCATTGATGAGTTTTATGCCGAGTGCGAGAAAGTCGGCGTCGATTCGGTGCTGGTTGCCGATGTGCCCGTGGAAGAGTCTGCGCCCTTCCGCCAGGCCGCGTTGCGCCATAACGTCGCACCTATCTTCATCTGCCCGCCGAATGCTGATGATGATTTACTGCGCCAGATTGCCTCTTACGGTCGTGGTTACACCTATTTATTGTCGCGTGCGGGTGTGACCGGAGCTGAAAACCGTGCCGCGTTACCTCTCAATCATCTGGTTGCGAAGCTGAAAGAGTACAACGCTGCGCCTCCATTGCAAGGATTTGGTATTTCCGCCCCGGATCAGGTAAAAGCAGCGATTGATGCAGGAGCGGCGGGCGCGATTTCTGGTTCGGCAATTGTTAAAATCATCGAGCAACATATTAATGAGCCAGAGAAAATGCTGGCGGTACTGAAAGCTTTTGTACAACCGATGAAAGCAGCGACGCGCAGTTAATCCCACAGCCGCCAGTTCCGCTGGCGGCATTTTAACTATCTTTAATGAAGCAGGAAAAATCCTAAATTCATTTATTATTTATCTTTTTACCGTTTCGCTTACCCCTGACGTACGTTAACTTACGTCATTTTTCCGCCCAAAAGTAATATAATCAAACAAATTAATCCCGCAACAAAACACTACTAAAATCAATAATTTTCTCTAACCCACTTATTTCTTGGGTATTTATGAATATATCGAAACTCTTTTTCAAAATATATTTTTCACATTCCTTCTCACTTTGCTCAATTTGACTAATTCTCATTACCGACTAATTTTAATGAGTGTCGACACACAACACTCATATTAATGAAACAATGCAACGCAACGGGAGAAATAACATGGCCGAACATCGTGGTGGTTCAGGAAATTTCGCCGAAGATCGTGAGAAGGCATCCGACGCAGGCCGTAAAGGCGGTCAACACAGCGGCGGTAATTTTAAAAATGATCCGCAACGCGCATCCGAAGCGGGTAAAAAAGGCGGTCAGCACAGCGGTGGAAATAAATCAGGAAAATCCTGATCCGCCGTTAATTATTAATATCAGCTGACGTTGATAAAGATAATTGCCTCTGCGGGCCGTATGGCTCGCAGTGATTTCACTGGAGTAAAAATATGAATATGAAGTCCATTGAAGATGTATTTATTCACCTGCTTTCAGACACCTACAGTGCAGAAAAACAATTAACACGGGCACTGGCAAAACTCGCCAGAGCAACATCAAACGAAAAATTAAGTCAGGCTTTTCATGCGCACCTCGAGGAAACTCATGGACAGATTGAACGTATTGATCAAGTTGTGGAATCTGAACCGAATCTGAAAATTAAGCGCATGAAATGTGTGGCAATGGAAGGTCTCATTGAAGAAGCTAATGAGGTCATCGAAAGCACCGAGAAAAACGAAGTGCGTGATGCCGCACTGATTGCCGCGGCACAGAAAGTCGAGCACTATGAGATCGCCAGTTACGGGACCTTAGCGACGCTGGCTGAACAATTAGGTTATCGTAAAGCAGCGAAGCTTCTGAAAGAAACCCTGGAAGAAGAAAAGGCCACCGACATCAAATTGACTGATCTGGCCCTTAATAACGTAAATAAGAAAGCAGAAAATAAAGCCTGAAATATGAACTTTAACTTTTAGTCATTTTATAAAGAGGACATTTTCATGAATCGTATTGAACATTATCATGACTGGTTACGTGACGCCCACGCAATGGAAAAGCAAGCAGAATCTATGCTTGAATCCATGGCCAGCCGCATAGATAATTATCCTGAGCTACGCGCTCGTATTGAACAACATGTTAGTGAAACCAAAAACCAGATTGTACAACTGGAAACTATTCTTGATCGTAATGACATTTCACGCTCAGTCATTAAAGATTCTATGAGTAAAATGGCTGCACTTGGGCAGTCAATCGGTGGTATATTCCCTTCTGATGAAATAGTCAAAGGCTCTATTAGCGGATATGTCTTCGAGCAATTTGAAATCGCCTGTTACACCTCACTATTAGCAGCAGCAAAAAATGCCGGTGATACAGCTTCAATTCCAACCATCGAAGCGATTTTAAATGAGGAAAAAGAAATGGCCGAGTGGCTGATTCAGCATATTCCGCAAACAACTGAGAAATTTTTAATACGCTCTGAAACTGATGGCGTAGAAGCGAAGAAATAATACCCTTTATACCATGTCCTTATTGACCCCGTATATTACGGGGTCGTTTTTATGCGGAATTAAAAACGATATCCTGCTGAGAACATAAACACCCACGGATCGAGGCGTACGCTATCGTGTTGCTGTGCACCGCCCAGTTTATAATTGGCGGTGGTGTCAATATCCATGTACCACACTGACATATTCACCAACCAGTCACGGTTAATCAGATAATCAACCCCCACCTGCCCGGCAGCTCCCCAGGAATCTTTCAGACTGAGATCGGAAAGCCCCGCCTCTTTGCCATGATCGTTAAATCCATTATCAAAGAAGGTGGTGTAGTTAATACCTGCCCCAACGTAAGGACGGAATTTGCTGCTGGCATCACCAAAATACCACTGCGCCATCAGTGTTGGCGGCAGATGATGAACGGTTGCAATATCACCGGTCGCCCGGGTACCGATTTTATGGCGGAACGGCGTAGCTGCCAGTAATTCCACACCAATATTGTCGGTCGCCATATAAGTAAACGTCAGGCCCAGTTGAGTGTTATTGGTTACGCTAAATCCACCCAGACTTCCTAATGTACCACCAGCACCTTCTGTTGGACGTACAGTTGCAGAACCTGCACGCATAAAAAATTCGCCTGCTTCATGCGCAAAGGCACTGCCAGAGAGAAGAGTTGTTACTGCCAAAGCCGCCACTGTTAACTTTTTCATATCCGCTCCGTCGTTATGGTTATAAAAACGTGACGAATATACCCACATTGGAGTAACAAATGATCCTACACAGATCACATTATATATGATAATTCACCCTTTATTGATCTGGATTAATTTAGAAGTTGCACTGTGAATCCTGGTTAATGTGATTTAAATCAATTCCTATATATTTCACTACGCAAACATTAACTCGCTCGCCACTTGCTGCGGTTTGCCCATAGCTTAGACCCGCAATTACCTCCGCTTTACAAAGATATGCTTTTCCATACAAGACCTGATGCTGCCACCCGAGGCTTAACCAGGGTACAATTGCCCGCTAATTAACACCTGCATAAAACTCAAGGAGAGTGCATGTCTATCACGGCGCAGTCCGTATACCGTGACACCGGAAATTTCTTCCGTAATCAATTTATGACCATTCTGTTGGTATCGTTGCTATGTGCGTTTATCACAGTGGTGTTAGGGCATGTTTTCTCACCCAGTGATGCACAGCTTGCACAGCTCAATGACGGCGTGCCCGTTAGCGGCAGTAGTGGGTTGTTCGACCTGGTTCAGAATATGTCACCTGAACAGCAACAAATTTTGCTGCAGGCTTCAGCGGCGTCCACTTTTTCAGGATTAATCGGTAACGCCATTCTCGCCGGAGGCGTAATATTAATTATCCAACTGGTGTCTGCGGGTCAGAGAGTCAGTGCGCTTCGAGCTATTGGTGCCAGTGCGCCGATATTGCCAAAGTTATTTATTCTGATTTTTCTGACTACCCTTTTAGTACAGATTGGCATCATGCTGGTGGTCGTTCCGGGAATTATCATGGCCATTTTACTGGCTCTGGCACCGGTGATGTTGGTACAGGACAAAATGGGCATTTTTGCCTCGATGCGTAGCAGTATGCGGCTGACATGGGCGAATATGCGTCTGGTGGCACCCGCAGTACTGAGCTGGTTGCTGGCAAAAACACTATTGCTACTTTTTGCCTCTTCTTTTGCCGCATTAACCCCGGAAATTGGTGCCGTACTGGCGAACACTTTGAGCAACATGATTTCAGCCGTACTGCTCATCTATCTGTTCCGCCTGTATATGTTGATTCGCCAATAACCTTAAGCATTTGATTACGGAATCGTAAAATGAAGCAGTTTCTTGATTTTTTACCGCTGGTTGTCTTTTTCGCGTTTTACAAGATTTATGACATCTATGCGGCTACTGCGGCGCTGATCGTCGCCACGGCGATTGTGCTTATATATAGCTGGGTTCGCTTTCGTAAGGTTGAGAAGATGGCCCTGATCACTTTTGTTCTGGTGGTCGTCTTCGGTGGCTTGACGCTGTTCTTCCACAATGATGAGTTTATTAAATGGAAGGTTACTGTCATTTATGCCCTGTTTGCAGGTGCCCTGTTAGTCAGCCAATGGGTGATGAAAAAGCCGCTAATTCAGCGGATGCTGGGTAAAGAACTCACGCTGCCGCAACCGGTATGGTCGAAGCTGAATCTGGCCTGGGCTGTTTTCTTTATCCTTTGCGGTCTGGCAAACATCTACATCGCATTCTGGCTGCCGCAAAATATTTGGGTCAACTTTAAAGTGTTTGGCCTGACCGCTCTTACCTTAATCTTCACATTGTTAAGCGGTATCTATATCTACCGCCACATGCCGCAGGAAGATAAATCCTAACCAGACTGCCAGTCCTTCGGGGCTGGCACTGTATCTCCTCTGTTCTCCTCAGGAAAATCATAGTAGCATCGCGCCTGTGATTTTCCTTTTAAGTCGGTTTTACCATGTCTACAACACATAACGTCCCTCAGGGCGATCTTGTTTTACGTACTTTAGCCATGCCCGCCGATACCAATGCCAATGGTGACATCTTTGGTGGTTGGTTAATGTCACAAATGGATATTGGCGGCGCTATTCTGGCGAAAGAAATTGCGCACGGTCGCGTAGTGACCGTGCGGGTTGAAGGAATGACTTTCTTACGACCGGTTGCGGTCGGCGATGTGGTGTGCTGCTATGCACGCTGTGTCCAGAAAGGGACGACATCGGTCAGCATTAATATTGAAGTGTGGGTGAAAAAAGTCGCGTCTGAACCCATCGGGCAACGCTATAAAGCGACAGAAGCATTATTTAAGTATGTCGCGGTTGATCCTGAAGGAAAACCTCGCGCCTTACCTGTTGAGTAATAGTCAAAAGCCTCCGGTCGGAGGCTTTTGACTTTCTGCTTACTGAATTTCGGTGGTGCCGTTAATTTTAAACAGGATATTCACCACAATCCCACTGCCTGGCTTACCCGGCTCATAACGCCATCTGCGCATCGCATTTTTCACCTCACGCTCAAACATGTTCGCAGGCTTGGCTGAGAGGATTTGCACGTTATCCACGCGACCATCCGGCGTGACATCAAATTTAACTTTAACCTGCCCTTCAATGCGCAATGCCTGTGCTCGTGCCGGATACTGCGGCTGATTGCGACTTAATGCGCGTGGTCCTGAAGCCACACTTGTAACCGGCTTGCTGGTTGCAGCCGTCGCCGTACTTGATGTCGGGCGCGCGGGTGCCGTATTTTCAAACGGTGATGCCGGACGCGACTCTACGGGTTTGACATCGCGTTTTGGCTGCTCCTGTACCTTTTTCACCGGCTTCGGTTTTGGCTTAGGTTTCGGCTTAGGCTTTTCAATGACCACCGGTGCTTCTTTTGGCGGTTCAGGGATCGGCTCAGGTTCCGGTTCTGGCTCTACCACCGGCTCCGGTGGCGGCTGAACGGCTTGTGGCGGTTCGAGATCCGCAGGCGCAACCATCGTGACAGAAATTGGCTGCGCAGGCGCAGGTAGTTCAATAACCTGATGTACCGAGGTATAGAGCAGACCCGCCACAACAGCACCATGAATGCAGACCGAAAGTAACGTCGGCCAGGGGAAGCGGCGAGGTAAATCAAGGGTCATTGAAGTCATAATCATTTCAGCAGAAAAACCAGGCCTCGATTTTAAATGCAAATAGCAATCATATTCAATAAGGCAAGACGATCAGGATCAGTGAAAATGTCATTTTTGGCGTAATTGACCTTACTTTATGCATGGTCTTAACAAAGACATCATCTTTCCGTTGCAGATCTTCGCCCTTTCAAATAACGTACTTTACAACTTTCCCGAACAAGGAGTTGTGCCCGTGTTGTATGTTATTTACGCTCAAGACAAAGCTGATAGCCTCGAAAAACGCCTTTCCGTTCGTCCGGCACATTTAGCACGTTTACAGTTACTGCATGATGAAGGTCGATTGTTGACCGCCGGTCCAATGCCAGCAGTAGACAGTAACGATCCAGGGGCTGCGGGATTTACTGGCTCAACCGTTATTGCTGAATTTGAATCGCTGGAAGCAGCTCAGGCCTGGGCCGATGCTGACCCGTACGTGGCGGCAGGAGTCTATGAACACGTTTCAGTGAAACCATTTAAGAAAGTGTTCTGAATAGAGATTCAATATTTAAGGGCACGGTTTTAGCAACCGTGTTCTAGTTTGGCCTTTCCTTATAGGTCTGTCAGTGCATTCACCCCCACAAGCAGATAATAACTTTATCTGTATTTCTTTATATGATGTGAGCATATTCAGGAAAAATGCCCTTTCCTGACGCAGAGTTGCTCACTCAAAACCTTTGATTACTTCAGATAAAGTCATCTACTATTGTTTAACACATTCACGTGCTGCATGTATGTTCAGAAAATGTGCACGTTGAGATAATTAAACAAAATTGTGGTTACAGAGGTATCAGTGAGTCACTGGACTACATTCAAACAAACAGCAACAAATTTATGGGTGACCCTACGGCACGACATTCTCGCGCTGGCCGTCTTTTTAAATGGATTGCTTATTTTTAAAACAATCTATGGTATGTCGGTCAATTTGCTTGATATTTTCCATATCAAAGCCTTTTCAGAGTTAGATCTCTCCTTGCTGGCAAATGCCCCACTCTTTATGCTCGGCGTCTTTCTTGTCCTGAACTCCATTGGCTTACTGTTCCGGGCAAAGCTCGCATGGGCAATCAGTATCATTTTGTTGTTGATAGCGCTAATTTACACCCTGCATTTTTATCCCTGGCTGAAATTTAGTATTGGATTTTGCATTTTTACGCTGGTGTTTTTGCTGATACTGCGCAAAGACTTCTCCCACAGTAGCGCCGCAGCCGGGACAATTTTCGCATTTATTAGTTTCACGACGTTACTGTTTTACTCCACCTACGGTGCGCTTTATTTAAGCGAAGGTTTTAATCCGCGAATAGAAAGTTTGATGACCGCGTTCTATTTTTCGATAGAAACCATGTCAACCGTCGGCTATGGCGATATTGTCCCTGTTTCTGAATCAGCACGATTGTTCACTATTTCGGTCATTATTTCCGGCATTACCGTTTTTGCCACCTCCATGACTTCAATTTTTGGTCCGCTTATCCGCGGGGGATTCAACAAACTTGTAAAAGGAAAAAATCATACAATGCATCGTAAAGATCATTTTATTGTTTGCGGGCATTCGATTCTCGCCATCAATACGATTCTGCAACTGAATCAACGCGGACAAAATGTAACGGTTATCAGCAACTTGCCTGAAGATGATATCAAGCAACTTGAGCAACGCTTAGGTGATAACGCTGATGTTATCCCCGGTGACAGTAATGACAGTTCAGTATTAAAGAAAGCAGGAATCGATCGATGCCGGGCCATTCTGGCGCTGAGTGATAACGATGCTGATAACGCGTTTGTTGTACTATCGGCAAAAGATATGAGCAGTGATGTCAAAACAGTTCTCGCCGTCAGTGATAGCAAAAACCTGAATAAGATTAAGATGGTACATCCGGATATCATTCTCTCGCCGCAACTGTTTGGCAGCGAAATTCTGGCACGAGTTTTAAATGGTGAAGAGATTAATAATGATATGCTCGTTTCAATGTTGTTGAACTCCGGTCATGGTATTTTCAGCGATAACGATGAACAAGAAACGAAAACTGACAGCAAAGAATCGGCGCAAAAATAGAGTTTGAAGACGAAAGGGCAAACTTATTGGGCACCGCAATGGTGCCCAGAACATTTAGATATTGTAGATCGCAAACAATAACGAGTTACGCTGTTTGTTTAGAATGCACTTCCTGATGCTGTGGATACGCATATTTCGGCGCGACTGCCCCTCAAGCCAACGCGATTTACGTCGGCTAGCCTGACGCTGCATGCGCCAGCGCCCCACTTCCGTTCTACTCCGCTTCATGTTAACTACTCTATGCAATAACAGAATGGTCATTATACCCCCGACCCCGACGCTGACCAGTGCTTTTCCCGCGTTTTTATTTGCCAGATGAATCCATATGCGTAAACTCATAACAATGCGCTTTCAAAAGGATTTCTAATCTATGACAACCGTTTATACGTTGGTGAGTTGGTTGGCCATTCTGGGATACTGGTTGCTCATTGCAGGCGTAACTTTACGCATTCTAATGAAACGACGCGCAGTTCCCTCCGCGATGGCCTGGCTGTTGATCATTTACATTCTGCCCTTAGTCGGAATTATTGCCTATCTTGCCGTTGGCGAGCTCCATTTAGGCAAACGCCGCGCTGAGCGCGCCAGAGCGATGTGGCCTTCCACCGCAAAATGGCTTAACGACCTTAAAGCCTGTAAGCATATCTTCGCCGAAGAAAACAGCAGTGTCGCAGCGCCATTATTCAAGCTCTGTGAACGTCGTCAGGGTATCGCTGGGGTTAAAGGGAATCAGCTACAACTGATGACCGAGTCAGATGATGTGATGCAGGCGTTAATCCGCGACATCCAGCTCGCTCGCCATAATATCGAGATGGTGTTTTATATCTGGCAGCCCGGCGGCATGGCGGACCAGGTGGCTGAATCATTAATGGCCGCTGCGCGACGCGGCATTCATTGCCGATTGATGCTTGACTCCGCCGGCAGTGTGGCTTTTTTCCGCAGCCCGTGGCCCGAGCTAATGCGTAATGCCGGTATTGAAGTGGTCGAAGCCTTAAAGGTCAATCTGATGCGTGTGTTTTTACGCCGTATGGATCTGCGCCAACATCGCAAGATGATCATGATCGATAATTACATCGCGTACACCGGCAGCATGAATATGGTCGACCCTCGCTACTTCAAACAGGATGCGGGTGTAGGGCAATGGATTGATCTGATGGCGCGTATGGAAGGTCCCATCGCCACCGCGATGGGGATTATATATTCCTGCGACTGGGAGATTGAAACCGGGAAACGTATTCTGCCGCCACCACCAGATGTCAATATTATGCCGTTTGAGCAGGCCAGCGGTCACACCATTCACACAATTGCTTCTGGCCCCGGCTTTCCGGAAGATCTCATTCACCAGGCATTACTGACTGCGGCTTATTCAGCACGTGAATATTTGATCATGACGACGCCCTACTTTGTGCCCAGCGATGATTTACTTCATGCGATTTGCACGGCGGCGCAGCGCGGGGTGGATGTCAGTATTATCCTTCCGCGAAAAAATGATTCAATGCTGGTTGGCTGGGCCAGTCGCGCGTTCTTTACGGAACTGCTGGCTGCTGGTGTTAAAATTTATCAGTTTGAAGGCGGGTTATTGCATACCAAGAGCGTGCTGGTCGATGGCGAATTAAGTCTGGTTGGTACCGTTAACCTTGATATGCGTAGTCTGTGGCTGAATTTCGAGATTACCCTGGCAATCGACGATAAAGGGTTTGGTGCTGACCTCGCCGCCGTTCAGGACGATTATATTTCGCGTTCTCGTCTGCTCGATGCCCGTTTATGGCTAAAACGCCCATTATGGCAACGTGTCGCCGAGCGACTGTTTTACTTCTTCAGCCCGTTGCTGTAAAACGTCGCCAACAGAGGTTAAACAGGTAGTGACTATGGATATGGATCTAAACAATCGCCTGACTGAAGATGAAACGCTTGAGCAGGCCTACGATATTTTTCTCGAACTGGCTGCCGACAATCTCGATCCAGCTGATGTTCTGCTGTTCAATCTTCAGTTTGAAGAGCGCGGCGGCGCGGAGTTATTCGATCCGGCAGAAGACTGGCAGGAACATGTTGATTTCGATTTGAACCCGGACTTTTTTGCCGAAGTGGTGATTGGTCTGGCAGACAGTGAAGATGGTGAAATCAACGATATTTTCGCGCGAATTCTGTTATGCCGCGAAAAAGATCACAAACTGTGCCATATCATCTGGCGGGAATAAATAATCGCTTTTGCCATGAAAAAGGGCTGACAACTGTCAGCCCTTATTTTGTTTAAAGCGGATCGACTTTCAGGCAAGACACGGCGTGTCTGAAACTCCCCTCCAGCACAGGACGTGTTTTGGCACACTCTGGACCGGCAATCGGGCAACGGGTACGGAAAACACAACCGGAAGGCGGGTTGATCGGCGACGGTAATTCCCCTTCCAGTAACTGGATAGTTTTGTTCTTCTCCAGATCCGGATCAGGTATGGGGACTGCCGACATCAATGCCCTGGTGTAAGGATGTAGCGGATTGTGGTAGACCTCATCATAGGTCCCCAGTTCTACCGCATGGCCGAGATACATCACCAGCACACGATCGGAAATGTGTTTTACCACGGCCAGGTCGTGAGCGATAAAAATTAATGACAATCCCATCTCGCGTTGCAGCTGCTGGAGCAGGTTGACCACCTGCGCCTGAATTGACACGTCCAGCGCCGACACCGGCTCATCACAGATAATCAGCTTCGGTTCAAGAATAAGAGCACGAGCAATCCCGATACGCTGGCACTGCCCACCAGAGAACTCATGCGGATAGCGGTTAATCAGGTTAGGCAATAACCCGACTTTCAGCATCATCGCCTTCACGCGCTCGCGAACTTCCTGGCGTGACATTTTCGGATGATAAGTACGCAGTGGTTCAGCGATGATCTCGCCGATGGTCATACGCGGGTTAAGCGATGCCAATGGATCCTGGAAAATCATCTGAATATCACTGCGAACGGCACGCCATTCATCGGGCTTCATGCCCAGCAACTCTTTACCTAACCAGGCAACATGACCGTCGGTCGCTTTAACCAGGCCAATGATGGCGCGAGCAAAGGTGGACTTACCGCATCCCGACTCCCCTACCACACCTAATGTTTCCCCTTCATACAGGCGAAGAGTTACACCATCTACGGCTTTGAGCGTTTTCGGCGGTTGCCAGAACCACTGTTTGCCATCTTTGATTTCAAAGTGCACTTTCAGATCGGCGATTTCGAGGAGGACTTTTCTTCCTTCGGTTACAGCATTCATAACAGTTCCTCCACCGGTTTAAAGCAAGCACGCAGACGGCCAGGCGTAAACTCTTCCAGCGGCGGTGCGCTACTACAAATTTCCATCGCATGCGGACAACGTGGCTGGAACGGGCAACCTTTCGGTAATCGCAACAGGTTTGGCGGATTACCCGGGATGGTCAACATTGTTTCACCTTCCGCATCGAGACGCGGCACCGCGTTGAGTAAACCGATAGAATAAGGATGAACGGGTTGATAAAAGACATCGCGCGCGTTGCCATATTCCATCGTGCGCCCGGCGTACATTACCAGCACTTTGTCGCAGATCCCTGCCACCACGCCAAGATCGTGGGTGATCATAATGATGGCGGTATTAAATTCCCGCTTCAGTTCATTCAATAGCGTCATGATCTGCGCCTGTACGGTGACGTCCAACGCAGTAGTGGGTTCATCAGCAATCAGCAGCTTAGGTCGACATAGCAATGCCATCGCAATCATGACTCTTTGACGCATGCCGCCAGAAAATTCATGCGGAAACATCTTCATGCGTTTACGCGCTTCCGGCATTTTTACCGCATCGAGCATCCGCACCGACTCTTCAAACGCCTCAGATTTGCTCATGTTCTTATGCAACATCAGCACTTCCATCAACTGCTCACCGACGCGCATATAGGGATTCAACGAAGTCATCGGATCCTGAAAAATCATTGAGATTTGTTCAGCACGCAGTCTATTGAGTTCACGCTCTGGCAAATTGAGGATTTCACGCCCATTGAAGGTTGCCGATCCGCCAATACGTCCGTTGGCAGCCAGCAGGCCCATCAACGCAAATGCAGTTTGCGATTTACCCGAACCAGACTCACCTACAATGCCCAGCGTTTCTCCGGCACGTAGGGAAAAATTCAAATCATTGACCGCCGTGACGTCGCCGTCCGGGGTACTAAAGGTGACACGCAAATCTTTCACGTTCAGCAGTGCGTCAGCCTGTTGTTGTGCGAGCGGCACAGTTGCAGTTTCAATTACGCTCATGGCTGCACTCCTTAACGATCTTTCGGGTCGAGGGCATCACGCAAGCCATCGCCGATAAAGTTGAAACAAAATAGCGTCACCACGAGGAATCCCGCTGGGAACAACAGTAACCATGGAGAGACTTCCATCGAGTTCGCGCCATCACTCAGCAATGCGCCCCAGCTGCTTAACGGCTCTTGCGTCCCCAACCCCAGGAAGCTAAGGAAAGATTCAAAGAGGATCATGCTGGGCACCAATAGCGATGCGTAGACCACCACCACACCGAGAACGTTCGGTACAATGTGGCGAATAACAATGCCCGGCGTCGATACACCGCCAACTTGTGCCGCCTCAATAAACTCTTTACGCTTCAGACTCAGGGTTTGCCCACGCACAATACGAGCCATATCCAGCCAGGAAACCATGCCAATCGCCACGAAAATCAGCAGGATGTTTTGACCGAAAAAGGTCACCAGCAAAATGACGAAGAACATGAATGGGAAGGAGTTGAGGATTTCCAGCAGACGCATCATTACCGAATCCACTTTACCGCCCAGATAACCGGAAAGCGAACCATAAAGTGTCCCCACGACCACTGCCACCAGTGCCGCAGCAACACCGACCATGAGTGAGATACGCCCGCCAATCGCAACACGCACAAGCAGGTCGCGACCGGATGAGTCAGTACCAAAGTAGTGACCGGACTCCATATCTGGGGCGCTGGACATCATCGCCCAGTCAGTATCGTCATAGGCAAACTGCGAAAGCATCGGTGCCAGGATTACAAATAACGCGATTAGCACCAGCACTATCAGACTGGCAACCGCCGCACGGTTATGCATAAAACGTCGACGTGCGTCCTGCCACAAGCTGCGCCCTTCGACCTCCAGCTTTTCACTGAAATTTTCCAGCGTCTCGCTGTTTTTCTTACTTAACATCATCGCGAGCTCCAGTATCAGTAACGGATTTTCGGGTCGATAACCGCATATAGCACATCGACAATGGCATTAAACAAAATGGTTAACGCGCCAACCAGAATGGTCAGACTTAACACTAAGGAATAGTCACGATTCAATGCGCCATTAACGAACAATTGCCCAATCCCCGGTAAACCATAAATGGTTTCGATGACCATAGAACCGGTAATAATGCCGACAAATGCAGGGCCCATATAGGAGAGCACGGGTAACAGAGCAGGTTTTAATGCGTGGCGTAAAATGATCCGCCGCATAGGTAACCCTTTCGCCCGGGCAGTACGTATAAAGTTGGAGTGTAATACTTCAATCATAGAGCCACGGGTAATACGCGCAATACTGGCGATATAGGCGAGTGACAACGCCACCATTGGCAGTATCATGAATTTAAGCGCACCACCATTCCAGCCACCGCCCGGCAGCCAATGCAAAATGATCGCAAATATCATGACTAATAATGGCGCAACCACAAAACTGGGGATAACAACCCCGGTCATTGCCAGCCCCATCACGGTATAGTCCCATTTGGTGTTTTGTTTTAATGCGGCAATAACGCCAGCACTAACACCCAGTATTACCGCAAGGAAAAATGCTGCGGCTCCCAGTTTGGCAGAAACGGGAAAACTGGATGCAACCAGGTCGTTGACCGAATAATCTTTATATTTAAACGATGGACCGAAATCGCCATGCGCCAGTTGTTTCAGGTAGCTGAAATACTGTGTCATGATCGGATCATTAAGATGATATTTCGCTTCGATATTGGCCATCACTTCTGGCGGTAAAGTACGTTCGCCGGTAAAAGGGCTTCCCGGCGCGAGGCGCATCATGAAGAACGAAATAGTAATAAGAATAAATAGCGTCGGAATCGCTTCCAGACAGCGACGTAGAATAAATTTTAACATTGCCCTACCTTCTGGCCTGTGCCTTCTGTAATGCGATAAAAATCAGACACCGTGGAGCAGGACACTCCTGCCCCACGTATTGCCATTAGTGCTTCACAATGTACATATTCCGGGTGTAGGTATTATCCAGCGGATCTTTGCCGGTATAGCCACCAACCCACGGTTTCACCAGACGCGCATTCACGTAGTAATAAACAGGAACAATGGCCGAATCCTTATCCAGCTGTTGTTCTGCTTTAGTGTACAGAGCTGTGCGCTGCGCCTCGTCAGTCGCTTTCAGCGTTTCCGCCATAATGCTGTCAAAGGCCGGGCTCTTATAATGCGCGGTATTCATCGAGCTGTTCGACAGCATGGTGTTCAGGAAGGAAGTTGGTTCGTTGTAGTCTGCACACCAGCCTGCACGGGCCACATCAAAAGTGCCCTGGTGACGGGTGTCGAGGAACGTTTTCCACTCCTGGTTAACCAGTTTGACGTTTACACCAATGTTTTTCTTCCACAATGAAGAGGCAGCAATCGCCAGCTTTTTATGCAGATCGGAGGTGTTATACAACAGGTTGATGGTCAACGGTTTGTCTGCGGTATAACCCGCTTCAGCCAGCAGTTTTTTCGCTTCTTCGTTACGTTTTTCCTGGCTCCAGCCAAACCATTCCGGCTGAGTCAATTTTGCGCCATCAGTATACGGTGGAGTGTAACCATAGGCGGGCATGTCGCCCTGCGCTTTCACTTTATTAACAATGATATCGCGGTCCATACCCAGTTTCAGTGCGGTACGCACACGTACATCGTTGAATGGCGGTTTCTGGTTGTTAATTTCGTAATAATAAGTGCACAGGTATGGATCAACGTGAACTTCGTCCGGGATCTCTTTTTTCAGCTTCTGGAACAATTCGATCGGCATGTTGTTATAAGTCATGTCGATTTCACCACTACGGTAGCGGTTGACATCGGTAACTTCAGAAGCAATAGGCAAATAGGTTACCTGGTTAATAACGGTTTTCGCGTTGTTCCAGTAGGTTGGGCTGCGTTCAAGAACGATTCGTTCGTTTACGACCCAATCTTTTAAGGTATAGGCACCGTTGGTGATGATATTACCAGGCTGGGTCCATTTTTCGCCGAATTTCTCGATAGCGGCTTTTGGCACCGGTGAAGTTGATGGGTGAACAAGTAATTTATAGAAGTACGGAACAGGTTCACTTAAGGTGACTTCTAATGTGTGATCATCAATAGCTTTCACGCCGAGATCGGTAATCGGTTTTTTCCCTTCAAGAATTTCATCAATACCGGCGATATGCCCATATTGCAGATAACTGGCATACGGAGAAGCGGTGTTTGGATCAACAGAACGTTGCCAGCTATACACAAAGTCTTGTGCTGTGACTGGCGTGCCATCAGACCATTTCGCATCTTTACGCAAATGGAAGGTCCAGACTTTCGCGTCTTTATTATCCCAGGATTCAGCGACGCCAGGTGCCGGATGACCGTCAAGATCGCTGACCAGTAAGCCTTCAAACAGGTCTCGGCTGATATTAGACTCCGGAACACCTTCAATTTTATGCGGATCTAATGACTGAACTTCTGAACCATTGTTACGTACCAGCGTTTGTTTTTCCGCCAGTGTGACGCCTGCGGGTACATCAGCTGCCAGCGCGACATTCCCTGCCATAAGCGCAGCCAGAACGCCAGCTGCTACTAAACTTCTCTTGGTGATGTTGGTCATTGTTTTTTGGACTCCCTCATTATAATTACTGGTATTAACCAGCATGTGTAATCCCGGATTGGGACCCTGCACAGGCTCGGAGACTTTCTGCTGTCAGGTTACTTTATCGTTACGGATTGCTATCACCGACTTTATTTATTCTGGTGATTCAGACGATCACCTTATGTCGATTCGTACTGTGTCTCCCCTGTCGAGACACATTATTCTTTTGCGACGCTCTTTAATTGTTAATTATTCTCATTACCAATAAAAATCGCCTGGCGGTTGGTCGGAAAGTACCAAATGCGCTTCTTACTCGCCAATACATTTTGCAAAATTGTTAAGCAATTCTCTTTTATTGACAGTGTCAGAATCTACAGCGCGCGTCCATGCTTTAACAAACATCTTTCAATTCAATCAAATAGAGAACTGTTAAGCATGTCTATCTTTTCTGGCTATAGATTAAGTCGTGAAATACACAATAATTTAACAAACGATTATTATTTAGCACTTTCCTCTACCAAAGGCAGTGGAATTACTAATATCATTTCAATTATTCTTCAGCAAGCCCAGGATTATGATGTGGCGAAAATAACATGATGGTGAGGCGAAGCAGTTAAGGAAATCCTTATAACTAACTGTAATTTCAGAGGAATATTCTTACCTATTCCTTTTGCCTTTGCTTTTGATAACTGCGCGGGAACAAAGTAAAAATAATGACGAAAAAACGGAGCATGTCAGCTCCGTTTCATTTGAAAGGAATTAATTAAGCAGGCCGGGGAAAATCCCCTTAATACCAGTAACGATAAATTCAATCCCCAACGCCATCAGCAATAGCCCCATAATACGCGTAATCACGTTGATGCCGGTCTGGCGTAAAACCCGTACCAGCCACGGTGCCATGCGGAACAATCCCCAGCAGCATAAAGCAAACAATGCAATAGCCACAAAGAAACCAAATAGATAGCTAATACTGTGATAACGCGTACCCCAGACGATGGTGGAACTAATCGCCCCTGGCCCCGCCATCAACGGCAACGCCAACGGCACCACACCAATGCTTTCACGTACCGCGGTTTCTGATTTTTCTTGCTTGTTCTGTTTATCCTCGCCAAGCTTGCCGCTGATCATCGACATCGCTATTGTCACCACCAGGATGCCACCGGCGATACGGAATGAATCAATTGATATACCAAAAAGTTGCAGAATCGTGTCGCCGAGAAAAAGCGAGATCCACAAGATAATGGCCACAGACAGGTTGGCTGTAAGGTTCGTTTTGTTTCGCGCTGCCGCTGTCTGATAACTGGTCATGCTGATAAAGACGGGAATAATCCCTACCGGGTTGACCAGCGCAAATAACCCGATGAAAAATTTGAAGTAAACGGGAAAATCAAAAAGGGTCTGAATCACGGTTAGCTCCGAAGCAAAAGCCGGATAATGTTAGCCATAAATAAGGTTAAAAAGACGCGCTGACAATACGCCTTTTGACAGCATTTTTCACCTCCTAACTACTTAAAATTGCTATCATTCGTTATTGTTATCTAGTTGTGCAAAACATGATAATGTAGCCAACAAATCATACTACAATTTATTAACTGTTAGCTATAATGGCGAAAAGCCATGCTGAAAGGTGTCAGCTTTGCAAAAATTTGATTTGGATCACGTAATCAGTACCCAGAAGTGAGTAATCTTGCTTACGCCACCTGGAAGTGACGCATTAGAGATAATAACTCTAATGTTTAAACTCTTTTAGTAAATCACAGTGAGTGTGAGCGCGAGTAAGCTTTTGATTTTCATCGGTTAAGCAAATCATCACCGCACTGACTATACTCTCGTATTCGAGCAGATGATTTACTAAAAAAGTTTAACATTATCAGGAGAGCATTATGGCTGTTACTAATGTCGCTGAACTTAACGCACTCGTAGAGCGTGTAAAAAAAGCCCAGCGTGAATATGCCAGTTTCACTCAAGAGCAAGTAGACAAAATCTTCCGCGCCGCCGCTCTGGCTGCTGCAGATGCTCGAATCCCACTCGCGAAAATGGCCGTTGCCGAATCCGGCATGGGTATCGTCGAAGATAAAGTGATCAAAAACCACTTTGCTTCTGAATATATCTACAACGCCTATAAAGATGAAAAAACCTGTGGTGTTCTGTCTGAAGACGACACTTTTGGTACCATCACTATCGCTGAACCAATCGGTATTATTTGCGGTATCGTTCCGACTACTAACCCGACTTCAACGGCTATCTTCAAATCGCTGATCAGCTTGAAGACCCGTAACGCCATTATCTTCTCCCCGCACCCGCGTGCTAAAGATGCAACCAACAAAGCTG
Organism: Escherichia sp. 10290; assembly: GCF_030295155.1. Classification (NCBI taxonomy): domain Bacteria; kingdom Pseudomonadati; phylum Pseudomonadota; class Gammaproteobacteria; order Enterobacterales; family Enterobacteriaceae; genus Escherichia; species Escherichia sp. 10290. The sequence goes on along the minus strand of NZ_AP025741.1, from coordinate 1,650,137 downwards.
CAGATATTGTTCTGCAGGCTGCTATCGCTGCTGGTGCGCCGAAAGACCTGATTGGCTGGATCGATCAACCTTCTGTTGAACTGTCTAACGCGCTGATGCACCACCCAGACATCAACCTGATCCTCGCGACCGGTGGTCCGGGTATGGTTAAAGCCGCATACAGCTCCGGTAAACCAGCTATCGGCGTAGGCGCGGGTAACACTCCAGTCGTTATCGATGAAACTGCTGATATCAAACGTGCAGTTGCATCTGTACTGATGTCTAAAACCTTCGACAACGGCGTAATCTGTGCTTCTGAACAATCTGTTGTTGTAGTTGACTCTGTTTATGACGCGGTACGTGAGCGTTTCGCTACCCACGGCGGTTACATACTGCAGGGCAAAGAGCTGAAAGCAGTTCAGGATGTTATCCTGAAAAACGGTGCGCTGAACGCGGCTATCGTTGGTCAGCCAGCCTATAAAATTGCTGAACTGGCAGGCTTCTCTGTACCAGAAAACACCAAGATTCTGATCGGTGAAGTGACCGTTGTTGATGAAAGCGAACCGTTCGCACATGAAAAACTGTCCCCAACTCTGGCAATGTACCGCGCTAAAGATTTCGAAGACGCGGTAGAAAAAGCAGAGAAACTGGTTGCTATGGGCGGCATCGGTCATACCTCTTGCCTGTACACTGACCAGGATAACCAACCGGCTCGCGTTGCCTACTTCGGTCAGAAAATGAAAACGGCCCGTATTCTGATCAACACCCCGGCGTCTCAGGGTGGTATCGGTGACCTGTATAACTTCAAACTCGCACCTTCCCTGACTCTGGGTTGTGGTTCCTGGGGTGGTAACTCCATCTCTGAAAACGTTGGTCCGAAACACCTGATCAACAAGAAAACCGTTGCTAAGCGAGCTGAAAACATGTTGTGGCACAAACTTCCGAAATCTATCTACTTCCGCCGTGGCTCTCTGCCAATCGCGCTGGATGAAGTGATTACTGATGGCCACAAACGTGCGCTCATCGTGACTGACCGCTTCCTGTTCAACAATGGTTATGCTGATCAGATCACTTCCGTACTGAAAGCAGCAGGCGTTGAAACTGAAGTCTTCTTCGAAGTAGAAGCTGACCCGACCCTGAGCATCGTTCGTAAAGGTGCAGAACTGGCAAACTCCTTCAAACCAGACGTGATTATCGCGCTGGGTGGTGGTTCCCCGATGGATGCCGCGAAGATCATGTGGGTCATGTACGAACATCCGGAAACTCACTTCGAAGAACTGGCGCTGCGCTTTATGGATATCCGTAAACGTATCTACAAGTTCCCGAAAATGGGCGTGAAAGCGAAAATGATCGCTGTCACCACCACTTCTGGTACAGGTTCTGAAGTCACTCCGTTTGCGGTTGTAACTGACGACGCTACTGGTCAGAAATATCCGCTGGCAGACTATGCGCTGACCCCGGATATGGCGATTGTCGATGCCAACCTGGTTATGGACATGCCGAAGTCCCTGTGTGCTTTCGGTGGTCTGGACGCAGTAACTCACGCCATGGAAGCTTATGTTTCTGTACTGGCATCTGAGTTCTCTGATGGTCAGGCTCTGCAGGCACTGAAACTGCTGAAAGAATATCTGCCAGCGTCCTACCACGAAGGATCTAAAAATCCGGTAGCGCGTGAACGTGTTCACAGTGCAGCAACTATCGCGGGTATCGCGTTTGCGAACGCCTTCCTGGGTGTATGTCACTCAATGGCGCACAAACTGGGTTCCCAGTTCCATATTCCGCACGGTCTGGCAAACGCCCTGCTGATTTGTAACGTTATTCGCTACAACGCGAATGACAACCCGACCAAGCAGACTGCATTCAGCCAGTATGACCGTCCGCAGGCTCGCCGTCGTTATGCTGAAATTGCTGACCACCTGGGTCTGAGCGCACCGGGCGACCGTACTGCTGCTAAGATCGAGAAACTGCTGGCATGGCTGGAAACGCTGAAAGCTGAACTGGGTATTCCGAAATCTATCCGTGAAGCTGGCGTTCAGGAAGCAGACTTCCTGGCGAATGTGGATAAACTGTCTGAAGATGCATTCGATGACCAGTGCACCGGCGCTAACCCGCGTTACCCACTGATCTCCGAGCTGAAACAGATTCTGCTGGATACCTACTACGGTCGTGATTATGTAGAAGGTGAAACTGCAGCGAAAAAAGAAGCCGCTCCGGCTAAAGCTGAGAAAAAAGCGAAGAAATCCGCTTAATAAGTAGCGCTGTCTGGCAACATAAACGGTCCCTTCTGGGGCCGTTTTTTTGTTTTACCCAAAGCAACTTTCCCATAAACCGACAGCATTTGCCTTCATCATATTTACGGCGATGTATAACGCCTACACACAGCGATATTGTACTTTACAGGTCACAAGTCAACGTCACTGTAAAAGCGATCTGTGAGGGGTATAGTGGCGTTAAAGAACTGTCGAGAAGGGTATATACACCGGATGAAGTGCGTAAAATGAACTGACAGGATAAAAGCGCCCTGCTCACCCTGTCAGTAAAGAAATTCTTATTAATCGTGGCGATGCCTTTCCTGAATAGCCGTTAATGAGCCGACTTCTAACGCCTCTTTATAGTGTTTGCGGCATACAGAAACGTAGCGTTCATTACCACCAATAACCACCTGCTCACCTTCGTTATAAGGTCTGCCTGCTTGATCAAGACGCAGCACCATGCTTGCTTTACGGCCACAAAAACAGATGGTTTTTAATTCAACCAGTTTGTCGGACCATGCCAGTAAGTATTGGCTGCCAATAAATAATTCACCTCGAAAATCGGTACGTAAACCATAACAAAGTACGGGTATATCGAGTTGATCTACAACCTCCGATAATTCATATACTTGTTGTCTGGTTAAAAACTGGCATTCATCAACCAGTACGCAATGAATTGCCTGCTGTTCATGTTCCGCACGAATCTCATCAAATAATGATGAATTTTGGTTAAATAATTTTGCAGGCGATGACAAACCTATACGCGAGCTGACTTTCCCGGCACCAAAGCGATCATCAATTTCTGCCGTATATACGACAGTGCGCATGCCGCGTTCCTGGTAATTGTATGAAGATTGCAACAATGCTGTAGACTTACCCGCATTCATTGCGGAATAGTAGAAATATAGCTGTGCCATCAGCCACAGGCCCTCAATGATATGAAATAAAGTTGGCTGGAGTTTATCATAATTCGTCAGTTTTTCAGCTCAACAGTATGCATAGAAGTGGTATATGCGTTCTCCCTTACGAAGCCTTGCATAATCCTTCTGAGCTATCATTACAACTGCCTCGCTTGTTATAAGCGGGTAAATGACTGCTGGTAACTATTCACAATCTTTAACCTGTTGCGCAAGTAATAGCCCTCTGTTGACCTCCTGGAGATAGTGCAATACTAAGTCCCTGCTCTTATTGCGACTGTTCTACTTTTCATCATTCGCTTAATAGAGAATTCTCGTAAACACGACTAATACAGAAGACTGAAAGGTCGTCAGCCTACGATAATCTCCCCATAAAATGTGACATGAATCAGGAAGTTTTAACCTCACGTGCTGCGAAATCATCGGCGCAAATAGGGCTATATGCCGCGTCTTTTCTGGCTAATTTTATGAAAAGATATTTATTGGCGGCACAAAATAAAGAACAATTTTGAATTCCTTACATTCCTGGCTATTGCACAACTGAATTTAAGGCTCTATTATTACCTCAACAAACCACCCCAATATAAGTTTGAGATTACTACAATGAGCGAAGCACTTAAAATTCTGAACAACATCCGTACTCTTCGTGCGCAGGCAAGAGAATGTACACTTGAAACGCTGGAAGAAATGCTGGAAAAATTAGAAGTTGTTGTTAACGAACGTCGCGAAGAAGAAAGCGCGGCTGCTGTTGAAGTTGAAGAGCGCACTCGTAAACTGCAACAATATCGCGAAATGCTGATCGCTGACGGTATTGACCCGAACGAACTGCTGAATAGCCTTGCTGCCGTTAAATCTGGCACCAAAGCTAAACGCGCTCAGCGTCCGGCAAAATACAGCTACGTTGACGAAAACGGCGAAACTAAAACCTGGACTGGCCAGGGTCGTACTCCAGCTGTAATCAAAAAAGCAATGGATGAGCAAGGCAAATCCCTCGACGATTTCCTGATCAAGCAATAATCTTTTGTAGATTACACTTGCTTAAAATCCCGCCATCGGCGGGATTTTTTATTGTCCGGTTTAAGACAATTTAATAAGAATAAGCTATAAAAAAACGGCGTCGATTGCTCAACGCCGTTTCGTGGATAACACCGATACGGAAGTTACTTCTTAATGCCCATCTCTTCTTCAAGCCAGGCTTTAAATTCCGTGCCAAGGGTGTTATGACGAATACCGTATTCAACGAAGGCCTGCATGTAACCTAATTTATTACCGCAGTCATGGCTCTTCCCTTTCATATGATAGGCTTCCACCGTTTCTTTTTCGATCAGCATATCAATTGCGTCGGTGAGCTGAATTTCATCACCAGCACCCGGAGGGGTTTTTGCCAGCAACGGCCAAATATCCGCGCTAAGAACGTAACGACCCACAATAGCGAGATTAGACGGCGCAACATCCGCTTTTGGTTTTTCAACCACGCCAACCATCGGTACGCTTTCACCCGGCGCTAATTCAACGCCTTTGCAATCCACAACGCCATATGCGGTCACATCAGCAACCGGTTCAACCATGATCTGGCTATGACCCGTTTCATCAAAGCGGCGGATCATCTCTGCCAGGTTATCCTGTGACAAATCGGATTCATATTCATCCAGAATAACGTCAGGCAAAATAACAGCCACAGGTTCATCACCCACTACCGGGTGAGCACACAATACCGCGTGTCCCAGGCCTTTCGCCAGCCCCTGACGAACTTGCATAATAGTCACGTGCGGCGGACAAATAGACTGCACTTCATCAAGCAGTTGACGTTTTACACGTTTTTCCAGCATTGCTTCCAGTTCAAAACTGGTATCAAAGTGGTTTTCAATAGAGTTTTTAGATGAGTGAGTAACCAGCACAATTTCAGTAATGCCAGCCGCAATACATTCATTCACGACGTATTGAATTAATGGCTTATCGACAAGTGGCAGCATCTCTTTCGGGATGGCTTTCGTCGCCGGCAACATCCTGGTTCCTAATCCCGCAACGGGGATAACGGCTTTTTTGACTTTCGTATTAATGGCAGCCATTTAAATTCTCCTGGACTGTTCGTGTTTTGAACGTGTTCATATTTCTGTATCGCATCCCAGTATATCAGCACCCCGAAGGGGCTAAGTTCTGAAAAGGAGGCGAGTTAGCATAATTAAGACAATTACTTATACGAATGGCGACGATAGTACCACCAGCCGACATTAGCAGGTAATGCAAATTTAGCCCGCGTTATCGTTTGCTCATTCTGCAGACAACATCAAGCGAAGCCGACCACCGGTTCCCCATATTTGGCATTGCCAGGCATCGCATCGCTGGCTCAATTGATTCAAATAAGCGTTACCTAAAGTGCCTAACGGAACACCATTACTGATTTGCACCTGGTGTTCGCCAGTATTTAACGTCGCATTCAGACCCGCAGAAACCAGAATGAGATTTTTCAGTTCGCGATGATAATAGCCAACTAATAGCGGAAACTGCCCCGGCAGATTGGCCTGACGGAGTAAATGGTTTACCTGCTTCAATAACGCGCCCAACTCTGGCAACCGTTGATTTTGATGTGCAAGCTGTTCCTGTAATAATCCGTTAAACAATGCGCGTAATAACAAGGCAGCAAGTACGCCATTATGTCCAGCTCTGGTGACATCAAGGCAATAAAATGCCAGATCGTTTTCCGAAAGTGCGGCAATATCAAGCACCAGGCCGGGTTTGTCCGCGGCAACCAATTGACGATAATTAACCCGGCAATGGGAAATCACCTGCTGAACCGGCGGTTGCAATTCCTGTAATAATTTCGCCGCTGCGGCAGGGTTATCAACCATTGCATCCCAGTCTCGAAAAAGCCTCTCCTCTTCCTCAACGCGGGAATTAAACATGCTGGGATAGAGACAGGCAAAAACCATCTCGCGCAAGCGATTCAGATCTTTAACTGGTTTCAGCAAAACATCTTCAACGCCCAGACGTAACGCTTTGGCAATATCTGCCATATTTTCAGTGGCAGATATCACCAGAACCGGTGTCTGGTCACCTCTGTTGCGTATATGTTCCAGCAGTTTAAGCCCGTTCATTCGTGGCATCGCGATATCACATATCATCAGGTCTGGAGTGAAACCTCCCAGCAACTCAAGGGCATCCACCCCATCAGCCGCCAGTACCGTTGTCGCTCCCAATGAGGAAAACCACGAATCCAGAAGCGAGCGAAATACCTGCTCATCTTCAACAATGAGAATCTGTTTTCCGACCAATGGCTGCGTCATGTTCTCTCCCCTGACTGGCTTTACTCAATAGTGGCATGCTATTGCCACCTGCGCCTGTCAGAATTAACTTAAGTGTAGATAAAAATTCTGGTCAAATGTTGGTGCGTACCAACGGCAAAAGTTCGTCCATTTTCTTTTCCACTGCCAGCTGCCCAGCCGCAATGGCAGCGTGCGCGCGATGGAAATCAAGCGTAGATATTTGCGGGCAAACAGGTTGAATCAGAATATCGGGCGGATCACCTGCCATGCGGTTTCTTTTAAGGCGGTTCTCCAGCACCTGGATAGAAGTGGTCATAATCTCTGTTGCCGTTGGCGCTGTCACCGCCCGACGTGTCGTTATGCTGCCCAACCTTTCTTTCAGACGCGCATGCCACGGCAGAGAATCACCATTCTCGCTATTTTCTTCACTGACATTAAAGGAGAGCAGATCTTGTTGCATCAAATGAGCATCGTGCTGCAGGTCGACCGCTATCACAATATCAGCACCCAATGCACGCGTGAGCGAAATAGGAATTGGGTTAACTACTGCCCCATCAACCAGCCAGTAGCCGTTATGCGCAACGGGTGCCATTAGTCCTGGAATACTGCATGATGCACGAATAGCAAGATGGAGATCGCCTTCAGTAAACCATAATTCGCGCCCAGTACTTAAATTGGTGGCAACAGCCGCGAAGCGACGGGAACAATTTTCGATCTCTGTTTCCGGCATTATTTCGCGATATTGATTGAAGACACGCTCGCCGCGCAGTAACCCACCGCGCTGCCAGGAGAGATCCATCAGGCGTAAAACATCCCAATAACTGAAAGAGGTTACCCAATCTTCCAGCGCAGATAATCGATCGCATGCATAGGCCGCGCCCACCAGCGAACCAATTGAGCATCCTGCAACGATATCAATTTCAATACCCACTTTTTTTAGCGCATTAATAACGCCAATATGCGACCAACCTCTCGCCGCGCCAGATCCCAGCGCCAGCCCTATTTTTATCTTTCTCATTATTCCCGCAAGATTCCCCTGGAATGCAATCGTAGCAACATCGCTACTGCTCGGTTAACATAGTGCTACTCAGGCGGTTAATACGCCGTTATTGTTTCCAGGGAGATTATTTGTGTCTCAGCTTTGTCCCTGTGGTAGTGCTGTCGAGTATAGCCTATGTTGCCACCCTTATGTGTCTGGTGAAAAGGTTGCACCTGATCCAGAACATCTCATGCGTTCGCGTTACTGCGCTTTTGTGATGCAAGACGCAGATTATTTAATAAAGACCTGGCATCCATCTTGTGGAGCGGCGGCGTTACGTGCCGAATTGATTGCCGGATTTGCGCATACTGAATGGTTGGGATTGACCGTATTTGAACATTGTTGGCAGGACGGCGACAATATCGGATTTGTCAGTTTTGTTGCTCGATTTACCGAAGGTGGCAAAACAGGCGCCATAATTGAACGTTCACGATTTTTGAAAGAAAACGGTCAATGGTACTATATTGACGGTACACGTCCGCAGTTTGGCCGCAACGATCCCTGCCCTTGTGGTTCAGGTAAAAAATTTAAAAAGTGCTGCGGCCAATAATGGTTGACGGTACGGTTAAGCAAACACTCTCAACAAGGTTTTTCCAGCAATGCATTCACTCCAACGTAAAGTTCTGCGTACTATTTGTCCGGACCAAAAAGGTCTGATCGCCCGTATTACTAATATTTGCTATAAGCACGAGTTAAATATCGTGCAGAACAATGAATTTGTTGATCACCGTACCGGGCGCTTTTTTATGCGCACGGAACTGGAAGGCATTTTTAATGATTCCACCCTGCTGGCGGATCTCGACAGCGCATTGCCAGAAGGCTCCGTACGTGAGCTGAATCCTGCCGGTCGTCGCCGGATAGTGATTCTGGTCACTAAAGAGGCGCATTGCCTTGGCGATTTGTTGATGAAAGCCAATTACGGCGGCCTGGATGTCGAAATCGCGGCAGTTATTGGTAACCACGATACTTTACGTTCTCTGGTTGAGCGTTTTGATATTCCGTTTGAGCTGGTAAGTCATGAAGGATTAAGTCGCAACGAGCACGATCAAAAAATGGCGGATGCCATTGACGCTTATCAGCCTGACTACGTGGTGCTGGCGAAGTATATGCGCGTATTAACGCCAGAGTTCGTAGCACGCTTCCCGAATAAAATTATCAATATTCACCATTCATTCCTGCCAGCGTTTATCGGTGCACGTCCCTATCACCAGGCCTATGAGCGTGGCGTGAAGATTATTGGTGCAACCGCTCACTATGTGAATGACAATCTGGATGAAGGCCCAATCATCATGCAGGACGTTATTCATGTCGATCATACATACACGGCTGAAGATATGATGCGTGCAGGTCGTGATGTCGAGAAAAACGTATTAAGCCGCGCGCTTTACAAAGTGCTGGCGCAGCGTGTATTTGTTTACGGTAACCGGACGATTATTCTTTAATCGCTGGCAAAATAGAACTGGTTGCCTTTAATCCGTTACGGATGAAAATTACGCAACCAGTTCATTTTTCTCAACGTAACCCTTTACAGCGGCGTGTCATTTGATATGATGCGCCCCGCTTCCCCACAAGGGAGCAGGCCAGTAAAAAGCATTACCCCGTGGTGGGGTTCCCGAGCGGCCAAAGGGAGCAGACTGTAAATCTGCCGTCATCGACTTCGAAGGTTCGAATCCTTCCCCCACCACCATCTCAAGCATTACATCAAAATTTGAATTATCCCTGGTGGGGTTCCCGAGCGGCCAAAGGGAGCAGACTGTAAATCTGCCGTCATCGACTTCGAAGGTTCGAATCCTTCCCCCACCACCATCACTTTCAAAAGTTCCTGAAATCCCCAACAAATCCACAATTAAATATTCTGCCCATGCGGGGAAGGATGAGAAGCTTCGACTAAGGTTCGACTCGAGCGCCAGCGAGAGAGCGTTGCCGCAGGCAACGACCCGTAGGGCGAAGCGCGCAGCGCTGAGTAATCCTTCCCCCACCACCATCACTTTCAAAAACCCCTGTATTCTCCAACGAATCCGTAACTGAATATTCTGCCCATGCGGGGAAGGATGAGAAGCTTCGACTAAGGTTCGACTCGAGCGCCAGCGAGAGAGCGTTGCCGCAGGCAACGACCCGTAGGGCGAAGCGCGCAGCGCTGAGTAATCCTTCCCCCACCACCATCACTTTCAAAAACCCCTGTATTCTCCAACGAATCCGTAACTGAATATTCTGCCCATGCGGGGAAGGATGAGAAGCTTCGACTAAGGTTCGACTCGAGCGCCAGCGAGAGAGCGTTGCCGCAGGCAACGACCCGTAGGGCGAAGCGCGCAGCGCTGAGTAATCCTTCCCCCACCACCATCACTTTCAAAAACCCCTGTATTCTCCAACGAATCCGTAACTGAATATTCTGCCCATGCGGGGAAGGATGAGAAGCTTTGACTAAGGTTCGACTCGAGCGCCAGCGAGAGAGCATTGCCGCAGGCAACGACCCGTAGGGCGAAGCGCGCAGCGCTGAGTAATCCTTCCCCCACCACCATCACACCCTTAAATACTCAAAACCTGTTACTTCAAGCTAATTTGCCCCGTGGCACCGCGTTTACCGGACCTACAATATCCTCCCCTATATGTCAGATAAGCGAATCACTCCGCAGCGTACCCATAAAAAAACCCCGCCGAAGCAGGGTCTGTGTGAACTAAAATTCACTTAGTGGCGAGCGCGCACCAGCTGATACTTACGTGTCAGATACTCCACCGGGACACTCCAGATGTGCACCAAACGCGAGAACGGGAACAGCAGGAATAACGTCATCCCCAACACCAGGTGCAGACGGAAGATAAACGCCACACCATCAAGGTGTTGAGAAGCGCCACCGTGGAAGGTCACCACCGACTGCGCCCAGCCAACCAGTTTCATCATCTCGCTACCGTCCATATGTTGGGCAGAAAATGGAATAGTCAGCAGACCCAACGCGCACTGGATAACGAGCAGCGACAGGATCAGGATGTCCGCCCCGGTAGTCGTTGCACGCACACGCGGGCTGAACAGGCGGCGTTTCAGCAACAGCACGCCGCCAATCAGACACAGCACGCCGCTGGCACCACCAGCAATCATCGCCATTTTCTGTTTCACTTCAATTGGCAACCACGCTTCATACATCCAGTGCGGCGTCAGCATACCGAAGAAGTGGCCGACAAAAATCCCCAGAATTCCGATATGGAACAGGTTCGACGCCAGGTTCATCCCTTTGCGATCCAGCATCTGGCTGGATGCCGCGCGCCAGGTGTACTGCCCGTAGTCATAGCGCAGCCAGCTACCAATCAGGAAGACGGCCCCGGCTATGTACGGGTAGATATCAAAGAAGAACATATTCAGGAATTGCATTAGTGCTGTCCTCCGGTGGTGATATTCAGATATTGCGGCGCGACGGCACCGGCAAAGCGACGCTGATGAGCAGTGATTGCTGAATCACCGCAACCTTTGTCAGCAAAGAACTTAACCTGCTCTTCTTCCCAGACAGCATCCAGCGCCTGTGGCGTATCGTCGCGCGCTTCGTCGGCAATTTTTTCCGCCACTTTGTCGCTGTCGATAGCGGTATTCGCCAGTTTCAGCAGCAGATCAAACAGCACGGCATAACGGCTTTCACGCTGTTGCAGACGCGCGCTCAGCAACGCCAGAATCGGCGCGATATCTTTCAAACCTTCCACAGCTTCGCTTTGCGGCAGCTGCGCCAGATACTCCAGATACAGCGGCAGATGATCCGGTAATTCACGACTGTTCAATTGCAAACCGTGCTGCTCATACTGTGCCAACAAGTCAACCATTGCCTGGCCGCGATCGCGGGATTCACCGTGAACATGCTCAAACAGCAGCAACGACGTGGCGCGACCACGGTCGAACAGTTCGCTGTACTGGGCCTGAGCATCCAGCGGATCCAGCGCTGTTAAATCGCGCAGGAAAATGCCCAGCGCATGGGCATCCTCTTTCGACAGATTTTCCGACGCAGCAATCGCCTCAAACATCTCTTGTTGATGCTGCCATAAGGCAGCATCCGGATATTCAAGGAGACGCGATACAATCACGAGTTCGATCATGGGTGCGGCTCCGTTTTACTGGTCACGTCGATGGCATCGATACGGCGGCTGTTGAACAGATTGAATTTGGTATCTGAACCGTGGCAGCCGTCACCAAAGGTAAAGCCACAGCCATTTTTCTCCGGGAAGGCTTCCCGCGCCAGTTCACGGTGACTGCTCGGCACCACAAAGCGATCTTCGTAGTTGGCAATTGCCAGATAACGGTACATCTCCTGTGCCTGAGCTTCGGTCAGACCGACCTCTTCCAGCGCACGGGTATCAACTTTACCGTCAACGGTTTCAGCACGTTTGTAATGACGCATCGCCAGCATACGTTTCAGCGCGCGCAGTACCGGTTTGGTATCACCGGCGGTCAGCAGATTCGCCAGATACTGTACCGGGATACGCAGGCTTTCGACGTCTGGCAAAATACCGTTGCTGCCCAGCTCGCCCGCATCTGCCGCAGACTGAATCGGCGACAGAGGTGGCACATACCAGACCATCGGCAGCGTGCGATATTCCGGATGCAGCGGCAGCGCCAGTTTCCATTCCATCGCCATTTTATAAACCGGCGACTGCTGTGCGGCTTCAATAACGCTCAGCGGAATACCATCTTTAATCGCCTGCTCGATGACTTTCGGATCATTCGGATCGAGGAACACGTCCAGCTGACGCTGGTAGAGATCTTTCTCGTTCTCGGTGCTGGCTGCACGTTCAATCGCGTCGGCATCGTACAGCAGCACGCCAAGATAACGGATACGACCGACACAGGTTTCAGAGCACACCGTCGGCTGACCGGCTTCAATACGCGGATAGCAGAAGATGCACTTCTCAGACTTACCGCTCTTCCAGTTGAAGTAGATTTTTTTGTACGGGCATCCGGTGATGCACATACGCCAGCCGCGGCATTTGTCCTGGTCGATCAGGACGATGCCATCTTCTTCACGCTTGTAAATCGCACCGCTCGGGCAGGTCGCCACACATGCCGGGTTCAGGCAGTGTTCGCACAGGCGTGGCAAATACATCATGAAGGTGTTTTCGAACTGGCTATACATCGCCTTCTGGATGTTGTCGAAGTTCTTGTCTTTCGCCAGTTTGTCAAACTCGCCGCCCAGGTCATCTTCCCAGTTCGGTCCTTTTTCGATTTTCGCCATCCGTTCGCCGGTAATCAGCGAACGTGGACGGGCAATCGGCTGCGATTTGCTGCCTTCCGGCGCGGTATGCAGGTTCTGATAGTCAAAATCGAACGGCTCGTAATAATCGTCGATCCCCGGCAGATGCGGGTTAGCGAAGATTTTACCCAGCAGCATGGCGCGGTTACCCATGCGCGGTTGCAGTTTGCCGTTGATTTTTCGGATCCAGCCGCCTTTGTATTTTTCCTGGTTTTCCCAGTCTGTCGGGAAGCCCTGGCCCGGCTTGGTTTCCACGTTGTTGAACCACGCGTATTCCACGCCTTCACGGCTGGTCCAGACGTTTTTACAGGTCACTGAACAGGTGTGGCAACCGATGCACTTATCCAGATTCAGCACCATGCCGACTTGTGAACGAATTTTCATTTTACGCTCTCCTGTACCTGGTCATTGCCTTCGCCATCTAACCAGTCAATGTTCTTCATCTTACGCACTACAACAAATTCATCGCGGTTAGAACCTACAGTGCCGTAGTAGTTAAAGCCGTATGCCAGATGGGCATAGCCGCCGATCATATGCGTCGGTTTCGGCGTGATACGGGTGACCGAGTTATGAATACCACCGCGCTGGCTGGTGATTTCTGAACCCGGCAGGTTAACGATACGTTCCTGCGCGTGGTACATCATGGTCATCCCTGCCGGAACACGCTGGCTGACAACCGCACGGGCAGTCAATGCACCGTTGCTGTTGAAGACTTCAATCCAGTCGTTGTCGGCGATACCCAGCTCTTTGGCATCGGCTTCACTCAACCAGACCACCGGACCACCGCGACCTAAAGTCAGCATCAGCAGGTTGTCGCTGTAGGTGGAGTGGATACCCCACTTCTGGTGCGGTGTCAGGAAGTTGAGCGCTTTTTCCGGATTACCGTTAGATTTCTGGCCCATCACTTCTTTCACTGAACGGGTGTCGATCGGCGGACGATAAACCAGCAGGCTTTCACCGAAATCACGCATCCACTGATGATCCTGATACAGCTGCTGACGGCCAGAGAGCGTACGCCACGGGATCAGCTCGTGAACGTTGGTGTAACCGGCGTTGTAAGAAACATGTTCATCTTCAAGGCCAGACCAGGTCGGGCTGGAGATGATTTTGCGCGGCTGTGCCTGGATATCGCGGAAGCGGATCTTCTCGTCTTCTTTATTCAGCGCCAGATGCGTATGGTCACGACCGGTAAACTCGCTCAGGGCAGCCCAGGCTTTCACGGCTACCTGACCATTGGTTTCCGGTGCCAGCGTCAGGATCATCTCTGCCGCATCAATTGCGGTGTTCAGCATCGGCTGGCCTTTTGCCGGACCTTCCGCTTTGGTGTAGTTGAGCTTACGCAGCAGATCCATCTCGCTCTGGGTGTTCCAGGCAATCCCTTTACCGCCGTTACCGATTTTCTCCATCAGCGGACCGATAGAGGTAAAGCGTTCGTAAGTTGCCGGATAATCGCGCTCTACGACCATAATGTGCGGTGCAGTTTTACCTGGGATCAGGTCGCATTCGCCTTTTTTCCAGTCTTTCACATCCAGCGGCTGCGCCAGTTCAGCGGCAGAGTCGTGCTGGATCGGCAGCGTAACGATGTCGGTTTCTTTGCCCAGATGACCAACGCACACTTCGGAGAATTTCTTCGCGATGGCTTTGTAGATTTCCCAGTCGCTTTTCGCTTCCCAGGCCGGATCGACCGCCGCAGACAGCGGGTGAATAAACGGATGCATATCCGAAGTATTCATGTCGTCTTTTTCGTACCAGGTCGCCGTCGGCAAAATGATGTCGGAATAGAGACAGGTGCTCGACAGACGGAAGTCCAGCGTCACCACCAGATCCAGCTTGCCTTCCAGACCGTTGTCCTGCCAGTCCACTTCTTCCGGCTTCACGCCGCCCTGCTGACCCAGGTCTTTACCCTGGATACCGTGCTCCGTCCCCAGCAGGTACTTGAGCATAAACTCATGACCTTTACCGGAAGAACCGAGCAGGTTAGAACGCCAGATGAACAGGTTACGCGGGTGGTTTTTACCGTTTTCTGGTTGTTCTGCCGCAAAACGGATAGAACCCTCTTTCAGGGATTTCACGGTGTAATCCACCGGATTCATGCCCGCTTTTTCCGCTTCGCGAGCGATAGTTAGCGGGTTAGTGCCTAACTGCGGCGCAGACGGCAGCCAGCCCATGCGTTCTGCACGGACGTTGAAGTCGATCAGATGTCCGGTATAGCGGGATTTATCCGCCATCGGCGACAGCAACTCTTCTGCGGTCACAGTTTCATAACGCCACTGGCTGGAGTGGTTATAGAAATAAGAGGTGCTGTTCATGTGACGCGCCGGACGCTGCCAGTCAAGAGCAAACGCCAGCGGCTGCCAGCCGGTTTGCGGACGCAGTTTTTCCTGACCTACATAGTGCGCCCAGCCGCCACCGCTCTGACCTACACAGCCGCAGAAAATCAGCATGTTGATCAGACCACGATAGTTCATATCGAGGTGATACCAGTGGTTCAGCCCCGCACCGACGATAATCATCGAACGACCGTGCGTCTTGTCAGCGTTGTCAGCAAATTCACGGGCAATGCGGATAATCTGGCTGCGAGAAACGCCAGTGATCTGCTCGGCCCATGCCGGGGTGTAAGCTTTCACGTCGTCATAGCTGGTTGCGCAGTTAACGTCGTTCAGGCCACGTTCCAGACCGTAGTTTGCCAGCGTCAGATCATAAACGGTGGTCACCAGAGCAGTGCTGCCATCAGCCAGTTGCAGACGTTTTACCGGCAGCTTGTGCAGCAGCACATTTTCCAGCTCCACTTTATTGAAGTGTTCCGTGCCGTCGCCACCAAAGTACGGGAAGCCCACTTCAGCGATCTCATCCTGGCTACCCAGCAGGCTCAGTTGTAGCTCAGTTTCTTCGCCGGTTTTGCCGTCGCGCTGCTCAAGATTCCATTTGCCCTTCTCGCCCCAGCGGAAGCCAATAGAACCGTTCGGTGCAACCATTTCGCCATTGGTATTGAAGGCGACTGTTTTCCATTCCGGATTGTTTTCCTGGCCCAGCGCATCCACCAGATCGGCAGCGCGCAGCATACGACCCGCAGCGTAGTAACCGTCGCGCTCTTCCAGCATCACCAGCATTGGCATGTCGGTATAACGACGCACATAGTCGGTGAAATACTGGCTTGGGTTGTCGAGGTGGAATTCACGCAGCATCACGTGGCCCATCGCCAGCGCCATTGCTGCGTCGGTGCCCTGTTTCGGTGCCAGCCACAGATCGCACAGTTTGGCGATTTCAGCGTAGTCCGGCGTGACGGCAACGGTTTTGGTGCCTTTGTAGCGCACTTCAGTAAAGAAGTGAGCATCCGGAGTACGCGTCTGCGGCACGTTTGACCCCCAGGCGATGATGTAGCTGGAGTTGTACCAGTCAGCAGATTCCGGTACGTCAGTTTGCTCGCCCCAGGTTTGTGGAGACGCAGGAGGCAGGTCGCAGTACCAGTCGTAGAAGCTTAAGCAAGTACCGCCAATCAGCGAAAGATAGCGAGCACCCGATGCGTAAGAAACCATCGACATTGCCGGAATTGGCGAGAAGCCAGCGACGCGGTCCGGGCCGTAGTTTTTGATGGTGTAAACGTTAGAGGCAGCGATCAGTTCGTTCACTTCCTGCCAGGAAGAACGAACAAAACCACCACGTCCACGCGCTTGTTTAAAGCTTTTCGCTTTATCGGCGTCTTCAATGATAGAAGCCCATGCCTCAACCGGATCGCTATGCTGCGCCTTCGCTTCACGCCACATTTTCATCAGGCGTTTGCGCATCATCGGATATTTCAGACGGTTGGCGCTATAGAGATACCAGGAGTAGCTGGCACCGCGCGGGCAGCCGCGAGGTTCATGGTTTGGCAGATCCGGACGGGTACGCGGATAGTCAGTTTGCTGGGTTTCCCAAGTCACCAGACCGTTTTTAACGTAGATTTTCCAGCTGCAGGAGCCGGTGCAGTTTACCCCATGGGTAGAGCGGACGATTTTGTCATGCTGCCAACGCTGGCGATATCCATCCTCCCAGTCACGGTTGGTATTGAGAAGCTGGCCATGCCCATCGGCAAAGGTTTCGCCCTTCTGTTTGAAGTAGCGAAACCGGTCCAGGAATTTACTCATCGGTTTTCTCCTGTGGGAGCCTGTCGGCTCTCTGATAAATCGACATTGCTAATGTTTAAGGGCAAGGTAACGCTCTGAAACAGCGTGGGAATTGATAACGATCAAGAGTGATGGGGATGAAAAATAAAGTAAATTCCTAAGATACCCCTTTAGGATAATTAACAGTTACATCATAAAATACTGTAAATTAAGGCATTTTATACCTGTAGTTATTTAAACTATTAAGAATTTTATGCAGATGGGTATTAAGGAGTATTCCCCATGGGTAACATATTAATGGCTCTTAATGAAATCCGGCGAAATAAGCCATATAACATTAGTATGTTGTAACTAAATGATGCATAAAAAAAGCGCGACATCATGCCGCGCAAAGGATAATCAAATATTAAGATTTATTTTTTAGAATGCCGACCATATACCGCCCAGGTAATCACTACGCAGGCGATATAGAAAATCAAAAATACTTTCATTGCGCCGACTGGCGAACCCGTTAATGCCAGCGAGCTACCGAACGCTTTCGGGATAAAGAAGCCACCAATCGCGCCAATCGCAGAGATGAAACCCAGCGCCGCCGCCGTGTCGGTTGCCGCTTCACGCATCGCACGTTCGTCAGAACCCCCTTCTGCTTTCACGCGATCCATTGTCAGTTTACGGAAGATCACGGAAATCATCTGGAAAGTGGAACCACTACCCAGCCCAGCTGTCAGGAACAGCGCCAGGAAGACTGCGAAGAACGCCATGAAGCTTCCGCCCTGTCCGTCAGTCGGTAAGGTCAGGAACAGCAGGCCGCTGAAAATCGCCATCAGGATAAAGTTCACCAGTGTGACACGAGTTCCGCCCAGACGGTCAGATAATGCACCACCTGCAGAACGCGCCAGCGCACCAATAAACGGCCCGAAGAAAGCGTATTGCAGAATCTGAACATCCGGGAACTGCGTTTTTGACAGCATCGCAAAGCCCGCGGAGAAGCCGATGAAGGAGCCGAAGGTTGCCAGATACAGCAGGCTCATAATCCACAGATGACCCCGTTTGAGTACCGGCAACTGCTCCTTGATGGAGGCTTTCGAGGTAGCAAGATCGTTCATGCCAAACCACGCCGCAATGGTGAAGATGGCAAGGAACGGCACCCATACCCAGGACGCATTCGCCAGATACAGCTCAGTCCCATCCGGCTGTTTGACACCCTGGCTACCAAATACTGCGAAAATCGACAGTGATACCACCAGCGGAGCAACCAACTGCATGACGCTGACGCCCATGTTGCCCAGACCACCATTCAGACCCAGCGCGCCACCCTGCTTCTGTTTCGGAAAGAAGAAGCTGATGTTTGCCATACTGGATGCGAAGTTCGCGCCAGCAAAGCCGCACAGCAGAGAGATGATGATGAAGACGCTATAAGGCGTGGAGGTATCCTGCACGGCAAAACCCAGCCAGACGCAAGGAATAATCAGAATACCGGTGCTGAACGCCGTCCAGCGACGACCACCGAAGATAGGAACCATAAAGGAGTATGGAACACGTAACAACGCGCCAGAAACCGAAGGCAGCGCCGTCAACATAAATAGCTGATCGGTCGTAAAATTAAAACCGACTTTCGGTAAGTTCACCGCAACAGCACTGAATAACATCCATACGCAAAACGCCAGCAGCAGACAGGGAACGGAAATCCACAGGTTGCGGCTGGCAATACGTTGACCGCGTTGTTGCCAGAACGCAGGATCTTCCGGTCGCCAATCTGTAATGACAGCTCCAGTAGCCCTTTCGGGGGCGGATGAGTGACTCATAGACACCTCTGATACTCGTTTCGATGTCTGCCACCTTAGTGTCTGTAGCTAAAGGCAATTTGATGTAAATCAAACGATAAGATAACTTTATCTATCATTGATATTTATCATTACCCATAGTGAGTACAGTGATTTCATAAAAATTATGAGATTTTTCACGGTGCTGTAAAATCCCTACCCTTACCGATGTAAAGCGACTAACCACGCGGCAAATAAGGAGTAACTCTTTCCGGGTATGGGTATACTTCAGCCAATAGCCGAGAATACTGCCATTCCAGAATGTATCGTCACATTCATTAAGGTTATTGCTCATTTAAAGCCTGAAGGAAGAGGTTTGCATGCTTAAACGTTGTCTCTCTCCGCTCACCCTGGTTAATCAGGTTGCGCTTATTGTGTTGCTTTCTACTGCTATTGGACTGGCGGGGATGGCGGTTTCTGGCTGGCTGGTACAAGGCGTTCAGGGCAGCGCCCATGCGATCAACAAAGCGGGATCGCTGCGCATGCAAAGTTACCGTCTGTTGGCGGCAGTGCCATTAAGCGAGAAAGACAAGCCCTTAATTAAAGAGATGGAACAAACGGCATTTAGCGCCGAGTTAACCCGAGCAGCAGAACGAGACGGACAACTGGCGCAACTACAGGGTTTACAAGATTACTGGCGTAATGAACTGATCCCTGCGCTGCTGCGTGCACAAAACCGCAAAACGGTGTCAGCGGATGTCAGCCAGTTTGTTGCCGGGCTTGATCAACTGGTATCTGGTTTTGACCGCACCACGGAAATGCGCATTGAGACAGTGGTGCTGGTCCATCGGGTAATGGCGGTATTTATGGCACTTTTACTGGTGTTCACTATTATCTGGTTGCGGGCGCGACTGCTACAACCGTGGCGGCAGTTGTTGGCAATGGCGAGTGCCGTCAGCCATCGCGATTTTACCCAACGCGCGAACATCAGCGGGCGCAACGAAATGGCTATGCTTGGAACTGCGTTGAACAATATGTCTGCAGAACTGGCGGAAAGTTACGCCGTACTTGAGCAGCGGGTTCAGGAGAAAACCGCCGGGCTGGAACATAAAAATCAGATCCTCTCTTTTTTATGGCAGGCCAACCGCCGTTTGCATTCCCGCGCCCCGCTGTGTGAACGCCTGTCACCTGTACTCAACGGCTTACAGAATTTAACCCTGCTACGTGATATCGAACTGCGGGTGTATGACACTGATGATGAAGAGAATCATCAGGAGTTTACCTGCCAGCCAGATATGACCTGCGATGATAAAGGCTGTCAGCTCTGCCCGCGCGGTGTACTCCCCGTTGGCGATCGCGGCACAACCCTGAAGTGGCGGCTGGCTGACTCTCATACGCAGTACGGTATTTTGCTGGCAACCCTGCCGCAGGGGCGTCATCTTAGTCATGATCAACAACAACTGGTGGATACCCTGGTTGAACAACTCACCGCCACGCTTGCGCTGGATCGCCATCAGGAACGTCAGCAACAGTTGATCGTGATGGAAGAGCGTGCCACCATTGCGCGCGAACTGCATGATTCTATTGCCCAATCTCTCTCTTGCATGAAGATGCAGGTGAGTTGTTTACAGATGCAGGGCGATGCGCTGCCAGAAAGCAGCCGCGAACTGTTAAGTCAGATCCGTAACGAACTGAATGCATCCTGGGCGCAGTTGCGTGAATTGCTCACCACATTCCGCTTGCAGCTCACCGAGCCTGGATTACGTCCGGCACTGGAAGCGAGTTGCGAAGAATACAGCGCCAAATTTGGCTTCCCGGTGAAGCTGGATTATCAATTGCCGCCTCGTCTGGTGCCTTCGCATCAGGCAATCCATCTGTTGCAAATTGCCCGTGAGGCATTAAGTAACGCCCTCAAACATTCGCAAGCGAGTGAGGTCGTGGTGACAGTGGCGCAAAACGATAATCAGGTCAAACTGACCGTCCAGGATAACGGCTGCGGCGTGCCTGAAAATGCCATCCGCAGCAATCACTACGGCATGATAATAATGCGCGACCGTGCGCAAAGTTTACGAGGCGATTGCCGCGTCCGCCGTCGTGAATCAGGTGGCACCGAAGTGGTGGTCACCTTTATTCCCGAAAAAACTTTCACAGACGTCCAAGGAGATACCCATGAGTAATCAGGAACCGGCTACTATCCTGCTGATCGACGATCACCCGATGCTGCGAACTGGCGTAAAACAGCTTATCAGTATGGCACCAGATATCACCGTGGTTGGCGAAGCGAGTAATGGCGAACAGGGTATTGAACTGGCGGAGTCTCTTGATCCCGATTTGATCTTGTTAGATCTCAATATGCCCGGCATGAACGGTCTGGAAACGCTGGATAAACTGCGCGAAAAGTCCCTCTCCGGGCGCATTGTGGTATTCAGCGTCTCTAACCATGAAGAAGATGTGGTCACCGCACTGAAACGCGGCGCGGATGGCTATCTGTTAAAAGATATGGAACCGGAAGATCTGCTGAAAGCATTGCATCAGGCTGCTGCTGGCGAAATGGTATTAAGCGAAGCATTAACGCCTGTTCTGGCCGCCAGCTTGCGCGCTAACCGTGCCACTACTGAACGCGATGTTAACCAGTTAACCCCACGCGAGCGCGACATTCTCAAGCTGATTGCCCAGGGTTTGCCAAACAAGATGATTGCCCGCCGCCTGGATATCACCGAAAGCACAGTAAAAGTGCACGTCAAGCACATGCTGAAGAAAATGAAGCTCAAGTCTCGCGTGGAAGCAGCAGTATGGGTGCATCAGGAGCGCATTTTCTGATTACGGTTCCCAGCGCAGTTCGTCGTTTGACAATGCGTCGAACGGTTCGACAAGCGTTAGCGTGATCTCATTGGAGGAGACACGCTGCCCCTGGTTATCTTCCACCACTACAGACAATCGCCAGCGATTGCTTGCCCCTTCCCCGTTTTGCCAGTCAGGCATGATCAGCGTCCAGCCCTCCGCGCTATTGGCTTGTGCGCCCGGCGTCAAACTTAATATCTGCGTATCGCCCTGCCAAATCAGTTGCCGAATACCATAACGACTGCGGATTTGTAATTTCAGCGGCACTGTTTCGCCAGGTTTTAGATCCCACGGCGGTGTTGCCAGAAACACCGTTAACGTTTTTCGCTGTCGGTACTCAAGAGTCGGTAGATTATTTCGCTGCGGATTATCATAGCGACTACCACGTAACGACTGACTTTCGGCAACCTCGCCTGCAGAAAGTTGTTTTTTGAGTGGTACACCAAAACGGTAGTTAAGATTCAGCCCGAGGTTATTTTGATTCTCGCCGCTTTCACCCTGTTTATGCTGGGCCGTCACCGTGACTAATGGCACTGGGGTATAATTTAATCCCAGACTCAACGCGACGGGATTGTGATAACCCGTACCAGAGTTAAATAAATCAACGCGATCACCAAAATACTGTTCTACGCTGACGCTGGTATTGAGGTGTTGATAGAACGGCATGCGCATCCGGGCCGTCAGATCGTACCCGCGCGCCATCCTTTGTTCTTGTATGGCTGTCTGTTCATGCCATGCAGCAAACGGCTGATAATAGTTTGCTGATAGCCGCAAATATTCGCCCCACGCTTCGGCGCCAAGGCCTGCTCGCTGAAGATTTTCGTCCAGCAAGTTGTCATAAAAGGTGTTATACCCCACCAGCCAGTTGCCGCGCGCCCAGCGTTGCCCAACTCCAAGATTGCTCACCAGCCCATCATCCTGCTGAGTAAGACCAAGCTGGCTCCAGGTGAGATAACGATCATTATCCTGTAAAGGCACAAACCAACTTCCGCGACTGCCGGTGAAATGACCTTCGTTATCTACTTTGACGTCAACACTGGCATTTCCCCACGGTGATAGCCAGGATTCCAGGTGCTGATTAACCTGCTGACTAAGCGCGTCGCGGACTTTTCCCAATGCGAAAGCTTTTGCCTGCTCGCCAGTATCCAGCCCGTTATCATTCATACTGGTTTCGCCGAAATCTTTCACAATTTCAGCAAAGTGTTTTTCCCCATCATGATTTTCGGGAGCCATGCCTAAATCCGGCAGACCATCATTGTTATTATCAAAGGGATTTGCCGCTTTTTGCTCGAAGGTAGATTGTGCGTTAGCTGTACCGCCTGCCGCCAGCAAGAGTAAATAAAACGGAATAATGCGAGGAACGAAACGGCTCAAAACGTCGGTAACTTCCGGTAAAAAATGAAAAACCATAGCCTTAAAGAATAACGATTACTGGCAACTTTTGTCGTATTTTCTCGCGCTTTCAGGAAAATCCTTAAAAATGTGACCGATTGGTCAGACGCTGCAGAAGCAGTAAGATAGAAGATAAGTGTCTAATTCCCTGAATACAGGAGTAAATAATGCAAAAAATCGTGATCGTTGCCAATGGCGCACCTTACGGGAGCGAATCCTTGTTTAACAGCTTACGGCTGGCCATTGCGCTACGAGAGCAGGAGAGCAACCTGGATCTGCGCTTGTTCCTGATGTCTGATGCGGTCACAGCCGGGTTGCGCGGGCAAAAACCAGGGGAAGGCTACAACATTCAGCAAATGCTGGAGATCCTTACCGCTCAGAATGTACCGGTGAAATTGTGCAAAACCTGTACCGACGGGCGCGGGATTAGTACACTTCCTCTGATTGATGGGGTGGAAATCGGTACTCTTGTGGAACTGGCGCAATGGACGCTGTCAGCCGATAAAGTGCTCACATTTTAATGTTTGAGGGGGCGTCTGACGCCCCACTATGAGGGAAGTTTACTCAGGCGAATCCCGGCCGTAACACACCATCCGGATAATTCTCCGCCAGCAGTTTTTTTACCGATACCAGCAAATCATTCAGCCCATCGTCCTGCATTCCCAGTTTGATAAGCTCCTGTTCCAGTGAAAACAGGTATTGTGCGTTGGTTCCCAGTGGACCGCTCGCCGCCGCAATCAACGGCGCGATGACCTGAGCGCGAGTGTCAGATTCATATTCCGGATGTCGCGGGTCCATAATAAACACAATGGCGTTTACTGTGCGTCCATCATCAAGATCAAGCTGACACCAGGTTGGCAGATAACAGCCGGTAATCATCTCGCGCTTCCACAACAGGGTTAGTTCCTGCTCCAGCGTCTCTTCTGGCAGTCGATAGGCGACGCCTGTGGTGCGTCCGCCCTCTTTCAGTGCAAGCATCCGTCCCGGCTGGTGCGCAGTCCCGCGCCCGGCGGTCAGGCGCAGGCAAAACGCGCGATGCCATCCAACCAGTGTACCGGTGCACGACTCGGTAAACTCCAGTGCCGGATTCCACATCAACGATCCATAACCGAAGATCCACACCGGTCCCTCATCAGGTCGACAAGCCAGCGTCGCCGCCAGCGAAGCCGCCCGTTGCTCTGCTGACCATAAGAGTGATTCTTCAATGGCACCAAATGCCGTTTTACAATCGGCATTCATCAAGAAATCACGCGTTATCACCTTACACCTCCGCCACTGCATACTTCCCTGCGACAACTTTTTGGTGTCTTCCGGACATTTTACTGCTCATTTTGAAACCATTAACGGGACAATATGCAATCCACGGACCACTTGCAAGGCAACACCGCACGAATAGCTTTAACTAAGCTACCGGTTTTACGATTTTTTATGCCATTTATCATCATCCCCTTTGGCATATTCATGCTTCACAGCAGCCCAGGCCACTTTATGCGCGGTTTCTTCGCGACTGGCGTCATCACGCCGATCTTCTTTATCTTTATATTGATCCCATGCGCTGTTGAACGCTTCTTTATAGATATCCTGAGCATGAGACGGTAGCACGTGCTTTACGCTTTCCGGCAGATCGCTTTTCGTTTTATACGGCATCGTTGACTCCTTTTACAAAGTTGAACATTAAGTGTGGTCAACAATATCCACTCTTGCCAAAACATAAGAATTTTCATGTCAGACTCTTCTTAAGAAACGCTAAAACAAACATTGTCTAAACGCATTGCTTATTTTTATGGCCCGATGAGTAAAAAATCGACAGCGGGGTAAAAATTCGTAAAATGTTACCGATATCCAGACACTTTCTGTTATTTTTCCTACCTATTTTTTACATTTTCGATAAATTCATCTGCAAAGGGATAACCATAATGTCAAATGCTCAAGAGGCGGTAAAAACCCGCCACAAGGAGACTTCGCTTATTTTCCCGGTTCTGGCGCTGGTAGTGCTGTTCCTGTGGGGAAGCAGCCAGACACTACCAGTGGTCATTGCCATCAACCTTCTTGCTCTTATTGGTATTTTAAGTAGCGCCTTTAGTGTTGTCCGTCATGCGGACGTATTAGCCCATCGCCTGGGAGAACCTTACGGTTCGCTTATTCTTAGCCTTTCAGTGGTTATTCTTGAAGTCAGTTTGATTTCAGCTTTAATGGCAACCGGCGACGCCGCGCCAACGCTAATGCGTGATACGCTCTATTCAATCATTATGATTGTTACCGGTGGGCTGGTTGGCTTTTCATTATTGTTGGGCGGACGCAAGTTTGCCACCCAATATATGAATCTGTTTGGTATCAAGCAGTATTTAATTGCGCTGTTCCCCCTGGCGATAATCGTACTGGTATTTCCAATGGCTCTGCCTGTGGCGAATTTTTCAACCGGTCAGGCGTTACTGGTAGCATTAATTTCTGCGGCAATGTATGGCGTATTTTTGCTGATCCAGACCAAAACGCATCAAAGTTTATTTGTCTACGAGCACGAAGATGACAGTGATGATGACGACCCGCACCACGGTAAACCGTCTGCCCATAGCAGCCTGTGGCATGCTATCTGGTTGATTGTCCATCTGATTGCCGTTATTGCAGTCACCAAAATGAACGCCAGCCCGCTGGAGACATTGCTCGACAGCATGAATGCCCCTGTCGCCTTTACTGGCTTCCTGGTGGCTCTGTTGATTCTGTCGCCGGAAGGTTTAGGTGCGTTAAAAGCAGTGTTGAACAACCAGGTCCAGCGCGCGATGAATCTGTTCTTTGGTTCAGTGTTAGCAACCATTTCGCTTACCGTACCTGTCGTCACGCTAATTGCCTTTATGACGGGTAACGAATTGCAGTTTGCACTTGGTGCGCCTGAAATGGTGGTGATGGTGGCCTCTTTAGTGCTGTGCCATATCTCCTTCTCCACCGGACGTACTAACGTGCTCAATGGCGCAGCGCATCTGGCACTGTTTGCCGCCTATTTGATGACGATATTTGCCTGACAGTTATATCTCCTCCGATGACAGAAATCGGGGGAGATAATATAAATTCCTGCTTATTGTATTTCTTCATACTACCTGAACAGGTCGTTAATCAGAATTGCGAGCCTGTACCACAACCTGCACGAAACCACTGCAACAGCTGTTGAAAAGCCGGAATGTACTCTTTATTGCAAACATTTCAGGGATGAAGTGAAGATGAATTGAGACGTAATATCCACACCAAGCCGGCGTTATCCGGTGAGGCGCAATGTTGCGGGGGCTTTATCCCTGGTGGCATTGGTTGCTGGAAAGAGAAAACCCCCGCACGTTGAGAGGTAAAACCTGACAACAGAACGGGGGCTAATCTTGAACCATCAACAATTCAAGAATAGCCGCAAAATGTTGTCATTACAACAAGGCGGCTATATGACGCTCGCGCAGTTTGCCATGATTTTCTGGCACGACCTAGCGGCACCGATCCTGGCGGGGATTATTACCGCAGTGATTGTCAGCTGGTGGCGTAACCGGAAGTAAGGTGAAAACGGGCGTCAGGCTGCCGTGATGGCAATATGCGCCCGAAACCGGCCGCAGGGGTAACAGCCTGCGGCCCTTTTTGTCTTTATCTCTTCTGCAAGTAAATATTGGCAACCCGAGCTGGAAGCATCATCCAGAGCACTCATGAAACGACTGTAACAGCTGTTGAAAAACCGGAATGCACTCTTCATTGCAAACATTTCAGGGATGAAGTGAAGATGAATTGAGACGTAGTATCCACACCAAGCCGGAGTTATCCGGTGAGGCGCAATGTTGCGGGGGCTCTATCCCTGGTGGCATTGGTTGCTGGAAAGAGAAAACCCCCGCACGTTGAGAGGTACAACCTGACAACAGAACGGGGGCTAATCTTGAAACCAGACACTTCAAGAATAGCCGCAAAATGTTGTCATTACAACAAGGCGGCTATATGACGCTCGCGCAGTTTGCCATGACTTTCTGGCACGACCTGGCAGCACCGATCCTGGCGGGAATTATTACCGCAGCGATTGTCAGCTGGTGGCGTAACCGGAAGTAAGGTGAAAACGGGCGTCAGGCTGCCGTGATGGCAATATGCGCCCGAAACCGGCCGCAGGGGTAACAGCCTGCGGCCTTTTTTGTATCCGGCCCCATGAAAAAAGCCTTAACGCAGAACGCTAAGGCTTTAGTTTTCAGGCAAAAAAGATTACTTGCTGGTATCCAGTTCTTCGAAACCTTTCACCAGGTCATCAATCGCTTTCATCTGCTTGAGGAACGGTTCCAGTTTAGCCAGCGGCAGCGCGGATGGACCATCACATTTCGCATGTTCCGGATCCGGATGCGCTTCAATAAACAGCCCCGCCAGACCTACCGCCATACCGGCACGTGCCAGCTCAGCCACCTGAGCACGACGACCGCCGGAAGCTGCGCCAAACGGATCGCGGCATTGCAGTGCGTGGGTCACGTCGAAAATCACCGGTGAATTACCAGACACTTTCTTCATGATGCTGAAGCCCAGCATATCAACAACCAGGTTGTCATAGCCGAAGTTAGCACCGCGATCGCAAAGAATCACTTTTTCGTTGCCGCCTTCTTTGAATTTATCAACGATATTACCCATTTGGCCTGGGCTGACAAACTGCGGTTTCTTGACGTTAATTACCGCACCGGTTTTCGCCATGGCTTCAACCAGGTCAGTCTGGCGAGCAAGAAACGCCGGCAACTGAATCACATCCACAACATCAGCAACGGGCTGAGCCTGGCTTGGTTCGTGAACGTCGGTGATAATTTTCACGCCAAAAGTCTGCTTCAACTCCTGGAAGATTTTCATCCCTTCTTCCAGGCCCGGTCCACGATAAGAGTGGATGGAGGAGCGGTTGGCTTTGTCAAAAGAGGCTTTGAACACGTAAGGTATACCCAGTTTCTGGGTCACGGTTACGTAGTGCTCGCAAATGCGCATCGCCAGATCGCGAGATTCCAGCACGTTCATACCGCCAAACAGCACGAACGGCAGATCATTTGCTACGTTGATGTCGCCAATGCTAACCACTTTTTGTTTCATAGGATCGCCTTAATCTTGAGTAAAATGTCGATTAATTAATGCAGCACAATATGTTTATGCGCGATGTTATTTATTTGCGCACGGAGCATTTCGCTGATCGGGTCTTCCGGACACTGTTCAACGAAATAACTTAAATCGTTCAACGCAACGTGTTCGCAATCCAGTTGCGCATAAATCAACCCGCGATCGCGAATTTCATAGGGATCTTCCGGGTTGAATTGTAATAATGCTTCGCTGGTACGTAGCGCCAGCTCCATCTGATTTTCTTCCATCAACGAAGCTTTGAGTGTATCCAGCAATTTGCGGATTACCTCAATGTTATCAGCTTCATCAAGGTCTTCATAAAACAGTTCCGCCGACGGGCTGATATTTCCCTTTAACCATACGTCCAGCATATGTTCGCTTAACGATTCACCGTTAAAAGGATTAATCAGCCAAATTTCGCCATCCGGACATTCAATGCGCAGTATCAGCTGCGTAGGGAAAATCACCGGCAGCAGCGGCAAATCGAGACGATTCGCGACCCATAATAAAACGGCACCTAATGATACGGCACTGCCCTGTCGATTCTTTAACACCTGGTCCAGCCATAATGCATCGGAAAGACGATAAACGCCGCGTGAGGCTTTAAATCCCCAGTCGCCGTAAAACAGCGCGATCAGTTTTTCCAGCTGCTCTTCTAAAGGCAGAAGCTGGCTGATTTCTTCCTTCGCCAGAGTAACGAGACGCTCCAGTTCGTCGTAAACATCTTGCGAGGGAAAATCGCGGCGGATTGCTTCGCAAGCCAGGATCATGCCTTCGCACAATGGCGCTTTATTAAATTCGAAATCAGCTAACGATCTCATGACTTACCCCAGTAACGGTACTTTTGTGGTGGCGAGTTTAATGATGATGTACAGCACCACCAACGCCAGCGGGAAGGCAATAATGCGCGCCTGCTGACTGTGCATACGACGATAATCGAGTGCAATAAAACCCAAAACGATATAAATGATAACTCCAAACAGCTTTTCAGTCAGCCACTGTGCCTGCCCGGAAAATGGCAGGATGTGCGCTTTAGCCATCAACGCAATGCCGCTTAACAATAACACCGTATCGACAACCGGCGGCACAATGCGCGTCCAACGAGCAAATGCCTGTGGATGCTTCTGATAACGTAGCCAGAAACGTAAGGTTAATAGCCCTACAGAAAGCGCAATGCTAATGAGATGAACGCTAAGCAGTGTAGAAAAACTTGTCATTGATAATAGCGGCCGAGCGTTACGCGCTCGTTATCACCATAGTCCCGACAGGTTTCGACGTCATGATATCCCGCGTGGATAAATACCTGTCGCACCGCTTCGCCCTGCTGCCAGCCATGTTCCAGAAGCAGAAAGCCGCCGGATACCAGCGCGTTACGCGACTGTTCGATGATATGCACGATGTCTGCCATTCCACTGTCTGCCGCAACCAGCGCAGTGAGCGGCTCAAAGCGGACATCGCCTTGTTGAAGATGTGGGTCCTGCTCGTCAATATACGGCGGATTACTGACAATCATCGCAAACTGCTGCCCGGCTAGCGCGCTAAACCAGTTGCTTTGCAGAATATGGATATTTTTGATCGCCAGATTCTGGGCATTACGTTGCGCCAGGGCGATAGCATCAGGCATACGATCTACAGCGGTAATTTCGCAGTCCGGGCGCTCGCTAGCCAGCGCCAGCGCAATCGCCCCGGTACCCGTCCCGAGATCGAGAATACGGCAAGGTTGTTCAGGCAACCGCGCCAGTGCCTGCTCCACCAGACACTCCGTATCCGGGCGCGGAATTAAGGTCGCTGGCGAAACAAATAACGGCAGCGACCAGAATTCTCGCACCCCGGTTAAATGAGCAATAGGTTCACCATCGCGACGACGCGTCAGTAGCGCATCAAGTTGCTGACATTGTTCGTCAGTCAGCTGCGTTTCACCAAAGGCGAGAATAAAAGTACGCCCTTTGCCGGTAACATGCTCCAGCAGGATTTCAGCATCACGCCGCGGGCTTTCGCTCGCCTGAAGTTGGCTTATTGCTTCACGTAACCAGTGTTGATATTCCATTATTCCTGCTCGGACAACGCCGCCAGTTGATCGGCCTGATGTTCCTGGATAATCGGTTCAATCAGCATATCCAGCTTACCTTCCATCACTTCATCCAGACGGTAGAGCGTCAGGTTGATGCGGTGATCAGTAACGCGCCCCTGCGGGAAATTGTAAGTACGGTTACGGTCGCTGCGATCGCCACTCCCCAGCAGGTTACGACGGGTAGACGCTTCGGCCTGTTGCCGTTTTGCCATTTCTGCAGCGTGGATGCGAGCACCAAGTACAGAAAGTGCTTTAGCTTTGTTTTTATGTTGTGAACGTTCGTCCTGACATTCAACAACAATCCCGGTCGGCAAGTGAGTAATACGAATTGCCGAATCGGTGGTGTTAACGTGCTGACCACCCGCCCCTGACGAGCGGAAAGTATCAATGCGCAAATCTGCTGGGTTGATGTCCGGGAGTTCTGCGTCAGGCAGTTCTGGCATTACCGCAACGGTACAAGCAGAAGTATGAATTCGACCCTGCGATTCCGTAGCAGGCACACGCTGCACGCGATGACCGCCAGATTCGAATTTCAAACGACCATATACACCATCACCGCTAATTTTGGCGATGATCTCTTTATAGCCACCATGTTCACCCTCGCTGGCGCTCATGATTTCTACACGCCAGCGGCGGGCTTCGGCGTAACGGCTGTACATACGGAACAGATCGCCAGCGAAGAGCGCCGCTTCGTCGCCGCCGGTTCCGGCACGGACTTCGAGGAAGGCGTTACGTTCGTCATCAGGATCTTTTGGTAGTAACAGAACCTGTAATTGCTGTTCCAGTTGCTCGCTTTTTTCTTTAGCTTCGCGCAGTTCATCCTGCGCCATCTCACGCATTTCAGGATCGTCGAGCATCATCTGTGCGGTTTCGATATCTTCCTGAACCTGTTGCCAGTCGGTAAAACAGCGCGAAACATCACTTAACTGCGCATATTCGCGTGATAATGCGCGAAAACGTTCCTGGTCGGCGATAGTTTGCGCCTCACCCAGCAATGCCTGAACTTCTTCATGGCGTTCATGCAGGGCTTCCAGTTTGGCAACGATAGAAGGCTTCATAGGCGTAAATGCACCCTGTAAAAAAAGAAAATGATGTACTGCTACTCCAGCCCGAGGCTGTCGCGCAGAATATTCAGGCGTTCGTTATCCCCGTCACGGGCGGCCTGTTGAAGTGATTTCGTTGGCACATGGATCAGGCGGTTAGTCAGTTTCCATGCCAGATCCTGCATAATGGCTTGAGCGTCGCCGCCCTGCTCAAGGGCCGCTAACGCTTTGGCGGTTAACTCATCGCGAACTTGCTCTGCCTGGCTGCGATACTCGCGAATGGTTTCGCTGGCGCTTTGTGCACGCAGCCACGCCATAAATTCGCTGGTTTCCTGGGCGACGATAGTCTCCGCCTCAACTGCGGCAGCTTTACGTTGCGCCAGGTTGTGCGAAATAATGCTTTGTAGATCGTCAACACTATAAAGGTAAGCATTCGCCAGTTTGCCAACTTCCGGCTCAACATCGCGCGGAACGGCAATATCTACCAACAGCATCGGTTGGTTGCGACGGCTTTTTAATGCGCGCTCCACCATGCCTTTTCCGATAATCGGTAACGGGCTGGCGGTGGAACTGATGATGATATCGGCTTCGCGCAGACGTTCGTCAATATCGCTCAAGGCAATCACTTCTGCGCCGACTTCATCTGCCAGAATTTGGGCGCGTTCGCGAGTACGGTTGGCGATAATCATCTTCTGTACTTTGTGTTCACGTAGATGACGCGCCACCAGCTCGATGGTTTCGCCCGCACCCACCAGCAGTACCGTCACCGTAGAGAGCGATTCAAAGATCTGACGCGCCAGCGTACAAGCCGCAAAAGCGACAGACACAGCGCTGGCACCGATATCGGTTTCAGTACGAACGCGTTTTGCGACAGAGAAAGATTTCTGGAACATGCGTTCCAGTTCGCTGGCCTTCATATGGCCTTTTTGCGAATCGGCAAACGCCTTTTTAACCTGACCGAGGATCTGCGGTTCCCCCAGAACCAGTGAATCCAGGCCGCTGGCAACACGCATTAAATGGCTAACTGCATCGTTATCCTGATGCCAGTAGAGGCTTTTACGCAGATCGTCTTCATTGAGATTATGGTAATCGCAAAGCCAACGAATTAACGCCTCTTGCAGGTTATCCTGCTCTTCAACGCTAAGATAAAGTTCTGTGCGGTTACACGTCGACAGTACCACGCCGCCCTGCACCATCGGCTGCGCAAGCAGGCTGTCAAGCGCCTGATCGAGCTTATCCGGCGAAAACGATACACGTTCTCGCAGCGATACAGGAGCCGTTTTATGGTTGATACCGAGTGCTAAAAGGGTCATGTCTGCGGGAAATAATACCAACGTTGATAGGGTTAGTCTGCTCGCATCATACAGGATGCGCGAGATCAATAAAAGAGAGTGCCCCCTTTTGGAGTAATTGCCGAAAGCCGTTAGATTCTGGCAATTAAGACAACTTGAACATAGACGATAGCGGACGGTAACGCTAGCATTAAGGGTTATAACTGCAACGTATCTCAAGGACTTGTCATCATTATGCCCCTGCCCGATTTTCGTCTTATCCGTCTGCTACCACTGGCTGCTCTCGTGCTTACTGCCTGTTCCGTTACCACGCCGAAAGGTCCTGGCAAAAGCCCGGATTCGCCACAATGGCGTCAGCATCAGCAAGACGTGCGTAATCTTAATCAGTATCAGACTCGCGGTGCATTCGCTTATATTTCTGATCAACAAAAAGTCTACGCCCGCTTTTTCTGGCAACAAACCGGCCAGGATCGCTATCGTCTGCTACTGACTAACCCATTGGGCAGCACCGAACTGGAGCTGAATGCTCAGCCGGGTAACGTGCAGTTAGTCGACAATAAAGGGCAGCGTTACACCGCCGATGACGCCGAAGAAATGATTGGCAAATTGACCGGAATGCCGATTCCGCTCAACAGTTTGCGTCAGTGGATTTTAGGTTTACCGGGTGATGCAACCGACTACAAACTGGACGATCAATATCGCCTCAGCGAAATCACCTACAGCCAAAACGGCAAAAACTGGAAAGTTGTTTACGGTGGTTATGACACAAAAACTCAACCTGCGATGCCATCCAATATGGAACTCACCGACGGTGGTCAACGCATCAAGTTAAAAATGGATAACTGGATAGTGAAATAATGCGGACACAGTGGCCCTCTCCAGCAAAACTTAATCTGTTTTTATACATTACCGGTCAGCGTTCGGACGGTTACCACACGCTGCAAACGCTGTTTCAGTTTCTTGATTACGGCGACACCATCAGCATTGAGCTTCGTGACGATGGGGATATTCGTCTGTTAACCCCCGTTGAAGGCGTGGAACATGAAGATAACCTGATCGTTCGCGCAGCACGGTTGCTGATGAAAACAGCAGCCGCCAGCGGGCGTCTTCCTACGGGAAGCGGTGCAGAAATCAGTATTGACAAGCGTTTGCCGATGGGCGGCGGTCTAGGTGGTGGTTCATCCAATGCCGCGACGGTGCTGGTGGCATTAAACCATCTCTGGCAATGCGGGCTAAGCATTGATGAACTGGCGGAAATGGGGCTGACGCTGGGCGCAGATGTTCCTGTCTTTGTTCGGGGGCATGCCGCGTTTGCCGAAGGCGTTGGTGAAATACTAACGCCGGTGGATCCGCCAGAGAAGTGGTACTTGGTGGCGCACCCTGGTGTAAGTATTCCGACACCGGTGATTTTTAAAGATCCTGAACTCCCGCGCAATACGCCAAAAAGGTCAATAGAAACGTTGCTAAAATGTGAATTCAGCAATGATTGCGAGGTTATCGCAAGAAAACGTTTTCGCGAGGTTGATGCGGTGCTTTCCTGGCTGTTAGAATACGCCCCGTCGCGCCTGACTGGGACAGGGGCCTGTGTCTTTGCTGAATTTGATACAGAGTCTGAAGCCCGCCAGGTGCTAGAGCAAGCCCCGGAATGGCTCAATGGCTTTGTGGCGAAAGGCGTTAATCTTTCCCCATTGCACAGAGCCATGCTTTAAGCCGGGCAAGCTGAGTTTCGGTGACAACGTCACCTTGTTCCAGACGTTGCATCGCGCTCTTTAATACACCGCCTGGAAAGAATCATGCCTGGCCCGCACAGTTTTCGGCAGATTCTTTCCACCAATGGACGCATGCCTGAGGTTCTTCTCGTGCCTGATATGAAGCTTTTTGCTGGTAACGCCACCCCGGAACTAGCACAACGTATTGCCAACCGCCTGTACACTTCACTCGGCGACGCCGCTGTAGGTCGCTTTAGCGACGGCGAAGTCAGCGTACAAATTAACGAAAATGTACGCGGTGGTGATATTTTCATCATCCAGTCCACTTGTGCCCCTACTAACGACAACCTGATGGAATTAGTCGTTATGGTTGATGCCCTGCGTCGTGCTTCCGCAGGTCGTATCACCGCTGTTATCCCCTACTTTGGCTATGCGCGCCAGGACCGTCGCGTCCGTTCCGCTCGTGTACCAATCACTGCGAAAGTGGTTGCAGACTTCCTCTCCAGCGTCGGTGTTGACCGTGTGCTGACAGTGGATCTGCACGCTGAACAGATTCAGGGTTTCTTCGACGTTCCGGTTGATAACGTATTTGGTAGCCCGATCCTGCTGGAAGACATGCTGCAGCTGAATCTGGATAACCCAATTGTGGTTTCTCCGGACATCGGCGGCGTTGTGCGTGCCCGCGCTATCGCTAAGCTGCTGAACGATACCGATATGGCAATCATCGACAAACGTCGTCCGCGTGCGAACGTTTCCCAGGTGATGCATATCATCGGTGACGTTGCAGGTCGTGACTGCGTACTGGTCGATGATATGATCGACACTGGCGGTACGCTGTGTAAAGCTGCTGAAGCTCTGAAAGAACGTGGTGCTAAACGTGTATTTGCGTACGCGACTCACCCGATCTTCTCTGGCAACGCGGCGAACAACCTGCGTAACTCTGTAATTGATGAAGTCGTTGTCTGCGATACCATTCCGCTGAGCGATGAAATCAAATCACTGCCGAACGTGCGTACTCTGACCCTGTCAGGTATGCTGGCCGAAGCGATTCGTCGTATCAGCAACGAAGAATCGATCTCTGCCATGTTCGAACACTAATCGAACCCGGCTCAAAGACCCGCTGCGGCGGGTTTTTTTGTCTGTAATATCCATTTGTATGACCTATGCCTCCTTCACCTGCCATTTAGTTGACAGATGATGCGCTCACGGATGAAACATTATTGTGAACAAAATATTTTCCTCACATGTGATGCCTTTCCGCGCTCTGATCGACGCTTGCTGGAAAGAAAAATATACTGCCGCACGGTTTACCCGTGACCTGATTGCCGGGATAACCGTCGGGATTATTGCTATCCCGCTGGCGATGGCGTTGGCTATTGGTAGTGGTGTGGCACCCCAGTACGGTTTATATACCGCAGCTGTTGCGGGGATTGTCATTGCTCTGACGGGGGGGTCACGCTTTAGCGTTTCCGGTCCGACTGCGGCATTTGTGGTAATTCTCTATCCCGTTTCGCAACAGTTTGGACTGGCAGGACTGCTGGTCGCGACCTTGCTGTCGGGGATCTTTTTGATTCTGATGGGGCTGGCACGCTTTGGTCGCCTGATTGAGTATATTCCGGTTTCCGTCACCTTAGGTTTCACCTCGGGTATCGGGATCACCATCGGTACCATGCAGATTAAAGATTTTCTCGGTCTGCAAATGGCCCATGTCCCGGAACATTATCTACAAAAAGTCGGCGCATTATTTATGGCGCTGCCGACCATTAATGTGGGTGATGCTGCCATTGGCATTGTGACGCTTGGCATTCTGGTTTTCTGGCCGCGTCTGGGCATTCGTTTGCCTGGTCACCTTCCGGCCTTACTCGCTGGTTGCGCGGTGATGGGGGTTGTTAACCTGCTCGGCGGACATGTTGCTACCATCGGTTCGCAATTCCACTACGTTCTGGCCGATGGTTCTCAGGGTAACGGTATTCCGCAATTGCTGCCACAACTGGTGCTGCCATGGGATCTACCTGATTCAGAATTCACGCTAACCTGGGATTCTATTCGCACACTGCTGCCTGCGGCATTCTCAATGGCAATGCTCGGCGCAATCGAATCTCTGCTCTGCGCCGTGGTACTGGATGGTATGACCGGAACGAAACACAAAGCGAACAGCGAACTGGTTGGACAGGGACTGGGGAATATCATCGCCCCGTTCTTTGGTGGTATTACCGCTACAGCTGCCATCGCGCGTTCTGCCGCTAACGTCCGTGCCGGGGCAACTTCCCCTATCTCGGCGGTGATCCACTCTATTCTGGTTATTCTTGCCCTGCTGGTACTGGCACCGCTGCTCTCCTGGCTGCCGCTTTCCGCCATGGCGGCCCTGCTGTTGATGGTAGCGTGGAACATGAGTGAAGCGCACAAAGTGGTCGACTTGCTGCGTCATGCGCCGAAAGATGACATCATCGTCATGCTACTGTGTATGTCATTGACTGTGCTGTTTGATATGGTTATTGCCATCAGTGTGGGGATCGTGTTGGCATCGCTGCTGTTTATGCGTCGTATCGCGCGTATGACTCGCCTGGCACCAGTAGTCGTAGACGTTCCAGACGATGTCCTGGTTCTGCGCGTTATTGGCCCGCTGTTCTTTGCTGCGGCTGAAGGCCTGTTCACGGACCTCGAGTCACGCCTCGAAGGCAAGCGGATTGTCATTCTGAAGTGGGATGCCGTTCCGGTGCTTGATGCTGGTGGCCTTGATGCATTCCAGCGTTTTGTGAAGCGTCTGCCCGAAGGATGTGAACTCCGCGTGTGTAACGTGGAATTCCAGCCGCTGCGCACTATGGCTCGCGCAGGGATTCAACCGATCCCGGGACGCCTGGCGTTCTTCCCGAATCGTCGCGCGGCGATGGCGGATTTATAAGTACGAAATTGACCAGTCAGCGCAAACTGACTGGTCAGCAAACGGCATTATTTGTTAGCTATGACGGCGATTATCGCTACGGCGGCAACGTTTGTCATAGTGGCGAACCCACCAGTAACGGTCGCACACCTGTTCATGCCCGCCAACACGGGCACCCGCCAGCCAGAGAATGGCACCGACGAAAATACTTAGCACTGCACCATGTGCGAAATACTGGGGCATATTAAACTGTGGTAACTGGTTGAGGATTGAATACCCCACGCCGACCACCATTACCACCAGACCCAACCCCATGAGCACGTTACCGAGTAACGAAGCGTTTTTGCGTTTCATATGTCACCTCCGGAACTTTCTGGGTTGTAACAGGGAATACCCCTCTTCCTTATGTGTAAAGTATAGACAACACCCTGTGGGTTATGTGCGGGCGTGATCACAATTACAACCCTTATTTCAACAAAACTTTACAAATAAACGCCTGAACACCTTGACTTTCTAATAGTCCACTTAGGCAATTATTGCGTTATCTGCATTTGATACGCAGTTTTTTGTCAAGCGGGGCCGCAACCAGTAAACTACGCGCCAGTTATGTACACACTCAGGACAAAAAAACGTGACGATTAAATTGATTGTCGGCCTGGCGAACCCCGGCGCTGAATACGCCGCAACGCGACATAATGCTGGTGCCTGGTTCGTTGACTTACTGGCAGAGCGTTTGCGTGCTCCGCTGCGCGAAGAGGCTAAATTCTTTGGTTATACTTCGCGAGTCACCCTTGGAGGCGAAGATGTCCGCCTGTTAGTCCCGACTACATTTATGAATCTCAGCGGCAAAGCCGTTGCGGCGATGGCCAGTTTTTTCCGCATTAATCCGGACGAAATTCTGGTTGCCCACGACGAACTGGATCTGCCACCTGGCGTCGCCAAATTTAAGTTGGGCGGTGGCCATGGTGGTCACAATGGACTGAAAGACATCATCAGTAAATTGGGTAATAACCCTAACTTTCACCGTTTACGCATCGGAATCGGTCATCCAGGCGATAAAAATAAAGTTGTCGGTTTTGTGTTAGGCAAACCGCCTGTTAGTGAACAGAAGTTAATTGATGAAGCCATCGACGAAGCGGCACGTTGTACTGAAATGTGGTTTACAGAGGGCTTGACCAAAGCAACGAACCGATTGCACGCCTTTAAAGCGCAATAAGTCGTTGTCTGCGGCATTTTTGCCGAGTGCCGTGTATAATAGGCAAAGTTATTTCCATTTCTGCAATCTGTTAGCAATAACAGGTTGATTATTAAGATATTAAGGTGATTTAAATCATGGGATTCAAATGCGGTATCGTCGGTTTGCCCAACGTCGGGAAATCTACCCTGTTCAACGCGCTGACCAAAGCCGGTATTGAAGCGGCCAACTTTCCATTCTGCACCATCGAGCCGAACACAGGCGTCGTACCAATGCCTGACCCTCGCCTGGATCAACTGGCTGAAATCGTAAAACCGCAGCGTACGCTTCCCACGACCATGGAATTTGTCGATATCGCCGGTCTGGTAAAAGGCGCATCGAAAGGCGAAGGTCTGGGTAACCAGTTCCTGACCAACATCCGTGAAACCGAAGCGATCGGTCACGTTGTTCGCTGCTTTGAAAACGACAACATCATTCACGTTTCCGGCAAAGTTAACCCGGCGGATGATATTGAAGTTATCAACACAGAACTGGCGCTGGCAGACCTCGACACCTGCGAACGTGCGATTCATCGCGTACAGAAGAAAGCCAAAGGCGGCGATAAAGACGCGAAAGCCGAGCTGGCGGTACTGGAAAAATGCCTGCCACAGCTGGAAAACGCAGGTATGCTGCGCGCGCTGGATTTAAGCGCTGAAGAGAAAGCGGCTATTCGTTACCTGAGCTTCCTGACGCTGAAACCAACAATGTACATCGCCAACGTCAACGAAGACGGTTTTGAAAACAACCCGTATCTTGACCAGGTGCGTGAAATCGCGGCGAAAGAAGGTTCTGTTGTGGTTCCGGTTTGTGCTGCTGTTGAAGCAGACATTGCCGAACTGGACGACGAAGAACGTGACGAGTTTATGCAGGAGCTTGGGCTGGAAGAGCCGGGCCTAAACCGCGTGATCCGTGCCGGTTATAAGCTGCTGAACCTGCAAACTTACTTCACCGCTGGGGTGAAAGAAGTGCGTGCATGGACCATTCCGGTTGGTGCAACCGCGCCGCAGGCCGCTGGCAAAATCCATACTGATTTTGAAAAAGGCTTTATCCGTGCACAAACTATTTCGTTCGAAGATTTCATCACTTACAAAGGTGAACAAGGCGCGAAAGAAGCGGGCAAAATGCGTGCAGAAGGTAAAGATTACATCGTTAAAGATGGCGATGTAATGAACTTCCTGTTCAATGTCTAATTAATTTGTTGTCTCATGAGGTTTCGCTAAATCTCATGAAGAGCGCAAAAGTATATAAAATCCACGCAATTGCGTGGATTTTTTCATTTCACCGAGTCCTAACCATTCTTATAACATCCTACACTTTTGTGCTTATTGCCTATAGTGAACCACGAGAATAATTAAAGACATAAGTGTTCAGATGAGGGATATCTCATTAGCAATGAGATCACGTAAGTTTGTGTTCCACTGCACATCAGACACCTTTTACAGCTGATCAATATTGATCACGTTCCAATATGCTGGCGAGAAAAGGACTTGCCTGAAGAGCAATATCCAGCAGATAAAGCCCCCGAATAACGTGATTACGTGCGATCCTGGCAAGATGAAAATGATAACCAGTATCACGATAATAACGATATGCCAGAAAATCCATTGATCAAAAATGAATATCGATGTTTTTTGCTTTTTCTTATTAGTAATGCAAAAATGGCTCATATTGTTTTTGTTATGCAGTTACATCAAGCGAAAATCCCATAACTAATTAGGATTATTACCAAAAATATTCACCAAATTATTTAACCGCTGTTTGTTGTAATGTTTTTGTCATATTCATAGTAACGAATTGGAATAAGTAACGA
Organism: Escherichia sp. 10290; assembly: GCF_030295155.1. NCBI lineage: Bacteria > Pseudomonadati > Pseudomonadota > Gammaproteobacteria > Enterobacterales > Enterobacteriaceae > Escherichia > Escherichia sp. 10290. The sequence goes on along the minus strand of NZ_AP025741.1, from coordinate 1,610,232 downwards.
CAACTTAGGGAATAACTCGATCTAAACTCACCTTTGTAAAGGGGATGTTAAATATATATTAATTCCTGTGTTCCTGATTTTGCCCGGTAATAGAGAATTATTCTCAGAGCAGCTCATCATGATTGCACCATACAAATATCATGATGATAAGAGGATATTATTCATTGACTTAAACAAAATGACAAAATCCATAGACCCATAGCTTGGGTACTATATAGGAGTGGTATGGGCATCAAACAACACAATGGGAATACCAAAGCCGATCGTCTCGCTGAATTAAAAATCCGTTCGCCCTCCATTCAACTGATAAAATATGGCGCTATTGGTTTGAATGCAATTATCTTTTCCCCCCTGCTGATAGCTGCTGATTTAGGAAGTCAAAATGGCACCAATATTACTATTAATGATGGTGACAGAATTACAGGAGATACCGCCGATCCATCAGGAAACCTCTATGGTGTAATGACCCCAGCAGGAAACACGCCTGGCAATATCAACCTGGGTGATGATGTCACCGTCAATGTCAACGACGCCTCTGGATATGCAAAGGGAATCATTATTCAGGGCAAGAACAGCTCTCTGACAGCTAACCGACTTACAGTAGATGTTGTTGGTCAAACCTCTGCCATCGGCATTAATTTAATTGGTGACTATACACATGCTGACTTAGGCACAGGCAGCACCATTAAGAGTAACGATGACGGCATCATTATTGGGCATAGCTCAACACTAACAGCCTCTCAATTCACCATTGAAAACTCGAACGGTATAGGCCTAACCATCAATGACTATGGCACCAGTGTCGATCTTGGAAGCGGTAGTAAAATCAAGACCGATGGAAGTACAGGTGTTTATATCGGTGGTCTCAACGGCAATAACGCCAACGGTGCTGCGCGTTTTACGGCGACAGACCTGACAATCGATGTTCAGGGCTACAGCGCCATGGGAATAAACGTACAGAAAAACTCTGTTGTCGATCTCGGAACAAACAGTACCATTAAAACCAATGGCGATAATGCACACGGCCTCTGGAGCTTTGGCCAGGTGAGCGCGAATGCACTCACTGTTGATGTAACTGGAGCCGCTGCCAATGGCGTCGAAGTTCGTGGTGGTACAACCACTATCGGTGCTGATAGCCATATTTCTTCCGCGCAGGGCGGTGGCCTCGTAACCAGTGGTTCAGACGCGACAATCAATTTTTCTGGCACGGCAGCGCAACGAAACAGCATCTTTTCCAGCGGTTCTTATGGTGCCTCAGCCCAGACGGCAACGGCTGTTATCAACATGCAAAATACCGATATTACGGTTGATCGTAATGGCAGTCTGGCGCTGGGTTTGTGGGCGCTCAGCGGCGGTAGAATAACCGGAGACAGTTTGGCTATCACCGGCGCGGCAGGAGCCAGGGGGATTTATGCCATGACCAACAGCCAGATCGATCTCACGAGCGATCTGGTCATTGATATGAGTACACCCGACCAGATGGCCATCGCAACGCAACATGACGATGGTTATGCCGCCAGCCGCATCAACGCCTCGGGTCGTATGCTTATCAACGGTAGCGTTCTTTCTAAAGGTGGGCTAATCAATCTGGATATGCACCCTGGGTCGGTTTGGACAGGTTCTTCCCTCAGCGATAATGTCAATGGCGGAAAACTGGACGTTGCAATGAATAACAGCGTCTGGAACGTAACAAGTAATTCTAATCTCGACACGCTGGCGCTGAGCCATTCAACTGTCGATTTTGCCAGCCACGCGTCAACTGCCGGCACATTTACCACATTAAACGTAGAGAACCTTAGCGGTAACAGTACCTTTATTATGCGTGCTGATGTTGTTGGCGAGGGTAATGGCGTTAATAATAAAGGAGATTTATTGAATATCTGCGGGAGTAGTGCTGGTAATCACGTATTGGCTATCCGTAACCAGGGCAGCGAGGCCACAACGGGAAATGAAGTTCTGACAGTGGTAAAAACCACTGACGGCGCGGCCTCGTTCAGCGCGTCTTCTCAGGTTGAGTTGGGGGGATATCTGTATGATGTGCGTAAAAATGGCACTAACTGGGAGCTTTATGCTTCCGGGACAATTCCGGAGCCGACTCCTAATCCAGAGCCCACACCAGCTCCCGCTCAGCCCCCCATAGTCAACCCCGATCCTACGCCTGCCCCCGCTCCCACGCCTAAACCCACCACGACCGCAGATGCTGGCGGCAATTATCTCAATGTCGGTTACTTATTGAACTATGTTGAAAACCGTACGCTGATGCAACGGATGGGTGACCTGCGAAATCAGGGTAAAGACGGTAATATCTGGTTGCGCAGTTATGGGGGAAGCCTGGACTCCTTTGCCAGTGGCAAACTGAGCGGCTTTGACATGGGTTACAGCGGTATCCAGTTTGGTGGGGATAAACGTCTCTCTGATGAAATGCCGTTGTATGTCGGTCTGTATATTGGCTCAACACATGCATCGCCGGACTATAGCGGAGGCGACGGTACCGCACGTTCAGACTACATGGGAATGTACGCCAGTTACATGGCACACAACGGTTTTTACAGCGATCTCGTTGTAAAAGCATCGCACCAGAAAAATAGTTTCCACGTACTGGACAGTCAGAACAACGGCGTTAACGCCAACGGCACTGCGAATGGATTGAGCATCTCCCTGGAAGCCGGGCAGAGGTTCAACCTGACCCCTACTGGTTATGGGTTCTATATAGAGCCGCAAACCCAGCTCACATACAGCCACCAGAATGGGATGGCTATGAAGGCGAGTAATGGTCTCAATATACATCTGAATCACTACGAATCGCTGCTGGGGCGTGCCAGCATGATACTGGGATATGACATCACCGCAGGCAACAGCCAGCTGAATGTCTATGTGAAGACTGGCGCTATCCGCGAGTTTTCAGGGGATACCGAATATCTGTTGAACAACTCCCGGGAGAAGTACAGTTTCAAAGGTAATGGCTGGAATAACGGCGTGGGAGTCAGTGCACAGTATAACAAACAGCACACATTCTATCTCGAAGCGGATTACACGCAGGGTAACCTCTTTGATCAGAAGCAAGTCAACGGAGGATATCGCTTCAGCTTTTAAGTGCGGGATAGACAAGCCCTTAAACGATGCTGAAAATTTTTAGCGTGCGCCGGAATGAAATACAGATCACTCTGATGTATCAGAAATCGTCTCTGTCTTTCATACCCGGCGCTTAAACTGCCCTGCATCAATGCCATGTTGCTTCATTTTCCGCCACAGCGTAGTGCGGCCGATTCCAAGTAAAGCCGACATTTCCTGAATGCGACCGCCTGTGACCTGGGCTGCGTTAATAATTGCCTCTTTTTCAACTTCCGCAAATGACAGACTGGTGGAAAGGCGAGTGGCGCTGACATCATCTGTCGCCTGCTCGGTAAACAGATGTTCAGGTAAATCACTGACGCGAATGCGCCCGTTATCACTACTCAGAGCAAGATTCTCGATGACGCTGTAAAGTTCAAAATCGTTGCCTGGCCATGCACAAGAAACCAGGCGAGCGAGGGCATCGTCATCAATTTTCAGACGCGTAGAGAAGCGTTTTTCAAGACTGCGTAATTTGTTATTCACCAGCGCCGGAATGCTGCCACGCCGCATACGCAGAGGCGGGATGGTAATTTCAAATGCATGCAGCGCGTAATACAGCTGGCGACTAAAGCGATTTTGTTCCACCAGCATTGCCAGGTCCGCGGTCGTTGTGGCAATCACTTTGACATCAATTGGTATTAAACGCCGCGCATCCAGTCGCGTGATAACACCCTGCTTGATAACCTGAAGCAAAGCAGACTGTAACTCCACCGCCAGATATTCAATCTTTTCAAGAAACAGCGTGCCGCCGTGCGCCAGTTCCAGTCGACTCAGACGACCATTTTCATTGTCCGTGCGATCGCCGCCAATAAATTCTTCCGCCAGCGCCGCATCACCATATAACTCACAATTGACGGCGATATAAGGCCCCGCTGCACGCTCACTTTCATTATGAATTGCCTGACTTAGCAGTGCCTTGCCCACGCCCTCTTCTCCACAAAGCAGGACAGGAAAGCTACTGCGCGCCGCCTGGCGACCAAAATGAATCAAGCGGCGGGTTTGCGGATCGTCCTGTGGCATATGAGCGAAAGTATGGCTGACTTTTCCTAATTGACTGGTCATTAACTGCCGCATCTGTTCCACAGGATGGAGCAACAAAATAAAGCTGGTTCCCTGCGTTTCTATTATCGGTTTAAGGGTTATCACCGCATCAATAAACTGGTGCTGACTTTCAAAGGTTGCTTCTACGTGTTTGAGCGGATGTGCCTGTTTTATTGCTTGTTGCAATACGGCGGGTAACGTTAAGAGTTCAGTGATCGCCCTTCCCTGACTTGCCGTCGCGTCAAGGCGCAAGGCCCGCGCCGCCTGGGCATTGATAAATTGCAAATTACCCTGCTCGTCCCAGCTAATCACGCCATCATCCATACTTTCTAACAGGGCATTAAGTTGATTTAAATGACGGTTAGTTTCAGCGAGCAAACTGTCCGTCAGCAGTAAATTTCCGACCTCGCGTGCGATTGCCAACGTCAACGGCAAATCAGCTGCGGTAGTTTGCTCAACCGGACACGCCAGCGCTATTGTTCCCGTCAATCGGCCCTTGCTGTCAAACAACGGTGTTGCACAAAAGGCCCAGTTCCAGAGTGCCTGTTTGAAATGTTGATCGGCCATCGTTTTCACGGCCTGACCAGAGATAGCCGCTAACGATAGCGCACAGGTACCAATAATTCCCTCTGCGCAATACGTGCCGTCATTGAATCCCAGGACACTAAGCTGGTGCAGCGTTTGTGGATCACCAAAACGACTAAGGATGCAGGCGGTTTCATCAAGGATGAACAGTCCGCACGCCCGCGATTCCATATATTCCCAGGCATCTTCCAGCGCAGCCTGCCCGAGCGTCAGCATCGCTTTCTTACGCCGATAGATAGTAGCAAATGTCACGCCCTGGGCCTGGTGCGGTACGCTCCATGTCTCCCGTTTCATCAGTTTATTGCATCGCTCCCAGGAGGCTGCAATTAAGGGAGATATGCCCCGTTCATCGTTGTTAAAAGCGCCACTCATATCCCGCATCCTTTGTGACAAAAGGTGTTCCGGCTCGCAATTTTTAGTATTAAAACGCGTAAAAGTTTCAATATGGAACATTCATTAAAACATATGTTTCACCATGAAACATAATTTGGGCTAATTTTCTTTTCCCTTACCTGATGCACAATGGATTTATCGGCAGTCAGTGGTCGCCGTGTCGTTGAACATCATCCATGCCCTACCGTAATTGCTGGAGCAAGATAATGAAAAAATTGATCAATGATGTGCAAGACGTTCTGGACGAACAACTGGCGGGTCTGGCGAAAGCACATTCATCGCTGACACTGCATCAGGATCCGGTGTATGTCACCCGAGCTGATGCCCCCGTTGCAGGAAAAGTCGCCCTGCTGTCGGGCGGCGGCAGCGGACACGAACCGATGCACTGCGGTTATATCGGTCAGGGGATGCTTTCGGGGGCCTGTCCGGGCGAAATATTCACCTCACCGACGCCCGATAAAATTTTTGAATGCGCCATGCAAGTTGATGGCGGCGAAGGTGTACTGCTGATTATCAAAAATTACACCGGCGATATTCTTAACTTTGAAACAGCAACAGAATTACTGCACGATAGCGGCGTAAAAGTGACCACCGTGGTCATTGATGACGACGTTGCAGTAAAAGACAGTCTTTATACCGCTGGGCGGCGCGGCGTTGCCAACACCGTATTAATCGAAAAACTCGTAGGCGCAGCGGCAGAACGTGGCGACTCGCTGGAGGCTTGTGCACAACTGGGGCGTAAGTTGAACAATCAGGGCCATTCTATTGGTATCGCCCTCAATGCCTGTACCGTTCCTGCCGCGGGAAAACCTTCTTTTACGCTGGCAGATAATGAGATGGAGTTTGGCGTCGGCATTCATGGTGAGCCGGGTATTGACCGCCGCCCCTTCTCCTCCCTTGACCAAACCGTCGATGAAATGTTCGACACCCTGCTGGAAAATGGCACATACCACCGCACGCTCCGCTTCTGGGATTATCGACAAGGTAGCTGGCAGGAAGAGACGCAAACTAAACAACCGCTTCAGTCTGGCGATCGAGTAATTGCACTCGTCAACAATCTTGGTGCAACTCCGCTTTCTGAACTGTATGGCGTCTATAACCGCCTGGCCACGCGTTGCCAGCAAGCGGGCTTGACTATCGAGCGCAATTTAATCGGCGCGTATTGTACCTCACTGGACATGACCGGTTTTTCCATCACCTTACTGAAAGTTGATGACGAAACGCTGGCGTTATGGGACGCCCCGGTCCACACCCCGGCGCTTAACTGGGGTAAATAAGGAGATAACCATGTCACTGAGCAGAACTCAAATTGTTAACTGGCTCACTCGCTGTGGAGAAATTTTCAGCAAAGAGAGCGAGTATCTTACCGGACTGGATCGCGAAATTGGCGACGCTGACCACGGGCTAAATATGAACCGTGGCTTTAGCAAGGTGGTAGAAAAACTCCCTGCTATCGCAGATAAAGATATCGGTTTCATTCTCAAGAATACCGGCATGACGCTGCTTTCCAGCGTCGGTGGTGCCAGTGGTCCGCTGTTCGGTACTTTCTTTATCCGCGCCGCACAGGCGACACAGGCACGGCAAAGCCTGACGCTGGAAGAACTGTATCAGATGTTCCGCGATGGTGTAGACGGCGTAATCAGCCGCGGGAAAGCCGAACCTGGCGATAAAACTATGTGTGATGTCTGGGTGCCGGTGGTGGAATCGTTACGTCAGTCCAGCGAGCAAAATCTCTCTGTTCCGGTGGCGCTCGAAGCCGCCAGTAGCGTCGCTGAATCCGCTGCACAAAGTACGATTACGATGCAAGCCCGCAAAGGCCGCGCCAGTTATCTCGGTGAACGCAGTATTGGTCACCAGGATCCCGGCGCGACCTCCGTGATGTTTATGATGCAAATGCTGGCGTTAGCCGCAAAAGAGTAAGGAAATGGTGATGGTAAACCTGGTCATAGTTTCACATAGCGCCCGACTGGGAGAAGGTGTCGGTGAATTAGCCCGTCAGATGTTAATGAGTGATAGCTGTAAAATCGCCATTGCCGCGGGAATTGACGATCCCCAAAATCCCATTGGTACCGATGCCGTCAAAGTGATGGAGGCCATCGAGTCCGTTGCCGATGCCGACCATGTGCTGGTGATGATGGATATGGGTAGCGCATTATTGAGTGCTGAAACTGCACTGGAGTTGCTGGCCCCCGAGATCGCCGCAAAAGTACGTTTGTGTGCGGCACCGTTAGTCGAAGGTACACTGGCAGCAACAGTCAGCGCGGCCTCGGGAGCAGATATCGACAAAGTTATCTATGACGCCATGCATGCGCTGGAAGCCAAACGTGAACAACTGGGTTTACCGTCCTCCGACACCGAAATCGCTGACACATGTCCTCCGTACGATGAAGAAGCCCATTCTCTGGCCGTGGTCATTAAAAACCGTAACGGCCTTCATGTACGTCCGGCCTCCCGGCTGGTTTATACCTTATCGACATTTAATGCCGATATGTTGCTGGAGAAAAACGGTAAATGCGTCACGCCGGAGAGTATTAACCAGATCGCGCTACTACAAGTCCGCTATAACGATACGCTGCGCCTGATTGCGAAAGGGCCAGAAGCTGAAGAGGCGCTGGTTGCTTTCCGTCAGCTGGCTGAAGATAACTTTGGTGAAACGGAAGAAGTTGCTCCGCCTACTCAGCGGCCCATTCCGCCTGTTTCGGGTAAAGCCTTTTATTATCAACCAGTTTTATGTACGGTACAGGCAAAATCAACTCTGACCGTGGAAGAAGAACAAGAACGATTACGTCAGGCAATTGACTTCACGTTATTAGATCTGATGACGTTAACAGCGAAAGCAGAAGCGAGCGGGCTTGACGATATTGCCGCAATCTTTTCTGGTCACCATACACTGTTAGATGATCCAGAACTGCTGGCGGCGGCAAACGAATTTCTTCAGCATGAGCATTGCACAGCAGAATATGCCTGGCAGCACGTTCTTAAAGAACTAAGCCAGCAATACCAACAACTGGATGATGAATATTTACAGGCTCGCTATATCGATGTGGACGATCTTCTACATCGCACCCTAATCCACCTGACGCAAACGAAAGAAGAACTCCCGCAATTTAACTCGCCAACCATTTTACTGGCGGAGAACATTTATCCGTCTACGGTTCTGCAACTGGATCCGGCGGTTGTAAAAGGGATCTGCCTTAGCGCCGGAAGTCCGGTATCCCACAGCGCCCTAATCGCCCACGAACTGGGGATTGGCTGGATTTGCCAGCAGGGTGAGAAACTGTATGCGATACAACCTGAAGAAACGTTAACGCTGGACGTTAAAACGCAACGTTTCAGCCATCAGGGATAAACCACCGTTCGGATGGCATCGTTCTGATGCCATCCGGCAATTTACTCTGCTCTGATATTTTTTAACTACCTGTTATATTTTTTACCAAATCATGATGATTTTTTCTGCGCTAATCGCAAACCAAACGTCGCTGGCTGGCTAATAAACAGACTTTATTTAATTACTCTATTTCACCCTTATTTATCCCTTTAATCTCCTTTTCCAAAATGCCTGACAGTTCGCAGAATGAGATTTCGATCATGCAGTTAGTGCGATCCTGAACTAAGGTTTTCTGATACTTGAATACCGTTTTGTTCGGTTTCGCCCAAGGAGAATGATTGATGAAAGCCACCGCCCCTCCTCGCCCGCAAAAAATAGCGTTAATTCCCGCCTGCGTTTTGTTGTGTTTCGCTGCGCTAGCGGTGCAGGCAGAAGAAACGCCAGTAACGCCACAGCCGCCTGATATTTTGTTAGGGCCGCTGTTTAACGATGTGCAAAACGCCAAACTTTTTCCGGACCAAAAGACCTTTGCTGATGCCGTGCCGAACAGCGATCCGCTAATGATCCTTGCAGATTATCGAATGCAGCAAAACCAGAGCGGCTTTGATCTGCGCCATTTCGTTAACGTCAATTTCACTCTGCCGAAAGAGGGAGAGAAATATGTTCCGCCAGAAGGGCAGTCGCTGCGCGAACATATTGACGGACTTTGGCCTGTATTAACGCGTTCTACCGAAAACACCGAAAAATGGGATTCTCTGTTACCGCTGCCGGAACCTTATGTCGTGCCGGGCGGACGTTTTCGCGAGGTATATTACTGGGACAGTTACTTCACCATGTTAGGGCTTGCCGAAAGCGGTCACTGGGATAAAGTCGCGGATATGGTGGCCAATTTTGCTCATGAAATAGACACTTACGGGCATATTCCCAACGGCAACCGCAGTTACTATTTAAGCCGCTCGCAACCGCCATTCTTTGCCCTGATGGTAGAGTTACTGGCGCAGCATGAAGGCGATGCCGCGTTGAAGCAATACCTGCCGCAAATGCAAAAAGAATATGCTTACTGGATGGACGGTGTTGAAAACCTGCAAGCCGGACAACAGGAAAAACGCGTTGTAAAACTTCAGGATGGTACCCTTCTCAACCGCTACTGGGACGATCGCGATACGCCACGACCAGAGTCATGGGTGGAAGATATTGCCACCGCCAAAAGCAACCCGAACCGGCCTGCCACTGAAATTTACCGCGACCTGCGCTCTGCCGCTGCGTCTGGCTGGGATTTCAGCTCGCGCTGGATGGACAATCCGCAGCAGTTAAATACCTTACGCACCACCAGCATCGTACCGGTCGATCTGAACAGCCTGATGTTCAAAATGGAAAAAATCCTCGCCCGCGCCAGCAAAGCTGCCGGAGATAACGCGATGGCAAACCAGTACGAAACGCTGGCGAATGCCCGTCAAAAAGGGATCGAAAAATATCTGTGGAACGATCAACAAGGCTGGTATGCCGATTACGATCTGAAAAGTCATAAAGTGCGCAATCAGTTAACCGCTGCCGCCCTGTTCCCGCTGTACGTCAATGCGGCAGCGAAAGATCGCGCCAACAAAATGGCGACGGCGACGAAAACACATCTGCTGCAACCAGGCGGCCTGAACACCACGTCGGTGAAAAGTGGGCAACAATGGGATGCGCCAAACGGCTGGGCACCGTTGCAGTGGGTCGCGACAGAAGGATTACAAAACTACGGGCAAAAAGAGGTGGCGATGGACATTAGCTGGCACTTCCTTACCAATGTTCAGCACACCTATGACCGGGAGAAAAAGCTGGTGGAAAAATATGATGTCAGCACCACCGGAACAGGGGGCGGCGGTGGCGAATATCCATTACAGGATGGCTTTGGCTGGACCAATGGCGTGACGCTGAAAATGCTGGATTTGATCTGCCCGAAAGAGCAACCGTGTGACAATGTTCCGGCGACGCGTCCACTCAGTGAATCAACAACACAGCCGCTAAAACAAAAAGAGGCGGAACCTACGCCTTAACTTTACTGTATATCGAGCAATGCCATTACGTGCATAAAATTGGCATTGCTCTTTCTTCATCACGAAATACCACTCTTTCTACAGTCTATGCCTTTATTTTCTTTTATTAGGGAAGATTTTAATTTTATTTTATCAACTTATTAATCATTACACCTCTATTTATATTTTTCCCCACTCCCCATTCTCCCTGACAATTTTCTTGTGGAACAAAGTGTTATTTAAGAAACAAGCAAATCATTCTGTCTCTTTAGACAAATTTTGACATCAAACATGATCTTTTTCGCTATATATGTAAGTATATATCGGTTTTAATTATCAGGATATTACTTATGTCACTAACCAGACGGAGGTTTACACAGATTCTTGCGTCGACATTGTTCCTGCATCATCTGCCGTCCTTTGCACAATCAGTCAAATTCTGGGCCTCACTGACGCTTCCCGAAGCCCAAAACATTACACGCATCGTCAGCGCAGGCGCGCCCGCCGATTTACTATTGCTGGCTGTCGCGCCAGAAAAAATGGTCGGTTTTTCCTCTTTTGATTTTGCCCGTCAGGCATTAATTCCATTGCCAGAGCACATTCGCCAGTTCCCCAGGCTGGGACGACTCGCCGGGCGCGCCAGCACACTCTCGCTGGAAGGGCTTATGGCATTACATCCCGATTTGGTCGTTGATTGCGGCAATACGGATGAAACCTGGATCTCCCAGGCACGGCAGGTTAGCGAACAGACACAAATACCCTGGTTATTGCTTAACGGGAAACTGGAACAATCAGCAGAACAGTTAACAACGCTTGGCAAAACGTTAGGCGAAGAGCACCGCGCCGCAGAACAAGCCAATCTCGCCAGCCGCTTCGTTGGTGAAGCTAAGGCATTCGCCACCTCACCCGCCGCTAACCTCAGCTTTTATGCTGCGCGCGGTCCTCGAGGGCTGGAAACGGGCTTACAGGGTTCGTTGCATACCGAGGCGGCGGAATTATTAGGTTTGCACAACGTCGCGCAAATAGCCGATCGCCACGGTCTGACACAGGTTTCCATGGAAAATCTCCTGCGCTGGCAGCCGGATATTATTCTGGTTCAGGAGGCCGTTACTGCAGATTTTATTCGTCGTGATCCTCTCTGGCAGGGCGTGAAAGCGGTTGCGGAACAACGCATCTTATTTTTAAGTGGCCTGCCCTTTGGCTGGCTGGGTGCCCCGCCGGGAATCAACCGTCTTCTGGGATTACGCAGACTTCACGCCTGGCTGGATCCCGCCATCAATCGCCAGTTTAAAAGTGACATGCAGCATTACGCCCAACTGTTCTGGCATTGCCCATTAAGTGACGCTGACTATCAAAAATTGGTGGCGAGCTAATGAGAACCGTAAACGGATGTATTTTGCTGCTGGCAGCTATCAGTATCACTTTTGCCGCCGTAAGTGGGGCTTATCATCTCGATATACAGCAACTGCTGGCGCTCATTCTGCGTCAAGAAAATGTTCCTGTGCAGGAACAAATTGTCTTCTGGCAAATCCGCGTGCCGCGTATTCTTGCTGCGCTGTTTCTGGGCGCGGCGCTGGCAGGGGCCGGAACCACCTATCAGGGAATGTTCCGTAATCCCTTAGTGTCACCGGATATTTTAGGCGTCTCCGCCGGTGCCGGACTTGGTGCCTGCGCGGCAATCCTGTGGGGATTATCCATTGTTTACATCCAGCTGTACGCATTTTGCGGCGGGCTGATGGTGGTCGCGGGCGTCTGGTTGATTACGCGTCGGGTGACCCGCCACGATCCGATCTTAACCCTGGTGCTGGTAGGCATTGCGTTAGGAACGTTGTGCGGAGCGGGGATATCGCTAATAAAAACGCTGGCCGATCCTTACACCCAGTTACCGTCAATTACCTTCTGGTTGCTGGGGGGGCTGTCCACCGTGACCTTACGCGATCTCTGCTATGCTGCACCGATCATTCTCATAGGCTCCTTGCCCCTGTTTTTTCTCCGCTGGCGCATGAATTTACTCACGCTTTCCGACGACGAAGCCCATTCGCTGGGACTGAACGTGACACGTCTGCGCTTTGGATTGATTGTCTGCGCCACACTCATCACCGCCAGCACGGTAGCAATAGCGGGCATAATTGGTTGGGTCGGCCTGGTCGTTCCGCACATTGCCCGCTTGTTGACCGGTCATAACCATCAGCAGCTATTGCCCATGGCAATGTGTACTGGCGCGATTCTGCTCCTGCTTACCGATACGCTGGCACGCAGCATTGGAACAACAGAAATCCCACTTGGCATTCTGACCGCTTTTGTTGGTGCACCGTTTTTCCTGTTTTTGTTGTTACGCGGAGGTCGCCAGTGACTTTGCTTGCCGTCCGTCATGCGTCTCTGGGTTACTCCCGCCATCCGATGCTACGCGACGTGTCCTTCACCCTGTCGCAAGGAACAATTTGTTGTCTGTTAGGAGCCAATGGTTGCGGCAAAACCACACTCATGCGCTCCATTCTTGGCGTTATACCGTTATTAAAAGGCGAGATCTTACTGGATAGCCTCCCTGTGCAGACACTCAGCCATCGCCAGCGCGCGCAGGCTATTGCCTGGGTGCCGCAGGCGCACGACGGCATTTTTGCTTTTAGTGTGCTGGATATGGTGTTGATGGGCCTGGCCCCCACCATAGGCGCTTTTTCCGTTCCCGGTAAGCAAGAACGCCTGAAAGCAACGGAGCAACTGGAAAAGCTGGGCATTTTGCATCTGGCGACACGACGCTGGAATACACTTAGCGGCGGTGAACGTCAGCTGGCTTTAATCGCCCGTGCACTCGTCCAGCAACCGCGCTTGTTATTACTGGATGAGCCTGCCTCCAGCCTCGATTTCGGTCATCAGATCCAACTACTGGACACGCTGGCGCAGCTCAAAAATAACGGCATGACAATGCTAATGTCGACTCATCATCCGCTCCATGCCAACGCCATTGCCGACAGCATTATCCAGGTAGAGCCAGATGGACGAGTAACACAAGGCTTACCGACCGAACAGTTAACAACGAACAAACTGGCTGCCCTGTATCGGGTTTCTGCCGACCAGATTCATCATCACCTCTCTGCAATTAGCCACTAAGGAACAATCATGCTCATTGATGATATTGATTTTGCGGACCTTTACCTGCAGCAACTCAAGCTGGCCCACCGCACAGAAAAAACGCCGGATCACTGGGATCAACGGGCGGAAAAAATGGCGGAAAATTGCGCCTCGCCTACGGACAGCTACCTGCAACAACTGACCGCTAAAATTGATCTGCAAGGCGCGCAGACCTTATTCGATATGGGCTGCGGACCGGGTACCGTATCGCTGGCGCTGGCTGACAAACTCACGACGATTTATGGCATTGATTACAGTCAGGGGATGCTGAAGGTTGCCGCCCGTCGCGCCGCCGCGCTAAAGGCAGACAATGTCCACTGGATCCAGCGCGCATGGGAAGAGGACTGGAGTGACCTGCCACGCTGCGATATTGCCGTGGCTTCCCGCTCCACTCTGGTGGCTGATATGCGCCAGGCAATGAGCAAACTGAATAATCAGGCACGGCTTCGCGTCTATACGACTCATCTGGTCAGCACCTCGTTCGTCTCTCCAGCCATTCAGCGGGCGGCTGGTCGGGAAGTGATCGAATTACCCAACTATATCTTTGCGCTCAACGTCCTGTATCAGATGGGAATTTATGCTCACGTTGATTTTATCCGCGGACAAAATTGCCCACAGGATAACAGCACCTGGGAACGTTTTGAGCAGAACGTCAGCTGGAGTCTGGGCGCGCTTAACGACGATGAGCGTGAGCGGTTATATCGCTGGTATCAACAACAAGATGCTCGTGCCCTCGCCCCTGCCAGCCGCGACTGGGCGCTCATCTGGTGGGATAGCGTACCGCAAGAGGCACTGCGATGATTTTCCTTTCTCAGGCACAAATCGATGCGTTACTGCTGGAAGATATCCAGGGCGGTGACCTGACCACGCGAGCATTAAATATTGGACACCAGCATGGCTATATAGAGTTTTTTCTCCGTCAGGGCGGCTGCGTCAGCGGCATTTCTGTCGCGTGTAAGATGTTAACTACGCTGGGATTAACTATTGATGACGCGGTCAGCGACGGTTCACAAGCGAACGCGGGTCAGCGGCTAATCCGTGCGCAAGGTAATGCCGCAGCACTTCATCAGGGATGGAAGGCAGTCCAGAATGTGCTGGAGTGGAGTTGCGGTGTTTCTGATTATCTCGCTCAAATGCTGGCGTTACTTCGTGAACGTTACCCTGATGGCAATATCGCCTGCACCCGAAAAGCAATTCCGGGTACCCGCTTACTGGCCTCGCAGGCAATTCTGGCTGCCGGAGGACTGATTCATCGTGCCGGATGTGCGGAAACCATATTATTGTTTGCCAACCACCGCCATTTTCTTCATGACAATCAGGACTGGTCAGGCGCAATCAATCAGTTACGTCGCCACGCACCCGAGAAGAAAATAGTTGTTGAAGCCGACACGCCGAAAGAGGCAATCGCCGCGTTACGCGCGCAACCAGACGTACTTCAGCTCGACAAATTTAGTCCGCAACAGGCAACTGAAATTGCGCAAATAGCACCGTCGCTGGCTCCCCACTGCACGCTGGCTCTGACCGGCGGAATTAATCTGACAACACTCAAAAATTACCTCGACTGCGGCATTCGCCTTTTTATTACCTCCACGCCTTACTACGCGGCACCTGCTGACATTAAAGTCAGTCTGCAACCCGCAGCCTCTATTTAATTCTTTGTTAAACGGAATTTATTCTATGAGACTCAAAAAACGTTATCTCTGCACAGTATTATCACTTGCCTTTACCCAGCAGGCCGTAGCAGCTCAAGAGAGCGACACGCTGACCGTATGGTCCAGTCCGGTATCATCAACGACGACCACCGTTCTCGATCAACCCACCATGAAGGCCCTGGATAAACAGAATGTCGCTCAGGCATTAAGTGTCGTCCCCGGCGTGGTACTGCAAAAGTCAGGTAGCCGCAACGAAGAACAGGTCAAAGTTCGTGGCTTTGATAGTCGTCAGGTGCCGGTCTATTTCGACGGTGTGCCCATTTATGTTCCCTATGACGGCAACCTCGATCTGGCGCGGATTCTGACCAACAATTTGGGGGCAGTTGAAGTTTCCAAAGGGTATTCGTCGCTGCTTCAGGGGCCTAATCAGATGGGCGGAGCCATTAATATCACCCCCCAGAAGCCAACAAAACCTCTGGAAGCAAGTCTGGGATATCGCCAGGGATGGAGCCGTAGCCAGGACAATGCCTACGATATGCATGCTTCATTTGCCGCCAGCAGCGATCTGGGGTATTTGCAAGTCAGCGGTAGCCAGCTAAAGCAGGATTTTCTCGGCCTGCCGCATGGTGTAAATAATGATATTGCAGGCAAACACGGCAAGATGATTAATTCATCGGCTGATGATAAACGCGGCATTGTGAAGCTCGGTTTTACACCACGCGAAAACGAGGAATACACATTGACTTACATTAAGCAGGATGGTGAAAAAGATAACCCGCCATACAGTGGAAATAGTGGTCAGAAATCACGCTACTGGCAGTGGCCAGAGTATGACAAAGAAAGTTTTTATTATCAGGGAACGACCCAACTAAACGATCGTTTTACCCTGAAAAGTCGGCTGTATCGCGACACCTTTGAAAATACGCTAATGATGTACAACTCGCTGGCTGATTTGAAAAATAAAAAAGGCAGCTACAGCCATTATTCCGATTACAGCGACGGTGCCGGGTTACAACTGGCAGCCGATGTGCGTGAAAACGATCTGCTGTCGTTTGCCGTTAACTGGAAAGATGACGTACACCGGGAAAAAGGTGCGCCGCACGCCGCTTACGATCGCTATGAAGATCGTACCTGGTCGCTCGCCAGTGAATATCAATGGGCTGCTGCCGATAATGTCGATGTCGTGGCTGGAATCAGCTATGACTGGCGCGATAGCGTAGAAGCGAAAAAACATGAGAAAGATGGCAGTATCACCCATTATGACGACAACAATCAGTCAGCTTTTAACTGGCAGGTGATGGGGAAATACCACTTTGCCAATGAAGACACGCTGGCGCTTTCGTACTATGACCGCACACGCTTTCCGACGCTGAAAGAACGCTATACCACGTCCAAACCTGCGTATAACCAGATAGCGATTGTTAACCCGCAGCTCAAGCCGGAACGCGCGCGCGGGGTGGATTTAACCTGGAATGGTGCCTTCACGCACGACTGGGGATTTGAGGTCAGCGTTTACTATAACCGGGTGAGTGATGCCATCCTCTCGCACAATATCGATGCCGATACCATTCAAAATCAGAACAGCGGCACGGTGGATTACAGCGGTCTGGATGCCGGTATTAAGGGGAAAATCAGCAATATACTGGATGTAGGATTGAGCTACGCCCTGATCCACGCTGATGCCAAACGTAAAGACATCGGCAAGATAACCGATCTGCCAACGCAGACAATGACCGCATGGATGACTCTCAAACCGTGGGAGCCGTTAAGCGTAACGCTGTCGGAAGAGGCGCGTTCCTCCAGCTACAGCAACAGTGACGGTTCACAAAAAGCCGCCGGTTTTGCGGTGACCCACATTCGAGCCGATTACACCTTAGGTCATGGCTTCAGCGTTAATGCCTCGGTCAATAACCTGTTTGATACCAAATATGCCTACAGTGAAGGGTTTATTGAAGAAGGTCGCAATTTCTGGGCAGGTGTCGAATATACGTTCTGATGTGAAAGCGGATAGCAACATCTGTATCGCTATCCGCCTTATGAAAATCTTATTCTCTTCGCAGGAGGCGGAAAACACCCAGCACCAGGATAGCGCCCACTACCGCCACCAGGAAGCTGTGCAAATTAAAACCGCTGATGGAGCCGCCAATGCCAAACATGGTCGCCAGCCAGCCGCCGACCACCGCACCGACTATCCCAAGAATACAGGTCAGGAAAAATCCACCACCATCACGCCCCGGCATGATTAGCTTGGCGATAATGCCGGCTATCAGGCCAAAAATAATCCAGGCAATAATTCCCATGTTCAGGCCCTCGTTTCGATGAATCGGACGCAAGAAATGCTTACGTCAACGCTCTAAGTATAGGCAAGGGCGGGATCGATGCTGGGCGTATGTCGGCTGATTTAAGAACGACATGTAAAAAATATTCACGCATTTGTATTAAGTTTTGTTAACTGTGACCGATAAACCTAAGACAGTTTGTCAGTCAGGAGTTTTTCCGCGTGAGTCATTACCATGAGCAGTTCCTGAAACAAAATCCGTTAGCCGTCCTGGGCGTGTTACGCGATTTGAACAAAGCCGCAATTCCTTTGCGTATCAGCTGGAATGGCGGGCAGCTGATCAGCAAAATACTGGTAATAACCCCGGATAAACTGGTGCTGGATTTCGGCAGCCAGGCCGAAGATAACAACGCCGTGCTAAAGGCGCAGCACATTACCATTACCGCCGAAACTCAGGGTGCGAAAGTCGAGTTTACTGTTGAACAACTACAGCAGAGTGAATACTTGCAGCTTCCGGCATTTATTACCGTACCACCTCCCACCTTGTGGTTTGTACAACGACGCCGATATTTCCGCATCTCCGCCCCACTCCATCCGCCTTATTTTTGCCAGACCAAACTGGCGGATAACAGTACATTACGTTTCCGCCTGTATGATTTGTCGTTAGGCGGCATGGGCGCATTACTGGAAACGGCAAAGCCTGCCGGATTGCACGAAGGCATGCGCTTCGCTCAGATTGAAGTCAACATGGGGCAATGGGGTGTTTTTCACTTTGACGCCCAGTTAATCTCAATCAGCGAGCGCAAAGTGATTGATGGCAAGAATGAAACCATCACCACTCCCCGTCTGAGCTTCCGTTTTCTTAACGTCAGCCCGACGGTGGAGCGGCAATTACAGCGGATTATTTTCTCTCTCGAGCGGGAAGCCCGGGAGAAAGCGGCCAAAGTGCGCGACTGATTTACATCGCGTCCAGTGCCTGCTCAAGTTTGTAGATATAGCGCGGTGCCTGCGGCGCAGGATGATTTCGTGCTACATGGTCGAGGAACTCGTCAGCATCCAGATCGTTGATTTTGCTGATCGCCTTTTTCCGATCTGACGAGAAAGTCCGTAACAACGCACCTGCCCCGTTAGCGTATGACACCACCAGCGCATATTGCAGTACCTTCGGATCTTCAATGCCTGCTAGCGGGCCGGTTTCCAGGATATTCAGGTAAGCCGCCCCCATTGAAATATTACGTTCTGGATTCTTCAGCTCGCTGGTCGTCGGCTCACCACTCCAGCCCATACGGCGATAGACATCACGTCCGGAGGTTGAAGCTTTCAACTGCATCAAACCAATGGCATTCGATTTACTCACCGCGTTCGGATTACCACCCGATTCGATAGCGATAATCGCCGTAATTAATTGTGGATCGACGCCCCAGGCTGCACCGGCTTTCTGGCTTATTGGCATCCACTGCATCGCACGTTGCACCGGAACTTTCGCGTTCCACGGCGGGTTCGTGTAGTCATGCTTTGATGAACAACCCGCTAATAACACAATCAAAAAGGCAAACCATCTTAATTTCACTTCTTCTATCCTTATAGCCTGGAATCGCCGTTGAGGTGACAACGGCACACCTAAGCGGCATGATATACATTTCGTTTCTGTTGTCAGCAAGGAATTGCCATGTCTCTGTTTCACTTAATAGCCCCATCGGGTTACTGCATAAAACAACACGATGCGCTGCGTGGTATCCAGCGCCTTACCGACGCGGGGCATCAGGTCAATAACGTCGAGGTTATTGCCCGTCGTTGTGAGCGTTTTGCGGGTACGGAAACGGAGCGTCTGGAAGATCTCAATTCCCTTGCCAGACTGACTACCCCCAACACTATCGTGCTGGCTGTACGCGGTGGTTACGGTGCCAGTCGTTTACTGGCAGATATTGACTGGCAGGCACTGGCGGCTCGCCAACAACATGACCCGTTACTCATTTGCGGTCATAGCGATTTTACGGCCATTCAGTGCGGTCTACTGGCACAAGGCAATGTCATCACCTTTAGCGGCCCGATGCTGGTGGCAAACTTTGGCGCGGATGAGCTGAACGCCTTTACCGAACACCACTTCTGGCTGGCGTTACGCAATGAAACGTTCACCCTTGAATGGCAAGGGGAAGGCCCGACATGTCAGACTGAAGGCATGTTGTGGGGAGGCAATCTTGCGATGCTCATTTCACTGATCGGCACACCATGGATGCCACAAATTGAGAATGGTATTCTGGTGCTGGAAGATATTAACGAGCACCCTTTCCGCGTCGAACGTATGCTATTGCAGCTCTATCATGCGGGAATTTTGCCCCGTCAGAAGGCGATTATTCTCGGTAGCTTTAGCGGCAGCACGCCCAATGATTATGACGCAGGTTACAACCTGGAGTCTGTGTACGCGTTT
Organism: Escherichia sp. 10290; assembly: GCF_030295155.1. Lineage (NCBI taxonomy): Bacteria > Pseudomonadati > Pseudomonadota > Gammaproteobacteria > Enterobacterales > Enterobacteriaceae > Escherichia > Escherichia sp. 10290. The sequence continues at coordinate 1,590,266 of NZ_AP025741.1, read as the reverse complement.
TTGCGTTCCCACCTGTCGATTCCACTTATCACCGGCCTCGATTTTGGTCATGAACAACGAACGGTTACGCTGCCATTGGGCGCACATGCCATACTTAATAACACCCAGGAAGGCACTCAGTTGACGATTAGCGGTCATCCTGTTCTTAAAATGTAAAAAAATCACGCTTCAGGGCTAAGTAAAACGCTGTCTCTGCCGCTAATATGGTAGGGTTTATATAAGAGACAGCGTAATCAGGAGTAACCGACCGTTGGATGCCACAACAATAATTAGCCTTTTCATCTTAGGATCCATCCTTGTCACCAGCAGTATTTTACTTAGTTCATTTTCTTCCCGTCTTGGCATTCCTATTCTGGTTATTTTCCTGGCGATCGGCATGCTGGCAGGAGTCGATGGCGTCGGCGGTATCCCGTTTGATAATTATCCCTTCGCCTACATGGTAAGTAACCTGGCGCTGGCGATTATTTTGCTCGACGGCGGGATGCGCACTCAGGCCAGTTCCTTTCGTGTGGCGTTAGGACCGGCGCTGTCGCTGGCGACGCTGGGCGTGCTTATCACCTCTGGTTTAACCGGCATGATGGCGGCGTGGCTGTTTAATCTTGATTTGATCGAAGGTTTATTAATCGGCGCTATCGTCGGCTCCACCGATGCTGCGGCGGTCTTTTCTTTACTGGGTGGTAAGGGGCTTAATGAACGTGTTGGCTCGACGCTGGAGATAGAGTCCGGCAGTAATGACCCAATGGCGGTCTTTCTGACGATAACCCTGATTGCGATGATCCAGCATCATGAAAGCAGTATCAGCTGGATGTTCGTGGTCGATATTCTGCAGCAATTTGGCCTCGGGATTGTCATCGGTCTTGGCGGTGGTTATTTACTGCTGCAAATGATTAATCGCATCGCCCTGCCCGCCGGTTTATATCCATTGCTGGCATTAAGCGGCGGTATTTTAATTTTTGCTTTAACCACGGCGCTGGAAGGCAGCGGTATTCTGGCTGTTTATCTGTGCGGTTTTCTGCTGGGTAATCGTCCAATTCGCAACCGCTACGGCATTCTGCAAAATTTCGACGGCCTCGCCTGGCTGGCACAAATTGCCATGTTCCTGGTGCTGGGGCTGTTGGTTAACCCAAGCGATCTACTGCCTATCGCCATTCCGGCGCTCATTTTGTCTGCATGGATGATTTTCTTCGCCCGTCCCCTTTCGGTATTTGCCGGATTGCTACCGTTCCGCGGTTTTAATCTACGTGAGCGCGTGTTTATCAGTTGGGTGGGATTACGCGGCGCGGTGCCAATCATCCTGGCCGTATTCCCGATGATGGCAGGGCTGGAGAATGCGCGACTGTTCTTTAATGTCGCCTTCTTTGTGGTTCTGGTTTCACTGCTATTGCAGGGAACATCACTCTCGTGGGCGGCGAAAAAGGCCAAAGTGGTGGTTCCGCCCGTCGGACGTCCGGTGTCGCGCGTTGGCCTGGATATTCACCCGGAAAATCCGTGGGAGCAGTTTGTTTATCAGTTGAGTGCCGATAAATGGTGTGTAGGTGCGGCACTGCGCGATCTGCATATGCCAAAAGAGACGCGTATTGCGGCACTGTTTCGTGATAATCAATTGCTTCATCCCACCGGCAGCACCCGACTACGCGAAGGTGATGTGTTGTGTGTAATTGGTCGGGAACGCGATCTCCCGGCACTCGGTAAACTGTTTAGCCAGTCGCCGCCGGTCGCGTTGGATCAACGCTTCTTTGGTGACTTCATTCTCGAAGCCAGTGCCAAATATGCTGATGTGGCGCTGATATATGGCCTGGAAGATGGGCGAGAATATCGCGATAAGCAGCAAACGCTGGGTGAAATTGTCCAGCAGTTGTTAGGCGCGGCACCGGTTGTCGGCGACCAGGTAGAGTTTGCCGGGATGATCTGGACGGTGGCCGAGAAAGAAGATAATGAAGTGTTGAAGATTGGTGTACGGGTAGCAGAAGAGGACACTGAATCTTAAATAAAATGCTGCATCTATCACCGGATACAATGCTTTGCTGAACGCAGCCTGAGCCTGTACATAACCTTGTCATTTCCTGACTTTAATATGCTCATTCCAACATCGGAAGAAAGTTAAATTATGGACGACAAACCATGCAGGCTCTGGCTAATGAACTAGCCAATAAACTCAAAACACTAAAAATCTCGGCCAGCTCAAAAAAGTCAGTGTAATGACTTCTTCTGACAGCAACAGGTGATGAAAAACTAGTCCCGCATTACCGGCATTCCCGTCAACCACCAGGGGTTCCGGCCTGGCATCGCCCGAAAATATTCCCCCACACATTCTGCCGCGCTGAAATAGCCCATAGAGAACCAATACGCGTATCAGGCTGCCCTGTATCTGCAGTGGCGTTTCATCCGCCTGTAGCACCGGATGCATGAGCGATTTCTTATAGTTATTACTTTGCTTAATAACGATTATTTCCGGGTCGTTCGCTTTCGTATTTTCACTAATACGTCAGAGCTGCCTGGGCCGTAATAAAACTGATTCAGGTCTGTTACGCATGTACCAGACCCGACACGGCATTTCTGACCAGGGAAAAAGTCAACGATGAGTCGTTATATCAGCGCAAATGACGTCCTGTGGCACCTTTGCGGTGACCACATTCACGTCTCCGGCGCTGCCAGAGGATATTTATTTCAAGGATACGTAGCATTATGGCCAGCATTAAAGACATACGCCTATTCGCCCCATCTTCCTATAACACAGGCGTACACCCGTCAGGGCGGCGCTTACTGACGGTGGAATTCAAGAATCATCTTTTGCGGAACATGCAGTATCTCGGCCCGCAAAAATTTCGCTGGGGTGATGCCCCCCAGAGGATCATTGACCTCAGTAACGCGGACAAAGTGAAAATACAGATGGAAAACAATATTACCATCACGTTGGAGGCCCCTCCGGATCCGCAATATAACGAGTTCAGGTTGGTCGCCGAATGGTGCACATGGGCTATACAGCAAGATGGTCTGCAAGAAAACCTGCAAGAAACTCTGAAAGAAACCCAGCAAGAAATCCTGCAAAAAAAAGTGCCAGAAATATCACAAGAAGACGTGAAAGAAATCCTGAAAAATATCCTGGAAGAAAACCTGCCAGCAATCCGAACTGAAAACCGGGCAGAGGCATTGCGCAGAATGAAGGAATGTCTCATAAATAGACAAATTATGCTCAATCTTAGCGATCTTGGATTGACCTCACTCCCTGAAAATTTGCCTCCACTTCTGATGAAATTTTACTGCAATAATAACGTGTTGTCCGCGTTACCGAAGGTGTTGCCGAAGGAACTGAGGGTGCTTGAGTGTATGGATAACGTTTTGATCTTGTTACCAAAGGTGCAGCCCCCGAAACTGATGATACTGAAGTGCTGTGAAAACTATATTATCTGGCTACCTGAGCTGTCGACTAACCTGAGAGTGATTAACTGTTCTGAAAACTTCTTGCAATTTTTACCGCCGTCGATGCCCCAGTACCTGTATAAACTATCCTGTGCCGGCAACAATATTAACTCAATACCTGATGAGATGCTGGAGAACTTGACTCGCCTGAAAGTATTTGATTGTTCTAGTAACGATTTGATCTCTGCACCACGGCTGCCGCCCAAGCTAATAATATACTACTGTGGTCACAACCAGTTTAAAACGATATCGGTGCCGCAGCCCCATAGCCTGAAGTTGTTTGACTGTAACAGTAACCCTTGGGACAAAGACAATTTACCGACGCTGCTCAAAGCCGTCGAGGGCCTGAAAAACCAGGAGGGCCTGGTGGACCTTTTAGACTTTTTGCGCAAGGAAGGCCAGTTTGACCTGGAGGGACTCGAGGAGCTGGAGGACCTGGAGGACCTGATGGCTCTGGAGCACCTGGAGGATCCGGTACTCCTGGAGCGCGTGAAGGTACAGGAGGACCTGGAGCTCCTGGATCAGCAGTTGGGCCTGTTGAGTCTGGAAAGACAACAGGACTCGCAGCCTGTTAATCAACATTCTGAACATGAACCCGAATCTGCATTAAGGGTAAAGCGTGATTTATCTGAAGTCGAGTTCGAGTCAACAATGAAGCGTAAGCGTTTTATGTAGAACGCCTGTGCGGTGAGCTCAGGTTCCGGGGAAATAGTGTCCATCATTTTAATGGGCACTATCATGGAAAATGGCTCTGTCACATTAACAGCGAAAGTTGCTGACCAGCCGGATGGATGATTTTTTTGCAACCAGAAGACACTGCCTCCGATCCGGCTTACAACAAGTTACACCGTCACAACCGGGACCCGTAACGCCAGCGCGCACATCAACTCATAACCCACGGTTCCGGCAGCGGCGGCAACATCATCAATTTTGATCTCCTTGCCCCACAGCTCAACCGGTGTACCAATACCCGCCTGCGGGCAAGGCGTTAAATCGACCGCCAGCATATCCATCGAGACTGTCCCCACCGTCATGGTACGCACGCCGTCGACTAAAACAGGTGTACCGGTAGGCGCGTGGCGCGGATAACCGTCGGCGTATCCTGCGGCAACAATGCCGATTCGTTGCTCATCGCGCGCAGCATAGCGACCGCCATAGCCCACACGCTCACCCGCTTTTAGCGTCTGGACACCAATAATCTCACTGCTTAGCGTCATTACCGGACGTAATCCGGTATTGGCGATATCGCGCCACTGACCCGACGGCGAAGCACCATACAAAATAATGCCAGGCCGAACCCAGTCAAAATGCGCTTCCGGATGCCACAGAGTCGCCGCCGAATTGGACAATGAACGCCGACATTCCAGCCCTTCCGCCGCCTGCTCAATACGCGCCATTGCGCCGGCAATCCCATCAGGATGCTCCGCCTCGGCAAAATGCGACATCAGAGTCATTTCGCCAACATTCGCCATCGCCCGCAGCTGCTGCCAGACGGTAAGCACACGATCGGGCTGGAAGCCCAACCGATTCATCCCACTGTTCACTTTAAGATAAATATCCAACGGCGCTTTTAGCCGCGCATTTTGCAGTGCTTTGAGCTGCCAGTTGCTGTGGACGCAGGTGGTCAGGCGGTACTGGTCATAAATCTCCAGATCCTGTGCATGGAAAAAACCCTCCAGCATCAGGATCGGTCCTTTCCAGCCGCGCTCACGTAACGTTATTGCCTCTTCCAGATTAAGTAATGCAAAGCCATCGGTGGCCCCTAGCGCGCTCCAGATACGCTCAATACCGTGCCCGTAAGCATTCGCTTTTACCACCGACCAGACACGCGCGTGCGGCGCGGCTTGCCGGACAATGGAAAGATTCTGTTTTAATGCCTGCAGATCGAGGCTGGCCTGTATCGGACGGGTCATCTCGTTTCCTTAGCTGTGCGCGCCATGTAAATGGCCCGGGCGTGATGGCGTAAATCCACGGCTGTAGCGTGCTACGCTTAAATCCTCATACGGGATCGCTGGCGTACGGCCAGAGAGCAGATCGCTTAACAACTGACCGGAACCGCAAGCCATCGTCCAGCCGAGCGTACCGTGACCGGTATTCAGCCACAGATTTTTAAAGCGTGTACGCCCCACAACCGGCGTACCGTCTGGCGTCATCGGGCGCAGACCAGTCCAGAATGTGGCCTGCTCGACATGACCGCCGCGTGGATAGAGATCGCGAACCACCATTTCCAGCGTTTCACGACGTGGCTGCAACAGCTCGGTGTTAAAGCCAACAATTTCCGCCATTCCACCAACGCGAATGCGGTTATCGAAACGAGTAATGGCGATTTTATAGGTTTCATCAAGAATGGTGGACACCGGCGCGCCATCTTCTTGCGCAATCGGAATGGTCAGCGAGTAGCCTTTCAGCGGATAGACCGGAATATCAACAATGCCTTTAAGCATCGCCGTCGAGTAAGAACCAAACGCCATCACATACGCATCGGCCTTAATCACTTCATCACCACACTTCACGCCATAGATCTGCTCGCCGTCGCAAAGCAGTTGGTCAACAGGCGTATTAAAGCGGAATTTAACCCCCGCCTGCTCTGCCATCCGCGCCAGATTCTGGGTAAACAGCTGGCAGTCTCCGGTTTCGTCATTGGGTAACTGCAGGCCGCCCGTCAGTTTGTGCGCCACTTCCGCCAACGCGGGCTCTACTTCCGCCAGGCGGCTGGATTCCAGCAGTTGATACGGTACGCCTGCATCCTCCAGCACGGCGATATCGCGGGTCGCATTTTCATACTGTTGTTCGGTACGGAACAGTTGCAGCGTCCCACCCTGACGCCCTTCATACTGAATATTGGTTTCGGCGCGCAATGCTTTCAGGCAATCACGGCTGTATTCCGCCAGACGCACCATCCGTCCTTTGTTTTCCATGTAGTGGCTGGTGTCGCAGTTACGTAACATTTGCCACATCCATTTCAACTGGAACTGCGTACCGTCGAGACGAACCGCCAGCGGCGCATGGCGCTGGAACATCCATTTAATCGCTTTTAAAGGCACACCTGGTGCCGCCCACGGCGCAGCATAGCCGGGGGAAATTTGCCCGGCATTCGCAGCACTGGTTTCCAGGGCGGCTCCTGACTCCCGATCAATGACGGTGACCTCATGTCCTGCCTGATTTAAGTACCAGGCGCTGGCAACGCCTACCACACCACTTCCCAGTATGACAACTCGCATAGCCACTCCGATAACGGTAGATACAGTAAAAGAATAATAATCTAATTACATCTTGATAACTCAGTTGAAAATATTATTCAACATACGGCTTTTTTATGGTGAGCTGGCTCACATCTCCCTGACTCTGCAGCAATATGGCATCTTTAGTATCTCCTGCTGAACACCCTTTTTAACCAGCATAAAATTCCGCTCAGAAGCGAATTACTGGCACTCTGATAATAAGAAATCGCAAAGAAAAAAATTCTTCGGCGACGCGGTTTTTAACAGGTGTTCTATGCTTGAAATGAGGTGTTCCACACAGAGAGCACCGACAACAATGAGGTGCGCGTATGGCGACGATCGATTCTATGAATAAGGACACCACACGTTTGAGCGATGGACCCGACTGGACGTTTGACCTGCTGGATGTTTATCTGGCAGAGATAGACCGGGTAGCGAAACTCTATCGGCTGGATACCTACCCGCACCAGATTGAAGTGATCACCTCAGAACAGATGATGGATGCCTACTCCAGCGTCGGCATGCCAATTAACTATCCACACTGGTCATTCGGTAAAAAGTTTATCGAGACTGAACGGCTGTATAAGCACGGTCAGCAAGGACTGGCCTATGAAATCGTCATTAACTCTAACCCGTGTATCGCTTACCTGATGGAAGAGAACACTATCACCATGCAGGCACTTGTGATGGCCCACGCCTGCTATGGGCATAACTCTTTCTTCAAAAACAATTACTTATTCCGTAGCTGGACCGACGCCGGTTCGATTGTCGATTATCTGATTTTTGCCCGTAAATATATTACCGAGTGCGAAGAACGTTATGGCGTAGATGAAGTAGAGCGGCTTCTTGACTCCTGTCATGCGCTGATGAACTACGGTGTGGATCGGTACAAACGCCCGCAAAAAATCTCGCTGCAAGAAGAAAAAGCCCGGCAGAAAAGTCGCGAAGAGTATCTGCAAAGTCAGGTTAATATGCTCTGGCGTACCCTGCCGAAGCGCGAGGAAGAGAAAACGGTTGCTGAAGCGCGCCGCTATCCGTCCGAGCCACAAGAAAACCTGCTCTATTTTATGGAGAAAAATGCACCCCTGCTGGAATCATGGCAGCGTGAAATTCTGCGTATTGTGCGTAAGGTGAGCCAGTATTTTTATCCGCAAAAACAGACTCAGGTAATGAACGAAGGCTGGGCGACCTTCTGGCACTACACCATCCTTAACCATCTGTATGATGAAGGGAAAGTGACGGAACGTTTTATGCTGGAGTTTTTGCACAGCCACACCAATGTGGTTTTCCAGCCGCCCTATAACAGCCCGTGGTACAGCGGAATAAACCCGTATGCGCTTGGTTTCGCCATGTTCCAGGATATTAAACGGATTTGTCAGTCGCCAACGGAAGAAGACAAATACTGGTTCCCGGATATCGCCGGTTCTGACTGGCTGGACACATTACATTTTGCGATGCGTGATTTCAAAGATGAGAGCTTTATCAGTCAGTTCCTGTCACCGAAAGTGATGCGTGATTTCCGCTTCTTCACCGTGCTGGACGACGATCGGCATAATTATCTGGAGATTTCCGCTATTCATAATGAAGAAGGTTATCGGGAGATCCGTAACCGGTTATCGTCGCAATATAATTTAAGTAATCTGGAGCCGAATATTCAGATCTGGAACGTGGATTTGCGCGGCGACCGTTCGCTGACGCTGCGTTACATTCCACATAATCGCGCACCGCTGGATCGGGGGCGCAAAGAAGTGCTGAAGCATGTGCATCGCCTGTGGGGATTTGATGTGATGCTGGAACAGCAAAACGAAGACGGCAGCGTCGAGTTGCTGGAACGTTGCCCGCCGAGAATGGGAAATCTGTAAAAACAACAGAAAACCCCTCGTTTGAGGGGTTTGCTTTTTAAACGGAAGGGATTATCGCCCCTGAATGGCTAAATCACCCGGCAGATTTTTCTGCATCCGGTGCCAAATCTCGCCGCTCTCATGCCCATAGTGACGCACTGTTTCGTATACCTGATCGTGTGCGCCTTCACTGCACAACGCCGACAGTTTGTGGTAGAAGCCCAGCGCCAGACTGCGCGCTTCCGGATTGGCGAAATAGTGACGACCAATGCGCGTATACAGCCCTTTCATCCCGTTAAGGATCAGACCGTAAATCGGGTTGCCGGAAGCAAACGCCAGACCGCGGAATATGTTGTAATCCAGCTCGGCAAAGGCATCGGCGTGATCGGCCACTTCATTAGCGGTAGCCAGCACTTCCTGCGCTTTATCGGGATGTTGACGAAACGCGGTGCGAATAAAAATCGTTGAAATATTGGTACGCACCGACAGCAAATTATCAATAAGCTGCGGCACACTTTCGTGATCCAGTCGCGCCAGTGTTTCAAGGATATTTAAACCGGAGGTTTCCCAGAAATTATTCACCTTCGTCGGCTTGCCATGTTGAATGGTCAACCAGCCATCTCGTGCCAGGCGCTGTAACACTTCACGTAACGTAGTACGCGTCACGCCAATTAATTCTGAAAGTTCACGTTCTGCGGGCAAAATAGTCCCGGGAGGGAAGCGGTTATTCCAGATACTTTCAATAATGTACTCTTCCGCGAAACCCGCCGGGCTTTGCGCCTTAATGACCATAGTGAGATTTCCATAACACAGCAAAACAAAGTTGGACTCATCATACCAGAGGGCTATCTACGCTGATAGCACACAAAAAGAAGAAAAAAGGGATCAAGGCTTCATTTTCTACATCTCTTTTCTCCAGACCATCAACACTTGCCTCGATCCCCTCCTGACCGTTAAGCTTTGCGTTCTAAGATAAAAACATCATTGATTATTTCTAAGGTAAGGGAAACCATCATGGAGATCTCCTGGGGCCGAGCCCTATGGCGCAACTTTTTGGGCCAGTCCCCCGACTGGTACAAACTCGCCCTCATTATTTTCTTAATTCTTAATCCGTTAATTTTCATCATCAGCCCCTTTGTTGCCGGTTGGCTGCTGGTGGCGGAATTTATTTTCACTCTGGCGATGGCCCTCAAATGCTATCCGCTGCTCCCCGGTGGTCTGTTGGCTATCGAAGCGGTATTCATCGGCATGACCAGCGCGGAACATGTTCGTGAAGAGGTGGCGGCAAATCTTGAAGTCTTGCTGTTACTGATGTTTATGGTGGCGGGTATCTATTTTATGAAACAGCTGTTGCTGTTCATATTTACCCGTTTGCTGCTAAGCATTCGCTCCAAAATGCTGCTGTCGCTCTCTTTTTGCATGGCGGCGGCGTTCCTCTCCGCGTTCCTCGATGCCTTAACCGTCGTGGCGGTGGTGATCAGCGTCGCAGTCGGTTTTTATGGTATTTATCATCGCGTTGCCTCTTCCCGTACCGAAGATACCGACCTGCAAGACGATAGTCATATCGACAAGCATTACAAAGTGGTTCTGGAACAGTTCCGTGGCTTTCTGCGCAGCCTGATGATGCATGCAGGTGTCGGCACCGCATTAGGCGGCGTGATGACCATGGTGGGCGAACCACAGAACTTGATCATCGCTAAAGCGGCTGGCTGGCATTTTGGCGATTTCTTCCTGCGCATGTCGCCGGTGACCGTTCCAGTTCTGATTTGTGGCCTGTTGACCTGCCTGCTGGTGGAGAAGCTACGTTGGTTTGGCTACGGCGAAACGCTGCCGGAGAAAGTCCGCGAAGTGCTGCAACAGTTTGACGATCACAGTCGCCACCAGCGTACCCGTCAGGATAAAATTCGTCTGATTGTCCAGGCGATTATCGGCGTCTGGCTGGTCACCGCGCTGGCGTTGCATCTGGCGGAGGTTGGCCTGATTGGTTTGTCGGTCATTATTCTGGCGACATCATTGACTGGTGTCACTGATGAACATGCTATCGGTAAAGCCTTCACCGAATCTCTGCCATTCACCGCACTGTTGACTGTCTTTTTCTCGGTCGTCGCGGTAATTATTGATCAGCAACTGTTCTCACCAATCATTCATTTTGTCCTACAGGCATCGGAACACGCCCAGCTGTCGTTGTTCTATATTTTTAACGGCCTGCTGTCATCCATTTCGGATAATGTCTTCGTGGGAACGATCTATATCAACGAAGCAAAGGCAGCCATGGAGAGTGGCGTTATCACACTGAAGCAATATGAACTTCTGGCCGTCGCCATTAACACCGGGACCAACCTCCCCTCCGTCGCGACGCCGAATGGCCAGGCGGCGTTCTTGTTCCTGCTAACCTCCGCACTCGCGCCATTGATTCGTCTCTCTTATGGTCGCATGGTATGGATGGCTCTTCCCTACACCCTCGTACTAACGGTTGTCGGGTTACTCTGTGTTGAGTTTACGCTTGCCCCTGTAACCGAATGGTTTATGCAAATGGGCTGGATAGCAACGCTTTGATAACAACTTACCGGGCATATAAATGCCCGGTTTGCCTTTTCGCCCGATAATTGTCCAATTACCTCCTATTTTTGCTGCCTCCTGGTGGCGCAGCGAATGAATTGGTTTAAACTGCGCACTCTATGCATATTGCAGGGAAATGATTATGTTGCGATTTTTGAATCAATGTTCACAAGGTCGGGGCGCGTGGCTGTTGATGGCGTTTACCGCTCTGGCACTGGAACTGACGGCGCTGTGGTTCCAGCATGTGATGTTACTGAAACCTTGCGTGCTCTGTATTTATGAACGCTGCGCATTATTCGGCATTCTGGGTGCTGCGCTGATTGGCGCGATCGCCCCGAAAACTCCGCTGCGTTATGTAGCGATGATTATCTGGTTGTATAGTGCGTTCCGCGGTGTGCAGTTAACTTACGAGCACACCATGCTTCAGCTCTATCCTTCGCCGTTTGCGACCTGTGATTTTATGGTTCGTTTCCCTGACTGGCTGCCGCTGGATAAATGGGTGCCGCAAGTGTTTGTCGCCTCTGGCGATTGCGCCGAGCGTCAGTGGGATTTTTTAGGTCTGGAAATGCCGCAGTGGTTGCTCGGTATTTTTATCGCTTACCTGATTGTCGCGGTGCTGGTGGTGATTTCCCAGCCGTTTAAAGCGAAAAAACGTGACCTGTTCGGTCGCTAATCCATTTGGCGCTCCTGCGGGAGCGCTTTTTGCTACCGCTATGTTCATTTGACCCGCAGTAAATCCGTACTTCGTGTTGTATAACGTGGTGAAAGCATGGCACGCTTCATCTGCCATTGTTGCTGGATCCCCTGCCCGGCAAAATAGAGTGTTCCTCTGCCCTCTTTAGCATTTAGCGTATCCATTACCGCCATCAATTGCTCACTCCCGGGGCGCGGTGCGTTGTCATCGAATAAATTGAGCTGCGCGACTCCCTGACTGAAGAAATCCCCCAGCATCACGCCCGCTTTTTGGTAGCGATGGCCCGCTTGCCAGATGGCATCCAGAGATCGCGTAGCGGCGTTAATAATATCCCTGCTATCCTGAGTGGGCGTCAGTAGTTTTACCGACGCACTATTGCCGTAATAAGGTTCATTGAGCGCGAATGGCGACGTCTTAATAAACGTGGAGATAAACCGACAATATTGATGCTCGCTGCGAAGTTTTTCCGCCGCCCGGGCAGCGTAACTACAAATGGCCTGCCGCATCGACGTATAATCCGTGATGCGTTCACCAAACGAACGGGAACAGATAATTTCCTGCTTTGTCGGTGCAAACTCTTCCAGTTGCAAACAGGGTTCACCGCGCAGTTCACGCACCGTTCTTTCGAGCACGACATTAAAATGTTTACGGATAAACCGGATATCTGTATCCGCCAAATCGAGAACGGTTTTGATCCCCATCGCGTCCAGTTTTTTGCTGATCCGCCGTCCAATCCCCCAGACTTCATCCACGGGGAGAGCAGACATTAATTTACGCTGGCGTTCCAGATTTGATAAATCCACCACCCCACCCGTCTGCCGCTGCCATTTTTTTGCCGCATGATTGGCAAGCTTAGCCAGCGTTTTGGTCTGGGCGATACCCACACCAACAGTAAGATGGGTACGTTGTAGCACCTTTGCGCGAATTTCTCTGCCAAAATCAGTCAGATCGCGACAATTACGCACACCGGTCAGATCGCAGAATGCCTCATCAATACTGTAAATCTCGACGCGGGGCGATAGCTCTTCCAGCGTCGACATCACCCGATTGCTCATATCGGCGTAAAGCTCATAGTTACTGCTAAAGCAAACCACGCCACAGCGGCGAAACAGATCTTTTTGTTTGAACCAGGGATCGCCCATTTTAACGCCCAGCGCCTTTGCCTCAGCGTTTCGGGCGATAACGCAACCGTCATTATTCGATAGCACAACCACCGGTTTACCCCATAAATCAGGGCGAAACACCGTCTCACAGCTGGCATAAAAAGCGTTTACATCACAGAGGGCAAACATCAGCGCATCGCCTTAACGACGTGGATCACCACACCAAAGACATCCAGCGTATCTTCGCTACTGATGGTAATGGGTGAATATGCACTGTTCATGGGAATAAGCTGCACAGTCGGGCGTAGTTGCAATTTTTTCACCGTAAACTCGCCGTCAACAGCAGCGATGACAATATCACCATGGCTGGCGGTAATAGCGCTATCGACAATCAGTAAATCACCGTCACTAATCCCACCGTCAATCATAGAATCACCACTTGCTTTGACGAAGTAAGTCGCGCTGGGATGCTGGATCAACAGTTGATTCAGATCGATGCGCTGTTCAACGTAATCTGCGGCCGGTGAAGGAAAGCCACACTGAACAAGATCGCTAAATAGCGGAAAAGTCACAATTTCGCGGAGATCCGCAGGCTTGATAAACAACATAATAATCTGCCTGAAGTTATACTGTTTTTATATACAGTAGTCTGTTCTTGCCAGCAGATCAATACTGATTCAGGCTATCAATATTTGTCGCTACATAGACTGCTGATTTTTCGTTCTCTTATCCTGTGCTCACGCGGCCTTCTGGCGACGACGCTCATCCAGCAGAAATGAAAAATATCACCCGGCTAAAAATAGAATAGAAGCATTCGCCATAATGACATTAAACATTGTTTGATATTTATCATATTAATATAAATAAAGACATTGACGCATCTCACCCGGCTAACTATGAATTAGATGAAGTAAAATTCATTAATAGTTGTAAAACAGGAGTTTCATTACAATTTATATATTTAAAGAGGCGAATGATTATGACTGAAATCGTTGCAGATAAAACGGTAGAGGTAGTTAAAAACGCAATCGAAACCGCAGATGGAGCATTAGACCTTTATAATAAATATCTCGATCAGGTCATCCCCTGGCAGACCTTCGATGAAACCATAAAAGAGCTAAGTCGCTTTAAACAGGAGTATTCACAGGCAGCCTCCGTTTTAGTTGGCGATATTAAAACCTTACTTATGGATAGCCAGGATAAGTATTTTGAAGCAACCCAAACGGTGTATGAATGGTGTGGTGTTGCGACGCAATTGCTCGCAGCATATATTTTGCTATTTGATGAGTACAATGAGAAGAAAGCATCCGCCCAGAAAGACATTCTCATTAAGGTACTGGATGACGGCATCACGAAGCTGAATGAAGCGCAAAAATCTCTGCTGGTAAGCTCACAAAGTTTCAACAACGCTTCCGGAAAACTGCTGGCGTTAGATAGCCAGTTAACCAATGATTTTTCAGAAAAAAGCAGCTATTTCCAGTCACAGGTGGATAAAATTCGGAAAGAAGCGTATGCCGGTGCCGCAGCCGGTGTCGTCGCCGGTCCATTTGGATTAATCATTTCCTATTCTATTGCTGCGGGCGTAGTTGAAGGGAAACTGATTCCAGAATTGAAGAACAAGTTAAAATCTGTGCAGAGTTTCTTTACCACCCTGTCTAACACGGTTAAACAAGCGAATAAAGATATCGATGCTGCCAAATTGAAATTAACCACCGAAATAGCCGCCATCGGGGAGATAAAAACGGAAACTGAAACAACCAGATTCTACGTTGATTATGATGATTTAATGCTTTCTTTGCTAAAAGAAGCGGCAAAAAAAATGATTAACACCTGTAATGAGTATCAGAAAAGACACGGTAAGAAGACACTCTTTGAGGTACCTGAAGCCTGATAAGCGATTATTCTCTCCATGTACTCAAGGTATAAAGTTTATCACATTTAAAAATACAGACGTTTTTTAAAGATTGAGAGTTACCTGTTAATAATAAGGTATCGGGTAACTCTCATTATGATAGAGCGCTTTCAAAAACAGGGCTACGAAATGGCGAGCATCCAGACGTATATTAAGAAAGCCCCCATCAACATCTATTAAATTTATCACTGCGCCCAGTCAGGTTTATTTAAGATATGATCCTGCCAGTCAATCACTTCTGATTCTTTCACTGCGATATGACGCACAGAGATACGTTCGCCATGCATTGCCGCTTTCGAACCAGTAAGCAGCGGATGCCACGCAGGTAAATCTTTACCTTCCGCCAGCAAGCGATAAGCGCAAGTCATTGGCAACCATTCGAATGTTGGCAGATTTTCACGGGTTAGTTTAATGCAGTCGGGTTCAAACTCGAAACGACGCTCGTAGTTCCGACATTGACAGGTTTTAATATTGAGCTGGCGACAGGCGACGTTAGTGAAGTAGATTTCGTCGGTGTCTTCGTCCATTAGTTTATGCAGACAACACTGACCGCAACCATCACACAACGACTCCCATTCCGCATCGCTCATTTCGTCCAGGGTTTTACTTTGCCAGAAAGGTACATCGCTCATCAGGTGTTCCGCCATTACGTTAAAACGCACCTTATAACCAGTCTGGCACAGCGATGCAAGTTTTGCCGCCGCTTTCAGGCGGCAAAAAGTATTACAAAACGCGAGTTGTCAAAGAATGTCCATCGAAAGTAACCGTCAGCTCATCACCGCTTTGCAAGGGGCCGACGCCATCAGGCGTGCCTGTCAGCACAACGTCACCGGCCTTGAGGGTAAAAAACTTGCTCATATAAGCGATCAGCGGAACGATTTTATGGATCATGTCCGCAGTCGTACCTTGCTGGCGTTGTTCGCCGTTGACGCTCAGGCCCAGCACTGTATTTTGCGGATCGCCGGTGAATTCCGCCGCTGGAATAAACCCGGATAGCGGACAAGAGTTATCAAACGCTTTGGCCTTTTCCCACGGCTGCCCGGCTTTCTTCATTTTTCCCTGAACATCACGCAATGTCAGATCGAGCGCCACGCCGTAACCGGCAATTGCTTTGCGGACATGCTCTTCCGTAGCCTGACGTAGCGTCGCGCCAATCAACACCGCTAGTTCGACTTCATGATGAACTGAACCGAAATCGGATGGGATCGCCAATGGCTGCCGCAGATCGCACAGTGCCGTCTCTGGTTTAATAAACAGCACTGGCTCTTCGGGCACTGCACTGCCCATCTCTTTAATATGTTTGGCATAGTTACTGCCAACACAGACTACTTTACTCACCGGATAATCCAGCAGCGCACCTTGCCAGTTGTGATGTTGATACATAACGTTCCCCTCACTTATCGTGGATATGAAAACCCGCGCCGACAAAGATAATGCCACCGCCGGATATCGGTTATTTGTTAGTGTCGTCTGTTTTCTGCCCCATTATGGAAAGATGTTGCTTCAGCAAATCTTCGGGGGGTGGCGGTAACTGCAGATAGTAACCTTGCTCGGTTAATGCCAGTTTAACCTTCTCAATATCGGCATTGACCAATTTCTTCCGCCCATCCAGCGGCAGAATCATCGCTAACTGAGGCTGACCAAAACCTTTCATCAGTTCCTCAGGAACACGCGAAAAATCGTCTTTTTTTTCGACATATAAATAGGTCTGGTCACGCTTGCTGCTTCGATAAATCACACAAAACATACATTTACTCTTTAAAATGCCAGGTTTTGGCATAAGCTAACATCAATGAAACCCGCGCCACAAGCCAGCCAGCTGTAGATTTCTGCGGTTTGTTCAATCCATGCGCCCTTTATAAGTAATCCCCGGCAAGAATACCGCACCAGGATTTTACCGAATACAGGAAAGCCACTGGAATTCCCCCGTAAGGAATTGTTATATTATAACAGTTCATCGTACTCATTCTGAACAGGAGACTACCTATGAAAATCAAGAGCATCAGTAAGGGTGTATTGCTGCTTGCACTGCTAACCTCTACGAGCTTTGCTGCAGGTAAGAATGTCAATGTTGAGTTCAGAAAAGGTCATAGCAGCGCTCAGTACTCCGGCGAAATAAAGGGATATGATTACGATACATATACCTTCTATGCCAAAAAAGGCCAGAAAGTGCATGTGAGTATCTCTAATGAAGGCGCTGATACTTACCTCTTCGGACCAGGGATCGATGATTCTGTTGATTTATCCAGATATTCCCCAGAACTCGATAGTCACGGACAATACGCACTCCCAGCTTCTGGCAAATATGAGCTGCGTGTGCTGCAAACTCGAAATGACGCCCGTAAAAACAAAACTAAAAAATATAACGTTGATATTCAAATTAAGTAAATGTCAATCGACGGGGACTCTCCCCGTCATAAACGTTATCGCCCCCACGCCTCTCTGTCGCTCAAGAGGTTAATGACGAATATAAAGAAGGCTATGCGACGACGAGCGGAAAATACAGAATAGAACATAATGTAAACAAGACATCACTCACGACACATAAATAACATCTTTGTGGTGGTTTGATTGATTTTCCCACTCCGCTGACCATCCATACCAAAATAACGATCATCACGACATAATTTTTCTTTAACATCGCAAAATACACCGTTAGAGAATGTAAATTGGCTGGGATCGTAGCCTTCTACTGATTGCAAGTTATCCGCAGCTTTTTCACCGAGATATTTCCTTGTTAACTCAGGGGAAATGCCATCTAAGTCAACACAAATATACGGGTCGCAAACAACGCCACACGCCGGCGATTGAAGTCCGCCGGCGTCATTTCCAGACGCCATTGATGAGAACATCATCCCCACACCTGACAATCCAATATAAAAAATACGCCTCATATTCATAGCACATCCTGAGAAACCAACCGTACAACACTTATGCTCATTTCATCATCAACTCATAATCAAAACCGCTGACCTGGACGAGTTACGATGACCTGACAGAAGCATCAGACATCTTCTGCGGATTCTATGATAGAGCAATTCTTCAGCTGATATTAAGATAAAGGTGGCCGTCTTTTAATGGCGTTGAAAGAAATGGAAAGTTAAGAAAGCTTAGCGATGGTGAAAAAATATGCTTGCCTCAACACTGGATATTTAAACAGTTCTCATGAGATTGTCACGATTAGAGTGCAGAAAAAGGAAGGGTAATTAAGAACAATCAAAAGTACGACGGCAATAGGTTGATTGACAAGGGTATTTTTTAAGCTATGAATCAGCGCCATTTATCACAGAATAGACTTTTACTCTGAATAAATGGGAGGGTGACTTGCCTCAATATAATCCAGACTATAACATGCCTTATAGTCTTCGGAACATCATCGCGCGCTGGCGATGATTAATAGCTAATTGAGTAAGGCCAGGATGTCAAACACGCCAATCGAGCTTAAAGGCAGTAGCTTCACTTTATCTGTGGTTCATCTGCATGAGGCAGAACCTAAGGTTATTCATCAGGCGCTGGAAGACAAAATCGCTCAGGCCCCCGCATTTTTAAAACATGCCCCTGTTGTACTCAACGTCAGTGCACTTGAAGACCCGGTAAACTGGTCAGCGATGCATAAGGCTGTTTCGGCAACCGGTTTGCGGGTTATTGGCGTAAGTGGCTGCAAAGATGCGCAACTTAAAGCCGAAATTGAAAAGATGGGGCTGCCTATCCTGACGGAAGGAAAGGAAAAAGCGCCGCGTCCAGCTCCCGCACCGCAGGCTCCAGCGCAAAATACAACGTCGGTCACAAAAACGCGTTTAATAGATACCCCGGTGCGTTCCGGTCAGCGTATTTATGCTCCACAATGTGATCTGATTGTTACAAGCCACGTTAGCGCTGGGGCCGAATTGATTGCCGATGGTAACATTCATGTTTATGGCATGATGCGCGGTCGTGCGCTGGCAGGGGCAAGTGGTGACCGGGAAACGCAAATATTTTGTACGAACCTGATGGCGGAACTGGTGTCCATCGCAGGTGAATACTGGCTGAGTGATCAAATCCCAGCAGAATTTTATGGCAAAGCAGCGCGACTACAGTTAGTCGAAAACGCTTTGACCGTTCAACCGTTAAATTGATCCCTTTTTAACAAGGAATTTCTATGGCACGCATTATTGTTGTTACTTCGGGCAAAGGGGGTGTTGGTAAGACAACCTCCAGCGCGGCCATCGCCACTGGTTTGGCCCAGAAGGGAAAGAAAACTGTCGTGATAGATTTTGATATCGGCCTGCGTAATCTCGACCTGATTATGGGTTGTGAACGCCGGGTCGTTTACGATTTCGTCAACGTCATTCAGGGCGATGCAACGCTAAATCAGGCGTTAATTAAAGATAAGCGTACTGAAAATCTCTATATTCTTCCGGCATCGCAAACACGCGATAAAGATGCCCTTACCCGTGAAGGGGTCGCCAAAGTTCTTGATGATCTGAAAGCGATGGACTTTGAATTTATCGTTTGTGACTCCCCGGCAGGGATTGAAACCGGTGCGTTAATGGCACTCTATTTTGCAGACGAAGCCATTATTACCACCAACCCGGAAGTCTCCTCAGTACGCGACTCTGACCGTATTTTAGGCATTCTGGCGTCGAAATCACGCCGCGCAGAAAATGGCGAAGAGCCTATTAAAGAGCATCTGCTGTTAACGCGCTATAACCCAGGCCGCGTGAGCAGAGGTGACATGTTGAGCATGGAAGATGTGCTGGAGATCCTGCGCATCAAACTCGTCGGCGTGATTCCTGAGGATCAATCAGTATTGCGCGCCTCTAACCAGGGTGAACCGGTCATTCTCGACATTAACGCCGATGCGGGTAAAGCCTACGCAGATACCGTAGAACGTCTGTTGGGAGAAGAACGTCCTTTCCGCTTCATTGAAGAAGAGAAGAAAGGCTTCCTCAAACGCTTGTTCGGAGGATAAGTTATGGCATTACTCGATTTCTTTCTCTCGCGGAAGAAAAACACGGCCAACATTGCAAAAGAACGGCTGCAGATTATTGTTGCTGAACGCCGTCGCAGCGATGCTGAACCGCATTATCTACCGCAGTTGCGTAAAGATATTCTTGAGGTCATTTGTAAATACGTACAAATTGATCCTGAGATGGTAACCGTACAGCTTGAGCAAAAAGATGGCGATATTTCTATTCTTGAGCTGAACGTGACTTTACCGGAAGCTGAAGAGCTGAAATAAGCCCGCTGTAAAAGCGCATTTATCTTCAAGGCAGAGTCATCTCTGCCTTGAGTTTTTCATTCCTCTCATCCACGTTTAGTAAGCGCGGCGAGCATTCTTGCTGATGCGACGCATTGCTATTTCTCCCTCCCCCTTTACACCTTAATGCTGTTCCCATATACAGAACAAAATGTTTATGCCTGGTTGAGTAGATAACCTTATTGTTAGCATGGGTATACTGGGCGATGATAACCCCGCAATTTCATTATTCATTGTTCTCCCATAGGATGAGGTTTCCCGCCGTAACTGGCGGGCTTTTTTTGCCTCAGCATTTTCCCTTGTAACACCCTGTAAATGAAAACTGCGCCGAAGCGCAGTTTAATTACTGATTGTCAGAACGACCAGTTCACACCAGCCACCGCGTTCCACGGGGATTCCACACTGGCACCATGGCTATACCCCACCCCGAGATGCCCGCTTAACGAACTGCTGAATGAGGCTTTAATACCTGCCTGGTATATTCCACGTCTGCCCGACAAATCATTGACAAAATTACCGTCATTATTCACTTTCACCCGGTTATCATCGACAAATTCTTTGCGCACAGCCGCCTTCAGCCACGGCTCTACTTCCATGCCGTTCCCCAGACGCATGTTGTAACTCAGCGTTGCGCCCAGTTCACGATATATACTGCGGGTATCGACTGATTTCGATTCCATACCATTGGATAAATGATATTCGGGGTTGTCAGCGGTTAACCCCGTTAACGATGCATACGGCGTCAGGTTCCAGTTACCATCGGTAAATCGCATCCCGGTTTCAATGTGACCGCCCAGCCCGTTGCTGCGATAACTGCCGTTGGCGGCTCCACCGCTGCTCATTTTACCGGCTACGTTACTTTCAAAGCGGTTCAGCTTCACGATACCGTCCAGATAGAAACCACTTTCATGTTCCCAGCTGACATAGCCCCCCAGAGAATAACTGCCCACACTGCCATGTCCTCCACGATCAAAACCGATATGTGAATGGGAATAACCCATAAAAGCGCCCAGCGTCGCAATCCCCTCAGGAATATCATTACGGCTATCGATCCCCACCGTCATTCCGGTCAGCGTCTGCTCAAACCCGGCACCCGCATCGGTGGTGACATTATTACGGGTGTTATACGTCGTCCCCCAGACATTATTGTTGTGTGGACTCGCTTTCATTATGTTCAACCGCTCGCGAATACTGTTTAGCTCAGCATCAAAGACCAACGGTAATGTTGCTGCCATATTGAGTACGGCTGCCGTAGAAGGCGTGATGCGTTTCTCCGGGACGGGTGTCGGCGTTGGATCGGGAGTCGGGTCTGGTTTCGGATCCGGTTTTGGGTCTGGTTTTGGATCCGGTTTCGGATTTGGGTTGGGGTCCGGGTTGGGTTTGACATCATTGGTCAGGTTCCAGTTGCTGTTGCCGTCGCTTTTCAGGACATACTCATAGGTCCCAAGATCAACGAAACCGCCGGTATTACCCAGCGTAAACGAAGCACCCCCTCCCCCTGTTTTCACCAGCGTCATCGCGTCGTCAGACTGAGGGCTGACGCCGGTATCCTGAACAAAGATTTTAAAATTGCCAGTGGCGTTGTTGTTGACGACCAGTTGATCGCCCCGGGAGCCTGCAACGTTGGTATGCAGGTAGAAATTACCGCTGCCGGAAAGTTCACTGGTGGTCAGCGTATTGTAGATACCGTTAGTTGTGGCAGGCGCTGCTGTTTGTGCTGATAAATAAACATCACCGTCGTTGAGGAGCAAACTGTTTACTCTATATTCGCAGTTGCTGGTGCCTGCACAGGAATTATTGCTGTTAAGCCAGACACTGCCCCGGCTGGCAGCCGTCAGGTCGGCAAGCGTCGTATCGACGCCATTTCCGATAGTTAATGTCGCGCTATCGGTAATCCGGACCACCCCTTCAAGTTTAACTGGCGTAACATTATCCCGTGGCGTCATTAACGACAGGCTTCCTGTCGCGCCACTGACCGATGCATCCGCCAGCGTACCTGCATAGACGATTGCCGTCCCGCCAGCGACCTGTAGATCTTCTGCCCGGGCCAGAGCCTGAAACTCATCTTTTGACCGACCAAGGGTATATTGCCCACCGGAATTAACCTTTGTGGCGAAGTCCTGACCCAGGTTTTGCATTGCCCCACCGTTGCCAACCGTGGAATCGCGAGCTTCGGTACCTGCTAATACCAATAAATTACCGCCATTTTCCAGCAGCACATTGGTCGCTAAATTTCCGGCAATGGAAAAGGTGCCGTACTGGTGAGTACCGCTGATTTCAATACCGTTAGCCGTGCTCGTCTGGAGAGCGGCACCGCTGTTCTGGATGATATCTGTCGCTTTGCCATTATCGTTGACTGTCAGCGTACCGCCTTCATTAATCGTTGTTTTTACTGCCTCACCGTTAGCCGAAACTGTTTGTATTCCGCCGTCGTTAATCGTTGTCTCAGTCGCCACACCCTCGACGATTTGTTCACCGCCGGTAAGCATCGTGCCAGTCGCAGTGGCTTTTGTTTTGACGATCTCCCGTCCGCCCGCATTGACCTGTGTTTTGGCGGAAGTGGTGTCTGACTCCACGGTTAACACGCCGCCATTTGCCAGCAGGATATTGTTCGCCGCATCCTGCTCGATGCTGAACGCGACGCCATCAGCGCGTGTCCCTGTGACCCGCGTCGCCCTGGTGGTTGCCACCAGCGCGCCCTGGCTACTCTGCTGTATCCCCGTAGCGCTGCCTTTCTCCCGCACATCGAGTGTGCCGCCGTCATTAAGTACCGAGTTTTCAGCCAGACCGCCCTCATTAACTACCTGTGAACCGCCATTAATAATGGAACCTTCCGCTGTCCCGTTTGCCATAATTTGTTGTAGGCCAGAGACGATATCGGTATTGATCGCCTTACCATAATTCTGAACGGTTTGCGTGCCGCCTTTGATGTGCGTTTTATCTGTTGACCCACCATCAACAATTTGTTCACCACTTTCGATATTTGCCTCAGTGGCTAAACCATATACCGTTTGCTTGCCACCTTTGATATTTGCTTTATCAGAAGTGGCACTGGCATATATTGTTTGGGTGCCCGCACTATTGAGTACAGTGCCAACATCTTTTCCATAAACATCCATTTTGCCGTTGGCATTAATAATCGTATCAACTGCCCGGGAACCAGTAACGACTGTTAATGAGCCAGCGTTTTCCAGCACTACATTTTTAGCTTCTGAATTCCTGATGTAGAAAGCATCACCATAACTGTTGGTTCCTTCGATAAGTGTTCCGGAAGTCGTGGAAGCAATCAATGCGCCGCCGGATTGTTGCTCAACATGCTTAGCCTCACCACCGTCCTGAACCTCCAGAACGCCACCATTATTAAGTCTGGTGGTATCTGTTTTAGCCTCCTTCTGGACAATCAGCTTACCGCCAGCATCAACGGTAGTATTTTTCGCCGTGGTTTTAGCCACTACCGTCAGTTCGCCGGTATTTTCCAGCACAACATAATTAGCCTCCCCTCCGGTAATAGTGAAGTGAGAGAGCTTGTTGTATCCTTCAATATCAGTCCCTGCGCCCGTGTTGGCAACTAAAGCACTGCCCGTCTCCTGGTTAACCCCATGTGCGATACCACCGGTATAGACAATCAGCGAGCCTCCGGCGCTAATATTGCTGCCAGTTGCCGTACCATCTTTCTCAACAACCTGCCGGCTCCCGGAGGAGATATTTGTCGTGTCAGCTTTCCCGCCGCTCTTGATATTTTGTGTTCCGCTGTTGATATTGGTTCCCGTGGCAATACCATGATTATTAATATTCTGTGTGCCACCATTAATTATGGTATTTGTCGCGTTTCCGGCAACATCCATAACCCCGCCATTATCTATTCGGGTCGCATCAGCTTTAGCATTCGTTAAAACTGACATTGTTCCTTTATCTTTAATAACCGTCTTGTTTGCCGAACCATATGCGTTTATGTCTAAATGACCACCGTTTTCCAGCAACACATTGTCTGCCACGTGATTGTGGATGGAGAATGCCCCTTCACTATTCGTACCGCTCACCGTCGACCTGTCAGTCATTGCTTTTAAAGCCGCGCCATCGTGCTGGGTAACATTCGTTGCCGTACCCTCTCTAACATCAAGCACGCCACCGGAATATATTTCAATAACATTCGAGGTGCTCCTGCTATCAACAATTTGCGTCCCACCAGAATAGATCGTGGTAGTGTGCGCCGTTGACGTGTTTTGCAGCGTCTGCATTCCTCCATTTTTAATGGTGGTTATTTGTGCAGTGCTTGAATCAACATCCTGTCGACCACCATCTATTGTGGTGTCCAGCGCATGGCTCTTAATTGTTCTTTGGTCACCTCCATTTTTAATGATAGTGTTTTCTACAATACTCGAATCTACATACTGTCGGCCCCCATCTATTGTTGTGTTCGTTGCCAGACTTCCTTGTGTGATGTTCTGAGAACCAGATGTATTTATCGTCGTACCGTCAACATGCCCCTGAGCTGTTACTGTTTGTTTACCACCATCAATGACAGTCCCGTTTGCTCTCCCTCCTTCGACGTATGAATTACCATTCTTAATTATCGTGCCATTGCTGGTACCATCCTTATAAATGTACTGATTGCCACTCTCGATTAACGTGCCATTGCTGGTACCACCGTTATAAACTTGCTGATTGCCACTCGCGATTATCGTACCGCTAGAATTCCCA
This sequence comes from Escherichia sp. 10290, assembly GCF_030295155.1. Lineage (NCBI taxonomy): Bacteria > Pseudomonadati > Pseudomonadota > Gammaproteobacteria > Enterobacterales > Enterobacteriaceae > Escherichia > Escherichia sp. 10290. The sequence continues at coordinate 1,565,576 of NZ_AP025741.1, read as the reverse complement.
CCATTATAAATTACCTGTGTACCCCCATGAAGGATTGTATTATTAGCTTGCCCCTGATAATTGTTATGGTTTGCTACATCTTGTTGTCCACCCATTTCAATAATACTTCCATTAGACACCCCACCAAATACAGTCTGGTGGCCGTGATTAATGATATGAGTATCATTAGTTGTCCCCCGTTCATCTACTATTTGCTCGCCATCCACAGTTTCACCATTTACGATACCAGTAACGATTGATGTGAAAGCAGCCTCTCCAGGCTGGGCATATATCAAGGCAGATATCAATAAGGAAAGTACTGAACGGCGAAAATAATAGCGACTGGTCCTGTTCATAAATTTCATCCTCTGAAAAGTGAATACTGAGTAGCGGGTAAGCGACCTTAGCTCTGCTGCAACATCGGCCCACAGGCACCAGACCAGGGGATTCATCCTTAAGAGACAGCGCAAGTGTATTGTGTTCACCGCTCATCAAAGACATCATGATGAAATGATGATATTCCGCATAAGAAAGAGGCATTTTTAGACGCATCGCGCTGAAGTGTGGTTGAATAAAAATCAATCTTTTCAGATAAGACTGTCGTACTCTTATTTTGCGGAAATAAGGCCGTCGGCAAAGTAAAATGACTCACATAATTGTTTCTGATGAATATCTTCTACTCACATGAATATTACACAATAATATTGATGCATCAGATTATCTTACCTTTACAACATCACGTTAACAGCCAATGACACTTCTTGAATAAAAATATTGTCAATCAAAGAGTTATTTTTTATTTAAGATTATTCTCATTCAAGTAAAAGACATAATTCCTATCATCACAGCCACGCTCATTTTGAATTATCTGAATAATAGCGAGCGTTCTTTAGTTAAGCAGGTCTTAATTGAAGACGAAATTATTGTGTGTGCAACTTACTTAATACCGGACATCTAAGTTGAAGAAAAAAATACTCGCCTTCGGGCTTATCTCAGCATTGCTCTGCTCCGCGCCAGCGATGGCGGATATGAATCGCACCACAAAAGGTGCACTACTTGGTGCAGGCGTTGGTTTACTTACTGGCAATGGCGTTAATGGCGTACTGAAAGGTGCAGCTGTTGGCGCTGGCGTTGGTGCAGTAACAGAAAAAGGCCGCGACGGCAAAAATGCGCGCAAAGGTGCAAAAGTGGGTGCCGCCGTTGGTGCTGTCACTGGCGTTCTGACCGGCAATGGCCTTGAAGGGGCGATTAAAGGTGCCGTAATTGGCGGTACGGGTGGTGCAATTCTGGGTAAAATGAAATAAGGAATGATGATGAAAAAATTTGCTTTACTGGCGGGTCTGTTTGTTTTCGCACCAATGACCTGGGCGCAGGACTACAATATTAAGAACGGTTTGCCGTCAGAAACCTATATTACTTGCGCAGAAGCCAACGAAATGGCAAAAACTGACAGCGCACAGGTTGCAGAAATTGTTGCGGTAATGGGTAATGCCAGCGTTGCCAGCCGTGATTTAAAAATTGAGCAATCTCCGGAACTGAGCGCCAAAGTGGTAGAAAAACTGAACCAGGTTTGCGCTAAAGACCCGCAAATGCTGTTGATCACGGCAATTGATGACACCATGCGTGCTATCGGCAAAAAATAATATTTCGTCTGTTACCGCGTCGATTGATTCGACGCGGTGGTTGTATATAGTTCTACAATGAAACATCACACCCGCCAATACGCCCTCACAACAACAAGCAAAGCAATTTAATCGGCATTAAACCACAAGTACAACAATACTTATTACTATATAGCGGCTATAGCATAAAGAAAGATTAGTGCTGATCCCTGTGGCTAACGAGTTTTTCCCTTACTCGATTAACCAGATTGATCGCCAGCCAAACAAGGGCATTCAGCAAATTTATCGTCACAAGCACTTCTCCAAGCCCAGTACTGGGTTTTGCGATAAGGATGACCAGCAAGGTGATCAGCATAAATGCAATGGAAAAGATGATATAGAGAGTGAAATAATCCAGATTATTACTATTGTTCATGCTACTAATGGCAATCCTGTCAAAACTTTCAAACAATTATAGCAAACAAAATAATGAACAATAGTAACAAGACGCAACGAGCTAATTAGCTGTCTATAATTACACCGCACCATGGTCTTAATGATCAATTTTTACTCAATCATAACCTTCACCTTCGGTTTAGAAAGGATAATTTTAACCAGGTCGATGTAGGTTACCGGTTTATAGAAATAATAACCCTGCTGAAATGTGATGTTGTTTTGATTCAGATAATCAAGCTGTTCTTTTGTTTCGACACCTTCAGCGACGATACTGATCGAAAGTTTACGCGCCAGATCCAGTACACAATCCAGAATCCTGGTTGATTCTGGGTCTGCATTGACACGACCAACAAAACTGTGATCAATTTTAATATAATCAATATGCAGATCATGCAGATAAGAAAGCCCTGAATAGCCAGTACCAAAATCATCCAGTGCGATGACAAAACCATTTTCATGCAGAATGTTCAACCGCTGAACCAGACTTTCATCAACATCTAATGATTCACGCTCGGTCACTTCCAGAACGAGGTTTAAATCGCGGCGGGTAAAACTGTCACGGAAAATTAAGCACTCGTCGACAAACGTCGGCGAAATAATATGCGAGGCACTAAAATTAATTCCGATATGAAAACCTTCCGGCAATTTACTCGCGATAGTGTTCATCTGTGTGACAACCTGATTCATCAGACTTTGTGTAAGCGGAACAATTAATCCAGATTTTTCAGCAAGTGGAATAAATGCCGCGGGTGAGATATATTTGCCGTGAGGTTGTTTCCAGCGGGCTAATACCTCAACTCCCCGCAATGACCCTTCCCGACCATTTACCACAGGTTGGTAAAAAGGGACAATCTCACCATTACTTATGGCCCGTCGCAGGACCTCTTCAGGCGTTGCGCTTTTATTAAAATACTTATCAAGCAGGTAGGCTGCGGCGCAGGCAATTAACAGAATGAATATCAAAACCCCTACGCCATTATCGATAAGTCTGTAGAAGCTAAAGAATGGTGGTGGGTTAAAGATAATAGTGAAATGATATCTTGTGGAGTGAACCTTCTCAGTATAAGGATAGTGTCCATTAAGCGTCATCACGTCACCGGTAGGTCCAATAATGTCATCCGCTACGCGTAATGCATACCTTACCCCTTTCAAGGGCACATTAAGCGCTCCACGAATATGCTGATCACTTATCGTGACCAAAATACGCGTGTCTGCAAATTGGCTCTGATAGAGCAGGATAGGCAATCTATTGACGGTGTCGATTGCCGGAGCCAACAGTAAATTACTGTCAGGGAAAGCAGGAATACGAGACAGCAGGACTCGATTCCCCGGCAAGGATGTACACCAGACCATTCCGCGTTTGAGAATGATGATTGTGCGCAAGTGAGGTTTCAGAGCTGCTTCAGTGCCAAGCTGATATTGCTCCTCGAGGTCGCATTCCTTCCCGGCAATGTTAACCGCCGCTTGAGTCGCCTGTGACGCTTCTTCAAGTATGTGATTGATATTGTTGACAGCATATCTCGCTCCCGCCGTATATGCTGCTTTTGCGGAATACCAAAGCTGGATATTCAAAATAGCGACACCGGTTATAAACAAGCATATCGCAACGAGGATGGGTATGAGTGTATTGCGCATTCGCTTGTCCCGGACTAAGGATTTTAATACATAAAATGATGTTCATTCGCTCGTGCTGGCGTCTAAAGAGAGCATGGTAGAGAGCATAAGAAATATCCACGCCGAAGATAAAATTTTCTCCATCGTCATCTAACCTATTAATTATTGTGCTTAATGTGGGTAAAATTAAGCAAATCTGGCAGGATGTCAGACGTCAAGAATGGAGAACAATAGTTCTCCATTCTTGTTTAAACCCTGATATTCCGGATATATTAAGAAACATAACGACTTAAATTATTACTTTGCAACAGAATATGATACAGCTGATGGTAATTTTAAAACCTTACTCAGTTCTAAGAGAGCTCGGCTTCCCTGTCATTAATAATGACATCCGTTAGTGTTGTCTTATGCAATTCAATGTACTGCAAAATTTGCAGGTAGAGATCAGAAAGAATCACACTCGTTTCATCTTTTAAACGCAAGCGTAAAGCCTGATCAATAATATGACTATTAACATACCCATGCGCCATGAACACCTCCCTCTCGAGATTTTTAAATAAAGCACATTGAAAAATAAATCTCTCGGGAATTGAATTATTCATGTCAGCCTCGTAAAAATATCAATCCAATAGAATTATGCTGTGTATAGTCTAAGCGACAGACAAAAATAAGATGAATGAGTTTTCTATAAACTTATGCTAGTTATACTAAACAATAAAAAGTCACATATCATCAGCTGTGTATCGCAACACGATTTCCAGTGTTTTTCTAATCACATCAGCTTTGAGAATATCATTCGTTGTTTCCAGGGAGTGTATCAGACTTAAGATAATATTTTTATTATTAACATTATCTCCTGAAAGCATTAAATTGGTCACCGCCTGCCCTAATACAGCAGACTCTTCTTCTAACAAATTCCCCGAACTGCGAAAGTAACTTGATAACGCCTTATCAGTTATTGCGTTATGAATAGTAGTATCTTCAAGCATGGTAACCTCTCATCTTACTTATGAAATTTTAATGTATTCTGTTTATTTTCTTACCATTGAATATACTTTTATTGTCAGCTATTGCTGCTCTTCTGTTAGGCCCTCCTGTATCACAGTTGCTAAAATCACGAATTATGCTATCAATTAAATCTCGTCGGAAGGCATTTTGTTCAACAGATTTCATTACGAGTAATTGCTTAATAAGAGTCTGCAACGAAAAATTTATCTTCATGCGTAATATCTGGAGCACCGCCTGGCCAGTAATTTCATGTTTTATACTTTCATTATCAGATGTCTTCATAACGACTTCATAGTTAATCTGTCAAATAATCAGGCTGTCACATTATTCAAAAAGCAACCCAATTAGTGAATTGTAGTGTTTCTGTTCCTCTTCCCCTGTCGCTTGCTCCAGTCGACAAAGAAGTTTGGTACAAAGCGACTTTCGACTCAGATTACGTCCATCTTTCAAAATTTCAGTCACAATTTCCCCGAGGGTTTCCTGCTGAGTAGGCAAGTTAGCTTTTGCAAAGTAACGAGTAATTGCCCCCGCAGAATCTGAAATCACTGAATTTTGCTGCATGCTACGCCTCTATTAAAAATGTTAAACGTTGTTAAGTGCAGTAACAATAGCAAACTTGTACGAAATATGTGTACAGAATGATAAATTATTTTTTTGCAATTAGTGCTAACACCTATAAAACAATGAGATACGTAAAAATTATTTGCATCATTTGACTGACAACCTATACAAGATTCCAAACGAACTCATCTTCAAATTTTTCCATCTTTCATCAATGTAAATAAATAGTTATGTTTTAGTATTAAAAGCAAGACACCAGAAGATATGTCTGTTACCGTCATACTCTCGCCTCGCCCATTACCCTGGACTATTAATGCTTACTACCCTTATTTATCGTAGCCATATACGTGACGACGAACCTGTCAAAAAAATCGAAGAAATGGTTTCGATAGCAAATCGCAGAAACATGCGGTCTGACGTAACAGGGATTTTACTGTTTAATGGTTCACATTTTTTTCAACTTCTTGAAGGTCCGGAAGAACAGGTTCAAATGATTTATCGGGCCATATGCCAGGATCCACGGCACTATAATATCGTTGAACTGCTGTGCGATTACGCACCTGCTCGCCGTTTTGGCAAAGCAGGAATGGAATTATTTGATTTGCGCCTCCACGAGCGCAATGACGTTTTACAGGCCGTACTCGACAAAGGCACCTCAAAATTTCAGCTAACTTATGATGACAGAGCGCTGCAATTTTTTCGTACTTTTGTTCTTTCAACTGAAAAATCAACCTATTTCGAGATTCCTGCCGAAGACTCCTGGCGTTTTATCGCTGACGGACCTGATAAAGAACTTGATTCCTGTACCCTTTCACCAAATATAAACGACCACTTTGCCTTTCATCCTATTGTCGATCCTTTATCGCGGCGGATAATCGCTTTTGAAGCAATTGTTAAAGATAGGGAAGACAGCCCATCAGCCAGAGTGGTTGGGCAAAGCAATGACGGGGAAATCTACACAGCGGATCTCAAAAGTAAGGCACTTGCATTCGCGATGGCACACGCACTTGAGCTCGGTGATAAAATGATTTCAATCAATCTATTACCTATGACCCTGGTTAACGAGCCTGACGCGGTCTCTTTTTTACTTGATGAAATAAAGGCCAATGGTTTGGTGCCTGAACAAATTATCGTGGAATTTACTGAAAGTGAGGTCATATCTCGGTTTGATGAATTTGCCGATGCTGTTAAATCACTTAAGGCTACCGGTATGAGTGTAGCAATTGACCATTTTGGCACAGGTTTTGCCGGTTTGTTACTCCTGTCACGCTTCCAGCCTGACAGAATTAAAATCAGTCAGGAATTGATTACCAATGTTCATAAAAGCGGGCCTCGGCAGGCAATTATTCAGGCGATCATAAAATGCTGTACATCACTTGAAATTCAAGTCTCTGCTATGGGTGTGGCAACACCAGAAGAGTGGATGTGGCTTGAATCTGCAGGAATTGAGATGTTTCAGGGAGATCTGTTTGCCAAAGCTAAATTGAATGGTATCCCTTCAGTTGCGTGGCCGGAGAAAAAATAATTTTCAGCACATTATTTCACATGATTTCTGGAAATCATCGTGAAAATGAATACGTTATGTTTTAATTTAATCCACATTAAAAATAATGTTTTATCCAATTTAGCTGAAATCTTATTTATACTTTGTACAATTTTAGCGTATATTGTACAAAGTATTATTGGGTCGTGTACAGGCGACGGAGATTTATGAGCGCAAGGAGGAATTGTGGCTTATTACAGCATTGGTGATGTTGCTGAACGTTGCGGGATTAATCCTGTCACTCTCCGGGCTTGGCAACGCCGCTACGGTTTGTTAAAACCACAGCGCAGTGAAGGCGGACACCGACTCTTTGATGAAGAAGACATACAACGCATCGAAGAGATCAAGCGTTGGATAAGTAATGGCGTCCCTGTAGGCAAAGTTAAAGCATTACTGGAAACCACCAGCCAGGATACGGAAGATGACTGGAGCCGCCTGCAAGAAGAGATGATGTCAATTCTTCGTATGGCTAATCCTGCCAAACTACGCGCGAGAATTATTTCACTGGGTCGAGAGTACCCGGTAGATCAATTGATTAATCATGTTTACCTTCCTGTTCGTCAGCGTCTCGTGCTTGATCACAACACCTCCCGCATTATGAGCAGTATATTTGACGGCGCATTAATTGAATACGCAGCAGCCTCACTTTTCGAAATGCGCCGTAAGCCCGGTAAAGAAGCCATTCTAATGGCGTGGAATGTTGAAGAGAGAGCACGATTGTGGCTGGAAGCATGGCGTTTATCATTGTCAGGATGGCATATTTCTGTCCTTGCTGATCCCATTGAATCGCCGCGCCCGGAACTGTTCCCGACGCAAACATTGATTGTCTGGACTGGCATGGCACCAACGAGAAGGCAAAACGAACTATTACAACACTGGGGTGAGCAAGGTTATAACGTCATCTTTCATGCCCCCTAATTTCACCTTTATCCCGCCCCTTAGACAGAATCTTATAATCTGAACCCACAACAGCGTTTGTACCGGAGCTGATCCGTTGCAAAATGCTCACCGGGAGAATTCAGGTAATCCCCCTTTCACACTTTGTACATATCACAGCCAAAGGACAGACCAGCTTGAAGTGAGAAAACCGATCGTGCACACTACGCACTCTCACAACTAACAAAAGGTTATTATCCTGATGGATCAGGTCGTTGTTTTTCAAAAGATGTTTGAAAAAGTGAGAAAAGAGCAAAACTTCTCCTGGTTTTATTCAGAATTAAAACATCACCGTATTGCACATTACATTTATTATCTGGCTACGGATAACATCAGAATTATTACTCACGATGAAACAGTTTTGTTATTAAGAGGAAACCGTAGCCTGTTAAAAGTCAGTACAACCAAAAATCCAGAAAAAATTAAAGAGGCGGCATTGCTTCATATTTCTGGGAACTCTACATTTTGGGAGTATTGTACAACACTGGCAAGTGCTGGCGTTTTCCGCTGGGTAACCGATGTTAATAACAATAAACGCGGCTACTACGCTATTGATAATACGCTGTTGTATGTTGAAGATGTGGAAAATAACAAGCCATTAATCTAGCAAAGTTTTAACACATAAGAGAACTATCATAATTCAGTAAAATAACAAAAAAGAGGTCTTTCTATGACTTATCAGAACTCCCTTTTTATTGTTATCCATAATTGTTCAGCCGACCAATACTATAAATCTGACATTTGACATGCCTCCTTTGCCGTTCTGATACGTTACTTGTATTACAGTTATCAAACCCACAAATACAACGGGCGTGTTATATGCCCGTTCAATACTTAATAGGTATAGCGTTAACATATTCTTGATAGCATGTATTGCATACCTCCAGCCTTAGAGTTATCTCCGGCTAACTCCACCAAACATGGCTGCACACAGCCAGATAAGAACGCTTGCGCGCATCTGGATATCATACCGCTGCTGGAACTGTTTCTTAATCATCCTACCTTATTAGACCTATTCGATACTGGCCATTATGAAGGACGCAAAGTAAGCGCTTTTTATGCGTTTTTGCTGAGTTATCATCACGTTACCTTAATATTATCAGGAACGAGTTAACGCTGCTCATAACGGTCAAACCGATACTATAAAGCCCAATAATTGAAACCTTTTCATCATGTCAGGAAGATAGTCATCCTTATGATCTTTATATAAAAAAGCCAACCATGGGGTTGGCAAAGTGGCACAAACCAGCATAAAAGCTATGCTTTGTTTACAAATCTTCTTTGAATTAAATATATATCGTCCTGACTAAACAGAACTAAAACGGAATGAATTATTTAATCATGTTACTAAATTTCATTTTGTTTAGCCTCTGTTGAGATCCCTTGTTTTAAATTTCATTTAGATAAAATTCTTAATTAAATCCTTGGGAGTCAATTATGTCTATGCAAAGTCAAGGAATGAACTTTGAAATGAACCTATACGCATATTTGAATAAATATGATAGTCGGCTTTCAGAAGAAAAACTTGCAATTGATAAGGCAGTTAGAGATTTATATCTTTGCAACGAACACGTGGATAACAAGAGCATTATACTGAAATTGCTCTCATTTTTATCATCTGCTGATGACATTGTTGAAAAAGATATTATCAGGAATGCTTTGGAAGTGGTGCTTCTTTTTACATTAGACGATATTTAAGTCATCTCAGGAGTTTTAATACACGAAGAGTGCCCGGATACTAGCGATTATATTCATATTTAATTATTAGTGCGGGGAAAGAGATTATGCATTGGCATATTTCTCTAACGTCCGTGATAGAAAAAAACTTTAAATATAAATAAAGAACAAACCACCTTTGCATTCAACCTCATCTGAGCTGACTATAGTACAAATTATATTGATATTCTTTATCAACATCATTGGAACAGAAGAATAAGGCGAAGAAATGAAGTGTATAGTAATTGATACTGTAATACAACCTTCGTGTGGTATATATTTTTCAGTCATATGGAGCGATATGAAAATGATCATTTGGTATCGTTCAAATATATTTCTCCCACCTGGCAGCATATTTACAGTTATTAAGTCAGGTATTATACTCGAGGATAAAGAATATCCGATCAGTATTTTTAACGTGGCGCTATTCAACAAAAATTTATGGAATTTAATCAAAAATAGTCAAGAGTGTCCTACAGAATCAAACAAAATTACGAATAAATGCATGCATAAGCATTGCATTATGCAAATATGTCCACATGGTCTCAAGTAATGGGGGTTATTTAACCTTCCCTATATGCTATAGATAAATCTACCAAAAACTGCCCCTTCGTAGAGGGGCGCTATGATTTTGTTTTATTTGAAGGCATGGTGCTGAATGTATTCGTTGAATCCAGATTCAACACCTGAAGCTGCACTTAACCCATAATACTTGTTTCTGGTTCCTCTACCGAGTGGTCAAACAATGATATGTATGTGACGTCAGAGTTTATTTTTTTAGTGTTTAATGCTATTAATTTAACGTAGTTACCTATCTTTTTTCTACCTTCTGAACTAACCTTAGGTTTCAACGTAACCGGCAGGAGGGGCTATCCCCAATCTTAAATTTTGCTGCCCGATTTGCTCAAGCCAAAGTTTTAATTTTACAACCTATAAACCTGAGTTAAATCAACCTCATGGTGCTGTCTGTTCCCGCTGTGGAACAAGACTCACTGCAACATCTTGCATTCCTAAACTTCGCAGAAGGCGATGGGCAAAAACTGTACTGTAATGTTATTTCGATGTCTCTTATGGTAAATAGGAGGCATCGAGGCTAAGTGAGCAGCCTGCTTGCTTCTCAATCCTGGATACTATCAGCATTCACGCAGATGAAATGATGATATTTCGCGTAAGAAAGAGGCATTTTTTTATCAACTTCACATCGGAGATGGTAATAATCCTATGGGTCCAGTCCATATGAGGGGGCAACATACTATAAAATTCACAATCATAAATTAACTATATATCAAGAACGCCAAAAAAATCCTGAAAATAGTATAATAACAGGGTAAATTTCAAGTCGACCAAGAATCATAGCAATACACATGAGATATTTTGCAATATCATTAAGAACACCGAATGAGGATGCGGTAGCCCCAAAACCCAGCCCCATATTATTAATGCATGCAGCGACTGTCGCAAATGATGTAAGGAAATCATATCCCATACCATTTAGCACCAGTATAAAAAACACTGTAAAGAAAGTATAAAGAAAAAAGAAACTCCATACAGACCTCATTACGCGGTCTGTAACAATCTTCCCTCCTACATTTACACTAAGCAATGCTCTGGGATGAGAAAGCTGATTTATTTCGTGTTTACTTTGTTTAAAAAGTATAAGAAATCTAAGTGATTTAATTCCGCCGCACGTTGAGCCTATACATCCCCCAAAAAAACTTGACAGCAGCAAAAAAACTATCGTATGTGTGGGCCAGTTTGAATAATCCTGCGTAGCTAAACCATTATCAGTGAGCATGGAGCTAGCAAGAAAAAACGAATGAACAACACTTCCAGTTAAGTCATACATACCTATATGCCAGACCTGGAAAGAGGTAACAATGATAACACCTGAAGCTATTAACAAAAAGAAACGAAGTTCAACATCTCTGAGTAAGGGTTTTATTGTTTTCCTGCTTATAACAACATACCAAAGAGTGAAGTTGAAAGCCGATAACAGAGAAAAAGAGCCCGCCACCAGTTCAATCAAATAATTATTGAAATAGCCGATACTCTCACTATGAGTTGAAAAACCGCCAAGAGAAACTGTAGAAAGTCCATGACAAATAGCATCAAACAAAGGCATTCCTGCAAGTCGATAACAAACAATACAAGCAATGCCTAATAAAGAATAAGTTATCCAAAGTGTCCGCGACGTATCAGCCAAGCGTGGAGTCAGTTTGTCATCCTTAAATGGCCCTGGCATTTCTGACTGATAAAGTTTTGCACCACCAATACCCAATAATGGCAACACAGCAACTGCCAGAACAATAACCCCTAAACCGCCTATAAAATTTAATTGTGACCGGTAGAACAAATATGCCCGAGATAATGAACTGACATCATCAATTACTGTTGCTCCTGTTGTTGTTATTCCGGAAACCCCTTCAAACAGCGCGTCAGCAAACGTTAAATTAAGCTCTGAATCAATCCATAATGGAAATGCGCTAATAATAGAAAATAAAATCCAAAACATTACAATTATAATAAACCCATCACGGGTGCGTAATTGAATGCCAGATTTTTTAGTGGTATACCACGCTCCGCCACCAATACAAAAAAATATAACAAAAGTAATAAAAAAAACGAACAAGCTTTTTTCTTTATAAAACAATGCTACAACCATTGGTGGTAACATTGAAAGACTATAGAGCCAGACCAAGAACCCACACATATGAGTTACAACTCTTACATGAGATGTATTCATATCCAAATGTTCTTTCAATTATAACCACCTTACTGCAATGTCATGATTATACTGTATAAATTTTAACTCTTCTTAGATCTTACTTCACTGGTCCTTATGAAACAATCAGCAAAATGAATCTTATTATAACACTGTTCGGTTATGTATTGTTGAGCCTTCCCGCTGGGCCTGCATCATTACAAGTCGCTCCCTATGGGGCTTTGTCGAATAAATAATTTTTCGGTAAGTATCCCCCTGAGCAGGTTGTATCTTCAGGCAGTATGAACACTTTCTGGCATACCTACCTTCGTCATTATGTTCAGCGTATGCACCATGACCAAAGCCTCTGCAACCGGCCTATCATAATCTAGCAGCATCAGAGAACCTCAGAATAACTGTTTTACCCTGTTCATTGCCGTTTCCGCTATTGAGCGACGATTGTAATCTTTTGTCCATTTTCACCGGGAATTACCCTCGGTCAATCGCTGATACGCGACTGCACAGTTACGGTCGGCATACTCACCGGGCCAGTAACCCGCTCCTTTTTGGGGTGGGATGAGCGCGCTGATTTTCACACGGCGCAGCTGCTCGTAACAGAGCCGAGAGGCGTAAACTCCGTCTGCTGCTGTCCTGATTTTTTGATGGGTTTGCCGGATTAATCCGGCTACACCTCTACATCCGTTACGCTGAATGCTGAGGTCGCCCTTGGGAAGAAGGCATTGCTGACTTATACCAATCCGAAATCACCTCCTCGAGCAACCAGACAGGGAGGGGCCTCGGTTGATAAGAGCTCTGTTATTGATGTGCCAGTTGGTGATTCTAACTTTTGCTTTGTAACGGGACGAGCCGTGTTGGCAGATGATGTGTGGTCTGATCCTTAAACTCAGTAAAAGTACGATTTATTCAAAAAAGCCCCTCCACTATGATTTCGATTTAAGGGGCTGATGATTATGTAACGCGAATTTACCGGATCCTTACGAACCTTTCTTTATCCTGCTCTTGCCCCTTTCGGTAAGCCCATTCTCTGTCATGTATTTTCTGGCAGTGAATATATTAATGCTGTGGTCAGTACAAAACCCCTTAACACCCTTGATCTTTTCCCGCTGAACCTGGGGCATCTTCGACCATTCCCGGACGAGATTTTTGGTAACTCTGTTCCATTTCTCTGGTTTGTTCAGCTTCGCTCGGCCCACCCAGGTTAATCCGTCCTTGCTCAAATTCAGGTAATGACGTGCTGTGCACGGCCGGATGTTGTGGCTCTCACACCACTTATTGAAATCGACGTTGCGCCGCTCATCCGAGGTCATCATCGACCATTTCCGGATAACCTCGTAGGGAATGGGGAGCTTTATGGCAACTTTCGACCTTACCCTGACGCGACGTTGCGGGACTGTCTCATGTTTCGCACTCAGGTTTTCTTCCGACAGTGCGGAGAGGGAGGACCTGAAATCAAGTGATTCTGGCTGGTTATGTGACAACAGTGTCGCGGCAATGGCGTGAAATCGGGCACTATCCACACTTCCACAGACCTTCACACTGCCATCACTGACATCAATATTCACTAATTTGCTATTACTAATAGTTTTCGTGAAGGTGATGGTGTGGCCGGAAAAACAGAAACTAAACTTGAACGGCTCAGTGAAAAGCTTAGTGAGTTGCGGGTCAGCCCCCACCTCCGCCCGGTACGTAAACAGTGCATTCGTCATGGCAACTACCAGTTCGTTAGCCTCGTCCGTATTCTCGATGATTAAATTTTTCATCTGATTCAGAATTTTCTCGCTGCTCTGGAGCAGCAGCGGGGGCCGGGGCAATGTCGCGCCCATGGCGAGGTTGGAGTAGCATGGCGTTAGCATGTAATTCACTCCTTCCCGTTGTTTTTCTTCTGTGATAGAAGGGCTGAAATCATCTATTCCGGGCTGGCGACTGCGTGAGACCAGTGTTGTGACAAAGGCGTTAAACAGATAACAATCAGCATAGCCACAGGCACTCCTCCCATCCTTGCTGACCATAATATTCACGCAATTGTCCCCATTAAAATCCATATGCGTGTTGGTGAAGGTAATGGTGTGGTCGGAAAAACTAAAACTGAACGACTCAGGAATTTGCAGACCACGCGCCCTAGGCATGTCTGGATTATCCGGCAGTTTAGCCATCTGATTTGGCTGCAGTGCGGTCGCCATGACATCCGCCAGTTCGTTAATCTGGTCAGAACTCATCGTGCTACAGTCCGTATTTCTGTGAATTAAATTTATCATCTCCCGCAGATGAGTCCTGCAACTTTCCTGGCTCTGCAGGAGCTGGGACAGTGTCACAGCCGCGTTAATGCGGCATGGTGTTACCATATAATACAATCCTTTTTCTCAGGGGGGTTGATATTCCGGATCGTGCCGTGTTTGCCCACGGCTCCCCCTGGAGAGCTGCAGACCTGTTTATTTAACTCGCACAGCGCCGGGGCCTGTCAGCAAACAGGGAGCATAACCGTCGTGCCATTAAACGCCAGACGGGAGATCATTATTATTTTATTAATACAGATCCGTTGCATTCCGGTCTTTACCGCAGTTTAAAAGAAAAGAGAATAGGGACTTAGGCAGTAGAGCAGTCATTGGACAGACCACACTACCCCAAACTAGCAGGGGAGTTTTGATAAAATTTTGATAACCGTTAGCAGGCTAACAAAACACAACGGGCGTGTTATACGCCCGTTACAGTTTTTAACACATGCAGAAATTACATATTCTTGATGATCGCATCACCAAACTCTGAACATTTCAGCAGCTTAGCGCCTTCCATCAGGCGTTCGAAATCATAGGTTACGGTCTTCGCATTGATTGCGCCTTCCATACCTTTAACAATCAGATCTGCGGCTTCAGTCCAGCCCATATGGCGCAGCATCATCTCAGCGGAGAGGATGATAGAGCCTGGGTTAACTTTGTCCTGACCAGCGTACTTCGGCGCAGTACCGTGGGTGGCTTCAAACAGCGCGCATTCGTCACCGATGTTTGCGCCTGGGGCGATACCGATACCGCCAACCTGCGCTGCCAGAGCATCAGAAATGTAGTCACCGTTGAGGTTCATACAGGCGATAACGTCGTATTCAGCCGGACGCAGCAGGATCTGTTGCAGGAATGCGTCAGCAATCACGTCTTTAATGACGATCTCTTTGCCGGTGTTCGGGTTTTTGACTTTCAGCCACGGGCCGCCGTCGATCAGTTCACCGCCAAACTCTTCACGCGCCAGCTGGTAACCCCAGTCTTTAAACGCGCCTTCGGTGAACTTCATGATGTTACCTTTGTGCACCAGGGTCACAGAGTCACGGTCGTTAGCAATTGCGTATTCGATCGCGGCACGAACCAGACGTTTGGTGCCTTCTTCCGAACACGGCTTGATACCGATACCGCAATGTTCCGGGAAGCGAATTTTCTTCACGCCCATCTCTTCACGCAGGAATTTAATCACTTTCTCAGCGTCGGCAGAATCAGCTTTCCATTCGATACCCGCATAAATGTCTTCCGAGTTTTCACGGAAGATAACCATATCGGTCAGTTCAGGATGTTTAACCGGGCTTGGGGTGCCCTGATAGTAACGTACCGGACGCAGGCAGATGTAGAGATCCAGTTCCTGGCGCAGAGCTACGTTGAGAGAACGAATACCGCCGCCAACCGGAGTGGTCAGAGGGCCTTTAATGGCAACGCGATATTCACGAATCAGATCAAGGGTTTCAGCAGGCAGCCAGACGTCCTGACCATAAACCTGTGTGGATTTTTCACCGGTGTAAATTTCCATCCAGGAGATTTTACGCTCGCCTTTATAGGCTTTCTCGACTGCAGCGTCGACCACTTTCAGCATGGCTGGGGTTACATCTACACCGATTCCATCACCTTCAATGTAAGGGATAATCGGATTTTCAGGAACGTTGAGTTTGCCGTTTTGCAGGGTGATCTTCTTGCCTTGTGCCGGAACAACTACTTTACTTTCCATTCACCTCTCCTTCGAGCGCTACTGGTTTGCTCGTCTGCCACCACGTTGCATATGCGTTTGCGTCCTGCGATACGGATGCTTTAGAGCAATTTTTTGTTAATGATTTGTAATTGGCTTGTCAATACTACCCTATTGTTTGCCGTCATGAAAGATGCGCGTTATTAGGCTATAATGCGGCAATTCATAATCTCTGAAAATACCATGCAAAAAACTTCTTTTAGAAATCACCAGGTTAAGCGATTCAGCTCGCAACGTTCTACCAGGCGAAAACCTGAAAACCAGCCCACGCGTGTGATCCTGTTCAATAAACCCTACGATGTTCTTCCGCAGTTCACCGATGAAGCCGGACGCAAAACATTAAAAGAATTCATCCCGGTTCAGGGAGTGTATGCGGCAGGTCGTCTCGACCGCGACAGCGAAGGGTTACTGGTACTGACCAATAACGGCGCTTTGCAGGCGCGTTTAACCCAGCCGGGTAAACGTACCGGGAAAATCTATTATGTACAGGTAGAAGGTATTCCCACACAAGACGCCCTTGAAGCGTTGCGCAATGGCGTAACCTTAAATGATGGCCCTACCCTGCCCGCAGGTGCGGAGATGGTTGAGGAGCCGGAATGGTTATGGCCCCGTAATCCGCCAATTCGTGAACGAAAAAGTATTCCCACCAGCTGGCTTAAGATCACCTTATATGAAGGACGTAATCGCCAGGTGCGCCGCATGACCGCCCATGTTGGTTTCCCCACGCTGCGACTGATTCGCTATGCGATGGGGGATTACTCTTTGGATAATCTTGCCAATGGCGAATGGCGAGAAGCGACAGATTAAGGATGCAAAATGTTTAAACCGCACGTTACCGTTGCTTGCGTGGTGCACGCAGAGGGCAAATTTTTAATCGTTGAAGAGACGATTAATGGTAAAGCGTTATGGAACCAGCCCGCCGGGCATCTGGAAGCAGATGAAACCTTAGTGGAAGCCGCCACCCGTGAGCTGTGGGAAGAGACGGGCATCAGCGCGCAACCGCAACATTTTATCCGCATGCATCAGTGGATTGCGCCGGATAAAACGCCGTTTTTGCGCTTCCTGTTTGCCATTGAGCTTGAGCAAATATGTCCAACCCAGCCCCATGACAGCGATATCGACTGCTGTCGTTGGGTCAGCGCCGATGAGATTTTACAGGCCTCAAATCTGCGCTCGCCGCTGGTGGCGGAAAGTATTCGTTGTTATCAAAGTGGGCAACGCTATCCGCTGGAGATGATTGGCGATTTTAACTGGCCTTTTACAAAGGGTGTCATCTAAAAGGCTGCGTGATAGAATACGCCGCCTTGAAGTTCAATGTCGTGAGTGATCCAATGTCTGAAACCGCAAAAAAAGTAATCGTCGGCATGTCCGGCGGTGTCGATTCCTCCGTTTCTGCCTGGCTGTTGCAACAACAGGGATATCAGGTCGAAGGCCTGTTTATGAAGAACTGGGAAGAAGACGACGGTGAGGAATATTGCACAGCGGCAGCGGATCTGGCTGATGCCCAGGCTGTCTGCGACAAGCTCGGCATTGAACTGCACACCGTTAACTTTGCTGCCGAGTACTGGGACAACGTCTTCGAACTGTTCCTTGCCGAATATAAAGCCGGTCGCACGCCGAATCCGGATATTCTGTGCAACAAAGAGATCAAATTTAAAGCTTTCCTCGAATTTGCCGCTGAAGATTTAGGTGCCGATTATATCGCTACCGGTCATTACGTACGTCGGGCAGATGTCGATGGCAAGAGCCGCCTGCTGCGTGGTCTGGACAGCAATAAAGACCAGAGCTACTTCCTTTATACGCTCAGCCATGAGCAGATTGCGCAAAGCCTGTTCCCGGTCGGCGAACTGGAAAAACCGCAGGTGCGTAAGATTGCAGAAGATCTCGGTCTGGTTACCGCGAAGAAAAAAGATTCTACCGGGATCTGCTTTATCGGCGAGCGTAAATTCCGCGAGTTCCTGGGCCGTTATCTCCCGGCGCAACCGGGCAAAATCATTACCGTCGATGGCGATGAAATTGGCGAGCACCAGGGTCTGATGTATCACACCCTCGGTCAGCGTAAAGGTTTGGGTATTGGTGGCACCAAAGAAGGCACTGAAGAACCGTGGTATGTGGTCGATAAAGACGTCGAAAACAACATTCTGATTGTTGCGCAGGGCCATGAACACCCGCGTCTGATGTCTGTCGGTCTGATTGCCCAGCAGCTGCACTGGGTCGATCGTGAGCCATTCACCGGCACTATGCGTTGCACGGTAAAAACCCGCTATCGCCAGACCGACATCCCATGCACCGTCAAGGCGCTGGACGACGATCGCATTGAAGTGATTTTTGATGAGCCGGTTGCCGCCGTGACGCCGGGCCAGTCTGCCGTCTTCTATAACGGTGAAGTGTGCCTCGGTGGCGGTATTATTGAGCAGCGTCTGCCGCTGCCGGTCTGATTATTATCTTTACTTAAACAAGGAAGCAGTGAACGTGGCAAAGAATTACTATGACATCACCCTCGCCCTGGCCGGAATTTGTCAGTCGGCACGCCTGGTGCAACAACTCGCTCACCAGGGGCATTGTGATGCCGATGCGCTACACGTCTCACTCAACAGTATTATCGATATGAACCCCAGCTCCACGCTGGCGGTTTTTGGTGGCAGCGAAGCTAACCTGCGCGTCGGGCTGGAAACATTGCTCGGCGTGCTCAACGCCAGCAGTCGCCAGGGCTTAAATGCTGAGTTAACCCGCTACACCCTTAGCCTGATGGTGCTTGAGCGCAAACTTTCCTCAGCGAAAGGTGCGCTCGACACTCTGGGCAACCGCATCAACGGCCTGCAACGTCAGCTCGAACACTTCGATCTACAGTCCGAAACGCTGATGAGCGCGATGGCCGCTATTTATGTTGATGTGATTAGCCCGCTAGGCCCGCGCATTCAGGTCACCGGATCTCCTGCTGTACTGCAAAGCCCACAGGTGCAGGCGAAAGTCCGCGCCACCCTGCTGGCAGGCATTCGCGCCGCCGTGCTCTGGCACCAGGTCGGCGGCGGACGTCTGCAACTGATGTTTTCTCGTAATCGCCTGACCACTCAGGCAAAACAAATTCTTGCTCATTTAACCCCGGAGTTGTGATCTATGGAATTATCCTCACTGACCGCCGTTTCCCCTGTCGATGGACGCTACGGCGATAAAGTCAGCGCGCTGCGCGGGATTTTCAGCGAATATGGTTTGCTGAAATTCCGTGTACAAGTTGAAGTACGTTGGCTGCAAAAACTGGCCGCGCACGCAGCGATCAAGGAAGTTCCTGCTTTTGCTGCCGACGCAATCGGTTACCTTGATACAATTGTCGCCAGTTTCAGCGAAGAAGATGCAGCACGCATCAAAACCATCGAGCGTACCACTAACCACGACGTTAAAGCGGTTGAGTATTTCCTGAAAGAAAAAGTGGCCGATATCCCGGAACTGCACGCAGTTTCTGAATTCATCCACTTTGCCTGTACTTCGGAAGATATCAATAACCTCTCCCACGCGTTGATGCTGAAAACCGCGCGTGATGAAGTGATCCTGCCATACTGGCGTCAACTGATTGATGGCATTAAAGATCTCGCCGTTCAGTATCGCGATATCCCGCTTCTGTCCCGTACCCACGGTCAGCCAGCCACGCCGTCAACCATCGGTAAAGAGATGGCAAACGTTGCCTACCGCATGGAACGTCAGTACCGCCAGCTTAATCAGGTGGAGATCCTCGGCAAAATCAACGGCGCTGTCGGCAACTATAATGCCCACATCGCGGCTTACCCGGAAGTTGACTGGCATCAGTTCAGCGAAGAGTTCGTCACCTCGCTGGGTATTCAGTGGAACCCTTACACTACCCAGATCGAACCGCACGACTACATCGCCGAGCTGTTTGATTGCGTTGCGCGTTTCAACACCATTCTGATCGACTTCGACCGTGACGTCTGGGGTTATATCGCCCTTAACCACTTCAGACAGAAAACCATTGCTGGTGAGATTGGTTCTTCCACCATGCCGCATAAAGTTAACCCGATCGACTTCGAAAACTCCGAAGGTAACCTGGGGCTTTCCAACGCGGTATTGCAGCACCTGGCAAGCAAACTGCCGGTTTCCCGCTGGCAGCGTGACCTGACCGACTCTACCGTGCTGCGTAACCTCGGCGTGGGTATCGGTTATGCGCTGATTGCGTATCAATCCACCCTGAAAGGCGTGAGCAAACTGGAAGTGAACCGTGATCATCTTCTGGAGGAACTGGATCACAACTGGGAAGTGCTGGCTGAGCCAATCCAGACAGTTATGCGTCGCTATGGCATCGAAAAACCGTACGAGAAGTTGAAAGAGCTGACTCGCGGTAAGCGCGTTGACGCCGAAGGCATGAAGCAATTTATCGATGGTCTGGCGCTGCCAGAAGAAGAGAAAGCCCGCCTGAAAGCGATGACGCCGGCAAACTACATTGGCCGCGCCATCACCATGGTTGATGAACTGAAATAAGCCTCAAATCAGTGCCGGATGGCGATGCTGTCCGGCCTGCTTATTAAGATTATCCGCTTTTTATTTTTTCTCTTTACCTCCCCTCCCCGCTGGTTTATTTAATGTTTACCCCCATAACGACATAATCGCGTTACACTATTTTAATAATTAAAACAGGGAGAATGAAAAATGCGCGTACTGGTTGTTGAAGACAATGCGTTGTTACGTCACCATCTTAAAGTTCAGATTCAGGATGCTGGTCATCAGGTCGATGACGCAGAAGATGCCAAAGAAGCCGATTATTATCTCAATGAGCATTTACCGGATATTGCGATTGTCGATCTCGGTTTGCCTGACGAGGACGGTCTGTCATTGATTCGCCGCTGGCGCAGTAATGATGTTTCACTGCCGATTCTGGTATTAACCGCCCGTGAAAGCTGGCAGGACAAAGTCGAAGTATTAAGTGCTGGCGCTGATGATTACGTGACTAAACCGTTTCATATTGAAGAGGTGATGGCGCGAATGCAGGCATTAATGCGGCGTAATAGCGGTCTGGCTTCCCAGGTAATTTCGCTGCCACCGTTTCAGGTTGATCTCTCCCGCCGTGAGTTATCCATTAATGACGAAGTGATCAAACTGACCGCGTTCGAATACACCATTATGGAAACGTTGATACGCAATAATGGCAAAGTGGTCAGTAAAGATTCGTTAATGCTACAACTCTACCCGGATGCGGAGCTGCGGGAAAGTCATACCATAGATGTACTAATGGGACGTCTACGCAAAAAAATTCAAGCGCAGTATCCACAAGAAGTGATTACCACCGTTCGCGGCCAGGGCTATCTGTTCGAATTGCGCTGATGAAAAAATTACTGCGTCTTTTTTTCCCGCTCTCGCTGCGGGTACGTTTTCTGTTAGCAACGGCAGCAGTAGTATTGGTGCTTTCGCTTGCCTACGGAATGGTCGCGCTGATCGGTTATAGCGTCAGTTTCGATAAAACTACGTTTCGGCTGTTACGTGGCGAGAGCAATCTGTTCTATACCCTTGCGAAGTGGGAAAATAATAAATTGCATGTCGAGTTACCCGAAAATATCGACAAGCAAAGCCCCACCATGACGCTAATTTATGATGAGAACGGGCAGCTTTTATGGGCGCAACGTGACGTGCCCTGGCTGATGAAAATGATCCAGCCTGACTGGCTGAAATCGAATGGTTTTCATGAAATTGAAGCGGATGTTAACGACACTAGCCTGTTACTGAGTGGAGATCACTCTATGCAGCAACAGTTGCAGGAAGTGCGGGAAGATGATGACGACGCGGAGATGACCCACTCGGTGGCGGTAAACGTCTACCCGGCAACATCGCGGATGCCAAAGTTAACCATTGTGGTGGTGGATACCATTCCGGTGGAGCTAAAAAGTTCCTATATGGTCTGGAGCTGGTTTATCTATGTGCTCTCAGCCAATCTGCTGTTAGTGATCCCGCTGCTGTGGGTCGCCGCCTGGTGGAGTTTACGCCCCATCGAAGCCCTGGCAAAAGAAGTCCGCGAACTGGAAGAGCATAACCGCGAATTGCTCAATCCAGCCACAACGCGAGAACTGACCAGTCTGGTACGAAACCTGAACCGACTGTTAAAAAGTGAACGCGAACGTTACGACAAATATCGTACGACGCTCACCGACCTGACCCATAGTCTGAAAACGCCACTGGCGGTGCTGCAAAGTACGCTGCGTTCTCTGCGTAGTGAGAAGATGAGCGTCAGTGATGCTGAGCCGGTGATGCTGGAGCAAATCAGCCGCATTTCACAGCAAATTGGCTACTACCTGCATCGTGCCAGTATGCGCGGTGGGACATTGCTTAGCCGCGAGCTGCATCCGGTCGCCCCTCTGTTGGACAATCTCACCTCGGCGCTGAACAAAGTGTATCAACGCAAAGGGGTCAATATCTCTCTCGATATTTCACCAGAGATCAGCTTTGTTGGTGAGCAGAACGATTTTGTCGAGGTGATGGGCAACGTGCTGGATAACGCCTGTAAATATTGCCTCGAGTTTGTTGAAATTTCTGCAAGGCAAACCGACGAGCATCTCTATATTGTGGTCGAGGATGATGGCCCCGGTATTCCATTAAGCAAACGAGAGGTGATTTTCGACCGGGGTCAACGGGTTGATACTTTACGCCCTGGGCAAGGTGTAGGGCTGGCGGTAGCCCGCGAAATCACCGAGCAATATGAAGGTAAAATCGTCGCCGGAGAGAGCATGCTGGGCGGTGCGCGGATGGAAGTGATTTTTGGTCGCCAGCATTCTGCGCCGAAAGATGAATAAATATGTCCATACTTCACGCATTACGTTAAGCATCCGTTATAATCGGTTGCAGATACCAGCCTGTGGATGCTTAACATGGAATACCAACTCACTCTTAACTGGCCCGATTTTCTTGAACGTCACTGGCAGAAACGCCCGGTAGTGTTAAAACGCGGCTTTAATAATTTTATTGACCCGATCTCTCCAGACGAGTTGGCGGGTCTGGCGATGGAAAGCGAAGTCGACAGTCGACTGGTCAGTCATCAGGATGGCAAATGGCAGGTCAGCCACGGCCCGTTCGAAAGCTACGATCATCTCGGTGAAACCAACTGGTCGTTACTGGTACAGGCAGTGAACCACTGGCATGAGCCGACCGCCTCGCTGATGCGGCCGTTCCGTGAACTACCAGACTGGCGTATTGATGACCTGATGATCTCTTTTTCCGTACCTGGCGGCGGCGTCGGCCCACATCTCGATCAGTACGACGTGTTTATCATTCAGGGTACCGGACGTCGTCGCTGGCGAGTGGGCGAAAAGCTGCAAATGAAACAGCACTGCCCGCACCCGGATCTGTTACAGGTCGATCCGTTCGAAGCCATCATCGATGAAGAGCTGGAGCCTGGCGATATCCTTTATATTCCGCCAGGATTCCCGCATGAAGGCTACGCGCTGGAAAATGCGATGAACTATTCCGTGGGTTTTCGCGCGCCAAATACGCGGGAACTGATTAGCGGATTTGCCGATTATGTGCTGCAACGTGAACTGGGCGGCAACTACTACAGCGATCCTGATGTTCCACCTCGCGCTCATCCTGCGGACGTTCTGCCGCAAGAGATGGATAAACTGCGTGAGATGATGCTCGAATTGATCAACCAGCCGGAACACTTTAAGCAATGGTTTGGCGAGTTTATATCCCAGTCACGCCATGAACTGGATATCGCGCCGCCAGAGCCGCCTTATCAGCCGGATGAAATCTACGATGCGCTGAAACAAGGTGATGTGCTGGTGCGCCTGGGTGGTCTGCGCGTATTGCGCATTGGCGACGACGTGTATGCCAATGGTGAGAAGATCGATTCCCCGCACCGTCCGGCACTGGATGCGCTCGCCAGCAACATTGCGCTGACCGCGGAGAATTTTGGCGATGCGCTGGAAGATCCGTCATTCCTCGCAATGCTCGCGGCGCTGGTCAATAGCGGATACTGGTTCTTCGAAGGGTAAGTTTGGATTTAAGCCGGATGCGGCATCACATGCCGCATCCCTTTTCGCTTACTTCCGTTGCGCCGTCAACTCGGCAATACGGACGATTACCTGCACCGCTTTTTCCATACCTTCCAGAGTCACAAACTCATGCTTACCATGATAGTTGTAACCGCCAGTGAACAGGTTCGGGCACGGTAATCCCATAAACGACAACTGCGCGCCGTCGGTACCGCCGCGGATCGGTTTCAGTTCCGGTTCAATATCGCAGTCACGCATCGCCTGCTGGGCGATATCGAGAATATGCGGATGCTCAACCACTTTCTCGCGCATATTGTAGTAACTGTCTTCAATCACCAGTTCAATGTAGCAATCAGGATGTAACCCTTTGCCCACTTTTTTGGCGATCTCCATCATTTTACGTTTACGCGCTTCAAACTGTTTACGGTCGAAATCACGGATGATGTAGTGCATATCGGCCCGTTCAACGGTGCCTTTCATGCTCGCCAGGTGATAGAAACCTTCATAGCCTTCTGTCATTTCCGGGCTTTCATTTGCCGGAACTTCCGCATGAATACGTGCCGCCAGCGAAAGCGCATTTACCATCACTCCTTTCGCCGTGCCCGGGTGAACATTGTTACCGACAATTTTGATATTGACCGACGCGGCGTTGAAGTTTTCAAACTCCAGTTCGCCTACGCCACCACCATCAACGGTGTAAGCCCAGCGGGCATCGAAGGCGTCAACATCAAAATGTTTCGCCCCTTTGCCCACTTCTTCATCCGGGGTAAAGGCGACGCGAATATCACCATGCGGAATGTTTTTTTGTTGTAATACCGCCAGCGCGGTCATGATTTCTGCAATACCTGCTTTGTCATCGGCACCTAACAAGGTTTTACCATCGGTGGTAATCAGCGTCTGACCCAGTAGCTGATGCAGCACCGGGAACATAACCGGTGATAAAACTTCATCGCCGATACCCAGCGCAATATCGCCACCGCGATAGTTTTCAACAATTTGCGGATTCACATTTTTGCCGCTGCAATCCGGTGAGGTATCCACATGAGAAATAAAGCCAATCGCCGGGATATCGCCAGGGACGTTAGCCGGTAACGTCGCCATCAAAGTGCCCTTCTCACTTAAGGTCACATTGATAAGCCCCATCTCTTCGAGCTGCTCTTTCAGCAGATGCAATAACTTCCATTGGCCTTCCGTGCTGGGAACCTGTCTCACCCCTGCCTTTGATTGGGTATCCAGAGACACGTAGTTCAAAAATCGCTCAAGTAGTTTATCCATGTAGTCACCCTCACTTTTTGTGACAACATTATTAAGAAGCAAGAAAAGACAAATATTGCGTCAGGTCACTTTTAGCCCTGCAAGCGGGAATATTTATCAGCATTACCTTAATGAATATAAAGCTAAGCCAGTAATTCACAACAAAGATTGGCGATTCAAGCGGTTTGCCGTAGAATTACCGCCCTCATTAAGAGTCACCAAGGTGGTTAACCACAAACCCCGCATCGGTAAGCCATCCGTTGCGTTTACATGGGACAGAGTAAAAAATTGAATAAACAACCGAGTTCGCTTTCACCGCTGGTGCAATTGGCGGGAATTCGCAAATGCTTTGATGGTAAAGAGGTCATTCCCCAGCTGGATCTGACTATCAACAATGGCGAGTTCCTCACGCTGCTTGGCCCTTCTGGCTGCGGTAAAACAACCGTTCTTCGCCTGATTGCAGGTCTGGAAACTGTTGATTCCGGACGCATCATGCTGGATAACGAGGACATCACCCACGTTCCGGCGGAAAACCGCTATGTGAACACTGTTTTCCAAAGCTACGCACTTTTCCCCCACATGACCGTGTTCGAAAATGTGGCCTTTGGGTTGCGCATGCAAAAAACCCCCGCTGCTGAAATTACGCCCCGCGTGATGGAAGCCCTGCGGATGGTGCAGCTGGAAACCTTCGCTCAACGTAAACCGCATCAGCTTTCTGGTGGTCAACAGCAACGCGTCGCCATTGCTCGCGCGGTGGTTAACAAGCCTCGTCTGTTGTTGCTGGATGAGTCGCTCTCAGCGCTGGATTACAAACTGCGCAAGCAAATGCAGAACGAGCTGAAAGCGTTACAGCGTAAGCTTGGCATTACATTCGTGTTCGTAACTCACGACCAGGAAGAAGCACTTACCATGTCGGACAGGATTGTGGTGATGCGCGATGGTCGCATTGAGCAAGACGGCACGCCGCGTGAAATCTACGAAGAGCCGAAAAACCTGTTTGTTGCTGGGTTTATCGGTGAAATCAATATGTTTAATGCCACGGTCATCGAACGTCTCGACGAGCAGCGCGTACGCGCCAACGTTGAAGGCCGCGAGTGTAATATCTACGTTAACTTCGGCGTTGAACCGGGGCAAAAACTGCATGTTCTGCTGCGCCCGGAAGACTTACGTGTTGAAGAGATTAACGACGACAACCACGCCGAAGGGCTGATTGGTTACGTTCGCGAGCGTAATTACAAAGGCATGACGCTGGAGTCGGTTGTTGAGCTGGAAAATGGCAAGATGGTGATGGTCAGCGAATTCTTCAATGAAGACGATCCTGACTTTGACCACTCTCTCGACCAAAAAATGGCCATTAATTGGGTAGAAAGCTGGGAGGTCGTACTGGCTGATGAAGAACACAAGTAAGTTCCAGAATGTAGTGATTGTCACTATTGTCGGTTGGCTTGTGTTGTTTGTCTTTCTGCCCAACCTGATGATCATTGGCACCAGCTTTTTGACCCGCGACGACGCCAGTTTCGTCAAAATGGTCTTTACGCTGGATAACTACACGCGTCTGCTCGATCCGCTCTATTTTGAAGTGCTATTGCACTCGCTGAATATGGCGCTGATCGCCACCCTCGCCTGCCTGGTGCTGGGCTATCCCTTTGCCTGGTTTCTGGCGAAGCTGCCACACAAGGTGCGTCCGCTGCTGCTGTTTCTGCTGATTGTTCCGTTCTGGACCAACTCATTGATTCGTATCTACGGGCTGAAAATTTTCCTCAGCACCAAAGGCTATCTCAACGAGTTTTTGCTCTGGCTGGGCGTTATCGATACACCAATTCGCATCATGTTCACGCCCAGTGCGGTGATAATCGGTCTGGTTTACATTCTGCTGCCGTTTATGGTGATGCCGCTGTACTCCAGTATCGAAAAACTGGATAAGCCGTTGCTTGAGGCGGCGCGCGATCTCGGTGCCAGCAAGTTGCAGACCTTTATCCGCATCATTATCCCACTGACGATGCCGGGAATTATTGCCGGATGTCTGCTGGTAATGCTGCCAGCGATGGGCCTGTTCTATGTGTCCGACCTGATGGGCGGTGCGAAAAACCTGCTGATCGGTAACGTCATCAAGGTACAGTTCCTCAATATTCGTGACTGGCCGTTTGGTGCAGCCACCAGCATTACGCTGACTATCGTAATGGGCCTGATGTTGCTGGTTTACTGGCGCGCTTCTCGTCTGCTGAATAAGAAGGCAACCGAAATAGATGATTAGTGCTGAATATTCAAAGAGTTAATGGCAAATTTGGCATGCTTTTTACTTTTGCGTAAAAAGCATGCCTCTATCCATAAAATCAAATAGTTATAATCTAATTTTGGAGAATGTTTTTTTCAGCGCCCTTTTATCTGATCGCTTAAAAAAACAACAAGTAGTATGAAAATGAGCAATCCGAATCCATGCATGACGTGTGGTGCCTGTTGTGCATTTTTCCGCGTCTCTTTTTACTGGGCTGAAGCCGATGATGCAGGCGGAAACGTCCCGGTCAGTCTCACTGAGCAAATATCTCCTTTTCATCGCTGTATGCGCGGCACCAATCAGAAAAATCCCCGATGTGTCGCTCTGGCCGGCCCCCCCGGTGAAAACGCATATTGCTCTGTTTACAAAAACCGTCCGTCCACATGCAGGGAATTCGCGATGTCCGGAGAAAATGGCATCGCGAATGAAGCATGTAACCGCGCACGGGAAAAATATGGATTTCCCAAAATCTGAATATTCTCCGCCGTGCAAAAATGCGAACAACATCACTTCACTAATCAGCCTTACATGGCATACTTAGCACGCTAACTATGATAACAAACTAATACCCTAAAACTCATGGTTCCGGGACTGGTCGTGGTCCCGTTTTTTTTATTCAGCCAGCAGGCCATCCGACAACATAACTGCGGATCGCCTTCAGGTCTGTCAGCGCCTCAACCTCTGCTTTCATCTGCAACTGCCGTGTATTAATCTCCACTCCCTTCGCAAACATCGCCTGCTCTGTCGCATCCGACAGGGCTATGATGTCTGCCGCCGTCACCGGCACCACATTATTATCCCCGTCCGTCCAGGCAAAACCTTCCGGAAGACGGTTATTCTCTGCCATCAGGCGTGTCGTGCTTATCCTGGACAACGTCTTCTTGCCGTAATCCCAGTGCCTTCCGTTGAATTCCATCACGTATTCCATATTCTCCTGCACATCACGCCAGATATTAATCTCTTCCCGTTTCGCCGCCTTTGCCGCTTCCAGTACTGCAGCCGTGGCAACAAAGGCGGTCACACTTCCGTATGTTCCTGCTGTCAGCCCCGACCACAAGGCTTTTCCGTGTTCTGTATTATCCGTTTCCGTTGCGGTATACGGCAGCCATACCTGCTCTCCTTTTTCATTCACCGCATCTTCAAACTGCACCTCGCAGTTTATCCCGCCATTTTCGTTATACGCAGCATTACGAACGGCAATAACACCAGTTACCGTCTCTGCCATAACTTTTTCCTCCTCGTTTATTTTATACGAATAAACAGTGACTTCCCTGTCGACATCCCTGCATATCCAAGGCAGCGCCATGTCCCTGACAGAGTGACAGCCGAGTTGTCGAAACTTACATCAGCATCATAAGAAGATGACGGGTGCAACTGGCTGGCTGCAACACTGTCGCCATAGTCTGCTGTGCCTTCGTACATGGCATAAACCAGAGAACCTATATCCCCCGCACTGACCTGTTGAGCACCTGGTCCAGGATCGCCTTTATCACCTTTCGGACCCTGCGCACCTGCCGGGCCTGCGGCTCCCGTATCCCCTTTAGGTCCCTGTGGCCCTGCCGGGCCTGCGGCTCCCGTATCCCCTTTTGGTCCCGGTGGCCCCGCCGGGCCTGCAGCTCCCGTATCCCCTTTCGGTCCCTGCGGTCCTGCCGGACCTGTGGCTCCTGTATCCCCTTTTGGTCCCTGCGGCCCCGCCGGGCCTGCAGCTCCTGTATCCCCCTTGTCGCCCTTCGGTCCCTGTGGACCTCCCGGGTCGCCCTGCTCACCTTTCGGGCCGGTATCCCCCTTATCGCCCTTGTCTCCTTTATCCCCCTTTGGCCCCTGTGGGCCTGTATCACCCTTGTCTCCCTTCTGTCCCTGCGGACCCGTTGCTCCGGTGTCGCCTTTCGGTCCCTGTGGTCCCACCGCCGTTTCCGCTTTCCTCGCCGCTTCCTCTGCCCTGCTGACAGCCGCATCCGCCGCGTCTTCCAGTTTTTTCAGCGACTCAGGGTAATAAGTGCTGTCCTGCTCACGCAGCAAAAACGCATTCAGTGTGCCCGGCTCGTCGTCTGCCATGACGTCAATCTCGCCAGCGCATGCCGGCTGACGGCCTTCCACGCACAGGGTCACACGATAACGCCCCGGCTCAACCTGCATGGTGTAACTGCCTGTTTCCCCTGGCTGACACTCCGCCACCGTGGTGACTATCACCGTCTCACTCGTTCGCGTGGCTTTCAGCTCTATGGTGCAGTCCGGTACCGGTTTTCCTGTACCATCCTTCAGCACACCTGAAATCTGTACTGACATATTCCCCCCACAAAAAAGCCCACCAGAACCGGCGGGCTGTCATAACTCTGTGTTACCTGGCTAATCAGAATTTATAACCGACACCCACAATGAAACCGTCAGTGCGCCAGTCGCCACTGCCGGAGCCTTCATAAGCAATATCAATGGCCACGGATTCGGTCGGGTTAAACTGCACGCCAGCCCCCCACGCCAGTGACGTGTTGCTGTGGCGACCGTCATCACTTCCGGTCAGCACATCGTGCGTTTTCCCCTTGTTGTCAGGTACACGGAGATAATCCCCGGAAAAAGTCGACACTCGACTGTAAGCCACACCCACCATCGCATACGCGCTGAACCCTTCATTCACGCGCACAGACGGCCCCGCCATCACGCTGAACCAGCGGTTACGAATGGAATCTTCATGCCAGCGGGTATCACTGTAACGGGTAAGCTGGCGATTCATGTCTCCTGCATAGCTGAATGACGTCACCAGCCCCAGCGTGTCCGTAAATTCATAGCGGTATTTCACGTTGAATCCGGTTAAATCATCACTGCCGGACATATCAGAATGGGTATGAAGATACCCGGCACTCAGAGTGGAGTGATTCTCTGCTGCACCCGCTGGCGCACCCGCAGCGGCCAGCCAGACGACTGCAGACATAATAACAGCACATAATTTACGCATAATTACCTCTCGCTTTTCTGCAATAAAAAAGGCACCATTTCTGGTGCCCTTATATGGGTTATAAAATTCAGCTGATACTGATGCCTGCGGTGGCTTTCTTCATCACCACAACCAGCAAATCGCTGATACTTGCTGTGGGATACCAGTTATTCACCAGCCATGCTGACACCGAAAACTCCAGTGTCATGTGACCGTGACCGGCAGGCATATCAATAACGCCACTGTAAATCAGCGTATTATCCAGCGCGGTACGGTTATAAATTTCAGCACCGTTTTTCCGCACTATCAGACGGCATGAGGAGTAAATATCAGTATGCTCTCTCTCATGCTTAGCGCCACTGAATGCCACCGCCGGAATAACAATCTGCCGGTCAAACGGCTGATCGTCATAAACCCTGACGGTAATGGTCCCTGATGGCCACCGCTCCGGTGCCCGGGAGTCCCGCGGGAAAGCCTTACCCACTGTTTTGACAATATCGCCTTCAATCTGGTTGGCTGACAGTTTCCCCTTAATCTGACAGTTCTCATTAATCGTGACGTTGTTGAGCGTCCCTGAGTTCGCATTCACACTGCCACTGATATCCGCATTTTTAGCGGTCAGCTTTCCGTCCGGTGTCAGGGAAAATGCCGGTGGATTTCCACCACTGGTAATGGTGGGGGCCGTCAGGCGTTTCAGGAACACGTCGTTCATGAATATCTGGTTGCCCTGCGCCACAAACATCGGCGTTTCATTCCCGTTTGCCGGGTCAATAAACGCGATACGGTTAGCGGCAACCAGAAACTGGCTCAGTTTACCGTCCTCCGTGTCCTCCATGCTGAGGCCAAGCCCGGCAACATAATGCTTACCGTCTTCGGTCTGCTCAATTCTGACGCCCCACATGGCATTCCATTTATCGTTAGCGTCTTTCCACTCTTTCGAAAACTCATCCAGTCTGCTGGCGTTATCTTCCGTCAGTTCAGCGTTTTCCAGCAGCTCTTTACCGAGATGTGTTTTATTAATCAGCCCTTTGTAAAAATTCAGGTAGCCTTCGGCATCATCGCTGGCCCGGCCGACGGCCTCCACAAATGCCGATTTGCCCACCAGGTTGACGCTGCGGATATAAAAATAATAATCATGGCCCGGCCTGATATTACTGGCGGCTGTCCAGTACAGCGCCGTGCCAAGATAGCGGGCGGAGGTTTCAACCTGCCTGATATCCGCAATCTGCTGTTCCGAAAACCAGAATTCAAACTGCACCGTCGGGTCATATACAGCCAGTTTCGGGACCGCCGTTATCTGAAAATACCCCGGTATCAGTTCAATGGTGGCAGGCGCTGCCGGGGCGTCAATCCGGAACGTGGTGGTGGCAGGTTCGCCCTGCTGGCCATAGCTGTTAATCGCCCTGACCGTCAGGGTGTATTCCCCGGGCGGCAGACCACTGAAACGGTGCGCCGTGTCTGCGGTGATGGCGGTGGTCACCAGGCGGCTGTTTTCACCGCTTCCGCTGGTCAGACGCAGACTGAAGCTCACACCTTTCACCACCCGCGGCGTGTCCCATTTCGCCTGCGCCAGATACTGGCCGTCTGAGGCACTCACCTCCACCGTGAGGTGCTGCACTGCCGGAGGGATAACGCTGTTCAGGGTGCCTGACTGCGGCTCAAAGCTGGCCCCGTTATCCACGATGGCTTCTTTTTCCGGTACGTGCTGCACCGCCGTGATGGCAAAGGTGCCATCCGTGTTTTCCCGGATGGCGACACAACGGAACAGGCGACGACGCAGTGACGGCAGGGAGAGTCCCCACACACCGTATGTCGCCACGCCATCAGGCAGGGTACTGACCTGTATCCGGTCCGGCGCGGGGTGTGCGGTGATGTCCACACTCATCGGCTTACCGCTGCCGTTAATCAGGTTCACCGTGGCGGTACCGGTCTCCGGCAGTGTCACCTCACGGTCCAGCGTCAGTGTGCGGCTGGCAGCGTCGATGGACAGGATACGTCCGCCGGTCAGGGTCCCGGCGTAGTCGTTATCACAGATTTCAATGATGTCTCCGGGCGTGTGCCGCAGCCCCTGTGACCCGAGCGTGAAATCCACCGTCTGCGTTTCCAGCAGTCCGGTCTTTATCACCCACAGTCCGGCACGGTGGGCCTGACCACGACTGGTGCAGCCGAACGCATCCATCTTCAGCAGGTTGCGTCCGTAGCGCAGTATGGCTTCCGGGTCTTCCACCAGTTCCGTGGAGGTCTGCCAGCCGTTCTGCGGGTCGGTGTAATTCACCTCCACTGCCGTGTGACGGTCCTTCAGGGCGCTGAAGCTGTAGCGGAACCCCACGCCGTTATCATCCACCACCACATCGCTGTTGGTGTACGGCCACACCACATCCGACGGGCGGTCCTGAACGAACGTCAGCGTCTGGCCGTTCCATACCGGCATACAGCGCATCGCCGAGCAGAAATCGCAGAGCACATCCCATGCCTTACGCTGCTGTGACAGGTACGCATTAAACGTCATCCGCGGCTCTGTCCCTCCGAAGCCATCCGGGACACGCTGGTCACAGTACTGCCCGATGGCATACAGCGCCCACTTGTCCACATCCGCCGCCCCCAGACGTTTTCCCATGCCGTAGCGCGGGTGAGTCAGCATGTCCCACAGGCACCAGGCCGGATTGTTGCTGTATGCCGGTTTCAGACTGCCGTCCCAGATACCGCTGTAAGTGCGTTTTTCCGGGTCATAGTTTGACGGCACCTGGATGATGCGACCGCGGATATGGTAGTTCACCGTCATCTGCTGGCCACCGAACTGCTCCGCATCCACCTGCAGCCCCACAATGGCCGTGTTCGGGTAGCACTGTTTCACATCGATGATTTCGGTGTATGACGACCACAGCGTTCTGTTCTGCAGCTGGTCCGTGGTGCTGTCCGCCGTCTCCCTGACCATCCGGATGTTAAAGGGGCGGGGAGGCAGATTATCCAGAATCACCGACGCCAGAAACTGCGAGGTGGTCTTGCCGTTAATGGTGACATCCTTTTCCGTCACCCAGTTACCGTTACGCTGTAACTGAATCAGCAGCCGGACAGAAGCCGGATTACGGTCACCCTGTGAGGTTGTCTGCACCAGTGACTGTACGCCGAAGGTGACCCGCAGGCGGTCAATGTTCGCGGACGTAATGGTGCGCGTCACCGGCTTTGCCTTCGTCACTTCCACGCCCAGTGCGGTTTCAGCTCCGGAGGACTCAAAGCCTTCCGGCGGGGTCTGCTCCTGCTCCCCGGCGCGCCAGACCGCGGTCACACCGTGTATCACGGGATTACCGTCCGTGTCCGTCAGCGGGGTTTTGTTCACCAGGATACTCTGCAGTCCCTTCACCGGGCCTTCCACCGGTCCCTCTCCAATCGCATCAATCACGCTCATCATCTGCGTGGATTTGAGATTATCCTTTGCCTCAACCGGCGTGTGCCCCTTGCCGCCACCTTTGCCCATTGTCTCACCCTTTACTGTGATAACTGTTACGCACAAAAACAACAGGCATCCCGGAGGATGCCTGTATCATGACTGAATAAAAATTCTGAATTTCTTCACATTCTGAAAAAAAAGACTGTTGCGCTGATAAATACGCTGCGTTACTTTTTAGTGCCTGAAAAATAACTCCATAACGTTAATCTTCATCGTTCTCTCCCGCAGCTCCGCGATCACTGCGGGATTTTTTTATTCTTTTTACCCCTGCCGCCCGATAACCACGACCTTTCCGCCCCCGCCTTCATCACGGGTGCTGATGTCCTGGGATATACGGCGGGAGCCAACCAGCATTTCCCCGTAAGGCACCGGCATCGGGTTCCCCTGGGCAATCATGTTATCCAGCGAGGAAAAGTACGTGTTCTGTCTGCCGTTATCCGTTGCGCGGTAATCCGGTGTTTTTGCCTTCGGGGCCAGCATCTGGGCCACACCGCCCAGAATCATGCTGGCTCCCAGTGAAAACAGCATCGTGGTGGCAGAAAAACCGCCGGCACTCAGGGCTGTACCCCATAACGCCATCGAGGCACCGGCAGTGAAGAAAGAGCCCACGATGGCTGCCGCCCCCAGCACAATCTGCAGTCCACCCTTTCCGGCCCCGGCCAGTCGCGGCACAATGTGGATGACCGTTCCCTCACCCAGCTGTTCGTGAAGACGGGCGTACACCGCCTCCGGTGCCGTGTCCTCACCGCGAATACGTATCTGGTACCAGCCTTCGTTCATCTGACGGCGGAATCCCGGCATCTGCATCGACAGGGCACGGATGGCTTCCGCTGCCGTGTTCACATACAGGCTGAGGCGGCGGCCAAATCGTTGCAAATCCCCGTGAAGGCAGATGCGTGCCAGTGGCGGTGACGCCAGACAGAATGCGTTCGTCGTTGCCATTTTTCGGAATACCTCTCCCGTTTACTCAGTTGTTCAGGCAGATGGTGAAGCAGTTCACCGTTGCCGCAGTAAATGGCGGCATGATTGGCCACCGATGCGCCAAAGCAGCACAGCAGGATATCGCCCGCCTGTGCAGAGGACAGGGGCACCCGGTAAAAGCCTGTGACCGCCATATTGTCCAGGTAAAGGTTCTGACCGTTGCGCCACCAGTCATCCTCACGCACAAAATCCGGCAGCGTTATCCCCGCCAGATGGTATGCATCCCGGAACAGGGTGTAACAGTCCGTCACCCCGTGCTCAAAACGACGCCCAGTCAGGTGCGGCACACAGCGGAATTTGTGAATTTCCCCCCGGCAGACCAGCCACCAGGGCAGGGCACTCTTTATCTGCAGCCGCCGGTCCGCCTCGCTCAGCCAGGGCAGACCACCGGGGTGGCTGTGAACCAGCGCCACAATCTCCCCCTGCATCTCTGCCTGCAGCCAGTCTTCCGGCGCAATACGAAAATACGCCTCCGGCTCTGCGGAGATATTCACGCAGGGCTGGTACCGTTCGCCCTCCGGGGTGCCTATCACGAAGCCGCACAACTCCGCAGGCGCACACCGCCGGGCATGCACCAGAATCGCTGATTCAGTCTGTGTCATAAAACAGGATTTACTGCGAAAGTTTATTGATGGAAAGGAAACCGCCAAAATTAGCCACCATGCCGCGCATCTCACACCCGCGCATGCACTTGCTGCATCTGTCCTTACGGATATCGGTGGTGGGTTTATCGAACTCATCCGCCACAGCCCCGCCCGTGTAACCACACTCATCAGAGCGGTAGGTCCACATACAGGTATTCGCCAGCATAATGCGACCGGGAAACAGCGCCCCGTCCGTCTCCGTCGGTGTCGCCAGCACAAACGAGGCTGTCATGGCCGTCAGCTCTGACATCTGCTCCACCACCCAGCGGTCGCTCAGCTCCTGCTCCGGGTCCGCTTCCGGATTGCCCGCCACAAAATTCACCGCATCCAGAAAACGGGCATACACCCGGCGGCGGACCACCGTTGCCCCCACCAGGCTCTGCAGGTCCTCCGCCATCCCGGTGACCAGACCAAACAGATTGGACACCGTCAGCGACGGGCGGGCACTGCTGCCCTTCCCGTTCATCTCAAAACCGCTGCCGTCAATCGGGTATACCTGATATTGCCGCCCCTGCCAGGTGACCGCCTCCCCTTTTTCATTCAGCTCATTGCAGAAAAAATAGCGCTCACCGCCCTGCACCGTCAGGTCAATTTCCCAGAGCACCACCCGCGGTGACTGCTCTGATTTAACCGACTCGTTCAGGCTTTCTTCATGAATATTCTGCATCAGTTCACCACCTGCTCAATCGTACAGCTGAAATCACTGTACCGGGCGTTATCCGTGACGCTCCACTCCCGGCACACCACCCTCACCGTCCGGTTATGTTTCGGCGGTCGCCACAAAAAGGCACGGTAACCACCATGCCAGGATAAAAATTCATCCAGCCAGCGCCGGGTTGACTCATCCGTCACCCGGAACACCGCCTGAAACGTCTTCAGTTGAGGATTCAGCCCTGTGGGGCGACGCTGTTCATAACCGTCACCAAACCGTACCCTCGCCACCGACGGTTTCTCACTCACCTGCATCCCTTCACGCGGGACCAGATGCAGCGTTTTTATCTCAGCCACTCAGCATTCCTCCGTCACGTCGCATGGACAGCATCACCGCCTGCACCCGCTGGTCAATCAGCTGCACAAGACTGCCTGCCGCCTCCGGCCCTATCTGGCCATTAGTCCCGTCATTCTGAATGGCGATATGGTAGACCGGGGAATACACCAGACCCGCACTGCCGTTCATACTGCCCACCGCTCGCACACCCAGCGAGCCATCCGCCGCCCGGGTCAGGGGCATAATGGCTTCAGGACCGGCCTCCCCCATCAGTCCCGCCCCTTTTGCAAAGGCAAAGTACGTGGGCGTATCCACAATACTGTTGCTGTACGCACTCAGGTTTGCCGAGGTATACACGCCGCCTTTTGCATTGGCCACCGCCCCGCCCAGCCAGTCACCAATGCTGCCGAGAAATCCTCCCGCACCGGACATACCGTTTGCCGCCGTCTTAATTCCGTTGACAATCGCGGCATTCATAAGAACTTTTGATATTTCCTGCAGCACTGATGAGGCCCAGCTGCGCCATTCCACTTTATTTCCGTTCAGCATCTCCGTGATGTTATTCACCATCCCTGAGATACCCTCCGTCGCAAGCTGTGCTGCCTGTGAGGCGTAATCGGACGCATTATCCACCCAGTTACTGAACCCCTCCTGCAGCCCTTTCTGCCAGTCCGCACGCTGCACATCCGATTCGGCATAAAAGGCTTCCTGCTCTTTCAGACGTTCACTCAGATACTGTGCATTCTGCGCCAGAGCCTGTCTGTAAAAATCCTCACTGATATCCCCGGTCTGATACTGAGACTGAAGGTCCGCATCCTTCTGGCGGAAGCTGTCGCGGATCTGCTGCAACTCCCGCATGCGTTCTCTGGCTCGTTCCCCCTGCCCGTACCCCAGCAGTTCAGCATCATTCGACGCACGCGCAGCCGCATTCTCATTCTTCAGTGTCTCTTCCCGGGATCGCAACTGTTCCCGGATTTTTTGCTGGTCAATCAGGGCCGCATTACGCAGCAGCTCCTGCTTCTGCATCTCCGTCAGGGTTTTCAGTTCGCCCTGCGCAGTCTGGTATTTCAGCTTCGCCAGCTCTGTATTCTGCCCCACCAGTGCCAGTTGCTCTTTCTGCTGCTTCAGCAGCCGGGAAAAACTGTCTTCCGCTTTTTCCGTCTCTGATTTTCCACCCCGGGATTTGGGTTTATTCGCCTCGTTATTGCGCCAGGCTTCCAGGGCATTACTGATATAACGCTGTCTCGCCTCCTGATACGGATCACCCACAAAACCGAGGTCATCCGCCGCATACCCCAGCCGGACACGCTCTTTTTCTTCCCCTTTCAGTCTGGACAGGGCCAGCTCACGCTCTGTTTTTGTCAGGGCACTCTGCTGTTTATCATCCAGAGTGGCCTGTGGCAGCCGTAACGGCACATTCACCAGTCCCTGCCGCTGCTGAAGCAGTTCATTACCCAGCCCCAGCAGACGGTTGAATTCCGTATGCTGACCATTCATAACCAGCATGGACTGGTACACCTTATTCTGCTCTGCCGCCTGCTGACGAATTAACGCCACACGACGGTCTTCCAGCCCGGCAAGCACATCCTGAATGGACTGCGCTTTTTCCTGCATCTGTGCCAGACGGGACTGCTCAACGGCAAGCTGCTCTGTTGCCTGAGCAAGCCCTTCCGTTACGGTCTTCACCGAGGTCAGATGGTTTATCATGAATCCGTCACCGGTCGTCCAGCCCGGGTTCGCCAGAACATACTGATATCCTGCGATTTTTTCCTGCAGGGATTTCACCCGACTGGCCTGTTCATCAATCAGCCGGTTCTGCTCTGTCAGCGCCGCCCGTGTTCGTCCTTCATTATCTGAGGCTTCAGGCAAAGACATTGACGGCGTTTTATGCGCGATTTCATCTATCGTCAGTGCATACTGGCGCGCAGACTCCCTGGCCTGCTCCTGATTCTGGTACAGCGTGTACCACGCTGCAGCCCCCAGCATCACCAGTCCGGGTACGCCACCAACCAGCCCCAGCGCACCGCTCATCAGACGTGAGCCCACCGCCGTTGTACTGTTCAGCGCATTCTGGGCGGCGCTTCTGGCAGCAATATTTCTGTTCAGGCGTTCCTGTGTGGCCGCCAGACGGGCCTCTGCAGCAATCTGCATCTCCGTCCCGCGGGCTGCCGCCACGGCCTGCTGAGCACGGTACACGGCTGCCCTTGCCCGCGCCGTGGCAATCTGCGTTCCCCTGAACTGTGCTTCCGCCAGTGCCACTTCATTACGTGCTGCCGTCACAAGTCCTGCCGTGGCAGACACCGCTCCGGAGGCCATATTGCCAAAGTACCGGGCAACCCCGACGGCAACCAGCGCGCCCACGGCTGTTGCCACATTATCAATCTGTCCGGCAACACCGTTCAGCATGCCGGAGAGCGTTTTTGTCACCCCGCTGGCCTCATTCGCACCGCCCACCCAGGCCATAAAGGCGTTTTCCACCTTTGTGATACTACTGGAAACCGTTTCCGGCATGGCCGCATATTCATCACGTAATATCCCCAGCTGGCTGATTAACGCGGGGACCACTTTATCCGCTGTCAGTTTTCCGTCATCCGCCATTGCCTTCAGATCTTTACGGGCCACGCCCATACCCGCAGCCAGTGCACGTACGATCCGGTCACCACTTTCATTGACCGAATTAAACTCCTCACCACGCAATACACCCTGCGCCAGCGCCTGACTGAACTGGGTGATCACCGAGCCCGCCTCTGCCGTACTGGCACCGGAGATTTTCAGCCCTGTCGAAATGGCCTCCGTCACCTTCAGCACATCATCAGCACTGTAACCATATTCACGCATCGAGGCAGCCGAACGGGCAAACAGGGCCGCATTATCCGAAAATGCGGTGCCTGTCCGCTGGCTGATATCCATCAGCACTTTCTGTGATGACGCAAATTCATCCGATGACTGCGACGCCTGTTTCAGACGGGCATTCACGGAGCTCCATTCATCCGCCAGCGAAATCAGGTGTCCGGTGGCAAAGGCACCGGCAAACGCACCGGTCATTCCGACAGCCGAAGCGCGGATTTCCGTCAACTGGCTGTGCAGCTCAGCCAGAGCCCGGCGCTGCTCCCTGGCTGCCGCAGCAGCCTGACGTCCGCCATTCTGCAGGGTCCGGTAATATTCACTGCCCATACGGGACGCCCGCTGGATCTCCGACTGGAATGACTGTGAATTTGCCGAAATTTTGATAATCAGTTCACGTAACGTCGCCATTCACCTTTCTCCGGGCAAAAAAAACCTGCCACAGCAGGTTTTCATCATTATTTATGACATTGCTGCAAGGCTCAGCGCGTCTTCCAGCGCCGCAAACGGATCCACCTCCGGCTTATCCTCATCCTCGCCCCAGCAGAGCATGGCGTCCTTCAGTGCAACATTCATCCCCTGTGCCCCGAAAACCGCTTTCACGATCTGTGCATTACGGATATCCCCGCGCTCATCACCCAGCGGGGATACCCTGTCGAACTCCATCCACATCATCGCCTCGCTCGCACTCAGGCTGTGCCGCAGTTCGGATAAGGTGCGCCCCAGACGGAGCGCAAGTCGCATCAGAAAGCGAATTTCCGGGCGGGCTACTTTTTTCTGGCCGACTCTGCATCAGCGATCAGTTCCAGTGCCTGACGCAGCAACCGGGCATGTACCGGACCATAGACGGCCAGCACCTGCTCACGGTCGTCCGGAGTGAACACCCGTTGCAGGTCAGTATCACACAGGACATCGCAGAACAGCGTCACATCCGCTTCCAGGTTACGGCGGGTTTTCGCCACCACCGACAGGGTATCGTCATCCTCTCCATCACCATTGAGCACTTCCTGCCACAGATACCAGGCCTCTGCCGAAGGCTCCCGCAGCACCACGCTGACATTTCTCCATTCCGGCACCTTCACCGTTTTATGACGGAACCCCGACAGTCTGGCCAGCGCCAGTGTTTTCAGATCTTTTGCCATAAGCCTTATCCGCCCGCACCATTAACCGTTACTGTACACGCATCAGAGGTAATGCTCTGCGGCTGTTCTGCAGAATCCGTTACCTCGCAGGTATAAGCCCCCTTATCACCTGACTGCGTATTGGCTTTACTGAAAGTGTCAGTAGTCTGTCCCTCTACCGGCTGACCATCCTTCTTCCAGGCGTGTTTATAAGGCGGCGTTCCCCCGTTGACACTGACTGACATTGTCAGCAGCGCACCGGTATTCACGGTAAGTGTCTTCTCCAGATTTTTCACAAACGCCAGCGGTACCACATAGGACACCGGTTTACCCTTCAGGCGAAGTGAAAACGTTGCAGCCACCACGCCGTTGGTACCGGATGACCAGGTGTGCTGACGCACTTCCGCCAGGAACTTAAAGCCCTTACCGGACGGAAACTGCACCTTAAACGCATACACCGTGTCATTGTCATAGGCATCACGCAGGGCGTTCTGGGCCTGATTCAGATAAAAATTACCCGACATGGAAATCTCGGACGACGCCCCCAGACCGTTGATGTTCTCCTGCTCTGTGGAGCAGAGCGTGGTCACATCAATATCCTGTTTCTGACCGGCGGTGAACTGGACTTCCTTGATGGTGCAGTCCAGGCGCAGATATTCCGCCTTATCCATAGTTTCAGCAGTCGCCGGGGCAGATGAAATCATCACCTGCGTCAGCTGTGAGCGTTCATACAAAGCAGACATTCTGCCTCCTGATAATAAAAAACCCGCACGCGGCGGGGTATGGGTTTTGTAGAAAAAAGAAAAAGTCACACCGTGACCTGAAACTCCAGGGTTGCACGGTAACAGCGGTTTTCCGGAATATAGTCCTGCATTTCACTGACGGATCCCGGGGCCAGCAGCATTATGGCTTCACGGGCGTCCTGACGTATCTGACGCGCCTGCGTCACAGTCCCGGCATAAACGTCTATCTGCACCGACACTGAGGACTCCGCCTGCCCGCCCATCACGTCCGCCGACACCGATGAAATCAGGCTGAAAACCACCCACGGAAGCGCCACCGACGGCCTGCCATCCAGCAGGGGGACCACATACGGGTACACCTGCCCGCCGGCAAGATGCGCCAGATGAGGATACAAATCCGCCTCCGTCATCGTCTCAGTACCTCATCAATGGCCCGGTTCATCCGCGCAATCGCCACCTGTGCCGCCTGTTCACTGCGCACATCAAATGCCGGGCGCACAAACGGGTGCGGTGGCATATTCACGGTCCCCATTTCCACAAACCGCCAGTAGAAAGCATTGCGCGGGTTATCCGCCTTCATGGTGTTATCGCTGTTACCGGTGTCCGGATTAACACCCCGGATATGCACACCGGATTCCATCCCGCCATCGCGGGAGCGCCGGGAAAGGACCACCACATTGCGGCGCAGTTTTCCCCTGCGTACCGGTGCCCGTGACACCACTTCTTCTTTCAGCACATTCGCACCCGCACGGGTTGCCTCACGCAGCACCCGGTTATTTTCTGCACCACTCAGAAGCTGCAAATCGCGGCTGATGTCCTCCAGCCCCGAAAAATCCAGCAGGGTTTCGATCATTTTTCACCTCCCAGCCGACAGAGAATTTCCAGACGTCCGCCGGTCGCATCCGGCACGGGCAGCCCGACAACGTTCAGGATCCGGTCACGCCAGGGACCACTCAGCACATGAAGTCGTGACGCTGCCGTGATTTCCCGACCGGACTGACCGCGCACCCAGATGCGGATTTCCGCCTGCGCCATTTCCGCACCAGACTGCATCCGCTCCCGGCTGCTCCTGCCACGGATATCCGCATGAATTTTCCCGCATGACACCCATTCTTCCGTCATTTCTCCGGCAGCATTACGGGTTAACACCGGGTTCAGAACACTTATCATCTGTGTCAGACGACCTGCAGATATTGCCATTCCTCCCTCCTCATAACACCGTCGGACAACGCAAATCGTAAATCAGCACGGACACAGAAAACGGCAGTTCCCCCTGCACGAGGTCTTCCCGCTCAGCAAGATCCGGATTCCGGTACAGCATCCCGGTCAGTCGCATGGCAGCCCCCTTCATCCGGGTTAATGCCTCGCCCGGGATCAGCTCACCGTCCTCACGAATCACTTTATCCCGGCTGCCCTGAATGTAGGCCAGCAGCACGGCGGTAGCCTGACGAACCTTGTCCATCAGCATGTCATCATCCGCGTCATGGTCAACACGCAGATGTGCCTTGATCTCTTCCAGTGTCAGTAATGCCGTCATTTTCCGCCTCCTGCATCCCGTCCACGTTTTGCAGCCAGGGTCCAGCCTGATGAATGAGCTTCTCCGGGTTTATCACCGGTCATACTGTTGCAGTGCCACAGCGAGCCCCCCCACGTCACCGTATCGCCGGGGTGGTAGGTTTCACCGGCTCTGAACACACCGCGGTAGAGCATCACCGGCAGGGAAAATGTTTTTTCCGTACACTGGCCACTGCTCTGCCGGATCACCACAGAGAACAACCGCTCATCCGTCATGCTGACGTCGATATCCGCCACCCCGTCAACCAGGCATTCCCATCCCCGCATCCCGTGCGTTTTTTCATACGCCCGCCAGAGTCCACCCAGGTGTGTGGCATACGTGCCCCGGGGAAAGGATTTTTGATCGTCAATAGCGGGGAGCACTTCCAGTGCCGTGGCATCACGCCCGTCCTGCGGAGCCGGAAGGGCATTCACCGCCTCCAGAACCGCCTGCTTCAGTACTTCCGGATCGTAATCACGACCATCACGCGGAGCAGGGATATGGCTTACGGCCTCTTTCACCATCTGCTCAAGCATCGGACGCACATCATCCGGGGTGAGACTTTTACCGTCCGCCGGCTGCGGAATATTTGCGACCGCATCATTCACCGCCTGCCTCAGTACTTCCGGATCGTAGTCACGACCATCACGCGGAACAGGAATATGGCTTACAGCCTCTTTCACCATCTGCTCAAGCATCGGACGCACATCATCGGGGGTGATACTTTTGCCGTCTGCCGGCACCGGTATTTTCGCGACCGCATCATTCACCGCCTGCTTCAGTACTTCCGGATCATAATCGCGACCATCACGCGGTAGCGGAATGGCCCCCACTGCGTCATCCACCATCGCCTGCAGAACAGGGCTAACCTCATCCACCGTCACATGCTTCTGTAACAGAGCGGACAGGGAAGCCAGTTTCTCTTCAAACGCTTGTGCCTGCGCGCTCATCTTCTCCTCAAATGTGCGCTGTAAATCCGCCAGCACCGTGGCGAATTCTTCTCCCAGGGCACGAATAATGGACAGTTCACGTTCATTCATTTTTTCAGAATCCCCCTGAACATCGCTTTCACCGCATCATGCTCTGTTTCACTGATTGCCTTATTACCGTCAGATGCGCCGTCAGGCGGTTGCGCTAAGGCCGTTTTCCCGGTCGACGCGAACGGATCCTCACGGGCATCACGACGGGACAGTGCCTCCAGACTGTAGTTCTGCTGCTGAAGATACAGTGCATCA
Source organism: Escherichia sp. 10290 (assembly GCF_030295155.1). Taxonomy (NCBI): domain Bacteria; kingdom Pseudomonadati; phylum Pseudomonadota; class Gammaproteobacteria; order Enterobacterales; family Enterobacteriaceae; genus Escherichia; species Escherichia sp. 10290. The sequence goes on along the minus strand of NZ_AP025741.1, from coordinate 1,521,442 downwards.
CCGCCGGCCAGGGGCGGCAGGTTCTCCCGTTTACGGGCCTCATTGGGCGTGAGAAGCGTATTTTTCACCGCATCCCCCAGCGTTTTCATGCGCCGCTCACTGTCCATTCTCAGCAGCGTGGTGACATCAAATTCTGTACTCTCGTTTTCCCCCGTTTCCAGCGCCTCATCCAGTAACAGTTCAATGGACTCAATCAGCGTCTGCAGGCACTGGGAATAATACTGCTGCTCCAGCGCCTCCACGTTGTCACTGGAAGGCGGTTGTCCCACGCCAATCTTGTAGGCCGGGACACGGAACACCGAACAGACAATTTCAGCGGTCATCTTCAGTTGTTCCACCGTCTGCGCATCCACCGGTGAAAACGTCGTGGGGTTATATTTTGCCCCGTTGCTCAGAATGGCCGTTTTCCCCGCATTTTCGCCGGTATACCCGCTGTCCCAGTTGCTCTTCAGTTTTTTCGCATTTTCTTCCGTAATACTGCCGGGGATCTCAATCACCCCGGACGGCATGCCGCCATTTCTGAAAAAATACGTCGAATTTTCCTGAATATGATGCCCCTGCGTGGCGGCCAGCCCGGCGGCATACACCGGCGGCAACCCTATAAGCGGATGAAAAAAACAGTTAAACCGGTCGTGGATCACTTCCCGGGCAGGCACCGTCACCGCCTCAGTGATCCCGCAGTTCCGGTCCGGCGTGATGCGGTAGAACACTTCGCCGTCATCCGCCACCAGTGGTTCAACCCGGCTCCAGTCCAGAATGCGCAGTTCTTTGATCTGCCCCCGGGAGTTACGGATTTTCAGCACCACCGTATTGCCGTGACGCAGTTTGGCGTTCAGCCACAGTTCAAAAAACTGGATGCGGTTCTGCTGGGCGTTGGGACGACGACAGAGGCGGGCAATATCCCCCCGGCGAGTTTCCCTGCGTATCCCCTGCGCATCCGTCTGCATAAGACGCAGCCGCATTTTGGCGATATCCTGGGATATCAGCGAAATGCACGAAAACACCGCATGAAAGGAGAGGACGGCTTCCGGATCGGCTTTCACGCCCTGCTGCCAGGCGCCGGAAAAGGGCTCAGCCACCGCCTGAAACAGGCTGGTCCAGCCCGCCTCTCTTACGTCACGTCCTGATTTCTGGTTTTTTCGGGTTCGCTGTAAAAGGTTCCACATTCGCCATGCTCCGCATCACGTTTCTTTTTCTGACCTGCCGGACGTCGCACCGTGATGTACTCCGCCTTTCCCAGGCGAACCAGCACCTCCGCGCACGGCTGTGCCACATCACGGATATCCCCGGCCCGGGCATCATGCGTGCCCTGCAGATATCGGATCTTTGCCATAACCTGTTACGGGAGGCGCACGCCTCCCGTCCTCCTTATCAGACTCAGCCGCCGGACGCACTGCCGTAGTTCACACCGGTGATCACCGCCACCGCCGCGGTACGGCGACGACGCCAGTTGATCCAGCGCTCCGCACGGATGGCCACACTGCCTGTCTGGAACATGGAAACCAGCTCCACCGGCGACGGCGTGGTACTGTCGCCGGTCGGCTCAGACTGCATTTCCAGTGATGCCTCGCGGGACATATCCACTGCCACGCCGCCGTCATCCGCCAGATAAATATCCGGGGCATTCACCAGCACCAGCTGGTCACCCACGTACTGGGAGACAATCACCGGCAGCCCCTGGAAGGTCCCCCCCAGCAGGGTCATGTCCGGGTATTCCTTCTGACCCAGCGCATTTTTACGCATGGACAGCGCCAGGGCATTGGTGCTGGACATCAGCCAGACCGCACCGGTGGGCTGCAGGTTTGCTGCCACAAACTGTCCAAACGCCGCCTCTGCATCCGCATCCGGGTTACCGGTTGATGCCTTGCCCTTCACATCATGGGTGATGGACGCCGGGGAGACATCTGCCACTGCGGCTTTTTTCGGGTCCACAAAGTCTGTGTCCAGACGCGCCACCACCGCTTCTGCCAGCGCATTACGGACCAGCGCATCAGCTGCCGGACTGGAAAAACGGATCAGCTCTTCCGTCAGTACCGCAATGGCCGACACCTTCGCATGACTGAAGGTGATGGATTCAAAATCAAACTTCGTCAGGGGTTTTGCCTTACCCTCACCCACCCAGCCGGCAGCACCGCCGGACACCTGGGCGTGCACACGGATATTGAACGGCACCTGACGAAGTGCAGGGATCCCGCCCTGACCAAATCGCCCGATAATGGTCTGCGGACGCAGGTAATCAATAAAGTCCTGTGCGTATTCCTGATATTCAGACAGGCTGCCTGCCCACTGCGGATCCGTGGTGGTCCCCGCGCCCACTGCCGATTTCAGGACATGATGCAGACGACTGTCATCCGGATACTGACGACGGGCCACTTCCAGGGCTTCAGAGCGGACACCTTTAGCCGCAGCCAGTGATTTGGCAAAGCGGGCGAAGCCAATCCCCTTATCCAGTTTCTGCTCCACACGGATCACCGGCGCTGAAGCCACCGCGGCCACATTCCCGTTACCGGCCTGTTTCACCGGCTGCGCCGTGGCGGCCTTACCGGCTTCCAGTTCACGCAGGCGCTTCAGGTGCGCATCCACCTGACGGATTTCCGCTGCGGTGTTGTCGTAATGCTCTTCCTCCTCCACATCCAGCGTGCGCCCTTCCTCTGCGGCTTTGGTCATGACCTCCTCAAGGGAGGCTGCCAGCGCTGCACGCTTGTTTTCAAAACTTTTAATCTGTTCGCCAATATTCATTATGGTCTTTTCCTTATGAAAAACGGTTGTTGACTGTGCCGCAGCGCCGGCAGAAGATGCGATTTTCACCACCGGTTTCCGGTTGCCGGACGCGGCAGAAAACTGGCGGTCGTAAGATTTAATGGTCCGGATGGTGCATTCCGCATTCGCGGGCACGGTGACGGCAGACACCTCCATCAGTTCCCAGCGCAGAAAATGCAGTCCGCCTCCGTCCAGAAAGGTGTATTCATGGGGACGGAAGCCCACGGACAGTCCCCTGACCAGCCCGGTCTTAATGGCCGCCCAGGCCTCATCCAGTCGGGCTGCCAGTTGCGATGGCATATCCGGCACAGGCTTCGCCAGTGTTGCCGTGATTTCCAGCCCTTCGCTGACCCGGCGCACCGTACACTGCCCCACCGGGCGGGAATGGTCATGCTGCCAGAGAAACGGGATCGCACTGCCGAACTCCGCCCCCTCCGGCTCCAGGATGTCACCATCCCGATCCGGAGAAGGCGTTGACGCAATCCCGGTGATCACCCGCTCATCCTCACTGAAGGATTTCACCGTCAGCAGGGAGCAGGCCCGTTTAAGATTCACATCAGCCTCCTGAAAATAAAAAAACCGCCGCAGCGGTCCATGATGGTTACAGGGTGAACAGGGTTATATGAAAAAAACCGCATATTCTTTCTTTTTGGGCTCCGGATTCAGGGACATCAGGGATACCGCATTGAAAAGCGCCATCAGCGGGTCGATTTTCCCCCGTCCGCTGGCCTGTTTGGTAATAAGGATGGCGTTACCTCTGGGCTCCACCCGGGCATTGCCAACGCACCAGGCCATCAGTGGCTGGCCACCATGCACCAGCACCCCTTCAGCCAGTTTGCGTTCGGTGGTTTTGATGGCCCCGCCCAGCTTCCAGCCCTGGCTTATCCCCACAACAATTCCGTCGGGGATCCCGGCTTCCGCCAGTGAATCCAGAATCTGCCCCACACCTGACGGGTCAATACCGATATGATCCAGTAACTCAGCCTCATGAATACGACGCACATACTCCGCCACTTCCGCCGTGTCATCCCCGACCCGACGGACAATCGTCATGTCTCCACAGGCCACAAAATCCTGAAACCGGGATGCCTCACTCTTCCGTCGGACCACCGCGGTTTCATGCGCCCAGGCATGGCCCCAGCCTAACCATTCGCGGGTCTCCCGATCACGACCAATCACGTACATTCCCAGCAGATCATCCAGGCCCCCGCCGTCAATCCCCACCGTCACCACATCAGCGCGCTGCAGGATATCTTCCAGGCTGACGCGCCTGCCCTGCTGCTCCCAGAAATCCGCGCCCGCCCAGCGGTCAGAACGCAGGGCAAGGCCAATTTCCACATTGGCGTGTTTTGACATGAAGCCACGAAATGCTTCCTCACCAGCCTCCCGGGCTTTACGGTACTCCCGGTACAGAAAGGCCTCATCCACCGAATAGCCGAGATTCGGATTGACCATGGCGAGGTTTTCCATCAGCAAGTGAGCCCCGCTTTCCACCATTTCAGGAGGGTGTTCAAATATCACCGGCAGAAAGTGCGGATCATGAATTTTGCCGTCGCGCACATCCCGGGCGTACTGCAGTTTCTGTCTGAACACCCCGGCGGGCGGTTCATTCGACTGGGTGGTCGTATACACCACAAACCCTTCCGGGCGGGAGGCAAGGCCGCCTATGGCTTCACGTAACATGTCCTCCGCCTTGCACTGCTTGCCAAACAGCCACAACTCATCAATCAGCGTACCCACGGACTTGATACCGGACACCGTATTCGGATCGGCTGCCACCACCTTCAGGGTGGTGTCTGTCACCCTGTGGGTGATGGTCCGGATATGGGTCTGTACCTGGCAGAGGTCATCCAGATCATCGTCCCGTCGTACCATATCCCTGGCAGGATTGAAGGCGTTGGCTGCCACCTCCACAGTCGGGGCCAGAATCGTGTAACCCGCCGCCTGCCGCCAGTTCAGTAACAGCGCCGTCATCATGATCCCGGCGGCCAGTGTGGACTTGCTGTTTTTTTTGGGTATCAGAATGAACACTTCCTTGATATGGCGGACACCGGTCTGCGCATCGTAGGAGCCAAACAGAGCCGCCACCAGGTCAAACACCCACTGTGCACAGGACTCACCGAACGTCGGGCTGCCCGGTGCATCCACAATCCGCAGTTGTTTAAAAATCGCCAGGGCATGTGCGGCCTGCTCCGGGTAAATCGGAGACGGAATAATCGACAGCCCCTTTTTCAGGCGCTCTGCCCAGTCCGGGCAGGCCGTGCTCCACACAGGTATCATCCGTTGCCCTCATTATCATTATTCACCACCAGTCGGGGTGGTGGTGGCACCGCAAAACGGTTAGCCGCTTTTTTCGCCGCGTCACCTTTTGCCGATTTTTTACCAGCATCGCCTTTTTTATAGTGTGTGAACTGCGCCAGTCGCCAGGCCGCATCCAGTGCCAGTTTCGGGTCAATTATCAGGTTTTCCACCAGGATCCTCCCCATTGCTTTTACCGGATCTGGAAGACCGTCTTCCATGTAATCAATACTAGGAGATATCACCACGGGCGGTGGCATCTCCGGATTTGTTTCGTCCTGCTGTGGTATTGCAGCCGCCTCACGGCGACGGGGTTTATCCTCCTGCTCTGATTTTTTCTGCCGGTAAACAGGAACCTCATCCACCTCCACCGTCTCGCCCTGTTTACGGGCTATAAACGCAAGCACCTCCGGATCTTTTGCCAGCTGCGAGCCTTTAACTCTGGCCGTCTTCGCCGAATAACCTGCCGCAATGGCTGACGCTGTTTTGTTTTTCCCGGACATGAGCGCCAGCGCAAATTTTCGTTTTTGCGTCGTCAGCACAGTGCCCTCCCGGGGTCAAAACTCTCTCAGCCGGGCATGCATCAGGCCGTTTTCCCACACCGCGCATACCCCGAATGTTAACTGCTGCCTGGTTAACATTTTCCGAAAAAGTCGGTTAACATTTTTTCCACGCAATAAACTGAATTATAAAGATAAAAACAGAAAAAAGGCCGAACAGCCAGTTAACATGTTAACTGGCCTGAAACGGGAATTTTTTCTCTGCATGAGAGGGGGCGCGGTGTCCGGAGCGATCGTTTTTTTCGCCGGATGATCCCCCCCCCCCGGGGCGGGTCACAGTCCGATGATATCGTCTGCCCTGCCATGACCTCCGGACACCTCCGGCAGCGTCGGGTCCGGCATACCACCCGCCGCTTCACGAGCAGACTTTTGTCGATGGCATTCGGTACAGAGCGTCCAGAGATTCGTCTCCTCATTACCACCACCGAACTGAAGTGCAATTCGGTGATCGAGTTCACTGTCACAGAGGTCAACCACACGACCACAGAGACAGCACTGTCCGGCATCCCTCAGCCAGATATGACGCTTGAGGGAAACACGTGCACTGCCACTGACACGACGCTGTTCCCCCTTCAGAATATTCACCCGTCGGGTGTTCAGAGTTTTGATTCTGCTCTGGAGTGTACGAAGCTCAGCCATGTAAAATCCCCGTCATATGGCAATCAGTAAAGGAAATAAATATGTCATCGAAAAACCGGACCCGCAGAACCACAACCCGCAATATCCGTTTCCCCAATCACATGATTGAACAGATCAACATCGCCCTTGAGCATAAAGGGTCCAGTAACTTTTCAGCGTGGGTTATTGAAGCCTGCAGGAGAAGGCTGGCAACAGATGCAACGCATCTGCGTACGGCCAGCATGACAAATAACGAGAAATGAACGTTCGGTTTCTTCCACCATCGTACCGGACAGGCGACTATGAGGGGACAACGCCGCGCTCCGTTAACGCGGTAAACCCCGGTGTGTATCGTTTTTGATTATCCCCGCACACTCGCGCAGAGGAGTCTCCCTGTCGGGCTGCGGTCTCTGTTAATGAGGGAATACAGCGACGATACGGCGCATCAGCAAAACTTAGTTCAGGCACTGAGTGCGGATATAGTCCTGTGCCCCTTCCAGTTGCTTCTGCATCGTCATCAGCCGCTCTCTGAGGGTGAAATAATCCCGTGTAACGGTGTCTGCCAGTTGGGGGCCGGTTGCATTATCCACGCGGGCGGTGCCGGTGGCTTCACGCACGGTACCGGGACAGTTGGCGTTGATGCGCAGGCGCTTACGACCAGCGGCAACATCAGCGCGCAGAGTTTCATTTTCAGCTCTCGCATCGGCTAATTCCCTCGAGTATCTGGCATCAAGTGCAGCAACATCACGCTGGCGCTGCTGCATATCAGTAATGGTTGCATTCGCCTGTTCCAGCTCTCTGGCTTTTTTATCGCGCTGCGCTTTGTAGGTGAGCGCGTTGTCACGGTAATGGTTTGTTGCCAGCCACAGCGCACCACAGCCAACCGCCAGGACAATAATCACCACACACAGAACACGGTTCATCTCTCTTTCACCCCACCAGTCCCGATAACGTCAGGACTCGCCAGGCGGTGGAAAAGAAAATGGCAACCAGCATGACTAAAAATGAAATGCCGACAAGTACACAGAGGCTCTTCACCAGCGTTATGAGTTTATCTGATATCATTAGCCACCCCATCAATCCGCCTTTGTTATTTTCCCTTTGCCTGTATCAGCCAGGACAAAATCAATCAGCATATTCGCTTCATTTACCAGCGTACGGATTTTTGATACATGCGCGGCTTTAACCTGTTTCCACTCATTCAGCCCGGTAGCAAACACACTGGCAATATTTTTATCCCGTTTCATGTCAGCACAAGCCTGGTTGAGTTCTTCCATCACGCTCATTTTACGGGGATTAACGACAAAACCCTTCGTCCAGTACTCGTAAAGAACATCGTCGCACTCTTCCTGATACCGGATGACCTTATCGCGGATTTCGGGTTTTACTTTGTTGGGATTAATGGTTTGTAGCCAGCCGGCAAGTTTTCGAAGTGGCATGGACACCATATTGCGTTGTTTCCCATCCTCAGCAACCATAACGATTTCCGTTATAGTTGACGCAAAACGCTGTCTTAACTTAGCCAACTGTGATTGCCAGGCCAGCCCCATCCCCGCAACGACAGGTTTCATGGGAACGTATGGTTCGCCATTATGGTTAACTACATAAAGAGAGTTGCCGTGAAACGGCACGGCCATCATATTCATCGGTTATTTCCTTTTAGTGATGAACCTTGTCTCACAGGAATCCAGTCCACAGAAAGGCACCGACAGCCAAACCGGTATCCTCAAGGGTCATCCTGAAAGGTTCTGTGTTGTGAGATGCGCGTGAGATGCGCAGAAATGACAAAGGCATCATTACGGTGCCTGAGTGTTAAACAACTGTTTTGACTTTATTCACTTACATTTTGCAAATTTGCAGGATTTCGTGTTATCCGTCCATGTAAGCAAACCTCATTTTTCAGCAAAATATTCTTCTTATCTGTCGATTCCCCAGCACGCCAGCGCGCTCTCCTGGTCACGACGGGATACCTGACCGTAACAGTTGTTTGAACGAATACGGCAGTCTCTGCCACCGTCCTTAATCCACCAGCGAATCGCTTCGCAGGCACCTTTTCGATCACCTGCATTAATTCGTCTGTAAAACGTCGACGGGAAACACTTACCGGGACCAATGTTGTACGGACAGAATGACGCGATCCCCGCTTTCTGGGGTTCGGTCAGCGGCACTTTGATGTTTTTCTCCACCCATGCCAGCGCCTTATCACGCTCAATGGCGTTAACCCGGTCGCATTTTTCCTTCGACAACTTCATGCCCGGAACGACAGGTTTACCATCCACCAGGATGGCACCTCGGCAGATGGTCCAGATACCCGCACCATCACGGTATGCCGTGGTGTGGTTACCTTCCTTTTCATCCAGAAACTGGTCGAGGATTTCAGGCGCAGACGCCCCTGCACCAATCAGCGCCAGAACGGCAGCCGACAGGCCGTATCTGATTTTTGCGTTCATGGATATTTATCAGGATTTATCGATTTCAAATCCCTGGATATGTTAAGTCTTCAGGCCAGCGGTGGAGTCTTCAGAGAACCAGTAATTATTCCCGGTAGTTTTCCTCTGTAGGTTATCAACACATCCTGCGCCTCTAAAATGATGGGCCGCTTTTCCGGCAACGGACCATCCCCTTCACATAACCCGGCAGCAACATCCATGAAAAACTGCTTCGCCTGCTTTTTCGCCTCAGCTTCGTAAAACTCCAGCGTGGCTCCTTCAGTACGGTCAAGACTAATCGCCACATCTGGCAACAACAGTGACGGATACCCACCAATTTCCAGTGCCACACTAACAGTAATCTTATCCGGGTAATTATTTATCCCTTTAACAACCAGTTCGTATTTTTTCTTCATCGCTTTACTCTCCCCGCGCCGCCTTACGACGGTCCTCTCTGATTTTGAAATACAGGTTAGTAAGATACGTCAACAGGCCAAACAGCAGACTCCCCAGCACACCTATCGCCACCCACTGGGACGGAGAGACTTTGTCCAGCAGCTGCAGTAACCAGTATCCCGTCCCCACCGCTGACGTGGTGTATGACACACCTGTTGTGATTTTTTCCATCTGATGTATGTCTCCGTCACCGCCGACAGAAAATGAAAGTAAAGAAAAACAAAAAAGCCGCCAGTGTCACCCACTGGCGGCCAACGCCGGGAGCCGTGATTATGGCATTCAGGCTCTGCTAAAAATGCCAGATAACATTCCGGCCTCCCCTGATTCAGGTTATAAATGACACAATATCTTGACAACATCCGTCACTATCTGTCAGAAAATGTACCGTCCAGTCTGAAAATGATGTGAAACACAACTATCCTTCTTAGCCAGTACTTCTCCGACGAAAGTCAGTACTGGCTGTTTTTTTATTATGCTGCCAGTGTATTTATCTCCAGCACCAGACTTTCTATCTCAACGCCGTACGTGGCACCTTTTGTGATGTCAGTTAACGTCAGCGCATTCAGCCCCACTTTCAGACTGTCTTTTATAACCTGGAATGCCGGGCCAGCCACTCCATTCAGTTTCGGAGTAACCGTGGCACTGCCGGCGGTGAACACCAGCTCCAGCGTCTGCCAGTCGTTACCGTAATCGCCGAACTCCCCCAGCTTCGTGTTTCCGGCTTTCCTGTGATGCATCAGATTCACTCTGCCGTCAGTGGTCTGAGTGAAGTACGACATCAGGAACGGATTACCGGTACCCGTCATCGCCACACCATCAGGAACGGGAGCATCCGTATACAGATAAATCCCCAGCCCGAACTGATTGTTGGTCAGTGCGCCTGACAGGCGGAACTTACAGGTCAGTCTGCCGCCCTGTGTCAGCAGGGTAATTGCGTCATCCACCGGATGCGTCAGGGACCAGGTTTTATTGCTCTGCTTGGTGATCTTAAATACACCATCTGACAACTGAATTCCGCCATCCTTAATGCTCCAGCCCTGCGCAGCAGCCTCTCCGGCTGCCGGCAGCAGGGAGATTGTGCGAACGGACGTATCTGCAGACGGACCCGATGGCGTGTTGCCGCCGGGCGAGGGTTTGATTTCCGGTGCCTTACCACTGATGAAGGCTGAGGTGCGCCCGGCTGCGTTCAGAATAGCGGTTGCCAGACGATCCGGAATAATGCTCCTGCGCGCCCATGAACTGAAATGTGTCGGGCGGTTTGATGATACCTGGTTTCCATTCGTTCTCGATGCCGCACCGTAATATCCTGATGCCGGAATATCCGGATCTTCTGCCGGCGCGTTAGTGGCGGTATTGACGCCGTTACCGTCTGTCATGAAGGGCACAAAATAAACGCCCTCACTCTCCCTGTTTTTATACCCGCCGTACACGGTGTCGTACTGGGTAGCGTATGTATTTTTCCAGTAATACGTCGTGTCACCACAAATCCACGGCACATCTGCAGCACTGCCACCATGGCACTGCGCGTTAAACACGGAGAGGTCAGCACGAAACTGTGTCAGCATGGCTGTAAACAGCGCAGGTTGCTGTGCGTGGGTGGCGGCGCTCATGTCAAACTCTCCCTGCATCCAGCACACCGCCAGCAACACATTTTTCGGGTTCTTCTGTAATGCAGCTTTGGTGCGCGCAATCAGGTCCTGATATAACGGTTTACCCACACCCCAGCGCGCCGAATCCTGGCTGGCCCCCGTGTCCGCACTGAATGTCCCCTCCGCGCCCTGGGTAAATGCCGAACCACCACGACAGCATGGTACCAGCAGGATCCCCGCGTTATTCGGGATATACGGGAGCAGTTTTTTGGCAATATGTAACCCCTGGCCGACACAGCCGTACTGCCCTTTGCTCAGGTCTGCCTTCGGATGATTCAGCGTACTCATATCCTGCACATCATGCAGGCAGTGGTCGGCCGGAATAATATCGTTATATCTGCAGGCAGCCCCACCCGGCGTCACTGTACTGCGGCGCGCCAGCTGTTTAATGCGCGGATCCGGAGCATCGTATGAATCCGGCAGCGGAAGCCCTTCACCGTAAGCCATGGCATTGGACTGCCCGGCCAGTACGATGACGTAGTACCACTCCGGCTCAGTTGCACCACTGACCACCACATCACCTTCTGCTGTAATCGCCTGCATCAGGGTATAAGGGGTTATGGCCACCGGACTACCAAACGGCTGCCAGCCCTCTTTCAGTTTGTGTGTCAGCTTTTCCGCAAGGTCTGACGGCGACGCCGCCCTGACAACATCATAATGTTTAAATGTCATTATTCCTCCCGGCCGGGATAGTGTATTAAATCAGATATGGAGTGGGCTGTAGTCCGGAAGCCTGAATGACACACGGGGACTACAGCCCAAGAAATGAAAAAAGGCCACGCAGTTGCGCAGCCTGATAAACCCTGGTTAAAATCCACACGATAACAACACAACAATATCAGTATCTCATGCTATTGCCCGAACCCATTCGGGCATTTTTTACCCATAAAAATGCCCCTCCGGAGAGGGGCATGTTTGCATGCACATTCTTTTTCTTGCATGGTGCCGGGTGCCTCCCGGTGAGTTCAGTATCAGCACCTGAACCCGCACAGAAAGGATAGAGTAGAAACACCTGCGCTGATATGCCCCTCCGCTCAGGGGGATTCACCATGCCAGTTTCTTTTAACAAACTCCCCGCAAACCAGACAACTGTCAACCGTCTGAATTGTGAGACATTTAAAATTTTCAGGGCATGACTGATACCCGGCTAACTACCTGACATCTCCTTTTTCACCAAAGGAAAAAGCACCACCACAATACCGACCACCAGCACTCCATCCGCCAGCACCGACATGATCCTGCTGGTGAAGTCCACCATCACCACCAGAAACAGCAGGAGTGCCACAGCGGCCAGACGCAGTTTTACCGTCACAGGTGGTTCTCCAGTCGCAGGCCAAGAACACCGGCGATCTCTTCCAGAACCTTACGCTCTTCCGGCTCAATTTCACCATCTGCTTCAGCAATGGCCACCGCCACATCCAGCACATCTTCCGCTTCACGCGTATCGTGTTTCACATCTTCAATTTCACGCAACGCCGCTCGACGACCAATTTTAAAGTTGGTGTCAAGCTGACCTGTGATCGTGGCACTGATAGCATTAATTTCTGACGTAAACGCGGACAACGCTGGCTGGTTACGCAAGACCTGCTCGATCTTCGCTTTCTCTGAAGCCTCACATTCACCATCTGCATAGGCCACCAGATAGGCAGCATTAATAACCGCCTGTGCCAGATCACGTTTCTCAAACTTTTTAATTTCCGCTGCTGCTCTGCGGGTTTTCTTTTTGAAAATACCAAACATCGTGACGTTCCTTTGGGTGGGTGAGCCAACGCCCGGGAGCGATCTGCCCACAGAGAAAGTCACACTGACCACTCCGTAAGCTCACCCCCGAAAGGCTCTGTGGTTGATATGTGCCGGGCGTGGCGCGGATACAAAAAAGGCCGCCAATAGCGACCTCAGTTACGGGATTATTCTGGGGTTAAACGACTGTTACTCCCCCCAGACAAAATCATCACTTCCTGTTCGATGCGAGCCATAGTGAACCTCGTACTTATCTCCCATCTTTCTTGCTTCCGTTTCTGCGTCTTCCTCTGTCGCAAAAACCCCAACAAGATGCCAGGGCGAGCTTCTTACCACAGCCCAACCTTTAACCCATCCTTTGTTGTCCTTATCTTCCATTAACACTTCAGAAACAAACATATTTATCTCCTTGTGGGTACCCAGAGATATTTTATGATTGCTCCCGGTCAGATCAATAAAGTGGCTTCAATTTTGCCTTAATGATCAAATCAGGGTGATTGACGGAATCGTACACCACCTCAATATTTTCATCCGTGGCGTCGATAAGATATTCTTTTACATAAGGACCTGTTGATTTTCCATGAAATACATCTTCAACAAGTACACTCTCCCCCTGAACAACACGAAAACTAACTTCTGTTTCGAACGGACCAATCGTCACCATCAGTTTTTTCACATAGCCTCCTGATAAGCACTCGATTTATTAGTTAATGGTGTAACGCAGATACAAAAAAGGCCCGCAAAAGCGAGCCAGGTAAATAAATATGGCGCGTTGTACTGGATTCGAACCAGTGACCGATTGCTTAGAAGGCAATTGCTCTGTCCGGCTGAGCTAACAACGCATAATGCTGATAATGGACCGCCACCGGGGACTCCGAATCTCGCACAGGGTGACGTTCTTTCCTGATGAGCTAGTGGCGGTTGGTGGCCCTTGCTGGATTTGAACCAGCGACCTGGCGATTATGAGTCGCTCGCTCTCACCACTGAGCTAAAGGGCCGATAACATAATGATAACGTTACAGAATAAATTCAGCAATATCACTCTCTCTTTCTGATTAAATTCTGTACATCCCTTGCGGTCTGCTCAAAACGTTCAGCCTCCAGCTCGACACCAATTGCACGACGCCCCAGCGCCATCGCTGCTTTGACTGTCGAACCGGACCCCATGAAGAAATCTGCAACCAGGTCACCCGGACGACTGCTGGCGGTAATCATTTGCCGCAACATATCTGCCGGTTTTTCACAGGGATGTTTGCCCGGATAATACTGCACAGGCTTGTGCGTCCAGACATCCGTATAAGGAACGGCTGCCGATACGGAAAAATAACGCCGCAGTGATTTGTACTCTTCCAGCAGGCTGGCATACTGCCGGTTCAGCTCACTGTATGTGCTGACCAGTTGGTGATGTGGCTTTTCCAGTTCACCCCGCTGATGTTTCTCTTCTGCCACCCGGGCAAACAGCACCTGAAGTTTTCTGTAATCATCCTCGTTCGGTAACTGCCACTGGCTGGCACTGAACCAGTGCGACACCATGTTTTTCTTTCCTGTGGCATCCACAATCTGTTTTGCCGTTATCCCCAGGGTAGCGCGCGCATCACGAAAGTAAGCAATCAGCGGGGCCATCACATGCTGTTTCAGTGCCCTGCCCTTCGCCTCATACCCGGCATCTTTCGGACGATACGGCCCCTGATAATGTTCCGCGAACAGAATGCGCTCTGTTGCCGGAAAATACGCCCGCAGGCTTTCCTTGTTGCACCCGTTCCAGCGTCCGGACGGCTTCGCCCAGATAATATGGTTCAGCACACTGAAGCGTTCACGCATCATGATTTCGATATCAGATGCCAGGCGATGGCCACAGAACAGGTAAAGACTTCCGGCAGGTTTCAGCACCCGCCAGAACTGCGCAAGACACTGGTCCAGCCACTTCAGGTAATCATCGTCGCCCTTCCACTGGTTATCCCAGCCCTCAGGCTTCACTTTAAAGTACGGCGGGTCCGTGACTATCAGGTCAACAGAATTTTCGGGTAACGACCGGATAAATTCCAGGCAGTCGGCGTTGATTAACTCACAACTGGATATTTTTACAGTATTAAGCATGGATCATTAAGCCTGTCTCTGATAGGCTCATTCTGCTTTTGCGCAAAGCAGATGGGCCTGAGGTTTGCTTGTGATCCGGACGCATGAGCAGATGGCTGGTGAGTGCCCCTAACACCCACCAGCCGCCCATTTACCACAAATAAAAAAGCCTTCAGGACTGAAGGCGTCTGTAACAACCGAACTGATAGTCTGCCAGCCCCGCCATAACAAGCTGGGTCAGTATTAACTGGCAGCGTTCACGTGAAAGATAAGTATTCTGCGCAATCTCCCCGACTGTCGCCGGTTCAGTGACGCTTAATTCATTAAACACCACTCTGGCGGTTTCGGTCATATCCTGCTGTTTCAGCATGTCTTTTTCCCTTTTCCGGTTAACGTGACACACCAATAACTCTTGTCAAAAAAGCCAGCAAGCTGAAAGACCGGTATTCACCACCACCAGCGCGTTTACTGTACTGACGAGATTTTCGGACATAAAAAAACCACCTAGCGGTGGTTTTTTCTTACTTTGCCATCGCGTACAAAATCGGCAAAATATCAGATTTATACGAAACATACGCGATTTAATTGACTTTTGCAATATCTCGTCGTGAAAAGGTCGCTTTTTGTTGCGCTCTTATTTTCACGGAGCAAATCAAGGATTCTCTATCGAGGCGCTTAAAAATATCGCACATCTCACGCCAGTAGTTCGCATAATTATGGCTCCAGTTATCAGGCTTAACTCCACACAGTCTGGCAAGCTCCTGTCTCTGGTAGACCTCACACCCGGTAACCCATCCTCTGACATCCTGTGCCGCCAGCCAGATCAACTTCTTCACACGCTCCAGCGTTTTCACTGCAATTTTTCTGGAGCCGGACTGAGTTTTAAATTCACTCCACACCCACTGCGTTATCGCGATCTGATGCTCCCAGCAAATGTTTCCGCCATAACACCACAACAACCACGCCTTCTGATGTTCTTCCAGTTCCAGAAGGGCACGCCGCCACGATGATGTTGCAAACTCAACAGGACTGACCAGCGCAATTGATGAGCCTTTCGCCAGTGATTGTTTACCCTGGATCGGGGGATTATCCCGCGTGATCATTTTTCCAGTTACCTCATCGCGGTAACGAATTTTTTTGCGTCTGTAACGCCCTGTATCGAACAGGGCATTTTCCTGCCAGGCTTCCAGCTGGCCTTTTGTCGACCCACTGAGATCTGCAGTGGCAATCATGAGTTGCTCACGAACAAACTGTAAATACTGGTTATTCATGCACACCCACCTCTGTAATTCTTATTTCCAGCCGTCCACCAGATACTGGCTGACCACGTACAATATTGATTTCATCAAACTGTTCATCGTCCATTAACAACCCCGCGTGCGTCAGCGCATCCAGCGGTGCTTTCAGAATATTGTCCAGGTCACGGCGGCGCTTATCCGGTGGCTCTGCAATAATTTTTATTGCCAGCCGTCCGGACAGGCTTAATTTCAACTGCTGCTGGCGAACAATAAACGCCACTGCCCGGCGATAACGCTCCCCGGCTTTTGATACAAAATATGTGCTGCCACGACGTCGCCAGTAAGTATTCACCGTCGGCGGGTAAGGCAAAACAAACTCTATACACATCAATACCCCCCTTTTACCCAAGCACACCGGTTGCAAAGGCGTGATCAAGAAAACGAAAAATTAAATCAACCTGAGAACCATGCTTTTCTTCGAACGCCAGCGGATCCGCATGAAGCTCGTTATGATGCTCCCGACACAGCGGTAGCGTGAAAATATCGTGAGATTTTGTCCCCATTCCGCCCTGACCATGACCAATCAGGTGATGGGGATCGTCGGCTGGCTTACCACAACACGCACACGGCTGTGTCTTCACCCAGCGAGTGTATTTCTCGTTAACCCAGCGGCGACGTTTAGGTCGTTTCATGAAAGATTCCGGAGACTCAGGATCAACGGCAATGCTGACCACCGTCTTTTCCTGTGGTGGGTTCTGTTGCTGGTGGGCGTGAGGCAGCGGCGCAAGATTTTTTGTGCGCTGTTTCAGTATGCTGGTGGCGGTCTGCTCTCCCGGTACGATGTCGCTTTCACGGTACATGGAGCGGATTTTTTCCGCACGCAACCCCAGCGAACGACGTAATACCGCTTCCGGTAGCGCGTCCGCCACCTGATTGCGGACCGCCCACCAGGATAATTCAGCCAGAGATAATTCACGCTCCTGCGTACCGCTTATTGCGTGACCGATGACGTCAATCATCCATGCTGACAGGTTTTGATGAGCAAGTTGCTCGAGTGATTCGGATGTCTGGTCACGCAGCTGGTTGTCGCAGTGCCAGCACAACACCATTGCGCCGGTACCGTAACGGTGAATGACGGTTTCGCTGTGATGATAATCACCGTGTAGCCACTGGCAGGATTTCACGTGACGTAATAACCAGTCAGACAGTGCACCAGCGCCACCCGCAGCACGGCTCACCCGCTCATCGCTGAAAAATGGCAGTAGTGATTTATCTTCCGCCAGCGGCTGGTGAACGGCAGGTACAACCCCGGACGGCAGAGCTCGCATGCTTTTTGGTTCCGGCTCCACCAGTATTCTGCCGTTATGGAATGCTGACATTGATTCACGGCCTGGCTTAACGATAACCAGACCGAGTTCCGGTACCAGAACAGGTCGAAGTAATACCCGCACATTACCTCCAGATCCGTTGCTGGAATGTGCGGGACGGACGCGGTGGCCGTTCGGAGTAAGGGAGCCTGACGGAGATTATCCAGTGACGGTAGTCGAGGCTAAGGGCTTTTTTAACCTCGCATCCGCGCCTGCGGTAACACTGAATGAGCCATTCGGCCTGTTCTTCAGTGCATGGGGGATGCTGGTACCAGTCAGATTTGAATGCGTGAAAACACCGTCCGCGCCTGCTGGCAAAGACGGCAGAATCATCAGAATTGTATAATTTGGTATCGTGCGCCATCGGTTGTCTCTGCTGGCGCAGCAGGTGCCAGTTGTTCAGGCTGGCGTGCGAATTGTAAACCAGAATGCCAGGAAAAAACAAAACCCGCCGAAGCGGGTTAAGTGCGGGTGCGTTGAGGATGCCTGATTCATCAGAGGTGGCGAGGGATTTCTCCCTCGCCAGGTCTCTTACTCCTCAGGTTCGTAAGCTGTGAAGACAGCGACCTCCGTCTGGCCGGTTCGGATTCGTACCTCGCAGAGGTCTTTCCTCGTTACCAGTGCCGTCACTATGACGGTGATACAGATGACGATCAGGGCGATTAACATCGCCTTTTGCTGCTTCATAGCCTGCTTCTCCTTGCCTTTC
Source organism: Escherichia sp. 10290 (assembly GCF_030295155.1). NCBI lineage: Bacteria > Pseudomonadati > Pseudomonadota > Gammaproteobacteria > Enterobacterales > Enterobacteriaceae > Escherichia > Escherichia sp. 10290. The sequence continues at coordinate 1,503,542 of NZ_AP025741.1, read as the reverse complement.
GGCGCGTAAGAGGCTAACCTACATATGTCTAGCATGAAATTGGCCTCAGATTAATGTTAGGCGTCTTGCAGGACGCGTAATGTTAACTGGGGCTTTTCTCTGTCTGCCTTACGGTGGCATGCCCGAGGCAGACAGCCTCAAGCACCCGCAGCAATTCTACTTAACTCTCGCTTTACCGCAAACCGTTTTTACCCGATATGGGAATTCCCATATCGTAATGAATTCAGTTCCCTAGTCGATCCATCAAAAACACAACCAGGCAGTAAACGCCCACAACAGCAATAACAGCCAGAGCACCTTCCATTGCCAGTGAAATATCATCCGACATATTCCCTCCTTTGGTGTGAATCCCGGCGAACGTTTTTACCCCCACCGACAAATAACATATACTAAAAAATCAATAGCTATAGCAACGCCTGTAATTGCAAAGGCTTCAGGCCAGATCATTGGCGCACCTCCTGCGGCGGTTCTGGTAGCGGCATCCAGTCGGTTACATTGCGGCTCTGTGTTTCGAAAAATTCATCACCATTACGGACTACATCAAAAAACTCACCGTCTCGATATTGCGCATAAAGAACGAATGCGCCATCACATAAAATAATTACGTGCTGACCATCATCCGGCATTCGCTCACTACAGCTTATCCAACCATCCGGAGTTACCGGATAGTTGGTTGACGTTTCCGAGATTTCCCGAAAATTATTGGTTGACGAACCCTTATTTTCCCGAAAGTTTCCAGCCTGAAGCATGGCGGCGCTGTCTGGCGGGGCAGCATATAGCGGCACGTATATTTCCGGTTCCTTATCAGCACCGGGTTGCTCTTCCAGTGAGAATGTCTTTCCGGTAAATCGATTCATATAAAGCACGGGCTCTGCTTCCAGCGAAGCCTGAGCAACAAGGGCCAGTGCTAAATCCAACTCAATTGCCTCGAGAGAATTTTTGAATACTGTCTGTTTTACTGCAAATTTCATCGCCTTTACATTTTCACTAACATGACTGATTAACTGCTCTTTTGTAAAAGTGATCATCTCATTCTCCTTTGATGCGAATGCCAGCGACAATTGAAGCCTGATAGCTAATTCACTCACAGTACCGCCTCCTGAAAATTGCCCTGATAGAACGCCAGTACACGCAGCATAACTTCACTCTTCCGGCACTCGCCACAGATTATGTTCTGTTGTCTGTCGTAGCGGCGTATTTCTCCGTCTGGTAACTTTCGAATCAATGTCTGGTCGGTTGCTTTCTCCGCTGCCTTACGCCATACGCGATACACCTGTTCTGATGTAAAAACACCGTATTTACCGGGCATGTATAAATCGCCACAAGCCAGTACATCCACAAGGCAACGTCTGACTGAATGCCAGCCTGCTCCCGTCGCTCTCTCCAGTTGTGATATCGTCATGCGTTCATTTTTGCGTACCAGCCCGATAATTCGGGCCTTCAGTTCTTCACGCTGTTCGTGTGTAAAAGGTTTCGCCATAAGCGCCTCCGGCTATCACTTTTCCGATACAACACGGCGGGAAGAATCAGTAATCTGTCGAACAATATCCCGGTGCTTGTTCAGCTCCCGCAGCGCGGCGCAGACTCGCTCCCACTTCTGAACATCACTTTTCGCCCTGCGCAGCGCCAGGTTTGCCCTGCGCAGGGACGGAAAAATCAGCTCATCTGCTTGCGTTTCGGTAAACGATAGCAACGGCTGCACAATGTCCGCCACAGTTTCTGTTTTAATTTCTTCCTGTGTTGCGGCTTCCCGGACTGGTAACGCAACACCTGCTGGCTGAGGAAAGGCCTTACCATCATTTTCCGTTACCGATGCTGCTTTCGGCTCTGCTGGTAAATTACCGCCCGGCATGCAGTAACGAAATTTACCGCTCTGATTAACGCGTGCCAGCCGCCCCGTTGCAGTTACCACCGCCAGCGTGGAAGCAACCTTGCGAGTACTGATGCCGAACTTACCCGCCAGTTCCTCACACGTTTTAGCCCCATCCTGACCGATAAACTCAATCATCATGTCTGCGGTAACTTTTTGTTCGACCTCCCCGGTCAGCATATCCTGTGCTTCAGATTTTACTGGCCGCTCTTCGGTTACCAGGGATTCACCTTCGCCAGCCAGAAACCAGGTGTGACCAGTTTTATCAACGACGCCATTTCTTTTGAGTTCCCACAGCTCGTTGAGAACCTCTTCACGACTGATATCAAGTCGCGCGGCCAGTTCTACCGATGTGGCTTTTCCCATTGCTTTCAGTGCGTCAAAAACGGTTTCCATTAAAATTTCCTCCGGACAAAATTACTTCACAACCCTCAGGTGTCTGACATTCGAACGCCAGCTCTCCCAGTTAAAATTCACCCAGCGACCACCGTTCATGACCATGCGGTCCATCACACGCTCGCCAAGAAGCGTACTCATCGCTACGTGGTTCAGGTTCGTCAGCATTCCGACACTACGCATCGAAGCCGTTCTGCGGTCGACTATCTGGTTCAGTGTGACCTGCTCGTTGCGCGTATCCCGCTGCATTCCGATTTCATCCAGGACAAGCAGGTCAACATCACACAACCCCTGTAAAAATTTTTCGCCTGAGTTTTTGTTGTCGTAGCTGTTGTGTAACGCCAGCATCACATCAGCCACCGTTATCACAATCACGCTGCGACCTTTCGCCAGAAGATGATTGCCAATGGCGGCTGCAAGGTGGTTCTTTCCGGTACCCGGCTTACCGCTGAACACAAAATTCGTGCACCCTGTCATCAGTTCGTCAGCGATGGATTTTGCCTGGCTCAGCGCATGTTTTTGCCCGTCGTTCTGCACCTGATAATTCGCAAACGAGCATTTGCTGTGCAGAGGCTGGATGCCCGAACGATTCAGGATTTTTTCCACCCGCAACTGGCGATTCTGGCGGTTGATCTCCTCGCTACGTTTTCGCCCTTCTGCCAGTTGCCACTCGCGCCACTCGTCCACTGTCCGGTACGGCGCGATTACATGCTGCGGGGTCAGCTTACGGATACGCTCAAGAACACCACCTGTCGCGATATTTTTCATGGCCCGTTACCCCCTGAACCCCGGCGGAATTTCGGTATCCGGCTCAGAAATATGATTCACGCAACGCTGTACAGACGAACGCCCCAGGCGGATAACCAGTTCATCCCATTTTTCGCGAAGCTTTGACGGACTCATGATATTTTTTACCCAGAATGGATCCCGCTGCGCCCGACCAAACATTTCACAAATTTGTCTGTGAGTTCTGCCATCCAGCATCCGCATTGTGCGCACGTCGTTGGCCCATGCGGTCCAGTTGGGTTCTTTCGGTCGCGAAATCTCGCCATCATCGCTGGCGGCCTGCTCGTAAAGACTCACGATTCGTCCCCAGATCCACTGCGCACACGCCAAATCTTCCTGGTTGCCCCACTGGCGTTTTTTTGCACTGAACACAACCGCGTCAGGGTGTCGGGTTAAAAAATCCTGTTCAACCGTCTGCGGGTCCGGTTGCGAAGCTTCCGGACGAGAAGTGTTTTTATTCTCTGTAGTAATCTCTGTTGTATTCTCTGTAAGATCATCAGGCCATTTTGACCCGATGACATTGAGTCGTTTTGAACCAATGGAACGTGCCATTTTGGCCCCTTCCATCGTGTCATTCTGACCTGATGGAGCAGCGCATTTTGACCTGATGGATTCGCTCACTTTGCCACCATTTAAAAGCTCGCTCTCGTAATTAATCGTGTAAAAATTAGTCATATCACGCTTTGATTTATTGAGCTTTTCGCAACGCAAAAGCCCCAGCGTTTTCAGACTTGCAAATGCGCGTTTTAACGTTGACTCTGACCAGAACGGGAACTGCTCCAGCCATTGTTCTGTTGTGTTATAAATCCAGCGAACACCATCACATTCCATGCCGGAACCGGTATCTCTCAACCAGTAATGCAACTGCTGCAACACGATGGCTTCGTTCAGACCAATTTTCATCGCCAGCTGCGTGTTTATAACCAGCGGACGTTCAGCAAAAAGGAGCTTCATCCCCCCCCCAGAACACGTTATCAATGCGCCACCACGGCATTTCCCGCCGGACCACCACGATTCATCTGATCGAACAACACGATCGCTGCCGCAACAAACTCATCGATATCTTTCACCAGGCGCTCCCGTCGCTCGACAAGCTCCCGGTGATATTCCGAACTGTGGCTGCGCATTCGGGCCACCAGTGGAGGCGGCATTGCTTTTTCGATCGCCGGTAACAACGCCTGAATTTTTTTAACCGCATCAGGGGTGTCTTTTTCTACCCAGCGGAAAATTTTCTGGGTATTACGAGACAGGGCTTCCGGATGGCTGTCGTCATACAGTTCAGGAAACGTCATACCCAACTCAAAATAAGCCTGGGTTATTCCAGCTACTGGAACTTTTTCGCCATCAGGACGCGCCCAGGCATTCATCGCCATGCGGATGTGTTCATGCTTGATTTTCATGAATCAACTCCGGTGCATTTGATGTGTTAACCTTGAATCCAACAGGTAAACCGTCGGTTGGGTTAGGATAAATATCAGGGCGAATTTCATGCGGGGTAACTTCCCACTTCATTAGCTGACATAACGGAATTACCTGCTTTGGGGGAACGTCAAAGCTAAACCATTGCCAAACTGTCTGTTGAGCGACCCCCATATAACGACCTATTTCAGCTTGAGTGTATTTCTGCCTAATTTTTTCGCGAGTGCTATCTAGCATTTTGCTCTCCTCTAAAAAACTATAAGCAAAGCCTACAATAAAAAACTGTACACAATCAACAGTTTTTTATTGTGATGCTTTTAACAGTATTTACCTGTAAAATTGAATAATGATGAACGCCCTAGAAGTATCTATGTACAGAATCAGCAAGCTTCTTCAGGAAACTGGATGGAGCCAGGCTGAGCTTGCCCGTAGAATTGGTGTGACACAACAAACTGTTCAACAATGGGTCAGCGGTAAGGCTACACCTAAAGCCTCAAGTTTGGATAAACTGGTTGAGGTTACAGGGCATCCATTGCATTGGTTTTTATTGCCTCCTGAAGAGGGGGAGCAAATTTTCACCCCTGACACGATGAAAATTGGTCCTCGTCAACGCGAACTGCTCCAGGCTTTTAGTGCGTTTCCAGAGGAAGACCAAGAAAAAATGCTTCAAGAAATCAAAGACAAGAAAAAATCAATGGAAGAAACCATTGCCCGGTGGTTGGCGGCACAAAAAAGCCGCCGGGCGTGACCACAGTACAAGAAGAGGAGTTATGCCATGAGTACAGCCCTTTCTCCGATAGTTTCAGAATTCGAAACTACCGAACAAGAAAACAGTTACAACGAATGGTTACGCGCTAAAGTGGCGTCAAGCCTTGCTGACCCTCGTCCCTCAATTCCACATGATGAGGTAATGGCTGAAATGGAGAATCTTATTGCTCAAATTGCTGTAACTAACAGGAGCGAGTAATGTTACCCATTTTGTGGCTACCATCTGCTCGCGATGATTTGCGTCAGATCGTAGCCTATATTGCTAAGGAAAATATTCCTGCAGCACGCAGACTAAAAATACGGATTGAAACGTCTGTTTTAGCCCTCTCTGAGCATCCATATCTATATCCGCCAAGTGATCGAGTATCCGGTTTGCGGGAAATTGTGGTTCACCCTAATTATATCGTTTTGTACCGAGTAGCAGCTTCAAGCATTGAAATTGCAAATATTGTGCATGCCCGCCGACAATTTCCCTTCCCTATCTGAACTGAACAATTTTCACACTCCCTCATTCGAGGGAGTTTTTTTGCCCAATACAACAATTAAAAACTGTTGACACAAAACAGTTTTTAATTGTAGATTATTTCCACTACCCCACCACGCCCCACAGAACGCAGGGAAATACTTCGAGTTACCCGGCAGTGGTCAGGGGTTAAGTAGCCAGCCCGAGGCGTAAGAACATGACGGCAGGGTTCAACTTTAACTATGCAGCAGGTTTTTGTTCCGCTACCCCGGCGTTAAGGGGAAATGAGGTCAGCATGGATACTATCGATCTTGGCAACAACGAATCTCTGGTATGTGGTGTGTTCCCCAACCAGGACGGTACGTTCACCGCGATGACGTATACCAGAAGCAAAACGTTTAAAACTGAAGCTGGCGAGCGTCGCTGGTTAACCAGAAACACTGACTGATGAGGTTGACGATGGAATTTAAAGATTTACCAGTACCATTCCAGGAAATGGCATCGAATGTGGTTCGCTCTCAACTGGCGACTCTTGACCTGAGTACTGTAGAAAAAGAAACCATCGATACTATATCCGGTAACGTGCGTCGTGCCTTTATCGGTCTGTGCGAAGAGAAGCAGCTCTCTGATAACCAGGATTTACATGAAAAATACTTCCTGGAATTAATGGACATCATTAATAAAGGATTTGGCTTGTTAATGAAAAAGAAAGGGATTCGAATAGCTCCCCTTGAAAATCATTTTACAGCAAGCAGTATTAATTCCTGTGATTTAAAGCATCACACATCCGATGGGAAAGTTGAATCAAACAACAAAATATCAATTAATCATTAATTTATTCACAGGTGAGGTAGAGTGCGTGCGCCGGACACGGATAAGAATCCGGCACTGACAGTTTACTGAAAAGGATATATCCCTGAAAAGTCAGGGCATAACGCGAAAGCGCACGGCGAAGTTCGTCTCTCTGTAGGTAGTCGTTAAATTTAATTCGACCGTGCGCTTCCGGTTGTGGCAATCCGCGAAATGGCGCGGCGGTAAGTATGGCGGGGTTATTCCTTCCCCGCTGAGGACACCGGGTTGTCAGGTTGACCATACGCTTAAGTGACAACCCCGCTGCAACGCCCTCTGTTATCACTTTTCTGGTGATTCGGCGGAAACGGATATCCGCCCTTTTTAAAGTGAATTTTGTGATGCGGTGAATGCGGCTATGCGCACGCGGAACAGTTAAAGCAGTAAGGCGGTATTTTACGGGCGTAACGAGCATCAACTAATCCGGCGTTAATTGTTAACTGGTTAACGTCACCTGGAGGCACCAGGCACTGCATCACAAAATTCATTGTTGAGGACGCGATAATGGAAACGTTATTACCAAACGTTAATACGTCTGAAGGTTGTTTTGATATTGGTGTTCTGCTCAGTAACCGGGAGTTTACTGAAGATGCCATTAATATGAGGAAATATGAGCCTTATCTGCTCAATGATAATTCCATACTTTCCCGAATTGCTCTTCTTGAACTTGGTATTTTCGGAGAACGTCAATGACTTCAGCATTTGCACTGATGATGACGGTTTTTCTTATAACGGGTGAATCACAGAATGTGATTACCGGAATTTATGCAAGTAAAGAATCCTGCCTCCAGGCAAGAGACGAGCAAAAAATTTCTGGTGAATGCCTCCCGCTAAAAAAAGTATCGCTGTACCTGAATAACGAAACACCGGCTGGATAACCCTCCAGCCATATTAACACCATACCAACGGATTAAAAATGCCAGCAATGGCAGGGATTCGTTCACCCTGAAATCTGTAATGAGGTTAAAACAAAATGAGTAAAGTCTTTATTTGCGCCGCCATTCCGGACGAACAGGCAATAAAGGAAGAAGGTGCCGTCGCTGTAGCCACTGCCATTGAAGCCGGTGATGAACGTCGCGCCCGCGCAAAATTTCACTGGCAATTCCTGGAACATTATCCGGCTGCTCAGGACTGCGCTTATAAATTTCTTGTCTGCGAGGATAAACCCGGTATACCCCGCCCTGCCCTAGATTCCTGGGATGCTGAATATATGCAGGAAAACCGCTGGGATGAGGAGTCTGCTTCCTTTGTCCCGGTTGAGACTGAATCAGATCCGATGAACGTCACTTTTGACAAGCTGGCCCCTGAAGTACAGAACGCTGTCATGGTTAAGTTCGACACATGTGAAAACATCACCGTTGATATGGTTATTAGCGCACAGGAATTGTTGCAGGAAGACATGGCAACATTCGACGGACATATCGTTGAAGCGTTGATGAAAATGCCAGAAGTTAACGCCATGTATCCGGAGCTTAAGCTGCATGCCATCGGGTGGGTTAAGCATAAATGTAAGCCTGGTGCCAAATGGCCCGAAATTCAGGCAGAGATGCGCATCTGGAAAAAACGTCGCGAAGGTGAACGCAAGGAAACCGGAAAATACACGTCTGTTGTTGATCTCGCCCGCGCCAGAACCAATCAACAGCACACTGAAAATTCAACAGGAAAAATCAGCCCGGTCATTGCTGCCATTCATCGCGAATACAAGCAGACATGGAAAACACTGGATGACGAACTGGCCTACGCTCTCTGGCCTGGTGATGTGGATGCCGGAAACATTGACGGCAGCATCCATCGCTGGGCAAAAAATGAAGTTATCGACAACGACCGCGAAGACTGGAAGCGTATCTCGGCATCAATGCGCAAACAGCCTGATGCCCTTCGCTACGACCGCCAGACTATTTTTGGCCTTGTCCGTGAACGTCCGATCGACATTCACAAAGACCCTGTGGCACTGAACAAATACATTACTGAATACCTGACTACAAAGGGCGTGTTTGAAGATGAAGGAACAAATCAGAGCGCAACTGATACTCTCTCGTCGCCAGTACCAGAAACTGATGCAGTGGAAACGGCAATTCCGGACAACGAAAAAACCGAATGCAAAGTGGAAGTCGAACCATCTGTAGAGCGTGAGGGGCCGTTCTACTTCCTCTTCACCGACAAGGATGGCGAAAAATACGGTCGCGCAAACAAACTTTCTGGTCTGGATAAGGCACTGGCTGCCGGGGCTACTGAAATCACGAAAGAAGAATATTTCGCCCGCAAAAACAGTACATACTCAGGTTCACAACAAAATACTGGTGCATCTGACACGACCGCACAACCAGAGCCGGTAAAAGTTACCGCTGACGAAGTAAACAAAATTATGCAGGCAGCCAATATCAGCCAGCCTGACGCCGATAAGTTGCTTGCTGCCTCTCGCGGAGAATTTGTTGCAGGGATTAGCGACCCGAATGATCCGAAATGGGTTAAGGGGATCCAGACCCGCGATTCTGTAAACCAGAACCAGCATGAATCGGAACGGAACTACCAAAAAGCGGAACAAAACAGCCCAAATGCGTTACAAAACGAGCCAGAAACGAAACAGCCTGAACCAGTGGCGCAACAGGAAGTGGAAAAAGTCTGCACCGCCTGCGGTCAGACCGGCGGCGGCAACTGCCCTGATTGTGGCGCAGTGATGGGCGACGCAACATACCAGGAAACATTCGATGAAGAGTATCAGGTTGAAGTTCAGGAAGATGATCCGGAGAAAATGGAAGGCGCTGAACATCCACACAAGGAGAACACTGGCGGCAATCAGCATCACGATAGCGATAATGAAACTGGCGAGACGGCAGATCACTCAATTAAGGTGAACGGTCATCAAGAAATCACATCCACCAGCAGGACGTGTGACCATCTAATGATCGACCTTGAAACCATGGGAAAAAATCCTGATGCCCCGATCATCTCAATAGGTGCAATATTTTTCGATCCGCAAACCGGAGATATGGGACCGGAATTTAGTAAGACTATCGATCTGGAAACTGCTGGCGGAGTCATTGATCGGGACACCATTAAATGGTGGCTTAAGCAATCACGCGAAGCGCAATCTGCCATTATGACCGATGAAATCCCGTTAGATGATGCACTGTTACAATTGCGGGAATTTATCGACGAAAACTCCGGTGAATTTTTTGTTCAGGTCTGGGGAAATGGAGCCAACTTCGACAACACGATTTTGCGCCGTTCATACGAACGGCAGGGGATCCCCTGCCCGTGGCGTTACTACAACGATCGCGATGTACGCACAATCGTTGAGCTGGGGAAAGCCATAGACTTCGATGCCAGAACGGCTATTCCATTCGAAGGTGAGCGCCATAATGCACTTGATGACGCCCGTTACCAGGCAAAATACGTTTCAGTTATCTGGCAAAAACTGATCCCGAGTCAGGCTGATTTTTAATGTTCAACCGTCGCCAGTTGTCGTTGATATTCTGCAACTGGCGCGTTCCGGAGTGATAGCCATGAGCGAACAGTACCTGATAACGCTCGACGAGTGGAAACCAAAACGGTTCAGTCTCCCAATAACAAACACTACCCTGGTGAAATACGGAAAACTAGGATACATCGTTCCAAGACCACAAAAAATTCGTGGGCGTTGGCTGATAGATCGCCGAGCAGTATTTGTTGGGCCTGGTGAAACGGGAATTGCGCCGGAAATTCATACTGGCGATGATGATGCACTGAAGGAGATTTTAACTCATGTCACCGAGGCCACGAAAAAACAGCACTGACGTAGCCGGTCTTTACGAAAAGTTTGATCGCAGAACTGGCAGAGTTTACTACCAGTATAAAAATCCTGTGACTGGAAAATTTCACGGACTCGGAACAGACAAAGGTAAGGCAGAAAAAATCGCTTCCACAGCCAATCAGCGGATAGCTGCAGCAGAAGCTGAATATTTCATGCGCAAAATTGATGAAAGTCCATCAGCAACAAAACGTCGGGGTATCAGATTAAAGGCATGGGTTGATCGATATCTGAAAATACAGGACACGCGACTGAAAAATGGAGATATTGCAGCTACAACCCACAAAGAAAAAGTGCGAATGGCTGCATACCTGGTTTCCCGCCTGGGAAACCACCCATTGAAAGAACTGGAGGTAAGAGACTTTGCATTAATACTGGACGAGTGGATGGATAAAGACATGGTCAGCACAGCAAGAGTAAATCGCGGATTATGGGTTGATATTTATAAAGAAGCACAGCATGCAGGGGAAGTTCCTCCTGGATGGAATCCTCCGGAGGCTACCCGTAAACCGATCCCTAAAGTGACCAGATCCAGACTCACCCTGGAAGACTGGCAAAAAATTTACAACGCAACGCCTGAAAAACACTTTATCCGTAACGCAATGCTTCTTGCGATTGTTACTGGTCAGCGCCGTGATGACATTTGCCACATGCGTTTTTCAGATGTGTGGAACGAACACTTGCATATCACCCAGGGAAAAACCAGAATGCGTCTGGCGTTACCGCTTACACTACGCTGTGATGCCATTGGGATAACGTTAAAAGAAGTTATTGATGGGTGCCGAGACAGAATATTAAGTCCATATCTAATCCATAGTCGGCACCAGAAACAACCAAAGCCGATGAGTAAAGACAACCTGAGCGACTACTTTGCCAAAGCACGGGATCTGGCTGGGATAACTCCACCAGCAGGAAAAACTCCGCCAACATTTCATGAACAACGCTCCCTGTCAGAACGACTGTACCGCGCGCAGGGTATTGATACAAAAACATTACTGGGACATAAAGTCCAAGCAACCACCGATCGTTATAACGATACTCGTGGTCAGGAATGGGTTAAATTGGTTGTTTGACGAAATAAATGCAGCTGAAAAATGTTGATATTGCTTTGCTAGTGTAAAAACCCCGGCATCAACCGGGGTTCGGAGACTAATCTTGATCAGGTTCCTGCTTAGAATAATGTTTTCCAACAATAAATGCCGTAACCAATGCAACAAGATCTATTGAAACGAGAGTTCCGGCAAGAACTGTCTCCCCCATGACGCCAAAGACAGTGGCAGCTAAGATGATCAATATTGCCAACCAAAAAGCCTTTGTTTGACCATCTCTGGCAATATCAATGCTATCAGCCACTGTTTTATGGCGATGAGCCTGCTCTTTTTCGGTCAACTCAACAAGTCGATTTGCAAGCCCAGGCACCAGTTGATCATACTTTTTAAGCATTGAAGGTGGCGGAACAGGCCCCTGAAAATGCTGGCAAACAATAGCCCGCACCTGCGGACTATCCAAAACCCTGTTTAAGACCTCTGGATTTTCGATTACTCGAGAAACCAGTTCATTATCCTTTTGTTCTTCACAAGTGAGTTTGGTGTTCTCACTTTCTTTTTGATCTGGCATTGTTCAGCTTTTCAACGTTAACGGATACCATTGCTTTTTGGAAATCGCCTCTGATAGCCGCAGCATCCTGACGCAAAGCGGAAACTGGATTCGCTGGCATGCCATTTGCTGAAACGACCGTCGGGCTCAGGGCTATAACCGAGCCAATGGCTTGTAACAAAGCCACACTTTTACGCTTCATAGTCACTCCTGAGTTCAATGGGATTCAAAACGGATTCAAAGTGAATCTTGATAGCTAATTCTAATACCACATTATGTGGTTTTTCAACACGAAGAAATCACATCAAAAATCTCATTCGGAAAGCGATATGGGTAAACAAACTGGAATACTTTTCTGTCCTAGTAAGCTCACCCATGTATAAAAATGCTGTAAAATGCGTGGTCCTGTTTTGGGGAAAAGTTTTGGAGAGATTTTGGAGAAAGGAAAAAATTGAATAAATTCAAAATCCTGAAAGTGTCCCGCCTTATGAATAAGAAGGTGGAACTCGAATGATCGGTCGACTGCTTCGCGGCGGTTTTATGACCGCTATCTACGCGTACCTGTATATCCCAATCATTATTTTGATTGTGAACTCTTTCAACAGCTCGCGCTTTGGCATCAACTGGCAGGGTTTTACCACCAAATGGTATAGCCTGCTGATGAACAACGACAGTCTGTTGCAGGCAGCTCAGCATTCACTGACGATGGCGGTGTTTTCGGCGACGTTTGCTACGCTTATCGGTTCACTGACGGCAGTTGCGTTGTACCGTTATCGCTTTCGTGGTAAGCCGTTCGTTAGCGGAATGCTGTTTGTGGTGATGATGTCGCCAGATATTGTGATGGCGATTTCTCTGCTGGTGCTGTTTATGCTGCTGGGTATTCAGCTTGGCTTCTGGTCGCTGCTGTTCTCGCATATCACCTTCTGCCTGCCGTTTGTGGTGGTGACGGTGTATTCGCGCCTGAAAGGTTTTGACGTGCGAATGCTGGAAGCGGCGAAAGATCTCGGTGCCAGCGAATTTACCATTCTGCGAAAAATCATTCTGCCACTGGCAATGCCAGCGGTAGCGGCGGGCTGGGTGTTAAGCTTTACCCTGTCGATGGACGACGTGGTGGTTTCTTCGTTTGTCACCGGGCCGAGTTATGAAATTCTGCCGTTAAAAATTTATTCGATGGTCAAAGTCGGCGTATCGCCGGAAGTTAACGCGCTGGCAACCATATTACTGGTGCTGTCGCTGGTGATGGTAATTGCCAGCCAGCTTATTGCTCGTGATAAAACGAAAGGTAACACAGGGGACGTTAAATGAAAAAATGGTCACGCCACCTGCTCGCGGCGGGTGCTCTGGCACTGGGCATGAGCGCCGCTCACGCCGATGACAACAACACGCTGTATTTCTACAACTGGACCGAGTACGTGCCGCCAGGACTGCTTGAACAGTTCACCAAAGAAACCGGTATTAAGGTTATCTATTCGACTTACGAGTCGAACGAAACCATGTACGCGAAGCTGAAAACGTACAAAGACGGTGCCTATGACCTGGTGGTTCCTTCAACCTATTACGTCGATAAAATGCGTAAAGAAGGGATGATCCAGAAGATCGACAAGTCGAAGTTAAGCAATTTCAGCAACCTCGATCCAGACATGCTCAACAAGCCGTTTGACCCGAATAACGACTATTCCATTCCGTATATCTGGGGTGCGACGGCGATTGGCGTTAACGGTGATGCGGTGGATCCGAAATCTGTCACCAGCTGGGCCGATCTGTGGAAACCTGAGTACAAAGGCAGCCTGCTGCTGACCGACGATGCCCGTGAAGTGTTCCAGATGGCGCTGCGCAAACTGGGCTACTCCGGTAACACCACCGATCCGAAAGAGATTGAAGCTGCGTATAACGAGCTGAAAAAACTGATGCCAAACGTAGCGGCGTTTAACTCCGATAACCCAGCTAACCCGTACATGGAAGGCGAAGTTAACCTCGGCATGATCTGGAACGGTTCCGCTTTCGTTGCACGCCAGGCGGGTACGCCAATTGACGTGGTATGGCCGAAAGAAGGCGGCATTTTCTGGATGGACAGCCTGGCGATCCCGGCAAATGCCAAAAACAAAGAGGGCGCGCTGAAATTGATCAACTTCCTGCTGCGCCCGGATGTGGCAAAACAGGTTGCTGAAACTATCGGTTATCCAACGCCAAACCTCGCCGCGCGTAAGCTGTTAAGCCCGGAAATAGCGGACGACAAGACGCTCTACCCGGATGCTGAAACCATTAAAAATGGCGAATGGCAGAATGACGTTGGCGCAGCCAGCAGCATTTATGAAGAGTATTATCAGAAGCTGAAAGCAGGACGTTAATTCAGCAAGCGGGCGGTGGTATTACCGCCCGTTTTTTCATTTAGCAAGGATGTGGCTAATGTTGCTGTTATGGACGAGTAAACGCTAAAAGAGGCAGTAAATATGCCAGATGCGGCGTCAACGACTTCTCTGGTCTACGACACCCGCAAATTCAATTCATTGCGCCCCATCGCAGGCCTGATAAGCGTAGCGCATCAGGCAATGCTTCCTGCTTTATAAGCCCTTCAGCAACTTTTCAACAAACTCTGGCACCACCTGGCTTGCCGGGCCGTAATATTTCTCGGCAAATTCATTACCGACCTGACTCGGTTCAAGATTGAGTTCCACAGTGTGCGCACCATGCAGTTTCGCTTCGTGAACAAATCCAGCCGCCGGATAAACATGCCCGGAAGTACCAATGGCAATGAAAATATCGGCCATCGACAACGCCATATAAATTTCATCCATGCCGAGTGGCATTTCGCCAAACCAAACGACGTGCGGGCGCAAGGGTGCCGGGAACTGGCAACAATGGCATTTATCTTCTGGCGTAACGTCTCCGGTCCAGTCGAGAATCTGACCACTTTGCGAACAGCGAACTTTCAGCAATTCCCCATGCATATGAATCACATTGGTATTACCTGCGCGTTCGTGCAGATTGTCGATATTCTGCGTCACCAGCAAAAAGCGATCGCCGAGAGCATCTTGCAGTTTAGCCAGCGCAAGATGCGCGGCGTTAGGCTGAATTTCTGGCTGCTGCAGCTGTCGACGGCGGGCGTTATAAAACGCTTGTACCAGTTCAGGATCGCGATCGAAACCTTCCGGCGTTGCCACATCTTCAACCCGATGTTCTTCCCACAGGCCATCTGCGGCGCGAAAGGTACGAATACCTGATTCCGCAGAAATACCTGCCCCAGTCAGTACGAGTACTCTTGGTTTTTCCATTGCTTCCGGCACCACTTTATCTCTGAAAAAAATACGCTGACGCAAACGCTCGCGCAGGCGGCGTTTATTTTTACGAAAACGACTTAACCGATGACCCCGACGCGACAGCATAGCAACCTCTGTTGTTTAATCGGTTAGATGTAGGAAAGCCGCACCACGCATTCCTCCCGCATCACCGTGGCGCGCGCGTTCAATGCGCGGAACACGAGCTACAGGTAAGAGATGACGAGGCAGCCTGTCCGCCAGTTGCGTTGTGATTGCCGGGAAATTCGATAAGCCACCACCAATGACGACCAGGTCAGGGTCAACAATGGTCAGGATATTTCCCAGACAAACCGCTAATAAATCCAGATAACGCTCAACGTGCGCCCTTGCCTGCTCATCGCCTTGATCATAAAGCGCAATAATTTCGGGAGCCTGCAACGGTTGATGATAATAGTGTTGATACAGCCACGCAAAACCGCGACCAGACAGATAATTTTCAATGCAGCCATGCTGACCACAGCCGCAGCGGCGTAATGGGAAATCCAGCCCCATCATGGTTAACGCATCAACCGGCAGACGCATATGGCCAAACTCGCCGGTAATATAGCTTTTACCGGTAATTGGTTTACCGTTGAAAATCAGCCCGCCGCCAACGCCGGTGCCGAGAATCAACCCCATCACCAGTGGATATTGAGTAAATTCATCATCCCAGGCTTCTGAAAGGGCAAAACAGTTGGCATCGTTATCAAGGCGGACATCGCGATCAAGACGTACGCTCAGGTCGGCACGCAGCGATTTACCGCTGGCAGCGGGGACATTGGCGGCATACAGCGTACCATCTTCTGTTTCCGGCATTCCCGGAATACCGATGCCTACAGAACCTTTACAGCCAAAACGCTTATCGGCTTCAGCCACCAGCTCGCACACTGCATCTAAAAATGCGTCATAGCTGTCACGCGGTGTCGGCACCCGCTTTTCCCACTGCAACTGCCGACCGCTATCAAACACGCCAAGCGCAATTTTTGTTCCACCAATATCAAACCCGTAATACATTGCCGCTCCTTGTTTTAATGTACTGCCTTTACTGGCCGCTAAGGACTCGCGCAGGGTCAATATTACTGGCGCGCCGCGCCGGATACCAACTTGCCAAAAGACTCAGCAACAATGCTGTGACCAGTACGTAGAAGACGTCCAGCCAGTGCAATTCCGATGGCAGGAAGTCAATAAAATAGATATCGCTGGAGAGGAACTGATGACCGATCAACTTTTCAATCCACTCAATAATCGGGGTAAGTTGCAGTGAAACAACTACGCCGATAATCACCCCACACAGGCTGCCGAACAGCCCTGCCAGCAATCCATACCAGACAAAGATGGCGCGAATTAAGCCATCTTTCGCCCCCAGCGTTCTTAATACTGCGATATCGCCACTCTTGTCTTTCACCGCCATCACTAAGGTGGAGACGATGTTGAAACAGGCCACGCCAATCACCAGTACCATCGCCAGATACATAATGGCGCGGATCATCTGGATATCGCGATACATATAGCCGTAAGTACCAATCCAGCTTTTAATATAAACATAGCTGTTGGTCACTTCACCCGCATCGCGTACCAGCTTATTGGCGTTGAAAACATCCGTCATTTTAAGGGCAATACCTGACACGCTGGAACCCATATCAAGATATTGCTGGGCATCCGCCAGCGGGATCATGGCAAAACTGTGATCGAGTTGGCCACTCAACTGCAAAATACCGGCAACGTGCAAACGCACACGTTTTGGCTGCATCAGTTTATGCTCGGGATTCGAATTTGGGATCATAATCGACACCCAATCGCCCTGCTTCACTTTCAGCGCATCCGCCACGCCTTTGCCGATGATAATTTGCTGTTCGCCTGCTTTAAAATTGCTCCACGCATCGTCCTGGACAAACGAGGGTAATGCGCTCAAACGCTGTTCCTGTTGCGGGTTAACGCCCTTGACCTGAATTGCGCGCAGATTGGCACCACTTTCCACCAGCCCGGTGAAATTGATATACGGCGCGGCAGCGGCAATACCCGGCACTTTTTGCACGTTATCCAGGGCTTCTTGCCAGTTAGTCCACGGCTGATCCACCGCCTCAATTTCGCCATGCGGCACCACCGCCAGAATGCGGTTGTTCAGTTCGCGTTCAAAGCCGTTCATCGCGCTTAAGCCGACGATCAATACCGCCACGCCGAGGGCAATGCCAATGGTAGAAATGACGGAGATCAGCGACACCATACCGCCGCGTCGCCGTCCGCGACTAAAACGCAGGCCAATCAATAACGATAAAGGCATCGCCATTACTCCGCCCCCATCAGGCTCAGTTCCGCCGTCAAACGACCATCACGCATTTCTAACTGGCGGCTCATGCGTTTCGCCAGTTGCAGGTCGTGAGTAACCACCAGGAAGGCAGTGCCCTGCAAGCGATTCAATTCCCCAAGCAACTGGAAGATGCTGTCGGCGTTACGTGCGTCAAGGTTACCGGTAGGTTCATCCGCCAGTACCAGACGCGGGTTATTGACCAGCGCACGGGCAATCGCCACACGCTGGCGCTCACCGCCAGAAAGTTCAGATGGGCGGTGATTCGCACGATGCTCCAGCCCCACCGCTTTTAACATCTCCAGCGCACGGCTGTTGATTTCAGCGGGCTTTTTCTTGCCAATCAGCAGTGGCATAGCCACGTTTTCCAGGGCGGTAAAATCCGGCAGCAGGTGGTGAAACTGATAAATAAAGCCCAGCTTCTGGTTGCGCAGCTCTGCTTTCGCCGCCGAAGACAGTTTGCTCATCGGTTGACCGTTAAAGATCACATCGCCGGAGGTTGGCGTATCCAGCCCGCCCAGCAGGTGCAGCAAGGTACTTTTACCAGAACCAGAGCTACCGACGATCGCCATCATTTCACCTTCGCCGACGCTGAAACTGACATTGTGCAGTACATCGGTTTGCACACTGCCTTCCTGATAGCGTTTGCACAGGTTGTCGCATTGCAACAGGATCTTATTCATAACGTAAAGCCTCAGCGGGTTGAGTGGCGGCAGCGCGCCATGAAGGGTAAAGCGTAGACAGCAGCGCGATAGCCATCGCCACCAGCGCAATAACAATGACCTGTAAAGGTTCGATAGCGACTGGCAGTGCCGCGCCATCAAGCAGGACGCCGATTATCGGCATCAGATTATTCAACTGGCTGGCAAGCAGTGCACCAAGCGCCGCTCCGAGGATCGCACCGATAATCCCGGCGCTGGCCCCTTGCACCATAAAGACCATCATGATTTGTCGCGGAGTTAAGCCTTGCGTTTGCAGGATCGCTACTTCGCCCTGCTTCTCCATCACCATCAGCCCTAGCGAGGTAATAATGTTAAACGCCGCTACGGCAACAATCAGGCTCAGCAGCAAGCCCATCATATTTTTTTCCATGCGTACGGCCTGGAACAGCTCGCCTTTACGATCACGCCAGTCCTGCCATTTGCTGCCTTCAGGCAGTTTTTGCTGGCTTAAAGAATCAACTTTCAGCGGCTCATCCAGCCACAAACGCCAGCCGGTAATATTGCCTGCCGGATAACGCATCAGACGCGAGGCATCCTCAATATTCACCAGCATTTCATAGCCATCGACTTCACTGTTGGCGGCGAAAGTGCCAATCACATTGAACAGGCGCTGGCTTGGAATACGCCCCATCGGCGTGAACTGGCTGGCAGACGGCACCATCACGCGGATTTGATCACCGCGATTGACACCTAACTGTGAGGCAAGTTGTTCGCCGAGAATGACATTATATTTCCCCGGTTCGAGATCAGCTTGTTTCACATTGACCAGATACGGCGTTAGTGGATCTTTTTGCGCCGGATCGATACCCAGCATCACCCCGACCGCCACGCTGCGTGCACTTTGCAGTACCACATCACCGGTAGTAATAGGTGCGACGCGATTAACACCGTCCAGTTTGACTGCCGTTTCCGGGAGTTGCTGCGGGTTAAGAGAGCCATGCTCAGAAGAGAGAATTGCCTGTGGCATCAGGCCAAGGATGTTGTTTTGCAGCTCGCGCTCAAAGCCGTTCATCACTGACAATACTGTGACCAGCGCCATCACCCCGAGGGTAATGCCGATGGTAGAAAGCCAGGAGACGAAGCGACCGAAGCGATCCGCTGCACGCCCACGCATGTAACGCAGGCCAATAAATAGAGCGACAGGTTGGTACATGAAATCCGTCTGGTTGCTGTTAGCAAAGACACGAGTATATAAGCGAAAGCAAGATGGGTAAACGTCTGAACTGTAAGTGATCGTCAGGGCTAATCTGAAAAGTCCCCGTAAATCAATCGGCTAAATTGCCATGTTTTATCATCAATCTTGCCGCCTGATCTTAATCTGAAAAATCATCCAATACAGACAGATACCCATTACACCTCGGGTCATAACCCGCAGGATCAACCGCATGTAAATTAAAAAAGAGCGTGTTGTCCTGATGAAACAAAAAGAGCTATGGATTAACCAGATCAAAGGGTTATGTATTTGTCTGGTGGTGATTTATCACTCGGTCATTACCTTTTATCCGCATCTGACCACTTTTCAGCATCCGTTATCGGAAGTCCTGAGCAAATGCTGGATCTATTTCAATCTTTACCTTGCCCCCTTTCGTATGCCGGTTTTTTTCTTTATTTCCGGCTATTTGATTCGCCGCTATATCGACAGCGTACCCTGGGGAAATTGTCTCGATAAACGGATCTGGAACATCTTCTGGGTGCTGGCGCTTTGGGGCGTAGTGCAGTGGCTGGCGATAAGTGCACTAAATCAGTGGCTGGCACCTGAGCGCAATTTAAGTAATGCCTCCAATGCCGCTTATGCCGATTCTACCGGTGAGTTCCTGCACGGGATGATCACCGCCAGCACCAGCTTGTGGTATCTGTATGCTTTAATTGTCTATTTCGTGATATGTAAAATTTTTAACCGCCTGGCCCTGCCGTTATTTGTTCTGTTTGTACTGATGAGTGTGGCGGTTAATTTCGTACCCACACCGTGGTGGGGAATGAACAGTGTGATCCGCAATTTGCCTTATTACAGCCTTGGCGCATGGTTTGGCGCAACATTAATGACCTGTGTTAAAGCGGTGCCGTTGCGCCGCCATCTGCTGATGGCTTCTTTGCTGGCTGTTCTGGCGGTCGGTGCCTGGTTGTTTACTATCTCGCTGCTGTTGTCGCTGGTATCGATTGTGGTGATCATGAAACTGTTTTATCAGTACGAGCAACGTTTCGGTATGCGCCCCACCAGCCTGCTGAATGTGATTGGCTCCAACACCATTGCTATCTACACCACCCATCGCATTCTGGTTGAAATATTCAGCTTAAGCCTGATTCCACAAATGAACGCGGCACGCTGGTCGCCGCAAGTCGAACTGACGCTCCTGCTGGTTTACCCCTTTGTCAGTTTGTTGATTTGTACTGTTGCGGGCTTGCTGGTAAGAAAACTTTCACAGCGCGCATTCAGCGATCTGTTGTTCTCCCCGCCTTCTCTGCCCGCTGCCGTCAGTTACTCCCGCTAAGCCATCGCCCCAGCCGGGGCGATTCAATTTGCTAAACCATGTCGATTACGGATAATGAACAGCATTGCTTATCAGAGATATGCCCCCATATGTTGAGGCATATCCTAACGAGAATCTGACAACCGTTATGCCTGAACAATATCGTTATACGCTGCCCGTCAAAGCGGGTGAGCAGCGTCTGCTGGGCGAGTTAACTGGCGCTGCCTGCGCGACGCTGGTAGCGGAAATTGCCGAACGTCACGCCGGTCCGGTGGTACTTATTGCACCAGATATGCAAAATGCTCTGCGTTTGCATGATGAAATCAGCCAGTTTACCGATCAGATGGTGATGAATCTGGCGGACTGGGAAACCCTTCCCTACGACAGTTTTTCACCTCATCAGGACATTATCTCCTCACGCCTTTCCACTCTTTACCAGCTACCGACGATGCAGCGTGGCGTACTGATTGTTCCGGTGAATACGCTTATGCAGCGCGTTTGCCCGCACAGTTTCCTCCACGGCCACGCGCTGATGATGAAAAAAGGTCAGCGGTTATCTCGTGATGCCTTGCGTACGCAACTGGACAGTGCCGGTTATCGCCATGTTGACCAGGTTATGGAGCACGGCGAATACGCCACGCGCGGCGCGTTGCTGGATCTTTTCCCGATGGGCAGCGACTTGCCTTATCGTCTTGATTTTTTTGATGATGAAATTGACAGTCTGCGGGTGTTTGACGTCGATAGCCAGCGCACGCTGGAGGAAGTAGAAGCGATCAATCTGTTGCCCGCGCACGAATTTCCGACCGATAAAGCGGCGATTGAACTGTTCCGCAGCCAGTGGCGCGATACCTTCGAAGTGAAGCGCGACCCGGAACATATTTATCAGCAAGTGAGTAAAGGCACATTACCTGCCGGGATCGAGTACTGGCAGCCGCTATTCTTCAGCGAACCGCTGCCGCCACTGTTCAGTTATTTCCCTGCCAATACGCTGTTGGTGAATACTGGCGATCTGGAAAACAGTGCCGAACGTTTCCAGGCTGACACGCTGGCGCGTTTTGAAAATCGCGGCGTCGATCCGATGCGTCCACTGTTGCCACCACAATCGCTCTGGCTGCGGGTAGACGAGCTCTTTTCAGAGCTAAAAAACTGGCCGCGTGTGCAGCTAAAAACTGAACATTTACCGACAAAAGCAGCGAATGCCAATTTAGGTTTCCAGAAGCTGCCAGACCTGGCCGTTCAGGCACAACAAAAAGCGCCGCTGGATGCGCTGCGTAAGTTCCTCGAGTCTTTCGACGGTCCGGTGGTGTTCTCGGTAGAAAGTGAAGGTCGCCGTGAAGCGCTGGGTGAACTGCTCGCGCGAATTAAAATTGCTCCTCAACGCATTATGCGTCTTGATGAAGCCAACGACCGTGGGCGTTATCTGATGATTGGCGCTGCCGAACATGGTTTTGTCGATACGGTACGTAATCTGGCGCTGATTTGCGAAAGCGATCTGCTCGGTGAACGCGTTGCCCGTCGTCGTCAGGATTCTCGCCGCGCCATCAACCCCGATACACTGATCCGTAACCTTGCGGAGCTGCATATTGGTCAGCCGGTGGTCCATCTGGAGCACGGCGTCGGGCGCTATGCAGGAATGACCACGCTGGAAGCCGGCGGCATTACCGGCGAGTATTTGATGCTCACCTATGCCAACGACGCCAAACTGTATGTTCCGGTGTCGTCACTGCATCTGATTAGCCGGTACGCAGGTGGCGCGGAAGAAAATGCCCCGCTGCATAAACTTGGCGGCGATGCGTGGTCACGCGCGCGGCAGAAAGCGGCGGAAAAAGTGCGTGATGTGGCGGCAGAATTGCTGGATATCTACGCGCAACGCGCCGCCAAAGAGGGCTTCGCGTTTAAACACGATCGTGAACAATATCAATTGTTCTGCGACAGCTTCCCGTTTGAAACCACGCCGGATCAGGCGCAAGCCATTAATGCAGTGCTTAGCGATATGTGTCAGCCGCTGGCGATGGATCGTCTGGTGTGCGGCGATGTTGGCTTTGGTAAAACAGAAGTTGCGATGCGCGCCGCTTTCCTGGCGGTAGATAACCACAAGCAGGTGGCGGTGCTGGTGCCTACCACCCTTCTCGCGCAGCAGCATTACGACAACTTCCGCGACCGTTTCGCCAACTGGCCGGTACGCATCGAAATGATCTCCCGTTTCCGCAGCGCCAAAGAGCAGACGCAAATCCTTGCGGAAGTGGCGGAAGGGAAAATCGATATTCTGATCGGTACGCACAAACTGCTGCAAAATGACGTCAAGTTTAAAGATTTAGGTCTGCTGATTGTCGATGAAGAACACCGCTTCGGGGTGCGTCATAAAGAGCGCATTAAAGCGATGCGGGCGAACGTGGATATTCTGACACTTACCGCAACGCCGATCCCACGTACGCTGAATATGGCGATGAGCGGAATGCGCGATCTGTCGATTATTGCCACGCCGCCAGCCCGTCGTCTGGCAGTTAAAACCTTTGTTCGTGAGTACGATAGTCTGGTGGTACGGGAGGCGATCCTGCGCGAAATTCTGCGCGGGGGGCAGGTTTATTATCTCTACAATGATGTGGAAAACATTCAGAAAGCCGCCGAACGAATGGCAGAACTGGTACCAGAAGCGCGGATCGCCATCGGTCACGGGCAGATGCGCGAGCGCGAACTGGAACGGGTGATGAATGATTTCCATCATCAACGTTTCAACGTGCTGGTTTGTACCACCATTATCGAAACCGGGATCGATATCCCGACTGCCAACACCATTATCATCGAGCGAGCGGATCACTTCGGTCTGGCGCAGCTGCATCAGTTGCGCGGTCGAGTCGGACGTTCGCATCATCAGGCATATGCATGGCTGCTGACGCCGCATCCAAAAGCGATGACCACCGATGCGCAAAAACGTCTTGAAGCGATTGCCTCGCTGGAAGATCTCGGTGCAGGTTTTGCGCTGGCAACGCACGATCTGGAGATCCGCGGCGCAGGTGAACTGCTTGGCGAAGAACAAAGCGGCTCAATGGAAACCATCGGTTTCTCGCTGTATATGGAGTTGCTGGAAAACGCCGTCGATGCGCTGAAAGCCGGACGCGAGCCATCGCTGGAAGATCTCACCAGTCAGCAAACAGAAGTCGAGCTGCGGATGCCGTCGCTATTGCCAGATGATTTCATTCCTGACGTGAATACGCGTTTGTCGTTCTATAAACGTATTGCCAGCGCCAAAACGGAAAACGAACTGGAAGAGATCAAAGTTGAGCTTATCGATCGCTTCGGCCTGCTGCCGGATCCGGCGCGTACCCTGCTGGATATTGCCCGTCTGCGCCAGCAAGCGCAGAAACTGGGGATCAGGAAGCTGGAAGGTAATGAGAAAGGTGGGGTGATCGAATTTGCCGAGAAGAATCACGTTAATCCGGCCTGGTTGATTGGTTTGCTGCAAAAACAGCCACAGCATTACCGCCTTGATGGTCCGACGCGCCTGAAGTTTATTCAGGATTTGAGCGAGCGGAAAACGCGTATCGAATGGATTCGCCAGTTTATGCGTGAACTGGAAGAGAACGCGATCGCTTAATGGTAAATCGGGGGCGTTTCTGCGCCCCCATATCCAACATTTACAAATTATTTGCACTTCCCTGCACTATCCGACACTGTCACCATCCATAATTCATACTTATCTTTTTATTATAATAACCTTATATTTATTATGGATTTTTGGTGATGATCAAAACGCGTTTTTCTCGCTGGCTAACGTTTTTTACGTTCGCCGCTGCCGTGGCGCTGGCGCTACCGGTAAAAGCCAACACCTGGCCGCTGCCGCCAGCGGGCAGTCGTCTGGTTGGCGAAAACAAATTTCATGTGGTGGAAAATGACGGTGGTTCTCTGGAAGCCATCGCCAAAAAATATAATGTCGGCTTTCTCGCTCTGTTACAGGCTAACCCCGGCGTTGATCCTTACGTGCCGCGCGCGGGTAGCGTGTTAACGATCCCGTTGCAAACCCTACTTCCAGATGCGCCGCGCGAAGGCATTGTGATCAATATTGCGGAACTGCGTCTCTATTACTACCCGCCGGGTAAAAATTCGGTAACCGTGTATCCCATCGGCATTGGTCAGTTGGGTGGTGACACGCTGACACCGACAATGGTGACCACCGTTTCTGACAAGCGTGCAAACCCAACCTGGACGCCAACGGCAAACATTCGCGCGCGGTATAAGGCACAGGGAATTGAGTTGCCTGCGGTAGTTCCGGCTGGACCGGATAACCCAATGGGCCATCATGCGATTCGTCTGGCGGCCTATGGCGGTGTTTATTTGCTTCACGGTACGAACGCCGATTTCGGCATTGGCATGCGGGTAAGTTCTGGCTGTATTCGTCTGCGGGATGACGATATCAAAACACTCTTTAGCCAGGTCACCCCAGGTACCAAAGTGAATATCATCAACACCCCGATTAAAGTCTCTGCCGAACCAAACGGTGCGCGTCTGGTTGAAGTACATCAGCCACTGTCAGAGAAGATTGATGACGATCCGCAACTGTTGCCAATTACACTGAATAGCGCAATGCAATCATTTAAAGATGCAGCGCAAACTGACGCTGAAGTGATGCAGCATGTGATGGATGTCCGTTCCGGGATGCCGGTGGATGTCCGCCGTCATCAAGTGAGCCCACAAACTTTGTAAATCCTGGATAAAAAAATCCCCGCGACACGGCATGTCGCGGGGAAAAAAATCAGCAGTAGCAGGCATTAATGAGGGTTAATGCTTATTTATAAATTACTGCTGTTCCATGGAGGGTATTCGGACCGGTTACAGAAGTAATACGGAAAGATTTTGCGCCCATCTCATCCGCTTTTTGCGCCAGCTGCTCTTCCAGCGATCCCAGATTTGTCCCCGCGTTAGCACTGATAGTACCGACTTTTTGTTGGCCTTCTGGCGTTGACTGAACTTCGACAGCCGCAAAGCTGGCAAATGACATTGAGCTTAAAATCGCCGCAGCGATGAGGGTTTTTACGTTTTTCATAATAGTGGCCTTATGCAGATGAATGACGTCGCAAGCAATTACTTAACGATCGATAACTAAATGATAGATGTGATCTGGATCACATACAAGATATTTTTTATAACAATCATTAATTAATTTAAAAATCTTTAAATTTCAGTTAAATAGAAAGCAATTATTTTTATGGTTTGTGGACTGGTGAACGGAGGTGATTATTTTTATAATAACCTTTCATTCACAGTCACCAGGTACAACGGCATCATGGCAACTGACTCAACACAATGTGTAAAAAAAAGCCGTGGCCGCCCAAAAGTGTTCGACAGGGATGCCGCGCTTGATAAGGCCATGAAATTGTTCTGGCAGCACGGTTATGAAGCGACTTCTCTTGCGGACCTCGTCGAAGCGACCGGAGCCAAAGCGCCCACGCTATACGCGGAATTTACCAACAAAGAGGGGTTATTCCGCGCCGTACTCGACCGCTATATCGATCGTTTTGCCGCTAAGCATGAAGCACAGCTGTTTTGTGAAGAGAAAAGCGTGGAGTCTGCGCTGGCTGACTATTTTGCTGCCATCGCCAACTGCTTTACCAGCAAAGACACCCCGGCTGGCTGCTTTATGATCAACAACTGCACCACCCTCTCCCCGGATTCCGGAGATATCGCCAATACGCTGAAATCACGCCATGCGATGCAAGAGCGCACTTTGCAGCAGTTTTTATGTCAACGACAAGCGCGCGGGGAAATCCCGACCCACTGTGATGTGACGCATCTGGCTGAATTCCTCAATTGTATTATTCAGGGGATGTCGATCAGCGCACGCGAAGGTGCATCGCTGGAAAAACTGATGCAGATTGCCCGAACGACTTTGCGTTTATGGCCCGAACTGGTGAAATAAGGCGCAAAAAAAAGCCCCTCAGCCTGAGCGAATGGGGGGCTAAATTGCAGAATACAGCCTTGTTATACTTTGTTATTCAAAATCAGTTGCCCGTTGCCATCTAACGGGATCTGCGTACCCGGATCGCGGTCCATGCGGATTTTGCCCTGCTGATCGCCAATCTTATAGGTCACATCATAACCGAGCATTTTTTCTGACTTGTCATACACCGTTTTACAACGCTGTTGCGTAGTCGTGTAAGTATCGCTTTCCTGGAGAGAGCCCTGGATCTGGTTACCGGCATAGCCACCTCCCAGCGCCCCCACAACAGTGGCGACATCTTTACCGCGACCACCGCCAAACTGATGCCCTATCACGCCGCCAGCAACAGCGCCGAGCACCGACCCGGTAATGCGATTTTCATCCTGCACCGGTCGACGATGGGTCACTGTGACGTTGCGACACTCCTGACGCGGTGTTTTAACCGTTTCCTTGATTGGGGTTGCAGAAACAACCTGAGCGTATTGCGGGCCACGTTCAAACACGTTCAGACTGGCCACTGCCGCTACGCCCAACGCAGCTGCGACACCAATCCCCATACCCGCCAACATTGATTTATTCACGGGAACACCTCCTTCTTTGCTGTTATGCCAATCATGCAAGTGAAGGAGAAAAGCAGCTATCAGACAGAAGATGAAAAGCGCGGGAATGGCTGGAAATACTTAGGGATTCGGAGGAGTCTGAAGGAATGCCTGATGCGACGCTTAACGCGTCTTATCAGGCCTACCGCTCGTACCATTTGTCCAGGGCGGATAAGGCGTTTACGCCGCATCCGCCAGTACAAGCCGATTAATGCAACTTCAAACGTGGACGGATAACGCGGTTAATACTCCCCACCAGCATCATTAATCCGGTTTTAAAGTAACCATGCAGCGCAATCTGATGCATTCTGTATAGCGAGATGTATACAAAGCGCGCAATTCGTCCTTCAATCATCATTGAGCCGCGCGTCAGGTTACCCATCAGGCTACCAACGGTGGAGAAATTCGACAACGATACCAGCGAACCGTGATCTTTATACTGATAATTTTTCAGCGGCTTACCGTTCATCTGCGCCAGAATGTTGTTCATTGCGCAGGTTGCCATCTGGTGTGCGGCCTGCGCACGCGGCGGAACAAAGCCCCCTTCCGGACGCGGGCATGACGCGCAGTCGCCAATAGCGTATATGTCTGGATCGCGAGTGGTTTGCAGCGTCGGTTCCACCACCAGCTGGTTGATACGGTTGGTTTCAAGACCACCGATATCTTTCAGGAAGTCTGGCGCTTTGATCCCGGCTGCCCACACCATCAGATCAGCCTCAATATATTCACCATCTTTAGTGTGCAGGCCGCCTTCATCAGCACTGGTGACCATGGTTTGCGTCAGCACGCGAACGCCAAGTTTCGTTAACTCATTATGGGCCGCAGCAGAAATACGTGGCGGCAACGCAGGCAAAATACGTTCGCCCGCTTCTACCAGCGTTACGTTCAGGGCTTCGTTGGTCAGACCTTTATAACCGTAGCTGTGCAGTTGCTTGACCGCGTTGTGCAATTCTGCGGAGAGTTCTACACCCGTCGCGCCGCCGCCGACAATCGCAATGTTCACTTTACCATTCGCGCCCAGGTTGGCGGAGTATTTCAGGAACAGATTCAGCATCTCCTGGTGGAAACGACGCGCCTGATGCGGGTTATCGAGGAAAATGCAGTTCTCTTTGACTCCTGGCGTATTGAAATCGTTAGAGGTGCTGCCCAACGCCATTACCAGGGTGTCATAGGCGATTTTACGTTCCGGAACCAGCAGTTCACCTTTCTCGTCGCGCAGTTCTGCAATAGTGATTGTTTTCGCTTCACGATCAATATCAATGACGGAACCCAGCTGGAACTGGAAACCATGATTGCGCGCATGGGCCAGATAGCTCAACGCATCGACGCCTTCATCAAGCGAGCCAGTCGCCACTTCGTGCAGCAGCGGTTTCCACAAGTGGCTGTGGTTACGATCGACCAGCGTAATTTTGGCTTTTTTCTTGCGTCCCAGCTTATGTCCCAGCTGTGTCGCCATTTCCAGCCCACCAGCACCGCCGCCGACAATCACAATTTTTTTCAATGGCGTAGTCAACGTGACCCCCTTAAATTTATTAACCAATTGTTAACTAATGGTTATTAGCATAGCTCTTAATTAACAACAGGTTACAGCAATGAAAATGTTCTTCGTTATTGAGAATAACATGAATGGTGCATTGGTCATACCAAAATTGATGTTAATCAAGTTTTGTTGCTGAAAAGATAGGCTGATTTACCGGATGAGATCAAAAAATACAGCTTATTGTTTATTATTTAAACGAATTCAGGAGGGTGAGACGTATATGGAGGGCGTTTGGTAGGCCTGATAAGACGCGAGCGGCGTCGCATCAGGCACATTGCCAGTGTCGGATGCGGCGTGAACGCCTTATCCGACCTACAGAATTTACAGAATCTGGAACGCATCAGGTATCAGCAAGGTTACCTGATGCGACGAGGGCATTTAACCGAGGGTTTTGAACGCTTTAATGCGCTGCAAATGCGGGGAGATATTCTTGAATTTGTGCGTCTGCTCTTCGTCCCAGACAATCTCGTAATAATGATGCAACTCTTCAGATGTCCGCTGGCTGTTAAGCGCTTCATCGTTACGCGACAAAATCACCAGACAACGATCGCGATTCTTCTCGCGGAAGTTGGTCACACACTTAGTGGCAATATCGGCATACTCTTCCGGGCGATCAATCTTGCCTTCCATGTTCTCATAAGGGAACAAATTAGGATTGAAGATCACCTGGCGGATATCGCAAAGAAAACCAATTCGCTCCGCCCAGTATCCGCCCAGACCAACGCCGCATATCAGCGGACGCTCATCGACGTTTAGTTGCAGCATTTTGTCCACTTCTTTGAGCAGATGCTGCATATCATGTTTCGGATGCCGCGTACTGTAGCTTATCAAGCGTACATCCGGGTCAATAAACTGCAATTGTAAGACTTTCTCGTGGTTACCCGGACTGTTAGAGTCAAAACCGTGTAAATAGATAATCATCGCTTCCTCACATAAGCCAGGGTTAGTAACCTGCTTTCTCTTCCTGCCAGCGTTCATGTAACTGATTCAGACGGGCGCTGATCTCTTTCCAGCGAGCCGAGTCCATCAGTTCCTGTCGCGAAAATGAACCTTTATGATACAAACGTGTAACACGTTCTGCCTTGATCGGTGACAGATTATCTAACACGCTGACGGCCCCTTTACGATTATTGCAGACCAGGATCATATCGCAACCCGCATCCAGTGATGCCTGACCGCGTTCGGCATAACTGCCCATAATCGCGGCACCTTCCATCGATAAATCGTCGGAGAAAATCACGCCGTCAAAACCCAGTTCCTGGCGTAAAACGGTTTTCAGCCAGTGGGGAGAACCACTCGCCGGACGCGGATCGACATCACTGTAGATCACATGCGCAGGCATAATGGCGTCGAGTTTATTTTCACGGATTAATGCGCTGAATACCGACATATCCTTGGCACGAATTTCCGCTTGTGGACGAGGGTCACACGGTGTTTCTTTGTGTGAGTCTGCCGTTACTGCACCGTGTCCTGGGAAGTGTTTCCCGGTAGTTTTCATTCCGGCTTCATGCATACCATCAATAAACCGGCTGGCAATTGCCAGGGCTTTTTCGGGATCGGCATGATAAGAACGCTCACCAATCGCTGCGCTGATATGCCCGACGTCCAGCACTGGCGCAAAGCTGATATCAATATCCATAGCAATCATTTCGCTGGCCATCAACCAACCTGCCTCTTGCGCCAGTTTTCCGCCTTCTTCCATTCCCAACAGCGCAGCAAATGATTGTGCCGCTGGCAAGCGGGTAAAACCTTCACGAAAACGCTGCACGCGTCCACCTTCCTGATCAACCGCCACCACCAGATGATTGCGCGAAGCTGCGCGGATCTGGCGCACCAGTTCACGTAACTGGGCAGGATCATGATAGTTACGCGTAAAGAGAATCAGCCCTCCCACCAGCGGATGCGCCAGTATTTCACGCTCTTCCGCGTCCAGCTCGTAACCTTCGACATCCAACATTACTGGACCCACACTGCTCTCCTTATTGTTTTATTAATAGCTGCCGCCAGGTGTCATCGGCCAGCCTGATAAATTGTTGATCGCCGGTTTGTCGCCAGCGGTACTCAAACCACCCTGCTTTGAGCATCAGCAACCAGGGAAACCATCGTCTGACCTGACGCCATAATTGCACCGGATAAATCTTCGCGCGAGTGGCATAGTCATTGACCAATTGCCGGTGCTGGTCAGTATTTTCCACCCACACCGCCGCCAGTTCCAGCGCGATATCACCATCTCCGGCATACTCCCAGTCGATGAGTTTTAACCCTGACGCGCTATGCACTAAATTTCCGGCGTGGACATCCATATGCAATGGACTTAAGCGTAAAGGCCGTGGTTCCCGCGCTTTGCGCAGACGTTTTAACCTTCGCAGCCAACCCACTGTCCGCCGCGCCGGATCGCTTTGCTGCCAGTACAGTTCCAGTAACGGCAACAGCGTTATTCGCCAGCCAAAACGCGGTTGTTGATGTAGATAATACAGCAAGCCTGCCAGTTCGTTGGTATCCGGCAAATACGTTTTTACCTCGCCGGGCAGATAGTCGACCACCATCCAGTCACGGAGATATAAATGCAGCTTCGGTGCAATGCATGCGGGTAGTTGTGATAAAGCCCGATACTGGCGCAAGAACGCGAACCGCGGCGCATCAGGATCGTGCGGCTGACGCACAACAAAACGCTGGCCCTGATGTTCAATGAGAAAACTCCCGCCACTAAGCCCACTATTAAACGTCGTGACGGGATGAAATTGCGGGAAAAAGCGCGACAGCAATTCGTCGCGCGTGATGGGATTATTGCTGCGAAACGGCACCTTTACCTGACCAGATAATTTCACCCGTCTGCACCAGCATCAGCTGCATTTGTAGGGTCGGAGCGTTAACGTTGCCAGAGGCGCTGGAGTACAGCACGTAATGAGCGCCGACATTGCGGGCAATGCCTATGGCTTTACTACGGGTACCTAAACTGTCCTGCGGCGACAAACCTAACTGTTGCTTCGCCATCGACAGCTGCTGGGCGGAAACCAGGGTAAATTTACCGTTATTAGCCAGTGCATTGCGCAGCGTTTCGGTCGCTTCTGCGGCATTCAGCGAACCGTTAGTACGGTTGTTAACACTATCAACCAGCAGGACGCTACCCGCAGTCACACCGTCAGCCCCAAGCATTTTACTGACCATCGGCTGCATTGCGCCATTCCAGTCATAATGGCGAATATGCGGTGCAGGCGGTGCGGTTTGATCTTCATGCTCAATTGGCCCTGGCTGCTGCGGGATCGTCGGCACCGAGGGCACTGTGGGGACAGGCTGTTGTGGCTCGGCTGGTTGTTCCGGCGCTGGTTTCACTTCTTCTACCGGTGCAGGTTCACGTTGCCCCACACACCCGGCGAGAAACATCGCCAGCGCGGTAATCAAGGCGTAGCGACTCATTTTTGTCATCAAGATTCACCCCTTACAAATATAGATAAAGTCTGACTTTGTGCGCCCCCAGAAAATTGGCGCTGCCGTACAGCGTTACCGCCGAATGTGCGGGAATGGTAACGCTGCGTGGCCTTTCCAGAGGATGCATCTCCAGCCCTCTGGCGTCATACCAGTAAAAACGATAATGAACGGTAACGGGTTCTTGCCTTTCGTTATAAAGCGTTGAGGATGCTGAAGGTTGAATATCAGACGTCGAAAGGACGGGCTTTTCTGCACTGATGCCCGCAGCCAATAAAGATGACTCCATCACCAGCGATTGCTCATCATTCACCGGAATTTCCGGATGTGAACGACAGCCCACCAGCACTAACAACGCCAGAGACACCAGCCCAAAGCATCCTTTTCTCATCGTTACAGACCTTTATGCGCCAGCATTGGTCCCAGCGGACGGCCACCCAACAAGTGCATATGGATGTGATACACCTCTTGTCCGCCATGGCGATTGGTGTTCATGATCAGACGATAGCCATCTTCGGCAATACCTTCTTGCTCAGCAATTTTTGCCGCTACGGTGATCATGCGTCCCAGCGCCTGCTCGTGCTCAGCAGACACGTCGTTCACAGTTGGAATAAGGATATTTGGAATGATCAGAATATGCGTTGGCGCTTGCGGCGAAATATCGCGAAACGCCGTTACCAGATCATCCTGGTAGACGATATCGGAGGGGATCTCACGACGAATAATTTTGCTGAATATAGTTTCTTCTGCCACGACATTTTCCTTTTTCAAATAGCCATGCGTTGCGCCATGCTACGCCGCGCCACACTGCGAGTATAGAGTATGGTCGAGTTAAACCTGCTCTTTCAACCTTAACTCACGATTTCTTAAGCAAAAAATCGTTTTGCTGCCGTATATATCGTCATTATTCCCATTTCTGCCTGCGAATTCGCTGAAAAGACATTCTCTGTTTGGTTTACACGCCAAATATGAATGCGTATATTTCTCATTTGCATTTACATGCAAAATTATTCGCACACTATATATAACCGCTCATCATCCTCCTCCTGCATGAGCCTGACGACAACATAAACCAAGAGATTTCAAATGCTTTCAACACAATTTAACAGGGATAATCAACATCAAACCACCTCCAAACCGTCACTACTTGCCGCCTGCATAGCACTGGCACTCTTACCTTCCGCCGCTTTTGCTGCACCAGCCACTGAAGAAACGGTGATTGTTGAGGGTTCCGCCACTACTCCAGTTGATGACGAAAATGATTACAGCGTAACGTCTACCTCTGCGGGTACCAAAATGCAGATGACTCAACGTGATATTCCTCAGTCGGTCACTATTGTTAGTCAGCAGCGGATGGAAGATCAGCAGTTACAAACGCTGGGCGAAGTGATGGAAAACACGCTGGGGATCAGCAAAAGTCAGGCGGATTCCGATCGTGCTCTTTATTATTCCCGCGGATTCCAGATCGATAACTATATGGTTGATGGTATCCCCACCTATTTTGAATCGCGCTGGAATCTGGGCGACGCACTTTCTGATATGGCACTGTTTGAACGCGTAGAAGTAGTGCGTGGCGCGACAGGACTCATGACCGGTACGGGTAATCCATCTGCGGCAATTAATATGGTTCGAAAACACGCGACCAGTCGTGAATTTAAAGGCGATGTCTCGGCAGAATACGGTAGCTGGAACAAAGAACGGTATGTGGCGGATTTACAAAGTCCACTCACCGAAGATGGTAAAATCCGCGCGCGAATTGTCGGCGGCTACCAGAATAACGACTCATGGCTGGACCGCTACAACAGTGAAAAGACCTTCTTCTCCGGCATTGTTGATGCTGATTTAGGCGATCTTACGACGCTTTCAGCCGGTTACGAATATCAGCGCATTGATGTTAATAGCCCAACGTGGGGCGGTTTACCGCGCTGGAATACTGATGGCAGCAGCAACAGTTACGATCGCGCACGCAGTACCGCACCTGACTGGGCGTACAACGATAAAGAGATCAACAAGGTCTTTATGACCCTGAAGCAGCGGTTTGCTGATACCTGGCAAGCGACACTGAATGCCACCCACTCCGAAGTCGAATTTGACAGCAAAATGATGTATGTCGATGCCTATGTAAACAAAGCGGATGGTATGCTGGTTGGGCCATACAATAATTATGGACCTGGCTTTGATTATGTCGGCGGCACCGGTTGGAACAGCGGCAAACGTAAAGTTGATGCGCTGGATTTGTTCGCTGACGGTAGTTATGAATTGTTTGGTCGTCAGCACAATCTCATGTTTGGTGGCAGTTACAGCAAACAAAACAATCGTTACTTCAGTTCATGGGCCAACATCTTCCCGGATGAAATTGGCAGTTTCTACAACTTTAATGGCAATTTCCCACAAACCGACTGGTCACCACAGAATCTGGCGCAGGACGATACCACACATATGAAATCGTTATATGCTGCCACTCGTGTCACCCTTGCCGATCCGCTGCATCTGATCCTCGGCGCACGTTATACCAACTGGCGGGTTGATACGCTGACTTATAGCATGGAGAAAAACCACACCACGCCTTATGCTGGACTGGTGTTTGACATCAATGATAACTGGTCGACCTACGCCAGCTATACCTCTATTTTCCAGCCGCAAAATGACCGTGACAGTTCAGGCAAATATCTGGCTCCAATCACCGGTAACAACTACGAGCTGGGTCTGAAATCGGACTGGATGAATAGCCGTCTGACCACCACGTTAGCCATCTTCCGTATTGAGCAGGATAATGTCGCTCAGTCCACCGGTACACCTATCCCCGGCAGCAACGGCGAAACCGCCTATAAAGCGGTGGATGGGACAGTCAGTAAAGGTGTGGAATTTGAACTCAACGGCGCAATTACCGACAACTGGCAGCTGACGTTTGGCGCAACGCGCTATATTGCAGAAGATAACGAAGGAAACGCCGTTAATCCTAATCTGCCACGCACCACGGTTAAAATGTTCACCAGCTATCGGTTGCCTGTCATGCCAGAGTTGACGGTCGGCGGTGGTGTTAACTGGCAAAATCGCGTGTATACCGACACCGTGACACCGTATGGCACCTTCCGCGCCGAGCAAGGTAGCTACGCGCTGGTGGATCTCTTCACCCGCTACCAGGTGACGAAAAACTTCTCGTTACAGGGGAACGTCAATAACCTGTTCGACAAAACCTACGATACCAACGTGGAAGGTTCTATCGTCTACGGCGCACCGCGTAATTTCAGCATTACCGGCACGTATCAATTCTGAATAACACCTGTAAAAAAGGCAGCCATCTGGCTGCCTTAGTCTCCCCAACGTCTTACGGATTAGTGGTTACGGATGTACTCATCCATCTCGGTTTTCAGGTTATCGGATTTAGTACCGAAAATCGCCTGAACACCAGAACCAGCTACCACTACGCCCGCTGCGCCCAGTTTCTTCAGGCCAGCCTGATCCACTTTAGACACATCAGCAACGCTGACGCGCAGACGGGTAATACATGCGTCGAGGTTAGTGATGTTTTCTTTACCACCAAACGCAGCAACCAGAGCCGGTGCCATTTCGCTGGTACCTGTCGCTTTTGCATCTTCAGTCGCATCTTCACGACCCGGCGTTTTCAGATCCAGTGCTTTAATCAGCACGCGGAAGATGGTGTAGTAAACAATTGCATAACCGATACCGACGATCGGGAACAGCCACAGTTTGCTGCTGTTACCAGACAGAACGATGAAGTCGATCAGACCGTGCGAGAACGACGTACCGTCACGCATCCCCAGAAGAATACAGATTGGGAATGCCAGGCCTGCCAGAATCGCGTGGATAATGTACAGGATCGGCGCAACGAACATGAAGGAGAACTCGATCGGCTCGGTGATACCGGTCAGGAACGAGGTCAGCGCCGCGGAGATCATGATACCGCCCACTTTCGCGCGGTTTTCCGGTTTAGCAGAGTGCCAGATAGCAATTGCGGCAGCTGGCAGACCGTACATTTTGAACAGGAAGCCGCCAGACAGTTTACCCGCAGTCGGGTCACCCGCCATATAACGCGGAATGTCGCCGTGGAAAACCTGACCTGCAGCGTTGGTGTATTCACCAATCTGCATCTGGAAAGGTACGTTCCAGATGTGGTGCAGACCAAACGGTACCAGGCAACGTTCGATGAAACCGTAAATGCCAAACGCAACTACCGGGTTCTGGTAAGCAGCCCACTGAGAGAAGGTCTGGATTGCAGAACCAATAGGCGGCCAAATGAAGGACAGCACAACGCCAGTAAAGATGGCAGCCAGGCCTGAAATGATCGGCACAAAGCGTTTACCGGCAAAGAAGCCAAGATACTCAGGCAGCTTAATACGGTAGAAACGGTTAAACATGTACGCTGCGATCGCACCGGAGATGATCCCCCCGAGTACGCCAGTATCCGCCAGGTGTTTAGAGGCGATTTCTTCAGCAGGTAAATGCAGTACCAGTGGCGCAACCACGGCCATGGTTTTAACCATGATGCCATAGGCAACAACTGCGGCCAGCGCGGATACGCCATCGTTATTGGTAAAGCCGAGGGCGACACCGATCGCAAAAATCAGTGGCATGTTTGCAAAGACGGAACCGCCTGCTTCTGCCATAACATGCGATACAACGGCGGGCAGCCAGCTGAAATTCGCGGAACCGACGCCCAGCAGAATACCTGCGATAGGCAGTACGGATACCGGCAGCATCAGCGATTTACCGACCTTTTGCAGGTTAGCAAATGCATTCTTAAACATAATTGAGAGTGCTCCTGAGTATGGGTGCTTTTTTACGTTCTCACGCGTGGCAAGGGGGGAGAGCCTCGCCGTGTACAGGGCATCTAAGCGCCCTTTATTTATTACACAGAGTAAAATAATTCAGTGCCGATTTGTTTGACGGCTATCACGTTTCAACTTCAGATCATTGGAGAAGTTGCACATTTTGACAAAACATATGTCACAATATTTCAAACGTGGTTATTCACCGCCCAATTTTCGGCGGTGAACTTTACTCGTTTTAGCCATTAATTACGAGCTTTAAAAAAACTCATTCAACGGATGGATTGAAGGCGGGAAGCGTCGATGTGAAACAGACGGGCGAAGTTATCGGTGGTTACCTGCGCCAGTTCTTCAACGGCAACACCTTTCAACACAGCCATGTATTCTGCAACGTCACGAACCATCGCAGGTTGATTCTCTTTTCCTCGATGCGGAACCGGTGCAAGGTAAGGTGAGTCAGTTTCTACCAGTAACCGATCAAGGGGGACATAACGCGCGGCATCGCGCAGTTGCTCCGCATTACGGAAGGTCACAATGCCGGAAAAGGAGATGTAAAATCCGAGATCCAGTAATTTACCCGCCGTTTCTCTGTCCTCTGTAAAACAGTGTAGTACGCCACCGCAATCCGTCACTTTTTCTTCGCGCAGAATTGCCAGCGTATCGGCGCGGGCGTCACGGGTGTGGACGATAACCGGCTTGTTCAGTTCACGACCAATCTGGATATGATGGATGAAGGACTCTTGCTGCCGTACTTTAGTTTCCGGCGTGTAATAATAATCCAACCCGGTTTCACCCAGCGCAACAACGCCCTCTTCTGCCGCCAGACGGCGTAAATCTTCTACATCGTAGGGATCATTCTGGTTGAGTGGATGCACGCCACAAGAAAATACGACGTTGTCACGTTCGCCTACCAGATCCCGCATGTGTAAATAACCCGGTAATGTTGTGGCGACTGCCAGACAAAATTTCACATCGCGTGCGGCGGCTTTCGCCAGAACGTCATCCACGTCCTTATGCAAAGATTCATAATCCAGACCATCGAGATGGCAGTGTGAGTCGACTAAAAACATGATGTCTCTCTTAAAGATGAGGAACCGGTAGCACAACGCCCGGTTGCAGGTAATGCTCAATACGCAGTAAAAGATCGGTGATGAGAAGCTCGCGGTTAATACCTGTGACAGACATTAACTGTTCACGAATGTGGCAAACATCCCCCAGTATAGCCTGCAGACGCGAGGGAGAAAGATGGTTTGCCAGTTCGACGACCAGGCCCGGCACATCAACATTGGTAACCTGCGCAGCGCCATGATGGCGTTTTAGCGCATCCATCAGCAACGTTGCCAACCAGTGTAAACGCGCCGGAGCTTGTTCATGATTAAGGGCCGCTAGCAGCGAATACCAGTCGCCCGATTGCACGCTATATGCCAGCGCCTGACACAATGTTTCACGAGCCTGCCAGATATCTCCCTGAAACAACGCCAGTGCCGCACCAGGCGAACCAGCGCTTAAGCGCAATGCGGCAAGTAATGCATCCTGTGACATTGTCACTTCGCGTGAAAGCCAGGTCACGGCGTACTGTTCCGGCGGCGGCGCAAGGTAATGTAACCGACAACGACTACGTAATGTTGCCAGTAAACGTTCAGGCTCGCGGGTAGCAAGGAAAAACCAGGTTTCTGCTGGCGGCTCTTCAAGCGTTTTCAGCAATGCGTTAGCCGCGGCGTCAGTCAGTAAGGCAGCATCGGTTACCCAGACAACTTTCGCACCACCTAAGCGTGCGTGCTCATTTAACTTTTCGGTGACTTCACGTACCGCATCAATGCCCAGCGCATTTTTCCCTTTTTCGGGAGCCAGGGTGTAATAATCGGGATGCGTGCCAGCCTGCATCAACTGACATCCACGACAGTGACCGCAACTTTTGTGGCCCTGCGGTTGTTGGCAGAGTAAATAACGGCTCAGGGCGTAGATTAAAGCATCCTCGCCCATACCCGGTAACGCCTGAATGAGTAGTGCATGGTGACCTCTTCCGGCCTGATAGCTGGCTACCAGTTTTTCGAAATCAGGTCGTAACCATGGATACCATCTCATGCGTCCAACTCCTTCACCCAATTGGTCACGGTAGTGCGGATTGCATCCATCACGGACTCCAGCGGCTGGGTGGCATCAATGGTATGAATGCTTTTATCTTGTGCTGCCAGTTCCTGATAGCGGGCGCGGGTGCGATTAAAGAAATCGAAAGACTCTTGCTCAATACGATCCAGCTCGCCGCGCGCACGCGCGCGTTTTAAGCCAACTTCCGGAGTAACATCGAGATAGAGCGTTAAGTCGGGGCGAAAATCCCCGAGAACAGCATCACGCAGTGTTGCCAGCATATGTTGGTCAATACCACGTCCGCCGCCCTGATACGCCTGAGTGGAGAGATCGTGGCGGTCGCCAATCACCCAGGTGCCGTTAGCCAGCGCAGGTTTGATGACCGTTTCTACCAGTTGAACACGCGCGGCATAAAACATCAGAACTTCGGCTTTATCGGTAATGACTTCATCGCCTACCGATTTGATATCCAGCACCAGGCTTCTTAACTTTTCGGCAAGTTGCGTACCGCCAGGTTCCCGAGTGAAAACCATGTCGCGGATACCCAGTTGCTCGAGCGTCTCAACCACCACGTTACGCGCGGTAGTTTTGCCTGCGCCTTCCAGCCCCTCAATGACGATATACTTACTGCGCATTTTTTTCCTTAAGCACTTTCAGATAATCCTGCACAGACTTGTTATGACTGGCAAGATTGGTATTAAACGTGTGACCACCTTTACCATCGGCCACAAAATAGAGATACGGCGTTTTTGCCGGATGCGCAGCAGCCTTCAGCGAATCCGCCCCCGGCGTCGCTATCGCACCTGGCGGCAAACCGGTAATGGTATAGGTGTTATACGCTGTTGGCGTTTCCAGGTCTGCACGAGAAAGTTTGCCATTATAACGCTCTCCCATCCCGTAAATCACGGTCGGGTCGGTCTGCAGGCGCATACCAATGCGTAAACGGTTGATAAATACCGAGGCAACCTGATCGCGTTCGCTGGAAACGGCGGTTTCTTTTTCGATAATTGATGCCATCGTCACCAACTGGTTTTTATCTTTATAAGGCAGACCGTCCGCACGCCCTTCCCAGGCGCTATCGACCGCTTTCACCATTTTCTTGTGCGCTCGCTTGAGTAACGCGACATCGGTGGTATTGGCGGTATACATCCAGGTGTCTGGCCAGAACCAACCTTCAATCCACTCCGGGTTTTCCAGTTCAAGTGCCTGCGCTACGGTGGCGTACTTATCGTCGCTCAGCGTGTGTTTGATATACGGGGCCTCACGCAATTGCTTGAGGTAATCGCTCAAACGCATCCCTTCTACCAGTCGCAGAGGGAACTGTGCTTCTTTACCGCTTTCCAGCAATTTCAGCA
This sequence comes from Escherichia sp. 10290, assembly GCF_030295155.1. Classification (NCBI taxonomy): domain Bacteria; kingdom Pseudomonadati; phylum Pseudomonadota; class Gammaproteobacteria; order Enterobacterales; family Enterobacteriaceae; genus Escherichia; species Escherichia sp. 10290. The sequence goes on along the minus strand of NZ_AP025741.1, from coordinate 1,463,081 downwards.
TCTCACGTACGGTCATCTGCGGTGTAAAGCGGTAAGTCCCGGCTTTAAAGTGAGAAAGATCCGGTTCGATACGCAGCAGCCATTGAAAAACCCGTGGGCGATTGATGATCTTATCGGCGTAAAGCTGTTCACCGAGCGCCAGACGTCCGGTCCCTGGCTTCAGGGTAAATATCGTCTCTTCTTTGATAAGCAATTTGCTGTCGGCAAGATGGCGAACCTTCCAGACGCCCACACCAGCGGCGATACCCAGTACCACCAGCAATAACAAGATAATCAATAACACTTTTTTCATGACTAATTCGGGCGCTCACAAAGTGGGGCTAAATATTCATATAACGTTGCTGACGAAAAGGAGACATCGCCACAGGCACGTACGGGCATCACTGGCATTAACGCATTACAAATAACCATCTCATCTGCCTGCAACGCCTCTTCCAGAGTGGCTTGCACTTCGACAAGCTGATAAGAGGATTGTGCCAGTAAACGGATACAGAATTGTCGCATAATGCCGTTAACACCTGCCTGCTCCAGTCGCGGCGTATAAACTACATTGCCCTTCCGCCAGAACAAATTAGCCGCACAGCATTCCGTAACCCACCCTTCGCTGTCAAGGACCAACGCCTCATCGGCATTTGTCTGCTCAAGATGAGAGCGAATCAATACTTGTTCAAGCCGATTAAGATGTTTAATACCTGCAAGATGAGGATTGCGCCCCAGCCGCACCGGGCTTAGCGCCAACATCATCCCCTCGTTACGCAAACGATCGTAATGTGCAGGATAAGCCGTAACGGAGAGAATCCGCGTTGCCGGTCCGCTGTTCAATGTGCTGTACCCTCGCCCGCCACTACCGCGACTGATCACGACCTTCAGCACACCATTCTGCTGTTCTGCTGCCAGCGTTTTCATCTCTTGTTCAAGCTGAGGCCAGAAGTCACAGGAAATCATCAACCGCTGGCAAGCATCCTGTAGTCGCTGGATATGTGCCGATAACAAACTGACTTTACCGTCGATAACTCTGGCGGTGGTGAAACAACCATCGCCAAACTGCGTAGCCCGATCGCTTGCTGCCAGCGATTCCTGTTTATGACCGTTAATTAAGAACATACCAACTCCTTACCAGAGAATTGTTAGTGTGGCAGCATGTTCACTACGGTACAAGTCGGAATAAAAGCTAAGAAAAAAGGCCCGCAAGCGGACCTTTTATAAGGGTGGGAAATGACAACTTAGATCTTTTTAAAGATCAAAGAACCATTAGTACCACCGAAGCCGAAGGAGTTACACAGCGTGTATTCCATTCCGCTAACCTGACGCGCTTCGTGCGGTACGAAATCCAGATCGCAACCTTCATCCGGGTTATCCAGGTTGATGGTTGGCGGAACAGCCTGATCGCGCAGTGCCAGGATGGAGTAGATAGACTCTACTGCACCCGCCGCACCTAACAGGTGACCGGTCATAGATTTCGTGGAGCTCACCAACACACGGCTGGCAGCTTCACCGAAGATGCTTTTAACAGCCTGCGCTTCAGCTTTATCGCCAGCCGGTGTAGAAGTACCGTGCGCGTTAACGTAGCCAATCTGACTCGCTTCAATGCCTGCATCACGCAGAGCATTTGCCATTGCCAGAGCTGCGCCTGCGCCGTTTTCTGGCGGTGACGTCATATGGTAAGCATCGCTGCTCATACCAAAGCCAACGAGTTCAGCGTAAATTTTCGCCCCGCGTTTTTTCGCGTGTTCGTACTCTTCCAGTACCAGCATACCGGCACCATCGCCCAGTACGAAACCATCGCGCTCTTTATCCCACGGGCGGCTCGCCGCTTGCGGGTTATCATTGCGGGTAGATAATGCACGTGCCGCGCCAAAACCACCAACGCCCAGCGGCGTACTGGCTTTCTCTGCGCCACCTGCAACCATCACGTCAGCATCGCCATACGCGATAATACGCGCAGCATGACCGATGTTGTGCACGCCAGAAGTACAGGCGGTCGCGATAGAGATGCTTGGGCCACGCAGGCCATACATGATAGTCAGATGACCTGCCACCATGTTCACAATCGTTGACGGAACGAAGAATGGGCTGATCTTACGTGGGCCACCATTCATCAGAGATGTGTGGTTTTCTTCAATCAGTCCGAGGCCGCCAATCCCGGAGCCAATTGCGGCACCAATACGGGTTGCGTTCTCTTCCGTTATTTCAAGGCCAGAATCCTGCATGGCCTGAACGCCAGCGACAATTCCATATTGAATGAAGGCATCCATCTTGCGCTGTTCTTTGCGCGAGATAATGTCCTCACAGTTAAAATCCTTTACTAAGCCAGCAAATTTCGTTGCATAGGCGCTAGTATCGAAATGGTCGATTAGGCTGATGCCACTCTGACCGGCAAGCAGAGCTTTCCAGGTAGACTCTACGGTATTGCCGACAGGAGACAACATGCCCAGTCCGGTCACAACTACACGACGCTTAGACACGTTTGTCCTCCAGGGAGGGAAAAAATGATTCTAGTGGGACAAAAAGATAAAACTCAGGCGGTCGAACGACCGCCTGGAGATGTTCACTTACGCCTGGTGGCCGTTGATGTAATCAATGGCAGCCTGAACGGTGGTGATTTTCTCAGCTTCTTCGTCCGGAATCTCAGTATCAAACTCTTCTTCCAGAGCCATTACCAGCTCAACGGTGTCAAGAGAATCCGCGCCCAGGTCTTCAACGAAAGAAGCATTGTTGGTAACTTCTTCCTGCTTAACGCCCAGCTGTTCGCCGATAATTTTCTTAACGCGTTCTTCGATAGTGCTCATACTCTTAAATTTCCTATCAAAACTCGCTTTCGCGATGGTTTTCGTAGTGTATAAAATGTTGAAAAATTTGCAACTAAATCCCGGCAGGTCTTACCACGATTTTACGTTATTTTGAGGCCTTACCCCCCAATAACGCAAATCATTTTGCACTAATTATTACTCATAACCACGCAGACTGCGCGCAACATGAGCATTTTGTGCAAATCGCGGTCAGACCATGTACATCCCGCCGTTCACATGCAAAGTTTCACCCGTGATGTAAGCTGCTTCGTCGGATGCCAGGAATGCAACCGCGTTGGCGATTTCCTGTGCACCGCCGAGGCGACCCGCAGGAACCTGCGCCAGGATACCCGCACGCTGGTCATCGCTCAGCGCACGTGTCATGTCCGTTTCAATAAAGCCCGGAGCAACAACGTTTACAGTAATACCGCGTGACGCAACTTCGCGCGCCAGTGATTTACTGAAGCCGATCAAGCCCGCTTTCGCCGCAGCGTAGTTGGCCTGACCGCCATTTCCCATGGTACCAACCACAGAACCGATAGTGATAATACGACCATGACGCTTTTTCATCATAGCGCGCATTACCGCTTTTGACAGACGGAAAACAGATGAAAGGTTGGTTTCGATAATATCGTTCCACTCTTCATCTTTCATTCGCATTAACAGGTTATCACGAGTGATACCGGCATTATTGACCAGGATATCCACTTCACCAAATTCTGCGCGAATTTTTTCCAGAACAGATTCGATAGATGCTAGATCGGTCACATTCAACATCAGACCTTTACCATTAGCACCTAAATAATCGCTGATCGCCTGAGCGCCGTTTTCACTGGTCGCAGTGCCAATAACTTTCGCGCCACGGGCAGCGAGCGTTTCAGCAATTGCGCGGCCAATTCCGCGGCTTGCACCGGTTACCAGTGCGATTTTTCCTTCAAAATTCATGATTTTCCTCTTTTATAGCTCGAGCGCCGCTGCCATCGCTGAAGGTTCGTTCAGCGCCGAGGCGGTCAGGGTGTCGACAATGCGTTTCGTCAGGCCAGTAAGCACTTTGCCCGGGCCGACTTCATAAAGATGTTCTACGCCTTGCGCTGCCATGTATTCAACAGACTTCGTCCACTGAACCGGGTTGTACAACTGACGTACCAGTGCGTCGCGGATGGCATCACCATTGGTTTCGCATTTCACATCAACGTTATTCACAACAGGTACTGTTGGTGCGTTAAAGGTGATTTTTGCTAATTCTACTGCCAGTTTGTCGGCTGCCGGTTTCATCAGCGCACAGTGAGACGGTACGCTCACTGGCAACGGCAGCGCGCGTTTTGCGCCTGCAGCTTTACAGGCAGCGCCAGCACGCTCAACGGCTTCTTTATGTCCCGCAATTACCACCTGGCCTGGAGAGTTGAAGTTTACCGGAGAAACCACCTGACCTTCTGCAGCTTCTTCACACGCTTTCGCAATAGAGGCATCATCCAGACCGATGATTGCCGCCATAGCGCCCGTTCCTTCCGGTACGGCTTCTTGCATGAACTTGCCGCGCATCTCAACCAGACGCACCGCATCAGCGAAATCAATCACACCAGCGCAAACCAGCGCAGAGTATTCCCCGAGGCTGTGACCGGCCATCATCGCTGGTGCTTTACCGCCCTGCTGCTGCCATACGCGGTACAGCGCAACTGATGCAGTCAACAGCGCTGGCTGAGTTTGCCAGGTTTTATTAAGTTCTTCGGCTGGCCCCTGCTGAGTCAGCGCCCACAGGTCATAACCCAGTGCCGCAGAAGCTTCAGCAAACGTTTCTTCGACAATGGGATAGCTCGCCGCCATATCAGCCAGCATTCCAACGGTTTGAGAACCCTGTCCAGGGAACACAAATGCAAATTGCGTCATCTTTTAATCCTTATCCTAGAAACGAACCAGCGCGGAACCCCAGGTGAATCCACCGCCAAAGGCTTCAAGCAGAACCAACTGCCCCGGCTTAATGCGCCCATCACGTACAGCTTCATCCAGCGCGCACGGGACAGAGGCCGCAGAGGTATTACCGTGGCGATCCAGCGTCACCACGACATTGTCCATCGACATGCCGAGTTTTTTCGCCGTTGCACTGATAATACGCAGGTTAGCCTGATGCGGCACCAGCCAGTCCAGTTGAGAACGGTCAAGATTATTCGCCGCCAGCGTCTCATCAACGATGTGCGCCAGTTCCGTTACCGCAACCTTGAAGACTTCGTTGCCCGCCATCGTCAGATGAATTGAATTCTCTGGATTCACACGGTCAGCATTAGGCAGCGTCAGCAATTCACCATAGCTACCATCGGCGTGCAGATGGGTAGAGATGATTCCCGGCTCTTCAGAGGCAGCCAACACCGCAGCGCCCGCGCCATCGCCAAAAATAATAATAGTCCCGCGATCTGTTGGATCACAGGTGCGCGCCAGTACATCGGAACCGACGACCAGAGCATACTTCACCGCCCCAGATTTCACGTATTGATCGGCTACGCTTAACGCGTAGGTGAAACCTGCGCAGGCTGCTGCAACGTCAAATGCCGGGCAACCTTTAATACCCAACATGCTTTGAATCTGACATGCTGCGCTCGGGAAAGCGTGCGTAGCAGAAGTCGTTGCCACAACGATCAGGCCAATCTGGTCTTTATCAATGCCCGCCATCTCAATTGCGCGTGTCGCCGCTTCAAAGCCCATGGTTGAAACGGTTTCGTTTGGCGCGGCAATGTGGCGTTCGCGGATACCGGTACGAGTGACAATCCACTCGTCAGAGGTGTCCACCATTTTTTCCAAATCGGCGTTTGTCCGCACTTGTTCGGGCAGATAGCTGCCAGTACCAATAATCTTCGTATACATGTACGCTCAGTCACTTTTCGGTTATATACCGTCACTTGCAAACTGCGAGTTCGCTGGCAGCGTCCTGCTACCGCAGAGTTCCGCTTTTGCCACCGTCCAGCAGCTCAAAACCAGCTGGGTATACAGATTCCAGGCGAGCGGCAATTCGCTGAGGAACTTGTCGCTGCACCGCCTGCACTGCCTGTTCAATCGCGACCGCAAAAGCTCGCTGATTGGCTGCACCATGACTTTTTATCACCGTGCCGCGCAATCCTAACAGACAGGCGCCGTTATACTGGTCGGGGTTGAGGTGACTGAATCGCCTCGTCAGGCTCTTTTGTAGCCAACGCTTTAATAACAGTAGCCACCACGACCGTTTTTTCCCTTCACCCTGAGATTTCAGCAGAGAAAGGAACATCCTGACAACACCTTCCATCGTCTTTAATGTGACATTTCCTGTAAAGCCGTCACAAACCAGCACATCTGTCTTGCCAGTTAACAACTCATTGGCTTCAAGATAGCCGATATAATTGATAGAAGGGATTGTTTTAAGCACTGCTGAGGCATCCCGAATACTGTCGAGACCCTTTACTTCTTCTTCACCAATATTGAGCAACGCCACGCGAGGATTGGGAATTTCCACCACCTCTTCAGCCAGAACTGAGCCCATAATGGCAAATTGCACCAACATTGTACTGTCACAATCGACGTTGGCCCCTAAATCGAGGACCACCGTTTTGCCCTTTTGCTGATGCGGTAATACCGTCACCAGCGCCGGACGCTCAATCCCCTCCAGGGGCTTGAGTAATAATTTTGCCAGCCCCATCAGCGCCCCGGTATTACCGGCACTGACACAGGCTTGTGCTCGACCTTCTTTCACCAGCTCCAGGGCCACGCGCATTGAACTCCCACGACTGGCGCGGATAGCTTGCGAAGGCCGGGCATCACTGGCGATAACTGACTGCGCAGGAATAATCTGCAGACGCGAACGTTGTTCAAAGTCAGCTTTAGCAAGTAATGGCGTGATGGCGTCGGGATTGCCGACTAAAAGAAGAGTGAGTTGCGAATTAGAATTCAGTGCCTGCAATGCTGCAGGCACTGTCACGGAAGGGCCAAAATCCCCTCCCATGACATCTAACGCCAGGGTTAGACGTGTCAAGGTATCGTCGCCGCCCGGTTTGGTCTTTCCCCAGTTGCCTGGGGAAAATCCTCACTAAGCTTCATCACGCAGACGCGTGATTACTTAGCGATGACCTTGCGGCCGCGGTAGTAACCGTCGGCAGTGATGTGGTGACGCAGGTGTTTTTCACCAGAAGTTTTGTCTACAGACAGGCTGGTGACTGCGGTCAGCGCGTCATGGGAACGACGCATGCCACGTTTGGAACGGGTTGGTTTATTCTGTTGTACGGCCATGGACCTTACTCCTCAATTACGGTTTATCCCCGATCCAACGGGGAGCACCAATTACTTACGCTTTAAGCTGGCTAATACGGCAAATGGGTTTGGCTTTTGCGCTTCTTCAGGCAGTTCACCAAAGACCATGTCCGCTTCGGACACTTCACAGTGTTCAGAATCATGCACCGGAACTACCGGCAAGGCGAGGATGATTTCATCTTCAACCATTGCAAGCAGATCGATTTCACCGAATTCGTTAACCTCAATCGGTTCATACGCTTCCGGCAGTGCTTCAGCCTGTTCGTCTGAACGCACAGGACTAAAACAATACGTTGTGTAGACCTGATGAGTAAACGGCTTCCCGCAACGCTGACACTCGAGCGTTACCGTCACCTTCGCATCGCCGTTTAACACTGCGAGACGTTGGTTATCGATAGCGAACGACATGGAGCATTCCACATCACTGTCCACACTGACTACGGATTCGGCGACGCGCTCAACCTGATCAGGGGTATAGATACCCTGGTAATCAAGGCGTTTTTGAGCCGTACGAACCGGATCGAGAGTCAGGGGTAATTTTACCTTTTGCATAGGGCGCGCATATTAACTTTGTAACGTCATAGAGTCAAAGAAAAAGGCAGCCTGTGGTTGCCTTTTGCCAATAATTCGCACACATTGCGGGTTACTGCTTTATTTTCGTTCAGTGCTGATAACGAACATCAACCTGCAAAACGAAGCGCATAGTTTAAAATGGCTATCATCAATACGCTATATCTGATGGAAAAAAATATGCCTAAACTTATTTTAGCCTCCACCTCGCCCTGGCGCCGCGCGCTACTGGAAAAACTGCAAATCTCTTTTGAATGTGCAGCACCAGAGGTCGACGAAACCCCACGCAGTGACGAATCACCGCGACAGTTGGTGCTTCGACTGGCGCAGGAAAAAGCGCAATCTCTGGCGTCACGTTATCCGGATCATTTAATTATTGGTTCAGACCAGGTATGTGTTCTTGATGGCGAAATCACCGGTAAACCGTTAACGGAAGAAAATGCCCGTCTGCAATTACGCAAAGCCAGCGGCAATATCGTCACCTTCTATACTGGACTGGCGTTGTTTAATTCGGCGAATGGGCATCTGCAAACAGAAGTGGAGCCTTTTGACGTCCATTTCCGTCACCTGAGCGAGGCGGAGATTGATAATTACGTGCGTAAGGAGCATCCCCTGCACTGCGCGGGTAGCTTTAAGAGTGAAGGATTTGGCATTACGCTGTTTGAGCGTTTAGAAGGGCGTGACCCTAACACGCTGGTTGGTTTACCGCTAATCGCGCTGTGTCAGATGTTACGTCGGGAAGGGAAAAATCCGCTAATGGGATAGTTTTTTGCGCCGGATGCGGTTATGTCGCATCCGGCAATCGGTGCTGGCTGCCTGATGCGGCGTAAACGCCTTATCAGGCCTACCGCCCATTATCAGGCTTATATGCACGTATTAGCGCGCGTTACGCAGTTTCTGCAAACAACGCTTCAACCCCTCATCCATCGGTGCTTCGATACGCATCACCTCCCCGGTCCCCGGATGGGTAAATTTCAACGCGGCGGCGTGCAGGAACAGACGATTTAATCCCGTGCCAGCTTCAGTGAGCTGTCTGTCAAATTCACGGTCACCGTAGCGATCGTCAAAGGCAATCGGATGACCCGCATACTGTGTATGCACACGGATCTGATGAGTACGCCCTGTTACCGGGCTACAACGCACCAGGGTGGCAAAAGCATAGCGTTCTTCCACTTTAAAGCGTGTTTCCGACGGTTTGCCTTCCTGACTCACACGCACGATACGTTCGCCGCTTTGCAGAATATTTTTCAGCAACGGCGCTTGAACGCTCTTCACATGCGACTGCCACTGACCGCGCACCAGCGCCAGGTAATCTTTTTGCATCCCTTTTTCACGTAATTGCTCATGCAGAGAACGCAACGCCGAGCGTTTTTTCGCTACCAGCAACACACCTGAAGTGTCCCGGTCGAGACGATGTACCAGTTCAAGGAACCGCGCTTCCGGGCGCAACGCCCGTAAACCTTCGATAACGCCGAAGCTTAAACCACTGCCGCCATGTACTGCCGTACCGGAAGGTTTATTCAGCACCAGGATATGCTCATCTTCATATAAGATGACGTCCGCCAGCGCCGCCACCTTTTGCAGATGTGGCGAAACCGCCTCCTCTTCACGTTCAGCAACGCGAACCGGTGGAATACGCACCTCATCACCTGCTTCGAGTTTATATTCAGGCTTAATGCGTTTTTTGTTCACCCGCACTTCGCCTTTACGCAAAATACGGTAAATCATACTTTTAGGTACGCCTTTCAATTGGGTACGCAAAAAGTTGTCAATACGTTGCCCCGCTTCGTCCGCGGTGATAGCAACAATTTTTACGGATGGAGTCTCTGTTTTCATGGTGGGCGATTCTAATTAGCCAACAGGATTCGCGCCACTCATTTTTCTATGCTTATATTTAGTTTTGCACCTTATTACTTCACTACGTCATCACTTTATTGATGGTTATTAAACCAATCACCATTAAGAAGTGAAAAAACTGTGAGTAAGCGGGTGATAAATGGTAAAAGTCATCTTGCTATAACAAGGCTTGCAGTGGAATAATGAGAACGTTTCCGTGTCCATCCTTGTTAAAACAAGAAATTTTACGGAATAACCCATTTTGCCCGACCGATCATCCACGCAGCAATGGCGTAAGACGTATTGATCTTTCAGGCAGTTAGCGGGCTGCGGGTTGCAGTCCTTACCGGTAGATGGAAATATTTCTGGAGAGTAATACCCAGTCTGTTTCTTTGATAATTGCGCTGTTTTTCCGCATGAAAAACGGGCAACCGACACTCTGCGCCTCTTTGAGCTGACGATAACCGTGAGGTTGGCGACGCGACTAGACACGAGGCCATCGGTTCACACCCGGAAAGGCGTTACTTTGCCCGCAGCTTAGTCGTCAATGTAAGAATAATGAGTAAGTTACGATGAAAAGAATGTTAATCAACGCAACTCAGCAGGAAGAGTTGCGCGTTGCCCTTGTAGATGGGCAGCGTCTGTATGACCTGGATATCGAAAGTCCAGGGCACGAACAGAAAAAGGCAAACATCTACAAAGGTAAAATCACCCGCATTGAACCGAGTCTGGAAGCTGCTTTTGTTGATTACGGCGCTGAACGTCACGGTTTCCTCCCACTTAAAGAAATTGCCCGCGAATATTTCCCTGCTAACTACAGTGCTCATGGCCGTCCCAACATTAAAGATGTGTTGCGTGAAGGTCAGGAAGTTATTGTTCAGATTGATAAAGAAGAGCGCGGTAACAAAGGCGCAGCACTGACCACCTTTATCAGCCTGGCAGGTAGCTATCTGGTTCTGATGCCAAACAACCCGCGCGCGGGTGGTATTTCTCGCCGTATTGAAGGCGACGACCGTACCGAATTAAAAGAAGCACTGGCAAGCCTTGAACTGCCGGAAGGCATGGGGCTTATCGTGCGCACCGCTGGCGTCGGCAAATCTGCAGAGGCGCTGCAATGGGATTTAAGCTTCCGCCTGAAACACTGGGAAGCTATTAAAAAAGCCGCTGAAAGCCGCCCTGCCCCGTTCCTGATCCATCAGGAGAGCAACGTAATCGTTCGCGCATTCCGCGATTACTTACGTCAGGACATCGGCGAAATCCTTATCGATAACCCAAAAGTGCTCGAACTGGCGCGTCAGCATATCGCTGCATTAGGTCGCCCGGATTTCAGCAGCAAAATCAAGCTGTACACTGGTGAAATTCCGCTGTTCAGCCACTACCAGATCGAGTCGCAGATCGAATCCGCCTTCCAGCGTGAAGTCCGTCTGCCGTCTGGTGGTTCTATTGTTATCGACAGCACTGAAGCGTTAACTGCCATCGATATCAACTCCGCACGCGCGACCCGCGGCGGCGATATCGAAGAAACCGCGTTTAACACCAACCTCGAAGCTGCCGATGAGATTGCTCGTCAGCTGCGCCTGCGTGACCTCGGCGGCCTGATTGTTATCGACTTCATTGACATGACGCCAGTCCGCCACCAGCGTGCGGTAGAAAACCGTCTGCGTGAAGCGGTGCGTCAGGACCGTGCACGTATTCAAATCAGCCATATTTCTCGCTTTGGTCTGCTGGAAATGTCCCGTCAGCGGCTGAGTCCATCGCTGGGTGAATCCAGCCATCACGTCTGCCCGCGCTGCTCCGGTACCGGCACCGTGCGTGACAACGAATCCCTGTCGCTCTCTATTCTGCGTCTGATTGAAGAAGAAGCGCTGAAAGAGAACACCCAGGAAGTCCATGCCATTGTTCCTGTGCCAATCGCTTCTTACCTGCTGAACGAAAAACGCTCTGCGGTAAATGCCATTGAAACTCGTCAGGACGGCGTGCGCTGTGTGATTGTGCCAAACGATCAGATGGAAACCCCGCACTACCATGTGCTGCGCGTACGCAAAGGGGAAGAAACCCCAACCTTAAGCTACATGCTGCCGAAACTGCATGAAGAAGCGATGGCGCTGCCGTCTGAAGAAGAGTTCGCTGAACGTAAGCGTCCGGAACAACCTGCGCTGGCAACGTTTGCCATGCCGGATGTGCCGCCAGCGCCAACGCCAGCTGAACCTGCCGCGCCTGTCGCAGCCCCAGCACCTAAAGCTGCATCAACAACACCAGCAGCTCCTGCACAACCAGGGCTGTTAAGCCGCTTCTTCGGCGCACTGAAAGCGCTGTTCAGCGGTGGTGAAGAAACCAAACCGACCGAGCAACCGGCACCGAAAACTGAAACGAAACCGGAACGTCAACAGGACCGCCGTAAGCCACGTCAGAACAACCGTCGTGACCGAAATGAACGCCGCGACACACGTAGCGAACGTAATGAAGGCAGCGATAATCGCGAAGAAAACCGCCGTAATCGTCGCCAGGCACAGCAGCAGACTGCCGAGACGCGTGAGAGCCGTCAGCAGGCTGAGGTAACGGAAAAAGCGCGTACCACCGACGAGCAGCAAGCGCCGCGTCGTGAACGTAGCCGCCGCCGTAATGATGATAAACGTCAGGCGCAACAAGAAGCGAAAGCGCTAAATGTTGAAGAGCAATCTGTTCAGGAAACCGAACAGGAAGAACGTGTACGTCCGGTTCAGCCGCGTCGTAAACAGCGCCAGCTGAATCAGAAAGTGCGTTACGAGCAAAGCGTAGCCGAAGAAACGGTAGCCGCACCAGTGGTTGAAGAAACTGCCGCTGCCGAAACCATCGTTCAGGAAGTGCCTGCTCCGCGTACAGAACTGGCGAAAGTCCCGCTGCCAGTCGTAGCGCAAACTGCGCCGGAACAGCAGGAAGAGAACAATGCTGATAACCGTGATAACGGTGGCATGCCGCGTCGCTCTCGCCGCTCGCCTCGTCACCTGCGCGTAAGTGGTCAGCGTCGTCGTCGCTATCGTGACGAGCGTTACCCGACCCAGTCGCCAATGCCGTTAACCGTAGCGTGCGCGTCTCCGGAACTGGCCTCTGGCAAAGTCTGGATCCGCTATCCGATTGTACGTCCGCAAGATGTACAGGTTGAAGAGCAGCGCGAACAGGAAGAAGTACAAGTGCAACCGATGGTGACTGAGGTCCCTGTCGCCGCCGCTGTCGAACCGGTTGTTAGCGCACCGATTGTTGAAGAAGTGGCTGAAGTCGTAGAAGCCCCCGTTCAGGTTACCGAACCGCAACCGGAAGTGGTTGAAACGACGCATCCTGAAGTGATTGCCGCCGCGGTAACTGAACAGCCGCAGGTGATTACCGAGTCTGATGTTGCCGTAGCCCAGGAAGTTGCAGAACACGCAGAACCGGTGGTTGAACCGCAGGAAGAGACGGCTGATATTGAAGAAGTTGCCGAAACTGCTGAGGTTGTGGTTGCTGAGCCTGAAGTTGTTGCTCAACCTGCCGCGCCAGTCGTCGCTGAAGTCGCAGCAGAAGTTGAAACGGTAGCTGCGGTTGAACCTGAGGTCACCGTTGAGCATAACCACGCTACCGCGCCAATGACGCGCGCTCCGGCACCGGAATATGTTCCGGAGGCACCGCGTCACAGTGACTGGCAGCGCCCTACTTTTGCCTTCGAAGGTAAAGGTGCTGCAGGTGGTCATACGGCAACGCATCATGCATCTGCCGCGCCTGCGCGTCCGCAACCTGTTGAGTAATAATTAGCTCAAGTAATCAAGCCCTGGTAACTGCCAGGGCTTTTTTATTTCATCTTTAAATCAACATATTAAAATTCATCGAATGGCATCCTTGCTAACCAACAATACAAAATAGGCAAAAAAATGCCCGCCCCGGCGATCCCAGAGCGGGCAGACAAAACATACCCAGTTTCATGATATGTTTTAAAGCGAGCTTATTTGTTGAGCTGGAAGAGCGACAATCCCTGCATATCGGTAAATGCTTTATACGATGCCTGCAATGCCGTTTGCTGCATGATGTAAGATGAAATAGTTGCATTCCAGTCCACATCAACCAGATCGCTCATCTGCTGCGTTTGCCCTAAAGCGCGATCGCTACCTAATGAATCCAGCGACTCCAGTTCGTTCAGCTGCGTGCCTAATTCCGCGCGAACGGTCAGCACATTGTTCAGCGAGTTTTTCAGTCCGCGGTTGGTTTTATCCAGTGCCGCAGCGGTGGTTTCTTTATCCGCTTCGCTTTCCGCGACCGGCGTTTTCAGGGCTGCGATGGCGCTATCCAGCATGGCAAAAAGATTGGTTTCAGAAGCGCTACCGTCTGGTTCCGCTACCGCGTTGCTGGTAATACTGTCGAAAATTTTGTCACCCGTGTGCCCTATCACCATCGAACGCGAAGCATCGACCTGTTGTTTAATACTTTCTGCTCCGCCAACATATTCGCCGTCTGCCTCACTAAACGGCGCAGTTTCTGTTTTATAACCGGCAAAAATGTAGCGCCCGTTACCATCCGTAGTGTTCGCCAGATTCAGCAACTGGTCACGAATACCCTGGATATCGGTTGCCAACGACGCCCGGTCATCATCACTCAAGGTGCCATTGCTGGCGTAGACAATTTTTTCCTGAGCATTCTGGATAGCAGTGGTGACCTGGCTAAGCACACTCTCTTCCAGTGACACTTTTTGAGTGGCGAAAGTACGCGCCAGCGTGTACTGACTGTTTTGCGCCTGTGCCTGGGAGAGAACAACAGCTTGTGATGCAGCAATGGGATCATCTGAAGGGTTAACGACTCGCTTACCCGTCGACATCTGTTCGCCGTACTTCATCCATTCGGCCTGAGAATTGGTGATGCCACGCATGTTTTGCTGGTACATCATCTGGGTACTGAAACGCATTTTATCTCCCCTTAACGAATGTTAATCAGCGCATCAAAAATCGCGTTTGCCGTCTGCAGAACCTGTGCATTCGCCAGATAATACTGCTGAAAACGTTGCAGATTTCCGTACTCCTCATCGAGATTGACACCGGAAATCGACTGCTGCTGATTGGAAAGCTGCGTTACCACATTACCTTGCGTGGTGCTACTGGTTTTCAACGTCGCGGTTTTATTACCGATATCACTCACTAACGATGCATAAGCGTCGTTAAAGGATTTCGCACCGCCCACCGTTTTACTGTTGCTTTGCAGATCCAGCAGGGCCTGACCGTTGCGGTTGTCGCTATCACCCGCATCTTCTTCGCTCGCCATGGCGATTTTCGCTTCGTCAGTGATTAATACATCCATGTTGACGATGGCGTCACTTACCGGTTTCAGCGTGAAGCTGTCGTTAACGGCAGGCGTTCCTGTAAACGTCAACTCCAGACCATCAAATGCCACTTTACCGTTGGCATCCGGCGTCACCGTAAAAGTGGTATTGCTGGCAAGGCGGGTGACCTGCCACTGATTATTATCGAACGAGATTTTGTAATCTGTCGCCAGTACCGCGGAGGCATCAGTTACCGTGGCACCGATCGCAACGTCACCGTTGTTTTTAGTGTTTTGCAGAACCGCGGGCTTACCGATAGCAAAGAAATCTTCACCGGCATCGCCGTTAGCATCAAATCCGGCTTTGTGTTGGGTGTTGAAAGCCTCGGCAAATGCCAGCGCCAGTTGTCCGAGCGTATTACGCGTCTGGTCCAGATCCTGAGAACGGAATGTCAGAATGCCGCCCAGTGACCCGGTATTCAGCAATTTCTCCGGGATCTCAAGATTGCCCGCAGTCCCATCAACATAAGCGACAGTCGTACGAGAAGGGTCGGCGCTGGAAGGAACTGCCGCTAGCTGCCGCGCCGTACTACCCTGAACCAGTGAGTAACCATTGGCCATCGTGATGTTATAAGTGCCGCCATCCTGAACGCTGACTTCTACACCAACAATCTGGTTTAATTCGCTCACCAGTTGATCGCGTTGATCCAACAGATTGTTAGGTGACGCCCCTGCTCCCACGCCTGTCAGACGGGAGATTTGATCGTTCAGGCTGGCGATTTGTTTAGCGTAATTGTTGATCTGATCAACGCTGGCACCTATCGCGATATTGACCTGTTTGTCCTGGTCGCGCAGATATTGATCGGTGGTTTTAAACTGATTCACCAACCCTTCTGATTTCCCAATCAGCGCCTGGCGTGCTGCCGGGTCTTCCGCGTTACTTACCAGCGTTTGCAGGCTTGTGAAGAAATCCTGCATCTGTGTTGCCAGCGAAGAGGTACTGGTGGAGAGCATATTGTCGATTTTCGACATCTGCTCATAGCGGGCAGTCAGGCCGCTACTTTGCGTCTGCGCAGCACGTAACTGGTTGGTAATAAACGCATCATACTCACGCTGCACACCAGAAACGTAGACGCCATTGCCAACCCAGCCGCCAGCGCCCAACGTGCTATTGGCCTGCGCCATAATAGTGGTTTGGCGGGTATATCCGGCAACGTTATAGCTGGAGATATTATTACTTGCCGTATTTAACGCCGCCTGGGCCGCGTTCAGTCCGCTCATGGCGTTATTGATCAAGCTGGACATGGAGGTTCCTTATAAGCCTTCAATTACAGAGTATTATCGGCAGCGACCCGCCGGACTTGAGTTATTCAGAACAGATTATCAATGTTCATGCTGTAGGTTTTGCTCACCTTGTCGCTTATCGATTTCATCTGCTGAATCATGCTGGTGAGTTTGCGGGCATAGTGAGGATCGGTGGCATAGCCCGCGTCCTGTAGGGCCTGCGCCCCCTGCTCAGCACTCGCGGCGGTCGTCACGGCGGCGTAGCGCGGGTTACGCGTTAACAGCCCAACGTAATCCGACAATGCTTCCAGATACGAGCTGTAGACCCGAAACTTCGCTTTTACTTTCTTCGCTTCGCCATTTTCATATTCAGTCGTGGTGATTTCAGTGACTGGCCCTTTCCAGTTGCCAGAGGCTTTGACGCCAAACAGGTTATAGCTCGGCTCGCCGTTTTCACGGCGGATTTGCCGTTGTCCCCAGCCAGATTCCAGCGCCGCCTGAGCGAGGATCAAATGATGTGGCACACCGCTTTGCTGGCTTGCCAGTTGGGCGGGCAACGAGAGTTGCGCGAGGAATGCTTTACTGTCACCCGGCAGCGAATCATCGTAGTTACGTGGTACGGCCTTTTGCACCAGCTGCGAAAGCGTCTGATTTTGATAACGCACCACGGTTTCGAGCGGGAATTTCATCGGTGCTGCTGGCGTGGACTCATCTGGCAACGGTTGTTCTGGCGTCATCTGTTTAACAATCATCTCTGCCAGCCCCAGGCCTTTGCCCGCCGTCATCTGTTGGGCAATCTGCTGGTCATACATACTGGTGTAGAGGCGAGTGTGCTCGCTGCTGAACAGGCCATCTTTTGGCAAAGCGTCGCGCATGCTTTTCAGCATCATCTGCACGAACATCCCTTCCACCTGGCGGGCCACCGGACGGATATTTGCCGCCGGATCTTCGCCCGCTTTCGCCTTAAGTTCGTTGAGCGATTGTGCATCCCAGGCCGCACTTGCCAGTAGTTTGCTGTCGCTGATCATCAGATGATTTCCAGTTTTGCCCGCAGACATCCCGCACTTTGCATTGATTGCAAAATAGACATCAGATCCATCGGCGTAGCACCCAGCGCATTGAGCGCGCGCACCACGTTATTGAGGCTGGCACTGGAGCGTACGCTTTGCAGCGAACCGCCGCTCTGGCGTAAGTCGATCTGTGTTTGTGGAGTAACCACAGTCTGCCCGCCACCAAACGGTGTATCTGGCTGGCTGACATTGGCCTGCCGATTTACCGTAACCGAGAGATTACCCTGCGCTACCGCGCAGCTGTCGAGGGTCACTTCGCGATTCATCACCACCGAACCAGTGCGCGAGTTAATCACTACTTTAGCGTCCTGCGGGGTAACATTAACCTGCATATTCTGGATATCGGCAAGGAAACGGACCTGGGAACTGTTGCCACTCGGTACGCGCACCTGAATAGTCCGCGCATCTAACGCGGTGGCGCTGCCATATCCACGCACGCGGTTGATGGTGTCAGCGATTTGCTGCGCCATACTGAAATCTTCGTCGTTAAGTTGCAAATTAAGGGTATTCCCGACGCCAAACTGGCTGGGCAATTCACGTTCAATAACCGCACCATTGGTGATCCGTCCACCGTTCAGTTGGTTCACCTGAACACTGCTACCGCCAGCGGAGGCCCCTGCGCCGCCAACCAGAATATTGCCCTGTGCCAGCGCATACACCTGACTGTCAACGCCCTTAAGCGGTGTCATCAATAACGTACCGCCACGCAGACTTTTGGCATTTCCCATGGAAGAAACCACCACGTCAATGGTTTGCCCCTGACGTCCAAACGGTGGAAGTGACGCCGTCACCATTACCGCAGCGACGTTTTTTAGCTGCATATTAGTGCCCGTCGGAACGGTAATTCCCAGCTGTGAGAGCATGTTATTAAGCGTTTGTGTGGTAAACGGCGTCTGAGTTGTCTGGTCACCGGTGCCATCCAGCCCCACCACCAGGCCATAGCCAATCAGTGAGTTTTGCCTTACCCCCTGAACACTGGTGAGATCGCGAATACGCTCAGCCTGAGCTGCCGTGATAACCAGTAGAAGAATTAATGCAGAGAGAAATTTAATCACCACAGCCTCACTTACATTGGCGACAGGTTAAGGAAGAAACGCTGCAACCAGCCCATATTTTGCGCTTCGTTAATGTAGCCATTGCCTACGTATTCAATGCGCGCATCCGCCACCTGAGTAGACGGTACGGTATTACTGCCGCTGATGGTGCGAGGATTAACTACACCAGAGAAGCGAATAAATTCGGTACCCTGATTAATGGCGATCTGTTTTTCACCCACCACATGCAGGTTGCCGTTGACCAGTACCTGGTCAACCGTCACCGTCAACGTGCCGCTAAAGGTATTGCTGGCATTGGCCCCGCCTTTTCCGTTGAACGTGTTACCACCGGAGGCTTCGACATCGGCACGAGCGTTTCCAAACAGCCCCTGCAAATAGCGCGGCACAGTATCAAAGCCAAAATTAGTTTTACCGTCACGGCTGGCATTCGCAGAGGAGCTTTTGCTGGCGCTGACGTTCTCCTGCAACACGATGGTCAGCGTATCGCCAATATTGCGTGGTCGACGATCTTCAAACAGCGGTTGATAGCCATAGTTAATCGGCTGAGCAGACTGGAAAATAGAACCGTTGGCGACGGGCGTCGGACCGGGAACCGGTTGTGCACTGGTCGCCCCCTGTACCAGCGGCGTGGAGGGTATCCAGGCGCAGCCGGTTAGTGAAAGCACCAACAAGCTGGAAATGGCATAAGTATGCGCAGCGTTTTTTTGCATGGCTATCATCTTCAAAAATCAGTAAACCGGTGAATCTGCCACCGGTTATGCCTTAGAGTTGCGTCAGTTTTTGCAGCATCTGATCGGTGGTGGATACCGCTTTACTGTTGATTTCGTAAGCGCGTTGCACCTGAATCATATTGACCAGTTCTTCCGCCACATTGACGTTAGACGTTTCAACATATCCTTGATAAAGCAGTCCCGCGCCGTTCAGGCCCGGCGTGCTTTCGTTCGGTGCACCGGAGGATTGCGTTTCGGTGTAGAGATTTTCGCCAATACTCTCCAGTCCGGTATCATTCATAAAGGTGGTGAGATTGAGCTGCCCAACCTGAACCGGAGCTGCCTGGCCTTGTTGGGTTACGCTGACCACGCCATCACGACCGATGGTGATACTTAACGCATTCGCCGGAATGGTGATCGCTGGCTGCACCTGAAAACCACCAGCCGTCACCAGCTGCCCGTTCTGATCCACCTGGAAAGAGCCGTCGCGGGTATAGGCTGATGAGCCATCTGGCAACATCACCTGAAAAAAGCCCTGCCCTTTAATCGCGACGTCTTTACTGTTGTTGGTCTGCGACAGGTTGCCCTGGCTGTGTAAGCGTTCAGTGGCGACCGGACGTACCCCCGTGCCGATTTGCAACCCGGATGGCAAGGTGGTTTGTTCGGAAGACTGTGCCCCCGGCTGGCGGATGGTTTGATAAAGCAGATCTTCAAAAACGGCCCGCTGGCGCTTAAAACCGTTGGTACTGACGTTTGCCAGGTTGTTGGCAATGACGTCCATATTGGTTTGCTGGGCGTCAAGGCCCGTTTTGGCGATCCATAATGAACTGATCATAAAATGTCCTGTGGTGGATTATTGACAAAATGCATATGTCTTCATGCCGGATGCGGCGTAAACGCCTTATCCGGCCTACAAGGGATAGAAAAATCAATAAATTGCGATGTACCCCGTAGACCGATAAGTTTGCACACTGGGCAACTTACATTTGTCATGTATCCGTTCAATTAACTCATCGACAGCAGTTGGTTGGCACGGCCTGCGTTATCATCAACGCTGCTGATCACCTTCATCTGCATTTCAAAACGCCGCGCGCTGGCAATCATGTCGCTCATTGCCGCAACGGCATTGACGTTACTGCCTTCCAGAACCCCCGACATCACACGTAAGGTTGGATCTGCCTGCAGTACCGGCCCACGCGTAGCCTGGCTTTCTGCGCTTAAACGAAACATGCCGTCGTCACCGCGCTGCACTTCGCTGCCCGTGGCTTTCACCAGCTTCAGACGCCCCACTGGCGCGACAGTATTTGCCGGATCGCCAGAATTCAGCGCCGAGATTGTGCCATCGGCAGCAACAGTGATTTCCGCCCCTTCCGGCACAGCAATTGGCCCCGCCTCGCCGATCACCGGATGCCCCTGAATTGTCAGTTGCCCGGTGGGATCAACCTGAATGCTGCCATTACGCGTATATCCTTCGCTGCCGTCAGCGGTCTGCACGGCCAGCCAGCCGTCCTGCTGCAACGCGACGTCCAGCGGGCGCGAGGTGTAATCCATCTTACCGGGCGTCATGTCAGCACCCGGTGTTGACGCCGTAACCAGCGTGCGCGTGGGTAGTGAAAGCCCTTCCACCGGCACTGCACGCAAGGCGTTTAACTGTGCGCGAAAACCGGGCGTAGAGGCATTGGCCAGATTACTGGCGGTCACCGCCTGTTGATTCAGCGTCTGGCTGGCTGCCCCCATCGCGGTATAAATTGCGTGATCCATTGAGCTATCCCGTCAGCGATTAGCGTAAGTTAACCAGCGTGTTGAGGATCTGGTCCTGAGTTTTGATGGTCTGGGCGTTAGACTGATAGTTACGCTGGGCAACGATCATATTGACCAGTTCTTTGCTGAGATCGACGTTGGACGCTTCCAGCGCACCGTTGGTCAGGGTGCCAAAGTTGCCCGTCCCGGCAGTCCCCAACAGCGCCACGCCAGAAGATTGCGTCGCAGACCAGACATTGTCACCTTCAGATGCCAAACCTTCGTTGTTGGCAAAGTTCGCCAGTACAATCTGCCCCAGCAGTTGGGTTTGTTCGTTGGAATAGTTGCCGACAACCGTACCGTCATCATTGATTTGATAACTCACCAGATCGCCCGGTTTATAGCCGTTCTGGGTGGTTGCCACAATGTTGTTAGCACCGGTATTTTGCTGCATGGAGTTGAGGAAGCTCAGGCTAAACGTGGCGGGATCTGCGCCGTTAATTGCGCCGGTGGTAATATCCTTTGTTGGATCTGAGGTCAGAACGCCATTGGCATTAAACAACAGCGTCGTTGCAGGGTTAGCTGTGCCTTTTGGATCACTGCTATCCAGGGTGTAAACATCCCAGTTATTATCCCCGGTCTTCACAAAATAAACGCTCATATCATGAGCATTACCCTGACTATCGAAAACAGTCACCGAACCTTTTTTGTTATAGCTATCCGCATTGCTGGCATCGAATCCTTTAACAGAGGGAAGCGGATCACTGGAATTCAGGTTGATCTGCATCGACGCCGTGGTGGTAGTTTTCGCTGCCATCAGGGTATTCGGGATCGAAATATTGGTCGGATTCGCCCCTTGTTGAATAGTCGGCGGCGTACCGGTTGCCGGGTAACCCGTCAGCTGTAAACCTTGCATATTCACCAGGTTACGGTTTTCATCCAGCTTAAATTGTCCGTTACGGCTGTAGAACACCGAACCGTTGCTGTCTACCAGACGGAAAAAACCGTTCTGGCTGATAGCAACGTCCAGACCACGCCCGGTGTTGGTGGTCGTGCCATCGGTAAAGTCCTGAGTGATACCGGCAACTTTTACCCCCAGTCCCACTTTCGAACCGGCAAACATATCGGCAAAAGAGGCCGTGCCTGATTTAAAGCCGTAGGTGGCGGAGTTGGCGATATTGTTGCCAATAACATCGAGGTTGGTGGCGGCAGCGTTTAATCCGCTAACCGCTTGAGAAAAGGCCATGACTGACTCCTGAAATTTGAGGGCTTTAAATTATCTGCCGTACTTCGTCGAGGGTGGTGGTGCCGTAAGTGCCGAGATCCAGCGTATTACCGTTGTTGCCGCGGATCACCCCCTGCACCAGAGCAAACTGCAGCGGCTGGGCAACCAGTTGTGTACCACCGCTACTGGCGCTAATCGCTACATTGTAAGAACCGTTCGGCGCAGTGCTGCCGTCAGTCAACGTACCGTCCCAGGTGAAACTGTGGACTCCGGCAGTCAGTTCACCGATATCAATGGTACGGACAACCGCGCCGTTTTTATCGGTGATGGTGGCCGTAACTTTGTCTGCCGCCTGCTGCAACTCAACACCAAACGGTGTGGTCGTGGTCACAGCCCCTTCTTCACTGCCGGTTCCGGCAAGAACTGTGGTGCCGGGGATCATCACACCGTGACCGATCAGGTTACTGGCCTGTAACGACTGGCTGTTATCAATCTGTCCGGAAATAGATCCGAGCGTGGTATTGAGTTTTTCAATCCCGCTGACCGTGCTGATTTGCGCCAATTGCGACGTCAGCTCGTTGTTTTCCATTGGATTGGTCGGGTCCTGGTTTTTCAGCTGCGCCACCAGCAAAGTCAGAAAACTGCTTTGTAAATCTGCGGCGTTGCTACCCGTGAGCGAGCTACTGCTGGTGGTGCTAACGCCGGTATTTGTCGGATCGGTGGTGGTTACCGCAATGGACATAGCTTTCTCCTTTATTGACCGAGCGTAAGGGTTTTCAGCATCATGCTTTTCACCGTGTTGAGCACTTCAACATTGGCCTGATAGCTGCGTGACGCCGACATGGTGTTAACCATCTCCCCGACAACATCAACGTTTGGCATTTTCACGTAGCCCTTTGCATCCGCCAGCGGATTACCCGGTTCATAAACCAGTTTGTCCGGAGCCTGACTTTCTATAACATCGGCAACCTTTACGCCGCCTGTCGCAGCACCTGGCGCAGCGTTAACCTGAAATACCACCTGTTTTGCCCGATATGGCTGTCCATCGGGACCGGTCACGCTATCAGCATTCGCCAGATTACTGGCCGCCACGTTCAGGCGCTGGGACTGGGCAGTTAACGCCGACCCGGCGATATCAAAAATATTCAGCAGTGCCATCCGTTAATTTCCGCTCTGTAAAACGTTCATCATGCCTTTGATTTGCCCGCTCAACGCGCTAAGGCTCATCTGGTATTGCAGGCTATTATCGGCAAACTGGGTGCGTTCGCGATCCATATCGACGGTATTACCATCCAGCGAAGGCTGGTCCGGAATACGGTATTGCAGTTCTGCGGTAGGAGGCGTCAGCGCCTGCGCCGGAATGTGTTGCGTTGAGGTCATCGTCAGCGCAACCATGCTGGTTTCATCCCGTCCACGCTGCATGACCTTTTTAAGTTCACTGGCAAAATCGATATCGCGTGCCTGATAACCAGGGGTATCGGCATTGGCGATGTTTGCTGCCAGCACTTCCTGACGCTGGGCGCGCAGATTGAGCGCCTCTTGTTGAAAACGTAAGGCGGCGTCGAGCTTATCGAGCATATCTCCTCCGCAAGTATCAAAATTCTGCCATCAGCTTAAATGCCTTTACGCGCGCGTTATCGGCGGAATAAACGCAAAATGGGTCGCTATTTATGCCGTTGATGGTCATTGCGTACAGGTACAATTCACGTTGTAGAAATGGCTGGGAGCGAAAATGCTGACAATAAAACGTAGCGTGGCGATCATTGCGATACTGTTCAGTCCGTTAAGTGCGGCGAGCAATCTCACATCGCAGTTACAAACCTTTTTTAGCGCCCAGCTCGCGGGAGTAAGTGATGAGGTTCGTGTTTCTATTCGTACATCGCCCCATCTACTTCCGCCGTGCGAGCAACCACTGCTTTCGATAAGCAATAATTCCCGCCTGTGGGGAAATGTGAATGTGCTGGCACGCTGCGGTAACGACAAACGATATTTGCAAGTCAATGTACAGGCCACAGGAAATTATGTGGTTGCCGCGATGCCCATTGTGCGGGGAGGAAAGCTGGAAGCTGGCAATGTAAAACTGAAACGCGGACGACTGGACACCTTGCCGCCGCGTACTGTGTTGGATATCAATCAACTTATTGATGCCGTTAGCCTGCGCGATCTATCACCCGAACAACCTATCCAATTAACCCAGTTGCGCCAGGCCTGGCGTGTAAAAGCGGGACAACGCGTCAACGTGATCGCCAGTGGTGATGGGTTTAGCGCCAACGCTGAAGGTCAGGCGCTGAACAATGCTGCCGTCGCACAGAATGCGCGGGTGCGCATGGTATCGGGACAGGTGGTCAGCGGCGTTGTTGATGCAGATGGGAATATTCTTATAAACCTGTAAGCTATTAAAGATTACCCGTCCCTTGCCGATAAATAAGCAACACATGATAAAAGCGCCCTCAATGAGGAATAAACCATGAGTATTGACCGCACTTCACCTCTGAAGCCCGTAAGCACCGTTCAACCGCGTGAAACCACTGACGCGCCGGTAACGAATACCCGGGCGGCAAAAACAACCGCCGCCACCAGCACCAGTGTGACGTTAAGCGACGCGCAAGCAAAACTAATGCAACCCGGCAGCAGTGATATCAATCTTGAACGTGTCGAAGCGTTAAAACTGGCGATTCGTAACGGTGAACTAAAAATGGACACCGGCAAAATTGCCGATGCGCTAATCAACGAAGCGCAGCAAGACTTGCAGAGTAACTGATCGTATGACGCGTCTTGCAGAGATCCTCGACCAGATGTCCGCAGTGCTTAACGATCTCAAAACGGTAATGGATCAAGAGCAGCAACATCTCTCAATGGGGCAGATCAACGGCAGCCAGTTGCAATGGATTACAGAACAAAAAAGCTCACTGCTGGCGACGTTGGATTACCTCGAACAGTTACGCAGAAAAGAACCCAATGCAGAAAATAGCGTTGATATTAGTCAACGTTGGCAGGAAATTACGGTGCAAACTCAGCAACTACGTCAAATGAATCAACATAATGGCTGGTTACTGGAAGGACAGATTGAGCGCAATCAACAGGCGCTGGAAATGTTAAAACCGCATCAGGAACCGACGCTGTACGGGGCGAACGGTCAGACATCAATACCCCATCGCGGCAGTAAAAAGATTTCGATCTGAAGATTATCTCCGGCCTGCAGTGCAGGCCGGAATGCATTGTTATACCGTCCGACGGGCAAACTCTTTAACTTTGAAGCCCAACACCGCCAGTGCAGCGAAGTACGCGGCAATTCCCGCCAGCACGACCGCCATTAAACGCAGTAAACGCCAGGGCATAGTACCCAGTGACCACTCAGGCATGATATGTAACATACCTAAAAGCACGCCAGACATCACCAGTACCGCCACCACCAGACGCAACAGAAACGGCATCCAGCCGGGTTGCGGGGTAAAGATTTTCTGCTTACGCAACTGCCAGTAAAGCAGAGAAGCATTCAGACACGCCGCCAGACCAATAGAAAGGGACAGCCCGGCATGTTTCAACGGGCCGATAAACGCCAGGTTCATCAATTGCGTCAAAATAAGCGTAACGATGGCAATTTTCACTGGCGTTTTAATGTCCTGGCGGGAATAAAAGCCTGGAGCCAACACTTTCACGACAATCAGACCAATCAAACCCACCGAGTAGGCAATCAACGCCCGCTGGGTCATCAGCGCATCAAAGGCGGTAAATTTACCGTACTGGAACAGCGAAACGGTTAACGGGCCTGAAAGAATGCCCAACGCAACCGCACTCGGCAGTGCCAACAGGAAACAAAGACGCAGCCCCCAGTCCATCAAACGGTTGTATTCATCATGATTGCCGCTGGCAAAACTTTTCGACAGTGACGGCAGCAAAATGGTGCCAAGCGCCACGCCCAGTACACCGGACGGAAACTCCATTAGGCGGTCGGCGTAATACATCCACGACACCGAACCGGAAGCAAGAAACGAGGCAAAAATGGTGTTGATGATTAAAGAGATCTGGCTCACAGAGACGCCAAGGATCGCTGGTCCCATCTGTTTCACCACGCGCATTGCCCCGGCATCGTGGAAGTTAATGCGTGGCAAAACCAGCATGCCGATCTTCTTCAAATGCGGTAGCTGATACACCAGCTGTAGGATGCCGCCGACCGTAACAGCCCATGCCAGCGCCAGCACCGGAGGATTAAAGTACGGTGCGGCAAACAGCGCGAAGCCAATCATGCTGATGTTAAGCAGCGTTGGAGCAAATGCCGGAATCGAGAAGCGATTCCAGGTATTCAGAATCGCACCCACCAGCGACGCCAGGGAAATCAGCAAGATATAAGGAAAGGTAATCTGTAATAACTGGGTAGTCAGGGCAAATTTGTCGGCCGTGTCAGCAAAACCCGGCGCGGTCACCATGATCACCCACGGCGCGGCGAGCATCCCGGCGACCGTCACAACCGCCAGCGCGAGTGTCAGCAGGCCAGAAACATACGAGACAAAGACCCGCGTGGCGTCTTCACCCTGTTTGCTTTTATATTCCGCCAGAATCGGTACAAATGCCTGGGAAAATGCCCCTTCGGCAAAAATACGGCGCAACAAGTTAGGAAGTTTAAAAGCGACGAAAAAGGCGTCGGTTGCCATCCCTGCGCCAAAGATTCTGGCGACAATTGCGTCACGTGCGAAGCCAAGCACACGCGAAAACATGGTCATCGAGCTGACGGCGGCCAGCGATTTTAATAAATTCATCGGTGTTCTAATCCAGACCCACGGGCAAAACGCCTGCAAAGCAGGCGCTGAAAGAGGCGAATAGTCTACCTGGATTATGGTGAATTGCTACCGCCAGATGTTACAGGGTTTATTCACTCATCGCATCGCGCCAGATCTTGTCAACGATGCGTTGCGCCAGTATTGCCTGTTCTCCGGCAGTTTGTGGAACTGTCTGATTTTGCACGCAATCAATGAAGTGACGCGCACAGCCAACAAATCCACGTTGCTCAAGAGTACTCTGCCAACCTGGAATAGGTTTATGCACCACGCCCTGCCCGCGCTCCTCACGCCATTCGCGCATATCCGTAATGTCGATGAGCGCACCGTCAGTCACGGCCTGCACGGTTTCACGCTGACTTCCGGCACGGCGATGCATACAGGTGGTGATCTGCAAAGGACCGGCCGAAAAATGGTGCTCGGCAAACAGCATTTCGCCAGCGTCATTAGTCAGTAGCGTACCGCCATCCAGAGAGACTTTGCCGCCCGACAACCACAGCACGGTATCCACCACATGCAGATAATCATCCAGCAACGTGAAATAAAGGTCGTGTGGCCCGACGCTATTACTACGATGTTTATCCATTCTTAGCGAGGCGGCGGTGGAGAGTTGTGTTTTTAACTCAACGTAGAGTGGTGCGAAGCGACGGTTAAAACCGACCATCAACGTCAGTTTTTTCCGCGCCGCCAGTTCAACCAGCCGTTCAGCATCGCGCAGATTTTCTGCCAGCGGTTTATCGACACAGACATGTACCCCCGCATTGAGTAACGCACTGACCACGTCAAGGTGGCTGGCGGTGCTGGAATGCACAAAAACTGCATCGCAACTGGCGGCAAGGCTGGATAACGAATCGGCATAAGGAATGCGCCAGCTGTCACAAATTGGCAAGGCTTTCGCGCGCGTAGGCGACCACGCACCTTGTAACGTCCAGTCAGACGCTGCCGCCAGCACCGGTAACCACGCCTTTTGCGCGATGCCGCCTAACCCCACTACGCCGATACGTAATTTTTTCACTTTAATCTCCCAGATGGGCCAGCAACGAATCAAGACGCTGTTTCAGTTCTGCCACTTCGATTTCCAGAGCTTCGACGCGGGCCTGTAAATCACCGTCAACCGCGTTCGACGTATCCGTTACCGCCGGCTGATCTTCAACCTCACCACTGAAAAGATGCATGTAGCGGCTTTCGCGTTTACCCGGTACGCGGGCCAGACGCACCACAAAAGGACCATCTTCGCGATTCGCCAGTTGTTCCAGCGTCGACTCCACTTCCGCCATATCGCTGAATTCATACATTCGCGCGGCGCGGCTACGCAGTTCACCCGGCGTCTGGGCACCACGCAATAACAACGTGGTGATTAACGCCACTTCTGCGGCGCTCAGTTTCAGATCGCCAAATTCTGAATTACAAAAACGTTGCTCATATTTGGTGACCCGATTACCAAAACCGCTCACCGTGCGTAGATAATGACGTTTGACCAGATTATCCAGCTGTTCCTGCACTTCAGATTCACTCAGATTCATGACCGGTTCACGGTTCGTTTTCTGATTACAGGCCGTTACTACACCATTTACTGATAGCGGGTATTGCTCCGGCGTAGTCACCTGTTTTTCCAGCAAGCAGCCAATCACGCGGGCTTCCAGAGCAGTAAGTTGATATTTCATCAGATTCTCCTTAGCGGCCAGGCGTCCAGTCTGGGGTGGTTAATGCCGTCAGAACATGATCGCGCCATTGTCCATCAATCAACAGATAGTTTTTCGCATAGCCTTCTTTTTCAAAACCCAATCGCGCCAGTAAATCACCGCTGCGTTTATTGTGCGGCATATAGTTGGCCATAATGCGATGAATATGTTGGGTGCGCTGCATATAACGAATGGCTGCGGTCAGGGCTTCAAACATGAGTCCTTTGCCCTGCCATTTTTGCCCAATCGAATAACCGAGATAGCAGGCATGAAAAGAGCCGCGAACAACATTGGAAAAATTGGCAACGCCAATAATCTCTTTTTCGTCCGGGTCGAATAAGCCAAAGTAGAAAGCTGAACCTTGTTTATGAAATTCGTTAATCATCCCTAGCCTGGCCTGCCAGCCTGATGGATAACAGTGGCTTTCGTCGCGCACTGGCTCCCAGGGCTTGAGGAAATGGCGATTCTCTGCGTAATAATCCGCAAGACGCCAGGCATCACGATCATGCACCAGACGCACGACCAGTCGGTCAGTGGTTAAGCGCACTTTTGGCACGTTACTGCGATAGCCAAACATTCTATACCTACTCCTTCCCGTAACGTCTTTAATACGCTGTAAGTATTACTATACCTGCGCAACCAGACCCTGTGAAAAGTCCAGAATGCCGTTTTCTGCATTATTCACATATTTGATAAAAACTCTCTATCAAAGCGACGTTTTGATAAAAAAATATTGTCCCCGAAGTGATGGGAAAAGTCTTAGCGGCAATGCAGAATAGAAAGTGCTCATCTTTTATTTCCCGGGAGGGGAAATGTCCCGCGTGTCGCAGGCGAGGAACCTGGGTAAATATTTCCTGCTCATCGATAATATGCTGGTCGTGCTGGGGTTCTTTGTTGTCTTCCCGCTGATCTCTATCCGCTTCGTTGATCAAATGGGCTGGGCCGCCGTCATGGTCGGTATTGCCCTTGGTCTACGTCAGTTTATTCAGCAAGGTCTGGGGATTTTCGGCGGCGCAATTGCCGACCGCTTTGGTGCCAAACCGATGATTGTCACCGGTATGCTGATGCGTGCCGCCGGATTCGCCACAATGGGTATCGCCCACGAACCGTGGCTACTGTGGTTTTCATGCCTGCTTTCGGGACTCGGCGGCACGTTGTTTGATCCTCCGCGTTCGGCGCTGGTGGTGAAACTAATCCGTCCACAACAGCGTGGTCGTTTTTTCTCGCTGTTAATGATGCAGGACAGTGCCGGTGCGGTCATTGGCGCATTGTTGGGGAGCTGGCTGTTGCAATACGACTTTCGCCTGGTCTGCGCCACAGGGGCAGTTTTGTTTGTGCTGTGTGCAGCGTTCAATGCGTGGTTGTTACCGGCATGGAAACTCTCCACCGTACGCACGCCCGTTCGCGAAGGCATGACCCGCGTGATGCGCGACAAGCGTTTTGTCACCTATGTCCTGACGCTGGCGGGTTACTACATGCTGGCTGTACAAGTGATGCTGATGCTGCCAATTATGGTCAACGACGTCGCGGGCGCGCCGTCTGCCGTTAAATGGATGTATGCCATTGAGGCGTGTCTGTCGTTAACGTTGCTCTACCCTATCGCCCGCTGGAGTGAAAAACATTTTCGTCTGGAACACCGATTGATGGCTGGGCTATTAATAATGTCATTAAGCATGATGCCAGTGGGTATGGTCAGCGGCCTGCAACAACTTTTCACTCTGATTTGTCTGTTTTATATCGGGTCGATCATTGCTGAGCCTGCGCGTGAAACCTTAAGTGCTTCGCTGGCAGATGCAAGAGCACGCGGCAGCTATATGGGGTTTAGCCGTCTGGGTCTGGCGATTGGCGGCGCGATTGGTTATATCGGTGGTGGCTGGCTATTTGACTTGGGTAAATCAGCGCACCAACCAGAGCTTCCGTGGATGATGCTGGGCATTATTGGCATCTTCACTTTCCTTGCGCTGGGTTGGCAGTTTAGCCAGAAACGCACCGCGCGTCGTTTGCTGGAACGCGACGCCTGATTTGATACTCCCCCCTGACTCCTCCATACTGAAAGTGAACTGACAGCCAAATGGAGGAGTCACGTGAAGCTATACATTTACGATCACTGCCCTTACTGCCTCAAAGCCCGCATGATTTTCGGCCTGAAAAATATCCCCGTCGAATTACATGTTCTGCTCAATGACGACGCAGAAACACCCACCCGGATGGTCGGTCAAAAACAGGTTCCCATTCTGCAAAAAGATGACAGCCGCTATATGCCAGAAAGCATGGACATCGTTCACTATGTCGATAAACTCGACGGCAAACCGTTACTGACCGGCAAACGTTCACCTGCCATTGAAGAATGGCTGCGCAAGGTCAACGGCTACGCCAACAAACTGCTGTTACCGCGTTTTGCCAAATCGGCATTTGATGAGTTTTCTACTCCCGCCGCACGCAAATATTTTGTCGACAAGAAAGAAGCCAGCGCGGGTAATTTTGCCGACCTGCTGGCCCACTCTGACGGTCTGATTAAGAATATCAGCGATGATTTACGTGCGCTGGACAAACTTATCGTCAAACCGAACGCCGTGAATGGCGAACTTTCGGAAGACGATATTCAGCTATTTCCGCTCCTGCGTAATCTGACGCTGGTAGCCGGAATCAACTGGCCAAGCCGCGTTGCTGATTACCGCGATAATATGGCGAAACAGACACAAATCAATTTGTTATCATCAATGGCGATTTAATCCTGACCCGCCGCGGCAGCCTGTATTCGTGGGTTGCCGCCGTTTTCAGTTTTTTCTGCTGGCGAGTTTATCGCTGGTGACACATGCTGCGTTGTGTCAGGATATTGACGCAGATTTCATGTCGAGGACTACCATGAACAAGTTTTTATTTGCCGCTGTATTGTTCGTCAGTGGCCTGCTCGTTGGCTGTAATCAACTCACCCAATACACCATCACCGAACAAGAAATTAACCAGTCGCTTGCGAAACATAATAATTTCTCAAAAGATATCGGTTTACCCGGCGTGGCTGACGCTCATATTGTTCTGACAAACCTGACCAGCCAAATTGGTCGCGAAGAGCCGAATAAGGTTACCCTAACCGGAGACGCCAATCTGGACATGAACTCCCTGTTCGGTAGCCAGAAAGCGACCATGAAACTGAAGCTGAAAGCGCTGCCTGTGTTTGATAAAGAAAAAGGCGCGATCTTCCTGAAAGAGATGGAAGTAGTCGATGCGACGGTACAACCGGAAAAAATGCAAACGGTGATGCAAACGTTGCTTCCCTATTTGAACCAGGCATTACGCAATTACTTTAACCAGCAACCTGCTTATGTCCTGCGCGAAGATGGCAGTAAGGGCGAAGCAATGGCGAAGAAACTGGCGAAAGGTATTGAAGTGAAGCCTGGTGAAATTGTCATTCCGTTTACTGATTAATCACGAGGGCGCATTTGCGCCCTTTATTTTTCGTGCAAAGGAAAACGTTTCCGCTTATCCTTTGTGTCCGGCAAAAACATCCCTTCAGCCGGAGCATAGAGATTAATGACTGCACCATCCCAGGTATTAAAGATCCGCCGCCCAGACGACTGGCACCTTCACCTCCGCGATGGCGACATGTTAAAAACTGTCGTGCCTTATACCAGCGAAATTTATGGACGGGCTATCGTAATGCCCAATCTGGCTCCGCCCGTGACCACCGTTGAGGCTGCCGTGGCATATCGCCAGCGTATTCTCGACGCCGTACCTGCCGGGCACGATTTCACCCCGCTGATGACCTGTTATTTAACAGATTCGCTGGACCCTAATGAGCTGGAACGTGGATTTAACGAAGGCGTGTTCACCGCTGCAAAACTTTACCCCGCAAACGCAACCACTAACTCCAGCCACGGCGTGACGTCGGTTGATGCAATCATGCCGGTACTTGAGCGCATGGAAAAAATCGGTATGCCGCTACTGGTGCATGGTGAAGTGACACATGCAGATATCGACATTTTTGATCGTGAGGCGCGCTTTATAGAAAGCGTAATGGAACCGCTTCGCCAGCGCCTGACCGCGCTGAAAGTCGTTTTTGAGCACATCACCACCAAAGAAGCTGCCGACTATGTCCGTGACGGAAATGAACGTCTGGCGGCCACCATCACTCCTCAGCATCTGATGTTTAACCGTAACCATATGCTGGTTGGTGGCGTGCATCCACACCTGTACTGTCTGCCAATACTCAAACGCAATATTCACCAACAGGCATTACGTGAACTGGTCGCCAGCGGTTTTAATCGTGTATTCCTCGGCACGGATTCTGCGCCGCATGCACGTCATCGCAAAGAAAGCAGTTGCGGCTGTGCGGGCTGCTTCAACGCACCTACTGCGCTGGGCAGTTACGCTACCGTCTTTGAAGAGATGAATGCTCTACAGCACTTTGAAGCATTCTGTTCTGTAAACGGACCGCAGTTCTATGGTTTGCCGGTCAACGACACATTCATCGAACTGGTCCGCGAAGAACAGCAGGTTGCTGAAAGCATCGCATTGACTGATGACACACTGGTGCCATTCCTCGCCGGGGAAACGGTACGCTGGTCCGTTAAACAATAAAAATCGTAGCTTCCTGTTGTCATTAGGTTATTTTAACTGTATAAATAACCAGTATATTCAACAGGGGGCTATTATGCGAATTGAAGTCACCATAGCGAAAACTTCTCCATTGCCAGCGGGGGCTATTGACGCCCTGGCTGGCGAACTTTCCCGCCGTATTCAGTATGCGTTTCCTGATAATGAAGGCCACGTATCGGTACGTTATGCCGCAGCGAATAATTTATCGGTTATTGGCGCGACAAAAGAAGATAAACAGCGCATTAGCGAAATTCTCCAGGAAACGTGGGAAAGCGCCGATGACTGGTTTGTCAGCGAATAATATGCAGTGATTTTTTTTTGCCGGGTCGCCCCGGCTTTTTTATTTTACTTACGAATTTCGAGTACAAAATTTCTACACTTCCTCAAAATAATTGCACAATATGCTAAAAAAATATGAATGACATGCTGTTTTATTGTTCATATAAATCTTAAAAGCAAAAATTTATCTGTTCCCCCCTTTAAAAATTCGGTGAATACCCTTACTTATTGGTATACTGAAGTTGCTTCAGATAAAAACGCATTGAACCTCGAATAACGTTGTCTAGTAACACGAATTAGGGGGCCATGATGGAAAAAAATAATGAAGTCATTCAGACTCATCCGCTCGTAGGGTGGGACATCAGCACCGTTGATAGCTATGATGCGCTGATGTTGCGTTTGCATTACCAGACCCCAAATAAGTCCGAGCAGGAAGGGACTGAAGTTGGTCAGACGCTCTGGTTAACCACTGATGTTGCCAGACAATTTATTTCGATATTAGAAGCAGGAATCGCCAAAATTGAATCCGGTGATTTCCCGGTAAACGAGTATCGGCGTCATTAACATGACATGACCATCCACCCAAAAGGCACCTCACTGGTGCCTTTACCATTTCTGGGTTGTATATCTGCATTCAGTTAATTACTCTGCTTAAACCATGAGAGCAGAGAGAAAAAAATGAAATACGATCTCATCATTATTGGCAGCGGTTCCGTAGGCGCTGCCGCCGGGTATTATGCAACCCGTGCCGGTTTAAACGTGCTAATGACCGACGCCCATATGCCACCGCATCAACACGGCAGCCACCACGGCGATACGCGATTAATTCGCCATGCTTATGGTGAAGGCGAAAAGTATGTCCCGCTGGTCCTCCGCGCGCAAACGCTGTGGGATGAACTCTCCCGCCACAACGAAGAAGATCCCATTTTTGTACGCTCTGGCGTCATTAACCTTGGCCCGGCTGATTCCACATTTCTCGCCAACGTCGCCCACAGCGCCGAACAGTGGCAACTCAACGTTGAAAAGCTCGATGCGCAAGGGATTATGGCCCGCTGGCCGGAAATACGCGTCCCGGACAACTACATCGGCTTATTTGAGACTGATTCCGGCTTTTTACGCAGCGAACTGGCGATTAAAACCTGGATCCAACTGGCGAAGGAAGCGGGTTGTGCGCAGTTGTTCAACTGCCCGGTCACCGCAATTCGTCATGACGATGATGGCGTAACTATTGAAACCGCTGACGGTGAGTATCAGGCGAAAAAAGCGATCGTCTGCGCGGGAACATGGGTAAAAGATCTGCTCCCGGAACTGCCTGTCCAGCCCGTACGCAAAGTATTTGCCTGGTATCAGGCCGATGGTCGCTATAGCGTGAAGAATAAATTCCCGGCGTTTACCGGTGAACTGCTCAATGGCGATCAATATTATGGTTTTCCGGCAGAAAACGACGCGTTGAAGATTGGCAAACATAACGGAGGCCAGGTTATCCATTCAGCGGATGAACGTGTTCCGTTTGCGGAAGTGGCCAGTGATGGGTCAGAAGCCTTCCCGTTCTTGCGCAATGTATTGCCGGGTATCGGTTGCTGCCTGTACGGCGCTGCCTGCACCTATGATAATTCGCCTGACGAAGATTTTATTATCGATACTCTACCCGGCCACGATAATACACTGCTCATTACCGGCCTGAGCGGGCACGGTTTTAAATTTGCGTCAGTTTTAGGGGAAATAGCTGCCGATTTTGCGCAAGACAAAAAAAGCGATTTTGATTTGACGCCATTCAGGCTTTCCCGCTTCCAATAATCATCATTACGGCCTCCAGAATGAGGCCGTTTTTACAGGAGTATTTAATGCGTCGGCTGTTGCACTATCTCATCAATAATATTCGCGAGCATCTGATGCTTTATCTTTTTCTCTGGGGTCTGTTGGCAATTATGGACCTGATCTACGTGTTTTATTTTTAGTTTTTCCGCACTGACATAAACTGACAAATATTTAATCTCCCTTTCATTTAGCGTGAAAAATTGAATGAGATTCTTCCTGCCTCTACAGCACTCACCAGACCTTCCAGATGCTGAACCCACTAAACTTATGAAGATTCTTTCATTATTAATTCAAAATTATTGAAATAAAAATAAATATCATTCAATTTGTTATTTTTGTGTTGCAATTCATTCTCCGACACGCCATTTTCTTTCTCTCGCAAATTCGTTTTGGATGCACTTATGTCATTCACAAATACCCCTGAACGCTATGGTGTTATATCTGCGGCCTTACATTGGCTAAGCGCAATTATTGTCTATGGCATGTTTGCTTTAGGTCTGTGGATGGTCACGCTCAGCTATTACGATGGCTGGTACCACAAAGCACCCGAATTGCATAAAAGCATCGGCATTTTGTTAATGATGGGGCTGGTTATTCGCGTTCTTTGGCGCTTCATATCTCCACCGCCGGGTCCGCTGCAAAGTTATTCGCCCATGACTCGTGTTGGCGCAAAGGCAGGACATCTTGCATTGTACCTATTGCTGTTCGCCATCGGCATCAGCGGCTATCTGATCTCCACTGCCGATGGTAAACCGATCAGCGTTTTTGGCTGGTTTGACGTCCCCGCGACCCTCGCCGACGCTGGCGCACAGGCTGACTTTGCCGGTGCCCTGCATTTTTGGCTCGCGTGGAGCGTCGTAGTACTGTCCGTTATGCACGGATTTATGGCCCTGAAGCATCATTTCATCGATAAAGACGACACTCTGAAGCGCATGCTGGGAAAGTCGTCATCTGACTATGGAGTATAAAAAATGAAAAAAAGCCTGCTTGGTTTAACCTTCGCTTCCTTGATGTTCTCTGCGGGTTCAGCGGTTGCCGCCGATTACAAAATTGACAAAGAAGGTCAGCACGCCTTTGTTAACTTCCGCATCCAGCATCTTGGCTATAGCTGGTTATATGGCACCTTTAAAGATTTCGACGGTACTTTTACCTTTGATGAAAAAAATCCAGCTGCCGATAAAGTGAATGTGACAATTAACACCACCAGCGTCGATACTAATCACGCCGAACGCGATAAACATCTTCGCAGTGCAGATTTCCTCAATACCGCAAAATATCCACAGGCAACATTCACCTCCACTAGCGTAAAGAAAGACGGTGATGAGCTGGATATTACCGGCGATCTGACGCTGAACGGGGTCACCAAACCCGTCACGCTGGAAGCGAAATTAATTGGTCAGGGCGACGACCCGTGGGGCGGTAAACGTGCAGGCTTTGAGGCCGAAGGCAAAATTAAGCTCAAAGACTTCAATATCAAGACAGATTTAGGTCCAGCTTCTCAGGAAGTGGATCTGATTATTTCAGTGGAAGGCGTACAGCAGAAGTAAGCGTGAAATGTTGCCGGATGACACGCATCCGGCAATGATATTTATTCTGTTGGATCAGGAATGCCCAGTGTTGTATTCAGACGTCCACGAGACTTATTAAAGATCTTATTGCCATTTTCACGTCCTGCCCGACGGCGTCGCTGTTCTTCTGGCGGTAACGCGCTTTCTTCGCAGCAAATCTCACTACAACAACCTTTGTATTTTTCTGCACATACTGGACACTGAATAAACAGCAGGTGGCAGCCATCATTTTTACAGTTGGTATGGCTGTCGCACGGCGCACCGCACTGGTGGCAATGCGCGATAATCTCATCAGAGATACGTTCGCCCATCCGCTCGTCAAACACAAAATTTTTGCCAATAAAACGCACTGGTAAGCCCTGCTCGCGCGCCTTACGGGCGTATTCAATAATTCCGCCTTCGATATGCCAGACTTTATTGAATCCGTTATGTTTCATCCAGGCACTGGCCTTTTCACAACGAATGCCGCCGGTGCAGTACATAATGATTTTTTTATCTTTATGTTCCTGCATCATCTCGACTGCTTTTGGCAGCTGCTCACGGAAGGTATCTGCCGGAATTTCCAGCGCGTTTTCAAAGTGCCCCACTTCATACTCATAGTGGTTACGCATGTCGATAAACAGTGCATCGGGATCGTCAAGCATGGCGTTCACTTCTGCCGCTTGCAGATACTCACCAACATTACTGGCATCGAAGTGAGGATCGTCAATACCGTCGGCTACGATGCGATCGCGCACCTTCATGCGCAGTACCCAGAAGGATTTCCCGTCATCATCCAACGCGATATTCAGGCGTAAGCCATCTAAAGCCGGGTCGAAGCCGTATAGCTGTGCGCGAAATGTTTCAACATTGCTCGCAGGTACACTGATTTGCGCGTTAATCCCCTCATGCGCCAGATACACTCGCCCAAAAATATTCAGCGCAGTAAACAGCTGATATAAAGCGTCACGGGTCGCTTTCGGATCGGCGATGTGGAAATACTTATAAAACGAAATGGTGGTGCGCGGTTCGCGCTCAGCCAACATTTTGGCTTTCAGCGCGTCGTTGGAAATGCGGTTGTGTAACACTGGCATGGTGTACGGTTCCTGCGAGATGGGAAAGTAAAAATCCGCGGCATGATATAGCAATTATCGATAATTAACATCCACACATTTTACGCTACATTTGCGCATTAAAAATTATTTATTATTTACAAGCGCGGTAATTTCGCCCAGTCTTCAGCCACAAATTTTGGTTGCGGGCGAAAAAATGCGACAATACATACAATTGCCCGAATAGGTTGAAAAACAGGATTGATATGACGAATCTACCCAAGTTCTCCACCGCACTGCTTCATCCGCGTTATTGGTTAACCTGGCTGGGTATTGGCGTACTTTGGTTAGTCGTGCAATTGCCCTACCCGGTTATCTACCGCCTCGGTTGTGGATTAGGAAAACTGGCGTTACGTTTTATGAAACGACGCGCAAAAATTGTGCATCGCAACCTGGAACTGTGCTTCCCGGAAATGAGCGAACAAGAACGCCGTGAAATGGTGGTGAAGAATTTCGAATCTGTTGGTATGGGGCTGATGGAAACCGGCATGGCGTGGTTCTGGCCGGACCGCCGAATCGCCCGCTGGACGGAAGTGATCGGCATGGAACACATTCGTGACGTGCAGGCGCAAAAACGCGGCATCCTGTTAGTTGGCATCCATTTTCTGACCCTGGAGCTGGGTGCGCGGCAATTTGGTATGCAGGAACCCGGGATTGGCGTTTACCGCCCGAACGATAACCCACTGATTGACTGGCTACAAACCTGGGGCCGTTTGCGCTCAAATAAATCGATGCTCGACCGCAAAGATTTAAAAGGCATGATTAAAGCCCTGAAAAAAGGCGAAGTGGTTTGGTACGCACCGGATCATGATTACGGCCCGCGCTCAAGCGTTTTTGTCCCGTTATTTGCCGTTGAGCAGGCGGCGACCACGACCGGAACCTGGATGCTGGCACGGATGTCCGGCGCATGTCTGGTGCCCTTCGTTCCACGCCGTAAGCCAGATGGCAAAGGGTATCAGTTGATCATGCTGCCGCCCGAGTGTTCTCCGCCGCTGGATGATGCCGAAACCACCGCCGCGTGGATGAACAAAGTGGTCGAAAAATGCATCATGATGGCACCAGAGCAGTATATGTGGTTACACCGTCGCTTTAAAACACGTCCGGAAGGCGTTCCTTCACGCTATTAAATCTCCCATGCCGGATGCTTCAAAATGGCATCCGGCATTACCACAGCAAATCCCCCTGATTTAGCGATAAAAGCTCTCTGGATTGCGCCCCCTGGAAGTCGGGCGCATAATTAGTGTGCTTATCTTTTCTTCTTATGTTCACCGCGCCTGGCGCACCAACAGCGGATTGCTATGTCACCCTGTGAAAATGACACCCCTATAAACTGGAAACGAAACCTGATCGTCGCCTGGCTAGGCTGTTTTCTTACCGGTGCCGCCTTCAGCCTGGTAATGCCCTTCTTACCCCTCTACGTTGAGCAGCTTGGCGTTACCGGCCACTCCGCCTTGAATATGTGGTCCGGTATTGTCTTCAGCATTACATTTTTATTTTCTGCCATCGCCTCACCGTTTTGGGGTGGGCTTGCCGACCGTAAAGGCCGAAAACTCATGCTATTACGCTCTGCCCTCGGCATGGGCATCGTGATGGTGTTGATGGGGCTGGCACAAAATATCTGGCAGTTTTTGATCCTGCGGGCGCTGCTTGGTTTGCTTGGCGGATTTGTTCCCAACGCTAACGCACTGATCGCCACACAAGTACCGCGTAATAAAAGCGGCTGGGCGCTGGGTACGCTCTCCACAGGCGGCGTTAGCGGCGCGTTGCTCGGCCCAATGGCTGGTGGTTTGCTTGCCGATAGCTACGGCTTACGTCCGGTATTCTTTATTACCGCCAGTGTGCTGATACTTTGCTTTTTCGTCACCCTGTTTTGCATCCGAGAAAAATTCCAGCCAGTCAGCAAAAAAGAGATGCTGCATATGCGGGAAGTGGTGACATCACTTAAAAACCCGAAACTGGTACTCAGCCTGTTTGTCACCACGTTAATCATCCAGGTGGCGACGGGTTCAATTGCCCCTATTCTGACGCTGTATGTCCGCGAACTGGCGGGTAACGTCAGTAATGTCGCCTTTATCAGCGGCATGATCGCCTCGGTGCCAGGCGTGGCTGCTCTGCTGAGTGCACCACGACTCGGCAAACTTGGCGATCGAATCGGCCCCGAAAAGATCCTGATTACGGCGCTGATCTTTTCTGTACTGCTGTTGATCCCAATGTCTTATGTTCAGACGCCATTGCAACTTGGGATTTTACGTTTTTTGCTCGGTGCCGCGGATGGTGCACTACTCCCCGCCGTACAGACACTGTTGGTTTACAACTCGAGCAACCAAATCGCCGGGCGTATCTTCAGCTATAACCAATCGTTTCGTGATATTGGCAACGTTACCGGACCATTGATGGGAGCAGCGATTTCAGCGAACTACGGTTTCAGAGCGGTATTCCTCGTCACCGCTGGCGTAGTGTTATTCAACGCCGTCTATTCATGGAACAGTCTGCGCCGTCGTCGGATACCCCAGGTATCGAACTGATTTTTCGCCTTTCATACTTGCAAAAGCGGAGAATCAGCTATCCTTTTCCCTGAAACCTCATCAACTCAAAGGGAGAATCGTGATGACCATGTACGCAACGCTTGAAGAAGCCATTGACGCTGCACGCGAAGAATTTCTTGCAGACAACCCCGGCATCGACGCCGAAGACGCGAATGTGCAACAGTTCAATGCCCAAAAATACGTTTTGCAGGACGGCGACATCATGTGGCAAGTTGAGTTTTTTGCCGACGAAGGGGAAGAAGGTGAATGTTTACCCATGCTTAGCGGTGAAGCCGCGCAAAGTGTCTTTGACGGCGACTATGATGAGATAGAGATCCGCCAGGAGTGGCAGGAAGAGAATACATTACATGAATGGGACGAGGGGGAATTTCAGCTTGAGCCACCGCTGGATACGGAAGAAGGACGGGCAGCTGCTGATGAGTGGGATGAACGCTAATTACTCATACGGGCCATGATGAATGTCGATCGGCAGCAGTAAAGTATCAAAAACCAGGGAGAATGGCAGATCAAGGATCGTGACATAACGCCAGGCGGAGTCACGCACATCCCATTGCACACCAGGATAATATTGGTTGCCATGCCCCTGCCCCGGTATAGTGCGACTAATAATACTGCCGCAGCCACTCAACAAGGTCACCATAATACTGACCATGATGAAACGCATTTGATACCTCTCCCGTAAAAAAATACCGGCATAACGCCGGTATTTTTATTGGCTCGTTGTTTTTGCCGGATGCAGCGTGACCGCCTTGTCCGACCTACAAAATATTGCAAAATCAATACATCGTAGAACGTTGTAGGCCTGATAAGCGTAGCGCATCAGGCCACTACGTTTTATTGCGAAGCCGCATCCGATTTACGCAATGCCAGCGGATTCAGCTTTATCCCTTCATAATAACTCACCCATGAAGAATATCTCTCAGGGGAATTCCAGACGCGGAAATGCAGACGGGCCATCGTCACCGGATCGCTTAGCAGCACCAGGCGACGATCGCGATTCAGCTTCTCTGGCGTCTCGTTCAGCGCCTGTTCAACGTGGCGGTCACGGGCGATTTCCAGCACCTTACTGGCGCGGTGACGCGCCGTCGCCATGGCGGTTGCCAGAGCGTTAAATGACGGGTTAAACACCGCATGCATAAAGCCATCGTCGAGGGAGCGTTGACGATTCATCTCGAGGAAACGATCGGTATCAAGCAGTACCTGCGGCGGTGAATACTCTTCCGGGATCAGGAACAGTTTCCAGCGTTTGGTTCGCAGACCCACGGTAGTACGGCTGGAGATCACCGAAACAAACGGTGACAGGATCAACGAGAAAACAATCGGTGCCAGCCAGAACAGGAAACGCAGATCCAGCCACGCCATACCAACCGCCCACACTAACCCCAGCAGCAGCTGAGAGCCGTGGCGTTTGAATGCTTCGCCCCAGGAAGTGGAGTCATCATCACGCTGCGGTGAATTCCACACCACTTCCCAGCCAAGGAAAGCGCTGACGACGAATACCGTATGGAACAGCATACGTACCGGAGCCAGCAACACGGAAAAAAGCACTTCCAGCAGCAGCGATAATGTAACGCGCCAGAAGCCACCGTATTCTTTCGTTCCTTTGCACCAGATAAGCAAAATGCTCAATAACTTCGGCAGGAACAACAGCACCATAGTCGAAGCAAACAGCGCTATCGCCAGCTCAGGACGCCACTGCGGCCACACCGGGAACAACTGCCGTGGTTGCAGGAAGTATTGCGGTTCGGTCAACGCATGAACTACCTGCAATGCCGTAGAGAGCGCGAGGAACATAAACCACAGCGGCGCGGAGAGATAAGACATCACGCCCGTCAGGAATACCGCACGGTGAACCGGGTGCATACCCTTAACCAGGAACAGACGGAAGTTCATCAGGTTACCGTGGCACCAGCGGCGGTCACGTTTTAGCTCATCAAGCAAGTTAGGCGGCAATTCTTCATAAGAACCCGGGAGATCGTAAGCAATCCACACCCCCCAACCTGCGCGGCGCATCAACGCAGCTTCCACGAAGTCGTGCGAAAGGATTGAACCGGCAAAGGAACCTTCTCCCGGCAACGGCGCCAGCGCGCAGTGCTCGATAAACGGTTTCACGCGGATAATCGCGTTATGCCCCCAGTAGTGCGACTCACCGAGTTGCCAGAAGTGCAAACCGGCTGTAAACAGTGGCCCATACACGCGGGTCGCGAACTGCTGACAGCGCGCATACAGCGTATCCATACCGGACGCTTTCGGCGACGACTGAATGATCCCGGCGTTCGGGTTGGCTTCCATCAGGCGCACCAGGCCGCACAAACAATCACCGGTCATTACCGAGTCAGCATCCAGCACCACCATGTAGCTGTACTGGCTGCCCCAGCGACGGCAGAAGTCATCGATATTACCGCTTTTACGCTTCACGCGACGACGGCGGCGGCGATAGAAAATCTGACCTTCGCCACCGACTTCAGCGATCAGCTCCATCCAGGCTTTTTGCTCTGCGACGCAGATATCCGGGTTATAACTGTCACTCAGAATGTAGACATCAAAGTGTTTGGCATTCCCGGTGGCTTTTACTGATTCCCATGTTGCACGCAGGCCAGCAAAAACACGGTTCACGTCTTCGTTACAGATAGGCATGATCAACGCCGTGCGATGCTCCGGGTTTAATGGTTCATCGCCAACTGTCGACGCAGATATACTGTATTTATCGCGACCAATAAGCAACTGCAGGAAGCCCATCAACGCCGTCCAGAATCCGGCGGACACCCAACAGAACAAAACCGCGAACAGGATCAGGATACCGGTTTGCAGCATATAAGGCAGAAGCTGCATAAAGGAAACCCACAGATCCTGACCAACCATATCCATAGGATTAATCAGCGCCCACCCCTGATATGGAAGAATGGTCTTCATATACCAGGTCGCGACAACAGTTTGCGCGAGCGTCAGGATTAACAGAATGTAACGGCGGATGGTGCCGACGGTACGCCACTTTTGCTCGCTCTCCTGCTCTTCTTTGGTCAAACGAGCCAGATAGCGCGGCGTTACATCGCGTCCACGCAGGCGATCCCAGAAACGGCCTACCGGGTTGGTACGCCACGGGTCGGGAAACATCGAGGAGCGTTTTGCTTCTGGCATCGCCTTAAGCTGATCGCGCCCTTCATCGTCTTTAATTAACTGTCCATCAGCAAGTGAATCTGGCCAGGCTTGTTCCAGACGCGCCTTTACCGAGCCTTGCGGGGAGTCATCCTCCCGCGCCCAGGTGCGGTGTTCGGCATCCAGCGCCTGATGAACGGCGCGGATATCAGTCTTCGGCAATGCCGCTTTCTCGCTTGCGGCGATGGGCATTGCGTCAATGTACTCAGTTGTCTTATTCATTGGCAGGTAACTGGTAGCTCCAGGTTTCACTCAACGTCTGATCGGCATTCACCAGCGCAGCACGCATTTCAGTGGTTTTCTTGGCATCTTTCACTTTCACACGCATCACCAGACGCCAGCCTTTGGTAACCGGGTTATAGCGCACCGTGCTCTCAACTATCTCACCATTATCACCAATGCTGGTTTGCGCTGTGACCGGGGTATCCTCTGGCAGTTTTTTCATCTCTGCGCCGGTAAAATCGACCACAAAGGCGATAGTACCGTCAGGCTGGCGAATCAGGTTCGACTGCTTCACATCCCCCGTTGAACGACGCGTTTGTTGCACCCATGCGTTATCTGGTGCATGCAGTTTGTCTTCATCACGGCTAAAGGTGATGGTGTATTTAAAGTTCATCTCTTTACCCGGCTCCGGCAGCTGATCCGGCGTCCAGTAAGCGACGATGTTATCGTTGGTTTCATCGTTGGTTGGAATTTCCACCAGCTCAACGCTGCCTTTGCCCCACTCCCCTTTCGGAGTCACCCATGCGCTTGGACGGAGGTCGTAACGATCATCGAGATCTTCGAAGCGGGAGAAATCACGACCGCGCTGCAACAGACCGAAGCCTTGCGGATTTTCCATCGAGAAGCTGCTGACCGCTAAATGTTTCGGGTTATTCAACGGACGCCAGATCCACTCACCATTACCGGCATGGATAGAGAGACCGTTAGAGTCGTGCAACTCCGGGCGATAGTTATTTGCAGGCGAAGGTTGGTTCGGCCCAAACAGGAACATACTGGTTAACGGTGCAACCCCCAGTTTGCCGACTTTATCGCGCAGATAGATTTTCGACTGCACATCCACAACCGTGTCACGCCCTGGCATAACCACGAATTTGTAAGCACCTGTCGCACGCGGCGAGTCAAGCAATGCATAAATGGTTAAACGTTTATCAGTCGGTTTTGGACGCTCGATCCAGAACTCTTTGAAACGTGGAAATTCTTCACCCGATGGCAAGGCGGTATCAATTGCCAGGCCGCGGGCAGAAAGGCCATAAACCTGACCTGCGCCAATCACGCGGAAATAGCTGGCCCCGAGCATGCTGACGATTTCATCGTTTTTATCTTTGCTGTTGATCGGGTAAAGCACTTTAAAACCGGCAAAACCAAGGTCTTTTACCGTGTCTTTATCATGCTGAACATCGCCGAAAGTGAAATAATCCGGGCTGTATTTGATTCGTTTGACTGCGGTGGCAGTCACTTCATTTATTTTGACCGGGGTATCGAAGTACA
This sequence comes from Escherichia sp. 10290, assembly GCF_030295155.1. Lineage (NCBI taxonomy): Bacteria > Pseudomonadati > Pseudomonadota > Gammaproteobacteria > Enterobacterales > Enterobacteriaceae > Escherichia > Escherichia sp. 10290. The sequence goes on along the minus strand of NZ_AP025741.1, from coordinate 1,418,275 downwards.
TACCCTGATGGTAGAACTCGAGTTTGAATGGGGTCTTCAGATTGTTCCAGTACGCTTTATCATGATTAAACTGGATCTGCTGATAGTCCGCGTATTTCATGTCGCGGAAAACGGAGGGCAAGTTGCTTTTAGGCGCCTCATAGCCTTTCCCGGCTAAGGATTGAGCTTGCTTTGCGACATCATCAATACTGAAAGCCCAGCTTGAAGATGTATACAGGGTTAACATTACTGCAGCACTCAACCAACGCATTTTCATCATTTGTAGTTTATGTTTCATAATTAGTAAGCACTTCCCCCTTTGTGTGCTTATATCGATCCGATCTATTTTAATGGATAACCAGCCATTCCGACAACAGAATCCCGGTATCGTTCAGCACGCTGGCTCATGGATTAAGCACCTGATTGCAACCGTTTTCACTTTCCGTGCTTCTCCTAAAGACAGAAGCATCGACTTCGTGTAGGGTTTGCCAGCAAATTTATTTATCAACCGTCTTACAGACGCTTCCATTCTGGTTAGTGGTAGCGATGATGCTATGCATAAAAACCTTGAAGCCTGCGCCTGGCGCGGTCAGGTCGGTGTCGCTATGGCAACAAGCCTAAAGGCATAACCCGACAGAGATAAGACGAAAAATCCGAGATTAGTTAACCATATATGAACCCAGTACCCGCGCAACGTGAATATTTCCTCGACTCCATCCGCGCCTGGCTGATGTTGTTAGGGATCCCTTTTCATATTTCTTTAATCTATTCGAGCCATACATGGCATGTGAATAGCGCCGAACCGTCATTGTGGCTGACCCTTTTTAATGACTTCATCCACTCGTTCCGCATGCAGGTATTTTTCGTTATATCCGGGTACTTTTCCTACATGCTTTTTTTACGCTATCCCTTGAAAAAATGGTGGAAAGTACGTGTCGAACGTGTAGGGATCCCGATGTTAACAGCCATCCCCCTACTGACATTGCCGCAATTTATTATGCTGCAATACGTCAAAGGGAAAGCGGAAAGTTGGCCTGGACTGTCATTGTATGACAAATATAATACGTTGGCCTGGGAATTAATATCGCATCTGTGGTTTTTATTGGTGCTAGTGGTCATGACGACGCTGTGCGTATGGATATTTAAACGCATCAGAAATAATTTAGAAAATTCTGATAAAACGAATAAAAAATTCTCGATGGTAAAATTATCGGTGATTTTTTTGTGCCTCGGCATCGGTTATGCGGTAATAAGAAGAACGATTTTTATTGTGTATCCACCCATTCTGAGTAACGGCATGTTCAATTTTATTGTCATGCAAACGCTATTTTATTTGCCGTTCTTTATCCTCGGCGCACTGGCTTTCATTTTCCCTCATCTTAAAGCCTTGTTTACCACGCCGTCTCGTGGCTGTACCCTCGCAGCAGCATTGGCATTTGTCGCTTACTTACTCAACCAGCGCTACGGCAGTGGCGATGCCTGGATGTACGAAACCGAGTCGGTGATCACGATGGTCCTCGGTCTATGGATGGTGAATGTGGTCTTCTCCTTTGGCCACCGTTTGCTTAATTTCCAGTCGGCGCGGGTGACTTACTTTGTTAACGCATCGCTGTTTATCTATCTGGTTCATCACCCGTTAACGCTGTTTTTCGGCGCGTACATTACACCGCACATCACCTCCAACTGGCTTGGTTTTCTCTGTGGCCTGATATTCGTAGTAGGGATTGCGATAATTCTGTATGAAATTCATTTACGCATCCCGTTACTGAAGTTTTTGTTCTCTGGTAAACCGGTTGTTAAGCGTGAGAACGATAAAGCACCAGCCCGTTAAGCCGCGTTTACAATAACCATTCCACAGGCAATATCGACGCCAGTCTGACCATAACCCGCTTCCAGAAACTGGTAGCGGGTTCTTTTTTGAGAACAATTTCTTTCTTTGCATGACGATCAACCCAGTTGATCCGCCCCCACCTGTCCAGACGGAGCTGCCAGGCCGCATCATACTGGCTCTGAATAAAGCGTTTATCAATTAACTCTGCCAACGTTTCGCTCTCTATCACGAACCCCATTTCAGTATTGAGCAATGTCGAACGTGGATCGAAATTGAAAGAGCCAATAAACACCGTTTTACCATCGATGCTAAAGGTTTTAGCATGCAGGCTGGCACCGGAATTACCGGTTATGCCGCGATCGTGTAACGTACTACTTTGTTCACGCGTCGGTTTGAGTTCATATAATTCCACGCCGTAGCGGAGCAATTTTTTGCGCCAGCGCGCGTATCCGGCATGGACGACAGCAACATCGTTAGCGGCAAGAGAATTGGTTAGGATCGCAATCTTTACCCCTTTTCTCACCATCCGTAAGAGTTGCGCCACACCTGCGCGTGTCGGTACAAAATAGGAAGAGATAATATCGATGCGTTCACTGGGTGAGCCCATGATATCGAACAGGCGTTGCGGTAACAGTGAATGCCGTTTTGCCTTGCCTTCCCCTTTCGCCGGATCATCACTTAATAAACGTGTTTTCGCCCAGATAAGCGGCAACGTTCCATCAACCAGATGATTTATAAACGGGCTGGATTCCATTTTGCGTAAATAACGATGCGTCATGGCATCGTCATGCCAGGAGGCGGGTAACTCGATGCGATCCGCCATTTCACCTTCCGGGACATCCAGCACCTGCTGTAAGGGTGAAACCGATTTACAATACCAGTAGCGGGCGAAATCATCGGCAACGTCCTCTACAACTGGTCCTATTGCCATGACATCTAAATCCGAAAAAAGTGGCTCTTCCCCTGCACCAAAATAGGCATCACCAATATTTCGCCCCCCTACCAGCGTCACCACGCCATCGACAGTGAAACTTTTATTGTGCATACGGCGATTGAGACGGGAAAAGTCGGTGATATAACCAAGCGGACGTAGCAAGCGAAACGAGAAAGGATTAAAAAGCCGGACTTCAATGCGGGGATGACTGTCAAGCAAGCGTAAAATGTCGTCAAGTCCGGGTGTATTGTTGTCGTCCAGCAACAAACGGACGCGAACGCCACGCTTTGCTGCGGCTAACAGGGCGGAAAACAGTAACCGACCCGACATATCGTCCTGCCAGATGTAATACTGAACATCCAGCGTATGCTCTGCCATTTCGGCCAGACGATACCGGGCGGCAAACGCATCCAGACTTTTCTCCAGAGGGAAAAGGCCACACTGACCGGGATGTTGCGAACACAGTGGCAGCACCGCGCTCGCCAGCCGGGGCAAATCATTCATCTCCTTGTTGGGTAAGGAGTCTTTCGTAGAGGTGGGCGTTTTCTTCATCATAACAGACAAAGTATACCTGTTCGGGTAAAGCGTGACGGGTAATAAATTCTGAAACGGTTTTTACTGCGATTTCAGCCGCTGCCGCACGAGGGTAACCATAAACCCCAGTACTAATTGCAGGAAAAGCCACTGACGTATAGCTGTTTGCCGCCACCAGTCGTAGGCTATTGAGATAGGCATCCTGCAAAAGCTGGTCTTCGTTTTGTTCACCACCACGCCAGACTGGCCCGACGGTGTGCACTACGGCTTTAGCGGGAAGATCGCCTGCAAGCGTAATAACGGCATGCCCCGTAGGGCAATCGCCCTGCTGTTGCCTGACTTTTAAACAGGCATCCAGAAGGGCCGGACCCGCTGCGCGATGAATGGCTCCATCGACGCCGCCGCCTCCCATTAATGACGGATTAGCCGCATTCACAATCACATCAACGGCCAGTTTGGTAATATCACCCTGCACAACATGAATACGCGTTTTCATAACGCCTCCTTACACCTTCTTGTTTCTTAAGTGTACAGCAGGCTTTTTGGTTAAATCGCATTTTTCTGCTCAGCAAGGTGAGTTGTTCAGAAACTTAGTTATATTCGATGTTCATTACAGCCAGCTTTTTCTGTTTATCAAGATACTGCACTTTTACTGAGGCTATTTGCGCGTTTTTGACATTGCCGCTCATTAACGCTTTGCTGGAATAGGTTCTGCCCGGAACAGAGCCATTCTGTGGGCAGTTCATTTCTACGGGTGATGACTGGGTGCTGACGTCACATGCCGGTTCCACAATTTGGCCATAAAAATGGATCACGCCCCCTTGCGCGGTGCTTCCTGCGATGGCAATAAAAGGAAAAAACAAACTGCCGAGCATAAGAGAGTTTAAAAAAGGTCTGAACATTTATTCTATTTCCTCAATGATTAGTCATCCTTGAGGGTTGTGTTATCCATACTTTCAGGTTGGCTGATCCGCAGCAGACCATTCTCTCCAGATTCATCTTATGCTCGATATTTCAACAAATTAAGACTTTTCTGAAGAGGGCGGCCATTGTTGTGATAAATGAAGTGACTGTCCATCAGAAACAGTAACAACTATTTTCACCCGATCGTCCGGGGAAATATTTAAACTCAACTTCGTCAAAGCAATGGGTTGATTAGCAGGCAATGAGAGGGTCTTTTCTTGCTTCGTCTGACTTTGCCCTGAACTGCCTTCGCGCAGGGACAATATTTGTACTCTGCACAGACAAGATTGAGTAAGAGTGACTTCAGGAATAATGGTGTACATATCCCCTTGCTGGGTCGTATTAAAGGTTATCTGACTGGAAAGTGCCGCAAGGAGTAATAACGCATTCATATTCATCTCCCGAAAAAAAACAGGGCTTACGCCCTGTTTCTGTAATACGAAATATAAATTAGTACTGATGAGCGGTCGCGTTGTTGCCAAAACCAACCTGAGTAACGTTTACGCTAGAGTTAGATGCAGTTTGATCAACTGCAGCACCGTTACCACCACCAAACTGTTTAACAGTCATTTCAGAGTTTTTACCGTTCCACTGATCAAGAGTGGCACTGTTACCGAAGCCACGTTGGGTCAGATCGATTGAGCTGTCATCAGAGCCCTGACCAACATCTGCACCGTTACCGCCACCGTGCTGGGTAATCGTCAAGTCAGAGTTACGAGCATCAGTTTGCAGAGCAAGTGCAGAGTTACCACCACCGTACTGGTAAATATTCAGCTCTGAATTTGGGCCGCTATTATTACCGCCACCGCCATGGTGACCACCACCGCCATACTGAGGAATAGAACCTGCCAGAGCGCTACCAGAGAATACGATTGCTGCAATTGCTGCTACTTTTAAAAGTTTCATGTAAAACCCCCATCGGATTGATTTAAAAGTCGAATGGAAATTAACGTTGTGTCACGCGAATAGCCATTTGCGACTGTCTCTGCACTACAATTGCCGTTTTTTGAGTACCATACTGTGTAATATTTGCTTTATTACCAGAACCTTTCTGGATAATCATCGCAGTATTACCATAAGCACCTTGCGAAATACTGGCATCGTTGGCATTGCCCGCCTGATCAATATATGCAAGGTTATAATCTCCTGTCTGGTCAATCTTTGCCCGGTTGCTACTACCTTCTTGCGCAACAACCGCCAAAAGTTTTGAGCCTCCCTGCCGTAACTGCGCACTATTATTAGTCCCAGCTTGACCAATTATGGCTGCCTGATTAAATGAAGACTTACTCAATTCATTTACCGCGAAGTTATATTCTGAATTAGCTAAATCATAACCTGCTGCGGCTGCAATCCCAGGCGCACCCAGTATTGTTAACATCATAAATAACAATTTGTTTTTCATGTTGTCACCCTGGACCTGGTCGTACATTTAAGAAATTAAATCATTTCAACTTGGTTGTTAACGCAACCTGTATTTTGTTAACGCTGCGTTACGATGGAAAGTATGTCTGCGGAAATATTTTTAATAACTCACCCGCGCGTTGTATTTTTCTTTTTTTGTTCATACCAAAGTATTAAAGCCCACGTAAATACGCTGTTATCTACGCAAAAAAATATTTTGTTTTCTTTTAAATTTCGGTTTTCCGCAATCAAAAATCACCAGACAGTCATTCTTCTTGCCCGTCGCTGATTGCTGCGATATGTCTTGCGCACAAGCCGTGACAAACCTCGTCTTTTTGCAGTAAAAAATTGTCCACGGAGGTGTGGAGAAAAAACAAGAACGTTTTACATGACGAAAGGACTACACCGAAATATTTTTTATATGCATTATTAGCAAGTTAGCACCATTTGTATGATTTTTTAAAATTGTGCAAGAAAAACCAAATGTACAACTTTTCTATCATTTCTAAACTTAATAAAACCTTAAGATTAACATTTTAATATAACGAGTTACATTTAGTTACATGTTTAACACTTGATTTAAGATTTGTAATGGCTAGATTGAAATCAGATGTAATCCATTAGTTTTATATTTTACCCATTTAGGGCTGATTTATTACTACACACAGCAGTGCAACATCTGTCAGTACTTCTGGTGCTTCTATTTTAGAGGCAGCTGTCAGGTGTGCGATCAATAAAAAAAGCGGGGTTTCATCATGTTTAATGAAGTCCATAGTATCCATGGTCATACATTATTGTTGATCACTAAACCTTCTTTGCAGGCGACAGCTCTCTTGCAGCACCTTAAACAATCGCTGGCAATTACAGGAAAATTACATAATATTCAACGTTCTCTGGACGATATATCTTCAGGCTCTATTATTCTTCTGGATATGATGGAAGCGGATAAAAAGCTTATCCATTATTGGCAGGATACTTTGAGCAGGAAAAACAACAATATCAAAATATTGTTGCTAAATACGCCTGAAGATTACCCGTACCGCGACATTGAAAACTGGCCTCATATCAACGGCGTTTTTTATGCCATGGAGGATCAAGAACGTGTTGTCAATGGGTTGCAAGGCGTCCTGCGCGGCGAATGCTACTTTACGCAAAAGCTTGCCAGTTACCTGATTACGCATTCAGGTAACTATCGTTATAACAGCACGGAATCAGCCCTCCTTACTCATCGGGAAAAAGAGATCCTGAATAAGCTGCGTATCGGCGCGTCTAATAACGAGATCGCTCGTTCGTTGTTCATCAGCGAAAATACGGTTAAAACGCATCTTTATAATCTTTTCAAGAAGATAGCCGTAAAAAACCGGACACAAGCGGTTTCCTGGGCAAACGATAACCTCAGGCGATAAAGCCATGAAACGTTATTTACGCTGGATTGTGGCGGCAGAATTCCTGTTCGCCGCAGGGAATCTTCACGCCGTTGAGGTAGAAGTCCCGGGCTTGTTAACTGACCATACTGTTTCATCTATTGGCCATGATTTTTACCGAGCCTTTAGTGATAAATGGGAAAGTGACTATACGGGTAACTTAACGATTAATGAAAGGCCCAGTGCACGATGGGGAAGTTGGATCACAATAACGGTCAATCAGGACGTTATTTTCCAGACTTTTTTATTCCCGTTGAAAAGAGACTTCGAAAAAACTGTCGTCTTTGCACTGATTCAAACTGAAGAAGCACTAAATCGTCGCCAGATAAATCAGGCGTTATTGAGTACGGGCGATTTGGCGCATGATGAATTCTAAATAAAAAATTGTTCGGAGGCTGCAATGCGTGTCAAACATGCAGTAGTTCTACTCATGCTTATTTCGCCTTTAAGTTGGGCTGGAACCATGACTTTCCAGTTCCGTAATCCAAACTTTGGTGGTAACCCAAATAACGGTGCTTTTTTATTAAATAGCGCCCAGGCACAGAACTCGTATAAAGATCCGAGCTATAACGATGACTTTGGTATTGAAACGCCATCAGCGTTAGATAACTTTACCCAGGCCATCCAGTCACAAATTTTAGGTGGGCTACTGTCGAATATTAATACCGGTAAACCGGGCCGCATGGTGACCAACGATTATATTGTCGATATCGCTAACCGCGATGGTCAATTGCAGTTGAATGTGACGGATCGCAAAACCGGACAAACCTCGACCATCCAGGTTTCGGGTTTACAAAATAACTCAACCGATTTTTAAGCCCCAGCTTCATAAGGAAAATAATCATGCAGCGCTTATTTCTTTTGGTTGCCGTCATGTTACTGAGCGGATGCTTAACCGCCCCGCCTAAAGAAGCCGCCAGACCGACATTAATGCCTCGTGCTCAGAGCTACAAAGATTTGACCCATCTGCCAGCGCCGACGGGTAAGATCTTTGTTTCGGTATACAACATTCAGGACGAAACCGGGCAATTTAAACCCTACCCGGCAAGTAACTTCTCCACTGCTGTTCCGCAAAGCGCCACGGCAATGCTGGTCACGGCATTAAAAGATTCTCGCTGGTTTATACCGCTGGAGCGCCAGGGCTTACAAAACCTGCTTAACGAGCGCAAGATTATTCGTGCAGCACAAGAAAACGGCACGGTTGCGATTAATAACCGAATCCCGCTGCAATCTTTAACGGCGGCAAATATCATGGTTGAAGGTTCGATTATCGGTTATGAAAGCAACGTTAAATCGGGCGGTGTTGGGGCAAGATATTTTGGGATCGGTGCAGACACGCAATACCAGCTCGATCAGATTGCCGTGAACCTGCGTGTCGTCAATGTGAGTACCGGTGAGATCCTCTCCTCGGTGAACACCAGTAAGACGATACTTTCCTATGAAGTTCAGGCGGGGGTCTTCCGCTTTATTGACTACCAGCGCTTGCTGGAAGGGGAAGTGGGTTACACCTCAAACGAACCCGTTATGCTGTGTCTGATGTCGGCTATCGAAACAGGGGTCATTTTCCTGATTAATGATGGTATCGACCGCGGTCTTTGGGATTTGCAGAACAAAGCAGAACGGCAGAATGACATTCTGGTGAAATACCGCCATATGTCGGTTCCACCGGAATCCTGATAGATAAAAATGCCGGAATTATCATCCGGCATTTTACTGTTCAAGCGAAAGCGTGAGTGCCCCTCACGCTTTATTTTTGATTTGCTGCTCACGGTGAGCGGTCTTCGTACTACGCGCCGCCAGCCACAAGCCGCTGTTTTTCATTGCGTAACCAAATACCAGTCCAAGCGCCAGCGAAGGTAACACCAGTTTCCAGTCACCCTGCCCGGCAAACGTCGCGCATGCGCCTATAAACGTCCCCGGAACAAATGAAAGCAGCAGCTGTTTCGCCTGAATACACATCAGAAACGCGACAATACCGGTTATGACATAACCGAGAATTTCCAGATGTGGTGCCAGTGCACTACCGTAAATAATGACCATCGCCCACACCACGCCACTAAGCAGGGTTGCAGCGGAGATCGCCAGCCCTTTCAGCCCACCTTGCGGGCAGGCAAAGTAGGCCGTACAGCCCAGGAAGCCCGCCCAGCTTAGTAAGCCCAGGGAAACAGCCACCCATCCCCAGATACCGGAGAGAATGCCTGTTGTGATTGCAATAGAGAGAAGTATGTTCATGCCGCGCATGATAGCAGAAAACGCGGCCATGAATGAGATCGAGCACACATTTTATGCAACAACAAATTATCTGTTGCAGTTATGAGTGATGGAGATCACATTTACTCTTCAGAATCTTCTTCCAGCTCGTCCCACATTGCACTAATAGCATCGCGGGTTAGCGGTGCCATGGTGCGCCAGAAAGGCGTAGTTGCATGGGCCTCCACTTTGCCAAGGAACGCACCACACCAGGGTAACAGATACTCACTGAACAGTGTTTCCAGTGCTTCGCTCTCATCTTCCGTTGACTGATCTTCCAGCCAGGAAGCCGCGAGCAGCAATGTACCGATGTGATCGGCTGGCGTATCCGCTAATGGCATCCCTCGTTCGGAAAGAAAAGCGCGCACTTCCGCTTCCGTCGCGCCCTCAACCCATGCGCTACGATATGGCGGCACAGCACATTCATCGCCGATAAACAACGCATTGTAATCGGCAGAGACTTGCGCCATATCACAGCTTTTCTGTAAACGTGTCAGTAACTCATCCTGCTCCAGTGGCCAGTTCGCAGCCAGTTTCCCCTCACGAATCAGGGTAAACAGCGGCACCAGTAAAGGATCTTGCGGTTGGCGGTAATAGAGCGAACCCAGCACACGACAGAGGATAGAAAACTCGTTCATTAATATATTTCCATTACTAGTAATTAAAGGTCTGCAAATTCCGCAATCGGTGCCATACCGCGAGATTCAAGGAAGTTCAGTAAGCGGCGCGGAGAAACATTCAAAATGCGCTCTGGCGGAAAATCTACCGCGTCGAGGATTTTAAGACACTCTTCAAATTCACCCATGGTAAACGCGGTGTGAGAATCCGAGCCTAATGCCACCCAACCTCCAGCGTCACGTACCGCTGCGGCTACCGCACGACAGTTGTCTTCACTGCCCTTACGTGAGTGTAAAAATGAGGAATTATTGATTTCCAGCGCCACCTGATGTTTCGCAGCTGCTTCAGCAACGGCTTTAACATCTATTTCATATTTCGGATTTCCGGGATGGCTTATTATATGCACATTGCCGCTGGCGATAGTGGCGATCATCGCTTGCGTATTGGTCGCTTTGTCATGCGGCGCAAACACCGGCTCATGAAAACCGGCAATAATCAGATCCAGCGAATCAAACATTTTGCCACTGCAGTCAATTTCACCGTCAACATTTTTAATGTTAGCTTCGATGCCGCGCAGGATCCCAACCCCATCAACCACTCGCGGCCAGATACGCATGTTAATGAAGTGCCAGTGATGCGGCGCATCTTCCATATCCGGGCCATGATCGGTGATCGCAAAAAGTTTAATGCCCTTTTGTTTGGCCTGGGCAATGTAATCACTCAATGTGCTATATGCATGCGTGCTGGCAACGGTATGCATATGAAGGTCGACGGGATACATAACTCTCTCCTGTATTCAATTCCCGCCAAGGATAGCAGGAAACCTGATGCTTTATTAGTAGCCGCGTGCGCGGTCGACTTGCCCGCAGACCCTCTCCCCTTTTTCGAGCTGGGCAATGGTGCGCGAAATGTAATCCACAGCTTCAGCGGGACGGGTAATCGCGGCGACATGTGGTGTTATCGCCACGCGTGGATGTTGCCAGAGCGGACTTTCCGGCGGTAAGGGTTCACGATTAAAAACATCCAGCATTGCGCCTTTAACTTTGCCGCTATCCAGCGCCGCGAGCAGGTCATCTTCCACGACATGAACACCACGCGCCAGGTTGAGGAGATACGCGCCATCCGGTAATTTTTCGATTAATTGTTGATTAATAATGCCGACGGTTTCAGGGGTATTCGGTAACAAATTAATCAATACCCGGCATTGGCTCAGAAATGCAGAAAGTTCTTCCCGTCCGGCAAAACTTTGCACGCCAGGCCACGATTTACGGGTTCGACTCCAGCAACGCAGCGGGAAGCGCCAGGTTTGCAGACTCTGTGCAACTTTACTGCCCAGTACGCCTGCACCCAAAATGCCGATGGTAAAATCTTCCCGATGATATTCAGGCAGCGGTTGCCAATGCGAACTATTTTGCTGGATGCGGTAATCGTCAAAACGTCGAAACCAATGCAGCACCTGACTGACAGCATATTCCTGCATTTGCTCGCCCATACCGGTATCTTCCAGGCGAAAAAGTGGAACAGAAGGCTTCAGCATTTCAGGGTGTGCCTGTAGCTTGCTCAAAATAGAATCAACACCGGCCCCGAGTGCGAACACCGCTTTAAGATCGCGCCCTGCCAGCATTTCAACTGGAGGATGCCAGACTAAAGCATAATCAGCAGAGTCATTATCTCCGCTTTTCCATGCTCTGACTCTTGCCTGAGGAATCGCTTTGCGCAGTGCCTCAATCCACCATTGGGTATCGAACGTTGGGTGATAAAAGATGATGTCCATACTGACTCCCGAAGAGTGTTGGCGAAATTTATTCGCACTTATCGTTATGATCTACAAAGGCCACCAGCATAACAAATCCGTGGTCGGTGGCAAAAAAAGCAGATTTCGCTTATTAAAACTGCATATTGATTGAAGTTTGAATAAACGCGCGATTTTTTAAAAAAGTTTGTTGACCTCAGGTCATGATTTCCCTAAATTAGCGCCCGTTCCAGCAAGACAGGAACGACAATTTGGTGAGGTGTCCGAGTGGCTGAAGGAGCACGCCTGGAAAGTGTGTATACGGCAACGTATCGGGGGTTCGAATCCCCCCCTCACCGCCATCTTTAAAGAAGAGCTCGTACGAAAGTACGGGCTTTTTTTTCGTATATTGCACACGCCGGGGGGATGAGAAGCCCCGACAGGGGTTCGACAACTGGCGACAGCCAGTTGGACAGACCGTGAACGCAGTGAGCGGGCTGCCCGCAGGGCGAGCGAAGCGAGTCAATCCCCCCCTCACCGCCATCTTTAAAGAAGAGCTCGTACGAAAGTACGGGCTTTTTTTTCGTATATTGCACACGCCGGGGGGATGAGAAGCCCCGACAGGGGTTCGACAACTGGCGACAGCCAGTTGGACAGACCGTGAACGCAGTGAGCGGGCTGCCCGCAGGGCGAGCGAAGCGAGTCAATCCCCCCCTCACCGCCATCTTTAAAGAAGAGCTCGTACGAAAGTACGGGCTTTTTTTTCGTATATTGCACACGCCGGGGGGATGAGAAGCCCCGACAGGGGTTCGACAACTGGCGACAGCCAGTTGGACAGACCGTGAACGCAGTGAGCGGGCTGCCCGCAGGGCGAGCGAAGCGAGTCAATCCCCCCCTCACCGCCATCTTTAAAGAAGAGCTCGTACGAAAGTACGGGCTTTTTTTTCGTATATTGCACACGCCGGGGGGATGAGAAGCCCCGACAGGGGTTCGACAACTGGCGACAGCCAGTTGGACAGACCGTGAACGCAGTGAGCGGGCTGCCCGCAGGGCGAGCGAAGCGAGTCAATCCCCCCCTCACCGCCATCTTTAAAGAAGAGCTCGTACGAAGGTACGGGTTTTTTTTTTCGTATATTGCACACACCGGGGGATGAAAAGCCCCGACCGGGGTTCGACAACTGGCGACAAACTCAATCATCATCCTTGCAGTTGATAAGAATTTCTGCCTCTTTTACAACTATCTTATTACGTCCGGTTTCTTTCGCTTCATATAGTGCATTATCAGCCATTCGATAGATCTCATTCGGATTTAACGCACTTCCCTGAGTCACCACAGCGCCAATGCTAATCGTCACTTTTTGCGGTATGGCGTATTCAGGATTATCGCCTGTCAAACGCTCTACATTTGCCCTTATCCTTTCGGCTAAAACTTTCGCGCTTTCAGTATCGGTCTCCGTCAGCAAGACGCCAAACTCTTCGCCGCCAACGCGTGCTAAAAGGTCATTTGGTCGTATGCTTTTCCCAATGATGCTCACCACTGTTTTTATCACCTGATCGCCAACCGGATGCCCCCACGTATCGTTAACTTTTTTAAAGTGATCGATATCCATAATCATGACACAATAAGACGTTTTTTGGGCTGATGCTGATTGAGCCTTCAGTTCATTGAAAAAATAATTTCTGTTAAATATATTAGTTAATGGATCGCGATGGGCAATGTTCTTTGTTACTCGTAGCGCACTGAAAATATGGCACATAAATATTACCATAACGGTTAATTTACTGACTACTTCAATAGTGCGGCTAATATACCAAGTGGACACACTATACCTGCTCATAAATAACAGAGAGATATTATACAGCACGGCACAGAAAGCAATCACTGATACTCCATTCCAGATATCACAGCGTAAACCATTAAAGTATAGATTAACCAAAAGCAAGATTAACCACATGAAAATCATTATGGTAACATATGAGGTTTTCCAGACTACCTGACCATTTTCATTTGTTAACTCGGCAATATGTAAACTGTAGTCATCATAATGACTACTTAGCATGTGAGCAACTGCCGCCCCCCCAAAAATAAAAAACAGGCTTATACACAATGTCATTTTTTTGGAAAAAAAACAGCGTTTCTTATTGTTTTCACTAACTTTATTCACCAGCGCTAGCAATATTAACATGCACAAACTCATCTGACGAAACAAATAATAAATTGCAATATCATTTTGTACAACGCTGCTTATCAAATGCCCCTCAATAAATTGCTGAATGATAATGACAGTTTTAACAAAGTAAATCAAACAACTCAGAAACGCTAAACTAAGTATACAGTTTGAAAATTGCACACGATCATAAATGAAATACAATTGCATGAAAATAAATGCAACGGTATCGATAAAAAATAAAGCAATCATAACCATTAGATAGGTTGATCGTGGAACAACCTCCTCAACGGTTGGCTGATTAAACCAACTATTTACCAAAACGAATGCAAGCCCAAACAATAAGCTCACCAATACAGTACTACTAATTCCCAAATAGTCTTTTTCCATAAAGCTACACCAATCTGTAGGTTGTAGATCCCTTTCTGTCACTAATAGATATAAGAACTGTACTGTTGTCAATATAAAAATCCACCACAAACAATACCAATGATGATAGTTGCAGACCGCAATTATTATTACCTTAGTGCTTTATACATTCTTCGCGACAAGACAGGCTTGCAAATACATATAAATGGTTATAAGGAAATCCTTATAAAACATTAATTCATAGATATATTAGGAATAACAATTGAATCCGTGAGTACAGTAACGCTGCATTTCATCAGGACTTTCGAAAAATCCGATATCATGCATCGGAATTTACTGATTTAATTATTTTAATCCTAATTTATTTTGAAAAAGGCATTGGGATTTATGCCGTATTCCTGAAGTTCCTCATCATTGGAATGGATTTTCGGGCGAGAAAAGGATTTTATATGGATACTCTACTCATCATTTCTTCTTCTCATCATCAACAATTCACGTCTCTCTTCCGCGTTTAATAACGGATTATGATGTGCAAAAAAAAATATCTTTCGTTTCAGTTACCTGTAATTAGATACAGAGAGAGATTTTGGCAATACATGGAGTAATACAGGATGTATTCAAGTAGCAGAAAAAGGTGCCCGAAAACCAAATGGGCTTTGAAAATTCTTACTGCCGCATTTTTAGCAGCGAGTCCCGCGGCGAAGAGTGCTGTTAATAATGCCTATGATGCATTGATTATCGAAGCTCGCAAGGGAAATACTCAGCCAGCTTTGTTATGGTTTGCACAAAAATCAGCACTCAGTAATAACCAAATTGCTGACTGGTTACAGATTGCCTTATGGGCCGGGCAAGATAAACAGGTTATTACCGTTTACAACCGCTACCGTCATCAGCAATTACCAGCGCGTGGTTATGCAGCTGTCGCCGTCGCTTATCGTAACCTGCAACAATGGCAAAACTCGCTTACACTGTGGCAAAAGGCACTCTCTCTGGAGTCGCAAAATAAGGATTATCAACGGGGACAAATTTTAACCCTGGCAGATGTGGGTCACTATGATTCTGCGCTGGTTAAACTTAAGCAGCTTAACTCTGGAGCACCGGACAAAGCTAATTTACTCGCAGAAGCCTATATCTATAAACTGGCGGGGCGGCATGAGGATGAATTACGGGCGATGACAGGGTCATTACCTGAAAATGCCTTAACGCAACAATATCCCACAGAATACGTGCAGGCATTACGGAATAATCAACTTGCTGCCGCGATTGACGATGCCAATTTAACGCCAGATATTCGCGCTGATATTCATGCCGAACTGGTCAGACTGTCGTTTATGCCTACGCGCAGTGAAAGTGAACGTTATGCCATTGCCGATCGCGCCCTCGCCCAATACGCTGCATTAGAAATTCTGTGGCATGATAACCCTGACCGCACTGCCCAGTACCAGCGTATTCAGGTTGATCATCTTGGCGCGTTATTAACTCGCGATCGTTATAAAGACGTTATTTCTCACTATCAGCGTTTAAAAAAGACGGGGCAAATTATTCCGCCCTGGGCGCAATATTGGGTTGCGTCGGCTTATCTCAAAGAACATCAGCCCAAAAAAGCACAGTCAATAATGACAGAGCTCTTTTATCACAAGGAGACCATTGCCCCGGATTTATCCGATGAAGAACTTGCGGATCTCTTTTACAGCCACCTGGAGAGTGAAAATTATCCCGGCGCGCTAACTGTCACCCAACATACCATTAATACTTCGCCGCCTTTCCTTCGGTTAATGGGCACGCCTACGAGCATCCCGAATGATACCTGGTTACAGGGGCATTCGTTTCTCTCAACCGTAGCAAAATATAGTAATGATCTTCCTCAGGCTGAAATGACAGCCAGAGAGCTTGCTTATAACGCACCAGGAAATCAGGGACTGCGCATTGATTACGCGAGTGTGTTACAAGCCCGCGGTTGGCCTCGTGCGGCAGAAAATGAATTAAAAAAAGCAGAAGTGATCGAGCCACGTAATATTAATCTGGAGGTTGAACAAGCCTGGACAGCATTAACGTTACAAGAATGGCAGCAGGCAGCGGTCTTAACGCACGATGTTGTCGAACGTGAACCGCAAGATCCCGGCGTTGTACGTTTAAAACGTGCGGTTGATGTACATAATCTTGCAGAGCTTCGTATCGCTGGTTCAACAGGAATTGATGCCGAAGGTCCGGATAGTGGCAAACATGATGTCGACTTAACCACCATCGTTTATTCACCACCGCTGAATGATAACTGGCGCGGTTTTGCTGGATTCGGTTATGCCGATGGACAATTTAGCGAAGGAAAAGGGATTATTCGCGACTGGCTTGCGGGTGTTGAGTGGCGGTCACGTAATATCTGGCTTGAGGCGGAGTACACCGAACGCTTTTTCAATCATGAGCATAAACCCGGCGCGCGCCTGTCTGGCTGGTATGATTTTAATGATAACTGGCGTATTGGTTCGCAACTGGAACGCCTCTCTCACCGCGTTCCATTACGGGCAATGAAAAATGGTGTTACAGGCAACAGTGCACAGGCTTATGTTCGCTGGTATCAAAATGAGCGGCGTAAGTACGGTGTCTCTTGGGCTTTCACTGATTTTTCTGACAGTAATCAGCGTCATGAAGTCTCACTTGAGGGTCAGGAACGCATCTGGTCTTCACCATATTTGATTGTCGATTTCCTCCCCAATCTGTATTACGAACAAAATACAGAACACGACACCCCATACTACAACCCTATAAAAATGTTCGATATTGTTCCGGCATTTGAGGCAAGTCATTTGTTATGGCGAAGCTATGAAAATAGCTGGGAGCAAATCTTCAGCGCAGGTGTTGGTGCCTCCTGGCAAAAACATTATGGCACGGATGTCGTCACCCAACTCGGCTACGGGCAACGCATTAGCTGGAATGACGTGATTGATGCTGGCGCAACGCTACGCTGGGAAAAACGACCTTATGACGGTGACAGAGAACACAACTTATACGTTGAATTCGATATGACATTCAGATTTTAAGGATAAATATGTTACGTAATGGAAATAAATATCTCCTGATGCTGGTGAGTATAATTATGCTCACTGCGTGCATTAGCCAGTCAAGAACATCATTTATACCGCCACAGGATCGCGAATCTTTACTCGCCGAGCAACCGTGGCCGCATAATGGTTTTGTGGCGATTTCATGGCATAACGTTGAAGACGAAGCTGCCGACCAGCGTTTTATGTCAGTGCGGACATCAGCACTGCGTGAACAATTTGCCTGGCTGCGCGAGAACGGTTATCAACCGGTCAGTATTGCTCAAATTCGTGAAGCACATCGAGGAGGAAAACCGCTACCGGAAAAAGCAGTAGTGCTGACTTTTGATGACGGCTACCAGAGTTTTTATACCCGCGTCTTCCCAATTCTTCAGGCCTTCCAGTGGCCTGCTGTATGGGCCCCCGTCGGCAGTTGGGTCGATACGCCAGCGGATGAACAAGTAAAATTTGGCGATGAGATGGTCGATCGAGAATATTTTGCCACGTGGCAACAATTGCGAGAAGTTGCGCGTTCCCGGCTCGTTGAGGTCGCTTCTCATACATGGAATTCTCACTACGGTATTCAGGCTAATGCCACCGGCAGCTTATTGCCTGTATATGTAAATCGTGCATATTTTACTGACCACGCACGGTATGAAACCGCAGCAGAATACCGGGAAAGAATTCGTCTGGATGCTGTAAAAATGACGGAATACCTGCGTACAAAGGCTAAGGTAAATCCACACATTTTTGTTTGGCCTTATGGCGAAGCGAATGGCATAGCGATAGAGGAATTAAAAAAACTCGGTTATGACATGTTCTTCACCCTTGAATCAGGTTTGGCAAATGCGTCACAATTGGATTCCATTCCGCGAGTATTAATCGCCAATAATCCCTCATTAAAAGAGTTTGCCCAGCAAATTATTACCGTACAGGAAAAATCATCACAACGGGTAATGCATATCGATCTTGATTACGTTTATGACGAAAACCGCCAGCAAATGGATCGCAATATTGATGTGCTAATTCAGCGGGTGAAAGATATGCAAATATCAACCGTGTATTTGCAGGCATTTGCTGATCCCGATGGTGATGGGCTGGTCAAAGAGGTCTGGTTTCCAAATCGTTTGCTACCAATGAAAGCAGATATTTTTAGTCGGGTTGCCTGGCAATTACGTACCCGCTCAGGTGTAAACATCTATGCGTGGATGCCGGTATTAAGCTGGGATTTAGATCCCACATTAACGCGAGTAAAATATTTACCAACAGGGGAGAAAAAAGCACAAATTCATCCTGAACAATATCGCCGTCTATCTCCTTTTGATGACAGGGTCAGAGCACAAGTTGGCATGTTATATGAAGATCTTGCCGGACATGCTGCTTTTGATGGCATATTGTTCCACGATGATGCTTTGCTTTCAGATTATGAAGATGCCAGTGCACCGGCTATCACGGCTTATCAGCAAGCAGGCTTTAGCGGGAGTCTGAGCGAAATTCGACAAAACCCGGAGCAATTTAAACAGTGGACCCGCTTTAAAAGTCGTGCGTTAACTGACTTCACTTTAGAACTTAGTGCGCGCGTAAAAGCCATTCGCGGTCCACATGTTAAAACTGCACGAAATATTTTTGCACTTCCGGTAATACAACCTGAAAGTGAAGCCTGGTTTGCACAGAATTATGCTGATTTCCTAAAAAGCTATGACTGGACCGCTATTATGGCTATGCCTTATATGGAAGGTGTCGCAGAAAAATCGGCTGACCAATGGTTAATACAATTGACCAATCAAATTAAAAACATCCCTCAGGCTAAAGACAAATCTATTTTAGAATTACAGGCACAAAACTGGCAGAAAAATGGTCAGCATCAGGCTATTTCTTCGCAACAACTCGCTCACTGGATGAGCCTATTACAACTGAATGGAATGAAAAACTATGGTTATTATCCCGACAATTTTCTGCATAACCAACCTGAAATAGACGTTATTCGTCCTGAGTTTTCAACAGCCTGGTATCCGAAAAATGATTAATCGCATCGTATCGTTTTTTATATTATGTATGGTGTTATGCATACCCCTATGCGTAGCGTACTTTCACTCTGGTGAACTGATGATGAGGTTCGTTTTCTTCTGGCCGTTTTTTATGTCCATTATGTGGATTGTTGGCGGCGTCTATTTCTGGGTCTATCGTGAACGCCACTGGCCGTGGGGAGAAAACGCACCAGCTCCCCAGTTGAAAGATAATCCGTCTATCTCCATTATCATTCCCTGTTTTAATGAGGAGAAAAACGTTGAGGAAACCATACACGCCGCTTTAGCACAGCGTTATGAGAACATTGAAGTTATTGCCGTAAATGACGGTTCAACAGACAAAACCCGTGCCATCCTGGATCGCATGGCTGCACAAATTCCCCACCTGCGGGTCATTCATCTGGCGCAAAACCAGGGGAAAGCCATTGCGCTTAAAACCGGAGCTGCCGCGGCGAAAAGTGAATATCTGGTGTGCATTGATGGCGATGCGTTATTAGACCGCGATGCGGCGGCATATATTGTGGAACCGATGTTGTACAACCCGCGTGTGGGTGCCGTAACCGGTAATCCTCGTATTCGAACACGTTCTACCTTGGTGGGTAAAATTCAGGTTGGCGAGTATTCCTCAATTATTGGTTTGATCAAGCGAACCCAGCGCATCTATGGAAACGTATTTACCGTTTCTGGTGTTATTGCCGCATTTCGTCGCAGCGCCCTGGCAGAAGTGGGTTACTGGAGTGACGATATGATCACCGAAGATATTGATATTAGCTGGAAGCTGCAGTTGAATCAGTGGACGATTTTTTACGAGCCACGGGCGCTGTGCTGGATATTAATGCCTGAAACGTTAAAAGGGCTGTGGAAACAGCGCCTGCGCTGGGCTCAGGGCGGTGCAGAAGTATTCCTCAAAAATATGACAAGGCTATGGCGCAAAGAAAACTTTCGAATGTGGCCACTGTTTTTTGAATACTGTCTGACGACAATATGGGCCTTTACCTGCCTGGTCGGTTTCATTATTTACGCAGTCCAACTTGCAGGTGTACCGTTAAATATTGAATTGACACATATCGCTGCGACACATACTGCCGGAATATTATTGTGTACGTTATGTTTACTGCAATTTATTGTCAGCCTGATGATCGAGAATCGCTATGAGCATAATCTGACTTCATCGCTTTTCTGGATTATTTGGTTCCCGGTTATTTTCTGGATGCTGAGCCTGGCAACGACGTTGGTATCATTTACACGAGTCATGTTGATGCCTAAAAAGCAACGCGCCCGTTGGGTAAGTCCCGATCGAGGGATTCTGAGAGGTTAATATGAACAATTTAATTATTACGACCCGACAATCGCCAGTACGTTTAATGGTTGATTATGTTGCCACAACCATCTTATGGACATTATTTGCTTTGTTCATATTCTTATTCACCATGGATCTGCTGACGGGTTATTACTGGCAAAGCGAGGCCAGAAGCCGACTTCAGTTCTATTTTTTGTTGGCAGTGGCGAATGCCGTCGTGTTAATTGTCTGGGCGCTGTACAATAAGCTGCGTTTTCAAAAACAGCAGCATCATGCAGCCTACCAATATACGCCGCAAGAATATGCAGAGAGCTTAGCAATACCTGATGAGCTCTATCAGCAACTACAAAAAAGCCACAGGATGAGCGTACACTTCACCAGCCAGGGGAAAATAAAAATGGTTGTTTCAGAAAAAGCGCTAGTCCGGGCATAAACACCCAAAACAAAGCCCGGTTTACCCGGGCTCTGCGCTTATAACACACTTAACTGTATGCATGTAGCGTACGTTGGCAAAGTGCCGAACGTACGCAATCCTCTTTACCGAATCGGATGATCCCGACCATTTCATCTTCTTCGAAACGTTCCAGCGCGTCACTTAATCCGGAGCGCACGCCGCGAGGCAAATCGCATTGCGTGATATCACCGTTGACGATAACCGTCACGTTCTCCCCGAGGCGGGTTAAAAACATTTTCATTTGCGCGGCAGTCACATTCTGCGCCTCGTCAAGAATGACGACTGCATTTTCAAAGGTACGTCCACGCATATAGGCGAACGGCGCAATTTCCACCTTCCCTATTTCCGGTCGCAGGCAGTACTGCATAAAGGAAGCCCCTAAGCGACGGACCAGCACGTCGTAGACCGGGCGAAAATAGGGAGCAAACTTTTCTGCGATATCACCAGGTAAGAAACCAAGATCTTCATCGGCTTGCAGAACTGGACGGGTGACGATAATCCTGTCGACATCCTTATGTATCAGGGCCTCTGCCGCTTTTGCGGCACTGATCCAGGTTTTTCCGCACCCGGCTTCGCCGGTGGCGAATATCAGCTGCTTACTCTCAATAGCCTTCAGATAGTGCAATTGCGCTTCATTTCGCGCGAGGATGGGCGAGGTATCGCGACTGTCGCGGGCCATACCAATGGCTTCTACGCCGCTCATCTGCACAAGCGAGGTGACCGATTCTTCTTCACGCTGCTTATGGCTGCGCGAATCCCGTCTCAGCACACGTTTTGCCTCGCGACGAGCTTTGATCACTGCTTTTTGTCTTCCCATGGAGAGCACCTTGAGTTGTTTGTATTCATCACACGCGCCGTTGGCAGCGCGATTATGCGCACGAACATCAGAGGGTTGGCTTCCTTGTAAGCCATAGTTTGCTTTTGGATAAAATGCCGAAAAACGGCTACGCGCACCGTTTACGGCGTCGGTAACACATGAAAAGAAAGGATGAGGTTGAAAATGCAAAGTGACGAGATGACTACCGGAGGAGAAATCTCCGCGAGTGGTGGAGCGTTGCTTAACAAAACATTGTCCAGTACAGGACGTTACCATCCGCGATCTCCATAGTGACTGACTATCACTGCCGGGAACTTCCGCTGCTACTTAATAATTACAACAGATCTCGCATTCATTGCAACAATATATTCACTTATATTTAACTATAAAACACCATTTCAGTGACATTAGTTTCTACTGGAAAGATGACAGAGTGATGACAGTGATGAAAAAAGCTGTGTGCTTTCAGCAGGATTCGCGTCAGGCATCAACGCACGAATGCCGGATGCGGCGTGACCGCCTTATTCAGCCTACCGAACCCGCACCGATTGTAGGCATGATAAGACGCGCAAGCGTCGCATCAGGCATCAACGCACGAACGCCGGATGCGGCGTGAACGCCTTATCCTGCCTACCGAACCCGCACCGATTGTAGGCATGATAAGACGCGCAAACGTCGCATCAGGCATCAGCGCACGAACGCACGAACGCCTGGTGCGGCGTAAATGCCTTATCCGCCTCTAAAAATTAAACTCGCAATAATGCGCTTCCAAGATAATCGCTCGCGTCCTTCACCCCCGGCAGCGCAAAAAAATAACCGCCGCCGATGGGTTTAACGTATTCCTCCAGCGCTTCACCATTGAGCCTTTTTTGTACTGTCAGGAAGCCCTTTTCCAGATCGTGTTGGTAGCAGACAAACAGCAACCCCATATCCAGTTGCCCGGAGTTGGTAACACCCAACGAATAACTGTAGCCACGACGCAGCATCAGACTAGACTCGCTCTCCGTCGTGCGGGGATTCGCCAGCCGGATATGGCTGTCCAGCGCGATCACCTTCCCTTCCGGATCACTGGCGTAATCGGGAACATCATGCTCATGCTGCATTCCCAGCGGCGCACCGGTTTGCTTATCGCGACCAAAAATTGTCTGCTGTTCTTTCAGCGGCGTTCTGTCCCAAAATTCCACTCGAAACTGAATCAAACGCACCGCCTGGTAGCTGCCGCCGATAGCCCACGCAGGCTCCAGCTGATCTGCCGTCACCCACACTACTTTTTGCATCACTTTCGCATTTTGGCTGTCAGGATTAGCAGTGCCGTCTTTGAAGCCCAACAAATTAATCGGCGTCTCTTTGCCTTTACTGCGCGCCGCGTGATCGGAAATAAACCCTTCCCGCTTCCAGCGCACGCTGAGCAAATCCGGCGTGTGTTTGATGATATCGCGCAGCGCATGGATCACCGTGTCCTGGGTGTTGGCGCAAATCTGTAGCAACACATCACCATGACATAACGCCGCATCAAGCGAGTCGTTAGGGAAACGTGTCATCTTCTGCAACTTTTTCGGCATCTGCTGCGCAAGGCCAAAACGCTCATCAAACAATGAGTAGCCCACCGATAACGTGATGGTGAGATTATCGGGCGCAATGTAGCCGCCAAGAATGCCGGAATCGCGTGGCGGCAGGCGTGGATTTGGCGTTTCTGGTGCTGCTCCGCCCTGAGTCAGAAAAGCAAAACGCTGAGTCAACAAGCGAAACAATCGCTCAAGATCAGCTTTATCGCTGGCAAGCACATCAAACGCCACCAGCATCATTGCCGCCTGCTGCGGCGTCAGAATACCCGCCTGATGTTCGCCATAAAACGGCTGCGCTTCACTGCGCGCATCCGGTGAAAGCGTCCCCGGCGCACTTTGCGTTTTTTGAGCATGCGCTACCGGACAACTTCCTGCCAGTGCCAGCGCGCCAATCCCTTTCAGTAAACGTCGGCGTGACGGTTCATTCACGCCGTTTTCATCTTCATACTGCATTACGCTTAATCCAGTCCCAGCACACCACGAAGTTGCGCCAGATCTTCCGCCAGCGCAGTAATCGGCCCTTTCAGCGCATTACGGTCGGCATCGGTCAGCTTGTCGTAGGTTTCAAAACCGTCTTTAGTACGATATTTCGCCAGAATGGTATCGACCTT
The DNA here is from genome assembly GCF_030295155.1 of Escherichia sp. 10290. Lineage (NCBI taxonomy): Bacteria > Pseudomonadati > Pseudomonadota > Gammaproteobacteria > Enterobacterales > Enterobacteriaceae > Escherichia > Escherichia sp. 10290. Next base: position 1,394,263 of record NZ_AP025741.1, on the reverse strand, counting down.
TTTGAAGTTAGCATCGACTTTTGCCAGCAGTTCCGGGTTGGCTTTTTGTAGTTGTGGACGCAGCAGATCGACAATTTTCTGCGAGCCTTCAACGTTAGCCTGGAAGTCCCACAGATCGGTGTGGCTGTAGCGATCTTCTTCACCGCTGATTTTGCTGGCTGCTACTTCCTCAATCAGTCCGGCTGCGCCGCCGACCACTTTTGAAGGTGGGAAAGCCAGTTCACTGATGCGTTTTTGCAAATCGACCACATCGGTATAAAGCTGGTCAGCGTACTGATCCATCCCTTTGGTGGTGTTATCGCCAAACAATGCTTTTTCCAGACGGTGGAAACCGGTGAATTTCGGATCGGCGGCTTTTTGCTCGTAATCATCTTCACGGGCGTCAATGCTGCCATCCAGATCGGAGAAAAGTTCAGCAATCGGTTCAATGCGCTCATAGTGCTGGCGCGTCGGCGCATACAGTGCTTTCGCTTTTTCGATATCGCCTGCTTTAATAGCGTCGGTAAAGGCTTTGGTGTCGGTCACCAGTTGCGTGGTTTCCGCCATGACATACGCTTTATATGCAGTAATTGCACCACCAAGACTTAACAGCGCATCACTTTGCGCCGCATCCGCCGTTGCCTCACCTTTGACGATCAACTTCCCTTTCGGGTTAGTCAGCAGACCGCAGGTCATATCGTATTCGCCAGGCTGTAAATTCGCCGTCATTTTCTGGCTAAAACCAGGGGCGATATTTTCCCGCTCTTCCACCACCATCACGCCTTTGAGGATCTCCCACTCCAGCGCCTTCTGGCTGTGGTTCTGAATAATGAACTGTGTTTTCCCGGCGTTAACCGTAATGGTCATCGGTTCGCACTGTTTATCTGTCACAGTGACTTTGACCTGCGGAATATCAGCGGCGTTAGCCATAAAAGCAGAAGAGAACAGCGCAGCCACGCTCAACTGCAATGCGTTACGGCGGAAGTTAATGGTCATGACGAGACTATCCCTTTAAAGTATGTTGTAACTAAGCAAGAGTTTGCGTCATTTTCGTTACGCGGAGCGAGACGCTGTCGCCCCTGCGCGCGGCGGCAGAGCAAATGCCACCAGCGCCGGGATGAGATAAATAAACCAGACGGCGACTTCGCTGACGCTCGGCGCTTCCTGATAACCAAAGATACCTTCCATCAGCGTACCGAACAGCGAGTGAGTTGAGAGCACCGCGCTCATATCGAAGGCGATTTCCTGAAAGTGGTTCCACAGCCCGGCTTCATGAAACGCGCGAATAGCACCAGCAGCCAGCCCTGCGGCGACGAAGAGAATAAACAGGCTGGTCCATTTAAAAAACGCGCCAAGATTGAGGCGAATACCGCCCCAGTAGAGCAGGAAGCCGAGCACCACGGCTGTAGCAAGACCGAGCATTGCACCCAGCGGAGGCCAGATACCGACATCTTGTTGAAACGCCGCCAGCAGGAAAAAGACCGACTCCAGTCCTTCCCTTGCAACGGCAAAAAAGACCATCATCACCAGCGCCCAGCCATGATGATTCCCACGCTGCAATGCGCTATCGACTGCCTGTTCCAGTTGCACTTTGACGTTGCGCGACACTTTACGCATCCAGAAAACCATCCAGGTGAGGATCACCACGGCAATCACCGCCACGATACCTTCGAACAATTCCTGCTCTTTTTGCGGAAATTCGCCGGTAGTTTCATTAATGAATATACCCAGCCCCAGGCACAACGCAGCGGCTAGCAACACGCCAATCCACATGACACCAATCCATCGACCTCGCTGGGTACGCTTAAGATAGCTGGCAATCAGGCTGACAATCAGCGCGGCTTCAAGTCCTTCGCGCAACATAATGAGAAACGGAACAAACATGCCACCCACCCTTAAACGTTTTTCTGAGTCAATCTATGCAAAGAAAAGTAAATCGCAGTGATAGCGATTATCATTACGGTGAAGAAAAACACAAGCGGAATGTAGTGATAATGATGAGGAAATGTAAATTTTTTTTGAGAGAAAATGCAGAGGGCAATCACTGATTGCCCTCTGCCTGCTTCTGATTATGACGTGGGATTTTCGGTAAAACGCCTTCCCTTACCCTTCCTGCAACCGTGACGGCGGCGCTGAATGATAGTGCGCATCGGCGTCAGCAAAGCGTTTTTGCATTGCCGCTGACGGTGCTTTACCCAGTAAACTAAACACCACAATCCCAATGCTACCGAAGATAAAGCCCGGAATAATTTCGTACAGACCCAGCCAGCCGAACTGTTTCCAGACAATAACCGTCAGCGCGCCAATGATCATCCCCGCCAGTGCACCGTTACGCGTCATGCGTGACCACATCACTGAGAACAGCACCACCGGACCAAACGCCGCACCGAAGCCTGCCCACGCGTAGCTTACTAAGCCCAGCACACGGTTTTCAGGATTCGCCGCCAGCGCAATTGCCACCAGCGCCACCACCAACACCATCACACGCCCTACCCACACCAGTTCTTTCTGGCTGGCATGTTTACGCAGAAATGCTTTGTACAGATCTTCGGTAATCGCACTGGAGCACACCAGCAGCTGGCAACTTAACGTCGACATCACCGCCGCCAGAATCGCCGACAACAGAATCCCGGCAATCCACGGGTTAAACAATATTTGTGCCAGTTCGATAAACACGCGCTCAGAGTTCTGATTTACCGCACCGGCAACCGCTGGATTATTGTTAAAGTATGCAATGCCGAAGAAACCGACCGCCACCGCGCCTGCCAGACAGAGGATCATCCAGGTCATGCTGATACGACGCGCATGGACAATGCTATAGTGAGAATCCGCCGCCATAAAACGCGCCAGAATATGCGGCTGACCGAAGTAACCCAGCCCCCAGCCCATCAGCGAGATAATGGCGACAAAATTCAACCCTTTGAGCATATCCACGTTTTCAATGCTCTTTTGTTTGATCACTTCCAGCGAGTCGCCAAACCCACCGACGCTAATGATCACGATAACCGGCGTCAGGATCAGGGCAAAAATCATCAGGCTGGCCTGTACAGTGTCAGTCCAGCTCACCGCAAGGAAGCCGCCAATAAAGGTGTAAAGGATCGTCGCCGCAGCTCCCGCCCACAGAGCCGTTTCGTAGCTCATGCCGAAGGTGCTTTCAAACAGACGCGCGCCAGCCACAATGCCCGAAGCACAATAAATGGTGAAGAACAGCAAAATTACCAGCGCGGAGATAATGCGCAAAATACGGCTTTTATCTTCAAAACGCCCGGTAAAATAATCCGGCAATGTTAAGGCGTTATTATTGTATTCGGTATGCACACGCAAGCGCCCGGCCACCAGCTTCCAGTTAATCCACGCGCCTAATGTCAGGCCAATGGCGATCCAGCTTTCGGAAATCCCGGAAAGAAAGACTGCACCCGGTAATCCCATTAACAGCCAGCCGCTCATATCCGACGCACCTGCCGATAATGCCGTCACGAATGGCCCAAGGCTGCGACCGCCAAGAATATAGTCGTCGAAGTTTTTGGTTGATCGCCAGGCGATGAACCCAATCAATATCATGCCAAAAATATAGACACAGAATGTCACCAACATCGGTGTGCTAATAGCCATCTAAAGTCTCCAAAAAATTATTATCGGCAATGTCGAAACTTGCCGTTATATCTGCCACCGGAACGGGGTAACAGAGTTTATGTTTTCCCAGGGCGACCGTATCCTGCCGGAAGCGCTGGTTATTCACAATCGATTTAACACACCATTTACATTAAATTTTAGTGCTCAGCGATACTATTTTTCATCAGGTTGCACTCCCTCACATTTTTTGCGGTTGCACCTTTCAAAAATGTTAACTGCCGCAGAGAAAAAGTCTGAGTTATTTTTTTAATCCCTGTCATATCGATTTCTTTTATTAACATTTCATTCATTTTTAAGCTTGCTACGCAGGTCACATTTAACATGGTTGCACAAAGTTGCAACATCATGGATATTTCACGATAACGTTAAGTTGCACCTTTCAGAACAACAGGAGTAATGGCATGGGAACCACCACCATGGGGGTTAAGCTGGACGACGCGACGCGTGAACGCATTAAGTCTGCCGCGACACGTATCGATCGCACACCGCACTGGTTAATTAAGCAGGCGATTTTTTCTTATCTTGAACAACTGGAAAACAGCGATACTCTGCCAGAGCTACCTGCGCTGCTTTCTGGCGCGGCCAATGAGAGCGATGAAGTACCGAATCCGGCAGAGGAACCACACCAGCCATTCCTCGACTTTGCCGAGCAAATTTTGCCACAGTCGGTTTCCCGTGCGGCTATCACCGCCGCCTATCGCCGCCCGGAAACCGAAGCGGTTTCTATGCTGCTGGAACAAGCTCGCCTGCCGCAGCCGGTTGCTGAACAGGCTCATAAACTGGCGTATCAACTGGCCGATAAACTGCGTAATCAAAAAAATGCCAGTGGTCGCGCAGGCATGGTTCAGGGATTATTGCAGGAGTTTTCGCTGTCATCGCAGGAAGGCGTGGCGCTGATGTGTCTGGCGGAAGCGCTATTGCGTATTCCCGACAAAGCCACCCGTGATGCGTTAATACGCGACAAAATCAGCAACGGTAACTGGCAGTCACATATTGGTCGTAGCCCGTCGCTGTTTGTTAATGCCGCCACCTGGGGGCTTCTCTTTACCGGCAAACTGGTTTCTACCCATAACGAAGCCAGCCTCTCTCGTTCGCTGAATCGCATTATCGGTAAGAGTGGCGAACCGCTGATCCGCAAAGGTGTGGATATGGCGATGCGTCTGATGGGCGAGCAGTTCGTCACTGGTGAAACCATCGCGGAAGCGTTAGCCAATGCCCGCAAGCTGGAAGAGAAAGGTTTCCGTTACTCCTACGATATGCTGGGCGAAGCCGCACTGACCGCAGCGGACGCGCAGGCATATATGGTTTCCTATCAGCAGGCGATTCACGCTATTGGTAAAGCCTCCAATGGTCGTGGCATCTATGAAGGTCCAGGCATTTCAATCAAGCTATCGGCGCTGCATCCGCGCTACAGCCGCGCCCAGTACGATCGGGTAATGGAAGAGCTTTACCCACGTCTGAAATCATTAACCTTGCTGGCGCGTCAGTACGATATTGGTATTAACATTGATGCCGAAGAGGCCGATCGTCTGGAGATCTCCCTCGATCTGTTGGAAAAGCTTTGTTTCGAGCCTGAACTGGCAGGCTGGAACGGCATCGGTTTTGTTATTCAGGCTTATCAAAAACGCTGCCCGCTGGTGATCGATTACCTGATTGATCTCGCCACCCGCAGCCGCCGTCGTCTGATGATTCGCCTGGTGAAAGGCGCGTACTGGGATAGTGAAATCAAACGTGCGCAAATGGACGGCCTTGAAGGTTATCCGGTTTATACCCGCAAGGTGTATACCGATGTTTCTTATCTCGCTTGTGCGAAAAAGCTGCTGGCGGTGCCAAATCTCATTTACCCACAGTTTGCAACGCACAACGCCCACACGCTGGCGGCGATTTATCAACTGGCAGGTCAAAACTACTATCCGGGTCAGTACGAGTTCCAGTGCCTGCATGGTATGGGCGAGCCACTGTATGAGCAGGTCACCGGGAAAGTTGCCGACGGCAAACTTAACCGTCCGTGTCGTATTTATGCTCCGGTCGGTACCCATGAAACACTGCTGGCATATCTGGTGCGTCGCCTGCTGGAAAACGGTGCTAACACCTCGTTTGTTAACCGTATTGCTGATACCTCTTTGCCACTGGATGAACTGGTTGCCGATCCAGTCACTGCAGTAGAAAAACTGGCGCAACAGGAAGGGCAAACTGGATTACCCCATCCGAAAATTCCCCTGCCGCGCGATCTTTACGGTCACGGGCGCGACAACTCGGCAGGGCTGGATCTCGCCAATGAACACCGGCTGGCATCACTCTCCTCTGCCCTGCTCAACAGTGCACTGCAAAAATGGCAGGCCTTGCCAATGCTGGAACAACCGGTCGCGGCTGGTGAAATGTCACCCGTTATCAACCCGGCGGAACCGAAAGATATTGTGGGCTATGTGCGTGAAGCCACGCCGCGTGAAGTAGAACAGGCGCTGGAAAGTGCAGTTAATAACGCGCCAATCTGGTTTGCCACGCCTCCGGCCGAACGCGCGGCGATTTTGCATCGCGCTGCCGTACTGATGGAAAGTCAGATGCAGCAACTGATTGGTATTCTGGTACGTGAGGCCGGAAAAACCTTCAGTAACGCCATTGCCGAAGTGCGTGAAGCCGTCGATTTTCTCCACTACTACGCGGGACAGGTGCGGGATGATTTCGCTAACGAAACCCACCGTCCATTAGGGCCTGTGGTGTGTATCAGCCCGTGGAATTTCCCGCTGGCGATTTTCACCGGGCAAATCGCTGCCGCACTGGCGGCAGGTAACAGCGTACTGGCAAAACCGGCAGAACAAACGCCGCTGATTGCCGCACAAGGGATTGCCATTTTGCTGGAAGCGGGTGTACCGCCAGGCGTGGTGCAGTTGTTGCCCGGTCAGGGTGAAACCGTAGGCGCGCAACTGACGGGTGATGATCGCGTGCGCGGGGTTATGTTTACCGGTTCAACCGAAGTCGCTACGTTACTGCAACGCAATATCGCCAGCCGCCTGGACGCTCAGGGCCGCCCAATTCCACTCATTGCGGAAACCGGCGGCATGAACGCGATGATTGTCGATTCCTCCGCCCTGACCGAACAGGTCGTCGTGGATGTACTGGCCTCGGCCTTCGACAGTGCAGGTCAGCGTTGTTCGGCGCTGCGCGTGCTGTGTCTGCAAGATGAAATTGCCGACCACACGTTAAAAATGCTGCGCGGTGCAATGGCCGAATGCCGGATGGGTAATCCGGGTCGCCTGACCACCGATATCGGTCCGGTGATTGATGGCGAAGCGAAGACCAATATTGAGCGCCATATTCAGACCATGCGTAGCAAAGGCCGTCCGGTGTTCCAGGCGGTGCGGGAAAACAGTGAAGATGCCCGCGAATGGCAAAGTGGCACCTTTGTCGCCCCGACGCTGATCGAACTGGATGATTTTGCCGAATTGCAAAAAGAGGTCTTTGGTCCGGTGCTGCATGTGGTGCGTTACAACCGTAACCAGTTGCCGGAACTGATCGAACAGATTAACGCTTCCGGTTATGGTCTGACGCTTGGCGTCCATACGCGCATTGATGAAACCATTGCCCAGGTCACTGGCTCGGCCCATGTCGGTAATCTGTATGTTAACCGTAATATGGTGGGCGCAGTGGTTGGGGTGCAACCATTCGGCGGCGAAGGGTTGTCCGGCACCGGGCCGAAAGCAGGCGGCCCGCTCTATCTCTACCGTCTGCTGGCGAATCGCCCGGAAAGTGCGCTGGCGGTGACACTGGCGCGTCAGGATGCAGAGTATCCGGTCGATGCACAGTTGAAAGCCTCATTGACTCAGCCGCTAAATGCACTACGGGAATGGGCGGCAAACCGTCCAGAATTGCAGGCGTTATGTACGCAATATGGCGAGCTGGCGCAGGCAGGAACACAACGATTGCTGCCAGGGCCGACGGGTGAACGCAACACCTGGACGCTGCTGCCGCGTGAGCGCGTATTGTGTATCGCGGATGATGAACAGGATGCGCTGACTCAGCTCGCCGCCGTGCTGGCGGTGGGCAGCCAGGTACTGTGGCCGGATGACACGCTGCATCGTCAGTTAGTGAAGGCATTGCCATCGGCAGTCAGCGAACGTATTCAACTGGCGAAAGCGGAAAATATAACCGCTCAACCCTTTGATGCGGTGATCTTCCACGGTGATTCGGATCAGCTTCGCGCATTGTGTGAAGCCGTTGCCGCGCGGGATGGTGCAATTGTTTCAGTGCAGGGTTTTGCCCGTGGCGAAAGCAATATCCTGCTGGAACGGTTGTATATCGAGCGTTCGCTGAGCGTGAATACCGCTGCCGCTGGCGGTAACGCCAGTTTAATGACGATCGGTTAAATAGGTAGCCGGAGGATGTTACAACCTCCTCCGGCATCATTAACGTGGTCGAATCCCCTCAAGAATAATCCGCTGCACGTTTTCAACCGTTTGATTGAAAAACACTTCATCGCGCAACGTGGCACCTGTCACCGCCTCCACCTGAGGGGCGAAATCGGCGTAATGTTGAGTGGAAGCCCAGATCATAAAAATCAAATGCTGCGGATCAATCGGCGCGAGTTTGCCGCTTTTAACCCAACCGGCAATCAGCGCCGATTTCTCATCAATTAACGTTTTCAAATCGCCCGTTAGCTCATCCATTAATAACGGTGCGCCTGCCAGCATCTCCATACAGAACAGGCGCGAAGCCTGCGGATAATCGCGGGAGACTTCCAGCTTCAGACGGATGTACTCTTTAATCGCTGCCAGTGGGGCGAAATCTTCACGAAACGCCTTCAATGGTGCCAACCAGATATCCAGAATTTGTCGCAGCACGGCAATATACAGCGCCTCTTTAGACGGGAAGTAATACAGCAGGTTGGTTTTTGAAACGCCTGCCAACTCTGCGATCTGCTCCAGCCTTGTGCCGTGAAAACCGAATTGTGAAAAAGTGTCCAGTGCTGCGCTAAGAATCGCTTTTTTCTTCGCGCTTACTGCGCGCGAACGCTTACCCGTTGTTTTCACTGCGCCTTGCGTCATGCGCTCTCCCCTCTTGTTGATTGGCAACAGGATAGCAAAACCCCCGCCCGGCCTCGACCTTCTGCACTCTCATCGCGCACGAATGCATGTTTTATGTGCAACTGTTTTGACCGTTTAGTCCACTTTTTTCCAGGCATTTTAGACAACTTAGCATTAACACATTAATAACATTCACTTTTTAAAAACTGGCATCCGCTTTGCAAACAAGCCATTACGCGGCTGAAAAGGATATGCAGGATGCAGCGCCCCGTCTGACTTTCACTTTACGAGACGAAGAGAGGTTGATGATGAAAATTGGCGTATTCGTACCTATTGGCAACAACGGCTGGCTCATTTCGACCCACGCGCCGCAGTACATGCCGACCTTTGAACTGAATAAAGCCATTGTGCAAAAAGCGGAGTACTACCATTTCGATTTCGCCCTGTCGATGATCAAACTGCGTGGCTTTGGCGGCAAAACTGAGTTCTGGGATCACAACCTTGAGTCGTTCACCTTGATGGCGGGGCTGGCAGCCGTGACCTCGCGCATTCAGATATACGCGACAGCTGCCACCTTAACGTTACCTCCGGCAATCGTCGCCCGTATGGCCGCAACCATTGACTCCATCTCTGGCGGGCGTTTTGGCGTCAACCTGGTGACTGGCTGGCAAAAACCCGAGTATGAGCAGATGGGCATCTGGCCTGGCGATGACTATTTTTCCCGTCGTTATGACTATCTCACCGAATATGTCCAGGTGCTGCGCGACCTGTGGGGAACGGGGAAAAGCGATTTTAAAGGCGATTTTTTCACCATGAACGATTGCCGCGTCAGTCCACAACCGAGCGTACCCATGAAAGTGATCTGTGCCGGGCAAAGCGACGCTGGCATGGCGTTCTCCGCCCAGTATGCCGATTTCAACTTCTGTTTCGGCAAAGGCGTAAATACACCCACGGCTTTCGCCCCGACCGCTGCGCGGATGAAACAGGCCGCAGCGCAAACCGGGCGCGACGTTGGCTCTTATGTGTTGTTTATGGTGATTGCCGACGAAACCGACGATGCCGCTCGTGCAAAATGGGAACACTACAAAGCGGGCGCGGATGAAGAGGCGTTAAGCTGGCTAACCGAACAAAGTCAGAAAGATACCCGCTCCGGTACTGACACCAACGTCCGTCAGATGGCCGATCCCACTTCGGCGGTAAACATCAATATGGGGACGTTAGTCGGTTCTTACGCCAGTGTCGCGCGCATGTTAGATGAAGTCGCAAGCGTACCTGGTGCCGAAGGCGTGCTGTTGACCTTCGATGATTTTCTGTCGGGAATCGAAACCTTCGGCGAGCGCATTCAGCCGCTAATGCAGTGCCGCGCCCATCTCCCTGCGCTGACTCAGGAGGTGGCATGATGACGACCTTAACCGCTCGACCGGAAGCCATTACCTTCGATCCGCAGCAAAGTGCGCTGATTGTGGTGGATATGCAAAACGCTTATGCCACGCCAGGTGGCTACTTAGATCTCGCCGGTTTTGATGTCTCAACCACTCGCCCGGTCATTGCCAATATCCAAACTGCCGTGACCGCGGCGCGAGCAGCAGGGATGTTGATCATCTGGTTTCAAAATGGCTGGGATGAACAGTATGTCGAGGCTGGCGGCCCCGGCTCACCTAATTTTCATAAATCGAACGCCCTGAAGACCATGCGTAAGCAGCCGCAGTTGCAGGGAAAATTACTGGCGAAAGGCTCATGGGACTATCAACTGGTGGATGAGCTGGTGCCGCAGCCTGGCGATATTGTGCTGCCGAAGCCGCGCTATAGCGGTTTCTTCAATACGCCGCTGGACAGCATTTTGCGCAGCCGCGGAATTCGCCACCTGATTTTCACCGGTATCGCTACCAACGTCTGCGTCGAATCGACGCTGCGCGACGGCTTTTTTCTGGAGTATTTCGGCGTGGTGCTGGAAGACGCAACCCACCAGGCGGGGCCGGAGTTTGCGCAGAAAGCCGCGTTGTTCAATATCGAAACCTTTTTTGGCTGGGTGAGCGACGTCGAAACGTTCTGCGACGCGCTTTCTCCCACGTCCTTTGCCCGTATCGCTTAAGGAGTTTAATGATGCCGAAATCCGTAATTATTCCTGCTGGCAGCAGCGCACCGCTGGCCCCCTTCGTTCCCGGCACGATGGCTGATGGCGTGGTGTATGTCTCCGGCACGCTGGCTTTTGATCAACATAACAACGTGCTGTTTGCCGATGACCCAAAGGCGCAAACCCGCCACGTGCTGGAGACAATTCGCAAGGTTATCGAAACTGCGGGTGGCACGATGGCGGACGTGACCTTCAACAGCATCTTTATTACCGACTGGAAAAATTACGCCGCGATTAACGAAATCTACGCCGAGTTTTTCCCGGGTGACAAACCGGCGCGATTCTGCATTCAGTGCGGACTGGTAAAGCCTGACGCGCTGGTGGAAATCGCCACGATTGCGCATATCGCTAAGTGAGGTGGCGATGAAACTTTCACTCTCACCTCCCCCTTATGCTGATGCGCCCGTAGTGGTATTGATTTCGGGTCTTGGCGGCAGCGGCAATTACTGGTTGCCGCAACTGGCGGTGCTGGAGCAGGAGTATCAGGTAGTCTGTTACGACCAGCGCGGTACCGGAAATAATCCAGATACGCTGGCGGAAGACTACAGTTTGGCGCAGATGGCAGAGGAACTGCATCAGGCGCTGATGAGTGTGGGGATTGAGCGTTATGCGGTGATCGGCCATGCGCTCGGGGCGCTGGTGGGAATGCAGCTGGCGCTAGATTATCCCGCATCGGTCACTGCACTGGTCAGCGTTAACGGCTGGCTACGAATAAACGCCCATACCCGCCGCTGTTTTCAGGTTCGCGAACGATTACTGCATAGCGGCGGCGCGCAGGCATGGGTGGAAGCGCAGCCGTTGTTCCTCTACCCCGCCGACTGGATGGCGGCCCGCGCCCCTCGCCTTGAAGCGGAGGACGCGCTGGCACTGGCGCATTTTCAGGGCAAAAACAATTTACTGCGTCGACTTAACGCCCTCAAACGTGCTGACTTTAGTCGCCATACGGATCGCATCCGCTGCCCGGTGCAAATCATCTGCGCCAGTGATGATCTGCTCGTGCCATCAGCATGTTCCAGTGAACTTCATGCCGCCCTGCCCGATAGCCAGAAAATGGTGATGCGCTATGGCGGACACGCCTGCAACGTGACTGATCCCGAAACGTTTAATGCTCTGTTACTCAACGGGCTTGCCAGCCTGTTATATCACCGTGAAGCCGCCCTGTAAGGAATTGCTATGAACGAAGCCGTTAGCCCTGGTGCGCTTAGCACCCTGTTCACCGATGCCCGCACTCACAACGGCTGGCGAGAGACACCCGTCAGCGATGAGACATTACGGGAGATTTATGCCCTGATGAAATGGGGGCCGACATCAGCTAACTGTTCTCCGGCACGGATCGTGTTTATCCGCACTGCAGAAGGAAAAGAACGTCTGCGCCCGGCGCTTTCCAGCGGCAATCTGCAAAAAACCCTGACCGCGCCCGTCACCGCGATCGTCGCCTGGGACAGTGAATTTTATGAACGGTTACCACAGCTGTTTCCTCACGGCGATGCCCGCAGTTGGTTTACCTCCAGCCCACAACTTGCCGAAGAAACAGCGTTTCGCAACAGTTCCATGCAGGCGGCCTATCTGATCGTCGCCTGCCGGGCGCTGGGGCTGGATACCGGCCCGATGTCAGGCTTTGACCGTCAACACGTGGACGACGCCTTTTTTACGGGCAGCACGCTGAAGAGCAATCTGCTGATTAATATCGGCTATGGCGATAGCAGCAAGCTTTATGCGCGCCTGCCACGTCTGTCCTTTGAAGAAGCCTGCGGGCTGTTGTAAGGAGCAAACTATGAACATTGTCGATCAACAAACTTTTCGCGATGCGATGTCCTGCATGGGCGCGGCGGTCAATATCATCACCACGGACGGTCCCGCCGGGCGTGCTGGCTTCACCGCCAGCGCCGTCTGTAGCGTAACCGACACACCGCCCACATTACTGGTGTGCCTGAATCGTGGGGCGTCCGTCTGGCCGGTATTCAATGAAAATCGAACGCTGTGTGTAAATACACTTAGCGCCGGGCAGGAGCCGCTTTCAAACCTTTTTGGCGGCAAAACGCCCATGGAACACCGCTTTGCCGCCGCCCGCTGGCAGACTGGTGTGACCGGATGCCCGCAACTGGAAGAAGCACTGGTTTCATTTGACTGCCGCATCAGCCAGGTGGTGAGCGTCGGCACCCACGACATCCTGTTTTGCGCCATCGAAGCGATTCATCGTCACGCCACCCCCTACGGGCTGGTGTGGTTTGATCGCAGTTATCACGCGCTGATGCGCCCTGCTTGTTAACCTCCTTAAGGAGACAGCTGATGGCAATGTTCGGTTTTCCTCACTGGCAGTTAAAATCGACCTCTACAGAGAGCGGCGTGGTCGCGCCGGATGAACGATTGCCGTTTGCTCAGACGGCAATAATGGGCGTTCAACACGCGGTGGCAATGTTTGGCGCGACAGTGTTAATGCCGATTCTGATGGGGCTGGATCCCAATCTTTCCATTTTGATGTCGGGGATCGGCACGTTACTGTTTTTCTTTATTACCGGCGGGCGCGTCCCCAGTTATCTCGGTTCCAGCGCGGCTTTTGTCGGCGTGGTGATCGCCGCGACGGGCTTTAATGGTCAGGGAATTAATCCGAATATCAGCATCGCGCTGGGCGGGATTATCGCCTGTGGGCTGGTTTATACCGTCATTGGCCTGGTGGTGATGAAAATCGGTACGCGCTGGATTGAACGACTAATGCCGCCGGTTGTGACGGGTGCGGTGGTGATGGCGATTGGCCTGAACTTAGCGCCTATCGCGGTGAAAAGTGTATCGGCTTCGGCCTTTGATAGTTGGATGGCGGTAATGACGGTGCTGTGTATTGGGCTGGTGGCGGTGTTTACCCGTGGCATGATCCAGCGATTATTGATTCTCGTAGGATTAATTGTCGCCTGTCTGCTGTATGGCGTGATGACCAACGTTTTAGGGCTGGGAAAAGCCGTCGATTTTACTCTCGTCAGCCATGCTGCCTGGTTCGGTCTGCCACATTTTTCCACTCCTGCTTTTAATGGTCAGGCAATGATGCTGATTGCGCCCGTGGCGGTTATTCTGGTGGCGGAAAACTTAGGTCATCTGAAGGCGGTAGCCGGGATGACCGGACGCAATATGGATCCATATATGGGGCGGGCATTCGTAGGCGATGGGCTGGCAACAATGCTTTCGGGTTCTGTCGGCGGTAGCGGCGTAACCACCTATGCTGAAAATATCGGTGTGATGGCCGTGACCAAAGTCTACTCGACGCTGGTGTTTGTTGCTGCCGCCGTCATCGCCATGCTGTTGGGCTTTTCGCCGAAATTTGGCGCACTAATCCATACCATTCCGGCACCGGTGATTGGTGGTGCGTCAATTGTTGTGTTCGGGTTAATTGCCGTCGCAGGCGCGCGGATCTGGGTACAAAATCGTGTGGATTTAAGTCAGAACGGTAATTTGATTATGGTCGCAGTAACCTTAGTGCTGGGTGCTGGTGATTTTGCTCTCACGCTGGGCGGTTTTACGTTGGGAGGGATCGGTACAGCAACCTTTGGCGCGATTTTACTCAATGCGTTGTTGAGCAGAAGGTTGGTTGACGTTCCTCCGCCAGAAGTTGTTCATCAGGAACCATAAACAGAAAACCGCCGGGATTACCGGCGGTGCAGATTGTTGACAACGTGCGCATTGTTCATGCCGGATGCGGCGTGAACGCCTTATCCGGCCTACAAAACAGTGCAAATTCAATATATTGCAATCTTCTGGTAGGCCTGATAAGCATCGCGCATCAGGCAAGCTTACATTTGTCATCAGTATCAACCGCCGGGGTAACCGGCGGTGATGGCTTTTTGACGAGCGACAGACAAAAATGCATGCGTCATTGATTAGCCCGGCTAGTTGTCGCTTTTACCGTGACTGCTCTTGCCACCTTTTTTACCTGCTTCAGATGCGCGCTGCGGGTCATTTTTGAAATTACCCCCGCTGTGCTGTCCACCTTTTTTACCTGCTTCTGATGCTCTTTCGCGGTCTTCTGCAAAATTGCCGGAACCGCCTCGATGGTTTGCCATTACTGACCTCCGTCTGGGTATAGACATCATATTGCATAGAATTAACGCGGCGTATGGCGGCTGCCATATTTTCGCTACGTGGGACTAAGCTTAGTGAACTGACGCGGGCAGACCCGCGTTTGGTAATATCCTGCAACAGCTTCTTAGCGAGAATAGATATCATCTCCAATAATTATCTATAAGCCGCTCTTATGATTAAAAAAACGCGATGAGATAAAAATGTGTCATTTTGCGACAAAATTGCGTGCTTGTGAAAGTTGTTATAAATCAAATAAGTGGTTGTGAAATTTGCACTCTGAAAAGGACGTCTTATCTTTAAATAAGTGGTAGCGAATCGCTACGGAATAGAGATAACACGAGGAGTGGTTAGAAATGGCTAAAGTTCTGGTGCTTTATTATTCCATGTACGGACATATTGAAACCATGAAGCATTAAAAACACAGAATTACCGAAGATCGTCCAAGAGCATATACTTTTCAATATGTTAGACCTCATTTTGACCATAAAGAAATCGATTTTACACCGTTCTTTATACGTTCTTTTTTGCCCCAAATATGCCCCAAACAACCACACTTTGCCCCAATAGCGCCCCAAAGATTTAAGGGGATTTAAGTATATATTTCAGATAATTAACGCAAGTTTACGATGTGAATTTACGTTAATTTTCTGGGTAGGGTATTTACCGTCATTCGTTCATCAATATTTCTGCATATTGACAAATACGCCTGAGCTATCGCGGGAGAAATGCAATGAAAGCAGCAAAAGGCGATGTTAATCACCCTGCTCATCTCTGTATTACCGTCATTGTGACGGCACTGATAACGAAGAAAGACCTCTGCAAGGGAGGAATCCCTCGCCACCTCTGATGTGTCAGGTATCCTCACCCTCCCCAATCACATTAGCCCCGCACTTCCGTACGGGGCCATTTCTGTTAATCCACTCCCACTTTTTTGTTGTACTCGCGGTTAAACCGATCCACGGCAATTTTCATATCCCGCTCTACCGATTTCACCATCGCCGACTGTTGCGCCAGACTGAGAGTACTGTCGGCGTAAATGGCATCACGCTGTTTACGCAAATCCTTCAGTCTCTTCCGGGTATCCTGCATAAGCCCGTTCATCGACAATTTTCCGTTGTTCTCGTCAATGAACGCCGTTCTTTCTGCGCCGGTCAGACTCTTCAGCTCTGCGTGATACTGCGCAACCTCTGTCATCCGGTCGTACATCTTCTGCTGGTCAACATACGGCATCACCTCACCTGAAATTTTCCCCAGGAAAGGCACCTGCTGTTCCGGTATATCAATACCGTTCAGCGATTTCACCGCCGCATCCGTGGTTTTGGAAATGAAGCGCCCTGTACCACCAGAGATATAGTCCACCCAGTATTTCAGCGATTCCGGTGTGATATCCACCGCGCCTGAACGGTACTGGCTGCCACCTGAGAACGCATTCAGCCAGGATGCAAACGCCTTGTACGCTTCTGGCGTTGAACGTCTTCCCAGCTGGCTGTCAGGTTTTGGTGTACCAAACGGCATGTTCTCCTGGTAAATCTGCGCCCCCATGAAGTTTTCATTCATGGCAAGGTTCGCAAACGGACGCAGAATGGTCGGCGCTGCATTTTTCAGCAATGCCCCGGACAGTGTTTCCGACGTCTCACTGCCAATCGGGCTGAATGCACCAAGCACACCACCAACAACATTACCGGCAGCACGGGACGCCGTCAGGTCACCCGCCGCCACACCTTCAGCGGTATGCCCGAGCAGGAAGAAAACGTTGTACCCGTAAGGCAGAGGAATACTCCAGTACTCTCCGGCCTTGCCCCCGAACACCGATTTCATAATGACGAGGTTACGCTCTTTCACATGAGACGGCACCTTGTCATACCAGTTAACCCCGTCATCATCCTCCCCCGCAACACTGCGGTTAAGCGAGCCAAGCAGATAACCCGCTCCCACAGCTGCAAGCGCGATTTTCTGCGGTACATTGAGATTCTTCCAGCGAAGGCGCTCCAGTAACGGCCCGTCGCCATTAAGATGTCCGAGCGTTCTCACCAGGTTTGCGGTCCCCTGAATGCTGGCGTTGGCGAACATGTACAGCGAGTTCATCAGCGCTCCCTGCTCACCACGACGGTTAAAGTTCACCGTCATGTTTTTGGCAAGAGACGCCGCCTGCTGGCGTGACAAACCGGCATCACGGGCGTGCTTATAGGCAGAAAGACGCAGAGCGTTTTCAACCGCACCGTTGGCATCCTCGACAAGGTTAAGGAACGAATTCCATGCACCGATACTCTGGCCTTTCCATCCCCCCTTCGCCAGTGAGACAAGGCGATCCATTTCCTTCTGCTGGCCTTCAAGGTCACCCATGTTAAACCAGCCGGTTTTCCCTCCGTCCTCAACAAACTCTTTCCACACCTTCTGCCACTGTGCACCTTTTCCCGTGAGGGTTTTACCACGCAGACTGGCGTATACGGCTGACATGGCAGAACGGCTGTCTTTCACCACAGCCAGGGCGGATAAGTTATCCAGCCCTTTCAGTTTACCGTCGCTCCTTCCCTGCTCCGCCTTCAGGTTCATCACCGCCGTCTGCACGTCACGGATGAAGTTACTGACCAGGAATTCCGGGTTATACGACGTGTTCACCGTTGCCAGGAAGCGGTTAACTTTCCCCAGCGTACGAACAAAGGCATTGCTGGTTTCCGGTCCCATACTCTTCATCGCACGCATCAGGCGCGGATCATGGAGTTTGATGTAGTACGTTTTGCCGTTCTTTTTGGTGGTGAAGTACCGGTCTGCCATCATTGCCATCGGTACAGGGCGTTCGACAACTTCGCGAATGGTTTCACCAGTTTCCTGGTCCTTGCGCTCTGCAATCGTCCGCATGGTATCCGGTCTGTCATCGGTGAATACCTGCCAGTAATCCTTGTCGGGATTATCCTGCACCAGTTTCAGGAAGGCGTTACCCACTTCGTTTTTGCGATGGCGGATCAGCGATTCGCTCAGGTCCTGTATCGCCTGAGTGGACGGAGACTGTGCCCGGGATGCACGCCCCATGGCCTGCCTGCTTTCACGTCCGCCGATGGTGAAGCCCTTACCTGTACGGGGCAGTGACACCACACCGTCAACATCCTGACCTTTCAGGGGAACGTAGTAACGGTAGGCGTTCTGCCAGGCATCCACCACACCGTTCTCTTCAAGTCCGGCCTCACGGATAAGCTCACGGCGACGGGCCAGCATATCGTCAATAATCCCTGCCAGACGGTCATACTGTGCCTGTTTGCCACTGTTACGTACACGCTGCATGATTTCCGCCGCTTCCGCGTTGGTCATCCCCGAACCGCCGTCCGGCATTTTCGGGTTGATTTTCGCGATATGCGCGTTACGTTCCGGCGCGTGACGGGCGTAGAGGTACTCATCCAGATCGGCCTGCGCAATTTTGTAGTCCGCCAGTAATTTAGCCAGTGGCTGAACGTAGCGCTCCTTCATCACGTTCAGGTCGTTTTCCGCCTTCCCGTGGAAGAGTTCTTCCGCCATATAAGCGTTGTTACTGTCGTCCACTTTGCCGCCAGTTTTACGGATATTCTCCTGAACAGCTTTCAGCACCTGGAATTTATCCTGCATCTGGCGCACAAAACGCGATGCAATTGTCTCTTCCGGTGTCAGACTGCTGGTACGGGAGTAATACGGCCCCTTGCGAATATCTTCAGGATAGAGTATTTTATCCGCAGAGCCGCGATAAGAATGTTCCCCTTTGGGCAATTGGAGCCCTCTGTGCAGAAGGTTATCGCGGCTTAATTTTTCTCTCCGGTACAACGTTAACCCGGTCATTTCCATACTCTTCAGTTTTTTTCCATTTTCTGTACCGTAAACAGAAGCTACCTTGTTGATTTCCAGACGCGACCGGACAGCCTTCATGTGTACCGCTGACACCACCGGATCACCATTTTTATCCACGGCATCAAGCAGCATCACAACCGCATTTCTTTCTGTCGCTGAGCGGTAAATTGCATCCGGATCGTGCATCAGTTCCGGTAGTCTCTCGATAACATCCATCGGCACCACATGTTTCACACCATTGGTGGCCTTCCGCACAGTATCGCGGGAAATAACCAGCGGCAAATCCGGTGCACCAAGGTGACGCAATACCGGCGGCGTACGCCCGATGTTTACCGTTAAATCTGTGGTGCGCAGAGATTTCATCATTCTGGCAAGGTCATCACGATAACGCTCGCCCTCACCTTCCGGCACTTTGAACGGATCACGTTTACCACTACGGGAGTACTGAGACGATGCGCCCGCGCCATCCTCACGCGGCGTGTAACCTTCCCGCACACGCTGGCCTAACGTACGGATGGTCTCGCGAACAAGTCTGATATCGTTCAGTTCCGTCGGCTTCAGTAACCCCGTACGACGCAGTACCCCTTTGACCAGGGCAACAACACGCTCCCATGCCGCCACGAATTTATTCGGCTGTTTCTCCGCCATATGTGCCAGAAATTCACCCGCCTGTACTTCCGGTGATTCCTTACCATAGGAAGCATCAACCTTACGCCAGGCTTCACGGATGGTGACGTTATCACTGTCGCGGGTTTTCAGCACGGTTTTGATAATCGTCTGATATTCCGCTGGTGTGACAACATGCTCCATGGCATGGTGAATGATCTCGTGACGCAGCTTCTCGCGAACGGTCCGCCCGTCAGGGATGTTATCCGCCACCAGGACAATTTCTCGTTTATCCGGACGATAGAATGCGTGCACCCTGCCGTAACCATCGAACAATTCACCCGCCAGCGCTTCAGCCTCTTTCTGTGACTTCACCACACGGACCTTCAGGTCACTGTCCTTAATGCCGCTCATCACGCCACGGGCAACCGCTTCAACCTGCGGGACCGGGCTGCCTTTGGCTTCCGCACTACGGTTAACATCCGAAATGAGATTACCTTCAGGTGTGCGGGTAACGCCCTTACGGGAATAAAACGCAACGCCCTTGTCCGTCTCACGGGTTTTCAGGGTGCGGAACAGGTGATCGAATGCCTCACGAATACCGCCATCCAGTTCCGCATTCGTCGGATAAGCCCAGGTGTTATCTGTGTTGTGCTCAGGTGCCTTACGGATATTGACCAGATAATCATTCTCCACGCCAGCCATACGCGCCTTATCCTGAACATAACGCTCAAAGGCACGTGCCGCCATTTCAACATCCGTTGACCAGTACGGTTTTGAGCGCACCTCATCGAGAAGCACTGAACGACGCGGCATGTCACTGTTTTTAATGGCCTGAATCACACCTTTAAAAGCATCGTAAACCTCCTGACGTACCGGATATTCAGCATCAACATACCTGCCGTCTTTAAATATGCGCCTGACACGCTGTGCTTCCGTCATAAAGTCGCCACCTGACGTAATTTTCCCGTCATTGGAAACGTCATAACGACCAAAATAATTATCCAGAGAATGGAACCATTCGTGCGCCAGCGCACCCGGTCCGTTACCTTTTGTCAGGTTGATTGCCACCTCACCCGGCTCATAGTGTGCTGCCGCCTTACCCTTACCACGGGCACCAAATGCCAGGCCAAGACGACCGTTCAGGGAAAGCGCTTTTGTCGGTACATTCAATACTTCCGCAAGGTCATGCAGCGAGTCATAAGCCCGGTTCAAATCAGCCTGACGACGCGGACCTTCCACGTAGTTACCAAACTGCACACCACGGAAACCAAACGCATCACTGAACTGCTCCGGTGAAACATCCCCTTTACGGCGTTCTGGTCCGGTACGGTCGCGGTTGGTGGCGTTACGCTGCTCCTCACGCGAAATCTCCCGCATCTCCTTCACATGACGAACAAGCTCATCACGATGTGAATCAATGTACTTACGCGCATCACTGGCTGACTTAAAGCCACCTCTCACCCGCATTTTGTTTTTGCCATAAGCGATAAAAATATCGCCACTGCGGGTATTCCGGTAAACGTCAAAGCGGATTTTGTCATCCGGTGACGGTGCCGTTTTTTCATCTCCTTTCGCCTGTGACTTTTCCTCCAGCTCTGCAAACCAGACTTTCGCCTTTGTCAGTAATTCATCCCTGCTTTCCGAGAAAAAGAGGTTAGTCCCCTTATTGTCCTTATTGCGCAGTGAATAAAGTTTCTGTGGCGGATCGTAACGCTTCCCTCCTGCCGCCTGATACACACCCGATACCACCCGATAAGCAGAAGCCTTGTCCATCTGTGAGGGTGGCAGAGTGCGTAACAGTTGCCAGGTATCCGCGTAACGGGAGGGCATTCTGCCTTCCATCCATTCTGCGAGGCGTTTCGCGCTGACCGTTCCGTTAAGCATTTCCGATACACTGTGTCGTACTTTTTTTACGCTCTCCCCCCAGCCAGCCGTATTGTGTTTCGTCTTCGCCGGAATATCGCTACGATACAGCGCTATCATTGCCAGGGTGTCAGCATCAGCCCCTTCGCTCGCCAGTTTTGCGTAGTCCGGTTTCGGGAACAGTTTGCTCAGCGGCTGCGTGGCATAATCCCTGTCTTCCAGCGTTTTACCCAGTGTTTCAGCAAGCTGTGCATAACGGTGTTTGGCTGCCCCTTTAATTTCCTCGCCAAAGTCTTCAATTTTTTTGCCCCTGACTTCACCTCCGCGCACAGTAGCTTCCCTGTCAGTAGAGACAGTTGTTTCAGATTCAGGTGCGATTGTCTCAGGCTGCGGGATGTCACGATTTCCTCCGGCCTGTCGACGTACTTCTGCCTGCTGTGCGAGCTCAGGCAATGAGTTACGAACAGTTCGGGGAAGCTGATCAGGCTGAGGCATACGGACATTGTGTGTAATGTCCGGAGCCGGTAGCCCTTCACGTACCGGTGCTGTCGCGTTCTGCGCATCCGGTGACGGCAGACCACGACGAACCATTTCACCCTCGAGTGTTTCCCCCTGGCGACCAGCGGCGTTTTCCGGTGCCGGAGCTTGTCCTTTCTGGAAACTCTGGCCCTTAACCTCACCGGTTGTGGTAAAACGACCACCACGTCCGGCCTGATTTTCATCCGGCGTACGCGCCACTTCTCCCGGTAACGGATATCCCTGTCCGGGATGAATATCGCCGGGAGCGGGCAGGCGCGGACGCTCAGTTAACTCCTGTGCTGTCGGACCGGCATCACCTTCAGCCATCTGTGAACGTACAAGCTCCTCCGCCGTCGGCGCGTTGCCACGGGCAAGGCGGGCCTGTACCTCCGTATCATCCCCCGTGAAACCACGGAATCGCGGGTCACGCATGAACGCGGGCTGCTCCATCGGGTCAGCATCAGCAATACGCTCTCTGTCAGCCAGGGTGTTAATGGTTTCCGTTGCCACATCTTCAGAGAACGCAGGATTATCCATTTCAACGGCATACTGATTCTCGCCTTTCTTCACTACGGACGGTTTCAGGCCGGTGGCGGCGGCATTACGGAAAACATCACTCCCCATGGCGCTTTTCTCATCCGTGAAATAACGGTTGTCCGGGCGCACCTTCTCAATGCGTTCCGCTGGTCTGGACGCACCATTCCCGTTAATTTCAATGCGGACTTCATTCGGGTCCCGGAACCGCACCGTCGGGTAAATGCTCCCGTTACCATCCTCCGCATTTTCAGGCTGTGACTGTGCTTCCGGCGTCACTTCCTGTTGTGGGCGAATGACTTCTCGTATTGCCTGAAACTGTTGTTCTTCAGTCTCGGTGCGCCCCTCTTTCTGGCTGAGTCTGCGGTATTCCTCAAGCAGTTCAGAACGCGGCTTCGCCTTCAGCTCATTCATCACAGCCTGTCGCTTCGTCTGTTCGTCCAGTTCATTCAACAACTGGCTGGCAGCTTCCCGGCGATGAGCTGCGGATGCGTCACCCTCTGTTGCCATATCCGCATCAGCATACTGCTCCAGAAGCTGCTCGCGATTCATGCCCTGCATGGATTCACGCTGCTGCGCCACCGGATCAACAGATTCTGGTTGCGGGGCTGCGTCGTCCTGCTGCACGGTTTCAGCATCACGCATGGCGGTTTCTTCTGCGGCCTGACGTCTGCCACGATATCCGGCAACCGCACCGAATGGAGCCCCCATCGCAGCACCAAGGGCAGCACCTTCGATCGTTGCGTCAGCCACGCCCTCCCATGGCGATACATCCATTCCGGCGGTCTCACGCAATGCCGTGTTTTCCTGATAGCGTGAATAGCCGCCCTGCGCCGCATTAATCGCCCCCTGTGCAGTGGCATTTCTGACAATGCCGCTTTTAACGGTCTTCGCTGTGCCTCGTGTCACCAGATTAAACAGTTGTGCGTCACCCAGTTTTGCCGCCATGGCATTCACAGCCAGCAATTCAGGATCGGTTGCCAGCTGCGCGCGCACCTCATCGGCAACACGCTCTTTTGCCAGATCCATTTTCTGGCGATCAGTAAGCTGTGCGTGCTGCGGGTCGGCGTCAATGGACAAAAACGTCTGCTGAAATTTCGGTGACTGCGCCAGCTCAGAGTAATCAGCATTAAGAACAGCATCTGCTGCCGCCATTGCACTCTGCCCCTGTGCACTTACAGTGGAATGGGTGATCAGGCCCGCCTGGAATAAATCCGGCATTTTTTTATCGACAGCTTCTGCTGCCAGTGCCGTGGCTCTTTCCGGCTGCATCCCTGCCGCGATGTATTTTTTCTCCAGCCCGGCGGTCAGCATTTTTCGCAGTGTGACATCACCCACCTTTCTAGCCACACCGCCAGCAACCATATCAGGTACAAGCGCACCAATCAGGTTTACACCCTTCGCCACCCAGACCGCAGAATCATTATAGCCTTCGGTCATCGGCGTATTCAGCGCACGAACTGCACCCGGCGACATCTTACCGGTCAGCCATTCATCAGTGGCTTTGGCACCATCACTGACAGCCTTACCGGTTGCCTTCAGACCTTTACCGACAGTATCAGTAACCGCGTTTTTGCCATCAGGCAGGGTATCGATGACCTCATCAGCCCCCCTGCTGCCACCGGCAAAAATATCCTGCACAGTTGCGACACCCGGCAGCCCCATACGGCTAAACTCATTTAAAATACGCGCCCCTGTTTTTACCGGGCTCTGAATCATCGCATCACCGAGTCCACGGGCCATTTCCCCTGTTCCCCGGACGGACTGGGCGAAACCTTTACCCATTGTTGGCAATACATCGCCCAGGCTGAACGACGTACTGTTATCCTTCCAGCGATTCGGATCAGAGAAAAATGCTTCATAGCTGTCAGTTTCGCCGGGTTGCTGAATGTTCAGGCTGTTACGATTCTGGTTACCGAGTTGCGCCTCAGGACGCTGTTCCTCTGAATAGGCCATACAGACTCCATAAAAAAACCCGGCACAATGGCCGGGCATCAGGAAATGGTATTAATGGAATATCGTGAATTACTGGGCGTAATTCTGTTTCAGTCCACGGATAAACTGAGATGCAGATGAAGCACTTTCATCTCTGGCCTGTTCCCCCCTGGCCTTTTGAATACGGAGAAAATTCGCATACCCGTTCTCCAGCAATTTCTGATTCTGAGGTTCCAGCATTTCAGGCTGACGGGCCGCTACATTTCTGGCAAATGACAGCTTATCAGGATCATCTCCCGCCCAGTTGATAACCTGTTGCTGAAGTTTTTGTTGCTGAATTTTCTGTTGATGCGGTTGTGAACCAGTCGCAGCATAATATTCATCCACCGCAGCCTGAGCATTACCGCCATTCTTGATCGCGTCCGCCGCTACGTTGCTGGCCCCCTTCTGAAGCTCTTTCAGAGAAAGTCCCTGCTGCTTCGGCATAAAATAACCATAATTTTTCGATATCTCTGCAAATTTGCTGCGATCCCTGACCTGAGCGATAGCCTTATCAACGGGTATCGCCAGCACGGTTTGATCATCAGGGTGCGCACTGCCGTATTCTGTTACAGGTTTATGCGCGGTGGAGCCATCGCTGTATGTGAGATCAAGGCCAATAAGTACGTACCCTTCCTGCTGCGCTGGTACGATACTGCCAATCCTGGCCTCTTTTATCGTTTTTTCCCCGGTTGAATCAGGCATGCCAATACGCTGTTGTAGTTCCGGGGCAAACACGCCGGAAAGCACATCGAGATTTTCCGGGGTATTCAGCGAATCGATCGCCATGTCCGGCTTATCACCAAAGATTTTTTGCAGGTTGATCACGGCCTGACCCGCTTTCGCTGCATAGCCTTCGTTTGACATAAGAATTAATGGATGTCCCTTTGGCAGCTGCCCGAACAGACGCGTTGCAGCCTCCTGATCGCCAGCCTCAATTGCTTTTCCAAGCGCTTCCATTAGTGGCTGGCTATGGGCAATCATATCGTTATACTCAAGCCGTCGCTGGTTGTATTTCTGCAACTGGAGTCGCTGCTGCTCCATACCCAGTGACGCATTCCGGTAATTCTGGTTAGCGTTAAACTCCCTTTCCTTCAGTGCATAATTACGGTCGTCAACTTTGGCTCTGTAATCAAAGTTCCGCTGATCAACGTTTTTATTATGTTCAAACTGAGACTGCGCAAACTCAAAATCGCGCTCGTTATTTTTCTGTTGCCGGGCAAGCTGTGCTTCACGCAGACCAAGCTCCTTACGACGGGTCATTGCCTGGTCAACGGTGCTGAATCCGGCAAGTAACCCCTGTGCAAATCCGCTCATTCACCACTCCTTAAAACAAAGAACCAGCAATGCCGCCAATTACTGCTCCAGCAACAGCACCAACAGGACCACCAACGGATGCGCCAATAGCCGCCCCCGTACCAATGCCCGTACCGATATTCTGCTTGTTCTGCGCTTTCTGTTGCGCCGCCATCTGTTTGTTCGCAGCCTCAATTTCTTCACGTCGTCTGTCTGCGTCACTTATTCCCTGTAATGCCTCACGCCGCGACTGATTTGCAATATCCAGTAAACCGTATCCCATATTGCCCCCTTACGCTGCCACCAGTTGGCCGCCAACACTCAGTTTCTGTCTTGCCGGTGCAGAAGCCCCCGTCAGAATATTCATCTGGCGATCCTGTTCGGCTTCACGGATACCATTTTTCGCGCCAGCAATTGCCAGGGCATTACGTAACCCCAGCGTATTACTGTCGGGATTATCCGGG
Source organism: Escherichia sp. 10290 (assembly GCF_030295155.1). Classification (NCBI taxonomy): domain Bacteria; kingdom Pseudomonadati; phylum Pseudomonadota; class Gammaproteobacteria; order Enterobacterales; family Enterobacteriaceae; genus Escherichia; species Escherichia sp. 10290. The sequence continues at coordinate 1,368,356 of NZ_AP025741.1, read as the reverse complement.
CGGTTTACCCCGTATCTCGCCATCTGGTTATCCTGCGCCATCTGCGCTGTACGGAGACCGGAAGTGGCAAGGCCTCCCACCCGTGCAAGCTGTGCATTCATCAGACTGTTGTTCTCCCCAAGGTCAGCCAGCCTTGCTACACGGGGTAAATATCTGGTGCGCCAGTCGTCGTATTGCTGGCGGGTCAGCGCTGCGGATGTCTGCCAGTCCCCCTGAGGGCGGGCTGCTCCGGTATAACCGTATCTTGCAAGTGTTTCGTATTTACCGTACTCCATAATCACAGTCTCCAGTTCTGAGCCTGATGCTGAATGGCATTAGCGCCAGTGCCAGGTGTTTTAGCACCGCCACTTCCTCCGCTACCGCCAGCCTTATGCATCGCATATGTACCTGCCGCACCCAGACCAGCGCCAACAAGAGAGGCTCGCCCCTGCTGTTTCGTAAACGCCGCCTGTGCATCCGATTTAGCTTTTGCCAGACTGCTGTCTGCCAGCGAGTTAAAACTCTGTAACGCATCCGCCTTCTGACCAGAACCGAGAGCTGCAACATCCTGTAGCCCGGCAACATACTTATCTGCCTGCGATACCTGCCCCCGTGTGGTTGTGTCAATCTGCCCGGTTACCTGATCACTCTGGTTCGCATTCATTACCGCGTTAAAGCGACCACTGGACGGGTCAACACCGGACTGAGCAAGATTACCCGCCAGCTCCTTCCGTGCTTCGCCAAACTGTTTCTGATACCCCAGATTTGTGGTGCCAGCAATATTGTCGTACTGCTGCTCACTGTTCAGGTCATCGACCTTTTCCATGAAGTTATCTTCAGCCGGGCGGAGGATTTTTTGATAATCCTGCCACCCTTTCCAGGCCACTTCTTCCTGTGCTATTTGCGCTGCTGTTGGTTTTACTTTGGTATCACCACCGCCTTTACTTCCACCCATAATGGCCCCCTGGATAACAAAAAACCCTGCCGGAGCAGGGTCAGAATGTGAATTACAATGTTGGTTTAAACACAATGATGAAAACTGTAGCAGTCAGACCGCTATCCTGAACACCATGAAGCCATCCTCATCATCCGGCATTCGCTCAAAGCCCAGACGTTTTCCCAGCCGGATAAATCCCCGCCTTGCCGTATGAAATTCAGCCCAGCGTCCGCCAGCCAGACGGGTTAATGTCTTCACCTCCGGCAGATAACGCTCAACGCTGTTACTCCCCGTACACACGCCCAGCAACACCAGAACATAAGGGATACCATCAGCACTGAGCACAGAACGCAGCACCAGAAAGCCATCAGGTGCCTCAAAACAAAACGCCTGCTTTTTAAGGCAGGCGTCTTTAACTTCATTCATAAATTCAGGGTTGCGGGAATTCCTCACCACACGCTGCATATACCGGAGAATTTTATCGTTCATTCTCTCACCTGAAACGGGTGCCATATCGACTGAACCTCAGCAACCAGTTGACGGGGACTTTCGTCCCCGTCGCGGTTTTCCTACTGCTTACACTGTAAGAACGCCGCAAATTGTGACCACATGATGTTAAGTCTGAACTCACAGTGAGAGTTGTGTATCATCCAGACAATCATCAAAATAGTTATGCATAAAATGCTGACTATGATCGTTTTTTGCGGCATAGCGCTTGACTCCTTTTACAGAGAGGCGCTAACCTTCTACTTGCTTAAGGTACGAAGTGTTAGGGCCTCGGGTTAACGTTAAGTTGACTCGGGGCCTTTCCACATCAGGCCTTCAGGTTCTCCCTCCAGCCATCAGCCGAAAGGCACCCACGCATAATTTACGGTTTTTGCCCTGTACGGGCAATAAAAAACCCGCCATCACAGCGGGTAGTAAACGGTTACCGGATACAGGTCAGAATTTCAGGCCAATGCCAGCAGTAACGCCACTCGTGCGCCAGTCGCCAGAGCCGGAACCTTCGTAAGCCACATCCAGTGTAACACTCTCATTCAGGTTAAACTGTGCACCTGCAGCCCACGCAAGGGAGGTTTTTTTCGTGCTGTTGCTTTCAGAAAATCCGCCACTACTGTTAATATTGTCCTTAATTTTCAGGTCAGCGCTAACTTTAGCAACGCCCATCCCTGCCATCGCATATAAACTCATGTACTGATTAACCCGCCATGAAGGCCCCGCTAACAGACTCCAGTAATTCGCCCTGATATCCGTTCTGGCAGAAGCTGCCGGATTCTTAATCTTCCTGGTATGATCGGCTGACTGCACATCAATAAATGTCTGTGAGTTAGTGAGAGAACGCGTCCATGTAAAAGAGGTGATAACGCCAAAATCATCCGTTATCTCGTAGCGATACCTGATATTAATGCCCTGTGGATTTTTATCCTTGCCTTCATATCCACTGACCCGACCATCTGTATATTCGCCCAATGAAGAAAAGTAGTTTCTGTTGACGAAATGACTGAAAGTCTCCCTGTTATGAGCAGTCGCATCCTTTACAAAATCCTTCAGTCCCGGAAACTGAAAGTGCGCATACCCCAGAGAAATTGTATGGTTTCCTTCTGCTGCATGTGCAGATAAATTTACACAGGCAATCCCGGAGATTGCACACACAACCAGTGTTGCTATACTCTTCATTTAAGATATCCTGTATTCAGATAACACGCTAAACTTTTTAATAATACATCTTTTTAGACATTTTAAATGAATATTAAAGACTCGCTTCAACTAATCATATACTGATGTATTAATAACCAGGACCTTATCTATATACGGCTTTCGAATATCCCATGTTGCACCGCCGGAATAATGCTCACAGGAATATATTTTATTTCCTGTAGCACCAGTGGATGTGGTATAAATCGGTCGATCATAAGGAGTTCTTTTCCAGTTATAATACCCGACCAGTGCAGGCATGATTGCGCATGGATATCCAAGGTCCTTTTCAAATTTGATATCAACAGGTATTAACTTCGCGTCAAGCAGCATCATTTCGCCATGATAAATCATCTCACCGTCCGGGTTATACATGGCGATACCATACTCAGAAGGTGGAGTAACCATATTCGCGAAAGCATAAACCGTCGTAACACCAGGGTTCGTTCCCCTGACAATTACATGAAGCCTTAGTGCATGATATCCATCAATCTGTTCATGCGTGTACATGACATCGGCCTTCTTCTCTGTTCTGATAAAGAAAAAACAACTTTTGCCTGACGGGATTGATGTTTTAAAAAAAGACTTTTCAGTCGCCGGTATGGTGCCTTTGTTGATCAGACACTGCGGCGTAAAACCTGGACTTATCCATACGCTGCCATCCGGCTTCATAATGCTCAAACCATACATGACACTTATCCCCAGAATGTATAAATATAAGATCCCATACCCTGCTCAAGATTCGACCACGTCACCGTATTGCCATTAATGGTTATCTTCGGTACTTTCCGATCCGCAAATACATTATTCCAGGGAAATAAACAACATACAGCCTGCAATGATTTCCCGTCGGGTTTATTCGTGTACGTCTTTGAGCCAGACTCCGCTGTAAATCTGTCCAGGAAAAATACCGGAGTCAGCACGCCCGTAACATTAACGTTATTTCTGTTATAAATGGCAAAACCGTATTCCAATACTCACCTCCTGATCAGCGTAATCTGCCTATGCGAACAGCCAGTCGTCCATTCTGATCATAAACCTCAATTTTATCATTGCGGATCACCAGTCCTACATTCTGATTAGAGTAACGAATTGTCAGTTGCCCTTGTGACGTAACACTGAAAAGGCCTCCAATATTCAGGTTACCCTGAGAATCAACCTGAAAGTTTCCGTTCTGAATAACGGCACTCCGGATAACTGGCGAAGTGATACTTACCCCGGCTTTTACCTCATCCGCCACAACCTTCCGCGACACCAGTGTTTCAATCACCGCGTCATAAATCATCGCTTTCGGGATCACAACCTTGCCACCTGATACCGCAAACGGATAGGCGGTGTTATCCGGGTTGTTCGGGTCAAAGACAAACAACTGCGACGCAGAAATTGCAACATGACTTACAGGCCTGCCTTCACTGTCTTTTCCGGCGACAATCCCGATCCCCGCAGTGATACCATCAACTCCCGCTTTTTTTGACCACATTGCCAGAAACGCCCCACCGCCTTCTTTATCCAGTTTAGTGATGCGCTTGTCGACCTCATTAAGCGATTCACTGGTTGACGAATCCAGTGTGCTAATGCGGGTTTCAATACCACCAATCGTTCTTGTCGTTTCTTCCCTGAGAGTCCCCACAACTTCGGTTGTCTTAATTGCAGCATCCTTTACAGCCTGCCCCTGCGCGTTTTTTATTTCTTTACGCAGCTCGGACACAACCGGCGACTTTGCAGCCTCATCGCGGATCTGGTCAATGATGGCCTTCACGCCGATCTGTGTTTGTGCCTGAGTGCCTTTTTCAGCATTCCATGGACCTTTCACTCCTGCCGCGTTAACAAAACGTATCCAGTAAAATCCCGACCAGCCAGGGTCAACCGGATCGCCGTAAACCTGCCCCGGCGTCGTGGCAACCAGCACTGCATCAGCAAGGTCATCCTCCGTACCCCGCCAGATTTCAGTCAGTGAATGTCCGCGATAATTAGGCATATCCCATTCAAGAAGAACCGAGCCAAATCCTCCTGTCGCCTTAAAATTCAGCGGTTTTGTGGGAAAATCAACAGTCATTAAAGTACTGTCAATCTCAATACCCGGATTCAGTGCATATGAGGCACCACCCGATGTTCGACGCCGGGCGAGTTTAAGACCAACCAGTTCCTCACGGGTCACAAATGCGTGGCGTCCGTCACCACGCTGCCCGGTGCCAATTTCCATGTTCTCCACAACTGTGGATAAATCCTTCCCCGCACGCCACGGTTTTCTGGTCATACCGGCATCTCCGACATCGATGTACTCAGGGTTATTCGTTCCACCTGCCCGAATCCGGATACCATCACCTGCCAGTTTTGCCCGGTTGCTGCCGGAAGTCTCACCACACTTCCCTTAAACGTACCCGGCGCAAAATTAATCACAGGAACATCATCAGCCATAATGGTGATCCCCACCCGCTCAGGCGCCGGAGATTTCACCCTGATACAGGAAAAAGAGGTTCTTTCAGGTAATGAAAAAATTTTTGAATGCCACCTTATCGTGGAGGGCAGAGAGCCCCCGGCAAGCACTGACATTTTGTCTCCTGTCACCACGCGCATCATATCTTTCGCGAGATCAACCCATGCGCAGTCAAACGGTGTACTGAGATAACGGATATCCATGTTCACCGGACTGAATACAAACACATCCTGCTTACCATCCGGTTTCGTGTAACAGGCAATGTACTCACCACGCCAGGAATAAGCCACAATGGACGCCGGGTTAAACTGACTCTGCCACTCTTCAGGTGAAATAATCTTTTCCGTTGCCAGTGCTGTATTACCGTTTACATCAACAGATACCAGACCGTTTGTCCCGGCATAGAGTACGAATCCCTCCATCGCCACCATACTTCTTCGGCTCAGGCATGCCTGCATGGAAGGAATTCTGGAGCCAGAAATTGTGGACGGTGATACCCCACTGAACAGATAAGGCTCCCCCTTTGTCGCCACCACCAGTGACGTTCCCAGCGGACAGATAGCCACAATATCTTCTGCCGTCGTGTGACGATTCACTTCCGGCCATGCATACGGCAGATACGCTTCCGAAAACATCACTTCATTACCGGCAAACCCGGCGGCAATACCATTAGCCATCAGGCAAAGGCCTGTCATATTCTCTGGCGGCGGCAGGTAATCCCATGTCGCCAGAGAAGGTCCAAGGTTTTTCCCCGGTATTTTGTCCGTGTAACTGAGCACGGATGCATCCAGTTCAGCCACAAGTAAAAAATCCGCCTCCCCTCCACCTGATGCAGAGCGATAAATCCGGCGGCGTTTAATACTGGCATTCTGCAATGGCACCGGAGACAGCGTCAGCTGTACCGCAGTCCCCGGAGTACGGAGTGTTACCTCCAGAGACGCCGGACCTGGCGGACCTTCTTCACCATAATCTGAGACAAAGGTTTCCGTATAAAACCGGGTTTCGTCATCATTCGGGTTATCGTCAGAAACATCACCGCCCTGCTGAACAGTACAGACAGGTGCTGTCGTCGGCGCGGGGATCCCCAGACGATACGATGATGCCGGATGATTCCCGTCCCCTTTTGTGGCAATGGTTGCATCCGTCACTTTAGGAAAACGCCCGTCAGTGTAGTAAATACGCCCGTGGGGGTCCTGAGCGATCGGACTGCGGATCACATCCACCACATCCGTCCATGCAAACCAGAAATCGTCACGGTAATGAAAAATTGTTTTTGGCTTAATTGTGAATGTTTTCTCAACCTCTGACATCTCGTGTTCAGGCGTGATCACGCCATAGCGAAAATGACAGTTTTCTGCCAGTACAGCAGAATTATCAGGAAGCATAGATTCAATAACGCCTGGCATCATCCCGCGCATAGTGGTTATATCGATATAAGGCATGGTTATCTGGTATCCGAAAATTTGAATGGCAGACGAGGTGGAATAATTAATCCCGGCACAATTTCACGACGTCAACCCGTACAGGAGTCGCTCTTACCGGCCCCCTCCCGGTGAAAACGCATATTGCTCTGTTTACAAAAACCGCCCGTCCACATGCAGGGAATTCGCAATGTCCGGCGAAAATGGCATCGTAAATGAAGCATGTAATCGCGCACGGGAAAAATATGGATTTCCAAAAATCTGAATATTCTCCGCCGTGAAAAAATGCGAACAACATCACTTCACTAATCAGCCTGATATGGCATACTTAGCACGCTAACTATGATAACAAACTAATACCCTAAAACTCATGGTTCCGGGACTGGTCGTGGTCCCGTTTTTTTTATTCAGCCAGCAGGCCATCCGACAACATAACTGCGGATCGCCTTCAGCTCTGTCAGCGCCTCAACCTCTGCTTTCATCTGCAACTGCCGTGTATTAATCTCCACTCCCTTCGCAAACATCGCCTGCTCTGTCGCATCTGCCAGCGCAATGATGTCAGCCGCCGTTACCGGCACCACATTATTATCCCCGTCCGTCCAGGCAAAACCTTCCGGAAGACGGTTATTCTCTGCCATCAGGCGTGTCGTGCTTATCCTGGACAACGTCTTCTTGCCGTAATCCCAGTTCCTTCCGTTGAATTCCATCACGTATTCCATATTCTCCTGCACATCACGCCAGATATTAATCTCTTCCCTTTTCGCCGCTTTTGCCGCTTCCAGTACTGCTTCCGTGGCAACAAAGGCACTCACACTTCCGTACGTTCCTGCTGTCAGCCCCGACCACAAGGCTTTTCCGTGTTCTGTATTATCCGTTTCCGTTGCGGTATACGGCAGCCATACCTGCTCTCCTTTTTCATTCACCGCATCTTCAAACTGCACCTCGCAGTTTATCCCGCCATTTTCGTTATACGCAGCATTACGAACGGCAATAACACCAGTTACCGTCTCTGCCATAACTTTTTCCTCCTCGTTTATTTTATACGAATAAACAGTGACTTCCCTGTCGACATCCCTACATATCCAAGGCAACGCCATGTCCCTGACAGAGTGACAGCCGAGTTGTCGAAACTTACATCAGCATCATAAGAAGATGACGGGCGCAACTGGCTGGCTGCAACACTGTCGCCATAGTCTGCTGTGCCTTCGTACATGGCATAAACCAGAGAACCTATATCCCCCGCACTGACCTGTTGAGCACCTGGTCCAGGATCGCCTTTATCACCTTTCGGACCCTGCGCACCTGCCGGGCCTGCGGCTCCCGTATCCCCTTTAGGTCCCTGTGGCCCCGCCGGACCTGCTGGACCTGCTGGACCTGCTACTCCCGGATCACCTTTATCGCCTTTCGGCCCCGGCGCACCTGCCGGACCTGCTGGTCCAGCCACACCCGGATCGCCTTTGTCACCTTTTGGCCCCTGTGCGCCTGCCGGGCCTGCAGCTCCCGTATCCCCTTTAGGTCCCTGTGGCCCGGTTGCGCCGGTGGCTCCTTTCTCACCCTTTGCCCCAGCAGCGCCAGTATCCCCCTTTGGTCCCAGGGGGCCGGGATCACCTTTCGGTCCCTGAACGCCCCTCGGCCCAGCCGGACCTGCTGGCCCCGTGTCCCCTTTATCTCCTTTCGGACCGGGAACACCACCTCCTGCTGCAGCCTCTTCTGCCTTTGTTTTCGCTTCATTTGCCACATCCATTGCCGCTTTCACCGCTTTCGGGGTGGCTGCCTTCGCTTCATCATCACTGTCCGTTGCGCTGCTTAACTGCACAATTCCCTTCTGTGCCGTCGTCGCATCAGCCACATTTGCAGCGCTGCCTGCCGGACCTGGCTCTCCACGAGGTCCCTGAGGTCCGGTCTCTCCTCGTTCGCCTCTCGGACCTGCAGGACCAGGTTCACCTCGGGGGCCAGTCTCCCCACGCTCACCTCGTGCTCCCATCGGTCCCTGTGGTCCGGCTTCTCCTCGTTCACCTTTAGGACCTTGCGGGCCTGCAGGACCTCCCGGATCACCTTTCTCGCCTTTTGGCCCCATATCCCCCTGGTCCCCTTTAGGCCCCCGCTCTCCGGTATCCCCCTTCAGGCCTGGTATTCCCTGCGGTCCTCGCTCCCCCTGTTCGCCCTTCTCACCACGCGGACCAGCGGGCCCTACAGCCCCCTGAGCACCAACGTCACCACGCTCACCTTTCGGCCCTGCGGGCCCTTGAGGGCCCACTGGACCTGTTTCGCCTTTAGGACCGACATCCCCCTTCGGACCAGTTTCTCCCTGAGGCCCCCGGGGCCCCCGTGCATTCTCAGCCATACGTCTGGCCTCTTCAGCACTGACAGTGGCAGCCTCTGCCCGCTTAAGGATCTCTCCGGCGCTCTCCTGCGCCAGCCTGGCCTTTTCAGCATGCTGTCTGGCTTTTTCTGCATCAGCTCCGGCGGCTTTTTCAGACTCTCCGGCACGGGTCGAGCTTTCCTCTGCATTCCCCGCTGCTGTGACTGCACGGGTCGCAGCCTCAGTGGCATCAGTCGCTTTTTGTCCGGCTTCAGCCGCCCTGCTGGTTGCCGTCTTTGCACTGTCAGATGCACTCTTCGCACTGGCTTCCGCACTTTCTTTTGACTTTATCGCCTGAGTGTTTTTTGTCGTAGTGTCTTCATTAAGGCGACGAATGGTGGCAAGGTCATCCGCAACATTGTTCTGTATCTGCCGGAAATCTGTCAGTAGTTCTCCGGGTATGCTCACCTCAACAAGACTGCGGCGTAACAGCATATTGAGCGTCACCGTACTTTCGGTCCCCTCAATACGCACACGTCCGTAGACAGCAGTTTTCCCTTTCACCGTCACCGAAACCGAATACTCCCCCGGTTCCATCGTCATTCCGTAGTATCCACCTTCACGGGTCACTGCCGACGCACTGGTGCCGCTGAGCGCATCCGGTGAAACTGTCAGCGCCGTCAGGGTAATATTTGCTCCTGATATCGCCTCACCATCAGGAGATTTCAGCGTCCCCGAAACAACAACACTCACACTCCACCTCCGTTAAACACTTTTTTACGGGCAGACAATGCACTGTCTGCCCCCTGTTTGATCCCTAGTTGCTCAACAAAACTCTGATAATGCTGCGCAGCCAGCCCCGATTCTGCGCCACCGGCAGCATCCTTACTGAAAGCGCGAAACAACATCCAGTCCACCAGTGGGTTAACATAAGCCTCTTCCAGTGGAACTGGCGTATCATCGTCCTGCGTCAGAACATACACTGCCTCCGGTATCCGGCTTACCACTGCATCAATACTTATCTCTTTGTCAGGAGCAGGAAACAGCCAGAATACGCGCGGGGACAGGTCGTTGCTGATAAAACATTCAGGAATACCCTTCATTGTGGGCCACTCAGGATACTGCGCATCCAGCACCTCCCGGGATAATGGTCTGACTGCACTACCGTCACTGAGGCATATCACGTCAAGAAGTTGTATTACACCATCGGGCAAAACCTGACGGGCGCCAGGAACACAACTGATTGTTTCCAGGCTTGCGCCAGCATCCGGTCTCGCCAGAATCACTGCCCTCACAGCATCATTGTAATAATCGCACAATTCCTGCAGGGGCCAGCGAACCATCATCGGGTCAACCAGTTGTGTATTCACACGTCCGATGATTTCTGTAATCGTCGTCATCAGTAAAACCTCTGCCTGCGTACAGGGTTGCGGTATGAAGAGTACGGGCTTGTCGCCAGTGTATGACGATATGCCCGACGGATCCCCTCAGAAAACTGCACAGAAAAATACTGTGCGCGTGACGGATCTGACCATGAAACACCAGTCTGCATGAACAACCGCTCAAGTGCCCCCGCTGCCACTTCTTCAGGCCATGTGAGGAGTTCATCCGGTATCTGGCTGCGTCCGGCTTTCGGAGCGACGGCATAAAGCACGCTCACCTCACCGGGAGAACAGGCAAATCGCAGGGAGCGTCCGGAGCTGATATCCACATCCCGACCGACAAAAAGCTCATGATTATCGTCAGAGATACGGATGATATGAACGCACTCCTCATCATCTTTATCATACGGAAGCACAATTTCTTTTCCTGCTACTGGTACAACAGTAACCTCCCGACGGCACACCAACGACTGGCGGCTGAATGCCACGGCAGCCATTGACAGAGCATCCGTCATCATAATGTTCAGTGGACCGCTGATATGACGACGGACATACGGTAAAAAATCACTCAGTTCCGCCATGCTGTTCAGTCTCCGCAACACGACGGCAAAATGCCTCACGCACCCGGATACGGAATGCCTCAGCCGTTTCTTTCGGGTCTTTGTGAATATCCAGCTCTTCTGCCTCACACAGCGTCGCCAGTCGTGCTGAGGTGAGCTTACTTAAATCCACCTCCTGCCCGTTAACAGAAACAACAAAACTGTTCTCCGCTTCTGCCCGCGCAGCAAGCACTCTTTCCTGCGCCTGCTGTGCCTGCCTCAACTGCTCATTCTGTTGTTGCTTTTTCAGAACATCATCAAGCTCTTCATGACGAACCCAGACATCAGGAAACCCCAGCAGTTGCCAGGCCATCGCACTGTCAACATGCACCGGCTCAAGACGTGGGAACAATGTGCGGCTTCCGGTAATGGTGTCCTTTTTCACGGGTTTTGGGCCGATATAGACAACGGCAATTTTCTCACTCATATAATTCCCCGGATAAAAAGCCCGCATGACGCGGGCCGGAAGGTTTTAATCAGTATCCCACCACTGTATAACGCAGCAGAACATTCAGGGTGCCGGTTGCAGCGGCAGTCTTAATGGTGACAGTAACCAGCTCCCCGTCACGCTGTGTGGTGTACGGCTCCACTGGCACATATCTGGCAAATTTTGCAGAAACAGCTTCGCTGTTATCGATGAGAACATGCTCACCGGACTTAATGCTGACGGTTGCAGTACCCAGACCGCCCGTTGAAACCAGCTGGAGTGAGTTGATACGGATGCCCACTGGCAGTGAGAGAAGATGAATAACACTGTCCGCTTCCGCAGCATTCACCGTAAATACGCCTTCTGCCACCGACTCATTACCGTGCGTACCCGTATAGACCCGTTCACTCAGTGACGGGGCAAGGATAGTCTTTGCCATAATTAATGACTCCTGAAAAAGCCGGGCGAAAACCCGGCATGGGGAAAGGAAAAAATCAGAGCTTCACTGCTGTATCAACGGCAATCACACCGTGATCCTGCATCTTGCCGCTCTTCTCGGGGAAACGGATTTTTTTCAGACCGTTGATCCAGCTGATTGCTATCTCAGTACGGTTATCCATATCCGTTTTCTTCTCAACCATGTTGAAGTGACCGCCCGCCTTCTGACCGTAAGCATTTGCCAGCGCCTGAGCCCCCAGTAACATGGCGCGGTCAATATTGGTTGCAGCAGCGACCTCTTTCGTGGTTGCCGTCAGGTTATTCTCTGATACAAGAACCTTTGACCCCTGATAGAAACGTATCGGCATACCCGCATACTTACGAACCAGTATATTGCGCCACATCGCACATTCACCTTTGAACAGCGGATGATTAAAACCTTTTGCACGGTTCACGGCACGAACCATCATCTGGTTCCAGTCCTTACCGGACGTCGAGGTGTACCAGTCATTCCACTGACGCGGCGTGACGTACAGGACGTAATATGGATCTTCTCCGTGAAGTTCATCACCGGACAGACGAACCGGCTGTAACGGATGCGCCATTTCGTCAATGAACAGGGAGAGATTGTCCACCAGGCCAATAGAAAAAATATCTGCCGCTTCAATCTGCTCAAAGCTTGTCGCATCACCGCCAAAAAAGTGACGGTCATGTGTCGGAGGCAGTACATCGTTGATCATGATTTTTTTGAATTCAGGGTGCTCCGCTGTCGGCAGAATAGTGTCGTCAGCAACAAAATCACCACGAGCTCCAGCAAGATGCACTATCGCACACTGGTCCTGCAGGTCATTAAAGTACGTCCCCAGAAGCGTTCTGGCTGAGGATGCCAGGTTAAACTTCGTGCGCTGCTGACTCATACGTCCGCCTGCATCCACCAGGTGACGTCCCTGATTGATTTTCAGGGAGAAGTCAGCATGGCTGAGATCCTCACCACGACCTTCAACACGCTCATCTCCCATCGTCGGACGTTTTGAGAGTTTGTGCATGATGCTGAAGGTCACTTCATCACCGGCCTGTTTGTTAAGGTCTGTGATACGGACAACCGGCGCACCTGCGCTGGTCTGCTTCGTGCTTTTCTTGTCCGGCGAAACCGCTTTTGGCGCTTCCTGCTGTTCAGTAAGGATATTAACCATCGAGCGGTTGCGGTTGGCAGCAGTAAAAAGCGCCACCTGATACAGCTTATTCGCCTGGGCTGATGTTACAGTCGTCATTACTTCAGTACTCCTTCAGTAAGTTACCCTAGCTTCTCCAGAAGTGCGTCTATTTCAGCATTCGTCATACCACGCATAATCGCCTCTGCCTCTGAATGAGAAGCACCAAGTAACCGTTCAAAATTATCACCGATTCCGACGGAGGCCGTGGTGCCTAAATCTGACGGGGAAGCAGGTACTGCCTGCTCCTGTTCAGCGGTCTTCACTTTCTCTTCCGCCGTTTTCCGGATATCCGTTTTGTCTGCCTTGTTGTCAGCAGACGACTCACTGACTTCACCGAAAGCAACCTGGGTACGACGGGCCACTTCAGCGAAACGTTCAGTGAGCGTTTTGTCTTTCCATGCGGGGTCATTCTGGAGCTTCCCGTCGATGGATACGGCAACCGAGAAGCGATCCGGATCGGACTCCTGCCACGTTTTCAGCACCGGCACGGCATTCATCGCATCAAGAACCGGTGATAAATCCTCACCACCATTACCTTCTGCCTGCTGTGTTGATTGCTGAACACGGGACTGGAGATAGTTATTTTTACGGATGAGCGAAGCCACCGCGTCACCAATTTCCGGATACATCTCCCTGATACGGGCAATCTGCTCATCAGAAATTTTTTCGTTTTCCGGTAACGGTGTGGGCTTCATACCGGCCTGGTGGATCTGAGACGTCAGCAGTTCCACCCTGCGTTTTTCTTCAGCTATCTGCCCACGAAGAAGTGCGGCTTCCTGTTCGGCCCGTTGCTTACCGGAACGTTCAGCCTCAAGGACTTCATAGGGAATAACGTGTTTACCGTCGCGGGTGAGCACCCCCTTCGCTTCCGGCTCCTTCACGTCCTGCGTCTGCTCCACACTGGCATCCGGCGTCGGTGCCACATTGTTATCGCCCGTCTGAGTCTGTGCTTCCTCATCCGCATGTTTTTCCGTGGTATCTTCCGTCACGACGTCCTGTGCGTGACTGTCAATATCCACATCCCCAAGTCCTTCCAGCATTTTTTCCAGTTGTTCCGGGGTTTCTTCACCCGTAAATTCAAAATCCATAAATAACTCCGCATGGTCTGTTTATCGGACAGATCCGAATGGTTGAGTAAATAAGGCTTATCGCTGCCCCCGCGAATAAGCGCACCGCTCCCGGAACGCTTACCTCCGGAAACAAAAAACCCCGTACGATGACGGGGTTCAGTTGAAGCCAGAGTTTTCAGAGCGACATTTCATTCATCCGCTGTTGTAACGTATACAGCATCTGTTGCTGAAGAACGTCCTGCTCCTGTTCCATATTCTGTACGCCGGTAATGATTTCTGCCGTATGTGCCTGGTTAAGCGCATCCACATAACGCTGCCCCTGTGTCAGGGCGACTTCCCGCTGTGCACTGGCATTATCCCGTTGTGCAGCTGCATGTGCCCTGGCGGCGTCAGCTTCCAGTTTTGCCACTCTGCCAGCCATCTCGCGCATCTGGAGTTCTGCCTGTTGTTGCTGAAGTGCCTGTTGTTGTGCCGCTACTTCCTGTTCTTCCGGCGTCATTTCATCTGGTGATTTTGGCGTCCCCAGCGCAGCACGAATACGCTCAACAAACTCCTGTTTCTGCGGCACATCCAGAAGATTAACCCACAGGTCGAGCACAACAGCCTGCACCTGAGGCGGCAGCCCCTGAATAACCTCTGACATTCTCTGTGCAAGCTGTGCCTTAAACGCCGGTGTCTGCTGAACAGGCGCCAGCGCAATATGTGTATTTAATCTTGAAATATCATTGGTCAGTTCACCATTATCACCTTCAGCATTGAGGACAATGGTCTGGCGACGCTGGCGATCATCGCGATTAATCACCACTGCATGATTACGGCGTTTTTTCAGGTCATCGAGAAGATAAGCCAGCAACAGTCTTCCCACCTGCTGGCAGGCAAACTGGTAGTTATCGTTGATTTCCGCAAGGGTTGTGGCCCCCTGCTCCACCAGGTTACTGATAGCCACGCCTGACGTCGCACCTGACTCCTGCCCGAGAAATGCGGAATACACTCCCATGGTATCCTGGATAAGTTTTTCCGATTCCTGCATGACCTGAAACTGCTGGCTGGCAACCTGAAAATCCTGCTCAACCCGAAAAACATCTGCGACACTTTTCTGATTTTTTCGGACCGGATTCAGTTTAATAATGCCATCCGGACGTTCGATCTGCTCCATCAGGTCGTTGTCTGACAACTGGGTGGCATCCTCGTCCATAATCACGCGTTTGGCCTGAAGCAACCAGGTCAGCTTGATACGACGAAAATTCACCTCATCCTGTGCCGGAATGGCGCGGGAAATTAGCCCGTATGGCTCCCCGGTTTTATCCTTTCGGTATCCCCAGAAAGGAACCAGCGGAAACATCCCCTGCGGAGCACTACAGGGGCGATCCACAATAAAGTGTGGCCCGACAAACCAGGCTTCACGAATACGGCTTACCCGCCCGACTTTCACCTGAACCCGCCCGGATGCCACAGCTACCGCCTGCATCAGATTATTTTTATCAAAGGCCACCACCCGTCCATTACTGAGTTCAATCACCGGAAGACGCTCGAATGTACGGTAATAAACCACCTGAAGCAGCACACGACGGCGTTCACGCTGAAGCCATTCGTTCTGCTGTCGATCCCATGACTGATACTCTTCCCATGCACTCATCAACGGACTGGGCTGGCCTTCAGTAACCGTGGTATCGACAAAACCACGCCAGTCATCAATGGCATAATCGATAACCTGAGCCATTCCCGGGAATGTAGCTTTTGCCTCATCGGTATCCATCCAGCGGCGACGCATCAGCCAGCGGCAGTCACTTAAATCAGCCTCCCGGCTCAGCCAGTCCCAGAAAACCTCATTCCGGCTGACAGTAGACACCTTAAATTCAGGCCCGAACGGATCGCTGTTTCGTCTGACCTCCACCCAACTGAGGCCCGCCTTGATTTGTTCCGCATAGGCATCAGAGCGGGCCTTATTCATGTTGCCAAGGCGGCATGCATCGGCAAATTCAGCATTAATAGCTTCAGCCAGTTTTTCAGTTTCATCATCTGGCTCGTCTGACATCACCACCAGATCAGTCCGTGTTTTGGCCTCCATTCCCAGAACGCCATCGACGGTAGGCGCGATGAGGTTATGGATAGTCATCGGCTGACCGCGATCTTTCAGTACCTGAAGAACTTCCGGTGGCAACTGATCGCCATCGTAATACGCACAGGCCTTGTTTGCGGCATCACGCCATTTAGGCTGGCTGTCAATATCAGAACAAAGCGCCTGTAACTGGCGCTGAGAAAAACGCGGCGTGGCTCCATTGTCGTTTTTCGTCGCCATGGTGTTAGTTTCATTTTTCATCAGTGAGCCATCCAGTGTGTAGTTCTGCGTTTATCCGTTTTCTGTTTTACCCTCACAGGCATTCTGGCGCGCATCTCCTGGGCAATCATGTAGCTCATGAGTTGATCATCAAAACAGCCTTCCTGTGCATTCATGGAGCCTTTCGCATCATAAACGTAGGTGTTCATTTCCGATAATGTGCCTGACCAGCGGATCCCTGATATTCCATTATTCAGCAGAGTTTTCATTCCCTCAGTCAGGACCGGTTTACTGTGGCGGGTTGTCAGCCAGCCAAGACGGGGCGTATCGTCGTCATATGCCTGGTCAAGGTGCTGTTCGTTGTAGATATAACGCGTCGGATAGAGCTCCCTGAGTTTCAGGATGACTGCATGTCCGTGGTTGTTACGCTCCGGCGCCACAAACGCGTTGTTATACATACGACAGACCTGCGCAATGAGATGAGCAAAAAGTTCAGCATCAAGATGCCCGAACCAGTGAGCCACCTGCTCGCCATTACTGCATTTGACAACATCCAGCGATGAGCGGTCTCCGTGCTCCAGCCCTTCGGCAGTATCTGCCCCACAAACATACTCTTCATCCGGATCCGGCAGTTCCCATACCAGCAGATAATTCATCAGCGTCCGCTGCAACTCGTTTTTATTTCCTTCACGCAGAGACTGAGCTTTAGTCTTCGCTCCTGTAACAGGTTCAATGTCATAAACAATCATCGGTGGCGAACAGAATGATTCTGCCTGCAACGTACTTTCGGCACTGAACACACGTCGTCCGGACGTCAGAAACGCCTCCTGTGGCGTTGAGGGAAACTCCTGCTTCATTTCCTCACGCTGTTCAGTTTCCTTACTGATGTACCACTGCTTCTGCTCATCGGTAAGCGTGATGTTCATTGCCTTCTCAACCGCAGAAAAATACGTCATTTTTTCCCGTGACATCTTCAGCCCGCTTTCAGGCACTCTGGCGCTGTATTTAGGATCCTGCCACCATGCGTAAAAATGGAATTTATAATCCTGTGCCGTCAGCAATAAGCCTGATGCAGTGATCTCCTGTGCACGGTTACTCATATCGTAAAAATCACCACCCACGCCTTCAGCCGTGGATTCATCAAAAATAATGCATTCATCAGAGACGGCATTAAGCGTACCAGTTCGCAGCTCTTTCGCCTTAGCCGGATATTTCGCGCAAATTTTGCCGTGCTCTGAGATATGCAGGCGCTGCACCGTACCTGAGCGAAATGAGGTTGCCACCTGAATACTCGAGCCGTGACCAAACAGGATATAGCCACCGCTGGCACCGCTACGACGTTCAACGATGGTGAATGAGGCTCTCAGCCAGTCAGGGAGATGATCAAACGGTACAGCAATTTTTGTGCGGAAAATTTCACTGGCAGCCTGTTTATCCTGAGCGACGATCCCGCATTTGAGATGCGGAATGAATAATGCCTGGTCGAGAAGATAAATATCAATGGCTGTGGAAAATCCCAGCTGGCGCGCTTTCAGGATAATATTTTTATTGTGCATGCTCCGGAACAACTGGCGCTGCGCCGGTCGCATTCTGAAGGTGACCAGTTCACCTTTTTCGTTCTGTATTTTGTAGAGATGATTGAGCCGCCACCAGGGATTGCTCAGTTTAGTCATGATGAAAAGACGTTGTTCGGCTTCAGTCATTTCTGACGGCTCATCACATCGCGGTTCATTCTTCCGGAATGTCATCCAGTCTCCCCGAATTACTCATTTCATGCAGCGATGACACGATGTCACTGACAGGCGTAACAACGCCCCGACGCTGGCTGGTCAGAATATCGGTTTCAGCTCTGAGTTTATCTCTGGCGGCGTTGATTCTTTCCCGGTCAGCACGAAGTTTTGGTGCTGTCTCAGCCAGGACGTCCAGTGTCAGCAAAGAACGTTCAATTGATTCTATACGGGCAATATTCCGGTCAAGAGCCTGTTCGGCTTTAAGTATTTTGTCGTACAGAGCTACCCGTGTTTCCACGTCAGCCGCCTCTTTCAGGTCGGCGAACATCTTTTTCAATGTTCCTGTTACTGAAAGTGCGCGGGCACGGGTAAACACCAGTTCATCGGCAAGTTCCATTCCGACTGCATCATCTATGAGGTTATCTGCCTCGAGATACTTCGCGTATCCACGGTGTCTGACGGCGTGGGTGTTACGCTGAGAAAAAGCATTTGAAGGTGGCAAAAGTCTGGAACCACGAGTCCGTTTCGTTTCTGCCAAATTTGCGCATTTTTCATCACAACCATCATCGCCTGAAGGCTCGTCATGACTGGAGTTGCCGTCAGATTTCTGCGCACTTTTTTGATCATCAATTTGCGCATTTTTCTGCGCACTTTTCTCTGTATTTCTGGGGGAGTGTTTGCGCAGTTTAATGTACCGCCGAGCCGTGTCATAACTGATATTGTTCTGACGGCACCAGTCCTGAAGCTTTATGCCGGTTTTGACATGTTCGCGTCGAAATGCCTGCTCCAGCTTTTTCCAGTCCAGCTTTGCCATGTCACCTTCTGACGTTCTCTGTTAAAAACTGATGCACAATGACTGCTGTAAATTTTCAGATTTCACACAGCAGAGCCATGTCTGATTAATGTTTAACCTTATTTAGGTTATATCCGCTTCATTCCACTACAGCACCAGATAGGCTGCCTCGCGGATAAATGCTAAAGTCTCCTGATATAGAAACCCGTCGCCACATCGAGCGCTGATCAACATTTGTATATTCACTGCGACAGAAAAAATTTATTTTATTGAATAGTTAGAAATACAGAATTGCATGCTTTATAAGCATTGACGTACACTTCATTTTTAGCAATATATTCTGTTCTCATAGATGATCAGCCCTGCATGCACTGCCGGACACCGTCGGCAATTTTACAGACCTAAGAGGCAATACCAAAAAGCTAACGCGCTTTATCAAGACTTGAGCAACCAACCAATAAAAAAAGCACCAGTACCGCTACCAGTGCCCATTTCGTCGTTGTTCACAGCATTCTGTGTACCCACTGTATTTCGCATCATATCACCACGTCAGACAATCCTTAAGGATTACATAAGATTTACGCATAATAATGCCCATTTTCAACACAGACAAGGGAATTTATATGTTAAATCAAACGCTAACAAAATCTCTTCTTATATTTTTACTTGTCATAATCGTTTCTGTATCCATCATATACATTGTAAGAACTCCAGTCAGACTTGATGTGAATGATGTCACTGAGATTAACCAGAAACATCCCATTATTTTTCTCATCCGGCATGGGGAAAGATGCGATCGCTCCCAAAGAATATGTCTTTCAGCACATGAGGGAATCACAGTAAACGGAGCTAACAAAGCTCAACAATATGGAGATAAATTCAGAAGAATGTTTCCATACTACAGTCTCTATTCTACAGACACACTCCGAACAATGCAGACAGCCACTTTTTTTTCGGGAGGTAAGACAGCAACTATTCCGGACATATCGACATGTGATGATAACGCAGTAAATAACATCCTTAAAATATCAAAATCAGATCACGTTACTGTGATTTTCACACATAATCACTGTCTGTCCAGAATTGCAAAAAAAATGAATGGATGGAAATTTAAACCTGATTATATGGGCACACTGGTTCTGCATCGGGAAAATCACAATCTGATTCTCGACGGACATTTAAAACCAAACGAGCTTACCCAGTGATCCATTTGTTGATAATGCCCTGGCATTGATTCAGGTTATATCTCTCCTCATAAAAAAGGCCAGCGATTGAGCTGGCTCTGTTAATCGAGGCATTGCATCCTGATGTACTCCTGCAGGTAGTTAACCTGCGCGGTTATCTTGTCGATTCCACTTCGGAGACGGTAATAATTGAGTTCAGCATCTGCTGTAAGTCCTGAGCTTTCTCCATCGCCCATGCCGCTGGCTCCGGTCGTTGACTTTGCACAGGTGGCGGCGACTTGCAGGCGCTTACGCCCAGCAGAAACATCAGCACGGAGACTTTCAATAGTCGCGTTAGCATCAGCAAGCTCCCTGGTGTATCTGGCATCGAGTGCAGCAACATCACGCTGGCGCTGCTGTATGTCAGTAATGGTGGCGTTCGCCTGGCTGAGTTTTGTCTTCGCATCATCTCGCTGCTCTTTGTAGGTGATGGCGTTATCACGGTAATGGTCTGTTGCCAGCCACAGCGATCCACAACCAAGCAGCAGGACAATAATCACCACACACAGAACACGGTTCATATCCCCCTCACCCCACCAGCCCTGACAAAGTTAAGACGCGCCAGGCAGTGGAAAAGCAAATAGCAACCAGCATTAGTGAAAATGAAATGCCGACGATTACACAGAGGATCTTCGCCAGCGTTATGAGCTTGTCTGACATGCTTAATCCTCTTCACGATTTCAACGCAATGACCAGTTTTGCCAGCCCATACAGCATCGGAGACACAGCAATACCGACCGCCACCCACTTAATAGCAAAAGCCAGCGCTCTGCTGACGTCATCAGTTACAGGCGCTTTCAGTTCAAGGCCGTTTTTCATAGTCAACCTCAACAGAATTCGTTTATACTTCGCCATGTTCTCCCTTGCCTTACTCAAGGTCAGAAACACAAAACCCCGTTTGCGGCCAACAAACGGGGTTTTACTTTTATTCACTTAGTTTTTGCCAGTTCGCAGGATTTCGTGTTATCCGCCCGCGTTGGCCAACGTCATTTTTCAGCAAAATATTCTGCTTATCTGTCAATTCCCCAGCACGCCAGCGCACTTTCCTGATCTCGCCGGGATACCTGACCGTAGCAATTATTTGAGCGGATACGGCAGTCTCTGCCACCGTCCTTAATCCACCAGCGAATCGCTTCGCAGGCACCTTTTCGATCTCCTGCATTAATTCGTTTATAAAACGTCGACGGGAAACACTTACCGGGGCCAATGTTATACGGACAGAATGACGCGATCCCCGCTTTCTGGGGTTCCGTCAGTGGCACTTTGATGTTTTTCTCCACCCATGCCAGCGCCTTATCACGTTCAATGGCGTTAACCTGGTCGCATTTCTCCTTCGACAACTTCATGCCCGGGACGACAGGTTTACTATCCACCAGAATGGCACCGCGACAGATGGTCCAGATACCCGCGCCATCACGGTATGCTGTTGTGTGGTTGCCTTCCTTTTCATCCAGAAACTGGTCAAGGATTTCAGGCGCAGAAGCACCTGCGGCAATCAGCGCCAGAACGGCAGCCGATAAACCATAGCGGAGTTTCCTGCTCATCAGCTTACTCTCCCCGCGCCGCCTTACGCCGGTCTTCTTTAATTTTGAAATACAGGTTCGTCAGGTACGTCAACAGACCAAACAGCAGACTCCCCAGTACGCCTATTGCCGCCCACTGAGACGGGGAAACCCTGTCCAGCAGCTGCAGGAACCAGTAGCCCGTCCCCACCGCTGACGTGGTGTATGACACACCTGTTGTGATTTTTTCCATCTGGTACATACCCCGTCTCCCGCAATCCGGAAGCTCACAACAACAAGAGGGGCATCAGCTCACACCGACAGCCCCTGCGCATGGTTACATCATCATTTCGCCGTCAGGCTGAGGCTCACTGCCACCATCAGGCTGAGACACGACACCATCTGAAACAGCACTGTCACCCGCACCGTCTTCAGGCCCGGGAGCAGCCGGTACCCCCAGCAGTTCATCCAGAATGGCATCCACTTCAGCATCAAGACGCGCCTCAAGATTCTGACGAAGTTGCTGTTTCAGTGCGCTCCTGACTTCTTCAGAGCGCAGGACATCCTTCACTGCTTCAGCAGTGACCAGCGATTTTATTTCTGACATGGTATTTTCTCGTTGAAAGGTGTTGTTAAGAAAGTTGCTACGGAATGAGAGACTCTTCGGGTTTTGTTCCGGCTGACTGACTGGCGCTGATTTTCTCAGCGGCCCTTTTGTCAATCTGTCTGCGCCAGAAATCTCTCACGACTCTGTACCCACCAGAA
Source organism: Escherichia sp. 10290 (assembly GCF_030295155.1). Lineage (NCBI taxonomy): Bacteria > Pseudomonadati > Pseudomonadota > Gammaproteobacteria > Enterobacterales > Enterobacteriaceae > Escherichia > Escherichia sp. 10290. Next base: position 1,346,164 of record NZ_AP025741.1, on the reverse strand, counting down.
AGAAGATACAGCACACAAACTGCTGTACAGAAATACAACATAATCAGCTGTAAAAATGTCATTATTCATCTCCATTATTGACATGGTTAATGCCTGCCAGTAAAAAAACTCCTGCATTTTTTGCTCAGCATATTTTTGCTAAGGATGTAGCGACCTCTGCCGCCGGTTCTGGCTCCTTGTTTTCCCTGCCCCGGCGGCATTTTTTTATCCTGCTTACGCGTTATTCACTTCCACTGTTATACTTTCAATCAGCACCGTATACGTCGCCGCTTTTGTGATATCCGTTACACGTAATTTGTCTGCCGCAAAAGAACCTACCGGAGACTGCGACAGCATGAACGGTGCACCATCCTGACCATCAATAACCGGCGTCACCTGAAGGCTGTTATTCCCGGCAAAGCGGAAAGCCAGCATATGCCATTCGTTATCAAATGCGCCAAAGGTTCCCAGTTTCAGGTTGTTTGTCGCTACTTTCGCATTGTGGTACATCACATTCAGGTCTTTTGCATCTGTCTGGATGTAGAACGCTGCCAGCAGGTTATTCCCCCCGTCTCCGGTCAGGGCAACGCCCTGTGGCAGTGAAGATACCGGCCAGTAAAACGCCATAACATACTGGTTCGCAGCCAGCGCTCCCGAAACCTTAAAGCGGCAGCGAATCTGCCCCCCTTTCTGTAACAGAGCCGCACCGTTGCCCGCGGCGTACTCCAGCACCCAGCTGCTTTTACCGGCTTCCTTGGTCAGCTTCACTGCCTTACCTCCGGTTCCCTCCGCATCGCTGACCACTTCTGCCCTGCCGCCACTGGCTGACCATCCCTGTACTTTCAGGCTTCCCTCTGACTCGCTGGCAAGGTAAGAGAGCAGTGTTGTGACGCCTGTGGCTTCTGCACCGGAAGGCGATGACGGGCGCACCTCTGATACTGTCGATGATGCCCCCGCGTTTAGCGCCACTCTTCCCGCATGGCGCAAAATCGCCGTTGCCAGACGGTCGGAAATAATCCCGCGGCGAGCCCATGAACTGAAATGGCTCGCCCTGTCCTGTGACGTCCAGGTGGCTGAGCTGTCACGCCATTTCGAACCGTAATATCCGATACCCGGAATGTCCGGGTCTTCTTCCGGTTTGTTCGTCGGCACATTCACCCCGTTCTCATCCGTCATGAACGGTACGAAATGGATATTCTTTTCCGTTTTGTTTTTGTAGCTGCCGTACACCGTCTGGTACGTGGATTCGTTCTTCTGCTTCCAGAAATACGTCGTGTCCCCGCATATCCAGGGAACACCGCCAGCAGAGCCACCGACGCACTGACCTGCCATATCCGCCAGGTCTGCACGGAATTTATCAACCAGCGCACCAAACTGTGCTGCGTGATTTACCGGCGTACCGCCAAAATCAAATTCCCCCTGCATCCACACCACGGCAAACAGCACATTTTTCGGATTCTTCTTCAGTGCTGCTTTTGTTCGACCGATAAGGTCCTTATACAGCGGCTTGTCCACACCCCAGCGGGTTGAATTCTCCGAGGCACCACTCGCGTCACTGTATGTGCCATCGGCTCCGGTGGTGAACGCTGAACCACCACGACAGCACGGAACCAGCAGAATGCCCGCATTCGCCGGTATAAACGGCAGCAATTTTTTGGCGATATGCAGCCCTTGCCCCACGGTTCCGTACTGCCCCTTTGACAGGTCCGCTTTCGGATGGTTAAGGCGGCTCATGTCCTGCACATCATGCAGACAATGGTCCGCCGGAATGATGTCGTTATACTTACAGGCGGCACCTCCCGGTGTCACCGTACTGCGACGCGCTAACTGTTTAATTCGTGGATCAGGACTGTCGAATGTATCCGGTAATGGCAGTCCCTCACCGTATGACATACCATTGGACTGACCAGCAAGCGCGATCACATAGTAATATTCTGGCGCAACAGAAGGCGCTGAGGTCGTCGGACGGTTGCCTGGCTCCTCTGGTGATGAGATGCTCCCCTCACTCACAACTGGCTGGATGAACTCCGCACCATAACCAGCTGTCGAAATCAGCGCACTACCATAAGGCTGCCACCCTTCCTTCAGTTTTTGAGTTATTCGTTCCGCAAGGTCTGACGGCGACGCCGCCCTGACCACGTCATAGTGTTTAAATGCCATGAATCCTCCCGGTCGGGATAATGTGTGAGTCAGATGAGGAGCGGGCTGAAGTCCGGAAGTTACAGGACAATGGCAGAAGGAAGACTACAGCCCGAAATACGAAAAAGGCCGCGCAGTTGCGCAGCCTTATGAATCCTGGTTAAAATGCTTTCGATTATTAAAACGAGTATCTCATGCAATTGCCCGAACCCACTCGGGCTTTTTTACATGTAAAAAGGCCCCTGCTATGAGAGGCCTTGGTATATGCCTAATCTCTGTATACTGCATGGTGCCGGGTGCCTCCCGGTGAGTTCGGCCTGGTACCACCGAACCCGTGTCGATAATGAATCACAAGCAAGGATTTTTCACCAGTTGCCCCTCCACACAGGGGGATTCACCATGCGAAATTTTTTTAACAAATGCTCAGTCTGACAGGCAACTGTCAACTGACTGAATTGTGACACAGATTACACTTGTTACCCACATACCACGAATCAGGTTATGCCTCAGTCATTATTAAACTGCACTTCAGCAAATCCGGAGCCTGATTCACAGGTACTGGATTTGATTGTGACAGTCATTCCTGTCAACTGAGCACTTTGCAGTAACGGTTGCAGATTCCAGCGACTGGTCCAGTATTCTTTCCCGTCAACCTTCACTGTAAATGTGTCATCCTCATTATACTTGGAAAACTCAATTTTACCTTTAGCACAATCCGCCGCCATTGCATTAACAGAAGCTAATGCAAATAAAACCGCCATAAACATCTTCTTCATGCTTAACTCCTTTATTTACCCGTTGTATATAAAAACTGTGACTTTCTGTTCAGAAACGCTGCAGCTGTATTACTTTCCCATAATGTATTGTTTATTTTTATAACGGGCCTGTCGCCAGTTATCTGACATTCTGGTTGACTCTCTTCATTCACGGCGCGAACAGAACGCGCCCCCTGATGATGGCAATTCAGTATAACGGCCACAGTCCCCAGTATCGCTGATATATTATTAAAGGATATTCTCCCCACTCTGACACCATCCTCTCCCCGATACTCCGGAAGCACATTGCTGATTCGCCCCCAGTTCAGAGTGAGGTCCACGTCTCCCGGCGTCATCGTATACACAGGAGCAGTTTCAGACAGTGCCTGACGAAATTCTCTCTGTATCTGCCTGAAGCGTAAGGCTTCTGCTGTGACAGTGACAAAACGCAGAACTGCTCTGGATGCATCTCTGGTCATTGTATTACCACTGAACTCCATTAACGCCAGATATGATGAAACCAGTGAGTGACGACTGATTTGCATTCCGGAACGTTCCAGCGCTGCGACACGTTGCAGAGTGGTATAACTGCTGTCCGTTGTCATGGAAACCGTTGTCACACCGGGCACTGATATATGTGTAAAATCTGAAAAACGGTAGAAAGTATTTGTTGCCGTATTAACGAACCCGGCCACATATAAATTATTTTGCTCAATAATCAGACGAAGATGGTCAAAACGCGCCTGATAGACATCAAGCCCTCGTATATCCACAGCAAAATAACTGCCCGGTGGGGTGTGGTTAATAACAGACACCGATGTGGTCCCCTGAGATATATGTTCAAGAGGGGTCGATATCTCTGTCCGTATACTATTTAACGAAGAGACATAACTTTGTTGGGTCGAAAAGTCTATCGTAAACTCCCGGGAATAGGATACCGAAGAAAAACCCAGTAACAGGCACAGTACCCATTTAAATAATATACACTTCATATACAGGTGTTCCTTTTGGCTGAAGTAATCAGCACCAGACCCGGCGCAGATATAAAAAAGGCCCGCAAAAGCGAGCCTGGTAAATAAATATGGCGCGTTGTACTGGATTCGAACCAGTGACCGATTGCTCAGAAGGCAATTGCTCTGTCCGGCTGAGCTAACAACGCATAATGCAGATAATGGACCGCCATCGAGGACTCGAACCCCGCGCAGCCAGCTTCGAAGGCTGGCGCTCTGTCCCGATGAGCTAATGGCGGTATGTGATATGGTGGCCCTTGCTGGATTTGAACCAGCGACCTGGCGATTATGAGTCGCTCGCTCTCACCACTGAGCTAAAGGGCCGGGCGCAGGATAATAACGGTACGTAACTAATCCTGCAATATCATCCGTTCTGACTGACTAAATCCTGAACTTCCCTGACCGTCTGCTCAAAACGTTCAGTCTCCAGCTCAACGCCAATTGCACGACGCCCCAGCGACATTGCTGCTTTGACGCTACGGACATAAAAAAGCCAGCCACTGGGGGAGGCTGGCAAACTCGTAGAGCAAAATGCTGTTACGCAAACTTCGTTACAGGGTCATCCTGCAATACAAAAAATACACAATATTTAGAAAACTAATAGTGCCATGTGCGATTTTTAAGATTTTGTTATTAATTGTGGTCGCACCTTCCTTTCTGTGTACTTTCCGTATAGCTCACAGGATTCTGGGTACAAAAAAACCCGCGCATCGGCGGGTTAAGCAGCGTGGCAATGTAACCACTCTTATCATGATATGCAGATTTTTACGATCGTAAACTATTTTTTCGCTGATAAAATACAGAGGTTCTCCCTCCCGGCAATTCACGCTCAACATACCGATCCATCTCAAGCCTCACTCCCAGCATCATCAGCATGCCTTCAACAATCCCCTCCGCTTTGTGAAGGCGTTTACCTATACAGGTGTCAGAGCACCCATGTTTCCGTGCCAGCGCCATGAACGTCTCCCCCAACACGTAATAATCAACCAGCAAGTCATGCAGATCGCTGTTGTTCCTGTTAAGGCGAGCCATACACCCGCATATAATCATCGCGTCATCGTCACAACACTGTGGACGTGATTTTACTTTTTCGGGGATCAGCCTCTTAAATCCGGCAGCAATGGGCGACCATGTAACATCCTCATGGTTATTTGCCGCCCATGCCCCCCAGCGCTCAAGAACCTGCCGGATATCACGCATCAGTATCTTTACCCCATCCGCGGTGAACCATAAGAACACCGTTGACGATAGCGTGTCTTTTCCCTTCTTTATCGCCAATGTATTTTCTGACTGTGGCACGATTGCAGTTCAGTATTCGGGCCACTTCGGTCTGATTTCCATATGCCTCAACAAGCATGTCAGGAATGGTTTTTACGGTGAACGTCATGCGGCCTCACTTCTGCTGTTTCGCAGGTCTTTAAGTTTCTGTTGATACTCTGCCTTGATCGCCTTGCACTCTTCGACAGTCCAGCGGTGGCGACTATGGTTTGATTCGATTTCGTCTACTGCTTCCTGCCCGATGCGGTTAATCAGTTCGACACGATACGGAACGAGATTTCCGCTTTTGTACTGGTTACACACCACGCATTGCTTATGGATATTGCGTTCATCAAATCTGAGCTGAGGTGCCGCAGCTGTTGTACGGTAATGGCCTGCATCCCACTGGGCTGAATCGAACGTCCCGCATGAAACACACGGCAAATGACGGTCCCGCTCCCTGATATAAGCATTCACAGCCTGTTGTGCCTGCTTAATCCAGTAACTGCGGGGCTGTAAGTCCCTCCTGCGCGCTTTCAGCTTGTCTGCCTGCTCTTTTGCTGAAGCTATCGCCTTTTCTTTTCTGACCAGTTCCAGTGCGCACTGACCACAGCAAACTTTCTGATATGAGCGGAACGGCACAAACGAGGAGCCGCACACTTTGCATTTTTTTGGTTTACGTTGCTTCATCATCACCTCAGAAAAACGACAGCAGGCGGTTATTCAGTTCAGGATTGTTTGAGCGCCCGAACACATGTTTTAACGCGGCATTAATCATTGCGTTGTAGCAACGTTCAAACTCATCCTGATCCATATTCGCGTAACTCAGGCTTTTTGCCCGATATCTCACCTCGCCTCTTATGGTTGTGACCACATCATAGAACCCGGCAAGAATTGTCAGATTTTTACGAAACTCATCAAACTGCGTCGCTTCATCAGAGAATTCGTATCCAGCATGTTCAGCGCACCAGTACTGAAAGCAGAAATTAAGAAAAGCGAACATCTTCCGGTGAAAAGATGGGTTACGGGTAAGTTTTGCTTCCAGTGTATACAGCTCACCGTTTTTAAATTTTGCCAGTCGGGGTAAATCGCGCTCATACGCCGGTACAAATACGCCATTAGCCGCCTTGATCATCTCTATTTCCATCAGGCAGCCTCCGCTTTGAATTTGCGCGTCAACACATGTTCACGGGCTTCACACCCCTGAATGAGCATGTCGTTAAAATCCGGCAAGTCAGGCCAGCGAATGCTGACTTTCTCAACGTCATTGCAACTCATGAGATTCTTATGCCCACATTTAAAGGCAGCCGCCAGACCTGCGCCGTGCGCATCATTGTCAGCAAAGATAATCAGGTGATTAACGCCAGGTGGCGCAATGAACTTCTCCATAAAACCGGAGTTCATTGTTGACCACACATTGCAGCGGAAGATTTGACGGCATGAAAGCGCAGTTTCGATACCCTCGGCTATCCCCAGAGTGGACGACACCGGATACAGGCGTATTGCCACCGATTTGGCATGCTGCAAACCAGGCAACTCCTGTAGCGCGGTCATTTTTTTAGCCGCCTCTACATTCGCCTTGCGATCACCATCCAGCAACGTACGATGCAGATAGCAAAGAGAACCTTTGTCATCTGTTGCAATGGCGTAAATTGCCTGATATTCGCGCCCGCTGGCGATCTGACGGTCACAAAAACGCACGGATTCGGTCGGTAACTGGAGTATTCCCCTCCCCTGCAGGTACGCCTCACCTGTTGTACCCCGCAGACACGGGAGTCCGGCAAACTTATCTATGACCAGCTCCCGCTTTCTGCTTATCTCTGTTACAGGCTGGCTGACTTTCTCCCTCTTCCAGGTATTTCCGATCAGCCGATCGATTTCATCACACAACGTCACCCAGGGCTTACCCGTGGCAAGTTGCAACAGATTCATCCCGTCCCCGTGACCACAGACGCAAATCCATGAACCGGAACCATCCTTATCATCACAGCGAAATTTACCTCTGGCACCACATATCGGGCAGGGTCCGTTGTAATGTTTCACACCAGTAACAGGAGGCATGCCGTAATATTCAAAAATCCGGCTCCAGTGCCCCACGGCTGCATCTCTAGTTCGCATGCTGGCCTCCTGTCATGGCTTTCTTGCGCCCTTTGGCATAGGCAATGGTCTTTGACTTGATGAAGTTGTACACTTCAACTGAGGTTTGCAGCGGCGCATTACTGAAGCCTTTAGGCCAAACCCCGAACTTCTCCTTGTAGGTATGAGCACACCATCCGTCACTCAGTGGCTTACCTGTCGCGTTGCGGTAATTCTGATACCCCTTGATCTCGCTCCACCAACGCTGTTTTTCCTCACGGGTGTATTCGCGTTTCCCTTTGTTGACGCGTGAAAGCTTACGATCGCGATCTGTCGCCACGTCATCACCACCAAGAGGACGAAATCCACATTTGGGACACATATGCACGCCAGCAGGCTTCATGAAGTGGCATTTGGGGCATTCCCTGGGAAGTTTCTCAGCCTTAACCTCACTCCCGCCAGCAGACGCTTTCATTCCGTCATTTTTTCCCGGAAGTTCGTCATACTCGATATCCTCGGGGAAGCCCAGCCGATGAACCGTGCCGGAATGGTCGAAAATCAATGCGCGTTTTTTACCAGACGCAGTACGTAACGCTCTCCCGATGCACTGCAACCAGCGGATTTCTGATTTGGTCGGACGGGCGTAGATCAGGCAGCGAACATCGCTGTCAAATCCCGCAACCAGTACGCCAACGTTGACAATTATTTTGGTCGCACCCTCTTCAAAACGGCGAATGATGTCCTGTCGTTCATCATGGGGGGTATCTGCCGTCATCACCTCTGCGCCAATGCCAGACTGTAAAAACTCACGGGTAACAAAGTTCGCATGAGCCACATTCACGCAGAAGCAGATCGTCGGTAAATCCTCGCCATTCTCAAGCCAGTTGCTGACGATATCGCCAACCAGATCCGAACTCCCCATGATGGATGCGAGCTGTTCCTCGTTGTAATCCCGTCCAAATACGGTGTTACTGGTTTTTACGCCAGCCAGATCAGGCATTGAGGGGGCAAAAAACTCATAATCGCTCAGATCACCACGCTGAATAAGTTCACGAATCGTTGTAGGCTTGATCAGGCATTCGTAGTACTTCCCCATCCAGGCTGCGAACGGGGTGCCGGAAAGCCCAAGAACCCTGATATCTTTGTCCCGGATAACCTCAAGTAACGCACGACGCTTCATGTGTGCTTCATCGATGATCAGCAGATCGATGTTGTCAGGAAACTCACGACGGATCAGCGTGTCGGCACTGGCAATCTGAATCAGTCGTGACGGGTCATAGTTAGGGTGATCACGCCATACAAAACTGATTTCTTCCCACGGCAAACCGTATTCGGTGAAACGTTCCGCTGTCTGGTTCAGCAGGATGGTGTACGGACAGACAAACATCACCCGCATACCACGTTCAACCATTCCGGCAGTGACGAATGCTGCAAGACCAGTTTTGCCAGAGCCAGTGGGTGCATACATCAGGTACGTGCGATGCTGTTTCCACTGGTGCCGCAGCTGGTTTAAACCGCGCTCCTGAGCAAAGTTTGGGGTGATTTTCAGCATGACGCCCCCTTGCCATTCGCCGGGATGATATCGATCCCAGCATCGCTATAACTGGTCAGTTTCTTTGGCATTCGAAGCAACACAAAGCCTTCAGTGCCACGACGTGCCAATTCACGCAATTTCATGACTGAGCGGGGTCGCGGAGAGCTACGATCGATCTCGATAGCCACACTCCCACCAGTTTTTGCTGTTGCGAGAATATCAACACGGAAATTTCTGCCATCGATTCTTACTGTGACATTGCTTGCCACATGCATCCCCTGTGACTCAAGGATCGTTACAACATCAGCCAGAAAGCTGTAACGCTCCTCTGTTCTCAGTGGTACAGTGCTCAGTGTACGGATCAGTGCCGATTTGGTTGCTGCCGACATAGTTTATCACTCAATAGTTAGCTCGATAATCATTTCACCAGAAACTATCGCGCGCTTATACAGTGATCTACCTAACCTATGTACCTGCCTTCTGGCCTAGGCCAAGGGATACAGGCCTTACCAACGACTCCACCCCCTTACCCCCTCCTCGCTTCCTTTCAGGAAATTAGTTGCACTTGAAATTATCTCTAGCGCAACTAACCGCCATCATGGTGTCGGGGGAAACTTCCGTACCGCTACTGGCGAAAGCATCCAGCCACGGCTGGCTCTCGCGTACTTCTGGACATACACCCGTAACCGGGTGTTGGCGCTCCGTCTTGCCCTGTTGCCCTTCCTGAACGATACAGGCTCCTTGTCCCACTCTTCCTGGTACACTCTCGCGTACTCTGCTGCAATTTTTACCCGGGTGGTCGGGTCTAGCTGTAACAATTGCTCCTGTATCCAGTCCCGATCAGCATCACAGTACTGCTCGGGCATAACCGTTTTGATTTGCCTGTTCACTCACACCTCCGATGGGCTGTGTGTCCAGGATTAATCATCGCCTCTTACGAACGCAGGGAACGGACGAACCTCTTCCGCCTCAACTGTGCCGTCATCAAAGGTTTTGACGTATATTTCTCGTCCGACGAGAAGCGCTTTACTGATTGCACTCTGCGCCACGCCAAAGTCCTTAGCGGCTTTCTTTTGGCCGAACCTGTATACGTAATCAGCCAGGGTCTCTTTTTTCATCGCCATAACTGACTCCTTCAAAATGCCCATATCATTACGCACAGTTATTAAAATGTCAACACCGCAGATATTTCATTACATATAACCAAAGGTGATATGGTATGAACATGAAAAAGAAACCGTTAACCCCTGAGCAACTGGAAGACGCCAAGCGTCTGAAAAGTATTTTTAACGCTAAAAAGAAAGAGTTAGGCCTGTCGCAGGAATCATTAGCCTATGAATTAGGTGTTACCCAAAGCGCTGTTAATCAGCTAATGGCTGGCATCAACGCCATAAATGCCAGCCACGCAGCACAGCTTGCTAAGATACTGAATGTAAAGGTCGGAGATTTCAGTCCCAGCCTGGCAAAATCTATTGCAGAAATGGCGCTCGCAATTGAAGAGCCATTAACTCGTGTCCCCGCTTACGAATATCCGTTACTCTCCTGCGTACAAGCTGGCGCATTCTCAATGGATGATATTTCGTACACCGCAAAAGATGCGATTAAATGGATCTCCACCACCACAAAAGCCAGTGACAGGTCGTTCTGGCTGGAGGTCAAGGGGCATTCAATGACCGCACCGCAGGGTGGTAAACCCAGCTTCCCTGAAGGTATGCTGATACTCGTTGACCCTGAACGGGAAATCGAGGATGGCGATTTTTGCGTGGCCCGAATGAACGGCGATGAATTTACCTTCAAACGATTCATTCGTGAGAGCGGTAAAGCGTACCTGGAGCCGCTCAACCCACGATTCGACATGATTGAGTGTAACGAAAACTGCCAGTTTGTCGGAAAGGTCATCAAATCGCAGTGGAATGATGAGACTTTTGATTGAGCTCACAGAGTGATTTGACATCCTTCACGCCTGAAGAATGTGGAGGATGTCAAAAGCACGTTGGCATCATCATGCCACGTAAAGAGGATTAGTTATGCTTCAAAAGCTAGACGTCGCAGACAGCGTGCGTCGCGAGCTGTCTCCCCGTACCGCGCGTAAACACAAAGCAGAGTTCGGCCAGTTCATGACGCCTTCTGGCGTGGCCCGTTTTATGGCCTCCTTGTTTCCACCGAGCACAATGAAAACTTGCCGTCTACTGGACGCAGGCGCTGGTTTAGGCGCACTGTCTTGCGCCTTCCTCGACCGTTGGCTGGTTGGCGAGTTTGGCTTTGAGTCTGTCGAGGCAACAGCCTACGAAATCGACAAAAAGCTGTGTGGTCACCTTGCGAAGCACTTAACCGGGTACAGGAGAGTGACGCCCCGCATCATCGAAGGGGATTATATTGAGCTGGCAACCGCCGAAGGTCTACAGGATCGAGGTTATACCCATGCAATACTTAATCCGCCTTACAAGAAGATCAATAGCCAGTCAGCCCACCGGCAGGCTCTTCGCACTGTCGGTATCGAGACGGTAAATCTGTATTCCGCCTTTGTTGCACTGGCTGTAGGTGAGGTTGCACCTGGCGGGCAGATAGTGGCCATAATCCCACGTAGTTTCTGCAACGGACCGTATTACCGTCCGTTCCGTAATTTCATACTTGAGCGGGCAGCAATCCGCCATATTCATTTGTTCGAATCACGTAGCAAAGCTTTCAGGGATGACGATGTGTTGCAGGAAAATATTATCATCCGCCTGGAGCGTGGAGGCCGTCAGGAGGCTGTTACAGTCACAACTTCGACCGATGATAGCTTTTTTGACCTAGTCACCTACGAACACCCATTTGACCAGATTGTGTACCCGGACGATTCGGAGCGGTTTATTCATGTGCCGACCACGCTCGAGAAAAGCACCATTGAGTTATCATCTGCCGTACAATGTTCGCTGGCTGATATTGGCGTGAAGGTATCGACCGGACCGATAGTTGATTTCCGACTGAAAGCTCATTTGCGCAGCATGCCAGAAGAAGGAACTGTTCCCCTGATCTACCCGAGCCATTTGAGTATGAGTAGCACTGTCTGGCCTGTGGAAGGTTTGAAGAAACCCAACGCAATCATGCGCAACGACGAGACAGAAAAGTGGCTTTACCCGAACGGTTTTTATTGTGTGGTGCGTCGTTTCTCGTCGAAGGAGGAAAAGCGCCGAGTGGTAGCAAGCGTCGTTGATCCTGCTACCTTCAGTGAGTATTCAGTGTTGGGATTTGAAAATCACATGAACGTGTTTCATGAGAACAAACATGGGTTACCCGAGGCGCTGGCCCGTGGCTTGGCCGTGTTCCTGAACACTACCGCAGTGGATAAGTATTTCCGTCGCTTCAACGGGCATACACAGGTCAATGCAACCGACCTCAAGATGATTAAGTACCCAAGCCGTGACACTCTGATAGAGCTTGGCAAGTGGGCTATGCAACAAGAAACTCTCACGCAAGAACATATTGACGCTAAGCTAGGAGCTCTGACTGCATGAACAACCAAAATGATTATATTGAGGCCGCTCAGCAAATTATAGCATCCTTAGGCCTGCCCAGAGCGCAGCAGAATGAGCGTTCTGCTTTGTGTTTGCTGGCACTCCTGAACCTCACACCGGGAAAAGCATGGGCCGACGCGGAAAATCCGCTTGTGGGCATTACACCAATCATGAATTGGGTTCGGGAGCACTACGGCAAGGTCTACGCACCCAATACTCGTGAGACATTCCGCCGCCAGTCTATGCATCAGTTCTGCGCTGCTGGAGTAGCCCTCTACAATCCGGACAAGCCCGATCGCCCAGTGAACAGCCCGAAGGCTGTTTATCAGATCGAACCTGCTGCTCTGTCCATGCTACGCACTTTCGGCAGCCCGGCATGGCACGATAGCCTTGCAACCTATTTAGCCGAGCGTGAAACGCTGGTTACCCGCTATGCTAAGGAGCGCGAACAGAATCGTATCCCTGTTGAAATTGCTGCGGGCCAGCAAATAACCCTCAGTCCCGGCGAGCACAGCGAACTTATCCGTGCCATAATAGAGGACTTCGCCCCACGTTTTGCTCCGGGTAGCGTGCTGGTCTATGCTGGCGACACTGGCGAAAAGTGGGGCTACTTCGACGCTCCACTGCTGGCCGGGCTAGGTGTTGATGTGGATTCACACGGTAAAATGCCAGATGTGGTGCTACATTTTACTGCGAAAAACTGGCTGCTACTGGTTGAGTCTGTCACCAGTCATGGACCGGTTGATGGGAAGCGGCATGCTGAGCTTGCCAGGCTGTTTGCCGGATCAACAGCCGGACTTGTCTATGTGACCGCTTTTCCAAATCGCTCCATCATGGGGCGATATCTTGGTGAAATCGCATGGGAAACAGAGGTATGGGTGGCTGATGCACCTTCTCATCTTATTCACTTCAACGGAGTGCGATTTCTTGGCCCCTACTCTACTGAATGAGAACAGGACCAGATAAATAGCCCGGCCCATGCGCCGGGTTTTTCTTTGCATATCCCCTCCTGTTATCTGCCCCCTTAAAAAATAAATCACTTTAAAAATCAGTTAAGTAATAATTTCTCGCCCTTAAAAAGCACCAACGGTATTTACATGAAAATCACCGCAAGTTATATTTATTTCAAGCCAGAAACATCGCGCCCTTACACAGGGCTACATAAATCAGTCGTACGGCGCGACTTAACCCGCCGCAAAATGCTCTTTAACAATCTGGAGCTTTACAGCGTCAATGACCTGTTTAGACCCCTACACGTAAACGTGCTGTATCATCGGGTGCGATCCGGTCGATGAGAGAGTATCCCCGCGCGAGAGCGAGAACGGCGTGAGAACGGGCAACACTGGCAGGAAGTTGGCGCTGACCAATACAGGGAATGTTTTGGGGTGCAGGCGGCACCGCCAAAGCGTTTCTGAGAAAGAACGGTATTGACTGCGTGTGATGTCGGGGCTATATTTGGCGAACACCTCATAAAACGGGTGTCGGGATTGCTACCCCGCTGACAATCGAGGCGATACAGACGCGCCAGCGTCTTTTTTTGTATCGACATACACGCACATCTTATCAATGGTGGGCTGTATGGGGCCGACTTCGGTCGGGCTGGTTCCCTTGATTGCCAGTTGTAGCAACCCTGTACAGTCCACCGCCAGCGAGCTTGCTACCTCCAGCGGTGGTTATCAATCACCAATCAAGGAGGCTGCCATTATGGCTACTATCCCAGTCCTTTCTCAACCTGAAATCACCATTTCCAATGGTCGCGCTGTTACTACGTCCTTTGCCGTTGCCGAATATTTTTGCAAGCGACACGATAACGTATTGCGCGCCATTGCAAATATTGAATGCTCAGAGAAATTTAACGCCCTCAATTTTGAGGACGTTACCTACACCGACGCCAAAGGCGAACAACGCCCAATGTACCAAATCACCAAAAACGGCTTCGTTTTTCTGGTGATGGGCTTCACCGGCAAAAAAGCAGCTGCATTCAAGGAAGCCTACATTGCTGAATTCGATCGCATGGAAAAACAACTATGGGAACAGAAACAACTGGCCCTGTCTTCTCCTGCGATGAATATCAATTTCCCTTTGTCGTGGTTTTCAGAGCATCACCCCTACGCCACGATGAACTATGTTGATCGCAAGGTTATCAGCCTTGATGCTTCCGTGCTCTTCGATATGCCAAGCCCAACTATGCGCATCCTCAATGAGCTACACAGCAAAGGCTATAACGTTGACGCCGCTGTCGCCGAATTTAACGCCTTCAAGCATCTGACGGAAGAAATGCGCCGCACGCTACAGGATATTTCAAGACTGTCAGATCGAAATTCCCGAAAAGGCTTCTCGTTAAGTCTTTAAAGAACAGATCGTTTGACAATGCTGCATTAACGGGGATATATTCTGCCTCATGGTGCTCAAAACACCTTAGCAAGTAGCGGTTACCGCGCCCGACAGACATGCGGTTTTTTTGTGTCCAGTCTTCTTGGTTTATGACCGGGCGTGCGGCTAATACAATACCAGCAATGGGAATATGCCCGCCGACTACTTGCGGTTTTGAGCGCCCGGTCACCCTCTCAAAAGGGGTAAATCAAAATATCAAGTAGGACGCAAAGCATGAAAACCATCTCCGTGGAGTCCCTCTCCATAATTTCATTTAGTAATATACCTGTGGTGACTACAGAGCTTCTTGCCAGCTTATATGGCACAGAACCAGATTACATCCGAAAAAATTTCAATCGGAATTCTGGACGATTTGTTATCGGTAAGCACTACTTTTTACTTGAGAATGAGGAGTTGCGGGAATTTAAGCACAGCATGTCTTTAAGACCTTCTGTGAAAATCGCCCGTAACGTTCGCTCCCTCATCCTCTGGACAGAACGCGGCGCAGCCCGTCACGCAAAAATGCTCGAAACCGATCGGGCGTGGGAAGTGTTCGAAAAACTGGAAGACTGCTATTTCAGTCAAAAAATCCCAGAACAACTTCAGCTTCCAGAATCAACGCTATCTATCAACTACCCTCTCTCGTGGTTCTCAGATAACCATCCCTACGCCACGATGAACTATGTTGATCGCAAGGTTATCAGCCTTGATGCTTCCGTGCTCTTCGATATGCCAAGCCCAACTATGCGCATCCTCAATGAGCTACACAGCAAAGGCTATAACGTTGACGCCGCTGTCGCCGAATTTAACGCCTTCAAGCATCTGACGGAAGAAATGCGCCGTAAATTGCTGGATATTTCCCGTACATCAGAAAAGTCTTCCCGCTTTGGTTTCAACGTAAATCTTTAATTAACCCCATCCCCGACCACATATCGGGGATTAAATTAAATATCTGGATTAATTAACCGGAGGATTTGTCATGCTCAAACCTCACTACGGAACCGCATTAGTTTCTCGCGAGGACGTTAAACCCGGCACAGCAATTCTTTACAACGGGCGTTATTACATGGCGTCAGCGAACGTTAATAATGCACTTTACGCACATTCACTGATTGAAAAAATTCGCATTATCTCAGATGCAATAGAAGTTTACCTGAACAATAAAGGCCAACCGTTAATCTCACCAGCCTGAAGGGAAATATCATGCTCAATCAAAAAATAAATATCAATGTAAAAAGCGTCGTAACTCCAGCAGGAACGATAATGGGAGAAGTTTTTATGGATGATAAAATCATCGCCTATTTTGTCGTCCTGTCTGATGAGGCTATTTCTGTTATTGATACGGAAGGCAATGTTATGTTTATCGCGGAACATCCAGAAGATATCGCATTACAGGCCGCTGCATATTTCTTCGCTAAGGAGCAGGAGGAAGAATGTAACTGCCCTGTATGTCAGCTTTCCCGACAAATTAATTTAATGCATTAACCGGAATCAGGAGTTCCGCCATGAACGCATACCTCACCTGCGACCGCATAGAGGAGCGTCGCTGGATTAATCAGCAAATTCAGGATGAAAAGGATAAATGGATTGATGATCGGGCGCAGGAGCTTATCAGCATGTTCCCCGATAAACCATTGCTTATGAGCAGCCTTTTTTTACCCAAAGAAGCCCAACTAGCACTCACTGGCGAAAAAGCTGAAGAGGCGTACAACGATTATATCTCAGCGATCGCCTATGCTCGGGCGGAAGAAGAATGGGAGAGAAAATTCTCCCCCTGTCCTTTCTGATTTTCAGGACCAAAAAATGTTCGATATCGTTGAATTTGTTAAGCAGCAGGAGCGCTTTTTCTGCGAGGCATTAACTGAACCGACGCTGACATGGGCGAAGGAAAGTCAGTTTGCAATTCAGCAATTCCAGAAAAATGCCTTTCTGGCTGACACAGCAAGGGCAAATCTGCCCAGCGCACAGAACGCTATCATCAATGTTGCCGCCATCGGCATAACCCTGAACCCGGCCAGCAAGCTGGCGTATCTGGTCCCACGAAAAAAGGCTGTATGCCTGGATATCAGTTATATGGGGCTTCTGCATCTGGCACAGGTCACAGGAGCCATTCAGTGGGGGCAATGCAAACTTGTTTACGAGAAGGACATTTACGAGTCCAACGGTATTGACTGCGCCCCCACGCACAAATACAACCCCTTCGTAGACAGGGGCGCACGCATTGGCGGTTATTGTGTCGTAAAAACATCCGAAGGCGACTATCTGACCGAAGAGATGAGCAACAGGGAAATCGAGGTCATCAGGGCGTGCAGCAAAGCCGGAAATAACGGAGGAAGTAGCCCGTGGGATAGTTTCCCCGATGAAATGGCCAGAAAAGCCATTGTTAAGCGCGCCAGCAAATACTGGCCCCGTCGCGATCGCCTGGATACAGCTATCGACTACCTGAACACTCAGGGCGGTGAAGGTATCATCCTGAATGCTGATCACATCCCTGAGCGTGACGTCACTCCCGCATCAGATGAGATTATCAATGAGATCACTCAGGCAATCACCGAAATTAACAAGACATGGGATGACCTGCTTCCCTTATGTTCCAAAACATTCCGTCGCACGATTGCATCACATGAATATCTCAGTCAGGAAGAAGCTGTCAAAACGCTTGATTTTGTCAAAAAGAAAGCTGCCAGAAACAAGGCCACGGCGGAAGCGAAAATTCACGCCACCACGGAAAATAACAGCGAGGCCGTGTCATGACACCAGAAATTATTCTCCAGCGAACTGGCGTGGATATTACCAGCCTCGACCAGGGCGATGATGGATGGCACAAGCTGAGACTCGGTGTTATCACTGCTTCAGAAGTTCACAATGTGATAGCAAAGCCACGTTCCGGCAGCAAATGGCCTGATACAAAAATGTCATACTTCCACACCCTGCTGGCTGAAGTTTGTACTGGCGTGGCACCGGAAGTTAACGCTAAGTCGCTCGCATGGGGAAAGCAATACGAAGATGATGCCCGTGCCCTCTTCGAATTTATCGCGGATGTTACCGTCTCGGAAACGCCAATAATTTTTCGTGACGAAAGCATGCGCACCGCCTGCTCTCCCGACGGTTTATGCAGCGACGGTAACGGTCTTGAGCTTAAATGCCCTTTTACTTCCCGCGACTTCATGAAATTCCGGCTTGGCGGCTTTGACGCTATCAAGCCTGCTTACATGGCCCAGGTGCAATTCAGCATGTGGGTTACAGACAAGGACGCCTGGTACTTCGCCAACTACGACCCACGCATGAAGCGTGAAGGCCTGCATTATGTCGTGGTCGAGCGGGATGAAAAGTACATGGCGAGTTTTGATGAGATGGTGCCGGAGTTCATCGACAAAATGGACGAAGCACTGGCGGAAATTGGTTTTGTATTTGGAGAACAATGGGGGGTTAATAACTAATGGATGAAGTGATTTTTACTTATAACGAAGAATCAGCACTGACCGCCGGACAAGGTAGTTTTATTACCGAAACGGGTGCGCATATCATTAACATCACCGAAGCAGAACTCAAGCAATCAGAAAAAGGTGCCCGATTCATTGAGTTTTCTGGAGAATCCGACGACGGACGGAAAATCCAATATCTCAGTGTTTGTGTTCAGAAGAATGACGGTACTGAAAATAAATTTGGGGCGAGCATTATTCACGCCATGATGGGATGCACAGGAATTGGGCAGTTAACGCAACATATGGTTTCCGTCAGTAAATATGTTGCACCTGAGTTTCACGGAAAGAAAATCGGACTCGTCCTCCAGAAAGTATTAACCACAAACAGAAAGACTGGCGCAGACGGTTACCAGATGGAAATCCGCATTCCATTCATTGCAGAAACAGGGCAGACACTGAAAGAAAAAGCTGAAGGAAAGAAACCAGAAACGGTAGCAAATATGGTTTCCACTCTCAAAGACAAAGACAATCGCAGCAAAAACGTAAACCCGAATCACACGGACGACCCAGGTTACTGGCAGTACGGCAGCGATAGTTTTTAATTCACAAACAAAACCAGGCTTTAAATGCAGTGAACAACTGAAGCCTTAACACACCTCTACACGGAGATATTAATATGAACCAGCATCAAACTGATGTTAATGTTTTCATTAACGACCTCGACGGCGGGGTATTTGTTAACAAACTTGGCGCGGTATTAAGTGAAGTTGCCTTTGGCGTAAACAGCACAAACAAAAAAGGAAAGGTATGTGTTGAATTCGAATTATCTTCACTTGATGAAAATCGCGTATCAGTTTCCCATAAACTAAAATTCACACGCCCGACAATGCGTGGTAGTAAATCAGAAGAAGACACAACTAACACCCCGATGTTTGTAAATAAAGGTGGTGAGCTTACTTTGTTCCAGAAAGACCAGGGACAGCTTTTTGATAAACAGGGCCAACATGACGCTGTTTTACGCTGAATATTCCCCGCCTTAAAACGCTCGCGCATTATCCCTAAATACATAAATTAAAGGTAAATATACATGTCTCAGTTAGATAGCAATGCCATTAAAGAAATTGTAAAACTCACCACTACTGCTTTTTCTGGTGAAAATTTGCCGCTTACGGAATGCCCTGTTGCGTTATTGCCGGACAATGTAAATATCGAAAGTCTGGAACGATTCATGACAGAACGTTTTCGTTTCCGTGGAGTCATGACCACAACCAGTATTGATGACTTTGTTGAATACAGCAAAGGGTATGCCGATGAGCACTCCCGCTGCTTCATTAACGCGGAAACGATGAAAGCAGTCACTGTGTTCAATATCGGCACTCTGGAGCAACCTGGACACGCTGACAACAAGGCACTGCTGGAACTGAAAGCCACATCACCATATCGCGCATTGCGTGACGTTGACGGCAAAAAACAACTCCAGAAATCTCTCGCTGAATGGCTGGAAGACTGGGCCGACTTCCTCACAGCCTATGACAGCGACGGTAATGTGCTGGATATCAAACAGGCTATCTCTGCTGTCCGTCGTCTTACCATCGATGCAAAACGCAGTGCTGAATATGAAGAGCAAAACTTCAGCGGTAGCCGCTCAGTCATGGAGTCCGTGGAGGCTAAAAGCAAAGAAATCATGCCTGCCACTTTCCGCTTTGAATGCATCCCATACGAGGGCCTGGGCAACAGGGAATTCACGCTGCGATTAAGCATTCTGACAAGCGAACAGCCTGTTCTGGTGCTACGTATCGTGCGTGTTGAAGCTGCGGAAGAAGAAATTGCCAAAGAGTTCCGTGACCTGCTGAAAGAGCGTTTCGAAGAAGAAGATATCTTAACCTTCATCGGCACGTTCTCAGTGTGATGAAATCTGTGACAGGGACGTCACGACATATCGCTCATATTTCACGAGAAAATACACAGTTCTTGGAGGGTATACTATGCAATTTAAAGATTTACCAGCGGATATTCAGAAAATAGCTGCGGATACGCTTAAAGCCCATTTATCGGTGCTTAATTTAATAAAGGAACCAAAGACGAATCTGGAAAATATTTCCCGTAACGTGCGAGATGTTTTTGTCGGGCTGTATGCTTATGACAATGAAAAGCACGAGGAACATATTCAAAATGGTTGCATTAATAAATGTCAACAACATATCAAACTTCCTGTTGCTGATAAAACAGAGCAGAAAACAGAACTATTAGTATTCTGGAATACCGTTGAGGCTATTGCCAGGAGCAAGATGTTTGAGTTTAACAACATCAATCATTCAGGGATCGACACTCACCAATCATCACATCGTGAGGGGGTGTCCATGCTTCTTGCTCTGTTGTGAGAGCAAGGCGAATGTCCTCAGCCGACATCAAACGATACTGAGCAATAGTCTATTCTCGTACGCTGCAACGTGAGGTCGTGCGCCGGACACGGGTAAACATCCGGCAATTCCAGCTTACAACCAATTCCCCTCCCATAACGAGACGAAAATATGACAACCGAAATTGACTATCAGGTATTGCGTGACGTGTCGGAACGCGCAATTACAGCGATGACACATCTGTCAATATTACCAGGTGATGATGATTTATTAAGCGAAAAGAAGCTCAAGGAGCTTGGTATTGATATTGATGCGATTCACGCCTTTAAAATTATGGCCGGGCCAGAAACCGTGCTGTCACTACTGGATGAACGAGATGCATTAAACGAACGCATAGCCGAACTGGAGGCTAATTTAGCGAAGCTGGCCGAAGACCAACAGAAAGCGATTGAGTCAATTAAGCAGGCTGATTCGGCTGTTAAGTTGGCACACGAGAAGTTTTCGGCTCTGGCGGCGGAGAATGCGGGGCTGAATAAATTTATCGCACAGAGTTGCTACGTGTTTGATGGCGAGCAGGATGAGCTATCTGATGCGTATATCTGCGCAACAGATGGAGGGATGCCGCAAATTCCAGCCACCGATGCTTTTCTGGCTGAAATTCGTGCGGAGGCTCGCAACGAGGGGATTAACTATACCGCAAGCCGTCTTGCTGCTGCTTTCAACCACGGATTTATCAATAAGTCTTTACGTGAAGTTTTCGACGTTACGCGCATGATTCTGTCAGCAAAAGAAGAGTTAGCTAATGAATCGCATCCGATTGATGGCCTGTCCGGTGAATATGCAGAGAAATCCCTTGAAGAATGGGCGGAACGGCTTCGCAAAGGAGGCAACCAGTGAGCAAGATTGACTATCAGGCACTGCGTGAAGCGGCAGAGAAAGCCGGTGAAGATAAGTGGCAGGCTAAAAAAATAAATGGTGATTTTTTCGTTATTCGTCACGGTAGTTATACAAGACAGCATGGCTACACATCGTATCAACCCATTGCGGAGATTGATTGTAAGCCAGTCCGGGATTTTGTTGCCAAGGCTAATCCGGCTACCGTGCTGGAATTACTGGATGAACTGGAAGCAGCAAAAAAGCGCATTGCAGAACTGGAAGCGCGGGAAATACTGCTCCCGGAACGTAGCAGCATGCTTCATCGAACAGATTTTCACGATGATTACCAAACGGTAATGGCATACAAAGTTTCTGAAGTCATCGATGCAATCCGCGCTACTGGCATTCGCATCAAAGGAGAGTGAGATGAACGGACAAATCTCAATTGTTCGACCAGGAGCATGTGACGATAGCGAGATACACATGATTATTCGTCTGGCGAGGGGGAAAACAATAACTGTTCTCACTACTCCAGAAAATCTCGCATTAGCATTAACAGGAAAGTCAGACCTGCCAGTAGAGCTAAAGCTGCGAAATGTTGAGATTAAGGTGAAATAGCTATGACCACTTTTACCAAAGATCGACTGCTGACAATCCAGCATTGGCGCGAAACATACGGACCGGGTAGCAACGTTGTGCTTCCAGCAGAAGAAGCGGAAGAGCTGGCACGGATTGCGCTGGCATCGCTGGAAGCAGAGCCGGTGGCAAAGATTATAGCTCATTACCCATTAGGGGTTGACGTAGGCAAACAAAAATTCGTACAGGCCATTAGAGAGCTTCCTGACTTTGGCGGATATCTATTTGCCGCCCCTCCAGCGCCGATAGTGCCGGAAGAAATGTATTGGCAGGATGCGCCAGTTGAAGGCAGCAGCAAAGCGGCTGCATACGCTACAGGCTGGAACGATTGCCGCGAAGCCATGCTTCAGTCCGGAAACTTTCGGGAAAATAAAGATTCGTCAACCAATAATTTTCGGAAAATCCCGGAAGCGTCAACCAGCTCTCCGGTAACTCCGGCTCTTCTGCCTGGTGGTTTCACCATTGAGGAGGCGAAGGAATTACATGAAGACCTGGTACGCAGCCACATAAGCAAGGCCTTAAGTGGCGAAAAGATGAAAAAGAAAGATCGCGATGCTGATTTGCGCTGGATTCATGGCGTTATAGTTCAGGCAGCGTGGTTTGTAAAAGCATCACTGGAGCAGAATGCACTATCGGGCAACTATCCGGTAACTCCGGATAGTTGGATAAGCTGTAGTGAGCGAATGCCGAAAAAGAATCAGAACGTACTTATTTCGGTGAATTTCGATAGTGATCTGGTTGAGCCGCTAATATGCTCCGCACGCTATACCGGAAGCACCTTTCGGCGAGGAGAAGCAACGATTAAGCCGGGCAATGGTGTTGAGCAGGTAACACACTGGATGCCGCTACCAGAACCGCCGCAGGAGGTTAACCGTGGCTAACCTGCAACTTGCCGTCAAAGGTGAATACTTCGCAGATAGTTTCCCCCAAATCTGGGGAAAAGCCCGAATGGCGCGGCTTACAGCAAGATAAGGCCTACATGATTTGACAAATCCGCCAGAGCTATCGCATACTGACCGCACTAGAACTTCAAAGCGGTCATCCGCACCCGATAGCTTTGCGGCTTTTTTATGCCTGCAATTTGGCATAGTCACATCCGTACAAAGGTCGGGTGGAGAGGCGTAATACAATACCCGCAAGGGGAATATGCCCGGAGCATCTTTGAAGGCTCTAGTTGACACCCGATCACCAGCCACTAACTGGTGATTGCTAACTAAAACTTCAAAGGAGGTCATCATGACCAGTCAACTCATCCCCGTATTCAACGGCACTATCGACAACGAAACAATTCTTCTAGTTAACGCTCGTGATCTACACTCTTTTCTTGGTGTGGGCAGAATGTTCGCGCACTGGGTTAAAGAACGCATTGCTGAATATGGATTCGTTGAAAGCCAGGACTATATTTTGATTTGCCAAAATGGGCAAACCAAAGGGCGAGGAGGTGATCGCCGTAGCAAGGACTACCACCTAACTCTCGACACAGCCAAAGAACTGGCGATGGTTGAGCGTAACGAAAAAGGCCGCCAGATCCGCCGATACTTCATCGAGTGCGAAAAGAAACTTCGCCAGAGCCTTTTACCTGCACCAATGAACATCAACTACCCTCTATCGTGGTTTTCAGAGCACCACCCCTACTCCATGATGAGCTATGTTGATCGAAAAACTCTTAACCTGGACGTTTCTGTGCTCTTCGACATGCCAAGCCCAACTATGCGCATCCTCAATGAGCTACACAGCAAAGGCTATAACGTTGACGCCGCTGTCGCTGAATTTAACGCCTTCAAGCATCTGACGGAAGAAATGCGCCGCACGCTACAGGATATTTCAAGATTGTCAGATCGAAATTCCCGAAAAGGCTTCTCGTTAAGCCTGTAACTTCCCCTACCATCCCCGACATCCCGTCGGGGTTTTCATATCTGGAGACAAAAATTTGAAACAGATCGCTTTCTACAGGCGTTCTGGAAGGCCCGGTGCCTTCCGTGGGTTAAAAGAACGCGTCACCTGGATGATTCAGTCTCGTGGTCGTCCTGTTACTGGCAGTGAAATAGCAGAGAAATTTGGTGTTTCACTTTGCGAGTTCAACAAGGTAGCTCGCGGCCTGACAAAGGGCAGTAAGGTTGTGAAAATAAAGGCTTCAGAACCATTCACCACAGACACCGGAATCGTTGATCGCTTTTTCTCCCTCGAATCAAATCCTCGTCGTGACACACCTCGCTCACGCAATGCCGTTCCTCCATTCAGTCGCAGAAGCCGTGAACACGCAGCAAAAAACTGTCGCGAGGAATACGTGCAAAAGGCCGAACGCCGTCGCCGACTGATTAAAGCAGGACTTTACATTGATGAGTTTGAAAACGCGCTATGACGAAAAAATACACCCTCATTTACGCAGATCCCCCCTGGACATTCCGCGACAAAGCAACCGATGGTCAACGCGGTGCAAGTTTTAAATATCCGGTCATGAGTCTTCTGGATATCTGCCGCCTCCCGGTATGGGAACTGGCAGCCGATAATTGCCTGTTGTCTATGTGGTGGGTGCCTACACAACCACTTGAAGCATTGAAGGTTGTAGAAGCGTGGGGCTTTCGTCTGGTGACGATGAAAGGATTAACCTGGAACAAATGCGGGAAAAGACAGACCGACAAGCTGGTCATGGGTATGGGTAGCACCACTCGCGCTAACAGCGAAGACTGCCTTTTTGCAGTGAAAGGAAATCTGCCCGAACGCATTAACGCCGGAATAATCCAGTCATTCACTGCACCGCGCCTTGATCACTCCCGCAAGCCGGATATGGCTCGAGAAAAGCTTGTGCAACTTCTTGGCGATGTTCCCCGGATAGAACTGTTCGCCCGCCACACCTCGCATGGATTTGATGTATGGGGTAACCAATGCGGCACACCATCCATTGAGATGGTTCCGGGTATTGTTAAATTTCTGGAGAAAACCAATGAGCGAAAAAACGACGTTGACAAAGGCATCACCAGTTGAATTAAGGCAGTGTCTGGAAATCGCAAATCAACTTGCCAGAAGTGGAATACGATTTGTTCCAATCCCGATTACAGCAGATGCAGAACTTCATCTGTTTGGTGAAATTCTTTCCCGAAAGCTGGATGAACTGGAAAAGCTGGTAGAAGAAGCTGACACCTCACTAACCGTATAACAGCCCCACCGACATTAAAATATCAGGAGAAAAAAATGAACGCAGTGCTCACAGAATTGAACAAATTAGGAAAAGCATCAGCCGAAAGTATTTCTAAAGGTCTCAATATTGATTTGAATGACGTTATTGACACTCTATGGAAGTTAAAAAACCAGGGGGTAGTAACTGTAAAAAATGGCATCTGGCAGGCAGTTGCAAGGGAAGTGGACAAAAAACCAAATATCGCCCCAGTGCAGCCAGTGCAGCACAACATTATAGGTGACCTGCTACGTAAATCACGGAAAGAAGCGCGCCGCGCCGGGCGGAAACAGAAACGATGGGAGGGTGCATGTAAGGCGTTGCAAGAACTGAATAAATACCGTGACTTGATCAACGAATTGTCAGAGTGAGCGAATCACAGAGAGAATATTTTGAGAAACAACCCGCGTACATTAATATTGTTTTTCCTTTCTCTAATGACGGGCGGTATCCTGTTATTCGCAGGAACAACATTATTTATTTTTGTTGCCCGGCTAACTGCGAGGATAATGACATGAAAATCACATTTGAAAGTTACGGTTTAACAGCAAGTGTGGTTATATCCAGCTCTATATTCGAAAGGCGCAAACATCAGCATATCGTTGATGCAGTGAAACTCAAAGCCCCGGAAGTTACCGTCACAACACATGGACTTTTCAGGATACGAACGACGTTGACTACAACACACCTCTCGGCATGCCGTGTTTATGATATGGCACTCAAGGAATACAACCAGTGTTCGTCCTGATCCAGCGCGGGCAGTCTTTCGTTGATGCCAACAACTATCCGGTAGAAATATGCAAGGTAACTCTGACTCAGGTGATCTACCGAAGGCTCGACGGCAGAACCAGAGCCACTTCAATTAGTGCATTTAATGAAGAATTTGAGCGAATCGAGCACAACGAACTGCATATGATTAAAGCGGAAATTGAGAAGGAAAAGCATATTGCCAGCCTTCGAAAAATGCGCCGTACATCAATCAACTGACAACCGCCTTCGGGCGGTTTTTTCTTACACATGCAGAGGCAACTTATGCGCGAGTTAGTAAACCAACATAACCATGGCATTCAGCCAGTCATCACACCTGTTGTACAGATAAATGCGAATGAATGGGTAACACTGGAGCTTTTAATGGCTGTAACAGGCCTGAGAAAAGGAACAATATTACGCGCCAGGGACAGTGCGTGGATGAACGGCAGAGAATATAAACAAATCGCCCCCGACGGAACGCCAAAGAAAAACAGCGAATGTCTCTATCACCTTCCTACCATCAACACTTGGATCAAAAACCAACCCTTACCATCTCAGGATGTTTAATTCTTGTCCATAAGAGTATAACCTGAGCGTGCTCTTGGACGCAGGAGGAACAATGGCGAATTCAGCCTATCCAGCCGGCGTTGAAAATCACGGAGGAAAACTCCGAATAACGTTTAAGTACAGGGGTAAACGAGTGCGCGAAAATCTTCGCGTGCCCGATACTCCGAAAAACAGAAAGATCGCTGGTGAGTTAAGGGCTTCTGTCTGCTTTGCAATCAGAACGGGAACGTTTGATTATGCCGAGCGATTCCCTGACTCACCTAACCTGAAGCTATTTGGCCTGGTAAAAAAAGATATCACCGTCGGTGAACTGGCACAGAAATGGCTTACTCTGAAAGCAATGGAAATCAGTAGTAACGCCTTAAATCGTTATCAATCAGTGATGAAAAATATGCTACCGAGGCTTGGTCCTGGCAGGCTGGCGTCATCGATTACAAAAGAAGATCTGCTGTTTATCAGGAAAGATTTACTGACCGGGGAAAAGGGAAGCAGGAAAACCAGCACGTCCCGAAAAGGAAGAACCGTACCCACAGTGAACTATTACATGACAACAACAGCCGGAATGTTCAGCTTTGCCGCCGAAAACGGGTATCTGGAGAAAAACCCGTTTAATTCAATAACACCGCTGAGGAAATCAAAACCAGTGCCGGATCCACTGACCAGAGATGAGTTTAGCCGTCTCATTGATGCCTGCCATCATCAACAGACCAAAAACCTCTGGACAGTGGCTGTTTTTACAGGGATGCGACACGGTGAAATTGCCGCACTTGCATGGGAGGATATCGACCTGAAAGCTGGCACGATAACAGTGCGACGAAATTTTACAAAAATAGGTGATTTTACGCTACCAAAGACCGACGCAGGCACTAACCGGGTTATACATCTTCTGGCACCAGCAATTGAAGCACTTAAAAACCAGGCGATGCTTACTCGTCTTAGCAGGCAGCATCAGATCACTGTTCAATTACGCGAGTACGGAAGAACAATTTTGCACGAGTGCACTTTTGTTTTCTGTCCGCAAATCGTTCGCAAGAATCACAAGGCTGGTATTAACTACGCGGTAAGCTCCATCGGAGCGACATGGGATTCAGCAATAAAAAGAGCGGGTATCCGATCCCGTAAAGCGTATCAGTCACGCCATACCTATGCGTGCTGGGCTTTATCTGCCGGAGCAAACCCGACATTTATTGCATCACAGATGGGGCACTCCAGCGCCAGCATGGTCTACAATGTTTATGGTGCATGGATGCCTGAGTGCAGCGTGACTCAAGTTGCCATGTTGAATAATGTCCTTAATGCCCGTGCCCCAGACGTGCCCCAAAGTGACCAGGAGGATGAAATAAAATTATATTTTTCAAAATGATAAACCATATCCTTAGACATGTTGAAACGATGGCACGCGCAGTTGCTGAAGGTGCAAGCAAAGTGGATGGCGCAGAAGTTGTCGTTAAGCGTGTACCGGAAACCATGCCGCCGCAATTATTTGAAAAAGCAGGCGGTAAAACGCAAACTGCACCGGTTGCAACCCCGCAAGAACTGGCCGATTACGACGCCATTATTTTTGGTACACCTACCCGCTTTGGTAACATGTCCGGTCAAATGCGTACCTTCCTCGACCAGACGGGCGGCCTGTGGGCTTCCGGCGCACTATACGGAAAACTGGCGAGCGTCTTTAGTTCCACCGGTACTGGCGGCGGTCAGGAACAAACCATCACATCCACCTGGACGACCCTTGCGCATCACGGCATGGTGATTGTCCCCATTGGCTACGCAGCGCAGGAATTATTTGACGTTTCACAGGTTCGCGGCGGTACGCCGTACGGCGCAACCACCATCGCAGGCGGTGACGGTTCACGCCAGCCCAGCCAGGAAGAACTGTCTATTGCTCGTTATCAAGGGGAATATGTCGCAGGTCTGGCAGTTAAACTTAACGGCTAATCTTCAACAGGAGGATACGCATGCCAACTCAAGAAGCGAAAG
This sequence comes from Escherichia sp. 10290, assembly GCF_030295155.1. Taxonomy (NCBI): domain Bacteria; kingdom Pseudomonadati; phylum Pseudomonadota; class Gammaproteobacteria; order Enterobacterales; family Enterobacteriaceae; genus Escherichia; species Escherichia sp. 10290. The sequence continues at coordinate 1,317,775 of NZ_AP025741.1, read as the reverse complement.
CTCATCACGTCGGTGAATGGGCATCTCTGCGCAATACGTCGCCGGAAATAGCCGAGGCCATTTTCGAAGTCGCCGGGTACGACGAAAAAATGGCGGAAAAGATTTGGGAAGAAGGTAGCGATGAAGTGTTAGTCAAAGCCTTTGCTAAGACCGATAAAGATTCGCTTTTTTGGGGCGAACAGACCATCGAACGTAAAAACGTTTAATCCTGAACCTCCCCCGTGGTGAACGGGGGAGTTTTCGATTATTCATTGACCAACGTCTCATGCCCTGTTATTACTGTGAGATATTCAATCACGTTATCAAATAAAAAAATCGATATCATTGCGGTAAGCTTGTTATTGATTATAAATATGGGTAATAAGCGATATCCAGCATGAATTTGATTGTACAGAGTATTTCCTATATAGCCATTGGTTAAATCTTGAAGATAAGATACCTCCGGCTGAAAAATCCATCCCGGCAATGAAGGATGTGATATTTTCGTAATTCTCTTGCAGAATAAACAACCCTGGATACGCTCTGAATACAAGGAAATTTTCCAATAAATTATTTATTCATCAATACTCCCCGGCGAGGATCATCAAAATATCTCATTATCTTTTAAAACTGCCCAGCCCGTTATAACGGACGTTATCTGGCGCACGCTGAAGTGGGCATGATACTCACTTTCATTAAAATGCTCGACATGATTTGCTAATCGCTTAGCTAGATAATTGACGTTCAGTCTGTGCCAAATTTTTAGCGAAAAATAGCAAATTTCAAGCCGGGAATTTATCAAAGCATCCTCATTTACTTCACCATGAACAATAAAGTCACGCATAAACTGCAGGTGTTTAATTAATAAAATCCATTCACTTTCAGTAAGATAGTTTTTCCCACGCAGATTATAATACAGAGATTTGATTAATGGGATCTTCTGCTTATGGCGCTTTGACCGCGCTGAGCACAATATTTGTTCTATCAGGCCAAGCGTCCCTTTCTGACGCAACCAGCACCGGAGTTCAGACTGCGCGCTAATGCCGCGAGCCACCGACAAATGTATTTGGGTAAGCAATGCGTATAAACCTAATAAAAACGCGTCGTGATAATACCGCTTCATTACCCACCTTTGTTATCGTAATTTTTTAAACAAATAATCATATAAAATTTCGGCAATGAATTCTGCATGTTCACGTCGCACAATGACATTCATAACGTAATATTGCGCAGCAATTTCATTGATAAAATGTTCAGGCAGTATGAATACGCGTGCATAAGCCGAGTATATTTCCAGTATTTCATTTGAGATGTTTTCAAGATCAACGCAATAATTTGTCACATCATAAAAAAGATTAGCGTATTTTTTATTAATTATGCTAAGGCATATAAATGGGGCATTTAATTTTTCACACAATTGCCAGTGCGTTCTTTCATTTTCTCCCTTCCATGTATACTTCATTTTGTCAGCCATCCTTTGATTTACGCGTCTGAAGTTTACCACTGTGTCTGGGGTAAACCATGCGTTCTATGGTAAAAATTATACGAGATGTGGCGCTGCGTAATATTCTGCTCCCTCAATATATTTCTGGTGAATATGTTCCAGGTTAATTGGGAAGATCTGCATGTGATCTTCCCAATTTTATGACTACAAAATGTCAATAGCCGGGTTTATTTCACCGCTTCATTCAACACGCTATCAAACTTATCCATTGGGCAGAAACCATCAGCGTCTATCGGGCAGCCGGTTAATTCCAGCGTCACGCGCTGAGCCGGAGCCTGCAACGTTAACGCATCAGCATTACGCAACTGTTCCGCACTCTGGTACACATATTCAATTTTCATCAAATCGCGATTAGCTTTGCTGTCATGCCAACGCTGGAAAACGATTTTGCCGCCAATCGGCGTGCGTTCGTTCTGGTCATGCAACTGATACGGTTTGAAATCCAGTGCCGTTAACAGAGAGGCAATGTTTGAGTCGTGCCCCACCAGCACCGTGATTTTCGGTGCACTAGTTCGATCGGTGACCAGTGCTTTGTCGATATAACTGACCAGCGGTTTCGCAACATTGCGCGCCACTTCCGGTGAGGTAAACAGGCTATCCTGGTAGCCGTTTTTCAGCTTCGACAATACTTTCCACTGTTGGTCAGTTTTGATCTCTCCCCACGCCACCTGATCCATCGGGAAACCTTCGTAGTATTGCAAAGTAAACGCATCTACCAGCGAGTTGCCGACTTTCAGCGGCCCGGAAACGCCCGGTTCTTGTTGATACTTCGCGCTAAAGGTGTTTTTGCCATCTACAAGCGAACACTGTTGCTTCTCTTTACAGGCAGGAGAATCTTTATAGTTAACGATTTTTTCCAGTAGCTTGTAGCTGTCGGTAAGCTGGAGTTTGCCGAGCTCTTTCTCCATTGCCGCCACCGCCTGTTCACTGAATGCGGCGGAATCATCGGTGATCACCGGGTTAAAGGTTGGGTCCATGGTGCCCATTTTTTCCTGGTGATGAACAGGAATATCACACCCGGGGAATGCGCCGGTAATAAAGAACTGCGCGGTCGCGACGGTGCGTTGCAGACTATTGGCATAGGCATAAACGGTGTCCGGCGGCGGGCATTCACCCGATTTCACCATCCCCTGCTCTGCCAGCCATTCACGCATGTAATGGCCCATATACACTTCGAGTACTCCCCCTTTAGTGGTGAGCTGCCCACCGGGAACGTCCCATTCTGGCCATTTATTCGGCGTCGACTGCTCCAGCACACTGCCATTGTTCGCCAGCGGCGCACGTAAGTTATGGCGGCTCATCATGAGCACTTGCTGCAACTGATAGCCTTCCGGTACGGTTTGTGCCTGAGCATTTGAAGCGAGTAAAACTATCCCTGCCACAGCTGCGGCGATTAGCGTTTTGTTCATTCCTGGCACCTCTTTTGTTATCAATCACCAAAGAGTGTGACAGAAATATGACATTTTTCCGGGAACAGGTTCGCAAAATGGCTTGTTGAGTGCCTGTTTTTCTATATTTGTCATTAAAAAAAGGCAAGATTTGACGCAACCTATACATGATTGGCCCCTGCCTCGTGTACGCCGTTGATGATTTCACCATGGGCTAGACAGAATATCACCGACGTTATCGATACAGGGGCAATATTTACTAAAAAGAGAATGTGAGACTAATAAAAACTATTTTAGCACATGTCTTTATCATTAAATGGCATAACGATTTAAATAGTCCAGTTGCGCTTTCATTTCCTTATGGTTTAACTGGTATGACTGAGCAAAAAGTTCAGTAGGGAGGTAAACGTCATAATGATTGCCAGTATTCATTAAATAACCATACTCAAGATCTTCATCCGTTGAAAAGGATTCACTTCCCAAGGAGATTGATCCCACATTACAGGCAACAATAAACAATGAACAAATGCTATCTGAAAGCACAGCAAGGAAATTCTTCACCGCTTTAACCTTTTCCGGAGAGTCGGTATTTAAAACAAGCGAACCCTTGTTATCATTAAATATAAACTCGGGTAAATGCAATATGCATCTTTCGTCATTCAAGCAACTACCAATGAATTCTTTTTTAAACTTAATAAAATTCGACGCTAAAGAATTACCCATATCCTGAATTTGGTTGTCAGAATGCAGATCAACGCCAAATAATGTCTTAATATCTTCCCTGAGATTAAAGAATGCTGCATCAACAAAAGACTCAATCACTTGTTTATCAACAATTTTAATAAATTCGTCGTATACTTCTTTTTGCGTCTTTTGACTGCCAAGCGCCCATGAATAATCAACGTGTTTTATAACCAGTATGGCTCTTAACAGACAATATCCATCGCCATCTACAGGCGCGTATTTTAATTTATGTGCTTGATTAATTTCACTCTGAATAAAAGATATACCAGACAAATCAATACCAGTAACTGAATCATATATTCCCGGCGTATTTATCCGTTTTGGCTGGACACTCGTAATTTCATCATCATCAAAGCAATACTCAGAAAAAACATCATTACACTCATTTAAGATATCAACATATGCTATAAATTTATACCAACAGCTACTTTTAAAGCCTGCAATAGCCTGTGAAAACATACCCGGCAAGGATATATTAACAAGCTCTCTTTCTTGAAAATATTGTATAGTATAGGTAATGCCTCCTGAATCCCCTGAATAAGTGTTTGTATCATGAGTACGTAATGTTTTCATAAATGAAGATAAATCATTATCATTTTGCATTTCCTCTAATTCTGTTTCTAGTGATTCACACACCAGGCATGAAATATTTTCTTCTTTCCGCATGATTTCATTGTACAACCGCATAAAACACTCTAGTTTTTGTTCAAAAAGCGTGATTGAACATTTTTGATTTTCTTCGTGCCTGGTTTTTATATCGGCCCAGGCTGTTTTCAAATAATTATTAGCACTGCAACTTACTCCATGTATATTACTACCCATATATAGCGCCTATAAAATTTAATAAATAATGACGTCCTAGTTAAGCTTAAAATGCCTGATTTAACTATCAAAAATCGCTCACCCTTTTACCTGTTTAAACTATGCTCAGCAATCCATCTTGACGCCACCTCCTCTCCACGATGATTTCAATAACATATTCTGTGTTGGCATATGAAATTTTGAGGATTACCCTACACTTATAGGAGTTACCTTACAGGGGTTCCTTCAATTTGTGTTGATTTACGCGAGATAACGCTATGGAACTAAAGGATTATTACGCCATCATGGGCGTGAAACCGACGGACGATCTCAAGACAATCAAGACCGCCTATCGTCGACTGGCCCGCAAATACCATCCAGACGTCAGCAAAGAACCGGATGCCGAAGCCCGCTTCAAAGAGGTCGCTGAAGCCTGGGAAGTGTTAAGTGATGAACAACGTCGCGCTGAGTATGATCAGATGTGGCAACATCGCAACGATCCGCAATTTAACCGTCAATTCCATCATGACGACGGTCAGAGTTTTAACGCCGAAGATTTTGACGATATCTTCTCGTCAATTTTCGGTCAGCATGCCCGCCAGAGCCGTCAACGCCCCGCCACACGCGGCCACGATATTGAAATCGAAGTGGCGGTATTCCTCGAAGAAACGCTTACTGAGCATAAGCGTACCATCAGCTATAACCTGCCGGTTTATAACGCCTTTGGCATGATCGAACAGGAAATCCCGAAAACGCTGAATGTGAAGATCCCGGCGGGCGTCGGCAATGGTCAACGCATCCGCCTGAAAGGCCAGGGAACGCCGGGCGAAAATGGCGGCCCAAATGGCGATTTGTGGCTGGTGATTCATATTGCGCCGCATCCATTGTTTGATATTGTCGGCCAGGATCTGGAAATAGTGGTGCCGGTTAGCCCGTGGGAAGCGGCGCTGGGTGCTAAAGTCACCGTTCCAACACTGAAAGAAAGCATTTTGCTAACTATCCCGCCGGGCAGTCAGGCCGGGCAACGATTACGCGTTAAAGGCAAAGGCCTGGTGAGCAAAAAACAGACCGGCGATCTGTATGCGGTACTGAAAATCGTGATGCCGCCGAAACCGGATGAAAATACGGCCGCGCTGTGGCAGCAACTGGCAGACGCCCAGTCGTCTTTTGATCCACGTAAAGATTGGGGGAAAGCATGATGGCTAATGTTACGGTGACTTTTACTATTACCGAATTTTGCCTACATACCGGCATCTCTGAAGAGGAATTGAATGAAATTGTCGGTTTGGGGGTGGTTGAACCGCGGGAGCGCCTGGAAACAACCTGGGTATTTGACGACCATGCCGCCATTGTGGTGCAACGTGCGGTACGCCTGCGTCATGAACTGGCTCTGGACTGGCCGGGGATCGCGGTGGCGCTGACGTTAATGGATGATATTGCGCACCTGAAGCAGGAAAACCGCTTGCTGCGCCAGCGGCTTTCCCGGTTTGTGGCTCATCCGTGAGTTTGTTGCCTGATGCGACGCTTAACGCGTCTTATCAGGCCTACAAAGCGCACTGTCCCCGTAGGCCGGATAAGGTTCATGCCGCATCCGGCGGATCTGCCTTAATGTCTAATGCGACGCTCAACGCGTCTTATCTGGCCTACAAACGGCATTATCTGTTTTGGTTGTCGCACTCCACTAACGCCAGCAATAACTGGCTTAGTGCCGCGTAAAAACCAAAGCTGTCATACTGATGGCAACGTGCCGCAAACTCTGGTAACCATTGTTGCAGCGCCGTCAGTACTTTTTGCCGCAAACTGTCGATTCTTCGCGCAGGAACGGTCCCCTCTCCCAGCGAAAAATGCAGATGACTCAACAACTCGAGATAGATCGCCAGATGATCTGCCGGTTCGTTGAAATTGCCGCTGGTTTCCATCCCTGCCTCAACTAACAAGCGTTTAATCTCTTGCTCGTCCTGTTTGTAGGCCGATGCATACGGCAGCGCCGCTTGTTTGTCGGTCATCAGAAACAGGCCGCAAAAGTCAGCGGCCAGTTCCAGACGGGCGTCGTCACGTACTGTCAGAGTGGCAATACGGTTTTCCAGCTCACTCACCGCCGCTGTGAGCGGCGGTTCGCTTTTTAGCAACGAAAACCATTCAGCCATCTGCGCACTGGCGATCTGCGTCAGTTGTTCATCGTCCAGCTCACGGGAGAACAACTGCGCCAGCCAGGCGTAGACACAGGCAATCTGTTGTGCTGTCAGCGTGGTCATGATTTCACCTGCGACGCGGGAACATATTCACACTGCGCCACCATCTCAACGGGGCCATTAAACGCCGTCACCTGCTCCACTGTTCCGTTGTACTTCTCAATTTCCACCAGCGTGGTATGCGCACTGGTCGCCTGCGCCAGCTGCGAAGTACCGATGTCGATGGTCAACACGTTGGGGTTACCGTATTTACACAGTGCACCAGGCTCGCCGCCTTTATCTGGGTCGTACCATGCCCCTTCGTGAATTCGTGCCACGCCGGGTGCATAGCAGTCAGAAACCACTGCTCCAGCCAACACCTGACCACGAGCGTTAAAGACGCGCACCACATCACCGTTACGAATACCGCGCGCACTGGCATCCTGCGGGCTAATAAATACTGGCTCTTTACCCGCAACCGTATATTGCTGACGCAAAGTTTCCGACTCACATAACTGCGAGTGAAGTCGGAAATCCGGATGCACAGATTGCAGATGCAACGGATACTTCTGCGAGCCGGGCCCACCGTGGGAGCGTTCGATTTTCTCAAACCACATCGGATGCCCCTGACAATCGTCGTAGTTCATATCAGCGATGGTTTTTGAGTAGATCTCAATCAGGCCACTCGGCGTGCCTAGTGGTTCGAGATCCGGATCTTCCCGGAATGCCTGGTGGCGAACAAACATCTGCGGATGGTCAAACTCGACGTACTCTTTCTTATTCCAGAAGTCATCAAACGCTGGTAGATGAACACCGCGTCCTTTGCCCTGTTGTACACCTTCTTGCCAGATGCGTTTCAGCCAGCCCATTTCGTCCAGCCCTTCGGTAAAGGCTTCTTCGCGATTAAAGCGGCGGCACAGCTCGCGGAAAATATCAAAGTCGTTGCGCGCCTCGAACTGCGGCGGCACCACCTGTTTCATGGCGATAATGCCACGGTTGGAGTGGTTGCCATACTGGTCGAGATCGTTACGCTCAAACTGCGTGGTCGCAGGCAGCACGATATCGGCAAAGCGGCAGGTTGAGGTCCACTGGTTATCTATGGCGATAACCGTTTCCAGCTTGCGCCAGCCTTCAATAATGCGGTTGATCTGCTGATGGCGATGGAACGGGTTCGTTCCGGCAAAAATACACATTTTCAGCGGCGGCAGTTTTACCGATTTACCGTTCCAGTTGATCACTTTCCCCGGTTCGAGGATCGCATCGACAAAACGGGCAATCGGAATGGTGCTGCTGTAGCCTTTGTAATCACTGTTGTCGTGAACAGGCGGAATCGACGAAGAGCCGGAGAAACCACTCAGAATAACGCCTTTACGTCCCGGCGTGCCTGCGCCGTTATAGTGCCAGCCAAAACCAAAGCCACCACCTGGCAGGCCAATTTGCCCCAGCATCGCCGCCAGAACCACAATCATCCACGCCCACTGTTCACCGTGCTGCATACGCTGTACGCACCAACCAGCAATAATCTGCGTTCTGTTCGCCGCCATCTGCCGCGCCAGTCCACGAATGGTTTCGGCATCAATGCCAGTCAGTTTTTCAGCCCATGCGGCATCTTTCGGCTGACCGTCTTTCTCGCCCAGCAGATAGGGCAGGAACTGCTCAAAACCCACACAGTAGTTAGCGAGGAAGTTTTTGTCGTACAGGTTTTCGCTGTACAACGTATGCGCCAGCGCCAGTTGCAGCGGCACGTCAGTTTGCGGGTTAACCGCAATGTGCTTCACATGCTCGCGTCCCAGATACTCATGAGTGGATGTAACAACCGGATCGATGCTGATGACCTGAATTTCACCGGCGGCGACTTTCGCTTTCAACTGCGCGTAATATTCATAAACATCGTGATCCGGGCACCACCAGTTCGCTTGCTGGTTTTTCAGCAAATCGGAGCCCCACAGCACAATGGTTTTGCTGTTCTGCAATACCAGCGGCCAGGAGGTTTGCTGTTCATACACTTCCATTGAGCCAACTACACGCGGCAGGATCACCTGCGCAGCACCGGTGGAGTAATCCCCACCCGTACCCACGCTATTACCATGTAAGGCAATCGCTTTCGCCAACATCCCCGACGCGTTATGGAACATCCCCGTCGACTGCCAACCACTGGCGGTCAACAAGGCACTCGGCCCGTGAGTTTTCTGTACGCGTTCCAGTTCTTCATAGAACATGTCGAGGGCTTCATCCCAGCTCACGCGCACAAAACGGTTATCACCTCGCTGGGAGGTGTCGCTCAGATGGCGCTTACGTAGCCAGTCCACGCGTACCATCGGATAACGAATACGCACCGCGTTGTGTACGTGGTCCGGCAATCCGGCGATCATTTTCGACGGATATTTATCCAGTTCGAACGGTTTTGCCGCCACAAAGCGACCATCCTTCACCGTCGCGCGGATAGCCCCCCAGTGCGACCCGGTAAGAATGCCCTCTTTCGAGGTGACAGCCTCAGTCGCCGCTTGCGCCGCAGTCGCACGGCGCGGCGTTAACAGTGACGGCCCCAGCATCCCGGCGACAGTTAAGCCGCCGAGTTGTGCCAGAAAACGTCGACGTGATGCCTGAAAGAGATCGTTATTGTTCATTATTTTTCTTCCTTCTTATCGCCGTGAGCCTTACCTGCGGTATCAGACGCATTCATTTGCAGATATTTCAGCAAGGTGCGTTCTTCACGTTTATCGAGGCTGGTAAAGCCAATCATGCCGTTGAGCGTGCCAATCCAACCATTAGCGTCAAAGTGGGCGATTTCCGGTGCGCCGTGGCATTGATTACAGGTGCCGTTGTACAGCGAATCCGCATAAGCCCAGATCGGTTTGATATCGTTCACCATGTCGCCTTTCTTCATCCACGCGGTGGCCTGCAATTTGCTCCACTCGGTATTGGTGTCGGCAACGGTGGTTTTCTCCAGCGTTTTCACCTGCTGCTGAACATCGCCACGAATCGAGGCAACAAAGATGCGTTTGCCAGGGAACTGGGTGAGTACACGCTGACGTCCTGCGCTTTCCGTCCAGCCAGTGATTTCAATTTGCAGCCAGTCGCCGTCACGTTTAAGGACTTTCACTTCCGAAGCAGGCAGCAGAGAACCAGACGCTTCTTTATCGCCTTTCGCCGCATAAATTGGCTTAATATCAATGGAGTACAGCGTATCACCACTATCATTTGCACTGGCGCGCAGCTCATCGAATTGCTTACGGAAGCCGCTACTCATATCCGGCAACTGGTGGGCAATACCTTTATGACAGTCGATGCAGGATTGATTATCTTTCGCTGCCACCTTCATCTGACGTGCCGCTTCAGGATGTTGCTTCGCATGATCCATCGCGTCGTAGTTATGGCAGGAGCGGCAGGTTGCCGAGTTGTTTTCTTTCATTCGCGCCCATTCACGCTCGGCAAGTTCCGCGCGTTTGGCTTCGAATTTCTCAGGTGTATCAATGGAGTGGGCAATAAAGGTCTGGTAGATGTCGTTGCTCGCTTCCAGTTTACGCTTCACCATGCCTGGAATATCTGGCGGGATATGGCAGTCATGGCATTCAGCTCGCACACCGGAGGCGTTCTGGAAATGCACCGACTGTTTATATTCTTCATACACCGGTTGCATACTGTGGCAACTGACACAAAATTCGGTTGTGCTGGTGACTTTGATACCCACGTGAGGTAACACAATCAGCGCAATGCCAATCACAATCCCAATAGCGACCAGCGCCAGTACCGACCAACGAGCACTGGGTCGACGTAACGCGTTCCAGAGTTTCCGCATAATAGCCCCTGTAAAATTATGGTTTAGTGAAGCGATCTTAATGAGCAAATATGAACAGCGGCACTGGTCAGGATGAACGGCTTACGGCAGAATATGAACAGATATGAACAGAATGAGTAAAACTCTCTGATGCCACATCACATTGTTATTGTTGAAGATGAGCCGGTTACCCAGGCGCGATTACAAACCTACTTCACTCAGGAGGGGTATACGGTTTCCGTTACGGCGAGCGGTGCCGGGCTGCGTGAAATTATGCAAAACCAGCCAGTGGATTTAATTCTGCTGGATATCAATTTGCCCGATGAAAATGGCCTGATGTTAACCCGCGCCCTGCGGGAACGTTCGACGGTGGGTATTATTCTGGTTACCGGACGCAGCGATCGGATTGACCGTATTGTTGGGCTGGAAATGGGCGCAGACGATTACGTCACCAAGCCGCTGGAACTGCGCGAACTGGTGGTACGGGTGAAAAATCTGCTCTGGCGAATCGACCTCGCGCGACAGGCTCAACCGCTCACTCAGGACAACTGCTATCGCTTTGCCGGTTATTGCCTGAATGTGTCGCGCCATACGCTGGAGCTTGATGGCGAACCGATTAAACTAACCCGCGCAGAGTATGAAATGTTGGTGGCATTTGTGACCAATCCGGGCGAAATTCTCAGCCGTGAACGTCTGCTGCGTATGCTTTCTGCGCGCCGGGTGGAAAACCCCGACCTGCGCACCGTCGATGTGTTAATTCGTCGTTTACGTCATAAACTCAGCGCGGATTTACTGGTGACACAACATGGCGAAGGTTATTTCTTAGCCGCTGATGTGTGCTGATAAAAATAGACCGGACGAAATCCCCCTGGTGACAGCGAGCGGCGGATATGTTCGCGGTCGGCATTTTTCGGCGTCAGGACTAAAATCGGTGGGCTGACATTATCAGACACCGATTGTCCCTGTAATTGCCTGATCGCTTGCTCAACCGCCAGTTCCCCCTGCCAGACCATTTGATCGCTGGCAGCCATAATCACTCTTCCCCGCTTCAACCCGCGATACACCTGATGTGAAAGATAAAACGACACCACGGTAAGCGGCGTTTTCAGGTTACGCCCTTCACCCATTGCCGCCTCTGCCGCAATCGCCGTTCCGGCCACAACGTCGATTTCTGGATGGCGCTCCAACATCTCCTGCAACAGGTTACGCTGGATTTCAATATCGTTGTCGCCGAGCGCAATATCGACAATACGCACCGGGCTTCCGGCAATGGCGGCGCGGAAACCCTCTACCATCTCCTTACTGCCCCCGGCGTTATCGGGGCCGGGCATCAACAGCACGTTCAGTGGTTTTCCGTGACTCCATTGCACCAGATATCGCCCTGGTTGATAGCCCATCTGAAACCACGGCACACCAACGCGGCTTTTCACCTGGGGAGCATCAATAGCATTTACCAGTTCGATCACCGGCAGACTTGCTACCTGCTTTTGCAGGTCGGGAAATGACGTCGTGCTACTACCGAGCAAAATGGCCTCTGCCCCCCACTGTTTGCACTGGTCGATTTGTGCTTGCTGGGTAGCCAACTGGCTGTAGCCGCCTGCCTCCAGCACTTTTAAATCCACACCGTAGCGGCGAGCAGCCTCCTGCATACCATAGTTCAACGATAACCAGTATGAATCTTTCAGGCTGGGATAAAGCGCGCACAGTTTCCATGAACGTTTGGCTTTAAGCGGTGTAGAGGGTTGCACCGAGAAATGCTGCGCATCATGCCAGCGCAACAAGTTATCAGCCGAAAATCCAGGCAACATGAAAAGGGAAAGAAGTAACAATAGCAGTACGCGCATGATAGCCTCATCAATAATAAGGCTTTATGCTAGATGCATTCCGCTTTGCGACTCAACCTTTTTCACCTAAAGGATGACAAAATCACATAAATAATTTAAAAATCATAGCATTAGATTACTTAATGATTAAATAATAGACTGCAAAACGCGACAAAACACAACATATCCAGTCACTATGAATCAACTACTTAGATGGTATTAGTGACCTGTAACAGAGTATTAGCGCAAGGTGATTTTTTGTCTTCTTGCGCTAATTTTTTGTCAACGCACTGGGTTAGTTGAATTTTCAACCATGCTCAGTTTGGTGATCTCTTTAGGTCGATTGTTATGGTTATGCTCTGCTTGATTCAGTGATTTTGGAATCCTGCATTTTAGTAATCATACCCATAATTTTATGCCTAAGCTTTTCCATTGGGTTTTCGATTAGATAAAAACTTACCGCCCCAACTAAGATTGATGCTACCATCGTTGCTATATACATATAGAAACTGATTCCTACGTACCACACACCCATTGCTAGAATCAGGAAGTGCCATAGGTATATAGAGAAGCTCCATTTACCAATGTAAGACATTAACGGTGTTGACAGAGCCCAAGCAAATACACCTTCTCCATAGCTCATTAGCAGAACAATGAGTCCAAATATTGGCGCATAGAAAATAAATTTGTTGAGAACCCATCCATCAGTAAACCCACCAGTTAACTTCCACATAACTTTAGGCAGTGCAATAAGCATTGATACAATAAAGAACAGGAAGGCTATATCAGACAACTCTTGACCAATTTTAAGGAAATTATCGTGATAGAGAAATGCTGCAATCATTCCGCAAGCAAACAGTGGGAAATACCACATCACCATTCCGCCATACGCACTATCCATCGCAGGGTACAATCCCTGTAGCAATACAGCCAGTGCGAAAATAAGGAATGCCGCTGCTTTTCCATTGTACACTTTTTGAATTGCGACACCAGCATACGCAAAGAATGGAAGTATGAAGTAGAATTTATACTCAATTGGTATTGTCCAGAAATGAAGCATGGCCTCTTTCATCGTTATGATTGAGATTGCCGTATTCAAATCAAAATACCCAAAATATGAATACACGAGAACAGCTATTGCGAACACCGGAAGGATTCTCATTGTTCTTCCAAGGAAATAACTTAAAAGAGACCGCCAGGAAAATCCGGTAGAAATAAATCTACTGGTTAGCAAAAATGCGCTGAGAACAAAGAATATCCAAACGCCAAACTGTGAACTTCCACCAAGCATAACCTCATACTCATGAAAATATATTCCTGTAGCGTGGGCTATTATTACAAGGAATACCGCTATTGCCCTTAGTCCATCAAGAGACTTGATTTTACCTTTCATTTCTTTCCCAGATATGGAGTGAACATCTGCGAAAATGTAGCACATTTCAAGGTAAACAAGAAGCGCATCCATGCGCATTTTCATCACCCTGCCTTGGTGTATGTCCAGTTAAATGTTGTTGTTCCCTGGCTTGTGATGGTTACAATCCTTCCTGTCACTGTAAATGATATCAACCCTCCTGACTTAAGCGGAGTTAAAGTAAGTGTTGTTCCGTCCCACATGGCAAGCTGAAGCGAAGAGAAATTTGTTCCACTGCTTTCTGCCCAAACGCTTATCAGGTACATCCCTTGGCTATTTGGCAGTTCAAACAACGTAGTTGCTACGTTAGCTGCAACAGCCTGAGTTCCTTTCGCTGTGTACACTGCTGGCAACTGATTACCTGCAGAGCTTCGTGATTCAACATATGAGCCTGAAGTTTGCGTCCCAGTTAATGAGCAGTCAGTAAATACTCCATTCCCTGTGCTGTAAGTTGATATTACAGGAGTCCCACCAGTCGGAGCCTTAAACCGGCATCCCTCAGCAATTATTTTTGCTGTTGAGTCTGTCAGCAATGTGTTTGGGTATCCAGAGCCAGTGTAGGTTATTGATTCGCTATCAAGGAAGCTATCGGTACTTGATTTTATGTTAACAATGCTTGTGCCTGTTGCAAAGATAAATGCTGCTGTCCCACTCCCCGTTGTTTGCATTGAGTTTCCATGCCCGGCCAATCCTGATATATGGGCAATAGTATCATTAAGTTTTATATACGACGCAGTAATTCCATTTGTATTTTTTATTATATTAGACTCACCATCATACCCTGTAATAGTAAGACACTTACATCCAGAAAAATATAACCCTGAGGAATCAAATGTATATTGCGACCCGTCAACTGTGATCTGGTCTCCTGCACAGTTTATTAGCTGAGGAGACAGGCAATTTACAACATACCATGCCTGTGCTGCATCCAGCACATAACATGTATCCCACTGTATTGTCGTTCCGTTCGCCTTATAGAAACCATGCGCAACTCTCCTCGCCCATACCTGGGTATACTTTGTTAGGTAATTTCCAGAGTCATCATATATGGCCCACCATGCACCATCAACCTCAACATTTTTAATGTGCATAACGCCTGGTGAAGTAGTTCCTCCATCAATTAGAATGCCAATTTTACCATCATTGCCAGTAGGTGATATAGGGCGTCCTCCATCGTAAAAAATATAGACATTTTCAATATTTATTGTATTAAACGCTGCGTGGTAATGGAAACAAGCTATATTTCCCATTACTGCTATGAAAGTTTCCGGCCTATTTATGTTGCTGTTTGTTTCGCCATTTATTGTGCAGTTTGAATTCATCTCTATCGTTGCATTTACGAAGTAAGTTCCAGATGTCAATAATACATTCCGCCCTGTATTAATTGCGGCCTGTATGCCTGCATAGTCAAGAGACTGAGTTAGTGATGTTACGAATGGATAAACAGCCTGCGCCGCTGATAGTGTGGAGAATTTCTCGCTGAGTGGATGCAGAGTTCCGTCAGCTGTTGCACCGAAATCCTTGGCTGAAATGAAGTTGGTATTTTTATCATGTTGAGTTAAAGCTATTGAGCCGATATATGGCTGCTTAACTGCAACTAGTGCGTCACCCATTCCATCTTCTGAGCTTGCTAGCTGCTGCTTGAATTGATCTGGATCGTACTTGAGTACATTTGGGTGGTAGAACTGTCGTGCATTAAATGCGTCATACACAGCCATCGAGTGACCTTGCACAGTGACGAACTTGGCAATTTGTCCGTTATATACCGGATATCCAGCAGCGTTAATGATGATTGGCTGCGATACAGGAACGTGAGAGCCGTCTTCGTTCTCCACATAAACCTGAATCTGGTTTTCAGGATTTACCGGGTCAGTGTCAATTTTACCGATATAAATTTTACCATTGGCTACGGCTTTAAAAGAACGCGCCATAGTGAAGAGTTGCGAAGGCATACTCACTACAACATTGGCTGTAATGTCTGTCATTTAATTTGCTCCGGACGTAGCAATGCCGAACAAGATGCAACTTGCCCAGCATTGCACTAATGTCAGTTATGATTTGTTAATTATGAGATGAGTCTATGCAAAGAGATCTGTTGAATATTGCGCTCTATATATTTGGTTTTTGCACGTTCCTGGTGTTTGCAAAGCTATTCTGACAACGCATCAGACTTAGCCCCCTGCGTCATAGCGTTAATTACCTTTTGTGCCTGCTGCATGGCTTTCTCAAACGCTGTTGATCCGCGTGGGGTATTTGCCATTCGTAGCATTGCATTTCTGAATGGCTCGCTCTCATAGGCGCGAGTAAGAAGTCCGTAGCTTACTGCTGCGCCAGTTGTCGCCGGGTTCATTGCCGTCCCATACCCAATTATGAACGGGATAGTTTGCTGCCCTGTGGGTGTTGTTACTGCCGCTTTTGCAGCCTGCTGCGTGGATTGCAGGTAGTTTTTTAATCCTTTCAGATAAGCAGCGTCCTGCCCCTTAAATGTGATGCCAGTCTGGTTTTGCAGGATGTTAAGCTGCCGAAGGAACTGGTCAGGGGATCCGCCAGATTTCTCCATCGCCTTTCCAATGATGCCATTGCGCATTTGCGCCCTGCCAACACGACCAACTGAGTTATACAGCGTCTTAATTTCCGATTTGTTCTTGCTGAATAGCATGTTGTTGACAACTTCCGGTGTCAGGTCGCCTTTCATGAGAACATTCTTCAGCCTGGTATTCTTTAGTTTCGCCGCTTCGTCAGCGTAGACGGCATTGGCCTGCTGATATTTACGGAGAGTATCATTGCCAAGATTCTGACCAATGGCACCATTGATATCGTCTGTCATCGCCTTGTAAACGCGCTGAATGGCAGCATCGGAACGGTTTGGTAACACTGGTCGTTCCCCCTTCACGTCCATTCTGAACTGGCTGCGCAGATCGCTTAATTGCTTCAAATCCAGATTTACCGGACCATCAGGACCAGCATTGCGAATAAGCTCATCACGATAGGATTGAAGTTTTGAAATCGTCTCGTTATCAGCGACCTTACCAAGCTTCTGCAGGTTAGATATCTCAGTATCAATCTGCTGAATTGCTCGCACAGGCTGAATGTTTACTCCAGCCATAGCATTCTGAACCTGCTCCAGTCGATTACCGGCAGCACGACGAATTCCTGATGTTTTCGCTTTAAGGCTGTCAATAACAACCGCTGGATCATACTCACCGAATTTATCAGCAAATCTCTGCACCAACTGGCTTCTCGCTTCCTGTTGCGTTGCTCTCATTCCGCTTGTGCCAGCCAGAGGGATATTTTCTGCTGTAGTCTGCGCCATTTTTCCGACGCGGGAAGTAGGTTGTAACAGGTCTGTGGTGTGCAGAGGCACTCCTTCACGCTCTGCAAACCTGATAGCCTGTTGCGCTTCTGGCGCTATCGCACCACGAACTCCACGATAAGCAGCACCTAATCCACGTCCGGCAGCGTTAATAGCTCCGCCAGCCAGAACGCCAACGCCTAAGTCGGTGGCTAGTGCTTCCGCATCATCTTTCACACTGTTTGCAGCAAGTGATCCAACTGCGTTTTCAGCGAGAAGGCGAGTTGCACCCTGAGCAATTCGACCAGCAAGTGTTGGTGCCTGTGTTGCCGCTCTCTCAACGCCGGCAGGTGTGAGGTAAGGCAATGCTTCAGCAAATACCCTGCCCTCTGTCGTTTGTGGAGTCAGCGCACCTTGCTGAAGGCCAAAGTCCTGCTCTAATCCATGCGTTGTTACTCGTGGCGCGGGTTGATATGTTCCATCGCCAATGCCGAGTTTACCGCCAGCCCATGCAGCCGCGCTTGTTACAGCATCGGCAACTGATGCAGGTATGTTTGCCACGTTCACGCCAGCCTGCACCAGTCCGCGACCAGTCTCTTTCACTGCTTCACCAAGATCAGACATAAATCCACTTTGCTGTGGTTGTTGCTGTGCTACTGGTTGCTGTGTCTCCACTGGCTGCACAGATGGCAATGGATAGGCTGCATAGAAAGCTTGCTTAGCCTGCTCTGCATTTTCTCCGGCTTGCGGGGCCACGACTTCATTGAAGTATTGCTCCTGAGCCTGCGCTTTTTGTTCTGGTGCTAACGCCTGATACTGTGGAGAGGCGATAACATCTTTCCATGCTTTAGCCATTAATCACCCCATAGTGAAGAAAAGTTACTGCCAGTAGTAGATTGTTGCCTTGGAATATTCTGCACCGGCTCCTGATAATCAAACTGTTTTTTAACAGTGCTCAACTTGCTTTCAAGCTGATTTCTAATCTTTCCGATAGAGTCACGAAAAGCCTTTTCACTCATTTTGGGGCTTAGGGCACCAACCGCATCGGATAATTTTTTACCCTCAGCATCTGAAAGAGCGCCCATACCCTTCAGGGACTGCACCATAGGAAGGAATGTTTGAGCTTTAAAGGTGTCGAGCCTTGCTTCAAAGTTAGCCGCATCAGAGCCAGGAACTGTCGGAAACGCTGAGCGAATTCCTACTGCTTTTGAAAGGCCGGGGCTTTGCTCTATCTCGTTGAGAGAATCAAGCGCGGTGCTGAACGTATCAACTGCACCCTGAGCAGCGGCCTGCCTGTCAGCGCGGGCTATGTCAGCCTTTTGCCGAACATCTGCCTGTTTCTGTTTTAGCTCTTCAAGCTTTAACTGATTGCTTTCTCTGGCTATTTGTCTGTCCAGAGCCTTTTCTTGTAATTCTGCTCTTTGTATTTCGCGGGAAAGAGCAGCATTCTGTGCGCTGATGTTCTGTCCACGTATCTGGATGTCCTGACCTCGAGCTGTTAGTGCTTCTCCGGCCTGATTGCTGCGGATTGTCTCTGCCAGTCTGCCTCGGTCAATTTCACGACCAGCCATCTTGTCCTGAACATTGAAGTAATCAATCGGACCAAGCGCAGCCATCCCAAGGTGATCAACAAACTCACCAAATCCTGAAGGGTTCTGCTGATACATCTGAGCAACGCTGTTAGGGTCAACACCGACGCGAGTCAGTTCCTTGGCGTTGTTTTGCAGCCATGATTGCATTGCTTCTGGAGACGATGACGCAAGGCGTGCGCCAGCCGCTAAGGTGCCGATAGAATTACGCTGATCTTCATCAATGAATCCCATGCCTTTACGAACGGATTCAATCTGGTCTGGATATTGAGTAGCCAACTGACGCAAAGCACCGCGATCACCAGACGCATAAGCATTAGCGTACGCCTGCTGAAATTCTTTCTGCCGCTGAGCCTGCTTTTCCTGCTGAAACACCCCTGCAATACCTGAAAGACCTTGCAAAGCAGTCAGCCCAACATTGTTAGCGCCTGAACGCTCAATATCATTGTTCTGCCTGATAAGCTGAAGCGTATTGCCGATGTCATTTACGCTCGGAGCGTTTGAGTTGACGCCGCCGATACCAGCTAACAATCCGCCATTTGATCCTTGCCAAGTAGCCATGATTACCCCTTAAAACAACGAGCTAAGCAATCCAATACCAGCACCAATGCCAGCGCCCCAAGGTGTTGATGTTCCCAAAAGGCTGGCAAGACCTGCACCGGCAATCGCACCAGACGTGCCACCGCTAATTGCAGTCTGAAGACTTGATGGTTTATTGGCATTAGCAGCGGCAAGAGCTGCGCTTTGCTGTGCAATGCTGCTCATGTTGTTGGCGTACGTCTGCCCGGCGTTTGCCTGACCTTGCAGCGCACCAAGCCCAACGTTTGCCAGATTGTTGTAATTGCTCATCTGATTTGATAACCAAGACTGACCGAGTGTCGGCGCGATCGTAGCCAGTTGATTGCTTGTGGCTGTCGAACCAAGTCCACCCGTCGCCTCCGCAGCAGCAAGACTCTGGTAACGCGCCTGACCTGCAAGGTCTTTATACTGCTGAGAGTTGTAATACTGATTAAGTGCCTGCCCCTGACCTTCTAAACTGGAAAGATTCTGCAACTGGTTAACATACTGCTCCGCAAGAGGCGTGAACGGAGCAAGATTTTTCATGATCGTCTGCCACTGCTGATTTTGCAGGTCTGCGGCATACTTCTGAGCTTCTGCTGCATACTTTGCGCTTTTATCAGAGCTGCCACCTTTCCCGCCTTTTTCAGGGCAATAAGGTTCCTCGCCGCGCAGTTTTCTGCCCAGCTTAAATGCATATAACATGGCTATCTCCCGTGATTCAGGAAGTCGATTAGTTCTTCGCGTGTTGCGCTGTAAAAAGTCACGTCATCCACGCCTTTGAAGTATTTCTTGATGGTTCCTACACGCTTAAGGCCAATCATTGCGCAGTACATCTGCCCGTGGCGGAATTTGCGTGCAGCGAACGATGTGACGCACTGAACGGTGGTGTTAGTCAGAATGTATCGCCAGAACGCCAGACCGATTTCCTTGCTGAATCCACGAACCTCTGGCAGGTACATGGCGTGGCAATCGAATGTCAGCGGCTGAATCTCCTGATAGTAAACAATGCCGCCGAACTGCCCGTGCACGCTCACCTCAAAGTAACGGCATTCAGGTTTGTAGTCGTATCCATCGCCGTTGTTGCTCCCGGCGATAATGTCAGGGTGATTTCCGACTGCTTCTATCAGGTCGATGTTTCGCGTTGGTTTGAATGTAATCATCAGTCAATCAGCCCATGTAATCTAAGTGCCGTTTCAAGCGCCAGAATACGCTGCCGCGCCTGCTGCAAACCTGTAGCGAGAGCTGCGACTTCGGATTGTGTGTACGTAGTGCCGACAGTGTATGACTGGTTAGCGTTGAATGAGCCAAGAAGTGGCGTACCTGTGGCTGCAGTCCATCCGGTATTTCTTGCTCCAACAACCTGAATTCCATCAACTGAATATGATGTTTTTACATCCAGCGGTGACGCAAGAGACTGCGATTTGGTTACAGTTTTCGATACGTAATCACTCTTAATGTCAAATACATCGCTTTCTACGCCATCCAGTCTTTTGTCAACAGTGACCAGATGCGCCTGAATATCGATAACCTCATCCAGCAAGTAATCAACATCGCTGCGCAGTACGACTATCTTCCCTTCGGCGGTTGTTAACCTGACCTCAAGGAGATTTATCGCTTTTGTGTTTGCGGTGATTCTTGCATCGTGGTCAGCCAGTTCGACATCCTGTTCATCGTTTTTTACTTGGGCATCATAAGCGCCCTGACCAGCCTGATTTGCCTTCCCGGCAATTGCGCCGACATCAGCCCCCTGATTAATGACATACAGCAGGTAAGACTGGCTGAATATATTGCGTGGCAAAATTGAAGCATCAAGGCGCGTAGCCTGAACCGCGACAGGATTATTCAGTGATGAATCCGCCATTACTCAATCCTTATCTGAGCGCCAGACAGAGTTACAGGTGACTTCGTGATAACGCGCAATTTGAAGCCGACATTTTTCCTGATGCGCCCTACTCGCTTCCACAAAACGCGTTTGTCGTAAACGAACGGTTCATTCTGCTCAATCATCTGCTCACGTCCGTAATTGATGCCGTCAGTGGTTGCAGAGAGAAAAAGGCGGTCAGCATACTGCGCAACTCCAGTTGAAGATTCAACTTCAAGGTCGAAAACTCTGGCGTTATCTGCTTTGAACAACGGAGTAAACAGCAGGTGCTCCTGTTGCTTGTCGTACTGGCTGCTGATATCGAACTGCAATTTCCCGGTCACGGACTCTAGCTTATCGCCGCACGTTATCTGATTGCCTTCGTAAATGAAGTCGATAGCGCGGTACACATCGTCATACAGGCCTGTTTTCAGCACACACCATTGCGGACCATTGGCACTTGAAGATGCGTCGTAAACAAGAACATGGCGCGGCAGGTGAATAATCAGCAACTCATGAGCATCAAACCGCAACGATTCCATCACGCCATCAGCCAGTTCATCAGCAGTGTAGGAGCGTAGTATTTTCTCAATGCTCGCGCTGGCGATTGGTGACACCTGACCGGAGCCGATGATGTACACAGACGGCGCACCTGTTGCCGGATTGCTGATGAACGCATAGGAATCAGCAAACGGCGTTTTGCAGTAAGTTCCGGCGATGCCTTTTTGCACCATCAGCGATGGCTGCGCGACATACAAAGCAGCACCAACGGTGGTTGCACCAGTCAGGGAGAAATATTCAATCGTTGATGAACCAAAGCATACGATGAAGTCTCGCCATGTTCCGATGCCGATGATGCCGTCAGGCTGCGATTCTGCGCGATATTGTGCGCTGTAGCGGTCAGGGTGCGATTCGTCTTCAGGGTCAGTGATAAACCATGAATCAGTACCGTCTTTTGACCACGCATAACGCCCGCGTAAGCGCGTAATGTCGCGGACGGACCCTAACTCATACTGCGTGAATCCGCTGTCCGCAGGCCAGTTTGAGACGGTTTTAACCGTGCCATCATAGCGATACTCGACCAGTTGCCCGTTAACGCCTACCGCCTGTGATGTTCGACCATGCGCCATTGATACGCGACCACTTCCGGCAACATCACCGACCTCACTTTCTCCTTTGTACAGCTTCCCACCACACACGCGATAAACAGCACTCTGCGCCATGTTGTACTCGACGCCTCGCGATACGCCGTTCACATCAGAACGTTTGGCAATGCCCGGGAATGAGCGAAGATATCCGCTGCTGTTCAGGATTTCTTTGGGTGTAGCCAACATATTCACTGGCAGATAGTCGATATAGTCGGCGTTTCGAAAGTCTTTGCCGACACCTTTCATAAGTGGAAGTTGCTGAATCGGCATTTATTCACCTCACGTACTCGGATCATCTTTCTCGATGTAAAACCGATTCCACGTAAACGCGCTTTTGTTACCACTACCGCGAGGCATGTCATTTCGTCGCTCAAGTGGTGGTATTTTGGTTAAAGCGATACAGATTGTCTGATATGCACTGTCAGCAGCGGTCAGGAGAGCATCCGACGGCTGAATGACGTTATCCATGCACACCTGCACAGCGAGCTTCAAAGCGACGCCATCATTTGCCCATGCAGGGATACCTGAATCATCGTCAGGTAACGGCATGATGCCGTTTTCTGTATCAGCAAACTGATATCCAAGCTCGATACCTTTCGCCTGCCATGCTGCCATCATGTCTTCGAGGTCATTAATGGCATCTTCAATTGCCTGAGGGTCGGCATCTGTCAACGTGGCATTGGAATACAGCCCGGCTTTTCGTAAAGCCTTAAGAACGAGATCACCCTTCGTTTTCGCCATCTTCTTCCGCCTTAGCCACTTTTTGCTTCGTTGCGGTTTCTTCAGGAGTTTTTACCCAGCCTTTTTTCAGGTGAGATTTAACTTCTTCGTCATCAACAATGATGTAATCGACAGCAAACTGACCACAGGTGATCATGTTGCCAGGCTTATAGAGCATTGTTCGTGCCATTGTCTTCTCCCAATAAAAATGGGGCCGAAGCCCCACCAAAATTACTGCCCGGCAATAACGATGCCCGTATATTCAGGAACAAGTACAGAGCAACCGTACAGAGTGGTGAAACGAGCAGTGGTTACGCCTTTGATGTGGTCGAAGGCGTAAGACATGATCAGCGTAGCGCCCTGCTCGGTGGTTGCTGTCATTACCTGTGGACCCTGACCAGTCGGGAACGCCAGTTTGCCGTACATCAGTTCAACAGAACCATCAGCCCAGAACAGGTTAGCCGGTGCGGCATTTTTGTTGAGAATGGTGATTGCTGCAGTTTCTGCCGGCTTGGCATCGACGTTTGCATATGGACGGCTCGCAACATCGGCATTTCCAACAGGGAGAATCTTTGGAGAGATTGTTACGGTGGTTCCTGCTGTGTCTACTGCCAGAACGCGGAATACCTGCGGCTGCCCGGTGGTATCTTTGGTGATCTGGTGTACGGAATTCACACCTGCGATGGTAAACGCATCGCCAACCTGCAAGCCTTTAGCAGATACCGTAATGGTCCCCTGTCGGTTATCAACAGGCATGCCATTTGAATCTTTCGCTTCAACCTTGTGTTCAGGTTGATTTGATACTGTCAAGGTTTCAGTGCTTCCTGCCGGTAATCGACCGGAAATATCGGTCTTGTAGCTATCAAAGGAAGCAACCGGAGGGATCTGCGCTTTTTCGTATGCTGTCAGGGTTGCGCCCTGAGCGTAGGCACGGTGACCAAGCTCGCCAGCAAGGTCTTTGTAGTTGAAGGGGTTCCAGAAAGAGCGACGGTTGATACCCTGAGGTACACCAATCGCCGTCATGGTGGCATCAATATCTGCCGCACCATTCCACAAGGCAAGGCCCCGTGAGCCATTTTCTGAGGCAGGAATTGCGACCACGTTAGTAGCACGCTGCGTGACCATGGAAATCAGGTCAGAGTCAATCTGTGCAGCAAGGCGCATACCTGCGGCTCGACCAGCTTCAGTTTTATGTTCCGGGTCACGCATTTCACGCGCATCCAGAGTGTACAGAATGTTTTTCGGCTCCTTGAACACAGAAGGAACAAGGCGCTGAACCAGTGCTGTTGGCGTTTTGCTGCTGAGATCGAGGCCTTCCTCAATGTTCATGTGGTAATGCTGCGGACGATACAGAACATCACCTGCTCTCTGCATTGCGGTATCACCGGGACGGAATTTTTTAGCGTTACGGGAAACTACGCAGGCGGCCTCAAAGCCTTCAACGTAGTTTTCGAACATGATTTCAAGGTCTTTTGCTAATTGGTTAGCCATGCTTAATGCTCCGATAGGTTATTTTTTTGCCTTTTTAGCGGCGAAATACGGCGTCCAGTCACCAGTTTCCAGCGCCTTGGCTTTCAGTTTGTCGAGGTTATTGATTACTGCGCCGTTGCTCCCCTTGACTGTCGGGGTTGTGGCTGCCGTGGTTTTTGCTTTTGGCATGATTCTGGCCTTCGATTCGATACGTTCCAGCAGACGACCAATTGCTACGGGGTTGGTAGCTTCTGCCAGTTGCTTGCGCAGTTCAGCGTTGCGACCGAGTGCCAGAACAACGATTTCCGGCTTCTCTGACTCAAACAGGATCGCGTTTTGTGTCTCGATGGGGATTTCCTCGAGTACGGCCTGCTCAGCTTCCTGATAGCCAGGAACTTTGAGAGCCTTAACACGTTGCTGATATTTGGATAATCGCTCTTGATAGGCAGCCTGAATCTCCTGCTCCTTTTGCTTGCGAGCCATCTCCTGTTGCTGGTACTTGCCGTTATCCTCTGCCCACTTAGCCATGCGTTGCTGGTAGATTTCTTCATCGAAACCGATGTCCTCATCGTCCAGTTTTGGCATTCGCGGTGGTTGAGTGATTACCGGCTGCTGCTCGACGGGTTTCTGAGACTGACGCATCAGCTCTTTCAGCTCGCGGTCTTTCTCTTTAATCGTCTTGCGCAGGTGTTTTACCAGTCCATGCTCTGCGCCATCTTCGCTGGTTGGCGAATCCAGCTTTTCGTCACCAAAGTAGAATTCCTGTTCTGATTCGTCGTCATCAGTTTCAGTAGCTTCCTCTGCATCATTGCCGGAGGACTCACTGCCATCTTCTGTTTCGACTTCTTCAGCCCGTTCGACATCATCAGGAATCTGCTCTGACGCGTCGGTTTCGATTTCAACTTCTGGTGTGTTTTCTGCCATCTGGTCCATTTGTTACCCCTGTTTACTCGATGTTCAGCCCATCGGAAGGCAATAGGGTGCCAGGCCTCATAAAGACAGCCATTGCACGTTATGGGTTAATTACTGCTGTGGTTGTTGCTGAGTTGATTTTTGCAGGATGCTGCTGATGTCCATGCGCTGCGCATGTCCCTGTGCCTGACTTTTCAGGACAAGCTCTGCATCAGCACGGGCATTGTCTCCTTGCTGTTGCTGGAACTGTCCGAGCAGTTTCAGAGCCTCGCGGATATCAGATTTCTGCTGGCTATCGGCAGATGCGAGGATTTTCACAACGTTTGCCGCTGCAACCTGAGCATCAGTCTGTGCCTGGAATGCTTTAACCTGAATGGCTGCCTGTTCGTTCTGCGCTTTCTGCAATTCAGCCTGACCAGCAAGAAGCTGACCTTGCGCTGCAACCATAGCCGGATCTGGCTGACTGGCCTGTTGTTGTTTCGCCTGTTCAACCATCTGCTGTTCTTCAGGCGTTCTCGGCTTGATAACGCCAGACAGAAGCAACTGATTGCGGTTGTATTCTTTCAGGTCGTCCATCCCTTCGCCGTCCATATTGTCGAGAATCATCGACGATACAAGGTCATGCTTCGGCGTTCCTGGCGGGATAAGTGCCAGCATGGAAAGTAACGACTTAACCGTTGCATCACGGCGAGTAGCGAACGACTGACCGACATCGACAGTCACTTCATAGTTACCCTGCGAAAGGTCGTTAAGCGCGATAACCTGCCCTGTCTGACGGTCAACCACTTCACCAGTCATCAGCGCCACGTCATCGCTGCCATCCTCATTAACGATGCGCATTGGCGTATCGCTGCCATAGACTTCACGAGCCATAGAAAGCCACACGACGCCAGCACGGCGCATGGATTTAGCCATGTTGTCCATGTAGATATAGGACTGCGTGTCCATCCGGTTAAAGATGCTATCAACGGTATCGGTAGCGACGTTGCTCGGCATGTTCTCAAGCTGCGACGCACCTGTAATTTGCTGAATAGCCGTTCCGGTGTACTGCAATAGCCCGGCAAGAGCAGGAGGCATTTGTGTCGGAGGTGTCCAGCCAGCAACCTGAGCCTCTGAAATGACCGTTCCGTTTTTGTCCTTCTTGCTGGTCATGGGAAGAACTGCAGGTCTTTTCTTATTCCTCTCTGCCCAGTAATTCATTAATGGACCGGGAATGAAATCAACATCCACGATAGGAATGCCATCACCGCCAGCCTGAGTAGCGTTATCTGCAATCATGGAAACCATCAGGTTCTCAAGACGCTGTGCATCCATCGCTTTTGCAGCGTGGCCTTCGATTCGCTCCTGATTATCAACAAATGAGCGACGCCCATATACCGGGATGAGAGGAATATGTTCGCCAGGAATACGCTTCGGTTCTTCCAGCCATTCAGCGCCAGACAGAAGGCCGCAATAAACGCGGCGTTTCTTCACTGTCCGCTCGCCAATCAGTTCGAATGCGCCATCGGTCAGTTCGTCAACAATATCTTTGATTTGCTCTTCATCATAGATTGCCGTTTCTCCGCTAACAGGGTTGCGCCACGCCGTGAGCTTCACCTTCTCTATGCGAACTTCGTAGTAGCGTCCAACATAGATGGCATCGGGCGTTGACCAGTCATATTGAGTGCCAGTGTCATCACGAGAAAGGCTTGCCGCGATGGAATCAGGGTATTCAGCCTCGAACGCTTTAGGCGTCATGGAGAACATTTCCATAGCCCACATAGCATCAGAGCGGTCATATTGCTTGCTGTCCTGATCGAAGAAGACGCATGTCGCTGGGTCGTAAACAGGAAGAAGACTGATGCGTCGCTGCTCGTTACTCGGATCCATTTCATCTTCGTAATCGGCACACATGCGGAAACAACCGAATCCGCCCGTTACAGCATCATCAAATGCGTTATCACACGCTTCGCCACCGGATGTTTCCTGATAGTCAGCGCGGAATTTGCCGTTCATCTTTTCGGCTAACGCTTCCGATGCCTTATCGTCCTTCGGCCTGAATTTAACGCTGATGCGATTCTGTCGATACTCGCCAATGATGCGATCACATTCACGGGCAATCTTATTCAGTTCAAAACGCGGATAATGCTCGAACCTGCCTTCATCAAATGAGTAACCAGCGTTTGTGCTGCCTTCCCACTGTGCGCCGGATACCCGGACGAAACGTTGAGCCTCAATAATCTGCTCACGCATATCCTGCGTTGCTGACCAGGCATTATCAAAGTTGCACAGCACCTTGCGATGCCAGTCAGTCATCTTTTTTTCTGCCATATCAACCTACACCACAAGGAATTGAGTAACTGGAATAGTCGGGTTGCGCAGCCGACTCCGGGCAATGCATACACATCATCAGCGCATCAGCCAGGTTAGGAGATGGGATACCGAGCTTCTGCTTCATTTCGACCTTAGTCATAAGTTCCAGCTTCCCGTTGTTATTGAATTTGCGCTGAATCTGCGTAAGTTCTGCAAACAGCTTCTCCAGCATCTTCTCGCCTATCGCTTCTTTGTCGAAACTCAGCATGTCGTCGGGGTCTGCATACTCACCGTGAACAACCGCCCGATATGTCAGATACAGTCTGTCAGCCAGCGCGTAATAGAATTGCGCTCGCTTATTGCGGAATACATCGCCAATAGTGCGAACGTTGTCACCCTGTACGACTTCATCAGCCCATGCTCCGGCCTGATACGGCGCATCTTCATCGAATGGCGATTCGCTACCCTTGAACATCGTGGCGGTGATTTTCTTGCCGGAGAACGCTTCCGTTGTCTGTCTGCGTAGCCCCGCACCGACGCCATCACCATCCCACAGGTAATGGTCAGCGCCGTCTTCAATCGCCAGCGAAGTAGCCCAGTCAGCACCCTCGTTGATGTCCATCAGCAGGCCTTCGGCAATGCGCTTAACTACCGAACCGTGACGCGATGCATAACCTTTAGCATCTGGCCCTGTATCTGATGGGTCATGCGCAGAAACAACCGCGCCTTTCGCTTTCCATCCGAGTTTCTTGTGCGCATCGGTTGCAGCTTCAAGCCATTCTCGTTTGATGATTGCCATATCACTTGCGCTCACTGGCTCACCAAGCCAGATGTGACGATACAGTGTCGGATTTCTGCGTTTGCACTCTTCCATCTCCAGACGGAGAACTTCAGGAAAGTGCGGATTGTCGGTGTAGTTCACCGTCAGCAGACAAATATCATCGGGAGGATTTACGACGAATCGCTGATAGGTATCGTCGAGGATGTTCTTCGGGTTAAAGCTCACCCATATTTCAGAGAACGGCTTACGGATGGTTGGGATCAGGATATCCCATGATTCCTTCGTTACCGCTTCCGCTTCTTCCACCCAGCAGATATCAATGCCTTCGAGCGATTTAATCTTCGTCGGGTTGTTTTTGATGCCGTAGAACATGAATTCAGCATTCGTTCCGAGATGACGAATCATGGAACGCTGAATTTCAAACTCGGCCGAATACCCTTCCCGCTCTATGGTGTCTTCAAGCAACCGGATTACCGAATCGCTGATACTGTTTTGCAGTTCACGAGCGCAGAGAATACGCACAGGCTGCCGACGCGCCGCTTCAACAAGCAGCCTCGCAATTGCCCATGACTTACCGCTACCTCGACCGCCTTTGGCAACTTTGTAGCGATGCGCCTCAATGAACGGTTCAAAGATAGGATTAATCGAGGTCATTTTCCGAATAGAGTACTCATCGGTGATGTTTCAATCTGGATTGCGCCGCCGTCTTTGCCTGTTAGCTCGTGATCAACCTTGTCGCGCCATTTATCCTTCTGTCGGTTCTTAAGCCAGAAAATGGCAGCGGTTGTATCAGGCGGGTAATACTTCTCAAGCGGAGTTTCGACAATTCTGTTTTCAATAACACGAATATCGATATCTGGAGCCACGAAGCCCATAGCGCGTTGATAAAGACGATCACTAACTTCTGCATCAGCGACGGCCTTACCCTTTTTTATGGACTCCGAAAACTTAGGATAATCAAGCTTCCACTTGTTAATAGTTGACTCACTGACTTCAAAGAAATCAGCAAGTTCTGCGTCTGTATAGCCCAGCAAGCACAGTTTGCGTGCCTGTTCGGCGTACGCCTCTTGATACTTTGTTGGGCGCGCCATGTTTATGCTCCGGTAGTGAACAGGTCTAACGCTTCCTTCGATTTACGCACCGCTTCGAATGTGCGGATCGTGATATCCGAATTAGCGCCACCTGACTGGAAGTGAATTTTGAATAGCTCAAGCTTCAGCTCGTCAGTGCCAATGAACTGAAATGCCTCCTCTGCGGCTGCGTTCTGGTTCATGACCAGTTTGTAAATCTCTAACTGGAATTTCTGTTCTTCAGTCATGGGAATAATCTCTGCCATTGTTGGCTCCGTTTATCCGTTAAAAGGGATATCAGTTAAGATATCCCGTGTAGGGTATAAGCCATTATCAAAGCCACTCTGTAGGGAATGGCTTTTGTAATAACTACTGTTCGCTTAGCTTCTGCTTCAGCAAGTAACCTTCGAGCATCCAGATTTTGTTTACAGCATTTTGCCGGGCAATCTTCCTACCAATTTCTGCATCAAAGTTTTCCGGGCTTGCACAGGCACTCTCTCCGGTGACGGTGAAGCCATTCTTCAGCACCAGTACGCAGAAAGTGAGCAACTTCAATGGTGATAAATCACGATCGCCTTCTTCTGGTTTTTCCCTGCCACAATATTCGTTGCTGGAAATGGCACCATTTCGTCCATCATAAGCAGTAAAGTAATGCTCGCTTTTAATCACGTCTTCGATGTGCTGCGGGGTGATTCGCGGTGCCGTTTGGCCTTTCTCAACGATTTCTTTTTCGATTTGCTGGTCGTTCATAATTATGACCCTGTGGAGTGGTTGCTTGATTAGGATGTCTTTCCATCAGTCCGCCACCACAAAGAATCTTTTTTGCCATCAGGCAGGAGGTTCATCTTTCAGTGGCTGCCAGTGTTATTTCCCCACTTTCTGGCTTGGGTTGTTTCGCTGTACTGCCGTTAACTGGTGGCGCACAGATTTAGTTAAATCCGTTCTCGCCTGAACTATCTTTTACATACCCGGATTGTGGGGATGTAAATCACGGTTTCATTATCAAGCCCACCCGTAGATGGGCTTTGTAATGACTACAGTAACGGACTGCACAATGCGCCTGTATTTCGAGGATGACGTCCAAATACGTTAATCTTCTCGCGAACGCTCTCACTACACATTCGCTCTACAATTCGCCAAACAGCCTTTTCAGGTAAAAATTTCGGCGCTAGTGCTGAAATAGCACGCCACAGACCCCGACTAAGCGAGCACGCTGTGCTACCGAAACTAAAGATGGCGAACGAAATAGACGTGATAAACGCCCAGCAACCAGAGAGAAAAGTTGAGATGCGGTGATAAAGCTTAGTCATGTATTGCTCCTGTTTTTTTGGTTTTCATCGCCCGATCATTTCAGGCATTGCGTCCTGATGTATTCCTGCAGGTAGTTAACCTGCGCGGTTATCTTGTCGATTCCACTTCGGAGACGGTAATAATTGAGTTCAGCATCTGCTGTAAGTCTTGGGCTTTCTCCATCGCCCATGCTGCTGGCTCCGGTCGTTGACTTTGCACAGGTGGCGGCGACTTGCAGGCGCTTACGCCCAGCAGAAACATCAGCACGGAGGCTTTCGATAGTCGCGTTAGCATCAGCAAGCTCCTTTGTGTATCTGGCGTCAAGTTCTGCTACATCACGTTGACGCTTCTGCATGTCAGCGATGATGGATGTGGCTTTGTCGCGCTGGGCTTTGTAGGCGATGGCGTTATCCCGGTAATGATTAACAGCCCATGACAGACAGACGATGATGCAGATAACCAGAGCGGAGATAATCGCGGTGACTCTGCTCATACCTCAATCTCTCTGACCGTTCCGCCAGCCTCTTTGAATTTTGCAATCAGGCTGTCAGCCTTATGCTCGAACTGACCATAACCAGCCCCCGGCAGTGAAGCCCAGATATTGCTGCAACGGTCGATAGCCTGACGAATATCGCCGCGATCAATCATCGGTAAAGCGCCACGCTCTTTAATCTGTTGCAATGCCACAGCGTCCTGGCTTTTTGGAGAGAAGTCTTTCAGGCCAAGCTGCTTACGGTAGGCATCCCACCAACGGGAAAGAAGCTGGTAACGTCCGGCGGCTGTTGATTTGAGTTTGGGGTTTAGCGTGACAAGTTTGCGAGGGTGATCGGAGTAATCAGTGAATAGCTCTCCGCCTACAATGACGTCATAACCATGATTTCTGGTTTTCTGCCGTCCGTTATCAGTTCCCTCTGACCACGCCAGCATATCGAGGAACGCCTTACGTTGATTATTGATTTCCACCATCTTCTACTCCGGCTTTTTTAGCAGCGAAGCGTTTGATAAGCGAACCAATCGAGTCAGTACCGATGTAGCCGATGAACACGCTCGTTATATAAGCGAGATTGCTACTTAGTCCGGCGAAGTCGAGAAGGTCACGAATGAACCAGGCGATAATGGCGCACATCGTTGCGTCGATTACTGTTTTTGTAAACGCACCGCCATTATATCTGCCGCGAAGGTACGCCATTGCAAACGCAAGGATTGCCCCGATGCCTTGTTCCTTTGCCGCGAGAATAGCGGCTAACAGGTCATGTTTTTCTGGCATCTTCATGTCTTACCCCCAATAAGGGGATTTGCTCTATTTAATTAGGAATAAGGTCGATTACTGATAGAACAAATCCAGGCTACTGTGTTTAGTAATCAGATTTGTTCGTGACCGATATGCACGGGCAAAACGGCAGGAAGTTGTTAGCGCAACCTCATGCCACCCGCTTTCACGAAGCCAGCCATTGCGCTGGTTTTCTTTTATGCAAAGCACACCGCACCGTAGCCACAGCGGATAAGGTGATTATTTTGGTCTGTCTGGTATTTGGTTTGATGCGCTTTCAGAAAGGTCGTGCTTAAAACGCAAAAAGCCCCGAGCTATTAACTCAGGGCTTTATTTAACGAGTGCATTTATCCATCGTTGAGTCAAATTTACCCAACTTTATTCAAAAAGTCAATATTATGCCGTTAATTTGTTGCCATCCGTGGCAATCATGCTGCTAACGTGTGACCGCATTCAAAATGTTGTCTGCGATTGACTCTTCTTTGTGGCATTGCACCACCAGAGCGTCATACAGCGGCTTAACAGTGCGTGACCAGGTGGGTTGGGTAAGATTTGGGATTAGCATCGTCACAGCGCGATATGCGGCGCTTGCTGGCATCCTTGAATAGCCGACACCTTTGCATCTTCCGCATTCTTTCTCAACAACTCTCCCCCACTGCTCTGTTTTTGCTATATCAACCGCACGGCCTGTACCGTGACAATCTCTGCATCTTGCGCCCGGCGTCGCGGCACTACGGCAATAATCCGCATAAGCGAATGTTGCGAGCACTTGCAGTACCTTTGCCTTAGTATTTCCTTCAAGCTTTGCCACACCACGGTATTTCCCCGATACCTTGTGTGCAAATTGCATCAGATAGTTGATAGCCTTTTGTTTGTCGTTCTGGCTGAGTTCATGCTTACCGCAGAATGCAGCCATTCCGAATCCGGCTTGTGATTGCGCCATCCCCATAGCAGCCATCACATCAGTACCGGAAAGAGAGTCAGAAGCCGTGGCCCGTGGTGAGTCGCTCATCATCGGGCTTTTTGGCGAATGAAATTTAGCTACGCTTTCGAGTCTCATCGTCTTCCCCTCTTGCCCTGTTTGACCATCAGGACGCCGTTAACTATTACATGACGCTCGCCTTTGCTGTCTCGGTTGTACTTGAGCACTGTTCCTCTTGCGCAGGAAAGCATCCTTGCCACTTCAGTCTGATTGCCTCGTGTCTGGATAAGAAGCTCTGGTATCGTTTGAATTGTGGCGTTCATGCGTTCTCCAGTTCGGTGATTTTTATTCCAAGCCTTCCGCCTGGTACTTTCACGCCACGAATTACGCGAATGTCATCGAATTGCTCGTCGTCTTCCGCAAATCCGGCGTGGATAAGGGAGTCGAGTAAACCTTTCAGGATGTTGTCGAGGTCGCGGCGGCGGGAGTCTGGAACGTCTGCGATGACTTTGATGCGGAGTCGTGATTTGGTGAAAATGTCTAACTTAAGTTGGCGGATGATTTGCTGAACGTCTTTTCGGTATTTCTGGCCTTTATCGCTGATGTAGTATTGGCTTCCCCGTCTTCGCCAGTAGGTGTTCACCGACGGCGGGTATGGAAGCACAAACTGATATTCGCTCATGACTTAATCTTCCCCTCCTTCAGCAGTATCGCCTGCGTCCTGATCACGCCTTCGAGGTGGTAAAGTCTGGCGTCTTTGTTGTCGAGATTATGGGTGCGTCGGTCGATCTCCGCGTGGCAGTCACTACAAGCCCATGCACCGATCAGGTCGTCAGGCTTCATTCCCGTTCCGCAAATTCCAGCCATCCGGTAATGTGCCAGAACTGTAGTTTCAGGATTACCATTGCATATTCCGTAAATACGTACCTGGCATTCTCTGCCGCGTGCTTCTTTGCGTAGGTTAGCCATTATGGTTCACTCCAGTAATTCTCAATTGCAGCAGCCATTCTCTGCATCCACTCAGCCAGCTTTAACGCAGCTTCTCTTTCAGAACCACATTTAGGGAAATCCTTCATTTCCATGCTGGCCTTATATGTTCTGAATGCCAGGTCTCCGGTAATAACCAACTCCTGATCAAGCACCGAGCGTTTATTCCGGTGTTGAACGTAATAGACAGATTCAGTCCGCATTTCTTCTCTGTCTTTTTTGAAGGAAATAAGCTCAGAGAAATCACTCATCGTCTTCTTCCTCGTACATTGAGCTATTCGGATCGCTCATCAGTTCTGCGCAGCAATCGGAGCACACGT
Organism: Escherichia sp. 10290; assembly: GCF_030295155.1. Classification (NCBI taxonomy): domain Bacteria; kingdom Pseudomonadati; phylum Pseudomonadota; class Gammaproteobacteria; order Enterobacterales; family Enterobacteriaceae; genus Escherichia; species Escherichia sp. 10290. The sequence goes on along the minus strand of NZ_AP025741.1, from coordinate 1,283,691 downwards.
GAACTTCAAGCACATGCAGCTTCTGACCGCAGTTAGCGCACGTTAAAGCTCGCTCGACGCTTTCTTTCTGGTATTGAATGGATTGGGATGGGCTAAGCATTATTGGCGTCCTGCATCATGAGAAAGACAATCATGGCGGCGCGGAGAACATTTTCATGCTCATGCTCCCAAATAGGGTTGGCAGAAGCACCGTGCAAACCGCTTTCGTTCCAGTCCCAGAGAATGTTAACTCCGTTATCAGCAATAATCGGCCATGCGTCTGCTGGGTTTGCGCATGGGTTAAAGGATCCGCGCTCAACTTCTACTTCAACTGCGTCTCCGTTTACAATGTCTCCCTCAAATGAGATAAACACCATCGCGCCATTCTCACCTTCTTTGTAATCCGGTGATCCGTTATGAATGGCTTCGAATACTGCCACGTTAATTTCAAAATCACTTAACTGTGAATAATCCATTGTCATTTCCTCGCACGATGTCTTAGCCACCGGATATCCCACAGGTGAGCCGTGTAATTGAAGGTTTTTACGTCAGATTCTTTTGGGATTGGCTTGCGTTTATTTCTGGAGCGTTTCGTTGGAAGGTATTTGCAGTTTTCGCAGATGATGTCGGTGAAACTTCGTCGCTGTCGTCTCATTCGTACCTCCTGTCGGTAAATCTGACACCCTGACCAATAGCCCATGCTGTTGTGTACTCGATCAGACTTGCCATACGCTTCACGCTCATCTGTGCGCTGCTCTCCCTAATGTTGACGTATTCGCCTTCAAGGCCGGGCAAAACATCAGCTTCCTGCTTTGTTGCCACTGAATGACCGCTGATCAACAAAACCTTCCATTGTTCCGGTTTTAACCATTTGCCGCACCATTGAACCTGACGAGCGATATCCGCCAGCATCGCGTGAAATTTTGCGTTCTGGTCAAGGTTGCGCTTGTAGTCAGTAATGCGGATGGTGACTGGCTTGTCTTTATCGAGAGGAGTTTCGAGGATGGCGTTGATTGCGGCTTGCTGTTGTTGCTTACTTCGGAGGAAGATTGTTTGCTTCATCGTTACTCCTTCACTTTGACTCCAGCAGAGCGGATGTTTTCCTCATAAGCATCCATTGCATCACCGAAGCCATTGGAATAATCAACGGTAAACCCTTTGGCTAATGCTTCTCTGCTGTCGATAAACTTTGGCGCGGTTATTTCAATATCTGCTCGCGATGCCTGCCATAAAGTCCACCACTCATTTAAGGAGTGACGAATATCCATGCTTGAAAATGCGAAGTACCTATCACCATTTCTTGCCTCGGTTATCATCTCGAATGGTAATCTCAATTTTTTGGCAACGTATTCCTCAAACTGCTTTCTTGATTCGTCCATCGATACTTACCCTCAGTTCAACTCACAAAACGCCACGCCATTTTTGCTACAGCGACAGGCATAACACCGATAATCATCCACAGGAAAATGCTACCGAAAAGCACACCCACCAGGTCTTTACCTTCGCCTACCAACCGGACAAAACAGCCAGCAACCACAATGAACGTCGCCACCATCCACAGAGCACCGAGAAGCCTCAATGCAGAGAAAATCAACTCAACCACGATTTACTCTCCCCAAAATAAAAAGGCCTGCGATTACCAGCAGGCCTGTTATTAGCTCAGTGATGTAGATGGTCATACGTCAGCCCCTTGTGCATATCGTCTGCCACGCGCAGCAGGTGCATTTGATGCTGTGCAAATCTGTCTGGCTTCATCCTGGTCACATGCAACAAAGTGTCCGTTGCAGAACCGCTGGTAAACCGTACCAAGCGAGCCAAAACGGTTTTTCGTCACGATGATTTCAGCAAATGGCGCGGCGCTACTGTTCTCGTCATATACCGCTTCCCGATAGAGCATGATGATTGAGTCTGCGTCCTGCTCAATGCTTCCTGAATCACGCAAATCTGCGTTTGTCGGGCGTTTGTTTGGTCGCTTCTCAACATCGCGCGAAAGCTGACTTAGGGAGATAACAGGCGTTTTCAGGTCTTTCGCCATCGCCTTCAGGCTTCCGGAGATGTGAGCAATTGCGAGGTCGTTGCGATCTGCTTTCGGCTTCTCAATCAGGCCAAGATAATCCGCCATGATGAGTGAGAGGTTTGGATTTTCCTGTTTGTGCCGTTCTGCGATTGAGCGTATTTCTTCGACCGATAACCGCGAGGCATCGACTACCCATACATCCAAATCTGCAAGCTGACTCATGCCGTTAGCAACACGTGCCCAGCCCTCGTCATCCATCGATGCAGGATTTCGCAGTACGCTAACCGACATCCTCCCGGCGTTGGCAATGCTTCGCTCTGCAATCTGCAATGCGCTCATTTCCATTGAGAAAATCAATACCCCGCGCCGGACGTCAGAACCAGGAATAACGCGGCTTGCAACGCCTTCGGCAATCTTCAGCGCCAGTTCGGTTTTCCCCATACCCGGACGAGCAGCGATAATCACCAGGTCTTCCGAGTTCATCCCTCCGGTGATGACATCAAGTTCTTCGATTCCGGTCTTCAGGGTATCTGACTCTTCTCCGTTCCTCAGACGCCTGTCAAGCGTGTCAGTGTAGTCAGTGATGATTTCCCCTAACCGTACAGGTTTAACCTCGTCACGGGGCTTTCTGATGGCTGAAAGACGCTTTACAAGTTCATCCATCGCCTGACTCGATGCGTCGATGGTTCCGCTCTGAATTGGTTCACGCATTTCATCCATGATTTCCAGCACCAGACGGCGGTGATAGTTATCCGCGACCATTCCGGCATATCCCTTCAGGTTTGCGGCACTCGGGCAGTTTTTGCTGGTCATCAGGATTGACGTGAAATGCTCCTCTCCGCACGCCTCGGCAACCATCAGCGCGTCGATTAGGTTTCTGTTTCGCGCCTGCTTGCGGATAACCTCGAAGGCTTTCCGGTAGAGCGGAATTGAAAACGCTTCCGGCTCCAGCGTTGCAAGAACGTCACTGGCGGTTGGAGTTAATCCACCAATCAGCAGGCCACCGATAACGCTCGCTTCGATATCCTGTCTCATGAAATCCCCCTGTCTGCAAACTTCCCTTCCCGTACTCCCGTTAACGAATCTTCCCTCAGCAGGTAATCAAAATCTGCCGTCCAGCCAGTGTCGTTGTCTCCGAAGTAAAACGGCTTGGCCTGATGCACAAACGCCCTGACATACGCTCTGAAACCGTCCACGTTTGGCGTTTTCAGTTGTGGGATGATTTTCTTCAGGCGGCGTTTGCGTTTCTCGTTGACCGCAACAGCGTGTGGCAGTCTGTCACCGACTTCGGTGTTGTAGGCGTTCAGGAAGGATTCGTAGTCGATTCGTTCTGCCTTGCGACGTTCAGGTTTAACCTGCCCATCGCCTCCCCCATTGGGGGGTAGGGGGGTATTATTTATATTCTTGTTAATACCTTCTTGTTCATGATGTGCGGTTGTTTGTGCGGCTTCATGTGCGCTTTCATGTGCGGCATGTGCGCTGAAAGCCGCGCCATTACTGTCTTCGTCATGTGCGGCATCATGTGCGGTTGTTTGTGCGGCTTCATGTGCGGGTAAATTGTCCATTTTTTGAGCATATTCATGGTAATTTGTGATGGTTATCACACGACCTTTTTGCTTCTCTCCATCAATGGAGATCATCCCCTCTTTCACAAAAACCTGAAGCATCCGCTCAACCTGATCACGGCTTGCTGGCTTGCCATGTCTGTCGCATAACTGAAGACCTAAATCAGCTGCTGTCACAACCAGTTGACCGGGTTGCAGATGCCATTCATGACCTTTGAAATTCGCTTTGTATGGCTTTCTGGCGGCATTCAGGAGAAGGTTTTCCCACAGGGTGCGAAGATAAACATCTTTCGCCCATGACTGTTTCAGAATGCTCCGGTACAACGGAATGTAACCAGTTTTCTGGTTCTCCATCCTGTTGCTCCTGCGCTCGTGTGCGGCGCTGAAATCGTAGATTTTTGCTGTATTGCTCATAACTACCTGCCTTGACGAAAGACCTTAAGAACATCGTTAAACTGACTTACGGATATGTCTTCTTTGAGAAGCTTTTCCAGAAATGCGTTTGGAATGAACGTATATCCCTCCTCTTTTGGTAGAGACGGGAGCAACGCCCTCGCCTCAGCCTTCAGAAGCTCAGTTCTGGCAACTTTCACAAAAGAGATTTGAGTTCTTTCATCAATGGAACGAAGGAAGCGCAAACGCTTAGCTTCTTTGTGTGTATCAGGTGGATTAAAGCCTTTGTTTCGCATATAATTACCTCGTTGGATGTTGTTAAAATTCCATTTGTATTTGATCAGAACGCTCGGTCTTGCACACCGGGCGTTTTTTATTGGTGAGAATCGAAGCAACTTGTCGTGCCAATCGAGCCATGTCGTCGTCGACGACACCCCATTCAAGAACAGCAAGCAGCATTGAGAACTTTGGAATCCAGTCCCTCTTCCACCTGCTGATCTGCGACTTATCAACTCCCACAGCTTCCGCTGTCTTCTCAGTTCCAAGCATTGCGATTTTGTTAAGCAACGCACTCTCGATTCGTAGAGCCTCGTTGCGTTTGTTTGCACGAACCATATGTAAGTATTTCCTTAGATAACAATTGATTGAATGTATGCAAATAAATGCATACACCATAGGTGTGGTTTAATTTGATGCCCTTTTTCAGGGCTGGAATGTGTAAGAGCGGGAATGTCTTAAGCGGCTTTGTGTTCCGGAGGGAACACGTCATCAAGACTGACTTTTGCGCCTAACTTGTTTAGGCATGCAACAAGAGCGCGGCATGTTTTAAGGTCTGGGAAGCGACGACCAGATTCCCAATGTCCGATAGCTCCCTGTGTGCATCCAACTGCCTTAGCAAGTGTTGTTTGAGAGATATTCAGTGACTCTCGATATTTTCGTAGGTTGCTCATATGCCCTCCATAGTAACCATGAAACAATAATACGATATGTACTTTTAGAATGCAAACAAAAAATACATCTTGTGCATGGATGGTTTTAGTACAGAGCGTAATAATAAGGGTATGAAAATGAAATGGTATGAACTGGCTAGATCCAGAATGAAAGAGCTCGGCATAACTCAAGAGAAGTTAGCTGAAGAGCTTGGTATGACGCAGGGTGGAATTGGTCACTGGTTGCGCGGATCTCGTCATCCATCTCTTGACGAGATTGGTGTGGTGTTTAAATACCTTGGTATTGATAATGTCTCATTCAACCACGACGGTACATTTTCACCTGTTGGCGAATACTCATCTGCCCCCGTTAAAAAACAATATGAGTACCCTGTTTTTTCTCATGTTCAGGCCGGGATGTTCTCGCCTGAGCTTAGAACCTTTACCAAAGGTGATGCGGAGAGATGGGTCAGCACAACCAAAAAAGCCAGTGATTGTGCGTTTTGGCTTGAAGTTGAAGGTAATTCCATGACCGCGCCAACAGGATCCAAGCCAAGCTTTCCTGACGGGATGTTAATTCTCGTTGACCCTGAGCAGGCTGTTGAGCCAGGTGATTTCTGCATAGCCAGACTTGGTGGTGACGAGTTTACCTTCAAGAAACTGATCAGGGATAGCGGTCAGGTGTTCCTACAGCCACTAAACCCGCAATATCCAATGATTCCATGCAATGATAGCTGTTCCGTAGTAGGGAAAGTTATCGCCAGCCAGTGGCCTGAAGAGACATTTAGTTAACAGCCTCACCACTCTAAAACACACAACAATAACCCGACCTTAGCGTCGGGTTTTCTTTTTCCAAAATATAAACCCATTAAATACAAAGCGTTATAAAAAACTAATTATATTTAGAACATTTTGTATTGACTCGATAAAGTACAAATCGTACTATTTAGCCATCAGCAGGACGCACTGACCACCATGAAGGTGAGGCTCTTAAAAATTTAGCCCTGAAGAAGGGCAGCATTCAAAGCAGAAGGCTTTGGGGTGTGGTGAAGCCAGCTAGTCACTGGCAAGTGCTTACCTACTGTTGAGCGGTGAAGCGCTCCCAACGCTAGCAATAGCGTGGACGAGATGGGGAGCCGCGGGCGATAAGGCCGCCATAACGCGCACGTTGTCGCATGGAAAAATCACTGGGGTGCCGGTTATACCCCTCCGAATGAGACTCAACAAGCTGGAGCTAGACTACCAGCCACCACACCACCAAAGCTAACTGACAGGAGAATCCAGATGGATGCACAAACACGCCGCCGCGAACGTCGCGCAGAGAAACAGGCTCAATGGAAAGCAGCAAATCCCCTGTTGGTTGGGGTAAGCGCAAAACCAGTTAACCGCCCTATTCTCTCGCTGAATCGCAAACCGAAATCACGAGTAGAAAGCGCACTGAATCCGATAGACCTTACAGTGCTGGCTGAATACCACAAACAGATTGAAAGCAACCTGCAACGTATTAAGCGCAAGAATCAGCGCACATGGTACAGCAAGCCACGCAGTGAAATGGGTGTGACTTGTGTTGGTCGCCAGAAGCAACGCGGAAAATCAATTCCAGCTTATTACGATTGAGGTGAGATATGGAATTTCATGAAAGTGCGATTTGTGATTTTCGCGCTAACGCAAATTCAGTAAAACCACAGCCAATTGCAGTTCTTTTTAAAACAATGGGTGCGTGGGCTGTTTTATGCTTCGCCGCTGATGACACTGACGCAAGAATGGCAATAGGCCAAGAGATGGAGATGGACCCGACAAACGATGAATTCATAATTTATGGCGCTCCATCTAATTACTTACTTGATACCTGCAACATTTACAACAAGGCTGCCTGATGGTGGCCTTTATTTTTGGCATAAATAACAGAATAAACACAGCACTGTGTATTCATTCCAACGAGTGAATACACGGAGCAATGTCGCTCGTAACTAAACAGGAGCCGACTTGTTCTGATTGTTGGAAATCTTCTTTGCCCTCCAATGTGAGGGCGATTTTTTTGACGGAGGAAATATGAAATTACGTGTCTGGCATATCCCGCAAGTACCTATGAAGCCGTTCATTGTAGAAGTGGCAAGTGTTGAAGAGGGTGTTCGCTTGATGGATGCACTGGCTGATTATGACGCCTTTCAGTATGACAACAACATCAAGCCTGATTACTGCAATGCTAACGGCCTTGAGATGTGGGATGAGAGCCTTACCGATGAAGATTTATCAGAGATGGGGCTTACTGATCGCTGGGTGGATTGGTACAGCGAATGCCAATGTTACGACGACCCACGTAAATATCTCGAAAGCCTGAAAGAAGAAACATCAGCCGCCTAAGCGCGGCTTTACCGCATACCAATAACGCTTCACTCGAGGCGTTTTCGTTATGCAATCAAACAGAAGGAGCATCCTATGCAACAGTTCGCTATTGCAGGGGCGGCATCGGTTCGCCCTTTCAACCCGATTTTATCGGTACAGCATTCACGAAAAAATATTTTAACCGGAGCAGACTTTAAACAACCAAGAATGAAAAGTTTGCTCGAAAAGCTTTGGGATATTTTGAAACAACAAGGCCGTCCATGAGTTTTACGGATAACTGGTCAGACGAAGAATTCATTCGTCAGATGAACAAAATGCTCAATCAGCACAAAGAACAGGAGAAAGATGATGATTCTGACTCTGAATGATAAGCGTGAAATATCGCAAATAATCGCAAGTTTTACTGATGAAGATTACGAACGAATCAACAGTGAAGTTGATCGCCTCTGCAAACGTTGCGACCCAATAAGCGAAATGCTTCGCTCATATAAACCAGATGAACACACTAAGGACGCTATCGACTGGCTGGAAGATGATGACTGTAACTATCAGGAAAAAGCCGCTGAATGGTTCTGGGATGCAATAACCGAAAGAGTTAAGGCTGAATATGCCTTCGCAATATTCAAGCGCAGACACATTTTTGGAGAAGCAGCATGAGCAATATCGTTGAATTCGTTAAACAGCAGGAGCAGTTATTCTGCGGAGCATTGACTGAACAGACGGTGACATGGGCTAAGGAAAGCCAGTTTGCAATTCAGTATTTCCAGAAAAACGATTACCTGGCTAAAACGGCACTGGCAAATCCAACAAGCGCACAGAACGCCATCATCAATGTTGCGGCGATCGGCATCACCTTAAACCCGGCTAGCAAACTGGCTTATCTGGTTCCGCGCGACGGCATGGTATGCCTTGATATCAGTTACATGGGATTGCTCCATATTGCAATGGAGTCTGGTGTTATCTCATGGGGTCAGGCAAAACTTGTTCATGCTAACGATACCTATGAGTCAAACGGGCTTGATAAAGCACCAACCCATAAATACAAAGCCTTCGGTGACCGTGGTGATATCGTTGGCGTTTACTGCACAGTTAAGACGCCAGCAGGTGATTATCTAACGGAAGAGATGAGTCTGGCTGAAATTGAGGCTGTAAGGAAAACAAGCAAGGCAGCATTCAGCGATAAAGGACCATGGGTAAATCACTGGAATGAGATGGCGCGAAAGACGGTCGTAAAGCGTGCAAGCAAGTATTGGCCTAAGGCATCACGTCTTGATAGTGCTATTCACGTACTAAACGAAGAAGAAGGTGTATGGACTGAACCAGTTATGCCGCACAAATCAGAGGAAGATATCCGCGAAGATGAACGGAAACGCCAGCAGGAAATAACGGATAAAGCACAACTTCTTTGTGATGAAATGGCTCAGGCTGAAAACATGGATGATTTGAAGAGATATTTTGCAGAAGCATATCGCCTGACATCTGGAATGAAATTGCAGCAGAACGTACAAGCCATTTACATAGAATGCAAAGCGAAACTGGAGGTTGCCAGTGAGCAAACTGTATGAAATTGCCAATGAATATGCAAAATTGATGGATTCAGATTTAGAACCAGAGATGATTGCTGACACAATAGAAGGAATGGAAGGAGAATTTACCGATAAAATAGAGCAACTTCTCGCCATTATTAAAAATGAATCTGGTTATGCTGAACGCCTCAAGGACGAGGCAAAGTCACTGAATGAACGAGCCGCAGTAATTCAAAATAAGATTGACAGCATTATGGCGTATATAGCGTCATCGCTTGAAATGGTTGGCAAGAAAAAGATTCGAGCAGGTATTCACCAGGTAACAATCCGCAAACCGTCAGAAACTGTAGAAATCATCGACTCAAGCGCCCTTCCTCCTGAATACGTTGAGTTTGAAACGACAATTAAAGCCGACAAGTTGGCAATCAAACACCAACTAAAAGCAGGAATAAATATCCCCGGCGCTCAACTCAAAGTTGGGAAACCTTCACTTCTTATCAAATAACGGTATCGCCTATGAAAAAGACTCCATGGGAGAAATGGGAAGTCGATTTCTTGCGCGAAGTAGCGGCGACAATGCCAGTTGAAGTTATCGCTGAAAAACTGGAAAGGACTGAAAAAGCAGTTATGGCGAAAGCAACAAGGATTGGCGCTGACATTGTTAGCCGACTTCGTGGAAGACGATGGACAAGAGCCGAAGTATCACTTTTCGGTAAGTTCTCCGCAGAAGAAATAGCAATTGCAACCTGCCGCTCAATTTATTCAGTAAGAGCTATGCGATACAAGCTAAAAAAACTCGATGAAGAAAGAGCAGGCATACGAATAAATTAACAAAGAGGAATTTACCATGAGAGGACTTGCATACAATCCCGGCATTCTTCCGGCAGAAATGATTATTCGCCAACGCGTAAAACCAATGCCATCGAGAGAGGAATTGCTTAAGAGAAATTCTTTTCCATCAGTGAATCAAAACAAATATCTGAATGCGATGTTGCGCAAAGGAGGCAACCAGTGAGCAAGATTGACTATCAGGCACTGCGTGAGTTAGCAAAACAGGCAACACAGGGTGAATGGGTCGCATTTATTTCGACGGATACTGGTACTTATGCGGTGCACACGCCCGGTGATGAACGATGTGAAGACGTTATCAAATGGACCGGCTTTGATGGACAGAAAAACGCAGAGAACAACGCTCGTTATATCGCAGCTTTCAACCCTGAAGTAGTGCAGGCGCTGCTGGATGAACGGGAAAGAAACCAGCAATACATAAAACGCCGCGATCAGGAGAACGAGGATATTGCGCTAACGGTAGGGAAGCTGCGTGTTGAGCTTGAGGAAGTAAAACAACACGCTGAAGAATTATCAGAAACCAACGCTGTTCGTAACCAATGGCGGCCAGATATTTGCCCAATAACCGGACGTGCATTTTTTATGTGGATTGAGCATCCGACATTAGGAAATGTGCCGACGTACGGTGGCCCATTAGACAGTTACACCATTCCAACAAAGGACGGTGACGGTGAGTTTTCATGTGAGCGTTACGATCATGATTTTGGCGGTTGGGTAGAAAGCGAATGTCTTGGGTTATATCTGATTGATGATAGAGAACAATGCAGGGTCTACGAACTGGAGGAACGCGTTAAGGAACTGGATGCTCGGGAAATAACGCTCCCGGAACGTAGCAGCATGCTTCATCGAACAGATTTTCACGATGATTACCAAACGGTAATGGCATACAAAGTTTCTGAAGTCATCGATGCAATCCGCGCTACTGGCATTCGCATCAAAGGAGAGTGATATGGCGTTAACACACCGCGAACTCTGTCAGATTGCGTACAAGTTCCTTAAGCGCAACGGGTTCAAGGTTTGTTTTCATGACCGCTTTATAGCTGTAACCAGTACCGGAGAACAGCCAGATGCTATGGGATTCAGAAATTCAGCATCATGCCTGATAGAGGCGAAATGTTCTCGTGCTGACTTGTTGGCAGATAGAAAAAAGCGTTTTCGTAAAAATCCGTCTCTTGGAATGGGCGACTGGCGATTCTTTATTAGTGAGCCGGGAATTATTTCAATTGAGGATTTACCACCTGGCTGGGGATTACTTCACGTTGTTAACGGAAGAGTACGGAAAGTACATGGGTGGCCCAAGGGTAATTGCTGTTGGGGTAATCCTGACGATAAGCCATTTACTGGAAATAAGCAGGTTGAATGCGATTACATGTTATCTGCATTAAGGCGAATGGAGTTGAGAGGGCACCTTAATGAAATATATGACGGTGTAATTGTTAATAAGAAAGAAGGAAACGCGGCATGACCACTATTACCAAAGAGCGACTGCTGACAATCAAGCAGTGGCGCGAAACATACGGACCTGGTAGCAACGTTGTACTGCCAGCAGAAGAAGCGGAAGAACTGGCACGAATTGCTCTGGCAGCGCTGGAAGTCGAGCCGATAGGTTTCCGTTGCAGGCGCAATGATAACCTTGGTGATTGGAGTTACGTATATCATCGAGAGCCAGATGATTTTGAGCGCAAACATTTAGTGATAGAGGGCATTTACGCCGCCCCTCCAGTGCCAGTAGTACCTGAAGAAAAACCAATGCCTAACGCTCTAAGCATGCTTGAAAGAGAGATCACACAACTGATTGGTGATGCGCAGGAAGCCACTGTTACTGGCTATGAGTTAATCGCTGAAGCTTGGCGTTTGATGGATGGACAAGACCCTAAAACCAGCGATTGGCATAGCAAGGCTTCGAAGTATTTAAATTCCAATATTGTAGAAAAAGTTGATGATGACCGTATTGAGGCTGTTAAGGCTGTTTTGCGTAGACTGGCTGGCAACTCTCCGGTAACTCCGGATAGTTGGATAATCTGTAGTGAGCGAATGCCGGAAAAGTTAATTCCGGTAATGGTCATGTATGAAGACGGTGAGATGTGGTCTGCAATGTGGAATGGTAATCGCTGGGATGATGGCACCGAATATCCGGATCCGCACTCAGTTACGCACTGGCGTGAAATGCCAGCAGCACCGAAGCAGGAGGTTAACCGTGGCTAACCTGCAACTTGCCGTTAAAGGTGAATACTTCGATGCCATGATTCGCGGGGAGAAAACGGAAGAGTATCGCCTGTGTAATGACTACTGGAATAAGCGAATTATGTTCCGGGAATATTACCGCCTGATTATCACAAAGGGATATCCGAAGCGCGACGATTCCAGTCGCAGAATTGATGTTCCGTACGACGGATATGAAGTGAAGACAATCACACATCCGCACTTCGGTGATAAACCGGTAAAGGTGTTCGTGGATTTGCCCCTATATTTCCAGACATCTGTTATCACTTAACCCATTACAAGCCCGCTGCCGCAGATATTCCCGTGGCGAGCGATAACCCAGCGCACTATGCGGATGCCATTCGTTATAATGCTCGAACGCCTCTGCAAGGTTCTTTGCTGCCGTTAACCCGTCTGGTTTGGGCATGATACTGATGTAGTCACGCTTTATCGTTTTCACGAAGCTCTCTGCTATTCCGTTACTCTCCGGACTCCGCACCGCCGTGTTCTTCGGTTCAAGTCCCAACATCCGGGCGAACTGGCGTGTTTCATTAGCCCGGTAGCATGAACCATTATCCGTCAGCCACTCCACTGGAGACGACGGAAGATCGTTGCCGAAGCGGCGTTCCACCGCTCCCAGCATGACGTCCTGTACTGTTTCACTGTTGAAGCCGCCAGTAGTCACCGCCCAGTGCAGTGCCTCACGATCACAGCAGTCCAGCGCGAACGTGACACGCAGTCTCTCTCCGTTATCACAGCAGAACTCGAACCCGTCAGAGCACCATCGCTGATTGCTTTCTTTCACGGCCACTCTGCCTGTATGTGCCCGTTTCGATGGCGGTACAGCAGGTTTTCGCTCAAGCAACAGCGCATTCTGGCGCATGATCCGGTAAACACGTTTGGCATTGATCGCAGGCATACCATCAAGTTCTGCCTGTCTGCGAAGCAGCGCCCATACCCGACGATAACCATACGTGGGCAGCTCTCCGATAACATGGTGTATACGGAGAAGCACATCCGTATCATCAGTGTGACGACTGCGGCGGCCATCCATCCAGTCATCGGTTCGTCTGAGAATGACGTGCAACTGCGCACGCGACACCCGGAGACAACGGCTGACTAAGCTTACTCCCCATCCCCGGGCAATAAGGGCGCGTGCGCTATCCACTTTTTTGCCCGTCCATATTCAACGGCTTCTTTGAGGAGTTCATTTTCCATCGTTTTCTTGCCGAGCAGGCGCTGGAGTTCTTTAATCTGCTTCATGGCGGCAGCAAGTTCAGAGGCAGGAACAACCTGTTCTCCGGCGGCGACAGCAGTAAGACTTCCTTCCTGGTATTGCTTACGCCAGAGAAATAACTGGCTGGCTGCTACACCATGTTGCCGGGCAACGAGGGAGACCGTCATCCCCGGTTCAAAGCTCTGCTGAACAATTGCGATCTTTTCCTGTGTGGTACGCCGTCTGCGTTTCTCCGGCCCTAAGACATCAATCATCTGTTCTCCAATGACTAGTCTAAAAACTAGTATTAAGACTATCACTTATTTAAGTGATACTGGTTGTCTGGAGATTCAGGGGGCCAGTCTAGTTCGCGATAAAGGTAAATATCGACAATGAATAACAATCCTCGCACTTGCGGGGATTTCTTTTATCTGAACTCGCTACGGCGGGTTTTGTTTTATGGAGACAAGAAATGTCAGATTTGGCTATGAAGGTTTTGAAATGGCAATCGACTGGCGATGTTGGCATCAGTAGCGCAACTCTTGCCTCAATCGCATGTGGACTGAAAAAGAATATCTATGGTCATCACTTCGGCGCTCCCCATGACGCAGCCGATTTCAGACGATGCGTTGCACTTGTTGAGCAGATTCCAGAAATCAGAGATTCATTCAACAAGGTTGCAAAGCGCGTTCCGGCATTCAAAGGAATCCTCAACGAATGGGATTCCCTCGTTGCTCTGTTGAAGTCTGAAATGAAGATACACGGAAACAAAGCACCAGAGACTTACAGAAGAATCAGCGAGCTACGCAAGGACTAACCATGAAATAACACCGCCGGCCTGTTCATTGCTCAATGATATCCAGACCTACCATCGCCGCATCAATGCGGCTTTTTCTTGCGTGTAATTGCGGAGACTTTGCGATGTACTTAACACTTCAGGAGTGGAACGCACGCCAGCGACGTCCAAGAAGTCTTGAAACAGTTCGTCGATGGGTGCGCGAATGCAGGATATTCCCTCCTCCGGTTAAGGATGGAAGAGAGTATCTGTTCCACGAATCAGCGGTAAAGGTTGACTTAAATCGACCAGTAACAGGTAGCCTTTTGAAGAGGATCAGAAATGGGAAGAAGGCGAAGTCATGAGCGCCGGGATTTACCCCCTAACCTTTATATAAGAAACAATAGATATTACTGCTACAGGGACCCAAGGACGGGTAAAGAGTTCGGATTAGGCAGAGACAGAAGGATAGCAGTTTCAGAGGCTATTCAGGCCAATATTGAGTTGCTATCCGAGAACAGGCGTGAGTCACTGATAGACAGAATTAAAGGCGCTGACGTAATCACTCTTCATGTGTGGCTTGACCGATATGAAACAATCCTCAGCGAGAGGGGTGTCAGGCCGAAAACTCTACTCGACTACGCCAGCAAAATCAGGGCAATCCGAAGAAAATTGCCGGACAAACCGCTCGCTGACATATCAACGAAAGAGGTGGCAACAATGCTAAACACCTACGTAGCAGAAGGTAAAGCGGCCTCCGCAAAATTAATCAGATCAACCCTTGTTGACGTTTTTCGTGAAGCAATAGCCGAGGGGCATGTGGCAACGAATCCGGTAACAGCAACCCGTACAGCAAAGTCAGAAGTAAGGCGCTCAAGGCTGACAGCTAATGAGTATGTCGAGATTTACCATGCAGCCGAACCTCTCCCTATCTGGCTAAGGCTGGCGATGGATTTGGCCGTCGTTACAGGGCAGAGAGTCGGCGATTTGTGCAGAATGAAATGGTCAGACATAAACGACAACCATCTTCACATTGAACAGAGTAAAACAGGGGCTAAACTCGCCATTCCGCTAACGCTAACGATTGACGCGCTCAATATCTCATTGGCTGATACACTACAGAAATGCAGGGAGGCCAGCAGCAGTGAAACAATAATCGCATCAAAGCATCACGATCCGCTTTCCCCGAAAACAGTATCGAAGTATTTTACAAAGGCGAGAAATGCATCAGGACTCTCATTTGATGGAGACCCGCCAACATTCCATGAACTGCGTAGCCTGTCGGCGAGGCTATACCGGAACCAGATTGGCGATAAGTTTGCTCAACGTCTTCTCGGGCATAAATCAGATTCAATGGCGGCGCGGTATAGGGACAGCCGTGGACGGGAATGGGACAAAATTGAAATCGACAAATGATTTTATTTTGACTAATAATGACCTGCTTACATTAATTCATTGATAGTCAAAGAGATTTTAAATATACAACTTATTCACCTTAAGTACACTGACCGTGAATTTAACCCTGACCCGAAGACTCTGGATGGGCTTTGCCCTGATGGCGCTGTTAACCCTGACCAGTACCCTGGTGGGATGGTACAACCTGCGATTTATCAGCCAGGTGGAAAAAGACAATACTCAGGCATTGATTCCTACCATGAATATGGCGCGCCAGTTGAGCGAAGCCAGCGCCTGGGAACTTTTCGCCGCACAGAACCTGACCAGTGCCGATAACGAAAAGATGTGGCAGGCGCAGGGGCGAATGCTCACCGCACAAAGCCTGAAGATTAACGCGTTGCTGCAAGCGTTACGGGAACAAGGTTTTGATACCACCGCTATTGAACAACAGGAGCAGGAGATCTCCCGTTCGTTACGTCAACAAGGGGAACTGGTGGGGCAGCGTTTGCAACTGCGCCAGCAACAACAGCAACTCAGCCAGCAGATAGTCGCTGCTGCCGATGAGATCGCACGCCTGGCACAAGGTCAGGCGAATAATGCGGCAACCTCCGCCGGAGCGACCCAGGCTGGGATTTACGATTTGATCGAACAACATCAGCGTCAGGCCGCAGAAAACGCACTTGATCGGCTGATTGATATCGATCTTGAGTACGTTAACCAGATGAATGAACTGCGCCTTAGCGCCCTGCGGGTGCAGCAAATGGTGATGAATCTGGGGCTGGAACAGATCCAGAAAAATGCGCCAACGCTGGAAAAGCAGCTCAATAATGCGGTGAAAATTCTGCAACGTCGGCAAATACGCATTGAAGATCCGGGAGTTCGTGCTCAGGTCGCAACAACGTTAACTTCCGTTAGCCAATATAGCGATTTGCTGGCGCTGTATCAGCAGGACAGTGAAATCAGCAATCACCTGCAAACTCTCGCCCAAAATAACATCGCCCAGTTCGCGCAGTTTAGTAGCGAAGTCAGTCAACTGGTCGACACCATTGAGCTGCGTAATCAGCATGGCCTGGCGCATCTGGAAAAAGCCAGTGCACGCGGGCAATACAGCCTGTTATTGCTGGGGATAGTTTCACTTTGTGCATTGATTCTGATCCTCTGGCGCGTAGTTTATCGCTCAGTCACGCGTCCACTTGCCGAACAAACGCAGGCGCTGCAACGACTGCTGGACGGTGATATCGACTCCCCTTTTCCGGAAACCGCTGGCGTGCGGGAGCTGGACACCATCGGGCGGCTGATGGATGCGTTTCGCAGCAGTGTTCATGCGCTTAATCGCCACCGCGAACAGCTGGCGGCGCAGGTAAAAGCGCGCACAGCCGAATTGCAGGAATTGGTGGTCGAACATCGACAGGCACGGGCGGAAGCAGAAAAAGCCAGCCAGGCAAAATCGGCGTTTCTGGCGGCAATGAGCCATGAGATCCGCACACCGCTGTACGGTATTCTCGGCACCGCGCAACTGCTGGCGGATAATCCCGCACTTAATGCCCAGCGTGATGATTTGCGGGCAATTACTGACTCTGGTGAATCGTTGCTGACCATCCTTAACGACATTCTCGATTATTCGGCTATCGAAGCGGGTGGCAAGAATGTTTCGGTCAGCGATGAGCCCTTTGAACCGCGCCCGCTGCTGGAAAGTACCCTGCAATTAATGAGCGGACGGGTGAAAGATCGCCCAATTCGCCTGGCAACGGCAATTGCCGACGATGTACCAACTGCGTTAATGGGCGATCCGCGACGAATTCGTCAGGTCATTACCAACCTGTTGAGCAACGCCCTGCGTTTCACTGACGAAGGGCACATTATCCTGCGTAGTCGCACTGATGGCGAGCAATGGCTACTCGAAGTAGAAGACAGCGGCTGCGGTATTGATCCCGCGAAACTGGCAGAAATCTTCCAGCCATTTGTTCAGGTAAGCGGCAAACGCGGCGGCACCGGGCTGGGGCTGACTATCAGTAGCCGTCTGGCCCAGGCGATGGGTGGCGAACTGAGCGCCACCAGTACGCCGGAGGTTGGAAGCTGTTTTTGTTTACGCTTGCCGTTACGTATTGCCACGGCACCCGTGCCCAAAACAGTCAATCAGGCGGTACGTCTGGACGATTTGCGTTTGCTGTTAATTGAAGATAACCCGCTAACCCAGCGAATTACCGTCGAAATGCTGAACACCAGTGGTGCGCAGGTCGTTGCGGTAGGAAATGCCGCGCAGGCAATAGATGCATTGCAAAATAGCGAACCGTTTGCTGCCGCACTGGTGGATTTTGATCTGCCGGATATAGACGGCATTACCCTTGCCCGGCAACTGGCACAGCAATATCCGTCACTGGTTTTGATTGGCTTTAGCGCCCATGTCATCGACGAAACACTGCGCCAGCGTACCAGTTCATTATTTCGCGGGATTATACCTAAACCGGTGCCGCGTGAAGTGCTCGGTCAGTTACTGGCGCACTATCTCCAACTGCAAGTCAATAACGATCAACCGTTGGATATATCGCAACTCAATGAAGATGCTCAGTTAATGGGAACAAAGAAGATCCACGAATGGCTGGCATTATTTAAACAACATGCCCTGCCGCTTCTCGATGAAATCGACATTGCCCGCGCCAGTCAGGATAGCGAGAAAATAAAGCGTGCCGCGCATCAGCTAAAAAGCAGTTGCTCAAGTCTGGGAATGCGTAGCGCCAGCCAGTTATGCGCACAACTGGAGCAGCAGCCATTATCTGCCCCCCTTCCACACGAAGAAATTACACGCAGTGTTGCCGCTCTGGAAGCATGGTTGAATAAGAAAGACCTGAACGCGATTTGAATCAATATCAGCCAGTTAAGAACAACTAGAATAGTGGCATTTGGTATGCAACTTAACGGACTGGCAAAATCATGACAGAGAAAAGAAGAACCCGCTGGCAGCGGCGGCCAGGGACGACGGGCGGCAAATTACCGTGGAATGACTGGCGCAATGCCACGACCTGGCGTAAAGCGACGCAATTATTACTGTTGGCAATTAATATTTATATTGCCATCACGTTCTGGTATTGGGTGCGCTATTACGAAACGGCAGGTAGTACGACATTTGTCGCCAGGCCAGGAGGCATCGAAGGCTGGCTACCGATTGCCGGTCTGATGAATCTGAAATATAGCCTTGCAACAGGCCAGTTACCGTCCGTCCACGCCGCCGCGATGCTGTTATTGGTCGCTTTTATCGTCATCAGTCTATTACTAAAAAAGGCCTTTTGTTCATGGTTATGCCCGGTTGGTACGCTTTCTGAATTCATCGGCGATCTCGGTAACAAACTGTTTGGTCGGCAATTTGTCCTTCCCCGCTGTCTGGATATTCCTCTGCGCGGCGTGAAGTATTTGCTGTTGAGTTTTTTTCTCTATATCGCGTTATTGATGCCCGCTCAGGCTATTCACTATTTTATGTTGTCGCCCTACAGCGTGGTGATGGACGTTAAAATGCTCGATTTCTTTCGTCATATGGGGACATCGACATTAATCAGCGTGACCGTTTTGCTGATTGTCAGTCTGTTTATTCGCCATGCCTGGTGTCGTTATCTTTGCCCATATGGCGCGCTGATGGGCGTGGTTTCGCTATTGTCGCCGTTTAAGATTCGTCGCAATGCCGAAAGTTGTATCGACTGTGGCAAATGCGCAAAAAATTGCCCATCGCGGATCCCGGTCGATAAATTAATTCAGGTACGAACCGTGGAATGTACCGGTTGTATGACTTGCGTAGAGTCATGTCCGGTAGCCTCAACATTGACCTTTTCACTGCAAAAACCTGCGGCAAATAAAAAAGCCTTTGCGTTGTCTGGCTGGTTAATGACGCTACTGGTTCTGGGGATTATGTTTGCGGTGATTGGTTACGCAATGTATGCGGGAGTATGGCAAAGCCCGGTGCCGGAGGAATTGTACCGACGCTTAATTCCGCAAGCGCCAATGATTGGTCACTAAATTAGCAACAAGCGGAACATCACCTCGCACGGGGTGATGTTCACAAAATCACATTATTTTGATTTTGACATCATAGCTTTCAAGCCCGGTCATTTTTTCTCGTGCGGTGAAGCGAATTTCAGAGACTTCTTTCCCTGTATTCTTGTTCAGCTCGGCGATTTTTTGCGCGATAAAGTCAGCGATTTCCGTTTCGGCTTGTTTTTTTAACTCTTCAATATTCACTGTTAACCTCTTCTGGTCTTAAAAGACAGCAACACGCCAGTAAGGTGTTGGTTCCCGGTACCCTGGTCAGGTAAGAAATGTTATAAGCCATCTCCCCTAAAGATTCAATAATCAACAGGTTATCGCTTACTATACATACAGCGTTAAAGAAAAATAAGGCAGATATAAAAAAGGCTCCACGAGGGAGCCTAATCTTATTTTGTGAAATCCAGCGGCGCATGGTCAGTGCGTATTTGCAGCGCGACGTTATCAAAGGTGATCATCGTCGATTTACAAAAAATACACTTTGCCCCTAAAGGATTTCGCTCCGTCACATCGAATGCCGATGTGCGGTACTGTGAACCATGACAACATGGACAGCGGAAATGGAGATGTTGAGTAATAACGGCAACCTTAGAGCGTAACAACGTTCGCTGCCGCGGGACCACGTTGCCCCTGCTCAATAGAAAATTCAACTTTCTGATTTTCGTTCAGCGTGCGGAATTCATTGCTCTGGATGGCGGTGAAATGGACGAAAACGTCTTTGCTGCCATCATCAGGAGTGATAAAGCCAAAACCTTTATCTGCGTTAAACCATTTTACTAAACCAGTCATTTTATTAGACATATTTTACTTCCTTCATTTTGGGCCTTTCGGCAAACAGGGCTTTAATACAGAAACTACTTAGTGTTCAGGAGAGAGACTCAAAAGAAGGGGATAATGCCTGATAATGAGAACTGCTTTAGTAAACTACTTTGTATGCTGTCTGTCTTTCAAACCGACGCAGCTATTAACGCATGATAATTGAGATTAAGCAATTTTTATTTTAGCCGTCCGGCGGTCTTAAATATCGCTGGCTTTATTTTATTAACCCCGTATAGTGCAGCGCAGTATTTTCAGTAAGGAATTTGTTTGTCCCGTAAAATGACAGGAATTGTCAAAACCTTTGATCGCAAAAGCGGCAAAGGATTCATTATCCCCTCCGACGGTCGTAAAGAAGTCCAGGTCCATATTTCCGCATTCACTCCCCGCGACGCAGAAGTGCTTATACCAGGATTACGCGTGGAATTTTGCCGCGTAAATGGCCTACGCGGACCAACAGCGGCAAATGTTTATCTCTCTTAAGATGACGCAGCTTGTTTAAAGCTGGCTGTTTTTATTAAAAAAGCTCAATAGTCAACATCGCACATTATAACAAAAGTTACTTTCACCCCAGAAAACAAATCCATTTAGCCGAATATCTCTGCACCTAATAGTTATAAATGCTACTTAACAGTCAATCATAGTACCGCTTGAAACTATATCACCAACAATAGTTAATAGCTTTCTTAACAATTTTCTTATCTTTAATTTGTATTTTTCTAAGATTTATCTTATGCTCACAAGTCGTATTTCCAGAGGGAAATCGTTAACAATCTTATATTTCTCTCTGCGCGCCTTTCCCACTCGCGGTATATAGTACCGACGGTATGCGGAAAGGGAGATTTCACAAGGATGTTATACTCAAAGTAGACAATCCTGATCTCAAGCGTACGTATTGTCCATGCGATGAATAAAGGAAAAGTTATGAAACACAAGCTTTCTGCAATCCTTATGGCCTTCATGTTGACGACGCCAGCTGCGTTTGCTGCACCAGAAGCAGCAAACGGGACCGAGGCAACGACGGGTACTACTGGCACCACAACGACCACTACTGGTGCCACTACGACTGCTGCTACCACCGGTGGCGTAGCTGCTGGCGCTGTCGGCACGGCGACGGTTGTCGGTGTGGCAACGGCTGTTGGTGTGGCGACTTTGGCAGTAGTTGCAGCAAATGACAGTGGCGATGGCGGTTCTCATAACACCTCAACCACCACGTCCACTACGCGCTAATACTGCTTTAACGCGTCAAAATTAAAGTTAAATGATACCCGGTTGCGATATTCGTACCGGGCTTTAGAGATTTGCATTTTTTTAATTAACCTTTCAAGGATTAAAGGTGCGCCCTCTTATTTTATCGATTTTCGCACTATTTCTTGCGGGATGTACACACAGCCAGCAAAGTATGGTCGATACATTTCGCGCCAGCCTTTTCGATAATCAGGATATCACCGTAGCGGATCAGCAGATCCAGGCGTTGCCTTATTCCACGATGTATTTACGCCTTAATGAAGGGCAACGAATCTTTGTGGTACTGGGATATATAGAACAAGAACAAAGCAAATGGTTATCCCAGGATAACGCCATGCTGGTTACCCACAATGGACGTCTTTTAAAAACCGTCAAACTTAATAATAATCTGCTGGAAGTGACAAATTCCGGGCAGGACCCTCTGCGTAACGCGCTGGCAATAAAAGACGGCAGCCGCTGGACGCGCGATATTCTCTGGAGTGAAGACAATCATTTTCGCTCTGCGACCCTGAGTTCCACTTTTTCCTTTGCTGGATTAGAGACGCTGAATATTGCGGGTCGCGATGTGCTGTGTAATGTCTGGCAGGAAGAGGTGACTTCCACGCTGCCAGAAAAACAGTGGCAAAACACATTCTGGGTCGATTCGGCTACTGGCCAGGTTCGTCAAAGTCGGCAAATGTTAGGCGCAGGGGTTATTCCCGTAGAAATGACGTTTCTTAAACCCGCACCATGAATAAATTACAGTCGTATTTCATTGCCAGCGTACTTTACGTAATGACACCCCATGCCTTTGCGCAAGGAACGGTGACTATTTATCTGCCTGGCGAACAACAGCCCCTTTCCGTTGGCCCCGTGGAGAATGTTGTCCAGTTGGTGACACAACCGCAACTGCGCGATCGCCTCTGGTGGCCTGGAGTCTTGCTGACCGACTCCGCGGCGAAAGCTAAAGCGCTTAAAGACTACCAACATGTCATGGCACAGCTTGCTTCCTGGGAAGCAGAAGCTGACGACGATGTGGCGGCAACGATTAAATCCGTGCGCCAGCAGTTACTCAATCTCAATATCACTGGTCGCTTACCGGTCAAACTGGACCCTGATTTTGTACGAGTGGATGAGAACAGCAATCCCCCGCTGGTCGGGGACTATACGCTCTATACCGTACAGCGCCCAGTGACTATTACTCTGCTGGGTGCGGTTACTGGGGCTGGGCAATTGCCCTGGCAGGCAGGCCGTAGCGTTACCGATTATCTGCAAGATACCCCCCGTCTTGCAGGCGCGGACAAGAATAACGTTATGGTGATTACGCCTGAGGGTGAGACTGTCGTCGCCCCTGTTGCCCTGTGGAATAAAAGACATGTGGAACCACCGCCTGGCAGCCAGCTTTGGTTGGGCTTTTCTGCGCATGTACTGCCCGAAAAATATGCTGATTTAAATGACCAGATTGTGTCTGTTTTAACGCAACGTGTTCCTGACTGATGAAGAAGAACTCTTATCTTTTAAGCTGCCTGGCCATTGCCGTCTCCAGTGCCTGTCATGCTGAAGTATTAACCTACCCGGATCCGCTGGGGTCGTCGCAATCAGACTTTGGCGGCACAGGATTGTTGCAGATGCCAAATGCGCGCATCGCACCGGAAGGTGAATTCAGCGTCAACTACCGGGATAACGATCAATACCGTTTCTACTCCACGTCCGTGGCGCTGTTCCCATGGCTGGAAGGCACCATTCGTTATACGGATGTGCGCACGCGCAAATATAGCCAGTGGGAAGATTTCAGCGGCGATCAGTCATACAAAGACAAATCTTTCGATTTTAAACTTCGCCTGTGGGAAGAAGGTTACTGGCTACCGCAAGTGGCGTTTGGTAAACGTGATATTGCTGGTACGGGTCTGTTTGACGGTGAATATTTGGTGGCCAGCAAGCAAGCGGGGCCATTTGATTTCACCCTCGGGATGGCGTGGGGCTACGCCGGTAATGCGGGCAATATTACCAACCCGTTTTGCCGGGTGAGCGATAAATATTGTCATCGCGCAGAGTCTCACGATGCGGGAGATATCAGCTTTAGCGATATCTTTCGTGGCCCGGCTTCCATCTTTGGCGGCATTGAGTATCAAACGCCGTGGAATCCCCTGCGTCTGAAACTCGAATACGATGGCAACAATTACCAGAATGATTTTGCGGGCAAATTGCCGCAGGCAAGCCATTTCAATTTCGGTGCTGTGTATCGTGCTGCCAGCTGGGCAGATCTTAACCTTAGCTACGAGCGCGGTAACACATTGATGTTTGGCTTCACGTTACGGACCAATTTCAACGATCTGCGCCCTGCCCTGCGCGATACGCCAAAACCGGCATATCAACCTGCGCCGAAATCTGAAGGATTGCAGTACACCACAGTAGCGAACCAACTTACCGCGCTGAAGTACAACGCAGGTTTTGAAGCACCGGAAATTCAGCTGCGCGATAAGACGCTGTATATGTCTGGTCAACAATACAAATACCGTGATTCTCGCGAAGCGGTCGATCGTGCCAACCGGATTCTGGTGAATAACCTGCCGCAAGGCGTTGAGAAGATTAGCGTGACGCAAAAGCGCGAGCATATGGCGATGGTGACGACCGAAACCGACGTAGCCAGCCTGCGCAAACAGCTCGCCGGTACCGCGCCTGGTAAAGCAGAGCCACTGCAACAACAACGTGTTGAAGTAGAAGATCTTTCTGCCTTTGGTCGGGGCTACCGTATTCGTGAAGATCGCTTTAGCTATTCTTTCAACCCAACACTTTCGCAGTCGCTGGGCGGTCCGGAAGATTTTTATATGTTCCAGTTGGGGCTGATGTCCAGTGCCCGCTACTGGTTTACCGACCACCTGCTGCTTGATGGCGGTATTTTCACCAATATTTACAACAACTACGACAAGTTTAAGTCTTCGCTGTTACCCGCGGACTCTACCTTGCCCCGCGTGCGCACGCATATCCGTGATTACGTTCGCAATGACGTTTATCTCAACAACTTACAGGCGAACTATTTTGCCGACTTAGGCAACGGTTTCTATGGCCAGGTGTACGGCGGTTATCTGGAAACGATGTATGCCGGTGTTGGTTCCGAGCTGCTTTATCGCCCGCTCGATGCCAGCTGGGCGCTGGGGGTGGACGTTAACTACGTGAAGCAGCGTGACTGGGACAACATGATGCGCTTCACCGATTATTCCACGCCAACAGGTTTCGTGACGGCTTACTGGAACCCGCCGACGCTCAATGGCGTACTGATGAAACTCAGCGTTGGGCAATATCTGGCAAAAGATAAAGGGGCAACCATCGACGTCGCCAAACGCTTTGACAGCGGTGTGGCAGTAGGAGTATGGGCGGCAATCAGTAACGTATCTAAAGATGACTACGGCGAAGGCGGCTTTAGTAAAGGGTTTTATATCTCGATTCCGTTTGACTTGATGACCATTGGACCTAACCGCAACCGCGCGGTGGTTTCGTGGACACCATTGACGCGTGATGGTGGACAAATGCTGTCACGCAAATACCAGCTCTATCCAATGACGGCAGAGCGAGAAGTACCGGTTGGACAATAACCTGACGTAATTCATAACATTACAATGACTGATAAATATAAACCAATGAAAAAGAACATTTTTAAGTTTTCGGTACTGACATTGGCTGTTCTGTCTTTGACAGCATGTACCCTTGTTCCTGGTCAGAATTTATCGACCAGTAACAAGGATGTCATTGAACTACCTGACAATCAGTATGACCTGAACAAAATGGTCAATATCTATCCCGTCACGCCAGGATTGATTGATCAGCTGCGCGCCAAACCGATTATGTCGCAGGCTAACCCGGAGCTGGAGCAACAAATCGCGAACTATGAATATCGCATCGGCATTGGCGATGTGTTGATGGTGACGGTCTGGGATCACCCGGAACTAACCACACCCGCAGGGCAATATCGTAGCGCCAGTGATACTGGCAACTGGGTTAACGCTGATGGTGCAATTTTCTACCCTTATATTGGTCGCCTGAAAGTGGCCGGGAAAACGCTTACCCAAGTACGCAACGAGATTACAGCGCGTCTGGACTCAGTCATTGAAAGCCCGCAAGTCGATGTCAGCGTCGCGGCGTTCCGATCGCAAAAAGCGTACGTCACCGGCGAAGTCAGCAAATCGGGTCAGCAGCCGATTACCAATATTCCTCTGACCATCATGGATGCGATTAACGCCGCGGGCGGTCTGACCGCAGATGCAGACTGGCGCAACGTGGTGCTCACCCAGAATGGCGTAAAGACCAAAGTGAACCTCTATGCGCTGATGCAGCGTGGCGACTTGCGCCAGAACAAACTGCTGCACCCGGGCGATATTTTATTTATTCCGCGCAACGATGATCTGAAAGTCTTCGTGATGGGTGAAGTGGGTAAACAGAGCACGCTGAAAATGGACCGCAGCGGTATGACCCTGGCGGAAGCACTGGGTAACGCTGAGGGTATGAATCAAGATGTCGCTGATGCGACGGGGATTTTTGTTATTCGTGCAACGCAAAACAAGCAGAATGGCAAAATCGCCAATATTTATCAGCTGAATGCGAAGGACGCATCGGCAATGATACTCGGAACGGAATTCCAGCTTGAACCTTACGACATTGTTTATGTCACTACCGCGCCGCTGGCTCGTTGGAACCGTGTGATTTCTCTGCTGGTACCGACGATTTCCGGGGTGCATGACCTGACAGAGACTTCACGGTGGATTCAAACATGGCCCAACTAAAATTTAACTCAATCCTGGTGGTTTGTACCGGCAACATTTGCCGTTCGCCCATTGGCGAACGCTTGCTGCGTAAACGTCTGCCAGGCGTAAAAGTCAAATCGGCAGGTGTTCATGGTCTGGTAAAGCACCCTGCAGATGCAACAGCGGCAGATGTTGCCGCTAATCATGGCGTATCTCTTGAAGGACATGCCGGACGTAAGCTTACTGCTGAGATGGCACGAAATTACGATCTGATTCTGGCAATGGAGTCGGAACATATTGCTCAGGTTACGGCAATCGCTCCCGAGGTCCGCGGGAAGACAATGCTGTTTGGGCAATGGCTGGAACAGAAAGAGATCCCTGATCCCTATCGTAAAAGCCAGGACGCATTTGAACATGTTTACGGCATGTTGGAGCGCGCCAGTCAGGAATGGGCGAAGCGCCTTAGCCGGTAATTTGAGTTTATAAAATACGATGACAACTAAAAATATGAATACGCCACCAGGCAGCACTCAGGAGAATGAGATCGATCTGCTTCGTCTGGTCGGCGAGTTATGGGATCACCGTAAGTTTATTATCAGCGTGACTGCGTTATTCACGCTGATCGCTGTCGCTTACTCGCTGTTAAGCACGCCAATTTATCAGGCAGATACTCTGGTCCAGGTTGAGCAGAAACAGGGCAACGCCATTCTCAGCGGCCTGAGCGATATGATCCCTAACTCATCGCCCGAGTCAGCACCGGAGATCCAACTGCTGCAATCGCGCATGATTCTCGGTAAAACCATTGCTGAACTGAATCTGCGCGACATAGTTGAGCAAAAGTATTTTCCGATTGTGGGTCGCGGCTGGGCGAGATTAACCAAAGAGAAACCAGGTGAGCTGGCGATCAGTTGGATGCACATTCCACAACTGAATGGCCAGGATCAACAACTGACACTCACAGTTGGGGAAAACGGCCACTATACGCTGGAAGGTGAAGGGTTCACCGTCAATGGTATGGTCGGCCAGCGTCTGGAAAAAGACGGCGTTGCTCTGACTATCGCGGACATTAAGGCCAAACCAGGAACGCAGTTTGTCCTGAGCCAGCGTACCGAACTGGAAGCGATTAACGCGTTGCAGGAAACCTTTACCGTTAGCGAACGCAGTAAAGAAAGCGGGATGCTGGAACTTACCATGACCGGTGATGATCCCCAGTTGATTACTCGTATTCTGAACAGCATCGCTAACAACTATTTGCAACAGAATATCGCTCGCCAGGCGGCGCAGGATTCACAAAGCCTTGAATTCTTACAGCGCCAGTTGCCAGAAGTGCGCAGCGAGCTGGACCAGGCGGAAGAAAAACTCAACGTTTATCGCCAGCAGCGCGATTCGGTTGACCTTAACCTGGAAGCCAAAGCCGTTCTTGAGCAGATTGTTAACGTTGATAATCAACTCAATGAGCTGACCTTCCGCGAGGCCGAGATCTCCCAGCTGTATAAGAAAGATCACCCAACTTATCGTGCGCTGCTGGAAAAACGCCAGACGCTGGAGCAAGAACGCAAACGCCTGAATAAGCGGGTATCGGCAATGCCTTCCACTCAACAGGAAGTATTGCGTTTAAGCCGTGACGTAGAAGCGGGCCGTGCGGTATATCTGCAATTACTTAACCGCCAGCAGGAGTTGAGTATTTCGAAATCCAGTGCGATTGGTAACGTGCGGATTATCGACCCGGCAGTCACTCAGCCGCAGCCAGTAAAACCGAAAAAAGCGTTGAATGTGGTGCTTGGTTTTATTCTTGGCCTGTTTATTTCGGTGGGTGCCGTGCTGGCGCGTGCGATGTTGCGTCGTGGTGTAGAAGCACCGGAACAACTGGAAGAGCACGGCATCAGCGTTTATGCCACTATCCCGATGTCCGAGTGGCTGGATAAGCGTACCCGTCTGCGTAAGAAAAATTTATTTTCTAATCAGCAGCGCCATCGTACTAAAAATATCCCCTTCCTGGCGGTGGATAACCCGGCGGATTCTGCTGTGGAAGCCGTACGTGCGCTACGAACCAGTCTGCACTTCGCTATGATGGAGACAGAGAATAACATTCTGATGATCACCGGTGCGACGCCAGACAGTGGTAAAACGTTCGTCAGTTCAACTCTGGCGGCGGTGATCGCCCAGTCCGATCAAAAAGTGTTATTTATTGATGCTGACTTACGTCGTGGTTATTCGCATAACCTGTTTACCGTGAGTAATGAACATGGCTTGTCGGAATATCTGGCAGGGAAAGATGAGCTCAACAAAGTGATCCAGCATTTTGGCAAAGGAGGCTTTGATGTGATTACTCGCGGTCAGGTGCCACCTAACCCGTCTGAACTGCTGATGCGCGATCGGATGCGTCAATTACTGGAATGGGCGAACGACCATTACGATCTGGTGATTGTCGATACGCCGCCGATGCTGGCGGTGAGCGATGCTGCGGTCGTGGGGCGCTCTGTCGGCACCAGCCTGCTGGTTGCGCGTTTTGGCTTGAACACCGCCAAAGAGGTGAGCTTGTCAATGCAGCGTCTGGAACAGGCTGGCGTTAATATTAAAGGCGCAATCCTCAATGGTGTGATTAAACGCGCCAGCACCGCTTACAGTTATGGCTATAACTATTACGGTTATAGTTACTCCGAGAAAGAGTAAAACTGAAGGTAAGGTGGCCGGATGCGGCGTGAACGCCTTTTCCGGCCTACGCATCAGACAGTTCTTCGTTTGTCATCAGCTTCAGAGCATTCAGGTAACTGAATGCTCTTTTTTTATGCATTACAAACTGCACGCCGGTATGCGTGCTTCATTCACGATTTGCGTAAAACCGGCCAACGAACACATACCCTGCGCGTTTCGCTCTTCACATCCTGCCAGAGTCAGCTTCACCTCTCCGGGCGGCGACTTTAATGATAGCGGCGTTTTATCACGCATCTGCTGTAAAGTCTGGAATACCACCGAAACCTGAATCCACTGGCTGTTATCGCTTAGCCGACGCCAGCGTTCAAACACCAGTTCACCACCTGGCGGCGTGTTATCCGGCTGACCTGGAAGCGTCCAGTTGAGCTCCAGTGCGCCGCCGAGATTTGCCAGATTAGTATCGTGTCCGGCGATAAACAGCACTGAAGTGGGTAATGTCACACCATACACCTGTTTTTGCGGTGGATGGGGCATCAACGCTGTCATGATCAAATCCAACAACGGGGTGGCACGACTGCGGGCAACCTCTGGCGTGCGTTGTAGCAAATAAAACTGCGCGTTATGCAGGCTTAGCAAGGTGTTCCACTGGTGTGAATCGGTGATCCTTCCCCACCCCGGCTCCGGCATTCCCTGTGCTTGTTGCAGGAGAAATATCTCCGTCAGCATTGACGCCAGGCTTACCGCACCGGTTAATGAGACATTGTCGGCGCTCACCTTGAGTTCCGATGGTAATACCTGCGTTAATGAACAGCTTTCGTCCTGTTTCTCACGGTTAAGGCACAAGTTTGATTGTGGGAAATTAAGCACCTGTTCCAGTTCGCGAAACGCCGTTTGCCGATGCCCGGTAAAGTCAGCAATTGACCCTCCTGCCCTGCTGAGGATCGCGTCAGTCACGTTCGCGTTATCCAGTTGGCAAATGCCAGTTTTTAGAGGATTAAATAACGGATCGGGACTGGACGTATCTGCCTGGGTATGTACGGTTATTGCACAGTCAGGTGCCAGCCCGGCAGCGAAGGCTTCGCCTGTTTTACGGGTACGCTCGTCGACATCAGCAATAATCGCGACCTGACCAGGCTGCGGGCAGCCCTTTTTCGCCAGCAATCCGTCAGCCACCAGACGCTGGCGTTGGTAATGTCCGAGATAAGCGATTAGCTCACCACCGCGCGGTGTCAGCCACCCCAGTTTTACCGGCCATGTTGGCCATGCGTCTGGGGTGACATCCTGCATCAGTTGCGTGGCCTTGGTTGGGGCACGCACACCATGACGACTGACAATCACCACACTTTCCAGCTTCAGCTCCGGCTCACTCTGAGCGAATGCAGATTGCGGGGTGAACGGAATCAGAAGAGATAAGAATGGGATCAAGATCGCTTTCATCGATATGTTTCCGCTTTTCATATCCGACATTATTGATTGCCTGATGCGACGCTAATGCGCCTCATCAGGCTTACGTTCGTTAACTTTTCAGACGCGGGTCCAGCCATACCAACACAAGGGTGGAGAGCGAACACATCAACAAAATGCCGACGAACCAAAGTAAATACCACATTGTTCCTGCTCCTTAGTACAGCTCGTTTTCGTTACGGCGGAGAGTTTCTGTCGTCATGCGCCCCCACATTTTGTAGTAGCTCCAGAGAGTGTAGAGCAACACAATGGGCAAAAATATCAGCACGATTACCAACATAATGCTCAGCGTCAACTGGCTGGAAGTGCTGTCCCACAACGTCAGGCTGGAGATCGGACTTACGCTCGAAGGCATGACAAAAGGGAACAGCGTGATGCCTGCCGTGAAAATTACGCCAAATTGCATCAATGACGCCATCAAAAATCCCCATCCCGGGCGACCACGATAAATCGCCATCACCGTCAGCAATGGACAGAAGAACCCCAGCAGCGGGAAGATCCACAAAACAGGCGATTCGACGAAATTATTCATCCAGGCACCAGGTAGCACTGCCACCAGTTTCATTAACGGGTTGGAAGGACCGTTCACATCCTGGGCGAGCAGTACAAAGCCATCAATACCGACCCACAGCCAGTAACCCGCCAGTAAAAAGCACAGCATCACCAGTAGAGCAGCACGTTTGGTCGCCAACTGAGAACGCAGATGAATAACACCAACGGTTTTCAACTGTAACCAAACGCCACCTTGCAAAATCACCATCCCAAGGCTGAGCAAGCCGCACAATAAAGGGAATGGCGTCAACAGTTGCCAAAAGCTGCCGAGATACTCCACGCGTAATTGTGGTGTGAAGGCAAACGGCACGCCGAGTAACAAGTTGCCGAATACGATACCAAAGACGACCGGCGGCACCAGACTGCCGATGACCAGGCCGGCATCCCACATTTTACGCCAGCGTGCATTGGCGATTTTTCCTCGATAATCAAAGGCCAGCGGGCGGAAGAACAGCGAGCACAGCACCAGGATCATCGCCACATAAAAACCGGAAAACGCTGCTGCATACACTCTGGGCCAGGCGGCAAATAATGCCCCACCTGCGAGGATTAACCAGACCTGATTGCCTTCCCAGTGCGCGCCAACGCTGTTTATCACTATCCGGCGTTCATCATCATTACGCGCCACCAGCGGCAGCAGACAGCCGATCCCCATGTCAAATCCATCGGAGATCATAAAGACCACCAGGATCACGCCAATCAGCAGCCACCAGATGAAGCGCAATGTTTCATAATCAAACATGATTTTCTCCTTTACCCCTGTTGCTGCGTCGGTTGTTCACTCTGCATCGCGCTCGGCCCCAGACGGGCATATTTCTGCATCAGGTAGACTTCGGCGATTAAGAACAGGGTGTAAAGCCCTACGATCATGATCAGTGAGAAAGCCAGTTGTCCTGTGGTTAAAGCGGAGTGCGCGGAGTATGTCGGTAAGATGTCCTGTATCGCCCACGGCTGACGACCAAACTCGGTCATAAACCACCCGGCTTCAATCGCAATCCACGGCAGCGGCAAACTCCAGAGCGCCATTTTCAGTACCCAGCGATGCTGGTCGATTTTGCCACGCAGCGTCTGGACAAGCGCAATCAGCATCACCAGTAGCAGCAGAGAACCACAGCCCACCATGATGCGGAAACTCCAGAATACCGGCGCAACCTGAGGTATCGCGCCACGCATCGCCGCCTGGTACTGTGCAGCTGTGACATGGTTCATATCCGGCGCATAGCGGGAGAGCAACATGCCGTAACCAAGGTCGCCTTCCAGCTCCCGGAATGCCTGCAACACATGCGGCTCACGATTGCCTTGCGATATTTCCTGCATTAACAGCCAGGCCATACGTCCGCGTTGCAAGCGTGGGTAGGTTTCAGCCATCAAATTCTTCAGACCCGGCACGGGTTTATCTAATGAGTGAGTGGCGAGGATCCCTAGCAGCGCAGGAATTTTGATGGCAAAGGCGTTACGCTCTTGATCCTGTTCCGGCCAGGCAACTACATGGAACGGTGCAGGTGCAGGTTCCGTTTGCCACTCCCCTTCCATTGCCGCCAGTTTTACCGGTTGTACTTGCGCGACTTCATACGCAGAACTGTCTCCGAGTTGCAGCGTACCGATAATCGCCAGAGTACCGAAGACGGAACCGATGGCAAACGAGCGTAATGCAACATCGCGCTCCCGTCCGCGCAGTAAATACCAGGCGCTGATCGCCATAATAAACATGGCCCCGGTCACGTAGCCCGCCATTACGGTGTGCACAAATTTCACCTGGCTGACCGGGTTAAAGACCAGCTCGCTGAAGCTGGTCATTTCCATACGAAGGGTGTCGATATCAAAATGCGCACCGGTCGGGTATTGCATCCAACCGTTGGCATTCAATATCCACAACGCAGAGAGATTTGAACCGAACGCCACCAGCCACGTCACCAGCAGGTGCTGGTATTTATTCAGCCGTTGCCAGCCGAAGAAGAATAGCCCGACAAAGGTGGATTCGAGGAAGAAGGCCATTAACGCTTCCATTGCCAGCGGTGCACCAAAAATATCGCCCACATAGTTGGAATAGAATGACCAGTTAGTACCAAACTGAAACTCCATCGTCAGGCCGGTAGCCACGCCAAGAGCAAAGTTGATACCGAAGAGCTTACCCCAGAAGCGCGTCATATCGCGGTAGATTGTTTTGCCGGTGACCACGTAAATGGTTTCCATGATAGCCAGCAAAAAAATCAGCCCCAGGGTAAGGGGTACAAATAAAAAGTGATACAGCGCGGTCAGAGCAAACTGCCAGCGCGATAAATCAATGACATCCCACATGCGCACTCCTGTAGGCGAAGAGAGAAAAATAACCCGTTAATGGTAGATCTCCCTCTTTATCCTGAAACTCTACGACCAGAGGTATTCGCCGATTGCGATATTCATAAGCCTGAAAGCGATACTTACCGTCTTTTTACGTCGATGCACCTTCCGCCAGCCACTGACATACCTCACTAAGCCGCTGCGCAGAGTCGACCAAATCTTCTGGCGCTGCCAGCACCACTTCAGGTATTGGGCAGATTTCGTAACTCTCAAGTAACGGGCCTTTTAAGGTGTCCGTACAGCGTAAATGCCAGACATGCCGCAGGCCGGTCGCGTTGATATAGCTCTCGCCGTAGCCAATGGTGCGAATCTGAATATTTCCCGGCCCACAGAGACGTGAGAGAAAAAGCCGATCAGCCTCGCTGATAGGTAATTGCGTCAGATTAATGCTGTGCGGCTGCGCGTCAGGATTACGTACATGTGCTAGTAATTCATGCGCCAACGGTAGGCCATTCATCAGGCCATCAATGGGCGGCGGTAACAGCGAATCTGTCGGCAAGACGTTTTGCGTTGCCGCCTGCCACAATGCCAGCGGCGCGCAGCCAGCCTCCAGTTTGTCCTCCAGCAACTGTTCGCCGCAACGTCTGCGCACCCGCCATAATCCGCAGAAGATCGCCTCCTGTATTTCACTTTCACTGTCGTCAGCCTGCTGAATGCGCACTGACACTTCCCCTTCCCCGAGAAGCGTATTGATAAAGTGACGATCGTCGGCGTTGAGATTTAACAGATCGACTGCCAGCACCTCGCCCAGCGGCGGCTGGCGCTCGCTTAGCTGATGTTGTAACTCGTTTAATAGCGCAATCACCTGCGGGCTGTGAGCACATTGCTCCAGGGCCGCCATACTCGGTTCATCATTCACCTGACAGGTGATCGGCAGTGGATTCATGCTGAAACTGTCATCGTTCGGTTGGGTTCCTGGCCCCAGCAGATGGAAAAAAGTTTCGCTCATGAGGCACGCTCCTGTTGCGGTTCGACAAGCCCGCGCATCAGGTTTATCAGTTCCGCCCACGGGTGAATACCATTCAGCACGCCGCGATAGCTACCACCGGTAAACACCAGTGTGGCGGGAAAACGAAATACGCCAAAACGAT
Source organism: Escherichia sp. 10290 (assembly GCF_030295155.1). Lineage (NCBI taxonomy): Bacteria > Pseudomonadati > Pseudomonadota > Gammaproteobacteria > Enterobacterales > Enterobacteriaceae > Escherichia > Escherichia sp. 10290. The sequence continues at coordinate 1,249,583 of NZ_AP025741.1, read as the reverse complement.
CACCGATGGCTTCGCTTTGCTCAAGGTCGGCAATCGCTACCTGCCATGTATAATCAGGAAACTCGCGCAGTAATTCGCCAATCATTACCGGATTATCGCTGACCTCTGGCGTGCGTTTCGGGTCACTGCTTAATAACACCACACCGTCTGGCGCTTGCGTAAGCCAGTCGTCAAGACGGGATTCACTGATCGGCGTCCAGCCGCGCGCCAGCATACGTTGCCACAACGCATCAAATGGCGTGTCGTTGCTCATTCCTGCTCCTCCAGCGTCATCCGGTACTGGCGCAAGCGAACGCCTTCGTAGTTTTCCATCGACAGACAGTCATAATTGAGACAGCGCGATTCATTAGCCGGTTGCGGCTCAATTCCCCACGCAGCCAGTTGCGCCAGCGCCCCCTGTTCCGCGGCGGGCAGTTGCTCCCGAGCCAGTTCGCTCAGGCTACCGCCGTAGTCGTCGAGCATCGCGGGTTGCAGGCCGACGAGGGCAATATGTGCTGGCAGATTTCCGCGGATATCTGCCAGCGCCAGTACTTCGGAGAAACTGTTCTGGTGCAGGCTCATTTTCTTCGCGCTGAGATAGGCCGGAATGCGTTCTCCGGCATACGTTCGTAGCGTTCCGGGTTCCAGCCCGTAATCAATGGCGTCGAGAATCAGCAAGTGGCTGGCGCTTTCGACATACCCCAGCAAGTTCAGTCCCTGAGTGCCGCCATCAACAATCTCGACTTCATCGGGCCAGTGGTAATGGGCATACAACCGTTCCGCCACCCGCACGCCGAAGCCTTCATCGGCCCACAGCAGATTGCCCAGCCCCATTACCACCACGCGTTGCTCGCTCATGAACGCTCCTTGTTACTTATTTTGCCAAATTTGTGGCTACGGTAGCCGTTGACCATGGTGGAGATCACTGTGTCGTCGGACATGATGTCTTCACGCAGCGCCATGTAGACATGACCGATAACAAACGCGCCAATCAGCCACATCCCCAGCCGATGCAAGCTGTGAATGTCCATTGAGTTGCCGCCCGTCCAGTAGAAAAATTCCACCACATAACGGAACGGCGCAAAAATAGCGTACTGACTATGTTCGCTGTACAGCGCAAAGCCGGTGACGATCATAAATACCGACATCAGGAAATAGCCGAACATTGCCGCCTGAGCGATGGGGTTATGGCCTATATCGGCACTCGGACGTTTTGCCAGAAACAGATACCAGCGGATTTCATACCACACGCCCTGCCACCAGCTTTTACGCCATACCGGCACGATAAACAGCTCGCGGGAGTAGCGATTGCCGACAAAAGCCCAGTAGATCCGCATCAGCAAGACCACGGTAAAAACCATCCCGGCGCTGAAGTGAATTAACCTGATGTAGCCCATATAAAACAGATACGTCGCCTCACCGCTGACCGAAGGCAGCGGCTTGCCAATAAAGTAACCGGTGACCATCAACACCGCCATGCATAACACCGTCAGCCAGTGCCATATTCGCACGGGTGCTTCAAAGACATAGTGACTGACAACGTTGTCGCTTTTCTGTTGCATGATGATTCTCCTTCGCTGTTAACGCACCTGCACGGAGATCAGCTCGCTACCGTCGTCACCTAACACATGAGTTGAACAGGCGAGGCACGGGTCAAAGCTGTGCAGAGTACGAAGGATCTCCAGCGGTTGCTCGGGGATCGCCATTTTGGTGTTCATCAGAGCCGCTTCATAAGCGCCAATCTGCCCTTTGGGATCGCGCGGGCTGGCGTTCCAGGTGGTCGGCACCACACACTGGTAGAGATCAATCTTGCCGTCACGAATGGCGGCCCAGTGGCCTAGCGCTCCGCGCGGCGCTTCGGTAAAACCGACACCATGGCACTCTGTCGGCCAGGTTGCAGGTTCCCATTTTTCAGTGGAGGCGGTGGCGAGATTGCCGTTTTTAAGGTTGGTCATCAACTTGTCGAAGAAGTATTGCAACTTGCTTGCGGCCCACTGCGCTTCGTGCGCGCGGCACAAAATGCGGCCCAAAGTCGACTGGATGCCGGAAAGCGGCAGGTTCAGCGCCGACATCATGCGATCAACTGACTCAACGGTCGCAGCATCGCCTTTGTGATAAGCAATTAACGTGCGTGCCAGCGGCCCCACTTCCATCGCGTTACCGCGCCAGCGTGGCGCTTTGATCCACGAGTAGCGTTCCTGTTCATTCAGTTGCTGAATGTTGGTGTCGCTGCCTTTGACATCGCCGGGGTTGTACCACGGGTCGGTAATGCCATCGAATGGATGACGACCGACCTGATCATTGGGATAACGATACCAGGCGTGATCGACAAATTCCTGCACCTGTTGCGGATCGACTAAATCCACTGGCAGCACATTTTTGAAGTCGCCGTTGATCACCGCGCCGCCAGGCATTAGCAGACTTTTCTCGCCAAAGTCGTTGGCAATATCCGGGAACGCCCCGTAACTGAGGACACATTTATCAGAAAGACCAGTGCCGATTTCGCTCCACGGTTTGTTGAACTGACCGATGGCTAAAGCGTCGGGGATCATCACGTTATTAATGAAATCCGCCGTGCGGGTAATGATCGACTGCACCAGATTCAGGCGCTCCATATTGACCGCCCCGACCGCGCCACTTTCGTCAATGTTGATAGCGCACGGCATCCCGCCAACAATCCAGTTTGGATGTGGGTTTTTACCACCAAAGACCGCGTGGATTTTGACAATTTCACGCTGGAAATCGAGAGCTTCAAGATAGTGAGCAAAGCCCATCAGGTTGGCTTCTGGCGGCAGTTTGTACTGCGGGTGCCCCCAGTAACCGTTACGGAAGATCCCCAACTGGCCGCCTTCAACGAATTTCTTCAGGCGGTTTTGTACGTCGAAGAAATAGCCAGGTGATGATTTCGGCCATGAGGAGAGACTTTGCGCCAGTTCGGAGGTTTTCCGCGGATCGGCTTTCAGCGCATCTAACACATCGATCCAGTCCATCCCGGCAAGCTGATAAAAGTGCACCAGATGGTCATGGCACCAGAGCGTCGCCAGCATAATGTTGCGGATGATATTAGCGTTGTCCGGCACTTTAATTCCGATAGCATCTTCGATGGCATAGACCGAAGCCAGAGCGTGTACGCCGGTACAGACGCCGCAAATACGTTCCACGAATGCCCACGCATCGCGCGGGTCGCGCCCTTGCAGAATGATCTCCAGCCCGCGAAACATGGTGCCGCAGGAGACGGCATTGGTGATCACATTCTGATCGTTAATATTCACTTCACAGCGCATGTGGCCTTCAATGCGCGTAATCGGGTCGACCACCAGGCGGCGTCCGGCATTGTTGATGGTGTATCCCTGAGTTTCGTACTGAGTGCTCATGCCTGTTTATCCTCATTGCCTGGCTGTTGTTCGGTTTCTGTAGGTTGCTGGTTATGACGTCTGCGCTGATCAACGGCGCTGGCGACCGCATGTACACCAACAGCCGCAGCCACCACGCCAAGCGCGGTTAAGCCGACGGTATCAGCGGTGGAATGGGTACCCATTTGTGGAATATCGACTACGCGACTGTAGAACGAACCGCGATCCCAGAAACCATTTTCCGCACAGCCCAGGCAGCCGTGACCAGACTGGATTGGGAAAGAAACGCCATCATTCCAGCGTGTGGAGGAACAGGCGTTATAGGTGGTAGGCCCTTTGCAGCCCATTTTGTACAGGCAGTAACCTTTGCGGGCAGCGTCATCATCCCAACTCTGGACGAACTCTCCGGCGTCAAAGTGAGCGCGGCGATAACATTTATCGTGAATACGCTGACCATAGAACATCAATGGACGGCCCATTCTGTCGACATCCGGCAGACGATCAAACGTCACCATGTAAGTAATGATGGCGCTCATCACATCCGGGATCGGCGGGCAGCCAGGTACTTTGATAATGGGTTTGTCGGTGATGACTTTGTCGATAGGCGTTGCCTGCGTCGGATTGGGCCGCGCGGCCTGCACGCAGCCCCAAGACGCGCAGGTTCCCCAGGCGATAATCGCACTGGCTCCGGCGGCGGCACGTTTGAGTTTCTCAATAAACGGTCGACCGCTGCTGATACAGAACATCCCCTGCTCGCCCAGCGGCGGATTACCTTCTACTGCGAGGATATATTTGCCATTGTATTGCGTGATGATGTCTTCAAAGACTTCTTCCGCCTGGGTTCCGGCAGCAGCCATCAGGGTATCGTCGTAATCGAGGGAAATCAGGGAAAGGATGACGTCCTTCGCCAGTGGGTGAGCGGAGCGGATAAAAGATTCGGTACAGCAGGTACATTCCAGACCGTGGATCCATACCACCGGAATGCGCGGTTTGTTCTCCAGCGCCCAGGCAATCTTTGGTGCCATTCCCGCGCCTAATCCCAGCGACGTGGCAGCCAGACTGCAATATTTGAGAAAGCTGCGTCGGGTAACACCCTGACGCCGCATGGCCTGGTAAAATGTTTCCTCGTTATTCATATCGCACGTCTCTTCTCCTTGCGACACCGGCAGGACACCGGGCGCTTATGGTCGGCAAGCGACGTCCCTGTAGCAAGGCAAACCATCGCTTCACGTGAGATGCTGAAAACGAAAGCTCATCCTTCTGCACTGGCGCACGTCGCCAGAAAGTATTGTTAATAAAGCGTAGTGAAACTTTTGCACAAAACAATACAAACTGTGTGGATTTGTCTTTTAGCGATAAAAATGGACCTATTTTTCTTTTTGCCGGGCGGTGGGGATGTTTAGCCGGTTGCTAAACGAGTAAAAGAGAAGGAATTCATGGTGATGAAATGATCAATCTGCTGTTATTTCACGCTATCAATGCACTTTTGGCTGTTTTTCAGTCAAACAAACAAATTAGGGGTTTACACGCCGCATCGGGATGTTTATAGTGCGCGTCATTCCGGAAGTGTGGCCGAGCGGTTGAAGGCACCGGTCTTGAAAACCGGCGACCCGAAAGGGTTCCAGAGTTCGAATCTCTGCGCTTCCGCCAAATAATCAAGGGGTTACCAAATGGTAGCCCCCTTTGCTTTTTGGGTTCTTGGTATAAACTTGGTATACCAATTGGTATATTTTCAGTTTTTAATATCTGCGATATTTTCCCGCCAGCACCTCTTTGATGTCTTTGGTATCTCAAATTTTTTCTGAGTTAACGAGCAACTTCCTGATTGAGTGTAAATCCTCGAGGCTACTCAGCTCCTCTTTCATCTCCCGCTGACGTTCGTGGATTTTAAAGCCCTCCGCCACCATGGCCACCATCATGGCATCGTTCAGCGCAATAAGTTTCTCCCTGGTCAGTACGACGTTATTATTATCCGCATCAGTCCAGAAAAATCCCTCCGGAAGCAGTCCGGCCTGCGCTGCTGCAACCACGGGGGCAAGGCGTGACTGCGAGGTTTTTCCACCATCAAAACGACGGCCATCAAACGTGAAAATAAACTCAACGTTTTCCTGACTGTCGCGCCATGCCTCAATTTCCCGCCTTTTGGCATCCTTTGCCGCTGCAATAAGTTCCGGCGTGACGGTGAACGGGGCGATTTCGCCCCATTTCCCGCTTTGCAGCTCCTGCCAGACATGCTGGCCTGTCGGGGCCATATCATCCTGTATGGCGGTATACAGGACGAACTCCGTTTCACCTTCAAATAACACCTCGCAGTCAACCGCACCATTTTCAAGATAATGCGCGTTTCTGATGCCTTTCACCGCTCTGATTTTCATGTCTTATTTCCTTATTACTCAATGCGTACAAAAAGACCGATATAGCCACGCGTTGTATCGTGACTAATGCGGGTCCCCGAAAGCGCCGTGTAACGACCGGGGAAGTTGTATTCACCAGCACCGCCAATCACAACCTGCGGTGAGGATGCGTATGTCCCTGTATCGCTAACCCGTGCACTCATAGCCAGAGGGCCAAGACGGGAACCCGGCACAATATCACCGAGCCCCAGAGACGCATCTGCACCAAAACTCTCCCCCTGATATGCCGCCATAATCGGCACACCAACGGCCGGGTATTTATAATATGAGCCTGAGCCCGCCATCCTGGACAGCAGGTACGCCAGTGAATCTCCGTCGTATACAACTACCCGCGATGACATGTTCCAGCTGTTATCGCTGTCGTTGTACCGGTACTGCATATAGTGAATACAGTGTTCACCCTGATAATACTGGTTGTAGCACATCAGGGTTTTAAATTTGCGGACTGTGTCGGATTCACTGTTGGCGTACGGTGACCACATCACATCAATAATGCCGTTAAATTGCGTGGTACCGGTAAGCAGTTGCGAGGAGTCTGTAATACTGACCGCATACCGCCCCGGCGTGACTTTCTTCAACCACTCAACGAAATCAGACAGCCCCTCAAACGCCAGAGCGTCAGTGCTGGTGAATGCCTGTCCAAACCCATACATCCCGGACAGGGCCAGCCTGCCCGGTGTGCGGTCACGGATATCACTCTGGGGTTCCATCGTCGCAGCCGCGTTCAGCTCAAGCTCCGTGCGCATGGCTTCAGCCGTGTCATGCGCCAGTAATGCGCGGCCCTTCTCTGACAGCAGAGACAGTGAGGCATTCCCGTCTGTATTGAAGTACAGAAGATTATCTGCCCGTTGCGTCAGTGCGCTGATTGCCGTTAAGACGTCATTAAGCGGTTGTTTGCCTGCCAGCGCGTTTGTGATTGTCGTCGCAAAGTTCGGGTCATTGCCCAGCGCCGCTGCCAGCTCGTTCAGGGTGTCCAGAACTTCCGGCGATGAGCCAACCAGCGCAGCAAGCAGTTTGCGCACAAACGCCGCGTTCGCTGCTTCCAGACCGGCGGCATCATCCGGTGGGGTTGGGGTGGTTGGGGTGCCGGTGAAGGCCGGACTGTCCAGTGGCGCTTTTGTTTTCGCCTCGTCCATGACGTCTTTGACAGCCTTTGGCGTGGCAGCCAGTTCCTCGCTGTCGTTGTCCGTATCACTACAGAGTTGCACCAGACCTTTTTCTGTCGTGGAGGCATTTGTTGCATTCAGGTCATCAACTATCTGCTGCGTCTCATCCCTGTACTGTTTCGCTTCCTGCGCATTGTCTGCACCTGCATCCTGGCTGGCTTTAGCCTGTCGGGCGTATTCGGCGGCACTGTTTTTGTGCCCCAGCGCCGCATTTGCCGACAGTTCTGAACTGGTCGCTGCTGATGATGCGGCATTATGATAAAGGCGGGCGCGTTCGGCGGCATCGACTGATTCGTCCCGCGCTGTGCCTGATGACTGTGCGCTGTTTTCTGCCTCACCCGCAAAACGTTCCGCATCATCACGGGCCGTTGCGGTTGTCGTCACATCCTGTGCCGTCTGCTGTGCGTTTCCGGCTGCAGCTTCGGCGCTCTGCTGTGTCTGATTTTTTAGCTCTTCTGCCTCATCCTTACTAACCGCCGCAGATGTTGCTGCATTGATTGCATCATCAGCAGCTGTTTCTGCTCTCTCCCTGTCACTGACCACCTGCTCAGACAAGCGAACAACGGTATTTACCATTTCCTCAAAACGCTTCATTACCTCAGGGCGTAAATCACCCTCCTTTGGTGCATCCAGAAAAGCATTCAGCGTATCCGGCTCATCTGTCGGTGCAACATAAATTTCCCCCGCCTTTACAGGAGGATGCCCTGAGCGGGACAAAAATACATCATAAAATCCCGGCTCAGCATTAATAGTATACCCGCCATCACTTCCCGTAAGACAGGTTGCCACAATATTAACCACAACTGTCGGACTGGTTCTTCTGGCTCGCAATTCAATCGCACAGTTTACGACAGGCTCACCCGCTCCGTCCTTCAGGACACCTGAAATCTTTACTGCCATATTCACCCCACAAAAAAGCCCGCCTGAACCCGGCGGGCTGTCATAACACTGTGTTACCTGGCTAATCAGAACTTATAACCGACACCCACGATGAAACCGTCAGTGCGCCAGTCGCCACTGCCGGAGCCTTCATAAGCAATATCAATAGCCACGGATTCGGTCGGGTTAAACTGCACGCCAGCTCCCCACGCCAGAGACGTGTTGCTGTGGCGACCGTCATCACTTCCGGTCAGCACATCGTGCGTTTTCCCCTTATTGTCAGTTACGCGGAGATAATCCCCGGAGAAAGTCGACACACGGCTGTAAGCCACACCCGCCATCGCATACGCGCTGAACCATTCATTCACGCGCACAGACGGCCCCGCCATTACGCTGAACCAGCGGTTACGAACGGAATCTTCATGCCAGCGGGTATCGCTGTAACGGGTCAGCTGGCGATTCTTGTCTCCTGCATAGCTGAATGACGTCACCATACCCAGTGTGTCCGTAAACTCATAACGGTATTTCACGTTAATCCCGTTCAGATCATCGCTGCCGGGAACGTTCGTCGAGACATGAAGATACCCCGCGCTCAGCGTGGACTGATGTTCAGACGCCCATGCAGGCGCACCGGATAAGGCCAGACAAATGGCTGCGGACAAAATGGCGGCATAAAGTTTACGCATAATTACCTCTCGCTTTTCTGCAATAAAAAAGGCGTCATTTCTGACGCCCGTTATGGGTTATAAAATTCAGCTGATACTGATACCTGCTGTGGATTTCTTCATCACCACAACCAGCAGATCGCTGATACTGGTTGTTGGTGTCCAGTTATTCGCTCCTGATGAAGATACGGTGAATGTCAGTGTCAGCGTCCCCTGTCCGGCAGGCATATCTATAACTGAGGAAAATACGCCCTGAGCATCCGTCGTGGACTGATTAAAAATCTCCTGACCATTGCGGGTCACTCTTAACCGGCAGGTTGAATACCAGTATGACTGTTGGTTATTACTGTTGAAATTCTCATGCTTACCACCGCGGAATAACACTGGAGGTATCATGACCTGCCGGTCAAACTTCTGATCATCACTGATTCTTACCGTGATAGTGCCGCTGGCATAAGTGCTCGTGCGGGGGAAAGACTTGCTGACCGTTTTGACAATATCGCCTTCAATCTGGTTGGCTGACAGTTTCCCCTTAATCTGACAGTTCTCATTTATCGTGACGTTGTTGAGCGTCCCGGAGTTCGCATTCACGTTACCGCTGATATCGGCATTTTTAGCGGTCAGCTTTCCGTCCGGTGTCAGGGAAAATGCAGGAGGATTACCGCCGCTGGTAATGGTGGGAGCCGTCAGATATTTCAGGAACACTTCATTCATGAATATCTGATCACCCTGACCAACAAACATCGGTTTTGTGTTGCCATTTGCAGGATTAATCATCGCAATCCTGTCTGCCGCCAGCAGCACCTGACTCTGCATGCCGTCGGGGGTGTTCTCAATACCGGCACCGATACCCGCAATATAAAGGCGACCATCCTGCATCTGCTGCAGTTTCACGGCCCACATACTGTTCAGGTTATTACTGGTGTCCGTCTGAACCTTTTGTATCTGCTGGATGGTGGCCTCCTGATCTCCCAGCTTCTGGTCCGTTGTCGTCATGATTTCACTGCTTTTTTGATCCACATACTGGCGAACCTGCGCTATCTGGCGTGCATTCTCCTCATTACTCTGACTGACCGTCTGCGTGAGTTCGCTGCTGACGTTATCCACTCTCTGGCTCACCTGTGATATACCCAGTGACAGCTCATCATTTTTTTTCGCAACCAGCTGCGTGAGGCTGTTTTCTGTCTCCCCGATTTTTTGGGTCACTTCAGCAATATCACTCTCTATCTGCTGATTGATCTCATCCTCCAGTTGCTCAACTTCACTGCGCAATGCCGAGGCATTAATACGATCGTTCAGCTCCTGCCCCAGCAGGGTGCTGTTTATTTTCCCTTCAAAAAAATGGAGATATTTCTCAGCATCGTTACCCGGCTGGCCAACAGCCTCCACAAATGCCGATTTGCCGACGGTATTCACACTGCGAACGTAAAAATAATAATTATTGCCCGGCTCAATATCCGGTCCGGAGGCTATCCAGTACAGCGCCGTACCAAGATAGCGGGCTGTGGTTTCAACCTGCCTGATATCGATAATCCGCTTTTCCGATAACCAGAACTCAAACTGTACCGTCGGGTCATATACAGCCAGTTTCGGGACCGCCGTTATCTGAAAATACCCCGGTATCAGTTCAATAGTGACAGGCGCTACCGGTGCCGCAATCCGGAACGATACCGACGCCGGATCACCCTGCTGCCCCCGGGCATTTACCGCCCGGACCGTCAGCATATAACGCCCCAGCGCCAGTTGTCTGAAGCGGTATGTGGTTTCCGTCGTCCGGGCTGTGCTGACCAGCCGCTCACTGCCGTCGTCCGCTGCCACGGTCAGGCGAAGCATGAAGCTCACGCCCTTCACCACCTTCGGCGTGTCCCAGCGGGCCAGTACCTGATACTCCCCGCTGTCTGCGGTGACTTCGGCGGTAAGGTGCTGCACCGCTGGCGGCGTGACACCATTCACCGTGCCGCTCTGGTCGCCGTCAAAGTGCGCCCCGTTATCCACGATGGCTTCTTTTTCCGGTACATGCTGCACGGCAGTGATGGCATACGTGCCGTCGTCGTTCTCACGGATACTCACGCAGCGGAACAGGCGCTGGCGCAGCGTCGGCAGCTTCAGCCCCCACACGCTGTATTCTGCAACGCCGTCAGGAACACGGCTCACTTTCACCTTCATGCCGTCGGTGACGGACTGAACCTCCACGCTGACCGGATTGCCATTTCCGTCAACCAGGCTTATCAGCGTGGTGCCGGAGGATGGCAGCGTGATTTCACGGTCGAGCGTCAGCGTCCGGGTCTGGCTGTTCACCGCCAGCACGCGACCACCGATGCTGATACCCGCATAGTCATCATCGCAGATTTCAATGATATCGCCCGGCACATGGCGAAGCCCTTCGGCACCCACGCTGAAGTCCACGGTCTGCGTTTCCAGCAGTTCCGTTTTAATCAGCCACAGCCCGGCGCGGTGCGCCTGCCCCCGGCTGGTACAGCCAAAGGCATCCATCTTCGTGACGTTACGACCGTAACGGGCAATGGCCTGCGTGTCCTCCACAAGCTCTGTTGCCGTCTCCCAGCCGTTGTCCGGGTCAATCCAGTTCACCTCAACGGCATTATGGCGGTCCTTCAGGGCGCTGAAGCTGTAGCGGAACGGCGCGCCGTCATCCGGCATCACCACATTACTGCGGTTATAGGTCCACACCTTATCCGACGGCCGGTCCTGCACGAACGTCAGCGTCTGCCCGTTCCATACCGGCATACAGCGCATCGCCGAGCAGAAATCACTGAGCACATCCCACGCCTTACGCTGTGTTGTCAGGTAAGCATTACAGGTGATGCGCGGCTCCGTGCCGCCAAAGCCGTCCGGCACTGACTGGTCGCAGTACTGGCCGATGACATACAGCGCCCATTTATCCACATCCGCCGCACCAAGACGTTTCCCCATGCCGTAGCGCGGATGGGTCAGCATATCCCACAGACACCAGGCCATGTTGTTGCTGTATGCCGGTTTAAACGTTCCGTCCCAGATACCGCTGTATTGCCGCGTCTGCGGGTTATAGTTCGACGGCACCTGCAGAATGCGCCCGCGAAGATGATAATTACGACTCACCTGCTGGCTGCCGAACTGCTCCGAGTCCACCTGTACACCGACCAGTGCCGTGTTCGGGTAGCCCTGTTTCACATCGATGATTTCGGTGTATGACGACCAGAGCGTTTTGTTCTGCAGCTGGTCTGTAGTGCTGTCCGGCGTCATCCTGCGCATCCGGATACTGAACGGGCGCGGCGGCAGGTTACCCACCACCACCGAGGCCAGATACTGTGAGGTGGTTTTTCCCTTAATGGTGATGTCTTTTTCCGTCACCCAGCCACCGTTACGTTGTATCTGAACCAGCAGGCGGACTTCCGACGGATTCCGGTCCCCCTTTGAGGTGGTTTCCACCAGTGCCTGCACACCGAAGGTAAAGCGCAGACGGTCGATGTTTGCAGACGTGATGGTCCGGGTAATCGGCGTGTCGTACTTCACTTCCGTACCCAGCACCGTCTCGGAGCCGGAGGATTCAAATCCCTCCGGCGGTGTCTGCTCCTGCTCACCTGCACGGAACACCACCGTGACACCGGAGATATTGGTATTCCCCTCACTGTCCAGCACCGGCGTACTGTTCAGCAGCACGCTTTTTAATCCATCCACCGGACCTTCAACCGGCCCTTCGCTGATGGCATCGATCACACTCAGCAACTGCGTGGACTTCAGGTTATCCTTCGCTTCGCGCGGGGTATGCCCCTTACTGCTGCCTTTACCCATTCCTCACGCTCCATAAACGACAAAACCGCCCGCAGGCGGTTTCACATAAAACATTTTGCATCAGCGACCAATCACCACAACCTGACCACCGTCCCCCTCGTCTGCCGTGCTGATCTCCTGAGAAGCCACCCGCGACCCCACGCGCATTTCACCGTACAGAACAGGCAGAACATTGCCCTGGGCAACCATGTTATCCAGTGAGGAGAAATAGGTGTTCTGCTTACCGTTATCCGTTGTCTGTGTACGGGGAGTTCTGGCTTTCGGTGCCAGCATCTGCGCCACACCACCAAGTACCATACTGGCACCGAGAGAAAACAGGATACCGGTCATACCACCGGCCCCAATGGCTGCCCCCCATGCTGCAAGGGTGGCTCCGGCAGTAAAGAATGATCCGGCAATGGCGGCAGCCCCCAGGACAATCTGGAATACGCCACCTGACTTGGCCCCGGCGACTCTGGGAACAATATGAATCACAGCGCCATCAGGCAGAGTCTCATGTAACTGCGCCGTTAACCCGGACGTGCTGACGTCCCGCCCGGCAATCCGTACCTGATACCAGCCGTCGCTCAGTTTCTGACGAAACGCCGGGATCTGCATGACCAGCGCCCGGATGGCTTCGGCCCCCGTTTTCACACGAAGGTCGATGCGGCGGCCAAATCGTTGTAAATCCCCGTAAAGGCAGATGCGTGCCATGCCCGGTGACGCCAGAGGGAGTGTGTGCGTCGCTGCCATTTGTCGGTATACCTCTCTCGTTTGCTCAGTTGTTCAGGAATATGGTGCAGCAGCTCGCCGTCGCCGCAGTAAATGGCGGCATGATTCGGCACCGATGAACCAAAACAGCACAGCAGCACATCGCCCGGCTGCGCCGCTGTCAGTGCGACACGGTAAAAACCAGTTGCCTCCAGATTATCCAGATAGAGATTCTGGCCGTTACGCCACCAGTCATCCCCGCGATGAAAATCCGGCATCTCAATCCCCGCCAGATGGTAAGCATCCCGGAACAGCGTGTAACAGTCCGTCACCCCGTACTCAAAGCGTCGCCCGGTAAGATGTGGCACACAGCGGAACTTGTGAATCGCCCCCCGGCAGACCAGCCACCACGGCAAATCACTCTGCACCTGCAGCCGCCTGTCGGCCTCACTCAGCCAGGGCAGTCCACCGGGGTGGCTGTGGACCAGCGCCACAATCTCACCCTGCATTTCTGCCCGCAGCCAGTCCTCCGGCGACATCCGGAAATACGCCTCCGGCTCACCGGAGATATTCACGCAGGGAAGATACCTGTCTCCCTCCGGCGTTCTCACCACGAAGCCGCACGATTCCGCAGGCGAACACCGCCGGGCGTGCGCCAGAATCGCTGATTCAGTCTGTGTCATAAAATGGGATTTACTGCGAAAGTTTGTTAATGGAAAGGAAGCCGCCAAAGTTGCCGACGTTATTGCGGTACTTACAACCGCTCAGGCATTTGCTGCATTTATCCTTCGTGATATCGGACGTTGGCTGGTCATATTCATCCGCGACCGCCGGACCGTGATAACCGCACTCATCGCCGCGATAGGTCCAGGTGCAGGTGTTGGCCAGCATGATACGTCCCGGAAAAACAGCGCCGTCCGTTTCCGTCGGCGTGGACAGTACAAAAGAGGCACTCACCGCGCTCAGTTCGCTGCACTGCTCAATGCGCCAGCGGCTGATCACCTCCTGCTCCGGATCGGCGTCACTGTTTCCGTTGACGAAGTTCACCGCATCCAGAAAACGGGCGTAAACCTTACGCCGGACCACCGTTCCGCCGACCAGACTCTGCAGATCTTCCGCCATCCCGGTGACCATACCGTACAGGTTAGAAACCGTCAGCGTGGGGCGCGTACTGGTGCCTTTGCCATTCAGTTCGAAACCACTCCCCTGAATGGGATACGCCTGATACTGTCGCCCCTGCCAGGTGACCGGCTCACCTTTTTCGTTCTGCTCATTACAGAAAAAATAACGTTCTCCACCAACCTCTGTCAGATCGATTTCCCAGAGCACCACGCTGGCCGACTGCTCCGCACGGGTGCATTCATTCAGTGTTTCCTGTCGGATATCCTGCATCAGTTCACCACCTGTTCAAACTCTGCGCTGAACTCAACACGCAACATACTGACCCGCGACGACCATTTTGCGCAGGTCACCTTTATCTGCCGGTAGCCATAAGGCGGCGTCCACAGAAAGGATTTCCAGCCCCCGTGCTCAGCCAGAAACGACTCAAGCGCCGTGGCCTCCCAACGGGGAACAGAAAGCGTCACGCTGTACGTTTTCAGGTCGGCATTCAGCCCGGCAGGCGCTCGCTGGGAATAGCCATCACCAAAGCGCACCTTTCTTACGGAAGGGGCCGAAGCCACATCCATACCGGGTTTCACTTTCCAGCGGAAGGTTTTCATCGTCCACCTCCGGAGAACAGACCACCATCGCGCATCTGCCCGGTCACAACATCCATTGCCGCCTTACGGGCTACGTCATAAACAGCCTTCAGTGCCTGTGGCCCTATCTGACCGTTCGTGCCGTCGTTGTTAATCACCACATGGTTATTCTGCTCAAACGTCCCGGACGCCTGCGACCGGCTGTCCGCCATGCTGCCCGGTGTACCGACATAACCGCCGGTGGCATAGCCGCGCATCAGCCGGTAAAGATTTCCCACGCCAATCCGGCTGGTTGCCTCCTTCGTGAAGACAAACTCACCACGGTGAACAATCCCCGCTGGCTCATATTTGCCGCCGGTTCCCGTAAATCCTCCGGTCGCAAAATGGAATTTCGCCGCAGCTGCCTGAATGGCTGTACCACCTGACGCTGATGAGCCGCCACCGGCAGCACCGCCAATGGCGCTGCCGATACTCCCGACAATTCCCACCATTGCCTGCTTAAGCAGAATTTCTGTCATCATGGACAGCACGGAACGGGTGAAGCTGCGCCAGTTCTGCTCACTGCCGGTCAGCATCGCCGCCATATTCTGCGCAATACCATCAAAGGTCTGCGTGGCAGCACTTTTAACCTGCGACATACTGTCCGTGGCAGTCTCTTTCCACTCGCTCCAGCCGGACCTGAGGCCTGCCATCCAGCTCCCGCGAAGCTGGTCTTCAGCTGCCCAGGTCTTTTTCTGCTCTGACATGACGTTATTCAGCGCCAGCGGATTATCGCCATACTGTTCCTTCAGGCGCTGTTCCGTGGCTTCCCGTTCTGCCTGCCGGTCAGTCAGCCCCCGGCTTTTCGCATCAATGGCGGCCCGTTTTGCCCGTTGCTGCTGTGCGAATTTATCCGCCTGCTGCGCCAGCGCGTTCAGGCGCTCCTGATACGTAACCTTGTCGCCAAGTGCAGCCAGCTGGCGTTTATACTCCAGCGTCTCATCTTTATGCGCCAGCAGGGATTTCTCCTGTGCAGACAGCTGGCGACGTTGCGCCGCCTCCTCCAGTACCGCGAACTGACTCTCCGCCTTCCACAAATCCCGGCGCTGCTGGCTGATTTTCTCATTCGCTCCGGCATGCTTCTCCAGCGTCCGGAGTTCTGCCTGAAGCGTCAGCAGGGCAGCATGAGCACTGTCTTCCTGACGATCGCCCGCAGACACCTTCACGCCGGACTGTTTCGGCTTTTTCAGCGTCGCTTCATAATCCTTTTTCGCCGCCGCCATCAGCGTGTTGTAATCTGCCTGCAGGATTTTCCCGTCTTTCAGTGCCTTATTCAGTTCTTCCTGACGGGCGGTATATTTCTCCAGTGGCGTCAGCAGGCGCTCATACGCCTTCTGCGCCTCTCCGGTATACTTCAGCTGTGACGCCTCACGCTCAGCCCGGTCCCTTGCCACCAGTTCACCGGCTTTTTCCATATCCGACTGCAGCGTGGCTGCCGCCAGCCCCAGACGGGCATTTTCACGGTCATCCCATGCACCCTGAAGGTTGGCACGGAAAGAGGAGGTCTTTCCCCGGCTCTGACTCCGGCTCTGGTACCACTGCCATTTTTTATCCGCCTCATCAAATGCCTTCTGCGCACTGGCGAGCATATCCGCTGAGGATTCAGGACGACCGATATCCAGGATGGCATCCCACATCAATTTGAATGCCTTCCCGGTTTTATCCGCCCAGGTTTCCAGCGTCCCCATGTTTTCTTTCAGGCGACGGGTCTGCTCATCAAAGCCTTTTGTGGCGATATCGTTCGCCGCCTGTAAGGCCCCTGCCTCATCACCCGAACGCTGCAGCTGCGCAACATACGCAATCTGCTCTGCCGTCACGTTACGGAACTGGCGCGCCATAGCCATCAGTCCCGACGTCGGGTCGGTGGTCAGCTTTCCAAAAGCCTCTGCAACCTTGTCCACTTCCACACCGGATACAGAAGCAAAACGCGCCACACTCTGGTTGATGGCATCAAACTGTTCACCACCACGCACACCGGCATTCACCAGGGCTGCCAGTGACTCACTCGCCTGGTTAAACGTCAGCCCTGCTGCCTGTCCGGCTCTGGAGAGCGTCAGCATGCGATCGGCAGCCAGTCCGGACTGATTACCGGAAAGAACCAGGGTTTTATTAAACGCTGAAAGCGTGGAATCCCCCTGGTACCAGGCATACGCCAGCGCACCTGTCGCCACCGCCAGCGAGGTGACCCCGACCATCGGCAGGGTGATCGCACCGGCAAGCCCCCTGAACATGGGGAGCATCCCGCCGAAGGCGTCCTTCACCTGACCGCCCTGTTGCAGCAGAATAAGCCAGGGATTCTGACCACCGGCAAGCTGCGTGGCGATATCCGTAAACTGTGCTGGCAGGGTACGCATGGCCGCTTTATACTGCCCGACGGAAATCCCGGCTTTTTGTGCAGCCAGCGCCTGACGGCTCAGGCCCTGTTCAACGGCAGTGGCCTGTTTCTTAAAAGACTGGCTGACACGCCCGGCCATCAAATCCGCAAGGTCACTGGTTTCACCCAGTTCTTTCTTTACCCGTGCAGCCTCTTCAGAAAAACGGGTTGAATCCAGTGTAAGAACAGCTGTCAGATCGGCAAAATTACCCGCCATAGCGTACACCTCCTGGAATTCCCTCAGACACCATCATCAGCATGGCTTCATCCTCTGTACTGCTCCGCATGTCATCACTGACCGTAACGATTTCCTTCCCGTCAGCCCCAAAGCGGACACCACCAGAAAGTCCTGCCGCTTTCCGCATCAGCATATCGTCCTCATCCGGCATCTCCGTCTGCTCATCATCACGTCGGGGTGCAAGCAGACTGAAATCCGCCGGATGCATATCCGGATCGCAAAAAAACAGGCTGAGTACGGCGTACATCAGCCCGGAAAAATGCATATCCAGCTGGGTATCCTGAAAATAATGCGTGCGGTAAAAACGGTGCCAGTCGGCATATTCGGTGGATGTCATCCCGGCAAGCATGGTGCGCCAGTCAGGCCTCCCCATCTCACGCGCCAGTCTGAGGGCAAAATTCAGCTCGCCGTCGAAGACTTTCCCGCAGAAAAATCATCATCAGTAAGCGCATTATTTTTCGCCACTTCGGTGATATCCGTATCCACATGAACAGGCTCACTCATCCCGGACAGACGCAACACCACGTCTTCCGCCCGGGCAATGGCATCAGCAGGCCAGGTGGTCAGGACTTCCTGCTCAATCTGCATCACAGCCTCATTCATTGACGGTGACTCCGTTTTCTGTGGATGGTTATGCCACAGGGACATCGCCACCAGAAACGCCCCGGTTCTGACAAGGTCTTCCACGCTCACCTGCAGGTTGCCGCTGGCTTCAGCCTCTTCTGCCCGCCGTTTCAGGAGGGCAAGATGCTCAATACGCTGCAGCGCAGACAGTTCGGAAAGGGTGACGGACACGCCGTTATATTCAAATTGTTCTGTTTTCAGAAACATGCTTTTATCACTCCCTCAGCTTAACCCGCAACACCATCCGTGACGGTAATTTCTGCCACTGCCGCAAACTGACCATTTCCGGTCACCACAGGGATCTGCGCTTTACCGGCCGCAACACCTTTCACCGTGATCGTGTTCCCTTTCACGGTAATGGTGGCGAAATTCTGATTCGCTGACGTGGCGCGGAAGGTTTTATCCGTCGCCCCTTCCGGCTGAACGGCCACAGTCAGGGTGATATTCTGACCTTTTGCCACATTGCCCGTTGATGGCGTCACGGTAATACCGGTGACCGGCGTGATGTCCCCCTGATCTTCCGCCAGCGACGGACGGCCGATATTGGTGATCTTCACGGTACGGGTGATCACCTCTTTGGCGGTCACCGCTTTACCAATGGCGCTCACCCAGCCACGGAACACATCCACCGTGCCGTTCGGGAAACGGATTTTGTAGGCCCGGGTCTCACTGCTGTCAAACCAGGCGATCAAATCGCGCTGCCCTTTCTCGCCCGGCTTCCAGGCCAGCGTAAAACTGGTGTCACCGGCAGATTTCTGCCCCTGCCCGGTGGATACCCAGTCAGCATCCTCATCATCCAGATAGTTATCATCGTAGGATTCTGCCGTCATCTCGCCGGGGGTCAGATCCTTTATTTTTGCCAGGCGCGTCCACTCATCGTCTGACAACGGGTTGGCATAAGCATCACCAGTGCCGGTGTACACCCATAGTGTGGTGCCGGAACCTTTCACCGGCTCAAGAGGATTTGGTATTGCCATATCGTCCTCACATCTCGTAGGTAATTTTCCACAGGAGATCTGCCGATCCCCACATCATAAACTCATCATCCCGGCGGTAGTCATACCCCTGAAGATTCATCTTCAGCAGTAACGCACTGAGGCCGGGAACCGCCTCCAGCGCAGGAAGGATTTTCTCTTCCATCCACATATCCAGTGCCGAGTCCGGTTCTTTTGCCCTGAGAAAAACTTCAATATGCAGTGTCGCCTCCCAGGTCCCCTCATCAACGAACTCGTCAGCAGCAGACGCATCAGTCAGGTAAACAGCAACAGCAGGTAGTTCCTGTTCATCAATAAAAACCGGGCGGCCGTCAAACCAGCTCACCCGCTCAGAAATATTTTCTTTCAGGGCAGACAGAACTGCCGCCCGTATTTCACGGTGTTTCATACACCCTCCCTGTCATTTTCTTTTCAGCACCAGGCGTAACTGATGCGTCATGGCTTTCATCATCTGCACCGGTAATTTTTCCCGGTACATCCGGTCCCGTTCACGTTCAAAGGTTTCTGCCAGCGGTCCGGCAGTCGGAATCTTCACCACTTCGATCGGCAGACGGTGGCGTTTCGTCCTCCCTTTGCTGTCCGCACCGGTGGACGATGATGCCCACGGCATACGCTGCATCACATGCCACCGGCCATTTTCCAGCCGGGTAATAAAAGCATTCGGGATCCGTCGTTTCCCGACAATCAGCACACTGCTACCGCCTTTCGTGACCGAACGCTCACCTTTCTTTCGCCGCTTTCTGCGGGAAAGCCGCACGCTGGCCGTCCCCAGTTTTATGGCGGGCAGATTACCGGTGTTGATGATGACCTTCGCATAAACCCTGTCTGCGCTGGCCCGTTGCAGGCGGATACGCTCACGGATGAGACGGTGTGGGACCGCCAGCTCCCGGGCAACCGAAGAGGCCGTTTTCGCGATGATGGACTCCGCCACACGGTTAAGCGTCGTGGCGGCAGCCCGGGGAACGGCACGGCGGTTAATCGCATCCAGATTTTTCATGGCCTGCGCCAGACCTTTTATCGCCATACTTATTCCTGTTCGACAAAAATCCGGGGATTACCGTTGTACGTGTCATAACGGGTCACCACCAGTGAGCGACCGTCAAACACAACCACATCATCGCGGGCCGGCCGGTACTGCGCTGAAAACACCACCAGTGACAACTGACTGCCGGAAAGCGCCCCCATATCCGCAGACTCATACTCCGGTATCACGTCATACACTACGCCGTTAATCTCCGCCGTTTTCCCCATCATGCGTACGGTCGCCAGGTCCATCCGGCTGCACATTCGCGCAAACAGATCAGGCATTGATTTTAACCGCCACCGTGGTGGTGCCTGACGGCGCATGCTCCCATGCCATTCCCGCCGCCACTGCACCGTCTGCGGCAGGCTGCACAGTCCCGTCCTTCAGATAAACCGCCACACCGGCCTGAATATCGTCGGCAGACTGTTTGGGCAGCAGGAACACGCCTTCGGCGAACCCGTCACCAGTCTTCCCGGCAGGAATATCGGTAATGGTCACTGCCACCATGCTGCCAACCACCACAGCGGCACCGCTCAGAATGGTCTGATCCCCGGCATTCACCAGCTCAATGGTGGTGCCGTCCTGTACAAAATTTTTAGCCATAATGCTGTCTCTCCGGACAGCCCCCGGGGGGCTGTTTTCAGGCATAAAAAAAGCCCTTTCGGGCAGTGATTGTGATAACGCGGTTATCAGGCCACCGACGAACGCACCAGCCCGCGCCAGTCAAGTGGTGCCACACCGGCATCAATACGGATTTTTGTGGCGATACCGTCAGTGGTGAAACCTTCCTGCTGGTCAATGTAGGGGGTGTCCACACCATCGAGCCAGGCCACTTCAATGGTGTCGGTGCCCTGTGCCGCAGCCAGGTACCAGGTTTTCGGATCTGCCGCATCAAGACGCGCTTCCGCAATTACTTCGGCAAAGTTCTGGATCGGGTTAATGACACCGGCGTTTGCATCCGCCCCTTTCACACTGGCCGATTTGATGGTCTGGTTCGCCACCGTCTCCAGTGACACCGGCACCAGCATAAAGGCCGGACGGATATTCAGGGCGCGATCGCCTTCTTTCTGCAGGCGCATCATCTGACGGGCCGCATCCAGCCCGGAAACGGAGATCCCGCCGGTGGCAATATTTTTGTGATCGGCATGGAACAGCGCCTTACCGTCTGACAGTTTCGGGTTATCCGTCAGCACCTTGTAAACCAGGTCACCAATCGTTGCCTTCGCCGCACGCCCCATCTTCATCGGCACGTCAACCAGCATATTCAGGTCATCATTGATAATGGCCTGGCGGGTGATGGAGAAAATCTCCCCGTAAGTGGCCAGAGCAATGGTCTCCTTGCGATCTGAGGTGGTGATGTATTTATACTCCGCCCCTTCACGAACCTGACGCAGAGAACCAAAACCGCCCATCCCCACGCGATACGCTGTTTTGAAGTCTGACAGGCGTCCCTTACGGGTCCACTTCTGGAAGGTTTCTTCTGATTCCTCCCAGCCCTGGATCAGCCCCTTGTTCGACACATCCAGCAGAATATTGCCAAAATCAGAGGTGCTGTGCGTCAGCGCCAGCCCGACCATCTGCATGGGGTTATAACTGGCCACCCCAATACCACGCTCGGTCAGTGACATGCGAGCCCATTCACGCAGGGTCATCCCGTTATAGACATTATCCTTCTCGACATTTTCATATCCGGCACGGGCCAGCATCGCCTGGCGGATCCCGTCTCCCACAAAATTGCCGTTTCCGGCATAAATATGGGCCGGTGTGTTTTTGTTGGTCGGCGAGGACTCCTTGCCCATTTCATTCAGAAGGCGCTCGCGGGCCATTTCCAGCGAACAGTCAGGATCGGCCACACACTGCGCCTGAAGCGCCTGATAGCGCCCGCCAAACATGGCAAACAGATCGTTAATGCCTGACATGCGGGCTTTCTGCTCAGCCATAACGCGGGCGCGAATGGTCGCCTCATCAGACACTGCCGGTACCGGTGATGGTTCTGTTACCGCCGGTGCAGGGATTGTCACTGTGGTATCACGCGGGGCACTGTTGTGTGGCTGCGTGATCATATTTCGGATGGATTCCGGCATCTTTTTAAATTCCTCTGTACGTGTTGACTGAATACATGCCATTGCCTTAACGGCTGGCGTCACCTGGTCAGCAAATCCGTGTGCCAGACACTCGGCACCGGACATCCAGGTCTCATCCGCCAGCATGGCGGCAATTTCATCGGTAGTTTTTCCGGTTTTCTGCGCATATACCGGCACCATAACCGACTCAAGTTTGTCCAGACGTTCGGCATAAGTGCGCATTTTCTCCGCATCACCACCGCTGATCCCCCAGGGTTTATGGATCATCATGAAGGCATTTTCCGGCATAATGACCGTGTCACCGGCCATCGCAATCAGGGATGCCATCGAGGCGGCAACGCCATCCACATACACGGTAATGGCCGCACCGTGATTTTTCAGGGCATTAAAAATGGCGATGCCTTCAAAGACATCGCCACCCGGTGAGTTGATGTGGAGATTAATGTGGGTGATATCACCCAGGGCATTCATATCGCTGACAAACTGCTTCGCGGTGACGCCCCAGAAACCAATCTCGTCATAAATATAAATATCCGCCTCACCCTGACCACCCGCCTGCATCCTGAACCAGGATTTATTCTTCATGCTGGCTGTCGGTGGCCTGCTGACGCTGTTGTTCAGTTCCGGCACTGTTGCCTCCTTTGTCGTTGGCGGGGTCAGTATCAAAGACCAGCCCCAGCCTGCGGTTTTCCTCAGTTTCCGCCTTACGGCGACGTTTGACCTCATCCGGGTTGCGCCCGCCTGCGCGGATCCAGTCGGATTCCGTCGCGGCACCACCCCGGATCTGTATCCGCCAGGCTTCAGCCTCCTTAACCGGGTCAATCCACGGCATCACCGGACCGGAATACGTCGCGTTATATAGCGTCTTCATCTCCACATCCGCCGGAATTTTCAGCAGACCTGCCGCAACCACCATATTCAGCCATGTCCGGTACACCGGGCGGGTTACCGCACCAATAAAACAGTCCTGCAGGATCAGGTAACCATCCGTGGACTCGACCAGCTCCTGCCGCTGGGCGCTGTAGGTGCCGTTATAGTTACGCGCCGCACTGGAAAAGCTCAGACGACTGCCAGCTGCCACTGCACGCAACTGGCCGTTGCGGAAAGTTTCAAGGTTGGGATTGGGACGATCGGATTTGACCATGCCGATATCCTCGCCCTTGCGCAAATCGTCATAAATAATTCCCGGGGTGATATGGACTTCCCGCTCGGTTTCTTTGCTCCCCGGATCTTCATAGTCCTGTCCGTCACCTTTACGGATATACAGTCCCAGCGCCGCAGCAATACGCGCCGCTGTCAGTTCCGCATCCTCATACTCCTTAAGGGCACTGATCCGCATCAGCACCCCCGATAACATGGATGAGCCTCGCGTCTGATGCAGACGACGAGTGAACTTCAGGTGGATCATTTTTCCGGCGGCGATTTCTTTCGTATCACTCTGCCGACCACTGACCGGATAATTTTTATAAACCAGATATTTTTTCGGTCTGCCCCACTCATCAAGAAAAACCCCCTGATTCAGCCCGGCGGATTCATCACTGCGCATAGGAACAAAATCCGGCTCCATCGCTTCAAGCCAGAATGGCACTCCCGCCGTCCGTTCCAGACCGTTTCCCGCACCACTGACCATCTGCGCAAACACTTCACCATCCCGCAGCCAGGTCCGCAGCAGTAAACGCTCAAGCACGGGACGGGTATACTGCCCTGTCACATCGGGACTCACGGACCATTCAGCCCACAACCGGCGGATATCCGCAGCCAGCTCTGCCGCCATTTCCCCGTTTTTTCGTAATGGCTGAGGATCCACAGTAATTCCTCTGGCACCAATCACCCGCTCTTCAAGCTTGTCAAACACACCAATCACCAGGTCATGATTGATATCCAGAAAACGGGCCTGCTCCCGCAGGGAAACCGCGCCATATTTACTGAGTTGATCAGCAGATCGATTTTCACGCCGGGCTTTATGTGTCCGGGTCGGTTTCACCGCCTCATAGGCCATGATTAACGCCCTTGAACGCAGTCTGGTCGCTTTCCAGCCTGGAGAGAACACGCCTATCACATCATCAATAATTGCCATTAAAACCTCGCCAGTTTAAATCCCGGTTTTCCCCGCCTGCGGCTCACCATCGCGGCAAGCCTGCGTTCCCACTCCTGACGTCCGGCGCGGATCTGAGAAAGGCTTTCCAGCGTCAGTTGCTGTCCGTTGAAGGTGACAGACTTCCCCTCCAGTACGGCCATTTCCGCTTCACGGTACCGCTGTATCATTTCTCTGGCTTCTTCTGTGCTCACAACCAGCCTCCTGATGTTATCCATGGATTATCTTCCGCACGCTCCGTCCGCAGTTTTTTCTTCCGACGACGGCGTTTTTCTGCCCCGGCCGTCAGTTCCGGGGATGCCGTTTCACCAGAACGCTCCTGCGGAAAAACGAGCCACGTTTCCCGCTGTGCCCAGTCCGGTGCGGAGGGCCAGCGGATCTTTTCGTAACCATGCAGAACGGCAAGCGCATCCGCATACACCAGCAGGTCAAACGCCTCGTTAGCGCCCCTGCCCGGTTTTCGCCATTTTCCGTCACTGCCGCGCTCTTCATAGGTCAGCTCATCGTAAAACCACCGCCCCAGCCAGTCGGGAAAGTGGATATAGTTCGGCCCTGGTGTGTCACGCCACAGGGCATTATTTACACGGTCCTTAAACGCATCCGTCTGAACCAGCCACAGCGCGACATCGCCACTGGCTCTGGCACGGCGGGCACTTCTGCCGGTATTATCCGGGAAGGTACGGTTAATCAGCCTGTCACGGCGAAGACCATCCCCCTTGAACAGAAACACCCTGTTGCCCAGTCCGTCACTCCGGCAACGACGCCAGAAACGATAGGCATTATCTGTCACCCCGGCTTCCCCTCCCGTATCCACCGCCATGGCCATCAGACGCATGCGCACATCCGGATCAGAAGCCAGCGGCCATGTTTTATGGAGCACATCCGTCAGCAACAAATCCCAGTCCTCCGGATATGCCGCCGGATCAACCGGCAGACTTTCACCATTGGGACTGCAGCGCAGTGAATGCCGGATGTTGTAGCGATCAACAATCCAGCGTTCCCCCTGTTCTCCGTATCCGGTGATCTGCACAACAAAACGGCGATTTTTACCGCCCTGTACGTCAACCGTTGCCTCAATAAAACGCACACCATCCGGCACAGATCGCCGGGGAAACGGCTCGGCACGCTGTTCAAGCAGTTCACTTTTACGCTGTTCCGTGGCTGAACGGGGCAGATAGGGTCGTCCGATATCGGTGTTTACCACCGCTTTCAGGGTCTCTTCACTGCCGGTTCGCTCATACTCTTCTTCTGCCGCCAGCAGCTTAAAAATCAGTTGTTCCCAGGTCTGAAACGCCGCTGCCGGCCCCTCCATCCAGAAACTTGCTATTCTGGAATTTCGAGGGGTTCCGGTAATACTGCCATCCGCCGCTGCCCGTTCGCCTTCCCGCAGCCAGATCCCCTGGTTATTCAGTTCACGCTTCTGTTCCGGAGCAATCAGGCCGCGGCAGTGCGGACACATCAGGCGGGCCGCCTGCCCGGCAGCCACAAAATCAGGGTTATTCCGGTAACCGGTCATGTTATCCATCACCGGCTGAAAATATTCCCCGCAGTGCGGACACGGCCAGTACCACCGGCGGCGGTCTCCCCGGTTATACAGTGACAGGATCCCCGTTGTTGGCGGTGCCTCATGTGCGCCACCACAACGCCATTTGGTATCGGTGATATCCCGCCCGGGCGAACTTTCGACCAGGGTCATCCCCGAGGACATAAAGGTGGTGGTACGCTTTGATGCCAGCGTGAAGGCATCCCCTTCACCGTCGACGTTCTCAGGAAAACGGTCATAATCCGTCAGCGCCACACGACGGTAATCCGAGGAGGAAAATACGGTGATCGACGGCCAGCCAATTTTCAGGAATGAGCCGTCAAGAAACATTTTGTCGTGGACGTTGTTGTCATTACGGGAAGGACTGAGGCGCTTACTGACCTCCGGACTGTGGCGAAACGTCCTGGAAAGACGCGTTCTGGAATGCTCACGCGCCTTCGTCTCAGTCATCTGCACCACCAGCATATCCGCCGGATCACAGATGATGCCGTACACAATCCAGCCATCAATCAGCCCTTCGGTTTTCCCGGTTCGCGCCGGTCCGACAAACACCACCGCGTCATATTCACGGGCTGATAATGTATTAATGGGGTCAATCATATAGGGCGTCAGCGATGACTCCCACGGACCTGAAGTGTTGGCTCCCCGTGGTACCCGCATATAACGCCTGATGGCTTCCGCTACTGGTAACCGGCCAGGCGGGCGAAACAGCGAGGCCACTTCGCGCCAGATATCGGATGCGCGGCTATGGCACTCGTTAACCGGATTCACATATCAGCCTCATCACAGCAGGCAATCACTGCCTTTTCCAGCGTGTCACGGATCTCATCAACAACGATCTGCACTTCGTTCAGTTGTGATGCAGTCCACCCCCTGTCCCTCTCCAGCCTGTCAGGCCAGGTTTCCAGTATCTGCACAATGGCTTTCACCACGACGGAAAACGACCGCCTGACATCACTGACAGGGACAAGCTGAACAGTTTCATGCTGAAATTTAAGACGCTCGCGCTCGGACTGATACCATGCCTTGCGATCGTGTGGATTCATCTCCTCATCTTCGGTAGATGGTGTTTTTGCCAGCAGCGCAGTAATCAGGTCCGTCAGGAGATAAAGTTTTTTCTTCTCATTACTGCCCGGAGCAAGAGGAACATCCGCCATTCTTGCGGTAACGGTCTGCCGGTGCAGGCCTGAAAGGGCTGCCAGTTGATTAATATTTAACTTCATATTTTTCAGCTCGCCGTCCATCTACGCCTCCTCCACATACCCCTCTGAACAGAAGTGATTCTGTTTTTTTTGTAAAGAAATGCCGCCACACAAAGATGTCGAACAAAAATTGGCCACAACCATCATCTTTTTTGTATCAATTACATTAAAAACAACAGTTTACATACATGATGATGATGACGATAAAATCACAAAAATGCGCTTTTTTCCGCGCCGACCCGCCCCGTGTACAGGCCCACCCCGCCAGGAGGACCCGAAAAATGATAATTGTTATCATTTTGTAATGTGTTCCGGTTTCTTCCACCATCGCACCGGCCAGGCGACTATGAGGGGACAACGCCGCGCTCCGTTAACGCAGTAAACCCCGGTGTGTATCGTTTTTGATTATCCCCGCACACTCGCGCAGAGGAGTCTCCCCATAGGGCTGCGGTCTCTGTTAATGCGGAAATACGGCGACGATACAACGCATTGAAAAAACTATTTCAGGCACTGAGTACGGATATATTCCTGAAGCGTTCTCAATGCTGCCTGGTCGCTGATGATTCCGTCTCTGATACCGAGAACGTTTCGTCCAGCAACTGGAGAGAGTTCGACGCTGGCATCATTGCCCACGCGGGCGGTGGCGGTGGCTTCACGCACGGAGCCTGGACAGGTGGCGTTGATCCGCAGGCGCTTACGACCAGCGGTAACATCAGCACGCAGAGTTTCATTTTCAGCTTGCGCATTGGCTAATTCTCTCGAGTACTTTGCATCGAGCGCAGCAACATCACGCTGACGCTGCTGCATGTCAGCGATGGTGGCAGTCGCCTGCTTCAGCTCACTGACTTTTTTATCACGCTGTTCTTTGTAGGCGATGGCGTTATCACGGTAATGATTGACCGCCCACGACAGACAGACGACGATGCAGATAATCAGAGCGGAGATAATCGCGGTTACTCTGCTCATTGCTGCCCCCACAAACAGACTTCACGCTCAATATCACGACGGGTCATCAGCCCTTTCCATTGCTTACCGCCAGCGTATGTCCAGCGCCGTAGCTGATCACATGCGCCTTTGATATCACCCTGGTTTATTTTGCGAAGAAGAGTCGATGTTCTGAAATTTCCAGCACCCACGTTATAGACGAATGAGTAAAGAGCGCCGCGCGTTGTTTCTGGTATATCGACTTTGATGTACGGGGTAATTTGTCTGGCGACCGTGGAAAGGTCTTTATTCAGGAGGGCTTTGCATTCTGCTTCGGTATACGTTTTACCGAGCATGATGTCTTTTCCGGTGTGTCCGTGGCATACAGTCCATACACCAACAATATCTTTGTATGGTATGTAACTGACACCTTCCAGACCATCGTTACCACCTGGACCAGTGATTAACACAGATGCTATAGCAATAGCCCCGCCACCAATAGCAGCAGCAACGGCTTTTCGTAATGATGGAGGCATTATTCACCTCTCGCAGCCTTTCTTCTGTCTTCTCTTATTTTGAAGTACAGATTTGTCAGATAAGTCAGGAAGCCCAGAACCAGACTCCCTAATACACCAATCGCAGCCCACTGTGACGGACTGACCTGATCAAGCCACTGTAAAAACCAGTAGCCAGCACTGCCTGCGGAGGTGCCATAGGCAATGCCCGTTGAAATTTTGTCCATGGATTTCATAACCCCCACCTCGCAGATGCGGGCGTTGTATAATGGAAACAAAAAAGGCCACCAGCGGCCCGTAAAAACAACACCCAATCAAAGGCACCCGCAGATGCCTTTTGCGTGGTGTTATTCAGATTTGCGCAGTAAAGGCCGGAGCACGACCAACACCATCACCACCAGCACACCATCTGCCAGTACCGACATCAGCCGTCCGGTAAAATCCACCACCACTACCAGAAACAGCAGGATGGCAGCCAGTACAAGGCGCGCACTTTTCACAGGTACTGCTCCAGCGGTAACTGAAGCGCCTGAGCAATTTTCTTGAGCTGTACTTCTTCCTCCGGCCCAATGCCATCCTGGTCTGCAATATCCAGACACAGGCACAGCACATTCACTGCGTCATCAGTACCGGCGACATCAGCCAGCTGGCGAAGGGCTTCAGCATTGGCAGAGCGCGGCGACGCTTCATAACGGGCGCGGATATTTGCACTCATTTGTGCAATCTCACCGGAGAACGGCGCAAAGGCAGGAAGTGCTGCAATGGTTTTCTCCAGTACCGCGATTTCTTTCGAGTCACAGGTGTCGTCAGCGTATGCAATGGAATACGCACCCCAGACGGTCGCCTCCACTGCGTCGCGGTTCTCCATCTTCTTCACTTCGGTAATGGCCTTGCGTGTTTTCTTTTTGAAAATACCAAACATCGTGACTTTTCCTTTTAGTGGGTGAGCCTGCGCCCGGGGGTGACCAGCCCACAGAGAAAGTCACACTGACCATCCCGTAAGCTCACCCCTGAAAGGCTCTGTGGTTTTTGATATGCGCCGGGCGTGGCGCGGATACAAAAAAGGCCACGCAAATGCGCAGCCTGGTGATTCTGAGATTTTCGAACGATTCCTTTTTACGACTCCTGCCTTCTATCTTCGGCAGAGATGCTTTGCCAAATTCACATCATTCATCGACATTAAAATACTGTCTTTGATGAACTCGCATACCTCGTTAATTTTTGCATCGGTATCTACGTGCGAAAATGTTCTGTCCCCATAACCATTAACTGAAATCGTCAGGTTATCGCCATCAAGCAGCACAATCTTTACACCAACTTCCATACTTGCAGACTGGCGGGGATTGTCATCAACAACTGTGTATAATTTAAACGCAACTCCGTCCCTAAGGTCTACCTGCAAATCCTCCGGTCGGACACTGAAGCCATTGAAGCAAATATAGACGTAAGGATGTAACTCACCCTCAATGTCTCGCCATTGCAGTTCCGGCAACGCCAGTGAAGACTCATAGGCATTGACCAGCCTTGTGGCTGTATCCCGCAACCGCTGAATGTATTCCTGCTTAGCTTTCAGTATTTCGGCCCGTTTTGCCCTGATATCAGCATAAGTGACCACTGTATCAATCCTCTTATGAACAAATAAACAAGCCATCATAATAACCGCCAGGGTATACATGAAAAAGGCCGCCGTAGCGAGCCATGAAAAAACAGAATAAAAAAAAACCGCCAAGTGTGGCGGTAAAGATGTATTCCCAGGTTTCAGGTTTTACTTAGTAGCAAATTGTTCTATAACTTACTCTAAGTGATGTTTACAACATCGGAATGGTGCATCACCGGTACCTGCCATAGGGCTCACTACGTAACCCAACCAATAATGCACCATTCCGGTATTGTAAAAAATCAGCACTGAGGCTAACCTGGCCTCAAAACATAGCCCGAAAACTGAGAGTTCCTAAAAAAACAATCTGTCCTCACGTAATAAAAATACGCCAGTGCTGCAATACGCCTCTATCAAATGTTGGAGCGGGTAGCGGGAATCGAACCCGCATCATCAGCTTGGAAGGCTGAGGTAATAGCCATTATACGATACCCGCATATGGTGCCGACTACCGGAATCGAACTGGTGACCTACTGATTACAAGTCAGTTGCTCTGCCTGCTGAGCTAAGTCGACATTGCTTCCTCGGATGTGAGATGAAATACATCTGAAATGTAATGCACCTTTCTCTCGAAGTAGCCCAATAATACGGGAAGTTAACATCAATTCATTAGCTTATTGTGCAGTGATTTAATTATCTGCCAACGTAACTATTTCACCCGCAGTATGCTCAAAACGTTCAGACTCAAGTTCAACGCTTAACGCCATGCCCCCAAGTGCCAGCGCTGCTTTTATTATGGAGCCTGACCCCATGAAAAAGTCGGCAACCAAATCTCCCGGACGCAAACAGAATGCGCTCTGTTGCCGGGAAATACGCCCGCAGGCTTTCCTTGTTGCACCCGTTCCAGCGCCCGGACGGCTTCGCCCAGATAATGTGGTTCAGCACATTAAAGCGCTCACGCATCATGATTTCGATATCAGATGCCAGGCGATGACCACAGAACAGGTAAAGACTTCCGGCGGGTTTTAATACCCACCAGAACTGCGCCAGACACTGATCCAGCCATTTCAGGTAATCATCGTCGCCCTTCCACTGGTTATCCCAGCCCTCGGGCTTCACTTTAAAGTATGGCGGGTCTGTGACTATCAGATCGACAGAGTTTTCCGGTAAGGTCTGGATAAATTCCAGGAAATCAGCGTTGATTAACTCGCAGCTGGATATTTTTACAGTATTAGCCATAGATCAATAAGCACTTCTCTGATAGGCTCATACCGCTTTTGCGCAAAGCAGATGGGCCTGAGGTTTGCTTGTGACCCCAACGCATGAGCAGATGGCTGGCAGGTGCCGCTAACACCCACCAGCCGCCCATTACCACAAATTAAAAAGCCTTCACTGCGGAAGGCGTCTGTAACAACCGAACTGATAATCTGCCAGACCCGCCATAACAAGCTGAGTCAGTATTAACTGGCAGCGCTCGCGTGAAAGGTAAGTATTCTGCGCAATCTCCCCGACGGTCGCCGGTTCGGTGACGCTTAATTCATTAAACACCACTCTGGCGGTTTCGGTCATATCCTGCTGTTTTAGCATGTCTTTTTCCCTTTTCTGGTTAACGTGACATACCAATAACTCTTGTCTAAAAAGCCAGCAAGCAGAAAGACCAGTATTAATAACTACCAGCACATTTAACGCACTGCGCTACTTTGCGGGCACAAAAAACCCGCTCAGAGGCGGGTTCAGGCTATGCGGTGAAATAACCACTCTTAAAAGCATACATGATTTTTTACGTACGTAAATGCTTTGCCGTGCATATTTTTCATGCAAATGTCACATACTGCTATTTTTCAGTGTTATAAATTTAAAGCCATAGAAAAAAATCAATTATGTTTTAAGAATGGATAGGTAAAGAATAACAAGTGACACAGATTCAGACCAAAATGGAAAAGGGTTGCCACCCACAAGCACCCACTCCACATCCATGACAATCCATACACAACACCAGATAACGTGGCAAATAATACAAGTAAAGCACCACCTGAATAGTGATAAAAACCAAACAACAAAGACGCCACAATTAACGCAACCAATGGAGACGTCACTTCTGATAGCCGTGATTGAATATACCCTCTAAATAATGACTCCTCTGCCAGAGACACAAAAAACAAATTAGCCAATATAAACTCTGGCAACCACTCTGGAAAATGAATCTCTGGCTTTAACCCACCAAAAAAAACAGCCAAAAACAGTATAAGAGGAACAGAGAGCAACAGAGCCCCCCATTTCCACAAAGACACTTCTGATTTCACTTCTTTTTTAAACAAAGAAGCTGTACACAGGACTAACAAAAATGGCACCAGCGCTTTATCAAAATTAAAATACATTGTATAGGGAGTGCTTTGAGGTCCGACAGTGACAGACTTTAGCACTACAGGATTGTGAAACCCTGGCCATAAATGGAAAGATAATGCTATGGCTGATAAAACTATGCCAGCTTCATATATGGATTTAGCCCAGGCGTTATATTTCCAGTTGAACTTCAAAATAATAAAAAAAACGATTGTAGCAACAAAAAACAACACCGGCCAATCAATAATATCATTAAGCACAGCCAGGACAACAGACACCGTCAACAATGAAAAAGCCACTACCTTATGCCAACTGAGAGTTGACAGTGACAGTGCTAACACAATCCACATAAACACTCCTTTTATTTAATGATGATGATTGATTATCAATATTTTCAATTCACCTGGCAACATTTTGTTTACCTTCCATAAAATTCATGACCATCAAAAAATAAACATATTAATTATAAACACGGAAAACATAACCCTCGTCACTATATATCCCTACCGCATATCCATATCTAACCGGACATTCAGAGCCATAAGCATTCCTTCAATAATACCTTCAGCTTTATAAAGTCTTTTACCAATAAGCCCATCAGAACATCTATGCTTACGTGCAAGAGCCATAAATGTCATTCCACCTACGTAATAATCCACCAACAAATCGTGCAAATACTGATTATTCTTGTTTAATCGTGCCATACAGCCACAAATTATCATGGCGTCATCATCAGAACACTGAGGACGTGATTTCACTTTAGTCGGGATTAATCCTTTAAAACCAGCAGCTATCGAGGACCATGTTACATCTTCATGATTACTTGCTGCCCATGCTCCCCACCGCTCCATAACCAGCTGAATATCACGCAACATCATTACATCCTCTTATTACGAATATATTCACACCCAGTCGCCCACCGCAAACAGGCAGACCATGCACAATATTGATTTCATCAAACTGGTCGTCGTCTATAAGCAGCCCCGCATGTGTCAGCGCATCCAGCAGTGCTTTCAGGATATTGTCCAGGTCACGACGGCGCTTATCCGGTGGCTCTGCAATAATCTTTATCGCCAGCCTTCCGGAGAGGTTTAATTTCAACCGCTGCTGGCGAACAATGAACGCCACATCACGGCGATAACGCTCACCGGCTTTTGATACAAAATATGTGCTGCCATGACGTCGCCAGTAGGTGTTCACCGTCGGCGGGTAAGGCAAAACAAACTCTATACGCATCAGTAACCTCTTTTACCCAAGCACGCCGGTTGCAAAGGCGTGATCAAGAAAACGAAAAATTAAATCAATCTGGGAACCATGGTTTTCTTCGAACGCCAGCAGATCCGCATGAAGTTCGTTGTGATGCTCCCGGCACAGCGGTAGTGTAAAAATATCGTGGGCCTTTGTTCCCATTCCGCCCTGACCATGACCAATCAGGTGATGGGGATCGTCGGCTGGTTGACCACAACACGCACACGGCTGAGTCTTCACCCAGCGCGTATATTTCTCATTTACCCAACGGCGACGTTTAGGTCGCTTCATGAAAGATTCAGGAGACTCCGGATCAACGGCGATGCTGACCACCGTCTTTTCCTGTGGTGGGTTCTGTTGCTGGTGGGCGTAAGGTGGTAGCGCAATATTTTTTGTGCGCTGCTTCAGTATGCTGGTGGCTGTCGGTTCTCCCGGTATGATGTCGCTCTCGCGGTATATTGAGCGGATTTTTTCACCCGGACGCTTCAGGATTCGACGCGCCATATTTTCGGTCATGGCATCCACTACATCATTTACAGCAGCCCAGCAGTACAATTCAGCCAGCGATAATTCCCGCTCTTGTGTGCCATTCATTGCGTGGCGTATGACGTCAATCATCCATGCCGACAGGTTTTGATGAGCAAGTTGCCCGAGTGATTCGGAGGTCTGGTCACGCAACTGGTTGTCGCAGTGCCAGCACAACACCATCGCGCCGGTACCGTAACGATGTATGACGGTTTCACTGTGATGATAGTCACCATGAGGCCACTGGCAGGATTTGACATGACGCAACAGCCAGTCAGACAGTGCACCAGCGCCGCCAGCAGCACGAATCACCCGCTCATCGCTGAAAAATGGCAGTAATGATTTATCTTCCGCCAGCGCCTGGCGAACGGCAGGAACAGCTCCGGACGGCAGACCGCGCATGCTTTTCGGTTCCGGCTCCACCAGTACCCGGGGATTATGAAATACCTGCATAGATTCACGGCCCGGCTTAAGGACCACCAGCCCGAGTTCCGGCACCGGAACAGGTCGAAGTAATACCCGCACGTTACCTCCAGATCCGTTGCTGGAATGTGCGGGATGGACGCGGCGGGCGTTCGGAATAAGGGAGCCTGACGTAGATTATCCAGTGACGATAATCGAGACTGAGGGCTTTCTTAAACTCATACCCACGTCTGCGGTAGTTATGAATCAGCCATTCGGCCTGTTCTTCAGTACAGGGATCGTGCTGATACCAGTCATATTTGAATGCGTGAGAACGCAGCCCGTGCCTGCTGGCAAAGACGGCAGAATCATCAGAATTGTGTAATTTGGTATCGTGCGCCATCGGTTGTCTCTGCTGGCGCAGCAGGTGCCAGTTGTTCAGGCTGGCGTGCGAATTGTAAACCAGAATGCACAGAAAAAACAAAACCCACCGAAGCGGGTTAAGTGCGGGTGCGTTGAGGAAGCCTGACACATCAGAGGTGGCGAGGGAATTCTCCCCGCCAGGTCTCTTACTCCTCAGGTTCGTAAGCTGTGAAGACAGCGACCTCCGTCTGGCCGGTTCGGATTCGTACCTCGCAGAGGTCTTTCCTCGTTACCAGTGCCGTCACTATGACGGTTAAACAGATGACGATCAGGGCGATTAGCATCGCCTTTTGCTGCTTCATAGCCTGCTTCTCCTTGACCTTTCGGTCCGTAAGAGGCAATCTGTATGTGACGAGCATATAGGGGCCTCACTTCGATTTATAGTCGGGTGGGGCTTTTATCTATCTGCCGTTGGTGTTCATGCCTGAGGCAGATAGCCTCAAGCACCCGCAGCAATTTTATCTTTCAATATAACTTATGAAAACCGTTCAAAAGGCTTTTCGCTCGTTACACATGACATCATTAAATGATGCCATGTATTCTTTATTTAACATGCACACAAAAGCCATTTCATTTGTTAGTTATTTCCGCATTGACTTTATCAAAAATATCATTATTGAGTTTTTGCAACTCTATAAAATTAACAACAAAATATATAGAGGAATAAATTATAAGCAAGCAAAAGAATATGGATGCGCTAAAACATGTTTTGATACCATCACCAAAGGTTAAAGAAAACTCAAAAGCAGTAAGATATTGATTTGCTATGTAAGAAAAAGTCGACAAACCAAAATATAATAGAAATGAATTCCTCACCCTCATTACATTACGTCTAATACGCAGAATGTATCCACGGTTCCTTACACCGGATGTGCTAAAATTCACAATTAGCCCTAATCCAATTGAGAACATTATTCCAGAAATTGTAAAAACTGTCGACGCAAAAAAACCGTCCGGACGAACATCCCAGACTGAACTAGCCAACAATGTGAGCAGCAATATTGATAATACGCTAACCGCTATTTTTTTCATTGCTTAACTCTAGCAAAAACTTGCTCATCTCTTGTAGCAAATGATGCTCAACTAATTTACCTGACTGTGTCGTTTCAATACTTACAGACTTTGTTAACAGCAAATCCTTGCCTTTCACTTCTGTTTTGTTATCTTTTCGCTTAAATGATACATTATCAAGATCGCTAACGGGTTTCAAATAAGCCCCTAAAGCTCTACTATATTCATCATCTGTCATTCTGCGTGGCTTTTTAAATTTTATTAACAATTCAGCAGAAATCATTTGACTCAGCATCATATCATTAAGTTGTTCAGAGTCTGACATCGAACTCCTGATAATATCCAGAACTTTTTGTGTTAACTTGATAGATTTATGACCTTCGCTAACCGTAATTTCTCCCTTTTTACTTCTAACACCAGACTCATCACACATAGCAGTCGGTACTAACGGTTCTGGATCTTTAACGATTATGGCTTTTAAATCACTAAGTTTCGTTTTCCCTTTTGCTGACACTAGTGGGGTGAATTCTTAAAGCTCATTATTTGTAAACCAACTCAGATACGTTTGTAAACGCACAATCGTTTTATTTAATGGGAGATTTGTAACTAAAAAATCATCACTCATGCAAAAATAGTAATGGCCTTTACATATTGCTGACACATCTAAATGAGATGTTTCTATATCATCCAGAGAAAAGACCTCTTTCTCAAAAAGAGAATCTGTTATGTGTTGGATTTCTTTGTCAGATGTAATCCTTAACATAGTGCAAAATACTGAATCAGTAACAGGAGATTCTTTAAAATACGAAAGAACATCTCTTTCCTGCTTAGGATCTTCTGGATTTAACAACATGCATCTATCTTTTGCCTGTTTTACTTGACTAAGCCTTGCTATCAAATCGGCCTTAGCTTCGCTAGAACTTTTCGAAAGTGCAGTGTTTTTTATTTCAAAAGCACGAAGTGTAACGGTCTTCGGTTTACTAATTGATACTGGTTGTTCAGCATTAGTAGGCATTAACATTCCTTAATTATTGCATCAACTAACAATCACCATTATGCCTCTTCGACAACTGAGGCTACCAACTTACTCTAAATTACACCTAATGGTAACTAGACTGGCCCCCTGAATCTCCAGACAACCAGTATCACTTAAATAAGTGATAGTCTTAATACTAGTTTTTAGACTAGTCATTGGAGAACAGATGATTGATGTCTTAGGGCCGGAGAAACGCAGACGGCGTACCACACAGGAAAAGATCGCAATTGTTCAGCAGAGCTTTGAACCGGGGATGACGGTCTCCCTCGTTGCCCGGCAACATGGTGTAGCAGCCAGCCAGTTATTTCTCTGGCGTAAGCAATACCAGGAAGGAAGTCTTACTGCTGTCGCCGCCGGAGAACAGGTTGTTCCTGCCTCTGAACTTGCTGCCGCCATGAAGCAGATTAAAGAACTCCAGCGCCTGCTCGGCAAGAAAACGATGGAAAATGAACTCCTCAAAGAAGCCGTTGAATATGGACGGGCAAAAAAGTGGATAGCGCACGCGCCCTTATTGCCCGGGGATGGGGAGTAAGCTTAGTCAGCCGTTGTCTCCGGGTGTCGCGTGCGCAGTTGCACGTCATTCTCAGACGAACCGATGACTGGATGGATGGCCGCCGCAGTCGTCACACTGATGATACGGATGTGCTTCTCCGTATACACCATGTTATCGGAGAGCTGCCCACGTATGGTTATCGTCGGGTATGGGCGCTGCTTCGCAGACAGGCAGAACTTGATGGTATGCCTGCGATCAATGCCAAACGTGTTTACCGGATCATGCGCCAGAATGCGCTGTTGCTTGAGCGAAAACCTGCTGTACCGCCATCGAAACGGGCACATACAGGCAGAGTGGCCGTGAAAGAAAGCAATCAGCGATGGTGCTCTGACGGGTTCGAGTTCTGCTGTGATAACGGAGAGAGACTGCGTGTCACGTTCGCGCTGGACTGCTGTGATCGTGAGGCACTGCACTGGGCGGTGACTACTGGCGGCTTCAACAGTGAAACAGTACAGGACGTCATGCTGGGAGCGGTGGAACGCCGCTTCGGCAACGATCTTCCGTCGTCTCCAGTGGAGTGGCTGACGGATAATGGTTCATGCTACCGGGCTAATGAAACACGCCAGTTCGCCCGGATGTTGGGACTTGAACCGAAGAACACGGCGGTGCGGAGTCCGGAGAGTAACGGAATAGCAGAGAGCTTCGTGAAAACGATAAAGCGTGACTACATCAGTATCATGCCCAAACCAGACGGGTTAACGGCAGCAAAGAACCTTGCAGAGGCGTTCGAGCATTATAACGAATGGCATCCGCATAGTGCGCTGGGTTATCGCTCGCCACGGGAATATCTGCGGCAGCGGGCTTGTAATGGGTTAAGTGATAACAGATGTCTGGAAATATAGGGGCAAATCCAGTAACCTCGTAGTCAAGCCTCAGAGTAAGTCTACTCAACTATTGATTTTGGCTGCACCGTGGCGATAGCATTTTCGAATTCATTTTCCATCACTTCACCACCTTCGGCGATTCTGGTAGCGGCATCCAGTGGGTTGAGCTCTCTACTTCGACGCCGTCTTTGTCCACAAAAGCCATCTTATTCCCGCCACGAGTGGGGCAAAAAACCTTATCCCATGAACCGGGGAATACATTCCCGAGATCATCGCGCAGAATCACATCGCAATATTCAGCAGGAACTGCATCACTACAGCTTATCCAGCCAGCCGGAGTTCCCTGAGAGCTGGTTGACGTTTCCGGGATTTCCCGAAAATTGTTGGTTGACGAATTCTTATTATCCCGAAAGTTTCCGGACTGAAGCATGGCTTCGCGGCAGGCTTTCCAGCCTGTAGCGTATGCAGCTGCTTTGCTGCTACTTTCAACTGGTGCATCCTGCCAATACATTTCTTTCGGCACTGACGGCACTGCCCCCCCCCCAGACAGCAAAGCATCAGCCATACACATTGCTTCCAGTCCCGTAGCCTCCGCAATACCGTCACGAATAAGCTCAAGCCCCTCTTTTGTTAACAGTTTCATTCCTTTATACATGACGGGCACCAGCGGTTCTGCTACCAGCGATGCCAGTGCAATTTTGAATAACTCGCCCTCTACCCGTGCCATCCCTGAATTGGGGTGGCATTTCGCAATCGCTATTTTTAATTTGGCTTCTTCGATTAATTGCTCTTTGGTTAATTCAGTCACTTTTCATTACCGCCCTTTCGGGCGGCCTCCTGACATTAATCGTTGTGATAACTCATCGCTTCATTTGCAGCATCAACTGGATCAACATCCACCAGCAATAATTTGGGGCGACACCTTCAGGTGTCCACGGCTCTAATTCATTTTTTGCCGCATTCTCGTCGCCAGTAATTTTAAAAATCTGCTCTGAGAACTTTTTCACCCACTCGTTATATTTTTCAGCGTTAATAACTTTCTGTGCGTTTGACATTGATATACCTCCGGTTAAGGATTAAATTTTTAACAGTGCTAAATTTAATTATTCTGTTCTGGATTTTGTCGCCCTGCGTATCCGCGCTTTCACGTTACGCTCAATCTGAATTAGCTTTTCTATATTTCTCCGCCTTTCCCGTTCCTCCTGGCGCAAGATCCTTACATCATCTGCCAGTCTGGTTTCTCTTTTCGCCACAGAGAGCATCCAGTCAAATGGCTCCACAACTGCACCGCAGATTTTACAGCGGACCTGACGCTCTTTTTCGTCAACCCGGACAGAGTCGTGATGACAATATGGTCTTTCCGATGGCTCATAAAGAAAATTAACCTGATTACGTGGGTCATCCTCTTTTACCGGAAATAAAACAATATTACTTAACTCATCTTCTGGTTTTATTTCCACGTTAGTCTCCTTTAATACGAATCCCTGCAACACGTAGTGAGTGCTCTAAGTCAGTCCGATGAATCCAGTTGCCATTTTCTTTAGGTATCATCACATGTCGCTCATCAGCATTTATCGGGTGTCCATATCGAAGGTCGAAGCCAGCAGGTAACTGGATTTCCCTCGCCTCCAGTTCTGCAATGCGCTTGTCTTTAGCTTCCAGCTTATCCAGTATCGCCAGCGCAACCTTTGGATTAAAGGCAGCAATAAATTCAGCGTTTGCGTAAGCCTGAGCATCTGTTTCAACCAGGCAGTTAACATGACATTCTGCAATCACGCCACCGGGTTCTCCTTTCCATTTTTGACAAACAAAAACTCCTGTTAAATTGCCATGCTGGTTAACAGACGTATGCCCTACGATGTAGCTTCCTTTAGTTGCTTTCTCTGCCGCCTCTCGCAGTGCCTGACAGTTAATTTCGCTCACTGTTTACCTCCTGTAACGCTACCCGGTACGCCTTCTTTATCCACGCTGTACTGCCATATAACTTCGTCTTCATAAAAAACACACCTGCACGGCTCGCCGATATCCCCGGACAGGCTAACAGCACTGCATCCACCACACGGTTATGCTTCCGGAACTCCATTACAGTACTGCTGATAACCACCTGTCCCACCGGGCCGTAATCCTGATACAGGATTTTCACGCAGACACCCTCCTGTCGAAATAAACGTAGTTATTCACTGTGCGCAGCGGCATTCCAAATTTTCTGGCGATTTCTCTCCTGGACACGCCAAGCTGATGCAGCTGTCGCGCCAGCTCAATATCACTCTGCGGATATTTTGCTGACTGGTGATAATCACCCCGTAACAT
The DNA here is from genome assembly GCF_030295155.1 of Escherichia sp. 10290. Lineage (NCBI taxonomy): Bacteria > Pseudomonadati > Pseudomonadota > Gammaproteobacteria > Enterobacterales > Enterobacteriaceae > Escherichia > Escherichia sp. 10290. The sequence continues at coordinate 1,209,019 of NZ_AP025741.1, read as the reverse complement.
CATACTAATACCCAGTTCCCGCGCTTTCGTTCTGACCGCAGCCTCACTACGACCAATAAGCATCCCGATACATTCCACCGTCATTGTTCCCGCACACTGCCGTAGAATCAGTATCTCGGCACGCACCCACTTTTTCACGATACGAGCTCCTGAAATCCACCCCGGTAAAAAGCCAGTACCCGCTGCATTGATTCGCTGTTACGACATTCCCGGCAAATTACGTTCTGGTGCCGGTCGTAGGGTTGTACTCCGGCCTTACCCTGTTTTTGTGCTGGTTTGCGGATAACCCTTGATTTTTTTGCCGAACTTGCCAGCCATTCACGGTAAACTCTCTCTGAAAGGAATACCCCTTTTCCGCTGACAACATACACTTCGCCCTGGCTCACCAGCATCTTCAGGTACCGGCGAATGGAATCATGTGAAGCATATGTTGCCGATGCCAGTTGTGGCATTTTCATACGCCCGTTTTTACGTACAAGGTCAACGATGTGACGCTGTAATCTTTCCCGCTGTTCTTCGGTATAAATAGCCCCCATAAACTCTCCTGAGAAAATAACTTCATGACCTCAAATCAACACTTACCCCCTGAACCCCGGCGGAATTTCGGTATCCGGTTCAGAAATGTGATTCACGCAACGCTGTACAGGCGAACGCCCCAGACGAATAACCAGCTCATCCCATTTTTCCCGGAGTTTTGCCGGACTCATGATGTTTTTTACCCAGAATGGATCCCGCTGTACCCGACCAAACATTTCGCAAATTTGTCTGTGAGTTCTGCCATCCAGCATCCGCATTGTGCGCACATCATTGGCCCATGCAGTCCAGTTTGGTTCTTTCGGTCGCATGATTTCGCCATCATCGCTGGCAGCCTGCTCGTAAAGACTCACGATTCGCCCCCAGATCCACTGCGCACACGCTAAATCTTCCTGGCTGCCCCACTGGCGTTTTTTCGCACTGAACACAACCGCGTCAGGGTGTCGGGTTAAAAAATCCTGTTCAGCCATCTGCGGGTCCGGTTGCGAAGCGTCCGGACAAGAAGATCTTTTATCTGGCGGATCAGGTTTTAATACTGACGGATCGGGGCCAACCATCGTCCCCCTAACCGAATGTTTTTTATCAACGGTTGATCCATCAAAATTTGAGGGGTCAACCGTTGAGGGGTCAATATTTGACGGGTCATTTTTTACCGGGTTAATTTTTCTTTTCGGTTTATATGCCTCACGCGCCGCCGCTGCTGCTGCTTCGAGTTTTTCCACATTAAGACGGTAGATATTGCTTTCATTACGCCCACCGACCTTACGTTCCTCCTTCGTCAGCCAGCCGTTCTTTTCCAGTTCCGCTATCGCCGCTTTAACCGTTGATTCACTCTTTGCCCCAATCTGACGACGAATGGTCTCCACTGCAGGCCATGACACACCTTCGTCATTGCTGTAATCTGCAAGGCGAGCCATTACTGCCACCCTGGATAAGATCATGCCGGTGAAGGCACACCCTTCCCAGACAAGACCATGAAGCTTGCTGCTCATAAAAAACTCCGAACACCGTGCTTTTAGTGCATCACCACGGCATTTCCCGCCGGACCACCACGATTCATCTGATTGAAACCAGCGATCGCCACTGCGACAAAATCATCAGCGTCTCTCACCAGTCGTTCCCGCGTCTCCACCAGCTCCCGAAACCAGGTTGAACTGTGGCTGCGCATTCGGGCCACCAGCAGAGGTGGCATTGCTTTTTCGATCGCTGGTAACAACGCCTGAATTTTTTTAACCGCATCAGGGGTGTCTTTCTCCACCCAGCGGAAAATCTTCTGAGTATTGCGAGCCAGGGCTTCTGGGTGTGAATCGTCGTACAGTTCCGGAAACGTCATACCCAGTTCAAAATAAGCCCGGGTTATTTCAGCTGCCGGAACTTTTTCGCCGTCCGGATGCGACCAGGCATTCATCGCCATGCGGATGTGCTCATGCTTGATTTTCATGAATCAACTCCCAACAGCTTTTTCGTAGTAGTTTTATTTCTGCCAATAGTTAAAATTGCATCGGCAGAAAATAATCCGTTTGATGCATGAGCGATTTTTTCAGCATAATTTGTTTCGCCGGTATATTCAGTGCGAGGCAATTTTCCGTTATCCATCCATTTGTAGATTGCTCTTTGGCTGACACCACAAACGTCGGCCACAACAGAAACGCGAACAGTTTTGATTACATCTTCAAGTGTTTTCTGGTTCATATCACCCTCACAATGTGAACTTTGAGTACATGCTATAACAGAACTGACAGTACATTCAAGAGCGAATATCATTGAACTTATGGTTCATGAAGATAAAGCGCGTAAAGAGTTCGCCAGTAGGCTTGCGCTAGCCTGTGAAAACGCTGGTTATGAACAACATGGAAGGCAGGCAGAAATTGCCCGTCGAATGAAATTAACACCAAAAGCGGTTAGCAAATGGTTTAATGGCGAAACAATTCCTCGCCGAGAGAAATTAAGGGAATTAGCAACACTCATTGGAACAACACCAACCTATCTTTTGGGAGAGGATACAGAAGAAAGTGGACAGGTACGTTTCTATCAGGAGTTAAATCCAAGACAAAAAATCATCATTGATCTTCTGGACGAGCTCCCTGACAGTGAGACAGATGAACTTTTAAAAACTCTTGAGGAGAAAAAACAAAAGTACAATGCAATTTACGAAGAGTTAGCACGAAAGAAAAAACAAAAAGCCTCTTAAACCAGCATAAATCCGGTAGCGTCCCCCTCCGGGTTTGTGCTTCACTTTTTCCCATCTCATTTTTTTACACATAAAATGTACTCAAAGTACTTTACAACACTGAACATAAAGTACATTATATACATGCCAACCCACCCCGCCCCACAGAACGCAGGGCAATACCTAGAGTTACCCGGCAGTGGTCAGGGGTTAAGTAGCCAGCCCGAGGCGTAAGAACATGACGGCAGGGTTCAACTTTAATAACTATGCAGCAGGTTTTTGTTCCGCTACCCCGGCGTTAAGGGGAAATGAGGTCAGCATGGATACTATCGATCTTGGCAACAACGAATCTCTGGTGTACGGCGTGTTTCCCAACCAGGACGGCACGTTCACCGCGATGACGTATACCAGAAGCAAAACGTTTAAAACCGAAGCTGGCGCGCGTCGCTGGCTGGAAAGAAATTCAGGTGAGTGATATGGATTTCGACGCAATCATGGAAAAGGCTTACGAAGAATACTTCGAAGGCCTTGCCGAAGGCGAAGAAGCTCTCAGCTTCAGTGAGTTTAAACAGGCGCTTTCCAGTTCGGCAAAATCTAACGACTGATAAGCGAAGCGGCACCGCGAGGAATCAGTATGCAGAAACGAGAACCCGTCATCATCGCACCAGACTATACCGAGGATGAAATTTACGAATGGATGTGCGGAAAGATACGCGCCATTAATGACCTGAAGCAGGCCGCTGACTACAAAGAGCGCCTCTCTAAAGAACTGGTGTCAGCGGAGCAGGATATTACCACTCTGGCAAAAAGCGCGGCATTAAACGTTTCGCGAGTGATTGAAAACTACTGACCAATGAGCTCAAGTAGTTCTCCGCAGATGAAGTGCGTGCGCCGGACACGGATAAACCTCCGGCATGCTCTTTAACAATCTGGATATTCCTAACCACAAAGAAATCGCATCAATTTGGATTTTGTGGGCAACTTCTCTTGTTGTTCGATGGAGACGCCTATTTTGATCTGTGTTTTTAAGATCGCAATATCTTTAAGTGATGACCAAATATGATTATCTGTTTTTTCCAGAGTTTTTAACTGAATTTTCAATTCCGAATCAGAATATTTTTCTGCATCATCAAAAAGCTGCAAATATTCTGCGGATTTTCTCATGGTATTACCTGACTTTTATCCGAATCCATAAATCGTTTGGACGGTTGCGATCACAACAATAAAAACGCCAGAAATTTCCGGAATGAATCCGCCAATGACAGATGAACCGAGGATAATACTCACTACTGAGAGAAGTTTATCGAGACGACCAGTCGCTACAGAAAACAGTTGCTCAAGAAAATAGCCATAAAAAATTCTGTCAAGAATATCATCCCGGTCCATACACCATCACCTGCTTGTGCTCTTTGCTCTGTCATATGATTTCCTTGGATCGTTGGGGATACCCAGATTATACAGATTTCCTGTCGTTGGGGAATGACGGAAACCACCTCGCCTGACGTGGTTAAAAGCAGGCACACAACACGAAAGCGCACGGCGAAGTTCGTCTCACTGCACGGTGTCGTTAAATTTAATTCGACCGTGCGCTTCCGGTTGTGGCGACCCGCGAAATGGCGCGGCGGTAAGTATGGCGGGGGTGGGAGGGACGCCTTTCCCCGTTGAGGACACCGGGTTGTCAGGTTGACCATACGCTTAAGTGACAACCCCGCTACAACGCCCTCTGTTATCAATATTCTGGTGACATTTGGCGGTATCAGTTTTACTCCGTGACTGCTCTGCCGCCCTTTTTTAAAAGTGAATTTTGTGATGCGGTGAATGCGGCTCAGCGCACGCGGAACAGTTAAAACCAAAAACAGTGTTATGGGTGGATTCTCTGTATCCGGCGTTAATTGTTAACTGGTTAACGTCACCTGGAGGCACCAGGCACCGCATCACAAAATTCATTGTTGAGGACGCGATAATGGAAAAGTTATCATGTAATGCCATCACGTCTGAACTTCGTTTCGAAATTGGCGTTATCACTGGAGACAAAACATTTATTGAAGACGCCATTAAGCAGAGAAAACTCGAGCAGGACCTGTTAAATGAAGTATGCATTCCTTCAATGCTGGCTCGTCTGGACCTGCTGCAAAAAGGATATAAACAATGAATACAACATTTGCACTCGTTCTGACAGTTTATCTTGTTTCCGGCGAATCTCTTGAGCTGGTGACTGGCTTATACGGTTCAATGAAAGAATGCATGGCTGCAGCAGCAGAACAAAAAATTCCCGGTAACTGTTATCCGGTAGATAAAACTACTCACACTAATAATAACGAAATACCGGCAGGACTTTAAAACAGCACCGTAATTAATATCCGGTTTCATTTTTATATGCCAGCAATGGCAGGGATTTGTTCACCCTTAAATCTGTAATGAGGTTAAAACAAAATGAGTAAAGTCTTTATTTGCGCCGCCATTCCGGACGAACAGGCAATAAAAGAAGAGGGCGCAGTTGCTGTAGCCACTGCCATTGAAGCCGGTGATGAACGCCGCGCCCGTGCCAAATTTACCTGGCAATTCCTGGAGCAATATCCTGCTGCTCAGGACTGCGCTTATAAATTTCTTGTCTGCGAAGATAAACCCGGCATGCCCCGCCCTGCTATCGACTCCTGGGATACCGAATATATGCAGGAAAACCACTGGGATGAGGAATCCGCTTCCTTTATTCCGGTCGAACCAGAATCCGATCCTATTAACGTCAATTTTGACAAGCTGTCCCTTGAAGTACAGAACGCGGTCCTGGTTAAGTTCGGTACATGTGAAAACATCACCGTTGATATGGCGATTGACGCGCAGGAATTACTGCAAGAAGACGTGGCTACCTTTGACGGGCATATCGTTGAAGCACTGATGAAAACGCCTGAAATTAACGCTATGTATCCGGAACGCAAACTGTTCGCTATCGGATGGGTTAAACACAAATGTAAGCCGGGTACCAAATGGCCCGAAATTCAGGTTGAATTACGTAACTGGAAAAAACGGCAGGACGCAGAGCGCAAAGAGACTGGAAAATACACGTCTGTTGTTGATCTTGCCCGCGCCAAAGCCAACCGACAGCACACTGAAAACCCAGCAGAAAAAATCCCTCCTGTAACTGCCGCCATTCATCGCGAATACAAGCAGACATGGAAAACCCTGGACAGGGAGCTGGCCTACTATCTCTGGCCTGGTGATGCGGATGCCGGAAACATTGACGGCAGCATCCTTCGCTGGGCTAAAAATGAAGTTATCGCCAGAGATCGCGAAGACTGGAAGCGCATCTCCGCATCAATGCGCAAACAACCTGATGCGCTTCGCTACAGCCGCCAGACTATTTTTGGCCTTGTCCGTGAACGCCCGATCGACATTCACAAAGATCCCGTGGCACTGAACAAATACATCACTGAATACCTGACTACAAAGGGCGTGTTTGAAGATGACGAAGGAACAAATCAGGGCACAGCTAATACTCTCTCGTCGCCAGTACCAGAAACTGACGCAGTGGAAACGGCAATTCACGACAACGAAAAAACCGAATGCAAAGTGGAAGTCGAATCATCTGTAGAGCGTGAGGGGCCGTTCTACTTCCTCTTCACCGACAAGGATGGCGAAAAATACGGTCGTGCAAACAAACTTTCTGGTCTGAATAAGGCGCTGGCTGCAGGGGCTACTGAAATCACGAAAGAAGAATATTTTGCCCGCAAAAACGGTACATACTCAGGTTCACAACAAAATACTGGTGCATCTGACACGATCGCACAACCGGAGCCGGTAAAAGTTACCGCTGACGAAGTAAACAAAATTATGCAGGCAGCCAATATCAGCCAGCCTGACGCCGATAAGTTGCTTGCTGTATCACGTAGTGAATTTGTTGCAGGGATTAGCGACCCGAATGATCCGAAATGGGTGAAGGGGATTGAAACCCGCGATTCTGTGAATCAGAACCAGCAAGAAACGGAACAGAACGACCAGAACGCGGAACAAAACAGCCCAAATGCGTTACAAAACGAGCCAGAAACGAAACAACCTGAGCCAGTAGCGCAACAGGAAGCGGAAAAAGTCTGCACCGCCTGCGGTCAGACCGGCGGCGGCAACTGCCCTGATTGTGGTGCGGTGATGGGCGACGCAACATACCAGGAAACATTCGATGAAGAGAATCAGGTTGAAGTTCAGGAAAATGATCCGGAGGAAATGGAAGGCGCTGAACATCCACACAAGGAGAATGCTGGCAGCGCTCAGGACCACGCCAGCGATAATGAAACTGGCGAGACGGCAGATCCCTTAATTGCGGTGAACGGTCATCACGTTATCACATCCACCAGCAGAGTGTGGTACCACCTGATGATCGACCTTGAAACAATGGGAACCAACACCAATGCGCCCATCGTGGTTATTGGTGCGGTTTTCTTCGACCCACAAACAGGGGAAATCGGGCCAGTATTTTATATCGTTATCAGTCTGACTGACGCAATGAATACAGGGGCTGTTCCTGACGGTGGAACCATCGAATGGTGGCTGAAGCAGTCCAGTGAAGCCAGAGCTGCCATTTTAACAGACCAGGTAAAACTGAAGGATGCCCTTTCGCGGTTTCGGGAGTTCATCAACGAATACTCAGATGAAAAATTCGTTCAGGTATGGGGTAATGGTGCAACTTTCGATAACGCAATTTTGCGCACCTCATACGAACGTCTGGACATCCCCTGCCCGTGGCGCTACCACAACGATCGCGATGTACGCACAATCGTTGAGCTGGGAAAAACAATCGACTTTGATGCCAGAACCGTTATTCCATTCGAAGGCGTGCACCACAATGCACTGGATGACGCCCGTCACCAGGCAAAATACGTTACAGCTACAATACAAAAACTGATCCCGAGTCAGGCTGATTTTTAATGTTCAACCCTGATCGCCGCCTCCGAATTATATTGGCGGCGGTCATGCTGTAAGGCATGTGACCACATGTATGAATTAACTCTATCGCCAGCAGAGATTCAAGAGATCACGAAATACAAGCGATACACAAGACAGCAACACCAGTTAAGACTGCACGGCATCCCATTTTTAATCGGGCCTAAAAACGAGCCGATAGTTCTACGCTGTGATATTCCACGTGGACTAACAGCAATGTCAAAAGTATCTGAACTGGTTTCTGCTGAACCCGATTTTGAGGCACTGAATAATGGGAAGACCAAGAAAAGACAAAAAAGATAATGTACTGCCACCGCGCGTTAGATCGAATGGTTACAGTTACGTATGGAAGCCCAAAGGAAGCACAAGGACGATAAAGCTAGGAAGAGTGCGGGAAACCAGCGTGGCTAAAGTCTGGCAAAATTATGAACTGGAAAAGGCAAAACTCCACGACATAATGACCGTAGCTAAATTATGGCACATGTTTATGGACTCCCCTGCATTTACAGAACTGGCCCCCCGAACCCAAAAAGATTATCGGCAACATCAAAGGGCATTACTGGCGGTATTCGGGAAAATGCTTGCTGATAATGTAAAAATTGAGCAGGTAAGAATTTTCATGGATAAGCGGGGGCTTGAGAGCAAGACCCAGGCAAACCATGAACTGGCAAGTCTGAGTCGCGTATACGGATGGGGATATGAGCGTGGGTATGTGAAAAATAATCCATGCAAAGGAGTCAGAAAATTCACGCTTAAAGCCCGTACTGTTTACATCACCGATGAACAGTATGCTGCGATATATGCGGAAGCAATTCCACAGTTACGTATTGCAATGGAGATATCCTATCTCTGTGCGGCAAGGCTCGGTGATGTGCTCGAGCTGAAATGGCAGGATATTATGGACAAAGGGATTTACATTGAGCAAAACAAGACCGGCACCAAACAAATCAAGGAATGGTCTCCACGATTACGTACGGCGATCCAGTTAGCCCGAAATGTATCTTCCGGCACATGCGAGTATGTGATCAACACAACCAAAGGCGGGAAGGTCATAGCTAAAACGCTGAACAACTGGTGGAATCAGGCTAAACGTGCAGCCGAGCAAAAAGCCGGTGTTCCGTTTGGGTGCAACTTCCATGACATAAAAGCCAAAGGAATTTCAGATTACGAAGGCAGCAGTCGCGACAAACAAATTTTCAGTGGACACAAAACAGAAAATCAGGTGTTGATTTACGATCGTAAAACCAAAATCACGCCAACACTGGATTTGCCGCTTGTGGTCAGTAAGTAGACAATCCAGAAAATTTTCTGGCAAAAGACCTGGTATATTAACTCTGAATAACTCCCTAACATCTTGATTTTTCTTGGTGTTAAGTCTGATTAACTTTTCGGCTATTTTGCGTATTATACTGATTTTTCTTTATTTTTCTTCGGTCTTGAAAACCGGCGACCCGAAAGGGTTCCAGAGTTCGAATCTCTGCGCTTCCGCCAAATAAGATAAGGGGTTACCAAATGGTAACCCCTTAGTTTTTTAGAGCCTGGTATATTTTCAGCTCTCAATGCCAACAACAATTTTTACAACCACACCAGATCTCTACTCTCCAAAAAAGTCTCAATACCCCCTCCCTGACAAAATGCGAACAACATCACTTCACTAATCAGCCTGACATCGCATGCTTAGCAAGCTAATTACGAATCCCCGGAGAAGGTGGAAACACGGCTGTAAGCCACACCCGCCATCATGCTGAATTAGCAGTTACGCACGGAGTCTTCATGCCAGCGGGTATAACTGTAACGGGTAAGCAGGCGATTCCTGTCTCCTGCATAGCTGAATGACGTCACCAGCCCCAGCGTGTCCGTAAATTCATAGCGGTATTTCACATTGAACCCGGTTAAATCATCACTGCCGGACATATCAGAACGGGCATGAAGATACCCGGCACTCAGTTTTGCCGGTAGTTGTGGCATCTTCATCGTGTTTACGCCTTCGACATCCAGATAACCGTCACTGCATTACCTGAAACCGACACCGTCACGGGTGTCCCCGCATTCAGCCTGAATACTTTGATCCAGATTGCGATGCAGACTGGTCTGTAACTGTCGTCACCATACCCCGGATTTCTGCCGCTCCAGACACTGTCTGTATCCTCGAAAGGATCGCAGAGAAAACTGGTGTTTGCTCGTTACCGTTAAAGTACAGGTGTTCAGCACTACCCAGCATCACCAGATTCATGGTAAATACCTGGGCAGGTATATACACACTGTTACCGTTAAGCACATACGTATTCGCAATATCTCCGGTTACACGGAGAATCAAAAGAGGGGAACCGCAGCCCGCAAAACGAAAAAGGCCACGCAGTTGCGCAGCCTCATAAATTGTGGTTGAAATCCGTTCGCCTATAAAAAAGCCCCTCCGGAGAGGGGCAGGTATACTCATCACTTTCATCATCTGCATGGCGCCGGGTGTCACCCGGTGAGTTCAGTATCAGCACCTGAATCCGCGATTATCCATATTCCTGCTTGCTGATTGCCCCTCCGCACAGGGGGATTCATCATGCGAAATTATTTTTAACAAAACGACGGGTTATTCTCCAGTACCCAACATAATTAAATGTGATGTTTTTAACACTTTTAAAGATTTTAACTTAGTAGTTATTATTTTTAATACTCACCCCCGTCTTTATAGCGAATTTATATTTTCGTTTGCGCCACTCTGTTTTAATACCCAAAAAAAATATCAATTATCGATAAAAATATAGTAAACAAATAAACACACTCCGAAAGAACCAATAACTATCATCGCTAATGCCAGCATAAATAGTTGTTGTACGCTTATTTTCACCGATGAAAGGTAACGCATAAAAGTGCTCAACATACAGTACTAATAATCCTCTATAAAGTGGTCAGCGGGAATCGAACCTGCATCATCAGCCTGGAAGGCTGAGGTAATAACCATTATACGATCACCGCATGGTGCACCATACTGGATTCGAACCAGTGACCGATTGCTTAGAAGGCAATTGCCCTATACAGCTGAGCTAACGGCGCATGATGGTCCATGTTGCGCTTGAACCGGCGACCTTGCGGTTATGAGCTGCTCGCTCTGACCATTAGAGCTAAATTATCAATAATTTTCTTTTCAATAGCATGCATATTCCAGCTACGTAATCCACGCTAACGTTTATTAAAAACAAATTCAACAAAAACAAAGTTAGTGATATTTTTTTATCTAATACCAACATTAATCAATATTATGTGATTTAGATAATCCGCCCTATTAAACAACTTCATTCATTAGCACAATGAGTGTTCAACTATCTATTGAAATAAAAGAACATAAGAGGTATAGATATCTCCACAGCAGACATTACATCTAAAAGATCACCAAACCAGACATTATGATAAAAAAGATTTTTATAACGTCTTTAAGTATCCTCTGTATGGGGGTAATTGTGGATTATCCTCATATCGACAGCAGAATATCGACAAACGAAATAATCAATTGTCTTTCCAAGACTATGCAGAAAAGTGGTTATATAATGGATCTAAATGGAACTAAACTACCAATTAATGCAAAAGAATTCGCAACATACAAAATGTCAAAATACACCGGTTCATTCTGGATAGAATATTCAACAGAAGGAAGGCCAACAAGAGATGTTGGTATAATAAATGCAACAAATGATAGTTATAATATCTTGAACGATACATTGCAATTTTGTAGCAATATCATGGCAAAATATTAACATCAACAGTTAGTATGTGTACATCTCTGTGAGAAACCGTCGTAATATCAGTCAGCAACACCCCCCTTTTGGATGCAATTTCCACGACATAAAGGTGAAAGGTATCCCGGATTACGAAGGAAGTCGTCGCGACAAACAAATTTTCAGTGGACATAAAACAGTAAATCAGGTGTTGATTTACGATCGTAAAAAAATCACACCAACACTGGATTTGCCGCTCGTGGTTAGTAAGTAGACAATCCAGAAAGTTTTCTGGCAAAAAGACTTGGTATACTAACTATCAAAAATCACCTAACATATTGATTTCTTTTGGCACTTAATTTGATTAACTTTTCAACATTGAAAACCGGCGACCCGAAAAGGTTCCAGAGTTTGAATCTCTGCGCTTCCGCCAGATAAGATAAGGGGTGAGCTAAATGCTAACCCCTTTTTCTTTTGCCTGTCGAAATTCTCAGGGCGTTATATCATTGCTTAATGACCTGAAAATCTGCTGTTAAACCTGTTCCAGATCAAATGCGTAAAGATGGGTAAAACTTCTGGGTGCCCTTACGCATTATCATTATGCTGCTTAATTAATTACATCTGTCATAGAGAGTGACTCAATGGATCGTATTGTTAGTTCTTCACATGACCGTACATCGCTGCTTAGCACCCATAAGGTGCTGCGTAATACCTATTTTCTGCTGAGCCTGACGCTGGCCTTTTCGGCGATTACCGCAACTGCCAGTACGGTGCTGATGCTGCCATCTCCGGGTCTGATTCTGACGCTGGTGGGTATGTATGGTTTGATGTTCCTGACCTATAAAACGGCGAATAAGCCGACCGGAATTATCTCCGCATTCGCCTTTACCGGTTTTCTGGGTTATATCCTCGGACCAATTCTGAATACCTATCTGTCTGCCGGAATGGGTGACGTAATCGCTATGGCACTGGGCGGAACGGCGTTAGTGTTCTTCTGCTGCTCTGCGTATGTGCTGACCACCCGCAAAGATATGTCGTTCCTTGGCGGTATGCTGATGGCGGGTATTGTGGTGGTGCTGATTGGTATGGTTGCTAATATCTTCCTGCAACTGCCTGCTCTGCATCTGGCGATCAGCGCGGTATTCATTCTGATCTCCTCTGGCGCTATTTTGTTTGAAACCAGCAACATCATCCACGGCGGTGAAACGAACTATATTCGTGCCACGGTTAGCCTGTATGTTTCGCTGTACAACATCTTCGTTAGCCTGTTGAGCATTCTGGGCTTCGCCAGCCGCGATTAATCTCGCCCGCTATCTCTTTCTGAGCCTCGCTTTATGCGGGGCTTTGTTTTTTGTTACACTGCCGCCAGTCTGATTAAGGTAGTAATAATTATGCTGATCTTCGAAGGTAAAGAGATAGAAACGGATACCGAAGGCTATCTCAAAGAAAGCAGCCAGTGGAGTGAGCCGCTGGCAGTGGTGATTGCAGAGAACGAAGGGATTACGCTGTCACCAGAACACTGGGAAGTGGTGCGTTTTGTGCGTGATTTCTATCTGGAATTCAATACTTCTCCGGCGATTCGTATGCTGGTAAAAGCGATGGCGAATAAATTTGGCGAAGAAAAAGGTAACAGCCGCTATCTATACCGACTGTTTCCGAAAGGTCCGGCTAAGCAAGCCACCAAAATTGCTGGCCTGCCAAAACCGGTAAAATGTATCTAACGAATACGAAAATCGGTTAATTCCCCCGAGGGATGATGCGGCTCGCTGAGCACCCGTTCCACACGTGCAGAACGCGGGCCGCCACTCTTTAACCACTGCATTAATTTTTCCAACTGCCCTTCTTCACCGCAGGCAACCACTTCCACGCTGCCATCGTCAAGATTTTTGGCGTAGCCGCTTAACCCGAGTTTTTTCGCTTCGTACTGCGTGGTATAGCGAAATCCTACGCCCTGAACTCGCCCGTAAACCCAGGCAATTATGCAGACTTTCGACATTGCTGCTCTCCTTATCCTTAATGGACGCGTTGCAAATCCATGGAAAACTCCGGACAATGACGCCCATTTCTTTGCATCGACAGAAAAGTAAATTATGAGTGTACGTTTAGTGTTAGCCAAAGGGCGCGAAAAATCATTACTTCGTCGCCATCCGTGGGTCTTTTCCGGGGCCGTTGCCCGCATGGAAGGTAAAGCCAACCTCGGTGAAACCATCGATATTGTTGATCATCAGGGAAAATGGTTAGCACGCGGCGCTTATTCGCCAGCTTCGCAAATCCGGGCGCGCGTCTGGACGTTTGACCCCTCTGAATCCATTGACATTGCTTTTTTTACCCGCCGTTTGCAACAAGCACAAAAATGGCGTGACTGGCTGGCGCAAAAAGATGGCCTCGACAGCTATCGTTTAATCGCCGGAGAATCTGATGGCCTGCCGGGTATTACTATCGATCGTTTCGGTAATTTTCTGGTACTGCAGCTGCTAAGCGCTGGCGCGGAATACCAGCGTGCGGCATTAATTAGCGCCCTGCAAACGCTCTACCCGGAATGTGCGATTTACGATCGCAGCGATGTCGCTGTACGTAAAAAAGAAGGGATGGAGCTGACCCAAGGCCCCATCACCGGCGAGTTGCCGCCTGCCCTGCTGCCGATTGAAGAACACGGCATGAAGCTGCTGGTGGACATTCAGCACGGGCACAAAACGGGTTACTACCTGGACCAGCGTGATAGCCGCCTGGCTACCCGCCGCTACGTTGAAAATAAACGCGTACTGAACTGTTTTTCCTATACCGGTGGTTTCGCCGTATCGGCATTGATGGGCGGTTGCAGCCAGGTTGTCAGCGTTGATACCTCCCAGGAAGCGCTGGATATTGCACGGCAGAATGTTGAGCTGAACAAACTGGATCTGAGCAAGGCTGAGTTTGTCCGTGATGATGTCTTTAAATTGCTGCGTACTTATCGCGATCGCGGTGAAAAATTTGACGTTATCGTGATGGACCCGCCGAAGTTTGTTGAGAATAAAAGCCAGTTGATGGGCGCGTGTCGTGGCTATAAAGACATCAACATGCTGGCGATTCAGTTGCTGAATGAAGGCGGAGTTCTCCTGACTTTCTCCTGTTCCGGTCTGATGACCAGCGATTTATTTCAGAAAATCATCGCGGATGCCGCAATTGATGCCGGTCGTGATGTACAATTTATAGAGCAGTTCCGTCAGGCAGCCGATCATCCGGTGATCGCTACCTACCCGGAAGGGCTATATCTGAAAGGGTTTGCCTGTCGCGTCATGTAACTTGAAATGTGGAATTTTACCCTTATATCAAAGGTAAAGATTTCCCGGGAGGTGACTATGATTGCCAGCAAATTCGGTATCGGCCAGCAGGTCCGCCATTCCCTGTTAGGTTATCTCGGAGTGGTCGTGGATATCGACCCGGTTTATTCGCTCTCTGAACCGTCGCCTGATGAGCTGGCGGTGAATGACGAGCTTCGCGCCGCTCCGTGGTATCACGTGGTGATGGAGGACGATAACGGCCTACCGGTTCATACCTACCTGGCTGAAGCCCAGCTAAGTAGCGAATTGCAGGATGAACATCCTGAACAGCCATCCATGGATGAGCTGGCGCAGACCATCCGCAAACAACTTCAGGCCCCGCGTCTGCGTAACTAATCCCTGAACAAATCCCCGGAAGGTTTTGGCCTTCCGGGGATTTTTTATTTGGCCAGGCCCAGGCGAGGGATCTCAATAGCCGGGCAGCGATCCATCACCACATTTAACCCGGCATCCCGTGCCAGTACTGCCGCTTGCTCATTAATCACCCCCAGTTGCATCCAGAGGGTTTTCGCGCCAATGGCGATCGCTTCCTGCGCCACGCCCCACGCCGCTTCTGAATTACGGAAAACATCGACCATATCGACTTTTTCCGGAACTTCTGCCAGCGTGCCATACCCCTGCTGGCCCAGCAGCGTTTTGCCGGCAACTTTTGGTGAAACCGGAATGACGTGATACCCCTGGTCGAGTAGATATTTCATCACGCGATAGCTGGGACGATCGGGTTTGTCGCTTGCCCCCACCAGCGCGATGGTGTGAGTGGACGTTAAAATGCCTGCAATATCGGTTTCTTTCATTATTTCCTCCAGACTGTTTAACAAAGTGTACGACAAAGCCGACATGCCAACCATGCAGCTAATACGAATGAATGAGAGCAAAAGCGGGAATTATGTCTATATGTTAGTAAGTATGATTAAAGAAAAATTTTGACACATTATTATTCGGGCGGTCTTTTGACAGGAGCTACCTATGAAAACCGGCATCGTGACCACCTTGATTGCATTATGTTTGCCGGTATCCGTTTTTGCCACCACGCTGCGGCTTTCAACCGATGTCGATCTTCTGGTACTCGACGGCAAGAAGGTTTCCAGCTCTCTGCTGCGCGGTGCGGACAGCATTGAACTGGATAATGGACCACATCAGTTAGTGTTTCGCGTTGAGAAGACGATTCATCTTTCCAATAGTGAAGAACGGCTGTATATCTCCCCACCACTAGTGGTCAGTTTTAATACCCAGCTCATCAACCAGGTCAATTTTCGCCTGCCTCGCCTGGAGAATGAGCGGGAAGCTAACCATTTTGATGCCGCGCCGCGCCTTGAATTGTTGGATGGCGATGCGACGCCGATTCCGGTAAAGCTGGATATTCTCGCCATTACCTCAACGGCAAAAACGATTGATTATGAGGTCGAGGTTGAACGTTATAACAAATCCGCGAAACGCGCTTCACTACCGCAATTTGCCACGATGATGGCAGATGACAGTACGCTGCTTTCGGGTGTTTCCGAGCTGGATGCTATTCCACCGCAGTCTCAGGTGCTCACAGAACAACGGCTGAAGTATTGGTTTAAACTGGCTGACCCACAAACGCGAAATACTTTTCTGCAATGGGCGGAAAAACAACCATCTTCCTGAGATTTTTGTGCCTGTGCGCAGGCTTTTTCGGTCTTTCTCTTGCAGCGATAAGTGCTTACAGTAATCTGTAGGAAAGTTAACTACGGATGTACATTATGGAACTGACGACACGTACTTTACCTGCGCGGAAACATATTGCGCTGGTGGCACACGATCACTGCAAACAAATGCTGATGAGCTGGGTGGAACGGCATCAACCGTTACTGGAACAACACGTACTGTATGCAACAGGCACTACCGGTAACTTAATTTCCCGCGCGACCGGCATGAACGTCAACGCGATGTTGAGTGGCCCAATGGGGGGGGACCAGCAGGTTGGCGCATTGATCTCAGAAGGTAAAATTGATGTATTGATTTTCTTCTGGGACCCACTAAATGCCGTGCCGCACGATCCTGACGTGAAAGCCTTGCTGCGTCTGGCGACGGTATGGAACATTCCGGTTGCCACCAACGTGGCAACGGCAGACTTCATTATCCAGTCACCGCATTTCAACGACGCGGTCGATATTCTGATCCCCGATTATCAGCGTTATCTCGCGGACCGTCTGAAGTAATATTACACAGGTGGCAAACGCCACCTGTTTCCTACGGTTTTCTCGCCACCGGCACATCCAGATTTTTCAGTATTTCGACAAAGGGAGAGGGATTCTCTTTGTTAAACAATGCCCATACCCGATGGCGTGCCCGGGTCAGCGCCACGTACATTAACCGCCGTTCTTCAGCGTCCGGAAAATCCTCAACCGGGGGTAGTAGCGCCTCTTCCATAATCGACTCCCGCGCCGCAGCCGGAAAACCATCACTCCCCTCCTGCAAGCCAACGATGATGACGTAATCCGCCTGTTGCCCTTTGCTGGCATGAATGGTCATAAAATCGATTTGCAACTTCGGCCAGCGTGTTGCCGCTTTTTCCAGGCTGGCAGGCCTCATGTGATGGTAACGCGCCAGGATCAGAATGCGCTCTTCCGGTTTGGCATAACCAGAGAGCTTATCCAGCAAAGCATCAAGTTGACTCTCATCCAATAACGTGACGGCTTTTTTGTCTCCATTGGTTAAGCTGTTTAGCGGCTTTTTCAGCTGGCCAGGGTTCTGCTGAATAAAACGGTTTGCCACCTCACCGATACGACTGTTAAAACGGTAAGTCGTGTCTAAATCACAGCGATCGCCTTCACCAAAGTTTTCATGGAAAGCGGTGGTGAGCGACATTTGCGCACCGCTGAAACGGTAAATCGCCTGCCAGTCATCGCCAACGGCGAACAACGTCGTTTGACTGTTTTGCTTGCGTAATGCCGCTAACAACGCTGCACGCTGCGGCGAGATATCCTGAAATTCATCAACCAGAATATGCTTCCACGGGCTGATAAAGCGACCTTTCTCCAGAATCACAATCGCCTGGTGAATAAGGCCGGAAAAATCGACAGCGTTTTCTGCCTTCAGCGCACCTTTCCAGGCTTTTAATAACGGGGCCATCAACTTGATACGTTTACTGAATAGATCGCGAATCTCTTCGGGCGCACTGGCAATCATTTCTGCCTGTGCACCGCCGTGCATTCGCATCAGACTTACCCAGCGATCGAGGCGAGAAGCAAGACGACGCTGTAATTTCTCATCATCCCAGAAGTTACCTTCTGGCACTGACCACTGCATTTCTTCCGTCAGCCATTGCCGCCAGCCCTTCGCCTGCGCTTTCTTTTCGCTGCATTGCTTACGCCACTCAGCAATAAAGAGTTCATGACGGGCAGCGGTATCATTTTCTAGTTTGCTGACTGTCGGCACTTTTTTGCTGCCCTGCTGAATAATATGCAGCGCCAGCGCATGAAACGTGCGCGCGGTAATGTCTTCGGTATGTAGCCGTTCGCGAATACGCTCATCCATCTCTTCAGCAGCTTTGCGACCAAAAGCCAGCAATAAAATTTGTTCAGGAGCGGCGTCACCTCGCGCCAGCAACCAGCCTGCACGGGCCACCAGCACCGACGTTTTTCCGCTTCCTGCACCGGCCAGCACTAACAGAGAATGCTCGCCGTTAACGACTGCCCGGGCCTGCGCCGGATTCAGCGGTGAAGACTCAACCTGACGGAAAAAATCCGCATACTCGGTAAGCATAGCTTCGGTATACGCCTGATTATGCTGCAACCGAGCGCCTTCAATATCTTTTAACCAGGCCTGACATTTACGCCACGCCTCACGGCAGTTATCGAATTCTTCCAGTCGGTTGACCGGCAACGGCAACGCCAACAAAGCCTGGCGGATTTGTTGCTGCACGCCAGAAGTTTGCTCACGCGTCAGCCATTTATTTTCTCCGGTGCGCGTGGCAATCAAATCCAGTTGCTGCTGTAAAACACCTGCCGCAATTTCGCTCATCTCCGCACTCCACCGCCGCCAGTGAGCATCAAGATGATGGTAAAAACGCTGCGTCTCGCCCCATTCGGTGCCGTGCAGACGCACCACTTTTTCGTCCGGCAGTACAAATTCCAGCTCGCCCCATACCAGACCGCGCTTACAGTGAATTGCCAGTAATTGATTGAAAGGAATAAGGTATTCGTGGCGATCGCCGGAGACTTTAATCCCGGCATTGAGGATCACCGCCCGATCGTAAGGGTGCTGTGCCAGACGTTTTCCAAGCGTTGTCGCTTTCAGTTCCATGACTCTGTAGATCCACACGAAATGATTTCTTATCAGTGTAACCGTCAGAGAAAACGTGCTCCAGCCCAAAAAAACGTTACAATTGCCGCCCATTACTGAAAACCACAGTAAAGCGAGGTTTTATGCGTACCGTTTTGAACATTCTGAACTTTGTGCTTGGCGGATTTGCCACCACTCTGGGCTGGCTGTTGGCGACTCTGGTCAGTATTGTGCTAATTTTTACCTTACCGCTGACACGATCCTGCTGGGAGATCACTAAACTGTCTCTGGTGCCTTATGGCAATGAAGCTATTCATGTCGATGAACTGAACCCGGCTGGCAAAAATGTGCTGCTGAATACTGGCGGTACGGTATTGAATATTTTCTGGCTGATTTTCTTTGGCTGGTGGTTATGCCTGATGCACATTGCAACGGGCATCGCACAATGTATTTCCATCATTGGCATTCCTGTCGGCATTGCGAACTTTAAAATTGCCGCTATTGCACTATGGCCGGTCGGTCGTCGCGTGGTATCGGTAGAAACAGCGCAAGCTGCGCGTGAAGCCAATGCACGTCGTCGTTTTGAATAATCCACTAATATGGCCTTTATGCTAAGTCCTTTGCTCAAACGCTATACCTGGAACAGCGCCTGGCTGTATTACGCGCGTATTTTTATTGCGCTTTGTGGAACCACAGCGTTTCCGTGGTGGCTGGGTGATGTAAAACTGACGATTCCGCTGACGCTGGGGATGGTGGCAGCGGCGCTGACAGATCTCGATGACCGGCTGGCGGGACGTTTGCGTAACCTCATCATTACGCTGTTCTGCTTTTTTATCGCCTCGGCCTCAGTAGAATTGCTGTTTCCCTGGCCCTGGCTATTTGCAATTGGTTTAACGCTCTCTACCAGCGGCTTCATTTTGCTCGGCGGTCTGGGTCAACGCTATGCAACAATTGCCTTCGGTGCGTTACTGATCGCCATTTACACTATGTTGGGGACGTCACTGTATGAGCACTGGTATCAGCAGCCGATGTATCTGCTGGCCGGTGCCGTCTGGTACAACGTCCTGACACTTATTGGTCATCTACTGTTCCCGGTCCGCCCGCTGCAGGACAACCTGGCGCGTTGCTATGAACAACTGGCGCGTTACCTTGAGCTCAAGTCACGCATGTTTGATCCTGATATTGAAGATGAAAGCCAGGCACCGCTGTACGATTTGGCTCTCGCCAACGGTCAGCTGATGGCGACATTGAATCAGACGAAACTCTCGCTGCTGACCCGCTTACGTGGCGATCGTGGTCAACGGGGAACGCGTCGCACGCTGCATTATTACTTTGTCGCGCAGGATATTCACGAGCGTGCCAGCTCTTCTCATATTCAGTATCAAACATTGCGTGAACATTTTCGCCACAGCGACGTGCTGTTCCGTTTTCAGCGACTGATGTCGATGCAGGGCCAGGCGTGCCAGCAACTGTCACGCTGTATTTTGCTGCGTCAGCCTTATCAACATGATCCGCATTTTGAGCGCGCTTTTACGCATATTGATGCTGCGCTAGAGCGGATGCGCGATAACGGCGCGCCTGCCGATTTACTCAAAACACTGGGATTTTTGCTGAACAATTTACGCGCTATTGATGCCCAACTGGCAACAATTGAATCAGAACAGGCCCAGGCACTGCCCCATAATAATGACGAAAATGAGCTCGCTGATGACAGCCCGCACGGATTGAGTGATATCTGGCTGCGTCTTAGCCGTCACTTCACACCGGAATCCGCCCTCTTCCGTCATGCGGTAAGAATGTCGCTGGTGTTGTGCTTCGGCTACGCCATCATTCAGATAACCGGAATGCATCACGGGTATTGGATCTTGCTGACAAGTTTGTTTGTCTGCCAGCCAAACTATAACGCCACGCGCCACCGCCTGAAGTTAAGGATTATTGGTACGCTGGTAGGTATCGCCATTGGCATTCCTGTGCTGTGGTTTGTGCCGTCACTGGAAGGGCAGCTGGTGCTGCTGGTTATTACCGGCGTGCTCTTTTTTGCCTTCCGTAACGTGCAATATGCCCATGCAACGATGTTCATCACACTTTTGGTGCTACTTTGTTTTAACTTGCTGGGTGAAGGTTTCGAAGTGGCGTTACCTCGCGTAATCGATACGCTGATTGGTTGTGCCATTGCGTGGGCGGCGGTGAGCTACATCTGGCCTGACTGGAAGTTTCGCAATCTGCCGCGCATGCTCGAACGTGCCACCGAGGCCAACTGTCGCTATCTCGATGCCATACTGGAGCAATACCATCAGGGGCGTGATAACCGTCTGGCGTATCGTATTGCCCGCCGCGATGCACACAACCGTGATGCTGAACTGGCGTCGGTGGTATCAAATATGTCCAGCGAGCCGAACGTTACCCCGCAAATTCGCGAGGCCGCGTTTCGGTTGCTGTGCCTTAACCATACGTTTACCAGCTATATCTCAGCCCTCGGTGCTCACCGGGAGCAGTTAACTAATCCTGAAATTCTGGCGTTTCTTGATGACGCAGTTTGCTATGTTGATGACGCGCTACATCATCAACCTGCTGATGAAGAACGCGTCAATCAGGCATTAGCTGACCTGAAACAGCGGATGCAGCAACTTGAACCACGGGCAGACAGCAAAGAACCTCTGGTCGTACAACAAGTCGGGTTATTGATTGCATTACTGCCAGAGATTGGTCGTCTGCAACGCCAGATTACTCAAGTTCCGCAGGAAACTCCTGTTTCGGCGTAAGAGAGTCAGCCCATTCTGCAAGCTCCTGGCGGCGTGCCACCGGGAGCGCAGCTTCATGAATGCCGATAATGGCCCCTTCAAGCATAAACAGAATCTTTTCTGTCACCAGACTGTTTTGCTGCCGCAGTCGCAACCAACACATTTTTGCCCCAAGTATACGTAACGCCCGTACATCCTTAATCCCCACCTCCCCGAGTATCGCTTCCAGATGAAAAGACATATTGGGCAAATCTTTCAGTCTTTCCCGGGTATTGCGCGTGCTTTTCTCTTTCAGCGCTGCATCGAGAGAATATTTCGACAGACGCACCAGCTTCAGTTGATTTCGCCATAGACTTTCATCAACCCGATAGTAATTGAGGGTAACGGATCGGCCACACTTTTTATATGTCAGCCAGACAGGCGGATGTTTTACACAGTACTGTGCACTTTGCTCACAAGCCCGAAGATACAACTCACCATCAGAAACCATCGCAAACACCGTGTCGTCAACGGTCAGGCTGTAACTACCAAACAATGATCGGTATTCAATTGTGCCCAACGTTGCCAGGTATTCTTGTGATTTATAGATCCGCTTATAGGAGAGGCTTTTCATAAAATTCCTTTTAAAATCATAACATAAAAGAATGATTCACATTAACGGATCCGTTAACTACGAAAATAGGCAACTTATTCTTAAGGGGCAAGATTAATTTATGTTTTCCCGTCACTAACGACAAAATTTGCGAGGCTCTTTCCGAAAATAGGGTTGATCTTTGTCGTCACTGGATGTACTGTACATCCATACAGTAACTCACAGGGGCTGGATTGATTATGTACACTTCAGGCTATGCACATCGTTCTTCGTCGTTCTCATCCGCAGCAAGTAAAATTGCGCGTGTCTCTACGGAAAACACTACAGCCGGGCTTATCAGTGAAGTTGTCTATCGCGAAGATCAGCCCATGATGACGCAACTTCTACTGTTGCCATTGTTACAGCAACTCGGTCAGCAATCGCGCTGGCAACTCTGGTTAACACCGCAACAAAAACTGAGTCGGGAATGGGTACAGGCATCTGGGCTACCCTTAACGAAAGTGATGCAGATTAGCCAGCTCTCCCCTTGCCACACTGTGGAGTCAATGGTTCGCGCTTTACGCACGGGCAATTACAGTGTGGTGATCGGTTGGTTGGCAGATGATTTGACTGAAGAAGAGCATGCTGAACTTGTTGATGCGGCAAATGAAGGTAACGCTATGGGGTTTATTATGCGTCCGGTAAGCGCATCCTCTCACGCAACGAGACAACTTTCCGGGCTAAAAATTCACTCTAATTTGTATCATTAAGTAAATTTAGGAGTAATCCTGGAACTTTTTTTGTCGCCCAGCCAATGCTTTCAGTCGTGACTAATATTCCTTGCGAAGTCTTGTCTGAAGCGGTTTCCGCGATTTTCCTCTGTAAATTGCCGCTGACAAAAAAGATTAAACATACCTTATACAAGACTTTTTTTTCATATGCCTGACGGAGTTCACACTTGTAAGTTTTCAACTACGTTGTAGACTTTACATCGCCAGGGGTGCTCGGCATAAGCCGAAGATATCGGTAGAGTTAATATTGAGCAGATCCCCCGGTGAAGGATTTAACCGTGTTATCTCGTTGGAGATATTCATGGCGTATTTTGGATGATAACGAGGCGCAAAAAATGAAAAAGACAGCTATCGCGATTGCAGTGGCACTGGCTGGTTTCGCTACCGTAGCGCAGGCCGCTCCGAAAGATAACACCTGGTACACTGGTGCTAAACTGGGCTGGTCCCAGTACCATGACACTGGTTTCATCAACAACAATGGTCCGACCCACGAAAACCAACTGGGTGCAGGTGCTTTTGGTGGTTACCAGGTTAACCCGTATGTTGGCTTTGAAATGGGTTACGACTGGTTAGGTCGTATGCCGTACAAAGGCGACAACATCAATGGCGCATATAAAGCTCAGGGCGTTCAACTGACCGCCAAACTGGGTTACCCAATCACTGACGATCTGGACATCTACACTCGTCTGGGTGGTATGGTATGGCGTGCAGACACCAAGGCTAACGTACCTGGTGGCGCATCCTTTAAAGACCACGATACCGGTGTTTCTCCGGTCTTCGCTGGCGGTGTTGAGTACGCGATCACTCCTGAAATCGCTACCCGTCTGGAATACCAGTGGACCAACAACATCGGTGACGCACACACCATCGGTACTCGTCCGGACAACGGCCTGCTGAGCCTGGGTGTTTCCTACCGTTTCGGTCAGGGCGAAGCAGCTCCAGTAGTTGCTCCGGCACCAGCTCCGGCACCGGAAGTACAGACCAAGCACTTCACTCTGAAGTCTGACGTTCTGTTCAACTTCAACAAAGCAACCCTGAAACCGGAAGGTCAGGCTGCTCTGGATCAGCTGTACAGCCAGCTGAGCAACCTGGATCCGAAAGATGGTTCCGTAGTTGTTCTGGGTTACACTGACCGCATCGGTTCTGACGCTTACAACCAGGGTCTGTCCGAGCGTCGTGCTCAGTCCGTTGTTGATTACCTGATCTCCAAAGGTATCCCGGCAGACAAAATCTCTGCACGTGGTATGGGTGAATCCAACCCGGTTACTGGCAACACCTGTGACAACGTGAAACAGCGTGCTGCGCTGATCGACTGCCTGGCTCCGGATCGTCGCGTAGAGATCGAAGTTAAAGGCATCAAAGACGTTGTAACTCAGCCGCAGGCTTAAGTTATCGTCTGATAGAAAAACCCCGCAGCTGCGGGGTTTTTTTTCGCCTTGCGTAAATTGAACTGACTTTCGACAGTTATTCCTTACCCAGCAATGCCTGCAGATCCTGCTTTAGAGAAGACATTTTATTCGCGTATTTCTCTTTGTTTTCCGCATCTTCAATCAGCTGAACAATCGTTTCAGAAAGCGTTTTACCGCGACGCTGCGCAAGACCAGCCAGACGTTGCCAGACAATAAATTCCAGATCGATCGATTTTTTGCGCGTATGCTGGTGTTCCGCATTAAAATGGCGCTTCCGTCTGGCCCGAATGGTTTGCTTCATGCGATTGACCAGTTCCGGATTCATATGCTTGTCAATCCAGCCATTTACCAGCACGGGTTCATTTTCCAGCGAGAGCAACACATCGACGGCTTCCTGGGCGGCACTGGCTTCTATGTAACGGGTGATTAACTCCCCTTCGCGGTGCTTCTTCACCAGATACTTCCATTTCCAACCGCTTTCAAGATTTTCAAGTTGTTGATATTTCATAGCGATCTCAATGTTACCGTGTAACTCTTTACAGAATATCAGCTTTTTAGGCCAGTGAAGAAAAGAATCTCCATCCTGTGAGCTTTAACGCCCATGCCAGGAGTATTGTCGGTGCTTTCTACGTGTGCTGCAGTGCCGGTTACGGTATAATCGCGGCTTTGACAACAGACTAAAAAACATCAACTTTGACCATTACGAAACTTGCATGGCGTGACCTGGTTCCTGATACCGATAGCTATCAGGAAATATATGCTCAGCCACATTTGATTGACGAAAACGATCCTATATTCAGTGATACTCAACCGCGACTGCAATTTGCGCTGGAGCAGTTGCTGCATACGCGAGCATCCTCCTCTTTTATGCTGGCGAAGGCCCCGGAAGAGTCTGAGTATCTGAATCTTATTGCCGATGCCGCGCGTGCGCTACAAAGCGATGCAGGCCAACTGGTGGGCGGTCACTATGAGGTTTCCGGCCACACCATCCGCTTACGTAACGCAGTGAGTGCAGATGATAATTTTGCGACTTTAACGCAAGTTGTCACTGCCGACTGGGTAGAAGCGGAACAACTCTTTGGCTGCCTGCGCCAGTTTAATGGTGACATTACCCTGCAGCCAGGTCTGGTGCATCAGGCAAATGGCGGTATTCTCATCATCTCTTTGCGTACACTGCTGGCGCAACCTCTGCTGTGGATGCGGCTGAAAAATATCGTTAACCGCGAGCGTTTTGACTGGGTTGCGTTTGACGAGTCGCGCCCTCTCCCCGTCTCTGTGCCTTCGATGCCATTGAAGCTGAAAGTCATTCTGGTAGGCGAACGCGAATCATTAGCTGATTTCCAGGAGATGGAGCCAGAGCTTGCTGAGCAGGCTATTTATAGCGAATTTGAAGATACTCTGCAGATTGTCGATGCGGAGTCAGTAAACCAGTGGTGTCGTTGGGTGACATTTACCGCCAGACATAACCACTTACCTGCACCGGGAGCGGATGCCTGGCCGGTACTTATTCGCGAAGCCGCACGCTACACCGGTGAACAAGAAACACTGCCGCTTAGCCCGCAGTGGATCCTCCGCCAGTGTAAAGAGGTCGCCTCACTGTGTGATGGCGACACCTTCTCCGGCGAGCAGCTAAACTTAATGTTACAGCAGCGTGAATGGCGCGAAGGTTTCCTCGCTGAACGCATGCAGGATGAGATCCTTCAGGAGCAAATCCTGATTGAAACCGAAGGCGAACGCATCGGGCAAATTAACGCCCTTTCGGTCATTGAATTTCCGGGTCATCCGCGCGCTTTTGGCGAACCTTCTCGCATTAGCTGCGTTGTACATATTGGCGATGGTGAATTCACTGACATCGAACGCAAAGCGGAGCTTGGCGGCAATATCCATGCGAAAGGGATGATGATCATGCAGGCGTTCCTGATGTCGGAACTTCAGCTTGAGCAACAGATCCCCTTCTCAGCATCGCTGACATTTGAGCAGTCATATAGCGAAGTGGATGGCGATAGTGCCTCAATGGCTGAACTCTGCGCCCTGATAAGCGCCCTCGCCGATGTGCCGGTGAATCAGAGTATTGCTATCACAGGTTCAGTCGATCAATTCGGTCGCGCCCAGCCAGTCGGTGGTTTAAATGAGAAAATCGAAGGCTTCTTTGCTATTTGCCAGCAACGTGAGTTAACGGGGAAACAAGGTGTCATTATCCCCACTGCTAACGTTCGCCATTTAAGTCTTCACAGTGAACTGGTGAAAGCAGTAGAGGAAGGCAAATTCACCATCTGGGCAGTAGACGATGTGACTGAAGCACTGCCGTTATTATTAAATCTGGTGTGGGATGGCGAAGGCCAAACGACGCTGATGCAAACCATCCAGGAACGTATCGCGCAAGCATCGCAACAGGAAGGACGTCACCGTTTTCCATGGCCATTACGTTGGCTGAACTGGTTTATTCCGAACTGATCGGACTTGTTCAGCGTACACGTGTTAGCTATCCTGCGTGCTTCAATAGAATAAGGCTTACAGAGAACATGGTAGATAAACGCGAATCCTATACAAAAGAAGACCTTCTTGCCTCTGGTCGCGGTGAACTGTTTGGCGCTAAAGGCCCGCAATTGCCAGCACCGAACATGCTGATGATGGACCGTGTCGTCAAAATGACCGAAACGGGGGGGAACTTCGACAAAGGGTATGTTGAAGCAGAACTGGATATCAATCCGGATCTGTGGTTCTTCGGATGCCACTTCATTGGCGATCCGGTTATGCCGGGATGCCTGGGTCTGGACGCAATGTGGCAGCTGGTAGGGTTCTACCTCGGCTGGCTGGGCGGCGAAGGTAAAGGCCGCGCACTGGGTGTTGGCGAAGTGAAATTCACTGGTCAGGTTCTGCCGACAGCAAAAAAAGTGACCTACCGTATTCACTTTAAACGCATTGTTAATCGTCGTCTGATTATGGGTCTGGCAGATGGCGAAGTGCTGGTTGATGGTCGTCTGATTTACACCGCCAGCGACCTGAAAGTCGGTCTGTTCCAGGATACGTCTGCCTTCTGATTGAAATCAGACAGAGTATAAAAAGGCGAAACCTCCGCATTGCGGAGGTTTCTTTTTAAAGAGACAGAATCAGGCCATTACTACCCTGTCCGCCATGGCTTCTCGCCAGCCTCCCAGCCATTGTGACCTTTGATTCAGCGTCTGATAGGGACACATTTCTTTTGAGCGTCCGGCGATGCCGGCCTGATAACCACGTTGATGTGCCCGTTCCAGGCGATCTCGTTTTTGTCTCTTCATGCCTCGTTTCCCTCATACTGGTTTCTGGTGGAAAAGAAAACAGTGATTACTAAATGTGCAATCACAGTTAAGCAATACCGCGAATCATAACTGCCGTCAATGCGCAAAATTCACGCCACTGTCATATTTGTGAGCTACACGGGCATGTCGGTTGTACAAAAAATGTGAAGAGGAACAACTTTTTCCGCATGTTAGAAACAAAAAAACCGCCTCAGGCTACATACCGGAGACGGTCATATTTACAAATCTTTATAATTAAGGTAGACGCTTTATCTCTTGCGCAATAGAAGCGGCTTCCTGACTCCAGATACTGGCCAGCACCTTAACCATCTCATCGTAACCATCCTGAGTTTGCACTCCTTCCAGACGGAACGGACGTTTGATCAGTTGTCCCTGGTGGTTCAACAGCCACTCACCACTGACAATGACCTTGCCATCATAGCGCCCGTTAAACTCCGTTACGGTAACATTGAGCGTATCCTGGGCGCTTCCCAGAGGCTGGGAGGCAACCACCCAGCCAGGCAGTTGCGTGCTCAGGTTGGCAACCAGAGTGTTGCGCAACTGTTGATCCAACGGGCTGGCCCACAAGTTGTTGTTGGCAATCACATACTTCACATCACTGGTTTGATAAACCACACCATTCCCCGCCAAATAGTCAGGAACAGCGACCTGCTCTACCCATAACAGGTGATTACCCTGGCTGGCGGTACTTTGTGTACCGCTCTGCACCACAGGTAGCTGGTAATAGTTTTTATTGATCTCGCCGGAGCTGCATCCGGCCAGCCACAGTGCCGCAATCGTTACTAGCCACTTTTTCATTGTTTCGCCCTCTTCGGCTCTGGATCTTTTTTGTCCTTCGCTTCAAATACCAGCGCGTTACTCTTCTCGTTGAGCGTTTTCAGCACCGGCTGCAGTTCACGCAACACCTGATCAAGGCGCTGCATATCCGCCACCATCTTGTTGTAGGCTGCGGAGCCAGGCTGGAAGCCCTGCATACTGCGATTCAACTCACGTAATGTAGACTGCATATCGGTCGGCAACTGCTGCATCGACTGGCTGGCGAGGATCTTGTTCATGCTATCCAGCGTCGTTTGCAGGTTTTTCATGGTGCGCTGACTTTCAGAAAGCGTACTGGTCGCCTGCTCAATCATCGGATTCAATGGCAGTTTGTTGATCTTATCCAACGCTTCCATCAGACGCTGCTGGATTTGCGCCAGGCCACCGCTAACGGTCGGGATAATCTGATAACCATTAAACTCACGAATACCGGTAATAGCAGGGCTATTTGGATAGAAATCGAGATCAACATACAGTGCGCCAGTGACCAGATTTCCGGTCTTCAGCGATCCGCGTAAACCACGTTTCAACAATTCGCCAAGGTGCTCAACAACATCCGCATTTTCACCAAGCTGCATTTTCAGCCGCTCTGGTTCGATACGAATCAGTACCGGAATACGGTAATCATCGTTAAATGTCTGACGCATATTCGGCGCAAAGAATGGCACTTTGCTTACGGTACCCAGGCGAATACCCCGGAATTCTACCGGAGCTCCCGGTTGCAGACCGCGTACCGAATCTTTAAAGAACATCAGATAATCAATGTGATCGGTGTACAACGAATCCTGAATGCTCTTCTGATCATCATACAAAACGAAAGCTGTTTTCGGTGCCACTGGCTGCCCTAAATCCAGACCTTCCGGCACATCAAAGCTGACACCGCCACTAAGCAGCGTTGTCAATGAGCCCATCTCCACACGCATTCCCGCTGACGTCAAATCAACCGCAATGCCACTATCTTTCCAGAAGCGAACATTGCTGGTCACCAGTCGGTCATAAGGTGCATTGATGAACAGTTGATAGCTGATATTGCGTTTTTGCGTATCGAAGGTGCTGGTTTCAACCGAACCTACCCGATAGCCACGGAACAGCACGGGATCTCCTGGCGAGAGCTGCCCGGCTTTTTTGCTATCGAGAATCACACGGATACCTTTCGCATCAGGCGGGGCCAACGGTGGCGAGTCCAGCAAATCGTATTTATCCATTTTGCTGCCTTTCGCGCCTGGCTGCAGTTCGATATAAACCCCAGACAGCAGCGTTCCCAGGCCGCTAATCCCTTCTCGACCAATCTGCGGTTTCACCACCCAAAAGACGGTATCTTTATGCAGCAATTTTTCCATACCGGAATTCAGCCGCGCTTTGATTTCAACGTGCGTCAAATCATCAGCCAGTGTGGCGCTTTCAACCACGCCGACGTCAACGCTACGGCTTTTAATGGTGGTTTTACCACCTTCTATTCCTTCCGCATTCGCGGTGATCAGGGTCACTTCCGGCCCCTGATGGCTGTAATGATAAAAAAGAACCCAGGCCCCAATGAGCGCCGTGACGATAGGAAATATCCACACGGGAGACCAGTTCTTCACTTTCTGGATTTTGGCTTCCCCATTATTAGATTCCATACTGTCAGGACTCCTCATGCTCTGATTCAGGTTGACGATCCCACGACAAACGCGGGTCAAACGTCATCGCAGAAAACATTGTCATTATGACGACTAAAGCAAACATTAATGCACCCATTGCTGGATAAATACTCATTAAACCTCCCATACGCACCAGCGCCGAGAGCACCGCGATGACGAAAACGTCAATCATTGACCAGCGGCCTACAAACTCTACAACTTCGTAAATCAAATGCATTCTTTCACTGTCGCGCTTGCCATGCCCTTTGGCATCCCAGCACAGCCAGCCAATCGCAATCATCTTTAACGTTGGCACCATAATACTGGCCAGGAAGATAACCGCAGCGACGGGATAAGAGCCTTCACTCCATAATAAGATGACACCAGCAAGAATCGTCGACGGCATTTTCGAGCCTAATAAATCCGTCACCATGATGGGCAAAATATTCGCCGGGAGATACAGCATGATGGACGTAACAAGCAGTGCGAGTGTCCATTGCAGGCTGTTTCTACGTCGAACGTATCCTTTCGTGCCACAGCGTGGGCACACTGGATCACCAGCTGGAAGAATTGCCGTGCAACAGGAGCACGAACGCAGCCCCTGACGTATCCCCGTGACGCCCGGTTTTAGCGGCTGACGCAATTCTGGCATTGGGGCGATATCGTCCCATAACCAGCGACGATCAACGCACTGAAAGGCGCGCAGTTGCAGGACACAAAATAAACACCATGGGAGAAAGCTGCTGCCTACACCAATGCTGCCGTAGGCCATCAGTTTAACGAAACTCACCAGCACACCGGCGAGGAAAATCTCCGCCATTCCCCATGTTTTGAGTTGAAAAAGCACCCGTGCCAGTTGCTCTTTTAAACGGACCGGTAATTGTGCGCGATTAACCAGTAACAGAATAGTTATCAGGCAAAAAGCGGGAACCAGTTGCACAAACAACAGGAAAAAGGTGCCGAGGCTGGCGTAGTCCTCAGAAAAAAGCACGCTGGGAATTTCCAGTAATGTAATTTCACTGGTGACTCCTGCAACGTTCATTTTCACAAAAGGAAACAAGTTGGACAGCAACAGCATGAACAGTGCAGCCAACGCATAGGCGGTGGGACGCTGCCGAGGGGCATCCCACGCCACGGTTAACGTTGTGCCACACCGGGGACATGCCGCTTTCTGACCATGCTCAAGGCGCGGTAACGCCACCAGCATGTCACACTGCGAGCACAGGATGTGCTTCGCGGCATGATGATGTTCGCACATTGGTACTCCTTAATGATGCGCTATTATACAGATTGCTAACAAAGCGCTGGTTTTCGTGCCAGATAAACGTTACACATCTGGCAATTTTACCGTTGTCAGCAGCCTCTGTTTAAATCGACTATTTTGCGATCAGCCACCATTTTTTAACGCTTCAAGATACTCCCAGCGTTCAAAGGCTTGCTCCAGCTCCTGCTCCGCAGCAGCCATATCAGCGAGCACTTTTTGCGTCTGCTCATGCGGCTGACTAAAGAAGGCAGCATCCGCCACCTGCGTCTGTAGGGCTTCCAGCTTCGCCTCCAGCTCTTCGAGCAATTGCGGCAGTTGCTCCAATTCGCGCTGCAATTTATAGCTTAGTTTGCTACTGCTGCGTTTTACAGTTTCTGCTTTTGGCGCGGCGGCTTCTTCGGTTTTTTTCACCGCAGGCTGTTTAAGCGCCACATACTGTTCTTGCTGACCACGGGCATCATGATAACCGCCGACATAACGACCAATTTTACCGCCGCCTTCGAAGATCCAGCATTCTGTAACCGTGTTATCGACAAACTGACGATCGTGGCTCACCAGCAATACCGTGCCCTGGTAGCTGTCGATCAGTTCTTCCAGCAATTCCAGCGTTTCGACATCAAGGTCGTTGGTCGGTTCGTCAAGAATCAATAAGTTGCTTGGTTTGAGGAACAAACGCGCCAACAACAAGCGGTTACGCTCACCGCCAGATAGCGCACGTACCGGCGTCATCGCCCGTTTCGGATGGAACAGGAAGTCCTGCAAATAACCCAGTACATGGCGTGGTTTGCCATTTACCATCACCTCTTGTTTGCCTTCGGCCAGGTTATCCATCACCGTTTTATCGGGATCCAGTTCCGCGCGGTGCTGATCGAAATAAGCCACTTCCAGTTTGGTACCGACGTGAATACGTCCGCTATCTGGTTGAAGTTGATCTAGCATCAGTTTCAGCAGCGTGGTTTTGCCGCAGCCGTTCGGACCAATCAAGGCAATTTTGTCGCCACGTTGAACCTGGGCAGAAAAATCTTTCACCAGTTGCTTACCGTCAACCTGGTAGCAAACGTCTTCCATTTCGAAAACGATCTTACCGGAGCGGCTGGCCTCTTCCACCTGCATCTTCGCCGTCCCCATGACCTCACGGCGCTGGCTACGTTCACGGCGCATTGCTTTCAGGGCGCGTACGCGGCCTTCATTACGGGTACGGCGCGCTTTGATCCCCTGGCGGATCCACACCTCTTCCTGCGCCAGTTTGCGATCGAACTCGGCATTTTGTAGTTCTTCCACGCGCAGGGCTTCTTCTTTTTCCAGCAGGTACTGGTCGTAATTGCCAGGATAGGTCACCAGCTTGCCGCGATCGAGATCGACAATGCGCGTCGCCATATTGCGGATAAACGAACGGTCGTGGGAGATGAAAATAATCGTCCCATTGAAGGTTTTGAGGAACCCTTCCAGCCAGTCGATGGTTTCGATATCCAGGTGGTTGGTGGGTTCATCAAGCAACAGCACGCGCGGATTACTCACCAGCGCACGTCCCAACGCCGCTTTACGCAGCCAGCCGCCGGAAAGCGATGACAGCGCAACGTTAGGATCTAACCCCAGCTGTGCCAGCACTTCGTTAATGCGGTTTTCCAGCTGCCACAGGTTGTGGTGATCCAACTGTTCCTGAACCTTCGCCAGTTCGTTGAGATTTTTCTCGCTCGGGTCGTTCATCACCAGGCGCGAAATATCGTGATAGCGTTTCAGGTATTCCGCTTGTTCTTCAATGCCTTCGGCAACGAAATCATAAACGCTACCCTCAACGTTACGCGGCGGATCCTGTTGCAGACGAGCGACAATCAAATCTTGCTCGTAAATAATGCGACCGTCATCCAGCCCTTGTTCACGGTTGAGGATTTTCATTAACGTCGATTTGCCTGCGCCGTTACGGCCTACCAGACAAACACGTTCGTTATCTTCGATATGCAGTTCTGCGTTATCGAGAAGCGGCGCGTCGCTGAACGACAGCCATGCGCCATGCATACTGATTAATGACATTACTATTCCTTTCAGGCTGCGGTAATCAGCCAGCAGTTGTGGATCTGGCGGTTACGGGCGAAATCCTGGGAGAGCGTTTTTTGCGTAATTTCTTGTGCTTTCAGCCCCAGTTTTGCCAGTCCGTCAAGATCCATTCGGAAGCCACGTTTGTTGTTCGAGAACATGATCGTCCCACCAGCACGCAGCAGACGTTTCAAATCTTTCATCAGCGCCAGATGATCGCGCTGAACATCAAACGCATCTTCCATTCGTTTTGAGTTAGAGAAGGTTGGCGGATCGATAAAGATCAGATCGAACTGTTCATTTGCCTCACGCAGCCACGCCAGGCAATCGGCCTGAATCAGGCGATGCGCACGCCCGGTTAGGCCATTCAGACGCAGGTTGCGTTCTGCCCACTCCAGATAAGTACGCGACATATCCACGGTGGTAGTGCTGCGTGCACCGCCTAATCCCGCGTGCACGGTGGCGCTCCCGGTATAAGAGAACAGGTTGAGGAAATCTTTGCCTTTGCTCATCTGACCGAGCATACGACGGGCGATACGGTGATCGAGGAACAGACCGGTATCGAGGTAATCCGTCAGGTTCACCCACAAGTGAGCGTTATATTCGGTGACTTCGAGAAACTCGCCCTTCTCGCCCAGTTTCTGGTACTGATTTTTGCCCTTCTGGCGTTCACGGGTTTTCAGCACCAGTTTGTTTGGCGCAATCCCCAGTACAGAAATGGTTGCAGCGATAATATCGAACAGACGCTGACGCGCTTTGTGCGCATCAATCGTTTTTGGCGGTGCATACTCCTGCACCACCACCCAGTCGGCATAACGGTCAACGGCAACGTTATACTCCGGCAGATCGGCATCATACAGGCGATAACATTCAATCCCTTCCTGACGTGCCCACTTCTCGAATTTTTTGAGGTTCTTACGCAGGCGGTTGGCGTAGTCTTCCGCTACCATTGCCGGTTTGCTGTCTGGTGTGCTTTCGGCAACGTGATAATTTTTCTGTACGCAGTCCAGCGGGCCGTTTTTCGCCTTGTACTGTTTGTCTGCACGCAGCTGCAGGCAGCTTAGCAGATCCGGCGAGGCACTAAACAAAGAGAGATTCCAGCCACCGAACTGGTTTTTCATGATTCGGCCCAGCAGGCTATGCAGTGCAATCAGCGCCGGTTCGCTGTCCAGACGTTCACCGTATGGCGGGTTGCTCAACACTGTACCGTACGGCCCTTTCGGCAGCGGATTGGTCAGTTGCGCAACATCTTTCACCTCAAAGGTAATCAGTTCACCAATCCCCGCAAGACGTGCGTTAGTGCGCGCACGTTGAATCACCCGGGCGTCGCTGTCCGAACCGTAAAAATGAGAGCTATACTCTGCCAGTCCTTTACGGGCGCGAGCTTGCGCTTCCGCTTTCACTTCCTGCCAGATAGCTTCATCATGCTGCGCCCAGCCGCTAAAGCCCCAACGCCCACGGTGCAAGCCTGGTGCGCGATCGGTCGCCAGCATCGCCGCTTCAATCAGCAACGTACCAGAACCACACATTGGATCGAGCAGCGGTGTTCCCGGCTGCCAGCCGGATCGCATCACAATCGCGGCTGCCAGTGTTTCTTTGATCGGCGCAATACCAGCACGATCGCGATAGCCACGCAGATGTAAACCATCACCACTGAGATCAAGGGCGATACTGGCAGTTTCTTTATGCAGCCAGACGTTAACGCGGATATCCGGCGCATCGCGATCAACATTTGGACGCGGCAAATTTTTCCGCGTGAAAGCATCGACGATCGCGTCTTTCACTTTCATCGCGCCGTACTGGCTGTTGCGAATGGTGTCATTTAAACCACTGAAATGGACAGCGAAGGTCGCGCCAGGATTAAACATCTCTGTCCAGTTGATCGCCTGAACGCCGAGATAGAGGTCTAAATCACTGTAAACCTTACACTCGCCCAGCGGCAACATAATACGCGAGGCCAGGCGGCTCCACATCAGGCTCTGGTAAACAAGCCGTGTGTCGCCCTTAAAATGGACCCCACCCTGAACCACCTGGCATTCAACGGCCCCCAGGTTTTCCAGTTCAGTTTTTAACAGCTCTTCCAGCCCACGGGCCGTACTGGCAAACAGAGAATTCATATCGTCACTTTTACTCTAAGAAAATTGTTGCGCATTATAGCTAATAAGCGCGTCATGTCATAAAGTTGAGGGCTTATTTTCATTTGAGGACCGCACCGTGGCGACATTAACCCGGCTTTTTATTCATCCTGTTAAATCGATGCGCGGCATTGGTCTTACACATGCTCTGGCAGATGTCAGTGGTCTGGCCTTCGATCGCATCTTTATGATCACGGAACTTGACGGTACGTTTATTACCGCTCGCCAGTTTCCCCAGATGGTACGGTTTACTCCTTCACCTGTGCATGATGGCTTGCATCTCACCGCACCAGATGGCAGTAGCGCATATGTTCGTTTTGCTGATTTCGCCACACAAGACGCACCAACCGAAGTTTGGGGCACACATTTTACCGCGCGAATTGCGCCAGACTCGATCAACAAATGGTTAAGTGGATTTTTCTCCCGCGAAGTGCAATTGCGCTGGGTGGGGCCACAAATGACCCGGCGCGTGAAACGCCACAACACTGTACCTCTGTCATTTGCTGATGGCTATCCTTACCTTCTTGCTAACGAAGCCTCGTTACGTGATCTCCAACAACGTTGTCCGGCCAGTGTAAAAATGGAGCAATTCCGCCCCAATCTGGTGGTTTCCGGCGCGTCAGCCTGGGAAGAAGATAGCTGGAAAGTGATTCGTATTGGTGATGTGGTGTTTGATGTGGTTAAACCTTGTAGCCGCTGTATTTTCACCACCGTCAGTCCAGAAAAAGGGCAAAAACATCCGGCAGGCGAACCATTAAAAACATTGCAATCTTTCCGTACTGCCCAGGATAACGGCGATGTCGATTTTGGTCAGAATTTAATTGCCCGTAATAGCGGCGTGATTCGCGTTGGCGATGAGGTGGAAATTCTGGCAACGGCTCCGGCTAAAATTTACGGCGCAGCTGCCGCTGATGATACCGTCAACATCACGCAACAACCGGACGCAAATGTAGATATTGACTGGCAGGGACTGGCATTTCGTGGAAATAACCAACAGGTGCTGCTGGAGCAATTAGAAAATCAGGGAATTCGTATCCCTTATTCTTGCCGCGCGGGCATTTGTGGAAGCTGCCGTGTTCAGCTTTTAGAAGGCGAAGTCACACCGCTCAAAAAATCAGCAATCAGCAATGATGGCACCATTCTTTGCTGTAGTTGTGTGCCGAAGACTGCGCTTAAACTAGCGCGTTAAACTGCCTGTTCGAGGCTGAAACTGTCAACATTAACCTGCGGTTTCAGCCTGTCATTCATGATTTTGATGGCGTCCCCCAACTGCATCGCGCGACCCGCAATAACAACGCAGGGTTGCGCCAACAGGCACAGTGCAGCATTTTCGCCAGATTCAACGACCAGCAAATTGACTTGCTCGTGAGTGTCGCTCAACCAAACGCAGGCCGCATCGCCCGGCATGGGCACCCACATTTCACCATGGGAAACAAAATGCCAGCTTTTCGGCATTTGCGGTTTGAGATAACGAATTGCTACCAGCGCATTAAGCACCAGTTCGGCTTTTTGTTCTTTAGATAAATTAAAATCGCGGCATTTTTCTTCAAATGAGAAATAGAGCGCGGCGTCGTCAACGCAAAAGCCTGCGGGAGAAAAGGCATCTGGAGTCAACATTTTGCGCGCAAAACGTGAGCGAAATAGCATACCATTGGCTAAATCGAGCATCATTCGATCGTGCTCTTCATCGTAATACCAACGCCAGTTATCGTCTGGTTTAATTCGCATTTGCCTCTCCCCTACCCTATAAAACCGCAGCAACACAATCCATTGTCGCTTCGCTTAATAACCTCAACAATAAAAGTACAAAATGTCTAAATAAGCAACAGCGATGAATATAAAACAACCAGGGCTTAAAATAAAGCCCTGATTATCTTATAAAGAGAAATTCAAAGAAATAATTAGATATGGTTAACGATTTCTTTAATCAGCGGCGGTCCTTTAAAAATAAAACCAGAATAAATTTGCACCAGTGAGGCCCCCGCAGCAATCTTTTCACGCGCAGCGATAACCGAGTCAATGCCGCCAACACCGATGATCGGTAAGCGACCGTTTAATTCCTGAGACAAACGGCGAATAATTTCGGTGCTTTTTAACTGTAGCGGACGACCACTTAAGCCCCCAGTTTGATCGCAATTTTTCATACCCTGTACCAAAGAACGATCGAGCGTGGTATT
The DNA here is from genome assembly GCF_030295155.1 of Escherichia sp. 10290. NCBI lineage: Bacteria > Pseudomonadati > Pseudomonadota > Gammaproteobacteria > Enterobacterales > Enterobacteriaceae > Escherichia > Escherichia sp. 10290. Next base: position 1,171,252 of record NZ_AP025741.1, on the reverse strand, counting down.
GGTTGCAATAACGCCATCAATATTATGGCGAACTAAACTATCGGCAACCTGGATCAATTCTTCTTCAGAAAGATCCGGCGCGATCTTCACTGCGATCGGCACATATTTATGGTGCATCGCTTGCAAATCATTTTGCTTATTTTTAATCGCGGTTAAGAGATCATCCAGCGCTTCGCCATATTGCAGTGTGCGTAGTCCTGGGGTATTCGGCGATGAAATATTGATGGCGATATATCCCGCATAAGCATAGATTTTTTCCATACAAATCAGATAGTCATCTTTACCCTGCTCCACCGGCGTATCTTTATTTTTGCCGATGTTAATACCCAGGACGCCATCATAATGGGCTTTTTTTACGTTCTCTACGAGGTTATCAACGCCAAGATTATTAAAGCCCATACGGTTGATCAAACCTTCGGCATCTACCAGACGAAAGAGACGCGGCTTGTCATTACCTGGCTGTGGACGTGGCGTGACGGTACCGATCTCGATAGATCCAAACCCCATCGCGCCTAACGCGTCAATGCACTCCCCGTCTTTATCAAGACCGGCTGCCAGACCAAGCGGATTTTTAAACGTCAGGCCCATGCAGTTAACAGGTTTCGCAGGCACTTTCTGCCGCACCAGTGCTTCAAACGGCGTTCCTGTAATACGGCGTAATTGCTGAAAAGTAAACTCATGAGCGCGCTCTGGATCGAGCTGGAAAAGGGCTTTACGAACGAAGGGGTAGTACATGAACTCTCCTGGATTCCCGGTGTGCAAACCGGGGGCGTATTATGTGCGAGTTCGGACCAAAAGGGAATTGACCTGCGGCAAAAAAAACGCAAACGTTTTCAGAACCTGTTTCAGGGCAGATCTTGCTCCTTCTTTGCACTCAAACCGCCGTAATCATTTATCGCCCGCCAGGCGACATGACACGGTGCTATTGCCTGACACCAGCTTGTCTGACGCTGGCTTTTAGGCGGTACAACTCCCGCATTACTTAACGCTTTACCATTTACGCTCACCTGAATCAGGTTAATATAGTACGGCGTTGGGTTAGTGAGTTGCAAACCCTGCGAATTCCGTGACCAGCGTAATTGTTGATAAGCTTCCAGCGGGTCGCCCGGCAAACCTTCGGGTCGCCAGAACAGTTTAAATACCGAGCGCATCGCTACTTTTACGTTCTGATTTTCTACTTTGCCGGATGGCACGCTGGCAATGTTTAGTTCAAATAGCGTTTCGCGATCCACAGGCAACATGTCACTTTCCGTTCTCAGTAAGCGCAATGTGCCTGTAGTACTTGGCTTCAGAAAAACAAGCGGCGGAGCGGCCAGTAATGGTACTGGCACTGTCGACGCTTCACCCCCGGCCCAACGAGTTGAGCGATTGATTTTACTGTTAATAAGCCAGGATTCCTGACTGGTATTAGTCAGTGAGATAGATATCGATTCTCTGTGTGCCGGGAAGATAAATCGCGTTCCTCCAACCACCACGCCAGCCTGCAGTTCACCCGCCACCAGCAGCGATAAAACGGCAAAAATAGAGAGCGTCAATCTGTTCCACGGATTAGTCATAATGAAGTACAAATGTCGCGCTGGCATTTACTTTACCCGACTGCACATCGCTATTGACAGGTCGCAATTGCGCATAAAAAGTTAATGGCACCTTACCACTGTGTAAGATGTAGTCTTTACTCGCCTGGTTAAGCGGAATCAATATCTTCGCATCATCCAGAATCGCAATCGCTAACCCACTGGCGGTATCCGTACCACTTTCAATGGACAACATTTCGCTCTTCATTCCGTCGGGTGTTCCTGAAAAAGTGACGTCAACGGTGCTGACATCTGTTCCGCAATCCTGCAAATTAATGATGAAAGATTTCTCCGGGCCATAATTCCCATGAGAAAAACGTGTCAGTGAGACATCGCCTAACTGCACATTGCTTTGCTTGCTATCCTGTGCAAGCACGCATGTATTACGGCGAAACGATCCGCTGATGTTAACCGTGCCATCATGGGCAAACACCTCACAGCTCCCCATCCATCCCACCAGGCACAGAATCCAGATTATTCGTTTCAACGTCACTCCTTACTGATAAACCAGATCAAAATAGAGAACCGCCGTCGCATTACCGCCCGTTGCTCCCGCCTTAGTGGACTTATAACGAAGTTGATATTTGAGTGTGTTATCCCCCGCTTTTAAAGGTGTAAGAGGTTGGACCTGATTGAGCGGGATTTCTTGTTGACTTTGCGCATCAAGAATTTGCACAGCAATCCCCGTTGCCATACCACCACTTCCGTCTGTGTCAGTTAGTTTGAGTAGTGTCGGCGCAAGGGGGTCAGCCTCGCCGCTAAAAAGGACGTCCGCGCCAGCAATACCAGCGGCACAACCGGTGATATCGATACTCAAATCAGCAGCAGTGCTTACGGTATTCGCGGTCTGAAAATCACTGATATTAAAATCACCAATATGAATATTTTGTAATGCGCTTTTGGTGGCGACATCACAGCCCTGATCGACCACATTACCATAAATATGCATACTGACTTGTTCAGGCCCAGCCATCCCTACATGGGTGTTAAGAAGGCTAAAGAACAAGATAACGCACTGAGATATAGTTTTTTTCTTCATACGTTCACGCGTTAATCAAAATTTATTCTCACCGTTGCCGTGGCTTCAAATCTCCCGGTTTCTGGTGGTACGCCAGTCGTACTGACCGGATAGACATTAATTCGCGCGATACTGTCTGCATCATCAGGAATAGAGAGCGGTAGTGTTCCACCAGCAGGGGAAATTATGTTGTTCTGAGTATCAGTTACCACAATACCCACACCAGGACGTGAGGTCTTAATCGCCTGGGAATAACTTGGATCTGAGGTTGCCGTCAGACTCAGATTGACGTTAACTAACCCAGCGTTTCCAGTGTTACACCTAACTGGGATTGTGAGTTCTGCCGTTCTGGCCCCAAGGGGTTTATGCCCCACAACACGGAAATTAGCAGCAAAGACATCACCTAAATCAACTTCAATTGTCTCTCCGGCATTAACGGAACATGAGCCAAGCGAATTGATCGTGCCAGACAGGTAATACACCAAAACCGGTGTGCCTGTTGTCGTACAGGAATCACCTGCGGGTATATTGTAACACTCATATAATCGCGCCAGCGCCATAGGAGGAATGGTGACCGAGCCAATGAAAGGCTGCAATATTTTCAGGGAAAAGCTACCGCTATTACCGCTAGCCCCCTGACCGCCTAAACGTTGGCCGCCGGGGTCGCAAATATGCCATCGGGTATCGGCCCCAGTACCCACGTTTTCGAAAGGAACCGCTGTAGGAGAACTGCCTTTAACCTGCAATAAAACTTTGGCGGCAAGATAGTCATTAATTTTGTACCAGTTGTCACCTAAATAGACTAACGGTGAATCCGCGGCGAATGCCCATCGACCATTTCTGACATTGTCTTTATCGCAATCACAGGAAACATAATAATCATTCGATTCGTTCCACTGATAAAATTTGTCTTTAACTACCCCAGCAGTATTTTCTTCTTCCTCCAGGGTTTTAACGCCCAAATTGACGCCAATATACGGATTCCCCTGAGTAGTATGACACTGCCCGCTATAAGCAGCAGCTTGAACGCACCATAGCATTAAGACGGCGGCAAAAAATAGTCGTAGTAATGACATGCATTTTTCTCCAAAGATTATCTGCATATGGCATTCATTCGCGTAATCGCAGCGTTAATTTGTTGTTCGGTAAGCTCGTAACTGATATGACAAATTTGATCGGGAGCTTCGCCCCAGCGTACAGTTATAGCTCCCTGAGCAGGCAAACCGGACATATAGAGCGAGCCATCATCATCAATTATGCCGCTATTAGTCTGTATGCCGTCCAGCGTCGCTATCGCGCCAAAAGGCAGCGGTATACCCTGCTTTAATGTTTTCATTAATACCCTTGCCCCCGCATGGGCATTGAACTCCGCCAGAACCAACGCCCCTTTGGTGGGAACCACGTTTACTACTGCATTTTCAAGATCCACGTTACGTTTTAACGAAGCCGCATCAAGTACGATTCGATTTTCCCGATAAGAAGTGGCATAAGGAACAACGGTATATCCGCGCCAGTCAGTTTTCAGCCCGGTGCTATTCGCCACACGAGTATTCTCCGCGCCTGGTGCTGCAATCAGAACGTTCGTCTCCCCCAGTGATTGCCCCAGGGTAATGCCCTGTGAATGGGCAACTAAACTGCCTGAAAGAGCGTAGTTCAGTTGTTGTTGACTGCCATTATCGCTGTAGTTGTAGCCCACTCGGGCATCCGCAAACGCCCCTTTGTAGTCCATGCTGGCGCTACCATTTGCCGTTTTCCCCTCGCTGTTATATCCCTGCTGGACGCTGTAGCTCAGGTTACCGTCATCGAGTAGTGTCTCCGTTAAACCCAGGTTTTGTGTAGTGTGCCCTTCGTTATCGATACTGGTGTTAGAGGTCATCCAGGCGTAATTTTTTTTCCTGGTATAGCTATCATTACTTCTGGGGAGCAACAGATTGAGCGGCAGGGAAAAATTAAGTGCAAACACCTGATCAGCATCAGGTTGGCCACGGGACTTACTGTAGTTCCAGGAAACGCCCAGTGAGAGATCTTTAATTTGCGTGTTGAAGCCAAACTGTAATAGCCGATCCTGTTGATCGGTATGCCAGTATGTTTGCTGGCTACCACTTAAATAAAACGAACCGTACTCGCCTAATTGCTGGGAAATATTAACCTGCAGTTTGCCACGTTTGGTGTAAAACAAATTGTAATAACGCGACCACAGCGGCATATCTTCATCATCACCATCATTAAATTCGTAGCCATCCATATGTTTATACATAGTGTCGGAAAGGGTGTAGAAACCCGAAGTCGAATAGCGGTAGCCCATCAATTGAAAGTTGGTGCCCAAATGGTTGAGCGTTTTGGCATACAGAAAACGATATGACTGCCCTTTATGTTCACTTTGGTCTGCCAGCGTACTCTTCGCCTGGGTCGCATCGAACGAAATTGCTCCGAAATCGCCGAGGTTAAATCCCAGACCAAACATGGCGGCACGGTAATATTCAGCATATTGTCCACCACCATACCAGGTCGTTCCCCACGGTCCGCCCCACTGCAGCGTGGCCTGAGCAAATTTACTTTCTTGCTGGTCATTACTATTGGTTCTATATTTCGCCAGTGTCACCGCATATTTGATTCGCCCCTGACGCTGGAGCAATGGCACGCTGGAAAAGGGCACGCTGTAACTATTGACGCTGCCATCAGATTCTTTGATTTCAACCAACAAATCACCGCTCGACGACGTGGAATAGAGATCACTAATTTCAAAAGCGCCAGGCGATACATAAGTTTGGTAAATGGTGTAACCATTTTGCTTAATCGTTATCTGGGCATTGCTTTTGGCGATACCACGTACCAAAGGCGCAAATCCTTTCAGGCTGTCTGGCAGCATGTTGTCATCTGACGCCAGCTGTACGCCACGAAAGCTGACGCTATCAAAAAAATCGCCTGCGGTATAATCATCACCGACGGTCAGTTCGCCTTTTAGTGGAATAACCGCCCGCTGCAAATAGCTGCTGAGATTCTTCCATTCTGCGGTTTGCCCGCTACTACGACTCCACGTGGAATAATTGCGCAATCGCCACGGACCTAAATTCACGCCACTGTTTAGATTAAGAAAATAGCTATCTGTGGAATCACTGTCTGTACTGCTATGAATACTGTTAGCCCCGCTAAATGAATATCCCAGTAATAGTGCGTTGATCCCTTCATCCCAGCGTTCAGGGGGAACATAGCCACGGGCATTACTTTTGATGGCGATTTGCGGTACTGAAATTTCCAGACGGAGTTTATTCACATTAAAAGTTACGCTGGCATCCGGAATAATCTCCGCCAATGGTGCACACGCTTGTTTGTCAAGTTGTTTAAAAGCTGGAAACGCATCAGTATTCATACCCATTGCATCCAGGTTTTCAGTAGTCAAACAGGCGGCAATCCCCTTCTCTGGCGTTATCTCAACAAAATTGACGTTGCGCGTATCTACAATTGTCTGATTCAGAACAATATCGACACGATAAACCCCTGGCGTTATTTTTTGTCCTTTTTCGAAACGGGACAAATCGGCCACCATTGAGGGATCATCTTTGAAAAAAGCAGGATCGAACCAGGTTTCAGCTTGTGCAGTAAACACTGCCGACACAAACACCACCAGCCCGCCAATAAACGATGGCACTCCACCAGAGCTTAACAGGCTGTGTTGTCGGTGAGTTCTATACATCTCGCTCTCTTAACTGAAGACGGCTTACGATTTACAGTTGAGTTGCGGCGTTTCCGCCCCGTAGTCATTGATGGTTCGGTACGTTACGCGACTGTTTTGAGCACCCTTTGGCAGAGGGAATTGGTATTTATCAAATGGGGAGATCATTTGATTTTTAACTACTTTTCCACCTATTTTCAGGTCTGTCAGGGTAATGAAATAAGGTGTTGGGTTACTGACCGTAACTATGTCAGCTGACGAAGTGCAACGCAGTTTCGCCGGAGCCTCGGCTAAGGGATACGCTAAACCTTTTGGTCGCCAGAAAAGTTTGATGACGCTTTGTGTGGCAATCTTCAGGGTATTGCCTTCTTCCCGCTTCGTTGTTGAAGGGACTGCCCGTACGCTGGTGAAGAAAAGAGTTTCTCTGTCTTTCGCCAATGGCGCACCAATGTACATAATGCGTAACAGATTCTCATTTGCCGGATTCAAGACAAATAGCGGTGGTGTTATAATAAAATCCGCTGATTTTTTATTAACTGGTGTCATCACCCAAGACTGAATAAGATAAGAAACATCCGGACTGGTGTTACGTACACCAAGTGAAATTTGCTCTTCACCTTCTGAATAAACAAGACGTGTTGCTGCAAGTCCAATCCCGCCTTTACCTGCCGCCCATGCGGATGAACAGCTAAGTAATATTGCTGTTAAACTTACGGTCACAATTCCCTTTGTTATGCAAGTTTTCATATATAGTCACTCTTAAAAAATATGAATGTCCCCTCCAGAACACTGGAGGGGGACTAATTAATAAAACAATTAATGTTTTATATTAATAATAGTTAATATGGAAGTTTGTTACCGCATTAACATTACCTGAAGTGGCTTTACCCGTAGCGATATAATCAACTTTAAAGGTCAACGTCTGATCTCCATTCTGCAACAAAATGTTCCCGGTTTCTGTGTCTGGCTTGATGGTCGTTGTGCCATCATTCATGTACATTTGCAGGGCCACGTTTGTAGCAGCATCAGAAGAGGCCTGATTAGCAAACGCTGTAATCTGCGTAGTATCCGCAGTGCCATTAAAGGTGAACGTTGCATTTTTTGTTACGGTAATATCACAATCTGTTAATTCGATTGGCACATCAGTTTGTACCCCAGATACCTGGCCATTGCTTTGCAACTTCGTAGCACTAACATCTGGCAAAGTCACCACGGAATCTTTCATCGCAGCTACCAGCGTACACGCTGGGGCAATGACTTTACCATTAAATGTTACTGAGCCATCCGTGATAGCATTATCATCAGCAGCCATAACACTGGACGTTGCACATACCACAGTTATAAACGCCGTCAATACACTTTTTTTCATCGTTATCATCCTGATCTTTTCGTAAATATGATAATGCCTTTAAATGACATTAGACTTAATAATAACAATAACTGTCCGCCATTTAAATCAAGCATACTTAATCCAATAAGTGACAAATCGTTAATTTATAGATTTCATGAATATATTCTTATTGCCTGAACGAGTAATTCATTGATTCAACATCGAATGAACATCCAATAAATAAATACACGTGATATATATCCCTCAATCCTTAGTTTATTTTTAGAAAAAGATACACAAATTTTATATTTGGCATTTTCTTGTCTTTCCGACAAACTGACAGAATTGTTATCAAAGTAAAGAATAAAAGAACAGTTGGTTATAAGGAGGGAGTATGCGTGTCATCACCCTGGCGGGGAGTCCTCGTTTTCCTTCTCGCTCCAGTTCTTTGCTGGAATATGCGCGGGAAAAACTGAATAACCTGGATGTCGAGGTTTATCACTGGAATCTGCAAAACTTCGCCCCGGAGGATCTGCTCTATGCCCGTTTCGATAGTCCGGCCCTGAAAACTTTTACCGAACAGCTGCAACAGGCCGATGGGTTAATTGTCGCCACACCTGTGTATAAGGCCGCCTATTCCGGAGCGCTGAAAACCCTGCTCGATCTGCTGCCAGAACGTGCGTTGCAAGACAAAGTGGTACTGCCGCTGGCAACGGGCGGTACAGTGGCTCACCTTCTGGCGGTCGATTACGCGCTTAAACCGGTATTAAGCGCGCTGAAAGCCCAGGAGATCCTGCACGGCGTGTATGCCGATGACTCACAGGTGATTGATTACCAACATAAACCACAGTTCACGCCGAATCTACAAACCCGACTTGATGCCGCGCTCGACACCTTCTGGCAGGCGCTGCACCGCCGCGATGTCCAGGTTCCTGACCTTCTGTCTCTGCGAGGTAACGCCCATGCGTAAGATCATTAAACTGGCGCTGGCGGGATTGCTTAGCGTCTCTACACTCGCGATTGCCGCAGAGTCGTCTCCAGATGCGTTACGTATTGGCTATCAGAAAGGCAGTATTGGTATGGTGCTGGCAAAAAGCCACCAATTATTGGAAAAACGCTATCCGAAAACCCAAATCTCGTGGGTGGAGTTCCCCGCTGGGCCGCAAATGTTGGAAGCGTTAAACGTTGGCAGTATTGATCTCGGCAGTACGGGGGATATTCCGCCAATCTTTGCTCAGGCTGCCGGAGCTGATTTGCTGTACGTGGGCGTCGAACCGCCGAAGCCAAAAGCCGAAGTGATTCTGGTGGCAGAAAACAGTCCGATCAAAACCGTAGCCGATCTTAAAGGTCACAAAGTTGCCTTTCAGAAAGGTTCCAGCTCGCACAATCTTTTACTACGCGCACTACGCCAGGCCGGGCTTAATTTCACGGATATCCAGCCCACTTACCTGACGCCTGCCGATGCCCGCGCCGCGTTCCAGCAAGGTAACGTCGACGCATGGGCTATCTGGGATCCCTACTACTCCGCTGCGTTATTACAGGGCGGCGTGCGGGTGCTGAAAGACGGCACCGATCTCAATCAAACTGGCTCGTTTTATCTGGCTGCCCATCCGTATGCAGAAAAAAACGGCGCATTTATTCAGGGTGTACTGGCAACCTTTAGTGAGGCCGATGCGTTAACCCGCAGCCAGCGCGAGCAAAGCATCGCTTTACTGGCAAAAACGATGGGCTTACCAACGCCGGTGATTGCCTCTTATTTAGATCATCGCCCCCCTACCACCATCAAACCGGTTAACGCCGAGGTTGCCGCCTTACAGCAGCAAACGGCAGATCTGTTTTATGAAAACCGTCTGGTGCCGGAAAAAGTCGATATTCGCCAACGTATCTGGCAGCCCACTCAACTGGAAGGAAAACAATTATGAGTCTGAATATGTTCTGGTTTTTACCGACCCACGGTGACGGGCATTATCTGGGAACGGAAGAAGGTTCACGCCCGGTTGATCACGGTTATCTGCAACAAATTGCACAAGCAGCGGATCGTCTGGGCTATACCGGTGTGCTGATCCCAACGGGGCGCTCCTGCGAAGATGCGTGGCTGGTTGCCGCGTCGATGATCCCGGTGACGCAACGGCTGAAGTTTCTTGTCGCCCTGCGTCCCAGCGTAAACTCTCCTACCGTTGCCGCCCGCCAGGCCGCCACGCTGGATCGTCTCTCTAACGGACGCGCGTTGTTTAATCTGGTCACAGGCAGCGATCCGCAAGAGCTGGCAGGCGACGGCGTATTCCTCGATCATTGCGAGCGTTACGAAGCCTCGTCTGAATTTACACAGGTCTGGCGGCGCTTATTGCAGGGCGAAACCGTCGATTTTAACGGTAAACATATTCATGTACGCGGAGCAAAACTGCTCTTCCCGCCGATTCAACAGCCCTATCCTCCGCTTTACTTTGGCGGCTCGTCAGACGTCGCCCAGGATCTGGCCGCTGAACAGGTTGATCTCTACCTCACCTGGGGCGAACCACCGGCGCTGGTAAAAGAGAAGATCGCGCAAGTGCGGGCGAAAGCTGCCGCACATGGACGCAAAATTCGTTTCGGTATTCGCCTGCACGTGATTGTCCGCGAAACTAACGACGAAGCGTGGCAGGCCGCTAAGCGCTTAATCTCCCATCTTGATGATGAGACCATCGCTAAAGCACAAGCCGCGTTTGCCCGCACCGATTCCGTGGGGCAACAGCGAATGGCGGCGCTACATAACGGCAAGCGCGACAATCTGGAGATCAGCCCCAATTTATGGGCAGGCGTTGGCTTAGTGCGCGGCGGTGCCGGGACGGCGTTGGTGGGCGATGGTCCGACGGTCGCCGCGCGAATCAACGAATACGCTGCGCTTGGCATCGACAGCTTTCTGCTTTCTGGTTATCCGCATCTGGAAGAAGCGTATCGGGTCGGCGAGTTGTTGTTCCCACATCTGGATATTGCCATTCCGGAAATTCCCCAGCCACAACCGCTGAATCCGCAAGGCGAAGCGGTGGCGAATGATTTTATCCCCCGTAAAGTCGCGCAAAGCTAAGGAACAAAATGATGGCAACGCCAGTGAAAAAGTGGTTATTGCGCGTTGCCCCCTGGTTTTTACCGGTGGGCATCGTGGCGGTGTGGCAACTGGCCTCCTCAGTTGGCTGGCTGTCGACGCGTATTTTGCCCTCTCCGGAAGGAGTGATGACGGCGTTCTGGACGCTCTCCGCCAGTGGCGAATTGTGGCAACATCTGGCGATCAGCTCCTGGCGGGCGTTGATTGGATTTTCAATTGGCGGATCGCTGGGGTTGATTCTGGGACTGATAAGCGGACTGTCGCGCTGGGGAGAAAGGCTGCTGGATACCTCAATTCAGATGTTGCGCAACGTGCCGCATCTGGCGCTGATCCCGCTGGTGATTTTGTGGTTTGGCATTGATGAATCCGCAAAAATCTTTCTGGTGGCGCTCGGCACGCTATTCCCCATTTATATCAACACCTGGCACGGCATCCGTAATATCGATCGCGGTCTGGTGGAAATGGCGCGTAGCTATGGATTATCCGGCATACCGCTGTTTATCCATGTGATCCTGCCTGGTGCCCTGCCCTCAATTATGGTCGGCGTACGTTTTGCGTTGGGCCTGATGTGGCTGACGCTGATTGTTGCCGAAACTATTTCTGCCAATTCCGGCATTGGTTATCTGGCGATGAATGCGCGGGAGTTTTTGCAAACGGATGTGGTGGTAGTCGCCATTATTCTCTACGCCCTGCTCGGCAAACTTGCTGACGTCAGCGCGCAGCTGTTAGAGCGCCTCTGGCTGCGCTGGAACCCGGCTTATCATTTGAAGGAGGCCACGGTATGAATACTGCTCGTCTGAACCAGGGCACACCCTTGTTACTCAATGCAGTAAGCAAACATTACGCGGAAAATATCGTCCTGAATCAACTGGATTTACATATTCCGGCAGGTCAGTTTGTGGCGGTGGTTGGCCGCAGCGGTGGTGGCAAAAGTACCCTGCTGCGCCTGCTGGCAGGTCTGGAAACGCCAACCGCAGGCGATGTGTTAGCGGGTACCACACCGCTGGCTGAGATTCAGGAAGACACGCGAATGATGTTTCAGGATGCGCGTCTGCTACCGTGGAAATCGGTGATTGATAACGTTGGGTTAGGCCTTAAAGGCCAGTGGCGCGATGCGGCGCGTCGGGTGCTGGCTGCAGTAGGGCTGGAGAATCGCGCGGAGGAATGGCCTGCCGCACTTTCTGGCGGGCAGAAACAGCGTGTGGCGCTGGCAAGAGCGTTGATTCATCGACCGGGTTTATTATTGCTTGATGAACCGCTCGGGGCGCTGGACGCCCTGACTCGGCTCGAGATGCAGGATTTGATTGTGTCACTTTGGCAGGAGCACGGCTTTACCGTACTGTTGGTGACGCATGATGTGAGCGAAGCGGTAGCAATGGCGGACCGGGTGTTGTTAATTGAAGAGGGAAAAATTGGTCTGGATTTGACGGTGGATATCCCCCGTCCGCGCCGATTAGGGTCGGTGCGATTAGCGGAGCTGGAAGCGGAAGTGTTGCAGCGGGTAATGCAGCGTGGGCATTCTGAACAACCGATTCGACGTCATGGTTAATATGCCGGATGTGGCGCACAAAACCAGCGGTTTCAACGGATTGTAGGCCTGATAAGACGCGTCAAGCGTCGCATCAGGCATTTGGGCACGGCTGCCGGATGCGGCGTGAACGCCTTATCCAGCCTACAAAACCAGCATTTTCAACGGACTTGTAGGCCTGATAAGACGCGTCAAGCGTCGCATCCGGCATTTGGGCTCAAAAGTATCAAGCCAGTGCTTTAGTTATCTTCTCGTACAGATCTCCAGAGAGATTTTCCAGCCCTTTCAACTGCTCCAGCGCCGCGCGCATTTTCTCCTGACGTTTGGCATCGTAACGCTTCAGGCGAATCAGCGGTTCAATCAGACGTGAAGCCACCTGCGGGTTACGGCTGTTGAGGTCGGTAAGCATTTCCACCAGGAACTGGTAACCGCTGCCATCTTCGGCATGGAACGCTGCCGGGTTGCTGCCCGCAAATGCCCCAATCAACGAACGAATGCGGTTCGGGTTGCTCATGGTAAATGAGCGATGCTGCAACAGACCACGCACCGTCTCCAGCACATTTGCCGCCGGACTCGTGGCTTGCAGGATAAACCATTTATCCATCACCAGACCGTCCTGATGCCACTTGTCGTCGTACTCCTGCATCAGCGCGTCACGGCATGGCAGCTGTGCGGCAACCGCCGCAGAAAGCGCCGCCAGCGCATCGGTCATATTGTTTGCTTCATGGTACTGCTTGCTTACCAGCACGTCAGCCAGATGCGTTTCACCAAAAGCGAGGAAGCGCAGGCAGGCATTACGCAGAGTGCGTTTTGCAATATCTTCATGCTCAACGCGGTACTCGCTCTGATAATTTGCGTTATAAATAGCCAGCAGCTCATCCGCCAGTTCAGTCGCCAGAGTACGGGTAAGTGCTTCGCGTACTTCGGCAATAGCAATCGGGTCGATGATATCGAACAGTTCCGCCATTTCATTGACGGATGGCAGCGTCAGAATTTCTGCCGCCAGTGCCGGGTCAATCTTCTCATCCAGCAGCACCGCGCGGAAAGCATCGGCAACGTGTGCGGGTAAAGACAATGGTTGACCTTGCTGATGACGGGCGACGTTCAGTTTGATGTAGGTTGCCAGCAGGCTTTGTGCCGCATCCCAGCGGGAGAAATCATTACGCGCATGACGCATCAGGAAGGTCAGTTGCTGATCGCTCCACTTATATTCCAGTTTCACTGGCGCAGAGAATTCACACAGCAGTGCGGGCACCGGCTGGAAGTAGACATTATCAAAGACAAAGGTCTGTTCCGCCTGGGTGACGTTCAGTACCGAATTCACCGGGTGACCGCCTTTCTGCAACGGGATCACTTTGCCTTCGTTGTCATACAGTTCAATGGCAAACGGAATATGCAGCGGCTGTTTTTCTGCCTGATCCGGCGTAGCAGGCGTGCGCTGGCTGATGGTCAGGGTGTACTGCTCGGTTTCCGGATTATAGTCGTCTTTGACGGTCACAACCGGCGTACCGGACTGGCTGTACCAACGGCGGAAATGGGAGAGATCGACATTTGACGCATCTTCCATCGCCTGAACAAAGTCGTCGCAGGTTGCCGCACTGCCATCATGGCGCTCGAAATAGAGCTGCATCCCTTTCTGGAAGTTTTCTTCGCCCAGCAGAGTGTGGATCATGCGAATCACTTCCGCGCCCTTCTCATAAACGGTCAGGGTGTAGAAGTTGTTCATTTCAATAACCATATCCGGGCGGATCGGGTGCGCCATCGGGCTGGCGTCTTCCGCAAACTGCAATCCGCGCATGGTGCGCACGTTGTTGATACGGTTTACTGCGCGGGAACCAAGATCAGAGCTGAATTCCTGATCGCGGAAGACGGTTAAGCCTTCTTTCAGGCTGAGCTGGAACCAGTCGCGGCAGGTCACACGGTTACCGGTCCAGTTATGGAAATATTCATGACCAATAACGCGCTCAATATCGAGATAATCTTTATCGGTCGCGGTATCGATGCGCGCCAGTACATACTTAGAGTTAAAGATGTTAAGACCTTTATTCTCCATTGCGCCCATATTGAAGAAATCCACCGCGACTATCATATAGATGTCGAGGTCATACTCCAGACCGAAGCGTTCTTCATCCCACTTCATGGAATTTTTCAGCGAGGTCATCGCCCACGGTGCACGGTCGAGATTACCACGATCAACATACAGCTCTAGCGCCACTTCGCGACCAGAACGCGTGGTGAAGGTGTCGCGCAGTACATCAAAGTCACCTGCCACCAGCGCAAACAGGTAGCACGGTTTCGGGAACGGGTCCTGCCATTGTACCCAGTGGCGTCCGTTTTCCAGTTCGCCTTGCGCAACGCGGTTACCGTTGGAAAGCAGGAACGGGTATTTGGTTTTATCGGCAATAATTTTGGTGGTAAAACGCGCCAGCACGTCCGGGCGGTCGAGATAATACGTAATATGGCGGAAACCTTCGGCTTCACACTGGGTGCAAAGCGCATCGCCTGACTGATAAAGCCCTTCCAGCGCAGTATTCGCCGCTGGGCTAATTTCATTAACGATCTTGAGCGTAAAACGCTCCGGCAAATTACTGATGACCAGTGCGCCCTCTTCTTCTTTCCAGGCGGTCCACGGCTCATCATTAATATGAACAGAAACCAGTTTAAGATCTTCGCCATCAAGACGAAGCGGAGCATCTGATGCACCATGACGGACAGCCTGGCTGACCGCGGTAACGACCGTCTTTTGCGCGTCCAGGTCAAAGGTCAAGTCAATATCAGTAATCTGGTAATCCGGCGCACGATAATCGTGACGGTATTTGGCTTGTGGCTGTTGAGTCATAAATAACCTTTAGCATCTTTTATAGAGTCTGGTGTTCAGTCTATTCCTGTTGCGTAAATCGCGCTATGCAGAATCTTCATCTTTTCAGGTACAAACGCCTTTATTGCTACATTTTTATAACATACGCAGCGCAATACCATCGACCAGAAAGGTGACATATGGTGTGATCGGGGTTCAATAAATTACGAAACAAGGTATACTCCAGCAGTTCCTGAAGATGTTTATTGTACTAAACGCTCCTGTACGAGGACGCTACTGCGCACCTATGACACAATTCGCTTCTCCTGTTCTGCACTCGTTGCTGGATACAGATGCTTATAAGTTGCATATGCAGCAAGCCGTGTTTCATCACTATTACGATGTGCATGTCGCGGCGGAGTTTCGTTGCCGAGGTGACGATCTGCTGGGTATTTATGCCGATGCTATTCGTGAACAGGTTCAGGCGATGCAGCATCTGCGCCTGCAGGATGATGAATATCAATGGCTCTCAGCCCTGCCTTTCTTTAAAGCCGACTATCTTAACTGGCTACGCGAGTTCCGCTTTAACCCGGAACAAGTCACCGTGTCCAACGATAATGGCAAGCTGGATATTCGTTTAAGCGGCCCGTGGCGTGAAGTCATCCTCTGGGAAGTTCCTTTGCTGGCGGTTATCAGTGAAATGGTACATCGCTATCGCTCACCGCAGGCCGACGTTGCGCAAGCCCTCGACACGCTGGAAAGCAAATTAGTCGACTTCTCGGCATTAACCGCCGATCTTGATATGTCGCGCTTCCATCTGATGGATTTTGGCACCCGCCGCCGTTTTTCTCGCGAAGTACAAGAAACCATCGTTAAGCGTCTACAACAAGAATCCTGGTTCGTAGGCACCAGTAATTACGATCTGGCGCGTCGGCTTTCCCTCACGCCAATGGGAACACAAGCACACGAATGGTTCCAGGCACATCAGCAAATCAGCCCGGACCTTGCCAACAGCCAGCGAGCTGCACTTGCTGCCTGGCTGGAAGAATATCCTGACCAACTTGGCATTGCGTTAACCGACTGTATTACCATGGATGCGTTCCTGCGAGATTTCGGCGTAGAATTTGCCAGCCGCTATCAGGGCCTGCGTCATGACTCTGGCGACCCGGTTGAATGGGGCGAAAAAGCCATTGCACATTATGAGAAGCTGGGAATTGATCCGCAGAGTAAAACGCTGGTTTTCTCTGACAATCTGGATTTACGCAAAGCGGTTGAGCTATACCGGCACTTCTCCTCCCGTGTGCAATTAAGTTTTGGTATTGGGACTCGCCTGACCTGCGATATCCCCCAGGTAAAACCCCTGAATATTGTCATTAAGCTGGTGGAGTGTAACGGTAAACCGGTGGCGAAACTTTCTGACAGCCCTGGCAAAACTATCTGCCACGATAAAGCGTTTGTTCGGGCGCTGCGCAAAGCGTTCGACCTTCCGCATATTAAAAAAGCCAGTTAATATCATCAGGGAGCTAATCGGCTCCCTTTTTTTACCTTTAATTCCGAAATCTTTCGCTGCATTTGCGAATTCTGCTTGTCTGATTGCAGATGCCAGGTAACATAGGTATCCCCCCATTTACGGGTGGACAAGTGTTTATTTTTTCCGACTATTAACAGAGAGAATATTATGAGCGTTGTGCCTGTAGCCGACGTACTCCAGGGCCGCGTAGCCGTTGACAGCGAAGTCACCGTGCGCGGATGGGTACGTACCCGCCGAGATTCAAAAGCTGGCATCTCCTTCCTCGCCGTTTATGACGGTTCCTGCTTTGATCCTGTACAGGCTGTCATCAATAATTCTCTGCCCAATTACAATGAAGACGTTCTGCGTCTGACCACCGGTTGCTCGGTCATTGTGACGGGTAAAGTCGTGGCATCGCCAGGCCAGGGGCAACAATTTGAAATTCAGGCCAGCAAGGTTGAAGTTGCTGGTTGGGTTGAAGATCCAGACACTTACCCGATGGCGGCAAAACGCCACAGCATTGAGTATCTGCGTGAAGTCGCTCACCTGCGTCCGCGCACAAACCTGATTGGTGCCGTCGCGCGCGTTCGCCATACGCTGGCGCAGGCGCTGCATCGCTTCTTTAACGAGCAGGGATTCTTCTGGGTTTCAACGCCACTGATTACTGCGTCTGATACCGAAGGGGCTGGCGAAATGTTCCGCGTTTCTACGCTGGATCTGGAAAACCTGCCGCGTAACGATCAGGGCAAAGTGGATTTCGACAAAGACTTCTTTGGTAAAGAGTCTTTCCTGACCGTATCTGGCCAGTTGAACGGTGAAACCTACGCTTGCGCATTGTCCAAAATTTATACCTTCGGCCCGACTTTCCGTGCTGAAAACTCCAACACCAGCCGTCACCTGGCGGAATTCTGGATGCTGGAGCCGGAAGTGGCGTTTGCTAACCTGAACGATATCGCGGGTCTGGCTGAAGCCATGCTGAAATATGTCTTCAAAGCGGTTCTCGAAGAACGCGCTGACGACATGAAATTCTTCGCTGAACGCGTAGATAAAGATGCCGTTTCACGTCTGGAACGCTTTATTGAGGCCGATTTCGCGCAGGTGGATTACACCGACGCAGTGACCATTCTCGAAAACTGCGGCAGGAAGTTTGAAAACCCGGTTTACTGGGGCGTCGATCTCTCTTCTGAGCATGAGCGTTATCTGGCAGAAGAACACTTTAAAGCACCGGTAGTGGTTAAAAACTATCCGAAAGATATTAAAGCGTTCTATATGCGCCTTAACGAAGACGGTAAAACCGTTGCGGCTATGGATGTTCTGGCTCCGGGCATCGGTGAAATCATTGGTGGTTCTCAGCGTGAAGAGCGTCTGGACGTGCTGGACGAGCGTATGCTGGAAATGGGCCTGAATAAAGAAGATTACTGGTGGTATCGCGATCTGCGTCGCTACGGTACTGTTCCGCATTCCGGTTTCGGTCTTGGTTTTGAACGCCTGATTGCTTACGTAACTGGCGTGCAAAACGTGCGTGATGTGATTCCGTTCCCACGTACTCCGCGTAACGCCAGCTTCTAATTTAGCGTCTTCAAGAGCCAGCACCCGCTGGCTCTTTTTTTATCCTTTCTGTCAAGTTATCTGTTTGTTAAGTCAAGCAATCTATTTGCAACCCCGCCATAACGATCATCCTGTTACGGAATATTACACTGCAACATTTGCGCACAAAAACTAATCCGCATTCTTATTGCGGATTAGTTTTTTCTTAGCTGATAGCACAATTTTCATACTATTTTTTGGCGTTCTGGATGTCTGAACGAGGATTTAGTGTCAGGTCGATAAAGTTTCTATCAGAAACAAAATTTCCTTTTAGTTAATTTAAATATAAGGAAATCATATAAATAGATAAAAATTGCTGTAAATATCATCTCGCTTCTAAGGAAATATGACGGTGTTCACAAAGTTCCTTAAATTTTACTTTTAGTTACATATTTTTTCTTTTTGAAACCAAATCTTTATCTTTGTAGCACTTTCACGGTAGCGAAACGTTAGTTTGAATGGAAAGATGCCTGCAGACACATAAAGACACCAAACTCTCATCAATAGTTCCGTAAATTTTTATTGACAGAACTTATTGACGGCAGTGGCAGGTGTCATAAAAAAACCATGAGGGTAATAAATAATGATGAAGCGCAATATTCTGGCAGTGATCGTCCCTGCTCTGTTAGTAGCAGGTACTGCAAACGCTGCAGAAATTTATAACAAAGATGGCAACAAAGTAGATCTGTACGGTAAAGCTGTCGGTCTGCATTATTTCTCCAAGGGTAACGGTGAAAACAGTTACGGTGGCAATGGCGACATGACCTATGCCCGTCTTGGTTTTAAAGGGGAAACTCAAATCAATTCCGATCTGACCGGTTATGGTCAGTGGGAATATAACTTCCAGGGTAACAACTCTGAAGGCGCTGACGCTCAAACTGGTAACAAAACGCGTCTGGCATTCGCGGGTCTTAAATACGCTGACGTTGGTTCTTTCGATTACGGCCGTAACTACGGTGTGGTTTATGATGCACTGGGTTACACCGATATGCTGCCAGAATTTGGTGGTGATACTGCATACAGCGATGACTTCTTCGTTGGTCGTGTTGGCGGCGTTGCTACCTATCGTAACTCCAACTTCTTTGGTCTGGTTGATGGCCTGAACTTCGCTGTTCAGTACCTGGGTAAAAACGAGCGTGACACTGCACGCCGCTCTAACGGCGACGGTGTTGGCGGTTCTATCAGCTACGAATACGAAGGCTTTGGTATCGTTGGTGCTTATGGCGCCGCTGACCGTACCAACCTGCAAGAAGCTCAACCTCTTGGCAACGGTAAAAAAGCTGAACAGTGGGCTACTGGTCTGAAGTATGACGCGAACAACATCTACCTGGCAGCGAACTACGGTGAAACCCGTAACGCTACGCCGATCACTAATAAATTTACAAACATCAGCGGCTTCGCCAACAAAACGCAAGATGTTCTGTTAGTTGCGCAATACCAGTTCGATTTCGGTCTGCGTCCGTCCATCGCTTACACCAAATCTAAAGCGAAAGACGTAGAAGGTATCGGTGATGTTGATCTGGTGAACTACTTTGAAGTGGGCGCAACCTACTACTTCAACAAAAACATGTCCACCTATGTTGACTACATCATCAACCAGATCGATTCTGACAACAAACTGGGCGTAGGTTCAGACGACACCGTTGCTGTGGGTATCGTTTACCAGTTCTAATAGCACACCTCTTTGTTAAATGCCGAAAAAACAGGACTTTGGTCCTGTTTTTTTTATGCCTTCCAGAGCAATCTCACGTCTTGCAAAAACAGCCTGCGTTTTCATCAGTAATAGTTGGAATTTTGTAAATCTCCCGTTACCCTGATAGCGGACTTCCCTTCTGTAACCATAATGGAACCTCGTCATGTTTGAGAACATTACCGCCGCTCCTGCCGACCCGATTCTGGGCCTGGCCGATCTGTTTCGTGCCGATGAACGTCCCGGCAAAATTAACCTCGGGATTGGTGTCTATAAAGATGAGACGGGCAAAACCCCGGTACTGACCAGCGTGAAAAAGGCTGAACAGTATCTGCTCGAAAATGAAACCACCAAAAATTACCTCGGCATTGACGGCATCCCTGAATTTGGTCGCTGCACTCAGGAACTGCTGTTTGGTAAAGGTAGCGCCCTGATCAATGACAAACGTGCTCGCACGGCACAGACTCCGGGTGGCACTGGCGCACTACGCGTGGCTGCCGATTTCCTGGCAAAAAATACCAGCGTTAAGCGTGTGTGGGTGAGCAACCCAAGCTGGCCGAACCATAAGAGCGTCTTTAACTCTGCAGGTCTGGAAGTTCGTGAATACGCTTATTATGATGCGGAAAATCACACCCTTGACTTCGATGCACTGATTAACAGCCTGAACGAAGCTCAGGCTGGCGACGTAGTGCTGTTCCATGGCTGCTGCCATAACCCAACCGGTATCGACCCTACGCTGGAACAATGGCAGACACTGGCACAACTTTCCGTTGAGAAAGGCTGGTTACCGCTGTTTGACTTCGCTTACCAGGGGTTTGCCCGTGGTCTGGAAGAAGATGCTGAAGGACTGCGCGCTTTCGCGGCTATGCATAAAGAGCTGATTGTTGCCAGTTCCTACTCTAAAAACTTTGGCCTGTACAACGAGCGTGTTGGCGCTTGTACTCTGGTTGCTGCTGACAGTGAGACCGTTGATCGCGCATTCAGCCAAATGAAAGCGGCGATTCGCGCTAACTACTCTAACCCTCCAGCACACGGCGCTTCTGTTGTTGCCACCATCCTGAGCAACGATGCGTTACGTGCGATTTGGGAACAAGAGCTGACTGATATGCGCCAGCGTATTCAGCGTATGCGTCAGTTGTTCGTCAATACGCTGCAGGAAAAAGGCGCAAACCGCGACTTCAGCTTTATCATCAAACAGAACGGCATGTTCTCCTTCAGTGGCCTGACAAAAGAACAAGTGCTGCGTCTGCGCGAAGAGTTTGGCGTGTATGCTGTTGCTTCTGGTCGCGTAAACGTGGCCGGGATGACACCAGATAATATGGCTCCGCTGTGCGAAGCGATTGTGGCAGTGCTGTAAGCGTTAAAAACAATGAAGCCCGCTGAAAAGCGGGCTTTTTTATGCGCCTTTACCAGACGGGCATTTCGTCTTGCAGGAAGGGATTATGCAGGCGCTCATAACCAAGTGTGGATAATGGTCCGTGACCCGGAATAAATGTCACATCATCCCCCAGTGGCAGCAATTTATCTTTGATTGAAGAAATCAGTTGATTATGATCGCCACGCGGGAAGTCACTGCGCCCTACTCCACCTTTGAAAATAACGTCGCCAGAAATCAGCAGCCTTGCCCGCTCATCAAAAAACACGACATGACCCGGCGTATGCCCAGGGCAATGTAACACCTGTAAAGTCACATTCCCTATGCTGATGGTATCGCCTTCGTTCAGCCAACGATCTGGCGTCAGCGGCTGGCACTCTTCCAGACCAAACATACGACTTTGCGCAGGCAAGCCTTGCAGCCAGAACTCATCTTCTTTTTCCGGGCCAAAAACCGGCACGCCGTAATGTTGCGCCAGTTCCGCCGCTGCGCCAACGTGGTCCAGATGACCATGAGTCAGCAGGATCTGCATCAGTGTCAGGCCGCTGGCATCAACTTCCTGTTTGATTTTTTCCGCATCGCCGCCAGGATCGACCAGTGCGGCCAGACGGGTTTGTTCACACCAGATCAATGAACAGTTCTGGGAGAATGCGGTGACCGGAATAATACGATAGTTCATACTGCCCCTGTTTCGTTAAGCGATTACTACCAGTGCCGTGCTGGCCCGGTATCAATATGCACAAAGTTACTACGTGGGTAATATCCTACACCACCTGCGCGCATAGATAACGCGGCTTTGCGAATATTGCTTAACGCGATACCTTCAATGTGGAAATCCATCGCCTGGCCTTTAGTGTGATAGCTTTTCTTCGCTACTCCACGGCTGCGGGCGCGTAGTTCATTGTTGGTATCAATGGAACGATAACCGGAAATGAGTTGCACCGGTTTGCGGGTGCCTAACAACCCTTGCAGGCGATACAACTGGTCGAATAATCCTGGGTCGATGGACTTTATTTTGTTCGCGCGGTAATCGCGGAAAAAATGGTTAAGTTTTGCCAATTCTTCCTGAATATAGCCTCTGCCATCGAAAAACTCCGCTTTGATTGACTCTCCGGTATGAAGATTATTGAGTGTCAAAATGCGCGGGCGTGGGGTCGAGAGTGTTGCAAACGCCGGGGTCGGCAGGATGGCGGCACCGAGTGCAACGCCACCAAGCGCCAGCAGTTTGCGGCGATTAGCGTCGAATTTGTCCATGATAATCAAGTCTACAGGTCAATGTTATCGTTTATATGCACTTCTGGCGCACAAGAGGCACCTTAACCGCCCGTAAAGCAGACGTCAAGATGACTCAACCCCAGCAGTGACGGGGGCTGCAGAGAAGCGCCCCCGATCATGCTAATTATTACGACAACTGATTTCCCCGAACTGCTTCATTTACCTGATTAATTGTTCCGCTTTCGATACGATTTGCGAGCTGGATCGCGCAGGCAGATCATAATTGTAAATATCTGTACGATACTGGGTACGACCATCTGCACCAACAAAGGCCGTCAGATAGAAGAGATTCACCGGAATCGACTGCCGAATATTGACGTAACGCGTATCGCCCTGCTTCAGCGCATCAGAAATACGTTTGTCATTCCAGCCTGCATCCTGCAACAGCATATTCGCCAGATCGGAAGCTTTATTCACTCGTACACAGCCTGAGCTCAATGCGCGTGTATCACGCTTGAACAGATTGTGGTTCGGCGTGTCATGCAAATAAATGGCCTCTGAACTCGGCATATTGAATTTATAGCGCCCCAGCGAGTTCCGTGGGCCTGGAGCCTGCTGGAAGCGGAACGGTAAATTCGAGGCCGTGATTGTAGACCAGTCAACCTGCCACGGATCAATCGCCTCCCTGCTGTTCCAACCGCGCATCACCGTATAGCCATGGCTTTCGAGATATCCCGGATCGTTGCGCACTTTCGGCAGAATATCTTTGCGTGCCAGAGTTGGTGGTACATTCCACGGCGGGTTTACCACCACGTTGTTAAGGGCACTGCTCATCATTGGCGTTTTGCGATCGGGGCGACCGACAATGACTCGCGAATCCAGCACCTGATTGCCGTTCTGATAGTAGACCAGCGAATAGGCCGGAATGTTAACCATGATCCCGGTAGAAAGCTCTGTTGGCAGCAAGCGCAATCGCTGGATGTTGAGTGCCAACACGCCAGCACGCTGGGCGGGCGTTACGTTTAACCAGTCACGCGTTGCCGGGCCAATAGCACCATCTGCCCCCAATCCTTGCCATGCCTGAAAACGTTTAACGGCTTCCACCAGTTCATTATCGTAGGCGGCACGAACGACAGGCGCAGGTTTACTACGAGACGTAGTTTGCTTGTCCATCGGCTTAGTTTCTGCTGTTTCAACAGTAACAGCGGATGGGCTGACTACCGCGTCAGTTGGCGTGTCATCGCCAGGTAGCGTAATTTTCGGCCCCCCGTCCAGCATGCCTGTACGCTGCAATATTTCGCGCAACGCCGGTACGTCGTTACTCCACTGCCCTGGGCGCAACGTTGCTTTGCCGGTCAGTTGGGGCCACGGTTTGGTGTCACTGAGTAAGGCCAGTAAAGATTCATGCATCGCCGCATATTGCGGATGCTGCGGTGCCAGTCCTGCAACAAACGTCGGCAATTGACCTTTATCCAGCGCCAGCTGCCATTGGTTAATCACCGAGAGCGGCGGCGTGGAAAGCGCATAAGGTTTACTGCTGTATAACCAGCGAGTGCCTTTGACTGGAATATTTGCGATGAAATGGAGATAGCCCATCATCGCATCAGAGAGCACCACATCGCGTGCCATCCCGTTAATACCAGGATCGGTCAGCAACTCTACCCATTTATTAAACTGCGGCTGGAAACCGGCAATCGCCACTTCTGCCAGCTGTTGCTGGAAGGCTTTAACAGCATCACGGTTTTCCCACATGGGTTGCATATCGCGTGCGGCATACAACAGTTGAAGCTGGTTAAGATAAACCGGCTTATAGCCTGCAGGTAATTGAGATTCGATTTGCGTGCGGGCTTTTTCTGCCGCACCTTCAGGCAATGGCTGGATCCCCGCCATTATTGCCGTGGCCTGCGCCTGCGGCAGTGCCTCGCCCTGTTCGCTGACAGCCACCGGGCTGTCGCCAGGGATTACTTCAGGCTCATCGGCCTGAGCATTGAACAGTGGAGCGAATGTTACGGCCACGCACAAACTGATTGCCGACAGCCGACGACCACACATCATATTAAGCAACATCCCTTGCCCCCTGTTTTTATCATACTCTGAATAGCCAGGCTGTTATTTTACGACTTGCCTGTACAACGCCAATACTCACGAAAGTATGACGAGCAAGCCTGTTACTCATCAGGCTTATCTTCAGTATATAAACGCCGATACGTTTTTACATAACCTAATGTAAAGAAGTTTAAAGAAAAGCGCGCCAGAATGTGGCACTTTTTTAGTGCAGAAACGGAGTTTTCAGAAACAGGAAAGGCGGCATCGCTGCCGCCTCAATCTTAACTCGCCTGGGAAGGCGCTTCGTCAGTTCCTGGAAGCGTTTCAGGGAGTTGCGGTGCAAAACCACGCAGACCGACTACGTGAACGTGTTCGGTATTCTGGAAGACTTTACGCACCAGTTTATAGGTGGTGCCTTTTTCCGGGCTGATATTTTCCGGCGCTGCGATGATGAGCTGCATTTGCAAACGCTCACACAATTCAAACAGCGTGGCGATGGAACGGGCATCCAGTCGCGCTGCTTCATCAAGGAACAGCAGACGGCAAGGAGAGATATCTTTACCGCGCAAGCGGCGAGATTCATCTTCCCAACTCTGTACCACCATCACCAGAATCGACATACCGGTACCAATAGCCTCACCGGTCGACAATGCACCAGACTCCGCGCGCAACCAGCCATCGGAACCACGGTTAACCTCAACTTCCATTTCAAGATAGTTACGGTAATCCAGCAGTTCTTCACCGATGGTCTGCGGCGTGCGCTGCCCCATATCAATCTGCGGATTAAGGCGCTGATACAGTTTCGCCAGCGCTTCCGAGAAGGTCAGACGGTTGCTGTTAAACAGATCCTGATGTTGTTCGTGCTGTTCAGAGAGCACATCCAGCAGCATGGCGTGCGTTTCACGCACGTTCACGTTGAGGCGCACGCTGTTCACCTGACCGAACGATACGTTCTGCAAGCCCTGGTTGAGCATACGGATACGGTTCTGCTCGCGCTGAATAGTTTTACGGATGATGTTCGCCACGCTGCGGGAACTGATCGCCAGTTTCTGTTCGCGGGACGTTAACTCTTCAGTCAGACGGCTAAGTTCGATCTCCATCTGCTCGATAGCTTCAACCGGATCATCGGTACGAATAATATCCTGACGAATACGCTCGCGCAGATGCTGATAAACCGCCACGAAGAACTGAATTTTACGTTCCGGACGTTTTGGATCTTCCGACATACGCAGCACGTCGCGCAGATGTTCGTTATCCGCTACCGCGAGACGCAACGCACCCAACGCCTTATCCGACATGGAACGCAAATCATCAGCGGAGAGATAAGCCAGCTCACGACGGTGTAAGCGGCGCTCAACACCGTTATCTTTCACCATGCGCATCACTGCACACCAGCCCGCTTTCGCGGTCACTACCTGCTCGCGCATCTCAAAGTAATCACGCTCCAGCTTGCGCAGTTTGCGGGTCAGGTTGTCCATCTCCGCTTCGCAGAAGGTAAGCGCTTTTTCCAGTTGGTTGCGACGTGAACGGTTATTGCTCAGCTGCGCATGTAACTCATCACGGCGAATACGCGCCCGCTCTTCTGCCCCGCTATCAGCACGCACGCCGATATCCTGCAATTCACGTTGCAGATCGTTGAGTAGCTCTTTTTTGGTGTCATACGAACTTTTCAGCGAAGCCAGTACCTGATTGTACTGACTTAACTGCGCGGCGTGTCCGCGCAACGCTTCACGAGCGCGGGTACGCTCCGCTTCCGCCTGTTCCAGACGTTCACGCAGTTTTTCGTTGAGATCGCTGTTACCGCTAAGCATTTCTGCCGAGTCAGAGTAGCTAAAGTGCGCACGACGCTGCACCACTTCCGTCAGGGCAAACGCCTGCTGACGGGCATCGCGCTGCATCTGCTGAGAGTACGCGTAATCTTCTTTTAACTGTTCGAACTGTTCCGGGTCACTCTGCAATACCGAAACGATCGGTTCCAGTTTCGCCAGTTGATTACCGAACTGCTGAACAAAACGCGCGGCTTCCTGGGCTTCATCCAGACGTTCGCGGATTTCATCGACGCGATCCGCCAGGCTGTCATCAGCCAACAGGTTGAGACGCGGCAGAATGCGGTTCAGCGCCGTAACGCCTTCTTTCGCCTGCTCAAACTGAATACGCTGCTGCTGGTTATCATTTTCATGATTACTCAACGCCCGCTCCAGTTCGACGCGACGGCTGTTCAGTTGACGGATTTCGGCTTCCGGATCAGACTCAAACGCCACCGCCAGATGGCTGCCGATAAAGCGGCTGAACGCCTGATGCAGACGCTGGGTTTTCTGTACATCAAAGGAGAGCGTGGCGAAGCGTTCGGAAAGCACTTCACGCTCGGCATGGAGGCTTTCGATGCGGCTTTCGCGCGCCGCGCGTCCAAACAGCGGCACTTCCGGGAAACGTGAATAACGCCACTGACGATCGGCGATTTTCACCACTACCGCTTTTTCCAGCTCATCAACGCTGAACACGCTGTCATCGAATGACTGCGGATCCCCTTCGATCAGATAGAGATCTTCCGGGCAATCGGTCAAGCCTTCCAGGTGTTCGGTTACCTGTGACAGATCTGGCACCACGATGGCGTGGCGTGACGGGCCATACAGCGCCGAGAAGTACGGCGCATCTTCCAGGCTAACATCGTCATAAATTTCTGACAGCAACACGCCGCCAAAACGCTCCGCCAGCGCATTCAGACGCTGGTCTTCAGAACCACCTGGCTGGCTTAAACGTTCGATCTCTTCATCGACGGCGTTTTTGCGCGCGCCTACTTCATCGCGTTCAACAATCGCCTCGCGCTCACGCTCCAGCAACTGTTGCAGAAATTCGGTGACATCCTGGCTTGAGGAGAATTCTTCGCCGCACTGTTCGCTCAACTGGTTGAGACTGTTTTGCGCTGCCAGCCAAACCGGCGCACGCTGCATCAAACTCTGAATGCGAGACTGCAGCTGT
Source organism: Escherichia sp. 10290 (assembly GCF_030295155.1). Lineage (NCBI taxonomy): Bacteria > Pseudomonadati > Pseudomonadota > Gammaproteobacteria > Enterobacterales > Enterobacteriaceae > Escherichia > Escherichia sp. 10290. Next base: position 1,143,848 of record NZ_AP025741.1, on the reverse strand, counting down.
TCCTGCTCCTGGCGCAGTGCCATACGCTCTTCGCGGGCGTTAGACACGCTATTGGAAAGAGAGGCAATGCGCGCTTCCAGCTCCTGATGCAGAGCTTCCAGTTCATCAATATCAAAATTCTTGCCCTGACGTTTGCAGAAATCTGCCAGCAGACGCTCAGCTTCTTGCTGTTCGCGCAGACGCTGTTCCAGTTCGCTTAAGCGCATTCGCAACGGCTGAACCTGCTCTGCCAGGTGACGCTGATCGACCCCTTCGCGCAGCAGTTCGCGAGCGACATCCCACGCCTCGTTACGCGCCAGCGGGCCGTTGATTGCCACCACCAGCTGATAAGCCTGCTCAAACTGGCTGTGCGCGGTTTGCGCCATGCTCATTTTCTGCTCAAGAGAGAGCATTTTTTCAGTCGCTTCCAGCTCTTTCGCCTGGAAGGTTTCCAGCCATTCGGCGGCGCTGTCGGCGGTTAAGTCCGGCAGATGGCACAGTTCTTTGGCACGATTAAGCGCAGCAATCGCCTGGTTATACTGGATCGCGCGCGTTTGCTGGACGTCCAGCGCCTGCTGGTAGTCAGCAAGCTGGCTTTTCAGCTCGTCCACTTCCAGTTCGGCAGCTTCCGCACGAGCCTCATTCTCTTCCTGGCGTTCGATGGCTTCTGCCACCACTTCGTTTTGCTCTTCCAGACGGATCTGCAGCTCATCGAGATCCGCTTCGTAGCGTTCGATCTTCTCCTGCTGACGCAGTGCGGTTTGCACCAGGTTCAGGTGATCGCTGGCCGCCTGATAATCCGCTTCCAGATCGCCTTCGGCACCGTTGTGCTCTGCCAGTTCACGCGCCATATCGACGTGTTTGTACTGCTCAGCCGCCAGTTGCTGACGCGAAGTGTGAAGCTCACGACGAAACTCCAGCGCTTTATCCAGGTGAACACGGCGCTCGTTGGCGTGGCGCATGTAGTCCGCCGCCACGTAGTTAGTCGCTTCGCTGATCAGATGCTTGAACAAGTCACGGTCAGACTGGGTAACACGAATCGCTTCCAGCGTCATACGGTTTTCACGCAGCGCCGCTTCCATGTCCTGAAACGCTTTGCGCACGCCGCTATTTTCTGGCAACAGGTAGTCGCGCAGAGAACGGGTGATGGCGCTGGAAATCCCGCCGTACAGCGAAGCTTCAATCAGACGATAGAATTTACTACGATCAGACGCTGAGCGCAGACGACGTGCGATGATGCCCAGATCGAACATCAGCGAGTGGTAATCGGTAATGGAGTTGAACTGCTTAAACTGCACGCCTTCCATCGCTTCGAGCTTGTCTTTCAGCTCGTTAAGCGGGAGCACGCGCGCCTGACGTTCATTCAGAGTTTCGGTCACCAGTTGTGTCGGCTGCACCGACATCGGCAAGCCCTGAATGGCAAATGGTTTGATATCAACTTTACGATCGCGCCCGGCAACCTGTTGCAGACGCACGCCGACCACCACGCGCTGATGGCGCGAGTTAATGGTGTCGAGCATCGAATAGCAGACACCCGCTTTCAGCTTACCGTGCAGACCTTTATCGCGCGAACCGCTGGTGGCCCCGGCTTCCGTGGTGTTACGGAAATGCAGCAGGGTCAGGTCGGGGATCAGCGCCGTAACGAACGCCGCCATGGTAGTAGATTTACCCGCACCGTTACCACCGGAGAGCGTCGTAACCAGCTCATCGAGGTCAAAAGTTCGGGCAAAAAAGCCGTTCCAGTTAATCAGCGTCAGTGAGCGAAATTTACCGCGTTCAATCATTATTCTTCCTCTCCGCTATCTGGCTGATTCTCTTCGGTTTCATCGTTGAGTTGCAGATGATTTTCAATCGGCATTGCTTCGCCATCACGAATCAGGCGACGCTGTGCTTCACGGGGATCGTCGCCAGCACGCACATCGGCTCCGAAGCGGAACACCGATTCGGTAATGCGGAACTTGCTGCTGTCGTGGCCCATAAACCACACCATGCCTAAACGACGCAGACGGTTGAGCGAAGAACGTACTTTCTCCTGCAACTTCTGCCGGTCAACGTCTGAACCGGTTGAACGGTTGTTCACCAGTTTCAGCAGTTTCGCTTCATCGGCCAGGGTGAGCAGTTCATCGTACAGTTCCTGCTGGGTGAAAATCCCCTCATTCGCCAGCCGTTCCGGGCTGAGATAAAGATAACAGAGGATTTTCCCGACCATCATATCCAGTTCCGACAAGACGGAACGAGGGATAATAGTGGTGGAACGTGGGCGTAAATAGAAGAACCCCTCCGGTGCGCGAATAAGCTCAACGTTATAACGCGCGTAAAATTCTTCCAGATATTCCTGAAAATCCATCAGGAATGCATGATTATCCAGTTCGTCAAGGCCAATATGGCGGCCTGAACGTAAGGCGCTATCCAGCGCCGGAAATAACGGATTCGCCAGCGCCTGCGCCAGCTTAACCGGCATCACTTGTTCAATATTTGTCGATGACATGCGCCTGTACCTTGGCTCCGTAATCATTAATCGGCTGCCATTTCGCTGGCAGTCCGGTGAAATCTGCTTGCGCTACGCCAAGACGTACCGCCTGATCAATAACAATGCGCGCAACGTCAAAGTGACGTGCACGCGGATACTGTGACAGATATTCGCGTACCACCAGACCAAGATCCAACGGCACTTGTCTGGTTTTGTACACGGCAAGTTGTTCTTCGATGATCGCCGCCAGCTGTTCGCGGATCTCGTTAAACTCTTCGTACTCCAGATCCTCAGGAAGTTCCCCAGTCACCTCTTCATCGCGCAGTGCCATCTCTTCGTCACGCATATCCAGCAGACGATCGGCATTGGCATAAGTTAGCGCCCACGGTTCATCAAAATAGGTTTGTACCGACTGACGTAACCGCTGAGCAAAGACGCGGTTTTTATCCATATCGATAGCGGTACGAATAAATTTGTGTACGTGGCGGTCGTAGCCAATCCATAAGTCGATGGATTGCTGGCCCCAGCTGATAATACGGTCAAGTTTGCTTTGCAGATCGAACACCAGACGATCGACGAAATGCAGATCATCATGAGTCATCGTCGCATCCTGAATGCGTAACAGATTAGCCTGCAATTTATCACCTGCCGCTTCCAGCGTATCCTGCAATTCACGCAGCGTTCCGGAAGTTTCCGAAAGCAACAATTCGCAGCTGGAAATCGCCGCCCGCCAGTCTTTGTTCAGCAACTGGGCGATATCATCTTTCACCTGCTGCTGCTGTTCGTCCATCAGACGTTGCGTCAGGTCGATGCTGTCGAAAATTTCTGCTACCGAATATTTCAGTGGCGCATAGACATTACGGTGCCAGTGAAACTCATCACCGCCCTCTTCGGCGGCATCTGCCGCGCGTTTCAGTTCGCCCGCCACAATCGACAACTGCATAGAAAGGCGCAGCGTCGAAAACTCGCGCTGACGGATGTAGTAATCGGTAATACCGATGCCAAGCGGCGTCAGACGGTAAATTGCGTTCCCTTCAGCCTGCTCGCTGGTAAAGCGGTTCAGCAGACGTTGACGCACCATGTCGTTGATCGCGTTGTTGGCGCGCACGCCGATGGTTTCGCTGGTTTGCTCAAACGCATCACTCACATGGCGGAATGCATCCACCAGCTCGCCTTCACTCATCTCACCATCCAGACGCTCGCCGTTCAGCGTGGCAACTGCCAGCAGAAAAGAGAGTCGGTCTACCGGCAGCGAGATGGAGAAGTCATTTTTTCTGGCCCAGGCAACCAGTTCGGGGACTGTCTGGGAAAATTCACTCATACTTTATCCTTGCTCTGCGGTTTGCGCGCGGTGACATGAATATAACGCCCCAGGGTAATATACGGTTCCTGACGGCAATAACGCGTTTCTAATTCAAGTAATGCTTCATAGCAGTCGCGCTGCTGGTGCTTCTCGCGCAGGTAATCATGAAACACGCGAACGCCGGTCTTACCCATAATTTGCCAACCAGCTTCTTCCAGCCACAGATAAACCTGCGCCGGGTCGCGTGGATAATCTGGCGAAAGCGTCCGTTTTTTCTTTTTCGGCATTCCCGCCTGCACGTAATCAAAATTCCCGGCGACCATGTTATGCATCAGCAAGCCGTGCGCATTGTAGAACATTAACGACAACACACCGCCTGGACGTAACACTGACCACAGGGTCTGCAATACGCTGCGGGGATCGGCCACCCACTCGAGCACCGCATGGAACAATATCAGATCAACGGGCGTTTCCAAATGCGAAGCAACATCCTGAGCGGCGCAATGTATAAATTGCATGTTGTCGCTCACACCTTTTGCTTCTGCCGCCTGTTTTGCGCGGTCGATCATCTGCGCTGAAAGATCGCATAAAATGACCTGATGCCCACGCTCGGCCATTTTGATTGCGGTCTGCCCTTCTCCACCGCCAGCATCCAGCACACGCAGTTTTTGCGAGCCCATTTCCGCCAGCACGCGATCGAGATCCTGCCACAGAATAGCCTGTCGAAGCTGCCCTTTGGTGGTGCCGTAAATGTTACGGGAAAACTTTTCCGCAATATCATCAAAATTGCGATCCTGCATTGCTTTCTCCACCGGTTGGCTAAGACGTTTTCTGATAAAGACGCTATTTTGTCACAGCCACGGCGAGAATGAACCCGTCTGGTGTAATATCGCTGGCGATCCCTTGCTATATGGTCAAAAAAGGAACCAGAAAGGATGCTTTTTACACTGAAAAAAGTGATTGGCAATATGTTGCTGCCACTTCCGCTGATGTTGCTGATTATTGGCGCTGGCCTGGCGCTGCTGTGGTTTAGCCGTTTTCAAAAAACCGGGAAGATTTTTATTAGCATTGGGTGGCTGGCGCTCTTGTTATTGAGTTTGCAACCGATAGCCGACCGCCTGCTGCGTCCCATCGAAAGCACCTATCCGACATGGAATAATTCGCAAAAAGTGGACTATATCGTGGTGCTCGGAGGTGGTTATACCTGGAACCCGCAGTGGGCACCGAGCTCTAATTTAATCAATAACAGTCTGCCACGCCTGAATGAAGGTATCCGCTTATGGCGCGAAAATCCGGGATCAAAACTGATCTTCACGGGAGGCGTAGCAAAAACCAATACGGTGAGTACAGCCGAAGTAGGTGCCCGAGTTGCGCAATCGCTGGGCGTGCCGCGCGAGCAAATTATCACTCTGGATTTGCCAAAAGATACCGAAGAAGAAGCTGCGGCAGTGAAACAGGCAATTGGTGACGCACCTTTCCTGCTGGTGACCTCCGCATCACATCTGCCGCGGGCGATGATCTTTTTTCAGCAGGAAGGGTTAAATCCGCTACCAGCCCCGGCGAATCAGTTGGCCATCGACTCGCCGCTTAATCCGTGGGAACGAGCTATCCCTTCTCCAGTCTGGTTAATGCATAGCGATCGTGTTGGCTATGAAACGCTTGGCCGCATCTGGCAGTGGCTGAAAGGTTCGTCAGGCGAGCCACGGCAAGAGTGATTTTGATGCCAGATCGAAGTTGCGCCGACTAAATCGTCCGGTATTAACCAGTTGCGCAACTTCATCCCATAACACATACAACCAACGCCGCCAGATGAACGACTCCGCCACTGGCGCGCGTTGCAGATAACTCCAGAGCAAATCTTCCGCCAGAGAATTATCCATTAGTCGGAACAGTTCGTATTCTCGCGGTGCCCAAAGCATTAGTCCCGGTCCGACCATCGCCAGTAACTGATCGCTGCGCGAATCTTTCAGCATGCTGCCTAAACAGAAGTTACCGTGAATCAGCACACAATTGTCGTTAAAGCCTTCAAATAATGCCGGGAGACATTCACGGGTGCGAAACAGGATCCGCTTATCTTGCATCGTTAGACCGGTGTTATTGAACTGATTGAGCGTAGTCCATAGCACTTCAACATGTTGCCGGTACCATGAGGGCCAGAAATTTTCCTGAGTATTGTCGACCGCGCCGACGCAACCACGACTGTCCTGACGGTGCCAGGCCAGTAAGGCTTCAACGATTTGGTCTTTGAGTTGTTCCCAGCGTTCTGGTGTTCGGGCTGGTGCCTCCACCGAAACACCACGCATTCGCTCCAGTAGCAGGACATCGGGGCCGGGGTGTTCTTCATGCGTCATCACACCATAAATAGTCGGCATACGGACAGTCCCACTTCTTGCCAGCATGGTGGTTTTCCATGCCAGTTGTCGGGCTCTTCCGGGCGCACTAAAGCTTCTTGCCATTAACGGCATTGGGTTTCCCTGGCTGTCATACAAAGCCCACAACGCCGTATCCGCTTTTTCATTGACGCACTCAATACGACTGAGTTTTTCGCCCAGTAAATGGCTTAATTCGGCACGCAGCTGTTCCATTCAGATTACCCTCATAAAAGCTACTGCTTTCATAATGAGCGCCAATATAAAAGATGTCACCTGAATGAGATCAATTGTTGAAAAGAAAAATTGAGGAAAATCGTAACGGTACGACACTCCTCCCAAAATTGGCTGGAGTGTCGTGAAGTGAAATTAGCGCATTTCAGCGCGAACGCGCTCGAGATCTTCAGGGGTATCCACTCCTGTACCAGGAACTTCCTGAGCAACAGCAACGTGGATTTTTTCGCCGTACCACAGAACACGAAGCTGCTCTAACATTTCGATATGTTCTAACGGACTTGGCTGCCAGGTAACATAACGACGGATAAAGCCTGCTCGGTAGCCATAAATACCAAGATGACGCAGGAAGTTATCGCCTACGGTTTCAAGGTCTTTTGCAAAACGATCACGATCCCACGGAATGGTGGCGCGAGAGAAGTACAGTGCGTACCCTTCGGCGTCGAGAACCACTTTCACCGCATTCGGGTTAAACGCTTCTTCCGCATTGTGGATTGGCACCGCCAGAGTCGCCATACCCACCTGACGCTGAGCGAGGTTATCAGCAACCTGACGAATGATTGTCGCAGGGATCATCGGTTCATCACCCTGCACATTAACGATTACCGTGTCGTCGCTGAATGCGCATTTTTCGACAACTTCCGCCAAACGTTCTGTACCTGACTGATGATCGGCGCGCGTCATACATACTTCGCCGCCAGCGGCTTCAACAGCGCGGGCAACATCCTCATGATCGGTTGCCACGATGATGCGCTCGGCACCTGATTCGCGCGCGCGTTCAAGAACATGAACAATCATGGGTTTGCCGTTAATATCAACCAATGGTTTACCGGGCAGACGCGTGGACGCGTAGCGCGCGGGAATAATGACCACAAAACTCATGATTTACTCTCATCAGCAGTCAGCACGCGGGCTTCCGTTTCCAGCAACACTGGAATGCCATCGCGCAGCGGGAAAGCCAGGTTGTCCAGTTTGCAAATAAGCTCTTGTTTTTCCTGGTTATACCAAAGTTTTCCGTTGCAAACCGGGCAGGCAATGATTTCAAGCAGACGATGATCCATAGTTCCTCCAGATGGATCGGGTTATGAATGCATAAATCTTATCATAATCATTTATGCGACGGGGTCTATTTCCCAGCCGGCGCGGCAATCAGTAAAGAGGCCTTGCGGGCAGCGTCCTAATGTCACCCGCGTTGCCTGCTGCCAGTTAGCGAAATCAGTAATCGCCTGACGTAACCCTTTTTGCAGCGTTGTCGTTGGTTTAATGCCTTCCTGTAACCACAGAGAGATAACTTCAAGGATGCCTGTCTGGCGATGCATTTTGGCATCCATTCGCCCAACTAATTGCCCACGATGTAATAACGGCAGAACAAAATAGCCATACTGGCGTTTCGGCGCTGGGGTATAGCACTCCAGCCGGTAGCTAAAATCAAAAAGCTGCTCCGCGCGTTTGCGATCCCAGACAACAGGATCAAAAGGCGAAAGTACCGCGCTGTGCGTTGCAGTGAGCTTTCCGGCGAGCGCGCGTTCGAGTAGCGGCAGCAAATCAGCATGCAGCCAAAGATTGCCCAATTTTTCAACATGCACAGCAATGATTTGCTGCTGTTCAGCCCTCGCTTCGCGCCAAGCCACCAGTGCCGGACGTTTCAGCCGATAGTAATCTGCCAGCCACTGTTCGCGGAATATGCCCAGGCTACGCGCACTGTTATCCAGCATGATGATTTCTGCTTCTGTTTGCGAAACGAGATCGCGCTCATCATCCCAGTCAGGCATGACACGGTGGGTTAAATCATAAACGCGCTGGAAGTTGCGCCGTTCAATCACCATCACCTTTCCGGCAGTAAATAAACCTTCCAGATGCCGTTTATGCGGCTTCCATTCCCACCAACCGCTTGCACCTTTACGAGAATGCTCGAAATCGGCTGAACGTACCGGCCCCTTATCATGAATATGTTGAATTAACTGTGCAATTTCTGCCGCATGTTCCTGCATCCAGGCGTCTTTGTATTTCCAGCCCATTTTTTCAGGTGCCAGCATGCGGTGGCGAATAAGACGAAAATCGCTACGTGGCATAAAGCAGGCTTCATGCGCCCAGTATTCCATTAATTCGCCACGCGCCAGAGACTCATCCAACCACTGCGCAGGATAATTTCCCAGACGACTGAAAAGCACCAGATATGGACTACGGGCAACAATATTGATGGTATCGATTTGCAGCAAGGACATGCGGGAGATCGTTGCCGGAATATCCTCCAACGACGCTCGACGGCGGGGTTTGTTTAACAGGCCTTGCGCGGCAAGGTGAAGATTACGCGCATCAGCAAGGGAGAGGTGCGGCAGCGACATTCATGACTCCGTCAATCGAACGCTGCCGCGGCGTAACTAGTTGCCAGAAGCCAGCGAGGTTAGTTGCGCAAGCAGTTTCGCTGGTTCATCGCCTGAAAGCTGTGCGTCAACAGGCAAATACCACCAATTATCATCTGCAAAGGCCCGGCATTTCACCGCATCTTTTTCAGTCATAACTAGCGTTTGCCCGTCGCTTACCAACGCGCTGACATCCGTATAATTCAAAGACTGATGATCGGCCAGTGGTACACATTTTTCCGGTTGTACGCCGCACATCTTCAGCGTGGCAAAAAAGCGCGGCGGATGCCCAATCCCCGCCATCGCCACCACATGTTCAAGTTGAGCAACGTCACAACGCGTACCGGTACGTAAATTCACCGCCTGCCCCGGCAGCAGATGCATGGGGATTTCACCGCTGCGGGGGACACCGCCGTTGACGATTACCGCATCAACCGACTTTAAGCGCCCCGCTCGCTCACGCATTGGCCCCGCCGGCAACCACCAGCCATTGCCAAAGCGACGCACGCCATCAATAACGACGATTTCAACATCACGCGCCAGACGATAATGCTGTAAACCGTCGTCGGTTACGATGATCTGCACATCAGGGTGTTGCGCCAGAATGGCTTTTACCGCATCAGAACGCACGGGAGAAACCGCAACAGGCGCGCCAGTGCGTTGATAAATCAACACAGGTTCATCACCCGCCTGTGCTGTGGTGGTATCTACCGACAATAACAGCGGATACGATTCAGCCTTACCGCCATATCCCCGGGACACGACTCCCACGCGAATACCGCGCTGTTGCAACTGTTCCACCAGCCAGACAACGACCGGAGTTTTTCCGTTGCCGCCAGCGGTGAGATTACCAACCACGACAACCGGTACGGGGGCACGCCAGGCGCGCTTCAGTTTTAGTTTATAGCAAAGACGGATCGCGCCACTCACCAGACCATACAACCAGGAGAGTGGCAGCAATAGCCGCCACAAAGGGGATTCACCAGACCAGATTTTTTCGATCATTGGCCAAACTGCATTTTGTGAAGTTGCGCGTAAACGCCACGGTGCTCAAGCAAATCGTTATGCGTACCGCGTTCCACAATGACACCATCCTCGACGACCACGATTTCGTCTGCCTTTTCAATGGTAGACAAGCGGTGGGCAATCACCAGAGAGGTACGGTTTTTCTGCAACTCATCCAGTGCCGCCTGAATCGCACGTTCAGATTCGGTATCCAGCGCCGAGGTAGCTTCGTCCAGAATCAGAATCGGGCTATCACGCAACAAGGCTCGAGCGATGGCAATACGCTGACGCTGACCGCCAGAGAGCAGCACGCCGTTTTCACCAATCACTGTATCGAGACCGTTATCCATCTTATTGATGAAGTCCATGGCGTAGGCCATACGCGCCGCTTCTTCAATTTGCTCACGGCTGTACTGTTCTGTCCGTGCGTAAGCAATGTTGTTGGCAACCGTATCGTTAAACAGATGGACATTCTGCGACACCAGAGCAACCTGGTTACGTAAAGACGCCAGGGTATACTCGCGCAGATCGTGACCATCCATCAGGATTTCGCCTTCATCAATATCGTAAAAACGTGTGATTAGGCTGGCGATGGTTGATTTACCTGAACCAGAGCGTCCAACCAGAGCAACCGTCTTCCCTGCCGGAATTTTCAGGTTGATGTTACGCAATGCGGGTACATCACGTCCCGGATAAGTAAAGGTGACATTGCGGAATTCTACGTCGCCAGTCGCACGCTCGATCACGCGCTTACCTTCGTCTTTCTCCTGCTCACTGTCCAGAATGGTAAACAGCGTCTGACAAGCCGCCATACCGCGCTGGAACTGGGCGTTAACGTTGGTCAGCGATTTCAGCGGACGCATCAGTGCAATCATTGAAGAGAAAACAACGGTAATCGTACCGGCAGTCAGGCTATCCATGACGCTAGGGAAGCTCGCCGCATACAGAACAAACGCCAGCGCTAAAGAGGCGATCAACTGAATGATCGGATCAGAGATGGAAGAGGCTGAAACCATTTTCATCCCCTGAAGACGCATTCGGTTACTGACTTTATCGAAGCGTTTCGTTTCCACCTCCTGACCACCAAAAATCAATACTTCTTTGTGGCCCTTCAGCATTTGTTCTGCGCTGGTGGTCACCTGCCCCATGGTGTTCTGCATGTTTTTACTGATGTTGCGAAAACGCTTCGATACAACGCGAATCGCAATCGAAACAATCGGTGCCAGCACAATCAAAATGATCGACAGTTGCCAACTGTAATAGAACATCATGATGAACAGGCCGATGATCGACGCACCTTCACGCACAACAGTAATCAGTGCGCCGGAAGAAGAAGAAGCAACCTGTTCGGAATCGTAGGTGATACGTGACAACAGCGTACCCGTTGACTGTTTGTCAAAGAATGAAACTGGCATTCCCATCATGTGACCAAACAGGCGGCGACGCATGGTCATTACCACCTTTCCTGATACCCAGGAGATACAGTAGCTGGAGACATAGCTGGTGATACCACGTAAAATCATCAGCCCGATCACCACCAGCGGCATCCACACCAGCACGGAGCGATCTGTTTTACCAAAGCCATCATCAAGAAGTGGCTTAAGGAGCGATAACATGAAGGTATCGCTGGCTGCGTTGAGGATTAACGCTACGCCCGCCACGATCAGACCCGCTTTAAAAGGCGCAATGGTTGGCCACAGTCGGCGGAACGTCTGCCACGTAGAGAGATCTTTGTCGTTATGCATTCAAAAAACCAGCATTTGTTGAAATAGCCGCATATTCTACCCGTTATCCACTGGCACGCCAAACCACTGATGATACCAACGAGGTAAAATTTGCTCCCTGAGGCTGCTAATCCGCCAGCCTTGCGCTGAAAAATCGACCGTTACTTGCCCCTGATGAGGAGTATCAAGCCACGTATAACCCTGTTGTTGATAGCGATGCTTAACTTTGTTAGAGGGCAGTCGCCATGCGTTATAGCGCGATGCCGATGCGAGTGCCACTTTTCCATTCACTCGCTGAATTAATGGCAACGATGATGAGGTATTACTGCCATGGTGAGGTACCTGAAGTAATGTTGCCTGCATTTGCTGCCAGTAACGGCTTAGCATCTTTTGTTCAGCGGGGGCTTCAATATCACCGGTTAGAAGAATGCTATTCGTCCCGTCATCAATCTTAACCACACAGGAATGGTTATTTCCTTTATCGTTGCTACCTTGTAAAGGCCAGTGCGCGCTGAAACGCAATCCTTGCCATTGCCACGCTTCGCCACGCACACAGGGCTGATGATGTTCCCAGCTTAAAGGGCTTCTGACCCATAACGTCGGCCAGGCTCGTAATATCGAGTCCAGCCCTCCCCGATGATCCAGATGTTCATGACTCAAAATGACGCCTTCTGGTTCAAGATTATGCCAGCGTAGCCAGGGGATAATCAGTTGTTGCCCACTATCCCCCTCCGGCCAGGCCAGTCCGGTGTCATAGAGAATCGCTTTACCGTTTCGCGCAATGACCATTGCCAGCCCTTGCCCGACATCAAGCATGTACACCTGCCACGCGTCAGGCCGAGGTTTTTGCCACAGCGGCCAGCACATCAGCAAGCCTCCAGCCACACACATTGCCGGCAACGCTCGCCAGGCGTTTAATCGCCATACCACCAGTAAGAACCATGGGGAAAATGTTAGCCATTGCCAACGTTCAGCAATGTTGATCCACCCTTCCGGCAAACTCTTTAACCCCCAGAAAAGTAAAGCCAAAGACCGGTCGGCAAGAAACCATACTCCTTGTTCTACGATTAACGGCCCGCTTAAATGCATAACCATCGCTGCGAGGATCAACGGAACCGTGATAAATGTCACCAGGGGAATTGCAAATAGGTTTGCAATAAACGAGGTCAGACTAATGCCATGAAATATGACGATTTGCACGGGCATAAGCAGGAGGGTGATTCCCAGTTGCAGATGGATGAGGGAAACAACCGCGCGCAATACCGGCGGCAGCTGCCACTCCGGACAGGGAAACCACTGATACCAAAAAATCAGTGCCGCGACCGCAGCGGCAGAGAGCCATAAACTTTGCGAGAGAATGGCAACAGGATCCATCAGCAAAATTGCCGCCAGACAACATATCCATACATCCCAGCCACTCCATTGTCGTCCACTTAACTTAAGCATTCCCCAAATGGCAAGCGCCACCACGGTACGCAATGCAGGAGGTTGCATTCCCGTTAGCCAGGCGTAAAAAGCAGCACAGCAGATTCCACCAATTAATGGCATTTGCCAGTGGATCCAGCACCCAGGCAGAAAAACTTGCCCACCGCGAATGAGTCCTGCAGCCAGCAACGCCGCAAAAGCGATGTGCAATCCTGATATCGCCATTAAATGCGCCGTTCCAGTATCACGCATGATATTTTTGATTTCTTTGGGGACGGATAACCGTTCCCCCATACCTAATCCAAGAATAACCGCGTTCCACATATAGGGTTGCAGCGTTGTTTGTAGTGACGCCAGATACTGTGCACGCAGGCTACAATTCGGTTCAATGACACTTGCCTGCAGAAAACGCCCGGTGAGCGGTTGATGCTGGGCAATGGCATAACGCTGGCTATCAAAGCCGCCATCATTAAGTTGGCCATGAACTGCACGAACTTTGAGTTTCATTGACCATACTTGTCCGGCACAAACCGCTTGCGGAAGATATTCGCCATACAGTACGAGGCCTGGCGCAGGGAATATACGTCGACCTTGTAGATGAGTAATTTGACCGTAATGAGTGGTCATGCCGTCAGTAGCAATGATCTCAACAATTGCATCCTGCGTCGAGCCAGTTAAGGTTTCTCCTGCCCACAAAATTTGCTTTGCCGCTGATATGCCCCAAAGAAAAAACAGCAACGTCAGCGCGATATAACGGACGGCTTTAACACGAATAAATGCCAGTACGCAGGCGAAGATAGTCAGAAGCACAAGGGTTACTGTCCCTGGCAATTGGGGCAAAATCAGCAACGGAAAAATTCCGCAAATTATGCATACTCCGACTGTCGTTATTTTCATGCACCCTCCCTGTTTATAGAAAGTGTGCAACTTTGTTGAATGGTTGTCTGGTGGAAGTTTTGCGTTCCCCGAGGCACGTTCAGAAGAATTTAACGACAGGGTGAAAACTGCTCAAAACTCTGCGAGGCAGCTTCCAGTTCCAGATTAGAGAAATGAAAAAAGCACCCGACAGGTGCTTTTCTCGCGTTCAAGTTTGAGTAAAAACTTAACCGTAAATATTGGCGCGATCGCGCAGTTCTTTACCTGGTTTAAAGTGAGGAACGTATTTTCCTTCCAGTTCTACTTTATCGCCAGTCTTCGGATTACGTCCGGTACGTGGTGCGCGGTAGTGCAAAGAGAAACTGCCGAAACCGCGGATTTCAATACGCTCGCCCTGCGCAAGAGTCGAGGCCATATGCTCCAGCATCTCTTTTACTGCATCTTCAACCGTCTTGGCGGGAATGTGCGATTGCTGGGTGGCAAGTCTTTCTATCAATTCTGACTTGGTCATGATTCCTCCGGTTCCTTAAAGGCAAATTTAGCGGCTGCTGTTGCTGCATTGATTAAGGGCGGCCGTAGCCGCCCTTAGTGCTTGATTACAGGACGAAACCTGCAATCTGTCAAGTAAACTCAACAAACTTCGGAATAAAAATCCCGAAGAGTCAGAGAATTACTCGCCTTTAGCTGCTTTGAAAGCTTCAGCCATTGCGTTGTTGGAGAAGTTTGCATCTTCCTGTTTGTTAACAGTTGCGATTGCATCTTTCTCGTCAGCTTCGTCTTTCGCACGAACAGACAGGCTGATTGCGCGGTTTTTACGATCAACGCCGGTGAATTTAGCTTCAACTTCGTCGCCAACGCTCAGAACCAGGGTAGCGTCTTCAACGCGGTCACGGGATGCTTCAGAAGCACGCAGGTAACCTTCTACGCCGTCAGCCAGTTCTACGGTTGCGCCTTTAGCGTCAACTGCAGTTACTTTACCGGTTACGATAGCGCCTTTCTTGTTCAGAGCAACCCAGTTGTTGAACGGATCTTCTGCGAGCTGTTTAACGCCCAGGGAGATACGTTCACGTTCTGCGTCAACCTGCAGAACAACTGCAGCGATTTCGTCGCCTTTTTTGTATTCACGAACTGCTTCTTCGCCTGCAACGTTCCAGGAGATGTCAGACAGGTGAACCAGGCCGTCGATGCCGCCGTCCAGGCCGATGAAGATACCGAAGTCAGTGATAGACTTGATTTTACCTTCAACACGGTCACCCTTGTTGTGGGTTTCCGCGAACTGCTGCCACGGGTTAGCTTTGCACTGTTTCAGACCCAGGGAGATACGACGACGTTCTTCGTCGATATCCAGAACCATAACTTCCACTACATCGCCAACGTTAACAACTTTGGACGGGTGGATGTTTTTGTTGGTCCAATCCATTTCGGAAACGTGTACCAGGCCTTCAACGCCTTCTTCGATTTCAACGAAGCAGCCGTAGTCGGTCAGGTTGGTCACGCGACCAGTCAGTTTGGTACCTTCCGGATAACGTTTAGCGATAGCTACCCACGGATCTTCGCCCAGCTGTTTCAGGCCCAGGGATACACGGGTACGTTCGCGGTCGAACTTCAGCACTTTAACAGTGATTTCGTCGCCCACGTTGACGATTTCGCTCGGATGCTTAACACGTTTCCAGGCCATATCAGTGATGTGCAGCAGGCCGTCAACGCCGCCCAGATCAACGAATGCACCGTAGTCAGTGAGGTTCTTAACGATACCTTTAACTTCCATGCCTTCCTGCAGGTTTTCCAGCAGCTGATCGCGCTCTGCGCTGTTTTCGGATTCGATAACGGCACGACGAGAAACAACAACGTTGTTGCGCTTCTGATCCAGCTTGATTACTTTGAATTCAAGCTCTTTGCCTTCCAGGTGCAGAGTGTCACGCACCGGACGAACGTCTACCAGAGAACCTGGCAGGAACGCACGAATACCGTTCAGCTCAACAGTGAAGCCGCCCTTAACTTTGCCGTTGATAACACCGGTAACAGTTTCAGCATCTTCGTAAGCTTTTTCCAGCGTGATCCAGGCTTCGTGACGTTTAGCTTTCTCACGGGACAGCAGAGTTTCACCGAAGCCGTCTTCTACTGCGTCCAGAGCAACGTCAACTTCGTCACCTACCTGGATTTCCAGCTCGCCCTGGGCGTTTTTGAACTGCTCAGCCGGGATGGCGGACTCAGATTTCAGACCAGCGTCAACCAGTACTACGTCTTTGTCGATAGCAACAACAACGCCACGAACGATAGAACCCGGGCGGGTTTCGATTTCTTTTAAGGACTCTTCAAAGAGTTGAGCAAAAGATTCAGTCATGTTTAATCTTCAGGTTTATATTTAACGTCCACCTGGCTCCATGCCGGATGGGGTTGTTTAACATACCCGCTGTCATTCCATTGCAACGGGGGTACTGCAAATTCGGTCGCTTATGCGAGAGCCAATTTCTGGCGCGCGTATTGTAGCGCTTTTTCAATCACTTGCTCAATGCTTAAGGTGGTGGAATCCAACACTAAAGCATCGGCTGCCGGAACCAGTGGCGCTACCGCTCGGTTACGATCGCGGTCGTCGCGTTCTTTGATCTCGGCCAAAAGGCGCTCAAAGTTAACACTAAAGCCCTTCTCCTGCAACTGTAGCATGCGGCGATGCGCACGTTCTTCCGAGGAGGCGTCAAGGAAAATTTTCACTGGCGCATCAGGGAATACCACCGTTCCCATATCGCGGCCATCGGCAATCAAGCCTGGTAATTCGCGAAACGCGCGTTGGCGACGCAATAATGCTTCACGAACGCGTGGGAATGCCGCGACTTGTGAAGCAGCATTCGCCACTTCCTGAGTACGAATTTCGCCGCTGACATCTTCCCCTTCGAGGATCACTTCCAGATTGCCATTGGTCGACACAAAACGTACATCCAGATGGGATGCCAGCGGCACGAGCGCATCTTCCGTTGCAACATCAACATGGTGATGTAATGCCGCCAGTGCCAGTACGCGATAAATTGCACCCGAGTCCAGCAGATGCCATTGCAACGCTTCCGCCATAGCCTTACACAAGGTGCCTTTCCCTGCACCGCTTGGGCCATCAATGGTAATAACCGGGGCAATTGCCGTCATCTTTATCTCCTTAAAACAGGCGTACCGTTAACATAACCGCGCGCATTATACGCGCCGACGCCACAAATCGTTAACGTTGTGTGCAAAAACCAGTTTTGTCTGTATTCAGATGGGGATTTATTGCGCAATTATAGCGGGCTGGCAGAAGACCAGCCCGAAAGATGACAATGATTTACTTACCAGAGGCGATACGATCACGGATGTGTTGCGCACGCTCTGTTGATGGTGGATGAGAGTCAAACATGGACTGGGTACGGCCGCCATCCAGGCTGGCCAATTTTTCAAAGCTGCCAACCAGCCCCTGGGTGCTGATGCCACGTTTCTTCAACAGATCAAAGGAGAAATCATCTGCTTCGGACTCTTTATCGCGGGAGTATTTAGCATTGATCGCGCCTTCTGCGATATCACCTAATTGTGAGCGAGAAAGCTGGGAAGCCACACCGCTGGTAGCGGAAATCGCATCACGTGCGGCAACGATCGCATAAGAAGCTTTCATTTCAGCCAGCGAGTGACCCAACGCGACGTGGCCCAGTTCATGACCCAGAACGCCTTCAATTTCGTTGTCGTTCATCATGTCCATCAGGCCACTGTAGACACGAACACAGCCGTTCGCCATCGCCCATGCGTTGACGTCGCTGGTCATATAAACCTTATAGTTGACCGGCGTGCCATTAATATTGTTACCCAATGCTTTGGCGATTTTTGCCAGACGTTTACCGTACTTGCTGGATTTACTTGCGACTTGATTGCCGCTGTCCATTTCGGCACAGCCCTGATTGGCAATCGCTTTTGCATCAGCATCGCTTAACGTTGCTGCTTTATAGGCATTTAAACCTGAGCTGATAGCCATATTGGTATCAATACCGTGGGTATTCTGACACCCTGTCAGTAAAGCTGCAGAGGCCGCAATCGCCAGCAGTAATTTAGTATTCTTCATGTGAATCATCCGTTGATTAATCATATATAAATATTATGTATCAATAACTTACATCGACAAACGACGCTACCATTAATCAAAATGACTCACAAGGTCCGAAAAAAAACGCCGGCAATGTGCCGACGTATTGATAAAGAAAGATTTGGCTATTTATTGCACGTTGTTCATTCAGGCTGCCTGGCTAATCCGCGCCAGCTGCTCGAAATAATCCGGAAATGTTTTGGCCGTGCATTTGGGATCAAGAATCGTCACTGGTGTATCTGACAACGCCACCAGCGAGAAACACATCGCCATCCGGTGATCATTGTATGTTGCGATCTCGGCAAAGTTCAGTTTTTCCGGTGGAGTGATACGAATGTAATCGTGCCCCTCTTCTACTTCCGCGCCGACTTTACGTAGCTCTGTTGCCATCGCAAACAGGCGATCGGTCTCTTTAACACGCCAGTTATAGATATTGCGCAGCGTGGTAGTGCCTTTTGCAAATAATGCCGCCGTGGCAATGGTCATCGCCGCATCGGGAATATGGTTCATATCCATATCAATAGCGTTCAGTTCACCACGCGTGCAGGAAATATAATCATCGCCCCAGCAAATGGTCGCGCCCATTTTTTCCAGCACATCAGCAAAGCGAATATCACCCTGCATACTGTTGCGTCCAATGCCGGTCACTTTTACAGTGCCGCCTTTGATTGCTGCTGCTGCCAGGAAGTAAGAAGCCGAAGATGCATCGCCTTCGACCAAATAAGTACCCGGAGACTGATAAGACTGCCCGCCTTTTACGACAAATTGTTGATAGTGCTGATTTTCAATTTCAACACCAAACGTCTTCATCAGATTGAGTGTGATGTCGATATAAGGTTTAGAGACCAGATCGCCTTTAATACGAATCACCGTATCTTCCGGTGCAAGAGGCGCAGTCATTAACAGTGCGGTGAGGAACTGGCTGGAAACGGAGCCATCAACGTCAACGTTGCCGCCAGTAAAGCCGCCCTGTAAACGCAATGGTGGATAATTTTCTTGTTCCAGGTAAGTGATCTTCGCCCCGCCCAGGCGCAGCGCATCCACCAGATGACCAATGGGGCGTTCTTTCATACGCGGTTCACCGGTCAGCACAATATCATTGCTACCCAGACAAAGAGCTGCCGCCAGCGGACGCATTGCCGTTCCGGCGTTACCGAGGAACAACTCCAGGGCACTTTTTGCGTGTAATGGACCGCCGTTACCGATGATTTCGCAACGCGTACGATCGGCTGAAAGCGTATAGCTTACCCCTAACGCTGTTAATGCATTCAGCATATGGCGCACGTCATCGCTATCCAGCAGATTGGTTAATACTGTTTTGCCGTGTGCTAATGCCGCCAGCAATAAAGCGCGGTTAGAAACGCTCTTGGAACCGGGCAGATTAATGGTGCCATCGACACGAGCGATGGGTTGTAACGTCAGGGATTCCATGAACTCAACTCTCTACAACAGAAATAAAAACCCCACAGGCTGGCTGTGGGGATTAAGCAAAATTTCGGCATTAGCCGTGACGGCGTTCGAACTCAATCATGAAGTCTGTCAGCGCTTTAACGCCTTCCAGAGGCATTGCGTTATAAATTGACGCACGCATACCGCCGACCACACGATGCCCTTTCAGGGCATGCAGCCCCGCAGCAAAAGACTCTTCAAGGAACAATTTGTCAAGCGCACTGTCCGCCAACTGGAACGGCACGTTCATCCGCGAACGGTTAGCTTTCGCCACGTCATTGCGGTAGAAATCGCTGTTATCAATCACCCCATACAGCAGTTCTGCTTTTTGCTGATTGATTTTATCCATTGCAGCCACGCCGCCGTTCGCTTTCAGCCATTTGAATACCAGACCGGACAGGTACCAGGCAAATGTCGGCGGCGTGTTAAACATTGAGTCGTTATCGTTAAGGATGGAATAATCCAGAATCGACGGACAAGCGATATTCGCTTTACCCAGTAAGTCTTCACGAACGATGACGATTGTCAGGCCCGCCGGGCCGATATTTTTCTGTGCGCCAGCATAAATCACACCGTAACGACTGACGTCAATTGGACGGGAAAGAATCGTTGAAGAGAAGTCGGCTGCAACCACCACTTCTTTACCAAAGTCTGGCGTTTCGTCGATGGCGATACCATCGATGGTCTCATTTGGGCAGTAATGCATATAAGCGGCATTATCAGAGAGCTGCCATTCACGCATTGGCTTAACCGCACGAAGACCATCAACAGTCACTTTGGCGTCAAAGACATTTGGCTTGCAGTATTTTTTCGCTTCTTTAATGGCACTTGCCGCCCAGTAACCGGCATCAACATAATCTGCAGTGGTTTTATCACCAAGAATATTCAGCGGAACAGCAGCAAACTGACCGCGACCACCGCCGTGGCAGAACAATACTTTATAGTTGGAGGGGATATTAAGAAGATCGCGAAAATCCTTCTCGGCTTCCTCTGCAACCTGAATGAACTCTTTACCACGGTGGCTCACTTCCATCACCGACGTACCAAGACCGTTCCAGTCGCGCAGTTCCTGTTGAGCCTGTTTAAGCACCTCTGCCGGTAGCATTGCCGGACCAGAACTAAAATTGAAGATTTGAGCCATTTCCCCTCACCACGTTGCGTTGCCATTAACCCACGGACAATCGATTGCGACCGCGGGTAATACATTATTCCTGTGGCTATCGGTTTTATCATTCAGTGGCGCGCATCGCAATGGGTAAAACAGTCGAGGGCAAAAATGCGGCACGCGTCACACAATAGAATCTCTCGGATTATTGTCCAAAAACCGATTTTTTTGCTGTCAGGTCACCCGTTTAGCCCGACTTGCCTTCGTCCATTCTGGATTTGCACAGCGCGGACATAATTGTTTTTCCCCTGCGTTCATATGAATGATCTCACTGCAACGGATGCAAGCATAGTCCGCCGACTCAGGCACCACTTTGTAACGCTGAGTACAGTCACTGGGTAAAATAAGTAATCCCGGTTTGACCTTGTCATCTTCAAAGAAATAGACACTGATTTGCCCGTTGGTTTCGAGAATCGCCAGACGTACCTGCCCCAACTGCTCCACTCCACGCAGTCGCAGCTCCATAAAGAACTCAAATTCCGTCATGTTGGAGTTATTAAGTTTCGACCAGGCCAGCTCACCATCCTCAATAATGACAACCGGCTTGCCTTCCAGAAGATCCTCCAGTTTTTCACTGTGCGCCATCAACCACATTACCAGACGGTATAACAACGCCAGAGTAATAAAGACGATAAGCACCGGAACCATCGGCACATCATCATAAAACGCCACATCCCCCGCCGCTGACCCCAGCGTCAGAATGATTAACACTTCAAAAAGCGACATCTGCCGCACACCGCGTCTTCCGGTCATTTTGAGGAACAAAAAAACCAGTACAAAGGTATAAAGACTACGTAGTGCAACTTCGCCAAGGAAATCAAAAGGCACTTTATCAAGTGCCATACGGTGGAGATCGAACGCCTTCATTTTTATGCTCTTATCGTGGTTTATCCACTAAAAGCATAGTCAACAGTTCATCGGCATGGCGGCGGTGATAGCGCCTTTGAGATAAAACCCGTATTATTGCGCGCTTTCCGTACGACTAAAGTGATTTTCATGACGCAAACATTTATCCCCGGCAAAGATGCCGCTCTGGAAGATTCCATCGCTCGCTTCCAGCAAAAACTTTCAGACCTCGGTTTTCAGATTGAAGAGGCCTCCTGGCTGAATCCCGTGCCTAACGTCTGGTCTGTACATATTCGCGACAAAGAGTGCGCACTGTGTTTTACCAACGGTAAAGGCGCAACCAAAAAAGCGGCGCTGGCTTCTGCACTCGGTGAATATTTCGAGCGTCTGTCTACCAACTACTTTTTTGCTGACTTCTGGCTGGGCGAAACCATCGCCAACGGTCCATTCGTGCATTATCCCAACGAAAAATGGTTCCCACTGACCGAAAACGACGATGTACCAGAAGGGCTGCTCGATGACCGTCTGCGCGCATTTTACGATCCGGAGAATGAACTGACCGGCAGCATGCTGATTGACCTACAATCTGGTAACGAAGATCGTGGTATTTGCGGTCTGCCGTTTACGCGCCAGTCCGACAATCAGATCGTTTATATTCCGATGAATATCATTGGTAACCTGTACGTTTCTAACGGTATGTCCGCTGGCAATACCCGAAACGAAGCACGCGTCCAGGGGTTGTCCGAAGTTTTCGAACGCTACGTGAAAAACCGGATTATTGCTGAAAGCATCAGCCTGCCAGAGATCCCGGCAGACGTGCTGGCGCGTTATCCAGCGGTGGTTGAAGCGATCGAAACACTGGAAGCGGAAGGTTTCCCGATCTTCGCTTATGATGCCTCGCTTGGCGGTCAATATCCGGTGATCTGCGTGGTACTGTTCAATCCAGCTAACGGTACCTGCTTTGCATCCTTCGGTGCACATCCTGATTTTGGCGTTGCACTGGAACGTACCGTGACCGAGTTGCTGCAAGGCCGCGGTCTGAAAGATTTGGATGTGTTTACTCCGCCAACCTTCGATGATGAAGAAGTCGCTGAACATACTAACCTCGAAACGCACTTTATCGATTCCAGCGGTTTAATCTCCTGGGACCTATTCAAGCAGGATGCTGATTATCCGTTTGTGGACTGGAGCTTCTCAGGCACCACGGAAGAAGAGTTTGCTACGCTGATGGCTATCTTCAACAAAGAAGATAAAGAAGTTTATATTGCCGATTACGAGCATCTGGGCGTTTATGCTTGCCGCATTATCGTGCCTGGCATGTCCGATATTTATCCGGCAGAAGATCTGTGGCTGGCGAATAACAGCATGGGCAGCCATTTACGTGAAACGATTCTTTCACTCCCAGGCAGCGAGTGGGAAAAAGAAGATTACCTGAACCTCATCGAGCAACTGGATGAAGAAGGTTTTGATG
The DNA here is from genome assembly GCF_030295155.1 of Escherichia sp. 10290. Lineage (NCBI taxonomy): Bacteria > Pseudomonadati > Pseudomonadota > Gammaproteobacteria > Enterobacterales > Enterobacteriaceae > Escherichia > Escherichia sp. 10290. The sequence goes on along the minus strand of NZ_AP025741.1, from coordinate 1,121,073 downwards.
ACTTTACTCGCGTGCGTGAGCTGTTGGGTCTGGCGACCGGGTCGGATAACGGTTGGTACACCCTGCGTATCGGAGAATTAAAAGCCATGCTGGCGCTGGCTGGTGGCGATCTGGAACAGGCTCTGGTCTGGACCGAATGGACGATGGAGTTTAACTCATCAGTATTTAATCCGGAACGCGCCAACTATTATCGCTGTCTGCAAACGTTGTTATTACTGGCACAGGAAGAAGACCGCCAACCACTGCAATATCTGAATGCCTTCGTTCGTATGTATGGCGCAGATGCCGTAGAAGCCGCCAGTGCGGCAATGAGCGGTGAATCGGCGTTTTATGGCTTGCAACCCGTAGATAGCGATCTGCACGCGTTTGCTGCACATCAGTCGTTGTTGAAGGCCTACGAAAAGCTGCAGCGCGCCAAAGCAGCATTCTGGGCAAAATAAAATCAAATAGCCTACGCAATGTAGGCTTAATGATTCGTCTGAGTTATATTACGGGGCGTTTTTTTAATGCCCCGCTTTACATATATTTGCATTAATAAAATAATTGTAATTATAAAGTTAAATATCGGTAATTTGTATTTAATAAATACGATCGATATTGTTACTTTATTCGCCTGGTGCTCCCTTTTAATTAACTGTTTTAGCGGAGGATGCGGAAAAAATTCAACTCATTTGTTAATTTTTAAAATTTATTTTTATTTGGATAATCAAATATTTACTCCGTATTTGCATAAAAACCATGCGAGTTACGGGCCTATAAGCCAGGCGAGATATGATCTATATCAATTTCTCATCTATAATGCTTTGTTAGTATCTCGTCGCCGACTTAATAAAGAGAGAGTTAGTGTGAAAGCTGACAACCCTTTTGATCTTTTACTTCCTGCAGCAATGGCCAAAGTGGCCGAAGAGGCAGGTGTCTATAAAGCAACGAAACATCCGCTTAAGACTTTCTATCTGGCGATTACCGCCGGTGTTTTCATCTCAATCGCATTCGTCTTCTATATCACAGCAACCACTGGCACAGGAACAATGCCCTTCGGCATGGCAAAACTGGTTGGCGGCATTTGCTTCTCTCTGGGGCTGATTCTTTGTGTTGTCTGCGGAGCCGATCTCTTTACTTCCACAGTGTTGATTGTTGTTGCTAAGGCGAGTGGGCGCATCACCTGGGGTCAGTTGGCGAAAAACTGGCTAAATGTCTATTTTGGCAACCTGGTCGGCGCACTGCTGTTTGTACTTTTAATGTGGCTTTCCGGCGAGTATATGACCGCGAATGGTCAATGGGGACTAAACGTCCTACAAACCGCCGACCACAAAGTGCACCATACTTTTATTGAGGCCGTCTGTCTTGGTATCCTGGCAAACCTGATGGTATGTCTGGCAGTATGGATGAGTTATTCTGGCCGCAGCCTGATGGATAAAGCGTTCATTATGGTGCTGCCGGTCGCGATGTTTGTTGCCAGCGGTTTTGAGCACAGTATCGCAAACATGTTTATGATCCCGATGGGTATTGTAATCCGCGACTTCGCATCTCCGGAATTCTGGACCGCTGTCGGTTCTGCACCGGAAAATTTTTCTCACCTGACCGTGATGAACTTCATCACTGATAACCTGATTCCGGTTACGATCGGTAATATTATCGGCGGTGGTTTGTTGGTTGGGTTGACATACTGGGTCATTTACCTGCGTGAAAACGATCACCATTAATGGTTGTCGAAGTACGCAGTAAATAAAAAATCCACTTAAGAAGGTAGGTGTTACATGTCCGAGCTTAATGAAAAGTTAGCCACAGCCTGGGAAGGTTTTACCAAAGGTGACTGGCAGAATGAAGTAAACGTCCGTGACTTCATTCAGAAAAACTACACTCCGTACGAGGGTGACGAGTCCTTCCTGGCTGGCGCTACTGAAGCGACCACCACCCTGTGGGACAAAGTAATGGAAGGCGTTAAACTGGAAAACCGCACTCACGCGCCAGTTGACTTTGACACCGCTGTTGCTTCCACCATCACCTCTCACGACGCTGGCTACATCAACAAAGCGTTGGAAAAAGTTGTTGGTCTGCAGACTGAAGCTCCGCTGAAACGTGCTCTTATCCCGTTCGGTGGTATCAAAATGATCGAAGGTTCCTGCAAAGCGTACAACCGCGAACTGGACCCGATGATCAAAAAAATCTTCACTGAATACCGTAAAACTCACAACCAGGGCGTGTTCGACGTTTACACTCCGGACATCCTGCGTTGCCGTAAATCCGGTGTTCTGACCGGTCTGCCAGATGCTTATGGCCGTGGTCGTATCATCGGTGACTACCGTCGCGTTGCGCTGTACGGTATCGACTACCTGATGAAAGACAAATACGCTCAGTTCACCTCTCTGCAGGCTGATCTGGAAAACGGCGTAAACCTGGAACAGACTATCCGTCTGCGCGAAGAAATCGCTGAACAGCACCGCGCTCTGGGTCAGATGAAAGAAATGGCTGCGAAATACGGCTACGACATCTCTGGTCCGGCTACCAACGCTCAGGAAGCTATCCAGTGGACTTACTTCGGCTACCTGGCTGCTGTTAAGTCTCAGAACGGTGCTGCAATGTCCTTCGGTCGTACCTCCACCTTCCTGGATGTGTACATCGAACGTGACCTGAAAGCTGGCAAGATCACCGAACAAGAAGCGCAGGAAATGGTTGACCACCTGGTCATGAAACTGCGTATGGTTCGCTTCCTGCGTACTCCGGAATACGATGAACTGTTCTCTGGCGACCCGATCTGGGCAACCGAATCTATCGGTGGTATGGGCCTCGACGGTCGTACCCTGGTTACCAAAAACAGCTTCCGTTTCCTGAACACCCTGTACACCATGGGTCCGTCTCCGGAACCGAACATGACCATTCTGTGGTCTGAAAAACTGCCGCTGAACTTCAAGAAATTCGCTGCTAAAGTGTCCATCGACACCTCTTCTCTGCAGTATGAGAACGATGACCTGATGCGTCCGGACTTCAACAACGATGACTACGCTATCGCTTGCTGCGTAAGCCCGATGATCGTTGGTAAACAAATGCAGTTCTTCGGTGCGCGTGCAAACCTGGCGAAAACCATGCTGTACGCAATCAACGGCGGCGTTGACGAAAAACTGAAAATGCAGGTTGGTCCGAAATCTGAACCGATCAAAGGCGACGTCCTGAACTACGATGAAGTGATGGAGCGCATGGATCACTTCATGGACTGGCTGGCTAAACAGTACATCACTGCACTGAACATCATCCACTACATGCACGACAAGTACAGCTACGAAGCCTCTCTAATGGCGCTGCACGACCGTGACGTTATCCGCACCATGGCATGTGGTATTGCTGGTCTGTCCGTTGCTGCTGACTCCCTGTCTGCAATCAAATATGCGAAAGTTAAACCGATTCGTGACGAAGACGGTCTGGCTATCGACTTCGAAATCGAAGGCGAATACCCGCAGTTTGGTAACAACGACCCGCGTGTAGATGACCTGGCGGTTGACCTGGTAGAACGTTTCATGAAGAAAATTCAGAAACTGCACACCTACCGTGACGCAATCCCGACTCAGTCTGTTCTGACCATCACTTCTAACGTTGTGTATGGTAAGAAAACTGGTAACACCCCAGACGGTCGTCGTGCTGGCGCGCCGTTCGGACCGGGTGCTAACCCGATGCACGGTCGTGACCAGAAAGGTGCTGTAGCATCTCTGACTTCCGTTGCTAAACTGCCGTTTGCTTACGCTAAAGATGGTATCTCCTACACCTTCTCTATCGTTCCGAACGCACTGGGTAAAGACGACGAAGTTCGTAAGACCAACCTGGCTGGTCTGATGGATGGTTACTTCCACCACGAAGCATCCATCGAAGGTGGTCAGCACCTGAACGTTAACGTGATGAACCGTGAAATGCTGCTCGACGCGATGGAAAACCCGGAAAAATATCCGCAGCTGACCATCCGTGTATCTGGCTACGCAGTACGTTTCAACTCGCTGACTAAAGAACAGCAGCAGGACGTTATTACTCGTACCTTCACTCAATCTATGTAATTAGTTTTGACTGAAATCGTACAGTAAAAAGCGTACAATAAAGGCTCCACGAAAGTGGGGCCTTTTTTAGCACGAGAGCCTTTTTTGTCAGCTATCTATACTTTAAGGTGACTGCCAAAACAGACTCGACGTAGCCTTCGAGCTGCGCACCAACACGGCCTCAGATGGGCCACATCTGGAGAAACACCGCAATGTCAGTTATTGGTCGCATTCACTCCTTTGAATCCTGTGGAACCGTAGACGGCCCGGGTATTCGCTTTATCACCTTTTTCCAGGGCTGCCTGATGCGCTGCCTGTATTGTCATAACCGCGACACCTGGGACACGCATGGCGGTAAAGAAGTTACCGTTGAAGATTTGATGAAGGAAGTGGTGACCTATCGCCACTTTATGAACGCTTCCGGCGGCGGCGTTACCGCATCCGGCGGTGAAGCAATCCTGCAAGCTGAGTTTGTTCGTGACTGGTTCCGCGCCTGCAAAAAAGAAGGCATTCATACCTGTCTGGATACCAACGGTTTTGTTCGTCGTTACGATCCGGTGATTGATGAACTGCTGGAAGTAACCGACCTGGTAATGCTCGATCTCAAACAGATGAACGACGAGATCCACCAAAATCTGGTTGGAGTTTCCAACCACCGCACGCTGGAGTTTGCTAAATATCTGGCGAATAAAAATGTGAAGGTGTGGATCCGCTACGTTGTTGTCCCAGGCTGGTCTGACGATGACGATTCAGCGCATCGCCTCGGTGAATTTACCCGTGATATGGGCAACGTTGAGAAAATCGAGCTTCTCCCCTACCACGAGCTGGGCAAACACAAATGGGTGGCGATGGGTGAAGAATACAAACTTGATGGTGTTAAACCACCGAAGAAAGAGACCATGGAACGCGTGAAAGGCATTCTTGAGCAGTACGGTCATAAGGTAATGTTCTAATTTCCCCGTAAAGCGGCAACTTTATTGAGTTGCCGCTTTGTTATTCCGCGCTTCATTCTGCTACAGCGTTTTTAACACATCTTATAGTGCATCTACCATATCCCGTACCTGAGATAATAACGACTGATAATAGCTCGCGTGAAGTTCTTCCCCATCGAATACCACTGTATTACACAAGAAAGTGACATCGGCATCTTCAATACCAAGATAACTGCACATATTTATCAAATAATCGCTTATATTTTTTTCCCAGCCTATCTGGACAAATGATTCTTTGTCTCCTCCAACCAGCGCCACCCAACGAACTTTATTGAATGGTAATTTGTGCCCATCTCCATAAGCCAGCCCATTATTCCATACTCTGTCAATATATCCTTTTAGCATTGCTGGGAAGCTGTACCACCAGAGAGGAAAAACCACCACTAACGTGTCATGTTCAAGCAGCTCTGAATAAAGCTGATGAACCTCTGGAGAATAACGTTTATCCATATTCTTCCAGTCTGGTTCATCTTCCGGCGTCATCACCGGGTTGAAATTACGCCGATATAAATCGAGTTCCGTCACCTGTATTTTCCGCTCCATTGCCCGCTGATGGATCGCATCAGCAATATGTGCGGTCAATGAATCATGACGAGGATGGGCCCATACCAAATAAATACGTTCAGACTGCATAATTTTACCTCCACGTTAAGTTCTGGAGCGCACTTTACGCAGGCGGCATCATCCTGTAAACGTGATGATTCAGGATGAGTTAATGAAGGATTTTCACTAATGCGGATGAATATGTCTGACTTTGCCACTTTCTTTGCCGTGGCCCGTAATCAAAGCTTTCGTGCAGCAGGCGATGAGTTAGGCTTATCTTCGTCCGCCATTAGCCATAGTATTAAAACACTGGAACAACGTCTTAAAATTCGCTTATTCAATCGGACAACCCGAAGCGTATCGTTAACGGAAGCGGGTTCTAATCTCTATGAACGATTGCGCCCAGCTTTCGACGAAATTCAGATCATGTTAGATGAGATGAATGATTTTCGTCTGACACCGACAGGTACGCTCAAAATCAATGCCGCCCGGGTAGCTGCACGTATATTTTTAATACCTTTACTGGTTGGTTTCACACGTGAATATCCTGATATTAAAGTCGAGCTCACAACTGACGACTCTCTTGTTGATATCGTCCAGCAGGGCTTTGACGCTGGCGTTCGACTTAGTGGCATCGTCGAAAAAGATATGATCAGCGTGGCGATCGGCCCGCCAGTGAAATTATGTGTAGCAGCAACGCCAGAGTACTTTGCAAGATATGGCAAACCCCGCCATCCTCATGATCTGCTTAATCATCAATGTGTTGTTTTTCGTTATCCCAGCGGCAAACCTTTCCACTGGCAATTTGCAAAGGAGCTGGAAATTGCTGTCGCAGGAAATATCATTCTGGATGATGTTGATGCTGAACTGGATGCCGTTTTGATGGGTGCTGGTATCGGGTATCTGCTCTATGAACAGATCAAGGAGTACCTTGATACCGGTCGTTTAGAATGTGTACTGGAAGACTGGATCACAGAGCGTCCAGGCTTCCAGATCTATTACCCAAACCGCCAGTATATGTCCTGCGGCTTGCGCGCATTTCTCGATTATGTAAAAACGGGTCAGATCTGCCAGAGTCAGCGTCACCGACCACAATAATTATTTGCTATTCGCTTTACGCGCCAGCAGCGGGAATATCAGCCCTAATCCCACCAGCACAAACGGCGTTGCAACATTCAGCGCCAACTGGAATGTCCACTCTGCGGTGAAGGCTTCCATTTTCGGGAAAATACCCGTCAGGCAGGCAAAAGCGGTAAAGGCAAAACACCAAATTCCGACGGTCATTGCCAGCGGCTTATTACGAATAAAGACATATTCCGGCTTATATTTCTGCGCCAGGCGAACAACTGCAATAAATGCAACAAATACCCATAAATAACGCAGCGGCATCACTACCGAGTTAAGGTTCAACAGCCATTTATAGAGATTGTTCATATCACCGATGCCGAGAGTCGGCAGCATAATCAGGATCGCCACCAGCACCAGGGTCAGAAAATAGCCATTAACGGGCGTACCAGATGCGTTGGTACGACATAAACTGGCAGGAATATATTTGCTGTCAGCATCGCCTAATAATACTTTAAGCGGCGCATCAATCGAGAATACCAGCGCAGCTACTTGACCCAGAGTATTCGCAATGGCGTAAATCACCATTAAAGTATTACCCATGCTGTAATACTCGCCCAGCTTCTGGAAGGCGTAATACTGGCCGTTGGTCATTAAGTCATCGGGAATATTGCGGGAGTCAAACATCATCCCCATTGCAAGCGATCCAAGGATCGCGCACACCGCAACCATCACCGCCAGGCATAACATCCCTTTTGGAAATTCTTTTCCTGGGTTGCGCGTTTGATTAACGTAGGGAGAAATCTTCTCTGCTCCACCAACCGCAAAGACCAGCATTGAAATAGTGGTAATGTAGGTAAAGTCGATATGAGGAATAAACGTTTCCCAGGTAATGTTTGTGGTCGCAATATGCACTTCAGTAATCGCAGGCGCGGTTACCGCCATCGCCACATACAGGAGCGACATAACAAACATCGCAATCCCTGCCACAGAACCGACGATTTTCAGCGATTTCATACCGCGTGAAGCAACCCACATAAAGAAGACAAACAGCACCAGCGTTAACCCCTGTAACGCTACGACGGAATATTCTTTGATTAGCGAACCGTCGCCTTTCATCGCCCAACCGAGCGCAATCAGTATTGCCTGGGGTTTTTGTGCCAGATAGGGAATATGCACTACCCAGTAGGTCCACGCGGCGAGGTAAGCCAGTCCGGGTCCCATCGTGTGTTTAATCCAGGTACTGACCCCGCCCTTCCCATCTTTGAAGGTCGAGCCTAACTGACCAACAATTAGCGCATAAGGTGTGAAATAGAGCGCAAAGATAAACACCCATGAAAAAACAACCACCAGCCCCTGGTTGGCGTAGTTATTAACAACGTTGCCAAAACCCCAGACAGTGATAAAAGACATCAGCGCAATGTTGTACCATCGCAGCTGTTTTTCCTGAACATTCCCAGCCATAGACAAATCCTTCGCCAAAATTAAAGGGGCATCTGTAAAACGAGGGATTATGCGCGGCAAATAAGAAGTGCGGAAATAGCGAAATGCAAAATTATAACCTGCTGCACATTTTATTTTGAAACGAATAAAATTTTGAAAAAAGCAAGTCAGAGAGAAGAAACAAAAAAGCAGAGTGTGAAACAGTAAGTTCACACTCTGCGTTAATTCATTTACACGTGAGCAACGGGTTTCGGCGTATGACCGGCGTTGCGAAGCAGCATCAGCAAATAGATAAATGATACGCTGGCGATCATGATAAACAATAAATTATCGGAGAAATTCTGCATTAGCATGGCAGTAAATGACGGACCAAGCAGGCTTCCCACAGTATAGCTCAACAGTAAGGCCTGGTTCATCGCCACCAGTTGATGATGTTCAACTTTCTCGCAAGCCCATGCCATCGCCACCGGATATAGCGTAAAGCCAGCGGCACCGAGGATGAATAAAGCCGGGGCCATCGCCGCCTGGCTAAGCATCGCGATACTGCCGAGAATGACGACAAAGACCTGAACACGCAACACCAGCAGTCGACCAAACTTATCCGCCAGACGTCCAATCGGCCATTGTCCAAGGATACCCGCACTGACCAGGACCGCCATCCAGAAACCAATGCTGGCATTGCTCACCCCTTTGTGATTGAGGTACAGCGGCATCAGGCCATATAGAGATCCCAGAACGATTCCTGAGATAATGCAGCCATTCACGCCAAGCCGCGCCTGACGGAGTTTTAGCATTGACGTAATTGACGTCGAATCATGGTTTTCAGCCTGCTGATTCAGCACACGCGTAAACAACAGCGGTAAGATCCCTGCCAACGTCAAACCTGTAACCCACGGCAATACGGACATCAGCTCGGTTGAAACTTTGCTGACCAGTAACTGGCCTAAAAACGTTCCCACGTAATAAACCATCATATACGCAGCAAGCAAACGACCACGGTTACGTGACGTCCCACTGCACATCAGCGCGCTCTCAACGACCACCCAAATCATGGCACAGCCGACACCCGCTACAAAACGCCACGCCAACCAGCTCCAGAAACCAATCATCAGGCCAAGACCTGCACAGCCAGCGGCAAAAATGAAGGAGGCCAGATAATAGCTGCGGTTAAAGCCAATGCGCTTAATGACATACCCTGTCAGCAATGTACCGACCAGGTTGCCGGTAAAATAGGATGAGCTGACAACGCCTACCTGCCATGTGGACATATGTTCCTGGGCGAGCCAAAGCGGCACGAGCGTATTTAACACTGCGATCGCCAAAGTCAACAAAAGCAGGCCAGACAGCAAAAGCATGACAGGCCGGGTATACGTGGACATGAATTAAAACCGTGAGGAAGTTCAAATTTCATGCGCATCATGCCACCGCCAAAAACATTGTCAATGGGTGAAAATACGCGCATATCGCAGCTGAGGTATTATCGATTTATATTACTCATTCATAACGCTAATGCTGGAGAGACGATTAATCTCATCTGATTGTTTTTATTGATCTAACACAAATTTCATACGCTTCGTTCAGTCGAAAAATTTCATGGTCACAGCAAACTCATATTTCCCGTCTATGCTTTCAGAGCAATGCATCGCGTCTGACCGATTTCAGACGTACCGCTGACTCTCGAAAGGAGAAGAGGATGACCAAACCGTATGTTCGTCTCGATAAAAATGATGCTGCCGTTTTGCTTGTTGATCACCAGGCTGGTTTACTTTCCCTTGTACGGGATATCGAACCCGATAAGTTTAAAAATAACGTGCTGGCGCTGGGTGATCTGGCTAAGTATTTCAACTTATCTACTATTCTTACCACCAGTTTTGAAACCGGTCCTAACGGCCCATTAGTTCCAGAACTGAAAGCACAGTTCCCCGATGCACCTTACATTGCTCGCCCGGGAAATATTAACGCCTGGGATAACGAAGATTTTGTGAAAGCGGTAAAAGCGACAGGTAAAAAACAATTGATTATCGCTGGTGTGGTAACCGAAGTTTGCGTTGCGTTCCCGGCACTTTCGGCAATTGAAGAAGGGTTTGATGTCTTTGTCGTGACTGACGCGTCAGGGACCTTTAATGAAATTACCCGGCATTCGGCGTGGGATCGAATGTCGCAAGCGGGTGCGCAATTGATGACATGGTTCGGCGTGGCGTGCGAGCTGCATCGCGACTGGCGTAATGATATTGAAGGACTGGCGACGTTGTTCTCTAACCATATTCCTGATTATCGTAATTTGATGACCAGTTATGACACGTTAACGAAGCAGAAATAAAAGAGAACCGGGGCCGAAACCCCGGTTGTTACTCATTAACTTGCGACGGCCATCCCCACGGTCATATGCAAACCATAGAATACGCCACGACCGATTAATTCCCCTGCCAGAAGCAGAATGAATGATACAGAAAGTAGCGGAACTGCAGGCTGATAACCTTTTAGCTGTGGGGCAATCCACAAGCACAGGGCAACAGCCAAAAGTACGATACGCCAGGACATCAGCGCACCATAGTCCGGCACCAGCGCTGCAGCCTGCTGCACAGAGCTATGAATAGTCGCCAGCTCTGCGCCCTGCATCACTGACACCACGCCACTCACTACCAGGGCCAGTACAGAAATAGCTGGCAGCAGACGCATCGCCCAGCCATCGACGCCAGCCAGACTCAGTAACAGGTAACCCAGTAACGGGCCGCCCATGAACATCGTCAGGAAGAAGCCCATCGGTGTCCAGATGCTGTACCAGGTGGGTACGGTATCGATGCTGTTATAAACGCGCACCATCATCCAGACAAAGACTACGCCAAGAACCATCGTCACCACCAGCCACAGCGTACGCAGTGCTGGCGACAGCTTTTTCAGTATTGCCAGCACCCAACCGATGCCACCAACGGCAAAAAAGATCGAACCGCTGGCGATTTCGTTACTGAGTGCTGAAGCCCCTACCCGGTTGAGCGAGTTAAAAGCGCGCATCGGCGAACCAAGATGGAGCATAGAGGCGATAAAGCCAATACCCATCAGCACCCATAAGCCAAACATACAGGCAATAACACGCTGCTGGGCTTCTGCTCGCAGGTCGCCTTTGAGCAGCGCCAAAGCCAGAACGATAAAACCACCTGCTACACATTGCCCGAAGACCGTGAAGATCATCAGCGGCCATTCATGCCATCCACTTCCCATCTCACACCTCCTTCGGGTTTGCCAGATAGCCAGTGGTATCCCCGGTCGGGCGGCTGTTGGCATTGGGTTTGATCACAATATTCGGTTTGGTAAAGTGAGCTCGCGGCAACGGCGCAACAGCCGCCAAATCGCCATGTTTTTTACGCAGCTCGTCGATAGGGCCGAAATCCAGCGCCCGCAGCGGGCAGGATTCTACGCAGATCGGTTTTTTCCCCTCCGCAACACGGTCATAACAACCATCGCATTTGGTCATATGGCCTTTCGTTTCGTTATATTGCGGTGCGCCGTACGGGCAAGCCATATGGCAGTAACGGCAGCCAATGCATACATCTTCATCGACCACAACAAAACCATCTTCACGTTTATGCATCGCACCGCTCGGGCAGACTTTAGTACAAGCCGGATCTTCGCAGTGGTTACATGAAATCGACAGATAGTAGGCAAACACGTTCTGATGCCAGACACCGTTATCTTCCTGCCAGTCACCGCCAGCATATTCATAAATGCGGCGGAAGCTGACTTCCGGCGTCAGATCTTTATAGTCTTTACAGGCCAGCTCGCAGGTTTTGCAACCGGTGCAACGGCTGGAATCAATAAAAAATCCATACTGGGTTGTCATCGGTTACTCCTTACACCTTTTCAACCTGAACCAGGTTTGTATGTGACGGATTCCCCTTAGCGAGAGGAGACGGACGTTGAGTGGTCAGTACGTTAATACAACCGCCCTTATCGACACGTTTTGCATCCGGGTCATACCAGGCACCTTCACCCAGTGCGACCACACCCGGCATCATTCGTGGCGTCACTTTTGCCTCAATGTGAACCTCACCACGGTCGTTAAAGATCCTGACCTTATCGCCGTTGTTGATACCGCGTTTTTGTGCATCAAGCGGGTTGATCCACATTTCCTGACGGCAAGCTGCTTTCAGCACATCAACGTTGCCGTAAGTTGAGTGAACGCGAGATTTGTAGTGGAAGCCAGTAAGCTGCAGCGGATATTGTTTGTTCAGCGGATCCTGATAACTTTCAAAGCCCGGCGTGTAGATCGGCAGTGGATCGATCACGTCGCCTTCTGGCAATTCCCAGGTCGCGGCAATGTCAGCAAGCGCCTGCGAATAAATCTCAATTTTACCCGATGGCGTGGTCAGTGGATTTGCCTGCGGATCTTCACGGAAGGCTTTATAAGCAACGTGATGCCCTTGTGGGTCGCGCTTTTTAAAGATCCCCTGCTTGCGGAACTCTTCAAACGTTGGCAGTTCAGGAATCGCTTCCCGCGACTGGGCATACAGATGCCGCATCCACTCTTCCTGGGTACGGCCTTCAGTGAACTGCTGCTCGACGCCAAGACGTTTTGCCAGTTCACTGGTCATCTCATAGATGGTCTTACATTCAAAGCGCGGTTTAATCACCTGGTCGTTGAAAATCACATAAGACATATTCCCGCAGGATGCATCCAGCGCAAAGTCCATCTGTTCGGAAGCAGTGCAGTCAGGCAGCAGGATGTCAGCATATTTCGCCGATGAGGTCATGTGGCAGTCGATAACCACAATCAGCTCGCACTTCTTATCATCCTGGAGGATTTCATGAGTACGGTTGATTTCAGAATGCTGGTTAATCAGGCAGTTACCGGCATAGTTCCAGATCATTTTGATCGGCACATCAAGCTTATCTTTCCCGCGCACCCCATCACGCAGCGCTGTCATTTCCGGGCCACGTTCAATGGCATCGGTCCACATAAACATCGAAATGCTGGTCTGGATCGGGTTTTCGAGGGTCGGCATACGGACAAAAGGTAAGCTGTATGAACCTTCACGCGCGCCGCTGTTGCCCCCGTTAATACCAACGTTACCGGTCAGAATCGCCAGCATTGAGATAGCACGGGTTGCGATTTCACCGTTAGCGTGACGCTGCGGCCCCCATCCCTGACTGATAAACGCGGGTTTAGTACTGCCGATCTCACGTGCCAGTTTGACGATTTTGTCTGCCGGAACACCGGTAATTTGCGAGGCCCATTCCGGTGTTTTGGCCACGCCATCTGGCCCTTCCCCCAGAATATAAGCTTTATAGTGACCATTTTTCGGTGCACTGGCTGGCAGGGTTTTCTCGTCGTAGCCAACGCAATATTTATCGAGGAATTCCTGATCAACCAGATTTTCGCTGATCATGACGTACGCCAGACCATTAACCAGTGCGGCATCTGTTCCCGGACGAATGGGGATCCACTCATCTTCACGCCCTGCACCGGTGTCGGTATAGCGCGGATCGATAATGATCATACGAGCGTTGGATTTCTGACGAGCCTGCTCAAGGTAATAAGTCACCCCACCACCGCTCATTCGCGTTTCGCCAGGGTTATTACCAAACAGTACCACCAGCTTACTGTTTTCAATATCTGACGGGCTATTACCATCCGCCCAGCCGCCGTAGGTATAGTTCAAACCTTCCGCAATTTGCGCGGAAGAGTAGTCACCGTAATGGTTCAGATAACCGCCGCAGCAGTTCATCAGGCGAGCGACCAGGGTATTTCCCGGCGGCCAGGAGCGGGTCATGGTGCCGCCCAGCGTACCGGTACCATAGTTCAGATAGATAGACTCGTTGCCGTACTCTTTGATCAGACGCTGCATGTTCGTGGCGATAATGTCGTAGGCTTCTTCCCAGCTAATGCGCTCGAATTTGCCTTCGCCGCGCGCCCCAACTCGTTTCATCGGATATTTCAGGCGGTCAGGGTTATAAACGCGGCGACGCATGGAACGCCCACGCAGGCAGGCGCGTACCTGGTGCAGCCCGTCGTAATTATCATCGCCGGTATTGTCTGTTTCGACATATTTGATTTCACCGTCCACTACGTGCATACGTAGCGGGCAGCGGCTACCACAGTTAACTGTACAGGCGCTCCAGATAACCTTTTCGTCTGACTTTGCCGGAAGGGCACTATCAACAGCGTGCGCAATCCGACTAAAAGGTAAGGTTAATGCGCTGCTGGCCATTGCCAGGCCGCCGATCGCTGTCGTTTTTACCAAACCACGGCGACTCACCTCAGCAGCCAATACCGCATCAGGGATTTTCGTTTTCATAATGGCTCACTCAAGCTTGCTCACGATTGATTCCAGTAACAAACCGTATTGTGTAATTATTTCTATAGCAGGTCGCTATATAGGTTTGTATACATCGAATGATTTGAAAATCAAAGAGATAGGCAGATTTTCACTCGAAAGTAGTATTACGTGTAAGTGAGGAGTAATTATTGTTCGGTATCAAAGGGAGACAAAAAAAGCGCCCGAAGGCGCTTTTTAGATTCAGAAAAATTGGGTATTAGCCAATATATTCCAGTCCGTTCATATACGGACGCAGAACTTCCGGTACTTCGATACGACCATCAGCCTGCTGATAGTTTTCCATTACAGCAACCAGCGTACGACCAACAGCCAGACCAGAACCGTTCAGGGTATGAACCAGACGGGTTTTCTTGTCCGACTTGCTACGGCAACGTGCCTGCATACGACGCGCCTGGAAATCCCAAACGTTGGAGCAGGAAGAGATCTCGCGGTAGGTGTTCTGTGCCGGGATCCATACTTCCAGGTCGTAAGTTTTACAAGCGCCAAAGCCCATGTCGCCGGTACAAAGGATGATTTTACGGTACGGCAGGCCCAGCAGTTGCAGGACTTTTTCCGCATGACCGGTCATCTCTTCCAGCGCCGCCATTGAGTCTTCCGGGCGAACGATCTGCACCATTTCAACTTTGTCGAACTGGTGCATACGGATCAGACCACGGGTGTCACGACCATATGAACCTGCTTCAGAACGGAAACATGGGGTGTGGGCGGTCATCTTAATTGGCAGATCATCTTCATCGATGATTTCACCGCGTACCAGGTTGGTCAGCGGAACTTCTGCCGTTGGGATCAATGCATAGTTACTGGTGTCTGCTTCTTCTTCCAGCGGACGAGTATGGAACAGATCGCCAGCAAATTTCGGCAGTTGCCCCGTACCGTACAGCGTGTCCTGGTTAACCAGGTACGGAACATAGTTCTCACTGTAGCCATGCTGTTCGGTATGCAGATCCAGCATAAACTGCGACAGTGCGCGGTGCATGCGAGCAATCTGCCCTTTCATTACCACAAAGCGGGAACCAGTCAACTTAACTGCGGCTGCAAAGTCGAGGCCAGAGTGCATTTCACCCAGCGTCACATGGTCACGAACTTCAAAGTCAAACTCACGCGGGGTGCCCCAGCGGCTGACTTCAACGTTGTCATTTTCATCTTTACCTACCGGCACTTCATCTGCAGGCAAGTTAGGGATGGTTAGCGCGATATCGCGAATTTCAGCCTGTAAAGCAT
Source organism: Escherichia sp. 10290 (assembly GCF_030295155.1). Classification (NCBI taxonomy): domain Bacteria; kingdom Pseudomonadati; phylum Pseudomonadota; class Gammaproteobacteria; order Enterobacterales; family Enterobacteriaceae; genus Escherichia; species Escherichia sp. 10290. The sequence continues at coordinate 1,105,455 of NZ_AP025741.1, read as the reverse complement.
CCAGCTCGGCTTTTGCTGCATCCAGCTCTTCGCCCAGTTTGTTCACTTCCAGACGTAAAGGCTCGATATCTTCCCCGCGCGCTTTCGCCTGGCCAATGGATTTCGATCGGGAGTTACGCTCCGCTTGCAGGTTTTCCGTTTTGACCTGCAATACTTTACGACGCTCTTCAAGAGCGCCCAGCTTATCTACATCCAGCTTAAAGCCCCGGCGTGCCAGTTTTTCAGCGACTGCGTCTGGCTCATTACGCAGCAGATTGGGATCGAGCATGCTTATCCTGTGCTTATCGAATTAAATGGGAGATGTGGCCACAGCCTGCGACCACAGGGATACAGTAACAACATTACCGCAACGATAACATTAACGGTAGCGTTTTATGGGGCTATTTTGATCCTGTTCAGCCAGCCAGGCGAGCTTTTCGCCAATCTTGCCTTCAAGGCCCCTGTTTGTCGGGAAATAATAGCGTGTTTGTGCTATTTCCGGCGGGAAGTAAACCTCACCGGCAGCATAAGCGTTTGCTTCATCATGAGCATAACGATATTCCTGACTGTAGCCCATTTCCTTCATTAATTTTGTCGGCGCATTACGCAAATGAACCGGCACGTCATAATCCGGACGTTCGCGAGCATCGGCCAGCGCGGCTTTAAATGCGGTATAGACAGCGTTACTTTTTGGCGCGCAGGCCAGGTAAACAATCGCCTGAGCAATGGCACGTTCACCTTCAGCCGGACCAACTCGAGTAAAGCAATCCCAGGCCGCAATAGCCACCTGCATCGCCCGTGGGTCAGCATTACCCACATCTTCAGACGCAATCGCCAGGCAGCGACGCGCGACATATAACGGATCTCCACCGGCGGTAATAATTCGCGCATACCAGTACAGCGCCGCATCGGGTGCGCTCCCACGCACCGATTTATGCAGTGCAGAGATCAGATCGTAAAAGCGATCGCCTTTGTTATCAAAGCGGGCGCTACGCTCACCGGCGATTTCGGTCAGTAATTCAGGCTTCAGGACCCGCTTACCGCTATCATCGACTTCGGCCATATCCGCCATCATTTCCAGCGTATTTAACGCCCGGCGCGCGTCGCCATTCACCAGTTCAGCAATGGCGCGTCGTGTTTCATCTGGCAGAACAATATCCTGACCACCATAGCCACGGGTTTTGTCTTCCATCGCCTGAGTCAGTACTTGCTCAATATCCTCTGTACTGAGGGATTTCAGCAGATAGACACGGGCACGGGAAAGCAGCGCCGAATTAAGCTCAAACGACGGGTTTTCAGTCGTCGCACCAATAAAAGTGATGGTGCCGTCTTCAATATGTGGCAGAAATGCATCCTGCTGGCTTTTGTTGAAACGGTGAACTTCGTCAACAAAAAGAATAGTGCGGCGACCAGCATTGCGGTTTTGCCGAGCGCGCTCGATCGCCTCGCGAATCTCTTTCACGCCAGAGGTGACGGCAGAAATACGTTCCACATCAGCGTTCGCATAACGGGCTATAACTTCAGCGAGGGTTGTTTTGCCGGTACCCGGTGGCCCCCAGAGGATCATAGAATGCAAATGCCCAGCTTCGATAGCGCGCGGCAATGGCTTCCCGGCAGCCAGCAAATGTTGCTGGCCGATATACTGTGCTAAATTTTCTGGCCGCATACGCGCGGCCAGAGGTTGAAAAGTATTATCCGAAAAATCGAGCGACAGATTGCTCACTCAGGTGCCTCTACTTACGTTGATCATCTACCGTGACGCCTTGCGGCGGGGTGAAGGTAAATTTCGCTGCATCCACAGCCCCATTTTGCTGGGATTTCAGCTGATAACTGCTGCGCTGATCGTCCTGCTCCACCGCGCTAAACTGATGGATTGTGCCATCACGCCCTACGTTAATGGTGAACTGCTTCAAATTGCCATTGCTGGCTTTCGGCGTCAGGACAAAGTCATCGCCATTCTGTTTGATATTGTACTGCTGCCAGTCGCTGGACTGGTTGCGGGCAATCAGCATAAACGGCGTATTACCGGTGGCATCTTTCAGCCAGGTTGCCGTAGCTTGCTCAACGAACGGGTTATAGAACCACAGTGTTTTACCGTCAGAAACCAGAATGCTTTCATCAGGTTGAGTCATATGCCAGTTGAATAAGTTTGGACGTTTCACCCACAGATCGCCCTGACCTTCCTGCACCGCAGCGCCGCTACCGTCAGTCACTTTTTGTGTGAAGCTGGCGTGGAAGCTGCTGACTTTATCCAGACGGCTTTTCAGATCGCTTGCGGCATCAGCCCAAACACTGGACGCCACTAAACTTGAGAGTAATGCACAGGTGATGGCAATTTTTTTCATCATTGTTCCTCAAATTACGTCACTCCCGATCGGGAGTTCCCTCTACTCTCTATTCCAGGCTAATAATCAGCTTGAGGAAAGAAGAAAATACTGAATTTTCAGTTGATAGAGTGCCGGATGCAACGCTACCTCGCCTTATCCGGCCTACGATGCATTAATTAGTCAAACGGCGGTGGGGCCAGCACTTCACGATTACCGTTGTGCCCCTGTTCGCTGACAATCCCTTGCGCTTCCATCTGTTCGATAATACGCGCTGCACGGTTATAACCAATGCGGAACTGACGCTGTACGCCTGAAATTGACGCTTTGCGTTTTTCAGTGACAAACTGCACTGCCTGATCGAACAACGGATCCAATTCTTCAGCGCCATCGAAACCACCCGCACCACCTTCGCTTTCGCTGTCGGAGGTGATGCCGTCAACATACTGTGGGCGACCACGCGCTTTCCAGTCCTGCACCACGGCATGAACTTCCTGATCGCGAACAAAAGCACCGTGGACACGTACTGGCAGCGTGGAGTTCGGCCCAGAGTAGAGCATATCCCCCATACCCAGCAGGGATTCCGCGCCAGCCTGATCAAGAATGGTACGTGAGTCAATCTTACTGGATACGGTAAAGGCGATACGGGTCGGAATATTCGCTTTAATCAGACCAGTAATAACATCAACCGATGGACGCTGAGTTGCCAGTACGAGGTGGATACCTGCAGCACGGGCTTTTTGCGCCAGACGTGCTATCAGCTCTTCCACTTTTTTACCTACCGTCATCATCAGGTCGGCAAATTCGTCCACCAACACCACAATGTACGGTTCTTTTTTCAGCACCGGATGCTGGGCATCCATACTGTCACCCGGCTTCCAGTACGGGTCTGGAATCGGACGCATCATGCGATCGGCTTCAGCAATTTTTTCGTTATAACCCGCCAGATTACGCACACCCAGCGCAGACATCAGTTTGTAACGACGCTCCATCTCGTTAACACACCAGCGCAGCGCGTTGGCGGCATCTTTCATATCGGTAACAACTTCCGTTAACAGGTGCGGAATGCCTTCATAAACCGAAAGCTCCAGCATTTTCGGGTCGATCATGATGAAACGCACATCTTCTGGCTGTGCTTTATAAAGCATGCTCAGGATCATCGCGTTCACACCGACAGATTTACCGGAACCGGTAGTCCCCGCAACCAACAAGTGCGGCATCTTCGCCAGATCGGCAACCACCGGCTCACCGGCGATATCTTTACCCAGCACCACAGTTAATGGTGACGGATTATCGCGGAACTTCGCATTATCAAGCACTTCGCGCAGATAAACGGTTTGTCGTTTTTTATTCGGTAACTCCAGACCTACATAAGGTTTGCCAGGAATAACTTCAACGACACGCACCGCCACCGTCGAAAGTGAACGGGCAAGGTCACGAGACAAGTTAGAAATGCGCGCCGCTTTTACGCCCGGTGCCAGATTCAATTCAAAGCGAGTGATAACCGGTCCCGGAGAGTAATTGACGACATCGGCTTTAATACGGAAATCAGCCAGACGCGCTTCCACCAGGCGCGCCATTTGTTCAAGCGCAAAGGTATCTACCGGTTCCACTTCGCTCGGTGGCGGTGTCAGCAAATCCAGAGAAGGCAGCGGCGTCGTCGGTTTATGCAACGGACGGCTGTCGCCATTGCGCATCAACAGTGGATGAAGCAGGGTATCCTGCGGCTGCGGCGCAACCGGTTGTTGTGGCTGCTGATACTGCGGCTGCGGCGCAACTGGCTGTTGCGGCTGCTGATATTGCTGCTGTGGTGCAACCGGCTGTTGTGGCTGCTGATACTGCGGCTGTGGTGCAACCGGCTGTTGCGGCTGCTGATATTGCGGCTGCTGTGCAACCGGTTGTTGCGGCTGCTGGTATTGCTGCTGCGGCGCTATCGGTTGTTGCGGCTGCTGATACTGCGGCTGCGGCACTACCGGTTGTTGCGGCTGCTGTACAGGTTCAACAATTGGCGTAAACAGCGGTTCGTGTGGCCCATCATCCAGCAAAGCTTTCATTGGCGAAAATTCGAAATCATCCAGCGAGAACGGATTCGCCCCAGCTGGTTGTTCGCCCGAATAACGTTGCTGTTGAGTTTGAGCAAACTGACGAGCCAGTTCTGCCTCTGCTACAGCATCTGTATCTTCTGCGTTGACTGGCACATCATGTTGATACTGTTCGCCATAGCGTTGCTGCTGCGTCTGGGCGAACTGACGCGCCAGTTCATCCTGCTGCATCGCATCGATTTCATCATCGTTATACTGATCGCCGGAATCGTACTGATTGCGCTGGGCTTCACGGGCTTTTTCTTCTGCTGCACGCTGTGAGGGCAGCTTAATGCCATATGACGCCAGTTCACGACGAGTTGGCACGCGGATACGTTTCGGTCGTGGCAACTGCGGGCCAATCCCCTCTTTAACCTGCGGACGCGGTCCACCGCTATTTGCCAGACTGAAGACTGGTGCGGCAACGGTTGCGGCAGCCCCCGTCGCCAATGTCGCTTTTTTCACGCCAGATGCCAGAGGGGAAACAGCGGCAGCGGCTTCCACTGGAGGTACTGCTGCAACAGAAGGTGCTTTCAGCGAAGATTTGATCGGTTCTGGTTCTTTAACCGGTTCAGGAATCGGTTGATACCAGGCCGCAAGTTGTTCACGTTCACGGGCACGCTTCTCTTCCACTTCTTCAAAATAGTAAAGCGGCGGACGCGCGGGTTTTGTCTCTTCTACAATGGGTTCAGGCTCCACAACAGGCTGCTGTTCAACGGGTTGCGGCTGTTGGTACAACGGCTCCTGAGCGGCTGGCTGCTGATAAGTTTGCTCAGTCTGGTATGTAGACTGTGGAGCAAAAGTGGATTGCTGCTCTTCGGCTTGCCAGGCGTTACCTGCCATCGATTGTTCTGGCGCAGGGGCGTAATACGGCTGTTGCGCAGACTGTTCCGCCGCAGTTGTGTAATACGGCTGCTGAACAGGTTGTTCCGGCGCAGGAGCGTAGTAAGGTTGTTGCACAGGCTGTTCAGCTGCAGGCGCATAATACGGCTGCTGTGGCTGTACAGGTTGTTGCAGCGGCTCATTATATTGCTCTGCAGGCTGCGCATATTGTGACTGCTGTGGGTAACCTTCCGGTGCAGGTGCAATAACCGGTTCTCCCGTTTGCGGCCCCGGTACAGGCTGCCAGGCTACTGTAGGTTGCGTAGGTGGAACATCAACAGAGGCAACTGGCGGCGTCTGAGTCACAGGTTCAACCGGTGCAGCCCAGCTTTGTGTCGCCGTGGTAGCAGCAGCTGCTACAGCAACAGGTTCGGTAATTGGCGCACCGTTTAATAATGGATCGTATTCGTCATATTCTGGCTGCGTTGCACGATTGCCCGAAAAGAGGACGTCGTCAGGGTCGGCAGCCACACCGCGTGCAGTGTAGGTAATCTCTTCTTCATCATCCATCCGCTTACCGGAGAACAACGCAGCATCTGTTTGCCGCCCCATCGGATTAATAAATTTTTCCGCCAACCGTTTACGACGCGCTAACGCGCCGCGAAGAATACGGGCACGGCGCGATTCATGCTGTTTGCCGTGATTTTCATCTTCATATTCTTCGTCGTCTTCATACTCATCTTCATCGACCCAGGTATCATCGCGACGGGTACGATTACTGGCGAAGGTGAGAATGTTTAAAATCCAGCCGCCAAGTTTTTCAGCAATGGTCACCCATGACCAACCGGTAAACAGTGTCAGGCCCGCCGCCCAAACGCAGAGCAGCGCAATAGTTCCCCCGCTACTGTGTAGCAGTGGTTGTAGCGTAGTGCTTAGTAAGCTGCCGATGACGCCACCGGAGGCAAAATACCAGATATCGTCAGCGTTGATTGCCGCCAGACCACAAGAGGTAAGGATGAGCGCCAAAACGCCAATGATGCGTAGCGAAACGGCAAAATAATCAATGTATTCGTCACTGGACTGATGACGCCAGGCAAACCAACAGCCGCCGACGATAATGACGGGAATGGTGTAAGCCATCACGCCAAAAATAAAGAACAGCGTATCTGCCAGCCACGCACCGGGCATCCCACCTAAATTATGGATAGGTTCATGCCAGGCCGTTTGCGACCAGCTGGGGTCCGAAGGGTTAAAGCTTAGTAAGGCAGCCATCAACCAGACGGCAAACAGGACAATAAGGATCAGCAACGCCTCCAGAAGGCGGCGGCCGCTACTTAACTTTGTCAATGTGACTTCTTTGTCTTCAGTGTATTCCTGGCTCAAGAAAGGCTCTCCAGGTTACAGGCTTTTCCTGCCCGATGCTAAAACGGACAACAGTACCAGGTTACCCCAGTACTGTTGCTGTATGGATTAACAGGAGTGTAATCAAAATACGCCGATTTTGCACCTGTTCCGTGTTAGCGCGTCTTAATAACCAGACGATTACTCTGCTTGACTTCTTCCATAACAACGTATGTCCGCGTGTCATTGACGCCAGGCAGACGCAGCAGGGTTTCCCCCAGCAACTTACGGTAAGCTGACATATCCGGCACGCGTGTTTTCAACAGGTAGTCGAAATCGCCGGATACTAAATGACACTCCTGAATTTCTTCAAGTTTTTGTACAGCAGTATTGAATTGTTCAAACACATCCGGTGCGCCACGATTCAGAGTAATCTCAACGAATACCAGAAGTGATGCATCCAGATAATGGGGGTTCAGCAGCGCTGTATAGCCCTGAATAAACCCTTGTCTTTCCAGCCGACGCACACGCTCAAGGCACGGCGTTGGGGAAAGTCCCACACGTTTAGAAAGCTCGACGTTAGAAATACGCCCATCCTTTTGCAACTCATTAAGAATGTTACGATCGATACGGTCGAGATCTTTGCCAGGGCGCTTCTTGCTATCTACCATTATTATTGTCTCTCTGTATTCCTTCCCTACTCCTGTCTGACCCTGAAACATCACTGTTCAGAGTCGCTACCCGTCACGATAGACCGAAATCATTAAGATTCACGGCGCGCAATGCCTGGTCTACGGTGAGAAGACCGTTGCCTGGTGGCAGCTATCGACATCACGAATGGCGTCTGTCCACGCCATACGTAGATTTCACTAGCACGGTAAACATGGTATTTACATGCATGGTTATGCGCATATAAGAATACTGTTTTTTTTCTTCCTCGAATGTTTTCGCAAAACACCAGGGGATTGTCAAAGCAAAACATCGATTTTTAGTACAACATGCCAGATATTCATTAACAGGGGCGTTTATTCATCATTTAATCGGCTTATAAAGCGGGAAATTTAAGTAGCAGAGGTGATAATGACTGGAGAATTTGACCTGCTTATCGATGCTGCCGATTGCACAAATTGTTAACAAAATCGTCATACTCTTTTTTTACGTCTGTAAATTCCCTACAATCCTGCCCATTGTCTGCCAACAACTATGGGGATCTCATGGGCACGACCAAACACAGTAAACTGCTTATCCTGGGTTCAGGCCCGGCGGGATACACCGCTGCTGTCTACGCGGCGCGCGCCAACCTGCAACCTGTGCTGATTACCGGCATGGAAAAAGGCGGCCAACTGACCACCACCACGGAAGTGGAAAACTGGCCTGGCGATCCAAACGATCTGACCGGTCCGTTATTAATGGAGCGCATGCACGAACATGCCACCAAATTTGAAACTGAAATCATCTTTGATCACATCAACAAAGTTGATTTGCAGAATCGTCCGTTCCGTCTGACTGGCGATAGCGGCGAATACACTTGCGACGCGCTGATTATTGCCACTGGAGCTTCTGCTCGCTATCTCGGCCTGCCCTCTGAAGAAGCCTTTAAAGGGCGTGGGGTTTCTGCTTGTGCAACCTGCGACGGTTTCTTCTATCGTAACCAAAAAGTTGCGGTCATCGGCGGCGGCAATACGGCGGTTGAAGAGGCGCTGTATCTGTCTAACATCGCTTCGGAAGTGCATCTTATCCACCGTCGTGACAGTTTCCGCGCGGAAAAAATCCTCATTAAACGTCTGATGGATAAAGTGGAAAACGGCAACATCATTCTGCACACCAACCGTACGCTGGAAGAAGTGACCGGCGATCAGATGGGCGTCACTGGCGTTCGTCTGCGCGATACACAAAACAGCGATAACATCGAGTCACTCGACGTTGCCGGTCTGTTTGTGGCTATCGGCCACAGCCCGAACACGGCTATTTTCGAAGGGCAGTTGGAACTGGAAAACGGCTATATCAAAGTGCAGTCGGGTATTCATGGTAATGCCACCCAGACCAGCATCCCTGGCGTATTTGCCGCAGGCGACGTGATGGATCATATTTATCGCCAGGCTATTACCTCGGCCGGTACAGGCTGCATGGCGGCACTTGATGCGGAACGCTACCTCGATGGTTTAGCTGACGCAAAATAATTTTACAAATCAGTAACAAAAGTAAAGAAGGCGACACCATGCGACTATGGGTCGCCTTTATTTTTTCCCCGTTGTAACATTGCTCTGCAAATAATTCTGATAACTCACCTGCTAAGCGTGCAATGAATAAATCCCGTCAAAAAGAGTTAACCCGCTGGTTAAAACAGCAAAGCGTCATCTCCCAACGTTGGCTGAATATTTCTCGTCTACTGGGCTTTGTGAGCGGCATATTGATCATTGCCCAGGCCTGGTTCATGGCGCGTATTCTGCAACATATGATTATGGAGAGTATTCCCCGTGAAGCCCTGCTGCTTCCCTTTACGTTACTGGTTCTGACCTTTGTACTGCGCGCATGGGTGGTCTGGTTACGCGAACGAGTGGGTTATCACGCCGGGCAGCATATCCGCTTTGCCATCCGCCGTCAGGTTCTCGACCGTCTGCAACAAGCAGGGCCAGCGTGGATTCAGGGTAAACCGGCGGGGAGCTGGGCGACGCTGGTACTCGAGCAAATTGACGATATGCATGATTACTATGCACGCTACCTGCCGCAAATGGCGCTGGCAGTGTCGGTGCCGTTGCTGATTGTGGTGGCTATCTTCCCCTCTAACTGGGCTGCGGCGCTCATTCTGCTGGGCACTGCTCCGTTAATTCCGTTATTTATGGCGCTGGTTGGAATGGGGGCTGCCGATGCTAACCGACGCAACTTTCTCGCTCTTGCTCGCTTAAGTGGGCATTTTCTCGATCGCCTGCGCGGCATGGAAACATTGCGTATTTTTGGTCGTGGTGAAGCTGAAATTGAAAGTATTCGTTCTGCTTCGGAAGATTTCCGCCAACGGACAATGGAAGTGCTACGGCTGGCGTTTTTATCCTCCGGCATTCTCGAATTTTTTACCTCGCTGTCAATTGCTCTGGTCGCGGTCTACTTTGGTTTTTCCTATCTCGGTGAGCTGGATTTTGGGCACTACGATACTGGCGTGACGCTGGCTGCGGGGTTTCTGGCCCTGATCCTTGCGCCGGAGTTTTTCCAGCCATTGCGCGATCTGGGTACGTTTTATCATGCTAAAGCCCAGGCTGTTGGCGCGGCAGACAGTCTGAAAACGTTTATGGAAACCCCGCTCGCCCATCCGCAGCGCGGTGAGGCTGAATTAACGTCGGCCGATCCGGTGACCATTGAGGCCGAGGATCTGTTTATCACGTCGCCGGAAGGTAAAACGCTGGCCGGACCGTTGAACTTTACTTTGCCAGCAGGCCAACGAGCGGTGTTGGTTGGTCGTAGCGGTTCAGGTAAAAGCTCACTACTGAATGCGCTTTCCGGTTTTCTTTCATATCAGGGATCGCTACGAATCAACGGAATAGAATTACGTGATTTATCACCGGAATCATGGCGTAAGCATCTCTCCTGGGTTGGTCAAAATCCACAATTACCAGCAGCAACACTACGAGATAACGTACTGCTGGCACGACCTGATGCCAGCGAACAAGAGTTACAAACAGCACTGGATAACGCGTGGGTCAGTGAGTTTCTACCGCTCCTGCCACAAGGCGTTGATACGCCTGTTGGCGACCAGGCTGCCCGCCTTTCCGTAGGCCAGGCACAACGTGTGGCGGTGGCGCGTGCATTACTGAATCCCTGTTCGCTATTACTGTTGGATGAACCCGCAGCAAGCCTTGATGCTCACAGTGAACAGCGCGTAATGGAGGCGCTGAATGCCGCCTCTCTGCGCCAGACAACGTTAATGGTCACCCACCAGTTAGAAGATCTTGCTGACTGGGATGTCATTTGGGTAATGCAGGATGGTCAGATTATCGAGCAAGGACGTTACGCGGAATTAAGCGTGGCTGGTGGTCCTTTCGCCACATTGCTGGCCCATCGTCAGGAGGAGATTTAAATGCGCGCTTTGCTACCCTATCTGGCACTGTATAAACGTCATAAATGGATGTTAAGTCTTGGTATTGTGCTGGCAATTGTCACGCTGCTCGCCAGTATCGGTCTGTTGACACTTTCCGGCTGGTTCCTCTCGGCCTCAGCGGTAGCGGGGGTTGCCGGACTGTACAGCTTCAACTATATGCTACCCGCTGCGGGCGTGCGTGGTGCAGCAATCACCCGTACTGCCGGGCGCTATTTTGAACGTCTGGTAAGTCACGACGCGACTTTCCGCGTGTTGCAGCATCTGCGCATTTACACCTTCAGCAAATTGCTACCCCTCTCCCCTGCCGGACTGGCGCGCTATCGTCAGGGCGAATTGCTCAACCGCGTCGTGGCGGATGTTGATACGCTCGATCATCTTTACCTGCGCGTTATCTCGCCGCTGGTAGGCGCTTTTGTAGTGATTATGGTGGTGACTATCGGGTTAAGTTTTCTTGATTTCACCCTCGCCTTTACGCTGGGTGGCATTATGTTACTGACGCTTTTCCTGATGCCACCGCTGTTTTATCGTGCGGGAAAAAGCACCGGGCAAAATCTGACTCATCTTCGCGGGCAGTATCGCCAACAACTGACAGCCTGGCTGCAAGGGCAAGCTGAGCTGACCATTTTTGGTGCCAGCGATCGTTATCGCACGCAATTAGAGAATACTGAAATTCAGTGGCTGGAAGCGCAACGCCGTCAATCTGAACTGACAGCTTTGTCGCAAGCAATAATGCTGTTAATTGGCGCGTTAGCGGTGATCCTGATGCTGTGGATGGCGTCTGGCGGCGTTGGTGGCAATACTCAACCAGGCGCGTTAATTGCCCTGTTTGTCTTCTGTGCGTTAGCCGCGTTTGAAGCACTGGCACCAGTAACGGGTGCATTTCAGCATCTGGGGCAAGTCATTGCCTCTGCCGTACGGATCACCGATTTAACGGATCAAAAACCTGAAGTCACCTTCCCTGATACCCAAACCCGTGTTGCCGATTGCGTTTCGCTGACGTTACGGGATGTTCAGTTCACTTATCCGGAGCAGTCCCAACAGGCACTTAAAGGGATTTCTCTTCAGGTAAACGCCGGAGAACATATGGCGATTCTCGGGCGAACCGGATGCGGTAAATCAACATTGTTACAACTGCTGACCCGCGCATGGGACCCGCAACAGGGCGAGATTTTAATTAACGATAGCCCCATAGCCAGCCTGAACGAAGCAACTCTACGACAGACCATCAGCGTTGTGCCACAGCGAGTGCATCTGTTTAGCGCCACACTGCGTGATAATCTGTTACTCGCCTCGCCTGGCAGTAGTGATGAAGTTTTGGCGGAGATCTTGCGTCGAGTTGGTCTGGAGAAGCTGCTCGAGGATGCAGGTCTCAACAGTTGGTTAGGTGAAGGCGGACGCCAGCTCTCCGGTGGTGAACTGCGCCGTCTGGCTATCGCCCGTGCGCTGTTACATGATGCGCCACTGGTATTGCTGGATGAACCTACCGAAGGCTTAGATGCCACAACTGAAAGTCAGATCCTTGAATTACTTGCAGAAATGATGCGTGAGAAAACGGTGTTAATGGTCACCCATCGACTTCGCGGGCTCTCTCGTTTCCAGCAAATAATAGTGATGGACAACGGGCAAATTATTGAGCAAGGTACTCACGCAGAACTGCTTGCCCGACAGGGGCGTTATTACCAGTTTAAGCAGGGTTTGTAAGCTATTATTGAACGATCCGACTTGCGTGGAGTTTTGCGGTCATGCGCCTGGTTCAGCTTTCTCGCCATTCAATAGCCTTCCCTTCCCCGGAAGGCGCATTACGTGAGCCTAACGGCCTGCTGGCACTGGGGGGCGATCTTAGCCCTGCGCGCCTGTTAATGGCTTATCAGCGTGGTATTTTTCCGTGGTTTTCTCCAGGCGACCCCATCCTCTGGTGGTCGCCCGATCCTCGCGCGGTACTATGGCCTGAATCATTGCATATCAGCCGTAGTATGAAACGATTTCATAAACACTCGCCCTATCGTGTCACGATGAATTACGCCTTTGGTCAGGTCATTGAAGGCTGTGCCAGCGATCGCGAAGAAGGAACCTGGATCACGCGTGGCGTGGTCGAAGCCTACCATCGCCTTCACGAACTCGGTCATGCCCACTCCATCGAAGTCTGGTGTGAAGATGAGCTTGTTGGCGGTATGTACGGCGTGGCCCAGGGAACGCTATTTTGTGGCGAGTCCATGTTCAGCCGGATGGAAAACGCGTCCAAAACGGCGCTACTGGTCTTCTGTGAGGAATTTATCCGTCACGGTGGCAAACTTATCGACTGCCAGGTCCTTAACGATCACACAGCTTCGCTTGGTGCCTGCGAAATTCCCCGCCGGGATTATCTAAATTATCTCAATCAAATGCGCCTCGGACGATTGCCGAATAATTTCTGGGTACCACGGTGCTTGTTTTCACCACAAGAATGAATGTTTTCGGCACATTTCTCCCCAGAGTGTTATAATTGCGGTCGCAGAGTTGGTTACGCTCATTACCCCGCTGCCGATAAGGAATTTTTCGCGTCAGGTAACGCCCATCGTTTATCTCACCGCTCCCTTATACGTTGCGCTTTTGGTGCGGCTTAGCCGTGTGTTTTCGGAGTAATGTGCCGAACCTGTTTGTTGCGATTTAGCGCGCAAATCTTTACTTATTTACAGAACTTCGGCATTATCTTGCCGGTTCAAATTACGGTAGTGATACCCCAGAGGATTAGATGGCCAAAGAAGACAATATTGAAATGCAAGGTACCGTTCTTGAAACGTTGCCTAACACCATGTTCCGCGTAGAGTTAGAAAACGGTCACGTGGTTACTGCACACATCTCCGGTAAAATGCGTAAAAACTACATCCGCATCCTGACGGGCGACAAAGTGACTGTTGAGCTGACCCCGTACGACCTGAGCAAAGGCCGCATTGTCTTCCGTAGTCGCTGATTGTTTTACCGCCTGATGGGCGAAGAGAAAGAACGCGTAAAAGGTCGGTTTAACCGGCCTTTTTATTTTGTACGAAGAACGTTGGAAGTATAAGTACATAACTTGTCTCGATGTAGATATACTGCACAACTTGTTTACAGTATGAGCAAACGAGAATTGTCAGTAAAATTCTTCTTGACCGTTTTACTCCAACTCCCTATAGTAGCGCCCCGTTGCCCCCCATGAGGTCAGGCAGCAAAACAATTTGGTGAGGTGTCCGAGTGGCTGAAGGAGCACGCCTGGAAAGTGTGTATACGGCAACGTATCGGGGGTTCGAATCCCCCCCTCACCGCCATATTTGAAGAAGAGCTCGTACGAAAGTACGGGCTTTTTTTCGCATTTTATCTGCCTGTACGGCAGTGAACAAAATTACAAAGCATCAAAACCAGGGAATAGTTTTCTAAGCTGCCTGTACGGCAGTGAACTCAAATACTACACGTCTAGCCCGTTGTTAATAAAGCAAAACCATCTCATTTTCCTGCTGCCCCCCCCCCCCCTTTTTTATCCTTACCTTTCAGCTGCACTACTTATCAACAACTTACCATCATCATCAAAAAAAGGGTCTGAACCTCCTCCACCCCATAAATAAAAAGTCCGTAACCTCTTTCGAGATTACGGACTTCACCAACCTACCTAACAATTAGATTAATGCGCTGCTTCCGCCTTGTGCTTTTGTGCACTCTGGAATCCGTAAGTCAGCTCATTTTTCTCTTTATCCAGCGCAACCGTCACCTGACCGCCGTCCACCAGCGAACCAAACAACAGTTCGTTGGCGAGCGGTTTTTTCAGGTTGTCCTGGATGACACGCGCCATCGGACGTGCGCCCATCGCCCGGTCGTAACCTTTCTCGGCCAGCCAGTTACGCGCTTCCTGGCTCACTTCCAGAGAAACACCTTTCTGATCCAACTGAACCTGCAACTCGACGATGAACTTATCCACCACCTGATGGATCACGTCGGTGGAGAGATGATCGAACCAGATAATGTTGTCGAGACGGTTACGGAATTCCGGTGTAAAGATCTTCTTGATCTCTTCCATCGCATCGGTGCTGTTATCCTGATGGATAAGACCAATCGATTTACGCTCAGTTTCCCGTACCCCGGCATTAGTGGTCATCACCAGCACCACGTTACGGAAGTCCGCTTTGCGTCCGTTGTTATCGGTCAGCGTACCGTTGTCCATCACCTGCAACAGAATATTGAACACGTCCGGGTGCGCTTTCTCGATTTCGTCCAGCAGCAGCACCGCATGAGGATGCTTGATGACCGCATCAGTCAGCAAACCGCCCTGATCAAAACCAACGTATCCCGGAGGCGCACCAATCAGACGGCTGACGGTATGGCGTTCCATATACTCGGACATATCAAAGCGTAACAGTTCAATGCCCAGAGCTTTGGAAAGCTGCACCGTCACCTCGGTTTTCCCGACCCCGGTAGGACCAGCAAACAGGAACGAACCGACTGGTTTATGTTCGTGACCTAAACCTGCACGCGCCATCTTAATGGCTTCAGTCAGCGCCTCAATGGCTTTATCCTGACCGAAGACCAGCATTTTCAGGCGATCGCTGAGGTTTTTCAGGGTATCGCGGTCACTCTGAGAAACACTCTTCTCTGGAATGCGCGCAATACGGGCCACCACGGACTCAATATCCGCCACATTAACGGTTTTCTTGCGTTTGCTTACCGGCATCAGGCGTGCGCGAGCGCCCGCTTCGTCGATAACGTCAATAGCTTTATCCGGCAGATGACGATCGTTAATGTATTTCACCGCCAGCTCCACCGCAGCACGCACCGCTTTCGCGGTATAACGCACGTCGTGGTGCGCTTCATACTTCGGTTTCAGGCCATTGATGATTTGAACAGTTTCTTCGATCGACGGTTCAGTAATATCAATTTTCTGGAAGCGACGCGCCAGAGCACGGTCTTTCTCGAAAATGTTGCTGAACTCCTGATAGGTTGTCGAACCAATTACGCGAATTTTACCGCTGGAGAGCAACGGTTTGATCAGGTTAGCCGCATCAACCTGACCACCAGAGGCTGCACCCGCACCGATAATGGTGTGGATCTCATCAATAAACAGGATGCTGTTAGTGTCCTGCTCCAGCTGCTTGAGCAACGCTTTAAAACGTTTTTCAAAGTCGCCGCGATATTTTGTGCCCGCTAACAGAGAACCGATATCGAGAGAGTAAATCGTACAGTCAGCCATCACTTCCGGCACATCGCCCTGAACAATTCGCCAGGCAAGACCTTCCGCAATCGCGGTTTTGCCGACACCGGATTCCCCCACCAGCAGCGGGTTGTTTTTACGGCGACGGCAGAGAACCTGAATAGCACGCTCCAGCTCCTTCTCACGACCAATCAGTGGGTCGATTCCGCCCACACGCGCAAGCTGATTCAGGTTCGTCGTGAAATTCTCCATACGTTCCTCCCCACCAGCTTGTTCTTCGCTGTTTGGCTGGCTGCCAGGATCAGAAGACTGTGTCGGCTCGTCTTTACGCGTGCCATGAGAGATAAAGTTCACCACATCGAGACGGCTGACTTCATGTTTGCGCAACAGATATGCCGCCTGCGACTCCTGTTCGCTAAAGATAGCGACCAGAACGTTTGCACCGGTAACCTCATTGCGACCGGAGGACTGGACATGGAAGACCGCACGTTGCAGTACACGCTGAAAACTCAGCGTTGGCTGTGTGTCGCGCTCCTCTTCACTGGCAGGCAGAACGGGTGTGGTTTGTTCAATAAAGGCTTCCAGTTCCTGACGGAGCGCAACCAAATCCACAGAACACGCTTCCAGCGCCTCCCGGGCAGATGGGTTACTGAGCAGCGCCAGTAACAAGTGCTCGACGGTCATAAACTCATGACGGTGCTCGCGCGCTCTGGCGAAAGCCATATTTAAACTGAGTTCCAGTTCTTGATTGAGCATAGGCACCTCCCCCAATTTTTATGCCTGCATTCAGGCTTTTTCTAGCGTACACAGCAATGGATGCTCATTCTCCCTCGCGTACTTGTTCACCATCGCCACTTTGGTTTCTGCAACCTCGGCGGTAAAGACTCCGCAAATGGCCTTCCCCTGGTAGTGAACAGCGAGCATCAATTGCGTTGCACGTTCTACATCATAAGAAAAGAATTTTTGTAACACGTCAATAACAAACTCCATCGGAGTGTAATCATCATTGACTAATATCACTTTATACATAGATGGCGGTTTTAGCGCGTCGCGAACTTTTTCTTCCGCCAGTTGATCAAAGTCCAGCCAGTCGTTCGTTTTACCCATTGTCAGTTATCATCTTCGGTTACGGTTATCGGCAGAACGCCCTGCCGCTGACAAGAGCTTATTTGCCTGACCAATCTACTCCACATGATAGATAACTATCATCTATCGTTGGCATCAGCGACATCTGTCACATTCCTGTCAATAGCGTTAACTGCTTCAAATTTTTGATTCATACCTGCCCCCTGGCCCCTGTCAAATGCTTGACGGCTCGCCCTAATTCTCTAAATTGTATTTCTAGAGTTGGCGAGGTTTTGAACAGCCCCCTCTCTGACCCCGGTTTATTCCATCTTACTTGTATAAGATTTGCGAAGGATGTCGAAGCATGGAAAAGGGTACTGTTAAGTGGTTCAACAATGCCAAAGGGTTTGGTTTCATCTGCCCTGAAGGCGGCGGCGAAGATATTTTCGCTCATTATTCCACCATTCAGATGGATGGTTACAGAACGCTAAAAGCTGGACAATCCGTTCAGTTTGATGTCCACCAGGGGCCAAAAGGCAATCACGCCAGTGTTATTGTGCCCGTCGAAGTAGAAGCGGCAGTCGCATAGCTCTTCTGTCTCATTGTGTACATCCTACAGGCAAAATGCCAGCCCGATCGGCTGGCATTTTTATCTCAAAAATTACTCTCGTGCCAGAGCATCTACTGGATCCAGTCGTGCCGCATTTCGTGCGGGTAACCAGCCAAATAAAATCCCGGTGACCGTCGAGCAGAGAAACGCCAGCAGCAGCGCCAACGGTGAAAAACCAATCTCCCAGCCGGGTAAGAAAAGCTGCAAGGTGAAAGCAATTAACAGTGACAGTGTTATTCCCAACGCGCCACCGACCAGGCAAACCAGTACGGCTTCGATCAGAAACTGTTGCAAAACATCGCTTGCTCGCGCACCTACAGCCATGCGAATGCCAATTTCCCGCGTCCGCTCGGTCACTGATACCAGCATAATATTCATTACACCAATACCGCCCACCACCAGCGAAATCACCGCCACCAGCGTCAGAAACAGTTGTAAAGTACGTGTGGTCTTTTCAACGGTTTTCAAGACGCCGTCCATGTTCCAGGTAAAGAAATCCTTCTTACCGTGGCGCAGTGAAAGTAAACGCGTGAGTTGCTGTTCCGCCTCGGCGCTGTCAAAGCCCTCTTTCACCCTGACAGTAATAGAGTTCAGCCACGACTGGCCCATAACTCTCCCGGACATCGTGCTGTAAGGTAACCACACGCGCAGCACTTTACTACTGCCAAACATCGACTGTTTTTCCTCTGCCACGCCGATGACTCTCGCTGGCATATTACCAACCAAGATAACCTCGCCAACCACATTTGCTTTATGGGGGAAAAGCTGACGGCGAGTATTACTGTCGAGAACCACGACTTGCGCACGGCCATTCAGCTGTTCCTGATTAAAGGTGTTCCCTTCACTGAAGGTCATGCCATAGACATTAAAATAATCGCCGCTCACGCCATTGGCACTGGCAGCCACATCGACATTGTTATAACGCAGGCGCAGGTTTTGCGAGACGGCAGGTGTGGCTGAGGCGACCCACGGTTGTTTTTGGATGGCGATTAAGTCGTCGTACTTCAGCGCCTGCTGATATTGCGGATCGTCATCGCCAAAATCTTTCCCGGGATAGACATCAATAGTATTCGTACCAATAGAACGAATATCCGCCAGCACCATTTGTTTGGCGGCGTCGCCGACCACGACAATGGAAACCACCGACGCAATACCGATAATAATCCCCAGCATGGTCAGTAAAGTACGCATTTTATTCGCTGCCAGCGCCCGCCACGCCATCGTCAGCGCCTCGTTAAAACCGCTGACAAACTGCCGCCAGCCAGACGCCGTGTTGATAACAGGCTCCGTCCCGCCAGCAACATTCACTTTTTCAATGGCGGGAGGATTGCGCACAATTTCGCCGTCGCGAATTTCGATCACCCGCTCGGCCTGAGCAGCGACCTGCGGATCGTGGGTAACGATAATCACCGTATGCCCGCGATCGCGCAGCTGATGCAGGATCGCCATCACCTCTTCGCCAGAATGACTGTCCAGTGCGCCGGTTGGTTCATCGGCAAGAATTACCTGACCGCCGTTCATCAATGCCCGCGCGATGCTGACGCGCTGTTGCTGACCACCCGAAAGCTGTGCCGGGTAATACTCTGTACGGTCTTCCAGTCCCAGTCGTTGCAGTAACTCCTGGGCGCGAAGCAACCGCTGTTTCCGCTCAAGACCGGCATAGACGGCGGGTACTTCAACGTTCTGCTCGGCGGTTAAATGTGAAAGCAAATGGTAACGCTGGAAAATAAAGCCGAAGTGTTCGCGACGCAGTTGCGCCAGCGCATCGGCGTCCAGCATGGCAACATCCTGACCGGCGACGCGATAGGTGCCGCTGGTGGCCTTATCCAGGCAGCCGAGAATATTCATCAGGGTCGATTTACCGGAACCCGAAGCGCCGACAATCGCCACCATCTCACCAGCATAAATATCGAGGGTGATGCCCTTCAGCACCTCAACTTGCTCATCACCGGCAGGATAGCTGCGACGAATATCCTTTAATTCGAGCAAGGGCGTCATTGTGCAGCTCCTGGTTTGGCCTCACCAATCACCACTTCATCGCCCGCTTCCAGCCCTTTGACAATCTCAACATCGGTATCGTTGCGTGCGCCAATCGTCACTTCACGCTCGCGTGTTTCACCATTACGCAACAATTTGACTTTATAACGATTATCGCCAACCGGATCGCCTAACGCCGACAGAGGGATCGTCAGCACATTTTTCACATCGGTGAGCTGAATATGCACTTGCGCGGTCATATCCAGCCGCAGCAAACCATTGGGGTTTGGAACTTCAAAACGGGCGTAATAGAAAATAGCGTCATTAACCTTTTCCGGCGTCGGTAGCACATCCTTGATTTGCCCCTCGTAGCGCGTCAGCGGATCGCCAAGCACTGTAAACCAGGTTTTTTGCCCCGGCTTCAGGTGAATTACATCCGCTTCAGAAACCTGCGCTTTTACCAGCATGGTACTCATATCTGCCAGCGTCAAAATGTTCGGTGCTTGTTGTGCGGCAATCACCGTCTGACCTTGCAGAGTGGTGATTTGCGTGACTTCCCCAGCCATCGGGGCAACGATGCGGGTGTAATCGAGATTGGTTTTAGCCGTATCGAGAGAGGCCTGATTGCGCTTTATTTGCGCGTCAATGGTGCCAATTTGTGCCTGTTTCACAGCCATCTCCGTCGCGGCGGTGTCGAGATCCTGTTGTGAAACAGCCTGCGTTTGGGCCAGACGTTGCTGACGTGAATACGTCACCCGTGCCAGTTTCAGTTCCGCTTCCGCCTGCTGACGCTGCGCGCGCAACTCCATCAACGTTGCTTCCACCTCCTTGATCTGGTTTTCAGCCTGTTCAGGATCAATAACACCTAAAAGTTGGTCTTTTTTTACTTTATCGCCAATCGCCACCGACAGCGTTTTCAACTGACCGCTGACCTGTGCACCCACGTCAACCTTACGCAGCGCGTCCAGCTTTCCGGTCGCCAGCACGCTTTGCTGTAAATCGCCTGGACGCACAATCAGCGTCTGATAAGTCGGCACGGGTGCGTTAAGAATTCTCCATAACGTAATCAGCCCGGCAATGACTATCACCAGCGCAATAACGTAACGCTTCTTCACGGTTTTCCGCTTTTTCATAAATATTCTGAATACTCCATATGCCAATCCGGGTCATTAACTTCAACGAAATATCAACAAAACCCTAAAATTTACGTTAGTAATCACACTATTGATGTTTGGTTAAGATACGCCATGGTGAAATCGACGTTATGTATAACCATTGATTTCATGAATATGTCGCAGCTAACTGAACGGACCTTTACGCCATCTGACTCTCTCAGCAGCCTGTCACTTTTTCTTAGTCTGGCACGTGGACAGTGTCGGCCGGGTAAATTTTGGCATCGCCGTAGTTTTCGCCAGAAATTTTTGCTGCGCTCGTTGATTATGCCGCGTTTAAGCGTTGAGTGGATGAACGAACTTTCCCACTGGCCTAATCTCCATGTGTTGTTAACGCGCCAGCCGCGACTGCCTGTGCGTCTGCATCGCCCTTACCTTGCGGCGAATCTTAGCCGCAAGCAATTGCTGGAGGCGTTACGTTACCATTATGCATTGCTCCGTGCCTGCATGTCGGCAGAAGAATTCAGCTTATATTTGAATACTCCCGGGCTGCAACTGGCGAAGCTGGAAGGCAAAAACGGCGAGCAGTTCACGCTTGAGCTGACCATGATGATCTCAATGGATAAAGAAGGTGACAGCACAATCCTGTTCCGCAACTGCGAAGGTATTCCTCTGGCAGAGATCACCTTTACTCTGTGTGAATACCAGGGGAAAAGAACAATGTTTATTGGCGGGCTGCAAGGTGCGAAATGGGAAATTCCACATCAGGAAATCCAGAATGCGACGAAAGCCTGCCACGGGCTATTTCCCAAACGTCTCGTGATGGAAGCGGCCTGTCTGTTTGCCCAACGTTTGCAGGTAGAGCAGATCATTGCCGTCAGCAATGAAACGCATATTTACCGCAGCCTGCGTTATCGCGATAAAGAAGGCAAGATCCATGCAGATTACAACGCTTTCTGGGAGTCGGTTGGCGGCGTATGTGATGCTGAACGCCATTACCGCCTTCCGGCACAGATAGCACGAAAAGAGATTGCCGAAATCGCCAGTAAAAAACGGGCTGAATACCGTCGGCGCTATGAGATGCTCGACGCTATTCAGCCACAAATGGCCACGATGTTTCGCGGTTAATCCGCGCGACCGCGCGCCAGCCACAGCACGCGTGAGAACATTTTTTTCAGCAGCGTCGGTACGGAGTCCACACCACGACGGCCGGCCTCCATTGCCACTTCAATGGCAAGATCGGGTTTGGAAGAGCGATGGATCGCTTTCGAGATAATTTTACGCAGATTCATCGGCACATTTTCCGGGATCTGCGCCACGCGGTGGAACACATCGGAAAATCCCTGGCGATACATAAAATGTTCCATATCCAGCGCCGGTAACGCCGTTAAATGTTCTCGTTCGGCTTCCCGATCGTTATTCAACAGGCTGCGTACCGTAGCGGCATACTTCTTCCCGGCTTCATCGCCATCGACCAGCACATGCCATTCAATCCCCATTCGACGGGCGAATTTAACCAGTGGCTTTAGCCCGGACTGGGCAAACTCAATGACCTTGATCCCTTCGGCATCAAAATGATGTCCACACTGACGCGCCAGTTCATTGATAACCCAGGTTTCCGTTTCGCCTTCCACCAGCAGCCAGCAGCGAGCAAACAGCGATGACGGACGATTAAAACGAATGTGGAAAGAGATGCGTCGGCTATCTTCGGTACTCAAGCCACTCGGCCCCAGACGCCAGGCGGCAACGCGAGAGGACTCACGTACCAGTCGGCAAACATGCTCTACCGGCGTTAACGAAAGCAACTCACCCGAGTTGGTGGTGGCAATGCGCTGCAATGGCAGAAGATTCAACAGATGCCAGGCAACTGAAAGCATAATAGGGTGTAAACGCGTTTCTGGATCTTCAATCAGCAATAATGGACGTGCGTCTTTATCGAGCCGCAATGTGCCTTTTGCCTGCAATAAAGTAGCAAACAGGCCGAGCAAAATAACCCGATACGAGCGCCCTCCAGGCCGGTCAATCATCCGGTTGATGATATCCAGATAGCGCCAGCTTCGTTGCTCATTGCTGGCTCGCCGCCGCATTAAACGATATCGCGCCTGTCCGGCCCCCTGCTCAGAGAAATAATGCTCAAGCAGTTGCACCATTGCGGAAAGTCCCTGACGAATCTGCCCATCAGAGAGATTTTGCGGATGTGAGGATAACTCACGGGCGAGGAAATCGAGCTGGCGCGCGGTGACTTCCACATTAGGGACATTTGGCACCGTGCCGTTACGAATACGGCGCATAAAGCGGGCATCACGCAAGCGCAGCACCGGCATTAAACGCACCAGATGGCGTGCCTGATCGTTAATATCCTCGACATCAATCGGATGTCCGTCTTTATCGAGAAAACTGCGGAGTGTCATCACGCTGCCGTCTTCCGCACTCTCCCCTTCCAGACGATAAAAAATACGGTGATAGCCATCGGTGCATGGCGTCCAGCACGCTTCCAGCGGCCGATAGCGGCGAACCCGATGTCGGCCTGGCAGAGATTCGCGGAAGGTCAAAATAATATGCAGATGATGTTCTCGCCCGTTGATATCTCCCGGCGGGAACCAGAAATCGTCGCGCTCAAAATGGTAGAGATCTGATTCTGGCGATAGCAGCAGAGTTAAGGCGTCCAGCAAGCTGGATTTACCCCACGCGTTCTCCCCAATCAGGACGTTGTTTTGTTCCAGCATCAACGACAAACGGTTGATACCGCGAAAACCCACAATTTCAACGCGCTCAAGAATCATATCCCCTCCAGAAATATGTGACTTATCCTTTACGCTGGCAGTATAACGGGAAAGGCCTTGCTAATACGTGATGACATCACATTTAAGCATGGCAAATGTCTGAAAAATGAGCGAATAATCGCGTTATACTCCCTCTTGCTGATAAGTCTGCAAAAACAACAAAATCAAATAATTAGCATGATAAATTATTTTTTATTACGCCTAAAGGATTAAATCTTTTGCTTGCACTACACTGTCAATCAGACAAATGACTATATGGGGCAACCCGCTGTTGCCCTAAATCAAATTTACTGGATTTATTTATCTGGTGAATGACTCGCCTTCGTTTTTAAAATAGCCGCGCATTATTTCCGTCGTCACTTTTTTACGACGACCCTATAAAACGACCATATTTTTCACAGGGTCAATTTTTAATTGAGGTGGATATGTTCAGAAAATTAGCAGCTGAATGTTTTGGTACTTTCTGGCTTGTTTTTGGTGGCTGTGGTAGTGCCGTACTGGCCGCAGGCTTCCCGGAATTAGGCATTGGTTTTACCGGCGTAGCGCTGGCATTCGGTTTAACCGTTCTGACGATGGCCTTCGCTGTTGGTCATATTTCTGGTGGTCATTTTAACCCGGCGGTCACTATTGGCTTATGGGCTGGCGGACGTTTTCCGGCAAAAGAAGTCGTTGGCTACGTAATTGCCCAGGTTGTCGGCGGTATTGTTGCAGCGGCGCTGCTGTATTTAATTGCCAGTGGTAAAACGGGATTTGACGCGGCAGCCAGCGGTTTTGCTTCTAACGGTTATGGCGAGCATTCACCAGGCGGTTATTCCATGCTTTCCGCGCTGGTGGTTGAACTGGTATTGAGTGCAGGTTTCTTGCTGGTGATCCACGGCGCAACCGACAAATTCGCTCCGGCGGGTTTTGCACCAATTGCCATTGGTCTGGCATTAACGCTGATTCACTTAATCAGTATTCCGGTGACTAACACTTCCGTTAACCCGGCGCGCAGTACTGCGGTTGCCATCTTCCAGGGCGGCTGGGCGTTAGAACAACTGTGGTTCTTCTGGGTAGTGCCAATTATCGGCGGTATTATCGGTGGTCTGATTTACCGGACTCTGCTGGAAAAGCGTAATTAATTAACGCAGAAGGCCTGGCGCAATGTCAGGCCTTTTTTAAATATATAGATTCATCTTCCTGTTGCGCTCCTTGATGTGTTAAGCCACATATAGTCACTGGCGCAGGGAGCGCGCAGGGGGCGGCCAATCGCCGCCGCCCCCTGCACCCCCGGGCTCTGGCGAACAAAATCGCCGCTGCGCGGTGCCCTCGACTTATCCCTTGCGGCTACCGGGTCGGGCGCGAGGTAACATCCCGGTAAAACGCGCCCTCAGCCCACATCCATGTGGGCTGCCCCGGCCTTCAGGGAACGCCTCGGCGATTTTGACGCCACCAACACCGGTGCGGTTTGTAATTAAAGCGCAAGAACATCTTTAAATGAAAATGAATACCCTACCGATCCTTATGCATAACATTTCCTTTTAATTGCAACTTTACTCGTCCTTCCGCTTTCAGTAGTGTGTCATCGCGCATTTCGACTTATTTCTTTGCAAGGACTGGTTTTTCATGTTTTCTGGGCTGTTAATCATTCTGGTTCCCCTGATTGTGGGTTACCTCATTCCGCTTCGCCAAAAAGCTGCATTAAAGGTTATTAATCAGCTATTAAGCTGGATGGTTTACCTTATTCTCTTTTTTATGGGTATCAGTCTGGCGTTTCTCGATAACCTCGCCAGTAACCTGTTGGCGATTCTGCATTATTCCGCCGTCAGTATTACCGTTATTTTACTGTGTAATATTGCCGCCCTGATGTGGCTGGAGCGAGGCCTACCGTGGCGCAACCACCATCAGCAAGAAAAACTCCCGTCACGTATTGCGATGGCGCTGGAGTCCCTCAAGCTCTGCGGTGTGGTGGTGATTGGCTTTGCTATTGGCCTTAGCGGATTAGGTTTCTTACAACACGCTACGGAAGCCAGCGAATACACGTTAATTCTGCTACTTTTCCTCGTCGGTATTCAGTTGCGTAATAATGGCATGACCTTAAAGCAGATTGTCCTTAATCGCCGGGGAATGATTGTCGCTGTGGTGGTGGTGGCCAGTTCTTTAATTGGTGGTTTAATTAACGCCTTTATTCTTGATCTTCCCATCAATACCGCGCTGGCAATGGCTTCCGGTTTCGGCTGGTATTCTCTTTCCGGTATTTTATTGACCGAATCTTTTGGTCCGGTAATCGGGAGCGCGGCGTTTTTTAATGATTTGGCCCGTGAGCTGATTGCTATTATGTTGATCCCTGGGCTGATTCGCCGTAGCCGCTCTACTGCACTGGGCTTATGCGGTGCGACGTCGATGGATTTCACACTGCCCGTTCTTCAACGTACTGGCGGACTGGATATGGTCCCGGCGGCGATTGTTCACGGTTTTATTCTTAGCCTGTTAGTGCCGATCCTCATCGCCTTTTTCTCTGCGTAATACCTCTCTGGCGGTAGATCCCTGCCGCCAAAATTGCGCTAAATCAATCTCCCTTAAAGTTGCATGAAAAATCCCTTTTATCCCCGCGTTAAGCGTCTTAACCTTAAACATGTATATTAAATATAACTTTAAAAGGTGTGATCATGTTTTGTGTGCAATGTGAACAAACTATCCGTACTCCGGCAGGAAACGGCTGCTCATACGCGCAGGGGATGTGTGGTAAAACGGCGGAAACCTCTGACCTTCAGGATTTACTCATTGCGGCGCTGCAAGGGCTTTCGGCCTGGGCGGTAAAAGCACGTGAATACGGCATCATCAACCACGATGTAGACAGCTTCGCGCCGCGCGCATTTTTCTCAACCCTGACTAACGTTAACTTCGATTCTCCGCGTATTGTCGGCTACGCTCGTGAAGCAATTGCCCTGCGCGAGGCGCTGAAAGCACAGTGCCTGGCTGTAGATGCCAACGCCCACGTCGATAACCCGATGGCTGACCTGCAACTGGTGAGTGACGATCTCGGCGAGCTGCAACGTCAGGCGGCGGAATTTACTCCCAATAAAGATAAAGCGGCGATTGGCGAAAACATTCTCGGCCTGCGTCTGCTCTGCCTGTATGGCCTGAAAGGTGCTGCCGCCTATATGGAACACGCGCACGTTCTCGGTCAATATGACAACGATATTTACGCCCAGTACCATAAAATCATGGCATGGCTGGGTACCTGGCCTGCCGATATGAACGCACTTCTCGAGTGCTCCATGGAAATCGGCCAGATGAACTTCAAAGTGATGAGCATTCTGGACGCAGGCGAAACCGGTAAATACGGTCACCCGACGCCAACTCAGGTCAACGTCAAAGCGACGGCGGGTAAATGCATTCTGATTTCCGGTCACGATCTCAAAGATCTCTACAACTTGCTGGAACAGACCGAAGGCACGGGCGTTAATGTCTACACTCACGGCGAAATGCTGCCTGCCCACGGCTACCCGGAGCTGCGTAAATTCAAGCATCTGGTCGGTAACTACGGCAGCGGCTGGCAGAATCAGCAAGTAGAGTTCGCTCGCTTCCCTGGACCTATCGTGATGACCTCGAACTGCATCATCGACCCAACCGTAGGGGCTTATGACGATCGTATCTGGACCCGCAGCATCGTTGGCTGGCCGGGTGTGCGTCATCTGGATGGTGATGATTTCTCAGCAGTTATTGCCCAGGCACAACAAATGGCGGGCTTCCCGTACAGCGAAATTCCGCACCTGATCACCGTGGGCTTTGGTCGTCAGACGCTGCTTGGCGCGGCGGATACGCTGATTGATCTGGTGAGCCGTGAAAAACTGCGTCATATCTTCCTGCTCGGTGGCTGTGACGGCGCACGCGGCGAGCGCCACTACTTCACCGATTTCGCCACCAGCGTGCCAGATGACTGCCTGATCCTGACCCTCGCCTGCGGTAAATATCGCTTTAACAAACTTGAGTTTGGCGATATCGAAGGTCTGCCGCGTCTGGTAGATGCTGGTCAATGTAACGATGCTTACTCAGCGATTATTCTGGCTGTCACTTTGGCAGAAAAACTGGGCTGCGGTGTCAACGATCTGCCGTTGTCGCTGGTACTCTCCTGGTTCGAACAAAAAGCGATTGTTATTCTGCTGACGCTGCTTTCTTTGGGCGTGAAAAATATCGTTACCGGCCCGACTGCACCTGGCTTCCTGACGCCAGACCTGCTGGCGGTACTGAACGAGAAATTCGGCCTGCGTTCTATCACCACTGTTGAAGAAGACATGAAGCAACTGTTGAGCGCGTAAGGAGTTTGTCGATGACGATGCCAACCAATCAATGCCCGTGGCGGATGCAGGTTCATCACATTACGCAAGAAACGCCGGATGTGTGGACGATTTCCCTGATTTGCCACGATTACTACCCGTATCGCGCCGGGCAATATGCGCTGGTCAGCGTGCGTAACTCAGCGGAAACGCTGCGTGCTTACACCATTTCCTCCACGCCAGGCGTGAGTGAATACATCACTCTGACCGTGCGACGGATTGATGACGGTGTCGGTTCCCAGTGGCTGACCCGCGATGTAAAACGCGGTGACTACCTCTGGCTTTCGGACGCGATGGGGGAATTTACCTGCGACGATAAAGCAGAAGATAAATTCCTGTTGCTGGCAGCCGGCTGCGGCGTCACACCGATTATGTCGATGCGTCGCTGGCTGGCGAAAAATCGCCCGCAGGCGGATGTGCAGGTGATCTACAACGTGCGTACGCCGCAGGATGTTATTTTCGCCGATGAATGGCGTGACTATCCGGTGTCACTGGTGGCGGAAAATAACGTTACCGAGGGTTTCGTTGCCGGGCGTCTGACACGTGAACTGCTGACAAGCGTTCCTGATTTAGCCTCTCGTACTGTGATGACCTGTGGCCCGGCTCCGTATATGGATTGGGTAGAACAGGAAGTGAAAGCGCTCGGCGTGACGCGTTTCTTTAAAGAGAAGTTCTTTACGCCAGTGGCGGAAGCAGCAACCAGCGGTCTGAAATTCACCAAACTGCAACCGGCGCAAGAATTTTACGCACCTGTTGGCACCACACTGCTGGAGGCTTTGGAAAGCAACAAAGTTCCGGTTGTCGCCGCCTGCCGTGCAGGCGTTTGCGGCTGCTGTAAGACGAAAGTAGTTTCCGGTGAATATACGGTGAGTAGCACAATGACGCTGACCGACGCCGAAATCGCAGAAGGTTATGTACTGGCCTGCTCCTGCCATCCGCAGGGGGATTTGGTTCTCGCATAATCGTATTATGCCCGATGATATACCTGTCATCGGGCAGTTTAACCGTTAGTGCCTCATTTTTCTCCCACCCCATCCCCCTCCGTCAGATGAACTAAACTTGTTACCGTTATCACATTCAGGAGATGGAGAACCATGAAACAAACGGTTGCAGCTTATATCGCCAAAACACTCGAATCAGCAGGGGTAAAACGCATTTGGGGAGTGACTGGCGACTCTCTGAACGGTCTTAGCGACAGTCTTAATCGCATGGGCACCATCGAGTGGATGCCCACCCGTCATGAAGAAGTGGCGGCCTTTGCCGCTGGCGCTGAAGCCCAACTTAGCGGAGAACTGGCAGTCTGCGCCGGATCATGCGGACCTGGCAACCTGCACTTAATCAACGGTTTGTTCGATTGTCACCGTAATCACGTTCCGGTACTGGCAATTGCCGCTCATATCCCTTCCAGCGAAATTGGCAGCGGCTATTTCCAGGAAACCCACCCGCAAGAGTTATTCCGCGAATGTAGCCATTATTGCGAGCTGGTTTCCAGCCCGGAGCAGATCCCACAAGTGCTGGCGATTGCTATGCGTAAAGCGGTGCTAAACCGTGGCGTTTCCGTTGTCGTGTTACCGGGCGACGTGGCGTTAAAACCGGCTCCGGAAGGGGCAACCACGCACTGGTATCATGCGCCACAACCAGTCGTCACCCCAGAAGAGGAAGAGTTACGCAAACTGGCGCAACTGCTGCGTTACTCAAGCAATATCGCCCTGATGTGCGGTAGCGGCTGCGCGGGGGCGCATAAAGAGCTCGTCGAGTTTGCCGGAAAAATTAAAGCGCCAATTGTTCATGCCCTGCGCGGTAAAGAACATGTCGAATACGATAATCCGTATGATGTCGGAATGACGGGATTAATCGGCTTCTCGTCAGGTTTTCATACCATGATGAACGCCGACACGTTAGTGCTGCTCGGCACCCAATTCCCCTACCGTGCGTTCTACCCGACCGATGCCAAAATTATTCAGATTGATATCCACCCAGCCAGCATCGGCGCACACAGTAAGGTGGATATGGCACTGGTCGGTGATATCAAATCGACTCTGCGTGCATTGCTGCCTTTAGTGGAAGAAAAAACCGATCGCAAATTTCTGGATAAAGCGCTGGAAGATTACCGCGATGCCCGCAAAGGGCTGGACGATTTAGCTAAACCGAGTGAGAAAGCGATTCACCCACAATACCTGGCGCAGCAAATTAGCCATTTTGCTGCCGATGACGCCATCTTTACCTGTGACGTTGGCACACCTACGGTATGGGCGGCACGTTATCTGAAAATGAACGGAAAACGCCGCCTGTTAGGTTCTTTTAACCACGGTTCGATGGCTAATGCCATGCCTCAGGCGCTGGGCGCGCAGGCAACCGAGCCGGAACGACAGGTGGTCGCCATGTGCGGTGATGGCGGTTTCAGTATGTTGATGGGCGATTTTCTCTCAGTGGTACAAATGAAGTTGCCGGTAAAAATTATCGTCTTTAACAATAGTGTGCTGGGCTTTGTGGCGATGGAGATGAAGGCTGGTGGCTACCTGACTGACGGCACCGAACTGCATGACACCAACTTTGCCCGCATTGCTGAAGCGTGCGGCATTACGGGTATTCGCGTGGAAAAAGCGTCTGAAGTCGATGAAGCCCTGCAACGCGCATTCTCCATCGACGGCCCGGTGCTGGTGGATGTGGTGGTTGCGAAAGAAGAATTAGCCATTCCGCCGCAGATCAAACTCGAACAAGCCAAAGGTTTTAGCCTGTATATGCTGCGCGCAATCATCAGCGGACGCGGCGATGAAGTGATCGAACTGGCGAAAACGAACTGGCTAAGGTAAAAAGGGTGGCATTTCCTGTCATAAATAAGGACATGCCATGATTGATTTACGCAGTGATACCGTTACCCGACCGAGCCGCGCCATGCTCGAAGCAATGATGGCCGCCCCGGTTGGGGACGACGTTTACGGAGACGACCCTACCGTTAATGCTCTGCAGGACTATGCGGCAGAGCTTTCCGGGAAAGAAGCCGCCATTTTTCTGCCTACCGGCACTCAGGCCAACCTGGTCGCTCTGCTCAGTCACTGCGAACGCGGCGAAGAGTATATTGTCGGGCAGACTGCACATAATTATCTGTACGAAGCCGGCGGCGCTGCGGTACTGGGCAGCATTCAACCGCAACCTATCGATGCTGACGCCGACGGTACGCTACCGCTGGATAAAGTGGCGATGAAAATCAAACCCGACGATATCCACTTTGCCCGCACCAAATTACTCAGTCTGGAAAACACCCACAACGGCAAAGTATTGCCGCGTGAATACTTAAAAGAAGCATGGGATTTTACCCGCGAGCACAATCTGGCGCTGCATGTTGACGGTGCGCGCATCTTTAATGCCGTGGTGGCTTACGGCTGCGAACTGAAAGAGATCACGCAATATTGTGATTCGTTCACCATTTGTCTGTCGAAAGGTCTTGGTACGCCAGTCGGTTCATTACTTGTCGGTAATCGTGATTACATTAAACGCGCCATCCGCTGGCGGAAAATGACTGGCGGCGGGATGCGTCAATCCGGGATTCTGGCCGCAGCCGGAATGTATGCGCTGAAAAATAACGTTGCACGCTTGCAGGAAGACCACGATAACGCCGCCTGGATGGCGGAGCAACTGCGTGAAGCAGGCGCGGATGTCATGCGCCAGGACACCAATATGCTGTTTGTCCGCGTCGGACAAGAAAATGCTGCCGCGTTAGGCGAATACATGAAAGCGAGAAACATACTGATTAACGCCTCGCCGATTGTCCGCCTGGTAACCCATCTCGATGTCTCGCGTGAACAACTGGCAGAAGTCGCAGCCCACTGGCGCGCTTTCCTGGCGCGTTAAGGAGAGAGACGTGCCGCAACGCATTTTAGTTCTCGGTGCCAGTGGCTACATTGGTCAGCATCTGGTGCACGCGCTTAGCCAACAAGGGCATCAGATCCTGGCGGCGGCACGTCACGTCGACAGGCTTGAAAAGCTGCAACTGGCAAACGTCAGTTGCCATAAAGTCGATCTCAGCTGGCCGGATAACCTTCCGGCCCTGTTGCAGAATATCGATACCGTCTATTTTCTGGTGCACAGCATGGGCGAAGGCGGCGATTTTATCGCTCAGGAACGCCAGGTAGCTCTTAACGTCCGCGATGCGCTGCGCGAAGCACCGGTTAAACAATTAATCTTTCTCAGTTCATTGCAGGCCCCGCCTCACGAGCAGTCGGACCATCTGCGCGCCCGTCAGGCTACGGCGGATATTCTTCGTGAAGCGGGTGTCCCAGTGACCGAATTGCGCGCCGGAATTATCGTTGGTGCAGGTTCAGCGGCGTTCGAAGTCATGCGCGATATGGTTTACAACCTGCCAGTGTTAACGCCGCCACGCTGGGTTCGTTCACGCACCACGCCCATCGCGCTGGAAAACTTGCTGCACTATCTGGTGGCGCTGTTAGATCATCCGGCCAGCGAACACCGCATCTTCGAAGCCGCCGGACCAGAGGTGCTCAGTTATCAGCAACAGTTTGAACATTTTATGGCGGTGAGCGGTAAGCACCGCTGGTTAATCCCCATCCCCTTTCCCACCCGTTGGATCTCGGTGTGGTTTCTTAATGTGATTACCTCCGTACCGTCAACCACCGCCAAAGCGTTGATTCAGGGACTGAAACACGATCTGCTGGCTGATGACACCGCGCTACGTGCACTCATTCCACAACGGCTGATCGCTTTCGATGACGCGGTACGTCGCACCCTGAAAGAAGAAGAAAAACTGGTCAACTCCAGCGACTGGGGATACGACACTCAGGCCTTTGCCCGCTGGCGACCGGAGTATGGCTATTTCGCCAAACAGGCAGGGTTTACCGTTAAAACTTCTGCCAGCCTTGCGGCTTTATGGCAGGTGGTGAATCAAATCGGCGGTAAAGAGCGTTATTTCTTTGGCAATATTTTGTGGCAAACCCGGGCGTTGATGGACCGCGCAATCGGTCATAAGCTGGCGAAAGGCCGCCCGGAGCGTGAATATTTGCAGACCGGAGATGCGGTGGATAGCTGGAAAGTGATTGTCGTTGAACCGGAAAAACAACTTACGCTGTTATTTGGCATGAAAGCGCCGGGGCTGGGACGACTGTGTTTTACCCTGGAAGATAAAGGTGACTATCGTACTATCGATGTTCGCGCATTCTGGCATCCGCACGGTATGCCGGGGCTGTTTTACTGGTTATTGATGATCCCCGCGCATCTGTTTATTTTTCGCGGAATGGCAAAACGAATCGCCAGACTGGCAGAACAAAGCACAGATTAATCGACAAAACCTGCGTTATTCTTTCATGTTTCCCATTGCATCATGGGGGAAATCACGGAAGAATGCGCACGTCATTTTCTCAACAACAGTGGATTGATATGAAGGTACTGGTTACCGGCGCCACCAGCGGCTTAGGTCGAAACGCGGTAGAGTTTTTATGCCAGAAAGGCATCAGCGTGCGTGCGACCGGTCGCAACGAGGCAATGGGTAAATTGCTGGAAAAAATGGGCGCAGAGTTTGTTCCAGCGGATCTGACCAAGCTGGTCTCATCACAAGCTAAAGTGATGCTCGCAGGCATTGATACGTTGTGGCACTGCTCCAGCTTTACCTCTCCGTGGGGGACACAACAGGCTTTCGATCTGGCTAACGTTCGCGCCACTCGCCGTCTGGGTGAATGGGCTGTCGCCTGGGGAGTACGTAACTTTATTCATATCTCTTCCCCCTCCCTGTACTTCGATTATCACCACCATCGCGATATTAAAGAAGATTTTCGCCCACACCGCTTCGCTAACGAGTTTGCCCGTAGCAAAGCAGCCAGCGAAGAAGTGATCAATATGCTTTCGCAGGCGAATCCACAAACGCGCTTTACTATTCTGCGCCCACAAAGTCTGTTCGGACCACACGATAAAGTCTTTATCCCCCGTCTGGCGCATATGATGCACCACTACGGCAGCATTCTGTTACCGCACGGCGGCAGTGCGCTGGTCGATATGACCTACTATGAAAATGCCGTGCACGCCATGTGGCTGGCAAGCCAGGAAGCCTGCGATAAGCTACCTTCCGGGCGTGTGTACAACATCACCAACGGCGAGCATCGCACACTGCGCAGCATCGTGCAGAAGCTGATCGACGAGTTGAATATTGACTGTCGTATTCGTTCCGTCCCCTACCCGATGCTGGATATGATCGCCCGCAGCATGGAGCGTTTAGGCCGCAAGTCAGCAAAAGAGCCGCCCCTGACCCACTACGGCGTCTCCAAGTTGAATTTTGACTTTACGCTGGATATTACGCGTGCGCAGGAAGAGTTAGGTTATCAACCAGTCCTCACCCTGGATGAAGGTATCGAGAAAACTGCCGCCTGGCTACGCGACCACGGAAAACTGCCGCGCTAATCCTGCCCGTATTTCTCCAGCAACGCTTCGGCAATCGCCTGAGTTTCTGCATCCGCTTCGCCGTTGTATAACGTCGGGCGGAAATGCATCTGGAACGCCATAATCACGCGCCGCTGCTCGCGCGGTGTCATATCAGGTTTTACGTCATAACCATAGCGCGCCAACAGTTCCAGCAATGATGCGGTATCTACCGGTGTGTGCGGCGCGCGCCCGGCAAGGTAAAAGTTCACCCGTTGCGCATCCGGCCAGGCACCAATCCCCTGCTGCGCCAGTTGTTGCCAGGGGAATAACGGCCCCGGATCGTCTTTGCGCTGCGGCGCAATATCCGCATGCGCCACTACGTTTTCCGGCTTGATGTGATAACGGGCAATAATATCTTTCGCCAGGGGGATGAGCGCCTGTATCTGTGCCGGTTCAAACGGAGCAAAATATTTCACCCCCGACGATTTTTGCCAGCCTCGGTTTTCCAGCTCAATGCCAATAGAGGTGTCGTTAAGGCGTGTTGCCCCGCGCCAGGCGCTAATCCCCGCATGCCAGGCCAGTTCCTGTTCCGGCACCAGTTGCCAGATGCGCGGTTTACCGTTGTATCGCGGTGGCACAGCAGGGACCAGATAATGCGAGCTGACCTGTTTATCGGTCAGTGTCGCCAGCGAGCTATCAAAATCATCTGCGGTGTAGTGGATCACCAGCACTTTAATGCGCGGATACGCCGCCTGCGCCTGGCGTCGGGTATCAAGCTGATATCCCTCTTTCTCGACAATGCCTTTTTCGCCGGCACACCCTGCCAGTAACAGAGCGGCGGCGACCAGCCAGAAGACTCTTCTCATCGACGCGTTTTCACCGCCGTACCGCTGACGCTAACCATCAGCATACTGCCGTTTTGCCCGACCGTTTCGTAGTCGATATCAATACCGACTACGGCATCGGCCCCCAACGCCCGCGCCTGATCGCCAAGTTCCTCAAAGGCAATCTCCCGCGCTTTACGCAATTCTTTTTCATAAGCCCCGGAGCGTCCGCCAACGATATCGCGGATACCGGCAAAGAAATCACGGAAAATATTGGCACCTAAAATCGCTTCGCCTGTCACCACACCGCAATATTCGACGATGGTCTGGCCTTCCAGAGTTGGGGTTGTAGAAAATTGCATGATCGATCTCCTTGTTTGCTAATCCTTCGATCTCAAAGCATTATCGGGCTGATATGCCATGTTGGGAAGAAGGTTTTGATCAGTTTAGGAAATCATCTCATTGTGTCAAAAACAAGCGCATATGCCTTTACGATTACCCGTCTCCTAACCCGATATTGGTTTCATTATGGGATAGCGCTGACCTGCTATATTATGTTGTACCTGCAACATTAATGAATGGGAAGAGTCACCTTATATTGTAAATTATTCCAAAATTTTTCCGCATCTTGAGGCTGAGGAATATACCTCTGAATTCTTGTTTGATCGGTCTCCGCAAAACATGAAAGTAATGTAACCTCAAGACTTCTATCATTAATATAAGCAAAGATCATTTTTGCAAATTCGTAAATAAATGCCCGATCCTGAGCGCTTAATAGCTTAATACAATATTTATTCTTTAGAGAGTAAAGGATTTCAATGAAAGCATCCGCTGTAACCTTTACGTTATTCCCAACGGTCATATTAAATATATCCCTTACACAGATAGAGTAAAGTGATAGTAAACAACCATACAAATAATCATTTATTAATTCTTTTGTCCATTTTACTGGTAACCATGGTTTTATCTTGACATCATGCATACTACACTCATGAAAAAGACATTTATAGAGATTAACTCTTATCATATCAACACTGTAAAAATGGCAATGGACAAATTTTGAAGAATGAGCATTTACATTATTAATTTTAGTCGCTCTAAACGTAAAGTTACTGAATACGTTTTTCGTTAAATTACTATTTGTTATCTTAACATCACCTAAACTGCCGTTCTCAAAACAACATCCCTTCAATATACTTTCATTTACAAGAGAATGTGATAAATACAGATGATTTAAGTTTTTCTTCATTAAACCCACAGCATCAAAATGACTATATTTAATAAAACAACCATCATTGAGTAGCGTTTTTAGATTGACTAAATTACTATCATGTTCACGTGCCATAGTTGTGATAGGGGTTGGAAGAGACATGAAAACCTCTTCATTGACCATCAAGTGAATCATGCATTGCTTGCCTTTTGTCATATCCACACTTACACTACAAATATCGTTGTAATGCGATGAATGCATTGCCGGACACAGATTAAATACAATATTTTGAAAGGCGTAAAATCGTGTTAATACTTCCGAATAAGTAATTGGATTAAACTTAAGATCGTCATTAGCAAAACCAAGCGTTATTGTATGTTCTACATTTAGGTCAGGTTCAGATGAGTCTTCAAGAGCAATATCATCACTGAAAATTTCACCTGATGTATTATCACTGTTACAAAAGGTGCTCATCAATGCAATGGTATTTATAACGGACTCTTTGTCGATATCCTCACTCATTGTATATCGCCTGCTATAATCATAGAAATGAATAAATGCGTCTTTTATAATTGTTATATATTGTTCCTTATTAAATACAATTCGATTGTATACTTTTTCAAAGATCGCATTCGCGATCTTACAACCAAGGGTATACCTATATAACAATGGATAAGAATCAATAGTAAAATTCTTCTCCAATTCACATTGCAGTTTATTTTCGTAATGCAGAGGAAAAAGAAACTCTTGTCTTTCCATTTTTCCGCTGACTTTACTTCGCACCCCAATGGTGATTATTTCATTGCCAGTTTTTATTTCAACCTCATTGTGTTGTGATGTACCAAGGTATGTTTTAGTACCAGTTTCGAAAGCACTACTAAAAAAAGAATTAAAATAATTATTTGCTGAATATATAATGTTACCGAGCGACATATCATTTTTAATAGTTTCACTATCAGCATTTATTGCTAATACTAGATTCAAGTAGATGGTGTCCCATGTAGATAACTCATCCTTATGACTGGATTTTAATATGGTAAAAAATTCCCTCAGCGAGGCCATGAGATTATCACTTTGATTCGGTTGTGTGCTTAGAAATGATGACGATTGTTCAGAGACATTATTTATCATATAAAAATCACCCAAAAAAACGATAACACACTGTACTCCCTGTGCTTTATAAACATAAAGTCACAACACATTCTATATTCATATTAATTAATGGCGCATTGAAAAAAAATTATATTATTCTTAACTCAAATCCATTAGCTAAATAAGCTTATATTCTTCACTCACAACCGTAACAAAAATAATATTATCGAAAGTTAAAGCTGGGACTATCAAATTTCGCTCATTTCAAACATACATTGTGATTTTTGCAATCATCTTAATCTTAGGGCCTATCATCATATGTTAAAATTTTGTCAATAATAGAAAAGAATCTTGGTCACCTATCATGCGTTATAAATGTGCAGCTGGCTTCCTGCAGATGCTCTTAACTTCTACAGCAGGATTTATACCAGCGTTTCAGAACTATCATATTTACCTTAAATGATCATTTCAGTCTTATAACACGCTCAGCCTCACAAATGGTTTACACTGTCTATTGTTTGGGTAATTTAAGTAAGTCAGCTACGATCAACCTTGAATGGGGAGCCAGCAATGGACTTAAGCCTAATCGGGTCTTCAGATTGTTTCAGAATTGTATAAAAAACAATGTATTAAATAATCTGATTGTTTTTGGTCATAGTGTGACGCAGAAAGCAAGCCAATAAAGCAAGCCAATAAGGAAATGATTATGCGCTACCGTTCACTATCTCTACTTATTCCATGTGCACTGCTGCTGAGTGCCTGTACCACCGTCACGCCAGCTTATAAAGATAACGGCCCCCGCACCGGTTCCTGTGTCCAGGGTGGACCTGACAGCGTGGCTCAACAATTCTATGACTACCGCATTCAACATCGCAGCAATGACATTACCGCTCTGCGCCCCTATTTGAGTGACAAACTGGCAACCCTACTTAGCGATGCCAGCCGCGATAATAGTCATCGTGAATTGTTAAGCAGCGATCCGTTCTCCAGTCGAACCACCTTGCCAGACAGCGCCCACGTTGCCAGTGCATCTACTATCCCTAATCGTGATGCCCGTAACATTCCTTTGCGCGTGGATCTCAAACAGGGTGACCAGGGCTGGCAGGATGAAGTGTTAATGATTCAGGAAGGCCAGTGTTGGGTCATCGACGATGTTCGTTACTTAGGCGGTAGCGTTCATGCCACAGCAGGTACACTCCGTCAGTCAATCGAGAATCGCTAACGCCTTGATCAACCAATAACCCCCGTAAATTGTCCGGCATTTCGCGAGGAATGCCGACATTTATGCTCGCCGCCCACCGCCCCCGTTATTTTGTGCTATGTTTAGTGAATAATGCGCTTTGCTTTTAACTTTTAAAGCATAAATATTGCATAATTATTCTGTCAAAGGTACTATCTTCGACCTCAATAGCTATCAGACTGCCAGTATACGAGTGTCAATGAGTATTCAATTAAACGGCATTAATTGCTTTTACGGCGCGCATCAGGCGCTGTTCGATATCACGCTGGATTGCCCACAGGGCGAAACGCTGGTGTTACTTGGCCCCAGTGGCGCGGGTAAAAGCTCGCTGCTGCGTGTACTCAATCTGCTTGAGATGCCGCGCTCCGGTACGCTCAACATTGCAGGCAACCATTTCGATTTCACTAAAACGCCCTCAGACAAAGCGATTCGCGATCTGCGTCGTAACGTCGGTATGGTGTTTCAACAATACAACCTGTGGCCGCACCTCACCGTGCAGCAAAACCTGATTGAAGCGCCCTGCCGTGTACTGGGATTGAGTAAAGATCAGGCGCTGGCCCGTGCAGAAAAATTGCTGGAACGTCTGCGCCTGAAACCTTTCAGTGATCGCTATCCGCTGCATCTTTCTGGTGGTCAGCAGCAGCGTGTTGCTATTGCGCGTGCGTTGATGATGGAACCGCAGGTACTGCTGTTCGATGAACCGACCGCCGCGCTGGACCCGGAAATTACGGCACAAATCGTCAGCATCATTCGTGAGCTGGCAGAAACCAATATTACCCAGGTGATCGTCACCCACGAAGTGGAAGTGGCGCGTAAAACCGCCAGCCGTGTGGTGTATATGGAAAATGGTCATATCGTAGAACAAGGCGACGCGCGCTGCTTTACCGAGCCGCAAACCGAAGCATTTAAAAACTATCTCTCTCACTAAGATTCGGGATAACAACAATGAAAAAAGTTCTGATTGCCGCGTTAATTGCAGGTTTTAGTCTTTCCGCCACAGCTGCCGAAACTATTCGTTTTGCCACCGAAGCCTCCTATCCTCCGTTTGAATCAATGGATGCAAACAACCAGATCGTTGGTTTTGACGTCGACCTGGCGCAGGCATTGTGTAAAGAGATTGATGCGACCTGCACTTTCTCTAACCAGGCGTTTGACAGCCTGATCCCAAGCCTGAAATTCCGTCGCGTAGACGCGGTGATGGCTGGCATGGATATCACCCCGGAGCGTGAAAAGCAGGTGCTGTTTACCACGCCGTACTATGACAACTCTGCCCTGTTTGTGGGTCAACAAGGTAAATACACCAGCGTTGATCAGCTGAAAGGCAAAAAAGTCGGCGTTCAGAACGGGACGACGCACCAGAAATTCATTATGGATAAACATCCGGAAATCACCACGGTTCCTTATGATAGCTACCAGAACGCGAAACTCGATCTGCAAAACGGTCGTATCGACGGCGTTTTTGGTGACACCGCAGTGGTAACCGAATGGCTGAAAGATAACCCGAAACTGGCGGCTGTCGGCGACAAAGTGACCGATAAAGATTACTTCGGTACTGGCCTCGGCATCGCGGTACGTCAGGGCAACACTGAACTGCAGCAGAAATTCAACACTGCGCTGGAAAAAGTGAAGAAAGATGGCACTTACGAAACCATCTACAACAAATGGTTCCAGAAGTAATACCTGATGAATGAATTTTTTCCTTTAGCAAGCGCCGCCGGGATGACCGTCGGCCTTGCCGTTTGTGCATTGATTGTCGGACTGGCGCTGGCGATGTTCTTTGCGGTGTGGGAGTCAGCAAAATGGCGTCCTGTCGCGTGGGTAGGTTCAGCACTGGTGACGATTCTGCGCGGTCTGCCAGAAATTCTGGTGGTGCTGTTTATCTATTTTGGCTCCTCGCAGTTACTGCTGACGCTTTCGGATGGCTTCACCATCAATCTTGGGATCGTACAGATCCCGGTGCAGATGGACATTGAGAACTTCGACGTTAGCCCGTTCCTGTGTGGGGTTATCGCCCTGTCGCTACTGTATGCCGCCTATGCCTCGCAAACCCTGCGTGGCGCACTGAAAGCGGTGCCGGTGGGCCAGTGGGAATCCGGTCAGGCGCTGGGGCTGTCGAAATCGGCTATCTTTTTCCGCCTGGTGATGCCGCAGATGTGGCGTCATGCGCTGCCTGGTCTCGGTAACCAGTGGCTGGTACTGCTGAAAGATACCGCGCTGGTCAGTTTGATAAGTGTGAATGATTTAATGCTGCAAACTAAAAGCATTGCCACTCGTACTCAGGAGCCGTTTACCTGGTACATTGTGGCAGCAGCGATCTATCTGGTGATTACCTTGCTCAGTCAGTACATTCTCAAACGCATTGACCTGCGCGCGACACGTTTTGAGCGGAGGCCCAGCTAATGTTTGAGTATTTACCCGAACTGATGAAAGGGCTGCACACCAGCCTGACGCTAACCGTTGCCTCGCTGATTGTGGCACTGATTCTGGCGTTGATTTTTACCATCATCCTGACGCTGAAAACGCCGGTGCTGGTGTGGCTGGTGCGGGGCTATATCACGCTGTTTACCGGTACGCCGCTGTTGGTGCAGATCTTCCTGATTTACTACGGTCCAGGCCAGTTCCCGACGTTGCAGGAGTATCCGGTACTGTGGCATCTGTTGTCAGAACCGTGGTTGTGCGCGCTGATTGCGTTGTCGCTGAACAGTGCGGCGTATACCACGCAGCTATTTTACGGTGCAATTCGTGCAATCCCGGAAGGTCAGTGGCAGTCC
Source organism: Escherichia sp. 10290 (assembly GCF_030295155.1). Taxonomy (NCBI): domain Bacteria; kingdom Pseudomonadati; phylum Pseudomonadota; class Gammaproteobacteria; order Enterobacterales; family Enterobacteriaceae; genus Escherichia; species Escherichia sp. 10290. The sequence goes on along the minus strand of NZ_AP025741.1, from coordinate 1,064,294 downwards.
TGTAGCGCCCTGGGGATGAGCAAAAAAGATACGCTGGCGATCCTGCTGCCGTATGCCTTTAAACGCTCACTCTCTTCTTATTCCAACGAAGTTGTGCTGGTGTTTAAAAGTACCTCTCTGGCTTACACCATTACGCTGATGGAAGTGATGGGTTACAGCCAGTTGTTGTACGGGCGCACTTACGATGTCATGGTGTTCGGTGCGGCGGGGATTATTTACCTGGTTGTGAACGGCCTGCTGACACTGATGATGCGTCTGATCGAGCGTAAAGCGCTGGCGTTCGAGCGACGGAATTGACATGGCTGCATGCTGATGCCGGATGATTTGTAGGTCTGATAAGACGCGCCAGCGTCGCATCAGACACCAGCACGGTGCCTATGCCGGATGCGGCGTGTACGCCTTATCCGGCCTACATAGTGCATAGATTAAGATAATAAAGACGGGCAACCTACTAAGTTGTCCGTCTTTTTTTATTTATTACGAATTATTTAATCATATTTATTGCATATAAATTCACTTGATGGCATTGTTATCTCATGCCGCAGACACGGCCAAAAATCATAAGATTGACAGACGGGAGTTCCATCATGAAAAAGTTAGTTCTTGCCGCTTTACTTTCATCCTGTGCATTCGGCGCTTCTGCCGCAGAGAAAATCAATTTCGGCGTATCAGCGACCTATCCTCCCTTCGAATCTATAGGTGCTAATAATGAGATTGTCGGCTTTGATATCGACCTGGCAAAAGCGTTATGCAAACAGATGCAGGCAGAATGTACTTTTACCAATCACGCTTTCGACAGCCTCATCCCGTCACTGAAATTCAGAAAATATGACGCCGTTATCTCCGGTATGGATATCACGCCGGAGCGTAGCAAGCAGGTATCATTTACCACGCCCTACTACGAAAACTCAGCTGTTGTGATTGCCAAAAAAGATACCTACAAAACGTTTGCCGACCTGAAAGGCAAACGCATTGGGATGGAAAACGGTACAACGCACCAGAAATATATTCAGGATCAACACCCGGAAGTAAAAACTGTATCCTATGACAGTTATCAAAATGCCTTTATCGACCTGAAAAATGGTCGTATTGATGGGGTATTTGGTGACACAGCGGTGGTTAATGAATGGCTGAAAACCAATCCACAGCTGGGCGTTGCAACAGAGAAAGTAACCGACCCGCAGTACTTCGGCACCGGTCTGGGCATCGCTGTACGTCCGGATAATAAAGCCCTGCTGGAAAAACTGAATAACGCACTGGCAGCGATTAAAGCAGATGGTACGTATCAGAAAATCAATGACCAGTGGTTCCCGCAGTAATCGGGACTGATGACAAAAGTAAGATTGCCTGATGCGCTACGCTTATCAGGCCTACATTTACCCTGCAATGCATTGATTTAGCAAGATTTTGCAGGCCGGACAAGGCGCTCACGCCGCATCCGACATGAACAACGCGCACCTTATCAGCAATCTGAAGCCGCAGCCGCGGCTTTTTTATTGCTTCACCAACAGTGTCAGCACTTCATAGTGCGCGGTGTGCGGGAACATATCAAAAAGCTGTACCCGTTCAATACGATAACCTGACAGTTCGCGGATATCTTTGGCCATCGTTTGGGCGTTACAGCTGGAGTAGATGATAAAACGCGGAGCCATCGTTGAAAGATAATCACACAGCGGTTTACCAATGCCGCGGCGCGGCGGGTTAACCAGCACCAGCTCCGGCACCTCCCCCTGAGCGGTGGCAAACTGAGTGGAGTCCAGCGCCTGAAATTGTAAACGCGTTAAGCCCAGTTCAGCGGCTGACTGCTTTGCACAGGCAATGGCCTCTGGCGCAATTTCGATCCCGGTTAACTGCATGTCAGGCGTCGCGCAGTGTAAACCAAAGCCCCCCACACCGCAGAACAGATCCCACATATGTTTAACCGGCAGCTGTCGTACCCAGTCGCGCACGGTGGCGTACAACTGGCTGGCGACCGCCGGATTAGTCTGGAAGAAACTTTGCGGACGGATCCACAGCGGTACGTCATTAAAACGCTCTGCCAGCGCCTGTTGTTCGGTCAGGTAGATCTCCGTCTCCCCTTCCATAATCGCCATATGTACCGGCTGAATGTTGACGGTAATAACTTTCAGCTGCGGCAGTTGTGCCTGTAACCACGGTAGCGCCTTACGCAGTTGTGCCAGCTTGGTTTCGGAACGCAGTACAAAGCGCAGCATCATGCCACCATCGCTCTGGCTTTCAGTCAGCAGAATGTATTTCAGTTCGCCACGCTTACGCGCCACATTGTAGGGGGTTAGCCCCGCACGGGCGATAAACGGTTTTAGCGCCGCAAAAACGGGCGCAAATGAGGCAGGATAAAGCGGGCAATCGCAAAGGTCTTCTGGTGTGCCGTCGCGATGCAGCATACCGAGCAGTGGTTTTTCAACGCTACCACTCACCACCATTTTGGCTTTATTACGAAACCCTTGCTCCGGGCCTGACACCGGCGCGCACCATTCCTCAACCGAAAAGTCGGCGAGCAGATTTTTAAGATCGGCGGTTTTAGCGGAGAGTTGCTCTGGAATCAGCTGCGTTATCCACTGACAGGAACGACAGCGACCCGCGTCGTAAAGTGCGCACTGCATACATTGACCTTCACATCATCAGGGGCGACGATTATACACATTATTGCAACTGGAAGAACCGCCGACTGGTCGAGGGAACGAACAGTAGCAACAGGATGAGCATATCCGGCAACTTCTGCAGCATCAGACTATGGAAGATTTCACGTTTTGATTCACCGGGAATGCTGAACAGCTCCGGATAACCATACCCCAGCGAAGCCGCCCACAAATAACTGGCGGCCGTGATTTGTGTCAACAGATACAGCCAGCGCGCCCAGCGACGCCCTTTCACCAGTGAAAACGCACACCAGATCTCAATGAAAACCAGCACCAGGCTGCTTAAAAAGACCAGTGTTAAACTCCAGGTTTGTACACTGCGATGAATGAACTCGCCAATACCGCGCACGCCCAGCGTATTGAAAATCATCAGCACGTCGAGGCCACGGATCATAATAATGGCGAGCGCCGCCACCTGCACCAGCGCAGGCACATTCAGGCGAGCATGAGATGAAGATGTTTTCTTAAAAAATCCCAACGTTTCGTCTTCCATGAAAACAATGCCGCGACATGCGCGGCATTATGTAGCCAGGTTGGCAAATTTTAGTGTCTTCAGCCACGTCTTGCACGCTGGATGTCGCGTATCCGCTGTTTTTCTGCACGCGCCATCAGATACCAGGCGATAAATCCGACAATTCCGACCGCGCCGAGGATCAATGTTGCCAGGGCGTTGATTTCCGGATTCACCCCCATCCGCACGCTGGAGAAGACCAGCATCGGTAACGTGGTGGCTCCTGGCCCGGAAACAAAGCTGGCAATCACCAGATCGTCGAGCGACAGAGTAAAAGCCAGTAACCAGCCAGAAATGATCGCGGGAATGATCATCGGTAGCGTAATGACGAAAAACACTTTCAGCGGCGTCGCACCGAGATCCATCGCTGCTTCTTCAATGGAACGGTCCAGCTCCCGCAGACGCGACGAAATAACGACTGCCACATAAGCCGTACAGAAAGTGACATGCGCCAGCCAGATGGTGAGCATGCCTCGCTCCGCAGGCCAGCCGATGGCATGTGCAAGTGCGACAAATAACAACAACAGCGACAAGCCCGTGATGACATCTGGCATCACCAGCGGCGCGGTGATCATAAAGGCAAAACCATTTGATCCGCGAAACCTGCCAAAGCGCACCAGCACGACCGCCGCAATCGTCCCGAGGATCGCCGCCGCCGTTGCCGCACAGGCAGCTATTGTCAGGCTTAAACCAACCGCGCTCATCATCGCGTCATCACGCAGTAATTCGCCATACCAGCGCGTTGACCAGCCCGCCCACACCGTCACCAGCTTCGAGCTGTTAAACGAATAGATAACCAGCATCAGCATTGGCGCGTAGAGAAAGGTGAAGCCCAACAGCAAAATCACAATTCGCCAGGGCGAACGAACCACCGGTAAATTATTCATCCGTGTTCTCCCACGCTTTTTTGCTGATGCTTGTGGAACCACATTATCGGCACAATTAGCAGCAACAACATGATGATCGCCACTGCCGAGGCCACCGGCCAGTCACGGTTGTTAAAGAACTCCTGCCACAGCACGCGTCCGATCATGATGCTATCCGGACCGCCGAGCAGCTCCGGGATTACAAACTCGCCCACAGCCGGGATAAACACCAGCATCGATCCGGCAATAATCCCGCCTTTGGTCAGCGGCACGATCACAGTAAAGAACGTTTTCAGCGGTCGTGCACCGAGATCCAGTGCCGCTTCCACCAGCGAATAATCAATACGAATCAACGCGGTATAAATCGGCAGCACCATAAACGGCACGTAGGCGTAAACAATGCCAATATAAACGGCCAGGTTGGTATGCAGAATGGTCAGCGGCTGGTCGATAACCCCCAGCCACAGCAGAAAATTATTCAGCACGCCGTTATTTTTTAATATTCCCATCCAGGCATAAACGCGGATCAGAAACGAGGTCCACGACGGCAGGATCACCAGCAGCAATAAGATATTGCGGGTCGAAGGCTTACTGTGCGCCACCGCCCACGCCAGCGGATAGCCGATCAGTAAACAACAAATTGTCGAAATCGCCGCTACCTGTAACGACTGGAGATATGCATCGAAATAGAGCGGATCGTCAGTCAGTTGCAGGAAATTACCAAGATTGAGGGTGATGGAAAGTTGCCCGTCAGCCCACTCCATCAGTTCGGTATAAGGTGGAATAGCGCGCGCCATCTCCGCCAGACTTATTTTAAAGACGATCAGAAATGGCAGCAGAAACAGCAAGATCAACCAGATATACGGCAACGCAATGACCAGTTTGCGCCCATGCTTCATTTGCAGCTGCGACAACCACAGCTTAAATCCGCCCGGCGGTTTCGACTGGGCAGCAGGTTCAAGTGTACTCATCTTTGCTCCTTAAACCGTCAACACCACACAGCTGTCCACTTCCCAGCACAAACGCACTTCGTCGCCCCAGGTCGGTAACCCTTTGCGATAACGATGGGCGTTTTGTAGCTGGGCGCTAATCATCTGCCCGCTTTTTAGACGAACGTGATACACCGAAAGATCGCCGAGATAGGCAATGTGCATCACCTCCCCTACCGCGAAGTTACAACCATTGGCGGGCGGCTCCTCGCAGAGCATGATTTTTTCCGGACGCAGCGCCACATGCACCGGCACGTTATCGACCACCGAAGCATCTACATCAACTTTCAGTGGATGCACCAGCCCCGGCGAATAAAGCACCAGACCATCTTCCTGACGCTCTTTGAGTACACCTTCAAAGACGTTTACCGAACCGATAAATTCAGCGCTATAGCGGGTGGTCGGATGCTCGTAGATCTCTTCCGGCTCGCCAATCTGGACAAATTTCCCACGATTCATAATGGCGATACGCCCCGCCATGGTCATCGCCTCTTCCTGATCGTGGGTGACCATCACACAAGTCACACCAACGCGCTCCAGAATATCCACCACTTCAAGCTGCATCCGGTCACGCAATTTTTTATCCAGCGCGCCCATCGGCTCGTCGAGCAGTAATAGTTTTGGGCGCTTGGCAAGGCTTCGGGCCAGTGCCACACGCTGTCGCTGACCGCCGGAAAGCTGATGCGGTTTGCGTTTGGCGAACTCCTGCATATGCACCAGCCCAAGCATCTCATTGACCCGGCTGGCAATTTCTGCTTTCGGCAGCTTGTCCTGTTTCAGGCCAAAGGCGATGTTCTGCTCCACGGTCATATGCGGAAACAGCGCGTAAGACTGAAACATCATATTGATAGGGCGCAGGTAAGGCGGCACCTGTGATAAATCGACGCCATCGAGCATAATCTGCCCGGCAGAAGGTTGTTCGAAACCTGCCAGCATACGCAGCAGCGTGGACTTGCCACAGCCGGATGCGCCCAGCAGCGCGAAGATTTCGCCTTTATAGATGGTCAGGCTGACATCATCGACCGCATGCTGACCATCGTAAGATTTAGTCAGATTACGGATTTCTAATAGCGGCGTCAGCGCCTTACGGGTTTTCGCCTGGGGGCGAGGGATAGCGTCATTCACGGCTGCTCTCCGGCATTGAATGTGTGCAAGCGCACCCTGATGGTGCGAATTGCCGGCGGGTGTGGTGCGCCCGTCCGGCATCTACGGCTGCGGATTATTTTCCGCTCTTCACTTTGGTCCACGCGCGGGTGCGCACACGGTCGATTTTCGGATCCTGCACTTTCAGAGTGAACAGCTTCGCACGGACATCCGCAGGCGGGTAAATACCGGGGTTATCACGCACTTCCGCGCTTACCAGCGGCGTAGCTTCTTTGTTCGCGTTGGCATAGAACACATGGTCAGAGATATGCGCTACGACATCCGGACGCAGCAGGTAATTCAGGAACTGATAAGCTTCGTCTTTATTTTTGGCATCCGCAGGCATGGCAAATACATCAAAGAATGCCATCGCCCCTTCTTTCGGAATCGAGAACGAGACATTAACGCCATTCTTCGCTTCCTTCGCGCGGTTTGACGCCTGCCAGACATCGCCCGCCCAGCCAATAGCGACGCAGATATCGCCGTTTGCCAGGTCGTTAATGTATTGAGATGAATGGAAATAACGAATGTTCGGGCGCAGCTTTAACAGCAGATCGGTTGCCGGTCCGGTGTAATCATCTGCTTTAGTGCTGTTGGGATCTTTACCGAGATAATTCAGCACGGTAGCAAACACTTCTTCCGGTGCATCAAGGAAAGAGACGCCGCAGCTTTTCAGTTTTTCCAGATTTTCAGGTTTGAGGATCAAGTCCCAGCTATCGACGGGCGCGTTTTCGCCCAGCACCGCTTTAACTTTATCGACGTTATAACCAATCCCGGTCGTCGCCCACATATAGGGCATAGCAAATTTATTGTCGGGATCGTGTTTGGCGACCAACTTCAGCAGTTCCGGGTCGAGATTCTTCCACTCCGGCAATTTGCTTTTATCCAGCGGCTGGAAAACTCCCGCAGTCAACTGGCGCTCCAGAAAGCTGGCAGATGGAACCACCAGGTCAAAGCCGGTGCTCCCTGCCATTAATTTGCCTTCCAGTACTTCGTTAGAGTCGAAAACATCGTAGACGACTTTAATACCGGTTTCTTTTTCAAAATTGGCCACCGTGTCCGGGGCGATATAATCAGACCAGTTATAAATGTGGAGTGTTTTTTGTTCAGCCGCGAGCGTGCCGACAGAGACGGCCATCAGAGCACCCGCAACCAGACCCGATAGCCATTTTTTATTTAAGGCGGTCATATCTCTTTCCTTCTGAAAGTTCGTTAACAAACGAACAAAAGTTGTCACACTGAAAGATATGCAATATTCGTGCATATTTTTTATCGGCTCGGTGTAAGAAAAGAGAACTCTCTCCCGGCCAGCACTGCTCGCTATATAAAAGCATCGCAAGAATAACTTTAGCCAGGGTTTGAGACTATAGCTCGGATTAAAAAACGGTATTTAACAAATTTTTATGCGTATTTGCTCTATGTGATAAAGCCAAATCGGCACAAGAGAAGTGAAATAATCTTTAAGAAAAGGTTAAAAACAGCAGATAATTTTGCAGCACGCAGTCACTGCGGCAGCGACTGCGTGCTCGAAAGGAGTTATCAGTGGAGGAAATAGTTTTCGGTAACGTTGTTTTGCCCTTCATCGTCAGTCGGTAACAGCAGTTGATGGGCATTAGCTTCAAGAATGACCATCGAAATCTGCTCTTCGCTCTGACGCACGAACCATGCAAACTGCTCATAGGTTACGCCCTGCATAACGGATAAAGACTGGCAAACCACCAGCTTTGGCAGATTATCATCCTGCATATCAAGAAATGCTTTCACGGTCAGCGAACTGGCATTGATGGCTGATAAATCCGCCGCCAGCGGTAACACGGCTGAAGGTCGAACTTCCGCCATGGCAGAAAACAGGATCGTGTTATCGATCAGATCGATTTTGGCATCAAAGACACCGTCGAAATTCTTCATATGGGGCAGATGCAGAGCCTGACAGTTATCACATTCAAAAAAACTCATCCCCAGGTCATCGAGCCATTGACGCAGCGTATCCAGACCAGGAACGACCAGCGATGTCATAATTTTGTACAACCTCTTTCGATAAAAAGACCGGCACAGCTTACGCAAAAAGCGCAGGCAAAACCATGATCAGTAATGTGATTGCGACTAACCACCCGTTTTCAGGCAATATTCGGTCGTAGCGTGGCGTTCGATCCAGCGGATCATTTTACCCGCGATGTCAATACCGGTGGTTTTTTCTATTCCTTCCAGCCCCGGCGACGCATTCACCTCCATCACCAATGGCCCGCGATTAGCACGCAGAATATCCACACCAGCAACGTCCAGCGCCATCGTTCGCGCGGCTTTTATCGCGATTTCACGCTCCTGTGGTGTGATACTGGCAACGCTTGCCGCGCCACCTCGATGCAAATTGGAACGAAAATCGCCCTCTTTCGCCCGCCGTTCAATCGCAGCGACCACTTCATCGCCAACAACCAGGCAGCGGATATCGCACCCTTGCGCCTCTTTGATATATTCCTGCACCAGAATATGCGCGTTCAGACCGCGAAAGGCGTCAATCACGCTTTCCGCCGCCTGACGCGTCTCCGCCAGCACGACACCAATTCCCTGCGTACCTTCAACCAGCTTAACCACCAGCGGCGCACCACCGACCATGTCGATTAAATCGCTGGTATCATCCGGCGAATGCGCAATGCCCGTGACAGGCAGGTCGATGCCCTGACGCGCCAGCAGTTGCATCGAACGCAATTTGTCACGCGCCCGGGCAATGGCGACCGACTCATTGAGCGGATAGCTCCCCAGCATCTCGAACTGGCGCAGTGCCGCCGTCCCATAAAAGGTAATGGCGGTGCCAATACGCGGGATCACAGCGTCAAAATGGGGTAACTTGCGGCCTTTGTAGTGAATAGAAGACGCCGCAGGATTTATGTTCATGTAGCAAGAAAGCGGATCAAGAATTTCAACCAGGTGACCACGCTGTACAGCGGCTTCACGCAGCCGCTTACACGAATAGAGCGTTCCATCCCGGGACAATATGGCAATTTTCACCCTGCACCTCTCTGTCAGACCTGGTCAAAAGCCCGCGTATCATACATCGATGTGGCGGTTTTAGCGCGTCGCCCAACCCTGTTTGTGCAAATAATCCAGAATAAATGGGCGGCTTTCTTTAATGATTGTTCGGCGGATATGATCGCTCCAGGTATCCCTGCGATTATTGCTGCCACGGGTGAGGTAATATTCCGCCAGTTGTTCGTCATACTGCGCCAGTGCGTCTTTATCCAGCGGTTGATAGCTGTTTTCGTGCACCAAAATGGAAGCCGGTAAACGCGGCTTAAGATCTGGATTATCCGCAGGCCAGCCAAGGCACAGCCCAAACAGCGGCAGAACATGCTGCGGTAATTTCAGCAGTTCCGTCACCGCTTCAATATTATTGCGCAGGCCGCCGATATATACCCCGCCCAATCCCAGCGATTCCGCTGCGGTTAACGCATTCTGCGCCATCATTGCCGTATCAACGACACCGAGCAACAGTTGTTCCGCCAGGCCAAGTTGTGCATCCGGACAGATCTGTAAATGGCGGTTAAAGTCGGCACAGAACACCCAAAACTCCGCCGCTTTCGCTACGTGTTTTTGCCCGCCGGTCAGCGTCACCAGTTCATCACGTAACGCTTTGTCGGTAATGCGAATAATGCTACTGCACTGCAAAAAACTGGAACTGGACGTCGCACGGGCGCTGTTAATAATCGCCTCACGCTGCGCTTCGGAAATGGGTTCATCAGTGAAATGGCGAATGGAGCGATGGCCACAAATAAGTTCAATGGTTGGCGTCATTATCTTTTTCTCTTTCTGAACGTGAATATTGCGGTGGACGGTTCATCAGCTGTGGGGCAAGACGTTTTGCCACCTGAAGAATAACCACCACCGCAGCGGGAAGCATGAGCAAAACACCGAGAAAAATCATCAGAATCTGCACCTCTGGCCGAGAAAATGGCTCAGGCAGCGACAGGGAGCCGCTTACCGACAGCAGCGCCACCGCCAGCAACATCATTCCGATAAATTCCAGTATCAACACGCTTTTAGGCAATTTACCGATCGCGCGCATACGCTTCCCTCTGCAAAGTGAGCCTTCAGTCTAAAACTTTTCACTGTACTGTGTTTAACAGTTATAGCTTTTAGCAATTAATGCAACAGGTTAAACCTACTTTCAGCGAATACATTTTAGCGTGATCATTACAGGCATAAGTCTATGAGGAGAGAAACAATGCAAACCGTTATTTTTGGTCGTCCGGGTTGCCCTTACTGTGTGCGCGCAAAAGATCTGGCTGAGAAGTTGAGCAATGAACGCGATGATTTTCAGTATCAGTATATAGATATTCGTGCGGAAGGGATCACTAAAGAAGATCTACAACAAAAGGCAGGTAAACCCGTAGAAACCGTGCCGCAGATTTTTGTCGATCAGCAACATATCGGCGGCTATACCGATTTTGCTGCATGGGTGAAAGAGAATCTGGACGCCTGAGCGTCTGACAAGCCCTCGTGTTGAGGGCTTAATTAATTTTTTCTGTGCTGTGATTTAAACAAACTGCTGATAAATAAGAAACACAATGCCCCCAACGCACACCAGAACACCGCACTTAATAACCATGCCAGCTCTTGCCAGAATGAGCGCGTTGGTGAAAAAAACAGCCGCATTATGAGCATCGAACAGGGTGCCGCCAGCATTGCGCCAAACAGAGGTTTCAGGACTTCTCTACGCTGTGAAAAGAAGCTGGCAACCGCTCCAGGAAGAATGAAAAACAGCAAACCAATTTCAGGATGCCCGGCAGCCCGAAAAGCGCCTTTCATGTGCGTCGCCAGAAAAAGGCACACCACAATGAAGAGGACAAAACAGCAGATTGCCCCCGCCCAACGTTGTTTATGTTTCACTCGTTCCTCCTGACACTGCGTCTATCGAACACATTTTTCGCCAGTGTGGCGTTCAGTAAGATAAAGCCGCTTCGCATTCCATGCTAATATAGGCCAACGCAATTCATATAGCCGTTGATACCTAATGTGATTACACTAGTAAAATATATTGTTACTTTACTATCGTTTAGGTGCGCTGAATGAATCTGCGCCCTGAATTCTGGTAAAAAACATTATCGTAAATTACCATTTCTTTCAACAGCTTACTAGTAAACAAGAAGTTAGTCTCCGTGAATATAAACGTCGCCGAATTGTTAAATGGGAATTACATTCTGTTATTATTTGTGGTCCTCGCGCTTGGGCTATGTCTCGGAAAGTTACGACTTGGTTCGATCCAACTGGGTAATTCCATTGGCGTTTTAGTCGTATCGCTGTTATTAGGCCAACAACATTTCAGCATTAACACCGATGCGCTTAATCTTGGCTTTATGCTGTTTATTTTCTGCGTCGGGGTCGAAGCCGGACCGAACTTTTTTTCCATTTTTTTTCGCGATGGGAAAAATTACCTAATGTTAGCACTGGTGATGGTTGGCAGTGCGCTGGTGATCGCCTTAGGGTTAGGTAAGCTGTTTGGCTGGGATATTGGCCTGACGGCCGGTATGTTAGCAGGCTCTATGACGTCAACACCGGTTTTGGTCGGTGCTGGCGATACACTGCGTCATTCCGGCATGGAAAGCAGGCAGCTCTCACTGGCACTGGATAATCTGAGCCTCGGGTATGCCTTAACCTATTTAATCGGTCTGGTGAGTTTGATTGTTGGTGCGCGTTACTTGCCGAAATTGCAGCATCAGGACTTACAGACCAGCGCCCAGCAAATCGCCCGCGAACGTGGCCTGGACACAGATGCCAACCGTAAGGTTTATTTGCCGGTGATCCGCGCCTACCGCGTCGGCCCGGAGCTGGTGGCCTGGACCGATGGCAAAAATCTGCGTGAACTGGGTATTTATCGGCAAACCGGCTGTTACATTGAACGTGTTCGGCGTAACGGGATTCTGGCAAATCCAGACGGTGATGCCGTACTACAAATGGGCGATGAAATAGCGTTGGTAGGCTATCCCGACGCCCACGCCCGACTCGATCCCAGTTTCCGTAATGGCAAAGAAGTTTTCGATCGTGACCTTCTCGACATGCGTATCGTCACTGAAGAAGTGGTCGTTAAAAACCATAACGCTGTAGGCAAACGTCTCGCACAACTGAAGTTGACCGATCACGGTTGCTTCCTTAACCGCGTCATTCGTAGCCAGATTGAGATGCCGATTGATGACAACGTCGTGCTTAACAAAGGTGACGTTTTACAAGTCAGCGGCGATGCCCGTCGCGTAAAAACCATCGCCGATCGCATCGGCTTTATCTCGATTCACAGCCAGGTCACTGACTTGCTGGCATTCTGCGCCTTCTTTGTTATTGGGCTGATGATCGGGATGATCACCTTCCAGTTCAGCACATTCAGTTTCGGCATGGGGAACGCTGCCGGGTTGTTATTCGCCGGAATTATGCTGGGCTTTATGCGCGCTAACCACCCGACCTTCGGTTACATTCCGCAGGGTGCATTAAGCATGGTGAAGGAGTTCGGCTTGATGGTGTTTATGGCAGGCGTTGGTCTGAGCGCTGGTAGCGGTATTAATAACGGCCTGGGCGCGATTGGCGGTCAGATGTTGATTGCCGGATTGATTGTCAGTCTGGTGCCAGTGGTTATCTGCTTCTTGTTCGGTGCTTATGTATTGCGAATGAACCGCGCACTGTTGTTCGGCGCAATGATGGGCGCACGCACCTGCGCGCCGGCAATGGAGATCATCAGTGATACAGCTCGCAGTAATATCCCGGCGCTGGGCTATGCGGGCACTTACGCAATCGCCAACGTCCTGCTGACGCTGGCAGGGACACTCATCGTCATGGTATGGCCAGGATTAGGATAAAACTGAAGTTGCCCTGAAAATGAAATTTTTTTGCACAACCGCAGAACTTTTCCGCAGGGCATCAGTCTTAATTAGTGCCACTGCTTTTCTTTGATGTCCCCATTTTGTGGAGCCCATCAACCCCGCCATTTTGGTTCAAGGTTGGTGGGTTTTTTGTTATCTAAAATTTATCTACTACCCTGCAACCCTCTCAACCATCCTCAAAATCTCCTCGCGCGATAGCGGCTTACGGTCGGTGACAAAATGCAGCGTCATCCCCTCAATAAACGCATCAAGCGCGCGGGCGGTTCCGGGTTCAAACCATTGTTCGAGCGTTTGCTGACTGCGCTGCATCCAGTTTTGCATTACCGTTTTTAATAGCGGTTTTCGGCTAGCCAGCGCGTAGAGCTGGTACATCAGCTCCATGTTATCCGGCGTTGCAACCTGTGAGCTGTAGATCATATCGGTGATAGCCTGGCATGCGCCCGGAGCATCACTAACATCGCTAAAAAATGCCTGATATTGCCGGGACATGATCTCAGTAAAACTGCTGAACGCCTCCAGCAACAACTCATCAATTCCTGAAAAATAGTAGGTCATCGACCCCAACGGTACCCCGGCAAGGGTAGCAATTTTGCGGTGCGTAACGGCATGTATTCCGTAAAGTTTCACCGCCTCCAGCGTGGCCTGGATAATTTTTTCTCGCCGTTGCGGATCGTTAGCGCGACGCATGTCATTTCCTCTCTCTGCAATTGTGTACAAATGTACACAACCTTGCTAATGTTGTCTTCCCTCTTCTTATTTTGACGTGATCTATGACCGTAAATTCTTCACGTAATGCATTGAAACGCCGAACCTGGGCGCTGTTTATGTTCTTCTTTTTGCCGGGCCTGTTAATGGCGTCCTGGGCAACTCGTACACCTGCTATCCGCGATATTCTTTCTGTTTCGATCGCTGAAATGGGCGGAGTCCTCTTTGGTCTGTCGATCGGTTCAATGAGCGGTATTCTCTGCTCGGCGTGGTTAGTGAAACGCTTTGGGACGCGTAATGTCATCCTGGTCACGATGTCCTGCGCATTGCTCGGGATGATGATATTAAGCCTGGCGCTCTGGCTGACATCGCCCGTGCTCTTTGCCGTTGGTCTCGGCGTCTTTGGGGCTAGTTTTGGTTCTGCAGAGGTGGCGATAAACGTTGAGGGTGCCGCCGTTGAGCGAGAAATGAATAAAACGGTTTTACCGATGATGCACGGTTTTTATAGCCTGGGCACGCTGGCAGGCGCTGGTGTCGGGATGGCACTGACGGCCTTTGGCGTTCCGGCAACGGTGCATATTTTATTGGCGGCACTGGTAGGCATCGCGCCTATTTATATTGCTATTCAGGCAATACCTGACGGTACTGGCAAAAATGCTGCCGATGGCACGCAGCATGGCGAAAAAGGTGTACCTTTTTATCGCGATATCCAGTTGCTGCTGATTGGTGTCGTGGTTCTGGCGATGGCCTTTGCCGAAGGTTCTGCCAACGACTGGTTACCCTTATTAATGGTTGACGGTCACGGTTTTAGCCCCACTTCCGGCTCGCTGATTTATGCCGGTTTTACCCTGGGGATGACCGTTGGACGCTTCACCGGCGGTTGGTTCATCGACCGTTACAGTCGCGTTGCCGTGGTACGGACCAGTGCACTAATGGGAGCGTTGGGTATTGGGCTGATTATTTTTGTCGATAGCGCCTGGGTCGCTGGGGTCTCTGTTGTACTTTGGGGACTGGGTGCCTCGCTGGGCTTCCCACTGACCATTTCTGCCGCCAGCGATACCGGCCCCGATGCACCGACCCGCGTCAGCGTGGTAGCAACGACCGGTTATCTGGCTTTCCTCGTCGGGCCGCCGCTGCTGGGCTATCTCGGCGAACATTATGGATTACGTAGTGCAATGCTGGTTGTACTGGCGCTGGTTATTCTTGCGGCTATTGTCGCGAAAGCCGTCGCCAAACCCAATACCAAAACGCAGACGGCGATGGAGAATAGTTGATGAGCATTAAATTAATTGCGGTAGACATGGATGGTACTTTCTTAAGCGATCAAAAAACCTATAACCGTGAGCGGTTTATGGCTCAGTATCAGCAGATGAAAGCACAAGGCATTCGCTTTGTGGTCGCCAGCGGGAATCAATATTATCAGTTGATCTCTTTCTTCCCTGAAATTGCTAATGAAATTGCCTTTGTGGCAGAAAACGGCGGTTGGGTTGTAAGCGAAGGCAAAGATGTTTTTAATGGCGAGCTGTCGAAGGATGCGTTTGCTACTGTGGTGGAACATTTACTGACGCGCCCAGAAGTGGAAATTATTGCCTGCGGAAAAAATAGCGCCTATACCCTCAAAAAATATGACGATGCCATGAAAACGGTGGCGGAAATGTATTATCACCGTCTGGAATACGTCGATAACTTTGATAATTTAGAAGATATCTTCTTTAAGTTTGGCCTGAATCTTTCCGATGAACTGATACCACAAGTGCAAAAAGCATTACATGAGACCATCGGCGATATTATGGTGCCGGTCCACACCGGCAACGGCAGCATCGATCTGATTATCCCCGGCGTACATAAAGCGAATGGCCTGCGCCAACTTCAGAAATTATGGGGAATAGACGACAGCGAAGTGGTGGTCTTCGGCGATGGTGGTAACGATATTGAGATGCTGCGTCAGGCAGGCTTTAGTTTTGCGATGGAAAATGCCGGCAGCGCGGTCGTCGCAGCGGCAAAATACCGGGCAGGCTCCAATAATCATGAAGGTGTACTGGATGTGATCGATAAAGTTCTTAAACACGAAGCGCCTTTTGATCAATAAAAACGGTAGCACGCCCGGCAACACAAAGCCTGAATGAAGGCTGCATAATTCGCAGAAATTAACCCGCTGCATTATTTCAGGCGAAATGATTATGAGAAATTGTCTACTGTTGGGCGCGCTTTTAATGGGCTTTACTGGTGTGGCGATGGCGCAAAGTGTCACCGTCGATGTGCCGAGTGGATACAAAGTGGTTGTGGTCCCTGATTCAGTCAGCGTTCCACAAGCAGTCAGCGTCGCGACTGTGCCGCAAACCGTCTATGTGGCTCCTGCGCCAGCTCCGGCTTACCGCCCGCATCCGTATGTTCGCCATCTTGCCAGCGTAGGTGAAGGGATGGTTATCGAACACCAGATTGATGACCATCACCATTAATTTGAAAATGCCTGATTGCTTTGCGCAATCAGGAATTTTTTTACCCTTCGTGCGAATTTCCCATCTGTTTATCTTTTAAAAAGATAACCATCAGCAGCAGCCACAAAATCCCGTTGGCAAGGTTGAAGAGATTAAACAGGCCGTTGCCCCCATTCAGCCAGGCATGTTTGCTGATTTCAATACCGACGGTAAAAATAAGCATTTGCAACATTCCCATCGCCGCAGAAACCGTACCTTTACTCATATCGCTGGCAAACAGGGTCAATCGCACCAATCCCGCATTCGCCAGGCCAATACCGAAAGCATAAATACTTAACCCGGCGGTCATCCACAAATACGCGTGCGATGAGATAACCGTTGCCGCAGCAGCGACCAATAGGCCAATCATAATCGGCCAGCCGCCCATAATAATCAATGAACGTACGGTGCGGCGCGAGGTCAGACGCGCTAGCAGCAAGTTACCCGCAATTAATGCCCCGAAAATAGGCACTTGCAGCAAGCCATATTCATAGCTACTCAACTGCTCGCCGGTAATGATGATAATCGGCGACTGGGCGATCCACGCCAGCAACGGCAGGCTAACAAATCCCAGCGCCAGTGCCCCTGCCACAAAGCGACCGTTCTTCAGCACCAGCTTATAGTCACGACCGAGTTCTTTCAGCGACAGTTTCTCGCCTATACGCGTGGCGGTTTCAGGCATGGCTCGTTGCAGACCGAAAAAGGAGATCGCTGCCAATGAGGCAAACAAGACGAACATCCCTTCCCAGGGCAGCACATGGATCCACGCCGCGCCCACCAGCGGACCAAGTAGCGGAGCAATCAGCGCCACGTTCGCCATCAGCGCGGTGATCTTGATACAAACCGCCTCTTCGAAGGACTCCTGAATTGCGGCGTAACCCACAGCGCCAATGAAACAGAGGCTTATGCCCTGCAAGAAGCGCAACAGCGTGAATTGTTCAATGTTTTGCGCCAGTAATATCGCCAGACAAGTGATGATAAACCACACTACTCCCGCCAGCATCACCGGACGGCGACCAATACGATCCGACAGTGGTCCCAGCAGCCACTGTA
The DNA here is from genome assembly GCF_030295155.1 of Escherichia sp. 10290. Lineage (NCBI taxonomy): Bacteria > Pseudomonadati > Pseudomonadota > Gammaproteobacteria > Enterobacterales > Enterobacteriaceae > Escherichia > Escherichia sp. 10290. The sequence continues at coordinate 1,047,030 of NZ_AP025741.1, read as the reverse complement.
AAAACATCCCGCCCGCCAGATACGCGGTCATCGAAGTAGGAACCCAATCAATGCCCGCCTGATATTGTTCCACCACGGCCAACATACCGGGTTGAATCATATCGTTGCCGATATAGGTTGAAAATTCGTAAAGCACCAGACAGAGAGGGAAAAGTAACGCCTGACGTCCAAGCCTGGCACCGGAAGCTAATCTATTTTGCATGCAATTTCTTCGCCAATAATAATCGCGCAAAGTTTAATAAAAGCGCAGCTAACGAGAAAGCGAATTTTGTAGCTGAAACTTCGGTTAAGCACATTCTTACATTATTGCGAGTATAGCTACGCTTTCTTTAAGTTTTATTTAACCTATGCTCGTTACAATCACCCACCGTAAACAGGGCCGCTTGAGGGAAATAAGACGATGCCGCTTTACCCAGTTTAACCTGCACTTTATTCTCAACGACTTGCCTGTATTGGCTCCCTTTTAATCACTTTGCGTCGGGAAGTTATGCTGGAAAATTTGAATCTCTCTCTATTCTCTCTTATTAACGCGACGCCAGACTCGGCTCCGTGGATGATCTCGTTGGCGATTTTTATTGCTAAAGATTTGATTACCGTGGTGCCGCTGCTGGCCGCAGTACTTTGGTTGTGGGGGCTTACAGCACAACGGCAACTGGTGATAAAAATCGCTATCGCGCTGGCGGTCAGCCTGTTAGTGTCCTGGACGATGGGGCATCTTTTCCCACACGACCGACCCTTTGTCGAGAATATCGGCTATAACTTCCTGCATCATGCGGCGGATGACTCATTCCCGAGCGATCATGGTACGGTAATTTTCACCTTTGCACTGGCATTTTTATGCTGGCATCGCCTGTGGTCCGGTTCCCTTTTAATGGTACTGGCTGTTGTCATTGCCTGGTCGCGCGTTTATCTTGGCGTGCACTGGCCGCTGGATATGCTCGGTGGATTGCTGGCAGGTATGATTGGCTGCCTTAGCGCTCAGATTATCTGGCAAGCGATAGGGCATAAACTCTATCAACGTCTGCAATCATGGTATCGCTTCTGTTTTGCATTACCGATCCGCAAAGGCTGGGTGCGTGACTGATCTCTGCTAAAAAGTGTAGTATTGAGCGGCTCGCTTCAATAACTATTCAGAGGGATTATGGAAACACGTCGCGAAGAGCGTATCGGGCAACTGCTGCAAGAATTAAAACGCAGCGATAAGTTACATCTTAAAGACGCCGCCGCCCTGCTTGGGGTTTCGGAGATGACGATTCGTCGCGATCTGAACAACCACAGCGCCCCCGTCGTTTTGCTTGGCGGCTATATTGTTCTGGAACCGCGCAGCGCCAGCCATTACCTGTTAAGCGATCAAAAATCCCGTCTGGTAGAGGAAAAACGCCGGGCGGCAAAACTGGCTGCGACGCTGGTAGAACCCGATCAGACCCTCTTTTTTGACTGTGGCACCACCACACCGTGGATTATTGAAGCGATTGATAATGAAATCCCTTTTACCGCCATTTGTTATTCGCTAAATACCTTTCTGGCACTGAAAGAGAAACCTCATTGCCGCGCGTTTCTTTGCGGTGGTGAATTTCACGCCAGCAACGCCATTTTCAAACCCATCGATTTTCAGCAAACGCTGAATAATTTTTGCCCGGATATCGCTTTTTATTCCGCGGCGGGGGTGCATGTCAGTAAGGGCGCTACCTGTTTTAATCTTGAAGAGTTGCCGGTAAAACACTGGGCCATGTCGATGGCGCAAAAGCATGTGCTGGTTGTCGACCACAGTAAATTTGGCAAGGTGCGTCCGGCACGCATGGGTGACCTGAAACGCTTTGATATTGTGGTGAGCGATTGTTGCCCGGAAGATGAGTATGTGAAGTACGCGCAGACGCAGCGTATTAAGTTGATGTATTAATGATGCATAACCGGATGACGTTTCCACGCCATCCGGTTATCACAAAATTATGAGAACCAGCTGCCGAACCACTGATGGAATTTCATCATCACGAAATCCCACATCCGACCAAAGAATCCACCCTCTTCCACATTTTCCATCACGATCAGCGGACGCTGTTCAATGGATTTACCGTTAAGCTGGAAATCAATGGTGCCGACAACCTGACCTTTTTTCAGCGGTGCGGTAAGCTGCGGTTCCGTTAATGTATAACTCGCTTTCAGGTTTTTCAGCTGCCCACGCGGTATGGTCACGGATCCCGCTTCGCCTGCCCCGAGATTCACTTCGCTCTTATCACCAAACCAGACGCGCTGAGTCACAAAGGTGGCATCAGGTTTAATTGGCGTCACGGTTTCAAAGAAGCGGAAACCCCAGGTCAATAATTTCTCAGACTCATTAAAACGGATACGGTCAGTTTTCGCCCCCAGCACTACGGAGATTAAACGCATATCGCCCTGGGTAGCCGAAGCAACCAGATTATATCCCGCGCCTGCCGTGGTTCCTGTCTTCATGCCATCAACATTCAGATTGCTGCTCCATAGCAGACGGTTACGGTTAGGCTGACGAATTTTGTTGAAGGTGAACTCTTTCTCTTTATGAATGGCGTACTCTTCTGGCACATCGTGGATCAATGCTTTACCCAGCAATGCCATATCGCGCGCGGTACTGAACTGCCCCGGCGCATCCAGACCGTGCACCGTCTGGAAGGTCGTGTTGGTCAGCCCCAGTTTTTTGGCATAACCATTCATCAAACCAATAAATGACTCCTGGCTCCCGGCAACGTAATCAGCCAGCGCAATACAGGCGTCATTACCGGACTGGATAATCACGCCTTTGTTCAAGTCTGCCACCGAAACCTGATCGCCTGGTTTGAGGAACATTACCGACGAACCACGCAGTGCCGGGTTTCCCGTCGCCCAGGCATCTTTACCGACCGTCACCATATCGGTGAGTTTAATCTTATCGGCCTTAAGCGCCTGCCCAACCACATAGCTGGTCATGATTTTAGTCAGGCTCGCGGGGTCCAGTTTCTCATCCGCATTGCCTTCTGCCAGCACTTTACCGCTGGCGTAATCCATTAAAATCCATGCACGCGCATCCACGCTCGGCGCTTCAACGGTTTGTTCCGCCGCGAATGCCGTTGGGGCAAAAAGGAATAAAAATGCAGAACCCGCTGCAAGACCACGAAGGAGAGAGGAGTATTGCGTCATAAATGCCACCCGAGTATCCATTCAAAAAAAATACGTTATATCGCCGTATGATAAGTTCGGTGATTAATAACGCACACACAAACTTAAAGAAACCGTAAGTTGGTAAAGTTTTTAAAGTTTATGCAATATCCTGCCGCTTCGCTGCTTCTGCCGTCATTTTTTTGCCAGCTGTTGCTTAAAAGTTAACTTTACTTCACCATCAAAGTCCTGTTCAGCCTGTGGCTGCCTGTCGGAAAAGGGGTAAGTATGATTACGCTGTGGGGTCGGAATAATTCAACCAACGTAAAAAAAGTATTGCTGACGCTCGAAGAACTGGAACTACCTTATGAGCAAATTCTCGCGGGCCGTGAGTTTGGGGTAAACCACGATGCTGATTTTCTGGCGATGAACCCTAACGGGCTGGTGCCGTTGTTGCGTGACGACGAAAGTGATCTCATCCTTTGGGAATCAAATGCCATTGTCCGCTATCTGGCGGCACAGTATGGGCAAAACCGCCTGTGGATCGACTCACCGGCACGCCGTGCAGAAGCGGAAAAATGGATGGACTGGGCAAACCAGACGCTCAGTAATGCCCATCGCGGGATCCTGATGGGATTGGTCAGAACCCCCCCCGAAGAGCGCGATCAGGCCGCCATTGATGCCAGTTGCAAAGAGTGCGACGCCCTGTTTGCCCTGCTCGATGCGGAACTGGCAAAAGTAAAATGGTTCTCTGGCGACGAGTTTGGTGTGGGCGATATCGCCATCGCACCGTTCATCTACAATTTGTTTAATGTTGGCCTGACCTGGACACCGCGTCCAAATCTGCAACGCTGGTATCAGCAACTCACTGAACGCCCCGCAGTGCGCAAAGTGGTGATGATCCCCGTGAGCTAATTGCGTGAACTAACTTTGAGTAATTCCCCACTGGACTCGTCGGTGAGAACGTATAAATAACCGTCGGGTCCAGTGCGAACATCACGAATTCGTTGCCCTCTGTCCGTTAAAATACGGCCATCTTCTGTCACTTCGTCGCCGTTGACGCTCATCACAATGACATCTTTATCTTTCAGAGCGCCAATAAATAATTTTTGCTGCCACTGGGGGAATTTGTCGCTGTTATAGAAGGTCATACCGCTCACGGCAGGCGAATCTTTCCAGTAAAAAACAGGTTGCTCAGTCCCGGTGACGATCTCCCCTTTCGCTTCCGGTATCTTAAATCCCGAATAGTTGATTCCCCAGGTTGCCAGCGGCCAGCCGTAGTTTTTGCCTTTTTGCGGCATATTAATTTCATCACCACCGCGGGGGCCATGTTCATTTAGCCACAGTGCATTACTCCACGGATTCATCGCCATTCCTTGCGGGTTACGAATACCATAAGACCAGATCTCGGCGCGCGCACCGGATCTCCTGGCAAAAGGATTATCATCCGGGATCTCGCCCTGGTCAGTAAGACGCACCAGTTTGCCCTGTAATTTATCCAGATCCTGCGCCGTCGGGCGCTGATTGTTTTCGCCCAGAGCAATAAAAAGATAACCTTTACCGTCGAATACCAGCCGCCCGCCAAAATGGTTGCCGGTAGACAGTTTTGGCATCTGGCGAAAGACGGTGCGGAAGTCGGTCACTTTTGAGAGATCATCACTTAAGCGGCCATAACCCACAGCAGTTCCGGCTTTGCCATCATCGCCAACTTCGGAATAACTTAACCAGATGCGGCGCGACTGGGCAAAATCAGGCGCTAAAACCACGTCCAGCAGACCGCCCTGCCCGTGCGCCCAAACGTCCGGCACTCCGGAAAGCGGCGCAGATAATCCTTTTCCTGCTTGCCAGTGACGCAACTCGCCGCCGCGCAGAGTGATTAACATACCGTGATTATCGGGTAAAAAGGCCAGCGCCCAAGGGTGATCGAGTTTGTCTTGCAGTACTTCGACATTTACCGTTGCAGGAGCTGCCCAGAGAGCAGAAGAAAGACAGATAAGGGGCACAAGGAAAAAGGATTGTCTCTGCATAACGCCTCCAGATTGACTCTGGCTTAAAGCGTAGTCAGTGGAGGAGATAACAAATTCATTTTTACAAAAACTTAAACATGAAGGGGGAGACGCTTTCTCCCCCTTAGTTTTCAGGCCTTCTCAAGCATGGCGTGCTTCTGCAGGCTCTGGATACTCAGCGTTAAGCTCATCAGACAATTTTCAAGCTTATCGGCGTTGACGGTAATAACAGTCGGGCAATCATGGTGCCCACTCATCAAACATACTGCGGCTGTCGCTAATGCTTCTTCAGCATGATGAAGAGCACTCCACTCTTCCTGATCCAGATGAAGATTCAACCGCAGCGATTTATCGTGCAGTTCGCGATTCAGTTTAAAAAAGTTATCTCGTAGATGATTGCTTTCGCTGACGGACATGTATCCTTTTGCCTTCCTCAGTTGCACGTATGCAGCGAGGTCAACGCGTGCGTCGATCAACCGGTTCAGCAGATCGATTCGCTGTCTGTCAACGAACATACTTCGATCCTCCTCTTTCCAGCCTTGTTGCAATTAAATAGTATGGCTATTTATTGAGCAAAATGCTGTCCAGGATCAATTCTTCACCCCGAATTAACAAAATTTACATTTCCTTCGCCTCCGCCAGCGAATGAGATTGCGATACAAATTTTATCCAGAACTCTGTAGAATCCCTGCCCTGACCTTTCCTGTAACTGAATATTTTTTAAGCTATGAGCAAAGTAACTCCCCAGCCGAAAATCGGCTTTGTTTCCCTTGGCTGTCCGAAAAACCTTGTCGATTCAGAGCGTATTCTCACCGAACTACGCACCGAAGGTTATGACGTGGTACCGAGCTATGACGATGCGGACATGGTGATCGTCAATACCTGCGGCTTTATTGACAGCGCGGTACAAGAATCACTGGAAGCCATTGGCGAAGCGTTGAATGAAAACGGCAAGGTCATTGTGACCGGTTGTCTGGGGGCGAAAGAAGATCAGATCCGCGAAGTCCACCCGAAAGTGCTGGAAATCACCGGGCCTCATAGCTATGAGCAGGTTCTTGAGCACGTTCATCACTACGTACCAAAACCGAAACACAACCCGTTCCTGAGCCTGGTGCCAGAACAAGGTGTGAAACTGACGCCGCGTCATTATGCCTATCTGAAAATTTCTGAAGGCTGTAACCACCGCTGCACCTTCTGCATTATTCCGTCTATGCGCGGCGATCTGGTGAGCCGTCCGATTGGCGAAGTGTTAAGTGAAGCGAAACGACTGGTTGATGCGGGCGTTAAAGAGATTCTGGTGATCTCGCAGGATACTTCCGCCTATGGCGTCGATGTTAAACATCGTACTGGCTTCCACAACGGCGAGCCGGTAAAAACCAGCATGGTCAGCCTGTGTGAACAGTTATCGAAACTGGGGATCTGGACACGTCTGCACTACGTTTACCCTTATCCACACGTGGACGACGTCATCCCACTGATGGCGGAAGGCAAAATCCTGCCGTATCTGGATATCCCGTTGCAACACGCCAGCCCGCGCATTCTCAAACTGATGAAGCGTCCGGGTTCTGTAGATCGCCAACTGGCGCGCATCAAACAGTGGCGCGAAATCTGCCCGGAACTGACCCTGCGCTCAACCTTTATTGTCGGCTTCCCTGGCGAGACGGAAGAAGATTTCCAGATGCTACTCGATTTCCTGAAAGAAGCACGTCTGGATCGCGTTGGCTGCTTTAAGTACAGCCCGGTTGAAGGTGCAGACGCCAATGCCCTGCCTGACCAGGTTCCGGAAGAAGTGAAAGAAGAACGCTGGAACCGTTTCATGCAGCTGCAGCAGCAGATTTCCGCCGAGCGCCTGCAAGAGAAAGTGGGCCGTGAAATTCTGGTGATTATCGACGAAGTGGACGAAGAAGGCGCGATTGGTCGCAGCATGGCAGATGCACCGGAAATCGACGGTGCGGTTTATCTCAATGGTGAAACCAACGTTAAGCCGGGTGATATCCTGCGTGTGAAAGTCGAGCACGCCGATGAGTACGATTTGTGGGGTAGCCGGGTTTAATTAATTCAGGCCGGGCAAAATCATTTGTCCGGCCTGCGAATAAAGATTACTGCCAGCTAATCTGCGCCCTGCCGTTTTTCTTACTCTTATACAGCCGCTCATCCGCCAGCATTTTCAAGCGTTCGACGGTAGTACATTCATTTGAATGCGCTACACCGATACTGGTGCTTAAATTAATGCTTCCCACCTGGAAATGAACGATTTCTTTTAGAATCGATAGCAACTCCTCCAGCGTTCCGCCAGTATAAATCACCGCAAATTCGTCACCGCCGAAGCGGTAGACTTTACCTTTATCTACCGGGATTTGTGATTTAAGGATTTTCACCACTTTCATCAACACTTCATCGCCCAGCAAATGACCGAAGGTGTCGTTAATGTTTTTGAATTTATCGACATCAAAAAGACACAGATAGCCCCCTTTTTCCGGCAGGGCTTTTAAATCTTCATCAAAGGATTTTCTGCCCATTGCTTTGGTCAGGTCGTCCAGAAACGCCGAGTTATACATACTGTAGAGTTTTTTGACATCGGCAGCCGAGAAGAAAAGCCCACCGTCCAGGACGCGTTCAAAATGGTTATTAATAATGGCTTCTTTCTCCACAATGCCACGATTAATCACTCTGCGCACCAGATAAAGGCAGCTAGCACCCGATATCACTGCCACCAATGCAGCAAAGAAAATAATCAACATACATACCTGAAAATAAACGTCTTTTTTATACGAAAATACGTACAATCCGGTCGGCAAATAGGCGAAGTGCTCCATTGCTTCCGAAACGGTGAAGATGGCGTTTTTAGCATTATATTCATCACCGGTCACCGGTTTACCGTTCTTAAACAGAGAGAACATCAGGTTCTCGCTATCCATCGCCAGCGATTTTGACAGTAAAGAAAAACGCTCCAGACCAAGCAAAAATATCAGACTGCGATTGTGAGTTACCGGATAGAGGTAATAGACGAAGGTTTTACCGTCAAAAGAGATAAACCCTGTATTTTTGACATGTCGATACTTAACAACCTGCATAATATCTGCACAATAATTTTTCTCGAACTCCTTTACCTGAATACATTCGTCACTGGAAATCAGATAAGGACCGACATCGTACAAATAAGAGGGTGAAACCGAGTCGGCGTAAGCTGTGCGCAAGCCAACCAACAGCTGTTCCTCCGTGGGATTTAGCGTGTTGATGAGATCAATTGCCACGCTACGCCGATATTCAGCAATATTTGCCACCGCAAAAGCAGTATCAATAACGGACTGTTTCAGGCCATACACCCGTTCCTTTACCATTTGAGTGTAGATCCCGCAGGCAACTGCTGAAATCATGATAAAAATCAGCAGACTGACTGTAAGTACGAACTTATTGATTCTGGACATACGTAAACTACTCTTTTACTAATTTTCCACTTTTATCCCAGGCGGAGAATGGCATGGGTTTCTGGTACAGATACCCCTGAGCCTGAACACATCCTAATTTGATTAATTCGCGCGCAACGTCTTCGCTCTCTACGCCTTCCGCAATCACCGGGATCCGGTTATAGCGTGCCAGATCGAAAATAATGCGCACAATTTTCCCCGCAGTACCGAAAATATCGCCGGTAAATTGCGAGTCCACTTTTATACTGTCTGGATTAATTTCATAAAAACGTTTCAGGTTTGACAAACCGGTGCCAAAGTCATCAATCGATATCCGTACCCCTTGTTTACGCAGTTGTTCAATATTGAGATAAAAATGTTCATTAATTCGCTCGATCACAGTTTCAGTGATCTCAACACAGAGGCTGTTAGCCTTCAGGCTATTTTCTTTCATGATGGTGGTAAAACGCTCATGAAAGTGTGGTTCGTTTAACTGCCAGGGCGAAACATTAATATGCAGTAAGAAACCGTCCTTCAGCGACGCACGCTGACTAAAATGTCTGAATTCACCCATTGCCGTTTTAATAATCTGATAACCCAGCTCATTGATAAACCCGATATCTTCAGCAATGGTAATGAACTTCAGCGGTGAAATGATCCCCCGCTCCGCAGACACCCAACGGCACAACGCCTCCGCCCCCAGAATGGCGCGGGTGTTAATATCAACGATCGGTTGATAGACCAGGAATAGTTCGCCAATTTCCATTGCATGGCGAATATTACGCGCAATCCAAATATTCTCTTCTATTTCGTTGAGTTTCGCGTCATCACAGAAAATAAACTCTGAGAACATATGGTCACGGATACTGGAAATCGCCAGTTTCAGTTTTTCTGCGTAACTCCAGGCGTTTTCTCCCTTCAACGGTTCACAAATGGCAGACTTATGGATGCGCAGATTGCGGTAGCCAAAGCTGCTGTCAAAATCGTTTATCATCGCTATTTTACGGGTAAATGTCTGTACATTTTCCCGGCACAGAAGTAAATAGAGATCGGCATTAAATGTCACGATATCGCAGCATTGCGCATATTTCTCGGCAATTCGCTGACACAATTTCCTGACGATTTTATTGCGTTCATCAACACCAAACACCGCTTCCACGGCTTCCAGACCACACAGTTTGATGATCCCCACAGCCAGATACTGATTATTGTTGGACTCAATAATCGCCATATTTTTAATAAAACCGCTTTCCTGATCGTAAGAGATCAGTGAGAGCAATTTATTTGACCGTTCAATTTCGGCATCTTTCATTTCCGCGATCGAATTTTTGATGCTGATAATCTCTTTCGCATCGCCTTCGCGAATTTTCAGAGCCTCGATTTGATCCGTTGAGTCGGGCAAAAATGCCAGCGTATTAACCAGCTCGGTCATTTCAGAAAATTGCCGACGGAACACACGAGTGGTCATTAAATAAACCACCAGCAATACGATAATAATGAAAGCAAACGGCAGATAAAAAAGTTTATCTGATGCGTTCAATAAATTACCGCCAGGATAATAAAAATAGATTTCGAATAATGCGTTGTTTGGCACCACTGATGTTTTTTCGATATATTCAGTATCGACAGAATCAATAATATTATAATTGCCTTCGCTATTATAAATAATCAGTTTTTCACGAGCGAGTTGATTCTTGGCAATGATCTCATGGCCTTGTTTCAAAAATAGAACTTCATCATTAGCGCTGATTTGATCAAGATACTCGTTCAGATATCGCCAGTTTAAATCGACATGAATTTTATCCACCACTAACAAATCGTGATCTTTGCCGTTGATGCGTAGCGTAAAAGAGATACATTTTTTACCCGGACGATCAAAGCAATTGTATGCCGGATTCCAGCTGTTGTTAGAGTCATCTGAAGCCACAGACCACGGTCGTTTCGATGGGTTAAAATCGGCAAAAATAACCCGCCCTGACTCGTCGACAAGCGGTCCATTTACTTGTTCCTGATGATAAACAGCGATTTTATCATTTGCCCTCCGCGAAAAGAGATAATATTTATTATTATCAAGTACCAGTCCCACCGAGTCTAAAAATGGCATCATTTCCATTTTAAGGATCACAGCGCGTTGAATCTCCTCTGTATTTTTTAATAAATACAGTGAGTCCTTTAATGTCAGGGCCGAACGTTCAATATCTTTAAAGAAATAGCCAACGTTTTTCTGAATAAGTTCAAAGCGGCTATCGGCACGTTTTACCGCGCGTTCCGATACCAGTTGATAGTTAATGATGAAAAAAAGACCAATAAATGACAGCGCTGCCAATAAAAATAAAATTATCAACCTTATTTTTATCTTTTCGTATAAACTCAGCATGTTAATACATTTAACAAAATAACTATCTGAACGCCGTGCCGCTGCAAAAATAGTCCCGCTGCGGCTTTTTAACCAAATTACCCGATTCTACAAAATCAGCAGAAAGTTACAACACTTGCTTTGGGTAATAATTTCCTGTGAGGTGATTACCCTTTCAAGCAATATTCAAACGTAACTATCCTTTAATTTTCGGATCCAGCGCATCGCGTAAACCATCCCCCAGCAAATTGAACGCCAGTACGGTCAAAAAAATAGCCAGGGCCGGAAAAACAGCGACATGCGGCGCGATAACCATATCCGCTCGAGCCTCATTGAGCATCGCTCCCCACTCTGGTGTCGGCGGCTGCGCGCCGAGGCCGAGAAACGACAGGCTGGCCGCAGAGATAATCGAGGTACCAATGCGCATAGTGAAAAACACCACGATAGAAGAGACGGTCCCAGGCAGAATATGACGCAATAAAATGGTCATATCGCTGGCACCAATACTGCGTGCTGACTCAATAAAGGTTTGCTGTTTCAACACCAGCGTATTGCCGCGCACCAGTCGGGCAAACGCGGGGATGGAAAAAATGGCAACGGCGATAATCACGTTAGCGATGCCGCTTCCCAACACCGCAACAACAGCGATCGCCAGTAAAATACCCGGGAAGGCAAACAGCACATCGCAAATGCGCATGATCAGCCGATCCCACCAGCCTTCATAATATCCCGCCAGCAAGCCCAGCAACGTCCCGATCGCCGCACCGATAAACACGGCAAACACGCCCGCCGCCAGCGAGATTTGCGCACCAACCAGGACACGACTGAAAATGTCGCGTCCCAGTGAATCGACGCCAAACCAGTGCTGCAAAGAAGGTCCGTTATTCAGATTGTCATAATCAAAATAATTTTCGGCGTCATAGGGAGCGATCCAGCGTGCAAAAATGGCCACCACAATCAATAAAATAACGAACAATGCGGCGGTCATCGCCATATGCTGACGGCGAAATCGTCGCCAGAATTCATGCCACGGTGTACGTACCTGGTCAGGTTTAACCAATGGCATGGCGTTTAACACCGCCTGACGTCGCCAGTTAAATATTCGCATCCTTACTTGTACCTGATAGCCGGGTTAATGGCGGCATAAAGCACATCCACCACTAAGTTGATAAGAATAAATTCCAGCGAGAAAAGCAGAATTTCCGCCTGAATCACCGGGTAATCGCGCATTTCTACGGAGTCGACGAGTAAGCGTCCAAGTCCGGGCCAGTTGAAGACTTTCTCCACCACAATGGAACCACCGAGTAAAAAGCCAAACTGTAAGCCCATCATGGTCACTACCGGGATCATCGCATTGCGTAACCCGTGTTTGAGGATGACCCAGGTTTCGCTCACCCCTTTCGCCCTCGCGGTACGCATATAATCTTCGCTTAAAACGTCGACAAACGATGCGCGGGTAAAGCGCGCCATCACGGCTGCCACTGCCGCGCCGAGCGTCAGGGAGGGTAAAATGTAGTGCTGCCAACTGTCTGCACCTACGGTGGGTAACCAGCCAAGTTCAACTGAGAAAACCTGAATCAACAGTATTCCTAACGCAAATGCCGGGAATGAAATCCCTGATACCGCGATAGTCATACTTAATCGATCCGGCCAACGGTTACGCCAGACAGCGGCGATAATACCAGCCCCCATGCCGAACAGCACCGCCCAGGTCATACTGGTAATAGTCAACCATAGAGTAGGCATGAAGCGGCTGGCAATCTCATTGGCAACGGGACGACGCGACACCATCGACAGGCCAAAATCGCCCTGTACGGCATTGGTGATATAGTGCCAGAACTGGTGATACAGTGGCTTATCCAACCCCAGTTGTTGACGCACCAGCTCGATGACCTGCGCATCGGCTTCTGGTCCGGCAATCAATCGCGCTGGATCGCCGGGCAGCATATGAACAAACAAAAACACCAGCACTGAGACAATAAACAGCGTTGGAATCAGTCCCAGTAAGCGTTTGATAACGTAATTAAGCATTCCACTCCCTGCGTTGCTTATTGCAAATCGGCGTCTTCAAAGCTGAAACCGGTGTCTGGCATGATCCAAAAACCAGTCAGGTTTTTACTGTGTGCCGACACCAGTTTTTCGACCACCAGCGGGATCCACGGCGACTCTTGCCAGATAATATCCTGCGCCGCCTTATACAAGCGCGCCTTTTGCGCCGGATCGTTGGTTTTCAGCGCCTGGGCAAGCTCGTCATCCACCTGCTTATTGCTGTAAAACGCAGTATTAAACAGCGTCGGCGGCCAGTTCTGCGAGGCGAACAGTGGCGATAGCGCCCAGTCAGCTTCACCAGTCGAGGCCGACCAGCCAGTGTAAAACATTCTCACGCCGCTCTCTTTCTGCCCTTTACCTTCAACTTCTGCCGCCCGCTGCCCGGCATCCATCGCCGTTACCTGGGCTTTAATCCCCACCTGCGCTAGCTGTTGCTGGGTAAATTGCAGCACTTTCTGTGCGGTACTGTGATTATGTGATGACCACAGCGTGGTACTGAAGCCGTTGGGATACCCCGCCTCTTTCAATAGTTCACGCGCTTTCGCCGGATCGTAAGGCCACGGTTGATAACTTTGCGCGTAGGCAATACTCGGTGGCACCACACCAGTGGCAGGAACTGCATATCCCGCAAAGGCCACTTTCACCAGTGCCTGACGGTTGATGGCGTAATTCAGCGCCTCACGTACTTTTGGGTTATCGAATGGTTTCTGCGTCACGTTCATGCTGATATAACGCTGCATAATCGACGGGCTGGCCATCAGCTCGATATTTTTGTTTTTCTCCAGTAGCGCCGCTTGTTCATAAGGGATGGGAAAAGCAAATTGCGCTTCACCGGTTTGCAGCATTGCCGCACGGGTGTTGTTATCCGCCACCGGACGCCAGGTTATGCTGTCCAGTTTGGGCAATCCTGGCTGCCAGTACCCCGCGAATTTTTTCACCTTCACAAAATCGGTCTGATTCCAGGTATCCAGTTCATACGGCCCGGTGCCAACCGGATGAAAACCAATCTCCTTGCCATATTTTTCCAGCGCTGCCGGTGAAATCATCGCGGTCGCCGGATGGGCAAGAATGTTAATAAACGCGGAGAACGGCTGTTTGAGGGTAATCTTTACCGTTGTCAGATCGAGCGCTTCCGTTTTCGCAATATTCTTATACAGGTTATAGCGTTTAAGATGATTCGCCGGATCGCTGGCCCGGTCGAGATTCGCTTTTACCGCCGCTGCGTTAAAGTCGGTGCCATCCTGGAATTTAATTCCTTCCCGCAATTTCACGGTGTAAGTGAGGCCGTCATCGGAAACGGTATAACTCTCCGCCAGCACGTTTTTCAGTTTCATCTCTTTATCGAGACCGAACAGCCCCTGGTAAAACGATTTCGCTACGGCCTGAGATAACGTGTCATTCGCATCATATGGATCGAGCGTGGTGAAGTTCGATCCTACCGCCACCACCACATCTTTGGCAGCGAATGCACAAGATGCCATCAACGCTGTCGCAATGCCCAGCGCCACTAACCCACTACGGTGTACAGCTCTTGCCATTTTATTCTCCGCCTGAATGTTATCTACGCATGAATGCGTATTCTGATTGTGGTTGTGCGACGTAATGCCCCGGCCCGACGCATTGCAACGAGACGGCTGCAACCTCTTCGCCACGCAGATGAATATTGCTGGGAAGATCGTCCGACAGCAGTACACGCTGCGGTCGTTGTCGGGACGGTTCAGCGACCGGAACTGCCGCCAGTAATTTACGCGTATAAGGATGCTGCGGATTTTCAAAGACCGCGCGCCGTGGACCAATTTCAACAATTTGCCCGAGATACATCACCGCCACACGATGACTAATCCGCTCTACAACGGCCATATCGTGGGAGATAAACAGATACGCAATGCCGAAATCACGCTGGAGATCGAGCAACAAGTTGATAATCTGCCCGCGAATAGAAACATCCAGCGCTGATACGGCTTCATCGGCAATAATCACTTTTGGATTCAATGCCAACGCGCGAGCAATGCAGATGCGCTGTCGCTGGCCACCGGAAAACTCATGCGGGTAACGCCACGCATGTTCAGGTAACAGACCCACGCGCTCCAGCAACCACGCAACGCGTGCAGCAGCTTCTTTACCTTGCAATAAACCGTGTACGCGCAACGGTTCGATAATCGAATCACCGATGGTCTGACGTGGGTCCAGCGAGGCGTAAGGATCCTGAAAAATAAACTGAATATCGCGGCGCAATGCCTGAAGTTTGCCGGGTGAAAGGGTATCGATTCGCTGACCGTTAAAGATAATTTCGCCGCCCTGCGATTCGACCAGGCGCAGCAACGCCCGCCCGGTAGTAGATTTACCGCTGCCAGACTCGCCCACCAGCGATAGCGTTTCGCCAGGCCAGAGATCAAAACTGACTTTCTCAACGGCATGCACTTCCCGCGTTACGCGATTCAACAAACCACTGCGCAAAGGGAAACGGGTAACCAGATTACGCACCCGTAAAACAGGTTCGCCATCCACCACCGTCTTCTGCTCGATGGGTGGTTCCTGTTTCACTGGATGTTCAAGCGATATGAGCGGGAAACGTCGGGGATAATCTCCCCCTTTCATCGCACCAAGCTGCGGGACAGCAGCTAACAGCGCACGGGTGTAAGGATGTTGTGGTGCATGAAAAATCTGTTTGACGCTACCCGTTTCCACCGCCTCGCCCTGATACATCACCAGTACCCGATCGGCAATCTCTGCCACCACACCCATATCGTGAGTGATAAAGATAACGCCCATCGACATCTCTTTTTGCAATACTTTGATTAATTGCAGGATCTGCGCCTGAATAGTGACATCCAGCGCGGTGGTTGGCTCATCGGCAATCAGCACCGCCGGGCGGCATGACAGTGCCATCGCAATCATCACTCGCTGGCGCATCCCGCCAGAGAGTTGATGCGGATAACGTGAAAGAATGGTTTGTGCCTCCGGAATGCGTACCTGATCCAGCATCCGCTTCGCCTCGACCATTGCTTCTTCACGACTGGCGTTTTGATGCAGACGAATTGATTCGGCAATCTGTTCACCCACAGTAAATACCGGGTTCAGCGATGTCATCGGCTCCTGAAATATCATTGCCATATCCGCACCGCGCACATGGCGCATTTGTGCAGCGCTCTGCTCGCTAAGTTCAATCACTTCGCGAGTGCGCCGCCGCAACAGCATTTGATCGCACTGCACTAAACCGCCCGCCTGTTCCAACAGGCGCATCAGTGCCAGCGCAGTCACTGACTTACCAGAGCCGGATTCGCCAACAATTGCCAGCGTCTCACCGCGTTGCAGGCTAAAAGAGAGATTGCGGACCGCAGCTATTTTCTGCTGGTCCTGCCTAAAGGCAATATTCAGATTTTCAACCGCCAGCACATCACCGGCATCAAGTTCATCACTGTGTGGCAACGGTGTCCCCTTTTTCACGGTAGATACCGGTGGTTGGCGTATCGCCTGCGTAGCCCCAGGCGCGATACATTCCTTCGGTGTTAAACGGTAGCGCGACATTCCCTTCATGGTCGATAGCGATTAAGCCACCGCTACCGCCAAGCGCAGGGAGTTTTTCCATTACTACCCGCTCGCAGGCTTCCGCGAGACTTAATCCGCCGTAATCCATTAACGCGGCGATGTCATATGCCGCCAGCGCGCGGATGAAGACTTCGCCCGTGCCGGTACATGAAACCGCCACACTGGCGTTATTGGCGTAGCATCCGGCGCCCACTAAGGGACTATCGCCAACTCGTCCGGGTAATTTATTGGTCATTCCGCCCGTGGACGTGGCTGCCGCCAGATTGCCGTCTAAATCCAACGCCACGGCACCCACGGTGCCCATTTTCTGTTTTTCATCCAGTGGCGCACCGCTATGGTCGAGGACCATTGCCCCTTCCTCGCGCGCTGCCAGGAGTTGTTCATAGCGCAAAGGCGTGGAGAAAATCTCCGGCGAGACGCGCTCCATGCCATGAGCAAATGCAAAATTTTCTGCCCCTTCGCCAATCATCATCACATACGGGCTTTGCTCCATCACCAGCCGGGCAGCAAGAACCGGATTACGCAGATGACTCACGCCCGCCACCGCACCGGCTTTCAGGGTGTTACCATCCATCACACAGGCGTCGAGTTCATGCGTTTCATCTCGCGTAAAGACTGCGCCAATTCCGGCGTTAAACAGTGGACACTCTTCCAGTAGACGCACCGTTTCCGTCACCACATCCAGCGCACTTTCGCCCGCTTCCAGCATTTTCTGCCCGGTTTCAACAATGGCAGACAACGCCTCAATGTAGCGTAATTCCTGTTGCAGACTCATCTGCGCGCGGCTAATTGCACCTGCGCCGCCATGAATTGCAATGACTGCTTTGCCCATAGTATTCGTCCATTAAGGGTGGCTCGCCACTTTTGCTATAAATATCAGAATTTTTATGAATTACTCATTCAATTTTTGAATATAGAAAGATGGATATGGCATGTAAAGGCAGGAGCCAGCGCTACGCCCGAGGTGGCATACAGTCTGTGGCGTTTTTCTGACATAATAGGCAAATTCGATTTTGCCTCCGCAGGAGTGTTTTCATGGAATTTACCACCGGATTGATGTCGCTCGACACCGCGCTTAATGAGATGCTTTCTCGCGTTACCCCACTGACCGCCCAGGAAACGCTGCCACTGGTACAGTGTTTTGGTCGTATTCTGGCGAGCGATGTCGTTTCGCCACTGGATGTCCCGGGGTTTGATAACTCCGCTATGGACGGCTACGCGGTGCGTTTAGCCGATATTGCCTCCGGGCAACCGCTGCCCATTGCCGGTAAATCCTTTGCCGGTCAGCCGTATCATGGTGAATGGCCTGCGGGCACCTGCATTCGTATTATGACCGGCGCACCGGTACCGGAAGGCTGTGAAGCTGTGGTCATGCAGGAACAGACAGAACAGACTGACGCTGGCGTGCGTTTTACCGCTGAAGTGCGTAGCGGACAAAATATTCGCCGTCGCGGTGAAGATATTTCTGCGGGTGCGGTTGTTTTTCCAGTAGGTACTCGCCTGACTACCGCAGAGCTGCCAGTAATTGCTTCACTGGGGATTGCCGAAGTTCCGGTGATTCGTAAAGTGCGTGTAGCGCTGTTTTCTACCGGTGATGAACTCCAGTTGCCAGGCCAGCCGCTGGGCGACGGCCAAATCTACGATACCAACCGTCTCGCCGTACACCTGATGTTAGAACAGCTGGGATGCGAGGTAATCAACTTAGGGATTATCCGCGACGATCCCCATGCCCTGCGCGCCGCTTTTATTGAAGCCGATAGCCAGGCAGATGTGGTGATCAGTTCCGGCGGTGTTTCAGTGGGTGAAGCGGATTACACCAAAACCATTCTTGAAGAGCTTGGGGAGATCGCCTTCTGGAAGCTGGCGATTAAACCAGGTAAACCGTTCGCGTTCGGTAAACTCAGCAATAGCTGGTTCTGCGGCCTGCCGGGCAACCCGGTTTCAGCAACGCTGACCTTCTATCAACTGGTACAGCCTTTGCTGGCAAAACTAAGCGGCAATACCGCCAGCGGCCTGCCCGCGCGCCAGCGTGTGCGCACGGCATCGCCTCTGAAGAAATCGCCAGGACGCCTTGATTTCCAGCGCGGCGTGCTGCAACGCAACGCCGATGGCGAACTGGAAGTGACGACCACCGGACATCAGGGTTCACATATATTTAGCTCCTTTAGCCTCGGCAACTGCTTTATCGTACTGGAGCGCGAGCGCGGCAATGTAGAAGCGGGCGAATGGGTGGAAGTAGAACCATTTAACGCGTTGTTCGGAGGCCTGTAATGGCAGAACTCAGCGATCAGGAGATGCTGCGCTACAACCGGCAAATCATTCTGCGTGGTTTTGATTTTGACGGTCAGGAAGCATTAAAAGATTCTCGCGTGCTGGTCGTCGGGCTGGGTGGGCTCGGCTGCGCGGCCTCGCAATATCTGGCAAGCGCCGGTGTCGGCAACCTGACGCTGCTCGACTTCGACGCGGTTTCGCTTTCAAATCTGCAACGCCAGACACTGCATAGTGATGCCACGGTCGGGCAACCGAAGGTGGAATCCGCCCGAGATGCACTGGCGCGGATCAATCCACATATCGCGATTACGCCGGTAAATGCGTTGCTTGATGACGCGGAGCTTGCTGCGTTGATTGCTGAACACAATCTGGTGCTCGACTGCACGGATAACGTTGCGGTACGTAATCAATTGAACGCTGGCTGTTTTGCCGCAAAGGTGCCGCTGGTTTCCGGGGCGGCAATTCGTATGGAAGGGCAAATCACGGTCTTCACTTATCAGGACGGCGAACCGTGCTACCGCTGCCTTAGCCGTTTGTTTGGCGAGAACGCGCTAACCTGCGTAGAAGCAGGCGTGATGGCACCGTTGATCGGGGTGATTGGTTCGTTGCAGGCAATGGAAGCGATCAAACTGCTGGCAGGTTATGGCAAACCTGCCAACGGAAAAATCGTGATGTACGATGCGATGACTTGCCAGTTTCGCGAAATGAAACTGATGCGTAATCCGGGGTGCGAGGTGTGCGGGCAGTAATTGCCAGCCCCAGGCCTGATAAGTCGCGACAAGCGTCGCATCAGGCATTTGCTCCAGACGCCAGATGCGGCGTGAACGCCTTATCTGGCCTACGGTTCGGGCGCAGATTTCCAGGCGCGGCAAGCCTTGGTGCACTCCACCACTCATCAGCAATTGATGAGGATGCAGAACGTCCTGTTAAATCGACGTTCTGCCAAAAGCTCCCTGCCAGTCCTGCTCAAACTTCGCCACGGCGGCATCAACTGCCGGATAGCTAATCATCTGCTGCGCCACATCCAGTGGCAGCGTGATTGATTCACATCCTGCCAGTAAGCAATCCAGCGCCTGACGCGGGGTTTTGAAACTCGCGGCTAACACTTTCGCCTGCGGCGCATGCATTTTCAATAACTGGTGCAAATCGGTCACAGTTTGAATACCGCTACCGCCCTGAGCATCAATTCGGTTGACGTAAGGCGCAACGTACTCCGCACCTGCCAGCGCCGACAGCAGCCCTTGTGCCGCGCCATATACCGCGGTTCCCAGCGTCGGAATACCTTCTGCTTTTAACATTTTAATAGCAGCCAGCCCCTCGGCAGTCACCGGAACTTTCACCACGATATCTGCAATAATAGAACGCAGTTGACGTGCATCATTCACCATCCCTTCGGCAGTGGTAGCCATTACCTGGGCAAACAGACGCCCCTGACCGCCCATCGCTTCGTGAAGCTCCGGAAGTACAACGTCCAGCGGTTTTTTACCCGCGGCGATAATGCTTGGGTTAGTAGTCACACCCGCCAGCGGAAAAATACGTGACAGTGTCTTCACCGCAACAACGTCTGAAGTATCCAGATACAGTTCCATAACCATCCTCAAAATGTACTTTTTGTCTGAATGTAGACTATCACGGGAAAACTCTCTGAACAGTTGACGCACATCAATCTAACTTTCATTCGAAAGTATTTTAATGTTTGAACGAAACAGAGAGGCAACTATGATTTTCAATATTCAGCGCTACTCGACCCATGACGGCCCCGGTATCCGCACGGTCGTTTTTCTTAAAGGCTGTTCACTGGGCTGCCGCTGGTGTCAGAATCCGGAAAGCCGCGCCCGCACGCAGGATCTGCTGTATGACGCACGTCTGTGCCTGGAAGGCTGCGAGCTGTGCGCTAAGGCCGCGCCGGAAGCGATTGAGCGCGCGCTGAATGGTTTGCTTATTCATCGGGAAAAGTTAACCCCGGAGCATCTGACGGCGTTAACCGACTGCTGCCCGACACAGGCGTTAACCGTGTGTGGTGAAGTGAAAAGCGTTGAGGAGATCATGGCGACCGTTCTGCGCGACAAACCGTTTTACGATCGCAGCGGCGGCGGCTTAACGCTTTCCGGTGGTGAGCCGTTTATGCAGCCGGAAATGGCGATGGGGCTACTGCAAACCAGCCACGAAGCCGGTATTCATACTGCGGTAGAAACCTGTCTGCATGTGCCGTGGAAATACATCGCCCCTTCTCTGCCGTATATCGATCTGTTTCTTGCCGATTTAAAACACGTTGCCGACGTGCCGTTTAAACAGTGGACCGACGGTAACGCCGCCAGAGTGCTGGATAACCTGAAAAAACTCGCAGCGGCGGGGAAAAAAATCATCATCCGCGTGCCGTTGATTCAGGGCTTTAATGCCGATGAAACCTCTGTGAAAGCCATTACTGATTTTGCCGCCGACGAGCTGCACGTCGGCGAAATTCATTTCCTGCCCTACCACACGCTGGGCATCAACAAATATCACTTACTTAATCTGCCCTATGACGCCCCGGAAAAACCGCTTGATGCGCCAGAACTGCTCGACTTTGCCCTG
The DNA here is from genome assembly GCF_030295155.1 of Escherichia sp. 10290. Classification (NCBI taxonomy): domain Bacteria; kingdom Pseudomonadati; phylum Pseudomonadota; class Gammaproteobacteria; order Enterobacterales; family Enterobacteriaceae; genus Escherichia; species Escherichia sp. 10290. Next base: position 1,025,710 of record NZ_AP025741.1, on the reverse strand, counting down.
CAGTATGCCTGCCAGAAAGGGTTAACCGCGACCTTACGAGGATAACAACCATGACCACACTGAAACTGGACACGCTCAGCGACCGCATTAAAGCGCACAAAAATGCGCTGGTGAATATTGTGAAACCGCCGGTCTGTACCGAGCGCGCGCAGCACTATACCGAGATGTATCAACAACATCTCGATAAGCCGATCCCGGTACGTCGCGCTCTGGCGCTGGCCCATCACCTGGCGAATCGCACTATTTGGATCAAGCACGATGAGTTGATCATCGGCAACCAGGCAAGCGAAGTTCGCGCCGCGCCGATCTTCCCGGAATATACCGTCTCCTGGATCGAAAAAGAGATTGATGATCTGGCGGATCGTCCGGGTGCAGGTTTTGCGGTGAGCGAAGAGAACAAACGCGTTCTGCATGAAGTGTGCCCGTGGTGGCGCGGTCAGACCGTACAGGATCGCTGCTATGGCATGTTTACCGATGAGCAAAAAGGCCTGCTGGCGACCGGTATCATTAAAGCGGAAGGTAATATGACCTCCGGCGATGCGCACCTGGCGGTGAATTTCCCGCTACTGCTGGAAAAAGGGCTTGATGGTCTGCGTGAGAAAGTGGCGGAACGTCGCTCGCGCATCAATCTGACGGTACTGGCAGATCTGCACGGCGAGCAGTTCCTGAAAGCGATTGATATCGTGCTGGTGGCGGTCAGTGAACATATTGAACGTTTCGCTGCCCTGGCGCGTGAAATGGCCGCTACCGAACCCCGCGAAAGCCGTCGCGATGAACTGCTGGCGATGGCCGAAAACTGCGACCTTATCGCCCACCAGCCGCCGCAGACTTTCTGGCAGGCGCTGCAACTGTGCTACTTCATCCAGTTGATTTTGCAGATCGAATCCAACGGACACTCGGTATCGTTTGGTCGTATGGACCAGTATCTCTACCCGTACTATCGCCGCGACGTTGAACTGAACCAGACGCTGGATCGCGAACACGCCATCGAGATGCTACATAGCTGCTGGCTGAAACTGCTGGAAGTGAACAAGATCCGCTCCGGCTCGCACTCAAAAGCCTCTGCGGGAAGTCCGCTGTATCAGAACGTCACCATTGGCGGGCAAAATCTGGTTGATGGTCAGCCGATGGACGCGGTGAATCCACTCTCTTACGCAATCCTCGAATCCTGCGGTCGCCTGCGTTCCACTCAGCCTAACCTCAGCGTGCGCTACCACGCGGGAATGAGTAACGATTTCCTCGATGCCTGCGTACAGGTGATCCGCTGCGGCTTCGGGATGCCGGCGTTCAACAACGACGAAATCGTCATCCCGGAATTTATTAAACTCGGTATTGAACCGCAGGACGCTTACGACTACGCAGCGATTGGTTGTATCGAAACCGCTGTCGGCGGTAAATGGGGCTATCGCTGCACCGGCATGAGCTTTATCAACTTCGCCCGCGTGATGCTGGCGGCGCTGGAAGGCGGTCGTGATGCCACCAGCGGCAAAGTGTTCCTGCCACAAGAAAAAGCGTTGTCAGCGGGTAACTTCAACAACTTCGATGAAGTAATGGACGCGTGGGATACGCAAATCCGTTACTACACTCGCAAATCAATCGAAATCGAATATGTCGTCGACACCATGCTGGAAGAGAACGTGCACGATATTCTCTGCTCGGCGCTGGTGGATGACTGTATTGAGCGAGCGAAAAGCATTAAACAAGGCGGCGCGAAGTATGACTGGGTTTCTGGCCTGCAGGTCGGCATTGCTAACCTCGGCAACAGCCTGGCGGCAGTGAAGAAACTGGTGTTTGAACAGGGCGCGATTGGTCAGCAACAACTGGCTGCCGCACTGGCGGATGACTTCGATGGCCTGACTCATGAGCAACTGCGTCAGCGGCTGATTAACGGTGCGCCGAAGTACGGCAACGACGATGATACCGTCGATACGCTGCTGGCTCGCGCTTATCAGACCTATATCGACGAACTGAAACAGTACCATAACCCACGCTACGGTCGTGGTCCGGTTGGCGGCAACTATTACGCGGGTACGTCGTCTATCTCCGCTAACGTACCGTTTGGCGCGCAGACTATGGCAACACCGGACGGGCGTAAAGCCCACACCCCGCTGGCAGAAGGCGCAAGCCCGGCTTCCGGTACTGATCATCTTGGCCCTACTGCGGTCATTGGCTCGGTGGGTAAACTGCCTACGGCAGCGATTCTCGGCGGCGTGTTGCTCAACCAGAAACTGAATCCAGCAACACTGGAGAACGAATCTGACAAGCAGAAACTGATGATCCTGCTGCGCACCTTCTTCGAGGTGCATAAAGGCTGGCATATTCAGTACAACATCGTTTCCCGCGAAACGCTGCTGGAAGCGAAAAAACATCCGGATCAGTACCGCGATCTGGTAGTGCGTGTCGCGGGCTATTCCGCCTTCTTCACCGCGCTCTCTCCAGACGCACAGGACGATATCATCGCCCGTACTGAACATATGCTGTAATCTCCTTCGCCCGGCGGCGTCGTCGCCGGGCCAAATCATTCACATCATCAATTCCGCTCTCACTTTCATTCGAAATATAATTTGTGCTCTGCGTCACATTGTTATTACACTGTTACGGTTTCATTTTCGAGCCAGGAGCACACCTATGAGCGTAAAAGTTATCGTCACAGACATGGACGGTACTTTTCTTAACGACGCCAAAACGTACAACCAACCACGTTTTATGGCGCAGTATCAGGAACTTAAAAAGCGCGGCATTGAGTTCGTTGTCGCCAGCGGTAATCAGTATTACCAGCTTATTTCGTTCTTTCCTGAGCTAAAGGATGAGATCTCTTTTGTCGCAGAAAACGGCGCATTGGTTTACGAACATGGCAAGCAGTTGTTCCACGGCGAATTAACCCGACATGAATCGCGGATTGTTATTGGCGAATTGCTAAAAGATAAGCAACTCAATTTTGTCGCCTGCGGTCTGCAAAGTGCATATGTCAGCGAAAATGCCCCCGAAGCATTTGTCGCACTGATGGCAAAACACTACCATCGCCTGAAACCTGTAAAAGATTATCAGGAGATTGACGATGTGCTGTTTAAATTTTCGCTCAACCTGCCAGATGAGCAGATCCCCTTGGTCGTCGACAAACTGCACGTTGCGCTCGACGGCATTATGAAGCCGGTTACCAGTGGTTTTGGCTTTATCGACCTGATTATTCCTGGCCTGCATAAAGCGAATGGTATTTCGCGGTTACTGAAACGCTGGGATCTGTCACCGCAAAATGTGGTAGCGATTGGCGACAGCGGTAACGATGCGGAGATGCTGAAAATGGCGCGTTATTCCTTTGCGATGGGCAATGCTGCGGAAAACATTAAACAAATCTCCCGTTACGCTACCGATGATAATAATCATCAAGGCGCGCTGAATGTGATTCAGGCGGTGCTGGATAACACCGCTCCTTTCAATAAGTAACCTTTTCCCGGCCGGAGCAATCGTTCCGGCATCTCTCTTTTTTGCTCACTTTGTGCACTTACTCAAGATTTTCATCTTGCGTTAACTTATTTTTAACTTAAAGTATCAATCATAACTATTTTTACTTTCGAACGAAAGCTGTGAGGTTGATATGACTTTTACCTATGAGACACTGCCAACAGATGCGAAAACGGCTATCCGTAAGATGAAAGCGGAGCTGCGACAACAGATCGGCGATGTACAACAGGTCTTCGATAAACTCTCTGCAAAAATCGAAGCACGTGTAGCAGAAATAGACGCCCTCAAAGGGCAAGGATTACCGGTTTGGCCGGAAGTCCCATATAGCGACGTTGCAGCAGGTACAGTGAGTGAAGCCACGCGCAATGAAATTAAACGTCGCGGCTGTGCAGTAATTAAAGGCCATTTCCCCCGCGAACAGGCACTGGCATGGGATCGCGCAATGCTTGACTATCTTGATGCCAATCATTTTGATGATGTTTATAAAGGTCCCGGCGACAGCTTCTTTGGATCGCTGGAGGCATCTCGTCCTGAAATCTACCCTATTTACTGGTCGCAGGCACAAATGCAGGCGCGACAAAGTGACAATATGGCGGCGGTGCAATCTTTCCTTAACCGCCTGTGGAAGTCTGAAAGCAACGGCAGGCAGTGGTTTGATCCCGATATTAGCGTGATCTATCCGGACAGGATCCGCCGCCGCCCACCAGGCACGACGTCTAAAGGTCTGGGTGCACACACTGATTCTGGGGCGCTGGAACGTTGGTTATTACCCGCTTATCAGCGTGTTTTTGCCCATGTTTTCAACGGTAATGTCGACGATTACGATCCGTGGGATGCTGCATACCGTACTGATGTTGAAGAGTACACGGTGGATAACACCACAAAATGTTCGGTGTTCCGCACTTTTCAAGGCTGGACGGCGCTTTCCGATATGTTACCAGGACAGGGATTATTGCATGTGGTGCCAATCCCGGAAGCGATGGCGTATGTTTTATTGCGCCCACTGCTGGATGACGTACCGGACGATGAGTTGTGTGGGGTCGCTCCTGGCAAAGTTCTGCCCATTTCAGAGAAATGGCATCCACTACTGATTAAAGCACTCACTTCCATTCCAGCTATTACAGCGGGGGATTCCGTCTGGTGGCACTGCGACGTGATCCACTCCGTCGCACCGGTAAATAATCAACAAGGCTGGGGGAACGTGATGTATATCCCTGCCGCGCCGATGTGTGAGAAAAACCGGGCTTATGCGCATAACGTCAGGAAAGCACTGGAAAAAGGGGCATCACCGGGCGATTTCCCTCGAGAAGATTATGAAACAAACTGGGATGGCCGATTTACGCTGGATGATCTGAACATTCACGGTAAGCGCGCGCTGGGCATGGATGTTTGAGAGGTGATGGATTAGTAGAAGTGAATTGATGTGAGGTTAAGAAAGCAGGTTCGGTGTTGCTCAGATTGCTGACAAAGTGCGCTTTGTTCATGCCGGATGCGGCGTGACCGTCTTATCCGACCTACAAAATCATGCAAATTCAATATATTGCGATACACTGTCAGGCCTGATAAGCGTAGCGCATCAGGCAATTTTGCATTTGTCATCAGTTTCAGTAGCCCTGGCCATATCAGGGCTACTGATAATAACTTACTCGATCCCTTTACTACGCAGGTAATCTTCGTAATTACCGCTAAAGTCGATCACGCGTTCCGGGGTGATTTCCAGAATTCGGGTCGCCAGGGAGCTTACAAACTCACGGTCGTGAGAAACAAAGATCAGCGTGCCCTGATACAGTTCCAGCGCCATGTTCAGCGACTCAATGGATTCCATATCCAGGTGGTTGGTCGGTTCGTCCATGATCAGAATATTCGGCTTCTGCATCATTAACTTACCAAACAGCATCCGCCCTTTTTCTCCACCGGAAAGCACTTTCGCTGGCTTTTTGATGTCGTCCTGGCTGAACAGCAAACGACCGAGAATGCTGCGTACCGCCTGCTCGTCATCGCCTTCCTGCTTCCACTGACTCATCCATTCGAATACGGTCAGATCATTTTCGAACTCATATTCGTGGTCCTGGGCGTAGTAACCAATGCGCGCGTTTTCAGACCATTTTACGGTGCCGCTGTCCGGTTGCAGATCGCCCACCAGCGTTTTCAGCAGCGTTGATTTACCGACGCCGTTGGTACCCAGTACCGCCAGTTTTTCACCCACTTCCAGCAGCAGGTTGAGATTTTTAAACAGGGGACCGTTATCAAACCCTTTGGTCAGATCTTCCACTTCCAGCGCGTTACGGAACAGTTTCTTATCCTGTTCAAAACGGATGAACGGGTTCTGACGGCTGGAGGCTTTCACCTCTTCAAGTTTGATTTTATCAATCTGGCGTGCGCGCGAAGTTGCCTGGCGAGATTTCGAGGCGTTGGCACTAAAGCGGCTAACGAAAGATTGCAACTCAGCAATCTGCGCTTTCTTCTTGGCGTTATCAGCCAGCAGACGTTCACGCGCCTGAGTCGCCGCCGTCATGTACTCATCGTAGTTGCCCGGATAAACGCGCAGTTCACCGTAATCCAGATCCGCCATGTGGGTACAAACCATGTTAAGGAAGTGACGGTCGTGCGAGATGATGATCATGGTGCTGTCACGCTCGTTCAGCACCTGTTCCAGCCAACGAATGGTGTCGATGTCGAGGTTGTTGGTCGGTTCGTCGAGCAGGAGAATGTCCGGATCAGCAAACAGCGCCTGCGCCAGCAGCACACGCAGCTTCCAGCCAGGAGCAACTTCACTCATCGGGCCGTAGTGCTGTTCCACTGGAATTCCCACGCCAAGCAACAGTTCACCAGCGCGAGCTTCCGCAGAGTAACCGTCCATTTCGCCGTATTTCACTTCCAGATCGGCCACTTTATAGCCGTCTTCTTCACTCATTTCCGGCAAAGCATAGATGCGGTCGCGCTCCTGCTTCACTTCCCACAACTCTTTATGCCCCATGATCACCGTATCCAGCACGGTGAACTCTTCAAAGGCAAACTGATCCTGACGCAATTTACCAATGCGCTCGTTGGGATCGAGGGAAACGTTACCCAGCGTCGGCTCTAAGTCGCCGCCAAGGATCTTCATAAAGGTGGATTTACCACTACCGTTCGCGCCAATCAGGCCGTAACGGTTGCCGCCGCCAAACTTGACGGAAATGTTTTCAAACAACGGCTTACTGCCGAACTGCATGGTGACGTTACTGGAAACTAACACAGGCGTATCCTGAAAAGAGATATGACAAACCGCGTATTATGCCATAAGTCTGAAAGAAGATCCCGTCCCCCGCTTAAGGTCTACACTCTTCCCAAAGGCAAAAAATGTGATTTCGTACACATCTGATTTCACTGTGAGCTGGAATGAACTTATAATGCGCTTCCAATACTCTAATATTCTCAACCCAATGGCCTGCCAGGCACAAAATCTCGCTTAACATGAATATGAAATTGAAAACATTATTCGCAGCGGCCTTCGCTGTTGTCGGCTTTTGCAGTACCGCCTCTGCGGTAACTTATCCTCTGCCAACCGACGGGAGTCGCCTGGTTGGTCAGAATCAGGTGATCACCATTCCTGAAGGTAACACTCAGCCGCTGGAGTATTTTGCCGCCGAGTACCAGATGGGTCTTTCCAACATGATGGAAGCTAACCCGGGTGTGGATACCTTCCTGCCGAAAGGCGGTACTGTACTGAACATTCCGCAGCAGCTGATCCTGCCGGATACCGTTCATGAAGGCATTGTCATTAACAGCGCAGAGATGCGTCTCTATTACTATCCGAAAGGCAGCAACACCGTTATCGTGCTGCCCATCGGCATTGGTCAGTTAGGCAAAGACACGCCTATCAACTGGACCACCAAAGTTGAGCGTAAAAAAGCAGGCCCTACCTGGACGCCGACCGCCAAAATGCACGCAGAGTACCGCGCTGCGGGCGAACCGCTTCCGGCTGTCGTTCCGGCAGGTCCGGATAACCCGATGGGGCTGTATGCACTCTACATCGGTCGCCTGTACGCTATCCATGGCACCAACGCCAACTTCGGTATCGGCCTGCGTGTAAGTCATGGTTGTGTGCGTCTGCGTAACGAAGACATCAAATTCCTGTTCGAGAAAGTGCCGGTCGGTACTCGCGTACAGTTTATTGATGAGCCGGTAAAAGCGACCACCGAGCCTGACGGCAGCCGTTATATTGAAGTCCATAACCCGCTGTCTACCACCGAAGCCCAGTTTGAAGGTCAGGAAATTGTGCCAATTACCCTGACCAAGAGCGTGCAGACAGTAACTGGTCAGCCTGATGTGGATCAGGTCGTGCTGGATGAAGCGATCAAAAATCGTTCCGGGATGCCGGTTCGTCTGAATTAATCTTCAAAACTTAAATTAAAAGGCGGACTCATAATCCGCCTTTTTTATTTGCCAGCACCTAGCTGGCCGGGAACATAACTAACAAAACGTATCCCACCAGCGCCGCCCACAACAGCATCGGTATTGAATAGAGATGGAAACGCCACCAGATACGGCGATCGTTTGCCATCCGTAACGCAATCAAATTTGCCAGCGATCCGGGTAATAAACCAAAGCCACCCACGTTTACCGCCCATGCCAGTAATAAAGACGGTGGCACATAATTGAGCAGCAAAATCGTGCTCGGCACGTTACTGATCACCTGCGATAAACCAATTGCCGTTAACCATAATCCGGGTTCGGATAAATGGCTCACATTGCTCAACACGCCCTGCAAAGCTGGCAGTTGGGTCAGCAAATGGACGTCGATAAACATCGCCATAAATACCAGCAGCAGAGTCCAGTCCACGCTGATCACCACGCGACGAGCCAGCAGCGCAAAGCCCGCCGCTACAATCACCAGTCCCCACAGCTCTTGTTTTAACTCCAGCGCCGTCAGAAAGACGATATACAGCCCCAGACAACTCCACACCAGCCGCGGTTTCCACTCAGGTGTTTGCGCCCCCGTATGATATTGCAGCGCCTTTCCAGGGAAACAACACCAGCACAGTAGCAGGAGTGTCAGCATCATTGCGCCAGCCAGCGGTGCCATTTGGGCAATAAACCCGGCAAACGAAAGACCAGAACGACCCCAGATAAGAATATTTTGCGGGTTGCCAATCGGCGTCAGTAGCGAACCCGCATTGACTGCCAGCGCCTCAAAAATAATCAGTCGATTAACCGGGATCTCACACAGTCTTTTTAGTGTGATTGTCAGCGGAACAACAATAAACAGCGCGACATCGTTGGTCAGAAATGTTGAAAGCAACGCCGCCGCCAGCACCATAAACATTGCCAGCCGACGCTCAGTAGCAAAGCGGCGCACCATTTTGCGCCCCAGCACATCAAAATAACCGCTTAACTCCACACCTTTGGTCAGCAGCATCAGGCCACTGAGGGTGATGATAGTGTGCCAGTCGATAGCAGCAAGCCAGGATTTCGGTGCAAAGGGAACGAAAAAACTTAATCCGATGCCAACAAGAATTAATAACTGAAAAAAGCGATCGCCTTGTAGCGTGCGTAAAAAAGGCAGGCTCATTTGGCACCGTGTTTCTGGGTAAACAAACGAAAGGCATCCAGCGTCTCTTCACTGACATGGTGCTCCATGCCTTCCGCGTCGCGACGAGCGATTTCCGGGCTGACGCCCAACACCAACAAGAAATTTTCGACTATCTGATGTCGCTCGCGGCTTTCCTGCGCCAGTTTCTCTCCTTCTGCCGTTAAAAACACGCCACGCCAGGGGATCATTTCAATCAGCCCCATGGTTGCCAGTCGTTTGAGCATTTTAGCCACCGTCGGTTGCGAAACGCCCAGACGAGCAGCCATGTCCACCTGACGAGCTTCCCCCACTTCCCTGATCAAGTCAGAAATCAGCTCAACGTAATCATCAATAAGCTCGCGCCGGTGTGCCTCTCTGACCTGGCGGAACCCTTCAACGTGCTCTTCCACATTCACTAACTGCGTCACTTTTTTTGCTGTTGGCGTACCTGCGCGACGACTCATTGTGCTTCCTCATTATGGTGACGCATACATAGCGTTCTCATTTCGTGCGCACATTGTAAACCAGAGTTGCGAAGGTACAAAAAATTAACGTTTTAGCAATAGCTATATAATATAGCCTGTGCTATATCTGTATGTAATGCAATCATCCCTCAAGGATCGACGGGATTAGCAAGTCAGGAGGTCTTATGAATGAGTTCAAGAGGTGTATGCGCGTGTTTAGTCATTCTCCCTTTAAAGTACGGTTAATGCTGCTCTCTATGTTGTGCGATATGGTCAACAACAAACCGCAGCAAGATAAACCTTCCGATAAATAGCGGCGTCGCGGTACGCCGCTTCACTCCTGCTTTTATGCAGGCACAACGCGTTTTGCTCTGAAAAACCCCACTTTTTGTCGGATTTGCAATCCCCTTCGCAAAAGATTTGTTCGTCAGTAGTTGACCTGAACGGCAGCTCGCTCTATCTTCTTGCAGCCCTGCGTATATTGCGGCTCGCGGATGCGGACCCTTTTCCCCTCTTCACGCACTCTTGCAGGTATTGACCCTTGACGCCAGGGTAAGCACATGGCGTTTGTTACGATAGTGGCATATGAATTTAACCCTCAAAGAATCGCTTGTTACCCGTAGCCGGGTATTTAGCCCGTGGACTGCGTTCTACTTTTTACAGTCGCTATTAATTAACCTCGGCTTAGGTTACCCCTTCAGTTTGCTATACACCGCCGCATTTACGGCTATTTTGCTTTTGCTATGGCGAACATTGCCTCGCGTACAAAAAGTTCTGGTCGGTGTCAGTTCGCTGGTGGCGGCTTGTTATTTCCCTTTTGCTCAGGCCTACGGCGCGCCTAACTTCAATACCTTGCTGGCATTGCATTCCACCAATATGGAAGAGTCGACCGAAATCCTGACGATTTTTCCGTGGTACAGCTACCTGGTCGGCTTATTTATTTTTGCGCTCGGCGTAATAGCAATCAGGCGGAAAAAAGAGAGCGAAAAAGCGCGCTGGAATACCTTCGACAGTCTGTGTCTGGTATTCAGTGTGGCGACATTTTTTGTTGCTCCCGTGCAAAATCTGGCCTGGGGCGGCGTATTTAAACTGAAAGATACTGGCTATCCGGTATTTCGTTTTGCTAAGGATGTCATCGTCAATAATAACGAGGTGATTGAAGAGCAAGAACGGATGGCAAAACTTTCCGGAATGAAAGATACCTGGACGGTCACTGCCGTTAAGCCGAAGTATCAGACCTATGTGGTGGTGATCGGTGAAAGTGCGCGTCGCGATGCCCTCGGTGCCTTTGGCGGTCACTGGGATAATACCCCGTTTGCCAGCAGCGTTAACGGTTTGCTTTTTGCTGACTACATTGCTGCCAGTGGCTCCACGCAGAAATCGCTTGGCTTAACACTCAATCGCGTAGTCGATGGCAAACCACAGTTTCAGGATAACTTTGTCACCCTGGCAAATCGCGCGGGCTTTCAGACGTGGTGGTTTTCCAATCAGGGCCAAATCGGCGAATACGATACCGCCATCGCCAGCATCGCCAAACGGGCAGATGAAGTGTATTTCCTGAAAGACGGTAATTTTGAAGCAGATAAAAACACTAAAGACGAAGCGTTACTGGATATGACCGCGCAGGTGCTGGCGCAAGAACACTCGCAACCGCAACTGATTGTTTTACATCTGATGGGCTCACATCCACAGGCCTGCGACCGGACACAAGGCAAATACGCAACCTTTGTGCAATCGAAAGAAACATCATGCTATCTCTATACCATGACACAAACGGACGATTTGTTGCGTAAGCTGTACGACCAGTTACGCAATAGCGGCAGCAGCTTCTCGCTGGTTTACTTTGCGGACCACGGTCTGGCCTTTAAAGAACGCGGCAAAGACGTGCAATACCTTGCCCATGATGATAAGTATCAGCAAAATTTCCAGGTGCCTTTTATGGTCATTTCGAGCGACGATAAAGCGCATCGGGTGATTAAAGCCCGCCGTTCAGCCAATGACTTTTTAGGCTTTTTCTCGCAGTGGACGGGAATTAAAGCGAAGGAAATTAACATCAAATACCCGTTTATATCTGAGAAGAAAGCCGGGCCGATATACATCACCAACTTCCAGTTACAGAAGGTGGATTACAACCATCTCGGAACCGATATTTTCGACCCGAAACCTTAAAACAAAAAATCCGCCCCGAGAGGCGGATTTTTTATATCACCGAAGTGATTAGAAGCGGTAACCAACACCGGCAATCCAGGTGCCTACGTCAACGCTACGAATACGGCTCTGCTCGTAAGAGAAGTCCAGAGCAACGTTTTCCATCGGGTTGAACTGCAGACCAGCACCGTAGGAGAAACCGTAGTCGCTGGTGTCGTGTTTGTAGGTCGGGTATTCAGTGGTCTGGAATTTACCATAACCCACACCCACTACACCGTAGATGCTTGCCCAGTCGTTAATGCGGTAAGCCGGACCAGCAGTGATGCCGTAGTACTGGTTTTTGTTGTAGTCACCAGAGCTTGCAGTACGGCTTTTCTCGGTGTAAGTGAAAGAACCGATCACACCCAGCGGGCTGTTGTCTTCTTCATAGCGGTATTTCAGGTTGAAACCGCCCATTTTGTTCATTTGGCCCTGAGCGTCGCTCTGTGCGTAACCGCCAGTTACGGTAGAAGTCGCAGCTACGGAAGTACCTGCGGTGAAAGCCAGAACTGCGGCCAGTGCTGAAAGACATGCAATTTTTTTCATAACCACCTCAAATGTGATTCAAATAAGTCCTAAGTTTTAAATATATCAAAAATTAATGGGAAACTCTTCGCGATTTATGATGTCTAACGGGCCATTTCATGTAACAGAACGTTTCCATAAACCGCTATCCATCTAAATTTAAATCACTTTTTCAGAGAACTGCGTAAGTATTACGCATGTATTCCCTGTCATTCATCCAGATTATTCCTAATCACCAGACTAATGATTCCATCAATCCTGGCGCATTTTAGTCAAAACGGGGGAAAATTTTTTCAACAAATGCTCAACCAGCATTGAGTATATCCAGTACACTCCACGCTTTACTTAGGTTTAGATATTTGTGGGAGAAAGGATGCCTGGTTCATTACGTAAAATGCCGGTCTGGTTACCAATAGTCATATTGCTCGTTGCCATGGCGTCTATCCAGGGTGGAGCCTCGTTAGCTAAGTCACTTTTTCCTCTGGTGGGCGCACCGGGTGTCACTGCGCTGCGTCTGGCATTAGGAACGCTGATCCTCATCGCGTTCTTTAAGCCATGGCGACTGCGCTTTGCCAAAGAGCAGCGGTTACCGCTGTTGTTTTACGGCGTTTCGCTGGGTGGGATGAATTATCTTTTTTATCTTTCTATTCAGACAGTACCGCTGGGTATTGCGGTGGCGCTGGAGTTCACCGGACCACTGGCGGTGGCGCTGTTCTCTTCTCGTCGCCCGGTAGATTTCGTCTGGGTTGTGCTGGCGGTTCTTGGTCTGTGGTTCCTGCTACCGCTGGGGCAAGACGTTTCCCATGTCGATTTAACCGGCTGTGCGCTGGCACTGGGGGCCGGGGCTTGTTGGGCTATTTACATTTTAAGTGGGCAACGCGCAGGAGCGGAACATGGCCCTGCGACGGTGGCAATTGGTTCGTTGATTGCAGCGTTAATTTTCGTGCCAATTGGAGCGCTTCAGGCTGGTGAAGCACTCTGGCACTGGTCGGTTATTCCATTGGGTCTGGCGGTCGCTATTCTCTCGACCGCTCTGCCTTATTCGCTGGAAATGATTGCCCTCACCCGTTTGCCAACACGGACATTTGGTACGCTGATGAGCATGGAACCGGCGCTGGCTGCCGTTTCCGGGATGATTTTCCTCGGAGAAACACTGACACCCATACAGCTGCTGGCGCTCGGCGCTATCATCGCCGCTTCAATGGGTTCTACGCTGACAGTACGCAAAGAGAGCAAAATAAAAGAATTAGACATTAATTAAATTTACATTTCTGCATGGTTATGCATAACCATGCAGAATTTCTCGCTACTTTTCCTCCACACCGTCTTTATATATCGAATTATGCAAAAGCATATTTATTCCGAAAATTCCTGGCGAGCCAATAAATAAGAATTGTTCTTATCAATATATCTAACTCATTGAATTTTTATTAGTTTTGTTTTTCACGCTTGTTACCACTATTAGTGTGATAGGAACAGCCAGAATAGCGGAACACATAGCCGGTGCTATACTTAGTCTCGTTAATTACTGGGACATAACATCAAGAGGATATGAAATTATGAGTACCGCTAAATTAGTTAAATCAAAAGCGACCAATCTGCTTTATACCCGCAACGATGTCTCTGACAGCGAGAAAAAAGCAACAGTAGAGTTGCTGAATCGCCAGGTTATCCAGTTTATTGATCTTTCTTTGATTACCAAACAAGCGCACTGGAACATGCGCGGCGCTAACTTCATTGCCGTACATGAAATGCTGGATGGCTTCCGCACCGCACTGATCGATCATCTGGATACCATGGCAGAACGTGCAGTGCAGCTGGGCGGTGTAGCTCTGGGGACCACTCAAGTTATCAACAGCAAAACCCCGCTGAAAAGTTACCCGCTGGACATCCACAACGTTCAGGATCACCTGAAAGAACTGGCTGACCGTTATGCGATTGTCGCTAATGATGTACGTAAAGCGATTGGCGAAGCGAAAGATGACGACACCGCAGATATCCTGACCGCCGCGTCTCGCGACCTGGATAAATTCCTGTGGTTTATCGAGTCTAACATCGAATAAATCCATCGCTGATGGTGCAGAAATTTAGTAAACGATAACAGCGGCTTCCTGACAGGAGGCCGTTTTGTTTTGCAGCCCACCTCAACGCACTTATTTAGTGCATCCATCTGCTATCTCCAGCTGATTAAGTAAATTTTTTGTATCCACATCATCACACAATCGTTACATAAAGATTGTTTTTTCATCAGGTTTTACGCTAAATAATCACTGTGTTGAGTGCACAATTTTAGCGCACCAGTTTGGTGCCCCAGAATGGTGCATCTTCAGGGTATTGCCCTATAAATCGTGCATCACGTTTTTACCGCATCTCGATAAATCAATGAGTTGCAAAACTGGCACGATTTTTTCATATATGTGAATGTCACGCAGGGGATCGTCCCGTGGATAGAAAAAAGGAAATGCTATGAAGTCTGTATTAAAAGTTTCACTGGCTGCACTGACCCTGGCTTTTGCGGTTTCTTCTCATGCCGCGGATAAAAAATTAGTTGTCGCGACGGATACCGCCTTCGTTCCGTTTGAATTTAAACAGGGCGATAAATACGTGGGCTTTGACGTTGATCTGTGGGCTGCCATCGCTAAAGAGTTGAAGCTGGATTACGAACTGAAGCCGATGGATTTCAGTGGGATCATTCCGGCACTGCAAACCAAAAACGTCGATCTGGCGCTGGCGGGCATCACCATTACCGACGAGCGTAAAAAAGCGATCGATTTCTCTGACGGCTACTACAAAAGCGGCCTGTTAGTGATGGTGAAAGCTAACAATAACGATGTGAAAAGCGTGAAAGATCTCGACGGGAAAGTGGTTGCTGTGAAGAGCGGCACTGGCTCCGTTGATTACGCGAAAGCAAACATCAAAACTAAAGATCTGCGTCAGTTCCCGAACATTGATAACGCCTATATGGAACTGGGCACCAACCGCGCAGATGCCGTTCTGCACGATACGCCAAACATTCTGTACTTCATCAAAACCGCCGGTAACGGTCAGTTCAAAGCGGTAGGTGACTCTCTGGAAGCACAGCAATACGGTATTGCGTTCCCGAAAGGTAGCGACGAGCTGCGTGACAAAGTCAACGGCGCATTGAAAACCCTGCGCGAGAACGGAACTTACAACGAAATCTACAAAAAATGGTTCGGTACTGAACCGAAATAATAATGCTACGCCTGTAAAGCGCACTGGCAGTTCCCTCTCCCCTCTGGGGAGAGGATTAGGGTGAGGGGCGCAAACCCGCTCCGGGGCCGTTAATTACCCTGAATTTGATTATTTACACCACGGTAACAGGAACAACATATGCAGTTTGACTGGAGTGCCATCTGGCCTGCCATTCCGCTTCTGATTGAAGGTGCCAAAATGACCCTGTGGATTTCGGTCCTCGGTCTGGCTGGCGGCCTGGTGATCGGATTGCTGGCAGGTTTTGCACGCACCTTCGGTGGTTGGATAGCCAACCACGTCGCGCTGGTCTTTATTGAAGTGATCCGCGGCACACCTATCGTCGTCCAGGTGATGTTTATCTATTTCGCCCTGCCGATGGCGTTTAACGACTTACGCATCGACCCATTTACTGCGGCGGTGGTCACCATCATGATCAACTCCGGCGCGTACATTGCGGAAATCACGCGTGGTGCGGTGCTGTCTATCCACAAAGGTTTCCGTGAAGCAGGACTGGCGCTCGGTCTTTCACGTTGGGAAACCATTCGCTACGTCATTTTACCGCTGGCACTGCGTCGTATGCTGCCGCCGCTGGGTAACCAGTGGATCATCAGCATTAAAGACACCTCGCTGTTTATTGTTATCGGCGTGGCGGAACTGACCCGTCAGGGGCAAGAAATTATTGCCGGTAACTTCCGCGCCCTTGAGATCTGGAGCGCCGTGGCGGTGTTCTATCTGATTATTACCCTGGTGCTGAGCTTTATTCTGCGTCGTCTGGAAAGAAGGATGAAAATCCTGTGATTGAATTTAAAAACGTCTCCAAGCATTTTGGTCCAACCCAGGTGCTGCACAATATCGATTTGAACATTGCCCAGGGCGAAGTCGTGGTGATTATCGGGCCGTCCGGTTCCGGTAAATCTACCCTGCTGCGTTGCATCAACAAACTGGAAGAAATCACCTCCGGCGATCTGATTGTCGATGGCCTGAAGGTTAACGATCCGAAAGTTGACGAGCGCCTGATTCGCCAGGAAGCAGGTATGGTGTTCCAGCAGTTTTACCTCTTCCCGCATCTGACGGCGCTGGAAAACGTCATGTTTGGTCCGCTACGCGTGCGTGGCGCGAACAAAGAAGAGGCGGAAAAACTGGCGCGTGAGCTGCTGGCGAAAGTCGGTCTGGCAGAACGTGCACATCACTACCCTTCCGAACTTTCTGGTGGTCAACAGCAGCGTGTGGCGATCGCCCGCGCGCTGGCGGTAAAACCGAAAATGATGCTGTTCGATGAACCGACTTCCGCTCTTGACCCGGAACTGCGCCATGAAGTGCTGAAGGTTATGCAGGACCTGGCTGAAGAAGGGATGACGATGGTGATCGTGACCCACGAAATCGGTTTTGCCGAGAAAGTAGCTTCGCGCCTTATCTTTATCGACAAAGGCCGGATTGCGGAAGATGGCGATCCGCAGGTGTTGATCAAGAACCCACCGAGCCAGCGCTTGCAGGAATTTTTGCAGCACGTCTCTTAACTTCTCAGCCTCCCTTTCACCCGAAAGGGAGGAACACCAGATTCCTCTCATTTAAAATCGCCCCTCCTCCAGCATCTATACTTATCTTTTTGCTCTGTTTTCTCACTGGAGGAGTCATGCGGTGGATCCTGTTCATCCTCTTCTGCCTGCTGGGCGCACCTGCCCATGCGGTATCCATACCCGGCGTTACAACCACAACGACAACGGACTCAACGACTGAACCGGCCCCGGAACCGGATATCGAACAAAAAAAAGCGGCCTATGGCGCACTGGCGGATGTGCTGGATAATGACACCTCGCGTAAAGAGTTGATCGACCAGTTGCGCACCGTCGCCGCTACGCCTCCTGCGGAACCCGTACCGAAGATCGTGCCGCCGACGCTGGTTGAAGAGCAAACCGTGCTGCAAAAAGTCACCGAAGTCAGCCGCCATTATGGTGAAGCCCTTTCCGCCCGCTTCGGACAGCTTTATCGCAATATCACCGGCTCCCCGCATAAGCCGTTTAATCCACAAACCTTCAGCAATGCGTTGACCCATTTTTCAATGTTAGTGGTATTAGTGTTTGGTTTTTACTGGCTGATTCGCCTGTGCGCACTTCCGCTGTATCGCAAAATGGGCCAGTGGGCGCGACAAAAAAATCGTGAGCGCAGTAACTGGTTGCAGCTTCCGGCGATGATTATCGGGGCGTTTATTATCGACCTGCTGTTACTGGCACTGACATTATTTGTCGGCCAGGTCTTAAGCGACAACCTGAATGCGGGCAGTCGCACCATCGCTTTCCAACAAAGTTTGTTTCTCAACGCCTTTGCCCTGATTGAATTTTTCAAAGCCGTATTACGCCTGATTTTTTGCCCCAACGTGGCGGAGCTGCGCCCGTTCACGATTCATGACGAGACCGCCCGTTACTGGAGCCGTCGCCTGAGCTGGTTAAGCAGCCTGATTGGCTATGGCCTGATTGTGGCCGTGCCGATTATCTCTAATCAGGTGAATGTACAGATAGGTGCGCTGGCGAACGTCATCATTATGCTGTGCATGACGGTCTGGGCGTTGTACCTGATCTTTCGTAATAAAAAAGAGATTACCCAGCATTTGCTCAACTTCGCGGAGCATTCGCTGGCCTTTTTCAGCCTGTTTATCCGCGCCTTTGCGCTGGTGTGGCACTGGCTGGCAAGCGCCTATTTTATCGTGCTGTTTTTCTTTTCGTTGTTCGATCCGGGCAACAGCCTGAAATTTATGATGGGTGCAACGGTACGCAGCCTGGCGATTATTGGTATCGCCGCGTTTGTTTCCGGTATGTTTTCCCGCTGGCTGGCGAAAACCATCACTCTCTCGCCACATACTCAGCGTAATTATCCGGAACTGCAAAAACGGCTGAACGGCTGGCTGTCGGCGGCACTGAAAACGGCGCGTATTCTGACAGTCTGCGTGGCGGTAATGCTGCTGTTGAGCGCATGGGGATTGTTCGATTTCTGGAACTGGCTGCAAAACGGTGCGGGGCAGAAAACCGTAGATATCCTGATCCGTATCGCACTCATTCTTTTCTTCTCGGCGGTTGGCTGGACGGTGCTCGCCAGTTTGATCGAAAACCGGCTGGCTTCGGATATTCATGGCCGCCCGCTACCCAGCGCCCGTACGCGTACCCTGCTGACGCTGTTCCGTAACGCGCTGGCGGTGATTATCAGTACCATCACCATCATGATTGTGTTGTCGGAAATCGGCGTTAATATCGCGCCATTGCTGGCAGGTGCCGGTGCATTGGGGCTGGCTATCTCTTTTGGTTCGCAAACGCTGGTGAAAGATATCATCACCGGCGTGTTTATACAGTTTGAAAACGGCATGAACACTGGAGATTTGGTGACTATCGGGCCGCTGACCGGCACTGTGGAACGGATGTCGATTCGCTCCGTGGGAGTGCGTCAGGATACCGGGGCGTATCACATCATTCCGTGGTCTTCGATTACCACCTTTGCTAACTTTGTCCGCGGCATTGGTTCGGTAGTGGCAAATTACGATGTTGATCGCCATGAAGATGCTGATAAAGCCAATCAGGCACTGAAAGAGGCGGTAGCGGAATTAATGGAAAACGAAGAAATTCGCGGGTTGATTATCGGTGAACCGAACTTTGCCGGGATTGTCGGCTTAAGCAATACCGCGTTTACACTGCGTGTTTCATTCACCACGCTGCCTCTCAAACAGTGGACGGTCCGCTTTGCCCTCGACAGCCAGGTGAAAAAGCATTTCGACCTGGCTGGTGTTCGCGCGCCGGTACAGACTTATCAGGTGCTGCCCGCTCCGGGCGCGGCCCCGGCTGAACCGCTGCCACCGGGAGAACCAACGCTTTAACGCTGGCGATTGACAAAACGACGGCGTTGCTCGTCGTTCATAAAGGTCCAGGCAATAAAGCGACTCTGCTTTTGCCCCTGGGCCATCTCTTTTTTAACCACTTTCACCGCGCCCACGTCCGTCAGAGCACGATACAACGGCGGCAAGTTTTCGCCACGAGATACCAGCGAGGTAAACCACATAACCTGCTTCGCGAAGCCTTTGCTCTCTTCAATCATCTTTTTGATAAAAGCGACTTCACCGCCTTCACACCACAACTCCTGTTGCTGACCACCAAAGTTCAGTGCATCGTCTTTGTTCAGCCCCAGGTTACGGCGTTTACGTTCACTACCTGCCCGTGCCGCAGCGGCGGAATCGTGGAATGGCGGGTTACACAAGGTCGCGTCGTATTGCTCGTTTTTGTGGATAATACCGTTAAAAATCGCCCCGCTCTCTTTCTGCCGACGCAGACGAATGGCGCGGTTAAGCCCCGGATTAGCACTGATGATCGCCTGCGCGCTGCTTAACGCCTGGCTGCTGGTTTCACTACCGGTAAAACGCCAGCCATATTCGTGTACGCCAATCAGCGGATAAATACAGTTCGCACCAACGCCGATATCCAGAATGCTGGCATTAGCTGGAATTGATCCTGTTGCTTCTGCCAGTAAATCGGCAAGGTGATGAATATAATCCGCCCGGCCCGGTACTGGCGGGCAGAGAAAACCGTCCGGGATATCCCAGTTCGCTACGGCGTAAAAATGGGCCAGCAACGCCTTATTGAGCGCCTTCACCGCCAGCGGATTGGCAAAGTCTACGCTTTGCTCCCCGGCGGGTGTAAGCGTGAGGAATTGCCTGAGTTCAGGATTCACCTGACAAAGCGTGGCGAGATCGTAGCGGCTGTGATGACGGTTGCGCGGATGCAACCCCGGTTTCTGGGCGGACATAGCATTCTCCTTTAAGCAGCGGCGTAAGATACCCGCATAACGCGACAGGGTAAATATCTGGCGTCGTGTATCATGCGCAAAATATGCCACTTATCTTGTTACCCCATCAATTCATCATAAAAATCAGCATCATGCATGTCATTGATTTGTCTTATTTGGTAAAAATATATCGTTCAAAAAATAAGCGCATCTCTGTCAATTTTTTGCGTCATTTTCATCGCCCAGGCGACCTACACTTATCAGGCACTACCCGTTGTATTTATGAGGATGTCATTATGAAAAAGTGCCTCACACTACTGATTGCCACCGTCCTGAGTGGAATCTCTCTCACGGCTTATGCCGCGCAACCGATGAGTAACCTGGACAGCGGTCAGCTACGGCCCGCCGGTACCGTTTCGGCAACTGGCGCATCAAACCTAAGCGATCTGGAGGGTAAACTGGCAGAAAAAGCGCGCGAGCAAGGCGCGAAAGGTTATGTCATTAATTCCGCAGGCGGAAATGACCAGATGTTCGGTACTGCAACCATCTACAAATAACCCCACCAACGTAACTGCATTCGCCTCTGGATGCAGTTTTCGCCTGTTTTGTAATCAAAAAACATCAAATATGAACGCAATGTAAATAAATGTATTTCTTTTTCGCGCAATGGGTGATAGAAAATCGCGCCAAGTGATAATGCTTATCAAAATTATTATCACTTGCACGAACACTATCACGGGATTAACAGTGGCATCGCATCCGAAGAGAGGCTTTCTCGTGACAGTGAAAATTTCAACATATAAGAAAAAGTCACCTGCAAAATGGAAAACAATCGCAATTTCCCTGCCAGACAATTTCATTCGCTCACGTTCTTTGCCGGTCTTTGTATTGGTATTACGCCTGTGGCACAGGCACTCGCCGCCGAAGGGCAAACTAACGCGGATGACACGCTGGTTGTCGAAGCATCAACGCCTTCGCTTTATGCACCACAACAATCTGCCGATCCGAAATTCTCGCGTCCGGTAGCGGATACGACCCGCACGATGACGGTGATTTCTGAACAAGTGATTAAAGATCAGGGTGCAACCAACCTTACCGACGCGCTCAAAAACGTCCCCGGCGTGGGTGCGTTTTTTGCGGGTGAGAACGGTAACTCCACCACTGGCGACGCCATTTATATGCGTGGTGCCGATACCTCTAACAGTATTTATATTGATGGCATTCGCGATATCGGCAGCGTCTCGCGCGACACCTTCAATACCGAGCAGGTCGAAGTGATTAAAGGGCCGTCCGGCACCGACTACGGGCGCAGCGCACCGACGGGCTCGATCAATATGATCAGCAAGCAGCCGCGCAATGATTCGGGCATTGACGCCTCCGCCAGTATTGGCAGCGCCTGGTTCCGCCGCGGCACGCTGGACGTCAATCAGGTCATTGGTGATACCACCGCGGTGCGCCTGAATGTAATGGGTGAAAAAACGCACGATGCCGGACGCGACAAAGTTAAAAATGAGCGTTACGGCGTCGCCCCTTCTGTCGCTTTTGGCCTTGGCACAGCGAATCGTTTGTATCTTAATTATCTGCATGTCACCCAGCACAACACGCCAGACGGCGGCATTCCGACCATCGGTTTGCCGGGCTATTCTGCCCCATCGGCGGGAACGGCGGCCCTGAATCATTCCGGAAAAGTTGATACGCATAATTTTTATGGCACGGATTCCGATTACGATGATTCGACCACCGACACCGCTACCATGCGTTTTGAGCACGACATTAGCGAGAACACCACTATTCGCAACACTACGCGTTGGTCGCGCGTGAAGCAGGATTACCTGATGACGGCGATTATGGGCGGGGCATCAAATATTACCCAGCCCACCAGCAATGTGGATAGCTGGACCTGGTCCCGTATTGCGAATACTAAAGATGTGAGTAATAAAATTCTCACCAACCAGACCAACCTGACCTCGACGTTCTATACCGGCTCTATCGGTCATGATGTCAGTACCGGCGTGGAATTTACCCGTGAAACACAAACCAACTACGGCGTTAATCCGCTGACGTTACCCGCGGTGAATATTTATCATCCTGGCAGCAGCATTCATCCTGGCGGCCTGACGCGCAACGGCGCAAACGCCAATGGTCAGACGGACACCTTCGCAATTTATGCTTTCGATACGCTGCAAATCACCCGTGATTTTGAGTTGAACGGCGGGATCCGTCTGGATAATTATCATACTGAATATGACAGTGCCACCGCCTGCGGCGGCAGTGGCCGAGGTGCCGTTACCTGCCCAGCTGGCGTGGCGAAAGGTTCTCCGGTCACCACTGTTGACACCGCCAAGTCTGGCAATCTGGTGAACTGGAAAGCCGGGGCGCTGTATCACCTGACGGAAAACGGCAATGTCTATATTAACTATGCCGTTTCCCAGCAGCCGCCGGGTGGCAACAACTTCGCCCTTGCGCAGTCTGGCAGCGGTAACAGTGCCAACCGCACCGATTTTAAACCGCAAAAAGCCAACACCAGCGAGATTGGCACCAAATGGCAGGTTCTGGATAAACGCCTGTTGCTTACCGCCGCGCTGTTCCGTACTGATATCGAAAATGAAGTTGAGCAAAATGACGACGGAACTTACTCGCAATACGGTAAGAAACGCGTCGAAGGCTATGAGATATCCGTGGCCGGGAATATCACTCCCGCGTGGCAGGTGATTGGCGGCTATACCCAGCAAAAAGCAACCATCAAAAACGGCAAAGATGTTGCCCAGGATGGTTCCTCATCGCTGCCCTATACGCCTGAGCACGCCTTCACGTTATGGAGCCAGTATCAGGCAACCGATGATATTTCCGTTGGTGCGGGCGCACGCTATATCGGCAGTATGCATAAAGGTTCTGACGGCGCGGTGGGAACGCCAGCGTTTACCGAAGGTTATTGGGTCGCCGACGCTAAACTGGGGTATCGGGTTAATCGCAATCTCGACTTCCAGCTAAACGTCTACAACCTATTTGATACCGATTACGTCGCCTCAATCAACAAGAGCGGCTACCGTTATCACCCGGGCGAGCCAAGAACCTTCCTGCTCACGGCCAATATGCATTTCTGATTCAGATGTGGGGCGCAGGCCCCACTTTTTGGAGAACTTGTATGATGTACCACATTCCCGGCGTGCTATCGCCAAAGGACGTCGCCCGGTTTCGCGAACAACTGGAACAAGCCGAATGGGTGGATGGACGCGTCACCACCGGCGCACAAGGCGCGCAAGTTAAGAACAATCAACAGGTAGACACCCGCAGCACGTTATACGCCGCCCTGCAAAATGAGGTGCTGAACGCGGTTAACCAACATGCTTTGTTCTTTGCCGCGGCCTTGCCGCGTACCCTTTCCACGCCGCTGTTTAATCGCTATCAGAACAATGAAACCTATGGTTTCCATGTGGATGGCGCAGTACGCAGCCATCCACAAAACGGCTGGATGCGTACTGACCTTTCTGCCACACTGTTTTTAAGCGATCCACAAAGCTACGACGGCGGCGAACTGGTCGTTAATGACACCTTCGGACAACATCGGGTAAAACTCCCGGCAGGCGATCTGGTGTTGTATCCCTCCAGCAGCCTGCACTGCGTGACCCCCGTAACCCGTGGCGTACGGGTGGCATCATTTATGTGGATCCAGTCGATGATCCGCGATGATAAAAAGCGCGCCATGCTGTTCGAACTGGACACCAATATTCAGTCGCTGAAAAGCCGCCATGGCGAAAGTGAAGAGATCCTGTCGCTGCTCAATCTTTATCATAATCTGCTGCGGGAATGGTCGGAGATCTGACGCTTGAACTGCCCGAGTTCGTCCCTATATTAGCTACACTTAACTGTACAAGCATTGATATGGGGAGGACGATATGGCATCCGGTTGGGCTAACGATGACGCCGTCAACGAACAGATCAACAGTACAATTGAAGATGCGATTGCTCGTGCCCGGGGTGAAATTCCGCGTGGCGAGAGCCTGTATGAATGTGAAGAGTGCGGCGCCCCCATCCCGCAGGCCCGTCGGGAAGCCATTCCTGGCGTGCGCTTATGCATTCATTGTCAGCAGGAGAAAGATTTACAAAAACCAGATTATACAGGATATAATCGCAGAGGTTCGAAAGACAGCCAGTTACGTTAACTACAACTGGCGGGATGTATAGCGAGTATAATTTGTATTTTGCGTGGCATTCCGTGCCTTTAACGCTGTCGTGACTGCCACGCTGCATAAAACAAGTCCATAAGTTCAACAAATAAATGGATTATCAGTATGTTAGATATCAATCAATTTATTTGAACAAGGCGGTCAATTCTCTTCGATTTTATCTCTCGAAAAAAAACGTGATACTCATCACATCGACGAAACAACGTCACTTATACAAAAATCACCTGCGAGAGATTAATTATGAAAACTATCAATACTGTTGTTGCTGCTATGGCTCTTTCAACTCTGTCATTTGGCGTGTTCGCGGCGGAACCGGTAACGGCATCCCAGGCACAGAACATGAATAAAATCGGCGTGGTTTCTGCTGATGGCGCATCCACCCTCGATGCCCTGGAAGCGAAACTGGCTGAGAAAGCTGCGGCAGCTGGGGCGAGTGGATACAGCATCACTTCCGCCACCAACAACAATAAATTAAGCGGTACTGCGGTAATTTATAAGTAATTCGTAGGCCGGATAAGGCGTTTACGCTACGTCCAGCACAAGTATTTCCCTGTCTGTTTGCCGACAGACGCATATGCTCTAACCCTCATTGATCCTATGTTACCCTTGTTTGCCCGTCCGTCACTGGACGGGCTTTTTTTTAGCTGGCTAACTGCTGACAGAAAGCCTGCAACACCTCTTCCGGCATACCAATCTGCCGTGCCGCATCACAAATGGCCTGCCAGCTTCCCGCATCCAATGGAATCCCCTGCTCCTGCCGTTCGCGACGCGTGTTAACTTCCCACTCGCCCGGTAGCAAAATCGGCTTATCGTCATCATGCGGCGAGGCTTTCACCCACTCGGCAAAGGCTTCGGTCTGCGCACTACAATCCGGCGCGCCGAACAGTTCCGGGTTGATGATGATAGTGGTCATGCAGTTAATAATGGCATCGGGACTGGTTTGTAACGTTTCCTGATGCGTCGTTTTACCGCCGGAAAGCGCCCCGCCAAGAATTTCACACATCGCCGCGAGGGCGTAGCCTTTATGTTCGGCAAAGGTCAACAACGAACCCAACGGCGACTCCTGCATTACCGCCGGATTTGTCGTCGGTACGCCGTTAACGTCAATCAGACAGCCTGGCGGCACGGGGACGCCTTTATGCCAGGCGACGCGAGTTTTACCAAATGCGATGGCGCTGGTGGCGTAATCGAGCAACAGCGGGAAATTATCTTTACGTGGGAAAACCACACAGAACGGGTTGGTGCCAAAGCGGCTGTCGCGACCGTGGAACGGCGCGACCATTGGAATACCGACCACGCTAACAAAGTGGATAGAGACAAACCCCGCCGCTGCACACTGCTCCGCCCAGTAACCAATACGACCGATGTGATGCGAGTTATGTAGCGCCACGGCGGCTATGCCATGCTGATGCGCTTTCTCAATCCCCAGCGCCATCGCTTCGTGTGCCGCGACCTGACCAAATGCGCGATCGCCATCGAGCGTGACCGCCGCCCCCGCCTCTTTAACGATTTTGGCATGGTGGTTAATTTGCAGATGCCCCTGACTCCAGGAGCGCACATAGCTTGGGATCATGCCAATACCATGTGAATCATGCCCTGCCAGGTTTGCCGCGATTAAATGATCGGCGACTAATTTCGCTTCCTGTTCCTCGCTACCCATCTGACGAAATACAGCCTGAATAAAACTGTGCAGCGTCTGAGCATCAAAGCGATGACCACTTTCCATGATTAACTCCTGTTTATGTTATGTGTTTGTTGTTTTTTTATGCTGCACGCCGGGCGCGGGAAGGTCAATAAAGATGCAGGAATTTCATATTGCGGTGGGGTAAAAGCCGGATGACGTGGCTCATCCGGCTGAGATAAAAATTAAAATGCCTGATTAACGCGCGCCAGGCCATCGCTGATAGTTGCCGCCTCACCTGTTGCCACCAGGCAGCAAGCCATCTGGATTTTCAGCGATTCGGGAATCGGTTCGCTGCCAGCCAGGCAACGCTCAATCCACTGCGCCGTGGTTTCCGGATCTTTTGCTTGTGGCAGTAACTCGCTACCAGCAGTGTCCTGTTTTTCATACAGCACCCGCATCCCTTCACGGTCAATGAGATTGATCTGCGGGCAGCGCTGCGGATTAGCATACACTTCACCTTCAGTACCATGCATTAGTAGCGCCCGCCCGCCGATATCGCTAAAGAACTTCGCGACGCGTCCAATGTATTCCGGATGCGAAACACTAGAAAGACGCAGCGCCTCACCTTCGGCAAATGGCGTCGCCAGTTTCGCCAGGGTATGTGCACTGTTACGCACGCCCATCCGCCAGCGCATCGCCAGTTGTTTTTCCAGCGGCGGGCAAAACGCGCCGACTGGCATAAACACCGGTTGATGTTCGTCGAGCTTCGCCTGCGCCTGCCCGCCGTGCAACGTTGGCGTAATACCCATCAGTTCGAAAATGGTTTCTGTCAGCACGCGGGTTGGATCTTCGCTAACCCCGTGAACCACCACAGGAAAACCGAGCTTGTGCAGGAGAATCGCCAACAACGGCGTCAGGTTAGCCTGTTTACGCGCGCCGTTGTAACTGGGGATGACAATCGGCATCGGCTTGTCTGCAGGCGGCGTCAGCTTGATGGTGTGATTTTGCATGGCTTCGTAAAAGCCGAGCATCTCTGCTTCCCCTTCCCCTTTGATACGCAGCGCAATCAATACGCCGCCCAACTCAAGGTCAGGGACTTCACCATTGAGCATATGGGCATACAGACCGCGCGCAGTATCCCGGTCTAAATCGCGCGCGTGGTTTTTCCCGCGCCCGATCTCTTTAATGATTTTGCGATAGTCCATTTACGACTCCTTACCTGACTCACATCATTAACGCCGCCGACGGCGTGGGGATTTCGTTTTTTCTTTCTTTTTAACTATACCTTCAGGGACTTCCGGTTGCTCTATCGGAAATACCGGTAATGCATCCAGTAGTCGCTTGCCGTAGTTTTTGGTGAGCAAGCGTTTATCGTAAATCACCACTTCGCCCCAGCAACCGTGGCTTCGAATCAGTCGCCCAACCTGCTGAATCAGGTTAAACGAGGCGCTCGGCAGGCTTTGCACCTCAAACGGATAGCGGTTGAGGCTTTTCAGCCATTCCCCTTCGGTGATCACCACCGGACTGTCGATGGGTGGAAAGGCGATTTTGTGGATATGCACCTGGCTGAGCAGATCGCCTTTCAAATCAAGCCCTTCGGCAAATGACTGTAAACCCACCAGCACGCTGCGCTCACCGTTGGCAACGCGTTTGCGGTGCAGTTCAACTAAACGGTAACGCGGCTGATCGCCCTGCACCAGCAGCATCAGACGTAAATCCGTCACATAGTCGAGAAACCGCTGCATCGCCCGTCCGCTGGCAAACAGTACCAACATACCGAGATGTTTTTTGCTCTCCACCTGCTTACGGAAATAGGCCGCCATCTCGGCAATGTGCTGCTCTTCGTTGTCGATGGAAGGCTCAAAGCGCATCCGGGGAATAACAATTTTGCCCTGTTCGCAGTGGTTAAAGGGCGAATCCAGCGCCACAAAGCGGTCACCCGCTTTCTCTTTCAGTCCGCTCATCTCCTGCAAACGCGAAAAACTGTTCAGCGAACGCAAGGTTGCGGAAGTGATAATAATGTGCGGAATACTGCGCCACAGCAGCCTTTCCAGCTGATCGCTGACACGAATACCCACACAGTGAAACCAGAGATGTAGCTGCCCTTCGCGTTCCTCCCGCGTCGCCCATTTGGTCACCGGCGCACCGGAAGATTGCGCCAGAGAAGCCAGCCGCCAGAGTTTGCTTTGCGCCTCGAACATCCCCAACGCGCGGTTCATCTGCAAAATCAACCGATGCAGACGCACAATGTCGTGACTGCCGGTTTTCTCGCTTAAATCGTTAAGAAATAACTCCGCCAGACCACGAAGCATCTCGGTGAGCTTTGCCAGCCGCTGACAGATTTCCAGCACTTCCTCAGGCAGTTCCCCCATTGCAAAACGGTGCTCCGCCTCCTGACCGGCTGGCATGTAGAGATTGAGAATGTTGTTTAACGAGGCGATAAGCTCATACAGCTCTTCACAATGCGCATTCAAACGTTCAGGGATCGCCAGCGGTGGGATGGTCTTCGGGCGAAACTGCTCCATGCAGGTAGCGACCAGTTTCGTGAACAAGTCCAGCTGTAGCCGATACCACGGCGCGGTGATTTCGGCGCTCATCTCCAGCGCATCCCGCGCCACATCCGGCAGGTGATGACCTTCGTCCAGCACCAGCAGTAAATTTTTCGGGTCAGGCAATACGGCTTCGCTTTCCATCGCCGCCATCACCAGCGCATGGTTTGCCACGACAACTTCGGCTTCCTGAATTTCCCGACGAGCGACAAAAAACGGGCATTCGCGATAGTAATAACAGTTGCGGTTGAGGCAGCTGGCTTTGTCGGTACTCAAACGACGCCAGAGATCGTCATCAATGGCGATATCCATATGATCGCGCAGACCATCCCATTTATAAGTGTCGAGATCGCCCTTCAACTTCGCACAACGTTTTTGCTCTTCCTGATTGTTCGGCGTCAGTTCGTCGTCAAGAAACGCCAGCAGATCCTGTTGCGTGGGTTCAGTGCTGGCGAGCGCCGTCAGATTACGCGGGCAAACGTAGCGCCCACGCCCGAAAGCGGCGGTAAATTTAAGATCGGGAATGATCTTTTTCAGCAGCGGTAAATCTTTGCTGTAGATCTGATCCTGCAAGGCCACGTTAGCGGTACTCACCACCAGCGTTTTTTGCTCTTCGCGAGCAATGGCTATGCCGGGGATTAAATAGGAGAGCGTTTTCCCAACGCCGGTGGGTGCTTCAATCGCCAGATGCCGCCCTTCTTCTCCGGCCAGCGTTTTGGCGACGTCCGCAATCATCTGCCGCTGCGGCGCACGGGGAATAAAGTCGGGGATCTGTTCCTGAAGCGCCTTATACCAGGCGGCAATTTGCGCTTTAAGCGCGGCGGTTAATGCCATGAGAAAACCTGAAATACTGTATAAACAGCCAATATTGTGGCATTTTTCGGTTTTCAGGGGTAATGGTTTTTCTGTTTCTGGAAAGCTGCTCGCAATAACGCCCTCTCGCAATATATTTGATTGAAAGTTCGACGGCACAGTGAGCGCCAGTCTTCAGGGCAGAAAACAGCAAGTGATACCGCATTTCGTGGTTACACTTGCCGCCGTCATCGCTTCGCAGGAACCGGTATTGCCCGCCCTGGCCTGAGCCAGGGCCATCAATGCCATTATTCTGCTGCGATCTTTACAGCCATGCGTCTGGCGTCCACTCGGATAAAACTTTAGAAAAACGATATTGTGCGTAGCGGACCATATCACGATATAACGAACTTATACGCAGCTGGTTGGCCTCTTCATTAGACAGATTATTGAAATCAAGCAATACCGCTTTGTATGTATTAAAAGTTTGACTGCTTATCATATTTTCATCTAAAGAGTGAGCTTTAGCCAATAAAGCAAATGCATAACGTTTTAAAATTTTTGACGCATCAGGAATACCGTTAAAGACATTACTGTGAGAAATATTTGCAAATACGGCGGACAGACAGAAAAATATTTTAGATTTATCACTTTCACTGGCCTCTTTGAGATCCAGCATCGTTAATAGATTAGTGTAATGTTTTTCTTTCAAAGTATGCTGTTGCCATTGGTCTGAATCGGTCATCAAAGAGGAAAATAATGATTTAAATTCTGTCGATTGATTATCCGATTCTGGCACAAAGTCTGTTTTTCGCATTATTGCTGACATAAATACATCACGAATATAACCTTTCAATCCAAGAGCATTGAGAATCAATTGGTGTTTCTTATTTTTCTGCGCATATTCCCATCCTTTTGCAAATAAAGGAAATGCACACGTACAAATCGTTTCTGGATCATCTCTGACAACTTCATGGGTATCCTGCAAAGATGGATAAATAGAGTAATTATTCCAGATGGTCTTTTTCTTAACTTCTGGCTCAAGCATTGAGATTAACGCCTGGTGCGATAAGCGCATTACTCGCCCGGAGTTATCGGATGATAACAGGATATAACATTTATTATTTTTATCTAACAATCCTTGCTGCTCATTGAAATTCAATTTTATTTCTGCAGTAACGAATTGTTTTATTTCAGGTAATACCTGATAATTGTGATAAAGGTCAAATGCTAAGTTTTTCTCTTCAACACTTCTGTTTTCAAAAAGCAAATCAACAAATTGAATAAATCTATAATTTTCAGAAACCATCAACTCTGGTCTCTTTAAAAAGAGAGCATAGAAAAAGTTTATTATTTCCGCATCGTTACTCAGATTTTTATTTCTGAAGTAGCACAGATACGTATCCAATGCGCGCATAACAAGTTCATGATCGCTATTAAGTGGGGATTTTAATAATTTTGCTATTATGGACGATGGGAATGCCACTATGTCCCGCAGCGCGAAGAGTTCCATGCCATCAGTTAATTGCGTTAACAAATCTTTTACTGTTTGTATGTTATCAGTATTTTCATTGAAAGATTCGTCTGCCAGAGACTCTAGTTTTTCTATCATCCCCCCGATTACAAATATATCTTTTTCTCTCTCCACGTCATGATTAGACATATCATCGACGATATCTTTAACTTTACTATCACTTTCAAATAGTTTTTCTCTCACACCATTATTGGCGTTTACTACAGAAGTCGCATCATAATAGGATGGCGGAATAATAACAGAGAATTCGTTAGTGAATATAGAATGATATGCAAGATTATCATCATTCAATTTCTCACCAACGTTAAGCGAATTAATATCCCTCAGAATATGCGTCTCAATCTGACTGTCAAAAAGACTTTTAGAAAAACCACTACCTTCAGTCAGTTCAATTTTCATCCTGAGTATTTTATTTTTGAGGTCAGAAAATGTATTTACATAAGGAATAAAAACATCTGATGAATTAGAGTTATTTTTCTTTCCATTAATATTATCTATTCGGACAGTGATCCCTTTCTCATCACGAGGAATTGCATCATTCATATTTATAGAGATAATTTTTTCATGTCTGGATTGGCCGGTTTTAATCGTCATACTGATATCATTTGCGCTGATTTCCGAAATCTCACTGACGAATTTTTTAAAAGCATTATAGCGCTGGTGGCCTGCATTAAATTTGCCAAATGAGATATAATATGCGAAATGTTCAAGGAAACCATGTAATTCCAGTAAATTAACCGGGTCAGAACCCTGCACCATATTTAATAACATCGTCGCATAACCATTACATTTTGAACAATCCATACATCGCTCCTTTGCGCTTGAATGATCTGCGGATCATAAGCCTGGCAAAATGGGGAATCTTACAGAAATCGCTCATTTTTAACTTTTCGTACTGCAAACTCAGGATCAACCGGGTTATGAAAGTCTGCTGCTGTACGGATCTAAACAGGCTGGCAATCAATCTTTCTATCAATAAGCAGAAATGAGCGATTTTTGATAGTTTATTGGAAATGCTAAAGATATACGGTAATGAAACGACTGCACACTTTATTTTGCTTAGGGAGATAGTCGGATACACTATAGACAATGAAAATAATAAAATCAGGGACAGAATCAAGCTAATACTAAATCACATATCTCATAATAATTTTCCAGATGATGAATAAACACTTTATGCAATAGCATGTTTATTCCAGACTTTCCCAGAATTTGTTTATGAATATCAACCAATGTTATTAACAATAAGTGAAATTGCAAAAAGAAATAATTTCATTGCCATTTTAAATACACTAGATAGATCATAAAGCAAATTTATTAAAAACAATAAAATCAGACATGACATTCATGTCTGACCGTGTTACCTGAATACAGGGCAAAAGCCTGTGATACTCTTTTGCCCTTACATGGTATTACTGCGCAGCGGCAGGTTTACGCGGACGGCGACGGCGTTGTTGCTCGCCTGCCGGTTTGGCATCGCCGAGACGACGAGATGGTTTTTCTGCAGGTTTTGCGCTTGCAGATTTTGAGCCACCTTCTCCACGGCGTGGTTGCTGTTGACCGCGACCACCACCTTGCCCACGACCGCCGCCGCCACGTTGCTGGCGACCGTTCTGGATCGGTTCGGCTTTGATTGACGGGTCCGGCTCATAACCCGGAATCGCAATGCGTGGAATCTCTTTTTTCAGCAGTTTTTCGATATCACGCAGAAGTTTGTGTTCATCAACACACACCAGCGATAACGCTTCACCGGTAGCCGCTGCACGACCGGTACGCCCGATACGGTGAACATAATCTTCCGGTACGTTTGGCAGCTCGTAGTTGACGACGTGCGGCAACTCTTCGATATCCAGACCGCGTGCAGCGATGTCAGTTGCCACCAGAACACGAATATCGCCCGATTTAAAATCGGCCAGTGCACGAGTACGCGCACCTTGCGATTTATTACCGTGGATCGCCGCACTGCGGATACCATCTTTATTGAGCTGTTCAGCCAGATGGTTAGCACCGTGTTTGGTACGGGTAAACACCAGCACCTGCTGCCAGTTCCCTTTACCAATCATGTGCGACAGTAATTCGCGTTTACGTTTCTTATCGACAAAGTGAACGTGCTGGGTCACCTGTTCAGACGCGGTATTGCGGCGTGCCACTTCAATTTCCAGTGGGTTATGCAGCAGTTTTTCCGCCAGGTTTTTAATATCGTCAGAGAACGTGGCGGAGAACAACAGGTTCTGGCGCTTCGCTGGCAGCTTAGTCAACACACGACGGATATCGTGGATAAAGCCCATGTCGAGCATACGGTCAGCTTCATCAAGGACAAGAATTTCTATCTGGTCCAGCTTCACTGCATTCTGATGTTCCAGGTCCAGCAGACGTCCCGGCGTTGCCACCAGCACATCAACGCCGCCACGCAGCTTCATCATCTGCGGGTTAATGCTCACACCGCCAAATACGACCAGCGAACGAATGTTCAGGTATTTGCTGTAATCACGGACGTTTTCGCCAATCTGTGCAGCCAGTTCACGGGTTGGGGTAAGAATGAGCGCACGGACCGGACGACGCCCTTTGGCGTGCGGCTGGCGAGTAATCAAATGTTGCAACAGCGGCAGCGTAAAGCCCGCTGTTTTGCCAGTGCCGGTCTGGGCGCTAGCCATAAGGTCGCGGCCTTCCAGCACCGCAGGGATCGCCTGCTGCTGAATAGGGGTGGGTTCACGGTAACCCTGCTCGGCAACGGCGCGCAGGATATCAGGGCTTAAACCCAAAGAATCGAAAGACATAACTACTCCGAACCGCCCCGACCGTTACCGGTGTAGTTTTCAGGGAGATACTGAAAAGGAAAATGACAAAAACCACAATGTCATGAGGGAGCGGAGTGTAGCAGTTTTTGTGACGCAGCGCATAAATTATCCCTGTGACTGGCGTTGCTAAAATTCCTGGTCATACTGGACAACTCCCATATGGAGTCATAATCTTAATCAATCATTTGATTAAGAATGGACTGTGCGATGAATAATCCTGCCATGACAATCAAGGGTGAACAGGCGAAAAAACAGCTGATTGCTGCCGCACTGGCGCAGTTTGGTGAATATGGAATGAACGCCACCACCCGCGAGATAGCCGCCCAGGCCGGGCAGAATATCGCTGCCATCACCTACTACTTCGGTTCGAAAGAAGATTTGTATCTCGCCTGCGCCCAGTGGATTGCCGATTTTATTGGCGAGCAGTTCCGTCCGCACGCTGAAGAAGCCGAACGCTTGTTCGCACAACCACAGCCGGATCGCGCAGCTATTCGTGAACTGATCCTTCGTGCCTGCAGGAACATGATTAAGCTGCTCACCCAGGATGACACCGTCAACCTCAGCAAGTTTATCTCCCGTGAGCAACTCTCTCCTACGGCAGCCTACCACCTGGTGCATGAACAGGTGATTAGCCCGCTACACAGCCACCTTACACGCCTGATTGCCGCCTGGACCGGCTGCGACGCCAACGACACCCGCATGATCCTCCATACCCATGCGTTGATTGGCGAGATTCTGGCGTTTCGTCTTGGCAAAGAAACTATTTTGTTACGTACCGGCTGGACCGCGTTCGATGAAGAAAAGACCGAACTGATCAACCAGACGGTGACCTGTCATATCGACCTGATTTTGCAAGGATTATCGCAAAGGAGTTTGTAGTGATGAAAAAACCTGTCGTGATCGGACTGGCGGTAGTGGTACTTGCCGCCGTGGTTGCCGGAGGCTACTGGTGGTATCAAAGCCGCCAGGATAACGGCCTGACGTTATATGGCAACGTGGATATTCGCACCGTGAATCTTAGCTTCCGTGTCGGTGGTCGCGTTGAGTCGCTGGCCGTGGACGAAGGTGATGCGATTAAAGCGGGCCAGGTGCTGGGTGAACTGGATCATAAGCCGTATGAAATTGCCCTGATGCAGGCAAAAGCGGGTGTTTCGGTGGCACAGGCGCAGTATGACCTGATGCTTGCCGGGTATCGCGATGAAGAAATCGCTCAGGCCGCCGCCGCCGTAAAACAGGCGCAGGCCGCATATGACTATGCGCAGAACTTCTACAACCGCCAGCAAGGGTTGTGGAAAAGTCGCACTATTTCGGCAAACGACCTGGAAAATGCCCGCTCCTCGCGCGACCAGGCGCAGGCAACGCTGAAATCAGCACAGGATAAATTGCGTCAGTATCGCTCCGGTAATCGTGAACAGGACATCGCCCAGGCGAAAGCCAGCCTCGAACAGGCACAGGCGCAACTGGCGCAGGCGGAGCTGAATTTACAGGACTCAACGTTGATAGCCCCGTCTGATGGCACGCTGTTAACCCGCGCGGTAGAGCCTGGCACGGTGCTCAATGAAGGTGGCACAGTCTTTACCGTCTCACTGACACGTCCGGTGTGGGTGCGCGCTTATGTTGATGAACGTAATCTCGACCAGGCCCAGCCGGGGCGCAAAGTGCTGCTTTATACCGACGGTCGCCCGGACAAACCGTATCACGGGCAGATTGGTTTCGTTTCGCCTACCGCTGAATTTACCCCGAAAACTGTCGAAACGCCGGATCTGCGTACCGACCTCGTCTATCGCCTGCGTATTGTGGTGACCGACGCCGATGATGCCTTACGCCAGGGAATGCCGGTGACGGTGCAATTCGGTAACGAGGCAGGACATGAATGATGCCGTTATTACGCTGAACGGCCTGGAAAAACGCTTTCCGGGCATGGACAAGCCCGCTGTCGCGCCACTCGACTGTACCATTCACGCTGGTTATGTGACGGGGCTGGTGGGGCCGGACGGTGCGGGCAAAACCACGCTGATGCGGATGCTGGCGGGATTACTGAAACCCGATAGCGGCAGCGCCACGGTGATTGGCTTTGATCCGATCAAAAACGACGGCGCGCTGCACGCCGTTCTCGGCTATATGCCGCAGAAATTCGGCCTGTATGAAGATCTCACGGTGATGGAGAACCTCAATCTGTACGCGGATTTGCGCAGCGTCACCGGTGAAGCGCGGAAGCAGACTTTTGCTCGCCTGCTGGAGTTTACATCTCTTGGCCCGTTTACCGGACGCCTGGCGGGCAAGCTCTCTGGCGGGATGAAGCAAAAACTCGGCCTGGCCTGTACCCTGGTGGGCGAACCGAAAGTGTTGCTGCTCGATGAACCCGGCGTCGGCGTTGACCCTATCTCACGCCGCGAACTGTGGCAGATGGTGCATGAGCTGGCAGGCGAAGGAATGTTAATTCTCTGGAGCACCTCGTATCTCGACGAAGCCGAACAGTGCCGTGACGTGTTGCTGATGAACGAAGGCGAGTTGCTGTATCAGGGAGAACCGACGGCCCTGACACAAACCATGGCCGGACGTAGCTTTCTGATGACCAGCCCACACGAGGGCAACCGCAAACTACTACAACGCGCCTTGAAACTGCCGCAGGTCAGCGACGGCATGATTCAGGGGAAATCGGTGCGTCTGATCCTCAAAAAAGAGGCCACACCAGACGATATTCGCCATGCCGACGGAATGCCGGAAATTAATATCAACGAAACTACGCCGCGTTTTGAAGATGCGTTTATTGATTTGCTGGGCGGTGCCGGAACCTCAGAATCACCGCTGGGCGCAATATTGCATACGGTGGAAGGTACGCCTGACGAGACGGTGATCGAAGCGAAAGAACTGACCAAGAAATTTGGTGATTTTGCCGCCACCGATCACGTCAACTTTGCCGTCAAACGCGGTGAAATCTTTGGTTTGCTCGGGCCAAACGGCGCAGGGAAATCGACCACCTTTAAGATGATGTGCGGCTTGTTGGTACCGACCTCTGGCCAGGCGCTGGTGCTGGGGATGGATCTGAAAGAGAGTTCTGGCAAAGCGCGCCAGCATCTCGGCTATATGGCGCAAAAGTTTTCGCTCTATGGCAACCTGACGGTCGAACAGAATTTACGCTTTTTTTCTGGTGTGTATGGCTTACGCGGGCGGGCGCAGAACGAAAAAATCGCCCGTATGAGCGAGGCGTTCGGCCTGAAAAGTATCGCTTCCCACGCGACCGATGAACTGCCCTTAGGTTTTAAACAGCGTCTGGCGCTGGCCTGTTCGCTGATGCATGAACCGGACATTCTGTTTCTCGATGAACCGACTTCCGGCGTTGATCCCCTCACCCGCCGTGAATTTTGGTTGCATATCAACAGCATGGTAGAGAAAGGCGTCACGGTAATGGTCACCACCCACTTTATGGATGAAGCAGAATATTGTGACCGCATCGGCCTGGTGTATCGTGGGAAATTAATCGCCAGCGGCACGCCAGATGATTTGAAAGCGCAGTCGGCCAACGACGAGCAACCCGATCCCACAATGGAGCAGGCCTTTATTCAGTTGATCCACGACTGGGATAAGGAGCATAGCCATGAGTAATCCGATCCTGTCCTGGCGTCGCGTGCGGGCGCTGTGCGTCAAAGAGACGCGGCAGATCGTTCGCGATCCGAGTAGCTGGCTGATTGCAGTGGTGATCCCACTGTTGCTGCTGTTTATATTTGGCTACGGCATTAACCTCGACTCCAGCAAGCTGCGGGTCGGGATTTTGCTGGAACAGCGTAGCGAAGCGGCGCTGGATTTCACCCATACCATGACCGGTTCGCCCTACATCGACGCCACCATCAGCGATAACCGTCAGGAATTGATCGCCAAAATGCAGGCGGGAAAAATTCGTGGCCTGGTGGTGATTCCGGTGGATTTCGCCGAACAGATGGAGCGCGCCAACGCTACCGCGCCGATTCAGGTGATCACCGACGGCAGTGAGCCAAATACCGCTAACTTTGTACAAGGTTATGTCGAAGGGATCTGGCAGATCTGGCAAATGCAGCGGGCAGAGGACAACGGGCAGACTTTTGAACCGCTTATCGACGTCCAGACTCGCTACTGGTTTAACCCGGCGGCGATTAGCCAGCACTTTATTATCCCCGGCGCGGTAACCATCATCATGACGGTTATCGGCGCGATTCTCACCTCGCTGGTGGTGGCGCGAGAATGGGAACGCGGCACCATGGAGGCGTTACTCTCTACGGAGATAACCCGCACGGAACTGTTGCTGTGTAAGCTGATCCCTTATTACTTCCTTGGGATGCTGGCGATGTTGCTGTGTATGCTGGTGTCAGTGTTTATTCTCGGCGTGCCGTATCGCGGGTCGCTGCTGATTCTGTTTTTTATCTCCAGCCTGTTTTTGCTCAGTACTCTGGGAATGGGACTGCTGATTTCCACAATTACCCGCAACCAGTTCAACGCCGCACAAGTTGCCCTGAACGCCGCTTTTCTGCCGTCGATTATGCTTTCCGGCTTTATTTTTCAGATCGACAGTATGCCAGCAGTGATCCGCGCGGTAACGTACATTATTCCCGCACGTTATTTCGTCAGCACCCTGCAAAGCCTGTTCCTCGCCGGGAATATTCCAGTGGTGCTGGTGGTGAACGTGCTGTTTTTGATCGCTTCGGCGGTGATGTTTATCGGCCTGACGTGGCTGAAAACCAAACGTCGGCTGGATTAGGGAGAAGAGCATGTTTCATCGCTTATGGACGTTAATCCGCAAAGAGTTGCAGTCGTTGCTGCGTGAACCGCAAACCCGCGCGATTCTGATTTTACCCGTGCTGATTCAGGTGATTCTTTTCCCGTTCGCCGCCACGCTGGAAGTGACCAACGCCACAATCGCCATCTACGATGAAGATAACGGCGAGCATTCGGTGGAGCTGACCCAGCGTTTTGCCCGTGCCAGCGCCTTTACCCATGTGCTGCTGCTGAAAAGCCCGCAGGAGATCCGCCCAACCATCGATACGCAAAAGGCGTTACTCCTGGTGCGTTTCCCGGCTGATTTCTCACGCAAATTGGATACCTTCCAGACCGCGCCATTGCAGTTGATCCTCGACGGACGCAACTCCAACAGTGCGCAAATTGCCGCCAACTACCTGCAACAGATCGTCAAAAATTATCAGCAGGAGCTGCTGGAAGGAAAACCGAAACCTAACAACAGCGAGCTGGTGGTACGCAACTGGTATAACCCGAATCTCGACTACAAATGGTTTGTGGTGCCGTCGCTGATCGCCATGATCACCACTATCGGCGTAATGATCGTCACTTCACTTTCCGTCGCCCGCGAACGTGAACAGGGTACGCTCGATCAGTTACTGGTTTCTCCCCTCACCACCTGGCAGATATTCATCGGCAAAGCCGTACCGGCATTAATTGTCGCCACCTTCCAGGCCACCATTGTGCTGGCGATTGGTATCTGGGCGTATCAAATCCCCTTCGCCGGATCGCTGGCGCTATTCTACTTTACGATGGTGATTTACGGTTTATCGCTGGTGGGATTCGGTCTGTTGATTTCGTCACTCTGTTCAACGCAACAGCAGGCGTTTATCGGCGTGTTTGTCTTTATGATGCCCGCCATTCTCCTTTCCGGTTACGTTTCGCCAGTGGAAAACATGCCAGTATGGCTGCAAAACCTGACGTGGATTAACCCTATTCGCCACTTTACGGACATTACCAAGCAGATTTATTTGAAGGATGCGAGTCTGGATATTGTGTGGAATAGTTTGTGGCCGCTACTGGTGATAACGGCCACGACAGGGTCAGCGGCGTACGCGATGTTTAGACGTAAGGTGATGTAACTTCTTATCTTTCGCCAGTAAAGACACTACTGCCGGGCCAGCAAGGATCGCCAGCCCTGCAATCGCCAGCAAAAAGTTGTTTTCCAGTACGCGGGATAACAGCCACAGCACAATCAGCGCTGCGCCAAAATACCAGGTTGTGGTCAGTTCTTCCAGCACATCTGCCACCTCACGCCAGCGTTGCTCGGGGTGGCGCTGAAACACCAGCATCATCACTACCGTGACACAATACAGTGCGCATAATCCTACGCCGACGTGAACCAGAGTTTTACTCATCCAGCCCACCACCAGCAGCGCCACTACCAGTAAATGCAACATAATCTGCCAGCAACTTAGACCCGTTGCGACACGAACACGTTGTTGCCACTTCATGGCTTCTCTCCTGAAGAATTTATCTCTACTTACTCAGAGTACCGAACTTTACGGAAAATTCCGTAAGACCGCACCTTTTTGTGACGCCGACTACACTATTTCAATGAGATAAGAGGCAAAGACAGGAAAATTATGCCCGTTCAAACACAACAATTTTCGTTCAAGGTGCTCACCATCAATATTCACAAAGGCTTTACCGCGTTTAACCGACGCTTCATTTTGCCGGAACTTCGCGACGCCGTGCGTACCGTCAGCGCCGATATTGTTTGCCTGCAGGAAGTGATGGGCGCGCACGAAGTTCATCCGCTGCATGTGGAAAACTGGCCCGATACCTCGCACTACGAGTTTCTCGCCGACACCATGTGGAGCGATTTCGCCTACGGTCGCAATGCCGTATACCCGGAAGGGCATCACGGCAACGCGGTTCTTTCACGTTATCCCATTGAACATTATGAGAATCGCGATGTTTCGGTCGATGGTGCGGAAAAGCGCGGCGTGCTCTACTGCCGCATTGTGCCACCGATGACCGGGAAAGCGATTCATGTGATGTGCGTACATCTGGGCCTGCGTGAGGCGCACCGTCAGGCGCAGCTTGCGATGCTCGCCGAATGGGTCAATGAGCTGCCGGACGGCGAACCGGTATTAGTGGCGGGTGATTTCAACGACTGGCGGCAAAAAGCTAATCATCCGTTAAAAATGCAGGCCGGGCTGGATGAGATATTTACCCGCGCCCACGGACGCCCGGCGCGCACGTTTCCGGTGCAATTTCCTCTACTACGTCTGGACAGGATCTATGTCAAAAATGCCAGCGCCAGCGCGCCAACCGCGTTGCCGCTGCGGACATGGCGACACCTTTCTGATCATGCCCCTTTAAGTGCGGAGATTCATTTATGAAATGTAGCTGGCGCGAAGGCAATAAGATCCAGTTGCTGGAAAACGGCGAGCAATATTATCCCGCGGTGTTTAAGGCGATTGGCGAGGCACAAGAACGCATCATTCTTGAAACGTTTATCTGGTTTGAGGATGACGTCGGCAAACAGCTGCATGCGGTACTACTGGCAGCAGCGCAACGCGGGGTAAAAGCGGAAGTCTTGCTGGATGGCTACGGTTCGCCGGATCTCAGCGATGAGTTTGTCAATGAACTGACGGCAGCTGGCGTGGTATTTCGCTACTACGATCCCCGCCCTCGCCTTTTTGGTATGCGCACCAATGTGTTTCGCCGGATGCATCGCAAAATTGTGGTGATCGACGCGCGTATCGCCTTTATTGGCGGGCTGAATTACTCCGCCGAGCATATGTCCAGCTACGGTCCAGAGGCTAAACAGGATTACGCGGTGCGCCTTGAAGGGCCGATTGTCGAAGATATTCTCCAGTTTGAGCTGGAAAACCTGCCAGGACAGAGC
Source organism: Escherichia sp. 10290 (assembly GCF_030295155.1). Taxonomy (NCBI): domain Bacteria; kingdom Pseudomonadati; phylum Pseudomonadota; class Gammaproteobacteria; order Enterobacterales; family Enterobacteriaceae; genus Escherichia; species Escherichia sp. 10290. The sequence continues at coordinate 984,439 of NZ_AP025741.1, read as the reverse complement.
GCGGCCCGACGCTGGTGGCGACGTCATCACAAAGCGGAAGAGAACCGCCAGCCGGGAGAAGCGCAGGTATTGCTGGTCTGGCGCGATAACGAAGAACATCGCGATGATATCGAACGTCACTATCTGAAAATGCTCACTCAGGCGCGGCGGGAAGTGATTATCGCCAACGCCTACTTCTTCCCCGGCTATCGATTTTTACACGCCTTGCGTAAAGCGGCACGGCGCGGGGTGCGGATCAAACTGATCATTCAGGGCGAACCGGATATGCCCATTGTCAGAGTCGGTGCGCGCTTGCTGTATAACTATCTGGTTAAAGGCGGCGTTCAGGTATTTGAGTACCGCCGCCGCCCGCTCCACGGTAAAGTGGCATTGATGGACGATCACTGGGCGACGGTAGGGTCCAGTAATCTCGATCCGCTCAGTTTGTCGCTAAATCTCGAAGCAAACGTCATCATTCACGATCGTAATTTTAACCAGACGCTACGCGATAATCTGAACGGCATCATCGCCGCCGACTGTCAACAAGTGGATGAATCCATGCTGCCGAAACGTACCTGGTGGAACCTGACCAAAAGCGTGCTGGCATTCCACTTTCTACGCCACTTCCCGGCGCTGGTGGGCTGGCTTCCGGCGCACACGCCACGTCTGGCGCAGGTTGATCCCCCCGCACAACCGACAATGGAAACGCAGGATCGGGTAGAAACTGAAAACACGGGGGTAAAACCCTGATGAGTAAATCACACCCACGCTGGCGCTTAGCAAAGAAGATCCTCACCTGGCTATTTTTTATCGCAGTGATTGTGTTGCTGGTGATCTACGCCAAAAAGGTAGACTGGGAAGAGGTCTGGAAGGTCATCCGCGATTACAATCGCGTTGCGTTGCTCAGTGCGATTGGGCTGGTGGTCGTCAGCTATCTGATATATGGCTGCTACGACCTGCTCGCCCGTTTCTACTGCGGTCACAAACTGGCGAAGCGCCAGGTGATGCTGGTGTCGTTTATCTGCTACGCCTTCAACCTGACGCTCAGTACCTGGGTCGGCGGCATAGGTATGCGCTATCGTTTGTACTCCCGGCTAGGGTTACCGGGCAGCACTATTACGCGGATTTTCTCGCTCAGTATTACCACCAACTGGCTGGGCTATATTTTGCTGGCCGGGATTATCTTTACCGCAGGCGTGGTGGAGCTGCCGGACCACTGGTATGTCGATCAAACCACGCTGCGCATTCTCGGCATTGGCTTACTGATGATTATCGCGGTTTATTTGTGGTTTTGCGCTTTCGCGAAGCACCGCCATATGACCATCAAAGGGCAAAAGCTGGTGCTGCCTTCATGGAAATTCGCCCTCGCCCAGATGCTGATTTCCAGCGTTAACTGGATGGTCATGGGGGCGATTATCTGGCTGTTACTTGGTCAAAGCGTAAACTATTTCTTTGTACTGGGCGTATTACTGGTAAGCAGTATTGCCGGGGTAATTGTGCATATTCCGGCGGGAATTGGTGTACTGGAAGCGGTGTTTATCGCGCTACTGGCTGGGGAGCATACCTCCAAAGGCACAATTATCGCCGCCCTGCTCGCTTACCGTGTGCTGTATTACTTTATCCCGCTGCTGCTGGCGCTGATCTGTTACCTGTTGCTGGAAAGCCAGGCGAAGAAGCTACGAGCGAAAAATGAAGCGGCGATGTGAAGAGCCTCTCATTTAATCATTTTTGTTCAACTTGCTCTTGTGAATCAGATTGTTGACAAAGTGCGCGTTGTTTATGCCGGATGCGGCGTAAACGCCTTATCCGACCTACAAAAGCCTGCAAATTCAATATATTGCATGGACCATGTAGGCCTGATAAGCATAGCGCATCAGGCAATTTTACCTTTGTCATCAGTCTCGAATGGATTCACTTTTGCCTTGATGAGGAACTTTTTCCATTTCACTATAAAATTTGATTTGGGCATCATTTAAAGGAAAAAAGCCATCGCGAAGCTCGTAGCATCTTAAGCCCCAGAAGGCATCATCTTTCATAGCCTCGCTATCACATTGGGTAAATATAGCATCCATTGCATCGGATAAAATTTCATCATCTGTTAACAATTGTATTTTCATCAATTCTGATTGTTTAAAAACCGCCTGCATAAAAATATTATTGAATATAACAAAATCATTTATCCCAGAATTGCAATACATCATCGTAAAATTTGCGCATTCGTCTATATCATACAAGTAATAAACTTTCTTATTTTTTACGCTAACAATAAAATAACCATCTAAATCATGACCAAATACAATGTACTCATCGGAGTCGAATACATATAATTCATCACAATAAAACGTCACCTCTTGATTTTCATAGGGAATAAGAAGCGGCAATTTTATTTTTATTTACTTAATTAAATTGGATGAAGATGAGTTTATTTTTTTAAAAACCTTATCAGGCTGTAAATTAATTAGTTTTGTTAACACAAGTCATCCTTTTATCGTAATTGGCAACTCACAACATTTCATTAAACTACTTCACCATAATATCATTTTATTTTCAACCCAGGAGAAAATAAATAATTTAGATACATTTCATTCGAATTGGACAAACCCGGATAAATATCGCAACCAGGCTTACTCAATAAAAAATCCTTATCCAAAATCTTAAAGTCATGACGAATCAATACATTAATTAAGTCTGCAATCTCTGCACCTATATTCATCGAGCTTGTTATAACGTCATCCTTGAATATTATAAAAGCATATTGCCCAACAAGAGATATATAGATAAAGGCAATGCCTTTTTGCAAAACAACTTCTAATGAAAGACAGACATCATAATTTAACTCAGTGTTATCTCTAATATCAAATCGTGAACTAAACGCAGAAATTATCTCTTTATATTTGGATGAATTGTATCCTTCCATCACAAATGCAAAATTGGGGTTCGCCATATCAAGATAAGATGTCTTAATTGCCTGATTACACTCATTTTTAATGTCCATAACCATCTACAACATTCATCCTTATAATAAGACTTTCAAGTCTATAAAAACCATATATCCTTGCACAAGCTTATTAGCTATTCATATTTGCATATCTCATAAACCTATTTATCCGTAAATTTAAAAGAGACTTTATTTTCCCTTTCATCACTTAAGGGATAATCATCTCTTTTTGTATAGATAAAATCGTTTGTTTGGAGAATTAGTTCTTGTATGACAGTCTCGTGCCTTTCAGGGAGGAGCGATTCGATATCCTCAAGCTCACAACCATGATAAATTATATCTATTAATTCTTTATCACAACCTTTCCTCCGTAGAGTACGGGCAAAAAAAGGACAGAAAACAAGCAATTCAGATTCATCTATGGTTACTGCTCCCCTTTCCAGCGAGTGTAAAGCCCCTAAAAGCAGAATAGCCATAAATTTATCTACATATTTATTTTCTATTGTGCAAACTAATGACATAAAAACCTCCCTTGCTTAATATTATAAATATTTTTAAATATATGTGGCATTTCATTTCCTTTTTGCATCAATTTTCTTTAGAAATAACACCGCCATATACGATAGCATGAATGATAAAATCATTAAAATAACTCTCAATGGATGCGAACCGCCCCACGAAAACAATAAATATAATGTTGCAATACAAGATAGTGTGTGCGTGTACTTATTTGCTATAAATGGCGTCAGGAATACCACGGGAAGGAGAACAAAAAGCATATAAAAGCGGATAAATCCCAAACCAACTCCGTGACTTGACGGCCTGAAATATGACGTATATATCTCGCGACCGAGGTCATGTGCCATCACCATAATCATAACACCTGTAATCGCAATAATTATCTTTATTACATTCATCATTTGATTTCTACAATATGCGTCCATTACCTGCACCGTGAATGCCTGGGCCAGACAAGCACAAGAGCGTTCATGGCAGGAAACCGAAACAAGCGAATAAAATCGCAATAGTGTTTTATCCCGCCAGCTACCAGCCACCCAATGAGGGGCCGATTTTTTCCGGGCAAGTAAGTGACAGCGTATTGACGGTTCAAATGAGTTATCTATCCCTGAATTGACGCATACGGATAGTGTGACATTTGCAGCGACTGAGTTCTCATGTAAATGAGCGGAATAGTCTTTATAAAATCCGAAAAAAATCCCGACACATGGCCGGGATATTGATGGTGAAAAAGAATTAACGGCGGTTGCCGAAGATCCGCAACAACATCAGGAACAAGTTGATGAAGTCCAGATACAAGGTTAACGCGCCAAGAATGGAATATTTGCGCAGGTTCGACGTATCGCGTGTATCAATCTGCTCACCCATATTTTTTAGTTTCTGAGTGTCATACGCCGTCAATCCAACAAAGACAATCACGCCGATGTAGGTAACTGCCCACATCAACGCTTCGCTTTTCAGCCAGAAGTTCACCAGCGATGCCAGCACAATGCCGATTAACGCCATAAACAGCATATTGCCAAAGCCACTTAGATCGCGCTTCGTGGTGTAACCGTACAGGCTCATTGCGCCGAACATCCCGGCAGTAACGACGAAAGTACTGGCGATAGAAGCAGCAGTATAGACAATGAAAATACTGGAAAGCGTAAGACCCGTCAGCGCCGAATAAAGCATAAAGAGCATCGTCGTTACACCTGCGCTCAGCTTTTGAATCATCGCTGATAACACAATAACCAATGCTAATTGCGCGATGATCAGACCGATTAAAAAGACACGGTTAGTGAACAACAGCTCCATCACGGCCGCGGAATTAGCCGCATACCAGGCAACAAATGCGGTCAGCAACAAGCCAACGGTCATCCAGCCATAGACCTGCGCCATATAAGTTTGCAAGCCAGCCCGGGGTTGTACGATTGAATCAGAACGTGGGAATCTGTCCATGACGATCTCCTGAAGATATAAGGAATATCTTAAGGATACTGCAAAATGATGAGGCTGTGCATCGACGCAGCGTAAACGCATATACTGAGCGGTGAAATTGCCGGACGCAGCGGTGCCTTATCCGGCTAACAAAAAACTACCAGCGTTTTGCCGCCTGCTGATCGCTCTCCCGAGCTTCGACCCAGCGGTCGCCTTCCGGCGTGGCTTCGCGCTTCCAGAACGGTGCGCGGGTTTTGAGATAATCCATAATAAACTGCCCGGCTTCAAACGCACTGCTGCGATGCGCACTGGTGACACCGACAAAAACGATTTCATCGCCCGGCCATAATTCCCCAATGCGGTGAATCACCGTGACGCGCCCCAGCGGCCAGCGGTTACGCGCTTCATCGACAATTTCTGCCAGTGCTTTTTCAGTCATCCCCGGATAGTGTTCGAGGGTTAATGCTTTGACGCTGTCGCCAAGGTTATGGTTGCGCACCTTACCGGTAAAGGTGACTACCGCACCGTCTTCATCACGCTCCGCCAGCCACGGATACTCTTCTCCTACGCTGAATGGCTGCGGGCCGACAACAATTTTGGTTTCTGCCATCTTAACCTCCGGTTACCGGCGGGAAGAAAGCCACTTCGTCGCCGTCAGTCAGCGGATGGTCAAAACTCACCAGCGTCTGGTTGACGGCAGCCAGCAATTTGCCATCTTCCAGCGCCAGCGCCCAGCGATCGCTCTGCGCAGCCAGATGTTGGCGTAACGCTTCAACGGTTGGGAAATCCGCAGCCACTTCGCTTGCATCTGTTCCCACCAACTCGCGCACCTGGGCGAAAAAAAGAACTTTAATCATCCGCTTCCACCTTAAAGTCACCTGACTTGCCGCCGCTCTTCGCCAGCAAACGTACCGGACCAATTACCATATCTTTTTGCACCGCTTTGCACATGTCATAAATGGTCAGCGCCGCCACGGAGGCCGCGGTTAACGCTTCCATTTCAACGCCGGTTTTCCCGGTCAGGCGGCATAAGGTTTCTATACGCACCCGATTGTGCTCCGGCTCGGCCTGCAAATTGACTTCAACTTTACTGAGCATCAGCGGATGACACAGCGGGATCAAATCCCATGTGCGTTTTGCTGCCTGAATACCGGCGATACGCGCAGTGGCAAATACGTCGCCTTTGTGGTGGCGACCATCAATAATCATCGCCAGCGTCTCGCTGCGCATGGTGACAAAGGCTTCGGCGCGCGCTTCACGCACGGTTTCTGCTTTGGCGGAGACATCCACCATGTGCGCTTCGCCAGCGGCGTTGATATGGGTCAGTTGCGACATACTTATTTCTTCAAATGTGGATGGAAATTACACGGACGCGTACGGGCATCCAGCTGCGGTGCGATGATATTTTCCCAAGCGGTACGGCACGCTTTGGTTGAACCGGGCATGGCGAAAATCAGCGTTTTGTTAGCAACACCCGCTACCGCACGAGATTGCAACGTTGAGGTGCCAATCTCTTCGAACGACAACATCCGGAACACTTCACCAAAACCTTCAACTTCACGGTCGAACAACGGCAGCAGTGCTTCGGGAGCCTGATCACCTTCCGTCAGGCCAGTCCCCCCCGTAATCAACACCACTTGTACATCGTCGCTGGCGATCCACGCAGATACCTGAGCGCGAATAGCGTAGCGGTTTTCTTTCACAATGGCTTTATCGACAACGTGATGGCCCGCTTCTTGCGCCGAATCGCGCAGATAGTGACCGGAGGTATCGTCTTCTTCACCGCGACGATTAGAAACCGTAAGAATAGCAATACGGGTCGGGATAAATTCAGTGCTTACCTGACTCATCTGATCTCTCCTTTTGACGTTTTAGCCGCCAATGTACGATAAGTTTTGCGTAATACCGGTGTTGTTTTGATGCAGGAAATGGGTCTGTTTCTTCTCCCGCAGCGCCGCTGAAATACGCGCTTCCAGCGCCTGTTGCTGGGTATCGTCTTCCAGTAAATCGCGCAGGTTAACGCCGCCTTCACCGAACAGGCAGAGATGGAGTTTACCAATGGAGGAGACGCGCAGGCGGTTGCAAGTGGCGCAGAAGTCTTTTTCATACGGCATGATAAGGCCAATCTCTCCGGCGTAATCCGGATGACAAAAGACTTGCGCGGGACCGTCGCTGCGTTGACGTAATTGGTGGATCCAACCGCGACGCAGTAGCTCGTCACGCAGAACCTGCCCAGAGATATGATGCTTGCGGAAAAGCTCGCTGCCCTCGCCCGTTTCCATCAGTTCGATGAAACGCAGCTGGATAGGGCGATGCTGGATCCAGTTCAGAAAGGTGTCGAGCTGATGATGATTAACATCACGCATCAGCACGGTATTGACTTTGACCTTCTCAAAACCGGCCTCAAATGCAGCATCGATCCCTGCCATGACCTGGTTGAATTTATCCTGTCCGGTAATAGCATGAAACTGGCGAGCGTCGAGGCTATCGACACTCACGTTGATACCAGTAAGACCAGCATCACGCCAGTTCGCCACGTCGCGTTCCAGACGGTAACCATTGGTGGTGACCGCTATCTGGCGAATAGCGTCGTTTTCTCGCACAGCGGCGATGATATCGGTAAAGTCGCGACGCAAAGACGGCTCTCCGCCCGTCAGACGGACTTTTTCGGTGCCCAGACTGGCGAAGGCGCGCGTAACCCGGCGAATTTCATCGACGGTCAGAAAGCCTTTATTGGTGACGCCGCTCGGTTTGTAGCCATCCGGCAGGCAGTAGGTGCAACGGAAGTTGCACACATCGGTAATCGACAGGCGCAAGTAGTAAAACTTACGCGCAAATGCATCAGTCAGTTGTGAAGCCATGTACACCTTTCCAGATACGGGAGGCGAAGTCATTTCTTCCTTCGCCCTGGTGGCAATCTTTGTAAGCATTGTCACGGCCAAAGCACCGTATCAGTTGACCCAGGTGCAGAGGCTAGAGTGTTTAGTGGTTAAGCCGATACTAGCGTGTAAACAGGATTTTTACCATCCACACTTTCGCTATGTAATCATATATATAGCGTCATGATCGTGCTATTTCGCTACAGAATAAGGGAAAATAGCGGTTTTACTTTGATATACATCATCACGGATGCATAGCGTACATCGTCCTTTAGAGGTAGAAGAAAATAGTTTGTATCCTCAATATTGGCAGGTTAATTGCTGTTTCCCCGCAATTTGCGCTACTGTAACGCGGAAAATCTGACTCCAGGAAACTATAATGCGCAATCGTACGTTGGCTGACCTTGATCGTGTCGTTGCTCTCGGCGGAGGGCATGGACTGGGACGCGTTCTCTCATCACTTTCATCTTTGGGTTCTCGTTTAACGGGTATCGTGACCACCACGGATAACGGTGGTTCAACGGGGCGTATTCGCCGCTCAGAAGGTGGAATTGCCTGGGGCGATATGCGCAATTGCCTTAACCAGTTGATAACGGAACCCAGCGTCGCTTCCGCAATGTTTGAATATCGTTTCGGCGGTAATGGCGAACTTTCCGGGCACAACCTTGGAAACCTGATGTTGAAGGCACTGGATCACCTTAGCGTGCGGCCTCTTGAAGCGATTAATCTGATTCGCAATCTGTTGAAAGTGGACGCACATTTGATTCCGATGTCGGAGCATCCTGTTGATTTAATGGCGATTGACGATCAGGGGCATGAAGTTTACGGCGAGGTCAATATTGACCAGCTCACCGCGCCGATACAGGAGCTACTCTTAACCCCCAACGTACCTGCCACACGTGAAGCGGTGCTGGCGATTAATGAGGCGGATCTGATCATTATTGGGCCAGGGAGTTTTTATACTAGTCTTATGCCCATTCTGCTGCTCAAGGAAATGGCTCAGGCATTACGCCGAACGCCTGCCCCGATGGTGTATATCGGTAATTTGGGGCGAGAATTAAGCCTGCCTGCTGCAAATCTCAAGCTGGAAAATAAGCTGGCGATTATGGAGCAGTATGTTGGTAAAAAAGTGATTGATGCGGTAGTTGTTGGACCGAAAGCTGATGTATCCGCAGTTAACAACAGAATTGTGATTCAGGAAGTACTGGAGGCCAGCGATATTCCTTATCGTCATGACCGCCAGTTGCTGCATAACGCACTGGAAAAGGCATTACAGGCACTAGGTTAAGCGCCTGTGCCGGGGGCAGAAAAATACGACTGTGACTATGGCGTTTTAAATTATAGAAGGCCATAGTCACCTTTTTTTGGCACAACCCCATTGTTAGCAGCTCATTTATCTTTCCACTTTCTGGAATTTAGTTTTGCTTCTTGATGTTTCTTGTGCCATGCCTATTCTAAAAATGTTATAATCCCCATGCTTTGGGAGCCACCGAATCTAAATATTTATCAATATGATGAGAACGAGTATAATCTGCTATATTTTTTGATAAAATGGCCGTGCAATTTAAACCAGAGCCTAATCCCAGTAGTACCGTTAACCAGTTATCCAGAGCTTCAGATTCAACAATCGAGTTTTCCAGTTCATATGCTTTTAGTAAAAGAGCAGCAGAGTAAACTCTGAGGATTTGCGGAGAATTGTATTCCGTTCCTAAACTTGAAGCTGAAGAATATCTTGCGAACACGACAGCAAAACTTATCAGAAGCATTGCTTGTTCCGTTTTATTTGCATTTTCCATTCTGCAAGCCTTCATTAAATCTTTATAATGGTTTCCCTTAATATTTAAACAAGACTTATACTTCACTAGTTCGCTAACATTCTTTTTTTGTTTTATCTTTTTATTTTTACTTAACATTTCATAACCCGCACCTTCTATAGATTGCGCCTGCAATGAGTAATTATCTATGAGTTTCATAAGAGGCGCAAAAATTTCATTTAATTTTATTTGTTCATCAATACCATCCATTTTGGTTTGAGAACAACAACTTTGTGATGCAGTGACAAATGGTTCGTATAGATCACCAAGCTGAAGGATTTTGAGATAATTTTTTAATAAAATATTATGTTGTGACCGTTTCCATGGGTAGGAAAACACTGGGAATTCGGTCATCAATACGGTATTAAGATTAATATCTGCAAGCGAGCACACTTGTTCTGGTGCTGCATATAGATAAAAATGGTCCCAGTCCTTATTTTTAATAGTGGTATCCAACATTTTATTTAAGGCATTAGATGAAAGACGCATTGCACGATTATTTTGCTGTGCTGAAAACAATACGTACCAAGCATCATCATGATCTTGTTGTTTACGCCATTCCGAGAAGTCTGGATAATCATTTCCTTCAGTATAAGGTTTAACATCCTTATGTTGTAAATATGTTTTATAAATATTATATGCTTTTTCTGCCAATATATTATTTTTACTTTTTAGTGCCAGGTCAGTCATCATTACATATGCAGTACTAAATGATAACATTAATGTAGGTTGTTCTGTAAAGCGATCTAAATAATAATTAATCCTCTCTTCACTAAGATTAAACAAAAAAGAAGAAGAGATACAGCAATCAACTGTAATTAATGACAAAATAAAGTTATCAAATATATTTATATCATCATTTTGCAATATATCATTTAATCCCTCTGGTGGTCTGTTAGACGTATAGTATTTTGCTAAGCAATTAATTTCTGATACATCCTTTTTTAATTTTGCAAGGTCATAGATACAATTTTTTGTACTCAGTTCGTTGGCGAGGATTTTTTTTATTTCAGGCATTGAATCTTCAGAGATATCTTCAAAGATTTGATAAATTTTCTGGATATGTTCTTTTGCTTTACATATATCAACCCTGATTAAATCTTGTAATGGAGGAGTATCGTCAAAGAAAAATTTCCGCATAGATCCCGTATGCATTTTTATTATTTTCGCTTCACGCAACACTATATTTTTTAAAATACAAGTACTAAAGTCACCTCTCTCTATAGTTGCGTATTCAAAATTTACCCCCGACATATTCGTACCAGCAACATCACAGGAAAATAAAGTGGCATTCTTGAATGAACTATTTTCAAACTGTGCGCCATTCAATATGGCATACTCCATATAACATCCTGAAAAATCTGCACAACCCTTGGCTTCTGTTAGATCTGTCCTTACAAAACTAGCACCGCTCAATTTGCAATCCATGAGTGTTGCTCTCTTCATATTAGCATCATTAAAATTAACGTTAGAAAAATTTGATTCACCGAATTCAGTATCTTCAAAATTGAGCCTCGAAAAATCAAAGCGCCCATTGGGATCCTGCAAAATAATTAGTTGTCGAGTTCTGACTGGTTTATCTCCAATAAAATAAGTTGTTGTCATCACACTGTCTGAAAATTCTATCTTGCACTTAAAAAGCTCATGCATGTGCGGAGGACAAAAATTTTTCAGGGTCAAAAACTCATTACGTTCTTTATTATATTCTTTTTTTTCATCGGTAAGGTAAGGTGATAAAAACAATCCATAGCGAGAATGGATATCATTATACATTCTACTTAAAAAATCTTTTTTCGTTTCGAAACCCAAAATGAATCGCAGCACATCAAAAAGCCGCTCCCATTTACTCATATAAAAAGTATGGTCATTGTCAGCAAGAAGCAATTGCTCTGCGCGCTTTTCATCAATTTCAAAAGATGACTGTCGATGATTAACTGATAACATCATGCTGCCTCCATCAGATAAACAATTAATTGCTGCAGTCTTCCTGAATACAGTTTATTTACTATCAAAAATCGCTCATTTCAAATAGGCTTGTTCCCGATTACACAAATAAAAGCATATTATTTATTAACTTTTAAATAATTACACCTATAATTATAACAATTAATATATATGCATTATCATTATATTAAACTTAAGATAATTGAGATAAAGAGTATTGTCGTTAATATAAATTGAGTCCATTGGATAAACTTGACTCATGTTATGTCTTGCGTAGAAGGATCTAAACACACTTAACTTCGAACTTTCATTAACACATTAATTTTGTCCGACTAAATGAGCGATTTTTGATAGAAAAATATCTTTACTTGTTTAAAAAATTACTCAATTTGATAACAAACGATTGAGTAAGTAAGTACCCTCAAAAAGCAACGATTATCTTATTATGCGGCGAATTTAGTACTTTAACATTAAAAGGAAATAATTATGCACCCTAGATTTTTTACATCATGCACTCCCCGTCTTCCGGAAAGATTTCCAGAAAAATGCCCCCCAAAAGTTTTGCATTCATGGTTTGATAATGGCGCAAAAAAATTTAATGAGGAATTTGCACGCTGGAAAGAGCTCGGGCGTGAAAATGATTTCAATAATCAGTTTATAAGTTCATATATAAATAATAATATCAGCACCTACCAGAATATATCAAATGGTTTACATAATAATATTAATACAATACATGATTTATTAATTGAAAACACATCAAGAATGCCGCTTTCGGAAAGTTTAGACACATTATTAGTTATGGGACAGTTATTTGAAAGTGAATATAACAGAATATTCGCAAATATACCTTTGTTTGCAAACCTCTTTAAAGCAGCCCTAATACAATATATAACAAACAATAACACACTACTAATTGAAATATATAAAAACGCTCTAAATAAAATTCATAATAAAGAGGCCATAAGTTTCATTATTCAGAATATTTTTACTCAATCGATAGATGATCCCTGCTTTTACGAACCGTGCAATTTACATTTTTTACTTGATATCGCTAACAATTATGTCTTTTCTTTTAAAAAAGAGATGTTATTATCAGAACCACACTTACAAAACTCATTCCTGGAAATAATCAATCATTTTAATAATGATGAAGACAAAATAAGAGGTATTATTTTATTTATTTCTTATCTTGAAAATCTAGCTATTAAAATCAAGATTAACTTAAAGGATTTCCTGGAGAAGCTAAGATTTTCTAATATAAAAATTAAGATTGAACTCTATACCCATTTATTCAAAGCATTACCTGAAATAAAAGGGAGCGATATTATATCACTATATTTTACTATTGAATCAGCCTATAAAGAAGATATGCCAAAACAATTAACTGAACTATTAAATTTAGTTACAAACATTCCTGACATTGAAGATAAATTTCAATTCATAACTAAATTGGGTCATGCATACTGCCTCTCCGGAATTAATCTTTCAGATTACTCAACCTTTCTTTTAAAATTATTTCAGGATACTAAAGTAAACAGATTATGTGATTATTATAAGTTAAGAGTTCCTGGTGAACCAGAGTATAAACTTAGAATACCTTTAGATGGGTTGACATTTCAAATGCTTAGTGAACTGTACAGAGTATCGCCAGAAAACGTTTTCATTTTCGATGAACTTTTTCGAGAAATGATTGATTTCAGCACATTCGAAGGACGAGTGAGTTATTACAACACCATACTTTATTTAATAAACCAGAATACCGAAAGCATCAATAAAATAAATCTATTTAGCCATTTGATTAAACGTCTTCCATTATGTAATTTCAAAACTCAAGACTTTGAAACAAGATTAATACTTGCATTGCCTGAGTTAACAATCGAGCATGTGAATAAAACCGTATTAGAATATTTAAACGAGCTTACTGATATGTACAAAAGAAAACCATATTTAATTCTCACTGACCATGATAAATATTTTAGCTTTATCAAATATGCATTTAACAATGGAAATATTAAGATATCAAATGCCTTGATTGACGTCATAGAGAAAATAAATACAGAAAATCCTACTTCCCAGAGAACAAAAAGAAATCTTTCTGTATTAACGCAACCATTCAAAACATGCCAAATTTTATGAATAACGTAAATAAGTAATGAGTTTTAGTTTAGCACATCAACGTACCAGAGCCGCTTGCAACTCTGGTACGCTTCCTTTTTCACCAGTGTAACTGCACTATGCATGTTAACTGCTTTTGAACATAACAAGCGAAACCGAGCATTTTCCCATCTCCAACATCACGAAGCCGCAATGAACAACTCACGTAGCTGATGCAACTGGTCACGAATTTGCGCCGCTTCTTCGAACTCCAGATTTTGCGCGTGTTGCATCATCAGCCCTTCCAGTTCATGGATTTTCTGCTGCAACGCCTTCGGCGACATATCCATCGGCACATTATCCGGCTCAACAATCGGTCGTGATTTTCCTCTGCCCTTCGCTTTGGTTTTGGCAATGTTCTGCCCCAGCGCCAGGATATCGACCACTTTCTTGTTTAATCCTTGTGGCGTAATGCCGTGCTCTTCGTTGTAGCGTTGCTGTTTCTCGCGGCGACGTTCGGTTTCGCCAATCGCTTTCGCCATTGATGGGGTGATCTTATCGCCGTAGAGAATCGCTTTACCGTTAACGTTACGTGCCGCACGACCAATGGTCTGGATCAACGAACGTTCAGAACGCAGGAAGCCTTCTTTGTCGGCGTCGAGGATCGCCACCAGCGAAACTTCCGGCATATCCAGACCTTCGCGCAGTAAGTTGATCCCTACCAGCACGTCGAACTCACCCAGACGCAAGTCGCGGATGATTTCCATGCGCTCGACGGTATCGATATCTGAGTGAAGATAACGCACACGCTCGCCGTGTTCTTCGAGATATTCCGTAAGATCTTCCGCCATCCGCTTAGTCAATGTTGTGACCAGTACACGCTCGTTAATTGCCGCTCGCTGGCGAATCTCCGAAAGAAGATCATCAACCTGTGTTGCCACCGGTCGCACTTCGATAATCGGGTCAAGCAATCCGGTTGGACGTACGACCTGATCCACCACATCACCACCGGATTTTTCCAGCTCGTAATTACCCGGCGTCGCCGAAACATAGATGGTTTGTGGCGCTAATGCTTCGAACTCTTCAAACTTCAGCGGACGGTTATCCAGCGCTGATGGTAGGCGGAAACCGTACTCCACCAGCGTCTCTTTACGCGCCCGGTCACCGCGATACATACCGCCAATTTGTGGAATGGTGACGTGAGATTCATCGACGACCAGCAACCCATCGGCAGGCAGGTAATCAAACAGCGTCGGCGGTGGCTCACCTGGTCCACGGCCGGAGAGGAAGCGTGAGTAGTTTTCAATGCCCGAGCAATATCCCAGTTCGTTCATCATCTCCAGGTCAAACTGGGTTCGCTGAGTCAGCCGCTGCTCTTCCAGAAGTTTGTTGTTCTCTAACAGCACTTTGCGTCTGGCGGCCAGTTCTTCTTTGATCTCTTCCATCGCCTGTACGATGCGCTCGCGCGGCGTGACGTAGTGCGTTTTCGGGTAGATGGTAAAACGTGGAATAGTAGAAACAATCTGCCCGGTTAGCGGGTCAAATAACGACAATCGTTCAACTTCCTCATCAAACAGCTCCACGCGAAGTGCAATGTCATCCGATTCTGCCGGGAAGATATCAATCACCTCGCCACGAACGCGGAAAGTACCGCGCTGGAAGGCTTGATCATTCCGGGTGTATTGCAGCTCCGCCAGTCGACGCAGGATCGCGCGCTGATCGATAATCATACCGACCGTAAGATGGAGCATCATCTTGAGATATAAATCAGGATCGCCCAGACCATAAATCGCGGAAACCGATGCCACCACAACCACATCACGCCGCTCCAGCATCGCTTTGGTGGCGGACAAACGCATCTGCTCGATATGTTCGTTTACCGAGGCATCTTTCTCAATGAAGGTGTCGGAACTCGGAACATAGGCTTCCGGCTGATAATAGTCGTAGTAGGAGACGAAATATTCCACCGCGTTTTCCGGGAAGAACTCTTTCATTTCGCCGTACAGCTGGGCCGCCAGCGTTTTGTTGGGCGCCAGTACCATGGTTGGGCGCTGAAGGTCAGCAATGACATTGGCGATGGTGAAGGTTTTCCCGGAGCCAGTTACACCGAGTAACGTCTGGTGCGCCAGGCCATCTTCCAGCCCCTCTTCGAGACGTCGAATCGCCTCTGGCTGATCGCCAGAAGGTTTAAAAGCGGAATTCAGTTTGAACGGTTTACTCATGAGTCGCTACCTGAAGGAGTTGGGCGGGCAGGTATGTAATTTTACTCGTCGTACTTAATTATGCCAACAAATTATACTGGATAAAAAAACAGTTCCCCACCATAATATTTCTGTTACAGCGTAAACTCTGCTGTCAATCATGAGCAAAATTTACTCTGTGGCGAGATAAAACTCCGGCCTTACGGGGTTATCCCCAAAGCAACGGCTTTTTTAACATTTGTCAAGATGAGTGATGACAGTTTTATGGCAAGAGATGCCTCTTCAGTGACTGCCATTGCAATTATCTAACCAGTTAAAAAATAAAAGATATTTCTTTGAGCCGTCTTTAACGCCAATTCGCGTGCAAGCCGCGTATTCTCTCGCTTGCCTCGTGTTTTCTAACTCTAATACACATGGTTATCCACAGGAATAGTGGATAACTGTCTGCAGCCCCTATCCCCCGCCGCCTGGGCAATTCCCACATTCACCGCATGATGCGGAAGTAAAATTTTTTTCGTGATTATTTTAGAATTTAATTGGTTAAATTGCAGTCAACCGAAGACGCGATCTCGCTCGCAATTTAACCAAATACAGGATGGCTACAACAAGGCAAGGTTTATGTACTTTCCGGTTGCCGCATTTTCTGGATTTTCTGCAAGCCAGGGAATTTCGCCCAGCAGCGGCGCGGGAATCATGCGGGTGAGCGTGGTCATATATTCAGCGTGACGTTTTCCAGGAGGCGTGACATCATTCGCCACCCAACCCGCCAGAGTGAGTCCGGCGTGTTGTATTGCCTGTGCCGTCAACATCGCGTGATTAATACAGCCGAGTTTCACACCAACTACCAGTATCACCGGCAGTTGTTCCTGTGTTACCCAATCCGCAAAAGTGAAAGTGTCAGAAAGCGGCGTAAACCAGCCGCCAGCACCTTCCACTAACACCCAGTCAGCCTGTTGTTCAAGCGCGCGTAATCCGGCGCTCATTACCAATGATTCTATCGGCCTGCCCTCTTGCGCGCTGATGATGTGCGGCGAAGTGGGTTCTGCGAAGGTGTAAGGATTTACCGTTGCGTAATCCAGCTGCAGGCTGCCGTTGTGCTGTAACGCCAGCGCGTCACTATTACGTAAGCCGTCCGGGGTCTTTTCGCTGCCAGAGGCGACCGGTTTATAACCTGCCGTCCGATAACCTGCTGCCTTCGCGGCTTGTAAAAGTGCACAACTGGCGACAGTTTTCCCCACTTCGGTATCCGTTCCGGTGACAAAATAACGTTTACTCACGAGCAATCACTCCCAAAAAAAGATGATACGTCAGAGGATATCGCCCCTGTTGTTGCGGCCAGGCCAGTTGCAATCGCTGCAACTGCGAACGCGTTAATATTCGTGGGTAGCGCCCTTCATGAAGATGCGTGGCACCGATGCCTTTCAGCGAACGCATGGCACTGAGCGCATCAGCAAACCACAGCGTGATGGGCTGAATATGATGTTGATAATGCACGCTGTTCAGCGACTGTTCGATTTCATCTGGCGGTAAAAAGCGATTAGCATGCGGGCGCTCGTCCACCGCCTGCCACGCCTGATGCAATTCAGGGAGCGATCCCTGCACCAGCGTGGTAAACGCGACCACGCCTCCGGGGCGCACCACGCGATACAGCTCGCGAAGTGCCGTGGATAAATTACCGCACCACTGCACCGCGAGATTGCTCCATGCAAGATCGAAGGTTGCAGTCGCTAACGGCAGGGATTCGATATCTCCCGCCAGATAATGGTCTGCGGCATCCTTCTGGCGTGCCTGAACAAGCATTGGCGGCGAGAGATCTAACGCTGTCACCTGCGCGTGACGTTCCCGCCAGTGGCGACTCATCCAGCCAGGTCCACAACCCGCATCCAGTACGTGGGTGTATTTACGCTGTGGGAGCATTGCCAGTAAGACGTCAGCACTCTGGCGCTGTAGATCCGCATGTTGCTCATAATGTGCGGCTGCCCGACCAAATGCCGCAGCAATGGCTTGTTTATTAACCGTTGCCATGCAGCACCTCCAGCAGACGGTCGATATCCTGCATTTCATGCGCGGCGGTTAGCGTTAAGCGCAGTCGCGCAGTACCAGCGGGTACGGTTGGCGGGCGAATCGCCGTGACCCAGCAGCCTTGCTGGCGCAGTTTTTCTGCCAGTTGTAACGCACGGCTGTTATCACCGACAATCAATGGCTGGATGGCGCTGTATGAATCAGCAAGCGTAAACGGCAAATCCTGTACTCCGGCACGAAAACGCGTGATGAGTGCCGCCAGTTTTTCGCGCCGTGCATCACCCTCATCACGGCGAATGACCGCCAGCGACGCACGTAATGCCTGCGCCTGAGCGGGCGGCATACTGGTGCTGTAAATAAGATGGCGGGCAAATTGCAGTAGATAATCCGCCACCGTATCGGAGCAAAGCACCGCTGCCCCGCTGACGCCAAATCCTTTGCCAAAAGTCACCACCAGCAATTCTGGTTTTACCTTTTGCAGCCAGCAGTTGCCGCGCCCCTGTTCACCGATAACACCCGTGCCGTGGGCATCATCGACCATCAACCAGCCATTGTGCTGTTGCGTTACCTGCTGGATTTCCGCCAGTGGCGCACTATCGCCGTCCATGCTGAACACGCCTTCTGTCACCACCAGTTGCTGCCCCGGACAGGGGGAAGCAAGCAGTCGCGCCAGATGAGCGACATCGTTATGGGTAAAACGGCGAAGCTGCGACGGGCTTAAACTGGCAGCTTCAAGCAATGAGGCGTGACTCAGCCGATCGGCAACAATACGGTCCTCTTTCGCCGTCATCGCGGTAATGACTGCCTGGTTAGCGGCAAAACCAGAGATAAACAGCAGTGCCCGCGAATAGCCCAGCCACTCGGCCAGTTCTTCTTCCAGCGCCTGATGCGCCATGCTATAACCGCTGACGTGACCGGAACCGCCACTACCGACGCCAAATTGTTCCGCACCCTGCTTCCATGCACGAATGATGTCCGGATGATGGCTTAAGCCGAGGTAATCATTGCTGGAAAAGTTCAGATACTGGCGATCATCCACCACCAGCCAGCGTCCGGCCCCTTGCGCCACCGGATAACGGCGACGCAGGGCATCGGCAGTACGCCGCGCATCGAGCGCCGCGTTGATTTTCTCCTGCCAGCTCATAGTGCTGCCGCGTTGTAATATTCGTCAGTGTCCGGGGTCATCAGCGCCTGTTCAAGACGTTGCTGTTGTTCGTTATCGCCCGCCAGCACGGCGGTTTGCTGCGGATTTAACCCCAGTTTGCGGAACAGTTGCAGGTCTTTATCTTCTTCCGGATTCGGTGTGGTCAGCAATTTGCAACCGTAGAAAATCGAGTTTGCGCCAGCCATAAAGCACATCGCCTGAGTCTGTTCGTTCATCTGCTCGCGTCCGGCAGAAAGGCGCACGTATGAGGTCGGCATCATGATCCGCGCTACGGCAATGGTGCGAATAAAATCAAAGGCATCGACATCATCGTTATCCGCCAGCGGCGTGCCTTTCACCTTCACCAGCATGTTGATTGGTACGCTTTCCGGCGGCGTCGGCAGGTTTGCCAGTTGCAGCAATAATCCGGCGCGATCTTTTACCGTTTCGCCTAAGCCAACAATGCCACCTGAGCAGACTTTGATCCCGGCATCGCGCACTTTTTCCAGCGTGTCGAGACGTTCCTGATAAGTGCGTGTGGTGATGATATTGCCGTAAAACTCCGGCGAGGTGTCGAGGTTGTGGTTGTAGTAATCCAGGCCGGCGTTCGCGAGGCGCTGCGCCTGAGATTCACTCAACGTGCCCAGCGTCATACACGCCTCCAGGCCCATCGCTTTTACCCCCTGCACCATCTGTTCCAGGTACGGCATATCGCGTTCGTGGGGGTTCTTCCACGCCGCGCCCATGCAAAAACGCGTCGATCCCGCCGCTTTCGCTTTACGCGCCGACTCCAGCACCTGTTCAACTTCCATCAACCGCTCAGCTTCCAGTCCGGTTTTATAACGCGAGCTTTGCGGGCAGTATTTGCAATCTTCCGGACAAGCTCCGGTTTTAATTGACAGCAAAGTACTGACCTGCACCTGACGAGGATCGAAATGCTGACGATGCACCTGCTGCGCTTCAAACAGCAGATCCAGCAACGGTTTTTCAAATAATTCTGTGACTTGCGACAATGTCCAGCGTGGGTGGTGAGCCATGGGGCTTCTCCAAAACGTGTTTTTTGTTGTTAATTCGGTGTAGACTTGTAAACCTAAATCTTTTCAATTTGGTTTACAAGTCGATTATGACAACGGACGATCTTGCCTTTGACCAACGCCATATCTGGCACCCATACACATCCATGACCTCCCCGCTACCGGTTTATCCGGTGGCGAGCGCCGAAGGTTGCGAGCTAATTTTGTCTGACGGCAGACGCCTGGTTGACGGTATGTCGTCCTGGTGGGCGGCGATCCACGGCTACAATCACCCGCAGCTCAATGCGGCAATGAAGTCGCAAATTGATGCCATGTCGCATGTGATGTTTGGCGGTATCACCCATGCGCCCGCTGTCGAGCTGTGCCGCAAACTGGTGGCAATGACGCCGCAACCGCTGGAATGCGTTTTTCTCGCGGACTCCGGCTCCGTAGCGGTGGAAGTGGCGATGAAAATGGCGTTGCAGTACTGGCAAGCCAAAGGCGAAGCGCGCCAGCGTTTTCTGACCTTCCGCAATGGTTATCATGGCGATACCTTTGGCGCGATGTCGGTGTGCGATCCAGACAACTCAATGCACAGCCTGTGGAAAGGCTATCTGCCAGAAAACCTGTTTGCTCCCGCGCCGCAAAGCCGCATGGATGGCGAATGGGATGAACGCGATATGGTGGGCTTCGCACGTCTGATGGCGGCGCATCGTCATGAAATCGCGGCGGTGATCATTGAACCGATTGTTCAGGGCGCTGGCGGAATGCGCATGTACCATCCGGAATGGTTAAAACGAATCCGCAAAATGTGCGATCGTGAAGGTATCTTGCTGATTGCTGACGAGATAGCCACCGGTTTTGGTCGTACCGGCAAACTGTTTGCCTGCGAACATGCGGGGATCGCGCCGGACATTTTGTGCCTCGGTAAAGCCTTAACCGGCGGTACGATGACCCTTTCCGCCACGCTCACTACACGCGAGGTTGCGGAAACCATCAGTAACGGTGAAGCTGGCTGCTTTATGCATGGGCCTACTTTTATGGGCAATCCACTGGCCTGCGCGGCAGCAAACGCCAGCCTGGCCATTATCGAATCTGGCGACTGGCAGCAGCAGGTAGCGACTATTGAAGTACAGCTGCGCGAGCAACTCACACCCGCACGTGACGCCGAAATGGTTGCCGATGTGCGCGTACTGGGGGCAATCGGCGTGGTCGAAACCACTCATCCGGTGAATATGGCGGCGCTGCAAAAATTCTTTGTCGAACAGGGTGTCTGGATCCGGCCTTTTGGCAAACTGATTTACCTGATGCCGCCCTATATTATTCTCCCGCAACAGTTGCAACGTCTGACCGCAGCGGTTAACCGCGCGGTACAGGATGAAACATTTTTTTGCCAATAACGGGAAGTCAACGTGAGGGTTTCTGGCTACACTTTCTGCAAAAAAGAAAGGAGGTTTCATGAAACTCATCAGTAATGATCTGCGCGATGGCGATAAATTGCCGCATCGTCATGTCTTTAACGGCATGGGTTACGATGGCGATAATATTTCGCCGCATCTGGCATGGGATGATGTTCCTGCGGGAACGAAAAGTTTTGTCGTCACCTGCTACGACCCGGATGCGCCAACCGGCTCCGGCTGGTGGCACTGGGTAGTTGTTAACTTACCCGCTGATACCCGCGTATTGCCGCAGGGGTTTGGCTCTGGTCTGGTGGCAATCCCTGATGGCGTGCTCCAGACACGTACCGATTTTGGTAAAGCCGGATACGGTGGCGCAGCGCCGCCGAAAGGCGAAACCCATCGCTACATCTTTACCGTTCACGCGCTGGATGTAGAACGTATTGATGTCGATGAAGGAGCCAGCGGCGCGATGGTCGGGTTTAACGTTCATTTCCACTCTCTGGCAAGCGCCTCGATTACTGCGATGTTTAGTTAATCACTCTGCCAGATGGCGCTATGCCATCTGGTATCACTTAAAGGTATTAAAAACAACTTTTTGTCTTTTTACCTTCCCGTTTCGCTCAAGTTAGTATAAAAAAGCAGGCTTCAACGGATTCATTTTTCTATTTCATAGCCCGGAGCAACCTGTGAATACATTTTCAGTTTCCCGTCTGGCGCTGGCATTGGCTTTTGGCGTGACGCTGACCGCCTGTAGCTCAACACCACCCGATCAACGTCCTTCTGATCAAACCGCGCCTGGTACCTCTTCTCGCCCGATTCTGTCGGCAAAAGAAGCGCAGAATTTCGATGCTCAACACTATTTTGCGTCCCTGACGCCGGGCGCAGCATCATGGAATCCATCACCGATTACTCTGCCTGCACAACCTGACTTTGTTGTCGGCCCGGCGGGTACTCCGGGTGTAACGCATACCACGATTCAGGCGGCGGTAGATGCGGCAATTATCAAGCGCACCAACAAGCGCCAGTATATTGCCGTGATGCCTGGTGAATATCAGGGAACGGTGTATGTCCCTGCCGCTCCGGGTGGAATTACTCTGTACGGTACAGGTGAAAAACCGATTGATGTGAAGATTGGGCTTTCCCTTGATGGGGGCATGAGCCCTGCCGACTGGCGTCACGACGTCAACCCGCGCGGCAAATATATGCCAGGTAAACCAGCGTGGTATATGTACGATAGCTGCCAGAGCAAACGCAGCGACAGTATCGGCGTTCTCTGCTCTGCGGTCTTCTGGTCACAAAACAATGGCCTGCAACTGCAAAACCTGACCATCGAAAACACGCTGGGTGATAGCGTAGATGCGGGTAACCATCCGGCGGTGGCACTGCGTACTGATGGCGACAAAGTGCAGATCAATAACGTCAACATTCTCGGTCGTCAGAATACATTCTTTGTCACCAACAGTGGTGTGCAAAACCGTCTGGAAACCAACCGTCAGCCGCGTACTCTGGTGACCAACAGTTACATTGAAGGGGATGTGGATATCGTTTCTGGTCGCGGCGCAGTGGTGTTCGATAATACCGAATTCCGCGTGGTGAACTCACGTACTCAGCAAGAAGCGTATGTGTTTGCACCGGCTACGCTGTCTAACATCTATTACGGTTTCCTCGCCGTAAACAGCCGTTTCAATGCTTCCGGTGATGGCGTGGCGCAACTGGGCCGCTCGCTGGATGTTGATGCCAATACCAACGGTCAGGTGGTGATCCGTGATAGCGCCATCAACGAAGGTTTTAACACGGCTAAACCGTGGGCCGATGCGGTGATTTCCAATCGTCCGTTTGCGGGTAATACTGGCAACGTTGATGATAACGACGAAGTACAGCGTAATCTGAATGACACTAACTACAACCGCATGTGGGAATACAATAACCGCGGCGTGGGTAGCAAAGTGGTTGCAGAGGCGAAGAAGTAAAAGCGATTAACTTTTTGCCGGATGCGGCGTAAACGCCTTATCCGGCCTACGGTTCGATGCGATTTGTAGGTCGGATAAGATGCGTCAGCATCGCATCCGACAATAAGTGCCGGATGCGACCAACATTCACATGGCGCTTTTTACATCTGACGGTTTTTATTGAAGTTAATCAAACTACCCGCCTTGATAATCTCGCGCTCTTCAGCAGTCAGACTTTCCATATAGAGCGTAATCTCTGTTACCGGCGCATCTTCATGGATCACATAACCTTTAAACGTCGTCCCCGGATTATCCAGCGCCGCTTTAATGCCAAGGATGTAAATGTAATCCCCCACTTCAAACGTTGGTGCTTCCGCCATTTGCAGCGGTAACATCCCCCAGTTGATGACGTTAGAACGGTAGCGTTTAGTCGCGTATTCCTCGGCAATATTCGCCAGACCGCCAATCACACGCTGGCAGCTCGCCGCCTGCTCACGCGCAGACCCATCGCCTGGTTTCACCGCATAGACCATGCTGCCAATTTCAGTTTGCAGCGGATCAATATGCTCCTGACCAGCAATCTGCTTAATGCGCGCAAACACCTCTGTCAGCTCGCTGACATTGCCCGCCAGACGCTGATTTTCCAGCTCGGCAGTCGCTTTACTTCTGCCAACATAACCTGGATCGCGGCGTGACAGGGTAAACTCCGCCAAACCAATCGGATTTGAACGATAAGAAGAGGTTTCACCGGAAGGAATCAATTCGTCGGTGGTGGTCACTTCGTCGAGGATCTTCGAGCACACTTTGAGGACGATATTGTCAGTCAGCGCCCCCAATTCCGGCCAGTCTTTGATGTTCGGTCCGTAGATCAGCGATTGCTGGGTCGCCCCTTTCACAAAGCCCTGATAGACGCGATTTTTATACAGCGTGACATCGAAGGCATACTCCGGCACGATGTCCCAGCAGTCCAATTCACTTGCAGAGGTTAAATAACCACCGTTTGCGGCTGTTGCAGCGATAGAACGGGCATCCATCAACGCCACCGCTGACATCTGACCGTTGGCTGGCTTAGAGCCTTCGCGGTTCGGGAAGTTACGCGTGGTGTGGCGAATACTCAAACCGTTGTTGATTGGCGTGTCGCCCGCGCCAAAGCATGGGCCGCAAAACGCAGTTCTGATGATTGCACCTGCGCCAATCAAATCTGCTACCACGCCTTTTTTGGCTAAATCCATAAACACCGGCTGTGATGATGGATAAACCGCCAGCGAGAAGGTGTCATTGCCACAGGATTGACCGCGCAGCGCATTAGCTGCAGCGATAACGTTTTCATAGTTACCGCCAGAACAGCCCGCGATAATCCCCTGCTGCACTTTCAGGCGACCATTTTCGACTTTATCCAGCAATGAGAGTTTGGCTTTCCCGTGCGCCACGCGCTCGGACTCAATTTCAATCTCACGCAGAATGTCAGTCAGGTTCTGGTTCAGCATGTCGATTTCATACACGTTGCTCGGGTGGAACGGCAGCGCAATCATTGGTTTGATGGCACTCAAATCAACGCTGATGCAGCCATCGTAGTACGCCATCGGTTGAGGGTTAAGCTGACAATAATCCTGGCCGCGACCGTGCAGCGCCAGCCAGTTATGGACTTCTTCATCAGTTTGCCAGACAGAACTTAAACAGGTAGTTTCAGTGGTCATCACGTCAACGCTGTTACGGAAATCGGTAGAGAGCGCTGCAACACCGGGCCCCACGAATTCCATCACTTTGTTTTTGACGTAGCCGTTTTTGAACACGGCACCAATGATAGCCAGCGCCACATCCTGCGGCCCCACATACGGCGCAGGTTTTCCGGTCAAATGCACCGCAACAACTCCCGGATAGTCGATATCCCAGGTGTCATTAAGCAGCTGTTTTACCAACTCACCGCCACCCTCACCGACTGCCATTGTCCCTAATGCACCGTAACGGGTGTGGCTGTCTGACCCGAGGATCATTTTGCCGCCTCCTGCCATCATCTCACGCATATATTGATGGATGACCGCAATATGCGGAGGCACAAAAATACCGCCATAACGCTGCGCTGCCGATAAACCAAAAACATGGTCATCACCGTTAATGGTGCCGCCGACGGCGCAGAGTGAGTTATGGCAGTTGGTCAGCACATACGGCAGCGGGAAACGTTCCATACCGGACGCTTTAGCGGTCTGTACAATACCAACAAAGGTAATATCGTGAGAGGCTAATGAATCAAACTTAATTTTAAGTTTATCCATATTTCCGGACGTATTATGAGAAGAGAGAATAGACCAGGCAATAGTGCCTTTTTTTGCTTCTTCTTTTTTAATTTCGCCTCTGAAATGTTCTTCGGCAATTATTTCGTTATTACTGGCGAGAAATACGCCTTTTTCAGATAACTTGATCATCAAATGCTCCAGATATCTGCGCACCGTTAAGTGCGCAGAAAGATAATAAATGGATATACTCTAAATAATTCGAGTTGCAGGAAGGCGGCAAGCGAGTGAATCCCCAGGAGCTTACATAAGTAAGTGACTGGGGTGAGCGAACGCAGACGCAGCACATGCAACTTGAAGTATGACGAGTATATTTACAGCATGTTCCAGCCGATCAGCATATTCCACCACCACACGCCGAGGGTGATATGTACCAGGAAGGTTAATATCGTCAGTACCGCACCGACCAACCACCAGGATTTAATATCGTTATAGCCTACGCCGAAGATGACCGGACCTGCCGCACCGCCATAGTGAGTAACCATGCCGCCATAGGAGTTGGAGAAAAGCAGCGCCAGCGCAGTTAACATTAACGGTGCGCCGGAGACGTTCGCCAGCATGGCAAATACCGGTAACATGGCAACGATATAGGCACTACCGGAAGCAAAGAAATAACGCACGATGATGCTAAGGAAAATAATAACGAAGAAAGCTACGTTACCATGACCGTCAAATGCCAGGTTATTTTTAAAGACTTCAGCTAACCATTCGAAGAATTTAACTTTCGATAATAAGGAGCTTAAGCCGATAATACCGCCGTACCAGATTAAGGTATTCCAGCCGCCTTTATTTTTCACCACGTCTTCCCAGGTAACGATCCCCAGCAGCAGCATGGTCGCCATAACAACGATTGCCACAGTGGATTCATCTACCCCGAGCGTTTTACTGAAAATCCAGCCCAGCAGCGCCAGCACGAAGACACCGAGCAGCATTTTTTCGCGGATTTTCATCGGCCCCAGCTCAGCAAGGCCCGCTTTGGCGATGGTTTTGTTATCCACTTTCTTAATTTCTGGCGGATACATGGTGTAAATCACCAGCGGAGTGACCAGTAGCATAATGATGCCAGGCAATCCAGCAGCCAGCGCCCATCCACCCCAACTAATTTGTAGGTGCAGAATATCATTGATCATTTTCAGCGCCAGAATGTTCCCCGCCATTGCGGTAAAGAACATATAGCTGGTGGTTTTAGTGACCATGTAAATGGACATCATCAGGTAATGTCCAACACGACGTGGGCTTTTTTCAGGTTCTGACCCCAAAGCCACCGCCACGCTGTTGATGATCGGTAACACAATGCCGCCCGCACGCGCGGTGTTAGACGGTGTTGCCGGAGCCAGTACCAGATCGAGGAATACCGTAACGTAACCCAGCCCCAGGGTAGTGCTACCAATTTTGCCAATCAATAAATAGGCAATACGTTTACCTAACCCTGTGGTCACAAATGCGGCACTTAAGGTAAACGCCGAGAATACCAGCCAGGTGGTACCTGAAGAGTAACCGCTTAATACGGCGGTAGTCTTAAATGCACCATCGGATAAATTACCGACCACCACCATGGAGGCAGCAACGGCAATTAACAGTACGACAGGTTCCGGGAAAGGCTTGATAACCAGCCCCACAATGGCCGCCAGGTAAATACCAAAAAGCACCCACGCCAGTTCGCTTAATCCTGCCGGAGCTGGCATAAAGCCAATAATACATGGGATCGCTAATATCAGAATTAGCTTCCATAACGATTTCTTATTCATTTAAAATCCTGTTCTTTCTGTATGACTCATACAGAAGTCCTTTATTGATTGTCCTTATCCTGACAACGAATATTTTCAGGGAAGATAAACTTCACCGGAAAATATTTTTCTGGTTGTCCGAATAACAGATGCGCGTAACGTCGTGGCATCCTGACCTTCATTACTTAAATGAACGTCGAGTGCACCACTGGGGTGTTCAATATTGATATTGCCGTATCCTACAGAAGGGACGATTTGTCGGGTGACGGTGCCTTCCAATGCACAACTACTGGAAATAGCAATAGCACCGGTTATCGCCAGCGCGCGATGGCAAGAATGCGGCATAAAATAACGCACATTAATTGCCCCGCCTTTCTGCGCAGGAGAAATAAGCACAGGTTTAGGGATAACCATATTACTGACATCGCCTAAGCCCATTGCTTTACCCGCTTGTAGGCGGATAGATTCAATGCGGGCTAATAATGTTTTGTCGGCATCCAGTTCCGCCGGTAATTCATAGCCTGTTTTACCCAAATAATCAGCCGGAATAATGACGACTGGCATCGCCATATCGATACAAGTCACTGGAACATCGTCAAAATAATCAATCTGATTATCAGTCGGGAAGACTTTTCCGGTTTTGGTTCCAGCGGCATTCAGGAAAGTGAGCGCAACCGGTGCGGCAGTACCCGGTACGCCGTCAATTCTGGCGCTACCCTCGTACTCGACAACACCATTTGGCGTTTGCACATCAGCTTCGATGAACGTACCCGTATTGACGTTGCGGATACATACGCGGGTAACTGGCGAAGTCGCTGCAATCAAACCATTTTCAATGGCGAATGCCCCAACGCCAGACAGCATATTGCCGCAGTTAGGCGTGGTATCGACACGTTGCTCATGGACGATAACCTGAGCAAACAGATAATCGACGTCAGCACGCGGATCGCTGGAACGGCTAATTATGGCGACTTTACTGGTCAGTGGATTACCGCCGCCAATACCGTCAATTTCCAGATCGTTACCGGAACCCATAATTGCCATCAATATTTTATCGCGCTGCGTTTGATCTTCGGGTAGATGTTCCGCTAACAGGAACGCGCCCCTCGAGGTTCCACCTCGCATCATCACGCAGGGTATTTTTTTCATAATAATGCCCTCAATTTAAAAACATAACTTATTGCGATATGGTTACATTAAGGGCAAAGCATCTCTAATGACTTTAGCTCAACGATTAATAACATTTTTTCATTAATTTAAGTTGGCTAAATGCAGTTAAAATTTTTAACTGCCTGTCATCCAAAATCGTCGCATCCATTTTTCGGAGTAATAATGAAGCATGAATTATCAAGTATGAAGGCATTTGTCATACTGGCAGAGTCCAGTTCATTTAACAATGCTGCTAAATTACTCAATATTACGCAACCTGCATTAACGCGAAGAATAAAAAAGATGGAAGAGGATTTACATATTCAACTATTTGAGCGTACAACTCGCAAGGTTACGTTAACAAAAGCAGGAAAAAGGTTGCTCCCGGAGGCGCGGGAATTAATAAAGAAATTCGATGAAACGCTTTTTAATATTCGTGATATGAATGCTTATCATCGTGGTATGGTGACGTTAGCGTGTATTCCGACCGCAGTATTTTATTTTTTACCACTGGCAATCGGTAAATTTAATGAGCTGTATCCCAATATTAAAGTGCGGATTCTGGAACAAGGCACGAATAATTGCATGGAATCGGTGCTGTGTAACGAATCAGACTTTGGCATAAACATGAACAACGTCACAAATTCATCCATTGATTTTACCCCACTGGTCAACGAGCCGTTTGTGCTGGCCTGTCGGCGTGACCACCCATTAGCCAAAAAGCAGCTTGTAGAATGGCAGGAGTTAGTGGGTTACAAAATGATTGGCGTACGCTCCTCCAGCGGCAACCGACTTTTGATAGAACAACAGCTGGCCGACAAGCCCTGGAAGCTGGACTGGTTTTACGAAGTGCGTCATCTTTCGACGTCATTAGGACTGGTGGAGGCGGGACTGGGGATTTCGGCGCTTCCTGGTCTGGCAATGCCCCATGCACCCTATTCTTCGATTATTGGTATCCCGCTGGTGGAACCGGTTATACGTCGGACATTGGGGATTATTCGCCGCAAAGATGCCGTGCTTTCTCCGGCTGCAGAACGCTTTTTTGCCTTGCTGATTAATTTATGGACCGACGATAAAGACAACTTGTGGACCAATATCGTCGAACGCCAGAGACATGCGTTACAGGAAATAGGTTAATACACCGGCGCAGGAGAGACTGCGCCGGGTGAATCAGCGGTTAGTGTGCGTTCACCACTACCCACATTGGCCCCTGCCCGACCGCATAACGGCCTTTTTCATGCAGTAGACCCTGCTCGCCGACAATTTCGTAAACTGAGATGTGGTGAGATTTTTGCCCGGCGGCAATCAGATACTTGCCGCTGTGATCAACATTGAAGCCGCGCGGCTGGGTTTCCGTTGGCTGGAAGCCTTCTTTACTCAACACGCTGCCATCTTCCGAAACGCTGAAAACGGTAATCAGGCTGGCGGTACGGTCGCAGGCGTATAAATGACGACCATCCGGGGTGATATGAATATCAGCCGCCCAACGGGTATCGGAGAAGTCTTCCGGCATCATATCCAGCGTCTGGACACATTCGATATTGCCGTGCGGATCTTTCAGTTCCCAGACATCCACTGAGCTGTTTAACTCATTGACACAATACGCATATTGTTCGTTTGGATGGAATACCATATGACGCGGGCCGGCCCCTTCAACGGTAGTCACTTCCGCAGGGTCCTGCGCCACCAGATGACCATCATCGCTGACCGTAAACAGGCAAATGCGATCCTGCTTTAATGCCGGAACCCACAGCGTACGATTATCCGGTGAGATATTGGCAGAATGGCAACCGTCCAGCCCCTCGACCACATCGACGACGCCCACTGGCAGGCCATCTTCCAGACGCGTTACGCTCACGTTACCCGCATTGTAAGAACCTACAAAGACAAACTGCCCCTGGTGATCGGTGGAAATATGCGTCGGGCTACCCGGCAGCGCAGACTCTGCGGCAAAGGTCAGTGCGCCATCGTCCGGGGCGATACGATACGCCAGGACGCGAAACTCAGGGCGAACACCAACATAGAGATAACGTTTGTCCGGGCTGACCACCATCGGCTGCACCTGCCCCGGCACATCGACAACCTGTGTCAGCGTCAGTGCGCCTTCATGATTCAGGTTCCAGACGTGAATTTGCTGGCTCTCAGGGCTGGCGATATAAACTGTTTGCTTCATGAATGCTCCTTTGCATTTAGCAACTGACTGTAACAGCTAAAATTAGTCGCTTTTGGCGGTGAATGCTGAATTAAAACGCAGAATTTTGTCCGATAGTGGTATCGGTGTACCATTCGCGCAGACGAAAATTCTTAACCTTAATCTGGAATACGCCATGACCACACGCGTGATTGCACTCGACTTAGACGGCACCTTATTGACCCCGAAAAAAACCTTGCTTCCTTCATCGATAGAAGCCCTGGCCCGCGCTCGCGAAGCAGGCTATCAATTAATCATCGTCACGGGCCGCCATCATGTCGCTATTCATCCTTTTTATCAGGCGCTGGCGCTGGATACACCTGCTATTTGCTGTAATGGCACCTATTTGTATGATTATCATGCAAAAACAGTGCTTGAAGCCGATCCAATGCCCGTTAATAAAGCCCTGCAACTCATTGAGATGCTGAATGAACACCACATTCACGGTCTGATGTATGTGGATGATGCAATGGTCTATGAGCACCCGACCGGGCATGTCATTCGCACGTCTAACTGGGCGCAAACCCTGCCGCCGGAACAGCGTCCGACCTTTACCCAGGTTGCTTCACTGGCCGAGACAGCGCAGGAAGTTAACGCAGTATGGAAGTTCGCCCTGACACACGATGACCTGCCGCAATTGCAGCATTTTGGTAAGCATGTTGAACATGAATTGGGACTGGAGTGTGAATGGTCCTGGCACGATCAGGTTGATATTGCCCGCGGTGGTAACAGCAAAGGTAAACGCCTGACGAAATGGGTTGAGGCGCAAGGCTGGTCGATGGAAAACGTCGTCGCATTCGGCGATAATTTTAATGATATCAGTATGCTGGAAGCCGCTGGTACAGGCGTGGCGATGGGCAACGCTGATGACGCAGTAAAAGCGCGTGCCAACATTGTGATTGGTGATAACACCACCGACAGCATTGCCCGGTTCATTTATAACCACCTGATTTAATCAGGCGGTTATCGAGACACTTTTAATTTGCGCGTATAGCCATAGGCCAGGTTTGATCGCCAGTTCATCCCTGGCCCACGGGCTTATTCGCGCCCACAGCGTTTTACCGCCGACTTCCAATTCCACTTCCACCTGACCGTTGTCGTCATAGCTATTGACGACTTTGGCGCGCAATACGTTACGAATGCTGGTTTGTTGCGGCGGTTGTAAAACCAGAGAAACATCGGAAGCCTGGATGCGGATGCGTAGCGCGGCTTGCAGCGGTTCATCCAGCTTATTAACCCACAAATGCTGATCGCCCAGCGCCAGCGCGGTCATCGCGTAACGCGGATGATGTTCCAGTACCGTTACTTTCAGAATGCTGCTTTGTTGCTCTTTCGGCAACCATGGATTCATTACGCTACTGCCCCAGACTTCTTCCAGCGCACCGAACGCTTTCACCTGGCCGTTTTCCAGTACCATCACTCGGTCTGCCAGATGGAGGATCTCATCCAGCGAATGGCTGACATAGAGCATCGGAATGTTGATTTCCCGCGTCAACCGTTGCAGATAAGGCAATAGCTCGCGTTTTCGCGGAAGATCCAGCGAGGCCAGTGGTTCATCCAGCAATAATAATTCCGGTGCCGTCAGCAATGCCCGGCCAATTGCCACACGCTGTTTTTCGCCTCCGGACAGGCTGCCCGGTAAACGCTCAAGCAACGGATCAATGCCTAAAAGCGCCACCAGCTTATCGAACTGATCGACCATGCTTTTCGCCATGCCGTAGCGCAGATTTCCACGTACTTTGTAATGCGGAAACAGCCGCGCATCCTGAAACACATAACCAACGCGACGCTTTTCTGGCGAAAGGCAGATCCCTTTTTCGGCGTCATTTAGTACCCGACCATTGAGGACAATCCGCCCTTTTTGCGGACGTGTCAGCCCACTGATGGCATTAATCAGCGAGGTTTTTCCAGCTCCGGAGACACCAAAGATAGCGGTGATACCATTGGCGGGCAGCGTTTCATTAATGGCCAGGCAATGATTGCCCAACGTCTGGGAAAAATTCAGTTCCAGCATGATTAGCGCCCCGCCCGTTCACGGCTGATTCTGGCCAGCCATTCAGAAATCAACAGGGAGATCATCGCCAGCGCAATAGAGATAATGCACAGTCTCGCCGCACCACTTTCCCCGCCGGGGGTCTGGATCAGGGTATACATGGCTGAAGGAATGGTTCGCGTTTCGCCAGGAATGTTAGAAACAAAGGTGATCGTTGCCCCAAACTCACCAAGCGAACGAGCGAATGCCAGTACCGTACCGACGATAATTCCCGGTAAGGTCAGCGGTAACGTGATAGTAAAGAACACGCGCCAGCGCCCTGCCCCCAATGTTCTTGCGGCCTGTTCCAGTTTGACATCAACCCCTTCCAGCGCCAGACGAATTGCCCGCACCATCAACGGAAACGACATCACGGCGGCAGCGAGAACCGCGCCACGCCAGCTAAAGGCGAAGGTAATGCCAAACCAGTCATACAGACGTTCACCGATAAATCCGCGCCGTCCCATCGAAACTAATAACAAGTAACCGACGACCACGGGCGGTAACACCAGCGGTAGATGCAGTACGCTGTCGAGCAGAGCTTTGCCCGGAAATGTGCAACGCACCAGTAACCAGGCAAAAAAGATCCCAAACGGCAGGCTAAACAGCACAGCCAGGGAAGAAACTTTCAGGCTTAATAAAACCGCCTGCCATTCTGGATCGGTCAGTATCATTACTTGGTTGTAAATCCGTAGCGTTTAAAAATTTCCGCAGCCTGCGGTCCCTTCAGATAATCATAAAATGCTTTTACTGTCGCATTGTTATGTCCTTCCACAACAGCAACCGGATATTCCACTTTTTTATGTGAATCTTCCGGGAAGGTGGCAACCACTTTTACCCCTTTGCTGGCAACTGCGTCAGAACCGTAAACAATACCCAGCGGCGCTTCATTGCGTTCGACCAACGCCAGCGCGCCACGAACATCTTCCGCCGGAGCCAGTTTCGGGGAGAGCGTATCCCATGCGCCCAGTTTTTGCAGTGCTTCTTTTGCATAAATGCCAGCGGGAACATGTTCCGGATCACCAACCGCCAGGCGACCGCCATTCAGCAGCGAAGTCCAGTTGGTTTTGCTGTCAATGGAGAAATCTTTCTGCTCGCTGGCTTTCGGTGCTACAACAACCAGGCTATTACCGAGTAGAGTCTGACGCGAGGCCGTATCGATCGCTTTTTTATCAACCGCATAATCCATCCATTTCTGATCGGCAGAAATAAACAGATCCGCAGGCGCACCCGCTTCAATCTGACGGGCCAGGGTAGAAGACGAGGCGAAAGAAGAGACGACATCTACGCCTTTCTCTTTTTTATACTGCGTAGCGATGTCCTGCATTGCGTTAGTCAGTGATGCGGCGGCGAATACCGTGATTTTCCCTTCATCTGCCAGTACATTGCCAGCAGCAGCGAAAGAGAGTGCCGCCCCGGCAAACAAGTTCAACCATTTACGAGCCATTGGTAACCCCTTAATGCAACGTTATGTAGGCGATAATATAACGGCTAGCTCAGAATTTTCCCAGCAGTTATTGCTAACCTTTGTGAGGTAGATGAGAAAAATATCGGCAGGAAAAGCAGGAAGTTGAGAACAAGAAAATGCCCGACTAAGCGGGCATTCAGGGAATCAATGATTTTGTCCGGGCTGGTCTTTTTTACCAACACCAGAAAAGATGTTGAATACTTCACCAAGACCGTAAATCAGACCCAGGATGATGGCCATCACGACAGGTA
This sequence comes from Escherichia sp. 10290, assembly GCF_030295155.1. Lineage (NCBI taxonomy): Bacteria > Pseudomonadati > Pseudomonadota > Gammaproteobacteria > Enterobacterales > Enterobacteriaceae > Escherichia > Escherichia sp. 10290. The sequence goes on along the minus strand of NZ_AP025741.1, from coordinate 950,012 downwards.
CCATGATTACGGCGAATACCAGACTTTTTAATAACTCTAACATGGTCAACTCCAGATATAGTCATGAGACTATTCTAACCGCTAAGCACAGAAAAGCACTCCCCTTTTGTGCGGTCAGCTTTGCGTGGCGTTCGTTTTCCGTCACAATAAGACTTTTGCCAGGACATTGTTATGCAGGCCGAAATCCTTCTCACCCTTAAGCTCCAACAAAAATTATTCGCCGACCCGCGCCGCATTTCGTTACTAAAACACATTGCGCTTTCCGGTTCCATTAGCCAGGGAGCGAAAGATGCCGGTATCAGCTATAAAAGCGCCTGGGATGCCATTAACGAGATGAATCAGTTAAGTGAGCATATTCTGGTTGAGCGCGCAACAGGCGGTAAAGGTGGCGGCGGCGCAGTACTGACCCGCTATGGTCAGCGACTGATTCAGCTCTATGATTTACTGGCGCAAATCCAGCAAAAAGCCTTTGATGTGTTAAGTGACGATGACGCCTTGCCGCTGAACAGCCTGCTGGCCGCGATCTCACGTTTTTCACTGCAGACCAGTGCCCGTAACCAGTGGTTTGGCACCATCACCGCCCGCGATCATGATGACATTCAACAACATGTTGATGTCTTACTGGCCGATGGCAAAACACGCCTTAAAGTCGCGATTACCGCACAAAGTGGCGCACGTCTGGGACTGGATGAAGGCAAAGAAGTGTTGATTCTGCTGAAAGCGCCGTGGGTGAACATTACTCAGGATGACACTGTCGCCCAGGGTGCCGACAACCAATTGCCGGGCATTATTCGTCATATAGAGCGCGGTGCAGAACAGTGCGAAGTATTAATGGCGTTACCTGACGGGCAAACTCTGTGCGCCACGGTGCCGATAAATGAAGCAGCTTCTCTTGAACAAGGGCAGAATGCCACGGCTTACTTTAACGCCGACAGCGTGATTATCGCTACGCTTTGCTAAGCGTGTTGACAATTTGTTATGAAACACGTATCCCTGTCAGTAATCGCTGCAAAAAATGGGATATAAAATGTCATCGTTGCAAATTTTGCAAGGCACGTTTCGTCTTAGCGACACAAAAACGCTGCAATTGTCTCAGCTAACGTTAAACGCGGGTGATAGTTGGGCGTTTGTCGGTTCGAATGGAAGCGGGAAGTCGGCGCTGGCCCGCGCGCTGGCGGGGGAACTTCCGTTTTTGAAAGGTGAACGACAAAGTCAGTTTTCCCACATCACTCGTCTCTCCTTCGAGCAATTGCAAAAGCTCGTCAGCGACGAATGGCAACGGAATAACACCGATATGCTCGGCCCTGGCGAAGATGACACCGGACGCACTACGGCTGAAATCATTCAGGATGAAATTAAGGATGCACAGCGTTGTGCGCAGTTGGCGCAGCAGTTCGGCATTACCGCCCTTCTCGACCGACGCTTTAAATACCTTTCCACTGGCGAGACGCGAAAAACCCTGCTGTGTCAGGCGCTGATGTCGGAGCCAGACTTGTTGATTCTTGATGAGCCGTTCGATGGCCTGGATGTTGCCTCACGTCAGCAGCTGGCTGAGCTGCTCGCCTCGTTACATCAGTCCGGTATTACCCTGGTACTGGTGCTCAATCGCTTCGATGAGATCCCGGAATTTGTCCAGTTTGCTGGCGTGCTGGCGGATTGCACGTTAGCGGAAACTGGCGCTAAAGAGGAACTGCTCCAACAAGCACTCGTCGCGCAACTGGCGCATAGCGAACAGCTTGAAGGTGTGCAACTGCCGGAGCCAGATGAACCTTCAGCACGTCACGCCTTACCCGCCAACGAACCGCGCATTGTGCTGAAAAATGGCGTGGTTTCTTATAACGATCGCCCCATTCTTAATAACCTTAGCTGGCAGGTGAATCCAGGCGAGCACTGGCAAATTGTCGGGCCAAATGGCGCGGGAAAATCGACGCTATTAAGCCTGATTACAGGCGATCATCCGCAAGGTTACAGCAACGATTTGACGCTTTTTGGACGACGTCGCGGCAGCGGCGAAACCATCTGGGACATCAAAAAGCATATCGGTTACGTCAGCAGTAGTTTGCATCTGGATTACCGGGTCAGCACTACCGTGCGTAATGTGATCCTTTCTGGCTATTTTGATTCGATTGGCATTTATCAGGCCGTTTCAGATCGCCAGCAAAAACTGGTGCAGCAGTGGCTGGATATTCTCGGCATTGATAAACGCACGGCTGACGCTCCTTTCCATAGTCTTTCCTGGGGACAGCAGCGTCTGGCGCTGATCGTTCGCGCACTGGTGAAGCATCCGACTTTGCTTATTCTTGATGAACCTTTACAGGGCCTTGATCCACTCAATCGCCAGCTTATCCGCCGTTTTGTTGATGTGCTGATTAGCGAAGGTGAAACGCAATTATTGTTTGTTTCACACCACGCCGAAGATGCGCCCGCCTGTATTTCCCATCGTCTTGAGTTCGTGCCGGACGGTGACCTCTATCGTTATGCGCTGACAAAAATAAACTGAGTCGGTAATGCTGACTGTACCGGAGGCGGCCTTAGCGCCCTCTCCGGCCTAAAGTTCGACGCATCCAGGCATGAAACCGCGACTTTTTTCAGATAAAAAGCGCAATCATTCATAAACCCTCTGTTTTATAATCACTTAATCGTGCATAAAGAACGGCTAAATTCTTGTGTAAACGATTCCACTAATTTATTCCATGTCACACTTTTCGCATCTTTGTTATGCTATGGTTATTTCATACCATAAGCCTAATGGAGCGAATTATGAGAGTTCTGGTTACCGGTGGTAGCGGTTACATTGGAAGTCATACCTGTGTGCAATTACTGCAAAACGGTCATGATGTCATCATTCTTGATAACCTCTGTAACAGTAAGCGCAGCGTACTGCCTGTTATCGAGCGTTTAGGCGGCAAACATCCAACGTTTGTTGAAGGTGATATCCGTAACGAAGCGTTGATGACCGAGATCCTGCACGATCACGCTATCGACACCGTGATCCACTTCGCCGGGCTGAAAGCCGTTGGCGAATCGGTACAAAAACCGCTGGAATATTACGACAACAATGTCAACGGCACCCTGCGCCTGATTAGCGCCATGCGCGCCGCTAACGTCAAAAACTTTATCTTCAGCTCCTCCGCCACCGTTTATGGCGATCAGCCCAAAATTCCATACGTTGAAAGCTTCCCGACCGGCACGCCACAAAGTCCTTACGGCAAAAGCAAGCTGATGGTGGAACAGATCCTCACCGATCTGCAAAAAGCCCAGCCGGACTGGAGCATTGCCCTGCTGCGCTACTTCAACCCAGTTGGCGCGCATCCGTCGGGCGATATGGGCGAAGATCCGCAAGGTATTCCGAATAACCTGATGCCATACATCGCCCAGGTTGCCGTAGGCCGTCGCGACTCGCTGGCTATTTTTGGTAACGATTATCCGACCGAAGACGGTACTGGCGTACGCGATTACATCCACGTAATGGACCTGGCAGACGGCCACGTCGTGGCAATGGAAAAACTGGCGAACAAGCCAGGCGTACACATCTACAACCTCGGCGCAGGCGTAGGCAGCAGCGTGCTGGATGTGGTTAATGCCTTCAGTAAAGCTTGCGGCAAACCGGTTAATTATCATTTTGCACCGCGTCGCGAGGGCGACCTTCCGGCCTACTGGGCTGACGCCAGCAAAGCCGACCGTGAACTGAACTGGCGCGTAACGCGCACACTCGATGAAATGGCACAGGACACCTGGCACTGGCAGTCACGCCATCCACAGGGATATCCCGATTAAGGAACGACCATGACGCAATTTAATCCCGTTGATCATCCACATCGCCGCTACAACCCGCTCACCGGGCAATGGATTCTGGTTTCACCGCACCGCGCCAAGCGCCCCTGGCAGGGGGCGCAGGAAACGCCAGCCAAACAGGTGTTACCTGCGCACGATCCAGATTGCTTCCTCTGCGCAGGTAATGTGCGGGTGACAGGCGATAAAAACCCCGATTACACCGGGACTTACGTTTTCACTAATGACTTTGCGGCCTTGATGTCTGACACGCCAGATGCGCCAGAAAGCAACGATCCTTTGATGCGTTGTCAGAGCGCGCGCGGTACCAGCCGGGTGATCTGCTTTTCACCGGATCACAGTAAAACGCTGCCAGAACTGGGCGTTGCGGCATTGACGGAAATCGTCAAAACCTGGCAGGAGCAAACCGCAGAACTGGGGAAAACATACCCGTGGGTGCAGGTCTTTGAAAACAAAGGCGCGGCGATGGGCTGCTCTAACCCGCATCCGCACGGACAGATTTGGGCAAATAGCTTCCTGCCTAACGAAGCTGAGCGCGAAGACCGCCTGCAAAAAGAATATTTCGCCGGGCAGAAATCACCAATGCTGGTGGATTATGTTCAGCGCGAGCTGGCAGACGGTAGCCGTACCGTTGTCGAAACCGAACACTGGTTAGCCGTTGTGCCTTACTGGGCTGCCTGGCCGTTCGAAACGCTACTGCTGCCCAAAGCCCACGTTTTGCGAATCACCGATTTGACCGACGCCCAACGCAGCGATTTGGCGCTGGCGTTGAAAAAGCTGACCAGTCGTTATGACAACCTCTTCCAGTGCTCCTTCCCCTACTCTATGGGCTGGCACGGCGCACCGTTTAATGGCGAAGAGAATAAACACTGGCAGCTGCACGCGCACTTTTATCCGCCTCTGCTGCGCTCCGCCACCGTACGTAAATTTATGGTTGGTTATGAAATGCTGGCAGAGACCCAGCGAGACCTGACCGCAGAACAGGCAGCAGAGCGTTTACGCGCAGTCAGCGATATCCATTTTCGCGAATCCGGAGTGTAAGTAATGAGTCTGAAAGAAAAAACACAATCTCTGTTTGCCAATGCATTTGGCTACCCTGCCACTCATACCATTCAGGCGCCTGGCCGCGTGAATCTTATTGGCGAACACACCGACTACAACGACGGTTTCGTTCTGCCCTGCGCAATTGATTATCAAACCGTCATTAGTTGTGCGCCACGTGATGACCGTAACGTTCGCGTGATGGCAGCCGATTATGAAAATCAGCTCGACGAGTTTTCCCTCGATGCGCCCATTGTCGCGCATGAAAACTATCAATGGGCTAACTACGTTCGTGGCGTGGTGAAACATCTGCAACTGCGTAACAACAGCTTCGGCGGCGTGGACATGGTGATCAGCGGCAATGTGCCGCAGGGGGCCGGGTTAAGTTCTTCCGCTTCACTGGAAGTCGCGGTCGGAACCGTATTGCAGCAGCTTTATCATCTGCCGCTGGACGGCGCACAAATCGCACTTAACGGCCAGGAAGCAGAAAACCAGTTTGTTGGCTGTAACTGTGGGATCATGGATCAGCTGATTTCCGCGCTCGGCAAAAAAGATCATGCCTTGCTGATCGATTGCCGCTCACTGGGCACCAAAGCGGTTTCCATGCCGAAAGGTGTGGCTGTCGTCATCATCAACAGTAACTTCAAACGTACCCTGGTTGGCAGCGAATACAACACCCGTCGTGAACAGTGCGAAACCGGTGCGCGTTTCTTCCAGCAGCCAGCCCTGCGCGATGTCACCATTGAAGAGTTCAACGCTGTTGCGCATGAACTGGACCCGATCGTGGCGAAACGCGTGCGTCATATCCTGACTGAAAACGCCCGTACCGTTGAAGCAGCCAGCGCACTGGAGCAAGGCGACCTGAAACGTATGGGCGAGTTGATGGCGGAGTCTCATGCTTCTATGCGAGATGATTTCGAAATCACCGTGCCGCAAATTGACACTCTGGTAGAAATCGTCAAAGCTGTGATTGGCGACAAAGGTGGCGTACGCATGACCGGCGGCGGATTTGGCGGCTGTATCGTCGCACTGATCCCGGAAGAGCTGGTGCCTGCCGTACAGCAAGCTGTCGCTGAACAATATGAAGCAAAAACAGGTATTAAAGAGACTTTTTACGTTTGTAAACCATCACAAGGAGCAGGACAGTGCTGAACGAAACTCCCGCACTGGCACCCGATGGTCAGCCGTACCGACTGTTAACTTTGCGTAACAACGCAGGGATGGTAGTCACGCTGATGGACTGGGGTGCGACTTTACTTTCCGCCCGTATTCCGCTTTCCGATGGCAGCGTCCGCGAGGCGCTGCTTGGCTGCGCCAGCCCGGAATGCTATCAGGATCAGGCCGCATTTCTTGGGGCCTCTATTGGTCGTTATGCAAACCGTATCGCCAATAGTCGTTATACCTTTGACGATGAAACCGTAACGCTTTCGCCAAGTCAGGGCGTCAACCAGCTGCACGGCGGCCCGGAAGGGTTCGACAAACATCGCTGGCAGATTGTGAACCAGAACGATCGTCAGGTGCTGTTTGCCTTGAGTTCAGATGATGGCGATCAGGGCTTTCCGGGGAATCTCGGCGCGACAGTGCAGTATCGTCTGACCGACGATAACCGTATCTCTATTACTTATCGCGCCACGGTTGATAAACCTTGCCCGGTGAATATGACTAACCACGTCTATTTCAACCTCGACGGCGAACAGTCTGACGTACGCAATCACAAGCTGCAGATTCTGGCAGACGAATATCTGCCGGTTGATGAAGGCGGCATTCCGCACGACGGCCTGAAATCTGTCGCCGGAACGTCTTTTGATTTCCGCAGCGCCAAAATCATCGCCAGTGAATTTCTTGCCGACGATGATCAGCGCAAAGTGAAAGGTTACGATCATGCGTTCTTGTTACAGGCTAAAGGTGATGGCAAGAAAGTGGCGGCGCATGTCTGGTCAGCAGATGAAAAATTGCAACTGAAGGTCTACACCACCGCTCCGGCTCTGCAATTTTACTCCGGCAACTTCCTTGGTGGCACGCCGTCACGGGGAACTGAACCTTACGCTGACTGGCAGGGACTGGCTCTGGAAAGCGAGTTTCTGCCGGACAGCCCAAACCACCCTGAATGGCCGCAACCGGACTGCTTCCTGCGTCCTGGCGAAGAGTATTCCAGCCTGACTGAATATCAGTTTATTGCTGAATAACTTTAAGCCCTCGTCATGAGGGCTTTATCCTTATATTGCTCAAATCACCAGCAAACACCGACATATTTGCAACTCAATATTCACAACAACCTTACACTGCGACACTATTTTCGCTATGGTTATGCGTAAGCATTGCCGTTGCTTCGTCACGGCAATATAATGAGAATTATTATCATTAAAAGATGGTTTGAGGAGTAAGTATATGGCTGTAACTAAGCTGGTTCTGGTTCGTCATGGCGAAAGTCAGTGGAACAAAGAAAACCGTTTTACCGGTTGGTACGACGTGGATCTGTCTGAGAAAGGCGTAAGCGAAGCAAAAGCAGCTGGTAAGCTGCTGAAAGAGGAAGGTTACAGCTTTGATTTTGCTTACACCTCTGTGCTGAAACGCGCTATCCATACCCTGTGGAATGTGCTGGACGAACTGGATCAGGCATGGCTGCCCGTTGAGAAATCCTGGAAACTGAACGAACGTCACTACGGTGCGTTGCAGGGTCTGAACAAAGCGGAAACTGCTGAAAAGTATGGCGACGAGCAGGTGAAACAGTGGCGTCGTGGTTTTGCGGTAACTCCGCCGGAACTGACTAAAGATGATGAACGTTATCCGGGCCACGATCCACGTTACGCGAAGCTGAGCGAGAAAGAGCTGCCACTGACGGAAAGCCTGGCGCTGACCATTGACCGCGTGATCCCTTACTGGAATGAAACTATTCTGCCGCGAATGAAGAGCGGTGAGCGCGTGATCATCGCCGCACACGGTAACTCGTTACGTGCGCTGGTGAAATATCTCGATAATATGAGCGAAGAAGAGATTCTTGAGCTGAATATCCCGACTGGCGTGCCACTGGTTTATGAATTCGACGAGAATTTCAAACCGCTGAAACGCTATTATCTGGGTAATGCTGACGAGATCGCGGCGAAAGCAGCGGCCGTTGCTAACCAGGGTAAAGCGAAGTAAACGTCATTCGCTTAAAAATGAGAAAGCCGACTGCAAGTGAGTCGGCTTTTTTGTTGCTAACAATGGAGCACATTGCCTGATGCGACGCTGCGCGTCTTGTCAGGGCTACGGTGATTCATCAGATACGCCACTCTGACGGCGCATCCGACAATTAAACCTTACCCGCGACGCGCTTTTACTGCATTCGCCAGTTGACGTAACAGAGCATCGGTATCTTCCCAGCCGATGCAGGCATCAGTGATGCTCTTACCGTAGGCCAGCGGCTCCCCGCTCTCGAGGCTCTGATTGCCTTCCACCAGATGGCTTTCCACCATCACGCCAATAATGGCCTTTTCGCCACCGGCAATCTGCTGGCAAACGTCAGCACAAACATCCATCTGCTTTTTGAATTGTTTCGACGAGTTAGCATGGCTGAAATCGATCATCACCTGTGCTGGCAGGCCTGCCTTGTTCAGCCCTTCTTTCACTTCAGCAACGTGCTTCGCGCTGTAGTTAGGCTCTTTACCGCCGCGCAGAATGATATGGCAATCGCCGTTACCGCTGGTGTTCACGATCGCCGAATGCCCCCATTTGGTTACGGACAGGAAGCAGTGCGGCGCACCGGCGGCATTTATGGCATCGATAGCCACTTTAATCGTACCGTCGGTGCCATTTTTGAAGCCGACCGGACAAGAAAGCCCAGACGCCAGTTCGCGGTGCACCTGCGATTCCGTTGTACGTGCGCCAATTGCGCCCCAGCTCATCAGGTCCGCGAGATATTGCGGGGTGATCATATCCAGGAATTCACCCGCCGCTGGCAGACCGCTGTCGTTAATATCGAGCAGCAATTTGCGGGCAATACGCAGACCGTCGTTGATCTGGAAGCTGTTATCCATATGCGGATCGTTAATCAGCCCTTTCCAGCCCACTGTGGTACGCGGCTTTTCAAAGTAGACGCGCATTACGATTTCCAGCTCATCTTTCAGCTCTTCACGCAGCGCCAGCAAGCGAGTGGCATACTCTTTAGCCGCGACGGGATCATGAATAGAACACGGACCAATCACCACCAACAGGCGATCATCATTACCTTTCAGGATCTTATGGATCGCTTTTCGGGCATGGGCAACCGTATTCGCGGCATTTTCAGTAGCGGGGAATTTTTCCAGCAATGCGACAGGAGGAAGTAACTCTTTGATTTCTTTGATTCGTAAATCGTCGTTCTGATAATTCATGTCTGTTCCAGTGTTGCCATACTTATCTTAGTGAATGCAATACTTCCAATCTATATCTTCCGTCAGAATGTGTAAACGGGGTTTTACACTATGAACGGATTAATCCTGGAATTAGCAAGAAAAACGCCAGATTGTCGCGAAAAACGAGATCTCTCCTACAATTTCTAACTGTAACTCCTTTGTTTGTTAATTATTTCAAGATTCTCTTCTGGGTATCTTTGCCTGGCTGAAATCTTAAACAATTACTTTATATTCACCTGCAAATGCACTGTTGGAAGAGGTTATCCGACATAACGACCATAACAGGAGCATCCTATGAAAATGACAAAACTGGCCACACTATTTTTGACTGCCACTCTAAGCCTTGCCAGCGGTGCCGCACTGGCTGCCGATAGCGGAGCGCAAAGCAATAACGGCCAGGCAAACGCCGCAGCTGATGCGGGCCAGGTAGCCCCTGACGCCCGTGAAAATGTCGCGCCAAATAACGTCGACAATAACGGGGTAAATACCGGTTCTGGCGGCACAATGCTGCATCCGGATGGTTCTTCAATGAACAATGACGGCATGACCAAAGATGAAGAGCACAAGAACACCATGTGCAAAGATGGTCGCTGCCCGGATATCAATAAAAAAGTCCAAACCGGTGATGGCATCAACAATGATGTCGATACCAAAACCGACGGTACCACGCAGTAACCCTGCGAAATAGCCAATAATGGGAGAGCGGAGTCTCTCCTTTTTTATTTTTCTCTTCTAAAAGCAGTATGATGTCATAAAGTTAAGTGAGAATAATTAAGGGATGACTCGTCATGGCACACTCACACAGTTCCTCACACCTGCCAGAAGATAATAATGCTCGTCGCTTGTTATATGCTTTCGGCGTGACTGCCGGGTTTATGCTGGTAGAAGTCATTGGTGGTTTTCTTTCCGGTTCTCTGGCATTGCTGGCCGATGCGGGTCATATGTTGACCGATACTGCCGCCCTGCTTTTCGCCCTACTCGCCGTGCAATTCTCCCGTCGTCCTCCCACCATTCGCCACACTTTCGGTTGGCTAAGATTGACCACGCTCGCGGCGTTTGTGAATGCCATCGCTCTGGTGGTGATTACCATTTTGATTGTCTGGGAGGCGATAGAACGCTTCCGCACGCCGCGTCCGGTCGAGGGTGGCATGATGATGGCTATTGCCGTGGCTGGGCTGCTGGCCAATATACTTTCTTTCTGGTTACTTCATCACGGTAGCGAAGAGAAAAACCTCAACGTGCGCGCAGCGGCACTGCATGTTCTCGGGGACCTACTGGGTTCGGTTGGGGCTATTATTGCCGCGTTGATTATTATCTGGACCGGCTGGACACCTGCAGACCCCATTCTCTCGATACTGGTATCGCTTCTGGTTCTGCGCAGCGCCTGGCGGTTATTGAAAGACAGCGTGAATGAATTACTTGAAGGTGCGCCCGTTTCGCTGGATATCGCTGAAATGAAACGCCGCATGTGCCGGAAAATCCCGGAAGTCCGCAATGTGCACCATGTACATGTGTGGATGGTGGGCGAAAAGCCAGTGATGACGCTGCATGTGCAGGTGATCCCGCCACACGATCACGACGCGTTGTTGGATCAGATCCAACATTATCTGATGGATCACTATCAGATTGCACACGCCACCATCCAGATGGAATATCAACCTTGTCATGGGCCAGAGTGCCACCTGAACGAAGGGGTGTCTGGCCATTCACATCATCATCATTAATGGGACAGCGCGCGTGAACCTCTTTCGCGTGCGCTGTTGATCCACATCCGGCTGCCGTTGAGGGCAATAAAGGTCAGGATGATGTACTCCAGAGACATGGCGTAAACGCCCTGAAGTGCAAAAATAACGACGCTAATCACGTTAATAATCACCCACAATAGCCAGTTTTCCACATACTTACGTGTCATCAGAATCATTGCCACGATAGATAACACCATCATGCAGGAATCCCAGAACGGGAAGGCATCCGGTTGCAGTTCAGGCATTGCAACCTGTAATCCTAACGCTTGCATGATCATAACTGCCACGCGGGTCAAAAATGCAAACACCGGATTGATAAATACCGTCATCAGACTAATCGAAACAACGCAAACCGCAATCCAGCTTAGCGCCTTCGGCAATGGCAACCAGCGAATTTTCAACTCCGCCTCGTTCTGACTGGTTTGTCGCGACCACGCATACCAACCGTAAATATTCGCGGCAAAGAAAAACACCTGTAATAGCAGGCTGGCATACAGCTGAATCTGAAAGAAAATAATGCCAAACAAGGTGACGTTGATCAGGCCAAAGAAGTAGTTGCTGATCTTCTCCAGACTGGCAAGGCCAATACACAGCAACCCGGCGATCGTGCCTACCGCTTCGATCCATGAGAGATCATAACCGCCTGCTCCTATTGGTATATGTACCAGGATATTCTGCACACTAAAAAAATCCATCTTTCCCCCAAAGCGTAACGTGACGCCTTATTATTAGTTATCCACGTAGTGTAGCCGCAAAATCCAGCATACGATTGAGCGGCACCAGCGCCTTCTCTCGCAGCCTTTCCTCAACATGAACCTCGTGATTGCTTCCTTCCTGTTCTAATGCCTCTGCGATGGCCTGAAGGCCATTCATGGCCATCCACGGACAATGCGCGCAGCTGCGGCAGGTTGCGCCCTCACCCGCGGTTGGTGCTTCCCGTAACTCTTTATCTGGCACCGCCTGCTGCATTTTGTAGAAAATACCCCGATCGGTTGCCACGATAAGTCGCTGATGTGGCAATGTTTTCGCAGCAGCGATCAGTTGACTGGTGGAACCGACCGCATCCGCCATATCTACAATAGCTTGCGGTGATTCTGGATGCACCAGTATGGCAGCATCCGGGTATTCTTCTTGCAAGCGGGTTAACGCCTGAGTCTTAAACTCATCATGCACAATGCAGGCACCCTGCCAGCATAAAATGTCTGCGCCCGTCTGTTTTTGCACGTAACGCCCCAGATGTTTGTCGGGAGCCCAGATGATTTTTTCCCCCAAACTATCCAGATGATCAATAAGTTCGACGGCAATGCTTGAAGTTACCACCCAATCTGCGCGCGCTTTTACCGCAGCAGAAGTGTTGGCGTAGACGACGACAGTACGATCGGGATGGGCATCGCAAAATGCGTTAAATTCTTCAACAGGGCAGCCGAGATCCAGTGAACATTCAGCCTGAAGTGTCGGCATCAGAATTGTTTTTTCCGGACTGAGAATTTTGGCGGTTTCTCCCATAAATCTCACCCCAGCGACTAACAACGTAGAAGCGGGATGCTTTGCACCGAAGCGCGCCATTTCCAGAGAATCAGAAATACAGCCACCCGTTTCTTCTGCCAGTTGTTGAATTTCGGGATCGGTATAGTAGTGGGCAACCATCACCGCATTACGTTCTTTTAGCAGACGTTTTATCTTCTCACGGTAATACGCTTTTTCATCAATACTTAACGGCGTCGGCTTCGGGGGGAAAGGATAAATCGCCGCTTCAGGATCAAACATCACGCTCATCTTACCATCTCGTTTTACAGGCTTAACATTAAAACCGACATAAGCGTGATATTCGCTATTATCGGCATGATTTGTTTTATATGCTAAACAAGATAGTCGAATGGTGGGGAAAAGTCACTCGAAATACGTATGAGATGACGAATGCCACACTTTGCGTCTTATTCCTCCGACGTAGAGTCGTTTACGCAGCAAGCGCGGAGTATGTCATCAGGGTCAAGAATTGAAATTGAGAGATGCCTGAATAGCAAAAAAGCGCCTTTAGGGCGCTTTTTTACATTGGTGGGTCGTGCAGGATGACTCACTTCGCTCGCCCTTCGGGCCGTCGCCGCGAGCGGCTCCGTTGTTTCGCTGCGCTCAACTCGAACCTGCTGCAGGTTCGAATCTTTGAATATCCCAGATAGCAAAAAAGCGCCTTTAGGGCGCTTTTTTTACATTGGTGGGTCGTGCAGGATTCGAACCTGCGACCAATTGATTAAAAGTCAACTGCTCTACCAACTGAGCTAACGACCCCTTGCGGGATTATGCTGCTTTAATCATTCAGGATGGTGGGTCGTGCAGGATGACTCGACTTCGTCTCGCCCTTCGGGCCGTTGCTGACGCAACGTTATCCTTCACATTCTCTACCAGTAACCACCTTTAAATTGGTGGGTCGTGCAGGATTCGAACCTGCGACCAATTGATTAAAAGTCAACTGCTCTACCAACTGAGCTAACGACCCATACGGGTGTTACCTGAATGATTTCTACTCGGGACCAATCTTTAATATTGGTGGATCGTGCAGGATGACTCGCTTCGCTCGCCCTACGGGCCGTTGCTGGCGCAACGTTATCCTTCACGCTTAACATCTGAGTTTGATGTTAAAACTGGTGGGTCGTGCAGGATTCGAACCTGCGACCAATTGATTAAAAGTCAACTGCTCTACCAACTGAGCTAACGACCCGAGTGGTGGGTGATGACGGGATCGAACCGCCGACCCCCTCCTTGTAAGGGAGGTGCTCTCCCAGCTGAGCTAATCACCCGATACTGCGCTGGATACTACAAACTACTTCCACCGAACCCACCGCATTAGTGGTGGGTCGTGCAGGATTCGAACCTGCGACCAATTGATTAAAAGTCAACTGCTCTACCAACTGAGCTAACGACCCGGTGGTGGGTGATGACGGGATCGAACCGCCGACCCCCTCCTTGTAAGGGAGGTGCTCTCCCAGCTGAGCTAATCACCCGATACTACGCTGGATACTACAACTAACTAGGTTAGTGGTGGGTCGTGCAGGATGACTCGACTTCGTCTCGCCCTTCGGGCCGTTGCTGACGCAACGTTATCCTTCACGTTTTACTACCGCTTCCACCTTAGCGATTGGTGGGTCGTGCAGGATTCGAACCTGCGACCAATTGATTAAAAGTCAACTGCTCTACCAACTGAGCTAACGACCCACTTTTTCGTTGCTTTCGGTTTGTTTGATATCCCGTGGCAACGGCGGCATATATTACTGATTTCAGACTTGAGCGCAACAAAAATTTCGATGTAGATCACTCAACTGCTTATGATTCGCACGACACGACCAGAAATAATGCGACTTCTGGTCGTGTGTTATGCATTACATCGCGTTCAGACGTTTTTGCGCCTGTTTTGCGCCATCAGTACCAGGGTATTTACTGATAACCTGCTGGTATACGGCTTTCGCTTTTGCGGTGTCACCTTTCTCCTGCATGATGACGCCGACTTTAAACATCGCATCTGCAGCCTTCGGTGACTTCGGATAGTTTTTCACTACCGAAGCAAAATAATACGCCGCATCATCTTTTTTACCCTTGTTGTAGTTTAACTGACCCAGCCAATAATTGGCGTTTGGCAGGTAAGTTGAATCAGGGTAATTTTTGATGAAATTCTGAAATGCCACCATTGCGTCATCCTGGCGGGATTTATCCTGCACCAGCGCAATAGCTGCATTGTAATCCGTGTTTGCATCACCGCTTTTCACCGGCGCGCCAGCATTCGCAGTACCAGCATCAGCTGTCGGCGTCGTTGATGCCGCCGCACCGCTTTGATCGCCGCTGGTTGATTGCGCCGCTGCACCACCGCTGCTGAGGCTATCGATCTGCAACAGGATCTGCTTTTGCCGCTCCACGACCTGATTCAGTTGATACTGATTTTCCTGAATCTGACCACGCAGGGAATCAATATCGGATTGATTATCAGAGAGTTGTTGCTGGAGTTGGGTTAAAAGCTGGCTGTGAGCATTAGAAATACGCTCAAGTTGAGTGACGCGGTCTTCGACCGAGCCTGAGCCGACACTACTGATTGGTGCCTGAGCAAAAGCGGCCCAGGGGGCCGCTATACCAACCAGTAACGACAGACTCAATAGTTGATGTCTGAAGTTACTGCTCATGCAATTCTCTTAGTAAACCAGTACCGCACGACGGTTTTTGGAGTATGCCGCTTCGTCATGACCCAGTACTGCAGGTTTTTCTTTACCGTAAGAAACGATGGAGATCTGGTCTGCAGAAACGCCTTTACCCTGCAGGTACATCTTAACGGCGTTCGCACGACGTTCACCCAGGGAGATGTTGTATTCCGGAGTACCACGTTCGTCCGCGTGACCTTCTACGGTGACTTTGTAAGACGGGTTGCTACGCAGGAAGTTTGCGTGTGCATCCAGCATTTGAGCGAAGTCAGAACGGATATCGTACTTGTCCAGATCGAAGTAAACGATGTTGTTCTGCTGCAGCTGTTGCATTTGCAGACGAGCCTGCTCTTCGGAAGACATGTTGCCATTGCCGCCGTTCGCATCCATACCAGTGCCGGCACCCAGCATGCCTTCGCTGCCGTCATTGCTGGCGTTCTTGTTGGAAGAACATGCCGCAATTGCCATAACAGGCAGAGCAATCATCAGCCCTTTCAGCACTTTGTTCAGTTGCATTTCAATGATTCCTTTACTATTCAATTAATTATTATCACAGATACGGCGACCAGGCAGGGAATTTGACCTGTCCATCAGTTGCCGGAAGACGCGCTTTGAAACGCCCATCTGTAGAAACCAAATTCAGCACGGATCCCATCCCCTGAGAAGAGCTGTAGATTACCATAGTGCCGTTAGGTGCCAGACTTGGCGTTTCATCCAGGAACGTGGACGACAGAACTTGTACGCCTCCCGTTGCCAGATCTTGTTTGGCAATGTGCTGCTGCCCACCATTGGAGCTGACCATTACCATAAATTTACCGTCGCTGCTGACATCCGCATCCTGGTTCTGCGAACCTTCCCAGGTAATACGTTGTGGCGCACCGCCGTTGATATTCACTTTATAAACCTGCGGACGACCGGCCTGGTCAGAAGTAAATGCCAGGTTCTGGCTGTCCGGGAACCAGGTCGGTTCGGTATTGTTACTGCGACCATCAGTCACCTGGCGGATCTGACCAGAAGCCAAATCCATTACGTACAGGTTCAGGCTACCGGTTTTCGACAAGGCGAATGCCAGTTTGCTGCCGTCTGGCGAGAATGCAGGGGCACCGTTGTGACGCGGGAATGAAGCCACCTGACGTACAGCACCATTTGCCAGCGTTTGAATAACCAGCGCTGAACGACCGCTCTCGAAAGTCACATAGGCCAGTTTAGAACCATCCGGTGACCATGCCGGAGACATCAGCGGCTGCGGAGAACGGTGAACGACAAACTGGTTGTAACCGTCATAGTCAGATACGCGCAGTTCATACGGGAACTGACCGCCGTTGGTCTGAACAACGTAGGCAATACGGGTACGGAACGCACCTTTAATGCCGGTCAGTTTTTCAAACACTTCATCACTGGCGGTATGACCAGCATAACGCAGCCACTGCTTGTTCACTTTGTACGAGTTCTGAGCAAGTACAGTACCCGGTGCGCCGCCAGTGTCAACCAGCTGATAAGCAACATTGTAAGAGCCGTCCGGATTCGGAGTGACCTGGCCGACAACCACAGCGTCAATGCCCAGCGCAGACCATGCTGCTGGTTGTACTTCCTGTGCACTACCCGGCTGCTGTGGCAGACGAGCGCGATCTAATGGATTAAATTTACCGCTGTTACGCAAGTCAGCAGCAACGATGCCGCCAATATCTTCAGGTGCTGCACCAGGACCCGCCCACTGGAAAGGAACAACGCCAATAGGACGACCGGAATCTACACCGCTGTCGATCACAATGCGGACTTCAGCATGCAGAACTGATGCCCACAGTATGAGAAAACCAAATGCTACTCGTAATGCCTGCTTCATCATATCTCCCTTATCTGGACCGATGGCCCACGATAATTTAGCAGAATGTTAACAAACTAAAATACACAAAACTACCAGAACCCCGTGGCAACCGGTGTCTGATGTTGACCGTCGGAACAGTCAGCATCGCGATTACGGTTTGAAGTCCAATGGCGCGTTTTTGAACACTTCATATACTGCCTGGCTTGGTGGTTTCGGGATCTTCGCAAGTTTAGCTGCTGCCAACGCAGCCTGACAAAGTGCGGGATCGCCACCTTCAGGTTTGATATCCAGTAACATACCATCGGGTGCCAGTTTTATGCGCAGCGTACAGGTCTTGCCTGCATAGGACGATGCGTCATAGAACTTACTTTCGATAGCAGATTTAATCTGCCCGGCATAGTTATTGATATCGGCCCCTGATGCGCCATTGTTTTTAGTATTACCACTCCCGGCAGGCGAAGCATTGTTCCCTTTCGCCCCTCCCCCCGTTTTCGGTGCATTCTTACCAGAGCTTAGCTCACCGAAAATATCATCTGCCTCTGCGGCCGCTTTTGCTGCAGCGGCTTTTTCAGCTGCAGCTTTTGCCGCTGCCGCTTTTTTGTCTGCGGCGGCTTTTTCTGCCGCTGCTTTCTTATCAGCTGCTGCCTTTTCAGCAGCCGCTTTTTCTGCTGCTTTTTTGTCGGCTGCAGCTTTCTCTGTCGCTGCTTTCTTATCAGCTGCAGCCTTTTCAGCAGCCGCTTTCTTCTCAGCTTCTGCCTTGGTTTTTTCAGCAGCTTCAGTTGCCGCTTTTTTTCTTGCTTCAGCTGCAGCTGCTTCTGCCGCTTCCGCTTTCTTCTTCAGCGCCGCAGCGGCTGCTTCGGCTTTTTTCTGCGCTTCGGCTGCGGCTTTGGCGGCTTCTGCTTCTGCTTTTTTCTTCGCGTCTGCAGCCGCTTTCTTCGCTGCTTCTTCCGCAGCTTTTGCATCCGCTTCAGCCTTCGCTTTAGCATCTGCCGCCGCTTTCGCTGCCGCCTCTTCCGCTTGCTTCTGCTTTAACTCGGCCTGTTTTGCGGCTTCTTCAGCCTGCTTTTTCTGCTCCTGAGCCGCTAACCGCTCTTTCTCAAGTTGCTTCAGGCGTTCCTGTTCAGCCGCTTGTTTCTCACGCAGTTCTTCCGCAGCCTGCTGTTCCTTCATCTTGCGCTGCTCATCAGAACGCTTCGCGCTTGATTCCTGGCTTTGCATGCGTTTGTACTGCTCAACTACCGCACCTGAATCAACCATTACAGCGTCGATGGACGAACCACCGCCGCCTCCGGCTGAAGCTTCTATATTCTCATCGAACGAACTCCAGATCAGCGCCGCAAATAAGATGACATGCAGCACTGCTGAAATAATTATCGCCCGCTTGAGCTTGTCGTTTTGTTCGGTTGCCTTTGACACTCTCGGTTTCCAAAAACTGTTCGCCTGTTACCCGCTCTCTTTCAAGCAAGGGAAACGCAGATGTTTAGATAGGCTGCGTCATTAAACCAACCGATTTCACACCCGCACTATGTAACAAGTTCAGTGCTTTAATTATTTCATCGTAAGGCACATCTTTTGCGCCACCGATCAGAAAGACCGTTTTCGGGTTGGCCTTGAAACGGCTGGACACTTCCGCCACCACCTGCTCTGGTGGTAAACGCTCCAGGCGATCTTTCTCAACCATCACGGTGTACTGACCAATACCAGACACTTCAACAATCACTGGCGGATTATCGTTACTGCTCACCGCCTGTGATTCAGTAGCGTCTGGCAGATCGACCTCCACGCTCTGGGTGATGATGGGCGCTGTCGCCATAAAGATCAGCAACAGCACCAGCAGTACGTCCAGCAACGGTACAATGTTGATTTCGGACTTGAGATCGCGACGACCTCGTCCACGCGCTCTGGCCATGGCTTACCCCTTGTTGCTCTCGCTAACGGTAAACGCCTGGCGGTGCAGAATCGCGGTAAACTCTTCCATAAAGTTGTCGTAATTCAGTTCCAGTTTGTTTACGCGCTGGTTGAGGCGGTTATAAGCCATTACCGCCGGAATTGCGGCGAACAGACCAATTGCCGTCGCAATCAACGCTTCTGCGATACCGGGCGCAACCATTTGCAGTGTTGCTTGTTTTACCGCCCCGAGGGCGATAAAGGCGTGCATGATCCCCCAGACCGTACCAAACAGACCAATATACGGGCTGATGGAGCCAACCGTACCGAGGAACGGAATGTGCGTTTCCAGATTTTCAAGTTCACGGTTCATGGAAATACGCATCGCTCGCGACGCCCCTTCCACTACGGCTTCAGGCGCATGGCTATTGGCACGATGCAGGCGCACAAACTCTTTGAACCCGCTGTAAAAGATTTGTTCCGAACCAGTGAGATTATCCCGTTTTCCCTGGCTCTCTTGATAGAGGCGAGAAAGTTCGATTCCAGACCAGAATTTATCTTCAAACGCTTCGGCTTCGCGCGCCGCTGCGTTAAGAATACGGGTCCGCTGGATAATAATGGCCCAGGATGCGATTGAAAAACCAATCAAAATCAACATGATAAGTTTAACCAGAAGGCTAGCCTTCAGGAACAAATCAAGGATATTCATGTCAGTCACTGCTTAAACTCCGCGACAATAGACTTGGGAAGCGCACGAGGCTTCATTTTGAGTGGGTCAACGCAAACAACCAGAACCTCTGCTTCATTCAGCAAAGTATTCTCGGCGTTGACAATACGTTGCGTGAAAACCAAAGAGGTGCCACGCATTGATGTTATTTCAGTCTGTATTTCGAGCATATCGTCGAGCCGCGCAGGTGCATAATATTCCACCGTCATTTTACGCACCACAAAGGCAACGCGTTCAGCCATCAGCGCCTGCTGACTGAAGTGATGATGACGCAGCATCTCTGTGCGTGCTCTTTCATAAAAAGCGACGTAACTGGCGTGGTACACCACACCACCGGCATCGGTATCTTCATAGTAGACGCGAACCGGCCATCGAAACAGCGTTGTATTCACTTTACATCCCGGTAATGCAACAAAAGTTAGAGCTTTTAAACGCTGCTACTATACGCGCGCGATTGAGGTTTGGGAATGAGGGCAAGTTAAGGGAGCGTAAAAATTTATGGGCCTGAAGCGGCCCATAAATTTTTAAAGAGAATTCTGATTTAAAAGAAGAAGAAAATCAGCCCGACAATGAGAACAATATCGGCAAGCAAAGGGCAAAAAATCCCTTGCCAGAGAACCTTCTGCGGACGAAAGCCCACGCCGTGAATAACACCAGCACAGACGGCCCACATCAGCAATAAACCATGCCAGATTTCCAGTTCACTGGTCTTCGCGGCGAAACGTGACGGGTCCCAAAACATACATCCTGCTAACAGAAGCGCCATCACGAAGGAAAGCGCCCGCAGGGGGCGCTTGTCCATTACCGCATACAAGGTTGCGATAATCTTACTCATCAGATGTCTTCTTGACCGGCTTTGCCTGATTCGACGTGCTCAAGCGCCAGCGCGGTGATTACCCCAAACGAACAGGCAAGAAGCGTTCCCAGAATCCATGCGAAATACCACATTTTTAGCTCCTTACTTAGTACAGAGAGTGGGTGTTACGTTCAATATCTTCTTTGGTGATACGACCGAACATTTTCCAGTAGCACCAGGCGGTGTAGAGCAGAATGATCGGTACCAGAACCACCGCAACCCAGGTCATGACGTTAAGCGTCAGCTGGCTGGAAGTTGCATCCCACATTGTCAGACTTGCGTTCATCATGGTGCTGGACGGCATCACAAACGGGAACATTGCAATACCGGCAGTCAGGATGATGCAGGCCAGCGTCAGGGAGGAGAACACAAACGCCCACGCCGCTTTATCCATACGTGCAGTCAGAATGGTCAGCAGAGGCAGAACCACACCCAGTACCGGAATAGCCCACAGAATCGGCGTGTTGTTGAAGTTCACCAACCATGCGCCAGCTTCACGAACCACTTCTTTATTCAGCGGGTTAGATGCCGCGTAATGGTCCATTGTTGATTTCACAACATAACCATCGATACCGTACATCACCCATACGCCAGCCAGTGCGAAGCAGACCAGTGTCACCAGAGCCGCCACCTGAGCCGTTGCACGAGTACGCAGGTGCAGTTCGCCCACGGTGCGCATCTGCAGATAAGTCGCGCCCTGTGTAATGATCATCCCTACGCTCACCACACCTGCCAGCAAGCCGAACGGGTTAAGCAGCTGGAAGAAGTTACCGGTGTAGTACAGACGCAGATATTCATCCACGTTGAACGGTACGCCCTGCAACAGGTTACCAAACGCCACGCCAATCACCAGCGGCGGAACGAAGCTACCAATGAAGATGCCCCAGTCCCACATGTTACGCCAGCGGGTTTCTTCAATCTTGGAGCGGTAGTCAAAACCGACCGGACGGAAGAACAGAGACGCCAGCACGAGGATCATCGCGACATAGAAGCCGGAGAACGCAGCGGCATAGACCATCGGCCAGGCAGCAAACAGAGCGCCACCCGCAGTGATCAGCCATACCTGGTTACCGTCCCAGTGTGGTGCGATGGAGTTAATCATAATTCGACGCTCGGTGTCGTTACGACCGAGGAAACGGGTGAGCATGCCCACCCCCATGTCGAAACCGTCAGTGACTGCAAAACCAATCAGCAGAACGCCAACCAGCAGCCACCAGATAAAACGCAATACTTCATAATCGATCATTTGACGACTCCTGTCTTAGCGTGCCGGCTGAGTAGTCGTGGAAGACTGCTCAAAGTGATAGCGACCGGTTTTCAGGCTGCTTGGGCCGAGGCGTGCAAACTTGAACATCAAGAACAATTCTGCCACCAGGAACAGGGTATACAGGCCACAAATCAGCACCATCGAGAAGATGAGGTCGCCTGCGGTCAGTGACGAGTTCGCTACAGCTGTCGGCAGCACTTCACCGATAGCCCAAGGTTGGCGACCATATTCAGCCACGAACCAGCCCGCTTCTACAGCAATCCACGGCAGCGGAATACCGTACAGTGCGGCGCGCAGCAGCCATTTTTTCTCGCCAATACGGTTGCGGATGACACTCCAGAAAGAGAGCGCGATGATTGCCAGCAGCAGGAAGCCACACGCCACCATGATACGGAACGCGAAGTACAGCGGCGCTACACGTGGAATGGAGTCTTTGGTTGCCTGTTGAATCTGCGCTTCAGTCGCATCCGCCACGTTTGGCGTGTAGCGTTTCAGCAACAGACCGTAACCGAGGTCTTTCTTCATGCTATTGAACTGGTCACGAACCGCCTGGTCAGTAGACCCAGAACGCAGTTGCTCGAGCAGAGAGTACGCCTTCATCCCGTTACGGATGCGTTCTTCATGCTGCACCATCAGCTCTTTCAGGCCGATAACCGGGGTATCCACGGAACGCGTTGCAATGATGCCCAGCGCGTAAGGGATCTGGATCGCAAATTTGTTCGTCTCCTCTTCCTGATCAGGAATGCCGAACAGAGTAAAGGCAGCAGGTGCAGGTTGCGTTTCCCACTCGGCTTCAATAGCAGCCAGTTTGGTTTTCTGCACGTCGCCCATTTCATAACCAGATTCATCACCCAGAACAATAACAGACAGAACGGCAGCCATACCGAAGCTGGCAGCGATAGCAAAGGAGCGTTTAGCGAAGGCGAAGTCACGACCTTTCAGCATATACCATGCGCTGATACCGAGGATGAACATCGCGCCAGTCACATAACCAGACGCTACCGTGTGAACGAATTTCACCTGAGCAACCGGGTTAAGCACCAGCTCGGAGAAGCTCACCATCTCCATACGCATAGTTTCAAAGTTGAAATCGGACGCGATTGGGTTTTGCATCCAGCCGTTCGCAACCAGAATCCACAGCGCGGACAGGTTTGAACCGAGCGCCACCAGCCAGGTGACACACATATGCTGAACTTTACCCAGACGATCCCAACCGAAGAAGAACAGACCTACAAAGGTGGATTCGAGGAAGAAGGCCATCAGACCTTCGATTGCCAGCGGCGCGCCGAAAATATCCCCTACATAGTGGGAATAGTAAGACCAGTTAGTCCCGAACTGGAACTCCATGGTCAGACCGGTTGCCACACCCAGAGCGAAGTTGATACCAAACAACTTGCCCCAGAACTTGGTCATATCTTTATAAATCTGTTTGCCGGAAAGGACGTAGACCGTTTCCATAATGGCCAGCAGGAACGCCATACCGAGCGTCAGTGGCACAAAAAGGAAGTGGTACATCGCGGTCAAGGCAAACTGTAAGCGCGACAGTTCGACTATATCTAACATCATGACTCCTTGCTCATCGCATGAAGACTCCGAGAGTGAACCCCGTTAGAAAGGGTCACACGCATGCCCCAATACAAAATTATTTGCTCGCCTCTATCGCTGCCTTTTCCTCAAAAGTGGAAAAGACAATGATAAAAAGTTACAAATATGTTAATGAATAAACCAAATTGATCCCGTAATTATATTACGCCGCAAAATCCTTACAATAAACAGGTTTTTATTGAGCAAATTTGCATTTTTCGACAGTGATCAATTTATAGCGAAATTGTCACGACCTCACCAATTTGATCTACGACAATTTATCGTGTTTTGCAGATTTTTTTCAAGAATTAAAAATTGATTTATATCAAAACCAATCAAATATGTTAATTATGTATAAACCATAGACCATTGGTAATTTTATTGTTAATTTATTGTGAAATATTTATGTAACACAATTATTACAATAAAAAGACATAGATAAAAAACCAGTGTTTTATTTAACAGAATCGCCTTATCAACTTTTTATAATACCAATTGATTAGAGTAGCCAATTTGTTGCTATTTTACATAACATATTTTTATCAAAGTTAATTGATTGTTGCCTTTATGAGCATCGCCGTAAGACCGCCATGTTATTGTTTCATTTGTAATAATCACCAATAAGTATCGATGAGAGAGATATCGCTTAACAGAGGCGACTGTGTCTGCATGAACACAGGCAACTTTCGCCTGATAAACGAAAAATGAGCGATTTTTGCAAGTTAGTTTTTCTATAGCTGGGTACGCTGAGCGCCTCGCTTGATTACAATGAGGTTGCTGCCATGGGTCTTGATAATATAGGTTCTGTTGTCAATCGCTTCTCTGGTTGGCCATCAAATGATCCTCTAAAAACAGATAACGAATCAATGACATCACCCGTGACTGTGCAGGTAATAAAGTTGATTGCCGCCATCCTTGACCCACATCGGATAGTCGTTGGTATCGATACACTCTATACAACGCAGCGCAAAACATTTACCTCAGAGGGTCAACAACTCATTGAATCAGCATTGAAAACACTTAATGTGATGAATTTAAATAACCTGGAAACAGATCGCGATGAGGAGGGTAACTATCTGGCTTTTGGATATAACGTTGACACTCCTGACAGAATAACCGTTTCTGCTTATAATGAAAAAAAACCTTTCTGTTATGGCCAATGTCTTTTAATACAGGATGAAGAACCAGATTTATTTAACCTGGTAAAAATTAAAACCTTTGAAGCCAGGCATAATTATGTTTCTAAATTGATGAGCGATCCGGAATTTATGTTTAAATTCAGTTATAGCGCCCAACAAAATAGATTAGAACCTCATCTTCTGGTTCCCACTTATTTCCCTCTGAAAACAAACCAACCGGTTACGCTAGAGGATTTACTGATACTTTATCGTTTCTTTAAAATGAATGGCGATTTTAATATATTAACATCAGATGAATACATGAGTATCATGACACCTCTGATGAAGTGTGAGCGTAGTGTCCACGACCATAACAGGTATGTGACGGGCAAAGATGCTCTTCTTCTGGACAATCCTCCGTCTGGTAACCAGATATATTTCCATATTTCCCCTGACGAATCAGCAACACTTGTCCTTTATTTTTCAGACAATAACCTTGAATCCTTCGTCTTTGAAAATGATATTCCGAGCCAGTATCGACATTTCAAAATGTTTACCAATTTAGCACTAGTTATTGATCAGTTAACCGACGCCAATCAAATACTTTAATTTTCTATACAGCCCTGTGTAAAATATTGCTAAACAGTGCCCGGGGTTGATTTTTATTCCTCACGGTGATATTTAAATCATGACACCATCTCAGCTCTCTTTTAATACTCTTCCTGTCAATGCAACATGCACTTCAGAGATAACAGTAAACACACAAAAATTCTCTGACATCCTCTACTCAGTGGGGTATTCCCTAAAGGATCTGGCTTATCTGAGCAGATGTCTGGCATCATTACACCCAACACTCGCCAAAAACATTTATGAAACGGAAAATCTCAGCGATCAAAAATTACTTTATATAGATTGCCGTAGTACAAATGAAATCAAGATAAATATATTTTTGGGTCAAAAAAGAGAAGAATTAATCGAAATTAGTTCTGATACAGTCATTTTTTCGATACTGTCTTCATTGATTGACTCAGCTATTTCTGAACATCGACATCAAATCACCGTTAATGATTCAAATAATTCTGAACTATTTTATGAGGATTATACTGATTAAATCCACTCTGTGCGAACCTGTCCTGCATTTATGCCAGAAGTATTAGAATCTTTGCTTAACGTTACTCATACAGTAGCACCTTCATGTGTCTCTCTTTTTTACGAACAATCAAAAGAACTAACAAGGGGCATAATTCGTATAAATTATTAACCATTTGTTATATTCAACATTTTTTTACATTAAGCAGAGATGAATTGCAGTGAAATTCAAGTTAAATTTTACGAAATGTATTACTCATGGCTAAAAAATCTTCCCAAAATGCAAATTAGAAGTTGATCACAATTATCTCAATCCATCAAATCAAGATAATTTTAAAAATTTAACATCAATGACAGCGGTTGGCATAACACACTGAATTAAAATGAAAATTTAAAAAACAATTTTTAAACAATCATTTCCCGAAAGACATTTTGAAAATAGATCAATTGCAACATTACGGTCAGATAAAGACACTCCTCTGATATTAAACCTGTGCCGTTATGAACGGCCATAAATACGACGTGTGTAACTTAATTTACTCTCTGTCTTACAAAGGATTACCCATGAAGAAAGCAACACTTGTGATTGGCGTTATTGGCGCGGACTGCCATGCAGTAGGCAATAAAGTTCTGGACCGCGTTTTTAGCAACCATGACTTCAGAGTCATTAATCTGGGCGTAATGGTCAGCCAGGACGAATATATTGATGCTGCCATTGAAACTGGCGCTGACGCGATTGTCGTCTCCTCTATCTATGGGCATGGCGATATCGACTGTCTGGGCATGCGCGAACGCTGCATTGAGCGTGGCTTGGGGGACATCCTGCTCTATGTGGGCGGCAACCTGGTGGTCGGAAAACATGACTTCGCTGACGTGGAAACCAAGTTCAAAGAGATGGGATTTGATCGCGTCTTCGCCCCAAGTCATGACTTAGAAGATGTCTGCCAGCTGATGGCCCACGATATCAACCAACGTCATGGCGTTGAAACTTGCATTCTTGAAGAGGCAATCTGATGCAAATCGTCTCTGTCGATATTGGATCGACGTGGACCAAAGCAGCCCTCTTCACCCGGGAGGGGGACGCGTTAACGTTGGTTAACCACGTTCTGACCCCAACCACCATCCATCATCTGGCAGAGGGATTTTTCTCCAGCCTTAACCAGGTGTTAAACGTAGATAATGCCCTCCCCCTGTTAAACCGCGGTGAGGTTGCATTGAAGTATTCCTCTTCTGCCAAAGGTGGGCTGGCGGTTGCCGCAATGGGAATAGTGCCTTCTATCACTCTGGAAACCGCGAAAGTAACCGCTCACTCTGCAGGTGCTAAAATTGCGCAATATTACTCCTACAAGCTGAACCGCCGTGATATCCAGGCACTAGAAGAAACGCAGCCCGATATTCTCTTGTTCACCGGCGGCACCGACGGCGGAGAAGAAAGCTACGGACTGAATAACGCCCGTGTGCTGGCAGAATCCAAACTCGACTGCGCCATTATTTATGCCGGAAACCGGGATATTCAGGACAAGGTGCAGGAGACCCTCGGGCATAAAGACCTGACCATCGTCGACAACGTTCTGCCCGATCTTGACCATCCGAACCCTTTAGCTGCACGCCAGGCTATCTGCGACATATTCCTTAAACGCATCGTTAAAGGGAAAGGGCTGGATGTCATTGTTGATAAAACAGGCGAAGAACCAATGCCGACACCATGGACGGTCTTTGAACTGGTGAAGGCAATCAGTAACGTCGATCACAGCTGGAAAGAGTTCATGCTGATCGACATGGGCGGCGCAACCACCGATGTCTATTCCGCCTGTGCCAACACGCTCTCGCCCGACACTGTTTTACATGGCGTACCGGAACCCTTCGTAAAACGGACGGTGGAAGGCGATCTGGGAATGCGCGTCTCGGCAATGGTGGTTGGTGAAAGTGCGAAAGAGTTAGTCAGTGTGAATTTTGCTCAGCAACCCGCACAGTTGGACGCTTTTTATCATTACCTCCGTCATCTAGTCGCTCATCCCGACTACTTACCCGCGAATGCAGATGAAAAATATTTCGATACCGTCCTGGCCGGACTGTGTGTGGGTTATGCCACCGAAAGACATGCGGGCACCAAAAAAGAGGTCTGCACCTGCGTCGGCAATGTCGATTTACAGATGGGACGTGACCTGACAACCGTGCGTAAAGTCGTGGGTTCCGGCGGATGGCTCTCGCGTGCCAGTCAGTTCGATATGCATCACTGGTTGAAATACCGCGAGTTAAACGACGACGGTAAACGCATTCTCTTACCGACCGAATTTGAATATTACCGCGATTCCCGGGGGCTATTACCACTGCTGGCAAACGTCGCCAGAGTCGATCCGCTGGCCGCCGCGCGCACCAGTATTCAATGCTTAACCCTATAACAATTAAGGCTGCAATCAATGGAACTTCGAAATAAGAAATTAACCCATGACGAATTCATGACCGAGCGGCAACAGGTATTGAAAACCTGGGAAACCGGCAAGGATGTTGAAAACTTTGAAGATGGCGTTAAATACCAACAAACCATTCCTGAGCATAAACGCTTCTCTCTTGCCCTGCTGAAAGCAGACAAGGAAGGTAAAACCCTTAGCCAACCGCGCGCAGGCGTGGCGCTGATGGACGAACACATCGAACTACTGAAAACACTACAAGAAGAGTGCGATCTGCTGCCGAGCACTATCGATGCATATACCCGTCTGAATCGGTACGAAGAAGCGGCTGTAGGGATTAAAAAATCCATCGAAGCCGGAACCTCTAAACTGAACGGTTTACCGGTAGTTAACCACGGCGTCGCAGCTTGCCGTCGCCTCACCGAAACTCTGCAAAAACCGCTACAGATCCGCCACGGCACGCCTGATGCGCGTCTGCTGGCTGAAATCTCGATGGCCAGCGGCTTTACCAGTTATGAAGGCGGCGGCATTTCCTACAATATTCCGTATGCCAAGCGCGTAACGCTGGAAAAATCGATCCGCGACTGGCAGTACTGCGATCGTTTAATGGGGATGTATGAAGAACACGGGATCCGCATCAACCGCGAACCGTTTGGCCCACTAACGGGTACGCTAATCCCGCCGTTTATCTCGCACTCTATCGCAATAATCGAAGGCTTGCTGGCACTGGAACAGGGTGTGAAGTCTATCACCGTTGGTTATGGTCAGGTCGGTAGCCTGACGCAGGATGTTGCGGCGATCCAGTCTCTGCGGGAACTTGCACACGAATATTTTCAGAGCTATGGCTATACCGACTACGAATTAAGTACCGTGTTTCACCAGTGGATGGGAGGCTTTCCGGAGGACGAATCGAAAGCGTTCGCCATTATCTCCTGGGGTGCTGCCGTCGCGGGGATGTCTGGTGCTACCAAAGTCATCACCAAAAGTCCGCACGAAGCCTGGGGCATCCCGACTGCTGCTGCCAACATTCAGGGGCTAAAAGCCTCCCGCCAGATGCTCAACATGGTCAACGAGCAGAAATTCCCGCCGTGCCCGGCGGTTGAACTAGAAATTGAACTGATTAAGAGCGAGGTTCGCGCTGTACTGAACAAAGTGTTCGAACTGGGCAATGGTGATATTGCGCGCGGTACGGTGCTGGCATTTGAAGCGGGCGTACTGGATGTGCCGTTTGCGCCAGCCGCCTGCAACGCAGGCAAAATTCTTCCGGTCCGTGACAACACCGGCGCGATACGCGTACTGGAAGCCGGAGCCGTTCCATTGCCAAAAGATATTCTCGACCTCCACCACGATTACGTTGCTGAACGCGCGCGCTTTGAAGGACGCCAACCGACATTCCAGATGGTTGTAGATGACATCAATGCTGTATCCCACAGTAAATTAATAGGAAGACCATAATGAAAATAAAACAGGCCCTTTTTACCGCTGGCTACTCCTCATTCTATTTCGATGATCAGCAGGCGATAAAAAACGGAGCGGGTCACGACGGCTTTTTTTATACCGGAGAGCCGGTAACACAGGGGTTTAACGCCGTACGTCAGGCCGGGGAGTGCGTTTCGGTTCAGTTGATTCTGGAAAACGGTGCGGTCGCCGTAGGCGACTGTGCTGCCGTACAGTATTCCGGGGCAGGCGGTCGCGATCCACTGTTCCTCGCAGAGCACTTTATTCCGTTCCTCAACGACCATATCAAGCCATTACTGGTAGGCCGCGATGTGGATGCTTTCCTGCCGAATGCCCGTTTCTTCGACAAATTGCGTATTGACGGAAACTTGCTGCATACCGCCGTACGTTATGGATTATCACAGGCGCTGCTTGATGCTACCGCGCTGGCAACCGGCCGTCTAAAAACTGAAGTGGTCTGTGATGAATGGCAGTTGCCACGCGTGGCGGAATCCATTCCATTATTTGGTCAGAGCGGAGACGATCGATATATCGCTGTCGATAAGATGATCCTTAAGGGCATCGACGTGCTACCTCATGCGCTGATTAATAACGTCGAAGAGAAACTGGGCTTTAAAGGAGAAAAACTGCGCGAATATGTCCGTTGGCTATCCGATCGGATTCTAAGCAAACGCACCAGCGCACGCTACCACCCTACCCTACACATCGATGTATACGGCACTATTGGTCTGATCTTCGATATGGATCCGCTTCGCTGTGCGCAATACATCGCCAGTCTGGAAAAAGAGGCGCAAGGCCTGCCGCTCTACATTGAGGGGCCGGTCGATGCCGGTAACAAGCCCGATCAAATCCGCCTGCTGACCGCGATTACCAAAGAGCTGACGCGCCTCGGTTCCGGCGTGAAAATTGTGGCCGATGAATGGTGTAACACCTACCAGGATATTGTTGATTTCACTGATGCCGCCAGTTGCCACATGGTGCAAATCAAAACCCCGGATCTGGGCAGTATTCACAACATCGTCGATGCAGTTCTTTATTGCAACAGCCACAGCATGGAAGCGTACCAGGGCGGCACCTGCAATGAAACCGATGTCAGCGCCCGCACGTGTGTCCACGTCGCCCTTGCCGCTCGCCCCATGCGTATGCTGGTAAAACCGGGGATGGGCTTTGACGAAGGCCTCGATATCGTCTTCAACGAAATGAATCGTACTATCGCGCTGTTGCAGGCTAAGGATTAACAAATGGCTCGTTCTTTTAAAGTCTTATCGCCAACGGCAATCCTCGGGTATGGATTCCCGGAAGAGAGCTTCCGCAAAGCGATGGCAGAATCGCCCGATCTGATCGCCGTTGATGCAGGATCTTCCGATCCAGGTCCCCACTACCTCGGGGCAGGCAAACCGTTTACCGATCGCGCAGGGGTCAAGCGCGATCTGCGCTATATGATCACCGCAGGCGTGCAAAATAATATACCGGTGGTGATCGGAACGGCCGGCGGTTCTGGTGCCGCTCCACACCTGGAGTGGTGCCGAGAAATAATTCATGAGATTGCCCGGGAAGAGCGCCTCGCGTTCTCGATGGCGCTGATCCCGGCAGACGTTGACAAAGCCATCGTCCACCAGGCGCTGGATAACGGCAAAATCACGGCGCTGGATTTTGTCCCGCCGTTAACCCACGACTCGATTGACGAAAGTACGTATATCGTCGCGCAAATGGGCATCGAACCCTTCCAGCGGGCGCTGAAAGAAGGAGCGCAAGTGGTGCTGGGCGGGCGCGCTTACGACCCGGCCTGCTTTGCTGCGCTTCCGATCATGCAAGGCTTTGATGAAGGTCTGGCACTGCATTGTGGGAAAATCCTTGAATGTGCGGCAATCGCTGCAACACCCGGCTCAGGCTCTGACTGTGCGATGGGCATCATTGATGACAACGGCTTTACGCTGAAGACGTTTAATCCGAAGCGTAAATTTACCGAAACGTCAGCTGCTGCACACACACTGTATGAGAAATCCGATCCCTACTTTCTGCCAGGACCTGGCGGCGTGCTAAACCTGAAAGGTTGCACATTTAAAGCGATCAATGATGGCGAAGTGTACGTCAGCGGTTCTAAGCATGAAGAAACGCCCTATGCCCTGAAACTGGAAGGTGCGCGGCGGGTGGGTTTCCGCTGTTTGACCATCGCCGGAACGCGCGACCCGATCATGATCGCCGGGATCGATAACATCATCGATGAAGTCAAAACCAGCGTTTCGCGTAATCTGTCCTTAGACGATGACAGCATTCGCATCAATTTCCACCTGTACGGCAAAAACGGGGTGATGGGTGACCATGAACCGATGCAAACTGCCGGGCATGAGCTGGGGATTGTCCTTGATGTAGTTGCACCGACCCAGGAAATTGCCAACAGCGTTTGCTCGCTGGTGCGCTCTACCATGCTGCACTACGGCTATGAAAACCGCATCGCTACCGCAGGCAACCTGGCGTTCCCGTTCTCCCCTTCTGATATCCAGGGCGGGCCGGTATACGAATTTTCCATATATCACCTGATTGAAGCCAACGACGCTCTGCGTTTTGATTTCCATATTGAACAGGTGACGCCAGAAGGAGTTCAGGCATGAAACAGTCAATTGTCTCACTGGCGCAAGTCATTCGTTCGAAAAATGCCGGACCTTACGAACTGGTTTTAGATATTTTATTTAAAACGAAAGAAAACTATGAGCGAGTAAAATCATCAGGGCAATTAACCCCAGAACTGATTGCGCGCTTATATCATGTTGAACCTGACTTTATTCATCGTATTGTCTGGTTTGATCCTTCTAACGCAGTAAAAATTGTCATGCCACGAGATATTATCTCCGGGAATGTAGGTGACAATGATGTCTATGGCGCACAGCAACATGCACCTTTATTAAATATGAGTTTCGATTTGTAAAAATCCGAACACTTTTAGCCAACTGACATCCCGTCACTTATTGCAGCTCAACACTTCAGCTATTTGTAAGGTTGTTATAGCAGGTAGATGCCTGAATCTCTATTCAGGCATCCACTTCTCCTGATTCTGATTTATCGCCGTGCACCTGATGGAGGAAAAAATGAAGAAAATAAGTTTAACTACGATGATTCTTTTGGCGCTGGTACTTGGAATGATTATCGGCGTAGTGCTCAATAACACTGCTTCACCGGAAACAGCAAAACTCTATGCGCAAGAAATATCGATATTCACGACGATTTTCTTACGACTGATAAAAATGATTATCGCTCCGTTAGTGGTCTCTACCCTGGTGGTAGGTATTGCTAAAATGGGCGATGCCAAAGCCCTTGGTCGTATTTTTTCTAAAACACTCTTTTTATTTATTTGCGCCTCATTGCTGTCAATTGCCTTAGGCTTGATAACGGTAAATTTCTTCATGCCAGGCACAGGAATTAATTTTGTTGCACACGGTGCCGAAACCACCGGAGTGGTCGCGTCAGAACCCTTTACACTAAAAGTATTTATTTCGCATGCTTTCCCCACCAGCATTGTCGATGCCATGGCGCACAATGAAATTTTGCAAATCGTGGTGTTCTCAATTTTCCTCGGCTGTAGCCTGACGGCGATTGGTGAGAAAGGCAGCGCCATCGTTCACGCCTTAGATTCGCTGGCACATGCCATGTTAAAGCTCACTGGCTACGTCATGCTCTTCGCTCCCCTGACCGTATTCGCCGCTATTTCAGCATTGATTGCTGAACGAGGACTGGCAGTTATGGTGAGCGCCGGGATCTTTATGGGTGAATTTTATTTCACCATGTTATTACTTTGGGTGCTGCTTATCGGTCTGGCCATCGTTTATGTCGGCCCCTGCATCAGACGCCTGACCCGCGCCCTTTCAGAACCCGCCCTGCTGGCATTTACCACATCCAGTTCTGAAGCTGCTTTTCCGGGAACGCTTGAAAAACTGGAGCAATTTGGCGTTTCCCCCAAAATTGCCAGCTTTGTCTTACCCATTGGCTACTCATTTAATCTCGTTGGATCAATGGCCTACTGCTCCTTCGCCACAGTTTTCATCGCCCAGGCCTGCAATATCCATTTATCCATCGGTGAGCAAATCACCATGCTGTTGATCCTGATGTTGACCTCGAAAGGAATGGCTGGCGTACCACGCGCCTCAATGGTGGTTATCGCCGCCACGCTCAACCAGTTCAATATTCCGGAAGCGGGGCTGATCTTGCTGATGGGCGTTGATCCGTTCCTTGATATGGGGCGTTCCGCGACAAACGTCATGAGCAACGCAATGGGCGCTGCGATGGTGAGTCGGTGGGAAGGCGAACATTTCGGCGAGGGTTGTCGGGGTAAAGCATTAAAACCCAATGAATCGAACGTTGCTCTGCCCTGAGGGGGATCTTAAGCAATCAGAAGCCAATGACTACGCATTTTTATAAGCCGGATCATGAAGTTAGACGGCAATTAAGTAACACTAACGTTTAAGGTGAAAAGTGAAATATGTCCAAACCATTTATCTGGCAAGAACCGTTTCTACAAAATAAAGACGGTACAGAATATACATTAATTAGCGATCAACATATTACAGTAACGGAATTAGACGGCGAAGAAGTGATAAAAATCGCTCCTGAAGCATTAACGCTGCTTGCCCGGCAGGCATTTTATGAAGCCTCTTTTTTCTTACGTTCCGCTCATTTGCAACAGGTCGCCAGCATTCTTAGCGATCCGCAGGCCAGTAGTAATGATAAATACGTTGCGTTGCAGTTATTACGTAATGCTGAAGTCTCAGCAAAAGGGGTATTACCCAACTGTCAGGATACCGGCACCGCAACTATTGTTGCCAGTAAAGGG
Organism: Escherichia sp. 10290; assembly: GCF_030295155.1. NCBI lineage: Bacteria > Pseudomonadati > Pseudomonadota > Gammaproteobacteria > Enterobacterales > Enterobacteriaceae > Escherichia > Escherichia sp. 10290. The sequence goes on along the minus strand of NZ_AP025741.1, from coordinate 915,833 downwards.
CAACAGATATGGACGGGAGGTAACGACGCTGAAGCCTTAAGCAAAGGCATTTACAGTACTTTCCAGGAAAATAATCTGCGCTTTTCACAAAATGCGCCGCTGGATATGTATACCGAAGTCAATACGCAAACCAATCTCCCGGCGCAGATTGATATCAGCGCTGTCGCTGGTAATGAGTACCATTTTCTCTGTGTTAATAAAGGGGGCGGCTCCGCCAATAAAGCCGCGCTTTATCAGGAAACCAAATCCTTATTGCAACCAGAAAAACTGACCGCGTTTTTAATCGACAAAATGAAATCGTTGGGCACGGCCGCCTGCCCGCCCTACCACATCGCCTTTGTCATCGGAGGGCTTTCAGCCGATCAAACCTTAAAAGTTGCCAAGCTGGCCTCTACGAAATATTACGACAATTTGCCCACCAGCGGAAACGAGCAGGGACAAGCATTCCGTGATATTGAGCTGGAAAAAGCGTTGCTCGAAGCCAGTCAGCAATTTGGTATTGGTGCGCAATTTGGGGGTAAATATTTCGCTCATGATATTCGCGTCATTCGTCTGCCGCGTCACGGTGGCTCTTGCCCGATAGCTATGGCGCTCTCCTGTTCTGCCGATCGCAATATCAAAGCAAAAATTAACAAGCACGGTATCTGGCTGGAAAAACTCGAACACAATCCGGGGCAATATATTCCAGCCTCATTGCGGGAAGAAAATCACGCGCAACATGTACACCTGGATCTAAACCGTCCGTTGCGTGACGTGATGCAGGATCTCGCCAGATTACCGGTAGGTACCCGCGTGTCGTTAAGTGGTCCCATCGTAGTGGCGCGCGATATCGCCCACGCAAAAATAAAAGCGCGGCTGGATAGCGGCGAATCGATGCCGGATTACCTGAAGCATCATATTGTCTATTACGCTGGCCCGGCGAAAACACCGGAGAACATGGCCTGCGGTTCACTGGGTCCAACCACGGGCGGTCGAATGGACGGTTATGTCGAAACCTTCCAGGCGGCTGGCGGCAGTCTGGTAATGTTATCGAAAGGTAACCGCAGCCAGCAGGTCACCGATGCCTGTCACAAACATGGCGGCTTCAATCTGGGAAGTATTGGCGGTGCAGCTGCGTTACTGGCGCAAGAATATGTCAAAAGTCTGCGTTGCCTGGAATACCCGGAGCTGGGTATGGAGGCGGTGTGGATGATGGAAGTGGAAAATCTGCCCGCATTCATCCTGGTCGATGATAAAGGCAATAATTTCTTTAGTCAGTTTGAGCAGCAACACCGCTGCGCCAGTTGCCCTGCGGGACATTAAGGAAAATGAATGGAAGCGCGAATTTCAACTGAACGGCATGTGCAGCGCCAGCAGAAATTGAAGGAACAGGTCGATACGCGCGTCGCGGCGGCGATAGAGAAAAAAGGGATCTTGATTGTTTTCACCGGCAACGGCAAAGGGAAATCCACTGCCGCGTTTGGTACTGTGACGCGCGCGGTGGGTCATGGCAAAACGGTGGGGGTTGCACAGTACATCAAGGGGCAATGGGACAACGGCGAATACAACCTTCTCCAGCCGCTGGGGGTTGAGTTTCATATTATGGGAACCGGTTTTACCTGGGAGACTCAGAACCGGCAAGCGGATATCGATGCGGCGAAAGAGGTCTGGTCGGAAAGCAAACGGATGCTGGCTGACAAGCGTTACGACTTAGTGGTGCTTGATGAGCTCACCTATATGCTGGCTTACCATTATCTGGATACAGAAGAAGTGATCACTTCTCTGCAAAACCGTCCGGCACAACAAAGTGTCATTGTCACCGGACGCGGTTGCCACAGTCAGATATTAAAAATGGCGGATACGGTAGAAATCCGCCCCGTCAAACATGCTTTTGATAACGGCATTCAGGCCCAGCCGGGGATCGACTGGTAATAACTGCGCCTGGCATCCCGCCAGGCGCAGGTTTTACATCTCCTGCGGTACGACCGATTTCGCCAGCAACCATTCACGAAATTGCTGCAAGTGCGGAGAGTCAGACTTCTCTTCCTGCCACGTCATAATAAAACGATTACCGGTACGAATAGGCACATCACAGGGGATCACCATATCGCCACTATCCAAATCATGTTGAATAGCGAACCGTGGTAACAGCGCCACGCCGAGATTAGAGCGCACGGCGGCAATCAGCATTGAAAGCAAATCGAAACGTGGTCCGTTATTGACCAGCGGACTGCTAACGCCAGATAAAGCAAACCACTCTTCCCAGCCAGTAATACGGGTGCTTTGATGCAGAAGTGGTAACTCAGTAAGCAGTTCTGCCACTGACAGTTTTTGATCGGACATTGCAAGCAAACTGCCGCTGCATACCGGCAAAATCTCCTCTTCAAAGAGATATTCTACTTCCGCCCAGGGCGCGCAAAAATTTTCGCGCATAATGACAGCATCGTACTCCCGATTAAGAAAATCGCCGTTATTAGCTAAAGAATGAATATTAACAATAATATCGGGATGTAACTTTGTGAATTCATGTAAATTTGGGATTAACCAGTGGGTACTAAACGTAGGATTAACGGCAAGTTCAATAACCTGAACCGTAGGCTGCCAGGTCATAATCGTATTGGTATCGCGTTCCAGCTTATTTAATGTTTCTTTTACTATCCCCAGGTAATACTTCCCTGCATCATTAAGAAAAATGCGTTTTTTAGAGTGTGAAAATAACGGAGTATGTAAAAATTCCTCCAGCGCACTTACTTGTCTGAATACAGCACTTTGGGTTAACGCTAACTCCTCAGCCGCTCTGGTATAACTTTCATGTCGTGCGACGACCTCAAAAGTCACCAGCAGCTCCGTTTTAGGTATTTTTCCTCGCATAATGCCGTCCGTGAAAAAATAACAACTCAAAAATTATTTTATAAAAAACAGTAGCACTAATGAATATCATAATTCAAATAAACAAACCAGTCAGCTATATGTCTAACCAGGAAAATAAAGTGACAATAATCCTAAAACAGGAATTTCACCTCAGTTATCCGCATGCAATACTTTAAAGCTATTATTGCAAGAATATTATTCATATACATGAATATACTCTAAATAAGTCAAGTTGCAGGAAGGGAACAAATAATGAATTTCCAGAAGCTTACATAAGTAAGTGACCTGGGTGAGCGAACATCGATGCAGCACATGCAACTTGAATTATGACAAGTATACAATGATAAATTTATATACCCTATGTTATATATTATCTATGTCCGGTTAAATTGAATGAGTCATAGCCTTAAAAGACTTCACAAAAGATAATTCCTCTTTAACAATAAGCCAGATTTACCACTTGTAAAACTTGCTATCGCCACATACACTACGCGCGTTTTCTTTCCCTTTTGCTGGCTGCTGACCGGAAAGACAAAATTACCCTCGCAATACAGGGGGTTGTTTAACGTCTATATTTCAGGACAGCGTTATGCATCATCTTTTAAGGCTTGATAAAGCCTTTCTGCGCAAAGGGATCCAACTTTCCCGTGCCAACAATATTGTTTCATTATGTCGTCCATCAGGAGCCAGTGCCCGCGTACTGCTGCCGGACGAACTGCCGCTGGAAGAAAAAGCAGTGACACAACTGCTTGATTTTGCAGAAGTGAAGATACCAGGCCATCCAGGTTACGTACGCCAGACGTGCGCGACGCCAGATTTTCATCCCGGCAATGGCGTCCCCGTTGGCGCGGTGGTGGCCTCAACGCCGGATTTAGTCATTCCCGCCGCCATCGGCACCGATATTTCTTGTGGCATGCGGCTGCTGACGACCGGATTAACACTTGAGCAAGCCGAAGCGCATAAAGACGTCATCGCTCAGCGGTTAACGCAAGTGCTACTGCAAAATGAGCGCGATGTTCCGTTATCCGCACAGGCGTTCACCGCGCTTTTTGATGGCGGACCGGCAGATTGCGTGTCGACCTTGCCATCAGCAGGTCTCTGGACACGCACGAATATCCCCCGAATGGTACAAGAGATTGACCGCTGCATTGGGCTTAACGAGCATAACAGTCATTCGCGTTATGCCCCACCCGCCCTGCTGGCAACGGACCGCGCATTACTCCGCGATCCTTGTCTGGGTACGCCGGGTTCAGGTAATCATTTTATTGAACTTCAGGTCGTTGATAGCGTGGTTGATCGCCATGTAGCCTGGCAACAAGGGCTGAAAACAGGCGATATTGTGGTGATGATCCACAGTGGATCGCGAGATGTTGGCTTTTACGTCGGAAGACGCTGGATGGATCGCGCCCGTGCTGAATGGCCCACCGGACATAAACATCCACAAAGCGGGTTATATGGTCTGGCAGGCGGACTGGCGGAGGAATATCTACAAGCGATAGGAATGGCGGCGCGTTACGCGTGGTTAAATCGCGTGACAATTGCCGAAATGGTGCGCGTATGTCTTGCCAATCTCTTTCATCAGGACAATTCGCATCTGGTGGTGGATGTGCCACATAACATCATCCTTCGCGAGCATGAAATGAATATTCATCGCAAAGGCGCAACACCGGCACGAGTGGGCAATCTGGCGTTAATCCCTGGTTCAATGGGCGATTATTCGTGGCTTGCGGTAGGTTGCGGCAACCCGGAGTGGCTGTGGTCATGCAGTCACGGAGCAGGACGCAGCCAGCGTCGGCAGGCCATGCGCTCACGCGCGACTGAAGAGTCAACGCTGCCGTGGCAATGCGTCACATTGCGCGAAGAACGACGTCTTGAAGAAGCGCCAGCGGCTTATAAAGATATTGGTCCGGTTATCGAAGCTCAACAAGAAGCCGGATTAATTCAGCCAGCGGTCAGATTTCGACCGTGGTTAACGTTTAAAGCATAAAAAAGGCCATCATATGATGGCCAACCATGTCGAAACCGACAGCCCTTCGCCATTCCTGTAGAGGGAAGCGGCGAGGGCTATTTCTTATTACAAGTATTTATTTCAGAACAGTTTTCAGAGCTTCACCGATGTCAGCCAGGCTGCGAACGGTTTTCACGCCTGCGGCTTCCAGAGCAGCGAATTTCTCATCCGCAGTCCCTTTCCCACCGGCAATGATGGCACCCGCGTGGCCCATACGTTTGCCTTTCGGCGCAGTTACACCAGCGATGTAACCTACAACTGGCTTGGTAACGTGCTCTTTGATGTACGCAGCCGCTTCTTCTTCAGCGCTACCGCCGATCTCACCGATCATCACGATCGCTTCGGTCTGCGGATCTTTTTCGAACATTTCGAGGATGTCGATAAAGTTAGAACCAGGGATCGGGTCGCCGCCGATACCGACACAGGTCGACTGACCGAAACCGTAATCCGTGGTCTGTTTAACCGCTTCATAGGTCAGTGTACCGGAACGGGAAACGATACCCACTTTACCCGGTTTGTGAATGTGACCAGGCTGGATGCCGATTTTACATTCACCCGGAGTGATAACGCCCGGGCAGTTCGGGCCGATCATGCGTACGCCAGCTTCGTCCAGTTTCACTTTCACCGTCAGCATATCCAGCGTCGGGATGCCTTCAGTGATGGTGATAATCAGTTTGATACCTGCGTCGATGGCTTCCAGAATGGAGTCTTTGCAGAACGGAGCCGGTACGTAGATAACAGAAGCGGTAGCGCCAGTGGCAGCAACGGCTTCACGCACGGTGTTGAACACCGGCAGACCAAGGTGGGTAGTACCGCCTTTACCTGGGGTTACGCCGCCAACCATTTTAGTGCCGTATGCAATGGCCTGTTCAGAGTGGAAAGTCCCCTGGCTACCAGTAAAGCCCTGGCAGATAACCTTGGTGTTTTTATCAATTAAAATGGACATTATTTCCCCTCCACTGCGGCAACAACCTGCTGAGCTGCATCCGTCAGACCTTTTGCTGCAATAATATTCAGGCCGCTGTCAGCCAGTTTCTTCGCGCCGAGTTCGGCGTTGTTACCTTCCAGACGTACCACGACCGGTACGTTAACACCCACTTCCGCTACCGCGCCGATGATACCGTCAGCGATCAGGTCGCAACGAACGATACCGCCGAAGATGTTAACCAGAACGGCTTTCACTTTGTCGTCAGAGAGGATGATTTTGAATGCTTCGGTTACACGTTCTTTGGTTGCGCCACCGCCAACGTCCAGGAAGTTAGCCGGTTCGCCGCCGTGCAGTTTAACGATGTCCATGGTGCCCATCGCCAGACCTGCGCCGTTAACCATACAACCGATGTTACCGTCCAGCGCAACGTAGTTCAGTTCCCACTGTGCAGCCTGTGCTTCACGTGGATCTTCCTGCGACTGGTCGCGCATTTCGCGCAGATCAGGCTGGCGGAACAGTGCGTTGCCGTCAGCGCCCAGTTTGCCGTCGAGGCAAATCAGATCGCCCTGTTTGGTGATGACCAGCGGGTTGATTTCGATCAACGCCAGGTCGCGCTCCAGGAAAATGGTCGCCAGGCCCATGAAGATTTTGGTGAACTGCTGAACCAGTTTACCTTCCAGACCCAGTTTGAACGCCAGCTCGCGTCCCTGATACGGCATCGGGCCAGTCAGCGGATCAAGCGCAACTTTGTGGATCAGGTGCGGAGTTTCTTCCGCCACTTTTTCGATTTCCACGCCGCCTTCGGTGGAGGCCATAAAGACCACGCGACGGGAACTACGGTCTACAACGGCACCAAGATACAGCTCTTTAGCGATATCGGTCGCTGCTTCAACCAGAATCTGGTTAACCGGTTGACCATTGGCATCTGTTTGATACGTTACCAGACGCTTGCCCAGCCAGTTTTCTGCAAAAGCACGGATGTCTTCTTTGCTGTTTACAACTTTCACACCGCCCGCTTTACCGCGGCCACCAGCGTGAACCTGACATTTCACTACCCACGGACCGGCACCGATTTTTGAAGCGGCTTCTTCTGCTTCGCGCGGAGTAGTACAGGCATAACCCACCGGTGCTGGTAAGCCATAGCGGGCAAACAGTTGTTTTGCCTGATATTCATGTAAGTTCATGTGTTCTGTCCATCCTTCAGTAATCGTTATCTTTTAAACCGTAGACCGAATATTTCGTATCGCTTCCGGGTATTGTCGGTCACCCGTAGGCCTGATAAGACGCGCAAGCGTCGCATCAGGCATCGCGTGTCGGATGCGGCGCGAGCGCCTTATCCGACCTACATCGGTGCTTCCCGTAGGCCTGATAAGACGCGTTAAGCGTCGCATCAGGCTTCAATTGCCGGAGAAAGCGATAATGCCTCATCCGGTCTACAGTGCAGGTGAAACTTAAACTACTACACGTCCAGCAGCAGACGCGTCGGATCTTCCAGCAACTCTTTGATCGTTACCAGGAAGCCCACGGACTCGCGACCATCGATCAGACGGTGATCGTAGGACAGCGCCAGGTACATCATCGGCAGGATCTCAACCTGACCATTCACTGCCATCGGACGATCTTTGATAGCGTGCATACCCAGAATTGCGCTCTGCGGCGGGTTGATGATAGGCGTAGACATCAGGGAACCGAACACACCACCGTTGGTGATGGTAAAGTTACCACCGGTCAGATCTTCAACCGTCAGCTTGCCGTCACGGCCTTTAACTGCCAGCTCTTTAATTTTCTTCTCGATGTCTGCCATGCCGAGGGTATCGACATCACGCAGAACCGGCGTCACCAGGCCGCGCGGCGTAGATACCGCCATGCTGACGTCGAAATAGTTGTGGTAAACCACATCATCGCCGTCGATAGAAGCATTCACTTCCGGATAACGTTTCAGGGCTTCAACCACTGCTTTAACGTAGAAGGACATAAAGCCCAGACGGATGCCGTGACGTTTTTCAAACGCTTCACCATACTGCTTACGCAGATCCATAATCGGCTTCATGTTGACTTCGTTGAACGTGGTCAGCATGGCAGTAGAGTTTTTCGCTTCCAGCAGACGCTCTGCCACACGCTTACGCAGGCGAGTCATCGGAACACGTTTTTCGCTACGTGCAGCCAGAGCCGGTTGCGCCGCCGTAGTAGCTGCTGCTGGTGCAGACTCTTTCGCCGGGGCTTTCGCCAGATGTTTTTCCACATCTTCACGGGTCAGACGACCACCTACACCGGTGCCTTTAATGGCGCTGGCATCAAGATTGTGTTCAGCCAAAAGGCGACGGATCGCCGGGCTTAAGGCATCGTTGTTTTGCTCTTCCAGAGACGCCTGTTGGCGTTGTGCCGGAGTTGACGCTTTCTCTTCAGATTTGGCGCTGGTTTCTTTACCGGCGCTGTTGCCTTCACGCAGGCGACCAAGGATCTGACGAGACGTTACGGTTGTACCTTCATCTTCCAGAACCGCATCCAGAATGCCGTCTGCTGATGCCGGTACTTCCAGTACCACTTTGTCAGTTTCGATTTCTACCAGCACTTCATCACGTACGACTGCGTCGCCGGGTTTTTTATGCCAGGTTGCGACGGTGGCATCGGCTACGGATTCAGGCAGGTCAGGGACCAGAATATCTACGCTACTCATTGTGTATCCTTTATTTATTCGACGTTCAGCGCGTCATTAACCAGATCTTGTTGCTGTTTCTGGTGAACGGACATATACCCTACCGCCGGAGAGGCGGAGGCCGGGCGGCCTGCATAACGCAGAGAAGCCCCAAACGGAATCACTTCACGGAAATGATGCTGGCTACAGTACCATGCGCCCTGGTTGAGCGGCTCTTCCTGGCACCAGACAAAATCCTTGACGTGAGCAAACTGCTGCAACACTTCCTGCATCGCTTTATGCGGGAACGGGTAGAGTTGCTCGATACGCACGATGGCGACATCGTGTTGATTGTTCTTACGACGTTGTTCCAGCAGGTCGTAATAAACCTTACCAGAACACATCACTACGCGCTTCACGCCCTTCGGATCAAGCTCGTCGATTTCACCAATGGCAGGCAGGAAGGTGCCGTTCGCCAGTTCTTCGAGGCTGGAAACCGCCAGCGGATGACGCAGCAGGGATTTCGGCGACATCACCACCAGCGGACGACGCATCCCGCGCAGCGCCTGACGACGCAGCATATGGTAAACCTGTGCCGGGGTAGACGGTACGCACACCTGCATGTTTTGTTCAGCACAAAGTTGCAGATAACGTTCCAGACGCGCGGAGGAGTGCTCCGGCCCTTGCCCTTCATACCCGTGCGGCAGCAGCATTACCAGACCACACATCCGGCCCCATTTCTGTTCGCCAGAGGAGATGAACTGGTCGATAACCACCTGCGCACCGTTAGCGAAGTCACCAAACTGCGCTTCCCAGATGGTCAGCGTGCGCGGCTCTGCGGTGGCATAACCGTATTCAAACGCCAGCACTGCTTCTTCAGACAGTACGGAGTCCCAGACGCGGAACGCGCCCTGACCATTATGGATATGTTGCAGCGGCGTGTAAGTGGAACCGTTGGACTGATTGTGGATCACCGCATGACGATGGAAGAAGGTACCGCGACCGGAGTCTTCACCCGACAGGCGGACCGGAATGCCTTCATCAACCAGCGTGGCGTAAGCGAGGTTTTCCGCGCCGCCCCAGTCGAACAGTTTCTCACCGGCAGCCATTGCCTGGCGATCGCCATAAATCTTGGCAACGCGAGACTGCATTTCAACCGCTTCCGGCACCGTACTGATACGTTTAGCCAGTTCCTGCAGGCGCTTCATCTCAACTTTGTTCGGGTACTCTTCGTCCCATTCGTGGTTGAGGTACGGCGACCAGGTGAAAGAGTGCATGTTCATCGGACGCCACTCTGCTACCACGCAATCGCCAGCATCCAGCGCATCACGGTACAGGTTAACCATCTCGGTGGCATCTTCCAGCGTCGCGACTTTTTCCTGCTCCAGCTTGTCAGCGTAGATTTTGCGCGGCGTCGGATGTTTTTTGATTTTCTGATACATCAGCGGCTGAGTTGCACTCGGCTCGTCGGCTTCGTTGTGGCCGTGACGGCGGTAGCACACCAGGTCGATGAAGACATCACGTTTAAAGGTGTTACGGAAATCGAGCGCCAGACGGGTCACAAAGGCAACGGCTTCCGGATCATCCGCATTAACGTGGAAAATCGGTGCCTGTACCATCTTGCCGATATCAGTACAGTACGGCGTAGAACGGGCATCCAGCGGGTTAGAGGTAGTGAAACCGACCTGGTTGTTGATAACGATACGTACCGTACCGCCAACTTCATAACCACGCGCTTTCGACATGTTCAGGGTTTCCTGAACCACGCCCTGCCCGGTCACTGCGGCGTCACCGTGGATGGTGATTGGCAGCACTTTGTTGCTGCTCGGCTCATCGAGTCTGTCCAGACGGGCGCGAACAGAACCGATAACTACCGGGCTTACAATCTCAAGGTGAGACGGGTTAAACGCCAGCGCCAGGTGAACCAGGCCGCCGTCGGTCTGGAAGTCAGACGAGAAGCCCATGTGGTATTTCACGTCGCCCGTGCCGAGGTGTTCTTTATGTTTACCGGCAAACTCGTCGAACAAGTCTTGCGGTTTTTTACCCAGCACGTTAACCAGCACGTTCAGACGACCACGGTGCGCCATCCCGAGAACCACTTCACGGGTGCCGCTATTGCCAGCATGGCGGATAATCTCTTTAAGCATCGGGATTAACGCGTCACCGCCTTCCAGCGAGAAGCGTTTTGCGCCAGGGAATTTTGCGCCGAGGTAACGTTCAAGGCCTTCAGCGGCGGTCAGTTCGCTTAAGAAGCGTTTTTTCTCTTCGCTATTGAAAGTCGCGCGACCAGACTCGATACGCTGTTGGATCCAGCGTTTTTCTTCGGTGCTGGTAATGTGCATGTACTCGGCACCAATCGGGCCGCAGTAGGTTTGCTTGAGGGCTTCCAGCAGCTCGCCGAGTTTCATGGTTTCTTTGCCGCTGGCAAATGAACCGACGTTGAAGGTCTCCTGGAAGTCTGCTTCGGTCAGATCGTGGAAAGACGGATCCAGATCGGCCACTTTATCTTGCTGCCACAGTCCCAGCGGATCGAGATTCGCATGCTGGTGACCGCGGAAGCGGTATGCGTTAATGAGCTGCAGGACTTTAACCTGCTTCACATTGGTGTCAGGGTCGGAGATCGTTGAAGAGTAACGTGAAGCGTCTTTCGCCAGGCGGCGGAAATATTCACGCGTTTGAGAGTGGAATTGATCCGGTTTGACTCCCGTACCAGGTAACTGCTGGAACGTCGAACGCCAGTTAGCGTCAACCGAGTCAGGATCGGTTAAGAAGTCTTCATAGAGCTGTTCTATCCAGCTCTGGTTTGCGCCAGAGAGGTAAGAAGAGTCCAACCAGGCTTTCAAAGCGCTGTTCTGCATCGTGATCCCTTAAGCATCTTTTTTATGCTTACTTCGCCGTGGATACTACCACGCACAGTGATGTGCGTGCCGGGGTTCACTTGCGAGCTCTTGTCTACGTAGTGGCTCGCGAAGGAACCTTTAAAAACTGTCTTAGTGTCAGGGGCAGTTTTTAAAGATTTCCTGCATTTCTTTTGTAGGCCGGATAACGCATTCACGCCGCATCCGGCACTGGTTGCCTGATGCGACGCTTGTGCGTCTTATCAGGCCTGGGTTTACGCATTACGCTGCAACAACATCGACTTGATATGGCCGATGGCGCGCGTCGGGTTCAGCCCCTTCGGACATACACTGACGCAGTTCATGATGCTGTGACAGCGGAATACACTGAATGCATCGCTCAAACCGTCGAGGCGGCTGTCAGTCTCGGTATCACGGCTATCGATCAGGAAACGATATGCCGCTAACAAGCCTGCCGGGCCGATAAACTTATCGGGATTCCACCAGAAAGACGGACAAGAGGTTGAACAACATGCGCAGAGAATACATTCATACAGCCCGTCGAGTTTTTCGCGCTGCTCTGGCATCTGTAAATGCTCGCGAGCTGGCGGATTTTGTCCATTATTCAACAGGTAAGGCTTAATTTTCTCATATTGCGCATAGAATTGTCCCATGTCTACCACCAAATCGCGGATCACCGGTAAACCTGGCAGCGGGCGAATCACAATCTTCTTGCCCGGCTGGTTGAGTGCCGAAATCGGGGTAATACAGGCCAGACCATTCTTACCGTTCATGTTCAGACCGTCGGAACCGCACACACCTTCACGGCAGGAACGACGGAACGACAGGCTGGGATCTTTCTCTTTCAACTGGATAAGCGCATCCAGCAGCATCATGTCGCGACCTTCTTCCGCTTCCAGGGTGTAATCCTGCATACGCGGAGCATCATCAACATCCGGGTTATAGCGATAAATTGAAAACTCGAGTCTCATTTTCCTGTCTCCGCATTAGTAAGTACGAATCTTCGGCGGGAATGCCGGGCGCAGTTTCGGTTCCATGTTGACGCTTCGGCGCGTCATGGATTCCGACTCTGGCAGATACAGGGAGTGGCACAGCCAGTTTTCATCATCACGATCTGGGAAGTCGAAGCGGCTATGCGCGCCACGGCTTTCGGTACGGAAGTTGGCAGAAACAGCCGTTGCATACGCCGTTTCCATCAGGTTATCCAGTTCCAGGCATTCAACGCGCTGGGTGTTGAACTCGCTGGAAGTGTCATCCAGACGGGCATTTTTCAAACGCTCGCGGATCACTTTCAACTGCTCAAGCCCTTTTGCCATCGCATCACCTTCACGGAAGACCGAGAAGTTATGCTGCATACATTCTTGCAGTGCTTTACGAATCGCCACTGGATCTTCACCATTACGGTTGTTGTTCCAGCGATTCAGACGCTCCAGAGACGCTTCAACATCAGACTCGCTGGCATCGCGCAGTGCGCCCTGCTCGGCAATAGACTCTTGCAGATGCAGGCCCGCTGCGCGACCAAAGACCACCAGGTCCAGCAGCGAGTTGCCGCCAAGACGGTTAGCGCCGTGTACCGATACACAAGCGATTTCACCTACCGCGAACAGCCCCGGAACAACCACATCTTCGCCTTTCTCGTTCACCGTCAGCGCCTGACCGGTCACTTTGGTCGGAATACCGCCCATCATGTAGTGACAGGTTGGGATAACCGGAATCGGCTCTTTCACCGGATCGACGTGTGCGAAGGTACGGGAGAGTTCAAGGATACCCGGCAGACGGGATTCGAGAACTTCTTTACCCAGGTGGTCGAGTTTCAGTTTTGCATGTGGCCCCCATGGACCATCACAGCCGCGACCTTCACGGATTTCGATCATGATGGAACGCGCCACCACGTCACGGCCCGCCAGATCTTTGGCGTTCGGCGCATAACGCTCCATAAAGCGTTCGCCATGTTTGTTCAGCAGATAACCGCCTTCACCACGGCAACCTTCGGTGACCAGTACGCCCGCACCTGCTATACCGGTCGGGTGGAACTGCCACATTTCCATATCCTGCACAGGTACACCTGCACGGATAGCCATGCCGACGCCATCGCCGGTGTTAATGTGCGCGTTGGTGGTGGACTGATAAATACGCCCTGCCCCGCCGGTTGCCAGCACAGTCGCACGGGCTTTGAAGTAAACCACTTCACCGGTTTCGATGCACAGTGCGGTACAACCAACTACCGCGCCATCCTGGTTCTTCACCAGATCCAGCGCATACCACTCGGAGAAAATGGTGGTGTGGTTTTTCAGGTTCTGCTGATAAAGCGTGTGCAACAGTGCGTGACCGGTACGGTCAGCTGCCGCCGCAGTACGTGCCGCTTGCTCGCCACCGAAGTTTTTCGACTGGCCGCCAAACGGACGTTGATAGATACGACCATCATCAAGACGCGAGAACGGTAGCCCCATGTGTTCCAGTTCCAGAATCGCTTCCGGCCCGGTTTTACACATATATTCAATCGCGTCCTGGTCACCGATATAGTCCGACCCTTTTACGGTGTCGTACATATGCCATTCCCAGTTATCTTCATGGGTATTACCCAGCGCAACGGTAATGCCGCCTTGCGCAGAAACGGTATGGGAACGGGTCGGGAAGACTTTGGAGAGCAGCGCACAGGTTTGGCCGCTCTGGGAAATTTGCAGCGCCGCGCGCATACCTGCGCCACCGGCACCAATCACAACTGCATCAAATTCTCTGACTGGCAATTTCATCACACACCCCACACCACAACGAATCCATAAATCACGTAAACCACCAGTGCAACGACAATCACCAGTTGCAGCATCAGGCGCAAAGCCAGTGGTTTAACGTAGTCGGTCAACACCTGCCACATGCCGATCCAGGCATGGATCAAGATAGAAAACAGCGCCAGCAGGGTGAACACTTTGGTGAACGCAGAGGCGAAGAAACCAATCCAGACTTCATATGTCAGCTCGCCACTGGTAGCGAAAAAACCGACCATATAAATGATGTAGAGCGTCAGGACGATAGCGGTAGCGCGAACGAGGATAAAATCATGTACGCCATTGCGTCCTAATGCGGAGGCGTTGCTTACCATACGAGGACTCCTGCGAGAAGTGAAAGCACGACAGTAATAACAAAGGAGATTTTGGCGGAGCGTTTACCCGCTTCGAATGTTTCTTCCAGATAGCCAAAATCCATCATCATGTGGCGAATACCTACGACGACGTGATACGCCAGAGCGGTAAGGATGCCCCACATGATAAATTTGACGAAGAAGCTGCCCATAATCGCGGAAGCTTGCTCGAAACCTTCAGGGGAAGAGAGGCTGGTACCCAGAAGCCACAGCAGGATGCCCACTGCAACAAAGGTGATCACACCGGAAACGCGATGGAGAATGGACGCTATCGCCGTGACGGGGAACCGGATGGTCTGTAGGTCCAGATTAACAGGTCTTTGTTTTTTCACATTTCTTATCATGAATAACGCCCACATGCTGTTCTTATTATTCCCTGGGGACTACGGGCACAGAGGTTAACTTTCTGTTACCTGGAGACGTCGGGATTTCCTTCCTCCGGTCTGCTTGCGGGTCAGACAGCGTCCTTTCTATAACTGCGCGTCATGCAAAACACTGCTTCCAGATGCGAAAACGACACGTTACAACGCTGGGTGGCTCGGGATTGCAGGGTGTTCCGGAGACCTGGCGGCAGTATAGGCCGTTCACAAAATCATTACAATTAACCTACATATAGTTTGTCGGGTTTTATCCCGAACAGTGATCTGGGTCACGATAACAACATTTATTTAATTTTTAATCATCTAATTTGACAATCATTCAACAAAGTTGTTACAAACATCACTAGGAAAAGCATATAATGCGTAAAAGTTATGAAGTCAGTATTTCACCTAAGATTAACTTATGTAACAGTGTGGAAGTATTGACCAATTCATTCGGGACAGTTATTAGTGGTAGACAAGTTTAATAATTCGGATTGCTAAGTACTTGATTCGCCATTTATTCGTCATCAATGGATCCTTTACCTGCAAGCGCCCAGAGCTCTGTACCCAGGTTTTCCCCTCTTTCACAGAGCGGCGAGCCAAATAACAAACGGGTAAAGCCAGGTTGATGTGCGAAGGCAAATTTAAGTTCCGGCAGTCTTACGCAATAAGGCGCTAAGGAGACCTTAAATGGCTGATACAAAAGCAAAACTCACCCTCAACGGGGACACAGCTGTTGAACTGGATGTGCTGAAAGGCACGCTGGGTCAAGATGTTATTGATATCCGTACTCTCGGTTCAAAAGGTGTGTTCACCTTTGACCCAGGCTTCACTTCAACCGCATCCTGCGAATCTAAAATTACTTTTATTGATGGTGATGAAGGTATTTTGCTGCACCGCGGTTTCCCGATCGATCAGCTGGCGACCGATTCTAACTACCTGGAAGTTTGTTACATCCTGCTGAATGGTGAAAAACCAACTCAGGAACAGTATGACGAATTTAAAACTACGGTGACCCGTCATACCATGATCCACGAGCAGATTACCCGTCTGTTCCATGCTTTCCGTCGCGACTCGCATCCAATGGCAGTTATGTGTGGTATTACCGGCGCGCTGGCGGCGTTCTATCACGACTCGCTGGATGTTAACAATCCTCGTCATCGTGAAATTGCCGCGTTCCGCCTGCTGTCAAAAATGCCGACCATGGCCGCGATGTGTTACAAGTATTCCATTGGTCAGCCATTCGTTTACCCGCGCAACGATCTCTCCTATGCCGGTAACTTCCTGAATATGATGTTCTCCACGCCGTGCGAACCGTATGAAGTTAATCCGATTCTGGAACGTGCTATGGACCGTATTCTGATCCTGCACGCTGACCATGAACAGAACGCCTCTACCTCCACCGTGCGTACCGCTGGCTCTTCGGGGGCGAACCCGTTTGCCTGTATCGCAGCAGGTATTGCTTCGTTGTGGGGACCAGCGCACGGTGGTGCTAACGAAGCGGCTCTGAAAATGCTGGAAGAAATCAGCTCCGTTAAACACATTCCGGAATTTGTTCGTCGTGCGAAAGACAAGAATGACTCTTTCCGCCTGATGGGCTTCGGTCACCGCGTGTACAAAAACTACGACCCGCGCGCCACCGTCATGCGTGAAACCTGCCACGAAGTCCTGAAAGAGCTGGGCACGAAGGATGACCTGCTGGAAGTAGCTATGGAGCTGGAAAATATCGCGCTGAACGACCCGTACTTTATTGAGAAAAAACTGTACCCTAACGTCGATTTCTACTCTGGTATCATCCTGAAAGCGATGGGTATTCCGTCTTCCATGTTCACCGTCATATTCGCTATGGCACGTACAGTTGGCTGGATCGCCCACTGGAGCGAAATGCACAGTGATGGCATGAAGATTGCCCGTCCACGTCAGCTGTATACCGGCTATGAAAAACGCGATTTTAAAAGCGACATCAAACGTTAACTGCTGATTCCTAAGCTGTAAATTCTGTTAACCCGCCTTTAAAAGGCGGGTTAATTTTTATCTACCTGAACACAAAAAATGTAAAAATAAAATTAATTAACCGGCTGACATTAATATTGAAAAATAATAGAATTGTTCATTTTATCGGCAAAATAATAAATTTTAATTAAGGTATCTGCTTTTAGTTACATTTATAACCTCATGAAAATGAGGTATATCTCTCTCATTCCCCCCGATAACATTCATTAAATTATTAATTCATCACATCAATTAGTTAACCTTGCATTTAATATAATTAATAATATTTTTAAGTAAAACTAAAAACATTCGACAATCAAATAAGATATTCTGATATCGCTATACTTTTTCTATTTCTGTAAAGGACTCAGTTATGTTTAAAGGACAAAAAACATTGGCCGCATTGGCCGTATCTCTGTTATTCACTGCACCGGTTTATGCAGCTGATGAAGGTTCTGGTGAAATTCACTTTAAAGGTGAGGTTATAGAAGCACCATGTGAAATACATCATGATGATATTGATAAAGAAATTGAGCTAGGTCAGGTGACCACCAGCCACATTAATCAGTCTCATCACAGCGATGCGGTTGCTGTCGACCTGCGTTTAATCAACTGCGACCTGGAAAACTCTAATAACGGTTCCGGTGGCAAGATTTCTAAAGTCGCGGTCACCTTCGATAGCTCAGCGAAAACCACTGGCGCAGATCCGATACTCAACAATACCAGCACTGGCGAAGCCACCGGTGTCGGCGTGCGTTTAATGAATAAGGATCAAAGCAATATCATTTTAGGCACTGCTTCTCCGGATATCGACCTCGCACCAACGTCCAGTGAACAAACACTGAACTTCTTTGCCTGGATGGAACAAATTGATCAAGCGACACCAGTAACGGCAGGGGCTGTTACAGCGAATGCAACCTACGTACTGGATTATAAATAAGCGTTATTGGGCGGCATCACTGCCGCCTTTCTTAAAATATTTATCTGGTATGGACACCGTGAATATTTATCGACTCTCTTTTGTATCCTGCCTGGTCATGGCGATGCCTTCCGCCATGGCGGTTGAATTCAACCTGAATGTCCTCGACAAATCGATGCGTGAGCGCATTGATATTTCATTATTAAAGGAAAAAGGTGTCATTGCTCCCGGTGAATATTTTGTCAGCATTGCAGTAAATAATAACCAAATCAGTAATGGGCAAAAAATTAACTGGCAAAAAAAGGGTGACAATACCATTCCGTGCATCAATGATTTATTGGTCGATAAATTTGGCTTAAAACCTGAAGTCCGTCAGTCGTTACCCCTGATTAATCAGTGCGTCGATTTTAGCACCCGACCAGAAATGCTCTTCAATTTTGATCAGGCCAGTCAGCAACTGAATATCACCATCCCACAGGCCTGGCTGGCGTGGCACTCAGATAACTGGACTCCACCCTCCACATGGAAAGAAGGTGTCCCCGGTGTCCTGATGGATTACAACTTGTTTGCCAGCAGCTACCGCTGTCAGCGCCAATGATATAAGACAGTAATTCACCATTTGGATTGTCCGCTCCACCCAACATGTTGTTTCCTTAAGGTTCCTACACCACAAAGGGAACACTCATGCTGAGCAGAGAGGACTTTTACATGATAAAGCAAATGCGCCAGCAAGGTGCGTATATTGTTGATATTGCCACTCAGGTTGGTTGCTCTGAGCGGACTGTCAGACGGTACCTGAAATACCCGGAACCTCCGGCCAGAAAAACACGCCACAAAATGGCCAAACTCAAGCCGTTCATGGACTATATCGACATGCGTCTGGCTGAGAATGTCTGGAACGGCGAGGTCATCCTGGCGGAAATCAAAGCGATGGGTTATACCGGTGGCCGTTCCATGTTGCGTTACTACATCCAGCCCAAACGTAAGATGCGGCCATCGAAGAAAACGGTTCGCTTCGAAACTCAGCCCGGTTACCAGCTACAGCATGACTGGGGAGAAGTTGAGGCTGAGGTTGCCGGGCAACGATGCAGGGTTAACTTCGCGGTTAATACGCTGGGGTTCTCACGTCGCTTCCATGTCTTCGCGGCACCAAAGCAGGATGCTGAACATACCTATGAGTCACTGGTCCGCGCCTTTCGCTACTTCGGCGGCAGCGTGAAAACCGTGCTGGTCGATAACCAGAAAGCCGCAGTGCTGAAAAATAACAACGGGAAGGTGGTGTTCAACTCCGGGTTCCTGCTGCTGGCCGATCACTATGGCTTCCTGCCACGGGCCTGCCGTCCACGAAGGGCCAGAACCAAAGGTAAGGTGGAACGGATGGTGAAATACCTCAAGGAAAACTTCTTCGTCCGGTACCGCCGGTTCGACAGCTTCGCCCATGTTAATCAGCTACTGGAGCAGTGGATGGCTGACGTTGCCGACAGGCGGGAACTTCGCCAGTTCAGGCAGACACCGGAACAGCGCTTCACGCAGGAACAGGTGCATCTGCAGGCGCTGCCAGGTACGGACTTCGATACCAGCTACTTCGATATCCGTCATGTCTCCTGGGATGGCTATATCGAGGTTGGCGGGAACCGTTACAGCGTGCCGGAAAGCCTGTGTGGCCAGCCGGTATCAATACGGATCTCGCTGGATGATGAACTGCGGATCTACAGTAATGAGCAACAGGTAGCATCGCACCGTCTCTGTTCGGCTGTATACGGCTGGCAGACCGTGCCGGAGCATCACGCCCCACTCTGGCAGCAGGTCAGTCAGGTGGAACACAGGCCGTTGAGTGCCTATGAGGAGCTGTTGTGATGCATGAACTGGAGACACTGCTGGGTCGTCTTAAAATGGAACATCTGGGCTACCACGTTGAAAGCCTGCTGGAGCAGGCGGCCAAAAAAGAACTGAACTACCGCGAGTTCCTGTGCATGGCGTTGCAGCAGGAATGGAACGGGAGGCATCAGCGCAGTATGGAGTCCCGGCTGAAACAGGCCCGCTTCCCGTGGGTCAAAACGCTGGAGCAGTTCGACTTCGGCTTCCAGCCAGGTATCGATCGTAAGGTCGTCCGTGAGCTGGCCGGGCTGGCGTTCGTGGAGCGTAGCGAGAACGTGATCCTGCTGGGTCCGCCTGGTGTGGGTAAAACGCACCTGGCAGTCGCTCTCGGGGTAAAAGCGGCGGACGCTGGTCATCGGGTGCTGTTCATGCCACTGGATAAGCTGATCGCCACACTCATGAAGGCAAAACAGGAAAACCGGCTGGAAAAACAGCTACAGCAGCTTGGTTATGCCCGGGTACTGATACTGGATGAGATAGGCTATCTGCCGATGACCCGCGAGGAAGCCAGTCTGTTCTTCCGGTTGCTGAACCGTCGATATGAAAAAGCGAGCATCGTGCTGACGTCAAATAAAGGGTTCGCCGACTGGGGAGAGATGTTCGGCGATAACGTGCTGGCAACGGCAATCCTGGATCGACTGCTACACCACTCAACCACACTGAACATCAAAGGAGAAAGCTACCGGTTAAAGGAAAAACGCAAAGCGGGAGTGCTGGCAAAAAACGCCACGCCAATCAGTGATGATGAAATGGCGGCAAGCGGACAACATTAATGACCAATAGCGGACATTAAAAATGGCGAAAAACGGCCAATAATCTTGGCGTTGACAACCGCCCACAGGATGGCAGCAGCAGCACTAATCTTAACGCCTACGGAACAGCCGGAATTAACGCGGGGGCATGGCGCTTACGCAGTGACTATCAGTTGAATCAAAATGATGGCAATGATAACCATGAACAGTCAGGCGAAATATCACGTACCTATCTTTTTCGCCCGCTACCGCAATTAGGTTCAAAATTAACCCTCGGCGAAACGGATTTTAGTTCCAATATTTTCGACGGTTTTTCTTATACCGGCGCGGCACTGGCGAGTGACGACCGGATGTTACCGTGGGAACTGCGCGGCTACGCTCCACAAATTAGCGGTATTGCACAAACCAATGCCACGGTGACGATCAGTCAATCAGGCCGCGTCATCTACCAGAAAAAAGTCCCGCCAGGTCCGTTTATCATTGATGACCTTAATCAGTCCGTCCAGGGTACGTTGGATGTCAAAGTGACGGAAGAAGATGGTCGGGTGAACAATTTCCAGGTTTCGGCAGCATCGACGCCTTTCCTTACGCGCCAGGGGCAGGTTCGCTATAAACTTGCTGCCGGTCAGCCGCGAACATCTATGTCTCATCAAACTGAAAATGAAACCTTTTTTAGCAATGAAGTTTCCTGGGGGATGCTGTCAAATACCTCGCTGTACGGCGGCCTGCTGATTTCGGGTGACGACTACCATTCTGCCGCAATGGGTATCGGGCAAAATATGCTCTGGCTTGGCGCGCTATCGTTTGATGTCACCTGGGCCAGTAGTCAGTTTGATACTCAGCAGGACGAGCGGGGCTTAAGTTACCGCTTTAATTACAGCAAACAAGTGGATGCCACTAACAGCACGATTTCGCTCGCCGCTTATCGCTTCTCAGATCGTCATTTTCACAGCTACGCCAACTATCTGGATCACAAATACAACGACAACGATGCGCAGGACGAAAAACAGACGATCAGCTTATCCGTGGGGCAACCGATTACCCCACTGAACCTCAATCTGTACGCCAACCTGCTGCATCAAACCTGGTGGAATGCAGACGCCTCCACGACCGCCAACATCACGGCGGGTTTTAATGTTGATATTGGTAACTGGAGAGATATCTCTATTTCGACGTCATTCAATACAACCCATTACGAAGATAAAGATCGCGACAACCAGATTTACCTGTCGATTTCGCTTCCCTTCGGTAACGGTGGTCGGGTCGGTTATGACATGCAAAACAGTAGCCACAGCACCACACACCGCATGTCGTGGAACGATACGCTGGATGAACGAAATAGCTGGGGGATGTCTGCTGGACTACAATCCGACCGTCCGGACAATGGAGCCCAGGTGAGCGGTAACTATCAGCACCTGAGTTCAGCGGGTGAGTGGGATCTTTCTGGTACTTATGCTGCCAATGACTACAGTTCTGTTAGCAGCAGCTGGAGTGGTTCTTTCACGGCGACGCAATATGGTGCAGCCTTCCATCGCCGCAGCTCCACCAATGAACCACGCCTGATGGTCAGCACCGATGGCGTGGCAGATATTCCGGTTCAGGGCAATCTCGACTACACCAACCATTTTGGCATTGCAGTGGTACCGCTGGTTTCCAGTTATCAACCTTCCACCGTGGCCGTGAACATGAACGACTTACCCGACGGCGTGACGGTGACAGAAAACGTCATCAAAGAAACGTGGATTGAAGGCGCAATAGGTTACAAATCACTGGCATCCCGTTCCGGTAAAGACATTAACGTCATCATTCGCAACGCCAGCGGTCAGTTCCCTCCCCTCGGTGCGGATATCCGTCAGGATGGCAGCAGCATTAGCGTGGGGATGGTTGGCGAGGAAGGACACGCCTGGTTAAGCGGAGTCGCTGAAAATCAAAAGTTTACCGTGGTCTGGGGTGATAGTCAGCGTTGCTCGATCCATCTTCCTGAACATATGGAAGACACCGCAAATCGCCTGATTTTACCTTGTCATTAATTAAGGAAATGAAAATGACATTTATGAAAGGACTTCCCCTTTTGTTGTTGGTTACCAGTCTGTGTAGCCACGCTGCACTACAACCCGACCGCACTCGCATTGTGTTTAACGCTAATGATAAAGCTACCAGTCTGCGAGTAGATAATCGTAGCGATAAACTCCCCTACCTCGCTTATTCCTGGCTCGAAAATGAAAAAGGGGAGAAAAGCGACGATCTTCTGGTCGCCCTGCCACCGATACAACGTCTGGAACCGAAAGCAACAACGCAGGTGCGGATAGTCAAGCAAGCCTCGACCGCGAAATTACCGGGCGATCGCGAAACGCTATTTTTCTACAATATGCGTGAAATTCCTCCCGCCCCGGAAAAAAACAGCGACCATGCCGTTCTGCAAGTCGCCATCCAGAGCCGTATCAAGGTGTTCTGGCGACCGTCTGCATTACGCAAGAAAGCAGGAGAAAAGGTCGAACTGCAGTTACAGGTCAGCCAGCAGGGCAATCAGCTTAGCTTAAAAAACCCTACTGGCTATTATCTGACCATCGCGTATCTTGGGCGAAATGAGCAAAGCGTTCTCCCGGGCTTCAAAACTGTGATGATTGCGCCTTTTAGTACAGTAAGTACAACCACTGGAAATTATAGTGGCAGCCAGTTTTATCTCGGTTATATGGATGATTATGGCGCATTACGCATGACAACGCTCAACTGTAACGGGCAATGCCGTTTACAGGCTGTGGAGGCGAAGAAATGAGTGCTGGCAAGGGATTGTTGCTCATCATCTGTCTGTTATTTCTACCGTTAAAATCTGCGCTTGCCCTGAACTGTTACTTTGGTTCATCCGGTGGTTCGGTAGAAAAATCGGAATCTATTCAACCATTTGCTGTGCCAGGGAATGCCAAACCCGGCGATAAGATCTGGGAGTCTGACGATATTAAAATTCCCGTCTATTGTGACAACAATACTAACGGCAACTTTGAGAGCGAGCATGTCTACGCCTGGGTAAACCCGTACCCGGGAATTCAGGATCGCTATTATCAACTCGGCGTAACTTACAATGGTGTTGATTATGATGCTAACCAGGGAAAAAGCCGCATCGACACTAACCAGTGCATCGACAGCAAAAACATTAATATTTATACCCCTGAGCAGATCATCGCGATGGGATGGCAGAACAAAATTTGCTCTGGTGATCCCAATAATATTCATATGTCGCGTACGTTTCTCGCTCGCATGCGGTTATACGTCAAGATACGAGAGATACCGCCGCATGATTATCAAAGTACGCTCAGCGATTACATTGTGGTGCAATTTGATGGCGAAGGAAGCATTAATGAGGACCCAACCGCCCAAAACCTGAAATATCATATTACCGGTCTGGAAAACATTCGGGTATTGGATTGCAGCGTCAATTTTTCTATTACCCCAGCCAACCAGGTCATTGATTTTGGTAAATTTAATGTACTGGATATCCGGCGACACAACATGACAAAAACATTCGGTATTAAAACGACAAAATCACAAAACGATCAATGTACCGACGGATTCAAAGTCAGCTCCTCGTTTTATACCGAAGAAACGTTGGTTGAAGAAGATAAAGCATTGCTGATTGGTAATGGTCTGAAACTACGTTTACTGGATGAAAACGCTTCGCCCTATACCTTCAACAAATACAGCGAATATGCCGACTTCACCAGTGACATGCTGATCTACGAAAAAACCTATACGGCTGAACTTTCGTCTATTCCCGGCACTCCCATTGAGGCTGGCTCCTTCGATACCGTGGTGCTTTTTAAGATTAACTATAACTAATTTCCCATGATGCCCTTTGCAACCGAAAGGGCATCTCTTTCAGAAAATTGCTGATTTTCCCCTTTTCCTTGATTGCTGTTATTTTTTCCTGGCCCGGCTTTCTTTATGCTGTATCGATACACCAAAGAGAAAATAATGAGGAAGCGAAGGATGCCAGTTTTGCAGTGGGGAATGTTATGTGTGCTTTCACTTCTCCTTTCTATTGGCTTCCTCGCGGTACATCTTCCGGCGGCACTATTACTTGGGCCAATGATCGCCGGAATCATCTTTAGTATGCGCGGAATTACTCTGCAACTTCCCCGATCCGCTTTTCTCGCCGCCCAAGCCATTCTTGGCTGCATGATTGCACAAAACCTAACCGGTTCGATTCTCACCACGCTAGCGGTGAACTGGCCGATTGTGTTAGCTATTTTACTGGTGACGTTACTTTCCAGCGCCATCGTGGGTTGGTTATTGGTGCGCTATAGCTCACTGCCTGGAAATACCGGTGCCTGGGGTTCTTCTCCTGGCGGCGCGGCGGCAATGGTCGCTATGGCGCAAGATTACGGCGCAGATATTCGCCTGGTGGCATTTATGCAATATCTGCGAGTGCTGTTCGTCGCGGGGGCCGCTGTTCTGGTCACCCGCATGATGCTGGGCGATAACGCTGAAGCGGTTAACCAGCAGATCGTCTGGTTCCCGCCAGTGAGCATTAATCTCCTGCTTACAATTTTGCTCGCGGTCGCTGCCGGTACGGCGGGATGCTTGCTACGTCTTCCTTCCGGCACGATGCTCATCCCGATGCTGGCAGGCGCGCTGCTCCAGTCTGGTGAGTACATAACCATCGAACTACCGGAATGGCTTCTGGCGATAGCCTATATGGCAATTGGCTGGCGGATTGGTCTTGGTTTCGATAAACAAATATTACTGCGAGCATTGCGCCCGCTACCGCAAATCTTGCTGTCGATTTTTGCTCTGCTGGCTATTTGTGCAGGTATGGCGTGGGGACTGACCCGGTTTATGCATATTGATTTTATGACTGCCTACCTCGCCACCAGTCCCGGCGGGCTTGATACCGTGGCGGTCATCGCCGCAGGGAGCAATGCCGATATGGCGCTTATTATGGCGATGCAAACCCTACGCCTGTTCAGTATTTTGCTGACGGGGCCAGCCATTGCGCGGTTTATTTCAACCTATGCGCCGAAGCGGTCGGCCTAGTGCTGGCAGCCTGGACACCAGTAAAACGGGCGCGAGGACAACGTGGTTTTCTCAATGATGCTGCCACAACGTTCGCACGGTTCGCCATCACGATGAAAAACCTTAAAGCGAAACAGCGCCCCATGATGTTTATTCTCATCCACCTGCCCCCGCGTAGCGTAAGAAAGTCGAGGAATCTCCAGTAACGCGTGTGCGAGTGCATCCAGTTGCGCCGCATTGAGATCTTTCGCTTTATGATTGCCGGTTAACCCCACCTGCCAGAGGATCTCCACCCGCAAATAATTGCCAAGCCCAGCCAGAAACGCCTGATCGAGTAGTAATCCAGCAAACTGACGGTTACGAAAGCGCGGCGACAATAACCGTTCTTTCGCCGCCTCCGGCGTCAGTTTCGGATCCAGCACATCGGGGCCAACGCGTTGTAAAAACGGATGCGTGGTCAGTTGTTCCGGGGTCAACATCTCAATATCCGAGGCGCTATAAAGCAGAATGGTTTTGTCAGCCGTTTGCAGTTTTACCCGCAATACTCGCGTGGTCTGCGGCTCTTCGCCGGTATCAACCACGCGCCAGACGCCGTAAAGCTGATTATGGCTGTAGAGCGTTAACCCGTTGGAAAAATGAGTTAACAACGCCTTACCTCGCGTTTCCACATGGGTAACGTGTTGACCGATAAGTTGTGATTGATAAGGTTTTAACTGCGGGAAGGCAAACCAGACATCAGTTAGAGGTTTGCCTTTGATCGCCGCCTCCAGGTTATCCGCTGCACGGCGGATCTCCGGGCCTTCAGGCATGGTGATATCCTTTTTTCATTCTTTATTAAGCGGGGTTATGCTGCGACAACAATCCCCTTTTCGGCAAATGTAGAGCGTAGTCGGCGGGCGAACGCCAGTGCGTGTTCTCCATCGCCATGCAGGCAGACCGTTTGCGCCGTGACCGTTGCCCATTCGCCGTTGATACTTTTGACTCTGCCGTGTTGCACCATCTCCAACGTTTGCGCCAGCGCCTGTTCTTCGTTTTCAATCAACGCGCCTGGCTGGCTTCGCGGCACCAGCGAGCCGTCAGCCTGATAACCGCGATCGGCAAACACTTCCTCGCGCGTTGTCAGGCCATATTGCTTGCCTGCACGAATCAGCTCGCTTCCCGCCAGCCCGACGAGAATCAATGCCGGATCGCAAGCGTAAACCGCTCTGGCGATGGCGTCTGCCAGTTGTGCCTCTTTCGCCGCCTGGTTGTATAACATGCCGTGCGGTTTGACATGACGCATTACGCCGCCTTGCGCACGGGCAATCGCTGCCAGCGCGCCAATTTGATACAGCGTCTGGGCATAAACGGTTTCTGGCGGCAGCTGCATAGCGCTGCGACCAAAATTTTCCCTGTCGGGAAAACTCGGATGAGCGCCAATCGCGACACCATTTTTTATTGCTTCACGCACGCAAGCGTGCATGATTTGCGCATCGCCAGCATGAAATCCACAGGCAATATTGGCAGAGGAAACCAGCGTTAATAGCTCTGCGTCGCTGACACAGCCTTCGCCCAGATCGGCGTTCAGGTCAATTTTCATTGTGCAGCCGCCACGCTAATTGTTCGAAATAACGTTGCTGATCTTGCCGTGCTTTCAGTGCCTCTTCCAGTGAACACTGGACAAAATGAATCGGCTGACCGAGCGGAATTTGCGCCAGATGGTACATATCAGCCTCAATGATACAGGCAATACGCGGATAACCACCGGTGGTCTGTGCGTCGTTCATCAATACAATCGGCTGGCCGTTATGCGGCACCTGCACCACGCCCGGCAACAAACCATGAGATAACAGTTCGCGATCGGTGGTGCGTTTTAAAATTTGCCCCTGTAAGCGATAACCCATACGGTTACTTTGCGGACTAAGCTGCC
This sequence comes from Escherichia sp. 10290, assembly GCF_030295155.1. NCBI lineage: Bacteria > Pseudomonadati > Pseudomonadota > Gammaproteobacteria > Enterobacterales > Enterobacteriaceae > Escherichia > Escherichia sp. 10290. The sequence goes on along the minus strand of NZ_AP025741.1, from coordinate 888,593 downwards.
ACGGCGAACGCCAGAATGCATCCTGCGAGGCGCGATCGAACTCATGATATTCCGGCCCCGGCAAGGCGCGAATGCGGTTGCCCCACAGCAGCTGTTTAACGCCCTGCGCTTCCATAAAATCACGCTTCGATTTGCCCATCGGGAGTCGGTCACCATCCTTCAGTAAACGGCCTTCCAGCCCACCAATCCCCACTTTAAGATCGGTACTGCATGACCCCATTACCGGCGGAACATCAATACCACCCGCGACCGCCAGATAACTGCGCATCCCGTGCTGCGGGCGTTTAAGCGTTAAACGCTGGCCTGCTTTCATCGGCAATCGCCAGCCAGTCCAGACGGCATTATCATCCAGCCGCGCTTCGCAACCTGCCCCCGTCAGGGCAAACCAACCATCAGTTTCGAACTCTACCGTTAACTGACCGAGCGTTATCTCCAGCGCGGGGGCATTGGCGTCATTACCCACCAGCAGGTTAGCAATGCGTAACGCAGGCATATCCAGTGCGCCGCAGTGGCTGATACCAGACTGGCGAAAACCGTGACGACCGCCATCCTGCACAGTGGTATACATGCCCGCACGAATAATCTTCAGCATACTCCCTCCTTCTGCGGTACAAAGCGCACGCTGTCTCCCGGACGTAATAAGATGGGTTCGTCACGCGCCGGATCAAACAGGCTGAGTGAGGTATGACCAATCAACTGCCAGCCGCCCGGCGTTGCCAGCGGATAAACACCGGTCTGCGGCCCGCCGATCCCGACAGAACCTGCCGGAACGAGCAAGCGCGGTTCAGCGCGCCGTGGCGTGTGTAGTTGTTCCGGCAAACTCCCGAGATACGGGAAGCCCGGTTGAAAACCTAAAAACCAGACCACGTATTCCACAGAGGAGTGCAATTCAACAACCTGTTTTTCGCTCAATCCACAATGCGCCGCGACCACCGCCAAATCCGGTCCGCCTGCGCCACCGTAAACCACCGGAATTTCAATAAAACGAGACTCCGGCTCCAGCGCCTCACTCTCCTCCCACCAGCGTTGCAAACGCTCTATGGCATCCAGCGCCAGCGACTCAGGATTACGTAAAATCACCGTGATATTGTTCATGCCGGGAATGGCTTCAACCACATTCGGCATATCCACCAGACGCTGCGCCAGTCGCCAGATCCGTTTCTGGCTAGCCAGCGTCACCGGCGGTTCCAGCTCCAGCACTACCGCCGTTTCACCTATCAGATAACAACGCGCTCGTTGCACTTTCGATCCCTCTGATTATTCGTTATGCAGGATTAGGAATATCAATAAAGGTCACATCAAGATCGGTATTTTCATTCAGCCACTCACTCAATGCGCGAATACCACCGCGTTCAGTGGCATGGTGACCCGCAGCATAAAAATGCAATCCCTGCTCGCGGGCTGAATGAATGGTCTGTTCAGAAACTTCGCCAGTAATAAAAGCATCCACGCCAAAACGCGCGGCGCTATCGATAAAACTTTGCCCGCCGCCCGTGCACCAGGCAACGCGCTGAATCACCTCAGGTCCGGTATCGCCACACCATAACGGCTTACGTCCCAGACGCGCTTCAATCCAGGAAGCCAATTCCAGTCCCGGCACAGGCATAGTCAGTTCGCCCCACGGCACTAACGGCTCAATTTCACCCAAGACCGTAATCCCAAGTAACGCCGCCAGCTGTGCGTTATTGCCCAGCTCCGGATGCGCGTCCAACGGCAGATGCCAGCCATACAGGTTGATATCATTCGCCAACAATGTTTTTAAGCGGTTACGCTTCATACCGCGAATTACTGGCGATTCCCCTTTCCAGAAATAACCATGATGCACAATGACCGCATCCGCGCCCAGACGCACCGCTTCATCGAGCAAAGCCTGGCTGGCGGTGACACCGGTAACAATTTTTTGCACCGTCTCTTTGCCTTCCACCTGCAAACCATTCGGCGCGTAATCACTAATCGCCGCGCTGTTCAGTTTTTCGTTAATCAGTTGTTCCAGTTCGGTGTTTTTCATCTTCGCGCCTTCCGTATTCTGATAGCTACACCGTTAACATAGCGTTACCTCGCCTGTTCGTCGATAGCCAATCTTTTGACATATTAAGAAACAAACCCGACGCCAAAAGACGCAAATTGTTTATATCATCACGCTTCAGCTAATGTATATTTATGCAATCAGACAGCATATTGCATAAATAATCAGATCTGTATCAAAGTTTTAACTTTAAGGAAACACAAGCACGCCGCGCAACTATTACGTGACGTTGCAGTCAATTGTGGAATTATTATGAATAAACACGCATCACAGCCGCGCGCTATTTACTATGTCGTTGCGCTGCAAATCTGGGAATATTTTAGCTTTTACGGCATGCGTGCCCTGCTGATTCTCTATCTCACCAATCAACTAAAATACAACGATACTCACGCCTACGAGTTATTTAGCGCCTACTGTTCGCTGGTGTATGTCACGCCAATCCTCGGTGGCTTTTTGGCGGATAAAGTTCTCGGCAATCGCATGGCGGTGATGCTGGGGGCGTTGTTGATGGCGATCGGTCATGTGGTGCTGGGTGCCAGTGAGATCCATCCGTCATTCCTCTATCTGTCCCTGGCGATTATCGTTTGTGGTTACGGTCTGTTTAAATCCAACGTCAGTTGCCTGCTCGGCGAGCTGTATGAGCCAACCGATCCACGTCGTGATGGCGGTTTCTCGCTGATGTATGCGGCAGGTAACGTGGGGTCTATTATCGCACCCATCGCCTGTGGCTACGCCCAGGAGGAGTACAGTTGGGCTATGGGCTTTGGCCTGGCGGCGGTTGGCATGATCGCGGGTCTGGTTATCTTCTTATGTGGCAATCGTCATTTTGCTCATACCCGTGGCGTTAACAAAGACGTACTGCGTGCGACAAACTTTCTCCTGCCTAACTGGGGATGGCTGCTGGTTCTGCTGGTGGCAACACCTGCGCTGATTACCGTACTGTTCTGGAAAGAGTGGTCGGTATACGCCTTGATTGTCGCGACTATCATTGGCCTTGGCGTTTTGGCAAAAATTTATCGCAAAGCAGAAAACCAGAAACAGCGTAAGGAGCTGGGGCTGATTGTGACGCTCACCTTCTTCAGCATGTTGTTCTGGGCCTTCGCACAACAGGGGGGTAGCTCGATTAGCCTTTATATTGATCGCTTCGTTAACCGCGATATGTTTGGTTATACCGTTCCGACCGCTATGTTCCAGTCGATTAATGCCTTCGCGGTCATGCTGTGCGGTGTGTTCCTGGCGTGGGTAGTTAAAGAGAGCGTCGCAGGTAATCGTACCGTGCGCATCTGGGGAAAATTTGCTCTTGGCCTCGGCCTGATGAGCGCCGGATTCTGCATTCTGACCTTAAGCGCCCGCTGGTCCGCTATGTATGGTCACTCTTCTCTGCCACTGATGGTGTTAGGCCTGGCGGTGATGGGATTTGCGGAACTGTTTATCGACCCGGTTGCTATGTCGCAGATTACGCGCATTGAAATCCCCGGCGTGACCGGCGTATTAACCGGTATTTATATGCTGCTTTCCGGCGCGATTGCGAACTATCTGGCGGGCGTGATTGCCGATCAGACATCGCAAGCTTCGTTTGATGCTTCCGGAGCGATCAACTACTCCATCAATGCATATATTGAAGTGTTTGATCAAATCACCTGGGGTGCACTGGCGTGTGTAGGACTGGTACTGATGATTTGGCTGTATCAGGCGCTTAAGTTCAGAAACCGCGCGCTGGCGCTGGAGTCTTAACAGGCCAGCACCGATGCCTGATAAGACGCTTAATGCGTCTTATCAGGTCTGGATGTCCCTGCAATATATTGAATTTGCACTATTTGCCAGGCCGGAGAAGGCGTTCACGCAGTATCCGGCATCCGGGCAAGATTGCCTGACGCGTCTGTTATTTCCCCTTCCTCGCCGCCTCATACGCTGCTAACGTTCGTACTCTCGCTTCTTTGTGATCGACTATCGGTTGCGGATAATCCAGCGTCACACCTGCTTTCTGCGCCCACTTCCACGGTTCATGCACCGCTTTCCCTGGTACATCACGCAACTCTGGTAACCACTGGCGGATAAACTCACCTTCGTGGTCAAATTTCTCGCCCTGAGTTGTCGGGTTGAAAATACGGAAATACGGTGCAGCATCAGTTCCAGTAGAAGCCGCCCATTGCCAGCCACCGTTATTGGCTGCCAAATCACCATCAATCAGTTGCGACATGAAATATCGCTCGCCTTCCCGCCAGTCGATCAGCAAATCTTTCACCAGAAAACTGGCAGTAATCATCCGCAGGCGATTATGCATCCAGCCAGTGCTGTTAAGCTGACGCATGGCCGCATCAACAATCGGGTATCCCGTTTTGCCTTCCTGCCAGGCCTTTAAATGGGCGGGATTGCTTTGCCATTGCACGCGGTCGGTCCAGGCAATAAACGGTCGATGTTTACACAACGAGGGGTAATACGTCATCAGATGACGGTAGAACTCGCGCCAGATCAACTCATTAAGCCAGACGCTACCGGCCCCACCGTCCAGCGCCTGCGGCTGTTCCGCCAACAGGCGATGCAGACACTGGCGAGGCGATAACCCGCCCGTTGCCAGGCTGGCGGACAAACGGCTGGTGCCTTCCACTGCAGGAAAATCTCGTTGTTGCTCGTACTCCCCTGCTCCGCTCTGGCAAAACTGGCGTAATTGCGCAATCGCCGCTTTCTCTTCCACCGGGAAATGCGCAGTATCGAAAGGCTGACGAGGATAATTCAGCGTAATGGATGGCGCGGCTTCTATCATTACGCTACTACGTACTTTTGGCGCAGCGACGCACTCCGGCACCCCTTCTCGCAGCCGTTTCAGCCAGGCGTTTTTAAATGGAGTAAAGACTTTGTACATCTCATGATTACCAGTCATCACCGCCCCCGGCGGCAGGATCACGCTGTCATCAAATCCTTCACACACCACGTTACGCAGCGTTCTCTCAACCTGCACATCCCGCGCCCGCTCATTCACCTCATACTGATAGTTATAAAACAGATGAGTAACACGATTTTCCGCGCACACCTGTTTAACTATTTCGACGCTGGCGGCAAAGTCATCCACTTCATGAAACAGCAAAGGAATGCCTTTTTCCGCCAGCGCGATTTGTAGCCCGTTCAGTTGTGCATTGATAAATTCAGCCTGACGCGGCGACACATTATGCGCCGCCCACTGGCGTGGTGTAGCGATATACAACGCCAGCACGCGTGCAGACGAATTGCGGCAGGCGGCAGCAAGCGCGAGATTGTCGTGCAGACGTAAATCCTGGCGAAACCAGACCAGATGGGTAGTCATAAAACTCCTGCATGGCGCAAGTTAATCACCCGCGGCCAAAGTTCGAAATAACGCTGCTCTGAAAGCCAGGCGTCAGGATAAAGCGCCATATAGTGTTTGATACGCATCAGCGGCGCAAGAAGCGGTTGCTCGCCACGGCGATAACTGTCGATAAGCGCCGCCAGTTGTAGACGTGCTGCGGAGTCAAGGTGTGGGCGAAAATAACCCTGAACGTGCATCAAAACGTTTGTATGATCGCGCCGATTGGCGGGATGAGAAAGCAAAACAATGACGCGTTGGCGGTACTGGTTGTAATAATCATCCAGATTTTGCCACTGGTGAATATCTGCCACAAACGGGCCAAGTTTGCGGTATTCCGGCTGGGAATGGGCCAGAAAGACGAGTTTATAGCGGCTGTGATAATCGAGAAGCGCCCCGCGCGTTAAGCCGTGTGATTTCAGTCGATGTAACTCATGAAGGGCGAAGATACGGATTAGAGTGCTGTCATCAAATCGTTGCTGATTCATTACTGCTCCTGAACGGTTTACAGGAGTAAGTGTAGACGTTGGGAAATGATATTTGTGAAGTTAATCCTGTTGTAGCAGGGCAAGATTACGAAAGCCCGCTCCCCGCAAGGACTGACGTCAGCTAGTTTCTGTCCATAGCTGCCCTTTCCATTCAAACGTGAAATCAATAAGTTCATCAGGGACATCGCAAACAATGTGAAGACGGATTTCTTCTCTGCCGTGACTCTTTTCACTAATTGCGTAACTGTCATGCTCTGGATTATTTAATTCTTTCAGCGGAAATTTTTCCTCGAAGGCTTTATTTAGCCGCCCCTGGTTTCCTTTTACAGCGAATAAATAATCACCTCCCTGTTTTTGTATCTTCTCTGCAATATCTTTCTGGCAACCCATCGCATCAGTTGTGATGATTTTTCCTTTAATATCCAGCATGTTAAGAAGTTCCGGGGTAGCTGTAATCTCAATACCATTTTCAAAATCACCATATTGCTTCAAAAAATCGAGATGTGTTTCCCCAAAATCCTCTATATCTTCCCAACCTTCCGCACCCGAAATAACGGCACAAATAGTCAACAGTAGAATATCCGATAATTTATGTTCCACTTTCCAGGCTTGTCTGTAATCGGGGATAATAGAAATATGTTCCATCAATTTTTTAAGTTCCATTTTTTTCTCCTTAATTATGTAAGGAGTATTTGATCATGTATAAGCAATAAAAAACAGCTTCAGGTAATGAGGAATATCTCAATTTTTAAACATAAAATGCGAATTATTTAGTACAAAAAAGCAGCGTTAAGTGAGTAGGCCACCGGAACCTCCCCGACAGCCTCTCGCAGAACCGTACGTGAAACTCTCGCTTCATACGGCTCCCGTCAGGCAAACGCGCTTCCTGGTCCTGCTTTCCAGTGGGCAAACAACTCCGGCTTCTCTTTTGACAGCCTTTCCATTAGCTGACACGCCTTCGTCTTTCTATACCGCAGGGTTTTATATTTCTTTCTCGCCCACGCAATCAGCGTCAGATTAATATATCTGCATACTTTCTTCATCGCTGATTTGTGGTATCTCGCGTAATAATTCAGCCACCCCGATATTATCGGATTCAGCCACTTCGCAATATCTTCGAGACTCATCTCCACCCTGCGTCTGATCCACAGTTTCCTGAGTTTTCCAATCATGCCTTTCTGCGCACGGTTACTCGCCGCCGGGCTGAAACTCGTAAAGAGGTTTCCCCGCCGGTGGTTACGTGCTCTTCGCGCTCTGAACGTATACCCCAGAAAATCAAACTGCACTGTTTCATGGTTCGCCTGTCGTTCGCTGTCTTTGCAGTAAACTATTTTCGTTTTCTCCGGATGTAATTCCAGTCCACATTCCTGAAAACGTTTTGCCAGCTTATTCAGTAATTCCTCTGCCTGTTGTTTACTGCCACAATGAATTAATCCATCATCTGCATAACGGCACCAGGGAATTTCCGGATAATGTAACGTCAGCCATTTATCAAACACATAGTGCAGAAATAAATTCGCCAGTACCGGGCTGATGACTCCACCCTGTGGCGTACCTTTATTTCTTTCCTTCAGTGTTCCATCCGGCATCTGCACCGGCGCTGTCAGCCACCGGCGAATAGACAGTCTTACCCATTTATCCGCACAATGTTTATCTACTGCCCTGAGTAATAAATCGTGGGAGATATTATCGAATAACCCTTTAATATCAAACTCAAGACACCAGTCGTATTGCCAGCAACGTTTTCTGGTGACTGCTATTGCATCCAGCGCTGATTTTCCATGCCGGTATCCGTATGAATCATTCAGGAAATAACGCTCCACTAATGGTTCAAACGTTACCAGCACCGTCATCTGCGCTATTCGATCGCTTACTGTCGGTATTCCTAAAAGTCTTTTGCTGCCATCCTTCTTCGGAATTTCCACCGCACGCACTGGCGGCGGCATCCAGCTTCCCGACGATAACCTGTTCCAGATTTTGTACAGATTTCCTTTCAGATCCCGCTCAAAATCTTTCAGCGTCTGGTTATCTACTCCGGCAGCTCCGGCATTCGCCTTTATCCGCCGGTACGCTTCCACCACATGCAATTTACTGACCTGAAACGGTTTTGTCTGTTCACACACAGCCTCCTCCTGCCTACAGTTGGGCTGTGATGCAGACTGCCCGACGCTGTCCCTTCGCTCCACGTTCATTACAAACGCTTCCTCACTACTACGAACAGCTCTGCCCCGGTTTCGCACATCGATACTCTCATACTCATAATTTCGGTTATTTGTATTTCTCTCTTGACATTGCGACGACCGGTTCCCGTAGTTCCTGCAAAGAGCCTGATACAGCGTCATGCCTGCTATACACCGGACACCATTCACGCAGCATTCGGAATTCACCCGTAAATTAATCCCGGCGGTATCACGAAACCTCCGGTTTTGATGTCACTTAGGACTAACGACGTTTCAACACAGGTTCGGGTTTACTCATCTCACTGTATCTCACATAGGATCAGATCTCGTCTGATCGTTCCCCCTGCGCTCACTACCATGGCTCTTTACCACAGCAGCCGGGGTTGTTTGGGACCGACTTCCGACAGCAGATCCCGGTGGGCCTGCCACCATCTCTTCACAAGCTTATGCTTATTACATGCAAAACGTCCCGTTTTGCATCTTTGTGCCTACGGCACACGATGATCTTTCCCTGTACCACCTCCTCAGGAAGTGGTTTAAGGTTAATAACAAAAATACCAATCATTTTAATAAAATATGACGAGTATTTATTTTCATTATATTTTAAAGCATCCTAGCCCCTGCGATGCTCGCCATCGTTTTAACTCATCAACAATCCCTTGGGGACTATCTTCTCTATCTTCAGATGGATAGAATATCAAATCACTACCATCTGGGTGCTGAGTGATTCTAATAAAATGACTTACAAGATCATCAATAAACTTCGACAATTTATCGCCATGCAATTCCTCAGGTGGTTCAAAAAAATTATTTAGAAGTTCGATAAATTCATCTTCCGTATAATCTTCTAGATTATTTTTAAACTCCATTACTACCTCCTTTTTTATTTATGCAATCGTATGTGGTTTTTAGGTGTGTTTACTCTAAGATTATCAATATCATAGACTTCTCCCCCATATTGGATTTCGTCAATATGATGAATTTCAAATGTACCTCGCCCCCCAACTCTTTGTCTTGATATAGTATAAGGTGCGCGTCCACGCTTTATCAACGTTTGGTTAGCTTTATTAAATTGGCTCAATAGTTCTGGACATTCACCTACAGCAGTCCAGAAAGCTGCCCTGAATTCATCAAAATTGTTAAATGACTTACTCCGAAGTTTATTTGCGACCTGTTGTGGAATTGGCACTCCTAAGCTTTTCCCCGCCTGCGACAGCCATCTTCCTGTACCTGCTAACACCTCCCCCTTACCTGTTACTGTTCCCGCTTCATCCCTTGCAGTTTTCAGATACACATATATTGGTGTTAATTCCGCACCGTCAGGAAAGACAAGTATCCAGTCATTAAAATTTCGCTCCTCCGGCATTGGAGAAGGCGGCGTGGTGATATCTGTTTTTTCATCGGGTATCGGATTAACATAAATATCAGGTAGATCAACTGGTTCGACAGGAGTTCCGGTGTGTATGGGCTGCTCTGAACCTTCTGGCTTTGCAGGCGTCCAAAATATTTTTGGTCCCGAATCAGACACAGGTGAAAATTCATAACGGGAAAATTCCTTATTCCACTCCATCAATGCTACCCGAACACCTTCAAGTTCCGAACCTGCGGGTGTGTGGTATCCGTATGTTCTCAATTCACCAGCAGTATTCCGCTGAAAGAGAAAGCGCGCCCGCGTAGCTGCCGTCTCTCCAGATTGCGCTTTACGACGTAGCTCATTTTCGAGCCACTGTTCATCCCGTCCAGGAACTTTATCACTACCTTCACCGGCAGGTATTGGATATAGTGCTGATACTAGAACACCAAGGGCTGGCACCGTTTTTGATACACTTAAAAAACCTTCTCCACCCCATGCCCCTAATGTTCCCCATACGCGAGTTAAAACTCCCGCAGACTGTTCCGCCGCTAGTGGAACCGCAACACCCGCTGACGCAACTGTCATTTCCCCCGTCAGTGAGTTCGCTCCTGAAGTTTTTTTTGCTGACTGCGCAAGTTGCTCCACTTCATCGTCATGATAGTGTGTACCATAGCCGCAACAGTCATCCTCCACTGGCTGGGCAAATAGAGCCATATCACCAAAATGTTTCGATGGCTCCATGGTCGTACCAGCATCAGTGCAGCCTTTCTCCTTCAGACAAGATTTTGCGTATACAGGAATTACCAGTTCATCTGAATCGTCCTTGTCTTCTTCTCCACCTTCTGATTCATCCTCATCACTAGGCTCTCCGTCATTCCCGCCGCCAGCATTCCCTCTGTCATACTGCTCGTCAGCCAGAGCGTCCATAACTGCCGGTTGTAGTGTATTTATCGGCGTCCCCGGACTGCCCCCGCCATTCAGATTTATTTTCGGTCCGACAATATCCACACCACCAGAATGAACGACCACAAACGAGCCCCCCACCTTCAGGCTTATCCGGCTGCTGCTCTCCAGCACGATATCCCCGTCCACCTTGATCCCCAGCGCGCCACTCACCTTCTCCGCCAGGTCGCCCTTCACCTCCAGACTGTGCGTTCCCTCCACCAGACTGATATGGTTCCCCGTCGTCTTATGCTCCTGCTTCCCTTCCACCGTCACTTTACGGTCGTTTCTGACATACAGGCCGTCATCGTGACTCACGCTCACCGTCCGGTCATTCGTCACCTTCAGCGTCTGGTCATTACGTACCGTTATGCGCCGGTCGTTCGCCACCGTGATACTCTGGTCGTGACCCCCTTCTTTTCTGGTGCCGACCTCAACCGTCTGCCCCTTCACCACCCTTATCTTCTGGTCGTTACCGATGGTCTCCGTATGGTCATGCTTCACGTCCGTCCGCCGGTCGTTAAGCACCTCCGTGTCCATGTTCTTCTGCGCGTGGATATACACCTGCTCACTGTCCGTCGCATCCTCGAAACGCAGTTCATTAAAGCCGCTTCCTTTATAGGTCTTCGAGCGGATGGTCATCTGCGTCCGCGTGCCCGGTAAATCCCCCGGTGAACGGTTGTCCTCATGGTATGTCCGCCCCGTCACAATGGGCTGGTCCGGGTCGCCGTTCAGAAAGTCCACTATCACTTCCTGACCCACACGCGGTATCGCCAGATTGCCGAACCCCGGTCCCGCCCATGCCTGCGACACCCGTATCCAGCATGAACTCTCCTCCGTCATCCCGTGATAACGGTCCCAGTGAAACTTCACCCGTACCCGGCCATGTTCGTCGCAGAATATCTCCTCGCCCTTCGGCCCGGTCACAATGGCACTCTGCGGGCCGTCCACCTTCGGCTTCGGCAGCGGCGCGTGACGCCACGTCCTGTCTGCCGGTATCACCTCAAACTGATTGCTCAGTGTCGTCCCTTCACCGTGACTCCCGTGCAGCGCCTGCGGCTGTTCTCCCCGCAGTGTGCTTCCCACAACCTGCCATTCCCGGTTCAGCGTCCCTGACGGATGGCCCGTCAGCCGGAACCGCGTTCCCGGCCACAGTCGCGCCGTGTTACACACCCCGCTCGCCGTCTCCGCCCCGTTCCGCCACCCTTCCGTCTGGTAACGCGCAAAATCCTGGCCATGCTGCTCATCCTTGAAACGCCCCGGATAATCAAATATCTCGTACTGCGTTCCCTGCCCGTTCAGGCTCTCCCCGTCATGGCTGTAGTACCCCGGCCACCCCGGCGTTTTGAACGTATAATCCTGCGTCTCCACCGACGCCACGCTTATCTGCGCACGGTAACGGAAGTCGCTGATGTACTCTGTCGTGCCTCCGGTCGTGGTATTCGGGTTAAACGCCAGCGCCCCCATTCCCGTCAGCCCCGCCACGTCATCACACACCGCCAGCTTCTGTTCCGGCCCGTCCTGACTGCAGCGTTCATAAAAGAAGATACCTTCCTCCGCCCACAGCCGGGTCAGGAATGTCAGGTCGCTCTCCCCGTACTGCACGCAGAACTCCCGCGCCGGGTGCGCCTCATAGAACAGCGGCATCCACGCCGTCACCCCGTTCTCTCTCAGAAGCTGTGCTGATATCGTCCCTATGTCCTGCTGCTGGAAGATACGGAAGTTCTGCCGTAACCCTGCCCGCCACAGCGGCGGGCTGATGCTCAGGGAATAACGCATCTGCCAGTCGTTGTTCTCACCGAGCTGCACCTCCGTCACGATACCGCTGACGTAACGCTGCGGGATATCACCCTGCCAGACCGTCAGCACCGCGCTCTTCTCCAGAAAATCCTCCGCCGTCAGGTCAGACAGCCCGCTGGCGATATCCACATCCAGGATGAACGGCGTGCAGTGGTGCTGGTACAGACGGAAGCTCACCACCGCCGTCGCCATCTCCACGATACCGGCCACCGACAGCGTGAAACGTAATCCTTCTGAGGACATATAAACCCCATAGCTACCGCACTCATGGTGCAAACCATACGGGCTTATAAGAAAGGCTTAAGTGAGATATCTGCCAGATAGCAACTATTAGGAAAATATTTATATATATTTCATGAATATATATTTCGGTTGGTATAACGGTGTCTAAATATTCCTCTGAACATCTTCCTGATACAAAAAAACCGCCAGCGTTTCCGCTGGCGGTTTTCTTTGAACGTAATATTTAGCAATCAGTAAAAATCACCGGTTGCCTTTTCGGCCTGATCCATCCACACCGGTTTATCGCTGGTTTTCGACCAGACGCGGTGCAGGTAGCTGTAAAAGCGGGCGCGGTCTTTCCAGAAAAGCATGAAAGGCAGCGCCAAAACGCCCGCTGCAACCGCATAAGTACGGCGTAAAAAGATAAGCCATGCAGGATATTCTCTGTAGAGTTCCATACTTTTCTCCCCCTTTTGTATCTACCCGGTGAATGGCACCGGAAAAATGAATTTGTTTATCTGATGAAAATAGTACCGCCTTTTGTGTAATTTTACTACTCATCCGACCACTTATTTTTGCTTATTGATGGTTTATTTACATTCACCCCGTAATTAAGTTACATAAAAGTTAAATTAATACTAAACATTAGTTAAATCATGGCTTTTGCCATTTTTATACTTTTTTTACACCCCGTCCGCAGATTTTTGCGAAATCTTTGCAGCCAGAATTCTACCCTTCCGGTATCACTTTTAGGCCACTGGAGGTGCACTGTGAGTGCAGGCGTGATAACCGGCGTATTGCTGGTGTTTTTATTACTGGGTTATCTGGTTTATGCCCTGATCAATGCGGAGGCGTTCTGATGGCTGCGCAAGGGTTCTTACTGATTGCCACGTTTTTACTGGTGTTAATGGTGCTGGCGCGCCCTTTGGGCAGTGGGCTGGCGCGGCTGATTAATGATATTCCTCTTCCTGGTACGACGGGCGTTGAGCGCGTACTCTTTCGTGTACTCGGCGTCTCTGGCCTTGAGATGAACTGGAAGCAGTATCTCTCTGCCATTCTCGGCCTGAACATGCTGGGGCTGGCGGTGCTGTTTTTTATGTTGCTCGGTCAGCACTATCTACCGCTTAACCCGCAGCAGTTACCGGGGCTGTCGTGGGATCTGGCGCTGAATACTGCCGTCAGCTTTGTCACTAATACCAACTGGCAATCTTATAGCGGTGAAACCACATTAAGCTATTTCAGCCAGATGGTGGGCTTAACGGTACAAAACTTTCTTTCTGCCGCCAGCGGGATTGCGGTGATTTTTGCCCTCATTCGTGCATTTACCCGCCAGAGCATGAGCACACTCGGCAATGCCTGGGTCGATCTGCTACGCATCACGTTATGGGTGTTAGCCCCGGTGGCGTTGTTGATCGCGCTGTTTTTTATTCAACAAGGTGCGTTGCAAAACTTTCTTCCCTATCAGTCGGTTACGACTGTTGAAGGGGCGCAACAGCTGTTACCAATGGGTCCGGTGGCTTCTCAGGAAGCGATCAAGATGCTCGGCACTAATGGCGGCGGTTTCTTTAATGCCAACTCATCGCATCCGTTTGAAAACCCGACCGCACTGACCAACTTCGTGCAGATGCTGGCGATCTTCTTGATCCCAACAGCGCTGTGCTTTGCCTTTGGTGAAGTGGCAGGCGATCGCCGCCAGGGGCGCATGTTGCTGTGGGCGATGTCAGTGATTTTTGTCATCTGCGTAGGCGTGGTGATGTGGGCAGAAGTTCAGGGTAATCCTCATCTGCTGGCGCTGGGTGCGGACAGCAGCATCAATATGGAAGGTAAAGAGAGCCGTTTCGGCGTGCTGGTCAGTAGCCTGTTTGCGGTCGTGACTACGGCGGCTTCCTGTGGCGCGGTGATTGCGATGCATGATTCGTTTACCGCTCTCGGTGGCATGGTGCCGATGTGGCTGATGCAAATTGGTGAAGTGGTATTCGGCGGTGTCGGTTCTGGTCTTTACGGCATGATGCTGTTCGTTCTGCTGGCGGTGTTTATTGCCGGGCTGATGATTGGTCGTACACCGGAATATCTGGGTAAAAAAATCGACGTACGTGAGATGAAACTGACTGCACTGGCGATTCTGGTCACCCCGACGCTGGTGCTGATGGGCGCGGCGCTGGCAATGATGACCGACGCCGGACGTAGCGCCATGCTCAACCCTGGCCCGCATGGTTTTAGCGAAGTGCTGTACGCCGTGTCATCCGCCGCTAACAACAACGGCAGCGCCTTTGCCGGCTTAAGCGCCAACTCTCCGTTCTGGAACTGTTTACTGGCGTTCTGCATGTTTGTCGGTCGCTTCGGGGTGATTATCCCGGTGATGGCGATTGCCGGTTCGCTGGTGAGTAAAAAGAGCCAGCCCGCCAGCTCCGGCACGCTACCAACGCACGGCCCGCTGTTTGTTGGTCTGTTGATCGGCACCGTGTTGCTGGTTGGCGCACTGACCTTTATCCCTGCCCTGGCGCTTGGTCCGGTGGCGGAATATCTCTCCTGATGATATTGAGTGAGCACTGAATATGAGTCGTAAACAACTGGCGCTATTCGAACCAACACTTGTCGTTCAGGCGCTGAAAGAAGCGGTGAAAAAATTAAACCCGCAGGCGCAATGGCGTAATCCAGTGATGTTTATCGTCTGGATCGGCAGTCTGCTGACCACCTGTATTAGCATCGCGATGGCAAGCGGCGCGATGCCTGGCAATGCGCTGTTTAGCGCGGCAATTAGCGGCTGGCTGTGGGTCACCGTACTGTTCGCTAATTTCGCCGAGGCGCTGGCAGAAGGCCGCAGTAAAGCGCAGGCCAACAGTCTGAAAGGGGTGAAAAAAACTGCCTTTGCCCGCAAGCTGCGTGAGCCGAAATATGGCGCTGTGGCAGACAAAGTTCCTGCCGATCAACTGCGTAAAGGCGATATCGTACTAGTAGAAGCTGGCGATATTATCCCCTGCGATGGTGAAGTCATTGAAGGGGGTGCATCGGTCGATGAAAGCGCCATCACTGGGGAATCGGCACCGGTGATCCGTGAATCCGGTGGCGATTTTGCCTCCGTCACTGGCGGCACGCGTATTCTTTCTGACTGGCTGGTGATTGAGTGCAGCGTTAACCCCGGTGAGACATTTCTGGATCGGATGATCGCGATGGTGGAAGGCGCGCAGCGACGTAAAACGCCGAACGAGATTGCCCTGACCATTCTGCTGATTGCCCTGACTATCGTCTTTTTACTGGCAACCGCCACGCTGTGGCCGTTTTCCGCGTGGGGCGGTAATGCAGTCAGCGTAACGGTACTGGTGGCGCTGTTGGTCTGTCTGATCCCAACCACTATTGGCGGCCTGTTGTCAGCGATCGGCGTCGCCGGAATGAGTCGGATGCTGGGCGCGAATGTGATTGCCACCAGCGGACGTGCAGTTGAAGCGGCGGGCGACGTGGACGTCCTGCTGCTGGATAAAACCGGTACCATCACCCTCGGTAACCGTCAGGCATCAGAGTTTATCCCCGCGCAGGGCGTAGAGGAAAAAACGCTGGCCGACGCAGCACAACTGGCTTCGCTGGCCGACGAAACGCCGGAAGGCCGCAGTATTGTGATCCTCGCCAAGCAGCGTTTTAACCTGCGCGAGCGCGATGTGCAGTCGCTTCACGCCACTTTTGTACCGTTTACTGCGCAAAGTCGAATGAGCGGGATCAATATCGACAACCGTATGATCCGTAAAGGTTCTGTCGATGCCATTCGCCGCCATGTTGAGGCTAACGGTGGTCACTTCCCTGCCGATGTTGATCAAAAAGTCGATCAGGTTGCGCGTCAGGGGGCCACGCCGTTGGTGGTGGTGGAAGGTTCCCGTGTGCTGGGCGTTATTGCGCTGAAAGATATCGTCAAAGGCGGTATTAAAGAGCGCTTCGCCCAGCTGCGCCAAATGGGCATAAAAACGGTGATGATTACTGGCGATAACCGTCTGACTGCCGCCGCCATTGCTGCGGAAGCGGGCGTCGATGATTTTCTCGCTGAAGCGACACCGGAGGCCAAGCTGGCATTGATCCGTCAGTATCAGGCGGAAGGCCGTTTGGTGGCGATGACCGGCGACGGCACCAACGATGCTCCGGCGCTGGCGCAGGCAGATGTCGCGGTGGCGATGAACTCAGGTACTCAGGCGGCGAAAGAAGCGGGCAATATGGTGGATCTCGACTCTAACCCGACCAAGTTGATCGAGGTGGTGCATATTGGCAAACAGATGCTGATGACCCGTGGCTCGCTGACCACCTTCAGCATTGCCAACGATGTGGCGAAATACTTCGCCATTATTCCGGCGGCGTTCGCGGCAACGTATCCGCAGTTAAATGCGCTGAACATCATGCGCCTGCATTCGCCCGACTCCGCCATTCTCAGTGCGGTCATTTTCAACGCCTTGATTATCGTCTTTTTGATTCCCCTGGCGTTAAAAGGCGTGAGTTATAAACCGCTTACCGCTTCTGCCATGTTGCGCCGTAACTTATGGATTTACGGTCTGGGTGGGCTGCTGGTGCCGTTTATTGGTATCAAAGTCATTGATTTACTGCTGACCGTTTGCGGTCTGGTGTGAGGTTTACCATGCGTGGATTACGTCCGGCATTATCAACATTTCTCTTTTTGTTACTGATTACTGGCGGTGTTTACCCGCTGCTGACCACCGCGCTGGGGCAATGGTGGTTTCCCTGGCAGGCCAATGGTTCGTTGATTCGCGAAGGTGATACGGTGCGCGGCTCGGCATTAATCGGGCAGAATTTTACCGGCAACGGCTATTTTCATGGTCGCCCGTCGGCAACGGCAGAAATGCCCTATAATCCACAGGCTTCTGGCGGGAGCAATCTGGCGGTTAGTAACCCGGAGCTGGATAAACAAATCGCTGCACGCGTTGCCGCATTACGGGCCGCTAACCCGGACGCCAGCACGAGCGTTCCGGTTGAACTGGTGACGGCGTCAGCAAGCGGGCTGGACAATAACATTACCCCGCAAGCGGCGGTCTGGCAGATCCCACGCGTGGCGAAAGCGCGTAATCTCAGCGTTGAACAGCTCACGCAACTGGTCGCAAAATACAGCCAACAACCGCTGGTGAAATATATCGGCCAGCCGGTCGTCAATATTGTCGAACTCAATCTGGCGCTGGATAAGCTTGATGAATAACGAACCCTTACGTCCCGACCCCGATCGTCTGCTGGAACAAACTGCCGCGCCGCATCGGGGGAAGCTGAAAGTTTTTTTCGGTGCCTGTGCAGGCGTCGGGAAGACCTGGGCGATGCTGGCAGAAGCCCAGCGACTGCGGGCGCAAGGGCTGGATATTGTGGTTGGCGTGGTTGAAACTCACGGACGGAAAGATACCGCCGCAATGCTGGAAGGGCTGGCTGTTCTGCCGCTAAAACGCCAGGCGTACCGTGGGCGGCATATCAGCGAGTTTGATCTCGATGCCGCCCTCGCCCGCCGTCCGGCGCTGATCTTAATGGACGAACTGGCGCACAGTAATGCGCCAGGTTCTCGTCATCCTAAACGCTGGCAGGACATCGAAGAGCTGCTGGAAGCGGGCATTGATGTTTTCACGACCGTCAACGTTCAGCATCTGGAAAGCCTGAATGATGTGGTCAGTGGCGTCACCGGAATTCAGGTGCGGGAAACCGTGCCCGATCCCTTTTTTGATGCTGCCGACGACGTAGTGCTGGTGGACTTGCCCCCGGACGATCTGCGTCAACGGCTGAAAGAAGGCAAAGTCTATATTGCCGGGCAGGCGGAGCGCGCCATTGAACATTTTTTCCGCAAAGGCAATCTGATCGCTCTGCGAGAACTGGCACTGCGCCGTACTGCCGATCGCGTAGATGAACAAATGCGCGCCTGGCGGGGGCATCCTGGCGAAGAGAAAGTCTGGCACACGCGCGACGCGATTCTTTTATGTATTGGGCATAACACCGGCAGTGAGAAACTGGTCCGCGCGGCGGCGCGGCTGGCATCGCGCCTTGGGAGCGTCTGGCACGCGGTGTATGTTGAAACCCCTGCCCTGAATCGCTTACCGGAGAAAAAACGTCGGGCAATTCTCAGCGCCTTACGTCTGGCGCAGGAGCTGGGCGCGGAGACGGCAACACTTTCTGATCCGACGAAAGAGAAAGCCGTAGTGCGTTATGCCCGTGAACATAATCTCGGCAAGATTATTCTCGGTCGCCCGGCCTCGCGCCGCTGGTGGCATCGGGAAACGTTTGCTGACCGACTGGCGCGCATCGCCCCCGATCTCGATCAGGTGCTGGTCGCGCTTGATGAACCACCCGCCCGCCCGCTTAATAACGCGCCGGATAGCCGCTCTTTTAAAGACAAGTGGCGGGTACAGATTCAGGGGTGCGTGGTTGCCGCCGCGTTATGTGCCGTTATCACCTTAATTGCCATGCAGTGGCTGATGGCGTTTGATGCCGCCAACCTGGTGATGCTGTATCTGCTTGGCGTGGTGGTGGTGGCGCTATTTTATGGACGCTGGCCTTCGGTGCTTGCTACCGTCATTAATGTGGTGAGTTTCGATCTCTTTTTTATCGCCCCACGCGGCACGCTCGCCGTCTCTGATGTGCAATATCTGCTGACCTTCGCGGTGATGTTAACCGTCGGGCTGGTGATCGGGAACCTTACTGCTGGCGTGCGTTATCAGGCGCGGGTAGCCCGTTACCGCGAACAACGCACACGGCACTTATATGAAATGTCGAAAGCTCTGGCTGTGGGCCGCAGTCCGCAGGACATCGCCGCCACCAGCGAACAATTTATTGCTTCCACGTTTCATGCCCGCAGCCAGGTGTTGTTGCCCGATGACAACGGTAAATTGCAGCCGTTGACACATCCGCAAGGAATGACGCCGTGGGAAGATGCCATCGCGCAGTGGAGTTTTGATAAAGGCCTGCCTGCGGGCGCGGGCACCGATACGTTACCCGGTGTGCCATACCAGATTTTGCCGTTAAAAAGCGGCGAGAAAACCTACGGACTGGTGATGGTGGAACCGGGGAATCTGCGCCAGTTGATGATCCCGGAACAGCAACGCCTGCTGGAGACGTTCACGCTGTTAGTTGCCAATGCCCTGGAACGCCTGGCGCTGACCGCCAGCGAAGAACAGGCGCGGATGGCAAGCGAACGAGAACAGATCCGCAACGCCCTGCTGGCGGCGCTTTCGCATGATTTACGCACGCCGCTTACGGTGCTGTTCGGTCAGGCAGAAATCTTAACGCTCGATCTGGCAAGCGAAGGATCGCCTCACGCCCGCCAGGCCAGCGAGATTCGTCAGCATGTGCTGAACACGACCCGACTGGTGAATAATCTACTGGATATGGCGCGAATTCAGTCCGGCGGCTTTAATTTGAAGAAAGAGTGGTTAACGCTGGAAGAAGTGGTCGGTAGCGCGCTACAAATGCTGGAACCGGGATTATCATCGCCCATCAACCTGTCTTTGCCAGAACCGCTGACCTTAATCCACGTTGATGGGCCACTCTTTGAACGGGTGCTGATTAATCTGCTGGAGAACGCGGTGAAATACGCGGGTGCGCAGGCCGAAATTGGTATCGATGCCCACGTTGAGGGCGAAAATCTACAACTGGATGTCTGGGATAACGGCCCCGGTCTTCCACAAGGCCTGGAGCAGACGATATTCGATAAGTTTGCTCGTGGAAATAAAGAGTCGGCAGTGCCGGGCGTCGGGCTTGGGCTGGCAATTTGTCGGGCGATTGTGGATGTACACAGCGGCACCATTACCGCGTTCAACCGACCGCAAGGTGGTGCCTGTTTTCGTGTTACACTTCCCCAGCAAACAGCCCCTGAACTTGAAGAATTTCATGAGGATATGTGACAAACGTTCTGATTGTTGAAGATGAACAGGCTATTCGTCGCTTTCTGCGCACAGCGCTGGAGGGCGATGGGATGCGCGTTTTTGAAGCCGAAACGCTGCAACGGGGGCTGCTGGAAGCGGCGACTCGTAAGCCAGATTTGATTATTCTCGATCTCGGCCTGCCAGACGGTGATGGGATTGAGTTTATCCGCGACCTGCGCCAGTGGAGCTCGGTGCCAGTAATTGTGCTTTCCGCCCGCAGCGAAGAGAGCGACAAAATCGCCGCGCTGGATGCCGGAGCGGATGATTACCTGAGTAAGCCATTTGGTATTGGCGAATTACAGGCCCGTCTGCGCGTTGCTTTACGTCGCCACTCCGCCACCACCGCGCCCGAGCCGCTGGTGAAATTTTCTGATGTTACCGTCGATTTAGCCGCCCGCGTGATTCACCGCGGTGAGGAAGAGGTGCATCTCACCCCGATTGAATTCCGCCTGCTGGCGGTGCTGCTCAACAATGCCGGAAAAGTGCTCACCCAGCGCCAGCTTCTCAACCAGGTGTGGGGACCAAACGCGGTCGAACACAGCCACTATTTGCGTATTTATATGGGACATCTGCGACAAAAACTGGAGCAAGATCCCGCCCGCCCTCGCCATTTTATTACTGAAACCGGTATTGGGTATCGGTTTATGCCATGAATTATTATTCAATAAATACGCTTAACTAATTATTAATTCATTATTAAACCTGCCCCGAAAATTATTATTTGGCAGGTTTAATTTCTTAATGAAAATATAACCTACGAAATTACAACATTTAAACAACAAAACAGCATCTAATATGGCGCCACTCTTAATTAACGATTTATTATTTTGGGCGTGATCGTTTTTTGTTGATCTTCTTCACAGTTTATAGCCTTTTCATGGATAGAATAACTCTACCTTCAACTGACACAGCAAAAGGTAAAGGTAAATGGAAAATAATAACCGCTTAATGCCTCATATAAGGCGGACAACCCATATCATGAAGTTTGCCCATCGTAATAGTTTTGACTTTCATTTCTTTAATGCCCGTTAGTCTTCTGACTAAAGGGCACCCCAGCGTACAGGTCTCCCTGACTTTAAGCATTACAGGTTAATACCTGTATCCCTCGGTGCTCATATACTGCTAACCCTTTTAAACTCTAAATAATTCAAGTCGCAGCACTAGCAACTTGAAGTATGACGAGTATAGCCAGTTACCGGGCTGGTCTGGGTTATTGCATCTGCAAAAAGCAAACTACTGATTTATTTATCAGCGGTGGAGTTTTGCTTTTTTTCCGGCGTGATCGATTTCTCCTTTGAGAAATTGAGGACCTGCTATTACCTGAAATAAAGAGATGAACAAAATGTCAGAATTAAAAATTGCCGTTAGTCGTTCTTGCCCGGATTGTTTTTCCACTCATCGTGCATGCGTGAATATTGACGAAAGTAATTATATTGACGTTGCCGCCATTATTTTGTCGGTCAATGATGTTGAACGTGGAAAACTCGATGAAATAGACGCTACTGGCTATGGCATTCCTATTTTTATTGCAACGGAAAATGAAGAACGTGTACCAGCAGAATATCTGCCACGTATTACTGGTGTCTTCGAGCATTGCGAATCACGGAAAGAATTTTACGGACGTCAGTTAGAAACCGCCGCCAGCCATTATGAAACGCAGCTGCGCCCGCCCTTCTTCCGCGCACTGGTCGATTATGTCAATCAGGGCAATAGCGCTTTTGACTGCCCGGGTCATCAGGGGGGTGAGTTTTTCCGTCGCCATCCGGCAGGCAATCAGTTCGTGGAATATTTTGGCGAAATGCTCTTCCGCTCCGACTTGTGTAATGCCGACGTAGCAATGGGCGATCTACTGATTCATGAAGGTGCGCCATGCATTGCACAGCAACATGCAGCTAAAGTGTTTAATGCCGATAAAACGTACTTTGTTTTAAACGGCACCTCCTCTTCCAACAAAGTGGTTTTAAACGCCCTGCTAACACCGGGTGATCTGGTGCTGTTTGACCGCAATAACCATAAGTCTAACCACCACGGGGCCTTGCTACAGGCTGGTGCAACACCGGTTTATCTGGAAACAGCACGTAACCCGTATGGTTTTATCGGTGGTATTGATGCGCACTGCTTCGAAGAAAGTTATCTGCGTGAACTGATTAAAGAAGTTGCACCGCAACGGGCAAAAGAGGCGCGTCCGTTCCGCCTCGCTGTGATTCAGTTAGGCACCTACGACGGTACTATTTATAACGCCCGCCAGGTGGTGGATAAAATCGGTCATCTGTGTGACTACATCCTGTTTGACTCAGCATGGGTCGGCTATGAACAGTTTATTCCGATGATGGCGGACTGTTCGCCGCTGCTACTGGAGCTTAATGAGAACGATCCGGGTATTCTGGTTACGCAATCTGTACATAAGCAGCAGGCTGGTTTTTCCCAGACTTCACAAATTCATAAAAAAGACAGCCATATCAAAGGGCAACAGCGTTATGTCCCGCACAAACGCATGAACAACGCCTTTATGATGCACGCCTCCACCAGCCCGTTCTATCCGCTGTTTGCCGCACTGGATATTAACGCCAAAATGCATGAAGGTGTCAGCGGTCGTAATATGTGGATGGATTGTGTGGTTAACGGTATTAATGCCCGCAAATTGATCCTCGATAACTGTCAGCACATTCGTCCGTTCGTTCCTGAACTGGTGGATGGTAAACCCTGGCAATCGTATGAAACAGCGCAAATTGCGGTTGATCTGCGCTTCTTTAAATTTGTACCCGGTGAGCACTGGCATTCTTTTGAAGGTTACGCAGAGAATCAATACTTTGTCGATCCGTGCAAACTGTTGCTGACAACTCCTGGCATTGATGCACGTAACGGCGAATATGAAGCATTCGGTGTACCCGCGACGATTCTTGCTAACTTCCTGCGCGAAAATGGCGTAGTGCCGGAAAAATGCGATCTTAACTCCATCCTCTTCCTGCTGACTCCGGCAGAAGATATGGCCAAACTGCAGCAACTTGTTGCCCTGCTGGTACGCTTCGAAAAACTACTGGAAGCTGATGCGCCTCTGGCGGAAGTATTGCCTTCCATCTACAAACAGCATGAAGAGCGCTACGCCGGTTATACCCTGCGTCAGTTGTGCCAGGAAATGCATGATTTGTATGCCCGTCACAACGTGAAACAACTGCAAAAAGAGATGTTCCGTAAGGAACACTTCCCACGCGTCAGCATGAATCCACAGGAAGCCAACTATGCCTACTTACGCGGTGAAGTGGAACTGGTTCGTCTGCCGGATGCAGAAGGCCGTATCGCAGCCGAAGGTGCGCTTCCTTATCCTCCGGGTGTGCTGTGTGTTGTTCCGGGTGAAATCTGGGGTGGTGCTGTTCTGCGTTACTTCAGCGCTCTGGAAGAAGGGATCAACCTGCTGCCAGGTTTTGCACCGGAGCTGCAGGGTGTCTATATCGAAGAACATGATGGTCGTAAGCAAGTTTGGTGCTATGTCATCAAGCCTCGTGATGCGCAAAGCACCCTGTTGAAAGGGGAAAAATTATGAGTCAGGCTAAATCGAACAAAATGGGCGTCGTTCAGTTAACCATACTGACGATGGTCAACATGATGGGCTCCGGCATCATCATGCTGCCGACAAAGCTTGCCGAAGTTGGGACAATCTCAATAATCTCCTGGTTGGTGACAGCCGTAGGCTCAATGGCGCTGGCATGGGCATTCGCAAAATGCGGTATGTTCAGCCGTAAATCAGGCGGTATGGGCGGTTATGCCGAGTATGCTTTCGGTAAATCCGGTAACTTTATGGCGAACTATACCTACGGCGTCTCGCTGCTGATTGCTAACGTGGCGATTGCTATTTCGGCAGTTGGTTACGGCACCGAACTGCTCGGCGCGAGTTTGTCACCAGTGCAGATTGGTCTGGCAACCATCGGAGTGCTGTGGATTTGTACCGTGGCTAACTTTGGTGGTGCGCGCATTACCGGGCAAATCAGTAGCATTACCGTGTGGGGGGTCATTATTCCGGTGGTAGGCCTGTGCGTTATCGGCTGGTTCTGGTTTAGCCCGACACTTTACGTTGATTCCTGGAATCCGCATCATGCACCGTTCTTCAGTGCGGTAGGTTCTTCCATCGCCATGACGCTGTGGGCTTTTCTTGGTCTGGAGTCTGCGTGTGCGAATACTGATGTAGTGGAAAACCCGGAACGTAATGTGCCAATCGCGGTACTCGGCGGTACGTTAGGTGCGGCGGTGATTTATATCGTCTCCACCAACGTGATTGCCGGGATTGTGCCCAATATGGAGCTGGCAAATTCAACGGCACCATTTGGTCTGGCCTTCGCGCAAATGTTCACACCGGAAGTGGGTAAAGTCATTATGGCGCTGATGGTGATGTCCTGCTGCGGTTCGCTACTTGGCTGGCAGTTCACCATTGCCCAGGTGTTTAAATCTTCATCTGATGAAGGCTACTTCCCTAAAATTTTCTCCCGTGTAACCAAAGTGGATGCACCGGTTCAGGGGATGTTGACCATTGTGATTATTCAGAGTGGATTGGCACTGATGACCATTAGCCCGTCACTGAACAGCCAGTTCAACGTGCTGGTTAACCTGGCCGTGGTGACCAATATCATCCCATATATTCTGTCGATGGCGGCATTAGTCATTATTCAGAAGGTCGCCAATGTGCCACCATCAAAAGCGAAAGTAGCAAACTTTGTTGCCTTTGTTGGTGCGATGTACAGTTTCTATGCGCTGTACTCATCCGGGGAAGAAGCCATGCTGTACGGTTCCATCGTGACCTTCCTTGGTTGGACACTGTATGGTCTGGTATCACCACGCTTTGAACTGAAAAACAAACACGGTTAAAAAAGCGAAATAAAAAAGGGCGATCTTCCGACCGCCCTTTTTCTTATTTAATGTGTTTACGCGTTTTTCAGAACTTCGCTAACAATCTCAACCGCTTCTTTCTCGATCTGCTTGCGATGTTCTTCACCGAGGAAGCTTTCGCAGTAGATTTTGTATGCGTCTTCCGTGCCTGACGGACGCGCGGCGAACCAGCCGTTGTCAGTCATCACTTTCAGACCGCCAATAGAAGCACCGTTGCCCGGAGCAGCAGTCAGGCGCGCGGTGATCGGGTCGCCTGCCAGGGTGCTGGCGCTCACCATTTCCGGAGACAGCTTAGACAGCGCCGCTTTTTGTGCGGAAGTCGCAGCTGCCTGCAAACGGTTGTAGCTCGGCGCACCAAAGCGTTTTGCCAGTTCGTTGTAGTGTTCCTGCGGGTTCTTACCGGTAACAGCAGTGATTTCCGCCGCCAGCAGACACATAATGATACCGTCTTTATCGGTGGACCACGGCGTGCCGTCGAAACGCAGGAAGGAAGCCCCTGCGCTCTCTTCGCCGCCAAAGCCGAAACTGCCGTCGAACAGACCATCAACAAACCATTTGAAGCCTACCGGGACTTCTACCAGCTTACGGCCCAAATCATTGACCACACGGTCGATCATCGCAGATGAAACCAGCGTTTTACCGACAGCAACATCTTTGCCCCACTGCGGACGATGCTGGAACAGGTAGTTGATCGCCACCGCCAGGTAGTGGTTCGGATTCATCAAACCTGCCGGAGTGACGATACCGTGACGGTCATAATCCGGGTCGTTAGCAAACGCCAGATCGAACTTATCACGCAGTGCCAGCAGACCCGCCATCGCACACTCGGAGGAGCAGTCCATACGGATCGCGCCGTCTTTATCGAGGTGCATAAAGCGGAAGGTTTGATCGACCTGATCGTTAACGATGGTCAGGTTAAGGTTGTAATACTCGCCAATACGCTTCCAGTATTCGATACCGGAACCGCCCAGCGGATCAACGCCCAGCGTCAGGCCCGCTTTCTGAATCGCCGCCATATCAACGATATCGGCCAGACCTTCCACAAACGGCTGCACCAGATCCTGCTCTTTCACATGACCGGATGCCATCGCTTCGTCAAGGGAGATACGCTTCACGCCTTTCAGGCCATCGGCCAGCAGTGCGTTGGCCCTGTCTTCCACCACTTTGGTGACGTTAGTATCAGCCGGGCCACCATTTGGCGGATTGTACTTGATACCACCATCTTCCGGCGGGTTATGGGACGGTGTAATCACGATACCGTCTGCCAGCGGGCCACCTTTTTTATTGTGAACCAGGATGGCATTGGAAACGGCAGGCGTCGGAGTGAAGCCATTGTTTTCCTGCACAATAACATCTACGCCGTTCGCTGCCAGCACTTCCAGTACGGAAATGAACGCAGGCTCGGACAGGGCGTGAGTATCTTTACCCACATAGCAAGGGCCAGTGATGCCGTTTTTCGCACGTTCTTCAGCAATTGCCTGAGCGATCGCCAGAATGTGCGGCTCGTTAAAGCTGTGGCGCGCTGCACTGCCACGGTGACCGGAAGTACCGAATTTCACCGCGTGCTCCGCATTCCCTGCTTCTGGTTTCAGTACATAATATTGCGCCGTCAGTTGGGCGACGTTAATCAAATCACTCTGTTGTGCAGGTTGGCCTGCACGATTGTGGATTGCCATTGCTTTGTCCTTTGTCTGCAACGTTTTAGATAGTTCCGCAAACCTTCTCAATCAATTCCGCCGGGAATTGCATCGACTGCATGATGTGTTCGATCATGCTGCATTTACGGCCGGTGTTGGTGTTGGTGATCACCCAATACGGCGTGCCTGGCACATGTTTCGGCTTGGTCTGATTACCATTTTTCAGCAGCGTTTGTTCATCTGCCGCAAAGTAAACGCGTGTACGACCGTGCAACGATTCCGTGGCCTCGGCAAACGCCTGGGCGTCAAGAGAATATAGTGTAGACAACAGCAGCATGAAGCGATTGACCGCTCGCTTTTGCTCTGCGTATTCGTCTGAAAGCAAAAGTTCACGCATTGCGCGAACCTTGTCTTTAATCGTTTTGACCGGCTTCGCTTCGACGATAGCAGGTGACGCAACGCGAACCTCTTTCGTCACCGGAGCAGCAGGCTGTGATGCGGCGGAAAATTTCAACATACGCCGTAAAATGTCGGATGCGCTCTCGCCGATATGCTTAGTGTGGCTGGCAATATAGCTGTAGAGTTCATCATCAACTTCAATCGTTTTCATCTTAATCCAGTGCAGTGTCTTAGCTGAATACAAGTCGCCAGGAGTATATGAATAAATCCCGGCAGCGGATAGCGTCAAGCCTGGCTTGCAGAAAAACTCGGATTAAACCTTATTTGTTGCAGCCCTGTGGCACAATGGTCAACATAATACCCTAACCCGACAACGCGAAAAAAAGAACTTTGCCATGAAATTGAATATCCGCGCGCAAACTGCACAAAACCAGCACAATAATTCTCCCATCGTTCTTGTCCATGGTCTGTTTGGCAGCCTCGACAACCTTGGCGTACTGGCTCGCGATCTGGTAAACGATCACAATATCATCCAGGTTGATATGCGTAACCACGGTCTTTCCCCGAGAGATCCGGTGATGAGTTACCCGGCGATGGCCCAGGATCTTGTTGACACTCTGGATGCACAGCAGATCGATAAGGCAACATTTATTGGACACTCAATGGGCGGTAAAGCGGTGATGGCACTGACTGCACTGGCCCCCGATCGCATCGATAAACTGGTGGCGATTGATATCGCGCCGGTCGACTATCACGTACGCCGTCATGATGAAATTTTCGCGGCTATCAACGCAGTCAGTGAATCCGACGCGCAAACTCGCCAGCAAGCAGCGGCAGTAATGCGCCAGCATCTTAATGAAGAAGGGGTGATTCAGTTTCTGTTGAAATCTTTTGTTGACGGGGAGTGGCGCTTTAACGTGCCGGTATTGTGGGATCAGTATCCGCATATTGTGGGTTGGGAGAAAATCCCGGCATGGGATCACCCTGCCCTGTTTATCCCAGGCGGCAATTCTCCGTATGTTAGCGAGCAGTATCGTGATGATTTACTGACACAATTTCCACAGGCACGAGCGCATGTGATTGCTGGCGCGGGTCACTGGGTCCATGCTGAAAAACCGGATGCGGTATTACGCGCTATCCGTCGCTATCTCAATGATTAACGTAACTGATTAAAAACCCAGCGTCCGCGTCGCTTTCCGCGCGTGGGCGTTGGCGTGACTCATCGCGCTGATGTATTATGGCGCGCTATCCATCCGGGCAGGCGCCTGGCTGATTGTTTCCCCCGAAGTCACCAAGATCATGGCCAAAGAACAAACGGACCGTACGACATTAGATCTGTTCGCGCACGAGCGTCGACCGGGACGACCGAAAACTAATCCGCTTTCGCGCGATGAACAGCTGCGTATTAATAAACGCAACCAGCTAAAACGCGACAAAGTACGTGGCCTTAAGCGTGTCGAACTGAAGCTAAACGCGGAAGCTGTCGAGGCGCTGAACGAGCTGGCGGAATCGCGCAATATGAGCCGTAGCGAACTGATCGAAGAGATGTTAATGCAGCAACTGGCGGCGCTGCGTAGTCAGGGCATCGTTTAAATTTCCACTTTCATGTAGCACAGTGTGCAGTCCTGCTCGTTTGCTGATTCCGCAAGACTGCCTGTTCTGCTATGATTGCCTTTATCCGTGGGCAATTTTCCACCCCCATTTCAATAAGTTTCAAGAGGTTATTTCACTCATGGCTATCACTGGCATCTTTTTCGGCAGCGACACCGGTAATACCGAAAATATCGCAAAAATGATTCAAAAACAGCTTGGTAAAGACGTTGCCGATGTCCATGACATTGCAAAAAGCAGCAAAGAAGATCTGGAAGCATATGACATTCTGCTGCTGGGCATCCCAACCTGGTATTACGGCGAAGCGCAGTGTGACTGGGATGACTTCTTCCCGACTCTCGAAGAGATTGATTTCAATGGCAAACTGGTTGCGCTGTTTGGTTGTGGCGACCAGGAAGATTACGCTGAATACTTCTGTGACGCATTGGGCACCATCCGCGACATCATTGAACCGCGCGGTGCAACCATCGTTGGTCACTGGCCAACTGCGGGCTACCATTTCGAAGCATCAAAAGGTCTGGCAGATGACGACCACTTTGTCGGTCTGGCTATCGACGAAGACCGTCAGCCGGAACTGACCGCTGAACGTGTAGAAAAATGGGTTAAACAGATTTCTGAAGAATTGCATCTCGACGAAATTCTCAATGCCTGATGTGATGCGGCGTAGACTCATGTCTACGCCGTATTAATAGATAATGCCAATCAAAATAATTGCTACAAATTTGTAACTTTTGCTGTTGTACCTGTACAATGTCCCGGTGTTCAAGTGGCCTTGCCGTTGTAAATGTAAGCTGTGCCACGTTTTTATTAACAATATTTGCCAGGGACTTGTGGTTTTCATTTAGGCGTGGCAATTCTATAATGATACGCATTATCTCAAGAGCAAATTCTGTCACTTCTCCTAATGAAGTGAACCGCTTAGTAACAGGACAGATTCCGCATGACTGATAACAATACCGCCCTAAAGAAAGCTGGCCTGAAAGTAACGCTTCCTCGTTTAAAAATCCTGGAAGTTCTTCAGGAGCCGGACAACCATCACGTCAGTGCGGAAGATTTATACAAACGTCTGATCGATATGGGTGAAGAAATTGGTCTGGCTACGGTATATCGCGTACTGAACCAGTTCGACGACGCTGGTATCGTCACCCGCCACAATTTTGAAGGCGGTAAATCCGTATTTGAACTGACACAGCAACATCACCACGATCACCTGATCTGCCTCGACTGCGGCAAGGTTATCGAATTTAGTGATGATTCCATCGAAGCGCGTCAGCGTGAAATTGCCGCAAAACATGGCATTCGCCTGACTAACCACAGTCTCTATCTTTACGGTCACTGTGCCGAAGGCGATTGCCGCGAAGATGAGCACGCGCACGAAGGCGAATAAGCCAGTCTGAACGAGAAAAGCCAACCTGCGGGTTGGCTTTTTTATACAAGGGACATAAGAAAAGCGAGAGTTACAGCTCTCACTTATTTGTTATTGCTGCGAATTTCCTGCCAGACCTTATCACAATCGGTTTTCACTGCCTGGTCATTACCGGTTTGCGTTGCCTGAATGCACTGCTGATAATCCAGCACACGGACACTTTCCTGCTCGGCAAATTGCTGATGTTGTTTCTCTTTCTTCAGCACGTTTAACACGCTCTGACAGGCTTCAATTTTTTCCGGCGAACCTTGCGCGGTGTTGATACAGGCGCTGTAAGCTTCTTTCAGATGGCTGTCTTCCTGTGGCGCGGTGGATTGTGCACAAGCCACCAGCCCCGATGCCATCATGGCGATGAGAATCAGTTTTTTCATTGCAAATTCCTCAAACGTGCGGCAGGCACAAAACCTGCCGCGTCGGGCATCAGAAGATGGTGAATGGTGCGATTACCATAAATTTCACGTCACGCTCATCCTGGAAGATGTTGCCGTAACCACCGCCCCAGCTTGGGATGTCGGAGTGGTTGTCGTATTCGGTAAAGTGCAGTTTGAACATCGTGCCTTTGGCGCGACCGTCCTGAATGGTGTAGACCGCATCCAGGCTGTATGCAGACTCTTCAATAGTCCGGTTTTTGTCGTAGTACGCATCCGGATTGCTCTGCCAGGTAGCGGGTTTAGCATCCCATGCGTAAACGTAGGAAGCGCCGATGGCGAAGCCTGGAAGATTCCAGTTTTTCAGGTCATACATCGCACCGAAGAAGACCGCTTTTTCGCCGTTGGCGTTGAAGTCAGAACGGTTATCCCACCAGATATCCAGGCGACCGTTCGAGGAAGCGTAGGTTGGAGTCATACGTTGCAGGAAGTATCCCTGCTGGCCGTCGGCTTTAACCCAGGTGCCTTCCAGACGCAAATCCACTACGTCAGCCGCCCGGTAACCAAAGGTCAACGCTTGCAGCCAGGCGGTGCCGTCATAAAGATCGTTGACGCTGCGATCGTCAACTTTATCGCGCGTACCGTAGAACTGGTAGCTGGTGGTTAACGGGCTACCGGCGATATCAAATTTGTAGCTGGCTTTGGCAAAATATTGATCGATATACCCTTCTGCCTGACCAAATGCCGCTTCCAGTACGAAGTTATTTTTGAAGTCGTACTTCGCCCCAAGGGAGTGTAGATAATCAACTTTGGTGGTTTTATCGTTCTGATAAAACTCATCCATTTCCAGATGCCACGGCGCTTTATATTCGTTGGTCCACATGTAGGAGAAACTCAACGCACCAGCATCGCCGTAATCAAAATTCGCCCCCGCTTCCGCCCCCTGATAAGTACCCGGCATAAAGCTCCAGTGCGGCGCTAACAGCGTCTGACCGGTTGGCTGAATATAACCTGCCCGCGCCCACACCGGACCGTATTTAAATTTGGCCGCTGCTTTATACAGGCTTATACCGCTTTTATCGCCGGACCAGTCTTCGTCATAGGCTTTATTGCTTTTTGAAAACGCGATTTCGTTCGGGTGAGAACTGTCGCCGTTTTCCGCCATTTCAATCGCCGTAAACGCCGCAATATCAAGGCCGAACATATCAGCAGCATAACCAGACTGAAAATCGAGGTTGGCATTCCAGGTGGAGTGAGAAAGGTTGGTTTTGTATTTATCGCCGTCGGTAACGTCTTTACGGTCGCGTTCACGCTGCCAGTAATAGATACCGCCGGTTAAGGTTGAATCGTCGATGAATCCTTCGGCGCGAGCCTCCGGCATTGCCATAAAGCCCGACATTGCTGTAACACTGGCGATAGCCAGCGCCAGCGTACTACGTTTGCCACTAAACGTACGCATGGGTTAATCCTCTTTGACGTATAAATTGCTGCACCAAAGGTGAACAGCGAAAAAAATAAAAATTAAAAAAGTAGCGTTGAGAAAAGTCTCGCTGACTACAGGAACAGACTATTTTTCGCGACGCGAATTATCAATCTCTTTCTGTAACCAGAATGTAAGAACATGAGCAACCGCACATATTTTGATGATTTTTGTTACAAGGCTTAAGTTTGCAGTTGAAAGGCTTGCAGAAGAATAAAAGCGTGAATTTCCAGCAAGATGAAAACGGTTACATTTTATTTAATTATGGTTTGTGATTTTAAATTTGTTTTATGGATAAATTGCGAAGCGGAATTAATTCGCGAAGAAAAGCAAAAAAAACGCCGCAGAGCGCGGCGTTTGGGTTTGTTTGCTATTTCTTGCCGGATGCGGCGTGAACGCCTTATCCGGCCTACAAAAGCACGCAAATTCAATATATGGCAGAGATCATGTAGGCCTGATAAGCGTAGCGCATCAGGCAATTTAGCGTTTGAAACTGTTTCTATGTTTCTTGCCGGATGCGGCGTAAACGCCTCACCCGGCCTGGTAGAACTTAAAATTACTCGCCTACTTTCGCCCAGGTATCACGCAGCCCAACGGTGCGGTTAAATACCGGTTTTTCCGCCGTAGAATGGCGGCTGTCGAGGCAGAAATAACCTTCACGCTCAAACTGGAATGCTTTACCCGCTACCGCATCTTTCAGCGAAGGTTCAGCAAAGCCCTGTTTGATCACCAACGATTCCGGGTTAATCACCGACAGGAAATCATCCGCAGCACCTGGGTTCGGCACGCTGAACAGACGATCGTACAGGCGGATTTCAACCGGCAGCGCATGTGCCGCGCTCACCCAGTGAATAACGCCTTTCACTTTACGACCATCTGCCGGATCTTTGCTTAAGGTGTCGGCGTCATAAGTACAGAAGATGGTGGTGATATTGCCTTCGGCATCTTTCTCCACGCGTTCTGCCTTAATAACGTAAGCATTACGCAGACGCACTTCTTTACCCAGCACCAGACGTTTGTACTGCTTGTTAGCTTCTTCGCGGAAATCGGCGCGATCGATCCAAATCTCACCGCTAAACGGCACCTGACGGCTACCCATTTCCGGTTTGTTTGGATGGTTCGGCATGGTAACCATTTCGCCTTCGCCCTGGTAGTTTTCGATAACCAGTTTCACCGGATCGATAACCGCCATTGCGCGCGGGGCGTTTTCGTTGAGATCTTCACGAATGCAGGATTCCAGCGACGCCATCTCAATGGTGTTGTCCTGCTTGGTCACGCCAATGCGTTTGCAGAACTCACGAATAGAAGCCGCCGTGTAACCACGACGACGCAGACCGGAAATAGTCGGCATACGCGGATCATCCCAGCCTTCAACGTGCTTGTCGGTCACCAGCAGGTTCAGCTTACGCTTGGACATCACGGTGTATTCCAGATTCAGGCGCGAGAATTCGTACTGGCGCGGATGAACAGGAATGGTGATGTTGTCCAGTACCCAGTCATACAGACGACGGTTATCCTGGAACTCCAGCGTACACAGAGAGTGTGTAATACCTTCCAGCGCATCGCTGATGCAGTGGGTGAAGTCGTACATCGGGTAGATGCACCACTTGTTACCGGTCTGGTGGTGTTCAGCAAACTTAATGCGGTACAGCACCGGATCGCGCATCACGATAAACGGCGAAGCCATGTCGATTTTCGCGCGCAGGCAGGCTTTACCTTCTTCAAAACCACCGGTACGCATTTTTTCGAACAGCGCCAGGTTCTCTTCAACGCTACGGTCGCGGTACGGGCTGTTTTTACCCGGCTGAGTCAGGGTGCCACGATATTCGCGGATCTGTTCCGGTGTCAGTTCATCAACATACGCCAGGCCTTTATTGATCAGTTCGATCGCATAGGCGTGGAGCTGATCAAAATAATCGGAGGAGTAACGGACGTTACCAGACCAGTGAAAACCTAACCACTCTACGTCGTTTTTGATCGAATCGACATACTCGATATCTTCTTTTACCGGGTTAGTGTCGTCGAAACGCAGGTTGCACTGGCCTTTATAGTCCTGGGCGATCCCGAAGTTCAGGCAGATAGATTTCGCATGGCCAATATGCAGATAGCCATTCGGCTCCGGCGGGAAACGGGTGTGTACTGTGGTGTGCTTACCACTGGCCAGATCTTCATCGATGATCTGACGGATAAAGTTAGTCGGGCGGGCTTCTGCCTCACTCATCGTGGATTCCTCAAAGCGTAAACAACGTATAACGGCGTATGATCTTATAAGCGGGACAGGCTGACAACTGTTAGTTAGTGAAAATCGAAAATCTCACTGAGATTATGGGGATGATTGATGAAAAAAAAAGCGGCAGAGAAGATCTCCACCGCTTTTGCCAGTCCTGCGTCATTGTTGGATGCGACGCTTAAGCGTCTTATCCAACCTGGACTGAGATTTTGTAGGCCTGATAAGACGCGTCATGCGTCGCATCAGGCATGAAGCAGATTACTTTTTGATTTCATACAGCGGCGTTTGACCCGCCACAACATGACCTTGAGCTTTAATGATAAGGCCGCTGAAATCGTCGATATTGCTGCAAACCACCGGGCTAATCATCGAACGGGCGTTAGCGTTCAGGTAATCCAGATCCATTTCCAGAATCGGTTGCCCTGCGCTTACTTGCGCCCCCTCTTCCACCAGACGTTTAAAGCCTTTGCCTTCCAGCGCTACGGTGTCGATACCCATATGGACGACAATCTCAGCGCCTTTTTCGGTTTCCAGGCAGAACGCGTGATTGGTGTTGAAGATTTTCACGATTGTCCCTGCGGCTGGCGATACGACGATTTTATCCGTCGGTTTCACCGCCACACCGTCACCCACCGCTTTGCTGGCAAATGCTTCGTCAGGAACCTGATCCAGCGCCACAACATCACCGGTAATCGGCGATACCAGCTCCGCGACAGACACCGCGTTTGGTACGGCCTGCGGTTTTGCTACAGGCACGGTAGTTGCAGGCGCAGTTTCAGCAGAGGCGGCTGCTACCGGACCACGGGCAACGACTTTCTTCATTGCATCGCCAATGGATTCCGCTTTCGCGCCAACAATCACCTGAATAGTCTGTTTGTTCAGTTTTACCACCCCAGAAGCACCCAGACGTTTACACATCGCATCGTTGACGCGAGCTGAGTCAGCCACCGTCAGGCGCAGACGAGTAATACAGGCGTCAATGGCTTTCAGGTTGTCAGTGCCGCCAACCGCAGCAATATAGTTGGTCGCCAGTTGATTGAGACCTTCTTCAGTGTTGCTGTTGGCTTCTTCAGTAACGATCTCGTCTTCTTTATCTTCGCGACCCGGCGTTTTCAGATTGAACATGCGGATAACCACACTGAACACCACGAAGTAGATAGCGAAGAACACAACCCCCATCACCAGCAGCATCCAGACGTTCTGGCTGGCGGCCGGCAGGTTATACATCAACGCGTAGTCGATAGCCCCCGCAGAGAAGGAGAAGCCAGCATGGATACCCAGCAGCGTTGCCACAAACAGGCTGATACCCGTCAGCAGTGCGTGCAGGAGGTACAGCAGCGGCGCAAGGAACATGAACAGGAATTCCAGCGGCTCAGTCACACCGGTCAGGAACGCAGTAACAGCAACAGAAAGCAGCATACCGCCAACCATCGGACGACGCTCTTTCGGTGCTGCGAAGTACATCGCCAGCGCCGCACCCGGCAGACCGAACATCATAATCGGGAAGAAGCCGGACATGAACATCCCCGCGGTGCCGTCACCGGCATAGAAGCGGTTAATGTCGCCGTGGAAAACCGTACCCGCCGCGTTGGTGAATTCACCAATCTGGAACCAGGCGATGGTGTTCAGTACCTGATGCAGACCGGTTGGGATCAGCAGACGGTTGATGAAACCAAAGATACCGGAACCCAGCGCGCCCGCAGAAACGATCCATTCGCCGCCTGCATGGATAGCGTGCTGTACCGGTGGCCAGACGTAACCAAAAATGGCCGCCAGCACCAGGCAGAAGAAGCCGGTGGCGATCGGCACAAAACGTTTGCCGCCAAAGAAGCTCAGGAAATCCGGCAGTTTAATATCGGACCAACGGTTATAGACTGCGCCACCCACCAGACCGGTAATGATACCCGCCAGTACACCCATGTTAATTTCTGGGTTGATGGTCACCATCGCTTTGGTTAATACAAAGTAACCTACCGCACCCGCCAGGGCCGCCGCACCTGCGCTGTCTTTCGACCAGCTGGATGCCACACCGATGGCGAAGATTAATGCGAGGTTATCAAAAATCGCACCGCCCGCCTGGGCAATAAACGCAACGTTAAGTAAATCTGGCTGACCGAATCGCAGCAACAGTGCCGCCACCGGCAGCACCGCGATAGGGAGCTGTAACGCCCTACCGAGTCGCTGGAAAAAACCTAAAATATTCATCTTAT
Organism: Escherichia sp. 10290; assembly: GCF_030295155.1. Classification (NCBI taxonomy): domain Bacteria; kingdom Pseudomonadati; phylum Pseudomonadota; class Gammaproteobacteria; order Enterobacterales; family Enterobacteriaceae; genus Escherichia; species Escherichia sp. 10290. Next base: position 852,140 of record NZ_AP025741.1, on the reverse strand, counting down.
TCCCCCTACGAGAACCCTATTTGGCTCGTTTAAAGCCGTATTTTTATTTTGCTGCAAATTGTACTGCCGATGTTCTGTAATCAGATTGTTAGATCATCTGCTACAGAGTGTGTGAAAATTTAATTCGTATCGCAAATTAAACGCGTGTCTTTTGTGAGTTTTGTCACCAAATATCGTTATCATCACTCCCTTTTACTGGCTAAACCAGAAAACTTATTTTATCATTCAAAAAATCAGGTCGGATTGACGCCTGTCTGCGCAAATCCAGGTTACGCTTAAAGATGCCTAATCCGCCAACGGCTTACTTTTTACTTACTTGAGGTGAATAATGAGACTGATCCCCCTGACTACCGCTGAACAGGTCGGCAAATGGGCTGCTCGCCATATCGTCAATCGTATCAATGCGTTCAAACCGACTGCCGATCGTCCGTTTGTTCTGGGCCTGCCGACTGGCGGCACGCCGATGACCACCTATAAAGCGTTAGTCGAAATGCATAAAGCAGGCCAGGTCAGCTTTAAGCACGTTGTCACCTTCAACATGGACGAATATGTCGGTCTTCCGAAAGAGCATCCGGAAAGCTACTACAGCTTTATGCACCGTAACTTCTTCGATCACGTTGATATTCCAGCAGAAAACATCAATCTTCTCAACGGCAACGCCCCGGATATCGACGCCGAGTGCCGCCAGTATGAAGAAAAAATCCGTTCTTACGGAAAAATTCATCTGTTTATGGGCGGTGTAGGTAACGACGGTCATATTGCATTTAACGAACCAGCGTCTTCTCTGGCTTCTCGTACTCGTATCAAAACCCTGACTCATGACACTCGCGTCGCGAACTCTCGTTTCTTTGATAACGATGTCAATCAGGTGCCAAAATATGCCCTGACTGTCGGTGTTGGTACATTGTTGGATGCCGAAGAAGTAATGATTCTGGTGCTGGGCAGCCAGAAAGCACTGGCGCTGCAAGCCGCCGTTGAAGGTTGCGTGAACCACATGTGGACCATCAGCTGTCTGCAACTGCATCCGAAAGCCATCATGGTGTGCGATGAACCTTCCACCATGGAGCTGAAAGTTAAGACTTTAAGATATTTCAATGAGTTAGAAGCAGAAAATATCAAAGATCTGTAATTATTATCCCTGCCCTGACGCATTGCTCAGGGCAATATTTTTTTAAATCGGGGGTCAGAATGTATGCATTAACCCAGGGCCGGATCTTTACCGGTCACGAATTTCTTGATGACCACGCGGTTGTAATCGCTGATGGCCTGATTAAAAGCGTCTGTCCGGTAGCGGAACTGCCGCCAGAGATTGAACAACGTTCACTGAACGGGGCCATTCTCTCCCCCGGTTTTATCGATGTGCAATTAAACGGCTGTGGCGGCGTGCAGTTTAACGATACCGCAGAGGCGGTCAGCGTGGAAACGCTGGAAATCATGCAGAAAGCCAATGAGAAATCGGGCTGCACCAACTATCTGCCGACGCTTATCACTACCAGCGATGAACTGATGAAACAGGGCGTGCGCGTAATGCGCGAGTACCTGGCAAAACATCCGAATCAGGCGTTAGGTCTGCATCTGGAAGGTCCGTGGCTGAATCTGGTAAAAAAAGGCACCCATAATCCGAATTTTGTGCGTAAGCCTGATGCCGCGCTGGTCGATTTCCTGTGTGAGAACGCCGACGTCATTACCAAAGTGACCCTGGCACCAGAAATGGTTCCTGCGGAAGTGATCAGCAAACTGGCAAATGCCGGGATTGTGGTTTCTGCCGGTCACTCCAACGCGACGTTGAAAGAAGCAAAAGCCGGTTTCCGCGCGGGGATTACCTTTGCCACCCATCTGTACAACGCGATGCCGTATATTACCGGTCGTGAACCGGGCCTGGCGGGCGCTATCCTCGACGAAGCCGACATTTATTGCGGTATTATCGCTGATGGCCTGCATGTTGATTACGCCAACATTCGTAACGCTAAACGTCTGAAAGGCGACAAACTGTGTCTGGTTACCGATGCCACCGCGCCAGCAGGTGCCAACATTGAACAGTTCATTTTTGCGGGTAAAACAATATACTACCGTAACGGACTTTGTGTGGATGAGAATGGTACGTTAAGCGGTTCATCCTTAACCATGATTGAAGGCGTGCGTAATCTGGTCGAACATTGCGGTATCGCACTGGATGAAGTGCTGCGTATGGCGACGCTCTATCCGGCGCGTGCGATTGGCGTTGAAAAACGTCTCGGCACGCTCGCCGCTGGTAAAGTAGCCAACCTGACTGCATTCACACCTGATTTTAAAATCACCAAGACCATCGTTAACGGTAACGAGGTCGTAACTCAATAAGAGAAAGTATGACACCAGGCGGACAAGCTCAGATAGGTAATGTTGATCTCGTAAAACAGCTTAACAGCGCGGCGGTTTATCGCCTGATTGACCAGTATGGGCCAATCTCGCGGATTCAGATTGCCGAGCAAAGCCAGCTTGCCCCCGCCAGCGTAACCAAGATTACGCGTCAGCTTATCGAACGCGGGCTGATCAAAGAAGTTGATCAGCAGGCCTCCACCGGGGGCCGCCGCGCTATCTCCATTGTCACCGAAACCCGCAATTTCCACGCAATCGGCGTACGGCTTGGTCGTCATGACGCCACCATCACCCTGTTTGATCTCAGCAGCAAAGTGCTGGCAGAGGAACATTACCCGTTGCCTGAACGCACTCAGCAAACGCTGGAACATGCACTGCTGAATGCCATTGCTCAGTTTATTGATAGCTACCAGCGCAAACTGCGCGAGCTGATCGCCATTTCCGTGATCCTGCCAGGGCTTGTTGACCCGGACAGTGGCAAAATTCATTACATGCCGCATATTCAGGTAGAAAACTGGGGACTGGTAGAAGCACTGGAAGAACGTTTTAAAGTGACCTGTTTTGTCGGCCACGATATCCGCAGTCTGGCACTGGCAGAGCACTACTTCGGTGCAAGCCAGGATTGCGAAGACTCCATTCTGGTGCGTGTGCATCGCGGAACCGGGGCAGGGATTATCTCTAACGGGCGCATTTTTATCGGGCGCAACGGCAACGTCGGTGAAATTGGCCATATTCAGGTCGAACCGCTGGGTGAACGCTGCCACTGCGGCAACTTTGGCTGCCTGGAAACTATCGCCGCCAACGCTGCCATTGAACAACGGGTGTTGAATCTGTTAAAGCAGGGCTACCAGAGCCGTGTGCCACTGGACGACTGCACCATCAAAACTATCTGCAAAGCCGCGAACAAAGGCGATAGCCTGGCGTCGGAAGTGATTGAGTATGTCGGTCGTCATCTGGGCAAAACCATCGCCATTGCTATCAACTTATTTAATCCGCAAAAAATTGTTATTGCCGGTGAAATCACCGAAGCCGATAAAGTGCTGCTCCCTGCTATTGAAAGCTGCATTAATACCCAGGCGCTGAAGGCGTTTCGTACTAATCTGCCGGTGGTACGTTCTGAGCTGGATCACCGCTCGGCAATCGGCGCTTTTGCGCTGGTAAAACGCGCCATGCTCAACGGTATTTTGCTCCAGCATTTGCTGGAAAATTAATGTGCTTTTATAGTGGCGCTTATTGTTGTCAATATTCTGGGTAGTCCATGACCATTAAAAATGTAATTTGCGATATCGACGGCGTGCTGATGCACGATAACGTCGCCGTACCGGGTGCAGCGGAATTTTTGCACGGGATTATGGATAAAGGCCTGCCGCTGGTGTTGCTGACCAACTATCCTTCGCAGACCGGGCAGGATCTGGCGAACCGCTTTGCCACTGCGGGTGTAGATGTGCCGGACAGCGTGTTTTATACCTCCGCGATGGCGACCGCCGATTTCCTGCGTCGCCAGGAAGGCAAGAAAGCGTATGTGGTGGGCGAAGGCGCACTGATTCATGAACTGTACAAAGCCGGTTTCACTATTACCGATGTGAACCCTGATTTTGTGATTGTTGGCGAAACGCGTTCCTACAACTGGGACATGATGCATAAAGCAGCCTATTTCGTCGCTAACGGTGCACGCTTTATCGCCACCAATCCGGATACTCACGGACGCGGTTTTTATCCAGCCTGCGGCGCGTTGTGCGCGGGGATCGAGAAAATCTCCGGACGTAAACCGTTCTATGTCGGTAAGCCCAGCCCATGGATCATCCGCGCGGCATTAAACAAAATGCAGGCGCATTCGGAAGAAACGGTGATTGTCGGTGATAATCTGCGTACCGACATTCTGGCGGGCTTCCAGGCCGGTCTGGAGACGATTCTTGTACTGTCCGGTGTTTCGTCGCTCGACGATATCGACAGTATGCCGTTCCGCCCGAGCTGGATTTACCCATCGGTCGCTGAAATCGACGTTATCTGAATAGCAACCACGCCTCAGGGCGTGGTTTCTTATTTTTACCCATCATTAAAATTCGCCCATTCAATAAAACCCGCCAAAAAATATCGATTCATCAATAAATACACCTCCAAACCCTCCTCTTTTTCATCAATCAGCAATCACCATTACGTTTTTTATTTTCCCCCTGCCAAATCGCTTGCGCATAGTGCTGCTTTGCGGCATTTTTTTAAACAAGCAAACACAATAAGCAACAAACACCAGGTTAACGGAGAAGGTTATGTGTTCAATTTTTGGCGTATTCGATATCAAAACAGACGCAGTTGAGCTGCGTAAGAAAGCACTCGAGCTGTCACGCCTGATGCGTCATCGTGGCCCGGACTGGTCCGGTATTTATGCCAGCGATAACGCCATTCTCACCCACGAACGTCTGTCCATTGTTGACGTTAACGCGGGGGCGCAACCTCTCTACAACCAACAAAAAACTCATGTGCTGGCAGTAAACGGTGAAATCTACAACCACCAGGCATTGCGCGCTGAATATGGCGATCGTTACCAGTTCCAGACCGGGTCTGACTGTGAAGTGATCCTCGCGCTGTATCAGGAAAAAGGGCCGGAATTTCTCGACGATTTGCAGGGCATGTTCGCTTTTGCCCTGTACGACAGCGAAAAAGATGCGTATCTGATTGGTCGCGACCATCTGGGGATCATCCCACTGTATATGGGCTATGACGAACATGGTCAGCTGTATGTGGCCTCAGAAATGAAAGCCCTGGTGCCGGTATGCCGCACGATTAAAGAGTTCCCGGCGGGGAGCTATTTGTGGAGTCAGGACGGCGAAATCCGTTCTTATTATCACCGCGACTGGTTCGACTACGATGCGGTGAAAGATAACGTGACCGACAAAAACGAGCTGCGTCAGGCACTGGAAGATTCCGTTAAAAGCCATCTGATGTCTGATGTGCCTTACGGTGTGCTGCTTTCTGGTGGTCTGGATTCCTCAATTATTTCCGCGATCACCAAGAAATACGCCGCCCGTCGCGTGGAAGATCAGGAACGCTCTGAAGCCTGGTGGCCGCAGCTGCACTCCTTTGCTGTAGGTCTGCCGGGTTCACCGGATCTGAAGGCAGCCCAGGAAGTGGCAAACCATCTGGGCACTGTGCATCATGAAATTCACTTCACTGTACAGGAAGGTCTGGACGCCATCCGCGACGTGATTTACCACATTGAAACCTATGATGTGACCACTATTCGCGCTTCAACACCGATGTATTTAATGTCGCGTAAGATCAAGGCGATGGGCATTAAAATGGTGCTGTCCGGTGAAGGTTCTGATGAAGTGTTCGGCGGTTATCTTTACTTCCACAAAGCACCGAATGCCAAAGAACTGCATGAAGAGACGGTGCGTAAACTGCTGGCCCTGCATATGTATGACTGCGCGCGTGCCAACAAAGCGATGTCAGCCTGGGGCGTGGAAGCACGCGTTCCGTTCCTCGACAAAAAATTCCTTGATGTGGCGATGCGCATTAACCCACAGGATAAAATGTGCGGTAACGGCAAAATGGAAAAACACATCCTGCGTGAATGTTTTGAAGCGTATCTGCCTGCAAGCGTGGCCTGGCGGCAGAAAGAGCAGTTCTCCGATGGCGTCGGTTACAGTTGGATCGATACCCTGAAAGAAGTGGCGGCGCAGCAGGTTTCTGATCAACAGCTGGAAACTGCCCGCTTCCGCTTCCCGTACAACACGCCGACGTCCAAAGAAGCGTATCTGTACCGGGAGATCTTTGAAGAACTGTTCCCGCTTTCGAGCGCCGCAGAGTGCGTACCGGGCGGTCCTTCCGTCGCGTGTTCTTCCGCTAAAGCGATTGAGTGGGATGAGGCGTTCAAGAAAATGGACGATCCGTCTGGTCGTGCGGTTGGTGTTCACCAGTCGGCGTATAAGTAAGAAATGCGGTACTGCCCCGGAGAAATCCGGGGCTGTTTCAGTTATTGAGCTGCTTGTTGATTCTGATATGCAGTAAGGAAATGTTCCGGGTTTGCCACATCACTGTTTGACAACTCATCACTGTAGGCCACCGACCAGGTCGCCTGCTCATCCGGAATATGCAGGCTGCCATTCCCCTCTTTCAGGCGTAATAACTCAAAAGATTTGCCCTTAATTACGGCGGTATAGGATTTTTCACCTTCCTGTAATGCTTTCACTTTACAGCGAAAAATCTGGCCATCGATGTCATTATCAACATGCGATACCTGAATGAGGGCTTCATTAGAGGCTTTCGGCCCTATCCGCATCATCCACACCACAGCGCCTTCCTGCCCACGATAGCCAAAAACATATTTACCGATTTCCGGTTTGACCGTATCGGCAAACGCAGATTGCATAAGTAATAACGCACCCATCAGCGCCGTCATAAAACGCAGCATAGTATTCCCTCAATAAATCGCCTGAAGTGGTAGCAGAGATGCAGGCGTAGCGATCCCTGCCCTGTCCTGTTGCAACGGGCCAGTATTTCATAGATTAATTTCCTACCACTATTGTTGAATTCCGAATTTCATCCTGTATGACAAAAGAATGGCTGTAGGGTGGGAAAAAAACACAAAGTAAACAATAATTGACGAATATAGCGCCACGCTGTTCGCAACCTAACCAAACAGTCACTTTCGAGCAATTTTCCTTGAAAAAGAGGTTGACGCTGCAAGGCTCTATACGCATAATGCGCCCCGCAACGCCGATAAGGTATCGCGAAAAAAAGATGGCTACGTAGCTCAGTTGGTTAGAGCACATCACTCATAATGATGGGGTCACAGGTTCGAATCCCGTCGTAGCCACCATCTTTTTTGCGGGAGTGGCGAAATTGGTAGACGCACCAGATTTAGGTTCTGGCGCCGCAAGGTGTGCGAGTTCAAGTCTCGCCTCCCGCACCATTCACCAGAAAGCGTTGTACGGATGGGGTATCGCCAAGCGGTAAGGCACCGGTTTTTGATACCGGCATTCCCTGGTTCGAATCCAGGTACCCCAGCCATCTTCTTCGAGTAAGCGGTTCACCGCCCGGTTATTGGGGTATCGCCAAGCGGTAAGGCACCGGTTTTTGATACCGGCATTCCCTGGTTCGAATCCAGGTACCCCAGCCATCGAAGAAACAATCTGGCTACGTAGCTCAGTTGGTTAGAGCACATCACTCATAATGATGGGGTCACAGGTTCGAATCCCGTCGTAGCCACCAAATTCTGAATGTGTCGAATGCGTTCGGCAAATTCACAAACCAATTTGTTGGGGTATCGCCAAGCGGTAAGGCACCGGATTCTGATTCCGGCATTCCGAGGTTCGAATCCTCGTACCCCAGCCAATTTATTCAAGACGCTTACCTTGTAAGTGCACCCAGTTGGGGTATCGCCAAGCGGTAAGGCACCGGATTCTGATTCCGGCATTCCGAGGTTCGAATCCTCGTACCCCAGCCACATTAAAAAAGCTCGCTTCGGCGAGCTTTTTGCTTTTCTGCGTATATTCAATGTCGAATGCGATGTTGACACGTCTTATTCTTCAAAGTCGGATGCGACGCTGACGCGTCTTATCCGACCTACGGTTGGCATGCATTCGGCAATGTTGTAAGGCTACAACCCTAACGCATATTTCAGCGCCTGCCGTTTCAATACGCCAGCACGCTCCGCCGCCATTAACCCGAGATTACGCATAAAACGCAGTGGCGGCAGATTATTGCTGAATCCGGCATAAAACAGATCCATACCGCTTTGCATAATGAAGTTATCCGCCATACGCCGCATCTGGTAACGCTTGAGGACAGGATAACTGGCCCACGCTTCACCGTAGCTGCGGGCATTCACCAGAACGTCAATCAGCGCATCAACATCGCGATAACCAAGATTCACCCCCTGCCCCGCCAGCGGATGAATGGTGTGCGCCGCATCGCCCACCAGCGCCAGCCCTGGTTGCACATACTGCAACGCATGGCGGCGCGTCAGCGGAAACGCACCAGCGGCGAGTGGCATCACGTACCCAAGACGCGACGGGAAATGCTTCGCGATTTCCGCCTGTAGCTGCGCCATATTCATATTCTGCAACTGGCGAATGCGTGCCGGAGAGTCATACCACACCAGCGATGCCCAGTTATCAAACAACGGCAGAAACGCACGAGGTCCATCCGGGGTAAATTGCTGCCAGGTGCTGTCGCCGGGATCGTTCTCACACTGTACGCTAATCAACATACACGACTGTGCATACTGCCAGGCATGAACGCCAATTCCCGCCATTTGCCGCACCTGCGAATTTGCACCGTCAGCGCCAATCACCAGCTTCGCCTGGATCACTTCGCCCCCCTTCAGTTCCAGTTCCTGAAGATCATTATGGCGATGCAGAGCAATCAGTGAGCCTGGCACACGTAACGTTACTTTCGGATGCGCCTCCAGCGCCTGCCACAGCGCCTGTTGCAGGACAGTGTTTTCCACCATATAGCCAAGCAACGGCAGCTTCAATTCGGCTGCATCAAACACCACATGCGCCGTTTCCCACTCCCACGTTTCCAGTCTGCGATAAGGATGGCAACGCATGGCCTGTACCGCGTCCCAGACGCCTAAACCTTTAAGCAATGATACCGAAGCCGCACTAATCGCCGAGATCCGCACATCCGGCTGGCTGTCAGCGACAAACGGCGCAGGTTCTGCGTGCTCGATTACCGTTACCGAAAATCCGTGCTGTGCCAGTCCCAGCGCCAGTGCGCCGCCGACCATTCCTCCGCCGACAATGGCAATTTCCGTTGGTTGATTTGTCATGGTCAATCATCCTGTTAGCAATATGCTTTAAGTTTACAGGATTTTTACCCCCAAGGGCTGATAACGCTCATACTGGTCACAACGGCAGCAAAGCATTACACTATGCGCCCTGCATTCCTGGCTACTATTTCGCAAGAGCAAGTCGATGACCAAAAAACTCCATATTAAAACCTGGGGCTGTCAGATGAACGAGTACGATTCATCGAAGATGGCCGATCTGCTGGATGCCACCCACGGCTATCAACTGACCGACGTGGCGGAAGAAGCGGATGTGCTGCTGCTGAACACCTGCTCAATCCGCGAGAAGGCTCAGGAAAAAGTCTTCCATCAGTTGGGTCGCTGGAAACTGTTAAAAGAGAAGAATCCAGACCTGATTATCGGCGTCGGCGGCTGCGTGGCATCGCAAGAAGGCGAGCACATTCGCCAGCGCGCCCACTATGTTGATATTATTTTTGGGCCGCAAACACTGCACCGTCTGCCGGAGATGATCAACTCCGTACGCGGCGACCGCAGCCCGGTTGTAGATATCAGCTTCCCGGAAATCGAGAAGTTTGACCGTCTGCCGGAACCGCGTGCCGAAGGACCAACCGCGTTTGTCTCCATCATGGAAGGCTGCAATAAATATTGCACCTACTGTGTGGTGCCTTACACCCGTGGTGAAGAGGTAAGCCGTCCTTCCGACGATATTCTGTTTGAGATTGCCCAGCTTGCGGCTCAGGGCGTGCGTGAAGTCAACCTGCTCGGTCAGAACGTGAACGCCTGGCGTGGTGAGAACTACGACGGCACCACCGGATCGTTTGCCGATCTGCTGCGTCTGGTTGCGGCGATCGACGGGATCGATCGTATTCGCTTTACCACCAGCCATCCGATCGAATTCACCGACGATATCATCGAAGTGTACCGCGACACGCCGGAGCTGGTGAGCTTCCTGCATCTGCCGGTTCAGAGCGGTTCCGATCGCATTCTAAACCTGATGGGACGTACCCACACGGCGCTGGAGTACAAAGCGATCATCCGTAAATTGCGTGCGGCGCGTCCTGATATTCAGATCAGTTCTGACTTCATTGTCGGCTTCCCGGGCGAAACCACCGAAGACTTCGAAAAAACGATGAAGCTGATTGCCGACGTCAATTTCGACATGAGCTACAGCTTTATCTTCTCCGCTCGTCCGGGTACACCAGCCGCCGATATGGTTGATGATGTTCCGGAAGAAGAGAAGAAGCAGCGTCTGTATATTCTGCAAGAGCGCATTAATCAGCAAGCGATGGCATGGAGCCGCCGTATGCTCGGCACCACCCAGCGTATTCTGGTAGAAGGTACATCGCGTAAGAGCATCATGGAGCTTTCCGGTCGTACTGAAAATAACCGCGTGGTTAACTTCGAAGGCACGCCGGATATGATCGGTAAATTCGTCGATGTAGAAATTACCGACGTCTATCCGAACTCTCTGCGCGGTAAAGTGGTGCGAACTGAAGATGAAATGGGTCTGCGCGTGGCAGAAACACCGGAATCGGTGATTGCCCGTACCCGCAAAGAAAATGACCTGGGCGTGGGTTATTATCAGCCGTAATTCTCAGGCCCGCCGTTCCGGTGGGCCTTGTTTTTTCTCTCTTTATCCCCATCTTTATCGCAATGCTTGCGCCTTTTTCCTGTGGCGTGAATAATTTCCTTATAGGCCGGTGAATGTTCAGCTTCCGGCGGCATACAGATAAGAGGAACGGTTTGAACATAGACACTCGCGAAATCACTCTGGAGCCAGCAGACAACGCACGTCTGTTGAGCCTGTGCGGCCCGTTTGATGACAACATCAAACAACTCGAACGCCGTCTCGGCATCGAAATCAATCGCCGCGATAATCATTTTAAACTGACCGGCCGTCCGATTTGCGTCACCGCTGCGGCAGACATTCTGCGTAGCCTGTATGTCGATACTGCCCCGATGCGCGGTCAGATTCAGGATATCGAGCCGGAACAGATCCACCTTGCGATTAAAGAAGCGCGCGTGCTGGAACAAAGTGCGGAGAGCGTGCCGGAGTATGGCAAAGCGGTCAATATCAAGACCAAACGCGGTGTAATTAAACCGCGCACGCCAAACCAGGCGCAGTACATCGCCAATATTCTCGACCATGACATTACCTTCGGCGTTGGCCCGGCGGGTACGGGTAAAACCTACCTGGCAGTGGCTGCGGCAGTTGATGCCCTGGAGCGTCAGGAAATTCGCCGTATTCTGCTGACTCGTCCGGCGGTAGAAGCCGGTGAGAAACTGGGCTTCCTGCCTGGCGATTTAAGCCAGAAAGTGGACCCGTATCTGCGCCCGCTGTATGACGCGCTGTTTGAAATGTTGGGCTTTGAGAAAGTCGAGAAGCTGATTGAGCGCAACGTTATTGAAGTCGCGCCACTGGCCTATATGCGTGGCCGTACGCTGAACGACGCGTTTATCATTCTTGATGAGAGCCAGAACACCACCATCGAACAGATGAAGATGTTCCTGACTCGTATCGGTTTTAACTCAAAAGCAGTTATTACCGGCGATGTCACGCAGATCGACTTACCGCGTAATACTAAATCAGGTTTACGTCACGCTATCGAGGTGTTAGCCGATGTCGAAGAGATCAGCTTTAACTTCTTCCACAGCGAAGACGTGGTTCGTCACCCGGTGGTAGCGCGTATCGTTAACGCTTATGAAGCCTGGGAAGAAGCCGAACAAAAACGAAAAGCGGCGCTGGCAGCAGAACGCAAGCGCGAAGAACAGGAACAAAAATGAGTCAGGTGATCCTCGATTTACAACTGGCATGTGAAGATAATTCCGGGTTACCGGAAGAGAGCCAGTTTCAGACATGGCTGAATGCGGTGATCCCGCAGTTTCAGGAAGAATCGGAAGTGACGATTCGCGTGGTCGATACCGCCGAAAGCCACAGTCTCAATCTGACCTATCGCGGTAAGGATAAGCCGACCAACGTGCTCTCCTTCCCGTTTGAAGTACCGCCTGGCATGGAGATGTCGCTGCTGGGCGATCTGGTTATCTGCCGTCAGGTGGTTGAAAAGGAAGCACAGGAGCAAGGCAAACCACTGGAAGCGCACTGGGCGCATATGGTGGTGCACGGCAGTCTGCATTTGTTAGGTTACGATCACATCGAAGATGACGAAGCAGAAGAAATGGAAGCCCTCGAAACAGAGATTATGCTTGCTCTGGGCTATGAGGATCCGTACATTGCCGAGAAAGAATAATTTGCCAGGCATTTGACTGGCAGACGTCCCCGCCGTTGGTGATTAACGACGGCGTTTTGATTAACTAACATGAGAACCCATACGACGCCATGAGCGACGACAATTCACACAGTAGTGACACGATAAGCAACAAGAAGGGATTTTTCTCCCTGTTACTCAGCCAACTTTTCCACGGTGAACCGAAAAACCGTGACGAACTGCTGGCGCTGATCCGTGATTCCGGGCAGAACGACCTTATCGACGAAGATACGCGCGATATGCTCGAAGGGGTGATGGACATCGCAGACCAACGCGTTCGCGACATCATGATCCCCCGCTCCCAGATGATTACCCTGAAACGCAACCAGACGCTGGACGAATGCCTTGATGTCATCATCGAGTCCGCCCACTCACGTTTCCCGGTGATTAGCGAAGACAAAGATCACATTGAAGGGATTCTGATGGCGAAAGACTTGCTGCCGTTTATGCGCAGCGATGCTGAAGCCTTCAGCATGGACAAAGTGTTACGTCAGGCGGTTGTCGTTCCTGAAAGTAAGCGCGTAGACCGGATGCTGAAAGAGTTTCGCTCTCAGCGTTACCACATGGCGATCGTCATTGACGAATTCGGTGGGGTTTCCGGTCTGGTGACCATTGAAGATATCCTGGAACTGATTGTTGGTGAGATTGAAGACGAGTATGACGAAGAAGATGATATCGACTTCCGTCAGCTGAGTCGTCATACCTGGACCGTGCGCGCACTGGCTTCCATCGAAGATTTCAACGAAGCCTTCGGCACCCACTTTAGCGATGAAGAAGTCGACACCATCGGAGGTCTGGTGATGCAGGCATTTGGGCATCTCCCGGCGCGTGGCGAAACCATCGACATCGACGGTTACCAGTTCAAAGTGGCGATGGCCGACAGTCGGCGTATTATTCAGGTTCATGTCAAAATCCCGGATGACTCACCCCAGCCAAAGCTGGATGAATAAAACCGAAACTGGATAGATAACTACATGGCTTTTGCCTCATTAATTGAACGCCAGCGCATTCGCCTGCTGCTGGCGTTATTATTCGGTGCCTGCGGAACGCTGGCCTTCTCTCCTTACGATGTCTGGCCTGCGGCGATTATTTCGCTGATGGGGCTTCAGGCGCTGACCTTTAACCGCCGTCCACTCCAGTCTGCCACTATTGGCTTTTGCTGGGGATTTGGCCTGTTTGGCAGCGGTATTAACTGGGTCTATGTCAGCATCGCGACCTTTGGCGGAATGCCTGGCCCGGTTAACATCTTCTTGGTGGTGCTGCTGGCGGCGTATTTGTCGCTGTATACCGGACTGTTTGCTGGCGTACTGTCGCGTCTGTGGCCGAAAACCACCTGGCTGCGCGTGGCGATTGCCGCCCCTGCTCTCTGGCAAGTGACCGAGTTTCTGCGCGGTTGGGTGCTGACTGGCTTCCCGTGGTTGCAGTTCGGCTATAGCCAGATTGACGGTCCGTTAAAAGGACTGGCACCGATAATGGGCGTGGAAGCCATTAACTTCCTGCTGATGATGGTAAGCGGCCTGCTGGCACTGGCGTTGGTCAAACGCAACTGGCGTCCGCTGGTGGTGGCCGTCGTGCTGTTCGCCCTTCCCTTCCCGCTGCGTTACATCCAGTGGTTCACCCCGCAACCGGAGAAAACCATTCAGGTTTCGATGGTTCAGGGCGACATTCCGCAATCGCTGAAGTGGGATGAAGGCCAGCTTCTCAATACGCTGAAGATTTACTACAACGCAACGGCACCGCTGATGGGCAAATCATCGCTGATTATCTGGCCGGAGTCGGCGATAACCGACCTGGAAATTAATCAGCAGCCGTTCCTCAAAGCACTGGACGGTGAGTTGCGTGATAAAGGTAGCTCGCTGGTCACCGGGATTGTCGACGCGCGTCTCAATAAGCAGAATCGCTACGATACCTACAACACCATCATCACGCTGGGTAAAGGTGCACCGTATAGCTACGAATCAGCCGATCGCTATAACAAAAACCATCTGGTACCGTTTGGCGAGTTTGTCCCGCTGGAGTCGATTCTGCGTCCGTTAGCACCGTTCTTTGATCTGCCGATGTCGTCATTCAGCCGTGGACCATATATCCAACCACCGCTGTCGGTAAATGGTATTGAGCTTACTGCGGCTATTTGCTACGAGATCATTCTCGGCGAGCAAGTGCGCGATAACTTCCGCCCGGATACCGACTATCTGCTGACTATCTCCAACGATGCGTGGTTTGGTAAGTCTATTGGCCCATGGCAGCACTTTCAGATGGCGCGAATGCGTGCGCTGGAGCTGGCGCGCCCGCTGCTGCGTAGCACCAACAACGGCATTACGGCGGTGATTGGCCCGCAGGGTGAGATTCAGGCGATGATCCCGCAATTCACCCGCGAAGTGTTAACCACTAATGTGACGCCGACCACCGGACTCACACCGTACGCACGTACCGGCAACTGGCCGCTGTGGGTGCTGACGGCACTGTTTGGTTTTGCCGCTGTGTTGATGAGTCTGCGTCAACGACGTAAATAATCCCTTCTTATCGTGCCGGAATACATCCCGTATTTCGGCACGCTCGCCGGATGTGGTATCAGTGCGTTATCCGGATGACAAAATTCCCCTATCCAACTTTGGCACATCTATTGCTTTGTTATACAAGGCAAAGCTTGAACCCGCGTCAGTACAACCCGGTTGCACCATAGCAATCCACCGGTAGCACCAAAAGAGTGCATTTTAAGAGTTTTGCTTCGGAATGGTGCGGCGCATCTCGCAAAAACAAACAATAAAACATCAATATCTTTACATTTAGCCAAACTAAATGTTACCTAACAAACACAACACTGCACAATAAAGTTGCAGATGATAACAACACAAACACTCACAACGGGTATCCATGCGTTCTTAACGCAGAAGATAAAGGAGTTGGATATGCAATTACGTAAACCTGCCACAGCAATCCTGGCCCTGGCGCTTTCCGCAGGCCTGGCACAGGCAGATGACGCCGCCCCGGCAGCGGGCAGTACGCTGGACAAAATCGCCAAAAACGGTGTGATTGTCGTCGGTCACCGTGAATCTTCAGTACCTTTCTCTTATTACGACAATCAGCAAAAAGTGGTGGGTTACTCGCAGGATTACTCCAACGCCATTGTTGAAGCAGTGAAAAAGAAACTCAACAAACCGGACTTGCAGGTGAAATTGATTCCGATCACCTCACAAAACCGTATTCCGCTGCTGCAAAACGGCACTTTCGATTTTGAATGTGGTTCTACCACCAACAATGTCGAACGCCAAAAACAGGCGGCTTTCTCTGACACTATTTTCGTGGTCGGTACGCGCCTGCTGACCAAAAAAGGCGGCGATATCAAAGATTTTGCCGACCTGAAAGACAAAGCCGTAGTCGTTACTTCCGGCACTACCTCTGAAGTTTTGCTCAACAAACTGAATGAAGAGCAAAAAATGAATATGCGCATCATCAGCGCCAAAGATCACGGTGACTCTTTCCGCACCCTGGAAAGCGGTCGTGCCGTTGCCTTTATGATGGATGACGCTCTGTTAGCCGGTGAGCGAGCGAAAGCGAAGAAACCAGACAACTGGGAAATCGTCGGCAAGCCGCAGTCTCAGGAAGCCTACGGTTGCATGTTGCGTAAAGACGATCCGCAGTTCAAAAAGCTGATGGATGACACTATCGCTCAGGTGCAGACCTCCGGTGAAGCGGAAAAATGGTTTGATAAGTGGTTCAAAAATCCAATTCCGCCGAAAAACCTGAACATGAATTTCGAACTGTCGGACGAAATGAAAGCACTGTTCAAAGAACCGAATGACAAGGCACTGAACTAATTACAAGAACCAGGGGCGGAAATTCCAGCCCTCTCGATTGTTACGTAGCACGGACAGACTATACGCCTGATGGTCGTTCCCCATCGGGCCTGAAAACCGCAATACGCTGGGTAACAATCTTCGAGGGTAGCAGTTAACGCTGCTACCCTCTTTTTTCTGGAGTAGATTTATGTCTATAGACTGGAACTGGGGTATTTTTTTACAACAAGCCCCGTTCGGCAACACCACCTATCTTGGTTGGATCTGGAGTGGTTTTCAGGTGACGATTGCTTTGTCGATCTGCGCCTGGATTATCGCTTTCCTCGTCGGTTCATTTTTCGGCATTTTACGTACCGTTCCAAACCGTTTTCTCTCCGGTCTGGGTACGTTGTATGTCGAACTGTTCCGCAACGTGCCGTTGATTGTGCAATTCTTTACCTGGTATCTGGTTATCCCTGAACTGTTGCCGGAAAAAATCGGCATGTGGTTTAAGGCAGAACTAGACCCCAATATTCAGTTTTTCCTCTCCTCCATGCTCTGTCTGGGACTGTTTACTGCAGCTCGTGTTTGCGAACAAGTACGCGCCGCGATTCAGTCGTTGCCGCGTGGGCAAAAGAATGCCGCGCTGGCAATGGGTCTGACGCTACCGCAGGCTTACCGCTACGTACTGTTGCCTAACGCTTATCGCGTTATCGTCCCGCCAATGACCTCTGAGATGATGAACCTGGTGAAAAACTCCGCCATCGCCTCGACCATCGGTCTGGTGGATATGGCGGCGCAGGCCGGTAAATTGCTCGACTACTCGGCCCACGCCTGGGAGTCATTTACCGCCATTACGCTGGCGTATGTGTTGATTAACGCTTTTATCATGCTGGTGATGACGCTGGTTGAACGTAAAGTTCGCCTGCCCGGCAACATGGGGGGCAAATAATGTACGAGTTTGACTGGAGTTCCATTGTTCCTTCCCTGCCATATCTGCTCGACGGGCTGGTGATCACCCTGAAAATCACCATCACGGCGGTGGTCATTGGTATTTTGTGGGGTACGATGCTGGCAGTGATGCGCTTGTCCAGCTTTGCGCCGATTGCCTGGTTTGCCAAAGCCTACGTTAACGTGTTCCGTTCGATCCCGTTAGTCATGGTTTTGCTATGGTTTTACCTGATTGTGCCGGGATTTCTGCAAAACGTGCTGGGATTATCGCCAAAAAATGATATCCGTTTAATTTCGGCGATGGTGGCGTTTTCGATGTTTGAAGCGGCCTACTATTCAGAGATTATCCGTGCCGGTATTCAAAGTATTTCCCGTGGGCAGTCGAGCGCCGCGCTGGCGTTGGGGATGACTCACTGGCAGTCGATGAAACTGATTATTCTGCCGCAGGCGTTCCGCGCGATGGTGCCGCTGCTGCTCACTCAGGGCATCGTACTTTTCCAGGATACCTCGCTGGTGTATGTGTTATCTCTGGCCGATTTCTTCCGTACCGCCTCAACCATTGGTGAGCGTGATGGTACACAGGTCGAAATGATTCTGTTTGCCGGGTTTGTTTATTTCGTTATTAGCCTTAGCGCATCGTTGTTGGTCAGCTACTTGAAAAGAAGGACAGCATAATGATTACCCTGAAAAATGTTTCAAAATGGTATGGTCACTTTCAGGTGCTGACCGACTGCTCAACCGAAGTGAAAAAAGGTGAAGTAGTGGTGGTTTGTGGGCCGTCAGGCTCCGGCAAATCAACACTGATTAAAACCGTCAACGGCCTCGAACCGGTGCAGCAAGGTGAAATCACCGTCGATGGCATCGTGGTTAATGATAAGAAAACCGATCTGGCAAAGCTGCGTTCCCGCGTCGGGATGGTGTTCCAGCATTTCGAGCTGTTCCCTCATTTGTCGATTATTGAAAACCTGACCCTGGCGCAGGTAAAAGTGCTTAAACGCGATAAAGCGCCCGCTCGTGAAAAAGCCCTGAAATTACTGGAGCGCGTAGGACTTTCCGCACATGCCAATAAATTTCCAGCGCAGCTTTCCGGCGGTCAACAGCAGCGTGTGGCAATCGCTCGCGCATTGTGCATGGACCCTATTGCGATGCTGTTCGACGAACCGACATCAGCGCTGGATCCGGAGATGATCAACGAAGTGCTGGACGTGATGGTCGAACTGGCGAACGAAGGAATGACCATGATGGTGGTGACCCACGAAATGGGCTTTGCCCGCAAAGTGGCGAATCGGGTGATCTTTATGGACGAGGGTAAAATTGTTGAAGACTCGCCGAAAGATGCTTTCTTCGATGATCCGAAATCGGACCGCGCAAAAGACTTCCTCGCGAAAATCCTGCATTAATCACTCTGGCGCGCATACCCAAGTGCGCGCCATCTCACGCTTTATCGTTTCGCTCCTCGTATCTGTTACATCCTGGCGGTACCCTTGTCGCAAAGAAGCACACAACAAGGAGCAACAATGGCACTGCCAATTCTGTTAGATTGCGACCCAGGTCATGACGACGCTATCGCAATAGTTCTTGCCCTCGCCTCACCAGAGCTTGATGTCAAAGCAATTACGTCTTCCGCCGGAAACCAGACTCCAGAAAAAACCTTACGCAATGTTCTGCGTATGCTGACCTTGCTCAATCGCACCGATATTCCGGTAGCAGGCGGCGCGGTAAAACCGTTAATGCGTGAGTTGATTATCGCGGACAATGTGCACGGCGAAAGCGGTCTCGACGGCCCGGCATTACCGGAACCGACGTTCGCACCGCAAAACTGTACGGCGGTGGAGCTGATGGCGAAAACGCTGCGTGAAAGTGCGGAACCTGTCACGATTGTTTCTACCGGGCCGCAAACTAACGTTGCCTTGCTGCTCAATAGCCATCCGGAACTGCATAGCAAAATCGCCCGTATCGTGATTATGGGCGGCGCAATGGGGCTTGGTAACTGGACGCCAGCCGCCGAGTTTAATATTTATGTTGACCCGGAAGCGGCAGAAATTGTTTTCCAGTCAGGGATCCCGGTGGTGATGGCCGGTCTGGATGTTACTCATAAAGCGCAAATCCACGTTGAAGACACCGAGTGTTTCCGCGCGATTGGCAACCCTGTTTCAACCATTGTTGCCGAACTGCTGGATTTCTTCCTCGAATATCATAAAGACGAAAAATGGGGCTTTGTTGGCGCACCGCTGCATGACCCATGCACCATCGCCTGGCTGTTAAAACCGGAGTTGTTTACCACTGTTGAGCGCTGGGTTGGCGTGGAAACACAGGGGAAATATACTCAGGGCATGACGGTTGTTGATTATTATTATCTGACCGGCAATAAACCGAATGCTACTGTAATGGTCGATGTTGATCGTCAGGGCTTTGTTGATTTACTGGCTGATCGTCTGAAATTTTACGCTTAACACACCACATTGATTAAGATCACCACGCGTTCACAAGGTGGTCTTAATCTGTTTATCTCTTTTTCTTTCAAGATATAAATGCAATGGATAATGCAGAACTCGCCATTGGTATCGATCTCGGCACTACCAATAGTTTAATTGCCGTCTGGAAAGACGGTGCCGCGCAATTAATTCCAAATAAGTTCGGTGAATATTTAACACCATCCATAATTAGCATGGATGAAAATAATCATATTTTAGTCGGAAAACCCGCTGTATCACGGCGCACTTCGCATCCGGATAAAACGGCAGCGTTATTTAAACGTGCAATGGGCAGTAATACCAACTGGCGGTTAGGCAGCGACACATTTAACGCACCAGAACTGTCCTCTTTAGTATTACGCTCATTAAAAGAAGATGCCGAAGAATTTCTGCAACGTCCGATTAAAGATGTGGTGATCTCCGTTCCGGCTTATTTCAGCGATGAACAACGCAAGCATACCCGTTTAGCAGCGGAGTTAGCCGGGTTAAATGCGGTACGCTTAATTAATGAACCCACAGCAGCTGCGATGGCATATGGCCTGCATACGCAACAAAATACCCGCTCGCTGGTTTTTGATCTCGGTGGTGGCACGTTTGACGTCACGGTGCTCGAATACGCCACGCCGGTGATTGAAGTTCACGCCTCCGCGGGAGATAACTTTCTTGGCGGCGAAGATTTTACTCATATGCTGGTGGATGAAGTTTTAAAACGCTCCGCAGTGGCTAAAAACATGCTCAACGAAAGT
Organism: Escherichia sp. 10290; assembly: GCF_030295155.1. Taxonomy (NCBI): domain Bacteria; kingdom Pseudomonadati; phylum Pseudomonadota; class Gammaproteobacteria; order Enterobacterales; family Enterobacteriaceae; genus Escherichia; species Escherichia sp. 10290. The sequence continues at coordinate 831,818 of NZ_AP025741.1, read as the reverse complement.
GAGCTGGCAGCCCTGTACACCAGCGTGGAAGCGGCAAAATGCAGCAATCAATTACCGCTGCAAATTAGCTGGCAGTATCAGGAAGAAACGCGTGAGTGCGAATTTTACGAGAACGAACTGGAAGATTTGTGGTTGCCGCTGCTCAATCGCTTGCGAGTGCCGATTGAACAGGCGTTGCGCGATGCACGTCTGAAGCCAAGTCAAATCGACAGTCTGGTGCTGGTTGGCGGCGCATCACAAATGCCGCTGGTGCAGCGAATCGCCGTGCGTCTGTTTGGCAAATTACCGTATCAAAGTTACGACCCGAGTACTATTGTCGCGCTGGGAGCAGCAATCCAGGCCGCCTGCCGCTTACGCAGCGAAGACATTGAAGAAGTGATCCTCACCGATATTTGCCCCTACTCCTTAGGTGTTGAAGTTAACCGCCAGGGCGTTTCCGGCATTTTCTCACCGATTATTGAACGAAACACCACTGTACCGGTGTCGCGTGTAGAAACTTACTCGACCATGCACCCGGAACAGGATTCAATTACGGTTAACGTCTATCAGGGAGAAAACCACAAAGTTAAAAATAACATTCTGGTAGAATCCTTCGATGTGCCGTTGAAGAAAACCGGGGCTTATCAGTCGATTGATATTCGCTTTAGTTATGATATCAACGGGTTGCTTGAAGTTGACGTGCTTCTGGAAGACGGCAGCGTTAAGTCCAGAGTCATTAACCACAGTCCTGTAACATTGAGCGCACAGCAGATTGAAGAGAGTCGGACGCGGTTATCCGCATTGAAAATTTATCCGCGCGATATGCTCATCAACCGCACCTTTAAGGCCAAACTGGAAGAGTTGTGGGCGCGGGCGCTGGGTGACGAGCGAGAAGAGATCGGCCGGGTGATCACCGATTTTGATGCGGCGTTGCAGTCAAACGATATGGCCCGCGTCGATGAAGTTCGGCGACGGGCGAGCGATTATTTAGCCATTGAGATCCCATAAACACGGCTGCCGGATGCGGCGTAAACGCTGCATCCGGCATCGGCGCAAAAAACACATCCTCAGCTAAACAACATCGCGATTTTTCCGAGAGCATAGCCTATCACCAGCACCGTTAAGCTGATTTTGATAATGCTGGTAATGCTCTGTGGTTTTTCATCCTCATCATTTTTTTCTTCGTGGTTTTCAGGTGTTGGCTCATCGACATCTTCATCCTCCGGCTCGAGTTTCACTTTCGTCAACAGCATCCGCGTGATAATGGCCTCTAATGGATGAGCATCTCCACCTTCCAGCCTTGTATTAAGACGGGCCAGCATCTCTTGTTTCGGGAACGCTTCCAGCACAACCTGTTCCGCTACCCGATACAAATCCAGTAACGGTGAATCTTGTTCTGTCTCGCTACCGACTCTCGATTTCCACCATGCCCATGCTTTGCGTTTGAAGAATAACGACTCAATAAACGATTGACCTAACGGCGATAATTTTCCGCTATGTAAAATTTCCGCCCATAACAGCCTCGTCCGGGCGCTCTCACCAGGAACATATTTTAGCGGCTTACCTTGCGCATCAACCATACTTCGCGCTTCGATAACCATCACTAACAGCGCGAAGTAATCCGGGCAATGTTGCGCACTCCACTGCAGTAATAAATTATCGGCTTGTGTAGATGGATAACTTTCCCAGTAACCACAGAGATCGGCAAGCATGCTTTCACCCTCGCCGCAGTACAACTGTTGCGCACACTGGTAATATCGGGCATCTTCACTTTCTGGTTCTTCCGTTTGCCACTGTTGCGCTACAGAAATGAGTTCCGCCATACCTGTTTGCACCGAGCTATACCAGCGCAACAATTTGCGATGCAACTTCGCATCATCAGGAATGAACCACGGACCTTCCATTGCCATAAACGCAGTGACATAGTCAGGATGGTAACGGCAGCAGCGTTCCAGCGCGAAGTAATACTCAACAGTCTGGTTCTGCAACGCGACGGGATATTCCAGAAGGCTAAGGAAATCGAAACAATCACCAGCCTGAATGGCCTCAAGAAAAGCCTCCCTTTCTTCCTCATCCATTCCTTCGCTGTCATTAAACGAATGCCAGTTCAAACGCTCTGCCAGCAAAGAAGCACAATTTAATGAAAGATATCGCGCTTCTATAGCGACTGCACACAGCGGCCAGCGTAATTGATCGACATCCTCCATGTTCCAGGTATTTAATTGCTGAATAAATTTCTGCCAGGCGGAGGGCTGAAAACGATCACTTTCAGAATCCAGTAATGCCCTGAATGCACGTAGTATTTCATGTTCAGCGGCGGCATCTTTTTCTTCATCATCTGCTTCCTCGACAGGATTTACCGCCAGTCGCAGCGCCTCTTCATAGGCCTGGCGTAATGCTTTAAACCCCTGCGGATCGGTTTCGGGATGACACAACGGTAAGCGAGCAAGATAAGCCTGGCGGATAATTTCTATTTGCGTCGTGCTTTCAATTTCGAGGATTTGCCAACATGTTTTCATAGGTCGCTTACATCCTTAAGCGTTACCGGGCATTCAGGCTGGACAGTTAATGGCTGCCAGGGAAGCGTGGCATAGAAACGGTCGCTTCCCGCTGCCAGCTCTTCGAACATCCGACTCCCGGCGCTATCGTATTTGTACAGGGTTAGCGCCTCGCGTAGCGAAGCGTTGTCTTCGCACTGAGAAGATTGCCAGTAGAGACGCCCTAACGAATAGGCGGAAAAATAGTGCATCCAGCTGTGATAGTAATGGTGTGCTCGTATATAGACACGCGATTGCAGCCATAAACTCTCGTCTTCCGTCAGCCACTTGTTGAGCACACCAACCCGTGATAAAAAACTCATCCGCACATAATCCCAGGCTTTGATTCCCCCTTCCCCACAACACATAGCGGTTTGGGTAACGAATTGGGTATAAATCAACCCTCTCTCCGAGCCGCCAGCAATTAATGCTTTCCACTCTTCAGGGGAAGAGCGATGCCATGTCAGATATAAGCCAGCTAAATCATTGGCATGACCATCATCGGTCATCTGATAAATAGTCTGAATTAAATCATCACGATTATTTATTCCCCAGGATGATGAGAGATCGAATTCTTTTATCCCGGTATACATTTTTGGCGAGTCATGCGCTGGCTTGCAACCCTGATTAAGTATTTCCATGGGTGCAGAAAGCGCAAAAAGAAGATATTGTTCTTCCTTATTCATTTGTTAATAATCCCTTAAGTGCATTAACTGACTACTTTTTTATTATCGATGAGTATAAACTTGACGTTTTCAAAATAAAAGAAAATAGAAGTATTCAAGCATGAATAAAAAATTAATGTATATATTCGCAATATTTATAGTTGCGGCAATTACCTGTATTAGCCAACCCAAGAAAACGACCCTGCGCGATAAAGCTATGGCGAATTATGTCTTTGATTATTTAAGCTCACCGGGCAGTCTTCCGTTTACCACGGCAGCAACAGAGCTTTCCGCCATTCATGGTCACTCAACGTCGCAATATAGACTTGGCGAATTTTATCTTCATGGTAGCGATGGTAAGCCTCTGGATTATACAAAGGCGAGATACTGGTATGAGCAATCAGCGGAACAGGAAAATCCACGCGCGCAAAGTCAACTGGGATGGATCTACCTGAAAGGTTTGGGAGTCAATCCCGATACCCGTAAAGCAATTCTCTGGTATAAGGAAGCAGCTGAACAAGGGCATGTTCATGCACAATACACGTTGGGTTTGATCTACAGAAACGGCACGGGCATTAGCACCAACAATTATGAAGCTCGCAAATGGTTAGAACTGGCGGCAGAGCAACATTATAAAAATGCGGAAAGATTACTTGCAGAGCTTCCCGCACATTAACGTCGACTGTCACCCGAACAGATGGAGTATTTTCCCTATCAAACCGGCAAAGATAAAAATGTAGAAAATAATTTTGATGACGCCCAGGCAGCCCGGCCCACCATCGTCAACGAGCATCGACTGCGGTTGCGGCTCCGGTTCGACGGTTTGCTTCTCGGTAAAATTTGCCGCCTGAATTAATAATCGACGAATCATTAATGCTTCCAGTGGACAACGATCTTCTGCATCAAGGCGGCTGACGATCGGCATTAATGATTCTTCTGTCGGTTGGCTGGCCTGAACTAATTGTTTAGCAACTAAATATAATGGCCATAAGGGATGTTCTGTATCACGCGTGAGTGAGATCCGCGGCTTACGTCCTTTGTGCAAAACCATCTCGACCAGAGAACGCCCCAGCGCAGAGAGTTTTTCATCACTGAGTATTTCGTATAAATGAAAACGCGTACGAGCGCTGTCACCAGGGACATAAAGTAGCGGTTTTCCCTGATCGTTAACCAGATCACGCGCTTCAATCATCATCACCACTAACGGGTAATAATCGACCCGATGCTGACGGCACCATTGCAACATTAAAGCATCCGCCTGGGTGGAGGGATACTCGCGCCAGAAGTCACAAAGTTCTGCCAGCAGGCTTTCGCCTTCTCCACAATAGACGCGTTGCGCGTATTCATAATAACGCGCATCTTCATTATCAGGTTCAGCTACCCGCCACGACCGGGCGTAATCCAGAAGTTCGGGGATATCCAGACGGCTTGTGCTATACCAGCGGAGTAAATTTCTGTGCAAATTTGCATCATCGGGGATAATCACTGCGCGATGTTGCGCTAAATACAATGTCAGCCATTCTGGATGCGATGACCAAATCCGCGCGAACATTTGGTAAAAATCAATGGTGTCATTTTGTACGGCAACGGGCAGATGCAGAATGGTCTGGAAGTTAAAAACATTCCCCTTCGCAATGGCATATAAAAAGGATTCCAGTTCTTCTTCGTCTATTTCCCCGACGTTTTCCTCCTGCAACCACCGCAATCTTTCTGCTAATAACACCACGCACTCGAAGGATAAATGGGCAGTGTTCATGGCTATTGTGCACAGCGACCAGCGTAATTCATCAATATCTTCCATCGAGCAATAATTTAATTGCTGAATGAATCGCTGCCAGGCAGAGGGCAGAAAACGTTCGCTATCAGAGGCGAGTAACGCACGAAAGGCGAGCAGAATTTCATGTTCTGCAACTTCATGTTCTTCTGGTTGCCAAACAGATTTAGCAGGCGACTGCGCAATCCGTAGCGCGTCCTCATACGCCTGACGAAGTTGTTTAAAACCCTGCGGATCGGTTTCTGGATGAAAGGACGGTAACAGCGCCAGATAAGCGCGGCGGATAATATCGACGTCAGTCGTTTCCTCTATTTCGAGAATATTCCAGCAATTTTTCATAGGTCGCTCATATCATTAAGCGTTTCCGGACATGTGGGGTAGTCAGCCAGTGGTTGCCAGGGTAAGGTCGCGTAATATGCATCGTCACTGGCAATTAATTGATAAAACATATCATTGCCGGAATCGTCGTATTCTTTACGTGCCAATGTTTCCCGCAATAACGGTAAATTGTCATCATCAGGAGACTGCCAGTATTGCCGGCCAAAGGTATAACCGGCAAAATACTGCCGCCAGCTGGTATAATAACGTAGCACCCGCAGGTGAAGACGCGATTGGATCCACAGGCTTTCTTCTTCGCTGAGCCAGTTATTAAGTACGCCCATCCGGCTTAAAAAACCCATACGGACATAATCCCAGGCTTTTATACCGCCTTCGCCACAACATTCGGCAGTGCTGGCGACAAACTGCGCATAAGCCTGACCTTGCTCATTTAGTTCAGCAAGATAGTCACGCCATTCACATGGAGAATAACGAAACCAGCGGTGATAAAAACCAGCCAACCGCGCAGCATGACCGTTATCCATCATTCGATGAATTGTCCGCAACAGGTCTTCACGGTCATCAATTCCCCATGAGGAAGAAAGGTCAAAAAAGCGTGTACCTAAATACATTTTGGGGGATGAATGCGAAGGTAAACAGCATTCATTGCGTATTTCCATCGGAGTGGAAAGTGCAAACAATATTTTTTGCGACTCCATGTCCATATAATTTATCCTTAAACATTTATTTAATGAATGTAAACTACATTGCGAGACTCAGTTATTTATACTTTTCTGACGCAACATAATACGCATAAAATAAGGCTTACGCAAAAATGGAATACATAAAAATATAATATGTTTTATCTACAACCATAAGGAAATGATAATGATTTTTACGTCAAGTTGCTGCGATAATTTATCAATAGATGAGATTATCGAACGTGCTGAAAAAGGCGATTGCGAGGCTCAATATATTGTTGGGTTTTATTATAATCGCGATAGCGCAATTGACTCTCCGGACGACGAAAAGGCCTTTTACTGGCTGAAGCTGGCCGCTGAGCAAGGTCATTGTGAAGCACAATATTCCTTAGGGCAAAAGTATACCGAGGATAAAAGCCGTCATAAAGATAATGAGCAAGCCATCTTTTGGCTGAAAAAAGCAGCCCTACAAGGACATACTTTCGCTTCCAACGCCCTTGGCTGGATACTGGATCGTGGAGAAGACCCCAACTATAAAGAAGCGGTTGTCTGGTATCAGATAGCCGCGGAGAGCGGAATGTCTTATGCGCAAAATAATCTTGGGTGGATGTACAGAAATGGCAACGGAGTCACACAAGATTATGCGCTGGCATTTTTCTGGTACAAACAAGCTGCATTGCAAGGCCATAGTTACGCACAAGACAATCTGGCCGATCTTTATGAAGACGGTAAAGGTGTTGCTCAAAACAAGACACTCGCCGCATTCTGGTATTTGAAAAGCGCACAGCAGGGTAATCGGCATGCCCAGTTTCAAATTGCATGGGATTATAACGCTGGCGAAGGGGTGGACCAGGACTATAAGCAAGCGATGTACTGGTATCTGAAGGCTGCCGCTCAGGAAAGCGTCGGCGCTTACGTTAACATCGGCTATATGTATAAACACGGTCAAGGCGTTGAGAAGGATTATCAGGCCGCCTTTGAATGGTTTACGAAAGCCGCTGAATGCGATAATGCCACTGCCTGGTATAACCTTGCCATTATGTATCATTACGGAGAAGGAAGACCTGTCGATCTCCGACAGGCTCTCGATCTGTATCGTAAAGCTCAGTCATCCGGTACCAGGGATGTCAGTCAAAAAATCCGTGAGATTGAAGATTTACTGTAGAGATAAAAACAAGGGCCGGGGAATTTTATTCGGCCCATATTCTCTTTATTGCTGTTTGAAATCGGACCATTAAGGCTCGAACGGGCGTCTCTGGAACTGATCATGACCACATTTCGGGCATAGCGTCAGCACTTCCGGTGTGTAGATTGGGAGATGGAAGTGACATTTCTCGCAGACCAGATTCCCCAGACCTACGACTTCCCCGCTGTGATAAACCCCGTGATGATTGAGATCCTGGAAAACTTCGCGCCACTCAAGTTGCGTTTTATCGGTAATGTCCGCCAGTTCCTGCCAGAGGCTTTCTTTAATCACCCGCATAAAGACGCTGTCAGACTCTTCTTTCAGGCTCTCTTCATAGCTCATGGCGAACTCTTCCAGGTCACGTCTGACAGCTCGCGTCAGCTCATCGACCTCGGTTCGCGTTAACTCCCCTGTTTTTATTACGCGCTCGCGCGCCTGTTCCACCAGTGCGTCGATATCACGTTCGCCATTACGCAGGCGTTCGCTCAGTGACGCGACCAGTTCACGGTAATATTGAGCAACCTTGTTCATCGTTTCATCTCCCGGGTCGTTAACTGACTATAATAATAGACGTTCTTTGTTCCTTGCTTTGCTATTACGCCCACAAACTCTGTAAATTAATGTATGAATAATCCGGGCATCATTTCAACGTCGAGTGCGCGAAAGGCTGTTTTGACGCGGACGTTTGGGCTATGCTATGCGGATCTGAAAAACCACCTCTAACGCTACTTTTGTAGCCGTATTGAAAACAGGACCACTGGCTGCCATGCAAGAGCAATACCGCCCGGAAGAGATAGAATCCAAAGTACAGCTTCATTGGGATGAGAAGCGCACATTTGAAGTAACAGAAGACGAGAGCAAAGAGAAGTATTACTGCCTGTCTATGCTTCCCTATCCTTCTGGTCGACTACACATGGGCCACGTACGTAACTACACCATCGGTGACGTGATCGCCCGTTACCAGCGCATGCTGGGCAAAAACGTTCTGCAGCCAATCGGCTGGGACGCGTTTGGTCTGCCTGCGGAAGGCGCAGCGGTGAAAAATAACACCGCGCCAGCACCGTGGACGTACGACAACATCGCGTACATGAAAAACCAGCTCAAAATGCTGGGCTTTGGTTATGACTGGAGCCGCGAGCTGGCAACCTGTACGCCGGAATATTACCGTTGGGAACAGAAATTCTTCACCGAGCTGTATAAAAAAGGCCTGGTATATAAGAAGACTTCTGCGGTCAACTGGTGCCCGAACGACCAGACCGTACTGGCGAACGAACAGGTTATCGACGGCTGCTGCTGGCGCTGCGATACCAAAGTTGAGCGTAAAGAGATCCCGCAGTGGTTTATCAAAATCACCGCTTACGCTGACGAGCTGCTCAACGATCTGGATAAACTGGATCACTGGCCAGACACCGTTAAAACCATGCAGCGTAACTGGATCGGTCGTTCCGAAGGAGTGGAAATCACCTTCAACGTTAACGACTATGACAACACGCTGACCGTTTACACTACCCGCCCGGACACCTTTATGGGTTGTACCTACCTGGCGGTAGCGGCAGGTCATCCGCTGGCACAGAAAGCGGCGGAAAATAATCCTGAACTGGCCGCCTTTATTGACGAATGCCGTAACACCAAAGTTGCCGAAGCTGAAATGGCGACGATGGAGAAAAAAGGCGTCGATACTGGCTTTAAAGCGGTTCACCCATTAACGGGCGAAGAAATTCCCGTTTGGGCAGCAAACTTCGTATTGATGGAATACGGCACGGGCGCAGTTATGGCGGTTCCGGGTCACGACCAGCGCGACTACGAGTTTGCCTCTAAATACGGCCTGAATATCAAACCGGTTATCCTGGCAGCTGACGGTTCTGAGCCAGATCTTTCTCAGCAAGCCCTGACTGAAAAAGGCGTGCTGTTCAACTCTGGCGAGTTCAACGGTCTTGACCATGAAGCGGCCTTCAACGCCATCGCCGATAAACTGACTGCGATGGGCGTTGGCGAGCGTAAAGTGAACTACCGCCTGCGCGACTGGGGTGTTTCCCGTCAACGTTACTGGGGCGCGCCGATTCCGATGGTGACGCTGGAAGACGGTACTGTAATGCCGACCCCGGACGACCAACTGCCGGTGATCCTGCCGGAAGATGTGGTGATGGACGGCATTACCAGCCCAATCAAAGCTGATCCTGAGTGGGCGAAAACCACCGTTAACGGTATGCCTGCGCTGCGTGAAACCGATACTTTCGACACCTTTATGGAGTCCTCCTGGTACTATGCGCGCTACACTTGCCCTGAGTACAAAGAAGGTATGCTGGATTCCGAAGCGGCCAACTACTGGCTGCCGGTGGATATCTACATTGGTGGTATCGAACACGCCATTATGCACCTGCTCTACTTCCGCTTCTTCCATAAACTGATGCGTGATGCAGGCATGGTGAACTCTGACGAACCAGCAAAACAGTTGCTGTGTCAGGGTATGGTGCTGGCGGATGCCTTCTACTATGTTGGCGAAAACGGCGAGCGTAACTGGGTTTCCCCAGTTGATGCTATCGTTGAACGTGACGAGAAAGGCCGTATCGTGAAAGCGAAAGACTCGGCAGGCCATGAACTGGTTTATACCGGCATGAGCAAAATGTCCAAGTCGAAGAACAACGGTATCGACCCTCAGGTGATGGTTGAACGTTACGGCGCGGACACCGTTCGTCTGTTTATGATGTTTGCTTCTCCGGCGGATATGACTCTCGAATGGCAGGAGTCTGGCGTGGAAGGGGCTAACCGCTTCCTGAAACGTGTCTGGAAACTGGTTTACGAGCACACTGCAAAAGGTGATGTTGCAGCACTGAATGTCGACGCGTTGACTGAAGATCAGAAAGCACTGCGTCGCGATGTTCATAAAACTATCGCTAAAGTGACCGATGATATCGGCCGTCGTCAGACCTTCAACACCGCGATTGCGGCAATTATGGAGCTGATGAACAAACTGGCGAAAGCACCGACCGATGGCGAGCAGGATCGCGCCCTGATGCAGGAAGCGCTGCTGGCGGTAGTCCGTATGCTTAACCCGTTCACCCCGCACATCTGCTTCACGCTGTGGCAGGAACTGAAAGGCGAAGGCGATATCGACAACGCGCCGTGGCCGGTTGCTGACGAAAAAGCGATGGTGGAAGACTCCACCCTGGTGGTGGTGCAGGTTAACGGTAAAGTCCGTGCCAAAATCACTGTTCCGGTGGACGCAACGGAAGAACAGGTTCGCGAACGTGCTGGCCAGGAACATCTGGTAGCAAAATATCTTGATGGCGTTACCGTGCGTAAAGTGATTTACGTACCGGGTAAACTCCTCAATCTGGTCGTTGGCTAAGCGCGGGAGGAAGCGTGCGATATCTGGCAACATTGTTGTTATCTCTGGCGGTGTTAATCACCGCCGGGTGTGGCTGGCATCTGCGTGATACTACGCAGGTTCCTTCCACTATGAAGGTCATGATCCTGGACTCTGGCGACCCGAACGGGCCGTTAAGTCGTGCGGTGCGTAACCAGTTACGTCTGAACGGTGTCGAGTTGCTTGATAAAGAAACCACCCGTAAGGACGTTCCATCCCTGCGTTTGGGTAAAGTGAGCATCGCGAAAGATACCGCATCGGTATTCCGTAACGGTCAAACAGCAGAGTATCAGATGATCATGACGGTCAATGCGACCGTGTTGATCCCCGGCCGTGACATCTACCCGATTAGCGCCAAAGTCTTCCGTTCGTTCTTCGATAACCCGCAAATGGCGTTAGCGAAAGATAACGAACAAGACATGATCGTAAAAGAGATGTACGACCGTGCTGCCGAACAGCTGATTCGTAAGCTGCCAAGCATCCGTGCTGCGGATATTCGTTCCGATGAAGAACAGACGTCGACCACAACGGATACTCCGGCAACGCCTGCACGCGTCTCAACCACGCTGGGTAACTGATGATTCGGTTGTACCCAGAACAACTCCGCGCGCAGCTCAATGAAGGGCTGCGCGCGGCGTATCTTTTACTTGGTAACGATCCTCTGTTACTGCAGGAAAGCCAGGACGCTATTCGTCAGGTCGCTGCGGCACACGGATTCGAAGAACACCACACTTTTTCCATTGATCCCAACACTGACTGGAATGCGGTCTTTTCGTTATGCCAGGCCATGAGTCTGTTTGCCAGTAGACAAACGCTATTGCTGTTATTACCAGAAAACGGACCGAATGCGGCGATCAATGAACAACTTCTCACGCTCACTGGACTTCTGCATGACGACCTGCTGTTGGTCGTCCGCGGTAATAAATTAAGCAAAGCGCAAGAAAATGCTGCCTGGTTTACTGCTCTTGCGAATCGCAGCGTGCAGGTGACCTGTCAGACGCCGGAGCAGGCTCAGCTTCCCCGCTGGGTTGCTGCGCGTGCAAAACAGCTCAACTTAGAACTGGATGACGCGGCAAACCAAGTGCTCTGCTACTGTTATGAAGGTAACCTGCTGGCGCTGGCCCAGGCACTGGAGCGTTTATCGCTACTCTGGCCAGACGGCAAACTGACATTACCGCGCGTTGAACAGGCGGTGAATGATGCCGCGCATTTCACCCCTTTTCATTGGGTTGATGCTTTGTTGATGGGCAAAAGTAAGCGCGCGTTGCATATTCTTCAGCAACTGCGTCTGGAAGGCAGCGAGCCGGTTATTTTGTTGCGCACATTACAACGAGAACTGTTGTTACTGGTTAACCTGAAACGCCAGTCTGCCCATACGCCACTGCGTGCGTTGTTTGATAAACATCGCGTTTGGCAGAACCGCCGGGGCATGATGAGTGAGGCGTTAAATCGCTTAAGCCAGCCGCAGTTACGTCAGGCCGTGCAACTCCTGACACGAACGGAACTCACCCTCAAACAAGATTACGGTCAGTCAGTGTGGGCAGAGCTGGAAGGGTTATCTCTTCTGTTGTGCCATAAACCCCTGGCGGACGTATTTATCGACGGTTGATATGAAATCTTTACAGGCTCTGTTTGGTGGCACCTTTGATCCGGTGCACTATGGTCATCTTAAGCCCGTGGAAACGCTGGCGAACTTGATTGGTCTGACGCGAGTCACCATCATCCCTAATAATGTTCCTCCGCATCGTCCCCAGCCGGAAGCAACCAGCGTGCAGCGTAAACACATGCTTGAACTGGCGATTGCCGACAAGCCACTGTTTACTCTTGATGAACGCGAGCTAAAGCGCAATTCTCCCTCTTACACTGCACAAACACTGAAAGAATGGCGGCAGGAACAAGGGCCAGATGTGCCGCTGGCATTTATTATTGGCCAGGATTCACTGCTCACCTTTCCAACCTGGTACGAATACGAAACGATACTCGACAATGCACATTTGATCGTCTGTCGGCGTCCCGGTTACCCACTTGAAATGGCGCAACCGCAATACCAGCAATGGCTGGAAGATCATTTGACACATAACCCGGAAGATCTTCACCTTCAGCCTGCCGGTAAAATTTATCTGGCTGAAACGCCGTGGTTTAACATCTCGGCGACCATCATCCGCGAACGTTTGCAAAACGGTGAATCGTGTGAGGATTTATTGCCGGAACCGGTACTGACTTACATTAACCAACAAGGCTTGTATCGCTGATACCTGTCGTTACGGAGGGCATGATGCGACTGTGGTTAATTCGTCATGGCGAAACGCAAGCGAATATCGATGGTCTGTACAGCGGTCATGCTCCCACACCCCTGACTGCGCGCGGTATTGAGCAAGTGCAAAATCTGCATACGCTGCTACATGGTGTTTCCTTTGACCTGGTTTTATGCAGTGAACTGGAACGGGCACAGCATACCGCGCGACGGGTTCTCAGTGATCGCCAGCTCCCCGTGCAAATCATCCCTGAACTCAACGAAATGTTTTTTGGCGACTGGGAGATGCGACATCATCGCGACCTCATGCAAGAAGATGCCGAAAACTATAGCGCGTGGTGCAATGACTGGCAGCATGCTATCCCCACGAACGGTGAAGGATTTCAGGCATTTTCACAACGTGTGGAACGGTTTATCGCAAGGCTTAGTGAATTTCAGCACTATCAGAATATTTTAGTCGTCAGCCATCAGGGTGTACTGAGTCTGTTAATCGCTCGTTTAATTGGCATGCCTGCCGAGGCTATGTGGCATTTTCGCGTTGACCAGGGGTGTTGGAGCGCCATTGATATCAACCAAAAATTCGCGACGTTACGCGTCCTCAATAGCCGTGCCATCGGGGTCGAGAATACATGACTTTTCTGTTTTTTTACGGGTAAGCCGCAACGACCATTGACAGCCCCGGGCAGGCTGATATTCTCCGCAGCCAGACTTTTTTCGCCAGACACGACTTTGTAGAAATTGTTTTACAAAAATGGCGATGCAATCTGCGGCGCGGGGTGGGATGATAGCCCACTTTCGAAAGCCGATTCGGCGACAATTGTCCCGAAATCGCCTCTGGTTCAGGTATACTGACAGACCATTTTTATCTATTTGATTCACCCAGGGGGAAAACTTGCAGGGTAAAGCACTCCAGGATTTTGTTATCGACAAAATTGATGACCTCAAAGGTCAGGACATCATCGCCTTAGACGTTCAGGGCAAATCCAGCATCACCGACTGCATGATCATCTGTACGGGTACGTCCAGCCGTCATGTTATGTCCATTGCTGACCACGTTGTGCAGGAGTCTCGCGCAGCGGGCCTGTTGCCGCTCGGCGTAGAAGGTGAAAACAGTGCCGACTGGATTGTCGTGGATTTGGGCGATGTGATTGTCCATGTCATGCAGGAAGAGAGCCGTCGCCTGTATGAACTGGAAAAACTCTGGAGTTAATGCGTGAAGCTGCAACTTGTCGCCGTGGGAACGAAAATGCCGGACTGGGTACAAACCGGTTTTACCGAGTACCTGCGTCGTTTTCCGAAAGATATGCCCTTCGAGCTGATTGAAATTCCGGCCGGAAAACGCGGCAAGAATGCGGACATCAAGCGCATACTCGACAAAGAGGGTGAGCAGATGTTGGCGGCCGCAGGCAAAAACCGCATTGTCACCCTCGATATTCCAGGCAAGCCCTGGGATACACCGCAGTTAGCCGCTGAGCTGGAACGCTGGAAACTGGATGGTCGCGACGTCAGTCTACTGATTGGCGGGCCTGAAGGGTTGTCGCCTGCCTGTAAAGCGGCGGCGGAGCAGAGCTGGTCGCTGTCGGCGCTTACCCTTCCCCATCCGCTGGTTCGCGTGCTGGTCGCAGAGAGTCTGTACCGGGCGTGGAGCATCACCACCAACCATCCTTATCACCGTGAGTGATAAGGGAGCTTTGAGTAGAAAACGCAGCGGATGAAACTACAGAACTCTTTTCGCGACTATACGGCAGAGTCCGCGCTGTTTGTGCGCCGGGCGCTGGTCGCCTTTTTGGGGATTTTGCTGCTGACCGGCGTGCTTATCGCCAACCTGTATAATCTGCAAATTGTTCGCTTTACCGATTACCAGACCCGATCTAATGAAAACCGCATTAAGCTGGTGCCTATCGCGCCCAGCCGCGGCATTATCTACGACCGTAACGGTATCCCTCTGGCACTTAACCGCACTATCTACCAGATAGAGATGATGCCGGAGAAAGTCGATAACGTGCAGCAAACGCTGGACGCTTTGCGCAGCGTGGTTGATCTGACCGATGACGATATTGCTGCATTCCGAAAAGAGCGCGCACGTTCACACCGTTTCACCTCCATTCCGGTGAAAACTAACCTGACTGAAGTACAAGTGGCACGCTTTGCCGTCAATCAGTACCGTTTTCCGGGTGTCGAAGTTAAAGGCTATAAGCGTCGTTACTATCCTTACGGTTCGGCGTTGACCCACGTTATCGGCTATGTGTCGAAAATCAACGATAAAGACGTCGAACGCCTGAATAATGACGGCAAACTGGCCAACTATGCGGCAACGCATGATATCGGTAAGCTGGGCATTGAGCGTTACTATGAAGACGTGCTGCACGGTCAGACCGGTTATGAAGAGGTTGAAGTTAACAACCGTGGGCGTGTTATCCGCCAGTTAAAAGAAGTGCCACCGCAAGCCGGACACGATATTTACCTGACGCTGGATCTCAAACTGCAGCAATATATTGAAACGCTGCTGGCGGGTAGCCGCGCAGCGGTGGTAGTCACCGATCCGCGTACAGGTGGGGTGCTGGCGCTGGTTTCCACGCCTAGTTATGACCCAAACCTGTTTGTTGACGGTATCTCCAGCAAAGATTATTCCGCCTTGCTGAACGACCCAAATACACCGCTGGTGAACCGCGCCACACAGGGGGTTTATCCTCCCGCGTCTACAGTTAAACCCTATGTGGCGGTTTCGGCATTGAGCGCAGGAGTGATCACGCGTAATACGACGCTGTTTGACCCAGGCTGGTGGCAACTGCCAGGTTCGGAAAAACGTTACCGTGACTGGAAAAAATGGGGCCACGGGCGTCTGAATGTCACAAGATCGCTGGAAGAATCTGCGGATACCTTCTTCTATCAGGTGGCCTACGATATGGGAATCGATCGCCTCTCCGAATGGATGGGTAAATTCGGTTATGGTCATTACACCGGTATCGACCTGGCGGAAGAACGTTCCGGCAACATGCCTACCCGTGAATGGAAACAGAAACGCTTTAAAAAACCGTGGTATCAGGGTGACACCATTCCGGTTGGTATCGGTCAGGGTTACTGGACAGCGACCCCAATCCAGATGAGTAAGGCACTGATGATCCTGATTAATGACGGTATCGTGAAAGTTCCACATTTGCTGATGAGCACCGCCGAAGACGGCAAACAGGTGCCATGGGTACAACCGCATGAACCGCCCGTCGGCGATATTCATTCCGGTTACTGGGAGCTGGCGAAAGACGGTATGTACGGTGTTGCTAACCGCCCTAACGGTACGGCGCATAAATACTTTGCCAGCGCACCGTACAAAATTGCGGCGAAATCTGGTACCGCTCAGGTCTTCGGTCTGAAAGCGAACGAAACCTATAATGCGCACAAAATTGCCGAGCGTTTACGTGACCACAAACTGATGACAGCCTTTGCGCCATACAACAATCCGCAAGTGGCTGTCGCCATGATTCTGGAGAACGGTGGCGCGGGTCCGGCGGTTGGTACGCTGATGCGCCAGATCCTCGACCACATTATGCTGGGTGATAACAACACCGATCTGCCTGCGGAAAATCCAGCGGTTGCCGCAGCGGAGGACCATTAATCATGACGGATAATCCGAATAAAAAAACATTCTGGGATAAAGTCCATCTCGATCCCACAATGCTGCTGATCTTACTGGCATTGCTGGTTTACAGCGCCCTGGTTATCTGGAGCGCCAGCGGTCAGGATATTGGCATGATGGAGCGTAAAATCGGCCAAATCGCGATGGGTCTGGTCATCATGGTGGTGATGGCGCAAATTCCTCCACGCGTTTATGAAGGCTGGGCCCCCTATCTCTATATCATCTGTATTATTTTGCTGGTGGCGGTAGATGCTTTCGGTGCCATCTCTAAAGGTGCTCAACGCTGGCTGGACCTCGGTATTGTTCGTTTTCAGCCGTCGGAAATTGCCAAAATAGCCGTACCACTGATGGTTGCGCGCTTTATCAACCGCGACGTTTGCCCGCCATCGTTGAAGAACACTGGCATCGCGCTGGTGCTGATATTTATGCCCACGCTGCTGGTGGCTGCACAGCCTGACCTGGGAACATCAATCCTCGTTGCGCTTTCTGGTCTGTTTGTACTGTTCCTCTCTGGCCTTAGCTGGCGTCTGATTGGCGTCGCAGTAGTGCTGGTAGCGGCGTTCATTCCGATTCTGTGGTTCTTCCTGATGCATGATTACCAGCGCCAGCGCGTAATGATGCTCCTGGACCCGGAATCAGACCCACTCGGCGCGGGCTATCACATTATTCAGTCTAAAATTGCTATTGGCTCCGGCGGATTACGCGGCAAAGGCTGGCTGCATGGCACTCAGTCACAACTTGAATTTCTACCCGAACGCCATACCGACTTTATCTTCGCGGTACTGGCGGAAGAGCTGGGATTAGTGGGCATTTTGATTCTGCTCGCTCTCTACATTCTGCTGATCATGCGCGGGCTGTGGATAGCCGCCAGAGCGCAAACCACCTTTGGTCGCGTCATGGCTGGCGGCTTAATGCTGATATTATTCGTTTATGTCTTCGTAAATATTGGTATGGTAAGCGGTATTCTGCCGGTTGTAGGGGTTCCGCTCCCACTGGTCAGTTATGGAGGATCGGCGCTAATTGTGCTGATGGCTGGGTTCGGGATTGTAATGTCAATCCACACCCACAGGAAAATGTTGTCGAAAAGCGTGTAAGAGGTGCGCAATGCGTAAGCAGTGGCTCGGGATCTGCATCGCGGCAGGAATGCTCGCGGCATGTACAAGCGATGATGGTCAGCAACAGACGGTAAGTGTACCGCAGCCTGCGGTATGTAACGGCCCCATAGTTGAAATTAGCGGGGCGGACCCGCGTTTCGAACCACTGAACGCGACGGCAAATCAGGATTACCAGCGCGATGGTAAAAGCTACAAAATCGTGCAGGATCCGTCTCGATTTAGCCAGGCGGGACTGGCGGCAATCTATGATGCCGAACCAGGCAGTAACCTGACGGCCTCTGGCGAAGCTTTCGATCCGACACAGCTGACGGCGGCCCATCCAACGCTTCCGATCCCCAGCTACGCCAGAATCACTAACCTGGCTAACGGGCGAATGATCGTGGTGCGCATTAATGATCGCGGTCCTTATGGCAACGACCGCGTTATTTCGCTTTCTCGCGCAGCAGCTGACCGTCTTAACACGTCAAACAACACCAAAGTTCGTATCGATCCGATTATTGTCGCCCAGGATGGTTCGCTTTCTGGTCCTGGTATGGCTTGTACCACAGTCGCCAAACAGACTTACGCCCTGCCTGCACCTCCCGATTTAAGCGGCGGCGCAGGAACAAGTTCAGTGTCTGGCCCGCAGGGTGACATTCTTCCGGTCAGTAATTCGACGCTAAAAAGCGAAGATCCGACTGGCGCGCCGGTAACCAGCAGCGGTTTCCTCGGCGCACCAACGACCTTAGCGCCTGGTGTTCTGGAAGGCAGCGAACCAACGCCTGCACCACAGCCCGTTGTTACAGCTCCCTCGACAACGCCTGCAACCTCGCCTGCAATGGTGACACCGCAAGCCGCCTCGCAAAGCGCTAGCGGCAACTTTATGGTGCAAGTTGGGGCAGTAAGCGATCAGGCGCGTGCGCAACAGTACCAACAGCAACTGGGACAGAAGTTCGGCGTCCCCGGTCGCGTAACTCAAAATGGCGCGGTCTGGCGGATCCAGCTTGGCCCATTCGCCAGCAAAGCCGAAGCCAGTACCTTGCAGCAACGTTTGCAAACCGAAGCCCAATTGCAGTCATTTATTACCACCGCGCAGTAGCGTAAAGCAGGCATCTGATGTGTCAATTTCTGTAAATGACGTTAACAAAGTCACGCGGAAAGTCAGATGCCTGCCGGTAGTGCATTTGCTATAGTAGGGCACTTTTTTTAATTCCATCACGGATGTCGTAGTTCAGACCATGAATACCATTTTTTCCGCTCGTATCATGAAGCGCCTGGCGCTCACCACGGCTCTTTGCACAGCCTTTATCTCTGCTGCACATGCCGATGACCTGAATATCAAAACTATGATCCCGGGTGTACCGCAGATCGATGCGGAGTCCTACATCCTGATTGACTATAACTCGGGCAAAGTGCTCGCCGAACAGAACGCAGATGTCCGCCGCGATCCTGCCAGTCTGACCAAAATGATGACCAGTTACGTTATCGGCCAGGCAATGAAAGCCGGTAAATTTAAAGAAACTGATTTAGTCACCATCGGCAACGACGCATGGGCCACCGGTAACCCGGTATTTAAAGGTTCTTCGCTGATGTTCCTCAAACCGGGCATGCAGGTTCCGGTTTCTCAGCTGATCCGCGGTATTAACCTGCAATCGGGTAACGATGCTTGCGTCGCCATGGCCGATTTTGCCGCTGGTAGCCAGGACGCTTTTGTTGGCTTGATGAACAGCTACGTTAACGCACTGGGCCTGAAAAACACTCACTTCCAGACCGTGCACGGTCTCGACGCTGACGGTCAGTACAGCTCCGCGCGAGATATGGCGCTGATCGGCCAGGCGTTGATCCGTGACGTACCGAATGAATACTCGATCTATAAAGAAAAAGAATTTACGTTTAACGGTATTCGCCAGCTGAACCGTAACGGCCTGTTATGGGATAACAGCCTGAATGTCGACGGCATCAAAACCGGACACACTGACAAAGCAGGTTACAACCTTGTTGCTTCTGCGACTGAAGGCCAGATGCGCTTGATCTCTGCGGTGATGGGCGGACGTACTTTTAAAGGCCGTGAAGCCGAAAGTAAAAAACTGCTAACCTGGGGCTTCCGTTTCTTCGAAACCGTTAACCCACTGAAAGTAGGTAAAGAGTTCGCCTCTGAACCGGTTTGGTTTGGTGATTCTGATCGCGCTTCGTTAGGTGTTGATAAAGACGTGTACCTGACCATTCCGCGTGGCCGCATGAAAGATCTGAAAGCCAGCTATGTGCTGAACAGCAGTGAATTGCATGCGCCGCTGCAAAAGAATCAGGTCGTCGGTACTATCAACTTCCAGCTTGATGGCAAAACGATCGAACAACGCCCGCTGGTTGTGCTGCAAGAAATCCCGGAAGGCAACTTCTTCGGCAAAATCATTGATTACATTAAGTTAATGTTCCATCACTGGTTTGGTTAAAAATCGAACACTTGAAAGTGTGATTTCCGCCCCCATATACTAAGCATCAGTAAAAAACTCCCGCCTTCTGGCGGGAGTTGCTATTTAATTACGTTACGCCGGAGCTGACATGAAAACCAAACTTAACGAACTGCTTGAATTCCCTACTCCTTTTACTTACAAAGTTATGGGGCAGGCGTTACCTGAGCTGGTTGATCAGGTGGTTGAAGTGGTACAGCGCCATGCGCCAGGTGACTACACCCCAACGGTAAAACCAAGCAGCAAAGGCAACTACCACTCGGTATCTATCACTATCAACGCCACTCATATTGAGCAGGTTGAAACACTGTATGAAGAACTGGGCAAAATCGATATTGTCCGCATGGTTCTGTAACTCGCGTATGCTTTACCCGGCCCCTGGTCGGGTAACTCCCCTCTCCTCGCTGTGATATACTTTTCCCCCACTTTTACTCATTCTCCACGGAGATGCCGTTTTGTATCAGGATAAAATTCTTGTCCGCCAGCTCGGTCTTCAGCCTTACGAGCCAATCTCCCAGGCTATGCATGAATTCACCGATACCCGCGATGAAAGTACCCTTGATGAAATCTGGCTGGTCGAGCACTATCCGGTATTCACCCAAGGGCAGGCAGGAAAAGCGGAGCACATTTTAATGCCGGGCGATATTCCGGTGATCCAAAGCGATCGCGGTGGGCAGGTGACTTATCACGGGCCGGGGCAACAGGTGATGTATGTGTTGCTTAACCTGAAACGCCGTAAACTCGGTGTGCGTGAACTGGTGACCTTGCTCGAGCAAACAGTGGTGAATACCCTGGCTGAACTGGGTATAGAAGCACATCCTCGGGCTGACGCGCCTGGTGTCTATGTCGGGGAAAAGAAAATTTGCTCACTGGGTTTACGTATTCGACGCGGTTGTTCATTCCACGGTCTGGCATTAAACGTCAATATGGATCTTTCACCATTTTTACGTATTAATCCTTGTGGGTATGCCGGAATGGAAATGGCTAAAATATCACAATGGAGACCCGAAGCGACGACTAATAATATTGCACCACGTTTACTGGAAAATATTTTAGCGCTACTAAACAATCCTGACTTCGAATATATTACCGCTTAATTGCATACATCAATGGCCCAATTTACACTGGGTCATTACTCATAATACCTGCTAATGCTTTACATCTCCTTCGCGTTTGTATATTTTCTTTATCACTTGCAGAAATGCGATGCTACGCCTTGCTCCGTAACTCACCCCATTGATTAACTTATTGAAATAGTTGATTATGGTGAGCAAAAGCGTTCCGTTCCAATTAGACATAAGATTATTGTAATTTTTTTAAATATTATTTTTCCATGAATAAAATTGGAGTAAGTGCGTGGATAGTAATAATCAAATTGAAACCTGTTTAAGCAGAAAGTCGTCAGAAGGTAAACCACAAATATTTACAACCTTACGAAATATTGATCTTAACCTTCTGACTATTTTTGAAGCTGTGTATGTGCATAAAGGGATCGTTAATGCAGCGAAAGTGCTTAATCTGACACCCTCAGCAATCAGTCAGTCTATTCAGAAACTGCGCGTTATATTCCCTGACCCATTGTTTATTCGCAAAGGCCAGGGCGTCACTCCTACTGCATTTGCAATGCATTTGCATGAGTATATCAGTCAGGGCCTTGAATCCATTCTCGGCGCGCTGGATATCGAAGGAACCTATGATAAGCAACGAACGATAACTATCGCGACCACCCCCTCGGTCGGAGCCCTGGTCCTTCCAGTCATCTATCGGGCGATTAAAACTCATTATCCGCAGCTTTTACTGCGCAACCCCCCTATCAGCGACGCGGAAAGCCAACTCAGTCAGTTTCAAACCGATCTCATCATTGATAACATGTTCTGCACCAATCGTACGGTACAACATCATGTTCTGTTCACCGACAATATGGTGTTAATTTGCCGCGAGGGAAATTCGCTACTCTCCTTAGAAGATGACAGAGAGACTATCGAAAACGCTGCACATGTACTCCTGTTACCGGAAGGGCAAAATTTCAGCGGTTTGCGGCAGAGAGTTCAAGAGATGTTTCCGGACCGACAAATCAGTTTTACCAGCTACAACATTCTCACAATCGCTGCACTGGTTGCCAACAGTGACATGTTAGCGATTATTCCCAGCCGTTTTTATAATCTGTTTAGCCGTTGCTGGCCGCTGGAAAAGCTGCCTTTTCCGTCCTTAAATGAGGAGCAAATTGATTTCTCTATCCACTACAACAAATTCAGCCTGCGCGATCCTATCCTGCATGGGGTTATAGATGTTATCCGTAATGCATTTTGAGAAAGCGTTGTTACAGCCAGTTCACAGCGCAGCACGATAAAATGGCACAATCCAACAACAATTTTACATTTTCGCGACCGCTTTGGCTGCTTTCAAGCGCGTTTCAATGATATACTGCCAGTCGTTAATTCAAAAATAGTTGATAATTACAACAATCTATTGAATTGAAACGCTTTCCTTCGTAATTCGCAACTGGAACACGCACGCTATGAGTAAACCCATTGTGATGGAACGCGGTGTTAAATACCGCGATGCCGATAAGATGGCCCTTATCCCGGTTAAAAACGTGGCAACAGAGCGCGAAGCCCTGCTGCGCAAGCCGGAATGGATGAAAATCAAGCTTCCAGCGGACTCTACACGTATCCAGGGCATCAAAGCCGCAATGCGCAAAAATGGCCTGCATTCTGTCTGCGAGGAAGCCTCCTGCCCTAACCTGGCGGAATGCTTCAACCATGGCACAGCAACGTTTATGATCCTCGGCGCTATTTGTACCCGCCGTTGTCCGTTCTGTGACGTTGCCCACGGTCGCCCGGTAGCTCCAGATGCCAATGAACCAGTGAAACTGGCGCAGACCATTGCCGATATGGCGCTGCGTTATGTGGTTATCACCTCCGTTGACCGTGATGACCTGCGCGATGGCGGTGC
Organism: Escherichia sp. 10290; assembly: GCF_030295155.1. NCBI lineage: Bacteria > Pseudomonadati > Pseudomonadota > Gammaproteobacteria > Enterobacterales > Enterobacteriaceae > Escherichia > Escherichia sp. 10290. The sequence continues at coordinate 808,886 of NZ_AP025741.1, read as the reverse complement.
CCAGCACTTTGCGGATTGCATTACTGCCATTCGGGAAAAAAGCCCGCAAATCAAAATTGAAACTCTGGTGCCGGATTTCCGCGGTCGTATGGATCGTGCTCTGGATATTCTGACCGCCACACCACCAGATGTGTTCAACCATAACCTGGAAAACGTACCGCGTATTTACCGTCAGGTACGGCCTGGTGCAGATTACAACTGGTCGCTGAAGCTGCTGGAACGCTTTAAAGAAGCGCATCCGGAAATCCCGACCAAGTCTGGTCTGATGGTGGGTCTGGGTGAAACCAATGAAGAAATTATTGAGGTAATGCGCGACCTGCGCCGTCATGGTGTGACGATGCTAACGCTGGGGCAATATTTGCAGCCAAGCCGCCATCACCTGCCGGTTCAACGTTACGTTAGCCCGGATGAGTTCGACGAAATGAAAGCCGAAGCGCTGGCGATGGGCTTTACCCATGCTGCATGCGGTCCGTTTGTCCGCTCGTCTTACCACGCCGATTTGCAGGCGAAAGGGATGGAAGTTAAGTAATCCTGTAATAATTACTTACATCTGTCTGATAAAAAACCCGCTGTTTGAAGCGGGTTTTTTGTATCGAACAAGATATTGAGGGAGCGTCCTGCTCGCCACGTCACTCTTTATGAGAGAGCTTTTCAGCCTGAAGATCAACGTCTGCGCCTTTTTTCGCCGCAGCATCGTCATCATTCATCGCCTTCTTGAACCCTTTAATGGCCGCTCCAAGGTCTCCGCCCAGCGTACGTAACTTCTTAGTGCCAAACAGCAGAACGACCAGCGCCGCAACTACCAGCAGTTTGGTAATACTAATCTCACCCATAGATACCTTCTTGACATATAACCGGCAACAGAACGCGCCTTAAAAACCAGAGAATATTAACGGTCATTCGACGCGCGCACACAATAGCAATCTGTAACAAGGTGAATCAAGCACCGAGTAAAAAAACATCATAATAATTGTGGCGGCGCAAAACGACGGTTGTTTAATACTGGAAGTTGCGCGCGCACCTGACGCACTCGTTCAGGCGTCACTTCCGCCATAATAAGGGCAGGCATTTCTGCCGCCGCCGCAATGGTGACACCAAAGGGATCTATAATCCGACTTTGCCCGATATTTTTGTTCCCGCACTCCCCCGCCGCCACCATATAACTGGTAGTATCCAGCGCACGAGCGGCAAGCAACGTTGACCAGTGATGCTCTTTGAGCGGTCCGCGAACCCAGGCCGCGGGAAGTACCAGGATTTCAGCTCCCTGTAATGCCTGTGCCAGCGCCAGCTCTGGAAAGCGTAAGTCATAACAGGTCATCAGACCAACCTTCATCCCTTCGACCTCCAGTAACGAAGCGATTTCGTTACCTGCATCAACATGGCGTGACTCCTGAATGGCAAATGCATCATAGAGATGCAGTTTGGCATAACGGGCGACAATGTTTCCCGCTTGTATGGCCACCAGCATATTCCATGCGCGCCCCGGCGTTGAAGGAACATGAATCGTCAGTATTGTCGTCATCATGTTACGTTTACTTTCTCGCCGTAAACGTCCGAGGAATTCGCCTTCCAGCAGCTGTGCTGATTTAACCGATAGATCTGCATCATGATCATCACGCGCCAACAATGCTTCCGGCAGGACAAACAGCGAAACGTCGTTTTCCGCCGCCTGCGCCATCAACGAGGCACAAATCTCAGCGTTCTTTTCCCACACAGATGTAACAGCAAACTGTCCTGCGGCAACCAGCATTGCCACCTCCTACTGTCAGAGTCGTAAAATTCGCCAACGGCGATTATTCGGCGTTACACTTATCACTCATACAAATCAAATAGCAGGATTTTGCAGTGTTACAACTTCTTTTAGCAGTTTTTATTGGCGGTGGTACGGGAAGCGTGGCGAGATGGCTGTTAAGTATGCGATTTAACCCGCTGCATCAGGCGATTCCGTTGGGGACGCTGGCTGCAAACCTGATTGGGGCATTCATCATAGGAATGGGATTCGCCTGGTTTAGCAGGATGACGAACATTGATCCAGTGTGGAAAGTATTAATCACCACCGGATTTTGTGGCGGTCTAACAACCTTCTCAACATTTTCGGCAGAAGTGGTGTTTTTGTTACAAGAGGGCCGCTTTGGCTGGGCATTACTGAACGTTTTCGTCAACCTTCTGGGGTCTTTTGCCATGACCGCACTGGCTTTCTGGCTGTTTTCGGCCTCAACCGCAAACTAAAGACCAAAAAAAACCCGCTGATTAAGCGGGTTTTGAATTCTTGCTGACGTATCTTACAGAGCGATTACGTTTGCAGCAGAAGGGCCTTTGGCACCGTTAGTGATTTCGAACTCTACGCGCTGACCTTCAGCAAGAGTTTTAAAACCATTAGTCTGGATTGCAGAGAAGTGTACGAACACGTCTTTGCTGCCGTCTTCCGGAGTAATGAAACCGAATCCTTTGGACTCATTAAACCACTTAACGTTACCTTTAATCTTAGACATCAAAATTACCTTTACATGAAAAATAGACACAAATGCTGTGTCGGTTACCAGTACACCAATTGTGGTACGCTTTGTCCAGTGCAACTTTACTAAAAAGTGATAAAAGTCGCGTTATTTTTGATGTTAATTATTTTACTCATTGATTTTAAAGAAGTTACTAAAATTTCATTTGTCTCAAAACTGAAAGCGCATCCAGGCAAAGTACACATTGCCATTGTTATAGGTACCCGGAATGTAGGTCATCTGAAAAGTCACTGGACCATAACCCACAGAGGCCAATGGCAGTAGAACCGGGAGAGGGATGTAATTCCAGTTATCGCGTGCCGTTACGCCAGCGGTGAATCCCAGTCCTAAATGAAAATTTTCATCCGCCAGCGGTCGCCAGGTACTTTCCCATCCGTATCCGGCAATCGGTTCCCATTTGTTCCACGAGTCCTTAAATGCCATGGCATACAGGCCATGCCAGTTTCCTTTTTCATCCCAACGCGACTGACCAAAACCGCCACCCCACGGTCGCTCGTTATAGCGATCGGTTTTTTCTTTGTCGTAAGCGAAACGAGCATGCCAGGTGATGGCAGGAATATATAAATCATAATGTTCAGGCTGTTGCCAGGTTTGTGTAATATTTTCTCCAAACGTTGTCATCCACTCATCTGCGTTAGCTAAAACTTTACCAACGCTGATTAACTGAATAAAAACAAAGGAAAATATAGAGACATATTTACTCACGTTCATTTGTGACCATAAAACATTTATCAAAAATCTACTATTAGCATAGCAAAACTACAATTAACATAACCTTAATAGACCCAACATGAAGAATAATCTGAATAGCTGTTCTATTTATTTCCGCTTGTTCAAGATAAATATTTCCGCGCATCTATTAAAGATGATGCGTCGTTTTCTGCGATGGGAATAGTCATAAAAGAAAAACCAAGTCTTTTTTGATGACAAAATACAATCAAGAAAAAATTACTTTATTTTTTAATAAGATACAAAAAACTTCTTAACGAAGAATATATTATATATCGTCAACCTATGCTCATGGTAGATTATTTTTTGAGCGCACGCCCGCGGCTAACACCATTGCAATTAACAAATTTGCATCAATCCACCATCAATTTACACACATTATTATGTGATAATTGCCAACCGCTAAATATGCGTTTTGTTATCTATGTATAAAAACAGCAACTTCAATGTCTTAATGGCAGTTTTTCTTGATTTTAATCAGCATTCACCGCCAATTTATTGGGCATATTTTTTCCTTAAGTTTTAGGAATTTTTTATTATTTACTTTGGGGCCTGGAGACAGGAAAAATTATGCTGACATTCATTGAACTCCTTATTGGGGTTGTGGTTATTGTGGGTGTAGCTCGCTACATCATTAAAGGGTATTCCGCCACTGGCGTGTTATTTGTCGGTGGCCTGTTATTGCTGATTATTAGTGCCATTATGGGGCACAAAGTGTTACCGTCCAGCCAGGCTTCAACAGGCTACAGCGCCACGGATATCGTTGAATACGTTAAAATATTGCTAATGAGCCGCGGCGGCGACCTCGGCATGATGATTATGATGCTGTGTGGCTTTGCCGCTTACATGACCCATATCGGCGCGAATGATATGGTGGTCAAGCTGGCGTCAAAACCATTGCAGTATATTAACTCCCCTTACCTGTTGATGATTGCCGCCTATTTTGTCGCCTGTCTGATGTCTCTGGCCGTCTCTTCCGCAACCGGTCTGGGTGTTTTGCTGATGGCAACCCTGTTTCCGGTGATGGTGAACGTTGGTATCAGCCGTGGTGCAGCTGCTGCTATTTGTGCCTCCCCGGCGGCGATTATTCTCGCACCGACTTCAGGGGATGTGGTGCTGGCGGCGCAGGCTTCCGAAATGTCGCTGATTGATTTCGCCTTCAAAACGACGCTGCCTATCTCAATTGCTGCAATTATCGGCATGGCGATCGCCCACTTCTTCTGGCAACGTTATCTGGATAAAAAAGAGCACATCTCTCATGAAATGTTAGATGTCAGCGAAATCACCACCACTGCTCCTGCGTTTTATGCCATTTTGCCGTTCACGCCGATCATCGGAGTGCTGATTTTTGACGGCAAATGGGGGCCGCAATTACACATCATCACTATTCTGGTGATTTGTATGCTGATTGCCTCCATTCTGGAGTTCATCCGCAGCTTTAATACCCAGAAAGTGTTCTCGGGCCTGGAAGTGGCTTATCGCGGGATGGCAGATGCGTTTGCTAACGTGGTGATGCTGCTGGTTGCCGCTGGGGTATTCGCTCAGGGGCTTAGCACCATCGGCTTTATTCAAAGTCTGATTTCTATCGCCACTTCGTTTGGTTCGGCGAGTATCATCCTGATGCTGGTATTGGTGATCCTGACAATGCTGGCGGCAGTCACGACCGGTTCAGGCAATGCGCCGTTTTATGCGTTTGTTGAGATGATCCCGAAACTGGCGCACTCTTCCGGCATTAACCCGGCGTATTTGACTATCCCAATGCTGCAGGCGTCAAACCTCGGTCGTACCCTGTCACCCGTTTCTGGCGTAGTCGTTGCGGTTGCCGGGATGGCGAAAATCTCACCATTTGAAGTCGTAAAACGCACCTCGGTGCCGGTGCTTGTTGGGCTGGTGATTGTTATCGTTGCTACAGAGCTGATGGTGCCAGGAACGGCAGCCGCGGTCACAGGCAAGTAAATAGTCATGCCGGAGGCAAGCTTCCTCCGGCTTTATCATGTCACCCACTGTGGTATATGCGTTGCGGTCTGCCAACTTTGCCGTGAACAATTTCAGCAATAATCAGATGGCGGCTGGCGCAATATTCAAGATAACGTCTGGCAGTGGTGCGGCTGATAGTCAGTGCCTGCGCCACCGTTTCTGCCGTATGTTGCACACCAGGCTCTTTAAACAGTTTTCGCACCGCGTTTAGCGTCAAGGGGTCAATGCCGGTCGGCAGTTCGTCTTTGGGTTCACCGCGAGCATAGGCATTAAACATCTCATCGATTTGCTTCTGGCTGGCGCTATCAATACTTTCCAGCATATGTTTACGCTGGCGGAAACGGGTTAGCGTTTGCCCCAGCCGTTCATAGGCAATTGGCTTAATGAGATAATCAAATACACCACAACGTACGGCTTCAGACACCGTTTCCATATCACTGGCTGCAGTGGTAAACACCACGTCGCCGGGATAATGCGCCTGCACCAGTTCATGCAGTAAATTAATCCCTCTACCGTCAGGAAGATAGTTATCGAGCAAGATTAGCCCCGGCTTAAAACGCTCGATCATCATTCGGGCCTGCGCCAGGTTTCCCGCCAGTAATATCTGACTGAATCCGGGAATGTGACGAATATATTCCGCATGCATCTCTGCCAGCGGCGTTTCGTCCTCAACGATCAATAGGGTTAATGGAGCTGTCATTAGGTTTCACTTTCGGAATATAGATTGAAAATAAGGTACCGCAGGGATCATTATCTTCGAGAGTGATAACACCACCGCAGCGCGTTACGTAGCTGGCAATCAAGTACAACCCAATGCCATGTTCGCCGGGCTCGTCAGCACGCGTACTGACACCCTGCTCAAATATTTTGTCTCGTAGAGACTCTGGAACGCCGCAGCCCTGATCGGCGACTTCAATCACCACATCATCGCCTTCATCGCTGAGGAATAATTCAACGATCTTGTTTCCTTCATCGCTACGCAGGCTGGCTTCGAAGGCGTTATCAAGTAAATTGCCAACAATGGCTGCAAACTCGGTGCTGTCCAGTCCTGGCGGCAGTTGCGAAAGCTGACTTCCGGGGACGATGACCATTTTTAGCCCCAGTTCGCGGGCGCGCTGCACTTTACCAAAAAGCAGCCCCGCCACCTGGCGATCGGCAAACGCCTCGCGCAGGCTATCAATGAGCTGTTGCTGGGCCTGAGACTCCCCCTGCACCATCGCCAACACGCGATCATACTCTTTCATCTGCAACAGACCATTGAGCGTCGACATCCAATTGAGATGCTCGTGTCGCAATGTGCGCAGGCTCTCGACGTATTGTTTAATTTGCGTCAGTTGTGCATTGAGGGTGGATATTTCGTCTTTACTACGAAAGCTGATAATGGCCCCCAGCAAATCATCACCAGAACGAATAGCTTCCCGGTTGGCAATAACGCTCAGACCGTTAAAGTTCGCCACCACATCCTGACGTTTTTCATCAATCTGTTCGGTAAAGAAATCGGCGGGCCTGACCACTTCAGCAATGGGTTTACCCAACCATTGCCGTCCGGGGGAACTCAGCCCCAGCATCTTTCTTGCGTTACGATTGATGGCGGTAATGTAACCGTGCGGATCCACCGCAATCAGCCCTTCATAAACCGAACTAAACAGCGCCTCTTGCTGACGGACCACGCGTGCGATTTGCTTTGGCTCCATGCCCATCATTTGCCGACGGATATGCGCGGCCAGGAACCACGACAGCAACATCAGAATCCCTAACAGCACGACAAACACGCCAGCCATCGGTAATAAAAACTCAGCCCGCCAGCTATCGATTTTACTCACCAGGTAGCCAATCGACACCACGCCGATGACTTTTCCATCGTCATCAAAGATTGGCGTTTTGGCACGCATCGCCATGCCAATTGACCCTTTCCCGGTGATAAAGTAGCTCTCCCCTTTCTCCAGCGCGCCCGGTTTGGTGAATTGCATAGGATAACCAATTTTCTCCGGATTAGGATGGTAAAGACGAATCGAGTGCCGGTCACCAATCACGACATAATCGAAATCAGTATCTCTTTGTAATTTGTTAGCGATGGTCGCCAGCCTCTTGTAGTCACGCGTTTTCACTGCGCTGATGATACTGTCATTAGAAGCAATAATTTTTGCCTGATTCATTGCCATGTCGCGCACATGAAGCGTTAAATAGTCCTCAAAACTGGCCGTAAAATATTGCGCCAGGGCTGCAATGACAAATATTGAGAACACCAGAATCAGCAAAAAGATACGCAGCGGAAATGCCAGTCTTTGGAAAAATGCAAACTGTTTATTCTCGTTAAGCTGCAACATTGTTTTCCTTGCGGGTTGTCCCGAGCCTTTTTGACGGATGTAATTAAAATGTTGAATCAAAATACATAGATATTAAATATAATCGTGGCAAATTTTATTCATTAAATCAATTAAATCACTTAAACCTGCGGGTCATTTCGTAATTACATTAATTAAAAAACTTAAAACCATTAAATAAATAAAAAACCACTAACTCTATGTGAAATAAATCAAAATTTCACGCTGCAATACTCCTTAGGATGTATAGCGAAAGGAGAAAAAGATATACCTCGATCGCCCCCCTTTCTCCCAAGTGAAAATAAAAGGTTATCAGTTTGCAACATCGAACAACATTCGTTGCAAATCGATAACAACATGCACCTTCAGGATACTATTTATTATGTTCGGCAATGATATTTTCACCCGTGTAAAACGTTCAGAAAATAAAAAAATGGCGGAAATCGTCCAATTCCTGCATGAAAATGATTTGAGCGTTGACACCACAGTCGAAGTATTTATTACCGTAACCCGCGATGAAAAGCTTATCGCGTGCGGTGGAATTGCCGGAAATATTATTAAATGCGTTGCTATCAGTGAATCCGTTCGCGGTGAAGGACTGGCGCTGACATTAGCCACTGAATTGATAAACCTCGCCTATGAGCGGCACAGCACGCATCTGTTTATTTATACCAAAACCGAATACGAGGCGCTGTTCCGCCAGTGCGGTTTTTCCACGCTGACCAGTGTACCCGGCGTGATGGTGCTGATGGAAAACAGCGCCACGCGACTGAAACGCTATGCCGAATCGCTGAAAAAATTTCGTCATCCAGGGAACAAGATTGGCTGCATTGTGATGAACGCCAATCCCTTTACGAATGGTCACCGTTATCTGATTCAACAGGCTGCAGCACAGTGCGACTGGTTGCATCTGTTTTTAGTTAAAGAAGATTCTTCACGCTTTCCCTATGAAGACCGGCTGGATCTGGTGTTAAAAGGCACCGCCGATATTCCACGCCTGACTGTGCATCGCGGCTCCGAATACATCATCTCCCGCGCTACGTTCCCTTGCTACTTCATTAAAGAACAGAGCGTCATTAACCATTGTTACACCGAAATTGATCTGAAGATTTTCCGTCAGTACCTCGCTCCCGCGCTGGGTGTAACTCACCGCTTTGTCGGTACTGAACCCTTTTGTCGCGTTACCGCCCAGTACAACCAGGATATGCGCTACTGGCTGGAAACGCCGACTATCTCCGCACCGCCCATCGAACTGGTTGAAATTGAGCGGCTGCGTTACCAGGAGATGCCGATATCCGCTTCCCGGGTACGTCAACTGCTGGCGAAAAACGATCTCACGGCTATCGCGCCGCTGGTCCCTGCAGTCACGCTGCATTATTTGCAGAACCTGCTTGAGCACTCCCGCCAGGACGCGGCAGCTCGTCAAAAGACCCCCGCATGAGAAACAGGTGAAAAATGAAAATAAACCAGCCCGCCGTTGCAGGCACCCTTGAGTCTGGGGATGTGATGATACGCATCGCCCCACTCGATACGCAGGATATCGACCTGCAAATCAACAGCAGCGTTGAAAAACAGTTTGGTGATGCCATTCGCACCACCATTCTGGACGTTCTCGCCCGCTACAACGTGCGCGGCGTACAGCTGAATGTCGATGACAAAGGCGCACTGGACTGCATTTTACGTGCACGACTGGAAGCCCTGCTGGCACGCGCCAGCGGTATCCCGGCTCTGCCATGGGAGGATTGCCAATGATTTCCGCTTCGCTGCAACAACGTAAAACTCGCACCCGCCGCAGCATGTTGTTTGTGCCTGGTGCCAATGCCGCGATGGTCAGCAACTCATTCATCTACCCGGCTGATGCCCTGATGTTTGACCTCGAAGACTCCGTAGCATTGCGTGAAAAAGACACCGCCCGCCGCATGGTTTACCACGCGCTGCAACATCCGCTGTATCGCGATATTGAAACCATTGTGCGTGTAAACGCGCTGGATTCCGAATGGGGTGTCAACGACCTGGAAGCCGTCGTTCGCGGTGGTGCGGACGTTGTGCGTCTGCCGAAAACCGATACCGCTCAGGATGTTCTGGATATCGAAAAAGAGATCCTGCGTATCGAAAAAGCCTGTGGTCGTGAACCCGGCAGTACCGGCTTGCTGGCGGCGATTGAATCTCCGCTGGGCATTACCCGCGCAGTGGAAATCGCTCACGCTTCCGAGCGTTTGATCGGTATCGCCCTCGGTGCAGAAGACTATGTGCGCAACCTGCGTACAGAACGCTCCCCGGAAGGAACTGAACTGCTGTTCGCTCGCTGCTCCATTTTGCAGGCCGCGCGATCTGCGGGTATTCAGGCGTTCGATACCGTCTATTCTGACGCAAACAACGAAGCCGGATTCCTGCAAGAAGCCGCCCACATCAAACAGCTGGGCTTTGACGGCAAATCGCTGATCAACCCGCGTCAGATTGATCTGCTGCACAACCTCTACGCACCGACCCAGAAAGAAGTGGATCACGCCCGCCGCGTCGTAGAAGCCGCTGAAGCCGCCGCTCGCGAAGGCCTCGGCGTGGTTTCCCTGAACGGCAAGATGGTGGACGGTCCGGTTATCGATCGCGCCCGTCTGGTGCTCTCCCGCGCAGAACTTTCCGGCATCCGCGAAGAATAAGGCAATCAAAATGACGCAGAAAATTGAACAATCTCAACGACAAGAACGGGTAGCGGCCTGGAATCGTCGCGCTGAATGCGATCTTGCCGCTTTCCAGAACTCGCCAAAGCAAACCTACCAGGCTGAAAAAGCGCGCGATCGCAAACTGTGCGCCAACCTGGAAGAAGCGATTCGTCGCTCTGGTTTACAGGACGGCATGACGGTTTCCTTCCATCACGCTTTCCGTGGCGGTGACCTGACCGTCAATATGGTGATGGACGTCATCGCGAAGATGGGCTTTAAAAACCTGACTCTGGCCTCCAGCTCCCTGAGTGATTGCCATGCGCCGCTGGTAGAACACATTCGCCAGGGCGTGGTTACCCGCATTTATACCTCTGGCCTGCGCGGTCCACTGGCGGAAGAAATCTCCCGTGGTCTGCTGGCGGAACCGGTGCAAATCCACTCTCACGGCGGACGTGTGCATCTGGTACAGAGCGGCGAACTGAATATCGATGTGGCTTTCCTCGGCGTCCCGTCCTGTGATGAATTCGGTAATGCCAACGGCTACACCGGTAAAGCCTGCTGCGGCTCCCTCGGCTATGCAATGGTTGATGCCGACAACGCAAAACAGGTCGTGATGCTTACCGAAGAACTGCTGCCTTATCCGCATAATCCGGCAAGCATTGAGCAAGATCAGGTTGATCTGATCGTCAAAGTCGATCGCGTTGGCGATGCTGCAAAAATCGGCGCTGGTGCTACCCGTATGACCACTAACCCGCGCGAACTGCTTATTGCCCGTAGCGCTGCGGATGTGATTGTCAACTCAGGCTACTTTAAAGAAGGTTTCTCCATGCAGACCGGCACCGGCGGCGCATCGCTGGCGGTAACCCGTTTCCTGGAAGACAAAATGCGTAGCCGCGATATTCGCGCCGACTTCGCCCTTGGCGGTATTACCGCAACGATGGTTGATCTGCACGAAAAAGGTCTGATCCGCAAACTGCTGGATGTACAGAGCTTTGACAGCCACGCTGCACAATCGCTGGCCCGTAACCCCAATCACATCGAAATCAGCGCCAACCAGTACGCTAACTGGGGTTCAAAAGGTGCATCGGTTGATCGTCTCGACGTGGTGGTACTGAGCGCGCTGGAAATTGACACCCAGTTCAACGTTAACGTGCTGACCGGCTCTGACGGCGTACTGCGTGGCGCTTCCGGTGGTCACTGCGATACCGCGATTGCCTCTGCACTTTCCATCATCGTCGCACCGCTGGTACGCGGTCGTATTCCGACTCTGGTGGATAACGTGCTGACCTGCATCACCCCGGGCTCCAGTGTCGATATTCTGGTCACAGACCACGGTATCGCAGTTAACCCGGCACGTCCGGAACTGGCAGAACGTCTGCAGGAAGCGGGGATCAAAGTGGTTTCTATTGAGTGGCTGCGTGAACGTGCGCGTCTGCTGACCGGTGAACCACAGCCGATTGAATTCACCGACCGCGTCGTTGCCGTTGTGCGTTACCGCGATGGCTCGGTGATCGATGTTGTGCATCAGGTGAAGGAATAAGCCATGCACCTGCTTCCTGAACTCGCCAGCCACCATGCGGTGTCAATTCCCGAGCTGCTCGTCAGCCGGGATGAAAGGCAAGCACGGCAACACGTCTGGCTCAAGCGCCATCCTGTTCCACTGGTCTCCTTTACCGTGGTTGCGCCTGGGCCGATTAAAGACAGCGAGGTCACACGCCGAATTTTTAATCATGGCGTGACAGCCTTGCGTGCCTTAGCCGCAAAACAGGGCTGGCAAATTCAGGAGCAGGCTGCACTGGTTTCCGCCAGCGGGCCGGAGGGCATGTTGAGCATTGCCGCCCCGGCTCGCGACCTCAAGCTCGCCACCATTGAGCTTGAACATAGTCATCCTCTCGGGCGGTTATGGGATATCGATGTCCTGACACCCGAAGGCGAAATTCTCTCCCGCCGCGACTATTCACTGCCGCCTCGCCGCTGCCTGTTGTGCGAGCAAAGCGCAGCTGTTTGCGCGCGTGGAAAAACCCATCAACTGACCGATTTACTCAACCGCATGGAGGCGCTGCTGAACGATGTCGATGCCTGCAACGTCAACTAAAACCACAAAGCTTGCGACGTCATTAATCGATGAGTACGCCCTGCTGGGCTGGCGCGCCATGCTGACTGAAGTCAATCTGTCACCGAAACCAGGCCTCGTGGATCGGATTAACTGCGGGGCGCACAAAGATATGGCGCTGGAAGATTTTCACCGCAGCGCGCTGGCGATTCAGGGCTGGTTACCCCGTTTCATTGAATTTGGTGCCTGTAGTGCTGAAATGGCACCAGAAGCGGTACTCCACGGATTACGCCCAATTGGTATGGCTTGCGAAGGTGATATGTTCCGCGCCACTGCGGGCGTAAACACGCATAAAGGCAGCATTTTTTCTTTAGGGCTACTGTGTGCGGCAATTGGCCGTTTGCTTCAACTCAACCAGTCGGTAACGCCAATAACCATTTGTGCGACGGCGGCAAGTTTCTGCCGTGGCCTGACCGATCGCGAACTGCGTACCAATAATTCACAACTGACGGCAGGTCAACGGTTGTACCAGCAACTTGGCCTTACCGGCGCGCGCGGCGAAGCCGAAGCAGGTTACCCACTGGTGATCAACCACGCCCTGCCGCATTACCTCACTCTGCTGGATCAGGGGTTAGATCCTGAACTGGCATTGCTCGATACCTTACTCCTACTGATGGCGATCAACGGCGATACCAACGTTGCATCGCGCGGTGGCGAGGGAGGCCTGCGCTGGCTACAGCGCAAGGCGCAAACATTATTGCAAAAAGGGGGCATCCGAACCCCCGCCGATCTCGATTATCTCCGGCAGTTCGACAGGGAGTGTATCGAACGAAATCTCAGTCCAGGCGGCAGTGCCGACCTGCTGATCCTTACCTGGTTTTTAGCACAGATTTAATTATTTAAGCACTTGATAAATTTGGAAATATTAATTTTCGGAGAACCCGTATGTCTTTAGCAAAAGATAATATATGGAAACTATTGGCCCCACTGGTGGTGATGGGCGTCATGTTTCTTATCCCTGTCCCCGACGGTATGCCACCGCAGGCATGGCATTACTTCGCTGTGTTTGTGGCAATGATTGTCGGCATGATCCTCGAGCCAATTCCGGCAACAGCGATCAGTTTTATTGCGGTTACTATTTGCGTTATTGGCAGTAATTACCTTCTCTTTGATGCCAAAGAATTAGCTGACCCAGCGTTTAATGCGCAAAAACAGGCGCTGAAATGGGGTCTGGCTGGTTTTTCCAGCACCACGGTATGGCTGGTATTTGGCGCATTTATTTTTGCATTAGGGTATGAAGTTTCCGGGTTAGGTCGTCGCATTGCCCTTTTCCTGGTGAAATTCATGGGCAAACGCACGCTGACGTTAGGTTATGCGATAGTCATTATCGACATTCTGCTGGCACCGTTTACACCGTCCAACACCGCGCGTACCGGGGGTACGGTTTTTCCGGTCATTAAAAACCTGCCGCCGCTGTTTAAATCATTCCCGAACGATCCGTCCGCGCGTCGTATTGGCGGCTATTTGATGTGGATGATGGTCATTAGTACCAGTCTGAGTTCGTCCATGTTTGTCACCGGTGCGGCACCAAACGTGCTGGGTCTGGAGTTCGTCAGCAAAATTGCCGGCATCCAGATTAGCTGGTTGCAGTGGTTCCTCTGCTTCCTGCCGGTTGGCGTTATCTTACTTATCATTGCGCCGTGGCTTTCCTACGTGCTTTACAAACCGGAAATCACACACAGTGAAGAAGTAGCAACCTGGGCGGGTGATGAACTAAAAACCATGGGTGCGCTGACACGCAGAGAGTGGACGCTGATTGGCCTTGTATTGCTCAGCTTAGGTTTGTGGGTATTTGGCAGTGAAGTCATTAATGCTACTGCGGTAGGTCTGCTGGCAGTTTCGCTAATGCTGGCCCTGCACGTTGTGCCGTGGAAAGACATTACCCGCTATAACAGCGCATGGAACACGCTGGTCAACCTGGCAACTTTGGTTGTGATGGCTAATGGCCTGACTCGTTCTGGCTTTATTGACTGGTTCGCCGGTACCATGAGTACGCACCTGGAAGGATTCTCACCAAACGCAACGGTGATTGTACTGGTTCTGGTGTTCTACTTTGCGCACTACCTGTTTGCCAGCCTGTCTGCGCACACCGCAACCATGCTGCCGGTTATTCTGGCCGTCGGTAAAGGTATTCCGGGCGTACCAATGGAACAACTGTGTATCCTGCTGGTGCTGTCTATCGGTATCATGGGCTGTCTGACGCCGTATGCAACCGGTCCTGGGGTGATTATTTACGGCTGCGGCTATGTGAAATCAAAAGATTACTGGCGACTTGGTGCAATCTTCGGGGTGATTTACATCTCTATGTTGCTGTTGGTTGGCTGGCCGATTCTCGCCATGTGGAACTAATACGTTCGCCAAACGCTGAATAAATCATCACGCCCGCCAGGTAAGCCCACCTGGCGGGCTTTTTTATGATTTAATAGATAGTATTCAGTGTATGTATGAGTTCCACACCCATTATGAAAGCATTCTGGCGTAACGCCGCGTTGCTCGCGGTTTCTCTGCTTCCCTTCTCTTCTGCCAACGCCGTGGCGTTGCAGGCAAAACAGTATGGCGATTTTGATCGCTATGTCCTGGCCCTCTCCTGGCAAACCGGATTTTGCCAGAGTCAACACGATCGAAATCGTAACGAACGAGATGAATGTCGCCTGCAAACCGAAACGACCAACAAAGCTGATTTTCTGACCGTACATGGTCTATGGCCAGGATTGCCTAAATCGGTTGCTGCCCGTGGTGTTGATGAACGCCGCTGGATGCGCTTCGGTTGCGCTACTCGCCCAATCCCGAATCTGCCAGAAGCACGCGCCAGCCGGATGTGTTCATCGCCGGAAACTGGGTTATCGCTGGAAACGGCAGCTAAACTAAATGAAGTCATGCCGGGAGCTGGCGGTCGTTCCTGCCTGGAACGTTACGAATATGCCAAACACGGCGTCTGCTTTGGTTTTGATCCGGACGCTTACTTCGGCACGATGGTACGTCTGAATCAAGAAATTAAAGAGAGCGAAACCGGAAAATTTCTTGCGGATAACTATGGTAAAACAGTGAACCGCCGTGATTTTGATGCCGCCTTTGCCAAAAGCTGGGGAAAAGAGAACGTGAAAGCCGTTAAGCTAACGTGCCAGGGTAACCCTGCGTATTTGACTGAAATTCAGATCTCGATCAAAGCTGACGCCATCAACGCTCCGCTTTCTGCAAACTCATTCTTGCCACAACCACACCCAGGCAACTGTGGCAAAACCTTTGTGATTGATAAAGCAGGTTATTAATCCTCTGATTTACAAAAGACGCTAATTCGTCTTCCATAAACTATGACGATTAAGATTTATACATAATGCGCTGCATTGAGGAATTCCCTGAATGTGACGCAAATCACTTCAAAGAGTGAGCAACAGTCAGTATCATCATGTGAGTTAAACCCTCGCCGCCTGACGGTGAGGGTTTTCTTTTGGGTATGTTTATCTGCGACACTCGCAGTACCGACGACATGGAGTAAAAATGTCCAGACCAACTATCATCATTAACGACCTGGATGCCGAACGCATCGATATTCTGCTGGAGCAACCTGCCTATTCTGGTTTGCCAATCGCCGACGCGTTAAACGCAGAGTTGGATCGCGCCCAAATGTGTTCGCCAGAAGAGATGCCACACGACGTGGTGACAATGAACAGCCGGGTTAAATTCCGCAATCTTAGCGATGGCGAAGTGCGTGTGCGCACGCTGGTGTATCCGGCAAAAATGACCGATAGCAATACTCAGCTTTCCGTTATGGCTCCGGTAGGTGCCGCACTGCTGGGGCTGCGCGTTGGCGATTCCATTCACTGGGAACTTCCGGGCGGCGTTGCAACCCACCTTGAAGTGCTGGAACTCGAATACCAGCCAGAAGCTGCTGGCGACTACCTGCTTTAATCCCATCTGCACAAGCGACAACTCGCTTTGCCCAGAGGATGCACTCGCATCCTCTTTCCGCTCAAATATCAACCAGATTTATCATTTTGCTCTTAAGCACAGCATTCTAATCTGAACTGGTTATTCATCTGCGGAACCCCATATGAGCGAAGCTCTCAGTATCACTGCGTTTTATATATTCATAGCAGCTATTATTGTTGCTGCAGTGCTATACCTTGAACAACGCTGGTAGTACCTGGTTTTATTTATTTTCCAGATCAATCGCAAATTCAGATCGAATCAGCCTCGCAAATCATAGATTCATAATCAATAATGTGCTGTTATGTATACATGCAAAAACAAGGAGAGAATGCTTATGTACAAAACAATCATTATGCCAGTGGATGTATTTGAAATGGAATTGAGCGACAAAGCTGTTCGCCACGCTGAATTCCTCGCCCAGGATGATGGAGTTATTCATCTACTTCACGTACTACCGGGGTCAGCCAGCCTGAGCCTGCACCGTTTTGCCGCTGATGTACGTCGTTTTGAAGAGCATCTGCAACATGAAGCAGAAGAACGTTTGCAAACGATGGTCAGCCACTTCACCATCGATCCTTCCCGCATTAAACAACATGTCCGTTTTGGTAGCGTGCGGGATGAAGTCAATGAGTTGGCAGAAGAACTGGGGGCTGATGTTGTCGTTATCGGTTCGCGCAACCCATCGATTTCGACCCATCTGTTAGGTTCTAACGCCTCAAGCGTTATCCGCCACGCTAATCTGCCTGTACTGGTCGTTCGCTAACAGACAAAAATATTTATACCGCCCTGCCCGGAGCCATCCCGGCGGGGCTTTTTATTGCAATAAAAAAGCCGCCAGGTTTGACCCCGGCGGCTAAGCAATTGCAGGTGAATCTTACTTCTTCTTATGCTGTTTTGGTGCGAATCAGGTAGTCAAAAGCACTCAGAGAGGCTTTGGCACCTTCGCCAGTGGCGATGATGATCTGCTTGTACGGAACCGTCGTACAGTCACCCGCTGCGAACACGCCTTTGACGTTGGTTTCGCATTTCGCATCAATGATAATCTCGCCCATGCGGTTACGTTCGACTGCGCCTTCGAGCCAGTTGGTGTTCGGCAGCAGACCAATCTGGACAAAAATACCGGCCAGTTTGATGTTGTGAATATCGCCGCTGACACGATCGCGATATTCCAGACCAACAACTTTGCTGCCGTCGCCTTTCACTTCCGTGGTTTGCGCATTCAGAATAATGTCGACGTTTTTCAGGCTGCGCAGTTTGTCCTGCAGAACCTGGTCGGCTTTCATTTCTGGCGCAAATTCCAGCAGAGTTACGTGTTCAACGATACCCGCCAGGTCGATTGCCGCTTCCACGCCGGAGTTACCACCGCCGATAACCGCTACGCGTTTGCCTTTAAACAGCGGGCCGTCGCAGTGCGGGCAGTAGGTCACGCCTTTGGTACGATACTGATCTTCTCCCGGAACATTCATGTTGCGCCATTTTGCACCGGTCGCCACTATAATGCTGCGTGCTTTCAGTACCGCGCCAGAAGCTGTTTCAATCTGATGCAGGCCACCTTCAACCGCTGCCGGAATCAGTTTGCTGGCGCTCTGGCTGTCGATCACATCAACGTCGTATTCATCAACATGAACTTTCAGTGCACCTGCCAGTTTTTGGCCTTCGGTCTTCGGTACAGAAATGTAGTTTTCGATATCAACGGTATCGAGGATCTGACCACCAAAACGTTCACCCATCAAACCGGTACGGATGCCTTTACGTGCGGAGTAAATTGCTGCCGCTGCACCCGCCGGGCCGGAACCAACGATTAATACGTCATAAGCATCACGCTTGTTCAGCTCTTCTGCCGCACGTTTTTCCGCGCCAGTATCAATTTTGGCGACGATTTCGGAAATAGTCATGCGGCCCTGACCAAACTCTTTCCCGTTTACGAACACTGCCGGAACGCCCATCACGTTGCGATCGGTGATTTCGTTCTGGAAGGTGCCGCCGTCAATTGCCGTATGCTTGATGCGCGGGTTCAGTACGCTCATCAGGTTCAGCGCCTGCACCACGTCCGGGCAGTTATGGCAAGAGAGCGAGTAATAGGTTTCGAATTCAAAATCACCGTCAATATGGCGAATCTGCTCCAGCAAAGACTGCGCTTCTTTTGACGGATGACCACCGGTCCACAACAACGCCAGTACCAGCGAGGTGAACTCGTGGCCCATCGGGGAACCTGCAAAACGTGGCCCCTGGTTGGAACCTGGGTTAGTGATCAGGAAAGACGGCTTACGCACCGGCAAGCTGTTATCTTCTTTAAAGGTGACTTTGTCTGACAGTTCTGCGATTTCAGCCAACAGTTCCTTGATTTCTGCCGATTTAGCGCTGTCATCCAGCGTGGCAATTAACTCAACAGGCTTGGTCAATTTCTCAAGGTAAGCCTTGAGTTGAGTTTTCATATTTGTGTCGAGCATGTTTATCTCCTGGGCTTTAAACATCATCATGCAAGCGGCCTCTGCGGCTACCTGGATGCAGCTTGCATCATGGTGCGGGGAAGAAAATCGGGTGCCGCAGCACCCGATTAATTAGGTGAATTTCCGAACTATTTCGCGCCGGAGTTGGTAGCGCGAAAGACAAAGGAAATTTAGATTTTACCAACCAGGTCCAGAGACGGAGCCAGAGTTGCTTCACCTTCTTTCCATTTAGCCGGGCAAACTTCACCTGGGTGAGAAGCTACGTACTGTGCTGCTTTGATTTTACGCAGCAGGTCAGACGCGTCACGGCCAATGCCTTCAGCGGTAACTTCGATTGCCTGGATGATACCCTGCGGGTCAACAACGAAGGTTGCACGGTCAGCCAGACCTTCATCTTCACGCATGTTGTCGAAGTTACGGGTCAGGGCGCCAGTCGGGTCGCCGATCATCGCATATTTGATTTTAGCGATAGTTTCAGAGCTGCTGTGCCATGCTTTGTGGGTGAAGTGAGTATCGGTAGATACTGCGTATACATCTACGCCCAGTTTCTGCAGTTCTTCGTAGTGGTCAGCAACGTCACCCAGTTCGGTCGGGCATACGAAAGTAAAGTCAGCCGGGTAGAAGAAGAAGACGCTCCAGCGGCCTTCGGTATCTTTTTCGGTGATTTCGATGAATTCGCCGTTTTTGAATGCCTGGTTTTTAAAAGGTTTAATTTTGGTGTTAATCAAGGACATCTATACTTCCTCCGTGTTTTCGATGAGATGTAAGGTAACCAATTTTTGCCGATTCGGCTAATGCGTTTCCATTATCAAATCGATAAGTTTTACCTTACAACCGTCGTAAGACAACTTTGTGAACTTTGCACCGCCAGTGGCGATAAAAAGTAAAATGGGCCCCCTTTCCAGGTGACCGTGTAATCTGAACTACCCTTTGGTATCTTCAGCGCCTGCCTGCAGGCTGTGGTGTTGCCCTTACAAATGCAACAACGACATGGATTACAACACCCTCATAAACAAAGGGCAATCACCTGATCTAAGCTCTTACCTATGACAGTGATAGGTTATGCCTTTTACTCCATTTTTGCACTGACTGAAAAGGACAAATTAATGTTAAAAAAGATACTTTTACTGGCTCTGCTTCCTACAATCGCCTTTGCAGAGGAACTTCCTGCTCCGGTAAAAGCGATTGAAAAACAGGGCATTAAGATCATCAAAACGTTCGATGCCCCCGGCGGAATGAAAGGTTATCTCGGCAAGTATCAGGATATGGGCGTCACCATCTACCTGACTCCAGATGGTAAGCACGCTATCTCTGGTTACATGTACAACGAGAAAGGTGAAAACCTGAGTAACATGCTTATCGAAAAAGAAATTTATGCGCCAGCCGGACGCGAAATGTGGCAACGGATGGAACAA
Organism: Escherichia sp. 10290; assembly: GCF_030295155.1. NCBI lineage: Bacteria > Pseudomonadati > Pseudomonadota > Gammaproteobacteria > Enterobacterales > Enterobacteriaceae > Escherichia > Escherichia sp. 10290. Next base: position 788,772 of record NZ_AP025741.1, on the reverse strand, counting down.
TCGCACTGGCTCCTCGACGGTAAAAAAGACGCGCCAGTCATAGTCTACGTTTTCGCCGATCCGTTCTGCCCATATTGTAAACAGTTCTGGCAGCAGGCGCGCCCGTGGGTTGATTCTGGCAAAGTACAGTTGAGAACATTGTTGGTTGGGGTTATCAAACCAGAAAGTCCGGCGACAGCCGCGGCAATTCTGGCCTCTAAAGATCCCGCAAAAACCTGGCAAGAATATGAAGCCTCTGGCGGCAAACTTAAGCTAAATGTGCCTACAAACGTAAGTGCAGAGCAAATGAAAGTGTTAAGCGACAACGAGAAACTCATGGACGATCTGGGGGCAAATGTCACACCGGCTATCTATTACATGAGTAAGGAAAATACGCTGCAACAGGCCGTGGGGTTGCCCGATCAGAAAACGCTTAATATCATCATGAGAAATAAATAGAAGGTAATTCATGGGTGGTTGAAATACATTCTTGCTTTTCAACCATTCTAAAAACGCATGAATTGCTTCTTCCCCTCCTGACAACTGTGTTACTTTAGAAAAACTTAATCCAGAGTTAAGTAATAAAACATAACAAATATAAATAAAACAGTAGAATCATTGATTGCAAGAATGATTTATGGAAAAGATAATATAACGGAGTATGTTATGGCTAATCTTTATGATTTAAAAAAATTCGACCTCAATTTACTGGTCATATTTGAGTGCATTTATCAACACCTCAGCATTAGCAAAGCAGCAGAATCATTATATATAACGCCATCTGCCGTTAGTCAGTCGTTACAACGTTTACGCGTGCAATTTAATGACCCGTTATTCATCCGCTCAGGGAAAGGTATCGCGCCGACTACAACAGGGTTAAATCTGCATCACCATCTTGAGAAAAATCTCCGAGGCCTTGAACAAACGATCAATATCGTTAATAAGTCTGAGCTGAAGAAAAATTTTATTATCTACGGTCCTCAGCTTATTTCTTGTAGTAATAACAACATGCTAATCCGCTGTCTAAGACAAGATACTTCAATCGATATAGAATGCCATGACATACTGCTTTCAGCTGAAAACGCTGAAGAATTGTTAGTTCAACGCAAAGCTGACCTGGCAATTACACTGCAACCAGTAATTAGCCGCTCTGTCATCTGCATGCCGGTACATACTATTCGCAATTCTCTTATATGTAGCAACAAACATCCTCGTATTACCGATACCAGTAACTATGAACAAATTATCGCCGAAGAATTCACCTTGTTGATATCTAAATCAGCAGGGATTGACGAAATTCAAATGGACATAGATGAACGTTTTATGAACCGTAAAGTTTCATTTCGCAGTTCTTCTTTGTTGACGATAATTAATAGTATTTCTGTTACTGACTTATTGGGCATTGTGCCCACCGAACTGTACGATTTACATCGTGATTTTTTGAAGTTACAAGAGATAAAACTGGAACGACCACTTCCTACGGTTAAACTTTATATTTCCTATAACAAGGCTTCGTTGAACAACCTTGTCTTCTCACGATTCATAGATCGTTTAAATGATAGCTTCTGATTTATTACCACGGATAAATGTTATATTACGCATCAATTGATTCATTGTGTGAATATAAAATAATGTGCTCTATCTTGCTTCGTTTACCCTATAATTAGCGGATTCATCTCACAAGTCACCCAGTAACGTTCAGAGAGCGTTTTCAGATGTCTATTTATAAAATCCCTCTTCCGCTGAATATTTTAGAAGCTGCACAGGAACGTATTACCTGGACACTTAACACCTTGCCCCGTGTTTGCGTTTCTTTTTCGGGGGGTAAAGATTCCGGATTAATGCTGCATCTTACCGCCGAACTTGCCAGAAAATTGGGAAAAAAAATCTGCGTTTTGTTTATCGACTGGGAAGCACAGTTCTCTTGTACCATCGACTATGTACAGTCGTTACGCGAGTTGTATACCGACGTTATTGAAGAGTTTTACTGGGTAGCACTCCCACTCAAGACGCAAAATTCCCTTTCACAATACCAACCAGAATGGCAGTGCTGGGAATCTGATGTCGAATGGGTGCGTCAGCCCCCGCAAGAAGCGATAACCGATCCTGACTTTTTCTCCTTTTACCAGCCAGGCATGACCTTCGAACAATTTGTACGTGAGTTTGCCGAATGGTTTTCACAAAAACGTCCGGCGGCGATGATGATCGGCATCCGTGCGGATGAGTCCTACAACCGTTTTGTCGCCATCGCCAGTTTAAATAAACAACGTTTTGCCGATGATAAGCCCTGGACCACAGCCGCACCAGGCGGTCACTGCTGGTACATTTACCCCATCTACGACTGGAAAGTAGCTGATATCTGGACCTGGTATGCTAATCATAAATCCCTATGTAACCCATTGTATAATATCATGTATCAGGCAGGCGTTCCCCTGCGTCATATGCGAATTTGCGAACCTTTTGGCCCGGAGCAACGGCAAGGATTATGGCTCTATCACGTTATCGAACCGGATCGCTGGGCTGCTATGTGCGCACGAGTTAGCGGGGTAAAAAGTGGCGGCATTTACGCCGGACATGACAATCATTTTTATGGTCATCGGAAAATCCTCAAACCAGAGCATTTAGACTGGCAAGAGTATGCATTATTGCTGCTTGATAGCATGCCGGAGAAAACGGCTGAGCATTACCGCAACAAAATTGCCATTTACTTGCATTGGTATCAGAAAAAAGGTATCGAGGTGCCACAGACCCAGGACGGGGACATTGGCGCGAAAGATATCCCCTCCTGGCGGCGAATTTGCAAGGTGTTACTGAATAACGATTACTGGTGTCGGGCATTATCATTTAGCCCAACCAAAGCGAAGAATTATCAGCGTTATAACGAACGGATAAAAGTAAAACGTCAGGAGTGGGGAATACTATGCAACAACAATTAACGCAGGATTTAACCCAATTTCTCGCCAGCTTGCCGGAAGACGATCGCATCAAAGCGATTAACGAAATCCGCCTGGCGATCCATCAGGTTAGCCCCTTTCGTGAAGAGCCAGTAGATTGTGTTCTGTGGGTTAAAAACAGCCAACTTATGCCAAATGATTACAACCCAAACAATGTGGCACCGCCCGAGAAAAAACTGTTACAAAAATCCATTGAGATAGATGGTTTTACCCAACCTATTGTGGTCACGCACACAGATAAAAATGCTCTGGAAATCGTGGATGGCTTTCACCGTCATGAAATTGGTAAAGGCTCTAACACGTTAAAAATGCGATTAAAAGGATATTTACCGGTCACCTGTCTGGAAGGAACACGTAACGAACGCATCGCCGCGACTATTCGTCATAACCGCGCTCGTGGACGCCACCAAATCACAGCCATGTCAGAAATCGTTCGTGAACTCAGCCAGTTAGGATGGGACGACAATAAAATCGGCAAAGAGCTGGGTATGGACAGCGACGAAGTGTTGCGCCTGAAACAAATTAACGGCCTGCAAGAGTTATTTGCTGACCGTCAATATTCCCGCGCCTGGACAGTAAAATAATTACAGCTGGCGCAGGCGTTCAGCTGCCGCCAGCAACGTCGATTCCTTCTTGGCAAAACAGAGACGAATGAGCTTATGGGGGAAGGGATCGGCGCAAAATACCGACAGCGGGATCGCCGCCACGCCATGCTCCCGCGTCAGCCTCTGGCAAAACTCAACGTCATCCAGCGAAGAAACCGCGCTGTAATCCACCAGCAAAAAGTAAGTGCCTTCGCACGGTAAAATCTCCAGCCGACTCTCACTTAAGGCATTCACCAGAATATCGCGCTTCTGGCGATAAAAGTCCGGTAACGCAAGGTAGTGTTCAGGTTCTGCTCGCAGCATATCGGCAAGGGCCAGCTGCGCCGGGGTATTCACCGAAAAAGTCAGATACTGATGCACTTTGCGGATCTCGGCGCTGATGGGCGCAGGCGCAACGCAATAGCCCACTTTCCAGCCGGTCATATGATAGGTCTTGCCAAACGATGACACCGCCACCGCCCGCTCACGCAGTTGCGGATGCGCCAGCACACTGGCATGGTCCTGCTGTGAAAAGTTGATATGCTCGTAAACTTCATCGCTAATGACAAAAATCTCGTGCCCGGCAATTGCCTGCCACAAAGCGGAAAAATCAGTCTGCTGCCAGACAGTAGCACTGGGGTTATGCGGGGTGTTAAGGATCACCAGTCGGGTGCGCTCGCTTAACAATGCGGCAAATTCCTGCCAGTCCACGCGAAAATGCGGTGGTTGCAGTGCAATACGTTTCACTATTCCACCCGCAAGCGTGATGGCGGGGGCGTAACTGTCATAGCTGGGATCAAAGCAAATCACTTCATCGCCATTGCGCACCAATGCAGTAATCGCTGCGTACAGCGCTTCCGTCGCCCCTGCTGTTACGGTGATATCGCTGTCGGCATCTGGTTGATAGCCATACAGCCGTTCCGTTTTCTGAGCAATCGCCTCGCGCAAGGCCTGCACGCCAGTCATAGGCGCGTATTGGTTTGCTCCCTGGGCAACGTGGTACGCCAGCCGTTCCTGCAAATAGCGCGGACCATCAAAATCAGGAAAGCCTTGTGACAGGTTAATCGCCTGGTGTTGCTGCGCCAGTGCGCTCATCTGGGTGAAAATAGTGGTGCCAAGTTGTGGAAGTTTGCTTTGTGGAATCAGAGGGTTATTTGTCATTTTTATTGTGCCTGACAAAGTTGCGTGTTGAAGCCACTATAACACGATGCTAGTATTTGGCAATCAAGACGTTTAGATGTCTAAATAAAACAATAAGGACAACACAACATGCCTCACAATCCTATCCGCGTCGTCGTTGGCCCTGCTAACTACTTTTCTCATCCCGGCAGTCTCAATCACCTGCATGATTTTTTCACTGATGAACAACTTTCTCGCGCAGTGTGGATCTACGGTGAACGTGCACTTGCCGCGGCGCAAACCAAACTTCCATCGGCGTTTGAACTGCCAAGAGCAAAGCATATTTTGTTTCGCGGTCATTGCAGTGAAAGCAATGTGCAACAACTGGCGGCTGAGTCCGGTGACGATCGCAGCATGGTGATTGGCGTCGGTGGCGGCGCACTGCTCGACACCGCGAAAGCCCTCGCCCGCCGTCTCGGTCTGCCGTTTGTTGCCGTTCCAACGATTGCCGCTACCTGCGCTGCCTGGACACCACTCTCTGTCTGGTACAACGATGCCGGACAGGCGCTACATTATGAGATTTTTGACGACGCCAATTTTATGGTGCTGGTGGAACCGGAGATTATCCTCAATGCGCCGCAAGAATATCTGCTGGCGGGAATCGGTGACACGCTGGCGAAATGGTATGAAGCGGTGGTGCTGGCCCCACAACCAGAAACGTTGCCACTAACCGTGCGGCTGGGAATCAATAATGCGCAGGTCATTCGCGACGTCTTGTTAAACAGTAGCGAACAGGCGCTTGCCGATCAGCAAAATCAGCAGTTAACGCAATCATTTTGCGATGTGGTCGATGCGATTATCGCCGGAGGCGGAATGGTCGGTGGTCTGGGCGATCGTTTTACGCGTGTGGCGGCGGCCCATGCCGTGCATAACGGTCTGACTGTACTGCCACAAACCGAGAAGTTTCTCCACGGCACCAAAGTCGCCTACGGAATTCTGGTGCAAAGCGCCTTGCTGGGTCAGGATGATGTGCTGGCGCAATTAACCGGGGCGTATCAGCGTTTTCATCTGCCGACTACGCTGGCGGAGCTGGAAGTGGATATCAATAATCAGGTGGAGATTGACAAAATGATTGCCCACACCCTACGTCCGGTGGAATCCATTCATTATCTGCCAGTCACGCTGACACCAGATACTTTGCGTGCTGCGTTCGAAAAAGTGGAATCGTTTAAAGCCTGACGTACAAATTTAGCAGCAGCGCGCGCCGCCTTTTCCACCGTAGCGCGCGTCCTGCCGCTCACGGAAAAACTCCTCGTAGGTCATCGGCGTTTGATCGGGATGGTTAACCCGCATATGTTCGACATAGTTGTCGTAATCAGGCATACCAATCATCAGCTTCGCCGCCTGACCTAAATATTTTCCGGCTTTTGCCAGTGAATCAAACATCAATACCTCCGGTAATCAGGTTGCTGAGAGAGTGCATTAATAGCTATCAACGCGCTCGGTCAGTCCCCTCGCCCCACCAGGGAGAGGGTTAGGGTGAGGGGGAACCCCAGGCACTACGCCAACATCCCCCTCACTCTGACTTTAGTGCGCGCCTTTCGCCTGCGCCACGATCTCCTCGACATTTTCCGGCATTGGCTCATACGGCGTTTCTTTCGCCGTTGGCTTCGGCTCTTTCAATGCCGCCAGTGCCGTCTTAATCGAGAACAGTGCCAGAACCACCACAACCACCATAAAGAAGATGGTTAATCCGGCATCCAGACGGTTGTTGAACACCAGTTGCGCCAGTTGTGACTCAGTATACTGCGACGGAATATTGCCGCTGTCGATCATTGCCTGGAACTTGTTAGCAATCGCCAGGAAACCGACTTTCGCATCCGGGCTAAACGCTTTCTGCCAGCCTGCGGTCAGGGTACAAATCAGCAGCCAGGCCGTTGGTACCAGCGCCACCCAGGCGTAACGTTGACGTTTCATCTTGAACAACACCACGGCACAGAGCATCAGCGCCATCCCTGCCAGCATCTGGTTGGCAATACCAAACAGCGGCCACAGAGTGTTAATACCGCCCAGCGGATCGACCACGCCCTGATGCAGAAAGTAACCCCAAGCCAGCACGCACAGCGCCGTTGCCAGCAGGTTAGCAGGCAGTGAATCGGTCCGTTTCAGGCCCGGAGAAACCACGCCCAGCAGATCCTGCAACATAAAGCGCGCAGCACGCGTACCCGCATCCACCGCCGTCAGAATAAACAGTGCTTCAAACAGAATGGCGAAGTGATACCAGAACGCCACATCCATCATGCCACCCAGCGCGCCGTGCAGAATGTAGGCCATCCCCACCGCCAGGGTCGGCGCACCGCCCGCACGGGAAATGATCGACTGTTCACCCACTTCGCTGGCAATCTGATTTAACGTATCTGGCGTAATGCTAAAGCCCCAGCTACTCACTACCTGCGCAGCAGATGCCACTACATCCGCCGTCCCCGCCGGAGCCAGCACCGCCATCGGACTGTTCATCGCGAAGTACACGCCCGGATCGATGATACAGGCAGAAACCAGTGCCATAATCGCCACGAAGGATTCCATCAACATCCCACCGTAGCCGATAAAGCACGCCTGACCTTCGTTCGCCAGCATCTTCGGTGTGGTGCCGGAAGAGATCAGCGCATGGAAGCCAGACACCGCGCCACAGGCGATAGTAATAAACAGGAACGGGAACAGATTACCGGTCCATACCGGGCCAGTGCCATCTACAAACTTGGTCAGCGCAGGCATGGTCAGCGTCGGACGCATAATCAAAATGCCTACCGCCAGACCGACGATAGTCCCGATTTTCAGGAAGGTAGAGAGGTAGTCACGCGGAGCCAGCAGCAACCACACCGGCAGAACCGCCGCCACAAAACCGTAACCCACCAGCATCCAGGTCAGCTGCACGCCGGTAAAGTCAAAGTACGGTGCCCAAGTCGGGCTTTCTGCCACCCAGCCGCCAGAGATAATGGCGAAAATAAGGAATACCAGGCCAATCACCGACACTTCCCCAATGCGGCCTGGACGCAGATAGCGCAGGTAAATCCCCATGAACAGCGCCAGCGGAATGGTGAACGCAACGGTATACGTTCCCCACGGGCTATGAGTCAGGGCTTTCACCACGATCATCGCCAGTACTGCAAGGATAATGACCATGATCATAAAGCAGGCCACCAGCGCAATCACCCCGGCGGTTGGCCCCATCTCTTCTTTAACCAGCTCGCCCAGCGAGCGACCGTCACGGCGCGTGGAAACAAACAGCACCATGAAATCCTGCACCGCACCGGCGAGAACCACCCCGGCAAGTAGCCAGATCATCCCCGGTAGGTAGCCCATTTGCGCCGCCAGTACCGGCCCCACCAACGGGCCTGCTCCGGCAATGGCCGCAAAATGGTGACCGAACAGCACTTTCTTGTCCGTCGGCACATAGTCCAGCCCGTCGTTATGGCGCACCGCTGGCGTCATACGCGTCGGGTCAACCGCCAATACATTTTTGGCAATATAAAGACCATAAAAACGGTAAGCGATCAGATAGATACAGACCGACGCCACCACAATCCACAGCGCGTTGATCTGTTCCCCACGATTTAAAGCAATGTATCCCAGAGCAAATGCTCCCATTACAGAGAGCACTGTCCAGACGAGGTATTTCCCTGATTTGTTCATAGTTGTTATCCGTGTGCGTGTCCATAGAGATGTTACATTTTGTTTCTATATCAGCAGATTTTATTTAACAACCAAGAAACCAATGCGCACAACAAAAACACCTCATATTTACATCACATTGTTAACGAGATCACTTTAGTCGCGAAAAGACGTGTACAATTACGGACAATTGAGAGGGTTGACTCACCAGAGTAGTAACACTACTTATATGCGAAAATGCATAGCCGAAATCTATAGTATTCCGCGTCAATGTTATGCAACGCAACTATACGATAGCATGGCTATTTCGTTATATGATAAGGAGTCCTCCCATGAGCTATGACAAAGCGAAATACCATTTTGACTCGGTTATAGAAGAAGGTTTACCGCTCAGCCAGGCATACATCCATACTGGTTTTTATTTAGGTTGGTTGATTGATAATAACTTGTTGGACGAGGAGTTTAAGGAAGATCTCGCTGAATCTCTTGCCCTCTTTACGCGCAGAGAAATAACAGCCCCTCAGCTTTTTGAAGAATTCGATGGTACTTTGACCGATGAAGAACTTTCGACCCAAGGAAACGCCTTTACTAAACATTATTTTGATTTTGATACAGGCGATTATCTCGAAGACTACTGCACCCATCTTGTCAAAGATCTTCCCAGCGAATTCCATGTAAAAGACACATGGGAAAACTATAAAATCGCAGCGAGTTTCATATCCAGACGCTATCAGGAATGGCTACAGAACCAATAGTCTCACCCTCTGCACATATTTTTCCGGGTAGCGCTTTCACTTACCAGGCCAACAAATTCTCGCGAATCGTAGGCCTGATAAGCGAAGCGCATCAGGCATATTAATCCAATTTAGCCGATCACCGCCGTACCCAGCCGACAAGTACAGCAACGCCGCCCCTGTTCATCGAAAACAACGATTTCCCAGCTCTGATTTTGCCGCCCAAGATGCAGCGGCTGGCAGACGCCGCGTACCTTTCCCTCAGACACTGGGCGATGATGGGTGGCGTTAAGCTCCGTGCCCACCACGCACTGTCCGTCGCGAGTCATCATAAATCCGGCCATCGATCCCAGGGTTTCCGCCAGCGCCGCCGACGCGCCGCCATGTAGTAAACCGAACGGTTGATGAGTACGGGTATCAACCGGCATTTCGGCTTCCAGCACATCATCGCCCAGACGGGTATAAACAATTCCCAGATGCGCCACCATTGTGTTATCGCTGGTGGCGTTCAGTTCGTCGAGCGTTAAATGGCGTTTCCAGATCATGCTTATGCCCCCAGCGTCGAGCCGCCATCTACCACAATATCCTGTAGGGTGATATGGCTGGCGAGGTCAGAGGCGAGGAACAAAATCGTGTTGGCGATCTCTTGTGGACGGGCGATTTTCCCCAGCGGAATGCCGAGTTTAAACTGCTCGCCAAAGCCGCGAATACGCTGCTCTTCGGCGTCATCACTCACCCACAGCGTGCGTTGCATATCGGTGTCGGTGGACCCCGGGGAAACCACATTACAGCGTACACCACTACCCGCCAGTTCCAGCCCGACGCTCAACGCCAGGCTTTTCAGCGCCGCTTTCGACGCACCGTAAGCACTCATACCAATACGCGGTGTGTGTGCGGCGTCGGACGCCACAGTAACAATCGCCCCGCCCCGCTGACGACGAAACTGGTTCATGGTCTGCTGGAACAGGTTAAACGCACCGCCGACGTTAACCGCAAAAGTCTGCTGCCAGTCCTCCTTGCTGAGCTGATCGGTCGCGCCCATGCGCAAAATTCCCGCCGCATTGACCAGCACGTCCAGTCGCTCCGTTTGCGCTAACAGTCGCTGACACACTTGCGCCACCTGCGCAGCGTCGGCTACATCCATTACTTCGGTCGCAAAGGGATATTGCTCCAGAGTGAACGCTTGATCAAAACCTGTAACTTTCGCTCCGGCCTCAACAAATGCCAGCGCCGTGGCGTAGCCAATACCTTTCCCCGCACCGGTTACCCAGACATTTTTGCCGCTGAAATCCATCATTTCACCTCGCGGGAGAGTAGCTTCCACCAGGCATCGATGGTCGGATTTTTCGCCAGCATGACAAAATCGATATCGCCATGCACTTTGCGCCAGCGCGCCGCCAGCGCCATCATGCGCACCGAATCCAGACCGTAATCAATTAGGTTGTCGTCATCGAACGGCTCATCGGACTCGTCCAGCAACGGCAGGATCACCTCTCGCAGCGCCGCTTTGGTTGAAGGGATCGGTGCAGGCAATAGTTCTTCGGTCATCACCACCCGGCCAGAACGCCCGGCTACATATTTCAGCGACATCAAATGCTCGTCACGACTGAAATCGGCCAGCGCATCCGCCACCATAAACGGTTTAATATCGCGCATAAATGCGTCGGTTGCGGTGGTCATACAGCCAATGTGGGCGTACACCCCGGTAATAATCAGCTGGTTACGTCCACTCTCTTTGAGCATTTGTTCCAGCGGAGAACGATGAAACGCGCTGTAGCGCCACTTCACCAGCACCGTGTCGTCGGCATCTGGCGTCAGGCGATCCACCACCTTTTGCTGTTCCGGTGAACGGGTCAGGCCCGGCCCCCACATATCATTCAACAGCGCCCGATCTTCATCGCTCTGCTCTTTCGGCTGGGCGGTGTAATAAACCGGAATATTGTGCTGTTTGCAGTAGTCGCGTAGTGCCGCAATATTCGCGATCACCTGCTCCATCATCGGGCAGTTCTCGCCCCAGAAGCTAACAAAATAGTCCTGCATATCATGGATTAACAACGCGGCACGTTGCGGCTCAAAGGCCCAGTTGACTTTATTGTGCGGAATATCGTGAGACTCCGGCAGTGCGTAAGCCTGTAATTTTGGAATAGCCATCGTGTTCTCTCCTTCAGGCTGATGCGCGTGACGCCAGCCACTGACGTAATTGTTTTTTATCGACTTTCCCGACCGCCGTCAGCGGAAGTGAATCTACACACTCCACGCGATCCGGTAATTTAAATTCGGCAATACCCTGTTCACGCAGGAAACGACGCACCTGCACCGCACGCAGTGGTTCTTTTACCACCAGATAAGCACAGCTTTTTTCGCCCATCAGCTCATCTTCCATACTCACCAGTGCGGCGTAGATCACCGCCGGATGGCGCAGTAACAGGTTTTCGATCTCTTCGGCAGCGATCTTCTCGCCGCCACGGTTGATCTGATCTTTCTCGCGCCCCTGCACGGTGATGTACCCCTCTGGATCAATAGAGATCAGATCGCCGGAACAGTAAAAACCGTTGGCATCAAAGGCGCTGGCATTGTGCTGTGGACTTTTGTAATAGCCGCGGAAGGTGTACGGCCCGCGCGTCATCAGGCGTCCAACCTCCCCTTGCGGCAGTGGATTTCCGTCAGCATCGGCAACCCACACTTCATCATCCGGACACATTGGATAGCCCTGGGTATGGATAATTTTTTCCGCGCTATCATCAAGACGGGTGTAGTTCACCAGCCCTTCCGCCATGCCGAATACCTGCTGTAACTGGCAGCCAATCTCTGCGGGAATACGCGCCGCAAGCGTGGCAGAAAGACGTGCGCCACCGACCTGTAACAGTTTCAGCGAGGCAAGCTGCGCCCGGCTTTCACCTTCGGTCAGCGCCTGTAACCACAGGCTGACTGCTGGTGGCACCAGCGCGGTGACGTTCACCTGATGTTTTGCAATCAATGGGAAGCAGAGCGTGGCGCTGGGGTCGGCAGCCAGAGCGACCGTGCCGCCAGCGAGAAAGACGCCCAGCGATCCTGGCGAACTCATGGCGTAGTTGTGGGCCGCAGGAATCGCGCACAGGTAGCGTGTCTGTTGCGTGAACTGACAAATCTCGACGCTACGACGTACGCTGTAGTAATAGTCATTGTGAGTGCGTGGGATCAGTTTCGGTGTGCCGGTGGTACCGCCGGAGAGCTGAAAATAGGCCACTTCATCGGCAGGTGACGGTGTGGCAGTAAAATCCTCTGCAGGATGGTTAATCGCATCCTGCAAGTTATGCTCACCGCTGTCGTTCAGCAGCTGCACCACGCGAATGGAAGAATGCTCTGCAACAAATGTGTTGAGGAAATCATCCCCGCTAAATAGCGCATGTTGGCGATCGGCAATCAGTAACGCCGGTTCAATCTGGCTGGCATAGGCGTTCAGTTCACTACGCTGATGGCTGAACAGCGCGAGCACCGGCGCAACGCCCAATTTTAGCAGTGCGAAAAAGGTAATATACAATTCAGCGACGTTACCCAGTTGTACCAGTGCGGTTTCACCGGGTTTAATGCCCTGACGACGCAAGCTACAGGCGAGATTATCCGCCGCCTGATTCAGTTTCCGGTAACTCAACTGACGCTCGCCGTCGATGACCGCGATGCTGTCGCTTGCGGCATGACGGGTCAGAATGTCGGTCAGCGGCAAATCCTGCCAGTAGCCTTTTTCCCGATAGCGACGGGCAAACTCTTCCGGCCAGCGGGTGAATGAAATGCTCATCCTCGCTCCTTAATGCAATCCAAAAACGTTCAACATGGTAGAAAGTTTGACGCCCGTTTCGCGCCATTCACCCAACGGTGAGGACGCAGGCACAATCCCCGCTCCGGCAAACAGACGCACCTGATTTTCCCGCAGCTTCGCGCAGCGGATGGTCACCACCCACTCGCCGTTACCTTCGCTGTCACACCAACCGACAATGCCGCCAAACAGTTCGCGGTCGAACGGTTCCAGCTCAGCAATCACCTGGGTCGCGGCCTGATGCGGGAAACCGCTCAGCGCGGGGGTCGGATGCAGCAGACAGGCCAGAGTCAATGCGTTTTCTTGCGAATTCGCTTTGCCTTCAAAGGGTGTTGCGAGATGCCACAGCGTCGGCGTGGTGATCAATTGTGGGGAGGATGGAACGTGTAACTCACTACTGCGTTCGCGCAGTACCTCTTTCATCGCCTGAGTGACAAGTTCATGTTCATGGCGATCTTTTTCTGACGCCAGCAGACGATTACCCGCTTCGCGATCAAGCACGTCATCCGGCTGACGACGCGCGGAACCGGCTAACGGAATCGAGCTAAAACGCTCGCCGTCTTTACGCAGCAGCAGTTCCGGGCTGGCTCCCAGCAGGACGCCACCATCAGCTAACGGCACATGGAAGTTGTAACTAACCGGGTTTTGCGCAATCAACCGTTCCAGCAATACGCCACTATCAATGGCGGCGTCAGTGGTGATATCAATCAACCGTGACAACACCACTTTGTCGACTTGCGGCGTGGCGGTCAGTGCGGCGGCGCGGGCAACCATCTGTTCAAACGTAGTTTGTTCCGGAATTGCCTGACGTTCCACCACGTTCAGCGACTGGCTGCGAGTAAAACGGCGGGCTGAAGTCTGTTTTTCCTGCCGGGAGAACAACTGCCAGGATTCGGGAATATACAGCGACGAAGGCTGACGTGGATCGAAGGGAATCGCCCCAACCATCACCGGATTTTTAATGCCCTGCGCTTTGGCATCGGCAAACAGCGCGGTGAGTTTTTGCTGGAAGGGACTGTCGGGCGAATCCCCGTTCACAGCCGGTTCATCAAAGCGGGCGAAACATCCTGACGTCGTAAAACTGCGGTACGGCGACATAAAGAAAAAGCGATTGGGCGCAAGTGTTGCCATGGTCTGCTGTACTTCCTCAGCCAGTGACGTATCCATATCATCCTCCACAAAATGATAAAGGCTTTAATAATGATTATCATTTATATTTTCGGTCGCTAACCTAAAAGCAAACGAGCACTATGTCAACTCTTGAGGTAACGCAATCTGCAAGTCGGGGTTGCATCTGCTTGTGGTTACAATGAAAATGAGAAGCATTAACTTCATTAATAACAGGAAGCTGATTTGTGAGACTCGCCCCGCTCTACCGCAACGCCCTTCTTTTAACCGGAATTTTGCTTTCAGGAATATCCGCAGTTCAGGCTGCCGACTGGCCGCGTCAGATTACTGACAGTCGTGGTACTCATACCCTGGAAAGCCAGCCGCAGCGTATTGTTTCCACCAGCGTCACCCTGACCGGCTCACTGCTGGCGATTGATGCACCAGTGATCGCCAGCGGCGCGACCACGCCGAATAACCGCGTAGCGGATGACCAGGGTTTTTTACGCCAGTGGAGCAAGGTAGCGAAAGAACGCAAACTGCAACGTCTCTATATCGGCGAACCGAACGCCGAAGCAGTAGCCGCACAAATGCCGGATCTGATTTTAATTAGCGCGACTGGCGGCGATTCAGCGCTGGCGCTATACGATCAGCTTTCCACTATCGCACCAACGTTAATCATCAATTACGACGATAAAAGCTGGCAGTCGCTGTTAACGCAACTTGGCGAAATTACCGGGCATGAGAAACAAGCGGCAGAGCGGATTGCGCAGTTTGATAAGCAACTGACGGCGGCGAAAGAGCAAATCAAATTACCGCCGCAGCCGATCACTGCCATTGTCTATACCGCCGCCGCGCACAGTGCCAATCTCTGGACAGCTGAATCAGCACAAGGACAGATGCTGGAACAACTCGGCTTTACGCTGGCCAGGTTGCCCGCAGGCTTAAACGCCAGCCAAAGCCAGGGCAAACGCCATGACATCATTCAGCTTGGTGGGGAAAATCTGGCGGCAGGGTTAAATGGCGAGTCGCTATTCCTGTTCGCCGGTGATCAGAAAGACGCCGATGCGATTTATGCCAATCCACTGCTCGCGCACCTGCCTGCAGTACAAAACAAGCAGGTTTATGCGCTGGGAACCGAGACGTTCCGACTGGATTACTACAGCGCCATGCAAGTGCTGGATCGGCTTAAGGCGCTGTTCTAAGCATTAACTGTCAGACGCTGTCACCTGCGGCGGCGTCTGGCGAAAACGACGCAACTCTACCAGTACCAGCAACAACAACACGCCGATAATCAACAAACCAAAACCACTCGCGCTTGCGGAGGCCACCGGCGTCATCATCGCGCCCAGACCGCCCAACAGCGCTGCGCCTATAGCATCGCCCGTCACGTTTTGTGCCGTCCACAAACCGTTAATCCGTCCTAACATCGCTTCCGGGGTTTGCGTTTGCAGCATTGTGTATTGCAGCAACGAACTAACCGCGCTCAACCAGCCGAACAGCGCCAGACAAACCACGCCTAAAATCCACATCGGCATCAGGCCAAACAAACCAATGGCGAGGAACGATCCCAGCGTGGAGAGCAGCATCAATAACCCTGGTCGCGCGCTATGTGCCAGCTTCCCGCTGGTTAACGCGCCAATAGCTGCACCGAGCGGGATCGCCGCATAGAGAAAACCAATCTGTGCCGCCGACATCTGCCAGTTGTCAGCCAGCGCCGGATACAGTACCCGTACCGCGCTCGCCATCGTCAATAAACCACCCAGCAGCGCAATCCCTCCCACCAGCGGGCTGGCAAGCAGAAAACGAAATCCTGCCAGTAATGATTTCAACGGATGCTCACGCGGTTGCGGTGGCGGAGGTAGCGCCGGAAGGCTTAACAACGGTAGCAAGGTAATAAACGTGCCCGCCGCCGCCAGCCCGTAGTTCCAGGCCACACCGCCAGTCGCCAGCAATAAACCGCCAATCATAGGCGAAATCACCGACCCCAGACGCACGGTCAACATGGTGATAGCCCCGGCCTGCATTAAGTTTTCACGCCCTACCAGTGCAGGTGTCGCCGCCAGTAGCGCCGTAACGCCAAGCGATGCGAAAAAACCATCCCATAATCCGAGTAAATAGATTGCCAGCAAAGACGGCTCCGGCAGTAACGCGTTCAGGCACAGACCAATGAAGCCAATGCCACAGGTGCCACGCGCCAGCAAAATCACTTTTTTGCGCTCATAGCGATCCGCCAGCACACCGCCGACCATCAAGCCGACAAACATCGCCCCGCCGGTCAGCGTCACCGAAAGCCCCACCTGCCAGGTAGAATGCGTCATCATCTGGATCTGCACCGGCACCGCGACGCCGAGCAAACCCAGAGAAACAATAGAGATAAAACGAGCGAGGAATACTGCGCGAAACGCCGGGTGCGTTTTCAACAGGCTGAGGTTAAGCAGCCAGGATTGTTTATTCATTACAATGCCTTGCCATCAAATATTTTAAATACCTATTCTTAGGCTGCACATGCTAACATATCCAAATAAGATCGATAACGATAATTAATTTCATTATCATGGAAGTTCGTATGTCTGGTTCTGTTGCCGTGACACGCGCCATTGCCGTGCCCGGATTGCTGTTATTACTGATTATCGCGACGGCATTAAGCCTGCTCATTGGAGCAAAATCACTCCCCGCTTCCGTAGTGCTGGAGGCCCTCTCCGGCACCTGCCAGAGCGCCGACTGCACCATCGTGCTCGACGCGCGACTGCCGCGTACCCTTGCCGGTTTACTGGCAGGCGGCGCGCTTGGCCTTGCCGGGGCGTTAATGCAAACCCTCACCCGAAACCCACTTGCCGACCCCGGCTTGCTTGGCGTGAACGCCGGAGCCAGCTTTGCCATTGTGCTGGGCGCGGTGCTGTTTGGTTACTCATCCGCGCAGGAACAACTGGCGATGGCCTTCGCCGGTGCGCTGGTGGCCTCGTTGATTGTTGCCTTTACTGGCAGCCAGGGCGGTGGGCAGTTAAGTCCGGTGCGTTTAACTCTGGCGGGCGTGGCGCTGGCGGCAGTGCTGGAAGGGCTGACCAGCGGAATCGCCCTGCTTAATCCCGACGTCTACGATCAACTGCGTTTCTGGCAAGCCGGTTCGCTGGATATTCGTAATTTACACACCTTAAAAGTGGTGCTGATCCCTGTGGTGATCGCCGGAGCAACTGCGCTATTACTGAGCCGCGCACTGAACAGTTTAAGCCTCGGCAGTGACACCGCGACGGCGCTGGGCAGTCGCGTAGCACGCACGCAGTTGATTGGCCTACTGGCGATTACCGTGCTTTGTGGTAGTGCGACGGCGGTAGTTGGCCCGATTGCTTTTATTGGCCTGATGATGCCGCACATGGCACGTTGGTTGGTTGGAGCCGATCATCGCTGGTCGCTGCCCGTCACGCTGCTCGCCACACCTGCCCTGCTGCTGTTTGCCGATATTATCGGGCGGGTGATTGTTCCCGGCGAACTGCGCGTTTCTGTAGTCAGTGCCTTTATTGGCGCACCAGTGCTGATCTTCCTTGTACGACGTAAAACGCGAGGTGGCGCATGATTTACGTCTCTCGTCGATTAATTATCACCTGTCTGCTGTTGCTAATAGCTTGTGTGATGGCAAGCGTGTGGGGATTACGCAGCGGTGCCGTCACGCTGGAAACCTCTCAGGTATTTGCCGCGCTGATGGGTGACGCACCGCGCAGTATGACAATGGTGGTCACCGAATGGCGTTTACCGCGGGTACTAATGGCGCTGTTGATTGGTGCGGCACTGGGCGTCAGCGGCGCGATTTTTCAGTCGTTGATGCGTAACCCACTCGGCAGCCCTGACGTAATGGGCTTTAACACCGGAGCGTGGAGCGGCGTGCTGGTGGCGATGGTGCTGTTTGGTCAGGACCTGACGGCTATCGCGCTGGCAGCAATGGCGGGCGGCATTATCACTTCGCTGCTGGTCTGGCTGCTTGCCTGGCGTAACGGTATCGACACCTTTCGGTTGATTATTATCGGCATCGGCGTTCGCGCCATGCTGGTGGCCTTTAATACCTGGCTGTTGCTGAAAGCGTCTTTAGAAACGGCGTTAACAGCGGGTTTGTGGAATGCAGGATCGCTCAATGGCCTGACGTGGGCAAAAACCTCGCCTTCCGCGCCCATCATCATATTGATGCTAATTGCCGCCGCCTTGCTGGTAAGGCGGATGCGCTTGCTGGAGATGGGCGATGACACCGCGTGTGCGTTAGGCGTCAGCGTCGAACGTTCGCGGCTATTAATGATGCTGGTGGCAGTAGTGCTTACCGCTGCGGCAACGGCGCTTGCCGGGCCGATTTCCTTTATTGCTTTAGTCGCGCCACACATTGCCCGCCGCATCAGCGGCACCGCTCGCTGGGGTCTAACCCAGGCAGCGCTGTGCGGTGCGCTGTTACTGCTGGCAGCCGATCTCTGTGCTCAACAACTGTTTATGCCGTATCAACTTCCGGTTGGCGTCGTTACCGTCAGCCTCGGCGGTATTTACCTTATCGTCTTGTTAATTCAGGAGTCTCGCAAAAAATGACCGAATCAGTAGCCCGTTTGCGCGGCGAACAGTTAACCCTCGGATATGGCAAATATACCGTTGCGGAAAATCTGACTGTAGAAATTCCTGATGGTCACTTCACAGCGATTATCGGGCCAAATGGCTGCGGTAAATCCACGTTACTGCGTACCTTAAGCCGCCTGATGACGCCTGCTCACGGGCATGTCTGGCTGGATGGCGAGCACATTCAACATTACGCCAGTAAAGAGGTCGCACGCCGGATTGGTTTACTGGCGCAAAACGCCACCACGCCGGGAGATATCACCGTGCAGGAGTTAGTAGCGCGCGGGCGTTACCCGCATCAACCGCTGTTTACCCGCTGGCGTAAAGAAGATGAAGAAGCGGTAACGAAAGCGATGCAGGCCACAGGAATAACTCATCTGGCAAATCAAAGCGTTGATACCCTCTCCGGTGGGCAACGTCAGCGAGCGTGGATCGCGATGGTGCTGGCCCAGGAAACGGCAATTATGCTACTCGACGAACCCACCACCTGGCTGGATATCAGTCATCAGATTGATTTGCTGGAATTGTTAAGCGAACTGAACCGCGAGAAAGGCTATACCCTGGCGGCGGTACTGCACGATCTTAATCAGGCCTGTCGGTACGCTAGCCATTTGATTGCATTACGTGAAGGGAAAATTGTCGCTCAAGGAGCACCAAAAGAGATAGTCACTGCTGAACTGATTGAGCGTATTTATGGTTTGCGTTGCATGATCATTGACGATCCGGTAGCCGGAACTCCGCTTGTGGTGCCGCTCGGACGAGCGGCACCTTCAACCGCGAAGATTTAAACTAAGTGGTCTGCCATGATGGCATCCTGTTTTCTGGATGCCATGGCATGGCGCAACAGCACGCTACCACAAGCCACCATACCGCCGATCAACGCAGAAAGGATCACGATAATCGCCTTACCCGGACCGTCTTTTTTTACCGGTAATGACGGACGCAACTGATATTTAAACGGCGTAAAATTCACATCGTTGACATTTGTTTTTGTTAATTGCTCGACTAGATACTGACGATTACGTAATTCACCATTCAGCTCCGCAACGTCAGTGACCGCTTTTTCAATTTCCAGTTTACGTTCAATACCGTCTGCGCCGAGAGAAATAGAAAAGTCGGGGTCATCTTTAACTGCCTGACCATTGCTATAAACGGGCTTTTTAATTCCTGCCGCGTTGGCAATGTCGAGTGAATAATTGAGGCGCTGAATGTTTGCATCAAGTTGGTTTTTCGTTTTAATGCGATCCTGAGCCAGTTTTTCTTTTTCAAACTGGGTTTTGATTTCCAGTTTATTACGGACGTTTTCTAGCGACTCTTTCACCACCAACGCAGAGATATAATCGATATACCCGCTCAAAACGGTCTGCGCCTCTTCACTGGTTGGCGCGGTGAAACTTAGCGTCCAGGAGGCATACAGTGACGGTTCATCTTTTTTCTTACTGGCATTGTCATCAACCGCTTTCATTTTTTCGCTCAATGCGACGATAGCGCGATGCAAATCCAGTTCGTCGATTTTCGCCTCTTTTAATTGGTCCATCACATAAGGTGATGAGCGCAGGTACTCTTCCAGTAAGCTAACCGACTGAAACTTCTTGATAAACAGGTTAAATGCTTCTGTACGATCAATTTTGATATCCAGATCCAGCACACGAAGCTTAGTGAATGTTTTCTCAAGCGCCTGCCACTGAACAGGTTCTGGAGGCGTGACAACCGCCGCGCTGGTCCATTTTTGCGGCAGGATGAAAGAGATCAGTAAACCTGCGCAGGCAAACGCAAAAACGACCGCCATGACCGTTTTTTTGGCCCGCCATAAAACTTCAATTAGATTAAGTAAATCAATTTCATTATTACTGGGCGACGCCAGAGGATACTCGGGAAAATGAGCGTCACTTCCCTGTTTAATATTCAGTGATGACATGCGGTATAACCTGAAATGGGTCCAATAAGAGTAAATCTCCACGGCCCCCACTTTACCAGTTGGTGAGATTTATCCGAAGCTGAAGTTTGTAAATTCCTCTCACTGAATGCAACATTCACTCTATTTCAGAGAAATATCCGTTAAATTGATAAATTAAATAAATAATAAACCCATAATCATTTATTGTAATTATGGGTTTATAGATAATATAAATTTACTTATTTAGCGCCGCACGAATAATTGGCCCTATTTTTTCAAACGCCATCGGCGAGATAATATCCACATGTGCGCAATCCTGACGATAGATATCCAGCTCCGCAATCCATGGTGCCCAGGCCCGTTCGGGAGTCATCCCCTCCTGAAGCGTGCGTTCGGCAACAAACAGCGTCGCTTTTCCATCAAACGGAACACTATGGGCAGTGGTCAACAAGCGCACTGCATCAGCGTAGTTGCCTTCAATGGTGGTAAACAGCTCCGTTGAAGTATTTCCCTGCTGTGCCGCCAGGAAGGCCTCGCGCTCGCGGTTAATCTCCGCCAGCACTTCCGGGTCCAGACCATTAGCCTCTTTTTCCTGCCAGTTTTGCGTTTCTGGCGGCCAGGTATCCAGCAAGCCAAGAAATGCCACCTGTTCGCCACGGGCACGCAGCCGTGCCGCAATCCCCTGCGCCAGCGTACCGCCCAGCGAATACCCCAGCAGGTAATAAGGGCCGTGCGGTTGTTGTTCAAGTAACGTTGCCAGATGCGCTTCGCAGACTTCATCCAGGTTTGCCGCGGTCTGCATGGGGCCATGAGGGCGCGGAGACTGGATGCCAATAATCGACCATTGAGGATCGAGATAACGCGAGAGCACGCTAAACTGCCAGGCAAAACCAGATGCTGGATGGAAACAAAACAGCGTCGGGCCATTACCTTCACGCAACGGCAGGATGGTTTCAAATCCCATGCGCTGGGTGCTGTCTTCTTCACCATCAATAACCGTTGCCAGTTTGGCGACGGTTGACGCGACCATCACCTGCCCCGGCGTCACCTGACGGGCAAACTGTCGACTAAGTTGTGCTGCCAGTTTCATTGCCAGTAGCGAATGACCGCCAAGCGCGAAGAAATCAGCGTCAGCATCCTGCACGTCACAACCCAGCAACGACGAGAATGCCGCGGCGATAATCGTTTCACTGCCCACTTTCGGCGCACGCCCCGGCACTTGTGCCTTCAGTTCCGGCAACGGTAAGGCTTTGCGATCCAGCTTACCGTTGGCGCTAAGTGGTAACTGTGGCAGTTGCAGTAGAACCACGGGCACCATATGCGGAGGCAATTTTTCGCGAAGCTGCGCCTGCAATGCGCTGGTATCCAGCGGCAGGCCCGATTGCGATACAAAATAGCCCACCAGTTGACGCGCATCCCCCCCGGTGGCTGCCGCCTGATTAATCACACAAGCGTGGGTAACTGCTTGCTCGACATCCGGCAGCGCCTGCATCACACGATCGATTTCGCCCAGTTCAATCCGCTGACCACGAATTTTTAGCTGATCATCACTACGCCCGAGATACTCCACCGCGCCGTTATCCAGCCAGCGGGCAACATCTCCGGTACGGTACATCCGTTCACCTGGCGCGAAAGGATCGGCAATAAAGCGGCTGGCTGTCAGATCGGGTCGTCCAAGATACCCCTGCGCCAGTTGAATACCGGTCAGATAGAGATCGCCTGCCACACCCGGCGGCACCGGATGCATCATCGCATCGAGAATGCGCAGGCCCGTGTTCCACACCGGGTAGCCAATCGGCACACTGCTGCCGCGTACCGCTGCAAGTTCAGCACCAAAGGCTGGATACCAGCTCACATCCACCGCTGCTTCCGTCGGGCCATAAAGATTATGTAACGGCGCGCCGGTTAACTGCTGCCATTCGCGACATAAATCGGCTGGTAAGGCTTCTCCGCTACAGAAAACCTGTTTCAACGTCGCGCAACTCTGGCGAGCGGTTTCCGGCGTCAACGAAGCAACAAACGCCGCCAGCATCGACGGTACAAAATGCGTGGTCGTTACGCCATATTCAGCAAAGAATTGCTGCATAGCGAGCGGATCGCGGTGCGCTTCCGGTTCAGCCATCACCAGTTTCGCCCCGGCAATAAACGGCCAGAAAAACTCCCACACCGAGACATCAAAACTGCACGGCGTTTTTTGGGCAACAACATCTTCGCCTGTGAGCGGGTAGTGGTTTTGCATCCATAACAGGCGGTTAACGATAGCCGTCTGCCCGACCATCACCCCTTTCGGCCTGCCGGTGGAACCGGAGGTAAAGATGATATAAGCCGTGTGGTGCGGTTGCGAAAGTTGCAGCGGCGCACTGCCCTGCGGTGTAAGCGGGGCGTTATAGCAAAGACTGGTTAAATTGGGGATATCGCTAAAGCGCGGCAGTTGATCATCGGTGGTGATTAACAGTGACGGACGCGCATCTTCCAGCATCATTTTCAGGCGATCGTCCGGATAGCCCGTATCCAGCGGTAGCCAGGCCGCACCTGCTTCAACTATCGCATGTAGCGCCATAGTCAAAAAGACCGAGCGCGGTAGTGCCACCGCTACGCTGTCGCCAGGTTTAACGCCGCGCTCACGCAGCAGATTCGCCAGCGCCACCACCTGCTCGCGCATTTCCCGATAACTGAACTGGTAACGCACATCTGCCAGTGCCGGAGCATCCGGCGTTTTTGCCGCCTGTTCTGCCACCAGCGCGCTCAGTGTGGTTTCTGGAATCTCAACCTGAGTGGCGTTGATCTGCGCCAGCTGTGCATACTCTTCTGGCAGCATAATATCGACATCGCCGCACAACCGCGCCGGATCCGCGGCAAACTGCACCGTCAGCATTTTCAGCCGTTCAGCATGCTGGATTAGCGTTGGCTCATCGTAACGCTGTTTATTGGCGAGGATCTCAATACTCAAATCACCGTTTTCATCCGGGAAAAGGGCCAGTTCAAGGTCATTAACCGGACCGGTTGCCAGGGTATGGGTTTGCGCCTGTACCCCCGGAATATCTAACTGATAATCAAATACTTTAATATTGAGCACCGGACCGAACAGCGGTTCCTCTCCCGCCGCGCGCCCGCTGTCACGGACAATTTGTTCGGCATCGTAACGTTGATGACGACGCATTTTTTTCAGTTGTGCCGCTAGTCGGGCTGCCAGTTGCGGCAATGTTTCTTGTGCCTCAATGTGAATACCCAACGGCAACACGTTGAGCACGGGTCCGGTAGCCGTCAGCGCCGCTGAGCCCAGTCGACGCATAAAGATAAATCCGGCGGCGTAGTCCATGCGGTTGCACAATCGCCCCAGCCACAAAGCCGCCAGCGCAAGGGCTATATCGGTACGCTGCACACCTGAAAGTTGCGTAGCCAACTGGCGGAATTCCCCGCCGTTAAATTCCAGTTTCAGACGCAAAATATCTGCCGAGGCGCTGCGCCCCGGTAAAGGGGCTGGAGAAAGTGACGCGGGCGGTGGTAGTTGACGACGCTGTTCCGCCCAGAATGCCGCATCACGCTGCCAGGCTTCGCTTTCGCGGTACTGCTGGTACTCTTCCACTACCTCAGCGAAAGGCGTAAACGGCGAAGCCGGTGTTGGTTCGCCACACCCCCATGCACAGTAAATGTTGGCGATCTGGCGGGTAATGACCGGGAAACTGAAGCCATCGACCAGCAAATGGTGGTAACGCTGATACCAGTACCAGCGGTTATCTGCCACCTGTATCAGTTGATGAAAAACCAGAGGTTTACCGCTATCGACGCGCAGATCTTGTTGCAAATCCGCCTGCATTAATGCCTGCGCAGTACCGTGCGGATCAATGTTGGTTCGCAGGTCGATAATTTCTGGCAGTTCGAACGTCAGCGCATCATCGACCCATTGCCAGACTTCGCCGTTATCTTCCGTAAAACGCATCCGCAGCGTATCTGCTTGCGCTAATCCGGCAACCACCGCGCGAGCCAGTAATGGCGCATCAACATCTCCGGTTAACTCAACGTAATGCGCCACGCTCCAGGCGGAGGGTAAATCCGACAGTTTTTCTGCCATCCAGATGCCGGGCTGTGCGGCAACTAAAGGTAAATGCTGGCTCATTGCGCCTCCTGCTGCTGGATGAAATTCGCCGGTGTCAGAGTACGCCAGTGGGCGTCCAGCCACTGCTGGCAGGACGCCTGTGACTGCGGCTGACACACAACATCCCAGCCTGCCGGTAAGGCGCACTGTTGCGGCCACAGACTGAATTGCCCCTGCGCATTGCGTAAAATGTAAAACACGCCCTGCGGATCATCGAAGGGATTACTGAATGCCATATTCAACTCCTGTCATGGAAAAGTGGTTGCCAGAGGTCGATTAGCCCCTGCATCAAGCCACCGCGCCAACAAAGCGCATCATGTCCGCCGTCAACCTGACGCCAGAAAATGGATTCTTTTAGGGGGGCTAATTGCGCATACAGCGCCTGATTGGCCCGCATAATCATCGGCTCGCGAATACCTGCTTCCAGCACAATGCGCAGACCTTCGGCGCTAACTTCACCAGCTTTGAGCTGTTCAAGTAACACGCCCTCTTGCTGCCCGCCCCGATGCGGCCACCAGTACGATCCCGACTGGCTTAATACACAGCCAAAGCGTTCAGGCCAGCGCAGTCCGGCATACAGCGCGGAAAGTCCACCAAAACTCTGCCCTGCGACCACGGTGCGATCGGCGCAATCGCTAAAGGGGGCGATAGCTTTCACCTGGGGTAATAACTCTTGCTGTACTGCCAGCCAGAAATCCGCATTACACGGCAGTTCGTGGGCGCGGTGCGTGGTGTCGATAGCGTCGATCAACACGTACACGGCGGGAGGAAGTTGCTGACGATGGGTCAACGAAGTCAGCGCAGGCCAGACGGGCATACTCTGCGCCCAAAATTCGCCATCAAGTAAAACTGCCAGCGGGCGTTCTTCTGCTGTTGCATCGCCGGTGGTAAAAATCCATACACGGCGTGAATTTTTCAACCTTTCACTTTTCCAGATAATTTCTTTGGCAGGCGTTTCTGGCGCTTGCGGACAATCCCATCCCGGTTGCAGGGGCGCTTGCGGCATTTCGAGTGCAGAAACAGCGTGCCCTCGCCCGCCTTTCCAGCTTTGTGGATTCAGCGGATCGGCTATCGCCTGGGGTAATAGTTTTCGCCAGCCTTCGCGCAATTCGAGGCGATCAGGGGATGGTGCAGAAAAAATGTCATCACGTTCGGTAGGAATAAAACAGTAGCTGCCGCGCCAGTTGGCATTGAGTTGTGTCGTCCACTGCCAGACATCGGTCCCTGCAATTCGCTGCATCGACTGGGGCTGGCTGTTCTGATGGTGATCGGTCACGCCAGTGATATAGACCCATACGCGCTTTATCGTCGAGTGGTCTTCAGAGCCTTGTGGATCACGCCACCAGAAAGTGACCTGATACATTTCGTCATTCAGACGCTGACATTCCGGGCCATGTTTCGACTGCCACCAGCTCTCACTTCCTACTTTTAACGCTGTCACACCATAACCCCATGTTTAATGTGCATTTTTTCATTGATTGCAGAAATATATTGATAATATTATTGATAACTATTTGCATTTGCAATAGCGTAATGACGCGCCGTGGGAAGCGCGGACATTAATTAACCAACTGCACTGCGTGTCTTTCAGGATCAAAGGTTTTCGCGGTAGCGGGATGCGTCGTGTTGATGACGACCATGCCCGACAGTTGCAATTCGTGGCAAAAATGCAGGAATAAAACAATGAACAAGAAGATTCATTCCCTGGCCTTGTTGGTCAATCTGGGGATTTATGGGGTAGCACAGGCACAAGAGCCAACCGATACTCCTGTTTCACATGACGATACCATCGTGGTCACCGCCGCCGAGCAGAACTTGCAGGCGCCTGGCGTTTCGACCATCACCGCAGATGAAATCCGCAAAAACCCGGTTGCCCGCGATGTGTCGGAGATCATCCGTACCATGCCAGGCGTTAACCTGACTGGTAACTCCACCAGTGGTCAGCGTGGTAATAACCGCCAGATTGATATTCGCGGCATGGGTCCGGAAAACACGCTGATTTTGATTGACGGTAAGCCTGTCAGCAGCCGTAACTCGGTGCGTCAGGGCTGGCGTGGCGAGCGTGATACCCGTGGTGATACCTCCTGGGTGCCGCCTGAAATGATTGAACGTATTGAAGTTCTGCGTGGTCCGGCAGCTGCGCGTTATGGCAACGGCGCGGCGGGCGGCGTGGTTAACATCATTACCAAAAAAGGCAGCGGCGAGTGGCACGGCTCATGGGATGCTTATTTCAATGCGCCAGAGCATAAAGAGGAAGGTGCCACCAAACGCACCAACTTCAGCTTGACCGGTCCGCTGGGCGACCAATTCAGCTTCCGTTTATATGGCAACCTCGACAAAACTCAGGCTGATGCGTGGGATATTAACCAGGGCCATCAGTCAGCGCGTGCCGGAACGTATGCCACGACGTTACCAGCCGGGCGCGAAGGGGTGATCAACAAAGATATCAATGGCGTGGTGCGTTGGGACTTCGCCCCTATGCAGTCACTCGAACTTGAAGCGGGCTACAGCCGCCAGGGTAACCTGTATGCGGGTGACACCCAGAACACCAACTCTGACGCTTACACTCGCTCTAAATATGGCGATGAAACCAACCGCCTGTATCGCCAGAACTACTCGCTGACCTGGAACGGTGGCTGGGATAACGGCGTGACCACCAGCAACTGGGTGCAGTACGAACACACCCGTAACTCGCGTATTCCGGAAGGCCTGGCGGGCGGCACCGAAGGGAAATTTAACGAAAAAGCGACACAAGATTTCGTCGATATCGATCTTGATGACGTGATGTTGCACAGCGAAGTTAACCTGCCGATTGATTTCCTCGTTAACCAGACGCTGACGCTGGGGACCGAGTGGAATCAGCAGCGGATGAAGGACTTAAGTTCCAACACCCAGGCGCTGACCGGAACGAATACCGGCGGTGCTATTGATGGTGTAAGTGCCACTGACCGTAGCCCATATTCAAAGGCAGAAATTTTCTCGCTATTTGCCGAAAACAACATGGAGCTGACTGACAGCACCATCGTAACGCCGGGGCTGCGTTTCGATCATCACAGCATTGTTGGCAATAACTGGAGTCCGGCGCTGAATATATCGCAAGGTTTAGGCGATGACTTCACGCTGAAAATGGGCATCGCCCGTGCTTATAAAGCGCCGAGCCTGTACCAGACTAACCCGAACTACATTCTCTACAGTAAAGGTCAGGGCTGCTATGCCAGCGCGGGCGGCTGCTATTTGCAAGGTAATGATGACCTGAAAGCAGAAACCAGCATCAACAAAGAGATTGGTCTGGAGTTCAAACGCGACGGCTGGCTGGCGGGTGTCACCTGGTTCCGTAACGATTATCGCAATAAGATTGAAGCGGGCTATGTGGCTGTAGGGCAAAACGCAGTCGGCACCGATCTCTATCAGTGGGATAACGTGCCGAAAGCGGTGGTTGAAGGTCTGGAAGGATCGTTAAACGTACCGGTTAGCGAAACGGTGATGTGGACCAACAACATCACTTATATGCTGAAGAGTGAAAACAAAACCACGGGCGACCGTTTGTCGATCATCCCGGAGTATACGTTGAACTCAACGCTGAGCTGGCAGGCACGGGAAGATTTGTCGATGCAAACGACCTTCACCTGGTACGGCAAGCAGCAGCCGAAGAAGTACAACTATAAAGGCCAGCCAGCGGTTGGACCGGAAACCAAAGAAATCAGTCCGTACAGCATTGTGGGCCTGAGCGCGACCTGGGATGTGACGAAGAATGTCAGTCTGACCGGCGGCGTGGACAACCTGTTCGACAAGCGTTTGTGGCGTGCGGGTAATGCCCAGACCACGGGCGATCTGGCAGGAGCCAACTATATCGCCGGTGCCGGGGCGTATACCTATAACGAGCCGGGACGTACATGGTATATGAGCATTAATACGCACTTCTGATGCTAACGTCAGATTGTTGACAAAGTGCGCGTCGTTCATGCCGGATGCGGCGTGAACGCCTTATCCGGCCTACAAAAATCTTGCCAATTCAATATATTGCAGGATAGTGTAGGCCTGATAAGCGTAGCGCATCAGGCAGTTTTGCGTTTGTCATCAGTCTCTAATATGGTCGACATGAAAACTACGCATACCTCCCTCCCCTTTGCCGGACATACGCTGCATTTTGTTGAGTTCGATCCAGTAAGTTTTCGCGAGCAGGATTTACTCTGGCTGCCACACTACGCACAACTGCAACACGCTGGACGTAAACGTAAAACAGAGCATTTAGCCGGACGGATCGCTGCTGTTTACGCCTTGCGGGAATATGGCTATAAATGTGTGCCCGCAATCGGCGAGCTACGCCAACCTGTGTGGCCTGCGGAGGTATACGGCAGTATTAGCCACTGCGAGACTACGGCATTAGCCGTGGCATCTCGTCAACCGATTGGCATTGATATCGAAGAGATTTTCTCTGTACAAACCGCAAGAGAATTGACAGACAACATTATTACACCAGCAGAACACGAGCGACTCGCAGAATGCGGTTTAGCCTTTTCTCTGGCGCTGACACTGGCATTTTCCGCCAAAGAGAGCGCATTTAAGGCAAGTGAGATCCAAACTGATGCAGGTTTTCTGGACTATCAGATAATTAGCTGGAATAAACAGCAGATCATCATTCGACTAGAGGATGAGCAGTTTGCTGTGCACTGGCAGATAAAAGAAAAAATAGTCATAACGCTGTGCCAACACGATTAATTGACAACATCTGGTACGATTCGCCCGCAGCCATCACTGACCACGGGCGAAAGTGTAAAGCAGGTGCCTTACCATCCTGACCTGACAACCGGATATGCGGGGATTACTCCCCGCACAACGGCTACTTCTTCGGTTCGTAAGCGAGAACAGCCCTGAACTCAATATTACGTTCCTTTACGGTGAACTCACACAGCGAGTCGCCGACCAGAAGCGTAAATCCCAGCACTGTCAAACACAGCACTATGACCGCCACAAGGGCATATTTCGTCAGCATGTTTATATTGCCTCCATGCGAAGAAGGGACTACCATCCAAATTGTCTGGTTTGGAGTGGCGGCCCCAGGGTTGATAGAAATATCTCCTGGGGCTTCATCTTTCCAGACCTCAGAGTTAACCTGAAACCGG
Source organism: Escherichia sp. 10290 (assembly GCF_030295155.1). Lineage (NCBI taxonomy): Bacteria > Pseudomonadati > Pseudomonadota > Gammaproteobacteria > Enterobacterales > Enterobacteriaceae > Escherichia > Escherichia sp. 10290. The sequence goes on along the minus strand of NZ_AP025741.1, from coordinate 759,127 downwards.
AAAGCTTCAGGCACCCGCCGTTATCTTACCCTTCCTTAGCAAAATGGCTGTTTATTTATACAGTAAATCCTGTTCCGGACTTTTCATTAGTATTATCGCCCATGCCAGTTAAACGACATCGCCCGCAGCCATCACTGACCACGGGCGAAAATGTAAAGCAGGTGCCTTACCACCCTGAACTGACAACCGGATATGCGGGGATTACTCCCCGCACAACGGCTACTTCTTCGGTTCGTAAGCGAGAACAGCCCTGAACTCAATATTATGTTCCTTTACGGTGAACTCACACAGCGAGTCGCCGACCAGAAGCGTAAATCCCAGCACTGTCAAACACAGCACTATGACCGCCACAAGGGCATATTTCGTCAGCATGTTTATATTGCCTCCATGCGAAGAAGGGACTACCATCCGAGTTGTTGAGGTTCGGAGTGGCAGCCCCAGGGTTGATAGAAATATCTCCTGGGGCTTCATCTTTCCAGACCTCAGAGTAAACCTGAAACCGGAAAGCTTCAGGCACCCGCCGTTATCTTACCCTTCCTTAGCAAAATGGCTGTTTATTTATACAGTGAGTCCTGTTTCGGACTTCTGTTGGCAAAACTGATCATTGCTCTTAAAACGACATCGCCCGCAGCCATCACTGACCGCGGGCGAAAGTGTAAAGCAGGTGCCTTACCATCCTGACCTGACAACCGGATATGCGGGGATTACTCCCCGCACAACGGCTACTTCTTCGGTTCGTAAGCGAGAACAGCCTTAAACTCAATATTACGTTCCTTCACCGTAAACTCACACAGCGAGTCTCCGACCAGAACCGTAAATCCCAGCACCGTCAAACACAGCACTATGACTGCCACAAGGGCATATTTCGTCAGCATGTTTATATTGCCTCCATGCGAAGAAGGGACTACCATCCAAATTGTTTGGGTTTGGAGTGGCAGCCCCAGGGTTGATAGAAATATCTCCTGGGGCTTCATCTTTCCAGACCTCAGAGTAAACCTGAAACCGGAAAGCTTCAGGCACCCGCCGTTATCTTACCCTTCCTCAACAAAATAGCTGTTTATTTATACAGTTAGTCTTATTTCGGACTTCTCACTACGCATCAGATCAACCGAAACTAAACCAATTTTTCCTTCGCCCCTCAATCGTCAAAATTCTCCGCCGCCAGCCAGCTCTGCCATAACTTGGCACATTGCAAAAGTAGCCAAATTGCTTCAGTAGCAATCAGTTCACCATCACCAAAAAAAGAAACATTCCAGAACTTCCGCATCTCTCCCGGCCGCTCCCACTTCTATACTCAAATGAAAACGCCAACATAAGAGAAACCTATGCCAATACCCGATTTTCAAGTCTCTGAACCTTTTACCCTCGGTATTGAACTGGAAATGCAGGTGGTTAATCCGCCGGGCTATGACTTAAGCCAGGACTCTTCAACGCTGATTGACGCGGTTAAAAATCAGATCACTGCCGGGGAAGTAAAGCACGATATCACCGAAAGCATGCTGGAGCTGGCGACGGATGTTTGTCGTGATATCAACCAGGCTGCCGGGCAATTTTCAGCGATGCAGAAAGTCATCTTGCGAGCAGCCGCAGACCATCATCTGGAAATTTGCGGCGGGGGCACGCACCCGTTTCAGAAATGGCAGCGTCAGGAGGTATGCGATAACGAACGCTATCAACGAACGCTGGAAAACTTTGGTTATCTCATTCAGCAGGCGACCGTTTTTGGTCAGCATGTCCATGTTGGCTGCGCCAGTGGCGATGACGCCATTTATTTGCTGCACGGCTTGTCGCGGTTTGTGCCGCACTTTATCGCCCTTTCTGCCGCATCGCCGTATATGCAGGGAACGGATACACGCTTTGCTTCCTCAAGACCGAATATTTTTTCCGCCTTTCCCGACAATGGCCCAATGCCGTGGGTCAGTAACTGGCAACAATTTGAAGCCCTGTTTCGTTGTCTGAGTTACACCACGATGATCGACAGCATTAAAGATCTGCACTGGGATATTCGCCCCAGCCCCCATTTTGGCACGGTGGAAGTTCGGGTGATGGATACCCCATTAACCCTTAGCCACGCGGTAAATATGGCGGGATTGATTCAGGCCACCGCCCACTGGTTACTGACGGAACGCCCGTTCAAACATCAGGAGAAAGATTACCTGCTGTATAAATTCAACCGCTTCCAGGCCTGCCGTTATGGGCTGGAAGGTGCCATTACCGATCCGCACACTGGCGATCGTCGGCCACTAACGGAAGACACCTTGCGATTGCTGGAAAAAATCGCCCCTTCCGCAGATAAAATTGGTGCATCGAGCGCGATTGAGGCCCTGCATCGCCAGGTCGTCAGCGGTCTGAATGAATCGCAGCTGATGCGTGATTTCGTCGCCGATGGCGGCTCGCTGATTGGACTGGTGAAAAAGCATTGTGAGATTTGGGCCGGAGAATAAGTCGGGAATTGCCTTACAGAAGAATATCCCTGACAATGGTGTTTTAACTTACATTTAACAATGTTATGAAACACCCTTTAGAAACTTTGACCACCGCAGCAGGCATTTTGCTGATGGCTTTCCTCTCTTGCCTGCTGCTGCCCGCCCCCGCACTGGGGCTGACGCTGGCACAAAAACTGGTGAGCACGTTCCATCTGATGGATCTTAGCCAGCTTTACACTTTATTGTTTTGCCTGTGGTTTTTAGTGCTGGGCGCAATTGAGTATTTTGTTCTGCGCTTTATCTGGCAACGCTGGTTCTCACTGGCGGATTAAACGTCGATTATCGCCGTACTTCACGGCATACTTTGCTTATTCTCCTTCGCCTAAAGGAACGTTTATGGATAAGCAATCACTGCACGAAACGGCGAAACGCCTGGCCCTTGAGTTACCCTTTGTCGAGCTTTGCTGGCCTTTTGGCCCGGAGTTCGATGTCTTTAAAATTGGCGGCAAGATTTTTATGCTGTCGTCGGAGCTGCGCGGCGTCCCCTTTATCAATTTGAAGTCCGATCCACAAAAATCCCTGTTAAATCAGCAGATATACCCGAGCATTAAGCCAGGGTATCACATGAATAAGAAGCACTGGATTTCAGTGTATCCAGGCGATGAGATCTCCGAAGCGTTACTGCGCGATCTTATCGATGATTCATGGAATTTAGTGGTTGATGGCTTATCTAAACGCGATCAAAAAAGAGTGCGCCCAGACTAAAAGCGAAAATCTATAGCGCATTTTTCTCGCTTACCATTTCTCGTTGAACCTTGTAATCTGCTGGCACGCAAAATTACTTACACATGGAGTCTTTATGGATATCATTTCTGTCGCCTTAAAGCGTCATTCCACTAAGGCATTTGATGCCAGCAAAAAACTTACCCCGGAACAGGCCGAGCAGATCAAAACGCTGCTGCAATACAGCCCATCCAGCACCAACTCCCAGCCGTGGCATTTTATTGTTGCCAGCACGGAAGAAGGCAAAGCGCGTGTTGCCAAATCCGCTGCCGGTAATTACGTGTTCAACGAGCGCAAAATGCTTGATGCCTCGCACGTCGTGGTGTTCTGTGCAAAAACCGCGATGGACGATGCCTGGCTGAAACAGGTTGTTGACCAGGAAGATGCCGATGGCCGCTTTGCCACGCCGGAAGCGAAAGCTGCGAACGATAAAGGTCGCAAATTCTTCGCCGATATGCACCGTAAAGATCTGCATGATGATGCGCAGTGGATGGCAAAACAGGTTTACCTCAACGTCGGTAACTTCCTGCTGGGCGTTGCGGCGCTGGGTCTGGACGCGGTACCCATCGAAGGTTTTGACGCCGCAATCCTCGATGAAGAATTTGGTCTGAAAGAGAAAGGCTACACCAGCCTGGTGGTGGTTCCAGTGGGCCATCATAGCGTAGAGGATTTTAACGCGACTCTGCCGAAATCTCGTCTGCCGCAAAGTATCACCTTAACCGAAGTGTAATTCTCCCTTGCCGGGCATCTGCCCGGCTATTTCCCCTCAGATTATCCTGATTTGCATAACCCTGTTTCAGCCGTCATCATAGGCCGCTGTTGTATAAAGGAGACGTTATGCAGGATTTAATATCCCAGGTTGAAGATTTAGCGGGTATTGAGTTTGATCACACCACCTCGATGGTGATGATTTTCGGTATTATTTTTCTGACTGCCGTTGTGGTGCATATTATTTTGCACTGGGTAGTACTACGGACCTTCGAAAAACGTGCCATCGCCAGTTCACGGCTATGGTTGCAAATCATTACCCAGAATAAACTCTTCCACCGTTTAGCTTTCACCTTGCAGGGGATTATCGTCAATATTCAGGCGGTATTCTGGCTGCAAAAAGGCACCGAAGCGGCTGATATTCTGACCACCTGCGCGCAGTTGTGGATCATGATGTATGCACTGCTTTCAGTCTTCTCGTTGCTGGATGTTATTTTGAATCTGGCGCAGAAATTCCCGGCGGCGTCTCAGTTACCGCTGAAAGGGATATTTCAGGGGATTAAACTGATCGGCGCGATTCTGGTCGGCATTTTGATGATCTCGCTGCTTATTGGTCAATCGCCAGCGATTCTGATCAGCGGTCTTGGTGCAATGGCTGCCGTGCTGATGTTGGTATTTAAAGATCCGATTCTTGGTCTGGTGGCAGGTATTCAGCTTTCCGCGAACGATATGCTGAAACTGGGCGACTGGCTGGAGATGCCGAAATACGGCGCGGATGGCGCGGTGATCGATATTGGGTTAACCACCGTCAAAGTGCGTAACTGGGACAATACCATTACCACTATTCCTACCTGGTCTCTGGTTTCTGACTCCTTTAAAAACTGGAGCGGGATGTCAGCATCCGGCGGGCGACGTATTAAACGCAGTATCAGCATTGATGTCACCAGTATTCATTTTCTTGATGAAGACGAAATGCAACGTCTGAATAAAGCGCATTTGTTAAAACCTTATTTAACCAGCCGCCATCAGGAAATTAATGAGTGGAATCGCCAGCAAGGTTCTACGGAGTCGGTATTAAACCTGCGTCGAATGACCAATATTGGAACCTTTCGCGCCTATCTGAACGAATATCTACGTAACCATCCGCGGATTCGTAAAGATATGACCTTAATGGTACGCCAACTGGCTCCTGGCGATAACGGTTTACCGCTCGAGATCTATGCGTTTACCAACACCGTGGTGTGGCTGGAATATGAAAGTATTCAGGCTGATATATTCGACCACATATTTGCGATTGTCGAAGAGTTTGGTCTGCGGCTTCATCAGTCACCAACCGGCAATGATATTCGCTCCCTGGCAGGTGCATTTAAGCAGTAATTAAAAAACCGCTCTCATCGAATGGATGAGAGCGGTTTAGGATGGTCGACATCGTTTTGTCGGATGTAGCGTGAACACCTTATCCGACTTACAGAATCGTTACAAATTGTAGGCCCGATAAGCTTGCGCATCGGGCAAATCAGCCTCACATCAGCTTAATTCGCTTTTCTACGCAATGTTTTAAACGCCACAAACAGGAATACAATCCACACCGGCAGCAAAATTGCCGACAAGCGCATATCATCCATCGTGCACATCAGCAGCAAAATCATGCCGAGGAAGGCAATGCAAAGATAATTGCCGAATGGATAAAGCAGCGCTTTAAACTGTGTTTCACGCCCCTGACGTCGCATCGCCGCGCGAAAACGCAGATGCGCCAGACAGATCATAATCCAGTTCAACAGCAACGTTGCCACCACCAGCGCCATCAGCAGACCAAATGCTTTTTGCGGCAGCAGATAGTTGATCAGCACCACCAGAGAAGTGATCGCCCCGGAAAGCATCAGCGAGTTGATCGGCACACCGCGATGGCTAACGCGGGTAAGAAACTTCGGTGCATTACCCTGCACAGAAAGACCAAACAGCATCCGGCTGTTGGAGTAAACCCCGCTGTTGTATACCGATAATGATGCTACCAGAATGACGAAGTTCAGCGCAGAAGCCACCACATTGCTGTCAAGATTATGAAAAATCATCACAAACGGACTACTGTTAGATTTCACTTCCACCCACGGGTAGAGTGCCAGTAATACCACCAGCGAACCGATATAAAACAGCAGAATGCGATACACCACCTGATTTACCGCTTTTGGAATGCTTTTTTCCGGCTCGCGCGCTTCAGCAGCAGTAATCCCAATCAGTTCCAGCCCGCCGAAGGAGAACATAATCACCGCCAGCGACAAAATCAGCCCATTCCAGCCAGTGGCAAAGAAACCACCGTAGCGCCAGAGGTTGTCGATACTGGCTTTCTCACCGCCGTGACCAGAAAACAGCAGCCACAGGCCAAAGCCAATCATGCCGATAATTGCCAGCACTTTAATCAGCGCAAACCAGAACTCAGTTTCGCCATATAAGCGCACGTTCACCAGGTTAACGGCGTTGATGATAATAAAGAAGGCGGCAGCCCAGATCCAGGTGGGAACATCCGGGAACCAGTACTGCATATAGATGCCCGCAGCGGTGAGTTCAGCCATCCCCACCAGTACGAACATCACCCAGTAGTTCCAGCCTGAGAGGAAGCCCGCAAACGGTCCCCAGTATTTATAGGCAAAGTGGGCAAACGAACCGGATACCGGCTCCTCAACCACCATCTCGCCAAGCTGGCGCATGATCAGGAAAGCAATGATCCCGGCGACGCCGTAGCCCAACAATACAGCCGGACCTGCCATCTGAATCGCCGGGCCAATGCCAAGAAACAGACCAGTACCAATAGCGCCACCCAGCGCAATCAGTTGAATATGACGGTTATGTAATCCGCGATGAAGCGTCGGCTCTTTATTCGACGCAGTATCTTCCGATACGGTTGACGCGTTTTTCACGCCTTTCCCCTGTGTGTCTTTTTTGTTGAGGGGCACCTTTTAACATTTAGTGCCCATCGTCGCAAGACACAATCCACACGGTTAAACCGGGTATCCTGCTTTTATTTCCGTACCCGATGTCGGTGCAGCCACATCAGCTTATACGCCGCCGGGATAATAAACAGCGACAGCAAAGGTGCGGTGATCATGCCGCCAATCATCGGCGCGGCAATCCGGCTCATCACCTCTGAACCTGCCCCCGTTCCCCACAGAATCGGCAGCAGACCCGCGATAATCACCGCCACAGTCATCGCTTTCGGGCGCACACGCAGCACCGCGCCGTGATATAACGCTTCATCCAGCTTCTGCTCGCTGAATGTTTGCGGATTATCCAGGGATGGCTCTGCCTCTATGGCGTGACGTAAATACATCAGCATCACCACGCCAAATTCGGCGGCGACTCCCGCGAGGGCGATAAAGCCAGTGCCCGTTGCCACGGAAAGATGAAAGTCCATCCACCACAGTAACCAGATGCCACCCACCAGCGCAAACGGTACGCTGCTGATAATCAGCAACGCTTCGCCCACCCGACGGAACGCCAGATACAACAGCACGAAGATGATCATCAACGTCATCGGCACCATGAGTTTCAGCTTGTGGTTGGCACGCTCCAGCAACTCGAACTGCCCGGAGAATGCCACGCTGGTACCCGGTTTTAACTGCACTTTTTCAGCTATCGCTTTTTGCAAATCGTGAACTACCGACACCATGTCACGATCGCGGGCATCGATATAAATCCAGCTTGTCGGGCGCGCATTCTCGGTTTTCAGCATCGACGGTCCGGTAGAGACTTTAACGTCGGCCACATCCGCCAGGGTGATTTGCTGCTTCATCGGCGTCAGGATCGGTAGCTGGCGCAGCGCCTGTGGGCTATCGCGCCAGCTTTGCGGATAACGCAGATTAATTGGATAACGGGCAATCCCTTCCACCGTTTCACCAACCATCGCCCCGCCCACCGCAGATGTCACAAACAACTGCACATCCGCCACCGTCATACCGTAACGGGCGGCTTTTTCACGGTTGATCTCAACGTTGATATAGCGCCCACCTTCCAGACGTTCAGCAAGGGCTGAGGCCACGCCTGGCACCGTTCGCGCCACTTCTTCAATTTGCTCCGCCATCGCGTCGATATCCGCCAGCACAGTGCCGGAAACTTTAATGCCGATAGGGCTTTTAATGCCGGTCGAGAGCATATCGATACGGTTACGGATTGGCGGCACCCACAGATTCGCCAGCCCCGGCAGACGCACGGTGTTATCCAGTTCCTCAATAATTTTTTCCATGGTCATGCCAGGCCGCCACTGATCCTGTGGCTTAAGCTGGATGGTCGTTTCTACCATCTCCAGCGGTGCGGAGTCGGTGGCGGTTTCCGCTTTCCCGGTTTTGCCAAACACCCGCGCCACTTCAGGTACGCTCATAATCAGCTTGTCGGTTTTTTGCAGCATACTCGCCGCCTCCGCTGCGGAAATCCCCGGCAGTGTCGATGGCATATACAACAAGTCGCCTTCATTGATCTGCGGTAAAAATTCTCCGCCAACTTTATTGAGCGGCCAGAGAACCGTCAGTACCGAAAGCGCCGCCACCAACAGCGTGGTTTTAGGCCAGTGCAGTACTTTCAGCAACAGCGGATGATAAACACGAATCAAAAAGCGATTGAGCGGATTACTGCTTTCCGGTGGAATTTTTCCACGGATCCAGTAGCCCATCAGGATGGGGATCACTACGATCGCCAGCAGCGCCGCGCCCGCCATCGCATACGTTTTGGTGAACGCCAGCGGGCCAAACAGACGCCCTTCCTGCCCTTCCAGAGTGAAGATCGGGATAAACGACAGCGTGATAATCAGCAAGCTGATAAACAGCGCCGGCCCCACTTCAACAGATGCATCGGTGATCACCTGCCAGCGCGTTTTATTATCCAGCGTGGCGTCAGGATGCTGGTGCTGCCACTCTTCCAGCCGTTTATGCGCATTCTCGATCATGACGATAGCGGCATCGACCATCGCCCCGACGGCAATCGCAATACCGCCCAGCGACATAATATTGGCATTCAGTCCCTGGAAGTGCATGACAATAAAAGCAATACACAACCCCAGCGGCAACGAAATAATCGCCACCAGCGCCGAGCGCACATGCCAGAGAAACAGCGCGCAGACAACCGCCACCACAATAAACTCTTCCAGCAACTTGCCGCTGAGGTTGTCGATGGCTCGGTCAATAAGCTGGCTGCGATCGTATGTTGTAACTATCTCCACGCCTTCCGGCAGACTGCTTTTCAGCGTTTCCAGTTTGTCCTTCACGGCGGCGATCACTTCACGGGCGTTTTTGCCGGAGCGCAGGATCACCACCCCGCCCGCCACTTCGCCTTCACCATTGAGTTCGGCAATGCCCCGGCGCATCTCCGGGCCAATCTGGACCTTCGCAACATCACGCAGATAAACGGGCACGCCATTTTCGCTGGCTTTTAAAACGATGTGATTAAAGTCGTCGAGCGTTTGCAGATAGCCGCTGGCGCGCACCATATATTCCGCTTCCGCCAGTTCGATCGACGAACCGCCCGCTTCCTGGTTTGAAGCATCCAGCGCATTTTTCACTTCGGCGAGACTGATGCCATACTGCGCCAGGCGCTGAGGATCGATAACCACCTGATACTCTTTCACCACACCGCCCACCGACGCCACTTCCGCAACGTCAGGGATGGTTTTCAGCTCATATTTGAGAAACCAGTCCTGCAATGAACGTAAATCGGCCAGATCGTGCTTACCGCTGCGATCCACCAGCGCGTATTCATAGATCCAGCCAACACCCGTGGCATCTGGCCCCAACTCGGCGCTGACTCCCGCAGGCAGCTTACCCTGTACCTGGTTGAGGTACTCCAGCACCCGCGAGCGCGCCCAGTACGGATCGGTGCCATCTTCGAAAATGACATATACATAAGAGTCGCCAAACTGCGAGAAACCGCGCACAGTCTTCGCGCCAGGTACTGACAACATGGTGGTGGTTAGCGGATAAGTCACCTGATTTTCAACGATTTGCGGAGCCTGACCGGGATAGCTGGTTTTAATAATCACCTGCACATCGGAGAGATCCGGCAGCGCATCCACTGGCGTGTTAATGATAGTCCAGGTGCCCCAGATACTCAGAAACAACGCGCCCATCAGCACCAGAAAACGGTTCGCCACCGAGCGACGAATAATCCATTCAATCATTGGTTATTCCCTCAATGCGCATGGGTAGCACTTTCAGAGCGCATCCGCTCCAGTGCGCCAGAAATATTGGCTTCAGAATCAATCAGGAACAGGCCGCTGGAAACCACCTTTTCACCTTCCGCCAGACCAGAACGTAGCGCGGTGACGCCTTGCGACGCCTGGAAAACAGCAACGCGTTTCGGTACAAAGCGCCCGTCGGCATCAACGGTAATCACCCGCTGTTCGTTACCAGTATCAATCAGTGCCTGTGACGGAATGAGCAGCATCGGTTCGCTGGCGGTGTTGAGTTGCAACCAGGCGTTCATTCCCGGTTTTAGCGCCTCGTCGGCGTTGTCGACTTCCAGACGCAGTTGTAGCGTGCGGGTCGCGGCATCCACGCCAGGTAGCAGCGTCCATTTGCGGATGGTGAGTGTTTTATCCGGTCGTGCCGGAACGGTGAGCGTAAACTGCGAGGCATCTTTCACCAGCCAGGCGATGGACTCCGGGATCGCAGCAGTGACCCACACCGGGTCCATACCCTGAATTTTCGCTACCACGTTATCTTTGGCGATATTCATTCCCGCGCGCAGATCAAACGCAGTGATCACGCCATCAATAGGGGCTTTGAGCGTAAAGCGAGTCTGGATTTTTTGCGTGGTAATCAGGCGGCGAATATCGGCCTCCGGCATTCCCGCCAGTCTCAGCCGCTCAAGAATGCCTTCAGTCTGGGTCGCCGTCCCGCCGGTTTCGCGCAGCAGTAAATACTCACTCTGCGCTTCCACCCAGTCGGGAATGGTCAGGTCGAGAAGCGGTGTGCCCTTTTGCACTTTATCGCCCACGGTGAGCGGATACACCTTGTCGATAAACCCGGCGGCGCGGGCCTGCACAATGGCAAACTGATACTCGTTGTAACTCACATTCGCTGGGAAACTCTGGGCAAAAGTCAGCGGCCCGCGCGTGACGGTCGCCGTTTTCACCCCCAGATTTTGCGTCTGGGTCGGGTCAATGCGCACACCAGACGCAGAACTCTCTTCATCGGCATATTTCGGCACCAGATCCATATCCATAAACGGCGATTTACCTGGTTTATCGAACCGCGTATTGGGATACATTGGGTCGTACCAGAATAAGACTTTACGTTCTGCGGTCGACGTTTTTTCTGCGGGCGGTTCAGCCTTTGCAAACCAGGTAAAACCTGCCGCAGAAATAATACCGCCCGCGATCATGCTGCCGATAATAAGCGCGATTTTTTTCATCTCATTAAACCTGGGTTACTGGCTGACTTTAATATCCTGTAATAAAGAAAGGTTGCCCTGCTGGACAAAATTAAACGCTACTTTGTCGCCAGTTTTAATTTCACTCATTTTCGTCTGCGGGGTGATGGTAAAGCGCATGGTCATCTCCGGCCAGTTCACTGCGGCAATCGGATCGTGGTGGATGGTGATTTTTTTGCTTTCCAGATCAACACCTTTTACCACACCGGTGGCGCTAATAACCTGTGGTTGTGCTTCGCTCATGGTTTCATGATGATGTTCGTTAGCCTGAGCATTAAAGCCAATAACAGTAAACAGACTGAACATTGCAACTTGCAGTGCTTTTTTCATTTATTCTCTCCTGGAGTTAAAAATTATTGCTGCCAACCGCCACCCAGGGCGGTATATAAGGAAACTTCGTTAACCTGACGGGCATAATTCAGGTCGAGTAAAGTTTGTCGGGTTGCAAATAAGGAACGCTCGGCATCCAGCACTTCCAGATAACTTACCGCGCCGTGCTGATATAATGCCCGCGCCCGTTGCAAAGTAATTTGCAGCGACGCCAGATAACGCTGCTGGGCGCTGATTTGATCGTTCAGGCTTTGACGTAATGCAAGCGCATCTGCCACTTCTTTAAAGGCGTTCTGAATTTTCTGTTCATAATTCACCACCGACTGCTGCTGGCGAATTTCGGCGATATCCAGATTGGCCTGGTTGCGTCCGGCATTAAAAATGGGGATCTCAATTTTGGGAATAAAATTCCACATCCCGCTGCTGGCGTTAAATAATGATGACAGATCGCTGCTGGCGGTTGATATTCCACTGGTCAGGCTTATAGACGGGAAAAATGCCGCACGCGCAGCACCAATATTGGCATTAGCCGCCATTAACGCGTGTTCAGCTTCCATAATATCCGGGCGCTGCAATAAGATTTGCGACGACAAGCCCGCCGGTAATTTAACGCTTTGCAGGCTGTCGCTGTTTACTGTCTGCGCTTGCGGCAGCTTGCCGTAGTTTCCCAATAACAGTTGCAATGCATTATTCGCCTGCGCCAGTTCCCCCTGACGTTTAGCGATATCACTGCGGGTACTTTCTATCACCCCGCGAGCCTGTTCCAGCGCCAGAACATTGCTGCTACCGGTCAACAGTTGTTTTTCAACAAACGCATATGACTGCTGATAATTACGCAGCGTTTCTTCTGCTATTTGTAATTGCGCATAAGCCAGCTGCTGATTGAAATAGCTTTGCGCGACATTAGAAACCAGCAGAATATGCACCGCACGCTGAGCTTCCTCAGTGGCTAAATAATTTTGTCGCTCGGCTTCGCTCATGTTCTTTAAGCGACCGAAAAAATCGAGATCAAAGCTGGCGTTAAGGCCAGTCGAGAACTCCCGCGTCGTGGCTGAATCGCCTTTAAGATTGCCGCTCCAGCTGCCGCTACCCTCGCCATTGAGCTGCGGGTAGCGGTCGGCATCGGTCAGACGATATTGCGCCCGTGCCTCCTGCACTTTCAGCGTCGCCATGCGCAAATCCCGATTATTCACCAGCGCCTCGCTAATCAGCGTCTTCACCTGATTATCAACAAAAAAGGTGCGCCAGCCCGCGTTCTGGTAGTTATCTACCGCGTTAACCAGGCCGTTCTGGCTGAGTGAGAACTGCTGCGGCACGGGCATTGCCGGACGCTGATATTCCGGTGCCAGTGAACAACCGGTTAGCGCAAGGGCCACACAAAATGGCAGAAGTTTACAAGGAGACATAGGCTCATAATTTCTGGTGATTTTATGCCGCCAACTTTACTCGCCAGGCTCTGATTTTCCGGTGACAGGAAAATGACAAAATTGTCATTTTGCCAATAAGCGATTGCCATCTGATCCCGCTACTCTAGAATTGCCCGGGCAACATGCGGAGGAAATATGAAACTGTTGATTGTCGAAGATGAAAAGAAAACCGGCGAATACTTAACCAAAGGGTTAACCGAGGCCGGTTTTGTGGTTGATTTGGCCGATAACGGGCTGAATGGATACCATCTGGCGATGACAGGTGATTATGACCTGATAATCCTAGATATTATGCTGCCGGACGTGAACGGCTGGGATATCGTGCGTATGTTGCGTTCCGCCAATAAAGGGATGCCGATTCTGTTGCTTACCGCGCTTGGCACCATTGAACATCGCGTCAAGGGGCTGGAGCTGGGAGCGGATGACTATCTGGTGAAGCCGTTCGCTTTTGCTGAACTGCTGGCGCGGGTGCGCACTCTACTGCGTCGCGGGGCGGCGGTGATTATCGAAAGTCAGTTTCAGGTTGCCGATTTAATGGTTGATCTGGTCAGCCGCAAAGTCACCCGCAGCGGCACGCGCATCACTTTGACCAGTAAAGAGTTTACTCTGCTGGAGTTTTTCCTTCGCCATCAGGGCGAAGTGCTGCCCCGCTCGCTTATCGCCTCGCAGGTGTGGGACATGAATTTCGACAGCGACACTAACGCCATTGATGTGGCGGTGAAGCGGCTGCGCGGCAAAATCGACAACGACTTTGAGCCGAAGCTGATTCAAACCGTGCGCGGCGTGGGTTACATGCTTGAGGTGCCGGATGGTCAGTAAGCCGTTTCAGCGCCCGTTTTCGCTGGCAACCCGCCTGACCTTTTTTATTAGCCTGGCCACCATCGCGGCGTTTTTCGCCTTTGCATGGATCATGATCCACTCAGTAAAAGTGCATTTTGCCGAGCAGGATATTAATGATTTAAAAGAGATTAGCGCCACACTTGAACGGGTACTTAATCACCCTGACGAAACGCAAGCCCGACGCTTAATGACGCTGGAAGATATTGTCAGTGGTTATTCCAATGTGTTGATTTCTCTGGCAGATAGCCACGGTAAAACGGTGTATCACTCCCCCGGCGCGCCGGATATCCGCGAGTTTGCACGTGATGCCATACCCGATAAAGACGCTCGGGGCGGCGAGGTGTATCTCCTTTCCGGCCCGACAATGATGATGCCAGGCCACGGTCACGGGCATATGGAACACAGCAACTGGCGGATGATTAACTTGCCGGTTGGCCCGCTGGTGGACGGCAAACCGATTTATACGCTCTACATCGCGCTGTCTATTGATTTTCATCTTCATTACATTAATGATTTGATGAATAAACTTATTATGACCGCATCGATCATCAGCATCCTGATCGTCTTTATCGTGCTGTTGGCGGTACATAAAGGCCACGCGCCAATTCGCAGCGTCAGCCGTCAAATCCAGAACATTACCTCGAAAGATCTCGACGTTCGCCTCGATCCACAGACCGTGCCCATTGAACTGGAACAACTGGTGCTGTCGTTCAACCATATGATCGAGCGTATCGAGGATGTCTTTACCCGCCAGTCCAATTTCTGTGCGGATATCGCCCACGAAATTCGCACGCCGATTACGAATCTCATAACGCAAACGGAAATCGCCCTCAGCCAGTCGCGCAGCCAGAAGGAGCTGGAAGATGTGCTCTACTCTAATCTCGAAGAGCTGACGCGAATGGCGAAAATGGTCAGCGATATGCTGTTTCTCGCTCAGGCCGATAACAACCAGTTAATCCCCGAAAAGAAAATGCTCAACCTGGCGGATGAAGTTGGTAAAGTGTTCGATTTTTTCGAGGCGTTAGCGGAAGATCGCGGCGTAGCACTACGGTTTGTTGGCGACAAATGTCAGGTTGCGGGCGATCCGCTGATGCTGCGTCGGGCGCTAAGCAACCTGCTTTCTAACGCCCTGCGTTATACGCCGCCCGGAGAGGCAATTGTAGTGCGCTGTCAAACGGTCGATCACCAGGTGCAAGTTACCGTCGAAAACCCCGGTACGCCCATTGCGCCCGAGCACTTACCGCGTTTGTTTGACCGTTTCTACCGCGTTGATCCTTCCCGCCAGCGAAAAGGTGAAGGTAGCGGTATTGGTCTGGCGATAGTGAAATCAATTGTTGTCGCGCATAAAGGCACGGTTGCGGTAACGTCAGATGCGCGGGGGACAAGGTTTGTTATCGGGCTACCGGAGAGGGAGTGATTGGTCAGATAATGCAGTGGATGTTAATTGAATTGAGAATTAGCTATTTCGTCACGAGAAAAAGCGTAAAATCCGTTTCGTGCAGATGGTGAGTTTTATCAGGGTATGGCGGTAGCGCAACTGCCTTCGGATAATATATATAGTGTGAATGTATACCCCAGATAACTTCACCATCCAAATATATTCTTGAGATTAAAATATCGTATATTAATCGTATGGGTGAAAATCCTGTTAATATTTTAACGAATCATGAGTACTATAAAGTGGAAAAAATCATAGAACAGATAAAACCATTTTGGACAAAATATGATTCTTTGTCAGAAAAAGATATGATGTTGTTAGAGTCCAATTTCACGCATCGTTTTCCAGAAGATATGAAAGAGTTTTTTCTGTGGTCTAACGGTGGAGCAGGTAAATTTCACAATATTTACATTTCCTTGTGGCCATTAGACGAAATCAAGGAATTAAATGATGGTTATTTAATCAATCATTATCTAGGTGAACAGTTCATGGCTTTTGGTTCTGATGGTGGGCCGATATGTTTTTTACTGGATTATCGTAATCCAGAACACACCAGAATATCTTCCGTAAATTTTGGTGACCTGGATATAGCTGAAGTAAAACAAATAGCAATTTCATTCGATGTTTTTTTAGAGTTGGCAGGAAATGGAGAAATTATAAGTAATAATTTATAATCAAGTAATTTCCCCTCACGCTGGCGATTGTCGTGGAATGCAGCGAAATTAATTTTATGAATAATAAAGTATTAGGGCAGGATTAAGACATAAGATACGGATAAAATTCTCATATACAAAGGATTACGAATGGCAACTGCAAGGATAAATGTTTTTTGCACGAATGAAGAGCTGTCTGATTGGCTCGCTATTATAGCCTCAAAGTATCAATTACATTCGATTTGGTTTGCGCTACAAGATGAATACTCTCAACAACTAAATATTTTAACAGAAAAAAATCCCTGTTGTAGCATATCGAATTTATCTTATGCCCAGCATTAAATCTAACAATAGAAAAATAAAGTTTAGTAGCATTGATCGTTGTTGTGGTTGGATTGAAATAAAACCGGGGCATTTAGTTGAGCATAACGGGGCAAAGATGTTACAACTTACTGAAATTAACACTACTGATTCTGAGAATAAATTAATATGTTTATGCAAAGCCATTAACTGGCTTAAACGACAGATTAAAACCAATGAATTTTCCGGTGTAACGGGAAAGAATAAAATTTATGGTGGAGAAACTATTCACCCTCATATTTTCTATACGCATCAAGCCAAATCTCTTTTTTATGATAAAGTAATATGGAAACAAGACTTCCTATTCAATTCTGTATATGAGCCATTTATTTCATAGTTTTCAGCAAACAATATTAACCACGATGAATATGACTAAAAAAGAAGCATTAGCATTCCTTGCTCTAAATCACCCTATGCCTAATGATTATGACATCACACAGGAACTTATCAATAAATATGACGACGTAAGACTTTATTTTTGTGCAAATCCTGCTGAAGAGGCTATCCCATTATTTTTACAATCCTTTGGGGAAGGTGATGGCTTAGGAGTATATCAGTTGGTTGAAGATTTTTTGTTTAAATGTGATGAAAATATTGTAGTATCCAATATAGCCAGCATACTGGAAAATCCTCTGACAATAAAAAGCGTCCGATATTGGTGTACATTATTGGCAATGGCTTTCCCGGATAACATCTTAATTAAAGGATTAAATATTTCTCTACATTCTGATGATGAGGATACTCGAGACATGGCTATGTTAAGTTTAAAGATGATTACAGAGGAATATAAAACATTTGAATTCCAATAATTCCCCCTTGCATAAAAGATCACCATCATGACAAAAACACAAGCAAAGTTGCTTATTTATAAAGCATTTGTTATTTTAACGTTCTTTATTTCCTGGTTGAATATTAAACTTAATTAATCTAAAGAGAAATGAAGTTAGCCTTCCTGTACCCACAGCAACGCCGTCTTTTTGTTCAGCACGGGGAAAATGTTCTCCCCTGCTCACCTCCTCCAGGCACTTCCACAACATGATGACCTGATCGGTTGCCGCCTATCCTCCTCACTATGACCTTCACCTCCGCGCTTTTGTCTACATTCTACACAATCGGCAACTTTTATAACCAGTGTAAAAATAACGTGCCGCAATAATCCTACCTATTAATGATAAAAAGCTGTCACAATTCATAAAAAACTTTAATATACGCCACCCTAAACATAACCAGCGTTAATGTAAGGTTTTTGTGTGGACTGGCTTCTTGATGTTTTTGCAACCTGGCTCTACGGCTTAAAAGTAATCGCGATAACGTTAGCGGTCATCATGTTCATCAGCGGGCTGGACGATTTTTTTATTGATGTCGTCTACTGGGTACGCCGCATTAAACGCAAGTTGAGTGTTTATCGCCGCTACCCGCGAATGAGTTACCGCGAACTGTATAAACCAGATGAAAAACCGTTAGCGATTATGGTTCCGGCGTGGAATGAAACGGGCGTCATCGGCAATATGGCCGAGCTGGCGGCGACCACGCTCGACTATGAAAACTATCATATCTTTGTTGGCACCTACCCCAACGACCCAGATACTCAGCGTGATGTTGACGAAGTGTGCGCTCGCTTCCCAAACGTGCATAAGGTAGTCTGCGCGCGTCCTGGCCCCACCAGTAAAGCCGACTGCCTGAACAATGTGCTGGACGCCATCACCCAGTTTGAGCGTAGCGCCAATTTCGCTTTTGCTGGTTTTATTCTGCATGACGCCGAAGACGTAATTTCACCGATGGAATTGCGTCTGTTCAACTATCTGGTCGAGCGTAAAGATCTGATTCAGATCCCGGTATACCCATTCGAACGCGAATGGACGCACTTCACCAGCATGACTTACATTGATGAGTTTTCAGAACTGCATGGCAAAGATGTTCCGGTGCGTGAAGCCCTCGCCGGACAAGTGCCCAGCGCAGGCGTCGGCACCTGTTTCAGCCGCCGCGCCGTGACTGCACTGTTAGCTGACGGTGACGGTATCGCTTTCGACGTGCAGAGTCTGACTGAAGATTACGACATTGGTTTCCGCCTGAAAGAAAAAGGTATGACGGAAATTTTTGTCCGTTTTCCGGTGGTGGACGAAGCCAAAGAACGCGAGCAGCGTAAATTTTTACAGCACGCGCGGACATCAAACATGATCTGCGTGCGCGAATATTTCCCCGATACCTTTTCAACGGCGGTTCGGCAAAAGTCTCGCTGGATTATCGGCATTGTTTTCCAGGGCTTTAAAACCCATAAATGGACCTCCAGCCTGACACTCAACTACTTTCTCTGGCGTGACCGCAAAGGGGCAATCAGTAACTTTGTCAGCTTCCTCGCGATGCTGGTGATGATCCAGCTTTTGCTGTTGCTGGCGTATGAAAGTTTCTGGCCCGATGCCTGGCATTTCCTTTCTATTTTTAGCGGCAGCGCATGGTTAATGACCCTGCTGTGGCTAAACTTTGGCCTGATGGTTAACCGTATCGTACAGCGGGTGATTTTCGTCACTGGCTACTATGGCCTGACGCAGGGGCTGTTATCTGTCCTGCGTCTTTTCTGGGGCAACCTGATTAACTTCATGGCCAACTGGCGCGCGTTAAAACAGGTACTTCAACACGGCGATCCACGTCGTGTCGCGTGGGATAAAACAACGCATGACTTCCCCAGCGTGACTGGCGATACCCGCTCGTTGCGTCCGTTAGGTCAAATCCTGCTGGAAAATCAGGTCATCACTGAAGAACAACTCGATACAGCACTGCGTAATCGCGTCGAAGGTCTACGCCTGGGCGGTTCAATGCTGATGCAGGGGCTGATTAGCGCCGAGCAGCTGGCACAGGCGCTAGCAGAGCAAAACGGCGTGGCGTGGGAGTCCATCGATGCCTGGCAGATCCCTTCTTCGCTGATTGCCGCGATGCCGGCCTCCGTGGCGCTGCATTATGCGGTGCTACCGCTGCGTCTGGAAAATGATGAGTTAATTGTCGGCAGTGAAGATGGTATTGACCCGGTTTCGCTGGCAGCCCTGACGCGTAAAGTCGGACGCAAAGTGCGTTACGTCATTGTTCTGCGTGGACAAATTGTCACGGGGTTACGTCACTGGTATGCACGCCGACGCGGTCACGATCCGCGGGCAATGTTGTACAATGCGGTTCAGCATCAGTGGCTCACGGAACAGCAGGCCGGTGAAATCTGGCGGCAATATGTGCCGCATCAGTTCCTGTTCGCCGAAATACTGACCACGCTCGGTCATATTAATCGTTCAGCAATTAACGTGTTGTTATTGCGCCATGAACGCAGTTCTCTGCCGCTCGGCAAGTTTTTGGTCACCGAAGGCGTTATCAGCCAGGAAACGTTGGATCGCGTCCTGACAATTCAACGCGAATTACAAGTTTCGATGCAATCACTATTACTCAAAGCAGGTTTAAACACAGAACAGGTTGCGCAACTGGAGTCCGAAAATGAAGGAGAATAACCTTAATCGCGTCATCGGATGGTCTGGTTTACTGCTGACGTCTTTATTGAGTACCAGCGCACTCGCAGACAATATCGGCACCAGCGCAGAAGAGCTGGGGCTGAGCGATTATCGCCATTTTGTTATTTATCCCCGTCTCGATAAGGCGCTGAAGGCACAGAAAAATAACGACGAAGCAACCGCCATCCGCGAATTTGAATATATACACCAGCAGGTGCCGGATAATATTCCGCTGACTTTATACCTTGCGGAAGCCTATCGCCATTTTGGTCATGATGACCGGGCGCGGCTGTTGCTTGAGGATCAACTGAAACGTCACCCAGGAGATGCCCGACTTGAGCGCAGTCTGGCGGCTATTCCAGTTGAAGTGAAAAGCGTTACGACTGTTGAAGAACTGCTTGCCCAGCAAAAAGCGTGCGACGCTGCGCCGACCCTGCGTTGTCGCAGTGAAGTCGGGCAGAATGCCCTGCGGCTGGCACAATTACCTGTCGCCAGAGCGCAACTGAACGATGCGACGTTTGCTGCATCGCCGGAAGGAAAAACGCTGCGAACCGATCTGCTGCAACGGGCAATCTACCTCAAGCAGTGGTCGCTGGCAGAAACGTTGTTCAGTGAATCACGGCAACAAAATACATTAAACGCAGCTGAGCGCCGTCAGTGGTTTGATGTTCTGCTCGCAGGCCAGCTGGATGATCGGATCCTGGCGCTGCAATCAGAGGGGATCTTCACCGATCCACAGTCGTACATTACTTACGCGACCGCGCTGGCTTATCGTGGCGAAAAAGCACGCCTTCAGCGTTATCTCGCTGAAAATAAGCCGCTGTTTACCACGGACGCACAAGAGAAAAGTTGGCTCTATCTGTTATCTAAATACAGCGCCAACCCCGTTCAGGCGTTGGCGAATTATACGGTACAGTTTGCCGATAACCGCCAGTATGTTGTTGGCGCGACGCTACCGGTGCTGTTAAAAGAAGGTCAGTACGACGCAGCGCAAAAACTGCTTGCCACCCTCCCCGCCAATGAAATGCTTGAGGAGCGTTATACCGTTAGCGTGGCGACTCATAACAAGGCTGAAGCTCTGCGTCTGGCACGATTGCTGTATCAGCAAGAACCGGCAAATCTTACCCGCCTGGATCAACTGACCTGGCAACTGATGCAGAACGAGCAGTCACGCGAAGCTGCCGATTTATTGCTGCAACGCTATCCTTTCCAGGGCGATGCGCGTGTCAGCCAGACTTTAATGGCGCGACTGGCGTCTCTGCTGGAAAGTCATCCTTACCTGGCAACTCCGGCGAAGGTGGCGATTTTATCGAAACCCTTACCGCTGGCGGAGCAACGTCAGTGGCAAAGTCAGTTGCCGGGTATTGCAGATAATTGCCCGGCAATAGTTCGCTTGCTGGGCGATATGTCGCCTTCCTACGATGCCGCCGCCTGGAACCGTCTGGCAAAGTGTTATCGGGACACGCTACCCGGTGTGGCGTTGTATGCATGGCTTCAGGCCGAACAACGGCAACCGAACGCCTGGCAACATCGTGCGGTAGCCTATCAGGCGTATCAGGTTGAGGATTACGCCACCGCACTGGCGGCCTGGCAGAAAATCAGTCTTCACGACATGAGCAATGAGGATCTGCTTGCTGCTGCCAATACCGCCCAGGCGGCAGGAAATGGTGCGGCTCGCGATCGCTGGCTTCAGCAGGCAGAACAACGTGGGCTGGGAAACAATGCCCTCTACTGGTGGCTGCATGCGCAACGTTACATTCCTGGTCAGCCGGAACTCGCACTGAACGATCTCACGCGCTCAATCAATATTGCGCCTTCTGCCAACGCTTACGTTGCGCGGGCGACAATTTATCGCCAACGTCATAATGTCCCGGCGGCGGTGAGTGATTTGCGCGCCGCTCTGGAACTGGAACCGAATAATAGCAACACCCAGGCAGCGCTCGGTTACGCCTTGTGGGATAGCGGTGATATCGCACAGTCGCGGGAAATGCTCGAACAGGCGCATAAAGGGCTACCGGACGATCCGGCACTTATCCGACAACTGGCCTACGTGAACCAGCGTCTGGATGATATGCCTGCGACGCAGCACTACGCCCGGCTGGTGATTGATGACATTGATAATCAGGCGCTGATAACCCCACTGACCCCAGAGCAAAATCAGCAACGCTTCAATTTCCGCCGTCTGCATGAGGAGGTCGGTCGCCGCTGGACGTTCAGTTTCGATTCTTCTATCGGCTTGCGTTCCGGCGCAATGAGTACCGCTAACAATAATGTCGGCGGCGCAGCGCCAGGGAAAAGCTATCGTAGCTACGGGCAACTGGAAGCCGAGTACCGCATCGGACGCAATATGCTGCTGGAAGGCGACCTGCTCTCGGTTTACAGCCGTGTATTTGCCGATACCGGAGAAAACGGGGTGATGATGCCGGTGAAAAATCCGATGTCCGGCACCGGTCTGCGCTGGAAGCCGCTGCGCGATCAGATCTTTTTCCTCGCCGTCGAACAGCAGTTGCCGCTGAACGGGCAAAATGGCGCATCCGATACCATGCTGCGCGCCAGCGCCTCATTCTTTAATGGCGGCAAATACAGCGACGAATGGCACCCGAACGGTTCAGGCTGGTTTGCCCAAAACCTGTACCTCGATGCGGCGCAATATGTCCGCCAGGATATTCAGGCGTGGACGGCAGATTATCGCTTAAGCTGGCATCAGAAGGTGGCGAACGGACAGACTATTGAGCCTTACGCTCACGTTCAGGACAACGGTTATCGTGATAAAGGCACTCAGGGCGCGCAGCTTGGCGGTGTCGGGGTCCGCTGGAATATCTGGACCGGCGAGACGCACTACGACGCCTGGCCGCACAAAGTCAGTCTCGGCGTCGAATATCAACATACCTTTAAGGCGATTAATCAACGTAACGGAGAGCGCAACAACGCGTTTCTCACCATTGGAGTGCACTGGTAAATGCGTAAGTTCATTTTCGTATTGCTGACACTGCTTTTGGTCAGCCCTTTTTCCTTTGCGATGAAAGGTATTATCTGGCAACCACAAAACCGTGATAGTCAGGTTACCGATACCCAGTGGCAGGGGCTGATGAGTCAGTTACGTTTGCAAGGCTTCGATACCCTGGTTTTGCAATGGACCCGTTACGGCGATGCATTCACCCAGCCAGAACAGCGCGCATTATTGTTTAAGCGTGCCGCAGCTGCGCAACAGGCTGGCCTGAAGCTGATTGTCGGACTGAACGCCGATCCGGAATTTTTTCTGCATCAGAAACAATCATCCGCGGCGCTGGAAAGCTATCTTAATCGCCTGCTGGCAGCCGATCTCCAGCAAGCCAGATTATGGAGCGCTGCGCCTGGCGTAACGCCGGATGGCTGGTACATCAGCGCGGAAATTGACGACCTGAACTGGCGCAGCGAAGCCGCCCGTCAGCCTTTGCTAACATGGTTAAACAACGCGCAGCGGTTGATTAGCGATGTTTCGGCAAAACCGGTTTATATCAGTAGTTTTTTCGCCGGAAATATGTCGCCCGATGGCTATCGCCAACTGCTGGAACACGTTAAAGCAACCGGCGTTAATGTCTGGGTACAGGATGGCAGCGGCGTTGATAAACTCACCGCTGAACAGCGTGAACGTTATCTACAGGCCAGCGCCGATTGCCAAAGCTCCGCCCCAGCAAGCGGCATTGTTTATGAACTGTTTGTCGCCGGTAAAGGCAAAACCTTTACAGCGAAACCGAAACCGGATGCTGAGATCGCCTCGCTGTTAGCGAAACGTTCCTCTTGCGGTAAAGACACGCTCTATTTCTCTCTGCGCTATTTGCCCGTCGCACACGGCATTCTCGAGTATTAAATCCCCTCCAGGTAAGTCGGGTACGACCTGACTTACCACTTTCGCTCTCGTCAGAATTCCATCAAGATTAATTGCTAAAAAGCGTGCTAAAGAAAGAAGATCGTTATCGGCGAACGGGCCGATCACTCATGCAGGAAGCATAGATCCTTTGAGCGGAGTTTCTGATATCTGAGGAGTGCGAAATGCAATTGAGCAGCAGTGAACCTTGCGTGGTGATCCTGACCGAAAAAGAAGTAGAGGTAAGCGTCAATAACCATGCCACGTTTACCCTTCCGAAAAACTACCTGGCCGCCTTCGCGTGCAACAATAACGTCATTGAACTCTCAACGTTAAATCACGTATTAATCACCCACATCAACCGTAACATCATCAACGATTATCTGTTGTTTTTAAATAAGAACTTAACCTGTGTAAAGCCCTGGTCGCGGCTGGCAACCCCGGTTATCGCTTGTCATAGCCGTACACCGGAAGTGTTCCGGCTAGCCGCCAACCACAGCAAGCAGCAACCCAGCAAACCCTGCGAAGCGGAGTTGACGCGCGCATTGCTTTTTACCGTATTGTCTAACTTTCTTGAGCAATCGCGGTTTATTGCCCTACTGATGTATATCTTACGCAGCAGCGTCCGCGACAGCGTCTGCCGCATTATTCAAAGCGATATTCAGCATTACTGGAATCTGCGAATTGTCGCCAGTTCGCTCTGTTTAAGCCCCAGCCTGCTCAAAAAGAAATTAAAAAACGAAAATACCAGCTATAGCCAGATTGTCACAGAGTGTCGTATGCGTTACGCCGTACAGATGTTATTGATGGATAACAAAAATATCACTCAGGTAGCGCAATTATGTGGCTATAGCAGCACGTCGTACTTTATCTCTGTTTTTAAGGCGTTTTACGGCCTGACACCGTTGAATTATCTCGCCAAACAGCGACAAAAAGTGATGTGGTGAAGGGCAAAGCGGAAACAGATAAGACTGGCATAAATGAAGAAGAAATGGCGCGCCCTGCAGGATTCGAACCTGCGGCCCACGACTTAGAAGTTCCTAGAACGACATTTTAAGTCAACAAATTACCGCGCCATCTCTGCGCTCACACGTCCCACTACCTCAAAACATGTAAAGCCTTGCAAGCCATTGTGAGGCCTTATGTGTCTCAGTTTTGTCCCTCTTTTTTGTACTAAAAAACATAGCAATTGAGGATAAACCTCATGCTATTTTCGCTTATATGCCTTTAAAGGCATGGCGCTTAAATAGATAAAAACACCACAAAAGCATAAAAAACCACACAGTAAAACCGCAACATAAAACAATAACAGATAATTAAACCAAAAACAGATAGCGCATTGTGATAATCATTCAATACTAAACAAAATATAAACAGTGGAGCAATATGTGATTGACTCATTAAGTTAGATATAAAAAATACATATTCAATCATTAAAACGATTGAATGGAGAACTTTTATGCGGGCGAAACTTCTGGGAATAGTTCTGACAACCCCTATTGCGATCAGCTCTTTTGCTTCTACCGAGACTATATCGTTTACTCCTGACAACATAAATGCGGACATTAGTCTTGGAACTCTGAGCGGAAAAACAAAAGAGCGCGTTTATCTAGCTGAAGAAGGAGGCCGAAAAGTCAGTCAACTCGACTGGAAATTCAATAACGCTGCAATTATTAAAGGTGCAATTAATTGGGATTTGATGCCCCAGATATCTATTGGGGCTGCGGGCTGGACTACTCTCGGCAGCCGAGGTGGCAATATGGTCGATCAGGACTGGATGGATTCCAGTAACCCCGGAACCTGGACAGATGAAAGTAGGCACCCTGATACACAACTCAATTATGCCAACGAATTTGATCTGAATATCAAAGGCTGGCTCCTCAACGAACCCAATTACCGCCTGGGACTCATGGCCGGATATCAGGAAAGCCGTTATAGCTTTACAGCCAGAGGTGGTTCCTATATCTACAGTTCTGAGGAGGGATTCAGAGATGATATCGGCTCCTTCCCGAATGGAGAAAGAGCAATCGGCTACAAACAACGTTTTAAAATGCCCTACATTGGCTTGACTGGAAGTTATCGTTATGAAGATTTTGAGCTAGGTGGCACATTTAAATACAGCGGCTGGGTGGAAGCATCTGATAACGATGAGCACTATGACCCAGGAAAAAGAATCACTTATCGCAGTAAAGTCAAAGACCAAAATTACTATTCTGTTGCAGTCAATGCAGGTTATTACGTAACACCTAACGCAAAAGTTTATGTTGAAGGCGCATGGAATCGGGTTACGAATAAAAAAGGTAATACTTCACTTTATGATCACAATGATAACACTTCAGACTACAGCAAAAATGGTGCAGGCATAGAAAACTATAACTTCATCACTACTGCTGGTCTTAAGTACACCTTTTAACGAAGTTAACCAGATTTTCTCCCCGGTGGTATTGTATAACCCCGGGGAATTTGTTTACAGTTACAAGTAGGCAATATCCACTAATTTTGTAAGCATTTAACCTATGTCATAACGTGTAATCTCTTACCGCAACACAAGACCTCAATATATTCAAATCTTATCTTTATTCCGATATTCAGAGACACAATGCGAAAAATAATCACTCATTTCAAAGTTGTTTTAACGTTACTTCTACCAGTAACCGTATCTGCCCAGCAGATACAGTGGCAATCCTGTATGGCCAGTCAATTCAACCACTGGTTTGGTGAGGAAAAACCGTCTCCTGACTTACTATGTGGTTATTTGTCTGTTCCATTAAAATATACAGACACAGGCGGAGATGCTTCTTATGAAAAAAAATCACAAGTCAAACTAGCGTTGACAAAATTGCCGGCAAAAAGCAAGCATAAAGGAAGTATCCTGATAATAAGTGGTGGTCCCGGGTTACCAGGCATAAATCCTTATATTAACTTTGACTGGCCAGTCACAAATCTTCGTGAGTCATGGGATATTATTGGATTTGATCCTCGAGGCGTCGGACAGTCCACTCCGACAATAAACTGCCGGCAATCAGATACAGAGACTCAGGAAAACATAACCGAAAAGCAACAAGTATTAAATAAAATTAATGCCTGTATCCATAATACCGGAGCCGAAGTCATTCGCCATATCGGCTCTAACGAGGCTGTATACGATATTGATCGTATTAGGCAAGCCTTGGGGGATAAACAACTGACAGCCGTGGCGTATTCGTATGGAACTCAAATTGCAGCCTTATATGCAGAACGTTTTCCCTACAACGTAAGATCTATCGTTCTTGATGGAGTCGTCGATATCGATGACCTGGAGGACAACTTCACATGGCAACTCAAACAGGCACAGAGTTATCAGGAAACGTTTGATCGCTTTGCATCCTGGTGTGCGCGTACAAAAAGTTGCCCGCTTTCTTCAGACAGAGATAAGGCAATAACTCAGTTCCATGAGCTATTATCAAAATTACATCACAAACCTTTATTAGACAGTAAGGGAGAAAATATATCTTCAGATGAACTCATATCATTAACAACAGACCTTCTGCTATGGCGTTCATCATGGCCAACCCTTGCAACTGCCATACGCCAGTTCTCTCAGGGGATTGTCAGTAATGAAATTGAAACTGCGCTCAGTGCTCCGATAGCCTCAGAAGAGTCAAGCGATGCTTCGGGGGTAATCCTCTGTGTAGATCAGGGGGATGAGCAATTAACACCAGAAGAGCGAAAATCCCGAAAAGACGCTCTTGCGAATGCCTTCCCGGCTATTAACTTTGACAATGGACGTTCCGATTCACCTGATTTTTGTGAATTATGGCCAATACATAGCGACCTGAACAAAACTCGCCTGAAAAATACTGTTCTGCCCTCTGGTTTACTGTTTGTAGCACACAAATACGACCCAACAACGCCCTGGATTAATGCCCGTAAGATGGCAGAGAAATTTTCCAGCCCGTTACTAACAATAAATGGTGATGGGCATACATTAGCTCTCACCGGAGTTAATTTATGTGTAGATA
The DNA here is from genome assembly GCF_030295155.1 of Escherichia sp. 10290. NCBI lineage: Bacteria > Pseudomonadati > Pseudomonadota > Gammaproteobacteria > Enterobacterales > Enterobacteriaceae > Escherichia > Escherichia sp. 10290. The sequence continues at coordinate 731,413 of NZ_AP025741.1, read as the reverse complement.
AAGCAGTTGTACATTACCTGATCACTCCACAAAAAATAGAAAATATATACTGCCCAGGAAATTCTGAAGCAGAAATACAATAATTTCAAAATATTCCGCTATTTGCTCCCAATGCAAAACATATATTGCATTGGGAGCATATTCATATTTTTGTTATTATTGTATGAAATCGTCTCATGTACACGGTCCTTTTTTCGCCGAAAACTGATATTACTTTAATCAAAAGTTGACGTGCCAGATTCGAAGTAAATTTATAAAATATCAAATCAATATACATTTTGCACCTTCGAGATAGTAATGACTGTTACTGTAACATGAGTTACAAACAGCTTCATACCCAGAGCTACTGATGTATCAACTCGATTCAACAATACCCGATATTTATTCCATGCCTCCAGCAACGATCTTTCTTCCTCCGTTGCGATTTCCAGATCTACAGCATCCTGCAGTGGCGCAATATACTCACTGAATTCCTAGATGTAGAACTGTGTGGTGACGGTCTTCCAGCCATTCGGCTCCTGCTGTATCGAAGCATACCAGGCTATTTCAATATCGCTATGCTGCGGCAGCATTTAACCCCTTGTAATTCATCGCCATAATTGATTTAATTCACAAATAAAACTATAACATGGTGAAATTAATGAAAAAAACACAGATGATGGGGCTAAAATTTACACACCACTTACCCTAAAGCTTTATGACTGGTGGGTTTTGGGAGTATCAAATCGGCTTGCATGGGGATGTCCTACAAAGGAACACCTTCTTCCACACTTTCTGGAACATTTAGGTAACAACCATCTGGATATTGGTGTTGGAACTGGGTTTTACCTTACTCACGTACCTGAGAGTAGTCTGATATCTTTAATGGATTTGAACGAAGCTAGCCTGAACGCGGCATCTACAAGGGCTGGGGAATCAAAAATTAAACATAAAATTAACCATGATGTTTTTGAACCTTATCCCGCGGCGTTACATGGTCAATTTGATTCCATTTCCATGTTTTACCTTCTTCACTGCCTGCCTGGAAATATATCTACAAAAAGCTGTGTAATACGCAATGCGGCGCAGGCCTTAACTGACGATGGAACTCTATACGGAGCCACAATTCTTGGCGATGGAGTTGTGCACAATAGCTTCGGTCAAAAACTGATGCGCATTTACAATCAGAAAGGCATCTTTTCAAACACAAAAGATTCCGAAGAAGGCTTAACACATATACTCTCAGAGCATTTCGAGAATGTTAAAACCAAGGTTCAAGGTACTGTAGTAATGTTTTCCGCTTCAGGGAAAAAATAGCATCCAACCGCAGCACGTTCTTGCATAAGGCGTGTCTGCGGTTTTTCAACTATTCAGATACATCACTCCCATCACATTCATTCCTCCGCATCATAGGCATATAGGCTATATCACCTTGATATTTTTCTTCTTCAGATAAAAACTGTTATCTATGTATACTTTTAAACCCAATCCGTGTAGAGTCTCTGCATAAGATAGTTTGCAGTTGCCACTTCAGCTTGCGCCATAAACCGCCTGATTTTTGCCGCCACCTGTTAGCATTCCTGTATACCTGAAACGACAATGTTTATCTACGAACTTTAAGAACACCCAGGATAAAAATTGTCAACTATATCATATATAACACATTACTAATTCGAGGCTATATGAACAGCATACTGATAATCACTTCTCTCCTTATCATATTCAGCATTTTTAGTCATGCCCTAATAAAATTAGGGATTGGCATATCCAATAACCCAGACAAAACCGATGTATAAGTCAACATATCCTGAATCAGACATACAATATCGCAATGAAAATCAATAATATTTTAAGGAATATCTTCATGAAATCAAAAGACACCCTAAAGTGGTTCCCTGCGCAGCTTCCTGAAGTAAGAATTATCCTAGGGGATGCTGTAGTGGAAGTAGCAAAACAGGGAAGACCTATCAATACCAGAACATTGCTTGATTACATTGAAGGAAACATAAAGAAAAAATCATGGCTGGATAACAAAGAATTATTACAAACAGCGATATCAGTTCTTAAAGACAACCAAAATTTAAATGGTAAAATGTAATATAATAAACTTACTTTTTTATCATTTTTCCACTTTAACAACATTTTGCTCCACTTTTCCACGATCAAACAACTTGAAATCTGGTTAAAATAACACGCAACACTATTCTTCTTCCTTGAGTCCGCCCGGAACTCGAAAAACAAACCGAGTTAAAGCCATTTTTCACAAAATCGATTTTGGGTCTCACCAAAATTACGGGGTTGCATACGCATTCGTTTATTTTCGAACGTGTACATACAAATATGCACAAAAATAATCAAAATTATTTTCTGAGATGCATTATGATATGAACACCAATTTCGTATAGAGTCTCACTATGTCTCGAATTTTTGCTTACTGTCGGATATCAACGCTGGATCAGACCATCGAAAATCAACGCCGGGAAATCGAAAGTGCAGGTTTTAAAATCAAACCTCAGCAAATAATCGAAGAACACATTAGCGGCTCAGCAGCAACCAGTGAGCGTCCTGGTTTTAACCGGTTGCTTGCTCGCCTGAAATGTGGTGATCAATTGATTGTGACAAAACTGGATCGCCTTGGTTGTAATGCAATGGATATCAGGAAAACAGTGGAACAACTGACCGAAACAGGTATCAGAGTGCATTGCTTAGCATTGGGGGGCATTGACCTGACCAGTCCAACAGGAAAAATGATGATGCACGTAATTTCAGCAGTCGCTGAATTTGAACGAGACCTTTTACTTGAACGCACTCATTCCGGGATAGTAAGAGCCCGCGGCGCAGGGAAACGTTTTGGTCGACCACCTGTGTTAAATGAAGAACAGAAACAGGTGGTATTCGAACGAATTAAGTCAGGTGTAAGTATAAGTGCCATTGCCCGGGAATTCAAAACCTCACGGCAAACCATTTTAAGAGCCAAAGCAAAACTTCAGACACCTGACATATAAAAAATAATCTCGGTGTGAGATGCTTTACGTCTTCCAAGCCCCCTTCCTTGCCGTAAATGGAAAGATACATCTAATTATAGAATTTATATGTTTTACCCTACGGCAGTGCTGGCCATTCAATATCCTGTGCAGTTGACGTATCAACACGGTTCAGCAACACCCGATACTTTTTCCAGGCTTCCAGCAATGAGGTTTCTTCCTCCGTTGCGATTTCCAGATCTACAGCATCCTGAAGTGGCGCAATATGCTCACTGGCTACCTGCATCAGGCTGTTTTTTGTTTCTTCCGCCTCTCGGATCCGGAACAGTTTTTCTGCTTCTGCATCTTTCACCCAGGCTGTGCCGTTCCACTTCTGAAACTCCCCTTCCGGCGATAACCAGGTAACATTTTCCGGTAACGGACCGAGTTCAGAAATAAATAACGCGTCCCCTGACGCTACGTCATAAACCGTTTTACCCCGATGGTCTTCAACGAGATGCCACGATGCCTTATCACTGTTGAAAACAGCCACAAAGCCAGCAGGAATATCTGGTGGTGCAATATCGGTACTGTTTGCTGGCAGACCTGTATGAGGCGGAATATATGCGTCACCTTCACCAATAAATTCATTAGTTCCGGCCAGCAGATTATAAATTTTTATGGTCCGTGGTTGTTCACTCATTCTGAATGCCATTATGCAAGCCTCACAATATAGTTAAATGCGATGTTTTTGACGGTGTTTTCCGCGTTACCAGCAGCGTTAACGGTGATGGTGTGTCCATGTGAACCAATCGCAACGGAGTGCGTATGAGCACCAATACCGACAGTATGCGCGTGTGCACCTGCAGATGCTGCTGTGCCGGACAGTGAATGGCTATGATTACCATCTGTACTGGTATTCGCTAACCACCCCGTAGACATACCTACTGAGCCTTGTACACCCCAGGTATTTTGACCTGAGCTTGTATAACCATATTGATAAGTATCTTTAAAAACACTGGGGTTAAATCGACGGCCATCTCTATGGCTGTGATTACCAGCTGCATTCGTGCTGCCACTTAAACTATGGGTATGCGCACCAGTGTTATTCGTGGATTTAGTGCCGTAATCAAACGACGATGTGGTTTTCGTCCCCAAATCCGTACTGGATGCGCTGGCGCTGTGGGTATGCGATTTAATGCCGTCCTGTTCCTGAGACAATACGGCCCGACCACTGGCAGGTTTGCCCTTAATCGTCCAGCCACGCATATCAGGGATCACGCCTGACGGATAAGCGGCTGCAAGTTTCGGGTATGCAGATTTGTCAAAAGTCTGCCCCTGCATCAGGGCATAGCCAGACGGAACGGTATCTGATGGCCACGGGATTGGTGCGCCAGGCGGATAAAACTGCTCTGATGGCGTATAGAGTGAATAAACTGTACCGTCCGTTAACCCTTCCGGCTTATTAGCAGAATATGCTGGTGACGTATGAATCGTCACGCTGGCATTACTGGTATAATCCCATTGAATATTTACACCAGTCGCATAATTTCCGATTGCAACGTAAATATCGTAAGTATCACCAGATGTATTGACCCAGGCAAAATTTGTAAACCCTGTCGATGTGCGCTGCCATAAAGCACCAGTAATCCCCTTCGGATTACCATTACCTGCACGTAAAACAAGTTCAGATATACCTGCCTGTTGAGGTGACCCCACGTTAAATCCAGCGCCACCAATCAACGTAATTGAAACAACAGAACTCGCCTGTGGCATGGTTACCGTTGCTAATTTGAACCAACCAGCACCACCGCTGAATGACATTGTTGTTGAGTTAAGCGTACCAATATCTTTCGGCGTCAGTGTTATATCCGCTGAAAGCGCCTTACCATTCACCTTACGGGCAGAAGGTACCCGACCATTCGCATTGTCATTAGCTGCTTTCACTGCTTTCGGTGTCGCAGCAAGCGTTTCAGATGTGCTGTTGGTTGCACTGCTGAGCTGTACTATCCCCTTTTTCGTCGTGCTCGCATCCTCAAGCGCCACGGCGGATGCAATATCCTCTGCCCGTTTTGCTGCTGTCTCGGCGCGCGTTGCCGCGGATTCCGCCGTACTTTTGCTCTGTGCTGCCGCTGCCGCACTGCCAGCAGCCTCTGTCGCCTTCGTGGATGCCGTCGTGGCGCTGCCCCTCGCTGCTGACGCCTGTCTGGTCGCCTCATCTTTTGAAGCAGACGCAGATGATGCCGATGACGCCGCCGAACTGGCGGACGATGCGGCAGCCGTTTTTGAGGATTCTGCGCTGGTTTCCGACGCTTTCGCGTTCGTTTCGGATGTCTTCGCTGCGGAAGCAGACCTCGCTGCTGCGCTGGCCTGTTCAGTGGCTTCGCCAGCCTTCGTTGTGGCTGTTGAAGCGGATGATGCGGCGCTTTCTGCCGATTTTCCGGCGGCGGTGGCACTGACTGCTGCCTCCTCTGCCTTAATGGACGCCTCACGGGCCGATGATGCAGCTGCTGTCTCAGAGTCTGCCGCAGCTGAGGCGCTCTGTTCCGCTGCCGTTTCAGAAGACCTGGCATTCGTCTCGGACGTTTTTGCCGCCTTCACGGAATTTCCTGCCGCCGTTGCCGAGGAGGCTGCACTGCTGGCGCTTGTGGAGGCGTTCGTTTCTGATGATTTTGCCGCCTCTTTGGAGGCCGCCGCATCTCTGGCTGAAGTGGCGGCTTCTGACGCTTTCGTCGTCGCAGTGGATGCAGAAGTGGCTGCTGATTTTTGTGACGCTGCAGCATTCGTTTCTGACGTTTTCGCCGCACCGGCACTGGTGGCCGCCGCGCTTTTTGAGGACTCTGCAGCGGCAGCACTTTTTGATGCTTCAGTGGCCTTTGTTGATGCCGTTCCTGCGCTGGAAGACGCCTCCTGAGCCGAAGTCGCGGCCTGTCCGGCTGACGTGCTGGCTGCACGCGCTGAGCCTGCAGCATCAGTCGCATGGGTTGCCGCCTCACGGGCAGATGTGCCGGCATCACTGGCTGACTTCTTCGCGGCTGCCGTGTTCTGTGCCACCGCGGACGCGTTACGCGTCACCTCTTCCACCATCAGTTCAAAACGGCGCAGAGCCTCCGGACGGGCATCATCCTCCGTCATGGCACCGAGAAAATCATTCAGCGTACCGGGTCGGGAATCTTCATACACGGTGATGGTCCCGGCATGTGACGGCGGGAATCCTTCCACCAACAGAATAACGCTGTACTGACCGTACTCAACGTCCATGCTGTAACGCCCGGCTTCATCCGGATTTTCTGAGGCCAGCGTGTTCACCACCACCGTGGTGCTGTTACGTTTTGCTTTCAGCTGGATTGTGCAGTTCTGTACCGGTTTTCCTGTGCCGTCTTTCAGTACACCTGAAATCTTTACTGCCATATTCACCCCACAAAAAAGCCCGCCTGAACCGGCGGGCTGTCATAACACTGTGTTACCTGGCTAATCAGAACTTATAACCGACACCCACGATGAAACCGTCAGTGCGCCAGTCGCCACTGCCGGAGCCTTCATAAGCAATATCAATGGCCACGGATTCGGTCGGGTTAAACTGCACGCCAGCTCCCCACGCCAGAGACGTGTTGCTGTGGCGACCGTCATCACTTCCGGTCAGCACGTCGTGCGTTTTCCCCTTGTTGTCAGTTACGCGGAGATAATCCCCGGAGAAAGTCGACACACGGCTGTAAGCCACACCCGCCATCGCATACGCGCTGAACCATTCATTCACGCGCACAGACGGCCCCGCCATTACGCTGAACCAGCGGTTACGAACGGAATCTTCATGCCAGCGAGTATCGCTGTAATGGGTCAGCTGGCGATTCTTGTCTCCTGCATAGCTGAATGACGTCACCAGCCCCAGCGTATCCGTAAACTCATAACGGTATTTCACGTTAATCCCGTTCAGATCATCACTGCCGGGAACGTTGGTCCGGGCATGAAGATACCCCGCGCTCAGCGTGGACTGATGTTCAGACGCCCATGCAGGCGCACCGGATACGGCCAGACAAATGGCTGCGGACAAAATGGCGGCACAAACTTTACGCATAATTACCTCTCGCTTTTCTGCAATAAAAAAGGCGTCATTCCTGACGCCATTTATTGGGGTTATAAATATTTCAACGAATACTGATGCCGGAAGCCGCTTTTTTGGTCACAATCACCGTACAGTCGGTGATATTGCCTGCCCCCTGATTGCCTTTCTGGAAAATCTTAAACTCCAGAGTGACGCTACCACCACCACTAGGCATATCAATAACTGCACTGTAACTACCGGGAATGGCCCCTTTAGTTTCTCTGGATGCGATTAATACGCCGTTTTTGCGAACTTCAAAACCATAACCCGTGTATCGCGTGCCTCCCGGGTTATTTCCGCTCCCCGGATCGTCATACGCTATACCGTTAAAAATAATGGGCGGAATAATAATCTGGCGGTCAAAGTTATGATCATCGCTGATGGTGACTGTAACCGTACCGTTTGGTGTTTCCGTGTTACCCCACGTACCGACTTTTTTCGGGAAGGCTTTTGATACAGCTTTAACGAAATCTCCTCTGACCTGGGTCGCCTCCAGCATGCCCTTAATCGTACAGTTCTGGTTAATCGTGACATTGTTGAGCGTTCCTGAGTTCGCATTCACACTGCCACTGATATCCGCATTTTTCGCCGTCAGTCTCCCGTCTGATGTCAGGGAAAATGCCGGAGGATTACCGCCGCTGGTAATGGTGGGGGCCGTCAGGCGTTTCAGGAACACTTCATTCATGAATATCTGATCGCCCTGACCAACAAACATCGGCTTTGTGTTGCCATTCGCAGGATTAATCATCGCAATCCTGTCTGCTGCCAGCAGCACCTGACTCTGCATGCCGTCAGGGGTGTTCTCAATACCGGCACCGATACCCGCAATATAAAGGCGTCCGTCCTGCATCTGCTGCAGCTTCACTGCCCACATGCTGTTCAGGTTATTATTTGTATCAACCTGAACCTTCTGTATCTGCTGGATCGCTGCACTCTGGTCTTCCAGTTTCTTATTGACGGTCTGTGTTATTTCATTGCTGACATCCGTTATGGACGTCCTGATTTCAGTCAGGTCAGGCGCAAGCTGACCGTTATCAATCTGCGTCCACAGCTCCTGAGCCAGATGGGTTTTCCCTATCTCGCCTTTGAAAAAATCCAGATAGCCTGATGCATCATCACTCGGCTGACCGACAGCCTCCACGAATGCCGATTTGCCAACGGTGTTCACACTGCGAACGTAAAAATAATAATCATGGCCCGGTTTGATATTGATACTGGCGGCTATCCAGTACAGTGCCGTACCAAGATAACGCGCGCTGGTTTCAACCTGCCTGATATCCGCAATCCGTTTTTCCGAGAACCAGAACTCAAACTGTACCGTCGGGTCATAAACCGCAAGATGCGGCGTGGCGGTTATCTGAAAATAGCCCGGCGTCAGCTCAATCCGCGACGGCGCTGCCGGTGCGGCAATCCGGAACGATACCGACGCCGGATCGCCCTGCTGTCCCCACGCATTTACCGCCCGGACTGTCAGCGTGTACCGTCCCAGCGCCAGTTGCGTGAAGCGGTATGTGGTTTCCGTCGTCCGGGCCGTGCTGACCAGCCGCTCACTGCCGTCGTCCGCTGTTACGGTCAGACGGAGCAGGAAGCTCACGCCCTTCACCACCTTCGGTGTGTCCCATCGCGCCAGCACCTGATATTCCCCGCTGTCTGCAGTGACTTCTGCGGTCAGGTGCTGCACCGCTGGCGGCGTGACACCATTCACCGTGCCACTCTGTTCGCCGTCAAAGTGCGCCCCGTTATCCACGATGGCCTCTTTTTCCGGCACATGCTGCACGGCGGTGATGGCATACGTGCCGTCGTCGTTCTCACGGATACTCACGCAGCGGAACAGTCGCTGGCGCAGCGTCGGCAGCTTCAGCCCCCATACGCTGTATTCAGCAACACCGTCAGGAACACGGCTCACTTTTACCTTCACGCCGTCGGTGACGGACTGAACCTCCACGCTGACCGGATTGCCACTTCCGTCAACCAGGCTTATCAGCGCGGTACCGGAGGATGGCAGCGTGATTTCACGGTCGAGCGTCAGCGTCCGGGTCTGGCTGTTCACCGCCAGCACACGACCACCGGTGCTGATACCGGCATAGTCATCATCGCAGATTTCAATAACATCGCCCGGTACATGGCGAAGCCCTTCTGCGCCGACGCTGAAATCCACGGTCTGCATTTCCAGCAGTTCTGTTTTAATCAGCCACAGCCCGGCGCGGTGTGCCTGCCCCCGGCTGGTACAGCCAAAGGCATCCATCTTCGTAACATTACGACCGTAACGGGCAATGGCCTGCGTATCTTCAACAAGCTCTGTCGCCGTCTCCCAGCCGTTGTTCGGGTCAATCCAGTTCACCTCAACGGCATTATGGCGGTCCTTCAGGGCGCTGAAGCTGTAGCGGAACGGCGCGCCATCATCCGGCATCACCACATTACTGCGGTTATAGGTCCACACCTTATCCGACGGTCGGTCCTGCACGAACGTCAGCGTCTGCCCGTTCCATACCGGCATACAGCGCATCGCCGAGCAGAAATCACTGAGAACATCCCACGCCTTACGCTGTGTGGTCAGGTACGCATTACAGGTGATGCGCGGCTCCGTGCCGCCAAAACCGTCCGGCACCGACTGCTCGCAATGCTGGCCGATGACATACAGCGCCCATTTGTCCACATCCGCCGCACCAAGACGTTTCCCCATGCCGTAGCGCGGATGGGTCAGCATATCCCACAGACACCAGGCCATGTTGTTGCTGTATGCTGGCTTAAACGTTCCGTCCCAGATACCGCTGTATTGCCGCGTCTGCGGGTTATAGTTCGACGGCACCTGCAGAATGCGTCCGCGAAGATGATAATTACGGCTCACCTGCTGGCTGCCGAACTGCTCCGAGTCCACCTGCACGCCGACCAGTGCCGTGTTCGGGTAGCACTGTTTCACATCGATGATTTCGGTGTATGACGACCAGAGCGTTTTGTTCTGCAGCTGGTCTGTGGTACTGTCCGGCGTCATCCTGCGCATCCGGATATTAAACGGGCGCGGCGGCAGGTTACCCACCACCACCGAAGCCAGATACTGCGAGGTGGTTTTGCCCTTAATGGTGATGTCTTTTTCCGTCACCCAGCCACCGTTACGTTGTATCTGAACCAGCAGGCGGACTTCCGATGGATTCCGGTCCCCCTTTGAGGTGGTTTCCACCAGTGCCTGCACACCGAAGGTAAAGCGCAGACGGTCGATGTTTGCAGACGTGATGGTCCGGGTGATCGGCGTGTCGTATTTCACTTCCGTACCCAGCACCGTCTCGGAGCCGGAGGATTCAAATCCCTCCGGCGGTGTCTGCTCCTGCTCACCGGCCCGGAACACCACCGTGACGCCGGAGATGTTGGTATTCCCCTCACTGTCCAGCACTGGCGTACTGTTCAGCAGCACACTTTTTAATCCATCCACCGGACCTTCAATCGGCCCTTCGCTGATGGCATCGATCACACTCAGCAACTGCGTGGACTTCAGGTTGTCCTTCGCTTCGCGCGGAGTATGCCCCTTACTGCTGCCTTTACCCATTCCTCACGCTCCATAAACGACAAAACCGCCCGGAGGCGGTTTCACATAAACGTTTTTCATCAGCGACCAATCACCACAACCTGACCACCATCCCCTTCGTCTGCCGTGCTGATCTCCTGAGAAACCACGCGTGACCCCACGCGCATTTCACCGTACAGAACAGGCAGAACATTGCCCTGGGCAACCATGTTATCCAGTGAGGAGAAATAGGTGTTCTGTTTGCCGTTATCCGTTGTCTGTGTACGGGGAGTTCTGGCTTTCGGTGCCAGCATCTGCGCCACACCACCGAGCACCATACTGGCACCGAGAGAAAACAGGATGCCGGTCATACCTCCGGCCCCAATGGCTGCCCCCCATGCTGCAAGGGTGGCTCCGGCGGTAAAGAATGATCCGGCAATGGCGGCTGCTCCCAGGACAATCTGGAATACACCACCAGACTTGGCCCCGGCGACTCTGGGAACAATATGAATCACAGCGCCATCAGGCAGAGTCTCATGTAACTGCGCCGTTAATCCGGACGTGCTGACATCCTGCCCGGCAATCCGTACCTGATACCAGCCGTCGCTCAGTTTCTGACGAAACGCCGGGAGCTGTGTGGCCAGCGCCCGGATGGCTTCAGCCCCCGTTTTCACACGAAGGTCGATGCGGCGGCCAAATCGTTGCAAATCCCCGTAAAGGCAGATGCGTGCCATGCCCGGTGACGCCAGAGGGAGTGTGTGCGTCGCTGCCATTTGTCGGTATACCTCTCTCGTTTGCTCAGTTGTTCAGGAATATGGTGCAGCAGCTCGCCGTCGCCGCAGTAAATGGCAGCATGATTCGGCACCGATGAACCAAAGCTGCACAGCAGCACATCGCCCGGCTGCGCCTCTGTCAGTGCGACACGGTAAAAACCCGTTGCCTCCATATTGTCAAGATAGAGATTCTGACCGTGACGCCACCAGTCATCCTCGCGGTGAAAATCCGGCATCTCAATTCCCGCCAGATGGTAAGCGTCCCGGAACAGCGTGTAACAGTCCGTCACTCCGTGCTCAAAGCGCCGCCCGGTGAGATACGGCACACAGCGGAACTTGTGAATCACGCCCAGGCAGACCAGCCACCACGGCAAATCACTCTGCACCTGCAGCCGCCGGTCAGCCTCACTCAGCCAGGGCAGACCACCGGGGTGGCTGTGGACCAGCGCCACAATCTCACCCTGCATTTCTGCCTGCAGCCAGTCCTCCGGAGCCATCCGGAAATAATCCTCCGGCTCACCGGAAATATTCACGCCGGGAAAATATCTTTCCCCCTCCGGCGCTCTCACCACGAAGCCGCACGACTCCGCTGGCGCACATCGTCGGGCGTGCGCCAGAATCGCTGATTCTGTCTGTGTCATGGGATTTACTGCGAAAGTTTGTTAATGGAAAGGAAGCCGCCAAAGTTGCCGACGTTATTGCGAAACTTACAGCCACTCAGGCATTTGCTGCATTTATCCTTCGTGATATCGGACGTTGGCTGGTCATATTCATCCGCGACCGCCGGACCGTGATAACCGCACTCATCGCCGCGATAGGTCCAGGTGCAGGTGTTGGCCAGCATGATACGTCCCGGAAAAACAGCGCCATCTGTTTCCGTCGGCGTGGACAGTACAAAGGAGGCACTCACCGCGCTCAGTTCGCTGCACTGCTCAATGCGCCAGCGGCTGATCACCTCCTGCTCCGGATCGGCGCCACTGTTTCCGTTGACGAAGTTCACCGCATCCAGAAAACGGGCGTAAACCTTACGCCGGACCACCGTTCCGCCGACCAGACTCTGCATATCTTCCACCATACCGGTGACCATGCCGTACAGGTTAGAGACTGCCAGCGTGGGCCGCGTACTGGTGCCTTTGCCATTCAGTTCAAAACCGCTCCCCTGAATGGGATACGGCTGATACTGTCGCCCCTGCCAGGTGACCGGCTCACCTTTTTCGTTCTGCTCATTACAGAAAAAATAACGTTCTCCACCGACCTCTGTCAGGTCGATTTCCCAGAGCACCACGCTGGCCGACTGCTCCGCACGGGTGCATTCATTCAGTGTTTCCTGCCGGATATCCTGCATCAGTTCACCACCTGTTCAAACTCTGCGCTGAACTCAACACGCAGCATACTGACCCGCGACGTCCATTTTGCGCAGGTCACCTTTATCTGCCGCCAGTCATAAGGCGGTGTCCACAGAAAGGCTTTCCAGCCTCCGTGCTCTGCCAGAAACGACTCCAGTACCGTGGCCTCCTCACGGGGGACAGAAAGCGTCACGCTGTACGTTTTCAGGTTGGCATTCAGCCCGGCAGGCGCTCGCTGGGAATAGCCATCACCAAAGCGCACCTTTCTTACAGAAGGGGCCGAAGCCACATCCATACCGGGTTTCACTTTCCAGCGGAAGGTTTTCATCGTCCACCTCCGGAGAACAGGCCACCATCACGCATCTGTGTCTGAATTTCATCACGGGCACCCTTGCGGGCCATGTCATACACCGCCTTCAGAGCAGCCGGACCTATCTGCCCGTTCGTGCCGTCGTTGTTAATCACCACATGGTTATTCTGCTCAAACGTCCCGGACGCCTGCGACCGGCTGTCAGCCAGACTGCCCGGTGTACCGACATAACCACCGGTGGCATAGCCGCGCATCAGCCGGTAGAGATTCCCCACGCCAATCCGGCTGGTTGCCTCCTTCGTGAAGACAAATTCACCACGGTGAACAATCCCCGCTGGCTCATATTTGCCGCCGGTTCCCGTAAATCCTCCGGTTGCAAAATGGAATTTCGCCGCAGCGGCCTGAATGGCTGTACCGCCTGACGCGGATGCGCCGCCACCAACAGCCCCGCCAATGGCGCTGCCGATACTCCCGACAATCCCCACCATTGCCTGCTTAAGCAGAATTTCTGTCATCATGGACAGCACGGAACGGGTGAAGCTGCGCCAGTTCTGCTCACTGCCGGTCAGCATCGCCGCCATATTCTGCGCAATACCATCAAAGGTCTGCGTGGCTGCACTTTTAACCTGCGACATACTGTCCGTGGCGCTCTCTTCCCACTCACTCCAGCCGGACTTCAGGCCTGCCATCCAGCTCCCGCGAAGCTGGTCTTCAGCCGCCCAGGTCTTTTTCTGCTCTGACATGACGTTATTCAGCGCCAGAGAATTATCGCCATACTGTTCCTTCAGGCGCTGTTCTGTGGCTTCCCGCGCTGCCTGCCGGTCAGTCAGCCCCCGGTTTTTCGCATCAATGGCGGCCCGTTTTGCCCGTTGCTGCTGTGCGAATTTATCCGCCTGCTGCGCCAGCGCGTTCAGGCGCTCCTGATACGTAACCTTGTCGCCAAGTGCAGCCAGCTGGCGTTTGTACTCCAGCGTCTCATCTTTATGCGCCAGCAGGGATTTCTCCTGTGCAGACAGCTGGCGACGTTGTGCCGCCTCCTCCAGTACCGCGAACTGACTTTCAGCCTTCCACAAATCCCGGCGCTGCTGGCTGATTTTCTCATTTGCTCCGGCATGCTTCTCCAGCGTCCGGAGTTCAGCCTGAAGCGTCAGCAGGGCAGCATGAGCACTGTCTTCCTGACGATCGCCCGCAGACACCTTCACGCCGGACTGTTTCGGCTTTTTCAGCGTCGCTTCATAGTCCTTTTTCGCCGCCGCCATCAGCGTGTTGTAATCTGCCTGCAGAATTTTCCCGTCCTTCAGTGCCTTGTTCAGTTCTTCCTGACGGGCGGTATATTTCTCCAGCGGCGTCTGCAGCCGTTCGTAAGCTTTCTGCGCCTCTTCGGTATATTTCAGCCGTGACGCTTCAGTATCGCTCTGCTGCTGCGCATTTTTGTCCTGTTGACTCTGCTGTTCAGCCTTCTTTCTCGCGGCTTCAAGCGCAAGACGGGCCTTTTCACGATCATCCCAGTAACGCGCCTGCGCTTCATCGTTAACGAAATAATCATCCTTGCGCAGACTCCAGATGTCGTCCGCTTTCTTAAACGCAGCCTCTGCCTTAATCAGCATCTCCTGCGCGGTATCAGGACGACCAGTATCCAGCACCGCATCCCACATGGATTTGAATGCCCGCGCTGTCCTGTCTGCCCAGGTCTCCAGCGTACCCATGTTCTCTTTCAGGCGGCGGGTCTGGTCATCAAACCCTTTCGTCGCGGCCTCGTTCGCAGCCTGCAATGCCCCGGCTTCATCGCCGGAATGCTGCAACTGAGCAACATACGCAATCTGCTCCGCCGTCACGTTATGGAACTGGCGTGCCATCGCTGTCAGCCCTGACGTCGGGTCTGTGGTCAGCTTCCCGAAGGCTTCAGCGACCTTGTCCACCTCCACGCCGGATGCAGAGGAGAAACGCGCCACACTCTGGCTGATGGATGCAATCTGAGCCTCACCGCTTACTCCCGCCTTAACCAGTGCGCTGAGTGACTCGCTGGTCTGGTTAAACGTCAGCCCTGCCGCCTGCCCGGCTCTGGACAGGACCAGCATACGATCTGCCGTCAGACCCGACTGATTGCCGGAAAGGACCAGCGTTTTGTTGAAATCGGACAGGGTTGAGTTGCCCTGATACCAGGCATACGCCAGCGCACCGGTCGCCACCGCCAGCGAGGTGGCCCCGACCATCGGCAGGGTGATCGCACCGGCAAGCCCCCTGAACATGGGGATCATCCCGCCGAAGGAGTCCTTCACCTGACCACCCTGTTGCAGCAGGATCAGCCACGGACTTTGCCCGCCTGCAAGCTGCGTGGCCACGTCGGTGAACTGCGCAGGCAGCATACGCATGGCAGCTTTATACTGCCCGACGGAAATCCCCGCTTTCTGTGCAGCCAGTGCCTGTCGGCTCAGCGACTGTTCAACGACTGCCGCTGTTTTTTTCGCATCACTTTCCGTACCGGAAAAATGACGCCTGACTCTGGCCATCTGCTCGTCAAATCTGGCCGCATCCAGACTTAAATCAACGACCAGATCGCCTACCGGTTCAGCCATACCGGACTCCTCCTGCGATCCCTTCTGATACTGTCATCAGCATTACGTCATCCTCCGTCATGTCCGCCACATCCGGGGAAGCGGGGATAACTTCATTCCCGTCCGGGCCAAAGCGGACACCTCCGGCAAGCCCTGCCGCTTTCTGCATCAGCACATCATCTTCAGGCTCTTCGTCAGCCTCGCGCCGGTTCAGCAGACTGAAATCCAGCGGATGCATATCCGGATCGCTGAAAAACAGGCTGAGCACGGTGTACGTCAGCCCGGAAAAGTGCATATCCAGCAGAACATCATGAAAATAATGGGTACTGTAAAAGCGGTGCCAGTCGGCATACTCCGTGGATGACATCCCGGCAAGCATGGCACGCCAGTCAGGTCGCCCCATCTCACGCGCCAGTTTCAGGGCAAAACTCAGCTCACCGTCGAACACTTTCCCGCAGAAACAGGCTCTGCGGGCCCGGCGTCCTCTGTCTGTTCAGGGGCATTATTCACCACAAACTCATACATACCAGACAGCCGGTACACCACGTTTTCAGCATGAGAAATTGCCTCCGTGGGCCAGGTGGTAAGCACTTCCTGCTCAATCTGTTTAACGGCTTCATTCATGGACGGCAGCTTTGTCTTCTGCGGATGGTTATGCCACAGGGACATCGCCACCAGAAACGCGCCGGTTCTGATGGCGTCTTCCACAGTAAACTTCCGGTTGCTGTCTGACTCCGCCTGTTCTGCCTGCCGTTTCATCAGGGCGAGATGCTCAATGCGCTGCAGGGCTGACAGTTCAGAAAGCGTGACGGTCACACCGTTATGTTCAAATGATTCGGTTTTCAGGAACATCGCTGACTCTCCGGATTAACTGTCGGTGACAGTGATTTCTGCAACCGCAGCAAGTTCACCATTACCGGATAAAACCGGAATGTTGACCTTACCTGCAGCAACGCCTTTCACGGTGATGGTCATACCACTGACCGACACGGTGGCTTTTGTTTTATCCGCTGACACCGCACGGAAGCTCTTGTCAGTTGCGCCCTCCGGCTGGAATGCCACGGTCAGCGTGGTGCTCTGCCCTTTCACCACCGAGGAGCTGGCAGGCGTCACGGTCATACCGGTTGCCGCTGTTACCGTGCTGCGATCTTCTGCCATTGACGGACGGCCCACATTGGTGACCTTCACCGTACGGGTGATCACTTCCTTCGCCGTCACCGCCTTACCGATACTGCTGACCCAGCCACGGAACACATCGACCGTGCCGTTCGGGAAGCGGATTTTATAGGCACGGGTATCACCTTCATTAAACCACGCCAGCAGCGCCTGCTGCCCCTGCTCTCCGGGCATCCACGCCAGCGTGAAGCTGGTATCTCCGGCGGATTTCTGCCCCTGCCCGGTCGCGGTCCAGTCCGCATCTTCATCATCGAGATAACTGTCGTCATAGGACTCAGCGGTCAGTTCGCCGGGCGTCAGGTCTTTAACTTTAGCCAGACGCGACCAGTCAACGTCTGAAAGCGGGTTCGCATAAGGGTCGCCGCTCCCGTTATAAACCCACAGGGTGGTCCCGGCACCTTTCACCGGTATTGCTGGATTTGGTACAGGCATATCGTCCTCACATTTCATAGGTAATGACATAAGTCAGATCGGCAGAACTCCACAGGCCCGCATCATCGTCGCGCCGGTAGTCATAGCCACTGGCCACCATACTGGTGAGCAAATCTGACAGTGCCGGGATATCGCTCATCACCGGATAAATCCGGGACTCCATCCACGAATCCAGCTCTGAATCCGGCACCTGAGCAGGCAGGAAAACTTCGATATGCAGCTCCGCCTGCCAGGTATCGCTGTCCAGCTCTTCGCCCGTGTATTCAGCGCCGGTGAGATAAACGGCAACTGCCGGAAAATCCGCCTCATCAAAAACAGCGGGGCGACCATCAAAAAACGTCGCCCCGGTGTCATGCTTCTCCAGTGCATCCAGTACGGCTGCACGGAGTTCAGTATGTTTCATCGCTTTATTACCATCCTCAGTTGATGCTGCAGCGCATAGCCCAGCTCTTTCGGAAGACGTTCACGCCGTATCCGCTCAATATTTTGTTTAAACGCCGTGGTCAGCGGCACCGCCATCGGGATTTTCACCACATCAATGGGGTAACGGTTTTTCCCGGCCACACGCTGCATAACATGCCACCGGCCATTTTTCAGTTGCTGAATAAACGCGCCGGGAATACGACGGTTACCCACCACAAGCACGCTGCCGCCACCTTTCAGGGCTGAACGCTGCCCCTTTTTACGACGCCTGCGGCGCGAAAGGACAACCCGCGCATTACCCAGCCTGATTACGGGCAAATCCCCCCGGTTAACCTTGATTCTGGCCTGCGGATTTTTGACCGTGGCCCTTTTCAGCCTGGCCCTTTCCTTTACCAGTTTCCGGCGTACCTTTGTCTCACGGGCAACCTGTGACGCCGACTGCGATATCGCGGATGAAGCAACGCGGTTAATGGCCATTGCGGCGGCACCAGGCACCGCCGTTTTGCTGATACGGCTGAGGTTTTCAACGGCCTGCTCAAGACCTTTTATGGCCATACATCCCCCTTTCAGCGGCGACGGTTAACGGCAGGCGGTACGCCCCGTCCAAGCCAGAGATGACAACTTCCGCCATCATCCGGCGAAACCCGATCTACCCAGAAATTTTCCTCACCGATGGTCAGCGTGTCTCCACGCCGCAGCTGCCGCACCTCATCAGTCCGGACAAACAGGGACGGGCTGGAGCCTTCAACGCGCACGCCCTGTCCGGCATAGCTGATATTTTCAGGGTCATCAAAAACACCACGTATCACCGCACCTGACTGCTCACCGGATGTCATGGTGGCTGACGTTCCCATGTACCCGCGTATCGTTTCATCGGCGCGGGCAATGGCAGCATCGAACAGGTTATCGAAATCAGCCACAACGCCTCCCGTTATTGCATTCTGGCCAGGCCGCGCTCTGTCATTTCGGCTGCCACACCGGCAGAGACACGAAACGCCGTTCCCGGCAGCACAAATGCCACAGGTTCATCCCGCGTGGCGTGAAGTGCATCAGTATGCAGCTTCACCAGTGCCACGACCGTGACCAGTTCAGACGTATCCAGAATCACGGTATCCGGCTGCGCTGATCCCACCTCATTTTCATGTCCGGTCAGCACATTTTCCCGGCTGAGAGGGGTGTCCTGACCGGCAGTTTCATCCGTGTCATCAAGCTCCTCTTCCAGCTCTGCCACACGGAGCGCCAGTTCTTCTTTCGTCCCCGTCAGGCTGACATCACGGTTCAGTTGTTCACCCAGCGAGCGGAGACGGGCAATCAGTTCATCTTTCGTCATGGACTCCTCCACAGAGAAACAATGGCCCCGAAGGGCCATGATTACGCCAGTTGTACGGACACGAACTCATCAGGGTCAGCCAGCAGCATCAGCGGTGCTGACTGAATCATGGTGAACTCACGCGCCGGATCGCCGGTGGTCACCCAGTTTTTCGGGTAACGGGCAGAGGCGTTAATGCCTTCGCGCTGTGCGTCCGCATCCTGAATGCAGCCATAGGTGCGCAGACCGCGTGCCTGAGTGTTCCCCAGCACCATCGTGTTGTCCGGCAGGAAGTTCTTTTTGACGCCGTTTTCCACGTACTGTCCGGAATACACGACGATGGCCACATCGCCATACATCCCCTTATAGGACACCGCTTTACCCAGGTCTTTCACCGCTGTCTCCAGCTCGGAATGAGAGCCACGACGGGTATCCAGCTTCTCCTTGACGGCTTTGAAGGAACGGAACAGCGCCCAGCCTTTCGGATCGAACACGATGATATTCACCACACCGCTGGCGTTCAGCGCGTAGGCTTCGATATCGTCGGTCGGGTCATACGTGGACTTGTCACGCTTGCTCCACTCCGTGCCGCCGGACTGCGTGATGTTATTCTCCTCACTGCGGCCCATATCCACCTCAACCGGATCGAAGGCTTCACCGGTCATGGTGTATTTGCCCTTAAGCACGGCAGAAACTGCCTGCATCTCTTCGACCTGAGCAATAGCCAGCTCTTCGTCACGCATGTTCTGCATGATGATGCGACGGCGGCGGTAAGCCGGGTCCGCCAGATTCTGCGGATCTTCATCCGGCAGGCGACGCAGGGTCATCTGCGGATTCACTTCATGCTTCGGCTTGACATATCCCGGCGTAAATTCAGAGGTGGAGCCGCCACGGGAACGGATAACCTCACCGGAAACAATCGGCGAAACGTACAGCGCCATGTTTACCAGTCCCGGAATTTGTGAGAGATAGACTTTCTCCGTGGTGAAGGGATAGCTCTCACGGAAAAAGAGACGCAGAAACAGCGGATCAAACTTAAATTTCTGCTCATTTGCCGCCAGCAGTTGGGCGGTTGTGTACATCGACATAAAAAAATCCCGTAAAAAAAGCCGCACAGGCGGCCTTTAGTGATGAAGGGTAAAGTTAAACGATGCTGATTGCCGTTCCGGCAAACGCGGTCCGTTTTTTCGTCTCGTCGCTGGCAGCCTCCGGCCAGAGCACATCCTCATAACGGAACGTGCCGGACTTGTAGAACGTCAGCGTGGTGCTGGTCTGGTCAGCAGCAACCGCAAGAATGCCAACGGCAGCACCGTCGGTGGTGCCATCCCACGCAACCAGCTTACGGCTGGAGGTGTCCAGCATCAGCGGGGTCATTGCAGGCGCTTTCGCACTCAATCCGCCGGGCGCGGTTGCGGTATGAGCCGGGTCACTGTTGCCCTGCGGCTGGTAATGGGTAA
Source organism: Escherichia sp. 10290 (assembly GCF_030295155.1). Lineage (NCBI taxonomy): Bacteria > Pseudomonadati > Pseudomonadota > Gammaproteobacteria > Enterobacterales > Enterobacteriaceae > Escherichia > Escherichia sp. 10290. The sequence continues at coordinate 711,089 of NZ_AP025741.1, read as the reverse complement.
AGGTTTCTTTGCTCGTCATAAACATCCCTTACACTGGTGTGTTCAGCAAATCGTTAACGGCATCAGATGCCGGGTTACCTGCAGCCAGCGGTGCCGGTGCCCCCTGCATCAGACGATCCAGCGCAGTGTCACTGCGCGCCTGTGCACTCTGTGGTGCTGCGGCCAGAATGCGGCGGGCCGTTTTCACGGTCATACCGGGGGTTTCTGCCAGCACGCGTGCCTGTTCTTCGCGTCCGTGAGCCTCCTCACAGTTGAGGATCCCCATAATGCGGCTGTTTTCTGCCGCAACCGCTGCGGTGATCTGCGCGTTCACGTCCGGCTGCGCCGCGCTGGCGTTCTCGCCCTCCGTCGCTGGCACCACGTCAGTAACGTCAGCCTGCGAAGCAGTGGCTGAAACAGTTGTTGATTGAGTCTCTTTGGTCATTCGCCCTCCTGAGAGACGGGATTTACGTGCATCCAGTGCATCACGCATGACGGTGATCGCATCGGTGCTGTTAACAAGTTCATCAGCCAGTCCGGCATCAATGGCCTCCTGACCGCTGTACACTGCAGCCTCGGTATCCAGCACAGCCTGCACGGACAGGCCGGTATATGCCGACACCTTCTGCGCAAACATCCGGCGGGTTGCGTCCATCCGGGACTGCAGTGTCTCCCGGACGTCATCCGGAAGATGGCTGTAGGGGTTGCCATCCACCTTATGGCTGCCGCTGTAAATCAGCGTGATTTCCACACCCTGTTTCTCCAGCGCAGCACCGTAATTACTGTGAGCCATCATGACGCCGATGGAGCCTGTCCGGGCGGTCTGCGTGACCAGACGCCGGGAGGCGGCACTGGCAAGCAACTGACCTGCACTGCAGTTCATGTCGTTGGCAAGCGCCCATACCGGTTTTATGTCACGCACACGGGCGATGATGTCAGCGCAGTCAAATGCCCCCGCCACCATCCCGCCGGGCGTGTCCATATCGAGCAGAATGCCGTCCACCATCGGATCGCTGGCAGCCTGTTGCAGACGGGCGATAATGCCGTTGTAACCGGTCATCCCCGAGTACGGCTGCAGCGCCCGCGTCCGGCTGACCAGCGTGCCGGACACCGGCAGCACGGCGATGCCGTTCATGACCTGATAACTGCGGGCCTGTCGTGGTCCGTCATCATCACCGGATAATGCCAGCGTCGCGAGTGCCTCCTGGGCAGTCAGGCTGTCGCCGGACACCGCATCCGTCAGGCGGCTGATCCCAAGCTGGCCTGCAAGCGCACAAAAGAAAACCCGCGCATAGGCGGGTTCAAGCATCAGCGGCTCATTAAAGGCCATGCTGGCAATATGCGGGAGATTACGCAGCTCTGCTGTCACTCTTCTCCTCCTCTGTTGATTGTCGCAGCCCGGATTCAAATGCTGCAGCCGCCCAGGCGGGCGGTTTAAGACCGGCTGCACGGCGCTCCATCGTTTCACGGACCTGCTGGACAAAAATTTCCTGATAGTCGTCACCGCGTTTTGCGCACTCTTTCTCGTAGGTACTCAGTCCGGCTTCTATCAGCATCACCGCTTCCTGAACTTCTTTCAGACCATCGATGGCCATACGACCGGAGCCTATCCAGTCGCAGTTCCCCCAGGCACTGCGGGCTTCCTGAAAACTGAAGCGCGCTTTTGAAGGTAACGTCACCACGCGGCGAACGATGGCCTCTTCCAGCCAGCACAGAAACATCTGGCTCGCCTGACGGGATGCGACGAATTTTCGCCGCCCCATAAAGTACGCCCACGACTCGTTCGCACTGGCCCGTGCCGTGGAGTAGCTCATCTGGGCGTAATTCCGGGAAAGCTGCTCATACGAGACACCCAGCCCGGCAGCGATATACCGCAGCAGTGACTGCTCAAACACGGAGTAGCCGTTATCCGTATCCTGAGCCGTCTGCAGGTTCAGTGAGTCACCCGGCATCAGGTGCGGTACTTTTGCGCCTCCCAGCCGGACCGGCGCTGCGGCGTAATACGCGGCAATTTCACCAATCCAGCCGGTCAGCCTTTCCCGCTGCTCCTGACTGTTCGCGCCCAGAATAAAATCCATCGCTGACTGCGTATCCAGCTCACTCTCAATGGTGGCGGCATACATCGCCTTCACAATGGCGCTCTGCAGCTGCGTGTTCTGCAGCGTGTCGAGCATCTTCATCTGCTCCATCACGCTGTAAAACACATTTGCACCGCGAGTCTGCCCGTCCTCCACGGGTTCAAAAACGTGAATGAACGAGGCGCGCCCGCCGGGTAACTCACGGGGTATCCATGTCCATTTCTGCGGCATCCAGCCAGGATACCCGTCCTCGCTGACGTAATATCCCAGCGCCGCACCGCTGTCATTAATCTGCACACCGGCACGGCAGTTCCGGCTGTCGCCGGTATTGTTCGGGTTGCTGATGCGCTTCGGGCTGACCATCCGGAACTGTGTCCGGAAAAGCCGCGACGAACTGGTATCCCAGGTGGCCTGAACGAACAGTTCACCGTTAAAGGCGTGCATGGCCACACCTTCCCGAATCATCATGGTAAACGTGCGTTTTCGCTCAACGTCAATGCAGCAGCAGTCATCCTCGGCAAACTCTTTCCATGCCGCTTCAACCTCGCGGGAAAAGGCACGGGCTTCTTCCTCCCCGATGCCCAGATAGCGCCAGCTTGGGCGATGACTGAGCCGGAAAAAAGACCCGACGATATGATCCTGATGCAGCTGGATGGCGTTGGCGGCATAGCCGTTATTGCGTACCAGATCGTCTGCGCGGGCATTGCCACGGGTAAAGTTGGGCAACAGGGCTGCATCCACACTTTCACTCGGTGGGTTCCACGACCGCAACTGCCCTCCAAATCCGCTGCCACCGCCGTGATAACCGGCATATTCGCGCAGCGATGTCATGCCGTCCGGCCCCAGAAGGGTGGGAATGGTGGGCGTTTTCATACATAAAATCCTGCAGGTCCCCTGCGTCGCTGTGTCATGCCGGTCTGCACTTCCAGCTCTGCAATATATTTTTTCAGGTCAGACACGGAAGTGGCCGTAAACTCCACCCTTCGTCCGTCTTTCTGTACTGTTGCCACCCGTTTACCTGTCATCAGGTCATGCAGTGCCGCACGGGCAGCGGCAAGTTCTTCCTGTCGCGTCATTCATCCTCTCCGGATAAGGCACGGGCGTAATCTGCCAGTGTTTTCTTGTTGGTTGCTGCACCATCCTCTTCCTGCAGGCTCGCCAGCAGCGCACTGAGATCCAGCTGCCAGCGGGAAATACTGATGCGCAGCGCCGCCAGCGCATAAACGAAGCAGTCGAGTGCCTCATTGCGTCGCTTTTTGCTGTCCCACAGTATTTTTTTCCTGCCATCCACCCATTTTTCGACCTGCTCTTCAGCAGTCAGCTGCTGCGCTTCGGTCAGATCAAAAATATCCGGGTTATTCGGGAAGTGAACGGCACCGGGAAGCGGTTCATCCCCTTCCGGCGTCAGTGTGAAGCGGTTATAAATCTGCTCTTTCGCGGTATCCGTACCGATTTCGGTAAGGTAAACCCCGTTTTTGTTTCGCTTACGTGGCATGCTGGCCACCGGCTTTCCGTAGACGGATGCCCCTTTAATGGGGATCACCCGGAACAGCCCATGTTTTTTCGAGCGTTCATACACAATGGTCGGGTCAATCCCGCCAGTATCCCAGCAGATACGGGATATCGACATTTCTGCACCATTCCGGCGGGTATAGGTTTTATTGATGGCCTCATCCACACGCAGCAGCGTCTGTTCATCGTCGTGGCGGCCCATAATAATCTGCCGGTCAATCAGCCAGCTTTCCTCACCCGGCCCCCATCCCCATACGCGCATTTCGTAGCGGTCCAGCTGGGAGTCGATACCGGCGGTCAGGTAAGCCACACGGTCAGGAACGGGCGCTGAATAATGCTCTTTCCGCTCTGCCATCACTTCAGCATCCGGACGTTCGCCAATTTTCGCCTCCCACGTCTCACCGAGCGTGGTGTTTACGAAGGTTTTACGTTTTCCCGTATCCCCTTTCGTTTTCATCCAGTCTTTGACAATCTGCACCCAGGTGGTGAACGGGCTGTACGCTGTCCAGATGTGAAAGGTCACACTGTCAGGTGGCTCAATCTCTTCACCGGATGACGAAAACCAGAGAATGCCATCACGGGTCCAGATCCCGGTCTTTTCGCAGATATAACGGGCATCAGTAAAGTCCAGCTCCTGCTGGCGGATGACGCAGGCATTATGCTCGCAGAGATAAAACACGCTGGAGGGGTCATCCGGCGTCCATTTGAGGCCAAACGGCGTCTCTTTGTCGCCAAATTTAAGATACTGCTCCTCCCCGCAATGCGGGCAGGCAACATGAAAACGCATAAAATGCAGGGATTCACTGGCTGCACGCTCAATCTGGCAGGTGCCTCTCACTTTGGGCGTGGAGCCACGGATGGACTTTGGCCAGACCGAGCCTTCAATACGTTTGTCGCCAAGGAACGTCGGAGAGCCTTCCTGTTCAATATCCTCATCAAAGGCAGCAAGTTCATCATAACCCGCCACATCCACCGACTTTTCACGGTAGTTTTTTGCCGCTTTACCGCCCAGGCACCAGAAGCCACGACCATTGGAAAAACGCTTCATAGTGAGCGTGTTATCCCGGTGCTTTTTGCCATACCACGGAGCCAGCGCCAGCAGCGACGGAATATCGCGGATGGTCGGCTCAACGTGGGTTTTCATAAAGTTCTCGGCATCACCATCCGTCGGCAACCAGATAAGGGTGTTGCGCTGCTTATGCTCTATAAAGTAGGCATAAACACCCAGCAGCATTTTGGAATAACCGACACGGGCAGACTTCACCACATTCACCTCACGGATGTAGTCGCTGCCCATCGCATTCATGATGGCCCGCTGAAAGGGCAGTGTTTCCCAGCGCCCTTCCTGGTATGCGGATTCTTTCGGGAGATAGTAATTAGCATCCGCCCATTCAACGGCGGTCTGTGGCTCCGGCCTGAACAGTGAGCGAAGCCCGGCGCGGACAAAATGCCGCAGCCTGTTAACCTGACTGTTCGATATATTCACTCAGCAACCCCGGTATCAGTTCATCCAGCGCGGCTGCTTTGTTCATGGCTTTGATGATATCCCGTTTCAGGAAATCAACATGTCGGTTTTCCAGTTCCGGAAAACGCCGCTGCACCGACAGGGGGAGCCCGTCGAGAATACTGGCAATTTCACCTGCGATCCGCGACAACACGAAAGTACAGAATGCGGTTTCCACCACTTCAGCGGAGTCTCTGGCATTCTTCAGTTCCTGTGCGTCGGCCTGCGCACGCGTAAGTCGATGGCGTTCGTACTCAATAGTTCCTGGCTGGAGATCTGCCTCGCTGGCCTGCCGCAGTTCTTCAACCTCCCGGCGCAGCTTTTCGTTCTCAATTTCAGCATCCCTTTCGGCATACCATTTTATGACGGCGGCAGAGTCATAAAGCACCTCATTACCCTTGCCACCGCCTCGCAGAACGGGCATTCCCTGTTCCTGCCAGTTCTGAATGGTACGGATACTCGCACCGAAAATGTCAGCCAGCTGCTTTTTGTTGACTTCCATTGTTCATTCCACGGCCAAAAACAGAGAAAGGAAACGACAAAGGCCCAAAAGTTCGTTTTCAGCACCTGTCGTTTCCTTTCTTTTCAGGGGGTATTTTAAATAAAAACATTAAGTTACGACGAAGAAGAACGGAAACGCCTTAAACCGGAAAATTTTCATAAATAGCGAAAACCCGCGAGGTCGCCGCCCCGTAACCTGTCGGATCGCCGGAAAGGACCCGAAAAATGATAATAATTATCATCTACATATCACAACGTGCATCTACGCCATCAAACCACGTCAAATAATCAATTATGACGCAGGTATCGTATTAATTGATCTGCATCAACTTAACGTAAAAACAACTTCAGACAATACAAATCAGCGACACTGAATACGGGGCAACCTCATGTCAACTAAGAACAGAACCCGCAGAACAACAACCCGCAACATCCGCTTTCCTAACCAAATGATTGAACAAATTAACATCGCTCTTGAGCAAAAAGGGTCTGGGAATTTCTCAGCCTGGGTCATTGAAGCCTACCGTCGGAGACTAACGTCAGAAAAGAGAGCATATACATCAATCCAAAGTGATGATGAATAAACATCCCGGTTTCTTCCACCATCGCACCGGAAAAGCGACTATGAGGGTAACCCTGCGTCTGTCAGCACAGTAAAACCCGGTGTGCATCGTTTTTGATTATTCCCGCACACTCACGCAGAAGGAATTCCCCGTCGGGCTACGGTCATGGTTAATGCGGGAATACGGCGACGATACAGCGCAGCTAAAAGGGTAATGGACAGAAAGAGCGGTTTATTTCATTCCACAGGATTCTGAGTGCCCCCCTCCTCCAATAGGCTGAGCATCCACCTATATAGTTTTAATTTTCATCAATCCATTTAACTATCGTTTAATTGTTGTCACATAGGATTCTGCCGTTTTTAACAATGCAGGATAATAAGATGAAAAAAATGTTGTTTTCTGCCGCTCTGGCAATGCTTATTACAGGATGTGCTCAACAGACGTTTACTGTTGGAAACAAACCGACAGCAGTAACACCAAAGGAAACCATCACCCATCACTTCTTCGTTTCGGGAATTGGACAGGAGAAAACTGTTGATGCAGCCAAAATTTGTGGCGGCGCAGAAAATGTTGTTAAAACAGAAACCCAGCAAACATTCGTAAATGGATTGCTCGGTTTTATTACTTTAGGCATTTATACTCCGCTGGAAGCGCGTGTGTATTGCTCACAATAATTGCATGAGTTGCCCATCGATATGGGCAGCTCTATCTGCACTGCTCATTAATATACTTCTGGGTTCCTTCCAGTTGTTTTTGCATAGTGATCAGCCTCTCTCTGAGGGTGAAATAATCCCGTTCAGCGGTGTCTGCCAGTCGGGGGGAGGCTGCATTATCCACGCCGGAGGCGGTGGTGGCTTCACGCACTGACTGACAGACTGCTTTGATGTGCAACCGACGACGACCAGCGGCAACATCATCACGCAGAGCATCATTTTCAGCTTTCGCATCAGCTAACTCCTTCGTGTATTTTGCATCGAGCGCAGCAACATCACGCTGACGCATCTGCATGTCAGTAATTGCCGCGTTCGCCAGCTTCAGTTCTCTGGCATTTTTGTCGCGCTGGGCTTTGTAGGTAATGGCGTTATCACGGTAATGATTAACAGCCCATGACAGGCAGACGATGATGCAGATAACCAGAGCGGAGATAATCGCGGTTACTCTGTTCATTGCTGACCCCACAAACAGATTTCACGCTCAATCTCACGACGAGTCATGAGACCTTTCCATTGCTTACCGCCAGCATATGTCCAGCGACGTAGCTGATCACATGCGCCTTTGATATCGCCCTGGTTTATTTTGCGAAGAAGCGTCGATGTTCTGAAATTGCCAGCACCCACGTTGTAAACGAATGAGTAAAGAGCGCCGCGCATTGTTTCCGGTATATCGACTTTGATGTACGGGTTAATTTGTCTGGCGACCGTGGCAAGGTCTTTATTCAGGAGGGCTTTGCATTCTGCTTTGGTATACGTTTTACCGAGCATGATGTCTTTTCCTGTATGCCCGTGACATACAGTCCATACACCAACAATATCTTTGTATGGTATGTAGCTGACACCTTCCAGACCATCGTTACCACTTGGGCCAGTGATTAACACTGATGCTATAGCAATTGCTCCGCCACCAATAGCAGCAGCAACGGCTTTTCGTAATGATGGAGGCATTATTCACCTCTCGCAGCCTTGCGCTTATCTTCTTTAATCTTGAAATAAAGGTTTGTCAGGTACGTCAGCAGGCCAAATACCAGGCTACCCAGCACACCTATTGCTGCCCACTGTGAGGGCGTGACTTTATCGAGCAGCTGTAAAAACCAGTAACCGGCACTACCTGCTGAGGTGCCATAGGCGACACCCGTTGTTAACTTATCCATGGATTTCATAACCCCACCTCGCAGACAAAGCGGGTGTAAATTGAGGGAATACAACGTATCGCAAAAAAGCAGAAACGTAACAGACTCGGAGTCAGTGAATAACTCAGGTATTGAGTTATCAGCTAATATCGAGACTCAAAAAATGGAAAAACCAGCTCGACGGCGGGTTTAAGCTGTGTGACGAAGTAACCACTCTTAACAGCATAACCAATTTTTTACGTACGTAAACCACTGAATGATATTTATGAGAATGCTACCGAGTGTTCAAAACACCACCACAAATACATAAGAAAACCTCAACAAATAACCAATAAATAATTTCCAGCGTTATTTTTAGTTAATTTAAATTAAACCACCGAATTATAGAACCCCCATAAATAACAGCCATTAATATAAATTAGCTAATAGGTTTATTTTTGTTCAAATAAGAGCCATAAATAGGTTTCGATAGAAAAAGTTCAGATAAAAATAGAGATCTACTTCACAAATTAAATGAGAAACTAAAACTTACATCTTGAAATAATCACATTGATTAGATGAATATTTATCGCGCAGTGACATCATTTTTTAATAATAGTTCAAAAAAAAGGGCTCACGATGAAAAAATTAACAGTGGCAATTTCTGCTGTAGCTGCATCAGTACTGATGGCGATGTCTGCTCAGGCAGCTGAAATTTATAATAAAGACAGTAACAAGCTGGATCTGTACGGGAAAGTTAATGCCAAGCACTACTTTTCCTCTAACGATGCAGATGATGGTGATACTACTTATGTTCGTCTGGGCTTCAAAGGCGAAACCCAAATCAACGATCAGCTGACTGGTTTCGGTCAGTGGGAATATGAATTCAAAGGCAACCGCGCTGAATCTCAAGGTTCCTCCAAAGACAAAACCCGTCTTGCATTTGCAGGCCTGAAATTCGGTGACTACGGCTCAATCGATTACGGCCGTAACTACGGTGTAGCATACGACATCGGTGCGTGGACTGACGTTCTGCCAGAATTCGGTGGCGATACCTGGACCCAAACAGATGTGTTCATGACTGGTCGCACCACTGGTGTTGCAACCTATCGTAACAACGACTTCTTTGGTCTGGTTGATGGTCTGAACTTTGCTGCTCAGTACCAAGGCAAAAACGATCGTAGCGATTTCGATAACTACACCGAAGGTAACGGTGATGGCTTCGGTTTCTCTGCTACCTATGAATACGAAGGGTTCGGTATCGGTGCAACTTATGCGAAATCTGATCGTACCGACACTCAAGTTAATGCAGGGAAAGTTCTTCCTGAAGTATTTGCTTCCGGTAAAAATGCAGAAGTTTGGGCCGCAGGTCTGAAATATGACGCTAACAACATTTACCTGGCCACTACCTATTCTGAAACCCAGAATATGACTGTATTTGCTGATCACTTCGTTGCTAATAAAGCTCAAAACTTCGAAGCTGTTGCACAATATCAGTTCGATTTCGGTCTGCGTCCGTCCGTTGCTTACCTGCAATCTAAAGGTAAGGATCTTGGAGTATGGGGCGATCAGGACTTAGTCAAATATGTTGATGTAGGTGCAACCTATTACTTCAACAAAAATATGTCTACTTTCGTTGATTACAAAATCAACCTGCTTGACAAAAATGACTTCACTAAAGCACTCGGTGTAAGCACTGATGACATCGTTGCTGTAGGTCTGGTTTACCAGTTCTAATCTGATTACGAAAAAGATATGTTGCGGGAGGCTTTGCCTCCCCAACATATAAGTGGCTCCCTCAAGCCACTTCCTTTAGGAGCACAACCTTGCTTCTAACTATATAAACCTTCTGTTATATATTACCCTTTATTTTTGGGGGCGTTGCAACGCCCCATTTTTAATAATTTTTAGTAAACAATTGGCATATTAATTAGAGTTATTAACAACGATATCCATCTCTAACCGGATATCTAATGCCATTAACATCCCTTCAATTATGCCCTCAGCCTTCTGTAACCTTTTCCCGATATAACCATCAGAGCAGCAATGCTTACCTGCCAGTGACATGAATGTCATACCGACTACATAATAATCTACTAATAAATCGTGCAAATCGCTGTTGTTCTTTTTCAGACGGGCCATGCACCCGCAAATGATCATCGCGTCATCGTCACAACATTGCGGGCGAGATTTTACTTTTGAAGGAATTAATCCCTTAAAACCGGCGGCAATGGACGACCAGGTCACATCTTCATGATTATTAGCCGCCCACGCTCCCCAACGCTCAAGAACCATCTGAATATCACGCATCAACTTACTCCACAAAAATCAGACCAGAACGCCAATTACAAGCAAAAATCAACAAAACAGTATTAGTTGATTGTTATCTCTGACTTCATACTCCTGCTCCTGTCAGGGTTTTGGCGTAATTCTTCAGTATTCGGTAATCGGTCAAAACAGAACCGGGGAAACGATATAAGCGCAGACGCCCCCAGCGGTGGCGAAGAAATTCTGCCATATTAAACTCAAACATCATTCATTCCCCATTTCGGTGATGGTCAGTTCCAGCCTCCCACCTTTGGTAACAGGCATCTTCACAACGCGGTAATCAACGACCTGAGCATCATCCAGCCAGAAACCTGCTTTAGTGAGTGCGTCAAAAGCGGCTTTTTGCAGATTATCCAGGTCACGGCGACGGCGATCCGGCATGTGGCACTCAATGCGGATTTTCACAGGCATAGCCAGGCCGATATCCAGCATTGCGTTTTTAATGATTCGGGCGACGTTATCGCGGTATGCCTGCCCCTCTGCGCTGACGTGCGTGCGCCCGCGATTATGGCGGTAATAGCGATTATTGCTCGGAGGCCAGGGTAATGTGATACTGTAGGTATTCACGCCTTAATAACCCCCTCTTTCAGCCAGATAACCTGTGTTCTCGCCATACCTTCCAGCGCGCATTCTTTTGCATATGCAGCATCGACAAAATGTGTGCGGCGGTCGATTTCGTCGTGGCAGGCAGAACATGCAATGGTGGCAATCAGGTCTGGCGGTTTGATACCGGTACCGCACAATCCAGCCAGCCGGATATGTGCCAGTACAGACGTCTCAGAATTGCCATTACATACGCCAGGGATTCTTACCTGGCATTCCCGACCACGCGCTGCTTTTCTCAAATCAGCCATGATTCCTCCTTGCTGCCAGTCGCAACCATTTTTTATCAACCAGGCTAGCGGTATATCCGAGCAGTGTTGGTATTTCGGATGGCTTCGGCTCAGGCTTACGCTTACGACGATTTGATACTCTGTAGATGTGTCCGTTCATGACACGAATAAGCGGTGTAGCCATTACGCCTCCTGCTTGTCACGGAGCAGCTGGAACTCGCAGCTCTGCGGAATAGTCAGGTGGCAGCCAATATTCACCGCCCAGGCTTCAACCTTACACAGGAAGACATACATCTCTCCGGTATCAAGATCGGAGGTATGGCGTAACGACTGGATAGTGGTGATATCACCGGTTACGACATCAACCAGGTCTTTGGTTTCATAACCGAGATATGTGTGTTTGAGAGCATCTTTTACCCAAGCTGGAGTGGCGAACGTTTTACCCCTGTTGATGAGGTATTCACTGATTTCGCTGTACCACATGTGGCTGAGTGCATTCTGGGAAAGACTGCGTTTCTCACGCCACGGTTTAAGCACCATGCGAAAGCATTTGCCCTCCTCCAGATAAGGCTGGATCTGCCGACCGATAGCGGTGAAGTTACCGCGATGTAATTTGATGCCATCTTGTGGGAGATTCACGCTTCACCTCCGCAGAGGTCAAACGCTGGATGCAAAAAATCGCAGGTGCATCTCTGCATCTGTGAAGGGAGAAGAGAGTTTGGATTGTATGTGCGCATAAACGTCCCCGTTTAGCGCAGAAGTCACCGGAGTTGTTCAGGCTCCGATGACATGATTATGGCAAAATGATTATGTAAAATCAAAAGCCAAAAAACAATTATGGTTTATTTTCTAGCTCTGATTTTTTGAAAGCTTCTATCAGACGATTAGCATCTTCTGTACCACCAGGAAGCACGTTTGATTTTTTAAGAATATACGGTGGGAACTTTGTGGTTAAATATTCATGCTTAAACCATCTACGAAACTCTGACAATGCAGAATCAGGATAGGCATTAATGATCTGAGGATTGGAACTTGCCTGAAGAAAATCTTCAGGGTAATAATGCTCACAGTCTACTCTTTCTCCAAATTCTGTTGCTAACCCCTTTGCTTTCCAGTGACGCGCCCAGCAAGAACCAACACTGCCATCAGGTACGGTATGCTGATTAATCGCTAATCCAGCATTGATGAGATCTACCATCATACCTGCAATTTCATTAAATATAATGAAATACCCATCAGGTATGGTTCCCTTATCTTTTAATAAAGATACTCTGTCATGGTAATGCCTCCACGGGTCCTCCGGTTGATATTTTAGCGCCTCGTATATAAATGTCTTGAGGCCTTTTTTAGCAAGCTCTCTGTAAGATCTAATTGCAGTCTCACTTTCTGCTTGTTTTGCTTCAAAGGCATAGTATTCAAGTATAGCCATGCATACAACATCTGGATAAGCATGGTACTCAACACCATTTCGAATTATTGGTATATAAAGTTTTTCATCTGTAAAACCTTCATTAAGAAGATATGTACCAATAAAAGTCATTCTTCCTTTTTTGAAAATACCGTTCTCAACAGATTGAGCCCACTCATCGGTAATTTCCTTGATTCGCAAACGCTGAACACCACAAACATTTGCCAACCCATTCTGAGTAAGGTACGGAATTCCGTTATCGAGTACCCCCATTTCTATACCGTTAATGACAGCCTCTTGCTTAACATCTAAGTCTAAAGGTATGGATCTGAGGGAGGTAGTTCTCTGTTGTGCCATTTTTGATCCTATCAATTTGAATTCATTGAAAAAATTAGGTGTTCCCTATGCATTAGAACACTCATCATAGTAACCCCACTCGTTTGTGAAAAAAACTAATTTCACAATCAGTTAACTCTCAAAATAACTGATATTCATACTCTCGCTATCCCATATATAGACATCCTTGTTTTAATACAACACTCATGGCTGGCGGCTATACTCCTAACAGATTTGACGCAAATACGGCAATACTCGACTCCACTTATCATCCTGCCACGGCTGAAGTTTTACATGTGCCGTTTCTCGGACGAGGATTGCTCGCGCTCTGTTGAGTATCTGGGGATATTCTTGCTCGATGGAAGTGAAGTGACCAGCTTCACCATGCTCCGCATCCTGAAGAAGATGAGTAACGTTCTGGTAGGCAATTAACATCACATTCCCTGCTCGCCATAACCAGGCGAGTGTGCAAAGTTCGTTATCAGTGAATTGTTTTGTGATTGGGGATTGTTGAACTGCTAGAACGAGAACGCTAGCATCCATTGGCAGTCCCTATAGTAAAACCATGGCTCAGGACGCTTCGTTCAGGATAGATAATTTTATTGTACTTACCTAACTTTCTTACTATAGCACGGTTGAAAAAGTGATTATTACTCAAAAATAAACCTCACCATCAACCATATATTTGAGAGTACTTATCGCCTGCTGGGCGGATATTGTTTTCATTAAAGGATAGTGTTTAAAAACAATGCCATTCATAAAATAGATATCACAGGTTTTATTATCTGTATTGATTATGATTTTTTCGAATGTTTTATAGGCAAGTGTACGACATAGCTCTCGCCCATTTTTACTGGTTAAGTCAATAGCATGAAAATCACCAAGTGAGCTCACCGCTTTACTCTTCAAAGTTTTTAATGATACAGAAGCCCTTCGTAATTCCTTATCTAATACTCTGATTTTTTCTGCTATAGCGGTAACTTCAGGCGCAACAGATAATGCAGCAATTAAATTATTAATTTTCATCTGGAGCTCAATAATTTTCAACTCTAAAGTTTCATTAGCATCTTTCTTGTTTTCAACTGGTTGGATTTTACTACAATTAAAAAGCAACTCATTAATGATATTATAATCAACCAAATCTCTCTTTATTGATGGCCTGTCACATCGATGCAGTCTTCTCATCGGACAAACATAATAGCCATGCAAACTTCCAGATACCGCATGAACAATCATGGTATTACCACAAGCCTCGCACTTCATAACTGTTCGAAGTAGATTTATCAACATAGGATTTTTGCTACTATTGCTAATACCAAAAGGTGCCAACCGAATTTCCTGCACAGCGTAAAACAAATCATCTGATATGACTCTGGGATAATAGCCAGCGATTTCACTTATTCCTTTACCTCTTGCACGATATGAAGGTACGCATATACCTATCAGAGCTTTATTCGCTAATAATTTTTCAATTACAGAAGGTCCCCATGCACTTTCTTTTCCTGAGAAATTCTTTACAGCATGATCATTTAAATACTTGGCTATTGCATTCAATGAGCGCCTTTCCATCCTGAGTTTAAAAATTAGCTCAATAGTTTTCACCCTGTCGGGGTCTGGAACAAAAGCCGTTCTTTTGTCATCTAAGGAGAGCCATCTCGGACAAGACGCCGTCATAATCGTGCCTGACTCCAGTGCATCCTGCCGTTTTTTCTTCCATGATAATTTAACCCGACTTGACTTTATCTCGCTTTCTTCATTTGCCCTTTGTGCTATAAGTATGGCTTTTATTAATGAATATGGATCATTCAAAGAGTCAATATTATAGACTGTATTATCGCAAAGAGTTATAACATCAATACCGTGATTCAAAATCAATTTCAGACGCTCAATCGCTTCACCGACTTTTTCTCTTGAAAGTCTGTCCAGACTTTCAACTAACAATGTAGTTCCTGGCAATATATAACCATGCTCTATAGCATCTAAAAATTCCGAAAAAGCTCCTGATTGTGCATGCTTTCCTTTGAATGCACTTAATCCTAAATCTTCATATGTTATGGTATCAAGATAATAATCACTATTTACCTTTAACCATTCAGCAATAAGTCTTCTCTGTCGGTTTAATGAGTCGCCAGACATCTGACCTGGTGATGAAAATCGCATATATGCTATGGCTTTTTTCATGGTGACACCTGCTAACGTATGCTTTTATAAACCTTAGTGGTGAGATATAATTTTTGTTTAATTTTTATTTAAAAAGACAATTAAGGTCACATTATCTTGAATATACAACAATAATCGTATTGCAATTTTCTTACGCCATAATCTTGAAAGCACAAAAGAATACATAAAAAAATAAAGACATTAACAAAAAGCATAAAACGAGGCTCATATAAATATAAGAGCCTCCATATTTTAGTCGTTTAGAAACAAATTATTTTTAATGTGGTGTGCTTCGTGACAATAAATTAATAACCAACACACCGGCACAAATCAACATCATGCCTATAATGGCTGGCAGGTCCAGCCGTTGGCCGAAAAATCCCCATGACAGTAAGCTAATCAGGACAATACCGACTCCTGACCAGATAGCATAAGCAATCCCTGTAGGAATATAAGCCAGCGTCTGAGCTAATAACCAGAATGATGCACAATAACAAATAATTGTACCAACAGATGGCCATAACCGTGTAAAACCTTCTGAAAACTTCATTAAGGTTGTACCAATGACCTCTGCAAGTATTGCACCACCAAGATAAATATAAGGGTTCATAGCATATTCTTTCCTGTTCAAACTGGAGAGAATTGTACTACAGTTTGAAATCAACTCACCTGTTTCATCATTGTGTACCCATTGATGTTCTTTTATATACCCTCAATAAGCGTTTCATCGCGGCACTCTGGCGACACTCCTTAAAAATCAGATTCGTGCTCACCTTTCCTTCCCGTTCTTCTCTGGTAGCGAACCGGTAATACACCGTTCGCCAGACCTTACCATCAACGACCAGGATTCCTGCCCGCGCCATTTTAGCCGCAGCCTGATTTATGCTGGTTACGGTTGCGCCTGTTACCGCGGCAACGTCCTGTGCACAGAAGCTCTTATGCGTCCCCAGGTAATGAATAATTGCCTCTTTGCCCGTCATACACTTGCTCCTTTCAGTCCGAACTTAGCTTTAATTTCTGCGATCTTCGCCAGAGCCTGTGCACGATTTAGAGGTCTACCGCCCATAACAGGAAGTTGTTTTACTGGTTCAGGGATCGCCTCACCACGGTTAATTCTCGCAGTCATATGGACAAGCTCATCTGCGGCCTTACGGCGTAATTCCGCATCAGTAAGCGCATTGGCCCGCATGTTCTGATACAGGTTGGTAACCAGCCAGTAGTGCGCGTTTGATTTCCACGGATAAGACTCCGCATCCGGATACAGGCCTCGCTTCCGGCAATACTCGTAAACCATATCAACCAGCTCGCTGACGTTTGGCAGTCCGGCGATAACGGATGCTTCTTCCCGGCACCATGCAACAAACTGCCCGGGTGATGGCAGAAATGGTCGATTCTGCCGACGGGCTACGCGCATTCCAGCGTTAACCTGTTCCATTGTGGTGATCCCGTTTTCCCGGAAAGCCAGAACCCACTGGCGGCGGATTTCGTTCAGTTCATTCTGGTCACGGTTAGCCAGGCTCGCCGGGAAAGTTGCCAGTAACTGGCTGAACACACCATTGATGATCTGCGCTACCTGCTGTACCTGAGGCTTTTCGTCGTACTGTTCCGGCATGTTGTTGGCGATCCGACGCATCTGCTCACGGTCAAAGTTAGTCATCTGTGCGGCGATGTTTTTCATAGATCCACCCCGTAAATCCAGTCTGTGTTTGTCAGGTCGAGTTTTGGTTTGCTAGCTGTCACGCCTGCCTGTTGCTTGTTACGGTTGATTTCGAGTTGGGTCCACTTGTCGCGGAGTTTGGCCGGACTTAGCACGTTACCGGACCAGAAGTTGTCCTGGCATGCCCAGCGGAACAGCACGCACATGTCGCGGTGGTTACGTCCGTCACGTTCACGCATCAGGCGGATATCGTTAGCCCACCCTGCAAAATTCGGTTTTCTGGCTGATGGCGCGATGGTCTTCACCATGTCAAACATCCACTCTGCGGCGGTCAGGTCTTCTGCTGTCCCCCACCTGCTGCCGCTCTGAATTGCAGCATCTGGTTTCTCCACAGGAAGGTCGTTTTCTGGCTGGTCAGAGGATTCGCCAGAATTCTCGGACGAAAAAGGTTTTATATTGTCTTTTGTTAGTTTGTCTTTTGTGTTTACCTGATTCGGGTAAACGTCTTTACCTGATTTGGGTAAACTTTTTTTACCTGATTCAGGTAAATTTACCTCTTTCAGGTAAACTTTATTTTTCTTACCTGATTCGGGTAATGTTGACCATTCACTGACCACATTATTAATGCCGGTATTCCGCCCGCTCTGAATAAGAATCCCACGCTTTACCAGAACACTTTTTGCAGCAGAACATTTGTGCGGCAATATCCCGGTCAATTCGGACAGTTGCTCGTTGCTCACCCAATCCAGTTTTTTATTAAAGCCATATGTTTTGCGCATGACAGCTAGGAAGACCAGAAGCTGGTGCTGTGTTAATCCGGCCAGCATCACAGCTTCCAGCAACTCATTTGCAATGCGCGTATAACCATCATCGAGATCTGCCACGCGCGGCTCCTTTTGTGCCGCATCCGGCACTGGAAAATTGAATATCTCAGCAGTGTTTGCCATAATTCCTCCCGCAATGAGTGTGTTACGATTTGCACCTGAAAGTCGGTTCTGTTCCAGCAGACCGGCTTTCGCCATTTCTGAACCTGTCATATCGCCCCCAGCATGGTAGTAACCATCGCCATCAATGGACCAGCCAGATCTGGGTCCACACGAAACATCGACACAATACCTTCACTAATTTCCTTCAGTTTCTGGTGGCGTGGTGCGTTGAGAATGACAGCCTGTTTTGCCTCACTGAGTTCCTTTTCCATTTCAGCCAACCTAGCCATGAAGCTATCCTGCTCAACCAGGTAACCGCGATATTCCAGCGGTAGTACCGCCAGAATTGCCGGGGTCAGTTCACGCACGTTATTTCGGTATTTTTCAGAATCGAATTTGTTATCGAGGAAGCGGAACAGCTTCTGGCGTGCACGGCTGACATCATCAGGGAAATCGATGGTGCCGCCGCCCTGCTCCCGATACTCATTCACAATGAGTGTGGCAACGACATCCTGATTATCTTCAGCCGACCAAGCGCGGACGGCATCACGGATTTTTTCGTGGCCTGGCACCTGTTTTGTTTGAGAACGATTTATCACCGCAGTCGGGCTAAATCCGCTAGTCTGTTGGTATGTAAGTGGTTGCATAATTGACTCCTTTAGTTTGAATTGACTGTTAAGTTGATTGCTTATTGTTAAAGAGCGTGAAATGGAAATTTAAGCTGCGTTCTTTTCGGTGTGTGGAAACAACTTCGGAAGATCCGGGCGAATCTGGTATGCCTTCACTACTCCACCAGTAGCCGTAACAATGCTGCCGACATGTTCAGGGGATACCTTTGCTTTGTTGTGAAGCCACTTATAGACGGCCTGCTGTGAAACTTCGCAAGCAGCGCCCAGTTTCTTTTGTGAACCAACGATATTGATCGCTGTTTTGATAGCTGGGTTCATAACAACCTCCGTGGTTAATTTGAATCAAGATTAAAACTATGGTTGTTTTTAGTCAACAACCATTTTCGTTTGATGAAATAAAACCTTGGTTGTACATTTGGACTATGAAAACAACACTCTCAGAAAGACTTAAAGAAGCCAGATTAGCGCGAGGCCTTACACAAAAGGCGCTTGGGGATTTGGTCGGGGTTAGCCAAGCTGCTATTCAGAAAATCGAAACAGGGAAAGCTAATCAAACAACTAAAATCGTGGAGATCGCGAACGCTTTGGGTGTGCGCGCAGAATGGTTATCTTCTGGCGTTGGAAATATGTCAGACAGTACAGTGCAACCAATACAATCAACTGTCAGCCATTCCAAATACTTCAAGATTGACGTTCTTGATATAGAAGTCAGTGCTGGGCCGGGAGTCATCAACCGTGAGTTTGTAGAAGTTCTACGCTCGGTTGAGTACTCGTTTGACGATGCTCGTCATATGTTCGATGGTAGGAAGGCGGAAAATATCCGCATCATTAACGTGCGTGGTGACAGCATGTCAGGAACGATCGAACCAGGTGATCTGCTGTTCGTTGATATCACAGTTAAATCTTTCGACGGTGATGGTATCTATGCGTTTCTGTACGACGACACAGCCCATGTAAAGCGCCTGCAAATGATGAAGGATAAGCTGCTGGTCATCTCTGATAACAAAAGCTACTCACCGTGGGACCCGATCGAGAAAGACGAGATGAACCGGGTGTTCATCTTCGGTAAGGTTATTGGGAGCATGCCGCAGACATATAGGAAGCATGGGTAGTACCAATTAAAAATTATCAACTGGGCATTGTGCTCATTCAGTAAAGAACTAATTCCTATCTTTGCTCTAGGTAGTAATATTAAGCCACCGCAATAATATCTTTACCTAACGGCGTAAGAATCCCGGTCACCGTGCCGGGTTTTCTTTTGCCCTCCCCTCATCACACACACCGTTAAAAAAACCACCATAACCTCGCTTCAGTTATCGCTATGCGATTCAAGTCACAAAATAAATCCATCCTAAATACAACCAGTTATATCTAAAAAAACCAATAAAACAACTTTTGTTGTTGACGGTAAAACAACTATAGTTTTAAATAAGTTCATCGCAACAACACAACGATACGGCAACCACCTGATTCACCGTTGCGATGACCGCTTAGATCCGCAGTTTGAATTTCAGCAGGCTTCGGGGAGTGCGAGGGGTGAAACGGACGCGTGAACGTCGGTGTGACCAGCTGAAATCAACTCAACATTTCATACCTTAGTCGCTTCAACGAGGCGGCTTAGTTATGACAACCGGCGGCCATCCACCGCCTGAATACGCGCAGAAGTCTCTATATGTTCAGCAGCCCAGCTTACGGGCAGGAGTTTTTATGGTTCATCAACATTACGGAACGCAGACCGTTAATCGCGGCGCGGTCATGCCAGGAATGCTGGTCAAACACAAAGATGGTACCTGGACTGCATCAGCTAATTTACGCGGACGGCTTTATCTGCATCGCGGCATCGAGCGCACTTATACCCGTGATTTGCTCGTGGAAGTTTTTCTCGACGGACGCGGTAACGGCCTGAATCGCTAATCCCCTTTCCTGTTTTCCTAATCAGCCTGGCATTTCGCGGGCGATATTTTCACAGCCATTTTCAGGAGTTCAGCCATGAACGCTTATTACATTCAGGATCGTCTTGAGGCTCAGAGCTGGGCGCGTTACTACCAGCAGATCGCCCGTGAAGAGAAAGAGGCAGAACTGGCAGACGACATTGAAAAAGGCCTGCCCCAGCACCTGTTTGAATCGCTATGCATCGATCATTTGCAACGCCACGGGGCCAGCAAAAAAGCCATTACCCGTGCGTTTGATGACGATGTTGAGTTTCAGGAGCGCATGGCAGAACACATCCGGTACATGGTTGAAACCATTGCTCACCACCAGGTTGATATTGATTCAGAGGTATAAAACGGATGAGTACAGCACTCGCAACGCTGGCAGGGAAGCTGGCTGAACGTGTCGGCATGGATTCTGTCGACCCACAGGAACTGATCACCACTCTTCGCCAGACGGCATTTAAAGGTGATGCCAGCGATGCGCAGTTCATCGCATTGCTGATCGTCGCCAACCAGTACGGCCTTAATCCGTGGACGAAAGAAATTTACGCCTTCCCTGATAAGCAGAACGGCATTGTTCCGGTGGTGGGCGTTGATGGCTGGTCCCGCATCATCAATGAAAACCAGCAGTTTGATGGCATGGACTTTGAGCAGGACAATGAATCCTGTACATGCCGGATTTACCGCAAGGACCGTAATCATCCGATCTGCGTTACCGAATGGATGGATGAATGCCGCCGCGAACCATTCAAAACCCGCGAAGGCAGAGAAATCACGGGGCCGTGGCAGTCGCATCCCAAACGGATGTTACGGCATAAAGCCATGATTCAGTGTGCCCGTCTGGCCTTCGGATTTGCTGGTATCTATGACAAGGATGAAGCCGAGCGCATTGTCGAAAATACTGCATACACTGCAGAACGTCAGCCAGAACGCGACATCACTCCGGTTAACGATGAAACCATGCAGGAGATTAACACTCTGCTGATCGCCCTGGATAAAACATGGGATGACGACTTATTGCCGCTCTGTTCCCAGATATTTCGCCGCGACATTCGCGCATCGTCAGAACTGACACAGGCCGAAGCAGTGAAAGCTCTTGGATTCCTGAAACAGAAAGCCACTGAGCAGAAGGTGGCAGCATGATACCGGACATTATCCTGCAGCGTACCGGGATCGACGTGAGAGCTGTCGAACAGGGGGATGATGCATGGCACAAATTACGGCTCGGCGTCATCACCGCTTCAGAAGTTCACAACGTGATAGCAAAGCCCCGCTCAGGAAAGAAGTGGCCTGACATGAAAATGTCCTACTTCCACACCCTGCTGGCTGAGGTTTGCACCGGTGTGGCTCCGGAAGTTAATGCTAAGGCGCTGGCCTGGGGAAAACAGTACGAGAACGACGCCAGAACCCTGTTTGAATTCACTTCCGGCGTGAATATTACTGAATCCCCGATCATCTATCGCGACGAAAGTATGCGCACCGCCTGCTCTCCCGATGGTTTATGCAGTGACGGCAACGGCCTTGAACTGAAATGCCCGTTTACCTCCCGGGATTTCATGAAATTCCGGCTCGGTGGTTTCGAGGCAATAAAATCGGCTTACATGGCCCAGGTGCAGTACAGCATGTGGGTGACGCGAAAAGATGCCTGGTACTTTGCCAACTATGACCCGCGCATGAAGCGTGAAGGCCTGCATTATGTCGTGATTGAGCGGAATGAAAAGTACATGGCGAGTTTTGACGAGATGGTGCCGGAGTTCATCGAAAAAATGGACGAGGCACTGGCTGAAATTGGTTTTGTATTTGGGGAGCAATGGCGATGACGCATCCTCACGATAATATCCGGGTAGGCGCGATCACTTTCGTCTACTCCGTTACAAAGCGAGGCTGGGTATTTCCCGGCCTTTCTGTTATCAGAAATCCCCTGAAAGCACAGCGGCTGGCTGAGAAGATAAATAATAAACGGGAGGCGGTATGCACAAAGCATCTCCTGTTGAGTTAAGAACGAGTATTGAGATGGCACATAGCCTTGCTCAAATTGGAGTCAGGTTTGTGCCAATACCAGTAGAAACAGACGAAGAATTTCATACGTTAGCCACATCCCTTTCACAAAAGCTGGAAATGATGGTGGCGAAAGCAGAAGCAGATGAGAGAGACCAGGTATGACAACCACTGAATGCATTTTTCTGGCAGCGGGCTTCATATTCTGTGTGCTTATGCTTGCCGACATGGGGCTTGTTCAATGACACCTCAGCAAGAAAACGCCCTTCGCAGCATTGCCCGTCAGGCTAATTCTGAAATCAAAAAAGCCAGACAGCATTTTCCGGATAAAAACGTCGATGACATTTGCCGTAGCGTACTAAAGAAGCACCGCGAAACGGTAACGCTGATGGGATTCACACCGACTCATTTAAGCCTGGCGATCGGCATGTTGAACGGCGTCTTTAAGGAACGGTGAACATGAAAAGCAAAATCATCAGGGAGCTACAGGCTCCTTTTTTATTATTCGCATTTACCCTCAAGCGTATTAACCAACAATTCAGGGATTAATGAAAGATGGCAGACATCATTGATTCAGCATCAGAAATCGAAGAATTACAGCGCAATACAACAATAAAAATGCGTCGTCTGAACTACCAGACTGTATCCGCAACTCATTGTTGTGAGTGTGGCGATCCGATAGATGAGCGAAGACGCCTGGCTGTTCAGGGTTGTCGAACTTGTGCGAGTTGCCAGGAGGAGATCGAACTTAAGAACAAACAATGGGGACTGTGATGGCCTCAAAGCAGCAAATTTCAACATCGTCCAACTGAGGTGTAAAAATGTTCAGAATCATTTTTCCTAACACCTGGTACGTCGACCACCACGGCACTCCCTGCAAAATCCTGCGTTCTACCCACAACAAAGTTCACTACATCCGAAAAGGCAGAACATGTATCGCCAGCATGTTCCGCTTTAATCATGACTTTGAACCTGTGAATAAAGCTGATGCAGATCGGATAGCAGAAGAGATCGAAACGGCAGAACACATTAAGAAGTTACGTGACATGCGTTCAAAAAGCAGAGGTAACCATGGAATCATACAGCCTCACACTCGATGAGGCCTGTCAGTTTCTTAAGATATCCAGACCAACCGCCACCAACTGGATACGAACAGGCCGCCTACAGGCAACACGTAAAGATCCAACCAAGCCAAAATCTCCTTACCTCACAACACGGCAAGCCTGCATTGCGGCGCTTCAGTCTCCGCTGCATACTGTCCAGGTGAGCGCGGGTGATGGCATAACAGAGGAAAGAAAATGTCACTCTTCCGCAGAAATGAAATATGGTATGCCTCGTATTCGCTCCCGGGCGGGAAACGAATTAAGGAATCTCTTGGCACAAAGGACAAGCGGCAAGCTCAGGAGTTGCACGACAAGCGAAAAGCAGAACTCTGGCGAGTAGAAAAGCTAGGGGATTTACCTGATGTCACTTTTGAAGAGGCCTGCCTAAGATGGCTTGAGGAAAAAGCTGATAAAAAATCTCTCGATTCAGATAAAAGCCGGATTGAGTTCTGGCTTGAACATTTTGAGGGTATAAGGCTTAAAGATATCTCGGAGGCAAAGATTTACTCTGCTGTAAGCAGAATGCATAACAGAAAGACGAAAGAAATATGGAAACAGAAAGTTCAGGCCGCCATCAGGAAAGGTAAAGAACCGCCTGTTTATGAACCAAAGCCAGTATCAACTCAGACAAAGGCAAAGCATCTTGCCATGATAAAGGCCATTCTCCGTGCTGCAGAACGCGACTGGAAGTGGCTGGAAAAAGCGCCTGTCATCAAGATACCAGCGGTCAGAAACAAGCGAGTCAGATGGCTGGAAAAGGAGGAAGCAAAACGCCTTATTGATGAGTGCCCCGAACCACTGAAATCTGTCGTCAAGTTTGCGCTGGCAACTGGTCTGAGAAAGTCGAACATCATAAATCTGGAATGGCAACAAATCGACATGCAGCGACGAGTTGCCTGGGTGAATCCAGAAGAGAGCAAATCAAACCGCGCCATTGGTGTGGCGCTGAACGATACCGCCTGTAAAGTGTTGCGTGATCAAATAGGCAAGCATCACAAATGGGTGTTTGTACATACCAAGGCGGCTAAGCGAGCAGATGGAACATCAACGCCTGCGGTCAGGAAGATGCGCATCGACAGCAAGACATCATGGCTATCAGCTTGTCGTCGTGCAGGAATTGAAGATTTCCGTTTCCATGACCTCAGACACACCTGGGCAAGCTGGCTGATTCAGTCAGGCGTCCCATTATCAGTGCTTCAGGAAATGGGCGGATGGGAGTCCATAGAAATGGTTCGTAGGTATGCTCACCTTGCGCCTAATCATTTGACAGAGCATGCGAGGAAAATAGACGACATTTTTGGTGATAATGTCCCAAATATGTCCCACTCTGGAATTATGGAGGATATAAAGAAGGCGTAACTGATTGAATTGTAATGGCGCGCCCTGCAGGATTCGAACCTGCGGCCCACGACTTAGAAGGTCGTTGCTCTATCCAACTGAGCTAAGGGCGCGTTGATACCGCAATGCAGTGTAATCGCGTGAATTATACGGTCAACCCTTGCTGAGTCAATGGCTTTTGATCTGGTTGCTGAACAAGTGAACGACCACGTCTGATTTTCTGATTTATTTCGCTATAGCGGCAAACAAACGCACCCCGCTGCGCATCTGAATCAAGAAAAC
The DNA here is from genome assembly GCF_030295155.1 of Escherichia sp. 10290. Taxonomy (NCBI): domain Bacteria; kingdom Pseudomonadati; phylum Pseudomonadota; class Gammaproteobacteria; order Enterobacterales; family Enterobacteriaceae; genus Escherichia; species Escherichia sp. 10290. The sequence continues at coordinate 686,195 of NZ_AP025741.1, read as the reverse complement.
CCGTATTTTCATGTATCAAAGTACAATTTCCAGCCCTAACGGAAAATTGTCCTACCCTGTGAGACTGGTAACTATGAAACCAACGTCGGTGATCATTATGGATACCCATCCTATCATCAGAATGTCCATTGAAGTTCTGTTGCAAAAAAACAGTGAATTGCAGATTGTCCTGAAAACGGATGATTACCGCATAACCATCGATTATCTCCGAACCCGTCCTGTTGATTTAATCATTATGGATATAGACTTGCCCGGTACAGACGGTTTTACCTTCCTGAAAAGAATCAAACAAATCCAGAGTACGGTGAAGGTATTATTTTTATCATCAAAATCAGAATGCTTTTATGCGGGCAGAGCGATACAAGCGGGTGCTAACGGTTTTGTCAGTATGAACCGCCCCGGGTTTCCTGGAGAGTGTTTTATCTGTGAACTCAGGCTGCCAGATCATTGTTTCCGATGGAAGCATAATAAGCTTTTTCTGCTTCTGCCGGAGGAGTATGGCCCAGCCTTCCCAGCAATCGTCGATTGTTATACCAGTCCACCCACGTGAGTGTGGCCAGTTCCACTTCTGCACGGTTTTTCCAGCTCTTACGGTGTATTACCTCCGCTTTGTAAAGACCATTGATGCTCTCAGCCATCGCGTTGTCATACGAGTCGCCTGTACTCCCTGTTGATGCCAGCAGTTTTGCTTCTTTTAGTCGCTCCGTATAGGCCAGTGACACATACTGAGAGCCTTTATCGCTGTGATGGATGGTGCCAGACGGACGACGGGCCCACAACGCCTGCTCCAGCGCATCCAGCACGAATGTCGTTTCCATAGACGATGAGACCCGCCACCCCACGATGTATCCGGCAAACACATCAATGATGAACGCCACATAGACGAAGCCCTGCCATGTGCTGACGTAAGTAAAATCAGCCACCCACAGCTGGTCAGGACGTTCTGCCACGAACTGACGGTTTACGCGGTCACCTGTGGCAACGGTTTTCCGGCTGACGGTAGTGCGGACCTTTTTACCCCGGAGAACACCGGCAAGTCCCATAACCGCCATGAGGCGCGCCACTGTACATCTGGCCACCCTGATTCCTTCCCGTAACAACTGACGCCAGACTTTACGCACACCGTACACCTGATGATTTTCATCGTATACGCGCTGTATCTCTCTCTTCAGCCAGTCATCGCGCTGCGCACGGGCACTGCGTTTATCAGGATGATGCCGCTGCTGCTGACAATGGTAATACGTTGACGGGGCAATATGCAGTTCACTGCATACCGGTCCGACCCCGTACTGCTCACGCAGCTTATCCAGCAGTGGCATTATTTTTTCCAGAGGCGGTCGAACTCCGCCTTCGCAAAATAAGCGGAAGCCTGGCGAAGGATATCGTTACTGCGGCGCAGTTCACGATTTTCACGTTCCAGCTCTTTCAGACGCTGACGTTCAGCGGTGGTGAGCCCACCATCACCGCTCCCGGTATCCCTCTCATGCTGGCGAACCCAGACACGCAGAGTCTCTGGCGTACAGCCAATCTTTGGAGCAATGGAACAAATTGCCGCCCATTGTGAGTCATATTCGCCCTGACTTTCCAGAACCATACGAACTGCGCGTTGACGGACTTCGGGGGAAAAACGAGTATTTTTAGTCATCCTGTTTACCTCTTTCTCAGGAAGTTTAGTCTCCAGGATTTCCGGGGCGGTTCAGTAAATGCAATGATCAGAATGATATTTTTCATGCCGTCCAGATGATTCTCTCTGGATACACTTTTTTTCCCAGTGAAACGCTCAACTATATAAAAAGTAATAAATGCAGCACCAATAATTCAACAGCTACGGTGCTATCTAATCGTGAAGTGACTATATTACGCTATCTGGTTAGCGGATTATCTAATAAAGAAATTGCCGACAAACTATTACTTAGCAATAAAACAATTAGTGCGCATAAATCTAATATTTATGGCAAACTCGGTTTGCATTCAATTGTAGAACTTATCGACTACGCCAAATTATATGAATTAATATAATATTAATTATAATTGATCATAAATATCGCATCCGCTTTCGCCACACCTGGTTGGACACCGCTGGCTAACGCTCGATAATTGGCAAAAAAGTTTAGCGTTACATTGCCATTTGCATCTACCTCCTCAGTCGGGCTCGCCTCGCCCAGCGCAAGCCGGGAGCGATCGCTCTTGCGTAATTCGATGGCGACGGTTTGTGCCATTGCGGGATCGTCCAGGGCCAGCAGGTTGGCATCGGATGCCGGCGTTCCCGTAAATAAAATCGCGACTGATCCCGGAGGACATCCTTCCAGGCGCAGACTAAAAGGAACAGGTGCCGTGGTATCGCCAGCGGTCAGTAGTTGTGTCGTAGGCCATCTGCCTAAATCTACCGTCTTATCAACATCCGCTGTGTTTACGGTACAGGAGAAATCAACAACGTTACCGTGCAAATTGATATTAATCGTTCCTAAAGGGTCAGCTGCCCATCCACTGGAACTCCACAGTAGCCCGCAGAAACAGCTAAAGATTACTCTTCTCATTCTCCGTACCTCATTGATAATCGACGCGTAAATACCCCAGCGCGCTAAACGGCCCTTCGGTCGGTTTTTGACCGGTAATACTGATAGGCCAGGCGCGAAGTGTGACATTGGCTGCCGCAGCTGCATCCAGACGGAAAGGAATAACGCTATTGAGATCGTTAGGCGTGATCGGCGTATCGTTCTGATCGGCGACAATAAAACCTAAATCCTGATTGTCCGACACCATCGCCTGACCAGAAACGGCACTGGCTTCCAGACGCATTGTTAAATAAGCCTGCGCAGCAACATTCGTACATTTGATCGCAATATTCTTGGTTTGTGGCATGACACCATTAGGTCGATTCCCCGGCCCTGCCGCACTAAATAACGATGCACCGATATCACCAAAATCAAATTCAACAATTTGCCCGGCATTTAATTCGCAGTTTTGCGGTACTTCAACCCGGCCACCAAAACTAATGGTATAAACAGGTGTAACCAACGGATCGTAAGGCGTTGATGTCACATACACGGTAAACATCACCTGTCTGGGGATCTCCACCATGTTAATAAAAGGACGAATAACCTTTAAACGAAATATCAAACGAGAATCCATCACCCCGAACGGAAGGTTTTGCGAAACGTTAGGATCTGTTCCCATACGGATATAATTTTGCGGGGGAAACTGAATATCCATCACGCTATCAACCAGACTCATCGCACCTAATAGATAATCATTTAATTGCATATATTTATAATTATCGATAGTTTCCTGAACAACAAAGTTGGTGACATAACTACGGTATGTATAATTCACCAGCGTACCGGGTGGGCAAATTGCTGACACACCTACCCAGCCGGATTTTTCCGGTAAAACAACAATCTGACCTGGCTGGTTATTGGTGCTATTAAAGACATTTGAGAGATCATAGTGTTCATCTTCTGCTACGCCAGTACTATTTGCACAAACAGTAGCCCACGATATGTTCGTTAACCACAAACATGCCATTGCCAATAATGACCTGCAGATTATCTTCATTGATAATTTCCTTTATGAGCCAGGATGTGTGCAAACTGCCGAAATAACAGTGACGGCTTGCTGTAAGCTTTGCTTCGGCAATACATAGTGCGCAATGCAGCGTGAGTTCGCGCCGTCTCCCCACTGAACCAGTAATTCACCAGACAATGGCGCACCACTTAAATAAACTTGCCCGTCATCACCCACCATACTGGTTATTCCGGTACTGTTTTCCCGTACCAGTGATCCAAACGGCACCGGTTTTCCGCCCTGGGTAACGGTAATGAGCGCCCGCACGCCTATGCGGGTATCAAAATTGGCACGAACCAACGCGCCTTGCGTCGGCACAACGCTGCTAATATTTTTTTCAACATCGATGGAATTCCCCATCGTATTGGTATCAAGCGCGATACGGTTATACCGATAAACCGTGGCATACGGCATCACCGCATAGCCGCGCCAGTCGGTTAAAATTCCAGTTTGATTTTCAATGCGTACACCGCCTGCGCCAGGCGCTTTAATCAAAACATTGGTATCCCCTAAAGGCTGGCTCAGCGTTATACCATTTTCATGCCCGACCACACCGCCAGACAGCTGCCAGTTAACGTCATGTTGATCGCGGTCGTAGTTATACCCGACCCCCAGCGTACCGTAAGCGGCCTGCCAGTTTGCCGTGGCGCTGCCCGTGTACCCATTATTCGAGGTATCGCCCTGGCTTACGTGATAACTCAGGTTGTGGCCTTCCAGTAAGGTCCCACCAACGCCTGCCAGCCAGCTATTTTGCCCGTTGCTGTTACGGTTGGCGTTAAAGGAGGCATAAGCGCGATCGAGCGCATTTTCCCGGGTGTAGCGACGTTTGGTCAGAACATTGAAAGGCACTGAAACATTAAGTCCGACAATACGTTCGTTATCGGGGATCCCTACAGATTCATTCCACGAAAATGAGAGTGAATAACTGATGCCAACCCAGCTGCTGGTATACCCCACCTGATACCAGGTATCTGAATCCGAAGTATTCCAGTATTTTTGATGGGTACCAGAAATATAAAGCGAGCCAAAGTCATTAAGTGATTGTGAAATATTTAACTGCAAACGGTCTTTACGACTAAAGCGTAAATTGTGGTAATTCACGATTATCGGTTCATCGCGATGCTCACCGTCATAATCGTAATCATATTCGTACCCCTCCATTCGACGATACGCAACATCATCAAGGGTATAAAAACCTTGTGTCGAATAGCGGTAACCCATTAACTGAAAATTGGTGCCGAAAGTGTTCATTGATTTCGCATAGAGGAAGCGAATGGAATCCCCCTCATGACGACTGTCGTCGGCTAACTGACTGCGCGCATGCGTTACATCCAGCGACACTGCGCCCCAGTTCCCGAGGTTGCGCCCCAGCCCTAACAAAAAGGCGGTGTAATTTGCAGATAATTGCGTCCCGCCGTAGGCAGTAAATTCCTGTGGTAAACCGCCGAGTGCCGTGCCCTGAAAAAAGAAAGGCGACGATTGCTGACTATTACCGCTACGAAAATCGCCCGCCGTCAGGTCAAATTTGAAACGCCCTTCGCGTTGTAAAATTGGCACTGTTGAATACGGAATAGTGTAATTCTGCTGATTACCATCGCGTTCGTCGATGGTGACGTCCAGATCGCCATTTGAAGATGTCGGGTGCAAATCTGTAATTTCGAAAGCGCCGGGGGAAACATAGCTTTGATAGATAATAAAACCATTTTGCCGAATCGTTAGCTGGGCCGCCGTACGGGCAATCCCACGTACCGTTGGGGCAAACCCTTGCTGGCTATCTGGATACATATTATCAGAAGAATAAAGCCGTACACCTCGAAATCCGACGCCATCGAAAATATCACTCCCTGTATTACCGTCTCCCATTACCAGTTCACTTTTCAGCGGAATAATGGCGCGCTGTACCCAGGTGCCAATATTATTCCACTGTTCTGAATGATATCCATTTCCGCGAAAATAGTTCCAGGAACCATTGTTGCGTAAACGCCACGGGCCAATATTAATCCCACTAAGTTCACTAAAAAAATAGCTATCGTTACCATTACCTCTGTTACCGGTGAAATTATAATTCAGGAGTAAAGCAGGAATACCTTCATCCCACTCTTCAGGCGGAATGTAACCGTGAGCGCTACTCAACAACGCTATCTGAGGAATAGTGATGTTCAGGCGCATCGCTGCAAAATCAAAGTTAATTGTGGCATCAGGTACAGCTTTCAGTAAATTAATGCATTTATTATTTTGCTGCTGGGCTAACTCGGGGAATGCACTGCTATTAAGGCCAATTCGTTCAAGGAGTGCCTGGTTAAAACAAGGCATTAACCCACCTGATTTATCACCTGTATTTACTGTCGTCGATTCAAATACGATATCCTGTGAACCAATGAACTCATCATTACGCCAGAGATCCACCCGATACACACCCGCAGGTTGATGATTACCTCTCTCAAAGCGCGATAAATCAGCAACGGATGTGCCATTCTCTAATAAAAATGCCGGGTTGAAATAACTTTCCGCATAACTTAAAAAGGAGGGTAAAATGGCAAGAGATGAATAACAAATTCCGGCCAGACACCAGGTATACCTCTGCGGAATATCCGTAGTAGTGGGTATTTTCATAATTAGCTCTGATATTGTCAGATGATTCGGTTAGTTTAAGTTCACTTCTCTGACCGGAGTTACTGAACCATAATCATTAACGGTCTGAAATTTCAGTTTTCCCCGCACTCCTGAGGGTAAGGGAATTTGTGAATTAACTCTGGGTGCAGCCATAGCATTCCCCAACTTTTGGCTGCCCACTTGCAGGTTAACCAGGGTGACATAAAAAGGTGATGGATTATGAACATTGATATAGTTACCGGATCGCGAAAACTTGAGTGTGTCCGGCGCTTCTGCGGGTAATTCTTGTAGCTGAATTGGACGGAGAAATAACTTCATGCGCGATAAAATCGCCAGTTGCAAAACATTCCTGCCGTTCAATGCATTTTTATCTACCGAAGGGATCGTCTTAACATTCATCCAGAACAAAGACTCACGATCTGCCGCCAGCGGTGGACCGGTGTAAATAATACGCAAGGTATTTTCGCTTTTGGGTTCACTAACAAACAGTGGCGGTGTAATGATGAATGACTTTTCTTTTACACCGCTACTGTTTTCAATCCACGAATTGACCAGAAAGCGCTCATTGGTATGGCTATTTCTAATCCATACCGCAGTCTGTTTAGCATCAGCGGGATAAATAATACGCGTGGCACCTAATGCGATCCCTCCGGCAGCATGGGCGCTGGCCGAAATGATTAAATAAAATATAATGGGCATCAATAACTTTATTTTAGTCATCATAGTTAATACGCCTTGTGTATTCCTGACGGCAAAAATAAGGAGTATAAAGAAATGATTGCTTTGGTTTATTACAACACATCATTCCCTTTTCATTTAATAAAGCGGCATGATACAAAGTGAGCGTGATTTCGATTTACATTGCCACCATACCGCTTCAGACAACCGGTACATTACTTTGTTATAAGACGTGATATATAATTCAAAACTACGTAGTTTTGATTATTCGTATCTCATAATAAAAGTCGCGTCAGCATTTGCTTGCCCTGCTGATGCACTTGTACCGGTGCCTTTATAACGCGCAGAAAAATGAAGAACGTTGGTCCCGGGGATCAAGTTCTGGTTGGTTGAGAAGCTATTCCCATCAGGTTTGAGAATTGCGGATGTATTATCAAGTATTTCAATACCGACACCCGTTGCTGTTGTTGTATTGGTACTGGATGCAATGGCCAATAAATTATCATTGATTGCATCCGCCTGACCAGAAAATGCAACGGCAGCATTAGCGGCAACAACAGGATCGCAGTCGTTCAACTGTATAGTGAATGGAATTAATGCAGAGGTATTACCAACAGCATTGAAAATATCGGTACGATATTGACCGAGTGTGACAACCTGGTCTGCCGAGTCAGTATTCACTGAACAGGCAGCATTCACCAGTTCGCCTTCAAAGTGAATTGTACCGCCATCTACAACGGCAGCATAACTACCCGTAGCGGCGAATAGTGCGGCAGCCAGCGCAGACGAAATAAATCTTAATTTCATATATATTCCTTCAATCTCATTTATCGACTCCACATCCGTATATAACCGATTACTTTATTTAAGACACTGATAGTAGTAAAATTCCTTTTTATCCTCTAAGAATGTCTTAATTGAAAATATGCACTCTATTCTAAAAAATAGAGAGCCCCGTTAGATGAATATTTCCGCGCAAAATATATTCAACACAAATATAGACCTGAAGCGGTAAATTACCAGGCTGAAAATTCTTTTTATATTGTCAGGTATTTCTTAAATTATCTTAATCCTTAGACAAGGAAATAAATCAGTTCCAGATTTACAACGTCATCATGGACGAAAAATGAAGCTTTCAATCTCAGCGACGGTGCGCCTCACCTTCGCAAGAGGTCGCTTCACGCGATAAATCTGAAACGAAACCTGACAGCGCGCCCCGCTTCTGACAAAATAGGCGCATCCCCTTCGACCTACGTAACAGATGGAATCCTCTCTCTGATGGCAGCAAAGATTATTGACGGTAAAACGATTGCGCAGCAGGTGCGCTCTGAAGTTGCTCAAAAAGTTCAGGCACGTATTGCAGCTGGACTGCGGGCACCAGGACTGGCCGTAGTACTGGTGGGTAGCAACCCTGCATCGCAAATTTATGTCGCAAGCAAACGCAAAGCTTGTGAAGAAGTCGGGTTCGTCTCCCGTTCTTATGACCTCCCGGAAACCACCAGCGAAGCGGAGCTGCTGGAGCTTATCGATGCGCTGAATGCCGACAACACCATTGATGGCATTCTGGTCCAACTGCCGTTACCGGCGGGTATTGATAACGTCAAAGTGCTGGAACGAATTCACCCGGACAAAGACGTTGACGGTTTCCATCCTTATAACGTCGGTCGTCTATGCCAGCGCGCGCCGCGTCTACGTCCTTGCACCCCGCGTGGTATCGTCACACTGCTTGAGCGATACAACATTGATACCTTCGGTCTTAACGCCGTGGTGATTGGCGCATCGAATATCGTCGGTCGCCCAATGAGCATGGAACTGCTGCTCGCAGGTTGCACCACCACCGTGACTCACCGCTTCACTAAAAATCTGCGTCATCACGTAGAAAATGCCGATCTACTGATCGTTGCCGTCGGTAAACCGGGCTTTATTCCTGGTGACTGGATCAAAGAAGGCGCGATTGTGATTGATGTTGGCATCAACCGTCTGGAAAATGGCAAAGTTGTGGGCGACGTGGTGTTTGAAGACGCGGCTAAACGCGCCTCATACATTACGCCTGTTCCGGGCGGCGTTGGCCCGATGACGGTTGCCACGCTGATCGAAAACACGCTACAGGCGTGCGTTGAATATCATGATCCACAGGGTGAGTAACATGGCGACATTTTCTTTAGGTAAACATCCGCACGTTGAGCTGTGCGACTTGCTGAAACTGGAAGGCTGGAGCGAAAGCGGTGCGCAGGCGAAAATCGCGATTGCCGAAGGCCAGGTGAAAGTCGACGGCGCGGTTGAAACGCGCAAACGCTGCAAAATCGTCGCCGGTCAGACAGTGAGTTTTGCAGGTCACAGCGTACAGGTTGTTGCCTGATCCCTTTCCCGGCCTGTATCAACAGGCCGGTTCTCTTTTCAGACTTTTGCCCTCTACGCCCCGTTCATCCATGCTGATAGCATCGACATTTTGCCGAAGCGACCATCATGCCAACCGTTATTACGCACGCCGCCGTTCCCCTTTGCATTGGTTTAGGGTTGGGTTCGAAAGTCATCCCTCCGCGCCTGTTATTTGCCGGAATCATCCTGGCGATGCTGCCCGATGCTGATGTATTGACATTTAAATTTGGCGTTGCTTACGGCAATGTTTTTGGTCATCGCGGGTTCACCCATTCGCTGGTGTTTGCGTTTGTTGTCCCGCTGTTATGTGTGCTGATTGGACGTCGATGGTTCAGGGCTGGGCTGATTCGCTGCTGGCTGTTTTTAACCGTTTCGTTGCTATCGCACAGCTTGCTGGATTCGGTAACCACTGGCGGTAAAGGCGTTGGCTGGCTGTGGCCGTGGTCAGATGAACGCTTTTTCGCTCCCTGGCAGGTGATTAAAGTCGCGCCGTTTGCATTGTCTCGTTACACCACGCCGTACGGGCATCAGGTGATTATTTCTGAATTGATGTGGGTGTGGTTGCCGGGGATGCTACTGATGGGAATGTTGTGGTGGCGCAGACGATAACCGGATGCGAAAACTCGCATCCGGCAATAGCGCAATTACTTACGACGCCAGGTGGTCCCTTGCGGGCCATCTTCCAGCACGATCCCCATCTCGTTAAGACGGTCACGCGCCGCATCTGCCGCCGCCCAGTCTTTCGCTTTACGGGCATCCAGACGCTGTTGAATTAAGGCTTCAATCTCAGCCACTTCGCTGTCGTCTGCCTGCGCGCCGCTTTGCAGGAACGCTTCCGGTTCTTGCTCCAGCAGGCCCAGCACGGCTGAAAGTTTACGCAGATGAGACGCCATCGCGTTTGCCGCTGCCATATCTTCTGCTTTCAGACGGTTCACTTCACGCGCCATATCAAACAGCACGGAATAGGCTTCCGGGGTGTTGAAATCGTCGTCCATCGCTTCAATAAAGCGCGCTTCAAACGCTTCGCCACCGGCAGGCGCAACGGTTTTATCTGTGCCGCGCAGCGCAGTGTAGAGGCGCTCCAGCGCCGCACGCGCCTGCTTCAGGTTCTCTTCGCTGTAGTTCAGCTGGCTGCGATAGTGGCCCGACATCAGGAAGTAACGCACGGTTTCCGCGTCGTAGTATTTCAGCACATCACGCACGGTAAAGAAGTTACCCAGCGATTTGGACATCTTCTCTCGGTCAACCATTACCATCCCCGAGTGCATCCAGTAGTTCACATACTGACCATCATGGGCACAGGTGGACTGCGCGATTTCGTTCTCGTGGTGCGGGAACATCAGGTCTGAACCACCGCCGTGGATATCAAAGTGGTTACCCAACTGCTTGCAGTTCATTGCCGAACATTCAATGTGCCAGCCTGGACGGCCTGCGCCCCACGGAGACGGCCAGCTCGGTTCGCCCTCTTTCGACATCTTCCACAGAACGAAGTCCATCGGGTTGCGTTTGTCGTCGACCACGTCAACGCGCGCGCCTGCCTGCAGCTGGTCGAGATCCTGACGCGACAGCACGCCATAAGTTGGATCGGTCGGTACGTCGAACATCACGTCGCCGTTGTCCGCCACATAAGCGTGACCTTTGGCGATCAGTTGTTCAGTGAGTTCAATGATTTCTGCGATATGGTGCGTCGCGCGCGGCTCCATATCCGGGCGCAGAATGTTCAAAGCATCAAAATCTTTGTGCATTTCGGCGATCATGCGATCCACCAGCGCTACAAAGCTTTCGCCATTTTCATTGGCACGCTTGATGATTTTGTCGTCGATATCGGTAATGTTGCGCACATACTTCAGCTTATAGCCGAGGAAACGCAAATAGCGTGCAACCACGTCAAAGGCAACAAAGGTACGCCCGTGACCGATATGACAGAGATCGTAAACGGTGATTCCACACACGTACATGCCGACTTCCCCGGCGTGAATAGGCTTAAATTCCTCTTTTTGGCGTGTCAGAGTATTGAAGATTTTTAGCATCGAAGATTCCGTTTAGACATGTGTGGGTAATTGAGTTGCGTATAATACCCATATTTCCCGCGCGAATCAGCATACATTGCGTGATGATCCGATCGTGCGGTTATGCTATAACACCACCCTATATATGACCCGAATCGGGTTGAAGCACCAATCAAACGGAACAGGATGCAAAAATGGTTACTTTCCACACCAATCACGGCGATATTGTCATCAAGACTTTTGACGATAAAGCACCTGAAACAGTTAAAAACTTCCTGAACTACTGCCGCGAAGGTTTTTACAACAACACTATTTTCCACCGTGTTATCAATGGTTTCATGATTCAGGGCGGCGGTTTTGAACCGGGCATGAAACAAAAAGCCACCAAAGAACCGATCAAAAACGAAGCCAACAACGGTCTGAAAAATACCCGTGGTACGCTGGCAATGGCCCGTACTCAGGCACCGCACTCTGCAACTGCACAGTTCTTCATCAACGTGGTTGATAACGACTTCCTGAACTTCTCTGGCGAAAGCCTGCAAGGTTGGGGTTACTGCGTGTTTGCTGAAGTGGTTGAAGGCATGGACGTGGTAGACAAAATCAAAGGTGTAGCAACCGGTCGTAGCGGTATGCACCAGGACGTGCCAAAAGAAGACGTTATCATTGAAAGCGTGACCGTTAGCGAGTAATCGTGGCGACACTCTTTATTGCAGATCTTCATCTCTGCGTGGAAGAACCGGCGATCACCGCCGGTTTTCTGCGTTTTTTAGCGGGGGAAGCCCGCAAGGCCGACGCGCTGTATATTCTTGGCGATCTGTTTGAAGCATGGATTGGCGATGACGATCCCAACCCACTCCATCGCCAGATGGCCGCAGCGATCAAAGCGGTATCCGATTCCGGCGTTCCCTGTTATTTCATTCATGGCAACCGTGATTTTCTGCTCGGCAAACGCTTTGCCCGTGAAAGCGGGATGACGTTATTGCCGGAAGAAAAAGTGCTCGAACTTTATGGCCGTCGGGTGCTGATTATGCATGGCGACACGCTGTGCACCGATGACATCGGTTATCAGGCTTTTCGCGCCAAAGTCCACAAGCCGTGGCTGCAAACGCTATTCCTCGCCCTGCCGTTGTTTGTGCGCAAACGCATTGCCGCGCGAATGCGAGCGAACAGCAAAGAAGCCAACAGCAGTAAATCGCTGGCGATCATGGACGTTAACCAAAACGCGGTGGTCAGTGCGATGGAAAAGCATCAGGTGCAATGGTTGATTCACGGGCATACGCATCGCCCGGCGGTGCATGAACTGATCGCCAATCAGCAACCTGCTTTTCGTGTCGTGTTGGGTGCCTGGCATACGGAAGGTTCGATGGTGAAAGTCACGGCAGATGACGTTGAGTTGATCCATTTTCCATTTTAAAAAACGCGCAACTTTGCTGATTTCATAGCCGCGCAACCGTTTTCCTTGCTCTCTTTCCGTGCTATTCTCTGTGCCCTCTAAAGCCGAGAGTTGTGCACCACAGGAGTTTTAAGACGCATGTCTTCCCGCAATAATCCGGCGCGTGTCGCCATCGTGATGGGGTCCAAAAGCGACTGGGCTACCATGCAGTTCGCCGCCGAAATCTTCGAAATCCTGAATGTCCCGCACCACGTTGAAGTGGTTTCTGCTCACCGCACCCCCGATAAACTGTTCAGCTTCGCCGAAAGTGCCGAAGAGAACGGTTATCAGGTAATTATTGCGGGCGCAGGCGGCGCAGCGCACCTGCCGGGCATGATTGCCGCCAAAACGCTGGTGCCAGTGCTGGGTGTGCCAGTACAGAGCGCCGCACTGAGCGGTGTCGATAGCCTCTACTCCATCGTACAAATGCCGCGCGGCATTCCGGTGGGTACGCTGGCGATTGGTAAAGCTGGCGCGGCAAACGCGGCGTTACTGGCAGCACAAATTCTTGCGACTCATGATAAAGAACTGCACCAGCGTTTGAATGACTGGCGCAAAGCACAAACTGATGAAGTGCTGGAAAACCCGGACCCGCGAGGTGCGGCATGAAACAGGTTTGCGTCCTCGGTAACGGGCAGTTAGGCCGTATGTTGCGCCAGGCAGGCGAACCGTTAGGCATTGCTGTCTGGCCGGTCGGGCTGGACGCTGAACCGGCGGCGGTGCCCTTTCAACAAAGCGTGATTACCGCTGAGATCGAACGCTGGCCGGAAACCGCATTAACGCGCGAGCTGGCACGCCATCCGGCCTTTGTGAACCGCGATGTGTTCCCGATTATTGCCGACCGTCTGACTCAGAAGCAGCTTTTCGACAAGCTTCACCTGCCGACTGCACCGTGGCAGTTACTTGCCGATCGCAGTGAGTGGCCTGCGGTGTTTGATCGTTTAGGTGAACTGGCGATTGTTAAGCGTCGTATTGGTGGCTATGACGGTCGCGGTCAATGGCGTTTACGCGCCGATGAAACCGCACAGTTACCAACTGAATGCTACGGCGAATGTATTGTCGAGCAGGGCATTAACTTCTCTGGCGAAGTATCGCTGGTTGGCGCGCGCGGCTTTGATGGCAGCACTGTGTTTTATCCGCTGACGCATAACCTGCATCAGGACGGTATTTTGCGCACCAGCGTCGCTTTCCCGCAGGCCAACGCACAGCAGCAGGCGCAGGCCGAAGAGATGCTGTCGGCGATTATGCAGGAGCTGGGCTATGTGGGCGTGATGGCGATGGAGTGTTTTGTCACGCCGCAAGGTCTGCTGATCAACGAACTGGCTCCGCGTGTGCATAACAGCGGTCACTGGACACAAAACGGTGCCAGCATCAGCCAGTTTGAGCTGCATCTGCGGGCGATTACCGATCTGCCGTTACCGCAACCGGTAGTGAATAGTCCGTCGGTGATGATCAACCTGATTGGTAGCGATGTGAATTATGACTGGCTGAAACTGCCGCTGGTGCATCTGCACTGGTACGACAAAGAAGTGCGTCCGGGCCGTAAGGTGGGGCATCTGAATTTGACCGACAGCGACACATCGCGTCTGACCGCAACGCTGGAAGCCTTAATCCCGCTGCTGCCGCCAGAGTATGCCAGCGGCGTGATGTGGGCGCAGAGTAAGTTCAGTTAACCTGGTGCTCAAATTCTTGCCGGATGCAGCGTGAACACCTTATCCGACCTACTAATCCGGTACCCATTGTAGGCCTGATAAGACGCGTCAAGCGTCGCATCAGGCATGGTGCGCCGATTACCGGATGCGGCGTGAACGCCTTATCCGACTACCAATCCGGTACCCATTGTAGGCCTGATAAGACGCGTCAAGCGTCGCATCAGGCATGGTGCGCCATATGCTGGATGCTCCCATCACGACAGCGAAATACAGGTCCCCGCTTCGCCCGCCAGCGTCTCTTCAATCCGCGATAAAGCCCCAATCCACGCAGGTTTACCACGGCTTCTGACATAGCCACTCACCGCCGTTACCTTCGGCCCCATCGCCCCATCGGCTTTGGCAAATGGCGCTAACTCATCCGGTGTGGCATGGCGAATGGCGCGTTGCTGCGGCGTTCCCCAGTTTTCATAAACCGCGTCAGCATCGGTGAGGATCACCAGTCCATCGGCATTAATCTGCTCGGCAAGCAACGCCGCGGCGAGATCTTTATCAATCACCGCTTCACTCCCTGCTCCGTCATCCGTCACCGGAACACCGCCGCCGCCACTGCAAATCACCACATGCCCCTCTTTGAGCAACAACTCGATGGCTTCGCTGTCGAGAATTTTACGAGGCTGGGGAGATGCCACCACCCGGCGTAAATATTTGCCATCACGCTTCATTTTCCAGCCGTAAGCCGTTTCCAGTGCCTCTTGTTCTTCTGGCTGATAAACCGGGCCGATAAACTTCTCTGGCTGCAAAAACGCCGGATCATCAGACGAAACTTCAATGCGTGTCAGCACCGTCGTCACAGGCGGCATCTGCGGCTGTGCGCTCAAACTCTGCGCCAGCATATAGCCAATCATCCCCTGACTTTCCGCCACCAGCACATCCAGTGGATACGGTTCGACCTCTTTCCACGCCAGATTCTGTAACGCCAACAACCCCACCTGCGGCCCGTTGCCGTGAACAATCGCCAGCCGATAAGCACGCGCCAGGCGCGCCAGCGCGGGAACAGCACTGGCAATATTGCGATATTGATTTTCTGCCGTCAGCGCCTCACCGCGCTGGAGTAAGGCATTGCCCCCAAGAGCTACAACCAGTGTTTTCATGGTGTTCCTTGTAATAATTGTTGACCAAGCCAGAACCCCAGCAGCGTATCAGCCCCTGACGTATGCCCCAGCGCCAGCAGCGAATCAATCGCAACAGCGGTACGTTTCGGGCAACTCAGAGCATGAACAAAGTGCAGGAGTGGCGAGGCGAAGTATCCTTGCGCGGCATAACGTAAATAATTAACGCTCACCGCTGTGGTAACGAGTTGAAGATTGTCGGAACAGGCAAAAAACGGGCGACCGGAGCGCGCATCTAAAGCGCCATAATACCAGGCTGCCAGCAGCATTCCCGTTAGCGTGTCATCATGACTCGGCGTTAATCCCGGCCCTTTACCCAGCCAGTGCCGCCAGTCGGTCTTAACGCCATTGAGCGCGGCCTGAAAACAGTGACGAAACTGGCGTAATTCAGCGGGAAGCGGATCGCCTGCCGCCAACGCCAGCGGCCCGAAAAGCCCGGTTTCCTCCGCGCGTTGCATCCATGCCGCTGCAAGTGGTTGAGGATGCGCAGGCGGCGTAATACGCAGCAAACAATAACGCTGTGGCTGTTTAACCGTGAAACGCCCGAGGCGAATCCCTTGAGCCATAACCTGTGGTCGTTCATTGCCGCATAATCCACCGCATAACGCATCGAATTGCGCGCGGCGAAGCACCCATCCTCCGGGACCGAAACCACTTCCCTGACGATGCAGCGTTAACAATTCACCGCTTTCCGTCATCAGGTTAATCGCCCGCCGCCACACGCCCGCTAACCGCCAGGACTGGCGATAATTCGGTGCACTACGGCTGGCAAGCAGAGGATGGATGATCGTCATTGCGCGTTCCTCAACCAATCCCCATGCTTTCAGCCAGAGCTTCCAGCGCCTGTTCAAAGCACGCCAGCGGTGCCCGCACAGTGCCTGCACCAATCTGCCCGATCCCCGCCTCTTTATGGGCGATACCCGTATTGATGAGTGGTGTAATGCCGGTTTCTACCACGCGACGAATATCCAGCCCCAGGCACGCGCCCTGGAAATCCCAGCCAGGGATCTGCAACTGCATATTGCGCTCAAGGAAGATTTCTGCCATCTCTTCAGATACCGCTCTGGCTGCTTCCATGCCACCCGCACCGACAAAGCGCGTTACGCCAGGCGCTGCGATCATCGCGGCACCACCGATACCAAAGGTTTCGGTAATCGCGCTATCGCCCATATCCGGGTTCGCCTGCTCCTGCGAGAAGCCGGTGAAAAACAGACCTTGCGGAGTGTTAACTGGCGCAGTAAACCAGCGCTCGCCCAGCCCGCTGACCCGAATCCCGAACATATTGCCGTTGCGGGTCATAGCCGTGACGATGCTGCCCGCGCGGATCATCGCGCCTGCATCCATCGCCGCCTTGCAATAGGCCATCGCGAGGTTGAGGAAGAACTGATCGGTCACGCTGAGGAAATCCATCACTTCCGCGATGTGCTGTTTATCGTGATTGAGGCGAGCAATTTGTGGGGCCAGCGCACGCATTAACAGTGCTGAGGAAGCAATATTGCGCTGATGGAATTCATCGCCCATCGTAATGCCCTGCGCCATCATCGCGGTGAGATCGATACCGCGCTCCATGCGCCCCAGCGCCGCGCTTAATACCGGCATTAACACATCACGCATCCAGCGATGGCGAGTCAGGACATCTTCGCCGTAAGCGCCAAAACGCATCACTTTACCGATACCTTCATTGAGGTTGCAGTACGCCCGGTTACCGTCGGTCACGTTCTCGACCACCAGCATCGGCATACTGGCAGAAGTAATTCCGCCCATTGGCCCGACGGCATTCACATGGTGACAAGGAATGAAGTTCACTTCCCCCTGCTCCAGCATCGCCAGTGCCTGCGCTTCATCTTTCGCCCAGCCTTCAAACAGACACGCACCCACGCACGCCCCTTTCATGGGGCCGGTCATCTCCTGCCAGCGCATCGGCGGCCCGGCGTGAAGCAGTGTTTTACCCTGATTTAATTCATTAATGAGTGAAGACGCCGGTTGCACATCCAGCCAGTGTGGACGAGCGCGACGAATTTGTTCGATAACCGCAGCATTGGCTTGCGCCACTGATGTAAACATGGGAACCCCTTATTGCAAACATTCTAATAAACGAGCCAGTTTTTTATTGCCGCCAGCGACTGGTGACCATTGGTAATGCACAACCGGTTTGCTGGCGCTTTGTAGTTCCAGCGCAAAGCTGCGTAATCCGATGTTAATCACGGCGACGTTTTCCAGTAATGACGGTGTGTGTGGCTGTGTGGCAGGCGAGAGCGGATGAATTAACGCCGCCGCCAGCAAGGTGGCTTCCGGCAGCGAACTCACTACCGCGATCCCTGCATCTTCCAGCGTGGCGATTTGTTGCGAGCGGCATTGCGGGTCACGTTCAGTGCCTGTCACCGTGGCAATGGCATACAGTGGTTGATTGTCTGGACGCGCGGCACAGGCTTTTTGCCAGGCGCTTACCAGCGAGGCTGCAGGATCGGTGGTCGCACCGAAGCCAATCACCACATCAAGCAGCAATACGCGCACTTGCGGTTTAGCGCCGAGATCGGCAATTAACTGGTTGCGTAAGGTTGGGTCGATCATCGGATGGGGACGCCCGACGGTGTAAAAATCATCGCCGAGGTCAATAATCTGGTGACCATCGGCGTCGAGCATCATGCCGTGATGATGGGTATCGTCGGCTACCACGCCAAGATGCGCGGCAAGTAATCCCGCCGCTTCGGCGGCTAACGTACCGCCGGTATACAAGCCGCAAATAAGTCCGCTGCTGACAGGTGCTATTGCGTTACGTCGCGCCGTAACGCGTGAAAGCAGGCAAGCCAGGCGTGCAGCCTCATCCAGCGAGGAGGCAAACCAGACATTCTCGTCGCGGGCCACCGCCGGGATATAACCTAAAAACAGCGCCACCGTTGGTTTGCCGGTTGCTTTCATGGCATTAACAATTTTCAGACGCACAGCTTCGGCAGGCGGTTTTGAAACAAACGCCAGCACTTCGCTTTTCTCATCTACACTGAGCATTTCCAGCGCCGTTAGCGCACTGATGCCGCCCACGTCACGGCTGAGGTCGCGCCCGCCAAGACCAATCGCGTGAGTAATTCCCTCACCTGCCAGTGCAATCTGCGAACACAGTTCCTGAATCCCGGTACCGGAAGCGCCAATGACGCCAATGTTGCCTTCCGGCATCACGTTAGCAAAAGCCAGCGGCGTGGCGGCAATCATCGATGTACCGCAGTCCGGCCCCATCACCAGCAAACCTTTTTCCCGCGCGTGGGTTTTAAGTTGGATTTCATCTTCCAGCGTGACGTTATCGGAGAACATCATCACGTTGAGGTTGCGATCCAGCGCCTGGTTCGCCAGTTCCGCCGCATACTCGCCAGCCACTGAAATCAGCGCCAGATTGGCATTGGGTAATTTCTGACAGGCACTGTCCCAGCGACGCACCAGCGTCAACGCCTGGCTGCTGCCCGTTCCCTGCGCCAGTTGCTTTAGCGCCTCTTCAAGCTGCTGCATAATCGCCTGCGCGATCCCCGCATCCGCCGCTTCGCTACGAATTGCCACGCAAATATCGTTCGGCGTGGCGTTATTAAAATCGTCATGCCAGAAACCTGTGGTATCTAATAACGCTTTATTGGCGGGCGTACCCATCATTACGGAAACATCATCAACATTTTCTGATTCGCTGAGTTTTCGTGAAATAATCATTAAACTGACCGAATCCTGAAAACACCCTTTTTTAATAAAGGCGTGGATCATAACAACTCCTTAAAAATTGCACCCATGGCAATTGCACGAGCAGTGTTAATGTGGCGATTACGGTATCGATGGATGGTGACAAATAAGGTGATGAATATCACACGGAGATTATTAGCAAAAGAATTCAAATAACCGCCAGACTATTACGCGTTATTTTTTAATAAGCATAGTTGTTTTAAAAACCAGGTTAAAAGCGAGCGGATTATCAAATAAATTCTAACTATATTTTTTTGCCTGTCTGGATCACATAATCCAGATATTTTCCCTGTATGTTAATTGCAGTCATGCTTCACACCGTCGTTAAAAAGGAAGACAGATGAAAATCAGTCGGGAAACACTCCACCAGCTAATCGAGAATAAACTCTGCCAGGCTGGGTTAAAACGTGAGCACGCTGCAACCGTGGCTGAAGTATTGGTTTACGCCGATGCCAGAGGGATCCACTCTCATGGCGCGGTGCGCGTTGAATACTACGCAGAGCGCATATAAAAAGGCGGCACCAACCGCGAACCAGAGTTTCGTCTTGAAGAAACCGGACCGTGCTCGGCAATTTTACATGCCGACAATGCCGCCGGACAGGTCGCGGCAAAAATGGGTATGGAACATGCCATCAAAACCGCCCAGCAAAAAGGCGTTGCGGTGGTCGGTATCAGCCGGATGGGTCACAGCGGCGCAATCTCTTATTTTGTGCAGCAGGCAGCCCGCGCCGGATTGATTGGCATTTCGATGTGCCAGTCCGATCCAATGGTGGTGCCGTTTGGCGGCGCGGAAATTTACTACGGCACTAACCCACTGGCCTTTGCCGCGCCGGGAGAAGGCGACGAGATTCTTACTTTTGATATGGCGACTACCGTACAGGCGTGGGGGAAAGTTCTCGATGCACGCTCGCGCAATATGTCTATCCCGGATACTTGGGCGGTCGATAAAAACGGTGCACCAACAACCGATCCCTTCGCGGTTAACGCCCTGCTCCCGGCTGCCGGACCGAAAGGTTATGGCCTGATGATGATGATCGACGTCCTCTCAGGCGTCTTACTCGGCTTACCGTTCGGGCGTCAGGTCAGTTCGATGTATGACGATTTACACGCCGGACGTAATTTGGGGCAATTACATGTAGTTATTAATCCGAACTTTTTCTCCTCCAGCGAATTATTCCGTCAACATCTTAGCCAGACCATGCGCGAATTAAATGCCATTACCCCCGCGCCCGGTTTTAACCAGGTTTATTATCCCGGACAGGATCAGGATATTAAACAACACAAAACCGCCGTCGAAGGTATCGAAATTGTTGATGATATTTACCAGTATTTAATTTCCGACGCGCTTTATAACACGTCATACGAAACGAAAAATCCCTTTGCGCAATAATTGTTGAGACAGGACTTTCTTATGATTACACATTTCCGTCAAGCCATAGAAGAAACGCTGCCCTGGCTTTCCTCTTTTGGCGCTGACCCAACGGGTGGAATGACCCGTTTACTTTATTCGCCGGAGTGGCTGGAAACCCAGCAGCAATTTAAAAAAAGAATGGCAGCAAGTGGGCTGGAAACACGTTTCGATGAAGTGGGGAATTTATACGGCCGCCTGAACGGCAGCGAATACCCCCAGGAAGTGATTCTGAGCGGTTCGCATATTGATACCGTGGTTAACGGCGGTAACCTCGACGGACAATTCGGCGCACTGGCGGCGTGGCTGGCGATTGACTGGCTGAAAACGCAATACGGCGCGCCGCTGCGAACGGTCGAAGTGGTGGCAATGGCGGAAGAAGAAGGCAGCCGCTTCCCGTATGTCTTCTGGGGCAGTAAAAATATCTTTGGGCTGGCGAATCCTGACGACGTGCGGAATATCTGTGATGCCAAAGGAAATAGTTTTGTCGATGCAATGAAGGCTTGCGGATTTACTCTGCCGAACGCCCCACTAACTCCGCGTCAGGATATTAAAGCCTTTGTCGAACTGCATATCGAACAGGGCTGTGTGCTGGAAAGTAATGGGCAGTCAATTGGCGTGGTGAATGCAATTGTCGGGCAACGTCGCTATACGGTGACGCTGAACGGCGAATCAAACCATGCAGGCACCACGCCGATGGGTTATCGTCGTGATACGGTTTACGCTTTCAGTCGCATTTGCCATCAGTCAGTTGAGAAAGCGAAAAAGATGGGCGATCCGCTGGTGCTGACCTTTGGCAAGGTGGAGCCGCGCCCGAATACGGTGAATGTAGTGCCGGGTAAAACCACGTTCACCATTGATTGTCGTCATACCGACACTGCCATGTTGCGCGATTTTACCCAACAGTTAGAAAACGACATGCGGGCGATTTGCGATGAAATGGACATTGGTATTGATATCGATTTATGGATGGACGAAGAACCCGTGCCGATGAACAAGGAGCTTGTCGCCACCCTGACAGAATTGTGTGAAAGCGAAAAACTGAATTATCGGGTAATGCACAGTGGTGCCGGGCACGACGCACAAATTTTCGCGCCTCGCGTGCCGACCTGCATAATTTTCATTCCCAGCATCAACGGGATCAGCCATAACCCGGCGGAACGCACCAATATTACCGACCTTGCCGAAGGGGTCAAAACGTTGGCACTCATGCTTTATCAACTTGCCTGGCAGAAATAAGGAGTTATAAATGGGATATTTAAATAACGTCACCGGTTACCGCGATGATTTACTGGCTAACCGTGCGATTGTTAAACACGGTAATTTCGCGCTGCTAACCCCGGACGGTCTGGTAAAAAATATTATTCCGGGCTTTGAAAATTGTGACGCGACAATCCTCTCCACGCCAAAGCTGGGGGCCTCTTTTGTTGATTATCTGGTCACACTGCATCAAAACGGCGGCAACCAACAGGGCTTCGGTGGTGAAGGAATTGAAACGTTCCTGTATGTGATTTCTGGAAATATCACTGCCAAAGCCGAAGGGAAAACATTTACCTTAAGCGAAGGTGGCTATCTTTATTGCCCGCCGGGTTCCTTAATGACGTTTGTTAATGCTCAGGCCGAAGACAGCCAAATATTCTTGTATAAGCGCCGCTATGTTCCGGTAGAAGGCCATGCGCCGTGGCTGGTTTCTGGCAATGCCAGCGAACTGGAACGCATTCACTATGAAGGTATGGACGATGTGATCTTGCTGGACTTCCTGCCCAAAGAGTTAGGTTTTGATATGAACATGCATATCCTCTCTTTTGCGCCAGGTGCCAGCCACGGTTATATCGAAACTCACGTCCAGGAACACGGTGCCTATATTCTTTCCGGTCAGGGGGTTTATAACCTCGACAATAACTGGATCCCGGTGAAAAAAGGCGATTACATCTTTATGGGCGCTTATTCCTTACAGGCCGGTTATGGCGTAGGGCGTGGTGAAGCGTTTAGTTATATTTATTCGAAGGATTGTAACCGCGACGTTGAGATTTAAGTCATACCACACGCCTGATTATTTTTAGCTATGTTGGATTTTGCCACGGTTTATACCGTGGCTTTTTTTGTAGTCAATTCAGGTAAAAAAAAGATGCGATATAAATCGCATCCGCTTTAAAGGTAAGAGTCAGTTTTTAATTCCCTGACCTATTTTAATGGCGCAGGCAATATTTCGCGCACTGTTGAAGAGATTGGTTTCACCGCTGGCGAGCACTTCGGCTAAAGGTGCCAGACGTGGCAAAATGCTGAATACCGCGTCAATGCCGTACTGGTGCACCACTTCCACGCCATCACCCAATACACCAGCAATCCCAACCACCGGGACATTAAACTGCTTCGCCACCGACGCCACACCCAGCGGCGCTTTACCGCCTGCCGTTTGCGAGTCGATGCGCCCTTCCCCGGTGATCACCAGTGCTGCACCCTGCACCGCCTGCGCAAGATTGACCGCATTCAACACAATCTCAATACCCGGTTTAATATCCGCATTGAGGAATACCGCCGCCGCAATGCCCATACCGCCCGCCGCACCGCCGCCCGCCATCTGGCAGACGTTGATTTCAGTTAGCTGTTGTAAAACACGGGCGTAATTTTGCAGCCCCTGTTCCAGCTCTTCGACCATTTCTGGCGTTGCCCCTTTTTGCGGGCCAAACACCGCCGCCGCGCCGCGTGCCCCTACCAACGGATTATCTACATCGCACGCTACTTCAATATGGCAGTTCGCCAGGCGCGGATCGCACTCCTCCATCTCAATGCTTGCCACGCGCGCTAAATTGCCACCGTTAGCCGCCAGCGCCTGACCGTCGGCATCAAGGAAACTCGCACCAAGCGCCTGCGCCATGCCCATACCGCCGTCGACCGTCGCGCTACCACCAATGCCGAGAATAATATGGCGAATATCGTTATCCAGCGCATGGCGAATTAACTCCCCCGTACCAAAACTGGAGGCCAGCAACGGATTACGCTTTTCAGGCTCGACCAGCATCAGGCCACTTGCCGCCGCCATCTCAATCACCGCCGTTTTCCCGTCGCCGGTAAGGCCATAAAAAGCATTCACTGTTTCCCCCGTCGGCCCACAGACTTCAAGCGTCACGATTTTGCCGCCCGTCGCTGCGACCATCGCATCCACCGTTCCTTCGCCGCCATCCGCTATCGGCAAACAGATATAGTGCGCATCGGGAAATATGGTCGAAAACCCGGCTTTAATTGCCTGACAACATTTTTCTGCACTTAAGCTCTCTTTAAACGAGTCTGGCGCAATGACAATCTTCATTATCAATCCTTTTTCAACAAATTATTCGATGCGTTCCCACGGAATAAGATTATCCATAAGAACAGCCAGTAAAATTCCGACCAGTAAGCCGTTACTGAGCAGAGGACGAAGCGTTAATGGAAGGTCTTGCAGATACACAGGCGGTAATGCCATTAAAAATATGCCGACAAATAACGGCAATGCGAGTCGATAAATATTGCGAGCGGTAAACGTTATTTGCTGACTAAACACCAGCGCGGAAAAGAGTAAAGGCAGATAAGAAACCAGCATGACCGCGCTACTCACTGGTAAGGGGATACTGCAAAACAGTCGCGTGAATGCCGGAACCAGTGCCACCAGCAGGCAAATAACGCTGCCATAAATAAACGAACGCCGCGTGTAATCGCCAGTCTGGGTTAATAAACCAATGGATGAAACGAACGGTGAAAATGGAATTACCGCCAACGGCACGGTTATCAGCGTCATAAATCCGGTCGCCACAAAGCTGCGCCGGTAACGCGAATTCCCCGCGCCCTGTTGCGGATAAAAAACATCCGTTCCGCGAATCGCACCGTAGGTATTACTGATATTTACCAGACCTGTAATCACCGCCGTCAGAATAATCCCCGGCGACAAAGCACCGCCACTGCCGAGCGGGAACCACTGCCAGTGCAACTCACCGGAGAGCGAATGCGAAGAAGGAAAGCAAAAGTACCACAACAACCAGCCGGTTATGGTACCGACCAGCAGGCCATAACGGGCAAAACGTTGCGGCAGGAAGATAATCATCGCCAGTACCAGGCACATCACCGCCACCGAGAGCGCGAACGGCGGTAACTGAATTTTAAAATTCGGGTCGGCTATGCCAAACGGCAGGCCGAGCATACCTTTGAAAAAGATAGTGGTCAGCTGCGCGCCCAGCATCAACATAAACAAGACCATCACAGACGGCGTAAATAACCACGCCAGGCGATGACCTAATCCGCTAAAACCAATCAACATCGTCAGCACGCCAGAGAGCGCAATTCCCACCGCCAGGCTGGTAGCAATATCGTTGATCGGTGTCCCGCGCGATGCTTCGCCAAGGGTGATAGTAAGGATGGTTCCCCACCACAGGCCACCCGGCCCTTCCATAATAGCGCGACGATGACCGCAGAACGCCTGAGCGAAGCAGGCCAGTGCGGTAGCAAGAAAAGCATATTGCGTGAGCGTAAGCAGGCTACTTTGCGGCAACTGAAAAGCAGAAAGTAGCGTAGGAGGAACCACAACAGTGTTGCAAAAAATAAAGAAAAACCACTGAAATCCTGATAACAGGCTTTCGCGGCTGACTGCAAAATTGAACATAAACACACCTTAACCGGAGAATGCCCGCCGCAAGGACGGGCATTGCAGGGGCCAGATTACTGCTGATGTTTAAGGATAAATTGACCTTTCGGCGCAACAGGGAAGCCCTGTTCGATGTCGTAAATCACATCACCACGTAAGAGGGTTTTCGTGATACGCGCGCCAATGGTACGGCCAACATACGGGCTGACTTTGTGGCGATATTCCAGATCGTCATTGGTAAGAACATAGCTGCTATTCGGCTGAATGAAGACGAAGTCGGCATCTTTTCCTGGGGCGATCCGGCCTTTTTGCTGCAAACCGAAAATATCTGCTGCGTTAGTTGCCATTAATTTGCCGAACATCGGCAGAGACATACCACGTTTCTGTACTGCTTCATCGAACATCACGTCCATGCAGCTTTGCAGACCGGCGATACCGCCCCATGCTTTCATGATGTTGCCTGCTTTCATTTCCGGCGGGCATGGAGAGTGGTCGGAAACCAGGCAGTCGATTTCACCGTTAAACAGTTTTTCCCACATGCCTTTCTGGTTTTCCAGATCGCGGATCGGTGGTGAACACTTCGCCAGAGTACCGATTTCTTCGAACTGATCGGTATCCAGTACAAAGTAATGCGGGCAGGATTCACAGGTAACGTCCTGGCCTTCCTGACGCGCACGAGTCACCTCTTCAACACCTTCCGGGCTGCTGATGTGGCAAACGTGCAGACGGCAACCGGCGACTTTCGCCAGGTACAGTACGCGGCGAATCGCTTCCACTTCGGTAAACACCGGACGCGAAGCCACATAGTCATGAGCGGTTACGCGACCTTCGCGCTTCGCTTCTTCGCCCAGTTCGTCACAGATCAGCGCATTTTCGCAGTGCACCAGCACTGGCTGACCCAGTTCGCCCAGCTTCTGTGCGCCTTTGAAAAACTGCCAGTCGTTTACGTCACGGAAGTCGTTGTCGATACCGCGATCGCCACAGGTTGCAACGAAGCATTTGAAGCCGACAACGCCCACTTCATCCAGCTCATGCAGACGGTCGATGTTGTAAGACACCAGGCCACCGAGTTGCGCCGCATCGATAGTCAGCTTGCCTTTAGCGGCATCAAACTTCAGTTCAATCGATGCGCGGTCAACCGTTGCAGGCAGCTGGTTGAGCGGCATTTCGATCATGGTGGTGATACCCCCTTTTGCCGCTGCGCGAGTACCCGTTTCATAACCTTCCCAGTGGCTACGACCCGGTTCAGAAATATGGGTGTGCGCATCAACCATGCCTGGCGAAACCACCAGACCAGACGCATCCATAACTTCTTTTGCATCGCCCAGATCCTGACCGATAGCAGCAATTTTTCCGCCTTTAACGGCGATATCTACAACGCGAGCTTCGTTTTCTAAAATAACGGTGCCGTTTTTAATGATTAAATCAAAAGACATAACAAACTCCTTGTAAAATACAGATTGGTTTTTTAACTCAATGTTCAATATCGGGATTAATTAACCTGTGACTTTTTGTTCTCCTGTTTTTTCTGCTGCAGTACGTTTCTTTAATAAGGCGTAGGCCGCAAAGGCGACAATAACGCCGACAAACCATGAAATGCGTGATAAAGGCTCCATGAACGGAATAAATTTACCACCGAGAGATAAAATAACGGCGACCAAAGTTACTGAGAACGCGGTGAGGTTAAAGCCGTTATCATAATATTTATAATCGCCTGCTGCGGTGTACAGCTCATCAAGATTAATTTGCCCACGCATCACCACAAAATAATGCGCCATCATCACACCAATGACCGGACCAAGCATTCCGCCGATAATATCGAGGAACAGATAAATACTGTCCTGATTTTCCATTAACTTCCACGGGCAGATCAGCAGGCTAATAATACTGGCAATCAGTACGCCATTTTTATAAGTCAGTTTCGTCGGCGCAATAGCGGCAATCTGATATCCGGCTGGAATAATATTACCGGTGGCATTAGTGGAAATGGTCGTCATCAGAATAACCAGTACCGCAAAGAACGAGGCAAACAGGCTATCCCAACGCTGAACAATATCCAGCACGTTCCAGGTGTCAGCGCCGTAGTGAATACTGGCTCCGGCAATAATACATACCCCGGCGACCGCAAACAGAATATAGGCCACAACTAAACCCAGCGTTTGCCCCAGCGCCTGCTCACGAAACGAGTGGGCGTTTTGCGTAAAGTCGGATGCGCTCACCGCCGGTGCCGCCCAGACCGCAACCACCGCGTTGATCACCACCAAAAACAGGAAGCCACTGTTTTCTGCTTTCTGAATACCGCTCGGGATGTAGTCAAAGATGGGACCAATCCCGACGAGCGAAATCGCCCAAATTGCCATGCCGCCGAAAACGATATAGATACACGGATTAAGAATAGCGGTGAATTTATTTAAAACTTTGCCACCACCGAAACCGATTCCGACGTTCACCAGCCAGAAGAGTACGAAAGTGATTAAGCCCGGTAGAGAAAGCCCTAACAGGGTAAAATCACCACCGAGAGTTAAAAATCCCGGCCAGATTTTGCCAATCAGGATCAAGCAGGCCAGCGATCCGGCGTAACATTGCAGGCCAAACCACATAATGGCAGCAATCCCGCCTCTTAATAATCCGGGAAACAGTGCACCACGTACGCCGTAAGAAGCACGCAGGATCATGGCAAACGGTACGCCGTATTTACTGCCCGTAGCACCGTTTAATACCATTACCGCGGCAATGAAAAAGGCACTGAGGATAATTGCCAGCATAATACTAAAGGTAGACAAGCCGAGAATAAAAAAGCCGCCAACCATCACATAATTGGGAACGTTATGAACCGAACCCATCCATAAGGTAAAATAGTTAAATGTTTTCCAGGTCCGCTGGCTTTGCGTTTTCGGCAATAGATCTTCGCTATAGCCGCGTTGCTGGAATAGTTTTCTCTGATGTTCCATAAATCCCTCTTAATTTCACGTATCGAATAACGCTGTTTTTAATCTAGCTATGAGGAACAAATAAAAAACAAATATTATTTTAAATACTGAAGCAACATCTTTGGCTGCTTTCTTTTTTAATATTGCTGGCCGATTCATTTTCTGATATCGGCCATTTTTATTGCGGGTATCAGGCCAGTTTATGGTTAGCCATTAATTCCAGCGCCTGCACTAACGCAGAGTGATCCAACTGGCTGCCACCGTTTGCCGCACAGGTATTAAACAATTCCTGGCAGGTCGCGGTGTTTGGCAGGTTCAGCGCCAGTGCTTTCGCACTTTGCAGTGCCAGGTTGAGATCTTTCTGGTGCAGCGCAATTTTGAAACCTGGATTAAAGGTGCGTTTAATCATGCGCTCACCGTGAACTTCCAGAATACGTGAGGAAGCAAAGCCGCCCATCAGCGCCTGGCGCACACGTACCGGATCCGCTCCGGCTTTTGAAGCAAACAGCAGGGCTTCAGAAACCGCTTCAATATTGAGCGCCACGATAATCTGATTTGCCACTTTGCAGGTCTGGCCGTCGCCGTTACCGCCCACGAGGGTGATATTTTTACCGAGCAATTCAAACAGCGGTTTAACACGTTCAAATACCGCTTCGTCGCCGCCAACCATAATCGACAACGTCCCTTCACGCGCGCCGATTTCACCGCCGGAGACGGGCGCATCGAGATAATCGCCGCCCAGTTCATTCACCTGACGAGCGAAACGCTTAGTTTCAATCGGGGAAATGGAGCTCATATCAACAATGGTTTTGCCCTTCAGCGAGGCTTTGGTACAACCATTTTCACCAAACAGAACTTCTTCAACCTGTGGCGTATCCGGCACCATAATAAAAATGATGTCCGATGCTTCCGTTACCTGGCGCGCAGTTTCAACACTGACGGCACCCAGTGACAGTAATTCATCAACAACCGGACCAATGGTTGTGACATGCAGTTGATGACCGGCACGCGCCAGATTAATGGCCATCGGTGTACCCATAATGCCTAAGCCAATAAATCCCAGTTTCATAATTAACCTCTTTTAAATTTCGATTTTCCTGAATTCAGACAACACGATCCCCTGCCAACTTAGCGGCCTAAAAAAGCATTGCCTGAACAGCGTTACGTTTTAACGGTACGGATCCATCCAGCGTAAACCGGCTTCCGTGGTGGTTTGGGGTTTATATTCACACCCAACCCAACCGTTGTAGTCAGAATTTTCAATTACCGTAAAGAGATACTCATAATTAATTTCTCCGGTTCCCGGTTCGCCGCGATGCGGATTATCGGCAATTTGCAGGTGGCCAATTTTATCGGCCCATTGAGTCATAGTGTTGGTTAATTCACCTTCCATCCGCTGCATATGATAAATGTCATACTGAATTTTCAAATTGCAGCAACCAACATCATCAATCAATTTCAGCGCCTGTTGAGTTCCGGTGAGATAGAAACCAGGAATATCAAAATGGTTAATAGGTTCAATCAGTAATAAAATATCTTCTTTCATCAACATATTCGCGGCATAACGCAGGTTTTCTACAAGCGTTGCGTGAATCTGTTCACTGCTGAAACCAGCCGGCGTTTTACCGACCAGACAGTTGATTTTTTTATTACCCAGCGCACGAGCATAACGAATCGCTGCTGCTACGCCATCCCGAAACTCTTCTTCACGGCCAGGAATACAAGCAATACCGCGCTCCCCCGCCGCCCAGTCACCCGCCGGTAAATTGTGCAGAGTATGTTCGAGTTTATTACTCGCCAGCACCTGTTTTAATTCTTCAATGTCGTAGTCATAAGGAAACATAAATTCAACGCCGCGAAAACCACACTGCGCTGCTTTCTCAAAACGGGCGAGAAAATCATATTCACCAAATAACATCGATAAATTCGCAGAGAAACGTAACATTATTTATCTCCCTTATTCATAGTGCATGAAGCAGGTTTCAGTCGGTGCATCCACTGCGTTATCGGCGATATCTTCAAATTCCATGACATTATCCAGTTCGCTGCCCATCGAAATATTGGTCACACGTTCGAGAATAACTTCCACAACTACCGGAACACGGTATTGATTCATTAATGCTTTCGCCTGTTCAAATGCCGGAGCAATATCTTCCGGTTTGAAAACACGAATCGCTTTACAACCTAAACCTTCCGCTACTTTTACGTGGTCTACGCCGTAACCGTTCACTTCGCTGGAGTTAATATTTTCGAATGCGAGCTGTACGCAGTAATCCATATCAAAGGCGCGTTGCGACTGACGAATCAGACCCAGATAGGCGTTATTCACCAGCACATGGATGTACGGAATGTTGAACTGTGCGCCAACGGCTAATTCTTCAATCAGGAACTGGAAGTCGAAGTCACCGGAAATCGCCACCACATTGCGCTCTGGATCAGCGGCACACACGCCCAGCGCTGCCGGAATGGTCCAGCCCAACGGGCCTGCCTGCCCACAGTTGATCCAGTGGCGGTCTTTAAAGACATGCAGCATTTGTGCCGCAGCGATTTGTGACAGACCAATGGTGGTGACATAACAAACATCGCGACCAAAGGCTTTGTTCATCTCTTCATACACGCGCTGCGGTTTCACCGGCACATTGTCGAAGTGGGTTTTGCGCAGCAAAGTGCGTTTGCGCTGCTGGCAGTCGGCGACCCATTCTTTACGACACGGCAGACGACCCGCTTTTTGCATCTCCTGCGCCACTTCAACCAGTAAAGTCAGGGCAGCTTTAGCATCAGAGACAATCCCCAGATCCGGGCACAGCACGCGGCCAATTTGCGTCGGCTCAATATCGATATGGACGATTTTGCGCCCTTCGGTGTATTTCTCTACCGAACCGGTATGACGATTGGCGAAACGGTTACCGATACCAAACACCAGGTCGGACGCCAGCAGCGTTGCGTTACCGTAACGATGCGCGGTTTGCAGACCCACCATCCCGGCCATCAGTTCATGATCGTCCGGGATACAGCCCCAGCCCATCAGCGTTGGGATCACCGGAACGCTGGTCAGTTCAGCAAACTGTTGTAACAGTGCAGCTGCGTCAGCATTGATGACCCCGCCCCCAGCAACAATCACCGGACGTTCAGCCTGGATTAACATTTCGACCGCTTTTTCAATCTGCATACGGCTGGCAGCAGGTTTATAGACCGGCAGCGGTTCGTACATGTCAGGATCAAACTCGATTTCCGCCACCTGAACGTCGAACGGTAAATCCACCAGTACCGGACCCGGACGACCAGAACGCATCAGGTGAAATGCCTGTTGCAGCACGCGAGGCACCAGCGCCGCTTCACGAACTGTAACCGCCATTTTGCTGACCGGTTTAGCGATAGCTTCGATATCTACGGCCTGAAAATCTTCTTTATGCAGACGGGCGCGCGGTGCCTGGCCGGTAATGCACAGAATAGGAATGGAATCAGCAGAAGCAGAATAGAGCGCGGTGATCATGTCCGTGCCCGCAGGACCGGAAGTCCCCAGACATACGCCGATATTCCCTGCCGTTGCGCGGGTATAACCTTCCGCCATGTGCGAAGCACCTTCCACATGACGCGCCAGAATGTGACGAATACCGCCGTGCTTACGCATCGCTGAGTAGAACGGATTGATTGCAGCCCCCGGAACGCCGAAGGCGGTGGTAATACCTTCTTTCTCCAGCACATACATTGCCGCGTCAACGGCTCTCATTTTTGCCATTTTATTCCTACCTCTATTAATTGGAAAAATTTTCCAACTTTCAAATTTTGTCAAAAAAACCCGCTCCGCAGAGCGGGATGCGACAGACACTATGGATGTGCTTTCAGTCCCAACGCCGTGCTGATATCGCGGGCGGTGTCTCTGACCAGCTCACCCTGACTGACAAAACGATCTTCTGTCAGTCTTGATGAAGGCCCGGAGATGGAGATAGCGGCAACAACGCTACCTACATCATCGTAAATTGCTGAAGCTATGCAATTCAGACCTACAACATGCTCTTCTTTATCTACGGTATAGCCCAGTTCACGCGCTTGTTCCAGGTCCTTCAGCAAGGTGGGCATATCCACAAGCGTAGTTGGCGTAAACTGCTGCAAACCGGTTTGCAGAATGATGCTCATCAACTCCTCTTCCGCCAGCGGATAAAGCAGCGCTTTGCCCGCACCGGAAGCATGCAGCGGCAGACGACTGCCCAGCGGCGCACACATCCTGACCATCGATTTACACTCTAATTGACCAATTAATACTGCTTCATTGCCGTTACGAATCGCGACATTGACCGTTTCGCCGGAAAGTAACATCAGGCGGCGCATAAATGGCCCAGCGACGGAGAGGACATCGCGGTTATGGATGTACGCCGCACCGACGTTAAAGACACCTAATCCTATATGCCACCAGCCTAACTGACTGTCCTGATAGACAAAATCCGCTGCCTGTAAAACCTTCAGCAAGCGAAAGGTCGTGGAGAGCGGCAAATCCAGATTGAGAGAAATATCGCTAACCGACGAACTTCCCCCACTTTTTTCCAGATATTGCAGAATCGCAATTCCCCGCTCTAACGCCTGTGCGCCCTTTTGTGCCACAGGCTCCGCCTGTCCTGGCCTGCCGCGCCGTCTAACTTCCGTCATACCTACGTTAACTCCGACCTACAAGTGAGCATAAACAATGAACAATTAGTTTATCTTATGCAAGTCGGTTGCAGGCGTCACGCAAAACAGAGTTCCTGTTCAGGAATACTTTCAACATCACAGTTGTCACTGCCGCCGCGATCGATGGTCAGAAAATCGGTGACGCGCTGCCAGGCGAAAAGTGGGTGATGCCAGACGTTACGATGGTAATTCACTCCCTGTTCACCGTTGGTAATAAACGCCCGCAGGGTTGACAGGTCTGGTTTGTCGTCACCTAACGCCACGACCACCACAAACACTTCCCCTTTCATCGGAATAAAGGCCTGAGTGCCCAGCGGATGACGTTCGAGTTCGTGAATGGTCAGCGGCAGATTCGCCGGTTGCGCGCGGTTAATGCTGATAAGCGTACGGTCTTGCTCAAGAATCTCAACCAGCGCCAAATCGTGGTAACGCTCCACCAGGCCATTGTTAATATGGAAAAAATCCCGTTGCTGCGTTTCGATTACGTCGCCATAAGCACTAAAGGCTTCCTGACTTAACGGTAATACCTGAAGTTTCATCTTTTTGTCCTTGTAACATAATTCCGTTCAACCACCGCCGACCGGTCAATGTGGTTCAATAACAGGCAATCTAAAACCTTAAGAGAACAACATCAATACAAATGTTGGAATATTTTTCCAAAACTAGATTTAGTCCACAAATCACACAGGGTTATCATGTAAAAATACTGATAAATCAGAGGATAAGAAAATCACGCAACTTGCGGATTTAAAAGGGGATACCTGAAGATGTTCGATCCAGAAACCTTGCGGACTTTCATTGCGGTTGCTGAAACAGGAAGTTTTTCAAAAGCGGCAGAACGATTATGTAAAACCACGGCGACGATCAGTTATCGCATTAAACTTCTGGAAGAGAATACCGGAGTGGCGCTGTTTTTCCGCACGACTCGCAGCGTGACGTTGACAGCGGCTGGCGAGCATCTACTTTCTCAGGCCAGAGACTGGCTGAGCTGGCTGGAAAGTATGCCCAGCGAGCTGCAACAGGTGAATGATGGCGTGGAACGCCAGGTGAATATTGTCATCAACAACCTGCTCTACAACCCCCAGGCCGTCGCCCAGCTGCTGGCGTGGCTGAATGAACGTTACCCCTTTACCCAGTTTCACATCTCCCGACAAATCTATATGGGCGTCTGGGACTCGCTATTGTACGAAGGTTTTTCACTGGCTATCGGCGTCACGGGAACCGAGGCGCTGGCAAATACCTTTAGTCTTGATCCCTTAGGATCGGTGCAATGGCGCTTTGTCATGGCGGCGGATCATCCGCTGGCGAAAGTTGAAGAGCCGCTAACAGAAGCGCAGTTGCGGCGCTTTCCGGCGGTTAATATTGAAGACAGCGCCCGCACCTTA
This sequence comes from Escherichia sp. 10290, assembly GCF_030295155.1. Lineage (NCBI taxonomy): Bacteria > Pseudomonadati > Pseudomonadota > Gammaproteobacteria > Enterobacterales > Enterobacteriaceae > Escherichia > Escherichia sp. 10290. The sequence continues at coordinate 651,979 of NZ_AP025741.1, read as the reverse complement.
ACCAAGCGCGTCGCCTGGCGTTTGCCGGGGCAAAAAGAGATTATTGTTCCCGATATGGAAACGAAAATCGCCGCCCATCTGGCGGGCGTTGGCATTGGTTTTTTGCCAAAATCACTTTGCCAGTCAATGATCGATAATCAACAATTGATCTGCCGGGTAATCCCAACGATGCGCCCTCCTTCGCCATTGAGTCTGGCATGGCGCAAATTTGGCAGCGGCAAAGCGGTAGAAGATATTGTGGCCTTGTTTACCCAGCGCAGGCCGGAAATCAGCGGATTTTTAGAAATTTTCGGCAACCCACGCAGTTAAAAATCAAGTTTCCTTGCGCGTTGGCGCGTAAAATAGCGTGCAAGCTGATTTGAGGTTCACTTTTAACTATGCAAGAGAGACACACGGAACAGGACTATCGTGCCCTGCTGATTGCTGATACGCCCATTATTGATGTTCGCGCCCCCATCGAGTTTGAGCAAGGCGCAATGCCCGCCGCTATCAACCTGCCGTTAATGAATAACGATGAACGCGCCGCCGTTGGCACCTGCTACAAACAGCAAGGGTCAGACGCGGCGCTGGCGCTGGGGCATAAACTGGTGGCGGGTGAAATTCGTCAGCAGCGCATGGACGCCTGGCGGGCTGCGTGCCTGCAAAACCCGCAAGGTATTCTCTGCTGCGCCCGAGGCGGTCAACGTTCACATATTGTGCAACGCTGGTTGCATGAAGCGGGGATTGATTATCCGCTAGTGGAAGGCGGTTATAAGGCACTGCGCCAGGCCGCGATTCAGGCAACTATTGAACTGTCACACAAACCGATAGTGCTGATTGGCGGTTGTACCGGCAGCGGCAAAACGCTGTTAGTGCAACAGCAACCGAACGGTGTTGATCTGGAAGGGCTGGCGCGTCACCGCGGCTCTGCTTTTGGTCGCACGTTACAACCACAACTTAGCCAGGCGAGTTTTGAAAACCTGCTGGCTGCCGAAATGCTAAAAACCGACGCCCGTCAGGAGCTGCACCTGTGGGTGCTGGAAGATGAAAGCCGGATGATCGGTTCGAATCACCTGCCGGAATGCCTGCGCGAACGCATGACGCAGGCGGCGATTGCAGTGGTAGAAGATCCGTTCGAGATCCGTCTTGAACGCCTGAACGAAGAATATTTCCTGCGTATGCATCATGATTTTACCCACGCGTACGGCGACGAACAGGGCTGGCAAGCGTATTGCGAATACCTGCATCACGGACTTTCGGCGATTAAGCGTCGGCTGGGGCTACAACGCTATAACGAACTGGCTGCAAGGCTGGATGCGGCGCTGACAACGCAACTCGTAACCGGTAGCACCGACGGTCATCTGGCCTGGCTGGTGCCGTTACTTGAAGAATATTACGACCCGATGTATCGCTATCAGCTTGAGAAAAAAGCGGAAAAAGTTGTCTTTCGCGGTGAGTGGGCGGAAGTGGCGGAGTGGGTTAAGACGCGGTAATGAGGGACACGGTGCCTGTTTCATAAAGATCATTTATACCCGTCATACTTCAAGTTGCATATGCGTTGGCAAGTTATTCAGGGATAGCCGGATGAGTGACATCACCATCCGGCTTAAGATTCCATACTATAATAATTCGAGTTGCAGGACAAAACGCCAGTGGCGTTTTGAACAACGCTTGCGTTGACCCTGAAAGGGTGAGGCCTAAGGCCGAGTAACGCGACAGGCGAGTGACAAATTCGTCGGGAACGAATTTGACCAGCCTCTGGCTGGCCTTCGGTGAAAGGCATCCTGCCTTTCAGTCATCCCCAGTCACTTACTGGGGTGAGCGACAAATCCGCATGGAGCGGATTTGAACGCTGCTTGCAGCGGTCCCGTAAGGGGTGAGGCCCATGGATGGGCCGAATAACTCGCAGACGCAGCACATGCAACTTGAAGTATGATGGGTATATACACAATGAACTTCAAGACACTTGCTTCGGTATCTGGAAATTATCATTAATTCTGGATGCGACCAGCCTTGCTATATCTGGCAATGTTTCTTCAAAAACGTCGATATTGTATCCCAGAAATCTCACACACTGCTGAACCGGCATGTTCATTAATTATTTATCCAGGCCATTTGCAATCAGTACCATCACTATTATATGCCTCAATATTTTCTTCAAACTCAGTTATTTTTCCACTTTTCGATTTATAGTAAGAGCTATTAAATCTTGCACCCTGCGTAGCAACAACATACAATCCGTTGACTTTACATCCTATAACCTCACTCCATGTATATGTAAACTCTGAAGGTCTATCATCGAAAGTCACTTCCAATTTTTTCGTAAATGCAAGAGGTATGAAATTTGAGGATATTCCATAAACCACATAACCTAAAACAACATCACCAGAAGATACTTCAACAAATTTTAAATTTATCTTCCCGAAACTAAAACAGCCAACCGTAGTTTGTTATTTAGCAAATAAGAAAAAGGGCATCAAACAAAAAATTAAAACAAATAATTTAACTTTCATATCATTTACTCCAATTCAGTTATTCGCCTCTGTACAAAAGCACACACAGATTTTGAATTAATGGCGTACAAAAACATAATCGGATGAAAATACCACACCGGAATATTACTGATATAGCGGGATCTTACTCATTCGCTAGACTGAAAATGCAATTGAACAGAAATTTCTTACTAGTGTTTTTATCAGATGATCGGAAAGGAAATCAACTCACTGGCAAGTATCATAAGCTCAAATTGGCATATTGTATATTCCCATAAATACTTTTATTTTTTGATTAACATACTCAATACTACACATCACTAATTGAGAGAAGATTAACTTCATCATCTTTGATTAGGTACGTTTTTTAATTTTCAATGACGCATCATAAAAAAGGGCTTACCAAGTTTAACACTAATAACAGGATATAAAGAAAACATATTGCTATATGAATCCTTTGGCGATGTTTTGGTTATGGTAATCTTTCCTTCTTTCAAGTGCTCTGCTATTATATGAAATTGAATCGGTCTTGTTGCATCACTTACCCGCAATGGATTACCAGCGTAAGCTTCATATCCTCCACCATTATTCATATGTAAAATAGTGTATTCGTCATTTAAAAATGACTGCTTACTATCGTAGACTTGGTAGTATATATTACTTATATCAAGATAAATTACTATAGAGATATACTTAATTTTTCATTTAGCATTAATGATGTATCCATGGAATCTATACATCTTTCAATATCAGTTATTTTTTCTTCTATATACGTAGCATAATTTTTTGGCACTGGCGTGTTTAGCCCTCATATACCCTCATTAACTAAGACACCATTTTGCTTGCTTTTTACATTGTAATAAAGACAATCAATATTGAATTTATTATTTTTATATTTCAGTGTTGTATATACAGTAAAATCATGCAGCGAACGCCCATCTAAAACAATTGCGGGCGTGTCAGAAAAAAGTCAAATGAATAAGATGGATTATTTTCATAATCAGTCATAAATTTCATCTTTCTTATTTCATGATCAACGATCGCATAGATCTCATGATTAGATTCATCATATCCATAAATGATTTCACCACCAGTACTGGCAGTAGCAGTAGCACTACTACAAATCAACATAATTACAAGTACATATCTAGTCAAGTTGAAAATCCTTAGGGGCAGATGATGTTTTTTCCAAGATGGATTGAAATTTTTCAACATAAGAATCCATTAATTGCTTCTGATATTTTTCATTAATTATTTTTCGCGTATTATTATATTAAATTTTATCACTGTTAATATATGTGGGGATTTTTACTCGTAAAAATCCCCGCCTCAATTCCCCAAATCATAATTGATACAGGACACAACTCTAGCAATGGTATCGTGAATAGTTTTCTTTAATAAGGCACGTCTCAATTCTTGAACATAAATTCGAATTATTTAGTAAAAAAACATCATCCCTGGGAGTATTACCTATTTTTGTATAATGCTATATTTATAGTAAACAATTCACAAGAAAATATTATTACTAATATTTATATTCCTCCCACTGAGCACCGTATCGATGCTTTAACAGTTTAACTTTAATTTCATCATATGTTTTAACTTTACTACCATCAATCTTAAGGCGAATTTTATTCGAGGTGATATCAACATAATTTCTATTTTCCCCACCCGCAGGGAAAAAATCAAACATAAAATTAGACATGTTTTGTTCTTTTTTCATGAGAGCTCCATACTCACACATGTCATTTATATTTTGTATGTATGGAGTGCCCCCCTGACATGATGGATAATGAAAATCAATTATAGTAAAAAGCGATTTATTGACACTCCTCTGAAAGAACCACTTATTATTTACAATACGATAGGTTAAAGATTTAAATGTATACCAGTGACTTCCTGGAAGAAAAGAGTAAGCTTCATTAAGATTGACAGTAAATACCTTAGTTTCTCCAGAGGAAAGCTTTACCCATTCTGATTTTATATCACAATTATCGCCCATACCAAAATAAAGCTCATCATTGGCATCATCCTCAACAAAATCACATATATTGGTTGCGGAAGGACGGAATTTCAGATAGAAACCACTTGTGGATATTAAAAAAGAATCCTCACATAAAGGAGAAAAAAAATAAGGCTCCGATGTGTGTGAGGAGATAGGTAATAATCGTCTATGAATGAAATTTTCGCTACCCCCCAAATTTGTAAAACTTATTTTTGCTAACACACGAGAGTCAATTTGCTTAACGGTTAATCTAACATCAACATCAAACATATTACGATTTGGCAATTTTTCCTCGACTCCGTCAGTGTAATGTGATAACTCAAGTATATTGTCCTCAAGAGTCATCGAATTTAATTTTTGTTCGGAAACATATTGTGCAATAACCTCATCATTGCAGTATCCATGAAATGAAATAAACATTAGCACTGCAATCTTAACTAATCTCAAAATACTTTTCAATATTGTATGCATTATTAAAAACCAGCGGGTCATGTTTTGATTTTAATTCTTTTGCATTGGCAATTTCTCTTTTTTTTCCCAAATCGTTACTGCTTAATCCACCATAATACTGTTCTCCATCCCAGATAATAAAAAGGTGAGATAACTCATGGCATAATGTGGAGACTCGAGAGTTTTCTCCCGTTGGATTTTTACATGTGAAATTTTGTAAGATATCTATAGATATTCTTTCTCGATACTCTAACTTTAAAAGTTCAGCCTTCGACTTATTTTTATACTCACTACTTTGGTATTGGGGCCGATTTAGATCTATATGAGTCGTCTGAGCAGCCGGTATACGGGCTGAACCATTGACTAAATTGGTATAATTTTTAAAATTGCCATATATTAGTTGTACATTATCTTGCGTTCGAGTTTCAATGATCAAGCTATCACAAATCATGATCATTCTGTAAACCCCCTCTTTTATAAAAGTATGTGCGTCAATATTCTTGGTTTGTGGAGTGAAGTTCCCATTATTATCTGACTTTTGACAAGGAGCATAGTGTTCCATTGTTATAATAGCATCACCTGGTAATCCAAATATATCTTCAAAATTTTTCTGATCTGCTGGTGTCCATGCTTCCAGATTTTTCGCTCTGATATTCAATACTCGCTTTGTTTCTTCCAAAGCAGGCGTTATCATGTTGTAAAATTGATCAGTAACCTTTGCTTCTTTTTTACATATATTGCCTTTTTGAGTTACCCCTTGTGAACTTCCTTTGTTATTATTCATAAACACCTCCCTCAATCATATCTATACTTTGATGCAATAGCCTGACTTTTATCGTCAGCTCACTGTCAGTGATAAATATTTCCGTATACCCATCCTTATCCGTTTCCCCTCGCGCTTGTGTGCCGTCCTCAAAAAAGGCAATGTAGCGTGTTTCTGAATACGGTATCCCGTCATCGTCTGTAAAATGAAACTGGAGGGTGTATTTCTCAGGTTCATCCTTATCTTCATTGTCGTTCCCAGAATCATTTCCATCGCCACCACCGACCCCGCCATTGCCTTGCCCGCCCTCTGCACCACCATCTTTATCACTACCTTCATCCGTCAGTGCCTCCAGCACGCCCGGTTGCAGTGTCGGTACCGGAGTCCCCGGACTACCCCCACCATTCAGATTTATCTTCGGCCCCCAGGGAAAGATTACGAAAGCCCGCTCCCCGCAAGGACTGACGCCAGATACTTTCTGTCCATGGCTGCTTTTCGCATCTTACGTCTTAACCCTGCCTTGAATACCTTATCATTCGTCAAAATATTAATAGCGATGTGCCGTATCCCTGAAAATAATTCTGCTGCATTTCCTCTTCTTATTTTGCAGTCGTCTTCATTCATTACCACGTCCAGACGCCAGTGCAGCTTATTCTCCACGTGCCCGTGGTTTCGGATTGCTGTGGCGAACTTCTCTGCGGTTAAATCAGCAGAACTGATATAATATCTGACCGTCATTTCTGGCTCTTTCTTTTGTTCTGCTATTATGGACCGAAAGGAGACTGCCACGCATAATTTCTTCAGCCCTTTCCATTCAAACGTGAAATCAATAAGTTCATCAGGGACATCGCAAACAATATGAAGACGGATTTCTTCTCTGCCGTGACTAAAATGCGAATTATTTAGTACAAAAAAAGCGGCGCACCTTGTTCTTTCCCAGATTCCTAATATGGCAACTTTAAGTTATCGCCGTCTATACTTATAGAAATTTCATCAGGGGTGACGTAAATAGAATTTTTTTCATCCTCAATTGCCCATAACTGATTAATAAAAAAGTGTTTTTTTTCATCTAATAACAAATTATCACATGTAGTAAAATTATTAATATCAAAAAGATCATCAGCACAATTAATTTTTAAATTTAAAAAATAAAGAAAAATATTATTGATTGATTTGAGTGTAAACCACTTGTCATTAACAAATTTATAGCCAGATGATTTTATAAAATAATAATTATCTCCTGGTATAAAGGCATACATATCATTTAAGGTTATACTCAACAAAAAACTACGACCTGGTTTAATAGTATTCCACCGTTCAGGATTCGTATTAATTTCAAAAGGACATGAACCACCTAAGTAGTCCAACGTGATATTCCCAGAGTTGATTCTGAATGGTTTTTTGCATATTGCATCATATTCATCTCCTTTTCCATCTTTTACTTTCATAGGTAGATAATATTTAGAAAAAAAATACGTGGTAGAGCTTTTGTTAGTAAAGGTTATGTTAGCAAAAATCCTGTTATTTTTTTTACTCATAGCTAATTGAGCATTGACATCCGCTATATAATTTATATGATTACATTTTTTCTTACACTCATCATAATTTTCGATAGGATAAATTAATGGCCTTCCTTTGATATCTCTCTCAAGCCCAAACCCGTATTTTTTTATTAAAACCATTTCATCTGCAGTCGATTGAAAGGAATAGAAAAATATAATATTTACGATTGTCATTATTATGATTTTTTTTATAGCTTGCAGCATTAATATATTTCTCGACTTATTAGTTAATGGAGAAGTGCTTTTTCTAATTCCGCTATTTTTTTCTTAACTAAATTGCTTAATATTTCATCATTAATCGAGTCTATCTCACTTTCAATTAATCTTATTTCAAAATATCTTTCTATGTTATATGCATTCTCAAATATTTGATCTTTTTGTTTAGAGATCAGTTTAGTTGCAATACGGATATGTTCGTCATATGAAACTTCATCCTCTTTGCACGTTGAATATTTATCAGTAGTTGTATAATCCTGTGACCACATACCACCTTTTTTATTATCCCTATAATACCACTGAATATGAGACATTTCATGACATAAAGTAGCAACATGAGAATCCTTTCCCGTTACTGGATTTTTTTTGCCATCTCTATACTCAAATTTTGCGCCTATGTTAATTATATAGGGCATATCCTTACTTGGGCTGACGAATGCTGCAAATTCATTACAACCTGTATAATTTATAAAACTGCTCATTGTTAAATCATTAGCTATAATCATTAATCTTCTCACACCATCCATCATAAGAAATCTAGCATTCATGCGCCTGCCTGTATTATGTCCATATTTTCTTATATTAACTTCCTTATTTCCTTTAACACCAAAGATCTTACTGAAATCATATTCCTCCTGTGCTCCCCATCTCAAAAGATCATCTGCTCTTTTTATCAAAACCAACTTTTGTGCCTTACGAGCCTTATCAATCATTATTTTAAAATGATCAGTTATTTTTTGCTCTTTCACACATTCTTCTGGCTCTGGCTTTGGTTGTCCAGAAGTTTGATTATTATCGTCCATAGTGTCCTTCCATTGAGAGAAAATCATCATTCGCAAATAGCAACTTCACTTTAATTTCATGTTTGCTAGATACAAAAAAACGCTCTGTATACCCCTCTTCATCCGTTTCTCCGCGGGTCTGCGTGCCATCCTCAAAGAAGGCAATGTAGCGGGTTTCTGAATACGGTATCCCGTCATCGTCTGTAAAATGGAACTGGAGAGTATATTTTTCAGGTTCATCCTCATCGTCACCTCGATCATCACCACCACTTCCGGTCACGCAGTTCCCTCCAGAGTTTTCATTTTCTTCTCCGGAATCACTGCCATCACCACTCTTCTCATCCCCCAGTGTCTTCAGCACCGCCGGTTGCAGCGTCGGTACAGGCGTCCCCGGACTGCCTCCCCCGTTCAGATTTATCTTCGGCCCCACTATATCCACGCCCCCTGAATGGATGACCACAAACGAGCCACCCAACTTCAGGCTTATCCGGCTGCTGCTCTCCAGCACGATATCCCCGTCCACCTTTATCCCCAGCGCACCACTCACCTTCCTCGCCAGGTCCCCCTTCACCACCAGGCTGTGTTTCCCCTCCACCAGGCTGATATGGTTCCCCGTCGTCTTATGCTCCTGCTTCCCTTCCACCGTCACTTTACGGTCGTTTCTGACGTACAGACCGTCATCGTGACTCACGCTCACCGTCCGGTCATTCGTCACCTTCAGCGTCTGGTCATTACGTACCGTTATGCGCCGGTCGTTCGCCACCGTGATACTCTGGTCGTGGCCCCCTTCTTTTCTGGTGCCGACCTCAACCGTCTGCCCCTTCACCACCCTTATCTTCTGGTCGTTACCGATGGTCTCCGTATGGTCATGCTTCACGTCCGTCGTCCGGTCGTTAAGCACCTCCGTGTCCATGTTCTTCTGCGCGTGGATATACACCTGCTCACTGTCCGTCGCATCCTCGAAACGCAGTTCATTAAAGCCGCTTCCTTTATAGGTCTTCGAGCGGATGGTCATCTGCGTCCGCGTGCCCGGTAAATCCCCCGGTGAACGGTTATCTTCATGGTAGGTCCGCCCCGTCACAATGGGCTGGTCCGGGTCGCCGTTCAGAAAGTCCACTATCACTTCCTGACCCACACGCGGTATCGCCAGATTGCCGAACCCCGGTCCCGCCCATGCCTGCGACACCCGTATCCAGCATGAACTCTCCTCCGTCATCCCGTGATAACGGTCCCAGTGAAACTTCACCCGTACCCGGCCATGCTCGTCGCAGAATATCTCCTCGCCCTTCGGCCCGGTCACGATGGCACTCTGCGGGCCGTCCACCTTCGGCTTCGGCAGCGGCGCGTGACGCCACGTCCTGTCTGCCGGTATCACCTCAAACTGGTTACTCAGCGTCGTCCCTTCACCGTGACTGCCGTGCAGCGCCTGCGGCTGTTCTCCCCGCAGTGTGCTTCCCACAACCTGCCATTCCCGGTTCAGCGTATCCGACGGGTGACCCGACAGGGTAAACCGCGTTCCCGGCCACAGCCGCGCCGTGTTACACACCCCGCTCGCCGTCTCCGCCCCGTTCCGCCACCCTTCCGTCTGGTAACGCGCAAAATCCTGGCCATGCTGCTCATCCTTGAAACGCCCCGGATAATCAAATATCTCGTACTGCGTTCCCTGCCCGTTCAGGCTCTCCCCGTCATGGCTGTAGTACCCCGGCCACCCCGGCACTTTAAACGTATAATCCTGCGTCTCCACCGACGCCACGCTTATCTGCGCACGGTAACGAAACTCACTGATGTACTCCGTCGTTCCCCCGGTCGTCGTGTTCGGGTTAAACGCCAGCGCCCCCATTCCCGTCAGCCCCGCCACGTCATCACACACCGCCAGCTTCTGTTCCGGCCCGTCCTGACTGCAGCGTTCATAAAAGAAGATACCTTCCTCCGCCCACAGCCGGGTCAGGAACGCCAGGTCGCTCTCCCCGTACTGCACGCAGAACTCCCGCGCCGGATGGTCTTCATAAAACAGCGGCATCCACGCCGTCACCCCGTTCTCTCTCAGAAGCTGTGCTGATATCGTCCCGATGTCCTGCTGCTGGAAGATACGGAAGTTCTGCCGTAACCCTGCCCGCCACAGCGGCGGGCTGATGCTCAGGGAATAACGCATCTGCCAGTCGTTGTTCTCACCGAGCTGCACCTCCGTCACGATACCGCTGACGTAACGCTGTGCAGTGTCGCCCTGCCAGACCGTCAGCACCGCGCTTTTCTCCAGAAAATCCTCCGCCGTCAGGTCGGACAGCCCGCTGGCGATATCCACATCCAGGATGAACGGTGTGCAGTGGTGCTGGTACAGACGGAAGCTCACCACCGCCGTCGCCATCTCCACGATGTCGTCCACCGACAGCGTGAAACGTAATCCTTCTGAGGACATATAAACCCCATAGCTACCGCACTCATGGTGCAAACCCTACAGAATTATAAGAAAGACTTAAGTGAGATATCCGTCAGATAGCAACTATTAGGAAAATATTTATATACATTTCATGAATACATTCATTAATACCGAGATGTTTTTGTCTATATAAACAGAGCAAGCTAACGTCCTCACTCCATGAAAGAAACTACGTAGGGGCCTTTCGGTCCATAACAACTTTTTCCCTGTTATATCCTGACGTTCTGGTCTACTGGTGTAGTCATGCATATTGCAACGTTCTACCCATGGAAAGATAAATAAAGCCAGCTCTCCGCAAGGACTGAAGCGAGGTGCTTTCTGTCCATAGCTGCTTTTCGCAACTTACTCCTTAACCCAACACTGAATTTCTTATGATTTGTCACAGTATGAACTTTTAATTTCATACATTGCTCTTTAGTCAATAGAAGAAAAATAAGCACCCTCTCCCAAACGACACAAATAACCTGCAAATGGGAAATGACTTATTACTTAGAAATTTGCAGAGATATAAATCACGAGATATATCCACCTTTTGAGTTAACAGTTACAGACGTTATAACATTATCTTTTATCCAGATATCAACAAAAAAGTCCTTACCACAATAAAGACATTCACAATATCCTTCAGAGATAAAGTTGTCCTTAAGTTTATTTCTGGTTATATTAATAAGTTTATCGCCAGGATTGTAATGTACTAAATTTCCAGATGGCACAAACATCTCAATTTCACACTGTCCTGACGTTCCACATCGAGGGCAAACGCACCATGCTTTCAATAAATCATAATTCGACATTATATTACCTTAATTTATTTCACATCAGCATCCCCCCTTGCAAACCACAACTAAACTATTCCCATAAAATACAACGAGATAATTTTACTGTTAAACGTACATTCACAAAACTCAGGGGAAGAAAAATGACCATCAGTCAAAAATAAAGATAGTTTGCTTAGTGCGTAATCAATTGAATCAAGCGACAAGTATAATTTTATTACTAGTGAGTTCTGTATCAGGACATCATTTTCATTGGGGGATTGTAAAAGTAATAAATTTTTATACGCTACAGGTGATCTGTTTTCCAGTCTAATAGGTTTGCTTGCTTCCGTCTCCAATAAACTATAAAGAGCACAAACCATCTCATGAGCATCATCTTTCTCAAAATGTAAATGAAACCCGCCCAGAGATTTATTAGCAATCATAATACGTTTCTAAAGTTGATTTGAAATTTTGCATTTCATGCTCATCAAAAAAATAAATATATTTTAACTACAAAGCAAACATCACAGCGCATAGCGGTTAATATTCTACCTTAACGACTTTCATTCCTCTTTCAATCATACCATTAATTAATTGATAATACTCTTTATCCCCTACATCTACTATTAGAATATGTCCGGTAAGTTCATTGATGAATAAATACTCAGGTTCCTCATCTGTACCAGCATTTGAAATAACCCAACCTGGATCAGTACCATCTATAAAAAACTCCCACTCTTTAAAATTAACACTCATTTAATCCTCCTTTTTATACTCGCAAGAAAAGGAGAGTATCGTTTCTAACTCTGAAATAAAAGTATGATAAAAGACAGGACCTGGCCTCATTGAATGTTATTTCTCAATTCTTGATAGTTTTTGCCGGATGCGGCTTGAACGCTTATCTGGCCTACACAATCTTGCAAAATCAATATATTGCACGCTCTTCGTAGACCAGATAAGCGTAGCGCATCAGGCAATCTAACACCTGTCATCACCCCGCAAACTGCCTGAACAGCGCCTTACCCTTAACCAGTCGCGCACCCAACCAGCCGCCGAAAAGCGACAGCAGCAGTGCACCGCTACAAGGCAGAACAATCCACAATCGCCAGTCTGGCTCCCACGGGAAATCAAACACTTTTGATTGCAGTACCGCCAGTGCCGTTTCCGCACCAATTGCGGCCACCAGGCCGGAGACAAACCCGAGCATGGCGAACTCACACCACAATGTCGTGCGCAGCAGTTTTTTGCCCGCACCGAGAGTGCGCCACACCACCAGCTCCTGATGACGCTGACGCATTCCCACCTGCACCTGTGCCAGCAACAGCAACATACCGCAGGCGGTGACCAGCACCACCATCACTTCCAGCGCCCGACTTACCTGCTCCAGCACCTGACCGACCTGTTTTAAAATCGCGCCAATGTCTAACAGGCTAATGGTCGGGAACTGGCGGTTGAGTTGCGTCAACATGCCGTTGCCATTCTCCCAGCGGAAACTGGTAAGCCAGCTCTGCGGTTGCCCGTCTAATGCCCCTTCCGGGAAAATAAAATAGAAATTAGGCCGCAGACTTTCCCAGTCCACTTTGCGCAGGCTGGTCACTTTAGCGCGGAACTCCTGGGTATCGCCCATAAAGGTGACGGTATCGCCGAGGGTAACATTTAAGCGTTTCGCCAGCCCCTCTTCCATCGATACTTCATCGGCTTTTGGCGGCCAGTTACCAGCGACAATCGGATTATGATCGGGCCGCGTATTTTGCCAGGTGAGATTGAGTTCGCGGTTGAGCGCCTCATCTTCATTGCCTTCTGTCGGCTTGCCGTTAATCGCCGTCAGCCGCGCCCGCACCACCGGATAAAACGATTCCGGGACTATCTGATGTTCCGCGAGGAACGCTTTTAGCGGAGTAACCTGTTCTGTGGCGATGTTGATTAAAAAGTAGTTAGGACTTTCTGGCGGTAGCTGCTGTTGCCAGCGATCGAGCAGATCGCCACGCAACACCAGCAACAGTGCCAGCAGCATAAAGGAGAGCGAAAATGCCGAAAGCTGGCTTAACGTTGACCACGGCTGACGTAACAGGCGGCTAACCGCCAGGCGCAGAGGCAGCGATTTCAGCGTCATGCGGCGAAGTACATTCAGCAGCATCCAGCCCAGGACACCGCACAGCAAAGCTAGTACTATCGCGCCCGCCAGCACCGCCCAGAGCAGCATACTGCCGCCCATCAGTCCGGCGAGCAGCAGCACAACCACCACACTGACAATCGGCAGATAAAACTTGAGCGGCCAGACGTTCGCTACCACATCATTACGTAATACGCGTAAAGGCTGCGTTGCCAGCAACAAGCGGTACGGTCGTAGCCCCACCAGCAGCGAGATGACCGTCATGGTGCCAAGCGCCCACAGCCATGGCCAGAGGCTGGCAGGCGGTAGTGCGGCAGGCAGAACGGGCTTGAGCAGTACCATCAACACGTTTTCGAACAACAGGCCTATCGCCCCGCCGGTAACGGCTGAAAGCGCCAGCACCATCAGCCACTGACCGACGATTAGCTTACGCAGTTGCGCTCGCCCAGCCCCCAGCGTTTTGAGGATCGCCACCAGATCGTAGCGACTACGACAGTAATGATTCATCGCCACCGCCACCGCTGCCACTGCCAGCAGCAAGGTCAGAAGCGCCGAAAGCAGCAGAAACTGTTGCGAGCGTTCCATCGATCGCCCCAGCGCGCCTTCGTCCTGTTCCAGACCGTACCAGCGTTGTTCGGGTTTAAGCTGGGGTAACAACCATTTCTCATAGCCGTCGAGCTGGTTCTCGCTGCCGCCGAATTTATAGCGCCAGGTGACCCGACTCCCCGGCTGCACGGCTCCGGTTTTATCGACATCCGCCAGATTCATCATCAGACGCGGAGCCATCTGGAAGGGGTTAAAACCGGAATCCGGTTCCTGAATCACTTCTCCGGCAATCCGCAAGGTGGCATCGCCCACGTCAATGGTGTCGCCTGTTTTCAGGTTAAGCAGTGCCATCAGGCGTGGGGCCAGCAATACGCTGCCCGCCTGCGGTTTCAGGCCAGGGGGATTGGTTTGCAGATCGCCATACATCGGGTAGATATCATCCACCGCTTTAACATTCGCCAGCTGCGGCGTATCGCCCGCAAAAGTCATCGTGGCGAAAGTCAGCTGCTTGCCGACTTTCAGGCCGCGCTTTTGCGCTTCCTCCAGCCACGCTTGCGGCACTTCGCGTGAACTGCGCAACGCCCGATCGCCCGCCATAAACTCACGGCTTTGCTGGCTTAAGCCCTTCTCCATGCGATCGCTGATATTGCCCAGCGCCAGCACGCAGGCCACCGCCAGGCTTAGCGCCAGCCAGACAATTAATAGCGACGGCGAGCGCCATTCGCGCCAGAACCAACGTGCAATCATGCTTCCTCCTGCAACTGCCCGTTCACCAGCCGTAAGCAGCGGTCGCAACGTGCCGCCAGTTGAAGGTCGTGGGTCACCATAATCAACGTGGTGCCATGTTCACGGTTGAGAGAAAACAGCAGGTCGGCAATTTTATCGCCTGTCTGGCGGTCAAGGTTGCCGGTGGGTTCGTCGGCAAACAGCACATCAGGCCGACCGTTAAAGGCACGCGCCAGCGCCACTCGTTGCTGTTCGCCGCCGGAAAGCTGTGCCGGAAGATGATCAAGACGTTTACCCAGCCCTAACTGTTCGAGCAACGCTTTCGCCCCATTACGACTTTCCACGCTACTCTCACCGCGCAGCAGCGCCGGAAGCTCGACGTTTTCCAGCGCGTTAAGGGTAGGAATTAACATAAATGACTGAAAAACAAAGCCTACGTGCTTCGCGCGCAACTTTGCCCGCGCTTCTTCGTCCATATTATGTAGCGGTTGTCCCACCAGATTTACTTCGCCACTGCTGCCGTCATCCAGTCCGGCGAGGATCGCCAGCAACGTTGACTTACCCGATCCCGACTCGCCTACCAGCGCGATGGTCTCGCCACGTTTGACAACCAGCTCAACTCCGGTGAGGATGGAGAGTTCATGCTCCCCCTGACCGACGGACTTCTTAAGATGATGAACTTCAACAATGTTTTCCGCTGGCATTTGCCCTTCCTGTTCCTGGTCCTGTTAACCTTCCGTGCCGCCGCAGCGGACACGTTATTGATTCTGGGTGATAGCCTGAGCGCCGGGTATCGAATGTCTGCCAGCGCGGCCTGGCCTGCCTTGTTGAATGATAAGTGGCAGAGTAAAACGTCGGTAGTCAATGCCAGCATCAGCGGCGACACCTCGCAACAAGGGCTGGCGCGCCTTCCGGCTCTGCTGAAACAGCATCAGCCGCGCTGGGTGCTGGTAGAACTGGGCGGCAATGACGGTTTGCGTGGTTTTCAGCCACAGCAAACCGAGCAAACGCTGCGCCAGATTTTGCAGGATGTCAAAGCCGCCAACGCTGAACCATTGTTAATGCAAATACGTCTGCCTGCAAACTATGGTCGCCGTTATAATGAAGCCTTTAGCGCCATTTACCCCAAACTCGCCAAAGAGTTTGATGTTCCGCTGCTGCCCTTTTTTATGGAAGAGGTCTACCTCAAGCCACAATGGATGCAGGATGACGGTATTCATCCCAACCGCGACGCCCAGCCGTTTATTGCCGACTGGATGGCGAAGCAGTTGCAGCCTTTAGTAAATCATGACTCATAAAGCAACGGAGATCCTGACAGGTAAAGTTATGCAAAAATCGGTCTTAATTACCGGATGTTCCAGTGGAATTGGCCTGGAAAGCGCGCTCGAATTAAAACGCCAGGGTTTTCATGTGCTGGCAGGTTGCCGGAAACCGGATGATGTTGAGCGCATGAACAGCATGGGATTTACCGGCGTGTTGATCGATCTGGATTCGCCAGAAAGTGTTGATCGCGCAGCCGATGAAGTGATCGCCCTGACCGATAATTGTCTGTATGGGATCTTTAACAATGCCGGCTTCGGCATGTATGGCCCCCTTTCCACCATCAGCCGCGCGCAGATGGAACAGCAGTTTTCTGCCAACTTTTTCGGCGCACACCAACTCACCATGCGCCTGTTACCCGCGATGTTACCGCACGGTGAAGGGCGTATTGTGATGACCTCATCGGTGATGGGATTAATCTCCACGCCGGGTCGCGGCGCTTACGCAGCCAGTAAATATGCGCTGGAGGCGTGGTCGGATGCGCTGCGCATGGAGCTGCGCCACAGCGGAATTAAAGTTAGCCTGATCGAACCCGGTCCCATTCGTACTCGCTTCACCGACAACGTCAACCAGACACAAAGCGATAAACCGGTCGAAAATCCCGGCATCGCCGCCCGCTTTACGTTGGGGCCGGAAGCGGTGGTCGACAAAGTGCGCCATGCTTTTATTAGCGAGAAACCGAAGATGCGCTATCCGGTAACGCTGGTGACCTGGGCGGTAATGGTGCTCAAGCGCCTGCTGCCGGGGCGCGTGATGGACAAAATATTGCAGGGGTGAGTTGAAGCGCGCGCTTAAGCCCCCATGTCAAAGAAAATATCGACAACAGAGAGCGACTCCATGTCCGTAGAAAATATTGTCAACATTAACGAATCTAACCTGCAACAGGTTCTTGAACAGTCGATGACCACACCGGTGCTGTTCTATTTTTGGTCTGAACGTAGCCAGCACTGTTTGCAGTTAACCCCAATTCTGGAAAGCCTCGCGGCGCAGTACAACGGGCAATTTATTCTGGCGAAGCTGGACTGCGACGCGGAGCAAATGATTGCCGCGCAGTTTGGTCTGCGCGCGATCCCGACCGTGTATCTGTTCCAGAACGGGCAACCGGTAGACGGATTCCAGGGGCCACAACCGGAAGAAGCGATCCGCGCCCTGCTGGATAAAGTGCTGCCGCGCGAAGAAGAACTGAAAGCGCAGCAGGCAATGCAGCTGATGCAGGAAGGAAATTACACCGACGCCCTGCCATTGCTGAAAGACGCCTGGCAGTTGTCGAATCAAAACGGGGAGATCGGCCTGCTGCTGGCAGAAACGCTGATTGCGCTGAACCGTTCTGAGGATGCAGCAGCCGTGCTGAAAACCATTCCTTTGCAGGATCAGGACACCCGCTACCAGGGGCTGGTGGCGCAAATCGAACTGCTGAAGCAGGCGGCTGATACGCCGGAAATTCAACAGCTACAACAGCAGGTAGCGGAGAATCCAGAAGATGCCGCACTGGCGACGCAACTGGCACTGCAACTGCATCAGGTTGGGCGCAATGAAGAGGCACTGGAGTTGCTGTTTGGGCATCTGCGTAAAGATCTCACCGCAGCAGACGGTCAGACACGTAAAACGTTCCAGGAGATCCTTGCTGCGCTGGGTACGGGTGATGCACTGGCGTCGAAGTATCGCCGCCAGCTGTATGCGTTGTTGTATTGATTTTCCGTTGAAATGCGATGCTGTGCTGGTTTGTAGGCCTGATAAGACGCGCCAGCGTCGCATCAGGCATCCGCGCATAGCCGCCGGATGCGGCGTGAACGCCTTATCCGGCCTACCAAACCGTGCTAATTCAATACATTGCAGGTGCCATGTAGGTCTGATAAGACGCATCAGGCATCGCATTATTTCTTCTTCAATTGCGTCACCACCAACTGGTGGCGCGAATTATAAAACTTACGATAGGTTAAATAGCAGGCAATAATGGTCGACAAGCTGGCGGTGGAGAGCAGCATAAAGGTCACCATAATCTGATATTTAATCGCCTTCACCGGATCAATCCCGGCAAATATCAGCCCGGACATCATTCCCGGTAAACTCACTAAGCCAACCGTTTTTGCTGAATCGACCGTCGGAATTAAAGCCGCGCGAATACTGTCGCGAATCAATATCGCTGAAGCCTGTTTCGGCGTCGCGCCAAGACTCAGTTTCTCCTGAATCTGTTGTTGTTCGCTAATGACCCGTTGCCCTAAATTGTTGTAACACAGCCCTACCGCGACCATCGCGTTACCGGCAATCATCCCGGCAATAGGAATCACTTGCATCGGGATAAACTCAATCGACCCTGAGAGTATCAGCACCGCCAGGGTAATTCCCGCCCCGACCGTAATAGCAATAAACGATGAAACAAAGGCTTTAGCAATATATTTACTGCGTTTTTGCGCATTCCACGCCGCATTAAAGCAGATAAATAACACCATCAATAATGTCAGGCTGGCATCATCCACGCTGAAAATATACTTCAGCACATAGCCGACAATAATCAGCTGAATTATCGCCCGCCCGACGCTCCAGAGAATATCTTTCTCCAGCGCCAGTTTTTCTTTATGGCTAATTAAGATTGCTACCACCACCAGCATTAATGCCAGTGCCAATGATTCGTTAGTAATATTATGCGAGTTCATAGCGTGCTTCCTGCATTTCTCCGGCATGCGGTTGCAGTGTAATCACTTTATCCGCATGATTAATTTCGTCTTTATCGTGTGTCACCCACAGCACGGCAATATTTTGCTCGCGCACATAACGGTGGATCATCTCATTAACGTTATGTTTATTACTTTCATCCAGTGCACTGGTGATTTCATCCAGCAATAATACCTTTGGCATAAATTGCAGGTTACGAATCAATGAGATGCGTTGTTTTTCACCACCAGATAGCTCGGCGATATTCTTTGTCAAAATGCTGTCCGGCAAAGCGAAGCGTTCGAGAAAATCGAGAAAAATGGCTGGGTCAGGCTGCTGGTTACGGATCTGCCAGGGAAAGATCAGATTATCGTATACCGTATCGCCAAACAGCGTCGGCGTCTGGGCGCAGTAAGATACTTGCTGGCGGTAGATTTCTGGCTTGAGTGTACTGACATCCTCACCTTCAAACAGCAACGTTCCGCTGGTTGGGCTGATTAATGAAGCAACAATTTTCAGCAGCGTACTTTTGCCACAACCGGAAGGGCCGGTAATTAACTTAAATTCGCCAGCACGTAGCGAAAAATTGATGTTATTAAGAATCTTCGTATCACCCGCCAGATATCCTACGTTTTGTAGCTGAAGCAAAGGACTATTTTCCTGCATCGCTGTTCCCTTTTTCTGATTTTTACTAAAAACAGTTTATCCTTCGCAGGAATAAGGGGGAACTCTCTTTCAGTAATCAGGTATAATTTGTTTAATCAAGCAGCAATTTTGCTGATTATGGACGGTACAACAGGAGGTTTTTCCGATGCTTATCTTTATCCCGATTCTCATTTTTGTCGCGCTGGTCATTGTTGGCGCGGGCGTCAAAATCGTGCCGCAGGGCTATCAGTGGACAGTAGAACGTTTTGGTCGCTATACCAAAACGTTACAGCCAGGGCTAAGTCTGGTGGTGCCGTTTATGGATCGCATTGGTCGCAAGATCAATATGATGGAGCAAGTGCTCGATATCCCTTCCCAGGAAGTTATCTCGAAAGATAACGCCAACGTTACCATCGACGCCGTGTGCTTTATTCAGGTGATTGATGCCCCGCGCGCGGCTTATGAAGTCAGCAATCTGGAGCTGGCGATCATCAATCTGACCATGACTAACATCCGTACCGTACTGGGTTCAATGGAACTTGACGAAATGCTCTCCCAGCGCGACAGCATCAACTCACGCCTGCTGCGTATTGTCGATGAGGCCACCAACCCGTGGGGGATTAAAGTCACCCGTATTGAAATTCGCGACGTGCGCCCACCGGCAGAGCTTATCTCTTCAATGAACGCGCAGATGAAAGCGGAACGTACCAAACGCGCTTACATCCTTGAAGCGGAAGGGATCCGTCAGGCGGAAATCCTCAAAGCCGAAGGTGAAAAACAGTCGCAAATCCTGAAAGCGGAAGGTGAGCGTCAGTCGGCATTTTTGCAAGCTGAAGCGCGTGAACGTTCCGCCGAAGCAGAAGCCCGTGCCACTAAAATGGTGTCGGAAGCCATCGCCTCTGGTGATATTCAGGCAGTGAACTACTTCGTCGCACAGAAATACACCGAAGCGTTACAGCAGATCGGTTCATCCAGTAACAGCAAAGTAGTGATGATGCCATTAGAGGCCAGCAGCCTGATGGGGTCGATTGCCGGGATTGCCGAGCTGGTGAAAGACAGCGCCAACAAACGGACTCAGCCATGATGGAGTTAATGGTCGTTCATCCACATATTTTCTGGCTCAGTCTCGGCGGGTTGTTGCTGGCAGCCGAGATGTTGGGCGGAAATGGTTATCTGTTGTGGAGCGGCGTGGCAGCGGTGATTACCGGCCTGGTGGTCTGGCTGGTGCCGCTGGGTTGGGAGTGGCAAGGGGTGATGTTTGCCGTCCTGACGCTGCTCGCCGCCTGGTTGTGGTGGAAATGGCTGGCACGAGGCGTGCGCGAACAAAAGCACAGTGACAGTCATTTAAACCAGCGCGGGCAGCAGCTTATTGGCCGACGTTTTGTGCTGGAATCTCCGCTGGTCAACGGGCGCGGTCATATGCGCGTCGGTGACAGTTCATGGCCTGTCAGCGCCAGCGAGGATCTCGGCGCAGGTACGCATGTTGAGGTGATTGCGATAGAAGGGATAACGCTGATTATCCGTGCGGTCATCGCCTGACGCGTCTTATCACACCCGGAAATCTGTACTAAAAATCATGCCGGATAAGGCGTTTACGCCGCATCCGGCATATAGCCGAGTAGTGGCAAAATTACTCTTCCCGGCCTTTCCCCATACTTTTTTGGTCTTCATCCGGATAGTGTTTTTTTAGATATTCCAGGACGTTTTTATTGACCTTGTGTTGCGTATACACCCACCCTTTCCAGTAATCAGGCTGGTCCAGATAAACTTCTGGCGGAATGGTGAAATCAGAAAGCGTTAACCATTCGGCTAACAGATCGGGGTTTCGCTTCTGGATCAACTGCAACAGCATGATCAGCGACATGGCAGAGGCAGGAGCCGTACTATCGCCACTTAAATATTTCCACACCGTTGATCGGTTCGAACGAAAAAGGATGGGAAGCAGCGCCCGGTCCAGATTCATTTCATTAAAAATCTTCTCAAATTCATTCATTTAATTTTCCTGCCTGGCGTAAACCTCTTAAAAATTGAGATTTATCAAAGAAACGCATTTTAGCACACATCAGGAACTGCTTCACGTTTAGTCCAGAAACAGAATTTATTTCGCTTATCAAAACAAGTCTTTACTCTTTTTTACATTGAAAGAGCACGAAATGATTTCCTTTTTTATTTATATAAGAAACCATTTTTGTTTCTTATTGATGGCGTTTACGCTTACACCAGACAAAAATGCGCTTTACATCACACAAATGGCGGCGTAGATTTCGATTAAATTGCAACGTAGTTTATTTCTTAAAACAATATTATTTGTTTCTTATAGAAACATTAATGCGACTTATTTTGAACAAGAGAAAATGAATGAAAACTGTAAACGTAGCTTTACTGGCACTCATAATTTCAGCAACATCCAGCCCTATTGTTTTAGCTGGTGATACCATTGAAGCGGCGGCAACAGAGCTTTCAGCCATTAACTCTGGCATGTCGCAATCGGAGATTGAGCAGAAGATTACCCGCTTTTTAGAACGCACCGACAACAGCCCCGCTGCATATACCTATTTGACTGAACATCACTACATCCCTTCTGAAACACCTGATACCACTCTGACTCCCCCTGTCCAGACAGATCCTGACGCAGGACAAAAAACCGTTGCCGCTACAGGTGATGTACAGACAACCGCCCGTTATCAGAGCATGATCAACGCCCGACAGTCTGCGGTAACTGATGCCCAGCAAACGCAAATTACAGAGCAACAGGCGCAGATCGTAGCCACACAAAAAACGCTCGCCGCGACTGGAGATACGCAAAATACCGCGCATTATCAGGAGATGATTAATGCCAGGCTGGCGGCTCAAAATGAGGCTAATCAGCGCACTACCACTGAACAAGGGCAGAAAATGAATGCGCTGACAACCGATGTGGCAGCACAACAGCAATATGAAAGGACTCAATACGATAAACAAATGCAAAGTCTGGCGCAGAAGTCTGTCCAGGCACATGAGCAAATTGAAAGTCTGAGACAAGATTCCGCACAAACGCAGCAACAGTTAACCAACACCCAAAACCGGGTCGCTGATAACAGCCAGCAAATTAACACGCTCAATAACCATTTCGATTCGCTGAAAAACGAAGTTGAGGACAATCGTAAAGAAGCCAATGCGGGAACTGCATCTGCCATCGCTATCGCCTCACAACCACAGGTGAAAACCGGTGACTTGATGATGGTGTCAGCGGGAGCGGGAACGTTCAACGGTGAATCTGCGGTGTCTGTAGGAACATCTTTTAATGCCGGAACGCATACGGTACTTAAAGCAGGTATTTCTGCGGATACACAATCTGATTTCGGTACGGGTGTCGGCGTGGGATATTCGTTCTAATTTTAACAGCAATTTCTTATTCGCAATTTTCCGTACATTATTTAAGGTTAACAATGATGAATAGCTCCATTAAATCGTTTTCCCTGCTGGCGGTTATATTACTGGCTGGCTGTAGTTCACCCACTTCCCGCATCGCAGATTGCCAGGCGCAGGGCGTCAGTCATGATACCTGTTATCTCGCAGAACAACAGCGTCAGACGGCTATTTTAAGTGCATCCGAGGCGCAGGCATTTAAAAATGCAGAAGCCGCACAACATGCCCAGGCGGCAAAGAAAGCCATTTATAAAGGATTTGGCATGACCTTTAGAATGAGCAGTAAGAACTTTGCTTATCTCAATGATTCATTATGTGCAATTGATGAAGACAATAAAGATGCCACTGTTTATCAGTCAGGTCTTTATAACGTCATTGTTTATCACCACACGGGAAAAGTCGCCTTAATGAAGGAAGGTCAGTTTGTGGGTTATTTAAAATGAAGGAGCAAAGGAAAATCCCCCTGACGCATATTATGATTATCGGTGCGTTTATTTTTGCCTTCTTACAAGTGGTGTTATTAGCCTCCCTGGTTCACGCTGTGAATGTTAACAACGAAATCCAGGAAGGCTTATTTCAGTCGGGGCGCATTATGGTAGAAAGTTTGCAGCATATTCTGTCTGTGCAACCGGTGATTAACGGGTAAGAGCACCGCTTCCATTTATAGAGCAATAGTCACCAGCGTAATTTTCTGGCACAGTTCAGGGAACTGAAATTTTGGCTAAGGAGTGGCCATGCTTTTTCCCTTTCGAAAACCTGAAGTACGTCTGCTGAAAAATACCGCTGCGGGCGTCATTTTTTCGGTGAAGTCAGGTAAAGGATTTCTGCGTCAATGTGTGATTTACGATCCGCACCCTTATGGGCTTATCCGTTCGCTCTGCTGGCAGGATGTCCCGTTAATACGTTTCTGGTCCGAGGCTGGCTGCCCCACCTGTGCGGAATTTGTCTACAGCGGTTTTGCGGATGATGAACAGGGAGCCGCCCGGTTTTTGTCTGCTCTCGAAAACTGGAATCGCCCGTGGTCTGGCATGACGGACGCTTTTGCCGCGCTGACACCGCTGTTCTCATGCATGGCTGATGGCTATTATCTGCTCGAAGATCGTGAACTTTACCCGACGGATGGCAACGGGCATTTCTTTTGGGCGGCAACGGACCATAGCGCCAGTAATCCGGCGACCGTTGCCGTCTGGGATCCTGAATATTGCTATTTCAGTGACACCGCCCCCTGTTTTCTTCTACCCGGCCAGCCGCCATCACATTTTAATCCTGAGCGTGCGACGTTTTATCGCGATAAACCGGACGCCCGCGCTCTGGCCTGGTATCTCCCTGATTCCTATCTCTGCGTTCTGCTCGACGGACACCATAAAGCAACAGCCGCCGCGCTGGAAGGGCGACCGCTCAAAACACTGGTGCTCAGCACGGCAACCCATTTTAATGATGAGCAACAAACCCTGGTATTTCCGGGCGGAGAATGTCTGCACAAAACAGAGCTACTGTGCCAGGTTCCCAAACTCACTGAGTGGAAAACATTACCGCCCGGCGCATGGGAGAGTTTCGGCCCTGATAAGCACATCAGCCCATCCGAAACCTGGTCAGAAGAGTTGCAGCAGAGCGTCAGTCGGTACCCTTCACTGGATCAAGCCTGGCAAATTGTTGAGGCCGGGAATTTGAGCGAAGCTCGTATTAAGCGCATGATCCAACAAGGTTTGGAGGGGGATGAAAAGGCTGATGTTATTTTGCAGGCACTGTTTTCCACATACTCGCCGCTTTTTGTTGACTTTGCTCGATTCGTTATCAGCCATCCGGCATACGCCATTTATCGCCCTCTCACCTTCCGGTTGATGGCGCAAAACCGAACGCCGCAAGCAGATGCTTTTTTTCTGGATTTTGCCATCAATGATGACGGCGAACGTCCGGAGTTGACGAAAATAATGGACGACTATTTTCGCAAGCCTTAATCACCCCGCCCGATGATGACAGCAGCCGGAGAGATTTTCGATAATTGGGCAGTCGGCGCTGTCATCACCGGGGCAGGCATTCGCCAGCGCCAGTAGCTGGTCGCGCATGGATTGCAGCTCCTCAATGTGCCGTTCGATCTCCGCTACCTTCTCCAGCGTACGACGTTTGACGTCGGCACTGTGACGCTGCGGATCGTTAAACAGATTCACCAGTTCGCCGCTCTCTTCCAGGTTAAAGCCCACCTGGCGCGCCTGGCGCAGTAAGGTCAGTTCGTTGAGATGCTGCTGCGTGTAGGTTCGATAACCATTTTCGCTGCGCATCGGCGGCGTCACTAGCCCCTTTTCTTCATAGAAGCGAATGGCTTTGCTGGTCAGGCCGGTAATTTTTGCTACATCGCTAATGTTCATCGTTCGCGCAACGCCTCCTGTGCTTTGTTAAAGGGTTTCAACAGATAATCCAGCACGCTTTTTTTGCCGGTGCGGATATCGACCGTCGCCACCATGCCGGGAAATATCGGAAACTGCTGTTTATGTTTATTTTCCAGATGGTTGCTGAAAGTGCGAATGTACACCCGATAGTAATAAACATCGCGTCGCACTTCATCCTGCACGGTGTCTGGTGATATCACCGCCACTTCCCCCGGCAGGCCGCCGTAGATGGAGTAGTCGTAAGCGGTTATTTTCACCAGCGATTTTTGCCCCGGATGGATAAACGCCACATCGCGGGGGGAGATTTTTGCCTCGATCAACAGTTGCTCATCCAGCGGCACGATAGTCATAAGTTTACCACCGGGGGCGATGACGCCGCCAACCGTGGTGACGTCAATGTCCTGAACAATGCCTCGCACCGGCGCAGTAAAGTTGAGCCGGGTGAGAGAATCTTCCCGCCCGCGGATCACCGAACGCTGGGTTTCCACTTCCGCATTGGCTTTCGCTAACTCTTCCCGCGCCTGTACGTAGTATTGCGTACGCACGTCGCTAAGTTTGTTTTCCAGTTCATTGGCCTGGCGTTGCAGGCGCAGCACTTCAACGCTGCTCGCCGCCCCCTGTTTCACCAGCGGCTGGGTCATCGCCAGTTCGCGGTTGACCAGGCTGATCCCCTGCGTCAGCCCGGTGGTGGCTTTGTTCAACCCGTCGCGGCGAGTGTTATATAACGCCGTTTCCGACTCGATAAGTTCGGGGAATTTATTCAGTTCGTCAGGAAAGACCAGCGGTTTATTGCTCACTTCTGCCCGCAGCCGCGCCGAGGTTGCCAGCGCCGCATACAGCCGCGACATCGCTTCCTGGACGTCGGATTCCGTTTTGGTGCGGTTAAGCTGCGCCAGCGGCTGCCCCTGTTCGACAATATCGCCAACCTTCACGTCGAGATGATACAAAATCCCGCCTTCCAGCGACTGCACCACCTGTTCGCGTCCAGAAGGTTCTACCGTGCCGCTGCCGGTGGTGACTTCATCAAGCTGGAAGTACCACGCCCAGCCGAGAAAACAGAGCAGCATCACAGCGGTAACGCGCACCGCCAGCGCCGAACGTGGCAGGCGGGGTTCAGTCAGGCCACGGTTGTATTGCAGTTGTCCGTTCATGCGGCAGACCCCTTATTCTTCTCCTGCAACACCACGCGTCGCGTCGTGGGTTCGCCCTGTTCACGCAAAATGGTCTCTTTCGCGCCGTCCATCACAATGCGCCCCTGATCCATCACAATTATCCTGTCCACCAGTTGCAGCATTGCCGTGCGGTGAGTAGCGATGACCAGCGTGCGATGCCCA
Organism: Escherichia sp. 10290; assembly: GCF_030295155.1. Taxonomy (NCBI): domain Bacteria; kingdom Pseudomonadati; phylum Pseudomonadota; class Gammaproteobacteria; order Enterobacterales; family Enterobacteriaceae; genus Escherichia; species Escherichia sp. 10290. The sequence goes on along the minus strand of NZ_AP025741.1, from coordinate 625,404 downwards.
ATCCACTGTTTTAGTTGTTCAATTAAATACGCTTCCGCCATTTCATCCAGCGAGGCACTGGGTTCATCGAGCAGGACGATATTGGGTTGAGAGATGAGCAGCCGCGCCAGCAGCAGCGTTTGCCGCTGGCCGCCAGAAAGACCAAATCCCCCTTCCTGAATCATGTAGTTAAGGCCGTTTTTCTGCTTCTGCACAAACGGCAGCGCCCCGCTGAGGGTCAACGCGCGTTCGATATCTTCATCGCTGGCTTCTGGCATCCCCATGGTGAGATTTTCCCGCAGCGAACCGAAGAACAGTCGCCCAGTCTGGCTCAGCAGCCCCATGTCGCGGCGCAGATCCGCCGGATCAAGTTGCCCGATGCTGATGTTATCCAGCAGCACCTGCCCCTGCTGGGCGATACGCATTCCGGCGAGCATTTGCAGTAGCGTTGATTTACCCGCGCCGTTGCGCCCGAGAATGGCGATTTTCTCTCCGGCCTGAATGTTGAGTTTGCCGATCGCCACATCGGCAATCTTCTCTTCTTCGTCGTAATAAAACACCGCGTTGCTGAACTGATAATTTCCGTGCAGCACTGCTTTATGCACCAGTTTGCCGTGTTCCGGCTGATCCACCGGGCGCTTCATCAGTTCATCAAGGCCATTACGCGCCACTTTCGCCTGCTGCCAGCGCGAAAGCACGCCGGATATCTGCGACAGCGGCGCAATGGTGCGCGAAGCCAGGATCGTCGTCCCGACCAGCGCGCCGGTGGTCATGTCGCCGCTCATCACCATAAAGCAGCCCACCAACAGCACCACCACATAGACGATGGATTGCACTTCCTGCGTCCAGGTGAGCAGCAGCCCGGTGAGAAAACGTTGCTTCATACTGATGGACGAGGCCACGTCGTTGGTGTGATTCCACTGATTCTGGAAACGCTGTTCAGCACGCAGCAGTTTAATGTCTTCAATCGACTGCACGGCCTCGACAAGCGTAGCGTTGCGCACTGCCGATTCGCGCATCCCTTCGTTCGCCAGCCGCGCCAGCGGGCGTTGCACCAGCAGGCCGGGGATCACCAGCAACGGCAGCGCCAGCAAAACAACCAGCACCAGCCAGCCGCCGATCATCCACAGAATAAAAACAAACAGCAGGAAGAACGGCAGATCCGCCACCGCGCCAATGGTGGTGGAGGTGATCAGCTCCCGCACCGATTCCAGTTCGCGGATCTGTGAGATAAACGATCCGGTGGATTTCGATCGCACGTTATTTTTCAGCCGTAATGCGTGACCAAACACGCGATCCGAAATACGCAGATCCGCCCGTTTGCCGATCACATCGGAAAGGTGTGTGCGCACCATGCGCATACAGAACTCAAACAGGATCGCCATCATCACCCCGGCGAACAGCACCCATAGCGTCGGGTAGGACTGCGCCGGAACAACGCGGTCGTAAACCTGCATCGAGAAAATCATCGCCGCCAGCGCCAGCACGTTCGCCACCAGCGAGGCCAGCATAATATCGCCATAGCGCCGCCAGTCTTTTAGCGAAAGATTCCAGAACCAGTTAGCCTGATACGGGCGAATGTAGTCATCCACCCGCGCATCGGGGATGGCGCTGAGCGGGCGCAGTAGCGCCAGTTCAACGATTTTGTCTTCTATATCCGTGACGTTTAGCGTAGTTTCCAGCCCTTCGTCACCGCTGAACTGAACGCTGATATTATCGTGATTGTCGCGGCGGGTGATCACGCCAATCTGTTGATTATCAAACACCGCGATCAACGGCAGACGCCAGGGGTTAAGCGAATCAGTGGAAAACTCCACCAGCCGTAGCCCCATCCCCAACTGCCGCGCCATGTCGGTGAGCAACTCTTCCCGCTTGCTGTCGCGCTCCCAGTTGACGGTCGCGCGCACGTTCTCCTGGGAAAAATCGAGGCGGTAATAACGCGCCACGGCGATCATCGCCTCCAGCCAGGCTTCCACGGACTGGGCATTTTTTTTCATTCTCTACACCACCATCAACTGATGATTCGCCAGTAAGGTGGCGAGGTCGGTATGCACGCCCGTCAGCGTGACCACGTTAGTTGTCGCAAAGCCGCCGCCCGTGCCGTCACGGTCGATCTGCACGATGGTGTCGCTGCCGCTCTGGGTGACTTTGACAAAATCACCGATGTTCCCGACCTGGGCATCCAGCGTTGCCACACCGTTGACATAGCTAGCTTTGCCGTTTCCGGTGTAGCCGCTGCCCTGTAACAGTTCACGAATATCAATGCGATCGGTGTCGGCGGTGCCTTCCCAGGTGCCTACCGTAAAGCCATTCACCACGTCCGAACCGTTGCCCCCGGTGGCGTCACTGGCGTTAAGCAGTTTATAGAGCAAGGTATCGTGGCCGCCGTTGCCGATGTTGAGCGTGTCGTTACCGCCGCGCCCTTCCAGTTGGTTATCGCCGCTGCTGCCGGTCAGAGTGTCATTAAAATTCGAGCCGGAAATCCCTTCGATATTGGTAAATGTCGAGGTATTAAAACCGGTGGCCTGTGCAGTGGTGACGCTTAAGTTAGCGGTGACGCCCACCGTTGAGAGACGGAAATCGACCACGTCCATGCCGCCGTTCGCCAGCCAGGTTCCTGTGCCGGAGCTGTACACCCAGCCGCCGGAACCGTCGTAGGTGTCGGTGCCTGCGGTGGCGAAGAAGGTGTCGTTATAGCCAGTGCCGACAAACTTGCCGTTGTTGCTCGCCGTACCCGCTTCAGCACTGAGATCGTAAGCGTGAGTAGCATCGGTGGCCTGTAAGCCGCCCCATGTGGTGTTTACCGTCTGGTCGATATTGCTGGCGGTAGTACCGGTGGATTTGATCAGCACCGCGTTGTAGGTTTCTCCCGCGTTAAGTCCGTAGAAGTTGACCAGCGCCGAGGTGTCGTTAACGCCCATTCCCGACTGCGGGTTGATGATTTGTGTCGCCACCAGCACACCCGCCGAGTTGTACAGCTTCACGGTATTGCCGTAATAGACGTTAATACCGTTAGGATCGGTGATACGCAGGTGCAGCGAGGTGCCGTAGCTCACCGTGTTGGTGTTGCGGATCAGGAACACGCTGCCCGACTGTTTGGTCACCAGCACATCCACCGCGCCGTCCCAGTCGTAGTCCATTGCCGCCACGCCGCTGGTAGTGCCGCTCTGGCTGCCACCGAGTGCCGATTGTGTCCAGTTACTGGCGTTACTGACGTTGGTATAAAGATACGACTGCCCGGTCTGGGCGATACGGGCGATGTCCATTAACCCGTCATGATCCCAGTCGACGGCCAGGCTGAATTGACTGGCGTAGGTGGTTGCCGTCGCGCCGACCGCCACCGGGCTACCCAGCACGCCGTTGGTGTTGAATAACAGCGAGCCGTAGTTAGCTCTTCCCTGGCTGGCGGGCAGGAAGAGATCCATATCGCCGTCACCATCGAAATCGGCCCATGTCATGGAAACGGATGCCGAGTTTCCCCCCGAGCCAGGACTACTGAGGAAAGTATTGACGGTGTTTTGTCCCCAGACGAAGGTGCCATTGCCCTGACTTATCAACGATGAGAGGGTGAAGTTGTTGTTCAGGTTGAAAGTGTGCTGAACCAGATCAATTCTGCCGTCATTATTGAGATCGACACCGGAACCTTCGTTGAGTGACAGATAACCGGTTACCGCCCCACCGACCGTAGCACTCCCCCCGTTATTAGCGGTGGTGGAGTTGCCTGTCAGGGTGCCGGCGTTGTTCCACAGGAAGGTATTAGAGTCCGGTCCACCGGCGTCGCCAATCCAGAAATCAAGATAACCGTCGCCCTCTTTATCGAACGCCACAATCGAGCCATACCACGTCAGGGTGCCAACGTTCACCTGGATGGCGCTGGAAAACGTACCATCGCCGTTATTAGTAAAGCCGTTGATATACCCCGTGCCGTAGTCATCACGGGTAATAAACAGATCGCCCGTACCGTTACGGTTGTAATCGGCGATGGAGCTGGTGGCATAGTTGTTGCCACTTTGCACCAGCGTCAGGGCGGTTTTCGACCAGGTGAGCGGATCGGTGGATTGCATAATTTGCTGGTTGGCCAGCACTGTCCACATCCCGTGTGTGTCGAGGCCGTAGGTCAGCCCCCATGCGGTGGATTTGCTGGTGGTGGTCCAGGTCGGTGTGTAATCTATCGCCGCGTTAACCGTCACCGTGCCAGTGCTGACGTTAGCGGTGTTACCGTTACCCGCCGAGCTTTTTACCTGCGCGGTGACGTTATAGGCGGTCGCAGACGCCGCCAGCGCGTCGGTATCCGGCAGTTGCACATACCAGGTGTTGTGCGCCGGATCGACCACCACCGCACCGCCCGGTTGCGAGGTGTAAGTTTTGCCGTTGATCACCACTTCAACATACTGCCCACTGGCAAGTGCCGCCGTGATTACGCCGCTGATAATCGGCGTGGTATCGCGTGTGGTTTGATTGGTGATTTGCGCAAGCGTGGTCGGAATAGAGGTATCGACAGTCAGGATAAAATCGCTGGAGGAGGTGATATTCCCTGCCAGATCCACCACTCGTGCGCTGTAGGTATAGGCACCGCTGACCAGACCACTGTCGCTGTAAGTCCAGTTCAGCGCGCCGACCATCGTTACCGCACCTAACAGCAGACCGTTACGGTAGAGGTAAACGACTTCACCGCTGGCAAGCGGCGCAGAGAGCACGCCGTTTAACAGCGGCGTAGTGTCGTCGGTGGCCTGCGAACTGCTTAATGTCCCCTGCCGCTGCCCGACATCATCGGTATACGACACAATGGTCGGCGTGGCGGTGGGGTTAATCGTATCGACCACCACCGTTTTCGATACCACCGGGCCTGTATTTCCCGCCAGATCCAGCACCCGTACCTGATAAACGTAGCTGCCGTCGGTCAGCGTGCGGCTGTCAGTGTAAGTCCACTGCGTACCGTTGGTGGTGAGCGTGGTCCAGGTCGCGCCGCCATCGAGGCTAATCTGCGCCACTTCGCCGCTGGCAAGCCCCGCCCCCAGCGAACCGGTCAGCGTGAGCGTGGTATCGCTGGTGATAAAGTCGGTGGCCGAACTCCCCGTATCGGTGCTGATGCTGGCGATGGTGAGCACCTGCGCCGGGTTAACGGTGTCAATCTGCGCCGACTGGCTGCCGGTTGCGCCAACGTTGCCCGCTAAATCAACCACCCGCACCTGCCAGGTGGTGGTGCCGTTGGTCAGCGTACGCCCGTCCACATATGTCCAGTTCAGACCGTCTGCGGCAACGGTCACGTTCACCCAGGTTGAGCCGTTGTCGGTACTGATTTGCGCGAACTCATTAGCGCCGAGCGCCGCGCCCAGCACGCCGCGCACGGTAAGCGTGGTGTCGCTGGTAATAAAATCGCTGCTGCTGGCTCCGGTGTCATCGCTGATACCGGTAATAGTGATGCTTTTCGCCGCTTCCGGGATGATGGTGTCGACCACCACATTTTGCGTCGCGGTCTGCCCGACGTTCCCCGCCAGATCCACCACCCGCACCGTGTAGTTCCAGGTGCCGTCGGTCAGTGTGCGACCATCGGCATAGCTCCAGCTGGTGCCGATAACGGTTAACGTAGCCCAGGTAACGCCACCATCAAGGCTGATTTGCGCCCGTTCATCTGCCGCCAGCGCCGCGCCGAGCGTCCCGCGCACGGTCAGCGTAGTGTCACGGGTCACAAAATCGCTGCTGCTTAACCCGGTGTCATCGCTGATGCCCGCAATGACGATGGTTTTGCTCGCCAGCGGCGCGGTGGTATCCACGGTGACTATCTGGCTGGCGGTCGCGCCGATATTTCCGGCGGTGTCGATCACCCGTACCTGATAGTTGTAGTTACCGTCGGTCAGCGTGCGCCCGTCAAGATAAGTCCAGGTTAATCCATTTACCGCCAGATTCTGCCAGGTGGTGCCGCCATCGATACTGATTTGCGCGAACTCACCAGCAGAGAGCGCCGCGCCGAGCGTACCACTCACCGCAAGCGTCGTGTCGCTGGTGACAAAATCATTAGTAATCAGACCTGTATCGGTGGTGATCGCGCTAATGGCGATGGTTTTCACCGCGGGATCTGGCGCAGTAGTGTCGATCACCACATTCTGGCTATCAGTCGCCCCGACGTTGCCCGCCGCATCAATAACCCGCACCTGATAGAGATAGTTACCATCGGTCAGCGTGCGGCTGTCGTTATAGCGCCAGGTCGTGCCAGTAACGGTAAGCGTGCTCCAGGTTATACCGCCGTCGATACTGATTTGCGCCGTCTCGTTACTGGCAAGCGCGGCGGTGAGTGAGCCGTTGACCACCACCGGGCTGACGCTGGTGATAAAGTCGCTGGCGCTAAGGCCAGTGTCGGCTTGCAGGGAATCAATATTAATGCCCATCGCCGGGGCGCTGAGATCGACGGTAATGGTGTGATTGCTGCTACCGATGTTGCCAATGGCATTGCTCACCGAAGCGTTAATCACATAGGCATTGCCGTCCGCCAGCGCGGTGACATCGGCGCTGCCGAGGGTGTAGCTCCAGCTACCGCCGGTCTGTACCGTGGTGGTGTAGGTTTTGCCATTTAAGGTCAGGGTTAGCGTCTGCCCGACCGGTGCGGTCGTGGTGCCGCTGATAACCAAAGACGCGCCGTGTTCCGCCGCGTTCACTACATCATCGCCCGCAAAGGTGTTGATGGTGACGGTGGGCACGTCGCCATTCAACGTCACGCCACGGCTGGCGCTACCGGGGTTTCCAGCCTGATCGCTGACCGTCGCGCTGATGGTGTAGCTGCCGTCGCTTAATCCGGCAAACTGCTGCGCCGGAATAAATACCGACCAGCTTCCGCCACTGCCGACCGTTGCGGTCCAGGTCTGTCCGTTAAAGGTGACGGTGACAGTCTGACCTACTTCGGCGGTGGTGGTGCCGCTGATAGTCTGCCCGGCAAGCTGTTCGGCGTTGTTGATAATATCGTCACCCGCAACGGTGGCGATGGTGACCGTCGGCGCAACGGTGTCAACAGTCAGGGCGTGCGTGGTTTGACCGGGGTTACCGGCGCGATCGTTCACGCTGGCGGTAATGGTCTGCGCGCCTTGCCCGAGTGCTGCCAGATCCGCCGCAGGCACGTTCAGCGCCCAGGTGCCATTGGCGGCAACCGTGGCGGTATAGGTTTTGCCGCCAAAGGTGACAGTGACCGTCTGCCCCACTTCCGCGCTGGTCGAGCCGTTAAGGGTTAACGGCTGCTGCTGTTCGGCGGCGTTGAGTCGGTCATCCGTCGAAACGGTATTAATGTTGATAACCGGTGCGGTGAGATCCACCGCCACGCTGCGCGAGGCCGTGGCGCTGTTTCCTGCGCTGTCCTGGGCGGAGGCGCTAACCGTGTAGCTGGTGCCATCCGCAAGTGCCGCGACGTCTGCCGCCGACACATTCACGCTCCAGCTCCCGTTGTTCTGAATGGTGGCGCTGTAGCCCTTGCCATTAAGCAACACGGTCACCACCGTGCCTGTCGCGAAATTAGTGCCAGTGCCGCTCAGGGTCAGCGCACTGCCTGCTTCGGCGGCGTTAATAATATTATCGCCACTGATGGTGCTGACTGAGAGCGACACCACCGCCGTATTGACCTGCACGTTGTGCGTCTGCGTGCTGCTGTTGCCTGCGCTGTCGGTGATGGTGGCGCTGATGGTCACCGTGCCGTCTGCAAGGCCGGAAACCACGCTGGCTGGCACGCCAACGCTCCAGTTGCCGCTGGCATCGGTGCTGGTGACATACTGCAGCCCGGCGATGGTCACCACCAGGCGGTCACCCGCCACCGCGCCCGTGGCGGTGCCGCTGATAATCTGCGCCTGAGAGTGTTCGACGTTGTTAATCACGTCATCGCCTGCCACGGTGTTGAAGCTGATGACGGGCGCGGTGGTATCGACGGTGACGCCTTTGCTGGCGCTGCCAGGGTTACCCGCCAGATCGCTGACCGTGGCGGTCAGGGTGTAGCCGTTATTAGCAAGTGCGGTTAAGTCACTGGCAGGCAGCGTTAAGCTCCAGCTGCCGTCTGCCTGCACCGTGGTCTGGTAGTTAGTGCCGTTTAGCGTGACGGTGAGCGTTTGCCCGGTTTCCGCGGTGCTGGTGCCGGACACCGTGACGCCCGCCGCCGCTTCGCTGGCGTTGATGATGTTATCGCTGGCAATGGTGTTGATGGTCACCGTTGGCGCAGCGCTATCGATGCTGTATTCATGCGTTGCCGTGGCGCTGTTGCCGTTGACGTTAGTCACCCGTACCTGGGCGCTGGCATCGCCGTCACGAAGAGCCGCCATATCCGCTGCCGGAACGGTGGTGCTCCAGCTACCGTTTGCCGCCACCGTGGTGGTGTAGGTTTTGCCGCCAAAGGTAATAGTAACGGTTTGCCCCGCTTCGACGCCGGACGTGCTGCCGGAAAGCGTTAGCGCCGCGCCTTTTTCGGCGGCGTTAATCACATCATCAGGGGTAATAGCGTTAATGCTGATGGCGACGGTAGTGAGATCAACGCTCAGCGGATGGGTAATGCTGGTTTGCGTTCCGGCACTGTTCGCGCCGCTAACGGTAATATTCAGCGTTCCCGCAGGCCAGTTACTGACATCCGCCGCCGGAATGCCGACGCTCCAGGTGCCGTTCGCCAACACCGTGGCGGCATAAGTTTGGTTATTTATCACCACGGTCAGCGCCGTGCCTGCCGTAAAGCCGGAGCTGCTCCCGGTAATCACCTGCGCCTGAGCGTGTTCGATGATATTGACCACATCATCTCCTGCGACGGTATCCACCCGCAGACCGGGCAGACTGGCATCGATGGTGATATCGCGCGTGCTGCTGCCGGTGTTGCCAACGGCGTTGGTCACCGAGGCATTAACCGTTAATTCACCGTTACCCAGCGCCTGCCAGTCGGCGGCAGGCACGCTCACATTCCAGCTTAAATCTGGCTGGACGGTGGCGGTGTAAGTTTTACCGCCCAGCGTAACGGTGACGGTGCTGCCCGCCGCCGCACCGGTTACCTGGCCGCTGATGGTTTGCGCGCTGCCCGCCTCTGAAGCGTTGATAATATCGTCCGTCGCCACCGGATTGATGGTGACGCCCGGCAGCGCGGTATTGACCTGTACGTTATGGCTGGCGGTGCTGCTGTTGCCCTGAGCGTTGGTAACGCTCGCCGTGACGCTGTAGGTGGCTTCGCCAAGCGCACTGACCGCCGAGGCGGGCACGGTGACGCTCCAGTTGCCGGAGGCGTCGGTAGTGGCGCTGTAGTTTTGTCCATTCAGCGTGACGGTGATCGCCGTACCCGCAGGCTGATCGCTGGTGCCGGAAAGCGCCAGATCAGATCCTTTTTCCGTCGCGTTGATCACGTCATCGCCCGCGATGGTGTTGATGCTAATCGCTGGCGCGGTGAGGTTAACAGTGACGGTTCGGCTGGCGTCGTCGCTGTTGCCCGCCCTATCGCTAACGCTGGCGGTGATGCTCTGTGCGCCGCTACCGAGCGCCGTAACATCCGCCGTCGGTACGCCAACGCTCCAGTTACCGGAGGCATCCAGCGTCGTGGTATACGTTTTGCCATTGAGCACAACGCTCACCACATCGCCCGCTTCCCCGCCCGTGCTGGTACCGGAGATCACCAGCGCCTGGGCGTGTTCGGCGTCGTTGATGATGTCATCGCCCGCCACGGTGTTAATGGTGAGAACCGGCGCGGTGGTGTCTACCGCCAGATTATGGCTGGCGCTGCCGGGATTGCCCGCTTTGTCGTTGACCGTGGCGCTGACGGTGTAATTGCTTGCAGTCAGAGCGCCCAGGGCTGAAGTGGGAACGCTGACGCTCCAGCTACCGTCCGCCTGTACATTGCCGGTGTAGGTTGCGCCGTTAAGAGTGACGGTCACCGTCTGTCCGGTTTCGGCGGTGCTGGTGCCGCTGATGGTGAGCGGGCTTCCGGCTTCCGTGGCGTTAAGAATATCGTCGCTGGCGATGGTGTTAATGGTGAGCGTCGGTGCGCTGGCGTCAACGCTATACGCATGAGTTGCCGACGCGCTGTTGCCGCTCGCGCTGCTGACACTGGCCTGCACGTTCGCCGCGCCGTCTGGCAAGGTTGCCAGATCTGCCGCTGGAACGTTCACGCTCCAGCTACCGTTAGCGGCGACGCTTGCGGTGTAGTTTTTGCCGCCAAAAGTGACGGTAACGGTTTGCCCACTTTCAATTCCGCTGGTGCTGCCAGAAAGGGTCAGATTGGTGCCTTTTTCGGCGGCGTTAATCACGTCGTCGCTGGCAACGGTGTTGATGCTGATTGCCACCGCCGTTAAATCGACGGTGAACGGATGGCTGACGCTGACCGGGTTTCCGGCGCTGCTCTGGCCTGCCACCTCAACGGTTAACGGCCCCGCAGGCCAGGCGCTGACGTTTGCCGCTGGAATGCCGACGCTCCAGCTCCCGTCTGCCTGTACCGTGGCAGAATAAGCCACACTGTTGATGGTAACCGTCAGCACAGTACCTGCATTCAGGCCACTACTGCCACCAGTGATCACCAGTGCCTGACCATGCTCGATGCTGTTGACGATATCATCGCCCGCCACGGTATCCACCCGCAGCCCCGGCAGGTTGGCATCAATGGTGATATCCCGCGTGCCGCTGCCGGTGTTGCCATTCGCGTTGGTGACCGAGGCGTTAATGGTCAAATCGCCATTTCCCAACGCCTGGAGATCGGCTGCCGGAACGGTGACGCTCCAACTTAAGTTGCCCTGTACCGTAGCGGTGTAAGTGTTACCGCCCAGCGTCACGGTGACTGTATCGCCTGCGGCGGCGCGGGTCACCACCCCGCTGATGGTTTGATCGGCCCCGGCTTCGGCGGCGTTGATAATATCGTCGTCAGCCACGGTATTGATGGTGACGCCTGGCAGGCCGCTGTCGACCAGTAAATTCGCCTGGCTGCTGGCGGTGTTGCCTGCCGCACTGGTGGCGCTGGCGCTGACGGTATAGTTAGCCTGACCTAAGGCCGCCAGATCGCTCACCGGTACGGTTAAGGTCCAGTTGCCTGCTGCGTCGGTGGTAGCGCTGTAGTTATGACCGTTGAGCGTGACGGTAACCTGTGCGCCGGTCGCCAGCCCCGTACTGCTACCGCTGATGGTCAACGGCTGGCCTTTTTCATCGGCGTTCAGGACGTTATCGCTGCTGATGGCGTTAAAGGTAATGGTCGGCAGCCCGGTATTGACCGTCACCTGATGGGTGGCGCTGCCGCTGTTTCCGGCGGCGTCAGTGACGCTGGCGTTAATGGTCACCGTGCCGTTTGCCAGTGCCGAAACAACGCTTGCCGGGACGCCGACGCTCCAGTTGCCGCTGGCATCCAGCACCGTGGTGAAGGTATTTGTGCCGATAGTCACCGTCACGGTGTTACCGGTTGCCGCACCCGTGGCGGAGCCGCTGATAATCTGCGCCTGGGCGTGTTCCGTCGCGTTGATCACATCATCACCCGCGACAGTGTTGATGGTGACGACCGGAACGGAAGTATCCACCGTCAGGTTGTGGTTAACCGAGGTCGGGTTTCCGGCCTTGTCGCTCACCGCCGCGCTGACGGTGTAGATGCTGGCGGTCAGAGCGCTTAAGTCGGCTGGCGGTACGCTGATACTCCAGCTGCCGTCCGTTTGTACCGTGCCAGTATAGTTTGCGCCATTGAGCGTGACGGTCACCGTCTGCCCGGCTTCCGCCGTGCTGCTGCCAGTGATGGTCAGCGCCGCACCCGCTTCGGCGGCGTTAAGAATATCGTCGCCCGCAATGGTGTTAATGGTCACCGTTGGCGCGGTGGCATCGACGCTGTAAGCGTGGGTAGTGGTGGCACTGTTGCCGTTAACGTTGCTGACGCTGGCCTGTGCGCTGGCATCGCCATCACGCAGGGCCGCCATATCTGCCGCCGGAACCGTGGTGCTCCAGGAACCATTCGCCGCGACGCTTGCCGTGTAGGTTTTGCCGCCAAAGGTCACGGTGACCGTTTGTCCGGCTTCGACGCCGGAAGTGCTGCCGGAGAGCGTTAACGCCGCGCCTTTCTCAGCGGCGTTAATCACATCATCGGCGGTAATGGCGTTGATGCTGACCGCCACCGCCGAGAGATCGACAGTCACCGGATGGGTGACGCTGACCGGGTTTCCGGCAGTAGTGCTGCCGCTCGCCGTAATCGTCACCGCCCCCGCAGGCCAGGCGCTGACATCCACCGCCGGAACGCCGACGCTCCAGGTGCCATCCGCCAGTACCGCCGCAACATAGGTTTGCCCACTGATGGTCAGCGTGACGTTGCTGCCCGCTGCCAGACCGGAGCTGCTGCCGGTAATCACCAGCGCCTGATCGTGCTCGATAATGTTGACCACATCATCGCCCGTCACGGTGTCAATCCGCAGACCGGGCAAATTCGCGTCTATGGTGATTTCACGCGTGCCGTTGCCGGTATTGCCTACGCTGTTTGTCACCGAGGCCGAAATGGTCAGTTCACCGTTGCCCAGCGCCTGTAACGCCGGGGCCGGAACATCGACGCTCCAGCTAAAATCCGCCTGCACCGTGGCGGTGTAAGTCGCCCCGCCGAGCGTGACGGTCACCGTGTCGCCAGCCGCAGCACCCGTGACCAGCCCGTTGATAGTTTGATCTGCCCCTGCTTCGGCAGCGTTAATAATATCGTCCGTTGCCACAACGTTAATGGTGACGCCCGGCAGCGCGGTATTAACCTGCACGTTATGGCTGGCGGAACCGCTGTTACCATCGGTGTCAGTGGCGGAAGCGGTCACCGTATAACTGGCTTCACCGAGGGCGCTCACCCGTGACGCCGGAACAGTCACGCTCCAGTTCCCGGAAGCATCGGCAGTGGTGGTGTAATTTTGCCCGTTGAGCGTAACAGTTACCTGCGTGCCCGCAGGCTGGTTGCTGGTGCCGGAAATCGACAGATCCGCGCCTTTCTCCGTGGCGTTGATGATGTCATCGACGGCGATGGTGTTAATGGCGAGTATCGGTGCACCGAGCGCCACGCTGACAGTGTGCGAGGCCGTGCCGCTGTTGCCTGCGGAGTCGGTAACCGTGGCGGTAATGGTCACATCGCCCTGGGCCAGCGCGGAAATCACGCTGGCAGGCACACCGATGCTCCAGTTGCCGTTGGCGTCCAGCACGGTGGTGTAGGTGGTCGAGCCAATCGTCACGGAAACCGTGTTACCCGTCGTCGCGCCCGTTGCCGAGCCGCTGATAATCTGCGCCTGAGCATGTTCCGTGGCGTTAATCACGTCATCGCCCGCTACCGTGTTAATGGTGACGACCGGAGCGGCAAGGTCTACCGTCAGGTTATGCGTTGCCGAGGCCGGATTTCCGGCTTTGTCGCTTACCGAGGCGTTGACGGTATACGAGCTGGCAGTGAGGTTAGCTAAATCGCCAGTTGGTACGCTGACGCTCCAGCTCCCGTCTGCCTGCACGTTGCCGCTGTAATTGATGCCGTTTAGCGTCACGGTCACTGTCTGCCCGGCTTCTGCGGTGCTGGTGCCGCTGATAGTCAGCGCCGATCCCGCTTCGGCGGCATTAAGAATATCGTTGCTGGCAATGGTGTTGATGGTGACGGAGGGCGCGGTGGCATCGACGCTATAAACATGCGTTGCCTGGGCGTTGTTACCCGCGACGTTGCTGACGCTGGCCTGGACGTTTGCTGCGCCATCCGGCAAGGTTGCGAGATCGGCGGCTGGGATCGTCAGCCCCAGGTATTATCCGCGGCAACCGTGGTGGTGTAGCTTTTGCCACCGAAAATAACGGTAATGGTCTGCCCCGCTTCCACGCCGGAGGTGGTGCCGGAAAGCTGCAAATCAGTGCCTTTTTCGGCGGCGTTTATTACATCGTCAGTGGAGAGTGTATTGATGGTAATCGCCACGGCAGCGAGATTGACCGTGACCGGATGAGTAATGCTGGTTGTGGTTCCTGCGGTATTGGTGCCAGAGACGGCAATATTAACCGTCCCCGCAGGCCAGTCAGCCACGTCCGCTGCCGGAACGCCGACGCTCCAGGTGCCATCGGCGAGTACCGTTGCGCCGTAGGTGACGTTGTTGATGACTACCGTCAACGCCGCGCCCGCCGCCAGTCCGCTACTGCTACCGGTGACCACCAGCGCCTGAGTGTGCTCAATGCTGTTAATCACATCATCGCCTGCCACGGTATCGACCCGCAGGCCTGGCAGATTGGCGTCTATCACGATGTCGTGCGTTGCGGTGCCAGTATTATTTGCGGAATTAGTCACCGAGGCGCTGATGGTCAGTTCACCGTTACCCAGCGCCTGCAAATCTGCCGCAGGCACGCTGACGCTCCAGCTTAAATCTGGCTGCACGGTGGCAATGTATTGATTACCACCAATAGTGACAATCACCGTATTCCCCGCAACCGCCGTCCCCGTAACCTGTCCGCTGAGGGTCTGGTTAACGGCGATTTCAGCGGCGTTGATAATGTCATCACCCGCCACAGTATTAATGATTACCCCTGGCAGGAGCGATTCGACATTCACCGTATGGGTAGTACTACCGCTGTTACCCGCGCTGTCGGTGGCGCTGGCGCTAATCGAATAAACCGCCTCGCCCAGTGCGCCGACCGCCGAAGCCGGCACGGTAACGCTCCAGTTGCCGGAGCCGTCGGTGGTGGCGCTGTACGCCAGGCCGTTCAACATCACGGTGACCGTAGTGCCTGCCGCCAGGCCGCTGGAGACGCCGCTGATGATCAGATCCTGGGTTTTCTCCGCATTATTAATAATGTCATCACCGGAGACAGTGTTAATGGTCAGCGTCGGGCCACTGAGATCAACGGTCACATCGTGAGTCGTGCTGTCGCTGTTGCCCGCGCGATCGCTCAGGCTGGCGGTGATGGTCTGGCTACCGGTTGCCAGTGCCGTGACATCCGCCGCCGGAATACCCACACTCCAGTTACCGGAGGCGTCCAGCGTTGTGGTGTAGTTTTTACCGTTCAGCGTGACGGTCACCACATCGCCTGCCGCCGCGCCCGTACTGGTTCCGCTCACCACCAGCGCCTGCCCGTGTTCGATGGCGTTGATAATGTCATCGCCCGCGACGGTGTTAATGGTGAGATCCGGCGCGGTCACGTCCACCGCCAGTGCATGATCCGCGCTTGCCGGATTGCCCGCTTTGTCGCTCACCGTGGCGGTCACGGTATAACTGCTGGCGGTTAATCCGCTTAAATCTGTCGCCGGAACGTTCACACTCCAGGTGCCATCGGCCTGGACGGTAGTCTGGTACGTGTTGTTATTGAGCGTGACAGTCAGCGTCTGCCCGGCCTGCGCCGTGGTGGTGCCGCTGATGGTTATCCCCGCGCCCGCTTCGCTCACGTTGAGAATATCGTCGCTGGCGATGGTGTTGATGGTCACAAGCGGCGCGGTGGCATCGACGCTGTACGCGCGATCGGCCTGGGCGCTGTTGCCGTAAATGTTGCTGACACTCGCCTGCACGTTGCCCGCGCCGTCCGGCAACGCAGCGAGATCGGCAGGCGGCACATTCACCGTCCAGCTACCGTTGGTTTCCACAGTGGTGGTGTAATTTTTGCCGCCAAAGGTGACGGTCACCGTCTGCCCGGCTTCTACACCGCTGGTACTGCCGCTCACCACCAGCGTTTCGCCTTTTTCGACGGCATTGATCACATCATCGCCGGAGAGAGTGTTAATGGTTATGGCGACCGCCGCCAGATCGACGGTAACCGGATGGGTAATGGTGGAGGTTGTTCCGGCACTGTTGGTGCCGCTTACCGTGATATCCACCGTACCCGCAGGCCAGTTGCTGACGTCTGCCGCCGGAACGCCGAGGTTCCATGTGCCGTCGGCTAACACCGTGGCAGCGTAAGTGACGTTGTTAATCACGACCGTTAATGCCGTTCCTGCCGTCAGCCCGGTGCTGCTACCTGTTATCACCAGCGCCTGATTGTGCTCAATGCTGTTAATAACATCATCGCCCGCTACGGTATCGACCCGCAAACCAGGCAGATTGGCATCGATCGTAATATCGCGCGAGCCGCTGCCGGTATTACCAACGTCATTGGTGACCGAGACGTTAACTGTCAGGTCGCCGTTACCCAGCGCCTGAATATCCGCCGCTGGAACGCTAACACTCCAGCTTAAATTAGCCTGCACCGTGGCGGTGTAGGTGTTGCCGCCCAGCGTGACGGTAACCGTATCCCCCTGCGCTGCGCCCGTGACCTGGCCGCTGATGGTCTGGGCGTTACCAGATTCAGCGGCGTTAATAATATCGTCAGTCGCCACTGCGTTAATGGTGACGGCAGGCAAGGCGCTGTTGACCAGCACATTATGGCTGGCGGAATTACTGTTGCCTGCCGTATCAGTGACGTTCGCGGTTACTGTGTAGTTAGCTTCACCCAACGCGCTAACCGCTGACACTGGCACCGTGGCGCTCCAGTTGCCACTGCTATCGGTGGTAGCGGTGTAATTTTGTCCGTTCAGCGTCACTGTAATGGTGGTGCCTGCGGGCTGATTACTGGTGCCAGTAATTTGCAGATCCGCGCCTTTTTCTGTGGCGTTAATCACGTCATCGCTGGCGATAGTGTTGATGCCAATGGTTGGCGCGGTGAGATTTACGGTGACCGTGCGGCTGGCATCATCGCTGTTGCCTGCCGCATCGGTAATGGCCGCAGTGATGGTTTGCGGGCCGCTGCCCAGCGCAGTGACGTCTGCTGCCGGAACGCCGACGCTCCAGTTGCCGGAGGCGTCCAGCGTGGTAGTGTAGGTTTTACTGTTTAACGTGATGGTGATGACATCGCCCGCTTCGCCGCCAGTGCTGGAACCGGAGATCACCAGCGCCTGTCCGTGTTCGGCGGCGTTAATGATGTCATCGCCGGAGACGGTGTTAATGGTTAAAACTGGCACGGTGAGATCCACCGCCAGGCCGTGAGTGGCGGTCGCCGGGTTACCCGCTTTGTCGCTTACCGAGGCGCTGACCGTGTACGGGCTGGCGGTCAGATTGCTGAGATCTGTTGTCGGCACGCTGACGCTCCAGCTACCGCCCGCCTGAACGGTGCCGATGTAAGCCACACCATTAAGCGTGACGGTTACCGTTTGCCCCGCTTCGGCGGTGCTGGTGCCGCTGATGGTTAACGGATTTCCCGCCTCAGCGGCGTTAAGAATATCGTCGGTGGCGATGGTGTTAATGGCAAGCGTCGGGGCCGTGGCATCGACGCTATAGGCGTGGGTTGCCGAAGCCGTGTTGCCGTTAATATTGCTGACACTGGCCTGTACCGTGGCGTCGCCGTCACGTAACGCGCTGAGATCGGCGGTGGGTAGCGTAGTTGTCCAGCTACCATCGCCCGCTACGGTAGCGATATAGGTTTTGCCGCCAAAGGTGACGGTGACGGTTTGCCCCGCTTCCACGCCGGAAGTGCTGCCGGAAAGGGTTAAATCTGCCCCTTTTTCGGCGGCGTTAATCACATCATCGCCGGAAACGGTGTTAATGGAGATCGCCACCGCCGCCAGATCGACGGTGACCGGATGGGTGATGGTGGAGGTTGTTCCGGCAGTGTTAGTGCCGCTTACCGTGATATCCACCGTCCCCGCAGGCCAGTTGCCCACATCTGCCGCCGGAACGCCAACGCTCCATGTGCCATCGGCTAATACTGTCGCGCCATAGGTGACGTTATTGATCACCACCGTCAGCGCCGCGCCCGCCGCCAGCCCGCTGCTGCTACCGGTTATCACCAGTGCCTGACCGTGCTCGATGCTGTTAACCACATCATCGCCCGCCACGGTATCAACGCGCAGACCTGGCAGATTGGCATCTATCACAATATCGCGCGCACCGCTGCCAGTATTACCCACGCCGTTGGTTACCGAGGCGTTAACTGTCAGGTCGCCATTACCGATGGCCTGAATATCCGCCGCCGGAACGTCCACGCTCCAGCTAAAATTGCCCTGCACAGTAGCGGTGTAGGTTTTCCCGCCAAGCGTCACGGTAACCGTATCGCCCGCCGCCGCGCCCGTCACCTGGCCGCTGATGGTCTGCGCCACGCCCGATTCCGCCGCGTTAATAATATCGTCGGTCGCCACCGGATTAATGGTGACACCCGGCAGCGCGGTATTCACCTCCACGTTATGGCTGGCGGAATTGCTGTTGCCCGCGCTGTCGGTGACGTTCGCCGTCACCGTGTAACTGGCTTCGCCCAGCGCACCGACGGCAGAGGCTGGCACCGTGGTGCTCCAGTTGCCTGCGGCGTCCGTCGTGGCGGAGTAATTTTGCCCGTTAAGCGTCACCGTAATTGTGGTGCCTGTTGGCTGATTACTGGTGCCGGAAATTTGCAGATCCGCGCCTTTTTCCGTGGCATTAATCACGTCATCGCTGGCAATGGGGTTGATGCCAATGGTCGGCGCGGTAAGGTTAACGGTGACCGTGTGCGTCTCGTTGTCGCTGTTGCCAGCCACATCGGTAACGGTCGCCGTCACGGTTTGCGGGCCGCTGCCCAGCGCAGAGACATCCGCAGCCGGAACGCCGACGCTCCAGTTGCCGGAGGCATCCAGGGTGGTGGTGTAGGTTTTATTGTTTAGCGTGACGCTGACGATATCGCCCGCCTCCCCGCCAGTGCTGGAACCGGAAATCACCAGCGCCTGCCCGTGTTCGGCGGCGTTAATAATATCATCGCCCGCAATGGTGTTAATGGTCAGTACCGGAACGGTGAGATCCACCGCCAGATTATGCGTGGTGCTCGCCGGGTTGCCCGCTTTGTCATTAACCGTGGCGGTCAGGGTGTGGCTGCCATCCGTCAATGCCTCAAGGTCTGCCGCCGGAATAGTAATACTCCAGCTGCCGTCGGCCTGTACCGTTGCCTGATAGGTCTGCACGGTCGGGCTATTGAGCGTTACCGTAACAATCTGCCCCGCTTCAGCGGTGGTGGTGCCGCTCACCGTCACACCCGCATCGGCTTCGCTGGCGTTGACGATATTGTCGCTGGCGACGGTATTGATAATGATGGTTGGCGCGCTGCTATCGACGCTGTAGTTATGCACCGCCGAGGCGCTATTGCCATTGATATTGCTGACGCTGGCCTGCGCGGAGGCGCTGCCCTCAGGTAATGCTGCCAGATCGGCGGCAGGAACGGTGGCAGTCCAGCTACCATCGCTCGCCACGCTGGCGGTGTAATTTTTCCCGCCAAAGGTGACGGTGACGGTTTGACCGGGTTCTACATTCGTGGTGGTGCCGGAAAGGGTTAAATCAGCGCCTTTTTCTGCGGCGTTAATCACGTCGTCCGTAGCGATGGTGTTGATGGTGATCGCCGCTGGCGTGAGATCGACCGTTACCGGATGCGTAATGCTTATCGGATTTCCGGCGCTACTTTCCCCGGACACAGTAACCGTCACTGTTCCCGCAGGCCAGGCGCTAACCTGCGCCGCCGTGACGCCCACGCTCCAGCCACCATCGGCCAGCACCGCAGTGGTGTATTCCACATTGTTAATCATAACGGTAAGCGGCGTGCCTTCTGCCAGCCCCGAGCTGCTGCCGCTGACCACCAGCGCCTGCCCGTGTTCGATGATATTGACCACATCATCACCCGCCACCGTATCGACCCGCAGACCGGGCAGATTGGCGTCGATGGTGATATCCCGCGTGCCGCTGCCGGTGTTGCCGTTTTGATTGGTGACCGAGGCGCTCACCGTTAAATCACCATTACCCAGCGCCTGAATATCCGCCGCCGGAACGCTCACGCTCCAGCTTAAACCGGCCTGCACGGTGGCGGTGTAAGTATTACCGCCAAGCGTAACGGTTACCGCGTCGCCAACGGCGGCTCCGGTAACCTGCCCGCTGATGGTTTGCGCAACGCCCGCTTCGGCGGCGTTAATAATATCGTCGGTTGCCACCGGGTTAATGGTCACGCCGGGCAACGCGCTGTCGACCAGCATGTTATGGCTGGCGGTGGCGCTGTTACCGATACCGCTGGTCACTGCTGCTGTCACCGTATAGTTGGCCTGGCCCAAGGCGGTTACCGCCGATGCCGGAACGGTGACGCTCCAGTTGCCGGAAGAGTCGGTCGTGGTGGTGTAATTTTGCCCGTTCAGCGTCACTGTGATGGCGGTATTGGCAGGCTGATCGCTGGTGCCGGTAATCTGGAGATCGGCTCCTTTTTCGCTGGCGTTGATCACATCATCGCCCGCGATAGTGTTAATGCCAATCACCGGCGCGGCGGTATCAACCGTGACGGTCAATGACTGGCTGCCGCTGTTTCCAGCGCGGTCAGTCACTGAAACGTTGATCGGATAACTGCCGTCCACCAGTCCGCTGACAACGGAGGCCGGAACGCCCAGACTCCAGTTGCCGGAAGCATCCACCACCGTGGTGTAATCCACATTATTCAGCGTCACGGTGACAATATCACCCGCCTGCGCGCCGGTGACCGTGCCGCTGATAATTTGCGCCTGAGTGTGTTCCGGCGTGTTAATGACGTTATCGGTTGCCACCGGATTAATGGTCACCACGGGCGGCGTGGCATCGACCAGCGCCACCCGTGAGACGCTGGTCGGATTACCCGCGACATCGTTCACGCTGGCGGTCACCGTGGCGTTGCCGTCAGCCAGTACGCCAACGTTGGCGGCGGGAACGGTCACGCTCCAGGTGCCATCTGACTGCACGACGCCCTGATAGGTCTGCCCATTAAGCGTGACGGTCACCGTCTGCCCCGACTGGGCGTCGGTGATGCCAGTGATTTGCAGATCCTGACCACTTTCGGCGGCGTTGATGATGTTATCAGCCGTCAGCGAGTCAATGCTTAAGGCCGGGGCCTGGCTGTCGACGGTAATGGTGCGGGAGGTGTTGCCGGTATTGCCGCTGAGATCCGTCACTGAAGCGGTAATCGCCACCGCGCCGTCAGGCAGATTTCCCATCGCGGCGGCAGGTACCGTCAGACTCCAGGAGCCATCGGCCTGTACGGTAGTGGTAAAACTCTGTCCAGCCAGGGTTACTGTGACAGTTTGTCCTGTCTCGGCCTGTTGAGTGCTACCGGTAAGGGTCAGTGGCGCACCTTTTTCTGCGCCACTGATAATGTCATCGCCGGAGACGGTGTTAATGGTGATCAACGGAGAAACACCGACCAGCGTGATTGCTCGAGACGCCGCGCCGGTATTTCCTGCAGCATCTGTCACGGTGACGAAAATCGTATTGGCTCCGCGATCCAGCGTGCGGGTTACCGCCGGGTCCAGTGCCACATTCCAGCTGCCATCTGCCAGCACGATGCCCGTCAGGACATGAGTGCCCAATTTCACCGTTACCGTATCGCCTGGAGAAGCACCGCTGACTTGTCCGGAGATGATCTGCGCGACGGCCTGCTCGGCATTATTAAGAATATCGTCGCCCGCCACGGTGTTAACGCTGACCACGGGTGCTGAGGTGTCTACCGTGAAATTCGCGCTGTTGCTGGTGGTGTTCCCTGCCCGATCGCTGACACTGGCATTGACAGCGTAGTTCCCCTCCGCCAGTGCCTGGACCTCCGTGGCAGGCAGCGTCACTTGCCAGGTTCCGTCGCTACCGACGGTTGCTGAATGGCTTTTCCCGTTAACGTTCAGTGTTACGGTTTGCCCGGCTTCTGCGTTCGAAGTGCCGCTCACTACCAGCGCGGCGTTATGTTCTGAGGCGCTGACAATGTTGTCCTGAGCGATGGTGTTGATAGCAAGTGTTGGCGGCTGGGTATCGACCGTTAGCAGCTGCGCTCCGGTGACCGTATTGCCCGTGGCATCTTTCCCACTGACCAGCACCGCCTGATTCCCTTCGCCTAACGCTTGCGCGTCGGCGGTCGGCACCTGCACGCTCCACGCGCCGTTAGCGCCTACGCTGGTGGTGTAGGTTTTACCATTTAGCGTGACGGTGAGTTCGGTTCCCTGCGCCAGGTTGCTCGTCGTGCCAGAAAGCGTAAACCCGGCGGCCTGTTCGCTGGCGTTAATGATGTTATCGCCTGCGGTGGTGGCAACCTGTACGACAGCCTGACTATTGTCGATGGTTAACGTTATCGACCCAGCGTTGGTAATGGTGCTGCCGACGATTTGCACCACTGACCAGGTATGTTCGCCCGCGCTTTGTGTGGGTAAATCGACGCTCCAGCGCCCGTTGCTGTCTACCTGAGTGCTGGCGATAGTATTGCCGTTACTGTCTTTGATCTGAATGGTCGCCCCCGCCTGACCGCTGCCGCTAAAGGTTGGCGTGGTGTCATCGGTGATATCGTTGGCGGAAAGAATACCGCGTTGATCGCCCTGATTATCGGTTACCAAAAACGATGGCGTGGCATTGCCGGGTTCGGCTGGCGGTGGGTTGTTAACCACTTCAGTTTTTGAGTCATCATCACCACCGCTTGCCAGTAAAGCGCCAAGCGCGCCACCACCTACCGCGGCACCCGCTAACCATCCCCACGGGAAGGCACTGGTCTGAGCGACGGTATCAAGATACGGCGCAATGCTTTCAATTGCGGTAGTCTGAGCGGTCAGCTCCACGGGCGCTAATCCACCCGCCGCGGTATCGGCAAAGGTGACATGAGTCAGCTGTTGACCATCGGCAAACACCAGTTGAGATTGTTCGCTGGTATTTGCCGCTTGCAGGAAATAACCGTTGCAGCGGATCACCGTGCCGTCTTGCATATAGATCAACAGGTCATTTCCGTCACGGACATAACGCACAACGGCAGATGCCTGAGCATGAACCTGCACTACAGAGGGCTCATAAATGACAACCGTAACGTCGCCTGGATTAATCAGCGTTTGTTTGACGGATGTTTTTCGCGAAATAACATCAATAATCAGGCTCATAATGGCATTCCTGATAAATGGCGCACATCCTTAGCGAGTCCATTTATCTAAATAAGACAAAGGTAATCACTCAACAACGATGCATACCTGATATTAATAATGGCAGGATTATTTCAAGTCGGGTAAGTCGTTGTATAAGCCCTGCTTAATTCCCGCTAATGGAATAAGGTTATTCACCGCAGCGGCATAATTCACAGCGGCAACCCAGCCATCATAATTGGCATTTATTTCAGCTGATTGCGCCTGAAAGACATCTTGCTCAACGGTTAAGAGATCGTTCAGGCTGCGTTTACCCAATTTATATTCATTTTGGTACACATCTCGCGTTCTGTGCGCACTTTCAGATTGCGCTAACCCAGCCTCTTCACGACCCCGTGCCCCAGTCCAGTTGGCATACGCCACCGACGCCCGTTGCATAACATCTAATTTCGCCTGCTCAACCTGCGACGCGGATATTTTTTGTTGCCCTTCGGCTTGCTGAACCTGAGCCGAAACCGCGCCGCCCTGATACAACGGCGCGTTGACGTTCAACTGTAACTGGTCGTCCCAGTACGAGCGGTCGCTGGTCTGGTAGCGTGTTTTGCCGCCCTGAATACTGAGCGTCGGCCAGTATTGCGCTTTCGTTTTTTCCACACCGTACTGTGCTGACTGGCGTAAGTTTTCTGCCGCCAGCACCAGTGGGATGGACTGGTAATCAATATTTTTCAGCGATACCGGCTGCTCGGCTAATTCAGCAGGTGGCGCGGCTATCGCCTCCGGCTGTACGCCAGTAAGCACCGCCAGTTGCGCTTTGGCGCTCGCCATCTGCGCTTGATATTTCTCCAGGGTTGAGCGCATTCCGGCAATACGCGTCTGGGCCTGTAATTCATCCGACGATGAGTTCAGGCCAGCGTTAGCGCGCAGCGCCGCCATGTTGTAGACGTTTTCCAGCGAGTGGATATTGCGTTGAGCCGCATCGCACAACGCCTGATAACGACTGACCTCCATATAGGCAGTCGCCGTTTTTTCGGCAACATCGGTTAAAGTTGCCATCAATTTAAAGCGGTAGCTGTCACGAGCGGCGGTTTGCAGTTTGATATCGTTATCTGTTTTACCGAAGTCATACACCAGCTGTGTCAGGGTTATGCCATACGAAACGTTGTTATCAAGCCTGCCGCTGGAGTCCGTTTGCCGTGACGGCCCCGCGTTGCTGGTTAATCCAACGTGTGGATACCAGGCACTTTTGGCTTCATCAATTTGCGCTTCGCCAATACCTATCTGCGCCGCCTGTTGAGTGACGTCGGGATTTCGCGCAAAGGCGCGTAATATACTTTCCTGTAAAGATAATCGGGCAACTGGCGTTACCGCTGGGGCGTTCGCCCATTGTGGCAGCGGTGCAGCAATTGTAGCTTCTCCCATCACCATAAAACTTATTAAAAAAATAAGTCCATTATTTTTACGGTTTTTAAACTGGAATCGCGCCATAGATAAGTCACTTCCTTCCAGGTCATTATTTTAACTAGTTTTTACAACCAGTCTCATTTTATTAAGAAGGGTAATAACTTGTGCACCTCTTTTGTCGAACATTGAGATTGGAAAAGAAATGCAGTTAAAAAGCTTATACGTTATTTATTTAGAATACACTACGACTTTTAGATTACCATCATACGCATTAAGAATAATCCACAGCAATAAGTGATTAGCATCACAGATTTATCGCGTATATATCATTTTTTTGTGACTTATTTATTAAAGGAATAAGAAAGGAAATTTGAATTAAAGACAAAGGCGCAGTACAGAAAGTACTGCGCCCAGAGAGGTTTTATACGGCTTTATTGCGCTTCATGACCATTGCCACAATAAGGCTGAGTAAGAGCGCGCCAATAATCCATACCAGAGCACGACTGCCCTGGGACCACAGACTGTAGATGAAGCCAACGATCACCAACAACATAACCAACGTGCCAACGATAAGAATCGGCAACGAGGCATGGATATCATGACGCAGGCGGATCGCCACCACAAACACCGCCAGGTAGCAGATCAAAAAGGTGGCACTGGCAACGCTGGCGAGTGAGCCTAAATTTAGCGCCGCCGTCATCAACATAATCAACACCACGACGATGATGTTGCCCCAGGTACTCTGCCGCCACAGAGATTTATTCATTAGCTTCGGCAGTTCGCGTTCGCTTCCCATGTTGTCCATGATGTTAAACACGGCGAACAGGTTCGCGTTGATGGCTGAAGCCGTCGCCAGTAAAGCACCGATGACAACGATCACATAACCCACATGCCCGAGGAGCGGAGATGCGGCCTGCGCTACGGCGGTATCGGCATATTTTTCTAACTCTAATGCCGATACATCGCTAAGCAGTACCAGCGCCAGCGAGATATAAAGCAACGTGGTAACGCCAATCGCCACCAGAAACGCCCGTGGCATAATGACCGCCGGATCTTTCACTTTATCCGCCGCGTTCGCCATCATGCCAAAGCCCGCATAGGCAAGGAAGGTTATCCCGATACAGGAGAAGAACGCACCGGAGCTGGGAGGCGCAGAGACGGAAATATGCGCCGGTTGTAGCGACCAGACACCGGCAATAATCAGCAATAACAGGATCATCATTTTAATGCCGACGAGGATCACTTCCAGCCGTCCTACCGCATGGTTGCTTAAGGAGTTGAATAGCGTCATCACCGCAATGATCCCCAACGCGTAGAGCAGAATAAGGTGCTCCTCCTGGCTGCCTTCATGCAAAAACTGCACGGCATAAGCGCCAAAAGCACGGGCGACCATGGCGATGCTTACCGCCAGCGTCAACAGGTACAGTAACGAGAGCGCCAGCGAAAAGACGCCGTTGCCTAATCCGCGACGAAAGAAGTCGATAATACCGCCATTGCTGGGATAGCTCGCCCCCAGACGCGCATAGGCATAACCAGAAAACATCGCCACAATACCACCAAAAGCAAAGGCGACCCAGGTCGAGGCTTCCATTAGCAACGCAGCCTGCCCCAGCAGCGCGAAGATCCCCGCCCCCACCATTGCCCCAATGCCAATGGAAACGACGTTCCATAGACCGAGGGGTTTGTTACCGTTATTACCTTCCGTGTTCATCATGATCAGCCCTTAAACACGTTATAGCCGAGTTGCTTAGCGACCGATGCCACCATTTTTTGACCGCGAACACTATTGCCTTCTTCGTCCAGCGGTGGTGAGAACGCGGCAATTCCCATCACACCAGGAACGACCGCCAGAATACCGCCACCTACACCGCTTTTGCCCGGTAAACCAACGCGATATGCCCAGTCACCGGAGCGACCATACAGCCCTTCCATCATCATTTCGGCCAGAATGTACGGCACATTGTCGGCCTGAAGAACGCGTTTATGCGTCAGCGGATTCACTCCGCCCGCCGCCAGCGTCGCGCCAAGCGTTGCCAGTTCAATAGTATTGATGAGCGTGGAGCACTGACGGGTGTACACGTCACAGGCTTCCATTGCATCACAATAGAGATATCCGGCGGAGTACAGCAGCCAGGCAATGGCCCGGTTATGGAAGTTGGTTGTTTGTTCCGACTGGTTGACTTCATCAGAGAGCGCTACCTGCTCACCAGCCAGTTGTTGTTGGATATGTAAAATTCGCTGCCAGCGTTGTTCGGCATTTTCAGCGTTAATCAGGCTGGTGGTGGCAATAGCGCCAGCATTTACCAGTGGCGAAAGCGGTTTGCCGCCATGCAACTCTAAGGCGATAACCGAGTTAAAGGGCAATCCGGTCGGGTCAGCGCCAATTTTGTCCTGTACCGCCTGCGGGCCGACATCTTCTAACGCGAGGGCTAACGTACAGACTTTTGAGATGGATTCCAGCGCAAAGCGGTAATCACTGTCACCCGCGCTAAAGACTTTACCATCGCAGGTCACGATAGCCACTGCCGCCAGTTGACTGGGCACATTCGCCAGAAAGGGAATGTAATCGGCATTTTGTCCGCCGTTAAGTGAGTGAAATTGGGTGTAAGCCTGATCCACTGCCTGCTGTAATGTGTTTGCATCTAACATCTTTTGTTAACTCCTTTTTATAGATGCGGGAGGGGATTCCTCACCCTGGTGCCGATTTTCAGGCATCCTGATTTAACTTAGCACCCGCGACTTAACTACAGGAAAACAAAGAGATAAATGTCTAATCCTGATGCAAATTGAGCCGATTTTTTAATCTTTACGGACTTTTACCCGCCTGGTTTATTAATTTCTTGACCTTCCCCTTGCTGGAAGGTTTAACCTTTAACACAGTCAGTCAACACTGTCTTAAAGGAGTACGTTATGTCACAAACTATCGACCTGACCCTGGACGGCCTGTCCTGCGGTCACTGCGTTAAACGCGTGAAAGAAAGTCTCGAACAGCGCCCGGACGTTGAGCAGGCGGATGTGTCTATCACTGAAGCACACGTTACGGGTACTGCCAGTGCAGAACAGCTGATCGAAACCATCAAACAAGCGGGTTATGACGCATCTGTAAGCCACCCAAAGGCTAAACCGCTGGCGGAGTCATCAATCCCGTCGGAAGCACTGACAGCGGTTTCTGAGGCGCTTCCGGCAGCAAACGCCGATGACGATGACAGCCAGCAGTTGCTGCTGAGCGGCATGAGCTGCGCCAGCTGTGTCACCCGCGTACAAAATGCGCTGCAAAGCGTACCGGGCGTCACTCAGGCACGGGTAAACCTGGCGGAGCGTACTGCGCTGGTGATGGGCAGTGCCTCTCCACAAGATTTAGTGCAGGCGGTGGAAAAAGCGGGCTACGGCGCGGAAGCGATTGAAGATGACGCTAAACGCCGCGAGCGCCAGCAGGAAACCGCCGTCGCTACCATGAAGCGCTTCCGCTGGCAGGCAATTGTCGCTCTGGCGGTAGGTATCCCGGTGATGGTCTGGGGGATGATCGGCGATAACATGATGGTCACCGCCGACAACCGCAGTCTGTGGTTAGTTATCGGCCTGATAACGCTGGCGGTAATGGTTTTCGCCGGCGGGCATTTTTACCGTAGCGCATGGAAAAGCCTGCTGAACGGTGCGGCGACAATGGATACGCTGGTGGCGCTGGGTACTGGCGTGGCGTGGCTCTATTCAATGAGCGTCAACCTGTGGCCGCAGTGGTTCCCGATGGAAGCGCGACATCTTTATTACGAAGCCAGTGCGATGATTATCGGTCTGATTAATCTCGGTCATATGCTGGAAGCGCGCGCACGTCAGCGTTCTTCAAAGGCGCTGGAAAAGTTACTCGATTTAACCCCGCCGACGGCGCGCCTGGTCACTGACGAAGGTGAAAAAAGCGTGCCGCTGGCAGATGTTCAGCCTGGTATGTTACTGCGCCTGACGACCGGCGATCGCGTACCGGTAGATGGTGAAATTACCCAGGGCGAAGCGTGGCTGGATGAAGCAATGCTGACGGGCGAACCTATCCCACAGCAAAAAGGCGAAGGCGATAGCGTTCATGCAGGTACCGTGGTGCAGGACGGTAGCGTGCTGTTTCGTGCCAGTGCGGTTGGCAGCCATACTACGCTGTCACGGATCATTCGTATGGTGCGCCAGGCCCAGAGCAGTAAACCGGAAATCGGCCAGTTGGCGGATAAAATCTCTGCCGTATTTGTGCCGGTAGTGGTGGTGATTGCGCTAGTCAGTGCGGCCATCTGGTACTTCTTTGGTCCGGCACCGCAAATTGTTTATACCCTGGTGATTGCCACTACGGTACTGATTATCGCCTGCCCGTGTGCGCTGGGGCTGGCAACGCCAATGTCGATTATTTCCGGCGTCGGGCGTGCGGCTGAATTTGGCGTGCTGGTACGGGACGCCGACGCGCTGCAACGCGCCAGTACGCTCGACACCGTAGTGTTCGATAAAACCGGGACGCTGACCGAAGGGAAGCCGCAGGTTGTCGCAGTGAAAACATTTGCTGATGTTGACGAAGCGCAGGCGCTGCGTCTGGCGGCGGCACTGGAACAAGGTTCCAGCCATCCGCTGGCACGAGCGATCCTCGATAAAGCAGGCGATATGCAACTGCCGCAGGTCAACAGCTTCCGTACATTGCGTGGGCTGGGCGTGAGCGGTGAAGCAGAAGGTCATGCGTTATTGCTGGGTAATCAGGCGTTGTTAAATGACCAGCAAGTCGATACTAAAGCGATTGAAGCAGATATTTCAGCTCAGGCATCGCAAGGGGCAACGCCTGTGCTGCTGGCGATTGACGGGAAAGCGGTGGCCCTGCTGGCGGTGCGCGATCCGTTGCGTAACGATAGCGTGGCGGCACTGCAACGTCTGCATAAAGCGGGATATCGTCTGGTGATGCTAACCGGGGATAACCCGACCACCGCCAATGCGATCGCCAAAGAAGCAGGGATTGATGAGGTGATAGCCGGGGTGCTGCCAGACGGTAAAGCCGAAGCGATCAAACGTCTGCAAAGTGAAGGACGTCAGGTGGCAATGGTGGGTGACGGCATTAACGACGCGCCAGCACTGGCCCAGGCGGATGTCGGTATTGCGATGGGGGGCGGCAGCGATGTTGCCATTGAAACCGCGGCGATTACCCTGATGCGCCATAGCCTGATGGGTGTTGCGGATGCGCTCGCAATTTCCCGCGCAACGCTGCGCAACATGAAGCAGAACCTGCTCGGTGCGTTTATCTACAACAGCATTGGTATTCCGGTCGCCGCCGGTATTTTGTGGCCGTTCACTGGAACCCTGCTTAACCCGGTGGTTGCCGGAGCGGCAATGGCGCTCTCGTCGATCACCGTAGTGAGTAACGCCAACCGGTTGCTGCGGTTTAAACCGAAAGAGTGATTGGTATTTACTTAATGCGTTTGTGAGATCCAGTTCTTGTTGCGCTCCTTTTATGAGTCATGCCATATAAAGTGACTGGCGCAAGGAGCGCGCAGGGGGCGGCCAATCGCCGCCGCCCCCTGCACCCCCGGGCTCTGGCGAACAAAATCGCCGCTGCGCGGTACCCTCGGCTTATCCCTTGCGGCTACCGGGTCGGGCGCGAGGTAACATCCCTGTAAAACGCGCCCTCAGCCCACATCCATGTGGGCTGCCCCGGCCTTCAGGGAACGCCTCGGCGATTTTGACGCCACCAACACCCGTGCAGTCTTTCGTTTCAAAGCAAAAACAATTTTTCGATCATATTTAAGCTACCACTGAACAAGCCTCATAACTCCATTTGCGCCATCCCTCACCGCGCGCTAGCATGATATTTCACAAAGGGAGGTCGTATGGATCTGTTGTACCGGGTAAAAACGCTTTGGGCCGCGCTGCGCGGTAATCATTACACCTGGCCTGCTATCGATATCTCTCTTCCCGACCATCGCCATTTTCATCTGATCGGCAGTATTCATATGGGTAGCCACGATATGGCTCCCCTGCCCACCCGTTTGCTCAAAAAGCTCAAAAACGCCGATGCGCTGATCGTCGAGGCGGATGTTTCCACCAGCGATACGCCTTTTGCCAATTTGCCTGCCTGCGAGGCGCTGGAAGAGCGCATTAGCGAGGAGCAACTCCAAAACCTGCAGCACATTAGCCAGGAGATGGGCATTTCTCCGTCGCTCTTTTCTACCCAACCGCTGTGGCAAATCGCGATGGTTCTTCAGGCGACGCAGGCACAAAAACTGGGGCTGCGGGCAGAATATGGTATCGATTACCAGCTATTGCAGGTGGCGAAGCAACAACATAAACCCGTGATTGAACTGGAAGGGGCAGAAAACCAGATTGCCATGTTGCTCCAGCTCCCTGACAAAGGACTGGCGCTGCTGGACGATACGCTGACCCACTGGCACACCAACGCTCGTTTGCTGCAACAAATGATGAGCTGGTGGCTGAATGCACCACCGCAAAATAATGAAATAACGCTGCCTAATACGTTCAGTCAGTCGCTGTACGATGTGCTGATGCATCAGCGAAATCTCGCCTGGCGGGACAAATTACGCGCTATGCCGCCGGGGCGCTATGTGGTCGCGGTCGGTGCACTACACCTGTATGGAGAAGGGAATTTGCCACAAATGTTGCGCTAAAAAAATGGCCAATATCGCTATTGGCCCGTCAAAGAGGAATTTCATTTTTTTATTATTATGCCGTCACTTTAAGCGACGGTGTAACTCGATTGTCGCTCAATCTCACCATCCTGCCAATACTCTTAGGCAAGATGACTCTTTTTTTTGGACCGCCATCAGGCGTATGCTTGCTTCGTTTTTTTGTTTAAGGCAGGAAAATTACCATGACACCCGCAGTTAAATTACTCGAAAAAAACAAGATTTCGTTTCAAATCCACACCTACGAGCACGATCCGGCTGAAACCAATTTTGGCGATGAAGTCGTCAAAAAATTAGGTTTGAATCCGGATCAGGTCTACAAAACGCTGCTGGTGGCAGTGAATGGTGATATGAAACACCTTGCCGTGGCCGTTACGCCGGTCGCAGGTCAACTGGATCTTAAAAAAGTAGCAAAAGCGCTGGGTGCCAAGAAAGTTGAGATGGCCGATCCGATGGTCGCGCAGCGTTCGACGGGGTATCTGGTTGGGGGGATTAGCCCACTGGGGCAGAAAAAGCGTCTGCCAACGATTATCGACGCCCCCGCGCAAGAATTTGCCACTATTTTTGTTTCTGGCGGCAAGCGCGGGCTGGACATCGAACTGGCGGCAAGCGACCTGGCGAAGATCCTTGATGCCACATTTGCTGATATCGCTCGTCGCGATTAAGTGATGCACACGGAAGATGAGATGTGGAAAGGATTACAGAGACATTAAGTATCGCTTGTGCAGATGAGATACCGGATATCGCCTTACTTCGGCAAACATCGAGAGAGAAGGTATTACATCTGCATTTTGCCAGCGAAGCAGAGAGGTATCGTGAGGAATTCGGGCTGGTGCTGAAAGCACAGCTCGATGAATTTGTTGTTGGCATGCATTCTGCCGACCCGGTTATCAGGATCGCCAGATTAATATCGCTTGAAGAGATTAACCGCCATCAGGATTTTTTCGAACACTGCGCGAAAGAATATCGTAAGCTGGCGACAGAGCTTATATTTGCATTGGCTGAACAACTGAATGTTGAGATGGCGGAAAATAACCCGCTAGTTACCTTTGCCCCCTTCAAATGCAACCGTAAGCGAAAAGGCAAAATGGGAAAGTGGCAGTATTGTTTTCACGGTTTTCATTGTGCATTTGAGAATAAAAAAACAGAGCAAAATATTGAAGTTCCCCTCGCCTACGGCTTTGATTTCGGCGATCTGGACCCGTATTTTTTTCCGGATTTATCAAATCGACCCCCGACTGGCAGCCTCTGCCAGTGGCTATTTACGATGATTACCACGACGGCAGCAGGATCATTCAACAACTGCTGGCGCTGGGAAAGTTAGAAAAAATCCCTTCACCGATCCCACAATACACGGGGGTTGCTGCGGTAGATCGGTCCAATGTCGACATCGCAAATTTTCGCTCAACACTGGAGAGTCGCCTGCACCGATGTAAATTACGCTGGCTTTTGAAGCGTGTAAAAAATTCACAAAGGAGCGAAAGATGAAATTTGACCATCTTGTTGATGTTAGCTTCCACAATTTTGTCTTTAACGGAAAATTAGATTTTGTCGAACCGGGGCAAACAATGGCATGGCTGGAACAAAACTTTGTTGAGCCGGACTCTAAAAATGATATGGGAAATGGTTTTTATATCTGGCTATTTGGCAATGTTGAGTTTCATTTCGAAAGCAACAAGCTATATATGATTTGGTGCGATTATTTGAGCCAAATCCATTTGGGCAAAGCGATCCGATTTGATAAAGGAATATTGAATAACGTCGCTGAGTTGAACGTTACGCGTGTATTTAACATGCTTGTTAACGAAGGCGCTGATCTGCAAATCCGCCGTCAATCGCCCCATACACTATTAATCCACGTCAATCGCTCAGGCGTGACACTTTGGTTTGAAGCAGATGAAGAACAGTCTGGTGAACCGCAGAATTATATGCTGATGGCATTTGGTTTGACACATCGCGATTACGATGCAAGATTTCAATATTCATAAATGGCGGCGTCATATCATGACGCCGCGACGGGGTTCATTACTGCCAGCTCACCTCACCTTTCGGTTCATAGACACTCACATCCAGCGGCGAGCTTTTCTGGATATACGCTTTCAGCACTTCGGCATCAATAAAGCCAGTATTCACATAGCCCGGTTTGTTATCCAGACGCGGATAGCCATCACCGCCAGTGGCATTGAAGTTTAATGTCGCCATACGGTAAGTTTTCGCCGGATCGACCGGTTCGCCTTTGATTTTCAGGTCGTTCAGTTTGCCGTCTTTCGCCACAAAGCTAACGTTGGCAAATTGCGGATAGGCACCAGAATCAGGCTTCATTTGTGCGACGGCGGTCAGGTAATCAATCACCTCTTTACCGGTCATGTCGGCATACACCACCACATTGCCGAATGGCTGCACTTTCAGCACATTTTTATAGCTGATATCACCTGCTTCGATAGAATCACGAATTCCGCCTCCGCTCATCACCGCAAAGTCGGCACCAGTGCGATCCATTTGTGCTGCCAGAATCAACCGCCCCATATTGGTCTGTACAAAACGCACTTTGCTGCGGTCGCCTTCCAGACGACCATTGGTTTCGCCTATTTTCACTTCCAGCTGCGCTTTGCCTTTGTTCTGGAAAGGTGATAACAGCGAAATCATTTGCTGGTTTTCGGCGATTTCAGGGGTGTAAAGCACACGCTCGCTTTTCCCGTCTTCCCAGGTCACTTTCTTCTTCAGGTTTACTGGAATCAACTGGTAGTTGACCATTTTCATTTCGCCGTTGCGAAACTCAAAGTCGGCCCGACCAACGTACTTGCCCCACTCATGCGCCTGTACAATCCAGATGCCATTTTGTTGATCCGGTTTGCATGGCGTACCAGGAACGTAATCGACCTGTTTTTTATTTTCTGCCGCCATACAGACTGGATCTTGCGAGTGACCTCCGACGATCATCGCCAGCGATCCGGCAGGCAGCGCGCGTGCCATCTCCACATCGCCCGGTGCATTAGA
Organism: Escherichia sp. 10290; assembly: GCF_030295155.1. Taxonomy (NCBI): domain Bacteria; kingdom Pseudomonadati; phylum Pseudomonadota; class Gammaproteobacteria; order Enterobacterales; family Enterobacteriaceae; genus Escherichia; species Escherichia sp. 10290. Next base: position 591,618 of record NZ_AP025741.1, on the reverse strand, counting down.
GCCGTGCTCACCGTTGTCGTAATGCCCCATATGGGTCGCCGCGATAATAATGTCTGGCTTTTCTGTCTGTTGCAGCTCCTGAATCACCAGCTTCGCTTCATCAGCGGGCTTACGAAATTCGATATCAGTGAAATATTCCGGATTACCAATTTTGGCTGTGTCATCGGTTGTCAGCCCAATAACGGCAATTTTCAGATCCTGACGCTTAAACAACGCCCATGGTTTAAACAGGCGCTCACCAGTGCTTTTTTGGTAGATATTGGCGGAAAGCAACGGGAACTTAGCCCACTTTTCCTGCTGGCGTAATACGGTGAGCGGGTTATCAAATTCATGATTACCGATCGCCATTGCATCATAGCCCACCAGATTCATACCGCGAAAATCAGGTTCGGCATCCTGTAAGTCGGACTCGGGCACGCCAGTATTAATGTCGCCACCGGAAAGTAGCAGCACGCTACCACCTTCAGCCGCAACCTCTTTGCGAATACCGTCCACCAGCGTTTTTTGCGCCGCCAGACCATATTCGCCATATTCATTACGCCAGAAATGACCATGATGATCATTGGTATGCAGAACTGTAATTTTGTAGGTTTTATCCTGCTCATAAGCCAGAGCAGTTTCACTCGCCAGTGTAAATGTGGTTAACAGTACTAACGCCACGCCCCGCTGCAATAATTTCATACTTCTCTCCCTGATCAGATTTCAACGTGTTGAAAAATAGTATGACGCGACATCAGAGACAAGTCTGCGTCCGGTGAAGATAAATCTGCATCCAGATTAGAAATTCTGTATTCAGCGTTGAGACTTCCTTCAGGCGGCGCATACAGGTATGTTAGTCGGGTAATAATCACAAATAAGATCATTCTTTACATCGCAACCCTGAAAAAGTGACTTTCCTATGGCAATGAGTGAACAAACCCAGCCAGTGGCTGGCGCTGCTGCGTCAACGACCAAGGCCCGAACATCGTTTGGTATTTTAGGTGCTATCAGCCTCTCACATCTGCTGAACGACATGATCCAATCGCTGATTCTGGCGATTTATCCCCTGCTTCAGTCAGAATTTTCTCTGACATTTATGCAAATTGGCATGATAACCCTCACCTTCCAGCTCGCCTCTTCACTATTGCAACCGGTGGTCGGCTACTGGACGGATAAATATCCGATGCCGTGGTCGTTGCCGATTGGCATGTGCTTTACCTTGAGCGGTCTGGTGCTGCTGGCGCTGGCGGGCAGTTTTGGCGCAGTTCTGCTGGCGGCGGCGTTGGTCGGCACTGGTTCGTCGGTCTTTCATCCGGAATCCTCACGCGTGGCCCGAATGGCTTCCGGCGGGCGTCATGGCCTGGCGCAATCTATCTTTCAGGTCGGCGGCAACTTTGGCAGTTCCCTGGGGCCCTTGCTGGCAGCGGTGATTATCGCGCCTTATGGCAAAGGCAACGTGGCCTGGTTTGTGCTTGCAGCACTGCTGGCAATCGTGGTGCTGGCGCAAATCAGCCGTTGGTACTCGGCACAGCACCGAATGAATAAGGGCAAACCCAAAGCAACGATTATCAATCCACTGCCGCGCAACAAAGTGGTACTGGCGGTCAGCATTCTGTTAATCCTGATTTTCTCGAAATATTTCTATATGGCGAGCATCAGCAGCTATTACACCTTTTATCTGATGCAAAAATTCGGATTATCTATCCAGAATGCCCAGCTTCATCTGTTTGCATTCCTGTTTGCCGTTGCGGCAGGTACGGTGATCGGCGGGCCTGTAGGGGATAAAATTGGACGGAAATATGTGATTTGGGGCTCTATCCTCGGCGTTGCGCCGTTTACGCTGATTTTACCCTACGCCACCCTGCACTGGACGGGGGTTTTGACGGTGATTATTGGATTTATCCTCGCTTCGGCGTTCTCTGCCATTCTGGTCTACGCTCAGGAGCTACTTCCGGGACGTATCGGTATGGTTTCTGGACTCTTTTTCGGTTTTGCTTTCGGCATGGGAGGTCTGGGAGCGGCAGTTCTGGGGCTTATCGCCGACCACACCAGCATTGAGTTAGTCTATAAAATCTGTGCTTTCCTGCCACTATTGGGGATGCTAACCATATTCCTGCCTGATAACCGGCCTAAAGACTGATTTCATCGCAGCCAAAGGCAAACTTTGGCTGCATCGTTTTACAGTCGCCATAAGCCTTTCCTCTGTTAAACCGCCTTCTGTTTTCCGATCCGTGCTTTTTTTTGCCGCTAATTCCATTTTTCTGCAAAATTCAACAATTATTCATAAACATCACCAATGAAATTGTCATAAACTATTACCTGTAATTTTGGTTTTCCCGGCCAAAAATGGACAATAACCACCAGGAAAAGGAGACGGAATGCATCACGCCACCCCGCTTATCACCACCATTGTTGGCGGCCTTGTGCTCGCCTTTATCCTCGGCATGCTGGCCAATAAACTACGCATTTCTCCTCTGGTGGGATATCTGTTAGCGGGTGTGCTGGCGGGACCATTCACTCCTGGCTTTGTTGCCGATACCAAGCTCGCGCCGGAACTGGCGGAGCTGGGCGTTATTCTGCTGATGTTCGGCGTCGGTTTGCACTTTTCGCTGAAGGATTTGATGGCGGTAAAGGCCATCGCCATTCCCGGCGCGATCGCCCAGATAGCCGTGGCGACGCTGCTGGGTATGGCGCTCTCCGCCGTGCTGGGCTGGTCGTTAATGACCGGTATCGTGTTCGGTTTATGTCTTTCCACCGCCAGTACCGTGGTGTTACTGCGCGCACTTGAAGAACGGCAATTAATAGACAGCCAGCGTGGGCAAATCGCCATCGGTTGGTTGATTGTGGAAGACCTGGTCATGGTTCTGACGCTGGTATTGCTGCCCGCAGTAGCAGGAATGATGGAACAGGGTGATGTGGGCTTTGCCACTCTTGCAGTCGATATGGGGATCACCATCGGCAAGGTGATCGCATTTATCGCCATTATGATGCTGGTAGGTCGCCGTCTGGTGCCGTGGATTATGGCACGCAGCGCGGCAACCGGTTCCCGCGAGCTGTTTACCCTGTCGGTGCTGGCGCTGGCGTTAGGGATTGCCTTTGGTGCGGTAGAGCTGTTTGATGTCTCCTTCGCACTCGGTGCGTTCTTTGCCGGGATGGTACTGAACGAGTCTGAACTGAGTCACCGTGCTGCCCACGATACGCTGCCATTGCGCGACGCGTTTGCGGTGCTGTTTTTTGTCTCCGTCGGAATGCTGTTTGATCCGTTAATTCTGATTCAGCAACCACTGGCGGTGCTAGCGACGCTGGCGATTATTCTGTTTGGTAAGTCATTAGCCGCGTTTTTCCTGGTGCGACTGTTTGGTCACTCTCAACGTACGGCATTAACTATCGCCGCCAGCCTGGCGCAAATTGGTGAGTTCGCTTTTATCCTGGCGGGGCTGGGGATGGCGCTGGATCTGCTGCCGCAGGCCGGGCAGAACCTGGTGCTGGCAGGGGCAATCCTGTCGATTATGCTTAACCCGGTGCTGTTCGCGCTGCTGGAGAAATATCTGGCGAAGACCGAAACGCTGGAAGAGCAGACGCTGGAAGAGGCAATCGAAGAAGAGAAGCAGATCCCAGTGGATATTTGCAACCATGCGCTACTCGTTGGCTATGGTCGTGTAGGCAGCCTGCTGGGGGAGAAATTGCTCGCCTCTGATATTCCTTTAGTGGTGATTGAGACGTCACGTACTCGCGTCGATGAGCTGCGCGAGCGCGGGGTCCGCGCAGTATTGGGCAATGCGGCGAACGAAGAGATCATGCAACTGGCGCATCTGGAATGTGCAAAATGGCTGATCCTGACGATTCCCAACGGTTATGAAGCGGGCGAGATTGTGGCGTCTGCCCGCGCGAAAAATCCGGATATTGAGATTATTGCCCGCGCCCATTATGACGATGAAGTGGCGTATATCACCGAACGTGGCGCGAATCAGGTAGTGATGGGTGAGCGTGAAATTGCCCGAACTATGCTGGAACTGCTGGAAACGCCACCGGCGGGTGAAGTGGTGACGGGGTAAGACATTGATTTCATTGCCGGATGCGATGCTGGCGCATCTTATCCGGCCTACAGGTGCCACCTTCCGAAGGTCGGATAAGGCGTTTATGCCGCATCCGACTGTCATTGCCGGATGCGATGTTGACACATCTTATCCAGCCTACAGGTGCCATCTTTCGTAGGTCGGATAAGGCGTTTATGCCGCATCCGACTGTCATCAGTCCGATAACTTAACGATCCCAGTAAGACTCTTCCAGACTGTCTTCACGCTCCGGTAAGCCGCGCGTTAAACGAGGTGAATGCTGGTTCAGTACCTGATAGCTCACACGGTTAGCATATTTACACACCTGCGCTAATGACGAATACGTTAACCAGGTGAATTTATGTTTGCTGGAGTTTGGTACGTTGCTACGGTGGTAGCTGTTGGCGGTAATGTCATGCAGCAATGCTGCCAGTGCGCCATCCCCCGCTCCGTTAGTGTTCATGATTTTTTCCGGCCCGCCCATGTACGGCGCAATGTGCGAATAGACACGCAACGGATTCTGACAATCCTTGTGGCGCATGGCGCGGCTAAACTCATACTGGTTAAATTCCGCGATAGCGCCCGGCAGCAGCGGATGCTGGGTTTTGCGTTTCGCTTCGTCTTCGGTAAAGCCCGCCATATACAAGCCGATTGGTCCGGCGGTACACAGCACCAGATCAACCCAGTCCAGCGCCTTGTCAGATGCCAACAACGGATCGCTTTCTCCGGTCAACGCTTCGGCCTCATCTTCGTTCATCGCAAGGATAGAGACGTGATCTTTGAGGAATTGCTGCCACCACTGCGGATTCTCGGCAATGACAAACTTGGTGCCCAGCGTCAGCACCACCGGTACGTTATATTTCTTCGCGTACTCAATGGCTTTCATGGTTGCTTCCGGCATGGGTTCACCCGGCTTGCAACGCACCAGATAAGAAGTGAGAACCAGCGCCGAGGCTCCGGCAATCACATCTTCCGGAATACTTTCAGCCCGCAGCTGGTTCATGTGGCCAGGGCTGATAGCAAAGGTACGTTCCCCGGACTCGCCAATCAGCGTAAAGCAACGACCAATCGGGCCATCCACGCCTTGTAGATAGTTAAGATCGGTACGGCTGGAGGTGTTACATAGGTAACGATAGGCATAGCTGCCAATTTCAATATTGCTGCACATGACGCCCAGCAGCACCGAACGGTCGTCCGCGAGCACCGAGTAGTTGTGCATGGTGTTACCAATAGTGCCACCCGCAAATTGATGGGTAATCAGGTTTTTCTGTTTCAGCTCCTGATAAAGTGCTTCGGCAACATCATCCTCAATCACCAGTGAATGCCCGGCGCTTAATCCATAACGCTCAATGAACTCATCATCCACTTTCGCTTCAATATCGACCAGCGTTTGATCGATACCCACTACCCAGGCAGCGCTGGTTTCGTTTTCTGGCTGGAATTGCTGAAGCAGCGGATCTCGTGCGTTTACGGGAAAATAATGTTTGGATTTACGTTTGCCGGGAAATTTCATGGTTGTTTTTACGGGTGGTTAACTGAGCGGCGAATGTTAACACAATCTGACGGGAGCGCGCGAGACGCAGCCAGTTTCAATATCAGCAGGCGGGATCGCATTTTCATGGCAGTGGTTCCTTACAATGACGTAATTTGAAAGGAGTTTTTGCATGAAGCCGGAAAACAAATTACCCGTTCTGGACCTTATTTCTGCTGAAATGAAGACCGTTGTGAATACTCTTCAGCCGGATTTACCGCCCTGGCCCGCAACGGGAACGATTGCAGAGCAACGTCAGTATTACACGCTTGAACGCCGATTCTGGAATGCTGGCGCTCCAGAAATGGCAACCAGCGCTTACATGGTTCCCACACCTTATGGTCAGGTCGAGACTCGCCTCTACTCACCCAAAAGTCACAGCCCGGCGACACTATTTTATCTGCATGGTGGTGGTTTTATTCTCGGCAATCTTGATACCCACGATCGGATTATGCGACTGCTGGCAAATTACACCCAATGTACAGTGATTGGTATTGCTTACACTCTTTCGCCGGAAGCACGTTTTCCGCAGGCAATAGAGGAAATTGTGGCTGCCTGTTGCCACTTCCACCAGCAGGCAGAGGATTATCAAATCATTATGTCCCGCATTGGTTTTGCCGGTGATTCCGCAGGTGCCATGCTGGCGCTCGCCAGTGCGTTGTGGTTACGTGATAAACAGATAGATTGCGGTGAAGTTGCGGGCGTTTTGCTGTGGTATGGGCTTTACGGATTACGGGATTCCGTGACTCGTCGTCTGTTGGGCGGTGTCTGGGATGGCTTAACGCAACAGGATTTACAGATGTATGAAGAGGCGTATTTAAGCCACGACGCTGACCGCGAGTCGCCGTATTACTGCCTGTTTAATAATGATCTCACTCGTGAGGTTCCGCCCTGTTTTATTGCCGGAGCGGAGTTCGATCCGCTGCTGGATGACAGCCGTCTGCTTTACCAGACGTTAGCGGCGCATCAGCAGCCCTGTGAGTTCAAACTCTACCCAGGCACGCTGCACGCCTTTTTGCATTATTCACGGATGATGAAAACCGCCGACGATGCTCTTCGCGACGGCGCTCAGTTCTTTACCGCTCAGCTTTAGCGATACGCAGCAACAAGATTAGCCATCATTTCGATATGTTCCGGTGTGGCATTAAGCGCCGGAATATATTCGTATTTTTTCCCGCCCGCACCGAGGAAGACCTCACGGTTTTGCTCGGCAATCTCTTCCAGCGTCTCCAGACAATCTGCAGCAAAGCCCGGGCACATCACCTGAATATGACCTACGCCTTTTTCTCCGAGCATTTTCAGCGTTTCGTCGGTATAAGGCATCAGCCAGGGTTCCCGCCCAAAGCGCGACTGAAAGGTCATCATCACTTTTTCCGGTGCCATCCCCAGTACGGAAGCCAGTTCGCGAGTCGTTGTGCGACAACGTTGCGGGTAATCATCGCCTTCATCGGCATAACGCTGGGGAATACCGTGATAAGAGAGCAGCAGTAGATCCGGTTCGCCATGTTTGGCAAAAGAAGCACGTACGCTGTTCGCCAGTGCATTAATGTAATCGTGGTTATCGGCGTAATCACGAATAAACGATATCCCCGGAATGCTACGTTTGCGCGCCAGAATGCGTGCCAGTTCATCCCATACCGCACCGACCGTTGAACAGGAGTATTGCGGATAAAGCGGCAGCACCACGATATGATCTACATGTTCTGCCAGTAGTTCATCTACGGCGCTTTCCAGTGATGGCGAGCCGTAGCTCATTCCCAGCGCCACGGGCGTCTCCGGTAAACGTTGTGCCAGCGCCTGCTGTTGCTGGCGACTGTAAACCATCAGCGGCGAGCCGCCTTCCATCCAGACCGAGGCGTACAGCTTAGCTACGCGCGGTGAGCGCAGCGGCAAAATTACGCCGCGCAGCAACGGCCACCACAACAGCCGTGAGGTATCAACCACGCGTCTGTCGCTTAAAAATTGTTTCAGGTAGCGTTTTACCGCTTCAGGTGTGGGGGCATCGGGCGTACCCAGGTTTGCCAGCAGAATACCGGTTTTAGTTTGACGCATTACCGCCTCTTATCGATTCAACTTGTTGATAATTGTAGCGGAAAAGTGAAGAAGAAGAACTAATTGCTGCAAGAGGTATTGCCTGAGGAGAATGAGCAGACCTGCCCGAAAGCAGATCTGCTGCGGCTTGATTAGCCGAGGATTTTTTCCAGATCAGCGCGAACTTCAGCAACCGGTTTGGTGCCGTCAACTTTCGCGTATTTGGTGTTACCCGCTTCCGCTTCTTTGGAGTAGTAGCCGATCAGCGGTGCAGTCATCTGATGGTATTCAACCAGACGTTTACGCACGGTTTCTTCCTGATCGTCTTTACGGGTAGTCAGTTCTTCACCGGTAACGTCGTCTTTGCCTTCTACTTTCGGCGGATTGAATTTAACGTGATATACACGACCAGACGGCGCGTGAACGCGGCGGCCTACGATACGGTCAACAATCAGTTCGTCCGGTACGTCGAATTCCAGAACGTAATCAACGTTGATGCCCGCTTCTTTCATCGCGTCTGCCTGCGGAATGGTACGCGGGAAGCCGTCCAACAGGAAACCATTACGGCAGTCTTCCTGAGCAATGCGCTCTTTAACCAGCGCGATCACCAGTTCGTCGGTAACCAGTTTGCCAGCATCCATAATGTCTTTTGCTTGTTTACCCAGCTCGGAGCCAGATTTGACCGCAGCACGCAGCATATCGCCAGTGGAGATTTGCGGAATACCATATTTCTCCATGATGAACTGAGCCTGAGTCCCTTTCCCCGCGCCCGGAGCGCCAAGCAGAATGATACGCATTGCGAAAATCCCCTTAAAATGTGTCGAATTTTTTGAAAAAGCGATAAACGATACCACCAACAAGCGATTGCCTCAAGAAAGGCACCTGGGGCTGAAACGGTTAATGGCGAGATAATTTGCGGAAAGGACAGATGATGAAAAGAAAAATGCCGGATGACACGAGGGTCATCCGGCATTACATCAGGAAACCAGCAGCTGGTTCATACGACGAATAAACAGGTTCGGATCTTCCAGCGTACCGCGCTCTGCCAGCAGCGCCTGATCCAGCAGCAGTTCTACCCACTCGCTGAACTTCGCTTCATCTTCAGTATCTGCCGCACGTTTCACCAGTACGTGATCCGGGTTCAGTTCGAAGATGTATTTCACTTCTGGTACTTTCTGGCCCGCCGCAGCGAACAGTTTCGCCATCTGGGTGCTCATTTCGTCCGCGTCGGTCGAAACGATCGCTGGCGTATCGGTCAGACGGTGAGTCAGACGGACATCTTTCACGCGCTCGCCGAGCAGGGCTTTCACACGGTCGATGAACGGAGTCAGTGCTTTCTCCGCTTCTTTCGCGCTCTCATCAACTTCGTCAGCCAGTTTTTCCAGCGACTCGTCAACTTTAGACACAGACTGGAACGGTTTACCGTCGAACTCAGTCAGATAGTTCATCATCCACTCATCAATGCGGTCGGAAAGCAGCAGAACTTCGATGCCTTTCTTACGCAGCAGCTCCAGGTGCGGGCTGCTCTTCGCTGCCGCGTAGCTGTCTGCGGTGATGTAGTAGATTTTCTCCTGCCCTTCTTTCATGCGGGAAACGTAGTCTTCCAGAGACACGGTCTGCGCAGAAGAGTCGGTATGTGTAGAAGCAAACCGCAGCAGTTTGGCGATCGCTTCCTGGTTAGCGAAATCTTCCGCCGGACCTTCTTTCAGCACCAGGCCAAACTGTTGCCAGAAGGTCTGATATTTTTCCGCGTCGTCTTTCGCCAGTTTTTCCAGCATTTGCAGCACACGCTTAGTCAGCGCATTGCGCAGGTTGCGCGTTACTGTGCTGTCCTGGAGGATTTCACGGGAAACATTCAGCGGCAGATCGCTGGAGTCAATCAGACCACGCACGAAGCGCAGATAGTTCGGCATGAACTGTTCTGCGTCGTCCATGATGAACACACGCTGGACGTACAGTTTCAGGCCGTGCTTATGATCGCGGTTCCACATATCCCACGGTGCCTGCGACGGGATGTACAGCAGGCTGGTGTACTCCTGCTTACCTTCGACACGGTTGTGGCTCCAGGTCAGCGGATCGTTAAAGTCGTGAGCGATGTGTTTGTAGAACTCTTTGTACTCTTCATCGGTAATTTCCGACTTGTTACGGGTCCACAGCGCCTGCGCTTTGTTGATTTTCTCCCAGGAGATAACGGTTTCGCCGTCTTTCTCTTCGCGTTTTTCGATCTCTACCGGCAGCGCGATATGGTCGGAGTATTTGCTGATGATGGAACGCACACGCCAGTCATCGAGGAACTCGTCTTCGCCTTCACGCAGATGCAGGGTGATTTCAGTACCACGATCTTCTTTGGTGATGTCGGCAACGGTATATTCACCTTCGCCAGCCGATTCCCAGAAGACGCCGTTTTCTGGTTTTTCGCCTGCCGCGCGAGTACGCACGGTCACTTTGTCGGCCACGATAAACGCAGAGTAGAAACCAACACCAAACTGACCGATCAGTTGGCTGTCTTTCGCCTGGTCAGAACCCAGGGATTCGAGGAATGATTTGGTGCCGGATTTAGCGATAGTCCCCAGATGGTCAATCACTTCGTCGCGGGTCATCCCCACGCCGTTATCGGAGATGGTCAGCGTACGCTTGTCTTTATCGAAAGAGACACGAACGCGCAGTTCGCCATCACCTTCGTACAGGTCCGGGTTAGAGAGCGCGCGGAAACGCAGCTTGTCCGCCGCATCGGAGGCGTTAGAGATAAGCTCACGCAGGAAGATTTCTTTATTGGAATAGAGAGAATGGATCATCAGGTGCAGAAGTTGTTTCACTTCTGACTGAAAACCACGAGTTTCTTGTCCTTTCATGTAGGTCTACCTCAATAATGCCATTTTAAGGTTAAAAACAGGATGAGGGAGAGATGGGGACAAGGGAGAATAATTTCAAGCGAGAGCAGGTGATCCTGCTCTCGTTTGCTTAAAAACGAATCTTATGACGCCCGGCAAGGGAGTGTGACAGCGTGGTGCCATCGACCATTTCCAGCTCGCCGCCAACCGGTACGCCATGAGCGATTCGGCTGGCTTCCACGTCATATTGCGCGCAAAGCTCGGCAATGTAGTTAGCGGTAGCTTCACCTTCAACCGTGGGGTTGGTGGCGAGGATCACTTCAGTGATTTTTTCCTCTGCCAGACGCTGTTCCAGACGATCAAGGCCGATATCATCCGGACCGATGCCGTCCAGCGGTGACAGATGTCCCATCAACACAAAATAACGACCTGAAAACTGCCCCGTCTGCTCAATGGCGTAAATGTCCGCCGGACTCTCCACCACGCAGATTTGACCGTTTTCCTGACGACGCGGATTCGAACAGATGTTACAGACTTCCTGTTCGGTGAAGGTGCGGCAATCGGCGCAGTGGCCGATTTCCGACATCGCCCGGGTGAGCGCCTGCGCCAGACGCATCCCGCCGCTACGATCGCGCTGAAGCAGCGTGAACGCCATACGCTGCGCCGACTTCGGGCCAACGCCCGGCAGACAGCGCAGTGCTTCCATAAGCTGTGTTAACAGCGGGCTGGTTTGCATCAGAACGGCATCTTAAAGCCAGGCGGCAGCTGCATTCCGGAGGAAACAGAGGCCATTTTTTCTTTCTGCGTTTCTTCGATACGACGTGCCGCGTCGTTGAATGCTGCAGCCACCAGGTCTTCCAGCATCTCTTTGTCGTCTTCAAGCAGGCTCGGGTCGATCTCTACGCGACGGCAGTTGTGTGCACCGTTGATGGTCACTTTTACCAGACCTGCGCCAGATTCGCCGGTCACTTCCAGCTGCGCGATCTCTTCCTGCATTTTCTGCATTTTTTCTTGCATCTGCTGGGCTTGCTTCATCAGGTTACCCAGACCGCCTTTACCAAACATAGGTTTCTCTCTCAATCACGTTAAGGATGACGAACGTAAGCTGTGCTTACGATCAAATGGGGCGGATACTTTCTTCATCCAGCTCCGCATCGAAGAACCGACGCAGGGTCTGAATATTATTATCCGCAATAATGGACTCGCGCGCCTGCGCAAGTTTTTCTTCGTATATCGCCTGACGCCATTCCAGCGGCGTACGCACCGCGGGATTATCATCTTCAACGATAGTCAGTTCAACCGTTGAACCTTTTAACGTGCTCAACGCTTCAGCCAGTTTTTGCTGTGCGCCGCTGTTATTCAGATGACGCTGAGAGGAGCGCAAATGCAGACACACCGTGTTGCCGTTCTCCTCTTTCCAGGCATTTAACGCCACCTGTTCGACCAGTTTTGGTAGCGAAAGTTGACTCACCTGAGCCGCCCACGGGTCGCGCTCAATGGCTTCTGCCGCCAGCTTCGCCGCCAGTTCCGGCGTTTTTTCATGTTCCAGCGCTTTTTTTAGCGCCTTCGGCGTGGCGACCACTTCTTTTTGCTGCATCACTGGAGTGGTAGCCTTCCAGCGATACGCTTCTTTTTTGGCTGGTGCTTTTTCCAGCGCCGATGGCACCGGACGCGCCTGAACGCGATCGGTGACCGAAGCCAGTCTTTCCAGCGCAGCGTTATTCACCGGCCGCGCGCGGGTAGCGGCTGCCGGTTCACTCTTTTTTGCTTTGGTTGCTCCCTGTGCGCGCTGCAGTTGTTGGCGCGCCGCCAGCACCTGGCTGGTGGTTTCTGAGAGCGGTACAGTCGGTGCCTGCTGCGGAGCTGATTGCGGTTGCGGCGGCACCTGGGTTGGCGTCATTACTGCCGTTGGCGCGACGGGCGCAAAAGACTGGCGTGGCACTTCTGGCTCAGGCAGCGGCATACGCGGATGAAACGCCAGTGCGCGCAACAGCGTCATCTCAACGCCCATGCGGCGGTCCGGCGCATACGGTAATTCTTTGCGACCAATCAACAGCGTTTGATAGTAAAGCTGAATATCCGTCGGCGGTATGGTGCGCGCCAGTTCACGCATCCGCAGCTCGATGGCGGCCATGTCGTTGCCCAGCGCAGCAGGGGAAAGTTGCACCATTGCAATGCGGTGCAACAGGCCGAGCATTTCTACCAGCAACGCTTCCCACTCAATACCACGAGCGGCGGCTTCATTAATCAGCGACATTACACGCTCGCCGTTGGCTTCAACCATCGCTTCAACCAGCGACAGCGCCTGATCGTCGTCAAGCGTACCCAGCATCGCACTGACCGCCTGAGTTGAAACCTGGCCGTCACCGCTGGCAATCGCCTGGTCGGTCAGACTTAAGGCATCTCGCAGGCTGCCTTCAGCGGCGCGCGCCAGCAATTGCAGCGCCCGCGGCTCGTGAGCGATATGTTCTTCGTTGAGGATGTGCTCAAGCTGATGGCGAATTTGCTCGACATCCAGCGCTTTGAGATGAAATTGCAGACAGCGTGACAAAATCGTCACCGGCAATTTCTGCGGATCGGTCGTCGCCAGCAGAAACTTGACGTGCTCCGGCGGTTCTTCAAGGGTTTTTAACAGTGCGTTAAAGCTGTGGCGCGACAGCATATGCACTTCGTCGATCAGATAAACTTTAAAACGACCACGCGCTGGCGCGTACTGGACGTTATCCAGCAGGTCGCGGGTATCTTCGACTTTGGTACGCGAGGCGGCGTCGATTTCAATCAGATCGACAAAGCGCCCCTGCTCAATTTCACGACAGTTATCGCACACGCCGCACGGCGTCGCGGTAATGCCGGTTTCGCAGTTTAGCCCCTTCGCCAGCAGTCGGGCGATAGAGGTTTTTCCGACGCCACGGGTGCCGGAAAAAAGATAAGCATGATGAATACGCCCTAACGACAAGCCGTTCGCCAGTGCGGTCAGCACATGTTCCTGGCCGACGACGTCAGCAAAGGTTTGTGGGCGCCATTTTCGGGCTAAGACCTGATAACTCATTGGCAGGCTCTGAAACGCTGGAAGGTGGATTCACGAAGGGGTAATGCTAACACAGCCCCGTCAGAACGGCGAGGCTGAATGCACATCTTGTGCTGCCCGTAGCGTGAGCAGCGCAAGACTGACGATAATTAATGGCCCGGGAACGGAACAAGGCTGTAGCTGGTAATGCCCTGTTTTTCGAGACGCTGTTCGCCGCCGAGATCGAACAGGTTGATAATGAACGCAGCATCAGCCACTTCACCACCCAGACGACGGATCAGTTTAACGGTCGCTTCGATAGTGCCGCCGGTTGCCAGCAGGTCGTCCACCACCAGAACTTTGTCGCCCGGTTTGATGGCATCAACGTGGATTTCCAGCTGATCGGTGCCGTATTCCAGATCGTAAGTTTCACTGATGGTCTCACGCGGCAGTTTGCCCGGTTTACGGACCGGTACAAAGCCAACGCCCAGACCCAGAGCTACCGGAGCGCCAAACAAGAAGCCACGCGCTTCGGTGCCGACAACTTTGGTAATGCCCGCATTTTTGTAACGCTCAACCAGCAAGTCGATGCTGAGAGCGTAAGCTTTCGGGTCTTCCAGTAAGCTGGTGACATCACGGAAAAGAATGCCGGGTTTTGGGTAGTCCTGAATGCTTTTGATGCTATTTTTGAGATACTCAAGCTGCTGTGCAGTCGCGGTCATAAGTGTATGCCTGCTTGTTACGGTGGTACTCACGGCGCGTTTTAAACGTATCAAAAGTAACAGTTGTTTAACCTTTGACCGCCTGCGCCTGTGCTCGAAAACGCCAGAATGTACTGGCTGTACGCAATAATTGCAACTGCGATTGTTGTGCTTCAGTGCTTTTCTTGCTTTTCATCAATCACCGGAATTCGCCACATATAAAAAAGCAAACAGGCGAGAATTACCAGCAACATGATGCGCACCCATGGCATCTGGACGAACCACAGAGAAATGGCAAACGTGAGCAAAATAAGCAAAATCGCCCGCGGTTTGACGCCGCGCGGCATCGCATGATGTTTCTGCCAGAAACGTAGATAGCTACCAAACCATGAGCGGTACAGCAACCAGGCGTGAAAGCGCGGGGAAGAACGGGCAAAGCACCAGGCCGCCAGCAGGATAAACGGCGTCGTCGGTAATACCGGTAATACCACGCCCAGCGTACCCAGCACTACCGCCAGCCAGCCAATGATGATTAAAATGATTCGTTGCATATTGAGTGTTGTCAGCTTACAGAGTTGCTACTTTAGCATAACAATTATCATTTTCATTGAGGTCTTATCGTGAAAACCGCCCTGCTGCTGGAAAAACTGGAAGGACAGCTCGCCACGCTGCGTCAGCGTTGTGCCCCGGTAGCGCAATTTGCCACGCTAAGTGCCCGTTTTGACAGGCACCTTTTTCAGACCCGTGCGACAACACTACAGGCTTGTCTCGATGAGGCGGGCGATAATCTGGCTGCGCTTCGTCATGCGGTTGAGCAGCAACAGCTGCCGCAAGTGGCCTGGCTGGCGGAACATCTGGCTGCACAACTGGAAGCCATCGCGCGTGAAGCCTCCGCCTGGTCATTGCGCGAGTGGGACAGTGCGCCACCGAAAATTGCCCGCTGGCAGCGTAAACGTATTCAGCATCAGGATTTTGAGCGGCGGCTACGTGAGATGGTAGCCGAACGTCGAGCCCGCCTGGCGCGGGTGACCGATCTCGTGGAACAGCAAACGCTGCATCGTGAAGTGGAAGCCTATGAAGCGCGCCTGGCACGCTGCCGCCATGCGCTGGAAAAAATCGAAAACAGGTTAGCGCGTTTAACCCGCTAGCAATGGAGAGAGTATGTCACTGGAAAATGCCCCTGACGATGTCAAACTGGCTGTCGATTTGATTGTGCTGCTGGAAGAAAATCAGATCCCAGCACGCACCGTGCTGCGCGCGCTGGATATTGTAAAACGCGATTATGAAAAGAAATTAACGCGCGATGATGAGGCGGAAAAGTGAGAAATAAATGGGGCCGCTAAATGTCCCCTAAGATTGCGGGCAAACGCAAAACTGCCTGATGCGCTACGCTTATCAGGCCTACACCGCTCCTGCAATATATTGAATTCTTGCGGTTTCGTAGGCCGGAGAAGGCGGTCACGCCGCATCCGGCATGAACAACGCGCACTTTGTCAGTAATCTCGGGGCAACTAAATGTCGCCCCCTTTGGTTATTACCCTACCGCTGGTGTTGGATCGTCGCCTTTGTAGTCGCGTTTCACTTCCGTCACTTCATCGCCCTTCTCGTTGTGCAGATGCACTTCAAGCTGGTTAAAGGCAATGTTGATGTCGTTTTCACGGCACAGCTGATCAATAGTACGGTTCAGCTCATCAACAGTACGACTGCGGTCACGCAGTTCACGCACGTAAAGGCGCAGCTCGTGATCCAACGTGCTGGCACCAAACGCCGTAAAGAAGACTTCCGGCATGGGTTCGTGCATCACCCTTGGGTGCTCAGTCGCCGCCTTCAGCAACACTTTACGCACTTTTTCCAGATCGGAGCCATAGGCCACGCCCAGGCGGATCACCAGACGCGTGGTGGTGTCGGTTAACGACCAGTTGATCAGACGCTCGGTAACAAACGCTTTGTTCGGGATGATCACTTCTTTGCGATCGAAATCGGTAATCGTTGTCGCACGAATACGGATCTTACTGACCGTCCCAGAGTAGGTACCAATGGTTACCGTGTCGCCAATGCGCACCGGACGTTCGAACAGGATAATCAAACCGGAGACGAAGTTACCGAAGATCTCTTGTAAACCAAAACCAAGACCTACGGATAATGCCGCCGCCAGCCACTGGAGTTTATCCCACGAGACACCCAGCGATCCGAACACCGTCATCGCACCAACGGCAATAATGATGTAGTTAAGGATGGTAGTAATGGCATACGACGCGCCCTGGCGCATATTCAGTCGCGAGAGCACCAATACTTCCAGCAAACCAGGCAGGTTGCGAATCAACGCCCAAGCTACCATTGAGGCGATAATCGCAAACAACAGACTGCCCATGGTGACGTTTTTCACCACCGCAGCGCCAGCTTCAGTGCCGTTGTAATGCCAGAGCGTGATGCTGTCGAGATAGCTGAAAACGGTGATCAAATCTGACCAAATTGCCCAGAACATGACACCGAACAGCGCAAACATCAGCAACATAGTAATACGCAGCGTCTGTTGGTTAACCTGCTCCAGTGCAATGGTAGGTTCTTCCGGCGGTTCGGCCCCTTCTGCGCCCTCTTTCACCAGATTCTGTCGACGCGCCAGCGCACGACGCCAGGCGATACGCCGCGCCGCTACGCTTAAGCCGCGCAATACCGTCTGGTACAGCAGGTTCCAGATAATCACCAGATACACGGTTTCAATCCAACGTCCGGAGAGGCGCAGTGTGGTGTAGAAATAACCCGTGGCGGTCAGCACCATCAACGCAATCGGGATTATCGACAGTATGGTAATGGTGACAAGTCGCATGGTGTGCGACTCTTTATCACGCCAGCTTTCGCGGCACATTGGCCATACCAGGAAGGCAATCAGCAGCAGGTTGAAGAAAATCATCGCCTGCCCCAGCACATCATCCATCAGATGCAGCGGGGAAAGTTCTGCCACCACAGACCAGAAATGGATAGGCAGCAACGCGAGACTGATGCGGACAATTTGCCGACGCCAGTGGCTGGTCTGCTGTTCCGGCATGCCGAAGTGACGCACGGCAACACCGTTTTTCTCCAGTACCTTCCAGCACAGGCCAAACACCAGCCAGAAAATCGCCAGTTTTTTGCTGAACGACCATAGCAGTTCGCTGATGTTGAGTTGCATGGTCAACAGAATCAGACCAACCGCAAGAATAATCAGACATACTGGCAGTGCGCGAATCAGGTCGATAAGGATCGCTTTTGGTGTGTTGAGCTGGCTGTCGTTACGCAGGGAGCCCACAGCGGAAGCCAGTTTTTGTTGATACGCTTTCAGCCAGCCCAGACGCCAGTGGATCAGCCCGGCAATTAATAGCAGTGGTAAACCAGCGAGGAAAGCGATAAAGACGGCAGGCCAGGCTTTTTCCCAGTTTACCGTGATCTTCATCGACTTAAATTCATCTTTCAGCGTTTGTGGGAACGCTTTGATCCAGTCCCAGTCCATTGGACGGTTACTGTTCACCCAAAAGATTTGCTGAGTCAGGATGGATTTCAGGTTTTTCGACACACTCATTAACTGCTGCTGGTTGATTTGCAGGTTAATGGCCATCATCAATTGGTTACCCAACTGTTTGTTAAGCTGATCCAGCAATTCGCGACGCATATCAACCACTTGCAATAATGCATCGTGAACTTCGCTGTTGACTTCGTTGGTGTGACCTTCTTCCAGTTTGTTGACGAACGCATCGCTCTGGAAGAGTGCATCACGCTGCTGGTTAACTTCAAACTGTTCGAGACGCAAATCCGCGATGCGGTTGGTCATGTTTTCCAGTTCATCCGCCGAGGGCAGCGTTTGTTGTTGCTGGTAAAGGATACGAGACAACAGCAGGCTGCCCTTCAGGACGGCAATCTGCTCTTTAATATTTCGTTCCGATTGCAGCGCCCGCTCAAGCCAGTTTTTGACTTTAATGTTTTGCTGCATTAGCTGATTACCGTTTTCAGTCGCGGTAATCAGACGCTGACTCAACTGCTGGTTAATTTCCAGTTCCTGTTTCACCAGAGGATTAGCCTGAATACGTGCAGCTTCATCCGGAGAGACGGCTTCCTGCGCCGTTTTTTCGGTTAAGGTCAGGCGCTTACTGTTTACCGCTTCTTGCAACAGTTGCAACTGGTGTTCCAGACGAGCACTGTTCGCCGTCACGTAATCACGCTGCTTTTGCAAGGTATCCTGTAAGACGGTGTTCCCTTCCAGGCTTTTTCGTTGCTGGTCAATCTCAGCATTCAGCAAAACCTGCTGGGCCTGCATCAACACTTTCTGGCTGGGACGTAAGGCAGTATCGCCAACATCAGTGCCATCCAGGCGGCTGCGAATTTGTTGCAGCTGCTGCGAAGCGTTATACATCGCATTTTGCACGCGTTCGGGCTGCGTCTGTAACGAAACCAGCTGGCTGTTATAAGACGCCAGATCGTTTTGTGCGTTTTGCAAATCGTCCAGCGCCTGGGCAACGCGAGTTTCCAGCTGGCGCAACGAAAGCGTGCTCAGAATTTTGCGCGTTTCTTCGTCGTTATCGACATCGCTAAGTGCTGTTAACGCCGCGGTCGCCTGACGCATTTTTTCCGGCGCTTCAGCGACTTTTTGCCGTAGCTGAACTGTCTCTTCTTTTATGCGATCGATTTTATCGAGGGTGGCTAATGTATCTGTCAGATCCTGCTGCACCAGTTTGTCCTGAGCAGAAAGATCTTTTTGTTTATTCAGTGAGTCAAGTTGTGCCTGCAGGTCCGCTTTTGTCGGCAGATCACCATTCGATGGCGCCCGCGCAAACGCCGCATTCTGGCATAACAAGACCAAAACAAAAGCAATGAATGCTGAAAAAACAAAATGCCGTGATCGTTTGTAATACTGGAACATAGTCATGATGAATGAAGGTTTCTGAACCTGAAGAACGACCTGAAAAAGTCAAACCGTAAGAATATCACGACGCAATGAACCAGAATAGCAACGGCGAAAATGTCCAGGAAAAATCCTGGAGTCAGATTCAGGGTTATTCGTTAGTGGCAGGGTAACGAAGCGTGGGGCACAGGAGATACATCTCGAGTAAGATGGCGACGTAATCGCGAGCTTCTTTTTTAAGATCAAAAGATTGCGGGGCAAAGAGCCAGTTTTCCATCAGGCCGGAAATATAGCCACGCATAATAATTGCTGCGCGACGTGTCATTAAATCCGCAGGCAACATTTTTGCTTCAATACAATGTTTTAACGTTTGTTCTATACGGTCATAACTTTCCAGACAGAGATTACGTTGTGCCTGTTGCACAACAGCCATTTCTCCGACAAATTCGCATTTGTGGAATATAATCTCCATCAATAATCGACGCCGTTCTTCTGTCACCGTGGATTCAAGAACATGAATTAATATCTCTCTTAATACTGAGAGTGGATCGCCAGGGAATTTTGCCTGATACTCAAGCTCTAGTTCACCAATATTGGATTCTGACAGTTCCCAGATCTCACTGAACAAATCCGACTTGTCTTTAAAATGCCAGTAGATTGCACCGCGCGTAACGCCAGCTGCTTTTGCAATCTCGCCCAGCGAGGTGGATGATACCCCCTGCTGTGAGAAAAGACGAAGAGCCACATCGAGGATGTGTTGGCGCGTTTCCTGCGCTTCTTGTTTGGTTTTTCGTGCCATATGTTCGTGAATTTACAGGCGTTAGATTTACATACATTTATGAATGTATGTACCATAGCACGACGATAATATAAACGCAGCAATGGGTTTATTAACTTTTGACCATTGACCAATTTGAAATCGGACACTCGAGGTTTACATATGAACAAAAACAGAGGGTTTACGCCTCTGGCGGTCGTTCTGATGCTCTCAGGCAGCTTAGCCCTAACAGGATGTGACGACAAACAGGCCCAACAAGGTGGCCAGCAGATGCCCGCCGTTGGCGTAGTTACAGTCAAAACTGAACCTCTGCAGATCACAACCGAGCTTCCGGGTCGCACCAGTGCCTACCGGATCGCAGAAGTTCGTCCTCAAGTTAGCGGGATTATCCTGAAGCGTAATTTCAAAGAAGGTAGCGACATTGAAGCAGGTGTCTCTCTCTATCAGATTGATCCTGCGACCTATCAGGCGACATACGACAGTGCGAAAGGCGATTTAGCGAAAGCCCAGGCTGCAGCCAATATCGCGCAATTGACGGTGAATCGTTATCAGAAATTGCTCGGTACGCAGTACATCAGTAAGCAAGAGTACGATCAGGCTCTGGCTGATGCGCAACAGGCGAATGCCGCGGTAACTGCGGCGAAAGCTGCCGTTGAAACTGCGCGTATCAATCTGGCTTACACCAAAGTCACCTCTCCAATTAGCGGCCGCATTGGTAAGTCAAACGTGACGGAAGGTGCCCTGGTGCAAAACGGTCAGGCGACTGCGCTGGCAACCGTGCAGCAACTTGATCCGATCTACGTTGATGTGACTCAGTCCAGCAACGATTTCCTGCGCCTGAAACAGGAACTGGCAAATGGCACGCTGAAACAAGAGAACGGCAAAGCCAAAGTGTCGCTGATCACCAGTGACGGCATTAAGTTCCCACAGGACGGTACGCTGGAGTTCTCTGACGTTACTGTCGATCAGACCACCGGGTCTATCACCCTACGCGCTATCTTCCCGAACCCGGATCACACTCTGCTGCCGGGTATGTTCGTGCGCGCACGTCTGGAAGAAGGGCTTAATCCAAACGCCATTTTAGTCCCGCAACAAGGTGTAACCCGTACGCCGCGTGGCGATGCTACCGTCCTGGTGGTAGGCGCGGATGACAAAGTGGAAACCCGTCCGATCGTTGCAAGCCAGGCTATTGGCGATAAGTGGCTGGTGACAGAAGGTCTGAAAGCAGGCGATCGCGTAGTAATAAGTGGGCTGCAGAAAGTGCGTCCTGGTGTCCAGGTAAAAGCACAAGAAGTTACCGCTGATAATAACCAGCAAGCCGCAAGCGGTACTCAGCCTGAACAGTCCAAGTCTTAACTTAAACAGGAGCCGTTAAGACATGCCTAATTTCTTTATCGATCGCCCGATTTTTGCGTGGGTGATCGCCATCATCATCATGTTGGCAGGGGGGCTGGCGATCCTCAAACTGCCGGTGGCGCAATATCCTACGATTGCTCCGCCGGCAGTAACGATCTCCGCCTCCTACCCCGGCGCTGATGCGAAAACAGTGCAGGACACGGTGACGCAGGTTATCGAACAGAATATGAATGGTATCGATAACCTGATGTACATGTCCTCTAACAGTGACTCCACGGGTACCGTGCAGATCACCCTGACCTTTGAGTCTGGTACTGATGCGGATATCGCGCAGGTTCAGGTGCAGAACAAACTGCAGCTGGCAATGCCGTTGCTGCCGCAAGAAGTACAGCAGCAAGGGGTGAGCGTTGAGAAATCGTCCAGTAGCTTCCTGATGGTTGTCGGCGTTATCAACACCGATGGCACCATGACGCAGGAGGATATCTCCGACTACGTGGCGGCGAATATGAAAGACGCCATCAGCCGTACGTCGGGCGTGGGTGACGTTCAGCTGTTCGGTTCTCAGTACGCGATGCGTATCTGGATGAATCCGAATGAACTGAACAAATACCAGCTAACGCCGGTTGATGTCATTACCGCCATCAAAGCGCAGAACGCCCAGGTTGCGGCGGGTCAGCTCGGTGGTACGCCGCCGGTGAAAGGCCAACAGCTTAACGCCTCTATTATTGCTCAGACGCGTCTGACCTCTACTGAAGAGTTCGGCAAAATCCTGCTGAAAGTGAATCAGGATGGTTCCCGCGTGCTGCTGCGTGATGTGGCGAAAATTGAGCTGGGTGGTGAGAACTACGACATCATCGCAGAGTTTAACGGCCAACCGGCTTCCGGTCTGGGGATCAAGCTGGCAACCGGCGCGAACGCGCTGGATACCGCTGCGGCAATCCGTGCTGAACTGGCGAAGATGGAACCGTTCTTCCCGTCAGGTCTGAAAATTGTTTACCCGTACGACACCACGCCGTTCGTGAAAATCTCTATTCACGAAGTGGTTAAAACGCTGGTCGAAGCGATCATCCTCGTTTTCCTGGTTATGTATCTGTTCTTGCAGAACTTCCGCGCGACGTTGATTCCGACCATTGCCGTACCGGTGGTATTGCTTGGGACCTTTGCCGTCCTTGCCGCCTTTGGCTTCTCGATAAACACGCTAACAATGTTCGGGATGGTGCTCGCCATCGGCCTGTTGGTGGATGACGCCATCGTTGTGGTAGAAAACGTTGAGCGTGTGATGGCGGAAGAAGGTTTACCGCCAAAAGAAGCCACCCGTAAGTCGATGGGGCAGATTCAGGGCGCTCTGGTCGGTATCGCGATGGTACTGTCGGCGGTATTCGTACCGATGGCCTTCTTTGGCGGTTCTACTGGTGCTATCTATCGTCAGTTCTCTATTACCATTGTTTCAGCAATGGCGCTGTCGGTACTGGTGGCGTTGATTCTGACTCCGGCTCTTTGTGCCACCATGCTGAAACCGATTGCCAAAGGCGATCACGGAGAAGGTAAAAAAGGCTTCTTCGGCTGGTTTAACCGCATGTTCGAGAAGAGCACGCACCACTACACCGACAGCGTAGGCGGTATTCTGCGCAGTACGGGGCGTTACCTGGTGCTGTATCTAATCATCGTGGTCGGCATGGCCTATCTGTTTGTGCGTCTGCCAAGCTCCTTCTTGCCAGATGAGGACCAGGGCGTATTTATGACCATGGTTCAGCTGCCAGCAGGTGCAACGCAGGAACGTACGCAGAAAGTGCTCAATGAGGTAACGCATTACTATCTGACCAAAGAAAAGAACAACGTTGAGTCGGTGTTCGCCGTTAACGGCTTCGGCTTTGCGGGACGTGGTCAGAATACCGGTATTGCGTTCGTTTCCTTGAAGGACTGGGCCGATCGTCCGGGCGAAGAAAACAAAGTTGAAGCGATTACCATGCGTGCAACACGCGCATTCTCGCAAATCAAAGATGCGATGGTGTTCGCCTTTAACCTGCCTGCAATCGTGGAACTGGGTACTGCAACCGGCTTTGACTTTGAGCTGATTGACCAGGCTGGCCTTGGTCACGAAAAACTGACTCAGGCGCGTAACCAGCTGCTTGCAGAAGCAGCGAAGCACCCTGATATGTTGACCAGCGTACGTCCAAACGGTCTGGAAGATACCCCGCAGTTCAAGATTGATATCGACCAGGAAAAAGCGCAGGCGCTGGGTGTTTCTATCAACGACATTAACACCACTCTGGGCGCTGCATGGGGCGGTAGCTATGTGAACGACTTTATCGACCGCGGTCGTGTGAAGAAAGTTTACGTCATGTCAGAAGCGAAATACCGTATGCTGCCGGATGATATCGGCGACTGGTATGTTCGTGCTGCTGATGGTCAGATGGTACCGTTCTCGGCGTTCTCCTCTTCTCGTTGGGAGTACGGCTCTCCGCGTCTGGAACGATACAACGGCCTGCCATCCATGGAAATCTTAGGCCAGGCGGCACCGGGTAAAAGTACCGGTGAAGCAATGGAGCTGATGGAACAACTGGCGAGTAAACTGCCTACCGGTGTTGGCTATGACTGGACGGGGATGTCCTATCAGGAACGTCTCTCCGGCAACCAGGCACCTTCACTGTACGCGATTTCGTTGATTGTCGTATTCCTGTGTCTGGCGGCGCTGTACGAGAGCTGGTCGATTCCGTTCTCCGTTATGCTGGTCGTTCCGCTGGGGGTTATCGGTGCCTTGCTGGCAGCCACCTTCCGTGGCCTGACCAATGACGTGTACTTCCAGGTAGGCCTGCTCACAACCATTGGGTTGTCGGCGAAGAACGCGATACTTATCGTCGAATTCGCCAAAGACTTGATGGATAAAGAAGGTAAAGGTCTGATTGAAGCGACGCTTGATGCGGTGCGGATGCGTTTACGTCCGATCCTGATGACCTCGCTGGCGTTTATCCTCGGCGTTATGCCGCTGGTTATCAGTACTGGTGCTGGTTCCGGCGCGCAGAACGCAGTAGGTACCGGTGTAATGGGAGGGATGGTGACCGCAACGGTACTGGCAATCTTCTTCGTTCCGGTATTCTTTGTGGTGGTTCGCCGCCGCTTTAGCCGCAAGAATGAAGATATCGAGCACAGCCATACTGTCGATCATCATTGATACAACGTGTAATCACTAAGGCCGCGCAAGCGGCCTTTTTTAGATGCATAACCTACGAGTTGAATGGGGAACTGAACAATCAACTCAGAATCTCATATGAAAACCAGTATTAACTTCGCATAAAATTCATAAAAAATACTGATTGTTAGTTAATTTATATTAAGTAGCGCTAATAGATTTAATAATCCATAATCATTTAGAGGCTTTTCTTAATTATTTGCGGTAATTCTTTATTCATTCATCGGTTATTACGACATATTCAGAGCATTCCTGGTATTAGTGTGACCAATTTCATCTGGCGATAATCTTGAAATGTTATGAACAGTTCGAGCAAACTGCTTTTACCTGCAGCGGGTTGGTGCTAGTATGAAAAAGTGAGTCCTATCCCGCTTCCTTCCTATTTGTAATTTTTCGTAATAATGCGATGAAAACCTGCAAAGAGTGGCTTATAGTTAAGCTAACAAACGAGAGGGCAAGTCCAGGTCAGTAAGTTTTTTCCATCCCGAAAGGTGTCCGTTAGTTCAACCGCTAAGAAGGGGACGCGTTATGGATGAATACTCACCCAAAAGACATGATATCGCACAGCTTAAGTTTCTCTGTGAAACCCTGTATCATGATTGCCTTGCAAACCTTGAAGAAAGCAACCATGGCTGGGTTAACGACCCAACCTCGGCGATCAACCTCCAGTTGAATGAACTGATTGAGCATATTGCGACCTTCGCACTTAATTACAAAATTAAGTATAATGAAGACAATAAGCTCATTGAGCAGATCGACGAATATCTGGATGACACCTTTATGTTGTTCAGTAGTTATGGTATTAATATGCAGGATCTTCAAAAATGGCGGAAGTCAGGTAATCGACTATTCCGTTGTTTTGTCAATGCGACGAAAGAGAATCCTGCGAGTTTATCTTGTTAGAATTATTACAACCATGGGTAGAAGTATGTCCGAAAAACCTTTAACGAAAACCGATTATTTAATGCGTTTGCGTCGTTGCCAGACAATTGACACGCTGGAGCGTGTTATCGAGAAAAATAAATACGAATTATCAGATAATGAACTGGCGGTATTTTACTCAGCCGCAGATCACCGCCTCGCCGAATTGACTATGAATAAACTGTACGACAAGATCCCTTCCTCAGTATGGAAATTTATTCGCTAATAAATAATTGGCTTTCGGAGCTATAACCAGCTGTTTATTAAGAATTTTATACTTTATCGCCATGAAGGCGCACCCTATGTGATCTTCATCACACAGACGTAATGGGAACGTTCTCTTCACTGACTTTTCGTCTTACTGTGTTGCCGCATTTTCAGCAACCGGAGGTCAGTAATGAGCACAGAAAAAGAAAAAATGATTGCTGGTGAGTTGTATCGCTCGGCAGATGAGACGTTATCTCGCGATCGCCTGCGCGCTCGTCAGCTTATTCACCGATACAATCATTCCCTGGCGGAAGAGCACACATTACGCCAGCAAATTCTCGCTGAATTATTCGGTCAGGTGACAGAGGCTTATATTGAGCCAACGTTTCGCTGTGACTATGGCTATAACATTTTTCTCGGCAATAATTTTTTCGCCAACTTCGATTGCGTGATGCTTGATGTCTGCCCTATTCGCATCGGTGATAACTGTATGTTAGCGCCAGGTGTTCATATCTACACGGCAACACATCCCATCGACCCTGTAGCACGTAATAGCGGTGTTGAACTGGGGGAACCCGTCACCATCGGTAATAACGTCTGGATTGGCGGACGCGCAGTCATTAACCCTGGTGTGACCATTGGTGATAACGTCGTGGTAGCCTCAGGTGCAGTTGTCACAAAAGATGTCCCGGACAATGTTGTCGTGGGCGGTAATCCAGCCAGAATCATTAAAAAATTGTAACCTGTTTTTCGCAACTGTTATGCAAAATCGTGGCAAATCTGTTACTTTCCCTCTACTATTCCCACGTTAAAATAGGGTGTTCCCTGGAAAGTTGCAGATACCACGAAGGCAAACGATGACCGAAATACAACGCCTGCTGACCGAAACGATTGAGTCTCTGAATACCCGCGAAAAACGCGACAACAAACCCCGCTTTAGTATCAGTTTTATCCGTAAACATCCGGGGCTGTTTATCGGTATGTACGTTGCTTTTTTTGCCACCCTGGCGGTGATGTTACAGTCCGAAACGCTGTCAGGCTCTGTCTGGCTACTGGTTGTATTATTTATCCTGCTTAATGGTTTCTTCTTTTTCGATGTCTACCCACGCTACCGCTATGAAGATATCGACGTGCTGGATTTCCGCGTTTGCTATAACGGCGAATGGTACAACACGCGCTTTGTACCTGCCGCGCTGGTTGAAGCCATCTTGAACTCTCCGCGTGTCGCGGATGTTCATAAAGAACAACTGCAAAAAATGATCGTCCGTAAAGGTGAACTGTCTTTTTACGATATTTTTACCCTCGCTCGCGCCGAATCAACATCTTAAGTTAGGGTTACATACCAGGCGTAAAGCTCTGCGCCTGGTCAAATGACAACGTTCGTTTCCACCCATCTCTTCATGAAATCCCGGCTCTACCTCCTTATCTCCTGCCAGCCTTTTTCCACAATCAGATATACTTTCCCTACACTGTGTTAATAAGGATATGCTGGTGAGAACACGACATCTGGTCGGCCTTATTTCGGGAGTACTGATTCTTTCAGTATTGCTGCCTGTCGGCTTAAGCATCTGGCTGGCCCATCAGCAGGTAGAAACATCATTTATTGAAGAGCTGAATACGTATTCCTCCCGCGTCGCTATTCGGGCCAATAAGGTGGCGACACAAGGGAAAGATGCGCTGCAAGAGCTGGAAAGGTGGCAAGGTGCGGCCTGTAGCGCAGCCCATCTCATGGAAATGCGTCGGGTATCTTACAGTTATCGCTATATTCAGGAAGTGGTTTATATCGATAACAACGTTCCCCAGTGTTCGTCTCTGGAGCATGAAAGCCCGCCCGATACCTTCCCCGAGCCAGGTAAAATTTCGAAAGATGGTTATCGTGTCTGGTTAACATCGCATAACGATTTAGGCATTATCCGTTACATGGTTGCCATGGGAACGGCACATTATGTCGTCATGATCGACCCCGCTTCCTTTATTGATATCATTCCCTATAGCTCATGGCAAATTGATGCCGCCATTATTGGCAATGCCCATAACGTTGTGATAACCAGCAGTGATGAAATTGCTCAGGGAATTATTACCAGGCTACAAAAAACACCCGGTGAGCATATCGAAAATAATGGAATTATTTACGATATCCAGCCCTTCCCGGAGATGAATATTTCGATCATCACCTGGGCTTCAACGAAAATGTTGCAGAAAGGCTGGCATCGGCAAGTCTTTATTTGGTTACCGCTCGGGTTGGTGATTGGCCTGCTGGCAGCGATGTTTGTGCTGCGTATTTTGCGCCGTATCCAGTCACCGCATCATCGGCTGCAGGATGCTATCGAAAATCGTGATATTTGCGTGCACTATCAGCCGATTGTCTCCTTAGCCAATGGCAAAATTGTCGGTGCTGAGGCACTGGCGCGCTGGCCGCAGACAGACGGTAGTTGGTTGTCACCAGATAGTTTTATTCCGCTGGCACAGCAAACGGGGCTTTCTGAGCCGTTGACGCTACTGATTATAAAAAGTGTCTTTGAAGATATGGGCGACTGGCTGCGTCAGCATCCGCAGCAGCATATTTCGATCAATCTTGAATCCACCGTACTCACCTCGGAAAAAATCCCGCAATTGCTGCGTGAAATGATCAATCACTATCAGGTTAATCCCAGACAGATCGCGCTTGAACTCACTGAACGCGAGTTTGCCGATCCGAAAACCAGCGCCCCGATAATTTCTCGCTACCGGGAGGCGGGCCATGAAATTTATCTCGATGATTTTGGTACGGGGTATTCAAGTTTAAGCTATTTACAGGATCTGGATGTCGACATTCTGAAGATCGATAAATCTTTCGTTGATGCGCTGGAATATAAAAATGTCACGCCACATATCATCGAAATGGCAAAAACACTGAAACTGAAAATGGTAGCGGAGGGAATCGAAACCAGTAAACAAGAAGAGTGGCTACGCCAGCATGGCGTGCACTACGGCCAGGGCTGGCTCTACAGCAAGGCATTACCGAAAGAGGATTTCTTACGCTGGGCCGAGCAACATTTGTGAATTTTTGGGCTGACGGCACGCCGCACAGCCCGTCACGCTACCTATTCGTCGATGATTGACTCGAATCCGCCATAGATCATTCGCTTGCCATCAAACGGCATGGACTCGCCGAACTCCTTCATCCGTGGGTCCGACATCATCTTTTGATTAGCAGCGTCGCGGACCTCTTTTGAAGGGTATTCAATCCAGCTAAAGACAACCTCTTCATTCTCTTCCGCTTTCACCGCCATACGAAAATCGGTCACTTTGCCATCCGGTACATCGCTGGCCCAGCATTCGACAATACGAAGCGCGCCAAACTCTTTAAACAATGGCGCGGCCTTAGCGGCCATTTCCCGATAGGCATCCTTTTTATCGGCAGGAACGGCAACCACAAAACCATCAACATACTTCATCAGACATACCTCCGAAGCGTACTGCGCAGCCAGACAATTCTTGCGACGTCAGTTGTGGTTAAAGTTTAGCCATGTTGGGATTTTTTGACGAAACGGGGGGAGGCAGAAATGGGTGGGGGCCCTGCCAGCTACATCCCGGCACACGCGTCATCTGCCTTGGCTGCTTCCTTCCGGACCTGACCTGGTAAACAGAGTAGCGTTGCGGGAGAACCAACAGAGCCCCCATTGAGAGCGTTGAGAACCAACGCGCAGGCGCATTATCACTGCTGCCCCGGCTAATTGCAACCCATTGCGTGCCAGATGCTGGTTTCTTGCGCAATGCGGCTTCACTCGGGCGTTTTTCCAGATTATGCTGAAAAATTACCTCAGGAAGAAAAGATGGAAAAAGAAGATTCATTTCCCCAACGCGTCTGGCAAATCGTAGCCGCTATTCCCGAAGGCTATGTCACCACTTACGGTGATGTGGCGAAACTGGCGGGATCGCCCCGCGCCGCGCGCCAGGTGGGTGGTGTGTTAAAGCGTCTCCCGGAAGGCAGCACCTTGCCCTGGCATCGGGTGGTTAATCGCCACGGCACCATTTCGCTAACCGGACCGGATTTACAGCGTCAGCGACAGGCATTACTGGCAGAAGGTGTGATGGTGTCAGGAAGAGGGCAAATCGACTTGCAGCGTTATCGCTGGAACTACTAACCCTCTCCGGGCGGAGAGGGTTAACTTCGCTTAATATTGCGTAGGAGCCGGAACTGCCGAAGACGGATTCACCTGGGTTGGTGAGGTCGAAGGTACGGTAGTCGTTGCGCCACCGCTGGCCTGAACCGGCACGGCGGTTTGCTGCACCGGCACTAATGTCAGGTCCGCTTTGGTCCCGCCCTGGTTGATCACCGGCTGAACGGTATCGGTGATAAATACCAGTTTGTCATTCACGGTAATCGCCGCACTCAACAGAATACGCGCGTTCGGCTGAACGTCTGCCGGGTTAAATGGCAGAACAAAGCTGAATGGTGACTGTTTACCTTCAGTACGCACCGCTTTTTGCGCCAGCACTTTTGACGGTGCATCGGCTAATGATGCGTCAGAAAGTGTCACGGTCAGCACGGCATCAGGCGGCAGTGCGACTTTCTGACGGATCCAGACGGTACCGGAAACATTCGGTTGCTGGATAGCAGGTTGCTGTGTTGCTGAAATAGACGTATTTGCAGCCGGTGCTGGCGTCTGAATATCCGCGCTTTTATCTGCGCAAGCCGCCAACGCAATCGCAACCGCTAAACCACTGGCCATGTGCACGAGTTTCATTTACTTCTCCTTATTATCAATGCACCAGCGGGCTAACTTTCCTCGCCGGAAGAGTGGTTAACAAAATAGTAACGTCAACAAGTGTGGCACACATCACGCATTTCTGCCTGTAATTGGCTAGTAATTCAGACTATTGCACCCATCGGACCAGTGGCAAATTTGCGTTATACTCAACTCACTTTGGCTTGCTGCGGCAGCTTTGTTACTGGAGAGTTATATGAGTCAGGCGCTAAAAAATTTACTGACATTGTTAAATCTGGAAAAAATTGAGGAAGGACTCTTTCGCGGCCAGAGTGAAGATTTAGGTTTACGTCAGGTGTTTGGCGGCCAGGTCGTGGGTCAGGCCTTGTATGCTGCAAAAGAGACCGTCCCTGAAGAGCGGCTGGTACATTCGTTTCACAGCTACTTTCTTCGCCCAGGCGACAGTAAGAAGCCGATTATTTATGATGTCGAAACGTTGCGTGACGGTAACAGCTTCAGCGCCCGCCGGGTTGCTGCTATTCAAAACGGTAAACCGATTTTCTATATGACAGCCTCTTTCCAGGCTCCGGAAGCGGGTTTCGAACATCAAAAAGCTATGCCACCCGCACCCGCACCTGATGGCCTGCCTTCAGAAACGCAAATCGCCCAATCGCTGGCGCACCTGCTGCCGCCAGTGCTGAAAGATAAATTCATCTGCGATCGTCCGCTGGAAGTCCGTCCGGTGGAGTTTCATAACCCACTGAAAGGGCATGTCGCAGAACCGCATCGTCAGGTATGGATCCGCGCAAATGGTAGCGTGCCGGATGATCTGCGCGTTCATCAGTATCTGCTCGGTTACGCTTCTGATCTTAACTTCCTGCCGGTAGCTTTACAGCCGCACGGCATCGGTTTTCTCGAACCAGGGATTCAGATAGCGACCATCGACCATTCCATGTGGTTCCATCGCCCGTTTAATTTGAATGAATGGCTGCTGTATAGCGTGGAGAGCACCTCGGCGTCCAGCGCACGCGGCTTTGTACGCGGTGAGTTTTATACTCAGGACGGCGTGCTGGTTGCCTCGACCGTTCAGGAAGGGGTAATGCGTAATCACAATTAAAAAAATAGCCGGAGGTGAAAACCGTCCGGCTGTTTTTTGCAGTGCTTATTACGCGTTATAGGCATTTTCGCCGTGGCTGTTGACGTCCAACCCTTCTCGCTCCTGTTCTTCCGGTACACGCAGACCAACCGTCAGATCCGCCAGTTTGTAGCCAATAAACGCCACCACACCGGACCAGACAATCGTAATGGCAATGCTTTCCAGCTGTACCAGCAACTGATGGCCCATCGTCACACCTTCAGCGAAGCCCACGCCGCCCAGCGAGCTGGCGGCAAAAATCCCGGTCATGATACAGCCGACAATGCCACAAACGCCGTGCACACCGAAAACATCGCAGGGATCATCCACCCGCAGCAAGCGTTTGAGCATGGTAACGCCCCACAAGCCCGCCAGACCAGCTACCACGCCGATAATCAACGCGCCGCCAACACCAATGTAGCCACAGGCTGGCGTCACGCCGACCAGACCGGCAATCGCGCCTGAACACGCTCCCAGCAGTGAAGGCTTACCACGCAGCGCCCATTCACCGAAGATCCAGCCAAGAATTGCCGCCGCCGTTGCGACCACAGTATTCACAAATGCCAGTGCTGCGATTTCATTCGCCGTGCCCGCTGACCCGGCGTTAAAGCCAAACCAACCGATATAGAGAATGGCAGTACCGGTAAAGACCATCGGCAGGTTGTGCGGTTTAAACGCCTCTTTGCCGAAGCCCACGCGTTTGCCAATTAGATATGCGCCCACCAGACCTGCAATTGCGGCGTTAATGTGCACCACCGTGCCACCCGCAAAATCCAGCGCACCGTGAGAAGCCAGCAAACCGCCGCCCCAGACCATATGCGCAATCGGAATGTAAGAGAGCGTCAGCCA
This sequence comes from Escherichia sp. 10290, assembly GCF_030295155.1. Classification (NCBI taxonomy): domain Bacteria; kingdom Pseudomonadati; phylum Pseudomonadota; class Gammaproteobacteria; order Enterobacterales; family Enterobacteriaceae; genus Escherichia; species Escherichia sp. 10290. The sequence goes on along the minus strand of NZ_AP025741.1, from coordinate 559,483 downwards.
CACCACCACGAAAATCAGCACAGCTGAGAAGCGGATCCGTTCCGCCAGCGCCCCGACGATCAAGCCTACGGTAATGCAGGCAAACGATCCCTGAAACGCCACGTGGATATACTGATAAATGCTGCCCATCACCGCCGTCAGTTCGATGTTTTTCAGCATCAACCAGTTAATGTTGCCAAAGAAGTTGTTGCCCTCACCAAACGCCAGCGAGTAACCGTAAACCACCCAGAGAATACAGACCAGTGCAAACGTCACCGTCACCTGCGTCAGCATCGACAGCACGTTTTTGCCGCGAATTAACCCACCGTAAAACAGGGCAATCCCCGGAATAGTCATAAACAGCACCAGCGCAGTACAAATCATCATAAACGCATTGTCGGCTTTATCGGCCACCGCAGGTGCAGCCATTACCAGTCCCGGCAGCATCGCCAGTGAAGCAAGCCCAGTTTTTATCGTCGCTATCTTCATTTTTCGTTCCTGTTGCTGTGTGCCAGAGATTACAGCGCCGCTTCGTCGGCTTCGCCGGTACGAATACGAATGACGCGTTGCAATTCAGCGACGAAGATTTTGCCGTCGCCAATTTTTCCGGTGTAAGCCGCTTTGCTGACGATATCGATCACTTCATCGAGTTGGTCATCAGCAATCGCCACATCAATTTTTACTTTTGGCAGAAAGTTGACGCTGTATTCCGCCCCCCGGTACAGCTCGGCATGCCCTTTCTGACGCCCGAAACCTTTCACTTCGGTGACGGTCAGGCCCTGAATACCAATGGAAGATAACGCTTCACGAACGTCTTCCAGCTTGAATGGTTTGATTATCACGGTCACCAGCTTCATAGATCCCCTCCGGTCAGAATTCGGTAATGGTTCTGCTACACGAATAAGGTATTGCAAGCGGTGTGCCAGAAATGAAAAACGAGAAAGAGAGCAGGAAGTTAAGAAGATTGAAAACAAAAACGCACTATGACAGTGCACAGTGCGTTACATTTTTGCACCAACGATGAAATATTGCGCTATTCAGGCGCTCAATGACTCCTCTTCACGCACGCTGGCTGCCAGCTCTTCGCCCGCAAGTTGCAGTTGATACATCTGCCAGTAGCGCCCCTGGGCGGCCAGCAGTTGCTGGTGAGTCCCCTGTTCCACAGCCTGACCACGATGAAGCACCAGAATGGTGTCGGCATCGACAATGGTCGATAAGCGGTGAGCTATCACCACAAGCGTAGTGTGTTCACGCACCGCCGCCAGTGCGTGTTGAATCGCCTGTTCAGTACCGGAGTCAATGCTGGCGGTTGCCTCATCAAGGATCAGGATTTGCGGCGTCTCCACCAGCACGCGCGCCAGTGCCAGCAGTTGCTTTTGCCCGACGGAGAGATTATTCCCTTGCTCGCCCAGCGGCGTATAAATACCATCGCTCATGCTGCGCGCCAACTCCGCCAGTTGCACAGTTTCCAGCGCCTGCCAGACGCGTTCTTCGGAGATATCACGTCCCAGCGTCACGTTGGCGAGGAATGTATCCGCCAGCACTACCGGATCTTGCTGCACCATTGCCACGCCCTGGCGCAGCGCGCTGTGACTTAGCGAACTTAATGGACGACCATCAAGGCGAATATCACCTTCCGTTAGCGGGTAATAGCCCATCAATAAACTGGCGAGGGTACTTTTACCACTGCCGGTATGCCCCACCAGCGCCACAAAGTTGCGCGAAGGCACCGAGAGATTAATGTTCTTCAGTACCAGATTGTCATCGCGATAAGCAAATGACACGTTATCGACTTCAATGTTGCCGCTCTGTAAGGGGCAATCATCATTGCCATATTGCTGGCGCGGCCCGTCCATCAGCTCAAACACGCGCTCACCAGCAACAACAGCCTGTTGCAGCATCGCCTGTTGCGTGGTCAGTTCGATTAAGGGTTCGTTAAGCCGCCCAAGATAGCTGATAAACGCATACAGTACGCCCACTTCAATGGTACCGCTGGCGGAGAAGCCAAACAGCATCAACAAGCCACAAAGAATGAGCGATGAAAACAGACTCAGCAGCGGACGCAGCAGAAAACCGTCGAGGCGCAGGGTTTGCATCCTCGCCATATAGTGTGAACGACTGGCCTCACCCATACGTTCGCCAAATCGCGCCTGCTGACGGAACTGCTGGATGACGCTCATGCCATTGATGATTTCGTTAAAGCCGTCGTTGATATCTGCCAGATAGGCGCGCACACGACGGACAATCGGCGTGCTGTAACGCTGGTATATCACCATTACCACCAGCACCACCGGGAAAATCATTATCGCTACCAGCGCCATTCGCCAGTCGAGACTAAACATCGCCACCAGCATCGCACCCACCAGGGCGGCGCTACGCAGGACCGTTGCCACTACGGTAACGTAGAGGTCGCGGATCACTTCAGTATCATTGGTAACGCGGGAAATCACCTGCCCGACAGGCTGGGTATCAAACTCGCTTAATGGCTGGCGCAACGCGGCATCCATCACGTCGGTACGCAACTGTTGCACTACACCTACTGCCGCCCGATTAAACAGCAGCGACTGCGCGTAATGTAGCCCGGCGGCAAACAGTTGTAGCCCAACATACGCCGCAGCCAGCCCGGCAACCACTTTCAACGGCAGGTTATTTTTCGCTACCATATTGTCGATAAAATAGCTGATAAGCAGCGGCCCACTGACTTCCGCCGCCGCCGCAACCCACATCATCAGGACCGCAATGCCCAGCGGTTTCCGCCACGGTGAACCGTACGCTAACAAGCGTTTGAGAGTTGGCCAGAGTTGGCTAAAACTACGCATCAACGGCCTCCTCGCGAATTTCCGGAGCGTCGTCGAGCGCCGCCTCCAGTTGTTGATAGCGATACATATCGCGATACCAGCCGCTTTGTTGTGCCAGCACATCATGATTGCCACGCTGGGCGATATGTCCGTGCTGCATCACAATAATTTCACTGGCTTCCGTCAGTGCCGAAAGGCGATGGGCACTGATGATTACCGTTCTTCCCTGCCCCCACTGACGCAGGTTATGCAGGATCTGGTGCTCTGTGCGTCCGTCCACCGCCGAAAGCGCATCATCAAGGATGAGGATTTCCGCGTTGACTAATAACGCACGAGCAATGGAGATACGCTGTTTTTGCCCACCAGAAAGCATCACGCCGCGCTCGCCCACCTCTGTATCGTAACCTTGCGGTAGACGCAAAATATCGTCATGTACGCTGGCTAACCGCGCGACATGCTCAATCTCTTGTTGGGTGGCATTCGGGCAACCCAGCGCGATGTTGTTCGCCACGGTGTCGGAAAAAAGGAATGGCGTCTGGCTGACCACCGCCAGGCGGCTACGCCAGCTATCGAGTTGTAACTTCGTCAGAGGAATATCATGAAAGCGAATATCCCCCTCGCTGACGTCGAAATGACGCTGAATGAGCGACAACAGGGTACTTTTGCCGGAACCAGTCGGCCCGCAGATACCCAGCATCTGACCGGGTTTCAGGGCGAAATTGACGTTTTCCAGCGCAGGATGGTCAGTCTGCGGATACATAAACTGGCGAATATTTACATCCAGTTCACCACGACCTTCTGGCACGGGTTCGCTACCATCGTTCACCACCGGCGCTTCCGCCAGCATCGCGCGAATACGGCTGTACGCAGCACTACCACGCTCCACTATGTTAAACATCCATGCCAGCGCCAGCATCGGCCAAATCATCAGACCTAAATACATCATAAAACTGGTGAGCTGGCCCAGCGTTAAACTGCCCTGCACCACCATCCAACTACCGCCGCCAATCGCCAGCAAGTTCGCCATACCAATCGCGATATAGATGGTCGGGTCGAAACGAGCATCAATACGCGCCACCCGCATGTTTTTCTTACCGGTGTCTTCAGCATCTGCGGCAAATAACGCAGACTGACGATCTTCCAGACCAAAGGCTTTGATCATGCGGATACTGGTGAGGCTTTCCTGGGTGCGGTCATTAAGACTGGAAAACGCCGCCTGTGCCAGCTTAAAGCGTTCATGCAAGGCATCGCCGTTGCGCTTAATCATGATCGCCATCACTGGCATAGGTAACAGGGCAAATAAGGTCAACTGCCAGCTAATTTGCGTAGACATCATAATCAACACAGCGCAGCCCATCACCAGTGAATCCACCAGCGTCAGCACCCCTTCTCCGGCGGCAAACACGACCCGATCGACGTCATTGGTCGCACGAGCCATGAGGTCCCCCGTGCGATGACGCAGGTAAAACTCAGGATGCTGCCGGCTTAGCTGACGGTAATAATCTTCACGCAGTTCAACAGCCAGTTGATAAGACGCGCCAAACAGCAATACGCGCCAGACGTAACGCAGGAGATAAACCACAACAGCAATCAGCACCATGGTGGCGATCCACATCAGGATCTGCCCGGTAGTAAAGTGTTGTTCTGTCACGCCATCGACAACAATACCAACCACTTTCGGCGGAACCAGTTGCAGCATCGCGATAATGACAAGCAAGGCAACAGCCCCGAGATAGCGACGCCATTCCCGACGGAAATACCAGCTTAATTGAGCAAATAATCGCACGCGTAGTGTCCTGACCTGATTCTGGATATTTATTCGATGGGTAAAGAAGTGGTGTATTTAATCTGTTCCATCGCGAAGCTGGAAGTGACGTCCGACAGCCCCGGCACGCTGTTTACCAGACGCTTATAAAACTCGTCGTAGCGTTTCATGTCGGCAACCTGGACGCGCATCAGATAATCGTATTCCCCGGCCATGCGCCAGAACCCCAGCACTTCTGGCATTTCAGTAACCACCGTCACAAAGCGGCAATACCATTCGCTGCTGTGATGTTGCGTTTTTATCAGCACAAAGGCGGTCAGACCGAGGCCAATTTTTTCCGGGTCCAACAGGGCGACTTTGCCGATAAGGATACCGTCATCCTCCAACCGTTTCAGTCGCTTCCAGCAAGGCGTGGTTGTCAGATTAACGGCTTCAGCCAATGCCTGCAAAGAGAGGGTGCAATCCTGCTGTAGTAAGGCCAGCAGCTTACGGTCAATTTTATCTAACATAACCCTTCCACAGAGAATTTTTTTCTCTTTTAATTCTATTTTAAAGGTGAAATCGCGACAATTTATTCTGTGCGGTTTAAACATCACGGCACAAAATGACAAATTCAACGCAAAAAAAACCGGGCAATTGCCCGGTGCTGGAAGGGATCTCGTTATTCGGGGGAATAAGGTAGATGTGGATAGTCCAGCCAGTGCGTCAAATAGTGAGAGACCGCCTGATTTCGGCAATGTCCAATCACCGGTAAATGCGGGAGCTCCGCGCGCAGTTGCGGCATCGCATTGCCCATAATAAAGCCACTACCGACGCTGCCTAACATTTCGCGATCGTTCATCGCATCACCAAAGGCCATGCATTCGCGCAACGATAAACCTAAATGTTGGGTCAGCACCGTCAATGCAGCGCCTTTATTGCAGCCCACCGGGAGCACTTCGAGGCAATCCGTCGCGGAAAAACACAAATGTGCACGCTCGCCTAATGCTTCGTGTAGTTGGATCTGCAAGCGTGTAAGATCGTCGTGATCGCCACAGAAGCAGATCTTGGTGACGCTGCCGAGTGGCATTTTTTTAACATCGATTATCTGATAACGAAAACCGCTATAGACAAATGCCTGCAACAACGCAGGGATCTCTTTTCCGGTAAACCAACCATCGTCATTGAAAATATGCATGCTGGCTCGGGTATCCCATTGCTGATACAGCACCAGCTCTGCCACATCCGCAGGTAAATCATCACGATGTAAAAGTTCACCTTCCAGAGAATGCACGCGCGTTCCGTTGCCGGTAATCAAATACGCATCCAGCGATAGCGCCCCGAGAATATGCTGCATCTCCAGCGCATGACGACCTGTGGCGAAAGTGAGGGTAATGTCGCGTTCACGCAGTCGTGCCAAAGTAGAGAGTGTTTTCTCACCTAAATGATGGTCAGGCATCAATAAAGTGCCGTCCATATCAAATGCTGCCAGACGAGCCATTTCTTTCTCCACTCTGTGACACGGTTAATAGTGATTGAGTATCACCTGATATATACGGAAGTAATAGTGAATAGTTAAATAATATTGTTCCGGGTTTATATGCGACTGCTCAACCGTCTTAACCAGTATCAACGTCTGTGGCAACCTTCCGCCGGAAAGCCGCAAACCGTCACCGTCAGCGAACTGGCCGAACGCTGTTTTTGCAGCGAACGCCATGTTCGTACTCTGTTACGCCAGGCACAGGAGGCGGGATGGCTGGAGTGGCAGGCGCAGTCAGGACGCGGAAAGCGCGGTCAACTACGCTTTCTGGTCACGCCGGAATCGCTACGCAATGCGATGATGGAACAGGCGCTGGAAACCGGAAAGCAGCAAGATGTGCTGGAGCTGGCGCAACTGGCCCCAGGTGAGCTGCGCACTCTGTTACAGCCGTTTATGGGCGGACAATGGCAAAACGACACGCCAACGTTGCGTATTCCCTACTATCGCCCGCTCGAACCGTTACAACCGGGCTTTTTGCCCGGCCGTGCCGAGCAGCATCTCGCCGGGCAAATATTTTCCGGCCTGACCCGCTTCGATAATCATACCCAGCGCCCGATTGGCGATTTAGCGCATCACTGGGAAACCTCTACTGACGGGTTACGCTGGGACTTTTATATTCGCTCAACCCTACACTGGCATAACGGCGATGCAGTAAAAGCCACACAGTTACACCAGCGGTTAATGATGCTGTTACAGCTGCCGGCACTGCATCAATTATTTATTAGCGTGAAGCGTATTGAAGTCACCCATCCGCAGTGTCTGACCTTCTTTTTACATCGCCCTGATTACTGGCTTGCGCACCGGCTGGCGAGCTATTGCAGCCATCTGGCGCATCCGCAATTCCCCCTGATCGGCACTGGTCCTTTTCGCTTAACACAATTCACAGCGGAACTGGTGCGCCTGGAGAGTCATGATTATTACCATTTACGTCATCCGCTGCTTAAAGCGGTTGAGTACTGGATAACTCCGCCGCTTTTCGAAAAAGATTTGGGAACCAGTTGTCGGCATCCCGTGCAAATCACTATCGGCAAACCTGAGGAGCTGCAACGGGTCAGCCAGGTCAGTAGTGGCATCAGTTTAGGTTTTTGCTATTTAACGTTGCGCAAAAGTCCCCGACTGTCCCTCTGGCAGGCGCGAAAAGTGATCTCCATTATTCATCAATCCGGTTTATTACAAACGTTAGAAGTCGGAGAAAACCTGATCACCGCCAGTCATGCATTACTGCCTGGCTGGACTATTCCACAATGGCAAGTACCGGATGAAGTCAAACTACCGAAAACCTTGACGCTGGTTTACCACCTGCCGATAGAACTTCATACCATGGCAGAACGCTTACAGGCGACGCTGGCCGCGGAAGGCTGTGAACTTACAATTATTTTTCATAACGCAAAAAACTGGGACGACACGACCCTACTGGCACACGCAGACCTCATGATGGGCGACAGGTTAATTGGCGAAGCGCCGGAATATACCCTGGAGCAATGGCTGCGATGCGATCCGCTGTGGCCACATGTTTTCGACGCTCCAGCATTTTCACATCTGCAATCGACACTGAACGCAGTGCAAGTAATGCCTGATGAGGAAAACCGATTTAATGCCCTGAAAACGGTCTTTAGCCAGTTAATGGCAGACGCGACACTGACGCCGCTGTTCAACTATCACTATCGCATTAGCGCTCCACCCGGCGTGAATGGTGTGCGACTGACTCCGCGCGGCTGGTTTGAATTTACCGAAGCCTGGCTTCCCGCACCGTCACAATGAATAGCTGGTCCGGGTTAATCGCAGGCGTTACCATAACGCTTTTATTGTTCAAGCAGGATTATCTATGAAACGTGCTGTCGTTGTGTTCAGTGGAGGCCAGGATTCCTCCACCTGTCTGGTGCAGGCATTACAACAATATGATGAAGTCCATTGCGTGACGTTCGATTACGGTCAGCGACATCGCGCGGAAATCGACGTGGCACGCGAACTGGCGCTGAAACTGGGGGCACGCGCGCATAAGGTTCTTGATGTAACGCTGCTCAACGAGCTGGCGGTCAGCAGCCTGACGCGTGACAGCATTCCGGTGCCTGATTATGAACCTGAAGCTGATGGCATCCCGAATACGTTTGTCCCTGGACGTAATATTTTGTTCCTGACACTGGCGGCAATATATGCGTATCAGGTAAAAGCAGAAGCCGTAATTACCGGCGTCTGCGAAACGGATTTCTCCGGTTACCCGGATTGCCGCGATGAGTTTGTGAAAGCACTAAACCATGCCGTCAGTTTAGGCATGGCGAAAGATATTCGTTTTGAAACGCCGCTGATGTGGATTGATAAAGCGGAAACCTGGGCGCTGGCTGATTATTACGGCAAACTAGATTTAGTCCGTAACGAAACGTTGACCTGTTATAACGGCATTAAAGGCGACGGTTGCGGTCATTGTGCGGCGTGTAATTTACGCTCCAACGGTTTGCATCATTATCTGGCCGATAAACCGACGGTGATGGCAGCGATGAAGCAGAAAACCGGGTTGAAGTAATTATTCCGGGTGTCGCCGGATGCGGCTTGAGCATCCGGCACCACAAAACGTTTACTTAACCATCTGCTCCAGCTTTTCGCGCAATTCCCCTTCCAGAGCTAATGCTTTCTGCGTTTTAAGATCAATACAAACAAACGTAATAAGCGCATCCGCGACCACCTGCCCTTCCGGCTCCAGTGTAATGACCTGGCTTAAGATGCCGCTTTTACCGTTTAATTGCTGCAACTGACTGGTAATGGTTAACAGGTCGCTTAATACCGCCGGGCGACGATAATTAATATTGATATTGACCACGATGAAGGCAATGTTATGGGCGGTCATCCACTGGAAACTTTCGCTATTTTCTAGTCCATCCCAGCGGGCTTCTTCCAGAAATTCAAGGTAGCGGGCATTGTTAACGTGCTGGTAGACATCGAGATGATATCCACGAACTTTGATTTGTGTTTGCATAGCGCAATAACCTTACGTTGTTGTTATAAGAACTGTTATAAGTACAGAGGTCATAACTGGTATGACCTCTTCAGTCTGGCAAAAATTTGCCACTATGCAAATTAATTACAGGGTTAATACCGCCAGATTACGTTCCACCAGCGAATTGCCCATCCCCGGCACCTGCTTGAGATCCTCCACCGTTTTAAACGGACCGTACTCTTCGCGATAACTGACAATCGCCTGCGCCTTCTTCAGGCCAACGCCATTCATCGCGCGGGCTAACTCTTCCGCGCTGGCATTATTAATGCTGACCCGGGTACCTTCTTCGTCACTGGCTTTAGTCGGTACTGCTGCTTTACTTTGTGCTGCAGGAGCTTCCGCTTTGGTTTCTACCGTTGTCGGTTTCGCCGCAGGAGCTGCCGCCAGCGCGCTATGAGACATTCCGGCACAGGCCAGGGACAGGGTAATGAGCAGTGCTTTAATTCCGTGTTTCATACTGTTTTCTCCTTGTTTGTTAACAGTGGAATCACCTTAACGACAGTGAAAACAGGAAACAAATGGCAATGTTCAGAAATGGAAAAGGCCGCGAAAGCGACCTTTTCTTGTTACAGCTGCAAAGCATTTTTTTGCGAGGCGGCTTCAGGATTATTGCTGTTCCAGCGCATCGCCAATTTTGATTTTCGCCTCTTTACGCAGGTTACTCATCAGAGCTTCAAAGACGATTTGTGCGTTGTTCTGGGTGATACCCTGCACCATCGCTTTTTTCTGATCTTCCGGCATTGAACCTTGTTTCACTTCATCCAGCGCCAGCAGAACCACATTACCTTGCATATCGGTCGCCATACCGTAGCTCGGTTTGTCTTTCGCTGGCAGTGGCAGTGCAAACGCCGCCTGGCTAATCGGGTCACGACCGGAACGGCTTAAGGTTTTCGGCTCGCCAAATTTCAGACCGGCGGCCTGCATAGCTTCTGCACCTTTGCCGGCTTTCAAATCAACCAGCAGTTTTTCAGCATCCACTTTCGCCTGTTGTTCAGCTTTGTTGTGCTGAACCAGTGCCTTAACTTGTTCCTGAACATCTGCCAACGGTTTCACCGCTTCCGGTTTGTGCTCGCTGATGCGCAGCACGAATGCGCGGTCGCCGTCTACGGTGATGATGTCAGAGTTGATGCCCGGTGCGCCGTTTTCACCTACCAGACCGCCATTAAAGATAGCGTCTGCAACCGGCTTAAAGTTCAACTCTTCCGGCAGGTTATCTTTGCTGAACCAACCCGTCTGAGTGGCTTTTACGCCCGCAGCTTGCTCTGCACCGGCCAGAGACTCGGTATCATTGCTTGCTGCATCGCTCACTTTCTGCTGCAGTGCGTAGTACGCATCGAGGGCTTTTTCGTGTTTCACTTTCGCCGCGACATCGTCACGCACTTCGTCTAACGACTTCACTTTCGCTGGCTGAATGTCGTCCAGACGTACAATCAGGAAACCGACCGAGGATTTGATGACACCAGAGAGTTGGCCTTTTTCTTTCAGACCAGCATTTTTCAGTTCGTCCGGGATAGTGGCATCTTCTAACCAACCCATATCGCCGCCGTTACGGGCAGAGATAATATCGGCAGATTTTTCTTTGGCTAACGCAGCAAAATCACCGCCTTTATTCAGCTCATCAAGTACCGCTTTCGCTTCATCTTCAGTTTTGGTCTGGATGATGCTGTAGCGGGTACGCTGCGGCTGGGTGAATTGATCCTGATGCTGATCGTAGTAGCTCTGGATATCCGCATCGCTAACCGGTTGCTGCATCGTTGCGGCATCCAGCTTGATGTAACTCACGCGGAATTGTTCCGGCGTCATGAAATTGTTTTTGTTTTGTTCGTAGTAGCTGGCAATTTCCTGTTCGGTCACAGGCTGCTTCGCCGCCAGCGCGTTAACATCGATAGTCGCTTCACGTACCACGCGTTGTTGAGCTACCAGTGCCGCCAGCTCGTCGGTTTCACCTTTCAGCATAAAATCGGTACCGGCAACGCCGTTAATCAGCTGTTGGGTAGTGAGCTGGTTACGTAGCGCCTGGGCGTACTGATCGGCGGTCATCCCCATCTGGTTGAGGATACCGTTATAGCGGCTGTTATCAAATTTGCCGTCAACCTGGAAGGCTGGGGTCGCGAAAATCGCCTGTTTAACCTGCTCATCACTGATACCCAGTTTCAGCTCACGAGCGTACTGATCCAGCAGCGCCTCGTCGATCAGACGATTCAGCACCTGTTGACGCAGGGTTTTCATATAGCCTTCGTTCGCTGCAAGCTCAGAGTATTGATCGCCCAGCTGTTGCTGCATGCGATTACGCTCGCTGTTGAAGGCGTTCTCGAACTGCCCACGGCTGATTTCCTGGTCATTCACTTTTGCGGCGTAGTTATTGCCTCCGCCAATCAGGTAACCACTCACGCCGGTCAATATGAACGACACGATAATGATACCGAAAATAATCTTGAGCACGAGACTGTTTGCAGCCGTGCGTAAGCTGTCCATCATGGTGTAACAACACTCCGCTGTAGATGACTGTGTACCTCACGCAACGTATCGATGCGCGCAAAGGCCTATTGTGACAAGAAACGGGGGCAATTGTCAGCCCACAAGACGCAGAAAGTCACCGAATACAAATAAAAAAGGCACATCAGTAGATGCGCCCTTGAACTTCGTCACATCCCCACTGGGGACAACGCTTAGTTTACCGCGTCTTTCAGTGCTTTACCTGCACGGAAGCTCGGTACTTTAGCGGCAGCGATGGTGATCTCTTTACCGGTCTGCGGGTTGCGGCCAGTACGGGCAGCACGCTCTTTAACGGCAAAAGTACCAAAACCTACCAGTGCTACATCATCCCCTTCTTTCAGAGATTCAGTTACGGAAGCAATAATAGCATCTAACGCACGGCCAGCCGCAGCTTTAGAGATATCAGCCCCTGCAGCAATCTTGTCGATCAATTGAGATTTATTCACTCTTCTCTTCCTCTTTATAATTTATATCGCACTTGAATCCTTCAAGGTACGAACGCGCAGCAGTTATATCAGGCCAGCCATCCCCTTACAACACCCCTTAATAAGGGCAAGCCCAATCCGCCATCTAACTTAGCGAGACAAAAAAAGGCTGGCAAGTCCGAATTAGCCTGCCAGCCCTGTTTTTATTAGTGCATTTTGCGCGAGGTCACTATTTTGCAGTCACAACCTGCATGCCAGACGGTTCATTTTGCAGCGCCAGAGTCAGAACTTCCTCAATGCGTTTCACAGGATGAATGTCCAGATCAGCAATTACGTTGTCAGGAATCTCTTCCAGATCGCGTTTATTTTCGAACGGAATTAACACTGTTTTAATCCCGCCGCGATGCGCTGCCAGTAGTTTTTCTTTCAAACCACCGATCGGCAGTACCTGACCACGCAGAGTGATCTCACCGGTCATTGCCACATCGGCACGAACCGGGTTACCGGTCAGGCAAGAAACCAGCGCGGTGCACATAGCAATACCGGCACTCGGACCATCTTTCGGCGTCGCACCTTCCGGTACGTGGACGTGGATGTCGCGTTTTTCGTAAAAATCAGGGTTGATCCCCAGTTTTTCCGCACGCGCACGAACCACCGTTAACGCCGCCTGAATGGACTCTTGCATTACTTCGCCGAGCGAACCGGTATAGGTCAGTTTGCCTTTACCCGGAACGCACGCGGTTTCAATGGTCAGCAAGTCACCGCCCACTTCCGTCCACGCCAGACCAGTTACCTGACCGACACGGTTTTCGTTATCCGCGCGACCATAGTCGAAACGCTGAACACCGAGATAGTCGTGCAGGTTATCGCCGTTAATTTCGATATGTTTTAAAGACTTATCGAGCAACAACTGCTTAACCGCTTTACGGCACAGTTTGGAGATTTCACGCTCCAGGCCACGCACGCCCGCCTCACGGGTGTAGTAACGAATAATGCCGATAATGGCGCTATCGTCGACGGTCAGTTCACCTTTTTTCAGTGCATTACGTTCAATCTGCTTCGGCAGCAGGTGACGTTTGGCGATGTTCAGTTTTTCATCTTCGGTATAACCGGAGAGGCGAATCACTTCCATACGATCCAGCAGCGGTGCCGGAATGTTCATGGAATTCGACGTCGCGACAAACATCACGTCGCTGAGATCGTAATCCACTTCCAGGTAGTGGTCGCTGAACGCTACGTTCTGCTCTGGATCCAGCACTTCAAGCAGTGCGGAAGCCGGATCGCCTCGCATGTCAGAAGACATTTTGTCGATCTCATCGAGCAGGAACAGCGGGTTTTTCACGCCCACTTTCGCCATTTTCTGGATCAGTTTACCCGGCATAGAACCGATGTAAGTACGGCGGTGACCACGGATTTCCGCTTCGTCACGCACGCCGCCCAGCGCCATACGAACATATTTACGTCCGGTAGCTTTGGCGATGGACTGACCAAGAGAAGTTTTACCTACCCCCGGCGGCCCTACCAGGCAGAGGATCGGTCCCTTGATTTTGTTGACACGGCTTTGAACCGCAAGATACTCAAGGATGCGATCTTTCACGCGCTCCAGACCATAATGGTCGGTATCAAGGATTTCCTGCGCCTGACGCAGGTCTTTTTTGACCTTGCTACGCGCATTCCACGGTACCTGTACCATCCAGTCGATATAACCACGCACTACGGTCGCTTCTGCCGACATCGGAGACATCATTTTCAGCTTCTGCAACTCTGCTTCCGCTTTCTCTTTTGCCTCTTTCGGCATTTTCGCCGCGTCGATTTTGCGCTTCAGTGCTTCGTTTTCGTCCGGCGCATCGTCCATTTCGCCGAGTTCTTTCTGAATAGCTTTCATTTGCTCGTTCAGATAGTACTCACGCTGGGATTTCTCCATCTGCTTTTTAACGCGGTTGCGAATGCGTTTCTCAACCTGCAGCAGATCGATTTCCGATTCCATCATCGCCATCAGATATTCCAGACGTTCGTTGACGTCGGACATCTCAAGCACGGACTGTTTGTCAGCCAGTTTCAGCGGCATATGCGCAGCAATGGTATCCGCCAGACGCGCCGGATCGTCGATGCTGTTCAGCGACGTCAGCACTTCTGGTGGAATTTTTTTGTTCAGCTTGATGTAGCCTTCGAACTGGCTGATTGCAGTACGCACCAGCACTTCCTGTTCCCGCTCATCAATGGTCGGCGACTCCAGATACTCCGCCTTCGCAGAAAAGTGTTCGCCATTGTCAGAGAGCGCAGAAATACGCGCGCGCTGTAACCCCTCGACCAGCACTTTGACGGTGCCGTCAGGCAGTTTCAGCATCTGCAATATAGAGGCCACGGTCCCGACGGTGAAAAGATCGTTTACACCCGGCTCATCCGTTGAAGCTTCTTTCTGCGCGACCAGCATAATTTTTTTATCATGGTCCATCGCCGCTTCCAGACAACGGATAGATTTTTCCCGCCCGACAAATAAGGGGATGACCATGTGCGGATAAACCACCACATCGCGCAGCGGCAATACGGGGATTTCAATGCGTTCAGAACGCTCAGGATTCATAGAGCTCTCTCTTAGTTTAATTTCCGCCAGGTAATCAGATGACACGACTGTGCTTCACGCCATCTATTAACATGTACGTCAGTATATGGGGATGTTTCCCCCACATTCAACGCCGAGAATAGAGGAAAAATTAAAGGGGAGATAAAATCCCCCCTTTTTGGTTAACTAATTGTATGGGAATGGTTAATTATTCACCAGATGCCTGTTGCGCTTCCGGCTTGCCATAAATCAGCAACGGTTTGCTTTGACCATCAATTACCGACTCGTCGATAACCACTTTCTCGACATCTTCCATGGACGGCAGATCGTACATGGTATCGAGCAGTGCGGCTTCTACGATGGAACGCAGGCCACGGGCACCGGTTTTACGCGCCATCGCTTTCTTAGCGATAGCATCCAGCGCCTCGTCACGGAATTCCAGATCCACGCCTTCCAGATTAAACAGCGCCTGATACTGCTTGGTCAGGGCGTTTTTCGGCTCTTTGAGGATCTGAATCAGAGCTTCTTCGCTCAGTTCATTCAACGTTGCGACAACCGGCAGACGACCAATGAACTCAGGGATCAGACCAAACTTGATCAGATCTTCCGGTTCAACCTGCGCCAGCAGCTCGCCTTCACTTGCTTTGTCAGATTTCGCTTTTACCGTCGCGCCAAAACCAATGCCGGAGCCTGTTTCTACACGATGGGAAATCACTTTATCCAGACCGGCAAACGCACCGCCACAGATAAACAGGATCTTAGAAGTATCAACCTGCAAGAATTCCTGCTGCGGATGTTTACGCCCACCTTGCGGCGGAACAGCAGCTACCGTACCTTCGATCAGTTTCAACAGTGCCTGCTGTACGCCTTCACCGGAAACGTCTCGGGTAATGGACGGGTTGTCTGACTTACGAGAAATCTTGTCGATTTCATCGATGTAGACAATCCCGCGCTGCGCTTTCTGTACGTCGTAATCGCACTTTTGCAACAGCTTCTGAATGATGTTTTCAACGTCTTCGCCCACATAACCGGCTTCGGTCAGCGTGGTTGCATCGGCCATGGTGAACGGGACGTCCAGCAGGCGCGCCAGCGTTTCGGCCAGCAGCGTTTTACCGGAACCGGTCGGACCGATCAGCAGAATGTTACTTTTGCCCAACTCGACACCATTGCTGGTATCTCCGTTGCGCAGACGTTTGTAGTGGTTGTATACCGCGACCGCCAGCACTTTTTTCGCCTGTTCCTGACCGATAACGTAATCGTCCAGGTGGTTGCGAATTTCATGCGGCGTCGGTAGCGCACTGCGTTCACGATGCGGTGCAACTTCTTTAATCTCTTCGCGAATGATGTCGTTACATAAATCAACACATTCGTCGCAGATATACACGGATGGACCGGCAATCAGCTTGCGCACTTCATGCTGGCTTTTGCCGCAAAAAGAGCAATACAGCAATTTGCCTGAGCCATCTTTGCGTTTATCTGTCATGGGTCAAAACCTCTTCTTTGTTCTTTGTGCCGCACACGACGACGCAAATGCCATTCTCAGGCGCAAGCCGCTTTATAGCGTTGTGCCGCCCTGGATAAGTATAGCGGCACAGTTGCGCCTCTGGCATCAATTACGATGGGTCAGAATCGAATCGACCAGACCGTATTCCACCGCTTCAGGGGCGGAAAGGAAGCGATCGCGCTCGGTGTCACGTTCAATCTGTTCTAATGATTGACCCGTATGAAGCGCCATAAGTTCATTCATACGCCCTTTAACTTTCAGAATTTCACGGGCATGAATTTCGATATCGGTCGCCTGGCCCTGGTAGCCGCCCAACGGCTGGTGAATCATCACGCGCGAATTCGGCAGGCAGAAACGTTTACCTTTTGCCCCTGCAGTCAGCAAGAAAGCGCCCATCGAAGCCGCCTGGCCCATACAGATGGTGCTGACATCAGGCTTGATAAACTGCATGGTGTCATAGATAGACATCCCGGCAGTGATCACCCCGCCTGGGGAGTTAATGTACAGATAGATATCTTTTTCTGGGTTTTCTGCTTCCAGGAACAGCATCTGCGCCACAATCAAGTTAGCCATGTGGTCTTCAACCTGGCCAGTCAGAAAAATGACGCGTTCCTTAAGTAGACGAGAATAGATATCAAAAGAGCGCTCACCACGTGAGGTCTGTTCAATGACCATCGGCACCAGCGCCATATGGGGTGCAAAGTTATCTCGTTCGCCGCTGTATGACATTTCCGTCTCCTGGATAAAATTGAAAAAACCTGCTGTACCGATTGTAACCTTATGGACGGATTATCAGCTAGTCCCTGTGTTATGGGTACGGCATCACCATATTTCAAGCATAACAATCTTTTGTTGTTACGCTAACACCGAAAGAGGCTTTTCGCACGGTTCCATGCAAAATTCATGACAAAAAAAGGCCCACCACCTGGCGGTGATGGGCCTTTGTGCGAATTTAGCGCGTTATGCTGCGAAAATTACGCCTGCTGGTTCATCAGCTCGTTGAAAGTGGTTTCTTTTTCAGTCACTTTCGCTTTCGCCAGTACAGCTTCAACAGCCTGTTCTTCCAGAGCAACATTGCGCATGTTGTCCATCAGTTCTTTGTTTTTGCTGTAGAACTCGATAACTTCTTTCGGATCTTCGTACGCAGAAGCCATCTCTTCGATCAGGCCTTTAACGCGTTCTTCGTCAGCTTTCAGCTCGTTGGTGCGGATAACTTCGCCCAGCAGCAGGCCAACAACTACGCGGCGTTTAGCTTGTTCTTCGAACAGTTCGCGCGGCAGTTCCAGAGCCTGTTTTTCGTTACCGCCGAAACGCTGTGCAGCCTGGCGACGCAGAACGTCGATTTCGCTGTCGATCAGCGCAGCCGGTACGTCGATGTCGTTAGCTTTTACCAGACCTTCGATCGCCTGAGACTTAACGCGGTTACGGATGGCGCTCTTCAGCTCGCGCTCCATGTTTTTACGCACTTCAGCGCGCAGACCTTCTACGGAACCATCTTCAACGCCGAAACGTTTGATGAATTCTGCAGTCAGTTCCGGCAGTTCACGCTCTTCAACTTTCTTCAGGTTGATAGCGAATTTCGCTGCTTTACCTTTCAGGTTTTCTGCGTGGTACTCTTCCGGGAAGGTCACGTCGATGGTGAACTCTTCGCCAGCTTTGTGGCCTTTGATACCGTCTTCAAAGCCCGGGATCATACGACCCTGGCCCATCGCCAGTACGAAATCAGACGCTTTACCGCCTTCGAACTCTTCGCCGTCTACAGAACCGGTGAAGTCGATGGTTACGCGGTCTTCTGCTTCAACAGCGCCGTCTTTTTCTTTCCAGGTCGCCTGCTGTTTACGCAGAGTATCCAGCATGCCGTCAACGTCAGCGTCGGTCACTTCAACGATCGGTTTTTCAACTTCGATCGCTTCCAGACCCTGCAGTTCAACTTCCGGATAAACTTCAAACTCTACAGAGTAGGTGAAGTCTTCACCCAGCTTGTATTCGCCCGGAACATAAGTCGGTGCGCCAGCCGGATTGATTTTTTCTTTAATGATGGCGTCAATGAAGTTACGGCTCATCAGGTCACCCAGAACGTCCTGGCGTACAGAGGCGCCATAACGCTGAGCAACGATATTCATTGGCACTTTGCCTTTGCGGAAGCCGTCAATACGTACTTTTTTCGCAACGTTGACCAGCTCGCTTTTAACAGCGGTCTCGATGCTGTCAGCAGCGATAGTAATCGTTACACGGCGGCCAAGGCCTTGAGTGGTTTCAACTGAAACTTGCATCTTGTTACCTCAAAAAATCACAGTGCTCGGTCAACTCTTACCCCGCAAGCACAGGTTGTTGGCTTCGCGGAACCGGGATGTTCTTATAATCAATCACATTCCCTGTTACCAGAATCATCCCGAAAGCATTCAAATAGGACGCGGCATTATAGCGGCATCACTTTTATGAGTCGAGAACGGTTATTGCGCGCTGTCGCGTATTTTTTCACAATTCCCGGGCAATTTTCGTCTGAATGCTGGGCAAAAAGCGCAAAATCCAGACAAAACAAAACGGCCCGCAGGCCGTTTTTCATAAAATCTTTAGCAACATACTGGAAAAGCGCCGACAGTTGCAAATGCGTTTTTACGCGATGCTTCCTGCTCCACGACAGGGAGGAGAGGCAAAGACGGTGTCCTGCAACCCTTCCCACTCCTTAATAGTGTAAGTATGCAGAGCCAGCGCATGAACGGTAGTAGAGAGTTCCTCCGCTAAAGTACTGTAAATCATTCGATGACGATTCAGAAAACGTTCACCCGTAAAACGATCGCTGACCAGCACAACTTTAAAATGGCTTTCAGAGCCGGCTGGGACATTGTGACGATAGCTTTCATCCACTACTTCGAGGAATACGGGTTGGAACGCCGCCCTTAATTTTTCTTCTATCCGCTCACGTATCATCATGAAATATCTCCTCCGACAACGCTGAGATGTCATCCATCCCTTTAAATACTAGCCGCTTTTACCGTTTCCATTGCAGCTTAACAACAAATATTTAGGTTTCGTCCTGGTTTTTCCGTCAAGCGTATGAAGTTTACTGATTTAAAGATTGAAACACAGGCCTCGCATCAGCGTTTCTTTTACCAGGGGCGATTATTTCGTCAACATGATGAATTTACATGCCTTACCCACTTCCCCTCGCCGTTGGCAATGTTATGATGGCGGGAATTTTTACCAAACACGCTTAAGAGTCTCTGAGAGCCCGAACATGTTCAAAAAAATCCTCTTCCCGTTAGTTGCTCTGTTTATGCTTGCAGGATGCGCAAAACCGCCAACAACTATTGAAGTTTCTCCGACGATAACGCTGCCACAACAAGATCCAAGTCTGATGGGCGTCACCGTCAGCATTAATGGTGCTGATCAGCGTACCGATCAGGCGCTGGCAAAAGTTACCCGCGATAATCAAATCGTTACCCTGACAGCCTCCCGCGATCTGCGTTTCCTGCTGCAAGAAGTGCTGGAAAAACAGATGACCGCGCGTGGTTACATGGTTGGTCCGAATGGCCCGGTTAATCTGCAAATCATCGTTAGCCAACTGTATGCTGACGTGTCCCAGGGCAACGTGCGCTATAACATCGCCACCAAAGCGGATATCGCTATCATCGCTACCGCGCAGAATGGCAACAAAATGACCAAAAACTATCGTGCCAGCTACAACGTTGAAGGTGCGTTCCAGGCCTCCAACAAAAATATCGCCGATGCGGTTAACAGTGTGCTGACCGATACCATCGCTGATATGTCTCAGGACACCAGCATCCACGAATTCATCAAGCAGAACGCGCGTTAATTTCTGCCCTCTGGCCCGGTGCAAGCCGGGCCTGTAGACGCCCATGTCCAGTCAATATTTACGTATTTTTCAACAGCCACGTTCAGCCATATTGCTGATTCTGGGTTTTGCTTCCGGGCTACCGCTCGCCCTGACATCCGGCACCTTACAGGCCTGGATGACGGTCGAGAATATCGATCTTAAAACCATTGGTTTCTTCTCTCTGGTAGGCCAGGCTTACGTTTTTAAATTCCTCTGGTCACCGCTGATGGACCGCTACACGCCCCCATTTTTCGGGCGGCGGCGCGGTTGGTTGCTCGCCACACAAATCCTGTTATTAGTCGCTATTGCGGCGATGGGGTTTCTCGAACCTGGCACCCAACTCCGCTGGATGGCGGCGCTGGCAGTAGTGATTGCTTTTTGCTCTGCATCCCAGGATATCGTCTTCGATGCGTGGAAAACCGATGTGCTCCCGGCAGAAGAGCGTGGTGCGGGCGCGGCAATCAGCGTGCTGGGGTATCGTCTGGGGATGCTGGTTTCCGGCGGGTTAGCCCTGTGGCTGGCAGATAAATGGCTGGGCTGGCAGGGCATGTACTGGTTGATGGCGGCGCTGTTGATCCCCTGTATTATCGCGACGTTGCTTGCACCAGAACCAACCGACACCATTCCTGTGCCAAAAACGCTGGAACAAGCGGTTGTTGCACCTCTGCGCGATTTCTTTGGTCGCAATAACGCGTGGCTTATTTTGCTTCTTATCGTGCTGTATAAGCTGGGCGACGCATTCGCCATGAGCCTGACAACCACGTTTTTGATTCGCGGCGTCGGGTTTGATGCAGGTGAAGTAGGCGTGGTTAACAAAACGCTTGGCTTGCTGGCGACCATTGTTGGCGCGTTGTACGGTGGGATTTTGATGCAGCGCCTGTCACTGTTCCGGGCACTGCTGATTTTCGGCATTTTACAAGGTGCATCTAACGCCGGTTACTGGCTGCTGTCGGTTACTGATAAGCATCTCTACAGCATGGGCGCAGCCGTCTTTTTCGAAAACCTCTGTGGCGGGATGGGTACATCAGCCTTTGTCGCGCTGTTAATGACGCTGTGTAATAAGTCCTTTTCTGCGACGCAGTTTGCCTTGCTCTCAGCGCTTTCTGCTGTAGGGCGAGTTTATGTCGGCCCCGTGGCAGGTTGGTTTGTTGAATCACACGGTTGGTCGACGTTCTATCTTTTTTCCGTCGCCGCCGCCGTACCAGGGCTTATTTTATTGCTGGTTTGCCGCCAGACGCTTGAATATACACGGGTAAATGACAACTTTATCTCCCGCACCGAGTATCCGTCAGGTTATGCCTTTGCCATGTGGACACTGGCGGCGGGCGTCAGCCTGTTGACCGTGTGGTTACTGCTGTTGACGATGGACGCGCTGGATTTGACGCACTTCTCTTTTCTGCCTGCTCTGCTGGAAGTCGGGGTTTTAGTCGCCCTTTCTGGCGTCGTGCTTGGTGGTTTGCTGGATTATCTGGCGCTACGAAAAACGCATCTGACGTAATCTGTAAATATTATTTAGCTGTAGTAATCACTCGCCGTAATTATTACGGCTAAATAAACATCAGCATCGCTTATTAATATTTGTTCTTTTGTGCGGCTTAGTGTTTGGAAATTATTGACGCCATTTATGAATTCTATTTTTTCTTACACGATTCAGCTAATGAGACTTTATTTCCCCACCACCCAATTGTCACCTTAATGATAATTATTTGTTAAATAAATGTTTTATTTAGCATTGATTATACCAATTGCCCGCTCAGACTCCTTCTGCACTCCCCTTTCGTTATAACGCCCTTTTGCAACAGCTTCTTAAAATCAACTTGATATGTTTTGCAACATATGTGACCTGGCAGCCAAATCCAAGTAACAGGAATTTAATCATGTTTACAGTAATGTAACCTTCCCGTAAAATGCCCACACACTTTAAACGCCACCAGATCCCGTGGAATTGAGGTCGTTAAATGAGACTCAGGAAATACAATAAAAGTTTGGGATGGTTGTCATTATTTGCAGGCACTGTATTGCTCAGTGGCTGTAATTCTGCGCTGTTAGATCCCAAAGGACAGATTGGTCTGGAGCAACGTTCACTGATACTGACGGCATTTGGCCTGATGTTGATTGTCGTTATTCCCGCAATCTTGATGGCTGTTGGTTTCGCCTGGAAGTACCGTGCGAGCAATAAAGATGCTAAGTACAGCCCGAACTGGTCACACTCCAATAAAGTGGAAGCTGTGGTCTGGACGGTACCTATCTTAATCATCATCTTCCTTGCGGTACTGACCTGGAAAACCACTCACGCTCTTGAGCCTAGCAAGCCGCTGGCACACGACGAGAAGCCCATTACCATCGAAGTGGTTTCCATGGACTGGAAATGGTTCTTCATCTACCCGGAACAGGGCATTGCTACCGTGAATGAAATCGCTTTCCCGGCGAACACTCCGGTGTACTTCAAAGTGACCTCCAACTCCGTGATGAACTCCTTCTTCATTCCGCGTCTGGGTAGCCAGATTTATGCCATGGCCGGTATGCAGACTCGCCTGCATCTGATCGCCAACGAACCCGGCACTTATGACGGTATCTCCGCCAGCTACAGCGGCCCGGGCTTCTCAGGCATGAAGTTCAAAGCTATTGCAACACCGGATCGCGCCGAATTCGACCAGTGGGTCGCAAAAGCGAAACAGTCGCCGAACACCATGTCTGACATGGCAGCGTTCGAAAAACTGGCCGCGCCTAGCGAATACAACCAGGTGGAATATTTCTCCAACGTGAAACCAGACTTGTTTGCCGATGTGATTAACAAGTTTATGGCTCACGGTAAGAGCATGGACATGACCCAGCCAGAAGGTGAGCACAGCGCACATGAAGGTATGGAAGGCATGGACATGAGCCACGCGGAATCCGCCCATTAAAGGGGTTGAGGAAGAATAAAGATGTTCGGAAAATTATCACTTGATGCAGTCCCGTTCCATGAACCTATCGTCATGGTTACGATCGCTGGCATTATTTTGGGAGGTCTGGCGCTCGTTGGCCTGATCACTTACTTCGGTAAGTGGACCTACCTGTGGAAAGAGTGGCTGACCTCCGTCGACCATAAACGCCTCGGTATCATGTATATCATCGTGGCGATTGTGATGTTGCTGCGTGGTTTTGCTGACGCCATTATGATGCGTAGCCAGCAGGCCCTTGCCTCTGCGGGCGAAGCGGGCTTCCTGCCACCTCACCACTACGATCAGATCTTCACCGCGCACGGCGTGATTATGATCTTCTTCGTGGCGATGCCTTTCGTTATCGGTCTGATGAACCTGGTGGTTCCGCTGCAGATCGGCGCACGTGACGTTGCGTTCCCGTTCCTCAACAACCTAAGCTTCTGGTTTACCGTTGTTGGTGTGATTCTGGTAAACGTTTCTCTCGGCGTGGGCGAATTTGCGCAGACCGGCTGGCTGGCCTATCCACCGCTATCGGGAATAGAGTACAGTCCGGGAGTCGGTGTCGATTACTGGATATGGAGTCTCCAGCTATCCGGTATAGGTACGACGCTTACCGGTATCAACTTCTTCGTTACCATTCTGAAGATGCGCGCACCGGGCATGACCATGTTCAAGATGCCAGTATTTACCTGGGCATCTCTGTGCGCGAACGTACTGATTATTGCTTCCTTCCCAATTCTGACGGTTACCGTCGCGTTGTTGACCCTGGATCGCTATCTGGGCACCCATTTCTTTACCAACGATATGGGTGGCAACATGATGATGTACATCAACCTGATTTGGGCCTGGGGCCACCCGGAAGTTTACATCCTGATCCTGCCTGTTTTCGGTGTGTTCTCCGAAATTGCAGCAACCTTCTCGCGTAAACGTCTGTTTGGTTATACCTCGCTGGTATGGGCAACCGTCTGTATCACCGTGCTGTCGTTCATCGTCTGGCTACACCACTTCTTTACGATGGGTGCAGGCGCGAACGTAAACGCCTTCTTTGGTATCACCACGATGATTATCGCCATCCCGACCGGGGTGAAGATCTTCAACTGGCTGTTCACCATGTATCAGGGCCGCATCGTGTTCCATTCTGCGATGCTGTGGACCATCGGTTTTATCGTCACCTTCTCGGTGGGCGGTATGACAGGCGTGCTGCTGGCAGTACCGGGCGCGGACTTCGTTCTGCATAACAGCCTGTTCCTGATTGCGCACTTCCATAACGTGATCATCGGCGGCGTGGTCTTCGGCTGCTTCGCAGGGATGACCTACTGGTGGCCTAAAGCGTTCGGTTTCAAATTGAACGAAACCTGGGGTAAACGCGCGTTCTGGTTCTGGATCATCGGCTTCTTCGTTGCCTTTATGCCGCTGTATGCGCTGGGCTTCATGGGCATGACCCGTCGTTTGAGCCAGCAGATTGACCCGCAGTTCCACACCATGCTGATGATTGCAGCCAGCGGTGCTGTACTGATTGCGCTGGGTATTCTCTGCCTCGTTATTCAGATGTACGTTTCTATTCGTGACCGCGACCAGAACCGTGACCTGACTGGCGACCCGTGGGGTGGCCGTACGCTGGAGTGGGCAACCTCTTCCCCGCCTCCGTTCTATAACTTTGCCGTTGTGCCGCACGTTCACGAGCGTGATGCATTCTGGGAAATGAAAGAGAAAGGCGAAGCGTACAAAAAGCCTGACCACTATGAAGAAATTCATATGCCGAAAAACAGCGGCGCCGGTATCGTCATTGCGGCTTTCTCCACCATCTTCGGTTTCGCCATGATCTGGCATATCTGGTGGCTGGCGATTGTTGGCTTCGCAGGCATGATCATCACCTGGATCGTGAAAAGCTTCGACGAGGACGTGGATTACTACGTGCCGGTGGCAGAAATCGAAAAACTGGAAAACCAGCATTTCGATGAGATTACTAAGGCAGGGCTGAAAAATGGCAACTGATACTTTGACGCACGCGACTGCCCACGCGCACGAACACGGGCACCACGATGCAGGCGGAAACAAAATCTTCGGATTTTGGATCTACCTGATGAGCGACTGCATTCTGTTCTCTATCTTGTTTGCTACCTATGCCGTTCTGGTGAACGGCACCGCAGGTGGCCCGACAGGTAAGGACATTTTCGAACTGCCGTTCGTTCTGGTTGAAACTTTCTTGCTGTTGTTCAGCTCCATCACCTACGGCATGGCGGCTATCGCCATGTACAAAAACAACAAAAGCCAGGTTATCTCCTGGCTGGCGTTGACCTGGTTGTTTGGTGCCGGATTTATCGGGATGGAAATCTATGAATTCCATCACCTGATTGTTAACGGCATGGGCCCGGATCGCAGCGGCTTCCTGTCAGCGTTCTTTGCGCTGGTCGGCACGCACGGTCTGCACGTCACTTCCGGTCTTATCTGGATGGCGGTGCTGATGGTGCAAATCGCCCGTCGCGGCCTGACCAGCACTAACCGTACCCGCATCATGTGTCTGAGTTTGTTCTGGCACTTCCTGGATGTGGTTTGGATCTGTGTGTTCACTGTTGTTTATCTGATGGGGGCGATGTAATGAGTCATTCTACCGATCACAGCGGCGCGTCCCATGGCAGCGTAAAAACCTACATGACAGGGTTTATCCTGTCGATCATTCTGACGGTGATTCCGTTCTGGATGGTGATGACAGGGGCTGCCTCTCCGGCCGTAATTCTGGGAACAATCCTGGCAATGGCAGTGGTACAGGTTCTGGTGCATCTGGTGTGCTTCCTGCATATGAATACCAAATCAGATGAAGGCTGGAACATGACGGCGTTTGTCTTCACCGTGCTAATCATCGCTATCCTGGTTGTAGGCTCCATCTGGATTATGTGGAACCTCAACTACAACATGATGATGCACTAAGAGCGGCGGTTATGATGTTTAAGCAATACCTGCAAGTAACGAAACCAGGCATCATCTTTGGCAACCTGATCTCGGTGATTGGGGGATTCCTGCTGGCCTCAAAGGGCAGCATTGATTATCCCCTGTTTATCTACACGCTGGTTGGGGTGTCACTGGTTGTGGCGTCGGGTTGTGTGTTTAACAACTACATCGACAGGGATATCGACAGAAAGATGGAAAGGACGAAGAATCGGGTGCTGGTTAAAGGCCTGATCTCTCCTGCTGTCTCGCTGGTGTACGCCACCTTGCTGGGTATTGCTGGCTTTATGCTGCTGTGGTTTGGCGCGAATCCGCTGGCCTGCTGGCTGGGGGTGATGGGCTTTGTGGTTTATGTCGGCGTTTACAGCCTGTACATGAAACGCCACTCGGTCTACGGCACGTTGATTGGTTCGCTCTCCGGCGCAGCGCCGCCGGTGATTGGCTACTGTGCAGTGACAGGCGAGTTCGATAGCGGCGCAGCAATCCTGTTGGCTATCTTCAGCCTGTGGCAGATGCCTCATTCTTATGCCATCGCCATTTTCCGCTTTAAGGATTATCAGGCGGCAAACATTCCGGTACTGCCGGTGGTGAAAGGCATTTCGGTAGCGAAAAACCACATCACGCTGTATATCATCGCCTTTGCTGTTGCCACACTGATGCTCTCTCTTGGCGGTTACGCAGGATATAAATATCTGGTGGTCGCCGCGGCGGTTAGCGTCTGGTGGTTAGGTATGGCCCTGCGTGGTTATAAAGTTGCTGATGATCGAATCTGGGCACGCAAGCTGTTCGGCTTCTCGATCATCGCCATCACTGCCCTCTCGGTAATGATGTCCGTTGATTTTATGGTGCCGGACTCACATACGCTGCTGGCTGCTGTGTGGTAACACAACCTCTCTATAAAAAAGGTGCTACGGCACCTTTTTTATTGTCTGAGAACAGAGATACGGCTAATAACCGTATCTCTTGACAGAGTGAGTATATGAACATAAATTAATCATACGGTTGATAGCCGTATTATGCATGAGATCGACTCCCTACGATTTCATTCAGTTAATCAAAGAGGTCATAATGCCTGGAAAAACAGTCGCTCTACCCGATATCGATAAAACGCTGAAAAATGCGCGGGTTGAACTCAAAACCAGTCCCGACGCCAAAAACAAACTTCGTGAAGCTGCGCAAGCCGTTGGGGTAGATTTAAGCGCTTTTATTTTGAGCGCAGCTATGGAACGCGCCGAAAGTGTGCTTGATAACCAACGTCGCCGTGAGCTTTCGAATCAAAGCTGGGAACTGATGAACCAACTCATCGCTGAACCTGCTCAACCGACGCTCGCCCTCAAGGCGTTAATGAAAAGGAAAAACAGCGATGGTCGACAAGCATGAAGAGATTACTCTGCCCATAGTCCTCTCCTGTAATTATCAGTCTGATATTACTTATCCTGGGCAAAAACAGTTTGATTGCGGTAACCCTGTTATCGATAAATTTGTACGCGCATCGCTAAAGAAAAGTGTGCGTAATAGCGACTGTGCTGCTAAAGCACTTATTGACAGACAAAGTGGTGAACTGATTGGCATCTGTACTTTTACGGCATATTCGCTGGAAAAACAACGCGTTTCTGGCGTCCTTCAGGGTTCACAACCTTCAGAGATTGGTGTTGTCAGATTAGTCATGTTAGGGGTAGCGCGGAAATATCAAAAGCGGGGCTTTGGTCAGGACCTACTATGTGATTTTTTTGAACATGTAAAAATAATTCACCGGGCATTACCAATTAAAGGGGTTTATCTTGATGCTGACCCTGCCGCCATTAACTTTTATACTCGTCTCGGCTTTGTTCAGCTTTCAGCGAGGCCCAATGTTTTCGGTGCTGTACCGATGTTTTTAGCGATTCAGCATATTCTCGCGGCTTAGATTTTTATCGCCTCCGGCCATGGCAAGTTTTGCCTCAGCCGGAGACTGAACAGCGTTACCACTTTTGTTCAATTGCCCCCGCTTTCATCAGGTCCACATCCTTGCCTTTAATGGTTGCCGTTGCGGCAACGATCGTGGTCCTTATAGCTGCACAAGATTTTCGTTCAAATTCCGGTTTATAAAGAATAAGCAACGAATTACTGGTAAATGAATCAAGCCGGTAATCTGTAAAGTTAATATCCAGTCAGTTTAAGCCGAAAGGTGCAAAGCCGACCGTTTGAATAGTTTCCTTACCTGACGGACTCTTGATGTTGTACGTAACACGAAGATTGGCCACTTCGCCTAATTTATTGGTTTTGGCAAAGAGGCTATCCATGCAGGAAAAACCTTTATCTAAAAAATTATCCCGCATTCCAGAACGGGTAATCGTGATCACCGGTAACGTATCGTCAACCGTTTTTCTGTCAATCATATCTTTTCGACAGGCGGCCATAAAGT
Organism: Escherichia sp. 10290; assembly: GCF_030295155.1. Classification (NCBI taxonomy): domain Bacteria; kingdom Pseudomonadati; phylum Pseudomonadota; class Gammaproteobacteria; order Enterobacterales; family Enterobacteriaceae; genus Escherichia; species Escherichia sp. 10290. The sequence continues at coordinate 531,330 of NZ_AP025741.1, read as the reverse complement.
CTTCCGGACCAGCATAAATGTGAACACCCTTATCAAGATATTCTTTCGCTTTACTACAATCCACCTCGACATACTGACCATTGGCGTACATCATGCCCAACCTGGACCATGCTAAATTCACACCGCGTTGCGTAGCCTGATTAAATAACGCATACGCTTTGGCATAATCCACCCGCACCTGTTCACCTTCGTAGTAGATATCCCCCAGCGCTAACGGAGCTTCTTCATCACCTTGTTTAGCGGCTAACTCGAACCATTTAATGGCTTCCGGAACGTTGGGTTTGGTATCGTAGCGGGGCTGATAATATTCCCAGCCTAACAGGCTTTGCGCGTCGACATCCCCCGACTCAGCCATTTTATGCAGTGTCCTTATCACATCGGGGGCAGGCTTTTCACTGTATATGCTGTCATACAATTCATGCGCTTTCTCGCTTGCCAGTGAACCTTGTGAGGCAATTAATAAAATAGCCAATAAACTCTTTTTATTTAACATAAATAACCTTTATGCATCCATCACTGTATTTTTCAATATACCTAACCACCAAACATCCACTTCATGAATAAATACACAGCCATAACAACCTCAGGTAATAAGCAAACATTTAAGCTGAAGCAGAATAACCAGCACCGCCAACACCTCTATTTATTGCGATAAAATAACACCATCCTTTAATAAAAAATCACACGCTCATCAACAAATCCGAAAATAATATCATTCGTGGCAGGATAAAATCAGGCGAGCTTTTCATTTGTTATATTTAACGCGCAAAGTATTAATGGCAAGAATACGAGAGAAGCGCATGCCTGACGTAAAAATCACGCTCTTATGTAATATTTACTCATTAACACTCTGTTTACCCAACATGCGCTCCGCACTACACTATGTGGGCAATTTTTTAAGAGGTGGTAATGAACGATTATAAAATGACGCCAGGTGAGCGGCGCGCGACCTGGGGTTTAGGGACCGTATTTTCATTGCGCATGCTGGGCATGTTTATGGTACTGCCGGTTCTAACTACGTACGGTATGGCACTGCAAGGTGCCAGTGAAGCATTAATCGGTATTGCCATTGGTATTTATGGCCTGACTCAGGCCGTTTTTCAGATTCCGTTTGGCCTGCTCTCAGACCGTATTGGTCGCAAACCATTAATTGTCGGCGGGCTGGCGGTGTTTGCTGCCGGTAGTGTTATCGCTGCGCTTTCCGACTCAATCTGGGGAATTATTCTGGGCCGGGCGTTACAAGGTTCTGGAGCGATTGCCGCTGCCGTTATGGCGCTACTTTCTGATCTCACGCGCGAACAGAACCGTACCAAAGCGATGGCGTTTATCGGCGTGAGTTTTGGTATTACCTTCGCCATTGCGATGGTGCTTGGCCCAATCATCACTCACAAACTTGGGCTGCATGCGCTGTTCTGGATGATCGCTATTCTGGCAACAACCGGCATTGCGTTGACCATTTGGGTGGTGCCCAACAGCAGCACGCACGTACTTAATCGTGAGTCCGGGATGGTGAAAGGCAGTTTCAATAAAGTGCTGGCGGAACCGCGGCTGCTGAAACTCAACTTCGGCATTATGTGTCTGCACATGCTGCTGATGTCGACGTTTGTTGCCCTGCCCGGACAGTTGGCTGATGCGGGATTCCCGGCGGCTGAGCACTGGAAGGTCTATCTGGCGACGATGTTAATCGCCTTTGGCTCGGTTGTGCCTTTCATTATCTACGCGGAAGTTAAGCGCAAAATGAAGCAAGTCTTTGTCTTCTGCGTCGGGCTGATCGTCGTTGCGGAAATTGTGTTGTGGAACGCACAAACGCAGTTCTGGCAACTGGTGGTCGGCGTGCAGCTTTTCTTTGTGGCGTTTAATTTGATGGAAGCCCTCCTCCCCTCGCTTATCAGTAAAGAGTCGCCAGCCGGTTACAAAGGTACGGCGATGGGCGTTTACTCCACCAGCCAGTTTCTTGGCGTGGCCATTGGCGGTTCGCTGGGTGGCTGGATTGACGGCATGTTTGACGGTCAGGGCGTATTTCTCGCTGGCGCAATGCTGGCCGCAGTGTGGCTGGCAGTCGCCAGTACCATGAAAGAACCGCCGTATGTCAGCAGCTTGCGCATTGAAATCCCATCGGACATTGCCGCAAACGAGACGTTAAAAGTGCGTTTGATGGAAACTGCGGGTGTCAAAGAAGTGTTGATTGCAGAAGAAGAACATTCAGCTTATGTGAAAATCGACAGCAAAGTGACGAATCGCTTTGAGGTTGAACAGGCAATTCGTCAGGCATAAAAAACGAGGCGAATTGCCTGTTGCGCTACGCTTTTCAGGCCTACAAAGTTCCTGAGTGACAAATCTTTGTAGGCCGAATCAGACGTTCATGCCGCATCTGACATGAACAAAGCGCAGGTTGTCGCGATTAATCGCGGAAGTTTTTGAACTGGAACGGCTGACCCAGATCGCCACCACGTACCATCGCCATGACAGCCTGCAAATCATCACGAGATTTGCCCGTCACACGGATCTCATCGCCCTGAATTTGCGCCTGCACTTTCAGTTTGCTGTCTTTGATCATCTTGACGATTTTCTTCTGGGTCGCGCTTTCAATGCCCTGTTTCAGTTTCGCTTCCACAAACCAGGTTTTACCGCTATGAACGATATTTTCCGGTACATCCAGCGAACTGCCTTCAATGCCGCGCTTCAGCAGCTTGGCACGCAGAATATCCAGCAACTGATTGACCTGGAAGTCGGACTCGCTCAACACTTTGATGGTTTTGCTGGCGTCGTTCAGCTCAAATGAGGCTTCAACGTTACGGAAGTCAAAACGGGACTCCACTTCGCGGCTCGCGTTATCGACCGCGTTTCGTGCTTCCTGAAGATCAACTTCAGAGACAATATCGAAAGATGGCATCTTTTCCTCTCCCTTCATTTTTGATGCGAAGCATAATACCTGCAAAGTTAAATAACCGACAGTCCTGCACCAGGACGTATCCCTTAATTGTGCATAGTCGCAACAGCATGCACAATTAAGGGATAGCCTTATTGAACACCCGGAGTGGTTGCGGGTGAGGAGGAACAATGAAAATTACCGTATTGGGATGCGGTGCCTTAGGGCAATTATGGCTTACAGCACTTTGCAAACAGGGTCACGACGTTCAGGGCTGGCTGCGCGTACCGCAACCTTATTGTAGCGTGAATCTGGTTGAAACCGACGGTTCGATATTTAATGAGTCTCTGACCGCCAACGATCCCGATTTTCTCGCCACCAGCGATCTGCTCCTGGTGACGCTGAAAGCATGGCAGGTTTCCGATGCTGTCAAAAGCCTCGCGTCTACACTGCCTGTAACCACGCCAATACTGTTAATTCACAACGGCATGGGCACCATCGAAGAGTTGCAAAACATTCAGCAGCCGTTACTGATGGGCACCACCACTCATGCCGCCCGCCGAGACGGCAATGTCATTATTCATGTGGCAAATGGTATTACGCATATTGGCCCGGCACGGCAACAGGATGGCGATTACAGTTATCTGGCGGATATTTTGCAAACCGTATTACCTGATGTCGCATGGCATAACAATATCCGCGCCGAGCTGTGGCGTAAGCTGGCGGTCAACTGTGTGATTAATCCACTGACCGCTATCTGGAATTGCCCGAATGGTGAATTACGACATCATCCGCAAGACATTATGCAGATATGCGAAGAAGTCGCGGCGGTGATCGAACGCGAAGGGCATCATACTTCAGCGGAAGATTTGCGTGATTATGTTATGCAGGTGATTGATGCAACGGCGGAAAACATTTCGTCGATGTTGCAGGATATCCGCGCGCTGCGCCACACCGAAATCGACTATATCACTGGTTTTCTCTTACGCCGCGCTCGCGCGCATGGGATTGCCGTACCGGAAAACACCCGCCTGTTTGAAATGGTAAAAAGAAAGGAGAGTGAATATGAGCGCATCGGCACTGGTTTGCCTCGCCCCTGGTAGTGAAGAGACTGAAGCCGTCACCACTATCGATCTCTTGGTTCGCGGCGGTATCAACGTCACCACTGCCAGCGTCGCCAGCGATGGTAATCTTGCGATTACCTGCTCACGCGGCGTGAAGCTGCTGGCGGATGCGCCGCTGGTCGAAGTAGCTGATGGCGAATATGACGTGATCGTGCTGCCTGGTGGCATTAAAGGCGCGGAGTGTTTTCGTGATAGCACCCTGCTGGTTGAAACCGTTAAACAGTTCCACCGTTCCGGGCGTATCGTCGCGGCTATTTGCGCCGCGCCAGCCATCGTGCTGGTCCCGCACGATATCTTCCCGATTGGCAATATGACCGGCTTCCCGACGCTGAAAGACAAAATTCCCGCTGAACAATGGCAGGACAAGCGCGTCGTCTGGGATGCTCGGGTAAAATTGCTGACCAGTCAGGGGCCAGGTACCGCTATCGACTTTGGTCTGAAAATTATCGATCTGCTGGTTGGGCGTGAGAAGGCCCATGAGGTGGCATCACAACTGGTGATGGCGGCAGGGATTTATAATTATTACGAGTAGTGTCGGATGCGGCAAACGTCGCATCTGACCAGATGCGACGTAAAAACCACAAATTACGGACGATACACCTTCACATTGTTAAAGCCCTGCTCGCGTAGATAGAGCGCCTGCAGGCGGCTCATCACCCCGCGCTCACACCACAACAGCCAGGTTTTGTTCTGGTCGAGATCGCCAAATTTGGTGCTCAGTTTATAGAACGGCAGAGAAACCACGTCGATACCTTCAACTTTCAGCGGCTTATCTTCTTGTTCATCAACAGAACGGATATCGAGGATCACGTCGTTCGGGCCGAAGCCGTTGACGGTTTCCACTTCCACCACTTCCTGCTCGGTCTGCTGAGCGATTTCGCGGATATCAACGTTATTCGCTTCCTCAACCACTTTATCGAGAATGCTGAAGTCGAACTTCTCTTCTTCCGCTTCAATCTTCGACTTAACCGCTTTCACAGTTGGGCTTTTGGAGATCACGCCGCAGTATTCCGGCATGGTGCGGGCAAAATCTTCGGTGCCAATCTGGCGGGCCAGGTTGATGATGTGCTCTTTGTCGTAAGAGATCAGCGGACGCAGGATCAGCGTATCGGAGACGTTATCAATCAGGCGCAGGTTGGTTAGCGTCTGGCTGGACACCTGTCCCAGCGCTTCGCCGGTGACCAGCGCCTGTACGCCGTAACGTTCAGCCACTTTAGACGCGGCACGCACCATCATACGTTTGAGGATTACGCCCATCTGACCGTCGTCGACTTTCTCGAGAATTTCACCGACTACCGGCTCAAAGTTAATGGCGACAAAACGCACGCGGTGGGAGCTACCAAAACGGTTCCACAGATAATGCGCCACCTGACGAACACCAATTTCATGCGCAGCGCCGCCGAGATTAAAGAAGCAGTAATGCACGCGGCAGCCGCGACGCATCAACATATAGCTGGAAACTCCGGAGTCGAAACCACCGGAAATGAGCGAAAGCACATCTTCCTGAGTGCCGATTGGGAATCCGCCAATACCTTCGTAACGACCTTTGATCAGCAGGAGACGATCGTCTTCAACTTCCAGATGGACAGTCACATCCGGATTGGTCAGCTTCACGCGCGCGGATTCAATATGCTGATTTAAACCGCCGCCGACGTAACGTTCCACATCAATCGAGCTAAACTCATGTTTACCACGGCGCTTCACGCGTACGCAGAAGGTTTTACCTTCCAGCTGATCGCGATACTGAACCAACGCTTTCTCAAAAATATCGTGCATGTCGGTAAACGGCACGTCTTCGACTTCGAGAATATGGTGGATACCCGGAATACGGGTCAGGGCGTCGCGAATAGCCAGACGCTGGTTTTCATCTTTTGCGCGAACTTCGATGTTATCCCAGTGGCGGACGACAGCGAGCGTCTCATCATAGTGCTTTAAAACGTTACGAATGTTCCCGGTAAGGATTTTTATAAAGCGCAAGCGCACAGATTGGCTTTTGATGGTGATTTCCGGGAACAATTTAATGATAAACTTCATGGCGGCAATGGTTCGTTGGCAAGTCTTAAGCGACTTGTATAGGGAAAAATACAGCAGCCCACACCTGCGGCTGCATCCAGGCGCGGAAGTATACCACTAACATCGCTTTGCTGCGCACATCACCTTACCATTGCGCGTTATTTGCTATTTGCCCTGAGTCCGTTACCATGACGGGGCGAAAAATATTGAGAGTCAGACATTCATTATGCCGAAGAAAAATGAGGCGCCCGCCAGCTTTGAAAAGGCGCTGAGCGAGCTGGAACAGATTGTAACCCGTCTGGAAAGTGGCGACCTGCCGCTGGAAGAGGCGCTGAACGAGTTCGAACGTGGCGTGCAGCTGGCACGTCAGGGGCAGGCCAAATTACAACAAGCCGAACAGCGCGTACAAATTCTGCTGTCTGACAATGAAGACGCCTCTTTAACTCCTTTTACACCGGACAATGAGTAATGGACTTTCCGCAGCAACTCGAAGCCTGCGTTAAGCAGGCCAACCAGGCGCTGAGCCGTTTTATTGCCCCACTGCCCTTTCAGAACACTCCCGTGGTCGAAACCATGCAGTATGGCGCATTATTAGGTGGTAAGCGCCTGCGACCGTTCCTGGTTTATGCCACCGGCCATATGTTCGGCGTTAGCACAAACACGCTGGATGCACCCGCTGCCGCCGTGGAGTGTGTCCACGCGTATTCATTAATTCATGATGATTTACCGGCAATGGATGATGACGATCTGCGTCGCGGTTTGCCGACCTGCCATGTGAAGTTTGGCGAAGCAAACGCGATTCTCGCGGGCGACGCTTTACAAACGCTGGCGTTCTCGATTTTAAGTGATGCCGATATGCCGGAAGTGTCGGATCGCGACAGAATTTCGATGATTTCTGAACTGGCGAGCGCCAGCGGTATTGGCGGAATGTGCGGTGGTCAGGCATTAGATTTAGATGCGGAAGGCAAACACGTACCTCTGGACGCACTCGAGCGTATTCATCGCCATAAAACCGGCGCATTGATTCGCGCCGCCGTTCGTCTTGGTGCATTAAGCGCCGGAGATAAAGGACGTCGTGCTCTGCCAATTCTCGACAAGTACGCAGAGAGCATCGGCCTTGCCTTCCAGGTTCAGGATGACATCCTGGATGTGGTGGGAGATACTGCAACGTTGGGTAAACGCCAGGGTGCCGACCAGCAACTTGGTAAAAGTACCTACCCTGCACTTCTGGGTCTTGAGCAAGCCCGGAAGAAAGCCCAGGATCTGATCGACGATGCCCGCCAGTCGCTAAAACAACTGGCTGAACAGTCACTCGATACCTCGGCACTGGAAGCGCTAGCGGACTACATCATCCAGCGTAATAAATAAACAATAAGTATTAATAGGCCCCTGATGAGTTTTGATATTGCCAAATACCCGACCCTGGCACTGGTCGACTCCACCCAGGAGTTACGACTGTTGCCAAAAGAGAGTTTACCGAAACTCTGCGACGAACTGCGCCGCTATTTACTCGACAGCGTGAGCCGTTCCAGCGGGCACTTCGCCTCCGGGCTGGGCACGGTCGAGCTGACCGTAGCGCTGCACTACGTCTATAACACCCCGTTTGACCAACTGATTTGGGATGTGGGGCATCAGGCTTATCCGCATAAAATTTTGACCGGACGCCGCGACAAAATAGGCACCATCCGTCAAAAAGGCGGCCTGCACCCGTTCCCGTGGCGCGGCGAAAGTGAATATGACGTGTTAAGCGTCGGGCATTCATCAACCTCTATCAGTGCCGGAATTGGTATTGCGGTTGCTGCCGAGAAAGAAGGCAAAAATCGCCGCACCGTCTGTGTCATTGGCGATGGCGCGATTACCGCAGGCATGGCGTTTGAAGCGATGAACCACGCGGGCGATATCCGTCCCGATATGCTGGTGGTTCTCAACGATAATGAAATGTCGATTTCCGAAAATGTTGGCGCGCTCAACAACCATCTGGCGCAGCTGCTTTCCGGCAAGCTTTACTCTTCACTGCGCGAGGGCGGGAAAAAAGTATTCTCCGGCGTTCCGCCCATTAAAGAGCTGCTCAAACGTACTGAAGAACATATTAAAGGCATGGTAGTACCAGGCACGCTGTTTGAAGAGCTGGGCTTTAACTATATCGGCCCGGTTGACGGTCACGATGTGCTGGGGCTTATCACCACGCTTAAGAACATGCGCGACCTGAAAGGCCCGCAGTTCCTGCATATCATGACCAAAAAAGGTCGTGGTTACGAACCGGCAGAAAAAGATCCAATCACCTTCCACGCCGTGCCTAAATTTGACCCCTCCAGCGGTTGCCTGCCGAAAAGCAGCGGCGGCCTGCCGAGCTATTCAAAAATCTTTGGCGACTGGTTGTGCGAAACCGCAGCAAAAGACAACAAGCTGATGGCGATTACCCCGGCGATGCGTGAAGGCTCCGGCATGGTCGAGTTTTCACGTAAATTCCCGGATCGCTACTTCGACGTGGCAATCGCCGAGCAACACGCAGTGACCTTTGCTGCGGGTCTGGCGATTGGTGGCTACAAACCCATTGTCGCGATCTACTCCACTTTCCTGCAACGCGCCTATGATCAGGTGCTGCATGACGTGGCGATTCAAAAGCTCCCGGTTCTGTTCGCCATTGACCGTGCGGGTATTGTCGGTGCTGACGGTCAAACCCATCAGGGCGCTTTTGATCTCTCTTACCTACGCTGCATTCCGGAAATGGTCATTATGACCCCGAGCGATGAAAACGAATGTCGCCAGATGCTCTATACCGGCTATCACTATAACGATGGCCCATCAGCGGTGCGCTACCCTCGCGGCAACGCGGTAGGCGTAAAACTGACGCCGCTGGAAAAGCTCCCGATTGGCAAAGGCATTGTGAAGCGTCGTGGCGAGAAACTGGCGATCCTCAACTTTGGTACGCTGATGCCGGAAGCAGCGAAAGTCGCTGAGTCGCTGAACGCTACGCTGGTCGATATGCGTTTTGTGAAGCCGCTTGATGAAGCGTTAATTCTGGAAATGGCCGCCAGCCACGAGGCGCTGATCACCATTGAAGAAAACGCTATTATGGGCGGCGCAGGCAGCGGCGTGAACGAAGTGCTGATGGGCCATCGTAAACCAGTACCCGTGCTGAATATTGGCCTGCCGGACTTCTTTATTCCACAAGGAACGCAGGAAGAAATGCGCGCCGAACTCGGCCTCGATGCCGCCGGTATGGAAGCCAAAATCAAAGCCTGGCTGGCATAATCCCTACTCCACTCCTGCTATGCTTAAGAAATTATTCATAGACTCTAAATAATTCGAGTTGCAGGAAGGCGGCAAACGAGTGAAGCCCCAGGAGCTTACATAAGTAAGTGACTGGGGTGAACGAATGCAGCCGCAGCACATGCAACTTGAAGTATGACGAGTATGGCAGGAGTGGCAGCATGCAATACAACCCCTTAGGAAAAACCGACCTTCGCATTTCCCGACTTTGCCTCGGCTGTATGACCTTTGGTGAGCCGGATCGCGGTAATCACGCATGGACACTGCCCGAAGAGAGCAGCCGTCCCATCATTAAACGCGCGCTGGAAGGCGGCATAAATTTCTTTGATACCGCCAATAGTTATTCTGACGGCAGCAGCGAAGAGATCGTCGGTCGTGCACTGCGGGACTTTGCCCGTCGTGAAGACGTGGTCGTTGCAACTAAAGTGTTCCATCGCGTTGGTGATTTGCCGGAAGGATTATCCCGTGCGCAAATTTTGCGCTCTATTGACGACAGCTTGCGACGTCTCGGCATGGATTATGTCGATATCCTGCAAATTCATCGCTGGGATTACAACACGCCGATCGAAGAGACGCTGGAAGCCCTGAACGATGTGGTAAAAGCCGGGAAAGCGCGTTATATCGGCGCGTCATCCATGCACGCCTCGCAGTTTGCTCAGGCGCTGGAACTGCAAAAACAGCACGGCTGGGCGCAGTTTGTCAGTATGCAGGATCACTACAATCTGATTTATCGCGAAGAAGAGCGTGAAATGCTGCCGCTGTGTTATCAGGAAGGCGTAGCGGTGATTCCGTGGAGTCCGCTGGCGCGGGGACGTCTGACGCGTCCCTGGGGAGAAACCACCGCACGACTGGTTTCCGATGAAGTAGGAAAAAATCTCTACAATGAAAGCGACGAAAATGACGCGCAGATAGCAGAACGGTTAACTGGCGTCAGTGAAGAACTGGGGGCAACGCGAGCACAAGTCGCGCTGGCATGGTTGTTGAGCAAACCTGGCATTGCCGCGCCGATTATTGGTACTTCGCGGGAAGAACAACTTGATGAATTGCTGAACGCGGTGGATATCACCTTGAAGCCGGAACAGATTGCTGAACTGGAAACGCCGTATAAACCGCATCCGGTCGTAGGATTTAAGTAAATTTCGCTTTTCACCCATTTTATCTGCTGAATTCCCCATCGTCTGCGATGATGGGGACAACGTACCTCCCATCATCTTCTGTAACCATAATCCACCTCTGCAAGAGAAATTCTTGGTGAATGAGTTTGCAGCTATTCATCATCTTCATCCCTTTGAGCGATTTTTGATAGTTTCTCCAGGTAATATCCCCTAAAACTGTCTTATTTAGTCAATGTAAGAGGATTACAATCATGATGAAAACCATTTCCAGCCAACCTATCCGGTTTTCTGATGTACCGGTTGAAGATTTAATAAAATCAACGAAAAGAGATTACAATAAAAATTTTATTGAAAAACTATGGGACATAATTTGTGATTTTTTTCTATACACTGATAAACAAAAGGCATTTAAATCAATTAATAAATACATGAATACATTAAGTATTGGAAATGAACGTATAGAACCGGATCCCAACTTTAATATAGATGCAAACTCAGATTTAGACTCATATTTAAATCTGGATTTTAATCTCCTCTCGCCCAAACAGAAGCAGACCACGCTTTGTTGTTTCTGGAAGAAAATAGCCTCTACATTTCCAGAGCCATACAACACTACGTTCAAGCATGAGATTATATTTTCTGATAACCAAAATAGTTTGGTAGTCACTGGAACTATCTCTGTTATGAACGAGGTAGTAAATATATATTCTATCAAATTAGATAAGGATAATAATGGAGTTGTCGATTTCAGCGGCCTATATTTAGGACACAGTAATATTTCCAATATGAATATGGAAAACTGTATCTTCTCCAATGTCAACTTCGAACATACTTATTTTGATGACGTCAATTTTACAAAGGCGAATTGTACAAAAGCTAATTTTAACAGTTGTAGATTTATGAAATGCGATCTAACAAATATGAATTGCACTGGCGCAATTTTTGATAATGCGGTGATATATGGTAAAGAACCTGAGATGCAATATCCAGAAGGAGATCAAATAATACAAAGGATAACTTATCAAAAAACACATGGGAATGAAACGAAAGGGATGATTCTAACTAACTGCTCCTGTGTTAAAACCACTTTCAATTGGGCAGATTTATCAGAAAGTGATTGCCAAAAGGTGGACTTTAGCGAGGCTAATCTTTCAAACACTATTCTTCCTGACATCGTCAGGATGAAAGGCACGAAACTTTACCGTACCGACCTTTTTAACCCAATATTAAAAAAAGAAGCAGAATCAACAGAAGAAAAAGACATTAGCCCATTAGCAAAAATTATTCTTGACTATATTGAATCAGATAAAAACCCTGAGTCATTAAAATTTGATGAAAAATTAACAACCACTAAAATAACACAAGATATCGATAATTTTATTTTCTACAATCAGCATTTAAAAAACATATTCAATCGCGCAATGAATCGTGAAGGAAAAATAAGCAGGAAAAAGTATAATGAAATTTTTAAATATATAGAAGCACAAGCCAAACAAGATTTCACCGACCAGTATAAAATAACAAAAAATGATTATTTAAAGAAAATACCTTTAACTGCACAATTAATTGCAAAATACAAAATGGATGATCAATTAAATCAACTTTTGGTTACCCGTGAAATTCAAGATGAAATCAAATCAAAGATTCAAGACAAAATAGATGATCTTTCTAACAAATTATTCAACACTATTAATGAAACAATTAAGCATAATTTTGATGATACTTTTCGGCATCAGTCAGAGAATATGAGCAATTATTATGAGTTCGTCGACTGACGATATTTCAGTGTCATTGAATTATGAGTGACAAAGTTACACCTTGAAATATCGCCGCATAATATATTCGGTGATGTCGGATTTTACTTTAACAGAGTGCCCCAAAATTGGGGCTCTGTTCATTTATAAATCAAACCGGGTGGTCTGGAATCGACTACACCACCCGGTCAATGGCATCAAAGAATACCCAGCGGCCAATGATGACCGATAAAGTACAGGACGCCAGCGGAGATCACCCCGGCGACAATATCATCTATCATGATCCCCATGCCGCCATGCACATTGCGATCAAACCAGCGGATCGGCCACGGTTTCCACATATCCAGAATACGGAAAATCACAAACCCGGCGGCGACCCACTGCCAGTCATTGGTCGGCAGCGCCATGAGCGTGATCCACATACCAATAAATTCGTCCCAGACAATGCTGCCGTGATCGTGCACGCCCATATCTTTCGCCGTTTGATGACAAAGATAGACGCCGATACAGATCCCCAGCATGACTACCAGCGAATAGAGCTGCCAGGGCAAAAAGGTCATCAGATACCAGAACGGAATCGCCGCCAGCGATCCCATCGTGCCAGGAACGATTGGGCTTAATCCACTTCCGAATCCGACAGCAAGCAGATGCCACGGATTACTCATCTTCAGGCGACTTTTCGCGACATCTTTATGGCGTGGCAAAATGGTCATATCCTTTCCAGTCTAACGTGACAGGTTCGCCATCACGAATAAAACAAAGCCCTTCGATATCGGCGGTCATTTGCCCGATACAGGTAAACGGTACGCCCAGGTGTCCGAGAGCCACATCCAGCGCGCCACGGTTAAGCTCCGGCACCGTGAAACACAACTCGTAATCTTCACCGCCAGAGAGCGCCCAGCGCAGCGCCTGTTCCGGTTCAACATGGCGAGAAAGCGCATCAGAAAACGGCAGCAATGCCAGGTCAATACGTGCGCCGCAGTCGCTGGCTTTCACGATATGCCCGAGATCGGAAATCAGACCGTCTGAGAGATCGATGGCTGAATTTGCCAGATCGCGCAGCGCCTGCCCCTGTAAAATACGCGGCGACGGACGGAGATGACGTTTGATTAAGTAGTCCGCATCTTTAGCATCGGCAACCTGCAAACGATTTTGCAAAATCGCCAGCCCGGCGGCGCTATCGCCCGGTGTCCCGGTCACATAAATCCAGTCCCCCGGTTTCGCACCAGAACGCGTTAAGGCTCGCCCCATCGGGACAAAACCGTGGATACCCAACGTCATCGATAGCGGTCCACGTGTGGTATCGCCGCCAATGAGTTGCATATCGTAATAATTAAGTAGATCAAACAAACTGTCGCTGAAGGACTCAAGCCACGCTTCGTCGACGTCCGGTAAGGTTAATGCCAGCGTCAGCCAGGCCGGATCGGCGCCCATCGCGGCCAGATCGCTTAAATTCACTGCCAGAGCTTTATATGCCAGATCCGCAGGATCGATATCAGGGAGGAAATGGTTGCCCGCCACCAGCGTATCAGTGCTGATCGCCAGGGTCTGTTTCTCGGGGATATTGAGAAGTGCGCAATCGTCGCCAATGCCCAGTTCGACATCAAGACGAGAACTTCTTACACGGTCAAAATAACGGGCAATCAGGGAGAACTCGCCACATGCCATACGTTATGCCTCAGCAGGTAAAAAAGAAAAGGCCGGCGATCGCGGAACGGTCTTCCGTGAATCTACCGGCCTGGATATCACTTTTTGTTAGGGCGAATCACAGGTGCTGCTTTATCGAGTACGCCGTTGACGAACTTATGGCTGTCTTCTGCGCCGAACGATTTCGCCAGTTCGATCGCTTCGTTAATGGCCACTTTGTATGGCACATCGCTACGTTTAGACAGCTCGTACAGCGCAATGCGCAGTACTGCTTTTTCTACCTGGCCCAGTTCTTCCAGCAGACGGGACAGGTACGGCTTCATCAGTCCGTCGAGGTATGCGGTGTTAGTCGCCACCCCGGCCAGCAGCTCTCGGAAGTACAGGACGTCAACGTCTTTTACATCCTGTTCAGCCAGGAACTGGTATTCAACATCAGCGATGTCGTTCTGGGACAACTGCCAGGAGTAGAGCGCCTGGACGGCACACTCACGAGCGCGGCGACGAGCAGCAGGTTTCACGGATTTCCCCTTACTAATTTCAGGCCTTGATGGCTTTCAATACATTAATCATTTCAAGCGCGGTCAGTGCAGCTTCTGCACCTTTGTTGCCAGCTTTAGTGCCAGCACGTTCGATCGCTTGTTCAATGCTTTCAGTGGTCAGAACACCAAAAGCAACCGGAATTTCGCTGTCCTGGGCAACATGCGCCAGGCCGTTGCTTGCACCACCAGCGACATATTCAAAGTGGGCAGTGCCACCACGAATAACCGTACCCAGCGCAATCACCGCGTCATATTTACCGGTTTTAGCCAGTGCACCCGCCGCCAGCGGCAGCTCATAGGCACCAGGCACCCAAACAACGGTAATGTTTTCATCTTTTACCTGACCGATACGTTTCAGTGCGTCAATTGCACCTTCCAGCAGGCTGTCATTGATAAAGTTGTTGAAACGCGCAATGGTGATGGCGACGCGAGCGTCCGGGGTAGCAACGTTAGCTTCAATAATGTTCATTTTCTTCCTTCGGGTTCGAGTATGGCCCCGCAGGGGGGCGGATTTTAGCATAATATTTCGTGCGCTGCTTCCCTTTCGAGCCGGGAGATCATGCACCCACTAAATGCAGGCAAACATCCGGGCCTACATGACGTATCTCTTTGAATTTAAATTGGGGGACGTCGGCTAATTTCTCAAGCCCCGGCAACGTACATAATCCGCGGGCGTCACTGCCTAATAGTTTAGGTGCGATATAGACAATCAGCTCATCGACTAAGCCCGCCTGTAGCAATGCGCCAGCGAGCGTTGGCCCAGCTTCCACCCAGATGCTATTAATCTGCTGTTTACCCAGTTGCATCATCAATACAACCAGATCCAGATGACCTTTATGCTCTGGAATCAGCAAGGTTCGCACCGTTTCCGGCCACTCGCGAGAATCTTCCTGCGTACGCGCGAACCAGGTTTCGCCAGACTGCTGCACAATACGGTGTTCCGGCGTCACGCGATTTTGGTTATCAATCACAATACGTACTGGCTGGCGGAGATTTTGTTGCGGATAGAGCGCCTGAGTTTGTTCATCCAGTTCAGACCAACGCACCGTTAAGGCTGGATCGTCCGCCATGACTGTTGCGCTGCTGGTTAAAATGGCATGACTTTGCGCACGCAGACGTTGTACATCGCGTCGCGCCTGAGGAGACGTGATCCACTGGCTCTCACCGCTCGCCATCGCTGTGCGGCCATCTAGCGACGCGCCAAGTTTTAACTGGATATAAGGAAAGCCGGTGCGCATGCGCTTGAGAAAGCCTTTATTCAATTGCTCGGCTTCACTCATCATCAGGCCGTGGCTGACGTCAATGCCAGCCTGTTGCAAACGATAAAGTCCACGCCCAGCGACCTGCGGGTTAGGATCCTGCATCGCGGCAACCACGCGCGTGACCCCCGCAGCAATCAACGCATCGCAACATGGCGGCGTACGACCATGATGACTACAAGGTTCGAGTGTGACATACGCCGTGGCACCTTTGGCTTTTTCGCCAGCCATGCGCAACGCGTGTACCTCGGCATGCGGTTCACCCGCTCGCTGATGGTAACCTTCACCGACGATTTCGCCATCTTTTACAATGACGCACCCGACATTCGGGTTGGGATGAGTGGTAAAACGTCCTCGTTGCGCCAGCTTTAGCGCCCGCGCCATGTAATACTCGTCCTGCACGGCTTAGTCCTCCAGGCGCGCGATCTCTTCGCCAAATTCTTTGATATCTTCGAAACTGCGATAGACAGAGGCAAAACGGATATAGGCGACTTTATCGAGCTTTTTCAATTGCTCCATCACCAGATTGCCAATCATCTTGCTCGGCACTTCACGCTCACCGGTGGCGCGCAGCTGCGATTTAATATGATTGATTGCCATTTCGACGTCATCGGAACTCACCGGACGTTTTTCCAGCGCCCGCAGCATTCCGCTACGTAATTTCTCTTCATTAAACGGTTCACGCACGTCATTGCTTTTTACAACACGTGGCATAACCAGCTCCGCCACTTCAAAGGTGGTGAAACGTTCATTACACACCAGACACTGCCGACGGCGGCGTACGGATGAGCCCTCGCCTACGAGACGAGAGTCAATTACCTTAGTGTCCACGGCGAAACAGAATGGGCAATGCATACGGCGTCCTGACCAGGTGGTTAACAGAAATCTATTTTACCCTGAACTGACGATACAACAAAGGCGCAACGCTTTTGAGATAAAGGATCGATGCTTTCGCTGCTTTTACCCTCTACCATTAGGCAAATTGCGACGAGAAAGGGACGACCTATGAATACAAACGTTTTTCGACTGCTCCTGCTGGGAAGCCTGTTCAGCCTTAGCGCCTGTGTGCAGCAAAGCGAAGTGCGGCAGATGAAACACAGCGTCAGCACACTGAACCAGGAGATGACGCAACTCAATAAAGAAACGGTCAAAATCACTCAGCAAAACAGGCTGAATGCAAAATCCAGCAGTGGGGTTTACCTTCTGCCTGGAGCGAAAACACCAGCAAGACTGGAAAGCCAGATCGGTACTTTACGTATGTCGCTGGTGAATATTACGCCTGATACAGATGGCACCACCCTGACGCTACGTATTCAGGGCGAGTCGAATGATCCCTTGCCCGCATTCAGCGGAACTGTTGAATATGGGCAAATTCAGGGAACAATAGACAACTTTCAGGAAATCAATGTGCAGAATCAATTGATTAACGCCCCTGCCAGCGTCCTCGCCCCCAGCGATGTTGATATTCCGTTACAGTTAAAGGGTATTTCTGTGGATCAGTTAGGCTTTGTACGTATCCACGACATTCAACCTGTTATGCAGTAAACGTATCGCGGGGCGTTTTGTGCGTCCCGCAACATCTTTCCCCGTCATTTTGTTACTCTGCTTACATCACCCAGATTGATAGTAAAAGTTTGCAACAAGGGTGAAAGTCAGTACAATCCCCGCCCGAATGTGTGTAAACGTGAACGCAATCGATTACGTAAATGATAGAACTGTGAAACGAAACATATTTTTGTGAGCAATGATTTTTATAATAGGCTCCTCTGTATACGAAATATTTAGAAACGCAATTTGCGCCTTTTTCACTCCCGCAAGGGATTTTCAAACAGTGGCATACATATGAAAAAAACATTACTGGCAGCCGGTGCGGTACTGGCGCTCTCTTCGTCTTTTACTGTCAACGCAGCTGAAAACGACAAACCGCAGTATCTTTCCGACTGGTGGCACCAGAGCGTTAACGTTGTCGGAAGCTATCACACCCGTTTCGGACCGCAGATCCGCAACGATACCTACCTTGAGTACGAAGCATTCGCTAAAAAAGACTGGTTCGACTTCTATGGGTATGCGGATGCGCCGGTATTCTTCGGCGGTAACTCCGATGCAAAAGGTATCTGGAACCACGGTTCCCCGCTGTTTATGGAAATCGAACCACGTTTCTCCATCGACAAGCTGACCAATACTGACCTTAGCTTTGGTCCGTTCAAAGAGTGGTACTTCGCGAACAACTACATTTACGACATGGGTCGTAATAAAGATGGTCGCCAGAGCACCTGGTACATGGGTCTGGGTACCGACATCGATACTGGTCTGCCGATGAGCCTGTCCATGAACGTCTATGCGAAATACCAGTGGCAGAACTATGGAGCAGCGAATGAAAACGAGTGGGACGGTTACCGTTTCAAAATTAAATACTTTGTGCCGATTACCGATCTGTGGGGCGGTCAGCTGAGCTACATCGGCTTCACCAACTTCGACTGGGGTTCCGATTTAGGGGATGACAGCGGTAATGCAATCAACGGTATTAAGACCCGTACCAATAACTCCATCGCTTCCAGCCATATTCTGGCTCTGAACTACGATCACTGGCACTACTCTGTCGTAGCTCGTTACTGGCACGACGGTGGTCAGTGGAACGACGATGCAGAACTGAACTTCGGCAACGGCAACTTCAACGTTCGCTCTACCGGCTGGGGTGGTTACCTGGTAGTAGGTTACAACTTCTGATGAATGAAATGCCGGATCTTGTATCCGGCATTTCAGATTGTTAACAACGTGCGCTTTGTTCATGCCGGATGCGGCGTAAACGCCTTACCCGGCCTACAAAAGCACGTAAATTCAATACATTGCTGAGATTACGTAGATACTGTTATGGCCTGCAAGTTTTTTTCTACCCTGGTTTCCCAGATTGCAGGCATGCCAGACACAGCGCCGTCAGGCGCTGTTTTTTTCATCCCTTCCGCGATTTTTACGCAGCTACCGGATTATGCCGTGACGCATCGAACGGCACGCCTGACTTCAGCACTCCATACGCCACCTGTGCCAGCTTGCGCATCATCGCGCCAAGAATCACCTTTCCTTTCTTGCCATTAGCCGTCAGACGGTCACGGAACATCCGTCCCCACTCAGTCTTACTGGTGGCTACCATTGCAGGCATATACAACGCCCTGCGAAGCGACACATGTCCGGCTTTACTCAACCGGCTTGCCCCTCTCACACTACTGCCTGATTCATAACGCCGTGGTGTCAGACCCGCAAAAGCGGCGAACTGTCTGGCATGGGCGAAGCGGTCCTTCAGACCTATATAAGCCAGTAATACCGCAGATGTTTTCTCTCCGATACCCGGGATACTTTCCAGCAGTTTCCTGCGGTGTTTCATATCCGGATCATCGTCTGTCAGGTCTTTTATCTGCTTCTCAAGACGCTTCAGCTCTGCTTCAAGCCACAGAAGGTGAGCATCAATGCTCGGTCTCTGGACTTCCCGCGCCGTTTCAGTGCGGTTCAGTTCCTGCGTGTGCATATCTGTCAGCGCCTGGTGGCGTACTACCAGGGCACGCAACGCGCGTTCAAGCGGGTGAGGCGCTTCCCAGGCTGCAGGGCGCTTCTGACGACAGAACTCTGCCAGCATGCGCGCATCCACGGTATCAGTCTTGTTACGCAGTCCTTCACTCTGAGCGAAAGCTTTACCCAACGCAGGATTAATGACTGACACTATGTAACCTGCATCGTAAAGGCACTCTGCGACAGGTTCCATATAGGTGCCGGTCGCTTCGATGCAGATATGCGCATGGTCAATCTTGTGACCCTTCAGCCATCTCACCAGCTCATCGTGCCCTTTAGTGGTGTTAGCGAATTTTTTGGTGCGATGACGACCATCAGGACGCAACACATCGACATCCAGTTTCTCTTTAGCGGTGTCGATACCGATATAATGAAGTTCATGTTCCATCGTGAAACCAACCTTGCAAATACGGATTACCGGGAAAACCGGTCCATGATACTGTCCGGTTTATCACTTTGGGAGAAAGGCAGTCCGCTGCATAAATCTACGCAACAGGTTGAAAACCTAAGGCCCGATACGGCATGCGGACTGCAGGCAGAGAAAACTGGCCGATTTTCTCTGCACAGGAGGGATAATACAAGGCCTGATAAGCGTAGCGCATCAGGCAATTTTGCGTTTGTCATAAAGCTCAAATAACGGATTTTGTATCCGTCATTTTTTTATCACTTCTTCTTATTCATCATCGCTTTTAAATCAGCGAATGGGTTGTACTTCGCTTCACCGACATCTTTCTGCGCATCTTCCCCTGCGATAACGGTCGTACCATACTGATCCGCTTCGGTATATTTCGAATGCTCATGATCGTGGCAATAGAGACACAACAATTCCCAGTTACTGCCATCTTCCGGGTTATTAGTATGGTCGTGATCGATATGGTGAACGGTAAGTTCACGCAGATTGGAGTAGACAAACTCGCGGGAGCAGCGTCCACACACCCACGGATAGATTTTTAATGCTTTTTCGCGATAGCCGCTTTCTAACCGCGCATAATTTTTTGGGATGATAGCCATGAGAAGTTACCTGGATGAAATGTAGGGTTAGGCGCAGTTTCCCAAGATGCGAGGGTTTTCGCAATCACCTTACATCAAAAAAAATCCCGATCTTCTGACCGGGATTTTCAACATCAGCTGAAACTTGATTAAGGCAGAATTGACGGCTGATCCGCCCCTTCTTTTTCCACTTTCTGCTGCAGCATGTGTTCGCGCTTCATACCCAGTTTCAGAGCCAGCGCCGATGCTACGTAGATGGAAGATGCAGTACCGATGGAAACACCGATAAGCATGGTCAGCGAGAAGCCTTCCAGTACCGGACCACCGAAGAGGTACAGCATCAGGATAACCATCAAGGTAGTACCGGATGTGATCAAGGTACGGTGCAGCGTCTGGGTCAAGGACACGTTAAAGATTTCGTAAGGCGTACCGCGACGGATCTTGCGGAAGTTTTCACGAATACGGTCCGATACCACGATACTGTCGTTAAGCGAGTAACCGATAACCGACATCAACGATGCCACAATGGTCAGGTCAATCTCGATATGGAATAACGACAAAATACCCAGCGTAATGATAACGTCGTGCGCCAGCGCAATAACAACCCCTGCCGCCAGTCGCCACTCAAAGCGGAAACCAACGTACACGAGGATAGACAGCAGCGCTGCCATCAGCGCCATCGCACCGGTTTGCGCAAGGTCTGCCCCCACGCTCGGACCGACGAACTCAATACGCTTCACTGCCGCATTCTGATTGGTGGATTCGTTAATCACCTTCAGAACCTGGCTGCCCAGCACTTGACCGCCGGTTTCGCCTTCAGCAGGCGGCATACGGACCATGATGTCGTGGCTGCTACCAAAGTTTTGCAGCATCGGCTCTTCAAAGCCCGCTTTCTGCAATGCATCACGCATCACATCGATTTCAGCCGGTTTTTCGAGCGTAATTTCGATAACCGTACCACCGGTGAAATCCAGCCCCCAGTTAAAGCCGCGCACGCCCATAATAACGATAGCGGCGATTAACAGCAGACCAGAGATGCCGAAAGCCCAGTAGTCCCAGCGCATAAAGTCATAGACTTTACGGCCGTGGTTTAGTTGTTCAACAGTATATTCCTGTGCCACATCGCACTCCTCAGATTGACAGCTTCTTGACGCGCTTGCCGCCATATAGCAGGTTTACGATGGCACGCGTACCGACAATCGCGGTAAACATCGACGTCGCCACACCGATACCGGTAGTAATCGCGAACCCTTTAATTGCCCCGGTACCCACTGCGTACAGGATGATGACTTTAATCAGCGTGGTGATGTTCGCATCGAAGATGGAACTGAATGCGCCACGATAACCTTCATCAATTGCCTGCTGAACAGTACGCCCGTTGCTTAACTCTTCTTTAATACGTTCGTTGATCAGTACGTTCGCATCGACCGCCACCGCAAGGGTTAAGACGATACCCGCGATACCCGGCATACTCAGCGTTGCGCCTGGCAACAGCGACATAATGCCGACGATCAAGATCAAGTTGGCAATCAAAGCACTGGTCGCAATCAGACCAAACTTCTTATAGAAGATGATCATGAACAGAATAGAAACCAGCAGACCGGCAAGGCAAGCCTCCAGCCCCTGTTCAATGTTCTGCATACCCAGAGTCGGGCCAATGGTACGTTCTTCCACAATCTGAATTGGCGCGATCAACGCACCGGCACGCAGCAAAAGTGAAAGCTGACGGGCTTCGTTCGGGTTGTTGATGCCGGTGATACGGAAGCTGTTACCCAGACGAGACTGGATGTTGGCGATGTTAATCACCTCTTCCTGTTTCACCAGAACAGCACGACCGTTAGCATCTTTCTTGCCGCTGTCTTTGTACTCCACAAACAGGGTCGCCATCGGTTTGCCGATGTTGTCCTTGGTGAAGTTAGACATGATGTTGCCACCAGCGCTATCGAGCGAGATGTTAACCTGCGGCTGGTTGTATTCGTCCTGGCTGGAAGTGGAGTCGGTGATATGGTCACCGGTCAGAATTACGCGTTTGTACAGCACAACCGGCTGACCTTCGCGGGTCTGTTTCACTTCAGAGTCGCCCGGTACGCGGCCGGATGCCGCTGCGGCCTGATCAACGTTGGTGTTTACCAGACGGAATTCCAGCGTCGCAGTAGCGCCAAGAATCTCTTTCGCACGCGCGGTATCCTGAATACCTGGCAGCTCAACGACAATGCGGTCTGCGCCCTGACGTTGTACTACAGGCTCCGCCACACCAAGCTGGTTTACACGGTTACGCAGGATGTTGATGTTCTGTTGCACCGCGTATTCACGCGCTTCACTCAGACGCGCATCGCTCATTACCGCACGCAGCTGATTGCTGCCCTGGCTGCTAATCACCAGGTCCGGATGACGCTTGCTCAGATACGCAATGGCTTCATCACGAGCTTTAGCATCGCGGAAAGTGATGCTCAGGCCGTAGTTGTTTTCTTTACGAACGGTGGTATACGGGATGCCCTTTTCGCGCAGGTCGCTGCGCAGGCTATCGATGTTTTGTTCCTGGAGTTTGCCAAGCGCGGTGTCCATATCCACTTCCATCAGGAAGTGAACGCCGCCACGCAGGTCAAGGCCGAGCTTCATCGGCTCAGCGTGAATAGCTGCCAGCCAGCGCGGCGTTGCCGGGGCAAGGTTAAGCGCCACGACGTATTTGTCACCCATAACGCCCATTAATGCTTCACGAGCGCGTAGCTGGGTGTCAGTGGAGTCGAAGCGCGCAAGAATAGCGCCCTCTTCCAGTGCCACAGACTTAGCAGTTATTTTTTCTTCTTGTAACGTTTTCTGGACCTGGATCAGCGTTTGCTCACTGGCGGCGACTCCGCGCGCACCAGTGATCTGAACAGCCGGATCCTCACCAAACAGGTTGGGAAGCGCATACAGCAGACCGATGACAATCACCACGATCAGCATGACGTACTTCCACAAAGGATAACGGTTTAACACGGCAATTCCCTTAGGGAAAAATTTTAATTACAGCGCCTTCATGGTGCCTTTCGGCAGGACGGCAGCTACGAAGTCACGTTTAATAACTACTTCAGTGGTGTCATTCAGCGCGATAGCAATGTAGCCGTTTTCCGCTACTTTGGTTACGCGACCGACCAGGCCACCGTTCGTCAGAACTTCATCACCTTTGGCAATGGAGTCCATCAGCTTTTTGTGTTCTTTGGTGCGCTTCTGCTGTGGACGCAGGATCATGAAATAGAAAATCAGACCGAATACCACCAGCATCAAAATCAAAGACATCGGGCTACCTTGCGCCGGTGCACCCGTTGCCGCTACCGCATCAGAAATAAAAAAGCTCATTAAATTTCCCTCATTATTAATATTAATCAACGTTCAAAGGTGGTACTTCTCGCCCCTGACGCTGGTAAAAATCAGTTACGAAGCTCTCTAATTTACCCTCTTCAATAGCCTTGCGTAAACCCGCCATCAAACGCTGGTAGTAACGAAGGTTATGAATGGTATTGAGTCGCGCGCCTAATATTTCGTTGCAACGGTCGAGATGATGCAAGTAAGCGCGTGAATAATTGCGACAGGTGTAGCAATCACACTCAGGATCGAGTGGGCCAGTATCGCTCTTATACTTCGCATTGCGGATTTTCACCACGCCATCGGTCACGAACAGATGACCATTTCGGGCGTTGCGGGTTGGCATTACGCAGTCAAACATATCGATACCGCGACGTACGCCTTCAACCAGATCTTCCGGTTTACCAACGCCCATCAGGTAACGCGGTTTGTCTGCCGGAATTTGCGGACACACATGCTCCAGAATGCGGTGCATATCTGCTTTCGGCTCACCCACAGCCAGACCGCCGACAGCGTAGCCATCAAAACCGATATCTACCAGACCTTTAACAGAAATATCACGTAAATCTTCGTAAACGCTGCCCTGAATGATACCAAACAGCGCATTTTTGTTTCCGAGACTGTCAAAACGCTCACGGCTACGCTTCGCCCAACGCAGAGACATCTCCATGGAGCGTTTTGCGTAATCCCAGTCAGCAGGATACGGCGTACACTCATCAAAGATCATGACGATATCCGAACCAAGATCGTACTGAATCTCCATCGACTTTTCCGGGTCGAGGAAAATCGGATCGCCGTTGATGGGGTTACGGAAGTGAACGCCCTGTTCGGTGATTTTACGAATATCGCCAAGGCTGAAGACCTGGAAGCCGCCGGAGTCGGTAAGAATCGGGCCTTTCCACTGCATAAAATCGTGCAGATCGCCATGCAGTTTCATGATTTCCTGGCCCGGGCGCAGCCACAGGTGGAAGGTGTTACCGAGAATAATTTGTGCGCCAGTGGCTTCAACTTCTTCCGGCGTCATCCCTTTTACGGTGCCGTAGGTGCCAACAGGCATAAAACAAGGCGTTTCCACTACGCCACGATCAAAGACCAGGCGGCCACGGCGTGCGCGACCGTCGGTGGTGTCCAGTTCAAATTTCATTTTTTCTCCACTACGTCAGAAAAACAGTCCAACGTTTAAACCAGCGCCGCGGAATTACTCCCCGACGCGCTCATTAATTGCCTGCGGATTGTACGTGATAAACATCGCATCACCGTAACTAAAAAAGCGATATTTCTCTTCTACCGCCGCTTTATAGGCATTCATGGTGTGTTGATAACCGGCAAAGGCCGAAACCAGCATAATCAGTGTCGACTCTGGCAAGTGGAAGTTCGTCACCAGCGCATCGACCACTTTGTACTGGAAGCCCGGATAGATAAAGATTTGGGTATCGTCAAAGAACGGTTCAATGAGATCGTTTTTCGCCGCCTGGGCCGCGCTTTCCAGCGAACGTACCGAGGTGGTGCCAACCGCAATCACCCGATTGCCGCGCGCTTTTGCTGCCAGTACCGCGTCTACAACATCCTGCGGCACTTCAGCGTATTCTGAGTGCATGATGTGATCTTCAATGGTGTCGACGCGCACCGGCTGGAAAGTACCCGCACCAACGTGCAGAGTTACGAACGCCATCTCCACGCCTTTGGCGCGCAATTTTTCCAGCAAAGGTTCGTCAAAATGCAGCCCGGCAGTCGGGGCCGCTACCGCGCCCGGTTTTTCACTATAAACTGTTTGATAAAGTTCGCGGTCTGCATCTTCGTCCGGACGGTCGATGTACGGCGGCAGTGGCATGTGGCCGATACTGTTGAGGATATCCAGTACAGAACGATCATCATTAAATTCGACTTCAAACAGTGCGCCGTGGCGAGCGGTCATTGTTGCGTTGATACTTTCGTCATCGCCCAGCAGCAGCTCTGCGCCCGGTTTTGGCGCTTTCGAGGCGCGAATATGCGCAAGAATGCGTTTGTCGTCGAGCATACGCTCGACCAGCACTTCAATCTTGCCGCCGCTGGCTTTACGCCCAAACAGGCGCGCCGGGATCACGCGGGTATTATTAAAAACCAGAAGATCGCCGGGGTTGAGCTTATCGAGTAAATCGGTGAAAGTACCGTGCGTCAGCGCGCCCGTCGGCCCGTCCAGCGACAGTAAACGACAGCTACTGCGTTCAGGCATTGGATAGTGGGCAATCAGGGATTCGGGTAATTCAAAGGAGAAATCGGTAACGCGCATGACACTGACTCAGACTAAAATAAGAGGCGGGTAGTCTAGTGCCGGGGCGCTCTCCCTGCAACCTTTACCCCCCTTTGGATAGAATATAATCGATGAATTTTTTAGCTCACCTGCATCTAGCCCATCTCGCGGAAAGCTCGCTTTCCGGCAATTTACTGGCTGATTTCGTACGCGGAAATCCTGAAGAAAATTTTCCTCCCGACGTCGTGGCTGGCATTCATATGCATCGCCGTATCGACGTACTGACCGATAATCTGCCGGAAGTCCGCGAAGCAAGGGAGTGGTTTCGTCGTGAAACCCGCCGCGTTGCGCCTATTACGCTGGATGTCATGTGGGATCACTTTCTTTCCCGCCACTGGTCGCAGCTATCACCGGACTTTCCGCTACAGGAATTTACCTGTTATGCCCGTGAGCAAGTGATGACTATTCTTCCAGACTCACCGCCACGCTTTATCAATCTGAACAACTACTTATGGTCTGAGCAATGGCTGGTGCGCTATCGCGATATGGATTTCATCCAGAACGTGTTAAACGGCATGGCAAGCCGTCGCCCACGTCTGGATGCCCTGCGTGACTCCTGGTACGATTTAGACGCCCATTACGACGCTCTGGAAACCCGCTTCTGGCAGTTTTATCCGCGGATGATGGCGCAGGCGTCACGCAAGGCGCTCTGAAACTTCAAGCTCCAGCGTCACTATTTTTTAGCATTCGCATCCAGCGGGGCGGCATAACAGCTGTAAGAAAAACATTCGCTGGAATGATTGGCGATATCTTTAAAGTTGCTTTCAGCAACCCCCTCGAACATGAGTACCGTTCTGGACAAATCTCCGTTTTCATTTATATGTGGAAAATCAAATTGTGCACTGAATCGCCATACATCTGTCTTTTCTGGCTCGCTGTTCACAGAGATACGTCGATGGAAGACCCCTCCTGTAAACGTGCGCCAGAACAATTGTTGATCAAAATCTTGTAATATCTCAGAGTTGGATGCTATTTGATGTAGTAAACCTGCATACCGTGGACTGCCATCACGAGCAACATTATGCAACCCCTGACTAAAAGCATCAAACAAACAATACATGTGATCACTAGTGAAAAAAGGTCTTAATTTGTTTTGTTCTTCATCGCTGTAATCCAGGAGCATCTCATTGATTTCTTCCTGTGAGAATTTTAAGACAAAATTATCCTCAGGATTTGTTTCTTTCTTGTTTTTTTCGATATTCTTCTCCTCAATGGTCTTCGCATTTTGTTTCGCATTTTCTTCCTCAGTTTTTTTCTCAATTACTTCCGCAATTTTTTCCCGAGTTTTTGATTTTAGACTAACACCATCGATGTCAACCGGTGTTGTTTTCAGATCTCTCTGCGCGTCTTTCAAATTTGTCTTATAGAGATCGGGCACTTTATCGGCAGATAAGTATCCGGATGAAGAAATCTGGTGTGTACGCATGGGGGGCTGTTCACAAAGCATCGAGGCTATATCGTCTTTAAACTCTTTTACATTAAAGTTATCGGCATTAAGCTTCCCTGTTATAAACCCCGCATCGGCAATTTTCTTCTCTAATTGTTTTGTACGTTTAGAATAATAAGCGTTGTTATCATAAAACTTTTCAAGAAGGGCCCACTCCTCAAGTTGCCTTATGTGATTTTTCAACTGTTGATGATCTATTTTATATTGATGTGTACTAGAATCATTTTGGTTGCAGGAGTTACAGATTTTTAAGCATAATTTTCCATCAGATTTATCATCTATGGTATCAGTGAAAATATAGGACACTTCAATACTCTGCCCGTACTTATCAGTCATCTCATATGACCATTGCCCCGTTCGTTTCGCATTCTTAATGACTTCGATGGACTCTGCAGGGCAACCATGAAGAATGGCCAGAATTTTATCAGGATGCTTAATTAGTAAAATTATTATATTTACAACGTTTGAAAAGAAACTTTTGCTATTTTTTATTTCATCGATTTTTTCCGCTGAAATGTTTACTAAGTTTTCATTTCCGGAAATGAAAAGCAATTTGCCATGGGGGCTTTTTTTAAATTGTTCTTCTGTTTTAGAAAAGACATCCTCTTTAAAAGGTGGCAACTCAGTACCAGTAATAAACGGTTTCAATAAATTCGAATTTGAAATTGTCATATCTTTGCTCCACTACAGGGTTATCCTGGAGCAGGTTGTACATAACCTCATGGGCAAAGAATACCAAAAATCGCTCATATCGATCGGGACAAATATTTAACAAACTCAGCCCTGACATTGTGCAGCTTTTTCGCTGCGTAGTGTCAGGGCTGATGACTAACGACGTAACAAATAAAACAGATGCTTTAGTTCATCCACACCGTAGCCGAAATGGCAGACAAAGCCAGAATCCCGTCCGTCAGTTGCCCATGCCCCTCCTTGCGTTGCCATTGCGCGACATTGAGTAACGGCGACGCGGGTAGCACCACTTCACAGGCTTCGCCACGGTTGATAGCCACCAGCACACGCTGCTGATTCAGCACGCGGACAAATACCACTACGTGATCTTCCGCATATACCACCTGGCAGCCACCACGACGCAGCGCATGGCTTTTCTTACGTAGCGCAATCATTCGCTGGTACAGCGCGAATAATGCCGTATCCTGTTTATCCACCTGCCAGGGGAACGGTTTACGGCAAAACGGATCGTTTTTGCCATCCACCCCCACTTCATCACCGTAATAAATACACGGTATGCCAGGCCAGGTAAGAAGCCAGACCACCGCCAGCGGCAGACGCGCGACATCTCGACCGAGAAGTGTTTTAAATCGCGCAGTATCGTGGCTGTCGAGCTGATTAAACATGCGCAATTGCTGTTGATGAGAAAGCCCTGCGCGGTAATTATCCATCCAGGCCATACAGGTTTGGGCGTCAATCTGCTGAGGATCGTAAGAGATATCAGTGTTGGCAAGAAATCCCCACAACGGGAATGTGAAGCCGCGATAGTTCATGGCGGCATCTTCCACATCGGCCTGTAACCATTGCCGTGCATCGCCAAAATGCTCTCCGACAATATACGCTTCCGGCTGAGTTTCTTTCGCCGCTTCGGTGATCCCAGCAACGTGCTGCAAATTATTGCGCGCCCCACCCGCTTCTCCCAGCATATGCACCACATCCAGCCGCCAGCCGTCCATATTCCATGGTGCTTTCAGCCAATGGCGGACAATGCTGTCTTCCCCGCGATAAATTTCATTCACCAGACTTTCCGATTGATAATCCAGCTTCGGCAGGCTGGCATAGCCCAGCCAGTCGAGCGCCGTGCCATCATCGCTAAATGAGTACCAGTCACGCCAGGGCGATTCGGGGTTGTGACAAGCGCCACCTGTCCCCCGATTATGTCGGTCAAACCAGGCATGGGAATCGCCACTGTGGTTAAACACACCGTCCAGCACCAGCCGCATTCCCATCTGCTGTGTATTGTGTCGTAAACGCAGCAACGCCCCATCGCCGCCAAACTGCGGATCGACATGGCGATAATCCTCGGTATCGTATTTGTGTACGCTGGGGGCTTTAAACACCGGATTAAGATACAGCGCCGTCACGCCGAGCTTTTTCAGATACGGCAGTTTTTCGCTGATACCGTCAAGATCGCCGCCATAGAACGTTGATCCACCCGCCTGCGCCGTGACCGGTTCATCCCAGTCACGCAATATGATCTCTTGTCCGGCTGCGTGATGGTAATAAACATGATCCTGTTCAGCTTCGCGAGGAAGACTACGGGCGAAACGATCAGGGAAGATCTGATAAAAAATCTGATCCGCAGCCCATTGTGGGCCGATATCCGGGACATCGACGGCAAACTGCTCCAGTCGTGCTGGCGGCATTCGGCTGAAGCCCTGCGGTGTAAACCAACGCTGGCGATCGTGCCACAATAATTTGAAGCTATAGCGCCGCCGGGGTTGCCCAATGGAAATATCGATGGCCGCCCGCCATGCCGTGACACCAGGCTGGGGCTGACTGCGCTGCTTATGCATCGGTACTGACGTTTCTTCGTTATCGTTTTCTGTACGTAGCATAATCCGCTGCGGTGGGTCTTCGCCTGTCAGCCACAGTGTAATGAGTAGTTGATCTTTGCTTTGTTTAACAAATGGGGGCACCGGCAGGTGCCATGCATTTAACATCATAATTCCCCTGTGATGAAAATCTGATCACCTTGCCATAGCCTAATGCAGGATCACTCATCATCTGAAGGATATTTGGGGGAGGAGGACGGGGGCGGATAACTTTCGGAATAGCCGGATCAGGGCTTGCCTTGATCCGGC
This sequence comes from Escherichia sp. 10290, assembly GCF_030295155.1. Classification (NCBI taxonomy): domain Bacteria; kingdom Pseudomonadati; phylum Pseudomonadota; class Gammaproteobacteria; order Enterobacterales; family Enterobacteriaceae; genus Escherichia; species Escherichia sp. 10290. The sequence continues at coordinate 501,291 of NZ_AP025741.1, read as the reverse complement.
TTACAGAACGCAGTGATTAGTGATTTTCAGCCAGCTGACGATCGTGGCGGCGTTTAAACATCCAACCAATCAACAGCAGAACAATCCACGCGAAACCAACGTACAGCGAGATACGTGTGTCCGGATGATAACCAATCAATCCGATAATAAAGAGCAGGAAAATCAAACCGCCGATGGTCGTTGCTACCCCACCTGGTACTTTAAATTTCAGTGCCTTCACTTCTTCTGGCGGCAAACGGCGACGGAAAGCAATTTGCGACAGCAGGATCATAATCCATACCCACACCGTGGCGAAGGTTGCCAGCGAAGCGATCACCAGGAAGACATTTTCCGGCATGATGTAGTTCAGATATACCGCAAACAATAGCGCGGTAGTCATCACCAGCACCGTGACCCACGGAATACCGCGACGCGAGGTTTTGCTGAAAATTTTCGGCGCGCTACCCTGCTCTGCCATGCCGTGAAGCATACGACCTACGCCAAATACGTCACTGTTAATTGCTGACAGCGAAGCGGTCAGCACAACAAAGTTAAGAATGCTGGCGGCAAAAGTAATGCCCATATGCTGGAACGTCAGCACAAACGGGCTACCGGCAGTGCCAACCTGATTCCACGGATAGATAGACATAATGACGAACAGCGTACCGACGTAGAACACCAGAATACGCATCGGCACGGAGTTAATCGCACGCGGAATCGATTTTTCCGGATCTTTCGCTTCCCCGGCGGTAATCCCGATAATTTCGATCCCACCGTAAGCAAACATTACCATTTGCAGCGACATCACCATGCCAAGCCAGCCGTTACTGAAGAAGCCGCCGTTGCTCCAAAGATTATGGATACCGGTCGGTTGCCCGCCGTTGCCAATCCCCCAGATGATGATGCCGAAACCGGCGACAATCATGATGATGATGGTGGCGACTTTAAAGAACGAGAACCAGAACTCAAGCTCACCAAATACCTTCACGCTCATCAGGTTTACGGCGCAGATAATCAGCACTACGCTCAGTACCCAAATCCAGTGCGGCACCGTCGGGAACCAGACGCCCATATAGATACCGAAAGCGGTCACATCGGCGATGGCGACAATAAGGATTTCAAAGCAGTAGGTCCAGCCAGTGATATAACCTGCCAGTGGACCGAGGTTTTCCTGCGCATAGCGCGAGAAAGAGCTGGCTGCCGGGTTATGTACCGACATTTCCCCCAGCGCACGCATAATGATATACGCCGCGATACCACCGATAATATAGGCCAACAACACGCTCGGACCGGCCATTTTGATGGCGTCTGCCGAACCGTAAAACAACCCGGTGCCAATTGCTGAACCCAGTGCCATAAAGCGTATGTGTCGGGTACTTAGCCCACGCTTTAGCTTGTTCTTACTTTCCATCAATTCCTAACCCATCAACAAAATAAAAAACCACGGGGCATCGCAGCCCCGTGGTTAAAACAAATATTCAGTGATTTAGTGAGCGCTGGAGGTCACCTGACGACCTGCCGCGCGATCCCAAATAATGGCCAGAACCACCATCACCACTGTTGGCATTAACCACGCAAGACCTTGTTCGGCCAGCGGTAAACGCTGCGCCCAGGACGGTAAGATATCGCTGAATGCAGATGCTTTGATCCCGTCGAGAATACCAAAAAGCAGGCTGATAAACATCGGCGGAGCAATCACGCGGGACGAATTATGCCACCATGAGCGTGTAAAACTTAATACAACCAGTGCGATACACGGCGGATAAATAGCGGTCAGCACCGGTACGGAGATCTGAATCAGCTGGCTCAAGCCGAGGTTAGACACCACCATCGAGAAGCCGCCGAGGATGAACACCAGCGTACGATAGGAGAGCGGTACGTACTGAGCAAAGAATTCTGCACAAGCACAGGTCAGGCCAACCGCCGTGACCAGGCAGGCGATAAAGATTAACGCCGCCAGCAGGAAGCTACCACCGCCGCCAAAGGTGTGCTGAACGTAAGCATGCAGAATAGCCGCACCGTTTGCAGACTGATCGACCAGCGACGCGCTGTCTGAACCCAGACGGAACAGCGCCAGGTACAGCAGAGTCAGACCGACACCCGCCATCAGGCCAGCCCAGACGGTATAACGGGTCAGCAGACGCGCTTCGGTAACGCCGCGAGAACGCGCCGCATTAACAATAACGATACCAAAAACCATCGCGCCCAGCGTATCCATGGTCAGATAGCCATTAACGAAGCCGTTAGAAAACGCGGCGTTTTGATAAGCCTCAGTCGCCGTGCTGATAGAGCCCGCTGGCCAGACAATTGCCGCAACAGACAGGATGACCAGCGCGATAATTTTCAGCGGTGCCAGGAAGTTACCGACGGTATCCAGCAGTTTGCCCGGATAGAGCGAAACCAGAATAACGATAGCGAAATAGACCAGGCTGTAGATAAACAGCGGCAGCGCGGAGTCACCCGTCAGGGGCGCAATGCCCACTTCAAAGGAGACGGTGGCTGTACGCGGCGTGGCGAACAACGGCCCTACAGCCAGGTAGCAAACCGTTGCCAGCAGTACGCCAGCGACTTTACCAATTGGCGTGCTGAGGCTGTCAACACCACCGCCAACTTTCGCCAGCGCCACCACCGTTAATACCGGCAGGCCAACGGCAGTAATGAGGAAGCCGAATGCCGCAGTCCAGACGTGTTCGCCTGCCTGCAAGCCGACCATTGGAGGGAAAATGATGTTACCTGCGCCGACGAACAACGCAAATGTCATAAAGCCCAGAGCGATGATATCGCGCGATCTTAATTGATGGGTCATAAATCATACTGCCTGTGGATGTGGTGTTGTAACGTTAAATTTTTGTGCCAATCCCTGGGGATGATACAGCGGTATATTTAAACAATTTTAGCGGGAAATACTCCCAACCAGGCGCGGCGAAGAATAGTTTTTCGATTTACCGCGTGAATGCAGTCAGTATGACAGCACCTGAAGCGCAATTTAAACGCTTATAACGTTTTAAAGCAAGAAGGGATCTAAAAACCAGAGGTATATAGCGATAAGAAATCACCAACCAGTATAAAACACTATTTCCGTGAAAAAGACATGGCTAATCATGCGAACAAAAAATCACCAGCCGTTGTAAAATCTAACGCCCGTATTTTGACTGCAAAGAAAATAAGCCAGCATCAGCTGGCTTATGGCAATAAAAGATGACAAAGGCGGATTATTCGCTGTTTTTGGCAATTAAACGTTCCGGGATAACAAAACTGAAACGCGTACCTTTTCCCACCGTACTCTCAATATGCAGGCGACTTTCGTGATGATTCACCGCATGTTTCACGATCGCTAACCCTAATCCGCTACCGCCAGTTTGTCGGGAACGTGCTTTATCAACGCGATAAAAACGCTCGGTCAGGCGCGGAATATGCTCCGGTGCGATGCCCGGTCCATTATCTTCAACGCTAAATTCGGCACCGTGCGGCACTCGCTGCCAGCGTACGGTGATATGCGTACCTTCCGGCGTATGATTCACGGCATTATAAACCAGGTTAGAAATCGCGCTGCGAAGTTGGTCTTCGTTGCCAGACACCTTGAGGTCGTTATCTATTTCAAAGGTAAATGTCTGTCTCTGCTGGCTCAGAGTCTGGGCCTCACGCTCAACGACCCGCAGCATCATCGGCACATCAACCTTTTCATTAAGCAACTGCGTTGGCGCGGCTTCTATTTTTGACAGCGTCAGTAACTGCTTCACCAGCCCTTCCATCCGCTGGGTCTGCTCGCGCATGGTGTGCAACGCTTTTTCACGTACCGCACCTTGCAGTGGTTGCTCATCCATCATCTCCAGGTAACCCTGTAACACTGTCAATGGCGTACGCAACTCATGGCTCACGTTGGCAAAAAAGTTACGCCGCGCCCCTTCCAGTTGATGCATTTGCGTGACATCACGCGCCACCATCAGCAACTGTTTGTGGGTATAAGGCATGACGCGAATTTCCAGATGCCGCCCGGTATTGAGCACCAGATTGAGCGGGCGAGAAAAATCACGCGTTTTCAGATATTGCGTAAACTCCGGATAACGCAGCAGATTAAGGATGTTCTGCCCATTATCTTCCGGCCAGCGCAAACCAAGAATTTGTTGCGCCAGACCATTACACCAGAAAATACCGCCCTCTTCCGTGGTCAGCACCACCGCATCAGGCAGCGACTCCGCGCCGCTACGAAAGCGTTTAATCAGATTGCCCAGTTCGCGGCGACGTTTTTTATTACGCAGCTGCATCTGGTGTAAGCCGTATAGCAGCGGTTCCCAGCTACCACGCCCCGGAGGCGGGGTCATACTGCGATCCACCCACAGCCACCATGAAAGGCGCAATAAATTCCAAAAATGCCAGATAAGCAGTCCTGTTACCGATGCCAGCAAAAACCAAGGCAGGTAACCAAAAAATGCACCCAGGATGAAAGCCGGGAGGCAGCAAAGTAGCAGCTCCAGCACCAGCCTTTTCCACGACAGCCGTTCCAGCACGTAAGATACTCCAGTTAAGAAATCATAAGCCCTGCTCTGCGTCCGATGAGCAAGGCGTTAAAAGCGGGTTGAAAAACGATATCCTGTACCGCGTACGGTCTGCACCATGCGGTCATGTCCGCCGGGCTCCAGTGCCTTACGCAGGCGACGAATGTGAACATCGACCGTGCGGTCTTCCACATATACGTTGGTTCCCCAGACGTGGTTTAACAGCTGCTCGCGGCTGTACACGCGCTCGGGATGTGTCATAAAAAAGTGCAGCAGTTTAAATTCTGTCGGCCCCATCTCCAGCGGTTCTTCGCCCGCCATCACCCGGTGAGATGTCGGGTCGAGACTGAGCCCCTGCATCTCGATCACCTCTTCCACCGCCATTGGCGAAATACGGCGCATTACCGCTTTGATTCGCGCCACCAGTTCCTTCGGCGAAAACGGCTTGGTGATATAGTCATCCGCACCGGTTTCAAGGCCGCGCACGCGATCTTCTTCTTCCCCTCTGGCGGTCAGCATCACCACTGGAATATCTCGGGTCATCGACTCGCGCTTGAGGTGTTTGATGAACTGGATACCGGAGCCGCCAGGTAACATCCAGTCAAGGAGAATTAAATCCGGCCAGGGTTCATTCAGTTGATTCACAGCACTGTCATAATCTTCCGCTTCGACCGGCTGAAAGCCATTTTGTTCGAGCACGAAGCAGACCATTTCGCGAATTGGAGCTTCATCTTCTACGACCAGAATACGTCTCGCCATGATTTGCCCTGTTGTAATAAATAGGTTGCGATCATTAATGCGACGTCATTATGCGTCAGATTTATGACAGATTTATGAAAAGCACGTCGCACATATCTTCAGGTAGTTGATTTCCGTGGCGCAGAAAAAAGCAAATGGCACATCTGTTTGGGTATAATCGCGCCCATGCTTTTTCGCCAGGGAATCGTTATGCGCATCCTTCACACCTCAGACTGGCATCTCGGCCAGAACTTCTACAGTAAAAGCCGCGAAGCTGAACACCAGGCCTTTCTTGACTGGCTGCTGGAAACAGCGCAAACCCATCAGGTGGATGCGATTATTGTTGCCGGTGATGTTTTCGATACCGGATCACCACCCAGTTACGCCCGCACGTTATACAACCGTTTTGTTGTCAATTTACAGCAAACGGGCTGTCATCTGGTGGTACTGGCAGGAAACCATGACTCGGTCGCCACGCTGAATGAATCGCGCGATATCATGGCGTTCCTCAATACTACCGTGGTCGCCAGCGCCGGACATGCGCCGCAAATCTTGCCTCGTCGCGACGGGACGCCAGGCGCAGTGCTGTGCCCCATTCCTTTTTTACGCCCGCGTGACATTATTACCAGCCAGGCGGGGCTTAACGGTATTGAAAAACAACAACATTTGCTGGCGGCTATTACCGATTATTACCAACAACATTATGCCGATGCCTGCAAACTGCGCGGCGATCAGCCTCTGCCCATCATCGCCACGGGGCATTTAACGACCGTTGGTGCCAGCAAAAGTGACGCCGTGCGTGACATTTATATTGGCACGCTGGACGCCTTCCCGGCACAAAACTTTCCGCCAGCCGACTACATCGCGCTCGGGCATATTCACCGCGCACAGATTATTGGCGGCATGGAACATGTTCGCTATTGCGGTTCCCCCATTCCACTGAGTTTTGATGAATGCGGAAAAAGTAAATATGTCCATCTGGTGACATTTTCAAACGGCAAATTAGAGAGCGTGGAAAACCTGAGCGTGCCGATAACGCAACCGATGGCGGTACTGAAAGGCGATCTGGCGTCGATTACCGAACAGCTGGAACAGTGGCGCGATGTATCACAGGAACCACCTGTCTGGCTGGATATCGAAATCACTACTGATGAGTATCTGCATGATATTCAGCGCAAAATCCAGGCATTAACTGAATCACTGCCTGTCGAAGTATTGCTGGTACGCCGCAGCCGTGAACAGCGCGAGCGTGTGTTAGCCAGCCAACAGCGTGAAACCCTCAGCGAACTCAGCGTCGAAGAGGTGTTTAATCGTCGTCTCGCACTGGAAGAACTGGATGAATCACAGCAGCAACGTCTGCAACATCTTTTCACCACGACGCTGCAGACCCTCGCCGGAGAACACGAAGCATGAAAATTCTCAGCCTGCGCCTGAAAAACCTGAACTCGTTAAAAGGCGAATGGAAGATTGATTTCACCCGCGAGCCGTTCGCCAGCAATGGGCTGTTTGCGATTACCGGCCCAACCGGCGCGGGGAAAACCACCCTGCTGGATGCCATTTGCCTGGCGCTGTATCACGAAACTCCGCGCCTTTCTAACGTTTCACAATCGCAAAATGATCTAATGACCCGCGATACCGCCGAATGTCTGGCGGAAGTGGAGTTTGAAGTCAAAGGTGAAGCGTACCGTGCCTTCTGGAGCCAGAATCGGGCGCGTAACCAGCCAGACGGTAATTTGCAGGTGCCGCGCGTAGAGCTGGCGCGCTGTACCGATGGCAAAATTCTCGCTGACAAAGTGAAAGATAAGCTGGAACTGACGGCGACGTTAACCGGACTGGATTATGGGCGTTTCACCCGTTCGATGCTGCTTTCGCAGGGGCAATTTGCTGCCTTCCTGAATGCCAAACCAAAAGAACGCGCGGAATTGCTCGAGGAATTAACCGGCACCGAAATCTACGGGCAAATCTCTGCGATGGTCTTTGAGCAGCACAAATCGGCCCGCACTGAGCTGGAGAAACTGCAAGCGCAGGCCAGCGGCGTCGCGTTATTAGCGCCAGAACAAGTGCAATCGCTGACAGAAAGTTTGCAGGTACTCACTGTCGAAGAGAAACAGTTACTCGCCGCACAGCAGCAAGAACAACAATCGCTAAACTGGTTAACGCGTCTGGACGAATTGCAGCAAGAAGCCAGCCGCCGTCAGCAGGCATTGCAACAGGCGTTAGCCGAAGAAGAAAAAGCGCAACCTCAACTGGCGGCGCTCAGTCTGGCACAACCGGCGCGAAATCTTCGTCCGCACTGGGAACGCATCGCAGAACACACTGCGGCACTGGCGCATACTCGCCAGCAGATTGAAGAAGTAAATACTCGCTTACAGCGCACAATGGCGCTTCGTGCGAGCATTCGCCACCACGCGGCGAAGCAGTCTGCAGAATTACAGCAGCAGCAACAAAGCCTGAATGCCTGGTTACAGGAACACGACCGCTTCCGTCAGTGGAACAACGAACTGGCGGGTTGGCGTGCGCAGTTCTCCCAACAAACCAGCGATCGCGAGCATCTGCGGCAATGGCAGCAACAGTTAACCCATGCAGAGCAAAAACTTAATTCACTTCCGGCGATCTCGTTGACGTTGAGCGCCGATGAAGTTGCTAGCGCCCTGGCGCAACATGCTGAGCAACGCACGCTGCGTCAGCGCCTGGTCGCGCTGCATGGGCAGATTGTTCCCCAACAAAAACGCCTGGCGCAATTACAGGTCGCTATCCAGAATGTCACGCAGGAACAGACGCAACGTAACGCCGCACTTAACGAAATGCGCCAGCGTTATAAAGAAAAAACGCAACAACTTGCCGATGTGAAAACCATTTGCGAGCAGGAAGCGCGCATCAAAACGCTGGAAGCTCAACGTGCGCAGTTACAGGCAGGTCAGCCTTGCCCACTTTGTGGTTCCACCAGCCACCCGGCAGTAGAGGCGTATCAGGCACTGGAACCGGGTGTTAATCAGGCCCGCTTACTGACGCTTGAAAACGAAGTGAAAAAGCTCGGGGAGGAAGGCGCGGCGCTGCGCGGGCAACTGGATGCATTAACGAAGCAGCTTCAGCGCGATGAGAACGAAGCGCAAAGCCTCCGACAAGATGAGCAAGCACTTACTCAACAGTGGCGAGCTGTCACAGCCAGCCTCAATATCACCTTGCAGCCACAGAACGACATTCAACCGTGGCTGGATGCACAAGATGAACATGAACGCCAGTTGCGGTTACTCAGCCAACGACATGAATTACAAGGGCAGATTGCTGCGCATAATCAACAAATTATCCAGTATCAACAGCAAATTGAACAACGCCAGCAGCAACTCTCTGCGGCATTAGCGAGTTACGCGCTGGCATTGCCACAGGAAAATGAAGAAGAGAGCTGGTTAGCGACACGTCAGCAAGAAGCGCAGAGCTGGCAACAGCGTCAGAACGAATTAACCACGCTGCAAAACCGTATTCAGCAACTGACGCCGATTCTGGATACGTTACCGCAAGGTGATGAGTTACCGCACAGCGAAGAAACAGTGGCACTGGAAAACTGGCGGCAAATTCATGAACAATGTCTCGCGTTACAAAGCCAGCAGCAAACGTTGCAGCAGCAGGGCGTTCTGGCGACACAAAGTCTGCAAAAAGCCCAGGCGCAGTTTGACACCGCGCTACAGGCCAGCGTCTTTGACGATCAACAGGCGTTCCTTGCAGCACTGATGGATGAACGAACACTAACGCAACTGGAACAGCTCAAACAGAATCTGGAAAACCAGCGCCGTCAGGCGCAAACGTTGACCGCTCAGACAGCAGAAACGCTGGTACAGCATCAGCATCACCGACCTGACGGGTTAGATCTCTCTATGACGATGGAACAGATTAAACAAGAGTTAGCACAAACTAACCAAAAGTTGCGTGAAAACACCACGAGTCAGGGCGAGATTCGTCAACAGCTGAAACAGGATGCGGAAAACCGTCAGCAACAACAAACCTTAATGCAGCAAATTGCTCAAATGACGCAGCAGGTTGAGGACTGGGGATATCTGAATTCGCTAATAGGTTCCAAAGAGGGCGATAAATTCCGCAAGTTTGCCCAGGGACTGACGCTGGATAATTTAGTCCATCTCGCTAATCAGCAACTTACCCGGTTACACGGGCGCTATCTGTTACAGCGCAAAGCCAGCGAGGCGCTGGAAGTCGAGGTTGTCGATACCTGGCAGGCAGACGCGGTACGCGATACCCGTACGCTTTCTGGCGGCGAAAGTTTTCTCGTCAGTCTGGCGCTGGCGCTGGCACTTTCGGATCTGGTCAGCCATAAAACGCGTATTGACTCGCTGTTCCTCGATGAAGGTTTCGGCACGCTGGATAGCGAAACACTGGATACCGCCCTTGATGCCCTGGATGCTCTGAATGCCAGTGGTAAAACTATCGGTGTGATTAGCCACGTTGAAGCGATGAAAGAGCGTATTCCGGTGCAGATCAAAGTGAAGAAGATCAACGGACTAGGCTACAGCAAGCTGGAAAATGCATTTGCAGTGAAATAACTATTCAGCAGGATAATGAATACAGAGGGGCGAATTATCTCTTGGCCTCGCTGGCCGTTATCCTGCAAGCTATCACTTTATTGGCTACGGTGATTGGTAGCCGTTCTGGTGGTTGTGATGGTGGTATGAAAAAAGTTATTTTATCTTTGGCTCTGGGCACGTTTGGTTTGGGAATGGCCGAATTTGGCATTATGGGCGTGCTTACGGAGCTGGCACATAACGTAGGTATTTCGATTCCTGCCGCCGGGCATATGATCTCGTATTATGCGCTGGGGGTGGTGGTCGGTGCACCAATCATCGCACTCTTTTCCAGCCGCTACTCGCTCAAACATATCTTGTTGTTTCTGGTGGCGTTGTGCGTTATTGGCAATGCCATGTTCACGCTCTCTTCGTCTTACCTGATGCTCGCCCTTGGTCGGCTGGTTTCCGGCTTTCCGCATGGCGCTTTTTTTGGCGTCGGGGCGATTGTGTTATCGAAAATTATCAAACCCGGCAAAGTCACCGCCGCCGTGGCGGGGATGGTTTCGGGGATGACAGTTGCCAATTTGCTGGGCATTCCGCTGGGGACGTATTTAAGTCAGGAGTTTAGCTGGCGTTACACCTTTTTATTGATCTCTGTGTTTAATATCGCGGTGATGGCATCGGTCTATTTTTGGGTGCCGGATATTCGCGACGAGGCGAAAGGAAAGCTGCGCGAACAATTTCACTTTTTGCGCAGCCCGGCCCCGTGGTTAATTTTCGCTGCCACGATGTTTGGCAACGCGGGTGTATTTGCCTGGTTCAGCTACGTAAAGCCATACATGATGTTTATTTCCGGTTTTTCGGAAACGGCGATGACCTTTATTATGATGTTAGTTGGGCTGGGGATGGTGTTGGGGAATGTGCTAAGTGGCCGGATTTCAGGACGTTATTCACCACTACGCATTGCGGCAGTGACTGATTTCATTATTGTGCTGGCATTGCTGATGCTCTTTTTCTTCGGCGGCATGAAAACAACGTCGCTTATTTTTGCTTTTATTTGTTGCGCGGGATTATTTGCCCTTTCAGCACCACTGCAAATATTGTTACTGCAAAATGCCAAAGGTGGAGAATTATTAGGTGCCGCAGGTGGGCAAATAGCGTTTAACCTCGGTAGCGCGGTCGGCGCATATTGCGGAGGTATGATGCTGACGCTGGGGCTGACTTATAATTACGTGGCGCTGCCTGCCGCCCTGCTTTCGTTTGCTGCGATGTCGTCGTTGCTGCTGTATGGTCGCTATAAGCGCCAGCAAGCGGCGGATAGTCCGGTGCTGGCGAAACCAGTGGGATAGGTTGCAGTCACTGCTTGTTGTCGGATGCGGCGCGAGCGTCTTATCCGACCTACGCGGGCTGCTCATTTTGTAGGCCTGATAAGACGCGGCAAGCGTCGCATCAGGCATGATGCACCAATTGCCTGGTTTTTTTACTCTTGTGGCCATAACCACGCAGCGCCGCGTACGCCACTGGAATCACCATGTTTCGCCTTACGCACCGGCGTTTCACATTCGCCGCCGAAGACAAATTGTTTAATCAACTGCGGAACCGTTTGATATAAACGATCTACATTGCTCATCCCTCCCCCCAACACAATCACATCCGGATCGAGAATATTCACTACGTGTGCCAGCGATTTTGCCAGCCGCAGCTCGTAGCGACGCAATGCCAGTTCCGCTACCGGATCGCTTTCTTCTACCAGGCGGATAATTTCACTGCCTTTCAGCGCATGTCCGCTCAAACGACGATAATCCGTCGCGAATCCCGTGCCCGAAATAAAGGTTTCAATACAACCTTGTTTACCGCAATAACAAGGGACTTCCTCGCGATAACGCAGTTCATCTTCGTCCATCCACGGTAGCGGATTGTGTCCCCACTCGCCTGCCGTGCCATTGCCGCCGATATGCGCTCGACCATTGAACGCTACGCCCGCGCCGCATCCCGTGCCGATAATCACGGCAAATACCGTCTGCGCTCCCGCTGCTGCGCCATCTACCGCTTCCGAGACCGCCAGACAGTTGGCGTCATTTGCCAACCGCACTTCCCGTTGCAACCGCGCGCTTAAATCTTTATCAAATGGCTGACCGTTAAGCCAGGTTGAATTGGCATTTTTCACCACGCCAGTGTAAGGCGAAATCGAGCCTGGAATGCCCATGCCTACCGTTCCGCGCTGCCCTGTCGCCTGCTCCGCCATATCAACCAACGTGGCGATCGTTTCGATGGTCTGATGGTAATCATCACGCGGCGTGGGCAGACGATGACGATACAACTGCTCCCCTGCATCGCCCAGTGCAATCACTTCAGTTTTAGTGCCGCCTAAATCGATACCTATACGCACGGTACTCTCCTTATTTTTTTCAATATCAATAGCGTAGAGACGGACAACCGGATTGGCAATGCAAGGCCGCCGACAATTCGTTATCATGCCCGCTAAATTTAACGACAAGGCCGTGGAAATTATCATGCTGTGGTTCAAAAATTTAATGGTTTACCGTCTTAGCCGCGAGATTTCGCTGCGTGCAGAAGAGATGGAAAAACAGCTAGCCTCGATGGCATTTACCCCATGCGGCAGACAGGACATGGCGAAGATGGGCTGGGTTCCTCCGATGGGATCGCACAGCGATGCGTTAACGCACGTTGCCAATGGTCAAATTGTTATCTGCGCACGCAAAGAAGAAAAAATCCTCCCGTCTCCGGTGATTAAACAGGCGCTGGAAGCAAAAATCGCCAAGCTGGAAGCGGAACAGGCGCGCAAGCTGAAGAAAACCGAAAAAGATTCGCTGAAAGATGAAGTGCTGCACTCTCTTCTGCCGCGCGCTTTCAGCCGTTTCAGCCAAACCATGATGTGGATCGACACGGTAAACGGTTTGATTATGGTGGACTGCGCCAGTGCCAAAAAAGCAGAAGATACGCTGGCATTACTGCGTAAAAGCCTGGGGTCGTTACCGGTTGTACCATTGAGCATGGAAAACCCGATTGAACTGACGCTGACCGAATGGGTACGCTCTGGTAGTGCGGCACAAGGCTTCCAGCTGCTTGATGAAGCCGAACTGAAATCGTTGCTGGAAGATGGCGGCGTGATCCGCGCGAAGAAACAAGATTTGACCAGCGAAGAAATCACCAACCACATTGAAGCAGGAAAAGTGGTGACTAAACTGGCGCTCGACTGGCAGCAGCGCATTCAGTTTGTGATGTGCGACGATGGTTCACTCAAGCGTCTGAAGTTTTGCGACGAGCTGCGCGATCAAAACGAAGATATCGACCGTGAAGATTTTGCCCAACGTTTTGATGCCGATTTCATCCTGATGACCGGTGAACTGGCAGCATTAATCCACAACCTGATCGAAGGATTAGGTGGCGAAGCACAACGTTAATTGCTGATTTGCCTTTAATGCCGGATGCGACGCCTGCGGCGTCTTATCCGGCGTACGAATCCACACCAGGCATATAATCATTCGCTACGGCGGGCAATAATTTTTAGCGCAGCAATATTATGCGTTTTACGCCGTAACTGATCCAACCGTCTCATCCCTATTCGCCTGTCAGCGGCACGCAGAATATTCACTAACCCCCATTTATCGCTGGTAAATTGTTTCGTTAACAGCTCCGCTTTTGGGGTATCAATATATTCACGCAATAAATCAGAAATTGAACAAATATCCGTCAGATAAGGATACCAGCAAGTTTCACCATGAAAATTACGCACTCCACCATTGCCTGCCATAAAGTCTTTTGGGTAATCCCAGATCACGTCTTTATCCAACGTGATCCAATAACGCGGTAAATCGGTGCTTCCACCATTTTGGCTGCGCATGGGATAACGGGTACAGTGAATTTGCAGGTTGATCGTTGGCGTCAGTAAGTCATAAATCTCCCGCTGTAACTTGCTTCAGGGGCGTTGTGTCATTGTTTTTCCTCAAGCCGGTTACGCGCTTCACTGCGAATTTGCCGCGTTGCCCCGGTTTTCACTAAATCACGTAACTGCGAAAGATCGGGCTGATCGACAAATAAGATTAATGATGGATCCTCTTTTAACCACGCCGTTTTCACATCGGCAGCCAACTGTGAATTATTAATAGCCAGCGCCCGATCCTGTGACTCAGTCAATGTCGTTAACAAAGAGGCTGGGGTATGTACATTGTGCAACGCCGTCTGCCGCAAATGATCATTGTGACTTTTCAGCAATCCGCACCACCATTCATCATCTGATTTATCTTTTATCGTATCCAGCTCCGCAAAAATATCGCTTTCCTCATGATTCCAGCGGAGTAATCCTCTTTCACTTTGTCTACGGGTGCTATTTTTCATACTGACAACAGACTACGCCCAGTCGGAGTTAAAACGATACTGTTGATCGAGTTTGTTGATAATTCCGGAGGGTAAATCTTTATTATCAAATAACTGGTTTCGCATCCGATAGCGGTATTCAGCAGGTAAATAAACCAGTAAATCGATAGCATTATTAAGCATCTCTTCGTCAATAATACCATTATCAATCAGCGCCAGCTGTACTTCGTAGGCTTGCTCTTGATCTTCTTGCCGTTTACTCATCATTAATTTTAAGGTGTGTTGCCATAATTGTTTCTTATACTCCAGAGGTAACAATTTATCGCGTGCCAGCTCATACCAGATGCTGGGAATGTCATGCTGATTCAGTAGATAACTAATCCCTTCCTTCGAGGTCAGATAACGCATGCCGTCACGTAAATTGTGCACATCTTCTTTTGCCAAAGTCAGTTGACGCGACTCCGGCAAAGCGACAAATAACGCCTTCACGATATTTTTATTTTCTTTATTATCCAGATACATTTGTTCTGCGATACGTTCAACATCCTCTGTCCTCAGGGTCGCTGACTGTTGGGTGATTTTTAGTTCAGTAAGCGTCCGGGCTAATGCTTGACGAACTTTCAGCGATTTATCTTTACTCAACAACACCGCTTGTTGTGCGGTTAAATCGGTTCCGGTAATTCTTTCGCGTAACTCCGGATCTTCGCTATTTATCAATTCATCAACCACTGCAGTTGGAACCAGCCAGGCGTAATCGTAATGGCTGATTAATGTCTTGCGCACACTGAGAAAAGGGCTTTGACTTAACGACACAACAATATCAGGAGAAAGATTATCCTGTCTGGCCTGCTCCAGCTGTACGCTCTCGACGGGTACAGACATTAATTTTTTATTCACTTCGGCGGAAATGTTACTGTTTTTAACCAGCCCTCTGGCAACAGCTTCATCTTTAATTAATTCATCGGTAAGCAAATGCATGTGTTGAGCAGGCCAGGACTGCGCCATTGATTCACGCGTCTGGTCATCGGGGTGCTGTAACAGTTGCAGCATAACGGCGGTTGACAAACTTTCTATATGAGTCAGAAAACGTGCCACCAGTGGATCTTCATGCTTTATTTTATCCGCAAGGAAATTATCGAGTTTCCCCGTTTCAATCCATTTTAATTTCTCATTAATTTCAGGAGCAGCTTTATCTCGAAAAACAGGTAACCCCTGAATTATATTGTCTACGACGCTATCATAGTCAGGATACGCATTGGAAATATTATCGGTTTCGATTTCAGTATGATCGTAAAAGTCGGGATTCACCAGTGAATAGGATTTTTGAATATTCTCATCCCAGCTATATCCTTCACCGCTTTCATCTTCATTGATATAAAACTCAGCTTTGATGACCTCAAATTGCGTTGCTTTATCGGAAACAATAATGCCTCGCGCGCTAATTCCTTTCATCACTTCAAAGTTGTGATCATTATAATCAGCATAAACCAAACCTTTCGCTGTCATCTGCCCTTTCACATACGCGAAATCATGATTAATAAAGTTGTCGACAATAACATTACCTAATACAATCAGATGACCATTACCTGACAGATAATCATCATAATCGCCGGAAATCGTTAAATTACCGTTCACCACCAGTTTATTTTGATTGCTGAAGTTAGCGGGTAATGATAGGTCACCATTATGATAATACCAGCGGATATTATCTTTTAGCATATAAGCAGCTTCCATACTATCGTTGGTTGCCGCTTTAACCACGTTGCGCTCATCTGCCGTCATAAGATGAAAGTCAGAGGTGATAAGGTCCTCGCTACTGATCCACTCTGTGGCACATGCATTGCCAGTCATAAAAAACACGACCATACAGATGACCAATATATTAATTCTATTCATAATCTTCACTGATATTTATATCAACCTTGATGAATTATGAATATATCGGAAATCGAAAAAATCTCAGCAAAGGAAATATTATTATGGGTTAAAGAGAGGATATTTCAGAAAAATGCCCTCCCGTTCATGGGGAAGGCGAGGAATTACAGATAGCGGCACAGATAAGAGGTGGGTTCGGCAACTTGCAGATGAAACTCGCTGTGACCGGGAACATTAAACACCGAACCGGCTTCATACACTTGCCAGTCGGTCGCGTCAGGCAGTAACACATTCAGCGCACCACTGATTACCGTCATCTCTTCAGGCTCAGCGGTGCTGAAGGTGTATTCGCCTTCAACCATAACACCCACGCTGGCGCGACCAGTGCTGCTGCTGGAAAAGCCGATCGATTTCACTTTGCCGGAAAAGTACTCATTACTTTGAAGCATAAACTGGCCCTGTCTGGTAGTTGAACATCTACTTCACTATAGGGGCCAGAGGCGCTGGCTGTCACGCAAAATTACACCAGTAATTCCGCAGCTAGCCGTGCAATCAATACGTTAGAGAGCAAGACAGGAACATCGAGCTGTTTTTGCAGTAAATCGCGATGACGTTGGTTAAATCCCAAACAATCCAGCATGATGACATCTGCGCCTTTTGCCAGTAATTCTTTCCCGGCATCAATGATTTTTTGTTCCGAATCATGAATGGGGTTACCCAATGAAAATACTGGCGGTTTCTGCAAAATTTGCCATTTTTGCGCCTGAACGGTCAGTAGCTCTTCAACCGGTACGATAACCCCCACCTGATGATCTTCAACAATAGATGAAACCAGCGGTGGCAATATTCGCAACGGCTCAAGAAAGATCGTATTACGCGCAGTCATACTCCTAATGTTTGCTGTACTCATTAATATAATGACGTCGTAGCCCTGATTATCGAGCACTTCAACCACACCTTGTAAGTCACGCTCCACTTTGCGACGCGAGACATGGGCCAGTTGGTTGTCATTTAATAATGTGAGAATTGTGTCTTCGCCTGCTTCTGGCGCGTACTCCGCCATCACTTCTTCGCGGCTTAACTTCCCCAGCAGGCTATGATGGGAAATATTATCTTCGTCAATGTATTCTGTCAGGAGCGGCAAAACTTCCTGCATAGGTACAATGCCGATGGTCAGGATCGCCAACGACGCACTCATTGTTCTTCCACCTTACTTTTATTTCGTCGTTAATTACCGGGCAAGCGCTAAGCACCACTGCCGACACTTACCTGTGCTACAAATGACAAAAAGCGTAGCAGCAGACCTGCACGGCATAATGTAAAGATTCCAAATGATTCCAGTAATGGATTGTTATTGTTTAATATTCTAATTATTTGAAAAACATGAATTGTGAAAAATGTGACGCAGATCCCTTGTGGTGGCACTCAGAATCCCTTCCGAGCAGTCTGATGCGGTCACTCTTTGTCAGGGTCCTCATAGCGTTTTTTCGCATCCATCGCTTCCTGAGCGGTCGGATGTTCACTGATCAACGAGTCTGGTTTAGGATGATCGGCTCTGAGTTGGTACCAGGTTACCGTCTGTCCTGGCTTTCCTTTTTCAATCGTCACTATATATGCTTCACGAGGATAAGGCGGTTTCGTTGGCATCGTTCTTCCTTATTTCACGGGATGAACGTTAAGTATAGGCGCTCGAAAATCAACAATTGATCGTCTGTGCCAGGGCGCTACGAATTTCAGAAATCACCTGGCTGGGTTCGTTTGTTGCGTCGATGATAATATGCGCAACTTCGCGATATAGCGCATCGCGTTCTTCCAGCACTTCCTGAACTTCTTCGCTCAGCGGTTTCCCCGTTAAGGTTGGCCGTAAATCTTCTTCCGGTGCAGCTTGCAGTCGGTTAACCAGGACTGATACTGGCGCACACAAATAAACCACGATCCCGTTATTTTGCATAAAGTGACGATTAAATTCCGTCAGGATAATGCCGCCGCCCGTGGCGATAACGGTGGATGGCGCAGTTACCGCTTCCAACGCCGCCGTTTCTCTGGCGCGGAATCCCGCCCACTCTTCCCTTTCGACGATCTCCGCGACCGTCATATTGAGCTGTGATTGCAACCACTGGTCGGTATCGACAAATCGACGGTTAAGCGAATCGGCAAGGGCCATTCCGACCGTTGTTTTACCACAGCCCCGAGGCCCGATCAGAAAAAGAGGTTGTGTCATCGTGGGTTTTCCCCAATAGGTCGCAATGCGGCGAAAGCCGGTGTCATGAGAATAGCGATCATACCATCAAACTAGTACAATTTCGATTGTAAAGAAAAAATTCCACTTAAAGTGAAAATTTTAATACATCCCTTACTATACCAATAAATTTTCAAGAATGAAGTGTAAATAATAAATTACATTCAGCCACGACTACGTTGCACTTCCAGCCACCACTTCTCCAGCTCCGCGGCAAAGGCCTGGCGGTCACGTTGTGAAAGGCTATCTGGTCCCCCGGTCTGGATCCCACTGGCGCGTAAGGTATCCATAAAATCGCGCATCGTCAGGCGCTCACGAATGGTCGCTGGTGTGTAACGTTCGCCGCGTGGATTAAGCGCCGCAGCGCCTTTCTCGATGGCTTCAGCAGCCAAAGGAATATCTGCGGTGATCACCAAATCGCCAGCTTCACACTGCCGGACAATTTCGTTATCGGCAACGTCGAAACCTGCCGCGACGCGCAGCGTTCGAATAAATCGCGAAGGCGGTACGCGTAAACTCTGGTTTGCTACCAGCACCAGCGGCATCTGCATACGTTCAGCCGCGCGATACAAAATCTCTTTAATTACATTGGGACACGCGTCGGCATCCACCCAAATTGTCATAAAGTCATCCTTTGTTGGGTAATTCTCTATTGTGTCGCGCTTTTGCCTTCCGGCATAGTTCTGTTTATGCTTCTGCCAGCGATTATCAAAACAATGAATTTCACGGCAGGAGTGAGGCAATGGAAAAGAAAATCGGTTTTATTGGCTGCGGCAATATGGGAAAAGCCATTCTCGGCGGTCTGATTGCCAGCGGTCAGGTGCTTCCAGGGCAAATCTGGGTATATACCCCCTCCCCGGATAAAGTCGCCGCCCTGCATGACCAGTTCGGCATCAACGCCGCAGAATCGGCGCAAGAAGTGGCGCAAATCGCCGACATCATTTTTGCCGCCGTTAAACCAGGCATCATGATTAAAGTGCTTAGCGAAATCACCTCCAGCCTGAATAAAGACTCTCTGGTCGTTTCTATTGCAGCAGGTGTCACGCTCGACCAGCTTGCCCGCGCGCTGGGCCATGACCGGAAAATTATCCGCGCCATGCCGAACACTCCCGCACTGGTTAATGCCGGGATGACCTCCGTAACGCCAAACGCGCTGGTAACCCCAGAAGATACCGCTGATGTGCTGAATATTTTCCGCTGCTTTGGCGAAGCGGAAGTAATTGCCGAGCCGATGATCCACCCGGTGGTCGGTGTGAGCGGTTCTTCGCCAGCCTACGTCTTTATGTTTATCGAAGCGATGGCCGACGCCGCCGTGCTGGGCGGGATGCCACGCGCCCAGGCGTATAAATTTGCCGCTCAGGCGGTAATGGGTTCCGCGAAAATGGTACTTGAAACGGGAGAACATCCGGGCGCACTGAAAGATATGGTCTGCTCACCAGGAGGCACTACTATTGAAGCGGTACGCGTACTGGAAGAGAAAGGCTTCCGTGCCGCAGTGATCGAAGCGATGACGAAGTGTATGGAAAAATCAGAAAAACTCAGCAAATCCTGATGACTTTCGCCGGACGTCAGGCCGCCACTTCGGTGCGGTTACGTCCGGCTTTCTTTGCTTTGTAGAGCGCCAAATCTGCCGATTTCAACCACTCCCGATAGTGACTCATTTGTGGATTCAGCGGCGCGACACCCACACTAATCCGTAACATCACCTGCGGTGTATTCGGCAAACGTAACGTATTTAGCCCTTCATGTACCCGTAACATGGCGGTAATGGCGCTCTCAGCTGGCGTACCGGACATGATCACCGCAAACTCATCGCCACCAAACCGACCAATCACATCGCTACCGCGCAGGGTAATTTGTAATTGTCGGGTAAGCGCCACAATCGCTTCATCGCCCACATCATGGCCCCAGGTATCGTTGATGCTCTTGAAATGGTCGATATCGATAATCAGTAACGTCGCATCGCGGTTATGCCGCCGACAGTTATCAAATTCATTGCGTAACATCGTTTCCCAATGACGTCGGTTATACACGCCCGTCATACCGTCGCGGGTACTCATGACCTGCAACCTGCGTTTATGTTCCGCCAGTTTGGTTGCCGTCTGGTAGCTGACCCAGCCAAACAGCATAGGATAAATGACGATAATGGGAAGGGAGAGCCACCATTCCAGCGGCGCACTATTGAACGACACGGTGATGCCCGTCAATTCGAGGGTGACAAGGCAGGAAACCACCATCAACACCAGACCCGCGACAAACAGACGGGGGCCGCCTGCCCCCATCAAATTCAGACACATAATCATCAACATCGCGGTGGAAGGCAGCACGTTTACGCCCATTACGCCTACCCACATTCCCGCTAATACTGCATCGGTTTTTAAGTTATAAATTTCCCGGCTAAGCGGATCGACAGCCCTACTCGCAATCTGCCAGGCTAAATGCGGCCAGACGAACGCCCAGCCGACCAACACCAGCCACCACCAGCCCGGCGGCGGGTGCGAAACCAGCGTTGAAGCAATCGGTAAGAACATGCCAGCCAGGCCAACCGCGCGGGGTAGTCTGACGCGACGGGCGAAGCGCAGCCCGGACCGCTGATGTTCGTTTTGAGGAGTTAAAGGAGGTTCCTCCCCATGCGCCGCCGCTTTTTTGAAAAAGTTTTCATCATTCATTATTTTTGGGAACATTCAGAAACAATTTTCCCAAATTATAGAGACGGGGCTAAAGGCAGAAGTATGAAATTTCGGGTGAGCCATTTTCGTAGCTCACCCGTTAGCACTATCAGGTATCAGGCGGCTTTCTTGAGGCAGGCGCTCATAAACTTATTACGATCATCACCTTTCAGAGATTGTTGCGTTGCTTGATTATTACATTCGCGCATCTTTTGCTGCTGTGGCGTCAAACTTTTTTCACCAGGCGCAGACTTGCTGTTCTTCAGGCAATCACTCATGTAGGTCTTACGAGCATCCCCTTTCAACGCCTGCGCCGTCGCCTGCTGATTACAGGAGGTCATACGCTGTTGTTGCGGGGTTAAGGTTCTCTCGGCAGCGCCGACGGTGGTTAAAAAAACCAGTCCGAAAAGCAAGGTAACCAGTAATGTTATTTTCATAGCACCATCCCTCTTCATGTTTTAACCATGAGCGTTTGCGCCCGTGATCTGCCATTAAGTCTGGTTGCTAACCGCAAAAAAACCACCCGACAGCGAAAATTCACCGCCGGGCGCGGTTTTATTTCAGCCCCAGGGCGGCTTTCATGGTGTAGAAGAGATCGGTCTGGTCGGTCAGTCCAACGACATTGGCGGCATGTGGGCCATACGCCGCAATACGCAGCTGACTACCGGTATGTTCTTGTGAATCCTCTTCGGAGTTCCCGTAACTCATTACCATCACCGCGCCATCTTTGGTATTTAGCGCCTGGGTGAGGCCCGGCGCTTTGGTGTCCGGCGCGACAATCTGGCTGGCGTGGGCGTGATCAGCGGTGACTATGACCAGCGTGTTGCCATCCTTTTTAGCGAATTCCAGCGCCCGTTGTACGGCTTCGTCGAGATCGACCGTCTCGCCAATTTGCCCACAAGGATTCGCCGCGTGATCCTGTTTATCGATTGATGCACCTTCAACTTGCAGGAAAAAGCCTTTCTCATTTTTACTCAACAATTCAATGGCTTTATCAGTCATCTGCGCCAGGGGCGGTACGCTGTCATTACGTTGCGGATTAGGCGTACAGGTAACTGCGGGCTTGTCGATATTGCCGTGGTACGTTGCTTTCGGTCCTTGCCAGCGCACTGGCATATTGCCGTCAGCAAACAGGCCAAGCAGGGGTTTTTGCTGGTTCGCTTCCGTCACCGCGTTCAGCGAGGCAGCATCGTTCACTAACTGATAACCACGCACCTGCGCCTGTTCACGCAGCGTTTTTCCCTGCCATTCACCAGCGGTTGCCGTTTCCGCAAAGGTTTTTGCGCCGCCGCCAAGCGTAACATCGGCACGGGCGTTAAGCAGCTGTTCGGTAATCGATCCTTTTCCGCCTTTTTCCAGCGCGTTACCCGGACATTTTTCACTGGTCGCGCTCGGACCGTAGCATTTGCGCGAAGTCACATGCGCCACCAACGCGGCGGGAGTGGCATCCTGCAACTCTGCGGTAGAAACGTTACCGGTCGCCAGCCCTGCGGCTTTTGCCATTTCCAGAATCGTTGGGTGATCTTTTTCATGAATATCGACACCCAATGCGCCATTATAGGTTTTGACACCGGTTGACCAGGCAGTTGCTGATGCAGCCGAGTCGGTAACGTAGTCCGGTTTGCCGGTTTTTTTATTCAGCGCATAGTGAGTGTATTGCCCAGTAAGCGGTAAGGCATCAATACCTTTAAAAAAGCCGCCCGCACCTTCGGCATAATTACGTGCGGCAGTAATTTCCGAATCCCCCATCCCATCGCCAATCAGCAAAATAATATTTTTTGCAGGCTTATCGCTAAGAGAATCACGCAGAGCGGCGCTCTGATCACCCGTTAAGCGGCGAGCACCGCCGGGTGCAGTAATATCGCCCTGAGCAGCCCGGTTTTCCAGAATAGGCATTTCTGGTGTCCGGGCTTTTGTCACAGGGGTAAACAGTAACGGTAAGAGTGCCAGTGCAATAGTGCTTTGTTTCACTTTATTTTCTCCATGTACAAATACATTAAAAAATAAAAACAAAGCGACTATAAGTCTCAGCCGTGACAGCTTTATGACAGCTGTTGAAAAGATTACCTTTTTACTGACGAGGATGCTTCAATAACTTCTTTACATAATCGCGCAGCAGCTCCGTATCGTCGTCAGGAATGCTGGCATCGGGCTTTACCTCGTAAAGCGCCCCCTCTACCTGATCAATCAACCGCTGTTGGTCATTTTGCGCCATATTACGAAGCATTGCAGTGACGATAATCTCCAGTGCTTCTACCTGCGCGCACAGTTCTTTCGACTCTTCTTCTTTTTGGGCAAGCTTAAATAACAACTCAGCAATGAGATTTTTCATGTCTGTATTTCCTTATCCAAAGTATGGAGAAGTTAACATTATGCTTCACAACTTCATAGTGTCTGGAGGTAGTATTTTTATGACGAATGAAATACTTTGCGCAAATATTTTTTCCATATTTATCAGCGAAACGTTTCTCTTATTTAAATAAGTAACCATACAAAGTATAGGTTTTTAATTATCAACCTTTATTATAAGTAAAAGTTATGAAATATATTCTCTTTGCTAACTTATAATTAAGAGAAAAAAACTCACTGCATGGCCATTTAAACCAGGAATAAATTAGCTTCCCGTTCATCATTTTTGTGATCTTGCGCACATCTTTGAGATAACGCACTTTCTTCACCAGTACGTTGCACACTTTGTCAGTAGAAGATTGCAACATTCTGTCAGAAGGCCGCGAATCCCCCGTTTTGTCGTGGTAATGTATGCACTTTGTGTTAGACGGGATAGGTTTTCAAGATGGAAAAACTGCGGGTAGGAATCGTTTTTGGTGGTAAATCAGCGGAACATGAAGTGTCTTTGCAATCGGCAAAAAACATTGTCGATGCCATTGATAAAAGTCGCTTCGACGTTGTGCTGCTGGGCATTGATAAACAAGGGCAATGGCACGTCAGCGATGCCAACAATTATCTGCTAAATGCAGACGATCCTGCCCATATTGCGTTGCGCCCTTCGGCGACCAGTCTTGCGCAGGTGCCTGGTAAACATGAGCATCAGCTTATCGACGCGCAAAACGGTCAGCCATTGCCGACGGTGGATGTCATTTTCCCGATTGTTCACGGTACGCTAGGCGAAGATGGTTCCTTGCAGGGAATGCTGCGGGTCGCCAATTTACCGTTTGTGGGTTCTGATGTTTTGGCGTCAGCGGCCTGTATGGATAAAGATGTCACCAAACGTCTGCTACGCGATGCCGGGCTGAACATTGCGCCATTTATTACCCTGACACGCACCAATCGTCAAAACATCAGTTTTGCCGAAGTGAAGTCAAAACTGGGGTTACCGCTGTTT
Source organism: Escherichia sp. 10290 (assembly GCF_030295155.1). Lineage (NCBI taxonomy): Bacteria > Pseudomonadati > Pseudomonadota > Gammaproteobacteria > Enterobacterales > Enterobacteriaceae > Escherichia > Escherichia sp. 10290. Next base: position 477,100 of record NZ_AP025741.1, on the reverse strand, counting down.
GTAAAACCCGCTAACCAAGGCTCTTCTGTTGGTGTCAGCAAAGTAACCAGTGAAGAAGAGTACGCAATTGCCGTCGATCTGGCGTTCGAGTTCGATCATAAAGTGATCGTTGAGCAAGGGATCAAAGGTCGTGAGATCGAATGCGCGGTTCTGGGCAACGACAATCCGCAAGCCAGTACCTGTGGCGAGATCGTACTAACCAGCGATTTCTATGCCTACGACACCAAGTACATTGACGAAGATGGCGCGAAAGTGGTGGTTCCGGCAGCCATTACGCCTGAAATTAACGATATGATCCGGGCAATTGCCGTTCAGGCTTATCAAACGTTGGGTTGCGCAGGCATGGCGCGTGTAGACGTGTTTTTAACCCCAGAGAACGAAGTGGTAATCAACGAGATCAACACACTGCCAGGCTTCACCAACATCAGTATGTATCCGAAGCTGTGGCAAGCCAGCGGTTTGGGTTACACCGACCTGATCACACGTCTGATCGAGTTGGCGCTGGAGCGTCACGCTGCGGATAACGCATTGAAAACCACGATGTAATTTTTAAATGCCCAATAACTGTTATTGGGCATTTAAGACTGTAAGATTGCCTGATGCGCTTTGCTTATCAGGCCTACAAGATAATTGCAATATACTGATTTTGTAGGCAGGATAAGGCGTTCGCGCCGCATCCGGCAAAAACAACGAGCACTTTGTCAGCCCCCAGAACGCCCAATCCTCTGTTATTGGGCGTTTTCAGTTTCTTCATCGCGACGACGAATAATCAGCCCCGCGAGCCAGAAACTAATCACCCACGTCACCAGACCAACGGCATAGGTCTGCCAACCTTTTGCTTCAAATCCCAGTAACCCCACCACGCCATTAAGAATGAATATCAGGCCAATGGCGAACGCATAGTAGTGCCAGTCACGGCGAATTTTTACAGGCAGACTCATGGCAGCTCCGTTAACGAAAAATAACATCTTCGCATAATCGATAACTTACGTCTGTGGGGTAGACAGCATTTCCCGTATCGTTAAAAAATTTAACTTAAAGTTACCGTTTTGTGACTCGTGACAAATATTCCCGCTTCGGGAATATTCCCAACATCAATTTACCATGATTCTGATATTGACAATCTTAATGACCTGTCAGACTTGCCATAAGCCGCTGGTATGACACCAGAAGAGAAGCAGATGACTTCCGGAGGTTTTTATGGCTGATTTCACCCTGTCAAAATCGCTGTTTAGCGGAAAATATCGCAATGCCTCTTCTACGCCTGGCAACATTGCCTATGCGTTGTTTGTGCTGTTTTGCTTTTGGGCTGGGGCGCAATTGCTGAACCTGTTAGTGCATGCGCCCGGCGTCTATGAGCGTTTAATGCAGGCTCAGGAAACAGGCCGCCCACGGGTGGAAATTGGTTTAGGTGTCGGTACCATTTTCGGGCTGATCCCATTTTTAATTGGCTGCTTCATTTTTGCAGTGGTGGCGCTATGGCTGCACTGGCGACATCGCCGCCAGTAAGAGTAGGTTGCCAGATGCGGCCTAAAATGCCTTATCTGGCCTGGCGTTGCCTTTTGCTTACTGTTTCATACAACGCGCCCGCCGTTCATCTACGCGCTTCGCAAACCAGGCCGTAGTCAGATTGCGGGTAATTTTCGGGCTTTCCAGTTGGATGCCGGGCAACATTTCGCGGGGTAGTGATCTACCCGTTTTTGCTTCGGCAAGTTGATAAACTTCCTTGTACAGCGCCGTCTCCTCAAAAGAGAAGCTGTCCCCTTTCTCTAACTGACGGCGAATTTCGCTGTCGCTCATCCCCAGTTTGCTTGCCAGTTTGCGCGTTGCCAGCTCTGTTTTCCCAGGTTCTTTACTGTCGTAACGAATTAAATCACCGTCCAGCGCCAGCTTTATGCCAGTGGCCTTACTGACCGCGTTCTGAAAAGCGGCATTACGACTGGCGTACCAGCCAGCGTTAAAATCGGCAAAACGGTATATCGGCGCGCTATAACTGGCAGGATAATTCAGTAAATGGTAAGTTCCGAACCACAATCCGCCGCGGCGACTGAAGACTTCCTGACGGACTGTACCGTCCATTTTCCACGGATACCCTTTGGTATGCTGTTCGGCAAACGCAATGCTGACCTGCATCGGTCCACCGGTACGCACTGGATTAAGCGAACCAAACAGCGTCTGCCCCATTGGCACCATGCTGATCAAATCGTCAAAAATCGCGCTTAATTGCTTTTCTGTACGCACAGAATCTAACCGCTCACTATAACTTTTGCCGTTTGGCGATTTGATTTTTAGCGCGGTATGAACCAGAAAAGCAGGGATGTGCATCCGTTCGGCACGACGGTCAATCTCTTGCCATGCTATCTTGCTTAAGCCCGGAACGGGCGGATCTGCCTGATAATTTGACTCCTGCTGCGCCACCGCCAGCACCGAGCAGACATTTTCCAGCGTCGGTGCCAGCCCCTGACTTTCAAACGTGGTGGCAAGATCTTTCGCCCAGGCATCGCGGTCTTTCACACTCGCGGGCACCTTCTGCCGCACGACGCTCGCCACATCTATCGCTTTTTCGCCCTTTTTCAACGGTTGCGGAGCCTGACTACTACACCCTGCTAAAACCAGAACCGCCAATAACGAAAGCGAAGATAGATGATTGACGCGCGACATTACTTCTCCTTTTTAACTCAAGGTATGGGTTACTTCCTGAATTTTGTCACCATCCAGCTCATGTTCAAAGCTGCGCAGACGTTTGTAGATAGACATCAACTCAACCAGCGTGGTCCATGAGTTAATCAGGTACTGAAAAGCACCGCGAACCTGACCAAAAACGTTGGTAATCTGCGTCATCAGGCCGAGCGTAATCGTACCGGCAACAATCGACGGAAACAGCAAGAACAAACCGAAAACGTTATCGACCTGCAAATAGAGAATGCGGGCGATGTTGAAATACATATAGTGAAAATAGAGGCGGAAATAGTTTTTCCGCACGGCGCTAAACAGCTCGCGTACCGTAGGCGGCGTCGCGCGCGATGCATCGTCTTCACCATAAACCAACTCTTTACGGTAGGCAGCTTCTACACGCTGATTTTTAAACTCCAGTCCCGGCAGTTTGATCCCAACCACTGCCAGTAATCCGGTCCCCATCAACGACCATACGATAGCAGCAATCACCAGACCATACGGAATATGCCCGACAATCGGCAGCTCTGGCACATGCGCAGAGAGCGTTACCAGTACCGGCAGGAAGGCGATCAACGTCATGATAGCGTTGATAAAACTGACGCCCATATTCTCAAGCGTTGAAGCAAAACGCATGGTGTCTTCCTGCACACGCTGGGCGGCACCTTCGATATGACGCAGTTGTTGCCAGTTCGCCATGTAATATTCGTTCATCGCCGTACGCCAGCGGAACACGTAGTGACTGACAAAGAAGTTGTTCAGCACACTGATCACCACCGCGATCAGCGCAATCCCCAGAAAGACACCCACTTCGCGGTAAAATTGTTCGATAGTGACTTTATGCGGCGAACTTAGCGCAGTTTGAATCAGATCATAAAACGGCGCATACCAGGCGTTGACGGCAACTCCAACTTCTACCAAAAACCAGGTGACGAAGATAATCAACGCAGTACCGAGTATTGACCAGTATTGCCAACGATGCGGGCTATAAATAAACCAGAACAGTGCAAAAAGCCCTACGCAAACAATGTAGTAAGCGTAAAAAATCAGGAAATCTAACGACCAGAAACGCGCGGCGCTAATTGGGATCTGCCCGGAAGCTCCGGTGATGCGCGCCACCCAATCCCCCCCACCGGCTTGCCAGAAGATAACGGCAATCAATGCCCAAACAAAGGCCGAGAGAAAAAACGTTCCCGGCTTTGGGAAAAAAGACTTAAACATATGCACTCCTGCTAACTTCTTATCGTTTTAACAACTGCTGTGTATTAACCGCATGACCGCTACAAAGAATCAGCCAAATGAAACCGCCCATTGTGACCCATAGCAAGGCGCATAGTTCGCCAGCCTGACCATAAGAATTGTTTCGACGGATTTCACAAACCAAAGATTATTTACATTAGCGGATTAACACGCGCAGGATCACAAATGCAGGCATTGGTGAGCAGGAAAAAGATCGTGTTTACGCGCCGTTAGGTTTTTAACACTATTATTGCACTAATTCGCCCTTTGCAATCCATCAATGAGTAGTATAAATACGCTCAGTTACCTTCATTCAATCTATGGACACCACCGTTGAAACGTAGTCTGCTTTTTTCTGCCGTGCTTTGTGCGGCGTTATTGACCCCCGTCCATGCGGCGCAGCCGATCACTGAACCGGAGTTCGCCTCTGATATTGTCGATCGTTATGCCGATCATATTTTTTATGGCAGTGGTGCCACGGGGATGGCGCTGGTTGTTATCGACGGTAACCAGCGCGTCTTTCGCAGTTATGGCGAAACGCGCCCGGGTAATAACGTTCGCCCGCAGCTGGATTCGGTCGTGCGTATTGCTTCGCTCACCAAGCTAATGACCAGTGAGTTGCTGGTGAAATTGCTCGACCAGGGGACCGTGAAGTTAAACGATCCGCTAAGTAAATATGCTCCACCAGGCGCACGTGTGCCGACTTACAATGGCACGCCTATTACCCTGGTGAATCTGGCAACCCATACCAGTGCCTTGCCACGTGAACAGCCGGGAGGCGCGGCACATCGTCCAGTGTTTGTCTGGCCAACGCGCGAGCAACGCTGGAAATACCTTTCTACGGCGAAGCTGAAAGCCGCGCCAGGCAGTCAGGCGGCATACTCTAACCTTGCGTTCGACCTGCTGGCAGATGCACTGGCGAATGCTTCTGGCAAGCCTTATACCCAGTTGTTTGAAGAGCAGATTACCCGTCCGTTGGGGATGAAAGACACGACCTATACTCCATCGCCGGATCAGTGCCGACGTTTAATGGTTGCTGAGCGCGGTGCCAGTCCATGCAATAACACGCTGGCGGCAATTGGCAGCGGCGGCGTCTATTCCACGCCTGGCGATATGATGCGCTGGATGCAGCAGTATTTGTCATCTGATTTTTATCAGCGCAGTAACCAGGCAGATCGCATGCAGACGTTGATTTATCAGCGAGCGCAGTTTACAAAAGTGATTGGCATGGATGTCCCCGGCAAAGCGGATGCGCTTGGTTTAGGCTGGGTATATATGGCCCCGAAAGAGGGTCGTCCAGGGATTATTCAGAAGACAGGTGGTGGTGGCGGTTTCATTACCTATATGGCGATGATCCCGCAGAAGAATATTGGCGCATTTGTGGTGGTCACTCGTTCGCCATTGACGCGCTTTAAAAATATGAGCGATGGCATCAATGACCTGGTGACCGAACTGAGCGGGAATAAACCGTTGGTCATCCCCGCGTCCTGATTAATACTCTGAAGGCAAACGGTTGATAGCGACCAGTTTGCCTTTATTCATTTCGATATAGCCGCCTTTACGTAAAGCAGCGAGAACTTCTGCGACGACAGAACGCGATATGCGTGTACGTTGATGGATATAATTCATCACGCCAATACGTGAGCGCAATTCTTCATTCCAGTCAATCATTGATAATAACGTGGCGCGGATTTGTTCGTAGGAATTATGTCCAATGAGCTGCACATCGCGTAATTCCAGAATTCTATTTTGCCAGGCTAACCAGTAAAAAGCGTCTCGCCAGAGTTGATTTTGTTCAATAAGCGTAATGGTTTGTTTGGCTGGCAGATGATATCCCGTACAATTTCCTTCTGATATTAATTTGTATGGTATATCGTTTTTCATCAATCCATCAGCCAGTCCCATAATATAAGGTGCCAGGGTAATACCGATAAGTACGTTTTCTTCTCTACGCAGAGATATAATGCCTTCTAAAATAACGAAAGTATCTTCGCTATTGACATCACTTGAAAATATAACTTGCTTTTCATTATTAAACTCGAAGCGCGTGCCGTATCTGGACAAACATTTATCGAGCTTACCAAATTCCTGAAGAGGTTTAACTACAGATAACATTTGCGCGTCCTTTGCAGTAATGCCCGTCAAATCCTTGACGGGCATTATTTAGATTAAATTACCTATTTCTTCGGAGTGAAGAATATTACCAGGTATATTTAACACCCACATTCGCGGACCAGTCTTGATCTACGTCACCACCACCGAGGTAGTTAGCATCGGTATAGGCGCTGAAGTTCTTGGTGAAGCTGAACTGAGTACCCAGACCAACACGTACCGCAGACCCTTCAGTACCGTTATCGATGGAATCACCGTTCACATCGTTATCGTTGTTAGAGTCGTCGTAGACGTAAGCCAGTTTGAAGTACGGAGTCAGAGCCTGGTCTTCGCTGTAGGTGAAGGTATAACCTGCATCTACACCCAGTTCATAACGCATGCTGTCGTAAGACTGACCGTCAACTTTCATGTCGTTACTCAGCTGGTAGTCATCACCAGACTGGAACAGACCAGAAATGCTGCCGTAAGGAGTCACGTAACCAGCATCACCCAGTTTGAAGTCGTAACCGGCTTTCAAACCGAAGCCCCAAGCGTCAGAGTTGGTGCTACCGTCAACGTAAGTACCGTTGCTCATGGTTGCAGACAGGTCGTTGTTGAAGTGAGAGTAGCTCAAGCTACCATCAACAAAGACGTTGTTCGCGAAGTGAGCAGAAGAGTAGATGTAGGCAGTCTGGCTGTCTTGATCCACCTGACCAGAACGGTCATTCATGTCACCTTTAGCGAAGCCTGCAGCCGCACCGACGATCCACTTAGCGTTGTTACCGTCAATTTTGGTATCAACACCGACCATGATGCCGTTAACATCCTGATCATAGTTGATGGTGCCGTTGTCGCCGTTGAAGTTACCACCGAAGTAGCTTACCCATGCGCCGCCGTTATCAGCCAGACCATGACGAGAGTTGGTCAGACGAGTACCAACGGTGTCTTGTTCCAGGTTCCAGATATTGGTGTTTGCAGACGGGATGCTCAGCGCCATGTTAGCGTAGTCGGTCAGCTCCATCTGTTGCAGAACAACGGTGTTACCGCGCTGCTCAGCCTGATAGGTGTATGCACCCAGGTCAGCTTTGTTAGCAGCAGAGAAGGTCGCGTTGGTATTAACGTCGTTTACATAGATAATTTCTTTATCTTTGTAATCAGCGATAGCGCCAGCGCCTGTTGCGTTGTCGATACGAACTTTATAGTTACCGGTTGCAGCAACAACGTTGTCTACAGAGCTGTTATCCAGTTCAGTACCATTGTCTACATCGCCGTTACCGTTGATAGTCAGGTGACCATCAGAGTTCATAGCAACAATACCGTAACCGTAGTTAGACTTGGTAGTATCCCAGGTACGGTCGTTCACAAGATCAGCGTTCAGAACATAATCGCTGCTGTTGATGTCGAACACACCAGCAACTACGTTGCCGTTGTGGTCAGCGATGTTGCCGCTAGTCAGTTCCAGTTTATCTGTACGGAAAGCTTCAGTATCGAACTGATCAACATTCACATCCAGCACACCACCGTTAGTTACGGTGATAGTATTGGTATACAGATTAGAATAATTATTCCAACCAGTAGATTCGGTTAAATTAACGGTACTGTAGCTATCAACAGTCAGGTGGTCTGTAGCAACCACGCCATTTGCACCAATATTCAGTGAAGAACCGTTGGTTAAACCAATGGTATCTGATACCAGAGAGGAATCAGTAACATTTACCTGAGAGCCATTATTTACAGCTAATGTATCAATTACTGAACTATTAACGGTATTCCATTCTGAACTATTGTTCAGTGCTACGTTAAATACGCCGCTCTGGAATACTTTGTTGTCAATAATACGGCCCCAATCATTAGCTTCGATGGTGGCACCAGGGGTCAGGCTGTTCGGCGCAACGTCATACATATCTGCCGGAGCAATTACTTCAGCACTCATGTTTGCTGAACCAACCCACTTACTACCGTTATTCAGAGTAATGTTCAGTTCGTCAACGTTCTGAGCGTCATCTACCCAACCGCCGTTGGTATCAAGGACGCCGTCGCCGTTGCTGTCATGACCGGTGGAATAGAAGAATACGCCATCGTTATTCCAGTGACTTGTAAATTCGACATCACCCAACAGAGTTGAATGGTCAAAGTTTACATTGTTTTTCATGGAATAATTTGAGCTAGCATTGTCAGTGAATGACAGTGCTACGTCATTCTGACCACCATCACCAGCGTAATCACTTGGTTCATCAGATTTACCAAAAAAGCCATTGCTTTCTTCCAGCGGAGTCTGTGATCCTGAAGTTACAGTGGAGTTAGACACATTAATGTTGTTGTCCCACTGATGATATTCGCTAGTATAAGTTGTGTTGCTTGTATTGCCTTCAGACAGCGCAATACCAGCAACACGGGAGTTGTTGGTAATATTGATATTGCTTTCAACATCAAGATTTACTGCAACACCCAGAGCGGTATAGAACGTTTCATTGGTTGACTTAGATTTATCACCATCAAGATATGTGTCAGTGAAGTAAAGCGCTTCATAGTCATCATCAATGGTGGAATTGGATACGTTCAGAGTGAATACATCACCATCGTACCAATTGTAGTCAAGGTCAGTAGTGGTTCCATTATGGAAAGTGTAGCCGTTATAAATCTGTGGTGATGTAACTTCACCTTTCTCATTAACTTTTTCAGGCGTAATGCTGTAATAACCAAATGGCAGTTCAGAGGTGATTGCCCCATGAATTACTGAATTGCTGATATCTACCTGGTTAACAGAACCGCTAGCGTAATCATGATTCAAGTAATAAGTAGAAATGGTACCGTTAACGGTATCGCCTTTAAAGACGGTATCGAAATCACCATTGGCATTGTTATAGTAAACAAAACCATTGTAAGTTACGTAGTTACCATCTGAACCCATCGGGTCCATACCGCCAACATCGGCAATTCCATCATTGTCAGTGTCATACGGCCAAACTAAATCGGTCGTGGTGTTGTCATGATACCCCCAGGTATCATAGTTTGCTGCATTAGCCTGAGAGGTGATAGCCAGAGTGCAAGCCAATGCTAATTGTGATACTACAAGTTTCTTTTTCCAGGAGTGCATTTGTCATCCCTCCTCAGGGACGTAATAAGTTGATCCATCAATTATCAATGCATAGAAAACATATTATGTTTCGCGTTTACGATTATGCGGCGTTATAGAGGAATGGTTCAATTATTCTTTCCCCTAAGTCCGATTGCGGACATATATAAAGCACGTGAACACACATAAAGAAATAAATAACAAAAATACATTATTTCAATAGGTTAATGAAAGCGCCAATTTTAAAACATAGACCATAAAAATATAAAACAACCAAACCAGACAAATAATGTATCAATAAGCAATGAACTTTACGCTATTCACTTTTTGAAAACGTCACCAAATCCCCAAAAACAATAATCTATAGCTATAAATAAAAATTAAAAATATTTTCAATGAATATAAATTTATTGCTATTTCTATTACAAAGATGTCCTGACCTCTCATTCATTCTCTTCTTGTCAACATCGCGACAACTTTCGTAAAACATCCCCACCCTGCTTCAGGTATACTATGCCCCTCGATTCCACAAACATCAGGCAGACCATGACAGATTTAATCCAACGCCCTCGTCGCCTGCGCAAATCTCCTGCGCTGCGCGCTATGTTTGAAGAGACAACACTTAGCCTTAACGACCTGGTGTTGCCGATCTTTGTTGAAGAAGAAATTGACGACTACAAAGCCGTTGAAGCCATGCCAGGCGTGATGCGCATTCCAGAGAAACATCTGGCACGCGAAATTGAACGCATCGCCAACGCCGGTATTCGTTCAGTGATGACTTTCGGCATCTCTCACCATACCGATGAAACCGGCAGCGATGCCTGGCGGGAAGATGGACTGGTGGCGCGTATGTCGCGCATCTGCAAGCAGACCGTGCCAGAAATGATCGTTATGTCAGACACCTGCTTCTGTGAATACACATCTCACGGTCACTGCGGTGTGCTGTGCGAGCATGGCGTCGACAACGACGCGACCCTGGAAAATTTAGGCAAGCAGGCCGTGGTTGCAGCTGCTGCAGGTGCAGACTTCATCGCCCCTTCCGCCGCAATGGATGGCCAGGTACAAGCGATTCGCCAGGCGCTGGACGCTGCGGGCTTTAAAGATACGGCGATCATGTCGTATTCGACCAAGTTCGCCTCTTCCTTTTATGGTCCGTTCCGTGAAGCGGCGGGAAGTGCATTAAAAGGCGATCGCAAAAGTTATCAGATGAACCCAATGAACCGTCGCGAGGCGATTCGTGAGTCACTGCTGGATGAAGCCCAGGGCGCAGACTGCCTGATGGTTAAACCAGCCGGAGCGTACCTCGACATCGTGCGTGAGCTGCGTGAGCGTACTGAATTGCCGATTGGTGCGTATCAGGTGAGCGGTGAGTACGCGATGATTAAGTTCGCCGCGCTGGCGGGTGCTATAGATGAAGAGAAAGTCGTGCTCGAAAGCTTAGGTTCAATTAAGCGTGCGGGTGCGGATCTGATTTTCAGCTACTTTGCGCTGGATTTGGCTGAGAAGAAGATTCTGCGTTAATGATCATTATGCCGGGTTATCCAACCCGGCATTTCCCCCTCACCCCGCCCGATAAAACGGAATATCCCCAAGAATCGTCGCCCGATGCATAATCCGCCGCTGTGGCAGGTAATCCGCATTGGCATAGTGCTGAGTCACGCGGTTATCCCAAATCGCGATATCATTTGGCTGCCAGCGCCAACGTACCTGAAACTCCGGTTTGGTGATATGGGCAAACAAAAAACCTAACAAGGCTTCGCTCTCTTTCTCGCTGACATCAACAATTCGCGTAGTAAAGCCTTCATTCACAAACAGCGCCTGTTTACCGCTCACCGGATGCGTTCGCACCACCGGATGGAGCAACGGCGGATTTTTCGCGACCGCCTCGCGCCAGCGTTGATGCTCCTCCTCCGTTTTGCGGTATTTGTATTCCGGGAACGATTTACGGAAATCATGCTCCGCACGCAGCCCGCTCAACAGCTGGCGGAAGGGAACAGAGAGCGCCTCATAGGCCGCAATGCCGCTGGTCCAGAGCGTATCGCCGCCAGTCGAGGGTAACTCTTTCGCCGCCAGAATCGCCCCTGCGGGTGGCGTTTCAATAAATGTCACATCGGTGTGCCAGTTATCGTTATCCGGCGGATTATCGTTATGAGTATCCAGTACGATGATCTCCTCAACCCCTTCGGCATGAGGGTAAACAGGATGAATATGCAGTTCGCCAAAACGCTGGGCCAGCGCGCGTTGCTGCTGCGGTGTAATGGCTTGTTCACGCACAAATACCACCTGATGGCGCAGTACCGCATGGTAAAGCTGTTCAAACTGGTTATCACTTAACGGGCGCGTCAGGTCGACACCCGAAATTTGTGCACCGATATACGGCCCCAGCGGGGTAATGCTCAGACGTTCACTCATTGTACTTCTCCATGCCAGGGCGTCAGGCGGCGCTGTAACGCGCGCAGACCCAGCTCTAAAAGAAAGGCGATAATCGCAATCACCGCGATCCCCGCCAGCACCACGTCAGTCGCGAGAAACTCACCCGCTGACTGAACCATAAATCCTAAACCGCGCGTTGCAGCAATCAGCTCCGCCGCTACCAGCGTAGACCAGCCCACACCCAGACCAATGCGTAATCCGGTGAGGATTTCCGGCAGCGCGCCGGGTAAAATAACAAACCACAGCACCTGCGCACGGCTGGCACCCAGCGACTGGGCGGCACGAATGCGAACCTGCTGCGCGCTTTTCACCCCCGCCAGCGCCGACATCGCCACCGGTGCAAAAATCGCCAAATAGATCAGTAAGATCTTCGAGGTTTCACCAATACCAAACCAGATCACCATCAGCGGCAAATAAGCCAGCGGCGGCACCGGACGATAAAGCTCGATTACCGGATCGAGAATGCCGCGCACCGTCGGACTTAGCCCCATGGCGATCCCGACCGGAATACCGATCAACACCGCCGCAATTAACGCCAGCACAATGCGCGTCAGGCTGGCGGCCAGATGCTGCCACAGGGTGGCGTCCATAAATCCCTGCGGCCCGGCAATGGTGAGCAGTTTTGCCATTACCTGTTGCGGCGGCGGCAGAAACAGCGGGCTAATCAGTTGCAGCGCCGCCACCGCCCACCATACCGTGAGTAAAACCGCTAACGTGCCAATGCTTAAGGTCACCTGACGCGAGAGCGGCCAGCGCCATTTCAGCCGATGCGAATGCAGTTTTTCATTAATGAGCACACTCATGAGAACGCCTCCCGTTGCTCAAATACGCGGCTTAAAACATATTCGCGCATGGCGATGAATTGTGGATCGGACTTGATGCTGCGGCTCGGTTCCCCGGCAACAAAGCGGCGGGCGAAGTTGAGCGGCAGGCGTTCCAGCACGCGGCCTGGGCCGGGTGAAAGCAGAACCAGTTCAGTCGCCATAAACACCGCTTCTTCTATATCGTGGGTAATCAACAGCACCTGCTTGCCCGTCTCCTGCCAGAGTTTCAGCAGCAGGGTTTGCATCTGGTCGCGGGTGAAGGCGTCCAGCGCGCCAAACGGTTCGTCGAGTAATAACAGCTGGGGATTTGCCGCCAGCGCGCGGGCAATCCCCACCCGCTGACGTTGACCACCGGAAAGCTGCCAGATGTAGCGTTTTTCTGCGCCTTCCAGCCCCACTTTTTTCACCATCTGGTGTGCGATTTCCAGTCGCTGCATTTTCTCTACACCTGCCAGTTGCAGGCCGAACGCCACGTTGTCCTGTACATTGCGCCACGGTAACAGCCCTTCATTCTGAAAAACTACGCCACGCTCTGCTCCCGGTCCCTGAATACCCTTACCCGCCAGTTGAATGCTGCCATGCTGATAAGGCACAAAACCAGCAATCAAATTCAGCAACGTAGTTTTGCCGCAGCCAGACGGCCCCAGCACCACCAGAAGCTCGCCGCTTTCCAGCGTCAGGTTGATATCTTCCAGCGCCGGTTTGCCGCCATAATCGGCATAGAGATGAGAGACTTGCAGCATTTTCGTCTCCTTTTATTGCACAAAGCGTGAGGTAACGTACTGGCTGTAATCCTTCGCCACAGCGGGAACTTTGCCCTGATCTTTCAAAAACTGGGCGGTATCGATGATCGCTTTGTTCACCGGTCCAGTCAGTTCTGCCGTTTGTTGCTGCGGCGTCAGATAGGTGTTTCCTTTAACCAGCCCCGGAACGTCACCTTCCGGCACACCGCTTAAACGCGCCAGTTTGCTGATGTTTTCCGGCTGTTTCAGCCACGCGTCTGGGTTAGCAATGTACGGTTGCTGAGCATCGATGGCGCTTTTAGCGAACGCTTTCACTACCTCAGGATGTTTCTCGGCAAAATCTTTGCGCACTACCCAAACATCCAGCGTTGGCGCGCCCCACTGCCCGACCTGTTCAGAATCGGTCAGCACCTTGCCGTCTTTTTCCAGTGCGTTAACCGCCGGTGCCCAGACATAAGCACCATCAATGTCTCCCCGCTGCCAGGCGGCGATAATCGCAGGCGGCTGCAGGTTCACAATCTCCACTTGCCCGGGTTTAATGCCCCAGTGTTTCAGCGCCGCCAGCAAGCTGTAATGCGTGGTGGAGATAAACGGTACGGCAATGCGTTTGCCAATCAGATCTTCCGGTTTGCTGATGGTTTTCTTCACCACCAGCGCTTCGGAGTTACCCAGTTTTGACGCCAGCAAGAAGACTTCAATCGGCACCTGTTGGCTGGCTGCAACCGCTAATGGGCTGGAACCGAGGTTGCCGATTTGCACATCGCCTGAAGCCAGCGCCCGCACGATGCTGGCTCCGCTGTCAAACTTGCGCCAGTCCACCGTCGCCCCGCTCTCTTTAGCAAAGGTGTTATCAGCCTGAGCTACTTTCGCCGGTTCAGCGGAGGTTTGATAGGCCACGGTGACGTTCACCGCCTGTGCCTGAAAAGCGATGAATGCCAGTGCGGCAAGAAGTGTGTTACGCGATGAAATTGCCATGATTGTCTGCTCCCCTGTCTTGTTATGGGAGCAGTATTTCGTTGCTGGTCAGTTTGATAAAGGAATTAAAACGTCTTGTTAAGAACAAAGCGTTTTTAGAAAAAAACTGGCAATGGTTAGCGAGTTTACGCATTTTGCAGCTTGGGCGAATGTAGCATGCCGATTCACAAACCAGATCAGATGTTCGCGCTCCGGCAAATTATTGCCATTTTGTTACATCCATTCCATATCTGTCGCTGGTTGATTGCCAGCGACGCGCCGTGATGCATGATAGGAGAATGAGATAATAAGAGAAGAAAAGTATGATTAGGGTTGTGCTGGTGGATGACCATGTGGTGGTGCGCTCTGGCTTCGCACAGTTACTCTCTCTGGAAGACGATCTGGAGGTCATTGGTCAGTACAGTTGTGCCGCGCAGGCATGGTCGGCATTAACTCATAATGACGTTAATGTTGCCGTCATTGATATCGCCATGCCGGACGAAAATGGCCTCAGTCTGCTTAAGCGCCTGCGTGCACAAAAACCGCAATTTCGCGCCATTATTCTTAGCATTTATGACGCGCCCACCTTTGTGCAAAGCGCGCTGGATGCCGGTGCCAGCGGCTATTTGACCAAACGCTGTGGGCCGGAAGAGTTAGTACAGGCGGTGCGCTCGGTCGGGCTGGGCGGGCATTATCTCTGTGCCGATGCAATTCGGGCTTTACGCGGCGGCGGGCAACCTGCCCAGGCGCTGGAAATTCTCACCCCACGAGAACGTGAAGTGTTTGATTTACTGGTCAAAGGAGACAGCGTTAAAGAGATCGCCTTTAAACTCGAACTCAGTCATAAAACGGTACATGTGCATCGCGCCAATGTGCTGGGAAAACTGAACTGCCATAGCACCATTGAACTGGTACATTTTGCGCTCGACCACCATCTGCTGGCGGGGCATTAATGTCGCGTAACCTTCGTCATTGGGTGATTTCGCTGTTTATTGTGCTGGCCTGGGGAAGCGGCTGGCTGATGTTGTGGACGCTCAGCTTTTATCTGACCAATAACGGTCAACAGGCAGTGTTATTTCTGCCGCACGGAGTTTACCTCGCTCTTCTTATTTTGCTCTCTCGCCGTTACTGGCCTGCGTTGGTGCACCCCCCTTTGCTGATGATGTTCTGGCTGCACAGCGAGCAACTGTTGAACGGCTATCTCATGCTGGCAACGCCGGTTATTAGCCTGCTTCCTGCCATCCTTGCACAAAACGTCTGGCACCGTTTTCCACTTTACTGGCAGCGTCTGACGTTGCTGTTAGCCTCAGTAACAGCAGCTTCATTGCTGAATACAGCCATGCTAACCCCTTTTATGTCAGGCCCAATAATGCTGCCCGGTCTGACCTCATTTACCGGCAGCGTATTGTTGACGCCGTTTGTCTATCTCATCTTTGAGTTTCTGCGCCAGCAGCATCGCTATCAGCTTCTGAGACTCGATACGCATAATCCCCCCTTGCGAACCTCTTTAATCATCTGGTGTAGCCTATTTTTTATTATTGGTATCGGCACCCAGATGGTGTTGTCGCCTGAAATCGAACGCCTGCTGCTGATCGTGGTATTTCTACCCAATGTGGTCATGGCCTGGAAATTTGGCTGGCAAGGTGGCGTACTCTCGGGGCTTTTGGGCAGCATGATGATCACTATTGCCCGCCAGATTGGCGTGGGCTTTAGTAACCTGGTGGAACTGGAGATTTTTCTCGCAACCCAGGCATTGCTGGGAATTGGCCTGGGCATTGCCATCAGTCGCCAGCAACATCTGGCGCTAAACCTGCATCATTACCGTCAGCGACTGGAGGCAGAACTGGCAGCACGGCGGGCATTGGCTGAAAAGCTGATCCACACCGAGGAAGACACGCGTAAAAGCCTGGCTCGCGAGCTGCACGACGAAATCGGTCAGAACATTACCGCCATTCAGATCCAGTCGCAACTGGTGACGCGGGCACGCGATCCGGCGCAAGTTCATTCCGCAGCTAGCCAAATCAACGAACTCGCCCGCCGCATTCATCTCTCCACCCGCCAGTTGCTGCGCCAGTTGCGGCCACCCGCGCTTGATGAACTGACATTCCGCGAAGCATTACTTCATCTGATTAATGAATTTGCCTTTAGTGAACGCGGCATTCATTGCCAGTTTACCTATCAACTAACCACCACGCCAGAAAACGAAACGGTTCGCTTTACACTGTATCGGTTATTGCAGGAGTTACTCAATAACGTCTGTAAACACGCCGAAGCCAGCGAAGTGACGATTATTCTGCGCCAGCAGGGAGAGATATTGCACCTGGAGGTCAGCGACAACGGTATAGGAATCGCCAGCGGGAAAATGACCGGATTTGGCATTCAGGGGATGCGTGAACGCGTCAGTGCCCTGGGCGGCGACTTAACGCTCGAAAAACATAACGGTACGCGGGTAATTGTTAACCTGCCCACATTTTTGCAACAAATCGCCGGATAACCAGGAAAAAGTCTTAGGCATCCCGGATTTTCTCTCATCCTCTTTCACTTTCATTTTCATATAGTCAGCAACATGGAGACGACCATGCACGCGCGTTCAGCGAGAGAGATTAATCAATGCTACCGGACATTACGTCCGCGATTGCTGATGTGCATGATTATTGGCTACGCCGCATTTTATCTGACGCGAAAAAGCGTGAATTACGTCCTTCCGGCGCTGCAAACCGACCTCGGACTGGATAAAGGCGACATTGGCCTGCTGGGTTCGCTGTTTTATCTCAGCTACGGATTGTCGAAATTTACCGCCGGACTGTGGCATGACAGCCACGGACAACGCGGTTTTATGGGCGTCGGCTTGTTCGCCACTGGGCTATTGAACGTGGTGTTTGCCTTTGGCGAATCACTTACGCTTCTGCTTGTGGTCTGGACACTGAACGGATTTTTTCAAGGCTGGGGGTGGCCACCGTGTGCCCGCTTACTGACCCATTGGTACTCCCGTAATGAACGTGGTTTCTGGTGGGGCTGCTGGAATATGTCGATCAACATTGGCGGAGCGATTATTCCGCTGATTAGCGCCTTTGCCGCCCACTGGTGGGGCTGGCAGGCCGCGATGCTGACACCGGGGATTATCAGCATGGCATTAGGGATCTGGTTAACGCTACAGCTTAAAGGCACCCCCCAGGAAGAGGGATTACCGACGGTGGGTCAGTGGCGTCACGATCCGCTGGAATTACGTCAGGAACAACAAAGTCCGCCGATGGGGCTGTGGCAAATGTTGCGCACCACAATGCTGCAAAATCCGATGATCTGGCTGCTGGGTGTCTCTTATGTACTGGTTTATGTGATCCGGATTGCGTTAAACGACTGGGGCAATATCTGGCTGACGGAAAGCCACGGCGTCAACCTACTCAGCGCCAACGCCACGGTAATGCTGTTTGAAGTGGGCGGCTTACTCGGCGCGTTATTTGCCGGATGGGGTTCGGATTTGCTGTTTAGCGGGCAGCGAGCCCCCATGATTTTGCTGTTTACCCTGGGGTTGATGGTTTCGGTCGCTGCACTCTGGTTGGCACCGGTTCATCACTATGCCCTTCTGGCTGTGTGCTTTTTTACTGTGGGCTTTTTTGTCTTTGGCCCGCAAATGCTGATTGGACTTGCGGCAGTGGAATGTGGACACAAAGCTGCGGCGGGTTCAATCACCGGATTTCTCGGTCTGTTCGCCTATCTCGGTGCGGCGCTGGCAGGCTGGCCATTGTCGCTGGTTATCGAACGCTACGGCTGGTCAGGAATGTTCAGTTTACTCTCGGTCGCCGCAGTACTTATGGGTTTACTGCTGATGCCGTTACTGATGGCGGGCATCACCACCACTCACGCTCGAAGGATAAAACAATGAAAATGCCCCTTACCTCTACTCTGATTGCTTCTGCCGTTGCGCTGGCAACCTTAACGGGTGCCGCACAAGCGAAAGGTCGACTGGTGGTCTATTGCAGCGCCACCAATGAAATGTGTGAGACCGAAACCAAAGCGTTTGGCGAGAAATATGATGTGAAAACCTCGTTTATCCGCAACGGCTCCGGTAGCACCCTGGCAAAAGTCGATGCTGAAAAGAAAAACCCACAGGCTGACGTCTGGTACGGCGGCACCTTAGACCCGCAGTCGCAGGCCGGCGAGATGGGTCTGTTACAGGCATATAAATCGCCTAACCTTGAACAGATCATGGAAAAATTCCGCGATCCGGCAAAAGTGAAAGGAAACCTTTCCTCCGCCGTTTATGTGGGGATCCTCGGGTTTGGCGTCAACACAGAGCGTCTGAAAGAGAAAAACCTGCCTGTGCCGAAGTGCTGGAAAGATCTCACCAAACCTGAATATAAAGGCGAAATTCAGATTGCCGATCCACAAAGTTCCGGTACCGCCTACACCGCGCTGGCTACCTTTGCGCAGCTGTGGGGGGAAGATCAGGCCTTTGATTATCTAAAACAACTTAACACCAACGTCTCCCAGTACACCAAATCAGGCATTGCCCCGGCACGTAACGCCGCCCGCGGCGAAACGGCGATTGGTATTGGTTTCCTGCATGACTACTCGCTGGAAAAAGAACAGGGCGCACCACTGGAGTTGATTTCCCCGTGTGAAGGTACGGGCTACGAAATTGGCGGCGTCAGCATTCTGAAAGGCGCGCGCAACCTCGACAACGCCAAACTGTTTGTGGACTGGGTATTATCAAAAGAAGCTCAGGAACTGGCGTGGAAGAAAGGGAAGTCTTATCAGATCCTGACCAATACCACCGCCGAAACGTCGCCAAATTCGCTGAAGCTCGACGACCTGAAATTAATCAACTACGACATGGATAAATACGGTTCCACGGATGTTCGTAAGGCATTGATTAATAAATGGGTCAGCGAAGTGAAGATGGGTAAATAAACCCGCATTGCGTGCATTTGCCGGGCGCAGCACAAACGCCTGCCCCGGCCAACCATACCGGAACTGCTATGTCACAGACACTTGCACTCCATCCCGTGAAAAAGCGGGATGCGATTTTCCTTTGGGTTTTGCTGGGCTGGCTGGCATTTATCCTGTTGCCGAGCTGGAGTCTCGATTATGGTCTGCTGGAGTCCACGAGTGATGAGATCCTCGAGGCGTACAGCTGGTCGCATTTTAATATCAGCTGGCTGTGGTATTTACTCCCGAGTTTGCTGCTGGTTCGCCCGTTTAATGAGGCCAAACGCGAGCAGCGTAGCCGTCATTATTTTGATGCCGGCTGGGCATTGCTTTGTTTAGCGTTTATGGTCATCAGTGCCACCATCGTTGGCCGCGGTCTAGGCTACGCCGCCATCGTGCTGTTTATCGAATTAAGCGCGATAATGACGCTGGCCTTAACCCGCCTCGAATGGCTGGGTGGCGACCGCTTTGTGATCGGCTCGCTGATTGCGATTGTGGCGCTGATTGGCATTTTTATCGTCTGGCCGAGCATCGCCATTTTTATCCCGATGTTCACCAACGACGCGGGAGGGTTCGCCCCACTGGCGTTTATGAATGTGCTCTCGCAGGCACATATTGTTCAGGTGATCGTCAACTCCATCGTCTTATCGATAGCGGTGGGTATTGGCTGTACTTTCTTCGGTCTGGTGCTGGCGATATATACCACGCGCATCGCCAAACGCAGCGCCGTAATCGGCCGCATCTTTTCCATTCTGCCAATTGTCACGCCACCGTTTGTGGTCGGCTTAGGCGTTACGCTCATGATGGGGCGCTCCGGCTACATAACGGAATTTATGGTGGAGTGGTTTGGGCTGACCAACACCAACTGGCTGTATGGTTTTACCGGGATCTGGCTGGCACAGGTCCTGGCATTCACGCCAATGGCTTTTATGATCCTTGATGGGGCCATTAAAACCATTCATCCCTCGCTGGAAGAGGCCTCCTACACCCTGCGTGCCAGCCGCTGGCAAACCTTTAACGGCGTGTTTGTGCCGTTGCTAAAGCCCGCGCTCGCCAATGCCTTTTTAATCGTCGTGGTACAGTCACTGGCTGATTTCAGTAACCCGCTGGTGCTTGGCGGCAACTTCGACGTACTGGCGACGCAAATTTACTTCTACATTACCGGCTCGCAGCTGGATTATCAGGCCGCCAGCACCCTTGGCGCTTTCCTGCTGCTGTTCTCGCTACTGGTGTTCTGCGTCCAGTATATGTGGATTGGTAAACGCTCTTACGTCACGGTTTCCGGAAAGTCCTACCGCGGCGATGTCCAGCCACTACCGGTCACCCTGGTGTGGAGCGTGGTCGCCATACTTGCGATATGGATTGTCTTTAACGCCCTGCTCTATGGCAGCATTTTCTACGGCAGCTTCACCGTGAACTGGGGCGTAGACTACACCCTAACGCTGGATAACTTTATCAAGTTATTTGGTCAGGGGATGAGCGACGGCGCGTGGCCTTCACTGTTAGATACCTTGCTCTACGCCGGGATTGCCGCACCCATTACCGCTATCTTTGGCCTGCTCATCGCCTGGGTGGTGGTGCGCCAACAATTCAAAGGCAAAAAGACCATCGAGTTCACCACCATGTTGTGCTTTGCCGTACCGGGTACGGTGGCGGGCGTCTCGTATATTCTCGCCTTTAACAGCGCTCCGGTTTATCTCACCGGAACGGCGGCAATTGTGATTATCTCGATGGTGATGCGTAACGTTCCGGTGGGTATTCGCGCCGGGATTGCGGGTCTGGGGCAGATCGACAAATCGCTGGATGAAGCCTCACTTAGCCTGCGTGCGGGTTCCCTGCGAACCATTACGCACATTTTACTGCCGTTGTTACGCCCAGCTATTCTCTCGGCCCTGATTTACAGCTTTGTGCGGGCTATCACGACGGTCAGCGCCATCGTCTTTCTCGTCACGCCGGACACACGCGTGGCAACCGCCTACATCCTTAACCGCGTAGAAGACGGCGAATATGGCGTAGCCATCGCCTACGGTTCGATTCTGATCGTGGTGATGCTGGCGATTATTTTCCTCTTTGACTGGCTGATCGGTGAAGCACGTATTTCCCGTTCTAAAGCCAAAAACCAGGCGTAATGGAGCGCACTATGAGTCAGAAAAATTTTGTGGAACTGCGCAACGTCACTAAACGATTCGGCAGTAATACGGTTATCGACAATATCAATCTCACCATCCCACAAGGGCAAATGGTGACGCTGCTCGGTCCTTCCGGATGCGGCAAAACCACCATTCTGCGTCTGGTTGCCGGGCTGGAAAAACCGAGCGAAGGGCAAATTTTTATAGATGGCGAAGATGTCACGCATCGTTCCATTCAGCAACGCGATATCTGCATGGTGTTTCAGTCATACGCTCTGTTCCCACATATGTCGCTGGGCGAAAACGTTGGCTATGGGCTGAAAATGCTTGGCGTGTCGCGTAGTGAAGTGAAGCAGCGGGTGAAAGATGCGCTAGCAATGGTGGATCTGGAAGGATTCGAAGACCGCTATGTCGACCAGATTTCCGGTGGTCAGCAACAGCGTGTGGCTCTGGCCCGTGCGTTGATCCTTAAGCCTAAAGTGCTGCTGTTTGATGAGCCGTTAAGTAACCTCGATGCCAACCTGCGTCGCAGCATGCGCGATAAAATCCGCGAGCTGCAAAAGCAATTTAACATCACTTCGCTCTATGTGACTCACGATCAAAGTGAAGCTTTCGCGGTGTCCGACACCGTGTTGGTGATGAATAAAGGTCACATCATGCAGATTGGTTCACCGCAGGATCTCTATCGTCAGCCCGCCTCCCGCTTTATGGCAAGTTTTATGGGCGACGCCAACCTGTTCCCGGCGAACTTTAGCGAAGAGTATGTCGATATCTACGGTTATCGCCTGCCGCGCGCGGCGCATTTCCCGGCGCAAGGTAGCGGCACCGTCGGCGTTCGCCCGGAAGCCATCACCTTAAGCAATCACGGCGAAGAGAGTCAGCGTTGTGTTATTCGCCATGTCGCCTACATGGGGCCGCAGTACGAAGTGACCGTAGAATGGCATGGTCAGGAGATTTTATTGCAAGTCAACGCCACCCGTTTACAGCCCGATATTGGTGAGCACTATTACCTCGAAATCCATCCTTACGGGATGTTTGTTTTAGCGGATGCGGCATAAAAATAGCAGATAAACGGTCCCAACCTGTCTTGAGGGACCGTTCACCTGTTTAAACGTCGGACAACAATTATTCTCCGGCGTTATATACTATAGGGGGGTATGCATTGACATATAGCATACCCCCCTATAGTATATTGCGTGCAGATGATGAGGTGCGAAATGCCCAGTACTCCGGAAGAGAAGAAAAAGGTCCTTACTCGAGTTCGTCGTATTCGGGGGCAAATTGATGCTCTGGAACGGTCGCTGGAGGGTGATGCCGAATGCCGTGCCATACTCCAACAGATCGCTGCCGTTCGGGGCGCGGCTAACGGGCTGATGGCAGAAGTGCTTGAAAGCCATATCCGGGAAACGTTTGACCGAAATGACTGCTACAGCCGCGAAGTCAGCCAATCCGTTGACGACACTATTGAACTGGTTCGTGCCTATCTTAAATAGCTGAATCTATTACCATATTGAGGAAGAGCGAGAGATGAAATCACGTGCTGCCGTTGCATTTGCTCCCGGTAAACCGCTGGAAATCGTTGAAATTGACGTTGCACCACCGAAAAAAGGTGAAGTGCTGATTAAAGTCACCCATACCGGCGTTTGCCATACCGACGCATTTACCCTCTCCGGCGATGACCCGGAAGGTGTATTCCCGGTAGTTCTCGGTCACGAAGGGGCCGGCGTTGTGGTTGAAGTCGGTGAAGGCGTAACCAGCGTCAAACCTGGCGACCATGTGATCCCGCTTTATACCGCAGAGTGCGGCGAGTGTGAGTTCTGTCGTTCCGGCAAAACTAACCTCTGCGTCGCAGTTCGCGAGACTCAGGGCAAAGGCCTGATGCCAGACGGCACCACCCGTTTTTCTTACAACGGGCAGCCGCTGTATCACTACATGGGATGCTCTACATTCAGTGAATACACCGTGGTTGCGGAAGTGTCTCTGGCCAAAATTAATCCAGAAGCAAACCATGAACACGTCTGCCTGCTGGGCTGTGGCGTGACCACTGGCATTGGCGCAGTGCACAACACCGCTAAAGTCCAGCCAGGTGATTCTGTTGCCGTGTTTGGTCTTGGCGCGATTGGTCTGGCAGTAGTTCAGGGGGCTCGTCAGGCGAAGGCGGGACGGATTATCGCTATCGACACTAACCCGAAGAAATTCGATCTGGCGCGTCGTTTCGGTGCTACCGACTGCATTAACCCGAATGACTACGACAAACCGATTAAAGATGTCCTGCTGGATATCAACAAATGGGGTATCGACCATACCTTTGAATGCATCGGTAACGTCAACGTGATGCGTGCGGCGCTGGAAAGTGCGCACCGCGGCTGGGGTCAGTCGGTGATCATCGGGGTCGCGGGTTCCGGTCAGGAAATCTCCACCCGTCCATTCCAGTTGGTCACCGGTCGCGTATGGAAAGGTTCCGCGTTTGGCGGCGTGAAAGGTCGTTCCCAGTTACCGGGTATGGTTGAAGATGCGATGAAAGGCGATATCGATCTGGAACCGTTTGTCACGCATACCATGAGCCTGGATGAAATTAATGACGCCTTCGACCTGATGCATGAAGGCAAATCCATTCGAACCGTAATTCGTTACTGATTTCCCGCTGATTTCGCCCCGTCCAGTTCAGACGGGGTTCTCAATACCGTCCCCGGGCAGCCGTCCGGGGATTAACCGTGAGATAATGACTGATGGAACTCATTGAAAAACATGCCAGCTTTGGCGGCTGGCAAAATGTGTATCGGCATTATTCCCAATCACTGAAATGTGAAATGAATGTCGGCGTCTATCTCCCACCAAAAGCCGGGAATGAAAAATTGCCGGTACTGTACTGGCTTTCGGGCCTGACCTGTAACGAGCAGAATTTCATTACTAAATCGGGGATGCAACGTTACGCGGCTGAGCACAACATTATTGTTGTTGCGCCAGACACCAGTCCGCGAGGCAGTCATGTCGCAGATGCCGACCGTTACGATCTCGGACAAGGTGCCGGGTTTTACCTGAACGCAACGCAAGCGCCGTGGAATGAACATTACAAAATGTATGATTATATCCACAACGAGCTGCCGGATTTAGTGATGCAACATTTTCCGGCAACGGAAAGAAAGTCAATCGCGGGTCATTCAATGGGCGGGCTGGGCGCGCTGGTGCTGGCGTTACGTAACCCAGATGAATATGTCAGCGTCTCGGCGTTTTCGCCCATTGTCTCCCCATCGCAAGTACCGTGGGGACAGCAAGCCTTTACCGCATATCTTGGTGAAAATAAAGATGCCTGGTTGGATTACGATCCGGTGAGTCTTATTTCACAAGGTCAACGCGTTGCGGAAATCATGGTTGATCAGGGGTTGAGTGATGATTTTTACGCAGAACAGCTGCGGACTCCAAATCTTGAAAAGATCTGCCAGGAGATGAATATCAAAACGTTAATCCGTTATCACGAGGGTTATGATCACAGCTATTATTTTGTCTCCAGTTTTATTGGCGAGCATATTGCCTACCACGCCAATAAACTGAATATGCGTTGAGCATCCGCGCACGCCAGCCGGATGCGGCGTGAACGCCTTATCCGGCCTACATTTCGCCCATGAGCCGTAGGCATGATAAGACGCGCAAAGCATCGCATCAGGCATCTGTGCACGGCTTATCGATGATTACCACATCAAATCATCAGGCACTTTAAAGTCGGCATACGGATCGTCTTCATCCTGCTCTTCGGCGCTGAGCGCGCTGTGCAACACAATACTGCTGGCGTCACGCTGAGCAATTTTATCGGCAACGCTGGCGGGAATAATGGCGTATTCACCTTCGCTATTGTTATCGACCAACAAGCGGGCAATCGCCAGACGACCATTAATCAACTGCGTTTGTGTGAGCTTATCGACAAAAATCTTCTTAATCAGATTGCTATCGGTAAAGTTAAAACCGATATCGCCATTGGCAATGGTGATCCGGTTCATTTCAATAAGCTGCTTCACCTGAGCTTTATATTCTTTCGCCAGTGCCGCTTGTTTTTGCTGCTCGCTAAGCTGTTTATCACGCTCAAGCTGTGCCTTTTTATTTTCTTCTACCGCCGCCCGAGCCTCACGCGCCTGAACGCGCGATTTTTTCGCCGTTCTCTCGACCTTCGCCGCTTTTTTGCTGGTGACTAATCCTGCTTTGAGCAACTGCTCTTGTAAGGTAAGTTTTGCCATCTTTGTTTCCAAACCCGCTGAATAATTTTTAGCGAGTATACCTGTAAACGCCGTGGGTGTATTGGGGGGCAAGTCCCTTTCGCCCCGGCTTAATAAGGCGCGTCAGGCATCAGCGCACGGCTGCATTCGTGATTTTCGACTCATCAAAATAAACACCGCTAATCCAGCAACAAGAATACCCGGCGCAGATGCGGCCATTACGCCAACCGTGCCAGTGCCTAATGCCAGCATTTTCCCTGCCAGCAACGGGCCGCTCATGGCACCCAGACGCCCAATCGCCACGGCGGTTCCCACGCCGGTTGCGCGGATCTGCGAACTGTAAAACAACGGAGCCAATGCATACAAAACGCTTTGCCCACCTGTTGCAAACAACCCTGCGACGAATCCCGCCAGCAACATACCGTTAAATGATGACACCGTTCCCAGCGCTAACAGCGAAGCTAACATACCGCTATAAATCAGTAGCGACATGGTCATTGGACGCAGTTTATCCATCAGTGCGCCCAATATTAACGTCCCGCTTGCCGCCCCCATTTGTAGTGCAAACATCACCCCTGCCGCCTGCGATGGCTGGAATCCTTGTTCCACTAAAAGCAGCGGTAGCCAGTTGATCAACATGTAGACCACCAGCAAAGTGAAGAAATAACACAACCACAGCAGCAGCGTTGCGGTTGCCGTGTCGGGCGCAAATAACGCACGCAGCGGCGGCGCGGCCTGTTTTTCGCCAGCGAACACCGCCGACTCCGGCAGCCAGCGCATTAACAGTGGCACCAGAATCAACGGCACCACACCACCTACCCAAAACACCGTTTGCCAGGCTAAGTTTGCCCCGGCAAAACCCAGTGTCGCCGCCAGCGCCGCGCCAATGGGAACCCCGCAATACATCAGGCTCACCGCCGTTCCACGAAAACGTGGCCCCGCCGCTTCAGACGTCAGGGCGATAAGATTCGGCAACGCCGCCCCCAGCCCGACACCGGTCATTAGCCGCGCAAAGACCAGTGAGGGGAAATCCCAGGCAATAGCCGTTGCCAGCGAGAACAAACCAAACAGCGCAACTGAACCAATCAAAATGCGTTTACGACCATAACGGTCCGCCAGCATTCCGCCAACCAGCGCGCCGGGTAGCAAACCGAGTATTCCGGCACTGAATATCCAGCCCATTTGCATTTTATCGAGTGCAAAAGCCTGGGCGATGCCACCCGCCGCAATGCCAGCCGCCTGAAGATCCAGTCCTTCCATCAGAGCGACTAAAAAACAAAGCCCGATGGTCAGCATCAGGCGGGATGAAGATGATGAAGGGGTACGAGTCGACATAAGATGAACCTCGTTGCGAATGCAGGTGAATCGCGGCTGATACATTGCCAGCCGCGTAATCAAAACCATTTAATGACTGCCTACGGACGAAAGTAGGCCGGATAAGGCGTTTATGCCGCATCCGGCTGTCGTGCGCCATTGCCTGATTCGACGCTGACGCGTCTTATCATGCCTACAAATTCCCGCGCCATCCGTAGGCCGGATAAGACGTTTACGCCGCATCCGGCAGTCGTGCACAGATGCCTGATGCGACGCTGACGCGTCTTATCATGCCTACAAATTCCCGCGCCATCCGTAGGCCGGATAAGGCGTTTATGCCGCATCCGGCAGTCGTGCGCCATTGCCTGATGCGACGCTGACGCGTCTTATCAGGCCTGGGATGGGTATACAAAATGCACGTTGCCAGCAGTCAACATGATTTGTTGTTGCACAGATCCAGCGCCACGTCGACGATCATATCCTCCTGGCCGCCGACCATCCGGCGTTTACCCAGCTCAACGAGAATATCCACCGCGCTTAAACCATAACGCGCCGCCGCCGTTTCACAGTGACGCAAAAAGCTTGAGTAAACACCAGCGTATCCCAGCGCCAGCGTTTCGCGGTCGACACGTACCGGACGATCCTGCAACGGACGCACCAGGTCGTCAGCGGCATCCATTAACGCATAGAGATCGGTCCCATGCTGCCAGCCCAGTTTATCCGCGGCGGCAATAAACACTTCCAGCGGTGCGTTACCTGCACCCGCGCCCATCCCCGCGAGGCTGGCGTCAATGCGGTCACAGCCCTCTTCCACCGCCGCGATAGAGTTCGCCACGCCAAGACTCAAGTTATGGTGAGCATGCATGCCGGTTTGCGTTTCCGGTTTGAGCACCGCTTTCAGGGCGCGGAAACGGTCACGGATATCGCTCATGTTCATCGCACCGCCAGAATCCACCACATAAATACAGGTCGCACCGTAGCCTTCCATCAGCTTTGCCTGTTTTGCGAGATTCTCTGGCGTGGTCATGTGGCTCATCATCAGAAAGCCAACGGTATCCATTCCGAGTTCGCGGGCATACTGAATATGCTGAGCGGAAACATCAGCTTCGGTGCAGTGCGTAGCCACACGAACCACCCGCGCGCCAGCCTGCCAGGCATTTTTCAGATCGTGAATAGTGCCAATTCCTGGCAGCAACAATGTCGCGATTTTGGCGTGCTTCACCACATCCGCCGCAGCTTCAATCCATTCAAGGTCGCTATGCGCACCGAAACCATAGTTAAAGCTGGAACCCTGCAAACCATCCCCATGGGCCACTTCAATCGAATCCACGCGGGCATCATCCAGTGCTTTGGCAATCTGGCGGACATTTTCAAGTGAATACTGATGACGAATGGCGTGCATACCGTCACGCAACGTGACGTCTGAAATATAAAGTTTTTTACCGTTCATGCCGCTTCTCCTGCCTTGCGCGCCAGTGACTGGGCCATTTTTTCTGCTGTCGCCAGCGCACTGGAAGTCATAATGTCGAGGTTGCCTGCGTAGGCAGGCAGATAATGCGCTGCGCCTTCGACCTCCAGCCAGACCGCCGTTTTCAGCCCAGAGAACTGACCAATGCCCGGTAAATTAACCGGTTTATCCTGCGGGATAACTTCAAACTGCACGCGCTGTTTCAGGCGATATCCCGGTACGTAAGCCTGCACCGCCTCAGCTATTTCATTGATTGAGGCTTCGATATCATCTTGTGAAGCTTCATCGCTCAATACATACACCGTGTCGCGCATCATCAACGGCGG
The DNA here is from genome assembly GCF_030295155.1 of Escherichia sp. 10290. Lineage (NCBI taxonomy): Bacteria > Pseudomonadati > Pseudomonadota > Gammaproteobacteria > Enterobacterales > Enterobacteriaceae > Escherichia > Escherichia sp. 10290. Next base: position 448,693 of record NZ_AP025741.1, on the reverse strand, counting down.
CTCTGCCGGATTAAGCACAATAATCGCCTTCCCTTTTGCCGCGCCGCCTACGACTTCAATGGCTCGCGAGGTGGTCTCCGTAAATTCATCGATATTGGCACGCGTGCCAGGGCCAGCAGATTTACTGGCGATAGAAGCGATGATTTCGGCGTAATGAACACGCGCCACGCGTGAAACCGCCGCTACCATCGGAATGGTGGCCTGGCCGCCGCAGGTGACCATGTTGACGTTCAATTGATCGACGTTTGCGTCGAGATTAACGACCGGCACGCAGTAAGGGCCGATGGCAGCTGGCGTCAGGTCGATTAAGCGAATATCCGGTTTCGCTTCGCGCAAAGCGGCATCGTTTTTCACATGTGCGCCCGCGCTGGTCGCATCAAACACTATATCGATATCAGCAAATTCAGGCATGTTCATCAGCCCAATCACCCCTTCATGGGTGGTAGCGACGCCCATACGTCTGGCACGCGCCAGACCGTCGGACTGAGGATCAATGCCGACCATCACCGCCATCTCCAGATGCTGACCGTGACGCAAAATTTTAATCATCAGGTCGGTGCCAATGTTGCCAGAACCGATAATGGCGACTTTACGCTTACTCATGACAGACTTCCTTTTAGGGCTGCGTTTGAAAATGTCGCAGCAACTGAACCTATGCCTTCGATATGGGCTTCAAAACAATCGCCCGCATTTACCGCCACCATCGGACCTAATGCCCCGGTAAGAATGATATCTCCGGCGCGCAGCGGTTCACCCAGGCTGGCCATTTTGCGTGCCAGCCAGACGGCGGCATTAAGTGGATGCCCCAGACATTCGCTGCCGCGCCCGCTGGAAACCTCTTCGTTATTACGCGTCATCGTCATAGTGCAGTTTTTCAGATCTAACCCTGCCGGACGTTGCGCCGGACCACCGATGACATATACCCCACAGGAGGCGTTATCTGCCACGGTATCGACAAACTGAATCGACCAGTCGCGAATGCGGCTGCCCACCACCTCCAGCGCCGGAAGCACCCATTCAATGGCGTTATACAGTTCGTCGAAGGTAATATCCGTTGCGGGTAAATCGCGGTTTAGCACCAGTGCGATCTCTGCTTCAATACGAGGTTGCAGAACACGGGAAAAAGGAATGGTTTCGTTATCGCCATAACACATGTCGGCAAATAATGTTCCGAAATCCGGTTGATCAACCCCCAGTTGTTGCTGCACTTTCGGATGCGTCAGTCCCACTTTACGCCCCACAACGCGACGCCCCAGCGCGACGTCATGTTGCACATTTATGTGCTGAATGCTGTAGGCCGCTTCAGCGTTATCAATACCAATCAGATCGCGCAGCGGCGCAATCGCTTCGCCCTGCTCTGCGGCGCGGCGTAAATCCGCCGCCAGTTGCTCAAGAGTATGCTTCGTCATGACCGTTCCTTAAGGACGTGCGAGGAAATTCAGTACCAGTTGATTGAAAGCGTCGGCATGTTCCCACTGCGCCCAGTGACCACAGTCGCGGAAGATATGCAGCTCAGAACCGGCGATGCCAGAAAGCAGACGCAGCCCTGCGTCCATCGGCACAAAACGGTCGTTACGCCCCCAGACAATCAGAGTTTGCGCTTTGATTTCCGCCAGACGTGGGCCAAAATCCGGGAACTGTTTCGGATTGGCTTCCAGGCTCTTAACGAAGTTTTCCAGGTGATCGCGACGCGACAGCATATTATTCAGGCGCGCTTCAAACAGGGCGTCAGTCAAATCGCTGGTATCGAAAACGAAGATATCCATCATCAGCTTCAGATTTTCGATAGTCGGCTGGCGATAAAGCTGATTCAGTCGCTTAATGCCTTCAGTTGGCATCGGCGTAAACAAACTCATGCCACCTGTACCGCCGCCCATCAGCACCAGTTTGCCGACGCGCTCCGGCCAGTTAAGGGTGAACGCCACAGAACTGTGGCCGCCCATCGAGTTGCCCAGCAGGTGGATTTTGGCGATATCCAGTTGATCCACCACGCTTTTCAGGATGCGCGCATTGAGATCCGATCGCGAACCACTGTTAACGATCGAATCGCTCTTACCCCAACCAGGACAATCCAGCAGGATCACCCGATAACCAGCTTCTACCAGCGGATCGATATTGCGGCTGAAGTTCGCCCAGCCCGTAGCCCCCGGGCCGGAGCCGTGCAGCAGGACAACGGTTTCGTCGCCTTGACCGCAGTCATTAAAATGGATGCGCAGCGTTTTACCCGCTTCTTCTACATTCAGAAAACAGCTGGTGGCGGCTTCGGTTTGTGGCTGATAACTCATCATCTTCTCCTGCATATTCAGTTCTCTGTTCTGGCGCTTAACGAGCCAAATCCGGCAATCCACTCCGGGATCGGGCGGTAATAACGCCCTTCGCTACGCCAGTTGCCAAACGCAGAAATAGCGGCAAAAGCAGCGACCCAGGTTTTGATTTCATGTGTCGACTTTCCTGCAATGGCGGAAAGCTCTTCGTTACTGACGGCATCCAGTTCCTGTATGCGTCCCTGCTCCAGCAAAGACATGAACTGGTTATCCCAAATCGGGTTGAGCGGATGCAGAGTTCTCTGATCCTCAACAAACCTCTCAGCGGCGCTAATCACCCGTTGCTGGCGCATTTCGCGCTCATTGGCGGGCAAATCTTTCCCGCTACCCAACAGACGATCGCGCATATGGGCATCCGCTTTCGCCAGTTCTGGCACCGGCGGCTGATGGGAAAGCCCACCGGAACCCAGGAACAGCACGCGCTTATTCAGCGTACTGGTGAAACGTCCAATGGCTTCACCCAACATGCGGGTACGCTGAAAACCAGGTAGCGGCATGGCGACACCGTTGATGAATACAGGCAGGACCGGCACCTTATCCAGCCCACCGAGCAAGAACTCCAGCGGCTGGGCGAACCCATGATCCACCTGCATACAGTAAGAAACGGCAAGATCAATCCCGCTCTTCATGACGGCATGCGCACAAGCCTCCGCCAACTCCACAGGCACAGGAAGCTCTCCTGCCGCACTGCCGAAATCGCCAATTGCCGTCGCCCCAACGCCTAAACAGAAGGGTGGCATCACGTCATAGAAAAAACCGTTGTAATGATCTGGCGCAAACAGCACCACCAGTTCAGGGGAGAAGGCCGCAATACGCTCGCGGGCACTGGCAATCACGCCATTGACCTCATCAAGTATCTCTTGCGCCGGGTCGACATACCCTACCAGCGGCGAGTGGGAAAGACAGTGAAGATAAGCGTGCATATCAGGCTACCTTTTCGACAGAAACGTCGACATCAGGGCGGTTGAGTGTCATCACGGACGCCAGTTTATTCAGCGTATTACCCAGAGTTTGCGGAATGGCGATGGCGGCAACAAAGCGATCCGGGCGCATCACCACCAGCGAAGCATTATGTTGTGCGAACCAGCTACGCAGGCGACCTTGCGTATCGCCCACGCGCAGCACGCCGTCGTAGTTATCCTGCGCGGTATGAATTTGCACATCCGGCACCACCTGAATGAAGCGAGTACCCAGCGCGCGCCATTGCTGGATTTGCTCATCGCTCATCCCCCACAGTGGATTGCATCCCCAGCCAATTACCGCGAAGTTCGCGCCGATCGCGTTATCGAGCAACGTCACGTCGCCGTTTTCCAGCGTGACTTTCGGCTGAATAAACATCTTGCCGACCGGAGAGTGCTTCGCTTCGCCTTCACGCACCAGCGCACCGGCGTAATATTGCGGCATCGGCTTGAAGCGCATTTCGAGAAAGTAGCGTTTTACTGGCGGTAGATAATTCAGCAGCCAGGAAACACCGTCACGTAACGTACCCTGCCAGCGTTTCGGCGGAGCCAGTACGTTGCCCGCCGTCACCGACAGATCAATCATCGCTTTGGCGTGATCGCGACGTTCTTGTTGATAGGTATCGAGCAGCGCATCGCGAGCTTTCCCCTGGATAACCAACGCCAGTTTCCAGGCGAGGTTAAAGGCGTCGCGCATACCACTGTTATAGCCCTGCCCCTGCCACACCGGCATGATATGTGCGGCATCGCCCGCCAGCAGTACGCGGTCAATACGAAAACGTTGTGCCAGTCGCGCGTTGTGGGTGTAGACACGCTGGCGAATCAACTCGACGTTGTCCGGATTAGGCAGCACTTTGCTTAACAGCTTGCGCATATTTTGCGGCTCGCGGAGCTGTTCTTCGGTTTCGCCCGGCATCACCATAAATTCAAAGCGACGTACCGCATGAGGCAGAGCCGCAGAAACATACGGGCGCACCGGATCGCAACACAAATAGATATGCGGCGTACTTAACGGATCGTTGGCGATATCCACCACAATCCACTGATTTGGTGCGGTTTTACCTTCAAACGGCACATTCAGGGTGCGCCGGACAAAACTTGCTCCACCGTCACAGGCTACCAGCCACTGGGCTTTGACCGTTTCCCGCTGCCCTTCTGCCGTTTTCAGATACAAGGTCACTTCGTCATCTTGCTGGCTAAAGGCCTCCAGCTCGCGGGAAAACAGGCAGCGCACATTCGGAAACCGCGATAACCCTTCCAGCATCACCGCATCGACCTGCGGCTGAATAAAGGCGTTACGACGCGGCCAGCCAAATTCATCGGTCATTGGCTGAATATCAGCAAAACAGCGGCCTTTTGGGGTAAGAAAACGCATCGCATGCCACGGCGTAGTGTGCGGCAGAACATTATCGACAAGGCCAACCGACTGCATGGTGCGCAGCGCCTCGTCATCAATTCCAATCGCGCGTGGATAGTCGATCAACTTATCGAGTTTCTCCACCACCAGCACGTCAATGCCCATCTGGCCGAGATAGTTCGCCATCATCAGCCCGACCGGACCGGCACCAGCGATCGCCACCTGAACGCAATGGTTAACAGCAGGCTGGATGTCAGGGTGTTGTATTGCCATTTCAGTACCTCACGACTCGGAAAAAATGCCGTTGCGCGCACAGTTCAACGCAACTTATTTTGTTAAAAACATGTGAATGATTTTTTATTGTGCGCTCAGTATAGGAAGGGTGTTTTCGGCTACAATCGAAACATGCCTGAGTGTGCACCAAGTGCACAACGTTGTTTTAACTATAGAAATGTCAATTAATATGCAGAAAGATGAGCAGACGGAATACAAAACCGTGCGCGGCTTAACCCGCGGTCTAATGTTATTAAATATGTTAAATAAACTCGATGGCGGTGCCAGCGTCGGGCTGCTGGCGGAGCTCAGCGGCCTGCATCGCACCACTGTGCGGCGACTGCTGGAAACGCTGCAGGAAGAGGGATATGTCCGGCGCAGTCCCTCCGATGACAGTTTTCGTCTGACCATCAAAGTGCGGCAATTAAGCGAAGGATTTCGTGACGAACAATGGATTTCTGCACTGGCAGCCCCGCTGCTGGGCGATCTGTTGCGCGAAGTGGTATGGCCGACAGATGTGTCCACGCTGGATGTTGATGCAATGGTGGTACGCGAAACCACCCACCGTTTCAGCCGTTTATCCTTTCACCGGGCAATGGTCGGGCGACGTTTACCGCTTCTGAAAACCGCCTCGGGCCTGACCTGGCTGGCCTTTTGCCCGGAACAAGAACGCAAGGAGTTAATCGAAATGTTAGCCGCCCGCTCCGGTGATGACTATCAGCTGGCACGGGAGCCGTTAAAGCTGGAAGCCATTCTGGCGCGCGCACGCAAAGAGGGTTACGGACAGAACTATCGTGGCTGGGATCAGGAAGAGAAGATCGCCTCCATTGCCGTGCCCCTACGCAGTGAACAACGGGTGATTGGCTGTCTGAATCTGGTGTATATGGCGAGCGCAATGACCATCGAACAGGCAGCGGAAAAGCATCTTCCGGCGCTACAACGGGTAGCAAAACAGATCGAAGAAGGGGTTGAATCGCAGGCTATTCTGGTGGCCGGACGGCGAAGCGGCGTGCATTTACGCTAGTTGCGCCAATGTGTAATTTGGCCCATTCTCATCGTTATTCGCCCATTTGCCCACATGCACAGTACGGGCTGCACGCTACGCTAATGCCATCAATACTGTGATGTGGAGCAAATCATGAAAATTACTCAAATTCGTAATGCCACCCAAATTATCCAATACGCTGGCAAAACATTTCTTATTGACCCGTTACTCGCGCCTAAAGGAAGTTATCCGGGTTTTGCCGGAACGGCACGCGCAGAAATCCGCAATCCAACGGTAGAATTACCGTGCGATTTAACAACGTTACTCAACGTTGACGCCCTAATAGTGACCCATTTGCATGAAGATCACTGGGACGAAACAGCCTCCCGCGTCGTCCCCAAAGATAAACTGATTTATGTGCAAAATGAGCAAGATGCTGAATCACTGCATAAACAAGGATTTACGCATCTTACCGTACTTGCCGACGAGACTAAATTTGGCGATATTACTCTGCATAAAACGACAGGGCAGCACGGCTCCGATCGCACCTATGCAGACCCGGCTATGGCGAAGCGTTTAGGCGCAGCCTGCGGCGTTGTTTTCCAGCACCCGACAGAGAAAACGCTCTATCTGGCTGGCGATACCCTCTGGCGTGATGACGTCGAGGCTACAATGCTAACTTTCCAACCAGAAGTGGTGGTGTTGAATGCCGGATTTGCGCATGTTCTGGGGCATGGCGCGATAATTATGGGAGCTGAAGATATTCTCAAAACACATTTTACCCTGCCAGAAGCGCAAATTGTCGCGACACATATGGAGGCCGTAAACCACTGTTTGCTGACGCGTGATGCGCTCAAGGAATACGCCAGAGATAATCAAATTATCGAATTTGTGAACGTACCAGAAGATGGTGAAACGTTGACATTCTAATTCGGAGATAAAGAGTGTTATGCGCCCGCTAACTGTTGCCATTATCGCCGTTGCCGGTTTTAGTCCTTTTCACCTTTCCGTACCGTTTATCGTGTTTAGCGAAAAAATGGCGGAGAAAAAACGCTTTCATGTAATTATCTGCGCTGAAAAGCCGGGAAATGTGGACTCTGCCGATGGGTTTTCCGTAACCGCCACCCATGACTATACGGCAGTCATCCAGGCGGATATTGTGATAATTCCTTACTGGGGAACAATTACACAAAAACCGCCACAAAAACTGCTGGAAGCCTTAACGACCGCACGAGATAACGGGGCACAGATTGTCGGGCTTTGCCTGGGCACGTTTGTGCTCGGCTATGCAGGTTTACTGAACAATAAGCGTGCTGCCACGCACTGGGAGTTCGAGCGTGAATTTCAGGCACGTTTTCCACAAACACATCTGGATATTAACGCGTTGTATGTAGACGATGATGGCATTATTACCTCTGCCGGTACTGCCGCGGCGCTGGATTGCTGTTTGTATATTGTTCGGCAACATTTTGGCAGCGACTATGCTAACCATATTGCCCGACGGATGGTCGTACCGCCATATCGCACCGGCGGTCAGGCGCAGTTTATAGAGCAACCGGTGCCGAAAAATACCCATGATGAACGCATTAACCTCCTGCTGGATTACCTGCGGCAAAACATTGCGCAACAGCATGATCTCGACTCGCTGGCTCAGCGAGTAATGATGAGTCGCCGCACACTAACCCGTCATTTTATGAAAGCGACCGGTTCGAGTATCGCCGAATGGCTCATCACTGAACGCTTACGCCGTAGCCAGGAACTGTTGGGATCCAGTCAGTTGCCCGTTGAGCGGATAGCGGCTGAGGTGGGTTTTCTCTCACCTGTGACCTGGCGTCAGCATTTTAAATCTCACTTCGGCGTCAGCCCCGCAGAATGGCGCAAAACCTTTCGTGGTATGGCATGATAGCGCCCGGAAGAAAGTCAATTCAGGGTGGTGAATGTGAAACCAGTAACGCTATACGATGTCGCGGAGTATGCCGGTGTCTCTTATCAGACCGTTTCGCGCGTGGTGAATCAGGCCAGCCACGTTTCAGCGAAAACGCGGGAAAAAGTGGAAGCGGCGATGGCGGAGCTAAATTACATTCCCAACCGCGTAGCACAACAGTTAGCGGGCAAACAGTCGTTGCTGATTGGCGTTGCCACCTCCAGTCTGGCCCTGCACGCACCGTCGCAAATTGTCGCGGCGATTAAATCTCGCGCCGATCAACTGGGTGCCAGCGTGGTGGTGTCGATGGTAGAAAGAAGCGGTGTCGAAGCCTGTAAAGCGGCAGTACACAATCTTCTCGCGCAACGCGTAAGTGGTCTGATCATCAACTATCCGCTGGATGACCAGGATGCCATTGCTGTGGAGGCAGCCTGCGCTAATGTTCCGGCGCTATTTCTTGATGTCTCTGACCAGACTCCCATCAACAGTATTATTTTTTCCCATGAAGACGGTACGCGGCTGGGCGTAGAGCATTTGGTCGCATTGGGTCACCAGCAAATCGCGCTGTTAGCGGGCCCATTAAGTTCTGTCTCGGCGCGTCTGCGTCTGGCGGGCTGGCATAAATATCTTAAACACAATCAAATTCAACCGATAGCGGAACGGGAAGGCGACTGGAGCGCCATGTCCGGTTTTCATCAAACCATGCAGATGCTGAATGAGTGCATCATTCCTACCGCGATGCTGGTTGCCAACGATCAGATGGCGCTGGGTGCAATGCGCGCCATTACCGAGTTCGGGCTGCGCGTCGGCGCGGATATCTCGGTAGTGGGATACGACGATACCGAAGACAGCTCGTGTTATATCCCGCCATTAACGACCATCAAACAGGATTTTCGCCTGCTTGGGCAAACCAGCGTGGACCGCTTGCTGCAACTCTCTCAGGGGCAGGCAGTGAAGGGCAATCAGCTGTTGCCCGTCTCACTGGTGAAACGAAAAACCACCCTGCCACCCAATACGCAAACCGCTTCTCCCCAGGCGTTGGCTGATTCCTTAATGCAGCTGGCGCGACAAATTTCCCGACTGGAAAGCGAGCAGTGAGCGCAACGCAATTAATGTGAGTCAGCTCACTCATTAGGCACCCCAGGCTTTACACCTGATGTGTCCGACTCGTATGTTGTATGAAATTGTGAGCGGATAACAATTTCACACAGGATACAGCTATGACCATGATTACGGATTCACTGGCCGTCGTATTACAACGTCGTGACTGGGAAAACCCTGGCGTTACCCAACTCAACCGCCTTGCGGCGCATCCTCCTTTCGCCAGCTGGCGAAATAGTGAAGAGGCCCGCTATAATCGCCCTTCCCGGCAGTTACGCAGCCTGAATGGTGAGTGGCAATTTGCCTGGTTCCCGTCCCCAGAAGCGGTGCCGGAAAGTTGGCTGGAGCGCGATCTTCCTGACGCCGATACTGTCGTCGTCCCCTCAAACTGGCAGATGCTCGGTTACGATGCGCCTATCTACACCAATGTGACCTATCCCATTGCAGTCAATCCACCGTTTGTTCCCACGGAGAATCCGACAGGTTGTTACTCGCTCACATTTAATGTTGATGAAAGCTGGTTACAGGAAGGCCAGACGCGAATTATTTTTGATGGCATTAACTCGGCGTTTCATTTGTGGTGCAACGGGCGCTGGGTCGGTTACGGACAGGACAGCCGTTTGCCGTCTGAATTTGACCTCAGCGCATTTTTACGCGCCGGAGATAACCGCCTCGCGGTGATGGTGCTGCGCTGGAGTGACGGTAGCTATCTGGAAGATCAGGATATGTGGCGAATGAGCGGCATTTTCCGTGACGTCTCGTTGCTGCATAAACCGACCACACAAATCAGCGATTTCCATGTTGCCACTCACTTTAATGATGATTTCAGCCGCGCGGTACTGGAAGCAAACGTTCAGATGTGCGGTGAACTGCGCGATGCGCTGAGGGTGACGGTTTCTTTGTGGCTGGGTGAAACGCAGGTCGCCAGCGGTACGGCTCCTTTCGGCGGCGAAATTATCGATGAACGTGGTGGTTATGCCGATCGCGTCACGCTACGCCTGAACGTTCAAAACCCGGCGCTGTGGAGCGCCGAACTCCCGAATCTCTATCGTGCAGTTATTGAACTGCACACCGCCGACGGCACGCTGATTGAAGCAGAAGCCTGCGATGTCGGTTTCCGCGAGGTGCGGATTGAAAATGGTCTCCTGCTGCTGAACGGCAAGCCGTTGCTGATTCGCGGCGTTAACCGTCACGAGCATCATCCTCTGCATGGTCAGGTCATGGATGAGCAAACGATGGTGCAGGATATCCTGCTGATGAAGCAGAACAACTTTAACGCCGTGCGCTGTTCGCATTATCCGAACCACCCGCTGTGGTACACGCTGTGCGACCGCTACGGCCTGTATGTGGTGGATGAAGCCAATATTGAAACCCACGGCATGGTGCCAATGAATCGTCTGACCGATGATCCACGCTGGCTACCGGCCATGAGTGAACGCGTAACGCGGATGGTGCAGCGCGATCGAAATCACCCGAGCGTAATTATCTGGTCGCTGGGTAATGAATCGGGCCACGGTGCCAATCACGACGCACTCTATCGCTGGATTAAATCTGTCGATCCTTCCCGCCCGGTGCAGTATGAAGGCGGCGGAGCAGACACCACAGCCACCGATATTATTTGCCCGATGTACGCGCGCGTGGATGAAGACCAGCCCTTCCCGGCAGTGCCAAAATGGTCCATCAAAAAATGGCTTTCGCTGCCTGGAGAGACGCGCCCACTGATCCTTTGCGAATACGCCCACGCAATGGGTAACAGTCTTGGCGGCTTCGCGAAATACTGGCAGGCGTTTCGTCAGTACCCCCGTTTACAGGGTGGATTCGTCTGGGACTGGGTGGATCAGTCGCTGATTAAATATGATGAAAACGGCAACCCGTGGTCGGCTTACGGTGGTGACTTTGGCGATACGCCGAACGATCGCCAGTTCTGCATGAACGGTCTGGTCTTTGCCGACCGCACGCCACATCCGGCAATGACAGAAGCAAAACACCAACAGCAGTTTTTCCAGTTCCGTTTATCCGGGCGAACCATCGAAGTGACCAGCGAATACCTGTTTCGTTATAGCGATAACGAGCTCCTGCACTGGTCGGTGGCGCTGGATGGCAAGCCGCTGGCAAGCGGTGAAGTGCCTCTGACTGTCGCTCCACAAGGTAAACAGTTGATTGAACTGCCTGAACTGCCGCGGCCGGAGAGCGCCGGACAACTCTGGCTTACGGTACACGTAGTGCAACCGAACGCGACCGCCTGGTCAGAAGCCGGACACATCAGCGCCTGGCAACAATGGCGACTGGCGGAAAACCTCAGTGTGGCACTCCCCTCCACGTCCCACGCCATCCCGCAACTGGCCACCAGCGAAACGGATTTTTGTATCGAACTGGGTAATAAGCGTTGGCAATTTAACCGCCAGTCAGGCTTTCTTTCACAGATGTGGATTGGCGATGAAAAACAACTGCTGACGCCGCTGCGCGATCAGTTCACCCGTGCCCCGCTGGATAACGACATTGGCGTCAGTGAAGCGACCCGCATTGACCCGAATGCCTGGGTAGAACGCTGGAAGGCGGCGGGCCATTACCAGGCCGAAGCCGCGTTGTTGCAGTGCACGGCAGATACGCTTGCCGACGCGGTGCTGATTACCACTGTCCACGCCTGGCAGTATCAGGGGAAAACCTTATTTATCAGCCGGAAAACCTACCGTATCGATGGGCACGGTGAGATGGTCGTCAGTGTGGATGTTGAAGTAGCGAGCGACACACCGCATCCGGCGCGGATTGGCCTGACCTGCGAGCTCGCACATGTCGCAGAGCGGGTAAACTGGCTCGGATTAGGGCCGCAAGAAAACTATCCCGACCGTCTGACTGCGGCCTGTTTTGACCGCTGGGACTTGCCATTGTCAGACATGTATACCCCGTACGTCTTCCCGAGCGAAAACGGTCTGCGCTGCGGGACGCGCGAATTGAATTATGGACCACACCAGTGGCGCGGCGACTTCCAGTTCAACATCAGCCGCTACAGCCAACAACAACTGATGGAAACCAGCCATCGCCATCTGCTGCGCGCGGAAGAAGGCACATGGCTAAATATCGACGGTTTCCATATGGGAATTGGTGGCGACGACTCCTGGAGCCCGTCAGTGTCGGCGGAATTCCAGCTGAGCGCCGGTCGCTACCATTACCAGTTGGTCTGGTGTCAAAAATAATAATAACCGGGCAGGCCATGTCTGCCCGTATTTCGCGTAAGGAAATCCATTATGTACTATTTAAAAAACACAAACTTTTGGATGTTCGGTTTTTTCTTTTTCTTTTATTTTTTTATCATGGGAGCCTACTTCCCGTTTTTCCCCATTTGGCTACATGACATCAACCATATCAGCAAAAGTGATACGGGTATTATTTTTGCCGCTATTTCTCTGTTCTCGCTATTATTCCAACCGCTGTTTGGTCTGCTTTCTGACAAACTCGGGCTGCGCAAATACCTGCTGTGGATGATTACCGGCATGTTAGTAATGTTTGCGCCGTTCTTTATTTTTATCTTCGGGCCACTATTACAATACAACATTTTAGTAGGGTCGATTGTTGGTGGTATTTATCTTGGTTTCTGTTTTAACGCCGGTGCGCCAGCAGTAGAGGCATTTATCGAGAAAGTCAGCCGTCGCAGTAATTTCGAATTTGGTCGCGCGCGGATGTTTGGCTGTGTTGGCTGGGCGCTGTGTGCCTCGATTGTCGGCATCATGTTCACCATCAATAATCAGTTTGTTTTCTGGCTGGGCTCTGGCTGTGCACTCATCCTCGCCGTTTTACTCTTTTTCGCCAAAACGGATGCGCCCTCTTCTGCCACGGTTGCCAATGCGGTAGGTGCCAACCATTCGGCATTTAGCCTTAAGCTGGCGCTGGAACTGTTCAGACAGCCAAAACTGTGGTTTTTGTCACTGTATGTTATTGGCGTTTCCTGCACCTACGATGTTTTTGACCAACAGTTTGCTAATTTCTTTACTTCGTTCTTTGCTACCGGTGAACAGGGTACGCGGGTATTTGGCTACGTAACGACAATGGGCGAATTACTTAACGCCTCGATTATGTTCTTTGCGCCACTGATCATTAATCGCATCGGTGGGAAAAACGCCCTGCTGCTGGCTGGCACTATTATGTCTGTACGTATTATTGGCTCATCATTCGCCACCTCAGCGCTGGAAGTGGTTATTCTGAAAACGCTGCATATGTTTGAAGTACCGTTCCTGCTGGTGGGCTGCTTTAAATATATTACCAGCCAGTTTGAAGTGCGTTTTTCAGCGACGATTTATCTGGTCTGTTTCTGCTTCTTTAAGCAACTGGCGATGATTTTTATGTCTGTACTGGCGGGCAATATGTATGAAAGCATCGGTTTCCAGGGCGCTTATCTGGTGCTGGGTCTGGTGGCGCTGGGCTTCACCTTAATTTCCGTGTTCACGCTTAGCGGCCCCGGTCCGCTTTCTCTACTGCGTCGTCAGGTGAATGAAGTCGCTTAAGCAATCAATGTCGGATGCGGCGCGAGCGCCTTATCCGACCAACATATCAGGACGGAATGATCGCAATGAACATGCCAATGACAGAAAGAATAAAAGCAGGCAAGCTATTTACCGATATGTGCGAAGGCTTACCGGAAAAAAGACTTCGTGGGAAAACGTTAATGTATGAGTTTAATCACTCGCATCCATCAGAAGTTGAAAAAAGGGAAAGCCTGCTTAAAGAAATGTTTGCCACGGTAGGGGAAAACGCCTGGGTAGAACCACCCGTCTATTTCTCTTACGGTTCCAACATCCATATAGGCCGCAATTTTTACGCAAATTTCAATTTAACCATTGTCGATGACTACACGGTAACAATCGGTGATAACGTATTGATTGCACCCAATGTTACTCTTTCCGTTACGGGACACCCTGTACACCATGAATTAAGAAAAAACGGAGAGATGTACTCTTTTGCGATAACGATTGGTAATAACGTCTGGATCGGCAGCCATGTGGTCATTAATCCAGGCGTCACCATCGGGGATAATTCTGTTATTGGCGCGGGAAGTGTCGTCACAAAAGACATTCCACCAAACGTCGTAGCTGCAGGCATTCCTTGTCGGGTTATTCGCGAAATAAACGACCGGGATAAGCAATATTATTTCAAAGATTTTAAAGTTGAATCGCCAGTTTAAATAAGCAAAATTGCCTGATGCGCTCCGCTTATCAGGCCTATAAGTTCAGTGATCTACGTAGGCCGCATCCGGCGTAAACAAAGCGCAGGAACGAGCGTCGCATCATGCCTCTTTGACCCACAGCTGCGGAAAACGTGCTGGTGCAAAACGCAGGGTTATGATCATCAGCCCAACGACGCACAGCGCATGAAACGCCCAGTCCATCAGGTAATTGCCACTGATACTACGCAGCACACCAGAAAACCACGGAGCAAGCCCGGCAATGATAAAACCGATCCCCTGCATAAACGCCACCAGTTTGCCAGCAATAGCGGGTTGCGCAGAGTGATCGAGCGCCAGCAGCAAACAGAGCGGAAATGCGCCACCCAGACCTAACCCACACACCATTGCCCACAATACCGGCAATTGCAGCGGCAGCCAGATAAAGCCGCAGAAACCCACCAGTTGTAACGCCAGTGCCAGCATTAATAGTTTGCGCCGATCCTGATGGCGAGCCATAGCAGGCATCAGCAATGCCCCTGCGGCTTGACCAAGCGTCATCAACGCCAGCAAGGAACCGCTGTACTGCGTGCTGGCACCGATCTCAATATAGAAGGCGGGTAACCAGGCAATCAGACTGGCGTAACCGCCGTTAATCAGACCGAAGTAAATACCCAGCGTCCAGGCGCGGGGAGTGAAGACTACGCGAACCGGAGTGGTTGTTGTCTTGTGGGAAGAGACGACCTCGCGGCAGCTTTGCCACCACCAGGCAAAGAGCGCAATAATGGCAGGCAGCGCCCACCAGGCGAGAGTCTGGAACCAAATCTCGCTGTGTTGAACTAACCAGGGCGTCAGGGCGGCACCAAGTCCACCGCCGCCCATCAGAGCCGCAGACCACAGCCCCATCACCAGTGGCGTGCGCTGCTGAAACCGCCGTTTAATCACCGAAGGCATCACCGCCTGAATGATGCCGACCCCCACTCCACCGAGCAGTGCGCTGCTAAGCAGCAGCACACTTTGAGGGTAAAGCTCTCGCATCAATG
This sequence comes from Escherichia sp. 10290, assembly GCF_030295155.1. Lineage (NCBI taxonomy): Bacteria > Pseudomonadati > Pseudomonadota > Gammaproteobacteria > Enterobacterales > Enterobacteriaceae > Escherichia > Escherichia sp. 10290. The sequence goes on along the minus strand of NZ_AP025741.1, from coordinate 433,572 downwards.
CGCCGACGGCTATCAGCAACAAACTGATGGCGACGCTGCGACGTTCGCTGACATGCTGATGAAGCCAGCCTCCGACCAGCGCCAGCCCGCCCATGGTGACCACCGGCAGAGCCGTCAACAGGGCAGCCACGCTAAAGCTCATTCCGCTCGCCTGGCGCAATTGCGGTAGCAGTGGCCCGACGGAGGTGAGCAGTGGTCGCATATTAAGACCAATCAGCACCAGAACCAGCAGCATCGTGAACGTCTTTTGATGGTCGCGCATGGCTGTCAGAACGGTTTGGTCGGCAGATATTTACCATCTAAAGTGATGACCGCACGTTCGCCACCTTCCGGGTCCGCCACTTTCTTGACGTCGAGTTTGAAGTTAATCGCACTGATAATGCCATCGCCAAACTTCTCATGAACCAACGCTTTCAGGGTCGTACCGTACACCTGCAACATTTCATAGAAACGGTACATCGTTGGGTCGGTTGGAACACGGTCATCAATGCAGCCACGCAGTGGAATCATCTGCAACAGTAAAATGGCGTCTTCGTCGAGCTCCAGCTTCGCCCCGACCAGGCGGGCAGCGTCGGCAGGAAGCGCCTGCTGCCCCAGCAAAGCCGCGGTCACAAAGGCTTCTGCCAGACCGGTGCCGTCGGCAATCTCGGCAAATGAGAGATCTTTTTTAGCTTTGCTGAGCAAAATGGCATCGGCAAGATCAAGACGAATATTGCGGTTAATTTGCGACTGAATCATGGTGAATCTCCTGATGGTTTAAAAATAAGGTTACGCTGCGGTCGGCTGGCGTAGCGGTATGGCACAAACGCAAGGATTAGCTGCCAGTGGCACAAACTGGCGGGTTGCGCCGTCAAAGGCTGCGATACTGCCGCTTTCAATGTCGTAGACCCAGCCGTGCAGGGCGATCCACCCCTCTTCGAGCGCCAGGCGCACCGATGGATGAGTTTGCAAATTAGCCAACTGAGCAATGACGTTTTCACGTACCATCGCCGCAGCTTTTGACGCTAAATCGGAATGCGGGCGCGCCTCATTAACGACGCGGGCTGAATCGGCATAACGCAGCCAGTGGGAAACAGCAGGCATATGGTCCATGCACTGACAGCTGGCAATGGCGGTCATCGCGCCACAGTTGGAATGACCGCAAATCACAATGTCAGATACCCGAAGCGCAGCGACGGCATACTCCACCGAAGCAGAAACGCCACCAGGTTCCGGTCCGTAGGAAGGGACGATATTGCCTGCGTTGCGAATAACGAACAGATCGCCAGGTTCGCGTTGCGTCACCAGCTCAGGGACCAGACGGCTGTCGGAGCAGGAGATAAAAAGTGTGCGCGGGCTTTGCTGTGTCGCCAGCTGTTTAAACAAGGCTTCCCGCTTCGGAAATGCCTCGCGCTGGAATTTAAGGAATCCATCAATAATCTCTTTCACCGTTAACCTCTGTCTGTCTCTGGAATGAGAGGCAGACTACTCGCCGATTGCCATAAGGTAAAAGACTCATTTATGATGAGTTCTATTGGATTTGCTTATAGGTTGGCGAATGCTCTCTCGACATATCAATTACTTTCTTGCCGTGGCTGAACATGGCAGCTTCACCCGTGCCGCCAGTGCGTTGCATATCTCCCAACCTGCGCTTTCCCAGCAGATTCGCCAGTTAGAAGAGAGTTTGGGCGTACCGCTGTTTGACCGTAGCGGGCGAACGATTCGTCTCACCGATGCGGGAGAAGTCTGGCGACAGTACGCCAGCCGTGCGTTACAGGAACTGGGGGCGGGTAAACGGGCGATTCATGATGTTGCCGATTTGACGCGAGGATCGCTGCGCATCGCCGTCACCCCCACCTTCACGAGCTACTTTATCGGCCCTTTAATGGCGGATTTCTATGCGCGTTATCCCGGCATCACGCTCCAGCTACAGGAAATGTCACAGGAGAAAATCGAAGATCTGCTTTGCCGCGACGAGCTGGATGTTGGGATTGCCTTCGCGCCGGTGCATTCGCCGGAACTGGAGGCAATACCTTTACTGACAGAAAGTTTAGCGTTAGTCGTGGCGCAACATCATCCACTGGCAGACCATGAACAGGTGGCGTTGAGTCGCTTGCATGATGAAAAACTGGTACTGCTCAGCGCGGAATTTGCCACCAGAGAGCAAATTGACCACTACTGCGAGAAAGCGGGGCTACATCCACAGGTGGTGATAGAGGCGAACTCAATTAGCGCAGTTCTGGCGCTGATTCGCCGCACTTCCCTTTCCACATTGTTGCCAGCAGCGATTGCCACACAACATGACGGGCTTAAAGCTATATCCCTTGCCCCACCGTTACTGGAGAGAACGGCGGTTTTGTTGCGGCGGAAAAATAGCTGGCAGACAGCCGCCGCGAAGGCATTTTTGCAAATGGCGTTGGATAAATGCGCGGTTGTTGGCGGGAATGAATCGCGGTAGCCGCTGACACAGGTCAGCGGCTGGAATTGCCTGATGCGGACGCTTATCAGGCCTACGAGTTCAGTGCAAGGCGTTCACGCCGCATCCGACATAAACTACGCTCGCTGCAACCCAGCCGATTACCGTTTGTAATCGATGGCTTCTGGCTGCTCCAGATATACGGTGGTTTGTGCCGGTTGTGTGCTGGCAATCACCTTGCCGCCACGTACCGAATAACGTACCGGAACCTGACGGCGCAGCGCATCAAATCCATTTTCAGCCGGCAGGATAATCAGGTTGGCGCTGTTTCCGGCGGCAATGCCGTAATCCTGCAAATTCAACGTCCTGGCGCTGTGGTGGGTGATTAAATTCAGGCCATCGTTAATCTGCCCGTAGCCCATCAGCTGGCAAACATGCAGCCCCATATGCAGCACTTGCAGCATATTCGCCGTTCCCAGCGGATACCACGGATCGAAGACATCATCGTGACCAAAGCAGACGTTAATGCCGGACTCCAGCATCTCTTTAACGCGCGTAATACCGCGACGTTTTGGATACGTATCGAAACGCCCTTGTAGATGAATATTGACCAGCGGGTTGGCGACAAAGTTAATACCGGACATTTTCAGCAAACGGAACAGGCGCGAGGTATACGCCCCGTTATAGGAGTGCATTGCCGTGGTGTGGCTGGCGGTGACTCGCGCGCCCATGCCTTCACGGTGAGCCAGGGCGGCAACGGTTTCGACAAAGCGCGACTGTTCGTCATCGATCTCATCACAGTGAACATCAATGAGACGGTCGTATTTTTGCGCCAGGGCGAAGGTTTTATGCAGCGACTCCACGCCATATTCACGGGTAAATTCAAAATGCGGAATCGCCCCCACTACGTCAGCCCCTAAGCGTAACGCCTCTTCCAGCAACGCTTCACCGTTGGGATACGACAAAATCCCTTCCTGCGGGAAGGCGACGATTTGCAGATCAATCCACGGCGCGACTTCCTGCTTCACTTCCAGCATTGCTTTCAGCGCAGTCAGGGTTGCATCCGAAACATCGACATGGGTACGCACATGCTGAATGCCGTTGGCAATCTGCCATTTCAGCGTTTGCCAGGCGCGTTGTTTCACATCGTCATGGGTTAATAACGCTTTGCGCTCGGCCCAGCGTTCAATGCCTTCAAACAGCGTGCCAGACTGATTCCAGTTCGGTTGCCCGGCGGTTTGCGTGGTATCCAGGTGAATATGCGGCTCCACAAACGGCGGTAAAACTAAACCTTGCTCGGCATCCAGGCTGTTTTCTGTTACGGGCATCACGCCGGATTGCGCATCAATGGCGCTGATTTTTCCGTCCTGCAGATGAATCTGCCATAGCCCCTCTTTGCCGGGTAACCGGGCGTTAATAATTGTCTGTAAAGCGTTATTCGACACTGTTAGCCTCCACATGCGTCATTGCAGCTGTCGTTTTGCGATTCAAAATCGGGTTAAGGATCAGATAACTCAGCGCACCACCTAATACCGCGTTGACCGGAACAATGCCCGGTAACCAGTGGCCTGCGGCAATCCCCAGCGCGACCGCCAGAATCGCCACCCAATTGACACTCATCATACGCGTGGTCGCAAAGTGCTCATAGCGGCGACGGTTCATCAGATAGTCGGCGATGATCACGCCACCCACCGGAGGAATAGCAGCCGAAAGGAAGGTTAGCCAGCCGACAAAATTGTTATACAGCCATAGTGCGCAGACCGTGCCGATAATACCGTTGATTACTGAAAGAGTTTTGCTCGACATACCGGTAATATTGGCGAAACCTAAACCCGACGCATAGAGCGCGTTATCGTTGGTGGTCCAGATATTCAACCCCAGCACCACAATCGCGGGCAGCAGCAAGCCCTGAGCAATCATCACATCAGAGATATCCGCCATCCCCAGTGCCGCAGCGCCTGCCGCACCGAAAATAAACATCAACGAGTTGCCGAGGAAAAAGGCCACCATCGCCACCAGCACCGCCAGTTTGGCATTGCGACCAAAGCGGACAAAGTCAGCGGTGAGCGTACCCGCACTGATAAATGACCCCACAACCAGCGCCAGCGCGACATTGAAATCTAGCGGTTGTGCGGGAACGACCGCTTTTAAGGCGTCCAAACCGCCCATGCCGTTAACGGCCAGCCATACGGAATAACCGCCAAGGCAGGCAATCGCCGGAACCGCAATCACCGAAAGTACCGTCAGCGCCGAAATGCCAAAGAAGACGGTGACGGTCATCAGTAAACCGGAAACGGCAATCAGCAAATTAATATCCAGCCCGGTTGCCTTGCCCACCGGAATAGCAAACATCGCCACGCCAACACCAAACCAGCCGACCTGAGTGCCGCCCAGCAGCAGTGAAGGCAGCCATGAGCCTTTAACACCAAACGAGAAGCGAGCAAGAAGATGGGTGGTCAGGCCGGTTTTTGCGCCAATGTAACCAAGAAATGAAGTGTAAATACCGAGGAGAAGATTACCGATGAGGACTGCGAGGAAGAAATCATGATAGCTAAGACCGGTTCCGAGAGTGCCGCCGGTCCACATACTGGCGGAAAAGAAGGTTAATCCCAGCATGACGAACGTCAATGCCAATACCCCTTTCCGCGCCGACTGCGGGACTGGCCCCTGGCTAAAGTTGTTATCTTGCGACACGAAATTCCCCCTTTTTGCTGTTTGAAACCCAAAAAATCCGCCGCATTCTATTCATCTGAAGATAAAAAGCAATCGTTTTCGTGGAGGGGATATATTTTTTATATGGATGAATGCGGAAAAGTGGATAAAAACTTATTTGAGAAAAAATGGGTACACATGATAAGACACGCCTGCCTCGCATCAGGCATCTGCGCACAGTGTCGGATGCGGCGCGTGCGCCTTATCCGACCTACGGTTCAGGCCTGTAGGCATGATAAGACGCGTCAGCGTCGCATCAGGCATCTGCGCACGGTGTCGGATGCGCCACACGACACATCCGACAACGCCTTACTCTTCCATCGCCTGGCGGATCTGATCCAACGACGCAGGATCATCAATGGTCGTCAGATCTCCAGGATCGCGTCCTTCGCAAATCGCCTGGATCGTGCGGCGCAGCATTTTTCCGGATCGCGTTTTTGGCAATTGCGAGACAAACCAGACGTGCGCCGGGCGACCAAAGTTGCCAATCTGGCTGTCCACCAGCGCCATAATCGCCTTCTCTTGCGAGTGCGCCACCTCGCGATCTTCCAGGCTATCGCTCTCTTTCGGAATGACAAACGCCACCGCCACCTGCCCTTTCAGCGCATCTTTCACCCCAACCACCGCCACTTCAGCAACGCCCGGATGACTGGAGATACTCTCTTCAATCTCGCGTGTGCCAAGCCGATGCCCGGCAACATTAATTACATCGTCAGTACGCCCGAGAATAAAGTGATAACCGTCAGCATCGCGGATGCCCCAGTCAAAGGTGGCGTACACCGGACGGGAAAACAGCGACCAGTACGTCTTCACAAAGCGGTCGTCATCGCCCCAGATGGTTTGAATACACCCCGGCGGCAGCGGCCCTTCCACCACTACCATCCCTTTCTCGTTGACACCGCACGGTTCGCCGGTGACTTCATTGAGCAACTGCACGTTGTATCCATACATCGGCACGCCGGGGCTTCCCAGACGTGTCGGCCTGTCGTCCAGACCACGAGCAATCGCCATAATCGGCCAGCCGGATTCGGTCTGCCAGTAATTGTCGATGACCGGCACATCCAGCGTATTGCTCACCCAACTGGCAGTCGGCTCATCCAGCGGCTCCCCCGCCAGATAGAGCACTTCCAGCGACGAGAGATCGTGTTTGCGAATTTCAGCGGTAGGGAATTTTTTCAGCACGCGGATGGCGGTCGGCGCTGAGAACATCCGGCTAACCTGATATTTCTCGACGATTTTCCACCACACACCGCAGTCAGGATAAGTCGGCAATCCTTCGTAAACAATGGTCGCCATCCCCGCCAGCAGCGGCGCGTAGACGATATACGAATGCCCCACTACCCAGCCGATATCTGACGCACAGAAGAACACACCGCCCGCTTTGCCACCAAAAATGGTGTCCATTGAGGTCGCCAGCGCCACCGCATAACCGCCGACGTCACGCTGTACACCTTTTGGTTTGCCGGTCGTGCCGGAGGTGTAGAGAATGCAGGAGGTTTCGTTGGATTCCAGCCACGCCACCGGCACCCGCGCGCCGATGTGCTGATGGCGCAATGACGCGAAATCGACATCCCGTCCGGTAACGCGCGCCATTTTCGCCAGCCCGCGATCCACCAGCAAAACGTGGCGCGGCTGATGCTGCGCCTGACTTATCGCATCGTCGAGCAATTTTTTATAAGGAATGATTTTGCCACCGCGCGCTCCGGCATCTGCCGAGACAATCAGCACCGGTTTAGCGTCATCAATCCGCGCAGCCACGCTGTGCGAGGCAAATCCACCAAACACTACCGAGTGAATAGCGCCAATGCGCGCGCAGGCCAGCAGGGTAATATGCGCTTCGGCAATCATCGGCATATACACCAGCACCCGATCGCCACGCCGTACGCCCAGTGAGCGCAGCATTGACGCCACCGCGTTCACTTCGTCATGCAACTGGCGAAAGGTAAAAGTGCGCTCTTCTTCTGTTTCCGAAGAGACGGCAATTAATGCCAGCGCCTCTGGCTGTTTCTCCAGCCAGCGGTCGATGGCGTTGTGGCACAAATTGGTTCGGCCTTCACAAAACCAACGGGCAAACGGCGGATTGCTGTGATCGAGCGTTTGCGTAAAGGGCGTCTGCCAGTCAATACGCCGGGCCTGCTCGGCCCAGAATTGCTCCGGTTCGTTAATCGAACGCTGATAAAATTCGCTAAAAGACATAATGCTCTCCTGTTGAACTTACGCCTTACCGCCGTTTACTTAAATGACGTACAGATCGAGATACTCATTGACCGGCATCTGTTCCAGGCGAGCTCTGTCGAGAGAAACGTCCAGAATGCGCTGCTGCTGTCGAGTCGGGAACTGGCGCGCGAGGTTGATTTTGAATTTATCGACCAGTTTTGGAATACCGTCCTGACGGCGGCGAGCATGACCAATTGGGTACTCCACCACCACTTCTTCAAAGCGCGTGCCGTCGGTGAACTCAAGGGTAATGGCATTGGCGATGGCGCGTTTTTCCGGGTCGTGGTAGTCAGCGGTAAATGCCGGATCTTCAAAGCAATTGATCTTCTCGCGCAGGGTGTCGATGCGTTTATCTTGCGCAAGGTTGTCTTCGTAATCTGCCGCCGTTAAGCGCCCGAATAGCAGCGGGATCGCCACCATGTACTGAATGCAGTGGTCGCGGTCTGCCGGGTTATTGAGCGGCCCTTTTTTGTCGATGATGCGAATACAGGCTTCGTGGGTGCGAATGGTCACTTTTTCGATATCTGCCGCCGTTTTGCCTGCTGCCTGCATCTGTTCATAGAGCGTCATCGCCGCTTCAACTGCCGTCTGGGAGTGGAACTCCGCCGGGAAGGAGATTTTGAACAGCACATTTTCCATGACGTAGGAACCGTACGGACGCTGGAAGCGGAACGATTCACCTTTAAAGGAGACGTCGTAGAAGCCCCATACCGGCGCAGTCAGAGCTGACGGGTAACCCATTTCGCCCGTTTTCGCCATCAGCGCCAGACGTACCGCGCGGGACGTGGCATCGCCCGCCGCCCAGGATTTACGCGTGCCGGTGTTCGGTGCATGACGATAGGTGCGCAGCGACTGTCCGTCTACCCATGCCAGCGAAACGGCGTTGAGGATTTCATCACGGGTCAGGCCAAGCATTTCGGCGACCACGGCGGTGGAAGCCACTTTCACTAACAGAACGTGGTCAAGGCCGACGCGATTAAAGGAGTTTTCCAGCGCGATGCAGCCCTGAATTTCATGGGCTTTAATCATTGCGGTCAGCACCTGTTTCATGGTCAACGGCGCTTTGCCGCTGGCGACCGCGTTGCGTGAAAGCCAGTCTGCCGTTGCCAGAATACCGCCGAGGTTGTCGGAAGGATGGCCCCACTCCGCCGCCAGCCAGGTATCGTTGAAATCGAGCCAGCGGATCATCGCGCCAATGTTAAATGCCGCCTGGACGGGGTCGAGCTGGAACTGAGTTCCGGGGACGCGTACGCCGTTAGGTACAACGGTGCCGGGGACAATTGGCCCCAACAGTTTTTTACAGGCCGGGTATTCGAGAGCTTCCAGACCGCAGCCGAGGGTGTCGAGCAGGCAGTAATGGGCGGTGTCATAGGCCACTCTGGAGCTGATTTCGTAGTTCATGACGTAATCGACAATATCAATAATTTCGCGGTCGAATTCCGGGCGGATGTTGTTGATTTGAGCTGACATTGGGTACGTTTCCTTCTTGTTATTCGTAGAGGTTTACTGGCGCTTATCCAGCGCGACAAACTGGCGGTCTTCAGGGCCAACATAATTGGCGGAAGGACGGATAATTTTGTTGTCCTGACGTTGTTCGATAATGTGCGCCGCCCAGCCGGTGACGCGGGCGATAACAAACAGTGGCGTGAACATCTCGGTGGGAACGCCCATCATGTTGTAGGAAACAGCGGAGAACCAGTCGAGATTGGGGAACATTTTTTTGCTCTCCCACATTACCGTTTCCAGGCGATCGGCGATGTTGTACATCTTCAGCGAGCCGCCTTCCTGCGAGAGCTGCTTCGCCACTCGTTTAATCACCTGATGACGCGGGTCGGCGATGGTATAAACCGGATGCCCAAAACCAATCACCACTTCTTTGTTTTCAACCCGCTTGCGGATATCAGCTTCGGCTTCGTCCGGCGTTTCATAGCGTTGCTGGATCTCCAGCGACACTTCATTCGCCCCGCCGTGTTTCGGCCCGCGCAGTGCGCCAATCGCGCCGATAATGGCTGAATACATGTCAGAGCCGGTGCCCGCAATCACCCGGCTGGTAAAGGTGGAGGCGTTAAACTCGTGTTCGGCGTACAGCACCAGCGAAATATGCATCGCCTTTTCCCAGCTTTGCGACGGCTTTTCGCCGTGCAGCAAATGCAGGAAGTGACCGCCGATGGAGTCGTCATCGGTTTCCGGCTGGATGCGTTCGCCGTTGTGGCTGTAGTGATACCAGTAGAGAAGAATCGAGCTAAGCGACGCTAATAATTTGTCGGCAATATCCCGCGCGCCGGAAACGGTATGCCCCTCTTTTTCTGGCAGCGTGCAGCCGAGCGCGGAAACCCCGGTGCGCATAACATCCATCGGGTGCGACGCCGCTGGTAAGGCTTCCAGCACGGTACGCACGTTAGCCGGTAAACCGCGCAGGGCTTTCAGTTTTGTTTTGTAAGCGGCGAGTTCGTCACGGGTCGGCAGTTTGCCATGGATCAGCAGATGCGCCACTTCTTCAAATTCGCAATGTTCCGCCAGATCAAGAATATCGTAGCCGCGGTAATGCAGGTCATTGCCGCTTTTACCCACCGTACACAGCGCCGTATTGCCCGCCGGAACGCCAGAAAGTGCCACAGATTTTTTCGGTTTAATGACATGGGTACTGTTTTGCAGGATCGTGTAACTTCGCGATTTTTTCTGGGCTAATTGACGTATAATTCTGGGCGGAAAGCGCGCCCAAAAAGCCCGGAATTGACCGCTAATTATCGCTAATCACCATTTCCCTGATTGAACGCAAATCATCCAGATTATTCAGTTGTTCCTTCATCTCGCGCTGGCGTTCGTGGATTTTAAAGCCCTCCGTCACCATGGCCGCCATCATGGCATCGTTCAGCGCAATAAGTTTCTCCCTGGTCAGTACTACGTTGTTATTATCCGCATCAGTCCAGAAAAAACCCTCCGGAAGCAGTCCGGCCTGTGCTGTTGCAACCACGGGGGCAAGGCGTGACTGCGAGGTTTTTCCACCATCAAAACGACGGCCATCAAACGTGAAAATAAACTCAACGTTTTCCTGACTGTCGCGCCATGCCTCAATTTCCCGCTTTTTGGCATCCTTTGCCGCTGCAATAAGTTCCGGCGTGACGGTGAACGGGGCGATTTCGCCCCATTTCCCGCTTTGCAGCTCCTGCCAGATGTGCTGGCCTGTCGGGGCCATATCATCCTGTATGGCAGTATACAGGGCGAACTCCGTTTCACCTTCAAATAACACCTCGCAGTCAACCGCACCATTTTCAAGATAATGTGCGTTTCTGATACCTTTCACCGCTCTGATTTTCATGCCTGATTTCCTCATTACTCAATGCGTACAAAAAGACCGATAAAGCCACGCTGAGTACCATAATTGTTACCCAGGCCCGAAAGCGCCGTGTAACGACCGGGGAAGTTGTATTCACCGGCACCGCCAATCACAACCTGCGGTGAGGATGCGTATGTCCCTGTATCACTAACCTGTGCACTCATGGCCAGAGGACCAAGACGGGAACCCGGCACAGTATCACCGAGTCCCAGAGAAGCATTTTCACCAAAACTTTCTCCCTGATATACCGCCATAATCGGCACACCGACGGCCGGGTATTGGTAATATGAGAACGGACCATTACCGGCGGTTGAGGACATCAGATATGCCAGGGAGTTGCCGTCATACACAATAAGGCTTGATGTTGCATTCCAGCTGTTACCACTGTAGCGATAACGCATACAATGTATGCTGTGCTCATCCTCGTAATACTGGTTGTAGTACAGCAGCGTTTTGAATTTACGCGCCGTGTCTGATTCGTCGTTATCAGACGGTGACCACATCACATCAATGATACCGTTAAATTTCGTGGTCCCCTTCAGCAGCGTGGAGGAGTCCGCAATACTGACCGCATAACGCCCCGGGGTGACTGTCTGCAGCCATATAACGAAATCAGCCTGTCCGTTAAATGACAGAGCTTCGGCGCTGGTGAATGCCTGTCCAAACCCATACATCCCGGACAGGGCCAGCCTGCCCGGTGTGCGGTCACGGATATCACTCTGGGGTTCCATCGTCGCAGCCGCGTTCAGCTCAAGCTCCGTGCGCATGGCTTCAGCCGTGTCATGCGCCAGTAATGCGCGGGCCTTCTCTGACAGCGGAGACAGTGAGGCATTCCCGTCCGTATTGAAGTACAGAAGATTATCTGCCCGTTGCGTCAGTGCGCTGATTGCCGTTAAGACGTCATTAAGCGGTTGTTTGCCTGCCAGCGCGTTTGTGATTGTCGTCGCAAAGTTCGGGTCATTGCCCAGCGCCGCTGCCAGCTCGTTCAGGGTGTCCAGAACTTCCGGCGATGAGCCAACCAGCGCAGCAAGCAGTTTGCGCACAAACGCTGCGTTCGCTGCTTCCAGACCGGCGGCATCATCCGGTGGGGTTGGTGTGGTTGGCGTGCCGGTGAACGCCGGGCTGTCCAGTGGCGCTTTTGTTTTCGTCTCGTCCATGACGGCTTTGACGGCTTTTGGTGTGGCTGCCAGTTCTTCGCTGTCGTTGTCTGTATCACTACAGAGTTGCACCAGACCTTTTTCTGTCGTGGAAGCATTACTTCCCTTCAGGTCATCAACTATCCGTTGCGCCTCGTCCCTGTGCTGTTTCGCGCTCTGCTCGCTTTTTGCTGCCGCTTCGGCGCTGGCTTTTGCCTCGCCGGTCAGCGTTGCGGCTTCACCGAGTTTATCAACCGCTTTCTGGACTATCCTGTCGGCATCCTTTACGGCCTGCTCTGCGCGGGCCGCATCCTGTGTGGCAGATGATGCCAGCTGTGCCACCTGCTTTTTATCTTCGGTAACGGATTCTGCATTCTGCTGTACGTTATCCGCCAGTGTCTGGCAATCCCCCTTAATCTTCTGCGCATCAGCGACATGTTGCCCTGCCTGCTGCTCGCTTTTCGCTGCGGCTTCGGCGCTCTGCTGCGCCTGTGCCACCATTTCCTCAAAGCGTTTAACGACATCCGGCTTCAGGTCGCCTTCATCGAGGGCGGTCAGAAAGTCGTTCAGCGTGCCGGGCTTTGAGTCGTCGTAAACCGAAATATCACCCACGCAGCACTTAGGGCCGTTCTTTTGCTTGATGTGAACGGTGTATTTGCCTTTTTGCGCTTCAAAGGCATACTGTCCCGCCGCATCGGTTTCAATAACCGCGAATGATTCAGTGACCACTTCACTGGTATTAACCAGTGCATCTAAATAAATTTTGCATTCCGCCATCGGAACGCCGGCACCATTAATAAGCACACCTGAGATTAATACAGACATAAAACCTCTGAATGATAAAAAGCCGCCTGCGGCGGCTGTCTGATTTATTCAAAGTCTGACCAGTCGATATCTGGTGCATTTTCCGGTTGAATACGATTTAACTTTATTCGTAATTTTCTGAGGGCTGTCAGTTGCTCCTGTTCCTCTGGTGTTGCTTCACCAAAATCAACAGCATCCTGTAAGATTGCGATTTGTTCTCCAGTCTGTTTCAGCAGGCTGGCTTTCTTTTCTGCCGCCTGATTAATCAGCGCATCACGCTTCGCCTCTTCATCCGTCATCCACTGACTGCCATCCCAGCGCTGGTATTCTCCGTCTGGTGCAATAAATGTGACATTTTCAGGAAGTTCCCCCAGTTCAGATATCGGGACTGCATTTCCGGTTTCTGTTGAATAAACCGTTTCCCCCCGATGGTCTTCAACCAGACGCCATGAATTGTCAGCAGTATCAAACATTGCTGTAAAACCTTCGGGGATTTCCGGCGGTACAATATCCGTACAGTTTGCGGGTAATCCGGTATGAGGCGGTATATAAGCGTCACCACTGCCGATAAATTCTTTTGTATCTTCAAGAAAATTAAATACACGAATGGTCTGTGCTTTATCACTCATTTTAAAAGTCATTATGCAAGCCTCACAATATAATTAAATGCGATGTTCTTGACGGTATTTTCTGCGTTACCGGAAGCGTTAACAGTAATGGTGTGACCGTGTGAACCAATGGCGACGGCATGATTATGAGGGCCGATATATACGCCATGCGCATGGTTTCCTGCCTGCCCCGTGTAAAGGTTTCTTACACCGCTATTCATGTTTACCGTTGAGCCACCACCGGCACTGACAGATACCTGCTGACCGACATCATGATTATGCAGTCCACCCGCATCTGTCGATTTTGAACCATAATCAAACGAACTGGTTATTTTCGTTCCCAAATCGGTATTTGACGCACTGGCACTGTGGGCGTGTGATTTAATGCCGTCCTGCTCCTGAGACAATACAGCACGACCACTGGCAGGCTTACCCTTGATTGTCCAGCCGCGCATATCAGGAATAATCCCGGACGGATAGGCAACCGCAAGTTTAGGGTAAGAGCCTTTATCAAAACTTTGCCCCTGCATTAAGGCATAACCGGATGGCACTGAATCAGATGGCCACGGGATTGGTGTTCCAACCGGCAAAGCTGTACCCTGTAAATCAGTGATTTTTTCTGCTAACGACTTTATTGCCTTTGGGGTGGCAGCCAGTTCTTCTGAATCACTGTTTATTGCGCTGCTGAGCTGAACGACACCCTTATTCGTTAATGATGCATCAGGAACTTTTTTCCCGACATATAAGGCCAGCGCCTCAAACAGTTGATTCTGTTTTTTCGGGTCCGGGGTTACGCCAACCCCTTTAAGAACGTTAATCACCTCCTGCTGCAAATCGCGCGTTGCTGCCTGATGATTATTCATATATTCGGCGTAAACGATGGTTCCCTCAATTCCCTGAGTGGGGTCACCATCATGAAATAGCTTATCCGGCGTATTCACCGGAGGCATTAAATTCTGCATTATTCCTTCACCTCATATGTGAAATAACAGTCTGTAAAAGCCGGTTTAAGGTCTTTAAACGTGTTTTCTAAAATGGATTCACCAAAGGCCGTCAGCGGTTCGCCGGTTGCCGACGCCCCCGTTCTGAAACGGTAGACCGGTGTTTTTGTCCCGATAACATTGACCTGCCACACCCAGCGGATTTCCGGTATCAGCAGACGGTCGCCGCAGCGGTTTATCCCCACCCGGAACGCTCGCGGCTCCGTAATGGTGATGGTGTAGCCCAGGCTGGCGGCAAGGCTCTTAAAGTAAGGGATTGACAGCCCACCTGTGGCGGCCATCCTGACCAGGATGTTCTGCCGCCGCTCCTGTTGTGTTGCTCCTTCACGGGGGACAATGCCGTACACGCGCTCCCAGTCGGACAGCGTCATCGATGCCTGCAATGGGGTGATTTGTGCCAGAACGCTTGCCGCTGATGCCTTCACGGCCTCCATGACGTCAGCCTCGGCGGTCAGCTCCGCGGAAATATATTTCCCGTTCTGGTCATAACTGACAGGCGGCAGCATGGCGCGAAATAAATCGACCATATTCATGAATCACCCCTCACGCGGAAAAGGCTGAATATCAATATTTCCCGGGCGCAGCCATTCCCACGTTGACGCGTTAATAATGGCTTTTACATTGTCTGCTGGCGTAATGATTCGCCGGTCACTGACACCGGAAATTAATGAAATCTGGGTTTCCAGTTGTGAAATAATTAATTCCTGCCCCGGCTCCAGTCGGTTCATAAAATCCGTGATAACGTCAGTTATCTGCGGTTTTATCTGCTCAACGGTCAGGCCGCTGGTTTTTACCCGAACAACGAAATCAACGGCTTTTTTCGTCGGGGCCAGTACCATTGTGTCCTTCGCTGTGACCGGGCGGACTTCCTCAATATGCGCCAGCACGGCATTAATCAGTTCCTGCGAAGGGAGGTCATTGGCTGACGTAATGGCCACATCAACCGTCCCCAGCCCACGACGTAACGGCTCCACATACGCAGACGTAACGCCATCCACTTCCAGCGCCCAGCGTTTGTAATCATATTTGTTACCGCCAGCGGGCGGCCTGCGCAGAATATCCAGATAACGCGCCAGCAGGTCGGCGTCGCTTTCCCTGTCCGTTCCGCCGGTCAGGGATTTAATCGTCACCGTGCTGTTGATGCCTTCCGGCGGGCTGACCAGCGTTGCCGTCTGCGTCGTGGATGCATTCGTCTGTGCACCCGTGGTGGTGCTTTTTACCGCCACCTCTGCGCTGCCTTCATCACCGATGGTGCAGTCTGCTGTGGTGGCCACGCTGACACCTTCACCGCGAATTTCCGCACCGGCTGGCAGCGTCTTACCGGGTGTGCCGGTAATCACCACCGGACCGGATGAGGCCGTTGCTTTTTTACGAAAAACATTGCGCGTGCGGCAGTGCAGCTCCAGATATTCAGGGTCTGCCGTGTCAGGAAACACCTGACGGAGGATCCATCCCTGATGCATATAAAGCCCGTCAGCCACGCCGGATACGGCATTTGCACGAATGCGGTAGTCGCTGTCAGCGCCGGTGTCGATGGTTTCTCCCGGCAGGGCGTTAGCGATATCACGTAGCTGGCGTTCTGTGTTTTCAGCAACGCCCGGAACAGGAAACGGCATTACATAATCCTCACAGGGTGTTCAAACGTCTGCGGTGTGCCCGCGTTATCCGTGACGGTGATTAGCAGCAACAGCCAGCCGCGCTGACCCGCTTTCGTGTCAACGGTAATGGATTTTGCCCGCCCGTCATCAAGCAGGGGCTGAAGTGCCTGGCTGGCATACTGCGCCGCCAGCCTGTGAACACGGGAAACGTCTTTTTCCCGCTTCAGTTCGTGCAGGCGTGACCCCAGCGACGCATCCGCCCAGTAACTGCCAAGCGGTGTCGCCAGTCGCAGATAAACCGCGTTATGGAGTGTATAAATCCGGCGGCGTTCGTAGTCGCCGGTTGCAGGTGAAATCGTCTGGTCCATGCCGCCAGTCTGGCAGCATGGACAGGTCAGAATCAGGTGAGGGTGTTCAGCACTTAGTTAACCGGCGTGTCAGACATGCCGTGTGGGGTCGGGTGTTTGTGCGTTCCGATTTTAACGCCATTAATGGTGACGTCAACGGAGGTAATCACACCGCCCACATGGTTGATGTTGCCTTCAAAGGTGGCGGCGTATTTCTTGCCCCCACTGATGGCCATGCCACCGTTGCCGGTGATTTTACCTTCCACCGTCAGCTTATCACTGGCCGTCAGTAACGGTGTCGTGAATGCGGCACTTTCCTGTGCCTCGACCTCATAGCGTTTGCATTTCACCCGATAAACATCACATTCATGCTCAATAACCCGTCCGCGCTTCAGTACGATTTTCGCGCCTTCGTCGGTATACAGGGCCACCTCGCCGGGTTTCAGTTCCGTCAGGCGATATGCGCCGTGCTCTGTGGCCACGACGACAGTATGGGAGGTATTACCGTTCAGCGGAACGGCAATACCCATTGAGCCGGGCGGCGGGGATGTGGTGAGGCCGTAATGCTGAAAATACTCCGCACCGTCCAGCTGTTCGCCTGCCAGCCCGTTCAGCTGAAGTAGCTGTACTTTGGTCGAACTGTCCACCGTACCGGTCACCACCCTGAACGCCTGGCGAACGGCGACCAGTGCCTGCTGTATGCGCTGATTAACCTTGTCCCACATCATTTCTCCCAGACCTTAACAATGGCGACCTCTTTTTTCTTTTTGCCCCTGCGATGATGGCGTTTCTTCTCGCGCGGGTAGGCATCAGGTATCCACACGCCATCCTCCTTAAAGCGGAGCCGGGTTGTCTGCCCGTTCCGGCCTACGCTGAACTCACGCCCCATCAGAAAAAAGATGGCATCGATGCCGTGGGGTTCGCTGACAATCCGCACCCGCTGGCCGGGCTGCCACAGAACACCATCTGCCGTGCGATGACCTGCAACCAGTGCGACGATATCCAGCCCCGACAGGCGGGCATCACTCATCATTTTTTTTGCGCGCCAGTTCACCTGCTCCAGATTGCTGGTGTCGCCCTGGGTGATTATCTGCGGGCGGTAATAATCCACGGTGGGGTCGGTGGCAACGGCTTTCATGTTATGAATGCCTGTCTGGCCACTGTCCGTATTACCGCTGTCCTGCCCGGACAATGTGCGCACGCTGCCGTCCTCGTTCCAGATATCCAGCGGCACCACGGCCACCTGTTTCTTGCTGTCTGCGCGGCGGGCGTGGCTCTGGGCCAGCACCGTTAGCTCGGAGAAACAGCCGTTAATGGACCGGGTATCGTCCAGCTCCATCACGTTGTTCCCGGTGCCGTCCAGCTTCATAATCAGTGTATCCACCGGCGTGGTGGTGTAGTCAGGGCCACCCACAACCAGCGTCCCGTCAGGCTCAAACCACGGCCATAAGCCGCGACCGGCGGCAGCTTTAGCCAGTGCATCCCACGCACGCATCCCCGGCTCTATAACGACCTTGTCATTACGTGACACACCGGACGCCTGAATACGGATGCGCTGTATCCCCAGCGGTCTGACTATCCTGTCGATGACCTCGTCCAGTGTCAGCTGGTTGGCGCTGAACACCGGTGCGGCACAGTCCACCAGGATGGCGGCATCATCACGCCCGGACAGGGTCAGCGTGCAGCTCTGACGGGATACACTGCGGCGCACGCTGTCCACGCGACCACTGAGGACCGTCTCGTCTCCCACCTGCAAACGGACCGGCGCACCCCGGACGATATCCGCCGGGAACACCTTTTCAGGCAGTCCCAGCTGAAGCTGCCAGCCGTCGGCGGCTTTCAGGAAATCGCTGTCAATACGATAACTGCTCCAGTCAGAATGCGACCTTCCGGCAATGACCAGGCTGATTTTGTCGTCGTTATTTTGCATAGGCATTAATCACCATCCCGGCGGTTATGTTGTTCGGGTCACGCAGCTGCGGATTCAGACGTTGCAGCTCTGCCGCACGGCTGTAATCACCGTACCACTGCCACGCCAGCAACAGCAGACAGCTGTCCGCCTGCACCTGTTTCTGCGTCAGCGGTGGGCGGCGAGACAGAACCAGCAGGCCGACATCCTGCACGGATGCCGCCACGTTCTTCATGCTCTGAATGATTTCCGGGTACATCAGCCCCAGCGGTGATGCGGTTTCGGTTATCCGTTCGCGTTCGCCTTCATAGCGTTCACGGAACAGCGTGATGGCGGCCTGTAAGCGGGTGCGCACATCCCCGACCAGTCGCCCGATATCCGCCGGTATAAGCTGCTCTGACTGGGCCTCATCTGACAGTATCGCCGTCGCCACGCTGGCCAGCTCTGAGGCTGCCAGAACCGCATAAGCCGCTTTCACGTCCTGCACGTCTTCCACGGATGCATCCGGCGGAAGTGCCACAGACGGCGTTTTATCACCGCTGACCAGTGCGACCGGCAGCGCGACCAGCTCATCCATATCTGCCATCACCTCATTCCAGCAGGTCATCACTGTCGCAGAACTGGCGACGCTGTCTTCCCCGGTCAGTCCGGTCGTGGTGGCGGAATCAGTACGCTCCAGCACCGGCACCGCGTGTCCGACATCTGACGTGTGGATTTCCAGCACCTCTGCCAGCCCGCCGATGAACTTTCCGGGTTCGCTGGCCAGTGACATCATATTGTCGATGGATGAGAGAAAATCGCTTTTGAACGTCAGCAGGGTATTCACCAGCGTGGCGCGTACCGTCTGGATTTTTTTAATCACGCTGTTAATGGTCTTTAAAGGGGCCGTAACAGCGTCAAATAATTCGCTTAACTGTGCCAGTAACTTATCCAGTTCTTCAAATAACTGCTGTGCAAACAGCTCCGGTAACGGAGTGCTGAACAACGCGCTGCCGGTGCGGTTCTCCAGAAAACTCATGTCGATGGTGCAGCTGTCCGGGCTTTCTGCGTCATGGCGGATGCTGTAGCCGGTCACAATCACCGACGGTACGGAGCCGTAAACCGGGTGAATCAGCTCACCATCACCGCCTTTATCCAGGGCGGCGATCAGCTTTTCAAGTTTATATTCGTAATACTCCCCCCACAGGAACGCCGTCATGCGGAACGGTCGCGCCTTGCGTCCGAGGTCGTGCAAATCCGCCCCGTCAACAAACGGGTATTCATAGACCGCATGGTCGCGGCTGATTTGTTCATCCGTGTTCAGTACATCAAACTGCACGCCACGAAAGGAGGCGTTTTGCAGGTTTTCAGCCCAGCCCATCAGTAAGTTCCTCCCGTGCCTCTGTTGCCGTCCTGAAGGTTGTATTTGTTCACTGCCTCCGCCACGACCTGACCATCGAGCACCAGTTGTGTGGTGAAATTAATGGGGCTGGCAGGTGGTCCCCAGTGCGTGAGGTATTCCGGCTGGGTGATGCGTCCGGGTTGCTTTGATGCTGATTCAGGCGTTGTGTTTCCGGCGGCTGTGTTCACCTGCTCCGGTGATGGCAGAGCATCAGCTGCGGCTTTCAGCTCATTATCCCGTTTAAGCATTCCTTCACGGGTAAAGAACAAGGAGCCATCGTCTGCAAAAAACAAACCATGATTATCTGTAAAGTTCTTGATGGTATCGCCAACAACAGCCCCATAAAGTTCTTCTGCGGCCTCATAGCCTGCGTAAATGGTTGCAATTTTTCCGGCAGCGCCCATTATTTTTCCCAGACGTCCCTGATTGCCGGAAGCGACTTCACTGATATCTTTAACTTTGGATGCAGTATCCCCAGTATCATCGGGCTTATCTGCTCCTCCGGACACTGGATTACCGGTAATAAGTTTCAGCCCCGCAAACGTGACGGCCGCTGCTGTCATCGCTTTAATGGCTGTGGTAGCTGTCACCACTGCTGTGGTCAGCCCCGGAAATTTTTCACCCGCCCAGCTTATGGCATCGGCCACAGTCCCGGATGCATCAGCCAGTTTTTTCACACCATCCATTTGTGAAAATTCAAGCGTGTTTTTAGCCTGTTCGGTTTTAAAGTCATTGAGGCCGGATATGAAGTTAAAATCCACATCACCCGCGCGCTGACCTTCCGGCAGGGTGCGCTGCTGATTAACCGCATCTTCAACCTTCTTGCGGTATTCAGGGTTGTTACGGTAAGCCAGCAACGCTTTTAACGCCTGTTGGTCTGCAACCAGTTTCCCGACACCAAAGCCTTCAAGGAGTTTTGCCATCGAATCGTAAACAGCCGTCTGCTCACCTTTATCCCGGGCGGAGGCCAGTTTCTTTTGCAACTCCTGAAAGCGTTTATCGCTGGCAACGATTTTGTCTATCAGGCTGGACAGCGCATCTATCGGATCAAGCCCATGCTCGCGCGCCTGAACCAGCGTACCGGAAAAATCAATTCCTTTACCGTTGTAATCAATGCTCTTTGCCGCTGTTTCAATATCGTGGCTGGTCAGTTTAGCCAGCAGGTTAAACACGTTATTTCCGGCCTCATCACTGCTTCCCGCCGTGATGGCAGCAGCTTCATTCAGTGCCAGAATCTTGACGAAATCATCTTTGCCTTTCATCCCCGCAGCTGACGCTGACCCCAGTTGCGAAGATAACCATCGGGCCATGTCGCTCAGTTCAAAGCTGCCTTCTTTGCCCGCTGCAATTGCCATATTCAGAACGGTGGAAATATCTTCATCCCTGAATCCAAAAGTCTTTTTGCCCTTAAGCATCACATTAGCCAGGTCTGTCGCTGATGCACCGGAAGCCGTGGCGTATTTCATCAGTTCAGGCAGCCACTTGCTGGCTGTGTCAAATGAAATACCGCCATCTTTCAGCAGGGCATCCAGTGTTTCGGCTGCATCCTCTTTTGTGCCGCCACCATAGGTCACCGCGTTACGGATGCTGCTTTTCATCTGCTCAAGACCGGCTTTGCGCCCCTCCAGTCCGCCATCACTGAAGGCGGTATTGGCCATCATTGCCAGCTGGCGTTCGTAGCTCATCTGCTTTTTGACCGGCTGCGCCATAATGGCAGCACCTGCCGCGATACCACCACCTATTGTCACGGCATTCCCGCCAAATGCTGCCGCACGTGCAAAACGCCCCGGCTCCGGGATAACAGGTGTTTTCGCCATCTTCATCTGAGCCTGAGTGACGCCATCCAGTTCACGCTTGAGTGCCCGGGCTTTTTCCCGGGCGGCCTGCATGGCGCGCTCCTGCTCCTGCGCAGATTCAAAACCGGCGCGGGCCAGACGGTTATAGCTGGCAACTGTCTGATAAATTTCACGCCGGATTTCACGTTCTGCACGAATACCGAGCGTTTCCCGGGCACGGGCGGCACGCTGTATCTCTTTTGCGGCCTTTTTCGTGCTGTTAATGCTTTCCTGCTCGGTACGCTTCTGCTCTGCGCCTGCCTTCCGTGTTGCCTTTGTTACACCTTCGGTGGCTTTGATAACCTGTTTTTGTCCCTTTTCCAGAACCTGCGAGGCTTCGTCCTTCGCAGTCAGGGTCATGCCAACTTTGAAATTACCGGCCATTTTTCTGCTTACCTTTTCTGCGTTTCTTTCTGAGGGATTTAAATGACTGGCGGGTGGTCTGTGAGGTGTCCTTTCTTCCTGAACCGCCGCCGTTCAGCCTGTCAACGGCGGCAAGCCAGCCGTCCAGCTCGGGACGGCTCATGGTCATGATTTGCTCTTCGGTTATTCCGTAGCGCCCGAGGATAAGGACTGCGAGCCGGAGTCCGGCGAGCCGGGATTCCCGCCGTTCCGCTTTACCTTCAGGACGTTGCGTGATGCCAGCAGAATATTAAAATCGTCCGGCGTCATGTTGTCGTGCAACAGATCCGCCGTCAGTTCTTCCTGCGGGATATCCCCAAGACGGACCAGCGTTGCCGCCATCACTGCGCAACGGTAGTAATAATCTGCCGCGAAGCCGTCCACCGTCTGAAAGCGTTCTTCGGTTTCTTCCAGTGCCTGCCCGTTATCACGCATGACCGGCAGACGCAGCTCAAAGTTTTTATGAACGGTGCCGTTAAATACCACGCCATCAGACAGTTCGCCGGTCTGTGTATTAATCAAAGTCATCCTGTCACCTTCCTGAGTGCAGCCATTTTGATATCAATTTTCGCTTCACTGTCGACGGTGTATTTCTCACCCACTTCAACAGTGAAGCAGTCCAGATAGGAGGTGCGCTTGCCGCTGTTGCTGAGCGGATAAATTGAAATTTTCACACCTTCCAGATTTTCCCAGTCCGGCTCGTTGGTATCAGGGATAACCGCCGAAACTGAAATATCGTAAGTGGCAATGCCACGGGCAAAGCCTTTTGCCCTGCCAGTTTTGTTCATGGTCTTGACCAGCTTTCGCCCGGTGTTGATCTGAACATCGAAGTCGGTGATCTCGATTTCCTGGCTGTCCACCTCCAGCACAATCGAGCCGACATATTCTTTAATGGACATTTACCGCGCTCCTTACAAAATCATGTCGATGCGACCGGCAAACACATGCAGGCCGTTAACCACATCCGCCGGAACCACGCAGTCGAGACGGTTTGCATCTTTCCCGTTTCGCTGAACGCGCAGCTTTGCCTTGTTCGCTTCCACGTTCTCCAGAATTTCCGCTTCCTCCAGCTTAATCAGCACGTCATACAGTTCGCTTTCCACTTTTGCGATAGTGCGGGTGCTGAGTTTTTCGCGCGGGAAGCGAAGGCTGATGCGTTCGCGGCACGCCTTGCGGGTGTAGTCCAGCGTTCTGATGGACGTGATATCCAGTAACGAGACGTCAGTCACGCCCTGTGCGTTAACCGTGTACGTACTGACCGCACGCACAATCTGCACCGTGTTACCCGGGCCAACCTCAACCGGCGTCAGGCCGTTATGCAGGGCGTTTTCCTGCTCGTTACGGCTTTCACGCTGTGACATGGCGACCACATCCAGCCCGGACAGCGCCAGCGAGTTCAGCGGACGCGCCGGGTCTTCCTCGCCCGCCATCACAGCGCCGTAGATGGCAGCCAGTACCGCTGGCAGCTTCACGGAGCCGCGATACCAGGGGACGGACACGCGCCCGCTGTTCACACCGGCTGCCAGGGTGATCCCGTTTCCGAGACTGCCCGTCCAGCCCGCACAGCCAATCGCGCCGCGCTGTTCCATCGCGTTCCCGGTTTTCTCCAGATGCTGCTTCAGGGCGGCAAGGGCTGGCGTGGTACTGAACGGACAAATCAGAATGTTGTGACCGGCGGCAAAGACCGCATCCAGTGCGGGCTGAATATCCGGGTCCATTTCACCGTTCGCCATCGGCGTGGCGCTCACGGTCAGACCACCTGCCGTGGTGGATGCTGACAGGGTAATGTCATTCCCCCAGGCTCCTTTGGTCCGGGTGGTCACCGTCAGCTGAGAGGCTTCTGATTTGTATTCCCCCGTGACCAGAAGCGATGGCGTCTGCGTCATTGCCTCCACCAGTGCAGGAATGATTTTCGACGGTTCATCGCCGGTTTCCACATCCACCGTGACCTGCTCACCAGCAACCCATACCGACAGTGTGCCGCTGCTGATTGCCGTACCGCTGACGGTAACCGCGCCGGTTGCTGCCTTTCCTGCGCCACTGTCTGCAATACCGATAACATCCAGTTGCAGATAGCTGTTGGCATTAATAGCCGCGCGCGCCATTGCAGCGGCCAGCGAACCGGCCCCGAAATACAAATCCGCTTCGTCTTCGGAATACACGGAAACCGCATTCAGGGGCGTGGCGGTGCCGCCTGACAGCATCGGGCCAATCACCAGAACACGCTGTTCGTTACCCGGCAGCGTGTTAACGGCCAGCCGGGTATTGAACTCAAAATGCACACCGGGCTTACGGATGCCGCCCGAAATGGTGTCAAACTGAATTTCACTCATCGGAATCCACCTGTTTCTCTCTCTTCGCCTTCGCTTTTACCTGCACGGCGTCCTGTTCAGCCGTCACGGTGGTTTCAGGCTCATCCTTCACCAGAATCAGGTCACCGTCCTGAACGGCGCGCCGGTAATAAGCGGTGTTCTCAACGGTCACTGCTTCCGTGGTGATGTATTTCCGGGCGTTATCCTCCATCGGGAACTTCATCCCGGGAGCCGCCTTAACCTTCATTTTGTTCATGCTGTTGCTCTCTTAATTCAGTCAGCCCTGATATTTCAGCGTCGCTGTCCTGCATCTGGTACAGGATGCCAAGGTTCAGCAGTTCCGGGTCAGGGTCTGACAGCCTGCCGTGGTAGCGGTTGAAGAGGCGGTCCGCTTCTGCGCCGCGCTCCGGCCATTTGCCGTTCTCCAGCGCGTGCTCCACCCAGCGGGTATCGAACTCACAGGCAAATACGGACATTGCCCGCTCTGCCACGCCGGTGTTAAACAGCGTCCTGACCCGCCCGGGTTCGAAATAATCAATCTCCAGCCCCAAATCCTGACCGGTCAGCAGACGGCGGACGGATTCAACCAGCAGGTTTGTCCCGACTTCATCCCGGACGGTGCCTCCCTGTCTGGCGCTCTGTTCGCTGCGGGTGTTGTAATCACCCACCACAACCACAAAGCGTCCGGTGGCAATGTATTTCCGGCGTGACGTGGAATAGCGTTCGGTTTTCACGATGCCGCCGAACGTCACCCAGGCTGCCGGAAGGCTGCGAACAATCCGGCCCGGGTCTTCATCCAGTTCACCGGCATAGGTGCGGACATCCTGCACCATATGCCCCAGACCACAGCGCAGACGCTCAACCAGCGCCCGTTCAATTTCAGTAATCAGAATGCACCTCCCCGCGTGGACTCACGCCCGAACTGACGGGAGCCGGAGCGGATACGCACCTGTGACGATGACTGGATCACGCTGCCGGACGTATCCCGTCCGAGGTTGATTTGTCCTGCCGCGACTTTCTCCAGAAAGCGGATGGCGTCCCGGTAGCGCATCTGAATTTCTTCTGAGCAGATACGGTAATCGGTCGCCAGGTGATAACGGGCGATATCGCAGCAGTAACCCACCAGAATCCCCGGGCTGTCAGGCCACGGGGTCCGGTAACGCCCCACCAGATAGCCATCAATCTGGGCACTGGCACGCGCAAGCGCGGAGGCCAGCTTTTCTTCGTCGATGAATCCCGTCATGTCTTCATCCGTCAGTGTGCGTGCCTCGCGTTCACTGAACGCCCTGATGAACTGTTCCGGTGTGGCGTAAGACATGGGTTACTTCTCCTTTTTGTCCGCTTTTTGTGTTTTCTGTGCGGCGTTCAGCCGTGCGGTCAGTTCACTGACTTTCTGGCGCTCTTCTTCCAGTTGCGCCGTCAGTTCGCTGACTTTCTGACGCTCGGCATCAAGCTGTGCGGCCAGTTCATCACCCCGGAGCGCGTCGTTCTGGCCGGACGCTTTATCGCGCTCCACCACAATCAGCATGGGGTCAGCCTTCAGCACCGCCAGCTGTTCCGGGGTGAACGCATCCGCAGGCCATGCCTTCGTGGTTGCACTGTGCGCCACACCGCAGCGGCGAAAACCTTCACGGCGGGCGGTAATTTCAATCACCTTTTCCATGCATTACTCCGTCGTACCATCAGAACCAAATGCCATCTGCCAGAAGCCGTAACCGCCGTTACAGCGCGCTTCGGCACCAAACAGGAACTTCTTACGCGCGAACACGTTGTCGCTGCTGTAGTCCGTCTGCTCCACAAAAACAGGCTTTTTACGCAGCTGATAAATCAGCGGTTTCACCGGTTTGGTGGTGTCAAACAGGAACCATGCAGAATCCGACGCCAGCTCCGGCATCACCAGCACGTCGGCGGTGTTGCGGTACGGGTTCGGCGTACCGTCCGGGAACTTCTCGGCGGTCATCAGGTAGTTCGCGTCATCTTCCAGCGCCGGTGGCACAACCAGCAGATTCGGGCGAATTTTAAGGGATGCGCCTTCGTCATCTTTCAGGCTGCGCATGGATGTACGGGCGGCACCGTAGGAGGCTTTCGCCTCGGCAAGCGAGCCAACTTTGAGTTTTTTGGTGCCTTTGTTGGACACCGATTTACCGGCGACCAGGTGGTCGGTATCAAAGAACGGCTGGCCGTCGTAACAGGGATTGGTAAAACCGTTACTGATAAGGGACGCCACAATATCTGCTGGTAGCTCTGCCGCCGACTGTCCGGCCCCTTTCGCCTGAAGGGCATAGCCCATAATCTGGTCGTCCTCGATGTCGTTACGATCGACTTCAACCGTGGCTTCCCAGTCCTTGTTACGGATGGTGTAGTTAAATGCCGCCAGTGATTTAACGACCTTGTCACCAATCCACTCGCGCATTTTCGGGAAACGACTTAACCAGCTGTAGTCGTTCTCCTTGCCGTTTGATGGCACTTCCATTGCCACCTTCTGCCAGTCAGTTGGTGACTGGTCGAAGGCTTTCTGGAAGGTGGCCTTCAGATTGATAAAAATCTGTTTGACGTTTTTAACGTTGACTATCACGTTTTGCTCCTTAACTGAAATGAACCCAGACGCCATCGTCACCGATGCCGATTATTTTCCCGGCGACAGGGCGGGCGCTGCTGTTGTCGGTTTTTGCCACGGTCACGCTGTCTTCCACGTAGCACACCTTGCCGACCTGCGATTGCGTGACCGGGTCTGAGGTGCTGTTCGCCATCAGAAAGGCTTTGCCGCAACGCACCAGAACGGTGGCGTCGCCATCGCTGCCGGTGCTGTTATCCACCCAGCCATCAGACACGCCCAGCGTAATCTGTGAGGCCGTGGCACTGGCCGGAACGGCATAACCGGATGCGTTAACGGCCACCATATGGCCGCCAAAAATTTCGGTCGCAGCGGCAACCGGCACCGGGTTCAGCTCGCCGTCACGATAGGGGGTATTGCGATCCATTTACTTGTCTCCTGCGTAACGGGCGACATCCTCTGGATCAACGCCCATCATTGAACAAATGGCGATATCGACATCGATGTCATCACCGGTTTTAATCTGCGCCGGGGCAGGCGACGGCGTTTGGGGTGGTTTACCGCCGGTCTGGGTCTGACTGAGTGCAACAAGTTTTGGTGCGTTATCCAGCCAGGACTTAAAGCCGTTGATATCGCGGCTGGCGTAATCTTTCGCCCAGTCTTCCTGCGCCGGAAGCAGTCGCCCGTCAGACAGCGCCGCCTGAATCAGTGCCCCGGCTTCGGCCTCACCGGACTGTTGCGCCAGTGCGGCATAACGCCCCTGAAGTTCTTCAAAGGCCGCAAGGGAAATGTGTTTTGACGGGTCATAGGCACTGGCTGACAGGCTGGCGATTTGCTCGTCTTTCTGATTCAGCAGGGCCAGCAGGCTGACGGATGCCGCCGCCGTTCCCTGACCGTTCGAAATCATGTCAACGACCTTTTGCAGCTCGTTTTTGATATCTTCCGCCGTTGAGGTAACCGGGAGGTTAAGCATCCAGCGCAGACTGGACAGCAAGTCGTTTAACAGTTCTTCATCCACCGTTGTGTTCTCCGTTTCAGTTGACAGACTCGCCAGACGGCTGGCCGCAGCCAGCATGACCGCGTCCATACCGTCGAGCGCCGGGGTATTGGTCAGCGCAGCATGTAACAGCTCCAGCACTTCGCCGCGCTTGTTGTAGGCAAAAACAGGGGAAATAAATTTGTACTCACCGGCGGCAATCATGGCCACCGCGTTATCCGTCCACTCCACACCGGTGGCATACAGGCCCGCGCCTTCTCGCCATTCCACCTGGCTGAACCAGCCCGCCGCCGGGGCGGGCTTGCCGTTGTTTACGGCGCGCAGCGTCTGATGTTCGTAATCAATGACAAAAGGCGTGGTACGGGCGGCCACCTGCGCGACAAGCTGCGCGGCCAGTTCAGCGGTCAGCACCCATTTACCGCTTTCGACTTCATCGGTATGTGGGCGACCATCCACCGCGCTGAACTCGCCCGCCGGAAACAGCTGGATTTCGCTGTGGGTTGCTTTAGTAATTTCGAGGCTTAACGCCGCAATGTTCAGTTTCATACGCGGCATGATGACGGAAGGGGAACACGGGGTACTGTGGAGGGTGTTCAGCACCCAGCCATAACGCGAAAGGATAAAAGGGGAAATAAAACCGTTTTTAAAACCCTTTTAAAAACGATTCTGACAGCATTTACGGGGTGCGGTGCTGTAATGCCTCATCCGTGAGGCGTTTATGTTGCCACAGACGATTACAGCGCGTTTGTGGTCATTCAGTCAATCACACGCGCAAAATAGCGGTTTGCGGTGTTCTCCAGCTCGTCGATGTCGTCCTGTACAAGCTGAAGGAAGGGGCGCGCGGGCATGTTGACCGTATACGCTCCGACCGTTGCGCTCTGCACAAAATTACTGTTGCGCTTTTTCACAAAGCGGGTGCTGACGCTGCCGTTTTTGTACTGTTTAAAATACAGGTTCTGCGTCCGTGCCTGATGGCGGATTTCGCCGCCTTCGTTGTGGATACGGGCATAACGGACGTTTGTCCCGACCGTGGCCTCGTTATTGTTAACCGCAGAGCGGATACTGGCAGCCAGTCGCCCGGATTTCTGAAGGATTTGCCCGGGGCCGCGCCGTTTCGCATAAGCCGGACTCCAGCCCATCCATTTCGGGCGCCCCTGTTGTTCAAAGTTAGTCTCAACCGCATCCAGCATGGAACCCGCAAGTGCCGTCATCAGATCGCGCCGGTCCTTCACGGAACGAATCAGTTTCCCCAGCGTGGTGTTATACGCGCTTAAATCAATCTTAATATCCAGTTTACCGTTGCTCATGATGCCTCCGGGGTATCCTGCATAACCCAGTCTGTCAGCACGTCATCCTCAACCGTCGCCACTGACCAGCGGTCGCCCGACTGTAACGCATACCGCCACGCGTTGCCGTCCTGCGTGACATGCTCCGCCCGTTCGATGGTCTGCTGCATCAGCACATAGTCGGCGGCGGC
Source organism: Escherichia sp. 10290 (assembly GCF_030295155.1). Classification (NCBI taxonomy): domain Bacteria; kingdom Pseudomonadati; phylum Pseudomonadota; class Gammaproteobacteria; order Enterobacterales; family Enterobacteriaceae; genus Escherichia; species Escherichia sp. 10290. The sequence goes on along the minus strand of NZ_AP025741.1, from coordinate 404,550 downwards.
CGGGGGCGTGTCTGTTGCACTGAGGCGCTTCATAACGTCAGCCGTAAGGTTTACCGTCTGCCGTGCAGCGCCCGTGGCGGCGACCTGTTCCGGTGAACGGATGGCCAGCGGATATCGCTGGCGCGCATCCAGTTCGCTGACGTTCGCCAGTCCCCGGGCAAAATCCGGCCCGGTCAGAGTGCCGGTGACATACTGGCGGGCACTGCGGTAATCATATTTCTCCAGTTCCGGCTGCCATGCCACCCGACCGGGATTAAATCCGAAGCCCGGGTCGGCGGTATACACGGAGCCGTCCGGCATCTTCAGTCCCATTGTTCTGATGGTCAGGCCCGGCTGGCCATATTCCTGCTCAACCTCAACCAGTCGCCCCTCGCTGCTCTGCACCGTCAGGCCATATTTCTCCACATCAGACGCCGAACGCGCCCGGATACGGCAGCGGCATCCGTACCCGTCAGGGGCGTAGAAATACTCCCAGACCGGGTCATCCGCCCGGGCGGTAAAGCCGTTCAGGGCGGCGTGTTTCGGGCGTGTGTGAAGGTCCATCACCGCCACGCGCTCAAAATAAGGCCGGTCGGCCACGTTCGCCATCTGTTGCTGATAACGTCCGGCGTTGTAGGACGACTGAATGTTGGTATCAAATATCGTGCGCAACCGGCGCGGCGTCAGCTGTCTGCCGTGCAGTTCGCCGGTGTCCTCGTCCACAATCAGTTTTTTACCCAGCCAGCCTTTTTTCTCCAGCAGTGGCTCCAGTTGTGCAGCAAACTCCCGGAACGTCCCGCCGTCAGCCAGTGCGGCCGTCAGGCCATCACGGATATCCTTCAGCACATCCAGTTTCAGCACGCCAGCCACCGTGAACGCCCGGGCGTTGGCGATATCCTTCACATCGTGCCAGCGGAAGCCGATAACGTATCCCTTACTTTCGAAATACTTAATCGCTTCTTCCGGTTTCAGTGTGTACGCATACCCCAGGTCAACATCGTCAGCTGTCGGCATTCAGTCGCCCCCAGATATCCGCCACAAAGAATGCCTGCGCCAGCAACTGCCGCAGTGTGTCATCCGGCAGCTCCGTCCATGCATCCGCCAGTACGTTCATGACCTCGTCTGCATTCCGGCCTTCCTGTATGGCCTGCACCAGCGGGGCCACCAGTTCGTTCATTCCCTGCGCGATGGCCTCTGCCGGAAGTGCTGCCCGGTCGATGGCGCGCTGTGCCGGGTCGTCCTCCCCGTTGTCCTGCTGACTGAGTGCGGCAACATTCATCCGCTCACGCAGCTGGCTGAGACCGGCCTGCACAGGGAGACGCTGTGCCACCGGAACCAGTACCTCTTCGCCGTCTTTCGGGGTGGGGATACCGGTTTTTTTGCGCACCCACGACACCGGGATATCCTTCATTCCCACATTGTTGACCAGCACACTGACGGCTTCCGCCACCCCCTTAATGTCGGCTTCCTGCTGCACATCAAACACCAGACGCGGCAGACGGCGTGGCGGGATATCCTGCCAGCCGTTGAGGCTGGCCATCATCTGTATCAGGCTGCTGAACATGCCGGACAGCTGGCGCGCATCGGCGGCCAGAATGTCGTGCCGGACCTCGTTATGCACATTACCCAGCGCGTTGGTGGAGGTTTTACCGTCAGCCTGGCTGGTCAGCGTACTGCCCAGAATCACTTTTGAGGTGGTACGCTCCGCCCATTCCACCATCGACATGAACGCCTCCGGCCCACCGGACGCGGCTTCCTTGAACTCGATTTCGTTACCCTGCGGCAGGGCTGCCACCGCTTCATGGCCCAGATTAACCAGGGCTTCGAGAATGTTGTCCCGGTCTTCGTCACTGGTGCCCTGTGCATAGTACGCAATGCGCGCCGGAAGGCCGTAAATCTCCAGAAATTCCGCCATATCACGCAGCGCGAAGTTTTTGAACAGATACGGCCAGACCAGTACGCGGAACAGGCCGGATGAACCCAGGAACCCCGACCGGGCGTTGTAACGGTGAACCAGCCAGCCGAACGGCCACAGCGCGGAACCGTCTTTACCATCTTCCCCACGATTGCCGTCATCCAGCCGGAGTTCGTCATTGTGTTCCGGCAGGGTAATAAACCAGTTATGCGGTCGCAGCGTCACCGCATCCGGTAACCACGTTTTATCCACGAACGCCCAGCTGATTTCCTGACAACTGAAACCGTAACCGACACTGCTCATCCCGTTGAGGATGATGTCCTCCATATCCGGGATACCGTGCAGCCACTCATCCACGGCGGCGGCCAGCGCCTTTTCTGCCTTCGAGGCATTGCGGGGCGGCTCCACCGACCAGTCCAGCGTCAGCAACGCTTTTTTGCGCTTTTCCATCTCGGCGAACAAATGGCCATCACGTTCTTCCATATCCGCAAACAGCATCGCCTGCGCCGGAAGATAACCGCGTTCGGCAGCTTCCAGAATGCGCGGCAGTTTTCTGATGTTCAGACCACGGGACGGGTGGTCGGGATAAATGCGCAGCCGTTCCGCCACTCTGACCGACTGCGTGGTTTTGAGTGCCTCACGTTTCAGTGGGCGTCCATAAATATCAACAAGCTGTGCCATTAATTACCATCCTCCTGAACCAAAACGCCCGCCACGGTCACGCCCGCTGCTGCGTGGGGTGTGTATCTGAAATTTTGCGCTGCGCGATACCGCCAGCGTCCACAGCATGTGCAGACAGTCCGGGCCATCATCGTGGTCGGCTTTGGGGTAGTGGCGCAGCTGGTCAATCAGTGTCTGATGTGTGTGACTGATACGAATCAGACCGTTGGCCATATGCGGCTGAAGGGATTCAATACGCAGCGCCTTATCCTCCAGCGGGATGACCGGCAGCGCCGGAACCGGCACCCCCAGCGCCGCCGAACGCTCAACCAGCACGGTACGCAGAAACTCCTGAAACTGGACGGACTCAAACGACCAGCACAGGCAGTGATATTCCCGCTGATACTTAATCACGTCTTCGATAAGTTTATTCGGCAGACGTCGGCGGATATCGGCTTCAACCACATCCAGAATGCCGGTAAAACGGTTAAAGCCCCCCACGAGAATGGCCGACGGGTCGCGGTTTTTATTCTTCTTCCCGAGGCTGGGGTCAACCGCACCGTAGAACACCCATTCATCAAGACGGTTAACCCAGAAGTGAATGCAGCCCGCAAACAGCGCATCTTCACCGCTGACCGGGTCGTTCTGGTATTCAGAATCAAAGGTGTCATGGCCGTCACGGACACGAATTTTCATCAGCGCCAGCAGGGGACGCGCCGCCCATGACACCACCGACCCGGCGAGCATGTCGGCTTCGTTCTGCCGGTAAAGTGCCTCCGCTGCTTCCGGCTGTTTGTTGCGGATGAGTTCTTCCCACTCGTCCCACAGCTTCATATTGGCAGGCCACTGAATAACGGCCTTAAAGCGGGCTGTTTTCCACATCGGGTTATTGAGTGTGCGCGACAGTACGGAGTCGTAATGCAGGATGGTCCCGATATAAATAATATCGGTTTTACCGCCAGCCTCACCCAGCGGCATCACGGTTTTGGTGAGCCAGTCATGCAGCTTGTCGCGCTGCTCCGGGTTACGCACCATCTCGTCGTTCTCGATGTCGTCGAGGATAACCAGGTCAGGACGGTACGGACCGTGGCGCAGACCACGCAGTTTTTTACCACTACCGGCAACGGTCACCTTGATATTGTTGGCCGTGACGATGGTCCCCATACGCCAGACACGCCCCTGTCCGCACACCTCCGGGAAATCGTTTTTTAAACGGGGGTTAAATTCCAGTTCAGCCTTGATGGCTTCCAGCATCGGATAAGCCTGGTCGATACTGTCCATAATGATGACCGGGTAATGTTTAATGGCCCGGATAATGGTCCACAGGGTAAACAGCTGCGTCACCAGCGTGGATTTTGCTTCACCACGGGGCGCGGCGATGGCGTCGTTCTCCGGGTCCGGGCTTGCCACAACCTGTGGCAGACGGCTGAACAGGTATTTATGCAGCTCGCTTTTTGCCGGGTTGCGGACGTAGTGCGGGAAATAGTTTTCGACAAAATAATCGTAGCCCGTCACCGGGTCACAGACTGCCGCCCGGCGGGCCTGTGTGGCCTGCGGGTTAACATCGAACCCCAGACATTCAGCCTCAATGGTCTGGCGGAGGTTGGCGATGTACTCCTGTAAGCTTCTCTGAAACTCTTTAATGGAAAGTTTACGTTTTGCCACGTCACACCTGGTATACAAATATCAGACGGCCCGGAAAACCGGGCCGCTGTGGTTAACTGAAATTATCCTCAAGCTCTTTAGCGAAGCCTTCGAGCACCTCAAGAAACGGGGCATACTGTGCCGGATGACGCTCCTTGATGAACGCGCCGAGCCGCTGCACCACTTCCAGTGCCGTGGCGAGCCGGTCGGTTTCCGGCAGGATTTTTTTACTGCTGGCCACCGCCTTACTGAGACTGTCAGACAGACTCGCCAGCAGTTCGACGGACTCCTGCGGCGGGATGTCCGGGTTCTGGTTCAGCCGTTCAAGCGTCGTCTGACACTTCACCACCAGACTGATAAGCACGGTGCGGGCGACACTTTCCAGCCCGTCACCGGCGAGCGCGTGAGCGGCCCGCAGCTTGTCCCAGTCGTCACCGTTCTTCATCGCCTGCGTTTTCCAGCGCCGCGCGGTATCGTGCGGCACGGCGTACTTCATGGCGACGATATCCAGCGGAAGCTGGTCAAAGATGTACCCGTTACGGACTTTGTCCCTGATATCCTGTGACCACGCCATTAAGTGTCCTTCTGAGCCTGTTCAATCCTGCGCTGAACTTCGTCGGGATTTTCAAGAACGAACACGTTTTTCCCGGTATCCAGTTCAATGACAGTGCCATCATGTGTACCGTGCTGACGGTAAAAATGGGTGATGCGTTCAGCGAGCACCATGACAGCGCCTGCACCTCCTGAACCTGTGTATTCTGTAAATCTGATAACGCTCACTGTGCCAGACCTTCAAAAAATCAGTTCTGCGAACACTGCCGGATACCGTCGATAATCCGGCAGACCTGTGCCGCCGCGTCAAACAGCTGGCCCGCTCTGTTAATGTCAGTGCATCCCACCGGAAGCAACATCACCAGAAACAGGGCCAGAACACAGCGCACGGCTTTACGTGGCGTTCTGTGGGGCCAGTGACTTCTGTTCATAATCCCTCCCGCATCAGCGTTTTAACTGGAAATGAGGCCCGTCTTTCAGCGTTTTCCAGTCTCCGCCCCATTCGATGGCGACACCCAGCTCTGCGGCAGCCTGTTTAAAGGCTCGGGCGATTTTTTCGTATAACGGCCAGTCCCATGAAATGGTGCCACCAACGTAAGCCACGACATCAACAGCATCGCCAGTAAGGTGACGGCTGTTCATGGTCTGGCTCTTGCCTTCAGCGACAAGTTGTTTCTGACGTTCTTTCGTGCGTAAACCTTCGGTAATACCAAAATCGACGTCCGACAACGCCAGCGCACGGCGTACAACCGCCACCAGTTGTGGTTTTACGCCAGCCAGATTTTTCTCGCTACGTTGACTGAAACGGAATTTTTCCGACATATTCACCTCCGCAGTAACGAAAGGATTTTTGACAAATTCCCGTGCGCCCACACGATAAGCGCACAGAACACCAGATTCAGCGCCACAACCAGCCAGCTGGAGTGTGTGTATGTACCTGACAGCCAGCGGAACGGGATGATGATGTAGCCGAGCATCAGCCAGTACGCCAGCCAGGTAATCATCGGTTTATGCGCCGCACCGTGACGGCGATACACAAACAACCCCAGCACAATGGCGAGACACAGCCAGACATTCACGATACCGGCAAGGCTACTTTCCATTTCCACCCCCTCCGCCGCGCAGTCTGGAAAACAGGCCGAACAGCGATGAAATTTCCTGTTGATAAAGAAAGGTCAGTATCTTGATGGATAACGCCGAGACACCGACCGCACACAATGCATCGAGCGGCTTGTCGTTGTAGTGGGTCAGCCACTGCATCAGTGACGCAGCCACGCCAGCCCCCAGAACGCCAACCACAAACGCGACGAGCAGGTGGATGGCCATTCGCCACACCGGGATTTCTTTCTGTTGCGTGACAACAAAAAGCGCCCCGGCAAACGCGCCCACCACGACGCCAAAATCGGTATTGGTGAGAAGACCAAACACACTGGCACCACCGATGGTGACTGCCACAGCTCCGCCGCCTGATAAGGGTTCAGACATGAGTTTCTCCTGTAAATCTGAGCCACTGACGGCCCGTAAATAACACCCGGTCAAAGGCACAGAATGACTTTTGCCGGGCGCTATCCCTTAAGGTGCCTTGTGGTCTGAGTGGAGAGGGTAAACGGTCTGGTGTGGTGGGTACTGCTGGGGGAGTTCAGCACCCCGCCGCGGCGGGGTGCTAAATCAGAAGCGGGAAAGAGAATCCGGCGTAATAAGAGGTTTATTACAAAGCGGAGCAGAGGCGTTCGCCTTTTCCATCGCTGCGCGCATCTCGTTTTCGCTGGCGATGATGTCAGCAATGGCACACTGCAACGCTTCTTCCTGAACAACCATATCCGGTTGTTCGGCCATTCGGTTTAGCTGGCTGGCCAGATTTTTCATATAAGCGAAGCGGCGTCCGGCAGCATCCCGGGCCTGCTCTGAGTAGGCCGTATACTCGCCTGGTGCCGTATAGTTGGTCATAAGTGTCTCCTTTTTCTGAGGCCTGTTAATCAAAAAGCCCCACCTGGGTGGGGCTTTTCAGCGAAGTCTGTTTTTGTCGTCGGTGTATCAGTTGCCATGCGTACCGGTCTGAAATCCCGTAACGGGGACAGAGTAGTGCCAGCGCCTGCCGGTGTGAGCATCCGTCTTTTACATGCTGCTGTAAATCAGCCATAAAACGGGTGTTACGCAGGGCACGTAACGCATGATCGCAACGAGGAATGTAAAACGGTGCACCGCCAAGAAAGCGGATCAATTTGTTGATTTCGTCTTCGGTCAGCACGTCATGTAACAGGGCATGGACACCGCCGGTGCGTCCGGCGTGTGCGCCGGTTTTACCGCTTAACGTCACGCCACCAAAAGAACGGATTAACCGGGTCAGGGCGGGGAAGCCAATCACGCTAATCAGTTGCTGTACGGAATCGGGCAGCAGTACCTGCGCATCGCGAAGATCTGTTTCACTGAAGGTCTGCATGATGGCGTCTCCGGTAGTAACTTACTGTTATTATAGCCATACATGATCGCCTGTACAGTTCATAAAAAACCTCCGCGTTTGCGGAGGTTCCTGTTTATTCATCCCAGACATTAACAATGGCAAGGTCTTTTCTGGCCTCTATACGTTCTTTACCAAAGACGAATTGATCAAAGCAATCCATGCGATCCTGTATAAACAAACTTCTGGAACGCTCGAGAAACTGTTTGTTGTTGCCGAGGACGTTAGACCAGTAATCCTGTAGTTGAATCCCCATATTTACACAGGAACTATAAACAGGATCGAAGCCATTACCGCCAATTTTCTCTATTTGTTTATCGAATTCCTTCAGGCCTGTTATGACCTTACGCCATTTTTCAGGGTTACCGTTATTATATTCTGATGCAGCGTCTGGCATGTCATAATAGAGTTTCAGGCTTTCCCTCAGAAGTTGCTCAACCTGTGGTTTCATATCCTGATAACGTTTCAGTTCCTTTTGCGCCTGTTCCTCTGTCTGAGCCAACGCAGAACAAGAGAAAATAACCCCTACTAAACAAAACAACCATTTTTTCATCATTGATTTCTCCTTCTTGAATCTTTAACCAGCGCCACCATTACCCCAAAAAGCTGTTCATCCGTCAGCCATTCGATCACATGTTGCTTATACATGTGAGATGCCAGCCCTTCTGCATATGCCCAGGAACGACCGGCATCAGCCAGCAACGCTTCAATTTTGGATAATACTGATTTTCTGCTCATTGCAACACGGGGGCGGCGACCTTTACCGGCGGGTGCTTTGCGCGGAAATCCCTGTTCGTGCATGTATTCCCGGATGATGCGCAGTTCATCGAGGTTGCAGCGTGTGGTGCTGGTTTTACCGGTCAGGCGGGCCAGCGTCTGGCGATAAAGGACATCATCCCACCCCAGATACGCCTGACCGGCTTTAATGGCTCCGATCATCTTTTTCAGCATGTTTGTTATCCTCAAAACGCACGGTAAAACGTGAAACGCCAATCCCTGACAGGAACGCGGCGGCACGGTCAAGAGACAGCCACGTCTTGTAATCGCCACGGCGTTCCTGTAGAAAATAAGACACACCAGCGCGGCGATTCACAGCGAAGAGGTGATACACACCACCGAACCTCTGCACGACGAACTCATCCACGCCACCGCTTTCAGCCTGCTGCCGGAAGGCTGCCATTCCGATTTGTTCAATCTTCATAATGACCAAAACATCGCTTTTGGCAGACCAAAACATATATTTTGGTCTGCTATTGGTTATTATTTAATTACTTTGCGTTAGTGTGATTCTTCCAGCGGTTTTGCGCCGCGCTGGGCTTTTTGCAACAACTGTGCCCCATCACACCACGACACCCCGTCAACCTCACTCGTCTGTTACTAATCCTCAACCATCGCCAGACCCCAACACCGTTTCTGCGAGCTAACAGAATTTTTGCCTTACGGTTTTTCATCTGATTATTCCCCTGAAACCAGTTCTGAATAAATGACTGTTGTTGCAATACGCTCCCGTAATTGCTGCGTTCCGTGGTATTTGATTGCCACATCTCGTAACTGATTAACCAGCTCTCTGACCTGATGCTCCTTTACTCTCAGCGTCACTGGAATGATTCCAGCACTCCGGCGTTCCTGAAGTTCAACCAGGGACTGCCGTAAAAGCATCCACCACTCTCTGTCTACAATCGGTCCGCGCATATCAAGCATTTTGTCAGCATCGGCAATCAGTCTGGTCAGGCTCTTATCGCTTATTCTGGTTTGCTGGTTCACTGCGCCGCCTCCTGTTCATTTTTTTCACTCCGGTATACCAAAATCACGACATCTCCCTGGGTAATTACGCGTGCCGGGTCTCCCTGTTGCATACGGTCAATATCAAAAGCGTCATTAAACGCATTTAGTGCCTTCACGCGCTTGTCTTTGCGGCAACGTTTTTCACATTGCTTAAAGAACGAAGAAATCAACCACCTGAATGACATAAAAGTGATATAGCCATAACCGATAAGCGCCAGACCTGTATTCATGGCTACATCGATCGTTATCGTTTTATCAATGACCATTGCAAGCCTCCTGTTTTGCCACTTTAAACGCCCGTAACATCGGGACCGTTTTACCGGTGATGACGGTTTTCATTAAAAGGCCACCGCCACTCTGGTGGCGCACTTCAGGAGCCACAAACAACGCCGCATCCACAACCCGGCAATAGCGACGGAACTCCCAGAACCAGCAGGTAACAATGATTTTTGAGGTGACTCCGTAGTCATAAAATTCAATATTCATTTGCAGTTAAACCTTCTTTTGTGACGTTCTACAGCGGCTTTCATGGCGTTGTGCACGGTTCTTTTAATAATCCGGCGTCCCGCACTGTCATAGAACCGCCACCGGGAAGCCCCCGGATATTTGGGAAACTCAACCGCCGCGCTACCGTCATTCATCCTGTATTCGTGGCGTTCTCCGGGCGGCTGGTATATTGCTTCGGTGACACTGAGAAGTTTAAAAGCCATCGTTATCCCCTCCCAGCGCCAGCGGCCTGTTGCTCTGACCATTAACCCCCTGATGCAACCTGGCATTTTTCCCGGCGATAAAACCAGCAGTAGCGGCAAACTCTGCACCCCGACACGCTTTAGCTGTGCGCATATCCCCGTCGCGCCGCACTTTAGTCCTGTGCAGGTTTTCTCTGTAAAGCTCAAGGCGGCTTTTTTCTTCCGGGGAGACGTCATACACCGCAATGACATCACGGGCACCAAAGACCCAGCCTTCGCAGAACTGGTCGCCACGGGCCACCCGCGTGGATGGTTTGCAACGCTTACAGTGTTTATCCTGATATTGATTACGCTCTGCCATCATCTGACGGGAAAGCACATCAAACGCGTAGGCCGCAATTTCCGGGCGGCTGTCAGGACCATAAAAACGAACGTAACGTTTGAGTGAACCAGAAGCCCGGTATTCACCGGAGATGTAACACTCGACACCGAAGGCTTTACATACCAGGTCACACAGGATGTGCATATAACGCGGCGGCGTACTGGCATCACTCGGCGCACCCGCGCTGGCAGCTTCCTGAATGTCGAACAATTCAGCGTCGTTTTCGCTGATGCCATGCTGGCGCATATAAGCCTGGGCTTTTGCAATAGCGTTAGCGGCTTCTTCCGGGCTTGATGTCCCTCTGGCAAGGCGTAACAGTTTTTTGATTTTGGCAATGTATTTATCTTTCATAGTCGTCTGAATCTCAGCATCCTGAATTCTGAATTACGCAACTTCCGGTACGGCCTTCAGGAACGTGGGGAGTTCGTTCTGGCTGCGGCGCTGGATGAACATCTGCTGTCGACTGAGAACTGGTCGCAAGACGATTAAAACAAACGATTGTCAGATTAATTTCGCGGGCGAATTTTTTTTGCTTGGCGATATTCATAAATAAACTTCCTCAGATTCAGGCGTAAGCCAGCCCCGGCGGGTTTACGCCATATACAAATAAAATTAAAAACAGACTTATTAACTACGACGTTCAGCTTTCCGGTAATGACGGTCAACAGACTTTACGAACGCCTTCACATCACGGGAAATCGAATCCAGCGGATAATATTCATCCAGTAGTTCCATTCCACTGAATCGAATCTGAAAAAAATCAGGCTTATCTTTATATGACTCCATCAGGTCAATAAACCGCAGCTGACGCGGGAGGGATTCCTGCACGCCTGAAATAGTGAGCAAATCATCTTCAAGGATGTATGCGAGGTCTTCCATATCCTTACAGTCAGACAGCATGGATATTCTTGTCAGTATGTTCCGTGTGGCGATATACAGCGCGGCTGTGTCATTCGCCATCATGGCGAACAAATCCCCCTGAATATAAGCCCCCTTACTGGCCATAGCATTCCCGGCAATCTGCGCATCAAGTACCACATGCATAAAATCGGCAGGTGCTCCCAGATGGCCCAGCAATGATGACGCCCATAACGTTACATTGGTTAACTTCTCAGATGAACGGGTAGCAAAACCTTCAGGAGTAACAATAAAATCCCAGACTTTATCTTTCATATACAAATCCCCTTAATTCAGGCGTAAGCCAGCCCGGCGGGTTTACGCCTGTTTTAAATAACAATTAAAAACAAATTAAATTAATGCGGTGCTTTCAGTGTTTCGACTTTAACGAAATAAGGCTCGACATTAATTTCAACCACACAGCCACATTTAAAATCTCTGGCCGGTGCAACAGTTTTTACCACCCGCCCACCACGCACTGCCCGGTGTGCAATGTGCATGAAACGAGTACCTGGCGGATATAGCTGATTAAAGCGTTTCGCGTTCATGAGGCGGCTTCCATCCTTTCAGGTGAGCGTTAGCGCAGAACTCCGCACGATGTTCAGCCCAGATGCGGCGCAGGGTGCTACACGGGCTTTGCGCTGCCTTACGCCACAGCTTTTCAGCCTCAGCATAATCGCCGCGCTGTTCTGCTCTGGACGCGCCCAGCGAATACGCCGCGCAACTATTTCCGGCTCTGTACTCTTTGATATCCTGATGCATGTTAAACCCCTGCAATATCAAGCGGGATTGCGCGGTATTCAGCAGAATCACCGACGCGCTCATACACGCGGATATAGCTTCTGCTGCCAACCACCTGGACGGCTTCACCAATCAGTTTCATGGCGTTATCCCAGCGTTCCTCCGTAATATCGAGACGACGCAGAGCCAGAACGCGCCCGGTGTTAATGTTGCCTTCCTTGTCCGTGCTGAATGCCTCGCTGATGATGGCTTTAATTTCAGGGCGTGCACCTTCCGTCCAGTCAGCCAGACAGTCATCAATCAGCGCCTTCGCGGTCTGAATGCGTTCATCAAGCGCGATACGGTCCTGCATGGCGCGCTGAATCTTGTAACGCCCGTCAAAGCTGTAAAGCGTGATATTGCCTTTTTTGCCGCCTTTCACAGCGCCGTATTTCTCCGCCGACAGGTCAATAAATGCCTGAATATCACCAAACGCACGCAGTTTCAGTTCCCGCAGTGAGGCGGAGGCAGCAATCACCATCTCCACAAGCTCACCGACCAGCTGCTCGCGGTCGCGGTCGATATCTTTGATAAGGCTTTCAGGTGTCATTACGCCACGGGCATCCACCCAGTAACCTTCAGGCGCTTGAGTTTTCGTGTATTGCTTAACTTTATTTTCAGTCGTCATAATTAAATTACCTTAGTGATATTTACAGATTAATGTGTGTTATGTGCGCGAGGCGCAACGTTTTCAGAAAAAATATTCACGCCGTTGTAGTCATTTCTCAGTGCTTCCTTGATAACATCATGTAATCCTGTTGCCACCTGAAACTCCCTTTCGGAAGTGCCGTCCTTCGAATAACTCCCTGTAATCTGGGTTAAAGTCGCGCCTTTTTCATCGGTATAGATAATTACTTCTAACTTAACCCCCATGTTTTTCTCCTTTGAAATCAAACGATTTAAAAATAATTTCGTTCATAAAACAGTGAGTTTTTCTGATAATGTCGGAAACCTGCTCTCCCGTGACATCAGGCGGCAACTGATACGTCGCGACGACTTTCTCCGGTTTACCTGGCCTGTCCAGGCTGAAAGTTAATTCAAGCTCTAATGACATTTTTCAGCCCTCAATGCATTTGTGTTTCTTGAGGAATATACGGACATCCCTGTGCCAGTTGTTTCACGTAGTCATGGTAGATTTGCAGATCAAGCCGTTCATTTCCGTGTTTCTCCTTCAGAACCGTACAAATAGCGCCGACAGTCCCCAGAGTTCTTGCCGCTTCTTCGAGTGTGGCATTGTCGCCATTTTCCACCCGAATAAGGTTATGGCACTGGTTATTACCCAGGTCGGTAAATACTATTGTTAATTTCACGCTCACTTTTAATTCCTCGTTTTATTGCCATACGACGGTGCAGCCGTCGATACAGGACGTTTTAACCACGCGGCGCAGGCCGCTGAATGTCTGAACGATTTCCGTTACCGGCCATACAGGACCACCCACGGGCGGGCAGGCATAAACCACAGGTAAACGGTGATGCTGTCCCGTTACGCGACCACCGGTGGTGTGGATGGCCACACGGGCACGGGAACGGACGGCGTTAATGGTCTGCTTGTCCATCGTCTTGTTCTCCATCAGTGAATTAACATTTCTGCGAATTTATCAATGGCCTGCACACTGACCGGTGCATCGCTGATATCACAAATCCGGTACACACCGCGCGCCAGTTTGAACAGGCGGCGGGCATTACCCAGTGAGCGTGCGTAGAGCGCCTCGCTGATTTCCGGTTCTGCTGCTTCCGGCATCAGCCCGGTAGCTATCTGGTTAAAATCTTCCTGCGACAGCGTATCGCCCAGGTTAAGCGCCAGCGCCACACGGCTGTATAACTGGGCGAACTCACCGCGACGTCCCTTGAGGTTAATCAGAAGGCGTGGCATACCCGCCAGGACAATCCCGATACCCGCTTTGTCATGCAGACGGCGCAGAACCTCCAGTGCGCGATAGGGGAGCAGTTCAGCCTCGTCCACCATCAGCAGGCGACCGGAATCACGCAGTTCTCGCACACATGCATCAATCAGTTCGTGGATATTGCCGCGAACTTTTACCCCCAGCTGGCGGCACAGCTCCTCAAGCAGTGTTCTGGCTGTATAGCCCGGGTCGGCTTCAATCAGGACCGCATCCCGGTTTCTGGCGGCGTATTCACGCAGAATCATTGTTTTGCCAAGACCTGCTGCGCCATACAGCACACAGATTTCACATTCCAGGTGAGCGTAGGCCAGCACCTCCAGTCCTTTGGCAGCCATACCGGTGGTCACAAACTTTGCTTTAATACGGCGGCTGTTTTCTTTTTCCCGCTCACGGGTCACAAAGGCAGAAATGCGTTCTTCAATATCAGACATATCGCCCTGATATTTACCCTGCAAATACTGGCTGATAACGGCGCTGCTACGACCAATAGCACGGGCGACGTGGGTCTGCGTATAGCCGCGACGGGCCATTACGTCATTTAATTGCGTAATTAAACTCATAATTAAATACCTTTTAAATTAATGGTTGTTTGTGCCGTTTTTCTTTAAATTGCGCTCGCGTTCAGATGCGAATAAATAAAGTTCTTCTTTTTCCTTTTTCTCCGGGCGTTCCAGTCCATATCCCAGATTAAAGTCAGGCTTCTGCGTAATAGCCGGGGTAAGCTCGCGTTTAGCCTCTTCGATTTTCTGCGTGGCCCGTGCAATGCGGCCCCTGACGCGTTTCTCCAGTTTTTGTTCGATAACTGGTTTAGCGAAGGCATCAACCTTGTTACCGTTCCAGATGGCATCGCAGATATAAGAGCCATCAGCCCGCCGGACAATGACGCTGTTTGCATCATGAATATCGTAACTGACCCTGACTTCATTCCCGTGCTCTGCGGCCAGCTCATATGAGTAATAAATATTGTTGAATAACTGAATTTCCCCGCGAAATGTTTTGCGCGTCACTTCCGGTCTGAACATTTCATGCAGTTCTTCCGGCGACAGGAAATCAATTTCAACATTCTGCTCTTTTATCAGTTTCCGGCGATACGCTGCCGGGCTGTAATATTCGCCATCCTCTTTGCGGGGTAGGCTGCTGTGTGGCCGGTTGTTATAGCGTCTGACCTCCAGCTCTATGGCTGCCAGCAGTTGCTCAAAGGTGGGGATTTCATCCCTCGCCTTAACCTGCCGTTTTGTCAGTTCTTTCCCTTTGTGGGTGGCCTTAATGGCTGACTGCATAATCCGTTGCTGCATCATTACGGTTTCCTTGTCTGCATCCCTTGCGCAGTACGTCTGGAAACTCAGAGCCACGTCTTTGGGTATTCCTTTGTTTGCCCGTTCAATCACCCCGCGCCCCTGCGGGTTACCTGGTATCCCCGTGTGATGTTCCACACCCAGCCGGGGCAGAATCCCGGTAATATCGGCATCAAGCACCCGGTTTTTTTCACCGCCCCCGTTATCGGAGTAATAAATCAGCGGTATCCCGTGCTGCGCCATGCCGTAACGTAACGCATCAGCAACGGCTATCACGTTCTCCGACAGGGATAGTGACCAGCCCACAACAAAGCGTTGACCCGCATCCATAACCAGCGTCACTTCTGGCCGGAAAATATTGCCGGTCAGTGGGTTAAACGCAGTCATTTTCATACAGTGACCATCCCCGACCCATACCGCATTAACCGGTAATGTGCTCCAGTCGCGCCGCACAAAAGGATTGAGCGAACGCCAGGCTGAACCGGTGGAGCGGAAACGCTCCTTAACAATCACCGGGACGTTGCTTAACACCCGTCTTACTGCGTGAACTGAAGGCAGTGCCGCCAGCATTCCCGCATCATTCGCGTGTTTCTCATGCCACCAGGCTGAAAACTCGCGATAAGCGTATTCAACGGTCGGGCGCTTCCATGAGCGATAGAACATAAAGAAATCGCTCAACCACCAGACCTGCTCCCACGGTGTTCCCTTATGATGACCGGGAGCCAGTAACGCCAGTAACTGATTGGCATCACCGCGCGCCATCACCCAGCTGGAGTACCAGCTATCCAGGCTGCCGGTGCTGACACCGGTTCGCTTTCCCTGACGTGCATTTGCAGTATTCGCTGCTTCGATAATGCGGTCAGGCAACGCCCCCATGCGCACACCATCAACGATGTGCTTTAACGCGGCCTTCCTGGTCATTCCGGCGTATTCACGCAGTTTATGCACTTCAGTAGCCAGCAATATCCGCGCATCAGCAATGGCCTTTTGCTTGTCGGTCAGTGCCTGGACTTCGCGTAATGCCAGTTCCGGGCATTTGACCATCACTTCCAGTTCATCGCGAACGGCGACGTTTTTAACTGCTTTCTGCTCAACCACGGCGGGCAGTTGTGCATCTTCCAGGACCTGATTGGTCAGGCGCTTACGTAAAACTTTCTGCGCTTCAGCGGGCAGGCAGTCGATGTGATACTCGAATGCTTTGGTGCCTTCACGCTTGCGCTTCCATTCCGGGTTATTTTCAGCAAGACGATCCAGACGTGCCCGGATGTTTTTTTCTGCTGATGGAAAACCGGATAATCCCAGGCAATCCCGCACTACAAACCACACGATTCCACCTTACACCGCTATTTGCGATGTCTCATGCAAATAGCGACTTGGCCAAATCACATCAGGCGTTACGCCAACAGCCTGGGCAATTACCTGTTCGTATTTGGAGCACGGTCGATAAAACACATTCCGCATGGAACCGGGTTTCAATCCTTGTGCTTTTTCCAGCGAGGGTAAATCAATCCCTTTATTTTTTAACGCTGTTTGAATCGCCATTGCTGACCAGTCATGACCGCGACGAACAAACAGGTCGGTTAGATCTTGTCTCAACAACTGCATTGTGTGATCCTCTCACGTTTATCGAATTCGATAATCAAATTCGATTATCGAATGTGATAAAAGATATGCGATCAAAAGTACGCGGTCAATAACTTTTTGCGTATTTTTAGTCGCGCAAGCACAAAAGTACGCACATGCTTGTAACCTGTTAATTTATATGGTGAATTATGGAAAAGAACGGAAATGCGCCAATTAACGATAAACGTACTTTTTCTTATGATGGAATAGTACGCTTTAACGAACGTCTGAGAATCGCCATGGGAGATATGAGTAATCACGCTCTTGCACGGCAAAGCGGCTTATCCGAGGCATCTATAAGAAAGTATGTAAAAGGTGATAGCTATCCAACTATTGATAATGCAGCAAAAGTTGCTGATGCGTGTGGAGTATCTCTTGCATGGCTGTTAACTGGTGAGGATTGCGGTACTGATGATAATCACAAACGACCAGGTGCGAACAAAAAGACGCAAAAGAAAGCGTTAACTGATGCGTACAATGATGCGCAGAACGGATTACAACTTATATTGGCTAATCTTCTACCTGAAGATGCTGAAATGTTATTCTCGACGCTATGCAAAGTAGGTATTAACGGTGTGTTGGCACGATTACACGCAACAGGCGACCATGTTTTAAGTGCTGACCCAGAAACGGTCATCCGAAGCCTGAACATCAGAGAATCGCTCAAAGATGCCATTAGTGTGGCATTGGCTGGCAACGAAGAAACTGACAAAGAGATTTTGCAACGCGCCAAATCCTGTATCCGAGCAGGAACACCAGGTGATCGCGTTCCCGTCACACCGGAGCAAAAAACTAAGCCTATAAACAAGAAATCAGCATAAGCGCCTCGTTTTGGCGGGGCGTGTGCTGTTAGCTAATCAGCAATAACCACAACAAAACCGAACACAACAGATGAGAACAACTTGAGGAAAACGGGCAAGGATAAAACACTTTTTAAAAGCATTTAAAACCCGTTAAGTTTGTAGCAGAACCAGATCAAAAGCGCCCAGAATAAAGCGTAAAAAAAGGCACTTTTGGTCATTTCTCACAAATCCGCCCAGAATCACACTGAATCACCACACCCCGCGCCACGCAAGGCTTGCAGGTTCTACCAGGCTGCACGAACTCCACCCAGAATTGATCGCTACCCCACAATCGTTGTGTCGCTCATGTTGTCCTCGTCATTGTTATCATTTGTAGGGTCGAGAATGTTGTCGGATGCGACGCTATGCGTCTTATCCGACCTACAGTTCAGTTCATCCCGTAGGCCTGATAAGCCGCGTCAGCGGCGCATCAGGCATCGGTTGTCGAATACAACCAACGGGCGTTTGTTTTATTTCGTCTGGCTACGGGCAAACAGGTCGTCGAGCTTTTCTTCGTACTGGTAGTAGTTAATGCTTTCATACAGCTCGTTGCGGGTCTGCATGGTGTCGATGACGCTTTTCTGCGTGCCTTCCTGGCGCAGGACATTGTAGACATGTTCAGCGGCGCGGTTCATTGCGCGGAAAGCAGAAAGGGGATACAGCGCCATTGCGACATGGGCGCTGCGTAATTCGTCGGTGGTAAACAGCGGCGTGGCACCAAATTCAGTAATGTTGGCAAGGATCGGCACCTGCACCGCATCGGCAAACTGGCGGTACATGGCGAGTTCGGTAATTGCTTCCGGGAACAACATCTCGGCACCCGCTTCAACATAGGCCTGCGCACGCTCGAGCGCCGCATCCAGCCCTTCAACCGCCAGCGCATCGGTGCGCGCCATGATCACAAAATCAGGATCGGTTTTCGCATCCACCGCCGCGCGGATCCGATCCACCATTTCTTCTTTTGAAACGATCGCTTTGTTCGGACGATGTCCGCAGCGTTTTGCTCCAACCTGATCTTCAATATGTAAGCCCGCCGCACCGGCTTTAATCATCGATTTCACGGTGCGGGCAACGTTAAAGGCCGAAGAGCCAAAACCGATATCCGCATCCACCAGCAGCGGCAGCGAGCAGACGTCGGTGATACGACGAATATCAGTCAGCACATCATCAAGAGTAGAAATACCGAGATCCGGCAACCCCAGCGAACCTGCCGCCACACCACCGCCGGAGAGATAAATCGCCTGATATCCGGCACGCTGCGCCAGCAGCGCATGGTTGGCGTTAATGGTGCCGACAATCTGCAATGGATTTTCTTTAGACAGTGCAGCGCGAAACGCTTTACCTGGAGAGTGTAGAGACATAGCCCATCCTTTGTTATCAACTTGTTATTTACGTTGATAAACTCAGAGCAAGGGGTGTGCCACAATTACCTGGATGAAATTAAATGTTTTATTTCAATTTGTTATAGATAAAGCCATGAAGTAATCCGCAAATATGCGTTTCAGTTAACGTTTCAGGCAATGTTTCACTGCGTTTCATTGCAACAATTATGAAACAAGACTAAACCCATTATTCGGTTTCTTAACTTTGCGGTGCGCTATGGCACATCCACCACGGCTGAATGACGACAAACCGGTTATCTGGACGGTATCTGTAACGCGGCTGTTCGAGCTATTTCGCGATATCAGCCTCGAGTTTGATCACCTGGCAAACATTACTCCTATCCAGCTTGGCTTTGAAAAAGCAGTGACCTACATCCGCAAAAAACTGGCCAGCGAACGCTGCGACGCCATCATTGCCGCTGGCTCTAACGGTGCGTACCTGAAAAGCCGCCTGTCGGTACCGGTGATTCTGATAAAACCGAGTGGCTATGATGTGTTACAGGCACTGGCAAAAGCTGGAAAACTCACCTCTTCTATCGGCGTTGTCACCTATCAGGAAACCATTCCGGCACTGGTAGCGTTTCAAAAAACCTTTAATTTGCGCCTCGACCAACGTAGCTACATTACCGAAGAAGACGCACGTGGGCAGATTAACGAGCTAAAAGCCAACGGCACCGAAGCGGTGGTCGGCGCGGGGCTGATTACCGATCTGGCAGAAGAAGCCGGAATGACCGGAATTTTTATCTATTCTGCCGCCACCGTGCGCCAGGCATTTAGCGATGCGCTGGATATGACGCGCATGTCGTTACGCCATAATACTCACGATGCCACCCGCAACGCCCTGCGTACTCGTTACGTGCTGGGCGATATGCTCGGTCAATCACCACAGATGGAACAGGTACGGCAGACTATTTTGCTGTATGCCCGCTCCAGTGCGGCGGTGTTGATTGAAGGGGAAACGGGGACGGGCAAAGAGCTGGCGGCCCAGGCGATTCATCGGGAATATTTTGCCCGCCACGATGCGCGACAGGGCAAAAAGTCACATCCGTTTGTTGCCGTCAACTGCGGGGCGATTGCTGAATCTCTGCTGGAAGCGGAGCTGTTTGGCTATGAGGAAGGGGCGTTTACCGGCTCGCGACGCGGAGGACGCGCCGGGCTGTTTGAAATCGCCCACGGTGGCACGCTGTTTCTTGACGAGATAGGCGAAATGCCGCTGCCGTTGCAGACCCGGCTGCTGCGGGTGCTGGAAGAAAAAGAGGTCACCCGCGTCGGCGGGCATCAGCCTGTTCCGGTGGATGTGCGGGTTATTAGCGCCACTCACTGCAATCTCGAAGAGGATATGCAGCAAGGGCGTTTTCGCCGTGATCTGTTTTATCGACTGAGTATTTTGCGTCTGCAATTGCCGCCGCTACGCGAGCGGGTGGCGGATATTCTGCCGCTGGCGGAAAGCTTTTTGAAAGTGTCACTGGCGGCACTTACTGCGCCGTTTTCTTCCGCGTTACGTCAGGGATTACAGGCAAGTGAAACTGTGCTGTTGCGCTACAACTGGCCGGGAAATATTCGTGAACTGCGCAATATGATGGAACGACTGGCGCTATTTTTAAGTGTGGAACCGACGCCGGATTTAACGCCGCAATTTTTGCAGTTGCTACTGCCGGAACTGGCGCGCGAGTCGGCGGAAACTCCCGGTCCATGCTTACTGACGCCACAACAGGCACTGGAGAAATTTAATGGCGATAAAACAGCCGCGGCGAATTATTTAGGTATCAGCCGAACGACATTCTGGCGGCGGCTGAAAAACTGAAATGCCGAATCCAGCGCGAACGCCTTATCCGGCATAAATTTCAATAGATGATCACCGATAAACTTACGCATCGGGCATGTTTACATGGGGTGCAGAATTATTTCTTCTTATAAATATTTGCCGTGCCGTGGATCTTATTGTCAGTTTGACCAGAGGTCAGCACCAACACATCTGCCCCTTTTTCATCCGCTTTTTTGATCAGATCTTCTTTCGCATCTGCAGTCGACATTTCATTACTGGTTGAAATATCACCTATTTTTTCATATTGCGATGCAACTTTTTCAAATTCTGCTTTGGTCATTAATTCTGCGGCATAAACGTTGGTAACGGCAAACGCTAACGCACCGATTAACATTTTAGAGATTATTTTCATATTACGGCTCCAGAGTTGTTATCAAACTATCACCCCCCCATATTATTGGGCTGATTAATAATTAGTTCAGTCAGGGCATAAACGCCAGTAACCGGAAATAAGACACTTTGTGATCTCTCTCGCATCCGATTACTTTTTGTAGAAATATGATGAAGTTACTTCACTTATTTATGGATGAAATCACATGGATCCCTTGCACGCCGTTTACCTGACCGTAGGACTGTTCGTGATGACTTTTTTTAATCCGGGAGCCAATCTTTTTGTGGTGGTACAAACCAGCCTGGCTTCCGGTCGACGCGCAGGAGTGCTGACCGGGTTGGGCGTGGCACTGGGCGATGCGTTTTATTCCGGGTTGGGTTTGTATGGTCTTGCGACACTCATTACGCAGTGTGAGGAGATTTTTTCGCTTATTAGAATCGTCGGCGGCGCTTATCTCTTATGGTTTGCGTGGTGCAGCATGCGCCGCCAGTCAACACCGCAAATAAGCACACTACAACAACCGATTAGCGCCCCCTGGTATGTCTTTTTTCGCCGTGGATTAATTACCGATCTCTCTAATCCACAGACCGTTTTATTTTTTATCAGTATTTTCTCAGTAACGTTAAATGCTGAAACACCAACTTGGGCACGTTTAATGGCCTGGGCGGGAATTGTGTTCGCATCAATTATCTGGCGAGTCTTTCTTAGTCAGGCGTTTTCTTTGCCCGCTGTGCGTCGTGCTTATGGGCGTATGCAACGCGTTGCCAGTCGGGTTATTGGTGCAATTATTGGTGTATTCGCGCTACGCCTGATTTACGAAGGAGTAACGCAGCGGTGAGCAGATAATTTACTCTCTACGTAATCAACCTGATTTGCCGAATCCCGCTCATCGGCGATGATATCCCCCGTAATGCGTGGTCCTTATTTCCGATAAGTTTACTTGAGTCTTTAGCTTCCCATTTCAGCCCACTCTCCCCTGTGTGGGCTTTTTTCATTTGTCTGCTTCAGTGAGTAGCTGGCAATGCTCCATCCACTCTGCAAGGATGATAATAAGAGGATCTGATTCAGAAGAGTTTTGAAAAATTGGACCGCCATCGAGGCCTCGAACCCCGTACCATACAACAATCCTGGTTGTCGTCTGCTCTTCCTGATGAGCTAATGGCGGTTTGTGATATGAGCCTTACAGCATATTGTCTGTCAGGCTTGAGTGCGATGCGTAAGATACAGAAAAGACCCCACACAAACATGATGGAATTATGAATTTTTTCATATGAATGTCAACCAACACATTCATAAAACATTCGCACAAGTTCACTTTTTAAGCAACATGACGCCGATCACAACAAAATATCGGCGAAAAAGGAGGGTAAATGCCATTTGACGTAGAGATAAGCAGATGAAATGATTACCCGCTTTGCGATTCACTCTCTGATGGAATAACAAATTGGAGAGGGAAAAGTTTCTAAACTAAAGAGTGTAGCGTATTTTAACGTGCTTATTTACAGGATAATATTTGTCACCTAATTCCTGCACTCTATTAGATACCCATTGATTTAATCGTGCATCATCTCTGTATGTTTTCACGTTCAGAACGGAGAGCAATAACATCACTAGCGATTCAGGAAAAACAGGGTAAAAATTTTTTAAGTGCAATAATAATTCATACGCAAGCGCCTGCTTAATAGGTGCGTCTGCGTCCGGAATGCGCGACATTTCGCGAAGCCATTTTTCTACATGCTCACATTCTTTCCCTTCACGGAAAAGTCTCAACAAAGGCATATGGTGCTCAAGAAGAATGCATTTGCAATCTGTTCGTACTGAATCGATAAACTGCACTAATTTCTTAAGTCCGGTGAAGCGTCCGGCATGGATATTCTCTTTAATATCAAGAAACACGTCATCCTGATCATATACCCAAACGGTCCCTTTTTGATTTTCAAGTATCCGAAAAACAAACTTAATCGGGTAATCAGGGTAATCCACCCAGTCATAAACTCCAGGGAAATCATTAAACTGCACATTTATGGTAAGCGCATTGTCGGCTGCCCACTCGCAATCTCGTACGGCAGCCATGAGATAAATGAGTTTATCATCATCGACTAAATCATCACGACAATCATAAGGATAATCATAGTATTGTTTAATCAAAACCTTGAATATATCGACACAAGAAACCAGTGTACTTCTGATATCTTCAGGTAACTGATTGTTTTTAACCGTATTGTGTACGCTTTGTTTCGTATATAGCAACAAATTATTGTGCGGCGCTTTTAATGATATCATTGCGATCTCTCTTAAATAAAAATAAACGTCGCAGATAATAAAGCCCTGATTAAACCAGGCACTATCAGAAATCGCTCATAACTAATATATGCAGCATTGTGTACTGGAGGGAATTAATTTAACAATTTGAATTTACGTTATAGATTTTACTGCTACTTAGATAGTATTTCGCCCTTCTTAACTAAAAAGTTAAGTGGAGGGCGAAATTAATATGTTAAATCATAGAGCATTTATTAATTTTTTCAGTCTGTTAGTGTGCGATTATCGATAACAAAACGATATTTCACATCACCACGTAGCATTCGCTCATAGGCTTCATTAATTTGATCGGCCCGAATCATCTCTATATCAGCCACGATGCCATGTTCGGCGCAAAAATCGAGCATCTCCTGTGTTTCTGGAATGCCGCCAATCATAGAGCCGGCTATCGCGCGGCGTTTCATGATCAGGTTGAAAACTTCCGGCGATTTATGCGGTGTCGCAGGCGCACCAACCAGCGTCATGGTGCCATCGCGCTTCAGCAAGGTGGTAAAATCGTCGAGATTATGTGGCGCAGCTACGGTATTCAAAATGAAATCGAAACTCTTCAGATGAGCCGCCATCTCATCGGCATTGCGTGAGTTAACAACTTCATCGGCCCCCAGGGCTTTTGCCGCTTCGCGTTTTGACTCAGAAGTGGTAAATGCCACCACATGTGCCCCCATCGCGTGGGCCAGCTTAATCCCCATATGTCCCAGACCGCCGATGCCAACCACGCCCACTTTTTTACCCGGCCCGGCCTGCCAGTGACGTAGCGGCGAGTATGTGGTGATCCCTGCACACAACAAAGGAGCCACCGCCGCCAGCTGCGCTTGCGGGTGACGAATACGCAGAACATATCGCTCATGAACGACGATCTGTTGTGAGTAGCCGCCCAGCGTATGGCCCGGTTCGTCCGGCGTCGGCGAGTTATAGGTGCCGGTCATGTGATCACAGTAGTTTTCCAGCCCATCTTCACACTCTTCGCAATGTTTACAACTGTCGACAATGCAGCCGACACCGACCAGATCGCCCGGCGCATATTTTTCTACCTGATCACCAACGGCTACCACGCGCCCTACAATTTCATGGCCCGGCACGCAGGGATAAACCGTCCCCGCCCACTCGGAACGCACCTGGTGGATATCGGAATGGCACACGCCACAGTAAGCGATTTCAATTTTGACATCATGCGGTCCCGGTTCACGCCGGGTGATATCCATCGGTTCAAGTGGTTGTTTAGCGGAATATGCACCAACAGCTTTGATCTTCATTGTGTTTACTCCTGATTAGCTATATGTATTTGGCGATGACTGAAATGCCATCGCAGCAAAACGCGTCCATTGAATATAGCCAATATTTAAACCACCCGATCCAGCCCCAACATGCCGCGAGCCTGAATGAAACAGAGCAGCAACGTTCCCCATAAGGCCATCGTCAGGTAGGGGCTTATCCCGAGAATATTGAAGCCGCTTTCAATAATTTGCAGAAGAAACAGCGCCAGCACCATACCAATTATCCGCCCGCTGCCGCCGTCCGGATTAACCCCGCCGAGTACTGCCGCGAGGATTGACACCAGCAAGTACGATTCGCCATAAGAGGCCTTAGCCGAGTTGAGTTTCGACATCATCAAAAATGCCGCTACCGCACAAAGCAAGGCGGAAATGACATACACCCATATCAGCACCCGACGCGTGTTAATACCGGAGTAAAGTGTTGCTCGTTCATTAGAACCAATCAGATAAATGGATTTACCGAGCGGTGTTTTCTCCAGCAATATCCACAACCCCAGCGCCACTGCGGTAAACAACCACATCGGTAGCGGAATACCGAACCACTGTGCATGATTCAACCACAGCACCCATGAGGGATAATTAGCAATGGCGCTACCGCCTGTCACCAGAATATTTACTCCTTTGAGCAACGTCATCATCCCAAGCGTTGCAAGAATTGGCGACACTCGAATACCGGCAATCAATACGCCATTACATAAACCAATTATCACCGCCGCGCCAGCGCCCGCCAGCAGCGTAGCGACAACCGTAGCAATACCCGGTGGATACTGAGTCGCCACCCACGCCATCACCAGTGAACAGGCGTTAGCAGTGGCAATAATTGACAAGTTAATGCCACCGCAAAGCATGGTCACCGCCATAGCCAACGCCAGAATGCCCAGCACGGGCATTTGCGAAGCGACGGACTGGAAATTACTTATCGACCAGAAAATCTCCGGCATAGTAATGCTGAAGGCGGCAACAGTTAGCACCAGCAGGCCGATCAAGTAAAACTCAACGTTATTACGCCACGATTTTTTCATAGCAGACTCCGGTTCTGATGCTGACTCCACGCCGTGGCGCTAATGCTGGCAACGATGATGATGCCTGTGATCAATGTTTGCCAGTAAGACGAGACTCCCAATAAATTTAGCCCGTTTTGCATCACTGCCAACAACACCACGCCGAGCAAAGTACCGGTTAACGTGCCGCGCCCGCCGAGCAAACTAGTGCCGCCAAGCACCACCGCAGCCAGTACTGTCAGCTCATAACCCAGAAGAGAATCGGGGGCGACAGTCATCACCGTCCACGACTGCACTACACCCGCAGCACCAGACATCAATCCCATATAGCCGTAAACGAAAAGTTGCAGTTTCAGCACGCTAAAGCCGATGCGACTGGCTGATTCACGGTTCCCACCAAGGGCATAGATTTTGCGCCCCACACTGGTGAAATTCATGATAAATGCTGTTAGCAGCACCACCGTAATCATGGCGATCAGCGGCAGACCAAGGCCATAGTCATAGCCGTCAGCATCGGTGTACTTGAACAACATTACCCCCTGCTCAAACCACGGCGGAAAGTCGTACAGCCACACACCTTTACTCAACCATAACAGCAGGCCATAGAAAATATTCAGCGTCGAAATGGTGATGATGATAGAAGGCACCCGTAGGCGATTAACCAGTAAGGCGTTTATTAAGCCAAGTAAAATGCCGATGCCGCCCGCCAGGGCAAACGCGACAGCAAAGTTGCCACCCATTTTTTGTAGCAACAGCACCATGCCGTATTGCGCAATGATGGTCATTGCTGGAAACGAAATATCAATTCCACCGGAAATTAACACCACAAACAAACCACAGGCGAGAATAGTCAACATGGCATAGTTATTGGCGAGATCGTACAAATTACCGAATGTCAGAAACTCGTCGCTGCGCCAGGCAAGGCCGACAAACAGCCCCACAATCAGTAATGCCAGCCAGAATTCATGACGTTTTTTCAGTTCAGCCATTTACCACCTCCGCAATCCTGGCCTGAGAACTGCTGTCAGGCAGGAAGCTATGGGTGATCTGACCTTTTTGCATTACCAAAATCCGGTGGCTTTGATACCACGCTTCTTCAATTTCATCGCAGATCATCAATACCGCAATGCCATGAGCCGCCAGATCGCTGATAATGCCGTATATTCCTGCTTTGTTGGCGATATCAACACCGACAGTCGGGCTATCGAGAATCAACAGTCGTGGCCCAATCGCCAGCCATTTGGCGATCGATACTCGCTGCGCGTTACCCCCGGAAAGCGTATTCACCGGGAGATGTGGGTCAGAGACTTTGATGGTCAATGCCTTAATTAGCCTATCCACCAGGTCACGCACTTTAGCTTCACTCAGAAAGCCGAAGCGATCTTTTACCTTGTGAAAAACAGTGCTAATGATGTTGTCTTCAATAGATTGCGCCATCACCAAACCGCGCGACATGCGATCTTCCGAAACATAACCAATACCGTGGCGGATGGCGTCCTGGTTACTATGCAGTGTTACCGGCTGACCGTTGATGAGGATCTCACCAGCATCCGGTCGGGTCATACCAAACAGACTCAGACATAATTCCGTGCGCCCCGCACCAAGCAGGCCAACAATCGACACCACTTCGCCCGCTTCCACCCGCAAGTTAATATTTTGATATTCCCCATGACGACTTAAATTACGCACCTCCAGCACTGGGGTGCTGGATTTTCCCTGCCACAACTCTCGCACCTGATATTCAAACTCCTGGCCGGTCATCAGGAAACCGAGTTGTTTTGTGGTCATCTCTGCAGCCGGAAAGGTCCCGACCAGCTCACCATCTTTCAACACTGAAATACGGTCGGAAACTTCCATCACCTCTTCCAGACGATGACTGACGAAGACCACGCAAATCCCGCGTTCCCGCAATTGATGCACCACCTGCAATAACCCTTGCACTTCCTGATGGGTCAGCGAAGCGGTTGGTTCATCCATCACGATCAACCGTGCGTCCTGCGCCAGTGCACGGCAAATTGCCACCAGCTGACAGCGGGCAATTGAAAGCTCAGAAACGAGCGTATCCAGTGGCAATGTGACGTTAATACTGGTCATTGCCGCCTGCGCCACCTCACGCAGACGACGTCGGTTAACAAACAGACCGTGGTGATAGTGATTCACGGCGATATTCTCCCAGACACTCAGGTTAGGAAATAAAGAGAGGTCCTGATAAATCACCTGAATCCCCTGCGCCACCGAAGCGGCGGGTGTCAGCTTTGACCAGTTTTTCCCACCAAGCGTAATTTCCGCCCCCTCATCCGGGCGATAAACACCGGACATAATTTTAATCAACGTCGATTTACCACAGCCGTTTTGCCCGGCAAGGCAGTGCACCTCACCCGACATAAAGTCGAGAGAAACATCGCGCAGCGCTCGCGTGGCATGAAACGTTTTGTTGATATGACGAAGGGAAAGGAAGGTTTCCATAGCATCCCCTGGCAATAAGAATCGGGGCTTTCGCCCCGAAGAAATGGATTAATAAAGTGAGTCAATATTGTCTTTGTTGACCAGTAATACCTTATGGAAACGGATAATTCGCTTATCCATATCTACGTCGGCCTTACCGAGATTCTCCATTTCTAATCCAGGTTTGATCTCTTCACCCTTCAGCAACGTGCTGGCGACGGCCGCGAGTGCGTAACCTGCAGAGGCCGGATCGTAAGTAATCCCTTCGGTGATATCACCACTTTTAATCAGTGATGCCGCCTGTGAAGGGATCATCATGCCATAGACTGCGACTTTATTTTTCGCCCGTTTCTCTTTCACTGCACGTCCCGCGCCAATCGGACCGTTTGAACCAAAGGAGACAACCGCTTTCAAGTCAGGATAGGTTTTCATCAGGTCCAGTGTGGTACGACGTGAGTCATCCACACTCTCGGCAACCGGCATGCGGCGGGTAACTTCATGCATATCCGGGTAATGCTCTTTCTGGTATTTCACCAGCAAGTCAGCCCATAAGTTATGCTGCGGCACGGTCAAACTACCCACGTAAATCACGTAGCCGCCCTTGCCACCCATGCGTTTCGCCATATGTTCAACATATTCAGCGGCAAATTTTTCGTTATCAATGATTTCGATATCCCAGTTAGCACTTGGCTGACCGGGGGATTCGTTGGTCAGAACCACAATTCCGGCATCTCGCGCTTTTTTGAATACCGGTTCCAGCACGTTGGCATCGTTTGGCACAATTGTAATTGCATTAACCTTACGGGCGATTAAATCCTCAATGATTTTAACCTGTTGCGGTGCATCAGTACTTGAAGGCCCCACCTGTGACGCATTAACACCAAAGGCTTTACCCGCCTCGACCACACCTTCGCCCATGCGATTAAACCACGGCATACCATCGACTTTAGAGATATTCACCACGACTTTTTCCGCGGCCTGGAGCGGCGCAGAAATTAGCGCAGCGCCTAATAACAGCGAAGACACCATATTGATAACAAAACGTTTATTCATCATTTCAGCCTCATTGCAGGGTAGTCAGGAAGTGTTCGCCCAAATTAGCGCGCTGGAGAGAATAAGAATTTTCGAATATTTTTATGCAGAATAAACAGCCCTATTTCAGGCAGCTATTAAAAATTTGGTTGTAAATATGGACAAAACGGGCAGTAACAATAAGTGTGACAATCATCACGTAAAAAATAGCAAAATAAACAAAATTAGCGACACTTTATGTTTGTGAGCTTATTTCGCGTAGAAAAATAGTTATCTACACAACGTCAATAAGGGCATATTCTTCAAAGATAACGTCCATTTCGGGTGAATAGCATCCTTCTGCCTGGAAAAAACGACGGTGTTCATTACGCCAATATTCAAGACTGAGGTCACCTTCACCTTCCTTACGGGCAAGCTCCGCGGTGACATCAGAAAAGCGCAGTAAATGCAGGCCAATAACTCTGATAACACACACAGGCTCACCACGGCTATTTTCTACAATCTTATACTCGCCAATCATCGGAAATGCGTTGTCTTCAATACATCCCGCCAGCGAACCACAGGAAGCTGTTTTAACACCAGTCGCAATCAACGTTGCGAGGTAATCGGCCAACGCTGCTGAATCGCCAAAAGTACAAAAGGAAGCATGGGGATATTTTTGTGAGATTTTTTCTTTTATGGTCATGGCAATATTTTCGCGATAACAGAACAACAAATTACATCTTAATTACTGTCGATAACTATCAGCAAGAGGATCATTGGTTTTTCTATGTTTAATCTTTTTTATCCGAAGCAGGTCACATTTATGACTTGATAAATACCTTTGTTAAAACTCACTTTTGTGTATTTCTCTCAAATAATCCCCTGGAAATTATGCCGGGAGATTATAAAGTTCAGGATCATTCATTAACAAACCATTCCCGCCCCACTCCCTGGGGCTTAAATCTCTTACTATTCACCGTTGCAGGCGTTTCAAATTCGTATCAACCTGCCACACTCCCCCACACCAGTTGCCCTTTATGGAACGTTGCGGTTCTCGGCGAGATACGCGCCACCGCCTCGGCGGAACAGGAGGCGTCCACCAGCACAAAGCTGGCGTCATCCTGCGCTTTGGGCCAGACGCGCTCGCCTTTTTCGTTGAGCGGCAATACATCACCAGTGGCTAAAAACAGCGAGCGGGAGAGGTTCTGTTCGTTAGGACGAATATAGAGTTGCGCATACAGATTGGCTTTTTCCAGCATGTCACCCAGGCCGTAAGGCGACCAGTGGTCGATAACGCTGTCGGTGCCAGTCATGACTTTTACACCTTTGTCGTGCAGCTGTTTGAGTGGCATATGCAACGTGCCAATCGGTACCGTCGAGGCAATAGAAATTTGCTGCGCCGCCATCCGGTGCGCCAGTTCATCTACCTGTTGCTCATTGAGCGTTGCCAGCGCAAAGGCGTGGCTGATGGTCAGTTTGCCCTTCAGTTGCGGCGTTTTCTCCACCATTTCAACCATATAATTGATGGCCGCCACGCCTGCCGGAGTGGTTTCATGCAGATGAATATCGACGCCTTTGTCGTAGTCCAGCGCAATCTGGAACATGGTGTCGAGGGATTTTTCCATCGCGCCATCAACACTGGTCGGGTCCAGCCCGCCGACGTAATGCGCCCCTGCCTGCATCGCTTCACGCATCAAGGGTTCCGATTTCGACAGCAGCAAACCGTGCTGCGGGAAGGCGACGATTTCACACTCGAAGCCCGCCTGACGTCGCGCCAGCACCGCCTGCAAATTTTGCAGATTTTTCAGGCCGGAAACCGGTTCGATATTGCAGTGGCTGCGGGCAATGGTGGTGCCTTTCGACTGCAATAAATCGATCAGTTTTTCTGCCCGCTCCTGAGTGTAGGGTTGCAGTTCCGGCAGCATTTTCTGCTCAAGTTTGATCATGTCCTGGATAGTGGTGCCTGCAGGGCGATTGAGTGAGCGCCACGGTCCGCCGTAAAAGGTTTTGTCAAGATGAATATGCATGTCGCGAGTAGTGGGCAACATAAGCTTACCGCCAGCGTCATAGTGCGGTAGCGTGGCGTCCGGATGCTGCTTGTTCTCATGTAGCGCAACAATTTTACCGTCCTGAATCTCCACGGTCTGGCGCGCCGTGCGGGTCTGTACTGCCACACCGTTTTCGTAGTCAAAACCGGTTTCCAGCAGCACGTTGTCGAGATAGTAGTGCGGGTCAGTGATTTTCATTGTGTTATTCGCGTCGCAGTGGGTTGTGCCAGAGACCTCCGCATGGGCGAATGGCACAGAGGTACCAAACAGCGCGGCGGCGGTGACCATCTTACCGCTCTGGCTCAAAAACTCACGACGGCTATTGTTTTCTTTCATCTTACGTCCTTACGTTTTAATAATATGGGTGCCCGTCTCGCCACGCAGCGCCGCGGGCAGGCATTCCGGCGTGGTGATAATCACTTCTTTACCGCCCTGTTCCAGGAACGTCAGGCTGGCGATGATTTTTGGCAACATGCTGCCTGGCGGGAAATGCCCTTCCTGCATATAGCGGGTCATGGTGGCAATATCCACCCGATCCAGCGCCTGCTGCTGCGGTTTGCCAAAATGAATACACACTTTTTCGACGCCGGTGGTGATCACCAGAATGTCGGCGTGAATTTCGCGGGCCAGCAGCGCGGTGGAGAGATCTTTGTCGATAACCGCGTCCACGCTTTGGTAATCTCCCGCGTCAGTACGCACCACCGGAATTCCGCCACCGCCCGCACCAATCACCACAAACCCTTGTTGGATCAGCGCTTTAATGGCAGGTGCTTCAACAATACGTTTCGGTTCCGGCGAGGCGACCACGCGGCGATAGCCGCGTCCGGCATCTTCAACAAAACGCCAGTCAGGGTTTGCCTTTTGAAATTCGTTACGCTGGCTTTCACTGAAGAATGCGCCAATGGGCTTGGTGGGGTGAGCAAATCCCGGATCGTTTTTATCCACTTCCACCTGAGTCACCACGGTGACGGCTTTTTTCTCGCCGTGGCGCGCCAGCCGATTGTTCAGCGCCTGTTGGATCAAGTAGCCAATGCCGCCTTGCGTATCCGCCACACAGTTCGCCAGCGGCGTTAAGGGCAGCCCTTCGCGCTCGTGGGCAATCTCCGCGCGGCGTAAATCCAGCCCGACCTGCGGCCCGTTGCCGTGGGTCAGCACAATGTCGTAATCGGAAGCCAGCATTTCCAGCACCGTATCGGCGACGGCCTTCACCGCCTCCGCCTGATGCTCAATCGACTGGCTGGCGTTATCTTTGATAATGCTGTTGCCACCAATGGCAACGACCACAAGTTCTTTCATGTTGTTATGTCCGCTACAGAGGGTGATGGGGTTATGACCAACGCCAAATTGCCTGATGCGCTACGCTTATCAGGCCTACAGATTCTTGCGCCACTCGTAGGCCGGATAAGGCGTTCACGCCGCATCCGGCAGAGACAACGCGCACTTTGCAGGTCAGACGCCGTAACGTTCGCACCAGCCAAGAATGGCTTTTTCGAAGCAGGCGAATGGTGGATGCACAATGCCCGCGCCAATCATGCCGACGCCCGCATCTTTATGGGCAATGGCGGTGTTGATCACCGGCAGAATGCCACTGCTACCCACGCGGGTGATGTCGATTGCCGTCGGCACACCCATAAAACCGAGCAGCGGAATGGTCACGTTGGGGTTTTCGCCGAGGGTGATTTCGCGCATCTGACGGGAGAAATCGATAGCCTCTTCCACCGTACCGCCCACCAGCGCGACGATTGCAGGCGCGGTCGCCATAGCAAATCCACCAATGCCGTAGGTTTCGGTGATGGCGCTGTCGCCAATATCCAGCCCCGAATCTTCCGGCTTATAACCGGCAAACATCGGGCCGATGACCTGTTGCGCCGGGCCGGTAAACCACTGCCCCGGCAGGCCGCTGACTCGCAGGCCGAACTCGACACCGTTACGCGCCATGGTGGTCACCACGGTGCTGTATTCAATGCCGTGCGCCGCATCCATCGCTGCTTTACACATTGCCATCCACGTCGGGCCGGAGAAGTAATCGCTGCTGGCGACAAACTCAAACACTTCGCGCTGTTGCTCGACGGAATAACCCGCCTGAATAATCCCCGGCGTCAGCGCCTGAATCAGCAGCGTCGTCCCGGCGTTATTGCGGTTATGGCATTCATCGCCCATATGCAGCGCCTGCGCCAGCATTAAGCGCAGATCAATCTCACCGAGAATCTTCATTGCGTCGCGCAGCATGGGCCCCTGCACATCGCGCATCCAGTTCAGGCGGTCAATCACGCTCTGATCGTTAGCGCCCATACGCAAAATCTTCGCCATCTGCTCGCTCATGTTGGTGTAAGCGATGTTGCCGTAGGTTTTGTTTTTCACGATGTGTATAAACATCGAGGCCGAGGTAACACCCGCCATCGAACCCACGCAGTCGTGTTCGTGGCACGGCGAGAAAGTGATCTCCCCGGAGGCCGCCAGTTCAGCCGCCTCGTCAAGATCTTTCGCCAGTCCTTCGAACACCAGCGCCCCGGTGACCGCGCCTTTCATCGCGCCGCACATTTTTTCCCAGGTCACTGGTGGCCCGGCGTGAAGAATGGTTTTCGGCGTCATACCCGGCACCACGTTAATCGCCTGATCAAAACCAATCAGCACCGGATGCGACTGGATAATCCGCTCCAGCGCCTGCTGGTTAGCGGCGGCGATTTTGTCTGCCAGCGGCGAATCGGCAATGTTATCCAGCGCCTGCACCACCTGCATATTGCCCTGCCCCGGCGGCGTCCAGTCGAGTTGGGTCACTTCTACATGCTGCTTTTTCAGATCATCGCTAAACATAGCGATGCCGACATTAATAACGTTCAACGGTTGGCTAAACAGTGACTGGCTCATCAGGCTTCCTCCCCTTTGCAAATAAATTCACGCGCCAGCAATCCGGTATTGGTGCTGCTGCTGGCCAGAATCACCCCGGCATCAAGCAGCATCTGGCTTTGTTGTGCTAACGATGGCGTATCGAGATCGGTACCCAGCACATAGGCGAGAATGATCAACTCGCGGCCTTCGGCGGCAGCGATCGCTTTCGCTTCTTTGATCGCCTCGATGGTGGAACCGACCGGATCTTCATGCGATCCAAATCCGAGCACAAAATCCATCACGATCACCGCCACTTCTGGATCACGCGCTTCTTCGATCAAGCGACTGATGCGATTGGTGGGGTCAATCATTGGATGCGGCTTGCCGTTGGTGAAGTCGTCATCACCAAAGTCGAGGAAGGTGTGTTTGATGCTGCGGTTGATATCTTGCAGGCGGAATTCAGGATCGGGCTGGATGTTGCTGTAGACATCGCCGTGTTTTTCCATCACCGCGAACATGGTTTCGTCACACAGCGTGCCGCCGCAGAACAGGCCACGAATGTATTTCTGCCGCGGTTGCAGACGCGCCCGCACATCCGCAATCAACGGCTGGTTCAGCGTATGCAGCTCGAGATGTTCTTGTTTCACGCCGGAGAGCATCACCGCTTTCAATGCCGCCTCTTTGCTGCCGCGAGCAAACTGTAGCCCCTGCTCATCCACTGGCGTTTCGCCACGACCGAGGAAGCAGACCACCACCGGCTTGCGGCAGGCGCGTGCGCGTTCCAGCACTTTGCGGGCCACCGCAGGCGCAGGCGGTTTGGAGATAAGTACAATGATTTCAGTTTGCGGATCGTTTTCCAGCATCCCGATAGCGTCGAGCATCATCAGGCCGCCGATTTTCTCGCTCAGGTCGCGCCCGCCGGTGCCAATCAGTTGCGAAATGCCGCCACCAAATTCATGAATGCGGACGCTCAGCTCCTGGCTACCGGTGCCGGATGCGCCAACAATACCGATGTTGCCGCGACGCACAGCGTTACCAAAGCAGAGCGCCGCGCCGTTGATAATCGCCGTGCCGCAGTCTGGCCCCATCATCAGCAGCCCTTTTTCGTGGGCCAGTTGCTTGAGCGCCAGTTCATCTTCAACTGAGACATTATCGGAAAACAGCATCACGTTAAGATCGTTTTGCAGCGCCTGACGCGCTTCGCGAGCGGCAAACAGACCGTTGACCGAAATCACTGCCAGGTTACTTTCCGGGATATGCTTTTTGGCGCTGGCAATAGTGGCATAACGCGCCTCGTGCGAGCCGCTTTGCGCTTTGCTGTTGAACAGTTCTTCAATCTCCACCAGCAACTGCTCGTTGTCTGCGCCCGCTTTGCCGTTGATGACAATCATCAGGTCGCCGTTTTTCGCCTGCTCCAGCTCCGGCGTCAGCAGCCCTAAATTCTTCAGAACGCCTTTGTTCATTTCGGTCGCCATCGCCACAAATGCCTGCTCGACGCCGTCGAGTTTATTTGCACGCGTGGAGATAGACATCAGCGAGACAGAATCAAAATAGGTATTCGGTTTAATGACTATTTTAACTGACATAATTCCCTCCGTAGGTTTGGCTCAGCGCACAACCATCGGCCATGCCATACAGCATGTCGCAGCCGGAACTGGAGCCAATATGTTTAATTTTTTCTATTGCCTGAGTTGCGTTCCCAGGTATGTCATAAATAATGTTATGAATAAAACGATGAATATTTTCCCGGCAGCGTTGTTGTAATGCGGCTTCCAGCGTTATGGCACTTAATAACGTGGTATTATTTCTGCCGCGTTGCAGACCGAGATAAAATTCCTCTTTGTATTTTTCCGCCGGATGCCCGGGAATAAATGAAATAAGCGCCAGACCTGTTAAATAATCATCGGCTGATGGTGTAAGGCCAATCCCTAACCCCATCATACTGACGACCGCTGAGGCGATATTTTGTTTATCGTTTACGGCCTGAATAACTGCCCGTCGTTTAATATGTAATTCTTTTTTTAATGCCTGATAGAACGGGTTATCGCCACAATAATTAAACAGGGTTTCATTTTCCCCCAGGTGTTGATGAATAATGTCGTGCCACTGTTGCCAGGCGATAAGGTGAAAATTTTCAGCGGTCATTTGCAAAGCTGGGGACAGCCAACGCTGGCAATGACTCATCTCTATATGAAGATGTTGACCAACCGTAATACCTTGATCATCAAACTGAACCTTATCACCATGACGGAACAGACCATCAAAGTGAGTGAGTGCCAACCGACAACTGTTTGGCGCATTGTCGTACTCTTCACAAAGCAGTGTCAGCAACTGCTGGCGGGCCGGAAGTGCGATATTTACCGCTCTGGCAAAGACCTGTTCAACCTGTCCTTGCCCCCGCTGCGCCAGAAAATCAGCATCCGCAGTTAGCGCCCACACACACCGTCTTTCTGGTGTGTTGATAGCAAGCCTCCCGGTTTATGCACCTGCGGCAATCAGTAACTGCGCAATCTCTTCAAAGCCTCGTTCCCGCGCCAGTTCCAGCGGCGTTTTGCCATATTTATCCGTCATGTGCGGGCTGGCACCGTGTTCCAGCAATAACTGGACAATCGCCTGCTGTTTTATCCCGCCATCATTAAGCACAATTGCTTCCAGTAGCGGCGTCCAGCCAACATGGTTGGTCTGGTTAACGTTAATCTCCGTATGCGCCAAAAGCTCTTTTACAATACTTAAATGGCCTTTTTCACAGGCAGGCGTCAGGCCGACACCGCCAAAACGGGTGACGCAATTAAGATCGGGTTTAGCCGGTAAAATAATCCGTAACAGGGTTAAATCGCCGGTCAGGCAGCTAATTAAAAAAGGATTTGAACATATCTGATCTTGCTTATTAATATCCGCTCCGGCATCAATTAATGCCTGAACGCAAGCATATTGCTGATATAAACTTGCCAGCGTAATTGCCGTTTTCCCCTGACGATCGCAGGTATTAATATCGACCCCCAGCGCAAGGCAGGTTTTTACTTTATCGATATCACCCTGTTGCGCAGCCAATAAATAGTCGGCAGGTAGATTTTTTATAGTCATTCACATTCCCCTGGTTTTTGTGGCTGTTTTCGATGAATTGAGAATAGCAACGATAATCTGATAAAAGAACCCGCTTAAATTTAATTCGCCGTATTTCGCCTTTTTGTTGAATGATGTTCAACAATCTTTTCGCAGTGTGCGGTAGTGCAATATTTATTTCTTTGACCCGATACCCTTTCACTCAATCAGGTTTTATTTCTCTATAGTCTGCACATGTAAGAGTAGCTTTCGTCCATGTCTAACCAGAGGGGAACAAGATGAACGGACTCACGGCAACGGGTATAACCGTCGGTATTTGTGCAGGGCTTTGGCAGTTAGTGTCTTCACATGTCGGGCTCTCTCAGGGATGGGAATTATTAGGAACCATTGGCTTCGTCGCCTTTTGCAGTTTTTATGCCGCAGGCGGCGGTAAATCGGGGTTTATCAGAAGCCTGGCGGTTAATTATTCCGGGATGGTGTGGGCGTTTTTCGCCGCGCTGGCTGCCGGTTGGCTGGCCTCGGTGAGTGGGATTTCCGGCTTCTGGGCGAGCGTGATTATGACTGTACCCTTCTCGGCGGTGGTGGTCTGGCAAGGACGTTTCGGTTTACTGTCTTTTATTCCCGGAGGCTTTCTCGGCATGACGCTATTTTTTGCCAGCGGGATGAACTGGACGGTGACATTACTGGGTTTTCTGGCGGGTAACTGCGTGGGGATAATTTCAGAATATGGCGGACAAAAATTAAGCGAAGCGACGACTAAACGCGACGGGTATTAAAAGTTATTCAAAAATGATTATCTATCTTTAACCGATACCTCTACAGTCATAGCTGGAGAAATTCATAGTAGATAATGGCGGGAATGGTTTAATGAACTCAATTTTTACCGAAGAGAATCTGTTGGCATTTACTACCGCTGCGCGTTTTGGCAGCTTCAGTAAAGCTGCAGAAGAGTTGGGTTTAACCACTTCCGCCATTAGCTACACCATCAAGCGAATGGAAACAGGGCTGGATGTGGTGCTGTTCACTCGCAGTACCCGCAGCATTGAGTTAACGGAGTCCGGGCGTTATTTTTTCCGCAAAGCTACCGACCTGCTGAATGATTTTCACGCCATCAAACGCAGCATCGATACTATTTCGCAGGGCATAGAAGCGCGTGTGCGTATTTGTATTAATCAGCTGCTTTATACGCCCAAACACACCGCACGCTTATTACAGGTACTGAAAAAGCAATTTCCAACCTGCCAGATTACCGTCACCACCGAAGTGTATAATGGCGTCTGGGATGCGATTATTAATAATCAGGCGAATATCGCTATCGGCGCACCCGACACGCTGCTGGACGGCGGCGGCATTGATTACACGGAGATTGGCGCGATTCGCTGGGCTTTTGCTATCGCCCCGGATCACCCGTTAGCCTTTGTGCCGGAACCCATCGCCGAAAGCCAACTACGTCTCTATCCTAATATCATGGTGGAAGACACCGCGCATACGATTAATAAAAAAGTGGGCTGGTTGCTGCATGGGCAGGAGTCGATTCTGGTGCCAGATTTCAACACCAAATGTCAGTGCCAGATTTTAGGCGAAGGAATTGGTTTTTTGCCGGATTACATGGTCCGTGAGGCGATGGCGCAATCCCTGCTGGTTACCCGACAAATCCATAATCCGCGCCAGGATTCACGCATGTTACTGGCGACCCAGCACTCTGCCACCGGTCAGGTGACGCAGTGGATTAAAAAACAATTTTCGCCAAATGGCATATTAACAGGGATCTATCAGGATTTACTGCATCGGGAGAATTAATCGCTGCCAACCTCCCGATGCGCTGTGAATAGCGGTTTACCTCAACCACCTGCTTTCATTACCCATTCAGAGATAAATTTATTACCCGGTACTGGCGGAGAGTACAAATAGCCCTGCAAAAAGTGAACGCCTTTGCCGATCATTAAATCCGCCTGCTCCTGGGTTTCTACCCCTTCCGCCACGATACTCAGACCAGGCTTACGCGCCAGTTCGACAATATTGTCCACAATATGACCGGAAATTTCGTCGACACTCGCCATTTGCACAAACGACTTGTCAATTTTAATAAAATCGACCGGAAACGCCTGCAAATAACGATAGGTCGCATAACCCGTACCAAAGTCATCCAGCGCAAAGGTAATGTTGTGCTGATGAAGGCTGTCAAATATCGCTCTGGCTTCTGGCGTTACCGGAATGGGGTTGCGTTCCGTTAGCTCAAGAACCAGCTTGATTTTATCGTTACCTAATTTCTTGACCAGGTTCAGACACTCTTTTTCAAATCCTGCGGCCAAAAAACATCCTGCCGAGACGTTGATGCCAATATGGAAATTATCCGGCAGCAAATGTTTTACTGGCATCAGAATATCCGCAGTCTGTTTCATCAGCTGGCGAGTCATTATGACAATAAGACCGGATGACTCCGCCAGAGGAATAAACTGATCCGGTGGGATAATTCCCGTTTGCGGATGTTCCCAGCGAACAAGCACTTCACAGCCCGTCAGTACCCCTGTCTGCGCGCAGAAAACGGGCTGGATCCACGGTTTGAATTCGTGATTTTCCAACGCCAGACTGATGGCTTCAGGCGTGACGATATGGTGACAACGGTTATCAGGAATATAAAAATTATTTTTATTTCCCTTGCCACTGATGACTTGCGGATGATATTGAAAAAAGATATCCCGCCAGAAAGTAATATCACTCTGGATGCCTAATTTTTCATACAACTGCTTCTTCTGATGTGAAATTGTCTTTGCGCTACGATTTCTGTATTGTGATATTTCTGTAACCGACATTCCCTCCATTAGCAGCTTGAGTAAAAGCCGTTCTTTTTCGGACACGATACCAGGCAAGGTCAAATTAACCGTTGCCCCGAACTCTTCCAAAAAAACACTCAAATCATGCGAAGCCATTGAACACACCTTGATGAAATCTTGTGCGCCAGCTAAATCTGCTTGTCTTCACTCTAACTGATAAAGCTGACTGCAAGAAAATGACACAGAGAGCCGAATTATCTCCCGTTCGGCTCTCTCTCCTTTTACTCATTATTCAGATCAGAATTGCCACTTAATGCCCACCATTGCAGAGGTGTCATTATATCCTCTATCGGCAACCTGAACGCCCACATTCCCCCAGACATTCAGGTTGGCATTTAGCTGTCCTTCCACCCCGGTTTTTATCTCAGCAATATTGCGGGCTCCATCCTGAGTGACGGACACGCCATCCATACTGGTGCTGAAATCCTTACTGTTATGCAGCCAGTTCACTTCTACAAACGGCTGGAACTCGCGGGATTTACTGTCATCCATTTTATGGTGGCTCTTCAGCCAGGTTTTTACGCCAAGTCGGGTTTGAACATTGCCATCACCGTTGCTATGAACGAGGGTTCCGTTGCTTTCGCGGTGATTATCGGCTTTGACTCCCATCCAGGTAACCTGTGCTTGCGGCTGAACATACCATTCATTACGCGTTCCCTGGCTGCCATTAAATTCAGCTAATTTGTGTTTGTATCCAGCTTCCAGTGACGCGGTAAATCCTTTTGATTTATAGGATTCACTTTGTAAGTCATCCCCTTTCACTGTGTTATCAAACCAACTGTACTGCGCCCAACTGTCGAGATACGCGCCATTACGCGACTCGTCATCGGCATACCAGGTGGCATAGAGGCCTGTGCTATATCCGTTCACACTCGCTTTTGCACGATAACCAGTGCGCGAGGAGGTCGTTTTGCTGTCGCTGTTGCCATATCCCGCCATGACCCCAATATGCCAGCGATCGCTGTCGTTTTGGCTCCACTGCGCGATATCGCCTCCCAGTTGCAGAACATAGCGATTGCTTTGGGTTTTCAGCTGGCCGCTGCCATCACGCCATTTATTATGACCCCCTTCATGGCGCATCCACATACTGGTTTGTTTCTGCTCACCCGTCACCATGTCGGTATAGTATGTATTTCCCAGACGCTCATGCAGACGCGTGTTGAACATGGTATTCGCTGCTGCAAGGTTCGCAATGTAGCTACCCGCCTCCGGTCGCAGGTCATTATCCACATTCAGATCCGGACCCGGCGTAGGTGTCGGGTTAGGGTTCGGCTCTGGATTCGGGTTTGGCTCCGGATTCGGCATCGGGTCTGGCTCCGGCTGCAGTTCAGGAGAATCACTGCCGCTGGTCAGATACCAGTTACCACTATTTGCCCCTTGTCCACGCGCGAGAGTGTAGTCATATGCCCCCGCAACGATACGCCCAGCCTGAACAAATTCGCCCTCAGACTTACCGTCAACATGGATAAGTTCGATACCGTTAAGGGTTTTCGCACCTGTACCGCCAGCGTTATTCACCGTAACGGCAGTCGTGCCGCTAGTATCGCCCTCGACAACCAATTTATCAGTTACTGAATCATCGCCATTCAGTACCGTATTCATTACCAGTTGGCCGTTATTACCGTAGTAGTTCCCCTTCACCACCAACACGTTGCCAGCTTGCAGTCCTGACATCCCGGTCATCAGCGTACCGTTGTTGGTCAGATTGCCACCCAGGGTGTAATTCACTGGTGCAGCCGC
This sequence comes from Escherichia sp. 10290, assembly GCF_030295155.1. NCBI lineage: Bacteria > Pseudomonadati > Pseudomonadota > Gammaproteobacteria > Enterobacterales > Enterobacteriaceae > Escherichia > Escherichia sp. 10290. Next base: position 363,037 of record NZ_AP025741.1, on the reverse strand, counting down.
TCTTTTTTCAGCGCTATTATTCAGCGCCAGGGTGCCGTTGTTCTCAATGTTTGCGTTACCCATTCCCTGCGCATGACTAACCAGGACATTAGCCGAGCTAGCAATGTTCACATTCGCCGTCAGGTTGCTATTATCGCCCGCGATATCCAGCGTGCCGCCCTGAATATTCAGCTCTCCGCTTCCCGTTAACGAACCGGTTGAAGTGCCCCCGTTGGTAACCGTCAGACTCCCGCCGTTCAAGCTCAGCAGTGAATCGGCGCTGCCATTGAGCGTGCCCACGATCTGGCTGTGACCATTCATATCCAGTTCAGTCTCTGCCGCCAGACGCAGTTCATGGGTATTACCCAACACGTTATCGTTATTCAACAAAAGCGTCCCGCTGCGCAGATCGGTAATACCGGTATAGTCGTTGTCTTTGTTAGAAAGCGATACGGTCTGACCTTTCTGGCTGCTGAAAGCCAGGTCACCACTGCCGGTAATCTTTGCACTAAGATCGGCGGCATTCTCGCTCTTACCGTTGGCACTCAGCACCAGGGCATCACTGTCGGTAGCCTGCAATTCAAGCTGGGTCAGGCCGTAACCGATATACAGACCGTCATTGTTTACCCCACTCGTCAGACGATAGTCGTAAGTGCCGACGGCCGCTTTTTGCCCATTCTGCTGAATATCACGTTGGGCGCTGCTGGAGAGGATTTGCCCATTTTTATCCTGCAATTGCAGATTGCCCGCATCGCCCAGAACTTCCGCACCTTGCGCATCAACCAACTTAATGGTGCTGTTACCATCATCGACTTCAGTGAGCGATAACGCAGAGTCAATATCACGAGATACTGAGCGGACAACGTCACTGTCAGAAACCTCAATCACACCCTCGCCGCGCAAATCCAGCGTTTTACTAACGTTGACTGTCCCTTCTGTCATCTGCGCGCCAGCGGTCAGGGCACCAAAATCAACGGTTCCGCCCGAGAATCCCAGAGTGCTAATGGAGTGAGCGCCCTTACCCACTGTTATCTGGCTTCCCTGACCCGCAGTGATCCCGCCTTTCTGCAGAAACTCAGCATTTTTTTCCAGGTTAAATGTCGTGTTCTGGAATGCCAGTGCCCCCTGAAACCAGTCTGTATAAGCAAACTCATCGAAGGAGAATTCGTGATTCCCCATGTTTATTTCAACAACGCCTTTACCTTCAAGATCGTTATCAAACACCCAATCTTTATTGGCATTAATTTGCAGTTTGCCATCAACATCCAGTTCTGCACGGCCGATGTTCTTATCTTCAGAAATAACAGCGACAGCATCGGAAGCGACATCAATATATCCGCTGAATGCATAGTTATTGCCGATCAACTCCACCGTCCCACTGTCGATACTTATTGTACCGTTGCCGGAAATCTTATTGGCAAAGGTCATGCTATCGTCAGCCTTCAGGTGTAATTTCCCGCGGTTGGTGATTTCTGCTGTACCTATATTTTGGGTGATCCCTAAAGCCCCGTTTTTCTCAATTTTGACTTTGCCGCTAAAGGCGGAGTTATCACCGGTTAAGTAAGTTGTACCATTGAGCGCATTGATATAGCCCAGGCCCTCGCTGCCACTGACAATATCCGCGGAAATAGTCGCGTTTTTATCCGTGTGGTTTAAAGTGATTTTCTTATCTGATGTCGAAGCCCACACAAACTCAATTTTTTCGGCATCAATAATCCCTGCCGCCTTCGCTGCATTTCCTTCCTGTGCACCTAACGCCAACTCAGAGTTGGTGCTTAAACTAATAGTCGGCGCAGATACTTTTCCGCCTTCTGAAACGGCAAGTGTTGTATCGGAGTTTTGATTATAATAGCCCAGGCTAATTTGCTTACTGGCATTAACTTCACCGCCGTTATTAACTGACAGGTACTGATTACCACCGTAACTGCTGTAAACGCCCATAAAGAAGGTTTCGGAATTTACCTGGCTACCTTCCCCACTGACATTTCCCTGCGTATAAGTCAGACGACTGGTGCCCTTAACATGGATTTTGCCGCCGTTGGAGACATTAAAATAGCCGCGATCGTGTCTCATGCCTGAGTTTGATTCATACAAATCATCAGCATATAACTCGCTGCCAGCATTGGAGACATTCAGGAACCCCGTACCTTTCAGCAAAAAGTTAAGTGGGCCATTGATTGTTACCTTTCCTCCGGTAATATCCAACCCACCACCAGAAGCGAGAGTCAGACGCGGACGGGAAGTATCTGTCGCATTGATTACCAGATTGGCATTGTCAGTCACCGTAATATGGTAATCGATGCTCTGGTTCTCTTTGCCAAAATCAATAGTTTTATCCTGGTTTACGATGACATCATCGGCGAATACCAGAGATGAATATAAACTTATCGCGCTAATTAAAACAGCCCGGGACTTTTTTCCTTTTACTCTGCTCCCCAGCTCAGAGCAAACGCTCCAACAGTTACGGGACCTGTTCCACTTTAGCCGATATATTTTATTCATCACAATCTCCAGCAATACATCCAAATAAAACTAAGATTGCATAAACAGCAACGCATTAAATGCCATTCCGGTTACTGTTCATCGCATATAAAAATTCAAAAATTTTGCATAGCATTGACAACCACATATCTGAGTATGTAGTTCAGAGGGTAATAAAATAGCAAGTTACTACTGAAAACTTATTTTAAGTTAACACTATTAACTTTATCATTACATTCCTCCCAGTCTCGAATACCTGCGCATTATATGTATCCAGGAACTCAAATCAACTCAAAATATAAACAAAAGCAGGAGGAATACACTTAATATACAGCCGATAAAAGTGGTAACTCTTATTAGGTATCAAAATATAAGAATCGTCTTATTAATAAATATATAACTCTATAGGACTGAATCCATTCAGCTAATACAAAATAAAATCGTTAATTAATAAAATATAAAATCATGAAGTGATACAAGAGGAATTGCAGGATATGACATGACAATCATATATAATATATGCATAATTTTTTACAGCGAGTCAATGATTTCCGCGCCATATGCAGACATGGCGCGGTTTTATGCAATAACAATCACGCGTCCGGGAACATCACGCTATGGCCCGGCGCTTCACGATGGAGATGGATAAAGTTAAGGTGCCGCTCGTACTGGTCGAGAATATCGGTGATCACCTGCTCTTTGCTGTAGTCCATCAGGTCGTTGCCCTGGCTGCCTTCTAACAGGAAGGTTTCCAGCCGGTAGTAGGTCGATTTACCGCTACGTGCGCGGTAGGTAAAGCCCGGCACCGAATATTGCTGCGGCCAAATCTGATAGACAAAGTTTTGCTCTTCGCCCATATGCACCAACAAATCCAGATGCCCCAACTGTTGTCCCTCTTCCGGCGGCAGGCTTTTTAGCTCCACGTACGCGCCGCGCAACCGCAGCTCCTGCGCCACTTCTTCCATTGCCGGGTAACAGACCGTCTCCATCATCTGTTTAGTGTAACGCGTGCCCGGATAATTCATCAGGCGCGAGAGACGCTTTTTCCAGCTCAGGCGATCCTGAACGCTCAATGGCCGCGGTGCAGTATCACGACTCGCACTTTCCCGGCGATAATCTTCAACTTTCAGCGATTTATACAATCCCGCCATGACGAAGAAAATCACAAAACTAAACGGCAGCCCCATGATGACCGTGGTGTTTTGTAGCGCGGATATCCCGTTGGTCATTAACATACCGAGCGTCAGCAGACCAATGGCAACCGACCAGAATACACGCAGCCAGCCCGGCGCGTCGCTGTTGATATCTTTAAGCTGCGAGGTGAAATTCCCCAGCACCAGCGCCCCGGAATCTGCCGAAGTTACATAGAACAGCAGACCCGTAATGGTGGCAACCGAGGCGCTAAAGGTAAATGCCGGATACTGCGCCAACAGGCTGTAGAAGCCGCGCTCCGGATGGACCATCGCTTCCTGGGCAAATGCCGCGCCGCCGTGGATGATTTCATACAGCGCGCTATTGCCGAACACCGAGAGCCATAACAGCGTGAAGGTAAACGGAATAATCAACGTCCCCAGCACGAACTGGCGAATGGTGCGCCCACGCGAGATACGCGCCAGGAACAGGCCGACAAACGGCGACCAGGCCACCCACCATGCCCAGAAAAAGAGCGTCCAGTTATTCATCCACTCCACCGGGCGGTCAAAGGCGAAACTGTTGAGCGTCATGCCCATAAAGCGGTTGACGTAATCGCCGACGTTCAGCACCAGCGCATTGAGCAGGAACGAGGTGTCGCCCATAAACAGCACGAACAGGATCAGCCCCAGCGCCAGTGCGACATTGAGTTCAGACAATACGCGAATGCCTTTGTCGACACCGGATGTCACCGAGATAGTCGCGATAATCACCGACAGCGCGATCAGCGCCGCTTTCGCCGCCATTGAATCCGGAATATCAAACAGTACGCTCAGGCCATAGTTAAGCTGCACCACGCCAATGCCGAGCGTGGTGGCAATCCCGAAGATGGTTCCGATCACCGCGGCAATATCCACCGAGTGACCAATCGGCCCGTTGATCCGTTTACCGAAAATCGGATACAGCGCCGAGCGGATGGTGAGCGGCAAATTATAACGATAGCTGAAGTATCCGAGCGCCATGCCCATCAGCGCATACATCGACCAGCCGGTTAAGCCGTAGTGAAACAGCGTCCAGACCATCGCCTGACGCGCGGCCTCAATCGTCTGACCCGCGCCTTCCGGCGGCTGCATATACTGCGTTACCGGTTCGGCTACGGAGAAGAACATCAGGTCGATACCGATCCCGGCAGCAAACAGCATCGCCGCCCAGCTCAGCAGGCTGAACTCAGGCTTAGACTGCTCGGGCCCGAGTTTCACCGAACCAAAGCGCGAACAGGCAATGCAGACCACAAAGACAATATAGAGCGTTGCCGCTAACAGATAGTACCAACCAAAAGTTTTAGAAACCCAGTCCAGCGTGCGGCCAATCCACAGGGCCGAGAAGTCGCGAAACAGGATCGTTGTCAGGGAAAACAACAAAATCAGTCCGGCGGAGGTGTAAAACACCACCGGATTGATTTTGTCCTTTTCCCTGCTGTGCGAAAGGTCTGTCATCCAGTATCCCCACTATTATTGTTACCATTTAAAATCAAATTCGTAACAATTAAGACACATTTTATATTGAACGTCCAATCAATAACCGCTTTAATAGATTAACAACGCTGATGAATGGAGTGGCAAAAATGCCCAAATTGGGGATGCAGTCGATCCGGCGCAGACAACTGATCGACGCCACGCTGGAAGCAATAAATGAAGTAGGTATGCACGATGCGACGATCGCGCAGATCGCCCGCCGGGCGGGCGTTTCCACCGGGATCATTAGCCACTATTTCAAAGATAAAAATGGTCTGCTGGAAGCAACCATGCGTGATATCACCAGCCAGCTGCGTGACGCGGTCTTGAACCGCTTACACGCGCTACCGGATGGCAGCCCTGAGCAGCGATTACAGGCGATTGTTGACGGAAATTTCGATGAGACTCAGGTCAGTAATGCTGCGATGAAAGCCTGGCTGGCGTTTTGGGCCAGCAGTATGCATCAGCCGATGCTTTACCGTTTGCAGCAGGTGAGCAGCCGCCGCTTGTTGTCGAATCTGGTGAGCGAATTTCACCGCGAGTTACCGCGCAAAGAGGCACAGGAGGCAGGTTATGGCCTGGCCGCGCTGATTGACGGTTTATGGCTGCGCGCGGCATTGAGCGGTAAACCGCTGGATAAACCTCTCGCACACTCGCTGACCCGTCACTTTATTACTCAGCATTTACCCACCGATTAACCGAGGAGACGTGATGTCCCGAATGGCAGAACAGCAGCTTTATATACATGGTGGTTATACCTCCGCCACCAGCGGTCGCACCTTCGAGACCATTAACCCGGCCAACGGTAACGTGCTGGCAACCGTGCAGGCCGCCGGGCGCGAAGATGTCGATCGCGCCGTGAAGAGTGCCCAACAAGGGCAAAAAATCTGGGCGGCGATGACCGCCATGGAACGCTCGCGCATTCTGCGTCGGGCCGTTGATATTGTGCGCGAACGCAATGACGAACTCGCTAAACTGGAAACCCTCGACACCGGAAAAGCGTATTCAGAAACCTCAACCGTCGATATCGTTACCGGCGCGGACGTGCTCGAGTACTACGCCGGGCTGATCCCGTCGCTGGAAGGCAGCCAGATCCCGCTACGCGAGACGTCGTTTGTTTATACCCGCCGTGAACCGCTGGGCGTGGTCGCCGGAATTGGCGCATGGAATTACCCGATTCAGATTGCTTTGTGGAAATCCGCACCGGCGCTGGCGGCAGGCAACGCGATGATTTTCAAACCGAGCGAAGTCACCCCGCTTACCGCGTTAAAGCTGGCCGAAATTTACAGCGAAGCGGGCCTGCCGGACGGCGTATTTAACGTGTTGCCGGGCGTGGGCGCAGAGACCGGGCAGTATCTGACCGAGCATCCGGGCATTGCCAAAGTGTCATTTACCGGCGGCGTTGCCAGCGGTAAAAAAGTGATGGCTAACTCGGCGGCCTCTTCCCTGAAAGAAGTGACCATGGAACTGGGCGGTAAATCACCGCTGATCGTTTTCGACGATGCAGACCTCGATCTCGCCGCCGATATCGCCATGATGGCGAACTTCTTCAGCTCCGGCCAAGTGTGTACCAACGGCACCCGCGTGTTCGTTCCGGCGAAATGCAAAGTCGCATTTGAGCAAAAGATTCTCACGCGCGTTGAACGCATTCGCGCGGGCGACGTTTTCGATCCGCAAACTAACTTCGGCCCGCTGGTCAGCTTCCCGCATCGCGATAACGTGCTGCGCTATATCGCTAAAGGCAAAGAGGAAGGCGCGCGCGTACTGTGCGGCGGCGATGTGCTGAAGGGTGATGGCTTCGATAACGGCGCATGGGTTGCACCGACCGTGTTCACCGATTGCCGCGACGAAATGACTATCGTGCGCGAAGAGATCTTCGGCCCGGTGATGTCGCTCCTCACGTATGAGTCTGAAGACGAAGTGATTCGCCGCGCCAATGATACCGACTACGGTCTGGCGGCGGGTATCGTCACGGCGGATCTGAACCGCGCGCATCGCGTCATTCATCAGCTGGAAGCGGGTATTTGCTGGGTCAACACCTGGGGAGAATCCCCGGCGGAGATGCCCGTTGGCGGCTACAAACACTCCGGCATTGGTCGCGAGAACGGCGTGATGACGCTCCAGAGTTACACCCAGGTGAAGTCCATCCAGGTTGAGATGGCTAAATTCCAGTCCATATTCTAACCAGGAGGTTTATTTGCAATTTGACTACATCATTATTGGCGCCGGCTCTGCCGGCAACGTCCTCGCGACACGTCTGACTGAAGATCCGAACACTACCGTGCTGCTGCTTGAAGCGGGCGGCCCGGACTATCGCTTTGACTTCCGTACCCAAATGCCCGCTGCGCTGGCGTTCCCGCTACAGGGTAAACGCTATAACTGGGCCTATGAGACCGAGCCGGAACCGTTTATGAACAACCGTCGCATGGAGTGCGGACGCGGTAAGGGGCTTGGTGGATCATCACTGATCAACGGCATGTGTTACATCCGTGGTAACGCGCTGGATCTCGATAACTGGGCGAAAGAACCCGGTCTGGAGAACTGGAGCTACCTCGACTGCCTGCCCTACTACCGCAAGGCCGAGACGCGCGATGTGGGCGAGAACGACTACCACGGCGCTGATGGCCCGGTAAGCGTGACCACCTCAAAACCGGGTGTCAATCCGCTGTTTGAAGCGATGATTGAGGCGGGCGTGCAGGCGGGCTATCCGCGCACAGAAGACCTTAACGGTTATCAGCAGGAAGGTTTCGGCCCGATGGACCGCACCGTCACGCCGCAGGGCCGTCGCGCCAGCACCGCGCGGGGTTATCTCGATCAGGCCAAATCGCGCCCGAACCTGACTATTCGAACTCACGCCATGACCGATCACATTATCTTTGACGGCAAACGCGCGGTAGGCGTCGAGTGGCTGGAAGGCGACAGCACCATCCCAACCCGCGCAACGGCCAACAAAGAAGTGCTGTTATGTGCAGGCGCGATTGCCTCACCACAAATCCTGCAACGCTCCGGCGTCGGCAACGCTGAACTGCTGGCCGAATTTGATATTCCGCTGGTGCATGATTTGCCCGGCGTGGGCGAAAATCTTCAGGATCATCTGGAGATGTACCTGCAATACGAGTGCAAAGAACCGGTTTCCCTCTACCCTGCCCTGCAGTGGTGGAATCAGCCGAAAATCGGTGCGGAGTGGCTGTTTGGCGGCACCGGCGTGGGTGCCAGCAACCACTTTGAAGCAGGCGGATTTATTCGCAGCCGTGAGGAATTTGCGTGGCCGAATATTCAGTACCATTTCCTGCCAGTGGCGATTAACTATAACGGCTCGAACGCAGTGAAAGAGCACGGCTTCCAGTGCCATGTCGGATCGATGCGCTCGCCAAGCCGTGGGCATGTGCGGATTAAATCCCGCGACCCGCACCAGCATCCGGCGATTTTGTTTAACTACATGTCGCACGAACAGGACTGGCAGGAGTTCCGCGACGCGATTCGCATCACCCGCGAGATCATGCATCAACCGGCGCTGGATCAATACCGTGGCCGCGAAATCAGCCCCGGCGCGGAATGCCAGACAGATGAGCAGCTCGATGAGTTCGTGCGTAATCACGCCGAAACCGCCTTCCACCCATGCGGTACGTGCAAAATGGGGTACGACGAGATGTCCGTTGTGGATGGCGAAGGCCGCGTGCACGGGCTGGAAGGATTACGCGTAGTCGATGCGTCAATTATGCCGCAGATTATCACCGGCAATCTGAACGCCACGACCATTATGATTGGCGAGAAAATGGCGGATATGATTCGCGGACGAGAAGCGTTGCCGAAGAGCACGGCAAGATATTTTGTGGCAAATGGGATGCCGGTGAGAGCGAAAAAAATGAGTCGTGATTTGAACTAACTCAGGAACCTATCAGATTGAGAGTTACCGTTCTACGATAAGGACCGAATCCTTATATAAAAAACATAGGTAACTCTCATGCTTCATATCCAGTATTCATGATGCTGTTTTTTTGCTGATGTTTTTACCAGAATATTCCTGATACAGACTATTAATTCAAGCTTATCTGCGACAGATTTCATTTTCTGGATATATTATGAGTGACAAATCAAACAGGATATCGATCTGATTGAAATTTTATTTTATCTGAAGAAAAAGATTCGTGTTATTCTGTTTATTATAGCTGTTTGTATGACAATGGTGCTATTATTTCTGTACATCAATAAAGACAATATAAAGCTGAGTTACAGCCTAAAAATAAACCACACAACATCAGGCATACTTGTAAGCTGTGATAGCAATAATAACTTTGCCTGTCAGACCACAATGACTGAAGATGTTATTCAGCGAATTACGAGTTTTTTAGACCAGTACTAATGCTAAAAATTGCCTTGTCAAAAAAATGGTAGATGAATACCAACAAAACTCTGGGCAGTAATAAACAGCATTCTGATAGAGAGTGCCTGTATATAGCTGAAGTGACAATGACCGGGAAGGGAACCCGTTTTCAGGAATGGATGCCTGTCTTTTTCACTGTAAATATCCTGGCATTACTAATGCCAGGATATTTAAAGAAGAGGAGCATAACCATGACAGAACGGGGTTAAGTCAGGTTGTCCTTAGCGCTATTCGCAACTTCGTGCCGCCTTCAGGTTTATGTCCAGACTTCATATCTCTCTCAGCAATCCTCAATAATCAGATACACCGCTTTCACCGGACCATGAACCCCGACGACTTTGATAAGCTCAATGTCCGCCGTTGAACTAGGACCACTGATGATGTTAATACATGACGGCATTCGTTCACCGGCCTGCGCTTTCTGATGCAATTTTTCTGCGAGTTGCGCTACACGCGGCAGGATTGTGCTTTTACGCAGGATAAAAAGAGAAGATTCCGGGAGCAGGCTCAATGAACGCCCGCGCCCGGCGGCGGAAAAAAGAACCACGCCACCCGATTCGGTTAAACCATATTCAGCATATACGACGCCCACTTTAGCCTGCTCTGCTTGTGATATGTTCTCAATACCTTTCGCCGGATCCCAAACAACGGCATTGCATTCCTGCTGCAAACGTTCGCTAATCCCCAATTCCTCCAGCCTCGTGTCACCGCTAATCACGACCGACTGCTCTCCCAGCTCTTTACACAGACATATTGCAGCTTCTGCGGCCTGCGCCTCGCTGGTCAGTTCACAGCGCGTCAACATAACATCGCTGGCAAACTGGATAAACGCGTCACAGCGCTGCTGTTGGTTAAGTTCGGTAAGCCGCTCGTTAGCATAGTTGTTAAGCGGCGCATCTTCTGCTTGCGGTTCAAGTCGCTGCGGGCGACCCAGTGCCTGAGCAACGTTACTCAAAAATTCGCTCCGATTATCCATTCTTTTTCTCCTGCGCCTGATGTTTCTTAAACCAACTACGGAAACTCTCTCCGTCAGCTTCAGGAAGATCGCGTGCTTCCATCCAGTCGCTAATCGCGCCAAATTTGAGTGGTGTTTTGCCGCCATTGATAAACCAGCTTGCCGCATGAGCACCAGCCATCATCCCGACTTTCCACAATCCTGGATGACTATTGGCATACGCGAACATTTTTATCGCCCGTTGCTCTGCTTTTGCGGTGATCCCTTTTTCAGCCATCACCCGACGATGACGCAAAATCAGTTTTGACAGCGGAATACGCACCGGACACACGCTGTCACAAGCTGTGCATAAAGAGCAGGCGTAGGGTAAATCTTTAAAATCTTTATAGCCGCCAAGTAACGGGGAAATCACCGCACCAATTGGCCCTGGATAAATAGAGCCATATCCATGACCGCCAATATGGCGATATGCCGGACAAGTATTCATACAAGCCCCGCAGCGAATACAGCGCAGCACATCCCGAAATTCAGAAGCCAGCACCTCAGAACGCCCGTTATCGACAATAACCAGATGAAACTCTTCAGGACCATCAACGTGCCCCGCTTCGCGCGGTCCTGTCAGCCAGGTGTTGTATCCCGTCAAACGTGCACCAACGGCACTGCGCGCCAGCATGGTGATCAATACATCTACCTCGGCAAACGTGGGGGCAATACGCTCCATTCCCATCACTGCAATATGCGTTTTAGGCAGCGTGGTACACATTCGCGCATTACCTTCATTGGTCACCAGGCATACCGAACCGGTCTCTGCCACCGCGAAATTACAGCCGGTAATACCTATTTCAGCACTGAGGAAATCTTCGCGGATTTTTTGCCGAATGAATAAGGTCATCGCTTCAGGCGTTTCCGGCCCCTCATAACCCAGACGTTCGTGTAGCACTCGACGGATCTGATGGCGATCTTTATGAATTGCCGGGACCACAACATGAGAGGGCGGATCTTGATCCAGCTGGAGAATGTATTCACCCAGATCGGTTTCAATCACCTGAATGCCTGCATCCTGCAACACATGATTGACACCAATCTCTTCGGTCACCATCGATTTAGATTTCACCACCTTCCGGGCATTTTTGCGTTGGGCGACCTGTAAAATGTAGCGGGTGGCGTCTTCTTTAGTTTTTGCAAAATAGACGTGACCGCCGTTTTGCGTCACTTTTTCAGAGAGCTGGTACAGATAAGCGTCGAGATTACTCAGAACATGATCACGTATCTGGGCGGCCCGGTCGCGCCACTCCTCCCAGTGCCCTAATTCATCGACCATTTTTTGCCGATTTGCCCCAATACGCTGCTGCGCGTTTGCCACCGCTTTGCGCATGATCGGATCTTCAATTTGCTGACGGATGCGTGTCTTAAAATCTGTATTACTGGTTTTGATCGACATCTTTATATCCTCAGCGGCTCATCAGCACTTCAGCAATATGCATCACTTTGACTTTCTGCCCTTCCCGTTGTAATCGTCCACTGATGTTCAGCAGGCAACTCACGTCAGCACCAATTAAATACTCAGGGCGGACTTCCATCAGGTGCGAAACCTTTTCTTTCACCATCTCGCCGGATATTTCGGCCATTTTGACCGAGAACGTGCCGCCAAATCCGCAGCAGGTATCCTGTTCAGCAAAGGTCAACAGCTCCAGTCCACGCACATTTTTCAGCAGCGTAAGTGGCTCGTCCTTCACCCCCAGCTTACGGGCCAGGCTACAAGATGGGTGATACACCGCTCTCCCTTGCAAACTGGCACCTACATCGACTACCCCTAATGTATTAACAATAAAAGAGGTGAGATCCTGCATACGCGCGGCAACCTTTTCGGCACGTGATGCCCATTCAGGCTCATCCGCCAGATACGTTGGGTAACTTTTTACGGCATAGGTACAGGAGCCAGCCGGTGAAATAATGGGATCGTCGTTATCCTCCAGTGCGGCGATCAGATTTTTCATCCCTGGAATCGCTTCTTTGATATAACCACTATTGATCGCAGGCTGACCGCAGCATCCCTGTTTCTCCGGGAAATTTACGCGACAGCCGAGTTTTTCCAGTAGCAGCACGGAGTCTCGTGCCATTCTTGATTTCAGGGCGTCACCAATACAGGTGACAAAGAAATTGACATTCACAACTAATACTCCATTACTTCATGCCCATTTATGCCCGATGGTTCCCCCCACAAGGGGATCAATCATCAATAAATATGGCGTTCTTTTTTAATTGGCTAGCAACATACCACCCCTCATTTGTATGACAAATGATAATCTTTCATCCAAACTTCAAATGCAATAACTAATTTTATTTCTTTCGGCATCGCTCACATTTTATAGGGAAATCGACGATCATTTTGGGCATAAGAAATTCATTTAAAAAGGCCACATCCCTTATACCTATTCAGAGCTACTTATTCAGGGGTTGTTGAGATATACAATGATGGTGTACTAACAAAATCACCGGCAATAATCAGGTATCAAGTAATAGTCGGCATTTTATTTAATTAAAGCAATTTAGTTTGCGTTTTTATTTACATACTGGGCCAGCATTCTTCAAAAAAACATATAAAACACAGTTGGAAATAGAAATAGTTGAAAGGCTCACAACACCCGGAATGCTGATTATCTTTGCTCCGATTCCTGGCGGTTTTATTCAGGGTGCAAGCTGTCTGACTCTTTCCCGATATTCTCCCGGGGTACAACCAAACTCGCGGACAAACGCCTTGTGAAAAGATGATTCACTGGCATAGCCTACTGACTCAGCAATCACCACAACAGGGAACGTTTCCCGGGAAAACATCTGGGCCGCTATTTGTAGACGCAACTTTGTTAATACAGCCAGCGGCGTGGTTCCGGAAACATCACGGAAAAGCTGGGCAAAACTTGCCCGGGACATGTGGGCGATGCTGGCCAGCGATTCGACGGTCCAGGCGTATCCTGGCATTTCCAGCATTTGCTGTATTACCGCACCAAGACGTGGATGCAGAAGCAAACTGAGAATGTTTTTCTCTGTATTAACCTGTGCAATCCACTCACGCACCGCGAGGGTAAAGAATGTAGCGCAGATCTGGCTACACAGAGCATCCACTCCCGGCATTGCCGATCTCGATTCCTGTTGTAAAAACGGGATCGCCTCCCTCAGCCAGTTATATTCCACGCTGTGGTTAACCGGTGCTACAAACAGCGTTTCCGGCAAAGACGTTAAAAAATAACGCGCCGAATGTTGCAGTCGAAGAGTGCCACAGACAATACAGGTCGATTCATTATCGACATGACTCAGGCGATGAGCTGAATTTTGTGGTAGCAGGACCACATTTCCCGGGCGTAATGTAAAAATCTCTCCCGTCGGCATTTCCAGCTTCGCCGCTCCTTGCGTTAACGCATGCCAACGAATAACCGACAATTCCCCGGCACCATGTGGAAGTTGCCAGTCACTTCCTAACACGCAATTCTTATCGATCGTTCCTTGTGGAGCGTTAAGCATCAACAAACGGCTAAGAGCATCCATACCAGACTCCTGAGTGGTTTTTGATTACAAACACCAACAATCTTAGACAATAATTAATCTAATACCATCAAATGGTTAATCATGATTTTTGTTTTGTGATTCTGATTAAGAAAAAGAAAATACCAGACGATAAGACAAAATATCAAGCGTTGTGAAGAAATGTTATTTGCTATTTTGCGTCTATAGTCATGATGTCAAATGAACGCGTTTCGACAGGAAATCATCATGAATAAATATCAGGCAGTTATTATTGGTTTTGGCAAGGCTGGAAAAACATTAGCCGTCACGCTGGCAAAAGCAGGTTGGCGTGTGGCTCTCATCGAACAATCAAATGCAATGTATGGCGGGACCTGTATTAATATCGGCTGTATCCCAACCAAAACATTGGTTCATGACGCACAGCAGCACACAGATTTTGTCCGTGCCATACAGCGTAAAAATGAAGTGGTTAATTTTTTACGTAATAAGAATTATCATAATCTTGCGGATATGCCCAATATCGACGTGATCGACGGCCAGGCGGAGTTTATCAATAATCATAGCCTGCGTGTTCATCGGCCTGGGGGAAATCTGGAGATTCATGGCGAGAAAATTTTTATTAATACCGGTGCACAAGCCGTGGTTCCGCCAATTCCTGGAATTACCACCACGCCTGGTGTATATGACAGCACCGGATTACTTAATCTAAAAGAATTGCCTGGGCATTTAGGTATTTTGGGCGGCGGATATATTGGCGTTGAGTTCGCCTCTATGTTCGCTAATTTTGGCAGCAAAGTAACCATTTTAGAGGCAGCTTCGCTGTTTTTGCCTCGGGAAGATCGGGATATTGCTGATAATATCGCGACGATTTTACGCGATCAGGGCGTCGATATGATCCTCAATGCCCATGTGGAGCGAATCAGTCACCATCAAAATCAAGTGCAAGTGCATAGCGAGCACGCCCAACTGGCGGTGGATGCACTGTTAATAGCTTCCGGTCGTCAACCGGCTACCGCTTCGTTACATCCAGAAAATGCCGGTATCGCAGTAAACGAGCGCGGGGCAATTGTCGTTGACAAGCGATTACATACCACCGCAGACAATATTTGGGCGATGGGAGATGTTACCGGCGGGCTGCAATTTACTTACATATCACTGGATGATTACCGCATTGTGCGTGATGAGTTGCTGGGAGAAGGCAGACGTAGTACTGATGATCGGAAAAATGTGCCTTATTCCGTATTCATGACACCGCCCCTGTCCAAGGTTGGTATGACAGAAGAGCAAGCCAGAGAGAATGGTGCTGATATTCAGGTGGTGACATTGCCTGTAGCTGCAATTCCGCGCGCCAGAGTGATGAACGATACCCGTGGGGTATTAAAAGCAATTGTTGATAATAAAACCCAACGTATATTAGGGGCATCACTGCTGTGTGTTGACTCCCACGAGATGATCAATATAGTGAAAATGGTGATGGATGCCGGGCTGCCTTATAGCATATTACGCGATCAGATATTTACTCATCCGTCGATGAGCGAATCACTCAATGATCTATTTTCATTAGTCAAATAAACTCAAAATCAGACGCCAGGACAAATATTCTGGCGTCTCAGAGAAAAGAATCTTATTAATTCCTTGTTATTATATAACTTCTTAATCACTTCATTGATGGTATTTTATATGTTTAAAAAACCTGTTTTATTTGCAACACTATTATCTGGCGTTATGGCATTTTCCACCAATGCAGATGATAAAATAATTCTGAAACATATCAGCGTCTCGTCAGTATCAGCATCACCGACAGTTCTGGAGGATGCCATTGCTGATATAGCCAGAAAATATAATGCTTCATCCTGGAAAGTCACATCGATGCGAATTGATAATAATTCAACCGCAACAGCAGTATTGTATAAATAAGGATGTTCACAATGGAAAAATACCTGCACCTGTTAAGTCGGGGAGATAAAATTGGCCTGACATTGATTCGCCTGAGTATTGCGATTGTTTTTATGTGGATTGGGTTATTAAAGTTTGTCCCTTACGAGGCAGACAGCATTACACCATTCGTCGCAAACAGTCCACTAATGTCGTTCTTTTATGAACACCCGGAAGACTATAAACAGTATCTGACTCACGAAGGCGAATACAAACCAGAAGCAAGGGCATGGCAATCGGCCAATAATACCTATGGTTTTTCCAACGGTCTTGGCGTCGTGGAGGTGATTATTGCTCTGCTGGTTTTGGCTAATCCTGTCAATCGCTGGTTAGGTTTATTGGGAGGGCTGATGGCATTTACCACACCGTTGGTAACACTCTCATTTTTAATCACCACCCCGGAGGCATGGGTACCCGCATTGGGTGACGCTCATCATGGTTTCCCTTATTTATCTGGTGCTGGTCGCCTGGTATTGAAAGATACTCTGATGCTGGCAGGTGCTGTCATGATAATGGCAGATTCGGCGCGGGATATTCTTAAACAACGCAGTAATGAATCCAGTTCAACGTTAAAAACTGAATATTGATAATCCGAACACTGTCTGTTGTTCACTTTTTCAGGCGTCAGGCTCCCTTTCTGATGATGAAGCCTGACGCCATATTACCGGAGATATGACAGAGTGAAGATCAATATCACTCCCCTGTTAAAAGATTCTTGTCGTCTCAGGTAAAATAAGTGATTAATATCAATCATGTATTTTTACAGCAAGACAACCACGAACAAACTTAGGATTAAAATGTTTTACCGATTCCCCAACATAACCCAAATCAAGCGAACTAATTTGCGCCATTTCTTTCTCTGTCAGTGAGAAATCCCAAATAGCAAAATTTTCTTCGATACGCTGTTGATGTGTCGATTTCGGAATAACGACCACTCCCCGTTGAATATTCCAACGCAGAATGACCTGAGAAATCGATTTTTGATGGGCATCTGCAATATTCTGAAGCAGACTATTTTCAAAGGGTTTATGTCTTCCACCGCCTAACGGAGCCCATGCTTCAGGCTGCACGTTATAATACTTCATGGTTGCCAGCGCCTCTGGTTGGGCAAAATAGGGATGCAACTCGACCTGGTTGACCATCGGTTTAACTCTTACCGTTTCACAAAAGTTTGCCAGAACATGAGGGTAGAAATTGGAAACCCCAATCGCTTTTAATTTGCCCTCTTCATAGGCATCTTCGAGTGCACGCCACGCACTGAAATAATCGCGCATAGCCTGGTGCAATAAATAGAGGTCGAAGTATTCTAGTCCCGATTTTTTTAATGACGCTTCAATACCTGCTTTTGCCGTATCCTGATTCAACATATCCTGTACCCACAATTTAGACGTTATAAATAACTCATCTCGGGTACATAAACCTTCAGATATAGCTTCACGAACGGCTTCACCGACGGCATCTTCATTACCGTATACCGCTGCAGTGTCGATGAGTCGATAACCCGTGCGGATAGCATTCAACACTGACTGTTTGCACACGTCTTTATCGGTAACCTGAAAAACACCAAATCCCATCATCGGCATTTTCAGATTGTTACTTAATACGGAAAATTCCACTGTCAGTCCCTCCATTAGGTATGAACAATGAGTCTACGTTAAAACGTAACCTCAAATTAGTATGTGGATTTTGATATCACTTATGCAAAAAATTCATTAATAATGTAGGACTGAAACCTCTCTATTTTTGGGGCAATGAAGCAGACGCTATCAGTGCTTTTGCCTTGGGACTTGCTGTTTTTGATACACTTAGGGCCCAGGACATAACGAAAATGTGCGATATGACAAAGAATTAACGGTGAATGTGATGATCAGGCAGAAGATTCTACAGCAGCTCCTGGAGTGGATTGAGTGCAATCTTGAGCACCCTATTTCAATCGAAGATATCGCACAGAAATCTGGCTACAGCAGGCGCAACATCCAGCTTCTGTTCCGAAATTTCATGCATGTGCCTTTAGGAGAATACATTCGCAAACGAAGGCTTTGTCGCGCCGCCATTCTTGTCCGGCTCACCGCGAAATCTATGCTTGATATTGCACTCTCTTTGCATTTTGATTCACAGCAGTCATTCAGCCGCGAATTTAAAAAGTTATTCGGCTGCTCTCCCCGTGAATACCGCCACCGTGATTATTGGGATCTCGAAAATATCTTCCCTTCTTTTTTAATACGTCAACAGCAAAAGACGGAGTGTAGATTAGTCAACTTTCCTGAGACACCTATTTTTGGCAATTCATTTAAATATGATATTGAAGTGTCGAATAAATCACCGGATGAAGAAGTCGAACTGCGACTTCATCATTTAGCCAGATGTATGAAGAATTTTAAGACGGATATCTATTTCGTCTCCACGTTTAAACCGTCAACAAAATCGGTCGATTTGCTGACAGTTGAAACTTTTGCCGGTACGGTATGTAAACAAACCGATTCAGAGATGCCGAAAGAGTGGATAATTAACCGAGGACTGTATGCCTCTTTCCGCTATGAAGGTGAGTGGGAGCACTACCCTGAATGGGCGCGAAACCTCTATCTGATGGAATTACCTGCCAGGGGGTTAGCCAGAGTGAACGGCAGTGATATTGAGCGATTTTATTACAATGAAGATTTCGTAGAAAAGGATAGCAATGATGTTGTTTGCGAAATATTTATCCCTGTTCGTCCGGTTTAGTTATCGCTATGTCTAAATGAATTTATAACAAGACTACTGTCAGGCAATTCAATAAATAATGGCGTTGAAGATGTCAACGCCATTATTGTTTATTAGAATGTTACTTTCATACTCTTAATATTATTTCATCGCCTCCTCGCCCGTTGCCGTATTGGCATCCACCGCGGTAATGGTCACCGTCACTGGCTTCATTTCGTACCCGCCATAAGTCAGGGCGTTAAATGTGAACGTATAGACACCAGGCTTGCTGGTACTAAATGTACGCGTGATTTTTCCGCTCACGAAATGGTCATTTTTCGACGGCAGGAACTGATAATCCTTCTCCGTCACCCCTTCCGGCGTCTGAATGTCAACCCACATATTCCCCCCAACAGGGTTGTTTGCCGACATCAGGGTAACCTTCAGCGTTGCGGTCGATTCCCCATCTGCCACCAGAGATTCCATATCAGATGTTGCGGTGAGTACCGCATTTTTATCATCCGCCACGAAACTGGATTCAGCCGTTTTCGTTGATACCTGACCGTTGTCCTGACTCACTTGCGCCGTAAGTGTATATTTCGCTGCAACAGTCGTGGTGGCGGTGAAAATAGCCTGCCCTTGCTCATTCGTTGTCGCTGTGCCATTCGGTTCCAGGTTTAACGAAGCCGGGCTGGCGGTCAGCGTCACTTCGCTATCTTTCAACAAATTGTTATTGGCATCAGTCACCGTAACTTTATACGTCTGTTTGGCTTTGCCATCCGCCACTGCACGGTTGCCAATCACCTCAATACTGGAGATGGTCGCCGTAGTCTTATCCGCCACAAACGTAATGCTCTTCGCGTCTGAAGGCTGGTTATTTCCTGCTGAAGCCGTGATCTCATACGTTCCGGCAGTCACTGAAACCACCTGCAACTCTGCTTTCCCTTCATCGTTGGCTTTCACCCAGACATTATCACCTGTAAGTGGCTTGACGCCCCGAGGCAGATTAAAGGTCACCAGAGTTCCTGGAACAGGGTTACCGTTTTTATCCTCAACGGTCGCCGTCAGCGTAAAGGCATCTTTGCCGTTTGCCACTTTTTGAGCGGCAGTGTCAACCTGCAGGTTTGCCTGACCGGTGCTGGCGTCTGCGTTGAATTTCACCGTGACCGTCTTCTGAGAGTTTTTCACCGCGGCCGCGATTTCAAGTTCCCCTGCAACGGTTGATATCAACTCAATATCCGCTTTACCTGCCGCATTGGTTGTTACTGTATTCCCCGTCTTGCTAGTCACACCCTGCGGTAAAGTCAGCGTAACTTCTTGCCCCTGCAACGGGTTACCATAGCTGTCCACGACGGTCAGGGTTACCTGGTTAGCAGACTGTCCATTTGCCAGTTGGTTATTCACCTTCACCGCCATATCACTGATCACTGCCCGGGAAGCGTCGCCTGCAACATTCAGCATCAGTGGCTGAGCAACGGCATTTTGGCCGTTCACGCGTGGCATGACAGACAACTGACCTGCAGCCGATCCCAGCGTTAAGGTCGCCACGTAGACCCCATTACTTTGCTCTGTCCAGCTTCCAGCTGAAGGTCGCTCTGATCCCGTGCTGGCGGCACCGCTAAACACGGGTGCATCTGGCTTCAGCCCGGTGACCGGGTTCCCGTACGCATCCTTCACGGTGAAGGTGAGTTCCGTCGTCGTTTTGACGACCGGAGCCTTATTGTCCGCAACAAGCGTAGAGTTCGCTGATGACATCTCCCCGGCAATAACAGTCAGCTGCGCGGCTTCGGTGGCTGCTGGCTGGCCGTTGAAGAGCGGCATGACACGAAGCTCGCCCGTCTTTCCGCCTGTAGTTAACGTAGCAACATAGGAACCGTCACCTTTTTCGGTCCAACTGGAAACGGTCGCCCCTTCAGAGGCGGTCCCCGTCAAACTTGCCGACAACGAAAGACCACTAATAGCGTTGCCATGCGCATCTTTTGCAATAAGCGTCACGGTTGTGCTTTCGCCTGCTTTTACGCGATCTGCGGCTACAGACACTGTCGACTGGCCTGAAGATAACGCATCAGCCACCACGGTCACTTTAGCCGCATTCGCTGCCGCGTCCTGCCCATTGAGCTTCGGCATAACCTCTAATTCACCCGCCGTAGAGCCGAGAGTAATTTGCGCAGTCCACGTCCCATCACCATTATTTGTCCAGCCAGATGCCGTAGAACCAGCAGCTGCTGCGCCCGATAATGACGGTGCATCCGGATTGAGGCCAGTTACAGGGTTGTCATTAGCATCTTTTGCCGTCCAGATTGCCGTAACTGTACCGCCAACCACCGGTTTATCAGGATTCAGGGTGATGGACGAATGTGCTGCATCAAGCGGCCCGGCAACAAACTTCAGCGTTTGTTGTAACGTGCCCAGCTGATACTGCTCGCTGAAGGCACGCACAACAACGTTTCCGGCACGGGTCGAAGAAACCGTGGCGCTGTAAACCCCTGGTTTTATTTCCGAAATGGCACCAACGGTTACACCATTAGTGTCTTGCGGAACAAGTCGCAGGCGGCTGGCTTCTCCCGTCACCGGATTACCCTCGGAGTCCACCGCTGTCAGTGTCAGCGTGTAGGCTTGCTGACCATCAGCAACCACATCACCTGACGGCTCGTTAGCGCTCAGGGTGGAGTTTGCCACATCCATCATCGTGGCCCGCAGTTCTGCAGTGACAGTTTTGCTCATGTCATCAACGCTAACAGTAATCGTTACCTCACCTGACTGCGTTCCGGTAGTAAAGACAGACTGATACACCCCTGCTTCAGTTTCGGTGAACTCACCCAGTGTGGGTTTTGCCTGTGATTTAGCGGCCTTCAGGGTACGAGTCACAATATTTCCAGCCGGTTTGAAGGTTAGTTCAGTCTTGATCTGATCTTTCATGCCCGTGACTGGCTGGCCCTCGGCGTCGCGCAGAGACAGCACCAGCGGCTTTTGCTCATTACCGTTAGCAAGCATTTGAATACTGCTCTGACCGTCAAGCGTTAACGCCGTACGATCGGCGCTCATACCAGCTCCGCTAATAACCACTTCTGTCTGCACACGTTTCGAGGCATTGCCTTTGTTATCGTAGGCAACTGCTGAAATCGCATAATAATTGTCTTTGCCTGGACGGTAAGCCGGGAGCGTTACTTGCCACTGACTACCCTGACCGGTAATTTTGCCACCTTCAGCCAGTAATGACGGCGCTTCCCACTGCACATTTTTCAGTCCGTGAGTTGCTTTGCTGACCACAAGCCCCAGGGAAACCGTCTGACCGCCCTTGCCTTCAATACGCTCAGGCAGAGCAATACGGATCACTTCAGATTTGCGGTACTCAAGAACGATGTTGTTATTACGCTCAACCAGGTCATAGCGGCTGCCTGCCAGCATTCGACGCTCGCGAATGCTGTCTGTATCGAGTTGTTTTTGCAGAGGTTCGCCAATTCGGTAGTTAACTTCCAGGCCAAAGCGAGTGTCATTCTCACCACTCTTGCCCTGCTTATGCCCGGCGCTCAGTGTCAGAAGAGGCACTGGTGTATAGGTTACCTCGGCAGAAATAGCATGCGGGTCTTTCTGGCGTTTATCTTTACCAAACAGCCCGACTTCATCGCCATAATACTGCTCATACATCAGGCTTGCGCCAAGCTGCGGCCAGGCAGGTAAATAGCCCTCAGCACGAATATCCCAGCCATTCGCCGGGCGTTCCTGATAATCCTCAACATCCGGCGATTTTTTCCAGCCAGAAGCCCGGATATAACCATTGGCGCTCAGTTTCAAATAATCACGCCAGTATTCCGCACCAACACCAATGCGGGTATGACTACGGGATAAATCATGATCGATAAAAGTATTCACCCCCGCCATCCAGTCATTTCCTGAAAAATGACGCCAGCCAAAACCAATATTTGACTGAGTACGATCGTCGGTACGATGTATTGCCCCCTGAGTGAACAACATATTTGTCGGCGTGTCATAAATCGGATAAAGCATTTCCAGCGAAGAATCCTTCAGCGAGAAATCTTTATCGACATTCAGTTTGACGCGCGCTGTACCATATTTCCCGAGCCACTCCTGTATTTCCTGGTTAGCTTTAGCGGTGGCCATTCCGGTAATAAAGTTACGTGTCGCATCGCTATCTGGCTGACTGCTTAAAAATGTCCCGGCATTTGCGGCAAACGACGCGACATTTTTCTCCACATTATTATCAGCAGCTACCGTGGTATTTTCCATGCTCAACCGTGGCTGAACCGCATGCTGCGCGCGTGCTGCCATTACTGGGGTAAAGGTGACAGCGAGTGGGAAAAGAACCTGAACAGAGATATTTGCCCACGCCACGCAGCGGGCCAGAACTGAATAACGAAATCGTGGTTGTTTATGACCTGTTTTATAACGTGACATTGAGATAATTTCCTGATGAACGAATTAACGAACATAGGCAGACACAAATAATGGCGTCTGCTTGTCAGAAAAACCGGGATTTCCCGGTTTCCTTTTCCGCAGAAAAGGAAATACCTTTATGTAAGAAAGTACACCGCCACCTAATATATCCAGTGCCTGTAGCCACTCATCAGGTGGTTGGGCGCGGGATTATATTTTTATTTATGGGTGAGAATTTAGCTTTTTGTGCAAACCATTAAATAGATACCTAAGTTATCTTTCTTACTCTGCGGATAGTGAATAATTCATTATTCAGAGTGAATAATAATGACCTGCTTTTAATTTACCACGATTGGAAATACGTCGAAGTAGGTATATACGCCAGGATAAACCAATGTATTTTTTATGGATATTCATTTTTCTTCATCGGACTGTAAATTCCGGGGATATCGAACTTGCACGACTAATCTCAACCCTCAAACAGATTTATGAATTTTGTTCATAACCCCTGACAAATCCTGCCGTCTAATCGAGCTTTTCCCTTTACGTTATGCTTCTCATGAACGATAACACAACTTGTTCCTGAATTAACCATTCCGGATAAACTATGGGATCAAATTCAGGCATCGAAAGGAACTGGCTGGTTTCCGTTAATGGATTAAATATCTATTACTCTCCCGAGAGTAAAACTATCAAACCAATGAGTAACCGATACAGCCTCGCAAATTCTTTCAGATAATTAACCCGTCACTGCGGCACGTTCTCTCATAAGGCGTGCCTGCTGTGTAATCCAGTATGTATCCGGCATACTTGACGGTTTAATAGAACTCAATTCCTTTCCCAGGTTACCAACAACGATATCTTGTATAACACCCCAGGAGATACGACATTATGATGAGATGAGGTATGCTCCTCAGCGCCAATCAACGCCAGGGCTGGGCCAGTTTTGAGATCAGACTCATTCCCGGACTGACTTCAGGCGACATATATCAATGACGTTGGGGCAATAAAAGATAGCCGATGTAATACATCTATTCAAATTTGTGATACATGTCAAAAAATTGGTTGACCAAACTCGTTATTTATATAAGGGCACTTACGAAGTGCACTCTTTTTTAAAGCGAGGAAGTACCAATGAAAGAGAATAAAGTACAGCAAATCAGTCATAAACTGATTAATATCGTTGTTTTTGTCGCAATTGTAGAATACGCCTATTTATTTCTCCATTTCTATTAATAACGGCAATAAACTGTTCACTTCAGTGATATTTAAAATATGCATCCTCTCCCTTTTTTTTAAGTAATTATTATATCCGTGGGAGAGGAATACACGCTGTCAGGTAATCAATCAAACTGCGATAAATCATCGGCCAGTAAAGTGGAGATAGCCTCCATTCTCGAAAAATTCATACTCTCAGCGAAACCATCATCAATCACTCATCCAGGCGTTTATGGGAGCGTCGCCAATGGCTGCTAACAATGCCAGACTTCCCCGTTGCCGAAATTCCACATACCACAAATGGTCACAGGGATTGGGTGTTGAAATGATCCGGATGAGCATGTATCTTTACGGTTATGTTATAACATAACAGGTAAAAATGATGAAACCCAATATCCATCCTGAGTATCGTACTGTGGTGTTCCATGACACCAGTGTTGATGAGTACTTTAAAATCGGCTCGACTATCAAAACAGACCGTGAGATTGAGCTGGATGGCGTAACGTATCCGTACGTGACAATTGATGTCTCTTCGAAATCGCACCCGTTCTATACAGGGAAGCTGAGAACAGTGGCATCAGAAGGAAATGTTACACGATTCACCCAACGTTTTGGTCGTTTTGTTAGCACGAAAAAGGGGGCGTGATGAAAGTCCTTAACTCTCTGCGTACCGCAAAAGAACGCCATCCAGACTGTCAGATTGTGAAGCGAAAAGGACGGCTGTATGTGATTTGTAAATCTAATCCACGTTTTAAGGCCGTTCAGGGGCGTAAGAAAAAGCGTTGATTCATAATTCGCCGAATTAACGATATTTGTCTGATTAATAATCAGACCGGATTAATGTTGGTGTGTTTATAACACCAACATTAATTTCCTGGGGATATATTCTTCCTGTTCATTTGAGGTCAACTGCCTGACGTTTCTCTCCGAATATTCCATTATCTTAATGTTGACTTGTTGACCAACTTCGCCCCTGTATGCTGGTATCAACTCTCTTTTAGACTGAACAAGCCACTCCGCCCCCTCCCTTTGCGGAGCAGCCTGCATTTACACTCAAACTGTTAAGAAGATAAATGTGGTAAATCTGTTGGTACTAACATAAAAACGTTTACGCCACAGGAACAGCCTGATCCACCGGTAACCCCATCGCCGACGTTCGAGTGCCAGTTAGAGTAACGCGCACAGATGACTGCACGCAGTGCCCTGTCAAAGAGGCCATCGTTCCTGTGACAGCTGGCAGCCTTCGTTTAACTTCACTTAATTTGGCTCTTGGGGGGCTTACCGAACAGATGACGTAGTCACACCTATTCAATTTATCACCACTTATTGGAGTAAACACCCATAACCATTTTGTGCGGCATGTTAATCCATTAAAACACCTTATTGATTGTCAAATCTTCTTTAATGATGGCCAATAATAGTTTTATGTTCTATTTATTATCATTAAAAATTGTTTTTTTACTAGTCGAGCACAAAACGCATTAAGACTATTCCTAACACCTCAGGGCAAAGTTCCTGGCTAATATAAAATGCAAGTAAGAATTGAACGTTATATTGCCAATAACCTTATGAAACTGAATGTCTTTTTCTTCTTATCAAAAAAGCAATATTTTCATTTTTAGTAAATATTGACTTAACCATGGAATTCCTTTTCTGTTCACATATTGACACTCATCAGGAAAAAAACATAAATTTAAGCCCAATCGAAAATAATTAAAACTTAATCTCGTTTAACCTATATTGATATGTGCTACGTATCTTATTTACTTCCGATTTACTAACAACACTGAATGTACCTGTAAAAATTACAGGTTTGGAAAGTAGTGACATGGCAAAATGATTACAGCAGGGACTATGAGGTTAAAAACCATATGGAATATCAAAACCGTTCTGATAAATACATCTGGTCTCCCCATGACGCCTACTTCTATAAAGGACTCTCTGAACTGATTGTGGATATCGACAGATTAATTTATCTATCGCTGGAGAAAATTAGAAAAGATTTCGTGTTTATCAATCTCAATACGGATTCTTTAACTGAGTTTATAAACCGTGATAACGAATGGTTATCCGCGGTAAAGGGGAAACAGGTCGTATTGATTGCGGCCAGAAAGTCAGAAGCCTTAGCAAATTATTGGTATTACAACAGCAATATTAGGGGCGTGGTATACGCTGGGCTGAGTCGTGATATTAGAAACGAATTGGCCTATGTGATTAATGGCAGGTTTCTCAAAAAAGATATTAAGAAAGATAAAATCACTGACCGGGAAATGGAAATTATCCGCATGACGGCCCAGGGAATGCTGCCTAAATCGATTGCCAGAATTGAAAATTGTAGTGTGAAGACAGTGTATACCCATCGGCGTAATGCTGAGGCCAAGCTGTACTCAAAAATATATAAGTTGGTTCCGTAAACTCCAGGCAAGTTAGTTTTAAAAAATGACTCACAGGGACATCATGTCCTCAATTTAACTCGGGAAGAAAAGCAATGAAAAAAAAGGTTCTGGCAATAGCTCTGGTAACGGTGTTTACCGGCATGGGTGTGGCGCAGGCTGCTGACGTAACAGCTCAGGCTGTAGCGACCTGGTCGGCAACAGCCAAAAAAGACACCACCAGTAAACTGGTTGTGACGCCACTCGGTAGCCTGGCGTTCCAGTATGCCGAAGGCATTAAAGGCTTTAACTCACAGAAAGGTCTATTTGACGTGGCTATTGAGGGTGACTCAACGGCTACCGCCTTTAAACTGACCTCACGTCTTATCACCAACACCTTAACCCAGTTGGATACCTCAGGTTCCACACTGAATGTGGGCGTGGATTATAACGGCGCGGCAGTCGAAAAAACTGGCGATACCGTGATGATCGATACCGCCAACGGCGTACTGGGCGGCAACCTTAGCCCGCTGGCTAACGATTACAATGCCAGCAATCGTACCACCGCACAGGATGGTTTCACCTTCTCCATCATCAGCGGTACCACCAATGGTACCACCGCAGTAACCGATTACAGCACTCTACCGGAAGGCATCTGGAGCGGCGACGTTAGCGTACAGTTCGACGCGACCTGGACCAGTTGATCTCTTTGATGTACCAGCAGGGGTAACCCCCTGCTTTATTCCTGGACGGAATTGTTATGAAAAAGCACCTTCTGCCTCTCGCTCTGCTGTTTGCCGGAATATCTCCGGCCCAGGCGCTGGATGTCGGCGATATATCATCGTTTATGAACAGTGACAGCAGCACGCTGAGCAAAACAATCAAAAACAGTACCGACAGTGGTCGCCTCATCAATATCCGTCTCGAACGGCTCTCTTCACCGCTTGACGACGGGCAGGTTATCGCAATGGACAAGCCGGATGAGTTGCTACTCACTCCCGCCAGCTTGCTGCTACCCGCCCAAGCCAGCGAAGTGATCCGCTTCTTCTATAAGGGACCAGTAGATGAAAAAGAGCGCTACTACCGCATTGTCTGGTTTGATCAGGCCCTCAGTGATGCGCAGCGCGATAATGCCAACCGCAGCGCTGTAGCCACTGCTTCCGCCCGCATCGGCACCATTCTGGTCGTCGCCCCCCGCCAGGCGAACTACCGCTTTCAGTACGCCAACGGCTCCCTGACAAATACAGGAAATGCGACGCTGCGGATCCTCGCCTACGGCCCCTGCCTGAAAGCCGCCAATGGTAAGGAGTGTAAAGAGAACTACTACCTGATGCCGGGCAAGTCGCGTCGTTTTACCCGCGTGGACACGGCGGATAACAAAGGACGGGTTGCACTTTGGCAGGGTGATAAGTTCATTCCCGTGAAATAGATAGCTGTGCAGATGGATAACGACAATGCCTTTACGACGGTTCTCCCCAGGACTGAAAGCCCAGTTTGCCTTCGGCATGGTCTTTTTGTTCGTTCAACCCGATGCCAGCGCTGCTGACATAAGCGCGCAGCAAATAGGTGGGGTGATTATTCCGCAGGCCTTCAGTCAGGCGCTTCAGGACGGCATGAGCGTCCCGCTCTATATTCATCTTGCCGGTAGCCAGGGTCGCCAGGACGATCAGCGAATCGGCAGCGCTTTTATCTGGTTGGATGATGGACAGTTACGCATCCGGAAAATACAGCTGGAAGAGAGTGAAGATAACGCCAGTGTCAGCGAACAAACTCGACAGCAGCTGATGGATCTGGCGAACACCCCGTTCAATGAGGCCCTTACCATCCCCCTGACTGACAACGCGCAGTTGGATCTCAGCTTGCGCCAACTGCTGCTGCAGCTGGTGGTCAAGCGCGAAGCACTGGGCACCGTACTACGCTCACGTAGCGAAGACATCGGGCAATCCAGTGTTAACACCCTCAGCAGTAACCTGAGCTATAACTTCGGCATCTATAACAACCAGTTGCGTAACGGCGG
Source organism: Escherichia sp. 10290 (assembly GCF_030295155.1). NCBI lineage: Bacteria > Pseudomonadati > Pseudomonadota > Gammaproteobacteria > Enterobacterales > Enterobacteriaceae > Escherichia > Escherichia sp. 10290. Next base: position 334,455 of record NZ_AP025741.1, on the reverse strand, counting down.
GAACAATACATCCAGCTATCTGTCGCTAAATAACGTGACAGCACTGCGCGAACATCATGTGGTACTCGACGGCTCGCTGTATGGGATCGGTAGCGGTCAACAGGACAGTGAATTATATAAAGCGATGTATGAACGCGATTTTGCTGGTCACCGATTTGCCGGTGGAATGCTCGACACCTGGAACTTGCAGTCCTTAGGGCCGATGACCGCCATTTCAGCAGGGAAGATTTACGGCCTTTCCTGGGGAAACCAGGCCAGCTCCACCATCTTCGACAGCAGCCAGTCGGCCACGCCAGTGATCGCCTTTTTACCTGCAGCGGGCGAAGTACATCTCACCCGTGATGGGCGGTTACTGAGTGTTCAGAACTTCACCATGGGCAATCATGAAGTGGATACCCGAGGTCTACCGTACGGTATTTACGATGTGGAAGTTGAGGTCATCGTTAACGGTCGCGTGATCAGCAAACGCACCCAGCGGGTCAATAAGCTGTTTAGCCGGGGGCGCGGTGTCGGTGCGCCGCTGGCGTGGCAGATATGGGGCGGCAGCTTTCATATGGATCGCTGGTCGGAAAACGGGAAAAAGACGCGACCAGCTAAAGAGAGTTGGCTAGCAGGAGCCTCGACCTCCGGCTCACTGAGTACGCTTAGTTGGGCGGCAACGGGATATGGGTACGATAATCAGGCAGTGGGTGAAACCCGTCTGACGCTGCCGCTTGGGGGAGCAATCAACGTTAACCTGCAAAACATGCTGGCCAGTGACAGCTCATGGAGCAATATCGGCAACATCAGCGCCACACTACCGGGAGGCTTTAGTTCACTGTGGGTTAATCAGGAAAAAACCCGCATTGGCAATCAATTGCGACGTAGCGATGCCGACAACCGTGCAATCGGCGGCACACTCAACCTGAACTCACTGTGGTCGAAGCTGGGCACATTCAGCATCAGCTACAATGATGACCGCCGTTACAACAGCCATTATTACACGGCAGATTACTATCAAAATGTCTACAGCGGTACCTTTGGTTCGCTTGGCCTGCGGGCCGGTATTCAGCGCTATAACAACGGCGACAGCAGCGCCAATACAGGGAAATATATCGCTCTCGATCTCTCGCTACCACTGGGCAACTGGTTTAGCGCAGGGATGACCCATCAAAACGGCTACACCATGGCAAACCTGTCAGCACGCAAACAGTTTGATGAAGGAACCATTCGCACTTTTGGTGCCAATCTGTCACGAGCCATCTCCGGCGATACCGGTGATGACAAAACTCTCAGTGGTGGGGCGTATGCACAGTTCGACGCTCGTTACGCCAGCGGAACGCTGAACGTCAATAGCGCGGCGGACGGCTACGTCAATACCAACTTAACTGCCAATGGCAGCGTTGGCTGGCAGGGTAAAAACATTGCTGCCAGCGGGCGGACTGATGGCAACGCCGGGGTGATATTCAATACCGGGCTGGAGGACGACGGTCAGATCAGCGCCAAAATCAACGGACGGATTTTCCCGCTTAACGGCAAGCGCAACTACCTCCCGCTCTCTCCGTATGGGAGATATGAGGTGGAGTTGCAGAACAGCAAAAACTCACTCGACAGCTACGATATCGTCAGCGGCCGCAAAAGCCATCTGACCCTCTATCCAGGCAATGTCGCCGTCATTGAGCCAGAGGTGAAGCAGATGGTTACCGTCTCCGGTCGTATCCGTGCAGAAGACGGCACAGTGCTGGCTAACGCACGGATTAACAACCATATCGGCCGAACCCGAACCGATGAAAACGGCGAGTTTGTCATGGACGTGGATAAGAAATACCCCACTATCGATTTTCGCTACAGTGGCAATAAAACCTGCGAAGTGGCACTGGAACTCAACCAGGCGCGCGGTGCCGTCTGGGTCGGTGATGTGGTCTGCAGCGGCCTCTCATCGTGGGCGGCGGTGACGCAGACAGGAGAAGAGAATGAGAGTTAACCTACTGATAGCAATGATAATCTTTGCGCTATTCTGGCCAGCAACCGCGCTCAGAGCGGCAGTGAGCAAAACAACCTGGGCGGATGCACCGGCACGCGAGTTTGTGTTTGTCGAAAACAACTCAGACGACAACTTTTTCGTCACTCCTGGCGGGGCGCTGGATCCGCGCCTGACCGGTGCCAACCGCTGGACCGGTTTAAAATACACTGGCTCAGGAACCATCTATCAACAAAGCCTCGGCTACATTGATAACGGTTACAACACCGGCCTTTATACCAACTGGAAGTTTGATATGTGGCTGGAAAATTCGCCGGTTTCATCTCCTTTAACTGGCTTGCGCTGCATCAACTGGTACACAGGGTGTAATATGACCACCAGTCTTATCCTGCCGCAAACCACCGACGCCAGTGGATTTTATGGCGCGACGGTGACCAGCGGCGGCTCGAAGTGGATGCACGGCATGTTGTCAGACGCGTTTTACCAGTATCTGCAACAAATGCCCGTTGGCAGCAGCTTTACGATGACCATCAATGCCTGCCAAACCTCAGTGAACTATGACGCCAGCAGCGGCGCGCGCTGTAAGGATCAGGCCTCCGGCAACTGGTATGTTCGCAACGTCACCCATACGAAAGCAGCAAATTTGCGGTTGATAAATACCCACTCGCTGGCGGAGGTATTTATCAACAGCGACGGAGTACCGACTCTGGGCGAAGGGAACGCCGACTGCCGGACGCAAACCATCGGCAGCCGTTCAGGATTAAGTTGTAAGATGGTTAACTATACCCTGCAAACAAACGGGCTCAGCAACACCTCAATCCATATATTCCCGGCGATCGCCAACTCGTCGTTAGCCTCGGCCGTCGGGGCGTACGATATGCAGTTCAGTCTGAATGGCAGTTCATGGAAACCGGTGAGCAATACCGCCTATTACTACACCTTCAACGAGATGAAGAGCGCAGACTCGATCTATGTTTTCTTCTCGAGCAACTTCTTTAAGCAGATGGTGAACCTGGGGATCAGCGATATCAACACCAAAGATCTATTCAACTTTCGCTTTCAGAACACCACATCACCGGAGTCTGGCTGGTATGAATTTTCTACCTCCAACACGCTGATTATCAAACCCCGTGATTTCAGCATCAGTATTATCTCCGATGAATATACTCAGACACCGTCGCGAGAGGGATATGTCGGCAGCGGCGAACCGGCACTAGATTTCGGCTATATCGTAACCACCAGCGGTAAAACAGCTGCCGACGAAGTGCTGATCAAGGTGACCGGACCCGCGCAGGTGATTGGCGGGCGCTCCTATTGTGTCTTCAGCTCCGATGACGGTAAGGCGAAAGTACCATTCCCGGCGATGCTTTCCTTTATTACCCGCAACGGAGCTACAAAAACCTACGATGCCGGGTGCGATGATAGCTGGCGGGATATGACCGATGCGCTGTGGCTAACCACACCGTGGACTGATATCTCTGGCGAAGTGGGGCAGATGGATAAGACCACTGTCAAATTTTCAATTCCAATGGATAACGCCATTTCGCTGCGTACGGTAGATGATAACGGCTGGTTTGGCGAAGTCAGCGCTTCAGGAGAGATTCATGTTCAGGCGACGTGGCGTAACATTAACTAAGGCGCTGCTGACAGTGGTCTGTATGCTGGCGGCACCTTTGACACAGGCGATTTCGGTCGGCAATCTGACATTTTCGCTGCCGTCCGAGACTGACTTTGTCAGCAAACGTGTAGTGAATAACAACAAAAGCGCACGGATATACCGTATTGCCATCAGTGCCATCGATAGCCCAGGCAGCAGTGAATTGCGCACTCGACCGGTGGATGGTGAACTGCTTTTCGCTCCCCGCCAGCTGGCGTTGCAGGCTGGTGAGAGTGAGTATTTTAAATTTTACTATCATGGCCCCCAGGATAAACGCGAGCGCTACTACCGGGTCTCATTCCGCGAGGTCCCCACTCGCAACCAGACAAGACGTAGCCCAACCGGCGGCGAGGTCAGCACAGAGCCGGTGGTGGTGATGGATACCATTCTGGTAGTACGACCACGTCAGGTTCAGTTTAAATGGTCCTTCGACCAGGTGACAGGAACGGTAAGTAACACCGGCAACACGTGGTTTAAGCTACTGATTAAACCAGGATGTGATTCGACCGAAGAGGAAGGCGACGCCTGGTACCTACGTCCAGGGGACGTGGTTCATCAGCCTGCGTTACGTCAACCGGGGAATCATTATCTGGTCTATAACGACAAATTCATTAAGATTAGCGATTCCTGTCCGGCTAAGCCCCCTTCGGCGGACTAAGACTTATCCATCGGACGAGGGAAGAATTCCACCTCAGAGACTCAAATAATCGTTTAAATGATGTGGAAGCGATCGTCAATGTCACCTGTAATGATGGGCTTTCTCATATGTACACCATAGTGTTCAGGAGACACGGAAAGGTGCCAGGCAGCCTGCTAACGAGTGGTTTCTTCACGAATTAGTACGTAAAATCGGTAACGGCTGGAAATCATTCAATACTCACACTATCGAAAGTTCCCCAGCCAACCGCGGTACGTTCTTACATACGAGGTACCGCTGTTCTCTTTACGATTTATAGCTGTACTGGTGAATTATGAGCAATCTGAATCCATGCATGACGTGTGGTGCCTGTTGTGCATTTTTCCGCGTCTCTTTTTACTGGGCCGAAGCCGACGATGCTGGCGGTACCATTCCCGCCAGGCTCACTGAACAAATATCCCCTTTTCACCGATGCATGAGCGGTACCAATCAGAAAAACCCCCGATGTATTGCCCTTGCAGGAACACCGGGCAAAAATGCCTGCTGCACGATATATAAAAATCGATCGTCCACGTGCAGAGAATTCGCCATGTCTGGTGAGAACGGAGTCGTCAATGAGGCTTGCAATCGTGCAAGAGCTAAATACGGGCTGACACCGTTATAAATATGCAATAATTAATTGCACTGCCCCGCCAGCTATAATCGCGGGGCTTCGTTTTTCAGGGATAACAAAACCCGAGACTTCTTCCATCTGCCAGCAACAATGCCTCTTCCTCTACAGTGTTCTCCGGATCTACAGCATCCTGAAGTAGCGCGATGTACTCACTGGCTATCTGCATCAGAAAGTTAAAAACAATGTTTTTAACCTATAAAAATGGCGCTGTATTTGCGCCATTTTTATCATTCAATGCATTATCTGTTTGAGCCTAAAGGGATCTCAGGGTCTGGCTCATGAGTAATTCTGTTTCGTAAATCTCTGCGAATAATTTCAATGGACCAGAACCAGACTAAATGTCCAAAAATTTCAGAAACATTCTCATACCACGGGAGATCAAACAGAGGTGGCGTCAGTCCCATGAGAGGGAATGAAATCATATGAACAAAAAGTTGGGCTAAAGCACCTGCCAGTAAGCCCTGCCAGAGTTTAATTTTTGGAAATACTTCAGCGACCACACAATAACCGACAGCAAACACTATCGAAAAGATAATGTGCGTAACACCAACCCAGTTAAAGACATGCCCGGCAAAGGTATAAACAGCCGCATTGGGATCTGTCAGCCCCAGCCAGTCTCGAAGAAAAATATACGGAGGATTGAGAAAATTACGGGAGCAATCAATTTGCCCAGCAGCCCTGATTAATGATTCCGGGCCACACGCTGCATTAAACATATCCACCGGGCTACGTGGCGGCAATGGAACTTCTGCCCCCCACTTCACAAATGCGGAAACAACGCCAGCAATCAGCCCAATGAATGCAGCAAGACCATAACGTCTGCGGTTCGGTGGAGTTTGTTCAAATATATTCATATTTACCCTGTTTGTTTCATTATGTTGTACACCTCTTCAGGAGTATTCATAAAACAAGATAAATGTAAAGAACTGTATTGTTTTGTATAATGCAATGGTGACTAATCGCCAATTAATATAAGCACCATCATTTCTCCATATTTTTATGTTAGAAGTGACAACGATTTGCAGGGTGATGCAGAGCTGACAATCACAGGTTTCCTTATCGGTTTTTGCATCGCACAACTAAAGCAATAAACTAGCTCCCGTCATCGGCGAATATGAATTAATTAGCCGGGCTCATAGCTGCATTCGCGTTTTAAGAATAATCCTCCTGCTCTCACCGACTATGCTTAACGTTTAAAAAAGCATCAACACTCTCGCAACGCACTCTTATTTTCCCCTTTAGAATACCGGAGGCCTGGTATGAGCAACCAAGGCGAATACCCCGAAGATAATCGGGTTGGGAAGCACGAGCCGCACGATTTTAGTTTGACCCGCCGCGATCTGATTAAAGTGAGCGCCGCAACGGCGGCGACCGCCGTGGTTTATCCTCATTCTACGCTTGCGGCAAGCGTTCCGGCAGCTACACCCGCGCCAGAGATAATGCCCCTGACACTTATGGTGAACGGCAAAACCGAGCAGCTTGAGGTGGATACCCGAACCACGCTACTGGACGCTTTGCGTGAAAATCTGCATCTGATCGGTACCAAGAAAGGTTGCGATCACGGACAGTGCGGAGCCTGTACCGTGCTGGTCAATGGTCGCAGGCTTAATGCCTGCCTGACGCTGGCAGTCATGCATCAGGGGGCCGAGATCACCACCATTGAAGGCCTGGGTTCACCAGAGAATCTTCACCCCATGCAGGCGGCCTTTATCAAGCATGATGGCTTCCAGTGCGGCTACTGCACCTCCGGGCAAATTTGCTCATCAGTAGCGGTGCTAAAAGAGATTCAGGACGGCATTCCCAGTCACGTCACGGTCGATTTGGTTTCCCCTCCAGAAAGAACTGCCGATGAGATCCGTGAACGTATGAGCGGCAACATCTGTCGCTGTGGTGCATACGCTAACATCCTTGCCGCCATTGAAGATGCTGCGGGGGAGATAAAATCATGAAGGCGTTTACCTATGAACGTGTGAACACCCCTGCCGAGGCGGCACTTAGCGCTCAGCGCGTACCCGGCGCAAAATTTATCGCTGGCGGGACCAATCTGCTGGACCTGATGAAGCTGGAAATTGAAACGCCAACCCACCTTATCGATGTGAACGGGCTCGGGCTCGATAAGATTGAAGTGACCGACGCGGGTGGGCTGCGCATCGGCGCACTGGTACGGAACACCGACCTGGCGGCTCACGAGCGCGTGCGTCGTGATTACGCGGTACTCTCCCGCGCTCTGCTCGCTGGCGCGTCTGGTCAGTTACGTAATCAGGCAACCACCGCAGGTAATCTGCTCCAGCGCACGCGCTGCCCCTATTTTTACGACACCAATCAGCCCTGCAATAAGCGCCTGCCCGGGAGCGGCTGCGCGGCACTTGAAGGCTTTAGCCGTCAGCACGCGGTGGTAGGCGTAAGCGAAGCCTGCATTGCCACCCATCCGAGCGATATGGCGGTCGCAATGCGGTTGCTGGATGCGGTGGTGGAAACCATCACGCCGGAGGGAAAAACTCGCAGTATCACACTGGCTGATTTTTATCACCCACCGGGGAAAACGCCGCACATTGAAACCGCCCTGCTTCCCGGTGAGCTTATCGTTGCGGTGACGTTACCTCCGCCGCTCGGCGGAAAACATATCTACCGCAAGGTGCGCGATCGCGCCTCCTACGCCTTTGCCCTGGTATCGGTCGCGGCGATTATTCAGCCTGACGGCAGCGGGCGCGTCGCGCTGGGCGGAGTAGCACATAAGCCCTGGCGCATTGAGGCTGCGGATGCTCAGCTATCCCAGGGGGCGCAGGCCGTGTATGACGCGCTGTTCGCCAGCGCCCATCCCACCGCTGAAAATACCTTTAAACTCCTGTTGGCGAAGCGAACGCTTGCCTCCGTACTGGCTGAAGCGAGGGCACAGGCATGAAATTTGATAAACCCGCAGGGGAAAACCCGATCGATCAGCTGAAGGTTGTCGGTCGTCCCCATGACCGCATCGACGGACCGCTGAAAACTACCGGCACGGCACGCTACGCCTACGAATGGCATGAAGAAGCCCCCAACGCCGCCTATGGCTATATCGTCGGTTCCGCCATTGCCAAAGGGCGCCTCACCGCCCTTGATACGGACGCCGCGCAAAAAGCGCCGGGCGTACTGGCTGTCATTACCGCCAGTAACGCTGGGGCACTCGGCAAAGGCGACAAAAACACCGCCAGGCTGTTAGGCGGCCCCACTATTGAGCACTATCATCAGGCCATTGCGCTGGTAGTGGCCGAGACCTTCGAACAGGCGCGAGCGGCGGCCTCGCTGGTGCAGGCGCACTATCGCCGTAATAAAGGAGCTTACTCCCTGGCGGACGAGAAACAGGCCGTCAGTCAGCCGCCGGAAGACACGCCCGATAAAAACGTTGGTGACTTTGACGGGGCTTTCACCTCCGCTGCGGTGAAAATTGATGCTACATACACGACCCCGGACCAGAGCCATATGGCGATGGAGCCGCATGCCTCGATGGCCGTCTGGGATGGAAATAAGCTTACCCTCTGGACCTCAAATCAGATGATTGACTGGTGCCGCACCGATCTGGCAAAAACGCTGAAAGTGCCCGTGGAGAATGTGCGTATTATCTCCCCGTATATCGGCGGAGGGTTTGGCGGCAAGCTATTCCTGAGAAGCGATGCGCTGCTGGCGGCCCTCGCCGCCCGTGCGGTGAAACGTCCGGTTAAAGTGATGCTCCCCCGCCCCACTATTCCCAATAACACCACGCACCGCCCCGCCACCCTTCAGCACCTGCGTATCGGTGCCGACCAGAGCGGGAAAATCACCGCTATCTCACATGAAAGCTGGTCCGGAAACCTGCCCGGCGGCACGCCGGAAACGGCGGTACAGCAAAGCGAATTACTCTACGCAGGGGCAAACCGTCATACCGGCCTGCGGCTCGCCGCGCTTGATTTGCCGGAAGGGAACGCCATGCGTGCGCCCGGCGAAGCCCCCGGTCTGATGGCGCTCGAAATCGCGATCGACGAACTGGCGGAAAAAGCGGGCATCGATCCCGTCGAGTTTCGCATCCTGAATGACACTCAGGTTGACCCCGCCGACCCGACGCGCCGCTTCTCTCGCCGTCAGCTTATCGAGTGCTTGCGCACCGGAGCGGATAAATTTGGCTGGAAGCAGCGCAACGCCACACCCGGACAGGTGCGCGACGGGGAGTGGCTAGTCGGCCACGGTGTTGCGGCGGGCTTTCGCAATAATCTGCTGGAAAAATCGGGTGCTCGGGTTCACCTCGAACAAAATGGCACCGTTACCGTAGAAACGGACATGACCGACATTGGCACCGGCAGCTACACCATTCTGGCCCAGACGGCAGCGGAAATGCTTGGCGTACCGCTGGAGCAGGTTGCGGTTCACCTCGGCGATTCCAGTTTCCCGGTTTCTGCGGGTTCTGGTGGACAATGGGGCGCGAATACCTCCACCTCCGGCGTTTACGCCGCCTGTGTGAAACTTCGCGAAATGATTGCCTCGGCGGTCGGGTTTGATCCTGAGCAGTCGCAGTTTGCCGACGGCAAGATTACCAACGGTACCCGAAGCGCCACGCTACATGAGGCCACCGCAGGCGGCAGACTGACAGCGGAAGAGAGCATTGAGTTCGGCACTCTCAGCAAGGAGTACCAGCAATCGACCTTTGCCGGGCATTTTGTGGAGGTCGGCGTGCATAGCGCGACGGGAGAAGTTCGGGTCCGGCGTATGCTCGCCGTGTGCGCAGCGGGGCGCATTCTGAATCCGAAAACTGCACGCAGCCAGGTCATTGGCGCGATGACTATGGGCATGGGCGCGGCACTGATGGAGGAGCTGGCGGTAGATGACCGTTTGGGCTACTTCGTTAATCACGATATGGCGGGGTATGAGGTGCCGGTTCATGCGGATATCCCAAAACAGGAGGTGATTTTCCTGGATGATACCGACCCCATCTCCTCCCCGATGAAGGCCAAAGGTGTCGGTGAGCTGGGCCTGTGCGGCGTGAGCGCGGCTATCGCCAACGCGGTGTATAACGCCACCGGTATTCGGGTACGGGATTATCCCATCACTCTGGATAAGCTGCTCGATAAACTGCCGGATGTGGTTTAAGGAGGAACAATGTCATACTCGCTTTTTGACAAAGACGAGCACTGGCATAAGCCAGAGCAGGCGTTTCTCACCGATGACCACCGGACCATTCTGCGCTTCGCCGTAGAGGCGCTAATGTCCGGTAAAGGAGCGGTGCTGGTGACGCTGGTGGAGATACGCGGCGGCGCGGCGCGCCCGCTCGGAGCACAGATGGTGGTGCGCGAAGATGGTCGTTACTGCGGTTTTGTCTCTGGCGGCTGCGTGGAGGCCGCTGCCGCTTTTGAAGCGCTGGAGGTGATGGGCTCAGGCTGCGATCGCGAAATTCGCTATGGCGAAGGTTCGCCGTGGTTTGACATCGTTCTGCCCTGCGGCGGTGGGATCACGCTGACGCTCCATAAACTACGCTCGACACAGCCTCTGCTCGCCGTGCTGAACCGCCTGGAACAGAGAAAACCGGCGGGTCTGCGCTACGATCCGCAAGCTCAATCGCTGGTGTGCCTGCCCACGCAAACCCGAACGGGCTGGAATCTCAATGGCTTTGAGATGGGGTTCAGGCCATGCGTCAGGCTGATGATTTACGGACGTTCTCTTGAGGCGCAGGCAACCGCGAGTCTTGCAGCAGCCACAGGCTATGACAGCCATATCTTCGATATTTTTCCGGCCTCAGCCAGCGCTCAGATCGATACCGATACGGCGGTCATTTTGCTGTGCCATGATCTCAACCGGGAGCTGCCAGTGTTGCAGGCCGCGCGAGAGGCAAAACCCTTTTATCTCGGCGCATTGGGCAGCTATCGAACCCACACGTTACGTCTGCAAAAGCTCCACGAGCTAGGATGGTCCAGGGAGGAGACAGCGCAAATCCGGGCACCCATCGGGATATTCCCCAAAGCCCGGGATGCGCATACTCTGGCACTCTCCGTGCTGGCAGAAGTCGCTTCTGTACGTCTCCATCAGGAGGAGGATTCATGCCTGCCCCCGTCGTCGTGATCCTTGCGGCCGGGCGTGGAGAGCGCTTTCTCGCCTCCGGGGGAAATACCATAAATTAAGAGAAAAATCTGCAGTAGCCGTTTTAGAAAATCACCTAAATCGTTTAAAAGAGCGCCCAACCCATAGTGGGCGCTCATCGCCTTGTGTAACTTATTCAGCAACGCGCGCCCTCGCCGGACTAAAGCGCACCGGCCTTCTGGCGTGCGGTAACAAAGGTCAGTACGCCAGCGCATAGGAGCAGCACGCTACTCATGGCAAACGTACTCTGCCAGCCGAGGTGGTCAAACACGATGCCTCCTGCCGTCGATCCAAGGGCGATTGAAAGCTGAATCACCGCGACCATTAGCCCGCCTCCGGCTTCCGCGTTGTCGGGCAACGTACGCGCAATCCATGTCCACCACCCGGTTGGCGCGGCGGTTGCCAGCATGCCCCAGAGGCCTAACAGCAGCGAGACCATCCAGACGTGATGCCCGGTAAGCATCAGGCTGATGGCAATGACGGCCATCAGTCCAGGTATAGCCATCAGCGTGGGGTAGAATTTCCTGTTGAGGAATGTCGAAACAACCAGCGTGCCGATAAAACCGGCTACTCCGATAATCAGCAAAATCAACGACAAGCCTGAGGAATCAACCAGCGTCACGGTCTCCAGGAACGGGCGCACATAGGTGAATAGCGCAAACTGCCCCATGAAAAACAGGCCACAAGCTATCATGCCGACCACAACCATGCGGCGGCTAAATAAGCGGAATACCGTGCCAAATGACGTGTGGCTTTTATTCGCATCCATACTGGGCAGGCTGATGCACTGCCAGATAAAGGCGACAACCGCCATGGGCACCAGGCACAAGAAAGCGCCTCGCCATCCGACCGTAGCCCCCAGATAGCTTCCCAGCGGTGCGGCCACGACCGTCGCCAGCGCATTACCGGCATTGAAAATCGCCAGCGCACGCGTGACCTGTTGCTGCGGCACCAGACGAATCGCCGTTGCCGCAGACATCGACCAGAATCCGCCAATCGCCACACCAATCATCGCGCGACCGATCATATACATCAGATAACTGGAAGCCAGCGCAATAATAAGCCCCGATACGGCCATCAGAACCGTCATTCCCAGCAGCAGGAATTTACGATTCATCTTTCCTGCTAGCGTTGAAAGCGTCAGGCTGGTCAGAACCGCCAGTGCGCCGGAGATAGCAATCCCCTGCCCAGCCAACCCCTCCGTCACGCCTAAATCGCGGGCAATCGGCGTGAGCAGGCTGACGGGCATAAATTCAGAAGCAATCAGCACAAACACGCACAGGGTCATGGCAAAAATACCGCCCCAGTATGCGCGCTGATGATGAGGTGATGGTGTTTGGTTTAGCGTCGACATAGTGAAATTTCACGAAGGCCAGGATAAAAGCCACCAGCCTATGGCCGGTGGCTTTGCATCAATTCAGGAGAGGTTTTATTTCAGTTTGGTCTGGAAAAATTGTTCGAACTTCGCGAAAGGTATTTTTCCGGCCACGTTATCGTACAGGTCCACGTGATTTGCCCCAGGTACCACCACCAGCTCTTTATCTTTACTGCCAACCGCCTTGTAAGCATCTTCAGCAAAATAGCGTGAATGTGCTTTCTCACCGGTCACAATCAGCGTCGGAATGGTGATTTCACTGGCGTAACTCAACAGCGGCATATTCATAAATGACAGCGGCATCGTTGCCGTCCACGCCCCGGTAGAGTTAACGGAACGTTCGTGGAAGCCGCGCGGCATGCGATAGTAGTCAAAGAACTCTTTCAGTACCGAATGAGGATTTGCCGGCAGCGTTTCTGGCAGAATGCGCTCGCCCGCACTGACCTTGCCGTTGCTATCGACATTAATATCATGACCACCATGAGCGAACGTTCCGCTCTGCGCATCCTTCCAGCGCTGTTCATTCAGATATTGCAGAACAGCACGACGGTCGGCGGTAGAATAACGGTCTTCGCCATCCCCCACACCATGGCCCATCGCCCGGCTCATGTCATACATCACGCTGGTAGCAACCGCTTTAACGCGGGTATCCATCGCCACGTCGTTCAGCGCCATGCCGCCCCAGCCACAAATACCGAGCAGCCCGATACGGTTGCGATCTACCTCTTTTTGCAGCCCTAAGAAATCCACCGCCGCGCTGAAATCTTCAGTGTTGATATCCGGTGAGGCGACGTTTCGCGGATAGCCGCCGCTTTCCCCGGTGTAAGAAGGATCGAACGCCAGGGTAACAAACCCTCGTTCCGCCAGCGTCTGCGCATACAGGCCGCTGGATTGCTCTTTCACCGCGCCAAATGGCCCACTGACCGCAATCGCCGCCAGCTTGCGATCGCCACGGTCTTTAGGCAGGTAAAGATCGCCCACTAAGGTGATGCCATATCGGTTCGGGAACGAGACTTTACGGTGATCGACTTTCTGGCTCTCGGCGAACGTTTTATCCCATTTATCTGTCATGGACACAGGGGCATTAGGATTGGTTGAATCAGCATAACTCATTGTCGTGACTCCACTTAATGATGCGAAAAGCAGCATGGTCGGCATCGCGGTTTTTAGCGTTCGGGTGAAGGCTTTCATAAAAATCCCCATAAAAAACAACAGAGAGATACAGGTTTCCGACGGACAACACTGCGGTGCTTTACTTTGATGGGGTCATTATAGTGAGCAGAATTAGTGCTGATTAGGGGGCGATTAATGCTAAGATTAATACCATATTGTTATAAATTAATGCGGAGATTGCCGGCATGAAGGGGGGATGTTTCAATGGCGAAAAGGGAGAACTACAACGAGCTGTACCTGCTTATGCAGGTGGTGCGGGAAGGCAGCTTTACCGCAGCGGCTCAGCGGCTGGGTCTTGCTCAGTCAGGAGTCAGCCGTTCTGTTCGCGAGCTTGAAGAAAGGCTCGGCGTCCAGCTGCTAGTGCGCACCACGCGTAAACTGTCGCTGACGCAAGCAGGCGAGCAGCTCTACCAGAAGACGGCATCTGGATTTGAAATGTTAGATCTTGGGCTTGCCACACTGGCGCACTATCGAGAGACGCCCTCCGGCACGGTGCGTATCAATGCCAGCCAGCACGCGATTGATAAATGCCTGCTGCCAAAGCTGGCGGTATTTAAACAGCGATATCCTGATATCCGGCTTGAACTGATAAATGAGAGCCGGTTCGTCGATATCATCGAGGAAAGATTCGATGCTGGTGTCCGCCTGGGGCCTGAAGTCGGCCAGGGTATGGTCGCGGTACGCATCACGCCCGATATGGAGATGGCAATTGTGGGGACTCCGGAACATTTTCGTCGCTATGGTTTTCCGCAAACCCCGACTGATTTAAAGGCACATCCCTGTATCGCCTATCAGTTTGCCGACGGCAGCGTATACCAGTGGGAACTCAATCAGGATGATAAAAAAATTACCCACCGGCCTGAAGGGCAATGGGCCCTATCCGACAGCTATATGGAAGCAGAAGCCGCACGGCTGGGCCTCGGATTGGCCTATGTTCCTGTTGAACTGGTTGCGGATGATTTAGAACACGGTAAGCTTATCAGAGTGTTGCAGCGTTACAGCCTGCGAATGGAGGGATTGTTTCTCTATTACCCTCATCGCAACGTCTCCCCCGCTCTGCGGATGGTCATTGATACATTGAAAATCTGAACGTTAACAACGACCGACTCTTCACTGTGCAATATTGTGTCAGGTAGTCACTCTGCGTTCAATTCCAGGGGCCGCTTTGAGCGAGAAAGAGCGGACTTATCTGTACAAGGGGACTATCCAGCAATGGAGATCACCCATAAGAAAAAAGTACCAGGCTCCCTCGACAACCTTCATCCGGGAATTTAGCCTCAATCAACATTTTTATATCTGTCAGGTTACTTCATTATGAAAACCGATCAATATCGTTGTTTTTGTTGCAATAGTAGAATACGCGTATTTATTCCTCCATTTCTATTAATAACGGCCATAAACTGTTCACTTCACTGATATTTAAAATATGCATCCTTTTCCTGTTTTTCAAGTTGTTCAGCGGCGTAAGAAAAAGTATTAATTATGAATTCGACGATTTAACCATTTCTGTCTGATTGGTAATCATCCGTGATTAATGCTGGTCTATTGATTACGCCAGCATTAACCGCTTAGGGATGTATTCTTCCTGATCATATACCTCCCTCGAAAAGAGAGAAAATAAAACTGTGTCCAATATTACTCTACCACTCCAGACCGAAGCATCGGTAGAATTAGCAGAACGACTGGTACAATAGATTGGGATAGCGTCATTTGTCAGGTATTCCATTGCCTGACAAATGACAATTTTGAGTCAATAGACGTGCTTCTTGATCATGTCTTAAAAATTATACCATGAGCCTTATGAAGCATCATTTTTACTGACTGGTGTTAACTTTGCTATCATATAAACTCTGTTCTTAAAAAACGCGCCCAGAATTTTATATGATTTCCCTTGTTTTTCTGCCTGTAAAGAAATTTCTTTTTCAGTGCTGTTAATGGTTGAACCGACGGCAGTAATCGTTTTGGCGACGCTACTGAATGATAATAAAGACAGTGTAACCACAACAATTAAAGAACAGATAGTATTCACGTTAATTCTCCTGACAATTGAGAGGGTGAGTTTTATATACATAGGTATTAAACATGAGTCATATTTACTCCAAGAGAAAATACTCCTTCTGTAATTAAACCTTCATCTCCTTCGGGGTGAGAAATACATAATGCATCTTACTATGAAAAACAGGTGGATATAAATTTTCCTCCCTACCTATTTAATAAAACGTGAATATAAAAGTTATTCTTCAGTTTGCAGATGCAGTAGGTCTGATGGTAATTTCGGTTGTATCAACGCTTTCGGGAGATTCAATAATATGCCTTACAGCACGGGCAATATCCGCGGGTTGAAGTGCAACAGAACGGTAGGCGTCCATTGACTTCATGGTTTCCACATGGGTCATGGTTGAAGCCAGTTCACTTTCTACAACCCCAGGATTTACGCAGGTCACACGGATTTTCGAGCTTTCCTGCCGTAAGCCATCAGAAATAGCCCGTACTGCAAATTTTGATGCGCAATAGACTGCGCCTGTGGGCACAACAGAAAGGGCACCAATAGAACCAAGATTGATTATCTGACCGGAACCCTGTGCGTCCATCACCGGAAGTACAGCGCCAATTCCCCAAAGTACGCCTTTGATATTCACGTCAATAGTGAGCTCCCATTCATTTTGTTTTCCTGCTGCAAGCGGTGAAAGCGGCATAACGCCCGCATTATTGATAAGAACATAAACTCGCCCCCAGCTATCCAGCGCTGCTTGCACGAAATCTGCCATGGACTGTCGGTCTGTGACATCCAACTCCCGCGCTTTAGCAATTCCTCCTGCGCGGCAGATTTCTTTTGCAATGGCTTCGATACGCTCAAGTCTGCGTGCTCCCAGTAAAACCTTTGCACCTGTCGTTCCCAGCTCTCTGGCAATACCTTCCCCAATACCACTTGATGCGCCGGTGATTAATATGACCTTATCCATTACGTTCTCCTTCAAATGTGTTCGGAGAGATAATAGAACTTTATGATTGGTTCCAGTATCCTGCTTTCAATGTACTCAATGGTTAGCGGCATTAAACAATGAAAATCGATCTTAATCTTTTACCCATTTTTATCGCGGTAGCAGAAGAGAGTAATTTCAGTAAAGCCGCCGCACGACTGGGCGTTACCCGTTCAGCGGTCAGTCAGGGAATAAGACGTCTTGAAGATGCATTCGGGACAATGCTTGTAATGCGGACCACGCGCTCAGTTAATTTGACGGAAGCGGGAGAACGGCTGCATAAATCGTTGTCATTACCTTTATCCGGTATTGAGGCAGCGTTCGAAGAGATGGTCTCTGACCATGTACCACGTGGACATCTCAGAATCGCGGTGACGTCGATAGCAGAAGAATTTCTTTCAGGTCCGCTAATCGCTTCGTTTGCAGCTGCCAATCCAGCCGTTACGCTTGATATTGTTGTCACGGATGAGGAATTCGATATCGTTACCGCAGGTTACGATGCTGGCGTAAGGCTCGGAGAGGTCATTGAAAAAGACATGATTGCTGTTCCCCTTACCGGTAAGCAGCGTGAAATGGTCGTTGCCTCTCCCTCCTATCTCGCAGCCAACAGCACACCTGTTCATCCGCGCGAACTTGTGAATCATAAGTGTATCGGCTGGCGTCAGTCCCCGGAGGTTGCGCCTTATCGCTGGCCATTTGAAGAAAACGGTAGAGCTTTCGACCTTGCGATTGAACCGCAGATTACGACGAATGATCTGCGTCTGATGTTGAGGCTGGCTCTTGCCGGCGGAGGAATAACAATTGCCACTCAGGAAACGTTCAGGCCATATATTGAAAGCGGTAAGCTTGTATCGCTGCTTGATGACTTTCTTCCACAATTTCCGGGCTTCTATCTGTATTTCCCACAGCGTCGCAATATTGCACCAAAGCTCCGCGCCCTGATTGACCACGTCAAGGAATGGCGGCAGCAATTGGCTTAAATGTCTGCACCTGCACTGCCTGATGTCAGAACAGTATTTTGAGAAATTGCCAGGGTTACAATGGCACAAATATGGCACAGGAGGAAAACGTGGTGTAATTGAATATGAGGTAACTACTTGATTTAAATGGTGCCGATAATAGGAGTCGAACCTACGACCTTCGCATTACGAATGCGCTGCTCTACCAACTGAGCTATATCGGCCCTGAAAGGACATGTTCACGAGCGTGAATCACGGTGGACAAGGTTAAAACTAACCGGGCGATGCGTCAATGGCCTTGTGAATCAAATGGCTACTTTTGCATCACCCGGTTTTATTTATGCACGAATGGTGTAATCACCAATGCCGATCCACTTGTAGGTGGTCAGAGCTTCCAGCCCCATTGGGCCGCGCGCGTGGAGTTTTTGTGTGCTTACCGCAACTTCCGCCCCCAGACCAAACTGGCCGCCGTCGGTAAAACGCGTAGAGGCGTTAACGTAAACAGCGGAGGAATCCACTTCGTTGACAAAACGCTGGGCATTACGCATATCGCGGGTCAGGATCGCATCGGAGTGTTGCGTACCGTGTTCACGAATATGGGCGATGGCATCGTCAAGATCGCTGACGATTTTGACGTTCAAGTCTAATGACAGGAACTCATCGTCATACTCTTCGGCTTTAACAGCCACCACCTTCGCGGGACCTGCCTGCAACTGCGCCAGCGCAGTTGCGTCAGCGTGTAATGTCACGCCGCTTTCCGCCATTTGCTTGCTTAATGCGGGCAGGAAGCTATCTGCGATGTTTTTATTTACCAGCAACGTTTCTACCGTATTACACGTGCTCGGGCGCTGAGTTTTCGCGTTGACAATCACTTTCAATGCTTCAGCGATCTCTGCACTTTCATCAACGTAAATATGGCATACGCCTATACCACCTGTGATTACCGGAATCGTCGACTGCTCGCGGCACAGTTTATGCAAACCAGCCCCGCCGCGTGGGATCAGCATGTCGATGTATTTATCCATACGCAGCATTTCACTGACCAGTGCACGGTCAGGATTATCAATCGCCTGCACGGCACCCGCCGGTAATCCGCAGGAATTCAGAGCATCCTGAATCACCGCTACCGTTGCAGCATTAGTGCGGCAGGTTTCTTTACCGCCACGCAGAATCACCGCGTTACCGGTTTTCAGGCACAGTGAAGCAACATCAACCGTCACGTTCGGGCGCGCTTCATAAATCACGCCAATCACCCCCAGCGGCACGCGACGGCGTTCCAGGCGCAGGCCACTGTCCAGCACGCCACCATCAATCACCTGCCCCACTGGATCGGCGAGGTTACACACCTGGCGCACATCATCGGCAATGCTTTTCAGCCGTGCGGGCGTCAGTGCCAGGCGGTCAAGCATCGCGTCACTAAGACCATTGGCACGCGCGTCAGCAACATCCTGGGCGTTAGCATTGAGGATGCTTTCGCTTTGTGCTTCCAGTTCATCGGCGATTTTTTCCAGCACGCGATTTTTTTCGCGGCTGGAGAGTTGCGCTAATTTATACGAGGCTTGCTTCGCGGCAATGCCCATTTTTTCCAGCATCGGCCTGCTCCTTAACGGGTAATCATGTCATCACGGTGAACGGCAACCGGGCCGTATTCATATCCCAGTATTGCATCAATTTCTTGCGAGTGGTGTCCGGCAATACGGCGTAATGCATCGCTGTTGTAACGACTGACGCCGTGGGCGATATCGCGACCTTCGAGGTTGCAAATGCGAATGACTTCACCACGCGAGAAGTTGCCGGTTACGCTTTTAATGCCTTTCGGCAACAGGGAGCTGCCGCGTTCAAGAATGGCGGCGGTTGCCCCTTCATCTACCGTGATTTCACCCGCAGGTGGCGCACCAAAAATCCAGCGTTTACGGTTTTCAAGCGGAGTTGCCTGGGCATGGAACAGCGTACCGACGGAAATGCCTTCCATCACATCACCAATGACGCCCGGCTTGCTGCCCGCGGCAATAATGGTGTCGATACCCGCGCGGCAAGCCACGTCAGCGGCCTGCAATTTGGTGCTCATGCCGCCGGTTCCAAGACCTGAAACGCTGTCACCGGCAATCGCGCGCAGAGCGTCATCAATGCCGTACACATCTTTAATCAGTTCTGCCTGCGGATTGCTACGCGGGTCAGCGGTATACAAACCTTTTTGATCGGTCAGCAACAACAGTTTATCGGCACCGGCCAGAATCGCCGCCAGTGCCGAAAGGTTATCGTTATCGCCGACTTTAATCTCTGCAGTAGCGACAGCATCGTTCTCATTGATTACCGGAACGATGTTGTTATCGAGCAGTGCACGCAAGGTGTCGCGGGCGTTCAGGAAGCGTTCACGGTCTTCCATATCAGCACGAGTTAGCAGCATCTGCCCGACGTGAATACCATAAATCGAAAACAGCTGTTCCCACAGTTGAATCAGTCGACTCTGCCCTACCGCCGCCAGAAGTTGTTTCGAGGCGATAGTCGCTGGCAGTTCCGGGTAACCCAGGTGCTCACGTCCGGCGGCAATCGCCCCCGACGTCACAATTACAATCCGATGCCCGGCGGCATGTAGCTGCGCGCACTGGCGAACAAGTTCAACGATATGGGCACGGTTCAGGCGGCGCGATCCGCCTGTTAGCACACTGGTGCCGAGTTTTACCACCAGCGTCTGGCTGTCACTCATGATTCTCTGCCATTCAATTTTAGGGAAAATGATATCAAACGAACGTTTTAGCAGGACTGTCGCCGGTTGCCAACCATCTGCAAGCAAAGCATGGCGTTTTGTTGCGCGGGATCAGCAAGCGTAGCGGCAGTTGTTTACGCTTTTATTACAGATTTAATAAATTACCACATTTTAAGAATATCATTAATCTGTAATATATCTTTAACAATCTCAGGTTAAAAACTTTCCTGTTTTCAACGGGACACTCCCGCTGAATATTCGCGCGTTAATTAAAATCAGGAATGAAAATGAAAAAGAGCACTCTGGCATTAGTGGTGATGGGCATTGTGGCATCGGCATCCGTACAGGCCGCAGAAATATATAACAAAGACGGTAATAAACTGGATATCTATGGCAAAGTTAAAGCCATGCATTATATGAGTGATAATGACAGTAAAGATGGCGACCAAAGTTATATCCGTTTTGGTTTTAAAGGCGAAACACAAATTAACGATCAACTGACCGGTTATGGTCGCTGGGAAGCCGAGTTTGCCGGAAATAAAGCAGAGAGTGATACTGCTCAGCAAAAAACGCGTCTTGCCTTTGCCGGGTTGAAATATAAAGATTTGGGTTCTTTCGACTATGGTCGTAACCTGGGGGCGCTGTATGACGTGGAAGCATGGACCGATATGTTCCCGGAATTCGGCGGCGATTCCTCCGCGCAGACCGACAACTTTATGACCAAACGCGCCAGCGGACTGGCAACGTATCGGAACACCGACTTCTTCGGCGTTATCGATGGTCTGAACTTAACCCTGCAATATCAAGGAAAAAACGAAAACCGCGACGTTAAAAAGCAAAACGGTGATGGCTTCGGCACGTCATTGACATATGACTTTGGCGGCAGCGATTTCGCCATTAGTGGGGCCTATACCAACTCCGATCGCACCAACGAGCAGAACCTGCAAAGCCGTGGCACGGGCAAGCGTGCAGAAGCATGGGCAACAGGCCTGAAATACGATGCCAATAATATTTACCTGGCAACTTTCTATTCTGAAACGCGTAAAATGACGCCAATCTCTGGCGGCTTTGCCAATAAGACGCAGAACTTTGAAGCAGTCGCTCAATACCAATTCGACTTTGGCCTGCGTCCATCGCTGGGTTATGTCTTATCGAAAGGGAAAGATATTGAGGGCATCGGTGATGAGGATCTGGTCAATTATATTGATGTCGGTGCTACATATTATTTCAACAAAAATATGTCAGCGTTTGTTGATTATAAAATCAACCAACTGGACAGCGATAACAAATTAAATATTAATAATGATGATATTGTCGCGGTTGGGATGACCTATCAGTTTTAATGGAGATTGCCGGATGCGGCGCATCCGGCACTTTTCACTCACGCGGTTAACTTCACCGGTTCATCACGAAAATCATCCGCCGGTTCCAGCTTCAGATTCAGTGTCGTCAGCAGTTCACGCAGCTTCTCATGAAACTCACGCAGGGTATGTTCCAGTCGCTCAACCACTTCGGCATCTTTTACCGGAACGTTCTTCCAGTCGCCTGCTTTATCGAACAGACCAAACTGGTAGCTGTAAGTAAAACGGGATTCCTGCGCTTCAAGCTCCATCCACCAACCCCAGAACTCACGCACTTCCGGCGCTGGTTTCACGTTGACGCATACAGCCAGACAATCGAAAAAGAATCGATTATCTTCGCACTTACCTTCACGAATATAGGGGCCTAGTGCGGTAAATTTTTTGATCAATCTGCTCTTCGGGTGTCCACTCGGTAACGTCATTGCGATCTCCTGTTGTGATGCACCTGTTTTACCAAACTGGTAAAATTTAGCAAATTTTTAACACAATCGTTTTTCGATCCAGCTCGTGATTTCCTGAAGACCTTTGTCAAAATTCCGATACACCGGATTAAATGGAATCTCTAACAATTTACCATCAGCAGATGATGAGGTGATTAAGCGTGAGTCCTCTTCCGGGCTGAACGGATCGTTCTTCCAGTAGCCTGATAACATTGGCGTTGGGCAGCGACGGCCCAGCAATCCTTGCACTTTTAATGAATAACGATTCAGTTCCACACGCAACGCTTCATCGGAAGCATCATGCATCCCCAAACGACTCGCCAGAACGTCAAGATACATTTCCGGCACCTGTTGCTGGCACTTAAAATCACTCAACAGGGTATGAACTACTGGACCAAGACAAGCAACCGCTTTCAGACGCGGCGATTCAAGATATGCCAGACGCACAGCAACGTTAGCGCCAAAACGGAAACCAAAGGCCGCGACACGGGTGTGATCCACCCACGGGACGTTAGGCAGCGCCTTTAAGACGTGCTGATGCAACAGGCTGGAGTCCTGAGTGAGCTTCCATTTTGAAGAAAAGCCCACCGACGGCATATCAATAGTCAGCATCGCAATGCCGCGCGGGGCAAAATAACGTTCATACAGACTGTAATAATCCGTCTGCATCGCATCCAGACCACCACACATTAATACCGTCGGGAACGGGCCATCGCCTTTCGGCATATGCAAAAAGCCGGTGATGGGCGCACCGCCTGGTACGGTAAACTCCATCTGCCGCATCGTGCCCGGCAGACGTTGGGCGGCCTCTTCATAGGCACGGTTTGACAAAGCCTGCGCTTGCTCGGCCAGGTCATCCCCTTTCAGATGAGGATAGGCGGCAATGTTGTACAACGTGGCCGCATGCAGCCAGTGACGACCACTGAGTTGTGGATCTTCTTCCGCACAAGCTTTTTGTTGCCACACCATCGCCTGGGTGGCCCATTCATAAATCCAGTTGCCGCCGCGGTAGCCAATCACCGTATCGTATAAATCATCGTCGGTACGTTCAGCATCGCTCATCACAATACGCGCCTGAACGTCGAGGATTTCACGTGGGTCAATGCCGCGCCAGATCCACATCAGACGGTTTATCATGCGATACCAGTGGGGGATGGTTTTACCATCAAGGGCCGACTGCACAGGCGGTTGTGCGCCGTGATTAAAGCGGCGGACTAGCGTCGAGGTTTCAGGATGTTTAAAGCGGGGTTTGAACAGGGTTTCGCTCAGGTTTGCCTGTGTCATGGATGCAGCCTCCAGAATACTTACTGGAAACTATTGTAACCTGCCTGAAGTTAAAAAGAACAACGCCCGGCAGTGCCAGGCGTTGAAAAGATTAGCGACCGGAGATTGGCGGGACGAATACGACGCCCATATCCCACGGTTGTTCAATCCAGGTATCTTGTGGGATATCAACAACATAATCATCAACCAGCGGACGACCTGCCGGTTTAGCGAAGATGGTGACAAAGTGCGCTTTTGGATACATTTCACGAATCGCAACCGCAGTACCGCCGGTATCCACCAGATCATCAATAACGATGAAGCCTTCGCCATCGCCTTCTGCGCGTTTCAGCACTTTAAGCTCGCGCTGGTTGTCGTGATCGTAGCTGGAAATACAAACGGTATCGACATGACGAATACCCAGTTCACGCGCCAGTAACGCACCCGGTACCAGACCGCCACGGCTTACGGCAATAATGCCTTTCCATTGTTCAGAAGGCATCAGTCGGCTTGCGAGTTTACGTGCATGGATCTGCAACATGTCCCAGGTGACGATGTATTTTTCGCTCATGTGAAGTGTCCCAGCCTGTTTATCTACGGCTTAAAAAGTGTTCGAGGGGAAAATAGGTTGCGCGAGATTATAGAGATCTGACGCACTAAAAACCAGTATTTCACATGAGTCCGCGTCTTTTTACGCACAGCCTCTCCCTGACGCGGGATAAAGTGGTATTCTCAAACATATCTCGCAAGCCTGTCTTGTGTTGACAACATTTTCTGCTAACCCTGTGACCTGCAATACTGTTTTGCGGGTGATCGACAAGGAGACTTAACGTGTCTGAACTGTCTCAATTATCTCCACAGCCGCTGTGGGATATTTTTGCCAAAATCTGTTCTATTCCTCACCCGTCCTATCATGAAGAGCAACTCGCTGAATACATTGTTGGTTGGGCAAAAGAGAAAGGTTTCCATGTCGAACGCGATCAGGTGGGTAATATCCTGATTCGTAAACCTGCTACCGCAGGTATGGAAAATCGTAAACCAGTCGTCTTGCAGGCCCACCTCGATATGGTGCCGCAGAAAAATAACGATACCGTGCACGATTTCACTAAAGATCCTATCCAGCCTTATATTGATGGCGAATGGGTTAAAGCGCGCGGTACCACGCTGGGCGCGGATAACGGCATTGGTATGGCCTCTGCACTGGCGGTTCTGGCTGACGAAAACGTGGTTCACGGCCCGCTGGAAGTGCTGCTAACCATGACCGAAGAAGCCGGTATGGACGGGGCGTTCGGCTTACAGAGCAACTGGTTGCAGGCTGACATTCTGATTAACACCGACTCCGAAGAAGAAGGTGAAATCTACATGGGTTGTGCTGGGGGGATCGACTTCACCTCCAACCTGCATTTAGATCGTGAAGCCGTTCCGGCTGGTTTTGAAACCTTCAAATTAACCTTAAAAGGTCTGAAAGGCGGTCACTCCGGCGGTGAAATCCACGTTGGCCTGGGTAACGCGAACAAACTGCTGGTGCGCTTCCTGGCGGGACATGCAGAAGAACTGGACCTGCGTCTTATCGATTTCAACGGCGGCACACTGCGTAACGCCATCCCGCGTGAAGCCTTTGCGACCATTGCTGTCGCAGCTGATAAAGTCGACGCGCTGAAAACGCTGGTGAATACCTATCAGGACATCCTGAAAAACGAGCTGGCAGAGAAAGAGAAAAATCTGGCCTTGTTGCTGGACTCTGTTGCGAACGATAAAGCTGCCCTGATTGCGAAATCTCGCGATACCTTTATTCGTCTGTTGAACGCCACCCCTAACGGTGTGATCCGCAACTCCGACGTAGCAAAAGGCGTGGTTGAAACCTCACTGAACGTCGGTGTCGTGACCATGACCGACAACAACGTAGAAATTCACTGCCTGATCCGTTCTCTGATCGACAGCGGTAAAGACTACGTGGTGAGCATGCTGGATTCGCTGGGTAAACTGGCAGGCGCGAAAACAGAAGCGAAAGGCGCATATCCTGGCTGGCAGCCGGACGCTAACTCCCCGGTGATGCATCTGGTACGCGAAACCTATCAGCGTCTGTTCAACAAGACGCCGAACATCCAGATTATCCACGCGGGTCTGGAATGTGGTCTGTTTAAAAAGCCGTATCCGGAAATGGACATGGTTTCTATCGGGCCAACCATTACCGGTCCACACTCTCCGGATGAGCAAGTTCACATCGAAAGCGTAGGCCATTACTGGACACTGCTGACTGAACTGCTGAAAGAAATTCCGGCGAAGTAATTACAATAATGTCCACGCCTGCGGGCGTGGACTACTGTTTGAAGCCAATGGCTATCTATATCGAAATAACAAAACATTATGAAACTCATGAAAAGGTCGCATATTTATATAGCTGCGACCATATTTCATGGGGAGAATTTCTGATCACCAAAGAAAGTTTTGCGCTGGAATCCGTGAAAGAACTTAAGGGTGAAAAGCAGAATTTTTATATGTTCAGAGCCTGGGGCAAAGTCAGGAAAACATACTTAGCCACGGGAGAATTTCCCCTGGAAACATGTTACGCCGCTTAAAGTCAGAATCATTTTTTCACGCGTTTTACATTTACCATTTTAGCATTACGCCTGCACCACATAGCAATGGCGGCAGCTACTAATGCCAGTTCCAGTAAAAAAGACCAGTGTAATAAAAAATTGAGCCACCACGGATGATGTACCGCTGTAATATGAAAGAATGCAAATGGCTGGTTAACGAAAGGCATCAACCACCAGATATCACCGACCAGCGTATCGAGTAATAAATGCGCGATACTATTCAGGCAAAACACCACGCCCAACCACGCCGGAAGTTTATTCTTCGCAATTGCGGCCCAGACTAATGTCGCCGCCAGCAGAGCAAACCATAATAATGGCCAATGAGACGGGTAAAGATGATGATGTCGTTGCCCGTTATCCACCAGATAACACCAGAAGAGATCAAAATCGGGTGCAACGGCCCCGACTAAGCCAATAACCATCGCCCACCGCGCATGACGAGAAATCAGCGGTAGGCGTTTCACTAAAGTACAAGTTATTAAATATCCAGCCGGAAGATGACCGATAAACATGACGAATCCTTTCATTTTTGCCCGCCGCTTTCACGAAGAAAACGGCGGGTGACATTCCTCAATTACACAGCGATAAAAGCCATCCCTGTAAACGTCCGTCGCGGGTTGCCACGTTCAATCTGGTGATGGAACATTCGCCGCTGCGATTTCAGCGCCGCGCTATTTTCCTGTCGCTGTTGTTCCAGCTTCCAGGCAATCAGTAATCGCGCCAGCCGTTTGTTAGCATGCTGACTGCGCTCTGACTGAACCTTCACCCTAATACCGGATGCCAGATGCGTGGCGCGCACAGCCGAGTCGGTTTTATTGACATGTTGACCGCCCGGCCCCGACGAACGCAGCGTCTCATAATGGATCGCATCGGATTGCTCCTGCTCATCTGCAGTAAAACGCCCAATGCCCAGAAACCAGTTTTTGCGCCCATGATGAGGGCGATACGGACTCGGACAAATCCACTGGATAGTGCCACACCAGCTTTCGCTTAGTGCCCATGCGTTGTCGCCATCAAGTGAAACCAGCGCCGAACGTAGTGTGTCAGAGTAGCGACCCGTTTCTGTTTCCAGCACCGTTACCGCGACGTCTTGTCGGGCAGCTTCTTTAATCAGCCTGTCCAGTGCCTTTTTCACTGCGAGACAACATTCTTCCGGTCCCTGAGCTGAGGAGAGTTGTAGCAAGATCATCCTTTTTTCCCTCCACTGTTTTTGAGCGTCAGCACCGGACGCAGTCGCGCGACAGGAATAATTAAACCGGCCTGCACCAGACATTGCACCACACTTTCAGCCGATTTATAGGCTTGTGGCGCTTCTTCAAAGATGAGTTGTTTATCGCGACAAATTACCCGGCTGCCAAGTTCAGTACGTGAGAGCTGCGTCGCTGTGTATTTCGCTGCCAGACGCCCTTTACACTCGGTGCGCCCCCATTTACGCCCTGCCCCATGCGCCAGCGAGTGGAGCGTTTTTTCGTTCGCAACAGGCTTAACCAGCCAGGAGTAATCACCGCGTGAACCGGGAATAATCACCAGACCGTTGTCATCCGGCGTAGCCCCTTTACGGTGTAACCATCCTTGTTGATCGCCGATTCGACATGCGCTAACAAAGTTATGCGCCACATCCAGAACCGAATTTCCGTTGGCCTTAACTTGTTGCATTATGCGCAAAGCGATCAGCTGGCGATTAATACGCGCAAACGCCAGCGCATCATCATGTTCCGCAATATAACTTAGCGCGTCGTCACTGCCTTCAGGCAAACCATGATGCGAAAACGAGGCAATATGCCGCTGTAAAATAGACTGCCCTAAACCACGCGAGCCGCTATGGACCAGCAGTTGCAGATGCTGCGCATCCAGACCTGACAGTGCAAACAGTTCAGCGTCGATAATTTGATCAACTTGTTGCAGTTCTGCGAAGTGGTTTCCGCCACCGATAGAGCCAAGCGCGCAGCGCCACGGATGCTGTGCAAACGCTGACGGCAGGTTTTCCTCCAGCCAGCTTTCTTCAGCAACGTCATCCAGCACAGATAATCGCTTTTCAAACTTATCGGCGTTGTATTTACGCGCGAGAATATCTGTTTGCCATAGCGCCATGCCGCAGCCGATATCATTGCCGACCAGTGCCGGGTAAAAACGGCCTACGGAGAAGAACGCTGCGCCAATCGGATAGCCGCGTCCGGGGTGTAAATCTGGCATCCCTACTACGCGTTGCATGTCGGGTAAATTTGCCGTGATGTGTAATTGTTGGATCGCTGAACTCTCGATCCACAGGTCATCAGATGCAATGGTAAATACCGCATCGGATAAGGGACGAATATATTTGCCCATGTATCATTCCATTTATACTCGTCATACTTCAAGTTGCATGTACTGCGACTGCGTTCGTTCACCCCAGTCACTTACTTTAGTAAGCTCCTGGGGATTCACTCGCTTGTCGCCTTCCTGCAACTCGAATTATTTAGAGTATATAAATATAAAAATCAGGAAATGGCAGACGAATCCAGGGCAAGAAAAAAAGAATTAATCCTGGAAAGGTCTGCAAAGAGTCATTGATAAAGGATTTTTCATGATTTACCTCCTTGCAGTTTGTGGAATAAGAAAACGCGCACATATTAGGCGGGCGTTATTTTCATTGCAAGCTGGATTTAGTGTTGCGGTTTATATCGCATATGAAAATTAGTAAACCACGCTCCCCGGCATTCAACGCGCTGCTGCTTAACTGTCTGAAAACCATAACGTTCAAAAAAGGGTTTTGCGGTTATGCTGGCGTCCACCGTAAGTTCGGATTCAGACTTAATCAAAGGTTTTAACAAAGCGCTGGCAACCCCACGGCGGGTATATTCAGGGTCAACAAATAACATATCGATATAATGTTCAATGCGGGAAATAAAACCAACCGGTTGTGCATTAATCACAGCAACCCGCACTTGTGATTTCGCGAGTTTCTCTTTCCATCGATGTTCATCAATCTGCGCCCAGGCGGCAATTTGTTGTGGTGAATAATGCTGACTGGCGGTCATCGTAACCGCTCTAATAAAAATAGCGCATAGTTGCTGAAAATCGCCAGGCTGATAGTCTCTTATTTGTATATTATTCATAATCCCAACACCAGTTGTCTTTCCATTTGCGGATCCAGCAACGTCACATGCAGCCCCACCAGCCGCACACCGCGCCCGCCACGGCGTTCATCCCAGGTTTTACGCGCAGTGGCGATCAAGTCAGCTTTATTCAGCCGCGGCCAGACGTGTTCCTGAGTGGTTTGCTGAAAATCGTCGAACTTTAATTTCACCCCCTGGCGGGCAATCAGCAAATCAGGTTTTACCTTTGCCAGACGGCGTTCAAGTTCCGGATACAACCGCTCGATAATCGCTTCACATTCAGACCAATGATGAATATCTTCCGCCATCGTGCGTTCCACACCAACGGATTTTCGCAACCTTTCGCTGTTAACGTCGCGCTCGTCAATGCCCTGGCTACGCTCCCACAAAATGCGGCCAAATTTGCCAAAGCGTTTAAGCAACGTCACCAGATCACACTTTTGTACATCGCCACAGGTTCGTAGCCCCATCGCTTCCAGTTTTGCCGCCGAGACTTTGCCGACACCGGGAATTTTTGCCAGCGGTAAGGTTTGCAGAAATGCCGGAACTTCTGCCGGCGTAATCACAAACTGACCGTTGGGTTTATTCATGTCTGAGGCGATTTTGGCGAGAAACTTGACCGGCGCAACGCCCGCAGACGCCGTCAGTTGCAGCTCGTTGAAGATCGTCTGGCGGATTTCCTGAGCGATAAGGGTCGCAGAGCCGTGGCAATGTACGCTGTCGGTGACGTCGAGATAAGCTTCATCCAGCGACAACGGCTCAATACGCGATGTGTAGCGAGAGAAGATTTCGCGGATATGATTTGACGCTTCTTTGTAGGCGTCAAAGCGCCCTGGAAGCAAGGTGAGATGCGGACACAGTTTGAGCGCCATGCCGGTTGGCATTGCGCTACGCACGCCAAATTTACGCGCGGGATAATTGGCGGTGCTGATCACCCCCCGGCGTTCGCGGCTGCCGCCAATAGCAATAGGGATATCGCGCAGGGCGGGATTGTCGCGCATCTCCACCGCGGCGAAAAAGCAGTCCATATCCACATGAATGATTTTACGCATTGCTCACCTCTCAATACTGGTAAAGTATACAGTGATTTCAGAGTTTGAGAAATGCGTAAAGATTCAGCATTTAACGCGTTCGCTGCGAAAGCACCTGCTGCTTATCCAGCTTTTTCACCAACGGCTGCACCACCTTATCCCCATGCTGACCAAAATATTGATACAACGTATCGGACGCGCTTTTGGTGAGCACCATAATCTCAATGCGCCGGTTACCCGCGCTTTGCGGATTTTTGGCATCCAGCAGCATCTGGTCCGCCATCGCGCTCACCTGCATTACTTTATCTTCCGGCATCCCGGCGTCTTCCAGCACCCGACGGGCCGAGAGCGCGCGGTCACCCGAAAGGTTCCAGTTGTTGTAGATATTGCTTTTATAGGCCATCGCATCGGTATGCCCGGTAATAATAATTTTGTTATCGAGCGAGTCGAATACCGGCGCGAGCTCCACCAGCAGCGTTTTAAAGAACGGCATAATCTTCGCGCTGCCGCGTTCAAACATATTGCGGTTCTGGTCATCTTTAATCAGCACGCGTAATCCCTGCGGAACAATCTCCATCTCCAGATTGGCTTCCATATGCGCATCGCGGGCGATGGTGTTGATACTGGTCGCCAGCTCGCCAAGCTCAGTGGCGGACTTCTTCTTCAGTAGCGCCGTTTTCTCGTTGACGTCGCGGGCTTTTTTCTCCGTCTCTTCCGGCACCGCCACGGTGGCAGGTTTCAGCGGATGCGTCGGGCTGATTTTATTTAACGGCGATAGCCCGCCGCCGTTGAAAATCGACTGCCCGTGCAGCGCGGCGATAATGCTTTCACGCTCGGATTTACTGACGCTGTTGACAATCAACTTTATCGTCGTCACCAAAGGGGCCGAGCGTATTTCCGAGGTTTCTGCCCGCTTTACCCTGGACGCGATGCCCGGCAAACAGATGGCGATTGACGCCGATCTTAACGCCGGGTTGATCAACCAGGCGCAGGCGCAGACCCGCCGCAAAGATGTTGCCAGCGAGGCCGATTTCTACGGCGCAATGGACGGGGCATCGAAATTTGTGCGCGGGGATGCCATCGCCGGGATGATGATTCTGGCGATCAACCTGATTGGCGGCGTTTGTATCGGGATCTTCAAATACAACCTGAGCGCCAATGCCGCCTTCCAGCAGTATGTCCTGATGACCATTGGTGACGGGCTGGTAGCGCAGATCCCTTCCCTGCTGCTCTCTACCGCGGCAGCGATTATCGTCACCCGCGTCAGCGACAACGGCGATATCGCCCATGATGTGCGCCACCAGCTGCTGGCAAGCCCGTCGGTGCTCTACACCGCCACCGGGATTATGTTCGTGCTGGCGGTGGTGCCGGGAATGCCGCACTTCCCGTTCCTGATGTTCAGCGCCCTGCTTGGTTTTACCGGCTGGCGAATGAGCAAACGCCCGCAGGCGGCGGAGGCGGAAGAGAAAAGCCTCGAAACGCTGACCCGCACCATCACCGAAACCAGCGAGCAACAGGTCAGTTGGGAAACCATTCCGCTGATCGAGCCCATTAGTTTAAGCCTCGGTTACAAGCTGGTGGCGCTGGTGGACAAAGCGCAGGGTAATCCGCTCACCCAGCGGATTCGCGGCGTGCGGCAGGTGATTTCCGACGGCAACGGCGTGCTGCTGCCGGAGATCCGCATTCGGGAAAATTTCCGCCTCAAGCCCAGCCAGTACGCCATTTTCATCAACGGCATTAAGGCTGATGAAGCGGATATTCCGGCGGATAAGCTGATGGCTCTGCCCTCCAGCGAAACCTACGGCGAGATTGACGGCGTGCTGGGGAACGACCCGGCGTATGGGATGCCGGTGACCTGGATTCAGCCCGCGCAGAAGGCGAAGGCGCTGAATATGGGGTATCAGGTGATCGACAGCGCCAGCGTAATTGCCACACATGTGAATAAGATTGTGCGCAGCTATATTCCTGATTTGTTTAACTATGACGATATTACTCAGCTGCATAACCGTTTGTCGTCGATGGCACCGCGCCTGGCGGAGGATTTGAGTGCGGCGCTGAATTACAGCCAGTTGCTGAAAGTGTACCGGGCACTGCTGACCGAAGGCGTTTCCCTGCGCGATATCGTCACCATCGCCACCGTGCTGGTCGCCAGTAGTACCGTCACCAAAGATCATATTCTGCTGGCGGCCGATGTGCGCCTGGCACTGCGGCGCAGCATTACCCATCCGTTCGTTCGCAAGCAGGAGCTGACGGTGTATACGCTGAATAATGAGCTGGAAAACCTGCTGACCAACGTGGTGAATCAGGCGCAACAGGCTGGCAAAGTGATGCTCGATAGCGTGCCGGTGGACCCGAATATGCTCAACCAGTTCCAGAACACGATGCCGCAGGTGAAGGAGCAGATGAAAGCCGCAGGTAAAGACCCGGTGCTGCTGGTGCCGCCGCAGCTGCGCCCATTGCTGGCGCGTTATGCGAAGTTGTTTGCGCCGGGGTTGCATGTGCTGTCGTATAACGAAGTGCCGGACGAGCTGGAGTTGAAGATTATGGGGGCGTTGAGTTGATTGAGGATTCTTTTCCATACTTTGCAGCACCTGACACCATTAATTGACGTCACACTGCAAAGAGACTACGATGACACCATACAATGACGTCATGGATTGATAGTATGATTAAGGTCAGCGCGCTAGGCTCTCGTCATAGAAAAACATTCGACGATGTAATGACGGAGCCGCCAAAATCTGGAATTAAATGGGATGATGTTGTTGCTCTCATTAAAGCGGTGGGTGGATCAATAAAAAATAACAACGGCTCCAGACGAAAATTTCAGATTGGAACGACCAAATTCAGCACACATGAGCCGCATCCAAAGAATGTGATGGATAAAGGCGCAGTAGCAGGTCTTAAGGAGTGGTTTGTTAACTGTGTAGGGGTAGATTATGAATAAAGCATCGAACATTATCACAATTAAAGGTCAACCAGCCGCAGTGACATTTGAAGCCGATATCAACGCATTTCGCGGCAAGTTCCTCAATGTAAACGGTTATTGTGACTTTGTAGCCACAAGTATTGAGGCATTATATCGTGAAGGCGAAAGCGCTCTGGATGAGTGGATGGCGGATTGTGAAGAGGACGGTATTGCCCCTTTTCGTGAAGAAGAAGAGCAAAAACGCCTGACGCTTCGTGTGCCGCATCACATCGATTCGCGGCTGACCATCGTCGCCAGACAACATTCCATTTCAAAAAACCAGCTCATTATTGATGTCTTAGAACGTGAGTTTTCAGCCCAGATGTAAACAGGTCGGATGCCGCGTGGCATCCGACCTGTTGCCAGTTCGTCAATATTACCCATTTACAAAATCGTCTCTTCCGTCAAAATCCGCCGCGCGCCTAAAAAATGATCCTGCCAGAAAGGTTCAGCTAACCGACTTACCCGAATGGTTTCCCCGGTGCGCGGCGACTCGATAAACTGACCGTCTCCCAGATACACGCCCATATGGTCGGCAATCTCGCGGCTGTGAATATGGAAAAACAGCAAATCTCCCCGGCGCAGGTCGTTATTTGCCACAATGGTTGCCCGACGGTAGTGATACATCTCATTGGCCGTGCGCGGGAGTTTCGCCTCGAGGATCTTGTTGTAGGCATAAAAAACCAACCCGCTACAGTCGAAGCCTTGATCGGGTCGCGTGCCACCCCAGACGTATGGCTTGCCAAGCTGCTGCTCCAGACGGTGAATCGCCACTTCGGTGATATTATGCAGGTGGTTACTGCTGAGGAAATGATTGTTTTCCGCCAGCGCCTGCCAGCGTCTGTCACTCGCCTTGAGCGGCGCAGGAAACCATTCTGGATGCTGTTTTATCTGTTCGCGGTTGTGTTGCCGCAGTGCCCTTCTGCTTTCGGCATTGCCTTCCACAATATAGCTGGCCTGCTTTTTCAGATGAATTTGGTACTGTTTTAATAAACGCGCACGGTTTTGCATCCGCTGGCGGGCGGCGTAGCTGAAAGAGATATGTGATGTGGTGGCGCTGGCGAGTAAAGGGAGCAAAACGCATAACGAAAACACGCCTGGATGCAGAAATCTGCCGAGCAAGAACGAAGACATGAAGGACATAAACCGGCTGAATGAAGGTGAGAATTTTAAAAGACCGGAGGAGTAAACGGGATTATTAATTGCTTATTTGCATATTACTATTGAGGTTTCATAATCTTAGGAAATAAATGATACATGCGCTTTTCGGACTAATGAAAACTGCCCTTGTGCTAAATTTGTAAACCCTGCGCCGACAGGCTTGCGTAAAACTCTTTTGGTGATAATGTGAGCCTTCCAAATCCAGACTATTCCGATTTGGGATCCATTTTGCCGTCCTGGCGTGTGTAACCGTTTTATCAAGGAATAAGCAGTATGCGTAAAATCGCATTAATTCTTGCGATGTTGTTGATCCCGTGCGTTTCGTTTGCCGGTTTGCTGGGCAGCAGTAGCTCGACCACGCCAGTGAGCAAAGAGTATAAGCAGCAGTTGATGGGATCCCCTGTCTACATCCAGATCTTCAAGGAAGAACGTACGCTCGATCTCTACGTCAAAATGGGCGAGCAATATCAGCTGCTCGACAGTTATAAAATCTGTAAATATTCCGGCGGCTTAGGGCCAAAACAGCGTCAGGGCGATTTCAAAAGCCCGGAAGGGTTTTATAGCGTCCAGCGTAATCAGTTAAAACCAGACAGCCGTTACTACAAAGCGATTAATATTGGTTTCCCCAATGCCTATGACCGTGCGCATGGTTATGAAGGGAAATACCTGATGATCCACGGCGATTGTGTTTCCATCGGCTGCTACGCAATGACCAATCAAGGTATTGATGAGATCTTCCAGTTCGTTACTGGTGCGCTGGTGTTTGGTCAGCCGAGCGTGCAAGTGAGTATTTACCCGTTCCGCATGACCGACGCCAATATGAAGCGCCATAAATATTCCAACTTTAAGGACTTCTGGGAGCAACTGAAGCCGGGTTACGACTACTTTGAACAGACCCGTAAGCCACCGACCGTTTCTGTGGTCAATGGCCGTTACGTGGTCAGCAAGCCGTTAAGCCACGAAGTTGTGCAGCCACAACTGGCATCAAACTACACGCTCCCCGAGGCAAAATAAGCGCCATTCGCCTGGCATAATCTTTTGCCAGGTTTCATTGCCCGTCAGCGGCTGTGTCGCAATCACCGTGACCACATCATTCGGTGTGGTCTGCGAGCTGAAGTCGATTTCCACATCCTGATCCAGCAACGTTGCCACGCCAAACGGCGCGCGGCGGGTGATCCAGTGTAAATTAGTCGAGCAATACGCCATTACATAGCGCCCGTCAGAAAGCAGCATGTTGAAAACGCCCTTCTGCCGCAGTTCATCCGCCAGTGAGGCGATATATTTAAACACTGCCGCCATGTTGCCCGGTGTGCGTGGGTAACGCTGCGTTAATTTATGCAGCAGCCAGCAAAAGGCTTTTTCGCTGTCGGTTTCACCTACCGGGCGGAAGTTGCCGGTTTCCAGTGACTTGTACCCCGTCAGTTGCCCGTTATGGGCATAAGTCCAGTTGCGTCCCCATAACTCGCGGGTAAACGGATGAGTATTTTCCAGTGCCACCTCGCCCCGATTCGCCTGGCGAATATGAGCAATTACCGAGCAGGATTTGATTGGATAGTCCTGGACCAGTTTAGCGATAGGGGAATTAAAGCTGGGTTGCGGATCTTTAAATGTGCGACAGCCTTTACCTTCGTAAAAGGTAATGCCCCAGCCATCTTTATGTGGCCCGGTTCCACCACCACGCTGCACCAGACCGGTGAAACTAAAGCAGATATCGGTAGGGACGTTAGCGCTCATCCCGAGCAATTCGCACATGGGTAACCTCCACAACAGCGGGAGCGCATGGCCCCCGGCGAAGATTGATTTAAGAATTTTCAGGTCGGATGCAGCGTGAACGCATTATTCGGCCTACGGTTCGGGTACAGATTTGTAGGCATGATAAGACGCGTCAGCGTCGCATCAGGCATCAGCGCACAAGTGCCGGATGCGGCGTAAACGCCTTATCCAGCCTACGCCAGACTTACTTAACCATCTCTTTTTCAATTAACTGGATCAGGATATGGATCACTTTAATGTGGATCTCCTGAATGCGGTCGGCATAACCAAAGTGCGGAACGCGAATTTCGATATCCGCCGCGCCAGCCATTTTGCCGCCGTCTTTACCCGTCAGGGTGATCACTTTCATCCCCTTCTCACGCGCCGCCGAGATCGCTTTGATCACGTTTGCAGAGTTACCAGAGGTGGAGATCCCCAGCAATACATCGCCTTCGCGACCTACCGCTTCAACGTAGCGGGAGAAAATATCATTGAAACCGAAATCATTACCGACGCAGGAAATATGACTAACGTCAGAAATAGCAATCGCCGGATAGCCCGGACGGTTTTCACGGTAGCGCCCCGTCAACTCTTCGGCAAAGTGCATGGCGTCGCAATGGGAACCGCCATTACCGCAGGAAAGCACCTTACCACCGGCTTTAAAGCTATCTGCTAACAGGACCGCCGCGCGCTGAATGGCGTGAATATTGGCGTCATCTTTTAAAAAGTTAGCCAGCGTTTCCGCCGCTTCGTTCAGTTCGTTACGAATAAGATCCTGGTACATGAGGATATCCTTCAGCATAAATGTAATAGACAAAATGCAGTGTACCGGATACCGCCAAAAGCGAGAAGTACGGGCAGGTGCGATGACCAGGACTTTTTGACCTGAAGTGCGGATAAAAACAGCAACAATGTGAGCTTTGTTGTAATTATATTGTAAACACATTGCTAAATGTTTTTACATCCACTACAACCATATCATCACAAGTGGTCAGACCTCCTACAAGTAAGGGGCTTTTCGTTATGATGATTTTGAGTATTCTCGCTACGGTTGTCCTGCTCGGCGCGTTGTTCTATCACCGCGTGAGCTTATTTATCAGCAGTCTGATTTTGCTCGCCTGGACAGCCGCCCTCGGCGTCGCTGGTCTGTGGTCGGCGTGGGTACTGGTGCCTCTGGCCATTATCCTCGTACCGTTTAACTTTGCGCCTATGCGTAAGTCGATGATTTCTGCGCCGGTATTTCGTGGATTCCGTAAGGTGATGCCACCGATGTCACGCACTGAAAAAGAAGCGATTGATGCAGGCACTACCTGGTGGGAAGGCGACTTGTTCCAGGGTAAGCCGGACTGGAAAAAGCTGCATAACTATCCGCAGCCGCGCCTGACCGCAGAAGAGCAAGCGTTTCTCGACGGCCCGGTAGAAGAAGCCTGCCGGATGGCGAATGATTTCCAGATTACTCATGAGCTGGCTGATTTGCCGCCGGAGCTGTGGGCGTACCTTAAAGAGCATCGCTTCTTCGCGATGATCATCAAAAAAGAGTACGGCGGGCTGGAGTTCTCGGCTTATGCCCAATCTCGTGTGCTGCAAAAACTCTCCGGCGTGAGCGGGATCCTGGCGATTACCGTCGGCGTGCCGAACTCATTAGGCCCGGGCGAGCTGCTGCAACATTACGGCACTGACGAGCAGAAAAATCACTATCTGCCGCGTCTGGCGCGTGGTCAGGAGCTCCCTTGCTTTGCACTGACCAGCCCGGAAGCGGGTTCCGATGCGGGCGCGATTCCGGATACCGGGATTGTCTGCATGGGTGAATGGCAGGGCCAGCAGGTGCTGGGGATGCGACTGACCTGGAACAAACGCTACATTACGCTCGCGCCAATTGCGACCGTGCTTGGGCTGGCGTTTAAACTTTCCGACCCGGAAAAACTGCTGGGTGGCGCAGAAGATTTAGGCATTACCTGTGCACTTATCCCGACCACCACGCCAGGCGTGGAAATTGGTCGTCGCCACTTCCCGCTGAACGTACCGTTCCAGAACGGACCGACGCGAGGTAAAGATGTCTTCGTACCGATCGACTACATTATCGGCGGACCAAAAATGGCCGGGCAAGGCTGGCGGATGCTGGTGGAGTGTCTCTCCGTGGGCCGCGGCATCACCCTACCTTCCAACTCAACCGGCGGCGTGAAATCGGTAGCACTGGCAACGGGCGCGTATGCGCACATTCGCCGTCAGTTCAAAATCTCTATCGGTAAGATGGAAGGGATTGAAGAGCCGCTGGCGCGTATTGCCGGTAATGCCTACGTGATGGATGCTGCGGCATCGCTGATTACCTACGGCATTATGCTCGGTGAAAAACCTGCCGTGCTGTCGGCTATCGTTAAGTATCACTGTACCCACCGCGGGCAGCAGTCGATTATTGATGCGATGGATATCACCGGGGGCAAAGGCATTATGCTCGGGCAAAGCAACTTCCTGGCCCGTGCTTACCAGGGCGCACCGATTGCCATCACCGTTGAAGGGGCCAACATTCTGACCCGCAGCATGATGATCTTCGGTCAGGGAGCGATTCGTTGCCATCCGTACGTGCTGGAAGAGATGGAAGCGGCGAAGAACAATGACGTTAACGCATTCGATAAACTGCTATTCAAACATATCGGCCACGTCTGCAGTAACAAAGTTCGCAGCTTCTGGCTGGGCCTGACGCGCGGTTTAACCAGCAGCACACCAACCGGCGATGCCACTAAACGTTATTATCAGCACCTGAACCGCCTGAGTGCCAACCTCGCCCTGCTTTCTGATGTGTCGATGGCGGTGTTGGGCGGCAGCCTGAAACGTCGCGAACGCATCTCGGCACGTCTGGGGGATATTTTAAGCCAGCTTTACCTCGCCTCTGCCGTTCTGAAGCGTTATGACGACGAAGGCCGTAATGAAGCCGATCTGCCGCTGGTGCACTGGGGCGTACAGGATGCGCTGTATCAGGCTGAACAGGCGATGGATGATTTACTGCAAAACTTCCCGAACCGCGTGGTTGCCGGGCTGCTGAATGTGGTGATCTTCCCGACCGGACGCCATTATCTGGCACCGTCTGACAAGCTGGATCATAAGGTGGCGAAGATTTTACAAGTGCCTAACGCCACCCGTTCACGTATTGGTCGCGGTCAGTACCTGACGCCGAGCGAGCATAACCCGGTTGGTTTACTGGAAGAGGCGCTGGTGGATGTGATTGCCGCCGACCCAATTCATCAGCGGATCTGTAAAGATCTGGGTAAAAACCTGCCGTTTACCCGTCTGGATGAACTGGCGCATAACGCGCTGGCGAAGGGGCTGATTGATAAAGATGAAGCCGCTATTCTGGTGAAAGCTGAAGAGAGTCGTCTGCGCAGTATTAACGTTGATGACTTTGATCCGGAAGAGCTGGCGACGAAGCCGGTAAAGTTGCCGGAGAAAGTGCGGAAAGTTGAAGCCGCGTAATTGAATAACGGAGCCGAAAGGCTCCGTTTCTTTATCCGCTAATTATTTAAAATTAAAGCCATCCGGATGGTTTTCCAGGCTGCCGGTCAACGCCGCGAATAGCACCGTTTTACCATCAATCGAAAGCGCATCATTCACATTCAACCAGGTGAGTTTCTCTTGCGAGGTTTTCTCATCAATGGTCGAGAACAGCCCCGTCATCTGATTAGATTTCTCGGACCACATCACAGCGATACGTTGCGAGCCACAGTCATGCGGTTTGCACGCGCTCATCACCTGATACGTCTCATCTCCCAATGTCACGGTTTGTGCGGGGGTATAAGTACCGCCTTTCATCACCCAGGCTGGCAGCTTATGCCCTTGCACCATCTGACTAAATGCAGCGTTGGTGGTTTCGCCCTTTGCAAGGCTGCTAATGGTTAAATCATCCTGCGCCATTGCACTGGTGGCGATGACCAGAGCGGCGACTGTTGTTATTGCCTTAAACATCATTCCTCCCGAGCTTATCCTGCCCATGTTATTAACCTCCTAAAGCCTGGCGACAACACGATAATTTGCAAATCAGATATTTCCAATATCAGCATTTGTTATCAATTTATTCTGCGCTAAGGCAACTGCCTGATAAGGTGTTAAAGTTATAAAACCCTTCGCATAAAGGAGTTGTACACCGTGCCTGGTTTGAAGATTACGCTTTTGCAGCAACCACTGGTGTGGATGGATGGTCTTGCCAACCTGCGCCATTTTGATCGTCAACTGGAAGGTATTACCGGGCGCGATGTGATCGTTCTACCGGAGATGTTTACCAGCGGCTTTGCCATGGAAGCGGCAGCTTCGTCGCTAGCACAAGATGACGTAGTGAACTGGATGACAGCTAAAGCGCAGCAGTGCAATGCGCTGATTGCAGGCAGTGTTGCATTACAAACGGAGTCTGGTTCGGTTAACCGCTTTTTGCTGGTTGAGCCGGGCGGCACGGTACATTTTTATGATAAGCGTCATCTGTTCCGAATGGCAGATGAGCATCTGCATTATAAAGCGGGCAATGCGCGAGTGATTGTGGAATGGCGCGGCTGGCGTATTTTGCCGCTGGTGTGCTACGACCTGCGTTTTCCGGTGTGGTCGCGCAATCTCAACGATTATGACCTCGCCATCTACGTCGCCAACTGGCCTGCCCCACGCTCTCTGCACTGGCAGGCATTGCTGACAGCCCGCGCGATTGAGAATCAGGCGTATGTGGCGGGATGCAATCGCGTCGGCAGCGATGGCAACGGCTGCCATTATCGCGGTGACAGCCGGGTGATTAATCCACAGGGCGAGATTATCGCTACTGCCGACGCGCATCAGGCAACGCGCATTGATGCGGAGCTGTCGATGGCGGTGTTAAGGGAATATCGCGAAAAGTTTCCGGCATGGCGGGATGCGGATGAGTTTAGGTTGTGGTGAGTGGGGGTTGTGTTTAGGGCCGGGGAGAGTTGGGGTATGACTACGAAAGCCCGCTCTCCTGCGACCACTTTTATCATAGGAGTGTGGAAGTGCTTTTCCATCAATCGCGATGACGTCTTTGTCATCTGAAGAATGACATTCACGCATCCGGTTAATAAAGCATTCGTGAAATTATACTGAACGGATACAAGACATAACTCTAATTATGGTGCCGTGAACAGGATTACCATTTTCAAAATTACGATATTATTTGCAGTAATTATGTTATTAATCATTGTGATATTTCCATCTCTGTGATTAATACCGGATACGCATTTAATTGCAGAGTTTGCACGAAATTATCGCAGATAACTGGCAATAACAATAACCCATCAGCCCGCTGCTGTAATACCTCCATTCGTTCTACTGATTCAACATTAACAACCAAACCAAGGGCATTTAGCGATTTAAGGATCTCCAGATGTTCACTCATCCAGCGCAGAGAAAAAGGATCATCACCAATTATAAAAACAGGCCCCCAGCCGGTTAATAACTGGCGTTTCATTACGGAACCAGGATGAAGTCGAGTACATATTACAGGAAATACCCCCTGTTGCGATGGTTCCGATGATGTGGATAATTCAGAAATATTTTCCATTGTTAGTGAAGAATTAACATCCATTAATAATGGTGAAACAACCTCACTTTCCTTGCTAGTAATGGCTGCACTAATCTGAGAGGAAAATAACAATATTATTACGTATAAACTCATTTTTAACATAACAAATTCAATCCGTTTATTCATGTTATAGAATAATGATGCTATAAATCATCATTAATGTTCAATTATTTAATCACACAGTTTAAAAAATCATTGACCAATGTGAATTGGCAATGTACCACTCAAGTTAAAATCACTGAATATTTTATCAATTTCTCTTGCAGTTTCTATATATTTAACCTCTTTCGTACTTGCATTATAAATAGCCCAAGCCTCGGGATGGGATGTTCCACCAAACCTTACAAAAAAACTTGATTTCATATTATTATATAAATTAACATCAGGAAAAGGATCTTCTCCAAAATTAGTAGTATTGAATAATGAAAGTTCGTATCGCTTAGAAAATTCTATTGGTAGGATAGCTTCACTGCCATCAATAGCATTCATCCAGAGTTTGTTACCATTATATTCCAACAATAATCTCTGTTTTGCATGTGTTTTATCTCGTTCTTTAACGACAGCGAATACCTTTTTAACAACCTGCTGTGCGGATGGTCCTATTGTATTACCAAAAGATGGCAACCCGATTTTGCCATAAACACTCTCCTGAATGAAATAAATATCCGTTTTATCGGCCTCGACAATATCTACCATTTATCCCTCCAAACAAGACCTGACTCCAGGACAAGAGCATAGTGTGTAGTAAACACATCATGCTCTTGCCCTGACCATTGAAATAACAACTTTCGTTTGTTTACTGTACGCTGTCTAAATAGCTGCGTGGAATAAAGTTGCACTTTTTATCATCCCTTGTAGAGCAAGATTACGAAAGCCCGCCCCCGCAAGGGCTGACGCGAGGTAGTCTCTGTCCGCAGCTGCTTTTCACATCTTACATCTTGCCCCTGCCTTGAGTATCTTATCTTTCGTTAAAATATTAATAGCGATCTTCCGTATCCCTGAAAATAATTATGCTGCATTTCCTCTTCTTATTTTGAAGTCGTCTTTATTCATTACCACTTCCAGATGCCAGTGCAATTTATTCTCCACTTGCCAGTGATTTCGGTTCGCTGTGGCGAACTTCTCTGCGGTTAAATCAGCAGAAATGCTATAATATCTGACCGTCATTTCGGGATTTTTCTTTTGTTCTGCTATTATTGAGCGAAATGAGACTGCCATGCATAATTTCTTCAGCCCTTTCCATTCAAACGTAAAATCAATAAATTCATCAGAGACATGCAAACAATATGAAGACGGATTTTAATGACATAAGTTGCTCCCTTGTGACGAGTTTTATCATAAGAGTGCCGGAGCGTTTTTCCATCAATTGCAATGACGTCTTTATCATCTGAAGAATGACATTCACGCATCCGGTTAATAAAGCATTCGTGAAATTTTGCAGGACTGATACATGATACAACTCTGGCAATAGTATCGTGAACAGGAATACCATTTTCAAAATCACCATATTGCTTCAAAAAATCGAGATGAGTTTCCCCGAAATCCTCTATATCTTCCCAGCCTTCTGCACCCGAAATAACGGCGCAAATAGTCAACAGTAGAATATCCGATAATTTATGCTCCACTTTCCAGGCTTGTCTGTAATCGGGGATAATAGAAATATGTTCCATCAATTTTTTAAGTTCCATTTTGTTCTCCTTAATTATGTAAGGAGTATTTGATCATGTATAAGCAATAAAAAACAGCTTCAGGTAATGAGGAATATCTCAATTTTTAAACATAAAATGCGAATTATTTAGTACAAAAAAGCAGCGTTAAGTGAGTAGGCCACCGGAACCTCCCCGACAGCCTCTCGCAGAACCGTACGTGAAACTCTCGCTTCATACGGCTCCCGTCAGGCAAACGCGCTTCCTGGTCCTGCTTTCCAGTGGGCAAACAACTCCGGCTTCTCTTTTGACAGCCTTTCCATTAGCTGACACGCCTTCGTCTTTCTATACCGCAGGGTTTTATATTTCTTTCTCGCCCACGCAATCAGCGTCAGATTAATATATCTGCATACTTTCTTCATCGCTGATTTGTGGTATCTCGCGTAATAATTCAGCCACCCCGATATTATCGGATTCAGCCACTTCGCAATATCTTCGAGACTCATCTCCACCCTGCGTCTGATCCACAGTTTCCTGAGTTTTCCAATCATGCCTTTCTGCGCACGGTTACTCGCCGCCGGGCTGAAACTCGTAAAGAGGTTTCCCCGCCGGTGGTTACGTGCTCTTCGCGCTCTGAACGTATACCCCAGAAAATCAAACTGCACTGTTTCATGGTTCGCCTGTCGTTCGCTGTCTTTGCAGTAAACTATTTTCGTTTTCTCCGGATGTAATTCCAGTCCACATTCCTGAAAACGTTTTGCCAGCTTATTCAGTAATTCCTCTGCCTGTTGTTTACTGCCACAATGAATTAATCCATCATCTGCATAACGGCACCAGGGAATTTCCGGATAATGTAACGTCAGCCATTTATCAAACACATAGTGCAGAAATAAATTCGCCAGTACCGGGCTGATGACTCCACCCTGTGGCGTACCTTTATTTCTTTCCTTCAGTGTTCCATCCGGCATCTGCACCGGCGCTGTCAGCCACCGGCGAATAGACAGTCTTACCCATTTATCCGCACAATGTTTATCTACTGCCCTGAGTAATAAATCGTGGGAGATATTATCGAATAACCCTTTAATATCAAACTCAAGACACCAGTCGTATTGCCAGCAACGTTTTCTGGTGACTGCTATTGCATCCAGCGCTGATTTTCCATGCCGGTATCCGTATGAATCATTCAGGAAATAACGCTCCACTAATGGTTCAAACGTTACCAGCACCGTCATCTGCGCTATTCGATCGCTTACTGTCGGTATTCCTAAAAGTCTTTTGCTGCCATCCTTCTTCGGAATTTCCACCGCACGCACTGGCGGCGGCATCCAGCTTCCCGACGATAACCTGTTCCAGATTTTGTACAGATTTCCTTTCAGATCCCGCTCAAAATCTTTCAGCGTCTGGTTATCCACTCCGGCAGCTCCGGCATTCGCCTTTATCCGCCGGTACGCTTCCACCACATGCAATTTACTGACCTGAAACGGTTTTGTCTGTTCACACACAGCCTCCTCCTGCCTACAGTTGGGCTGTGATGCAGACTGCCCGACGCTGTCCCTTCGCTCCACGTTCATTACAAACGCTTCCTCACTACTACGAACAGCTCTGCCCCGGTTTCGCACATCGATACTCTCATACTCATAATTTCGGTTATTTGTATTTCTCTCTTGAAATTGCGACGACCGGTTCCCGTAGTTCCTGCAAAGAGCCTGATACAGCGTCATGCCTGCTATACACCGGACACCATTCACGCAGCATTCGGAATTCACCCGTAAATTAATCCCGGCGGTATCACGAAACCTCCGGTTTTGATGTCACTTAGGACTAACGACGTTTCAACACAGGTTCGGGTTTACTCATCTCACTGTATCTCACATAGGATCAGATCTCGTCTGATCGTTCCCCCTGCG
The DNA here is from genome assembly GCF_030295155.1 of Escherichia sp. 10290. Taxonomy (NCBI): domain Bacteria; kingdom Pseudomonadati; phylum Pseudomonadota; class Gammaproteobacteria; order Enterobacterales; family Enterobacteriaceae; genus Escherichia; species Escherichia sp. 10290. The sequence continues at coordinate 289,465 of NZ_AP025741.1, read as the reverse complement.
CTCACTACCATGGCTCTTTACCACAGCAGCCGGGGTTGTTTGGGACCGACTTCCGACAGCAGATCCCGGTGGGCCTGCCACCATCTCTTCACAAGCTTATGCTTATTACATGCAAAACGTCCCGTTTTGCATCTTTGTGCCTACGGCACACGATGATCTTTCCCTGATTACTTGACCTTTCCCTGGGAGTACAGAGTGAAGTTTCCGGCATGGCGGGATGCGGATGGGTTTGAACTGGGGTGATTAGGCACTACATGTCTACATTTTCCCGGTCTCCAACCCCTCAATCTTATAAACTTAACCTCGGCTCACCGTTTTCGATTCCATCCAATAAATGACCCGGTTGGATGTGGGCTGATCGCCAACAACTTTGCCATCTGCAGAGATTAGCTTCAGCTCTTTATTAGCCTCATCACCGAAGTAAATCATGCGGTAGCGAAAATAACCGCCCCAGGGTTCGCGTCCACCCAGCGAACTTTGCATAAACCAGGCGCGGGAGTCGTGAACCTGGTCATCATAGAGAGCCAGTAATTCAGCGCAGGGCTGAGTTCGCGTTCGCGTTCCCGTTCCCAGTGAATCAATAAAAAATTGTGGATAGAGTCCGTTTCCCATAGCCTTAATTTGTTGATATTCCTTTGCTTCATCATCGCCATTAATCAGATACACCGGATATTTAGGAATGACATCCACAAGAATCTGAATGGCTTTCTCCGTGACGCTGCCGTTAATATCGCGCGTCCATCCTTTATAATCGCTCTGAAATTCTCGGGCTGCCTCTCGCAATTGGTACTGAGCGTTCGTCGGGTCAAGGATAGGTATGCCCTGATTACTTTCATCAAGTGTGCCATTGCCTTTCTGCGTGTTCGCCCGCTCTTTTTCGATATTTTCCATTTGTTCTTCGCGCGCTTGGGCCTCTTTATCAAGTCCATCTTTATCCAGCTGTGGCGCCTTAATATAAAAAGGTTGCACAAGAAGGCTGTTGTTCGCATAGCGACCGATACGCCAGGCGGTGATCCAGCCGATCTGATCGCTAATTGCGCTTTCAAGAACCTGGGCAAGTTGATAGGGGTGATAACCTTCCCTCGTATCAATCATTTCTTCTGTACCCTGCAAGGTGGTGTTCAGCAGCGTTTGTCGCCAGATGTTGAAGCGTTTTGTTAATGAATTAGCAATCGTAAATTCCTTTACGCTAGAAGGACTCATAATTCGCAGAGGCGACACACCTTTTATTAATGGAGTAACAAATTTAGAATAAACAGCAAGTGGTGCTCCTGAATCAAATGCAGCAAGATACATATCATGCAGGGCTATCTGAGAAAGAATTTCGCCTGAGTCACCACAGGACTTCCCCTGATCGCGAACGGGATAGCCACCACCGACATCAGAGTGCATCCCCGGATAGATAACTTCCTCTGCATATAAAGGATAATTGCCTTCAGGACGACGGATTGAATCCAGCGGAAAGCACAACCGCTGTTCATGCGCAGCGACGAAGTGGCGGCAGCATTTAATCAGGCCGGGAAACTGCGTCTCATCAGGGAGTTGCTGAGTACTATCGGCCCATCCCATATGACCGGCTGCGCCCGGTAAAACATGCGCCGCCCCCACAGAAGCTACGGTATCCAGCAGCCCCAAAAACTCAATACTGACAGCTAAACCGGCCAGCATCACCTGTTGCCTCTGCGGGCAAGCTAACTGAGTCAACCAGTTAACAAAAGTTCGTGCTTCCGCTGCGCCACGGGAAAATCCGTAGATAAACAGCCTTACGTTTAGCAGGCGCGGACTAGCTTGTTCTAACTGTCCCTGTAATTTTTCCAGGTAGGGGTTAATCACATTGCGACGATTCACTTCACCAGTCATCGGCCAAGGAGCACGCATAAGAGGAATGTGCTCTTTTGCCACCTTCTCATTCAGTCCATTTTGGGTTGGGTCAATAGCATAGCTAAGGGCATCCACGAGACGTAATAATGCCCAATTAATTCGGTCTTCACCACCGGTGGCAAATTCCAGTCCGCTGTTGCTGTAATCCATTTCACCTATCTTGGGAAATGGTGTGCCTACACCAGGTATGTAATAGGAAAAATACCCAGCATTACGGTCTTTAATACTTGCGTGGAATAATTTCGCAATATTGGTTGGATGAGAGGCTTTTGTGTCATTATATTCATTATTATTTGTACCATCAAAAAACAGACTAATATGCAGACTTTGACTACATGTAAAGCCAATTCTAAATCCAGCCTGTTTACTACAGTTGGTTTTGTGCTCCTCTGTTTTATTGATTTGTTTCAGGTAGTTCGCGTTTACCTGCGCTTCAGATAATATTAATCGCCCATCTTCAGGGAACACCGGGGGGGCATAACACGGAAAAGCCAGACCACTTATTTCGCTGGACATGTTGCAGGTTCCTTCATCTCGCGGGGTTCTTTGATAGGATAATTTGGTGTACCATATTTCTGGCAGACGGTTGTCACTTTTATCTGATTGCACGATAGAAAATGAACGGTCAGGCCACAAAGCTCAGCATCGTATTCCGGGATATCAACAATTACTTTATATTTTTGATAATTTGCAGCATGTTTAGCATACGCATCTTCTTCATAGCCAAAACCTTCTTTTTTCATTGCAATAGGTTCAAGGGGGTTCGGGTCTACTTCCCACTCAATCCGGGCCTTTAATCCCACACGCCACTTATCTGGCAGCATAACGCAACAATATCCTCCACCGTCCCCGAATGGAGAAATATTTGGCCCACCGTAACCATTGATGTGTAAATAATTTATAGCCTTATCCGTATGATTTATCCCATTAATATCCACAGCAGTGTAATCTCTGCTATTTTTTGCCATTGAACAGCCTGATACTGCAAATAAAATCATTAGAGAATAACATTTGAAAATCGCTCTCATACTGATACTTTTCCTTATTTCGCTGGACATGTTGCAGGTTCCTTCATCTCACGGGGTTCTTTGATGGGATAATTCGGTGTGCCATAACCCTCGCAGACGGTTGTCACTTTTATCTGATCGCATGGCAGAAAATGTACGGTCAGGCCACAACGTTCAGCGCCGTATTCCGGGATATCAACAATTGTTGAATATTTTCTAAAACTGTTTAGCGCAACTTTCTTCCATGCTTCAAATTTCTCCCTGTCCACATAACCTGGAGGCAGAGGAGCTGTATTTGGATCAACCTCCCACTCAACCCGGGCTTTTAATCCAGAATGCCACTTATCTGGCAACATAACACAACAATATCCTCCACCGTCCCCGAATGGAGCAATATTTGGACCACCGTAACCATTGATGTGTAAATAATTTATAGCCTTATTCGTATGATTTATCCCGTTAATATCTCCAGCAGTGTAATCACCGCTATTTCTCGCCATTGAACAGCCTGATACTGCAAATAAAATCATTAGAGAATAACATTTGAAAATCGCTCTCATACTTATACTTTTCCTTATTTTGATGGACATGTTGCTGGTTCCTTCATCTCGCGGGGTTCTTTGATGGGATAATTTGGTGTACCATATTTCTGGCAGACGGTTGTCACTTTAATCTGATTACACGTTAGAAAATGAATCGTCAGGCCACAAAGCTCAGCATCATATTCCGGGATATCAACAATTGTTGAATATTTTCTAAAACTGTTTAGCGCAACTTTCTTCCATGCTTCAAATTTCTCCCTGTCCTTATTGCCTGGAGGCAGAGGAGCTGTATTTGGATCAACCTCCCACTCGACCCGGGCTTTTAATCCAGAATGCCACTTATCTGGCAGCATAACGCAACAATATCCTCCACCGTCCCCGAATGGACCAATATTTGGTCCGCCGTAACCATTGATGTGTATATAATTTATAGCCTTATCCGTATGATTTATCCCGTTAATATCCACAGCAGTGTAATCACCGCTATTTTTCGCCATTGAACAGCCTGATACAACAAATAAAACAATTAGAGAATAACATTTGAAAATCGCTCTCATACTTATACTTTTCCTTATTTTTCTGGACATGTTGCAGGTTCTTTTACTTTGAGAGATTTTAATTGATGGGTGTTATTTCTACGACAACAAAGTTTTGACAAAGAAGCAAATAAAATGCATATCTTTTGATTGTCACACATTGGAATATCGACAGAGCATTGATGATATTACGCAAAATATATTGCAGCCAAGTGAACTGACATTACGATCGAACACAAATGCAACATGATGGATACTACCATTACATGTCGAGCTTGATTTTCCGCTTATTTTACGATTATCTCTTGATATTAACAGCTACGGACTTTTAAACAGATAAATCTCCCCGTACATCACTACAATATTATCCTTCGAAGTCCCGCAAAGCTCCAAAATATTTCGCGTCATTGGCCCTGAAAGCAATATCAAGACAGTGGGCAAAATAGCTTTCCTGACTGAGTTCACTGACTGCTTTTTCCTTCATCAGGGCTTCAGCGTCGCAGATACAGCCCATCAATCCCACCTGTACATCATCCACCCGATTCATCTCCGGGTTGTCAGTAAGCCTGCGTTCTGGTGAAAAACTTCCTGATTTCCAGTTAATCTCTCCATCACGGTCTAACCAGCTCCAGAACAACGCAATATCAGTAAATGTCGCCTGCTGCTCGTTGGTCAAAACATGTGTGAACAGCAAAGGGAACACCCGATTATCATAGTAACGCAGCAATCCGGTCTGTTCTTCCCACTGAACCTGTGACAATACCTGAAGATGCCGCCCCAGCAGGTCGAATGTAAGAGGGGATATCAACAAAGTAAGACGCGGCGTATCAGCAAATGACGCCATCAGTTGCGCCAGAAATTTGCGATGACTACTGAGCGCAAAGTACAGGCGTAACACTACAGGGGAATACTCCATCGTCTCAGCTTCAGGCGTTCCTTCAAACAGGGCATACCAGTGAATGGCTGGCGACAGATGAAGCATATCATTTTGCAAAGGTTGGTCTGTTCCAGCCTGGTCAACAAGCACATCTATGTAATCCAAACCAGCGGCAGAACAGAATGATTCAGTCTGCTTCAGCCAGATAATATATTTGTCTTGATCGGTAGCGTGTGGCGATACTGTTATCATTGTCTTTCTCCCTTATCCACGAGGCGCAAAAGCGGCGGCGGCTTCCTGCGCCCTTTTCAGGCACTCCTTACACACCGATTTTTCTGGTGCTTCCTCATCCTCATCGTTGTTATCATTCTGATCGGACGACGCATTACTGTCATTTTGCTCAGCCGCTAAACTTTTATCATCTGCCAGCGCTTTCAAAACCGCCGGTTGTAGCGTCGGCACCGGCGTTCCCGGACTACCGCCGCTATTGAGATTGATTTTCGGCCCGACGATGTCCACGCCCCCTGAATGGATGACCACAAACGAACCACCCACCTTCAGGGTGATTTTACCGCCACTCTCCAGTACGATTTCATCCCGGACCTTCATTCCCAGCGCACCGGTAATCTTCCTCGCCAGGTCGCCCTTCACCTCCAGACTGTGCTTTCCCTCCACCAGACTGATATGGTTCCCCGTCGTCTTATGCTCCTGCTTCCCTTCCACCGTCACTTTACGGTCGTTTCTGACATACAGGCCGTCATCGTGACTCACGCTCACCGTCCGGTCATTCGTCACCTTCAGCGTCTGGTCATTACGTACCGTTATGCGCCGGTCGTTCGCCACCGTGATACTCTGGTCGTGGCCCCCTTCTTTTCTGGTGCCGACCTCAACCGTCTGCCCCTTCACCACCCTTATCTTCTGGTCGTTACCGATGGTCTCCGTATGGTCATGCTTCACGTGTCAGCGCCAATGATATAAGACAGTAATTCACCATTTGGATTGTCCGCTCCACCCAACATGTTGTTTCCTTAAGGTTCCTACACCACAAAGGGAACACTCATGCTGAGCAGAGAGGACTTTTACATGATAAAGCAAATGCGCCAGCAAGGTGCGTATATTGTTGATATTGCCACTCAGGTTGGTTGCTCTGAGCGGACTGTCAGACGGTACCTGAAATACCCGGAACCTCCGGCCAGAAAAACACGCCACAAAATGGCCAAACTCAAGCCGTTCATGGACTATATCGACATGCGTCTGGCTGAGAATGTCTGGAACGGCGAGGTCATCCTGGCGGAAATCAAAGCGATGGGTTATACCGGTGGCCGTTCCATGTTGCGTTACTACATCCAGCCCAAACGTAAGATGCGGCCATCGAAGAAAACGGTTCGCTTCGAAACTCAGCCCGGTTACCAGCTACAGCATGACTGGGGAGAAGTTGAGGCTGAGGTTGCCGGGCAACGATGCAGGGTTAACTTCGCGGTTAATACGCTGGGGTTCTCACGTCGCTTCCATGTCTTCGCGGCACCAAAGCAGGATGCTGAACATACCTATGAGTCACTGGTCCGCGCCTTTCGCTACTTCGGCGGCAGCGTGAAAACCGTGCTGGTCGATAACCAGAAAGCCGCAGTGCTGAAAAATAACAACGGGAAGGTGGTGTTCAACTCCGGGTTCCTGCTGCTGGCCGATCACTATGGCTTCCTGCCACGGGCCTGCCGTCCACGAAGGGCCAGAACCAAAGGTAAGGTGGAACGGATGGTGAAATACCTCAAGGAAAACTTCTTCGTCCGGTACCGCCGGTTCGACAGCTTCGCCCATGTTAATCAGCTACTGGAGCAGTGGATGGCTGACGTTGCCGACAGGCGGGAACTTCGCCAGTTCAGGCAGACACCGGAACAGCGCTTCACGCAGGAACAGGTGCATCTGCAGGCGCTGCCAGGTACGGACTTCGATACCAGCTACTTCGATATCCGTCATGTCTCCTGGGATGGCTATATCGAGGTTGGCGGGAACCGTTACAGCGTGCCGGAAAGCCTGTGTGGCCAGCCGGTATCAATACGGATCTCGCTGGATGATGAACTGCGGATCTACAGTAATGAGCAACAGGTAGCATCGCACCGTCTCTGTTCGGCTGTATACGGCTGGCAGACCGTGCCGGAGCATCACGCCCCACTCTGGCAGCAGGTCAGTCAGGTGGAACACAGGCCGTTGAGTGCCTATGAGGAGCTGTTGTGATGCATGAACTGGAGACACTGCTGGGTCGTCTTAAAATGGAACATCTGGGCTACCACGTTGAAAGCCTGCTGGAGCAGGCGGCCAAAAAAGAACTGAACTACCGCGAGTTCCTGTGCATGGCGTTGCAGCAGGAATGGAACGGGAGGCATCAGCGCAGTATGGAGTCCCGGCTGAAACAGGCCCGCTTCCCGTGGGTCAAAACGCTGGAGCAGTTCGACTTCGGCTTCCAGCCAGGTATCGATCGTAAGGTCGTCCGTGAGCTGGCCGGGCTGGCGTTCGTGGAGCGTAGCGAGAACGTGATCCTGCTGGGTCCGCCTGGTGTGGGTAAAACGCACCTGGCAGTCGCTCTCGGGGTAAAAGCGGCGGACGCTGGTCATCGGGTGCTGTTCATGCCACTGGATAAGCTGATCGCCACACTCATGAAGGCAAAACAGGAAAACCGGCTGGAAAAACAGCTACAGCAGCTTGGTTATGCCCGGGTACTGATACTGGATGAGATAGGCTATCTGCCGATGACCCGCGAGGAAGCCAGTCTGTTCTTCCGGTTGCTGAACCGTCGATATGAAAAAGCGAGCATCGTGCTGACGTCAAATAAAGGGTTCGCCGACTGGGGAGAGATGTTCGGCGATAACGTGCTGGCAACGGCAATCCTGGATCGACTGCTACACCACTCAACCACACTGAACATCAAAGGAGAAAGCTACCGGTTAAAGGAAAAACGCAAAGCGGGAGTGCTGGCAAAAAACGCCACGCCAATCAGTGATGATGAAATGGCGGCAAGCGGACAACATTAATGACCAATAGCGGACATTAAAAATGGCGAAAAACGGCCAATAATCTTGGCGTTGACACACGTCCGTCGTCCGGTCGTTAAGCACCTCCGTGTCCATGTTCTTCTGCGCGTGGATATACACCTGCTCACTGTCCGTCGCATCCTCGAAACGCAGTTCATTAAAGCCGCTTCCTTTATAGGTCTTCGAGCGGATGGTCATCTGCGTCCGCGTGCCCGGTAAATCCCCCGGTGAACGGTTGTCTTCATGGTAGGTCCGCCCCGTCACAATGGGCTGGTCCGGGTCGCCGTTCAGAAAGTCCACTATCACTTCCTGACCCACACGCGGTATCGCCAGATTGCCGAACCCCGGTCCCGCCCATGCCTGCGACACCCGTATCCAGCATGAACTCTCCTCCGTCATCCCGTGATAACGGTCCCAGTGAAACTTCACCCGTACCCGGCCATGTTCGTCGCAGAATATCTCCTCGCCCTTCGGCCCGGTCACGATGGCACTCTGCGGGCCGTCCACCTTCGGCTTCGGCAGCGGCGCGTGACGCCACGTCCTGTCCGCCGGTATCACCTCAAACTGATTGCTCAGCGTCGTTCCCTCGCCGTGACTCCCGTGCAGCGCCTGCGGCTGTTCTCCCCGCAGTGTGCTTCCCACAACCTGCCATTCCCGGTTCAGCGTCCCTGAGGGATGGCCCGTCAGCCGGAACCGCGTTCCCGGCCACAGTCGCGCCGTGTTACACACCCCGCTCGCCGTCTCCGCCCCGTTCCGCCACCCTTCCGTCTGGTAACGCGCAAAGTCCTGGCCGTGCTGCTCATCCTTGAAACGCCCCGGATAATCAAATATCTCGTACTGCGTTCCCTGCCCGTTCAGGCTCTCCCCGGCATGGCTGTAGTACCCCGGCCACCCCGGCGTTTTGAACATATAATCCTGCGTCTCCACCGACGCCACGCTTATCTGCGCACGGTAACGAAACTCGCTGATGTACTCCGTCGTTCCCCCGGTCGTCGTGTCCGGGTTAAACGCCAGCGCCCCCATTCCCGTCAGCCCCGCCACGTCATCACACACCGCCAGCTTCTGTTCCGGCCCTTCCTGACTGCAGCGCTCATAAAAGAAGATACCTTCCTCCGCCCACAGCCGGGTCAGGAACGCCAGGTCGCTCTCCCCGTACTGCACGCAGAACTCCCGCGCCGGGTGCGCCTCATAGAACAGCGGCATCCACGCCGTCACCCCGTTCTCTTCAAGAAGCTGTGCTGATATCGTCCCGATGTCCTGCTGCTGGAAGATACGGAAGTTCTGCCGTAACCCTGCCCGCCACAGCGGCGGGCTGATGCTCAGGGAATAACGCATCTGCCAGTCGTTGTTCTCACCGAGCTGCACCTCCGTCACGATACCGCTGACGTAACGCTGTGCAGTGTCGCCCTGCCAGACCGTCAGCACCGCGCTTTTCTCCAGAAAATCCTCCGCCGTCAGGTCAGACAGTCCGCTGGCGATATCCACATCCAGGATGAACGGTGTGCAGTGGTGCTGGTACAGACGGAAGCTCACCACTGCCGTCGCCATCTCCACAATACCGTCCACCGACAGCGTGAAACGTAATCCTTCTGAGGACATATGACCTCCCTTGATTAATCAGCGATAATAGCCCGGTTTTAAATACCACAGTACCCGGACATATTAAGTTTTATTTCGCTATTTTTTGTTTTGATTACAATAACGGCATTCACATCACCACCCTCTTCATCCACCACAGCTCCTTTAACTGGGCTTTGTGTTGTGATAATCGATACCTCATCATTCTTAAAAAAACTGATATTTTTATTTGTCGATATCTGTTTTAATATCGCCATCTTGCCATTCAGTTTTATGACGGCTGAATAAGGACAACTTTCACCGCCCACAGGGCAGATACCGCCCTCAACATAATTATAAAGATGTTTCTCATTATTTTCAGCCAGACTCAAAGTACAAACAGGATGAGGCAACCCTACGACTTCATCAACGCCAAAATTATTCACAACAGGATCTACTGATAATATCTTTTCTGAATCAGCCGCAAGACAAACAACAAAACTCGAAGATATCACCGTTAAAAATAGTATTATCTTTTTGAACATTTTATTGATTCCTTAAACATCAGAGGGTAGGCAGGTTATTTTTCCAGATATCCAGATATGGGGCAGGATCTGTCACATCAGAACGTCTTTGATAAGGCGCTCTGTTGCGATCTGTAAGGTCACCCGATAAGGTCGCATTCGTATAAATCTCCAGATGCAACATAGATGAACCCGAATGCAGCCTTCCTACCTTAGCAATAACCTGACCTTTTTGAACCGTTTGCCCACCTACGTATGACCCATTAATAATTTCACCATAGCGAAGGAGAAGGTTGCCATGTCTAATTTCTACAGCAGAAGTACCTTCGTAAAATGGATATGGGGGCTGAACTAATATGCCATCAGCAACAGCATAAATAAGCGTTCCTCGGGGGAATATCAAATCACAACCGGCATGTCTGCGGCCCCCACTGCGTGACGCCCCAAATTGACGACCGCCGTTTGTCCACGATCTCGCAGGAAGTGCAGGGAATGGGAAACAGAATCCATCACCAGTCTCAGCAACAGTACCATTTGAATCAGCAGAAGGGCTCCGGGATGGCCCCGAAGAAGGGCTGGCGGGAGAGCCTGATGAACTTCGCGTTAAAAGTTCAGGAACACCCAATTTCCGCCAGGTTTGTGGCCCTACGATGCCATCATCATTTAACCCATTATACCGCTGAAATATTTTCACTGCGTCGTATGTATTTTTTCCAAATATGCCGTCCTCTACGACCACCGCCGTCGCCATCTCCACAATGCCGGCCACCGACAGCGTGAAACGTAATCCTTCTGAGGGCATACAGCCTCCCTGATAATTAATCAGCCTATATTTACCGTGCCGCCACCGATAACCACGCCGCCACAGTCAATGGCATCGCCGGTTCTGGCGGCAGGTTTACCGTCAATAAAGACAGTGGCAGAGCCGCCTGCGATTTTACGGGGGTGAGGGGGATGGTCGGGTTTGGAATGCGGTGTCAGCGGATCGCCCTGACGGGCGGCGGGCATACCATCAATAAAGACGGAGGAGGAGCCTGCAATAATGGCGGTCTCATAATAACCGTCATGCTGGGTGCCTTTATCGCTGAGTCTGGCTGCTGTGGGCATATAAATTTCCTTATGTGTTGTATAATTTACATATTGAATTATATCGCAAATCCTTTGCGACATTTATTGATAGCCGCGTTTTTAAACTAAACGATGTAAAGTACTTATGTAAAAACGCTTAGACACTTTAATAGCGAATGATATTTTTCTCGGATATTTTATATTATTTTCGAACAAATACAATTTTTATATATTGCATTGCATCCAAAAAAAACAAAGTCACCGCCAGAATTATCTATTCGAGTGCGTTTCTCTCAATTTCGACAGTCCTCTCATGAATGATTTTTTTTAGAAATACACCCAACTCTTTTGAATGATAAAAATTTACGCAGTCGTATATAACCATATTTGAAGATGCTAAATCACCACTAGTTTGTTTTGGCCTGTAAAAACCCCCTGTTTTTTTATTAATGAAAGATGCTAAAACACTATCCTTATTTCGATAAAAAGCGAGTCCAGCATCAATATCAATAAATCCCATAGTGTTATCTTTCAATGGTAGTTTTGTAAAATCAACCCCCATTTTTTCATAATTACTGGTAATGCATTTAGCGAGTGTAAATATTTTATAATCATCCAGAGTACTTTCTGATTCACTGGCTTTAGCCTCTGAATATAACAATGAATTTCCCATAAAAAAAATACAGAATATAAAAAATATAGCTTTCATTATTTCAATTCCCAAAAATAGATTGCAAAAGCACTGGAATCAGCATGGTCATTACCGCCAATGGCTCTGTTACCAGTCCATAGTGTAGCATGTCCCGTAGCACCACCATGATCCGCAGGTCTTTTATAAACCATTATATAAACACCTTTTTTATCATTTAATACCGAGCTTACATCGTCAAAGCTTAGAGGATATTTAATGACATAATCTGCATTTCCCCATATTTTTATCAGAAAATCTTTTAATCTTGCAGCTCCGGGCTCTATTGATTTCCCATAATGGATATGAGATTTTTCACTAATAACAATATCTCTTTCCCCCACTCTTTTTAATCCTTCAGAAAGTAATCCAAGAGATACTCTTGTAGCACAACCATTATTGAATTGCGTAGTATCATAATCAGGCCCAAAAATTGATGTAAACAATTATTTCATAGGCAAATCACTCTCAATTTCAGTACCTCCATTAACTTTTGGATATCCTTCATATACATCAGACCATGCAGGTCTTTTTACATTAACAGTCGATTTTTGTTTTCCCGCACTAGCTGTAACTTTTTTTGCCATAATAAGCCCTTACTGATTCAACGAATAAGTATCACGTAAAACTGTCATGTAAACAATCGCCAGACTTTAAGTGAATACAACATAGTAGTATGTATTCTGTCATCTAAATGATCAGCTAATCATATAATTCTTATTCAACAACATCAGCCATATATTACCAAACAACTACTCATCTAAAGTACAGACGTCTGCCCCAGATAAAACCTGCTCAACAACCATCTCACCTGATTCATCTACCGTGCCGCTAACAGCAAGAGATCTTTCCATACCATCAAAGTCATCATATTTTATTTCGACGGACACACTTTCCCCAGGACTATACCCTTTTGTCTGCACATGGAGATTGAGGTCTACATAGTGTCTGGATGTATCCTGAACTTTTGTCCGATTGTTACCATAGGACCAACTAATAGAAACAATTTCCTTTTCATCATCATCTGAATTGTCCGAATCGTTTCCACTATCATCATCTCCGGCCCCCCCCTCTCCATCACCGGAGTCGCCATTGCCCTGCCCGTCATCTTCGCCTTCTTCATCACCCCCGTCATCCGCCAGCGCCGCCAGTACACCCGGCTGCATCGTCCCCACCGGTGTCCCCGCACTGCCCCCGCCGTTCAGGTTTATCTTCGGCCCGGCAATATCCACGCCACCAGAATGAACGACAACGAACGAGCCGCCCACCTTCAGGGTGATTTTACCGCCGCTCTCCAGTACGATTTCATCCCGGACCTTCATTCCCAGCGCGCCGGTAATCTTCCTCGCCAGGTCGCCTTTCACCTCCAGGCTGTGTTTTCCCTCCACCAGGCTGATGTGGTTTCCTGTCGTTTTGTGCTCCTGCTTCCCTTCCACCGTCACCTTTCGGTCGTTTCTGACGTACAGACCGTCATCGTGGCTGACGTTCACCCGCCGGTCGTTCGTCACCTTCAGCGTCTGGTCGTTGCGCACCGTGATGCTCCGGTCATGGGCCACCGTGATGGTCTGGTCATGCCCTCCGGCATTCTCTTTCCCCACCGTCACCGTCTGGCCCAGCCCCACCGTGATTTTCTGGTTGTTCCCGATGGTCTCCGTGTGGTCATGCTTCACGTCCGTCGTCCGGTCGTGAAGCACCTCCGTGTCCATGTTCTTCTGCACATGGATATACACCTGCTCACCGCCCGTGGCGTCTTCAAACCGCAGCTCGTTAAATCCGCTTCCTTTATAGGTCTTCGACCGTATCGTCATCTGCGTCTTCGTGCCCGGTAAATCCCCCGGTGAACGGTTGTCCTCATGGTAGGTGCGTCCCGTGACGATGGGCTGGTCCGGGTCCCCGTTCAGAAAGTCCACTATCACTTCCTGACCCACACGCGGTATCGCCAGATTACCGAACCCCGCTCCCGCCCACGCCTGCGACACCCGTATCCAGCATGAACTCTCCTCCGTCATACCGTGATAACGGTCCCAGTGAAACTTCACCCGTACCCGGCCATGTTCGTCGCAGAATATCTCCTCGCCCTTCGGCCCGGTCACGATGGCACTCTGCGGGCCGTCCACCTTCGGCTTCGGCAGCGGCGCGTGACGCCACGTCCTGTCTGCCGGTATCACCTCAAACTGGTTACTCAGCGTCGTTCCTTCACCGTGACTGCCGTGCAGCGCCTGCGGCTGGCTCCCCGTCAGCGTGCTGCTCACCACCTGCCACTCACGGTTCGGGTTCGCTCCCTGTACCGGATGCCCCGTCAGGGTGAACCGCCGTCCCGGCCACAGCGCCGGGGAGTTACTGATACCTGTGGCGGTTTCAGCACTGTTACGCAGCCCTTCCAGCCGGTAGCGGGTAAAGTCCTGACCATGCTGCTCGTCCTTGTAGCGCCCCGGCCAGTCCAGGATTTTGTACTGCTTCAGTTGCCCGTTGAGGTTTTCAGCATCCTCAATGTAAATACCCGGCCAGTCCGGCACCTTAAACGTGTGGTCTTTTGAACGCACCTGCGAGGGCCGCACCTGCGCCTGGTAGCGGAACAGGCTGATGCACGCCGTCGTCACCTCACGGGTGTTCGGGTTAAACGGTATCTCCCCGTACACCGGCAGGCCCGCCACATCATCGCACAGCGTGAGCGTCTGCTCCGGGCTGTCGTCAGCGTATCTGTCATAAAAGAAGATGCCTTCCTCCGCCCACAGCCGGGTCAGAAACGCCAGGTCGCTTTCACCGTACTGGACGCAGAACTCCCGTGCCGGGTGGCTCTCATAAAAGCGCGGCGTCCACTGCGTCACTCCGTCCTCGTTTAACAGCGTGGCGGAGATGGCCTGAATGTCCTGCTGCTGGAAGATTCGGTAGTTCTGCCGCAGCCCGCTGCGCCACAGGGGCGGGCGTATCTGAAGGTGGTACTGCATCTGCCAGCCGTTGTGCTCCTTCATGCCGAACCCCGACACCACACCGCTCACATAACGCAGCGCCGTGCCACCCTGCCAGATGGTCAGCACGGCCCCCTTCTCCAGCAGCTTCTCCGCCGTCTGGCGGAACGAGTCGCTGGCAACGTCCACATCCAGGACGAACGGCGATGAGTATGCCTGCGTGAGGCGGAAATCCACCACCGCGAACGTCTCCGGCACCAGTCCGTCCACCGTCAGCGTAAAGCGCAGCCCTTTTAATGACGTGATGACCTCCCTGGTATCGCTACAGGAAAAAGTAATTAACCGATGTTGACCGTACCGCCACCAATAACCACGCCGCCGCAGTCAATGGCATCGCCGGTTCTGGCGGCGGGCAGGCCGTCGATAAAGACAGAAGAAGAGCCGCCTGCGATTTTACGGGGGTGAGGCGGATGGTCCGGTTTGGCGTGCAGCGTCAGCAGGTCGCCCTGCCGGGCGGCAGGAAGGCCGTCAATAAAAACGGTGGAGGAGCCTGCAATAATGGCGGTCTCGTAATAACCGTCATGCTGGGTGCCTTTGTCACTGAGTCTGGCTGCTGTGGGCATGTTTAAGTTCCTTAAATGCATATTGGTCAGATATTGTTCTCTTCTTTGTAATTATTTAATTGCTATTTCGATGTGTTTTTCTCATAAATTGATACCAGGAAGTATCCTTGTTAGCATCAATGTATACAGAGACCTGATTTGTTCTAATCAAAAAATATTCTTTACTACCATCACCATTAAAGCCGAGGCGATTAAGAATATATTTTAGGTTATTTTTCCGGATTTCGAATTCGTACTGAGTAGACTGGCCCCCTGAATCTCCAGACAACCAGTATCACTTAAATAAGTGATAGTCTTAATACTAGTTTTTAGACTAGTCATTGGAGAACAGATGATTGATGTCTTAGGGCCGGAGAAACGCAGACGGCGTACCACACAGGAAAAGATCGCAATTGTTCAGCAGAGCTTTGAACCGGGAATGACGGTCTCCCTCGTTGCCCGGCAACATGGTGTAGCAGCCAGCCAGTTATTTCTCTGGCGTAAGCAATACCAGGAAGGAAGTCTTACTGCTGTCGCCGCCGGAGAACAGGTTGTTCCTGCCTCTGAACTTGCTGCCGCCATGAAGCAGATTAAAGAACTCCAGCGCCTGCTCGGCAAGAAAACGATGGAAAATGAACTCCTCAAAGAAGCCGTTGAATATGGACGGGCAAAAAAGTGGATAGCGCACGCGCCCTTATTGCCCGGGGATGGGGAGTAAGCTTAGTCAGCCGTTGTCTCCGGGTGTCGCGTGCGCAGTTGCACGTCATTCTCAGACGAACCGATGACTGGATGGATGGCCGCCGCAGTCGTCACACTGATGATACGGATGTGCTTCTCCGTATACACCATGTTATCGGAGAGCTGCCCACGTATGGTTATCGTCGGGTATGGGCGCTGCTTCGCAGACAGGCAGAACTTGATGGTATGCCTGCGATCAATGCCAAACGTGTTTACCGGATCATGCGCCAGAATGCGCTGTTGCTTGAGCGAAAACCTGCTGTACCGCCATCGAAACGGGCACATACAGGCAGAGTGGCCGTGAAAGAAAGCAATCAGCGATGGTGCTCTGACGGGTTCGAGTTCTGCTGTGATAACGGAGAGAGACTGCGTGTCACGTTCGCGCTGGACTGCTGTGATCGTGAGGCACTGCACTGGGCGGTGACTACTGGCGGCTTCAACAGTGAAACAGTACAGGACGTCATGCTGGGAGCGGTGGAACGCCGCTTCGGCAACGATCTTCCGTCGTCTCCAGTGGAGTGGCTGACGGATAATGGTTCATGCTACCGGGCTAATGAAACACGCCAGTTCGCCCGGATGTTGGGACTTGAACCGAAGAACACGGCGGTGCGGAGTCCGGAGAGTAACGGAATAGCAGAGAGCTTCGTGAAAACGATAAAGCGTGACTACATCAGTATCATGCCCAAACCAGACGGGTTAACGGCAGCAAAGAACCTTGCAGAGGCGTTCGAGCATTATAACGAATGGCATCCGCATAGTGCGCTGGGTTATCGCTCGCCACGGGAATATCTGCGGCAGCGGGCTTGTAATGGGTTAAGTGATAACAGATGTCTGGAAATATAGGGGCAAATCCACTGAGGGCAAAGCCATCTTTTTTTCAATACTAACGGAAAGTCGGTCTTTATCGGACATATCGAGCGCCAGTCCAGTATCATAAACATTGTTTTATATATTTTTTTCTCCAAAAACCATTGTTCTGTAACCACAGGGAATTCAAGAGAACCTATCTGATATTGATGCCCCCCTGGAAGAAACTCATATGCATGGTTTAGTAAAACCTCATATGAAAATTGTTCTCCCCCTCCAATTTTTAGCCACCAGTCCCGCATATAATCGCCAAAGTCACAGGAACGCCCTAAATAATCGAGTTTAATATTCTCGGTCGTAATTAGAAAAGAAGCACTACACATAGCACCAAAAGCAGCATCATAACTGGGTAACATTCTCTTGTTAATAAAATAATCATTATTGCTTTTATTATTAAACACAACCCGAGCTAATACGTTATACTCTTCCTGACTTACAGTAAGAGAGACATCTAAATCATATATTTCCTGGCTTTTCTTGTTTTCTGACTCGCTAATATTGTAATAAAGGTAATAGAGATCAGCGATTATGGAATCAGGATGCTGAATAATAAATCTCTCATATGATTCAGATTTATATAATGGATAAATCACAGGATAAGATGTTGATGCCTCCCTTCCCCAATAAATATCACCATAACCATATTTTATGTTCATAACACTAATTTCATTTGCATCAACAACTGATAAATTCAAAAAAAAGAGAAGTGCTGTACTCCAGATATTAAACCGCATATCAATACACCTCGCACTCTTCCTTAGTTAGCTCAAAGTATAATTCAAAATTATAAGCATTTCTAAAAACGTCTAAACTATGTTCTTCTTTTAACTTATCTTTATATTCATCATATACATTACCCCCAGTCTCTCCGGTTACATGTTTATAATCTTTATCATTTGGTAAATCATCTGTTCCTACACCTCCCCATGGTCCCTTGGATTTTTCTCTGTCCTCTTCGCTGGCATTTATATGCTCAACTCTATAAAAATGAGACACCTCATGGCATAGTGTACTTACCCGCGAATCCTCCCCCATCACATCTTTCTCTTTGAAACCATACCCTATATGTATTTCAAGAGAAGTCTTGTACTCTTCTGGATAATACTTAAATGTAGCATTCCGTTCCACAAATGCTGAATACTCACTGGTATAGGTTCGATTAACAAAATTCCCATACTTATACACCGTCTTATCAGGCACAACCTCGGCCTCCTCACTGCATGGACTAATTGTGGAAACTTTAACAGGAACAGCATCAACATGTAACTCGCTCATAATATAATGCATCCTGTCAACTGATTTTCGCATAAATTCAATAACAGTTGTTGTATCCAACTTTTTGGGTGACAACGGCTCTTTAGCTGCATTTTCTATATCACACCGATAATATTCATGATCAAACATTATTGTGTCATTATTTTTTACATCAATCCCCATAATGCGACTAAACTCATCTTTCTCTTTGTCCCCCCACGTTGCCAAATCTTTTTTTCTTTTCTCTAAAACCTTCAAAGCACCTTTAAGAGCTTCATCCATCATTTTTACAAATTGATTAGTTACTATGATTTTCTTGCCGTATTCTTTTTTATACTTTTTTTGTGCGATGGTTTGTCCATCTGTACAAGATAACCCATCAGTTTTTGTTGTCGCCTCGGCCATAAGCCCCTCATAAAAAAGTAATAGTAATAGAAATATAAATGTGATATTTAAAAAATATTAAATTTTATCTTTGAGTCAGGATTATTCATAAACACCGCCTTCAATCATATCGATGCTCTGATGTAGTAGCCTGACTTTTATCGTTTGTTCACTGTCAGTGGTAAATGTTTCTGTATACCCGTCTTCATCCGTTTCCCCGCGTGTCTGCGTGCCGTCCTCAAAGAAGGCAATGTAGCGTGTCTCTGAATACGGTATCCCGTCATCGTCTGTAAAATGGAACTGGAGAGTATATTTTTCAGGGTTCTCATCATCATTCTCATCCTCCAGCGCCTCCAGTACAACCGGTTGCAGCGTCGATACTGGCGTCCCCGGACCTCCCCCACCATTCAGGTTTATCTTCGGCCCCACGATATCCACGCCGCCAGAATGAATGACGATGAATGACCCACCCACCTTCAGGCTTATCCGGCTGCTGCTCTCCAGCACGATATCCCCGTCCACCTTTATCCCCAGCGCGCCACTCACCTTCTCCGCCAGGTCACCCTTCACCTCCAGGCTGTGCTTCCCTTCCACCAGGCTGACGTGGTTCCCCGTCGTTTTGTGTTCCTGCTTACCCTCCACTGTCACTTTACGGTCGTTTTTTACATACAGACCGTCATCGTGGCTGACGTTCACCCGCCGGTCGTTCGTCACCTTCAGCGTCTGGTCGTTGCGCACCGTGATGCTCCGGTCATGGGCCACCGTGATGGTCTGGTCATGCCCTCCGGCATTCTCTTTCCCCACCGTCACCGTCTGGCCCAGCCCCACGGTGATTTTCTGGTTGTTACCGATGGTCTCCGTGTGGTCATGCTTCACGTCCGTCGTCCGGTCGTTAAGCACCTCCGTGTCCATGTTCTTCTGCGCGTGGATATACACCTGCTCACTGTCCGTCGCATCCTCGAAACGCAGTTCATTAAAGCCGCTTCCTTTATAGGTCTTCGAGCGGATGGTCATCTGCGTCCGCGTGCCCGGTAAATCCCCCGGTGAACGGTTATCTTCATGGTAGGTCCGCCCCGTCACAATGGGCTGGTCCGGGTCGCCGTTCAGAAAGTCCACTATCACTTCCTGACCCACACGCGGTATCGCCAGATTGCCGAACCCCGGTCCCGCCCATGCCTGCGACACCCGTATCCAGCATGAACTCTCCTCCGTCATCCCGTGATAACGGTCCCAGTGAAACTTCACCCGTACCCGGCCATGTTCGTCGCAGAATATCTCCTCGCCCTTCGGCCCGGTCACGATGGCACTCTGCGGGCCGTCCACCTTCGGCTTCGGCAGCGGCGCGTGACGCCACGTCCTGTCCGCCGGTATCACCTCAAACTGATTGCTCAGCGTCGTTCCCTCGCCGTGACTCCCGTGCAGCGCCTGCGGCTGTTCTCCCCGCAGTGTGCTTCCCACAACCTGCCATTCCCGGTTCAGCGTCCCTGAGGGATGGCCCGTCAGCCGGAACCGCGTTCCCGGCCACAGTCGCGCCGTGTTACACACCCCGCTCGCCGTCTCCGCCCCGTTCCGCCACCCTTCCGTCTGGTAACGCGCAAAGTCCTGGCCGTGCTGCTCATCCTTGAAACGCCCCGGATAATCAAATATCTCGTACTGCGTTCCCTGCCCGTTCAGGCTCTCCCCGGCATGGCTGTAGTACCCCGGCCACCCCGGCGTTTTGAACGTATAATCCTGCGTCTCCACCGACGCCACGCTTATCTGCGCACGGTAACGAAACTCGCTGATGTACTCCGTCGTTCCCCCGGTCGTCGTGTCCGGGTTAAACGCCAGCGCCCCCATTCCCGTCAGCCCCGCCACGTCATCACACACCGCCAGCTTCTGTTCCGGCCCTTCCTGACTGCAGCGCTCATAAAAGAAGATACCTTCCTCCGCCCACAGCCGGGTCAGGAACGCCAGGTCGCTCTCCCCGTACTGCACGCAGAACTCCCGCGCCGGATGGTCTTCATAAAACAGCGGCATCCACGCCGTCACCCCGTTCTCTTCAAGAAGCTGCGCCGATATCGTCTGAATGTCCTGCTGCTGGAAGATACGGAAGTTCTGCCGTAACCCTGCCCGCCACAGCGGCGGGCTGATGCTCAGGGAATAACGCATCTGCCAGTCGTTGTTCTCACCGAGCTGCACCTCCGTCACGATACCGCTGACGTAACGCTGTGCAGTGTCGCCCTGCCAGACCGTCAGCAGCGCGCTTTTCTCCAGAAAATCCTCCGCCGTCAGGTCAGACAGTCCGCTGGCGATATCCACATCCAGGATGAACGGTGTGCAGTGGTGCTGGTACAGACGGAAGCTCACCACTGCCGTCGCCATCTCCACAATACCGTCCACCGACAGCGTGAAACGTAATCCTTCTGAGGACATATGACCTCCCTTGATTCACTTACAGAACACTGGTTGTCTACTGACCATGCAGCAGAGGGTGCCAGTACAGCGTTACGCTCATATTCAGGTACGCTACCGCCCGGGTTCCCGGCATCCACCATCTCCCTCATGAAAGCGTAACTCCTTACTGACACTCATTTTTTACACGTACAAAAACAACATCCTGCACTAAGGCAGGATGTTGTTGACTCAGATTTATGCTTCCAGCGGTGCACGCCAGTCATCGGCACCAGAAGTACCGGATTTGATGTGCTCCCACTCAACCTTACGGTAGGCCAGTGATACTGCGAGCAATTGCGTAAACTCACGCTGTGCAGGGTCCTGGCAGTGCGGCATATGCAGGTTCATGTCCACAATCGTCGCGTCAGTAAGACGTGTGGTGAAGTAGTGCTCCTGCTTGCCTTCAACAGAGGTACGCCACCAGTGCAGCTCCACTTTCGGCAGCATTTCACCGGAGGCCAGCGCGTTGTACAGCAGCGGAACGGCTTTGTTCAGCGCCACGGTGAAAATGAACGGTTTGTGAGCACGCTGCCCGGAAGGCTGACCAGACTGCGGATCGGTTGGAACAGTAACGTTATGCAGAAACTCCTGCACCAGCATTTCATCTTCGTGTCCCTGCACGTAGATATTGCCGACAGAATCTGCGGTGAAAGCACCGGCAGTGATGTTCCCCTGGGTCTGACCTGTAATTGAAATGTAACATGGGGTTGGCATTTATGAACTCCTTGTGAAATTATCAACTGCTGTTTTACGAACAACCCGTCGTTAATCCCCGACAGGTTAGAGTGTGATGCGGCTCACATCAGGAACCACACCCTTTTCTTTATTCGAGTTACAGGCACACGTAATTAGCACCTACCGAAAAACTCTTTTATGGTGTTTAAATATATTTTTAGTCAATTTCAGAACACGGTCACATAAGCTAAAAATATATCAACATCAACAGTAGAATTATCCATAACGTATCCTTACCCCCATAAAAACCTACAATTTCGTCAAAAATCAATTATTACAACACTTACTTCACCATCGTTCCGGCACGCAATTAAGATATTCCTTAAAGAAATTTCTTATGATGTATTGCTAGCAATTAATTAATTTATAAAACCATACATAAAACTTATTAATCAATTTAATAAACACATATAAATCAATATGTTATGGCGCTTTATTGGCCGTAAAATTATATTCACCAAGTCTATAAATACCAAATTGATTTCACTATCATGTATTAATAATGAAGGATACATCTCTTTCAAAAATATAAATAGTTCTTTTAATATTTTATTTCACGAGTAGAATACCGATCACAACAGAAGGAAGGTTACATTATCTAACTGCCACTGAAACGGTATTGTCGGTATTTGTATGCAGTACGAAAATGCTGTGCTCATGGCCTGAACGGGAACATTTTTATGAGCAAAATGAACAACAATGGCGGCAGTGTCGCGCCGAAAGAAAGAATCAGCGTTCGGTATACACCAAAAGTTGATGGGGTGGCTGCTGATATCGAATTGCCGCTGAATTTATTGATCACCGGCAATCTGAAAGGGAAACCAGATAACACGCCGTTGGATGAGCGAACTGCCATTGCTATCAACCGCTATAACCTCAACGCAGTCATTTCAGAAGCTGACATTGAACGGGAGTTTGTTGTTCCGGCTGAACTCAGTGACGCACCCAATGAGCAAATGTACGTCAACCTGAAAGTCAAATCTATGGATGACCTTTCTCCTGACCATATTGCCAGCCAGGTACCAGAAATAAAACGTCTGCTCGAATTGCGTGAAGCCCTGGTCGCACTTAAGTCTCCACTAGGCAATATTCCGGCCTTCCGCGCACAACTTCAGGCGCTACTGGAAAACGAAGACAGCCGCGAGCAGCTGATCCAGGAACTGGGTATCGCCGTTCAGAAATAATTTTCACAGAAGGATATTCAGTATGTCAGTAAAGGAAGAAATTGCTCCCGTCAGCGCGTCTCAAACCGCCGCGCCCCCATCTCTGCTTGATGAAATCATGGCGCAAACCCGCGTCCAGCCTAAATCAGAAAGCTACGATATCACCCGCCAGGGCGTGAGCGCCTTTATTGCCGCCATGTTACAGGGCGACAGTAGCGCTGAACCTATCAATATCCTGGCCGTTGACGCCATGATTGCTGATATTGATGCCCGAACCAGCAGGCAGATGGATGCCATTATTCATGCCCCGGAGTTTCAGGAACTGGAATCCCTGCTGCGCTCGCTGAAGCTGCTGGTTGAACGCGCGGATACACGGGAAAACATCAAAGTCCATTTCCTGAATGTCACTCAGGAAGAACTGCTGGATGATTTCGAATTTGCACCTGAAATCACGCAGTCTGCGTATTACAAGCATGTATATTCAAGCGGTTACGGACAATTTGGCGGTGAGCCAGTGGCGGCGGTAATCGGCAACTTTGCCTTTAAGAACACCACGCCGAATATGAAGTTGCTGAAATATATCAGCCAGGTCAGTGCGATGGCGCACAGCCCGTTCCTCTCATCAGTATCATCCGAATTTTTCGGTCTGGACTCATGGACAGAGCTACCAGGGATCAAAGAACCAGGAGCCATCTTTGAAGGCCCGGCCTATTCCCGCTGGCGTGCCTTGCGTGAATCTGAAGATTCACGCTACCTGGGGCTGACTGCCCCCCGGTTCCTGCTGCGTCACCCTTACTCGCCAGATGAGAACCCAGCCAGGACCTTCCGTTACCATGAAGACGTCAGCCAGAGTCACGAGTCTTATTTGTGGGGGAACACCTCGTTTTTACTAGCTGCGAACCTGGCTGAAAGTTTTGCTAAATATCGCTGGTGTCCCAATATCATTGGCCCTTCCAGCGGCGGCGCAGTCAAAGACCTCCCGGTGCATCTGTATGAATCCATGGGGCAAATGCAGGCAAAAATTCCGACTGAAGTGTTGATCACTGACCGGAGAGAGTATGAGCTGGCGGAAGAAGGCTTTATCACACTGACCATGCGTAAAGGGTCTGATAATGCGTGCTTTTTCTCGGCCAACTCGGTGCAGAAACCCAAAAAATTCCCCAAAACCCCCGAAGGCAAGGCTGCGGAGACCAACTATAAACTCGGCACCCAGCTGCCATACTTGTTTGTTATCAGTAGGTTAGCGCATTACATCAAGGTAATTCAGCGCGAACAGCTTGGCTCATGGAAAGAACGCAGTGACCTGGAGCGTGAGCTGAACACCTGGATTCGCCAGTATGTTGCCGACCAGGAGAATCCGCCTGCCGAAGTCCGCAGCCACCGGCCATTGCGTCAGGCAAAGATCGAGGTACTGGATGTGGATGGTGAGCCAGGCTGGTACCAGGTCGCGATATCTGTCAGACCGCATTTTAAATACATGGGTGCCAGTTTCGACCTGAGCCTGGTCGGACGATTGGATAAGGAATAATCCGATGCAAAGACGGGATTCAGGACCAACCGGCAGTCTTTTTGAACGTATCCGTGAGGCGGCAAACCCACCTTCATACCAGAATCCAAAAGAAGCACTGATACGTTCCATCAGATGTAACCTGCGACAGGTCCTGAATACCCGCGCCGGCAGCTGTTATGGCTCACCAGAGCTGGGGATCGGCGATCTGGATAATGTGGCCTCCATCTCCATGAATCTCAGGGATTCAACTGCGCAGAAAATCAGGCACTGCATTCTGCGTTATGAACCCCGTATCACTGAAGTCACTGTTATCGTCGTCGCACAGGATGAAAATGCACCGTTAGAGTTGCGTTTTCGGATTGTGGCTTGTGTTGATTTCAGCGAGGCCAGAGATGTACTTGAGTTTGACATCGTGCTGGACAGCCACCAGCAATACCGAGTGGAGTAAACGTCATGCCCTTTGAGGAACGGTATTACCGCGAAGAGCTGGATTATCTGCGCCAGCTCGGCAAGCTGTTGTCCCAGGAAAAACCGCATCTGGCCCATTTTCTGGCCGAGAAAGAGGGCGATCCGGATGTGGAACGCCTGCTGGAAGCCTTTGCTTTTAT
The DNA here is from genome assembly GCF_030295155.1 of Escherichia sp. 10290. Classification (NCBI taxonomy): domain Bacteria; kingdom Pseudomonadati; phylum Pseudomonadota; class Gammaproteobacteria; order Enterobacterales; family Enterobacteriaceae; genus Escherichia; species Escherichia sp. 10290. Next base: position 264,553 of record NZ_AP025741.1, on the reverse strand, counting down.
GTCCGGCAGCCTGCGCCAGAAACTTGAAGATGAATTTCCAGAATTCACCCATGGGTTGATCCGTATGCTGTGGGCCAACTATTTACGCCCAGTTCCGGCCATGACGGTTATTGCTTATGAACCCAAAGCCAGTCAGTTAAAAGTTCCTGTTCAGGTCTGTCGTAATGAGCTGATAAGTTCAGATACAACCCGTACAACCGTTTCGGGTCGAAAACCCCTGCCAGACGACAAAGATAAATCAGAGTTACTCCCAGCCTGCCATTTCACGCTAGCAAGGGATATCTGGCTGCAACCGCTGCGCATTCTCGATACCCGCAACTCCAGCAGCCTGAAAGAAGGCGTCATCGATATCAGTTTCACCGCAGATAACAAAGTCTCCCCCGCCATGCTTGACCTGAACAAAATCACATTCTGGTTGGGTAATGAAGACGATTATACCCGACACCAGCTTTATCTGTGGTTTTGCGAATGCCTGATGGATGCGGAGCTGATTGCCGGAGAGCGCCACCTGCCGCTGCCGGATCTGTGGCTGGAAGCTGCGGGTTTTGACAACCAGGATGCCCTGCTGCCGTGGCCGAAAAATGTCCACAGCGGCTACCGGGTACTCCAGGAGTATTTCTGCTATCCCGAAGCCTTCTTCTTTTTTCATCTGCGCGATGTTGCGCCGCTACCGGACGATTTCCCGGTGAGTGCGTTTACGCTGCGCCTGCACTTTAACCGCCCGTTACCTGCTGACATTAAACTACGCCAGGATTCACTGCGTCTGCATTGTACGCCAGCCATTAACTTGTTTACGCATTACGCGGAACCCGTCAGGCCGGATGGTCGGATGGCGGAATACCCACTGCGCGCCAGCCATCGACACCCGGATGCTTATGACATTTTTCAGATAAGCACCGTCACCAGTAAAGCCAAAGTTTCAGGTACTGAATCCAGCCCTGGTAGCCAGGCGCGTGTCTGGCCCGAATTTGAAAGCTTCCAGCACCAGATGGAGTACAGCCGCCAGCGGGAAGTCGTCTACTGGCACCACCGGACTAAAACATCCCTGTTTCACCGCGGGCTTGAACATTCCATCGCCTTTGTCCATGCTGACGGCAGCATACCGGACCGTTCACTGTTTAACGATGATGTGATCACCACGTCATTACTCTGTACCAACCGGATGCTTCCGGCCCGGCTGCATACTGGCGATATCTGCGTGGCCGTCAACAAAAATCCGGCAGTGGCCTCATTTCGTAATGTCACGCGCCCGACACAGCCGCTCTGGCCAGTAACGGACGGCGACATGCACTGGTCGCTGATTTCCGCGATGAACCTGAACTACCTCTCGCTGCTGGACAGGGAGACACTGATCCAGATCCTGCGGACCTTCGACCTGCCAGGCGCTCACCATCCGCAACGGGCCAGACTGTCACGCCAGAAACTGGATGCCATAGAAAAACTCGAAACCAAACCTGTTGACAGGTTGTTTAAAGGCGTACCGGTTCGCGGGCTGGCGACCACGCTGTGGATACGTCCCGATCCGTTTATCTGCGAAGGTGAAATTTATCTTCTGGGTACCGTGCTCTCGCACTTTTTTGCCCTCTACGCCAGCATCAATTCGTATCACTGTCTGAAAATCATTAACACGGAAAGTCAGGAGTCCTGGGAATGGCAGGAGAAAATGGGCCAGCACGCCCTGATATAGCGGCAAAACCGCCGTTACCGGCGGATGTGCGCAACTGCAATTTCTATGTGCTAATGGAGGCGCTGTACCGTCGGTATGGCACGCCGGGCCAGGACATTTCCCTGCGTACCGAGCCTGCCCGGGAGATCGTGCGTTTCAGCTCTGACGCCAGTATCGGTTTTCCGGGTACGGACCTGAGTGCGCTTTCCCGTAGCCAGAACGGACAGTATGTACTGCAAACCCGGTTCCTGGGTTTTTCCGGCAGCCAGTCGCCGCTACCAGGCTATTATCTGGATCAGATGGCGCAGGAGTCCGCACAGAACGAAGACGGCCTGAAAGAATTTCTCGATCTATTCAGCCACCGCTGGACACAGTTTGCCTATCATGCCTGGCGCAAATACCGCTACTACATCTGCTTTCGTAACGGCGGTACTGACACCTTTTCACAGCGCATGTACGCACTGGTCGGGCTGGGTAATCAGAGCGTGCGTGACAGGCTTGCCATTAACCACAGCAAAATGCTGGCCTACGCCGGAATTCTGGCAACACCAGGCCGCGCGCCGGAGGTTATCTGTAATCTGGTGTCGCACTGTTTTGATTTGCCGGATGTCACCATTGAACGCTGGCAACTGCGTAAAGTCGCCATTGATCCGGCACACCAGAACCGGCTGGGTGTACGTAATCCGAAAGGAAAAACGGCTGGACATATTCCGGGACGCTCCATACTCGGCGTTAATTTTACCCTCGGCGCACGGGTGCCGGATCGCAGCGGAAAATTCCTGTTGCAGATTGGCGGCCTGTCGCAGGAGCGTTATCTCTCATTTTTACCCGATGGCGAAAATCACCTGCCGCTGACCATGTTCCTTTCTTTTATTCTGCGCGACCAGTTTGCCTGGGATTTACGGCTGTGCCTGGCACCACAGCAGGCTAAAGGGATGCGCCTTGGCGATTCGGCCAGCTCCCGCCTCGGCAGAACCAGCTTTATTGGTCAGCCGAAAGTACCGCCCGCCATCACAATCCGAATCAGGGAATAATTCTATGGAACCACATATGGCTGAGGAAAAACAGCAATCCCGCCAGGCCTCACTGACTTTACAGGTGATGAATGGCAACGAACTGGAAAGCGGACGTGCCGCAAAATGCCTGTTCAGCGAAAACGGCGGTGATATTGGCCATACGCCGGAATGTCACTGGCAGGTACAGGACCGGGCGGGAAGCATTGCTGCGCGTGCCTGTACCGTTATCCGGCACGACGGAGCCTATTGCCTGCGGTGCCTGACGCCGGGACTGATGATTAATCTGGCCCCGGTCTCTTCCGATGCGCTCATCCGCCTGCGCCAGGGGGATGAGATCCAGCTCGGCGCACTGGCGCTGAAAGTGTTTCTGCATGACGGTGCAGCTGTTACTTATGACGAGCGGATGGCGACCCCGGAAACGATTGTAATGAACCGCGACAGTCTGGCGGACACCCTGTTGACCACCGAGGGACAACCGGCGTATCCGGGAATGCCGTTCCAGCATCAGCTTGCCCCCACGGTGGCGCACGGTTTTTCCAGCGATCCGCTCCAGGCACTCCAGACGGAAAGCCTGATGGTGGCAGATGATCCGATCGCCCCACGCGTTTCCCGGCCCGTTGCCCCCGCCTCCGATCTGACAGGTGCAAACGGGATCAACACGCCGTTTATGGATCTGCCGCCCGGCAATGCCCGTCATGAGGACGGCGATGAATTTTCTGCCATGGCGCAGTACCACCTGGCCGTAACCCCGCTGCTGCGCGGTATGGAGTGTCCGCTGACGCTGCACAATTCTCAGGATGCGGATGAGTTTCTCGAAGAGGCCGGACGGGCGTTGCAGGCCGCCATTAAGGGATTGCTGAGTCTGCAACAACAACAGAACAGCCTGTCGGATAAACACCTGCGTCCACTGGAAGACAACCCGTTGCGCCTTGATATGGACTATGCCACCGCGCTGAACGTCATGTTCGCCGAGGGTAAAAGCCCGGTACATCTCGCCGCACCTGCGGCCATCGCCGAAAGCCTGCGCAACATCCGGCATCATGAAGAGGCCAACCGGGCGGCGATTGTGGAAGCGTTGCGTGTCATGCTGGACGCCTTCTCGCCGGGCAACCTGATGCGCCGCTTTGCGCAATACCGCCGCAGCCATGAGCTGCGCCAGAAAATGGACAACGCCTGGGCATGGCAGATGTACAGCAACTATTACGATGAACTGGCCTCCAGCCGACAGCAGGGATTTGAAATGCTGTTCAATGAAGTTTATGCCCAGGTCTATGACCGGGTGCTGCGCGAAAAACAGCGGGAGCCGGAAGCATGAACGGCAAAGCGTTTCTGGCCTGCGTTCTGATGAGCGTTGTGTTAACTGGCTGTGAAACAGCGAAAAAAATCAGCCAGGTGATCCGCAATCCGGATATTCAGGTCGGAAAGCTGATGGATCAGTCAACCGAGCTGACCGTCACGCTGCTGACCGAGCCGGACAGCAACCTGACGGCAGACGGTGAAGCCGCGCCGGTGGATGTGCAACTGGTTTATCTGAGTGATGACTCTAAATTCCAGGCCGCCGACTACGACCAGGTTGCCACCACCGCACTGCCCGACGTGCTGGGAAAAAACTATATCGATCATCAGGACTTCAACCTGTTGCCGGACACCGTAAAAACACTGCCGCCGATCAAGCTGGATGAGAAAACCGGTTATATCGGTGTCATTGCCTATTTTTCAGACGACCAGGCCACAGAATGGAAACAAATTGAGCCGGTAGAAAGTATCGGCCACCACTATCGCCTGCTCGTGCATATCCGCGCCAGTGCGATTGAGATGAAAAAAGAGGAAAACTGACGATGGCAACAATGAAAAACAAGGTGATCTGGCAGGAAGGGCTGTTTGCCCTGCCGCAGCATTTTCAGCAACAGCAGCGTCACTGCGAGTACCTGCTGACCCGTCGTCTGGATGCTCAGGGTGATTTTTTCTGGGGCTTTACGGAACTCTCCATCAATACCGAACTGCTTGCCCAGGGCAAAATCATGATTGACCGTGCGGCGGGCTGTATGCCTGACGGCACCGTATTCAGCATTCCCGACCAGGATCTGCTGCCGGAACCTTTCCAGCCGGGAACCCTTTCATCGAAAGAGAGCCACAATATTTATCTGGCGCTGCCTGTAATCAGCGACGTGATCAATGAAATCCAGGGGTTGCACAGCGCCGGTCAGGGTACGGAGCGTTACCGCCTCACCCATACCCGCGTCCGTGATTTTCACACTGACGAAGGCGACGAACAGCCGGTCGGTCTGGGGCAGTTGATCCCCAGGATAGTCAGCGGCGCAGATGATCTCAGCGCGATGGTGACCCTCCCCCTGTGCCGTATCCTCAATAAAAATGCTACCGGCGCACTGGTGCTGGACAACACCTTTATTCCCACCATTCAGGCCGTCCGTGTCAGCGGGTTGCTCGGGGCATTCTCCGGCGAGGTGCAGGGGCTACTTGCCACCCGCGCCGCCGACCTGGCCGGGCGCATCGGTTCGCCTGAACAGAGCGGGATCGCCGATGTGGCCGAATTTATGATGTTGCAGATGCTTAACCGCCATCAAATGCAGTTCACGCATCGTTCCCAACTGCACACGCTGCATCCGGAAGCCTTCTACCGGGATCTGGTGGGGCTGCTGGGAGAACTGATGACCTTCACCGAAGGTAATCGCCTGCCCTGCACCGTGGAGCCGTATAATCACCGGGATCTTACCGCGACCTTCACCAGAACAGTAATTCCGGAACTGCGGCGCGCACTCAATACCGTGCTGGTACCGCGTGCGCAGAATCTGCCGCTGTTCTTTTCAGAGGGGACCTGGATCGCCACCATCAGCGATCCCACACTGTTGCAGTCCTGCAAGCTGGTACTGGCAGTGCGCGCCAGGATGCCCTACGACCAGGTGCAGCGCCAGTTCATCCAGCAGTCGAAAGTGGCCGCTACCGACAAAATCCGCAGCGTGGTCAGCGTGCAGGTGCCGGGTATTCCGCTGCACACGCTTACCGCTGCGCCGCGTCAGTTGCCCTGGCATGAAGGTTATGTTTACTTCGAACTGGAAAAAGGCACCCCAGCCTGGCAGGACGTGATAAAAGCGGGCGCGCTGGCGCTGCATATCTCCGGCACCTTCCCCGATCTGAACCTTCAGCTCTGGGCGATAAGGGGATAAGTGAATGAGCGATATCAGCGATATGGGTGAACCGTCGGTTTTTCCCATGGAGCCGGAGAGCGGAACATCAGGACGTCAGTACCGTCTCGCCCTTCGCGGCAACAGCCTGAACCCAATGATTGACGCCGCCACGCCGTTGCTCGGCATGGTGATGCGTCTGTCCACCATGAACAGCCAGGCCATGCCGGAACACCTGTTTGCCCAGGTGGTAACCGATGTCCAGGCTGTGGAGCAACTACTCCAGGAGCAGGGTTACGAGCCGGGCGTCATTGTTTCGTTCCGCTACATTCTCTGCACATTTATAGACGAAGCGGCGCTAGGCAACGGCTGGTCCAACAAAAACGAATGGATTAAACAGTCACTGCTGGTTCATTTCCATAACGAAGCCTGGGGCGGTGAGAAAGTGTTTATCCTGCTCGAACGCCTGATCCGCGAGCCGGTACGTTACCAGGATCTGCTGGAGTTTTTATACATCTGTTTTTCGCTCGGCTTTCGCGGGCGCTACAAGGTTGCCATTCAGCAACAGGATGAATTTGAGCGGATCTACCAGCGCCTGCACCATGCCCTGCACAAACTGCGCGGTGACGCGCCATTTTCGCTGCTTCACCAGAAGAACAACATACAGGGCGGGCGTTATCAGTTAATCCGGCGGCTGACCATCAGGCATGTAATGTGCGGCGGTCTTGTTGTGCTGGCCGTATTTTATCTGTTTTATCTGCTGCGTCTGGACAGCCAGACACAGGATATTCTGCATCAGCTCAATAAATTACTCCGATAAGGACATCTTATGATCCAGATTGATTTAGCCACGCTGGTAAAGCGGCTTAACCCCTTTGCAAAACAGGCGCTGGAAATGGCTGCCTCGGAGTGTATGAGCCAGCAGGCCAGTGAGATCACCGTTGCCCATGTGCTGTTGCAGATGCTGGCTATCCCGCGCAACGACGTAAGGGTAATTACCGAACGCACAGGCATCAGTGCGGAGGAGCTACGCCAGGCGCTGACCGTGGAGAGTTATCCCAGCGGACGTTCCGCCGAAGGCTATCCCAGCTTCTCCCCGATGCTGGTCGAATGGCTCAAGGAGTCATGGCTGCTGGCCTCGGCCCAGATGCAGCACAGCGAACTACGCGGCGGCGTGCTGCTGCTGGCTCTGCTGCATTCACCGCTGCGCTATATTCCACCCGCTGCTGCCCGTCTGCTGACGGCCATAAACCGCGACCAGTTACAGCAGGATTTCGCGTCATGGACTAAAGAGTCCGCCGAATCCGTGAACCAGGTTGGCGGACAGGCACCCGGCACGCCTGAAACCGGCGACAGCGGGCTTGCCCGCTACGCCAAAAACATGACCGAAGATGCCCGTAACGGCAAACTTGACCCTGTACTGTGCCGTGACCATGAAATCGACCTGATGATCGACATTCTCTGCCGCCGTCGTAAAAACAATCCGGTGGTGGTGGGTGAAGCGGGTGTGGGTAAAAGTGCCTTAATCGAAGGGCTGGCGCTGCGTATTGTCTCAGGCCAGGTGCCGGACAAGCTGAAAAACACCGATATTATGACCCTTGACCTCGGCGCATTGCAGGCCGGGGCGTCAGTGAAGGGCGAGTTTGAAAAACGCTTTAAGGGACTAATGGCGGAAGTTATCTCGTCTCCTGTGCCGGTCATTCTGTTTATCGACGAAGCGCATACCCTGATTGGCGCGGGAAATCAGGCCGGAGGACTCGATGTTTCCGGGTTGCTGAAACCGGCGCTGGCGCGGGGTGAACTGAAAACCATCGCCGCCACCACCTGGAGCGAATACAAAAAATACTTCGAGAAAGATGCCGCGCTTTCGCGCCGCTTCCAGTTAGTGAAAGTCAGTGAACCTACCGCAGCAGAGGCCACCATTATTCTGCGTGGTCTGTCGGCGGTCTATGAACAGTCTCACGGCGTGCTGATTGATGATGACGCCTTGCAGGCCGCTGCGACATTAAGTGAGCGTTATCTCTCCGGGCGTCAATTGCCGGACAAAGCGATTGATGTGCTGGATACGGCCTGCGCCCGCGTGGCAATCAACCTGTCATCGCCACCAAAGCAAATCTCAGCGCTGACCACCCTGAGCCACCAGCAGGAGGCGGAAATTCGCCAGCTTGAGCGCGAGCTTCGCATCGGGCTGCGTACCGACACCTCGCGGATGACGGAGGTGCTGGTGCAGTATGATGTAACGCTGACGGCGCTGGATGAACTGGAAGCCGCCTGGCACCAGCAACAGGCGCTGGTACAGGAGATTATTACGCTACGCCAGCAGTTACTGGGCGTTGCAGAGGACACAGATGCCGTAGTGGATACGCCGTCAGAGTCAGAACAGGATAATACCGGTGCCGTACTGGCTGATGAAGCTGGCAGCGTACAGCCGGAAGAGACTGTTGAAACAGTTTCCCCGGTACAGCGTCTGGCACAGCTCACTGCCGAGCTGGACGCCCTGCATAACGACCGGTTGCTGGTTTCCCCGCACGTCGATAAAACGCAGATTGCGGCGGTAATCGCAGAATGGACCGGCGTACCGCTTAACCGCCTGTCGCAGAATGAAATGTCGGTCATCACCAACCTGCCCGTATGGCTTGGAGACACTATCAAAGGCCAGGACCTGGCGATTGCCAGCCTGCATAAACATCTGCTGACTGCACGCGCCGACCTGCGCCGTCCGGGACGTCCGCTTGGCGCGTTCCTGCTGGCTGGCCCCAGCGGCGTGGGTAAAACCGAAACCGTCCTGCAACTGGCGGAACTGCTCTACGGCGGTCGCCAGTATCTGACCACCATCAATATGTCCGAGTTTCAGGAAAAACACACCGTCTCGCGGCTGATTGGTTCCCCTCCGGGCTATGTCGGCTATGGCGAAGGTGGCGTCCTGACCGAAGCGATTCGCCAGAAACCCTACTCGGTGGTGCTGCTCGATGAAGTGGAAAAAGCGCACCCGGATGTACTCAACCTGTTCTACCAGGCGTTTGACAAGGGCGAGATGGCAGACGGTGAAGGCCGCCTGATTGACTGTAAAAATATCGTTTTCTTCCTGACCTCCAACCTTGGCTACCAGGTGATTGTCGAACACGCCGATGACCCGGAAACCATGCAGGAAGCCCTCTATCCGGTGCTGGCGGACTTCTTTAAACCTGCCCTGCTGGCGCGCATGGAAGTGGTGCCTTACATGCCGCTGTCGAAAGAGACGCTCGCTACCATTATTGCCGGGAAACTGGCCCGCCTGGATAACGTGCTGCGCAGCCGCTTTGGCGCGGACGTGATTATTGAGCCGGAAGTGACGGACGAAATCATGAGCCGTGTCACCCGCGCTGAAAACGGCGCAAGGATGCTCGAATCGGTCATCGACGGCGACATGCTGCCGCCGCTCTCGCTGCTGCTGTTGCAGAAGATGGCAGCCAACACGGCGATTGCCCGGATTCGTCTGTCGGCGGCAGACGGTGCATTCACAGCAGACGTGGAAGATGCTCAGGACGACGAGTCCGTCACAGAGGATGAAACGGTTTTATGAGCAGGTTGCGCGTTTTCCGGCAGACAGGATTGTTTATCGCGGGCCTGATGGCGGGCTTACCCGCCAGTGCCGCACCCGCAGAAACATCGTCAATGGCCGGTGTGGCGGTAGCTGTCGCCACAGCGACACCGCCGGATGCGACAGCCACGTTACAGGCCATGCAGTCCTGTCGCCAGGAGACGGCGGCGCTGGATCGGCTTGACTGTTATGACCGCATTCTTGCGCCGGAACAGGCTGGCTTTGGTGGTGCCGCACTGGTGAAAGCTCGTTACCAGGGTGAAGCCTGGACCCGTGCGACAGAACAGGAAAAACGCCGCCAGGGCAACACCACGGAGCTGCTGGTAACGCAAGTACCGGGTGAACGCCCGACGGTGGTGATAACCACCCCGGCTATCGGCCATGTTCCGCCGCGCCCGGTGCTGATGTTCAGTTGCGTGGACAATATCACCCGGATGCAGGTGGCGCTGATGCACCCTCTGGATGTCCATGATATCGCCGTCACCCTGAATGCCGACAGCCGGGCATTGCGCAGCCACTGGTTTGTGCGCGAGAACGGCACCCTGCTGGAGTCCAGCCGGGGGTTATCCGGTATCGATGAAATTAAGCAACTGTTCGGCGCAAAAACGCTGACGGTGGATACCGGCACAGACAACGCCGCCGGAAAGCTGACCTTTAACATTGACGGGCTGGCACGGGTTATTGCGCCGCTACGCGACGCCTGCCACTGGGCGGGAGAATAAGAATATGGCAATGGACTTACGTAATCCTGATGTATGGCTTGCACACCTGCTGGAAAACCTGCCGGAAGATAAGCGGTCCGCCGCGCTTGATGATGGCAATGCAGACTGGGAGTTTATCGACAGCGAAATCGTCAAGCTCGGCTCGCTGGCGCACAGCCAGCTCGATATCCCGGAACTTCAGCGCCGGGGCCTGATGCTTCTGGCCTCAGAAACCAAAGATTTTCGCCTGCTGGCCCACCTGCTGCGTACCCTGCAACATGCCGGTGATATTCTGCTGGCCACCAGGATGCTGGCACAATATACAGAACACTACTGGACATGCGCCGCACCGCAGAACATGGCCCACAAAAAACGCTTTGCCGCCCAGGTGATAAAACGCTTTGAGTCTGCCGTTCAGGACTTTGCCGGGAATGCTGCGACAATACAGCGCGATGCTTTGCTGGGAGAGCTGGCAAAACTGGCACAGTGCTGGCAGGCGCACAACGCGCCTGAGCTGGCTAAGGCGACAGACGATTTATTTGCCCTGTTTCAGCGCGCGTTTCGTGATGTAGCGCCTGAAATGCCATCATCTGCACGAACCGCCGCCATTGCGCCGCAGGCCACAGCCGGATCTGTACCGGATATGTCACCGCACACGGTTGCCGCTCAGCCTCCTGTTGCAGCCACTCCAATCCCGCAGGTCACTGTTGACAGCCACGACGATAAAGCATGGCGCGACACCCTGCTGAAGGTGGCCGCCATTCTCTGTGAGCGCCAGCCGGAGTCACCGCAGGGTTACCGACTGCGCCGCCATGCTCTGTGGCAGACCATCACCAGTCCCCCGCAGGCAGAAAGCGATGGCCGGACCCCACTGGCAGCCTTCCCTGTCGATATGATGGATGATTACCTGGCGCGGCTGAACAATGCCGACATGGCGCTGTGGCAGCAGGTGGAAAAAAGCCTGCTGCTGGCCCCGTACTGGCTGGACGGCCATTACCTCTCAGCACAGACCGCGTTGCGCCTTGGTTATATACAGGTGGCGGATGCTATCCGTGATGAAGTTACCAGTTTTCTTGCTCGCCTGCCCGCACTGCTCAACATGTTGTTTAACGACCGCACTCCGTTTGTGTCCGAACAGACGAAACAGTGGCTGGCATCATCGGGCTCAGGCAACCAAACCGCAGCAGCTGTACAGACCGATGAAGAATTACAGGCGGCCAGGGCGTGCTTCGATGAGAACGGGCTGGAAACCGCGCTGCGGTATCTGGAAAACCTGCCCGAAGGTGATCCCCGTAACCAGTTTCATCGCCAATTTTTCGGCGCGCAGTTACTGGAAGAAGCCGGTATGGTTCAGCTTGCACAACAGCAGTACCGGATGCTCTTCAGAACAGGATTACACATGATGCTGTCCGAATGGGAACCGTCCCTGCTGGAAGCTCTGGAACAAAAATTCACGGCAGAACAGTAAAAGATAACAAGGAGTTACCGTGTTCAAATTTCCCACATCCCGACTGTTCAGCTCGTTGAGATCTGCGCTCAGGCCAGCGATGCCGCGATTCAGGGTATCCGCCGCCTGGCTGCTGGCGCTGGCATGGATTTTTCTGCTGGTGTGGATCTGGTGGCAGGGTCCAAAATGGACGCTCTATGAGCAGCACTGGCTGGCTCCGCTGGCAAACCGCTGGCTGGCGACCGCCGTCTGGGGGCTTATCGCTCTGGTCTGGCTCACCTGGCGGGTAATGAAGCGTCTGCAAAAGCTGGAAAAACAGCAGAAACAGCAGCGGGAGGAAGAAAAAGATCCGTTGACCGTGGAACTCCACCACCAGCAGCAATATCTGGATCACTGGCTGCTGCGCCTGCGCCGCCATCTGGATAACCGCCGTTATCTGTGGCAGTTGCCGTGGTATATGGTCATTGGTCCTGCGGGTAGCGGCAAAAGCACGCTGCTGCGCGAGGGCTTTCCGTCTGACATTATTTACATGCCGGAAAGCATCCGGGGGGTGGAATATCATCCGCTGATCACACCGCGAGTGGGCAACCAGGCAGTAATTTTCGATGTTGACGGCGTACTGACCTCCCCCGGCGGGGATGATCTGCTCCACCGCCGCCTGCGCGAACACTGGCTGGGCTGGCTGATGGAAACGCGCGCACGCCAGCCGCTCAATGGTCTGATCCTGACGCTCGATCTTCCCGAACTGCTGACGGCGGATAAACCCCGTCGCGAAGCACTGGTACAAAATCTGCGTCAGCAACTTCAGGAAATTCGCCAGTGCCTGCACTGCCGGTTGCCCGTTTATGTGGTGCTGACCCGACTGGATCTACTGACCGGCTTTGCCGCGCTGTTCCATTCACTGGATAAAAAAGACCGCGACGCGATCCTCGGCGTCACGTTTACCCGCCGCGCTCATGAAAACGATGACTGGCGCAGCGAGCTGAGCACCTTCTGGCAGACCTGGGGACAACAGATGAACCTGGCCCTGTCAGACCTGATGCTCGTGCAGACCGGCACTGCATTGCGCAGTGCCGTGTTCAGCTTCTCCCGTCAGATGCAGGGAACGGGAGAAATCGTCACCGCACTGCTCGCCGCATTGCTGGACGGTGAGAACATGGATGTGATGCTGCGCGGCGTCTGGCTCACATCATCGCTACAGCGTGGCCAGGTGGATGATATTTTCACGCAGTCTGCCGCCCGCCAGTACGGGCTGGGCAACAGTTCGCTGGCAACCTGGCCTCTGGTGGAGACAACGCCCTATTTCACCCGCCGCCTCTTCCCTGAAGTCCTGCTATCCGAGCCGAACCTGGCGGGTGAAAACAGCGTCTGGCTGAGCAGCTCCCGGCGCAGGCTGACCGCCTTTTCCGCCTGTGGCGCAGCGCTGGTGGCGTTGCTGGTCGGAAGCTGGCACCATTATTACAACCAGAACTGGCAGTCCGGCGTTAACGTACTGGCACAGGCTAAAGCCTTTATGGACGTACCACCACCGCAGGGAACGGATGAATTCGGCAATCTGCAACTACCGTTGCTTAACCCGGTACGCGATGCCACCCTGGCCTATGGCGATTACCGCGATCACGGTTTTCTGGCGGATATGGGATTGTACCAGGGCGTCCGCGTAGGGCCGTATGTGGAGCAAACCTACATTCAGCTTCTTGAGCAGCGTTATCTCCCCTCATTAATGAACGGCCTGATCCGGGATCTGAACAATGCCCCGCCAGAGAGCGAAGAAAAGCTCGCCGTGCTGCGCATACTGCGCATGATGGAAGACAAAAGTGGGCGCAACAACGAGGCGGTAAAACAGTACATGGCGCGGCGCTGGAGCAATGAATTTCACGGCCAGCGTGATATTCAGGCGCAACTGATGGCGCATCTGGAGTATGCGCTTGAGCACACGGACTGGCACGCGCAGCGCCAATCCGGTGATAGCGATGCTGTCAGCCGCTGGATACCCTATGATAAACCGGTCATTAATGCACAACATGAACTGAGCAAGCTGCCCATATACCAGCGTGTCTACCAGACACTACGCACCAAAGCATTAAGCGTGTTGCCCGCCGATATGAATTTGCGCGACCAGGTTGGCCCCACCTTCGACAAAGTTTTCGTCGCTGGTAATGATGAAAAACTGGTGATCCCGCAGTTTCTCACCCGCTATGGCCTGCAAAGCTATTTTGTCAAACAGCGTGAGGGCCTCGTTGAACTGACCGCGCTGGATTCGTGGGTACTGAACCTGACGCAAAGCGTCGCCTACAGCGAGGCCGACCGTGAAGAGATCCAGCGTCATATTACCGAACAGTACATCAGTGATTACACCGCCACCTGGCGTGCCGGAATGGATAACCTCAACGTACGTGATTATGAGGCTATGCCGGAGCTGACCGACGCGCTGGAGCAGATTATCAGCGGCGACCAGCCGTTCCAGCGTGCACTGACAGCGCTGCGAGATAATACCCACGCGTTAACGCTCCCCGGTAAACTGGACGATAAGGCGAGAGAAGCGGCGATAAATGAGCTGGATTACCGCCTGCTATCCCGGCTGGGACATGAGTTCGCACCAGAAAACAGCGCACTGGAGGAGCAAAAGGACAAAGCGAGTACGCTCCAAGCCGTGTACCAGCAACTGACCGAGTTGCATCGTTACCTTCTGGCGATCCAGAACTCACCAGTGCCGGGGAAATCGGCACTAAAAGCAGTACAGCTACGGCTGGATCTAAACAGCAGCGATCCAATCTTCGCCACCCGTCAGATGGCAAAAACCCTGCCTGCGCCTCTTAACCGCTGGGTGGGCAAGCTGGCGGATCAGGCCTGGCATGTAGTGATGGTGGAAGCCGTTCATTACATGGAAGTGGACTGGCGCAACAATGTAGTGAATCCCTTCAACGAACAGCTTGCCGACAACTATCCATTTAATCCACGCGCCACACAGGATGCCTCACTGGATGCGTTTGAACGTTTCTTTAAACCGGATGGCATTCTGGACAATTTCTATAAGGATAACCTGCGACTGTTCCTTGAAAACGATCTGACCTTTGGCGACGACGGCAGAGTGCTGATCCGTGAAGATATCCGACAACAACTGGATACCGCGCAAAAAATCCGCGACATCTTCTTCAGCCAGCAGAACGGGCTGGGCACACAATTTGCCGTGGAAACGGTGTCGCTTTCCGGCAATAAACGGCGCAGCGTACTTAACCTGGACGGCCAGTTAGTGGACTACAGCCAGGGACGCAACTATACCGCCCATCTGGTCTGGCCAAACAACATGCGTGAAGGCAATGAAAGCAAGCTGACGCTGGTTGGCACCAGCGGTGGAGCACCGCGCAGTATCGCTTTCAGTGGACCGTGGGCGCAGTTCCGCCTGTTCGGCGCGGGCCAGTTGACCAACGTGACCAGTGACACCTTTAACGTGCGCTTTAACGTGGACGGCGGCGCGATGGTTTATCGGGTGCATGTGGATACCGAAGATAACCCGTTCACCGGTGGTCTGTTCAGCCAATTCCGTTTACCGGATACGTTGTATTAAGGGGGTTAGTGATGAGCAACAATGTACTGACACAAACTATCGTTACCGGCAGCGATCCGCGTACCCTGCCGGAGTTCAGCGCCATCCGCGAAGAAATTAACAAAGCTAACCACCCGTCACAGCCGGAGCTGAACTGGAAACTAGTGGAATCGCTGGCGCTGTCAATTTTTAAGGCCAACGGGGTGGATTTGCATACCGCCACCTACTATACGCTGGCACGTACACGTAATCAGGGACTGGCAGGGTTCTGTGAAGGCGCGGAACTGCTAGCTGCGATGATCACCCACGAATGGGATAAATTCTGGCCGCAAAGTGGCCCGGCGAGGACTGAGATGCTGGACTGGTTCAACACCCGCACCGGGAATATCCTGCGCCAGCAGGTTTCCTTTTCCGAAAATGATCTTTCGTTGCTCTACCGCACGGAACGGGCTTTGCAGCTTATCTGCGACAAACTCCAGCAGGTGGAACTGAAGCGCCAACCGCGCGTGGAAAATCTGCTTTATTTTGTGCAGAACACACGCAAGCGGTTTGAGCCGCAGCCCAGAAACCGTACTGCTACGGCGGCACAGACCATGGTCAGAACGCTGGTCTATGCGCCTGAAGGCACGGCTTCCGCCACAGCGGAAACCATGCCCCCCCTACCCGACCTGCCGGAAATGCGGGTGGAGGTGCGCGGAGTGGCAGATAACGCCGACAAAGCAAAACAGGGCGACACGGTAAAAGGTTTTGTTGCCGGTGCCGCCTGTACTGCCGTTATCGCTGCTGCACTCTGGTGGTGGCAGACGTACCCGATGCAGCGGCAGCTTACAAAGGTCAGGGATACCACACAGGGAGCAGCCACCGTCTGGCTGGCATCACCGGTACTGAAAGAATATGAACAGAACCTGCAACAGCTTCTGAATACCCCACCGCTACAGCCGCTGGAAACCGGAATGCAGATGATGCGCACCGCAGACACCCTCTGGCCGGAAAGCCTGCAACAGCAGGAAGCCAGCCGGATGTGGAGCACCACGCTGAGAAACCGGGCGCAAGCCAGTCCGCAGATGAAGGGCTGGCAACAGGCGCGGCAGAATTTGCGGGATTTTGCGGATCTGATGATGAAAAAGGAGACGGAGAAACAGGGTTTCACCCTCTCGTATATCAAAACGGTGACCTGGCAGGCCGAACGGTTACTGAATCAGGAAACTCCACTGGAGTACATGCTGACGCAGTACCAGGAGACCCGCACGCAGAATCAGGACACACAAGCGCTAGCAAAAGAGATCAACCAACGGCTGGATGGGCTGTTAAGCCGCTGGCTGTTGCTGAAAAATACCGGACAGGATATGGCAACGGACAACAGCACCGTGCCAGTCCCTCCGACCCATTGAGTTTAAGGAGAATAACAATGGCAAATCCCGTCTATCTGACACTGAACGGAGAACTTCAGGGGCTGATTTCATCCGGATGCTCGTCAATGCCGTCCATCGGTAACAAAGCCCAGATTGCACATCAGGATCAGATCATGGTGACGTCACTGTCCCATGGTCTGAGCCGGGCGCAGAATGTCAACCACCAGGAGCTGACCATCACGAAACCGGTGGACAAATCTTCCCCCCTGCTGGGCAAGGCCATTTCGGAGAATGAATGTCTGACCTGTGATTTTGTATTCTATCGCACCAACCGCTTTGGTGTTAATGAACCGTACTACAAGGTGAAACTGACTAACGCCCGGATCTCAAACATCGGCCTTACCGTTCCCCATACCATTAACGACAGCCCAGGACAGCCGGAAGAGTCTGTGTCATTTACCTATGAGAGTATCAACTGGGAGCACAGCGTCGCCGGAACCAGTGCGTACAGCCTTTGGAGTGAACGGATTTTCTAAGTTACCTGGGAGTTTTTCATCTGCATTATTGTTATATTTTAAAAAGGCAATTTAACATCATAAAATAAAATGATAAAGTACGGTTAATCACGAATAAAAATTCTTAATTAACCGTACCTGCTGTTTTATAGATGTGTATGATGTATTTTTGACAGTTCAACCGAAAACTCGAACTACAGCTTATATGTTGAGAGAACAATAAATAACTTTAGTAAAGTTTTTTACTACTCCTAAAAAAATATATATGTAAAATTAATTAGCAGACTTGAACCAGAGTATAAATAGAAAAGAAAATGCTCTTTCTTGCTAAGTACCATTAAAACGTCTGGTATAAAACCTTACTACTGATAGCGATTCACCAGATCTTTAACCACTGCTGCGTACGTTTTCTGCTTAAGTTGTGAAATCTGCTGTTCTGCCACATCAAGGCTGTCAGAATTTTTATTCCCTATCTGCGGAAAAATCACTTTCGATTCATAATTCACAGGCGACCAGGTAGCCCACTCACCTGTAGCCACATCCACCAGCGTGAATCGAACCAAATAACGCAGTGACATCGTGTCAGTCAATTTTTGATTTTTATAATCTGACCAAACTATTGATTTCAATCCAGAGTCATATTTTCCTGTCTGCAACGTATCCTGGAAAACAATAATCGCTTTCTGATGGCCTTTTGCCGCAACAAAACGTAATGCCTGCATCCAGTTCATATTTTCGGCATCTACAACATCCAGACTTTCATCTTTGTTTTTGTCTTTATTACAAGTTACAGGTTTTTGCCTGTCAGGAATGCCAGAAAATGTGGCAACTGTATAATATTTTCTCATCTCCTCCTGCATAATGGTTTCCGGTGCGCGACTGCCAGACTGAACAAGTATAACGGGAGAATTAAGAGGCACACGAAACTCATCTCCTTCAAGCGCAGCTTGAATATCCTCCTCGGATACAGCCAGTGTGGTTTCATTACCATATAAATCTTTGTCTGTTAGTTGCTGGGGAACGTTTTTATTAATAGAACTTTGTGCGGTTTGAGTTTTTTTCTTTTTTTCATCAATAGGAGATTCAGAGGCACATCCTGCAAGCAGCGAGAATAATACACATATACAACAACCCCTTCTTAAATTCATAATCGGACACTCCCTCGCCTGTCATAATCATGGTAATGTTTAGCTAACGATTTTTAATTATATACTCCACTTGAATCAGAACAAACAAAAATAACAGCAAATATAAATTCATTAAATCAATAGAAAAATGAAAATCATAACATGCAAATATATTTAAATTGAATGATTCGATAGTATGATTAAATATTAATGATATGGTCTACCATATGTGATTAACACATTTACAGCATAACAAAATCATAGACCGAAGAAATAGCGGGATTTAAATGCAAAAAAACCGCAAAATTAAAAATCTTGCGGTTCTCTGAACTCATTTTCATGAGTGAATTTGGCGGAACGGACGGGACTCGAACCCGCGACCCCCTGCGTGACAGGCAGGTATTCTAACCGACTGAACTACCGCTCCGCGTTGTGTTCCGTTGGGAACGAGGCGAATATTACGGATTGCCTCCCCCTTCGTCAATGGTTTTTCTCATCTTTTGAATCGTTTGCTGCAAAAATCGCCCAAGTCACTATTTTTATCGCCTTTCACAGATAATTAAGCCCGCCAGAGGCAGCTTCCACCCTTCTTCTGCACCAGATCAAGACGGGCTTCATGTGCTGCAAGCTCTTCATCTGTCGCAAAAACAACGCGTAACTTACTTGCCTGACGCACAATGCGCTGAATTGTTGCTTCACCTTGTTGCTGTTGTGTCTCTCCCTCCATCGCAAAAGCCATCGACGTTTGACCACCGGTCATCGCCAGATAAACTTCCGCAAGGATCTGGGCATCGAGTAATGCCCCGTGCAGCGTTCGTTTACTGTTATCTATTTCGTAGCGGGCACATAACGCATCGAGGCTGTTGCGCTTACCGGGAAACATTTTCCTCGCCACCGCAAGGCTATCGGTGACCTTACAGAAGGTATTGGTCTTCGGAATATCGCGCTTAAGCAACGAAAACTCGTAGTCCATAAAGCCGATATCGAACGCTGCGTTATGGATCACGAGCTCCGCGCCGCGGATATAGTTCATGAACTCATCGGCTACCTCGGCAAACGTGGGCTTATCGAGCAAAAATTCATCGGCAATACCATGTACGCCAAAGGCTTCCGGATCCACCAGCCGATCGGGTTTGAGATAAACATGGAAGTTATTGCCCGTCAGGCGACGGTTCACCACTTCAACGGCACCAATCTCAATGATCTTGTGGCCTTCATAGTGCGCACCAATCTGGTTCATACCGGTGGTTTCGGTATCGAGAACGATCTGGCGTGTAATTGCAGTGCTCATAGCGGTCATTTATGTCAGACTTGTCGTTTTACAGTTCGATTCAATTACAGGAAGTCTACCAGAGATGCTTAAACAGGTAGAAATTTTCACCGATGGTTCGTGTCTGGGTAATCCTGGACCCGGGGGTTACGGCGCTATTTTACGCTATCGCGGACGCGAGAAAACCTTTAGCGCTGGCTACACCCTCACCACCAACAACCGTATGGAGTTGATGGCCGCTATTGTCGCGCTGGAGGCGTTAAAAGAACATTGCGAAGTCATTTTGAGTACCGACAGCCAGTATGTCCGCCAGGGGATCACTCAGTGGATCCATAACTGGAAAAAACGTGGCTGGAAAACAGCAGACAAAAAACCAGTAAAAAATGTCGATCTCTGGCAACGTCTTGATGCTGCATTGGGGCAGCATCAAATCAAATGGGAATGGGTTAAAGGCCATGCCGGACACCCGGAAAACGAACGTTGCGATGAACTGGCTCGTGCCGCAGCGATGAATCCCACACTGGAAGATACGGGCTATCAAGTCGAAGTTTAAGCCTGTGGTTTACGACATTGCCGGGTGGCTCCAACCGCCTGGCGAATTCGTGGCTTGTTTTTACTCTGTTTCATCGGATTTAGCGTTAAAGGAATAGTCCGTTTCCGGGCGACAATAAGTTGTAAGCAACCAAGCGCAGGAATATGCGCATTCAATAGTTTTCCACCGTGTTTGTTCCACGGGAGAACGTGGAAACGGCTGGCGTGCAGCACTTCAAAATTCAACAAAGAGAGCCAGTCCAGTTGCCGCATCAGAGTAAACATCCGGCTGTTATAGGGCGATGTTTTTCGCAATACCGGCACAAGTTTGCGTAATCCCATTAAACTGATGGGATTGAAGCCGCTAATGACCAACCAGCCATCATCAATCAATACCCGATCGGCTTCACGTAATAATCGATGCGGATCGGTGCACCACGGCAATGTATGTGCCAGTAGACAAACATCAACGGATTTATCGGCAAAAGGAAGATGAAGTGGGTCCGCCTGCACCTGGACGGGCATTCCTTGCGCAGAAACATTCACTTGATGAGAAACCGCGCACGCTTCGCAATTGATTTCTGCGCTTAAATTGCCAATCTTAAGCAGATGAAAACCATACATTTTAGTGAACCACGGGTTGAGCTGGCGCTCCAGCGCTTTGCGATAAAGCTCTCCCCAGGGCAAATCGCCCCAGCAATCAGGAGCCACGACAGTTTGAGGGACTCTTGCCGGTTTCATCACAACCTTCCGTTTCACACTGAGAGGTAATCTATGAATCTTAACAGTATTCCCGCCTTTGATGACAATTACATCTGGGTTTTGAATGATGAAGCAGGTCGCTGCCTGATTGTCGATCCCGGAGACGCAGAGCCAGTATTAAACGCCATTACCGCCAATAACTGGCAACCGGAGGCCATATTTCTCACTCACCATCACCACGATCACGTTGGCGGCGTAAAAGAACTGGTGGAAAAGTTTCCGCAAATTGTGGTGTATGGTCCACAAGAGACACAAGATAAGGGAACAACACAGGTAGTCAAAGATGGCGAAACTGCCTTCGTTTTGGGGCATGAATTTAGTGTAATTGCCACACCGGGTCACACTTTAGGACATATCTGTTACTTCAGTAAACCTTATCTATTTTGCGGCGACACGCTGTTTTCTGGTGGGTGTGGTCGGTTGTTTGAAGGGACACCATCACAAATGTATCAATCACTTAAAAAGTTAAGTGCGTTACCTGACGATACATTGGTATGTTGTGCTCATGAATATACGTTATCAAATATGAAGTTTGCTTTGAGTATTCTTCCGCACGATTTGTCCATAAATGATTATTATCGTAAAGTTAAGGAGTTACGGGCAAAAAATCAAATAACACTACCCGTAATTCTGAAAAATGAGCGGCAAATTAATGTTTTTTTAAGAACGGAAGATATTGATTTAATTAATGTAATTAATGAAGAAACATTATTGCAACAACCTGAAGAGCGTTTTGCATGGTTAAGGTCAAAGAAAGATAGGTTCTGATAAAACTTTCTTGTCATCGGCTCCGTTCGCCGTTATGATCGGTCGTCTTTTAAGCAACTATTGACACACACATGAAGGCAAAAGCGATATTACTCGCCTCTGTCCTGCTCGTGGGTTGCCAGAGTACCGGCAACGTTCAACAGCACGCACAGAGCCTTTCTGCAGCTGGTCAAGGGGAAGCAGCAAAGTTTACAAGTCAGGCACGATGGATGGACGATGGGACGTCTATCGCGCCAGATGGTGACTTGTGGGCTTTCATTGGCGACGAGCTAAAGATGGGAATTCCGGAAAATGACCGGATTCGCGAACAGAAACAGAAATATTTACGCAATAAGAGCTATCTCCACGATGTAACTTTACGGGCAGAGCCGTATATGTACTGGATAGCCGGGCAAGTTAAAAAACGTAACATGCCTATGGAACTGGTACTACTACCCATAGTGGAGAGCGCTTTTGATCCTCACGCGACGTCTGGCGCCAATGCCGCAGGCATCTGGCAGATCATTCCGAGCACGGGGCGCAATTATGGTTTGAAACAGACCCGCAATTATGACGCGCGTCGCGATGTTGTTGCTTCAACGACTGCCGCGCTGAACATGATGCAGCGTCTGAACAAGATGTTTGACGGCGACTGGCTTCTGACCGTAGCGGCTTATAACAGCGGCGAAGGTCGGGTCATGAAGGCAATTAAAACGAACAAAGCGCGTGGGAAATCCACGGACTTCTGGTCATTACCATTGCCGCAGGAAACGAAGCAATACGTGCCTAAAATGCTGGCATTGAGTGATATTCTCAAAAACAGCAAGCGTTATGGTGTACGTCTGCCAACGACTGATGAAAGCCGTGCTCTGGCGCGTGTGCACCTGAGCAGCCCGGTTGAAATGGCGAAGGTTGCAGATATGGCGGGGATTTCCGTCAGCAAGCTGAAGACATTCAACGCTGGCGTGAAAGGCTCCACGCTGGGCGCAAGTGGCCCGCAGTACGTGATGGTGCCAAAGAAGCATGCAGATCAACTGCGTGAATCTCTGGCTTCTGGCGAAATTGCTGCCGTACAGTCGACACTGGTTGCCGACAATACGCCGCTTAACAGCCGTGTTTACACCGTACGCTCTGGCGACACGCTTTCAAGCATCGCTTCACGTCTCGGCGTTAGCACCAAAGATTTGCAGCAGTGGAACAAACTGCGCGGATCTAAGCTGAAGCCAGGCCAAAGCTTGACGATTGGCGCAGGTAGTAGCGCACAGCGGTTGGCAAACAACAGCGATAGCATTACTTATCGTGTGCGCAAAGGCGATTCGCTTTCAAGCATTGCTAAACGCCACGGCGTGAACATCAAAGATGTGATGCGCTGGAACAGCGATACTGCGAATCTGCAACCAGGCGATAAGCTGACGTTGTTTGTGAAAAACAACAACATGCCAGATTCCTGACAAACCAGATAATAAAAGGCACCGATTCCCCCGGTGCCTTTTTTATTTATGCTGCTTTATGTGCTTCTACCATGATGATATCACTGGTGAAAGAGCCATCATTCTGCAAGGCAAAATACGTTTTCACCTCTGTCGATGCGCTCTGTTGGTAAATGCGAATAGCGTCTACTAACGCTTCTTGCGTACGCATTCTCGCGACCCATGAAGAAAATTCCAGCGGTAACTTATCTGTAATTAAATTATCAACTATCAGATTGGCTTCATTGATTAACGCCAACCACTCACCGCAGGCGTAATTACGCACATGTGATGTATCGCGTAACGCTTCTACCGTCTGTAACCAGATATCACGTACCGGATGTCCTGGCGACATGATGTCCATCACAATCAGCATACCGCCGGGCTTCAATACCCGATTCACTTCGCGCAGTGCTGCGCCGACATCATGCCAGTGATGGGCAGAATAACGGCTGATAACAATATCAAAGGCGTTATCGGCAAATGGCAGACTTTCGGCATATCCCTGGCGGGTGGTGATATTTTTCAGTTGCCGGGCTTCGGCAGCTTGTGCCACGACATCCAGCATTTGGGCAGATAAGTCATACGCCACCACCGCGCTCACGTTCTGCGCAGCGACAAAGCTGGCATGCCCTGCTCCGCAGCCCATATCAAGTACACTTGCATCAGGATAATCAGCCAGACGCTCCGCCAGGCGCTGTAAATCTCGTCCGGATGTATGTACGGTACTGGTCAGATATTCGCTGGCTTGAGAGCTAAACTGCTTTTCTACGTGGTCATGGTGGGATTGTGTTGTCATTGCGCTGTCCTTTTGTTATTTGAGTATAAAAGGGCAGCGCCAAACGTTGGTCTGCCCTGTGGCAGACCTGACATACCTTATTTATCAGGCTTGCCGGGACTGAATTCAACGAGTAGCGGATTGTGATCGGAAGCGCGCGTAACCAGTACAGAAGCTTCGCTGACGTTCAGACCACGGTAGAAAACAAAATCGAGCGGGCGACCAAACGCCCGACGGCGCTGATCATCGGTAAAACGCACCTGGCGCAGCGACATTTCCCGCGCAAAGCGATATAACGCGTTCATCCTTCTACGGCTCCAGGCATTGAAATCTCCTGCCATAATGACCGGGCCGCTGTGGTGAGCTATCTGATCACCAATAGGAAGTAACTGCTTACTATAGACATCCACGCCCAGACTGAAGTTGACGGCGTGTATATTAACCACCATCAACAGGCGGGTGTCAGGTAATGGATAGACCGTCACCAGTGCCGACTTCGCCAGACGCAAAATGGGTTCTCGTTCACGTAACGGGCAGCAATACACTGGATGCGCCGCCGAAAGGGTCATTACACCGGAAGGATGTTGTGGCAGCACGAAAGCGGGTACCTGATCGGCGGCAAGATAGTTAGCGGTCGCAAACTGTACTAACTCTGGCGTTGTCTGCGCTTCCTGCAATAACACCAGATGTGCATCTTTGCCGTAGTTCTTTAATACCGACAACCATTCAGCGCGTTGCTGTTTGTATATGTTCCACACCAGGATCCGAATACGCTCTTCGGTACTTAACGGTTCTCCAGGTGGTAATGCCTGGCCGATGCTCGCAAAAGACCCCGGCGGTAAGATCCTTTCCGCAGGTTGTCCGGCAACATAGCGCATGGCATAGGTGGTTTTTCGCACTTTTGACTTTGAAACCTCTATTACGTCAACCCTTCCGCACTCGGGAAGGTTCTACTGTTATAGGGATTTTAGCTCACTCTTTCAACGAGCAATTGTATATTGTTATGTAAGCAAGTGCTTACACCGGTCAGAAATTTGCTCATTATTGAGAATATTAAATCGGATGACATATCACGCATCCTGATGGTTTAATGACAAATAAATTCAAAATATCTCATCTATTTTGCAACAGGAGCAAAAATGAAAGCCACGTCGGAAGAACTCGCCATTTTTGTTTCGGTCGTCGAAAGCGGCAGCTTTAGCCGGGCAGCGGAACAATTAGGGCAAGCAAACTCAGCGGTAAGCCGGGCGGTGAAAAAGCTGGAGATGAAACTTGGCGTTAACCTGCTTAATCGGACCACGCGGCAACTTAGCCTGACAGAAGAAGGCGAGCGTTATTTTCGCCGCGTACAGTCAATTTTGCAGGAGATGGCAGCGGCAGAATCAGAAATTATGGAGACGCGTAATACACCGCGTGGACTGTTACGGATCGATGCCGCAACTCCAGTGGTGCTGCACTTTCTGATGCCGTTAATTAAGCCTTTCCGTGAACGCTATCCGGAAGTTACTTTATCGCTAGTCTCCTCCGAAACGATTATTAATTTGATCGAAAGAAAAGTGGATGTCGCGATACGCGCTGGTACGTTAACGGATTCCAGCTTACGTGCCAGGCCATTGTTTAACAGTTATCGAAAAATTATCGCCTCCCCTGATTATATTGCCCGCTACGGCAAGCCAGAAACTATTGACGATTTAAAGCAACATGTTTGCCTGGGATTCACTGAACCCGCGTCTCTCAATACCTGGCCAATAGCCTGTAGTGATGGGCAATTACATGAAGTGCAGTACAGTTTGTCATCTAATAGTGGCGAAACGCTGAAACAGCTTTGCCTGAGTGGCAACGGGATTGCGTGTTTGTCCGACTATATGATCGACAGAGAAATCGCTCGCGGAGAATTGGTGGAGTTAATGGCAGACAAAGTGTTGCCAGTGGAAATGCCATTCAGTGCAGTCTATTACAGCGACCGTGCGGTAAGTACGCGCATCCGGGCTTTTATCGATTTCCTTAGCGAGCATGTAAAAACAGCTCCCAGAGGAGCTGTCAGAGAGGCTTAATCCCATTCAGGAGCCAGACCTTCCGGGCTAACCAGGCGGTCGTTGCAATCCAGTGCGGCGATCGCTTTTTTATCTTCGGCATCAAGCTGTAAATTTTGTGCCTTAAGATTACTCTCCAGGTTTTCACGTTTAGTAGAAGAAGGAATTACTGAGTAACCTTCCCCCATAGCCCACGCCAGAATCACTTGTGCCGGAGTCGCATTGTGTTTAGCTGCAATACGAGCAATAACCTCATCTTTCAGGGCATTCCCATATGCCAGCGTCATATAGGAAGTAATATGGATGCCGTGCTGTTTAGCCCAATCGACTACTTTACGGTTTTGCAGATAAGGAGAGAGTTCAATCTGGTTGGTAGCGATATTTTCAGCGCCAACAGCAGCAATCGCTTTTTCCATCAATGGGATCGTGAAGTTGGAAATACCGATCTCACACGTCAGACCTTGTTTTTTGGCTTCCAGCAGCGCCTGCATAAACTCTTCAACAGAGACTTCATCGTTTGGTGACGGCCAGTGGATTAGCGCCAGATCAACATAATCGGTACGCAATTTTTGCAGACTCTCTTTCAGACTCGGGATCAGTTTGTCTTTGCTGAGATTTTCAATCCAGATTTTAGTGGTGATATAGAGTTCATTACGAGGCACGCCACTTTCTGCAATCGCCTGACCTACTGCGGCTTCGTTATCATAGATTTGTGCGGTATCAATTGCGCGATAACCAAGTTCAAGCGCCGTTTTCACAGATGAAATAACAACGTCGTCTTTCAGACGAAAAGTACCTAAACCAAATGCAGGGATAGCCATAATATGCCTCTTTTAATGCTATGTTCGTTAACTGAGATGATTATGGACTTTAGACTGTTGCGGAAAAAGGGCATAAAATGCAGAGGATTTTTGCGATTTTGGCAATAATAGAAATACAGACGAAAAAAAACCTCGAGCGTTAACTCGAGGCTTCTTAATAAGTGGCGGAACGGACGGGACTCGAACCCGCGACCCCCTGCGTGACAGGCAGGTATTCTAACCGACTGAACTACCGCTCCACCGAATTCTTTTACAACCACCGGTTTTATGACCGGCTTACTGCTTAATTTGATGCCTGGCAGTTCCCTACTCTCGCATGGGGAGACCCCACACTACCATCGGCGCTACGGCGTTTCACTTCTGAGTTCGGCATGGGGTCAGGTGGGACCACCGCGCTAAGGCCGCCAGGCAAATTCTGTTTCATCAGACCGCTTCTGCGTTCTGATTTAATCTGTATCAGGCTGAAAATCTTCTCTCAATCCGCCAAAACACCTTCGGCGTTGTAAGGTTAAGCCTCACGGTTCATTAGTACCGGTTAGCTCAACGCATCGCTGCGCTTACACACCCGGCCTATCAACGTCGTCGTCTTCAACGTTCCTTCAGGACCCTTAAAGGGTCAGGGAGAACTCATCTCGGGGCAAGTTTCGTGCTTAGATGCTTTCAGCACTTATCTCTTCCGCATTTAGCTACCGGGCAGTGCCATTGGCATGACAACCCGAACACCAGTGATGCGTCCACTCCGGTCCTCTCGTACTAGGAGCAGCCCCCCTCAGTTCTCCAGCGCCCACGGCAGATAGGGACCGAACTGTCTCACGACGTTCTAAACCCAGCTCGCGTACCACTTTAAATGGCGAACAGCCATACCCTTGGGACCTACTTCAGCCCCAGGATGTGATGAGCCGACATCGAGGTGCCAAACACCGCCGTCGATATGAACTCTTGGGCGGTATCAGCCTGTTATCCCCGGAGTACCTTTTATCCGTTGAGCGATGGCCCTTCCATTCAGAACCACCGGATCACTATGACCTGCTTTCGCACCTGCTCGCGCCGTCACGCTCGCAGTCAAGCTGGCTTATGCCATTGCACTAACCTCCTGATGTCCGACCAGGATTAGCCAACCTTCGTGCTCCTCCGTTACTCTTTAGGAGGAGACCGCCCCAGTCAAACTACCCACCAGACACTGTCCGCAACCCCGATAAGGGGCCTACGTTAGAACATCAAACATTAAAGGGTGGTATTTCAAGGTCGGCTCCATGCAGACTGGCGTCCACACTTCAAAGCCTCCCACCTATCCTACACATCAAGGCTCAATGTTCAGTGTCAAGCTATAGTAAAGGTTCACGGGGTCTTTCCGTCTTGCCGCGGGTACACTGCATCTTCACAGCGAGTTCAATTTCACTGAGTCTCGGGTGGAGACAGCCTGGCCATCATTACGCCATTCGTGCAGGTCGGAACTTACCCGACAAGGAATTTCGCTACCTTAGGACCGTTATAGTTACGGCCGCCGTTTACCGGGGCTTCGATCAAGAGCTTCGCGTTACCGCTAACCCCATCAATTAACCTTCCGGCACCGGGCAGGCGTCACACCGTATACGTCCACTTTCGTGTTTGCACAGTGCTGTGTTTTTAATAAACAGTTGCAGCCAGCTGGTATCTTCGACTGATTTCAGCTCCACGAGCAAGTCGCTTCACCTACATATCAGCGTGCCTTCTCCCGAAGTTACGGCACCATTTTGCCTAGTTCCTTCACCCGAGTTCTCTCAAGCGCCTTGGTATTCTCTACCTGACCACCTGTGTCGGTTTGGGGTACGATTTGATGTTACCTGATGCTTAGAGGCTTTTCCTGGAAGCAGGGCATTTGTTGCTTCAGCACCGTAGTGCCTCGTCATCACGCCTCAGCCTTGATTTTCCGGATTTGCCTGGAAAACCAGCCTACACGCTTAAACCGGGACAACCGTCGCCCGGCCAACATAGCCTTCTCCGTCCCCCCTTCGCAGTAACACCAAGTACAGGAATATTAACCTGTTTCCCATCGACTACGCCTTTCGGCCTCGCCTTAGGGGTCGACTCACCCTGCCCCGATTAACGTTGGACAGGAACCCTTGGTCTTCCGGCGAGCGGGCTTTTCACCCGCTTTATCGTTACTTATGTCAGCATTCGCACTTCTGATACCTCCAGCATACCTCACAGTACACCTTCGCAGGCTTACAGAACGCTCCCCTACCCAACAACGCATAAGCGTCGCTGCCGCAGCTTCGGTGCATGGTTTAGCCCCGTTACATCTTCCGCGCAGGCCGACTCGACCAGTGAGCTATTACGCTTTCTTTAAATGATGGCTGCTTCTAAGCCAACATCCTGGCTGTCTGGGCCTTCCCACATCGTTTCCCACTTAACCATGACTTTGGGACCTTAGCTGGCGGTCTGGGTTGTTTCCCTCTTCACGACGGACGTTAGCACCCGCCGTGTGTCTCCCGTGATAACATTCTCCGGTATTCGCAGTTTGCATCGGGTTGGTAAGTCGGGATGACCCCCTTGCCGAAACAGTGCTCTACCCCCGGAGATGAATTCACGAGGCGCTACCTAAATAGCTTTCGGGGAGAACCAGCTATCTCCCGGTTTGATTGGCCTTTCACCCCCAGCCACAAGTCATCCGCTAATTTTTCAACATTAGTCGGTTCGGTCCTCCAGTTAGTGTTACCCAACCTTCAACCTGCCCATGGCTAGATCACCGGGTTTCGGGTCTATACCCTGCAACTTAACGCCCAGTTAAGACTCGGTTTCCCTTCGGCTCCCCTATTCGGTTAACCTTGCTACAGAATATAAGTCGCTGACCCATTATACAAAAGGTACGCAGTCACCCCATAAAGAGGCTCCCACTGCTTGTACGTACACGGTTTCAGGTTCTTTTTCACTCCCCTCGCCGGGGTTCTTTTCGCCTTTCCCTCACGGTACTGGTTCACTATCGGTCAGTCAGGAGTATTTAGCCTTGGAGGATGGTCCCCCCATATTCAGACAGGATACCACGTGTCCCGCCCTACTCATCGAGCTCACAGCATGTGCATTTTTGTGTACGGGGCTGTCACCCTGTATCGCGCGCCTTTCCAGACGCTTCCACTAACACACACACTGATTCAGGCTCTGGGCTCCTCCCCGTTCGCTCGCCGCTACTGGGGGAATCTCGGTTGATTTCTTTTCCTCGGGGTACTTAGATGTTTCAGTTCCCCCGGTTCGCCTCATTAACCTATGGATTCAGTTAATGATAGTGTGACGAATCACACTGGGTTTCCCCATTCGGAAATCGCCGGTTATAACGGTTCATATCACCTTACCGACGCTTATCGCAGATTAGCACGTCCTTCATCGCCTCTGACTGCCAGGGCATCCACCGTGTACGCTTAGTCGCTTAACCTCACAACCCGAAGATGTTTCTTTCGATTCATCATCGTGTTGCGAAAATTTGAGAGACTCACGAACAACTTTCGTTGTTCAGTGTTTCAATTTTCAGCTTGATCCAGATTTTTAAAGAGCAAAACTTCGCAGTGAACCTTTGCAGGTACACTCTGAAGTATTTTTTATTTAATCACTACAGAGATGGTGGAGCTATGCGGGATCGAACCGCAGACCTCCTGCGTGCAAAGCAGGCGCTCTCCCAGCTGAGCTATAGCCCCATAACATGTAGTTAAAACCTCTTCAAATTTGCGGTGCAAATTTGGTAGGCCTGAGTGGACTTGAACCACCGACCTCACCCTTATCAGGGGTGCGCTCTAACCACCTGAGCTACAAGCCTGTAGAGGTTTTACTGCTCATTTTCATCAGACAATCTGTGTGAGCACTGCAAAGAACAGTTCTTTAAGGTAAGGAGGTGATCCAACCGCAGGTTCCCCTACGGTTACCTTGTTACGACTTCACCCCAGTCATGAATCACAAAGTGGTAAGCGCCCTCCCGAAGGTTAAGCTACCTACTTCTTTTGCAACCCACTCCCATGGTGTGACGGGCGGTGTGTACAAGGCCCGGGAACGTATTCACCGTGGCATTCTGATCCACGATTACTAGCGATTCCGACTTCATGGAGTCGAGTTGCAGACTCCAATCCGGACTACGACGCACTTTATGAGGTCCGCTTGCTCTCGCGAGGTCGCTTCTCTTTGTATGCGCCATTGTAGCACGTGTGTAGCCCTGGTCGTAAGGGCCATGATGACTTGACGTCATCCCCACCTTCCTCCAGTTTATCACTGGCAGTCTCCTTTGAGTTCCCGGCCGGACCGCTGGCAACAAAGGATAAGGGTTGCGCTCGTTGCGGGACTTAACCCAACATTTCACAACACGAGCTGACGACAGCCATGCAGCACCTGTCTCACGGTTCCCGAAGGCACATTCTCATCTCTGAAAACTTCCGTGGATGTCAAGACCAGGTAAGGTTCTTCGCGTTGCATCGAATTAAACCACATGCTCCACCGCTTGTGCGGGCCCCCGTCAATTCATTTGAGTTTTAACCTTGCGGCCGTACTCCCCAGGCGGTCGACTTAACGCGTTAGCTCCGGAAGCCACGCCTCAAGGGCACAACCTCCAAGTCGACATCGTTTACGGCGTGGACTACCAGGGTATCTAATCCTGTTTGCTCCCCACGCTTTCGCACCTGAGCGTCAGTCTTCGTCCAGGGGGCCGCCTTCGCCACCGGTATTCCTCCAGATCTCTACGCATTTCACCGCTACACCTGGAATTCTACCCCCCTCTACGAGACTCAAGCTTGCCAGTATCAGATGCAGTTCCCAGGTTGAGCCCGGGGATTTCACATCTGACTTAACAAACCGCCTGCGTGCGCTTTACGCCCAGTAATTCCGATTAACGCTTGCACCCTCCGTATTACCGCGGCTGCTGGCACGGAGTTAGCCGGTGCTTCTTCTGCGGGTAACGTCAATGAGCAAAGGTATTAACTTTACTCCCTTCCTCCCCGCTGAAAGTACTTTACAACCCGAAGGCCTTCTTCATACACGCGGCATGGCTGCATCAGGCTTGCGCCCATTGTGCAATATTCCCCACTGCTGCCTCCCGTAGGAGTCTGGACCGTGTCTCAGTTCCAGTGTGGCTGGTCATCCTCTCAGACCAGCTAGGGATCGTCGCCTAGGTGAGCCGTTACCCCACCTACTAGCTAATCCCATCTGGGCACATCCGATGGCAAGAGGCCCGAAGGTCCCCCTCTTTGGTCTTGCGACGTTATGCGGTATTAGCTACCGTTTCCAGTAGTTATCCCCCTCCATCAGGCAGTTTCCCAGACATTACTCACCCGTCCGCCACTCGTCAGCGAAACAGCAAGCTGTTTCCTGTTACCGTTCGACTTGCATGTGTTAGGCCTGCCGCCAGCGTTCAATCTGAGCCATGATCAAACTCTTCAATTTAAAAGTTTGATGCTCAAAGAATTAAACTTCGTAATGAATTACGTGTTCACTCTTGAGACTTGCTATTCATTTTTCGTCTTGCGACGTTAAGAATCCGTATCTTCGAGTGCCCACACAGATTGTCTGATAAATTGTTAAAGAGCAGTTGCGACGCGGCTTTCAGCTCACTGTCGCGAGTTGGCGTATATTACGCTTTCCTCTTTCAGAGTCAACCCTGAATTTCAGGATTTTTCTCTTCAACCGAACCGGCTGTTTGTGTGAAGTGATTCACATCCGCCGTGTCGATGGAGGCGCATTATAGGGAGTCGTTTCAGGAAGACAAGCGGAAAAATGCATTTTTATTTCAACCGCTCATCTTTTAATCATTACGCCGGTTTTTGCTGCTTTTTTATCGCTTGCGGCAGGTCTGCCAGGCTATTTAACACCCAATCCGCCGCGTTTTCTGCTTCAGGCGTAATAGGTTTTCCCGTACGCACCAGCACTTTTGTTCCCACGTTCGCCGCAGCCGCTGCCTGCATATCTTCTAATTTATCGCCCACCATATAAGAAGCAGCCATATCAATATGTAAATAATCGCGTGCTGACAAAAGCATCCCCGGATGTGGTTTGCGGCAATCGCAGACCTGACGAAACTCTTCAACACTACCCTGCGGATGATGCGGGCAATAATAGATGCCATCCAGATCGACATCGCGGTCCGCCAGCGACCAGTCCATCCACTCGGTCAGCGTTTCAAACTGTGCTTCAGTAAATTTACCGCGAGCAATGCCAGACTGGTTGGTTACTACCACCAGCGCAAAGCCCATTTTTTTTAGCTCGCGCATGGCGTCAATAACACCGTCGATAAATTCAAAGTTGTCGATCTCATGGACATAGCCGTGATCGACATTAATGGTGCCATCACGGTCAAGAAAAATTGCGGGTACGCTCTTCGCCACCTTTTATAGCTCCTTAATAAGGCATGTGACGCTAGTATCGCATGTTTCGACCTGCAAGAAAGTGCTCTTCGCATAAACCTGATTGATTTAGACGTCTGGATGCCTTAACATCCATTTCATTGACGGCTTTGACCGTTTCAGGCATTCGAAATGCCACGACTAACTTAATGACGATAATAAATAATCAATGATAAAACTTTCGAATATCACCAAAGTGTTCCACCAGGGCACCCGCACCATCCAGGCGTTGAACAACGTCAGCCTGCATGTGCCAGCTGGACAAATTTATGGCGTTATCGGTGCCTCAGGCGCGGGTAAAAGTACGCTTATCCGTTGTGTAAACCTGCTGGAGCGCCCAACCGAGGGTAGCGTGCTGGTCGATGGTCAGGAACTGACCACGCTGTCAGAATCCGAGTTGACCAAAGCTCGCCGCCAGATTGGTATGATTTTCCAGCATTTTAACCTGCTCTCTTCGCGCACTGTTTTTGGCAACGTGGCACTGCCGCTGGAGCTGGACAACACGCCGAAAGACGAGATTAAACGTCGCGTGACAGAATTACTGTCATTGGTTGGTCTTGGCGATAAGCATGATAGTTACCCGTCTAACCTTTCCGGTGGGCAGAAACAACGTGTGGCGATTGCCCGTGCGTTAGCCAGCAATCCCAAAGTATTGCTGTGTGATGAGGCCACCAGCGCGCTGGACCCGGCAACAACACGTTCTATTCTCGAACTGCTGAAAGACATCAATCGTCGTCTGGGTTTGACGATTCTGTTGATCACCCACGAAATGGACGTTGTGAAGCGCATTTGTGATTGCGTGGCGGTGATCAGTAATGGCGAGTTGATCGAGCAGGACACGGTAAGTGAAGTGTTCTCGCATCCGAAAACGCCGCTAGCGCAGAAGTTTATTCAGTCGACCCTGCATCTGGATATCCCGGAAGACTATCAGGAACGACTGCAAGCGGAACCATTCGCTGACTGCGTGCCGATGCTGCGTCTGGAGTTTACCGGTCAATCGGTCGATGCCCCGCTTCTTTCTGAAACCGCGCGTCGTTTCAACGTCAATAACAACATTATTAGCGCGCAGATGGATTACGCCGGTGGCGTTAAGTTCGGCATCATGCTGACTGAAATGCACGGCACACAACAAGATACGCAAGCCGCCATTGCCTGGCTGCAGGAACACCATGTAAAAGTAGAGGTACTGGGTTATGTCTGAGCCGATGATGTGGCTGCTGGTTCGTGGCGTATGGGAAACGCTGGCAATGACCTTCGTATCCGGTTTTTTTGGTTTTGTGATTGGTCTGCCGGTTGGCGTCCTGCTTTATGTCACGCGTCCGGGGCAAATTATTGCTAACGCGAAGCTGTATCGTACCGTTTCTGCGATTGTGAACATTTTCCGATCCATCCCGTTCATTATCTTGCTGGTATGGATGATTCCGTTTACTCGCGTTATTGTCGGTACATCGATTGGTTTGCAGGCAGCGATTGTTCCGCTGACAGTTGGTGCAGCACCGTTTATTGCCCGTATGGTCGAGAACGCTCTGCTGGAGATCCCAACCGGGTTAATTGAAGCTTCCCGCGCAATGGGTGCTACGCCGATGCAGATCGTGCGCAAAGTGCTGTTACCGGAGGCGTTGCCAGGTCTGGTGAATGCAGCAACTATCACCCTGATTACTCTGGTCGGTTATTCCGCAATGGGTGGCGCAGTCGGTGCCGGTGGTTTAGGTCAGATTGGCTATCAGTATGGCTACATCGGCTACAACGCGACGGTGATGAATACGGTACTGGTATTGCTGGTCATTCTGGTTTATTTAATTCAGTTCGCAGGCGACCGCATCGTCCGGGCTGTCACTCGCAAGTAACGTTCAACACAACATAAATAATTGAAGAAGGAATAAGGTATGGCGTTCAAATTCAAAACCTTTGCGGCAGTGGGAGCCCTGATTGGATCACTGGCACTGGTAGGCTGCGGTCAGGATGAAAAAGATCCAAACCACATTAAAGTCGGCGTGATTGTTGGTGCCGAACAGCAGGTTGCAGAAGTCGCGCAGAAAGTCGCGAAAGACAAATATGGCCTGGACGTTGAGCTGGTAACCTTCAACGACTATGTTCTGCCAAACGAAGCATTGAGCAAAGGCGATATCGACGCCAACGCCTTCCAGCATAAACCGTACCTTGATCAGCAACTGAAAGATCGTGGCTACAAACTGGTCGCAGTAGGCAACACTTTTGTTTATCCGATTGCTGGTTACTCCAAGAAAATCAAATCACTGGATGAACTGCAGGATGGTTCGCAGGTTGCCGTGCCAAACGACCCAACTAACCTTGGTCGTTCACTGCTGCTGCTGCAAAAAGTGGGCTTGATCAAACTGAAAGATGGCGTTGGCCTGTTGCCAACAGTTCTTGATGTTGTTGAGAACCCAAAAAACCTGAAAATTGTTGAGCTGGAAGCACCGCAGCTGCCGCGCTCTCTGGACGATGCGCAAATCGCTCTGGCGGTTATCAACACCACCTATGCCAGCCAGATTGGCCTGACTCCGGCGAAAGACGGTATCTTTGTCGAAGATAAAGAGTCTCCGTACGTAAACCTGATCGTGACGCGTGAAGATAATAAAGACGCAGAGAACGTGAAGAAATTCGTCCAGGCTTATCAGTCTGACGAAGTTTACGAAGCAGCGAACAAAGTGTTTAACGGTGGCGCTGTTAAAGGCTGGTAATTTTTAGGCTGTTTCCACAATTTGTAATATCATTCAGGACGGGCGCTTGCCCGTCTTGTCATTTTTACAAGCTCCTGATTCAATATTGACGTTTTGATCATACATTGAGGAAATACTATGCGTGCTTTACCGATCTGTTTAGTAGCACTCATGCTAAGCGGCTGTTCCATGTTAAGCAGATCCCCTGTCGAACCCGTTCAAAGCACTGCACCCCAGCCGAAAGCGGAGCCTGCAAAACCGAAAGCACCGCGCGCCGCGCCGGTCCGAATTTATACCAATGCAGAAGAATTAGTCGGCAAACCATTCCGCGATCTCGGTGAAGTCAGTGGCGATTCTTGCCAGGCCTCTAATCAGGACTCTCCGCCGAGCATTCCAACCGCGCGTAAGCGGATGCAAATCAATGCCTCTAAAATGAAAGCCAATGCGGTATTACTGCATAGCTGCGAAGTTACCAGCGGTACGCCAGGCTGCTATCGTCAGGCTGTATGTATCGGTTCTGCGCTTAACATTACGGCGAAATGAGCAGTTTCCAGTTCGAGCAAATAGGCGTTATTCGCTCGCCCTATAAAGAAAAATTCGCCGTTCCGCGCCAGCCAGGTCTGGTAAAAAGCGCCAACGGTGAACTGCATCTCATTGCTCCCTACAACCAGGCCGACGCCGTACGCGGCCTGGAGGCGTTCAGCCATTTATGGATACTTTTCGTCTTTCATCAAACGATGGAAGGCGGCTGGCGCCCAACTGTGCGTCCGCCTCGTCTTGGTGGTAATGCCAGAATGGGCGTTTTCGCCACACGCTCTACTTTCCGTCCTAATCCGATTGGTATGTCGCTGGTAGAGCTGAAAGAGGTTGTTTGCCATAAAGACAGCGTGATTCTGAAGCTTGGCAGTCTGGATCTGGTCGATGGGACGCCAGTGGTGGATATCAAACCGTATCTCCCCTTTGCCGAATCGCTTCCCGATGCCAGCGCCAGCTATGCGCAAAGTGCACCAGCGGCAGAGATGGCGGTGAGTTTTACCTTAGAGGTCGAAAAGCAGCTTTTGACACTGGAGAAGCGATATCCGCAGTTAACGCTGTTTATCCGCGAAGTACTGGCGCAGGACCCGCGTCCAGCCTATCGTAAAGGTGAGGATACGGGCAAAACCTATGCCGTCTGGCTGCATAATTTTAACGTTCGCTGGCGCGTCACCGACGCTGGTTTTGAAGTCTTTGCGCTGGAACCGCGTTAAATTCGCGCCCTTCTCTTTTGACATTTCTTTTGCACTGGTAAACTAAATCACTTTTTTTGTCCCAGGCTCGCCTTGAGCCTGCTCTACCTTCCAACTGGAACCGTAACAACATGCGTACTAGCCAATACCTGCTCTCCACTCTTAAGGAGACACCTGCCGACGCCGAGGTGATCAGCCATCAGCTGATGTTGCGCGCCGGGATGATCCGCAAGCTGGCCTCCGGGTTATACACCTGGCTGCCGACCGGCGTGCGCGTTCTGAAAAAAGTCGAAAACATCGTGCGTGAAGAGATGAACAACGCCGGTGCGATCGAGGTGTTAATGCCGGTGGTTCAGCCATCTGAACTGTGGCAAGAGAGTGGTCGTTGGGAACAGTATGGCCCGG
Organism: Escherichia sp. 10290; assembly: GCF_030295155.1. Taxonomy (NCBI): domain Bacteria; kingdom Pseudomonadati; phylum Pseudomonadota; class Gammaproteobacteria; order Enterobacterales; family Enterobacteriaceae; genus Escherichia; species Escherichia sp. 10290. The sequence goes on along the minus strand of NZ_AP025741.1, from coordinate 227,383 downwards.
AATTGCTGCGTATTGCTGACCGTGGTGACCGTCCGTTCGTACTTGGCCCAACTCATGAAGAAGTGATTACCGACCTGATTCGTAACGAGCTGAGCTCTTACAAACAGCTGCCGCTGAACTTCTATCAGATCCAGACCAAGTTCCGTGATGAAGTGCGCCCGCGTTTCGGCGTCATGCGTTCCCGCGAATTCCTGATGAAAGATGCTTACTCTTTCCATACCTCTCAGGAATCCCTGCAGGAAACCTACGATGCAATGTATGCGGCCTACAGCAAAATCTTCAGCCGCATGGGGCTGGATTTCCGCGCCGTACAGGCCGATACCGGTTCTATCGGCGGCAGCGCCTCTCACGAATTCCAGGTGCTGGCGCAGAGCGGTGAAGACGATGTGGTCTTCTCCGACACCTCTGACTATGCAGCGAACATTGAGCTGGCAGAAGCTATCGCGCCGAAAGAACCGCGCGCTGCTGCTACCCAGGAAATGACGCTGGTTGATACGCCGAACGCGAAAACCATCGCTGAACTGGTAGAACAATTCAATCTGCCGATTGAAAAAACGGTTAAGACTCTGCTGGTTAAAGCCGTTGAAGGCAGTAGCTTCCCGCTGGTTGCGCTGCTGGTTCGCGGTGACCACGAGCTGAACGAAGTTAAAGCTGAGAAACTGCCGCAGGTTGCAAGCCCGCTGACTTTCGCGACTGAAGAAGAAATTCGTGCCGTGGTTAAAGCCGGTCCGGGTTCACTGGGTCCGGTAAACATGCCGATTCCGGTAGTAATTGACCGTACTGTTGCGGCGATGAGTGATTTTGCTGCTGGTGCTAACATCGATGGCAAACACTACTTCGGTATCAACTGGGATCGCGATGTCGCAACCCCGGTAGTTGCGGATATCCGTAACGTAGTGGCTGGCGATCCAAGCCCGGATGGACAGGGTACGCTGCTGATCAAACGTGGTATCGAAGTCGGTCACATCTTCCAGCTGGGTACTAAGTACTCCGAAGCACTTAAAGCCTCCGTTCAGGGTGAAGATGGCCGTAATCAGATCCTGACTATGGGTTGCTACGGTATCGGCGTAACGCGCGTAGTAGCTGCGGCAATTGAGCAGAACTACGACGAACGCGGCATCGTATGGCCTGACGCTATCGCACCTTTCCAGGTGGCGATTCTGCCGATGAACATGCACAAATCCTTCCGCGTACAGGAGCTGGCTGAGAAACTGTATAGCGAACTGCGCGCACAGGGTATCGAAGTGCTGCTGGATGACCGCAAAGAACGTCCGGGCGTGATGTTTGCTGATATGGAACTGATCGGTATTCCGCACACTATCGTGTTGGGCGACCGTAACCTCGACAACGACGATATCGAATACAAATACCGTCGTAACGGTGAGAAACAGTTAATTAAGACCGGTGACATCGTCGATTATCTGGTGAAACAGATTAAAGGCTGATGCCAGAAAGGGTCCTGAATTTCAGGACCCTTTTTTACATGGATTGTATAAAATGGATAAACCAAAGGCGCACTGGTGCCTGCTTCTCCCCTGCTTTCTTTCACTTTCGGCCTGTACCGTTGACATCAGCCAGCCAGACTCATCAGCCACAGCGGTAGATGCCGCGGCAAAAACATGGGCAGTCAAATTCCAGCATCAAAGCTCTTTCACCGAACAATCAATAAAAGAAATAACAGAACCTGATCTCAAACCCGGCGATTTACTGTTCTCCTCAAGCCTTGGGGTAACCTCATTTGGTATCCGCGTCTTCAGCACTTCCTCTGTGAGCCACGTTGCAATCTTTTTGGGAGATAATAACGTTGCAGAAGCGACAGGAGATGGCGTCCAGATTGTTTCCCTTAAAAAAGCGATGAAGCATAGTGATAAGCTTTTCGTCTTACGAGTTCCGGATCTTACCCCGCAACAAGCCACAGAAATTACCGCGTTTGCCAATAAAATCAAAGATAGCGGTTATAACTATCGCGGCATTGTCGAATTTATTCCATTTATGGTGACTCGCCAGATGTGCTCACTGAATCCGTTCTCCGAGGATTTTCGCCAACAGTGCGTCAGCGGCCTGGCGAAAGCGCAGTTAAGCAGTGTGAGCGAAGGAGACAAAAAGTCGTGGTTTTGTTCGGAATTTGTCACTGATGCATTTGCCAAAGCCGGACATCCGCTTACGCTGGCACAGTCTGGCTGGATTAGCCCTGCCGATCTGATGCATATGCGTACTGGCGATGTCTCTGCGTTTAAGCCAGAAACGCAGTTAGAGTATGTCGGGCACTAGACTGGCCCCCTGAATCTCCAGACAACCAGTATCACTTAAATAAGTGATAGTCTTAATACTAGTTTTTAGACTAGTCATTGGAGAACAGATGATTGATGTCTTAGGGCCGGAGAAACGCAGACGGCGTACCACACAGGAAAAGATCGCAATTGTTCAGCAGAGCTTTGAACCGGGGATGACGGTCTCCCTCGTTGCCCGGCAACATGGTGTAGCAGCCAGCCAGTTATTTCTCTGGCGTAAGCAATACCAGGAAGGAAGTCTTACTGCTGTCGCCGCCGGAGAACAGGTTGTTCCTGCCTCTGAACTTGCTGCCGCCATGAAGCAGATTAAAGAACTCCAGCGCCTGCTCGGCAAGAAAACGATGGAAAATGAACTCCTCAAAGAAGCCGTTGAATATGGACGGGCAAAAAAGTGGATAGCGCACGCGCCCTTATTGCCCGGGGATGGGGAGTAAGCTTAGTCAGCCGTTGTCTCCGGGTGTCGCGTGCGCAGTTGCACGTCATTCTCAGACGAACCGATGACTGGATGGATGGCCGCCGCAGTCGTCACACTGATGATACGGATGTGCTTCTCCGTATACACCATGTTATCGGAGAGCTGCCCACGTATGGTTATCGTCGGGTATGGGCGCTGCTTCGCAGACAGGCAGAACTTGATGGTATGCCTGCGATCAATGCCAAACGTGTTTACCGGATCATGCGCCAGAATGCGCTGTTGCTTGAGCGAAAACCTGCTGTACCGCCATCGAAACGGGCACATACAGGCAGAGTGGCCGTGAAAGAAAGCAATCAGCGATGGTGCTCTGACGGGTTCGAGTTCTGCTGTGATAACGGAGAGAGACTGCGTGTCACGTTCGCGCTGGACTGCTGTGATCGTGAGGCACTGCACTGGGCGGTGACTACTGGCGGCTTCAACAGTGAAACAGTACAGGACGTCATGCTGGGAGCGGTGGAACGCCGCTTCGGCAACGATCTTCCGTCGTCTCCAGTGGAGTGGCTGACGGATAATGGTTCATGCTACCGGGCTAATGAAACACGCCAGTTCGCCCGGATGTTGGGACTTGAACCGAAGAACACGGCGGTGCGGAGTCCGGAGAGTAACGGAATAGCAGAGAGCTTCGTGAAAACGATAAAGCGTGACTACATCAGTATCATGCCCAAACCAGACGGGTTAACGGCAGCAAAGAACCTTGCAGAGGCGTTCGAGCATTATAACGAATGGCATCCGCATAGTGCGCTGGGTTATCGCTCGCCACGGGAATATCTGCGGCAGCGGGCTTGTAATGGGTTAAGTGATAACAGATGTCTGGAAATATAGGGGCAAATCCAGGCACTTGAAGCCAGGGATTTATATTAAAGCGAGTCGCTTTGTTGGTCTGACTCGGTGATAAAAGCCGGAGAATGCTCCGGCATTCAATTACTGCCCCAAACTACTGCAATCCTGGTTTGGGTAAAATTTACCTGCCGTATCGGGCGCTAATACTTTGGTTGGCGCACCGTTATCCGGATTAGTCTCAAGCGTAAAGTGACCTTCTACTGACAGTAACACCGGTTTTTCACTGTTACCGCGCGCAGCCAGGTAGCTACGCTCCAGCTCTGCATTATTCGCTACCATGAAACGTTTTCCGGTCGCACAATCAGTAAAGGTTGCCGCATCAGCCATATAAAAATACATGCCGCGTAGAGTCATCGGCGTCACTGGCAGGCTGGATTTTGCCGGTTCCAGTGTATAGTTGAACTGCGATTCGATCGGATTGCCTTCACGATCGAGCATCTCCAACGCATCTCCTTTCGCCCGATAATATGACTTTTCACCTTTACTGTCGGTTAATACCAGTTTGTCAGCGGTTCGCGCCCATGTACCGTAGGAGGCGAAAGAGAAAGGTTCTTCACGAGCCCCCAGATAACGCTCATTCATCACCCAGGTTCCATCTTTTTCGAGGAACAGAGAGGTTTCGATACCTTCGCAATCAGCACACGGCAGCACGCCGCGCCAGCTTTGCGGCATCGGCTTCAGTTCAGCGGCCTGCGCCGGAGAAAGCGTATCGACTTCGGCTCGATTATTACATCCCATCAGAGTAAAGAGGCTGATTACAGCCATCGCTGTCACTATCGCTTTTTTCACCATCCATTCCTTCTTTTTATTCCCGACCGCCGCGCACTTTGCCGCGCAACGCCTTCACGCTTGATTTTTGTGCTTTCGATACCAGCCTGCGCTCTTTTGATGCGCGGGTAGGTCGTGTCGGTCGTCGGGCTTTTTGTTCTGTTGTTAATTCTTTAATCACTGCCACCAACCGTGCCAGCGCCGCTTCGCGGTTCAGTTCCTGGCTACGGTATTCCTGTGCCTTGATGACTATCACTCCATCGCTGCTAATCAGATGATGGCTGGCAGCGAGCAGGCGCTCTTTGTAATACTCTGGCAGGCTGGACGCTCGAATGTCAAAACGCAGATGAATAGCCGTTGAGGTCTTATTAACATGCTGTCCGCCCGCGCCCTGTGCACGAATAGCAGTGATCTCAAACTCGCCATTGGGGATAGCAACATGTCGGGAAATCACAATCATGAAGGTTGTTGCCAGACGGTTAAGTTCACTTCCAGATTATTCTTGTCATCCGATAACCAGATCACGCCATCCTGAATCGTTGCCTGCAGCGTCATGGTACGATCGGCAAAGGCGCTCACTTTTGCCAGTTGCTCGTCGTCCAGATACCAGACGGAAAGATTGGCAAACTGCGCACATTTACTCTGATTTTGCTGCCACCAGATTTGCGCCGCCCGACTATTATAGGCAAACAGCGCCACTTCTGCGGCCTGGGTGCAGGCTTTCTTAATCCGCCGCTCATCCGGCAATCCCAGTTCAATCCACAAATCAATGCCCAGATGATCATTACGCAGCCACGCTTCCGGCTCATCATCGGCACACAAACCTCGGGTAAATTGCAGACGTTCATCAGCATATTTCAGCCACGCCAGCAGGCGCAGCATCATGCGCTCCTGGGTTTCTGAAGGATGGCGCGCCAGCGTCAGAGAGGCATCGAGAAACTGGTTGCGGTCGAGATCGGCCACATTAACCGTCGCTTTATAAATTGTCGCTTTAAGCGCCATAAGAAAACTCCTTTCGAATCAGGAGGCCATTGTAACGGAATACGTGCAGTTGCGACGCTGATATTGCAGAAATGAGTGTGGTATAGTCACCTTGCGAAACAGAGTTTATCTTCGTAGGCTTAGACTTGCATCCACGGTTAAGTCAGAGTGCTGACAGGAGGGCATGTGGAAAAATATTGTGAGTTAATACGCAAGCGGTACGCGGAAATCGCCAGCGGAGACTTAGGATACGTTCCGGACGCGCTGGGCTGCGTTTTGAAAGTGCTGAATGAAATGGCTGCCGACGATGCCCTTTCTGAGGCTGTCAGGGAAAAAGCAGCATACGCTGCGGCAAACTTACTGGTGAGCGATTATGTCAATGAATGATACGTATCAACCAATCAATTGTGATGATTACGATAATCTTGAGCTCGCCTGCCAGCATCATTTAATGCTGACACTTGAGCTGAAAGATGGCGAAAAATTGCAGGCGAAGGCCAGCGATTTAGTCTCCCGCAAAAATGTGGAGTATCTGGTCGTCGAGGCCGCTGGTACAACCCGCGAACTGCGTCTGGATAAAATTACCAGCTTTAGCCACCCGGAAATCGGTACGGTGGTGGTGAGCGAGTCCTGATTGACTTTCGCCGGATGCGACGTTTGATGCGTCTTATCCGGCTTTCACTTAACTAAGCGTTTCGCCGCCAGACAAAACTTACGCCATTCTCACCTTCAGCCACACCTTCTTGCGTCACAAATACCTCTGCCGCTGCAATCAGCGTTTCGCCATAAAACAGCAGTGGCGTGGTGTCACGCAACCACGGCGGTACGCCCAGTTCCTGCCAGATTTTCTTTAACTTACGCCCACCATTGCGCCCGACAATATGCAGCAATCCTGGCGCTTTGAAACGCACGCTGACCGCTTCGTCTGCACGCGGAGGGCGAATATCGCCTCCCGCAGTAAGCTGTACACTTCCCAGCGCCGCCGGTAATTCCAGCGGTTGTAACCACGTCTGCCACGGCACAATGGTTTCGCTTTGCCCAGTGACGGATTTAATCCACCACAGTTGCGATTGATAGCGGCGGATTTCAAACGCCCCCAAACGTAAACAGGGGGAAGCATCTTCTCGCGCCAGCGCCACTTCCTGCCAGATCCTCACCAACGCGTCGCGGGAAGGCATCGGTGCATTCTGCCCTGCAAGCCAGCGGCGAATAATCGCCGCGCGACGGGCATCACTCATCGCCAGCATTGGCGCAATCTGCAGCGTTCCCTGCGGCGTTTGACAGTGTGCTAAATCATCCACCAGCAGTTCATCCAACAGGCTCTCTTGCTCAGCACAAAGTGCGGCGCTGCGGGCCGTTGCTTCGGCAAAATGCGGCCAACGCTGCTGCAATAACGGCACAACGCGCAGGCGCAGGAAGTTACGATCGTATGAGTCGTCCTGATTACTTTCGTCTTCAATCCAACGTAAACCATGCGCCAACGCCCACTGCTCCAGTTCTCCCCGCGTGCGGGCGAGCAACGGGCGGATAAGCCGCGTTCCGGCAAACTCCGAGATTTCCGCCATAGCCGAAAGCCCTGCAGGACCGCTACCGCGTTTTAGCGCCAGCAGAAACGTTTCACATTGATCGTCGAGATGTTGCGCTGTAACCAGCACTTCACCAGGTAACAGGGTACGAGCAAATGCCTGATAACGTGCCTGCCGCGCCTGGGCCTCAATACCTAGCCCCTCTTGCGCAAGTTGCACACGCTCAACCACCAGCGGCACCTGCCACTGCTGGCAGATATTTTCACAATGTTTCACCCAAGCATCAGCGTTGGCACTTAAACCGTGATGCACATGAATAGCGCGCAGGATGACGCTCGGATTTTCCGTCCGCCACTGCACCAACTGATGCAGCAGAACGGTGGAGTCAAGCCCGCCGCTAAAGGCCACCAGAATCTGGCGTGAGATGAGAAGTTGTCTATTGAGAGTGAGTGTCATGATGGTGCGATTTTACAGTAGCAATGCCCGGCACGTTACCGGGCAAATATGGCGATGACAAGCCTTACTGCTCATACAGTTCCAACGGCAGTCCGTCCGGATCGTTAAAGAATGTGAAGCGCTTTTGCGTGTAGGGATCGACACGTATGGCTTCACATTTCACGTTATGGCTTTCAAGGTGCGCCACTGCCGCATCGATATCATCAACGCTAAAAGCCAGATGACGCAGGCCGCAAGCTTCCGGTCGGCTGGGGCGCTCCGGCGGGAACGGAAATGAGAAAAGCTCAATCACATATTGCCCATTAAGCGCCAAATCCCCTTTCCACGAATCGCGCGCTTCGCGATAGACTTCGCTTTGCAGCGTGAAACCGAGAATATCGCAGTAGAAAGCTTTGCTCACCGCATAATCCGTCGCAATAATCGCAATATGATGAACCTGTTTTAAACCCAGCATAACGTCTCCTTTATTTGTTAACAGCACGTTACTCGCCCGGAAGCCGCTCTGGCAAGTTATCCCGCCATTTTTAGGACTCGTACGCGGTAAACGCCATCTCCGTCCTGTTTCGCGCCGTGAATATCCGTTTCAAAGCCGGGGTAATGTTGCCCTACGGAACAAAGCATCAGTAGAAAATCGAGTACTGTGCGGCTCTCTTTGGTCAGCATTTCTCCAGGCATCAACAGCGGTACGCCCGGTGGATAAGGCAGGATCATATTTGCCGATACTCTACCGACCAGTTGTTCCAGCGCAATGGTTTCTACTTCACCTTTAATCTGCCGTTGCCATGCCTGATGTGGCGTCATGATCATCTCCGGCAAAGTATCAAATGCCCGCAACATCAAACCGGGAAGATCGTGTTTACGAATCAGCTTATGTATCCCTTGCGCGAGATCCTGAATACGCATATTGCGATAAAAATCGGGATCTTCTGCATAGAGATCGGGCAGCATATTTTTGATCCGCAGGTTGAGATCGTAAGAGCGCTTAAATTCCGTCAACCCACGCAATAATCCCATTGCTTTGGTTTTATCGATGCCAATACTAAAGAGAAACAGCAGGTTATAAGGGCCGGTTTTCTCTACTACGATCCCACGTTCGTCGAGGAATTTTGCCACCAGCGCCGCAGGGATCCCCTCATCGCTCATATTGCCCTGCTCGTCCATCCCCGGTGTCAAAATAGTGACTTTAACCGGATCGAGAAACATATGATCGGCATCCGCATCGTTAAAGCCGTGCCACTGTTCGCCAGGCGCAACGGGCCAGCATTCGGCTTCATCCACCTGCGGCGGTTGCCAGATATCGAAAAACCAGCCGTCAGACTCTTCCCGCAGCCGCTGGACCTCTTTGCGAAAATGCAGCGCTCGTTCTACTGAACGGTTAATCAGCCGTTTGCCCGGATTACCACGCAGCATCGCCGCCGCTGTCTCAACCGAAGCAACAATGGGATAACTGGGCGAAGTGGTGGTATGCATCATAAAGGCTTCATTAAACGCCTCTTCGTCGTACTCACCTTTAATGTGGATCAGTGATGCCTGCGACAACGCCGCCAGCATTTTGTGGGTCGATTGCGTTTCGAAGAAAACTTTTCCTGCCACCCGATCGCCACTCATACCACTTTTGCCCTGATAGATCGGATGAAAATGAGTATACGGGACCCAGGCGGAATCGAAGTGGATCGAGGGGACATCCAGCGTCTGTTTGATCCAGTCGGTGTTGTAGAGCAAGCCATCATAGGTGGAGTTGGTGATCACCGCATGAACCGGCCATTGTGCCTGCGTGGTAGCAGCGACTTTCTCTTCGATACTGTCGCGGGTAAATTCTCGTCGCGGGATCCCGCCCAGAATCCCCAACGCATTACGTGTTGGTTTTAGCCAGACCGGCACGACATCGTTCATCATCAACAGATGCGCCAGCGATTTATGACAATTGCGGTCAATTAACAGCGTACTGCCGGATGGCGCGGCGTACATACCCACAATTTTGTTCGACGTCGATGTTCCGTTGGTGACGATATAACTCTGTTCCGCGCCGAAAGTCCGTGAGATGTATTCTTCCGCTTCCAGATGTGGCCCGGTGTGGTCGAGCAACGAACCTAGCTCGGTTACCGAAATAGAGACGTCCGCCTTGAGGGTATTCCCGCCGAAAAAATCATAAAACAGACAGCCTACCGGGCTTTTCTGATACGCGGTGCCGCCCATATGCCCCGGCGTACAAAAGGTGTACTTCCGCTCTTTGACATAAGTAAACAAGGCTTTAGTGAATGGCGGGGTAATGTTATCGAGATATTCGTTGGTGTACTGACGCATACGAATGGCGATATCTTCTGCCTGCCCCAGCGCATATTCAAAGAACCAGAGCGCCATCCGCATATCCTGCACGCTGACATCCATCGTCGAGTGAGTATTGATGAAGGCATAAAGCGGGAGATATTCATTAAGTTGATTGATATCGCTACATAAATCGAGACTGTATTCATCCCAGTCAAAAATCACGCCGCATATTCGTGGGTTGTGTTCGATAAATTTCAGCAAATCAACGCTGTTTTGTGGCCAGATAATCTGAAAACCTTGCGCCACCAGCGCCGACTCCAGTTCTTTGATGGGCTCATCTTTATAAAAGACGCCATGCGGTCCCATAATGGCAATGATATTCATGTGTTCCTCCTGGAAAATCCTTCCTTAATCATAGCCCGCTCAAACCATGGCGATAAAAAAGGGCCACCGAAGTGACCCTTTTCAGAACATTTGCTGATTACGCGTAGCCGTAGCTCATCAGGCGCTGATAACGACGATTTTTTAAATCTTCAGTGCTTAACACGTCGAGATCGGCCAGATCCGCCAGCAGCTGCGCTTTCAGAGACGCCGCCATCGCTTCCGGGTTACGGTGAGCACCGCCCAGCGGTTCCGGGATGATGGAGTCAATCAGTTTCAGTTCTTTCAAACGCGGAGCGATGATCCCCATCGCTTCAGCCGCCAGCGGTGCTTTGTCGGCGCTCTTCCACAGAATGGACGCGCAACCTTCCGGCGAAATAACGGAATAGGTGCTGTATTGCAACATATTCACTTTATCGCCCACGCCAATCGCCAGTGCGCCGCCAGAACCACCTTCACCGATAACGGTACAAATAGTCGGTACGCTAAGGCGAGACATTTCACGCAGGTTGCGTGCAATGGCTTCAGACTGACCGCGCTCTTCTGCGCCCACGCCCGGATAAGCCCCCGGGGTGTCGATAAAGGTGATGATTGGCATCTTAAAGCGTTCAGCCATTTGCATCAGACGCAGTGCTTTGCGGTAACCTTCTGGCGCTGGCATACCAAAGTTACGGCGAATTTTTTCTTTGGTTTCACGACCTTTTTGATGACCAATGATCATCACCGGACGACCATCGAGACGGGCGATACCCCCGACGATAGCTTTATCGTCTGCATACGCGCGGTCGCCAGCCAGTTCGTCAAATTCATCAAAGGCCAGGCGAACGTAATCCAGGGTATAAGGACGCTGTGGATGGCGTGCCAGTTGCGCAATCTGCCATGCACCGAGATCGGCGAAGATTTTACGCGTCAGTTCTACGCTCTTTTCACGCAGACGATGCACTTCTTCATCGATATTAATATCCAGTTTCTCATCCTGGCGGCTAACCGCAGTCAGAGAATCGATTTTCGCTTCCAGCTCTGCAATCGGCTGTTCAAAATCAAGGAAATTCAGACTCATAGTATTCCTGTATTAGTCAAACTCCAGTTCCACCTGCTCCGAACCAATGAGGCCACGGAGATCGTTTAATAAACGATCGCTCGGAGAGACACGCCACGTCGCGCCAAAACGCAACCGCGCGCGTGCATCCGCCCTCTGATAGTAGAGATGTACTGGAATTGTCCCAGAGCGGTGGGGTTCCAGAGACTGACGGAGTCGGTTTAAAAGCTGGTCATCAATTTGCCTGTCCGTCAGCGAGATAGCAAGCCCGCGAGCATATTTTTCCCGGGCTTCGTCAATATCCATCACTTCGCGAGCGGTCATTTTAAGCCCACCGCTGAAGTCATCAAAGCTGACCTGTCCGCTGACGATAAGTATGCGGTCTTTTTCCAGCAATTGCTGGTATTTATCCAGGGCGTCAGTAAACAACATCACTTCCAGCCGCCCGGAACGGTCATCCAGCGTGCAGATACCGATACGATTGCCGCGCTTGGTGACCATAACCCGCGCAGCAACAACGAGCCCCGCAGCCGTGGTGACTTTACCACGTTCTGTCGGGTGCATGTCTTTCAGCCTTACGCCTCCGACATAACGCTCAATCTCTTTTAAATACTGGTTGATAGGGTGTCCCGTCAGGTACAGACCTAACGTTTCACGTTCCCCATCTAACACCACCTGCTCCGGCCACGGTTGGCAACTGGCGTAGGATTGTTCAATTTGTTCCGGCTCTTCTGCCAGCACGCCGAACATATCGGCCTGACCGATGGCTTCTGCTTTCGCGTGTTGATCAGCCGCCTTTAACGCATCGCCCAGCGAGTTCATCAGCGCCGCGCGGTGTGGCCCAAGACGGTCAAACGCCCCGGACATAATCAGTTTTTCCAGCACTCGCCGGTTTAACTTTTTGGTGTCTGTACGGGCGCAGAGATCAAACAATTCACGGAAATAGCCGCCTTTATTACGGGCTTCAATGATCGCCTCAATCGGACCTTCACCTACCCCTTTGATCGCGCCAATACCATACACGATTTCGCCGTCGTCGTTGACGTGGAAATGGTAAAGACCGGAGTTTATATCTGGTGGCAGGATTTTCAGCCCCATCCGCCAGCACTCATCCACCAGGCCCACCACCTTCTCGGTGTTGTCCATATCGGCGGTCATTACTGCCGCCATAAACTCCGCCGGATAGTGCGCTTTCAGCCATAACGTTTGATATGAAACCAAAGCATAGGCCGCAGAGTGCGATTTGTTAAATCCGTACCCAGCGAATTTCTCCACCAGGTCGAAGATTTTCATCGCCAGTTCGGCGTTGATCCCGTTCTTTTCTGCGCCTTCAGCAAATACAGAACGCTGCTTGGCCATCTCTTCCGGCTTTTTCTTACCCATCGCACGACGCAGCATATCCGCGCCACCGAGGGTATAACCAGAAAGCACCTGGGCAATCTGCATGACCTGTTCCTGATACAGGATGATGCCGTAGGTTGGCTCCAGTACCGGTTTCAGGCTTTCATGCTGCCACTGCACATCCGGATAGGAGATCTCTTCGCGACCATGTTTACGGTCGATAAAGTTATCCACCATCCCTGATTGCAACGGACCAGGGCGGAACAATGCCACCAGTGCGATCATATCTTCGAAGCAGTCAGGTTGCAGACGCTTGATCAGGTCCTTCATGCCGCGCGATTCAAGCTGGAATACCGCAGTGGTTTCCGAGCGTTGCAGCATGTCGAAACTTTTCTTGTCATCCAGCGGGATCGCGGCGATATCCAGCGGCGGCTCGCCATTCTTCGCCCGCCGCTTGTTGATCATCTCCAGCGCCCAGTTGATGATGGTGAGCGTACGCAAACCAAGGAAGTCGAACTTCACCAGCCCGGCGTATTCAACGTCGCTTTTATCAAACTGGGTAACCGGATGTTTGCCCTCTTCATCGCAATAAAGCGGCGCAAAATCGGTAATTTTGGTCGGCGCGATAACCACCCCACCGGCGTGCTTACCAGCGTTACGGGTGACCCCTTCCAGTTTGCGCGCCATGTCGATCAGCGCCTTAACTTCTTCGTCCGCTTCGTAGATTTCCGGCAGTTGCGGCTCGGCTTCAAACGCTTTCGCCAGCGTCATCCCCGGATCGGGCGGGATCAGTTTCGAGATACGATCGACAAAGCCGTACGGATGCCCCAGCACGCGGCCTACGTCGCGGATCACCGCTTTTGCCGCCATTGTACCGAAGGTGATGATCTGCGATACCGCATCACGGCCGTACATATCTGCCACGTGTTCGATAACCTGGTCGCGTTTTTCCATACAGAAGTCAACGTCGAAGTCAGGCATGGAGACACGTTCCGGGTTAAGGAAACGTTCGAACAGCAGGTCAAACTCCAGCGGATCGAGGTCGGTGATTTTTAACGCGTAAGCCACCAGTGACCCTGCACCAGAACCACGGCCTGGCCCTACCGGTACGCCGTTATCTTTCGACCACTGGATAAATTCCATAACGATGAGGAAGTAACCCGGGAAGCCCATCTGGTTGATAACCTGAAGTTCAGTATCCAGACGCTCGTCATACTCCGGGCGACGCTTAAGACGTTCTTCCTCGTCAGGGAATAAAAATGCCAGACGCTCTTCCAGGCCTTCTTTTGCACGCTTGACCAGATAATCTTCGGTGCTCATGTCCCCGGTCGGGAACTGCGGCAGGAAGTATTCACCCAGACGCACAGTCACGTTACAGCGTTTGGCGATCTCAACAGTGTTGGCAAGGGCTTCGGGGATGTCGGCAAACAGCTCGCACATCTCCTCTTCGCTGCGCATATATTGCTGCGGCGAATAATTACGCGGGCGTTTGGGATCGTCGAGAGTAAAGCCGTCATGGATCGCGACGCGGATTTCGTGCGCGTCAAAGTCGCTGCTGTCGATAAAGCGCACGTCATTGGTCGCCACGACGGGCAAACCGCGCGCTTCCGCCAGTTCCACTGCCGCGTGCAGATAACTTTCTTCGTCCGGCCTGCCGGTTCGGATCAGTTCGAGAAAATAGCGATCCGGGAAGTGCTCTTCATAAAACGCAACGCACTCATCTACCAGCGCGCTGTTACCACGCAAAAGACTGCGCCCGACGTCGCCCATGCGCCCGCCGGAAAGGAGGATCAGCCCTTCGTTTAATTCGATAAGCCAGTCGCGATCGATGATAGGCCCGGCGGCACCGTACCCGCGCTGATACGCTTTTGAGATCAGCAACGTCAGATTCTGATAGCCGATATTGTTCGCCGCCAGCACCGTCAGGTGGGTTAACTCATCACCCAGCAGGTCGCACTGGACATTAAAATCTGCCCCGACGATGGGCTTAATCCCTGCGCCATGTCCCGCTCCGTAGAACTTCACCAGACCGCAAAGGTTGGTGAAATCGGTGATCGCCAGTGCTGGCATACCCAACGCCGCCGCCTTTTTTACCAGCGGTGCGGTTTTGGCCAGGCCATCGATCATCGAGTAGTCGCTGTGCACCCGCAGGTGTACGAAACGTGGTTCAGACATCTTCAGATTCCGGTTTACTTAATCTCGACACAAGAATCAGGACGCAAGTCCCAGTGCGCGTTTGACAGGCCCAAAGCTGCGACGATGATGTTCAGTCGCGCCATATTCAGCCAGTTTTTCCAGATGAAAAGCGGTTGGATACCCTTTGTGCTGGGCAAAACCATATTGCGGGAAAACAATATCCAGCGCCGCCATTTCAGCGTCGCGCGTCACTTTCGCCAGGATAGACGCAGCACTGATTTCCGGTACGCGGCTATCGCCTTTCACCACTGCCATCGAAGGCATCGGTAATTTTGGGCAGCGGTTACCATCAATCAACACATATTCCGGCGCAATATGCAGCCCCGCGACGGCGCGCTGCATCGCCAGCATGGTCGCGTGTAAAATATTCAGTTCGTCGATTTCGTGGGGTTCCGCGCGGCCCAGACTCCAGCTTAACGCTTTCTCTTTGATCTCTTCACAGAGCGCCAGACGGCGTTTTTCGCTCAGCTTTTTGGAATCATTCAGCCCGGCAATCGGGCGCGTCGGGTCAAGGATTACAGCAGCGGTAACC
Source organism: Escherichia sp. 10290 (assembly GCF_030295155.1). Taxonomy (NCBI): domain Bacteria; kingdom Pseudomonadati; phylum Pseudomonadota; class Gammaproteobacteria; order Enterobacterales; family Enterobacteriaceae; genus Escherichia; species Escherichia sp. 10290. Next base: position 212,289 of record NZ_AP025741.1, on the reverse strand, counting down.
ACCGCGCCAACCAACGGCCCGCGTCCAACTTCATCCACACCCGCAACCAGCTGCGTGTGTGGATAAACAAATTCGATCATTGTGCTAACTCCAGAACGGCTTGTGCCGCCTGCTCATCGGCATTGCAGCGGATCTGCTGATGCAGCTCGCGGAAGGTGTCGTGCATCGCGTGGCTGGTTTTCCCGTTCGCCAACAGCGGTAACAGCGCCGCAGCCAGTTTTTGCGGCTCACACTCTTCCTGCAATAACTCTTTGACTAACTCTCTGCCCGCCAGCAAATTTGGCAGCGAGACATACTCGGTTTTCACCAGCCTCTTCGCCAGCCAGAAGGTAAAAGGCTTCATGCGATATCCCACCACCATCGGGCATTTCGCCAGCATGCACTCCAGGGCTGCCGTACCCGACGCCAGTAGCGCCGCATCACTGGCGACCATCGCCTCACGGCCCATTCCATCCAGCAGATGAACCGACAGGTCTGGCGCAACTTCAGCTTTGATACGCTCAAACTGCTCGCGGCGTTTGGCATTCACCAGCGGCACCACGATCTCGAGATCGGGATACGTCTGACGCAAAAGCTGGGCCGTTTTCAGGAAATCGGCACTCAGCATCTCCACTTCCGCACCACGACTTCCCGGCAGCAACGCAAGACAGTGAGCATCGTGAGGGATCCCCAGCACATCACGGGCGGCATTTTTATCTGGATCTAACGGCATGGCATCAGCCATGGTGTGACCGATAAAACGGCACGGCACGTTGTATTTGTCATAAAACGCTTTTTCGAAAGGCAGAAATGCGAGCACCAGATCGGTGGCTCTGCCTATTTTGAAAACGCGTTTCTGTCGCCACGCCCAGACGGACGGACTGACGTAATGAATGGTTTTGATACCCTGCTTTTTAAGATTACCTTCGAGGGTAATATTGAAGTCAGGTGCATCAATGCCGACAAAAACATCTGGCTTCAGTTCGCCAAAACGCTTTGTCAGATCGGCACGAATATGCAGTAAGCGACGCAGACGACCGAGCACTTCAACAATGCCCATCACCGCCAACTCTTCCATTTCGTACCAGGCTTCGCAGCCTTCGGCCTGCATTCGTGGCCCGGCAACGCCAACAAAGCGGGCGTTGGGCACTCGTTCTTTCAGAGCACGGATTAAACCGGCCCCCAGGATATCGCCGGAGGTTTCTCCGGCGACCAGGGCAATCGTTAATGGACGCTGTTCAGTCATTAACGAATCAGACCGCGCGTTGAGCGTGCAAAGAAATCGGTAAAGGCTTTTACTTCCGGATATGTTTCCGCCAGTTCGGCAATTTCCGGTTTCACTTCATCGAGCGTTTTACCGCTGCGATAAATCAGCTTATACGCATTGCGGATAGCGGTAATCGCCTCACGGCTGAATCCGCGGCGCTTCAGCCCTTCGATGTTGACACCGAACGGCGTTGCGTGGTTACCCTGCGCAATGACATAAGGAGGGACGTCCTGCGCCACACCGGAACAGCCGCCAACCATCACGTGCGCACCAATGATGCAGAACTGATGGACTGCGGTCATGCCGCCGATGATCGCGAAGTCGTCTACCGATACATGACCCGCCAGCGTTGCGTTGTTGGCGAGGATGCAGCGGTTACCTACCGTACAATCGTGCGCAATGTGCGCGTTGATCATCAGTAAGTTGTCGCTGCCCACCTTCGTCAATCCACCGCCCTGGACTGTGCCACGATGAATGGTGACGCTTTCGCGAATGCGGTTACGATCGCCGATTTCCACACGGGTCGGTTCGCCAGCATATTTAAGATCCTGGTTGACTTCGCCGATGGAGGCGAACTGATAAATCTCATTGTCGCGGCCAATTTTAGTATGACCATTCACAACAACGTGAGATTTCAGTACGGTACCCTCACCAATTTCGACATGGGGTCCAACGATACAAAAAGGACCAATGTGAGCGTTGGCGGCAATCGATGCGCCCTCTTCCACAATGGCGGTTGGATGCACAAAGGCGGATTTATCAATCACGTATCAGGCCTCCCGGCTACGAGCACACATCATCGTTGCTTCGCAAACTACTTTACCGTCGACCAGAGCAACCCCTTTAAAACGGGTCAGGCCGCGGCGCGTTTTTTCGAAAGTGACTTCCATGATCATTTGATCGCCAGGCACGACCGGGCGCTTGAAGCGCGCTTCGTCAATACCAGCGAAATAGTACAGCTCACCCGGTTCCAGTTTTCCTACGCTTTTAAACGCCAGAATACCTGTTGCCTGTGCCATTGCTTCCAGAATAAGCACACCCGGGAAAATCGGTTTTCCAGGGAAATGGCCCTGGAAGAATGGCTCATTGACAGAGACATTTTTTACTGCGCGCAGAAAACGACCTTCTTCAAAATCCAGCACGCGATCCACCAGTAAGAACGGGAAACGGTGCGGCAGAAGTTCTAAAATCTCTTCAATCTGCAGAGTATGAGTGTTAGTAGTCAAGATACTCTTCCTGTCAAAATATAAGAAACGACAATAATAACACGGCCTGCCGCAATCGTAAGAATGAGACAGGCCGTAAAGTTTGGCGAACAAAAGATGGAACGTTAGTCTTGTTGATTAACCTTGCGCTCAAGCGATTTCAAACGCTTGCTCATGTCATCAATGTTCATCACCAGTGCAGCGGTTTTGCGCCAGACTTTGTTGGGTTGCAGCGGAATGCCTGAGGAATAGACGCCTGGTTCAGTGATGGGACGCATCACCATACCCATGCCCGTAACCGTCACTTTGTCGCATATTTCCATATGCCCGTTGATTACGCTGGCTCCGCCGATCATGCAGTAACGACCAATTTTCAGGCTTCCCGCCATAATGACGCCACCGGCAACCGCCGTATTGTCACCAATCACGACGTTATGTGCAATCTGGCACTGGTTATCAATGATCACACCATTGCCAATAACAGTGTCATCCAGCGCGCCGCGATCGATGGTAGTACATGCGCCGATCTCCACGCGATCGCCAATAATTACGCGACCAATCTGCGGGATCTTCACCCAGTTACCCCGATCGTTGGCATAACCAAAGCCGTCTGCGCCTACCACTGTTCCAGACTGGATCAGGCAATTCTGACCGATCTGGATCTCATGGTAAATGGTTACGTTCGCCCAGAGACGCGAACCTGCACCTATTTTGCTGTTTTTACCTACGAAGCAACCGGCACCGATAATCACGTTATCGCCCAGTTCAACGCCGGACTCAATCACCGCGTTAGCGCCAATCGATACGTTGTTACCCAGCTTCGCCGTCGCGTCAATCACTGCACTGGGTGCAATGTTCTGCGCAGGCTGCGGCGTGGTATCTAAAATTTGCGCCATGCGCGCGTAAGTCAGGTAGGGGTTCTTCACTACCAGCGCGGCACTTTTCGCGAAAGGAAGATCGTCCTGGGTCATGACAACCGCGGACGCCTGGCACAAGCCTAAATGCTCACGGTATTTTGGGTTAACCATGAACGTGATGTGACCTGTTTGTGCAGATTGCATGGACGCAACGCCGGTGATGACGATATCGCCATCACCGTGTAGTTCTGCATCCAACTGCTGCGCTAAATCAGCCAGTCGAATTGAAGGCATTACTTATTTAACCTGTTTCAGTACGTCAGCAGTGATGTCTTTTACATCGCTGCTGTTGTAAGCAACGGCGTTTGCATCAACAACCAGATCGATATCCTGGCTGTTGGCAACGGATTTCACAGCAGTCTGGATACGAGTAACCAGTTTGCCGCGTTCTTCGTTGGAACGACGAGCGCGATCCTGCTCAAAAGCCTGCGCTTTCTGAGCAAAAGTCTGGCGCTGAGCCATCACGTCTTTTTCCAGTTTGGTACGATCGCTGCCCGCTTTCATGGACTGCAGCTTTTTCATTTTAGCCTGCAGATCGGTTTCCATACGCTGCAGTTCGCTGGCACGGCCTTTGAACTCATTTTCCAGCGTGTTAGAAACACCGGTTTTCTGCGCTACCTGCTGGAACAGGCTGCCCATATTGACGATTGCAATTTTGTCAGCCGCCTGAGCAGAAGTTGCCAGTGCTAAACCGAGACCTGCAGCTAATAACCACTTTTTCACAATAAACTCCTTACCATCCCATTTGCACCGGAGGGTGCAGTTCTTTGCGTGGCCCGGCGATCTTATATTGATCGCCTAAAGTCATCGCTACACTACCACTACATTCCTTTGTGGAGAACACTTACCAGGTTTTACCGATGTTAAACTGGAACTGTTCTGCCTTGTCTCCATCGTACTTTTTGAACGGCTGGGCGTAGGAGAACACCAACGGCCCCAATGGGGACATCCATTGTAATGCGATACCCGCAGACATACGGATATTGCTTGGATCACTATAGTCCGGATATCCAGAATATTGGCTGGAATCCCAGTTTGTATCCCAAACGGTACCCATATCCCAGAAGAAGGAAGTACGAACCGAGTTAGCATACTTGTCGCTAATGAACGGCGTCGGGGTGATGAACTCGAGGCTGGCAACCGCCATAGCGTTACCGCCTACAGCATCATCCGATTTACACAGGTCTTTCGCGCCGTCCTGAGTCGCACATTCGTAATCATAGTCCGGATCATAATTACTAGCCTGATGCGGGAAGTAAACTGCTTTCGGACCAATGGTATTGGACTGGAAGCCACGCACGGTGCTGGAACCACCGGCATAGAAGTTCTCGTAGAACGGCATCTCTTTGCCGCCTAAACCATCACCATAACCCCAGCGGGTACGACCCAGAACAACCCATTTGTGATCGTCATCGATCGGCACATAAGTCGCCGTGTCTAACGTCACTTTGTAGTATTCGTTATCCGATCCCGGAATGGTCACTTTACCGGTCAGGTTGACACGTGAACCATCTGTCGGGAAGTAACCACGGTCAAGCTTGTTATAGGTCCAACCATAGTTGAACGTGAAGTCGTCCGTTTTGAAGCTGTTATCCTGATCAGAGGTACTCGGATGTTCACCCATAGAGTACAGATAACGCCACATCGCAACCTGAGGCTGCATGTTGGACAGGGAGTTATGTACATAACCCAGACCTGCACGCAGCGAGTTATATTCGTTAATCGGGAAGCCCAACGTCACGTCTGTACCATAACTCTTGTTGGTATAGTCGGACAGGTCGGCGTCATCTGCCTGGAAGTCATTATAGAAGAGACGACCACCGAGGCTTACGCCATCTACGGTGAAGTACGGGTTGGTTACCGACAGTTCAGCATAGGTCTGGTAATCGTTTTTGGTCCCGTTGATACCAACAGCATAACCTGTACCTAACCAGTTATCCTGTTGCACACCAGCCTGGAAGCTCACGCCACTTTCAGTACCGTAACCAATCCCGAAGTTGAAGCTACCGGTATTACGTTCTTTCACCTTGTAGACTACATCAACCTGGTCCGGGCTACCCGGAACACGTTGGGTATCGGTATCGACAGTTTCAAAGAAGCCCAGACGATTCAGACGCTCCTTACCCTGATCGACCAGATCGCTCCCCAGCCATGCACCTTCCATCTGACGCATTTCGCGACGCAGAACGGCATCTTTCGAGGTATCGTTACCTTCAAAACGGATCTTACGCACGTAGAAACGGTTACCCGCATCAACGTTCACGCGTAATTTAACGGTTTTGTCGGCATCGTTAATTTCAGGCATCGACTGTACGCGCGGATAGGCATAACCATAGCGACCAAGAAGCTTTTTAATGTCATCTTCCATTTTGGTCACTTTGGTGCCGTTATACAGCTCGCCCGGCTCGATCTTAGTCAGCTGCTCAATTTCAGCGGAGTGCCCGGCAAGGTTGCCGCTCACTTCAACGCCAGAAAGCTTGTACTGATCGCCTTCGGTGATGTTCACCGTGACGTAAATACCTTTTTTATCTGGCGTCAGACTGACCTGGGTAGAGTCAATGTTGAAACGAGCATAACCGCGATCCAGATAGTAGCTGCGCAGGGTTTCAAGGTCGCCTGCCAGTTTCTGTTTCTGGTATTTACGATCGCCTACCACGTTCCACCACGGCACTTCGTCACGCAGTTGGAAATGAGAGATCAGTTCGTCGGTGGTGAAAGCATGGTTACCAACAATGTTAATTTGCTGGATTTCAGCTGATACACCTTCCTGGAACACTAGTTTGAGGTCAACACGGTTGCGCGGCAGCGGGGTCACGACAGCTTTAACGCTGGCGCTATATTTACCGACGCTGTAGTAGAAGTCTTCCAGACCTTTCTCGATATCGGCAATGGTGGTGCGATCGAGGGATTCGCCCACACGCACGCCAGAAGCCTCGAGGTTTTGCTTCAGCATGTCATCTTTCACCGATTTGTTACCGGAGAAAGTAATGCTGGCAATGGTCGGACGTTCTTTTACCTGAACCAGAAGGGTATCACCATCACGAAGGACGCGAACATCCTCAAAGTTGCCGGTAGCAAACAGAGCGCGAATGGTATTACTGATATCTTCATCATTAACCGTGTCGCCTGTGCGCACCGGCATACTGAGGAGGGCCGCACCAACGGCGACACGCTGAAGGCCTTCGAAATGAATATCTTTCACTACGAATCCTTCAGCACCGTATACGGTGGCGCTGCTAAACAGCAGCGACGCTATGAGCAACTTTTTCATCGCCATCGTTATTATGCGTTCTTCCTAACTAACTCTCATAACCGAGAGAAATCATTGAAAAGTGCAAGCCCCATTAACAGCACCAGCAAAATCGAGCCAATGCGATAACAAAAGTCTTGAACCCGCTCGGATACCGGTCCGCCCTTGATCTTTTCGATCGCAAGGAACAGCAGATGCCCCCCGTCAAGTACGGGCAACGGAAACAGGTTAATTATCCCTAAGTTCACGCTAATGAGCGCAAGAAACGGCAGGTAATAAACAACCCCGAGTTCCGCTGTCATCCCAGCCCCCTTGGCGATAGAGATCGGCCCACTGAGGTTGTTCAGTTTCACATCACCGGTGATCAATTTTCCCAGCATACTGACCGTCAGCTTCATCAGCTGCCACGTTTTGTCCGTGGCTTCGACGATAGCGTTGAACGGCCCATACTGGCGTACAACTTTATACTCATCTGGCAAAGGAATGACTTTCGGCTCAATACCGACAAAACCAATCGCTTTACCATTACCCGGTTTACTCTCCGGGATTAATGTCAAAGACAAGGGACTCCCCTGTCTTTCGATTTCTAACGCTAAGGATTTACCCGGGTTATCCCGGACAAGCATCACAAAGGTCACCCACTGCGTTAAGGGCTGACCATCGACTTTAACGATCCTGTCGCCTGCTTGCAAACCTGCCTTGCTTGCGGCCGAGTTTGGCTGCACATTTTCCAGTACAGGTTCAATTTGCGGGCCACGAGGACGAATCCCCAGCGAAGATACCGGATCTTCTTTATCAGGCTCAAACGCCCAGTGACGTAAATCGAGCTTTACATCCCGTCGTTGGTCGCTGCCAAATGGCGCTACCGTAATGGTGGTGCTTTCATCGCCAATTTTATCGACCAACTGCAAACGCACGGCATCCCAATCAGGCGTTTCGATACCATCTACGGCTTTTAGTTCCGTACCTGGTGCAATTTGTGCTTCCGCAGCTATCGAATTGGCTGCTATTTCGCCAACCACCGGACGTACGCCAGGCACACCAATAATAAAAACCAGCCAGTAGGCAAAGATAGCAAAAATGAAGTTTGCAACCGGACCTGCGGCAATAATCGCCGCACGTTGGCCGACAGATTTATTATTGAAGGCATGGTGGCGGAGTTCCGGAACAACCGGTTCTGCGCGCTCATCCAGCATTTTGACATAACCGCCCAACGGGATCAGGGCGATGACATATTCGGTGCCTAGCTTATCAGTTCGGCGCCAGAGCGCCTTGCCAAAACCTATTGAGAAACGCTCAACGCGAACACCACAACGCCGGGCAACCCAGAAATGACCAAATTCATGCACGGTGATAAGTACACCCAGTGCAACGATGAACGAAGCCAAATCCCAGAGAAAACTCAGCATATTACCTTCCGTTAAAGCGTCCTGAATACCAGTAACAACAAGCAAGCAAAGACCGGTACCGCAGCCGTCAGACTATCAATACGATCTAAAATACCACCGTGTCCTGGAATTAAATGACCGCTGTCCTTAATTCCTGCTTCACGCTTAAACATACTCTCGGTCAGATCGCCGAGCACTGAGGCTAACGCTGCGACAATAGAGCAAATGAGTAAGGTGACGGGAGCGACGTCGAGATTCGCCCACATGCCATAACCCCATGAGATTACCGCTGCAGTCGCGAGTCCACCGATAAAGCCTTGCCAGGTTTTACCCGGAGAAACCTTCGGTGCCAGCTTATGTTTACCAAACAATTTGCCAAACATATATGCGCCAGAGTCAGCGCCCCATACCAGGATCATGACATAGAGCAGCCATATTGCGCCACTGTAATGATTCTCGTCGTAGTGCCAGGCCCGTAACGCCAGCATGCCCCAGAAGAAGGGAACAATGGTTAGCACGCCAAAAATAATGCGCAATGTTTTAGAGTTACGCCAGATTGCTGCGGAACCTGGGTAAAACAGCACCAGCAATAGCGCGACAATCCACCAACCCAGCGAAGCCCAAAGTGAGATTTCAACCAGCGGTTGATGAATATTTCGGTGATATTCCGGCAACAGAAAAAGCATCAGCGCCAACAATAACCCACATAACACCGCCAACCATACTCGCTGCGAGCGAGTGGTAAAACCGCTAAGCTGTCCCCATTCCCACGCTGCCAGCATGCAGACCACCAGCGTTACAATGGCGAACCCCACCGGCGGCAACAGAAACAACGCCGCGATGACGACGGGTATTAACACAAAAGCAGATATCAGGCGATACTTCAGCAAAAGCGACCCCCATCAGGCTGTTTCATCACCGGGCTCGGTGCCGCCGAAACGACGCTCTCGATTAGCAAAGGCATTTAACGCCCCTTCAAAGTCTTGTTCATCGAAATCGGGCCAGAGAACATCTGTAAAGTAAAGTTCGGCATAGGCAATTTGCCAAAGCAAAAAGTTACTAATGCGATGCTCCCCCCCAGTCCTAATTACTAAATCTACAGGGGCCAGTTCATGCATACAGACATGCTGGTTTAGCATCTCTTCATCTATCTGATCTGGTTGCAGGTTTCCTTGCTGCACCTTTTCAGCCAGTTGCCTGACTCCCTGGACTATATCCCAACGTCCACCGTAGTTCGCCGCAATATTCAGCGTTAGACCGGTATTTCCGGCTGTTAGCGCTTCCGATTTACGAATACGTTCTTGCAAACGCGAGTTAAAGCGACTGGTATCGCCAATAATACGCAGACGTACGTTATGTCGGTGCAGGCTTTTTACTTCGCTATCGAGCGCCCAAACAAACAGTTCCATTAACGCACTGACTTCCTGCGCTGGTCGGTTCCAGTTTTCACTACTAAAGGCATACAGCGTTAACGCCTCAATACCGTTGTTGGCCGCAAAAGAGACAGCCCGGCGGACGGATTTTGCCCCGGCTTTATGCCCAAAGGCACGAATCTTCCCTTGCTTTTTTGCCCAGCGACCATTGCCGTCCATAATGATCGCAACATGACGACAGCCATGTACTGGCAATTTTTCGCTAAGTGGTTGAGTAGCAGACAACATCACGCGTTTCTTATTCCCTGACAGGGTTTACGGTACTCAGGAATACTGAAGCCTATACAAAAAAAAGCCGTGTAAAACCACGGCATACCTGACCTTATAAAGCCAACTACTTATGGTCAGATGGCGCAGACTATATCACTGAAGCCCTACGCTAACAAATAGCACGACTCTCTGTAGCCGGATTATCCTCAGCTTGCGAGACGCGTCACCTCTTTTCTGGCGACTTCACGCGCGTTCGTATCAACAGATAACACATCGTCCACGCATTGTGGTTCGCGCATATCCATTTTTTCCAGTACGGATAAATTCAACGCGGCGATATCCGTAAAGCGGATTTGTTGCGCAAGAAAGGCTGCAACGGTGATTTCGTTTGCGGCATTCAATGCAGTCGTCGCAGCCTGGCCTTGTTCGAACGCGTCCATTGCCAGTTTAAGGCATGGATAGCGATCATAATCCGGTGCGGCAAATGTCAACGCACTGAGTTTGCAAAAATCGAGCGGCTTCACACCAGAGTTCACGCGATTCGGCCAGGCCATGGTGTGGGCAATTGGCGTACGCATATCCGGTTCACCCAACTGCGCCAGAACGCTGCCGTCCTGGTAGCGCACCATTGAGTGAATCACTGACTGCGGGTGAATCAGCACTTCCATCTGGCTGGCACTGGCGTTAAACAACCAACGCGCTTCAATGTATTCCAGACCTTTGTTCATCATGGTAGCCGAATCGACAGAAATTTTACGCCCCATCGACCAGTTCGGATGACGGCAGGCTTGATCCGGCGTCATTATTGCCAAATCGCGCAATGGCGTCTCACGGAAAGGGCCACCAGACCCGGTAAGTAAAATGGACACCACGCCATTTTGCTCAAGGTCAGCGTATCCCAGATTATGCTGGATAGGTTGCGGTAAACTCTGAAAAATGGCGTTATGTTCGCTATCGACCGGTAACAATTGCGCTTTGCTCTGCTTTACGGCGTCCATAAACAGACGTCCGCAGGTAACCAGTGATTCTTTATTGGCCAGCAAAATGGTTTTACCCGCGCGGATCGCAGCAAGCGTAGGTAACAGCCCAGCAGCGCCAACAATGGCTGCCATCACCTGATCAACATCCTCAAGCGCTGCCATATCGCAAGCGGCTTGTTGCCCACTTAAGACTTCGGTGCGGCTACCCTGTTGCTGTAGCATCGTTTTAAGAAGTTTCGCACTCGCTTCATCGTCCATTACGGCATAGCGGGGAGAGAATTCCAGGCACTGCTCTACCATGCGAGTGACATTTTTGCCTGCCACCAGCGCAACTACGCGGAAGTGTTCGGGATTATGGCGCACCACGTCCAGCGTGCTGCAACCAATCGAGCCGGTCGAGCCCAGAATGGTGAGTTGCTTCATGAAACATCCAGAGTTGAGACAGAGTAAAAAGCAAAACGCCGCCAGCCGATCCGCAAGGATCTACTGAGCGGCGTTTTTTGTCGTTCAAGAAATCAGAACTGCATCAGTTCTGCTTCTTTGTCTGCCAGCGCCGCTTCAATTTTCTTGATTGCAGCATCAGTCAGTTTCTGTACATCGTCCTGAGAACGGCGATCGTCGTCTTCGCTGATCTCTTTATCTTTCAACAGTGCTTTCACTTTGTCGTTCGCGTCACGACGCACGTTGCGTACTGCAACACGCGCTTGCTCTGCTTCACCACGAACGATTTTGGTCAGATCTTTACGACGTTCTTCCGTCAGCGGCGGCAGCGGAACACGGATGTCGCTACCCGCAGAGTTCGGGTTCAGGCCAAGATCGGACGCCATAATCGCTTTTTCAACGGCCGGAGACATTGAACGATCAAACACGTTGATTTTCAGAGTACGGGAATCTTCTACCGTTACGCTTGCCAGCTGACGCAGCGGCGTCGGCGTGCCGTAATATTCCACGACAATGCCATCCAGCAGGCTGGGAGAAGCACGACCCGTGCGTATTTTGCTGATTTGGGTTTTGAACGCTTCTACGCATTTGTCCATGCGTACTTCAGCATCTTTTCTGATATCGCTAATCACGTTACGAATCCTTGAAAACTTGTCTCAGTCAGACCAGACAGTCACACACAGTGGAAGTGTGCTAAGTATAGCCCTGATTAAACATATTACGGGTAATCGTCTGGATTATTAGGCTATTTTATTTGCCATTTTGGCCCCGGGCAGTGCTCGCCATCCTCACGTACTTGTGTACGCTCCGGTTGCTGCGCGCTGGCCGTGACCAAACTGCCTGCAACAATAACGCCTTATAACCAGACTTACGCCCCCGCGATACTTGTGCGGAATCTTACCCTTATTTATCCATCACGGGAATTATTCCGTGATTAAAGTCCCTTCTTTTTCACCCATTACCACACGGCGCAGCGCACCCGGTTTGTTCATGTTGAAAACACGAATCGGTAATTTATGGTCACGAGCCAGCGTGAAGGCCGCCAGGTCCATGACTTTCAGCTCTTTTTCCAGCACTTCGCTGTAAGTCAGTTGCTCGTACATGGTTGCGGTTGGATCTTTCGCCGGATCAGCGGTAAACACGCCGTCAACTTTGGTTGCTTTCAGCACCACATCAGCTTCAATTTCGATACCACGCAGGCAAGCTGCTGAGTCGGTGGTAAAGAACGGGTTACCTGTACCGGCGGAGAGGATCACCACACGGTTGTTGCGCAACAAGCTGATAGCTTCTGCCCAGCTGTAGCTGTCGCACACGCCATTCAATGGAATAGCGGACATCAGACGAGCGTTCACATAGGCGCGGTGCAGTGCATCACGCATTGCCAGGCCGTTCATTACGGTCGCCAGCATTCCCATGTGGTCGCCCACAACGCGGTTCATACCCGCTTTCGCCAGACCAGCGCCACGGAACAGGTTACCCCCACCAATCACCACACCAACCTGAATACCCAGTTCAACCAGTTCTTTGATTTCCTGAGCCATGCGATCCAGTATGCTTGCATCAATACCGAAGCCTTCCGTGCCCTGCAGAGCTTCGCCACTCAACTTAAGCAGAATGCGTTTATAGACGGGTTTTGCATTGGTAGCCATGTTTCTTTCCTGAGACTGTCAACGATTGAAATGAATTAATACCGGCGACATTGTACGTCGCTTTTCAGCGCAGCCCCATAAGGGTTAGCTGAATTTACAAGATGGGCGCAAAAAGAAGCCGCCCTCAGGCGGCTCCTTTTCGATAATTAAGACTGCTTGGACATCGCAGCAACTTCTGCTGCAAAGTCAGTCTCAACTTTCTCGATGCCTTCACCTACTTCGAAGCGGATGAAGCCAGTCACTTCAGCGTTATGCTCTTTCAGCAGCTGACCAACAGTTTTGCTTGGTTCCATAACGAACGGCTGACCGGTCAGAGAAACTTCGCCGGTGAATTTCTTCATGCGGCCTTCAACCATTTTCTCTGCGATTTCTTTCGGCTTACCAGACTGCATCGCGATATCCAGCTGAACCTGGTATTCTTTCTCTACCACTTCAGCGGAAACATCTTCCGGTTTGATGAATTCTGGTTTGCTTGCAGCAACGTGCATAGCGATGTGTTTAACCAGCTCTTCGTCAGCGCCTTTAGCAGCAACCAGAACGCCGATACGCGCACCGTGCTGATAAGAACCCAGAACGTCGCCTTCCAGCGCAGCAACGCGGCGAATGTTGATGTTTTCACCAATTTTCGCTACCAGCGCAACACGTTCTTCTTCGAACTGTGCTTTCAGAACTTCAACGTCAGTGATTTTGCCAGCAACAGCTGCGTCCAGAACTTTGTCTGCGAACGCCTGGAAACCAGCGTCTTTTGCAACGAAGTCAGTCTGGCAGTTAACTTCCAGAATGATGCCGTAGTTGCCGTCGATTTTGGTTTTGATCACGCCGTCAGCAGCAACGTTGCCTGCTTTTTTCGCTGCTTTGATAGCACCGGACTTACGCATGTTTTCGATTGCCAGCTCGATGTCGCCGTTAGCTTCAGTCAGTGCTTTTTTGCAATCCATCATGCCTGCGCCAGTACGCTCACGCAGCTCTTTTACCAGGGATGCGGTAATTTCAGCCATTCTAAAATCCTCGGAGATGTGATCTGCCCGGCATTAAACCGCACAGATATAAAAGTGAAAAAGGGGGCCATATGCAGGCCCCCTAACCAAACGTGTACTACCTGGTCTATAAGGGCTCTCCCCCTTCATATTTCGCGCCGCAGATGCGTTGTCTTCGCTCGCTCATCCCGGTCACTTACTGATGTAAGCTCCCGGGAATTCTCGAGCTTGCCGCCTTTCTGCAACTCGAACTATTTTGGGGGAGTTATCAAGCCTTATTACTCAGCTTCTACGAAGCTTTCTTCCGCCTGGGAAGCCAGATCCTGAGAACGGCCTTCACGTACGGTTGCAGCAACAGCGCCCAGGTACAGGGTCACAGCACGGATTGCGTCGTCGTTACCCGGGATAACGAAGTCAACACCGTCCGGATCAGAGTTGGTATCAACGATAGCAAATACCGGAATACCCAGGTTGTTTGCTTCTTTGATAGCAATGTGTTCGTGGTCAGCATCGATTACAAACAGAGCGTCCGGCAGACCGCCCATGTCTTTGATACCGCCCAGGCTGTTTTCCAGTTTCTCCAGCTCACGAGTGCGCATCAGCGCTTCTTTCTTGGTCAGCTTGTCGAAAGTACCGTCCTGAGACTGAGTTTCCAGGTCTTTCAGACGTTTGATGGACTGACGAACGGTTTTCCAGTTAGTCAGCATACCGCCCAGCCAACGATGGTTCACGAAGAACTGGTCGCAGCTCAGAGCAGCGTCTTTCACCGCTTCGCTTGCAGCGCGTTTAGTACCAACGAAAAGGATTTTACCTTTGCGAGAAGCAATCTTGTTCAGTTCAGCCAGAGCTTCGTTGAACATCGGTACAGTTTTCTCAAGGTTGATGATGTGAACTTTGTTACGCGCACCGAAGATGAACGGCTTCATTTTCGGGTTCCAGTAACGGGTCTGGTGACCGAAGTGAACACCAGCCTTGAGCATGTCGCGCATGGAAACAGTTGCCATGATTAAAACCTCTATATAAAAGTTGGGGTTATGCCTCCACGTATCCCATATTACCGACCCCAAAGGGCACCCCGGAATATGTGCCGATACGTGTGTGTTGTTACACAAAGTGAGATTGTCGCTTCCGTCCAGTCTGTGTATACGAAATGGATCGGAAGTCCGGCGCGCTTTATACCACAAATACGTCGTGGACACCAATAATTGTTGGCGCTGTGTACAGCATCAGACGATGAATTTTCTATTATAGAAAACGTTCAGTGGCACGTTTGGCGAAATTCAGAATGATTCTCAATTTGCCCGGGTGTGATACCATTGACGACACTTACATATATATTGTCGGTATCACCGACGCTGATGGACAGAATTAATGGCTATCTCAATCAAGACCCCAGAAGATATCGAAAAAATGCGCGTCGCTGGCCGACTGGCTGCCGAAGTGCTGGAAATGATCGAACCGTATGTTAAACCGGGCGTCAGCACCGGCGAGCTGGATCGCATCTGTAATGATTACATTGTTAATGAACAACACGCGGTTTCTGCCTGCCTCGGCTATCACGGCTATCCGAAATCCGTTTGCATCTCTATTAATGAAGTGGTGTGCCACGGTATCCCGGACGACGCCAAGCTGCTGAAAGATGGCGATATCGTTAACATTGATGTCACCGTAATCAAAGATGGTTTCCACGGCGACACCTCGAAAATGTTTATCGTCGGTAAGCCGACCATCATGGGCGAACGTCTGTGCCGCGTAACGCAAGAGAGTCTTTACCTGGCGCTACGCATGGTAAAACCGGGCATTAATCTGCGCGAAATCGGCGCGGCGATTCAGAAATTTGTCGAAGCAGAAGGCTTCTCCGTCGTTCGTGAATATTGCGGACACGGTATTGGTCGCGGCTTCCATGAAGAACCGCAGGTGCTGCATTATGACTCCCGTGAAACCAACGTCGTGCTGAAGCCGGGAATGACCTTCACCATCGAGCCAATGGTCAACGCGGGTAAAAAAGAGATCCGCACCATGAAAGATGGCTGGACGGTAAAAACCAAAGATCGCAGCTTGTCTGCACAATATGAGCATACTATTGTGGTGACTGATAACGGCTGCGAAATTCTGACGTTACGCAAGGATGACACCATCCCGGCGATAATCTCGCACGACGAATAAGATGAAGCCGGCGAATGCCGGCTTTTTTAATGCGATAATTTAATCTTATGGGTGGCGCACAATGAATACCCTTCCAGAACAGTACGCAAACACCGCTCTCCCCACCCTGCCTGGTCAACCGCAAAATCCATGCGCCTGGCCCCGTGATGAATTAACCGTTTGTGGGATAAAAGCCCATATTGATACTTTCCAGCGTTGGCTGGGTGATGCCTTTGACAATGGGATCTCTGCAGAACAGTTGATTGAGGCGCGTACCGAGTTTATCGACCAGCTCCTGCAACGGTTATGGATTGAAGCGGGATTCAGCCAGATTGCCGACCTGGCATTGGTCGCCGTCGGTGGCTACGGTCGTGGCGAGCTGCATCCACTTTCTGACATCGATTTACTGATTTTAAGCCGTAAAAAGCTCCCGGACGATCAGGCGCAAAAAGTGGGCGAGCTGTTAACGCTGCTCTGGGATGTAAAGCTGGAAGTGGGTCATAGCGTGCGCACGCTTGAAGAGTGCATGCTGGAAGGATTATCGGATTTAACCGTCGCCACCAATTTAATCGAATCCCGCTTATTAATTGGCGATGTTGCGCTGTTCCTCGAACTGCAAAAACATATTTTTAGCGAAGGATTCTGGCCTTCCGACAAGTTCTACGCGGCGAAAGTTGAAGAACAGAACCAGCGCCATCAGCGTTACCACGGCACCAGCTACAACCTTGAACCAGACATCAAAAGTAGCCCCGGCGGCTTGCGCGATATCCACACTCTGCAATGGGTGGCCCGCCGTCATTTTGGCGCGACTTCACTGGATGAAATGGTAGGGTTTGGCTTCTTGACCTCAGCGGAGCGGGCGGAATTAAACGAATGTCTGCATATATTGTGGCGTATTCGCTTTGCCCTGCATCTGGTCGTCAGCCGTTACGATAATCGCCTGCTGTTTGATCGCCAGCTTAGCGTCGCCCAGCGTCTGAATTACAGTGGCGAAGGTAACGAACCCGTCGAGCGGATGATGAAGGATTACTTCCGCGTTACACGCCGCGTCAGCGAACTCAACCAGATGCTGCTGCAACTGTTCGATGAAGCCATCCTCGCCCTGCCCGCCGACGAAAAACCACGTCCAATCGACGATGAGTTTCAGCTACGCGGTACGCTAATCGACCTGCGCGATGAAACACTATTTATGCGCCAGCCAGAAGCCATCTTGCGTATGTTCTACACCATGGTGCGCAACAGTGCGATCACCGGCATTTACTCCACCACACTACGCCAGTTACGCCACGCCCGTCGCCACCTGCAACAACCTCTGTGTAATATTCCGGAAGCGCGAAAACTGTTTTTGAGCATTCTGCGTCACCCCGGAGCGGTGCGGCGCGGGCTATTGCCAATGCATCGCCATAGCGTGCTCGGCGCGTATATGCCGCAATGGTCGCATATCGTCGGGCAGATGCAGTTTGACCTGTTCCACGCCTACACGGTGGATGAACATACTATCCGCGTGATGTTGAAACTGGAGAGTTTTGCCAGTGAAGAAACGCGCCAGCGCCATCCGTTGTGTGTGGACGTCTGGCCGCGCCTGCCGTCAACTGAGCTGATTTTCATCGCCGCGCTGTTTCACGATATCGCCAAAGGACGCGGCGGCGACCACTCCATTCTCGGTGCTCAGGATGTAGTGCATTTTGCCGAACTCCACGGGCTGAACTCACGCGAAACACAGCTGGTCGCCTGGCTGGTTCGCCAGCACTTGCTGATGTCGGTGACAGCTCAGCGCCGCGATATTCAGGACCCGGAAGTCATCAAGCAGTTTGCCGAAGAAGTGCAAACAGAAAATCGTCTGCGTTATCTGGTATGCCTGACAGTGGCAGACATTTGCGCCACCAACGAAACACTGTGGAACAGCTGGAAGCAAAGTCTGTTGCGTGAGCTCTACTTTGCCACCGAAAAGCAGCTACGGCGCGGAATGCAAAACACGCCGGATATGCGCGAACGCGTTCGCCATCACCAGCTACAGGCGCTGGCGCTACTGCGTATGGACAATATTGACGAAGAGGCACTGCACCATATCTGGTCACGCTGTCGCGCTAACTATTTTGTCCGCCATAGCCCAAATCAACTGGCCTGGCATGCGCGCCATTTATTACAGCATGATTTAAGCAAACCGCTGGTCTTGCTTAGCCCGCAGGCTACGCGTGGTGGCACGGAGATTTTTATCTGGAGCCCGGACCGCCCATATCTGTTTGCCGCCGTGTGTGCCGAGTTAGACCGCCGCAATTTAAGCGTTCACGACGCACAAATTTTCACCACTCGCGACGGTATGGCAATGGATACCTTCATCGTGCTGGAACCCGATGGCAGCCCGCTGTCCGCAGATCGCCATGACGTTATTCGATTTGGTCTGGAACAGGTGCTGACACAAAGTAGCTGGCAGCCACCGCAGCCACGTCGCCAACCCGCCAAATTGCGCCATTTTACTGTTGAAACCGAAGTGACGTTTTTGCCGACCCATACCGACCGAAAATCATTCCTCGAATTGATTGCCCTCGACCAACCTGGCTTGCTGGCGCGAGTCGGGAAAATTTTTGCCGATCTGGGAATTTCGCTTCATGGCGCCCGAATTACAACCATTGGCGAGCGAGTAGAAGATTTATTCATAATTGCCACCGCTGACCGGCGTGCGCTTAATAACGAGTTGCAGCAGGAAGTGCATCAGCGGTTGACAGAGGCCCTCAATCCAAACGATAAAGGGTGATGTGTTTACTGATATGAAAAGAGTTTAACAATGCAGCAGTTACAGAACATTATTGAAACCGCTTTTGAACGCCGTGCCGAGATCACCCCAGCCAATGCAGACACCGTTACCCGCGAAGCGGTAAATCAGGTGATCGCCCTGCTGGATTCCGGCGCACTGCGTGTTGCGGAAAAAATTGACGGTCAGTGGGTGACGCATCAGTGGTTGAAAAAAGCGGTGCTGCTCTCTTTCCGTATTAATGATAATCAGGTGATCGAAGGGGCAGAAAGCCGCTACTTCGACAAAGTGCCGATGAAATTCGCTAACTACGATGAAGCACGTTTCCAGAAAGAAGGCTTCCGCGTCGTGCCACCAGCGGCAGTGCGTCAGGGCGCGTTCATTGCCCGTAACACCGTGCTGATGCCGTCTTACGTCAACATCGGCGCATATGTTGATGAAGGCACCATGGTTGATACCTGGGCGACCGTCGGTTCCTGTGCGCAGATTGGTAAAAACGTCCACCTTTCCGGTGGCGTGGGTATCGGCGGCGTGCTGGAGCCGCTGCAGGCTAACCCGACCATTATTGAAGATAACTGCTTCATCGGCGCACGCTCTGAAGTGGTTGAAGGGGTGATTGTCGAAGAAGGTTCCGTCATCTCTATGGGCGTATACATTGGTCAGAGCACCCGTATTTACGACCGTGAAACCGGCGAAATCCACTACGGTCGCGTTCCGGCTGGTTCGGTGGTTGTGTCAGGTAATCTGCCGTCGAAAGATGGCAAATACAGCCTCTACTGTGCGGTTATCGTTAAGAAAGTTGACGCGAAAACTCGCGGCAAAGTCGGCATTAACGAACTGCTACGCACCATCGACTAAAAGTCAGTACACGGGCAGCATGAAGCTGCCCGTTTTTTTACAGGGATGAATGATGATCACACGCAGGCGTTTTTTACAGGCTGCCGCCGCGACGTTAACGGTGAGTTCAGGTTTCGGTTATATGCATTACCTGGAACCCGGCTGGCTTGAATTAAGCCATCACCGCTTCGCCTTTTTTGAAGAAAAAGCCGCACCATTCAAAATTCTGTTTCTGGCCGATCTCCATTACTCTCGTTTTGTTCCTTTAAGCCTGATTTCTGACGCTATTGTCCTTGGCGTAGCGCAAAAACCTGATTTGATTTTGCTGGGTGGCGATTATGTTTTATTTGATATGCCGCTGAATTTTTCGGCGTTCAGTGACGTACTCTCTCCCCTTGCCAAATGTGCACCGACATTTGCCTGTTTTGGCAATCACGATCACCCCGTGGGTACAGAGAAAAATCGCTTAATTGGCGAGGCGTTAAAATCGGCGGGGATCACTGTGTTGTTTAACCAGGCAACGGTAATCGCCACATCAAAACGGCAATTTGAACTGGTTGGCACTGGTGATTTATGGGCCGGACAATGCAAACCACCTCCCGCCAGCGAAGCAAATCTGCCTCGTCTGGTGCTGGCACATAATCCCGACAGCAAAGAAGTCATACGTGATGAACCCTGGGATCTGATGCTGTGCGGCCATACTCACGGCGGGCAACTGCGCGTACCGTTGGTTGGTGAACCTTTTGCCCCTGTCGAAGATAAACGTTACGTCGCCGGATTAAATGCCTTTGGCGAACGACACATCTACACAACCCGTGGCGTGGGCAGTTTGTATGGTTTGCGTCTGAACTGCCGCCCGGAAGTAACGATGCTGGAACTGGTGTAGAACGTGAATTTTATCGCCAGAATAAAGCAGGTAATTTTTTGATTTTTACGCCATGATAGAAGTCTGGAAGAAAAAGGCTTTCTGCGATCACAGTCGAGCCGGGCGGGCCAGGCCAAATGCTAAAATAAGCACAATTTACTGACTCATTTTGAGGTAACGCTATGTACGACAATCTGAAAAGTCTGGGTATTACCAATCCTGAAGAAATTGATCGTTACAGCCTCCGGCAGGAAGCCAACAACGATATTCTGAAAATCTATTTCCAGAAAGACAAAGGCGAGTTTTTCGCCAAGAGCGTGAAATTTAAATATCCACGTCAGCGCAAAACGGTAGTCGCTGATGGTGTGGGTCAAGGTTATAAAGAAGTACAGGAAATCAGCCCGAACCTGCGGTATATCATTGATGAACTTGATCAAATCTGCCAGCGTGACCGCAGCGAAGTTGATCTTAAGCGTAAGATCCTCGACGACTTACGTCACCTGGAGTCAGTAGTAACCAATAAGATCAGCGAGATTGAAGCCGATCTGGAAAAACTGACGCGTAAATAATGTCATTCTGTGGGCCGGGTAAAGTCTCACCCGGCTGTAATTTTGTAATCGACCTACCGCTCTTCATCCAGTTGTAACGCCACATACAGCAGCAACCTGTCATCAAAATTGCCCAAATCAAGCCCGGTCAGTTCCGATATACGATTAAGCCGATACTCAAGAGTATTACGATGAATAAACAACGCCTTTGACGTTGCCAGCGGTTGCACATTGTGGCGAAACCACGCCGCCAGCGTTCGCCGCAGCAAGCCGTTATTGTCCATCGCTTTCAGCCGCGCCAGCGGTCGCGCCAGTTCGTTGGCCTGCCAGTCGCCACGCAAACTGTCGAGCAACACAGGCAACATCAGATCCTGATAAAAATAGCAGCGACTTTCGGGCATCCGCTGTTTACCCACCACCATCGTCGTTTTCGCCGTACGATAAGAGCGGGCAATACTGCCTGGTCCGGTAAAATAGTTACCCAGCGAAACGCGAAAACGTAGCTGACCATACTCTTTCATGCGGGCAATCAGTTGTTCAACTCGCTTACGATGATCTTCTGCATCCCAGCGCCCAAACGAATTCAACGCCGGTTTCAACACCACCATTTCGGTCAGTGAAACAATCGCCACCAGATTATTACGCTCGGGTGTAGTCAGCGCGTTTTGCAGTTGCTGTAACTCCGCCATTGCGCTGTCCACGCCAAGTTGACCGCTATCGACCTCAACAATAGCCACCACTCGCGGTTGATTGAGATCGATCCCCAGCCGTTGCGCCCATTCAGTGAGTGCAGGAGTATTCTCCTCCGCCTGAATCAGGTTCATCACCAGTTCTTCCCGCAAACGGCTATCCTGCGCCAACAGATGCATCAACCGCGACTGTTCCAGCATCATTTCAGCCGTCATGCAGACCAGTTCGCCATATTTACGCAGATTCTCTGGTTCACCAGTCAGGCCGATTACGCCGACAATTTCACCTTCCAGCCGTAATGGTAGATTAATCCCCTGCCGCACACCGTGCAGATGACGTGCCACCGCGTCATCGATATCAACTACTCGTCCCTGTGAAAGTACCAGCAATGCACCTTCGTGCAATTCACCAATACGCTCACGATCGCCGCTGCCGATAATACGCCCGCGGGCATCCATTACGTTAATATTGGTATCAATGATGCGCATGGTGCGCGCCACGATATCCTGCGCCATTTTGGTATCAAGATGCCAGCCAGCCATAAGTCCTCCGTTATGCACGGCTTAGCATAAGGAAGTACGTAACGTACGGCATTGTGCAAATGCCCAAAGGATGAGGAAGATGTATGGAGTTGTGGTGAAGTTCACAGATTGTAAGGAGAACCCCTTCCCGTTTTCAGGAAGGGGTTGAGGAAGATTACTGCATTAACAGATAGATGGTGCTGTCGCCGCGCTGAATATTCAGTGCCAGCACAGACGGTTTGCTGTCGAGAACTTTACGCAGTTCAGCGATGTTTTTCACTGCCTGCTGGTTCGCACCAATAATCACATCACCTTTCTTCAGGCCGATCTGCGCAGCCGGAGTGCCCGTTTTCACGTTGTTCACCACCACGCCCTGATCTTTGCCTTTGTTGCTCATCTCAGCGCCTTCAATGCCGTTGAAGATGGTGCTGGAATCAACCTGATTCTGGCTGCTCTGCTGCAGTTCCAGGTTCACGTTAACCTGCTTCCCGTCGCGCAGTAAGCCCAGGGTCAGTTTGCTGCCTACCGGCATAGTGCCCACCTGAGCACGCAGTGCGGCAAAGCTGCTGATTGGCTTACCGTTCAGTGAGGTGATCACATCACCCGCTTTAATGCCCGCTTTCGCGGCGGAAGAGTTCGGCAGAACCTGGCTTACGAAAGCACCGCGCTGGGCGTCAACTTTCATCGCTTTCGCCAGATCGGAGTTCAGCTCAGTGCCCATAATACCCAGCTCACCACGTTTCACCTGGCCGTATTCCACCATCTGCGAGGTCAGGTTTTTCACCATGTTGCTCGGGATAGCAAAACCGATACCGATGTTTCCGCCGTCCGGTGCGAGGATCGCGGTGTTGATACCAATCAGTTCGCCGTTCAGGTTAACCAGCGCGCCACCAGAGTTACCCCGGTTGATCGCAGCATCGGTCTGGATGAAGTTTTCATAGTTTTCGGCATTCAGACCGCTACGCCCCAGCGCAGAGACAATCCCGGAAGTTACCGTCTCGCCCAGACCAAACGGGTTACCAATTGCTACGGTGTAATCACCCACGCGCAGTGCATCAGAATCCGCCATCTTAATTGCGGTCAGATTTTTCGGGTTCTGGATCTGGATCAGCGCGATATCAGAGCGCGGATCTTTGCCAACCATCTTCGCGTCGAACTTACGACCATCGCTCAGCTGGACTTTAATCACCGTCGCGTTATCAACAACGTGGTTGTTGGTGACGACATAGCCTTTATCGGCATCAATGATGACGCCGGAACCCAGCGCCATGAATTTCTGTTGTTGGCCGCCGCCATTACCGCCCTGGCCCCCCTGGCAGAACGGAGAGCTCTGGAACGGAGAACCTTCCTGGCAGAACGGAGAATCATCACCGAAGAACTGCTGGAAATTACGCGGCATACGCGGCGTATTAACGGTTGTGCTACCTTCTACGTTAATGCTGACCACTGAAGGCATCACCTTTTCGAGCATCGGTGCAAGGCTTGGCATCTGCTGGGCTGTCGTTGCTGAAGAAGTCTCAGCCGCCGTTGCAGAGAGCGGAGATAACGCCAAACCTAAACTCAGAGCCAGTGCACTCAGTGCTAATGTGGTTTTTTTCATGTATTTCAGTCTCGATTAACAGATAACGCAAAATTGCTGTGTTCTTCAGATTCGTTTTATAGCGCGAAGTTCCGAACTAAAGTTTCTGCAAAAGGTAAAAATTTATTGTTCGTCTTTACAAAAGCCTGGTTATTGTTCTACGGCCATCAGACGTCGGTATTCATCCCAGGCATAGAGGTCGGTCATACCGCTGATATAATCCTGCAGCAGGCGGCAACGGTAATAATATTCCCATAGCGGAAACTCAGGAGAATCTGACGGTAATTTACTGACAGCCTCGACATAGGCCAGCCGATGGCGCGTCGAGAGTTTGTGGAATAAGCGCGATTCAATAGGGAAACGTTTCACCCGTTCTTTTTCTACCAGTTCAGTAAAGTCTGATAACGACAGGCTTAATAAAGGGCGATAAATCTCTAATAATCCGCTAATGACCCGATAGCCCTGCAATTCAAGCTGCTCGACATCTGGATGGCTAAACACATGTTTTACAGCGACATTTTTATATAGCTTTAGAAGATCGCTGCATTCGCTGGCATCTTCCAATAATGCATGATTAAACGTTCCGGCGAAAATCGCAGGCAGATTATCAATAAATCGTTGTGCTGCGTAGGGTACCAGTTTATTTAGGGTGTTTACCCGTAAATACATAAAAAACTGATCTTCCGTACTGCGGCTTAAACTATTTGAGCGTGATTTTTCCCAGGCATTTTCAACCACCAGCGAAAAGAGCGAACCTTTCTCATGCTGGCCCCACGCTTCGTGCAAATGATGATAAAGCTGCTCAACGCTGAATATTCTTTTCTCTACCGCATCTTCAAGATCTGCCACACAATAGGAGATGTCGTCGGCAGCTTCCATAATCCACGTTAATGGAAAACGACTGTAAAGCGCCAAATTAAGTTCTTTACGCAACCGGGCAATATAAGCTTCTTCAGAAAGATAATAACCCGGCTTTTTCATTAAATAGTGATGTGTCTCAGGCGTTTCGCCACGCCACCACGCCGGACGGGTATATTTTAAAATACCGCCAACCTGTGCCCAGGTGAGATTCATCCGCATCAATGTATGCACCAGACGAATACCTTGTGCATTCCCCTCAAAATGGCATAAGTCCTGACGAATTTTGCGCCGCAGTTCGTTAAGCGGTTCTTCCCCTTCCCGTAAACGTAATGCCACCACGCAGCAGCGATCGTCAGTCAGAGGCTGGCTTTCGGCATCAGCCGGAAACAAACGCTGGCGAAACCAGTCATTTATCGCCGCTTCACCAAAATGGCCAAACGGCGGATTGCCGATATCGTGCATCAGGCATGACATCTCAACAATACTTTCAAAGGGGCCGGTCAGTTCATCCAGACCATACTCTTCCAGTAATTTAAGTTCTTTCAGACGGCTTAAAATTTCTTTGGCGATGTAGCGCCCCACCTGCTGGACTTCCATTGAATGGGTTAGACGCGTGCGCACGGCGGCATTTCGCTCCAGCGGAAAAACCTGGGTCTTTTGTTGCAGACGACGAATTGCCGGAGAGTTAATAATACGCCCGCGATCGCTCTCAAAGATTCGCAGGATCTCATGTTCGGTTTTAACGCCCTGTGGTGAACGGTAACGACGATGCCAGTTTATTTTTTTTCGGAAATCAATCTGTGCCATGTCCTCTCCCGCGTGAGAAATACGCTTCCCCGTAAGCGCATGGTAAACTATGCCTTCAAATCGGGCTTATCGCGAGTAAATCTATGAAAATCGGCATCATTGGTGCAATGGAAGAAGAAGTTACGCTGCTGCGTGACAAAATCGAAAACCGCCAAACTATCAGTCTGGGCGGTTGCGAAATCTATACCGGCCAACTGAATGGAACCGAAGTTGCGCTTCTGAAATCGGGCATCGGTAAAGTTGCTGCGGCACTGGGTGCAACTCTGCTGTTGGAACACTGCAAGCCAGATGTGATTATTAACACCGGTTCTGCTGGTGGCCTGGCGCCAACGCTGAAAGTGGGCGATATCGTTGTCTCGGACGAAGCACGTTATCACGACGCGGATGTCACGGCATTTGGTTACGAATACGGTCAGTTACCTGGCTGCCCGGCTGGCTTCAAAGCTGACGATAAACTGATCGCTGCCGCTGAGGCCTGCATTGCCGAACTGAATCTTAACGCTGTACGTGGCCTGATTGTCAGCGGCGACGCTTTCATCAACGGTTCTGTTGGCCTGGCGAAAATCCGCCACAACTTCCCGCAGGCCATTGCTGTAGAGATGGAAGCGACGGCAATCGCTCATGTCTGCCACAATTTCAACGTCCCGTTTGTTGTCGTACGCGCCATCTCCGACGTGGCCGATCAACAGTCTCATCTTAGCTTCGATGAGTTCCTGGCTGTTGCTGCTAAACAGTCCAGCCTGATGGTTGAGTCACTGGTGCAGAAACTGGCACATGGCTAAGTCACTGTTCAGGGCGCTGGTCGCCCTGTCTTTTCTCGCCCCTCTGTGGCTCAACGCCGCACCGCGCGTCATCACGCTTTCACCCGCCAACACTGAACTTGCTTTTGCCGCCGGGATCACGCCGGTTGGGGTCAGCAGTTATTCCGACTACCCTCCACAAGCGCAAAAGATTGAGCAGGTTTCAACCTGGCAGGGGATGAATCTCGAACGCATTGTGGCCCTTAAACCCGATCTGGTGATTGCCTGGCGTGGAGGTAATGCCGAGCGGCAGGTTGACCAGTTAGCTTCGCTGGGAATAAAAGTGATGTGGGTCGATGCGACAAGCATTGAACAAATTGCCAATGCGTTACGTCAACTGGCCCCCTGGAGCCCACAACCGGACAAGGCTGAACAAGCCGCGCAATCCCTGCTGGACCAGTACGCACAATTGAAAGCGCAATATGCTGATAAACCTAAAAAACGTGTTTTTCTGCAATTCGGCATTAATCCGCCATTTACCAGTGGAAAAGAGTCGATTCAAAACCAGGTACTCGAAGTTTGTGGCGGAGAAAACATCTTTAAAGACAGCCGGGTTCCCTGGCCGCAAGTTAGCCGCGAACAGGTGTTAGCACGCGCGCCACAGGCGATTGTCATTACAGGTGGACCGGACCAAATTCCTAAAATCAAACAAT
Organism: Escherichia sp. 10290; assembly: GCF_030295155.1. NCBI lineage: Bacteria > Pseudomonadati > Pseudomonadota > Gammaproteobacteria > Enterobacterales > Enterobacteriaceae > Escherichia > Escherichia sp. 10290. The sequence goes on along the minus strand of NZ_AP025741.1, from coordinate 185,535 downwards.
ACTGGGGTGAACAGCTCAAAATTCCCGTTATTCCTCTCACGAGTGACTGGTTTGAACGTGCAAGCCCACGTATTATCCTCGCTGCACAACAGCTCTGTAATGCGCTTTCACAGGTAGATTAGCGCCTGATCTTTTCAGGTGCTCAGTGGGGATAGAACAATGCTCGTCTATTGGCTGGATATAGTCGGCACAGCGGTATTTGCCATCTCCGGCGTTTTGTTAGCCGGAAAATTGCGTATGGACCCTTTTGGTGTCCTGGTATTAGGCGTGGTTACCGCAGTAGGCGGCGGGACAATTCGCGACATGGCGCTGGATCACGGCCCGGTCTTTTGGGTGAAAGATCCCACCGATCTGGTTGTTGCAATGGTGACCAGCATGCTGACGATCGTGCTGGTGCGCCAGCCAAGACGCTTACCGAAATGGATGTTGCCGGTGCTGGATGCCGTTGGTCTGGCGGTGTTTGTCGGCATTGGCGTGAATAAAGCCTTTAATGCGGAAGCCGGTCCGTTGATCGCGGTTTGTATGGGCGTCATTACTGGCGTTGGCGGCGGGATCATTCGTGATGTACTGGCCCGCGAAATCCCCATGATTTTACGCACAGAAATCTACGCAACGGCCTGTATTATCGGCGGTATTGTCCACGCTACGGCTTATTACACATTTTCCGTGCCCCTGGAAACAGCCAGTATGATGGGCATGGTCGTGACGCTATTGATTCGACTGGCGGCTATTCGTTGGCATCTTAAGCTACCGACGTTTGCGCTGGATGAGAATGGGCGTTGAAGAGAGGAGATGTGCCGGATAGCTTATCCGGCACACGAATAAGAGATTAGATGCTGAAGGAAGAACCGCAACCGCAGGTGCTTTTCGCGTTCGGGTTGGTCACGATGAAACGAGAACCTTCCAGACCTTCGGTATAGTCAACGGAACCGCCGACCAGATATTGCAGGCTCATCGGGTCAACCACCAGGCCTACGCCCTGTTTTTCGATGGTCATATCGCCTTCATTCACCTGATCATCAAAGGTGAAACCATACTGGAAGCCGCTACAACCGCCACCGGTGATATACACGCGTAATTTCAGATTCGGGTTATCTTCGTCAGCGATCAGGCTTTTAACTTTGTTGGCTGCTGCGTCGGTAAACTCCAGCGGCAGTGCTACGTCATCACTCATATTTTGCTCCAAACGACATCGGCAATTGGGCAAATTCTAACCCAATAATAATCGCCATTATCTAATACCCTGGTATTTCGTTCAAGTATTCTCGCTGGCTGATGCGGCCTTGCTTCGCGCCAGTTGTTCCGCTTCCTGTTTTGCCAGCGTGCGCGCAAGAATCGCCGAGTATAGCGGTTTCCCGCCGGTAAATTGTGCTAATAGTGTTGCGCCAAGACCGGTAATAATCATTGGCAAAATGAGCTGATAGTTATCGGTCATCTCCAGAACCAGAATGATCCCCGTTAACGGCGCGCGAATAGATGCCGCCAGTAACGCCCCCATTCCGGCAATAGCAAACGTCCCCGCCTCAAGGTGATATTGCGGAAACAGCTCAACGGCAACCATTCCGAAAGCAGTACCCAGCACAGTACCCAGCGCCAACATCGGGGCAAAAATACCGCCCGGCGCACCGGAAGAGAAGCAAAGTAAGGTAGTAATGACTCGCGCGACGAAGATAAACACCAGCATTCCCATGCTGAAGTTCCCCGCCGTGGCGATAGGAATCAGGTTAAAACCGCCGCCCGAAGTTGCTGGTGCCACAAACCCCAGCAATCCACACAGACCGCCAATCGCACCGCCCATCAGTACCCATTTGGTAATATTGCCGCCGTGCACACGGTGCAGCAAATCCTGCATCCCCAGCACCCATTTATTAAAAATAGGGCCGAAAATGCCAAAAATAATACCGAGGATCAGATAAAGCCACAGTGTATTAAGCGGCGCGTCAGAAAGTTTACCGACGTCAATCAACGCAACTTCATGATTAAAAATCCGGTACATAATGGTCGACATAATGACACCAATAAATACCGCTTTAATCGAAATTAACGTATAGCGAAACTGCGGACGCATCTCTTCGATAATAAATAAAATACCCGCCAGCGGCGCATTAAAGGCCGCAGCCAGACCCGCTGCTGCACCGGTTGCCAGCAGCGTATGGCGCGCTTCATCACCTTTCAGGCGGAATATATCAAGCACCATCCGACCGATATTACCGCCGATCTGCACGGTTGGTCCTTCACGCCCCAACACCATGCCGCCGCCGAGTGTCCCCAGCCCGCCAAAGAATTTCACCGGCAATACACGCCACCAGCGAACGGGACGTTGATCTTCCAACGCCCCTTCAATTTCCGGGATCCCCGAGCCACCGGCTTCCGGCGCGTATTTGCGCACCAAAAAGTAGCCGAACATCGCCAGCACTGCCGAACAGAGAAAAGCGACGGTTAACAGTAGCGGATAATTATCGGCCGTATGGACCAGCGCCCCCATGCGTTGGTTCTGTAACCAGGCGACGCCTTTGTCAAAAGCAACAGCAGCCAGCCCGACAAGCGTGCCGACGACGGCAGCCATAAACAAAATGGCTAACGGGGTTTTATCGCGCTCAAGAAGTTGGCGAATCAGTTGTCTGCGTCGCAGGCGCGCAGCCTGCGGTGTTTCTAAAGAGGGAGTATCAGTTTTCATCCAATGATCACTTATTGGTCATACAAATAAGATGACGGCATTTTACTCGCACGTTCCATGAAAATCCTTTGCAAAGCGTAATGTTTCAAATGCACAAAACTTTTATACTCTAAGAAATCAGGATTGTACCAGTACAAGCAACCTGACGTTTGACGAGTATTTAACTTGTTATGAATAACATAGAATAGCAGCCATTCACTTTTTCTACGAATCAGGAACCCTCCATGAGTAAGTCTGAAAATCTATACAGCGCAGCGCGCGAGCTGATCCCTGGCGGTGTGAACTCCCCTGTTCGCGCCTTTACCGGCGTGGGCGGCACTCCACTGTTTATCGAAAAAGCGGACGGCGCTTATCTGTACGATGTTGATGGCAAAGCCTATATCGATTATGTCGGTTCCTGGGGGCCGATGGTGCTGGGCCATAACCATCCGGCGATCCGCAATGCCGTGATTGAAGCCGCCGAACGCGGTCTGAGCTTTGGCGCACCGACCGAAATGGAAGTGAAAATGGCGCAACTGGTGACCGAACTGGTCCCGACCATGGATATGGTGCGCATGGTGAACTCCGGCACCGAAGCGACGATGAGCGCCATCCGCCTGGCCCGTGGTTTTACCGGTCGCGACAAAATCATTAAATTCGAAGGTTGCTACCACGGTCACGCTGACTGTCTGCTGGTAAAAGCCGGTTCTGGCGCACTCACTTTAGGCCAGCCAAACTCGCCGGGCGTTCCGGCAGATTTCGCCAAACATACATTAACCTGTACTTATAACGATCTGGCCTCGGTACGCGCCGCGTTTGAGCAATACCCGCAAGAGATTGCCTGTATTATTGTCGAGCCAGTAGCAGGCAACATGAACTGTGTTCCGCCGCTGCCAGAGTTCCTGCCGGGTCTGCGCGCACTGTGCGACGAATTTGGCGCATTGCTGATCATCGATGAAGTGATGACCGGTTTCCGCGTGGCGCTGGCTGGCGCGCAGGATTATTACGACGTGGTGCCAGACCTCACCTGCCTGGGCAAAATCATCGGCGGTGGAATGCCGGTAGGCGCATTCGGTGGTCGTCGTGATGTGATGGATGCGCTGGCCCCAACCGGTCCGGTCTATCAGGCGGGTACGCTTTCCGGTAACCCGATTGCGATGGCAGCCGGTTTCGCCTGTCTGAATGAAGTCGCGCAGCCGGGCGTTCACGAGACGCTGGATGAGCTGACAACACGTCTGGCAGAAGGTCTGCTGGAAGCGGCAGAAGAAGCGGGAATTCCATTGGTCGTTAACCACGTTGGCGGCATGTTCGGTATTTTCTTTACCGACGCCGAGTCCGTGACGTGCTATCAGGATGTGATGGCCTGTGACGTGGAACGCTTTAAGCGTTTCTTCCATATGATGCTGGACGAAGGTGTTTACCTGGCACCGTCAGCGTTTGAAGCGGGCTTTATGTCTGTGGCGCACAGCATGGAAGATATCAATAACACCATCGATGCTGCACGTCGGGTGTTTGCGAAGTTGTGATCCAGCATGGTTTGTCGGATGCGGCGTAAACGCCTTATCCGACCTACAGATCAGGACCGTTTGTAGGCCCGATAAGACGCCACAGCGTCGCATCGGGTATCCGTTGCCGCGTAAAAGCTTTATCCATCCAGGAGTTAAGGGCCGTTATATGGAAAAATTAACGGCTCTGCTTTCTCAACAAATAGATAAAATACGGCGCGCCGATAAAGGTCGACAGCAGCCCCGCTGGGATCTGGAATGGAAACAGCACCATCCGCCCACACCAGTCAGCGAACACCAGCAGTAAACCACCCACCAGCGCCGAAATCACAATATGCGGCATCGTCCGTCGAAAGCCCATCATCCGCGCGATATGCGGTGCCATCAGACCAACAAAACTCAACGGTCCAATGGTCATTGTCGCGGTCGCCGTCAGGCAAGCCGCCAGCAGCAGTAGCGCAATTCGCGTCGGCGTCAGCGCCATTCCCACTGCTCGTGCGGTATCACCGCCCAGCGGTAAAATGGTCAGCCAGCGGCGGCACAGCGGGGTAATCGCCAGCAAAATTACCATCACAATTCCCGTGCGCCAGACCTGCGCCTCGGTCGCGTTGTAGGTCGAACCGGAAATCCACGTCAGCACTTGCGCCATTCGCGGGTCACCACTTGCCTGCAACATCATCAAAAGCATGGTGAACGCGGTACTTAAGGCCATCCCCGCCAGTAACATGCGGTGTGGGGAAAATCCACCGCGTCCGGCAGCGATCATAATGATCAACAGCGTCACCGCCGCGCCGAGACTGCCCGCGGGTAACAGCCAGCCAAAGGCATTACCCGGCACCAAAAACAGCATCAATACCACACCAAACGCCGCGCCGGAACTAATCCCCAGCACTTCCGGGCTTGCCATCGGGTTTCCGGTCAGCCGCTGAATAATACAGCCCGCCACTGCCAGCATGATGCCCGCAAACAGTGCCGCCATAATTCGCGGCCAGCGCCAGGGCATTAAATCATCGAGCAGCGCCCCGCTCGCCCACGTCCAGCCGTGCGCATCACGACCAAACGACAGCGCCACCACCACAGCAATTATCAGCAGCACACCGCCAGCAAGGGCAAACGCCAGCACATGTTGGCGTTCAGTCGCGACACGATCGTTGGCCTTCATATCCGGCGCACTGATGCTGCGTAAACGCGGCAGCAGCCACAGCAGCAGCGGCGCACCGATGAGCGCAGTGACCGAACCGGTAGAAACTTCCATCCACACGCGAGTCAGCCAGAGGATGATTTGATCGGAAAGCCAGAGGATCAGCGCACCAATCAGTGACGCCAGCAGCAGTCTTGGCAGCAGACGCCGCGCCCCCAGCATTTTTGCCAGCAGCGGCGCGAACAACCCGATAAAGCCGATAATCCCCACCGCGTTCACCAGCAGCGCACTGATGACTATCGCCAGCGACAGCGCCGCCAGACGCGCGAGCGACAAGGCCAGCCCGAGATTGCGCGCCACGCCATCATCAAGCCCCATCAGGGTTAACGGACGAAGTAGCAGTAACGTCAGCATCACGCCGCCCAGCAACTGCGGCCATAAACGCTCAACGCCGCCCCAGTCGGTTTGCGTCAGCGTTCCGGTGCTCCACAGGAACATGCTTTGTAGCTGGTCGTGATGGAAGATAACCAGTAACTGATTGATTGCCCCGCAATAAAGGCTCACCACAAGCCCCGCGAGGATCAGCGTTACCGGAGAAAGCCGTTTCCCCCACGCGACGCCAAAGACAATTAAGCCAACCACACAAGCCCCTGCCAATGCAGCAAACTGGCTCGCCATCGCACCAGGGATCGCCCAGAGCGTGGTGACGGTAATCCCCAGTTGCGCGCCTGTAGCAACGCCCAACGTCGTCGGTTCCGCCAGCGGGTTACGCAGCACTTGCTGAAACAGCACGCCCACCAGCCCCAGGCCCGCGCCCACCAGCAGCAAAATCGCCAGACGCGGTAACAAGCTGTAGTGAAAAATCATCTGCTCGATGACATCGATATCCGGCGACCAGGTGGCCTGCACCCACTGGCTACGCGGCAGCGCCTGCGAGAAGTTCATCCAGGTGAGCATCGCTGCGGCAATCACCAGCAGCGCCAACAATAACGCCGGGAAAAGCGCAATACGTTTACTCACGCTTTACCTCCAATGGCGTTATCCAGAATACGCACAAAGTGCATTGCCGAGAGCGTCGCACCATAAAACCAGACTGCAGGTACGCGCTGAAAGCGTCCGGCGCGGACAAACGGCATAGCCTGCCACAGCGGGGTTGCCATTAGGGTATCCATGTCTTTGCTGTTGTCGTGATCAAAACAGAGCACATCAACGTCTTTATACGCTGCCAGACGATCGATACTGACGGCGGTACTGCCCCAGAAGTTGGTTTCCCCTTGCCAGGCATTTGGGATGCCGTACTCATCAAGAATTTCCTGGAACAAGCTGTTTGGACCGAAGACCAGCATATGGCGCGGATCGATAAGTGTCGTCAGCAATAACGGGCGCGCACCACGCTTCACAAAGCGGGGTTTCATGCTGCGGATAAAGTCTTCATAGTGCGCTAAATGCGTTTCCGCTGCGCTTTGCAGGTTAAGTAAATCTGCCATTTCCGTCAGTGACTTACGCGCCATCGCCAGCGGCTGTTTGCCGTCGCTGAAGTTAAATCCGCGCCCAGGCGCAATGCGTGCCAGCATTTCTGGTGAAGGGCCATACCCTGCCGACCAGACCATAAACGACGGTTTCATTTCGGTCAGCAGTTCAAGGTTAGGTTCTGTACGCAAACCAACGTCAATCACTGAATCCGGCAATGGTGGCTCGCTGACCCACAGGCGATAGTTGATGGTATCCGCCACGCCGTAAGGCACGATGCCGAGCGCCAGCAGTAATTCCACCGGCAACCACTCCAGCGCCACAATACGCTTTGGATCAATAGCCGCCGCGCGGGCGGTATTCATCTGCCATAACAACGGAGAAAGCGCCATCGCCGTTAACAGTCGACGGCGCGAAATAAGAGGTAAGCCGCTCATCAATAAACAAAACTCACAGGTGCAGCACCCGCCGGATGCGGCAAAATACCCATCGGGATGCCATAAATCATTTCGAGGGTTTCGCCGCGCATAATTTCCGCAGGCGTTCCCTGAGCAATCATTTCACCGCCGCGCAGGGCGACCAGATAATCACAGTAACGCGCAGCCATATTGATATCGTGCAGCACGGCAATGACCGTCAGGCCACGCTCCTGACTTAAACGGTGCACCAGCGCCAGCACATCAACCTGGTGGGCGATATCCAGCGCCGAGGTCGGTTCGTCCAGCAACAGACAACGGCTATCCTGCGCCACCAGCATGGCGATCCACGCCCGTTGACGTTCGCCGCCAGAGAGGCTATCGACCAGCCGATGCGCCAGCGGTTTTAAGCCAACCAGCGAGATAGCCTCTTCGACCTTTTCGCGATCTGCCGCGCCAAAGCGCCCCAGCGCGCCATGCCACGGGTAACGACCAATCGCCACCAGTTCACGCACCGTCATCCCTTCTGCCGGAGGAAGCTGCTGCGGCAAATAAGCCACTTTGCGAGCAAACGCTTTGCTGCTCCAGCTTTCCAGCGGCTGGGCATCAAGAAGAATCTCCCCTTCCGACGGCGGTTGGTGACGGCCAAGCATTTTGAGCAGAGTGGATTTACCAGAACCGTTGTGACCAATCAGACCGGTCACTTTCCCGGCAGGAAAGGTTAACGACAGCGGATGCAAAAGCGTGCGCCCGGGCACACGAAAGGAGATATTACGCAGTGCAAAAGTGGTATCGGAATGATTCGTGTATTCCTGCATAACAGCCAACTTGTGAAACGGGCACGGAAATCCGTGCCCCAAAAGAGAAATTAGAAACGGAAGGTTGCGGTTGCAACGACCTGACGTTCTGCGCCCCAGAAGCAGCCATAGGTATTAAAGCAGCTGGCGACGTATTCACGATCGAACAGGTTGTTGACATGCAGCGCCACGTTGGAGCCCGCCATGCCGACTCGCGCCAGATCATAACGCACTAACGCATCCACGACCGTATAACTTCCCACTTTAAAGGAGTTAGCCGGATCACCATAGCTGGAGCCTGTAAAGCGACCGCCAGTACCGAGCGTCAGGCCGGAGAGCGGGCCTTCAAAGAAGGTGTAGTCAGCCCACAGAGAAGCCATGTGTTTTGGCACCTGCGCAGGCGTGTTGCCTTTGTAGGTAGTATCGGTGGTGTATTCTGCATCGGTGTAAGTATAAGAACCAACTACGTTAACACTCGCCGACAGCGCCGCTTTCGCTTCGATTTCTACGCCACGCGCGCGGATTTCACCACCTTCAACCGAGAAGAAGGAACCCTCAGGGTCCGCCATCAGGTTGTTGGTTTTAGTGAGATTATACACAGCACCAGTAACCACAATTGGGCGATCTTCCGGTACATATTTCACGCCGACCTCATACTGCTTACCTTTAGACGGCGCAAAAATATTACCATCCTTCCCAACTTGTGAAGAAGGTTCAAACGATTCGCTATAGCTGAAGTAAGGTGTTACACCATTATCAAACAGGTAGTTAACACCACCACGCCAGGTAAACTGTTTGTCATCACGTTTATCGGTCGTCCCTTCAACGCGGTTATGAGACTCTTGATCCGCCCAGTCATAACGACCGCCCAGGGTGACCAGCACTTTATCCCACTGCGCCTGATCCTGAACATAAACACCCGTTTGTTTCTGCTTATTCAGAATGCGGTAAGGGCCGGAGTTTGCCGGATCTTTCGCATTGAAGTCGAAATCGGTATTCACCGGATTGTACAGATCGAGCAGCGGTACGGAGTCGTCGTAACCAAACCAGGCGTTGATGTCATTACGCATACGCATAAAGTCGACACCGGTCAGCAGAGTGTGGTCGATATCGCCAGTGGCAAACTTGCTCTGCAACTGGGTATCAACGGAGAAGTTTTGCAGCTTCTCATCATCAACGACGTATTTACGTGCCAGGTAGTGACCTTTATCGGCTGGCGCTAAAGCGGCACACTGTTTGCTGTAAGCATTCGCCGGATCGGAGCAGACGCCGTAACCATAAACGCTGTTTTGCGAGGTTTTGTTTTCAGCAAAGCGCAGGTTCTGACGCACCGTAAAGGTGTCGTTAAATTCGTGATCGAAGCTGTAGCCCACCATCTTCTCATTACGAGAATAGGTGTTGTTCTTCGCCCCTTCGTTAAAATCTGTCGGCAGACGCTTACCGTTCGGCAGCGGCTCAACGGTTCCCTCTTTCGGCAGCCAGCCGTAATAACCGGTTTCCGGCTCGTTCTGGAAGTAAGAAAGGAAGGTGAAATTGGTTTTATCATCCGGGCGCCAGGTGAACGCTGGAGCAATAGCATAACGCTGCTCTTCTGCCCCCTTCTGCTGAGCATTGGCTGAACGCGCAATACCAGTCAGACGATAAGAGTAAACGCCGTCATCATCCAGCGCATCACTGAAGTCAAAACCAGTCTGGAACAGGCTGTCAGTACCGGCTTTAAACTGAATTTCTTTCAGCGGTTCTGTAGTCGGGCGCTTGCTGACCATGTTCAACAGGCCGCCAGGACTGCTTTTACCGTAAAGCACTGAAACCGGACCACGCATAATTTCAGCGCGTTCCAGCATATACGGGTCAATAACTGCATCGTTATAGAAGTTGCCTTGCAACTTCAGACCGTTGAGATAGTTATTCTGGCTTTGGCCTTCTGCTGCAAAACCACGAATAATCAAATGATCATAAGTGTTTGATGCACCACGCGTACCGACCGAAACGCCTGGCGTATAGCTAAGAGCTTCTTTTACCGACTTCGGCTGATGCAGCGCCATCTCTTCGGCGGTCACAACAGAAATAGACTGTGGCACTTTTTGAATCGGTGTATCGGTTTTGGTGCCGGTAGCGGACTGTCGCGCCGCAATAGTTGCAGCTGGCCCCCATGCGCTTTCTTGCGGCGCTGGTGCAGCGGTAACGGTGATAGTGTCTTCTTTCGGTTCAACCGCTGCCTGTGCGTAAACAGACATGCCGCTAACCGCTGTGGCTACTACAACTGCGATTTTACGCAGTGAGTGTTTTGGCTGAGCAGTTTTGGAACGCGCCATTGGTATATCTCTGATGTAAAGTGAATGATAACGTAAACGAGAATGATTATTATAAAGATAAGATAATATTCGAAACGCTGGCGGGTTCGCAAGCGGTACGCAATCTGAGCGTTCCTGAAGGGTTAATAAACAACCAGATGAAAAGAAAGGGTTAATACTTTAGGTGGGATGTTATTTTACCGGATGGCAACTCGCCATCCGGTATGTCACGCTTAGACGTTAATTACTACCAAACATATCCTTGATCCAACCTGCTACGCCGTCACTGTCTTTCTGCTCTTGCTGAGCAGGTTGCTGTTGCGGCTGTTGCTGCGGCTGAGAAGACTGATCAAACGGATTGCCTGACGGTTGCTGCTGCATCTCACTCTGCTGGCACAGCGATTGCGGATCGCTGGTCCAGACCGGTAAGACACGCATGCCCCCGCTGCAGACAAAGTTGCCGTCGTAGTCCACGCCCATATCAGCAATGTCTTCTGGCGGAACAAGATTCAGCGGTGTTGGTGTCTGGTTAGCCAGATAACGCTGATAAATCGACATTGCCCCACTGGCACCATACAGTTTGGTCGGCTGGTTGTTATCACGGCCTACCCAGGTGATGGTCACCGTGCTGCCGTCAATGCCCGCAAACCAGGTATCCACGTTGTTGTTGGTAGTCCCGGTTTTGCCCGCCAGATGCAGGTTCGGGTATTTCGCCCCAAGCTGACGACCCGTACCGCGTTGTACCACCTGCTGCATGGTCCATAGTGTCAGATACGCCGCCTGCGCCGGAACCGCGCGTTCCGCCTGCGGGAAGCTCTGATACAACACCTTGCCATCTTCCGCGATTACCGAACGCAGCGCAGAAAGCGGTGCTCGATTACCACCACTAGCGATGGTCTGGAACGCCTGCGCCACTTCAATTGGCGTTAAGTTCAACGCCCCCAGCAGCATTGCCGGAACCGGATGCAGCTGATCTTTCGGTACGCCCAGTTTAATCCAGGTATCCGTAACCGCAGGCAGACCCAGCGCCATCCCCAGATTCACCGTCGGCACGTTCATCGAACGTGTCAACGCATCCACCAGCATCACTCTGCCACTTTCGCTATAACGACGATCATCGTTCTGCGGTGACCAGACCTGGCCATTCGGCTGACGCAGCGCGATTGGCGCATCGGCAATCCACGTGTTCAGGCGATAGATTTTCGGCTGGCTTAAGGCCGTCAGATAAGTCGCTGGTTTTGCAAGGGAACCAATCGAACGACGCGCCTGCATCGCACGGTTGTAACCTGCAAACTGCGGCTCAGAACCACCAACCATCGCGCGAACTTCACCGCTAAAGCGGTCGACAACCACAATTGCCGTTTCCAGATCGCTCAGCTTTCGCTGTTTCTTCAGCGCCGGAATACCTTCCACGGCGGCTTTTTCTGCCGCGTCCTGGGCCACCGAGTCAAAGGTAGTGAAGATCTTCACGCCGGAGAGATCTTTCACTTTATCGCCCAGTTTCGCCTGTAGCTCCTGACGCACCAGTTGCATAAAGGCTGGCTGTGGAGAGATTACCCCGCCGCGCGGCTGAACCCCCAGCGGACGTGCACTCAACATGTCATAGAGCTCTTGATCAATAATCTGCTGTTGTTGCAGCAGACGCAGCACCAGGTTACGTCGCTCCAGCGCCAGTTTCGGGTTACGCCACGGGTTGTAGATGGACGCTCCTTTCACCATACCCACCAACAGCGCCTGCTGATCGAGGCTCAATTCTTCTACCGGGCGACCAAAGTAATACAAGCTCGCCAGCGGGAAGCCGCGGATTTCGTTGTCGCCGCTCTGACCGAGATACACCTCGTTCATATACAGCTCAAGAATGCGGTCTTTGCTGTAACGCGCATCCATGATCAGCGCCATGTAGGCTTCGTTCGCTTTACGCCAGTAAGAACGTTCGCTGGAGAGGAACAGGTTTTTCACCAACTGTTGCGTCAGCGTACTCGCTCCCTGCACCGTGCGTCCGGCGGTCAGGTTTGCCAGCACCGCACGTCCGATGGAGTAGAGACTGATCCCATCATGCTCGTAGAAATGACGGTCTTCTGTCGCCAGCAAAGTATCCACCAGCAAATCCGGGAAACCACTGCGCGGCACAAACAGACGTTGCTCACCGTTTGGTGAAGAGATCATAGTGATCAGGCGCGGATCAAGACGGAAGAAACCGAACTGACGGTTGTTCTCCATATTGACGATCGTCGCCAGATGATCGCCATCAAAGGTCAGACGCGCACGCACCTGTCCTTCTTTGCTGTCCGGGAAATCAAACGGACGACGGATCATCTCAATGCTGTTGGCCTGCACGGTAAATTCGCCAGGGCGCGTCATTTTCGACACCTGACGATACTGGGTCGCCTCCAGCAGCTTCACCATCTCGTTTTTGCTGATGGTCATGTCTGGCTCAAGGTTGACCATTCGGCCATAAACAGCCGCAGGCAATTGCCAGACTTTGCCATCAATACGGCTACGAATTTTTTGATCGAGATAAACGCCGTAAATGGCGATCAGCACGGCAAAAACAATAGCCAGTTTTAGCAGCAGCCATAGCCAGCCGCGTTTGCCACGAGGCTTACGCCCTTTGCCTTTGCCCTTACCTTTGCGCGGCATCGGTTCTTCATCCTCATAGTCATCATAATCGTCGTAATCATCGTCATCTTCGTAACGACGACGGCTTACCTTTTGTTTGACCGGACGCGTCGGTTTCCCTTTGCGTCCAATTGGCTCGCGGTCATTCCCGGCCATGCTTTTTCTCCGCAATATTCAGGCGCAAAAGCCCGATTTTCTGTTCTTCTGTAACAAGACAGAAGAAGATATCTCTCAAATTTACTTTGGTCTTCATGAATACTTTTTCGTCCGTCGCGTCGGTGCGGTATTTGCCGGATCATCCGGCCAGACGTGTTTGGGATAACGCCCTTTCATCTCTTTTTGCACATCGCAATACGCTCCTTTCCAGAAGGCGCTCAAATCTCGTGTGATTTGCAGCGGCCTTTGGGCAGGAGAAAGCAACTCCAGCACCAGCGGCACACGCCCCTGGGCGATCGTCGGATTGGTGGCCTCGCCAAACATCTCCTGCATTCTCACCGCCAGCGCGGGCGGGTTATCTTCATGGTAACGAATGGCGATCCGGCTTCCCGTCGGCACAGTGTAATGCGCAGGCAATTCACTATCCAGACGTTGCTGCATCCCCCAATCAAGTAATCCGCGTAGCGCCTGATAAATATCGAGTGATTTCAGGCCGCGTAGCGAATGTACGCCTGCCATATGCGGCAGTAGCCACGTTTCCAGCGTCGCCAACAAACTTTCATCATCAACCGCTGGCCAGTCATATTCTGGCAACCACCTGGCGGCGCATAACAAACGCAAGCGTAGCTGTTCCGCTTCCGGCGTCCAGTTAAGCACGCTTAAGCCTTTTTCACGAATGCCGTTAAGCATCGCCTGATGCAGCTCGTCTTCTGAAGGCTTCGCCAGCGGCTGCACTTTTACCGTCAGTTGGCCGATTTGCAACCGACGCCAGGCTTTCAGCGTACCTTGCGCATCATCCCACTCCACGGTGTCCGATTGCTGCACCAGCTGCGGACAGCGTTGCACTAATTCATCGATATCGACCGGTAGCGCCAGTAAAATCCGCGCATCCGGCGAGGCGCTACCCTGCAATAATAACGGTGCGATCAACCATTCGTGGCGGCTGAGCGCATCATCGGCATCGAGCATTGCCCCCATGCCGTTTGCCAGTTGATAGCGCCCCTCTTGCCCACGGCGGCGAGCGATGCGATCGGCAAACGCTCCGGCAAGTAACGGTGCGATAAGCGAACTGTCTGCCTCACCGCCGCGTACGTTTAAGCGCTTTAACAGTTGCTGGCTACGTTGCTGCCAGGCAGGTTGATTGCGCGAAAACGCCACGCCCAGATCGATATTGCCCATCCGTGGTGGCTCTTCGAGAATAGCGGCAATTTTTGCAGCGGTAGCAGCTTCGTCGTCGCTCTTTGCGCTCACCAGCATTGCCGCTAAACGCGGATCGTTACCCAGCGTCGCCATTTTCTGCCCTTTCGTGCTTAGCCGTTCACCGTCCATCGCCCCCAGCATCCGCAACAGGCGTTTCGCGGCCTGTAAATTCACGGCTGGCGGTTGATCCAGCCAGCTCATCTGCGTCGGATCGCTGCATCCCCATTGCAGTAATTCCATCAGCAAACCGGAGAGATCGCTTTGTAAGATTTCCGGTTCACTTTGCGCGGAGGCGCGTTCTGCTTGTTCTTTGGCGATTAAATGTAGACAGATCCCCGGCTCCAGACGTCCGGCACGCCCCGCACGCTGCGTCATAGATGCCTGACTAACGCGTTGAGTAATCAGCCGCGTAAGCCCCGTGCGCGGATCAAAGCGCGCCACACGTTCCTGAGCACAATCCACCACCAGACGAATACCTTCGATGGTTAAACTGGTTTCAGCAATATTGGTTGCCAGCACTACTTTGCGCATCCCTTCTGGTGCCGGAAGGATCGCTTTTCGCTGATCGTTCAGCGACAACGCGCCATACAGCGGGCAGAGCAACACATCACTACCGATGCGCGAAGCCAGTTGTTCCTGAACGCGCTGAATTTCTCCGACACCAGGTAAAAATAACAGTAATGAGCCGCTTTCCTGATGCAGCAATTCGGCGGTGGCAACCGCCACGGCTTCATCAAAACGCTGATGAGCGGGCAGCGGTAAATATCGGCGTTCAACCGGAAACGAGCGCCCTTCTGAGATGACGACGGGCGCTTCTGGCAGCATCTGCTGCAAGCGGTCATTGTCCAGCGTAGCCGACATAATCAGTAGTTTAAGGTCATCACGCAGACCTTGTTGCACATCGAGTAACAGCGCCAACGCCAGATCCGCCTGCAAGCTGCGCTCATGAAACTCATCGAGGATCACCAATCCAACGCCGCTCAGTTCAGGGTCACGCTGGATCATGCGCGTCAACACGCCTTCGGTAACTACTTCCAGGCGAGTATTTGGCCCGACACAGTTTTGCGCGCGCATCCGGTAGCCTACCGTATCACCTGTTTTTTCGTTAAGCAGTTCCGCCAGTCGTTGCGCAACGTTACGCGCCGCCAGGCGACGCGGCTCCAGCAGGATAATTTTTCCGTTAATGCCGGGATGCGCCAGCAGTTGCAGCGGCAGCCAGGTTGATTTCCCGGCCCCGGTCGGCGCACTTAATAACACCTGCGGTGCACCATCGAGGGCAGCAAGTAACTCAGGTAAGACGGCAGCAACGGGCAACGACGACACAAAACGCTCCAGAGGGTTAACATTCTTCGCGCCACATTGTAGCATCGCGGTAATGCATAACCGAGTACCTCACATGTCTGAACCGCAACGGCTGTTCTTTGCTATCGACTTACCTGCAGAAATCCGCGAACAGATTATCCACTGGCGCGCCGCACAGTTCCCACCAGACGCGGGACGTCCGGTCGCCGCCGATAATTTACATCTGACACTGGCATTTTTAGGCGAAGTGAGCGCAGAGAAAGAGAAGGCGCTTTCTCTTTTAGCCGGACGGATTCGTCAGCCCGGTTTCACACTCAAGCTTGATGACGCCGGTCAGTGGCTGCGTTCGCGTGTGGTATGGTTAGGGATGCGTCAGCCGCCACGCGGCTTAATCCAGTTGGCGAATATGCTTCGTTCACAAGCTGCACGCAGCGGTTGTTTTCAAAGCAATCGACCGTTTCATCCACATATCACCTTATTGCGCGACGCCAGCGAGGCGGTGACAATCCCGCCGCCAGGCTTTAACTGGTCGTATACGGTGACGGAGTTCACCCTTTACGCCTCCTCGTTTGCCCGTGGGCGCACACGCTACACGCCGCTAAAACGCTGGGCGCTAACGCAATAACAAGGATTGTCGCAATGGAATTTTCTCCCCCTCTACAGCGCGCAACGCTAATTCAACGTTACAAACGCTTTTTAGCCGATGTGATCACACCCGATGGTTGCGAATTAACGCTACACTGCCCGAATACGGGTGCGATGACCGGATGTGCAACGCCTGGCGATACCGTCTGGTATTCAACTTCAGACAACACAAAACGGAAATACCCACACACCTGGGAGTTAACCCAAAGCCAAAGCGGCGCATTTATTTGCGTCAATACACTTTGGGCTAACAGGTTGACGAAAGAGGCTATCCTTAATGAATCCATTTCAGAACTGTCAGGATATAGCTCTCTGAAAAGCGAAGTAAAATACGGCGCCGAACGCAGCCGTATTGACTTCATGTTGCAGGCGGATTCGCGTCCAGACTGCTATATTGAAGTGAAATCGGTTACGTTAGCGGAGAACGAGCAGGGATATTTTCCCGATGCGGTCACTGAACGAGGTCAGAAACACCTTCGGGAGTTAATGAGCGTAGCGGCTGAAGGCCAGCGTGCGGTTATCTTTTTCGCCGTGCTGCATTCAGCCATTACACGGTTTTCACCCGCGCGCCACATCGATGAGAAATACGCGCAACTATTGTCAGAAGCTCAACAGAGGGGGGTAGAAATTCTGGCTTACAAAGCAGAACTTTCTGCTGAAGGCATGGCTCTTAAAAAATCACTGCCGGTTACATTGTAGTAGAGTAAGTAACTGGTTAATTTACATTCTGGTCGCGTGCGCAAATACGCTTTTCCTCACACAGTTGTCAAGTGTTACGTTTAGATAATTGCTATCCGGAAAAGCTTCTGCTATTTATAGCGGCCTCATTTTTCCCCCGAACATGGGGATCGATAGTGCGTGTTAAGGAGAAGCAACATGCAAGAAGGGCAAAACCGTAAAACATCGTCCCTGAGTATTCTCGCCATCGCTGGGGTGGAGCCATATCAGGAGAAGCCGGGCGAAGAGTATATGAACGAAGCCCAGCTGGCGCACTTCCGTCGTATTCTGGAAGCATGGCGTAATCAACTCAGGGATGAAGTCGATCGCACCGTTACACATATGCAGGATGAAGCAGCCAACTTCCCGGATCCGGTAGACCGTGCAGCCCAGGAAGAAGAGTTCAGCCTCGAACTGCGTAACCGCGATCGCGAGCGTAAGCTGATCAAAAAGATCGAGAAAACGCTGAAAAAAGTGGAAGACGAAGATTTCGGCTACTGCGAATCTTGCGGCGTTGAAATTGGTATTCGTCGTCTGGAAGCGCGCCCGACAGCCGATCTGTGCATCGACTGCAAAACGCTGGCTGAAATTCGCGAAAAACAGATGGCTGGCTAATTACAGCCGTTCCATCACGTTTACCACAGGCGGGAAATGCTCCCGCCTTATTTTTTGTTCAACGAGATGACAGACACACACTATATTGGTCGCTTCGCCCCCTCTCCTTCTGGCGAGCTTCATTTTGGCTCTCTGATTGCCGCGCTTGGAAGCTTTCTACAGGCTCGCGCCCGGCAAGGTCGCTGGCTTGTTCGCATTGAAGATATCGATCCGCCTCGTGAAGTTCCCGGTGCCGCAGAGACCATCCTGCGCCAGCTGGAACATTACGGTCTACACTGGGACGGCGATGTTCTCTGGCAATCGCAACGTCACGACGCCTATCGCGAAGCACTCGCATGGTTACATGAGCAAGGGTTAAGTTATTACTGCACCTGCACGCGCGCACGTATTCAAAGCATTGGCGGTATTTACGACGGTCATTGCCGGGAGTTGCATCATGGGCCAGAAAACGCTGCTGTACGTATTCGCCAGCAGCATCCGGTCACCCAGTTTACTGACCAGCTGCGCGGCATTATTCATGCCGACCAAAAACTGGCGCGGGAAGATTTTATTATTCATCGCCGTGATGGTTTATTTGCCTATAACCTGGCGGTGGTCGTTGACGATCACTACCAGGGCGTGACAGAAATTGTCCGTGGCGCGGATTTGATCGAACCCACGGTGCGCCAAATCTCGCTGTACCAGCTTTTTGGCTGGCAGGTGCCAGATTACATTCATTTGCCACTGGCACTTAATCCACAAGGCGCTAAACTTTCCAAGCAGAATCATGCGCCTGCGTTGCCAAAAGGCGATCCTCGGCCGGTGTTAATCGCGGCACTTCAATTTCTGGGCCAGCAGGCAGAAACACACTGGCAGGATTTCAGCGTCGAGCAAATTCTCCAGTCAGCCGTCACAAACTGGACGCTGACTACCATTCCTGACTCGGCAATTGTAAATTCAACATTCTCAAATGCGTCATGCTGAGCTATGATTAGCCGCTATTTTTTTGTCCTGAATGATGTTTGACACTACCGAGGTGTACTATTTTTACCCGAGTCGCTAATTTTTGCCGCAAGGTGCTAAGCCGCGAGGAAAGCGAGGCTGAACAGGCAGTCGCCCGTCCACAGGTGACGGTGATCCCGCGTGAGCAGCATGCTATTTCCCGCAAAGATATCAGTGAAAATGCCCTGAAGGTAATGTACAGGCTCAATAAAGCGGGATACGAAGCCTGGCTGGTTGGCGGCGGCGTACGCGACCTGTTACTTGGCAAAAAGCCGAAAGATTTTGACGTGACCACCAACGCCACGCCTGAGCAGGTGCGCAAACTGTTCCGTAACTGCCGCCTGGTGGGTCGCCGTTTCCGTCTTGCTCATGTCATGTTTGGCCCGGAGATTATCGAAGTTGCGACCTTCCGTGGACATCACGAAGGTAACGTCAGCGACCGCACGACCTCCCAACGCGGGCAAAACGGCATGTTGCTGCGCGACAACATTTTCGGCTCCATCGAAGAAGACGCCCAACGCCGCGATTTCACTATCAACAGCCTGTATTACAGCGTGGCAGATTTTACCGTCCGCGATTACGTTGGTGGCATGAAGGATCTGAAAGACGGCGTTATCCGTCTGATTGGTAACCCAGAAACGCGCTACCGTGAAGATCCGGTACGTATGCTGCGCGCGGTTCGTTTTGCCGCCAAATTGGGCATGCGCATCAGCCCGGAAACCGCAGAACCGATCCCACTCCTGGCAACCTTGCTAAACGATATTCCTCCGGCGCGTTTGTTTGAAGAATCTCTGAAACTGTTGCAAGCGGGCTACGGTTACGAAACCTATAAACTGCTGTGTGAATACCATCTGTTCCAGCCGCTGTTCCCGACCATTACCCGCTACTTTACGGAAAATGGTGACAGTCCAATGGAGCGGATCATTGAGCAGGTGCTGAAGAATACTGACACGCGTATTCATAACGATATGCGCGTCAACCCGGCGTTCCTGTTTGCCGCCATGTTCTGGTATCCCCTGCTGGAAACAGCACAGAAAATTGCCCAAGAGAGCGGCCTGACTTATCACGACGCTTTCGCGCTGGCAATGAACGATGTGTTAGACGAAGCCTGCCGTTCACTGGCGATCCCGAAACGGCTAACCACTTTAACCCGTGATATCTGGCAATTACAGTTGCGCATGTCCCGCCGTCAGGGTAAACGCGCATGGAAATTACTCGAACATCCGAAGTTCCGCGCCGCTTATGACCTGCTGGCACTGCGTGCTGAAGTAGAACGCAACGCCGAGCTACAACGTCTGGCGAAATGGTGGGGTGAGTTCCAGGTTTCCGCGCCGCCAGACCAAAAAGGGATGCTTAACGAACTGGATGAAGAACCGTCACCGCGTCGTCGTACTCGTCGCCCGCGCAGACGTGCGCCGCGCCGTGAGGGCACCGCATGACAGTGGCGTATATTGCCATCGGCAGCAATCTGGCCTCTCCGCTGGAGCAGGTCAATGCTGCCCTGAAGGCAATAGATGACATTCCTGAAAGCCGCATTCTTGCCGTTTCTTCGTTTTACCGCACCCCACCGCTGGGGCCGCAAGATCAACCCGATTACTTAAACGCAGCCGTGGCTCTGGAAACCTCTCTTACAGCAGAAGAGCTCCTCAACCACACACAGCGTATTGAGCTGCAACAGGGTCGTGTCCGCAAAGCTGAACGCTGGGGACCGCGCACGCTCGATCTTGATATCATGTTGTTTGGTAATCAGGTCATAAACACTGAGCGCCTGACCGTTCCGCACTATGATATGAAGAATCGTGGATTTATGTTGTGGCCGCTGTTTGAGATCGCGCCGGAACTCGTGTTTCCTGATGGTGAAACGTTGCAAGCAAGACTCACTACTTTCCCTCCCAGCCCACAGCACTGGTAAACCACATTCCTGGAAAAACGTATTGGGTAATGCAATGTTGTATAATATTATTTTATAGTTTCAATGAATTAATTCTCTCTCCCCCATCATATAAATCACAAAAAAACAGCATTAAAAATATAATTACGGCAAATATATTTTCATTACCTATATTAACTTTTCTCTTTATAAGAGGTTTTTAATGATAATTAACCAATTTATTCTGAGTACTATGCCTCACTCCCGGTATTAGCACTGGATAGCACTTAATTGGATTCTGTCAGGCTGGGACGGGGGCAACAAGTGCATACAACGACCTGTCCTTAACGCGTAATTATTAATTTCTACAGCGTATTATCACATTATTTAAACCTGCCCAACCTCACCAAATACATTCATAAAATGCATAATTATAATAAATCATAAAAATCCATTCACCGAAGATATTTTTCTTTAAAGAGTGTGGCATTTATAATAAGTTTTGGTGAGAAAATTCACCACCATTAATTTTAATAAGGATATTTCTATGTTAAATAAAAGTGCTATTGCTGCGGCATTAGTCATGTTCACCAGTTCAGCCTTCGCGCTTGATGGCGGTCAATTAGATTTCTCAGGTTTGGTCAGTGACAATACCTGCGCCCTGCACGTCAACGGTGGCGCGCAGGACGGTCAAATTACTCTGCAAACCGCTACAACCGCTGAAGTTAATGGCGCAGGTGTCGTAAAGACTGCCGACGTTGGTGCAAAACCGGAAGCCTTTTCTATTGCGATAGATTGCTCGGGCGATCCAAAAAATAACGCCAGTCTGAGCATGGGTTCTGTGTTCTTCAGTAACAGCCAGGGCACTCTGAACAACGATCTCTCTATCAGCCAGGCGGCAACCGGGGTCGCTATTGCCATTCACTACCTTACCAATGCCACCACCTACCAACAGGTGAAAGTTAACGACAGCACCGATGTTAAAAACCTTGTGTTTACCAACGGCAAAGCGGTTTACAACTTTAAAGCGTCGTATGTTAAACAGGCAGCAACAGTTGACGCAACGGCAGGTTATGTCAAAACCAACGCCGCTTATACAGTGACTTATCAGTAAATCTCTGCATCACCCGACAGCCCACTGCTGTCGGGTAACTCAATAAGGATAGTGTTATGACCAGGATGTGTCAGTTTGTTGTTTCCGCTGTTTTCATCGCATCGACAGCCGTTTTCAGCCTCACCGCGCAAGCAGATATCGTGCTTTCCGGTACGCGCATTATTTACAATGCAGACCAGAAAGACGTTACTTTGCGCATGGAAAACAAAGGCGCCCGCCCATTATTAGTCCAGACCTGGATTGATACCGGCAGCGAGAATGCCGACCCCAGCACATTGAAAGTGCCTTTTACCGTGACGCCACCGGTTTCCCGCGTTGATGGTAAAAAAGGCCAAACGGTTAAAATTGCGTGGAACGCCAGCCAGACCCTTCCAGCCGATCGCGAAAGCATTTATTGGTTCAATGCGCTGGAAGTTCCCCCCAAGATGAGCGATGCCGATGCCAAAGGAAAAAACATTCTGCAACTGGCTTTCCGCACCCGTATCAAGCTGTTCTATCGCCCAACCGGTCTGGCGGGTAACCCGGCTGATGCACCAAAACAGTTAACCTGGCGTCTCCAGTCTTCAGCCGGAAAAGTGGTGCTGCAGGCGACAAACCCTACGCCTTATCACGTCTCATTCAGCAGCATTACCCTTGGCTCAGGCGGTAATAAATATACCGTGGAGACCAGTATGGTCGCACCCATGAGCAGTGCGGAAATGGTGGTAAAAGGCGCTCCCCGTTCTGTGTCTGGTGCAACAGTTGATTACTCCGCCATTAATGATTTTGGCGGTGGCATTGACGGCCAAGTCAAACTTTGATGCCCACAAATTATATCGGCTGAGATCGTACAATGAAGCTCCCCTACGATGGCAAAAAAATTCAACGATCGCCGCTCGCTTGCCTGATTGCGTGCAGCCTGCTGCCCTGTACTCAAAATGTGTGGGGGGCAGACGAGACCGTTGAGTTTGATAACACGTTCCTGATGGGCGCAGGCGCCAGGGATATTGATGTCAATCGTTACAGCAAAGGTAACGCAACATTACCTGGACGCTATGACGTCAGCGTGTTTATTAATAACCAGGCCAGCGCCAATCTGAAAATCGAGTTTATTGAATTAGACCCTAAACACGCTGCTCAACCCTGCATCTCCGCGAACACGTTATTACAGCTGCATATTCGCCAGCCAGAAAAGCTAACGGATAACGCAATTTTGCAAAAACGCGAAAATGCTGCGCAGGATTGCCTCAACCTAGAGGTTGCTATTCCGCAATCAAGCGTCGCTTACAACAGCAATGATCAGCGGCTTGATATCAGCATGCCGCAAATCTGGCTGCAAAGAACCTATGCCAACTATGTCGACGCCTCACTCTGGGATGAAGGCATCAATGCCGCAATGCTCTCTTACACCCTTAACGGCTGGCGCAGTGAATCCCCCAATCAAACCACAGAAACCAGCTACGCCGGACTAATGGGCGGTATCAATTTATGGGGATGGCATTTTCGCTCACATGGTAACTATTCGTGGGACAAAGAGGACGGCGGCAGTTTTGAATTTCAGGATAAATACCTGCAACGCGATATCGCCGCGCTTCGCTCTCAACTGGTGATGGGTGAAACCAATACCACAGGAGAAACCTTCGACTCGGTGCCTATTCGCGGGATGCGACTCTATAGCGAAAGCCGCATGTTGCCACCCACGCTGGCATCGTATGCGCCCGTTATCCGTGGCGTGGCAAACTCTAACGCGAAAGTCACGATCACCCAAAACGGCTATAAAATTTATGAAACGACCGTGCCACCAGGGCCATTCGCGATTGACGATCTCACTCCGGCAGGGTTCGGTGCCGACCTCGAAGTGACCATCACCGAATCGGACGGCTCAAAGCGTACGTTTAGTCAGGCCTATTCATCGGTGATCCAGATGATGCGTCCCGGCGTAGGCAAATGGGATATCAGCGGCGGTGAGGTCAATAAAGAGGAACTTCAGGATAAACCGAACCTGCTGCAAGGGACCTACTATTACGGATTGAGCAACACCTTCACCGGCTACACTGGTCTGCAAATGACCGATAACGGCTACTGGGCCGGTTTACTGGGGGTGGGGATGAATACATCGCTGGGCGCATTCTCCTTCGATGTTACTCAGTCTCATGCCGAAATCCCTGACGATAAAACTTATAGTGGGCAGAGCTACCGTATTTCATGGAATAAATATTTCGCCCCGACCGAAACGTCACTCAACATTGCCGCCTATCGCTACTCCACTGAAAACTATCTGGGGCTAAACGACGCGTTAACGCTGATTAATTCAGCCAATCATCCTGATGAAGAGGACTACTCGGGTATTGTCAGTTATGCGCGCATGAAAAATCAGTTCAGCGTTAGCATTAACCAAACGTTAAAAAGTGATGAACGTGACTATGGATCTTTCTATGTGAATGGCACATGGACAGATTACTGGGTAACCAACGAATCACAGAGCAGTTTTTCCTTTGGCTACAGTAATTCCTTTAACTGGGCGAGCTACAGCGTCAGCCTGCAACGCACATACGATGAAGACAATAAGAAGGATGATTCAGTTTACCTGAGCGTGACCATTCCGCTTGATAAACTGCTGGGTCGTGATAGCCGCCAGGGTGGCTTCAAAACGCTGAACACCAGCGTTAACAGCGATATGAAAGGGAGTTCGCAATATAACGCCATTGCCTCGGGCTACAGCCAGGATAATCGCTGGAGTTACAGCGTGAATACCGCCTATAACGCGCAGAAAAACAGTGACAGCCTGAAAAGTATCAGCGGTTATACCAGCTATGAATCGCCGTGGGGAACATTTTCAGGCTCAGCCTCCACCAGTAGCGATCACTCACGTCAGTATGGGCTCAGCACCGATGGCGGTTTTGTACTCCACCGCCACGGTCTGACCTTCAGTAACGACAGTTTTACCGACTCTGACACGTTGGCGCTGATCAACGCCCCCGGTGCAAAGGGCGCGCGCATTAACTTTGGTAACAGCACCATCGATCGCTTTGGGTACGGCGTGAGCAGTTCACTGTCACCGTATCGGGAAAATACTGTCGTGCTCGATGTTAACGATCTGGATAACGACGTGGAGCTCAAAAACACCAGTAGCATCGCCATTCCGCGCCAGGGTTCCGTCATTTTCAGCCATTTTGACACCGACACCGGGCGTTCTGCCATTCTCAATTTACTGCGCAGCAACAATCAGCCCGTGCCGTTTGCTTCTGATATTACCGACGAAAAAGGGACCTCTATCGGGACCGTCGGACAGGGTAGTCAGGCATTTGTACGTGGTATTGCCGACAGCGGTGAATTGACGGTCACCTGGTATGAGAAAAATAGTCGCCAGCAGTGCCGTATTCATTATCAGATACCGTCATCACCCACCATGACCGGTAAAACTATCGTACTCAACGGCGTGCCATGCACCCAGCAATAATGTTCCAGGAGAGGAAATGAGAACTTTTTTACTACCGCCCCTGCTGCTGCTGACGTCGCTTTGTCTCCGCCCTGCACTGGCAACCGATCTTTCGGTCAACTTTACCGCAACAATCAAAGAGACGACCTGTGCCATGACGCTCAATGCATTGAATGGGGCCAATATCAGCGGTGATGCCACAGCGAATAACTATTATCTGGATCTGCCTGACATGGGCGTTTCGGACATTGTGAATAAATCGTCAATGTCGGAGGCTAATTTTAAAATCCTTCCCAGCAATTGTAATAACTATATTTCCAGCATGTCGATGACGCTTAATGGCGCAGTCAGCGGCTATACAGATTCGTTAATCGCTAATGACCAGACCGTTTCGGGGCATACCAACTATGTTGGTCTTGGTATTAAACGTATGAACGCAAATGAAAATCTCCGTTTTAAACTCAACGGTAGCCAGCGAGTCACCTGGACGAGTGATGAAATAAGTAATGGATTGGATCTCACTGCCATGCTTCGTCAGACCACCACAGCGAATCCGATCACCACTGGACAATTCCAGGCCAAAGTGACTTTCGTCTTTACCTACGAATAGCAGGTTTGTTTATGAATTATCAAAATATAACCTTTGTATTGCTGCTGTGCTTTGGATATATCGCCATCGGCCACGCCGCCAGTAGCTCTATGGACGTTACGGTACGCGCTAAGGTCATTGCCAGTACCTGCACGGCGGAATTGCGCAATGCGCAGGATCAGCAAGCCACCACCATCGCAATTGGCGATGTCTATCTCAACGAGCTTTCCGCTAAATCGAAATACCAGAACTTCAGTCTGGTGTTTTCAAACTGCGAAGGGTTAGCAAAGGATCAGGCCAAAGTTGTGCTTTCGGCACAGACGGGCTGCGATGGCGCTTCCAGTTCCGGTGGCGGATATCGTAATGAACTGACGACGGCGGACGATGATGCGGCAACCGGTGTCGCAGTTGAAGTGTGGACGACGAATCAGCCAGAAGGTCAGGGCAGCATTCAGCTTAATTGTAAAACCAAACCGACCAGCATTGTCGATTTAACCGCGGCAACAGGCTCGAATATTGTCCACTGGCCGCTCAGTGCCCGAATTGTCATTGCATCGGATAATACCATCGCGGATGTTCGTGCAGGTCAATTCTCCACCAACGCTATATTTTTTGTAACCTATGAGTAGATGATGATGAAAACATTTATCTACATATTCGCACTGTGGTTTTCATACAATGCCATTGCCGCCAGCACCAATATTAATATGACCGCCAATATTGTCAGCACCAGCTGTAAAGTCACGTTCGACAATAGTGGGAGTATTGATTTAGGAACGGTGGATTACAACTACCTGAACAATAATACTTCCGTCGATCGCGTTTATACCGGTGGTCACTCGTTCTACATTTCTGTCAGCGACTGTGCGCAGGTTGCAGGAAAGAACCCTGCTCGTCTTACAGTGAGTTTTACGCCCGTCGCTGGTACGCTCGGTGCAACAAACCAACAGGTTTTCGCTAATCAGACGACTAATGGCGCTAAAAATGTCGGCATCGTGATCTTATCCACTCAGGATGCGCAAAATATTTTCAATGTACTGGATACCCACGGTCAACCGCAGAGCATTTATCCTGTGAGTGCCGATCAGTTAGCTAATGCTACCTATCATTTTCATGCGAGGATGCAGAAGGTCGACCTGACGCAAGCCGCGACAGCCGGCTTAGTACGAGCCAGTGTGTTTGTGGGTGTTTATTATGAGTAATGTTTTTCGTTTTCAAGGATGATGAAATGAACCGTTTACAGCTAACAACGTGGGGCAACATTTTATTGCTATTATTGCCCCTATATTCAGGCTGCCTCCAGGCCGCATACACACTTGTTGTCGGAGGTAAAGATACCACTGGTGATCGAGTTCAAAACAATGGTCCGGCTAGTGATGGTTATTCCACTACCATCTATACTACGGGTAGCAGCCAGGTCGTGATTGGGCGTGCCACAGCACTGCAATACAGCAATGTTAAAATCAAGCTAGATCTGGATACCGCTGCCATTCCTAATACAGGGGTTATTTACTGCTCCCCTGACGGTACGGGCGGACCGATTTCACTGGAGAACCATTTTATTAAAAGTCCGTACATCTACGATGGTCACCAACTTTTTAAAACCAATATTCAAGGGCTGTATTTTACCGCACGCATGTATGGTCTTTGGTCGTATGGTGTAGAGTCATCAGACAACTTTTATATCGGTGATACAAATCCACAACCACTGGATCTTCGCACATCAACGTGCCCGGGCAGTTCTGGATGGTATCTGACCCTTGGTGGCTTAGTCTCTCAAATGGACATCGACTTATATAACGACGCAACCTTTGACCCCGATGCCAGCGGCAGCATTGCCCTGCTGAGTGACGCACCCTATCACTACTCTCTGAAAAATCAGTCCCCTGGCGGAAATCTCAAATCCCGTACAATTTTTCAGACGTTTAATATGGGAAATGTCACGTTAACCTCTCCTACCTGTTTGTCGGCGGTCCTCACTGGCAGCAGTGTCAGTCAGGGTGACACGGTAGGTTTGGGCGAATACAGTCCAAAAGAAGTTATTGACGGTGCGAATGGTGTGCCTTTTTCGATCACACTAAAAGGATGTTACCGGGTAACAGACATCGAAGTAAAATTGACGACAGGAGCTCCTGCGCTATCAGCGTCGCTATTGGGCAACTCGCTTACAGCAAATGCGGCAAGCGGTGTAGGTGTAGAGATCAAAGGTAAGCCCAACTCACATTATCCAGAAGTGACGCTGATGCCCAACGACGCCTCCTCAATCTATAAAGCGTATGGCGATAACCCGGATAACTCAAACGGTATTATTGGCAGTAACTCTTCGGGTTCTCCTGCCGACCAAACGCTGAATTTCACCGCGACTCTTAAGCAGGATGACAATCAGCAGATCCGGGCCGGAGATTTTAAAGCGACTGGCATCTTCTCAATCACCTACCCCTGAGCCCCGCTACCGGCAGGTCCCCCTGCCGGTTTTGACCACAAAGGGCTAACACTCATCACTGACATCCCCTACAATGCGCCAATCCTATCGATAACACTTATGACTAACAGGGGTTATGATGAAACCGACCACCATCTCCTTACTGAATAAATACAAACAAGAAAAAAAACGCTTCGCCACCATTACCGCTTACGACTACAGCTTCGCCAAACTGTTTGCTGATGAAGGGCTGAACGTGATGCTGGTTGGCGATTCTCTGGGTATGACTGTTCAGGGGCACGACTCCACACTCCCGGTAACCGTTGAAGATATCGCTTATCACACCGCCGCCGTGCGTCGTGGCGCACCAAATTGCCTGCTGCTGGCTGACCTGCCGTTTATGGCTTACGCCACCCCGGAACAGGCCTTTGAAAATGCCGCCACAGTAATGCGTGCCGGAGCCAATATGGTCAAAATTGAAGGCGGCGCATGGTTGGTTGAGACGGTACAAATGCTGACTGAACGCGCAGTTCCGGTGTGTGGTCATTTAGGTTTAACCCCACAGTCAGTTAATATATTTGGCGGCTACAAAGTACAAGGGCGTGGCGATGAAGCGAGCGATCAACTGCTCAGCGATGCGTTAGCCTTAGAAGCCGCTGGTGCACAGTTGCTGGTGCTGGAATGCGTACCGGTTGAACTGGCGAAACGCATTACCGAAGCGCTGGCGATTCCGGTCATCGGTATCGGGGCGGGCAACGTCACCGACGGGCAGATTCTGGTGATGCACGATGCGTTTGGCATTACCGGCGGCCATATCCCTAAATTTGCCAAAAATTTCCTCGCCGAAACGGGCGACATCCGCGCAGCGGTGCGTCAGTATATGGCTGAAGTCGAGTCCGGCGTTTATCCGGGCGAAGAACACAGTTTCCATTAAGGAGTCACGTTGTGTTAATTATCGAAACCCTGCCGCTGCTGCGTCAGCATATCCGCCGTCTGCGTATGGAAGGCAAGCGCGTGGCGCTGGTGCCTACTATGGGCAATTTACATGATGGTCATATGAAGCTGGTTGATGAAGCGAAAGCGCGGGCCGATGTGGTCGTGGTCAGTATTTTCGTTAACCCGATGCAGTTTGACCGCCCGGAAGATCTGGCGCGCTATCCGCGCACCTTGCAGGAAGATAGCGAGAAGCTGAACAAGCGCAAAGTGGATCTGGTTTTCGCTCCCTCGGTAAAAGAGATCTACCCGAACGGTACAGAAACCCACACCTATGTCGATGTTCCAGGCCTTTCCACCATGCTGGAAGGTGCCAGTCGTCCAGGACATTTTCGCGGCGTATCGACCATCGTCAGCAAACTGTTCAACCTGGTCCAGCCGGACATCGCCTGCTTCGGGGAAAAGGATTTTCAGCAACTGGCACTGATCCGCAAAATGGTTGCCGATATGGGCTTCGATATTGAGATTGTCGGAGTGCCGATTATGCGCGCGAAAGACGGTCTGGCGCTCAGTTCCCGTAACGGCTATCTGACAGCGGAACAACGTAAAATTGCGCCGGGTCTGTACAAGGTCTTAAGTTCAATTGCCGACAAATTGCAGGCTGGCGAACGGGATCTCGATGAAATTATTGCTATTGCCGGGCAAGAACTGAATGAAAAAGGTTTCCGTTCCGATGATATTCAGATTCGCGATGCCGACACCTTGCTGGAAATCGCTGAAAACAGCAAACGAGCTGTGATTCTGGTAGCCGCCTGGCTTGGCGATGCTCGCCTGATCGACAACAAAATCGTCGAACTGGCGTAATACTTATACTCTAAATAATTCAAGTTGCAGGAAGGCGGCAAGCGAGTGAATCCCCAGGAGCTTACATAAGTAAGTGACTGGGGTGAGCGAACGCAGACGCAGCACATGCAACTTGAAGTATGACGAGTATAACTGGCGCTACGGCTGATGGCGCCAATTATTAATTTGCCCCACGTCATGGCGATGACGTCTGTAAGCGGTTATTCATATCGCAGGCAATTTAGTTAATCAGCTTATCAAGCTCAGCAAGAGGTAAATTTGCCATCTCTGCAACGTCTTCCCGAGACATTCCTTTACTCAGAAGACGCAGGGCGAATTCTTGCCTTTCCTCCTGTCTTCCCAGCTGAATCCCCTTCTCAATCCCCTTCTCAATTCCCTTCTCTTCAAACCACTGCGCCAGCGTCATCATAGACTCCCCTCCCGTTTCCCTGTCTCTCACCACACCATAAAACAAATCCGCTTGTTCAGTATGACCACGTTGCAGCATATAGTTTTGCATGGCAACTAACTGACTTCCGCTAGTGTACCCTTCGTCAATCAGCGTGACCAGTTTCTCCAGCAATAACATTAAGTCGCGCTGGCGAATATGTTTTTGCAGCAGTTCGAGAATCGCAATCCGCCGATGTTGCATGATTTCGTCATCCGGTGTGATAGTGATATCCACCAGCGGGAAAGGACTGTTATAGACGCGTCGCGCCAGCTCCGGCGAGTAAAACATATCAAACCAGCACATTGAGAGCGGATAAGGTGTGGCCTCGCCCTGATAAAACAGAATCGGCACCACCAGCGGCAGCTTATCGTGATCTGCCTCCAGATGCCGGTGCATGGCAGCAATAGAATAACGCATCATGCGAAACGCCATTTTTTTATCCGGCTTGCTTTGGTGTTCAATCACAACATGTAGATAGCCCGTATTACCCTGCATTTGCACGGAATAGAGCACGTCAGTGCTGTGCCCTTTCAGGCTTTCTTCAATAAAACTCCCCGACTCAAGATGCAGCGTGTCGAGATCACACAGTTCGCGTAGCTCCGCTGGCAAATGGATATCCAGAAAGTCGCGAGCCGTTTCCGCGTGCATTAAAAATTGTTTAAACACCGCATCATGCGGTGTGGTACTCGGTGCATCCATCTTCCCTGCCTTCCGTGTTGTCTTGCGTGAAGGCAGTATCCAGTCAAGGCGCGCCGTCGTCAGCCGCCTCTTTAGTGTTTACCGAGCAGCGTTCAGAGAAATTTCAATTGGTTACAGGTGTTACATGGCTCGCTTCGGCACGGTACGCAAACTGCTGATGCAAATGCCGTCAGATGAGTAGACACTAAACAAAAATCGGGCAATACTGCGTGAGAATTTCCTCAAAGCAGGCACCGCCTGCTTCGTTAACGACAGGGTAGAAAGGTAGAAGTTATGATTCGCACGATGCTGCAGGGCAAACTCCACCGCGTGAAAGTGACTCATGCGGACCTGCACTATGAAGGTTCTTGCGCCATTGACCAGGATTTTCTTGACGCAGCCGGTATTCTCGAAAACGAAGCCATTGATATCTGGAATGTCACCAACGGCAAGCGTTTCTCCACCTATGCCATCGCAGCAGAACGCGGTTCGAGAATTATTTCTGTTAACGGTGCGGCAGCCCACTGCGCCAGCGTCGGCGATATTGTCATCATCGCCAGCTTCGTCACCATGCCGGATGAAGAAGCTCGCACCTGGCGGCCCAACGTTGCCTACTTTGAAGGCGACAACGAAATGAAACGTACCGCAAAAGCGATTCCAGTTCAGGTGGCCTGATAATCACCCCTGCGGCTGGTTACTCACCAGCCGCGACATCGTCTCCAGCGAATCCGTTCTTAAGATATAAAGCCGTTTTAGTAACAACGGATTATCCCCCGGTTTTACTTTGCCTTTCATGGTGGTCACTGCCAGATGAAATCCGGCTTCACGTGCCGCCTTAACCGCTTTGTCATTAAAACCGCCAAACGGATAAGAAAGATACAAGACATGTGGATTAAACTGCGCCAGCGCCCGACGCGATCGCGCAAAATCAAACAGAATATTGTGCTCACTACGGCTCAGTAATATGGGGCGGCGATAGCCATCTATCCGATGCAAAAAATGAGTATGTGACTGGAAATCAAATACATCACGAATTTCGTTAAGCTCAGAAATGCTCATAAATTGCAGCGATTTTGGATCCCATTTCTGCGGGTGACGTTTGATGCGCGAGGTAACAATAAATGCCGTCGCCTTCATACCATAGTGTTTCAACACAGGATACGCATAGCGGCTCACCGACTTGAGACCATCATCAAAGGTAATCACCACGGCACGTGCCGGGAGATTAATTTTATTCTGCACGTAACCTTCCAACTGCGTCATGCTCAGTGTCGCGTACCCCCTGTCGCGCAGCCAGGCCATCTGGTTATTGAAGGCGCGTACCGAGGTGGTCGTCGAAGTATGGCGAAAACGGGTATTTTCTTCGTCGCGCAGAATATGATGATAGGTTAGCACCGGCAGGCCATTGTCGGGTTGGGCATCCAGCGCGCTGATATAGGCCAGTCGATCGCCAATACGGATCTGATACCAGGTTTGGTTTAACCTGTCTTTCAGTTTATGCAAAATCGGATAACGCAAATTGTCCGCCAGTACCCCAAATGGCGCACTGCCCACACTCGGCGCGTTATAAACCGGCGTATCTTTCCAGGTTATTAAGTTCTGATTACTCAGCGGCTTGTTGAGGTCACCCAAACCGTCTTCAACTTTTTGTCGCCCCTGAACCGGCTCGAGATGACCTTTATCGATAAACCCTTTGCCAAAGCCAAAATTAAATGCGTAATAACTTGCGGCAGTGGGCTCCACGGCAATGATTTGTCCGGCCCGAATATTCCCTACCGTCACCATTTTGTCGCCAATTTGCGCCCAGACCGCAGCATTTTCGATGGTTTGCATATAACGGGCAGGTAATGCGGCACTGACGCTTGTGGTAAACAGCATCAGCAGGAGAATAACAGCTTGTTTATACATGAAAAAATAACCAAGGATGAAACAACGCTTTTATTGTAGCAAAAGCGTCATCAGGATCGCGGGTTAATACTCATACAAATTATGTTTGAGGACGAAAGGCGGATTTTTTTGTTGTTGGTGCCAAAGACTACTGACCTCCGGCGCACCCAGTTCGACAATTCGCTCGCGAAACTCAGCGCTGGATAATGTTTCACGGTAGGCCAGCATCTGTTCAACTAACGGTAACGTTACCCCAGAAATCACTTCACAGCGGGAGTGTTTGTGGCTTAATAGCGAAGCCACGCGGTACGGCGGCGCTCCGGCAATATCAGTTAAAAAGATCACCCCATCGCCAGAGTCTGCTTCATGCAGAGCATCGCACATCATACGGCTGAGCATATTAGAACTTAATCCGCGCCAGAAATTCACGGCCCGGCACTGAAGAAGCGCCCCGTGTTTTTTCTCCAGCGCATCCAGTATCTCTTGCGCCCGATCATCGTGACAGGTAATAACCCAACCTAGCATCGCCTTCCTCCTTAGCCGAAAATCAGTCTACCCTGACCATTGTTGATAAAGGGTGATAGCCGTCAAAACTCCTCTCCCCCGAATCCAGAGGAGAGGAAATAGCCTTAGCTACGTAGACCACGCCCACGTTGGATCAGCGACCAGCAAATCAAATAAAACGCCACAATAAAGACCACCAGTACGCCAAAGGTAGTGACCAGCGGCACATCATTGATTCCGAGGAAGCCGTAGCGGAAACCACTGATCATATAAACGATCGGGTTCAGGTGCGACAGTCCCTGCCAGAACGGCGGCAGCAAAGTCAGGGAGTAAAAGACCCCGCCCAAATACGTGAGTGGCGTTAACACAAAGGTTGGCACCAGGCTGATGTCATCGAACGTTTTGGCAAACACGCCGTTCAGCAATCCAGCAAGGGAGAATAACACCGCCGTGAGCACCAGCGTTAAAGCGACAAATACCCACGAATGTACCTGAAAAGGCACAAAAAACAGTGAAATTGCCGTCACCAGAATGCCAACAAACAGTCCGCGCGCCACGCCACCGCCAACATATCCGGCAATAATCACGTGAGTCGGTACGGGTGCAACCAGCAGCTCTTCAATATTACGCTGGAACTTGGCACCAAAAAATGATGAAGCGACGTTGGCGTAGGCATTGGTGATTACCGACATCATGATCAGCCCCGGCACGATGAACTGCATATAGCTGAAGCCATGCATATCGCCGATGCGCGAACCAATCAGGTTACCGAAGATAATAAAATAAAGGGTCATGGTGATGACCGGTGGCACCAGCGTCTGCACCCAGATACGCATAAAGCGATGGATCTCTTTCGCCCAGATGCTTTTTAGTGCCACCCAGTAAAGATGCATCATGCGCGATCTCCTTGTTTTTCATTAACCAGTGAAACAAACAGCTCTTCCAGACGGTTAGCTTTGTTACGCATACTTAATACCTGAATACCCTGCTCACTTAACTGCGTGAACACGCTGTTAATCCCCTGCTCACGCAGCACTTCAACTTCCAGCGTAGCGGTATCGACCAGTCGATACTGATAGCCATCGAGCTTCGGTAATGGGCTTTTCGGCGCGAGATCGAGAATAAAAGTTTCCGATTTCAGCTTCGCCAGCAGCGCCTTCATCGAGGTATTTTCCACCAGCTCACCATGTTGAATAATGCCGATATTGCGGCACAGCATTTCTGCTTCTTCCAGGTAGTGCGTGGTAAGAATGATGGTGGTGCCTTTGTCGTTTAAATCCTTCAAAAATCCCCACATTGAGCGGCGAAGTTCGATATCCACGCCTGCGGTCGGTTCGTCAAGAATCAGCAGTTTAGGTTCATGCATTAACGCACGAGCAATCATTAAACGGCGCTTCATCCCACCCGATAACATACGCGCACGTTCGTTACGCTTTCCCCATAAATCGAGCTGTTTAAGATACTTTTCGCTGCGGATGTACGCTTCTTTGCGCTCTACACCGTAGTACCCCGCCTGGTTCACCACAATTTGTTGCACGGTTTCAAACGGGTTGAAGTTAAATTCCTGCGGCACCAGTCCCAACTGACGTTTAGCGTTCACGACATCCTTCTCGAGATCGTAACCAAATACGCTGACCCGCCCGGAGGTTTTATTTACCAGAGAGCTGATAATACCGATAGTGGTTGATTTCCCGGCCCCGTTCGGCCCGAGAAGCGCATAAAAATCACCCGCTTCGACCTGCAAATCGATTCCACGAAGCGCCTGAACGCCGCCTGGATAGGTTTTTTTAAGCTGTTGAAGTTCCAGTGCAATGGTCATAAATTTTTACTTACCTTACGTTCTTACACTTTATCTGTGGTTTAAATCGTCCCGGAGTTGCCCTATATTAGCCAAACGTAATTATTTGGTTACAGGTCGTTAACCTCCATGAAAGACATAGATACACTCATCAGCAACAATGCACTATGGTCAAAAATGCTGGTGGAAGAGGATCCCGGGTTTTTTGAGAAACTGGCGCAAGCGCAAAAACCGCGCTTTCTATGGATTGGATGTTCCGACAGTCGCGTTCCTGCAGAACGTTTAACCGGTCTTGAGCCGGGCGAACTCTTTGTTCACCGTAATGTTGCTAACCTGGTCATTCACACCGACCTGAACTGCCTTTCCGTGGTTCAGTATGCAGTGGATGTTCTCGAAGTTGAACACATTATTATCTGTGGCCACTACGGTTGCGGCGGCGTACAGGCCGCAGTTGAAAACCCGGAACTGGGGCTTATCAACAACTGGCTGCTACACATTCGCGATATCTGGTTCAAACATAGCTCATTGCTTGGCGAAATGCCGCAAGAGCGCCGTCTGGATACCTTGTGCGAACTGAACGTCATGGAGCAGGTATATAACCTGGGCCACTCCACCATTATGCAATCAGCGTGGAAACGCGGGCAGAAAGTCACCATTCACGGCTGGGCCTACGGCATTCACGACGGTTTGCTGCGTGATCTGGATGTTACCGCCACCAACCGCGAAACCCTTGAACAACGTTACCGTCACGGGATTTCCAATCTCAAGCTGAAACACGCCAACCACAAATAAAAACACCATGCCGGATGCAACACATCCGGCACATCCGCACTTACTCGTCCAGCAGCACTACTTTGCCGATGTACGGCAGATGGCGGTAACGCTGAGCGTAATCAATGCCGTAGCCCACCACAAACTCATCCGGGATCGAGAAACCGATAAATTCTACCGGGACATTCACTTCACGACGGGACGGTTTATCCAGCAGCGTACAAATCGCCAGCGACTTCGGTTCGCGCAGGCTTAAGATTTCACGCACTTTCGACAGTGTATTACCCGAGTCGATGATATCTTCAACAATCAGCACGTCCTTACCACGGATATCTTCATCCAGATCTTTGAGGATTTTCACATCGCGGGTGGTGGACATGCCGCTACCGTAGCTGGAGGCGGTCATAAAATCGACTTCATGAGATACCTGAACTTCACGGCACAGGTCCGCCATAAACATAAATGAGCCACGCAGCAGGCCTACCAGCACCATATCGCTGCCGCTGTCTTTGTAACGCTCAGTAATCTGACGACCCAGTTCGGCGATACGCGCTTTAATCTCCGCTTCGGGGATCATTACTTCTACAGTATGTTTCATATCTCTAACCATATGATTTAAAAACAAATCACTTCGCACGGGCAGGTTTTGGCACCGCAACAAAGCGCAAGACACGCAGTATACCAGTAAAACTATTCATTCGCGGAATCTGTTAATAAAGCTCGAATTGTGATGACGATCACACATGTTAAAACCTATAATTAATTGCTACTAAAATATTAATGAATTGAAATGGTGTCTCTTTATGGCAATTAACAATACCGGCTCGCGACGATTACTCGTCACGCTAACAGCCCTTTTTGCAGCGCTTTGCGGGCTGTATCTACTCATTGGCGGAGGCTGGCTGGTCGCGATTGGCGGCTCCTGGTACTACCCTATCGCTGGCCTTGTGATGCTCGGCGTCGCCTGGATGCTGTGGCGCAGTAAACGCGCTGCGCTTTGGCTATACGCCGCCCTGCTGCTCGGCACCATGATTTGGGGCGTCTGGGAAGTGGGTTTCGACTTCTGGGCGCTGACTCCGCGCAGCGACATTCTGGTCTTCTTTGGTATCTGGCTGATCCTGCCGTTTGTCTGGCGTCGCCTGGTCATTCCTACCAGCGGCGCAGTTGCCGCACTGGTGGTGGCACTGCTGATTAGCGGTGGCATTCTGACCTGGGCCGGATTTAACGATCCGCAGGAAATCAACGGCACCTTAAGCGCCGATGCCACACCTGCCGAAGCTATCTCCCCCGTTGCCGATCAGGACTGGCCTGCCTATGGTCGCAATCAGGAAGGTCAACGCTTTTCACCTCTGAAACAAATTAACGCTGATAACGTCCACAAGCTGAAAGAAGCCTGGGTGTTCCGTACTGGCGATGTGAAGCAGCCGAACGATCCGGGCGAAATCACCAATGAAGTGACGCCGATTAAAGTAGGCGACACGCTTTACCTGTGTACCGCTCACCAGCGTTTGTTTGCGCTCGATGCCGCCAGCGGCAAAGAGAAATGGCATTACGATCCTGAGCTGAAAACCAACGAGTCTTTCCAGCATGTAACCTGCCGTGGTGTCTCTTATCATGAAGCCAAAGCAGAAACTGCTTCGCCGGAAGTGATGGCGGATTGCCCGCGTCGTATCATTCTCCCGGTCAATGATGGCCGCCTGATTGCGATTAACGCTGAAAACGGCAAGCTGTGCGAAACCTTTGCCAATAAAGGCGTGCTCAATCTGCAAAGCAATATGCCGGACACCAAACCGGGTCTGTATGAGCCGACTTCACCACCGATTATCACTGATAAAACCATCGTGATGGCGGGTTCCGTCACTGATAACTTCTCAACCCGCGAAACGTCTGGCGTGATCCGTGGTTTTGATGTCATTACCGGGGAGCTGTTGTGGGCCTTTGATCCAGGCGCGAAAGATCCGAACGCGATCCCGTCTGACGAACACACCTTTACCTTTAACTCGCCAAACTCGTGGGCACCTGCGGCCTATGACGCGAAGCTGGATCTGGTGTATCTGCCGATGGGCGTTACCACGCCAGATATCTGGGGCGGTAACCGCACCCCAGAACAGGAACGTTATGCCAGCTCAATTCTGGCGCTGAATGCCACTACCGGGAAACTGGCGTGGAGCTATCAGACCGTTCACCACGACCTGTGGGATATGGATCTTCCGGCACAGCCAACGCTGGCAGATATCACCGTTAATGGTCAAAAAGTTCCGGTTATTTACGCTCCAGCGAAAACCGGCAACATTTTTGTGCTTGATCGCCGCAATGGTGAACTGGTGGTTCCGGCCCCGGAAAAACCGGTGCCGCAAGGCGCAGCGAAAGGTGATTACGTTACACCTACTCAACCGTTTTCTGAACTGAGCTTCCGCCCGACGAAAGATTTAAGCGGTGCGGATATGTGGGGCGCCACCATGTTTGACCAACTGGTGTGCCGCGTAATGTTCCACCAGATGCGTTATGAAGGTATTTTCACCCCGCCATCTGAACAGGGTACGCTGGTCTTCCCGGGTAATCTGGGGATGTTCGAATGGGGCGGAATTTCCGTTGATCCGAATCGTGAAGTGGCAATTGCCAACCCAATGGCGCTGCCGTTCGTTTCGAAACTGATCCCACGCGGTCCTGGCAACCCGATGGAACAGCCGAAAGATGCCAAAGGCACCGGTACGGAATCCGGCATTCAGCCACAGTACGGCGTACCGTATGGCGTTACGCTCAACCCGTTCCTTTCGCCGTTTGGTCTGCCGTGTAAACAGCCAGCATGGGGCTATATCTCGGCGTTGGATCTGAAAACCAACGAAGTGGTGTGGAAGAAACGCATTGGTACGCCGCAGGACAGCATGCCGTTCCCGATGCCCATTCCGGTGCCGTTCAATATGGGTATGCCGATGCTGGGCGGGCCAATCTCCACGGCGGGTAACGTGCTGTTTATTGCCGCTACGGCAGATAACTACCTGCGCGCTTACAACATGAGCAACGGTGAAAAACTGTGGCAGGGCCGTTTACCGGCGGGTGGTCAGGCAACACCGATGACCTATGAAGTGAATGGCAAGCAGTATGTGGTGATCTCCGCAGGCGGTCACGGTTCATTTGGTACGAAGATGGGCGACTATATTGTGGCTTATGCGTTGCCGGATGATGTGAATTAAGATTGACTCATATTGCTGACAAAGTGCGCTTTGTTCATGCCGGATGCGGCGAAAACGCCTTATCCGGCCTACTAAAACTCGCAAATTCAATAAATTGCAGAGTTCACGTAGGCCTGATAAGCGTAGCGCATCAGGCAGTTTTGCGTTTGTCAGCAGAATAATGCCCGGAGAGATCCGGGCATATTTCCGAATACGGTCTTTTTATACCGTAAACCCTAACATCATCCCCGTATCTTCATGCTCCAGCAGATGGCAGTGCGCCATATATGCATGTTCTTTCGGTGCGTCGTGATTAAACTTCACCAGGACTTCGCTGACATTACCTTCTACCTTAACAGTATCTTTCCAGCCTGCGCGATGCGTCGCTGGCGGTTTGCCATTTTCTGACAAGATACGGAACTGCGTACCGTGGATATGGAACGGATGCAGCATCATGTCGCCCACGCCAGAGATAACCCAACGCTCGTACTGCCCTTTTGCTGCCGCAAACATCGGCTTATTCATATCAAACGCCTGACCGTTGATTTTATTGGCATGGTGGAAATCGAACTTCCCGCCGTGGTTCATATGATTCATATTGCCGTGCCCCATATGGCCCATCATCTGGCTGTGATCCATCCCGGCCATCGCCTGATCGCCATATTTCTCCATCAGCATCTGCATCCCCATCATATCGAGCATCGGGTCCATAGAGAGTTGCAGCTTGCGTACCGTCAGCCCTTCCAGCGAAGGTAATGCTGGCAGGCTACTTAACGCGTCAGGTAAGGCACCTGAAGCACTAATGGAAATCGGCTGGATCCGCATTACCGGATGCGGCTTGTCAAACGGTGCAATTGCCATTCCCATCTGGCTGACCGGTAGCGTCACCAGATCAAAGGGTTTGTTGTCGTTAACCTCCACCAGCACTTCGAAACGCTCGCCCATCAGCACCGGCAGCTCGCTCACCTTCACTGGTTCAGGTAGCAGACCACCGTCGCTGGCAATCACATACAGCGGGCGATTGTCACTGGTAGCGAAATTGAGCGAGCGGGCGTTACAGCCATTGAGCAAACGCAGGCGCAGCCAGCCGCGCGGGGCGGCGTGTTGCGGGTAGATAGCACCATTGGTCAGCAGCGTATCGCCAAACCAACCCACGGCAGCGGTCATCACATCCAGTTGATAATCAATCTGCCCGTCAGCGTTAAATTTTTTATCCTGCACGATCACCGGGACATCATCGATACCCCACTGTTTTGGCAGCATTAATTTTAGAATCTCGTCATCTTCAATCACTACCAGCCCCGCCAGCCCCATCGCCACCTGTCGCCCGGTTTTGCCATGTTGATGCGGATGGAACCAGCAGGTAGCGGCAGGTTGATCAACGTTCAACGTCACCGTACGCTTGCCACCTGGCGGAATAATTCCCTGCGGGCCGCCGTCGACTTCACCCGGTACTTCCAGCCCGTGCCAGTGCAACGTCGTTTCTTCCGTCAGTTGGTTATAGATATCAACCGTTACCGCTTTGCCGCGCTGTAATTTCACCGCCGGCCCCAGCAGATTGCCGTTATAGCCCCAGGTAGTTGCAGTTTTCTCGCCAAAGGTGGACTGACCTGCGCCAATAGTTAACTGAATGCGATTACGGGCATCGGTCGTGAGCAAATCAGGGATCGGTAACGTTGGGCGTTCCGCCGCAAATACTGCGCGGCTCCACAGCGGCAAGGCTGAAGCTACGCCCAGCGCAATGGAATATTTCAAGAAATCACGACGTTGCATAGTTATTTCCTTATTCTTAAGCAGGCGAAACAAAATCAAACGTTGAGCATAGTCCTTCCCCTTACGGGAAGGTCAAGCCGCAGACACAATTTAATCAACAATAATGGTCGTCGCCTCGCTCGCAGTGTGCTAACGTTTATCTTCTTTAAGCCCCTGGTAGAAGCAATGAAGACGTTTTTCAGAACAGTGTTATTCGGCAGCTTGATGGCCGTCTGCGCAAACAGTTACGCGCTCAGCGAGTCTGAAGCCGAAGATATGGCCGATTTAACGGCAGTTTTTGTCTTTCTGAAGAACGATTGTGGTTACCAGAACTTACCAAACGGGCAGATTCGTCGCGCACTGGTCTTTTTCGCCCAGCAAAACCAGTGGGATCTCAGCAACTACGATACCTTCGACATGAAAGCCCTCGGTGAAGACAGCTACCGCGATCTCAGCGGCATCGGCATTCCCGTCGCTAAAAAATGCAAAGCCCTGGCTCGCGATTCCTTAAGCCTGCTTGCCTACGTCAAATAATCCCTGATACCTTTTTGTAGAAATATTGACCGTGCATCCGCGGTCAATGTTAGCTATTATGTTGCGCCCTTTTTTTACGGGTGTTAACAAAGGAGGTATCAACCCATGGCCGAAAAAAAACAGTGGCATGAAACGCTACACGACCAGTTTGGGCAGTACTTTGCTGTAGATAACGTTCTGTATCATGAAAAGAC
Source organism: Escherichia sp. 10290 (assembly GCF_030295155.1). Taxonomy (NCBI): domain Bacteria; kingdom Pseudomonadati; phylum Pseudomonadota; class Gammaproteobacteria; order Enterobacterales; family Enterobacteriaceae; genus Escherichia; species Escherichia sp. 10290. Next base: position 144,090 of record NZ_AP025741.1, on the reverse strand, counting down.
CGCTCACCAGGATCTGATCATTTTTGAGAACGCCGCATTTGGTCGCGTAATGGCGCTGGATGGCGTAGTACAAACCACCGAGCGCGACGAGTTTATCTATCATGAGATGATGACCCACGTTCCGCTATTAGCCCACGGTCACGCGAAACATGTGCTGATTATCGGCGGCGGCGACGGTGCCATGCTGCGTGAAGTGACCCGACATAAAAACGTTGCGTCAATCACGATGGTGGAAATCGATGCGGGTGTCGTATCGTTCTGCCGTCAGTATCTGCCCAACCATAACGCCGGTAGCTACGACGATCCGCGCTTTAAACTGGTAATCGACGATGGCGTCAATTTCGTTAATCAAACCAGCCAGACCTTTGATGTTATTATCTCCGACTGCACCGATCCTATCGGTCCCGGCGAGAGTCTGTTCACCTCAGCATTTTATGAAGGCTGCAAACGTTGCCTGAATCCTGGCGGTATCTTCGTCGCACAAAACGGCGTCTGCTTTTTACAGCAGGAAGAGGCTATCGACAGCTATCGTAAACTCAGCCATTACTTCAGCGATGTTGGCTTTTATCAGGCGGCAATCCCGACCTATTACGGCGGCATCATGACCTTTGCATGGGCGACAGATAACGACGCCTTACGCCATCTCTCAAGCGAAATTATTCAGGCGCGTTTTCTCGCTTCTGGCCTGAAATGCCGTTATTACAATCCGGCAGTCCATACGGCAGCTTTTGCCTTACCTCAGTATCTGCAAGACGCACTGGCCTCACAGCCGTCCTAAGGAGAAGATAAGAAATTGAAAAAACTGAAACTGCATGGCTTTAATAATCTGACCAAAAGTCTGAGTTTTTGTATTTACGATATCTGCTATGCCAAAACAGCCGAAGAGCGCGACGGTTATATCGCTTATATCGATGAACTCTATAATGCCAATCGTCTGACCGAAATCCTGTCAGAAACCTGTTCCATTATCGGGGCCAATATTCTTAACATTGCCCGCCAGGATTACGAACCACAGGGTGCCAGCGTCACTATTCTGGTGAGTGAAGAACCGGTCGACCCGAAACTTATCGACAAAACAGAACACCCCGGCCCACTGCCAGAAACGGTCGTTGCCCATCTCGATAAAAGTCATATTTGCGTACATACCTACCCGGAAAGCCATCCTGAAGGTGGTTTATGTACCTTCCGCGCCGATATTGAAGTCTCGACCTGCGGCGTGATTTCTCCGCTGAAGGCGCTGAATTACCTGATCCACCAGCTTGAGTCCGATATCGTAACCATTGATTATCGCGTGCGCGGTTTTACCCGCGACATTAACGGTATGAAGCACTTTATCGACCATGAGATTAATTCGATTCAGAACTTTATGTCCGAGGATATGAAGGCGCTGTATGACATGGTGGATGTGAACGTCTATCAGGAAAATATCTTCCATACAAAAATGTTGCTTAAAGAGTTCGACCTTAAGCACTACATGTTCCACACTAAACCGGAAGATTTAACCGACAGCGAGCGCCAGGAAATTACCGCTGCGCTGTGGAAAGAAATGCGCGAGATTTATTACGGGCGCAATATGCCAGCTGTTTAACGGCTCTGGCGGAGCTCGCAGGCTCCGCCAGATTTATCTACTTCTGCTGCACAAAATCGCGATAAGCCGCCACTACCTGCAAGAAGTCCTCAACGCCGCACAGCGACAGGCTTTCCTCGTCGTAGTAGTTCATTCCCTCTTCCATTTCATCGCCAGCGAATTCCAGTTGATTGGCGCGAACCATTACCTCTTCACCGTCCATCCACAGGGTGTATTCATGCCCTGCCCGCTGCCAGGAACGTTCGCTGCCTTTGAGCGTGCGCGCGGCGTCTTCCACTTCATCAAGCAAGGCCAGGTTTTCTTTTACCTCTTCATTAAACCAGTGCCCGACCACCTCATGCCCCATGGACATGCGCACCTTTACCACTCCGGTTACATCGCGCAGAAATTCATAATCCATAGTGTGTTCCTCTGCTCCCGGCAATGCGCCGAAATCGCATTGCGCCATTGATTTAATTATCGCAGCCTTATCGGAGAAAAACAGCGGAACGGCGATGGTTTAGAAATAAAAAATGCCCGGGAATCTCATTCACCGGGCATTGTCTCGTTTATGCGCAGCGGGTGCGCTTACTTATTAAACCGCAGTCTGGAAAATCACCCCATCTGCTTTTTCGGTGTACTGAGAAAGCTGGTTGAAGTTCAGATAACGGTAAGTATCAACGGCTGTTTTATCTACCTGCGCCACGTAGGTCTGGTACTCTTCCGGCGTCGGCAGTTTGCCAATCAGCGCCGCAACAGCAGCCAGTTCCGCAGAAGCCAGGAAGACGTTCGCGCCAGTCCCCAGACGGTTCGGGAAGTTACGGGTAGAGGTGGAAACCACCGTCGCACCGTCTGCTACACGCGCCTGGTTACCCATACACAGGGAACAGCCAGGGATCTCGATACGCGCACCACTCTTACCGAAGACGCTGTAGTAGCCTTCTTCGGTCAACTGCGCGGCGTCCATACGCGTTGGCGGAGCCACCCACAGACGGGTCGGCAGCTGACCTTTATGCGCATCCAGCAGTTTACCGGCGGCACGGAAGTGACCGATGTTGGTCATGCAAGAACCGATAAACACTTCGTCGATCTTCTCGCCCTGTACCGCAGACAGCGGACGTGCGTCGTCCGGGTCGTTCGGTGCACAGAGGATTGGCTCTTTGATATCAGCCAGATCGATGTCGATTACTGCTGCGTATTCTGCATCAGCATCGGCTTCCAGCAGCTCAGGATTCGCCAGCCATTTTTCCATGCCCTGAATACGGCGTTCCAGGGTACGACGATCGCCGTAACCTTCCGCGATCATCCACTTCAGCAGGACGATGTTAGAGTTCAGGTATTCAATGATCGGCTCTTTGTTCAGCTTGATGGTACAACCGGCAGCAGAACGCTCGGCGGACGCATCGGTCAGCTCAAAGGCCTGCTCAACTTTCAGATCCGGCAGACCTTCAATTTCCAGAATGCGACCAGAGAAGATGTTTTTCTTGCCTTTCTTCTCAACAGTCAGCAGACCTTGTTTGATCGCATACAGCGGAATGGCGTGTACCAGATCGCGCAGGGTGATGCCCGGCTGCATTTTGCCTTTGAAGCGAACCAGAACGGATTCCGGCATATCCAGCGGCATTACGCCTGTTGCAGCTGCAAATGCCACCAGACCAGAGCCCGCCGGGAAAGAGATACCGATCGGGAAACGGGTATGGGAGTCACCGCCAGTACCGACGGTATCCGGCAGCAGCATACGGTTCAGCCAGGAGTGGATTACGCCATCACCCGGACGCAGCGACACACCGCCACGGTTCATGATAAAGTCCGGCAGCGTGTGGTGCGTGTTCACGTCAACTGGTTTCGGATACGCCGCGGTGTGGCAGAAAGACTGCATCACCAGATCAGCCGAGAAGCCCAGGCACGCCAGGTCTTTCAGTTCATCACGGGTCATCGGGCCGGTGGTGTCCTGAGAACCGACAGAGGTCATTTTCGGTTCGCAGTACGCACCCGGACGAATGCCTTTCACGCCGCAGGCACGACCGACCATTTTCTGCGCCAGCGAGAAGCCGCGATCGCTCTCAGCGACATCTTTCGCCTGACGGAACACATCGCTGTGTGGCAGGCCGAGTGCTTCACGCGCTTTGGTGGTCAGGCCACGCCCGATAATCAGCGGAATACGACCGCCAGCACGCACTTCATCAATCAGCACGTCGGTTTTCAGTTCGAAGGTTGCCAGCAGTTCGCCGGTTTCGTGGTTACGCACTTCACCTTTGTACGGGTAAACGTCAATCACGTCGCCCATGTTCAGGTTAGAGACGTCGACTTCGATTGGCAATGCACCCGCGTCTTCCATCGTGTTAAAGAAGATTGGTGCAATTTTACCACCGAGGCACAAACCACCGCCGCGTTTGTTCGGTACATGAGGAATATCTTCACCCATAAACCACAGCACGGAGTTAGTCGCAGATTTACGCGAGGAACCGGTACCCACAACGTCACCCACATAGGCCAGCGGGAAACCTTTCTGTTGCAGAGCTTCGATTTGCTTGATCGGACCAACAACACCCGGCTGATCTGGCTCGATGCCTTCACGCGCGTTTTTCAGCATCGCCAGCGCGTGCAGTGGGATATCCGGGCGCGACCACGCATCCGGTGCCGGAGAAAGGTCATCGGTGTTGGTTTCGCCAGTTACTTTGAAGACGGTAACGGTCAGTTTTTCAGCCAGCGCCGGGCGATTCAGGAACCATTCGGCATCCGCCCAGGACTGCATTACCTGCTTCGCATATTCGTTACCTGCTTTCGCTTTCTCTTCTACGTCATAGAAGTTATCGAACATCAGCAGCGTGTGAGAAAGTGCTTTGGCAGCGATCGGTGCCAGTTTGGCATCATCCAGCGCGTCGATCAGCGGATGAATATTATAACCACCCTGCATGGTGCCCAGCAGTTCGATGGCTTTTTCCGGAGTCAGCAGTGGGGATTTAGCTTCGCCTTTGGCGACAGCAGCCAGGAAGCCTGCTTTGACATAGGCGGCTTCATCGACGCCAGGGGGAACACGGTTGGTTAACAGATCTAACAGGAATTCTTCTTCGCCCGCGGGCGGGTTTTTCAGCAGCTCTACAAGTGCGGCCATTTGGTTTGCATCCAGGGGTTTGGGCGCAATCCCCTCAGCGGCACGCTCAGCTACGTGCTTACGGTATTCTTCTAGCACGACGGTTCTCCTCGCTCTCATTGTCATAGTGCGGCAGGCGATTCTCTTCACGCTCCTGTGAGACAGCAGTTTGTAGGGTAAATGCCCAGTACCGCAACGGGCAGAATAGCAGGATTTTGACGATGTGTTAATCTGTTTACAAAAAAGCAACATAAAAAAGTGGCTGAATCGTTAAGGATGGTCTAGAGATTGTTTCCCTCCGTAAAAACTTCGTTAATTCGCATGGTGATAATCACCTTTCTCAACGAATCCCAAGATTAGTCAAAATTTAAACTACCGCCTCTTTATACTCGGATTCACAGCACCTGCGGGTGGCAGTTCGCCGACCATTGCGATTTCCTTGAGATCCGAATTATGAAAATGACTTTGCCGTTTAAACCCCATGTGCTGGCGCTAATTTGCAGTGCCGGGCTTTGTGCCGCCTCTGCAGGGCTATATATAAAAAGCCGCACAGTGGAAGCGCCTGTGGAAGCGCAATCGACACAACTGGCTGCGCCTGACATCACCGCAGTTACGCTTCCTGCAACGGTTTCCGCACCGCCCGTAACGCCCGCCGTCGTTAAAACCGCATTCAGCACTGCGCAAATAGATCAATGGGTTGCACCTGTCGCGCTGTACCCCGACTCTTTGCTTTCACAAGTGTTAATGGCATCAACCTATCCGGCAAACGTTGCGCAAGCAGTGCAATGGTCGCACGATAATCCACTTAAACAAGGCGATGCTGCTATTCAGGCGGTATCTGACCAGCCGTGGGACGCCAGCGTCAAATCGCTGGTGGCTTTTCCGCAATTGATGGCGTTAATGGGCGAAAACCCGCAATGGGTGCAAAACCTGGGCGATGCTTTTCTGGCGCAGCCGCAGGACGTGATGGACTCGGTACAGCGGTTGCGGCAACTGGCGCAACAAACCGGCTCGCTGAAGTCATCAACCGAACAGAAAGTTATTACCACAACGAAGAAAGCTATACCGGTAAAACAGACAGTCACGGCTCCCGTCATACCATCCAATACCGTTACAACTGCCAACCCTGTCATTACAGAGCCTGCAACAACCGTCATTTCCATTGAGCCCGCCAACCCTGATGTGGTCTATATTCCCAACTACAACCCAACCGTGGTTTACGGGAACTGGGCCAATACTGCGTATCCGCCGGTTTATCTGCCACCACCAGCCGGAGAACCGTTTGTTGACAGCTTTGTGCGCGGATTCGGCTATAGCATGGGCGTTGCTACTACATACGCACTATTCAGCAGCATCGACTGGGATGACGACGATCATGACCATCATCATGACGATGATGATTATCACCACCACGATGGCGGTCATCGTGACGGTAATGGCTGGCAACACAACGGCGACAACATCAATATCAACGTCAACAATTTCAACCGTATCACCGGTGAGCATCTTACTGATAAGAATATGGCATGGCGGCACAATCCAAACTACCGTAATGGTGTGCCCTATCATGATCAGGATATGGCAAAGCGGTTTCACCAAACCGATGTCAACGGCGGCATGAGCGCCACGCAGTTACCTGCTCCAACACGCGACAGCCAGCGTCAGGCGGCAGCAAGTCAGTTTCAGCAACGAACACACGCCACACCCGTCATTACGCGAGATACCCAACGTCAGGCAGCGGCACAGCGGTTTAATGAAGCTGAACACTATGGGAGCTATGACGACTTCCGCGACTTCAGCCGTCGCCAACCACTGACCCAGCAACAAAAGGACGCCGCTCGTCAGCGTTATCAGTCGGCCTCTCCTGAGCAGCGCCAGGCAGTCCGCGAGAGAATGCAGACTAACCCACAGAACCAGCAGCGAAGAGAGGCAGCGCGTGAGCGTATTCAGTCTGCCTCGCCTGAGCAGCGCCAGGTATTTAAGGAAAAAGTACAGCAGCGCCCACAGAACCAACAGCAACGTGATAACGCCCGCCAGCGTGTTCAATCAGCATCACCTGAACAACGTCAGGTTTTTCGGGAGAAAGTTCAGGAGAGCCGCCCACAACGTCTAAACGACAGTAACCATACTGCCAGGCTGAATAACGAGCAACGGTCAGCAGTACGCGAACGGCTGTCTGAGCGTGGAGCAAGAAGACTGGAAAGGTAAATTGCAGACGTAAAAAAGCGGCGTGGTTAGCCGCTTTTTTAATTGCCGGATGTTCCGGCAAACGAAAAATTACTTCTTCTTCGCTTTCGGGTTCGGCAGGTCGGTGATGCTACCTTCGAACACTTCTGCCGCCAGGCCCACAGACTCGTGCAGAGTCGGGTGCGCGTGGATGGTCAGTGCGATGTCTTCGGCATCACAACCCATTTCGATTGCCAGACCGATTTCACCCAGCAGCTCGCCGCCGTTAGTACCGACAATCGCACCACCGATCACACGGTGAGATTCTTTGTCGAAAATCAGCTTGGTCATACCATCTGCGCAGTCAGAAGCGATAGCTCGACCAGAAGCAGCCCACGGGAAGGTGGCGGTTTCGTAGCTGATGCCTTTCTCTTTCGCTTCTTTCTCAGTCAGACCCACCCATGCAACTTCTGGTTCGGTATAGGCGATAGACGGGATAACTTTCGGATCGAAGTAGTGTTTCTTACCGGCAATAACTTCAGCGGCAACGTGACCTTCGTGAACACCTTTGTGTGCCAGCATCGGCTGACCGACGATATCGCCGATAGCAAAGATGTGCGGTACGTTGGTACGCAGCTGTTTATCAACGCGGATGAAACCACGGTCGTCCACTTCCACGCCTGCTTTGCCTGCGTCGAGGTTTTTACCGTTCGGCACACGACCAATCGCTACCAGTACGGCGTCGTAACGCTGCGGTTCAGCCGGTGCTTTTTTACCTTCCATCGTCACATAGATACCGTCTTCTTTCGCTTCAACGGCGGTAACTTTGGTTTCCAGCATCAGGTTGAATTTCTTGCTAATACGCTTGGTGAAGACTTTAACGATGTCTTTGTCAGCTGCCGGGATAACCTGATCGAACATTTCAACCACGTCAATCTGTGAACCCAGCGCGTGGTATACGGTCCCCATTTCCAGACCGATGATACCACCACCCATTACCAGCAGGCGTTCTGGTACTTCTTTCAGTTCCAGCGCATCTGTGGAGTCCCAAATACGCGGATCTTCATGCGGAATAAACGGCAGTTGGATCGGGCGAGAACCCGCTGCAATGATCGCGTTGTCGAAGTTGATCACGGTTTTGCCGTTCTCACCTTCCACTTCCAGGGTGTTAGCCCCGGTGAATTTACCCAGACCGTTGACCACTTTGACTTTGCGGCCTTTCGCCATACCAGCCAGACCACCGGTCAGCTGATTGATCACTTTCTCTTTCCAGGTACGAATCTTGTCGATATCGGTTTTCGGTTCGCCGAAGACGATACCGTGTTCAGCCAGCGCTTTGGCTTCTTCGATAACTTTTGCTACGTGCAGCAGTGCTTTAGAAGGGATACAGCCGACGTTCAGGCAAACACCGCCGAGGGTGTTGTAGCGTTCTACGATTACGGTTTCCAGACCTAAATCAGCGCAACGGAAGGCAGCGGAGTAACCTGCGGGGCCTGCCCCAAGTACCACGACCTGAGTTTTGATTTCAGTACTCATCATGACCTCTATATATTTATCTCCGGCGGTCATACCCGTCGTCTTTCAGGCCGCAGCGGCGTTAGCTTCACGCCCTCACCCCAGTCACTTACTTATGTAAGCTCCTGGGGATTCTGGCGCTTGCTACCTTGCTGCACCCAGAAATCCATAGGGTATGTGAAGTAATACCCTAACCACCACCGGGTCGTTCTATCCGTCGGTATTTTACAAAATTGTTAACAATTTTTAAACAACAAACGGCAACCGATTTGTCTATTCGCTAATAACCTCAATACATTCATGAGATTACCAGAAAAAAGCCGGCCGTTGGGCCGGCTCTTTTACTTACATCACCAGACGGCGAATGTCAGACAGCGTGTTGTTAATGATGGTAATGAAACGGGCACCATCAGCACCGTCGATCACGCGGTGGTCGAAGGAGAGAGAAATCGGCAGCATCAGACGCGGCACGAACTCTTTACCATTCCACACCGGCTCCATCGCGGACTTGGAAACGCCTAGGATAGCCACTTCCGGCGCGTTCACAATCGGCGCGAAGTGGGTAGTACCCAGGCCGCCGATGCTGGAGATGGTGAAGCAACCGCCCTGCATTTCGCCCGCAGTCAGCTTACCGTCACGCGCTTTCTTAGAAATAGTCATCAGCTCGCGAGACAGCTCGATGATGCCTTTCTTGTTGACGTCTTTGAATACCGGAACAACCAGGCCGTTCGGGGTATCCACCGCCACACCGATGTTGATGTATTTCTTCAGGGTCAGACGCTGACCGTCTTCCGACAGAGAACTGTTGAAGCGAGGCATCTGCTCAAGTGCCGCAGCAACGGCTTTCATGATGAAGACAACTGGGGTTATCTTCACATCCAGCTTACGTTTCGCTGCTTCTTCGTTCTGCTGTTTACGGAACGCTTCCAGCTCAGTGATATCGGTTTTGTCGAAGTGAGTAACATGCGGGATCATCACCCAGTTACGGCTCAGGTTCGCACCAGAGATTTTCTGGATGCGGCCCAGTTCCACTTCTTCGATTTCACCAAACTTGCTGAAGTCCACCTTCGGCCACGGCAGCATGCCAGGGATACCGCCGCCAGTTGCCGCCGGAGCCGCTTCTGCACGTTTGATCGCTTCTTTCACGTAAGCCTGAACGTCTTCGCGCAGGATACGACCTTTACGGCCAGTGCCCTTCACTTTCGCCAGGTTAACGCCAAATTCGCGTGCCAGACGGCGGATCAGCGGAGTCGCGTGAACGTAAGCGTCGTTTTCAGCAAACTCAGATTTGCCTTCTGCTTTCGCAGCCGGTGCTGCTGCCGGAGTTTCAGCTTTTGCTGCCGGAGCCGGCGCTGCCGCTTCCTGTTTCGCAGGAGCTGCCGCAGGTGCTGCGCCTTCAACTTCGAAGATCATAATCAGCGAGCCAGTTTTCACTTTGTCGCCAACGTTGACTTTCAGTTCCTTCACGACGCCTGCAAACGGAGCCGGAACTTCCATAGAAGCTTTATCGCCTTCTACGGTGATCAGTGACTGTTCAGCGGCAACTTTGTCGCCCACTTTCACCATCACTTCGGTCACTTCAACTTCGTCACCGCCGATATCCGGAACGTTAACTTCTTTCACGCCAGCCGCTGGTGCAGGGGCCGCTGCCGGAGCCGCTTCCTGTTTAGCCGCCGGAGCTGCCGCGCCTGCTTCACCCGCGACTTCGAAGACCATAATCAGCGAGCCGGTAGACACTTTGTCACCCACGGTCACTTTGATCTCTTTCACGGTGCCTGCAAACGGAGCCGGAACTTCCATAGAAGCCTTGTCGCCTTCTACGGTGATCAGCGACTGTTCAGCTTCAACTTTGTCGCCCACTTTCACCAGGATTTCGGTCACTTCGACTTCATCGCTGCCGATATCCGGAACATTTACGTCTTTTGCCGCCGCAGCCGCGGGTGCTGCTGCCGGAGCTGCTTCTTTCTTCTCTTCTGCCTGAGCAGGTGCAGCGTCAGCTGCACCGTCGGCGGAATCGAAAATCATAATCAGTGCGCCGGTCTGGGTTTTATCGCCAACAGAGACTTTGATCTCTTTAACGATACCCGCCTGCGGAGACGGTACTTCCATAGAGGCTTTGTCGCCTTCTACGGTGATCAGCGACTGTTCGGCTTCAACTTTGTCGCCCACTTTGACCAGGATCTCGGTGATTTCAACTTCATCAGCCCCGATGTCCGGTACTTTGATTTCGATAGCCATTATTCTTTTACCTCTTACGCCAGACGCGGGTTAACTTTTTCTGCATCGATGTTGAATTTGGCGATTGCGTCAGCAACCACTTTCTTATCGATTTCGCCACGTTTAGCCAGTTCGCCCAGCGCCGCAACCACGACATAAGAAGCATCAACTTCGAAGTGGTGACGCAGGTTCTCACGGCTGTCGGAACGACCGAAGCCATCAGTACCCAGTACGCGGTAGTCGTCAGCCGGTACGTAAGTACGGACTTGCTCAGCGAACAGTTTCATATAGTCGGTAGATGCCACTGCCGGAGCGTCGTTCATCACCTGAGCGATATACGGAACGCGCGGAGTTTCCAGCGGGTGCAGCATGTTCCAGCGCTCACAATCCTGACCATCACGCGCCAGTTCGGTGAAGGATGTCACGCTATATACGTCAGAACCTACGCCGTAATCTTTCGCCAGGATCTCTGCCGCTTCACGGACGTGACGCAGGATAGAACCGGAGCCGAGCAGCTGAACTTTACCTTTGCTACCTTCAATGGTTTCGAGTTTGTAGATACCTTTACGGATACCTTCCTCAGCACCTTCCGGCATTGCCGGCATGTGGTAGTTTTCGTTCAGCGTAGTGATGTAGTAGTAAACGTTCTCTTGTTTCTCACCGTACATACGCTCCAGACCATCATGCATGATGACAGCAACTTCGTAAGCGTAAGCCGGGTCGTAAGAAATACAGTTCGGGATAGTCAGCGACTGAATGTGGCTGTGACCATCTTCGTGCTGCAGACCTTCGCCGTTCAGGGTGGTACGACCGGAAGTACCGCCGATCAGGAAGCCACGTGCCTGCTGGTCGCCAGCAGCCCAGCACAGATCGCCGATACGCTGGAAGCCGAACATCGAGTAATAGATGTAGAACGGAATCATCGGCAGATTGTTGGTGCTGTAAGAGGTCGCCGCTGCCAGCCAGGAGCAACCTGCGCCCAGCTCGTTGATCCCTTCTTGCAGAATCTGACCTTTCTCGTCTTCTTTATAGTAAGCAACCTGCTCGCGGTCCTGCGGGGTGTACTGCTGACCGTTCGGGCTGTAAATACCAATCTGACGGAACAGACCTTCCATACCGAAAGTACGCGCTTCGTCGGCGATGATCGGCACCAGACGATCTTTGATCGACTTGTTCTTCAGCATCACGTTCAGGGCACGAACGAAAGCGATAGTGGTAGAGATCTCTTTGCTCTGCTCTTCCAGCAGCGCGCCGAAGTCTTGCAGGCTCGGCAGCTCCAGCTTCTCGGTGAAGTTCGGCTGGCGGCTTGGCAGATAACCGTGCAATTTCTGACGCTGAGCGTGCAGATAGGTATGCTCTTCAGAACCTTCCGGGAAGGTGATGTACGGCAGTTTTTCGATATCAGCATCAGACACCGGCACATTGAAACGGTCGCGGATATGACGCACGCCGTCCATGTTCATTTTCTTAACCTGGTGCGCGATGTTTTTACCTTCAGCTGCGTCGCCCATGCCGTAACCTTTAATGGTATGAGCAAGGATTACTGTCGCTTTGCCTTTGGTTTCCTGCGCTTTCTTGAATGCAGCGTAGATTTTCTTCGGATCGTGACCACCACGGTTCAGCGCCCAGATCTGCTCATCAGTCCAGTCTGCAACCAGAGCTGCGGTTTCCGGATATTTACCGAAGAAGTGTTCACGAACGTACGCACCATCTTTCGATTTGAAGGTCTGGTAGTCGCCGTCAACAGTTTCGTTCATCAGCTGGATCAGTTTACCGCTGGTATCTTTACGCAGCAGCTCATCCCAACGGCTACCCCACATCACTTTGATCACGTTCCAGCCTGCACCTTCGAAGATGCCTTCCAGTTCGTTGATGATCTTGCCGTTACCGGTGACCGGGCCGTCAAGACGCTGCAGGTTACAGTTGATAACGAAGACCAGGTTATCCAGTTTTTCACGGGTAGCGATGGTGATCGCACCTTTGGATTCTGGTTCGTCCATCTCGCCGTCGCCGAGGAAGGCGTAAACGGTCTGTTTAGAAGTATCTTTCAGGCCACGGTGTTCCAGATATTTCAGGAATTTAGCCTGGTAAATAGCACCAATCGGACCCAGACCCATAGATACGGTCGGGAACTGCCAGAATTCCGGCATCAGTTTCGGGTGCGGATAGGAAGAGAGGCCATTGCCGTGAACTTCCTGACGGAAGTTATCCAGCTGCTCTTGAGTCAGACGACCTTCCAGGAAAGCACGTGCGTAAACGCCCGGGGAGATGTGGCCCTGGAAGTAAACCAGGTCGCCGCCATCCTGCTCGTTGCGCGCACGGAAGAAGTGGTTAAAGCACACATCATAAATGGTTGCGGACGACTGGAAGGACGCCATGTGGCCGCCCAGTTCGAGGTCTTTTTTCGACGCACGCAGAACCGTCATGATGGCGTTCCAGCGGATAGCTGAACGAATACGGCGTTCCAGTTCCAGATTACCCGGATACTCCGGTTGTTCTTCAACGGGGATGGTGTTGATGTAGTTGCTGATACCGGTGCCTGCGGCTACGTTGACACCGCCTTTGCGGGCTTCAGCAAGCAGTTGGTCGATCAGATACTGAGCACGCTCAACACCTTCTTCACGGATGACCGATTCGATCGCCTGGAGCCAGTCGCGAGTTTCGATCGGATCCACGTCATTTGGGAAACGTTCTGACATGGGTTATTCCTTATCTATCTAATAACGTTGAGTTTTCTGGAACCTGTCCCATTGAACTCTCGCAGGAAAGCTCAATAAGACAGGTTCTACGTTTAGTTGCCGCGCTTTTATATGCGCTTGATTTACAACATCTTCTGGATAATTTTTACCAGAAAAATCACTAATTCTTTCGTTGTTCCAGACGACGCAGAGAACGCTCACGGCGGCTCTCTTCACGGCTTCTGTCGAGCAAAATTTCTTCGATAAAGGCCAGATGGCGATGCGATGCTTCGCGCGCTTCTTCCGGCTTACCGGCCATAATCGCTTCGAATATGCGAGTGCGGTGACTACTCACCAGCGGCAGCATCTCGCGACGCGAATAGAGCAATTCGAAGTTCTGACGGACATTCTGAGCCAACATCGGCTCCATACACCTTAGCAGATGAAGCAGAACTACATTGTGGGCTGCTTCGGTGACGGCAATCTGATACTGGAGGACGGCGTTTGATTCCGCGTCCAGATCGCCAGACTGCTGCGCCAGCTCTATGGCGTGGTGGAGTTCACGGATGCGTTCCTTGTCTTCATCGGTACTACGCAGCGCGGCGTAATAGGCGGCGATACCTTCCAGGGCGTGTCGTGTTTCGAGCAAGTCATACTGTGATTCAGGATGGTCGGAGAGCAGCTCCACCAGCGGATCGCTGAAACTTTGCCAGAGGCTGCTCTGAACAAAAGTGCCGCCACCCTGGCGACGAAGCAACAAGCCCTTTGCTTCGAGACGTTGAATCGCCTCACGCAAGGAGGGACGGGAGACGTCGAACTGTTTCGCCAGTTCGCGTTCCGGTGGGAGTTTTTCGCCCGGGCGGAGTGTGCCTTCGAGGATCAAAAACTCCAGTTGCTGCTCAATCACATCGGAGAGTTTTGGTTGGCGGATTTTGCTGTAGGCCATGAGTTCCTGTCTTAAGCCACTTGCCGAAGTCAATTGGTCTTACCAATTTCATGTCTGTGACGCTAAAGTAACAAAGTATTCACCTTATGTCCATACAGGTTTTGATTGAAATCATGAAACTGTGCACATTTTAACAACTTGACATATATAACGTTTCAAAGTTGTAACTATGCACAAATGTAGACTTTACGTAGGAAAGGGATTTTTTAACGATTATTAAACTATAAAAATCCGAATTGAACCGATTCACTTACCAATTTTGTGATTTTTAATTCAATTAAAACGAATTTAAATTCATTCTGCATATTGAGAGGGGTTGAGGCTGAGCTTTACAAACGGTTTCTTTTTAAGCAACTCATCTTCAACCATGCATAAAGCGGGTGCATTCGCTGTCGCATACCATTATTCTTGATCTGACGGAAGTCTTTTTGTAACAATTCAAACTTCTTTGATGTAAACAAATTAATACAACAAACGGAATTGCAAACTTACACACGCATCACTGCGTAGATCAAAAAAACAATCACCGCACGAGGTTTCATGATGGAAGGTCAACAGCACGGCGAGCAGCTAAAGCGCGGCCTTAAAAACCGCCATATTCAGCTTATCGCGCTGGGTGGCGCGATAGGGACAGGGCTATTCCTGGGTAGCGCCTCCGTAATACAGTCCGCAGGGCCAGGGATTATCCTGGGATACGCCATTGCTGGTTTTATCGCCTTTCTGATCATGCGTCAGCTGGGTGAAATGGTGGTCGAAGAACCTGTCGCAGGCTCCTTTAGCCACTTTGCTTATAAATACTGGGGCAGTTTTGCCGGTTTCGCCTCTGGCTGGAACTACTGGGTACTGTACGTTTTAGTTGCCATGGCAGAGCTGACTGCCGTGGGTAAATACATTCAGTTCTGGTATCCGGAAATCCCAACCTGGGTTTCTGCCGCCGTGTTCTTTGTGGTGATCAACGCCATCAACCTGACAAACGTAAAAGTGTTTGGTGAGATGGAGTTCTGGTTTGCCATTATCAAAGTTATCGCGGTGGTAGCAATGATCATCTTCGGCGGCTGGCTGCTATTCAGCGGCAACGGCGGCCCGCAGGCGACCGTTAGCAACCTGTGGGATCAGGGTGGTTTCCTGCCGCACGGCTTCACCGGGCTGGTGATGATGATGGCGATTATCATGTTCTCTTTCGGCGGTCTGGAACTGGTGGGGATCACCGCAGCAGAAGCTGATAATCCGGAGCAAAGTATCCCGAAAGCAACTAACCAGGTTATCTACCGCATCCTGATTTTCTACATTGGTTCGTTAGCCGTTCTGCTCTCGCTGATGCCATGGACCCGCGTTACTGCTGATACCAGTCCGTTTGTACTGATCTTCCACGAATTGGGCGATACCTTTGTGGCTAATGCGCTGAACATCGTGGTACTGACTGCTGCGCTCTCCGTGTACAACAGCTGCGTATATTGCAACAGCCGTATGCTGTTTGGTCTGGCACAACAGGGCAACGCGCCAAAAGCGCTGGCGTCTGTCGACAAACGCGGTGTACCGGTTAACACTATTCTGGTGTCTGCGCTGGTTACGGCATTGTGCGTGCTGATTAACTACCTTGCACCGGAATCCGCATTCGGACTGTTAATGGCGCTGGTGGTATCTGCACTGGTCATCAACTGGGCGATGATCAGTCTGGCGCATATGAAATTCCGTCGTGCCAAACAAGAACAAGGCGTGGTAACTCGCTTCCCTGCCCTGCTTTATCCGCTGGGTAACTGGATCTGCCTGCTGTTTATGGCGGCGGTACTGGTGATTATGCTGATGACCCCAGGAATGGCGATTTCGGTATACCTGATCCCGGTATGGCTGATCGTGTTAGGTATCGGCTATCTGTTTAAAGAGAAAACCGCCAAAGCCGTAAAAGCGCATTAATCTCTCTACGCCCTCACCCGTGCAGGGTGAGGGCAATAATCTTTACACCAACGCCCCGTAAATCGTCAGTAGCGCAATTACCACCACGACCACGAACGAGGTTTTCTTCGCCATTGAAACCGCTGCCTTTGGCGTCTCCACCTTATCGACATGCGGTTCACGCGCCAGAGAGAACTGTGCCAGACGCGTTAATACCTGATATTGCGAAGTATGGAAATCACCCAGCGAAGCAAACCAGGCCGGTAACGCTTTCTCACCATGACCGATCAAGGCATATACCACACCCGCAAGACGAACCGGCACCCAATCCAGTACATGAAGCACGGCATCAATGCCGGACTGTAAACGATGATGCGGCGTCTGGTATCGCGCCAGCCAGTATTGCCATGCACGCAAAAACGCATACCCCATCAGCGTAACGGGTCCCCAGGTTCCCCCCACAATCAGCCAGAACAACGGAGCAAGATAAAAACGAAAGTTAATCCACAGCAATGCATTTTGCAGCTCACGCAAATACTCACGTTCATCGCAGCCTGCCGGGACGCCGTGAATCATGGTGAGTTCGCCAGCCATCGTGGCACGGGCATGGCTATCATTACGTGAAGCAGCTGTCAGATAAGCATGATAATGAAGACGAACTTTACCTGCGCCAATACACAGCAAACCAATCAGCAGCCACACCAGCAGCGTGGGAACGTTGAACAATACTCCCTGCAATGCGCGTAACAGTAAAAAAGTCACGCCCATCGCAATAATGGTCATGCCTAATGTGCGCCCGAGAGAAAAATGTTTCACCCGCCGGAAGAACGCCTCAAGACGATGATCAAGCTGCCAGTGCTCGCCCAGCTTAAACAGGCGCTCGAAAATTAACACCAATAGGGTTGTAAACAGCGTCATGTTGTCTCCTTGCTGACCAGGGCGCGAAACCGTGCCCAATCAAAGGCGGGGCCGGGATCGGTTTTCCGATCCGGCGCAATATCACAATGGCCCGTCATGTTATTAGCGATATCTGGATAGCGATCAATCAGTGCCCGCGTAACCGCCGCAAGCTGTTGATACTGCGCATCGGTATACGCCAGCGTATCGGTGCCTTCCAGCTCAATCCCAATAGAAAAATCATTGCAGCGTTCGCGCCCCTGATACTGAGAGACTCCGGCATGCCAGGCACGTTTATCGAAAGGAACATACTGGACTATTTCACCATCGCGGCGAATCAAACAGTGAGCGGAGACGCGCAAATGGGCGATCTCAGCAAAGAAAGGATGTGCCTGCGGATCAATAGTTCCAGTGAATAATGCGTCGATCCACGGACCGCCAAACTCGCCTGGCGGCAGGCTAATATTGTGCACCACCAGCAGGGTGGGTGTTTCGTCATCCGGGCGGCAATCGTAATGTGGTGAGGGAACGCGGCGCGCGCCAACCAGCCACCCCTGTTCTAACAACATGCAGGATCTCCTTATATGTGGTGCTAATACCCGGTTCAGAGTAGCATGTTTCTACCTTATGATTCGTTAGCTATCTGGAGTTTTAACATGCCGCCTCGCCGCTATAACCCTGACACCCGACGTGACGAGCTGCTGGAACGCATTAATCTCGATATCCCCGGCGCGGTGGCCCAGGCGCTGCGGGAAGATTTAGGCGGAACAGTCGATGCCAACAATGACATTACGGCAAAACTTTTACCGGAAAACTCTCGCTCTCATGCCACAGTGATCACACGCGAGAATGGCGTATTTTGCGGCAAACGCTGGGTTGAAGAGGTGTTTATTCAACTGGCAGGCGACGATGTCACCATAATCTGGCATGTGGATGACGGCGATGTCATCAACGCTAATCAACCCTTGTTCGAACTTGAAGGCCCATCTCGCGTGCTGTTAACGGGCGAACGCACTGCGCTTAATTTTGTGCAAACCCTTTCAGGAGTTGCCAGTAAGGTACGCCACTATGTCGAATTACTGGAAGGCACCAACACGCAGCTGTTGGATACGCGCAAAACCTTACCCGGCCTGCGTTCAGCTCTGAAATACGCGGTACTTTGCGGCGGCGGAGCGAATCACCGCCTGGGGCTTTCTGATGCCTTCCTGATCAAAGAAAACCATATTATTGCCTCCGGCTCAGTGCGCCAGGCGGTCGAAAAAGCGTCCTGGCTGCACCCAGATGCGCCAGTAGAAGTCGAAGTAGAGAATCTGGAAGAACTTGATGAAGCCCTGAAAGCAGGTGCCGATATCATCATGCTGGATAACTTCGAAACAGAACAGATGCGCGAAGCCGTCAAACGCACCAACGGCAAGGCGCTACTGGAAGTGTCTGGCAACGTCACTGACAAAACACTGCGCGAATTTGCCGAAACGGGCGTGGACTTTATCTCCGTCGGTGCGCTAACTAAACACGTACAGGCACTCGACCTTTCAATGCGTTTTCGCTGATTGCTGACAGATTTATCCGCTCCATCGCGGGCGGATAATCTCCCCTTTCCCAACTTTCTTCGTAACGCCTCGCAAATTTCTTGTCTTTCGCTGCAACGTAATAAAAAACTCCGGAAGCTGCTTTCCCGTTTCGTTTTTTGCCCCTCGCTTGTGCTGATGGCGTTTGCCAAAGTAGCGCCAACCAAATCAAGGAGCGAAACAAATGGACAAGCAACGCGGTTTTACACTTATCGAACTGATGGTGGTTATTGGCATCATTGCCATTTTAAGCGCCATTGGTATTCCCGCTTATCAAAACTACCTGCGCAAAGCCGCACTCACCGACATGCTACAAACCTTTGTGCCTTACCGTACCGCCGTAGAGTTGTGCGCGCTGGAACATGGTGGATTAGATACCTGCGACGGTGGCAGCAATGGCATTCCCTCGCCTACCACCACCCGCTATGTTTCAGCCATGAGTGTGGCAAAGGGCGTGGTGTCGCTGACCGGGCAAGAAAGTCTCAATGGGCTAAGCGTCGTCATGACACCGGGTTGGGATAACGCAAACGGCGTCACCGGCTGGACGCGCAACTGCAATATTCAAAGTGACAGCGCATTGCAGCAAGCCTGCGAAGATGTCTTTCGCTTTGATGACGCCAACTAAGGAGCGGCAATGAATATTCCACAGCTCACCGCCCTGTGTCTGCGTTATCAGGGAGTCTTGCTGGATGCCAGCGAAGAGGTGGTTCATGTTGCGGTGGTCGATGCCCCTTCGCATGAGCTACTGGACGCATTGCATTTCGCTACCACCAAACGTATTGAGATCACCTGCTGGACGCGCCAACAAATGGAAGGTCACGCCAGTCGCACCCAACAGACATTGCCCGTAGCTATTCATGAGAAGCATCAGCCCAAAGCAGAGTTGCTGACTCGAACGTTACAATCTGCGCTGGAACAACGCGCGTCTGATATTCATATCGAACCAGCGGACAATGCCTACCGCATCCGCTTGCGTATCGACGGTGTATTGCATCCTTTACCGGATGTTTTACCGGATGCCGGAGTCGCATTAACCGCCAGATTAAAAGTGCTGGGCAACCTGGATATTGCGGAACATCGCCTGCCGCAGGACGGGCAATTCACTGTCGAACTGGCAGGAAACGCCGTCTCATTTCGTATTGCGACCTTACCATGCCAGGGTGGTGAAAAGGTGGTATTAAGGTTGTTACAGCAGGTGAGCCAGGCACTGGATATCAACACGCTGGGGATGCAGCCGTTACAACTGGCGGACTTTGCTCATGCCTTGCAACAACCACAGGGACTGGTGCTGGTAACTGGCCCTACAGGCAGCGGCAAAACGGTCACGCTTTATAGTGCCCTGCAAACGCTGAATACCGCTGACATTAATATTTGTAGCGTCGAAGATCCGGTTGAGATCCCCATAGCCGGACTAAACCAGACGCAAATCCATCCGCGTGCCGGTCTTACCTTTCAGGGCGTTTTGCGTGCGTTATTGCGCCAGGACCCTGACGTCATCATGATCGGAGAGATCCGCGATGGCGAAACAGCAGAGATCGCTATTAAAGCGGCGCAAACCGGTCACCTGGAGTTGTCTACCCTACACACCAATTCCACCACTGAAACGCTGGTACGTTTACAGCAAATGGGAGTCGCCCGCTGGATGCTCTCATCGGCGCTTACGCTGGTAATAGCCCAGCGTCTGGTACGTAAACTTTGCCCACATTGTCGCCTGCAGCAAGGGGAGCCCATCCATATTCCAGACAATGTATGGCCGTCGCCGCTGCCCCGCTGGCAAGCACCCGGTTGTGTACATTGCTACCACGGTTTTTATGGTCGCACGGCCTTATTTGAAGTTCTGCCCATAACACCGGTCATACGTCAGCTTATTTCCGCTAATACCGACGTTGAATCGCTGGAAACGCACGCCCGACAGGCGGGTATGCGAACGCTTTTTGAAAACGGCTGCCTGGCGGTGGAGCAAGGCTTAACCACCTTTGAAGAGTTAATCCGCGTATTGGGAATGCCGTATGGCGAGTAAGCAACTCTGGCGCTGGCGTGGCATAACCGGCGACGGCAATGCGCAAGATGGGATGCTATGGGCAGAGAGCCGTGCTTTGCTGCTCATAGCACTACAGCAACAGATGGTTACCCCACTTAGCCTGAAGCGAATCGCCATCAATTCTGCGCAGTGGCGAGGAGATAAAAGCGCGGAAGTCATTCATCAACTGGCGACGCTACTCAAAGCCGGGTTAACGCTTTCTGAAGGGCTGGCACTGCTGGCGGAACAGCATCCCAGTAAGCAATGGCAAGCGTTGCTGCAATCGCTGGCGCACGATCTCGAACAGGGCATTGCTTTTTCCAATGCCTTATTACCCTGGTCAGAGGTATTTCCGCCGCTCTATCAGGCAATGATCCGCACGGGGGAATTGACTGGTAAGTTAGATGAATGTTGCTTTGAACTTGCTCGACAGCAAAAAGCCCAACGTCAGTTAGCCGATAAAGTGAAATCAGCGTTGCGTTATCCCATCATCATTTTAGCGATGGCAATCATGGTGGTTGTGGCAATGCTGCATTTTGTACTGCCGGAGTTTGCTGCTATCTACAAGACCTTTAACACCCCATTACCGGCGCTAACGCAGGGGATCATGACGCTGGCAGACTTTAGTGGCGAATGGGGCTGGCTGCTGCTGTTGTTCGGCTTACTGCTGGCAATAGCCAATAAGTTGCTGGTGCGCCGCCCGACCTGGCTCATCGTGAGGCAAAAATCACTGTTACGCATCCCAATTATGGGTTCACTGATGCGAGGGCAAAAACTCACGCAGATCTTTACGATTCTGGCGCTGACACAAAGTGCAGGCATTACTTTTTTACAGGGCGTAGAGAGCGTCAGAGCAACAATGCGCTGTCAGTACTGGGAGCAACTTCTGACACAAATCCAGCACGATATCAGTAACGGTCATCCTATCTGGCTGGCGCTAAAAAATGCCGGTGAGTTTAGCCCGCTCTGTTTGCAATTAGTGAGAACAGGAGAGGCATCCGGTTCGCTGGATCTCATGTTAGACAACCTCGCCCGTCATCATCGGGATAACACCATGGCGCTGGCGGATAACCTTGCAGCCTTGCTCGAACCGGTGTTGCTGGTCATAACGGGAGGAATTATCGGTACGCTAGTGGTGGCAATGTATTTGCCAATTTTCCATTTAGGCGATGCGATGAGTGGGATGGGATAACGCTGGCGTGTTACTCCACGCCAGCATTGGGAGATTACAGATTGTTGAAGATGCGGTTTTCTTGTTCCTGTACACGGATAAATGTGGTGCGCTTGGTCAGCTCTTTCAGGCGTGAAGCCCCAACGTATGTACAAGCTGAACGCAGGCCGCCCAAAATATCACGCGCGGTATTTTCAACCGGGCCTCGCAGCGGCAGCTTAACGGTTTTACCTTCTGCTGCGCGATATTCCGCAACGCCGCCAACGTGACGTTTCATCGCAGACTCGGAGCTCATGCCGTAGAACAGCATAAATTTCTCGCCGTTCTCCTCAACGATGCGACCACCGCTCTCTTCGTGGCCCGCCAGCATGCCGCCAAGCATGACGAAATCGGCACCGCCGCCAAAGGCTTTCGCGACATCGCCCGGCGTGGTGCAGCCACCGTCGCTGACGATCATTCCGCCCAGACCATGCGCAGCATCGGCACATTCGATCACCGCAGAAAGTTGCGGATAACCGACGCCTGTTTTGACGCGAGTTGTACAAACAGAACCTGGGCCAATGCCAACTTTAACGATATCAGCACCGGAGAGGATAAGCTCCTCACACATTTCACCTGTCACGACGTTGCCAGCACAAATGGTTTTGGTCGGCCACGCTTCACGCGCTTTCGCAACGAACTGCACGAAGTGTTCGGAATAACCATTCGCCACGTCAATACAAACGAAGTTTAATGCCGGGTTCAGGTCGAGAATCTGTTTAGTTTTTTCGAAGTCCGCATCAGACGTACCGGTAGAAACCATCACATGTTTCAGCACATCAGCGGAAGAATTGTTGATAAACGCTTGCCACTCTTCGACAGAATAGTGTTTATGCACAGCAGTCAGAATATCAAAAGAAGCCAGCGCAGAGGCCATAGAAAATGTGCCTACGGTGTCCATATTTGCGGCGATAATCGGCACGCCGGACCAGCTCTGACCTGAATGTTTGAAGGTGAATTGACGTTCCAGTTCAACATCGGAACGGCTTTTAAGAGTGGAGCGTTTAGGGCGGATGAGAACGTCTTTAAAACCTAACTTCAGATCTTCTTCAATACGCATGTGCGGATTCCTGGGGTTAATGGCTATAAGGGTAAGAGCGCAACTCCAGTGACGCTATCATACGCACTAATCAATGCGGCGCAAGACTGCGAAATTGTCTTTTTTTACGCTACAATCCCATAAATTTACCTGGTAAATAGTGAGCGAACGTTTCATCAATTTCGCTTTCGTGCGCTCATTTTTAACGTTTTGATAATCATGATGAATTCCCGGGAATATAAATTATGAGGTATATAGTTGCCTTAACGGGAGGCATTGGCAGTGGCAAGAGTACCGTTGCCAATGCGTTTGCTGATCTCGGAATTAACGTCATTGATGCCGATATTATTGCGCATCAGGTGGTTGAACCAGGTGCACCTGCGCTACATGCAATTGCTGATCACTTTGGCGCTAACATGATTGCTGCTGATGGAACATTGCAGCGCCGGGCCTTGCGCGAGCGGATTTTCGCCAACCCGGAAGAGAAAAACTGGCTTAACGCCCTGCTGCATCCGCTGATTCAGCAAGAGACGCAACACCAGATCCAGCAAGCATCTTCCCCCTATGTACTTTGGGTTGTGCCATTGCTGGTAGAAAACTCATTGTATAAAAAAGCGAATCGAGTGCTGGTGGTGGATGTCAGCCCAGAAACGCAACTTAAACGCACCATGCAGCGCGATGATGTCACTCGCGAGCATGTTGAACAAATTCTTGCTGCTCAGGCAACGCGCGAAGCCCGCCTTGCCGTGGCAGATGACGTCATTGATAATAACGGCGCACCGGATGCTATCGCATCGGATGTTGCCCGCCTGCACGCACACTATTTGCAGCTTGCGTCGCAGTTTGTCTCACAGGAAAAACCGTAATGCAGACCCAGGTCCTTTTTGAACATCCACTAAATGAAAAAATGCGTACATGGCTGCGCATTGAGTTTTTGATTCAGCAACTCACCGTTAATCTACCCATCGTTGACCACGCTGGCGCGCTGCATTTCTTCCGTAATGTCAGTGAATTACTGGATGTTTTCGAGCGCGGCGAAGTCCGTACTGAGCTGTTGAAAGAACTTGACCGGCAGCAACGTAAACTCCAGACCTGGATTGGCGTGCCTGGCGTGGACCAGAGCCGTATTGAAGCATTAATTCAGCAGTTAAAAGCGGCGGGGAGCGTATTAATTTCCGCGCCGCGTATCGGGCAATTTCTGCGTGAAGATCGTTTGATTGCTCTGGTGCGTCAGCGACTGAGCATCCCAGGCGGCTGTTGTAGCTTTGATTTACCTACATTGCACATTTGGCTGCATCTACCCCAGGCGCAGCGCGACAGCCAGGTAGAAACCTGGATTGCCAGCCTGAACCCGCTCAACCAGGCACTTACCATGGTGCTGGATTTAATTCGCCAGTCGGCCCCCTTCCGTAAACAAACCAGCCTGAATGGTTTTTATCAGGATAACGGTGGCGATGCCGACTTGCTGCGCCTGAATCTGTCGCTCGATTCACAGCTTTATCCGCAAATTTCCGGTCATAAGAGCCGTTTTGCCATTCGTTTTATGCCGCTGGACAGTGAAAACGGACAGGTACCGGAACGTCTGGATTTCGAACTGGCCTGTTGCTAAGGAGTAAAAATGTCAGAAACTATTACGGTGAATTGCCCAACCTGCGGGAAAACGGTGGTGTGGGGTGAAATCAGCCCGTTTCGGCCATTTTGTTCCAAACGTTGTCAGCTGATCGACCTCGGAGAATGGGCTGCTGAAGAAAAACGAATCCCCAGCAGTGGCGATCTTTCCGAAAGCGATGACTGGAGCGAAGAGCCAAAGCAGTGACATTTTATCTGATGCGACGCTGGCCTGATAAGACGCGGGCAGCGTCGCATCAGGCATCGTGTGCAAATGTCGGATGCGGCGGGAACGCCTTATCCGACCTGCAAGATCTTTTATATCAACGTGTTAAAAAATTGTAGGCCTGATAAGACGCGCCAGCGTCGCATCGGGCATCCAGTGTAAATGTTGGATGCCTTAACCGATCTACAGACACTTAAGCTTCGCAATTACCGGTTCATTGGCTGGCGGAAAATCATCGGCATTCAGACCAACCAGCGACATCCACTCACCGGGTTGCCCTTCTTTACCCCACGGCTCCCCTTCCCAGCTTTCGACCAGCCAGAACCACAGAGTTATATGCCTGTCCGGGAATTCATATTCCAGTTTTTCAAATAGCGAAAAATGTTGTGGGGTAATCCCGACTTCTTCCTGAAGTTCACGCACCACCGCCTGTTCCGGCGTTTCGCCCATTTCAATTTTACCGCCAGGAAACTCCAGTTTATTCGCCATGTGCGCATCTGCGGCGCGACGGGTTATAAAGATTTCATTGTTCTCGTTGCGAATAATACCTACCGCAATTTGCAGCTTTTTCATTGTCTTAAACCTATAAAAAAGGCGCAGAATCCTGCGCCTTTTACTTCAACTGTTAGCTTTTATTGCAGGCGACCGTGGCACTGCTTGTATTTTTTACCAGAACCGCACGGGCAAGGATCATTACGTCCAACTTTGCGTTCACCAGTTTGTGCCGCCAGTGCAGCTGCGGCTGCAGAGTCGTCATCCTGATGGCTAAGCTGCTGCATTTGCGCTAAACGCTCGGCTTCCATACGACGCTGTTGTTCCAGCTCCTCAACCTCTTCAGGCATACGTACCTGAACTTTGCTCAGCGTGCTGATAACTTCATATTTCAACGACTCCAGCATCGCTGCAAACATGGAGAACGATTCACGTTTGTATTCCTGCTTCGGATCTTTCTGTGCATAGCCACGCAGGTGGATACCTTGACGCAGATAATCCATCGCCGCCAGGTGCTCTTTCCACAGGGAGTCAAGCGTTTGCAGCATGACGCCTTTCTCGAAGTGACGCATCATCTCAGCGCCAACCACTTCTTCTTTACGCTGATACACTTCGATGGACTGCGCCAGAATACGCTCACGCAGCGTCTCTTCATGCAGTTCTGGCTCTTTGTCCAGCCACTCGGCAATCGGCAAATCGAGGTCGAAATCGTTCTTCAGACGTTCCTGCAGCCCCGGAATATCCCACATTTCTTCCAGCGACTGCGGCGGAATGTAGGCATCGATGGTCGCTTTGAACACATCTTCACGAATGCTGTTGATGGTATCGCTCACATCGCTGACATCCAGCAGTTCATTACGCTGGGAGTAAATGGCGCGACGCTGATCGTTAGCCACGTCATCATATTCCAGCAGTTGCTTACGAATATCGAAGTTACGGCTTTCAACTTTACGCTGAGCGTTGGCAATCGCTTTGGTCACCCACGGGTGCTCGATGGCTTCGCCTGGTTTCATACCCAGTTTACGCATCATGCCGGAAACACGGTCAGAAGCAAAAATACGCATCAGCGCATCTTCCATCGACAGGTAGAAACGGGAAGAACCGGCATCCCCCTGGCGCCCAGAACGACCGCGTAGCTGGTTATCGATACGACGAGATTCGTGACGTTCTGTACCGATGATATGCAGACCACCTGCAGCCAGTACCGCATCGTGACGCACCTGCCAGTCGGCTTTGATTTTTTCAATTTGCTCTGCGGTCGGATTTTCCAGCGCGGCAACTTCTGCCTGCCAGCTACCACCGAGCACAATATCTGTACCACGACCCGCCATGTTAGTCGCGATAGTCACCGCCGCGGGATAACCCGCTTGTGCAACAATCGCTGCTTCGTTAGCGTGGAATTTGGCGTTCAGAACGTTGTGTTTGATACCGGCTTTGGTCAGCTCGTTTGACACCAATTCCGATTTTTCGATGGAGATAGTACCCACCAGCACCGGCTGGCCTTTCGCAGTACGTTCTTTGATATCTTCAATGATCGCCTGAATTTTTTCCGCTTCAGTCATGTAGACCAGGTCCGGCAGATCTTTACGAATCATTGGACGGTTGGTCGGAACAACGACGGTATCCAGCTTATAGATGGAGCTGAATTCGAAAGCTTCGGTATCAGCAGTACCGGTCATCCCCGCCAGTTTTTCATACAGACGGAAGTAGTTCTGGAAGGTGATCGACGCCAGCGTCTGGTTTTCGTTCTGGATCTGTACACCTTCTTTCGCTTCCACTGCCTGATGCAGGCCATCGGACCAACGACGTCCCTGCATGGTACGACCGGTGTGTTCGTCAACGATGATAACTTCACCATCTTTAACGATGTAGTCGACGTCTCGGGTAAACAGCGCATGAGCGCGCAGCGCCGCCGTTACGTGGTGCATCAGCATGATGTTGGCCGGAGAGTACAGAGACTCCCCTTCATCCATGATGCCTTCTTTCACCAGCAGTTCTTCAATCAGCACCAGACCACGTTCGGTCAGGTTCACCTGGCGAGATTTTTCGTCCACCGAGAAGTGGCCTTCGCCCTGGAAGGTTTCGGAGTCTTCTTTTTCCTGACGGATCAGGTGCGGAATAATTTTATTCACGCGTTTATACATTTCCGAGCTGTCTTCTGCCGGGCCGGAAATGATCAGCGGTGTACGCGCTTCATCGATCAGGATGGAGTCCACTTCGTCCACCAGCGCATAGTGCAGTTTACGCTGTACACGTTCTTCAGGGCTGAACGCCATGTTATCGCGCAGGTAGTCAAAGCCGTATTCGTTGTTCGTACCGTAAGTGATGTCAGCTGCGTAAGCTTCACGCTTCGCCGGTGCTGGCATGCCCGGCAGGTTGATACCGACAGTCAGGCCAAGGAATTCAAACAGCGGACGGTTGTTTTCGGCGTCACGTTGCGCCAGGTAGTCGTTGACGGTAACAACGTGTACGCCCTTACCGGTTAATGCGTTCAGGTAAGCAGGCAGCGTTGCGGTCAGGGTTTTACCTTCACCGGTACGCATTTCCGCGATGCAGCGTTCGTTAAGAACCATACCGCCGAGTAACTGAACGTCGAAGTGACGCATACCAAAGACGCGCTTACTTGCCTCACGCACCACAGCGAAAGCTTCTGGGATCAGATTTTCCAGCACTTCGCCTTTTTCCAGACGTGCACGAAACTCTGCGGTTTTCCCTTTCAGTTCTTCGTCGGAGAGTTTTTCCATCTCCGGTTCCATGGCATTGATGATGTTGACGACTTTGCGCATCCGGCGCAGGGTGCGATCGTTACGACTACCGAAAACTTTAGTTAATAATTTGATTAGCATAATAAAATCTCAAACGCCCCGCGTTGCGGAGTCAATAAAATGAAGTAAAGGTTTATTGTTGTTAGCTGAGGCGTTGAGGGCCAGCACGGATGCCTTGCGCCTGGCTTATCCAGACGGGCGTGCTGAATTTTGCTTGCGGGGTAAAATGCGCATAATCAATGCGATAACCCTTTTCAGACGGCGTGCCTTCCTGGGTCAACAGCGCGCTGAGCGTATCCAGTAATGCAAGATGTTGCGCCTGAAGAGGCAAAGATTCTTCAGCAACGGGCAGCGTTTGCGGTGCCATTGCGAAGGAAAGATGACGGATTACCGTGCGAATGGCATGTTGATGCCAGTAATCAACGGAATAGTTCGAATTCGGGCGGCGCGTGTTCGCTTCCAGCAAGGCCAATTGACCAAAGTTAACTTTGGCTGAAGGCTCGTGGTTGCGGGTTGTCGCTTTTGCGGGCGCGTTTGGTTCGGCGGCGTTGCTGAGCGCAGGCAAACCTAAACTCGCCGCGACCATCCCTAATAAGAGATGCGGCCAGAAGTAGCGTTTACCAAACTGTCGCCAGCGCGTCAGTATTCCACTCACGTTATTGCCATCCCGATCGTATTCAAACGTATTTAGCGCACAAATCTTATCATTAAAGCCTGAAGTCCACAGCACGAATGAAGATAAGTTGTGCGTAAAAGTGCTTAAGAAAACAGCGTTCGCACCGTTTTTTATCGTTCTTATAAAATTCAAAAAAAAACGACTGGTTCACCTGGCCGGAGAGAGTGCCAGATTTGCCAGTCGAATTTTATACGACAGTATAAATGTCGTTATGCCAGTACGGCTGAAGGCGCTTTGAAGGCCAACGGCAGTTCTGCGTCGTCCTGGAAGGTCACATATTCCCAGGCTTCCTGTTTTGCAAGGACAGCCTGCAGCAGTTTGTTATTCAGTGCATGACCAGATTTATAAGCGGTAAATGCACCAATAATATTATGACCACACATGAACAAGTCACCGATCGCATCGAGCATTTTGTGACGCACAAATTCGTCTTCAAAACGCAGGCCGTCTTCGTTCAGTACGCGATAATCGTCAACAACGATGGCACAATCGAAGCTGCCGCCCAGGCACAAACCACGGGACTGCAGATATTCGATATCACGCATGAAACCGAACGTACGCGCACGGCTGATCTGGCGCATAAACGCATCAGCGGAGAAGTTCATCGCATAGCGCTGGTTGCTGGAATCAATAGCCGGATGGTTAAAATCGATGGTGAAATCCAGCGAAAAACCATTGTACGGCTTAAATTCAGCCCACTTATCGCCATCTTCGACACGAACAGTCTCTTTGATGCGAACAAATTTCTTGGCGCAGTTCAACTCGTCGATACCGGCGTCAAGCAGCAGGTATACAAACGGAGCGGCGCTGCCGTCCATGATCGGGATTTCCGGCGCGTTAACTTCGATAACAATGTTATCGATGCCCAGGCCCGCGAGAGCAGCATTGAGGTGCTCTACGGTTGAAATCCGTACATCATGCTCGTTGACCAGACACGTACAGAGCATGGTATCACGCACAGATTTGGCATCGGCCGGGAAATCTACCGGTGGATTCAAGTCGGTGCGACGATAGATGACCCCGGTGTTGGCCGGCGCAGGGCGTAACGTCAGGGTGACTTTCTTGCCGGTATGTAAACCGACACCCGTCGCCTGAACGATACGTTTAAGTGTCCTTTGTTTGATCATCGTATTATCTCGCCAAATTACCTATCCAACCGAAGTGTACTATACATTCGGCGGGCCAGTTTAGCACAAAGAGCCTCGAAACCCAAATTCCAGTCAATTCTTAATCAGCTTGCTTACGCAGGAATGCTGGGATATCCAGATAATCCGGCTCTTTCGCAGTTTGCGGTGCGTTGTCATTCACGACTTTAGCAACCGGTTTCTGCTCCTGAGTCAGCGGTGCCATCCCGTGCTGCTGGTAGCGATCCATCACTGGCTGCTGAACCTGCTTATTGGTCACCAGGGTGATTTCAGGACGTTTGTCCATACCGATACCTGTCGCAACAACGGTTACGCGCAGCTCGTCATTCATATCCGGGTCAAGAGAAGTACCGATAACCACAGTTGCGTTGTCGGATGCAAATGCACGGATGGTGTTACCTACCGTTTCGAACTCATCCAGACGCAGGTCGAAGCCCGCCGTGATGTTAACCAGCACGCCGCGCGCGCCAGACAGATCGATATCTTCCAGCAGCGGAGAGGAGATAGCCATTTCAGCAGCTTCTTCCGCACGGTCTTCGCCGCTCGCCACACCAGAACCCATCATTGCGTAGCCCATTTCAGACATTACGGTACGTACGTCTGCAAAGTCCACGTTCATCAGGCCTGGACGAGTAATCAGTTCAGCGATACCTTGCACAGCACCTTTCAGTACATCGTTCGCTGCGCCAAATGCATCCAGCAGGGAGATACCGCGGCCCAAGACTTTCAGCAGTTTGTCGTTAGGGATAGTGATCAGAGAGTCCACATGCTTGGACAGTTCAGTGATCCCCTGCTCAGCGAATGCCATACGCTTCTTGCCTTCAAAGTTGAAAGGCTTAGTCACGACAGCAACGGTCAGGATCCCCAAATCTTTTGCCACTTCAGCGACAACTGGTGCTGCACCTGTACCGGTACCACCACCCATACCCGCAGCAATAAAGACCATGTCTGCACCTTCCAGCGCCGCACGCAGTGCATCGCGATCCTCATCAGCCGCATTACGGCCAACTTCTGGATTTGCGCCAGCTCCCAGTCCTTTGGTGATACCGCTACCGATTTGAATCGTCTGTCCAACCGCTGTTTTACGCAGCGCTTGTGCATCGGTATTTACCGCGAAGAATTCAACACCTTCAATGCGCTCGCGCACCATGTGTTCAACAGCATTACCGCCGCCGCCGCCGACGCCGATGACTTTAATCACCGCGTCATTGGTAAGTTCCATTGGTTCAAACATAGTTTCTCTCCGATTTGTGCCTGTCGCCTGAGGCCGTAATCATCGTCGGCCTCATAAAAATTAAAACTCTTTTCGCAGCCAACTATTGAGTCGCTTGATCCACGAGCCAACTGATGCTGTAACACGTTTTTCTACTTCAGCTTCACCGTTAAGATGTGACTCTTTCCCATAGTGAAGCAATCCCACCGCCGTCGAATAATACGGCTCCTGAGCATAATCCGTTAAACCGGTAATGTTCAGCGGCGCGCCGATACGCACTTGCGTATGAAACACGCGCTGAGCACAGGCTGCAAGACCTTCGATCTGCGCTGCGCCACCAGTTAAAACAATGCCTGCCGCCAGGTGATGTTTAACCCCTTGTTGGCGAAGCTTTTCCTGCAACTGCAATATCTCTTCGTTGACCAGGTTGAGCAGCTCGGTATAGCGCGGCTCGATCACCTCTGCCAGGGTCTGACGTTGCAGACTCCGCGGTGGACGACCGCCTACGCTCGGCACTTCCACGCTCTCATCTTTTCCAACGATGGAACCCAGCGCACAACCGTGGCGAACTTTAATCGCTTCGGCGTCGCTTGGCGGCGTGCCAAAGGCGTAAGCGATATCACTGGTCACGACATTGCCAGCATAAGGAATTACCTTAGTGTGGCGCAATGCCCCACCGGTATAAACGGCGATATCCATTGTACCACCACCGATATCGACGACGCAGACACCCAGTTCACGTTCATCTTCCGTCAATACCGAATAACTTGATGCCAGTCCGGCAAATATCAGTTGGTCAACTTTCAGCCCACAACGTTCAACCGCTTTGACGATGTTTTTCGCCATATCGTTGTGACATGTGATCAGATGCACTTTTGCCTGCATCCGCACGCCCGAAAGTCCTACCGGATTCTTGATCCCTTCCTGATAGTCAATCGCATACTCTTGCGGGATCACATGCAGCACACGATGCTCATCGCGCACACGCACTGATTTCGCGGTATGGACGACGTTTTCCACATCTTCTTGCGTCACTTCTTCTTCAGAAATAGGCACCATACCAATTTCATTCTGGCAGCTGATGTGCTTACCAGAAAGCGCCAGATATACCGAAGAGATCTGACAATCTGCCATCAATTCTGCCTGGTCAATGGCGCGTTGTACGCACTTGACCACGGATTCGAGGTCGTTTACCCCGCCTTTATCCATACCACGCGACGGGCAGCTGCCCACGCCAATGATATTGACCATACCGTCGGGCAGAACTTCCCCTACTAAAGCGGCAACCTTCGCGGTACCAATCTCCAGTCCTACTACCAGTTTTCTGTCCGTCGCCTTGATCATTGTTGTTCTGCCTGTGCCTGATTTTGTTGCTGAGTAGATTCCTCTGGCGGCAAAGGCGCCCAGCCTACTGCCGCTCCAGAGTCATAACGCAAATCAACGTAGCTAATCCGTTTGCCATCGGTTTGCGCCTGCTGCTGTAAAACCGGATAAAGTTCTACAAAGCGAGCCAAACGTTTCATCGTATCGCCCCGGCCAAGATTGAGCTTAATATCGTTATTCAGCGTCAACTGCCAGGAACGCCGCGCGGTCATCGCCGCTTCCTTCAGAGTAAATCTGTCCTTTGCCAGCATCTGCCCCATTTCGCGATAGCCCTGCAACACTTCATTGGCGCTGCCTTCCGGGCCATACAGCATTGGAAGCACCTGCTTGCTGGTGCGATCTGGCGGCACGCTGAAAGTGTTTCCTTCCGCGTCTACCATATGTTGATCATTCCACCGCGCAATCGGCACATATTCAACCAGATGAATCTTCAATTCATCAGGCCACTGCTTTCTGACGCTCACCTGCTTAATCCACGGCAGGCGTTGTTCTATTTGCGTCTGGATGATGTTGACATCCTGGGTCATAAAGGTACCTGGCTCACCCAATGCCAGGATCGACTGTCGGATATCGTCATTACGCGTGTAATGGCGTTCACCGGTCAACACCAGCTTTGAGAGCGGCAGGCGTTGCGCATCTTCCATCCAGCCCAACACGACCCAGCCGCTCACCAACACTGTCGTTAAAACGGTCAGCAGGAAAAGGATCCCCGCCAGACGCGTTCCATTATTGCGGCGAGAAGAAACCTCTTCTTCGCTGTTTCGCGTGTTCAGAGCAGCCTGCGACATATTAGTCCGCCAGTTCCAGAATTCGTACTACCAACTGCGAGAAGCTCATACCTGCCTGACGTGCCGCCATTGGCACCAGGCTGTGACTGGTCATACCCGGTGAGGTATTGGCTTCCAGCAGATAAAACTGTCCATCGCTGTCCAGCATAACGTCAATACGTCCCCATCCTTTGCAACCTAACGTCGTCCATGCTTTCAGCACTAATGCCTGCAAATTGGCCTCTTGTGACGCATCCAGCCCTGCGGGGCAGAAATACTGTGTCTCATCAGAGAGATACTTCGCCTCATAATCATAGAAGGTTCCGGCCGGTTGAATACGTATTGACGGTAAAATTTCTTCACCAAGTATCGCAACCGTGAACTCCGGCCCACTTAGCCATTTTTCAATCAATACTTCTTCATCGTGCTGAAATGCCAATCTTAATGCATCTTGTAGAGCATTTTCTGCTACTACTTTTGACATTCCCACGCTGGAACCTTCGCGACTCGGCTTAACGATAACCGGCAAACCTAAGGCAGAAATTTCTGCTAACTGCTTATCGCTCAGGCCTTTTTCAAACTCTGCGCGGGTTAATGCTACCCACGGCGCTACCGGTAAACCAGCGCCCTGCCAAAGCAATTTGCTGCGTAGTTTATCCATTGAAAGCGCAGATGCCATCACTCCGCTGCCGGTATAAGGCAAGCCCATCAGCTCGAGCATACCCTGCAGCGTGCCATCTTCACCGCCGCGACCATGTAGCGCGATAAACACTTTCTGAAAGCCCATCGACTTCAGTTGCGTCACGTCGACTTCTTTCGGGTCGACAGGATACGCGTCAATACCGCCTTCACGCAGCCCGGCTAACACCGCTGCACCAGAATTCAGAGAAACTTCCCGCTCAGCGGAGGTCCCGCCCAACAGGACCGCGATTTTATCAGTCATGTTGTTCTTCCTCCGGAGTTTGCGGCTTCAGTTTGATTTCAGCTAAAGAACGAGCAATTTTTCCGATATTACCGGCCCCCTGAACGAGAATCAGGTCGTTACCGGTTAATACCGGTGCCAGCATCTCGGCTACCTGCGCCGGGTCCGGCACCAGAATGGGATCAATTTTCCCACGTCCACGAATTGTGCGACACAGCGAACGGCTGTCCGCTCCCGGAATTGGCGCTTCGCCAGCCGGATACACTTCCAGCATCAACAGGGTATCAACCTGCGTCAGCACATTGGCGAAATCATCATACAGGTCGCGCGTACGGGTAAAACGGTGCGGCTGAAACAGCATTACCAGGTTTTTATCCGGCCAGCCAGCACGCGCCGCTTTAATGGTGGCATCCACTTCGGTCGGATGGTGACCGTAGTCATCAACCAGCATTGCCGTACCGCTTTTACCATTCACTGGCTCCAGCGGGAATTCACCGAGGAAATCAAAACGACGGCCTGTCCCCTGGAAACTCTCCAGCGCACGCAAAATAGCCTCGTCGTCAATCCCCTCTTCCGTGGCAACAGCGACCGCAGCTGCGGCATTCAGCGCGTTATGACGGCCTGGCGCATTCAGGGTAACGCGCATCGGCTCTTTGTCCTGGCGCAGCAGCGTAAAGTGCCCCTGCGGACCAATCTGCTGATAATCTTCTACACGCACGTCGGCATCTTCGCTGAATCCGTAAGTCGTGGTCTGACGCCCCACACGCGGTAACAATTCGCGGATCACCGGATCATCTACACACATCACCGCACGACCGTAAAACGGCAGGTTGTGCAGAAAATTAATAAAGGTCTGTTTTAAATTCTCAAAGTCGCCCTGGTAGGTATCCATGTGGTCGGCTTCGATATTGGTGACAATCGCCACCATCGGTTGCAAATGGAGGAACGATGCATCGCTCTCATCCGCTTCGGCAATCAGGTATCGACCATGCCCCAAACGCGCATGAACACCCGCCGCTTTTACCAGCCCGCCGTTAACGAAGGTTGGGTCGAGCCCCGCTTCTGCGTAGATGCTGGAAACCATCGCGGTGGTTGTCGTTTTGCCGTGCGTTCCGGCAATGGCGATGCCATGACGAAAACGCATTAACTCAGCCAGCATTTCGGCACGACGGATCACCGGAATACGCGCTTCATGAGCTGCGACAATTTCCGGGTTATCGGCAGAAATCGCGCTGGAAACAACGACCACACTGGCATCACGTACGTTTTCCGGGCGATGGTTGAAATAAATCGTCGCTCCCAGATTCATTAACTGTTGCGTGACCGGATTTGGCGCTAAATCGGAACCACTGATCTGATAACCTTCATTGGCCAGAACTTCGGCAATACCGCCCATACCGGCACCACCGATGCCGACAAAATGTATGTGCCGAACGCGACGCATTTCGGGCACGATGGAACGCAGTTTTGCCAATTGTTGTGTATTCATTCTTTACGCCATTAACTTCTTACATTCATACGATGCAAAAGGCATCGCTACAATTACGCCCGGGCAGCCCGGCTCACTTCATTTGCCACTCGCTCGGTGGCATCCGGAATGGATGCAGCACGGGCGCGTTCTGCCATGGTTAATAAGGTTTCTCGCGACCACCCGGCCAGGGTGTTGGCGACAGCATCCACAGTAAGCTGTGGCTGCTCGATAATTTTGGCTGCGCCCGCTTTTTCCAGCGGTAGCGCATTCCAGTATTGCTGGCGGTCTTTATGTTGAAACGGCACAAACAATGCCGGTAGCCCCGCTGCGGCAATTTCACTCACCGTTAACGCACCGGAGCGGCAAACAACGACATCTGCCCACGCATACGCCGCCGCCATATCATCAATAAATTCCGTCACTTTATGCTGCGGTTGCCCCGCTTCCGCATACGCCTGTTCAACGGATTGTTGCGAACCTTTGCCGCTCTGATGCCAGATAGTGACTGAATCACCCAGTTTCGCAGCAACCTGCGGCATTGTCTGGTTAAGAATGCGTGCGCCCTGGGACCCCCCCACTACCAACACACGAACCGGACCTTCACGACCAGCCAAACGTTGCTGCGGCAGTGGCAACGCCAGCACATCGGTACGCACCGGGTTACCCACCACTTCCGCATTAGGGAAAGCGCCTGGAAACGCCTGCATCACTTTGGTGGCAATCTTCGCCAGCCATTTATTGGTTAAGCCCGCAATACCGTTTTGTTCATGAAGTACAACCGGAATGCCTAACGACCACGCTGCCAGTCCACCTGGACCTGATACGTAGCCGCCCATACCGAGCACCACATCAGGTTTGAACGCTTTCATAATCGCCCGTGCCTGACGCCAGGCGTTAAAAATACGCAGAGGTGCAGCTAACAGTGCTTTTATACCTTTACCACGCAGACCAGAGATACGAATGAAATCAATTTCGATGCCATGTTTTGGCACTAAGTCCGCTTCCATACGGTCGGCAGTCCCCAGCCAGCGAACTTGCCAACCCTGAGCCATTAGATGGTGCGCAACCGCCAGTCCCGGGAACACATGTCCACCGGTTCCGCCGGCCATCACCATTAATCGCTTTCCTTGACCACTCATCGTGAACCTCGTACAAACGCCTGCGCTTTCTCCAGACGCGTTTCATAATCAATACGCAACAGCATCATGATGGCTGTCGACATAATCAGTAAGCTCGAACCACCGTAACTGATCAGCGGCAATGTCAGACCTTTGGTCGGTAACATCCCCGCTGCCGCGCCTACGTTAACCAGCGCCTGGAAACTAAACCAGATGCCAATGGAACAGGCGAGAAAACCGGAAAAACGATGGTGAATTTCTAATGCTTTACGGCCAATCGACATCGCACGAAAAGCGACGAAGAATACCATTAAAAGTGCCAGCACCACACCGACATACCCCAGTTCTTCGCCGATAATGGCGAAAATAAAGTCAGTGTGTGCTTCCGGCAGATACTCCAGTTTTTGAACCGAGTTACCTAAACCTTGCCCCCACAGTTCGCCGCGACCAAACGCCATCAGCGATTGCGTTAACTGATAGCCGCTGCCAAAGGGATCTTCCCACGGATTCCAGAATGCGGTAACACGGCGGATACGGTACGGTTCGGCGAGGATCAGTAACACAACCGCTGAAATCCCCATGCCGATAATGGCAATGAACTGCCACAATTTCGCCCCCGCCAGGAACAACATCGCCAGCGTGGTCACAAACAGCACCACCACCGTACCAAGGTCTGGCTGTGCCAGCAGTAACACTGCCAACACCAAAATCACGCCCATCGGTTTCAAGAAGCCGCGCAGGTTATTACGCACTTCGTCGCCTTTACGCACCAGATAGTTGGCGATATAGCAAAACAGCGACAGTTTTGTCAGCTCCGCAGGCTGGATACGCAGCAAGCCGAGATCGATCCAACGCGATGCCCCTTTAACAGAGCTACCCACTACCAGAACGATCATCAACAGGATGATTGAACCGAGTAGCATCGTAGCGCTGTAACGTTGCCAGAACTCCATCGGCAGACGCAGCGTAATGATCGCCAGAATGAACGCCAGGATCAGGTAGACGCCATCACGCTTAGCGAAGAAAAAGGGATCGTTAGTCAAGCGTTGTCCGATAGGCATTGATGCGGACGTCACCATGATAAAGCCGATCGCCGCGAGGCCGAAGGTCAGCCACAGTAAGGTGCGATCGTACATGATCAGGCTGTCGGTATCTTTTTCCCGCGAGCCCATCACCCAGCCCTTTAGCGCCGTGGAGATCCAGACCAGAATACTGAATCCTGGCAGGCGCGGCATTTTCAGGCGAGGGAGAGATAAACGCATCAACCTAACTCCTTCGCCAGACGGGCAAACTCATTGCCTCGTTGTTCAAAGTTCTTGAATTGATCAAGGCTGGCACAGGCCGGGGAGAGCAGAACCATATCTCCTGGTTGAACACGCGGAGCCAGCAAGCGCATCGCCTGTTCCATGGTTTCGGTTTGTTCTGCCACTTCCGGGCGCAGTGCCGCCAGCTGTGCGCCGTCACGACCGAAACAATACAAACGTACGTTATCGCCATTCAGGTAACGTGCCAGCGGACTAAAGTCCGCCGATTTACCATCGCCGCCCAGCAACAAATGCAGCGTGCCATCTACGTGCAGGCCATTGAGCGCCGCTTCCGTACTGCCGACATTGGTCGCTTTCGAGTCGTTAATCCAGCGCACACCGTTATGTTCCAGCACCACTTCAAAGCGATGCGGCAAACCAGTGAACGTAGTTAACGCTTTCAGGCTACTGGCGCGTGGCAAACCAGCTGCGTCTGCCAGCGCCAGTGCCGCCAGCGCATTGGTGTAGTTATGCTGACCGGAAAGTTTCATCTCTTTCACGTTCAACACTTTCTCGCCTTTCACCCGCAGCCAGGTTTCACCCTGCTGATGATTCAGGTGATAGTCGCCCATATTGATACCAAAGCTAACGCAGCGTTCATCCGCACCACGAATCGGCATTGTTAAGGCATCATCAGCATTAACCACGCAAACTTTCGCATTTTCATAAATGCGCAGTTTTGCCGCACGATACTGCTGTAAACCAAATGGATAGCGATCCATATGATCTTCAGTCACGTTCAGAATGGTCGCTGCTACCGCCTGTAAGCTGGAGGTGGTTTCAAGCTGGAAGCTCGACAGCTCGAGCACGTACAGTTCGCACTCATCATCCAGCAGCATCAACGCAGGCAGGCCAATATTGCCACCCACACCAACGTTAACCCCCGCCGCTTTCGCCATTTCACCCACTAGCGTGGTGACCGTGCTTTTGCCGTTAGAACCGGTGATCGCCACAATCGGTGCTTGTGCTTCGCGGCAGAATAGCTCGATATCGCCAACGATTTCGATTCCGGCATCAGCGGCAGCGCTTAAGGATGGATGCGCCAGTGCAATACCGGGACTGGCGACAATCAGATCGGCCGCCATCAGCCATTCATCATTCAGACCGCCCGTGTGGCGTTCTACGGCTTCGGGTAATTTATCCAGGCCAGGCGGTGTCATACGCGTATCCATAACGCGCGGCGTCACACCGCGAGCGAGGAAAAAGTCCACGCAAGAAAGCCCGGTGAGGCCCAGGCCGATAATGACGACATTTTTACCCTGGTAATCAGCCATGATTAACGTACCTTCAGCGTTGCCAGACCAATCAGGACCAGCATCAGCGAAATAATCCAGAAACGTACAATGACGCGCGGTTCCGGCCAGCCTTTCAGTTCATAGTGGTGATGAATCGGTGCCATGCGGAAAATACGTTGTCCGCGCAGTTTAAAGGAGCCGACCTGCAGGATGACGGAAAGTGTTTCTACCACGAACACGCCCCCCATAATCACCAGCAGGAATTCCTGACGCAGCAGTACGGCGATAATGCCTAACGCACCACCTAACGCCAGCGAACCGACATCGCCCATAAAGACCTGCGCCGGATAGGTGTTAAACCACAGGAAGCCCAGCCCTGCCCCGACTATCGCGGTACAGACAATGACCAGTTCCCCGGCGTGTCGTAGATACGGTATGTGTAAATAGCTGGCAAAGTTCATGTTGCCGGTTGCCCATGCCACCAGCGCAAAACCACCGGCGACGAATACAGTCGGCATAATCGCCAGGCCATCAAGACCATCGGTCAGGTTTACCGCGTTGCCAGTACCCACAATGACGAAGTAAGCCAGCAGAATGTAGAACAGCCCCAGTTGCGGCATCACATCTTTAAAGAACGGAACCACCAGCTGCGTTGCGGGCGTGTCTTTGCCGGCAAGGTACAGCGCGAAGGCAACACCCAGCGCAATGACCGACATCCAGAAATACTTCCAACGAGCGATCAACCCTTTGGTGTCTTTACGCACCACTTTGCGATAGTCATCAACAAAGCCAATGATGCCGTAACCTACCAGCACCACCAGTACGCACCAGACGTACGGATTGGATGGATAAGCCCACAGCAGCACGGAGATCACAATCGCCGTCAGGATCATAATCCCGCCCATGGTCGGCGTACCGCGCTTGCTGAAGTGTGATTCAGGACCGTCGTTACGCACCACCTGACCAAAGGAGAGTTTTTGTAAATGAGCAATCATGCGCGGGCCCATCCACAATGAGATGAACAGCGCAGTCAGCAGGCTGACGATGGCGCGAAACGTCAGATAGGAAAAGACGTTAAAGCCGGAATAATATTTGACCAAATGTTCGGCCAGCCAAACTAACATGTCCCATTCTCCTGTAAAGCGCGTACTACCTCTTCCATGGCAGCACTACGTGAACCCTTAACTAAAATCGTAATTACCTGTTGCTCAGCAATCAGTGATTTAAGACGTGTGATAAGCGCAGTTTTATCGGAAAAATGTTCGCCAACGCCGCTGGCGGTGCTGATAGCATGGCTTTGTTTACCCACACTTAACACGCGGTCAATACCCGCCGCCTTCGCCGCTTCGCCCACCTGTACATGGCAGGCCTCGCTTTCAGCGCCCAGTTCCGCCATATCGCCCACCACCAGCACACGGTAGCCCGGCATTTCAGCCAGTACCTGAACAGCGGCGGTCATGGAGCCGACGTTAGCGTTGTAGGAGTCGTCGAGCAGCAACTGATTTTCCGCCAGTTGAATGGGGAACAGACGGCCAGGAACAGCTTTCAGATTTGCCAGCCCCGCTTTAATAGCATCAAGCGTTGCGCCCACGGACATGGAGAGCGCAGCGGCTGCCAGCGCATTCGCAATATTGTGACGCCCCGGCAACGGCAGCAGAACATCGACGCTACCCGTTGGGGTTTGCAGCGTAAATTCCGTACCGTGCGAGGTCACGTGGATATTGGTGGCGGTGAAATCGCTGTTGTTAGCATTCGGTGAGAAGCGCCACACTTTGCGTGAGCCAATCACACTCTGCCAGTTCAGCCAGTCGTTGTTGTCGGCATTCATAATGGCGATACCGTTTTCCGGCAGGCCGCTAAAGATTTCACCTTTCGCTTTCGCGACACCCGCAAGCGAGCCAAAACCTTCCAGATGCGCCGCTGCCAGGTTGTTGACCAGCGCCGCTTCCGGGCGAGTCAGACTCACAGTCCAGGCAATTTCGCCCTGATGGTTCGCGCCAAGTTCAATTACTGCGTAATCGTACTCTGGCGTTAAGCGCAACAGCGTCATCGGTACACCGATATCGTTGTTGAGATTGCCTGCCGTATAAAGCGTGTTGCCACACTGGCTTAAAATCGCTGCCGTCATCTCTTTAACGGAGGTTTTGCCGGAGGAACCGGTCAGAGCAACCACGCGCGCCGGAACTTGCTGGCGAACCCATGCAGCCAGTTCACCAAACGCCAGACGCGTATCCTTGAC
This sequence comes from Escherichia sp. 10290, assembly GCF_030295155.1. Lineage (NCBI taxonomy): Bacteria > Pseudomonadati > Pseudomonadota > Gammaproteobacteria > Enterobacterales > Enterobacteriaceae > Escherichia > Escherichia sp. 10290. Next base: position 102,716 of record NZ_AP025741.1, on the reverse strand, counting down.
GATTAACTGCGGCAGATCGATATCCAGCGGACGGCTAACCAGCAGTGCACCCGCACCGCCAGCTTTCGCCTGGTCAGCAAAATCATGGGCATCGAAACGTTCGCCTTTCAGGGCAACAAACAGGCAACCCGGCGTCAATTTACGGGTGTCAGTGGTTACAGCATCAAGGGTAATATCTGCCCCTTTTAGTTCACCGTTGAGAATATCGGTAAGTTGGCTAAGGGTTACGCTAATCATGCAATCACCCCCAGTAGACGCGCTACCGTGACGCGATCGGAGTAGTCCAGACGCTGGTTGCCAACAATCTGATAATCCTCATGGCCTTTGCCCGCGATCAGCACCACATCATTCTCTTTAGCCTGCATAACAGCGCAAGTCACCGCTTCAGCGCGGCCTTCCATCACTTTGGCATGTCCGGCGTCCAGCATTCCCGCCAGAATATCGTTGATGATAGCGCGCGGTTCTTCGGTACGCGGGTTATCGTCCGTTACCACCGCCACGTCAGCAAACTCTTCAGCAATTGCTCCCATCAGTGGACGCTTACCTTTATCGCGATCGCCACCACAGCCAAAGACGCACCACAGCTTGCCTGCACAGTGAAGACGTGCAGCCTGCAAGGCTTTTTCCAATGCATCCGGCGTATGCGCGTAATCCACCACCACCGTCGGTTTGCCCGGTGCAGTGAACACTTCCATACGTCCGCAAACCGGTTGCAGACGCGCGGCGGTTTTTAACAGATCAGCCAGCGGGTAGCCAAGTGCCAGCAGCGTCGCCAGCGCGAGCAGCAGGTTGCTGACGTTAAAAGCGCCCATCAGATGGCTTTCAATTTCGCCATCACCCCAGCTTGAGCTAAAGCGAATAGTCGCACCGCTGTCGTGATAGTTCACTTCAGTCGCTTTCAACCAGCGTCCGTGACAGTTCGGATTGATATGATCTTCCATTGATACCGCAACCGCGTCCGGCAGTTTTGCCAGCCAGCGGCGGCCCACTTCATCGTCGGCGTTAATAATCGCCTGACCGCAATGATGCTCAGAATAAAGCAGCCATTTCGCGGCTTCGTAGTGTTCCATATCACCATGATAATCAAGGTGATCGCGGCTTAAGTTGGTAAAGACCGACGCCGCAAATTTCAATGCCGCCACACGGTGCTGTACCAGTCCGTGGGAGGAAACTTCCATTGCGCAAAAAGTCGCGCCCTGATCCACCAGCCCCGCCAGCTCATGCTGAACATCGACTGCCGAACCGGTGGTATTTTCTGTCGGGATCACTTTTCCCAGCAGGCCGTTACCAACGGTGCCCATTACCGCGCTGGTTTCGCCAAGCAGTTGGCTCCACTGCGCCAGCAGCTGGGTAGTCGTGGTTTTGCCGTTGGTGCCCGTTACGCCTACAAGACGTAAATTGTCAGAGGGTTCATGGTAAAAGCGGCCCGCCAGTGCAGATAAACGCTCGTTGAGCTGGCTGAGATAGATGACTGGTACGCCGTGCATTTCACGGATTTCACCGTCGGTCGCCTCATCTTTCGCCTCTGCAATAATGGCAGCCACACCTTGCGCTATCGCCTGCGGGATATATCGACGCCCGTCCGCCTGATGACCTACTACAGCTACAAAGAGATCGCCCGCCGCAGCCACACGGCTGTCGAGTGTCATCTCTCGCAGTGCTCGCGAAGGTGCGTCTGGCACCCACGGAGCAAGAAGGTCGCGCAAATTACGATCTGCCACCTGTCCCCTCGCCTTGATTAATCACAAATTCATTTTTATCGCCCGTTGTCAGCGCATCCGGCTCGATGTTCATGGTACGCAATACGCCGCCCATGATGGCACCAAAGACCGGCGCGGAAACGGCGCCGCCGTAGTATTTACCCGCCTGCGGATCGTTGATAACAACAACCAGCGCGAAGCGCGGCTGACTCGCAGGCGCAACGCCTGCGGTATAAGCAATATATTTATTGATGTAGCGACCGTCCGGCCCGACCTTTTTCGCGGTACCGGTTTTAATGGCGATACGATAGCCTTTAATCGCCGCCTTCACGCCGCCACCGCCCGGTAGCGCCACGCTTTCCATCATATGCACCACGGTGCGAACAATGGACTCCGGGAAGACACGTTCACCGGGAACCGGGGGATCAACTTTGGTAATCGACAGCGGGCGATAAATGCCATAGCTGCCGATAGTTGCGTAGACTCGCGCTAACTGTAACGGTGTTACCATTAGCCCATAGCCGAAAGAGAAGGTGGCCCTCTCTATGTCAGACCACCGTTGTTTTTGAGGATATAAGCCACTGCGTTCTCCGACCAACCCCAAATTGGTCGCTTTTCCCAGTCCAAAACGTGAGTAAGTATCTACTAACGCTGAGGACGGCATCGCTAACGCCAGTTTGGAAACACCGACGTTACTCGACTTCTGTAATACCCCGGTCAGGGTTAATTCGCTGTAGCGTGCCACGTCTTTGATTTCGTGGCCGTTAATTCGATAAGGAACGGTATTCAGTACCGAGTTTTCTCGCACCACGCCACGTTGCAACGCGGTCATCACCACCATCGGTTTGACCGTTGAGCCAGGTTCAAACACGTCGGTGATGGTACGGTTACGCATCGCCTCTTTCGGCGTGCCACTCAGATTGTTTGGGTTGTATGACGGGCTGTTAGCCATCGCCAGCACTTCACCGGTGTTGACATCCACCAGCACGGCACTACCAGATTCAGCCTTGTTAAAGGCCACCGCGTTATTCAGTTCGCGATAAACCAGCGCCTGCAGGCGTTCATCAATACTCAGCGCCAGGTTGTGTGCCGCCTGACTGTCGGTGGAAGAGATATCTTCAATTACGCGACCATAGCGGTCTTTACGCACAATGCGCTCGCCAGGCTGCCCGGTAAGCCATTTATCGAAACTCTTCTCGACGCCCTCAATCCCCTGACTATCGACGTTAGTAAAGCCGATGAGGTGAGCGGTCACTTCGCCAGACGGATAGTAACGGCGAGATTCTTCACGTAGATGAATCCCCGGCAGCTTCAGTTTTTTGATGTACTCAGCCATGTCAGGGTTAACCTGACGCGCCAGATAGATAAAGCGCCCTTTCGGGTTGGCATTAATGCGGGCGGAAAGTTGATCCAGCGGAATATTGAGCGCGTTAGCCAGCGCCTTCCAGCGGTCACCGACGCTGATGCCGCCAGCTTCATGCACTTCTTTCGGGTCGGCCCAGATCGCTTTTACTGGCACACTCACTGCTAACGGGCGACCAGAACGGTCGGTAATCATGCCGCGGGAGGTGGAAACTTGCTGAACGCGAAGAGAACGCATGTCGCCCTCTTTTACCAGCATATCCGGGGAGATAACTTGTAACCACGCTACGCGTCCGAGCAGAAAAGCCAGCGCCAGGAGAATACAGCCGCATAACAACGCAAAACGCCAACTGATAAAGTTGGCATGTTCTTCCTGACGTTTTGGTTTCTGCGTTTTCGCCGCTGCTTTCATGCGTCGCGTTTATCCTTATTTTTGCACTACGATATTTTCTTGTGACGGATCAACATGCTGCATTTGCAGCTTTTCCGTGGCGATCCTTTCCACCCGGCTATGGTCGCCGAGCGCATTCTCTTCAAGGATCAGGTTGCGCCATTCAATGTCTAAAGCATCTCGCTCCAGCACCAGTTGTTCGCGCTGAGCGGTCAGTAAACGGGTATGGTGCGCCGTGGTTACCACGGTCACCGCCGTCAAAATAATGCAAATGAACAGGCAGAGTGGCAGCTTCCCAAATCGCAAAAGATCGTCACCGATAACACCAGGCAATGCATGGCGCTCGTGGCTTCCCATCGATCCTTTAACTTTGCTTAGAGCTTCTGTCACTCTGCTGATCATGCGTTCGTCCTCTCTGCAATACGCAGAACTGAACTACGGGCACGAGGGTTCTCAGCCACCTCTTCTTCGCCCGGCATTAACTTGCCTAGTGCTCGCAGCTGACGGCCACCCAGTTTTTTGAGTTGCTCTTCAGTCATCGGTAACCCTGCCGGAACTTGCGGACCACGGCTGTTTTCACGCATAAAGCGTTTCACAATGCGGTCTTCCAGCGAGTGGAAGCTGATGATCGAGAGCCGCCCCCCCGGGGCCAGCACGTTGAGCGAGCTTTTTAGCGCCTGCTCTATCTCCTCCAGTTCACTGTTTACCCAAATGCGCACCGCCTGGAAGGTACGGGTCGCGGGATGTTTAAACTTATCTTTCACCGGCGTTGCGGCAGCCACGACTTCCGCCAGTTCTTTGGTGCGGGTCATCGGCTGTTCGCGGTTTCGCTCGACAATGGCGCGGGCAATGCGTTTGGCAAAACGCTCTTCACCATAGGTTTTCAATACCCAGGCGATATCGGCTTCTTCTGCGGTTTGTAGCCATTCAGCGGCTGACTGCCCACGGGTTGGGTCCATACGCATGTCCAGCGGACCATCGCGCATAAAGGAAAAGCCGCGTTCAGCATCATCAAGTTGCGGTGAAGAGACGCCAAGATCGAGGAGAATGCCGTCGATCTTGCCGATAAGATCGCGCTCGGCAACGTATTCGCCCAGCGCGGAGAAAGGTCCGTGGATGATGGAGAAGCGCGGATCATCAATAGTCTTCGCAACGGCGATAGCCTGCGGGTCGCGATCGATCGCCAGCAAACGCCCCTCTTCGCCAAGCTGCGAGAGGATCAGACGTGAGTGACCACCGCGACCAAAAGTCCCATCAATGTAGATGCCATCAGGACGGATATTGAGGCCATTAACGGCTTCATCCAGCAGCACCGTAGTATGTTTATAGTTTTCCATCATTTTATAGAGACAAGTCCTGCAGTCGCTCCGATAAGTCTCCAGTAGCCAACTGCTCTGCGTCGATATCTTCCTTGACCTGTTGATGCCAGGTTGTTTCATCCCACAGCTCAAACTTGTTGAACTGTCCAACCAGCATCACTTCTTTTGTCAGACCGGCATGTTGCCGCAGTACTGGCGCGATTAACAATCGACCGGCGCCATCCATCTGACATTCGCTGGCATGACCTAACAGAAGGCGCTGCACACGGCGCTCAACCGGGTTCATGCTCGACAGACGCGATAATTTTTGCTCGATAATTTCCCATTCAGGCAGGGGGTAAAGCAGCAGGCACGGGTGATGAATGTCAATGGTGCAAACCATTTGACCGGCAGCGTTCTCAAGCAGCTGTTCCCGATAACGGGTAGGCACTGATAAGCGCCCTTTGCTGTCGAGATTGACTAACGTTGCTCCCCGGAACATGCCAGCCTCACCCCTTATTCCCACTTTGCCCCACAATTTCCCACTGAAAGGAGTTTACGGAGCGGAGGAAAAGCTTGTCAAGCCAGTCACAAGGCATACCGAGGTAAAAAACCCGATGTTTACGGCTAATATCAGCGTTGTTTATTTTACGTCCAACGTGCGAAGCAAATTAACGTTATGAATAGCTGTAAGAAAAAATCCCTCATGGTCATCACCGTTTTAAAATGACTAACTATTTTCCACAGCAAATATAAAGTGTCAGTTTGCGACGCGAGCGGCATTTTAGGACATATCTTCCCCGGTTAACAGTCCCTGTTGCGTCTGTGTGGCGCTTGATGCCAGCAGGTTTGCGCAAAAGCAAAGAAAAGTGTTTGTTAAATCGGCAATTCATCTCTGCATGTAACAAAATAATGCAAAAACGCTCTGTCAATATTGCTTAATTATTGTGAATTTCAGCAGGTGAGTTAATTAATGGGCGGGTTTAAAAGCATTTATCAATAATAGCCAGGAATAGTCTTATTTACTTTAAGGATATTGATGTCCATTCCCGTACTCGACGCGCCAATGAGAAATTCACTGGCGCGTATTTTTGTTCGCGGCTTAGTTACGGCTGAGCACGCCGCGGCGATAGAGATTACGTTTAATGCGCGTTAACCCAGGTTTTGGCTTACGCGGTTCGTCCAGGCTTGCCAGGACAATTTCCAGCACACGCTCTGCGACATCGCGGTGACGTTGAGCCACTGCCAGCACCGGGCACTGTAAGAAGTCGAGCAGTTCGTTATCGCCAAAGGTGGCAATTGCCAGGTCAGAAGGCAGTTTGCCATCGCGACGCAGCGTGACATCCATCACCCCTTGCAACAACGCAAACGACGTTGTGAACAGCGCCTGCGGCATCGGATGCGTTTCCAGCCATTTTTCGAATAACTGGGCAGCCGCCTCCCGCTCATAACTGTTGGCATAAAGGAAATGCACTTCGCGCGGATCATCTTTCCAGGCAGTACGGAAACCTTGCTCACGCAAGAAGCTCACAGAAAGCTCCGGCAGCGCGCCAAGATAAAGCACCGTCTCGGCGGGAAACTTACGTAACTCTTCCGCCAGCATTTCGGCATCATCCTGATCGGCACCAACCACGCTGGTGAAGTGTTCACGATCGAGGGCGCGATCCAGCGCGACAATCGGGAACGGGTCGTTAGCCCAGCGTTGATAAAAAGGATGCTCTGGTGGCAACGACGTCGAAACAATAATGGCATCAACCTGACGCTGTAGAAGATGCTCAATACAACGCATTTCGTTGTCTGGCTGATCTTCTGAGCAAGCAATCAGCAGTTGATAACCCCGTTGCCGCGCCTGACGTTCAAGATAATTAGCGATGCGGGTATAGCTGGTGTTCTCCAGATCGGGGATCACAAGACCAATAGAACGTGTGCGTCCAGCACGAAGCCCAGCTGCCACGGCGTTCGGGTGGTAATTGTGCTCACGCACCACAGCCATGACTTTTTCAACGGTTTTGTCGCTCACACGGTATTGCTTCGCTTTGCCGTTAATAACATAGCTTGCAGTGGTCCGCGACACTCCCGCTAGCCGAGCGATTTCATCCAGTTTCACAATTGCCCCTTGCGTAAAATGTAAAAACCATAGCCATTGTGCTGGTATGGGTTAAATTCATTAACATCTAAGCGCAGAAAATTAACTGCGGCAACTGCTTTTATTCCAGGTTCCCACTGAATTCGCAAAAAAAGCCCAACGTGACATGTTGGGCTGCAAATTGCGCATTGAGATCATTCTCAACGCATTATTTTATCGCCGCGCGAAAGTCCAACTACACCAGAGCGAGCAACTTCCACAATTTTCGCCACATCGCGAATCGATGCTAAAAATGCATCAAGCTTATCGCTGGTGCCTGCCAGTTGGACGGTGTAAAGCGATGGCGTGACATCGATGATTTGCCCACGAAATATTTCCGTATTGCGCTTCACTTCGTCACGTCCGTAGCCGCTGGCCTGAATTTTCACCAGCATGATTTCCCGCTCGACGTGCGCCCCCTGCCCCAGCTCGCTCACGCGCAAGACATCGACCAGTTTGTGTAATTGCTTTTCGATCTGCTCAAGCACTTTTTCATCGCCCACGGTCTGGATGGTCATACGCGATAATGTCGGATCATCGGTGGGCGCAACGGTCAGGCTTTCAATGTTGTAGCCACGTTGGGAAAAAAGGCCAATCACGCGGGATAACGCGCCTGATTCATTTTCGAGTAAGACTGATAATATCCGGCGCATAATCAGGTTCTCTCCGTTTTGCTTAACCACATTTCATCCATTCCGCCCCCGCGAATCTGCATCGGGTAGACGTGCTCACTGCCATCGACGGTAACATCAACAAAGACCAGACGATTATTGCGCACCTGTTCCAGCGCCTCGCTAAGTTTGCTTTCCAGCTCTTGCGGATGAGAAATCTGAATCCCGACATGCCCATAGGCTTCCGCCAGACGGACGAAATCGGGTAGCGATTGCATATAAGATTGTGAATGACGGCCGGAATAGATCATGTCCTGCCACTGCTTCACCATCCCCAGATAGCGATTATTGAGATTCACCACCAGTACGGGCAACTCGTATTGCAACGCGGTAGACAGTTCCTGAATGTTCATCTGAATACTGCCGTCGCCAGTGACGCAAACCACGGTTTCTTCTGGCAACGCCATTTTGACGCCCAGTGCCGCAGGTAAACCAAACCCCATCGTGCCGAGGCCACCAGAGTTAATCCAGCGACGCGGTTTGTCGAAAGGATAATAAAGTGCGGCGAACATCTGGTGCTGCCCGACATCGGACGTCACGTAAGCGTCCCCCTTCGTCAGCCGCCAAAGAGTCTCGATAACCGCCTGCGGTTTAATCTTTTCACTGTGAATATCGTATTTCAGGCACTGACGAGCACGCCACTGTTCAATCTGCTGCCACCAGTCGCGGATCTCATCCAGCGGTTGATGGGCGGATTCTTGCGACAGGAGTTCAAGCATTTGTTCGAGGACCTGGCGGGCATCCCCAACAATCGGGATATCAGCAGTCACAGTTTTAGAAATGGAGGTAGGATCAATATCGATATGCAAAACAGTGGCATTTGGGCAGTACTTTGCCAGATTGTTCGTCGTTCGATCATCAAAACGTACCCCGACGGCAAAAATCACATCCGCGTTATGCATCGTCATATTGGCTTCGTAGGTGCCGTGCATTCCCAGCATGCCCAGTGCCTGACGATGCGTTGCCGGAAACGCCCCCAGCCCCATTAATGAGGAAACAACAGGCAGATTTAACGCCTCCACCGTGTCTTTCAACTGCTGATGGCAGCCCGCCGTGATTGCCCCACCGCCTACATACACAACCGGTTTTTTTGCCGCCACCAGCGTTTGCAGAGCGCGCTTAATTTGCCCTTTATGTCCGGAGGTCGTGGGATTGTAAGACCGCATACTGACCGACTCCGGCCAGACGTAGGGTAATTTGTTCGCAGGATTAAGAATATCTTTCGGTAAATCAACGACCACTGGTCCAGGGCGACCACTTGCCGCCAGCCAAAAAGCCTTTTTCAGCACCTGCGGAATGTCTTCCGTTTGCTTAACCAGAAAACTGTGCTTCACCACCGGGCGGGAAATTCCCACCATGTCGCACTCCTGAAAGGCATCGTAGCCTATCAACGAGGTCGCTACCTGCCCGGAAAGGACAACTAATGGAATGGAATCCATATAAGCGGTGGCAATGCCAGTAATCGCATTGGTCGCCCCTGGACCCGACGTTACCAGCACGACGCCGACTTCCCCGGTCGCGCGCGCCAGACCATCGGCCATATGCACCGCCGCCTGCTCATGACGAACTAAAACATGATCGATACCACCCACGGTATGCAATGCATCGTAAATATCAAGGACCGCGCCTCCGGGATAACCGAATACTTGTTTAACGCCCTGATCGATAAGCGATCGGACGACCATCTCGGCTCCAGACAACATCTCCATGGCCTGCCTCACTGTTTAACGGAAAAATGTGTAAAACACATTAACCGTCCGATCTTGCTTAAGCAATTGGTAGCCAGAGACATAAACACGAGGTAATAAGAATAAACAGGAGGAAAGGTGAAAAGAAACGATAAAATCCTCCATTACGGAGGATTAAATTGATAATAAATCGGCTAAATCCCACAACTTACAGCAATTTCTCTATTTTTTTAATTAATCCTAAAATAGCGAGCTCTCACATTTAGAATAAAATTCTATATTAAATAAAAAATACAGAATAAACCAGACATCAATGCCTGACCTATTCTGCATCCAGTTAGCGTTTGCAAATTGAGACTAATTGCTCTTCCATCCACTGATGGCCTTTGTCGCGTCCGGCAGCTTCATGCCAGGAGAGATAACAGGTTCTGCTGTTGTGTTTTAATGGCAGCGGTAATACCTGTAACTCTAAAGATTCAGCGAACTCTTCAGCCAGCCAACGCGGCGCAATAGCGACCAGATGCGTTTGCGATACCACGCTCAGTACGCTCATCATTGCCATGCCCTGATACGCGATACTGGCTTGCTTGTCTACCGTGTCATACCACGGTTGACTAAATGACGCGAAACGATCGAGCGAAACTGCCGCATGTTGTTCGTTATAAACATCATGTTTCAGTAACGGGCCTTTAATTGTTGGATGATTTTTGCTGGCTACCAGCACCATTTCATCTTTAAATAATGGCACACTGGTAAATTCAGGACGATGGAAGTCTTCATAACTAATCACAAACTCCGTTTCCTGATAACGCAGCTGATGTTCAGTGTTCTGATTTAATGAAGACTTGAACATAACATGTATATTTGGCGCAGTTTGCTCAATGTGATTATATATCTGCGAGGTCAGAATGCTGTCTAACGGGCTGCAAACACAAAGATGAAATACACGTTCACTGCTCGCGGGTTCAAAACCTGAACCTGGCAATTCATTTTGCACTAATTGCAATGCCTGACGAACTGAACCAAAAAGTTGAAATGCGCGAGCAGTCGGTTGAATGCCACGGCCATAACGAACAAAAAGCTCGTCATTAAACATCACCTTCAGGCGTGCAACCGCGTTACTGACCGCAGGTTGCGACATCCCCAGAACATGAGCGGCACGGGTGATGTTTTGCTCCTGCATCACGGCATCGAAAACGGTTAATAAGTTGAGATCGACCATGCGTAGCTGTGGTTTGCTTAACTCCGCCGTCTCTGGTTGATCTGTTTGTACCTCTGGCATACTTAACTCCACTGTCACACTTAACTCCCTTTCCCTTATTGGAATGCAGAGAAATAATCCTCGAGAATATGATTTATCATGCATATAAAATAAGAAAAAGGAAAATGAGAAAAATTAGGAAAACATAAAGATACGGGTTCTTATAAAAACAGAACCCATTGCCAAGTAAAGAGTCATTTACCGCAGCATAATAATCCATAATGTTTTTGTTGCGAAAACAATCTAATCATAACTACCGCGAATACTCAATCATCCACAAAATGGATTAAATGTGCTTTTTAATAATTAATTTATATGTTTAATGCATTAATTCTTAACATTAATCGAACAATAATATTCACCAAATGAATATCAAAAAATTAGCAAAATATATAATTCAATACAAATCATCAAGATAGGTTTTGTACGCGTGCATTTTATCCCCCTTTTCCTCGTTGATTAGATGCAAAAATTTATTCTGAAATATGTCAACCGATGAAAAGCGTCGGTGGTTAAGCAGAAATTAATATCGCTTGTTTTAACCACCGCAGCACAATTAGCTAATTTGACGAATGCAGAACTCACTCTGGCGGAATGTTTTTATTGCGTCAGGGTTGACATCCGTTTTGGTATCCAGTAACTCTAAAAGCATATCGTATTCATCTGGAGCTGATTTAATGACTCACATCGTTCGCTTTATCGGTCTACTACTACTAAACGCATCTTCTTTGCGCGGTAGACGAGTGAGCGGCATTCAGCATTAAGCCAGCACGCAGTCAAACAAAAAACCCGCGCCATTGCGCGGGTTTTTTTATGCCCGAAGCGAGGCGCTCAAAAAGAGACAAGGACCCAAACCATGAGCCAGCAAGTCATTATTTTCGATACCACATTGCGCGACGGTGAACAGGCGTTACAGGCAAGCTTGAGTGTGAAAGAAAAACTGCAAATTGCGCTGGCCCTTGAGCGTATGGGTGTTGACGTGATGGAAGTCGGTTTCCCCGTCTCTTCGCCGGGCGATTTCGAATCGGTGCAGACCATCGCCCGCCAGGTCAAAAACAGCCGCGTATGTGCGTTAGCTCGCTGCGTGGAAAAGGATATCGACGTGGCAGCTGAATCTCTGAAAGTTGCCGAAGCCTTCCGTATCCATACCTTTATTGCCACTTCGCCAATGCACATCGCCACCAAGCTGCGCAGCACGCTGGACGAAGTGATTGAACGCGCTATCTATATGGTGAAACGCGCCCGTAATTACACCGATGATGTTGAATTTTCTTGCGAAGATGCCGGACGCACACCCATTGCCGATCTGGCGCGCGTGGTTGAAGCGGCGATTAACGCCGGTGCCACCACCATCAACATTCCGGACACCGTGGGCTACACCATGCCGTTTGAGTTCGCCGGAATCATCAGCGGCCTGTATGAACGCGTGCCTAACATCGACAAAGCCATTATCTCCGTACATACCCACGACGATTTAGGCCTGGCAGTTGGCAACTCACTGGCGGCGGTACATGCCGGAGCGCGCCAGGTGGAAGGTGCAATGAATGGGATCGGCGAGCGAGCCGGTAACTGTTCGCTGGAAGAAGTGATCATGGCGATCAAAGTTCGTAAGGATATTCTCAACGTTCATACCGCCATTAATCACCAGGAAATATGGCGCACCAGCCAGTTAGTTAGCCAGATTTGTAATATGCCGATCCCGGCAAACAAAGCCATTGTTGGCAGCGGCGCATTCGCACACTCCTCCGGTATCCACCAGGATGGCGTGCTGAAAAACCGCGAAAACTACGAAATCATGACACCAGAATCTATTGGTCTGAACCAAATCCAGCTGAATCTGACCTCTCGTTCCGGTCGTGCGGCAGTAAAACACCGCATGGATGAGATGGGGTATAAAGAAAGTGAATATAATTTAGACAATTTGTACGATGCCTTCCTGAAGCTGGCGGACAAAAAAGGTCAGGTGTTTGATTACGATCTGGAGGCGCTGGCCTTCATCGGTAAGCAGCAAGAAGAGCCGGAGCATTTCCGTCTGGATTACTTCAGCGTGCAGTCTGGTTCTAACGATATTGCCACTGCCGCCGTCAAACTGGCCTGTGGCGAGGAAGTTAAAGCGGAAGCTGCCAACGGTAATGGTCCGGTCGATGCCGTCTATCAGGCGATTAACCGCATCACTGACTATAACGTCGAACTGGTGAAATACAGCCTGACCGCCAAAGGTCACGGTAAAGATGCGCTGGGTCAGGTGGATATTGTCGCCAACTACAATGGTCGCCGCTTCCACGGCGTCGGCCTGGCCACCGATATTGTCGAGTCCTCCGCCAAAGCCATGGTGCACGTACTGAACAATATCTGGCGCGCCGCAGAAGTCGAAAAAGAGTTGCAACGCAAAGCTCAACACAACGAAAACAACAAGGAAACCGTGTGATGTCGAAGAATTACCATATTGCCGTTTTACCCGGAGATGGGATCGGGCCGGAAGTGATGACCCAGGCACTGAAAGTGCTGGATGCCGTGCGTAACCGCTTTGCGATGCGTATCACCACCAGCCATTACGATGTAGGCGGCGCAGCCATTGATAACCACGGGCAGCCGCTGCCGCCTGCGACGGTTGAAGGTTGTGAGCAAGCCGATGCCGTGCTGTTTGGCTCGGTGGGCGGCCCGAAATGGGAACATTTGCCGCCAGACCAGCAACCAGAACGCGGCGCGCTGTTGCCTTTGCGTAAGCACTTCAAATTATTCAGCAACCTGCGTCCGGCAAAACTGTATCAGGGGCTGGAAGCATTCTGTCCGCTACGTGCTGACATTGCCGCTAACGGCTTCGACATCCTGTGTGTGCGCGAACTGACCGGCGGCATCTATTTCGGTCAACCAAAAGGCCGCGAAGGTAGTGGACAATATGAAAAAGCGTTTGATACCGAGGTGTATCACCGTTTTGAGATCGAGCGCATTGCCCGTATCGCGTTTGAATCTGCCCGCAAGCGTCGTCGCAAAGTCACCTCAATCGACAAAGCCAATGTGCTGCAATCCTCTATTTTATGGCGGGAGATTGTTAACGAGATCGCCACGGAGTATCCGGATGTCGAACTGGCGCATATGTACATCGACAACGCTACCATGCAGCTGATTAAAGATCCGTCGCAGTTTGACGTACTGCTGTGCTCCAACCTGTTTGGCGACATTCTGTCTGATGAATGCGCGATGATCACAGGCTCGATGGGCATGTTGCCTTCCGCCAGCCTGAACGAGCAAGGTTTTGGTCTGTATGAACCGGCGGGCGGCTCGGCACCCGATATCGCAGGCAAAAACATCGCCAACCCGATTGCACAAATTCTGTCGCTGGCGCTGCTGCTGCGTTACAGCCTGGATGCCGATGATGCGGCTTCCGCCATTGAACGCGCCATTAACCGCGCGTTAGAAGAAGGCATTCGCACCGGGGATTTAGCCCGTGGCGCTGCCGCCGTTAGTACCGATGAAATGGGCGATATCATTGCCCGCTATGTGGCAGAAGGGGTGTAATCATGGCTAAGACGTTATACGAAAAATTATTCGACGCTCACGTAGTGTACGAAGCCGAAAACGAAACCCCGCTGTTATATATCGACCGTCATCTGGTACATGAAGTGACCTCACCGCAGGCGTTCGATGGTCTGCGCGCCCACGGTCGCCCGGTACGTCAGCCGGGCAAAACCTTCGCCACCATGGATCACAACGTCTCGACTCAGACTAAAGACATTAATGCCTGCGGTGAAATGGCGCGCATCCAGATGCAGGAGCTGATCAAAAACTGCAAAGAGTTTGGCGTCGAGCTGTATGACCTGAATCACCCGTATCAGGGGATTGTCCACGTAATGGGGCCGGAACAGGGCGTCACCTTACCAGGAATGACCATTGTCTGCGGCGACTCACATACCGCCACCCACGGGGCGTTTGGTGCACTGGCCTTTGGTATCGGTACATCCGAGGTCGAACACGTACTGGCAACGCAGACCCTGAAACAGGGGCGCGCGAAAACCATGAAAATTGAAGTCCAGGGCAAAGCTGCGCCGGGCATTACCGCGAAAGATATTGTGCTGGCGATTATCGGTAAAACCGGCAGCGCTGGCGGTACCGGGCATGTGGTGGAGTTTTGCGGCGAAGCAATCCGTGATTTAAGCATGGAAGGTCGTATGACCCTGTGCAACATGGCAATCGAAATGGGCGCAAAAGCCGGTCTGGTTGCGCCGGACGAAACCACCTTTAACTATGTTAAAGGCCGTCTGCATGCGCCGAAAGGTAAAGATTTCGACGACGCCGTTGCCTACTGGAAAACTCTGCAAACCGACGAAGGCGCAACTTTCGATACCGTTGTCACTCTGCAAGCAGAAGAGATCGCCCCGCAGGTAACATGGGGAACTAACCCCGGTCAGGTGATCTCCGTGAACGATAACATTCCCGATCCGGCTTCGTTTGCCGATCCGGTTGAACGCGCGTCGGCAGAAAAAGCGCTGGCCTATATGGGGCTGAAACCGGGTATTCCGCTGACCGAAGTGGCTATCGACAAAGTGTTTATCGGTTCCTGCACCAACTCGCGCATTGAAGATTTACGCGCGGCGGCTGAAATCGCCAAAGGCCGGAAAGTCGCACCGGGCGTGCAGGCACTGGTGGTTCCCGGCTCTGGCCCGGTAAAAGCACAGGCGGAAGCGGAAGGTCTGGACAAAATCTTTATTGAAGCTGGTTTTGAATGGCGTTTACCCGGTTGCTCAATGTGTCTGGCGATGAACAACGACCGCCTGAATCCGGGTGAGCGTTGTGCCTCCACCAGCAACCGTAACTTTGAAGGCCGCCAGGGGCGTGGCGGGCGCACGCATCTGGTCAGCCCGGCAATGGCTGCCGCTGCTGCTGTGACCGGACATTTCGCCGACATTCGCAACATTAAATAAGGAGCACACCATGGCAGAGAAATTTATCAAACATACAGGCCTGGTGGTTCCACTGGATGCCGCCAATGTCGATACCGATGCAATCATCCCGAAACAGTTTTTGCAGAAAGTGACCCGTACAGGTTTTGGCGCGCATCTGTTTAACGACTGGCGTTTTCTGGATGAAAAAGGCCAACAGCCAAACCCGGACTTCGTGCTGAACTTCCCGCAATATCAGGGCGCTTCCATTTTGCTGGCACGAGAAAACTTCGGCTGCGGTTCCTCGCGTGAGCATGCGCCGTGGGCATTGACCGATTACGGTTTTAAGGTGGTGATTGCGCCGAGTTTTGCTGACATCTTCTACGGCAATAGCTTTAACAACCAGCTGCTGCCGGTGAAATTAAGCGATGCAGAAGTGGATGAGCTGTTTGCGCTGGTGAAAGCCAATCCGGGGATTCATTTTGATGTAGACCTGGAAGCGCAAGAGGTGAAAGCGGGTGAGAAAACTTATCGCTTTGCCATTGATGCCTTCCGCCGCCACTGCATGATGAACGGTCTGGACAGCATCGGCCTGACCCTGCAGCACGACGACGCTATTGCGTCTTATGAAGAGAAGCAACCGGCATTTATGCGTTAGTTTGTAAACCGTCCGGCACTCAATCGCCAAAAAGAAAAAAGCCAGCAGATAATCACTGCTGGCGTGGCGATTAACACCAATACTCAGTCACACATGATGTCCGCAAATCAGTAGTCAGAATGACTCCCCTCCCACTGCATCAGCTCTTCAAGCATGGTTAATCGTTGTGGGACGCTTAACCAACGCAACCAGCACAACTTCGCTGTCGCGGTAAAATAGTGCTGATAAAACTGACGCATGGGGCACCTCCTTGCTTCATCGTTAGGAATTATTGACTTAATATAGGGAAAATAAAATTGCTGTCTTTTGCGCAGGAGTTCCCCTTTTATGCCATCCGCTCGTCTGCAACAACAGTTCATCCGCCTGTGGCAATGCTGCGAGGGTAAATCGCAGGACACAACGCTCAACGAACTGGCAGCGTTATTGAGCTGCTCGCGTCGTCATATGCGCACCCTGCTCAACACCATGCAGGATCGCGGCTGGCTGACGTGGGAAGCGGAAGTCGGGCGCGGTAAACGCTCGCGTCTGACATTCCTCTATACCGGGCTGGCGCTTCAGCAACAGCGGGCGGAAGACCTGCTGGAGCAGGATCGTATCGACCAACTAGTGCAGTTGGTTGGCGACAAAGCGGCTGTGCGGCAAATGCTGGTTTCTCATCTGGGCCGCAGCTTCCGCCAGGGGCGGCACATCCTGCGCGTGCTCTACTATCGTCCGTTGCGTAATCTGCTACCTGGCAGCGCATTGCGCCGTTCTGAAACCCATATCGCCCGGCAAATCTTCAGTTCGCTAACGCGCATAAATGAGGAAAATGGGGAACTGGAAGCAGACATCGCCCACCACTGGCAGCAAATATCACCGCTTCACTGGCGCTTCTTTTTGCGTCCAGGAGTCCATTTTCATCATGGTCGTGAACTGGAAATGGACGATGTGATCGCCTCTTTAAAACGAATCAATACGCTGCCACTCTATTCACATATTGCTGAAATTGTGTCGCCGACACCCTGGACGTTAGATATCCATCTCACGCAACCAGACCGCTGGTTGCCGTTACTGTTGGGACAAGTTCCGGCGATGATCCTGCCACGAGAATGGGAAACCCTCAGTAACTTTGCCAGCCATCCCATCGGCACCGGTCCGTATGCGGTGATCCGCAACAGCACCAATCAACTGAAAATTCAGGCATTCGATGACTTCTTCGGTTACCGGGCATTAATCGACGAAGTTAACGTCTGGGTTCTGCCGGAAATTGCCGACGAGCCAGCCGGAGGGCTGATGCTAAAAGGTCCACAGGGCGAGGAAAAAGAGATTGAAAGTCGGCTGGAAGAAGGTTGCTACTATTTACTGTTCGACAGCCGCACCCATCGTGGGGCGAATCAGCAAGTCAGGGACTGGGTAAGTTATGTGCTTTCTCCAACTAATCTGGTCTATTTCGCCGAGGAACAATACCAGCAACTCTGGTTTCCAGCCTACGGGCTGTTGCCGCGCTGGCATCATGCCCACCCGGCGCAGTGCGAAAAACCTGCCGGGCTGGAAAGCCTCACCCTGACCTTTTATCAGGATCATATTGAGCATCGAGTGATTGCCGGGATCATGCAGCAGATTCTGGCAAGTTATCAGGTCACACTGAAAATCAAAGAGATCAGCTATGATCAGTGGCACGAAGGAGAGATCGAGAGCGATATCTGGCTTAACAGCGCCAACTTTACGCTGCCGCTGGATTTTTCGCTGTTCGCGCATTTGTGCGAAGTGCCGCTGCTACAACACTGTATTCCGATCGACTGGCAAGCCGACACCGCCCGCTGGCGCAATGGCGAAATGAATCTGGCGAACTGGTGCCAGCAACTGGTCGCCAGTAAAGCAATGGTGCCACTTATCCACCACTGGCTGATCATTCAGGGGCAACGCAGTATGCGCGGTCTGCGTATGAACACCCTCGGCTGGTTCGATTTTAAATCAGCGTGGTTTGCGCCGCCGGATCCATGATTGCTGGTTGATAACAAAATCACTACACTAACGCCGTTCTCAACGGGGTGCCACGCTGCCGCGTGCGCTGAGAAAATACCCGTCGAACCTGATCCGGATAACGCCGGCGAAGGGATTTGAGGCTCCTTCTCAAGTCCTTTGCCACTCTTCTTTGAGGTGCAAAGTGTTAAAAAAATATCTTCCCCTGCTGTTGCTCTGTACAGCACCCGCTTTCGCTAAACCCGTTCTGACTGTTTATACCTACGACTCCTTCGCCGCCGACTGGGGGCCAGGTCCGGTGGTGAAAAAAGCCTTTGAAGCCGACTGTAATTGCGAACTGAAACTGGTGGCGCTGGAAGATGGCGTTTCGCTTCTCAACCGTCTGCGGATGGAAGGCAAAAACAGTAAAGCCGATGTGGTGCTGGGGCTGGATAACAATCTGTTAGATGCCGCCAGCAAAACCGGGCTGTTTGCTAAAAGCGGTGTGGCAGCGGATGCCGTTAACGTTCCCGGCGGCTGGAATAATGACACTTTCGTCCCGTTTGATTACGGCTATTTCGCCTTCGTCTATGACAAGAACAAACTGAAAAATCCGCCGCAAAGCCTGAAAGAATTGGTTGAAAGCGATCAAAACTGGCGGGTGATTTATCAGGATCCGCGCACCAGCACGCCGGGGCTGGGTCTGCTGTTGTGGATGCAAAAAGTCTATGGCGATGACGCCCCACAAGCCTGGCAGAAACTGGCGAAGAAAACGGTCACGGTCACCAAAGGCTGGAGCGAAGCCTACGGCCTGTTTTTAAAAGGCGAAAGCGATCTGGTACTGAGTTACACCACTTCTCCGGCTTATCACATTCTCGAAGAGAAGAAAGATAACTACGCCGCCGCGAACTTCAGCGAAGGTCACTATTTGCAAGTGGAAGTCGCCGCCCGCACCGCTGCCAGTAAACAGCCGGAGCTGGCGCAAAAATTCCTCCAGTTTATGGTTTCTCCGGCTTTTCAGAATGCGATCCCAACCGGCAACTGGATGTATCCGGTGGCAAACGTCACGCTGCCTGCCGGTTTTGAAAAATTGACCAAACCGGCAACCACGCTGGAGTTCACGCCAGCCGAGGTGGCGGCACAACGTCAGGCATGGATTAGCGAATGGCAACGCGCCGTCAGCCGTTAATTCCCGGCTGGTTAATTCCAGGCGTAAGCGCCGCTACGCTTGTGGTGGCGGTTGCACTGGCGGCATTTCTCGCCCTGTGGTGGAACGCGCCGCAGGGTGACTGGATGGCAATCTGGCAGGACAGCTACCTGTGGCATGTGGTGCGCTTCTCCTTCTGGCAGGCGTTTCTCTCGGCGCTGCTCTCTGTCGTACCCGCGATATTCCTCGCCCGCGCGCTCTATCGCAGGCGCTTTCCGGGTCGGCTGGCGCTGTTGCGTCTGTGCGCAATGACCTTGATCCTCCCGGTGCTGGTTGCTGTTTTCGGCATTCTTAGCGTCTATGGTCGCCAGGGCTGGCTGGCATCACTCTGCCAATCGCTCGGTCTGGAGTGGACCTTTTCGCCCTACGGCCTGCAAGGTATTTTGCTGGCGCACGTATTTTTTAATCTGCCGATGGCGAGCCGCTTATTACTCCAGGCACTGGAAAACATTCCCGGCGAACAACGTCAGCTTGCCGCCCAGCTTGGGATGCGCGGCTGGCATTTTTTCCGCTTCGTCGAATGGCCGTGGTTACGGCGTCAAATCCCGCCGGTTGCCGCGCTTATCTTTATGCTCTGTTTCGCCAGCTTCGCCACCGTGCTATCGCTGGGCGGCGGTCCGCAGGCGACCACTATCGAGCTGGCAATCTATCAGGCGTTGAGTTACGACTACGATCCCGCCCGCGCGGCGATGCTGGCGCTGATCCAGATGATATGTTGCCTTGGGCTGGTGCTGTTGAGTCAGCGACTAAGTAAAGCCATTGCGCCCGGCACCACGCTGCTGCAAGGCTGGCACGACCCGGACGACCGTCTGCATAGCCGCATTTGCGACACGGTGTTAATTGTGCTGGCGCTGCTGCTGTTGCTGCCACCGTTACTGGCGGTGATTGTCGATGGGGTAAATCGCCAGTTGCCAGAGGTGCTGGCACAACCGGTGCTGTGGCAGGCGCTGTGGACCTCGTTGCGTATTGCGCTGGCGGCAGGCGTATTGTGCGTGGTGCTGACCATGATGCTGCTATGGAGCAGTCGCGAATTGCGGGCACGGCAAAAAATGCTGGCGGGCCAGGCGCTGGAGATGAGCGGAATGCTGATCCTCGCCATGCCGGGGATTGTGCTGGCAACGGGCTTCTTTTTACTGCTCAACAACACCATCGGCCTGCCACAATCTGCTGACGGCATCGTGATTTTCACCAATGCGTTAATGGCCATCCCTTATGCGCTGAAAGTGCTGGAAAACCCGATGCGCGATATCACTGCCCGCTACAGCATGCTATGTCAGTCGCTGGGCATTGAAGGCTGGTCACGCTTAAAAGTGGTGGAGCTGCGCGCCCTGAAACGTCCGCTGGCGCAGGCGCTGGCCTTTGCGTGTGTGCTGTCGATTGGTGATTTTGGCGTGGTGGCGTTGTTCGGTAACGATGATTTCCGTACCCTGCCGTTTTATCTCTACCAGCAAATTGGCTCCTATCGTAGCCAGGACGGCGCGGTGACCGCGTTAATTCTACTGCTGCTCTGTTTTCTGCTGTTTACCGTGATTGAAAAACTACCGGGGCGAAATGTTAAAACTGACTGATATCACCTGGCTTTATCACCATTTGCCGATGCGTTTTAGCTTAACGGTGGAACGCGGCGAGCAGGTGGCGATCCTCGGGCCAAGCGGCGCGGGTAAAAGTACCCTGCTGAATTTGATCGCCGGTTTTCTGACGCCAGCCAGCGGTTCGCTGACTATCGAGGGTATTGATCACACCACTACGCCGCCGTCACGCCGTCCGGTATCGATGCTGTTTCAGGAGAACAACCTGTTCAGTCACCTGACGGTCGCGCAGAACATCGGGCTGGGGCTTAATCCTGGATTGAAGCTGAACGCGGCGCAGCAGGAGAAAATGCATGCTATCGCCCGCCAGATGGGGATTGATAATTTAATGGCGCGATTACCGGGCGAGCTTTCTGGCGGTCAGCGACAGCGCGTGGCGTTAGCGCGTTGTCTGGTGCGCGAACAGCCGATTTTATTGCTCGATGAACCGTTCTCTGCGCTCGATCCGGCGTTACGTCAGGAGATGCTGACGCTGGTGAGCACGAGCTGCCAGCAGCAAAAAATGACGCTATTGATGGTGTCGCACAGTGTGGAAGATGCGGCGCGGATCGCCACACGCTCGGTGGTGGTCACCGACGGGCGCATCGCCTGGCAGGGTAAGACTGAAGAATTGTTGAGCGGTAAGGCGAGTGCTTCGGCAATATTGGGGATTACGGGTTAGTATGCACTGTCGGATGCGGCGTGAACGCCTTATCCGACCTACGGACAGTGCGTTTTGTAGGCCTGATAAGACGCGGCAAGCGTCGCATCAGGCAACCCGCACAGACTATCCCCTAAACCCCAACCACTTTCCGCAAAATATCGATATATACCGGCATCAACGGGTGGCGAATTAACACCACCAGCGCCACCACGCCGATGGCAGAAATCAACGGTGTCAACCACAACAAATGACCGCGCGACAAATAATGACTTAAACGATCAGTTACCTTGCCGCTGCGCCATAACCGCCAACACAGCCAGCCGCCAACCCACAAAAACACCGCTGTTGCCAGCAGCAACCACTTAAATTCACCGCTCTGCATCCCGGCAGGAATATCGATCGCCGCACCCGCCAGAATCCCCGGCAGGAAGTAAAACGGAGGCCATAACAGGCAGCCGATAATATTTGGCGTAATAAATTTCGCCACCGGGAGATCCAACATTCCCGCCACCATTGGCACCAGCGGACGCGTCGGGCCGACAAAACGACCGACCAGAATGGTAAACATGCTGTGTTGATGCAACGCATGTTCAGTTTTATCGAGTAATGCTTTGTTCTTCTTCAGAAATGACCAGCGATGCAACGGCTTTTTAAAACGCCAGCCCAGCCAGAAGGAGATCCAGTCGCCCAGCAGGCAACCGACGATCCCTGCCAGCCAGGCGTGCCAGAAACTTAACTCGCCGCTGCCAATCAGCGCCCCCAGTCCCGCCATTAGCACCGTACCGGGTAAAATCAAACCGACCAGCGCCAGCGACTCCAGAAAGGCCACCAACACCACCGCCATCAATGAATACACGGTGGATTGGGTAATAAAGTGTTCCAGCAATGCTTGCATAATGTGCCTGTCAAATGGACGAAGCAGGGATTCTGCAAACCCTATGCTACTCCGTCAAGCCGTCAATCATCTGATTCGTTACCAATTATGACAACTTGACGGCTACATCATTCACTTTTTCTTCACAACCGGCACGGAACTCACTTGGGCTGGCCCCGGTGCATTTTTTAAATACCCGCGAGAAATAGAGTTGATCGTCAAAACCAACATTGCGACCGACGGTAGCGATAGGCATCCGGGTGGTGCTCAAAAGCAGCTTCGCCTGACTAATGCGTTGGTCCTCGCGCCAGCTTAAGACGCTAATTCCTAACTGCTGGCGGAACAGATGCGACAGACGCGACGGCGACAGGCAAACATGCTGTGCGACGCTGGCGATATCAAAATTGCTGTCTGCCAGGTGATCGCTGATGTACTGACAAGCCTCGCGTACCCGATTATCCATCGGTGGATGGAGCGACTCGTTAATTGCTTCCATGCGCCGAAGTAACAATTGCTCAAGCAGATTTATCGCCAGCAGCTCCGAATAGCGCCCTTCCCCTTGCCCGGCGTTAATGATTTGCCCAAACAGGTCGCTGAAATGCGGCTGGTGCGCTTCATCCGGGCGAAAGAAACCGGTATTGGCAAATATCGACGGCCAGTTAAGCCATTCATGCCAGTAGGCGCGCGGACGAAAGTAAACCCACTGGTGATACCATTCGCGAGCCTCCGGATGACGACCGTAGTGATGAATCTCTCCTGGCGGGAACAGCAAAATATCACCAGGGCGGCAGACAAATTCTCGTCCCTGATTTTTCACCACCCCCTGGCCGCGTATGGTGAGATTGAGAATATAACCCTTCATTCCCAGTGGTCGGTCGATAAAAAAATCGAGATATCCGTTGGCCTCAATCGGCGTTAAACCCGCCACCAGATGGGCGTTAAACGAGTATCCCGGCAGCAGGGGATCATTTTGCGCTTCAGCCATACTTTTCATACTCCCGCCATTCAGAGAAGAAACCAATTGTCCATATTGCATTAGACATTGCCGTCACTGCGTCTTTTACTGGCTCTTCTCGCTAATCCAACCAGTAACCCCGCTTATTAAAAGCATTCTGTAACAAAGCGGGACCAAAGCCATGACAAAAACGCGTAACAAAAGTGTCTATAATCACGGCAGAAAAGTCCACATTGATTATTTGCACGGCGTCACACTTTGCTATGCCATAGCATTTTTATCCATAAGATTAGCGGATCCTACCTGACGCTTTTTTTCGCAACTCTCTACTGTTTCTCCATACCCGTTTTTTTGGATGGAGTGAAACGATGGCGATTGCAATTGGCCTCGATTTTGGCAGTGATTCTGTGCGAGCTTTGGCGGTGGACTGCGCCACCGGTGAAGAGATCGCCACCAGCGTAGAGTGGTATCCCCGTTGGCAGAAAGGGCAATTTTGTGATGCCCCAAATAACCAGTTCCGTCATCATCCGCGTGACTACATTGAGTCAATGGAAGCGGCGCTGAAAACCGTGCTGGCAGCGCTTAGTGCCGAACAGCGCGCAACCGTGGTCGGGATTGGCGTAGACACAACCGGCTCAACGCCCGCACCGATTGATGCCGATGGTAATGTACTGGCGCTGCGCCCGGAGTTTGCCGAAAACCCGAACGCGATGTTCGTATTGTGGAAAGACCACACCGCGGTTGAAGAAGCGGAAGCGATTACCCGTTTATGTCACACGCCGGGCAACGTTGACTACTCCCGCTATATTGGCGGTATTTATTCCAGCGAATGGTTCTGGGCAAAAATACTGCATGTGACTCGCCAGGACAGCGCCGTGGCGCAATCTGCCGCATCGTGGATTGAGCTGTGCGACTGGGTGCCAGCTCTGCTTTCCGGTACCACGCGCCCGCAGGATATTCGCCGCGGACGTTGCAGCGCCGGACATAAATCTCTGTGGCACGAAAGCTGGGGCGGCCTGCCGCCAGCCAGTTTCTTTGACGAACTGGACCCAATCCTCAATCGCCATTTGCCTTCCCCGCTGTTCACTGACACCTGGACTGCCGATATTCCGGTGGGCACGTTATGCCCGGAATGGGCACAGCGTCTCGGCCTGCCTGAAAGCGTGGTGATTTCCGGCGGCGCGTTTGACTGCCATATGGGCGCAGTTGGCGCAGGCGCACAGCCTAACGCTCTGGTAAAAGTTATCGGTACTTCCACCTGCGACATTCTGATTGCCGACAAACAGAGCGTTGGCGAGCGGGCAGTGAAAGGCATTTGCGGTCAGGTTGATGGCAGCGTGGTGCCTGGATTTATCGGTCTGGAAGCAGGTCAGTCGGCGTTTGGTGATATCTACGCCTGGTTCGGTCGCGTACTCGGCTGGCCGCTGGAACAGCTTGCCGCCCAGCATCCGGAACTGAAAGAGCAAATCAACGCCAGCCAGAAACAACTGCTTCCGGCGCTGACCGAAGCATGGGCCAAAAATCCGTCTCTGGATCACCTGCCGGTGGTGCTCGACTGGTTTAACGGCCGCCGCACGCCAAACGCGAACCAACGCCTGAAAGGCGTGATTACCGATCTGAACCTCGCTACCGACGCTCCGCTGCTGTTCGGCGGTTTGATTGCTGCCACCGCCTTTGGCGCACGCGCAATCATGGAGTGCTTTACCGATCAGGGGATCGCCGTTAATAACGTGATGGCGCTGGGCGGCATCGCGCGGAAAAACCAGGTCATTATGCAGGCCTGCTGCGACGTGCTGAATCGCCCGCTGCAAATTGTTGCCTCTGACCAGTGCTGTGCGCTCGGTGCGGCGATTTTCGCTGCCGTCGCCGCGAAAGTGCACGCAGACATCCCATCAGCCCAGCAAAAAATGGCCAGTGCGGTAGAGAAAACCCTGCAACCGCGCAGCGAACAGGCACAACGCTTTGAACAGCTTTATCGCCGCTATCAGCAATGGGCGATGAGCGCCGAACAACACTATCTTCCAACTTCCGCCCCGGCACAGGCTGCCCAGGCCGTTCCGACTCTATAAGGACACGACAATGACGATTTTTGATAATTATGAAGTGTGGTTTGTAATTGGCAGCCAGCATCTGTATGGCCCGGAAACCCTGCGTCAGGTCACCCAACATGCCGAGCACGTCGTTAATGCGCTGAATACGGAAGCGAAACTGCCCTGCAAACTGGTGCTGAAACCGCTGGGCACCACGCCGGATGAAATCACCGCTATTTGCCGCGACGCGAATTACGACGATCGTTGTGCAGGTCTGGTGGTATGGCTGCACACCTTCTCTCCAGCCAAAATGTGGATTAACGGCCTGACCATGCTCAACAAACCGTTGCTGCAATTCCACACCCAGTTCAACGCGGCGCTGCCGTGGGATAGCATCGATATGGACTTTATGAACCTGAACCAGACTGCACATGGCGGTCGCGAGTTCGGCTTTATTGGCGCGCGTATGCGTCAGCAACATGCTGTCGTTACCGGTCACTGGCAGGATAAACAGGCACATGAGCGTATCGGCTCATGGATGCGTCAGGCGGTATCTAAACAGGATACCCGTCATCTGAAAGTCTGCCGTTTTGGCGATAACATGCGTGAAGTGGCGGTCACCGATGGCGATAAAGTTGCCGCACAGATCAAGTTCGGTTTCTCCGTCAATACCTGGGCGGTTGGCGATCTGGTGCAGGTAGTGAACTCTATCAGCGATGGCGATGTTAACGCGCTGGTCGATGAGTACGAAAGCTGCTACACCATGACGCCTGCGACACAAATCCACGGCGAAAAACGACAGAACGTGCTGGAAGCGGCGCGTATTGAGCTGGGGATGAAGCGTTTCCTGGAACAAGGTGGCTTCCATGCGTTCACCACCACCTTTGAAGATTTGCACGGTCTGAAGCAGCTTCCAGGCCTGGCCGTGCAGCGTCTGATGCAGCAGGGCTACGGCTTTGCGGGCGAAGGCGACTGGAAAACTGCCGCCCTGCTTCGCATCATGAAGGTGATGTCAACCGGTCTGCAGGGCGGCACCTCTTTTATGGAGGACTATACCTACCACTTCGAGAAAGGTAATGACCTGGTGCTCGGCTCCCACATGCTGGAAGTCTGCCCGTCGATCGCCGCAGAAGAGAAACCGATCCTCGACGTTCAGCACCTCGGTATTGGTGGTAAAGACGACCCGGCCCGCCTAATCTTCAACACCCAAACCGGTCCGGCCATTGTCGCCAGCCTGATTGATCTCGGCGATCGTTACCGTCTGCTGGTTAACTGCATCGACACGGTGAAAACGCCGCACACCCTGCCGAAACTGCCGGTGGCGAATGCGCTGTGGAAAGCGCAGCCGGATCTACCAACCGCTTCCGAAGCGTGGATCCTTGCTGGTGGCGCGCACCACACCGTCTTCAGCCATGCGTTGAACCTCAACGATATGCGCCAGTTTGCCGAGATGCACGACATTGAAATCACGGTGATTGATAACGACACCCGCCTGCCAGCGTTTAAAGACGCGCTGCGCTGGAACGAAGTGTATTACGGATTTCGTCGCTAAGTAGCTGCATCAGGTATGTAACGCCTGATGCGACGCTGACGCGTCTTATCAGGCCTACGCGCTGTGATTTTGTAGGCCGGATAAGCAAAGCGCATCCGGCACGAAGGAGTCAACATGTTAGAAGATCTCAAACGTCAGGTTTTAGAAGCCAACCTGGCGCTGCCAAAACACAACCTGGTCACGCTGACCTGGGGCAACGTCAGCGCCGTTGATCGCGAGCGCGGCGTCCTGGTGATCAAACCTTCCGGCGTCGATTACAACGTTATGACCGCTGACGATATGGTCGTGGTCAGCATCGAAACCGGTGAAGTGGTTGAAGGTACGAAAAAGCCCTCCTCCGACACGCCAACTCACCGGCTGCTCTATCAGGCATTCCCGTCCATTGGCGGCATTGTGCATACGCACTCCCGCCACGCCACCATCTGGGCGCAGGCGGGCCAGTCAATTCCGGCAACCGGCACCACCCACGCCGACTATTTCTACGGCACCATTCCCTGCACCCGCAAAATGACCGACGCAGAAATCAACGGCGAATATGAGTGGGAAACCGGTAACGTCATCGTTGAAACCTTCGAAAAACAGGGGATCGACGCAGCACAAATGCCCGGCGTTCTGGTCCATTCTCACGGCCCGTTTGCATGGGGCAAAAATGCCGAAGATGCGGTGCACAACGCCATCGTACTGGAAGAAGTCGCTTATATGGGGATTTTCTGCCGCCAGCTTGCTCCGCAGTTACCGGATATGCAGCAAACATTGCTGGATAAGCACTATCTGCGTAAACATGGTGCGAAGGCATATTACGGGCAGTGATGACTGTATAAAACCACAGCCAGTCAACCAAAACCAGGCTATACTCAAGCCTGGTTTTTTGATGGAATTTCAGCGTGGCGCAGGCAGGTTTTATCTTAACCCGACACTGGCGGGACACCCCGCAAGGGACAGAGGTCTCTTTCTGGTTAGCGACGGACAACGGGCCGTTACAGGTTATGCTTGCACCGCAAGAGTCCGTGGCGTTTATTCCCGCCGATCAGGTTCCCCGCGCTCAGCATATTTTGCAGGGTGAACAAGGCTTTCGCTTGACGCCGCTGGCGTTAAAAGATTTTCACCGCCAGCCGGTGTATGGCCTTTACTGTCGCGCCCATCGCCAGTTAATGAATTACGAAAAGCGCCTGCGTGAAGGTGGCGTTACCGTCTACGAGGCCGATGTGCGCCCGCCAGAACGCTATCTGATGGAGCGGTTTATCACCTCTCCGGTGTGGGTCGAGGGTGATATGCGCAATGGCGCTATCGTTAATGCCCGTCTGAAACCGCATCCCGACTACCGCCCGCCGCTCAAGTGGGTTTCTATTGATATTGAAACCACCCGCCACGGTGAACTGTACTGCATCGGTCTGGAAGGCTGCGGGCAGCGCATCGTTTATATGCTGGGGCCGAAGAATGGCGATGCCTCCGCGCTTGATTTCGAACTGGAGTACGTCGCCAGTCGTCCGCAGCTGCTGGAAAAACTCAACGCCTGGTTTGCTAACCACGATCCTGATGTGATCATCGGCTGGAACGTGGTGCAGTTCGATCTGCGAATGCTGCAAAAACATGCCGAGCGCTACCGTATTCCACTGCGTCTGGGGCGCGATAACAGTGAGCTGGAGTGGCGCGAGCATGGCTTTAAAAACGGTGTGTTTTTTGCCCAGGCTAAAGGTCGGCTAATTATCGACGGTATTGAGGCGCTGAAATCTGCATTCTGGAATTTCTCTTCATTCTCGCTGGAAACCGTCGCTCAGGAGTTATTAGGCGAAGGAAAATCTATCGATAACCCGTGGGATCGGATGGACGAAATTGACCGCCGTTTCGCCGAAGATAAACCTGCGCTGGCGACTTATAACCTGAAAGATTGCGAGCTGGTGACGCAGATCTTCCACAAAACTGAAATCATGCCGTTTCTACTCGAACGGGCGACGGTGAACGGCCTCCCAGTAGATCGGCACGGGGGATCGGTGGCGGCGTTTGGTCATCTCTATTTTCCGCGAATGCATCGTGCTGGTTATGTCGCGCCTAATCTCGGCGAAGTGCCGCCGCACGCCAGCCCTGGCGGCTATGTGATGGATTCGCGGCCTGGTCTGTATGATTCGGTGCTGGTGCTGGACTATAAAAGCCTGTACCCGTCGATCATCCGCACCTATCTGATTGATCCCGTCGGGCTGGTGGAAGGCATGGCGCAGCCTGATCCAGAGCACAGCACCGAAGGCTTTCTCGATGCCTGGTTCTCGCGGGAGAAACATTGCCTGCCGGAGATTGTGACTAACATCTGGCACGGGCGCGATGAAGCCAAACGCCAGGGCAATAAGCCACTGTCGCAGGCGCTGAAGATCATCATGAATGCCTTTTATGGCGTGCTCGGGACTACCGCCTGTCGCTTCTTCGATCCCCGCCTGGCGTCGTCAATCACCATGCGTGGTCATCAGATCATGCGGCAAACCAAAGCGTTGATTGAAGCGCAGGGCTATGACGTAATCTACGGCGATACTGACTCAACGTTTGTCTGGCTGAAAGGCGCGCACTCCGAAGAAGAAGCGGCGAAAATCGGTCGTGCACTGGTGCAGCACGTTAACGCCTGGTGGGCAGAAACGTTGCAACAGCAACGGCTGACTAGCGCATTAGAACTGGAGTATGAAACCCATTTCTGCCGTTTTCTGATGCCAACCATTCGCGGAGCCGATACCGGCAGTAAAAAACGGTATGCCGGGCTGATTCAGGAGGGCGATAAGCAGCGGATAGTGTTTAAAGGGCTGGAAACCGTGCGCACCGACTGGACGCCGCTGGCCCAGCAGTTTCAGCAGGAGCTTTACCTGCGTATCTTCCGCAACGAGCCATATCAGGAGTACGTCCGCGAAACCATCGACAAACTGATGGCGGGTGAACTGGATGCGCGGCTGGTTTACCGTAAACGCCTTCGCCGTCCGCTGAGCGAATATCAGCGTAATGTTCCGCCTCATGTACGCGCCGCTCGCCTTGCCGATGAAGAAAACCAAAAGCGCGGTCGCCCCTTGCAATATCAGAACCGCGGCACCATTAAGTACGTATGGACCACCAACGGCCCGGAGCCGCTGGACTACCAACGTTCACCGCTGGATTACGAACACTATCTGACCCGCCAGCTACAACCCGTGGCGGAGGGAATACTCCCTTTTATTGAGGATAATTTTGCTACACTTATGACCGGGCAACTTGGGCTATTTTGAGCAAAAAAAGAGTTCGCCAGATACCATTTTGATGCGTGACGAATGCTTTGCCATCCAGTACCATAGCGCCCTTTCCATTCCTGGACCTGAATAACACCACTACCTCATAAGCACGGTAGCGGGTGGTTATTGCCTGCAATTAAAGATATAGAGCCGAACACATATGCCTTTTACACTTGGTCAACGCTGGATCAGCGATACAGAAAGCGAATTGGGACTTGGAACCGTTGTCGCGGTGGATGCGCGAACTGTCACTTTACTTTTCCCATCTACTGGTGAAAACCGTCTGTACGCACGCAGTGATTCCCCCGTGACCCGCGTGATGTTCAACCCTGGTGATACCATTACCAGCCATGACGGCTGGCAGATGCAAGTCGAAGAAGTAAAAGAAGAAAATAGCTTGCTGACCTATATCGGTACTCGCCTGGATACTGAAGAGTCCGGCGTAGCCCTGCGTGAAGTTTTCCTTGATAGCAAACTGGTGTTCAGCAAACCGCAGGACCGTCTGTTTGCCGGGCAGATTGACCGTATGGACCGCTTTGCGCTGCGTTATCGTGCACGTAAATATTCCAGCGAACAGTTCCGTATGCCGTACAGCGGCCTGCGCGGTCAGCGTACCAGTCTGATCCCGCATCAGCTCAACATCGCTCATGATGTTGGTCGCCGCCATGCGCCGCGCGTCCTGCTGGCTGACGAAGTGGGTTTAGGGAAAACCATTGAAGCCGGGATGATCCTGCATCAGCAGTTGCTCTCTGGCGCTGCTGAACGTGTACTGATTATCGTCCCGGAAACCTTACAGCATCAGTGGCTGGTAGAAATGCTGCGCCGTTTCAACCTGCGTTTTGCCCTGTTTGATGACGAGCGTTACGCCGAAGCCCAGCACGATGCCTACAACCCGTTCGACACCGAACAGCTGGTGATTTGTTCGCTGGATTTTGCCCGTCGTAGCAAACAGCGTCTGGAACATCTCTGTGAAGCCGAATGGGACCTGCTGGTGGTCGATGAAGCGCATCACCTGGTGTGGAGCGAAGATGCGCCGAGCCGTGAATATCAGGCCATTGAACAACTGGCAGAGCATGTGTCCGGCGTTCTGCTGCTGACTGCGACCCCGGAACAACTGGGGATGGAAAGCCACTTCGCCCGTCTGCGCCTGCTGGACCCGAACCGTTTCCACGATTTCGCGCAGTTCGTTGAAGAGCAGAAAAATTATCGTCCAGTAGCAGATGCCGTTGCCATGCTGCTGGCAGGTAACAAACTGAGCAATGATGAACTGAACATGCTCGGTGAGATGATCGGCGAGCAGGATATTGAGCCGTTACTGCAGGCGGCAAACAGCGACAGCGAAGATGCCCAGAGCGCCCGTCAGGAACTGGTTTCGATGCTGATGGATCGCCACGGCACCAGCCGCGTGCTGTTCCGTAACACGCGTAACGGCGTTAAAGGCTTCCCGAAACGCGAGCTACACACTATTAAACTGCCGCTGCCGACGCAGTATCAGACGGCTATTAAAGTGTCCGGCATTATGGGCGCACGTAAAAGTGCCGAAGACCGCGCTCGCGATATGCTCTACCCGGAGCGTATTTATCAGGAATTTGAAGGCGATAACGCCACCTGGTGGAACTTCGACCCGCGCGTTGAGTGGCTGATGGGTTACCTGACCAGCCATCGCTCTCAGAAAGTGCTGGTGATCTGCGCTAAAGCCGCTACCGCGCTGCAACTGGAGCAGGTACTGCGTGAGCGTGAAGGTATCCGCGCTGCGGTGTTCCACGAAGGCATGTCGATTATTGAGCGTGACCGCGCTGCGGCATGGTTTGCCGAAGAAGACACCGGCGCGCAGGTGCTGCTGTGTTCGGAAATTGGTTCTGAAGGGCGTAACTTCCAGTTCGCCAGCCACATGGTAATGTTCGATCTGCCGTTCAACCCGGATCTGCTGGAGCAGCGTATTGGTCGTCTGGATCGTATCGGCCAGGCGCACGATATTCAGATCCATGTGCCTTATCTGGAGAAAACCGCTCAGTCGGTGCTGGTGCGCTGGTATCACGAAGGTCTGGATGCATTCGAGCACACCTGCCCGACCGGACGCACTATCTACGATAGCGTATACAACGATTTGATTAACTATCTGGCCTCGCCGGATGAGACCGAAGGCTTTGATGATCTGATCAAAAACTGCCGCGAGCAGCACGAAGCGCTGAAAGCACAACTGGAACAGGGCCGTGACCGCCTGCTGGAGATCCACTCCAACGGTGGCGAAAAAGCGCAGGCATTAGCTGAAAGCATTGAAGAGCAGGATGACGATACCAACCTGATCGCCTTCGCCATGAACCTGTTCGATATTATCGGTATCAATCAGGACGATCGCGGCGACAACATGATCGTGCTGACGCCGTCCGATCATATGCTGGTGCCGGACTTCCCGGGCCTGTCGGAAGATGGCATCACCATCACCTTCGACCGTGAGGTAGCGCTGGCGCGTGAAGATGCGCAGTTTATTACCTGGGAGCATCCGCTGATCCGCAACGGTCTGGATCTGATCCTCTCTGGCGATACCGGTAGCAGCACGATTTCACTGTTGAAAAACAAAGCGTTGCCGGTAGGTACGCTGTTGGTGGAATTGATTTATGTCGTTGAAGCCCAGGCTCCGAAGCAGTTGCAGCTCAACCGCTTCCTGCCGCCGACGCCGGTACGTATGCTGCTGGATAAAAATGGCAACAACCTGGCGGCGCAGGTGGAGTTTGAAACCTTTAACCGTCAGCTTAACGCGGTTAACCGCCACACTGGCAGCAAGCTGGTTAATGCCGTGCAGCAGGATGTTCACGCTATCCTTCAGTTGGGTGAAGCGCAGATCGAGAAATCTGCCCGTGCATTGATTGATGCAGCACGTAACGAAGCCGACGAAAAACTGTCTGCCGAGCTGTCTCGTCTGGAAGCGCTGCGCGCAGTGAACCCGAACATTCGTGACGATGAACTGACCGCCATTGAGAGCAACCGTCAGCAGGTAATGGAAAGCCTGGATCAGGCAGGCTGGCGTCTGGATGCCCTGCGTTTGATCGTTGTGACGCATCAGTAACGGAGCCGAAAATGGGGATGGAAAACTACAATCCGCCGCAGGAGCCCTGGCTGGTTATCCTGTATCAGGATGACCACATTATGGTGGTCAACAAGCCGAGCGGTTTGTTGTCTGTGCCGGGTCGTCTGGAAGAGCACAAAGACAGCGTGATGACACGCATTCAGCGTGATTATCCGCAGGCGGAATCGGTGCATCGTCTGGATATGGCTACCAGTGGCGTGATTGTAGTGGCGCTGACCAAAGCCGCGGAGCGGGAGTTAAAACGCCAGTTCCGCGAGCGCGAGCCGAAAAAGCAGTATGTGGCCCGCGTCTGGGGGCATCCATCCCCAGCGGAAGGTCTGGTCGATCTGCCGCTGATTTGCGACTGGCCAAACCGCCCGAAACAGAAAGTCTGTTACGAAACGGGTAAACCTGCGCAGACGGAATATGAAGTGGTGGAGTATGCAGCGGATAACACGGCAAGAGTGGTGTTAAAACCGATTACCGGGCGTTCGCATCAGCTGCGTGTGCATATGCTGGCGCTGGGCCATCCGATTCTCGGCGATCGTTTTTATGCATCACCAGAAGCGAGAGCTATGGCACCGCGTTTGTTGCTGCATGCCGAGATGCTGACGATTACCCATCCGGCGTATGGCAATAGTATGACGTTTAAGGCGCCAGCGGATTTTTAATCCTTTTCTGTACGTTTATACCCTCATCCTAAGGGCTGCCTCTTGTACATAAATCCCCGAGTCCGGGGATTTTTTGTTTCTGCCAAACTGCTTTCAGTTGTTGCGTGTGGCTACGCTTTCCATTCGGTAATTCCCTTCCTGCTCCACAGCGAATTTTTGAACTTTTTCTTCACCCGTTGATCGTCTCTATTATTTCATTTTATCGGGTCTGTTATGGTCCTTTCTGATTGTTATTCATGGGCTAATTAGCAGTCTGGTTGGCGATGCCCATCTCGGTGATCCGCGTCGTGCACGACGCCTTGCATCACCAGCATCTTCTCTAGCTCATCATGCAGATCTTTCTAATTGTGAAATCATCCCACGCTACTGCTAAGGTTGAAGGGGCGTTCCAGCCCCTTCAACCTTAGCTTATTCTGGATCATTCAATAATTGCGTTGGCAATAATTTTTCAGCAGTACTTTGTTTAGTGGTAATTTCTTCAGTAGCAATTTTTTTGGTGGTAATTTTATTAATAATAATTACCTCAGCATATAGGCGGGTAGCACCGTCCACGGTAGCACCGTCCAGGATAGCACCGTCCAGGGTAGCACCGTCCAGGTTAGCATTCCACCCAGGTTTCATGTAAAGGTTTTCATTGCTATATTTCATTATTTTTTTACCAAAGTAACAATCCCTCATGTCAACACCGGGAAGGTAAGCCTCTCTAAGATCAACGCCCAAGTTACCTGGGCCTTTATGCAGCTGCAACGTCTGAGTACATATCTCCTTATTTTCAATAAAAAAAGTGACACTTAACTCGATATCACCGAAGGTCTCGGCGACCCAGCGCATATTGCCCTTTGCGACCATCTCATCCGGATTTTTTACGCATGTTTTGAGTTCATTGAATAATTCCAGACTATGGATAAACTTTTCTTTCTCATTCTCGTTGACAGCCCCAGTAAAGTATTTTGAGGCGTTGATGTTGCCAGCCTTTTTATTCACGAAATTGAACAGAAGTTTATAAGCCTCAGTCTGTTTATCTGACCAGAACAGATGACGTAACGTCTCCCACAAGCGTTGAAAGATATTCATCTTCACGTCCATCTTGTCCCCGCTCACCATCTTATAAATATCGTTATTGTTCATATTTAAAAGTGTTGCCGGCATGCCTGGAACTGATACTTTCATGGTAATAGCCTCGCATTGAGTTAAAAACTCATGATGCGCGCTCTGAATAAATATACTTTCAAAAATCGCTCATTCAGATATGTGTTTTTTATTTTTAAGACGTAAAAATATAATTCCGCTCGTCGTAAAGCTCTCAACCTTAAGCAGGGTCAACGCGATAAAACCAACAGAACCCCTCCCGTAAACCGTGCATTGAGCCTGTCCACCATTCTGAGTAAACGCCTTTTCTCAAAGAAGTGACCGCCAGGGCGGCCACCTTTAATCGTGGGCAGTTACTCAGCATCATTTACAGGGTTATTTAAACCCTTTCTGCTGCTTTATCAGCTCATAGGCCTGCTGAATTTCCTGCGCTTTTTGCTTCGCCATCTCCATCATCTCAGGCGGCAAACCTTTTGCTACCAGCTTATCGGGATGGTGCTCGCTCATCAGCTTACGATAGGCACGTTTAATGGTGGTCGCATCATCCGTCGGCTTCACACCCAGCACATTACAGGCATCTTCCAGCGTCGGGCCACGCTGCGCTTGCTGCCAGTTACCACTGCCAGATTGCTGCTGATAACCGCCGCCAAACTGTGCACCGCCCTGCATCATGCGCAAAAACTGGTCAAACTGGGCACGGGAGATCCCTAATTCTTCAGCAATGACATACAGCACCGCCCGTTCATTCGGATGCAGCGAACCATCAGCAAACGCTGCCTGAATCTGGATCTCCAGAAACATACGAATTAAGTCAAAACGACCAAAGCAGACACTGCGAAACTGGCGCATCTTTTCGCGCAGTGGGTAATTGTCTGATTTTCCAACCCGGAACGCATTTTGCGCCGCAGTACGGGAAGCGCCATGAAGGTTCATTCGGTCCATCAACTGGCTGGCGATATGAATATCAGCCTCCGTGACGCGACCTTTGGATTTGGTTAAATGCCCCATCACTTCAAAAGTGGTGGCAAAAAACAGCGCCTGACGCTCACGCTGGTTGGCGAACCACGCCATTTTACGGCTACGGGCTTTATCAAACATATGGCCAATTAACAGGCCTAACACTACGCCCCAAAAGCCGCCGCCCATCAGTAAGGCCACGGCCACGCCAATGATTTTTCCCCAATACTGCATATATTCCCCAAATCGACACACGGATATCAGGGCTATCTCCCACAATATAAAGGTGCTTTTACCGTTTTCCGGCTGCGGTCAATTGTGGGACATCGCCTATAATTTGCATTATCATACCTGTCATTCAATGCCGTGCCTAACACCACTGACGCTATTCGGACAGGATTAACACTAGCGTAGAGATGACGAGTACGTTAGTCTCTGACCGTTTGTCACGCGCAACGTTACCGATGATGGAACAATAAAATCAACGTATGAAAAAACGTATCCCCACTCTCCTGGCCACCATGATTGCCACCGCCCTTTATAGTCAACAGGGACTGGCAGCCGACCTCGCCTCACAGTGCATGTTGGGCGTGCCAAGCTATGACCGTCCTCTGGTACAGGGCGATACCAATGACTTACCCGTGACTATCAATGCTGACCACGCGAAAGGGGACTACCCGGATGACGCCGTGTTTACTGGCAGCGTGGATATCATGCAGGGTAACAGCCGTCTGCAGGCCGACGAAGTGCAGCTCCATCAAAAAGAGGCACCAGGACAACCGGAGCCGGTACGTACCGTTGATGCGCTCGGTAATGTCCATTACGACGATAACCAGGTCATCCTCAAAGGGCCGAAAGGCTGGGCGAACCTGAACACCAAAGATACCAACGTCTGGGAAGGTGATTACCAGATGGTGGGTCGCCAGGGTCGCGGTAAAGCGGACCTGATGAAACAACGTGGTGAAAACCGCTATACCATTCTGGATAACGGTAGCTTTACCTCCTGTCTGCCGGGTTCCGACACCTGGAGCGTAGTAGGTAGCGAAATTATTCATGACCGCGAAGAACAAGTTGCGGAAATCTGGAACGCCCGCTTTAAGGTGGGTCCGGTACCGATCTTTTATAGCCCATATTTGCAGTTGCCGGTGGGTGACAAACGTCGCTCTGGTTTCTTGATCCCGAACGCCAAGTACACCACCACCAACTACTTTGAGTTCTACCTTCCATATTACTGGAACATCGCGCCAAATATGGATGCCACCATCACGCCGCATTATATGCATCGTCGTGGCAATATCATGTGGGAGAACGAATTCCGCTACCTCTCCCAGGCGGGCGCTGGCTTGATGGAACTGGACTATCTGCCTTCAGATAAAGTCTATGAAGATGAACACCCGAACGATGACAGTTCACGTCGTTGGTTGTTCTACTGGCAACACTCCGGGGTTATGGATCAGGTGTGGCGTTTCAACGTCGACTACACCAAGGTGAGCGATCCTAGCTACTTCAATGATTTTGATAACAAGTACGGTTCCAGTACTGACGGCTACGCAACGCAAAAATTCAGCGTTGGCTATGCGGTGCAAAACTTCAATGCCACCGTTTCAACCAAGCAGTTCCAGGTCTTCAGCGAACAGAACACCAGTAGCTACTCGGCAGAACCGCAGTTAGACGTTAACTACTACCAGAATGATGTTGGTCCGTTTGATACACGCATTTACGGCCAGGCAGTACACTTTGTTAACACCAGAGACGACATGCCTGAAGCAACCCGTGTTCACCTGGAACCGACCATCAATTTGCCGCTCTCTAATAACTGGGGCAGCATCAATACCGAAGCGAAGTTGCTGGCAACCCATTATCAGCAAACTAATCTTGACTGGTATAACTCCAGAAACACAACCAAGCTGGACGAATCCGTTAACCGCGTAATGCCGCAATTCAAAGTTGACGGCAAAATGGTCTTTGAACGCGATATGGAAATGCTGGCACCGGGTTATACCCAAACGCTGGAACCGCGCGCGCAGTATTTGTACGTGCCGTATCGCGATCAGAGCGACATCTATAACTACGACTCGTCTCTGCTGCAATCTGACTACTCTGGCCTGTTCCGGGACCGGACTTACGGCGGTCTTGACCGTATTGCCTCCGCTAACCAGGTGACGACCGGTGTCACATCTCGCATATATGATGATGCTGCCGTTGAACGTTTTAATATTTCCGTTGGTCAAATCTACTATTTCACGGAGTCTCGCACTGGCGATGACAACATAACATGGGAGAATGACGACAAAACGGGCTCACTGGTGTGGGCAGGCGATACTTATTGGCGTATCTCCGAGCGTTGGGGATTACGTGGCGGGATTCAGTACGATACACGTCTGGATAACGTAGCAACCAGTAACTCCAGCATTGAATACCGTCGGGATGAAGACCGTCTGGTACAGCTGAATTACCGTTACGCCAGCCCGGAATATATTCAGGCTACGCTGCCTAAGTACTATTCCACGGCTGAGCAATATAAGAATGGTATTTCGCAGGTAGGTGCCGTCGCCAGCTGGCCAATTGCCGATCGTTGGTCAATTGTCGGGGCCTACTACTACGACACCAATGCGAACAAGCAAGCCGACTCTATGTTAGGTGTGCAATATAGCTCCTGCTGCTATGCGATTCGCGTCGGTTACGAGCGGAAGCTGAACGGTTGGGATAACGATAAACAACATGCGGTATATGACAACGCAATCGGCTTTAACATCGAACTTCGCGGCCTGAGCTCCAACTATGGTCTGGGTACGCAAGAGATGCTGCGTTCGAACATTCTGCCGTATCAAAACACTTTGTGATTTGTTGATTTACCACGTAATCCGCAGTGCGGTTAATTGAAATGGAAAAAGTATGAAGAACTGGAAAACGCTGCTTCTCGGTATCGCCATGATCGCGAATACCAGTTTCGCTGCCCCCCAGGTAGTCGATAAAGTCGCAGCCGTCGTCAATAACGGCGTCGTGCTGGAAAGCGACGTTGATGGATTAATGCAGTCGGTAAAACTGAACGCTGCTCAGGCAAGACAGCAACTTCCTGATGACGCGACGCTGCGCCACCAAATCATGGAACGTTTGATCATGGATCAAATCATCCTGCAGATGGGGCAGAAAATGGGAGTGAAAATCTCCGATGAGCAGCTCGATCAGGCGATTGCTAACATCGCTAAACAAAACAACATGACGCTGGATCAGATGCGCAGCCGTCTGGCTTACGACGGTCTGAACTACAACACCTATCGTAACCAGATCCGCAAAGAGATGATTATCTCTGAAGTGCGTAACAACGAAGTGCGTCGTCGCATCACTATCCTGCCGCAGGAAGTCGAATCCCTGGCGCAGCAGGTGGGTAACCAATACGATGCCAGCACTGAGCTGAACCTGAGCCACATCCTGATTCCGCTGCCAGAAAACCCGACCTCTGATCAGGTGAACGAAGCGGAAAGCCAGGCGCGCGCTATTGTCGATCAGGCGCGTAATGGCGCTGATTTCGGTAAACTGGCGATTGCTCACTCTGCCGACCAGCAGGCGCTGAACGGCGGCCAGATGGGCTGGGGTCGCATTCAGGAGCTGCCGGGGATCTTCGCCCAGGCATTAAGCACCGCGAAGAAAGGCGACATTGTTGGCCCGATTCGTTCCGGCGTTGGCTTCCATATTCTGAAAGTTAACGACCTGCGCGGTGAAAGCAAAAACATCTCGGTGACCGAAGTTCATGCTCGCCATATTCTGCTGAAACCGTCGCCGATCATGACCGACGAACAGGCCCGCGTGAAACTGGAGCAAATTGCTGCCGATATCAAGAGTGGTAAAACGACTTTTGCCGCTGCAGCGAAAGAGTTTTCTCAGGATCCAGGCTCTGCTAACCAGGGCGGCGATCTCGGCTGGGCTACACCAGATATTTTCGATCCAGCCTTCCGTGATGCGCTGACCCGCCTGAACAAAGGTCAAATGAGTGCACCGGTTCACTCTTCATTCGGCTGGCATTTAATCGAACTGCTGGATACCCGTAATGTCGATAAAACCGACGCTGCGCAGAAAGATCGTGCATACCGCATGCTGATGAACCGTAAGTTCTCGGAAGAAGCAGCAAGCTGGATGCAGGAACAACGTGCCAGCGCCTACGTTAAAATCCTGAGCAACTAATGGTTAAAACCCAACGTGTTGTGATCACTCCCGGCGAACCCGCCGGGATTGGCCCGGACTTAGTTGTCCAGCTTGCACAGCGTGAGTGGCCGGTCGAACTGGTTGTTTGTGCCGATGCCACTCTTCTTACCGACCGGGCAGCGATGCTCGGTTTGCCGCTCACCCTCCGCCCTTATACCCCCAACTCCCCTGCACAACCGCAAACTGCGGGCACATTAACGCTACTTCCTGTCGCGCTACGTGAATCTGTCACTGCGGGGCAGTTAGCGGTTGAAAATGGGCATTATGTGGTGGAGACGCTGGCGCGAGCGTGTGATGGCTGTCTGAACGGTGAATTTGCTGCGCTGATCACAGGCCCCGTGCATAAAGGCGTCATTAACGACGCTGGCATTCCATTTACCGGTCATACCGAGTTTTTCGAAGAGCGCTCGCAGGCAAAAAAAGTGGTGATGATGCTGGCAACCGAAGAACTTCGCGTGGCGCTGGCAACGACGCATTTACCGCTGCGCGATATTGCGGACGCCATCACCCCTGCGCTTTTGCACGAAGTCATTGCTATTTTGCATCACGATTTGCGGACCAAATTTGGTATTGCCGAACCGCGCATTCTGGTCTGCGGGCTGAATCCGCACGCGGGCGAAGGCGGTCATATGGGTACGGAAGAGATAGACACTATCATTCCGGTGCTCGACGAGTTACGGGGGCAGGGGATGAAACTTAACGGGCCGCTGCCTGCCGATACCCTGTTTCAGCCGAAATATCTCGATAACGCCGACGCCGTGCTGGCGATGTACCACGATCAGGGTCTTCCCGTGCTAAAATACCAGGGCTTCGGGCGCGGTGTGAACATTACGCTGGGCCTGCCCTTTATTCGCACATCAGTGGACCACGGCACCGCGCTTGAACTGGCGGGACGTGGCAAAGCCGATGTCGGCAGTTTTATTACGGCGCTTAATCTCGCCATCAAAATGATTGTTAACACCCAATGAATAATCGAGTCCACCAGGGCCACTTAGCCCGTAAACGCTTCGGGCAAAACTTTCTTAACGATCAGTTCGTGATCGACAGCATTGTTTCTGCCATTAACCCGCAGAAGGGCCAGGCGATGGTCGAAATCGGCCCCGGTCTGGCGGCATTGACCGAACCGGTCGGCGAACGCCTGGACCAGCTGACGGTCATCGAACTTGACCGCGATCTGGCGGCACGTCTGCAAACGCATCCATTCTTAGGCCCGAAACTGACTATTTATCAGCAGGATGCGATGACCTTTAACTTTGGCGAACTGGCTACGAAAATGGGACAGCCGCTGCGTGTTTTCGGCAACCTGCCTTATAACATCTCCACGCCGTTGATGTTCCATCTGTTTAGCTATACTGATGCCATTGCCGACATGCACTTTATGTTGCAAAAAGAGGTGGTGAATCGTCTGGTTGCAGGACCGAACAGCAAGGCGTATGGTCGATTAAGCGTCATGGCGCAATACTATTGCAACGTGATCCCGGTGCTGGAAGTTCCGCCGTCAGCCTTTACACCACCACCCAAAGTGGATTCCGCCGTCGTGCGCCTGGTTCCTCATGCAACGATGCCTCACCCGGTCAAAGATGTTCGCGTGTTGAGCCGCATCACCACCGAAGCCTTTAACCAGCGTCGTAAAACCATTCGTAACAGCCTCGGCAACCTGTTTAGCGTCGAGGTGTTAACCGGAATGGGGATCGACCCGGCGATGCGAGCGGAAAATATCTCTGTCGCGCAATATTGCCAGATGGCGAACTATCTGGCGGAGAACGCGCCTTTGCAGGAGAGTTAACGATGATCAATTCGCCCCGAGTGTGTATTCAGGTTCAAAGCGTCTACATTGAGGCACAATCTTCACCTGATAATGAACGTTACGTTTTTGCTTATACCGTAACCATACGCAATCTGGGGCGAGCGCCAGTTCAGTTGTTGGGGCGTTACTGGCTGATCACCAATGGCAATGGCCGTGAAACCGAAGTCCAGGGCGAAGGAGTGGTTGGCGTTCAGCCACTTATCGCGCCTGGCGAAGAGTACCAGTACACCAGCGGTGCAATCATTGAAACCCCGCTGGGCACCATGCAGGGTCACTACGAAATGATCGATGAAAATGGCGTCCCTTTCAGCATCGACATTCCCGTATTCCGACTCGCCGTTCCCACACTCATTCATTAAAAGAATATGGCGACATACCTTATTGGCGACGTTCATGGTTGTTACGATGAACTGATCGCATTGCTGCATAAAGTAGAATTTACCCCTGGGAAAGATACCCTCTGGCTAACAGGCGATCTGGTTGCGCGCGGCCCAGGTTCGCTGGATGTTCTGCGCTATGTGAAATCCTTAGGCGACAGCGTACGTCTGGTGCTGGGCAATCACGATCTGCATCTGCTGGCGGTATTTGCCGGGATCAGCCGCAATAAACCGAAAGATCGCCTGACACCGCTGCTGGAAGCGCCTGACGCCGACGAGCTGCTTAACTGGCTGCGTCGCCAGCCTTTGCTGCAAATCGACGAAGAGAAAAAGCTGGTGATGGCCCACGCAGGGATCACGCCGCAGTGGGATCTGCAGACCGCCAAAGAGTGCGCGCGCGATGTAGAAGCGGTGCTGTCGAGTGACTCCTATCCCTTCTTTCTTGATGCCATGTACGGCGATATGCCAAATAACTGGTCACCGGAATTGCGGGGGCTGGGAAGACTGCGGTTTATCACCAACGCCTTTACCCGTATGCGTTTTTGCTTCCCGAACGGTCAACTGGATATGTACAGCAAAGAATCGCCGGAAGAGGCCCCTGCCCCACTGAAACCGTGGTTTGCGATTCCTGGCCCTGTCGCTGAAGAATACAGCATCGCCTTTGGTCACTGGGCATCGCTGGAAGGCAAAGGTACGCCGGAAGGTATTTACGCGCTGGATACTGGCTGCTGCTGGGGTGGTACATTAACCTGCCTGCGCTGGGAAGATAAACAGTATTTTGTCCAGCCGTCGAACCGGCATAAAGATATGGGTGAGGGAGAGGCGGCCGCGTCTTAAATCCCGTCGAGCATAAAATCTAATGCTCCTTTAATCAACGTTCGGTGCGCGCTGGCATCGCAAAATTTCGTTCCCAGCGCGTTAACTGGAACAGTTGCAGTCTCATGCGTCATGAGCACATATTCTTTGCCATATACCAGTAAAAGGATTGGGTTAAGCCGTTCTGGTGGGCGAATATGGCTAAATCGTTCAATAGGTGTTCATGGAATAACGATACGGCGATTAATCTCACCAATAATGTCGCTGGTAACATCGATAACAAAGGGCAACGCGGCGTTCCTGCCGCGACTGCGGTATACCGTAAATTGCATCGCTAGAAGCTCCGGTACTCATCAGAGAAACATCCGGTTTCATCAGCCAATTGATTTAACGCAGCGATAGCTTCTGCGTTCTCTTCACGCCAACGTGTTGCTGCATGTTTTTTAAGTTCAGCATTGAGCGCAACCGTAAGGGTGGCGCTCATATTTAAGCCTGCATCACGAGCGCGATTGACTAACTCACGGTCGACGGTGACGGTCACACTTTGTGTGGTACGTTTTGCAGTCATGATATCGTGCTCCTGTACAATTTATACGTCTAGTATGCACGGATATCTGCACGTATCAGTGATGCCGGAATTCTAATATACAAACTTACCGCCGCTCCAGAATCTCAAAGCAATAGCTGTGAGAGTTCTGCGCATCAGCGTCGTGGAATTCGCTGAATACCGATTCCCAGTCATCCGGCTCGTAATCCGGGAAATGGGTGTCGCCTTCCACTTCTGCGTCGATATGCGTCAGATACAGTTTTTGCGCTTTTGGCAGGAACTGCTCATAAACGCGACCACCGCCAATCACCATGATTTCTGGTACGTCACCACACGCCGCGATGGCTTCATCCACCGA
Source organism: Escherichia sp. 10290 (assembly GCF_030295155.1). Classification (NCBI taxonomy): domain Bacteria; kingdom Pseudomonadati; phylum Pseudomonadota; class Gammaproteobacteria; order Enterobacterales; family Enterobacteriaceae; genus Escherichia; species Escherichia sp. 10290. Next base: position 58,760 of record NZ_AP025741.1, on the reverse strand, counting down.
CTTCACCCACGTTACGCGATCATCCGTACCCGGTTGACTGCTGAGGATAATATTTTTGCGTCCTGGCAGCGGACGACCGATGGATTCCCAGGTATGGCGGCCCATAATCACGGGTTTATTTAAGGTGTTGCGTTTAAACCAGGCGAGATCGGCAGGCAGGTTCCACGGCATGGCGTTTTCCATGCCGATAACGCGATCTACCGCTAACGCCGCAATCAGACTAATCATTGATTTATCCTGGATATAAAAAATTGTCGCCACTATACGTAAAGCGTAAACCTTCGTCGACTGGCGCAAGGATGATGTTGAGGAAAATTTTACGTTCTGCTGGCGAGTCCACGCTCTCTTCGTGGACTCGCTGCATTACAATGAAACAAAAACAATCAGTTAGCTGTAAAGTGTGATTTACGTCACTCTTTATTAGGATGAGGGTTTCGTTTCCGGTTCATCCGCTATGTTGCCGGTATGTTTACCTTCTTCGGTGCCCTGCCAGCCATGTCGTTGAATTAATGACAGATGTTCGCGGTCTTCGGTAATGATCTCACTTAACATCGCACTGGTGCGTTTATAGACCGCTGCGCGGGCTTTGGTGTCGTTCTCAACTACTGCCATCTCTTCCACCATCTGAATATTAAAGCGGCGGAATACATCTGCACGCTCCCGCGCTTCATACGGCCCCAGACCTAAACTTTCCAGCGCCAGACGCCCGGTTTTCAGTGCCCCTTCAAAGGTTTCACGCTCTGGCTTTTCAACGCCTGCCTGACGCAAACGAATGTAGTGATCGACATCGCGGGCGCGGGCAATAATCTGCAGATGCGGGAAATGTTCTTTCACCATCTCCGTCAGTTGCAGGTTGGTTTGAGGATCGTCAATGGCGTTAATCAGCACTTCCGCTTTCGCCGCTCCGGCAGATTCCAGTAAATCCATCCGCGTGGCATCGCCGTAAAACACTTTCATGCCGAATTTTCGCAGCGTTTCGATATGGTCCGGATCGTGATCGAGTACCACCATTTTCACCCCGCTGGAGAGCAGTAAACGTCCGGTGATCTGCCCAAAACGACCGAATCCGGCAATGATTACCCGCGGCTGTTCTTCGTCGATCTCATCGGCTTCACGCGCCTCTTCAGTAGAAGATTGCTCAAGGCGATTGAGGATCACCAGCAGAATCGGCGTTGCTGCCATCGACAGCGCCACCGCCAGGGTCAGCGATTTCGCCCACTCCGGCTCCAGCACATTCGCCATCTGCGCCGCACCAAATACTACAAAGGCAAACTCACTGCCCTGTCCTAATAACACCGCAAACCAGCGACGCTGTTTATTTGGCACCTGCAACGGTCGGGCAATCAGCCACAGCATGGCGATTTTGATGATGAGGAAACCGAGCAGCAAAATGACAATGCGCAATGGGTTTTCAATCAGCGTGCCAAAGTCTATCGACATGCCAACACCGATGAAAAACAGCCCCAACAGCAAACCTTTAAATGGCTCGATATCGCTTTCCAACGCATGGCGGTATTCCGAGCTTGCCAGCAGTACGCCCGCCAGAAACGCCCCCATCGCCATCGACAAGCCGACCTCTTCCAGCAGCAAACCAAAGCCAAACACGAGGAATAACGCCACGGCACTAAACACTTCCCGCAAGCCAGAGCGGGCAACAAAACGCAGCGCCGGACGCGTGACATAGCGCCCCAGCAGTACCACCAGCACCAGTGCACCCGCCACTTTTAACGCCGAGAGAGCAAATGCGCCCATCGTCGTCGAGGCACTGCTCGCCGCCAGTAGCGGGATCATCGCTACCAGCGGGATCGCGGCGATATCCTGGAACAGCAGCACCGCAAAGGCGCTACGGCCCATTTGTGTCACCATCAGGTTGCGTTCATTCATCGCCTGCATGGCAATTGCCGTTGATGAGAGCGCCAGTGTCATGCCGATCAGTTCCGCTACCTGCCAGCGCAGACCAAGGAACATGCAGAACAGCCCCAGCAGGCCGCCGCAAACCACCATCTGTAATGCACCACCACCAAACACTGCCGCACGCAACTTCCACAGCCTTTGTGGATCGAGTTCGAGGCCGATAATAAACAGCATCAGCACCACGCCGATCTCGGCAAAGTGCAGAATAGATTCGGCATCGGTCACCAGTCGCAGCCCCCACGGGCCAATAATGCAGCCGGCGATCAGGTAGCCAAGTACCGATCCCAGACCAAGACGTACCGCAATGGGTACAATCAGCGCCGCCGAACCGAGATAAATCAGCGCCTGAATCAGCGTATGGCTATCCATGATGTGCCTCCTGCCATTCCAGCAGACGTTGCTTATAGTGACGCGCCTGCCCTTCGAGGGTTTCGTCGTCACAAATAAAGGTACAGTGCATGGCAAACGGTGGCAGCCAGTTCAGCCCGCAGTAGATTGCCGTCGCCTGTAGCGGCTGCGACAGCACATCAAAGCCCGGATGTGCACCAATCTCAAAATGGCTTTCCCCGCCGCCGGTCGTCACCGCCCACAGCAAATGTTTACCATGCAGTGCCGTGCCGCCGTGACCGTAAGCCCAGCCGTGCGAGAAGACTTTATCGATCCAAAGTTTAAGGAGCGGAGGAATGCTGTACCACTGCATCGGGTGCTGCCAGACGATCAGGTCGGCGCGAGACAACGCCTCCTGCTCGGCAGCAATATCGATATTGAAGTCAGGATAGAGTTGATAAAGAGAGCGAACTTCGACGCCTTCCAGCGTCCTTGCCTGTTCAAGCATCCGTTTATTCGCATGAGAATGATGCGGATACGGATGCGCATAAATTATGAGGATCATAGTTAACTCGCGTGTTTACGCCTTTGTTTTCCCACAAAGTGTAGTCACATATTCACGCAGCTAATAGTCAATAATATTGATTCAAAAAAGGCAGAAATCTGAATAAATTACCCCATTCGTTGCCTGCGAATCGTCATATTGCTGGTCTGGGCCAGCGACATCCCCCGTGTCTCTGGCGCAAACGCAATGGAAATCAACAAACCAAACAGCGAGATACCTGCTCCCATCAGCATCGTGTTACTGATGCCGTAATTATTGATAAAGATCGGCAGCGCCCAGGTTGAAACAATGGTGCCAATACGGCTTAAGGACATAATAACGCCCACAGCAGAGGCGCGGATATCCGTCGGGAAGAGTTCATTAGGATAGAGCCACTGCAAATTACCTGGCCCGCCAGAGAAAAAGGCATACACCGCAAATGCCATCACTACCAGCCAGATCCCCATATCCGGGATCAGCCCCAAAACCGCCAACGCCAGCGTCATCATGGCAAAGCTGCCAATCAACAACGGACGCCGTCCGGCAGTGTTTAGCCACAGCATCGGCGGAATACAGCCGAGCATAAAGAACAGGCTAATCACCACGTTCCCCAGTGCCGCGTTTTTGCCAACGCCCAATCCCAGCAGACCAACTATTTGCGGGCCAAAGGTGTAAATAGCGAACATCGGGATCACCTGGCAGGTCCAGATGGCGGCAACAAACAGAACAAAAGGAAAATGGCGGCGATTAAACAGATCGCGAAAACGGGTTTGCTGCGGCGGCTCTTCGTCGAAAGCCACCGGCTCACCAAACAGTTTGATCATCATCTCTTCGCACTCTTTCACTCGCCCTTTGCGTAATAACCAGCGGGGAGATTCTGGCAGTTCGAATCGACCAATCAAAATCAACAAACAGGGGATCGCCGCGCTACCCAGCATCCAGCGCCAGCCGCCTTCCACATCATAAAGCCAATAGCCGACCAAATCGGCGCAGGTCGCGCCGACATACCACATAGCGGCGATAAAGCTGATTGAAAACGCCCGCTGTCGGGTGCTGGAGAACTCGGTGATCATCGAAGTCGCGATGGGATAATCCGCACCGATGACAATGCCGATGAGTACCCGCATCACCAGTAGTTCGATGGGGGATGAGACAAACATCGTTGCTACCGATATCACACCAATGGCGATGATATCAATGAGGAACATTTTGCGCCGTCCGACTTTATCGGAGATATAGCCAAACAGCGATGTACCGACAAACAGCCCGGCGAGCGTTCCCGCCCCCAGCAAGCCAATCCAGTCTGCGTCCAGCTTTAGCGCAGGAGTCAGTTGCTCCAGCGCCACGCCAATCATTACCAGTACATAACCATCCAGAAACGGGCCACCGCTTCCCCACAGCAAAATGCGGCGGTGAATTGAGGAGAATTTGAGATCGTCAAAGTTTCTGGACGGTTGCATGGGTTATTCCTGTTTTTTTACAATGAGAGTCAGTACGGCGTTACGTATCAAACCAACATCAGCCGTAACGAAACTCCACACCAAAGGTGCCGCGCGGGTATTCCCACTGTTCCAGCGCCGACCCCAGCCCCAGAATTCGGCAGGTGCCACACTCCAGACATCCGGCGTAATCGAAACGCACGCTGCCGTCATCCTGCTTCTTATACAGACCTGCGGGGCACGCTTTCACCAGCAGCTCCAGCGCCTGTTTATCCGCATCGGCCTTTACAACAATGTGCGGATGCTCTTCATCGACATTGAATTTATTGACGCCCAGTTTGACGTCCACATTGACGGGAGAAGTCATAAAACGGTCACTCCTTTCATGCCATCCTTGATCAGATTGATGAAGCCCACTTTCTTGCCGTGGCGGAGGATTTTCTTGCGCATCAGTTCCGGCACGCTGCCGTCAATGGTGAACAGGTCACGCGCCACGCCCACCGCCAGTTCCGGGTAGCCGCTAAACATGCGTGGGTTATCAAGGAACGTCGGTAGTTTCTGGTACATGCGCATATCGCGCAGTGGGCCACTCTCCAGATGCTGACGATATTCCGTCAGTTTTTGCTTACTGAAATCGTCGCTTTTCATCGCTGAAAGCACGGTTTTTGCAGCAGCTTCCCCGGCGGCAATCGCCAGATCCATACCGCGAATAGTAAAACCGAGGTTCATACACATTCCGGCGGCATCACCGGCAATCAACACGCCGTCACCGACCAGCTCCGGCAGCATGTTGATGCCTGCTTCCGGCACTACGTGAGCGGAATATTCCACCAGCTTGCCACCCGCAATCAGCGGTGCAACTGCCGGATGTTGTTTGAAATCTTCCAGCATTTGCGGCACCGATTTTTTTGCGTCATGCAGATGATGCAGACCGCAAACCAGCCCCAGCGACAGGGTATTTTCATTGGTATAAAGGAAGCCGCCGCCCATCAGGCCATCAGTAGGTGATCCCGCAAATAAGCAAGCCGCCCCCTGATTACCCTGCAACTGAAAACGGTCTTCGATAACCGACTTCGGTAACTCGATCAGTTCCTTCACGCCAACCGCCACATCCGTCGGTTTGACGCGTTTTGCCATCCCCAGCTTTTCGGCAAGGATCGAATTCACTCCGTCAGCAAGGATCACCGTTTTCGCTTCAATCACATCGCCATCGGCTTCTACGCCGACAACTTTGCCATCGCGCTGTACGAGGTTATCGACACGAATCCCGGTAATTAACTGCGCGCCCGCCTCTTCGGCCTGCTCCATCAACCAGGCATCAAATTTACTGCGCAAAACGGAGTAAGAACGCTGGGATGGCGAGGTTTCGTCGCCATTGCAGTAGTCCATAGTCATCGCTGACTTTTCCGTCATAAACGCGAGTTTTTCATGGGTGATCAGGCGTTCTACGGGGGCGGATTCGGCGAAACCAGGAATAATGTGTTCCAGACTGTGGGCATAGAGACGCCCGCCGGTGACGTTCTTGGCACCTGCGGAATTGCCACGCTCGATAACTAACACTTGCGCACCTTCGCGGGCGAGCACCAGTGCGGCAACCGAACCGGCAAGCCCTGCACCTACGATGATGGCGTCAAAGATATCTTCGGACATAAGAGCTCCCTGTCAGCGGCAGGGCCGAAATGCAGCCCTGCCAGAGTGGATCAACGCGCTAAAGCGGCGGTCAGCGCCGGAAGGATCTTCACGGCGTCACCAACAATGCCGTAATCCGCGAACTGGAAGATCGGCGCATTTTTATCTTTGTTGATGGCGAAAATAGTTTGCGACGCGTTAGCGCCAACCATGTGCTGGATCTGCCCGGAGATCCCCACCGCCAGGTACAATTCAGGTTTCAGCATCAGGTTGGAGATACCGACATAGCGTTCGTGCTCCATCCATTTTTCGTTTTCCGCCACCGGACGAGAACAGGCCAGCTCCGCACCTATCGCCTTGCAAAGCTGTTCTGCCAGCGCAATGTTCTCTTTGCTGCCAATGCCGCGACCGACGCTGACCACCAGACGGGCTTTATCCAGATCGACGCTGTTGCTCTGGCGCGCCTGCGTTGCCGTGCGGGTAATCGCCACCGCCGGAGCCTGCCACGCCACGGTGTGTGTTTCGCCAGTACGTGACGCGTCTGGCTGAGCCGCATCGAACGTGCCGCTGCTGATGGTCAGTACCGCATACGGCGTGGCAATGCGTTCTTCGCCAATCGCCAGACCGCCGTAAACCATGTGTTTCACTGTCGCTTTACCGTCCTGCACGCTAACGGCGCTGGCATCGTTCGAAACCGCCGCTTTAAGGCGATAACCCAGTTTTGCCGCCAGTAATTTGCCGCGACGAGTATTCGGCAACAGCACCAGACCGTCTGCGCCGTGCTGGCGAATAGTGTCAGCCATGACACCGGCGTAATCTTCGATCATCCGATCGTCCGGTTTGCCGCTTAATTTCCAGACATGATTAGCGCCAAACTGGATTGCCAGTGCGCCGTCGGCATCATTGAGGACAAAGGTGTTGATTTGATTAGCTAAAGCCTGCGCACCGTTCATCAGTTCCGGCAGACGAGAAGGGGTATCGCTGAATACCCAGACTTGAGAAAACGTGTTCATAGCATCCCCTGTAATTAAATGACTTTGCGAAGATTTTCAGCAAATGCGGCGATCTGTTCTTCGCCGTCGCCTTCAATCACAATGCGCTGACGCTCGCGCTGTTTCGGTGCGGCAACCTGTTGTTCAGACCAGGCTTCCACGGCGTTAAAGCCAATGTCCGCCGCCGACCATACCTGGACTGGCTTTTTCGCCGCGCCGAGAATGGCTTTCATTGAAGGAATTTGTGGGGAGTTGATATCAGTGGAAACAGCAACAACCGCAGGCAGCGGAATGCTTAACGTTTCTGTTTCATCTTCCAGTTCGCGTTCAACGGTGAGGGTATCTGCCGTCAGGGAAATAATTTTGCTGACACCGTTAACGACTGGAATATCGAGGATTTCGCCCACCAGCAAACCAACCTGTTGGGCATAAAGGTCGGAAGAACCATCGCCGCAGAGGATCAGATCAAACCCTGCTTTCTGGGCGGCTGCAGCCAGTGCTGTCGCCGTTTGTTGCGGCAGTGCCTGCTCGAACTGGTCATCAATTACCACAATCAGTTCATCCGGACCGCGCGATAGCACATCTTTACGCCCTTTGGCATTGGTCAGGGCTTTACCGCCCACACTTAAGGCCGTCACCTGCGCTTCTGCCGCCTGCTGTTTTAACTGACAAGCCGCTTCAATAGCGTTGAGATCGTATTGGCTTATTTTGGCATCGGCTTTACTGAAGTCTAACGAACCATCAGCATTATTGACCGCAATATCCTGTTCATCAGGCACGCACTTATAGCAAGTAATAATCTTCATTGCATCTCCAGAAATCATGAAGGAAACGTCGTTCATATCGGTGGTGTTAATTACAGATATCACGCCCTTTAATTTGGAAATAAAACTTTAATCACCAATATTGAAAATGTCACACGCAGATAAATCCAACTTTCAATATTGTTAAGTTCCTCACCAATATTGAAAACACGGCGTAGCAAAAAGAAATTTTCAATATTGTTTTATGGATCACCAATATTGAAAGTCAGATGCTATTTTTTTACTCATATCAGAACATAACACACTGATTAATAATCAAAATTAACACAAAAATGCCCTCTATTCACCCGAAACAAAAATGTGATAACAATCACAGAATGCAGCTTGTTGAATACCCATTATGAGTTAGCCATTAACGCGTCCACGAGGTTAATGATAATTATATTAAATGTTAACAAAAATAAAACAAACGGGAACGCAAAATAAATATTCGTTTTCACAGTGGAATTAACTCATGAAGAATGAAAAGAGAAAAACGGGAATAGAACCGAAGGTTTTCTTTCCGCCGTTAATAATCGTCGGCATACTTTGTTGGCTTACAGTCAGAGACCTGGATGCAGCGAATGTCGTTATTAATGCTGTATTCAGTTACGTCACCAATGTATGGGGATGGGCATTTGAATGGTATATGGTGGTGATGCTTTTCGGTTGGTTCTGGCTGGTGTTTGGCCCGTATGCCAAAAAGCGTTTAGGTAACGAACCACCAGAATTCAGTACCGCCAGTTGGATCTTTATGATGTTCGCCTCCTGTACGTCTGCTGCCGTACTGTTCTGGGGATCGATTGAGATCTACTACTACATCTCTACCCCGCCGTTTGGCTTAGAACCGAACTCGACGGGTGCGAAAGAGCTGGGGCTGGCTTACAGCTTGTTCCACTGGGGACCGTTGCCGTGGGCCACTTACAGCTTCCTCTCCGTCGCCTTCGCTTACTTCTTCTTTGTCCGCAAAATGGAAGTGATTCGCCCCAGCTCCACCCTGGTGCCGCTGGTAGGTGAAAAACACGCCAAAGGGCTGTTCGGCACTATCGTCGACAACTTCTATCTCGTCGCCTTGATCTTCGCCATGGGCACCAGCCTGGGCCTTGCTACGCCGCTGGTGACCGAGTGTATGCAGTGGTTGTTTGGTATTCCGCATACCCTGCAACTGGACGCTATCATCATTACCTGCTGGATTATCCTCAACGCCATTTGCGTCGCCTGTGGTCTGCAAAAAGGGGTACGTATCGCCAGTGACGTGCGTAGTTACCTGAGCTTCCTGATGCTGGGTTGGGTGTTCATCGTCAGCGGTGCCAGCTTCATCATGAACTACTTCACCGATTCGGTGGGAATGTTGCTGATGTATCTGCCGCGTATGTTGTTCTATACCGATCCCATCGCCAAAGGCGGCTTCCCGCAGGGTTGGACCGTATTCTACTGGGCATGGTGGGTAATTTACGCTATCCAGATGAGTATCTTCCTTGCCCGCATCTCCCGTGGTCGTACCGTGCGTGAACTGTGCTTCGGCATGGTACTGGGTCTGACCGCATCCACCTGGATCCTGTGGACTGTACTCGGTAGTAACACTCTGCTGTTGATGGATAAAAACATCATCAACATTCCGCATCTGATCGAACAGTACGGTGTCGCGCGCGCCATCATCGAAACCTGGGCTGCTCTACCGTTCAGCACCGCCACCATGTGGGGCTTCTTCATCCTCTGCTTTATCGCCACCGTTACCCTGGTTAACGCCTGCTCTTATACCCTGGCGATGTCCACCTGCCGCGAAGTACGCGATGGCGAAGAGCCACCGCTGCTGGTGCGTATCGGCTGGTCAATTCTGGTTGGCATTATCGGTATTGTTCTGCTGGCGCTCGGCGGCCTGAAACCGATTCAAACCGCCATTATTGCCGGAGGATGCCCGCTGTTCTTCGTCAACATTATGGTGACGCTCTCCTTTATTAAAGACGCGAAACAGAACTGGAAAGATTAATTAACCCACAAAATATCAAGAGGTTGAAAGATGGATTTTAATTTAAATGATGAGCAGGAACTGTTTGTCGCCGGTATCCGCGAACTGATGGCCAGCGAAAACTGGGAGGCCTATTTTGCCGAGTGCGACCGTGACAACGTCTACCCGGAACGTTTTGTCAAAGCACTGGCAGATATGGGTATCGACAGCCTGCTTATCCCGGAAGAGCACGGCGGGCTGGACGCAGGTTTTGTCACCCTCGCCGCCGTGTGGATGGAATTGGGTCGTTTGGGGGCACCAACCTACGTGCTGTACCAGTTGCCGGGTGGATTCAACACCTTCCTGCGCGAAGGCACACAAGAGCAGATCGACAAGATTATGGCGTTTCGTGGTACTGGTAAGCAGATGTGGAACTCAGCGATTACCGAACCAGGGGCTGGCTCTGACGTGGGTAGCCTGAAAACGACTTATACCCGTAGAAATGGTAAGATTTATCTTAATGGTAGTAAGTGTTTTATTACCAGCAGCGCCTACACCCCGTACATCGTGGTGATGGCGCGTGACGGGGCTTCTCCGGACAAACCTGTCTACACCGAATGGTTTGTTGATATGAGCAAACCGGGCATCAAAGTGACCAAACTTGAGAAGCTCGGTCTGCGTATGGATAGCTGCTGTGAAATCACCTTTGACGATGTGGAACTGGACGAGAAAGACATGTTCGGTCGGGAAGGTAACGGCTTTAACCGCGTCAAAGAAGAGTTCGACCATGAACGTTTCCTGGTAGCCCTCACCAACTACGGTACGGCGATGTGCGCCTTTGAAGATGCGGCGCGCTACGCCAACCAGCGCGTGCAGTTTGGCGAGGCTATTGGTCGTTTCCAGTTGATTCAGGAAAAATTCGCCCACATGGCGATCAAATTAAACTCCATGAAAAACATGCTGTATGAAGCAGCGTGGAAAGCAGACAACGGCACCATCACCTCTGGCGATGCAGCGATGTGCAAATACTTCTGCGCCAATGCGGCATTTGAAGTGGTGGATAGCGCAATGCAGGTGCTGGGCGGTGTTGGGATTGCGGGCAACCACCGCATAAGCCGCTTCTGGCGTGATCTGCGTGTAGACCGCGTCTCCGGGGGATCTGACGAAATGCAGATCCTGACGCTGGGTCGTGCGGTGCTGAAACAATACCGCTAAGTCCGTGCGCTGCCTGATGCGACGCTACCGCGTCTTATCAGGCCTACGGGAGTACGAATGTAGGCCTGATAAGGCGTTTACGTCGCATCCGGCAGTCATGCGCTACATAAATTTTTCAGGAGCTAATAATGGATCATCTACCCATGCCGAAATTCGGGCCGCTGGCCGGATTGCGCGTTGTCTTCTCCGGTATCGAAATCGCCGGACCGTTTGCCGGACAAATGTTCGCAGAATGGGGGGCGGAAGTTATTTGGATCGAGAACGTCGCCTGGGCCGACACCATTCGCGTTCAACCGAACTACCCGCAGCTCTCCCGCCGCAATTTGCACGCGCTGTCGTTAAATATCTTCAAAGATGAAGGCCGCGAAGCGTTTCTGAAATTAATGGAAACCACCGATATCTTCATCGAAGCCAGTAAAGGTCCGGCCTTTGCCCGTCGTGGCATTACCGATGAAATCCTGTGGCAGCACAACCCGAAACTGGTTATCGCTCACCTGTCCGGTTTTGGTCAGTATGGCACCGAGGAGTACACCAATCTTCCGGCCTATAACACCATCGCCCAGGCCTTCAGTGGTTACCTGATTCAGAACGGTGATGTTGACCAGCCAATGCCTGCCTTCCCGTATACCGCCGATTACTTTTCTGGCCTGACCGCAACCACGGCGGCGCTGGCAGCACTGCATAAAGTGCGTGAAACCGGTAAAGGTGAAAGTATTGATATCGCCATGTACGAAGTGATGCTGCGTATGGGCCAGTACTTCATGATGGATTACTTCAACGGCGGCGAAATGTGCCCGCGCATGACCAAAGGTAAAGATCCCTACTATGCCGGTTGCGGTCTGTACAAATGCGCCGACGGCTACATCGTGATGGAACTGGTGGGCATTACCCAAATTGAAGAGTGCTTTAAAGATATTGGCCTCGCACATCTGCTTGGCACGCCAGAAATTCCGGAAGGCACTCAGCTTATCCACCGTATCGAATGCCCTTACGGCTCACTGGTAGAAGAGAAACTCGATGCCTGGCTGGCGGCACATACCATCGCGGAAGTAAAAGAACGCTTTGCTGAACTGAATATCGCCTGCGCCAAAGTGCTGACCGTACCGGAACTGGAAAGTAATCCACAGTATGTGGCCCGTGAATCGATCACCCAGTGGCAAACAATGGATGGTCGCACCTGCAAAGGGCCAAACGTGATGCCGAAATTCAAAAATAACCCCGGTCAAATCTGGCGCGGAATGCCATCACATGGCATGGACACAGCCGCCATTTTGAAAAATATCGGCTACAGCGAAAACGACATTCAGGAGTTGGTCAGCAAAGGTCTGGCCAAAGTTGAGGACTAAACGCGTGGCGTCAGTCAGCTTGCCTGACTAGCGCCCGCCCAATAACAAACGACTAAAATGGATAGAGGTGCAATGGATATCATTGGCGGACAACATCTACGTCAAATGTGGGACGATCTGGCGGACATTTACGGTCATAAAACGGCGCTGATTTGTGAATCCAGCGGCGGAGTCGTTAACCGGTACAGTTATCTTGAGTTAAATCAGGAGATTAACCGCACGGCAAACCTGTTTCATACGCTGGGGATTCGCAAAGGCGACAAGGTTGCTCTACATCTCGACAACTGCCCGGAATTTATCTTTTGCTGGTTCGGGTTGGCAAAAATTGGCGCGATTATGGTGCCGATTAACGCCCGCCTGTTGCGCGAAGAAAGCACGTGGATCCTGCAAAATAGCCAGGCGTGCCTGCTGGTGACCAGTGCGCAGTTCTATCCCATGTATCAACAGATTCAGCAGGAAGATGCCACTCAGTTGCGGCACATTTGCCTGACAGATGTGGCACTTCCCGCTGATGATGGCGTGAGTTCGTTTACTCAACTGAAAAATCAACAACCTGCCACCTTGTGCTATGCACCGCCGCTATCGACTGACGATACGGCGGAAATTCTCTTTACCTCCGGTACCACTTCCCGGCCGAAAGGGGTGGTGATTACCCATTACAACCTGCGCTTCGCCGGATATTACTCCGCCTGGCAGTGCGCACTACGTGACGATGACGTCTACCTGACGGTAATGCCTGCATTTCATATCGATTGCCAGTGTACTGCGGCGATGGCGGCGTTTTCTGCCGGAGCCACCTTTGTGCTGGTCGAGAAATACAGCGCCCGCGCCTTCTGGGGACAGGTACAAAAGTACCGCGCCACCGTTACCGAATGCATTCCGATGATGATCCGTACCTTGATGGTGCAGCCGCCTTCTGTGAACGATCGGCAACACCATCTGCGGGAAGTGATGTTTTATCTCAACCTGTCGGAGCAGGAAAAGGACGCATTTTGTGAACGCTTTGGCGTCCGCTTGCTGACGTCTTATGGGATGACGGAAACCATTGTTGGCATTATCGGCGATCGCCCCGGCGATAAACGACGCTGGCCGTCAATTGGCCGTGCAGGATTTTGCTACGAAGCGGAGATCCGCGACGATCACAATCGTCCGCTCCCGGCTGGTGAAATCGGTGAAATCTGCATTAAAGGCGTACCAGGGAAAACCATCTTCAAAGAATATTTTCTTAACCCGCAAGCCACTGCCAGAGTCCTGGAAGCCGATGGCTGGCTGCACACTGGCGATACCGGATACCGCGACGAAGAGGGCTTTTTTTATTTCGTCGATCGCCGCTGCAATATGATTAAACGCGGTGGCGAGAATGTCTCCTGCGTGGAGCTGGAAAATATTATCGCCGCACATCCGAAAATTCAGGACATCGTAGTTGTTGGTATTAAAGATTCGATTCGTGATGAAGCTATCAAAGCATTTGTGGTGCTGAATGAAGGTGAAATATTGAGCGAAGAGGAATTTTTCCGCTTCTGCGAACAAAATATGGCGAAATTTAAAGTGCCCTCTTATCTGGAGATCAGAAAAGATCTGCCACGTAATTGCTCGGGGAAAATAATTAGAAAGAATCTGAAATAAATGAAACGGCAGGGAACTACCCTGCCCGCTAATAATAACGCTCTAAAACAATATGCATTTTTTGCAGGGATGTTGTCGTCCCTGAAAAAGCAAAAATGGAGAAAAGGAATGAGTGAATCATTACATCTGACCCGCAATGGATCAATTCTGGAAATTACCCTTGATCGCCCAAAAGCGAATGCTATTGATGCAAAAACCAGCTTTGAAATGGGCGAAGTCTTTCTAAATTTCCGTGACGATCCGCAATTACGCGTCGCCATTATTACCGGTGCCGGAGAGAAATTCTTTTCCGCGGGCTGGGATTTAAAAGCGGCAGCAGAAGGCGAAGCACCTGATGCTGACTTTGGCCCGGGTGGTTTTGCGGGATTAACCGAAATTTTCAATCTCGACAAACCGGTTATCGCAGCTGTGAACGGCTACGCCTTTGGCGGCGGCTTTGAACTGGCACTGGCGGCAGATTTTATTGTCTGTGCCGATAACGCCAGCTTCGCCCTGCCGGAAGCCAAACTGGGCATCGTTCCTGACAGCGGCGGTGTGCTGCGTCTGCCGAAGATCCTGCCGCCTGCTATCGTCAATGAAATGGTGATGACCGGCAGAAGAATGAGCGCAGAAGAGGCGCTGCGTTGGGGGGTAGTCAACCGCGTGGTTAGCCAGGCGGAACTGATGGATAACGCCCGCGAACTGGCGCAACAACTGGTTGACAGCGCCCCGCTGGCGATTGCGGCGCTGAAAGAGATCTACCGCACCACCAGCGAAATGCCGGTAGAAGAAGCGTATCGCTATATTCGCAGCGGCGTGTTGAAACACTATCCATCGGTTCTGCATTCGGAAGATGCCATTGAAGGGCCGCTGGCGTTTGCCGAAAAGCGCGATCCGGTGTGGAAAGGACGTTAACAACCGTGAGTTATTACGCCTTTGAGGGGTTAATTCCAGTGGTTCACCCGACGGCGTTTGTCCATCCCAGTGCGGTCTTGATTGGCGATGTGATTGTGGGAGCCGGTGTCTACATCGGCCCACTCGCCTCACTGCGTGGTGACTACGGGCGGTTGACGTGCAAGCGGGAGCCAATATTCAGGATGGTTGCATTATGCATGGCTACTGCGACACTGACACCATCGTTGGGGAAAACGGCCATATCGGGCACGGAGCAATCCTGCATGGTTGTGTGATTGGTCGCGATGCATTGGTCGGGATGAACAGCGTGATTATGGATGGCGCGGTCATTGGCGAAGAGAGCATTGTTGCCGCCATGAGCTTTGTCAAAGCAGGCTTTAGCGGCGAGAAACGTCAGTTGTTGATGGGTACGCCTGCCCGCGCTGTACGCAGTGTTAGTGACGACGAGTTACACTGGAAGCAGTTGAATACCAAAGAGTATCAGGATCTTGTCGGCCGCTGCCATGTAGCGTTACATGAAACGCAGCCGTTGAGACAAATGGAGGAAAATCGCCCCCGTTTGCAGGGGACGACGGATGTGACGCCGAAACGGTGATCTTGCCGGATGCGGCGCAAACGCCTTATCCGACCTGGCTGGAGAGCAACCGTAGGCCGGATAAGATGCCAGCATCGCATCCGGCAACCAGACCGCACGGTATCAACGAAATTAAATTAACGACGCATACTCTTCGACAACATCATTTGCCACTTCTGCTCGCGGTTAAGTTCCGTGAGTGGAACGGCAGGAATACGCGGTGTCTTTCTTACGCCGACTAATTTTTCCCGACTGTTATTGCGCAGGCGCGCGTAAATTTGCTCATCGATATCGACCACTTTAACCAGTCGCTGACACTGGCATCCCCGCCCTTCCAGCTTATTAGGGATCATCTTAACTTCGCAGCTTATTTCTGTGACTTCCGACAGAATATAAGTGAGGGTATTAACCGCCTTGCTGTGTTCAATATCGAAATGAATAGAGATCTCTCTTGCTATCACCCACCGATTTTCAGCCATCATCCATTCGGCGATTAACAAGTAGAGTGGTTTTTCAACATATCCTTCACACATACGAACTCCAGTTTCACAAATTAAAAGTCTGGCTATGACTCGTTTTGAAGCAATTAAACAAGGCCATATTAAAATTGTGGATATATCGATAGTATGCAACTTCACCGTCGATAAGTGTGAGCTAAATCCTGCTTATGTCATCAAAAATATCGATTCCCCAAAAGATTTACTTAATGGGCAAAAAAAAACGGTCCTCATCAGAGAACCGTATTAGTTATTCGATCAAATTAGCGGATGAAAAATATCCGCCATGACACGCTATTATTTGATCTGCGCGTGCATTTCCTGCACCGAAATTACTTTTTCAGTCGCATCGGCATTCAGCGCCATCGCGGTAGCGAAACCACCGTTCAGGGTGGTGTCATAATGCACTTTATATTGCAGCGCACTGCGACGAATCACGCGGGAGTCCTCAATCGCACGACGGCCTGACGTGGTGTTGATGATGTAGGTATATTCGCCATTCTTGATACGGTCCTGAATGTGCGGACGACCTTCATGCACCTTGTTCACCAAACGCGGGTTAATACCTGCTTCGCCCAGCACAATCGCTGTGCCGTGGGTCGCATCCAGCTCGAATCCCTGTTTCAGCAGTTTTGCCGCCAGGTCAACCACGCGTTCTTTATCGCCTTCACGCACGGAGAGCAACGCACGACCGTGTTTCTTCATCGTGGAGTTACTGCCCAGCTGCGCTTTGGCAAACGCTTCAGCGAAGGTGCGGCCCACGCCCATCACTTCCCCGGTAGAGCGCATTTCTGGCCCTAACAGCGGGTCAACGCCGGGGAATTTGTTGAACGGCAGCACCACTTCTTTCACCGAGTAATACGGCGGGATAACTTCTTTAGTTACGCCCTGCTCAGCCAGCGATTTGCCAGCCATCACACGCGCCGCCACTTTCGCCAGCGGTACGCCGGTGGCTTTGGAGACGAACGGAACAGTACGCGCCGCACGCGGGTTAACTTCAATCAGGTAGACTTCGTTGTTTTTCACCGCAAACTGCACGTTCATCAGTCCGCGCACCTGCAATTCGAAGGCCAGTTTCTGCACCTGTTGGCGCATCACATCCTGAATTTCCTGACTTAAAGTGTAGGCTGGCAGAGAACATGCGGAGTCACCGGAGTGCACGCCCGCCTGCTCAATATGCTCCATGATGCCGCCAATCAGCACCATTTCACCGTCGCAGATGGCGTCCACATCCACTTCTACCGCGTCATCGAGGAAGTGGTCCAGCAATACTGGTGCATCGTTAGACACGCTCACCGCCGTCTGGAAGTAGCGACGCAGGTCAGCTTCGTCATAGACGATTTCCATCGCCCGACCGCCGAGAACGTAAGACGGACGCACCACCAGCGGGTAACCAATCTCTTTTGCCTTCTCAACCGCCATTTCAATAGCGGTAACGGTGGCGTTCGCCGGTTGTTTCAGTTTCAGACGGTCAACCGCATGCTGGAAGCGTTCACGGTCTTCCGCACGGTCGATAGCATCCGGGCTGGTGCCGATAACCGGTACGCCAGCGGCTTCCAGTGCGCGCGCCAGTTTCAGCGGGGTCTGACCGCCGTACTGAACGATAACGCCTTTCGGCTTCTCAATACGCACGATTTCCAGCACATCTTCCAGAGTTACCGGCTCGAAGTAGAGGCGATCGGAAGTGTCGTAGTCAGTGGAGACGGTTTCCGGGTTACAGTTAACCATAATGGTTTCGTAACCGTCTTCGCGCAGCGCCAGTGAGGCGTGTACGCAGCAGTAGTCGAATTCGATACCCTGACCGATACGGTTCGGGCCGCCGCCGAGGACCATGATTTTGTCACGGTCAGATGGGTTGGATTCGCACTCTTCTTCATAAGTGGAGTACATATAAGCGGTGTCGGTAGCGAACTCTGCCGCACAGGTATCCACGCGCTTGTAAACCGGGTGCAGGTCATACTGGTCACGCAGCTTACGGATTTCTGCTTCACGCACGCCCGCCAGTTTTGCCAGACGCGCATCGGCAAAGCCTTTGCGTTTCAGCTGGCGCAGGAAGTCAGCGTTCAGGCCAGTGATGCCCACTTCCGCTACTTTCTCTTCCAGGCGCACCAGCTCTTCAATTTGTACCAGGAACCAGCGGTCGATATTGGTCAGATTGAAGACGCCGTCTACGGACAGGCCCGCACGGAACGCATCGGCGATATACCAGATACGCTCTGCGCCTGCGTCTTTCAGCTCGCGGCGAATTTTGGTCAGCGCTTCCGGGTCGTCGAGACTCACTTTCGGGTCGAATCCAGTCGCACCGACTTCCAGGCCGCGCAGCGCTTTTTGCAGGGATTCCTGCTGCGTGCGACCAATCGCCATCACTTCACCAACCGATTTCATCTGAGTGGTCAGACGGTCGTTAGCACCAGCGAATTTCTCGAAGTTGAAGCGAGGAATTTTGGTCACCACGTAGTCGATAGACGGCTCGAAGGACGCCGGAGTACGCCCGCCGGTGATGTCGTTCATCAGCTCATCGAGGGTGTAACCTACCGCCAGTTTCGCCGCCACTTTGGCAATCGGGAAACCGGTGGCTTTCGACGCCAGCGCCGAAGAACGGGACACGCGCGGGTTCATTTCGATAACAATCAGGCGACCATTTTTCGGGTTCACCGCAAACTGGACGTTGGAACCACCGGTTTCAACGCCGATTTCACGCAGCACCGCCATCGAGGCGTTACGCATGATTTGATATTCTTTGTCGGTCAGCGTTTGGGCTGGCGCGACAGTGATGGAGTCACCGGTATGGATGCCCATCGCATCGAAGTTTTCGATAGAGCAGACGATGATGCAGTTGTCGTTTTTATCACGCACCACTTCCATCTCGTACTCTTTCCAGCCGATCAGCGACTCATCAATCAGCAGTTCTTTGGTCGGAGAGAGATCCAGACCGCGGGCGCAAATTTCTTCAAACTCTTCGCGGTTATAAGCGATACCACCACCGCTACCACCCATGGTAAAGGATGGGCGAATAATGCACGGGAAGCCCACTTCAGCGGCAACTGCCAGCGCTTCTTCCATGGTGTGTGCGATACCAGAACGCGCAGTTTCCAGACCGATTTTCTTCATCGCCACGTCGAAACGGCGGCGGTCTTCGGCTTTATCAATCGCATCGGCGGTGGCACCAATCATGGTGACGCCGAACTCTTCCAGCACGCCCTGACGCTCCAGCTCCAGCGCACAGTTCAGCGCTGTCTGACCGCCCATCGTTGGCAGCACCGCGTCCGGACGCTCTTTTTCAATAATCTTGCGTACCACTTCCCAGTGAATCGGCTCGATGTAGGTCGCATCGGCCATTTCCGGGTCGGTCATGATGGTCGCAGGGTTGGAGTTCACCAGAATGACGCGGTAACCCTCTTCGCGCAGGGCTTTACATGCTTGCGCGCCAGAGTAGTCAAACTCACACGCCTGACCGATAACAATCGGGCCCGCACCCAGAATCAGGATACTTTTTATATCTGTACGTTTTGGCATGGCTCTTTTACTCCTGATTACTTAGCGGTTTTACGGTACTGCTCAATTAACTCGATAAAGTGGTCGAACAACGGCGCGGCGTCGTGTGGACCCGGACTGGCTTCAGGGTGGCCCTGGAAGCTGAATGCCGGTTTATCGGTGCGATGAATGCCCTGTAACGTACCGTCGAACAGGGATTTATGCGTAACACGCAGGTTTGCAGGTAATGTTGCTTCATCCACCGCAAAACCGTGGTTCTGGGCGGTGATCATCACCACGTTTTTTTCAACATCTTTAACCGGATGGTTGCCGCCGTGGTGTCCAAATTTCATTTTGACAGTCTTCGCACCGCTCGCCAGCGCCAGCAACTGATGGCCGAGGCAGATGCCGAATACCGGGATGTCGGTTTCGAGGAATTTCTGGATGGCAGTAATAGCGTAATCACACGGTGCCGGGTCGCCAGGACCGTTGGAGAGGAAGATACCGTCTGGATTCATTTTCAGTACATCTTCGGCAGATGTTTGCGCCGGAACGATGGTCAGGCGGCAGCCGCGGTCAACCAACATGCGCAGGATGTTGCGTTTGGCGCCGAAATCATAAGCCACGACGTGGAACGGCAACTCGTCTTCTTTTTTTGCTTCTGGCAAGCCGCCAGTCAGCGTCCAGCTCCCTTGTGTCCAGCTATAGGCTTCTGCGGTAGTCACTTCTTTTGCCAGATCCATGCCGTTCAGACCTGGGAACGCGCGGGCTTTTTCTAACGCCAGCGCCGCATCCGGGTTATCGCCTGCGATAATGCAGCCATTCTGTGCGCCTTTCTCACGCAGTAAACGCGTCAGCTTACGGGTATCGATATCAGCAATCGCCACGATGTTATGGCGTTTAAGGTAAGAAGAGAGGTCTTCGGTATTACGGAAGTTGCTGGCAATCAGCGGCAGGTCGCGAATCACCAGACCTTGTGCATGTACCTGAGAAGATTCTTCATCGGCGTCATTAGTGCCGACATTGCCAATATGGGGATAAGTAAGAGTAACGATTTGACGAGAATAGGAAGGATCAGTGAGGATTTCTTGATAACCGGTCATTGAAGTATTGAAAACGACTTCCCCAACCGCCGAACCTGTTGCCCCTATGGCCCGACCGTGAAACTGGGTTCCGTCTTCCAGAACCAATAGCGCTGACTTAATCAAAACACCCTCCAGAGAATATTCACTCACTTTATTTGCATATTAATTCACAATGATGACGTAAATCAATGCAAATCTGCTTACCGACGAATTTCTGGCAAACGGCGGCATTCTGGAGAGATGAGAGCTAAAAGTCAACTTAATGGTGGTATTTTTTATATTATTTTGTGGCTCATGCATGTTTTGCAGGCATTAAGCGACAAAAAGATCATATAACCCGTTCTGGAAAACGCTTGCGCAGCAAGAAGATTGTATAAAATCAAAACGCGTAGAAAAAAGTGGACCAAATGGTCAAAATTTACATTAAAACAACAAAAACAGAAGAGAAAACATGTTATTTTTAGCACGCTATACGCTTTTATAAATAAAAAACTCAAAATAAAAGGGCTAAAAATTAAAGCCCTTTATAATCAATAAATTAAATACGTTATTTTTGCACCATCACAAATGTTTTGTGGTTACAAATTATTGAGATCAAGCACATCTCGCATATCAAAAAGACCACTTTCCTTACCACTCAACCACAATGCCGATCTTACCGCACCGTTAGCAAATGTCATGCGGCTGGAAGCCTTATGGGTGATCTCCAGACGCTCGCCGATATCGGCAAACATGGCGGTATGTTCACCAACGATGTCACCTGCACGCACGGTGGCAAAACCAATGGTGCCAGGCACACGTTCACCGGTATGGCCTTCACGACTGTAGACCGCGCAATCTTTCAGATCTTTATCCAGGGCGTGGGCGATCGCCTCTCCCATTGCCAGTGCGGTGCCTGAAGGCGCATCAACTTTATGTCTATGATGTGCTTCAATAATTTCGATATCGGTGTAGTCACCCATCACTTTGGCTGCTTTCTCCAGCAGCTTAAGCATGACGTTAACGCCAACGCTAAAATTGGCGGCAAAGACAATCGCAATATCGGCGGCGGCGTCACGAATCGCCTGTTTACCGGCTTCGTCAAACCCCGTAGTGCCGATCACCATCCCTTTGCCATGCTGGCGACAAAAAGCGAGATGGTTCAGCGTACCTTCCGGACGGGTAAAATCGATAAACACATCAAAATCATCTTTTATCGCATCAAGGCTGCTTTGCACAGTAACGCCTGTTTTTCCTGCACCCGCCAGCTCACCGGCGTCGCTGCCCAGTAAAGAAGATCCTTCGCGCTCCAGCGCCGCGCCCAGCTGCACGCCTTCTAATGCCAGCGCCGCCTGAATCAACTGGCGGCCCATACGCCCCCCGGCTCCCGCGATGGCAACGCGGATGTTTGCATCATGCATAGCTATTCTCTTTTGTTAATTTGCATAGACCGTTTTCAGAGTAACCAGCGCATCGCTACGCCGCCAGCCAAAAACGCTGATAATTAGAAATTAATGATAAACAGGGAGGGATATCAGTGAAAGGCATGAGTCGATGAATGACTGCATGCCGATAACATGTGACAGGTTACGACGCCAGAGCCAGCACCTCAGCCACCCACTGCTGGAAACCTTTCACATCCAGATCCAGCGCCACCTGCACGTTTGCAGGTTTACTCAGGCAACCATCAATATCAACAACCGTAGTACCTGAGGTAAATTCACCCTGAGTTTCCACCGCCACAAAACACGGTTTGAGAGTGAACAAGTCTGGGCGCACCAGCCAGGCGATGGCGCAGAGATCGTGCATACGCAGACCGCTTTGCATACTGCCGCTACGGTAGTGGCTAAACAGGGCGTGCAACATTTTCCCGGTACGATTCAACTCCGGCAAAGTAGCGAGATAGTCAGGAGTTAATATTGCCTGATTGGTGACATCCAAACCGCACATAACGATTTCGATGCCGCTACGGAAGACACAGGCTGCTGCTTCTGGATCGGCAGCGATATTAAACTCGGCGTTTGGTGTGCAGTTGCCGCGACCGGCAGAACCGCCCATGATCACCAGACGGCGAATATGCGGTTTGCATTCCGGGCATTGTGAAAGTAACAGCGCAATATTGGTTAACGGGCCGATGGCTACCAGCGTAACAGGCTCAGGCGCACGCAGCAGGGCATCACGAATCGCCAGAAATGCGGGTTTGTCCAGTGGGCTTCTGTTGTGCTCGACAAAGTCGTAGCCAGCCATTCCCGATTCACCGTGCACAGATGCTGCATTACGCGGTGCGCGTACCAGCGGCACAGCGGCTCCCTGGGCGAGCGGAATATCCGCATTCCAGAAATGCAGCAGTTGCAGGGCGTTGCGGGTAGTTTTCTCAACCGAAACATTACCCGCGACGGTGGTCATCAGTTGCAGGTCGAGTTCGGGGGCAAAAATCGCGGCGGCAATGGCGACCGCATCGTCAATACCGGGGTCTGTATCGAGGAAGATAGGTAAACGCATGTTTTCTCCATAAAAAATGCCGGTAACAGGACCGGCATTTTCGCATAACTTAGGCTGCTAATGACTTAATCGACTTCACGAATATCGACACGCAGCTCTTTCGGCACTTCGAAAACAATGTTTTCTTCACGGCCTTCCAGCGGGATGGCTTCACCACCGCCCAGCTGCTGCAAACGTGCCACCACATTCTGCACCAGAATATCCGGAGCCGATGCGCCCGCAGTCACGCCGACGCATTTAACCTCTTTCACCCACTCTTCCTGGATATCTTTCGCATCGTCAATCAAAAACGCGCGTTTGCCCATACGCTGGGCCAGTTCCGCCAGACGGTTGGAGTTGGAAGAGTTTTTTGAACCAACCACCAGTACTACTTCCGCCTGTTCTGCCAGAGCGCGTACCGCTTCCTGACGGTTAGTGGTGGCGTAGCAAATGTCATCTTTGCGCGGCCCGACAATTTTCGGAAAGCGTTTACGCAACGCATCGATCACATCAGACGTGTCATCCACCGACAGCGTAGTTTGGGTCATAAAGGAGAGTTTCTCTTCGTTTTTGACCGTCAGTTTCCACACATCGTCCGGCGATTCGACCAGATACATTCCCCCTTCCGGGTTGCTGTACTGACCCATCGTCCCTTCCACTTCCGGGTGACCGGCGTGACCGATAAGAATAGACTCTTCACCACGGCGGCTGGCACGGGCGACTTCCATATGCACTTTGGTCACCAGCGGACAGGTGGCATCAAACACCGTCAAATCACGGCTTTTCGCTTCGTTACGTACCGCCTGAGAAACACCGTGTGCGGAGAAAATCAGGATCGCGCCGTCCGGGACTTCGCTAATCTGCTCAATAAAGATAGCCCCACGCTCGCGCAGGCTATCGACCACGTAGCGGTTATGCACCACTTCGTGACGGACATATATCGGTGCGCCGTAAATGGCCAGCGCGTTTTCAACAATGCTGATAGCGCGGTCTACCCCGGCACAAAAACCACGCGGGTTGGCCAACAGGATCTGCATGTTACGCCTCCAGTGCCGGATCGATTTCCAGCACTTCAATATCAAAATGAACGGTCTGCCCGGCCAGCGGATGATTGAAATCAACGGTAATGGAGTCGCCGTTAATTTCGCGGATCACGCCAGGCATCTCACTGCCATCCATTGCGGTAAAAAGCATGATTGCACCAATTTCTGGCTCGCCTGCATCCATAAACTCACGGCGGGAGAAGTACTGAATCAGGTCCGGTGACGGCACGCCAAACGCCGCATCTGGCTCCAGCGAGAAGGTGGTTTTATCACCCACTTTCAGCCCCAGCAGGTGTTGCTCCAGACCTTCGGAGAGAGAAGCATCGCCCAGGCGGAACAGCGCCGGTTTACCGTTGTTGCGGGTAGACTCGGCGGTGGTGCCATCGTCGAGTTTTAGCGTGAAGTGCACCAGGACGGCGCTATTGCTCTGTACAGATTCAGACATGCAGGTTTGCTCTTATATTTTGAGGATTTTTGCCGGATGCGGCCTACGATTTCACAGCAATCTGTAGGCCGGATAAGATGCGTCAGCATCGCATCCGGCAGGGTTTATTATTGTTTTTTCGCTTTCGAAGGTAAAAAACCTTCCAGCACAATCAGTGCCGCACCGACACAGATAGCAGTATCGGCGAGGTTGAAGGTGGCGAAGTGCCAGTCGCCGACGTAGAAGTCGATCATATCGACAACGAAGCCGTGCCACAGGCGGTCGAACAGGTTGCCCAGCGCGCCGCCAATAATCAGCGCGTAAGCGATATTGTTCAGCTTCTGCGTGGCCTTCGAGCGATACATCATCACTACCAGAATCACGCTAATACCAATCGCAATACCGGCAAAGAACCAACGCTGCCAGCCGCCGCTATCGGCAAGGAAACTAAACGCCGCGCCATAGTTACGCGCATAATGCAGATTAAGCGACGGGAACAGCGGGACCGTATCCCCCAGAGCAAAGTTCTGGAGGATCAGGTATTTGCTGCCCAGATCGATAATCAGCACGACTACCACCAGCCACAGCCAGCGTAGCCCTGTTGAACAGATCGATTGACTCATCAGGCAAACTTACGTTTTTCACCGTCACCGGCGACGTTGCTGACACAGCGGCCGCAGATTTCTGCGTGTTCCGCCACCTTGCCGACATCCTGGGTGTAGTGCCAGCAGCGTGGGCACTTCTCACCTTCGGCTTTACTCAACGCGACTTTCAGCCCTTTGAGTACTTCGCTCTGCTGAGCATCAGCAGGGGCGTCGTTATAGTCTGCAACGGTAGCGCCGGAGGTCAACAGGACAAATCGTAATTCATCGCCCAGCGCGGTCAGTTTCGCCGCCAGTTCCGGTTCTGCATACAAGGTTACTGCCGCTTCCAGCGAGCCACCCACTTTCTTGTCGGCACGTGCTTGCTCAATGACTTTGTTCACTTCGCCACGCACTTTCAGCAGCTCGTCCCAGAACGCATCGTTCATCGCTTCGCTGTCTGCCAGACCAAACAGGCCTTCGTACCACTCGCCGGTGAAGACGTATTTTTCACGTTCGCCCGGCAGATAGCCCCACACTTCATCAGCGGTGAAGGAGAGGATTGGTGCCATCCAGCGAACCAGCGCTTCTGCGATGTGATACAGCGCAGTCTGGCAGCTACGACGCGCCACGCTGTCCGCTTTCGCGGTGTACTGGCGGTCCTTAATGATGTCGAGGTAGAAAGAGCCCATCTCAACGGAGCAGAAGCGCATCAGACGCTGTACCACTTCGTGGAAATCGTATGCTTCGTACGCCTTGAGGATGTCTTCCTGCGCCGCTTTCGCACAACCTACGGCCCAGCGATCCAGTACCACCATCTCTTCCGGTTTCACCATATCTTTTGCCGGATCGAAACCGTTCAGGTTTGCCAGCAGGAAACGTGCAGTGTTACGGATACGACGATAGCTGTCGGCTGCACGTTTCAGGATCTCGTCAGAAACGGCCATTTCACCGGTGTAGTCCGTTGATGCCACCCACAGACGCAGAATATCCGCGCCCAGTTTGTTCATCACATCCTGCGGCGAAACGGTGTTGCCGATGGATTTAGACATCTTGCGACCCTGACCATCCACGGTAAAGCCGTGGGTCAGTACCTGACGATACGGCGCTTTGCCTTTCATCGCGGTGGAGATCATCAGGGAAGACATGAACCAGCCACGGTGCTGGTCAGAACCTTCCAGATACATGTCCGCTGCGTGACCAGCAAATTCCGGACGCACGTCAACAACAGAAGAGTGGGTAGATCCGGAGTCAAACCATACGTCCAGCGTATCCGGCACTTTCACGTACTGATCAGCTTCGTCGCCGAGGATCTCTTTCGCATCAAGATCCCACCATGCCTGAATGCCATCAACTTCAACGCGTTTTGCCACTTCTTCCATCAGTTCGAGGGTACGCGGATGCAGCTCTTCCGTGTCTTTGTGCACGAACAGTGACATCGGTACGCCCCAGGTGCGCTGACGGGAGATACACCAGTCAGGACGGTTAGCGACCATCGACTCGATACGCGCCTGGCCCCAGTCAGGGATCCACTGCACGCCTTTGATCTCTTTCAGTGACTGCGCACGCAGACCTTTCTGATCCATGCTGACGAACCACTGCGGCGTAGCGCGGAAGATGATCGGCGTTTTGTGACGCCAGCAGCACGGATAGCTGTGCTGCATTTTCTCAACGTGCAGCAGCGCGCCTTTTTCCTGTAGCAGCGCAACGACGATGTCGTTCGCTTTGAAGACGTTAACACCATCCAGCGTCGGGTAAGTACCCGGCAGATAAGTACCGTCCGGGCCAACCGGGTTAGCGGTTTCCAGACCATATTTCTGACCGATCACATAGTCGTCCGGACCGTGGCCTGGCGCGGTGTGAACGGCACCGGTACCGGCATCCAGCGTAACGTGATCGCCAAGAATTGCCGGAACGTCGAAGCCCATAAACGGATGGGTAAAGCGCAGCAGCTCCAGCTCCGCACCTTTTACCGTGCCGAGAATGGTGTAATCGGTCACGCCGATACGCTGCATTACGCTTTCAACCAGATCTTTCGCCAGAATCACGGCCTGACCGTCGATCTGCACCAGCGCATAGTCGAAATCCGGTGCAATGGAGATTGCGCGGTTGGCAGGCAAAGTCCACGGTGTAGTGGTCCAGATCACCAGCGAGATTGGACCGTTAACGTTGCTTACGCCAAATTTTGCTTTCAGTGCATCCTGATCGACTGCCTGGAAAGCGACGTCGATGGACGGAGAAGTTTTGTCGTAATACTCAACTTCCGCTTCTGCCAGTGCAGAACGGCAGTCAACGCACCAGTGCACCGGCTTCGCGCCTTTGTGCAGGTGACCGTTGCCGATGATTTTGCCCAGCGCGCGGATGATGTTGGCTTCAGTTTTGAAGTCCATAGTCAGGTACGGGTGCGACCAGTCGCCCAGCACGCCCAGACGGATAAAGTCTTTGCGCTGACCGTCAACCTGGGTCGCAGCGTATTCACGGCACTTGGCGCGGAACTCGGCAGCGGTGAATTTCTCACCCGGCTTACCGTATTCTTGCTCTACTTTCAGCTCGATCGGCAGACCGTGGCAGTCCCAGCCAGGCACATACGGCGAGTCATAACCGGAAAGCCCTTTGGACTTCACGATAATGTCTTTCAGAATCTTGTTAACCGAGTGACCAATATGAATGCTGCCATTCGCATAAGGAGGGCCATCATGCAGAATGAAGGTTTTTTTGCCTTTTTTAGCCGCACGGATGATGCCGTACAGATCATCATCAGTCCAACGCGCCAGCATTCCCGGTTCACGCTTGGCGAGATCGCCACGCATCGGGAACCCTGTTTCCGGCAAATTCAGGGTTGATTTATAGTCACTCATCAGATTCTCGGTTCCGTATTTCGGTTTGATTACATAACAGGCTTAAGCCGGTTTTGTTAGCCCAAAAAATTCGCGGGCGGTTAATTCATCACGCGCAATCTGCGCTTTCAGTTCGTCCAGCGACGCAAATCGCTGCTCATTGCGTATTTTTTTACGCAGCACTACTTGTATATGGCGACCATACAGGTCCATTGCAACATCTAACAAATGCACTTCCAGCTGCTGGCGAATACCGGCAACCGTTGGGCGTGTTCCGATGTTTGCCACGCCGGGTAACGGCTTTTCACCGAGGCCCAGCACTTCTACCGCATAAACCCCTTTCACCGGGGAAACCTGACGGCGCAGCGGTACATTCGCCGTCGGGAAACCTATAGTGCGCCCTAATTCATCACCGTGGACCACACGCCCGGAGATGGCAAACGGGTGCCCCAGTAAACTTTCTGCCAGAGCCAGATTGTCATCCGCCAGCGCCTGACGTACAGCGGTACTGCTGATGCGCACGCCACCTTCGCAAAAAGTTTGCGTACTGGTGATATCGAAGCCGTATTCCGCGCCAGCTTTCTGTAATAACAAGAAATCGCCTTCACGACCAGCGCCAAAGCGGAAATCATCACCTACGGCAAGAAATTTTACCCGCAAATGCTTCACCAGAAGGTCACTGATGAAATTTTGCGCGGTTAACGCCGCGAAACGCCTGTCGAAACGCACGCACAGCACGTAATCAACGCCACACTCTGCAAGGTAACGCAGTTTTTCCCGCAGTCGGGTCAGCCGTGCCGGGGCTTTATCGGTAGCAAACAGTTCCAGTGGTTGAGGTTCAAAAAGCATCACCATCACCGGTAAGTTGCGCTTGCGCCCTTCTTCCTGCAAGCCCTGTAACAGCGCGCGATGACCGCGATGCACGCCGTCGAAATTACCAATAGTCAGCACACACCCTTCTTGCGGGGCCTGGCTGAGATTATGTATGCCGCGTATCAGCTTCATGTCTGGCTCAAAACAGTGAAAATCGTCCGAGTATACCTTGTACAGCGGTCAAGGTTAACCGGCGATTGAGTACCGAAATCAGAAAGAAGTGGCTTTTCATTGCCATGCCGCAAATTACGGGAAGAAACAGACCGCCTGCTGCAATTTTTATCGCGGAAAAGCTGTATTCGCACCACGCAAGCTGGTAGAATCCTGCGCCATCACTACGTAACGAGTGCCGGCACATTAACGGCGCTTATTTGCACAAATCCATTGACAAAAGAAGGCTAAAAGGGCATATTCCTCGGCCTTTGAATTGTCCATATAGAACACATTTGGGAGTTGGACCTTGGCTAATATCAAATCAGCTAAGAAGCGCGCCATTCAGTCTGAAAAGGCTCGTAAGCACAACGCAAGCCGTCGCTCTATGATGCGTACTTTCATCAAGAAAGTATACGCAGCTATCGAAGCTGGCGACAAAGCTGCTGCACAGAAAGCATTTAACGAAATGCAACCGATCGTGGACCGTCAGGCTGCTAAAGGTCTGATCCACAAAAACAAAGCTGCACGTCATAAGGCTAACCTGACTGCACAGATCAACAAACTGGCTTAATCGCCAATTTGCTGAAGCTTTGTGAAAAAGCCCGCGCAAGCGGGTTTTTTTATGTCTGCGGCTTTTGTGATGCCTGAGAGAACACAATGGCGATTGCCAGAGAGTCAAAAGTTGCAGGTGCTTGCAGACATGCCGTTACACTCTCTGGACTCTTCGTGGCTTAAAAATCGCAGAACCATCGGCTGATACATTCTGAATAAGAATATCTACTCAATCTCCAGACTCCCCTACATAGAATGTGGAGATCGTGATACATATTGAGGTCTTAAACTTAAGATCACTCTATTTTTGAATTAAATTCCTATACTCTTTAACCATCCATAAATATCACTTTATTAAATCTAATAAATTATTAACCACAATCAATACAGGTCAAATACTTATTTATAATGTACTTATTAAAAACTAATGAGCGATTTTTGATAGTAATCACATATACTTTAAAATAAATTAATAAAAAAACTCATCAAATTCAAGGACTGATAATGAAAGATGGTATATATACTTTGCCACATTATCTTTATAAATCAAATATAGCAGATAATGAAACAATAAAGGAAACAAGAAAAGACAATTCATTAAAAATATTATGCGAGTATAAAACAGAGTTAATTATTTTATTTGATGATTTTTTTAGAAGCCAACAGTTACCTAAAATATCTCCAGCACTTCATTTTTTATTTCAACAGACTAATTTGATAGATGCGCATTTTTATAGATGTAAAGTCCAAGAACACACAATCCAACTTTCTTTTTTAAAAGACAAAAACATCACATTACTTAGATTGGATGTTTTTGATGACGTCACAAGTGAATATATTACTGAAGATATTAAGATATCAGAAGATTGCCATGTCAAATTCCTTAAATTTTTAAAGACAAACTTCGATCAGGAAATATACGATCAGTTATATACTCCTGAAATATTTTATGAAGCCTGCAAAAAAGTTCAGTCATTTTATGATCATCAGGATACCTTGCTAAACAGAAAATACAGAGAAATAGACAAGAAAAAAGGTTATCTTAGCAAGGAACTCAAAAAGCTAATTAAAATGAATACATACCCTGAGTTATACAATGGGCAATATCAAAAAATCCCTTACTTATCCATCGATGTTAACCAAGATATAACATGGCAGAATTTTAAAACTAGCAACACAGCATATTCACAGCTTTGTGAAAAATTATCATCTTTTAAAATTACGACTAATCAATTAATACAAAAAACAGCTTGCTGCACAACTGAAAAAACGACCACCAATAAATTTAATGTTGTCTTTTCTTACGACGGATATTATATAAAGGAATTCATACTTTTATTACCCTATAATAAATCCATGGAGATTTATGAACTTAACAAGCAAAAAATCCAGTACTTGACTGCTCCAAATATTAACATACATAAAATATTGCTATCAAACTTAACGATAGAAAAGAGCAACCTGACATATGGTTATTATTCCACTTGTATATTATCAAATATATCATGCTTTGAAAGTGACTTATCAAACACAACCTTTTTCAATGGAGAAATAAATAATCTTTTCTTAAAAAAATGTAATATATTTGGAGTATTCTTCATTAAAACAAAAATAAAAAACCTTCTCTGTGAAGATATTATGCCTGTTCGATGGACCACTCAACTTGTCAATAAGTACTTAGGTAACATATATACAGGAGTATTCAAAACACTGGGAAGTATTGATGACAAAGCGTCTCGTTTCGAAATTTTGATTCCATTGGTTCAAACATTAGTTCGCGACAATGTAACGCTAAATAATGATGTGTATCAAGAATTGACTAAGTATATGCACGATTACGACAAAACATCTCCGGAAATGAGTAAATACCTTCAGAGCATCAATGAAAGTATGTTCCTTATGACAAACATCCCTCATCAGGATCCCCCCCCAAAGAAAGATGTTATTCAGAATAAAATTACATCTGATGCATATTAATTCACTGCAGAGAAATAAAAAAACCTGAAACATGCACTCAAATATCCTACTCTTCACTCTAATGAGTGAACCCCAGAACTTTTATAAAGAAGCGAGCAACGAAGAATATTAAACTTTCAACATTTCATCAACTTCACATCAAAAATTTAAAAACTTAAACATTAATATAAATAGTAACAACCTGATCACATAATCAGGTTTGAAAATGAGCAACCTTCCATACTAGTCAATTAAGAATGATTTATGAAAAAGTATATTATTCCGTTCGTGGCGACAACGTTGATATTCAGCGTAACAACCTTCGCCAAGGATATCGATCAAGGAACACTAACCGTTAGAGGAGAAGTTGTTGATACAACGTGTTACTTTGTTAATGGTGATTCAACAACCGATATTGTTGTCGAAGATGTTGTAACCAGTGCAATGAATCAACTTATTAATAATGAAATCTATACTTTAAAAACCGGTTCAACCGCTCATGACTTAGAAATTCAGTGTGATGGCAATACAGCACCAAATATCGAAGTATTAGCCTCAGAGTTTGATGCTAATAACTTTACGTTGAATAAAGGAACTGCTGAAAACGTTGGCTTTGCCTTTTTCCTCGGTGATGGAAATATGACAAGAATATTGCCAGGTGTAAAAACACCGCTGAAAGATAATGGTTCTGGACAATATTTTCTTAATTTAAATGCACAATATGAGCGTACAAGTACCGATCCTGTAACAAAAGGCTCCGTGGAGTCAACCGTGACGATTAAAATCAGTGCAGATTAAATTTTTTATGCCGGTAGCTCTGCTACCGGTATTATTTACGGAGTGATTACGTGAGAATTATAACAGCATTGCTGATGTCATTTTTTATTTTACCTGTTCATGCGGGTGTGGTCATCTATGGTACGCGTATTATCTATCCAGAAAAAAACAGAGAAGTTCTCGTACAGTTAATGAATCAAAGCAAAAATGCCTCTTTGATTCAGGCATGGATCGATGATGGAAACACAACTATCGCGCCAGAAAAAATTCAGGTCCCATTTATTCTCACTCCGCCAGTAAGTCGTGTAGCAGGAGGTTCTGGCCAACAACTAAAAATAAAAAATGCCAAACAATTTACCTCACAATAAAGAAAGTTTATTTTATCTAAATGTTATAGACATCCCTCCAAACAACCCACAAAATGCAGGAAAGAACAAAATTAAACTTGCATTACAAAACCGTATAAAGTTATTTTGGCGTCCCGAAGGCGTAGCGCCGGTAGATAAAAAAAGCCTGTCTCAATTAAATATCAAAAAGAAAGATAATGCCATCTCAATAAACAATGAAACAGCGAACTGGATAACAGTTACAACTATCAAAGCCCAAAATGTGAAAGTTAATAATGAAAGTATATTACTACCTCCATTTTCTAATAACGACATTACATTAAAAAATAACAACGCCTCAGAGTATGAACTAACGGTAGTTGATGATTACGGGAATAATATCAATAGTAAAATCGCTGCAAAATAACAGGTAAAAGTCATGTTAAGAACGACACGATGGGTCGCTGCAATTATTATTTTGTATTCTTTTCCAGGTTATGCTGAAGAAACTTTTGATACACACTTTATGATCGGCGGCATGAGAGGAGAAAAAGTTTCTGAATATCATTTAGATAATAAACAACCGCTTCCAGGAAACTACGAAC
This sequence comes from Escherichia sp. 10290, assembly GCF_030295155.1. NCBI lineage: Bacteria > Pseudomonadati > Pseudomonadota > Gammaproteobacteria > Enterobacterales > Enterobacteriaceae > Escherichia > Escherichia sp. 10290. Next base: position 25,866 of record NZ_AP025741.1, on the reverse strand, counting down.
TTGATGTTTATGTAAACCACCAGTGGCGTGGAAAACAAGATATCATGATCCCAGAGTCACCAGCCAAACCATGTCTGCCTGAGGAGCTGTTCACCAAACTGGGGGTGAAGACCGATAAGATCAATACAGAAGATAATTGTATTTCACTGGATGAAGCAGTTCATGGTGGTCAATATCAGTGAACACCGACTAAATTTAACGATCCCACAGGCGTATATCATTGAACTTGAAAGAGGCTACGTTCCCCCAGAAAGTTGGGATCGCGGCATTGATGCTTTTTATACCTCCTATAATTTAAGTCAGTATCGCTCTTATGACAGCAATAATAACAGTAATACAGCCAGTTATGGCCGATTTAACAGCGGATTAAATTTATTTAGTTGGCAGATACACTCTGATGCCAGCTATAGCAAACCTGATGATATGAGAGGCACATGACAAAGTAATACTCTTTACCTGGAACATGGCTGGTCGCAAATATTAAGCACAATTCAGATAGGAGAAAATTATACATCCTCACTCATATTCGACTCTCTGCGATTTAGCGGAATACGCTTATTTCGCGATATGCAAATGTTACCTGATTCCATGCAGAGCTTTACACCCTTAGTACAAGGTATTGCGCAAAGTAATGCATTGATAACGGTTTCGCAAAATGGCTACATCATTTACCAAAAAGAGGTTCCCCCGGGACCATTTACTATCGCAGATTTGCAACTTTCGGGCAGCGGCTCTGATCTCGATGTCAGCATAAAAGAAGCAGATGGTAGTGTTCGTTCCTTTTTGGTGCCCTACTCTTCCGTGCCCAACATGCTGCAACCAGGTGTTTCAAATTTCGATTTTATCGCCGGACGCAGTAAGATATATGGTGTAAAGAATCAGGAGGACTTTCTCGAGGCAAATTATATATATGGCCTCAACAATCTTTTGACACTTTATGGCGGTACGATTTTATCCGATAACTATAATGCTATAACCCTGGGAAATGGTTGGAATACACCGCTGGGTGCCATCTCTTTTGACGCTACCCGATCGAGTAGTAAGTTAAATAATGATATAACACACGAAGGTACGAGCTATCAGGTTGCCTATAATAAATATCTAGTGCAAACGGCTACTCGCTTTAGCGTGGCCGCCTGGCGTTATGCTTCGCAGGATTACAGGACATTCAGCGACCATCTTTACGAAAATGATAAACACAATCATCATAGTGAATATGATGATTTTTATGATATTGGCAGAAAAAATAGCCTTTCTGCCAATATTATGCAACCTTTATCCACCGGCATAAAAATTGCTCTCAACGATGAACAGAACTTATTTTGTACCATTACTTTTAAAAACGTTATCGATGAAAATAAAACATATATATGTCAGTAAAAGGAGTTTACTATGAAGAGGCTTTTATTGCTCTCCTTGAGTCTATATTCTTTTATTGTGCAAAGTGCTCCCTGTACACTGACCAATGTCGGTGAACAACGTGGAACTTACACTCTAAAACCACTTAATATGAAAGGTAATCTCGCTGTTGAAAAAATTGAAAACACTGGAAATATCATTGAGTGTGCGGATTTGCAAGATACGACCAACGCCATTAAAGTTCATTTTTTAACACTGAACGCCTTAAGGTTTAAAGTGGGGGGGCGTCATTATATTATTAATTTTCCTTTTGAATCTAACGGTAAAAAAATAGAACTACCCGGTAAATCATCTTATAATTTAGAAGAAATCTTATCTGCAATAAATTTCACGATCCCATATTCTATTACTTCGTTGCCAGATAATTCTTACATCTCAGATATTTTTCCAGGGGCACCTTTTCCTTTGTTATTCGAAATTGAAGTGAGCTCATGCATAGGGAGTAATACTAATTGTAACAGCGTCCGCTTTAACTTTAATTTAAATACCATTTTACAGGTTAACTTAATGACTTGTGGTTTTGAAGACAAATCCATCGACACTGGACGATTTGTACTGTCTCGTATCAATAGTGAAAATTATCAGTTTCATCATATAAGATTTGACTGCATCCAGGGCGAGCAAGGTGAATTAGTTTTTGAACCCAGTGATGTTGAATATTACTTTGAGCCGGTGACGATACAGGAGTCAGGAACCAGCATATTAAAAAATGAGTTAGAAAATAGTGAGGAAGGTGCTGGTCAAGTAGGCTTTCAACTATCGAATGATGGTACGAATGAAATTCTGTATGGCAAAAGCAATAGCTATGCTTTTCAGCATCCCCATGAAGGAAGTAATCAGATTCCTCTTTTTATTCGCCCGCGTACATATGGAAACAATGTCTCAAGCGGGCAAATAATGAGCCGAGTCAAGATTGTGGTTATATACAACTAATCTATCTCCCCCGCCTTAACTTTGGGGGAGTTGCCGATTAACGCGCCGCTGGACTAAAAAGCGCAGAATAATCCGTATTGCAGATTCGCTGTACCGCTGGATGCTGAATCATCCGCTCAGCAAAAATGGCATGGTACTCTTCCATTACATTTTCTACGCGACCAATTTCCACGACAGTTTTATCGGCATAAAAGTCATATGCATAAAGCGTTGGAGCAACGAAGATTGCATTGTGCATCGCACCAAAAGCTTTCATTAATGCGGCATCATCAAACTCGCCAAGGATTTCTACGTTTAATCCCTGGGAGTTAAACCAGTTAAGCAATTTGCGTCCTAACATTGAACGCCGTCCAGGAATCAAAAGCCGCCGTTCTTCCAGACAAGCCGGGAATGGTTTTTCCGGTGGTGGATTTGTACACCAGAAGCTCACGCCACATTCGCCAATTCTCACGGAGAACAGGCCTTCCTGCTGCGTAGAATCTATCGGGCAATCGGAAATGATCATATCCAGTTTATGCTGACTTAATTGCTCCAGCAGCATTTCGTGGGTGGATTCGAAGCAGCGAAGATGAATCGGCTCACCTTCTACCACTGCGGCGTTCAGTACGCTACTGACCAGGCGTTTGGAAAGTGCATCAGCCACGCCAACGTCAAACAATAAATTGGACTCTTTGCGATAGTTCACGATATCCAGCATTTCCTGGCTTAAGGTAAACATTTTATCGGCATAGCGATAGACCAGCTCTCCCAGTTCGCTGGGTTCGAGACCACGTCCCTTGCGCTTAAATAGTTTACCTTGCAGGCGCTCTTCCAGCGCCCGGATCTGCCCGGTAATGGTTTGTGGTGTTAAATAAAGCGCCTCCGCTGCGCCAACCACGGAACCTTCTTTATAGACATGCCAGAAGTAATACAAGTGGTTGTAATTGATATGAGACATGCTCATTTCTCTCCCTGATAATAATGAAAAGGGAGCCGTTTATGGCTCCCCGGTAAACCGTCCTGTCAAACTGATGGACGTAAACGAACGCGTAACCAGCTGTATCCAATTACCGCCGAAGAGATAGAACCGACCAGGATACCGAGTTTCGCCCAGTTAATCAGTTCTGGATCTACGCTACCAAAGGCCAGGCTGGCAATAAAGATAGACATAGTAAAACCGATACCGCACAGGATCCCCACCGCCATAATTTGCTGATAAGTCGTTCCCTCAGGCAGATGCGCCAGTTTCAAACGCAGCGCCAACCAGCAGAACAGACTAATCCCCAGTGGTTTGCCAATCAGCAAGCCAGCGATAATCCCCAATGGCAGAATGGAGGTCAAGCCATCCAGCGTGACGCCTTGCAGTGAAACGCCAGCATTAGCAAATGCAAACAGCGGCAAAATCAGATATGCCACCCACGGGTGCAACACATGCTCCAGTCGCTTCGCTGGAGAACGCCCATGCTTCTCTTTCAAAGGAATAAAGAAGCCGACAATTACCCCCGCCAGTGTTGCGTGAACCCCCGATTTCAACACCGCAGTCCACAACACCACGCCAACCAGAATATAAACGCCCGTGCGGCGTACACCACACAGATTCAGTACCGCGAGTACGGCAATTGCAACGGCCGCGACGCCAAGAGAGGCCATCGATAAGTCATTAGTGTAGAACAAAGCGATGATAATGATGGCCCCAAGATCGTCGATAATAGCCAGCGCCATCAAAAAGATCTTCAGCGCTAACGGAACACGACTTCCCAACAGCGCCAGCACACCAAGCGCAAATGCAATATCTGTCGCCGCCGGAATAGCCCACCCTTCGCGGGTAATCGGATCGGCATAGTTAAAGGCAAGATAGAGTAATGCCGGAACAATCATCCCACCAATAGCGGCGATAACTGGAAATGCGGCCTGGCGTAAGCTGGCTAGCGATCCTTGCATCAGTTCACGTTTAACTTCCAGACCAACTAACAGGAAAAATACCGCCATCAGCGCGTCATTTATCCATAACAGCATGTTTTTGTTGATTTCGAGTGAACCAACCCGGAGCTGAACCGGCGTCTCAAGAAAATCGTGATACCATCCACTGGTTGTACCGCTGTTGGCCATAATCATCGCCAGGATAGCGGCAATTATGAGAATAATGCCTCCCGAGGCATCACTGCTAAAGAATCGATGCAGATGTTTCACTTTTTATTTCTCTTTCAGGTGAATAGATCGTTTTTACTATTTTATCCCGCACAAATCATCGTTAAAAGCAGATTATAGTGTGGGAATAGTTCGTTTTTTACGATCTATTAAAAGAATTGCGCCATCAGCGAGAGATGAGTTTTTGATGCCCGAAAGCGGCGACTGATGACCTTAACCCCCATTAATCATAGTCTAAGGCCAAGATTTCTGAAGAAATTATTCGGAAAAGTAATAATTAAATTGTTCCATGATCTAGTTTTTTATTCCACAGATGTTTGAAGATATCTAATGTAGAAACGACATTCGCAGGAGACATTCGGTTCAATGATATAAGGAAAGGATGGTTCTCCACAAAGTGGATAAAACACGTCGCACTGTTCAAAGTTGCATGCCGCATCTCGCGGACTTTCTTACTGCCAGTGAGATTGCATACAGCCATTGAATAATTGCGGTTAGAAAATGCACGCCAGACATTGTTTCGTACCCCACCACTAAGGAATAATCGCGGTGGAAAATCAATGCTGGCAGGTGCCACACCGCGCTCTTTGACAAAGGAAATATGGCAGCGACCTTGATGAATATGCTGCAAATAAGCCATCAGGCATCCGCCCAATATAAAGCATTCGTGATCAAGGTAATGCTGAACGTTAATGGAATGTTCATCGGTCAGTATTCTGACCAGTTCAAAATGACGATATGCAGGAAGAACCGGCTTCACCAGCATTCCCGGATCGTTTTGATGTAAAACTGCCGGGCCGTAATCAATATCAAACAAGGTATCCCGCCGCATAGTGAGTAACTCTTTGCGTTGGACATGATGTGCCAGCGTCCCTGGAGGCATACGCTCTTCATAGCTCGATGTGTATTGATAATGTTGCTCTACGGCAGATGGGGAGTAATTGGTTGAGATGGCAACCACCCTGCCGCTTTGTTCTTCTGCGGTAACAAGAGCATAAAGAGAGTTATTGCTACCATTATACTTGACGCGAAAAGCACGGGTACTCAGGGTAATATCAGAAGCAGGCAAACACTGTCGACTTTCTTTATAGTTTGCTCCACGCGCTAATTTTAACAGTTCTCGGCTAAGTCCAGTGCTGTTAAGAAGTAATGACTTTCTGATATCCGCAAGTGCCTCCCCTTGCTCAATCATCAATGCTAACTGGGCTCCTCGTGGTGTGGTAATTACATGTTCCAGAGTGATAAATGTTTTCTCACAATGATGGCAATACATTCTTCTCTGGCCTTGTGCAGAATATCCATATTTTTTGAGAGACGTACTTCCGCAAGTTGAACATTGGCAAATCAAACCTCTCCAGGAGTGATTCACAATATTACGATAAATATTAAGCGACTGTTCAGATATCACTGGAAACAAGTAACCACATTCACGGCATAAAATATTTTTACCCTGTGCGACATAATCCTGGCTATTCAGCAACCCCAGGTTTTTACATCCTGGTGTTTTGCAACAATCAACATTTACGTTGGTAAACATATCCACTCCCTGCGAATAGCCGTATCTTGATATTGTTCAACGCGAAAAGAACCTGATTCAATGCATAGCACTGAATCAGGCGGGCATAGCCCTAAATGGCATACATTACATTTATTATAATTATCAGGTTAGCCCCAGGTCACTGCTTCTGGTTTATCACCTCTGGCTTTCATTAGAGAATCATTATCAATATCACTTTTATATTTTAAAAACTTACCATACATCTGTTTTTCAATATCTGGTTTTTTACCGATCAGATTAAGTGTTTCAAAACGATCAGATTTAAGATTATAGAGATATTTCGGTTTATTATTGCGATCGATAATCATCTTCCAGTCACCATCACAGATCGCCCATTCATCGGTTGGATCATCCTGGAATGGCATATCAATCCCGAAAATTAATGGCTTTTCGCGTTTCAATGCTTTTTGCTCAAGAACAGGAACCAACGATTCGCCATCAAAAGTGCGGTCCGTCGGTAATTTGAAGTTCATCATTTTCGCCAGCGTAGGCATCCAGTCCAGACCATAAACGGGAGTATCTGAAACCATTCCCTTTGGAAGATGCTTTCCGTATTTAATAATCGCCGGAACACGGATGCCGCCTTCCCAAAGATTATCCTTGCGACCACGTAATCCATCAGTTTCCCCTGCCAAATTCAGTTCATAAACTTTACGTGCTTCACGGGTTACTGGGCCGTTATCACTGGTAAAAATAACGATGGTGTTATCTTCTTCACCCATCGCTTTGATTTTATCCAGTACTTTTCCAACCTGAGCATCCAGATAACTGATGTTGGCATAATATTCCCCCACACCACGCCAGGGTTTATCCGCCCAGTCGCCATAAAATAAATCAGGATGCTGCTTCTGATACGCGCTCATATATTGTGAGTACATGTCGAGGTATTTTTTGGGCGAAGCCAGGGGGCTATGCACTTCGGTAAAAGCGACATAAAGGAAGAAAGGCTTACTATCCTTTTTGTTATCCAACCAGTTAACGACTTCCGAACTGACATACTCACCACTCATTTTATCGGCACGAGGTGTGGGTTGCCCGTTACGCAACCAACCCGTCGGATACACCATGCCAAAACGGGGACGCTCCTTCGCATTATCCAGAGTAGCGTCGGTAACAAAACCCGCCGTATTAACCAGTGAGTAATCAAAGCCCATATCTTTTGCCTGAGGCTGATCGGTACGATCGCCGCCTGCATTCAGATGCAGCTTACCCATCATTGCCGTGTCGTACCCTTGCGCTTTGAGTAGATTAGCAATCGTGAGTTCATTACGCCCTAATGCCACATCTTTTCCCGTTGGTATCCATGAACGTATGCCGGTACGAAATGGCATCCGCCCCGTTAATAACCCCGCTCGCGAAGGAGAACTTAAGGGAGCTGGGGCATAGTAGTCAGTAAATTTGACGCCCTCCTGGGCAAGCCTGTCAATATTGGGGGTTTTAACGATCTGATGACCATATGTTGCTAAATCGCCATAACCTAAATCATCCGCCATAATAATGACTAAATTAGGTTGTTTAACCTCTGCGGCTAAGGCAGGACTAAAAGCATTCCCTGTGCAAACTGCAAGGCCGATCAAACTGGCCATTAACGTTTTCTGCATAATTATTCCCTGATAAAAAATTAGAAATCATAACCAAGCATATAAATCATTTGATCGCCAAAGCCATCGTAGCCCAGCTTATTATCGAAATAACGCCACGTCACACTGGCTTTCCAGCGAGGATAGAACTTCCAGGCAATAGTTAAACCGCCATTTAACCCGTTCCGACCAAATTGCTGCTCCGTGTAAGCATCGTTCCTATCCAGTTCTATTTCATTCCAGTTAGATAAAACAAATTTTTCGTCAAATAACATAAATGGCAATACTGCTGTCCAGCCAACAACATAACCATTCCAACCATTCGTTTGACCATATTTAGCTGATACGTAGTCACCAGATTGATTATGTAATCCAATATACGGTTTACCCCCCCCCATGAACCATTCCAGCCGAGGTAGCCCAAACCATAAAACATATCAAGATCGTCACCCCATGAGTTATCCCATTGACCATAGATCTTGCCAAAGAAAGTCATATCAGAGTCAAAGAGTCTGACATGCGTCATTGCTGAAACTGTATGATTTCTCCCTGCTACAGCATGATTGAGTACATTACTTTCATAAAATGAGTAAAATTCTGCTTCTTTAAAATTTACCCCAAAATCCGCAGTCACTTTCCATACTTCACCACGGTGAGTGTTTACAAATCCACTATTCCAGTCTGCATAACCCGCATTTATTGAACCAAAGGTTCCTTTATATTCTAATGAAGAATATGCAGGAAAATGATAGATAGCTGTTATCAGGGTACACGCAATAAGAAGTCGTCTTTTGGCAGACATATAATATGTTCTCCATTCATTGTTTTTATGATTCCATAGGAATTAATACACCAGACAATTCATTTTTATTAAGAATGACCAAGCCAGTATATTTAAAGATGACTATCGAAGCGTGATGAAGATCGCAGATTACTTTTGCGAACGGGCGGAGAGATATCGTGTTTCAGAAAATGTGTCTGTTTTAAATATCACCCTTTGATTTATAGGCATTTTTCATGATGAACTTAGCATTGACTGCTGAACGTATTTCTTTGTCTCTCTATAGTATTACACTAACCTTTAATAATTAATTTCCTTTAGCTATTCACTTTTGATAGAGGAAAACACCTTTTTTTTGTGAATCCCTGGATATATTTAAGTTAAATAAATTGATGTATTGAAATATTATTCCGTAAAAATGCGAGGCGTCTTCAGAAAAAGAATTGATAAAACAGAAGTGAATTAAAAGCGCTGTATAATAGCGGCGGGTGCTTGAGGCTATCTGTCTCAGGCATTAGCTGAACGGCAGATAGAGAAAAGCCCCGAGTGATATTTTACCATCAACCCGAGGCCCCCTATATGCTGAACACATGTAGAGTGCCTCTTACTGACCGTAAGGTCAAGGAGAAGAGAGCAATGAAGCAGCATAAGGCGATGATTGTCGCCCTGATCGTCATCTGTATCACCGCCGTAGTGGCGGCGCTGGTAACGAGAAAAGACCTCTGTGAGGTTCACATCCGAACTGGCCAGACGGAGGTTGCTGTTTTCACGGCTTACGAATCCGAGTAAGAGCAACGGCGGGGAGTGATCCCCGCCACTTTACAGGTGCTCGCATATCTTCAACGCACCCTATTTTTACCCAAGCCTGCCCACAGGCAGGCTTTTGGGGAGGTTAGCGAGTCAGGTCGTCAAAAAACTTCTTCACACCATCAAAGAAGCTCTTTGAGCGCGGACTGTTGTGCTCGCCGGTTGGGCCACCGAAGCTTTCTTGCAGCTCTTGCAGCAGCTGTTTCTGCTTCTCGTTCAGGCCTACCGGTGTTTCGACGACAACGCGGCACAGCAAATCACCCTGTGCGCCGCCGCGGACAGACTTGACGCCTTTACCGCGCATACGGAACAGCTTACCGGTCTGGGTTTCGCCAGGCACTTTCAGTTTGACGCGGCCATCAAGGGTCGGTACTTCGATTTCGCCCCCCAGCGCCGCCATAGCGAAGTTGATCGGGACTTCGCAATACAGGTTGTTGCCTTCACGCTCGAAAATCGGGTGCTGTTTAACCTGAACCTGAACGTACAGATCGCCTGCCGGTGCGCCATGCTCGCCCGCTTCACCTTCGCCCGCAAGACGGATGCGGTCTCCAGTGTCCACCCCTGCCGGAATTTTAACGGACAGCGTTTTGCTGCGCTCAACACGCCCATGACCATGACATTTGTTGCACGGATCTTTGATCAGCGTACCGCGGCCCTGACAGTGTGGACAGGTCTGCTGCACAGCAAAGAAGCCCTGGCGCATCTGCACCTGACCAGAGCCATGACAGGTCGGACAGGTCTGCGGCTGTGTACCTGGTTTTGCACCGCTACCGTGGCAAACGTCACACTCTTCCAGAGTCGGAATGCGGATCTCTTTGGTCACGCCACGTACAGCTTCTTCGAGGGTGAGCTCCATGTTATAGCGTAAATCAGCACCGCGCGCCGCACGTTGACGACCACGTCCGCCGCCAAAAATATCGCCGAAAACGTCACCAAAAATATCGCTGAAGTCTGCGCCGCCGCCAAAACCGCCGCCGCCCATGCCGCCTTGCTCAAACGCAGCATGACCATACTGATCGTATGCCGCACGTTTTTGCGAGTCGGTCAGAACTTCATAAGCTTCCTTGATCTCTTTAAATTTCGCCTCGGCCTCTTTGTCACCCTGGTTACGGTCCGGGTGGTATTTCATGGCCAGGCGTTTGTAGGCCTTTTTGATTTCACGCTCTTCCGCTGTTTTGGAAACGCCTAAAATCTCGTAATAATCTTGCTTAGCCATCTTTTTTGATTTGCCCCTAGATGAATGCACGGGCGGAGAGGAAATTCCCCTTCGCCCGTGTCAGTATAATTACCCGTTTATAGGGCGATTATTTTTTGTCTTTGACTTCTTCAAATTCAGCGTCGACAACATCGTCATCTTTCGCGTTGTTTGCAGAAGCATCAGCACCGGCAGTCTGCTGCTGGGCATGTTGCTGCTGGGCGATTTCCATCAGTTTCTGGGAAACCTGTGCCAGTTCCTGCATTTTCGCTTCGATAGCGGCTTTGTCTTCACCTTTCAGAGCAGTTTCCAGTGCAGTCAGCGCAGACTCGATAGCAGTTTTGTCGTCAGCTGGCAGTTTATCGCCTGCTTCTTCAACCTGCTTACGGGTGCTGTGCAGCAGATGGTCGCCCTGGTTGCGAGTCTGTACCAGCTCTTCAAACTTACGGTCAGCTTCGGCGTTCGCTTCTGCGTCGCGTACCATTTTCTGGATTTCATCTTCGTTCAGACCAGAAGAAGCCTTGATGGTGATCTTCTGCTCTTTACCGCTGTTTTTATCTTTCGCGGAAACGTGCAGGATACCGTCAGCATCGATATCGAAGGTAACTTCGATCTGCGGCATACCGCGCGGTGCCGGGTTGATGCCATCCAGGTTGAACTGACCCAGAGATTTGTTATCAGCCGCACGTTTACGTTCACCCTGCAGCACATGGATGGTTACCGCAGACTGGTTGTCTTCAGCGGTAGAGAACACCTGGCTGTGCTTGGTCGGGATAGTGGTGTTTTTCGCGATCAGCGTCGTCATCACACCGCCCATGGTTTCGATACCCAGAGACAGCGGGGTAACGTCCAGCAGCAGTACGTCTTTTACGTCACCAGTCAGAACACCACCCTGAACAGCAGCACCGATGGCTACAGCTTCGTCCGGGTTAACGTCTTTACGCGGCTCTTTACCAAAGAATTCAGCAACTTTCTTCTGAACCATTGGCATACGAGTCTGACCACCAACGAGGATAACGTCGTCGATATCAGATACGGACAGGCCAGCGTCCTGCAGTGCAACTTTCAGCGGCTCAATGGAACGGTTTACCAGATCTTCAACCAGGCTTTCCAGTTTCGCACGAGTCACTTTGATGTTCATGTGTTTCGGACCGGTCGCGTCTGCAGTGATGTACGGCAGGTTAACGTCGGTCTGCTGAGCGGAAGACAGCTCGATTTTCGCTTTTTCTGCCGCTTCTTTCAGGCGCTGCATTGCCAGCGGATCGTTGCGCAGGTCAATGCCCTGATCTTTCTTGAATTCTTCAACCAGATAGTTAATCAGACGGCTGTCGAAGTCTTCACCACCCAGGTGGGTATCACCGTTGGTTGCCAGAACTTCGAAGGTTTTTTCGCCGTCAACTTCGTCGATTTCGATAATGGAAATATCGAAAGTACCACCACCCAGGTCATAAACCGCGATAGTACGGTTGCCAGTACCTTTGTCCAGACCATAAGCCAGCGCAGCTGCGGTCGGTTCGTTGATGATACGTTTTACTTCCAGACCAGCGATACGGCCTGCGTCTTTGGTTGCCTGACGCTGAGCATCGTTAAAGTATGCCGGTACGGTAATAACAGCTTCAGTTACCGGTTCGCCCAGGTAATCTTCCGCGGTTTTCTTCATTTTTTTCAGCACTTCAGCAGAGATCTGCGGCGGTGCCATTTTCTGGCCTTTAACTTCGACCCATGCGTCGCCGTTATCAGCAGCAATAATTTTGAATGGCATGATGGAAACATCACGCTGTACTTCTTCGTCCTGGAAGCGGCGGCCAATCAGGCGTTTAATCGCAAACAGGGTGTTTTGCGGGTTTGTCACTGCCTGACGTTTAGCCGGCTGACCAACCAGAGTTTCACCATCCTGGGTATAGGCAATGATAGAAGGCGTGGTGCGATCGCCTTCGGCGTTCTCCAGCACTCGCGGAGTGGTGCCATCCATAATCGCTACACAAGAGTTGGTAGTACCCAGGTCGATACCAATTATTTTACCCATCTAAACGTCTCCACTATATATTCGGTCATCATGTGGTTGTGAGTCTGTAATAGGGGCGAAACGTCTGGTTTCAACTGCCCAATTTCATTTTTTTGCAGACTCACTCACTGCGGTTGACTACTAAATGGGGTCGTAACCCACGTCATCAAGGGGGAGATGCAAAAATTTTTTGTGCTTTTGCGCAGAAATTTCGCGATATGCCAGAACAAGACACGAAACTGACAGCAATTTTATTCATATAAAGAATGAATGGCAGCCAAGACATTCATAGAAAAATTGTAATAAAAAGAAAATATTACGTACCTGAATCTTCTCTTTATCAGCAGTAAACTAGTGGGTATTCATCCCCTACCTCTCCCCACTAAGAGAATACTTATGAAATCCGTTTTTACGCTTTCCGCCAGCCTGGCGATTAGCCTGCTGCTGTGCTGCACGGCGCAGGCAAACAACCATAAAATCCTCGGCGTCATTGCGATGCCGCGTAACGAAACCAACGATCTGGCGCTGAAACTTCCTGTTTGTCGCATTGTTAAACGCATTCAACTCACTGCCGACCATGGCGATTTACAGTTAAGTGGTGCATCGGTTTATTTCAAAGCCGCCCGTAGCGCCAGTCAGAGCCTGAATATTCCTTCAGAAATAAAAGAAGGGCAAACCACTGACTGGATCAACATTAACAGCGATAACGACAATAAACGCTGCGTCTCAAAAATCACCTTTTCCGGCCATACGGTGAACTCATCGGATATGGCCACGCTGAAAATTATCGGCGACGACTAACGCCAGAATATAGAAGCCACAAAAAATGAATGTTAATTACCTGAATGATTCAGATCTGGATTTTCTCCAGCATTGTAGTGAGGAACAATTGGCAAATTTCGCCCGGCTGCTCACCCATAATGAAAAAGGCAAAACTCGCCTCTCCAGCGTACTGATGCGCAACGAACTGTTTAAATCGATGGAAGGACATCCCGAGCAACATCGCCGCAACTGGCAGCTGATTGCCGGAGAATTACAGCATTTTGGTGGCGATAGTATCGCCAACAAACTGCGTGGACACGGTAAATTGTATCGGGCCATTTTGCTCGATGTTTCAAAACGATTGAAGCTGAAAGCCGACAAAGAGATGTCTACGTTTGAAATTGAGCAACAGTTACTGGAACAATTTCTGCGTAATACCTGGAAGAAAATGGACGAGGAACATAAGCAGGAGTTTCTGCACGCGGTCGATGCCAGGGTGAATGAGCTGGAAGAGCTGCTGCCGCTGCTGATGAAAGACAAATTATTGGCAAAAGGCGTGTCGCATTTGCTTTCCAGCCAATTGACCCGCATTTTACGCACCCACGCAGCAATGAGCGTACTTGGGCATGGTTTGCTGCGCGGCGCGGGGCTGGGAGGCCCTGTAGGCGCGGCACTAAATGGGGTTAAAGCGGTCAGCGGCAGCGCCTATCGCGTGACGATTCCAGCCGTACTGCAAATCGCCTGCCTGCGCCGGATGGTTAGTGCCACTCAGGTCTGATACCGGAAACCGGGGAAAATTTTCATTTTCCCTTCAAAAGATCGTAGACACTGCCCCACTGGCTGATTATTATGCCGCGCCCTGAAAACACTACAGTTATTCAGGGAAATTATTTCACCATTCATTCGATGATGATTTTTGAGGAATTATGGGCAACACTAAGTTGGCTAATCCGGCACCGCTGGGCCTGATGGGCTTCGGCATGACCACCATTCTGCTTAACCTGCACAACGTGGGTTATTTCGCTCTTGACGGTATTATTCTTGCAATGGGCATTTTCTACGGCGGCATCGCGCAAATTTTTGCTGGTCTGCTGGAGTACAAAAAAGGCAACACTTTCGGTTTAACCGCATTCACCTCTTACGGTTCTTTCTGGCTGACGCTGGTTGCGATTCTGCTGATGCCGAAACTGGGTCTGACCGATGCGCCAAATGCACAGTTCCTTGGTGTCTACCTTGGTCTGTGGGGCGTATTTACGCTGTTTATGTTCTTCGGCACGCTGAAAGGCGCACGCGTTCTGCAATTCGTTTTCTTTAGCCTGACCGTGCTGTTTGCCCTGCTGGCGATCGGTAACATTGTCGGTAATGCCGCGATCATCCACTTTGCCGGCTGGATTGGTCTGATCTGCGGTGCCAGCGCAATCTATCTGGCGATGGGTGAAGTACTGAACGAGCAGTTTGGTCGCACCGTTCTGCCGATTGGTGAATCCCACTAATTGTTTTGAGATCCCCCCGCATGGGGGGATTTTTTTATTCGCTAACTTCGCGTCTTGCACTCTTCGGTCTGAATGCTGCAACCACTTCCGGTGCCGTTTCAACGTATGGCCCTTCCAGCAACTGAATGCAGTACGGTACGCTGGCAAAAATACCGTGCACCACAACGTTACCCTCAGCGTCCTTCACACCTTCCAGCGTCTCTTTAATAGACTTCGGCTGACCGGGTAAGTTAAGGATTAGTGCTTGTTTGCGAATCACGCCCACCTGGCGCGAAAGGATCGCGGTTGGAACAAAATGCAGGCTAATTTGGCGCATCTGTTCACCAAAGCCTGGCATCTCGCGGTCCGCTACTGCCAGCGTCGCATCGGGCGTGACGTCACGACGCGCCGGGCCAGTTCCGCCCGTGGTGAGCACCAGATGGCAACTCATTTCATCCACCAGCTCACACAACGTTTGCTCGATGATCGCCTGCTCGTCGGGGATTAAGCGGGTTTCCAGTTCAAACGGCGTGGTTAGCGCCGATGTCAGCCATTCTTCCAGCGCAGGGATGCCTTTATCCTGATAAACGCCGCTGGATGCGCGATCAGAGATGGAAACTAAGCCAATACGTAAAGTATTCATCAAGATTTTTCCGTTTAAACAGTCTCGTTAAACAGAATGATACACTGCGAAGGGAGTGACAGACAGGCTTCAGAAGAGGTAGCGTGACCGACTTCCCGGTCACGCTAAGAATGATTACAGCAGATCGCCGATCATTTTTTCCAGTTTTTCCTGGTCAACAGCAAACTTACGGATACCTTCTGCCAGTTTATCTACTGCCATTGGATCCTGGTTGTGCTGCCACAGGAACTCGGACTCAGTGATACGCGCCGGACGCGCTTTCACTTCGCCGGTGTAAGACAGTTTACGTTCGATAGCCCCTTCGCTCTCAGCCAGCTCTTTCAGCAGTGCCGGTGCGATGGTCAGACGGTCGCAGCCTGCCAGTTCCAGAATTTCGCCGATGTTACGGAAGCTTGCGCCCATCACCACGGTTTCATAACCGTGCTCTTTGTAGTACTGGTAGATTTCAGATACAGAAACCACGCCCGGATCTTCTGCCGGAGCGTACTCTTTCTTATCAGTATTCGCTTTGTACCAGTCAAGAATACGGCCAACAAACGGCGAGATCAGGAACACGCCTGCTTCCGCACAAGCACGAGCCTGAGCGAAGGAGAACAGCAGGGTCAGGTTACAGTTGATACCTTCTTTTTCCAGCTGTTCTGCAGCACGGATACCCTGCCAGGTAGAAGCCAGTTTGATCAGAATACGATCGTTGCTAATACCTGCATCGTTGTAGAGTTTGATCAGGCGTTTTGCTTTCGCAATTGACGCTTCGGTGTCATAGGAAAGACGCGCATCAACTTCAGTTGAGATACGGCCCGGAACCAGTTTCAGGATTTCCAGACCAATATTTACTGCCAGTTTGTCAGTCGCGTCCACGATCTGCTGCGCGCGATCGTTGCTCTGCTGTTTCGCCCAGGCGACAGCATCATCAATCAACTTACGATATTCCGGAATCTGCGCTGCGTTAAGAATGAGAGAAGGGTTAGTTGTGGCATCCTGCGGTTGATACAGCTTCATTGCCGCGATGTCCCCAGTGTCGGCCACTACGGTGGTGTACTGACGAAGGGAGGTCAATTTGTCCGTCATGATAGTATTTCTCTTTAAACAGCTTGTTAGGGGGATGTAACCGGTCTGCCCTGATGATATCACGACGCAACGTCAGCGCAACCGCCGACAAGACGGTTATCGCCTGGCGAGACTGTTTCGGATTTCTGACACTGCGTTGATATCGCCCGCCATTTTTATACAAAACCTCATGTATGCTACGCAGAAGTTATCAACTACCTCGTAGCGTATATACTTCTTAAACAATTGGTAACGTTTACACAGGAAAGTCATCGCGACCGGCAATAAGAGGGATATGCATGCCAGATTTTTTCTCCTTTATTAACAGCGTCCTTTGGGGATCGGTAATGATTTACCTGCTCTTCGGCGCAGGTTGTTGGTTCACTTTTCGCACCGGATTTGTGCAGTTTCGCTACATCCGCCAGTTTGGCAAAAGTCTTAAAAATAGCATTCATCCACAGCCAGGCGGTTTAACCTCATTTCAGTCATTGTGTACCAGTCTTGCGGCGCGCGTGGGTAGCGGCAACCTGGCTGGCGTTGCGCTGGCTATTACCGCCGGTGGACCAGGTGCCGTCTTCTGGATGTGGGTTGCCGCGTTTATCGGCATGGCGACCTCGTTTGCCGAATGTTCCCTTGCACAACTTTATAAAGAACGTGACGTTAATGGGCAGTTTCGTGGCGGACCGGCATGGTATATGGCGCGCGGGCTGGGGATGCGCTGGATGGGCGTTCTGTTCGCCCTCTTTTTGCTCATCGCCTACGGCATAATTTTCAGCGGAGTTCAGGCGAACGCCGTTGCCCGAGCCCTGAGTTTTTCTTTTGATTTTCCCCCGCTGGTGACAGGCATTATTCTTGCTGTCTTTGCTCTGCTGGCAATCACTCGCGGTCTTCATGGCGTCGCCCGGCTCATGCAGGGGTTTGTCCCGTTGATGGCGATAATCTGGGTACTGACCAGCCTGGTAATTTGCGTAATGAATATCGGGCAACTTCCCCACGTCATTTGGTCTATTTTTGAGAGTGCTTTTGGCTGGCAGGAAGCGGCAGGCGGCGCGGCGGGATATACCTTAAGCCAGGCGATTACTAACGGTTTTCAGCGCAGTATGTTTTCCAATGAGGCGGGAATGGGGTCGACGCCAAACGCGGCAGCGGCAGCTGCGTCCTGGCCTCCGCATCCCGCAGCGCAAGGGATTGTCCAGATGATTGGCATTTTTATCGACACCCTGGTCATCTGTACGGCAAGCGCCATGCTGATATTACTGGCGGGTAACGGCACAACCTACATGCCGCTGGAAGGTATTCAGCTTATCCAGAAGGCGATGCGGGTGCTAATGGGCTCCTGGGGTGCGGAGTTTGTTACCCTCGTGGTTATTCTGTTTGCCTTCAGCTCCATCGTTGCCAACTACATTTATGCCGAAAACAATCTCTTCTTCTTACGCCTGAACAACCCTAAAGCGATCTGGTGTCTGCGAATCTGCACCTTCGCAACGGTCATCGGCGGCACCTTGCTAAGTCTTCCGCTGATGTGGCAACTGGCAGATATCATAATGGCCTGCATGGCTATTACCAATTTGACCGCCATATTACTGCTCTCGCCTGTGGTTCATACCATTGCCAGTGATTATCTACGCCAGCGTAAACTCGGCGTGCGCCCGGTGTTTGATCCGTTACGTTATCCGGATATTGGTCGCCAGCTTTCTCCGGACGCGTGGGATGATGTTTCGCAGGAGTAATCACAACTATCGATCAACTCATTCCCTTTTTTTGCTAAAGTCGGCATAAATTTCCTGCAAGGACTGGATATGCTGATTCTTATTTCACCTGCGAAAACGCTTGATTACCAAAGCCCGTTGACCACCACGCGCTATACGCTGCCGGAGCTGTTAGACAACTCCCAGCAGCTGATCCATGAAGCGCGGAAACTGACGCCTCCGCAGATTAGCACGCTGATGCGCATCAGCGACAAACTGGCGGGCATCAACGCCGCTCGCTTTCATGACTGGCAGCCAGATTTCACGCCAGAGAATGCCCGACAGGCGATTCTGGCGTTTAAAGGTGATGTCTACACCGGCTTGCAGGCCGAAACCTTCAGCGAAGACGATTTCGATTTTGCCCAACAACATTTGCGAATGCTTTCCGGCTTGTATGGCGTACTGCGCCCGCTCGATTTAATGCAGCCTTATCGTCTGGAAATGGGGATCCGTCTTGAGAATGCCCGAGGGAAAGATCTGTATCAATTCTGGGGAGATATCATCACCAACAAGCTGAACGAGGCGCTCGCAGCACAAGGCGATAATGTGGTGATTAATCTGGCGTCAGATGAGTATTTTAAATCGGTGAAGCCGAAGAAATTGAATGCCGAGATTATCAAGCCAGTGTTCCTCGATGAGAAGAACGGCAAATTTAAGATAATCAGCTTCTACGCTAAGAAAGCACGCGGTCTGATGAGTCGTTTCATTATTGAAAATCGGCTGACCAAACCAGAGCAACTGACTGGTTTTAATAGCGAAGGTTACTTCTTTGATGAAGCTTCCTCCAGCAACGGCGAACTGGTGTTTAAACGCTACGAGCAGCGTTAAGTTTGCAGTAAATGCCGGATGCGGCATGAACGCCTTATCCGGCCTACAAAAGCATGCAGATTCAATATATTGCAGAATTAACGTAGATACTGTTATGGCCTGCAAGTTTTTTTCTACCCTGGTTTCCCAGATTGCAGGCATGCCAGACACAGCGCCGTCAGGCGCTGTTTTTTTCATCCCTTCCGCGATTTTTACGCAGCTACCGGATTATGCCGTGACGCATCGAACGGCACGCCTGACTTCAGCACTCCATACGCCACCTGTGCCAGCTTGCGCATCATCGCGCCAAGAATCACCTTTCCTTTCTTGCCATTAGCCGTCAGACGGTCACGGAACATCCGTCCCCACTCAGTCTTACTGGTGGCTACCATTGCAGGCATATACAACGCCCTGCGAAGCGACACATGTCCGGCTTTACTCAACCGGCTTGCCCCTCTCACACTACTGCCTGATTCATAACGCCGTGGTGTCAGACCCGCAAAAGCGGCGAACTGTCTGGCATGGGCGAAGCGGTCCTTCAGACCTATATAAGCCAGTAATACCGCAGATGTTTTCTCTCCGATACCCGGGATACTTTCCAGCAGTTTCCTGCGGTGTTTCATATCCGGATCATCGTCTGTCAGGTCTTTTATCTGCTTCTCAAGACGCTTCAGCTCTGCTTCAAGCCACAGAAGGTGAGCATCAATGCTCGGTCTCTGGACTTCCCGCGCCGTTTCAGTGCGGTTCAGTTCCTGCGTGTGCATATCTGTCAGCGCCTGGTGGCGTACTACCAGGGCACGCAACGCGCGTTCAAGCGGGTGAGGCGCTTCCCAGGCTGCAGGGCGCTTCTGACGACAGAACTCTGCCAGCATGCGCGCATCCACGGTATCAGTCTTGTTACGCAGTCCTTCACTCTGAGCGAAAGCTTTACCCAACGCAGGATTAATGACTGACACTATGTAACCTGCATCGTAAAGGCACTCTGCGACAGGTTCCATATAGGTGCCGGTCGCTTCGATGCAGATATGCGCATGGTCAATCTTGTGACCCTTCAGCCATCTCACCAGCTCATCGTGCCCTTTAGTGGTGTTAGCGAATTTTTTGGTGCGATGACGACCATCAGGACGCAACACATCGACATCCAGTTTCTCTTTAGCGGTGTCGATACCGATATAATGAAGTTCATGTTCCATCGTGAAACCAACCTTGCAAATACGGATTACCGGGAAAACCGGTCCATGATACTGTCCGGTTTATCACTTTGGGAGAAAGGCAGTCCGCTGCATAAATCTACGCAACAGGTTGAAAACCTAAGGCCCGATACGGCATGCGGACTGCAGGCAGAGAAAACTGGCCGATTTTCTCTGCACAGGAGGGATAATACAAGGCCTGATAAGACGCGCCAGCGTCGCATCAGGCGCTGAATGCCGGATTGTTACCCGGCATTTGTCATTTAGCGGTGATGTTTGCCTGGACCATGACCGCCGTGATGATCATGAGGAGCTTTCTTATGGTGGCGCGGCGGTGGCGGTGGTCCGTGTGGGTGCCAGCGATTGCCTCGCCATTCATAATGTTGTTTCCACCAGCCGTGGTCGCGCCAGTGACCGCCATCCCAGTAATAGCCACGATTATCACGATCGCCTATCTGTAATTTTACTGACGGGACTAACGTAATTTCCGCAGCCTGTGCTGCCATGGGAGCGACCAGAACCAGGGAAAGTGCGAGTACGATAGATTGCATCTTTTTCACAGGTTACTCCTTTTATCATTGCCCGTTATGGGTCGATATCCGGAGATTACGCGATGAGAACGGCGGTTGTTATTCTCCGCAATCCTAATCTCTAAGTTACCGCATTTATTGAGAATTCCTCCTTTTTTCCTGTCGTTTTTCTCCATATTTTCTTCATAAAAAAGCCGGGCTGTATAAAAGCAAACCCGGCCTGATTGAGATAATGAATAGATGTTACTGATGATTCATCATCAATTTACGCAACGCAGCAAAATCGGCGGGCAGATTATGCGAAAGCAAGGGTAAATCAGCACGTTCTGCCAGCTCTTTTGGCAGATCCAATGTTTCACCGAGAATCGCCTCCACGCTCTCTTTAAATTTCGCCGGATGCGCGGTGCCGAGGAACAGGCCATATTCGCCTGGATGCAACTGGTCGCGCAGCGCACGATAAGCTACGGCAGCGTGCGGCTCCGAGGTATAGCCCAGCGCTTTTAACTCACGCATTGTCTGTTGCGTGGTTTCATCATCCACGGCTGCATAGCCCAGCTCTTTCAGTTGCCAGATTTTGCGGCGGAATAACTCCTCCACACGCGGCCAGTTGTTCGGCTGACTCACGTCCATCGCATTGGATAATGTCGCCTGAGTCGCTTTAGGGGACCACTGCCCGTCGTGCAAGAAACGCGGCACGGTATCGTTCACGTTAGTGGCAGCGATAAAACGCTTCACCGGCAGGCCAAGAGATTTCGCCAGCAGGCCCGCAGTCAAATCGCCGAAGTTACCGCTCGGCACCGAGACAACCAGCTGGTTGCGCGCTTCCTGCGGCAGCTGCGCAACAGCTTCAAAGTAGTAGCAAATCTGCGCCAGTAAACGACTGATGTTAATGGAGTTAGCAGAGTTCAGCCCCAAAGCCACTTTCAGTTCTTCATCATCAAACGCCTGCTTTACCAGCGCCTGACAGGCATCAAAATCGCCGTCAATGGCAATAGTTTCAATATTGCCACCCAACGTACAGAACAGTTTTTCTTGCAGTGGACTGATTTTGCCTCGTGGATAGAGGATAACCACTTTCACATTCGGTAAACCGTAGAAAGCATGAGCCACTGCCGCTCCAGTATCACCGGAGGTCGCGGTCAGAATGGTCACTGGCTTATCGCCCGCAATATGGGTCAGCATTTGTGCCATAAAGCGACCGCCGAAATCTTTAAATGCCAGCGTTGGCCCGTGAAACAACTCCAGACAACCGACATCGCTTTCAACATTGGCGACCGGAGCCGGGAAGGCAAACGCCGCGCATACGCGCTCTTCCAGTATTTCCTGCGGGATTTCATCACCAATAAACGCCGAGAGGATCTTCGCACTGCGGGTGACAAAATCCAGCTTCAGCATCTCATCAATTTCAGTCAGGCTGAATTCCGGTAGGTCGTGCGGAAAAAACAGCCCCTGATTTTTGCCCAACCCCTGAGTTACGGCTTGCGCAAAGCTGACCTGTTCGTTGTGATCTTTCAGATTGTAGAGTTTCATTTAGTTTTCCAGTACTCGTGCGCCCGCCGTATCCAGCCGGCAAATATGAACAAAACCTTCCTGATTTTGCAGGTAGTTCTTACCCAACCAGTCGGCAACGCGCTGGGCGGTATCCGGCTTGTCACACAGAGCGAACAAAGTCGGGCCGGAGCCGGAGATACCGCTCGCTACCGCGCCGATTTCCGCGACCGCCTGCCGCGCCTGCCGGAAGCCTGGCAGTAACCGTTCACGGTAGGGTTCAGCGATAACATCTTTCATCAGCTTCGCGGCAAGCTCAGGCTGACGGGAATAGCAGGCGTGAATGAAGCCTGCCAGATGTCGCCCGTGCGCAATGCAATCCTGGCGACGATACTGTGCCGGTAAAATAGCCCGGGCTTCTGCCGTCGAGACTTTAATCCCCGGATATGCCAGCACCCACAGCCACTCATCAAACCCCGGCACTTGCTGGCTGATGATGTCGTTTTCTTCGATCATCAACTGCATACCACCAAGAAAACACGGTGCCACGTTGTCGTAATGAATGCTGCCGGAGATACGCCCTTCCAGCTCGCCCATCAAAGCCAGCAAACGGGTGTCATTAAGCGGCTTGCCGCAATGTTCATTCATCGCCATCAGCGCCGCCACCACCGAACAAGCGCTGGAGCCTAAACCCGAACCGATCGGCATATTCTTTTCCAGCGTCATTGCCACTGGAATTTGCTTGCCCAGCTCCTGGCAAAAACGCTCCCAGCACTGATAAACGATATTTTCCCGTGGTTCTGACGGCAGCTTATCGGCAAAACGTCCGAGATTGTTGAGACTGAATGTCTCTGCCGCCTCAACCGTTACTACATCTCCGAGCAATGCACCATCAACAGGTGTCACCGCCGCCCCGAGCACATCAAACCCGACGCTCATATTGGCACTGGAAGCCGGGGCATAAACTTTAACCATGTCAGACTCCTAACTTCCATGAGAGGGTACGTAGCAGATCGGCAAAGACACCAGCAGCTGTAACGTCATTGCCCGCGCCATATCCGCGCAGAACCAACGGCAGCGGCTGATAATAGTGGCTATAGAAGGCCAGGGCGTTTTCGCCATTTTTCACTTTGAACAGCGGATCATTGCCATCCACTTCGGCAATCTTCACGCGGCAGATGCCATCTTCATCAATATTGCCAACATAGCGCAAAACTTTGCCCTCATCACGAGCCTTCGCCACGCGTGCGGCAAAGAGATCGTCGAGCTGTGAAAGATTCGCCATAAAAGCTGCAACATCACCCTCTGCGTTAAACTCTGCGGGCAGCACAGGTTCAATTTCAATATCCGCCAGTTCCAGTTCACGTCCCGTTTCACGGGCGAGGATCAATAGCTTACGCGCCACATCCATACCAGAAAGATCATCTCGCGGGTCCGGTTCGGTATAACCCATTTCCCGCGCCAGCGTGGTCGCCTCGGAGAAACTCATGCCTTCGTCTAACTTGCCGAAGATATAAGAAAGCGAACCGGAAAGAATGCCGGAGAACTTCATTAATTCATCACCTGCGTTGAGCAGATTTTGCAGGTTCTCAATAACCGGTAATCCAGCCCCAACGTTAGTGTCATAGAGGAATTTACGCCGCGATTTTTCCGCCGCATAACGCAACTGATGGTAGTAATCCATCGACGAGGTGTTGGCCTTTTTGTTTGGCGTAACCACGTGGAAACCTTCGCGCAGGAAGTCAGCATACTGATCCGCCACCGCCTGGCTGGAGGTACAGTCGACAATCACCGGATTCAGCAAATGATATTCTTTCACCAGGCGAATTAAGCGCCCGAGGTTAAACGGCTCTTTGGCTTGCGCCAGTTCTTCCTGCCAGTTCTCCAGATTAAGGCCATGCACATTGGTGAGCAGAGCCTTTGAGTTGGCAACGCCGCAGACACGTAAGTCGATATGTTTATTCTTCAGCCAGCTTTGCTGACGCTTCAGTTGCTCCAGCAGCGCACCGCCAACGCCACCGACACCAATTACAAACACTTCGATAACCTGATCGGTATTGAACAGCATCTGATGAGTAACGCGCACACCAGTGGTCGCATCATCGTTATTTACCACGACAGAGATTGAGCGTTCAGAAGATCCCTGAGCAATGGCGACAATGTTGATATTGGCGCGGGCCAGCGCGGCAAAGAATTTCGCCGAGATCCCACGCAAGGTGCGCATACCATCACCTACCACCGAGATAATGGCTAGCCGTTCCGTCACCGCCAGCGGCTCCAGCAAGCCTTCCTTCAGTTCAAGATAGAACTCTTCCTGCATCGCCCGTTCAGCTCGCACACAGTCGCTTTGTGGAACGCAGAAACTGATACTGTATTCAGAAGACGATTGCGTAATCAGCACCACTGAAATGCGAGCGCGTGACATCGCTGCAAAGACGCGCGCCGCCATGCCGACCATTCCTTTCATCCCCGGGCCGGAAACACTGAACATTGCCATATTATTCAGATTGGAAATGCCCTTGACCGGTAATTCGTCTTCATCACGGCTGGCGCCAATGAGCGTACCTGGTGCTTGAGGATTTCCGGTGTTTTTAATCAGGCAAGGGATCTGGAACTGAGCGATGGGGGTAATGGTGCGGGGGTGAAGAACTTTAGCGCCGAAGTAGGAAAGCTCCATCGCTTCCTGATAGGACATCGACTTCAACAACCTCGCATCGGGCACCTGACGCGGGTCGCAGGTATAGACCCCGTCAACGTCCGTCCAGATCTCGCAACAATCGGCGCGTAAACAGGCAGCCAGTACCGCGGCGGAGTAGTCGGAACCGTTACGTCCAAGCACCACCAGTTCGCCTTTTTCATTACCGGCGGTGAAACCTGCCATCAGCACCATGTGGTCAGCCGGAATGCGGCTTGCCGCAATACGGCGGGTGGACTCAGCAATATCGACGGTAGATTCGAGGTAATGACCGACTGCCAGCAGTTTTTCGACCGGATCGATTACGGTAACGTTGTGACCACGCGCTTCTAACACGCCGGCCATAATGGCGATCGACATTTTCTCGCCACGGCAAATCAGTGCCGCGTTGATGCTATCCGGGCACTGCCCTAACAAACTAATACCATGCAGGACATGTTTAATTTGGGCAAATTCCTGGTCGACGAAAGTTTTCAGCTGCGCCAGCGGGAATCCCGGCTGAGCGGCGGCGAGTCCCGTCAGAAGTTCGGCAAAAATACGTTCGGCATCGCTGATATTGGGTAAAGCATCCTGGCCGCTAATGGTTTTTTCAATCATCGCCACCAGGTGGTTGGTGATTTTGGCGGGGGCAGAGAGGACGGTGGCCACCTGCCCCTGCCTGGCATTGCTTTCCAGAATATCGGCAACCCGCAGAAAACGTTCTGCATTTGCCACTGATGTACCGCCGAACTTCAACACTCGCATGGTTGTTACCTCGTTACCTTTGGTCGAAAAAAAAGCCCGCACTGTCAGGTGCGGGCTTTTTTCTGTGTTTCCTGTACGCGTCAGCCCGCACCGTTACCTGTGGTAATGGTGATGGTGGTGGTAATGGTGGTGCTAATGCGTTTCATGGATGTTGTGTACTCTGTAATTTTTATCTGTCTGTGCGCTATGCCTATATTGGTTAAAGTATTTAGTGACCTAAGTCAATAAAATTTTAATTTACTCACGGCAGGTAACCAGTTCAGAAGCTGCTGTCAGAGACACTTTTTTTAATCCACACAGAGACATATTGCCCGTTGCAGTCAGAATGAAAAGCT